>NZ_QFZK01000010.1 GCF_003415675.1 Rhodoferax lacus
ACCGGCTCCAAGAGTTCGGGAGCGGTTGCCTACAACGTGCAGGTTGCCGTAGATACCAAGAATCATCTGATCGTCGCCCATGAAGTGACAAACGCTACAAGTGACAGGGCACAGTTGAGCCCAATGGCACAGGCTGCGCGTGAGGCCATGGGGAAGAAGGAGCTTATGGTGATTGCTGACCGCGGCTACTTTAGTGGCCCTCAGATCAAAGCCTGTGCCGACGCTGGCATTGCTGCAGTGTTACCAAAGCCAATGACATCAAACGCCAAGGCAGAGGGACGATTCGATAAAGCGGACTTCATCTACATCAAGCGAGACGACGAATACAAATGTCCCGCAGGCCAGCGAGCGATTTACCGATTTAGTCGAGAAGAAAATGGATTGTTGTTGCGGCGATATTGGAGTAGTGAGTGCCCTCAGTGCCCCTTGAAAGCCAAATGCACGCCGAGCTCGTATAGACGCATTTCCCGATGGGAACATGAGGACGTACTGGAGGCCGTCCAGCAACGCCTGGATCGGTCACCAAAGGCTATGGCCATCAGGCGCAGTACTGTTGAGCATGTGTTCGGCACACTCAAGGGCTGGATGGGGCATACCCACTTCCTCACGCGTAGACTGCCACATGTAGGCGCCGAGATGAGCCTCAATGTGTTGGCCTACAACTTCAAGCGGGTATTGAGCATCCTGGGGTTCGAGGCAATGATGAAAGCGATGAGACTGGCAGGGGCATGAGCCCTTTGGGCTTCATTTGAAGGCATCACAAAGGCCATTGCAACGACATAGGACCTCTTGTGCGACATCGGCTGATGCACTAACGAAAATCCACTCGCTGTCTGGCAACGCAGCTTGCCGACATTGTCAAAAATAATGTTTCCACACAGCCTCGGCCATGAGCAGTCGCAGGACTTGATCGCCCGTACTGTCACTAAGGGCTGGAAGCGGGTGCTCCCGACAGTCCGAAGTCCGGTGGTCCAGTTCTACCCCCGTCAGACGCCGCCCTTGGCTTTGGTTATCGTGCCCATAGCGGTTAGTCAACCTGTCGATTGCGGTGCGTAAAAGCGGTCAGCATAAGTAGGGCCGTGATTGCGGAAGATCTCGCATGAATAAGTTCATTGATTCTTGTGCTGACGAATCGTTATTTGCTAAACGGTAGCCTTTCTATGGCATTTATGTTTGGGGAATCTTGGGGAGCCAGTTGGTCAATCAATTGCCCCCTATCAACGAGTGCAGCTCAATCCGCAGGCCAGACGTCAAAAAGTGCTTTGCGACATGCAGCTACCAGCAGGTCGTCGCGGCGAGAAGCCAGGTACACCAATGACAACGGGCATTCTTGCGCAGTACCCTCCCAGATGTATACCTCTCCACGCTGCCTGGCATCTTGTGCCAGGTCTGATCGCATGGTGGCCAAACCCACGCTGCCACGCACCATGCTGACCATGGATGCCTCCTGGTCTGCTTCCACCACCGTCTGGACCGTCAAACCCCGTTCAGCAAACATGGTGCGCACCAGTCGGTTCTGTGAACTGCCTTCAGGCGTGCCAATCCAGGGCATAGCCGCAACATCCGCCCAACTTGCGGTTTGCATGCGCTGCTCCCACGAAGGTGGGGCGATGATCAGATAGGTCAAATTGCACATGGGCAGGCTCGCCACGTCTGGATCGGTGACCGGCCCCAGATAAAAGCCCACGTCCAACTCACCCGCCTTGACCCGTTCCAGCACCCATCCAGAAATTCCGTGCCGCAAACGCGGTTGCACTTTGGGAAAGTAATTCAACAGCGCGCTCAGGAATGAACCCAATCGTATGGTGTCCGGATCAATGACCGTGCCAATAGACACCGCCCCTGCTACTTCGCCACGCAGGGTGCGGGCCTGGTTGATCATCTCCATGGCATCGAACAAGATCCGCTCGGCCAAAGGCAACAGCGCCTTGCCTTCGCGCGTCAGCACCATGCCACCTACTTGGCGCTCGAACAGCACAACTCCCAATTCTTGCTCCAAGGCTTTGAGTTGCTTGGACACTGCGGGCTGCGTCAAGTGCAACTGTTCTGCTGCACGCGTCAAGTGCGCCAAGCGCGCAACCGTCAGAAAGGTGCGAATTTGGTAGATTTCCATAGCGCGTTCAGTCTACCAACTTGGCTACCTCGCAAATGCGGAGTGCCCTCGATAGGTCACGGACGTGCCCAGTTCTGCTTCAATCATCAATAAGCGGTTGTACTTGGCAACCCGGTCCGATCTGCACAGGGACCCAGTTTTGATCTGAGTTGCCAGGGTGCAGACGCTCAAGTCGGCAATCGTGGTGTCTTCGGTCTCGCCAGAGCGGTGAGAAATCACCGCGCTATAGCCAGCCTGGTCTGCCATCGCTATGGCATCCAGCGTCTCGGTGAGTGTGCCAATTTGGTTGGGCTTGATCAAAATGGAATTGGCAATCCCCGCCTGGATACCCTCGGCGAGGATGGCAGTGTTGGTCACGAAGAGATCGTCGCCAACGAGTTGAACACGCTTGCCGAGTTTGTCGGTGAGCATTTTCCAGCCGACCCAGTCATCTTCGGCCATGCCGTCTTCGATGGTCAGGATCGGGTATTGATCGACCCAATGCGCCAGGTAGTCCGTAAACTGGGCCGAGTCAAATTTTTTGCCTTCCGATGCCAGGTCGTACAAGCCTTCGTTGTAGAACTCAGAGCTGGCAAGATCCAGCCCCAAGCCGATGTCTGTTCCAGGCTTAAACCCCGCCTTCTCGATGGCTTTCAGAATTACCTGCAAGGCCGCCTCATTGGAGGGCAAGTCCGGTGCAAAGCCACCCTCGTCACCTACCGCCGTGGCGTAGCCTTGCTTCTTGAGCAGGCCTTTCAAGGAATGAAACACCTCCACACCCCAGCGCAGCGCTTCAGAGAAGCCCGGCGCCCCCACGGGCAGGATCATGAATTCCTGCATATCCACGTTGTTGCTGGCGTGCGCCCCCCCCGTTGATGATGTTCATCATGGGCACCGGCAAATGCAGGGGTGAGCCCGGCATGCGCATGTGCTGATAAAGCGGTGCACCGGCGGCCGTGGCCGCCGCCTTTGCCGATGCCAGGGAAACCGCCAGCAGCGCATTCGCACCCAAACGGGATTTGGTGGCCGTGCCGTCCAGCGCAATCATTGCGTGGTCCACGTCAGCCTGGTCCATGGCGCTGCGCCCCAGCAGTGCGCTGCGCAACTCGCCATTGACGTGAGAAACCGCCTTCAAAACCCCCTTGCCCAAGTAGCGGTGTGCATCGCCATCGCGCAATTCCAATGCCTCGCGGGATCCGGTAGAAGCACCGGAAGGTGACGCCGCAAACCCGCGGGCACCGTTGTCCAAAACCACCTCTGCCGCAACGGTGGGGTTGCCACGCGAATCGAGGATTTCAAATCCACGTACCTGTTGAATCAAAGCCATCTTCATTGCTCTTGTCAGACGATTTGCGCAATGCGCATAAGATTGGTGGTGCCTGATGTCCCGAAGGGAACACCGGCCGAAATCACCAGGGTATCACCCACCTTGCCCAGGCCTTCTTTCTTGGCAGTCGTACAGGCCCAGTCGCTCATCTCCAACACATCCATTACGTCATGGCACAGCACCGGGTACACGCCCCAGGCCAGCGCCAGTTGCCGCGCTACCGCCAGGCGCGGCGTCATGCCCAGGATGGGGGCCCTGGGCCGCTCACGCGCCATGCGAAGGGCTGAATAACCCGAGCTGGTGTATGCAACCACGGCGGCCACCTTCAACAAGTCCGCAACGCCGCGCACCGCAACGCCAATGGCATCCGACGGCACCGCACTGCGCTTGATTTCGGACGCATTTATGGATTCGCGGTAGTAGGGATCGCTCTCTGTCTGCGCAATGATGGAATCCATCATGGTGACAGCCTCCATCGGGTACTTGCCGGAAGCCGACTCGGCCGACAGCATGACCGCGTCCGCTCCGTCGTAGATAGCAGTGGCCACATCGGAGGCCTCGGCGCGGGTGGGCACTGGCGCGGTAACCATGGACTCCAGCATCTGCGTGGCCACAATCACCGGCTTGCCCGCCTTGCGGCAGGCGCGAACAATGCGCTTCTGGATGGCGGGTACCTGCTCCGGCGGCATCTCTACGCCCAGGTCTCCGCGCGCCACCATGATGGCATCGCTCTCGTACACGATTGCGTCCAGGCTGCTGATGGCTGATGGCTTTTCCAACTTGGCGACAATGCCCGCACGGCCCTTGACGATGGCCTTGATTTCCACAATGTCTTCGGGCCGCTGCACAAAGGACAAGGCAATCCAGTCAATACCCAGGGTGAGGCCATAGGTCAAGTCGGCACGGTCCTTCTCAGTCAGTGCGGACAGGGGCAGCACCACACCGGGCACATTCACCCCTTTGCGGTCCGACACGGCACCACCGGCCATCACCCGTGTATCTGCAAAGTCAGCCCCGAAGCGTTCCACCCGCAGGCGTACGCGACCATCATCCACCAGCAGGTCGGTGCCGACTTCGAGCGCAGAGAAGATTTCTGGGTGCGGCATGGGAGCGCGTGTTTGGTCGCCTGCTTTGTCCCGGTTCAGATCCAGCCGAAAGCTGTCGCCCTCTTTCAACACCACGGGGCCATTGGCAAAGGTGCCCAGGCGCAGCTTGGGGCCTTGCAAATCCAGCAGCACACCTATGGGGCGGCCTGCATCCCTTTCGATCGCCCGGATGGTGTCAAGCCGTTGTTTGTGATCGGCATGGGTGCCGTGGCTGAAGTTGAGGCGGAACACATCGGCCCCGGCATCGAACAGGGCTTGTATGGTGGCCCGGTCTGCGCTGGCAGGCCCCAGGGTGGCCACGATCTTGGCGTTGCGTTGGCGGTGCATTGGTATTTCCTTGCTTGTCTACCCGTTAAGGGCTAATAAAAATTGCGCGAAAGTCATTCACATTGGTGCGCGTAGGGCCGGTTGTGATGAGGTCTTGCAGACCGAGGAAGAATGCGTAAGCATCGTTGTTTGCAAGCAGTGCAACCGGATCCAGTCCGAGACCGCTTGCACGGCGCAAAGAGTCCGGTGCAATCACGCCGCCGGCGTTGTCCTCCACACCGTCAATGCCGTCGGTATCACAGGCCAGGGCATAAACACCTGCCTCACCTTGCAGTTCAAGGGCCAGCGCCAACAGGAACTCCGCGTTGCGACCGCCCCGGCCATTCCCCCTTACCGTGACTGTAGTTTCACCTCCCGACAGCAGCAGGCTTGGTTTGCGAGCCTTATGGCTCGCTCTTATCTCGCGCACCATGGACGCCTGCGCCCGGGCCACCTCACGTGACTCACCTTCTATTGCCCCACCTAGATTGACAACCTGCAGGCCCAACTGCTGCGCATGGACCTCGGCCGCACGCAAGGCAAGTTGGGCCGTGGCAATCACATGAACCTGGCGTTCTCCCGCAACTGCTGCAGCCTCCAGAGCGGGTTGCTCCAACACAGCCCGTACCGCCGCGGATATGGGAATGCCATACCGCTGCAAAACGCCCAGAGCATCGGCAGGTGTTGTGTGGTCGGCAATTGTGGGCCCGGACGCAACCACCGCAGGATCGTCCCCCGGCACATCAGAGACTACCAAGGTCACTACGGTGGCGGCGCCGCAGGCATTTGCCAAGCGCCCGCCTTTGATGGAGGACAAATGCCGACGTACGACATTCATATCTACTATGGCAGCGCCACTGCGCAGCAAGGCCTTGTTGATGCCCCGCAGATCATCCATGGTCAACCCAGGCGCAGGCAAGGTGATGAGCGAAGAGCCACCACCAGACACCAGGACCAGCACCAGGTCATCCGGCCCGGCTGTCTTGGCCAGTGCCAACATGCGCTTGGCCGCTGCCTCGCCTGCAGAATCGGGCACTGGATGCGCGGCCTCCACAATCTGGATCTGGCTGCAGACTTCGCCATGGCCGTAACGTGTCACCACCAAACCAGACAGCGGCCCCTTCCAGGCGGCCTCCACGGCGAGTGCCATGCGCGCAGAAGCCTTGCCTGCTCCCAGAACGATGGTTCGCCCCTTGGGAGGTGGCGGTAAGTAGGGGGCCATGCATTGCAGTGGGTCGACAGCGGCCAATGCCACGTTAAAGAGCTTGCGCAGGGTCTGCAGATTCGGCTCAGTACCATTGCCATCGGCTTCAGTTGATGGGCGCGTCCGCGGCAAGTCCCTATGCGGTGTTTGCGTATGCATCACAGCTCCACTCGTGTTATCGGTTGAGTTGCTTGGGTATTGCGCCCAAAACCAAGAAAGTGCCCAGCAGCAAACTACCCGCAATCAAATACATACCGCCCGCCGTGCTATGGGTTGCATCTTTGATGGCACCCACTAGGAAGGGACTGACAAAGCCTGCCAGATTGCCGATTGAATTGATCACCGCGATGCCAGCGGCAGCTGCGGTCCCCGTGAGGTAGGCGGTTGGCAGCGTCCAGAAAAGGGGCAGAGTGGACAAAATTCCTGCTGTTGCCACGGTGAGAGCGGCCATGGCTACCACAGTGTTGTCGCCGTACACCGCACTGAAAACCAGCCCAACTGCGCCCATGATGCCCATCACGGCGGTGTGCCAACGTCGCTCACCGGTCGTATCCGAGTGGCGCCCCATCAAGACCATGACGACAGCGGCAACACCGTAGGGAATGGATGTGAGCAGGCCCACGTTGACGAGGTCCTTCACACCCGTGTTTTTGATCAACTGGGGCAACCAGAATCCGACCCCGTAGAGTCCCATGATGAAGGCGAAGTAAATAATGGCCAGCAGCCAGACGCGTCCATTTGTAAAGACTTGCCCCAGAGTGAGTTCTTTCTTGTCAGTGGCATCTGCATGAATGTTCTCTTCCAGTAGCAACTTTTCTGACTCGGTGAGCCACTTGGCTTGACGAATGCCGTCATCCAGATAGGTCAAGACCCAGATGCCTACCAGCACGGAGGGAGCACCCTCCAGCAAGAACAGCCACTGCCAACCTGCCCACCCATTCACACCGGCCATGGTCTGCATGATCCAGCCAGACAGCGGACTACCAATGACTCCCGCAAAGGCAATACCGGTCATGAACAGGGCAATGATGCGCGCACGGCGGCGTGCCGGGTACCAATAGGTGAGATACAGAATGATGCCGGGAAAGAACCCTGCCTCTGATATGCCCAACAGAAATCTGAGCACGTAGAACATCTGCGCATCCGTTACGAACATCATCGCTGAAGAGATGACGCCCCAAGTCGCCATGATTCGTGCGATCCAGACCCTGGCGCCTACTTTGGACAAGATGATGTTGGAGGGCACCTCGAACAAAAAGTACCCGATGAAGAAGATGCCGGCACCGAGCCCGTATACCGTGTCACTGAACTTCAAGTCACTGAGCATTTGCAGTTTGGCAAAGCCCACGTTAACCCGGTCTAGGTAGGACACCACATAGCAAAGAAACAGAAAAGGAATGAGTCGCCAACTCACTTTGGAATAAACGGATTCCTCCATTGAGGAAGCGTCGGTGCGCGATTGGGGCATTGGAATATCCATGCTTGTCTCCAGTGTTGTTGTAGATCCACTGCACACCAAACCGGTGGGTAGTGACTGGAGCGGGACTGTAGAGAACAGTGAAAACATCGTCCAATGGCATAAATTCATGCAGTCATGAACGGGAAGAATGCTGTCCCGAAAGGACCCGACTGCCAGGGATACAAAACATAAATCGCTATACCAAGCAGCACTGTGGAGCACTCCACCTACAGACTGCCGTCCCGGAAATGCAGATGGGCTTGGTAGGTGGGTGCTGTTCCACCTATAGCGTTTCAGCTTCCTGCGGGATGGACATCAATCAGCTTAGCCCTAGCCCGAAATTCGGTTCCGGATACCTGCCATTTACCAGTGACCGACAAGCAATGGTAGATGGCTGGTTTCCACTTTGACGAAACGACTGCCGCATGGCCGCCAGTCGATAACCGGGTGCGAACGTCAGCAATGGAATAGGCAGATTGCGAATTTCTTAGTCGACTCCCGCGGCTGACCTGCCGACCAGCGGACGGCTGCGGGTGACAGCAATGGGTCGGATTCAGTCAAAGATTGTCGAAATCAGTGTGACGGCCCAACAGCCTGACCCCGCCTTCATTCTCCAAAGCCAACCAAAAAATCCCACGCATTAAAACCCGCCGACCACCCCCGCAATAACAAGCATCTCCAAACGCCCCTCACAATCCCAGGCACAAAAAAAGTTGCCTACAAGGCCTTCTCCATGAACCGGATGAAGGGATGCAATTCCTTGGGTGCCTCCACTTCGTCATAGGGCGGGCGGTCCAGGAAGCCGTGTTGTTCATAGACGCGCTGAGCGGATTGCATAAAGGGCGCAGTGTCCAGAACCATGCGCTGGTAGCCATACGACTTTGCATCGTTGAGGATGCGCTGCAATATGGCGTCACCCAGGCGCTTGCCGCGAAAGGCCGGGCGCACATAAATGCGTTTGACCTCGGCCACACCACTGCGGACAAAGCGCAAACCACCCATGCCAGCCAGTGCGCCATCGAACTCCACCAAATAAAAGGCCCCGCGCGGTGGTGCATCTCCGCAAACCTTGTTCACCGTGCTCTCTACATACGGCGCCAGGTCCATACCCAGCATGTCGAAGGCAGACTTTCCCGTGATCTTGCCGAAGCCGTCGAGCACCCAGCCCAGGTATTCCATGTTCAGTTCAACGAGCTGCTGGTGATGCAGCGCTGCATCAGCGAGGATGAATTGTGGGAGGGTCATAGCTGGTCAGTATGCGCCATGCCAATGAGAGGGGAAATGCCGCAAGCCCTGTCTTTCGCCCCCGGCGCTTTTCCTTCCAAACCAACGCTGATTCCACTTCACCAAGCCTTAGGCCAAGCAGGTGTTCACCCGCACGCCAGGCCCGGCGGCGGATGCGTGCCGCGCTCTATCGCCCCTCAAACACCGGTTTGCGCTTTTCGATAAAGGCCTGCATGCCTTCCTTCTGGTCGTGCGTGGCGAACAGCAGCTGGTTGGCCTTGCGCTCCAGCATCAGGGCGGTCTCCAGCGAGACGTCGGCTCCGGCCAGCACCACTTCCTTGATCTGCATCGCCGCCAGGGGCGGCATGGCGGCAATGGTTTTTGCCATCTTCAGGGCTGCGGGCAGCAGTTCGGCGTCGGGCAGCACCTGGCTGACCAGGCCCATCAGGCGGGCCTCCTGCGCGCTCACCGGCTGGCCGGTCAGCAGCATGCGCATGGCGTTGAACTTGCCCACCGCGCGCAGCAGGCGCTGGGTGCCGCCTATGCCGGGCATGATGCCGATGCGGATCTCGGGCTGCGAGAAGCTCGCACCCTCACCGGCCAGGATGATGTCGCAGTGCATGGCCAGTTCGGCACCACCTCCGTAGGCAAAGCCGCACACCGCCGCAATCACCGGCTTGGGGCAACGCTCGATGGGGGCCCACACCCGCTCGGTGTGGCGCTGGAGGATCTCGATGGCGCCGCAGCCCTCCATGCTTTTGATATCGCCCCCGGCTGCAAACACCTGCTCGCCGCCGGTGAGCACGATCACGCGCACGCTGGTGTCTGCTGCCAGTTCGGTGAAGGCCTGGCCCAGGCTGGCCTGCAGCGTCAGGCTCAGGGCGTTGGCGGCCTCGGGCCGGTTCATGCGCAAGAGGGCAATGCCGTCGCCGGGGCGTTCGATCAGCAGTTCGGGGACGCTGGCCGTGGCGGGGCCGGCGGCTGGGGGCTTGGAAGACATGGCAGTTCCTGGGGTTGGTGCGACAGCGCGATCTTCGGGGGCACTGGCTGGCGCTACATCGTCCTTTTGGACGTATCGGGCAAAGGGCGTGGTCCGTAAATTCAAGGCCATGAACCCCTATATCGATTTCCAACAACAGGTGGTGCTGGTCACCGGTGGCACCAAAGGCATTGGCCGCGGCATTGCCGAGGGCTTTCTGGCCGCTGGCGCCACGGTCCTGGTGTGCGGGCGCAGCCTGCCCGAGGTAGCCCCCGCCCACCATGGGCGCGAGGCCGAATGCCTGGCCTGCGATGTGCGCGAGGCCGATGCCGTGCGCGCTCTGGTGCAGGGCGTTTTGCAACGCCATGGCCGGCTGGATGTGCTGGTGCACTGCGCTGGTGGCAGCCCGGCCGTGGAGGCCGCCACCGTGTCGCCCCGCTTTCACGAGGGCGTGATCCGCCTCAACTTCACGGCCGCCCTGCACACCGCACAGGCCGCCAACGCCGCCATGCAGCAGCAGGCTGCGGGTGGCGTCATTGTCTTCATTGGCAGCGTCAGCGCGCTGCGCCCCTCGCCCGGCACGGCCGCCTATGGCGCGGCCAAGGCCGCGGTGCTAAGCCTGGCGACTTCGCTGGCCGTGGAGTGGGCGCCCAAGGTGCGCGTGGTGGTGGTCAGCCCGGGGCTGGTGCGCACCGAACAGTCGGCCCTGCACTATGGCGACGCCGCTGGCATGGCCGCCGTGAGCGCCACCATTCCGCTGGGCCGCATGGCCGAGCCCGCTGACGTGGCGCAGGCCTGCCTGTTTGTGGCCTCGCCACAGGCGTCCTATCTCAGTGGCACCAACCTGCTGCTGCACGGCGGCGGCGAAAAGCCCGCCTTTCTGGATGCGGCAAAGGCTGGCACAGCCTGAGCCCATGCAGCACCCCCCATTTCAAGGAGCAAGTCTTGGCTGAACACGCGTGGATGACAGAAATCCGGGCCCTGGTGGGCAAGGAATACGGGCGGGTCTATGCCTGGGATGCGGTCAACGCCCCCATGGTCCGGCAATGGTGCGAAATCATGGGCGTGAACGTGCCCACCGACGCCAGTGGGCAGGTGCTGGCGCCTCCGGCCATGCTGCAGGTGTGGTGCATGGAGGGGCCGGTGGCCAACAACTACCCGCCCGGCTCCACCAGCGAAAACCCCTACGAGGTTCTCAAGCTGATCGAAGCCCAAGGCTACCCCTCGGTGGTGGCGGTGAACTCCGAGCTGAGCTTTGTGCGCGATGTGCGCGCGGGCGAAAAGCTCTACTACACCACGCGGCTGGACAGCATTGGCGAGGAAAAAACCACGGGCCTGGGCACCGGCTTTTTTGTCACCCTGGTGATGGACTATTTCTCGCAGCAGGAGCCCGGCCAGAGCGACGAGGCCGTGGGGCAGCTGCTGTTTCGCGTCTTCAAGTTCCGCGCTGCACAGGCTGCCGCACCGACACCGACACCAGCACCCGTCACTGCAAGTGCCAGCGCCCCGGCGCCGCGCCGCCCCCTGCCCGGTATCAGCGACGACACGCGCTTTTTCTGGGACGGCGTGCGCCAGGGCCAGCTGCTGATCCAGCGCTGCAAGGCCTGCGCCAGCCTGCGCCATCCGCCCGGCCCGGTGTGCCCCACGTGCCATTCGTTTGAGTGGGACACCCTGCAGGCCTCGGGCCGCGGCACGGTGTATTCGTTTGTGGTGATGCACTACCCCGAGGTGGCGCCCTTTGAGCACCCAAACCTGATTGCGCTGATCGAGCTGGAGGAGGGCACCCGCCTGGTGGCCCAGCTGCTGGGCATTGCGCCCGATGCGGTGCAGATCGGGCAGGCGGTGCAAGTCGAATTCAACACCTTTGACGGTGACCTGGTGCTGGCGCAGTTCCGCCCGGTGGCCACCGCAGCACAGGCTTAAGGAGTACCCATGGACTTTCAACTCAACGACGACCAGCGCGCCTTTGCCGATACCGCGCAGCAGCTGTTTGCCGACTTCTGTGGCGACGACGCATTGCGCGCCCACGATGCCTCCGACCAACCCTTCATGCAGGCCCTGTGGCAGCAGTGCGTGGCTACCGGCCTGCACAGCATGCTGGTGCCCGAAGAGCATGGCGGCCTGGGCCTGGGCATGACCGAACTGATGGCCGTGCTGGAGCAGCAGGGCCGCGCCTTGGCGCTGGTGCCCCTTTGGGAGCAGCAACTGGCCGCCACCGCGCTGGCGTACTTTGCCCCGGCCGTGCTGGGCCAGCCGGTGCTGCAGGCCGCCCTGGCCGGTGCGCCGCTGGCCCTGTCGCTCACCGCCCTGGCCGTGCCTGCCGGTTCTGCGCTGCGCCTGCGCGCAGGCGCCCGTGGCTGGCAGCTGCAGGGCCTGGCCCCGGCCGTGGCGCTGGGCCAGGAGGCCACCCACGCTGTGGTGGCTGCATCCCTGCACGGCAGTGCTGAAGGCGGCACGCGCCTGGTGCTGGTGGACTTGCAGCAAGCCGGTGTGCGCCGGGTGGCTGGGCGTACCCAGCACCACCTGGCGGTGGCGGACCTGCATTTTGACGACCTGGAACTGCCGCCCGAGGCGGTGCTGGCACCGGCGGCCGCAGGCTGGCTGGAGCCGCGCGCCATTGCCTGCCTGGCGGCCCTGCAAATGGGGGTGACGCAGCAGCAGCTGCGCCGCACCGTGGACTACGTCAGCGAGCGCAAACAGTTTGACCGCGTCATCGGCAGCTTCCAGCTGGTGGCCGGGCAGATGGCCGATGGCCACATTGCGCTGGAGGCGCTGCGCAGCTCGGTCTGGCAGCTGGTGTACCGGTTGGATGCGGGCCTGGGCGCCGCACCGCAGGCCTGGGCCACGCGGGCTCTCGCCAACGACACCGGGCACCGCGTGGGCCACATGGCGCAGCACGTGCACGGCGGCATTGGGGTGGACATCAGCTACCCCATCCACCGCTTCCTCTACTGGAGCCGCGCCCTCAATGCGGTGCTGGGCGGCACCGAACACCAGCTGGCGCGCTTGGGCGACTGGCTGGCCGACAACGACAACCTGGGCTGGAAATATGACTTTGCCGAAGACACCCTCCATGACGCGGCGCTTTGACGCGGTGCAGCCGGGCGAAGAGCTGCCCGCGCTCGCCGTGCCCATCACCGTGGCCCTGATTGCCGGTGGCGCCATTGCCACGCGCGATTACTTCCCCGGCCACCATGACGCAGAGGCCGCACGCGCCCTGGGCTCGCCCCACATCTTCATGAACATCCTCACCACCAACGGCCTGGTGCAGCGCTTTGTGGAAGGCTGGACCGGAGCGGGCGCGCGCCTGTGTGAACTGAAGATCAAACTCGGCGCCCCCAACTACCCCGGCGACACCATGACCTTCAGCGGCACGGTGGGCGCCAAGCGCGACCACGACCGCACCGTGGAAATCCAGCTCAAGGGCAAGAACGCCATGGGCAACCACGTGAGCGGCACCGTGCGTGTGCAGCTGCCTTGAAGCGCCTGGAGATAGAACCCCATGACTGATATGAACATTTCCGGCCGCGCCTCCATCGTGGGCCTGGGTGCCACCGAGTTCTCCAAACGCTCTGGCCGCACCGAGGTGCGCCTGGCCATGGAGGCCACGTTGCAGGCCTTGGCCGATGCCGGCATCGACCCGTCCGAGGTGGACGGTTTTTCTTCCTACTCGGTGGACAAAGTGCCCGAGTACGAGATTGCGCGCCTGCTGGGCGCCAAGAACGTCAGCTTCTTCTCGCAGGTGCCCCACGGTGGTGGCGCCGCCTGTGCGCCGGTGCTGCATGCAGCCATGGCCGTGGCCACCGGCATTGCCAAGACGGTGGTGGTGTACCGCGCCATGAACGAGCGTAGCTGGTACCGCTTTGGCAATGGCAACTACGGCTTTGGCGACTCGCCGCTGTTTGAGAACGTCAACTACGGCTGGTACATGCCGCACGGTTTTCACACGCCGGCCGCCTGGGTGGGCATGTTTGCGCGGCGCTACATGCATGCCTTTGGTGCCACCAGTGAGGACTTCGGCCGTGTGGCCGTGGCCGTGCGCGATTTTGCGGCCACCAACCCGGCCGCCTTTTTCCACGGCAAGCCCATCACGCTGGAAGAGCACCAGGCCTCGCGCTGGATTTGCGAGCCCCTGCACCTGCTGGACTGCTGCCAGGAATCCGACGGCGCGGTGGCCATGGTCATCACCTCCACCGAGCGCGCGCGCGACCTCCAGCGCACACCGGTGGTCATCAAGGGCGCCGCACAAGGCATCAGCGACGGCCAGCAGATCATGACCTCCTACTACCGCGAGGACATCACCGGCCTGCCGGAAATGGGCCTGGTGGCCAAGCAGCTGTGGCAGCAAAGCCGGCTCACGCCACAGGACATCCAGACCGCGGTGATCTACGACCACTTCACCCCTTTTGTGCTGCCGCAGCTCGAAGAGTTCGGCTTTGTCAAACGCGGTGAGGCCAAAGACTTCATACGCGCCGGCCAGCACGCGCGCGGCGGCAGCCTGCCCATCAACACCCACGGCGGCCAGTTGGGCGAGGCCTATATCCACGGCATGAACGGCATTGCCGAG
Organism: Rhodoferax lacus; assembly: GCF_003415675.1. Taxonomy (GTDB): domain Bacteria; phylum Pseudomonadota; class Gammaproteobacteria; order Burkholderiales; family Burkholderiaceae_C; genus Allorhodoferax; species Allorhodoferax lacus. The sequence goes on from NZ_QFZK01000010.1 coordinate 14,265, forward strand.
GGCGTACGCCAGGTGCGTGGTGACGCCGTCAACCAGGTGGCCGATGTGCACAACGTGCTGGTTACTGCGGGCACCGGTGTGCCCACCAGCGGCCTGATTCTGGGCACTGCCTGAAAACCCGAAAAAGAAAGAGTCCATGTTCATCGACCTGACCCCCGAACAGCACCGCCTGCGCCTGCAGGTGCGTGACTATTTCAACACCCTGATGACGCCCGAGCTGCGCCAGCGCCTGCGCGGCGCCGAGAGCGGCGACGAGTACCGCCAGACCATCCGCCAGATGGGACGCGACGGCTGGCTGGCCGTGGGCTGGCCCAAGGCCCACGGCGGCCAGGGCCTGAGTGCCACCGAGCAGCTGATCTTTTTTGAAGAGGCCAATATTGCCGGCGCGCCGCTGCCCTTTGTGACCATCAGCACGGTGGGCCCGGCGCTGATGGAGCACGGCACTGCCCAGCAAAAGGCCGAGTTCCTGCCCGGCATTGCCGCGGGCGAAACCATTTTTGCCATCGGCTACTCCGAGCCCCAGGCCGGCTCGGACCTGGCCACCTTGAAGACCCAGGGCCGCCTGGAGGGCGACCTGGAGACCGGGCACTTTGTGGTCAACGGCAACAAGCTCTGGACCTCGGGCATTGAGGCGGCCGACCACATCTGGCTGGCCGTGCGCAGCAGCCCGGAGCTGGCGCGTCACAAGGGCATCTCCATCCTGATTGCCGACACGGCGGCCAAGGGTTTTTCGCACACGCTGATCCACACCGTGGGCAACGTTACCTCGGCCACCTACTACGACAACGTCGAGGTGCCGGCCCACCGCCTGGTGGGCACGCTGCACGGCGGCTGGAAGCTCATCACCTCGCAGCTCAACCACGAGCGCCTGGGCCTGGGCTCCTGGTCCGACAAGATTTTCGGGCCGTTCCGCCGGGTGCTGCTGTGGGCCAAGGCGCGCGACGAGCAGGGCCAGCGCGCCATCGACCAGCCCTGGGTGCGCCGTTCTCTGGCCGAGTGCTACACCCGCATGGAGGCCATGCGCCTGATCAATTTCCGCATTGCTGCGGATCTGGAAGCCGGTGGCATGGATGTGGCCCTGGCCTCCACCACCAAGGTGTATGGCTCGGAGGGCGTGGTGGACATTCTGCGCCGCTTGATGGACATCGTGGGCAGCAGCGCGCTGGTGCGCTCGGGCTCCAGCGCTGCCTATTTGCTGGGCGAGCTGGAGTACGAAATCCGCTCCTGGCCCATCAATACCTTTGGTGGCGGCACCAACGAAATCCAGCGCGAGCTGATCGCCCAGTTTGGCTTGGGTATGCCCAGGCCCGTGCGCTAAGACATCGCAAAAAAATAAGGGAGACAACCCGTGACGACAGCACCCACCGTTCCCCGTGAGCTGACCCAGGCCCGGCTGGACCGCCGCGCCCACGTTGGCACGCAATTCCTGGCCTCCAGCCCCTACACCACCGCCGACCGGGTGGAGGAGTCCGTGCAGCGCTATGGCCAGCGGCCCTGCCTGCACTTTGGCACGCAGAGCTGGACGTATGCCACCTTCAACGAAGGCGTGAACCAGGTGGCCCATGCCGCCCACGCCCTGGGCGTGCGCCGGGGCGATGTGGTGGCGCTGGCCATGGAGAACCGGCCGGCCTTTTTCTTCGCCTGGTTTGGCCTGAGCAAGCTGGGTGCCGTAGTGGCCTTTTTGAACACCCATGTCAGCGGCCGTGCCCTGGAGCACGCGCTGGAGGTTACCGGCGCCACCACGGTGATTGTGGGCTCCGAGTGCCTGGCGCACTTTGCCGCCACCCCGGGCCTGCCCGCCGGTCTGCGCCTGTGGCTTTGGCCCGATGCAGAGCGCGCAGCCGACCCCGCGCACCACGCCCTGTGTGCACTGGACCTGAGCACGCAGGTGGCCCAGGCGCCAACGCACAACCCGCCGGCCGAATGGCGCGCAGGGCTTGTGGCGGGCGACACGGCGCAGTACATCTTCACCTCGGGCACCACCGGATTGCCCAAGGCCGCGGTGATCAGCCATGCGCGCTGGCTCATGGCAGGCGCGGGCATGCAGGCCATCTGGGAGATCGTGCCGGAGGATTGCTTCTACTGCTTCTTGCCGCTCTACCATGGCGCGGCCTCCATGTCGGCCACGGCCACGGCGCTCACGGCCGGTGCCAGCCTGGCCTTGCGGCGCAAGTTCAGCCGCAGCGAATTCTGGAGCGACGTGCGTCGCTACCAGATCACCATGGCCCAGTATGTGGGGGAGATCTGCCGCTTCCTGCTGAGCGTGCCGCCTGCGGCCGATGACAAGAACCACACGCTGCGCAAGATGTCGGGCACGGGCCTCACCCCCGAGATCTGGGCGCAGTGGGTGGAGCGCTTTGGTGAGGCGCAAATTTTTGAGAGCTGGGGCTCCACCGAGTCCAACACCAGCACCCTGAACCTGGACAACCGCATCGGCTCCTGCGGCCGCGTGCCCTTTTGGGAAAAAACCAACCTGCGCCTGGTGCGCTACGACATTGCCAACGAAGTGCATCCGCGCGGCGCCGATGGCTTTTTGCAGCTGGCCGAAGTGGATGAGCCGGGCGAGGCCATTGGCATGATTTACAACATTCCCGATGTAGTGGCCGGGCGCTTCGAGGGCTACACCTCGGCCGAGGCCACCGAGAAAAAAATCCTGCGCAATGTGTTTGCGCCGGGCGATGCGTGGTGGTCTTCAGGCGACCTGCTGCGTGCGGATGCCGATGGCTACTGCTGGTTTGTGGACCGCATTGGCGACACCTTTCGCTGGAAGAGCGAAAACGTGTCCACCGCCGAAGTGGCCGACGCCCTGGGCGACTTTGCCGGCCTGGATGCACTCACCATTTATGGCGTGCAGGTGCCAGGCCACGAAGGGCGCGCGGGCATGGCCGCGCTGGTGCTGCTGACGGGCGCGGTGTTTGACCCTGCGGCCTTCTGGGCCCTGGCTACAGCACGCCTGCCACGCTATGCGGCCCCGCTGTTTGTGCGCCTCTCGGCCACCGCCGACATGACCGGCAACTACAAGCTGCGCAAGGTGGACCTGCAGCGTGAGGGCTTTGATGCCAGCCTGGTGCAAGACCCCCTGTTTGTGCGCGACGATGCGGCCCGCACCTATGTGCCCCTGAACCCGCAGGCCCTGGCAAAGGCGCTGGGTGGATAGCGCGGCAGCCCCCTTGCCCGTGCAGCGCCTGCGTGCCTCGGCAGACCTGGACTATCCGTTTGCGCCGCCCACGCCCGATGGCGCGGTGGTGGAGGTGGCGCCCGGCATCCTGTGGGCGCGCATGCCCATGCCCATGGCGCTGGACCACATCAACGTCTACCTGCTGCGCGAAGACGATGGCTGGACCCTGGTGGACACCGGCTTGAACCTGCCGCGCACGCGCGAGCTGTGGGAGCAGATTGTTGCCACGCAGTTGGAGGGCCTGCCGGTCAAACGCCTGGTCTGCACCCACTGCCATTACGACCACGCCGGTGTGGCCGCCTGGCTGTGCGCGCGCTACCAGATTCCGCTGCTCATGACCTACGGCGAGTTCTTCATGCTGCGCGGCCTGATGGGGCCGCCGCCCGACCCGCTGCCGGAGTCGTTGCTGGGCTTCTACCAGCGCGCCGGTATGGGGCAGGCCCAGGTGGGCAAAATGTTTGAGGCCCTGCGCCGCGACCCCTTCATGCCGCCCGTGCCCGAGAGCTACCAGCGCCTGCGGGCGGGTGATGTGCTGACCATCGGCACGCGCGACTGGCAGGTGATCATTGGCGAGGGCCATTCGCCCGAGCACGCCTGCCTGTACAACGCCAGCGAGCGCATCCTGATTGCCGGTGACCAGTTGCTGCCGCGCATCAGCTCCAACGTGCTGGTGTCCTCCATAGAGCCCGAGGCCAACCCGCTGCAACTGTGGCTGGCCTCGCTGGACCGACTGGATGTGCTGGCCCCCGACACCCTGGTGCTGCCTTCGCACCAGAGCGTGTTTCGCGGCCTGCATGCACGGGTGGCGGAATTGCATGCCCACCATCAGCAACAATTCGAGCTGCTGCGCACGGAGCTGGGCCAACGTGGATCGGCCACAGCGCTTGAATTGATGCAGGTGCAGTTTCCCAAACTGCGCGGCGCCATGGATGAGCTGATGGCCCTGGGCGAGACCCTGGCCCATTTGGCCTGGCTGCGCTACGAGGGCCAGATTGGCCGGGTGCTGGAGGATGATGCCTGTCATCGCTTCAGCCTGATGTCACCACCGACGGGAGTATCCCTTGCAAGATAACAAAACCTTTCGCGCCGAGACGGCGCAATGGCTTGAGGCCAACTGCCCTGCCAGCCTGCGCACCCCCATCACCTCTGCCGAGATGGTGTGGGGCGGCTCGCAGCTGGCCTTTGACAACGAAGACCAACGCCTGTGGTTTGAGCGCATGCGCGAGCGCGGCTGGTTTGCACCGGGCTGGCCGGCCGCGCTGGGCGGTGGCGGCCTGAACGCCCGCCAGGCCCGCATTGTGGAAGAAGAAATGGCCCGCCTGGGCTGCCGCCAGCCGCAATACAACCTGGGCATCTGGATGCTCGGGCCGGTGCTGCTGGAGCTGGGCACCGAGGCGCAACAGCGCGAGCACCTCATCCCCATGATGCAGGGCCGCCTGCGCTGGTGCCAGGGCTTTTCGGAGCCCAACGCCGGCTCCGATCTGGCCAGCCTCAAGACCTCGGCCAAGCTGGATGCGTCAGGCGAGAACTACCTGATCAACGGCTCCAAAATCTGGACCTCGGACGCGGACAAGGCCGACTGGATGTATGCCCTGGTGCGCACCGACAGCAGCGCGCGCAAGCAGCAGGGCATCAGCTTCATGCTGGTGGACATGAAGAGCCCGGGCATCACCGTCAAGCCCATTGAGTTGATAGGCGGCAAGTCGGGTTTTTGCCAGGTGTTTTTTGACAACGTCAGCACCCCGGTGCGCCAGGTGCTGGGCGCTGTGGGCGAGGGCTGGAATGTGGCCAAGAAGCTGCTGCAGCATGAGCGCGCGGCCATGTCCAAGTTCACCGAGGGTGGCGCGCCTTCGCACGACGCATTGGCCGTGGCACGGCCCTGCCTGCAGGCGCTGGCGGGCCAGGCACAGGCACAGGCTCCTCTACAGAGCGGAGCCGGCGCGGCGCAGGCCGCAGTGCTGCGCGAGCGGCTGGCCACCGTGCTGATGGACGCACAGGCTTTTGGCCTGACCCATGTGCGCGTGAAGGAGCAGGCCATGGCCGGGCAGGACATCAGCGGCCCGGCCTCCATCATGAAGCTGCTGCAGACCGAGCAGGAGGTGGCCAAGTACGAGCTGCTGACGCATGTGCTGGGCCAGCGGGGTTTGAGCTGGCAGGGCGATGAATTCAGCGCCGACGAACACGCCATCTGCCGCAGCTGGCTGCTCTCCAAGAGCTACACCATTGCCGGGGGCAGCTCCGAAGTGCAGCTCAACATCATTGCCAAGCGCGTGCTGGGCCTGCCGGGCTAAGGCGCGCCCCCATCCACACCGAGAGACCGAGATGACTTATCTGTTGAGTGAAGAACAAAGCATGCTGCGCGACAGCGCGCGCGACTTTTTGCAGGGCCAGGCCCCAGTGGCACTGCAGCGTAGCCTGCGCGACAGCGATGCCGGGCTCGGCTTTGAGCCTGCTGTGTGGCAGCAGGCCATAGACCTGGGCTGGCTGTGCGCCGTGTTCCCGGAGGAGCAGGGCGGCCTGGCCATGGGCTACCAGGGCATGGGCTGCGTGTTTGAACACATGGGCCGCAACCTTGCGGCCCTGCCACTGCTCTCGCAGGCGGTGCTGTGCGGCGAGTTGCTGCTGCGCACGGCCAATGCTGCGCAGCAGGCGCTGTGGCTGCCCGCGCTGCTGGCCGGCACACAGCGTTTTGCCCTGGCCCTGGAGGAGGGCGGCCGCCACGCGCCGCTGCCCGTGCACACCCGCGCACGCCGTGTGGACGGCGCCTGGGTGCTGGACGGCGAAAAGTGGTTTGTGATGGACGGCGTGGGCGCGCAGCAACTCATCGTCACTGCCTGCCTGGAAGACGGGAGCCTGGGCCTGTTTGTGGTGGATGTGCAGAGCCCGGGTGTGGCCCTGCAGCGCAGCCGCATGGTGGACAGCCGCAACAGCGCGCGTGTGCAGTTGCAGGCCGTGCGCCTGGGTGATGACCGGCAACTGGCTGCCCACAGCCACACGGCGCAAGCCTTGGACGCGGTGCTGGACCGTGCCCGCATCTGCCTGGCCGCCGAAGCGCTGGGCCTGACGCGTGAAGCGTTTGAGCGCACCGTGGCGTACCTGAAAGAGCGGGTGCAGTTTGATGTGCCAATCGGCAGCTTCCAGGCCCTGCAGCACCGGGTGGCGCGCCTGTACACCGAGCTGGAGTTGCTGGAGAGCTGCGTGCGCGCAGCCCTGGCCGCCATTGATGCCGATGCCCCCGACCTGCCGCTGCTGGCCAGCCTGGCCAAGGCACGCGCCTCTGATTTGTGTGAACGGGTGCTCAATGAAGCCGTGCAACTGCACGGCGGCATAGGGGTTACCGATGAGTTCGATCTGGGCCTGTTTGTCAAACGCGCGCGCGTGCTGCAGCACACTCTGGGCGATGGAATATTCCACCGTGACCGCTATGCCTTGCTGAGAGATTTTTGATGGCCATGACCGACTCCCTTGCCCCTTCCCCCACCGCCGCGCACGACCTGCTGGCGCTGGCCGCCAAAGCCCGCGTGCAGCTCACCAGCCCGGGCGCCCCGTTTGAGCTGGAGACCGTGCAGCACGGCGGACAGGCCGTACGGGCCTACCGCAATGCCTTTGCCAACCTGCCAGGCCTGATACAGGCCGGGCGCGTCCATGGCGCCAAAGAGTTCATGGTCTACCAGCAGGACCGCTGGACCTTTGATCGATTCTTTGCTGCCGTGGATGCGCTGGCCGGCCGCTTACAGGCTTTGCACGGCCTGCAGGCCGGTGAACGCGTGGCCATTGCCATGCGCAACCGCCCCGAGTGGGCCGTGGCCTTTGCCGCCGTGGCCCTGGTGGGCGCGGTGCCGGTGCCGCTCAACAGCTTTGGCCTGCGTGACGAATTGCTCTCCAACCTGCACAGCGTGCAGCCGCGCTGGCTCATCTGCGACCAGGAGCGCCATGGGCGCGTGGCCGCAGACCTGCCAGCGCTGGCGTGCCAGGCCATCGTGGTGGATGCAGCCGATACCGCCGGCGCAGCCCTGGACTGGTCCGCGCTGATCGCACCCGGCGCGCCGGCACTGCAAGCCCCGGCACTGGACGCCACCGACCCGGCGCTGATCCTGTTTACCTCGGGTGCCACCAGCCAGGCCAAGGGCGTGCTCTCCAACCAGCGCGCGGTGTGCCAGGCCCTCTTCAACATCGACTACATAGGCGCCATCTCGGCCATCACCTCACCGGCTGCACTGGCGCGCATCATGGCGCGCGGCCTGCAGCCCACCACGCTCTCTGCCGTGCCGCTGTTCCATGTGAGCGGCCTGCATGCGCAGCTGCTGATTGCCCTGCGCCATGGCCGCCGCCTGATCCTCATGCACCGCTGGGACCCGGTGGCGGCACTCGCCCTGATACAGGCCGAGCAGGTCACGCAATTCAACGGCGCACCGACCATGGTGCAGCAGCTGTTGCGGCACAGCGAATTTGACGATCCGGCCATCACCGGCACGCTGGGCGGCCTGGGCTTTGGCGGAGGCGGCTTGTCGCAGCGCCTGATTGACGATGTGCTGACGCGGCGTGCCGACTCGCTCTCGGGCATAGGCTTTGGCCTGACCGAAACCAATGGCGTGGGCGCGGCCGCCTCCGGCACCCTGTTCCAGTTGCGCCCCACCAGTGCGGGGCCTACTTCACCCATTGTGGAGGTGCGCATTGTGGACGCGCAGGGAAGTGATGTGGCAGCGGGCGAGGCCGGTGAAATCTGGCTGCGCGGTGTCACCGTGATGGATGCTTACTGGGGCCAGCCCGAGGCCAGCGCGCAAGCCCTGCAGGAGGCCTGGTTCCGCTCGGGCGATGTGGGCCTGGTCGATGCCGACGGCTTTTTGCGCGTGGTGGACCGCATCAAGGATGTGATCAACCGCAGTGGCGAAAAAATTGCGGCGGCCGAGGTGGAGTCCTGCCTGTTGCAGCACCCGCACATCATTGAGGCCGCGGTGTTCTCGCAGGCCGATGAGGTAACGGGTGAAGCCGTGGTGGCCGCCGTGGTGCTGGCGCCGGGCGTGGCCCTGGATGGCGCAGCCGTGCAGGCCTTTGTGGCCGGGCGCCTGGCGGCCTACAAGGTGCCGGTGCGCGTGTATGTGCGCCAGGATGCGCTGCCGCGCAACCCCACAGGCAAGTTGCTCAAGTCCATCCTCAAGCGCGAGTTCTTGCAACCCGACTAGTCACGTTCTAGGGGTACGCCATTAGTCTTTTCAGACGATGAACAAAGCGGCCCCAGCCCCAACAATTCCATTATCGAATTCGTGTGATCTGCGCAGCACCTGCTGCGCAAGCCCAACGCATCGATTGCCACGGTCCGTGGCGAATTGGCCGAAATACTTGAAAGACAAGGAGACTGAAATGAACAAGCGAATGGGAACTACGGCAACCGCCGCCATGGCCATCGGCCTGGTGCTGTCGGGCGCTGCATGGGCCAAAGTGCCTGCGGCCGAGGCCGACAAACTGGGCAAGGAATTGACCTGCGTGGGCGCTGAAAAAGCCGCCAACAAAGACGGCAGCATTCCGGAGTTTTCCGGCAAGTGGCTGGGCACCCCCCCCGGCCTTACCTATACCAAAAGCGTGGGCCAACATCCGGTGGACCCCTACGCCAACGAGAAGCCGCTCTACAGCATCACCGCCGACAACATGGCGCAGCACGCAGCCAAACTGTCGGACGGCCAGAAGGCCTTGTTTGCCAAGTTCCCCAAGACCTTCCGCATGGATGTGTACCCGGGCCACCGCGACTTCCGCTACCCCGACTACGTATGCGATGCATCCAGGAAGAATGCGCTGAACGCCGAGATATCCGACGGCGGCCTGGGCATCAAGGGCGCCTTCAAGGGCGCCATTCCCTTCCCCCTGCCCAAGGATGGCAATGAAGCGCTGGCCAACAACACCTTCCCCTACCGCGCCTTCAACGAAGACACCGTGCGTGACATGGCCAATGTGCAGTCCAGCGGAAGCATTGCCTGGGGTCGTACACGCATTCTCAATCTGAATGTGGTCAACGGCTCCAGCATCATTGGCCAGCCGCTCGAAGGCGCCATGTCCTACAACCGCAGCACCATCTTGCTGCCCGAGCGTGACAAGGGCGGTGTATCGGTGTCCGAGGAGCCGGTGAACTTTGCCAAGGGCAAGCGCCTGGCCTGGAGCTACGACCCCGGCACGCGCCGCGTGCGCCAGGTGCCAGAGTACGGCTTTGACCAGCCCATGGCGGGAACGGGTGGCAAGATGACTATCGACTCCGACAGTCTGTTCAACGGTTCGCCCGAGCGCTACAACTGGAAGCTGCTGGGCAAGCGTGAAATGTTTGTGCCAGCCAACAGCTACAAGCTGCACAGCAACACGGTGAAGTACGCCGACCTGCTCAAGCCCGGCACGCCCAACCCCGATTTCATCCGCTGGGAACTGCGCCGCGTGTGGGCTGTGGAGGGCACCTTGAAAGAGGGCTTCCGCCACCTGTATGGCAAGCGCGTTATGTTTCTGGACGAAGACACCTGGAAGGCTGCCATGTCGGACTTCTATGACGCCCGCGGCAGCCTGTGGCAGTACGGCTTCATCAACCACTACTACGCCTTTGACCTCGAAGGCTGGCATCCCGGCTCGGCCTTCTACCACGACCTGAACTCGGGTGGCTATGTAGGCTACAACCTGTTCCAGGAACGCGACAAGGGGCCTGTTCTCAACAAGGGCGACCTCAAGCCTGCGATGTTCACCCCCGAAGCTGCGCGCAGCGCCGGCAACTGATCACCGCAGAACGAGGAACACATTCCATGAAACACATCAACAAACTGTCGTCGGTAGCACTCGCCGTTTTGGCCCTGTCTGCTGCAGGTATTGCACAGGCCGGTGAAACCGTCGAGCTGGGCAATGACATGAAGCTCGATTGGCGCATCACGACGTCTTACACCGCATCGCAGCGCATGAAGAGTGCGGACCCGCTGTTGTCTGCGAACGCGGCAGGTAACGATGGCGACAACAACTTTGCCAATGGTTCGATGACGGCCAACCGGCTGTCGGCTTTGTTTGACGGCAAGCTGACCAAGGGAGATTCCGGCCTGGTGCTGTCCGGCAGCACTTTCTATGACGATGTCTACCATCACACCAATGACAATCAAAAGGGTGCCTTCAGTGTGAGCAAGCCGCCGCCGTTCAATGAATTCACTGAAGAGGCGCAGCACGACCATGGTGGTTACAGCCGCATCCTGGATGCCTATGGCTACACCTCGTTTGATCTGGGCGATTCCAGCCGCGCCACCGTGCGTCTGGGTCGCCACGTGGTCAACTGGGGCGAGGCGGTGTACTTCCCGAATATCGCCATGGCCCAGGGGCCGTTTGATGGCACCAAGACCGGTGTGCCCGGAACGGAAATCAAGGACTCGGTGTTGCCGGAAGACCAGCTCTCTGCTTCGCTGGAGGTGAATCCAAGTTGGACCGTCATGGCCCATGCACAATTTGGCTTCCACCCAACGATTGCACCGGCACCCGGATCGTTCATGAGCACCTCGGATGGTGTGGGCTCAGGCGGCACCTGTCTGGGTGTCTACCAAAGCCCAACGGTCCCCTGTCGTGGTCTCTCGCGCGCAGCGGACATCACGCCAGGCGATTCCGGACAATGGGGTATTGGTACCCGATTCCGAGTCACAGAGGTTACCGAGGTGGGTCTGTACTACCTCAATAGCCGGGACCGCAGCCCCTTGCCGCTCATCAATGCCACCGCCGGCAAATACAGCATCAGCTACATGGACAATGTGAAGCTCACCGGCGCCACGGTCAGCACGGTATTGGGTTCGGTAGCCGCCTACGGCGAGTTGACTTACCGTCAGGGCGCACCGATTCTGGTGGGTGCCCTGGCTACCCCGACACCGGCGGACATGACACAGGTGAATATTGGTGCCTTTGCCAATATTGGCCGCTCGCCGATTGCCGACTCGATGCAGCTGCTGGGTGAAATCTCGTCGGTGCAATACAGCAACTACAAGGTTTCCGCCAGCGGCCTGAACTTCAAGACCGACAACGGTTTGGCGTTTTCGGGAACCCTGGTGCTGGGCTACCCGGGCGTGATGGAAGGTTGGGACCTCACGATCCCCATCAACTACTCGCAGCAGATCAGCGGCCGTACCCTGGCCGGTGGCGTGGGTGGTGAAGGCGACACGCGTTACAGCGTGGGCGCAGTGTTCACCTACAAGGGCAATCTGTCGCTTAGCGCCACTTATCTGGGCTATTCGGGTGATGCGTCCACCGCCGCCATAACCAACCGCCTGGTGACCGACCGTGACCAGTTGTCCCTGGTGGCGAAGTACGCCTTCTAAAGCGTTACAGCGTTAGTGCAAAAAGGCCCGGTGGTACCGGGCCTTTTTGCGTTGCGCGCCCGTGCCGGGCGCCCACCTGCGGGTGCAAGTCCCGCCATATGCTGGCTCCAGCGTGTGCAGTGAAGCGCAACTGCATGCGGGTGATCAAGGCGGGTATCAACAATTGGCCCGTCGATGATTCGCAACCAAGCGGTCGTCGAATTTCATATTCGGACTTCTCATAGCCCGATGCTTGGTCGTGCGGCCTTTCATGCGCTTGCGCCACATACGAAATGAACGGGGCTGCAGCGCGTGTCGCATGAGGCGAATGACATCCGCCTCTGACCATCCCGTGCGCTCCTGGATGGTCTCAAAGGCAGTACGGTCTTCCCAGGCCATCTGAATGATGGCCGAAAGATCACCTTCTGAAAGGCTTGCAAGGCGTTGAGAGAATTTGGCCTCCACGGCGATGCTCCAGGACGTGACGACGACTCTGCAATTCCACCGGATGTGCAATTACGCTGGCAGTGTGCCTCAAAACACCCATTCCCCGGAGCCCACCGTGTCAGAGACCGCTCGATCAATCACCGTGTGGGTTCGCGTGAGCCCCTTTAGCGCAACACGTCGCGGCTGCCGAACTCCAGCGCAATCACCATGCTGCGGTGGGCGATGCGCCAGCCGCGCTCGGTGTGCACCCAGCGGTCGTGGTATTCGCCCATGCACTCATAGGTCTGCTCAGCCAGGCTGCCTGCGCCGCGGTGGGATGCGCGCACGCTGATGCGGCTGCAAAGCGTGTCGCCCTGGTGGTCCACCAGCAGGTTGCCCAGCAGGTGCTGCGTGGGACCGCAGCCGCCCAGATTGCGCTGCAGCATGCGCAGGATGGCGGCACGGTCGGCCAGGGGCCAGCCGCCGTAGTTGGCACTGGCGGCTTCGTCAAACACTTCGGAAATGGCCGCCCAGTCGCGTGTGTCGCAGAGCTGGGCATAGCGCACCAGCACCTGATGCAGCGCGCGCTCGGTGCGCCATGCCTGCAGCGGCAAGTCCGCGGCCTTTTGTTCTTGTGGATGCGTCATGGCAGCCTCCTGACACCCACGTTGAGCCAGCAGGCCATGGCCGGCAGCAGGAAGATGGCGCCCAGCACATTGACCAGAAACATGAAGGCCAGCAGGATGCCCATATCGGCCTGGAACTTCAGGGCCGAGAAGGCCCAGGTGCCCACGCCAATAGCCATAGTGAAGGCGGTAAACACGGCGGCCGTGCCGCGCTGGCGCAGGGCCTCGTAGAAGGCCTCGCGCAGCGTGGCGCCGCGGTCCTCGATCTCGTGCTGCAGCCGCTCGAACAGGTAAATGCCGTAGTCCACGCCCACGCCCACGCCCAGCGCAATCACCGGCAGGGTGGCCACCTTCAGGCCAATGCCCAGGGCCGCCATCAGCGCGTTGCACAGGATGGACACCAGGGCCAGCGGCACGATGATGCACAGCACCGCGCGCCAACTGCGAAAGGTCAGCCAGCACAGGAGCGTGATGGCACCAAAGATGGCTGCCAGCATCTGTACCTCAGCCTGCTCAACGGCCTCGTTGGTGGCGGCGGCCACACCGGCATTGCCACCGGCCAGACGGTACTTCAGGTTGGGCGTCTTGTCGGCCTCTATGAACTTGCGCACCTCGCCCACCACATGCTTGAGCGTGGCGCCCTCGTGGTCTTTGAGGAAGAGCTGCAGGTGCAGCACCTTGCAGCCGTCGGTGTTGAGGCCGAGCTCGGGGTTGGCCGCCTTGGCGCCGGTGCGCAGGGCGGCTTCGGTGCGCTGCAGGGCGGCCCAGCGCGGGTTGCCTTCGTTGTTGCCGGCGGCTGCCAGCTTGGCAATGCCGGCCACCGTGGCCACCGAGCGCACACCGTCCACGCCGCGCATGGTCTGGTCGAAGCGTTCGATGGAGTTCATCACCGGCCAGTTCAGGCAGGCTTCGTCCAGGTTGCTGGTCTCGGCATACACCGACAGCACGTCCATGCCGATGGAGTAGTCGCGGATGATGCTGGCGTTGTCCAGGTTGTAGCGCGACTCGGCGCGCAGCTCGGGCGCACCCGCGCCAATGTCGCCGGTCAGCAGGTGGCGCGACATGACTGTGCCGCCCACCATCAGGACCACGGACACGGCCAGTGTGACCAGCGCCGGCTTGGGTTCAACCAGAGCCGACACGCGCCACCAGTGCGGATGGCGCTGCGCGTGCTGGTTGACGTCCATCTGCGGCAAGGTCGATGGCCGCACATAGGACAGCGACACCGGCAGCACCACCTTGTTGGTCAGCACCATCAGCAGCACACCCAGGCAGGCGGTCACGCCCAGCTCGTGCACGATGGGGATGTCAATCATCATGATCACCATGAAGCCCAGTGCATTGGTCAGCAGTGCCACCGTGCCGGGCACGGCCAGACGGCGAAAGGCGTTGCGGGCCGCATTGCTGGGGCTCTCACCACAATGCACCTCGTACTTCCAGGCATTGGTCATCTGCACTGCGTGCGACACACCGATGGAGAAAATCAAAAATGGCACCAGAATCGACATCGGGTCTATGCCGTAGCCAGCCAGGGGCAGCAGCCCCAGCAGCCAGATCACCGGCAGCATGGCCACCGACAGCGCCAGCACCGTCAGGCTGCGCGCGCGCGAGTAGGCCCACAGCAGCAGCGCGGTGATGACAAAGGCAATCACGAAGAAGCCCATGACGATGATCAGGCCCTCCATCACATCGCCCACCACCTTGGCAAAGCCGACGATGTGGATCTCGATGCGCGGGTCATTGAACTTGCCGCGTATGGCTTCGAGCTTTTGCGCCACGTCGTGGTAGTCCAGGCGCTTGCCGGTTTGCGGGTCCACCTCCAGCAGGTCGGCGCGCACCAGGGCGGACTTCAGGTCATTGCCCACCAGGCGGCCGATCTGGCCGGACTTGGCCACGTTCGAGCGCACCTGGGCCAGGCCCTGCGCGTCCGGGGTGAAGCGCGAGGGGATGATCACCTCGCCCACAAAGCCGTCTTCGGTAATTTCGATGTAGCGCACGTTGGGCGTGAACAGCGAATACACCTGGCCGCGGTTCACGCCCGGGGTGAAGAACACCTCGTCGTTGACGCCGCGCAGGGCTTTGAGAAAGTCTTCGTTGTAGATGTCGCCCTCGCCCTTCCACTTCACGCTCACCAGCACCCGGTTGGCCCCGGAGAAGGTGGTGGCGTGCTGCAAGAAGGCTGCCATGTATTCGTGGCGCATGGGGATGAGCTTGTTGAAGCCCGCGTCCAGGTGCGTGCGCATGGCAGAGGCGCCCAGCAGCACGGTGATCAGGGCCGTGAGGATCACTACCGTTTTGCGCCAGGCAATCAGGGTCTGCGCCATCTGCGCAATCAGGCGCTGCGCGCCAGAGGTGGGTTCGGTCAGGCTCATGGCTTGGCTCCGGTGTCGGCTGGGGGTTGGGCGCTCTGGGCCTGTGGCAGGGCCTGCAGGCCCGCGTCGCTGGTGATCCAGCCGCTGCCGTCTGCAGCCACCTGGATATCGGTCAGGGTGGCACGCCCCTTGGCCCGGCTGATGCCAAAGCTGTTGCCACCGTCCGTGCTGGTGGCGATCAGGCTGCCCTGGCCCACCAGCAGCAGCCGGCCATCGGGCAGCACGGCATGGTTGAAGAAGGACGTGGGCACCGGCAGCGTGGAGCGGCTCCAGGAGCCTTGCGCACCCTGGCTCACAAAGGCGTTGCCGCGCATGCCGTAGGCCAGCCAGTTGCCATCGGGCAGGGCGGCGGCGTTGTAGAGGGAGCCCTTGTAGAAAGGCTCCACGGCGGCCCAGTGCTCGCCGCCATCATCCGAGCGCAGCACCAGGCCGCGCTCGCCCACGATCAGCCAATGCCGGCCGTCAGCCGAGCCGACCACGCGGTTCATGTGCTTGTCATCGAGCGCGTCGCCGGTCTTGGGCAGCACCAGGCGCTGCCAGCTGTTGCCGGCATCATCCGAGCGCAGTGCGCGGCCAAAGGCGCCCACCACAATCCAGGACCCCGAGGGCAGCCGACCCACGCCCATCAGGGGTTCGCCGTTCTGCTCGTCAAACGCCACTTCCTCCCAGCTCAGGCCGCCGTCGGTGGTGCGCAGGATCCAGCCTTCGTGGCCCACAGCCATGCCTGTCAGTCCATCGCCGGCAAAGCTGATCTGGTTGATCAGCGCCTGGCGCTGCACCGGCATAGCCGCGCGCTGCCAGTCCCGGCCCTGGTTGGTGGAATACAGCACCGTACCCAACTCGCCAGCCGTCACCAGGCCGGCCTTGGAGCGGGCAATGGTGTTGAGGTGCAACTTCTCCACCGCCAAACGGGTTACGGCCAGTGCAGGCGTCTCCCTGGGGGCAAAGGCTTGGACGGCCGCTGCGGCCATCAATGCGGCCATGATCAGGCCAACGGGGGTTCTCACGCTGTAGTCTCCTATCGGGTCGCCCGGTCAAACGCCAGGGCTGCTGTGGGCCGCATTGTCACCTTCCACCACCCCCCGTCATCGTCCGAAGGGACGACGGTACAAAAAAGGGGCAAGCCGCATGCATAGTCCTGGCGGACGATGATGCACGCAGGGCGCCTTGTCACAATCGCCGCATTGCTCAATACCGAGGGTTCGCATGGGTCTTCAAGGAAAGTCGGCGCTGGTTGGCGCCGCACAGTACAAGCCGGAAAAATACGCCACCGCGCCGCGCATGTTTCACCTGGAACAGGTGGCCGATCTGGCCACCCAGGCGCTGGATGATGCGGGCCTGTCGCTGTCCGATGTGGACGGCCTGATCACCGTGGGCCCGCAGTTCCATGAGGCCGGCATGTTCGTGCCGGCCATGGCCGGCGAATACCTGGGCGTACCCCTGAACTATGCCGAGGTGGTGGACCTGGGGGGCGCAAGCTCCGTGGGCATGGTCTGGCGTGCCGCCGCCGCCATTGAGCTGGGGCTGTGCGACACCGTGGTGTGCGTGATCCCCTCGCGCATGGCGCCCACCGCAGCGCACGATGACCACGCCGCCGAGGTCATGCGCGCCAGCCGCTTTGGCGGCCACAGCACGCGCTTTGGCGCACCCGAGGCCGAGCTCGATCTGCCCTATGGCCACATGGCGCAAAACACCGGCTACGCCATGATTGCCCAGCGCTATGCCGCGCTGCACGGCTACGATGCAGCCGCCTTGGCGCGCATCTGCGTGGACCAGCGCTTCAACGCCTGCCACAACCCCCAGGCCATGTTCTACGGCCAGCCCCTCACGGTGGACGATGTGCTGGCCTCGCGCATGGTGGCAGAGCCGCTGCGCATGTTGGAGATCGTGATGCCGGTGGCTGGCGGCGGCGCCATGGTGCTCACCCGCGCCGACAAGGCACGGGGCTGCCGCCACCGCGGCGTGCAGGTCATTGGCTGCGGCGAGCATGTGCAAAGCAAGTCGCCCACCTATGCCAAGGACATGCTGGCCACCCCGATTGGCCCGGCCTCGCGCAAGGCCTTTGCCATGGCGGGCCTTACGCCCGCCGATATGCACATGGCGCAGATATACGACTGCTACACCATCACCGTCATGCTGACGCTGGAAGACGCGGGCTTTTGCGCCAAGGGCGAGGGCATGCGCTTTTTGCGCGAGCACGATTTCACCTTCAAGGGCAACTTCCCGATGAACACCCACGGCGGACAACTCAGCTTTGGCCAGACCGGCAGCTCCGGCGGCATGACGCAGGTCATCGAGGCCATGCACCAGATCCAGGGCCGCGCGGGCGTGCGCCAACTGGCACGCCACGACCTGGCCTATGTGTCGGGCACGGGCGGTGTGATGAGCGAGCAGGGCGCCCTGATCCTGCAAGGAGCCGCAGCATGAGCTGGAACAAACCCCTGCCCCACGCAACCCCCATATCGGCCCCCTACTGGGAAGGCCTCAAGGCCCACGAGGTGCGGCTGCAGCAGTGCGAAGACCACGGCCACTGGCTGTTCTTCCCGCGCAGCCACTGCCCGACCTGCGGCTCGCGCCGGCTGGCCTGGCGCCAGGTGTCGGGCCTGGGCACGCTCTACACCTTTACCGTGGCGCGCGTACCCACACTGCCCGAGTTCAGCGACGAAATGCCGCAGCTGCTGGCCGTGGTGGAGCTGGACGAAGGCGTGCACATCAACACCACGCTGGTGGGTGTGGACCCGGCCCAACTGGCGGTGGGCATGCGCCTGCGCCCGGTGTTTGACGAGCGCCCCGGTGTGGCCACGCTCTTGCGCTACACCCCGGTGGACTCGGCGCACCCGGATGTGATGACCGACGCCACAGCGGATGTGCAGGCGCCCGCCGCAGAGCCCGCACCGCAAGCCGTGGCAAGCAAACGCCAGATCGGCCACAAGGACCTCGAGGCCCTGCGCGGCCTGGTGTCCGAGCAGTATTCCGGCTGGTCCAACGCGGTGCAGGTCACGCAGGACATGATCAACCAGTTTGCCGCACTCTCGGGTGACGACTACTGGATCCACACCGACCCCGAGCGCGCCAAGCGCGACGGCCCCTTTGGCGGCACCATTGCGCACGGTGCGCTGGTGCAGGTGCTGGCCAGCCGCCTGGCCATGCCCATGGATTTTGAGGTGGTGGGCTTTGGTAACATCGTCAACTACGGCTCGGACCGCCTGCGCTTTCCCAGCCCCGTGCCAGCGGGCTGCCGCATCCACGGACGCTACCGCATCAAGTCGGTCGAAGCCGTCAAGAGTGGTACCCAGCTCACCATGGAGATCAACATCCATGTGGTCGGCCAGGACCGGCCCTCGGTCATCAACGATCTGGTGATGCTTTACATGTAATCAAGATACGCTGCAAAAAGGAAAAGGCCGCCCTGATTGAGGCGGCCTTTCTTATGGGGGTGTAATCCGTCGTATGGGCGTAGCTTAGCGCAGCAAGCCGCGCTCTTTGGCCATGGTCATGGCGGTGTCTTCGATCATGTCTTCCTGCCCGCCAATCATCTTCTTGCGGCCCAGCTCCACCAGGATGTCGCGCGAGGACACGCCAAAGCGTGCGGCGGCGCGCTTGGCGTGCAGCAGGAAGGTGGAGTACACACCAGCAAAGCCCAGCGTGAGCGAATCGCGGTCCACGCGCACCATGTGGTCCATCAGGGGCACCACCACATCCTCAGCCACGTCCATCAGCTTGAACAGGTCCACGCCGGTCTCAATGCCCAGACGCTCGCACACCGCCAGAAAGGCTTCCAGCGGCGTGTTGCCCGCACCGGCGCCCAGGCCTGCCACCGAGCCGTCGATGCGGCTGGCACCGGCCTCGATGGCGGCCACCGAATTCCACACGCCCAGGCCCAGGTTATGGTGGCCGTGGAAGCCGATTTCGGTCTCGGGTTTGAGCACGGCTTTGAGTGCGCTGACGCGCGCCGTCACATCAGCGGGCAGCATGTAGCCGGCCGAGTCGGTGATGTACACGGTTTGCGCGCCATAGCCCTCCATCAGCTTGCCCTGCTCGGCCAGGCCTTCGGGCGTGTTCAGGTGGGCCATCATCAAGAAGCCGGTGGTGTCCATGCCCAGTTTGCGCGCAAAGGCGATGTGCTGGGGCGAGGTGTCGGCCTCGGTGCAGTGCGTGGCCACGTGCACGCTGCGCGCGCCGCAGTCATAGGCGCTTTGCAGCTCGCGCATGGTGCCCAGGCCAGGGATCAGCAGCACCGATACCTTGGCCTGCTGCATCAGCGGGCACACCGCGCGCAAATAGTCTTCGTTGCTGGCCAGCGCAAAGCCGTGCTGCAGCGAGTTGCCGCCCAGGCCCGCGCCGTGCGTTACCTGGATCAGTGGCACGCCGGCGGCGTCCAGCGCGGTGGCCACGGTGACCATCTGTTCTACGGAAATCTGTTCGCGCTTGGCATGCATGCCGTCGCGCAGGCACATGTCGTGCAGCAGGACCTTGCGGCCTTTCAGGGTGCTTGTCATAGGGGTGCTTTCTTCAGGCGGCAATATCGGCCATAGCGGCCACAGTGGCCACGGGCTTGAGGGTGATGTGGCCGTCCAGGATTTCCTGGGCGAACATCTCGGCAGTGCGGCTGGCCGCCGCGGTCATGATGTCCAGGTTGCCGGCATAGGTGGGCAGGTAGTCACCCAGGCCTGCCACCTGCATGTAGACGGCCACGCGCTTGCCGTCAAACAGCGGGCCGTTGACCAGGGTGTAGCCGGGCACGTATTTCTGCACCTCGGCGATCATGGCGTGGATGGACGCGGTGATGCGCTCCTGGTCCGGCTCCTCATCGCACAGGCACTGGATGGTGTTGCGCATCATCATGGGCGGCTCGGCCGGGTTGATGATGCACAGGGCCTTGCCCTTGCGCGCGCCGCCCACTTTTTCGATGGCGTTGGACGTGGTGTAGGTGAATTCGTCGAGGTTGGCACGTGTGCCCGGGCCTATGGATTTGGAGGCCAGGCTGGCCACGATCTCGGCGTAGCCCACGCCCTGTATGCGGCTGACGGCGTGCACGATCGGTATCGTTGCCTGCCCCGCGCACGAGATCATGTTGACGTTCATCTCCCCGGCGTGTTCGCGCAGGTTCACCGGCGGCACGCACAGCGGGCCGATGGCCGCGGGGGTCAGGTCGATCATCAGCACGCCCAGCGCGTTGAGCTTGCGGCTGTTCTCGGCATGTACGTAAGCGCTGGTGGCGTCAAAGGCAATCTGGATGCCGTCGGCCAGCACATGGGGCAACAGGCCGTCCACGCCCTCGGCCGTGGTCTTGAGGCCCATGGCGCGGGCGCGCTCCAGGCCTTCGGAGCCGGGGTCAATACCCACCATCCAGACCGGCTCAAGCACCGGGCTGCGCTGGAGCTTGTAGATCAGGTCGGTGCCGATGTTGCCGGAGCCGATCAGGGCGCACTTGATTTTCTTGTGTGTCATAGGGGTTCTTGCCTTATTCAGTAAACGCGATGGAACAGCCGCCCAGGCCCTCGATCTGCAGGGTGAAGCGGTCGCCCGCCACGGCGCTCACCAGCGGTGCCAGCGAGCCCGAGAGAATGATTTCGCCAGCCTTGAACGGGATGCCGAAAGCCCCCAGGGTGTTGGCCAGCCAGGCCACGGCCTCGGCCGGGTGGCCTTGCACCGCAGAGCCCAGACCAGCGCCGGCCGGCACGCCGTTTTGCCACATCTGCATGGAGGCGCAAGCCAGGTCCAGGCTGCGCGGGTCGGTCTGCTGCGTGCCCAGCACGAAGACGCCGCAGGAGGCGTTGTCAGCCACCGTGTCCTGGATGCGGATCTTCCAGTCCTGCACGCGCGAATCCACAATTTCAAAGCAGGGCGCCACATAGGCAGTGGCGGCCAGCACGTCCTCGCGCGTGACGCCCGGGCCTTGCAGGTCGGCGCGCAGCACAAACGCGATTTCGCCCTCGGCGCGCGGCTGGATCAGCCCGGCTTGAGTGAGCGACACCGTGGCGCCATCAGCCATGTGCATGGTGTCGGTGAGGAAGCCAAAATCGGGCTGGTACACGCCCAGCATGTCCTGCACCGCCTTGGAGGTCACGCCGATCTTTTTGCCGATGACGCGTTCGCCCGAAGCCTCGCGCAGGCGCAGCATGTGCAGCGAGATGCGGTAGGCATCTTCTACCGTCAGGTCCGGGTGGCGGCTGGTCAGGGGTGTGACCGTGCTGCGCTGGCGCAGGGCCTGGAACAGCTCATCGCCCAGGGCAGCTATCCGTTCGTTTTGCGGGTCGTTATTCATATGCGGCTCAGCCATGCTGCAAGAAGTCGATGCAGCTGCGGTTGAACAGCTCCTGGTGTTCCACCTGCACCCAATGGCCGCAGCGGTTGAGCAGTTGCAGGCGCGCCTGCGGTGCGTTTTGCAGGATCTTCATGGCGCCGCCCACCGGGTTGAACTGGTCATTCACCCCCCAGAAGCCGTAGATGGGGCACTGCAGTTCGTGCAGGCGATCGGTCATGTTGGGCACCTTCATCACCGAGCGCGCCGCCTGGGTCTGCAGCGCGGCAATCGGTGCGCGCTCGGCAATGATGGCGTCGGTCAGCAGCGTGGGGTCAAACAGCTGCATGGTCATCACTGCGCGCATGGCCTCCGCCCCGGTTTTGCCGGACTTGTAGATGGCGAACATATTGGCAATGCCGGGCATGTCCAGGTAGGTCTGCAGGTCTTCCACACCGCCGGGCGCCATCAGGATCAGGCGGCTTACTTCCTGCGGGTAGGCCAGTGCGTAGCCCAGGGCCACCGCGCCACCCAGGGAGTTGCCCAGCAGCGTGATGTTCTTCAGGCCCAGGGCGTCCACCAGCCCCTTGACGCCGGCAACAAAGAAGTCCAGGTCATACATGGGGATGTCGGGCTTGCTTGAGAGGCCAAAGCCCAGCAGGTCGGGCACGATGCTGCGGTAGCCCGCCTGTGCAAACACGGGGTAGTTGCCCTTGAAGTTGCTGTAGCCGCTGGCGCCACCTCCGGCGCCGTGCAAAAAGATCACCACCTCGCCCTCGCCCTGGTCGTGGTAGTGGATGCGCTGTGCGGCGCCGGCCACCGGCGCAATGTCTGCAAAGTGGCCAATGGGGATGGGGGAGGGCTGTGTCATGGTGTGGTGGGGGTAGTGATAGGTTGGGTGGCTTACGAATCGGTGCGCGCAGTCCACAGCTTGGGCAGGCCGGGGTCGGTGATGGAGATCAGGCGCTTGAGCAGGTTGCGCAGCATGGCGGCTTCCATCTCGCCGAGCTGGTCGATCACATCGGCCTCCTCGGCCTTGGCAGCGGCCAGCACATGCAGGATGGCATCGCGCCCGCGGACGCTCAGGGCAAAGCTGTCGGCCTGGGGCTGCTCCAGCAGGCCGCGGTCACACAGGGCCTGCAGCAGCACCGGGCCCACATCAATGGCGGTGTAGGCCACATGGCCGGCAATGGCGCTGGACGACAGGGGTGCCTGCACGCTCAGCAGCGAGAGCACGAAGAAGTCCGCCTCGCTCAGGCCGCGCTCATTGAGCGTGCTGCGTATGCCGCCCACAAACTGGAAGTGCGAGCGGCCCAGCAAATAGCCCAGCAGGTCCTCGGAAAACAGCGCCGAGCCCGTGTCCGCACGCGGCTCGGTGGACACCGGTTCGGACTTGCGTGCCGCCAGCGCGTAGCCGCCGGTCACGTAGAGCAGGGGCGGGCGCTCGCTGCGGTCGTAGCCAATCACTTCGCCGACAAAGATGATGTGGTCCCCGCCCTCGTACTGGAACATGGTGCGGCACTGGAAGCGCGCGCTGCAGGCCTGCAGCAGGGGGGCCTGGCTGGGGCTGGGGTCGAGCTGCAGGCCGCTGAACTTGTCTTCGCCCGCGCGGGCGAACAGGTTGGACATGTCCACCTGGTCTTCGGCCAGGATGTGCACGTTCCAGTGTCCGGCGCTGGTAAAGCTGTCCAGGCTGCGCGCGCTCTTGGCCAGGCTCCACAGCACCAAGGGCGGCGAGATGGAGACCGAGTTGAAGCTGTTGGCGGTCACGCCCACCGGTGCGCCATCGGCCGCATGGGCGGTGACGATGGTGACACCGGTGGCAAACATGCCAAGGGCACGGCGGAAGTCTTTGGGGTCGAAGGTCTGGGGCGCGAGAGCCATGGAAGTCTCCTGTTGTGGCGCCAGTATCCAAGCGCTGCGCCGCCGTGAAATCCTCCAGAAGGACTAGGCGCCCATGGTGTCTGTGCTTAGTCCACTTGGACGATGAATGGATGGGTCTGTCAGTGGGACGATTGCAGCGTCGAACAGGCGTTTGCCTTGTCGCTTTATCAACCCACACGCGCCCCAGAGTCGCGGCCATTGGAGACTGGTTATGCCTGCAACCCATGATGACTACTTGACACCCGAGGCGATCACCCTCATCGAGCGCGCCCGGGCACTCGCCCCCATGCTGGCCGAACGGGCCGCAGCCGCCGACCGCGAAGGCCGCGTCAGAACCGAAACCATTGAAGCCATTGCCGAGGCCGGTCTCTACAAGGTGCTGCAGCCCAAGCGCTGGGGCGGCTACGAGCTCGATCCGCGCGTGTTCTACACCATCCAGATGGAACTGGCCCGTGGCTGCATGTCCACCGCCTGGATGTATGGCGTGGTGGGTGTGCACCCCTGGCAGCTTGCACTGTTCCCCGAGCAGGCCCAGCAGGATGTCTGGAGCAAGGACAACAATGTCCGCGTCGCCTCCACCTACATGCCCACCGGCAAAGCCGAAGCGGTGGAGGGCGGCTACCGCTTCACCGGCCGCTGGAGCTTCTCCACCGGCATTGAGCACTGCGACTGGATCTTTCTGGGCGGTCTGCTGCCCAAGAAGGACGGCTCGGGCGCCATCGAGCACGCTACCTTCATGCTGCCCAAGTCCGACCTGCGCATCGAAGACAACTGGGATGTGCTGGGCCTGCGCGCCACCGGCAGCCACGACATCATTGTGGAAGGCGCCTTTGTGCCCGAGTACCGCACCCAGCGCACCAACGACCACAGCGACGCCGGCTGCCCCGGCCGCGCCACCAACCCCGGCTGGCTGTACCGCATCCCGTTTACGCAGGTGTTCCAGCGCGCCGTCTCCACCGCCTGCATTGGCGCGCTGGAAGGTGCCGTGGACAGTTTCCGCGAGCGCGCGGCCGCCCACATCGGCAAGCACGGCACCAAGATGGCCGAGGACATCAACTCCCAGCAGGCCGTGACCGAGGCCATGATGGCCACCGACCAGCTCAAGCTGGTGCTCTACCGCAACTACGCGCGCATCGTGCACTGCGCCAAGAGCGGCGAACGCATGCCGGTAGAAGAGCGCCTGATGCAGCGCGCCCAGGCCGCCACCGTGCCCAAGCTGTGTGGTGAACGTATCAACGAGTTGATGCGCGCCTGCGCCGCCTCGGGCACCTTCAAGACCAACCCGGTGGAGCGCGTCTTCCGCGACATTTCCACCGGTCGCGGCCACATTGCCAACAACACCGATGTCTATGTGCGCGCCCACGGCGGCGTGATGCTGGGCCTGCCCAATATGGACGCCTTTGTCTGACCTTATGGACATGCCTTCTGACAAGCCGGTTGCGGAACTGGCCCATGACCTGATCGTGGTGGGCTCCGGCGCCGGCGCCCTGCTGGGTGCCATCCGCGCCGCCGATGCGGGCCTGAGCGTGCTGGTGGTGGAAAAGGCCAGCCTGGTGGGCGGCACCTCGGCGCTCTCGGGCGGCGGCATCTGGATTCCGGACAACCACGACATGCCGCGCGCAGGCCTGCGCGACAGCATCGACGCAGCCTTTCGCTACGTCAAGACCTGTGCCAAAGGCCTGGCCACTGACGACCGCGTGCTGGCCTATGTGGAGACTGCGCGCGAGATGGCACGCTACCTGGCCCAGATCGGTGTGCCCTACCGCTGCATGCCCAGCTACTCGGACTACTACCCGGCGCTGGACGGCTCGCTGCCGGGCGGGCGCACCATGGACCCGTGCGATTTCAATGCGGCCAAGCTCGGCGTCAAGGCGCTGGGCACTTTGCGCCCGACCAACCCGGGGCAACTGATCTTCGGGCGCATGGGCATCAACGCCTTTGAGGCACGCTCCATGCTGGCGCGCGAGCGCAAGTCCAAGTTTGTGCTGATGTGGATCATGGCGCGCTACTTTCTCGATTACCCCTGGCGCCGCAAGACCGCGCGCGACCGCCGCCTGACCGGCGGGCAGGCCCTCATGGGCGGCCTGCTTACTGCCCTGCGCCAGCGCAACATCACGCTGTGGCTGGACACGCCGCTGCAGTCCCTGGTGCAGGAAGCCGGGCGTGTGACCGGTGTGGTGGTGCAGCGCGAAGGCAAGTCTGTGCAGTTGGCCGCGCGCCGCGGCGTGCTGCTGGGCGCGGGCGGCTTTGAGCGCAACCAGGCCCTGCGCGAGCAGTACCTGCCCCAACCCACCAACGCCGACTGGACGGCCACGCCCGTGGGCGGCAACACGGGCGACGCCATCCTGGCCGGAGCAGAAGCCGGTGGCGTGCTGCACCTGATGGCGCACAGCTGGGGCGTGCCCACGCTGTTCGTACCCAAGGAAGACAAGCACCGCGCCATGTTTGTGGAGCGCTCGCTGCCCGGCTGCATGGTGGTCAATGCGCAGGGTGCGCGCTTCCTGAATGAATCCGGCCCCTACCCGGAGTTCCAGCAGGCCATGTTTGCCAACCACCAGCAAACCGGCGGCGCCGTGCCGGCCTGGATTGTGTTTGACGCCGACTTCCGCGCCAAGTACCCCATAGGCCCGCTGATGCCGTCCACCGCCATGCCCGACAACCGGCTGCGCAAGAGCTGGCTCAATGTGGTCTATTGGAAGGGTGAGACCCTGCAGGAGCTGGCCCAGCAGATTGGCGTGGACCCCGCAGGCCTGGCGGCCAGCGCAGAGCGCATGGGCGACTTTGCTCGCACCGGAAAGGACCTGGACTTTGACCGCGGCGGCAACAGCTTTGACCGCTACTACGGCGACGCCAGCGTCAAGCCCAACCCCAATCTGGCGCCCATTGCCAAGGGCCCGTTCTATGCCCTCAAGCTGTTCCCCGGCGACATCGGCACCAAGGGCGGTTTGCTGACCGACCGCGACGCGCGCGTGCTCCAGCAGGACGGGCAGGCCATTGAAGGGCTGTACTGCGTGGGCAACAACAGCGCCTCGGTGATGGGCCCGGCCTATCCTGGTGCGGGCTCCACCCTGGGGCCGGCCATGGCCTTTGCCTACCGTGCCATTGCGCATATGACGGGCCAGCCCATGGCGCTGCAACGCACCGACCTGCTCCATGCCTGACACGCTGCAGGCGCCCAGGCCGCCGCGCCAAAGCACCGTCACCCCCATACTGCCGCCCCTGCTGGTGGACGCAGGCCAGGCACTGGCCTGGAGCGACACCACCGATGTGCTGGTGGTGGGCTGGGGCGCGGCTGGCGCTTGTGCCGCCATTGAGGCACGTGCGGCCGGTGCCGAGGTGCTGGTGCTGGACCGCTTTGGCGGCGGTGGCGCCAGCGTACTGTCGGGCGGCGTGGTGTATGCCGGTGGTGGCACGCCCTACCAGCAGCAGGCCGGCTTTGCGGACACACCGCAGGCCATGCAGGATTACCTGCGCCAGGAAGTGAACGGCATGGTGTCAGAGGCCACGCTGCAGCGTTTTTGCCAGGACAGCGCGGCCAACCTGGCCTGGCTGGAGCAGCAGGGCGTGCGCTTTGGCGCCAGCATGCCTGCGCACAAAACCTCGTATCCGCCGAAGGGCAAATTTTTGTACTACTCCGGCAACGAGGTGGTGCCGGCCTATGGCAGCAGCCAGCCAGCGGCGCCGCGCGGCCACCGTGCGCTGTCACCGGGCCAGTCGGGGGCTGCGCTGTATGCGGCGCTGCAGGACTCCACCCGGAAGGCCGGGGCGCGAACCCTCACCCAGGCCAGCGTGCGCCGTCTGGTGCAAGAGCGGCTGGCCGACGGCAGCCCGGGCCGTGTGCTGGGGGTGGAAGTGTGGCAACTGCCTGAGGGCGCACCCGCCACGCGCCGCCATGCCGAGCTCGATGGCCTGGTCGCCCAATGGCGGCTGTACCAGCAGGGCCGTGCCGAAGCGGCCCGGCGCGAAGCCGCCGGCATTGAGCAGGCCCAGGCCCAACCCCGTTTGATTCGCGCCCGGCGCGGTGTGATCCTGGCCACCGGTGGCCACATCTACAACCCCGAGCTGGTTGCACAGCACGCACCCGCCTACCGGCGCGGCTGGAAGGTGGGCGGTGCCGGCTGCGATGGCAGCGGCCTGCGCCTGGGCCAAAGCGTGGGCGCAGCGGCCGCAGCCCTGGGCGCGGTGTCGGGCTGGCGCTTCATCACGCCGCCATATTCCTGGCCCAAGGGTCTGGTGGTGAATCGCCGCGGCGCGCGCTTTTGCAACGAGCAGGTGTATGGCGCCAAGCTCGGCCACGAGATGATCCAGCACCAGGAGGGCCGGGCCTGGCTGCTGCTGGATGCGGGCCTGCGCCGACGGGCGGTCTGGGAGTGCCTGTTTGGCGGCCTGTGGTCGTTCCAGGCACTGCCGGCGCTGGCGCTGATGTTTCGCTACCGCACCAAGGCAGCCACGCTGGAGGCGCTGGCGGCCAAGATCGGCGCCGATGCCGCAACCCTGCGCGCCACGGTGGACGAGGCCAATGCCGCTGCGCGCGGGGAGCGCGAGGACCCGCTGGGCAAGTCGGCCGACATGCGCCGGGTGCTGGAGAAGGGGCCGTTCTACGCCATCAATATCTCCATTGGTGAAAAAATGTTCCCGCTGGCCACCCTGAGCCTGGGCGGCCTGCGGGTGCACGAAGACAGCGGGCAGGTGCTGGACGCGCAGGGCCAGCCCCTGCCCGGGCTGTATGCCGCGGGCCGCACGGCCGTGGGCATCCCCTCCGGCGGCTACATCAGCGGACTGTCGCTGGCCGACTGCGTGTTCTCCGGGCGCCGGGCCGGGCGCTGCGCAGCCAGCGCCTAGGCACAACGCAAGAACAGACAAGCAAGGAACAAGCACATGGGACAAGTACAGGACAAAGTGGCGCTGGTCACGGGCGGCGCCAGCGGCGTGGGCCGCGAGGCCGTGCTGCTGCTGCTGCGGGAAGGGGCCCGCGTGGCCATCAGCGATATCAACGCCGAGGCCGGTGCCGCACTGCTGGCCGAGTTGCAGGCAGAGCACGCCGCTCGGGTGATTTTTGTGCGCCACGACGTGGCCAGCGAGGCCGACTGGCACACCACCCTGGCAGCAGTGCAGCAGCAACTGGGCCCGCTCGACATCCTGATAAACAACGCCGGCATCTTGATTGCGGGCAGCATCGAGAGCGCCACGCTGGCCCAGTTCCGCCAGCTCATGCAGGTCAATGCCGACTCCTGCTTCCTGGGCTGCCAGCTGGGCGTGGCCGCCATGCGCGAGCGCGGCGGCAGCATTGTCAACATGGCCTCGGTGTCGTCCTGGATGCCCATTGAAGGCTATGCCGGCTACAGCGCCAGCAAGGCCGCCGTGGCCGCGCTCAGCCGGGCCACGGCCTTGTACTGCCGCAAGAACGGCCTGGCCGTGCGCGTCAACTCGCTGCACCCCGACGGCATCTACACGCCCATGATGCAGGCCTCGGCCCCGGGTGTACCGGCCAAGTATTTGTTGTTTGACCCCAAGACCAATCCCAAGGGCCGCGCCTGCATGCCCGAGCAGATTGCGCAGGTGCTGCTGTTTCTGGCGTCGGACGCATCACAGGCCATCAGCGGCGCCGAAATCCGCGCCGACAGCGCCATTCTGGGGATGGGGCTGTGAGCACCGAGGCCGCCGCTCCCACAACTCCCGCCTCGCGCTACCACACGCTGCAGGTGCGCGCGGTGGTGGACGAATCGCACGACGCCCGCTCCATCAGCTTTGATGTGCCGCCCGCGCTGGCCGATGTGTTCCGTTACCGGCCGGGCCAGTTCCTCACGTTGCGCCTGCCGGTGCAGGGCAAGTACCTGCCGCGCTGCTACTCGATGTCGAGCACGCCGGGGCTGGACACGGGCCTGCGCGTAACCATCAAGCGCGTGCACCAGGGACGCGGCTCCAACTGGCTGTGTGACCAGGTCAAGGCCGGTGACACCCTGGAACTGCTGGCCCCCGCCGGTGTCTTCACGCCCCGCGCGCTGGAGGGGGATTTTTTGCTGTTTGCCGGCGGCAGCGGCATCACGCCGGTGTTTTCCATTCTGCGTGCGGTGTTGGCACAGGGCAGTGGGCGCGTGCACCTGGTGTATGCCAACCGCGATGAGCGCTCCGTCATCTTCCGCGATGCACTCAAGGCCCTGGCCGCAGCCCACCCCGAGCGGCTGCAGGTCACGCACTGGCTGGACTCGGTGCAGGGCATACCCAGCGTGGCGCAACTGGCCGAGTTGGCGCGCGCACACCGCCAGGCCCAGGCCTTTATTTGCGGCCCCGGCCCCTTCATGGATGCGGCCGTGGCGGCCCTGCAGACTATCGACATGGCGGATGCGCAGATCCATGTGGAGCGCTTTGTTTCCCTGCCCGAAGAAGATGCACCGGCCCCTGCGCAGACGCAGCCGCCTGCCGCCAGCACCGTGGACGAGGCCGAGGTGGAGTTGCACCTGGACGGCCAGGTGCACCAGCTGCGCTGCGGTGGCAACGAGACCCTGCTGCAAGCCGCCCTGCGCGCCGGTATTGCCGCGCCCTATTCCTGTCAGGCCGGGCTGTGCGCGGCCTGCATGTGCCAGGTCAAAGAGGGCTCGGTGCACATGCGCCACAACGAAGCCCTGGACCACAGGGACCTGGCCAAAGCCTGGACGCTGTCCTGCCAGGCCGTGCCCACCAGCGCGCGCCTGCGCATCCATTTTCCGGAGTAGATTTCCCATGAACCGTTTATCCGATTCGCTGCCCGCAGCGGCCGCGTCCCTTGCTGCGTCTGCTGCTTCTGCAGCCTCAGATGCCTCTGCTGCAACTGCTACCACTGATGCGCCCGCCGCATCGTGGCCCCTGCCCGCCACCTTGCCCGCCCTGATCCGCCAGGCCGCAGCGCGCTATGGCGCGCAGAGCGCCATCATTGACGGCGATGTGCGCATCAGCTACGCCGACCTGCTGCAGCGCAGCCAGGCGGTGGCCCGGGCGCTGCTGGCGCATGGCGTGCAAGCCGGCGAGCGCGTGGCCATCTGGGCGCCCAATCTGCACGAGTGGATTGTTGCGGCCTGCGGCATCCATGCGGCAGCGGCCGTGCTGGTGCCCATCAACACGCGCATGAAGGGGCCCGAGGCGGCCGACATTCTGGCGCGCAGCGGCACCCGGCTGCTGTTTTGCATTGGCGACTTTCTGGGGCAAAACTACCCCGCGCTGCTCAAGGGCCTGCGCCCCGCATCACTGGAGCACCTGGTGGTGTTGCGCCAGGCGCCATCCCCCCAGGGTGCTGCCGACGGCACGCTGGGTTGGGATGGTTTTCTGGCCAGCGGTGCAGCCACCGACCCGGCCCTGGTGGAGGCGCGCGAACGCACGCTCAGCGCCAACAGCACGGCCGACCTGATGTTCACCTCTGGCACCACCGGGCGGCCCAAGGGCGTGATGGCGGCCCATGGCCCCACCATCCGCGCCTTTGAGGAATGGTCCCAAGTGGTAGGCCTGGGTGCATTGGACCGCTACCTCATCGTCAACCCCTTCTTCCACACCTTTGGCTACAAGGCCGGCTGGGTGGCCGCCTTCATCCGCGGTGCCACCGTGTATCCGCAGCAGGTGTTTGATGCCGATGCCGTGCTGGCCCGCATTGCCAGCGACCGCATCAGCTTCATGCCCGGGCCGCCCACCCTGTTCCTGACCATGCTGGCGCATCCCCGCCTCAAGGACTTTGACCTGTCCTCTCTGCGCTCGGCCGTTACCGGTGCGGCCACCGTGCCGCCGGTGCTGATCAGCCGCATGCGCGAGGAGCTGGGCATTGCCAACGTCACCACTGCCTACGGGCTGACCGAGTGCGGCGGCTGCGCCACCGTGTGCGACCCCTCCGACAGCGTGGAAACCGTGGCCGGCACCTGTGGGCGCGCTCTGCCGGGCACCGAGGTGCGCTGCGTGGACGGCCAGGGCCAGAGCGTGGCCGCAGGCGAGGCGGGTGAAGTGCTGCTGCGCGGCTACCACGTCATGCAGGGCTACTTTGAAGACCCGCAGGCCACCCACGAGGCGATTGATGCCGACGGCTGGCTGCACACCGGTGACGTGGGGGTGCTGGACGAGCGGGGCTATTTGCGCATCACCGACCGGCTCAAGGACATGTTCATCACCGGCGGCTTCAACGTCTATCCGGCCGAGGTGGAGCGGCTGCTCAGCCCGCACCCGGCCATTGCCCAGGTGGCAGTGATCGGCGTGGCTGATGAGCGCATGGGCGAGGTGGGTTGCGCCTGTGTGGTGCTGCGCGAAGGCGTCACGCTGTCCGAGGCCGAGCTTATCGCCTGGGCCCGCACCGCCATGGCCAACTACAAGGTGCCGCGCTTGGTACGCTTTTACGAGGCACTGCCGGTGAATGCCTCGAACAAGGTCGACAAGAAGTTATTGCGGGTTTGATGACACAGGCTACAGGGGACCCAACATGAGCATTCGGGATGAGACGACGGTTATTGTTGCAAGCGGCTTGCGCTACAAGTCCAAGGAGCCCGGCTCTGCATTTCCCTCAACTCCGTATTCGGGCAACGCGACCATGTCCTGCCTTCTGTGTGGCAAGCACAGCCTGCGATCACAGATGATGTCCAGAAGGCTCTTTGGAAAAGTGCACGCCGTGTGTGCGCCACAGTGCGCAAAGTGAGCTTGCGCTCAACGCTTCTGCCAAGAAAAAGTGGAAGCGCTAAAAATATTTGTGCAAATAACCGAACCAAAAACTGTCTGCATGGTTTTTAGGCAGACTGTGTAAAGCCAGCAGGCATGCGGGTTTGGCAGGTTTCCCGCCAAGTTATCCCCAACTCAGCACACAGCTTCTGTGGATGGAGGCGCCCCGGGGCCTGTGGTAAGCGCACGATTGAACAGGCCCATCCCGTAGCAAGCAGAACTCGCTATGGGCGTTTGCGTTTGCCGCGCCGCGCATCCTGAGCTGCTGCGAGCTCCCTGGCAGACAGCACTATGTCGGAAGTGTCCAGCAGGCGGGAGATCGCAAGGTCGATAAAGGCACGAACGCGTCTGGGCAGTGCGCGCCGGCTGCCATAGTAGACATGCAGGCCGAAGTGGTCGCACAGGTGCGGCAGCAGCACCGGCACCAGCCGGCCTGAGCGGATATAGGGTGCAGCCGAAAGGTTTGCCAACTGGCCCAGCACCTGGCCTGTGGTGGGGTGGCGGAACACGCTGCAGCGGTGCTTTGAGAGTTCATCCAGACCCAGCGGCATGCCATGGCGCTCCAGATAGGAGGGTGCGGCGCAAATGATCAGTTGCACCGGAACGAGGCGACGGGCAATCACACCCTCTTCCGGCGAGGCACCGATGCGAAAGCCCACACCGGCCCGCTGGTGTTTGCCCGCCGGGCCCTTGCAGGGTCGCTGATCGGCGGTATCGCCGAGACGCAGGAGATGCTGGATTTCTGTGGCCAGCACGGCATCACCTCCGACATCGAGATTGTGCGCATACAGGACATCAACGAAGCCTACGGGCGCCTGCTCAAGGCCGATGTGAAGTACCGCTTTGTGATCGACATGGCCTCGCTGCAGCAGGCATAGAGGGCAACACTGCCCCCCGAAAACGGGGGGCGCATGCCAGCCAGGGGGTATGTATTGAATACCCCTCAAGCGCGGTGCACGTTTTATCAATATAAGATCGCAGCATGTATCGCGTCGTCACCAAATCCATGGTTACCCAAAACGGTATCCGCAAACGCCAGATTGATCCGGGTCCTTGGCAGGAGTCGGAACAACTGGTGCGCAGCTGGGCGCAGTTTCTGGAGGCCACAGGCCGCTATGACGTGGTGACCGTTGAGTCCAACGGCCGGTCATCCGACGGCGCAAGGTCAGATACCGACATCCCCGACGAAGACCTGTTCATGGAGCTGGGCAACTAAGCTCCGTACCGCTGCCGTTCAAGGCGAGCACCAGGCGGCAGACTTTGGCCTCATCAGAAGGCCGCTCCACAAAGCCCACGCTGCGCGCCAGATGGCGCATGGCCAGATTCTCGGCCAGCACCATGCCCACCAGATTCTGCGTGCCGTTGGCACGCGCATAGCGCACCATCTTGTCCAGCAGGACGTGGCCCAGGCCCCGTCCCTTGCAGTCCGAGCGCACGATGATGGCGAACTCGGCATCGATGTTGTCGGGGTCGCTGAGGGCGCGCACCACGCCCAGCGTCTGCTCCGGGCCCCGGGCGTTCATGGGGTCAGGGGCCACCGCCACAAAAGCCATCTCGCGTGCGTAATCAATCTGCGTCAGGCGGGCCAGCTCGCTGGGCTCCAGATGGCGCTGGCTGAAGAACACGCGCATGCGAACGTCCTCGGGTGCCAATTGCTGCAAGAACGCCAGATGCTGGGCCTGGTCCTCCGGGCGAATCGGGCGCAGCGTCAGGCTGCGCCCATTCCAGCGGCAGGGCTCCGCCAGGTGCTGCGGATAGGGGCGGATGGCAAAGTGCTGCTCGCCACCTGCAGCGGTGCTGCTGACCTTGATGCGCGCGTCCAGCGCCACCACGCCATGGGCATCGGCCAGCAGCGGGTTGATGTCCAGCTCGGCCAGCTCGGGTATATCGGCCAGCAGCTGTGAGACGGCCAGCAGCACGCCCTGCAGCGCTTCCATGTCCACCGCAGGCGTGTCCCGAAAACCCTTGAGCAAGCGCGAGACCCGGGTGCGCTCCATCAGTGCACGCGCCAGTGGTGCGTTCAAGGGCGGCAGCGCTACCGCGCGGTCGGCCACCACTTCCACAGCGGTGCCGCCTTGCCCGAACAGGATCACCGGGCCAAACACCCGGTCCAGGCTGGCGCCCACAATCAGCTCATGGGCCTGCGGCCGGTGCACCATGGCCTGTACCGTGAAGCCGTCAATGCGCGCATCCGGCCGCGCCGCGCGCACACGCTCCAGCATCTGCTGTGCGGCGCGGTGCACCGCGTCTTCGCTGGCCAGGTCCAGCGCCACGCCGCCCACATCGGACTTGTGCGAAATGTCGGGCGAGAGAATTTTCAGCACCACCGGCCAGCCCAGTTGTGCGGCCGCCTGCTGCGCTGCCTGCGGTGTGGCGTCAGCCCGGCGGGTCGGCACCACCGGAATGCCATAGGCCTGCAGCACGTGCTTGGCTTCCAGCTCGCTCAGCATCTCGCGCCCGCCTGCCAGCACCTGCTGCACCAGGGTCTGCGTGCCGCGGCTGTCCACCTCGGGCTGCACGGGCCTGGCACTTGGCGCCTCCAGCAACTGCGCCTGGTTGCGCCGGTAGGTGACGCCAAAACCAAAGGCCCGCACCGCCTGCTCGGGCGTGCTGTAGCTGGCCACCCGGGCCCCCTGAAACAGCCGGGTGGCCTCCTGCACCGCCTGGGCCCCCAGCCAACAGGCCATCAGGGCCGGCGGCTTGTGTGTGGCCAGCGGCAACAGGGCGCGGGCAATCTCGGCACTGGGCACGATGGCCGTGGGTGCATGCATCATCAGCACGGCGCCGCAGGCGGCATCGGCCAGCAGCAGCTGCAGGGCCTGCACATAGCGCTGCACCGGCGCATCACCAATGATGTCCACCGGGTTGCCGTGTGACCAGTTGGGCGGCAGCAAGGCGTCCAGCGCGTGCAGGGTGGCGCTGGAGAGCTGCGTCAGCTCCACACCGAGGTGCTCGGCGGCGTCCACGGCCAGCACACCGGCACCGCCGCCGTTGGTCAGCAGCGTCAGCGTGTCGGCCTGGTTGCCGCGAAAGCGCGCCAGGGCTTCCGTGGCATCGAACAATTGTTCCAGGCTGTCCACACGCAGCATGCCAGCCCGCGCAATGGCCGCGTCGACCACCAGGTCGTTGCCCGCCAGCCCTCCGGTATGCGAGGCCGCGGCCTGTTGGCCTTTGCGGGAGCGCCCGGCCTTCACTACGATCACCGGCTTGTTGCGCGCCGCCGCGCGCGCGGCCGACATGAACTTGCGCGCCGCTGTGACCGATTCGATGTACAGCAGGATGGCGCGCGTCCTGGCGTCACTGGCCAGGTAGTCCAGCATGTCGCCAAAATCAATGTCCAGGTGTTCGCCCAAGGACACGCAGTGCGAGAAGCCGATGCCGCGCGCCTCGGCCCAGTCCAGCATGGCCGTGGTCAGCGCGCCCGACTGCGAGACAAAGGCCAGCTCGCCGGGCAGTGCATCGCGGTGCGCAAAGCTGGCGTTTAGATGCACATAGGGCGACAGCAGGCCAATGCAGTTGGGCCCCAGAATGCGCAGCAGCGCGGGCTGGGCTGCTGCCAGTACCTCGGCTTGTTGCGCCGCGCTCAGACCGGCAGTGAGCAGTACCACCGCGCGTGTACCCAAGCTGGCCAGTTGCTGCACCAGCAGCGCCACGGTGTCGGGCGGCGTGCAGACCACGGCCAGGTCGGGCACCTGCGGCAGGTCTTGCACACGGGGCACCACGGCAATGCGGCCCAGCGCGGTGTACTTCGGGTTGACGGCATACAGCGGGCCTGCAAAGCCGCCCTCCAACAGGTTGCGCCACACCGTGCTCCCCACGCGCCCGGGCCGCATGGAGGCACCAATCACCGCCACAGAGGCCGGGTTGAACAGCCGCTCCAGGTTGCGGATGCTCATGGCACCGCAACGTCCGTCATGGCTTGGCGCTGGCTGCCCCGTGGGTGCGCTGCAAGCCCATCGCCGACATTTTTTCAAAATCGCAAAACAGTTCGCACAGGTCCACGTTCAGTGCAGCGGCCAGGGCACCCAGCACTACCAGCGTGGGGTTGGCCGCACCCGCCTCAATGCGCGAAAGGTAGGTGCGGTAAA
Organism: Rhodoferax lacus; assembly: GCF_003415675.1. GTDB lineage: Bacteria > Pseudomonadota > Gammaproteobacteria > Burkholderiales > Burkholderiaceae_C > Allorhodoferax > Allorhodoferax lacus. The sequence continues at coordinate 50,038 of NZ_QFZK01000010.1, forward strand.
TGCCGCAGCGCTCGGCCAGCGTGTCCTGGGTGGCACCGCTGCCCAGGCGCAAACGCTTGACGCGTTGACCCACAGTCTTCTTGAATTCCACATCATCGTTCTGCATGTCAGTAGCCTCCAGGGAAGAAATGCAGGTGAAACACACCACTGGGTCCGATTGGAATCACACCAGCTTTTGGCTTGTTGACAATTCGCAGCTTCGCTGTGGCCCCGTCGTCAACACTGGCGTGCATGCCATCTGCCATGGATTGTTTTTTGCTGGGTGCTGCCGCACTGGATGTGCTGGCCGCCAACCGCTGCAGCCGCCGGGAGCTTGCACTGCGCCAGGCGCAGCGCCTGGACCGCCTGCTGCGGGAGCTCGCCCTTGGCAACACCCTGTACGCCGCGCACCTGCGTGGCAGGGGCCATGGCATCACATCCTTGCAGCAGCTTCCGGTGGTCACCAAGGCCGAGCTGATGCAGCGCTTTGACGAATGGGTAACCGACCCGCAGCTGCGCCTGCCAGACCTGCAGGCCTTTACCGCAGACCCCACGCGCATTGCCGAGCCCTTTCTTGGCCAGTACACGGTGTGGGAGAGCTCGGGCTCCAGCGGCACGCCGGGCATCTTTGTGCAGGACCGCTGCGCCATGGCTATCTACGACGCACTGGAGTCCATACGGCGCAGCCCGCCGTGCGTCTCCAGGCGCTGGCTGGACCCGCTGTACTGCAGTGAACGCATGGCCCTTGTGGCGGCCACCGAAGGGCATTTCGCCAGCATCGTGTCGGTGCGCAGGCTCAAACACATCAACCCCTGGGCCGCGCAGGCCACGCACTGCCTGAGCATCCTGCAGCCACTGAACAGCCTGGTGCAGCAACTCAATGCCTTTGCGCCCACCATCCTCAGCACCTACCCCACCGTGGCCACGCTGCTGGCCGAACAACAGGCGCTGGGCAAGCTCAAGCTCAAGTTGAGCGAGGTCTGGACCGGTGGCGAAACACTGAGTGGCGCGGCACGCGAACGCATTGCCGAAGTCTTCCAATGCGCGGTGCGCAACCACTATGGTGCGTCCGAATTTTTCAGCATCGCCTCCGAATGCGCACGGGGCCAAATGCACGCCAACACCGACTGGCTGATTCTGGAGCCGGTGGATGAAAACCACCAACCGGTGCCGCCAGGACACGCCTCGGCCACCACCTTGCTCACGCACCTGGGCAACCGCGTTCAGCCGCTGGTGCGCTACGACCTGGGTGACCAGATCACGCTGGTCCACAGCCCGTGTGCCTGCGGTTCACCCTTTCCGGTCATACAGGTCAGCGGCCGCAACGATCCGCCGCTGCGGCTGCGCGGCAGGCAGGGTGTGCCGGTGGTGATCGTGCCGCTGGCGCTGACCACGGTGCTGGAAGAGCAGGCCGGTCTGTTCGCGTTCCAGTTGCGCCAGCAAGACGATGCAACGCTGGAACTTGCGGTGCCGCAAAAGGACGCGCACGCACAGGCCAGCCTGCGCAAGGCATGCCGGGCACTGCAGCGCTTTTTTGACATGCAGGGCGCAGCACGTATCCGCATTCATACGCGCAGTGGGGTGGAACTGCCGCGCGGCACCAGCGGCAAGGCTGCGCGCGTGCTCTCAATATGACATTTGGCCCCGGCACCTGTGCCGATTGCGAATTCTCAATTAGCATGTTTGGCGTGCTGAAAACAATGGACCTCCGCCGTCCATTTTTTATCAGGAGTCCCTATGAGCCGCCTAAGCCTTACCAACACCACGGTGCCCGATACCTTCCAGTCGCTGTTCCGTCAGATGGCCCAACCCTGGGGCATGGATGACCGGCTGATGGACGCCATGTTGCGCCCCGGTCTGTCGCTGCTGGACCCATCCTTCAACCTCTCGCTGGACGCCATGACGCGCCGCTTTGCCAACTCGCTGCGCATGCGTGACAACCTGCTGGGCGGCATGCATGTGAATGTGGATGTGGTTGAAAAAAATGGCGCCTACAAAGTGCGCGCCGACCTCCCTGGCATGAAGAAGGAGGACATCAACGTCCGCATCGAAGGCAATGTGGTGAACATCGAAGCCAAGACCCAGGAGGCCTCCGAGAAGAAAGAGGCCGATGGCAAGACGGTGTTCAACGAGCGCTACTACGGTGCCGTCTCCCGCACCTTTGCGCTGGACCAGGATATTGACGAGAGCAAGGCCACCGGCAAATACGCCGACGGCGTGCTCACCCTGGACTTGCCCAAGAAGGCAAACTCACCCAAGGCCGAAGCGAAACCCATTGCCATCCAGTAGCAACGCCTCCGCAGGGCCTCAACCCCCACAAGCCCAGCCCCAAGCGCCGTCATTCCCCCTGGTGGGGATTGGCGCATCCGCGGGTGGGTTGCAGGCCCTGCAACTTTTCCTGGGCGGGGTGCCGCCCGCCTCGGGTATGGCCTTTGTCATCGTCCAGCACAGGGACCCGACCCACGACGGCCAACTGGTGGAAATCCTCCAGCGCAGCACGCCCATGCCGGTCCTGCAGGCAGCCGACCAGATGCTGGTGCAGCCAGACCATGTGTATGTCATCCCCCCGGACCAGGACCTCTCCCTGCTGCAGGGCCGGCTGCTGCTGCTGGAGCCCATGCGGCAGCACGGCCCGCGCTTGCCGATTGACTTCTTTTTTCGTGCGCTGGCAGCCGACATGCGCGCGCGCAGCATAGGCGTCATCCTCTCCGGCACGGGCTCGGACGGCACCTTGGGCCTGCGCGCCATACGCGAGGCCTCGGGCTCGGTGTTTGTGCAGGACCCCATCACCGCAGCCTTTGACAGCATGCCGCGCAGCGCCATCGCAGCCGGGCTGGCTGACGTGGTGGCCTCGCCGCAGGAGCTGGCGCAGCGGGTGCTGTCCTACCGCACATTCGAGCCCTGGCAGGCGAAGATGGCGCCCGAGGCCGGTGGCGGCGACGAGCCCGATCTGGACAAGGTGATTGCTGTGCTGCGCCTGCAAACCGGGCAGGACTTTTCGCTCTACAAAAAGAGCACCGTGTACCGCCGCGTGGAGCGCCGCATGGCCCTGCACCAGTTGCCCCGCCTGGGCGACTACCTGCGGTTCCTGCGGCAAAACAAACAGGAGGCCAGCCAGCTGTTCAAGGAGCTGCTGATCGGCGTCACGCGCTTCTTCCGCGAGGCCGAGGTGTGGGAGCAGCTCAAGTCCGACTGCATTCCCGCCCTGCTGGCCGCTATGCCCGGCGGGGGCACCCTGCGTGCCTGGATTCCCGCCTGCTCCACTGGCGAAGAGGCTTACACCCTGGCCATGGTTTTCCGCGAAGCGCTGGACCAGTGCAAGCCCGATGTGCACTATGCCCTGCAGATCTTTGCCACCGACCTGGACCCGGACGCCATCCAGCTGGCGCGCACTGGCGTCTATCCCGCCAATATTTCTGCCGATGTGTCCGAGGCGCGTCTGCAGCGCTTTTTTGTGCAGGAAGACGGCGTCTTCCGCGTCGGGCGCGACATACGCGGCATGGTGGTGTTCTCGCAGCAGAACGTGGTGATGGATCCGCCCTTTACCAACATCGACCTGCTGAGCTGCCGCAACCTGCTGATCTATCTGGAGTCCGACCTGCAGCGCAAACTGCTGCCCCTGTTCCACTACAGCCTGCGCGCCAACGGCATCCTGGTGTTGGGCAACTCTGAAACCGTGGGCGAGAACAGCAGCCTGTTTTCTGCATTGCCCGGGCGCACCCGGCTGTACCAGCGCCGCAATGTGGCCACCAGCTACGATCCCGCGGACTTTCCCCCGGTCTTCAGCCGCCCCCGCCCCGGCGTGGGTGCAGCAGCCAGCGAAGAGCCCTCCACCCCGCAAAAAGCCCCGGAGCTGCACCAGCTCACCCAGGCGTTGTTGCTGCAGAGCTTTGCCCCCTCGGCCGTGCTGACCAACGCCCGGGGCGAGATTGTGTACCTGTGCGGCAAGGCCGGCATGTACCTGGAGCCTGCCGCAGGCAAGGCCAGCATGAGCCTGTTCTCCATGGCCAGGGAGGGACTGTCGGCCGTGCTGAATGAAATCTTCCCCAAGGCCGTGCGCGAACAAAAGCCGATAGGGCGCCAGGCCGTGCAGGTGGCTGGCCGGGCCGGTACGCAGTGGGTGGATGTCACGGTGCAGCCGCTGCTGGCGCCGCCAACCCTGTCCGGCATGGTGTTGGTGGTTTTTGCCGACGCCGCTGCACCGTCTGCCAGGGTTCCCCAGCCCGCAGTGCAGGATGACCGGCTGAGCACGCTGGCCTCCGAGATGCAGCATGTGCGGGATGAGTTGCGCACCACGCGCGACGAGATGCAGGCCTCGCAGGAGGAGCTCAAGTCCAGCAACGAGGAGCTGCAAAGCACCAACGAAGAACTGCAAAGCGCCAACGAGGAGCTCACCACCTCCAAGGAAGAAATGCAGTCCATGAACGAAGAGCTGCAGTCGCTCAACCGCGAGCTGACCTTCAAGGTGGGGGAGATGTCGCAGTCCAGCGACGATATGAAGAACCTGCTCAACAGCACCGACATTGCCACCCTGTTTCTGGATGACCAGATGCATGTGCGCCGCTTCACCACCCAGGCCTGCGGCATCTTCAAACTCATTGCCAGCGATGTGGGGCGGCCCATCACCGATCTGGTGACGGCACTGAACTACGCAGACCTGGCCCGGGATGCACAGGAAGTTTTGCGCACCCTGGTCTTCAAGGAAGTGGCGGTGGAGGGCGCCGGCCAGCGCTGGTTCAACGTCCGGATCATGCCCTACCGCACGCAGGACAACCGCATCGACGGCGTAGTTATCACCTTTGTGGATATCAGCACCCTGAAGGCACTGGAGGGCACGCTGCAGCAGGCGCTGGAGGCCTTGCAGGCGCCGGGGCAGCCGTCCGACAGCCGCCTGCTGCGGGCACAGACCCTGCTGGCTAGTGCATCAGGCGGGCACGCTCGTACTTTTGCACCTCTTCCACAGGGTACCTGAGGGCGCCGTCCAGCTTGACGTATTTGGGCCCCAGGCCGACGGCGCTGTACAGGCCTATGGCACACACCGACTGGCCCCAGCGCTTGGCCAAATCCTGTTGGGAGAGCATCTGTGGGTTCTGCATTTCCATGGTGGCCTGCGCTTGCAAATTGGACATGCGCTATTGTTGACCAGCGGTGCCGTTTCAATGCCTTGAAATGGCCGGTATTCACGACCTTGGGTGCGCCGCCAGGCACGCCCTTGCGTGCTATTGCCGCTTGCGGGACAGCTCAATCCAGCAGGCACCGCAGCGCCATTTTCCGGGGGTCAGTTCCACGCCGCCTTCAGGCGGGCGTGTGCTCTGGCATTTCCCGGAACAAAACCGGAAGTGGGCAGAACCCTGCAACGGCTTGAAAGGGGCAGCGACGGTAGTGGTGCTTTGCATGAATGGCTTGTAGGTGTGTGAAGACGGAATGGTCGAGCAATCACATGAACGATTCGTGACAGTCCCAGCATAACCGGTGCGGGCCACAGGAGTCTGACGGCTCCCGGTGGCCTTTTTAGCCCCCTCCAATTGCGCCCGGTTTGCGAATTCGCATGCAGCCCATGGGAGGCGGCCCCCACACTGCCGGTGTCTATCAACCCACAGTCAGGAGAGCCACCATGTTCAAGAAATTGCTGGTGCCTGTGGACGGTTCCCCCACGTCCAAGGCCGCACTGATGACCGCCATCGATATGGCCAAAGTGTTGGGGGCCAGCATGACGGTGGTCAGCGTGTATGACCCCTTCCCCTTCATCGTCGCCGGGCCTGACTACGGCTATGCGCAGATGCAATACGTAGACGCCGTTCGCACCGAGACCAAAAATACGGTGGACGCGGCGCGCAAACTCGCCGCCGATGCCGGGCTCACTGTGGAAGGCTTGGTGGTGGATGCCTCCAAGACCTGGCGCGCTATCCTGGACACGGTCCAGGGCACCGCGTCCGATCTGATCGTGATGGGGTCGCACGGCCGCAGCGGCTTGGACAAGCTGGTCATGGGCAGCGTGGCACAAAGTGTTTTGCAGCACAGCCCTGTGGCAGTGCTGGTGGTTCGGGGCTGATCCGGCGCGCATGCACTTTGACACCATCGTGTTTTCCGGTGGCGGCAACCGCTGCTTCTGGCAGGCCGGGTTCTGGTCGGTTATTGAGTCGGCCATGCAATTGCGCCCATTGCGCGTGACAGCCGTCAGCGCCGGCGCAGCCATGGCCTGCGTGCTGTTTGCCGGCACCTTCGAGAGCGGCTTTGAAGGCCACAAACGCGCCGTGCTGCGCAATCCCTACAACCTGTATGTGCGCAACCTGCTAAAGGCCAAACCCGTGTTTCCGCATGGTGCCATGTACCGCGCCGCTATTCTGGCCAGCATCAACGCTGCGGCCCTGGAACGTTTGCACCAGGGCCCGGACATCCAGATTGTGGTTGCCCGTCCACCGGCCTGGGCGCCAGGGCGCCTGGCCGTGGTGCTGGGTGCTGTCAGCGCCGGTGTGGATGCCTTGAACAGCCACAAGCTGGAGGCCGCTGCAGCCCGCAGGCTGGGCTTTCGGCCCGTCCATGTATCGGTGCGCGACTGCCACACCCCGCAAGAACTCGCTGACCTGATCGTGGCCTCGTCCTGCGTACCACCGCTCACGCCCCTGATGCATGCAGACGGCATGCCCGTGTTGGATGGCGGATTGGTGGGCACCGTTCCCACCGGCCCTGACGGTCAAGCCCAGGGGCACACCCTGGTGCTGCTGACGCGGCCATTCCGTCGCCTGCAACCGCAGCCCGGAACCCTCTATGTGCAGCCCTCCAGCCCGGTGCCCGTGGGCACATGGGACTACACCGACGACAAGGCCCTGCAGGCTGCCTATGAACTCGGGCAAAGCGACGGCGCGGAATTCTTTGCCACCATCAGGGCCAGTACATCACGTGGTTCACGCCCTTGCCTCCCACATCGGTGTTGAGCACACGGGTCTTGCCCCGGTATTCGGCACGGATGCGGTAGTGGCCGGGATGCAGCCGCACATACAGCCAGGGGCCCACGTCGGTGTAGTGCGCATCCGCTTCCTTGTGGCCTTGCCTGCGGATGCTGACCGACAGGCCCGTCAGGTATTCGCCGGTGCGGGCCTGCGCAAAGGCCAGGTGCAGGTTGTAGTGCTTGCCGCGCTCACGCATGGCCTGCCGGTTGTCAATGCCCACGCCACCGCTCAGATAGCCTCCGGGCTCCACATACGACAACTCTGACATCTCAGCGGCAAGCGCAGCGCTTGACGCCATACACAGCACAGCCAGAACACTCAGCAACTTCTTCCAGATTCGCATGGTCTTCTCCAAGTTTGGTGGACCTTGCAAATATAGGAATTGAACCCATTGCGCGATTGCGCTTTCGCAATCCTTCGAGCAATCGGCGCTTCAAACTGCATTGCCTGTGGCCAAGGTATTCATTGCAGGAAGCACCTTGGCGCTGCGTCCCGAAGCATTTCTACAAGTACAAAAATTCGGAGATTCCCATGCAATCGATGCAAACCTTTCAGGGCCGGTGTGTCCGGCAAGTGGTCGTCCGTACGCAGGTTCTTTCCAGTGTTCTCGCCATGTGTCTCTTGTTGCTGAGCGCCTGCGGTGGGCGCAATGACAGTGGCGCTGGCAGTGACTTCACAGCCGGCGCAGCCGGTGCCAGCACCTTGAGCCTGGGCGGCACGGTGTCGGGGCTGGTGGCCAACAACCCGCTGGTTCTGGTCAACAATGCCGACGCCAGCACGGCCCTGACCGTGCCCGGCAACGGAGCCTTCACCTTTGCCCAGCGCTATGCAAATGGTGCGGCCTACAACGTCACGGTGCGCACGCAACCTGCTACGCAGAACTGCACGGTTGTCAACGGGTCTGGCACATTGCCTTTCACAACAGGCCCGCGTGTCACGTGCCTGGGGCTGGGCAAGCTTCCATCGGGAACACTGTTTGCCACCGTGGCCGCTGCAGCGTTGCCGGCCAGCGTAACGGTCAGCACCGTTGCGGGTGATGCCAGTGACACCACGCATGTATTCAAGGGCGGTTTGCCTTCAGGCAGCATATTGAGCAGCCCCCACTTTTTGGCAACGGATGGAACCCATCTGTATCTGACAGAAGGTGAGGCAAACGCGATCCGCAAAATCAGTCTGTCGGACTATTCCACCAGCAATTTTCTGGATGGTGGAGTCAGTGGCTTCGCCGACGACGCGGCCGGTTCGGGCGGTGCCAAGTTCAACGATCTGGAAGGCATCGTCACCGATGGAAAATATCTGTACGTCGGCGACATGTACAACTGCGCCATACGCAAGATAGAAATATCCACAAAGAAAGTGACCACGATCGCAGGCCAGGGCGGCATCTGTCGCAGCGGAACGACGTGGGCTGACGGCAAGGGTACCGATATCACTCTGGGCGCAAGTCCACCACCGACGGATAACACCAACACCCTATTCAACCTGCGGGCCCTGGCCTTGTCGGATGATGGAAAGACGCTGTATTTTGGTGACCTGAACCTGTTGCGCAAACTCGACTTGGCAACGGGCATGGTGACCACGATTCTGGGAAGGTTGGGAGAGAACGGCGTCATAGGCAATGCGGATGGAAGCTTTGCCACTGCCTTCATCAAACGGATCATCCTGAGCATCGCCGTCAATGGCAACAACCTGTATATGCTGACCGGCACCCTGGACCACACGCTGCGCAAAGTGGACTTGGCAGCACAGACGGTCAGCACGCTGGAGTTGTTCTATGCTGAAGACGACGGCAGCCATGACCAGTTCGATACGGACAACAAGGCCTTGTTAGACAGCATCCAGGCCAGCAATCCCAATTTCAAACCGTTTAGGGTGCGTTATGGACTCTCCCTGTCCACGTCCCTGGTGACGGACGGAACCTATATATATATTTCCGCGCTGGCAGCCAACCAAGTGGCCCGCATCCGTGCGGATGGCACGGACAACGGAATCCCCACGCCGCTTGTGAACCCAAGCCAGGCGTATGACTATACCGACGGCCTGGGTGGTCAGGCGCACCTCAAATACCCCTTGGGTATAACGTCTGACGGCAAATACCTGTACCTTGTGGACAAGTGGAGCTACACCGTGCGCAAGATAGCCCCGAACTAAAAGGCAATACGCGCGTCCATGCCCATTGCCAACGCCGACGTGGTGGCGGTCTTCACGGAAATTGCCGACCTGCTGGAGATTGAAAACGCCAACCCGTTCCGCGTGCGCGCCTACCGCAATGCCGCGCGCATGTTGGGTGAGTTGGGGCGGGATGTCAGCACCATGGTGGCCGAGCCTGAGAGTCTGGACGCCTTGCCCGGCATTGGGCCGGACTTGGCGGCTAAGATTGTGGAGATCGTGGCCACCGGAAGCTGCGCCTTGCTGGAGCGGCTGCGCCAGGAGTTGCCGGTTGGCCTGTCTGAGTTGTTGAAGATACCAGGCTTGGGCCCCAGGCGCGTGCGCCTGCTGCACCAGGAGCTGGGCATTGCAACACTGGCCCAGCTGCGCCAGGCGGCGCAAGAGAAACGCGTGCAGACGGTGCACGGTTTTGGAAGCCGCAGCGAACAACGCATTCTGGAGGCCACCAACACCCTGCTGCTGGAGGCACCGCGTTACAAGCACGCCGATCTGGAGCCGCAGGCCCAGGCCCTGTTGGCCGATCTGGCCAGCCTGCCGGGTGTGCACACGGCCTTGGCCGCAGGCAGCTTGCGCCGGGGCCGAGAGACGGTGGGCGATATCGACCTGTTGGTCACCTGCGATGCGCCGCGTGCCGTCATGGACCATCTGGCTGAGGGGCCTGAGGTGCAGCGCGTGCTGCAAAAAGGCATCACCCGCTGCAGCGTGGTGCTCAAGCGCGGCGTGCAGGTGGACCTGCGGGCCGTGGCACCCGTCAGCCTGGGGGCGGCGTCGCTGTACTTCACTGGCTCCAAGGCACACAACATCGCGCTGCGCCAACGGGCGCAGGAGCAGGGCCTCAAGCTCAACGAATATGGCCTCTACCGGGGCCGCCAGCGCGTGGCAGGCGACAGCGAGGCGGCTGTCTATGCCGCGCTGGGCCTGCCGTACATCGAGCCTGAATTGCGCGAGGACCGTGGTGAAATCGCCGCGGCCGCTGCCGGCACGTTGCCCCGTCTGGTGCAGCGGTCCGACCTGCAGGGCGACCTGCACGCGCACACCAAAGACAGTGATGGCCACGACGGCCTGCAGGCCATGGCCGAGGCCGCACGCGCCCAGGGCCTGCACTACCTGGCCATCACCGACCACTCCAAACGCCTGGCCCTGTTGCATGGGCTGGATGCTGACGCCCTGTCCCGGCAGATCGACCGCATCGATGCGGTCAACGCGGGTCTGCGGGACTTTGTGCTGCTCAAGGGCGTGGAGGTAGACATTCTGGAAGACGGCAGCCTGGACCTGCCGCAAGCCGTGCTGCGCCGGCTCGACTTGGTGGTGGGTGCCATCCACAGCGGCTTTGGTCTGAGCCGAGCGCAGCAGACCCAGCGCCTGCTGCGCGCCATGGACAGCCCCTGCTTCAGTCTGCTGGCGCACCCCTCAGGGCGGCTGATCAATGAGCGCCAGGCCTGTGACCTGGACCTGGCCCAGGTGATACGCAAGGCGGCTGAGCGCGGCTGCTTTCTGGAACTCAACGCCCACCCCGCGCGCCTGGACCTGGATGACACGGCCTGCCGCATGGCCAAGGACGCGGGTGTGCTGGTCAGCATCAATTCCGATGCACACAGCCATCTTCAGTTCGACAACCTGCGCCATGGCATCAGCCAGGCCCGGCGCGGCTGGCTGGAGGCCAGCGACGTGCTCAACACCCGCACCCTGGAACAGTTGCGCCCCTTGCTCAAGCGCACCATGGGCTGAGGCCCGCCATGCGTTCAAAAAAATGCCCTCTGTCCTCAGGGCCGCACCGTCAATTCGTTGACCACGCTGCTGATGCCCGGTGCCGACCACACGGCGCCGAACACGGCGGCGCGCTCGGGCCATGAATCCACCTTGCCATGCAGGGTGGCTACCGAGCCTTTCACCTCCACCGTGATGTCCTTGGCCTCGCGCTGGGCGTGGCGGGTCAGGGCGTCGCGGATACGCATGGCCACATCACTGGCGGGCACGGCCGATTTCAGGCTGATGGTGTTGCTCACGCCCACCACCCCGGTCAGCGCCCGTACGGCTTTGGCGGCGGCCTGGCGCTGGTAGTCCCAGTCCACCTCGCCCTTGAGCGTGACCCAGCCCTTTTCCACCCGCACCTGGATGCGGTCCGCCGGGATCTGGGTGTGCCACTGGAAGGCGGCCTCGGCCGCAGCGGCAATCTCGGTGTCGTTGCGCTTGTGGTTGGGTGCCAGCCTCACATCCATCTCCACTGCCAGGGCCTTGACGCCCTGCACCCGCCCCGCGGCTTTTTCGATGGCGAACTTCTCGGCATAGGTGTCCAGGTGCCCGGTCAGAGTGACCACGCCGTCCTTCACGGCAACGCCCACCTGGGCTGCATGGATGGCCGGGTCCCATGCCAGTTCCCGGCTGATGTCCGCCTTCAACATATCGTCACTCTTCATGGTGTTCTCCTTTTTCAGATCGTAGGGCCCAGGGCATCCTAGGATTGGCGGCTGGGCAACCCATTGCGATATCGCAACCGGCGCCCCGTGGGGGGCTCAGCCAGCCCACGGGCAAGTTCTTGGCCAAAGTGTGTGATTGGGTGTACATTGCCCCGAAATTAATCGGGTGGCCTCAACTGACGCTGCCGCTTGACCCAGGGGGAACGGCCATGACGGCAAGTCAACATCATGGATAAAAAGTACCTTGCGGCACTTGGCCAGCAGGTGCGATCGCACAGGCGCGCTGCCGCCATGACACAGACCGACCTGGCCTCGGTCTGCGGCATCAACCGGGTCTATGTGTGCCGGATTGAACGCGGCACGGCCAACCCGTCGGTGGCACTGGTGCAAGACCTGGCGCAGGCCCTGCACATCGACATTGCCACGCTGATGATCGAGGTGCGCTCCAGGTCTGAGGCGTCCTTCCCCAGCCCCCTTAAAACTGATAGCCCAAGCCCAGCAAGCCCTGCGTACCCGAAGACTTGAAACTGTTGGACTGGCCGGGCAGGTTGGTGCTGCTGTAGAACACCTGCTTGACCTCGGCCTGCAGGTAGATGTGTTTGTCAACGAAGGAGCGCAATCCCAGGCCGTAGCCAGCGCCCTCGATGTACTGGTCGGCACTTCCGGTGCTGGCATCAAAGTGCATGCTGGCGCCCTCATAGCCTACCTTCAGGTAGGCCAGCGTGCGGTCAAAGAGCTTGAGCCCTGGCTCCATATAGACGGAAAAGGCGGTGCGCCGTTTCAATGCCGCAAATCCCGCCGTGGTGTTGGCATTGCCCCCTGCGATATCGGTCAGGTTGAGGGTGGCTCCCAATGAGAATATGGCCGTGCCACCTGCGGGCCAGCCCCACGCACCCTGGATGCCCAGCCCCTGCGAAGTCCAGCCCAGGCCATTGATCTGGTTGTCACCCACGCCCAACTCGGTGGTGCCTGAATCCAGCCCCACATTGAGGCCCAGGCTCAAGCCTTCGAACGGGGTCTTCTGGGCAAAGGCCGGCGCACTCACCAGGCTGGCCGCGAGCAACACGAGAGGGGTGATTCGCTGCATGGCGGGTCTCCTTTTGTGAAGGCCGCAGCGGGACGCACGGCCTGCAAAAAGTGTCTGTTTGCGAAGACCTTTTCCGCTTGCGAATTCGCAATGGCAGCGTTCCCTGGCGCACTAGATTCATGCAGCGCTTTGCATGGTGCAAAGCCAGTTCAACCCACCAGGAGTTTCATCATGAATGGTCTTCGTGTTTCCGATCCGCTGTTCGTCACACCGCTGGAGTCCGTGGTGCGCCGCTTCCTGTCGTCGTCGCTGTTTGATTCGGAGCTGGTCACCTTGCGCATGCCCGTGGACATCCTGGAGCGCGATGGCATGTATGCCGTCAAGGCCGACCTGCCGGGCCTCAAAAAAGACGATATCAATGTACGCATAGAAGGAAACCAGGTGCAGATTGAAGTGCGCGAAAGCCCGGACACAGCCGCCCCCACCAACGGTGACAAGGTGCTGCGCCAAGAGCGCAACCACGCCGCCATCAGCCGCACCTTCAGCATGGCCGATGACATTGACGACACCCAGGTGAAGGCCTCGTATGTCGATGGCGTGCTGCAGCTGGAGTTGCCCAAGAAGGCCTCGTCCGCTGCTCGCAAGATTGCCATCCAGTAGGGTTGCCGGCATGGCCGCGGCCACGGCAGAGCCTGCGCAGACGTCGGTGCTGTCGGCCCGTAACCTGTGCAAGACCTATGGCAGCGGTGCGTCTGCCGTGCACGCACTGCGCGCGGTCAACCTGGAGGTGCAGGGCGGTGAATTTGTGGTGCTGCTGGGGGCCTCGGGCAGCGGCAAGTCCACCCTGCTCAACATCCTGGGCGGGCTGGACACCGCCAGCAGCGGTGAACTGTGGTTTGGCCAGCAGCCGCTGGGCCAGGCCACGGACCAGGAGCTCACACAGTACCGGCGCGCACACGTGGGCTTTGTGTTCCAGTTCTACAACCTCATCCCCAGCCTTACCGTGTTCGAGAACGTAGAGCTGGTGACCGACATTGCCGATGCGCCCATGCCGGTGCAGGACGCCCTGGAGCGCGTGGCCCTGGGCGAGCGGCGTGACCACTACCCCTCGCAGTTGTCCGGTGGCGAGCAGCAGCGCGTGGCCATTGCCCGGGCGGTGGTCAAGCGCCCGCAACTGCTGCTGTGCGACGAGCCCACCGGCGCGCTGGACTACGCCACGGGCAAGCTGGTGCTCGAAGTCATTGCCGATGTGGGCGCCTCGCTGGGTACCACGGTGGTCGTGATCACCCACAACACAGCCATTGCCGGCATGGCCGACCGCGTCATACGCCTGGCCGATGGCGGCATTGCCAGCATCACGCGCAATGCACAGCGGCTCTCGCCCGCAGAGCTGTCCTGGTAGCAGCCAAAGCAGCGAAACGAACCATGAAAACCCTGGACCGCAAGGTCATGCGCGACATCCGCCGCCTGGGCAGCCAGGCCGTGACGATTGCGCTGGTGGTGGCAAGCTCCATAGGCGGCTTTGTGGCCTGCCTGTCGGCGGTGGATTCGCTGGCCCTGGCACGCGAGCGGTTTTACGAGCGTGCGCATTTTGCCGACCTGTTTGTGTCGCTCAAGCGGGCGCCCATCGCACTGGCAGCGCAGTTGCAGACACTGCCCGGCGTGGCCCATGTGCAGCCCACGGTGGAAACCGTTGCCCGTATCACTACCTCCGACAGCACAGACCCGGCGCTGGGCCAGCTCATAGGGCTGGACCTGGACGCCACGCAGACTGCGCGGCTCAACCAGGTCAGCCTGCGCTCGGGCCAGTGGCCCAGCCGGGGCGCGGCCGCAAATGGCGAACTGCAGGTGCTGGTGTCCGAAGGCTTTGCCCTGGCCCACCACATGCGGCCCGGCGCACGTGCCACCGCGCTCATCAACGGCCGGCAGCGGGTGCTGCGCATGACCGGCGTGGCCCTGTCGCCGGAATATGTTTTTGCCGGCCTGTGGGGCATGCCGGATGTGCGGGGCTTTGGTGTCTTCTGGCTGGACCAGCAGGCACTGGCCGCCGCCCTGGACATGACCGAGGCCTTCAACCATGTGGCCTTTGCACTGGCACCGGGCGCCTCGCTGGCCCACAGCATGGACGCCATAGACCGGCAGCTCGCACCCGTGGGCGGACAGCCCGCCATCAGCCGCAGGGACCAGATATCCAACGCCATGCTGGACAACGAGATCGTGCAGCAGCGCGTGCTGGGCACCCTGCTGCCCGCCATCTTTTTGCTGGTGGCCAGCTTCCTGATTCATGTGTTCACTGCACGGCTGATCGCCACCCAGCGCGAGCAGCTGGCGCTGCTCAAGGCCCTGGGCTTCAGCAACGCCGCCATTGCGCTGCACTACTTCAAACTGGTCTCGCCCATGGTGCTGACCGGCTATGGGTTGGGGCTGGCCTTGGGCGCCGTGCTGGGGCAGCTGATGCTGGGGCTGTATGCCGAGGTCTTCCACTTCCCGGTGTTTGGGTACCGGCTGGGCGCAGACCTGGTGCTGTGGGGCCTGCTGCTGGCGCTGCTGGCCGCGGTGCTGGGAACCCTGACACCGCTGGCCGCGCTGGTGCGTCTGTCGCCAGCCGAGGCCATGCGCCCGCAGGCGCCAGCGCGCTACCGGCCCGCATTGCTGGAGCGCCTGCCCTGGCTGCGCACCGGCCCCGCGCTGCGCATGATTCTGCGCAACATGGAGCGCAGGCCCTTGCGCACCACGCTGACCACGCTGGGTATGGCCTCTGCATTGGCCCTGGTGGTGGTGGGCAACTTCTTCCGCGATGCCATGGACACGATTGTCGATGCCAACTTTGTGCTGGCCCTGCGCGGCGACCTGGTGGTGTGGACCACGGAGGCAGTCAATGGCTCTGCGGCGCGCGGGCTGGAGCGCATTCCCGGGGTGCTGCAGGTGGAGGCGGGGCGCCAGGTACCCGTGCGCTTTGTGCACGGCCAGCGAACGCAAAGCGGCGCGCTGCAGGGTGTGCCAGCCGGTGCGCAGCTCAACCGCGTGATTGACCTGGACCTGCGCCGGGCACACATCCACCCCGAGGGCCTGACCCTGTCGGACCGGCTGGCAGACAAGCTGCAACTGCGCCCGGGCCAGGCTGTGACGGTGGAGGTACTGGAGGGACAGCGCCGCACCCAGGTGCTGGTGCTGCAGCGCACGGTGCGCGACATGATGGGCCTGAACGCCTACATGGACGCACAAGCCCTGCACCGCCTGCTGGGCGAAACCGATGTGGCCACGCAATTCACCCTGGCCGTGCAACGCGGCACCGAGGCGGCCGTGCTGCACGCCACACAGGCCATGCCCCGGGTGGCCGGGGCCTTCAGCAAGGCCACGATGCTGCGCAACATGCAGGACATTTCGGCGCGCAACATCCTCATCATGAGCGCCATCCTCACCGGCTTTGCCGCGGTGATTGCAGTGGGCGTGGTCTACAACAGCGCACGCATTGCGCTGGGCGAGCGCTACTGGGAACTGGCCAGCCTGCGCGTGTTGGGCTTCACCCGTGCCGAGGTGTCGGGCCTGCTGCTGGGTGAGCTGGCGCTGCTCCTGTTGCTGGCGCTGCCCCTGGGCATGGCGCTGGGCTGGGCACTCACGCATGTTCTGGTGCAGCAGATGCATTCGGACCAGTTCATGTTTCCGGTGGTGATACGCCCCAGGACCTATGCGCTGGCCGCGCTGTGCATTGTGGGCGCCGGTGTGGCCAGCGCACTGGTGGTGCGCCAGCGCATTGACCGGCTGGATCTGGTGGCCGCCCTGAAGGCGCGCGAGTAGGCCATGGCTCCACACCGGCACTGGCTTTGGGGTGGCGTGGCAGTGCTGGCTGCTCTGGCAGCACTGGCCTGGGCCTTCTGGCCGCGCCCTGTGGAAGTGGAGGTGGCGCCCATCACACGCGGCGTGTTTGAAAGCACGGTGGAGGAAGACTGCAAGACCCACCTGAGCGAGCGCTACACCCTGTCCACACCGGTTACGGCGGCGCTGGAGCGCACAAGCCTGCGCGAGGGCGACACGGTGCGGCGCGGCGACGTGGTGGCCCGCCTGCAGGCTGTGGATGCGGCCCTGCTGGACCCGCGCAGCCATGCCGAGGCGCTGGCGCGCCAGCGCTCTGCCAGTGTGGGCGTCAACCGCGCCCAGACCCAGCTGAACCAGGCCACCCTGGCGCTGGCCGATGCGTGGAGGGAACTGCAGCGCACACACCATCTGGCCGAGCAGGGTTTTGTAGCCGATGCCCGGCTGGACAGTGCGCGCCTGGCAGTGTCCGCCGCCCGCAACGCGCTGGATGTGGCCGGGGCCGACAAGGACATGGCCATACAGGAGCAGGCCCTGGCCAGTGCGGCCTTGCAAAGCCCGCGCCCTGCCAACGCCAAGCAGTGGGTGCTGATGCGTGCCCCGGTGGACGGCGTGGTGCTTAGGCTGGCACAGACCGACGCCGTCACGGTGACAGCCGGCACTGCCCTGTTGGAGCTGGGCGACCTGGCGCACATGGAGGTGCTGTGCGAACTGCTCACCAGCGATGCGGCACGCACGCCGCCGGGCAGCGTGGCGCACATCGACTACGGCAGCCCGCAGCGTGTGCAGGGCCTGCGCGCTGCCGTGCGCCTGGTAGAGCCGGCCGGGTTCACCAAGGTGTCGGCGCTGGGTGTGGAAGAGCAGCGCGTCCGGGTGCATCTGGATGTTGTTGCTGTCGACGCCAGCGCGGACCGTGCAGAGTCACCAGACGCCTGGCGCCGCCTGGGCGAGGGCTTTCGCGTGGGCGTTCGCATCAGCTTGCACCGTGTGGAACATGCGGTGCTGGTGCCTGTGGGCGCGCTGGTGCCCCAAGGCGACGCCATGGCGGTGTATGTGCTGGATGGCCGTCGGGTGCGCCTGCAACCCATTGCGGTGGGCGAGCGCAATGCCAACGTGGCCTGGGTGCAAGACGGCTTGCAGCCCGGCCAGTCGGTGGTGCTGTACCCGCCCACGCAGTTGGTCAGCGGACAGAAAGTGCAGGTACGCGCGCCGTAGCCAGGCCGTCGTGCGGGTACATATAGCGCCTGCTGGCCGGGAAGGTGCTGGTGCCGGCCGCACGGCGGCACGACAGGATCTGGTACACGCCCAACGTACCGGCCTCGAACTCCATGGCCGAGGCCGCCATGTACAGGCGCCAGATGCGGAAGGTGGCCTCGTTCACAAAGTCCAGCGCCTTGCCGTGGCTGGCGTCCAGCCGGTGCACCCAGTGCCGCAGGGTCAGGGCGTAGTGCGGGCGCAGGCCTTCCACATCCATGATCTCGAAGTTGGCGCGCTCCATGGCCCGCTGGATGTTGCTCACTGTGTCGAGCTGCCCGTCCGGAAACACATAGCGGTTGATGAACTGGGTGGAGAGCTGCGCGTCCCAGCCCTCCTCATCGTGGGTGATGCCGTGGTTCAAAAAATAGCCCTGGGGCTTGAGCAGGCGGTGCACGCTGCCAAAGTACTGCGGCAGGTTCTTCAGGCCCACATGCTCGAACATGCCCACGCTGGCAATCTTGTCAAAGCAGGCCTGGCCCGGCAGGTCGCGGTAGTCCTGCAGCGCCACCGTGACCTGGCGCTGCAGGCCGTTGGCGGCAATGCGCTGCTGGCACAGCTCGTACTGCCGCTGGCTCAGTGTGATGCCATGGGCCTGCACGCCGTAGTGCCGCGCCGCATGCAGCAGCAGCGCGCCCCAGCCGCAACCTATGTCCAGAAACTGCTCGCCGGGTTGCAGCTGCAGCTTGCGGCAGATGTGGTCCAGCTTGGCGCGCTGGGCCGCTTCCAGCGACATGTCCGGAGCTTCGAAATAGGCACACGAATACACCATGGTCGGGCCCAGCCACAGACGGTAAAACTCGTTGGACAGGTCGTAGTGGAAAGAGATGGCACGGCGGTTCTCGTCGCGCGTATGCGCCTGCACTGTGTCGCCCGCCAGCCGGGGCGCAGGTTCGGCTTCTGTGGTCCTAGTACCAGAGAGCTTGCTGCGCAGCAGGCACAGCAGGGCACGCAGGCGTTCGCCAAAGCTCAGGCGCAGTGCGGGCAACTGGTCCTTGAGCGCCAGGGCTGCAAACAGGTCGCCCTCGATGTCGATGCGGCCCTGGAAATAGGCATCGGCAAAGCGCAGCGGGTCACGCCCCAGCAGCAGCGACTGCACGGCATTCGGGTCACGCACCGAGAGGCCAAAGTCCGGCCCCACCGGCTCGTGCGCGCGGCGCCCGAAGCGCGAGCTGCTGTTGTCCGGAAAGCGCAGCACCAGCACGCCATCAAATGGCGCCAGCAACTTGTCCAGCATGGGGCTCCAGGGGGCGATCTGGCCTTGGCTTTTTTGGAGCATTTTTTCAGGCATCGGTTGCACATGGGACATATGCGTTCTCCTCAGGTCAAGGCAAATGAATGAACCCGTGTGAAAAGTAACGCGCAGCAGGCCCTGCAGATTTGTGAATTCGCAAGCTGCCCGCAGCACCGCAAATCTAGAGTGCCATCACGTGCAAATTCTGGAGCCCTGCCATGCGGACCGATGAAGAACTCAAAGCCGAAGTCATGGAACGACTGGATTCCATTCCCGCCATCAAGGCCTCCGACATTGATGTGTCAGTCGATGCTGGAATGGTCACCCTGGACGGCGAGGTGGACACCCACCAGACGCGCTTCCAGGTGGAACGGGCCGCGCGGCGTGTGTCCGGCATACGCGGCCTGCAGATCCGCATCAAGCCCACCTACGGCGGGTCAAAGCGCGGGATACGGTCTTAGGGGTGTCGGCGCAGCTGCGCCATTGGACGCGGTGAGTTGCGCCAGGAAGCGCAGCATGCGCTGCTCTTGCTGGCCGTCGGTCATCTCCTGGGTGGTGACTGCCAGTGAGGCAATCGGGGCCTTGTTGCACAGGGCCTCCAGGTCGGACAAGACCTTGGCCTGACCCGCACCGTCACAGGTGCAAAACAGCGCCAGCCTTCGAAATTGCCCTTGGTGCTGCAGGATGTAGGACCGCACCGGGCTGGAGATATTCCAGGCCCAGATGGGTGTGCCAATCACCACCAGATCGTAGTCGGCAGGGTTGTATCGGGTGGGGGCTATGGGCGCACCGTGGTGCATCAGAGCTTGCCAGAGTGAGCGCAGGTAGTGCCGGCCGCCCACGCCCTCGCTGGGGTCCTGTATGCGCTCCAGGTCTGCGCTACAGCCCAGGGCAATTTGCTGGGCCAGTGTCTGGGTATGTCCCGTCCTTGAAAAATAGGCCACCAGTGTTCGCATGGTTTTTCTCCTGTGAGGTCTGCAAAAAATGCAGGCGCGCGCTGCATGCTAGGCACGCCAGCCTTGTGGCGCTTGCGAATCCGCAAGCGCCGGTCTGGCGCATTTCCCTACAGTGGTTCAACTCTCTTTTGTTTGCCTCACCACGGAAGGAAACTGCCATGAAAACCGATGCCCAGATCAAGAGCGATGTTCTCGACGAACTGGAGTGGGACCCTGCGGTGAACGCCGCCGACATCGGCGTCATCGTGAAGGACCGTGTGGTGACGCTCACGGGCCATCTGAAATCCCTGCCCGAGAAATCGGCCGCTGAGCGTGCTGCGCAGCGTGTCTCCGGGGTCATGGCCATCGTGGTGGAAATGGATGTGCAACTGGGCCCCGATGCGGTGCGCGGCGATACCGATATTGCAGCGGCCGTCAACCACGTGCTGGCCTGGACCACGGCTGTGCCCAACGGTGCCATTCACGTCAAGGTGGAGAAGGGCTGGGTCAGCCTGGACGGTTCGGTGGACTGGGGCTACCAGCGCCAGGCCGCCGAGAAAGCGGTGCAGGCACTGGTGGGCGTGGTGGGCATCAGCAACCGCATCACCGTCAAGCCGCGCCTGTCGTCCACAGATATCCAGCGTGGCATTGAGCGCGCCCTGACCCGGCACGCCGAGCGCGAGGCCAAACACCTGCAGGTGCAGGTGGAGGGCTCGCGGGTTACGCTGCGCGGGCCGGTGGGCTCGTGGGCCGAGCGGCAGGCAGCGCAGGGCGCTGCGTGGTCCGCACCCGGGGTGACTGCCGTGAGCAATGAACTGTATTTGCGTTAGCCTGGCCAGCGCGCTGGTGCTTTTGGGCGGCTGCTCGCATTTGCTGCCCAGGGCAGAGCAGGAAGTCATCAATCCGTGGAAAGACTTTGCCGAGGCGCTGGCCAGCTACGACAAGATCGTCCCCTACGCCACCCATATCGAGGCCGTGCGCGAACTGGGTTTTGCACCCAACCATTCCGCCAACACCCAGGTGCTCAACCAGGCGCAGGTGGTGAATGCGGTGCTGCCCTCGCCACTGCAGGGGCGCATGAATCCGCCGCAGGGCATCGTGGACTGCATCAAGGCGCAAGAGGCCTGTACCGGTTACCTGATGGAGCCCAGCAAAATCACGCAAACGCGGGTGGGCAGTTTCTTTCTGGATTTTCTGAACTTCAAGCGCAACACGGTGACCTCGGGCTGGAGGTTCTCCGCGTTGGTGGTGGTGGTGGATGACGTAGTGGTCTACAAGCAGTGGAGTGGGGAGCCCAAGATCGAATCCACCGAGTTGCGCATCAACCCGCTGGGGCCGCTGCAAAGCATGGGCGAGACCTTGAAGGTGGCGCCCTGACGCTCTGTGTGCCGTCTGCGCGTCGTCTGTGTGCGGCCTCAGCGCACCAGCACATAGCTGCCCGGCGCGTCCATCAGGGAGTGGCCTATGGGCGGCGGTGCCACGCGTCGCCTGTCCGACAGACGGGTCAGCCAGCGCCGCCACACGGGCCACCACGAGCCCTCGTGCACCGGTGTTGCCTGCAGCCACTCGTCAGCGCTCAGGCAACTGTCGGTGGCCTGCTTGGCGCGCACGCGGTAGTGCCTGTGTGTGTGGCCGGGCTCGCTCACAATGCCGGCGTTGTGGCCGCCCGAGGTCAGCAGGAAGGTGAGCTCGGTGTCGGCCAGGTAATGGATTTTGTAGACCGAGCGCCAGGGGGCCACGTGGTCGCGCTCGGTGCCCACCACAAAGATGGGCGCGCGGATGTTTTGCAGGGCCACCGGGTGGCCCTCCACCAGATAGCGGCCGGCCGCCAGATCGTTGTTGAGGAACAGGCGGTGCAGGTATTCGCTGTGCATGCGCTGTGGCATGCGGGTGCTGTCGGCGTTCCAGGCGATCAGGTCGCGCATGGGCGTACGCTCACCCAGCATGTAGTCGTGCACCACGCGCGACCAGATCAGGTCATTGGAGCGCAGCATCTGGAAGGCCACGCTCATCTGCTCGGCCGTCAGGTAGCCGCGCAGCCACATCACGCTGTCGAGCATGTGCACCTGCGCATGGTCTATGAAGAGCTGCAGCTCGCCGGGTTCGGTGAAGTCGGTCTGCGCGGCCAGCAGCGTGAGTGACGCCAGGCGGGCGTCGCCTGCGCGCGCCATGGCCGCCGCTGCCATGGCCAGCAGCGTGCCACCCAGGCAGTAGCCCAGCGCGTGGATCTTGCGGTGGGGCACCAGGCCTTCGATGGTGTCGATGGCGGCCATCACCCCCAGGCGGCGGTAGTCCTCCAGACCCAGGTTGCGCTGTGCTGCGCTGACGTTGCGCCAGGAAATGCAGAACACCGTGTGCCCATGCGCCACCAGCCAGCGCACCAGCGAGTTGTGTGGCGACAGGTCCAGGATGTAGTACTTCATGATCCAGGCCGGCACCAGCAGCACCGGCTCGGCAAACACCGTGCGTGTGGCGGGGCTGTACTGGATCAGCTCCATCAGGGCGTTGCGCAGCACCACTTTGCCGGGCGTGCAGGCCATGTCACGCCCAACCACAAAGGCCTCGCTGCCCACAGGGGGCAAGCCTGCCAGCTTGTGCTGCAGGTCCTGCAACATGTGCACGCCACCACGCAGCAGGTTGGCACCGTGGTGCTTCAGGGTGTGCTGCAGCACCTCGGGGTTGGACCAGGGCTGGTTGGAGGGTGCCATGAAGTCCAGCCACTGGCGCGCCACAAAGGCCACCACAGCCTCGTGGTGCGGGTCGGTGCCGGGCACGTTGCGGGTGGCATGGCGCCACCAGTCGTCGGTGAGTTCAAACGCGCGGGCCCAGGTCCGAAAGGGCTCCTGCTGCCAGGCGGGGCTGCTGAAGCGCCGGTCCTGCCAGCTCTCCACGGCAGAAGGGGCAGGGGCAGGGGCAGGGGCAGAGGCTTGGGTCAGCAGGGCGGGCAGTGCCTGGGTCAGACGCATGGCCAGCTCCACGCGCTTGTCCGGGTCCCCCACCAGGTGGATGATCCAGTCCAGCCAGGACAGCAGCAGTGACTCTGGCGACAGCCCCAGGTTGGCCGAGGCCACCAGGGCCTCGCGCACATGGCCCAGCGTGCGCAGGGCCGCATAACGGTTGCCACGAACCGCCACATCGGCGGGACTGTCTGGCTGGTGCATGGTGGTGTTCAGGAAGCGATGGACACCAGTATTCGCTGCGCTGCGCCAGCCGGATTGCGCAAACGCAAGGCAGGCACGCATTGCGCCGCCTATCGTGCCCACTGGCTTTCATTCGGGGGTATCGGCATGAGCAAGTCCCATCGCGTTGCACTGGTCACGGGCGGTACCGTGGGCATTGGTGCTGCCATTGCCGAGGCGCTGCAGGCAGCAGGCTACCGCGTGGCCGTCAACTACGCGCGCAATGCCGGGACGGCCCAGGCCTTTGCGCAGCGCACCGGCATCCCCTGCTTTGCTTGGAATGTGGCCGATGCCGATGCCTGCAGCAGCGGCTTGGCGCAGGTGCAGGCGCAACTTGGGGCCGTGGAGGTGCTGGTCAACAATGCGGGCATCACGCGCGACGCCATGCTGCACAAGATGAAGCCCGAGCAGTGGCGCGAGGTGATCGATGTGGACCTGGGTGGCTGCTTCCACATGTGCCGCGCCGTGATCGAGGGCATGCGCGAGCGGCGCTTTGGCCGCATCATCAACATCAGCTCGGTCAACGCCGCCACGGGCCAGGCCGGGCAGACCAATTACGCTGCAGCCAAGGCCGGCATGATCGGCTTTACCAAGTCGCTGGCGCTCGAAGGTGCTTCGCGCAACATCACCGCCAATGCCATCGCGCCGGGCTATACCGATACCGCCATGGTGGCAGCGGTCAACCCCGAAGTGCTGGCGCACATCCTGCAGTCGGTGCCTGCCGGGCGGCTGGCCACGCCGGCCGAAATCGCGCGCGGTGTGGTGTTCCTGGCCGATGACGAGGCGGGCTTTGTGAACGGTATCACGCTGCACATCAACGGAGGCAAATACCTTGGCTGATTTTTTGCGCGATACCCGCCTGCAAGGCGGGCTCTCGGGGCAGGCAAAGGCTCAGGTGCCAGAGGCCTCCTTGGGCGCCTTGTGGGACCGGGTGGCCCTGGCCGTATCGGCAGCCGAGCCGCAGCAGCCCGACGTCTGGCGCCAGCGCTTTCGCGGCATCCTGGAGGGCCACCGCTTTCAGCCCGGCCGGCAGATCCTGCACGCCGCCGGGGTGCAGCCACACGCCTGCTTCTCCAGTTGCTTTGCCATTGCGCCCTTGGCCAATTCGCTCGAAGGTGTGTTTGATGCCCTGCACGACTCCATGGTGTGCCTGCATGCCGGTGCCGATGTGGGGGTGGATTTCTCCAACGTGCTGCCCAGCCATTGGGAGGGCTTTGCCCATGCCTCAGCGCACATGGGCCCCGGTCCGTTTGCCAACCTGTGGTCCGTGGCGCGGGGCATGCTGGGCCGGGGCAATGGCCATTCGGCCACGGTGGCCCTGAGCCTGCGCTGTGACCATCCGGACATCGAAAGCTTTGTCGAAGCCTTGCCCGCACGCAGTGCAGACTTGCAGGTGCAGGCTGTCGTGGTGGTGTTGGATGCCTTCATGCAGGCAGTGCAGGCCGGGGCCGATTGGCCACTGGTTTTTCCGCTGCACGGCAGGGCCCTGCCGCCGGGGGCGCAGGTGTGCGAGCGGGTCTGGCCGGGGCAGGCCGAGCCGCAGCCCTGCCTGGTGCACCGGCACATCAAGGCGCAGTCGCTCTGGGTGCGCTTGCTGCAGGCCCAGCGCACCTTTGCCTCGCCGCGCCTGCTGTTTGTGGACACCATGCAGCGCTGCAACAACCTCTGGTATGCCGAGCACATCTATGCCGCCAACCCAGGTGGCAGTGTGGCGCTGTCTGTGGATGCGGGCTGCACCACCGGCAGCATCAACCTGACGCGCTTTGTGCATGACAGCTCCGCAGAGCACCCGCAGATGGATTGGGACCAGCTCCGCGCGGTGAGCGCCATTGCCGTGCGTTTTCTGGACGATGCGCACACCCTCAGCAGCTTCCCGCACAGGCGCCTGGAGCGCAACGCGCACAGCACCCGGCGCATTGGCTTGGGTATCACCGGCCTGGACAGCCTGTTTGCCATGCTGGGCCTGGCCTATGGCTCACCCTCCAGCCTGGAGCTCACGGAGCAGATCCTGCGCACCGTGCGCGATGCGGCATGGCAGATGTCGGCAGAGCTGGCCCAGGAGAAGGGCGCCTTCCCCGCCTTTGATGCCACGCGGCACGCCGCGGGTGCCGTGGTGCTGGATTTGCCGCATGCCCTGCAGGATGCCATCGCCCTGCACGGTGTGCGCAACAGCCAGCTGCTGGCAGTGGGTGTGGATGGGCGCGTGGACCCTTTGGCCGACCCCGTTTCGCATGGCATTGAACCATCGGCCGGTGCGGCCTCGGCGGCCTTGAGCGCAGAGCAGCAACTGGAGCTGGCAGCCAGGGTGCAGGCCTGCGTGGACAACGGGGTGGCAGTCAACATCCATGTGCCCAGCGCCACACCGGCTATCGCGTTTGATGCCATCCTGCAGCGGGCCTGGGCCTTGCGGCTGAAGAACTGTCTGGTGCAGCGTGCGCATTAAGTGCAGGGCGGGGCTTTGTTTGCGAATCGTCAAGACAGGGTTTTGCGTAGCTGCACATGATGTGCGTTTTACGGAAAACAGATGGAGGCCACCATGGCGCGCACCCGACCGACTCCAACAAAAAATGCACCAAGCAGCACGTCCACTGCAGGGCGCGGAAATGGCCGCGCCCGTGGGAACGGGCAGGCACACGCGCACGGTGTTGGCCCCATGTCCGGCGATGGATTTCTGGATAACCAGGACTGGTTCAACGGATCGCTTTCTGCGCCTAAAAAGGCCGTGGACTTCTTTCTGGAAATGCAGCGCCAATGGCTGAAGACAGCCTCCATGGGCAGCGAGACCCTGGCCTTGGAACTGGAAGACTTGCAGAAGGCCAAAGACCCGGTGCAATTTGTGGCCGCACAGTGTTCACTGGCCAACCACCAGATGGAGGTTCTGGCGCAACAGCTTGCAGCGGTCATGCAGCAAATCTACGATGCCCAGCTGCTGTGGATTGGCCAGTGGGATGAGAAGCGCGAAGAGCAGCCGCCCAGCGCCGCCCCTTCGGAACAGGGCCAGTCCGCCTTGGGCATGTTGGGCAAAGTGCAGGACGAATGGCTGACCCTGACCCGCAACTGGATGGACAGCATCAACACCCCCAGCGCCAGGTAGGCGTACGCACCCGGCCTATAGCAGCCGCGCCACCAGCGGTATCAGCACCGAGGCAAACACCACCTGCAAGCCCAGCGCCAGCGCGGCCCAGGCGCCCGCATCGGCATTGACCTGCAGGGCGCGGGCCGCACCGATGCCGTGGGCCGCAGTGCCCAGCGCGAAGCCGCGTGCCATCCAGCCGGTGGCGTCTTTGCCAATGCCCAAAGCATCAAACAGGTACTTGCCTGAGAGCGCGCCCACCATGCCGGTGACCACGGCAAACACGGCGGCCAGCGCCGGTATGCCGCCAATTTTTTCCGCCACACCCATGGCCACTGGCGCGGTGACCGATTTGGGGGTGAGTGACAGCAGCACGTCATGCGGCAGGTCCAGCGCCCAGGCGAGCACGGTGGCGCTCAGGGCCGCTGCCGTTCCACCGGCTAATGCGGCCAGCGCAAAGCGCCCGAAGCGTGCCCTGAGCACGGTGCGGCGCAGCCACAGCGGCCAGGCCAGCGCCACCACGGCAGGGCCCAGCAAAAAGTGGATGAACTGCGCTCCCGAAAAATACGTGGGGTAGGCCGTGCCGGTGAGCGTCAGCCCCAAGGCCAGCAGCACCACCGACCACAGCACCGGGTTGGCCCAGGCGGCCTGCCCCATGCGCCCATAAAAAGCCTGGGCCAGCACGTAGACCACCAGCGTGGCCGTGAGGCCAAACAGCGGCGTGGACGATAGATAAACCCAGAGCTGGACGAAGTCAGCCATGGGCGTCCTCTGCGGCGGCGGTAGAGGGCAGGGCGGCTGTGCCATCGCCATCGGCGTGGCCCTTCATCAGCGCGCGCAGCACCAGCGCGCTCACTGCCAGGCTGATCCAGGTGGACAGCACGATGACGATGGCAATGCGCACGCCGTATTGGCTGAGGATGGCCACGTGCGTCATCACGCCCACACCCACCGGCACAAACAACAGGGACAGGTGTTGCAGCAGGAAGTCCGCCACCGGGCGCACGCTCTCGCTCACCAACGGAAACTGCAGGGCCGCCAGCAAGAGCAGCATGCCCACCACCGGCCCGGGCAGGGGCAGGTGCAGGCTGCGCGATATGACTTCGCCCAGGCTTTGCATCAGCAAGAGCCAGGTGATGCCGCGCAGCGCTTGCATCCGCCTAGAACCGTTCCAGCTCGGGGTGCTTGATCTGCCCGCCGCGCACCAGCATCTTGCCGTATTCGGCGCAGCGCTGCAGCGTGGGAATCACCTTGCCGGGGTTGAGCAGGCCACGGGTGTCAAAGGCGGCCTTCAAGGCAAACATCTGCGCGTTTTCCTCGGCCGAAAACTGCACGCACATGCTGTTGAGCTTTTCCACGCCCACGCCGTGCTCGCCGGTCACCGTGCCGCCCATGGCCACGCTGGTCTCCAGGATGTCGGCGCCAAACAGCTCGCAGCGGTGCAGCTGGTCGGGGTCATTGGCATCAAACAAAATCAGCGGGTGCAGGTTTCCGTCACCGGCGTGGAACACATTGCAGCAGCGCAACTGGTATTTCTTTTCCATCTCGGCAATGGCCAGCAGAATGTCGGCCAGGCGCTTGCGCGGAATGGTGCTGTCCATGCACATGTAGTCGGGGCTGATGCGGCCGCTTGCCGGGAAAGCGTTCTTGCGTCCGCTCCAGAAACGCATGCGCTCGGCCTCACTGTTGCTCACTGCAATGGCCGTAGCACCGGCAGCAGTCAGCACTGCGCTCATGCGGCCGATTTCTTCTTCCACCTCTTCGGGCGTGCCGTCGCTCTCGCACAGCAAAATGGCTGCGGCATCCAGGTCGTAACCGGCATGCACATAGTCTTCCACGGCAGCCGTCATGGGCTTGTCCATCATCTCCAGCCCGGCGGGAATGATGCCTGCG
The DNA here is from genome assembly GCF_003415675.1 of Rhodoferax lacus. GTDB lineage: Bacteria > Pseudomonadota > Gammaproteobacteria > Burkholderiales > Burkholderiaceae_C > Allorhodoferax > Allorhodoferax lacus. The sequence goes on from NZ_QFZK01000010.1 coordinate 77,961, forward strand.
GCAATCACCTGCGCCACGGCATCACCGGCTTTGCGCACATCGTCAAAGCTGGCCATGATGCAGCGCGCAAGCAAAGGCTTGGGGATGAGCTTGACGGTGACCTCGGTGGTGACGGCCAGCATGCCTTCGCTGCCAATCACCACGCTCAGAAAATCGTAGCCACTCTGGTCCAGCGCGTCGCTGCCAAAGGTGATGGGCTCGCCCTCCATGGTGAAGCCGCGCACCTTCTGGATGTTGTGCAGCGTCAGGCCATATTTGAGGCAGTGCACACCGCCCGAGTTCTCGGCCACGTTGCCGCCTATGGTGCAGGCAATCTGGCTGCTGGGGTCGGGCGCGTAGTACAGGCCGTAGGGAGACGCCGCCTCGCTGATGGCCAGGTTGCGCACACCGCACTGCACCACCGCCGTGCGGCTGCGCTTGTCGATCTTGAGAATCTTGTTGAACTTGGCCAGGGACAGCGTCACCCCCAGCGGGTTGGGCATGGCCCCGCCTGAGAGCCCCGTGCCTGCACCGCGCGCCACCACCGGCACGTTCAGCGCATAACAGGCTTTCAGCACCGCAGCCACCTGCGCCTCCGTCTCCGGCAGCGCCACCAGCAGCGGCCGCGCCCGGTAGGCTGTGAGCCCATCGCACTCATAGGGCGTGGTGTCCTCGCTCTGGTACAGCAGGGCGTGGGCGGGCAGCAGGGGTTTGAGGGCCTGCAAGACCTTGGCCTGCAGCTCGGCCTTGTGCAGCAGTTCGGTGGTGGCCGGTGTGGTGGGGGCGTTCATGGGGTGCTCCTGTGCTTATCAACCACTGTAGGGCATAGCGGGGGGCAGAGGGGCCAGGGGAGGCGTGAATTTACTTGCAGAGGGTGTTGAATTGGGGGGTCGTCTGCTACCGCTTCGATCAATTGGGCCGTTGGAATTGCACGCTGGATGGCTGCCATTGCGCCCTCCATGGCAGTCTTCATGGACTCTGCCTCTCGAATGAAGCGTAGCCCCAAGCGAGTTGGAAGGCCCGTGCCCACCAATGCGTCGAGGCATCCCGCATCACCAAGCCGTTCAACGATGCCATCCATTTCGCGGTCCGACTCAGACAGTCCGTACAGGAGAAAAAAATGAAATTCCATAGAGGTCATGTCCATAGCAGCCTGGAGACATTGGCGGTTATCCAGTCCCACCGGGTAGGCGGCATTTTCAGGGCATATTCAGGCGGTATATGGTCACGGTCACTAGGCTCTGCATCTGAATAAGTGATTTGCGATGGTTGAAAGTCAAGCGTGTTCAATGAAGTGTCCGCACCGGGAACCTTCAATTGGGTAAAGGAGCGCTGCGCCAAAAGTTCACCTTGCCTGGAATAGACGCGTAGCCGCAGCAAGGCATGGAAGTCATCGCCGCCCATAGAGCAGACCTCAATGTCATAGGGTTGGCCAGCAAAGGCGTGTTCTTCCGGTGGGCAATGCCGGGGCGATGTTTGCCACCGTAAAGCCGACAAGCTCACCAAAGCCAGCACTACCAAAGCCGTCCAAAAGGTTCTGGCGCTGACGGCCAAGTGGTTTCGGTTCTTCATTGGCATATCTCTCCCATATCCAAAAATATTGGGGCGTCCAGCTTGACTAGTTTGCGGTCGGAATAAATCAGGAAGTCCCCGCCGCGCCCCTTCTTGGTTCGCCAGTCCTGAAAATCCCGATTTCGCACTGGGTAGTACACATCCCGACCCAGCAGCTTGCCCACCACATCCACTGGAAATGGCGGGTAGGTCTGATTGCCGAGTTCGATGGAAGCATCCCACCTGCCGCTTGTCGCGTCTAGTAGTTGCTTGGTAGCCATGCTGGCTGCTGCCGCATTGGGCATGATGACAACACCCGACTTGTTCCAATGGCCCAAGTATTGCGATGCACTTCCAGCATCGTGAAACGAATAGCTATCCCTCGCGTAGGCATAGATGTGGGTGATCTCAACCTTGGCCTTGCGGCAATACTGAGTGCCATTTGGCATGTACCGGTTGTAAATATCTTGTTTGACGGTCGCGCGCGCCACGGCCGCATAGAAGGCAAAATTGCCAAGTGATGCAGAAACGTCGGACATCGCATAGACACTCGCACCGCTTGCCCCAATGTTGACAGCCGTGTCATAGGTACTTACGGGACTAAGCTGAAACTCGAAATATGAGTGCAGGTCTTGCAGATCGCCATTGTGAAAATTCAATGTATCGAGAGTCCCACTGAAGGTCGGGTTGTTCAGCAAGAAGCGAACAAATCGCGCACGCACTTCGCGAATAGCAGAATTGTTGTGAACTCTGCTGAGCAAGTCGTCATACTTCTCCTTGATGCGCTCGTTTTTGAATAGCCAGGCGAGCTTTACCGTATCGGCATCAATCATGTCGGCGTCATAGCGTCCCTCCACTATGTCGCCTGTCTTCTGACTCCTGGCAAACGCCGTGTAAGCCCGGCCATTGAACCAACGCCTCGCAAATTTTTCACCGACCTCAAAGCCTTCAGCACGCATGCCGATGGGCAATTCATACAGGTCAAAGGGTTCTACTTTCTTGGTGCTTGCGACTTTTTCTGCGGATTCTTTCTTCTCGCTTTGTGCAGGCGGTGCTGCAGGTTGCGCAATGGCCCAGGCCAGCAGCGAAACCACAGGGTCTACAGGTTTGGGCTTTTGAACTGCGGGCTCTACTGTCTTCGCTACTGGTGTGACGGGCTTTGCGGCAGGTTGGTTGTCAGCCTTTTCGGGCTGCGGCAAGTCTGGCGGCGACTGGTCAAAACGCAGGCATATGCCATCCAAAACCACGGGCGTACAACCTTGTTCGCCCTCGAAATATTTCCACGCTTTGACGATTGCAAAACTGCTTTTAAACGTGTTTCTTAAATAGGGAATCTTCTCGGCCATGGAAAATGCCTGTGCAAGGGTGGAATCGGGTTGGCGGACCAGCAGAGCGATAGAGCTCGCAAGCGATGTCCTGGCGATTTCTTATGTGAAGCCGAGTGGTGTGGCTTGGCGCCACCTCAGCGTTCTGTCCCTTGCTGAAACTGAATTCTAAAGCGGACCTATGCCGAGCCCCTTGCTTTTGAGAACTGCCGCTCATCCGTACCCTCGGTTGCCGTTGAGGACGACGTAGCTCGATCGGGACAGATTGAAGTCGGGAGGCAGAAATATGGCAGAAGCCTTCTGCCATATCTTTGAAAGTGCCGATTTTCCAGACGGCTTCTGGGAAATCGCCGGATGCCGCTCACTCAAAACTCACGTGTGGGAATGCGGGTTTTTTGCCGGCTTGGCTACCGGTTTGACCGCCCTCACCCCAACGACTTCTTCAACCAATCCGTAAACGCCGCCACTTCCCAGCGGTCCATGGCGCCGGTGCGCCAGCACAGGTAGTGGGCGTGGGGGCTGGGCACATTGCGCAGAAACACTTCGCTGGTGCCCAGGCGCACCAGGGAGCCCACCTCCAGCCAGGGCGCGCCCAGTTTGAGGCGGATCAGGGCCACACCCATGCCGGCGGCGGCGGCGTCGCACATCAGCCCGATGTCATTGAACTGCGAGCCGTCCACCGGCTCCGGCCAGTCCAGGTGGTTGGCCGAGAACCAGGTGCGCCAGGGCTCCAGCGGGCTGCGCAGGAGCGAGATGCGCTCCAGGTCCTGCGCGGTCTCGAAGGGTCCGTGCTCACGCACAAAGGCGGGCGAAGCCAGGGGCGTCACCTCGTCCTTGGTCAGGCACAGGTACTCCAGGTCGGCGTAGCGGCCGGGGCCAAAGCGCACGGTCAGGTCGGCGTCTTCGGCCACCACGTCCAGCAGCGGAATGGAGACCTGCAGGGTCAGGTCGATCTCGGGGTAGGCCTCGGTGAACTGGCGCAGGCGCGGGATCAGCAGGCTGCGGGCAAAGGTGGGGGTGACGGCCACGCGCAGCTTGCGCTTGCCCGGCAGGGCCGAGGAACTGGGGAACTTCTGCAGGATGGCCAGGCCCTCGCGCACATGGGCCAGGTATTCGCTGCCCTCCACGGTGAGCGAAAAGTCGGAGCGGCCAAACAGCTTGGTGCCAATGATTTCCTCGAGCTGGCGCACCCGGTGGCTGACGGCGCTGGGGGTGACGTGCAGTTCTTCAGAGGCCTGGGTCACGCTGCGCAGGCGTGCCAGGGCTTCAAACGTCAACAGACACTGGATGGGGGGGATGCGGGCGGTGCTCATGCGCTCACTATAATTCGCGGCCCTTCCCCCGCGCTTACCAATATTCAAAAGGTTCTGCCATGTCTGACTCTTTAGCGGTCCTTCCGCAGTACCTGCTGCCCAAAAAAGCGCTGACCGTGTTCGCCGGTTGGGTGGCCGGGGCCCAGGGTGGTGCGCTGACCACGGCGCTGATCCGCTGGTTTGTGAAGCGCTACAACGTCAACATGGCCGAGGCCGCACAGCCCGACATCGCCACTTACGCCAGCTTCAATGACTTCTTCACCCGCGCCCTCAAAGTAGGCGCCCGGCCGCAGGCCGCTGCCGACTACCTGTGCCCGGTAGATGGTGCCATCAGCCAGTTTGGCCCCATTGCTGGCGACCAGATCTTCCAGGCCAAGGGCCACAGCTACAGCACCACGGCGCTGGTGGGTGGTGACGCCAGTCTGGCCGCGCAGTTCCAGGACGGCAGCTTTGCCACCCTGTACCTGAGCCCGCGCGACTACCACCGCATCCACATGCCGTGCGACGGGCGCTTGCGCCGCATGATTTATGTGCCGGGCGATCTGTTCTCGGTGAACCCGACCACGGCGCGCGGTGTGCCCGGCCTGTTCGCCCGCAACGAGCGTGTGGTGTGCGTGTTTGAGGGTGACAACGGCACCTTTGTGCTGACCCTGGTGGGTGCCACGATTGTGGGCAGCATGGCCACCGTCTGGCACGGCCAGGTGAACCCGCCGCGCAGCCCGCAGATTTGCGAGTGGCAGTACCAGGGCGATCAGGTGGTACTCAAGAAGGGCGAGGAGATGGGCCGCTTTTTGCTGGGCTCCACCGTCGTCATGCTGTTTGCCAAAAACCAGTTGGCTTTCAACCCGGCGTGGGAGCCGGCACGCGCCATTGTGATGGGCGAGGCCATGGGGCAAAGGTTGGAATAGGTTTTGCCGCCGGGCCACCCCAAGGCAAAACGCGGCCCCCTTGGGGGGAAGGAAGTCACACGTAGTGGGCGACCGTGGGGGCTAATGAATGCTGAGCGGGTTTTGCGCCAGCTCGGCGTAACGCTCCAGCGTGTCTTCCACTTCTTCCTGGGTGGGCGTGTTGGCCTGCCAGGCCTGGATGTGCTGCTGGAACAGTTCGGCCCATGAGCCGTCCAGATAAACCTCTTTGTTGGCCCGTTTGTCCACGATCTCGAAGCCGTGGCGCAGCAGCATGGGCAGCACCTGCGCTCCGTGTTCGGACTTGCTGGCGCCACTCGGATGCTGGGCATCGGTGTCCAGATTGGCCAGCATATGGGTGACAGAGAAGGTCTCGGAGTCGTAAAGGGTATGCATGGCGGCGGGCTTTCCTGGGTTGCTTGGCAATTGGGAGCGAGCTGTCTGGTTTCAAGAGTAACAGGAAAAATCTGGCCGACGGTGGCTATTCGGAATTTTGTGTCTTTCGCCACAACAGGTCGGCAAAAGCGCCATTGGCCTCGGTGATGCGCAGGCGCACCGGCAGGTACTGCATGTCGGGTGCCAGCCAGACATCGATGCCCTGGTCAAACTCTGCGGTGGGTGCCTTGCTGAACTTGAGCGCCTGCTTGGGGCCGCCGGGCAGGTCCAGCAGTTCGAGCGCGCCCACCTGAAAATCCCACAGCTCGGCGCGGTGCGCGTCGGCCGCCTGAAAGCGGATGGTCTTGCCTGCGCTGTAGCGCTCGGGCGCACCGGCCACCAGTGCGCTGAGCTGCAGCAGGGCGCTGAGTTTGTCCTGCGCGCCGACCTGCAAGGGCACATCGGGGTTGTTGGCGCTGAAGGAAATGATGCCCTTGTCGCGCTGGAAATGCGTGGCCAGTTCGGCCCCGCGTGGCTTGTCGCCAAAGCGCACGGGTGCCAGGCCGGTAGCGCCGAGTTCGCCCTTGCTGGTCCAGGTGCGCACCCGAAAACCCCAGGCCGATATCTCCAGACGCGCGCTGTACTGGGCGCCATCGTGCAGCCACAGCAGTTCGCTGCTGGCGGCGTATTTGATGAAGCCCCGCTCTTCGCCTTTGCCGTCATAGAGCAGGCGTATGGGGTCTGGCAGACGCACAGAGTTGGCACGCAGCACATCGGCCGCAGCGCTCGCCGTGGCAGGCGCTGGCGCAGCAGCGGCAGCCGCCGAGGCCGGTTTTACTGGAGCGGGTGGTGTGGCGGGCTCTGCTACTGCGGGCTTGGCCGCTTCTGCAGCGGTGACTGCCACGTCTTGCTGAGTGGCTGCCGGGCTGGTGGCCGCTGTGGAATCTGCAGCTGCCGTTGCAGGTGCTGTGGTCGCGGGGCTGGGCGTTGCCTCAGCAGCCTGGGCCGTGCTGGCTGGCACAGGCTTTGCAGCACGCGGAGGAGGCTGCGGCTTGCGTTCCTGTGGTGCAGGGGCTGGTGTGGGAGCAATGGTGCGCGTCACAAAACTCGCCACCGCAGGGGCCTGGGGCGGCTCTTGGGCGGCGCCCGCAAACAGCAGCCAGGTGGGCGATGCGCCTGCCAGCAGCAAGCCATGCACCAGCAGCACCAGCACGGTGAGCACCAGCAGCCGCAGCAGGGTGGAGGAGTTGTTCGGCGGTGACTGCGGTGGTGAAGTGGGCATGCAAAGGCAAAGCTGGAAGATCGGATGCTGGGAGATGCAGAGGGCAGGGCGTGTGGGGGAGGTGCCGGTTCAGGGTTTAACGCAAGGCCCCCAGTTTAGGGCGACAAGCGCCCGGGCGCCCCGGCGGGCAAAAGCGGCGAAAATGCCCCCATGAAACTTGCAACCTACAAAGACGGTTCGCGCGACGGCCAGCTGGTCGTGGTGTCACGCGACCTGACCCAGGCCCATTACGCCTCGCATATTGCCAACCGCCTGCAACAGGTGCTGGACGACTGGAACTTTCTCTCGCCCCAGTTGCAGGATGTGTTTGATGCGCTCAACGCCGGGCGCGCCCGCCATGCCTTTGCCTTCGATCCGGCCCAGTGCATGGCGCCGCTGCCGCGCGCCTACCAGTGTGTGCGTGCCGCAGCCTGGCCCAGCCACACCGATTTGTTGCTCAAAGCCGCAGGCCTGGGCGAGCCAGAAGACCGCTCTGCCGGGCCGGACATGCTGCAGTTGGCAGGCGACAGCCTGCTGGGCGCGCACGATGCGGTGCGTTGTGCCACCGAAGCCCTGGGGTTGGACTTTGGCGCAGGCCTGGCGGTGGTTACCGGTGACATTCCGCAGGACTGCGCCGCTGACCGCGCGCTGGACGGCGTGCGCCTGCTCATGCTGAGCAACAGCTTCACCCTGCGCAGCCTGCTGGCGCCAGGGGCCGAGCGCAGCGCCGCCGCAACGCAAAGCCAGTGCGCCATGGCCTTCAGCCCGGTGGCCATCACACCCGATGAACTGGGCGATGCCTGGAGCCGCGGCCGGGTCAGCCTGCCGCTGCAGTGCAGCTGGAATGGCCGCAAGGTCGGCCTGTGCGACAGCGGTGCCGACATGGCTTACCCCTTTGGCCCACTCATCGCCCTGCTGGCCAAGACCCGGCCGGTGCGTGCGGGCAGCATTCTGGCGGCCGCACCGCTCAGCAATGCCGGTGCTGAAAAGCGTGGCCAGTGGAGCTGGCCCAAGGGCTACAACAGCATTGCCGAAAAACGCGCCATGGAAGTGCTGCAGGACGGCCAGGCCAGCACCGAGTACATGCGCTACGGCGACACCGTGTGCATCGACATGAAGAACGCCGCCGGCCACAGCCTGTTTGGCGCCATGGAACAGGAAATGACGCAATAACCCTGTTGGCCACCATGGGGTCTGTACAGCCCCGGATGGGGCGGCATGGCTACAATCGACTCACTTTTTTCTCCGGCTTTTCCCCGACTTTCCCAGCTTCGAACGACTTGGTCGGGTGAAGCGTTTACCTGGTTTCACCCATGCCCCAATACCGCTCCAAAACCTCCACCGCTGGCCGCAACATGGCCGGTGCCCGCTCGCTGTGGCGCGCCACCGGCATGAAGGATGGCGACTTTGACAAGCCCATCATCGCGGTGGTCAACTCCTTCACCCAGTTTGTGCCCGGCCACGTGCACCTGAAGGACCTGGGCCAATTGGTGGCGCGCGAGATTGAAGCGGCAGGCGGTGTGGCCAAGGAATTCAACACCATTGCCGTGGACGACGGCATCGCCATGGGCCATGACGGCATGCTGTATTCGCTGCCCAGCCGCGACATCATTGCCGACAGTGTGGAGTACATGGTCAACGCCCATTGCGCCGACGCCATGGTCTGCATCTCCAACTGCGACAAGATCACCCCCGGCATGCTGATGGCCGCCATGCGCCTCAACATCCCCGTGGTGTTTGTGTCGGGCGGCCCTATGGAGGCGGGCAAGGTCAAGCTGGCCAACCCGACCACGCACAAGATGGAGTTCAAGAAGCTCGACCTGATCGACGCCATGGTGATGGCCGCCGACGACAAGGTGAGCGACGCCGATGTGGCCGAGGTGGAACGCTCCGCCTGCCCGACCTGCGGCTCCTGCTCGGGCATGTTCACCGCCAACTCCATGAACTGCCTGACCGAAGCCCTGGGCCTGGCCCTGCCGGGCAATGGCACGGTGGTGGCCACGCATGCCGACCGCGAGCAGCTGTTCAAGCGCGCCGGGCACCTGGCCGTGGAGCTGTGCAAGCGCTTCTATGAGCAGGATGACAGCAGCATCCTGCCGCGTTCCATGGGCTTCAAGGCCTTTGAGAATGCCATCACCCTGGACATTGCCATGGGTGGCTCTACCAACACCATCCTGCACATCCTGGCGATTGCCCAGGAGGCCGAGATCGACTTCACTCTGGCCGACATCGACCGCCTCTCGCGCGTGGTGCCCCAGCTGTGCAAGGTGGCGCCCAACACCAACAAGTACCACATCGAAGACGTGCACCGCGCAGGTGGCATCTACGGCATCCTGGGCGAGCTGGACCGCGCGGGCAAGCTGCACACCGATGTGCCCACCGTGCACGCCAAGACCCTGAAAGACGCGCTGGACCAGTGGGACGTGGCCCGCAACCCGTCCGAGGCCGTCAAGACGTTCTACATGGCCGGCCCCGGAGGCATCCCCACCCAGGTGGCCTTCAGCCAGAATGCGCGCTGGCCCAGCCTGGACACCGACCGTGCCGAGGGCTGCATCCGCTCCGGCGACCACGCCTTCTCTGCGGAAGGTGGCCTGGCCGTGCTGCGCGGCAACATCGCGCTGGACGGCTGCGTGGTCAAGACCGCTGGTGTGGACGACACCCTGATGGTGTTTGAAGGCCCGGCCCACGTGGTGGAGAGCCAGGACGAGGCGGTGGAACACATTCTGGCCGACAAGGTGGTGGCCGGTGATGTGGTCATCGTGCGCTATGAGGGCCCCAAGGGCGGCCCCGGCATGCAGGAAATGCTCTACCCCACCAGTTACATCAAGTCCAAGGGTCTGGGCAAAGCCTGTGCCCTGCTGACTGACGGCCGTTTTTCCGGCGGCACCTCGGGCCTCTCGATTGGCCACTGCTCGCCCGAAGCGGCAGCCGGTGGTGCCATCGGCCTGGTGCGCAATGGTGACCGTATCCGCATCGACATCACCAAGCGCTCCATTGACGTGCTGCTCAGTGATGAAGAACTGGCCAAGCGCCGCGCCGAGCAGGATGCCAAAGGCTGGAAGCCCGCACTGCCGCGTCCGCGCAAGGTGTCTGCAGCCCTCAGGGCCTATGCCAAGCTGGTGATGTCGGCCGACAAGGGCGCGGTGCGCGACCTGTCGCTGCTGGAAGACTGAGGCACAGCGGCCACGCCTAGGCGTGGCTTAGCTGCAGTGCAAAGGTCTTGATGCCACGCAGCATCATTTCAATCGAGACCGACACCAGCACCAGGCCCATGAGCCGCTCCACCGCCACCACCAGGCGGGTGCCGATGAGGCGCTGAATGCGCTCGGCCGACACCAGCACCACCGCGCTCACCAGCATGGTGACACACAGGGCGCCGATCCACTCCATGCGGCGCTCGGGCTGTTGTGACACCAGCAGCAACACGGTGGCCAGGGCACTGGGGCCTGCTATTGCCGGCACGGCCAGCGGCACGATCAGCGGCTCCTCCATCTGCTCCGGGTCCGGCCCTTCTGCGTGCGGGAACACCATGCGCAGGGCGATCAGGAACAGGATCACGCCGCCGCCGATTTGCAGCGCCAGCTCCGAGAGGTTCATCACCTGCAGAAAGCGCTCGCCCACAAACATGAAGGTCAGCAGCAGCACAAACGCAATCAGGATTTCACGCAGGATGACCCAGGGCCTGCGCTCGGGTGACACGTGCTTGAGCGCGTTGGCAAAGATGGGGATGTTGCCCACCGGGTCGGTGATCAGCACCAGCAGGATGGTGGCCGAGGCAAAGGTGTAATTCATCATGTGGCGCACAGCGTGTCGAGCGAGGCAAAGCCCTTGATCTCCAGCGGGTTGCCGAAGGGGTCCAGAAAAAACAGGGTCCATTGCTCGCCGGGTTGCCCGGCAAAGCGCAGCTGCGGCTCCAGCACAAAGACGGTGTGGGCGGCTTGCAGGCGCCCGGCCATGGCCTGCCAGTCGGGCAGGGCCAGCACCAGGCCGAAGTGCGGCATGGGCACCAGGTGCTCTCCCACATGGCCGGTCAGCGCCGTCTTGAAGGGCTCGCCCAGGTGCAGCGAGAGCTGGTGGCCAAAGAAATCAAAGTCCACCCAGGTGGCGGTGCTGCGGCCCTCCACGCAGCCCAGCACCTCGCCGTAAAAGCGGCGCGCCAGGTCCAGGTCGGTGACGTTGAAGGCGAAATGGAAGAGGCTGCGCATGGCCGCAGGATAGCAGCCCGGCACGCTCTTTCAGGCGCTGGCGCTCAGACGCGGCTGGCCTTGGCCTGCTTCTCCAGCTTTTCCTGGCAGGTGATGCAGCGGCTGGCTTCGGGTGCGGCCAGAAGGCGGGCCTCGGCAATGGCGGCGCCGCAGTCCACGCACTCGCCGTAGGTGCCGTCGGCAATGCGCTTCAGGGCAGCGTCCACGGTGGCTATCTCGTGGGTGTCATGGGCGTCCATGGCCAGTTCCAGATCGCGTGCGGTATTGGCTGCGGCCTCGGTGTCCTCGCGGCTGGCAAAGTGTTCGGTAGAAGCCTGGGCGCGGCCCACCTCGCCTCCGCGCAGGGTGGTGAGCTGGGTCAGCAGCGACTGGCGTTGCTGCAACAGGGTGGCTTTGAAGGCGGTGGTGTCGAGGTGCTTCATGGCAGACCTTTTATGAATGAACAAGGCCATGGTGCGCCTTCACCCTTCACCAGACTTTGATAGGGATCAATCCGCCTGCCGGTGTACACCTCAAGGGGCGGCCCTCGCAGGCCTGCCCCTTGGCCGTGCGATCAGATGGGCAGGTTCAGGCTCAGGCCCAGCGTCCAGTTTTGCGGCAGGCCGGGCTCGTAAAACTGGCTGGAGGCCTGGTTGACGATGACCGAGCCCACGTACTTCTCGTCGCTGACGTTGTTGAGGCGGCCGTACAAGGTGAGCGCACCCTTGCCAACGCCCCAGCGCTGGCTGGCGCTGAGGTTGAAGACCGTGCGGCCGTCGGCCGACTCGGTGTTGAGGTCATTGGCGTAGATGCGCCCGGCTTGCACCATCTCCACGCCCAGGCGCAGTCCACTGGCCTTGGCCGGGGTGGCCTCGCTGGTCCATGCCAGTTCGGAGAACAGGGAGGACTGGGGGATTCCCGGCAGCTTGTTGCCGCTGGCAATGGTCACGCCGTTGGTGGTGAAGCGTTGCGAGTAAGAGGCGTCGATCATGGAGGCCGAGGCATTGAAGCTCAGATGCGGCGTGAGCTGCGTGCTGCCAGACAACTCCCAACCCGTGCGCGAAGTGCCGGGGGCGTTGATGTAAGCGATTTGGCCATTCGTGTTTTTGGCGGCCACCAGCTCATCCACGGTATTGACCTGGTACAGGGCCAGGTCGATGCGGGAGGACGCATTGGGTACCCACTTGGCGCCCAGTTCGTAATGCTGGCTGCTGGATGCATTGAGCGTCGTGTTGAACTGCCCTACGGGCGCGCTGGCCGGGTTGGACGGGTTGAGCTTGTAAGCCATTTCGGCCAGCGTGGGGGTTTCGAAGCCCTTGCCGTAGTTGGCATACAGGTTCAGGGAATCACTGGCGTGGAAGGTGAGGCCCAGCACCGGGTTGGTGGCTTGATAGGACACGTTGCCCGTGCCGTCCGGGTTGCCTGACGAGACGGGGTAGTAGTCTTCGCTGGTAAAGCGCACCGTGCTCTGGCGCACTCCAGCAGAGACCGACACCACATCGCTGAGCAGCGCTGTGCCTTGCGCAAACAGATCGCTGTTTTCGGACTGGTTGTCTTCGCTGCGGGTGGGCGAGCCGGACTTTTGGCCGATCGGGCTCGAGCCCGCCTGGCGGTACTCGCGCGAGCGGTCAAACTCGTAGCCTGCCGCCCAGTCCACGGGGGTGCCGGACCACACCGCCCGCTGGTTGTATTGCAGACCCACGCCAAAGTAGGCGCGGTTCAGGCCGATCCAGTTGCCAGCCGCCTGGTACTGCAGGTTTTCACGGGTGCCGTAGTAGGCGCGCCCGGTGAACGAGCGCTCCTGGTCCACGGTGTAGGTGGCCGAGCTGCCCAACTGGTTTTGCAGTACGACCTTGCGTACGCCAGCACTGATGGCGTTGGTGCCCGCCTGTGAAGGGTCCCGGTTTAGTTGCGTACGCGTCAGCCCCACCGGGTCCTGAGCCAGGGGCATGTCGAACTGGTTGAACACCACGTTGACGTGCAGCTGCTCGCTGGCATCAAACCCGATCTTGGTGTTGAACTGCTTGCGCTCGGTGAAGCTGTTGGCGCGGTAGCCGTCAATGGTGAAGGTGCTGTAGTCAGCCATGATGCCCACCGTGCCCAGGGTGTCACCAAACTGGTAGTCGGCGCGGTGCAGGCCATAGGAGCCCACGTAGTACTGGTAGCCCAGCTCAGGCTCCTTGGGTGCGGCCTTGCTGAATGCCTGGATCACGCCGCCCGAGGAGTTGCCATACAGCAGCGCCATCGGGCCGCGCAGCACCTCGATGCGGTCGGTGGAGGTCAGGCTGATCGAAGAACCCTGGCCCTGGCCGTCCGGGGTGGTGGCCGGGATGCCGTCGATCAGCAGGCGTATGCCGCGTATGCCAAAGGCCGAGCGGGCACCAAAGCCGCGAATGGACACCTGCAAGTCCTGCGCATAGTTCTGGCGGTCCAGGATGGTCAGGCCCGGCACGCGGCCTAGCGATTCCGACAGATTGACCTGGGGGCCCGCGCCCTGGATAGTTTCGCGTGCCACGCTTTGCACGGCAGCGGGCGCGTCAAAGCTGCGCTGTTCGCTGCGCGAGGCGGAAACCACGACTTCGTTCAGGGATTGGGCCGCGGCGGGAAACGCGCTGAGCACGCCCAGCAGCGAGAGTGAGTGAACCAAAAGGGTTGGCTTGCAGGTTGTAAACATGTGTCTCTTCGGTTTTATATATATAAAAAATCGGGTTGAGCTTGAGGGCCCAACCTATTCCGGGATGTCTCCTGGATGACAGGCATTTTGACCGAGCCGGCCGCAAACCCGCATGGTTGCAGGCCCGGAACTACAAACTTCTCTCATTTTGAAATTTATTACAGATCCTTGTGCAGAAAGATGCCGCCCTTCTTCCGCACTGATTGCACTTTTTGCGGGTTAACCCGGTCCACATGGATGAAAGGGGCTTTCTATATTCAGGCCAGTCCTCGACAAATCTTCCCGATTTTTTCAAGGCAACTGAAACTCCGTCGTCAAACCATACAAAGGGACAACTGTGAAACTGATTCAACTTACTTCGCTCGCTCTGGCTGTTGCAGCCATGGGCACAACCGGGGCTATTGCCCAGGACGGTAATCTGTCGACGCTTCAGCGTATGGGCAACACCGCCACCAGCATGACCATTCCTTCCATTCCCCAGGAAGGCAAGAATGCTGATGCGATTCGCGCCAATCTGAAGAAAGTCAAGTTGCCCGATGGTTTCAAGATTGACCTGTACGCCGTGGTGCCGGATGCGCGCTACATGGCCGTGGCCCCCTCCACCAACATGCTGTTTGTCGGCACCCGCAAGACCAACGTCTATGCCGTGACCAACCGCAACAATGGCGACGCAGCCACCGAAGTCAAAGTCTTCGCGCCGTCCATCAAATTCAGCAACCCCAATGGCGTGTGCTTCACCAAAGACGGTTTCCTGATCGTTGCCGAATCCAATCGCCTGCTGCATTTCCCCGCTGCCGAGTACTTCTATGAAGGTCCGGACGTGGCCGTGGGCGTGGTCGTTCCCGAAGGCAAACTGATCCCGGTGGAAGAGCAGTCGTTCAACCACACCGGTCGTGTCTGCAAGGTGGCCGCTGATGGCAAGATCTTTGTCAGCATGGGTCAGCCCTACAACGTGCAGCCCGCTGAAAAAGTGGCGCTGTTCGAAGAGCTGGGTATTGGCGGCGTGCTGCGCTTCAATGGCCTGGACGGCTCTGGCCGCACGGTCTACTCCAAGGGCATGCGCAACCCGGCTGGCCTGTCCATCGGACCCAAGGGCGACATCTGGACTACCGACAACCAGGTCGACGGTCTGGGTGATGACATCCCGCCGGGCGAGCTGAACAAGCTCTCCAAGGCCGGCGAGCATTTTGGCTTCCCCTACTGGAATGGCCGCTTCAAAGTGGCGGGCTCTCCTGCCGCCATGGATCTGAAGGACATGAAGGAGCCCGCTGGTGCCATCGCCCCGCAAGTGGAGTTCCCCGCGCACCAGGCCCAGCTCGGCCTGACCCACTACACCGGCAAGGCTTTCCCGGCCAAGTACCAGGGCGGTCTGTTTGTGGCATCGCACGGTTCCTGGAACCGCACCACACCCAGCGGTTACCTGATCAACTTCGTGCCAATCAAGGCCGATGGCAATGCGGGCCCGTCGGAAGTGTTTGCCGATGGCTTCCTGGACAAGACCACTGGTCGTGCGCTGGCTCGTCCCGTGGACGTGGCCAACCTGCCTGACGGCTCCATTCTGGTGTCCGATGACTACGCTGGCGCGATCTACCGCATCAGCTACGCCGGTATGTAATTGGAGATAAGGCACGGGCCGGGTGCCCGTGCCAGAATCAAGCACGGGGCTCCTTCAGGGAGCCCTCTTTATTTCAGACAGATTCACCATGAAGAACACACTATTTTTTATTCTGATGTGCACCGCATTTGCGAGCTATGCCGATGACGCGGCCGAAGGCCGCCTGAAGGCAGATGCCGCCTGTTCCCTGTGCCATGGCCACAATGGTGTGTCCACGCTGCCCAACGCCCCCAATCTGGCCGGACAGCAGGCCATTTACGTGAGCGAACAGTTGCGCAATTACCGCAGCGGCAAGCGCCAGAACGAAGTGATGAACATGATTGCCAAACAGCTGACGGACTCGGAAATTACCCATCTTGCAGCCTGGTTCGGCTCGATCAAGGTGACAGTCGAAACACCCTGACGGCGATTGGCCGTTGAAGTCCAGGCGCATGCAGAGCGCATGTGCACCTGGCATGGCAGCAGCCGATCGTGCAGGAATGCAGCCGATCGGCGCTTTTGCTGTGCCAGATTAAGCCAAAGCGGGGTTTCCATGGAGTACAGTGACAGCAAAGGCAGGCAGTCACCACCCAACAGCCCAAGGAGACACCATGAGCGACGCAGACAGCGCAGGATTCGGCAAGTTCGTTCCCGGTTTTGATTTTTTGCAAAACCTGGCTAAAGGGGCTTCGGCCAGTGTCCCGCAAATGCCCAACCTGGGCAGCTGGGTTGCGCCCACGCTGAACGTGGAAGAACTCGACAAGCGCATTGAAGAACTCAAGAACGTGCAATTCTGGCTGGAGCAAAACTCCCGCGCCCTGAGCGCCACCATCCAGGCACTGGAAGTGCAACGCATGACGCTGGCCACGCTCAAGGGCATGAACTTCAATCTGGGTGACCTGGCCAAGGTATTCACGCCCCAAGCCAGCGCGCCCAAGGCGGCTGAAAAGCCGCCCGAGAAAGCGCCTGAAAAACCAGCCCCCGCGGAGACACCACCGGAAGCTGCGCCAGAGCAGGCGGCCAAACCCGCAGCCGCAGCGTCAGGCGCCAGCATGGTGGACCCCTTGCAGCTGTGGGGGTCTCTGACCCAGCAGTTCCAGCAAATTGCGGCCACCGCCCTGAAGGACGTGAGCACCAAGGCGGCGGCAGACCTGGGCAAGGGCATGGCAGCCAGCATGGCCCGGGGCGCCGCCACACCGGCCAAGAAAGCCGCAGCCAAAAAAGCTCCCGCCAAAAAGGCCCCGGCGCGCAAGGCCGCTTCCCGCAAAACGACGGGCAAATAAGCGGCCCGGCAAGGGGGCTCCCAAGATGAAACTTTTTCCGTATGGACATGCCACGCACCCGCAGTGGCAAATGGCTGCCGCCCTGGTGCTGGCGCAATTGCGCGCCCAGATGGCCTTGCACGGGTATGCCGCCAACCCCACGCTGGCACTGCTCTACATCACCGACCACTATGCCAATGCAGCGCAGGACATCCTGGAGTACCTGGGTGCTGAGCTGCCCCTGATCACCGACTGGTCAGGCACCGTGGGTGTGGGCATCAGCTCCAATAACGTGGAGTACTTTGACGAGCCCGCGATGGCCGTGATGCTGCTGGAGCTGCCCAGTGACCAGTACCGGGTGTTTTCCGGCGTGGCGCCGCTGGGCCTGGGCTTTGAGGCGCACAGCGCCCTGGTGCATGGCGACGGCAGCACCCCCGACATTACCGAACTGGTGTACGAGCTGGCGCACCGCACCGATTCCGAATTCCTGTTTGGCGGCCTGTCCTCCAGCCGCAGGGCCAGCGTGCAGTTTGCCGTGGCCGGTGACGGCAATATCAGCGGGCAGGGGGCGGCCACCGGGGTGTTCAGTGGGGGCCTGAGTGGTGTGGCCTTTGGCCCGGGAGTTGGGCTGGTCTCGCGCGTGACGCAGGGCTGCAAGCCGGTATCCAAAGTGCGCACCATCACTGCGGCCGATGGCAACCTGATTCTGCAACTCGATGGTGAGGCGGCGCTGGATGTGCTTCTGGCCGATCTGCACATCACCCTGGACGAGCCGCAGGAGGCCCTGCAAATCGTGCGTGCCACCCTGGTGGGGCTGGCCGGGGTGGACGGCGAGCCGGTGCGCCAGACCGGCAACTTCGGCAACGACGTCACGGTGCGCCACATCATCGGGCTGGACCCGGCACGCCGTGGCGTGGCCGTGGGCGAGCAGGTGCAGACCGGCGCACGCATGGCTTTTTGCCAGCGCAACATGCAGGCGGCCCGGGCCGACCTGATGCGCATCTGCGCCGAAATCCGCGAAGAGCTGGAGCCGCAGGAAATGCCGCTGCAGACGGCTACCGCACTGGCCGAGTCCGAACTGGAGGCTGCACCTCACCCGGCACGGCGCATAGCTGGCGCTATTTATGTGAGCTGCGTGGGGCGTGGCGGGCCGCACTTTGGCGGCGCCAGCGCCGAGCTGCAACTGGTGCGCAGGGCCCTGGGCGATGTGCCCCTGGTCGGCTTCTTTGCCGATGGCGAAATCGCCCATGACCATTTGTACGGCTATACCGGCGTGCTGACCGTATTCACAACATAAAAGAGTTCCGTTGGAGTAAGTATGAATACCTCGAATACCAAGATTGCCACCCTGCTCAAGCTGGGGTTCGGCCTGCTGGGCCTGCTGATTGTGCTGATGGGCGCGCTGAGCTACTTCAAGGCGGGCGGGGCCGAACAGGCCTTTGAGAATGTGGTGGACAACCGCTACCCCAAGATCAGCGCCCTGCACACCATCAATGACCGCCTCAAGGAGTCGGCCCGCCTGCAGCGGGACATGCTGCTGCTGTCAGATGCGGACGATATCAAGAAGTCCGCACAGACCATAGCCGGCCTGCAAAAGGACAACTCGGAATTGCTGGCCAAAATCGATCCGACCTTCAAGTCCGAAAAGGGGCGCGCCTTGCTCAAGGCACTCGAAGAAGTACGCACGGCCTATCTGCCTTTGAGCCAGAAGTTCGTCACGCAAGCGGCTTCCTCCCAGGAGATGGCCAAGATCACCTTGCAGACCGAAATGGCGGCGCTGGAGCAGAAATATTTTGCGGCGGTGGATGCGCTGATCGCCTTCCAGGAAGATCAGATGCAGATCGCCAAAACCGATGCGTCGTCGGCCATCAACCAGATTCAAACCACCTTGCTGGTCTCGGGTGTGCTGGCGCTCCTGGTGGCCACAGTGGCGGCACTCTGGATTACACGCGCGGTGACCCGCCCCATCAACCAGGCGGTGGACGTGGCCCGTGCCGTGGCAGCGGGCGATCTGACGTATGCGTTTGAACCCAAGGGCGAAAGTGAAACCGGCATTTTGCTGCGCGCCCTCAAGGACATGCAGGGTGGCCTGGTGCAGGTGGTGTCCAACGTGCGACATGGCTCTGAGAGCGTGGCAACCGCCTCGGCCGAAATCGCCCAGGGCAACCATGACCTGTCCTCGCGCACCGAAAGCCAGGCCAGCGCACTGGAGCAGACAGCCGCCTCCATGGAAGAACTGGGCGCCCAGGTCAAGCAAAACGCCGACAGCGCGCGCCAGGCCAACCAGTTGGCCATGACCGCTTCCAAAGTGGCGGTGCAGGGCGGCGAGGTGGTGGGTCAGGTGGTGCAGACCATGCAGGGCATCAACGAGAGCTCACGCCGCATTGCCGACATCATCGGTGTGATTGACGGCATCGCCTTCCAGACCAACATCCTGGCGCTCAACGCGGCCGTGGAAGCCGCGCGCGCCGGTGAGCAGGGCCGCGGCTTCGCCGTGGTGGCCTCCGAGGTGCGCTCCCTGGCCGGCCGCAGCGCCGACGCTGCCAAGGAAATCAAGACCCTGATCAACGCCAGCGTGGAACGCGTGGAGCAGGGCACGGCCCTGGTGGACAAGGCCGGTGTCACCATGACCGAGGTGGTGGGCTCGATTCGCCGTGTCACCGACATCATGGGCGAGATCAGCTCGGCCAGCACCGAGCAGTCGTCCGCCGTGGCCCAGGTGGGTGAGGCGGTCACGCAAATGGACCATGCCACCCAGCAGAACGCCGCTCTGGTGGAGCAGATGGCGGCGGCCGCCAGCAGCCTCAAATCCCAGGCGGGTGAGCTGGTGCAGACGGTGGCGTCCTTCAAGCTCAATGCGGCCGAACACCTGCCCATGCCGATCAAGGTGGATGTGCGCGCCCCTTCATCGCAAAACAAACCCTTCAAGGGCCCCGAGCGCCGCGCCGTGCCCCGGCCGCCGGGTGCATCACAGGGTACTGCGAAACCCTTCAAGGCCGCGGCCCCTGCGGCTGCGGCAGCCAAGCCGACCGCCACCACGGTGACGCCCAAGGCGGCGCCCAAGCCTACGCCGGCGGGTGGTGATGACGAGTGGGAAACCTTTTGAACTTAGCCGGTTGAAGGTTGTGTGCTGGCTGGGATGAGTTTTTTCGCTCGCTACGCGGGAAGGGGATACGCCGGGCTCCTCATGGTGCGAGCACAAATCGTCACCCGGCGTATCCCCTTCCCGCGCGACCCCCGTGTGAACCAGCGATGCAGGACAGTGCGCGCCGGTTGTACGGTCGGTGTTCGGTATTTTTTGTCAAGTGCAGCAACGCTCCAGTGAGCAGGAGGGGCAAGGGCGGGCGACGATTTGTGGTACTCCACCATGAGGAGCTCGCCCTTGCCCCTCCTGCGCA
This sequence comes from Rhodoferax lacus, assembly GCF_003415675.1. Taxonomy (GTDB): domain Bacteria; phylum Pseudomonadota; class Gammaproteobacteria; order Burkholderiales; family Burkholderiaceae_C; genus Allorhodoferax; species Allorhodoferax lacus. The sequence continues at coordinate 97,782 of NZ_QFZK01000010.1, forward strand.
CCCATACGCAGGTATGAAACCTTCGATCGCCAAATTGCGGACGCATTTGAAGGCCCGCTTCTAGCCTACACCGCACTTCCTCTAACTGTGCCTACCCACCAGGCTCAGCCTGTCAGACCCCGCGTGCCCGGTCCGTGTTGAACTGCGCCACAAAGGCGCCAAAAGTTCCGGCGTCCAGCGCGTCGCGTATGTCCTGCATCAGGCTCAGGTAGTAGTGCAGGTTGTGCACGCTGGCCAGCATGGGGCCCAGCATTTCACCGCAGCGGTCCAGGTGGTGCAGGTAGGCGCGGCTGAAGCCTGCGCGGCCGCCCTGTTCCCAGGACAGCGAGCCCGCAGCTGTGGGGCTGCCCGCGCAGGCGTAGCAGGTGCAGGACTCATCGATGGGTCGCTCATCGGTCTTGTGGCGGGCGTTGCGGATTTTGAGGTCACCGTAGCGAGAAAACAGCGTGCCGTTGCGCGCGTTGCGCGTGGGCATCACGCAGTCAAACATGTCGATGCCGTTTTGCACGCCGGCAATCAGGTCTTCGGGCGTGCCCACGCCCATCAGGTAATGCGGCTTGTGCGCAGGCAGCTTGGGGCCCACGTGTTTCAACAGACGCAGCATGTCCTCCTTGGGCTCACCCACCGAGAGGCCGCCAATGGCAATGCCGGGAAAGTCCAGGGCTTCCAGCCCGGCCAGGGACTCGTCGCGCAGGTGCTCGAACATGCCGCCCTGCACAATGCCAAACAGGGCGTTGGGGTTTTCCAGGCGCGCAAACTCGGTCTTGCAGCGCGCCGCCCAGCGCAGGCTGAGTTCCATGGAGCTGCGGGCCTCGCGCTCGGTGGTGATCTGCCCCTTGGTCTTGGGCTCCACCGACAGATAGGGCGTGCACTCGTCAAACTGCATGGCGATGTCGCTGTTCAGAATGGTCTGTATCTGCATGCTGATCTCGGGCGTGAGAAACAGCTTGTCGCCATTCACCGGTGAGGAAAACTTCACGCCCTCCTCAGAAATCTTGCGCATCTCGCCCAGGCTCCACACCTGGAAGCCGCCCGAGTCGGTGAGGATGGGCTTGTCCCACTTCTCGAAGGCATGCAGGCCGCCGAACTGTTTCACCACATCCAGCCCCGGGCGCATCCACAGGTGAAAGGTGTTGCCCAGGATGATTTGCGCGTTCATGTCCAGCAGGCTTTGCGGCGTGACGCCCTTGACCGTGCCATAGGTGCCCACCGGCATGAAGATGGGGGTCTGGATCACGCCGTGGTTCAGCGTGAGCTGCCCGCGCCGCGCGTGGCTGCCCAGGTACGAGCCATCAGCAGTGGCGGGGTCGGATTTCAGGAGGTCAAATTTGAGCATGGGGGCGATTTTACCTGTCGACGATTTACCTTCTTTCTTGCTTGAATATATACTTTGCTTTACTTTTTAAAAAGTAAAGGATTAAAAAATGTCTGACATACTGGAAGTAGAAGCCATTGTCTCCAGCAAGGGGCAGGTCACCCTGCCGGCCGCCATGCGCGCCAAGTTGGGCATCACAGCGGGCTCGCACATCCACTTTGAGCTGCGTGGCAACGAGCTGGTCATTAAACCGGAGCTGCCCATGAGCGCCTACTACGGCATGCTCAAGGGCTATGACTTGGGCGACATCGAACCCGAGAAAGAGCCGGACCGGGAGTTCGAATGAATGTAGTGGATTCCTCCGGCTGGATAGAGTTTTTCAAGGCCGGTGCCAATGGTCCGGTTTTCAAGCCAGTGATTGAAGACCGCCACGCCCTGCTGGTACCCACCATCGCCCTGTTTGAAGTGCACAAGGTCTTGAGTCGCAGCCTGCCTGCAGAGCTGGTCAAGCGTTGTCTGGACGTAATGCGTTTGGGTCAGGTGCTGGACCTGACCGATGCGCGCGCCATCGCTGCCTCCACCATTTCTGCCCAACACAAGCTGGCCATGGCCGATGCCGCCATGTACAGCATGGCGCGCGAGTTTGAGGCCAGCTTCTGGACTCAGGACGTGGACTACCGCGGGCTGCCCGGCGTGCAGTACTGCGCCAAAGGCTGACTCCCCGGACCCGCCTGCTTGCGCTAGCGCAATTGACAGACTGATATGCCATGACACCATGGCGGTCGATGCCACACCCACCCTCCGCGCTGCCGCCGCTCATCCACGCCTTGCTGTCGCCCGGGCGCCATGGTCCCGGTGTTGGCCAGGTGGAGCTGCTGGAAACCGCCATCTCCTGGGTGCTGCTGGCGGGCGACCTGGCCTACAAGATCAAGAAGCCGCTCAAGCTGTCTTTTCTGGACTTCAGCACCCTGGCCTTGCGCAAACACTGCTGCGAAGAAGAGCTGCGCCTGAACCGACGCTACGCACCCGACCTGTATCTGGCCGTGGTCCCGCTGTTTCACACGCCAGAAGATCCGCAGTGGTGCGGCAGCGGCGCACCGATTGAATACGCCGTCAAGATGCGCCGCTTTGCGCAAAGCGGGCGGCTGGACCACGTGTGTGACCAGGGTGAGTTGCTGCCCCGGCACCTGTCCGGGCTGGCCCACAGCCTGACGGCCTTCCATGCGGCCGCGGCCGTGGTGCCCCCGGGCTCGTACTTTGGGAGTGCGGCCTGCGTGCGGGAGCAGGCCCTGCAAAATTTTGATGACCTGCGCACGCTGGTGCAGGACAGTGCATTGCAGCAGCGCCTGCAGGCCCTGCAAAGCTGGACCGAGCAGCAGCACGGGCAACTGGCCGCGCGGATGGAGCGCCGCCACGACAGCGGCCATGTGCGTGAGTGCCACGGCGACCTGCACCTGGGCAATCTGGTGCTGCTGGACCAGACCATACGGCTGTTTGACTGCATCGAGTTCAGCGAATCATTGCGCTGGATCGACGTGGCCAGTGAGCTGGCCTTTCTGTATGTGGACCTGCGGGCGCGCCAGCAGAATGGGCTGGCCTGCTGGCTGGTGAATGAAGCCCTGAGCGACAACGGCGACTATGGCAGCGTGCTCCTGCTGCGCTTCTATGCCGTCTACCGCGCCCTGGTGCGTACCAAGGTCGCGTTCATGCAGGCTACTCAAAACGGCAGTAGCACCGACGCTGCCTTGCACTACCTGGCACTGGCTGAGAAGCTCTCCCTGCCGCCACCCATCTCGCTGTGCATCACCCATGGTGTGTCGGGCAGCGGCAAGACCTTTGGCAGCAACGCAGTGCTGCTGGGGGACGCCACGGCCTGCACCATCCGCCTGCGTACCGATGTGGAGCGCAAACGCCTGTCCGGCCTGCAGTCCCTGGAGCCCAGTGGTGCCGCCCTCAACACCGGCATCTATGCGCCCCAGGCTCACGCAACCCTCTATGCCCACCTGTTGACCCTGGCCGAAGGTCTGCTGCAGGCCGGATGGTCGGTGCTGGTGGATGGCACCTTCCTGCACCGGGTGGACCGTGACCGCTTCGCTGCGCTGGCCGCCCAACACCACGCCGCTTTTGGCATCCTGGCACCGCAGGCCACGCCAGAGCAGTTGCGCCAGCGGATTCAGCAGCGCCAGGCCAGCAGCCAGGATGCCTCCGAGGCCACCCTGGAGGTGCTGCAACACCAGCTGCAGGAGCTGGAGCCGCTGGCTGCAGACGAACCCCTGTGGTCGCCTGCCAGTGCCACGCCGCCGCCTTGATAAATGGCAAGCGGCCGGCCCCGCAGCTCACAACAATGAATGGCTGGGCGATACCGATTTGCAGCACAGGAGAACAGCATGGGCGAGCGTTTAACCACCGGTGAAATCAGCACCCGCAGCGTGACCATCGCCTTCCGGCGGACCTCGCTGGGTGGTGCGGCGCGGCTGATGCGCGACAACCATGTGGGCTGCCTGGTGGTGGTGCAGGAAACCGATGGACACAACACCGTCGTGGGGATGCTGACCGACCGTGACATCGTCACCGCCGTGGTCGCCCCGGAGCTGGACCTGAACCGCTACTGCGTGGAAGACGTGATGAGCACCGATCTGGTCACCGCGCGCGAGGACGATTCATTGATCGACCTGATGCGCACCATGCGCCGCGAAGGTGTGCGCCGCGTTCCCGTGGTGGGTGCCCAGGGCGAGCTGCTGGGTCTGGTCACCCTGGACGATGTGCTGGACATTCTGGCCGAAGAGCTCAGCCTGCTGGTGGGCACCATCCAGAGCGGCAAGCAGCGCGAGCGCCAGATGCGGATCTAAGCTGCCCAACGGTGAGGACGCTTCTCAGGCCAGCCGCTCCAGCAGCATCGCATCCCCATAGCTGAAGAAGCGGTATTCATTGGCAATCGCATGGCGGTACAGCGCCATGATGGGCTGGTACCCGGCAAAGGCGCTCACCAGCATCATCAGGCTGGACTTGGGCAAATGGAAGTTGGTCAGCAGCAGGTCCACATGCTGGAAGGCAAAGCCGGGTGTGATGAAGATGGTGGTGTCGCCGCTGGCCAGCCCAGTCTTTGCCCAACTCTCCAGCGTACGCACCGTGGTCGTGCCCACCGCCACCACACGGCCACCGCGCGCCTTGCACTGGGAAATAGCTTGCTGGGTGCTGGCGGGCACCTCGTACCACTCGCTGTGCATCTGGTGCTCGGAGAGGTTCTCGGTCTTCACCGGCTGGAAGGTGCCCGCGCCCACATGCAGGGTGACGTTGGCGCGCTGTACGCCCATGGTCTCCAACTGGGCCAGCAGGGCTTCGTCAAAGTGCAGGGCAGCGGTGGGGGCGGCCACTGCGCCGGGGTTTTTGGCAAACACGGTCTGGTAGCGCTGGGCGTCTTCGGCAGAATCCGTGTGGGTGATGTATGGCGGCAGCGGCACATGGCCGTGGCGCTCCATCAGGGTGTAGGGGCTGTCGCCGTGGTCGTTGGAGAGCACAAAGCGGAAGATCTGGCCATTGGCATCCGGCCAGCGCCCCAGCAGGGTGGCACTCAAGCCATCTTCGTGGCCCGGTGCGCACAGCAACTTGATGGTGGTGCCCACCTCGGGCTTTTTACTCACCCGCATGTGCGCAGCCACCTGGTTGCCGCCCAGCACGCGTTCCACCAACAGTTCCACCTTGCCGCCGGTGGGCTTTTCGCCAAACAGACGGGCGTTGAGCACCTTGGTGTCGTTGAACACCAGCAGGTCACCAGCGCGCAGCAGGCCGGGCAGTTCACGGAAGATGCGGTCCACCGGCGCGTCTGCGCGGCCATCGAGCAGGCGCGAGCCGCTGCGCTCGGGCGCGGGGTGCTGGGCGATCAGCGCCTCGGGCAATACGAAATCAAAGTCGCTCAGGGTGTAGGGGCGGCCGCTGGCGTCAGGGGACAGAGGAGCGGTGGAGGACGAGGCAGAGGGCGACGGGGCGCCAGAAGAATGGGGCATGTGCTTGAGGGTTGAACAAACCCGTACCAAGAAGTAAAGACAGGGCAGAATTGTCCCATGCCCGAGTCTTCGCTTTCCATCACCCTGATTGAGCCCAAGGCCGATGCCAAGGTGAGCGTGGCCGCGCCTGCCCCCAAGAACGCGATGCAGAAGCTGCTGGAGAAGCTGGGCCTCAAGCGCGACATCGACCTGGCCCTGCACCTGCCCCTGCGCTACGAGGACGAGACCCGCATCACCCGCCTGCGCGATGCGCGCGAGGGCGACATGATCCAGATCGAAGGCGAGGTGGTGGAGAGCGAGGTGGTCTACAAGCCGCGCCGCCAGTTGCTGGTGAAGCTGGACGACGGCTCCGATGTGTGCACCCTGCGTTTCTTTAACTTCTATCCCAACCAGCAAAAGGCCTTGTCAGTCGGCAACCGCATCCGCGCGCGCGGCGAGGTGCGCGGCGGCTTTCTGGGCTGGACCATGCTGCACCCGCACTGCAAGCCCGCCGGTGGCGACCTGCCCACGGCCCTCACCCCGGTCTACCCCACGATGGCGGGCATGCCGCAGGCCTATTTGCGCAAAGCCGTGCTGTCGGGTCTGGCGCGCGCCGAGCTCTCCGACACTTTCGCGCCGGGGGACCTCAGCCAGATCAACCCGCACGCGCTGTGGACGCTGCGCCAGGCCCTGCAGTTTCTGCACCACCCCACGCCCGATGTGTCGCTGGACACTTTGATGGACCACAGCCACCCGGCCTGGCAGCGCCTGAAAGCCGAGGAGCTGCTGGCGCAGCAGCTTTCTCAATTGCAGTCGCGCCGGGCCCGCGCCGAGCTGCGTGCGCCGCCCCTGCAGGGCAAGGTGGGCGACACCCTGCACGCGCGCCTGCTGGCCGCACTGCCGTTTGCCCTGACCGGTGCCCAACAGCGCGTGGGCTTCGAGATTGCCAAGGACATGGCGCGCAACGTGCCCATGCACCGCCTGTTGCAGGGCGATGTGGGCGCAGGCAAGACGGTGGTCGCCGCGCTGGCTGCCACCATCTGCATGGACGCGGGCTGGCAGTGCGCCCTGATGGCGCCCACTGAAATACTGGCCGAACAGCACTTCCGCAAGCTGGTGAGCTGGTTGGAGCCCTTGGGCATCACCACGGCCTGGCTGATCGGCAGCCAGAAGACCAAAGCCCGACGCGAGGCCCTGGCGATGATCGAGAGTGGAGAGGCCAAGCTGGTGGTGGGCACGCATGCCGTGATCCAGGACAAGGTGCGTTTTCAGAACCTGGCGTTGGCCATCATCGACGAGCAGCACCGCTTTGGCGTGGCGCAGCGCCTGGCCCTGCGCAGCAAGGCCAGCGTGGGCCCGGGCCATGGTGACGACAAGGCGCACCCCTTTGAGCCGCACCTGCTGATGATGACGGCCACCCCCATCCCGCGCACCCTGGCCATGAGCTATTACGCCGACCTGGATGTCTCCACCCTGGACGAGCTGCCGCCCGGGCGCACGCCCATCGTCACCAAGGTGGTCAACGAGGCACGGCGCGGCGAGGTGGTGCAGCGCATACGCGCCCAGGTTGCCGAGGGCCGCCAGGTCTACTGGGTCTGCCCGCTGATTGAAGAGAGCGAGGCGCTGGACCTGACCAACGCCACCGAGACCCATGCCGAGCTCAGCCATGCACTGCAGCAGGCCGCCGGCCCCGGGGCGGCCCCGGTGCAGGTGGGCCTCTTGCATTCGCGCATGCCTACCGACGAAAAAAAGGCGGTGATGGCCGACTTTGTGGCCGGCAAAACGGCTGTCTTGGTCAGCACCACGGTGATCGAGGTGGGCGTGGATGTGCCCAATGCCTCGCTGATGGTGGTGGAACATGCCGAGCGCTTTGGCCTCTCGCAACTGCACCAGCTGCGCGGGCGGGTAGGGCGGGGGGCTGCGGCCTCGGCCTGCGTGCTGCTGTATTCCACGGGCGATGCGCCGCGCCTGGGCGAGGCCGCGCGCGAGCGCCTGCGCGCCATGGCCGAGACCAACGACGGCTTCGAGATCGCCCGGCGCGACCTGGAAATCCGCGGCCCCGGCGAGTTCCTGGGTGCGCGCCAGAGCGGCGACGCCATGCTGCGCTTTGCCGACCTGGCTACCGACGCCGCCCTCCTGGAGTGGGCGCGACAGGAAGCCCCTATGATGCTGGACCGCTACCCGCATCTGGCTGAAAAACACGTTCAACGCTGGCTGGGAACCAAGGCGGAATTTCTCAAGGCCTGACTGTTGTATGGCCGGACGCTGCGTCCGGCTTCTTTCCTATGTTGCATATTTTCAAATCCCGCTGGCTGGCTCTGGCGGGCAATACCCGTGGCGTGGTGCTGGTGATACTGGCCATGGCCTGCTGGTCCGTGCTGGACGCCTGCAACAAGCAGCTGATGCAGCAGGGCATCGCCCCCAAGGAGGTGCTGTTCCTGCAGGCCAGCGTGGTGCTGGCCATGCTGCTGCCGCTGGTGGCCTGGACGCGCGGGCGCATCCTGGCCTCACCACAACCGGCCTTCCATCTGGTGCGCGGCGGCATCATCGTCACCTCGGCCTTTTGCGCGGCCTGGGCGGTGGCGCACCTGCCGCTGGCCGAGGCCAGTGCCTACTTGATGACCGGCGCGCTGTTCATGCTGCCCCTGGGCGTGTGGCTGCTGGGGGAGCGGGCACATTGGCTGCGCTGGCTGGGTGTGGGCATTGGCTTTGCCGGTGTGCTGGTGATTTTGCAGCCCGGTGCCGATGCCTTCCAGCCCGCCGCGCTGGTGGCGCTTCTGGGCGCACTGATGGAGGCCATGCTGGGCGTGGTGCTCAAAAAATACTCGCAGGGTGAGCACCCCATTGCCGTGCTGGCCTGGAGCCAGGTGGCCTGCTGGCTCAGCTTTGGTGTGATGACGGGCTTTGCGCTGCCCACAGTGCTGCAGGTGTCGTGGGTGCTGCTGCCGGTGATTGGCCTGTCTGCCTCCGGCATCTACCTGGCCTATTTCTTTGCCTACCGCGCGGGCGACGCCTCGGCGGTGGAGGCCGGTGGCTTTTCGCTGCTGTTGTTCAGCCCGGCGCTGGGCCATGTGTTTTTTGCCGAGACTCCCACGCTGGCGTTTTGGGGCGGGGCTGGTTTGCTGGTCTGCGGCATCGCGGTGGTGATTGTGGAGCCGCAGGGCCGGGTTCCGTCCGGGCTGGAAAGATGAGCAGACGCAGACGCCGCGGGCGACTCGGTAGACAATAGCGCCATGACCCTCACCGAACTCAAATACATCGTCGCCGTGGCCCGGGAGCGCCACTTCGGCAAGGCAGCGGAGGCCTGCTTTGTGTCGCAGCCCACGCTGTCGGTGGCGGTCAAGAAGCTCGAAGAAGAACTGGACGTCAAGCTCTTTGAGCGCAGCGCCAACGAGGTGGCCGTCACGCCCCTGGGCGAGGAAATCGTGCGCCAGGCGCAAAGCGTGCTGGAGCAGGCGGCCAACATCAAGGACATTGCCAAGCGCGGCAAGGACCCGCTGGCCGGGGCCCTGGCGCTGGGTGTGATCTACACCATCGCCCCCTACCTGCTGCCCGACCTGGTGCGCCAGGTCATCACGCACTCGCCGCAAATGCCGCTGATGCTGCAGGAGAACTTCACCGTCAAGCTGCTGGAGATGCTGCGCACCGGCGAGATCGACTGCGCCATCCTGGCCGAGCCCTTCCCCGACACCGGTCTGGCCACCGCGCCCCTGTATGACGAGCCCTTTGTGGCCGCTGTGCCCATGAACCATCCGCTGGCCAAGCTGCAGAGCGTGTCGGCCGAGCAGCTCAAGAGCGAGACCATGCTGCTCTTGGGCAACGGCCACTGCTTTCGCGACCATGTGCTGGAGGTGTGCCCCGAGTTTGCGCGCTTCTCCAGCGATGCCGAGGGCATTCGCAAGAGCTTTGAGGGCTCTTCGCTGGAGACCATCAAGCACATGGTGGCAGCCGGCATGGGTATCACCCTGGTGCCGCGCCTGAGCGTGCCGCGCGAGGCACTGGAGTCGCGCAAACGCCGCCAGGAAGATGCCTATGTGAAATACCTGCCTGTGACCGACGCGCACGGCGCGCCCCCGCCCACGCGGCGTGTGGTGCTGGCGTGGCGGCGCAGCTTCACCCGTTACGAGGCCATTGCCGCGTTGCGCAATGCCATTTACGCCTGCGAGCTGCCGGGCGTGACGCGGCTTTCCTGATGGCTTTTTGTAGGTGTATTGCTGTGGGTTGCTTGTTGTGAGTACGCGTTTTTCCCTGTATCTGGACCTGATCCGCTGGAGCCGCCCGGCCGGCTGGCTGCTGCTGCTGTGGCCCACACTGGCGGCACTCTGGCTGGCGGCTGGCGGCTTTCCGGGCTGGCATTTGCTGGGTGTGTTTACCCTGGGAACCATCCTGATGCGCAGCGCGGGGTGCTGCATCAACGACGTGGCTGACCGCGAGTTTGACCGCCATGTCAAACGCACCGCTGAGCGGCCCATCACCAGCGGCAAGGTGTCGGTGCGGGAAGCGCTGGCGCTGGGCGCCGTGCTGGCGCTGCTGGCCTTTGCGCTGGTGCTCACTACCAACGCGGTAACCATCCTCTGGTCCTTTGCGGCTCTGGCGGTAACGCTGGCCTATCCGTATGCCAAGCGCTATGTCTCCATGCCGCAGGCGGTGTTGGGTGTGGCCTTTGGCATGGGCATTCCCATGGCCTTTGCCGCCGTGCAGGGACAGGTGCCGCAGATGGCCTGGTGGCTGTCGCTGGGCAACCTGTTCTGGGTGCTGGCCTATGACACCGAATACGCCATGGTGGACCGCGATGACGACTTGCGCATCGGCATGAAGACCTCGGCCATCACGCTCGGAACCTGGGACGTGCCCGCCGTGCTGGCCTTCTACCTGCTGCTCTTGGCCCTGTGGACCTGGGTGATTGTTCCGCAGCCACGCGCCTGGCCCTGGTGGCTGGGTGTGGCTGTGGCACTGGGGCAGGTGGCCTGGCATGCCACGCTCATCAAGGACCGCACGCGCGAGGGCTGCTTCAAGGCCTTTCGCGCCAACCACTGGCTGGGCTTCACGCTGTTTGCCGCCGTGGTGCTGGGCCTGGCCTGAGCGCGCAGTAAGGCGCGTTCAGGCCAGTGGCTGGCCTCAGGCGTAGCTGACGGTACCTGTGGCGTTCACCGTTACGGTCTTGCCGGTGGCGGCCACGTAGGTCTTGGACTGGATGGTGTCCACAAACACAAACTCGCCGGTTACGGCCGCTGTGGTTGCTGTCATCAGCAGGTAGCCGCGGCGCATGGTGTCGGCGTAGTTCAGGTCATCCACCAAGCCCAGGCCCGTGCCCTGCACGCCGGGTGCTATGGCCGTGCCGTCCAGTGCGCTGGCCAGTCCGCCCAGGCCTGCACTCTCAAAGCCAGGCGATGTGACGGACGCGCCGGCAAATTCAAAGCCCACCTTGTCGCCAGCCAGCGTGGTCACGTGGGTGAACCAGGCGTTGTGTGAGTCGCCCGACAGGGTGATGAGCTTCTTGCCCTGTGCCTTGATGGTTTGCAGAATGGCTTCGCGCTGCAGCGGATAGCCGTCCCACGCGTCCAGGTTGTAGGGCAGGCGCGGGTTGGTGCTGGCGTCCACCAGATAGGCCTGTGTCTGCGTACGGTAGCCAGCGGGGGTGGCCTTGGCGGTCAGGAAGTCGGAGATGGACTGCAGCACGGCCTGCTGGTTGGCAGGGGTGGGGCTCACGGTGGCGGTGGCCTGCGCCTGCAGGACGCTGCCGGGGAACCACATGCGCGCCATGATGTCCTGGTTGCCCATGATTTGCCAGGTGGCAGTCGATGCGGCCATGCCCGAGGTCAGCCAGTTCTGCTGCGTGGTGCTCATCATGCGGTGGGTGGCGTCGGTGCCAGTGGTCAGCGCGGTGGCGTAGCGGGTGATGCCGCCGTCGGCATCGCCATAGCTGTCGTATTGCCTGTCGCGGCCTTCGATACGGGTGTCCACCATGTGCAGGGTGAAGATGTTGCCGAAGTCAAAGCGGCGGTAGATCTTGAACAGGTTGAGCGCATCGGGGGTGCGGATGGGCATCCACTCGTGGTACGCGCGGGCGGCAAAGCCCTTGCGTGTGGCCCAGTTGCCCTGGGTGGCGGTGTCATGGTTTTCCGCGCTATCCATCCAGGCGTTGTTGGCGAACTCATGGTCGTCCCACACAGTGATCCAGGGCATGGCGGCGTGCAGGGCCTGCAGGGCCGGGTCGGTGCGGTACAGGGCGTAGCGCGTGCGGTAGTCTTCCAGGCTGGTGATGTCGTTGGCAGGTGCGGTCACGCGGTCCAGGGCCACGGCGTTGCTGTTGCCGAACTTGGCCGGGTCGGAGCCGTATTCGTAGATGTAGTCACCCAGGTGCACGGCATATTGCGCACCTGACTTGGCCGCTGCGTCATAGGCATTGAAGTAGCCCGCCGAATACAGCGTGCAGGAGAACACGGCGAACTTCACGCTGGCCACATTGGCCTCGGGCAGGGTGCGCGTGGTGCCTACGGGGGAAGTAGATTTGAACTGGTCAAAGAAGCGGTAATAGTAGGTCGTGCCGGCTTTAAGGCCAGTCACGTCGACCTTGTTGGTGTAACCCGTATCAAGGCTGGACTTGATCTTGCCGTGGGCCACGATGCGTTCAAACTTGCTGCTGGTGCTGACTTGCCAGGTCAGATCCACCGCCTCCTTGAAGCTGATCATCTTGGCATGCGTCCAGATGATGACGCGGTCCGCCAGCGGATCACCGCTGGCTACACCGTATTTGTATTCGGCGGCTGCACCGCCACCGCAGCCCGCCAGGGTGGTGCCTGCGGCCGCTACGGCCAGAACGCTGCTGGAGCGGATAATAAATTCACGGCGATTGCTGTTGTGTTGTGTCATGGTGACCTCCTGTGGATGGATCCATTGGAGTGCACCGGTGTGACCGGAATGTGAAAAAGCCCGGGACCTTGCGGTTCCCGGGCTTTGTTCAGAAAGGCGTAAGTAGCGTTTACTTGTTGCTCAGGCATTCCTTCATGAAGGCCTTGCGCTCGGCGCCCTTGAGGGCCTTGGTCTTGGCATCGGCGTTGCAGGTCTTCATCTTGTTTTGCTGGGTGGTGCCAGTCGCGGCTGCAGCGGGCTCGGCTCCGGCGGGCTTGGCGCTCAGGCACTCTTTCATGAAGGCCTTGCGCTCGTCGCCCTTTTTGTCCTTTGCCTCCATGTTGCAGGTCTTCATCTTGCTTTGCTGGGCCATGGGTGCGGCGGCGGGTGCTGGTGCCGCAGCGTCGGCCGCGTGAGCGGCACCCAAAGACAGGGACAGGCCCAAGGTTGTTACGGTGGCCAGGGTTTTCAAAAGCTTTTGCATCTTTGTTCCTCAGTTGAATGGGGCAGAAGGCCTGCCTGTGCGCGTAAATCCGGTGCGGATTCCAGCACATAACGAGGGCTTGGGCAAACCCGTTGACGGCACACGCCTGGCCAGGCTGGGCTGCCGCTTAAAATCGCCGCCATGCTGTCTGTAAAAAACGAACTTCTGCTGGGCTTAGCCGCCTGTCTTGAAACCCTCTCTGCTGGCTCCGGTGCCAAGGCAGCTTTTGAATCCCCCAAGGTGGCCGCCCATGGCGATTTGGCCACCACCGCGGCCATGCAACTGGCCAAGCCGCTCAAGCGCAACCCGCGCCAACTGGCCGAAGAACTGTGCGCGGCCTTGCTGGCCCAGCCGGCCTATGTGCGTTGGGTGGACGCGGTCGAGATCGCCGGCCCGGGCTTCATCAACATCCGCCTGAAACCCGCAGCCAAGCAGGAAATCGTGCGCGAGGTGCTGGGCCAGGGCCTGCAGTTCGGCAACCAGGCATCCAACGGCCAGCGCATGCTGGTGGAGTTTGTATCGGCCAACCCCACCGGCCCGCTGCATGTGGGCCACGGCCGCCAGGCCGCACTGGGCGATGCCATCTGCAACCTGTTTCAGACCCAGGGCTGGGATGTGTACCGCGAGTTCTATTACAACGACGCCGGCGTGCAAATTGCCACCCTGGCCAGCAGCACGCAGTTGCGCGCGCGCGGCTTCAAGCCGGGAGACGCCGAATGGCCCACCGGCGAGAACGCCCCGGCCTACAACGGCGACTACATTGCCGACATTGCCGCCGACTTCCTGGCGGGCAAGACGGTGCAGGCCGATGACCGCAGCTTCACCGGCAGTGGTGACGTGCAAGACCTGGACGGCATGCGCCAGTTCGCCGTGGCCTACCTGCGCCATGAGCAGGACCTGGACCTGCAGGCCTTTGCCGTGAAGTTTGACAACTATTACCTCGAAAGCAGCCTGTATACCAGCGGCCGCGTAGCCGATGCGGTGCAGCGCCTGCAGGACGCCGGCAAGACCTACGAGAAGGATGGCGCCCTGTGGCTCCAGTCCACCGACTACGGTGATGACAAGGACCGCGTCATGCGCAAGCAGGACGGCAGCTTCACCTACTTTGTGCCCGATGTGGCCTACCACATTGCCAAGTGGGAGCGCGGCTTTACCAAGGTGGTCAACATCCAGGGCACCGACCACCACGGCACCATAGCCCGGGTGCGCGCCGGCCTGCAGGCCGCAGGCGTGGGCATTCCCCAGGGTTACCCCGACTACGTGCTGCACACCATGGTGCGCGTGGTCAAGGGCGGCGAGGAGGTCAAGATCTCCAAGCGCGCGGGCAGCTATGTGACGCTGCGCGACCTGATCGAGTGGACCAGCAAGGACGCGGTGCGCTTTTTCCTGCTCAGCCGCAAGCCCGACACCGAGTACACCTTCGATGTAGACCTGGCCGTGGCCCGCAACAACGACAACCCGGTGTACTACGTGCAGTACGCCCATGCCCGCATCTGCTCGGTGCTGGCGGCCTGGGGTGGCGACAAGTCAGCGCTTGCTTCTGTGGACCTGTCGGCGCTGACCAGCCCGCAGGCCCAGGCCTTGATGCTGCTGCTGGCCAAGTACCCCGACATGCTCACGGCCGCAGCCAGCGGCTTTGCCCCGCACGACGTCACCTTCTATCTGCGCGAGCTGGCCGCCTGCTACCACAGCTACTACGATGCCGAGCGCATTCTGGTGGATGACGAAGCTGTGAAGTGGGCCCGCCTGGCGCTGGTGGCAGCCACCGCGCAGGTGTTGCACAATGGCCTGGCAGTGCTGGGCGTGAGTGCCCCGCAAAAGATGTAATCCTCTCCCCTACCGAGACTCAAGGCATGAAGCAAGCGGGCATGAAGCAACAGCGTGGCGGAACCTTTCTGGGGTTCATTATTGGTGTGGTGGTTGGCCTGGCCTGTGCGCTGGCAGTGGCGGTCTACGTCACCAAGGTGCCGATGCCCTTCATGAACAAGGGCCAGACCCGCAGCGCCGACCAGGACGTGGAGGAAGCCAAAAAGAACAAGGACTGGGACCCCAACGCCCCGCTCTATGGCAAGAACCCGGCCAAGCCGCCGCAGCCCGCGGCCTCCGCGCCAGTGCCTGTTGCGGCTCCAGCCGCTGCACCCGTGGCAACACCTGCAGCCAAGCCCGACGCCAAGGCAGACAGCAAAGCGGCCGATACCAAGAAACCCGAAGCCAAGGCAGCGGCTTCTGCAGACCCCATCGGTGATTTGGCCAAGGCCAAGACGGCTGCGGCCGACGCAGAGCCCTTTGTCTACTGGGTGCAGGTGGGTGCCTACCGCACGGCGGAAGATGCCGAAAGCCAGCGCGCCAAGCTCTCGCTCAGCGGCATTGAAACCAAGATTTCCGAACGCGAGCAGTCCGGCCGCACGGTGTTCCGTGTGCGCGTGGGCCCCTTTGACAAAAAGGAAGACGGCGAGAAGACCCGGGACAAGCTGGAAAAGTCCGGGCTGGATACCGCCTTGGTGCGGGTTCAGCGCTAAGTATTTGACCCCGGGCTGCGTCAGGCTTTGACTCTGTGTGATCTGATAACCAACCCCCAATTGGAGTGTTATGAAACGTCGTGAATTTTCCCTGGTGGCTTCTGGTGCAGCCCTGGCTGCCGGCACGGTCTGGACCCCGGCAGCACAGGCGCAGGCCGTCAAGTACGAGGCCGGTGAAGACTATGTGGCGCTGGAAACACGCGCACCCGTGGAAGCCCCCGCAGGCAAGATCGAAGTGGTGGAAATGTTCTGGTACAACTGCCCGCACTGCAACGCGTTTGAGCCCATGCTGGACGCCTGGGTCAAAAAGCTGCCCAAGGATGTGGCCTTCCGCCGCGCACCGGTGGCCTTCCGCGAAGACTTTGTGCCGCAGCAGCGCCTCTACTACGCGCTGGACGCCTTGGGCCTGGTGGAAAAACTCCATGCCAAGGTGTTTGCCGCCATCCACGTGGAAAAGCAGGACCTGTCCAAAGCCCCGGCCATTGTGGAGTGGGTTGCCAAGCAGGGTGTGGACAAGGCCAAGTTCACCGAGCAGTTCAACTCCTTCAGTGTGGCGGGCAAGGCCAGCAAGGCTGCGCAGCTGCAAAACGCCTACAAAGTCGAAGGCGTGCCAGCCCTGGGCGTGG
Source organism: Rhodoferax lacus (assembly GCF_003415675.1). GTDB lineage: Bacteria > Pseudomonadota > Gammaproteobacteria > Burkholderiales > Burkholderiaceae_C > Allorhodoferax > Allorhodoferax lacus. The sequence goes on from NZ_QFZK01000010.1 coordinate 113,561, forward strand.
CCGGCCGTTTCTATGTCGACGGCTCCCTGGCCAAGGGCATGGAGCGCGCCCTCAAGGTGGTGGACTCCTTGGTGGCCGTGGCGCGCAGCGGCAAATAAGCGCCTGCCTGCCGCCGCCGCATGTGGATGCTGGCGGCGGGTACAGACTCCCGTCTAGAATGAGCCCAAATTAATCATTCAGCGGAGTGCAGCATGGCGCAAACCCGATTCAGGCTTATTACCCGTAGTGACTTTGACGGCCTGGTGTGCGCCGTGCTGCTCAAAGACCTGGACTTGATCGACGACATCAAGTTCGTCCACCCCAAGGACATGCAGGACGGCAAGGTAGAGGTGACTGACCGCGACATCACCACCAACCTGCCCTTTGTGCCAGGGGTGCACCTCTCGTTTGACCACCACGCCTCCGAAGCCCTGCGCAACGCCGTGCAGAGCAACCACATCATCCATCCGGACGCGCCTTCGGCAGCCCGCGTGGTGTTCGACCACTATGGTGGCAGCGCGCATTTTGGTGATCGTTTCAACGAAATGATGGAAGCCGTGGACAAGGGCGACTCGGCCCAGTTCAGCGAACAGGAAATTCTGGAGCCCACGGGTTGGGTGCTGCTGAACTACCTGATGGATTCGCGCACTGGCCTGGGCCGCTTCCGGGAATTCCGCGTCAGCAACTACCAGCTGATGATGGACCTGATTGACTACTGCGCCACCCACGGCATTGAAGACATCCTGAAGCTGCCCGACGTCGTGGAGCGCGTCGAGCTGTACCACGAGCATGCGGCCAAGGCCAAAGCGCAGTTGCAGCTCTGCACCGGGGTGCACCACAACGTGGCCGTGGTGGATTTGCGCAACGAGGAAACCATTTATGCGGTCAACCGCTTCATGGTCTACGCCCTGTTTCCCAACACCAACATCTCCATCCACGTGATGTGGGGCGTGCAAAAGCAAAACACCGTGTGCGCCGTGGGCAAGTCCATCACCAACCGTTCGTCGCGCGTCAACATCGGCGCCCTGATGCTGGTCTATGGCGGTGGTGGCCACGAAAATGCCGGCACCTGCCAGGTGCCCAATGAGCAGGCCGATAGCGTCTTGAAAGAGCTGGTGGCGCGCATCAACGCGGTGGGCTAAAGGCCCTGGCGACCTGGGTGCGCCCCAACTTTTAGGCGCACTCATTTTTTCTTGAGGCATAAAACATGCCATGCGCTGGCTACAATGGCCGTTCGTGCTCCGAGCAAGTTTCGTGCCTCTATGAAAAACCTATTTTCCTCTTCGTTGGTGATCGCAGCCCTGCTGTGTCTGGCGGGTCCCGTGCAGGCGGAAAAAGCGGACCGCAACAAGCCCATGAACATCGAGGCCGATTCCCTGCGCTATGACGACCTCAAGCAGATCAGTGTGTTCACCGGACGGGTGGTGCTGACCAAGGGCTCGATTCAAATCCGCGGTGACCGCCTGGAAGTGCGCCAGGACCCGGACGGCTACCAGTTCGGCGTGGCCACCGGCTCAGTCGACAAGCTGGCCTTCTACCGCCAAAAGCGCGAAGCCGTGGACGAGTTCATCGAAGGCGAGGGCGAAACGATTACCTATGACGGACGCGCCGACACCGTCACCTTTTCGCGCCGGGCCCAGTTGCGGCGCCTGCGCGGCACCACAGTGGCCGATGAAATCACCGGCGGCAACATCGTCTATGAAAACCTGACCGATCTGTTCACTGTGGATGGCGTGGCCAAGAATGCGCCTGCCGGTACCCTGGGCAGCGGCCGGGTGCGCGTCATGCTTACACCCAAGCCGGAAACCCCTGCCGGTGCGCCTGCAGCGCCCGCAGCAGACCCAGCCAAGCTCAAACCGTCATCCACGCTGGGGGCACCCGCCAAGTGAGCGCCCCTGTGACCGTGGCCGAATACGCAGCCGGCAGTCTCTCAGCCACGCACCTGCAAAAGTCCTACGGCAAGCGCCAGGTGGTCAAGGACGTGTCGCTCACCGTGCGCACCGGCGAGGTGGTGGGCCTGCTGGGGCCCAACGGCGCGGGCAAGACCACGTCGTTCTACATCATCGTGGGTCTCTTGCGCGCCAGCGGTGGCGACATTGCCATTGACGGCGAATCCATAGAGCACATGCCCATCCACCGGCGCGCGCGCCTGGGGTTGGGTTACCTGCCGCAAGAGGCCTCCATTTTCCGCAAGCTCAATGTGGAAGACAACGTGCGCGCCGTGCTGGAGTTGCAGCGCGATGAGGCGGGCGAACCCCTGAAGTCTGCCGAGATCGAGCGGCGCCTGACCGATTTGCTGCAGGAGCTGCGCGTGGAGCATCTGCGCGAGTCACCGGCCCTGGCCCTCTCGGGTGGCGAGCGCCGTCGGGTAGAAATTGCGCGGGCGCTGGCCACTCGCCCGCGCTTCATCCTGCTGGACGAGCCCTTTGCCGGGATTGACCCGATTGCGGTGATCGAGATCCAGCGCATCATCAATTTTCTCAAGGCGCGCGGTATTGGTGTGCTCATCACCGACCACAATGTGCGCGAGACCCTGGGCATTTGCGACCACGCCTACATCATCAGTGATGGCCGCGTGCTGGCCGAAGGCACGCCCTCCGAGATCGTCAACAACGCCGAGGTGCGACGCGTGTATCTCGGCGAACACTTCAAGATGTAGATGTTGATGTCGCTCCCCACGCTCATCACTCCGTGTATTTCGCTGCCCCTCCAAGAGGGGCTGCAGCGCCTTCGGGCGGCCGGGCGGCGCTGGAGTATGTTGCTCCCCACGCTCGTCACTTCGTGTACTTCGCTGCCCCTCCGAGAGGGGCTGCAGCGCCTTCGGGCGGCCGGGCGGCGCTGGAGGATGTTGCTCTCCACGCTCGTCACTTCGTGTACTTCGCTGCCCCTCCAAGAGGGGCCGCAGCGCCTTCGGGCGGCCGGGCGGCGCTGCGCATGAAACAAGGCCTCTCCCTACGCGTCTCGCAGCATCTGGCGCTCACGCCCCAGTTGCAGCAGTCCATTCGCTTGCTGCAGCTCTCCACCCTGGAGCTCAGCCAGGAGGTGGACCAGATGCTGGACGACAACCCGTTTCTGGAACTCTCGGAAGACCAGGCCGAGCGGGAAGACTTTGGCGTAGCCCAGGCCGATACCCCGGTCAGCGAAGGCGACCGCGATGCCGAGTTTGCCGCCAGCCCCATGCCCGACATGGGCAGCGCCACGGTTACCAGCACCACCAGCGATGAAGACAACGCCCCCCTGGGTGGCGACGAGGGTATTGACTGGGATGGCGATGGCAGCACCGAGATGTCGCCCGATGACGGCGAGTGGGGCGTGGACGCCAAGGCGCGCAGCAACAACCTCAATGGCGACGAAGACAAGGACGCCACCGAACTGGCCCGCACCCAGGAGAGCCTGCAGGCCTTTTTGCACCGCCAGGCCCTGGGCCTGCGTCTGGGTGCCGAAGACAGCGCCGCGCTGCGCTTTCTGATCGAGTCGCTCAACGACGACGGCTATCTGGAAGAGTCTCTCGAAGACCTGGCCCGCACGCTGAACCCGGCCGATGAAGAAGAGCAGGATGAGCTGGTACACCACTTCTCGGTGGCCCTGGGCCTGCTGCACAGCCTGGAGCCTGTGGGCGTGGGCGCGCGCGGCCTGGCTGAGTGCCTGTGCCTGCAAGTCAAGGCCTTGCTGCAGGATGTGGAGCTGGACTGGGACGACCGCGAGGTGCTGGATGTGGCCCTTCGCATCTGCCAGCAACCCATGGAGCTGCTGGCGCGGCGCGACATCAAGCGCCTGGTGCAGCTCGGTGTGGGCAGCGACGCGCTGGTGCGCGAAGCCATTGCGGCCATAGCCCGCCTGGAGCCCAAGCCGGGACGGCGCTTTGTGGACGTGGAGCGCAACATCGTGGTACCCGACGTGCTGGTGCTGCAGGTGCCCAACACCAACAAGGCTGCGCAGGCCAAGTTCCGCGTCATGCTCAACCCCGATGTGATGCCGCGCCTCAAGGTGCATGACATCTACGCCAACGTGCTGCGCAACCACCGCGGCGGCAAAGACAGCGCAAGCCACGCCGCCCTGCAGCAGCGCCTGCAGGAAGCGCGCTGGTTCATCAAGAACATACAGCAGCGCTTTGACACCATCCTGCGCGTGAGCACCGCCATTGTCGAGCGGCAAAAGAGTTTCTTCACCCACGGCGAGCTGGCCATGCGCCCGCTGGTGCTGCGCGAGATTGCCGATGAGCTGGGCCTGCACGAGTCCACCATCAGCCGCGTCACCACTGCCAAGTACATGGCCACGCCCTTTGGCACCTTTGAGCTGAAGTATTTCTTTGGCTCGGGGCTGGGTACCGAATCCGGCGGCAATGCGTCGAGCACTGCGGTGCGCGCCCTCATCAAGCAATTCATCAGTGCCGAGAGCGCCAAGAAACCGCTCTCAGACAACCAGATTTCCGAGATGCTCAAAGAGCAGGGCATTGAATGCGCCCGGCGCACCGTGGCCAAATACCGCGAGGGCTTGAAGATCGCCCCCGCTTCCCTACGCAAGGCGCTATGAACCAACTCCAACTCTTCCTCCCCTGCGCCGCCGGTGTAGAGGACTACCTGGCCCCCGAGATCCTGCACATCACCGGCCTGCCACCGGGCTGCATCACCAAGCAGCGCGGCGGTGTGGCGGTGCGCACTTCGCTCAATGATGCGATGCGCCTGAACCTGTACTGCCGCCTGGCGCAGCGCGTGCTGGTGCTGGTGTCCTACACCGAATACCGCAGCGAAAACGATCTGTACAAGGCTGCCATGGCGGTGCAGTGGGAGCGCTGGTTCACCCCGCGCGAGACCATCAAGATCGAAGTCACGGCCCAGCACAGCCCGCTGACCAGCCTGAACTTTGCCGCGCTCAAAGTGAAGGACGCGGTATGCGACCGCTTCCGCGAAGTCGCCAATGGCGTGCGCCCGGATGTGAACACCCAGTGGCCCGATGTGCGCATCTACGCCCACCTGACCACCGACGCCTGCTCGCTCTACATTGACACCTCGGGCGAGCCGCTGTTCAAGCGCGGCTGGCGCGAGGACAAGGGCGATGCGCCACTCAAAGAGACACTGGCCGCGGCCATGATTGCCGCCAGCGGCTGGGCCGATGGCGATGCAGACTTGATGCCGCTGTACGACCCGTGTTGCGGCAGCGGCACGATTGCGATTGAAGCCGCGCAGATCGCCTGCAACATTGCCGCCGGATCGCTGCGCCGCTTTGCCTTCGAGAAGTTCGTGCCCTTCAGACACCAGGTCTGGGCCGACATGAAAAAGGAAGCGGCAGACGCCGTGGTGAAACCCGAGCCCGGCCAACAGGCCCTGATCTACGGCAGCGATGTGTCGCACCGCATGGTGGACTTTGCACAGCGCAATGCCGAGCGCGCCGGTGTGGCCGACGTCATTGAGTTCCGCGGTGGCGACGCCCTGCAGCGGATGCCGCCCATTGAGGGTGGTGGCGTGATGATCCTGAATCCACCCTATGGCGAGCGCATCGGCATTGGCGGTGTGGCCGGCGAGGGCGTACAGGCCCGTTACGGCGCGCGCGAGTTGGCGGAGACGCAGGATGGCGGCGAGTTCTTCAGCCAACTGGCCAGCCACTGGAAAAAGAATTTCTCCGGCTGGCAGGCCTGGATGCTCACGCCCGACCTCAAGCTGCCCGGCAAGATGCGTTTGAAAGAATCGCGCCGCGTGCCCATGTGGAACGGCCCGTTGGAATGCCGCCTGTTCAAGTTCGACATGGTGGCCGGGCGCATGGCCAAGGGCGCCGCTGATGCGGCGACCGAGAAGCCTGCCAAGCCAGCAGCCTGATGCAGGCGGTTGAGTTGCCAAGCGCAACTTCGGCGCTGCCGGTGCGCGCCATCCTGCTCGACACCAACATCGTGCTGGACCTGTTTGTCTTTAACGATCCCGCCACACCCGCGCTGCTGCAGGCCCTGCAAGGCGGCAGCCTGCGCTGGATCGCCAGCCAGCCCATGCGCGATGAACTGGAGCGTGTGCTGGCCTACACCCACATCGTCCCGCGCCTGGCTTTTTACCAACTCAGCGCAGCCGATGTACTCCAACGCTTTGATGCCATGGTGCAGATCGTGGACGTGGCACCCAAGGTCCAACTGACCTGCAAAGACCCCGATGACCAAAAATTCATCGACCTGGCCGTGGCCCACCAGGCCGTGCTGCTCAGCAAGGACCACGCGGTGCTGGCCCTGGCCAAGCGCATGCGGCCTTTTGGTGTGCAGGCCCAGAAAGAGCTTGCATCTGCAGAAATCAGCCAGGCAAGGCCCAGCCTTCAGTAACGCTCAACCAAGTCCAGTAGCTCACGCCAGCCTGGCTCGTACACGCGCCAGGGCGCTTGCTCCATGGACCATGGCAACTTTGCCGATTTGCACGTCGGCCCGGCGCTGCTGGGCCAAATCCATCCAGGCCTTTTGGGCATCCGATTTCGGCTCAAAGCTGGCAATCAGCAACTCCAGCAACCGGGCACGCTCTTCTGCTGGCAAGTCCAGCATTTCGGCTGCAAGATCGTGTGCCTGCGTAGTCATACGTTCTCCTGTGATGAAGGTATTCCAAGCATGCCACAAGTGGGTGTTGTCGATCGGTGTGCCATGGCCGTCTGCCGGGTTTCGCCATGCGCCGCCTCAAGCCGCCAAGGCCAGCGCCTCTTCCCCCTGCAACAGGAAACTTCCCGCCGCCGCGCGTGGCCAGCTGGTGCGGTAGATCAGGGGCAGGGCCTGCAGGTCGCTCTCCAGCAGGGCGCGGTCCGGCAGCTGGGTGAGGATCAGTTGCGCCAGCGAGCGCACGGTCTGGTCGGCGGAGCGGCGCACGATGTGGTGGGCGGTAATCTGGTTGGGGTGTTCGATGCCGGCGGCCTGCACCAGCTCCAGCAGCGCGTGCAGGGTCTGCTGGTGGAAGTTGTAGACGCGGGTGGCCTTGTCTTCCACCACCAGCGACTGCTGGCGCTGCGGGTCTTGCGTGGCCACACCGGTGGGGCAGCGTCCGGTGTGGCAGGTCTGCGCCTGCAGGCAGCCCAGGGCGAACATGAAGCCGCGCGCGCTGTTGCACCAGTCGGCACCCAGGGCCATGAGGCGGGCAATGTCGAATGCGCTGGTGACCTTGCCGGCCGCGCCGATCTTGATGCGGTCACGCAGGCCCACGCCACGCAGCGTGTTGTGTACCAGCAGCAGGCCTTCCTGGAGTGGTGAGCCCACGTGGTCGGTGAACTCCACGGGGGCAGCACCGGTGCCGCCTTCGGCGCCATCGACCACGATGAAGTCTGGCGTGATGCCGGTGGCCAGCATGGCCTTGACCATCGCAAACCACTCCCAAGGGTGGCCTATGCAGAGTTTGAAGCCGGTGGGCTTGCCGCCCGAGAGGGTGCGCAGCTTGTCGATGAAATACATCATCTCCACCGGGGTGGAAAAGGCGCTGTGCGAGGCCGGTGACACGCAGTCCACGCCTTCGGGCACGCCGCGCGCTGCGGCAATCTCGGCGGTAACCTTGGGGCCGGGCAGCACGCCGCCGTGGCCGGGCTTGGCGCCCTGGCTGAGTTTGATTTCAATCAGCTTGACCTGCGGGTCACAGGCATTGGCGGCAAATTTGTCGGCGTTGAAGCTGCCATCCGTATTGCGGCAGCCGAAGTAGCCTGAGGCAATCTCCCAGACCAGGTCGCCGCCGTTTTTGCGGTGGTGGGCCGATATGGAGCCCTCGCCCGTGTCGTGCGCAAAGTTGCCGCGTTTGGCTCCGGCATTGAGTGACTGGATGGCATTGGCGCTGAGGGCCCCAAAGCTCATGGCCGAGATGTTGAACACGCTGGCGCTGTAGGGCTGGGCACGGCCTGCACCGATGGTGATGCGAAAGTCATGCGAGTCCAGCCGGGTGGGCGCCACCGAGTGGTTCATCCATTCATAGCCATCGGCATGCACGTCCATCTGCGTGCCAAAGGGACGCTTGTCCACCTGCGCCTTGGCGCGCTGGTAGACCAGCGAGCGCTGCGCCCGCGAGAAGGGCGAGGCGTCGTTGTCGGCCTCGAAAAAATACTGGCGGATCTCCGGGCGGATGGATTCCAGCGCAAAGCGGATGTGGCCTATGACGGGATAGTTGCGCAGGATGGAGCGTTTTTTTTGCCTCAGGTCATACACGCCCACAGCCACCAGCACACCCGAGAGCAGCAGGGCAGCCCCGCCCACCCCAAACACCAGCAGGCTGAAAGCGCTGAGTGCCAGGGCCAGGCAGCACAGGCCAAAGGCCAGGTAGCGGGTGGGAAAGAATTTATCCAGGGTGTCAATCATGCGGGTCTCCTTGGGCGCGACAATAGCAGCCAACCCCCTGTTTTGCCCAGCCCATGACCCAAAATACCTTGCCCCCTGCCGACGATGCAGCAACTCCCCTGTCCGCAGTCTCGTTGAGCCCGGAAGAGTTCGACGAAATCGACACCATCCTGGACGACCTGCGCCAGCGCTTTGAAGAGACACCGCAGTGGGAATTCTGCGAAGGCTTTATGGCCGCGCTGATCGTATGCCGCCGCGCCATACCGCAGGCGGAATACTTGGCGGTGCTGCTGGACAGTGGTGAGGATTCCGACGATGCAGCGAGCGGGTCAGGCAAACCCTTGGGTGCTTTTGCCAACGCCGCGCAGGAGACGCGTTTTCTGGAGCTCTGGCAGCGCCGCTGGACCGATATCGAGCAAGGCCTGGCCGCCGACATCAAGAGTCTGGATGATGAGCGCGCTTACCACCCCGAGGTGATGGACGTGCGCGGCGCCGTGGCCGCCCTGCCCGAAGAAGAGCGCGCCGCCATGGCCGACGAGGTGCTGCCTTCTTTCGCCCAGGTCTGGGCCGTGGGCTTCATGTACGCGGTGGAAAACTGGCCTGACGAATGGGCGCCGCCACGCGACAAGGAAGCCCGCAAGTGGCTGGACGATGCCTTGCAGAGCCTGGTGGCCCTGACCGAAGACGATGAAGACGAGCCCACGCTCTCGGTGTTTGATGACGAGGGCGTGCCCACCGTCAGTGTGAGCCGCTTCAACGCCTTTGCCGACGCCGTCTGGGCCATCTACGACCTGCGCGAAATGTGGTGCAACATCGGCCCGCGCGTGGAGACACTGCACAAAGAGGCGCTACCCGGCCGCAATGACCCCTGCCATTGCGGCAGTGGCAAGAAGTTCAAGAAGTGCCACGGAGTCTGATGGACCAGGCCACAAAAAAACCCACCGTCGGGTGGGTTTTTTTGTGGGCCGATGCGGCCTAAAACTTGTAGCCCGCAGTCAGTGCAAAGACGCTGGACTTGAGCTTGTCGGTTTGGCCCGGCATACTGCTGCGGTCGTTGTACTGGTCCACCATGTACTCGGCCTGACCGAACCAGTTCTTGCCAAACAGGGCCTGCACACCCAGGCCGTACCCCCAGCCGTTGTCAAAGCTCAGCGAGCTTCCTGTGGAGTTTTGCAGACTGGCATTCAGGTAAGCCAGCTTTGCATAGCCCATCCAGCCCTTTGTGAAGACATAGCCCGGCGCAACATACAGCGAATAGCCGTCTTTCAGTTTTTTCTGGTTGGCGCCAAAGGTACCTGCCTTGAGATCACCCAGATTGGCAGTGCCACCGAAGCCGACCACGAACGTATTGTTCACCGCCATGTTGTATTGAAGCTGCAGCACCGCGTTGTTGTCGGTGTTGCTGGCATTGGTGGACGTGCCCGTCACCACTTCGCTGGTGGTGTCTGCAGAAGTCACGCCAAGCCCAACGCTAAAGCCTTCAAAGTTGTTGGCCTGTGCATGCGCCAAAGGTGTGACCAAAGCTGCCGCTGTGGCAATAGCGGTTAGTAGTTTTCTCATGCGGATCTCCAGTTAAACAGGTCGATGAAAGAGCAGCCCCGGCACGACCCGCTGGGACTGTCTTGCATCATGGAGGGACCGACTTTCAGGAGTTTGATAAATATCCAATTCGCAGCGCGCACCCGTGGACTTAAATCAAGTCGGGCAGACTCTTTGCCAGAAAGTCATACACCGCGCGGATGCGCCGGTTGGTGCGGATCTCGCGGTGCACGGCCAGCCACATGGGCAGAGGTGGAATCTGCAACTGCCCAACCAGCACAGCCAGCACCTGCGGGTCGGTGCGCAGCATGTATTCGGCAGCAAAGCCCACGCCCACGGCAGCCCGCACGGCCTGCCACTGCACCACAAAGTCATCGCAGCGCAAAGCAAACTGCGTGCGCGCCACCGGGTGGCCCAGCGCCTTGAAGCCGTCCAGGATGGCGGTGTCGGTATCACTGCCGATCAGCGTGTGGGCCAGCAGGTCGCTGGGTTGGCGCAGGGCCGGGTGGCGCGCCAGATAGTCCTTGTGGGCACAGACGCACAGGCGCACCGCGCCCAACTTGCGGGCCACCAGGGTGGACTGGTCGGGGCGCAGCATGCGGATGGCAATGTCGGCCTCACGCCGCAGCAGGTTGCTGACCTGGTTGCTGGCCACCAGCTCCACCTGGATCTCAGGCAGAGCCTGCCGCATCTGGGCCAGCACCGGGGGCAGCAGGAAGGCTGCCACCGGCCCGCTGGCGGTGATGCGCACCGTGCCGGCGGTCTGCGCCTGCGCGCCCGACAGGGTGCGTGCCAGCTCCTGGGCGCCCGACTCCATGGCGCGCGCGCTTTGCGCCAGCTGTGTACCCACGGCCGTGGGCACCAGGCCGCGCCCGGTGCGCTCAAACAGCACCACGCCGAGCTGGCCTTCCAGTTCGGCAATATGCCGACCCACGGTGGGCTGGCTGCTGCGCAGCACACGTGCGGCCCCCAGCAGGCTGCCGTGGTCGAGCGCGGCCAGGAAGGAGCGGGCCAGGTTCCAGTCAAAGCCGTGGTGGGGGGAGCTTGCCATGGTGGTATTCAAAAATGCATGTCTGCTATGGATATTTATGCAATTGTGGAGTGGGTCGTACCTTTCGACAATGCCTGCATGCAACACACATTGGAGAGCACCATGGCAGAAACCGTTTTGATACTGGGCGCGCGTGGCCGCTTTGGCCTGGCCGCCGCACGCGCCTTTGCCGATGCCGGCTGGCAGGTGCTGGCCCACAGACGCCTGGGGGCCAAAGTACCGCACGAGGCCGCAGGGGATACGCGCATTGAATGGCTGCAGGCCGATGTGCATGACACGGCCAGCCTGGCGGACGCCGCACGGGCGCTGTCCCAGGGCCGGGGCATTGCCGTGGTGGTCCATGCCCTCAGCCCGGCTTATACCGATGCGGCCTGGAAGCAGCAGGCGCTGCCCATGGCAGAGGCGGCGCTGGACCTGTGCCGGGTACTGGACGCCACGCTGATGCTTCCAGGCAACATCTACAACTTTGGCGCGGATATGCCCGAAGACCTGCATGAAGACACGCCGCAGAATGCCCGCAGCATCAAGGGCCAGATCCGCATCGGCATGGAGGAGCAGCTGCGCCGCAGCGGCGTGCGCAGCATCGTGCTGCGCGCCGGCAACTTCTTTGGCAGTGGCAAGGGCACCTGGTTTGACCAGTCCATCGTCAAGGACATTGCCCGGGGCGTGTTCACCTATCCGGGGCCGCTGGATGTGGCCACGGCCTGGGCCTATCTGCCCGACCTGGCCCAAACCTTTGTGGCGCTTGCGGGCAAGCGTGCGCAACTCCGGCCCTTCGAGGTGCTGCACTTTGCCGGCCACAGCCTCACGGCGCGCCAATGGCTGGAGGTGCTGACCCCGCTGGCGCAGGCCCAGGGTTGGGTGCCGCCCGGGCAGGGCGTGCACTACAAAAGCCTGCCTTGGGGTCTGATCCGGCTGGGCAGCTGGTTCGTTCCGACCTGGGCAGGCCTGCTGGAGTTGCGCTACCTGTGGGACAGGCCGCACCGTCTGGACAACCGTGCACTGCGCGCGCTGCTGGGCACCGAGCCCCACACCGCGCTGGATGTGGCAACCGGCCGGGCCCTGCAGGATCTGGGCCTGATGGCGCGGGGGCGGCTCGGCAGCGCGGCAGTGCGGGAGCCCATGCAAGGCGAGGGTGTGAACGCTGCCCGGCTGTGAAGTCAGGCGGACGGTGTGCCAAAAATCCAGAACAGCCTGCGCACAAAGCACAACAGCCGGCGGATGCCGGCTGTTGTGCGTCTGCAGGGACTACTGCTCAGCTCACATGACGCCCAGCATGCGCGGGAACCAGGTGGACAGGCCAGGCCAGTAGGTCACCACGCCCAGGAAGCCCAGCATGGCCAGCAGCCACGGCCATACCGCCACGGTGAGCTCGGTAATGCCCATCTTGGTGATGCCGGAGGCCACGTACAGGTTCAGTCCCACAGGCGGGTGGCACATGCCCACTTCCATGTTCACCACCATGATGATGCCGAAGTGCACCGGGTCAATGCCCAGCTTCATGGCCACCGGGAACAGGATGGGGGCGAAGATCAGCACAATGCTGGACGGCTCCATGAAGTTGCCCGCCAGGAGCAGGATCACGTTCACGGCCAGCAGGAAGGTGACCATGCCCAGGCCGTGGCCCAGCATCCAGTCGGCCAGGGCCTGCGGGATGTTTTCGTTGGTCATGATGAAGGAGAACAGCACCGCATTGGTGATGATGTAGAGCAGCATGGCCGACATGTTGGCCGAGTTCAGCAGCACTTTGGGCACGTCTTTGAGGCGCATGTCCTTGTACACAAACACGGCCACAAAGAAGGCGTAGACGGCGCTCATGGCGGCGGCTTCCGTGGGCGTGAACATACCGGTGTAGATGCCGCCCATCACGATGACGATCAGCAGCAGCCCCCAGACCGAGGCGCGAAAGGCCACCAGGCGCTCGCCCCAGCTGGCCTTGGGCAGACGCGGGTAGTTGAACTTGCGGGCGCGGTACCAGGTCACACCACCGAGCACCGTGGCCAGGGCCAGGCCCGGAATGACGCCTGCCATAAACAGGGCGCCCACCGAGGTGTTGGTGGCTACCGAGTACATCACCATCACGATGGAGGGCGGAATCAGGATGCCCAGGGCACCGGAGGTGGTGATCACACCCGCACCAAAGCTCTTGGGGAAGCCGGCGCGCGTCATGGCGGGCAGCAGGATGGAGCCAATGGCCACCACCGTGGCCGGGCTGGAGCCCGACACCGCGGCAAACAGCGCGCAGCCCAGCACCCCGGCCAGTCCCAGGCCACCGTACCAGTGGCCCACCATGCTGGAGGCAAAGTTGATCATGCGCCGGGCCACGCCGCCGTGGGTGAGGAAGTTGCCCGCCAGGATGAAGAAGGGGATCGCCATGATCTCGAACTTTTCGATGCCGGTGAACAGCTTGAGGGCCACCGACTCCAGCGGCACCTGGGTGAAACCGAACAGAAAGGTCAGGACGGTGAGGCCCAGCGAGATGGAGATCGGCATGCCGGTGAGCATGAGCACCAGCAGCAGGATGAAAATGATGGCTGCGTTCACAGGGGACCGCCTTTCTTGCCTTGCACATCGTGGGGATGCAGGTTGTCATTCATGGCGTAGGGGTTGGTATCCACCGCGGGCACTTCTTCTTCCAGGCCTTCCACATGGCCGTGGTCATGGTGGGGGAGTTCGCCGGTCTTGACGAAGCCCACCATCACCTGCAAAAAGCGGAAACACATCAGGCTGGTGCCCAGGGGAATGGCGCTGTAGACGATCCAGGTGGGCCACTCCAGGTCGGGCGTGGTGGGGCCTTCAAAGGCGCCCTCGGCGGCCATGCCGAACAGGTTGGCAAAGAAGTGGTGGGCGCCGTTTTCCCAGACAAAGCCAGCACCCAAGGTGGCCACAATGCCGGTGAACAGGGCGCCGGCGCACAGGCCCAGCACAATGAACTTGCTGCGCATGGCGTCGCTCAGGCGGTTGATGAGCACATCCACACCCACGTGGATGCCGGTGCGCACGCCATAGGCGGCGCCAAACTTGGCCATCCAGACAAACATGATGATGGTGAGCTCCTGCGCCCAGGTCATGTTGATGGACAGCAGCCAGTCCTGCAGGCCGGGTATGGCGATGCCTGCAGCGTAACGATGGACCACTGCGACAAAGATGATCAGTGTCGCAGCGCCCATCAGGAAGGTGACGAGCCACTCTTCCAGATGGTCAAGAAATTTCATGGATGGAACTCCGGTAGCTTTTGGGGTGATGTGCCGGGCCGGTGCTTAGAGCTTCTCGGGGTCGAAGCCGGTTTCCTTGTAGATGGTCTGCAGCGTTTCTTTGCCCACGCGGTCAGCCATCTTCAGGTGCACCGGGGCCATGGCCTTCTTGAGGGCCAGGCGCTCGTCCTTGGTCAGCACATAGACGGTGGTTTTGCCGCTTTTCTTCACGCCTTCCAGGGCGGCGTCGTTTTCTTCCTGCGCAATCTTGTTGGCGTAGGCGGTGGATTCCTTCATGGCCTGCTCCAGTTGGCCGCGCACGTCAGCGGGCAGGCCGTCCCAGAACTTCTTGTTGGCAATGACCGCATAGCCCAGGTAGCCGTGGTTGGTGATGGAGAGGTGCTTTTGCACTTCATGCATCTTCTGGGTGTAGAAGTTGGAGATGGGGTTCTCGGTGCCGTCGACCACGCCGGTCTGCAGGGCCTGGTAGACCTCGGAGAAAGCCATCACCTGCGGAATGCCGCCCACGGAGCGGATTTCTTCCTCCAGCACCTTGGAGGACTGGATGCGGAATTTCTTGCCCTTGAAGTCAGCCGGTGTCTTGATCGGCGTGTTGGCCGAGAACGACTTGAAGCCGTTGTCCCAGAAGGCCAGGCCATGGATGCCGCGCGGCTCGAGCTTGGCCATCAGGCCAGCGCCCACAGCGCCCTGGGTGATCTTGTGCAGGTCGGCTGTGTCGTCAAAGATGAAGGGGAAGTCAAACGCTTCAAACTCCTTCACGCCCAGGGGGCCGAACTTGGCCAACGAGGGGGCCAACATTTGCACGGCACCAATCTGCAGGGCTTCGAGTTCTTCCTTGTCCTTGTACAGCGCGCTGTTGGCATACACCTCGACTTTGACTTTGCCCTTGGTCAGCTCGGCCGCCCGCTTGGCGAAAAATTCACTGGCCTTGCCCTTGGGTGTGTCGGCCGCCACCACGTGGCTGAACTTGATCACGATGGGGGCTTGGGCCTGCGCGACGCTGGCGCCCAGGGCGGTAACAGCCAGCAGGGCCTGGACGAGGGTGCGACGGGAAAAATGGGTCATGGTGTGTCTCCGTGTTGTTGAATGAACGCTGTGGAGTGTCGGCCCAGGGTACGGTTCCGGGCTAGTGTGGACTTCCACATATCTGGCGCTGCTGGCGCACAGAGATCAGGGTTAACCCTGATAATTTGGCGGTTTGCCTTCATTTGCGTAAAGCCGCAGCGCTAGACTGGCCGCATGTTGGCAAACGCGCACCACCCCAAGGCTCCCGGCAGGTTCGGCCGCCACATGGCCCGGGCACGCCGCAGCCTGTGGGTGCTGCCGCTGCTGGCCTCAGCCCTGTTTGTGATGGCGGTGCTGCTCTGGGCCTACCGGGCCGAACTGGAGGAGCAGGACGCCCGCCGCACCACCCTGATTACCGACGCCCTGAGCAGCGAAGCGCAGCTGCGCAACCGCCTGGATGCCGAGATGGCCTTCCTGCAGGACCTGGGTCACCAGATCGACCGCTTGCCCAGAAATTCTGCTGGCCTGGCCGCAGAGCCGGTGGTGAAGGAAGGCCTGCGCCGCCTGTGGCTCAGCGTGACCTGGCTGGATGCCAACAACCGCATCGTGGCCCATGTGCCCGAGCAGCAGAGTTCGCCCGGTGGGCGCGCCCTGGATGTGTCGGATATCCCCGGCGTGTCCTCGCACCTGCTGCTGGAGACGCAAGGCGAGAAGCTCATCGTGCGCTACTCACCCGCCTTGCTGCTGCGCCGGGGTGTGCCCTGGTGGCTGAGCCGCAAATACGATGTGCAACTGATTGACGGGTACGAGCAGGTGGTTGCCTCACTGGATGAGGTGCCCTTGCGCTTTGATTCCCATGGACGCGATACCTACAAGGTGCTGGTGGGGGGCAATATGCCGGGCGCCTACCTGGAGCTGACCTCGCGCGAGTTGCCACGCCCTTTGTGGCGCACGTTACCCATCGTGCTGGTGAGCGGGTTTCTGAGTCTGATGCTGGTGGCCACGTTTCTGCTGCGCCGCCAGGTGGCGCGCATTACGCGCGCCGAAGACGCCTGGCGCACCGAAGCGGCCTGGCGCCAGGCCATGGAGGATTCGGCCTTGGTGGGCTTGCGCGCGCGCGATGCCGAGGGCCGCATCCTCTACGTCAACCGCACGTTCTGCCACATGGTGGGGCTGGAGGCTGGTCAACTGGTGGGCCTGCAGCCGCCCATGCCTTATTGGCCGCCCGACGTGCTGGATGAGGCCATGCTGCGCAGCCAGCGCAATCTGGAGGGGCGCGCCCCGCGCGATGGCTACGAGGCGCTGTGGTGCCACAGCGACGGGCATTTGCTCAATGTGATGGTGTTCGAGTCGCCGCTGATTGACGTACATGGCCAGCAGACCGGCTGGATGGGCTCCATCATCGACATCACTGCGCGCAAGCAACTCGAAGAGCGCGAACGCCACCGCGCCGAGGCCATGGCCCAGCAGTCGCGCCTGACCACGCTGGGCGAGGTGGCCTCGGCGCTGGCGCACCAGCTCAACCAGCCCCTGACCGTCATCATGGGTTACAACGCCGGCCTGCAGCGCATGCTGGCAGACGCCGGCTATGACAACCAGGCCGTGCTGCACGCGCTGGGGCAGCAGGGCGAGCAGGCGGCCGAGGCCGGGCGCATTGTGCGCCGCATCCGCGAGTTCCTCACGCGCCGCGGACCCCAGCGTGAAGCCTGCGACCTGGTGGCCGTGGCCCAGCGCGCAGCCGCCCTGTTGCAGCGCGACCTGCACAAGGCGGGTGTGCAATTGCAGTGGCAACTGGCGGCGCAGTTGCCGCCGGTGTTTGCCGACCCGATCCTGCTGGAGCAGGTGCTGATCAACCTGCTGCGCAATGCCGCCGATGCCATGACGGGCGCCGCGCGCGCAGCGTCGCCAGACGGCACTTGCACCATCCGCATCACTGCTTTGCTGAGCGGCGAGCGCTTTGTGCGCCTGGATGTGGAAGACAACGGCCCAGGCCTCTCAGGCCGTACGGTGGAGCATTTGAGCGCGCCGTTCTATTCCACCAAGTCCGACGGCATGGGCATGGGCCTGGCGATTTGCCGATCCATCATCGAGGTGCACCACGGCGGCATGGACGCAGGCCAGAGCAGCCTGGGCGGCGCGCGCTTTTCCTTCACCCTGCCGGTGTTTGATCCCCACGCCGCGCAGTCCAGCCTGGAGGATGAGGATGCACAGGCATTTTTGGAAAGCGACTATGAAGGACTTGCATGAGCACCGCAGCCGCTGAACAGCCCACGGTGCATCTGGTGGACGACGAGGCCACGGTGCGCGCCGCGCTGGAATTTTTGCTGGCCTCGCATGGCCTGGCGGTGTGCAGCTATGGCGGTGGCCGCGCTTTGCTGGAGCGGCTGGATGCCGGGCCGCCCCTTGTGGGCTGCATCCTGCTGGATGTGCGCATGGAGCCACTGTCGGGCTTGCAGGTGCATGACGAACTGGTGGCGCGCGGCGTGCACACGCCAGTGATTTTTCTGACTGGCCATGGTGACATCCGCATGGCCGTGGCGGCCCTGAAAAAAGGCGCCTTTGACTTTGTGGAAAAACCCTTTGGCGATGCCGCCCTGGTGGAGCGCGTGCGCGACGCGCTGGCACTCGATGCCGAGCAGCAGCAGCGCCTGCGTGATGGCGATTCGCGCGGCGTGCGCTTGGCCGCACTGACCCCGCGCGAGCAGGATGTGATGCAGCGCGTGGCCGCAGGCAAGCTCAACAAGGTGATTGCCGACGAGATGAACGTGTCCATGCGTACGGTGGAGGTGTACCGCGCACGGGTCTATGCCAAGTTGGGGGTTCGCTCATCGGCCGAGTTGGCCACCCTGCTGGCCCGCATGTGAATCCGGCAACGCCATCACGCCATGCGTCAGGGCGAGGACATCGGTGGCAACTGGGGCAGCAGTGAAGAAATCCAGCCAAGCACTTGCAGGCCCTTCACTTCCAGCGTGTTGGCGTTCAGTGTCGAATCCCTGATGTCGAAGAATCCCAAGGCGCTGGCCTGGCCCAGGTTCTGCCGGTCTTCTGCTGACCAGTTGGCCGTAATCTTCAGATCGCGGATGGCAATGAACGATGTTGGAAGCAAAGGAAACATGCCCGGGTTGTCGCTGCTGGAGCCATTTGAATACTCGCCTGCTTGGGTGCCGAACATGTACCAGTTCTTCATTTTCAGCAGGGCCAGCTTGAACCAGCTACGGTCGATATTTACCCGGCAGTATTTGAACGAGATGCTGAACCCGTCGCTGCTGCCAGCGGGCTTGGTCGGGAGCGCCTGGTTGATCACATTGATGAGCTGGTAGCGGTTGGACACATCCACCCGCCCCAAGTCGAGTGTCTTGCGTGTCAGGTCCAGCGCCTGGATTTGCTTGCCGAGGTTGTAGCGGTTGCAGGAATTCAAGGGGACGTTTTTCTGGGCAAACAGGGTTTGCAGCTTCACAGCGGCAAGTTGGGTGCTGAACGCCGGGGTTCTGGTCAGCGCGCTGTTGGCATGCGGCGTGGTGGCACCACGGGAGCCGGCTGGCATGGCCCGCACTGCGGCCATGGCTTGTGCGCTCAGTGGTTTGGTCACCACCCTCAGGGGTTTGGTGGTTTTGGTAACCGGGACCTGCAGACTTTTGATGACCAACTGCTGTGCATTTTGTTTGATAGTGGTGGCGCTGGCCGCACTGGACGGTCTGAGTTTCCATACGCCCTGGCCGAGCCGTGCCAGCCCACCAGCTTTGACGAACAGTGAACCAGGGGCTGCTGGTTTGATGTCGGAAGACTGCATGCTCAGGGTTGGCCAAAACGCAGCAGCGGCCTCGTCGTACCAATTGACTGGCGTTGCCAAGCAGGGGTAGTAGAAGGCGTTGGGGTCAGTTGAACTGCCAGTTCGCGCCTGAAGAAATTCATATTGGGCATCCCCGAACAACTTGTAGACCGGATTGCTGGCAACGTTGTCAGACGTGCTTCCAGCCGGGATGGCTCCGCTCACCAGAATCTCATAAAGGTCATCCACTTCGAGCCCCGAGTTCTGAAAAAAAGTCCTGTTGAGCGCCGGTGCGATATTCGCCAGATGGGAGAAAGTCTCTTTGGCAATCTGGGGGTCATAGGGCCCGCCTGGTTGGTCGGCCGGTTTGAAGTCCTGAGGCGACAAGGAAAATCCCGGCCACGCCATTTGCATGACGAAGGAGGGATTGCTGTCCGTGATGTTTACCAGCTTGGCCAGTTCGTCATAGACGGCGCCAATAAAGTCATTGGTATTCGGCATGGAACACCTTTCATTGGGAACATTGTGGATATTGGCGGCCCCTTGCGGGACCGCCAATGCAGGCATGGGGCTGATAGCAGGTCAGGCCGGCGGGCAGTAAGGCACGACCTGGTTGATAAAGCCGATGATCTGCACACCCGGCACGGTGATGGTGCCGCCGGCCAAAGCCGAGTTGAATGTCTGCTTGGAACTCGAATGCGAATAGCTGCCAGAGATCGAGAAGGGCCCGATACCAAAGCCGCCACCACCACTCGTCTTGGAGGTGATCAGATCCCAATCCGCCTTGGCCCAGTTGGCAGAAATCTTGACCTTGCGTGCCACCACAAACGAGGTCGGCAGCAGCGGCAGTCTGGCGCTGTTCTGGCCTACTTTACTGCCGTTGGAAATCAGGCCTTTTTTGTAGAGATTGCCCAAGTCCCAGCCCTTGGTGCCAAAGAGGCTGAAGTTCATCCAGGGGCGCCGGATGGTGACCAGGGTGTATTCAAAGCTGATGCGCAGGTTGCTGGTTTCGGAGCTGGCCTGTTGCTGTGAACTGGAATGACCGGCCGACCCGCCAATGCTGAACAGCCCCAGGCTAAAGCCAGCCGAACCGCCATACGAGGTGAAGTCGGACGAGGAACTGGTCGCTACATTGCTGGAGGCTGAATCGAAGGTGGTCCAGCCGCTGGATGTGCTGGTACTGCTGAACCAGTCAGAGGGCAACAGGGAGACGCGTTGCACCTTCGGTGACAAACCAGTGCCGGTGTCATCCAGCACCACGCCGTAGCCCTCGTACAGGTCCTGCGCTTGCTTCCAAGCCAGTTGCAAGGCGTTCTGGGTCGAGGTTGTTTTGATGGCCAGGTTTTGTTCCACCTTGCTGGCATCTTCTGCACGCCAACGGTCATAGGCCGTCTTGACCGGAATTTGCAGCGTGGAGGCAATCATGGGCCAGGTGTTCTTGCCTGTCGCTGTTTTCTGCGCTTCCATGAAAGCGCCGATATAAGCAACCCGCGCGCTGTTGTAGGCCGACTGGTTGTCCAGATAGTCGCGGTACACCTGCGACTCCATCTTCTTCTTGGTGACGACACCCGTGTCGGGGTCGGTCACGTCCACCAGACGGAACAGATAGTTTTCGGCATCCTGCAACTGCTTTTCAATCGCCGGGTTGGGTGCCTGCGCTGGAATGTGCACACCATCGAGCATCTGCTTGTAGATCTCGGTGATGGTGACTCCACTGTCCGTATAAAGCGTAGACATCTTCGGTGCGGCATCAACCAACTGGGCGGTATGGATGGCGGAGCCCTGGCTGCCGCTGCTGTTGCCTGGGGTCCAGGGGTTACGGAAGTCTGCGGAATTGATCGCAAGGCCCGGCTTCATCAGGGTCAACACCGTAGACGATGCTTGGGCGACCGGCTTGCCCCCGGGCTCGGCCTGCGTGACCGAGTTGAAGATGTTGTCAAAGATGCCTTGAACAAGCCGGGAAATTTCTGTCAGTGTCATGGTTTCTATCCTTTTCAAGTGGTTGAAATGAACGGATAGAATGCGTCTTCATGAAGAAAAAGATAGTGTTTTTAACTAACTTTATATAAAAAATTAGTTTTATTTATCGCCTTCGGTTGAGAGTTGTCAAGCGACCTGGCAGTGCCTTCCCAGTAGTGCTCAAGTCTGGGTGTTGAGCAGGGTCAGCAGGCGCTGCAGCGCATGCTGCACGGTGGCGGCACGCACAGCGGCGCGGTCACCGTTGAAGCGCCGCATTTCCGAGTGGACGGCACCGGGCAGACCCCAGGCAAACCACACGGTGCCCACCGGCTTGTCCGCACTGCCGCCGCTGGGTCCGGCCACGCCCGTCACGGCCACCGACACCTGGGCCAAAGACTGTTGCAAGGCGCCCTGGGCCATGGCCCGCGCCACGATTTCGCTGACTGCGCCATGGCGGGCAATCAGCTGCGCATCCACGCCCAGCATGTCGCTCTTGGCCGCGTTGGAGTAGGTCACAAAGCCACGTTCAAACCATTCGCTGGAGCCCGCCAGATCGGTGCAGGCGGCGGCAATCAGGCCGCCGGTGCAGCTCTCGGCCGTGGCCAGCATGCGCTGTTGCGCCAACAGTGTTGCTGCCAGTTGCGTGCAGAGGTGTGCCGTACCCGGCGGCTGCAGGTTTGGCATCAGAGAAATTTCCAGACCGCAATCACCAGCAGCGTGCAGGCTGCAGCCACCAGGTCATCGAACATGATGCCAAAGCCCGCCTTGGTCCAGGCATGGCGGTCGGTGTGCGGGTTGACGTGGTGGAACAGGGCATCGGCCCAACCCACCGGGCCGGGCTTGACCGCATCAAAGAAACGGAACAGGCCAAAGGCCATGGCCTGCGCGGCCAGGCTGGCCGGCATCACCAGCCACAGCACCAGCCAGAAGGCTGCCACCTCGTCCCACACGATGCTGCCCGGGTCCAGCACCCGCATATTGCGCGCTGTGACCGTGCAGGCCCACCAGCCCAGCGGCAGCGAAGCCGCAATCACCCAGCCCCAGGCGGTGGTAGTCAGCCACTGCGACAGCACCACATAGCTGATCCAGGCCCACAGCGTACCCGCCGTGCCCGGCGCAATGCGCGACAGGCCGGAGCCAAAACCCAGGGCAAACCAGTGCGCCGGGTGCGACAGCATGAAGCGCACGCTGGGACGGTCAATGGGGGCGGGCTGGCCCGGGTCTTCGGGGAAGACGGTTACTTCCACGTCTATGGGGTCGGAGGAACGGTCTTGCATGGGGGGGATTATCCAAGAGCCGCAGGCCTTGCACTGTGAGTGATCGACAGTGCATTCACCCTGCCTGTTTTTTATCAGAGTGTTCAACGATGGGCATTGCAGTGCGATCGCAAAGAAGCAAGTCAACAAACTTGCGAAACATCAATGCACAACGCAACACAGGGACGGCCCAGAGATGAAACACTTCCGCAATCCATTCACCCAACCGCACCCGAAACGGCCTTCGCCGCTAGTGGTCAGCATGTTGTTCAGTGCCCTGGCAGTGGCGTTGCCGGTGCATGCCCAGAGCACGAAAATTACCCCACCCGATCCCAGCCCCGAATTGCGCCGACAGGACGAGCGCACGCAAGCCCAGCGCCAACGAGAGGAGTCTTCGGTGGATGTGCAGTCACCTGCCATTGCGCTGGAATCCACCAGGCTATCCCGTTCAGAGTCCCCGTGCTTTCGCATAGATGCCCTGCAAATCAGCAATGTCGACCAAGCGGCGGTATCCACAGACCGCGCCAATTTGCAGAGCGACGAGTTTGTCTGGCTAATGGCCGCCCTGGCAGGCCCCCAAGGCGATGACTCCCCCAAGGGCAAATGCCTGGGCGCCCAAGGCGTTGCACTGGTGCTCAAGCGCGCCCAGCAAAGCCTGCTGCAGCGCGGCTTTGTCACCAGCCGCGTGCTGGCGCAAGAGCAGGACCTCAGCAGTGGCACCCTGGCCCTCACGCTGATTCCCGGGCATGTGAACACCATCCGTTTCAAGGACGCAGGCATGCCCGGTGTGCGCCTGGGCAACACCGTTCCCATCCACAGCGGCGATCTACTGAACCTGCGCGATGTGGAGCAGGGCCTGGAGAACCTCAAGCGTGTGCCCACTGCAGAGGCGGACATCCAGATTGAGCCTGCACAAGACAACGCAGCCCCGGGCCAAAGCGATCTGGTCATCAGCTACCAGCAACGCTCCCCCCTTCGGCTGTCATTGACAGTGGACGACAGCGGCAGCAAAGGCACCGGTATTTACCAGGGCAGTGCCACTTTGTCCCTGGACAACCCGCTGGGCCTGAGTGACCTGTTCTACTTCACAGCCAACCACGATCTGGGCGGTGGCGATGCCGGAGCGCGCGGCACCCGTGGCAACACCGTGCACTACAGCCTGCCCCTGGGGTACTGGTTGCTGGGCGCCACCTACAGCAGCAGCCGCTACTTCCAGAACATCGCGGGCCTGAACCAGGATTACGTCTACAGCGGCACCAGCGAGAACAGCGAACTCAAACTCAGCCGCCTGGTCTACCGCGACGCCGTGCGCAAGACCAGCCTCAGCCTCAAGGCCTGGCAGCGCAGGAGCAACAACTTCATTGACGACACCGAAGTGCAGGTGCAGCGCCGGGTGGTGGGTGGTTGGGAACTGGGTGCCAACCACAAAGAGCCTGTGGGTGACGCCACGCTGGAGGCCAGTCTGGCCTACAAGCGCGGCACCGGTGACTTCGATTCCATAGCCGCACCCGAGGAAACGTTCAACGAAGGCCGCTCCCGGTTTGGCCTGTGGAGCCTGGAGGTCACAGCGGCCGTGCCCTTCCAGGTGACGCAGCACAGCGCCCGATACAACGTGAGCCTGCATGTGCAGGACAACAGCACGCCACTGACACCGCAAGACCGCCTGGCCATTGGCGGGCGCTACTCGGTGCGTGGCTTTGATGGCGAATCCAGCCTGGCGGCCGAACGTGGCTGGACCTTGCGCAACGATTTCAGCCTGGCCCTGGGTGACTCTGGTCAGGAAGCCTATCTGGGTCTGGACGCGGGTGAAGTTGGTGGCCCCGGCAGCGAGAGGCTGCTGGGCAACACGCTCAGTGGCGGCGTGTTGGGTTTGCGTGGCAGCTTCAAGGTTTCCAAAAGCAAGCTGCAGTACGACCTGTTTGTGGGCACACAGCTGAACAAGCCGGATGGCTTTCGCACGGCGCAGACCGTTGCGGGTTTCAGCCTGAGCTTTTGAAACAGCACCCATTTCTTCATACCCAATTTTTTTCAACCGTGCGGGCCAATTCAGCAACCTCACCGTGCAAGGCAGCACCATCGAGGCTGGCAAGGCCGTAACCTTGAACGCCGACAACCAGGTGAACCTGCTGGCCGCTGCGAACAGCACCACGCAGACCAGCAGCAACAGCTCCAGCAGCAACAGCCTGGGTGTGTCGTTCTCCCTGGGGGCCAAAACCGGCTACGGCATAAGCTTAAGCGCCAGCAGCGCCAACGGCCAAGGCAACGGAGCTGACACCGACTACACCAACACCCAGGTTACCGGCAACACGGTAGCCATCCAGAGCGGCGGCTACACCACCCTCAAAGGCGCTGTGGTCAAGGGCAACACGGTTAGCGCTGATGTGGGTGGCAACCTGGTCATCGCCAGCCTGCAGGACAAGAGCACATATGCCGAGAGCAGCCAGAACAGCAGTGCCTCGGTGACCATCGGCGTGGGCACGATGTCGGGCGCCTCCTTGAGCGCGGGCAGCAGCAAGACCAACAGCAACTTCCAGAGCGTGCAGGAGCAAAGCGGCATCCAGGCGGGGGACGGGGGCTTCCAGGTCAAGGTCAAGGGTGACACCACTCTGAGCGGCGGCGTGGTCGCCAGCACCCAGAGTGCAGTGGAGCAAGGCAAGAACAGCTTCCAGACCGATGGCAAGCTCAGCATCAGCGATGTGCAGAACACGGCCAGCTACAAGGCCGAGTCCAGCCAGGTCAGCGTGGGGGTGGGCAGTATGGCCGGCGGCAGCGCCGGAGTGGGAGAGGCCAAGAGCAATGCGGCCAGCACCACACAGGCGGGCATATCGGGCATTGCGGGCAACCTGAATGTCAGAACCGGCGATGCGCAGACTGGCATCCAGAAGGTCTTTGATGCCGACAAGGTCAAGGGCGACATCAATGCCCAAGTTGCGATCACCAGCAGCTTTGGGCAGCAGGCCAGCAAGGCGGTGGGGGACTATGCGGCGCAGAAGCTGGCCGAGGCCAGGGTCAGCAACGATGCAGCGGGCATAGCGCAGTGGGAGGAAGGTGGCGCAGCGCGTGTGGCCTTGCATGCGGTGCCATGGCGGCAACGGTTGGGGCGGCAGTGGGCGGTACTGCGGGGGCTGCGGCCGGGTTCAATCAGGATGCGAATAACCGGCAGTTGCATCCGACTGAGCGGCAAGCTGCAAGAAGCCTTGCAGCAAAGAGCGGCGGCAAATACACACAAAAGCAAATTGAAGATGCCATGCGCAATAGCAGCTACGGTGGCGAGGACCTGACAAAAGGAATGATCATTGACGCATACAACGACAAAGAGAGATACGATCCTAGCGCGCAATTTGGCCCGCCGGTAAACGGGAAATCTGCGCAACTACTATCGAACAATGGGAATGTCGATTCAGGATTGGCGGCGTTCATTTTGGCAAACACCGGTGGCGCGAATTCGCCCTATGCTTGGGTAATCCTCCCGATAAACCAAAGGTCCAAAAAGTGGAATTTTCCAACAAGGAAGTTCTACGTGAAGATGTCAAGATGTACCGACAGCCAGATTACGGCTGCCCTGAAGCGTTGCGGGGCTTTGGCCGCCAGCGGCTTCAGCAGCTGTCAGGCCGTGCCAGCAAAGTGATCAAACGATTGGAAATTGTGCGGTGACAGCAGGCGCCCTTGTCCATCCAGCAGGCGCAGGCCCGGCTCGGCGTCAATGCGGCCTACACGCGTGACCGGCGTGCCACTGGCCAAGGCTGCGGCCTGCACAGCGGCGGCGCGGTCGGGCGGCGCGGTGAACACCAGCTCGTAGTCATCACCACCGCTAAGCACATGCTGCAGCACCTGCATGCGCACGGCATCGCCCGCCAGCAGGGTAGCTGCCTCCATTGCGTAGTGGTGCGCGCCCAGCAGCGTGAAGACGCGCGTGGTATCCAGCGTGGCGCCCTTGCCAGAGCGCTCCAGGATGTGGCCCAGGTCACCCAGCAGGCCGTCGCTGATGTCAGCGGCTGCGGTGGCAATGCCGCGCAGCGCCATACCCAAAGCCACGCGCGGTGTGGGTTGCTCCAGGCGCTGGCGCGCCCGGGCCAAGTCGGCTGCGTTGAGCCGCAGAGGTGGCAAGGCGGTAGCAGTGCCTTCCTGTCTCTCCCGCATCATGTGCGTCAGCGCCAGGTTGGCATCGCCCAGTGTGCCGCTCACATACACATCGTCACCGGCCTGCGCGCCGCTGCGCAGCAGCGCCAATCCGGCGGGCACTTCACCAAACACCGTGATGCAGATATTCAGCGGCCCCTGCGTGGTGTCGCCTCCAATCAGCTCGCAGCCCTGCGCATCGGCCAGTGTCAGCAGGCCCTGCGAAAACGGCTCCAGCCAGGCCGGGTCAGCCTCTGGCAGGGCCAATGCCAGGGTGAAGGCCAGGGGCGAAGCACCGCAGGCGGCCAGGTCGCTCAGGTTCACGGCCAGGGCCTTGTGGCCCAGGGCACGCGGGTCTACATCGGGGAAGAAGTGGCGTCCGCTCACCAGCATGTCGCAGGAGATGGCCAACTGCATGCCGGGGGCGGGCTGCAGCAGGGCGCAATCGTCACCCACACCCAGCACGGCACGCGGCGTGGGGCGGGTAAAAAAGCGCTTGATCAGGTCGAACTCACCCATGGCATGCAGCCTATGTAGTACTGCTTTTGACCGGCCAGACAAAGCTCAAGGGCGCGGACAGCAGGCGACGGCCGATGCTCTTGTAGATCAGGCTGCGGCCAATGTCCGACACGTCGTGCGCACGCAGGGCCACGCGAAAGGCAAAGTAATAGCTCACGCTGACGTTCATCAGGCCAATGAGTGGAATGGCCGCCACGGCCCACCAGAACTCAGGCATCTGCAGCACCTCGGTGCCCAGGGTGGCGCAGGCTGCACCCAGCTGGCCAGAAGAGAGCGTGACGTGGCGCACATCCAGCGGAATGGCGAAGAAGCCCATGATGGAGGGGGTGAGCCCCATGATGAAGCCCAGTGAAATATTGGCCGCCAGACCCGAGATGTTGTGGCGCCAGAAGCGCGCCCAGCGCGCCGCACGTTTCACACCCAGCACGGCAGTAAAGCGCGGGTTGTAGCGCATGGCCGAGTCCAGCCGGTGCAGCACAAACCAGTTCTCCACCCAGCCCGCCAGGATGCTGCTGGAAAACAGCAGCACGCCGGTGAAGGCGGCGTACAGGACGCTGGGGCCCTGCAGGGTGAGCGAATGCAGCACGTAGTGGGCGGTGGCCTCATCGATCATGGGCGCACCGCGTATCTGCTGCACACCCAGCGCCAGCAGGATGGTGGCCGGAAACACCAGCGCCACATTGCCAATGACGGCCGCCGTTTGCGAGCGCACCAGGTGCGCCACCTCGTCCACAAAGGCGTCCAGCGCCTGCGGGGTGGATACGTCCTTGAGCTTGGCGGCCATGGCCGGGGCCGTCATGGCAGGCTGCTTGGTGGCCAGGGTGAAGTGCAGCAGCTGGATCAGCACGAAGCTGGCGGCATACACCACTCCGGCCCAAAAGCCGTACCAGAAGGCGCTCAAGCCCAGGGCCATCACGGCGAACTTCAGGGCTGTGGTCAGGGCGGTCAGCACCCCGCCACCGGCGGCCTGGTTCAACATGGTGCGGTACTCGCCCAGGTCCCGGGTGATGTAGTGTTCGCCGGTTTCCGAGTTGCGCTCGGCCACCTTGGCCGCCAGCAGGGAAGAGCTGCTCTGGATCAGCGCGCCCACGCTTTTGAGGTCCTGCTCGCGTGTGGCCAGGTGCGACAGCAGCTGTGCGGCGTGCTGGTGCTGCGCATCGTCGAGCAGGCAGGTCAGCAGGGTGCGCGCACGCCCAATGCGGTCGCGCAGCTGGCGCAAGCGGAACACCAGGTCCACCGATATGCCATGCGCATCCAGATGCTGGTAGACGGTGGAGGCCGCCTGGTTGCAGGCATCCAGCTGCTGCGTGTAGGCCAGCGCCGCCTCGGTCAGTCCCTGGCCGCTCAGCCAGGCGTCGCGCACGCTGTCAAAGCTGGTGGTGAGTTCGCGAAACGGGCTGTGCTCGCGCGCCGTGCTGTCCATGCGCAGGCGGATCTCAGGCGAAAAGCCGGTGGCGCGGATCTGGCTGGTGCAAAAGGTCAGGGCGTCCAGCAAGGTGTCCTGCCAGTGTGTCAGGCCAGGGTGCTCCTTCACATGGTGGCCGTCCGACGGCATGGTCAGGATGAAAGCCAGGCGCTGCAGCAGCGCCGGGGGCAGGGCGGAGAGCCACTGCGCGTCTTGTGGGTGCGACATCACCAGGGCAAACAGCTCGGCCGCATCGGTGGTCTGGGGCGAGGCGGGCAGCCAGCGGTGGTGCAGGCGCTGCACCAGTTCGCTCACAAAGGCGTTGCGCGCGGAAAAACCGTAGTCCGACAGCAGGCTGCTCAGCTCCACCGAGGTCAGCAGCTGGCGCCACCAGTGCTGGAACTGTGCGCGTGTTTCAGGGCGGGCTTCCAGCACGTCCAGCAGCATCTCGATATGGCCGATGGCGGTGGAGGCCGAGGCTTTGGGGCCGCGTATCCAGTCCAGCAGTTCAATCAGCCAGAGGTGGCGGTGCACCAAGTCCGCTTCCGGATCCAGTGCCTCCAGCAGGGCAGGCAGGTCGCGGGCGGTTTTTGTCATGGGCTGTGTGGTGTCGCGGTAGTCGCCTAGTGCAGGGTGCGGGACTTGCCTAGGCCGTGGTCGCCGCTCAGGGCGTCGAGCACAAACATGGGCACATCGGCGTCAAACTTCTCGCCGTCCTCGGCCACACAGAAGAAGCTGCCGTGCATGGTGCCGGTCGGTGTGCGCAGGCGCGTGCCGCTGGTGTATTCAAACGACTGGCCGGGTTTGAGCAGGGGCTGTTGGCCCACCACGCCCAGGCCCTTGACCTTTTCGGTGTGGCCGTTGGCGTCGTTGACGTTCCAGGTGCGGGAGATCAGCTGGGCCGTGACCTCACCGGTATTGGTGATGGTGATGGTGTAGGCGAAGACGTACAGATCCTCGTCCGGGTTGCTTTGGTCGGGAAGGTATTGTGGTGCGACTTCCACCAAAAAATCATACTTGGACATGGCGCAATGCTAACTGCGAAAATAGCGCCGCAGAAATACAGCCTCCAAAGCCCATACCAAAGCCAACACCATGACCTTTCGCATCGCCCCCTCCATCCTCTCCGCCGACTTTGCCCGCCTGGGCGAGGAGGTCAGCAACGTCATCGCCGCCGGTGCCGACTGGATCCACTTTGACGTGATGGACAACCACTATGTGCCCAACCTGACCTTCGGCCCCATGGTCTGCGCCGCCCTCAAGCCCCATGCCAAGACGGCCGCTGGTGTGGCTGTGCCGATTGATGTGCACCTGATGATCTCGCCCGTGGACGCGCTGGCCGCCGGCTTTGCCGAGGCCGGTGCCGACCTGATCAGCTTCCACCCGGACGCCAGTGGCCACGTGCACCGCAGCATCCAGGCCATCAAGTCCAAGGGCGTGAAGGCTGGCCTGGTGTTCAACCCGGCCGAACCGCTGGATGTGCTGGACTGGGTGATTGACGACATCGACCTGGTGCTGATCATGAGCGTCAACCCCGGCTTTGGCGGCCAGAGCTTTATTGACTCGGCCCTGCGCAAGATTGAGGACGTGCGCCGCCGCATCACCGCGAGCGGCAAGGATATTCGTCTGGAAGTGGACGGCGGCATCAAGACCGACAACATCCGCCGTGTGGCCGATGCCGGTGCCGACACCTTTGTGGCCGGCAGCGCCATCTTTGGCAAAACCGACTACAAGGCGGTGGTGGACGCCATGCGGCGCGAGCTGGCCGCCTGATTCAGGCGCTGCGCATCAACAGTTCTAGAAGGTCTCCCACTCCTCATCGCCCGAAGCGGTTTGTGCGGGAGCAGGCGCCGCTTTGGCAGGCGCCACCAGTTTGGGGCTGGGGGCTTTCGCTGCAGGTTTTGCCGGGGTGGTGGCTGGTGCTTTGAGCGCTCTGGTGCCAGAAGCCAGCTGACGCTGCGCAGGTTTGGTAGCCAGCATCGGCGGGCGACTGGGCGGTGTACCCATGGAGTACGAAGGTGCAGCCTGCGTCGCATGGCCCTGCAGCTTGAACACGGAGGCTGCGTTCACAAGCTCCAGTGACTGGTTCTTGAGCCCACTTGCCGCAGCGGCCATTTCTTCCACGAGTGCGGCGTTCTGTTGGGTAGCCTGGTCGATCTGTCCTATGGCTTGCCCGACCTGGGAGACACCCACGCTCTGCTCGGAACTGGCTGAGCTGATTTCGCCGACGATATCCGTCACGCGCCGGATGGCGTTGACCACTTCACCCATGGTGGTGCCAGCCTGGTCGACCAGGGCGGTGCCGTGTTCCACGCGCTCCACACTGGCGCCAATCAGGGTCTTGATTTCCTTGGCCGCTTCAGCGGAGCGCCCCGCCAGCGCCCGCACCTCGGAGGCGACCACGGCAAAGCCTCTTCCCTGTTCGCCCGCGCGGGCGGCTTCCACGGCGGCATTGAGCGCCAGAATATTGGTCTGAAAGGCAATGCCGTCAATCACGCCAATGATGTCGGCAATCTTGCGCGAGCTGTCGTTGATGCCCTTCATGGTTTCCACCACCTGGCCCACCACCTCGCCGCCGCGGACGGCCACGCTGGAGGCATTGGTGGCCAGCTGGTTGGCCTGGCGCGCGCTGTCAGCACTGTGGTTCACGGTGGAGCCCAGTGCCGCCATGCTGGAGGTGGTTTGTTGCAGGGCTGCGGCCTGTTGTTCGGTGCGCGCCGACAGGTCGTGGTTGCCCTGGGCAATCTCCGTGCTGGCATTGGCCAGGCTCTCTGCGCCTTGGCGCACGCGGGCCACCAGGGATGCCAGGTTGTCCTGCATGGCGCCCAGCGCGCGCATCAGCGCAGCAATCTCGTCATGGCCCCGCGTCTCTACCCGCGAACTCAGGTCGCCCTGGGCTACGCTTTGGGCCAAATGCACCGCCTGGCTAAGGTCATTGGCAATGTGCCGACTGAGCCATACGCTGCCGCCCATGGTGACAATGCTGATGAGCAACATGACGGTTATCGCCACGCGGTTGGCCGTCCTGGCGCTGCTGACTGCGATCTCGGACGAGCGGGCCTCAGCCACTGTGAGAGCGGTGCGCAGTTCATTCAAGGTGGCGGTGGCGGCCCTGTCCCGGCCCTTGGCCGCCTTGTCGCCTGCCACCGGATCATTGCCGGCCGCCTTGAAGGCTTCAAACGCTGCAACATAGCCTGCCTGCGCGGACTCCATGTCGCCCCGCAGTTTGGTTACCAAGGGGTGCACTTCACTTTGCGCGTCGACCAGTTTTTCGAGTTCCAGAATTCGGGCATTGACTGCGCCCATTTCCTTCTGGTGCGAAGACCAGTACTTGTCCAGGTCCTTGGGGTCGGAGCCACGCAGCAGCGTGTTCTTCCACTCCTGGATGGCGACGGCGAAGTGGGAGGCAATTTCGGCGCCCTTGTTCTGTGCGGCTACCTCGTGCAGCACATCTACTTCAAAGTGGGCTACTGCGGAATTGAGCTTCCAGATGCCAAACAGGGCGCCTGCCAGCAACAGAGTCAGAGTGAGGGCAAATGCCAGTGGCAGTTTCAGGCTGAGTTTCATCCCCGGTCCTTCGTAATGTGGCGTGCCCAGTAGGCGCAGGTGCAATTTTGACGCAATGCAGCGGCAGTCAGCAAATACTTGCGGGTTTTAGCTGCCCGCCACTGGACCAGGGTTTGCTACACTGGGGCTATGTTTATTCACCGCATCACCATTACGGGTTGTAGCGACCGGGGAGCCTGGCCCTGGCGGACCTCGCCTGCTTTGGCTGAGCGCGTCCCCACGTCCTTCTCCTGACCTTGTTCTGAGATTGCGACGTATGCCGGGCGGATGGGCTCGCACAGCGCGGCCGACCTTGCCCCCGGAGTTGCCAAGATTCCCTGCGGTTGAGTGACGCGCTCTCTCGCCCCTTGACCGGGGACACCGATTGCATTTCTGGATAAAGGCACGAGCACCGTGATGACTGAAACCCAATTCCAAGCCCTGCGCGACCAAGGCTTCAACCGCATACCGCTCATGGCCCAGGCCTTTGCGGACCTGGAAACCCCGCTCTCCCTCTACCTCAAGCTGGCGCGCAAGCCCGGCGAGACGGAGCCCGCACCCTACAGCTTTCTGCTGGAGTCGGTGGTGGGCGGCGAGCGTTTTGGCCGTTATAGTTTCATCGGCCTGCCAGCGCGCACCCTGTTGCGCGCCAGCGGTTTTGGCGATGCGGCCCGCACCGAGGTGGTGACCGATGGCGTGGTGGTGGAAACCTCCAAGGCCAACCCGCTGGACTTCATTGCCCAGTACCAAAGCCGCTTCAAGGTGGCTCTGCAGCCCGGTCTGCCGCGCTTTTGCGGCGGCCTGGCCGGTTACTTTGGCTACGACGCGGTGCGCTACATCGAGAAGAAGCTCGAAGCCAGCTGCCCGCCAGACGAGCTGGGCACACCCGACATCCTGCTGCTGCAAACCGAAGAGCTGGCCGTGATCGACAACCTGTCGGGCAAGCTGCACCTGATTGTGTATGTGGACCCGGCGCTGCCCGATGCCTTTGCGCTGGGCCGGGCCCGTCTGGCCACCCTGCGCGCGCAATTGGCGCAGGCCGTGGTAGCGCCCGAGATACGCCCCAGCCAGAGCCATGAGGCGGTGCGCGACTTTGCCAAGGCCGACTACATCGCAGCCGTGGAGCGCGCCAAGGAGCTGATCGCCGGGGGCGACTTCATGCAGGTACAGGTGGGCCAGCGCATCAAGAAGCGCTACACCGAGTCGCCCTTGAGCCTGTACCGGGCCCTGCGCGCGCTCAACCCCAGCCCGTACATGTACTACTACAACTTCAGCGGCGCGGACGGGCAGGGCAGCGACTTCCATGTAGTGGGCGCCTCGCCCGAGATCCTGGTGCGACAAGAACAAGTGGTGAACGACGGCGTTACCGAGCAAAAAGTCACCATCCGCCCTCTGGCCGGTACCCGCCCCCGTGGCGCCACCCCCGAACTGGACCGGGCTGCCGAGCACGAGCTGGTGAACGACCCCAAGGAACGCGCCGAGCACGTGATGCTGATTGACCTGGCCCGCAACGACATTGGCCGCATCGCCAAGACCGGCACGGTGCAGGTCACCGACGCGTTTTGTGTGGAGCGCTACAGCCATGTGATGCACATCGTCAGCAATGTGGAAGGCACGCTGCTGGACGGCATGACCAGCATGGACGTGCTCAAGGCCACCTTCCCTGCGGGCACACTGACCGGCGCGCCCAAGGTGCACGCCATGGAGCTGATTGACCAGTTGGAGCCCATCAAGCGCGGCATCTATGGCGGCGCCTGTGGGTACCTGAGCTACGCCGGCGATATGGATGTGGCCATTGCCATCCGCACCGGCATCATCAAGAACCAGACCCTGTACGTGCAGGCCGCCGCCGGTGTGGTGGCCGACAGCGTGCCCGAGCTGGAATGGAGAGAAACCGAAGCCAAGGCCCGCGCCTTGCTGCGCGCCAGCGAGCTGGTGGAAGAAGGACTGGAGTAAGCACCATGACACACAAAATCAAACTGCTGATGGTGGACAACTACGACAGCTTCACCTACAACATCGTCCAGTATTTCGGTGAATTGGGTGCCGAGGTGGAAGTCTTCCGCAACGATGAAATCACACTCGAAGAGATCGCCGCTCGCAAGCCCGACCGCCTGGTGGTCTCTCCTGGCCCTTGCTCGCCGAATGAAGCCGGTATCTCGGTGCCCGCCATTCGCCACTTCATGGGCAAGCTGCCAATTTTGGGCGTCTGTCTGGGCCACCAGAGCATTGGTGCGGCGCTGGGCGGCAACATCATCCGCGCGCAGCAGCTCATGCACGGCAAGACCTCGGTGATCACCACCACGCAAGAGGGCGTGTTTGCCGGGCTGCCCGAAAAATTCACCGTGAACCGCTACCACTCGCTGGCGATTGAGCGCAGCAGCTGCCCCAAAGAGTTGGCTATCACCGCCTGGACTGATGACGGCGAAATCATGGGCGTGCGCCACACCGGCCTGCCGTTTGCGGTGCGCATGGAAGGCGTGCAGTTCCACCCGGAAAGCATACTCACTGAGCATGGCCACGCCATGCTGAAGAACTTTCTGGAGTGAACATGAACGCCACGGCAGATTTTCGCAGTGACACAGTCACCCAACCCACCGAGGGCATGCGTGCCGCCATGGCGGCCGCGCCTCTGGGCGACGACGTGTTTGCCGATGACCCCAGCGTCAACGCCCTGCAGGAGAAAATTGCAGCCATGCTGGGCTTTGAAGCAGCGCTCTTCATGCCCACCGGCACGCAAAGCAATCTGTGCGGCATCCTGGCCCACTGCCAGCGTGGCGACGAGTACATCGTCGGCCAGCTGGCCCACACCTACCGCTGGGAAGGCGGGGGTGCTGCCGTGCTGGGCAGCGTGCAGCCGCAGCCCTTGAGCCACCAGCCGGATGGCACACTGGCGCTTGCCGATATCGAGGCCGCCATCAAACCCGACGACGCCCATTTCGCCAAGACCCGCCTGCTGACCCTGGAGAACACCTGGGGCGGCAAGCTCTTGCCGTTTGCCTATGTGCAGGCGGCCACTGCATTGGCTGCAAGCAAAGGCCTGAGTCGCCACCTGGACGGTGCACGCCTGTTCAATGCCGCCACCGCGCAAGCGGCGCAAAACGGAACCGATGTGTACGCAGAAGCCCGCGCCATTGCCGCCTGTTTTGACAGTACCTCGGTGTGCTTCAGCAAGGGCCTGGGCGCGCCCATTGGCTCTGCCCTGTGTGGCGGCCGGGACTTCATTGCCCGCGCCCACCGCATCCGCAAGATGGCCGGGGGCGGCCTGCGCCAGGCCGGCATGCTGGCGGCGGCTGCGTCGTATGCACTGGACCACCAGGTAGTCCGACTGGGCGAGGACCATGCCCTGGCCCTGCGCTTGGCCGAGGGCCTGCGCGGCATACAAGGCCTGGAGGTCGAGGCGCCGCAGACCAACATTGTGTTTGTGGACCTGGTAGGTGCGGCACGCGAGCGCTCGAATGCGCTGCAGGACCATCTCAAGGCCCAGGGCGTGCTCATCACAGGTTTGTACCGCCTGCGCTTTGTCACGCACCTGGATGTGGATGCCGCTGCCGTAGACCGCGCCGTGGCCTCAGTGCGCAGCTTCTTTGCCGCGTAAGGGCACGCCATGCCGCTGGATCAACTGTTGCTGTTCATCGCTGCGGGCCTGCTGCTCAACCTCACGCCCGGGCCGGATGTGCTCTACATCATCAGCCAGTCGCTGCGCCACGGCCTGCGCGCAGGGCTGATAGCGGCCCTGGGCATTACCGCCGGTTGCTTTGTCCATATCTTTGCCGCCGCCGTGGGGGTGAGTGCGCTGATGCTGGCTTCCAGCACGGCGTTCACCGTGCTCAAGTGGCTGGGTGCGGGCTACCTGGTGTATGTGGGCACGCGCATGCTGTTCTCGCAGGCGCCGATGGTGTCGGATTCCCCGTTGCGGGCAGATGCTGGTGAGATTCTGGAGGCTGTGCCTGCAGGTGATGTGCCGGCAAGGCATTCGGCAGCCAGCGGAGAACTCAAAACCATCTTTCTGCGCGGCTTCTGGACCAATGCCCTGAACCCCAAGGTGGCAGTGTTCTTTCTGGCCTTTTTGCCGCAGTTCATAGCGCCCACGGTGGAGCACAAGCCACTGGCCTTTTTGCTGCTGGGTCTGCTGTTCAATTTCAACGCCGTGTGGGTCAACTTGGGCTGGGCCGTGGCGGCTGTCTGGCTGGCGCAAAAGGCTGGCGGCCTGCAGGCGCGCATGCACTGGCTGGACCGCGTGGCCGGTTCGCTTTTTATTGCGTTTGGCTGCAAGCTCGCACTCACTGACAACCCCGCATCCTAAGGACTCAACCATGCCCCAATCCAAAGGTCTCATCACGCCGCAGCAGGCTCTGCAGCGCACCATTGAACACCGCGAGATTTTTCACGACGAGATGCTGCACCTGATGCGCCAGATCATGTCCGGCGAGGTCTCGCCGGTGATGATTGCAGCCATCACGGCAGGCCTGCGAGTCAAGAAGGAAACCATCGGCGAGATCACTGCCGCCGCGCAAATCATGCGCGAGTTCTCCACCAAGGTAGAGGTGGCGGACAAGACCCATTTGGTGGACATCGTGGGCACCGGCGGGGACGGTTCGCACACCTTCAACATTTCCACCTGCGCCATGTTTGTGGCCGCCGCCGCCGGTGCGCGCGTGAGCAAGCACGGCGGGCGCAGCGTCAGCAGCAAGAGCGGCAGCGCCGATGTGATGGAGGCGCTGGGGGTGAGCATCAACCTCACGCCCGCGCAGATTGCCCAGTGCCTGGAAGAAACCGGCGTGGGCTTCATGTTCGCGCCCAACCACCATCCCGCCATGAAGAATGTGGCACCGGTGCGCCGCGAGATGGGTATCAAGACCATCTTCAATTTGCTGGGGCCGCTGACCAACCCGGCCGGCGCGCCCAACATCCTGATGGGCGTGTTCCACGCCGATTTGGTGGGCATCCAGGTGCGTGCCCTGCAGCGCCTGGGCGCCGAACATGCGGTGGTGGTCTATGGCCGCGACGGCATGGACGAAGTGTCCCTTGGGGCATCCACCCTGGTGGGCGAATTGAAGAACGGCGAAATCCGCGAATATGAGATCCACCCCGAAGACTTTGGCCTGCCCATGGCCAGCAACCGCGCCCTCAAGGTGGAAGATGCAGCCAGTTCCATGGCCATGCTGCTGGGCGTGCTGGACAACCAGCCTGGCGCGGCCCGGGACATCGTGGCGCTCAACGCCGGTGTGGCCCTGTATGCCGCCAATGTCGTGCCCAGCATGCAGGACGGCATTGAAAAGGCCTATGCGGCCATAGCCTCTGGCGCGGCCAAGGCCAAACTCACTACGCTGGCGGCACTTTCTGCCCGCCTGGCAGCTTAAGGACAACATGAGCGATATTCTGGACAAAATTGTGGCGGTCAAACGGCAGGAGATTGCCGCGGCGTCCAAACGCAAGCCACTGGACGTGGTGCGGGCGGACGCCGAGTCCCGCGTGCTGACACGTGACTTTGTGGGCGCCATCCGCGCCAAGATCGCAGCAGGCCAGCCTGCAGTGATTGCCGAAGTGAAGAAGGCCAGCCCCTCCAAGGGCGTGCTGCGTGAAGACTTCATCCCCGCAGACATTGCGCAAAGCTACGCCGAGTTTGGCGCAGCCTGCCTGTCGGTGCTGACCGATGCGCAGTTCTTCCAGGGCAGTGCCGACTACCTCAAGCAGGCGCGCGCCTCCTGCCAGTTGCCGGTGCTGCGCAAGGACTTCATGGTCGACGCCTACCAAATCTACGAGTCGCGCGCCATGGGCGCCGACGCGGTGTTGTTGATTGCCGCCTGCCTGGACGATGCGCAGATGAAGGACATGGAAGCGATTGCCCATGCGCTGGATATGGCGGTGCTGGTGGAAGTGCACGACCAAGCCGAACTGGAACGCGCCCTGAAGCTCAAGACGCCACTGCTTGGCATCAACAACCGCAACCTCAAGACCTTTGAGGTCTCGCTGGACACCACGTTGGCGCTGCGCCATTTGGTGCCTGCCGAGCGCATCCTGGTCACGGAGAGTGGCATCCACACCCGCGACGACGTGCTGCGCATGGGGGCGGCCGGCATCAACGCCTTTCTGGTGGGCGAGGCCTTCATGCGTGCGCCCGAGCCGGGCGAGGCGCTGGCCCAGCTGTTCGGCTGAGCCACCGGAAAGAAAGCGGGCGTTTGATGCAGGGCACACTGTTTGGTCAGGCGCCGCACGAACGGGGGGCTGATCCGCACAAGGAGCAGCTCCAAAGCGCCAACCCCGCCGACTGGCCGGTGGCCTCAGGCTGGCAGCCGCTGGTCAGCGCCTTTTTTGCCTCGGCGCCGGGCCTTACGCTGCTGGCCTTTTTGCAGCAGCGCCTCGACGCCGGGGCCTGCATCTTCCCGCCACAACCCCTGCGCGCCCTGTTGTTGACGCCGCCAGAGGCAGTGCACACCGTCATCCTGGGGCAGGACCCGTACCACGGGCGCGGCCAGGCCGAAGGGCTGGCGTTTTCCGTGGCACCCGGTGTGGCCTGCCCACCCTCCCTGCGCAACATCTTCAAGGAACTGCAGCGTGATCTGGGCACGCCCCCGCCGGTGTTCCCCTGTCCGGGTGGCAGCCTGGTGCCATGGGCCGAACAGGGCGTGCTGCTGCTCAATACCTGCCTGACGGTGGAGGAGGGTCAGCCCGCCAGCCACGCCAAACGCGGCTGGGAGGTGTTGACCGACCAGATCATTCGCCAGGTGTCGCAGTTGCCCCAGTCCGTGGTGTTCATGCTGTGGGGCTCCCACGCCCAAAGCAAGCGCTCCTTGATTGACGCCAGCCGCCATCGCGTGCTGATGGCCAACCACCCGTCACCCCTGTCGGCCCTGCGACCTCCGCTGCCCTTTATCGGATGTGGACATTTTTCACAAGCCGAGGCCTGGAAGGCCGGAGCTTCATAATTTCGTGGCATAATCTGTGGCTCACCTAGGAGAGGTGGCCGAGTGGTTAATGGCAGCAGACTGTAAATCTGCCCTCTTACGAGTACGCTGGTTCGAATCCAGCCCTCTCCACCAGTGATGTGTTGACTGTGACCGTGTTGACTGTTTAGCGTTCCCGTATTGCGCGGGGTTCGTATAGTGGTAATACCTTAGCCTTCCAAGCTAAAGCGAGGAGTTCGATTCTCCTACCCCGCTCCACAGTTGATGTTTCACGACAGTGATGAATTTCGCCCTTTTGGCTCAGTGGTAGAGCACTCCCTTGGTAAGGGAGAGGTCGCGGGTCCGATTCCCGCAAAGGGCACCAGTTTTGTAGCCTCACTTCCGTTCTGGAGGTGAGGCTACGCGGCTTTTAATGTTTTTATCTCACTACTTCTCGGAGTTCGATCATGGGTAAAGAAAAATTCACACGTACCAAGCCTCACGTCAATGTGGGTACCATTGGCCACGTTGACCACGGCAAGACCACGCTGACTGCAGCCATCACCACGGTGCTGGCAGCCAAGTTTGGCGGCTCTGCCAAGGCTTACGATCAGATCGATGCAGCTCCGGAAGAAAAAGCCC
>NZ_QFZK01000011.1 GCF_003415675.1 Rhodoferax lacus
ATTCAAAAGGAGTCAGCAAAACCAGCAAGAGACTATAGTTATCCACAGTTGGCAGTCATGCTGTCAGCAAAAGCCCCTGGTCAAAATTCGATCGGCACAGGTGGTCAAGATTCAATCGGCGCCAACAGATTCACTGACCCTTGGGAATCATTAGAAGTAGCGGAAATTGGACAACCATACGGAGGTCTTTTTGGGAAGAATAAAGACGATTTCGGAAGCGGTGATGGCCGCTATGTCACTTACATGGGAGTGTTCGGTAACGCAATATCAAATTTGAACATGACGGGGATGATCGGCGTTGATAAAAATCAGAATGAAGTCAAAAGGGGCGATGTTCTATTCACGATCTCGTCCGAGACGCCAAACGAAGTGGGAATGTCGTCTGTTTGGTTAGAGGACACGAAAAATGTCTATCTGAATAGTTTCTGCTTTGGTTTCCGACCGATACCTAGTTTACATAGCGAATTTTTGGCCTATGTTTTCCGATCAAGCGGGTTTCGAGAGAAAGTATGCATTTTGGCACAAGGAATTTCTCGCTACAATATTTCGAAAACAAAAGTGATGAAGATAGTCATTACCATTCCGAATTCCAAAGAACAAATAAAAATCGGTCGCTATTTCAGATCACTTGACGAAATCATTTCAAAGAACGCCACCCAGCTTCAAAAGCTTAAACAGATTAAATCTGCCTGCTTGGAAAAGATGTTTGTCTAAACGCTTTACGGACAATCCATGACCACTTTTTCCAAAGAATCTGAATTTGAAAACGCCGTGATCCACGATCTGCGTCAGAGTGATTGGGGCGATGCGGAAGTTATCAAGAACCCGAGCGAAGCAGACTTGTTGGCGAATTGGAAGCGAATCCTTTTTGAGAACAATTGCGGCAAGGATAGGCTCAATGAAGTGCCGCTGACTGACAGCGAGATGCAGCAGATCATGGAACAGATCACTGCGCTACGCACGCCGCTTAAGCTCAATGGCTTTATCAACGGTAAAACCGTTGCCATCACCCGCGACAACCCAGCGGACGCGTTGCACTTTGGCAAGGAAGTGAGCCTGAAAATTTACGACCGCCACGAGATTGCTGCGGGCCAGAGCCGTTACCAGATCGTGCAGCAACCCCGCTATGCCCGTGGGTCGGCGCTTCTCAATGACAGGCGCGGTGACCTTCTGCTGCTCATCAATGGCATGCCTGTTATTCACATCGAGCTGAAAAAAAGCGGTGTTGCGGTGAGTCAAGCGTACAACCAGATCCAAAAATATTCTCGTGAAGGCATTTTTACTGGCATTTTTTCGCTCATCCAGATCTTCGTGGCGATGGAGCCCGCGGAGGCGCTTTACTTCGCCAATCCAGGACCGGACGGGAAGTTCAATAAAGACTACGCATTTCACTGGGCGGACTTTAACAACGAGCCCATTAACGATTGGAAGAGCTTCACCAAGCACTTGCTTTCCATACCGATGGCGCACCAGCTCATCGGCTTTTACACGGTAGCAGATGAGTCAGACGGGGTGCTGAAGGTGATGCGCAGCTACCAGTATTACGCCGCCCACGCCATTTCCGACAAGGTGGCCAAGACCGATTGGAAGAACCCAAACCGCCTTGGTGGCTACATTTGGCACACCACTGGTTCGGGTAAAACCATGACCAGTTTCAAGTCCGCACAACTCATCGCCAACTCCAAGGACGCGGATAAAGTGGTTTTTCTGCTTGACCGCATTGAGCTGGGCACGCAGACCTTGGATGCTTACCGCAATTTCGCCGGTGACGGTAATCAGGTGCAGGCCACGGAATACAGCAGCGTACTCATCAAGAAACTCAAGAGCACAGATCCCGCCGATACCCTCATCGTTAGCTCAATCCAGAAGATGAGCAAACTCAAGGATGAAGAGGACGGGCTCAAAGCCCACGATCTGGAAACCATGCGTGCCAAGCGCATCGTTTTCATCATTGATGAATGTCATCGCTCCACCTTCGGCGACATGCTTATTGCCATCAAGAAGAGTTTTCCAGGTGCGGTCTTCTTTGGATTCAGCGGCACTCCCATCCACAAGGAGAACGTCCGCAAGGACAACACAACAACTGACGTATTTGGCGATGAGCTTCACCGCTACAGCATCGCCGATGGCATACGCGATAAAAACGTACTTGGCTTTGATCCTTACCAAGTGCTGACATATCGGGACCGAGATTTACGAGAAGCAGTCGCATTGGTGAAAGCAAAAGCTGCCACGCCACAGGAAGCATTCGCCGATCCACAAAAGAAGAAAGTTTTCAATCGCTACATATATGACGTACCAATGGCGGGACACTTGGATAGTGCTGGTGTTTACCAAGCAGGCATTGAGGACTATCTGCCCAGCACCCAATACAGCATTGAAATGCACCAAAACGCCGTGGTTCAAGATATTGCAGACAATTGGGTTACTCTGAGCCAAGGCAATAAGTTCCACGCCATCTTTGCCACTAGCAGCGTCACGGAAGCCATCATTTACTACCGTCTGATGAAGGCTCAATGTCCGCATCTGAAAATCACAGCACTCTTTGACCCCAATATCAGTGATGACGACGGTGGTGGCGATTCCGCTTTCAAAAGCAATGGCCTCGTTGAGATTCTGGAAGACTACAACCAAACCTACGGCCAAAAATTTGATCTTGGCAGTCATGCCAATTTCAAGAAAGACCTTTCTGCACGTCTGGCTCACAAAGCTCAATACATTCGTATTGAGAACCAGCCAGAAAAGAGGCTTGATTTGCTGATTGTTGTGAACCAAATGCTCACCGGATTCGACTCGAAATGGGTAAACACGCTCTACCTAGATAAGCTGCTGGAGTATGAAAACATCATTCAGGCGTTTTCTCGTACAAACCGTCTCTTTGGACCGGACAAGCCGTTTGGCACCATCCGCTACTACCGCAAGCCGCACACAATGGAGAGAGACGTCGCCGCTGCCGTGAAGCTGTATTCCGGTGACAAATCAATCGGCCTTTTTGCAGATCGCTTGCCCCACAACTTGGAACGCATGAATGTCAGCTTTGGCGAAATAAGTGCCATCTTCGCGTCAGCGGGCATTGATGATTTCATGAAGCTACCGGATGACCTCACCGAGCGAGCTGCCTTTGCCAAAACATTCCAAGAATTCAACAAAATATTAGAAGCAGCTAAGATTCAAGGTTTCACTTGGGATCAAGCAATCTATGAATTCGTTGAGCCGAACCAAAAGGTGGAACTTACTATTTCTCACATTCAATATCTCACCCTCCTTCAGAGATATAAAGAGCTTGGCGCAGCAGGTGGTGGCGGTGGCGAGGCGATCCCTTTCGACATTGATAGTCACATCACCGAGATTGACACCGGGAAGATAGATGCCGACTACATGAACTCGCGCTTTGACAAATATCTCAAAGTCCTGAAAAACGACAATGAACAGGCCAAGGAAACCACGTTGGCCGAGTTGCACCGGACGTTTTCATCGCTTTCCCAAGAAGAGCAAAAAATCGCCGAAATATTCCTCCATGACATTCAACGTGGCGACGTGCAGATTGACGCCAACCGTACATTCCGCGACTACCTCGCCGACTATCAGGCCAAGGCTAAGAATCATGAAATCGACACTCTAGTGGCTCTTCTGGGTGTCGATAGAGCAAAACTCGTTGCCATCATGAACACCCATGTGACACAAGCCAATCTAAATGACTTTGGCCGCTTCGACGATCTGAAAGCGACGGTTGATCAGCAAATGGCTAAGGCTTACTTTGAAGGTTTGGAAGGAAAGCAACTACCTTTATT
The DNA here is from genome assembly GCF_003415675.1 of Rhodoferax lacus. Lineage (GTDB taxonomy): Bacteria > Pseudomonadota > Gammaproteobacteria > Burkholderiales > Burkholderiaceae_C > Allorhodoferax > Allorhodoferax lacus. The sequence continues at coordinate 3,792 of NZ_QFZK01000011.1, forward strand.
CAAGGTCAACATCAGAACTGCAAAGCTCCTTCAGGAATTCATTATCCAAGGGAGCGTTGTTAAGATTTGAACAGCCGCCCCATCAAATCCTTGAGATTGTCGTGCTCGCTGGTCCGGCGCATAAATTAACTTTCGGGCATTCAGCTAGCATCGATGTAACTGAGATACAATTATATAAATTGCTACTTGATAAATTGGCAATGTTCAACAAAACAAAATATTAATTTTTCGACTTTTATGGAGATAATATGGATTGGTTGATTGCAAATAAAGATTGGGTATTTAGTGGTATAGGTGTTCTTGTTTTAACTGTCATTGGTGGTTTTATAAAAAATAAACTTTCACCAAGTGCTGCGCCTCAAACTGCACAGACAGTAAATCAATCTGTTGTATTGCAATCAAGCTCCTTATTAGATGGGAAAAGTACTGAGAAAAGAAGAGCAACCCCTCCATCACTCCCTGAGCGCAAAGCCGCAACAAAGATAGTGTTTGTTGATGACGACACGAAATTCAAAGTGGTAAAAATTTTAGCTACCAGCGGATGGTTGAATACTTCGATTATAAAAGATGTAAAAAGTCTTGACGATCCAGTAATTGTCGATGCCCATATTTTATTCATTGACGTGCAAGGTGTCGGTGTGGCGATGGGGTTTGATAGCGAGGGCTTAGGACTATCAATGGCAATCAAGAATAAGTATCCAGAAAAAAAGATTGTCATTTACTCAACTGAAACAAAAGGCGATCGATTCCATGAAGCACTAAGACGCGCTGACTCATTTTTGGCAAAAAATGCAGATCCATATGAATTTCAAAAACTTGTAGAGGAACTCTCGCTGGAAGTTAATTATTAACACGTTTATTTATCATGAGATATGAGCTTCGAAATTTGGATGACGCATGTGTTGCCACCACGTTATTGGATGCAGATCAATCCATTCTGAGCGGTTTAGCAAGTGAATCCACTCTTTCAGTAAGTGGGAAGTATCGTATTGGAAAAATGTCAAACCAACTAGGAACAATAATTGCCATTTCGAACGAAAAGGACTTTGTTTGTAGTTCGCAGAAATTCAAGAACACAGCGCGATGCATATTGAATTCTTTGGCTTATACACAAAATGTTATTGATTTGCAACGATCAATTACAAACAAAAACACAGCCAGGCTCATTCATAATCTAACCTCATTAAATGCACATAACATTCAAGAGGTTTATTCACTTATTCCTCAAGAAGAAATATCTGGCAAAATAAAAGGTCACGTCGAGTATGTAAAACAGACTGTTATTGAACATCCGATTGATGCTGCAAATGTATTGCTTAGGATTGCCAAAAATAACGCCGCGATGAAGGCGGAATTTTCAGTTTTTAAGAAGCTTTTCAATCCACATCCTGAGATGCACCCGTCTCAACATGTTGTTCATAAAGTTTTGCTAAATGTTTTATATTTATTTTTTTCAGACTTTACTGACAAAAACGTAGATATAAAAATTGACCGAAGCGATGCCAAAGCATACTTTGACTACGAATCAATCCATGTTGCGCTATATCATTTAATCGATAATGCAGCCAAATACACAAAACCGAGTAGTACGTTTGATATTAAATTCGATACAAACTCGGTGGGTGTTGCCATAGTATTTCGAATGAAAAGTGTTCGTATATTGGAGACTGAAATTAATAGAATATATGAAGAAGGATTTTCTGGTTCTATTCCAACAAAGATAGGCAAGGCAGGAAATGGGATTGGGATGGGAATAATCAGGACCATCATTCAGATTAATGGAGGATCTGTAAATTTAAAATCTGATCACTCCACGCGCGAAAATGACTTTGGCATCGATTTTGAAATCAATGAAATAGTTATTGAACTACCAGCACAACCTAGGCGTAACAATAGATTAAGTGATTTTGTTTAGCAAGCCTCCAAAAGAATCTGTCTGTGGACTGCTCGGAGCGCGAAAGTGTGAGAGCCAAGCTCAGGCTGATGGTGAGAAGAATCCTTCGGAAGTACAAATATCCGCAAAATATGGAGGAGTCGGCGGTTGAGTTGGTATTACAGCAGGCGCATGCACTTGGTGAAGAGTGGTCGGATGGCTAATACGATGTTCATTGAAGGGCCGTCCACGAGTATGGTCGATCTTCAAAGGTTTAATTGAATCAACAACTTACGCGTTTTGGTTCAATGGGCGACTGCTACCGAATGGCGCACAATCGGGTAATGCACATTCATATTCTGGGTATCTGTGGCACTTTCATGGGCGGTCTGGCTGCCCTGGCCCGCGAAGCCGGACACCGCGTCACCGGCTGTGATGCGGGTGTCTATCCCCCCATGAGCGACCAGTTGCGCGCCCTGGGCATTGACCTGATCGAGGGCTTCGGCGTTGAGCAGTTGGCACTCAAGCCCGACATGTTCGTGGTGGGCAACGTGGTCAGCCGCGCCCGTCTGGCCGATGGCACAGCCAAATTCCCGCTGATGGAAGCCATTCTGGACGCCGGCGCCCCTTACACCAGTGGCCCGCAGTGGCTCTCCGAGCACGTGCTGCAGGGCCGCCATGTGCTGGCGGTGGCCGGCACCCACGGCAAGACCACTACCACGGCCATGCTGAGCTGGATATTGCATAGCGCGGGCCTGGAGCCTGGCTTTTTGGTGGGCGGCGTGCCCTTGAACTTTGGCGTGTCGGCCCGGCTGGGAGCGCCCACACGCCCTGCACTGCCCGGCTCGCTTCCACCCGAAGTTGCGGCCGCTGCTGGCGCGGATCCAGCGAAACAACCAGCCTCGACGCCCGTCTTCGTGATTGAAGCCGATGAATACGACACCGCCTTCTTCGACAAGCGCAGCAAGTTCGTGCACTACCGGCCGCGCACCGCGGTGCTGAACAACCTGGAGTTCGACCACGCCGACATCTTCGACGACCTTGCCGCCATTGAGCGCCAGTTTCACCATCTGCTGCGTACCGTGCCTGGCACCGGGCGGGTGGTGGTCAATGGCCTGGAAGAAAGCCTGGCGCGCGTGCTGCACCAGGGCTGCTGGAGTGAGACGCGCAGCTTTGGCGCCGCCGTCAGTGACTTCAGTGCGGTGGGTGAGCCGCATGATTTTGAGGTGCTGCTGCAAGGCAAGCCAGTAGCCCATGTGCGCTGGGGCTTGAGCGGCGTGCACAACCAACTCAACGCCCTGGCCGCCATCGCAGCGGCCGACCATGTGGGCGTGTCCCCGGCCCAGGCAGCCCAGGCCCTGGCAAGCTTCGAGAACGTGAAACGCCGCATGGAAGTGCGGGCACAGATCGCCTTGCCTGGCACGGCCAGCTCCACACCGGTCACCATTTACGACGACTTCGCCCACCATCCAACCGCCATTCGCACCACGGTCAACGGGCTGCGCCGCAGCGTGGGGCAGGCGCGCATCCTGGCCGTGTTTGAGCCACGCAGCAACACCATGAAACTCGGTGCGATGAAGGCCCAGTTGCCCTGGAGCCTGGAAGAGGCCGACCTGGCCTTTTGCCACAGCGGCGGGCTGGGCTGGGATGCCGCTGCTGCGCTTGCATCCATGGGCGAGCGCGCCCACGTGGCGGACAGTGTGGAAGGTGTGATCGCCCAGGTGCTGGCTCAGGTCCAGCCCGGCGACCACATCCTGTGCATGAGCAACGGCGGCTTTGGTGGCATTCACCAGAAGCTCGCACTTGCCCTGCAAGCGGCCTGAGCCCGTGGGGCCGGCGCCTCAGTAAGTCACGCTGAGCGCGTCGGCGTCCACCAGCACCGTTTTTTTGCCCAGGGCCGCGCTGGCGGCTGCGGCAAAGGCTGTGCCCCACGCCGCGTCGGCAAAACGCCGGGCGCCGGCTTCGCGGGCAATAGCCACCACCTTGTCGGCAAGCAGCAGCTTGCCGGAGGCGCGAATGGGCTCGCACTCCAGTTCCACAAACTGCGCATCCAGCCAGTTGCGTGCAACTTCATTGGCCAGAACCTCCCGGCCCTCCAGACTGAAGGAAAAGGCCTGGCCCTCCACCGTGACATTGACTTCGCTGCGCATAGTGCTTCCTGTATCAAAGAGACAGGAAGAGGTTACCGCAATCTGCCCTGCGCTACGCTGACACAGCGCAGGGCATTGGTTCATGCCCGGCGGGCTTTAACCGCTTGGGACAGCACTTCCAGCGACGCCAGCGAATCGTCCCAGCTCAGGCAGGCGTCGGTAATGCTCTTGCCGTATTCCAGCTTGGCCGCATCGTCCTTGCCGGGTGTGAACTTCTGCGCGCCGCCCAGCAAATGGCTTTCCACCATCACGCCGAACACGCTGGTGGAACCCGCGGTGATCTGCGCTGCGATGTCACGCGCCACTTCGAGCTGCTTCTCATGCTGCTTGCTGCTGTTGGCGTGGCTGCAATCCACCATCAGGGTCGCTGACAGTTTGGACTTTTCCAGCTCGGCACAAGCTACCGCCACACTGGCTGCATCGTAATTGGGCGCCTTGCCGCCGCGCAGAATCACGTGGCAGTCTTTGTTGCCCTTGGTTTGCACAATCGCCACCTGGCCGTTCTTGTGCACCGACAGGAAGTGGTGACCACCGGCCGCGGCCTGGATGGCGTCGGTCGCGATTTTGATGTTGCCATCGGTGCCGTTCTTGAAACCGATGGGTGCCGACAGGCCGGAGGCCAGCTCGCGGTGCACCTGGCTCTCGGTAGTACGCGCGCCAATGGCACCCCAGGAGATCAGGTCGCCCAGGTACTGGGGCGAGATCACATCCAGGAATTCGCTGCCCGCAGGCAGGCCCAGGCGGTTGATCTCGATGAGCAACTGGCGCGCAATGCGCAGGCCTTCGTCGATGCGGAAGCTCTCGTCCAGGTAGGGGTCATTGATCAGGCCCTTCCAGCCCACGGTGGTACGGGGCTTCTCGAAGTACACGCGCATCACGATTTCCAGCGTGTCGGCATATTTCACGCGCTGCGCCTGCAGGCGGCGGGCGTATTCCAGCGCGGCAGCGGGATCGTGGATGGAGCAGGGTCCGATGATGACCAGGAGGCGGTCATCCTTTTTGGCCATGATCTTGTGGATGGTGTGGCGGGTGTCGGAAATCAGCTTTTCGACGGCCGTACCCTGGATCGGGAAGAAGCGGACCAGATGCTCGGGAGGTGGCAACACGGTGATGTCCTTGATGCGTTCGTCGTCGGTGATGCCGGTGCGGTCGGCGCTGGTGTGAACTGGGGTCGTCATGGCTGGGTTCCTGGGTTGAAGAGCACATAAAAAAACCGCCGGTGGTGCCGGCGGTTTTTTGAAAGATTCGGTACTTTTTACAGGTACGTTCAGATCTCTCGACCGCCGCAGGCGTTTGAGAACCAAAAGTAGCTAAAGAAAAAAGTGGCTGAATGCATGGCTTGCAATGTAGCACAGCTTTCTGACGCGGCCTTTGCAAGTCGCAATGCCCCAACAACAACCACAAACCCCACTCACACCAGCAACCAGCGCCATAAGCCATAGACCACAAAGCCCCCCAGAATGGCCGCCAGGGTCTGGCGCGTCCACAGGGCCAAGGCCACCGCGGCAAGCGTGCCCGGCAGATAGGCGTTGTGCAGCGACACGTCAATAGGCCCTTGCGGCGCAAGCGCCATGGGCACGATCAAGGCCGTCAGCACAGCCGCGGGCACATAGCGCAATGCACGCTCCAGCCAGACGGGGAAGCGCACGCCGTGGCCAAACACCAGAAAGCTCAGGCGTATGCCGTAGGTCACCACCACCATGCCCAGCAGGGCCAGGCCCCAGGTGAGTTGCAGACCGTCGTTCATGGCCGATCCTCGCGCTCTGCCCTGGGCGCCACCCGTTCGGCCCAAAGCTCGGCACAGACACCAGCGGCCACTCCGGCAACGGCCGCCAGCATCAGGCCCATCTTGTAGGGCAGTCCGCGCGCCAACAGCGCCACGGCACCGGCCACCAGGGCGGCAAACAGCACAGGGCGTGCATGCAGTTGCAGGGCCACGATGGCGGCAAAGGTGGCCACCATGGCAAAGTCCAGGCCCAGGGTTGCCAGCACCGGCACACTTTGGCCCAGCAGCACACCCACGAGGGTCCAGAACTGCCAGTTGAAGTACATGGCCAGCGACGAGCCCAGCCAGTACCAGGCGCCATCGCGCACATCCACATGGTGGCGCAGCTGGTTTTCCACCACGGCAAAGGTCTCGTCGGTGAGCCAGAAGGCCAGGGCCCAGCGCCAGCGGGCCGGCAATGCGCGGGCGTAGGGCAGCAAGGTGGCGCTGTAGAGCGCATGGCGCAGGTTGACCACAAAGGTGGTGAGCCAGATCACAGGCACGGCAGTGCCACTGCCCAGCAGGCTGACCGCCACAAATTGGGAAGAGCCACCAAACACCAGCAGCGACATGCCAAGGGCAAGCCAGACCGGCAGGCCGCTGGCTATGGCCAGGGTGCCAAAAATCACGCCAAAGGGCGCAGCCCCCACCAGCATGGGAAAGGTGTCACGCGCACCGGCCGCAAAAGGTCGCCAGTTCAGGCGCCCAGTCGCACGCCAATGGAAGGAGCGCAAGCCGCCAAGTCCTTAAGCCGTGCCGCCCACGGTAAGGCCGTCGATGCGCAGGGTAGGCTGGCCCACACCCACCGGCACGCTCTGGCCTTCCTTGCCGCAGGTGCCCACACCGGTGTCGAGCTTCATGTCGTTGCCAATCATGCTGACGCGCTTGAGGCACTCCGGGCCACTGCCCACGATGGTGGCGCCCTTGACGGGATAAAGAATCTTGCCGTTTTCCACCCAATAGGCTTCGGACGCGGAGAACACAAACTTGCCCGAGGTGATGTCCACCTGGCCACCGCCAAAGTTGGTGGCGTACAGGCCCTTCTTGATGCTCTTGACGATTTCTTCAGGCGCCTTGTCGCCGCCGAGCATATAGGTGTTGGTCATGCGCGGCATGGGGATGTGGGCATAGCTTTCGCGGCGGCCATTGCCGGTGGGCGGCACGCCCATCAGGCGCGCGTTCATGCTGTCCTGGATATAGCCTTTGAGGATACCGTCCTCGATCAGCACATTGCGCTGGCTGGCATTGCCCTCGTCGTCCACATTGAGCGAGCCGCGGCGGTCGGCAATCGTGCCGTCATCCAGCACCGTGACCCCCTTGGCCGCCACGCGTTGGCCGATGCGGCCACTGAAGGCGCTCGACCCCTTGCGGTTGAAGTCGCCCTCCAGGCCGTGGCCAATGGCTTCGTGCAGCAGGATGCCGGGCCAGCCCGAGCCCAGCACCACCGTCATTTCACCGGCAGGCGCGGGGCGCGCCTCCAGATTGGTCAGGGCCGCGTGCACGGCATGGTCCACATATTCCTGGATCTGCGCATCGCTGAAATAGGCCAGGCCAAAGCGGCCGCCGCCACCACCCGAGCCCACCTCGCGGCGACCCTTTTGCTCGGCAATCACCGTCACCGACAGGCGCACCAGCGGGCGCACATCGGCGGCCAAGGTGCCGTCGGCACGGGCCACCAGCACCACATCGTATTCAGCAGCCAGCCCGGCCATGACCTGCGCCACGCGCGGGTCCTTGGCGCGCGCCATGCGCTCCACCCGGCCCAGCAGATCCACCTTGGACTGGCTGTCCAGCGTGGAGATGGGGTCCACGGCGGTGTAGAGGCTACGGGCCTTGGCAATTTTTTGCGAGGCCGTCTTCACACGGGCCGATTGGGCCGCGCTGGAGATGGTGCGCACGGTGCGCGCGGCGTCCAGCAGCGAGGCCTCAGAAATGTCGTCGGAGTAGGCAAACGCCGTCTTCTCGCCGCTCACCGCCCGCACGCCCACGCCCTGGTCGATGCTGAAGGAGCCGGTTTTGACAATGCCTTCTTCCAGGCTCCAGCCTTCGGAGCGGGTGTATTGGAAGTACAGATCGGCCTCGTCCACCTTGTGCGCCTTGATTTCATTCAGGGCCCGGGCCAGATGGGTTTCATCCAGTCCAAACGGTGTGAGCAGGAGGGACTTGGCGGTGGCCAGGCGTTCGATGGTGGGTTCGCGAGAGATCATGGGCCCATTTTAGGCATGACCACCGAATGCCGGGGGCCCGGCTTTCTTAGACCCCAGAGAACTAGGATTGCACCAACCGCTTCGAATTGGAAATCGACATCAATATCCCCAAGGCCAGTCCCAACGTCACCATAGCAGTGCCGCCATAACTGATAAACGGCAACGGCACCCCTACCACCGGCAAGATCCCACTCACCATGCCCATATTCACAAACGCGTAGGTAAAGAAAATCATGGTCACAGCCCCGGCCAGCAGACGCGCGAACAGGGTGGGCGCGTCCAGTGCAATGGCCAGGCCACGCAGGATCAGGAAGATGAAGGCGCCGATCAGACACAGATTGCCGATCAACCCGAATTCTTCCGAGAAGGCAGCAAAGATGAAGTCGGTGGTGCGCTCCGGGATGAACTCCAGATGCGTTTGCGTGCCCTGCATGAAGCCCAGGCCAAACACGCCGCCCGAGCCAATGGCAATCATGCCCTGGATGATGTGAAAGCCCTTGCCCAGCGGGTCGCGCGTGGGGTCCAGCAGGGTGCAGATGCGCTGCTGCTGGTAGTCGTGCAACACCGGCCAGCGCATGCCGTCAGCGCACAAGGTGGGCTCGAAGGAAACAATCAACACGATTCCAATCAGTCCCAGGACTACGGGCGGCACGATCAGCTTCCAACTCATGCCGGCAAAAAAGATCACCGACATGCCGGCCGCCAGCACCAGGAGAGCCGTGCCCAAATCGGGTTGCTTGATGATCAGCGCCACCGGCACCGCCAGCAGCACGGCGGCCACGCCAAAGTCCAGCGGGCGCAACTGGCCTTCGCGCTTCTGGAACCACCAGGCCAGCATCAGCGGCATGGCGATCTTGAGTACCTCGCTGGGCTGTATGGTCACGCCCACATTGAGCCAGCGCCGGGCGCCTTTCTTGGTCACGCCAAAAATGGCCACTGCGATCAGCAGGGCCACACCCAGGGTGTACAGCGGCACGGCCAGGGCCATCAGGCGCTGGGGTGGAATCTGCGCCACCACGAACATGATGCCCGCGGCAATCAGCATGTTGCGGGCATGGTCCTCGAAGCGGGTACCGTGGTCCCAGCCGGAGGAATACATGGTCAGCATGCCCGCACAGGCCAGCAGAAAAACGGCAAAAGCCAGCGGGCCGTCAAAGCCGGCAAACCAGGGTGCAATGCGCTGGCGCAGTGACGGTTGTGAAAAGGGAGAGGACATATCAAAAGAAGTTATCCGCCCAATTATCCCGCCAAGCCGCATTCCTGCTCCAGCCCCCCTATGCTGTGGCCATGACAAGCATGACTTCACTGACCCACCTGCTCTACCTGCACGGCTTTCGCTCCTCGCCCCAATCGGCCAAGGCGCGGTTGATGGCGGCCCACATGGCGGCGCACCACCCGGACGTGGTCTGGCTGTGCCCGCAGTTGCCCCCTTCGCCCCGCGAGGCCATGGAGATGGTGCGTGCCGCCACGGCCCACTGGCCGTCGGACACCATGGCCGTGGTGGGCTCCTCGCTGGGCGGCTATTACGCCACCTGGGTGGCCGAGCAACGCGGCTGCCGGGCCGTACTGCTCAACCCCGCCGTCTACCCGGCGCGCGACCTGGAGAAATACATAGGCGCACAAACCCAGTGGCATGCACCCGAGGAGGAATTCTTCTTCCAGCCCCACTATGTGCAGGAGTTGCAAGACCTGGCCTGCGGCGCCTTGTGCGCACCAGAGCACTATTTCTGCATCATCGCCCAGGGTGACGAGGTGCTGGACTGGCGCGAGATGCAAGCCCACTACGCCGCATGCCACGTTCTGCTGCTCGAAGGCGGCGACCACGCCCTGAGCAACTTTGCAACACACCTGCCGGCCGTGATGGCCCATCTGGGACAATCTCCGCATGTATCTATTGTTTGAAGAAGCCGGAAAATTCATGGCCGGTCGGGTGCTGTCGGAGGCCGAGTCCTCTGCACAGGTGGAGTTGGACAGTGGCAAGCGCGTCAAGGTCAAGAGCAGCAACATGCTGATCAAGTTCGAGAAGCCCGCCCCCCAGGCCTTTGTGGAGGCGGCGCAGACCAGTGCCGCTTCCATTGAGTTGGAGATGGCCTGGGAGTTCGCACCCGAAGAAGAGTTCGGCTTTGCCGACCTGGCGCGCGACTATTTCTCGGCCAACGCCACGCAGGAGCAGCAAGCCGGCATGCTCTACAAGCTGTTCGAAGCACCCCACTACTTCCGCCGCGCAGGAAAAGGGCGCTTCAAGCGCGCCCCGGCCGACATCATTGCCCAAGCCCTGGCCGCCATCGAGAAGAAGCGCCTGATGGCCGAGCAGATCACCCAGTGGGCCAAGGACCTCGGCGAAGGCACGTGCCCCGAGGCCATCAAGGAACAGCTCTACAAAATCCTGTTCAAGCCCGACAAGAACGCGCCCGAGTACAAGGCCGTGGTCGAGGCCTCGCGCGCTACGCACACCGCGCCGCTGGAACTGCTGCAAAAGGCCGGCGCCATCCACTCGCCCTACCTGTTCCACTGGAAGCGTTTTCTGCTGGAGAACTTCCCCAAGGGCACGGGCTTTCCCGCCGTCACCGCGCCGCCGATTGCCGACGAGTTGCCCCTGGCAGAAGCGCAGGCCTTTTCCATCGACGACTCGCAGACCACCGAAATCGACGATGCCCTGTCCGTTCAGGGCCTGGGCAGCGGCACGGTCACCGTGGGCATCCACATCGCCGCACCCGGCCTGGCCGTGCTGCCGGGCAGCCCGGTGGATGTGCTGGGGCGTGCGCGCCTGTCCACCGTCTACATGCCGGGCTACAAGGTCACCATGCTGCCCGACGCAGTGGTGCAGACCTACACCCTGCAGGCCGGGCGCGATTGCCCGGCCGTGTCGCTCTACGTCACCCTGGACGAGGCCACGCTGGAGATCACCAACAGCGAAACCAAACTGGAGCTGGTGCCCATTGCCCACAACCTGCGCCACGACCAGCTCGATGCCGTGGTCACCGAGCCCTGGCTGCAAGACCCGGCCTTCAACCACGCCAACGAGCCCGAGGCACTGACGGGCTTGCGCACCCAGCTGGCCTTTTTGCACCGCCTGGCGCGTGACCTCAAGGCCAAACGCGAAGTGGTGCGCGGCAAGCCCGAGACCTTCAACCGCCCGGACTACAACTTCCGCCTGCGCCGCGCCGACCCGGCCCTGGCCGGCACCGAGCCCACCGGCGACGAGGTGGTGGAAATCAGCACCCGCATGCGCGGCGCGCCACTGGACCTGATCGTGGCCGAGGCCATGATTCTGGCCAACAGCACCTGGGGCAACTGGATGGCCGAGCTGGGCGTGCCCGGTATTTACCGCAGCCAGGCGTCCCTGGCACCGGGCGTTAAGGTGCGCATGGGCACGCGCGCCCTGCCGCATGCCGGTATTGGTGTGAAAAGCTACGCCTGGAGCACCTCGCCGCTACGCCGCTACACCGATCTGGTGAACCAGTGGCAAATCATCGCCTGCGCGCGCCACGGCAAAACGGCTGCGCTGGTGGCGCCCTTCAAGCCCAAGGATGCGGACCTGTTCTCCATCATCTCGTCGTTTGACACCGCCTACAGCGCCTACAACGGCTACCAGGGCGCCATGGAGCGTTTCTGGACACTGCGCTACCTGCAGCAAAACAACGTCACCGAGCTGGTGGCCAGCCTGTTCAAGGAAAACCTGGTGCGTGCTGACGAAATCCCGCTGGTGCTGCCGGTGATGGGAGCGCAAGGCCTGCCGCGTGCGGCCAAGGTGCGGGTGCGCTTGGGCGAAGTGGACCTGATCACCCTGGATGTGCATGGCACGGTGATCGAGCGGCTGGATGCACCCCTGACTGAGAGCGCACAAGCGCAGGAGATCGAGGAGGCTGAGGACGACGAAGAAGTGGCCGGCCCGATTGCCATTGCGGTGGATGTGAGCGAAAGTCCGGAAGGTTCCAACGATAATCCGGCCTAGTGATCTTCACAAAATACAGCACACTGCAGCTAGCCCTGGGTGCATCCATTGCGGTGCATGGTGTGCTGCTTTCAGTGCGCTTTGTGGATCCGGAATCCTTCAACCGCGTGTTCCAGGACACGCCGTTGGAAGTCATTCTGGTCAACGCCCGCACCAACGAAAAGGCGGAGAACGCCCGGGCAATCGCCCAGGCCTCTCTGGCCGGGGGCGGAGATGCCGAGGCAGGACGTGCCACCAGCCCACTGCCCCCTTCCGAATTCACCGACAACGGCGACACGCTGGAAATGATCAGCGCCCGCAAGCTGCAAAGCCTGCAGGAGCAGCAAAGCGTGATGCTGTCCACCGTGCGCCAGCAATTGGCCGCCCTGCCCCCGCCCAACCCCAAGGAACTCAGCAAACAGACCGAGCAAAACCAGAGCGAGGAAAAGCGCCAGCAACTGGCCAAGTTGCTGGCCGAAATCGAGCGGCGCATCAACAGCGAGAACTCGCGCCCCAAGAAGCGCTACATCAGCCCGTCCACCCGCGAAGAGGTTTATGCCGCCTATTACGACAGCCTGCGCCACACGATTGAAGACCGTGGCACCGAAAACTTTCCCGCGGCCAATGGCAAGAAGCTGTATGGCGACCTGACCATGATCGTCACTGTCAACTTCGACGGCCGTGTGCTGGGCACCGAGGTGGTAGCCAGCTCGGGCAACCCCGTGCTGGACCGGCGCGCAGCGGCCATTGCCCGCACCGCAGGTCCCTTTGGGGCCTTTACCCCGGCCATGCGCAAACAGGCCGACCAGATTCTGGTGGTGTCACGCTTTCGCTTTACGCGCGACGAGACCCTGCAAGCCCGGGTCAGCGCCGCACCATGAAGGCCCTATGGCGTTGGCTGGCCCTGTGCGCCCTGGCGCTGCTGTGTCTGCAGCTCTATTTCATAGGCCGTATCGCGCTGATGGCCGTGCTCAGCCCGCAGTCCACCGCCTTCCAGCGCTCGGAGGCCTGGCGCATCACCACCGACAAGGGCCGCTTGCCGTGGGCCCAGGAATGGGTGCCGTATGCCCAGATATCTGACAACCTCAAGCGTGCCGTCATAGCGTCCGAGGACGATGGCTTCAGCAGCCATGACGGCGTGGACTGGGACGCGCTGGAAAAGGCCTGGGCCAAGAACAGCAAGGCCGAGGCGCGTGCCGAACAGAAGGGCACCACCAAACCGCCCAAGGTGGTGGGCGGCTCCACCATCACCCAGCAACTGGCCAAGAACCTGTTTCTGTCGGGCGAGCGCACCCTGCTGCGCAAAGGCCAGGAATTTGTGCTGACCTTTGCCCTGGAGCTGCTGCTGGGCAAGCAACGCATTCTGGAGATCTACCTCAACAGCGTGGAATGGGGCGAGGGCGTGTTCGGTGCCGAGGCTGCGGCCCAGCATTACTTCCACAAGCCCGCAGCCAAACTCAGCGCCTACGAGGCGGCACGCCTGGTGGTGATGCTGCCGCGCCCCAAGTACTTCGAGAAGACGCCCAACTCGGCCTACCTGAGTGGCCGCGCCGGGGTGATAGCCGCGCGCATTGGCGACGCCCGGTTGCCCTGACAGGCTGCCCAGCGTTGGTTTGAAGGGACAGTTACCTCCGCTTACAGGATTTGGGTCGATTTGGGAATATTATCCCAAACATGGAAATTCCCGAACCATTGAAGCCCAGCGTCAGCCATGCAGTTGCGCGCTTGCTGCGCCCCTTGTTTCGCCTGCTGCTGCGCCAGGGCATATCGTTCAGGACCTTTGAAGAAATTGCCAAGCGTGCGTATGTGGATGTCGCGCTGCACGGCTTTGGGCTGGACGGCAAAAAGTCCTCCATTTCCCGCGTCTCCATTCTTTCGGGCCTGACGCGCAAGGAAGTGCAGCGGCTGGTGGAGGAGCCCCTGCCCTCTGATGCCGAGCTGGATGCCCGCCACAACCGGGCCGCACGCGTGCTGAGCGCCTGGGTGCGAGACGCCGATTTTCATGACGCCCATGGCGCCCCCCGCGCCCTCGAAACTCAAGGCGAACGCAGCTTTGACACGCTGGTCAAGCGCCACAGTGGCGACATGCCCACCCGCGCGGTGCTGGACGAGCTGCTTCGCGTGGATGCCGTCTACCAGCGCCTGGACGGCCGGGTGGAGCTGCAGACGCGCGCCTATGTTCCTCAAAAAGGGGCCGCGGAAAAAGTGGGCATCCTGGGCGCGGACGTGGCCTACCTGATAGACACGATTGACCACAACCTGAGCCAGGTGGGCCAGCCTCCCAGGTTCCAGCGCAAGGTCATGTACCACAGCATGCCCATGGCAGCGCTGCCCGCCTTTCGCGCCCTCAGCGCAACACAAGCCCAGGCCCTGCTGGAAAAGCTGGACCGCTGGCTTGCCGAGCACGACGTGGCCAACCCGGACAAGACACCCCATGCAGCGCGCGCACGCGTGGGTATGGGCATTTATTACTTCGAGGAAAGCCTCGATTCAACCCGACATGAAGGAAAAGCAAAATGACATTCCATTGGAAAACCGCACTGGCCGTTGCCAGCGCTGCCTTGGGCCTGTTCGCTTGCGGCGGAGGCGGCATGAGCGGCACCGGCGCGAGCGCCTCCGGCGCCATGCACCTGTCGCTGACGGACGCGCCGGCTTGCGGCTATGACAACGTCTACCTCACGGTAGAACGCATCCGTGTCAACAAGAGTGACACGGCGGTGGATGGCGATAACACCTGGTCCGAGGTGGTGCTGAATCCGGCCAAACGCATCGACCTCCTGACCCTGACCAACGGTGTGCTTTCAGAGCTGGGGCAAACAACGCTGCCCACTGGCAAGTACACCCAGATGCGGCTGGTACTCGCCCCCAATACCGGCCCCGGTGCCAACCCCTTGGCCAATTCCATCAAGCCTACCGGTGGCACCGAAGTGGCACTGAGCACCCCCAGCGCCCAGCAAAGTGGCCTCAAGCTCAACGTGAACATGGACATTGCGGCCGATCAGGTGGCCGATTTTGCGATTGACTTTGACGCCTGCAAGTCGATCGTCAAACGCGGCAATTCCGGCCAGTACAACCTCAAGCCCGTTGTCACGGTCATTCCCGTGGTGTCGAGCGCCGGCATGAAGGTGCAAGGCTATGTGCAGGGCGCAGTGGCCCTGCCCACGACCACGGTGTCGCTGCAGCTCAATGGCGTACCGGTGAAGGCCACCGTCCCGGACCTCAACGGCCGCTTTGTGCTCTACCCCGTGCCCGTGGGCAACTACGCGCTGGTGGTTACCGCGCCCGGTCACGTCACCGGCGTGGTCACCGACGTGCCCGTCACAGCCACCGCCATCACCACCGTGAACACATTGGGTACACCCATCACCCCCCCCTTGGCAACCCAGAGAGCCATCACCGGCACGCTGGATCCGTCCACTGCCACGGTGCGGGCGCTGCAAACCCTGACGGGCGGACCCACCGTGGAAGTGGCCTGGGGCCTTGTGGAGGTACCGACCGTACTGCCTGCGCCAGCCAGCTTCAGTCTTTCCCTGCCGATCGAGGCACCGGTCGTGGCCCCCTATGTGGCACTGCCGGCCTCGCTCAACTTTGCTGCAGACAGCAGCGCAAGCGTGAGTGGCAAGTACACGCTCGAAGCCACATCGGGCACCAGCATCCAGCCCGTGCCCATTAACGCCAACGCAATCGTGTCGCCGGTGGCGTTCACCTTTCCCTAACCACTGACAGCAGCCCAAACGCCAGCGGCGATGCCCGTGCATCGCCGCCCGGGCCCGCACCCGGTGGTATGGTCCAGCCATGAAAACTCAACTTGATCATGTGGTAGTGCTGGCAAAAACCCTGGAGCAAGGGGTGCAGTGGTGCGAAGCCACCCTGGGCATCACCCCGGCCCCTGGTGGTGAGCATGCCCAATACGGCACGCACAACCGGCTGTTCAAAATCGCCACGCCCACCAACCCCTTTGCCTACCTGGAAATCATCGCCATTGACCCCCAGGCCAAGGGGCCAGCCCAGGGCAAGCGCTGGTTTGACATGGACGACCCGGCTGTGCAGGCCGCTGTGACAACAGAACCCCGCCTGATCCACCTGGTGGCCAACACCAGCGATCTGCATGCGGCCCGCATCGCCCTCAAAGGCCAGGGCGTGGACCCGGGGCCTGCCGTGCACGCCAAACGCCACGCGCGCAAGGGCGTGCTGCACTGGCAAATCACGGTGCGCGACGACGGCCAGCGCCTCTTCAACGGCGCCATGCCCACGCTCATCCAATGGGGCAAGGCCGACGACGCCGATCCCATGCGCCTGCACCCGCGCAACAGCCTGCCGCGATCAGGCGTGTCGCTGCAAAGCGTGGCCATCAACCACCCCTCGGCCGACAAGTTGCAGGCGGCCTATGCCGCCATTGGCCTGGAAGGCATTGCGCTACAAACAGGTGCGGCCAACATCACCGTGGAATTGCGCACACCTAAGGGCATGGTCAGCCTGCAGAGCCTGGGAATCTGAAAAAAACGCGGGGAGGCGTCATGCACGCATTTGATTTATATACGCTGCAGGCGCTCAATCGGCTTGTGGGTGTGTCCAGACCCTTGGATGATTGGATCATCTACCTGTCCAATGCACACCTGTTCAAAATGACGCCCATGCTGCTGGTACTCTGCGGCTTCTGGTTCATGCGGCCAAAGGACAACGCAACCAACAGGCACATTATTCTGGCCGGTCTGACGGGTTGTTTTGTTGCGATGGCGCTAGCACGAGTGCTTTCGAAAATTCTTCCCTTCAGAGTGCGCCCGCTGCACTCCCCGGAATGGGGTCTTCAGCTTCCCGCGTCCATGCCCCGCTATACGCTCGATGGATGGAGCTCATTGCCCAGCGACCACGCTGCCTTGTCGTTTGCCTTGGTGACGGTCCTGTTCTTCCTGAGTCGGCGTTGGGGCCTGTGGGCACTGTTCCACGCCTTTGTGTTCATCTGCCTTCCAAGAGCCTATCTGTCTCTGCATTTTCCAAGCGACCTGCTCGCAGGCGCACTGGTGGGAACAATGGCTGTGGGCATTACCATGCGCCTGGCAATCAATAGCCGCTGGACCCACTTTCTGCTGGAGATGGAAACCTCGCGGCCAGCGGTCTTCTACACAGGCTTTGTCTTTTTGATTTCGCAAATGATGCACATGTTTGATGATTTGCGGCAAGGTCTGCACTTGTTGCTGACACTCCTGCATGCCTGACGGACCGTACCCGACCGTGCAGCGGCCACCCAGCACTGCATTGAACCGGTTGATGCAGTGTTCCAGATTTCCATTTGCGGCAGTCATTCCCAGACACCCCTCTGTATCATTGCAGCCATGCTGGCCAAGTTGATGTCGTTGTTTTTGCTGGGGCTGATTCGTGTACTGACCGGCGCGCAAGCCCGTTGGGTTGGCTGCCCACCCAAGGCCGAGCAGCGCATTTACTTTGCCAACCACCAGAGCCATGCCGACCTGGTGATGATCTGGGCGGCCCTGCCCCAAGAGCTGCGCCACAGCACGCGCGCCATTGCCGCACGTGACTACTGGACCAAGACCCCCTTCAAGCAGTGGCTGACCAGCGCGGTGTTCAACGTAATTTATGTGTCACGCGAGCGCACGGCCGACGAAGACCCGCTGGAGCCGCTGCTGGACGCCCTGGCCAAAGGCGACTCCATCATCCTCTTTCCCGAGGGCACGCGCGGCCATACAGGCGAGCCGCAGGCCTTCAAGGCCGGCCTCTACAACCTGGCGCAAAAGTTCCCGCAGGCGGTGCTGGTTCCGGCCTGGATCAACAACGTGCAGCACGTGCTGCCCAAGGGCGAGGTAGTGCCGGTGCCGGTGTTGTGCTCGGTGACCTTTGGTGCGCCGGTTCAGGTGCAACCGGGCGAAGCCTGCAAGCCCTTTTTGGAACGCGCCCGAAGCGCTGTCATCGCCCTGCGCGAGGTTTAGGCCCCTGCGTACTGTCCATGTATTTCTATCTGAAGAACCTCTCCCCCACCCAGCAGATTGGCGCGCTCTTTGTGCTGGTGTTCGGCCTGTTGCTGCTGGCCAGCGTGACCGCCTTTGCTTTTTCCATCAAGGAGTTTGCTGACGAAGAGCAGGCCCAGCGCCGCCGCGCCAACCTGCAAAGCATCAATGGCATCCTGCGCAGCAGCTGGCTCATGGTGCTGGTGTTCTGGCTGGGCTGGATGGTGGGCAACCGGGTGGCCCTCACCCTGTTTGGCCTGCTGTCCTTTTTTGCGCTGCGCGAGTTTCTTACGCTTTCACCCACGCGCCGCAGCGACCACCGCAGCCTGGTGCTGGCCTTCTTTGGGGTGCTGCCGCTGCAGTACTGGCTGGTCTATGCCGAACACTTCGACATGTTTGCGGTGTTCATCCCGGTGTTTGTGTTCCTGGCCCTGCCCGTGGTCAGCGCGCTGGGCAATGACCCGCAGCACTTTCTGGAGCGCAACGCCAAGCTGCAGTGGGGCATCATGGTCTGCATTTACGGCATGAGCCATGTCCCAGCCCTCCTGATGCTGCACTTCCCCGGCTACGACCACCGCAACGCCTTCATGGTGTTCTTTCTGGTGCTGGTGGTGCAGGTGTGCATGGTCACCCAGCACCTGCTGGGGCGCTGGCTGAAAAGAAAACCGGTGGCACCGGCCATCAGCAGCAGCTTCGACTGGGCCAGCTGGCTGATCGGCATGTTGTGCGCCAGCGTGTTTGGCGCAGCCCTGGCCGGCATCACACCCTGGGTGCCGGGAACCGCCTTTGCTTTTTCGTTTATTGCCTGCCTGGCCGGCTCACTGGGCCATTTCGTCATGAAGGCGCTCAAGCGCGACCGCGGCATCCCCAGCTGGGGCGCCCAGGGCCGCGCCGTCACCGGCGCAGGTGGCCTGCTGGACCGGGTGGACGCCCTGTGCTTTGCCGCCCCGGTGTTTTTTCACTCGGCGCGCTGGTACTTTGACTTGTAACGCCGCACTGGCGGGCGGGGCGCAGGCTATCCTTACCCACAATTTGCGCGACCTGCGTGGCGGCGATTTGCGTTTAGGAAACCTGCGGGTACTCACACCCGCGCAATGTTTGGAGGAGTGGGAATGAGCACATTGACCATACGTCTGCCCGACGACACAGCCCAACGGCTGAAATCGTTGGCACAAAGCCGGGGTTTAAGCATGAATAAATTGGTGGAGCAGTTGAGCGCCCATGCACTGTCCGCCTGGGACACAGAAAATCACTTCCGCGCTCTGGCCGCCACGGGGGATGTAAACAAGGCACTGTCCGTTTTGGACAGGCTGGACGCAGAAGATCGCAAAGCGCCTGCACGCTAAGGCCAAAATATCACCACCCATGCGAATACTCGGTATTGACCCCGGCCTGCGCACCACCGGTTTCGGCGTGGTGGATGAAGAGGGTGGGCAGCTGCGCTATGTGGCCAGCGGCACCATCAGCACCCAGCACCTGGACACCCACGCCCTGCCGGCGCGCCTGAAAGTGCTGTTTGACGGCATTGCCGAGGTGGTGCAGCGCTACCAGCCGGATTGCGCGGCGGTGGAAATCGTCTTCGTGAACGTCAACCCGCAGTCCACCCTGCTGCTGGGCCAGGCGCGCGGCGCGCTGATCACGGCCCTGGTGACCAACAACCTGGCGGTGGCGGAGTACACGGCGCTGCAGATGAAGCAGGCCGTGGCCGGTCACGGGCGGGCGCAGAAGTCGCAGATCCAGGAAATGGTCAAACGCCTGCTGGCCTTGAGCGGCCTGCCCGGCACCGATGCGGCCGACGCCCTGGGCCTGGCCATCACCCACGCCCATGCGGGCAAGGCCATGGCGCGGCTGGCTGCGGCCGACGGTTTGGGCCACGGCGTGAACATTGGCGCCAAGGGCGCACCCAAGGTGAGCCAGAAGGCCTCGTACCGGGCCGGGCGCAGCCGCTAATAAAGTTACGTACCGCATCCGTTTTTCGCTTGCACGGTCACATTAAGGGTATAGCCTATGGGTGGCACGTGAATTGCACGAAGATACTGCACTGACCCCCACTGGATAAGAAGAACATGCTGACCGCAAACGATATTTCCGCCCTCATGCGGGCCGACCACGGTGATGCATTCAGTGTCCTGGGCATGCACGAAAACGCAGGCGCCATCTGGGTCAACGCGGTGTTGCCCGGCGCGAGCAGCGTCACCGTGCTGGACCGTCACACTGGCATTGCGCGTGGCACTCTGCTGCCTCTGGATGACAGCGCTGTTTTCAGCGGCAAGCTGCCGGGTGCCACCGAGCGCTTTGAGTACCAGCTGCAGATCGAATGGGCCCCGGCCCCCGAGCGCACCACGCCGCACAGCCAGGTGCTCGAAGACGCCTACCGCTTCCCGTTTGTGCTGCAGGAGATGGATGTCTGGCTCTTGGGCGAAGGCTCGCACCAGCGCCCCTTTGAGTGCCTGGGCGCCCACCTCACAACGCTGCTGGGTGTGGAGGGTGTGAGTTTTGCAGTCTGGGCGCCCAACGCGCGGCGCGTCTCGGTGGTGGGCAGCTTCAACCAGTGGGACGGGCGGCGCCACCCCATGCGCCTGCGTCGCGAATGCGGCGTGTGGGAAATCTTCATTCCTGGCCTGGCCCAGGGCGACATCTACAAGTTCGAGATCCTGGGCGCCAAGGGCACCATTGCGCTGAAGGCCGACCCCTACGCCTTCCAGTCGCAAATGCGCCCGGACACGGCCAGCGTGGTCTATCCGTTGATGCCGCGGCGCCCCATGCGGCCCGAGCGCCTGGCCGCCAATGCGTTCGAGCAACCCATGAGCATTTACGAGGTGCACCTGGGCTCCTGGCGCAAGGCGGACGGCTGGCGCTGGCTGAACTACCGCGAGCTGGCGCAGAGTCTCGTGCCTTATGCGAAAGAAATGGGCTTTACCCATCTGGAGTTGCTGCCCATCAGCGAGCACCCGTTTGACGGCTCCTGGGGCTACCAGCCGCTGGGCCTGTTCTCGCCCACGGCGCGCTTTGGCACGCCGGAAGAATTCCGCGACTTTGTGGACGCCGCACACGATGCCGGTCTGGGTGTGATCCTGGACTGGGTGCCCGCCCACTTCCCCAGCGACGCCCACGGCCTGGCCGAGTTTGACGGCACCCACCTGTATGAATACGCCGACCCCAAGGAAGGCTTTCACCAGGACTGGAACACGCTGATCTACAACTTCGGCCGCACCGAAGTGCGCAACTTCCTGGTAGGCAATGCGCTGTACTGGCTGGAGCGCTTTGGCATTGATGGCCTGCGTGTGGACGCCGTGGCCTCCATGCTGTACCGCGACTACAGCCGCCAGGAAGGCCAGTGGATCCCCAACCGCTATGGCGGGCGCGAGAACCTGGAAGCCATTGAATTTTTGCGCCGCATGAACTTCATTGTGGGCACCGAGCGCCCCGGCGCCATCACCCTGGCCGAGGAGTCCACGTCGTTTCCCGGTGTCAGCCGCCCGCCCAGCGCGGACTTGCAAAGCGGGGGCCTGGGCTTTCACTACAAGTGGAACATGGGCTGGATGCATGACACCCTGCAGTACGCGGCCATGGACCCGGTCTACCGCAAGCACCACCAGAACCAGCTCACCTTCGGGCTGATGTATGCCTTCAGCGAAAACTTTGTGCTGCCGCTCTCGCACGACGAGGTGGTGCACGGCAAGAAGTCCATGCTGGACAAAATGCCGGGCGACCCCTGGCAGCGCTTTGCCAATTTGCGCGCGCTCTACGGCTATATGTGGGGCTACCCAGGCAAGAAGCTGCTGTTCATGGGTTGCGAGCTGGCCCAACCCACCGAATGGGCCGATGCGGGCAGCCTGCCCTGGCACCTGGAGGGGCAAAGCGCCCACCAGGGTGTGCAACGCCTGGTGCGTGACCTCAACCGCGTCTACCAGGCCTACCCGGCTCTGCACCAGCAGGACGTGAAGCCCGGCGGCTTTGAATGGATCTCGCACAGCGACGCGGCGCAAAGCATCGTGGCCTTTACCCGCTGGGGTGAGGACGGTAGCTGCGCCGTGGTGGTCTGCAACTTCACACCGGTGCCGCGCCACGGCTTCCGGCTGGGTCTGCCGCAAGCCGGGCAGTGGGCCGAGGTCATCAACTCCGACCTTGGCATCTACGGCGGCAGTGGCCTTGCCAACGGCACGCTGACCAGCGAGGCTGTTACCGCCCACCACAAACCCAACTCGGTAGTGCTCACCCTGCCCCCCTTGGCCACGGTGATATTGGTAAAACTTT
The DNA here is from genome assembly GCF_003415675.1 of Rhodoferax lacus. Classification (GTDB taxonomy): domain Bacteria; phylum Pseudomonadota; class Gammaproteobacteria; order Burkholderiales; family Burkholderiaceae_C; genus Allorhodoferax; species Allorhodoferax lacus. Next base: position 25,941 of record NZ_QFZK01000011.1, read on the forward strand.
CCGACTGAGGTGCTTAGGTGGTGGACATGATGCTTGAACCTGGCCACGCCCACGCCCTGGGCGCCACGCTGCAAAGCGGTGGCGTGAACTTCTGCCTGGCCGCACCCAACGCACAGGCCGTGGAGCTGTGCCTGTTTGATGCCACGGGCAGCACGGAGACTGCGCGTGTGTATTTGCCCGCCTGCACCGATGGCATCTGGCACGGTTTTCTGCCGGGTGCCCAAGCCGGCTTGGTCTATGGCTGGCGCGTGCATGGCCCCTGGGCACCGCAGCAGGGCCACCGCTTCAACCCGGCCAAAGTGGTGCTGGACCCGTATGCCCGCGAGGTGGTGGGAAGCTACCGGGGCCAGGACCTTTTCCTGGGCCATGACGCCAGCAACCCCGAGCTGCCAGACACCCGCGACAACGCCACTGTCGCGCTCAAGGCACGCGTGGCGGCTGAGCTGCCAGCCCCGGTGCCCGGCCCCGTGGTGGACCCGGCACAGCGCGTGCTCTATGAACTGCACATCAAGGGCTTTACCGCCCTGCACCCGGACGTTCCCATCAAGCTGCGCGGCAGCTATGCCGGCCTGGCCCACCCGGCTGCCATTGCCCACCTGAAGAAGCTGGGCATCACCACCGTGTGCCTGATGCCGGTGGCGCAGCGGGCCGACGAGGTGCGGCTGCTGAACCTGGGCCTGACCAATTACTGGGGCTACAGCTCCGTTGCCTGGAGCGCGCCCGAGAACCGCTACTGGAGCGGCACCGAGGGCACCACAGCGCGCAGCGAATGCAAGGCCATGGTCGACGCGCTGCACCAGGCCGGGCTGGAAGTGATTCTGGATGTGGTCTACAACCACACCGCCGAGACCGATGAGCTGGGCCCCACGCTCAGCCTGCGCGGCATCGACAACGCAAGCTACTACCACCTGCAGCCCGACAGCCCCGCGCACTACATGAACTGGACGGGCTGCGGCAACTGCGTCAACCTCAATGAACCGCTGGTACTGCGCTGCGTGATGGACAGCCTGCGCCACTGGGTGCAGGCGTATGGGGTGGACGGCTTCCGTTTTGACCTGGCACCGGTGCTGGCGCGCGGCGCGCAGGACACGCAGTACCGCTTTGCCAGCCACGCGCCCTTTTTGATGGCCGTGGCACAAGACCCGGTGCTGAGCACCAAACTGATGGTGGCCGAGCCCTGGGACATAGGCCCGGGCGGCTACCAGATGGGGAGCTTTCCACCCGGCTGGCTGGAGTGGAACGACAAGTTCCGCGACACCCAGCGCGCTTTCTGGTTGTGTGGCCAGGAGCATCTGGGGGCTGTGGCCCAGCGTCTGGCCGGCTCCAGCGAATCGTTTCACCCGCAATGGCGCGGCGCGCACAGCAGCGTGAACTTCATCACCGCACACGACGGCTTCACGCTCACCGACCTGGTCAGCTACCACCAGCGCCACAACCTGGCCAATGGCGAAGACAACCGCGACGGGCATGGCCACAACCTCAGCAACAACTTTGGCGCCGAAGGGACCACGGACGATGCCGCCATCCGCGCCCTGCGCCTGCAACGCAAACGCACCCTGCTGGCCGCCACCGTGTTCTCCCTGGGCACACCGATGCTGCTGGCCGGTGACGACCTGGGCCACAGCCAGAAGGGCAACAACAACGCCTATTGCCAGGACAACGCGCTCACCTGGCTGAACTGGCTGGATGCCGACCGGGATCTGAGCGCCTTTGTGGCGCAGCTGCTGCAGGCACGCCGCGCGCGCACGGCTTTGCAGGCCCGCAGTTGGTGGCAGCCGGGGCAAGCCGAGGCGGTCGATGTGCCCGGCCAGGTCAGCGCCACCTGGTCCACGCCGCAGGACACCGCCCTCACACCGGACGAATGGAATGACGGCCAGCACCGTGCCCTGGCACTGCGCCTGCAGGTCGCACCAACAGGCCCGCAAAAAAACACCGGTGCACAGCCCGTGTCCGAGTTGTCCGACTGCCTGCTGCTGTTCAATGCCGCTGACCACAACGTGACTTTCCGGCTGCCAAGCGGCCAATGGCTGCGCCACATCAACAGCGCAGACGCAACCCGCTGCGACACTCTGTTGTCAGCTGAAGAAACCCTGTCCCCAGGCTGCCTGTGGTTGGCCAGCACGCAGCCCCTGTTCCCCGCCTGAACCGCATCCGAACCACACCTTCCTCCCAGTCCCCATGACTATCCAGACCCTGCCCACCACCCCGTTTTCCGACCAGCGCCCCGGCACCTCGGGCCTGCGCAAAAAGGTCACCGTGTTTGCCCAGAAGCACTACCTGGAAAACTTTGTCCAGGCCCTCTTTGATGTGCTGCCCGATGCCAGTGGCCTGACCCTGGTGCTGGGTGGCGACGGGCGCTACTACAACCGCGTGGCGGTGCAAACCATTTTGCGTATGGCCGCCGCCAAGGGCTATGCCCGCGTGCTGGTGGGCCAAGGCGGCATCCTGTCCACACCGGCAGTGAGCGCGGTGATTCGCGCCAATGCAGCCAGTGGCGGCATCGTGCTCTCGGCCAGCCACAATCCCGGCGGGCCCGACGGCGACTTCGGCATCAAATACAACATCGCCAACGGCGGCCCGGCGCCGGAGAAGATCACCGAAGCGGTGTTCGCCCGCTCCAAGGAGCTCAGCAGCATCCGCATCAGCGACGGCGCCGACGTGTCCCTGGACGTGCTGGGCGACAGCACCCTGGACGGCATGCAGGTCACTGTGATTGACCCGGTGGCCCAGTACGCCGAGCTGATGGGCACGCTGTTTGATTTCGACGCCATTCGCAAACTGTTTGCCAGCGGCTTCAGGCTGCGCTTTGACGCCATGAACGCCGTGGGCGGCCCCTATGCCCGGGCCCTGCTGGAAGGCACGCTGGGCGCGCCAGCAGGCACCGTGGTCAATGCAGTGCCGCTGGAAGACTTTGGCGGTCTGCACCCCGACCCCAACCCGGTCAACGCCGAGGACCTGATTGCCCACATGACGGCGTCTGATGCGCCCGACATGGGCGCAGCATCGGACGGCGATGCCGACCGCAACATGGTGGTCGGCCGCAACTTTGTGGTCTCCCCTTCCGACAGCCTGGCCGTGATTGCGGCCCACGCGAAACGGGTACCCGGTTACGCCAAAGGCCTGGCCGGTGTGGCGCGCTCCATGCCCACCTCCACCGCCGTGGACCGGGTGGCCAAAGCCCTGGGCATTCCCTGCTTCGAGACACCCACCGGCTGGAAGTTTTTTGGCAACCTGATGGACGCCGGCCGCGTGAGCCTGTGCGGCGAAGAAAGCTACGGCACCGGCTCCAGCCATGTACGCGAAAAAGACGGCCTGTGGGCCGTGCTGTTCTGGCTCAACCTGCTGGCCGTCACAGGCAAATCGGTGGAGACGCTGGTGCGCGAACTGTGGACCGAACACGGCCGCTGCGTCTACTCGCGCCATGATTACGAAGCCATCCCCACCGCACAGGCCGACACCCTGATGGCGGGCCTGCGCGCCCAGTTGCCCACCCTGGCGGGCACCACGGTGGCGGGTTGTGACATCGCTTTGGCCGACGACTTTGCCTACACCGACCCGGTGGACGGCAGCGTGAGCAACATGCAGGGCATACGCATCATCCTCACCGACGGCTCGCGCGTGGTGTTCCGTCTTTCGGGCACGGGTACCGAGGGCGCCACCCTGCGCGTGTACCTGGAGCGCCACGAGCCTGACGCCAGTCGCCATGATGTGGAGGCGCAAGCCGCGCTGCAGCCACTGGTGGCCCTGGCGCAAACGCTGGCCCACATTCGGGACAGCACCGGCATGGACCAGCCCACCGTCATGACCTGAAGACTTTTTTCCTCGACCCACCAAACCATTACAAAACAGGAGCTCACATGAATTTTCGGGAAAACACTGCGGCTGCCCAACACGACCGCCAGGCCCAGCCCCACATGCTGGTACGCCGCACCATTGCCCTGGTGCTGGCAGGCGGGCGCGGTTCGCGCCTGAAGCAACTCACCGACCGGCGCGCCAAGCCTGCGGTGTACTTTGGCGGCAAGTTCCGCATCATTGACTTTGCGCTGTCCAACTGCGTGAACTCCGGCATACGCCGCATTGGTGTGATCACCCAGTACAAATCGCACTCGCTCTTGCGCCACCTGCAGCGCGGCTGGAGTTTTCTGCGCGCCGAGCTCAATGAGATGGTGGACCTGCTGCCCGCCCAACAGCGCGTGGACGAAGAACACTGGTACCGCGGCACGGCCGATGCCATCTACCAGAACATCGACATCATCCAGAGCAGCAACCCCGAGTACGTGGTGATCCTGGCCGGCGACCACGTCTACAAGATGGACTACTCGCTGATGCTCAAGGACCACGTGGACAGCGGTGCTGGTTGCACCGTGGGCTGCATCGAGGTGCCGCGCGCAGAGGCCTCGGCCTTTGGCGTGATGGCCGTGGACGAGAACCGCAAGATCATCGAGTTTGTGGAGAAGCCCTCAGACCCGCCGCCCATGCCCGGCAATGACGCCGTGTCCCTGGCCAGCATGGGCATTTACATCTTTGATGCGCAGTACCTCTACACCCTGCTGGACGCCGACATTGCCGACAAGTCCTCCAGCCACGACTTCGGCAAGGACGTGATTCCGCGCGTGGTGCAGGACGGCCGCGCCATTGCCCACCCCTTCTCTTACTCCTGTGTGTCCTCCACACCGGAGGCCGCGCCCTACTGGCGCGACGTGGGTACGATTGACGCCTTCTGGGAAGCCAACCTGGACCTGGCCTCGGTCACCCCTGAGCTGGACATCTATGACACCAGCTGGCCCATCTGGACCAGCCAGCGCCAGCTGCCGCCCGCCAAGTTTGTGCAGGACGCAGAAGGCAAGCACGGCCAGACTATCAACACCATGGTCTCGGGTGGCTGCATTGTGTCGGGCTCGGTGGTCAGCAACTCGGTGCTGTTTTCCAGCGTGCGCGTGCACTCCTACTGCGTGATTGACCAAGCCGTGCTGCTGCCCGACGTGACCATTGGCCGGGGCTGCCGCCTCAGCAAGGTGGTGGTGGACAGGCGCTGCAACATTCCCGATGGCCTGGTGATCGGCGAAGATGCGGCGCTGGATGCAGCGCGCTTCGAGCGCACCGAAAATGGTGTGGTGCTGGTAACCCGCGACATGATCAACCGGCTGACACAGTGACACCGTAACATCAGCCCTCACTTCAAGGAACCCAAGCCCCATGCCCATGCGCATTCTGCAAGTCAGTGCCGAGATATTCCCCTTGTTGAAAACCGGCGGTCTGGCCGACATTGCCGGTGCCCTGCCCCTGGCCCTGCAGGCCCAGGGCTGTGATGCGCGGGTGTTGCTGCCCGGCTTCCCGGCGATCCTGGCGGGGCTGAAGGACGGGGTACGGGTGGGCTCCTTTGGCACACCCTGGGGCGAATCGGTGGAAGTTCTGTTTGGTGCGCTGCCAGCCCTGAGCACCCAGGAGCACACCATCTATGCCTATGTGCTCCATGCCCCCGGCCTGTATGACCGCCCCGGCAACCCCTATGAAGACGCCAACAAGCGCCCCTATGCCGACAACCACCGGCGCTTTGCGGCACTGGGCTGGGCCGCGGCCCACCTGGCGCACGGCCTGGACCCTCTGTGGCGCGCCCAACTGGTGCATAGCCACGACTGGCACGCTGCCCTGGCCCCCGCCTGCCTGGCGGTGTGGAATGCCGGCATGGGCCCGCGCGTGCCCAGTGTCTACACCATCCACAACCTGGCCTACCAGGGCGTGTTCTGGCCGCAGAACTTTGGCGACCTGGGCCTGCCCGGCCATGTGTTCAGCGTGCAGGGCATGGAGTACTTCGGCCAGATCTCCTTCATGAAGGCCGGCCTGTCTTACGCCAGCCACATCACGACTGTGAGCCCCACCTACGCGCGCGAGATCCAGACACCCGAGCAGGGCTGCGGCCTGGACGGCCTGCTGCGCGGGCGCGCTTCCCACCTGAGCGGCATCCTGAACGCCGTGGACGACGCGGTCTGGAACCCGGCCACCGACGTCCACCTGCAGCACCACTATGACGTGCGCAACCTGACCGGCAAGGCCCGCAACAAGGCTGAACTGCAGGCCGCCCACGGCCTGAGCGTGGACGCCGATGTACCGCTGTTCACAGTGGTCAGCCGCCTCACTGAGCAAAAGGGATTGCCCCTGGTGCTGGCCGGTTTGCAGGAGATCCTTTCGCGCGGCGGCCAGTTGCTGGTGCTGGGCAATGGCGACACCCAGCTGGAGCAGGCCTTCACGCTGCAGGCCAAGGCCCACCCAAGCCAGGTGGCCTTCAAGCTGGGCTATGACGAAGACCTGGCGCACCGCATCTTTGCCGGCAGTGACATCACCCTGGTGCCCTCACGCTTTGAGCCCTGCGGCCTGACCCAGATGTATGGAATGAAGTACGGCAGCCTGCCTTTGGTGCGCCGCGTGGGGGGCCTGGCCGACACGGTGACGGACACCGACTTGGAAACCCTGGACGACCAGAGCGCCACCGGCTTTGTCTTCAACGATTTCGATGTACAAGACTACCGGCGCGCCATTCGCCGCGCCTTTGCCCTGTACCGCCGCCGCTCCGATTGGAACCGCGTGCGCCAGACTGGCATGCGAATTGCATTTGACTGGGCCAGCGCCGCCCAGCAGTACACCAACCTTTACAAGAGTCTGATTTAAGCCAATGACCCCACAAGCTACCGCACAAACCCTGGCCGACTTCCCCTTTGATGCACCGGGCCGGGACCTTGAATCCCTGAAGCACGCGATTGCCAACAAGCTGATGTTCACCGTTGGCAAAGACCCCAAGACTGCCCGCCCCGAAGACTGGATGCATGCCGCGGCCTATGCCGTGCGCGACCAGCTGGTGGAGCGGTGGATGAAGACCACGCGCGCCCAGTACGCCCAAGACGCCAAGCGCGTGTACTACATGTCCATGGAGTTCCTGATTGGCCGCACCTTTGGCAACGCCATGCTGGCCCTGGGCCTGCGCGAACGCGTGCGCCAGGCCCTGGCAGACTTTGGTGTGGATCTGGATGCCATCACCGAGCTCGAGCCCGACGCGGCCCTGGGCAACGGCGGCTTGGGGCGCCTTGCGGCCTGTTTCCTGGACTCCATGGCCACGCTCAACATCCCCGGCTTTGGCTACGGCATCCGCTACGACTACGGCATGTTCCGCCAGACCATTGTGGACGGCCGCCAGGTCGAAGTGCCCGACTACTGGCTGACCCAAGGCAACCCCTGGGAATTTGCCCGCCCTGAAGTCACCTACCGCGTGCGCTTTGGTGGCCGTGTGGTCAAGGACGGCGACCAGTACAACTGGGTGGACTCCAACGATGTGCAGGCCATGGCCTACGACACCATCATCCCCGGCTACGACACCATGGCCACCAACACCCTGCGCCTTTGGTCGGCCAAGGCCACGCAGGAGATCGACCTGGGTGCCTTCAACCGCGGCAACTACTTTGCGGCGGTAGAGACCAAGAACCATTCCGAGAACGTCTCGCGCGTGCTCTACCCGGACGACTCCACCGACTCCGGGCGCGAGCTGCGCCTGCACCAGGAATATTTTTTCTGCAGCGCCAGCGTGCAGGACTTGCTGCGCCGCTACATGAGCCGCCACAAGGGCTTTGAAGACCTGCCCAACAAAGTCAGCATCCACCTCAACGACACGCACCCGGTGCTGGCCATCCCCGAGCTGATGCGCCTGCTGCTGGACGAACAGCACCTGCCCTGGGCCGACGCCTGGCGCCTGTGCCAGGGCGTGTTCTCGTACACCAACCACACGCTGATGCACGAGGCCCTGGAGACCTGGCCCGTGGGCATGCTCGAGCGCATCCTGCCGCGCCACCTGCAAATCATTTATGACATCAACGCCCAGTTCCTCACCGGCCTGGCCCAGGCCGGCGTGGCCGCCGAGATGCTGCGCAAGGTGTCTCTGGTGGACGAGCACGGCGACCGCCGCGTGCGCATGGCCTACCTGGCCGTGCTGACCAGCCACAGCATCAACGGCGTGTCGGCCCTGCACTCGGAGCTGATGAAGGAATCCATCTTCTCCGACTTTGCGCGCCTGTGGCCCGAGCGCTTCAACAACAAGACCAACGGCATCACGCCGCGGCGCTGGCTGGCCCAGGCCAACCCGGCGCTCTCGGCCCTTTTGGACAAGAAGATTGGCACCGGCTGGCGGCGTGATCTGTCGCAGCTCAAGGAGTTGCAGCCGCTGGTCACCAACGAAAAGGTAATCGCCGGTTTCCAGGCCGCCAAGCTGGTCAACAAGCAGCGCCTGGCCGCCTGGGTGAAGAAGAACATGGGCCTGGAGATTCCCACCGATGCGCTGTTTGACGTGCAGGTGAAACGCATCCACGAATACAAGCGCCAATTGCTCAATGTGCTGCATGTGATCACCCGCTACCAGCGCATCCTGGCCAACCCGGACGCACCGGTGGTCCCACGCGTAGTGGTGTTTGCCGGCAAGGCGGCTTCGGCCTACCACATGGCCAAGAACATCATCCGCCTGATCAACGATGTGGCCAAAGTCATCAACAACGATGCGCGCATTGGCAACAAGCTCAAGGTGGTGTTCATCCCCAACTACAGCGTCAGCCTGGCCGAGATGATCATCCCCGCAGCCGACCTGTCCGAGCAGATCTCCACTGCCGGCACCGAGGCCTCGGGCACCGGCAACATGAAGCTCTCGCTCAACGGCGCGCTCACCATCGGCACGCTGGACGGCGCCAATGTAGAGATTTTGCAGAACGTGGGCGCAGATAACATTTTCATCTTCGGCATGACCACGCCCGAGGTGGCCACCCTGCGCGCCACCGGCTACCGTCCGGCCAGCATCGTGGAGAAAAACCCCGAACTGGCCGCCACCCTGAACGCCATCCGCAGCGGCCTGTTCAGCCCCGAGGAGCCCGAGCGCTACCAGTCGATTTATGACGCGCTGGTGACCTGGGGTGACCACTACCTGCTGCTGGGCGACTATGCCGCCTACATCGCAGCCCAAGAAAAGGTGGACGCGGCCTACCTGGACCCGCAGGCCTGGGCCATCATGGCCCTGCGCAATGTGGCGGCCATGGGCCCGTTCTCGGCCGACCGCACGATTGCGGAATACGCCGAAAAGATCTGGAACAGCCCGGCGCTGGAAATCGAAGCCTGAGCAGAGTCATGCCGGGCCGCGGGGCCCGCATGAATTTGCACCGCTTGCGTTAGCGCAAGCCGGGCCCCAGGGGGTGCGATGCAATCAAGGCTTGTATCGCAGCCCCAGGAGGCCACCATGTCTGACACCCCTGCCCCTTTGCCCGGCACCGAGTCCGCTGAGCGCAGCATCTGGCTGCGCGCCCTGCTGATGCTTGTGTTGGCCCTGTGCTTCCAGCTGGCCAGCTCCCTGCTGGTTGTGCTGGCCTTGGCGCAATGGGTCTTGGTGCTGGTCAGCAAAGACCCGAACGAGCGCCTGAGCTCCTTTGCCCGCAGCCTGGGGCACTATCTGCGACAGATCGCGGAGTTTGAGGGCTTTGCTTCCCAGGCATTGCCTTTTCCGTTTAGCGACTGGCCCGATGTTTAACTTCCCCCATTGTTTAAACGCCACTGTTTTTTTACTCCCCCATCCCCCCCGCCCCTTACCCCCCGTCGGGGTAAGGGGTGCCTAATACGGACAGCCGATTTGCTTGCTTCGCGCCGAATACAGAATTACGAACGGTGCGTTACCACCGTTTTTTTTCGCCCAAAGCTCACGCCGCTAGTTCCGAGCGCCGGAGACGCTTGTGCAGTGGCAAGTGGCAAGTGGCAAGTGGCAAGTGGCAAGTAGCCAAAGCAAAAAATAGAGCACGCAAATACAGAGCGGAAACAAATAAAAGAGAGAAGTGTGGCGTGTGAGGAAGGAAGAAAGCCGCCACGCCAGTAAGCGCGTAGCCGAAGCGACGAAACCAAATGGGCTGTCCGATCCCGGCACCCCTTACCCCGACGGGGGGTAAGGGGCGGGGGGGATGGGGGAGTCAAAAAGCGAGGTCGTCCCGCCCACTCACTCCTGTCCGTACCCAACAATCCCCTTGATTTCCAAGAAATCGTGGATGCCCCAGTCGGCATACTCACGGCCGTTGCCAGACTGCTTGTAGCCACCAAACGGCGCGTGCGTGTCCCAGTCCGGGTAGTTGATGTTCACCTGCCCCGCGCGCAACTGCCGTGCCACGCGGCGCGCATGCGCCAGGTCGCCCGACTGCACATAGGCCGCCAGCCCATACACCGTGTCATTGGCAATGGCGATGGCTTCCTCTTCGGTGTCGTAAGGGATGATGGCCAGCACCGGCCCGAAGATTTCCTCGCGCGCGATGGTCATGGTGGGCGTCACACCACCAAACACCGTGGGGCGCACATAGTAGCCACGGCTCAGGCCCTCGGGGCGGCCCAGGCCGCCGGACACCAGCGTGGCGCCTTCCTGGATACCCACCTCAATCATGTGCTGGATCTTCTGGAACTGCAGTGCGCTCACCACCGGGCCCAGCACCGTGTCATCGGCCTGCGGGTCGCCCACCTTGTGGCCTTCGGCGCTCTGCTTGGCAATGGCCAAAGCCTGGTCATGCAGGGCGCGCGGCACCAGCATGCGGGTGGGCGCGTCGCACGACTGGCCGGTGTTGCCAAAGCAGCCTTCCACGCCCTTGCGCACCGCGCTCTCCAGGTCGGCGTCGGCCAGGATGATGTTGGGGGATTTGCCACCCAACTCCTGCGCTACGCGCTTGACAGTATCGGCCGCATTCTTGGCCACCATGATGCCGGCGCGCGTAGACCCGGTGAAGGAGACCATGTCCACTTCCAGGTGGCCGGACATGGCCTGGCCCACCGAGGGGCCGTCTCCATTGACCATGTTGTAGACACCGGGCGGGGTACCTGCGGCATGCATGATCTCGGAGAACACGATGCCGCTGATGGGCGCAATCTCGCTGGGCTTGAGCACCACGGTGCAGCCCGCGGCAATGGCCGGTGCCACCTTGCAGACAATCTGGTTGAGCGGCCAGTTCCAGGGCGTGATCAGCGCGGCTACACCAATGCCTTCATGCACTACGCGGGTAGAACCGCGCTGGGATTCAAAAGCCATGCCTTCCAGCGCCGCAATCGTGGCCTCCAGGTGCACCCGGCCGGCCCAGGTCTGCGCATCACGGGCCCAGGCCATGGGCGCACCCATCTCATCCGACACGGCACGGGCAATGTCCTCCGCGCGTTCGTTGTAGACCTCCAGAATGCGTTTGAGCAGTTGCAGGCGCTCTGCCTTGCTGGTCAGGGTAAAGGCCGGAAAAGCCGCACGGGCTGCGCCCACGGCACGGTCCACGTCCGCCGCGCTGCCCATGGAAATGCGGGTGTAGGCTTCTTCGGTGGCGGGGTTGATGACGTCCAGCGTGGCCGGAGTGACCGGGTCAACCCAGGCGCCGTTGATGTAAAACTTGAGGTGGTTGTTCATGCGAAGGAGTCCTGAAAATAGGTGGCAACACGAAGAATACGCGCAGTCAGCTCCGCACGGTGCATGGCAGAGCAAAAACCCGCACAGCCCCACACGCGGTCACCGTCTCAGGCGATCCGCTCCAGGATCAGTACCGCGAAAAATCCCAGCCCGGCCAGCACCGCCCACTTCAGCACCACCAGGCCAAAACGCTTGAAGCGCTCCTGCCCTGTGCCCACATACAGCGCGAAGCTGACGATCACGCCCAGTGCACACAGAATAGCCAGCCAGCGGAAGATCAGCATAAGTGGGCCTTGTGCGATGAACCGCTGTGTTTACCAGGCGCGCGCGGGTTGCGCGAAGCCGGCGGGTGCCTGCTTCACATCTTCGAAGGTCACCACATCCCAGCAGTCCTGGTGCGCCAGCAGCTCGCGCAGCAGTTTGTTGTTCATGGCGTGGCCCGATCGGAAGGCCGAGTAGCTGGCCAGCAGCGGCTTGCCCACCAGATACAGGTCGCCCATGGCGTCCAGGATCTTGTGCTTCACGAACTCGTCGTCATAGCGCAGGCCATCGGCGTTGAGCACCTTGTAGTCGTCCATGACGATGGCGTTGTCCAGCCCGCCGCCCAGGGCCAGGCCGTTGGCACGCATCATCTCCACGTCCTTGGTGAAGCCAAAGGTGCGGGCACGCGCGATGTCGCGTGAATACGAGCCGGTGCTCAGGTCAAACTCCACGCGCTGGCCAGTGGAGTCCACTGCCGGGTGGTTGAAGTCGATCTCGAAGCTGAGCTTGTAGCCATGGAAGGGCTCCAGGCGCGCCCACTTCTCGGTGGGGCCGGACCCCTCGCGCACTTCCACGGGTTTGAGCAAGCGGATAAAGCGGCGCGGCGCGTTCTGCAACTCGACGCCCGCGCTTTGCAGCAGGAACACAAAGGAGGCGGCCGAGCCGTCCAGAATCGGAATCTCCTCGGCCGTGATGTCCACATACAGGTTGTCCACGCCCAGGCCAGCACAGGCCGACATCAGGTGTTCCACCGTCAACACCTTGGCATTGCCTTTTGAGAGCGTGGAGGCCAGCCGTGTGTCCGTCACCGCTTCGGCCGACACCGCAATCTCCACCACCTGTGGCAGGTCCACGCGACGGAAGACGATGCCGGTGTCAGGGGCAGCAGGCCGCAGCGTGATTTCCACACGCTGGCCGCTGTGCAGGCCCACGCCTACGGCATGGGTGAGGGACTTGAGGGTTCTTTGTTTGAGCACGGCTGCGATTTTAACGGCGCGAGAAGATGAGCGCCGCCGGGCCGCCCCAAGGCGCGAGGGCCCCCTCGGGGGGCAGGGAGCCACACGCAGTGGGCGACCGTGGGGGCCACATTAATCGGCCTGCTTCCTGAGGAACGCCGGGATCTCGTAGTCATCCATGCCACCGCTGGACAGCGCATCCACACGCGCCGCCGCTTGCGTGCGGTTGGTGCGCCACACGCTGGGGGTGGCCATGCTGCCGTAATCGGGTTGGCTGTGGCCCATGCCGGCGGGGGCTGTGTTCTGCACGCCCACGGCGTTGTTCAGCGTGGGGATGTTGAAGGGCACGTTGTCGGTGCCGGTGCGCAGCTGGGTCTGCACCACCTGGATGGGCGGGCGGGCGCGTTGGCCATTGCGGGACAGGCCGGTAGCCACCACGGTGACGCGGATTTCTTCGCCCAGGCTGTCATCGTTGGCAGTGCCGTAGATGACATGCGCGTCGGGCGAGGCAAAGGCGCGGATGGTGTTCATGGCCAGCTTGGATTCGGACAGCTTCAAGGAGCCCTTGGCCGCGGTGATCAGCACCAGCACACCTTTGGCGCCCGACAGGTCAATGCCTTCGAGCAGCGGGCAGGCCACAGCCTGCTCGGCGGCGATGCGGGCGCGGTCCGGGCCTTTGGCCATGGCGGTGCCCATCATGGCCTTGCCGGGCTCGCCCATGACGGTGCGCACGTCTTCGAAGTCGACGTTCACATGGCCGGGCACGTTGATGATTTCGGCAATGCCGCCCACGGCGTTTTTCAGCACGTCGTTGGCCTGGGCAAAAGCTTCTTCCTGGCTGACATCGTCACCCAGCACTTCGAGCAGCTTTTCGTTCAGCACCACGATCAGCGAGTCCACATTGGCTTCGAGCTCAGCCAGACCGGCGTCGGCATTGCTCATGCGGCGTCCGCCTTCAAAGTCGAAAGGCTTGGTGACCACGCCCACGGTGAGGATGCCCATCTCCTTGGCCACGCGGGCAATGATGGGGGCTGCACCGGTGCCGGTGCCGCCGCCCATGCCGGCAGTGATGAAGAGCATGTGCGCGCCCTGGATGGCGTCGCGGATATCGGCTTCGGCCATTTCGGCGGCTTCACGGCCCTTGTCGGGCTTGCTGCCAGCGCCCAGGCCGGAGGCACCGAGCTGGATGGTCTTGTGCGCCGTGCTGCGGGTCAGTGCCTGCGCATCGGTGTTGGCGCAGATGAATTCGACGTTGTCCACACGGGACTGGATCATGTGCTCAACGGCATTTCCGCCGCCGCCGCCTACGCCAATCACCTTGATTTGGGTGCCCTGGTTAAAACCTTCTTCTTCAATCATTTCGATGGCCATGTGTGTAACTCCTGAATGTCAAATGTACGTGAATTAGTCTTGTGTTTTGTGTCGCAGTTGCCTTTTACAGATCACCTTGGTGGATCTGTGCATCGCCATCGCCAGTGCGGGCTTCCCCTGGCCAGCCAAATCTTGTTTTGCATGGCTAGAAGTTCCCGATGAACCAGTCCTTGATACCGCCAAAGGCGGTCTTCATGGACCCTTGTTTTTGTGCCACCTTGTAGCCGCGCATGCGGCCCAGGCGGGCTTCTTCCAGCAGGCCCATCACCGTGGCGGCACGCGGATGGGCCACCATGTCGGAGAGCGCACTGCGGTATTGCGGAATGCCACGTCGCACGGGCTTCAAAAAGATGTCTTCGGCCAGCTCCACCATGCCGGGCATGACGCAGCTGCCGCCGGTGAGAACGATGCCGCTGGAGAGCACTTCTTCAAAGCCGCTTTCGCGCATCACCTGGTTGACCAGCGAGAAGATTTCCTCGATGCGCGGCTCGATCACACCGGCCAGGGCCTGGCGGCTGAGCATGCGCGGGCCGCGGTCGCCCAGACCGGGTACTTCGACCTGGATCTCGGGGTCCACCAGCAACTGCTTGGCATGTCCCGATTCCACCTTGATGTCTTCGGCGTCCTTGGTGGGCGTGCGCAGGGCCATGGCAATGTCGCTGGTGATCAGGTCACCGGCAATCGGGATCACCGCGGTGTGGCGGATGGCGCCGTTGGTAAATATCGCCACATCCGTCGTGCCCGCACCGATGTCCACCATGGCCACGCCGAGTTCGCGCTCGTCGGCGGTCAGCACCGAGAGGCTGCTGGCCAGCGGATTGAGCATCAATTGGTCGACTTCCAGGCCGCAGCGGCGCACGCACTTGATGATGTTCTCAGCCGCCGTCTGCGCACCGGTGACGATATGCACCTTGGCCTCCAGGCGGATGCCGCTCATGCCGATGGGCTCACGCACGTCCTGGCCGTCGATGATGAATTCCTGCGGCTCCACCAGCAGCAGGCGCTGGTCGGTGGAGATGTTGATGGCCTTGGCGGTTTCCACCACGCGGGCCACATCGGCCTGGGTGACTTCGCGGTCTTTCACCGCCACCATACCGCTGCTGTTGATGCCGCGGATGTGGCTGCCGGTGATGCCGGTGTAGACCCGGGTGATCTTGCAGTCGGCCATCAGCTCGGCTTCCTTCAGCGCGGCCTGAATGCTCTGCACCGTGGCGTCGATGTTGACCACCACGCCGCGCTTCAAGCCGTTGCTGGGCGCCACACCCAGCCCTGCCAGTTTGAGCTCGCCACCGGGCATGACTTCGGCCACCACCACCATCACTTTGGCGGTGCCGATGTCGAGTCCGACGATCAGGTCTTTGTATTCTTTGGCCATAGGTTCACCTGCTTGTGTTTGTCCATTATTTTTTAGGCGCATCCGGCTGCGTGGTGCTAACACCGCGTAGCCGGATGGCGTATCCGTTTTCATGCCGCAAATCGGCTGATTCGATGGCATTGGGCGCACGCCCGTAGCGCGACACCACTTGTGTGAGCGTCTTCAAAAAGCGGTCCACGCGGGGCTTGACTTCGTCGATGCTGCCGCGGCCCAGTTCAATGTCGGCGCCCGCATCCAGACGCAGGCTCCAGCTGCCGCGTCCCGAGAGTTCCATCTGCTCCACCGCCATATCCATGTCGGAGAACAGGGGTGCAATGGCGCGGTACATGGCCAGCACCTCGGCGCTCTGACCTTCCGGGCCGCTGAGCAGGGGCAGGCTGTCCTGGTCCACCTCGCCCAGATTGGCTTCAAACACTTCACCAAAGCTGTTGACCAGGCGGGCATCGCCCTGCCCGCCCTCGCCGCCCCACAGGGCCACGGGCTCGTGTTCCTGCAGCGTGACGCGCAGGCGGTTGGGAAAATCGCGGTGCACCACGGCACGGCGCACCCAGGGTGCGGCTTCAAAGGCCGCGCGCACACGGGACAGGTCCACAGTAAAGAAGGTGCCCGCAATGCGCGGTGCCACATTGGCACGCAGGGTCAGGCTGTTGTTGTGGCGGCTGTCACCGGTGACGGTGATGCCCTGGATGTCAAAAGCACGGGCGCGCGAGACGCTCCGCACGGTGGCCACGGCACAGTAGACGAGCAACACCAGAACCAGGACGACTACCGCCAGGTTCATGAGTTTGACGTCCACGGGCGTTGCCACTTTGTTTTTCACACCGGCGCCCTCGCATCCAGCGTGGCGCTTTGCAGCAGCTGCACGCACAGGTCTTCGTAGCTGATGCCAGACGCCTTGGCCGACATGGGCACCAGGGAGTGGCCGGTCATGCCGGGAGAGGTGTTGATCTCCAGCAGGTAGGGGGTACGGGTGGCGGCGTCGATCATCACATCGGCGCGGGCCCAGCCGCGGCAGCCCAGCACGCTGTAGGCCTTGAGCACCAGTGCGGCAATGGCTTCTTCTTCACCGGCGGGCAGACCGGCGGGCACCAGGTACTGGGTGACGTCGGTGAAGTATTTGTTTTGGTAGTCGTAGTTGCCGTCGGGTGCGACGATACGGATCAGCGGCAAGGCCCGGGGTGCGGCCGTGGGGCCCAGCACCGGGCAGGTGACTTCATCGCCGGCAATGAACTGCTCACACAGCACTTCCACGTCATGCTGCGCGGCCAATGCGTAGGCGGCGTCACACTGGTCTGCGGTCATGACCTTGGTGAAGCCGATGCTCGAACCCTCGCGCGCCGGCTTGACGATCATGGGGGCGCCCAGCTTGGCAAAGGCGGCATGCGTTTCAGCCGGGCTGCTGACCTGCGCCCAGGCGGGAGTCGACAGGCCTTCAAAGCGCCAGATGCGCTTGGTCATGACCTTGTCCATGGAAATCGCCGAGGCCATCACGCCCGAGCCGGTGTAGGGAATGCCCAGCAGTTCCAGCGCACCCTGCACCGTGCCGTCTTCACCAAAGCGGCCATGCAGGGCAATGAAGCAGCGCTCGAAGCCTTCGCGCTGGAGGTCGTCCAGGGGCCGTTCAGCCGGATCAAACGCATGGGCGTCCACGCCCTTGGACAGCAGGGCCTTGAGCACACCGCTGCCCGACATCAAGGACACCTCGCGCTCGGCGGAGGCACCGCCCATCAGTACGGCGACTTTGCCCAAACCCGAATGGTTTTGTGTGCTCATGCGCGGCCACCTTTCTGGGTCAGCAGGTCGGCAATCTTTCCCGGCACGGCACCAATCGATCCGGCGCCCATGCACACCAGCACGTCGCCATCGCGCGCGTTGTCGATGGCCGCTTGCGGCAGGTCCAGGATGTCGTCCACAAAAATCGGCTCCACCTTGCCGGCAATGCGCAAGGCACGCGCCAGGGCGCGGCCGTCGGCGGCCACGATGGGGGCTTCTCCAGCGGCATAGACCTCGCCCAGCAGCACCGAATCGGCCAGGGCAATGACCTTGACGAAGTCTTCAAAGCAGTCGCGCGTGCGGCTGTAACGGTGCGGCTGGAAGGCCAGTACCAGGCGGCGACCGGGGAAGGCACCGCGCGCAGCCGACAGGGTGGCGGCCATCTCCACGGGGTGGTGGCCGTAGTCGTCGATCACGGTGACGGTGCCACCCGACTGGCCGTCCACTTGTGGCAGGGGCAGATCGCCATAGCGCTGGAAGCGGCGGCCCACGCCGTGGAATTCGGCCAGGGCTTTTTGCACCGCCGCGTCTTCAATATTCAGCTCCACCGCCACGGCTATCGCCGACAGGGCATTGAGCACGTTGTGCAGGCCCGGCAGGTTGAGCACCACGTCCATATCGGGCAGCACCACGCCGTTGCGGCGCTGCACGGTGAAGTGCATTTGCGCACCCACCGCGCGCACGTTGATGGCACGCACCTGGGCTTCTTCGTTGAAGCCGTAGCTGGTGATGGGGCAGGTCACGTCGTTGCAGATGTCGCGCACGGCCGCATCGTCGGTACACAGAATCGCAGTGCCATAAAAGGGCATGCGGTGCAGGAAGTCGACAAAGGCTTTTTTGAGATTGTTGAAGTCGTGGCCATAGGTTTCCATATGGTCTGCGTCGATATTGGTCACCACGGCCATCACCGGCAACAGGTTCAAAAACGAGGCGTCGGACTCATCGGCCTCCACCACGATGTAGTCGCCCTGCCCCAGGCGCGCATTGGCACCGGCGCTATTGAGGCGCCCGCCAATCACAAAGGTCGGGTCCAGCCCGGCCTGTGCCAGTACGCTGGCCACCAGGCTGGTGGTGGTGGTCTTGCCGTGGGTGCCGGCAATGGCGATGCCGCTTTTCAGACGCATCAGTTCAGCCAGCATCAGGGCGCGCGGCACGATGGGGATGTGCATCTCGCGGGCACGAATCACCTCGGGGTTGTCCTGCTTCACGGCAGTCGACGTGACCACCGCATCGGCCCCCTTCACGTTGTCGGCGCTGTGGCCCACCTGCACGGTGATGCCCAGCTTGGCCAGACGCTGCGTGGTGGCGTTGTCGGCCAGGTCCGAGCCGGAGATGGTGTAGCCCAGGTTGTTCAGGATCTCGGCGATGCCGGACATGCCGGCGCCGCCTACGCCCACAAAGTGGATATGTTTGATGGCGTGTTTCATTTGGCGAGCTCCTCGCAGGCGGCGACCACCGCATCGGTGGCGCGCAGTTGCTGCATCTGTTTGGCGGCCAGGGCGCGCTGCAACAGGGCAGCGCGGTCGGTGGATTGGAGAAAGGTGGCCAGGCGTTGGGGGGTCATATCGGTTTGGGGCATCAGCCAGCCTGCGCCCTGGTCCACCAGGAAGCGGGCGTTGGAGGTTTGGTGGTCATCCACGGCGGAGGGAAAAGGCACGAACACAGCCGCAGCACCCACCGCCGCAATTTCGGTCACGGTGCTGGCGCCTGCGCGGCACAGCACCAGGTCGGCATCGGCAAAGGCGGCGGCGGTGTCGGTGATGAAGGGGGTGAGCTCGGCAGTGACGCCTGCGGCGGCATAGTTGGCGCGCAGTTCGTCAATCTGCTTCTCGCCGCTCTGGTGGATCACCTGCGGGCGCTGGTCGGCGGGGATGAGGGCCAGGGCCTTGGGCACCACGCTGTTGAGGGCCCGCGCACCCAGGCTGCCACCCACCACCAGCAGGCGCAGGAGTCCGCTGCGTCCAGCAAAGCGCGCTTGCGGCTCGGCCTGTTTCAAAAATTCGGAGCGCAAGGGGTTGCCCACGTGCACGCCCATGGGGCTGACATTGGGGAAGGCGGTGAACACGCGGTCGGCAACCGAGGCCAGTACCTTGTTGGCCAGGCCTGCCACCGAGTTCTGCTCGTGCAGCACCAGGGGTTTGCCGCAGGCCACGCCCATCAGGCCGCCAGGAAAGGTGATGTAGCCGCCCAGGCCCACCAGCACATCGGGCTTGACCCGGCGCACCACCTGCAGGCTTTGCCAGAAGGCGCGCAGCAGGCGCAGGGGCAGCAGCACCAGGGTCTTAATGCCCTTGCCGCGCACACCGGAAAAGTCCACCAGCTCCAGCGCGAAACCACGGGCAGGCACCAGGCGGCTTTCCATGCTGCCGGGCGCGCCCAGCCAGTGCACGCGCCAGCCCTTGGCACGCAAGGCCTCGGCCACGGCCAGGCCCGGGAAGATGTGGCCGCCGGTTCCACCGGCCATGATGAGTGCAGTGCGTTGGGTTGTCATACACGGCCTCCGTGCATGAGCTGTCTGTTCTCGTAGTCAATCCGCAGCACCACAGCGATGGCAACCAGGTTGACCAGAATCGCCGATCCCCCGTAGCTCATCAGCGGCAAGGTCAGGCCCTTGGTGGGCAGAGCCCCCAGGTTCACGCCCATGTTGATGAAGGACTGAAAGCCCATCCAGATGCCCAGGCCCTGTGCCACCAGACCGGCAAACACGCGGTCCAGCGCAATGGCCTGGCGGCCTATGTGCATGAGGCGGCGGGTCAGCCAAAGGAACAACCCGATTACCAGCACCACGCCCACCAGTCCGAACTCTTCGCCGATCACGGCCAGCAAAAAGTCGGTGTGGGCTTCGGGCAGCCAGTGCAGCTTTTCCACGCTGCCGCCCAGACCCACGCCAAAAATTTCACCGCGACCGATGGCAATCAGCGAGTGCGAGAGCTGGTAGCCCTTGCCCATGGAATAGGCCTCGTCCCACGGGTTCAGGTAGGCAAAGATGCGCTCACGCCGCCAGGGCGAGAGCGCAATCATCAGGGAAAAGGCCACCACCAAAATCGCGGCTATCAGGAAGAACATGCGGGCGTTTACGCCACCCAGAAACAGAATGCCCATGGCGATCACGGCAATCACCATGAAAGCACCCATGTCGGGCTCGGCCAGCAGCAACAGGCCAATCACCGCCACGGCAATGCCCATGGGCATGACGGCGCGGAAGAAGCGTTCTTTGACTTCCATCTTGCGCACCATGTAGTCGGCGGCGTACAGCACCACGGCGAACTTGGCCAACTCGGAAGGCTGGAAGTTGAGGACGCCCAAGGCGATCCAGCGGCGCGCCCCATTCACGCCCTTGCCGATGAAGGGAATCAGCACGGCAACCAGCAGCACCAGAGACGCGATGAACAGCCAGGGCGCCACTTTTTCCCAGGTCTGCACCGGCACCTGGAAGGCCAGCAAGGCGGCCACAAAGGCCACACCAATGGACATCACGTGGCGCAGCAGAAAGTGGCTGTGCGCGTAATTGGCAAAGCGCGGGTTGTCCGGCATGGCGATCGAGGCCGAGTACACCATCACCAGACCCCACAGCAGCAAGGTAACCGTGACCCAGACCAGCGGTTGATCAAACCCCTTGACCTGCGCCGCACGGGTTTGCGTGGAGAACGAGCCGCGCCCGCCCAGGCGCACCGGCAGGGCCGCACTGTTGGCTGCTGCAAACTTGCTGGAGAACCAGCCCTTCATGGTTTGTGCAAAGGCGCTCACTGTGCACTCTCCAGGTCCGAGCCGCTGTCCAGCGCCAAGGTGCGCACGGCGTCCACAAAGCACTGGGCACGGTGTGCGTAGTCCTTGAACATGTCAAAGCTGGCGCAGGCCGGGGACAGCAGCACGGCGTCACCCGCATGCGCTGCGCGGTTGGCCTGGGCCACGGCGTCTTCCATGCTGCTGGCATCCAGCAGCGGAACGTCGGTAGCCGTCAGGGATGCGCGTATCAGCGGCGCATCGCGGCCAAACAACACCACGGCGCGCACATGCTGTGCCACGGGGTCGGCCAGCGGTGAGAAGTCCTGGCCCTTGCCCTCGCCACCCAGCAGCAGCACCAGCCGGCGCTCGGCCCCCAGGCCGCGCAGGGCGGCTACGGTGGCACCCACGTTGGTGCCCTTGCTGTCGTCAAAGAACTCGACGCCATTCAGGATGCCCACGCTCTCCACGCGGTGCGGTTCGCCGCGGTATTCGCGCAGGCCAAACAGGATGGGGCCCAGAGCGCAACCGGCGGCCGAGCACAGCGCCAGTGCGGCCAGCGCATTGCTGGCGTTGTGGCGGCCACGGATGCGCAGCGCATCGGCGGGCATGAAGCGCTGGATGTGCAGTTCTTCCAGGTGCTGGTATTTCTTGCGCGTCTCATCGGCTTCCAGGGCGCGCACCAGCCAGGTCATGCCATTGGTTTCTTCCAGGCCAAAGTCACCGGGGCGATGCGGCATGTCGGTGCCGAAGGCCACATACTCGCGCTCTATGGGGCGCTGCAGTTTGGCGCGAATCGGCTCAGGGCGCATGGCCATGACAGCTGCATCTTCGCGGTTGAGCACCATGAGGCCGGTCTGGCCAAAGATGTTGGCCTTGGCCTTGGTGTAGGCGGCCATGCTGCCGTGCCAGTCCAGGTGGTCCTGGCTGATGTTGAGCACCACTGCGGCCGTGGGCTCCAGGCCGCTGGGCAGGTCCAACTGGAAGCTGGAGAGTTCCAGCACCCAGACATCCGGCAGGGCTTGCGCTGCCAGGGCTTCAGAGAGGGTGTCCAGCAGCGTCGGGCCGATGTTGCCGGCCACGGCCACGCTCTTGCCAGACCAACGCACCAGATGCCCGGTGAGCGAGGTCACGGTGGTCTTGCCGTTGGTACCGGTGATGGCCAGCACCTTCGGGGCGTAGTGCGCGTGCAGGGTGGGCACCGGGCTGGCAGAGAGGTCCTTGAGTGCCTGGGCAAACAGGCTGAGCTCGCCGCCCACCCACAGGCCCAAGCCTGTGGCGGCATCCACCACACCAGCCGTCTCGGCCGGGCTCAAGCCCGGGCTCTTGAAGACGGCGCGAATGGAAGTGCCCTCCACCAGGGCGGCGTTGAAATCCGAATGCACAAAGGCCACGGCGGGCCACTCGGCGCGCAGGGTGGCCAATTGCGGCGGTGCTTCGCGCGTGTCCACCACGGTCACCACGGCGCCGTGCTGTGCGCACCAGCGCACCATGGCCAAGCCCGAGGCACCGAGGCCCAGGACCATGACGTGGAGGTTGCGCAAGTTGTTCATGGTGTCAATGGCGTCTCAGCGCAGCTTCAGGGTGGACAGGCCCACCAGGCAGAGTAAAAAAGTGATGATCCAGAAGCGCACCACCACCTGCGTCTCTTTCCAGCCCTGCTTCTCGAAATGGTGGTGCAGCGGCGCCATCTTCAGCAGACGCACGCCGGTGCCGAATTTCTTCTTGGTGTATTTGAAGTAGCTCACCTGCACCATCACCGACAGGGCTTCGACCACAAAGATGCCGCCCATGATGGCCAGCACGATTTCCTGGCGCACGATCACCGCCACAGTGCCCAGGGCCGCACCCAGCGCCAGTGCACCCACATCGCCCATGAAGACCTGGGCCGGATGGGTGTTGAACCACAAAAAGGCCAGGCCCGAGCCCGCCAGTGCGGAGCAGAAAATCAGCAGTTCGCCACTTCCGGAGATGTGCGGAAAGAACAGGTATTTGGAGAACACCGCGCTGCCGGTCACATAGGCAAACACGCCCAGTGCCGAGCCCACCAGCACCACCGGCATGATGGCCAGGCCGTCCAGCCCGTCGGTAAGGTTCACAGCGTTGCTCGATCCCACGATCACCAGGTAGGTGAGGATGACAAAGCCCAGCACGCCCAGCGGGTAGCTCACCTCCTTGAAGAAGGGCAGCAGGAGGCCGGCCTTGGGCGGCAGGTTCACATCAAAGCCGGAACGCACCCACTGGAAGAACAATTCCATGACGCGCAGGTTGGAACTCTCGGAGATGCTGAACACCAGGTACAGAGCCGCCAGCAGGCCGATCACCGATTGCCAGAAATATTTCTCGCGCGAGCGCATGCCCTCGGGGTCTTTGTTGACCACCTTGCGCCAGTCGTCCACCCAGCCAATGGCACCAAAGCCCAGGGTGACCAGCAGCACGATCCAGACGAAGCGGTTGCTCAGGTCAAACCATAGCAGCGTGGAGACAGCAATGGCCAGCAGGATCAGCACGCCGCCCATGGTGGGTGTGCCGCTTTTGCTCATATGGCTTTCCATGCCGTAGCCGCGAATCGGCTGGCCGATCTTGAGTTCGGTGAGGCGGCGGATCACATAGGGGCCAGCGGCCAAGCCGATCAGCAGCGACGTGAGCGCGGCCATCACGGCGCGGAAGGTCAGGTACTGGAACACCCGCAGAAAGCCGAATTCCGGGGACAGGGTTTGCAGCCATTGGGCCAGGCTTAGCAGCATGTGCTTGCTCCGATCTTGTCGTTGTTGTTCATGCGTGGGACTCCGCTGCGGCGCACACCGCTTCCACCACGCGCTCCATGCGCATGAAGCGCGAGCCTTTGACCAGCACGCTGTTGCAGGCGCTCAGTTGCTGCAAGACAGCGGCATTCAGTGCGTCCATCGATTCAAAGTGCTGTGCACCGGGAAAGGCAGCCACGGCCGAGCGGGCCAGTTCGCCCATGGCAAACAGGTGCTCGATGCCGCTGGCACGGGCTTCCACACCTGCCTCGGTATGGAAGGCCGGGCCCTGTTCGCCCACCTCGCCCATGTCACCCAGCACCAGCAGGCGCGGGCCGGGCAGTTCGGCCAGCACCGCAATGGCGGCGCGCACCGAGTCGGGATTGGCGTTGTAGGTGTCATCCACCAGGGTGCGGGTGCCGCTTGCCATGTGCAGCGCCACGGCGCGCGAGCGGCCCTTGACCGGCACAAAGCTTTGCAGGCCCTGCACCACGGCCTCTGGTGCCACACCCGCCGACAATGCGCAGGCTGCAGCAGCCAGCGCGTTCTTGACGTTGTGGCGGCCTGCAATGTGCAGGCTGAAGGTAAAGGTGTGGCCCAGGCCTTGGGCCTGCACCTGCCAGGCGCCATCCTGCCAGTGGGCAGCGACACAGCACAGGTCCTGGGACTGATCCGTGGCGCCCAGGCTGAAGCGCGCCGTGCGGCGTGCGCCTGCCAGTTGGGTCCACAGCGGGGTGAAAGCATCGTCTGCTGGAAACACCGCCACGCCATCGGCGGGCAGGCGTCGGATGACGGCGCCGTTTTCTTCGGCCACGGCCTGCACGGTGTGCATGAATTCCAGGTGCTCACGCTGCGCGTTGTTCACCAGCGCCACGGTGGGCTGGGCCACTGCCGCCAGGGCATCAATCTCGCCGGGGTGGTTCATGCCCAATTCGACGACGGCCAGGCGGTGGTGCGCGCGCAGGCGCAGCACGGTGAGCGGCACGCCAATGTCGTTGTTCAGGTTGCCGCGGGTGGCCAGGGCATCGTCACCGGCTGCGGCCGCCAGAATGCTGGCGACCATTTGCGTGACGGTGGTCTTGCCGTTGCTGCCGGTCACAGCAATCAGCGGCAGGCCAAATTGGGCGCGCCAGCCAGTGGCCAGTTGGGTGAGCGCTGCGCGCGTGTCAGCCACCTCGATGCGGGGAATGCCGGCGGGGTAGCTGTCGGCACCCAGGCCGGCGTGGCAGATGAGCGCACTGGCGCCGCGTGCGCAGGCTTCGTGCAGCATGCTGTTGGCGTCGAACTTCTCGCCCTTGAGGGCAATGAACAAGTCGCCCGGCTCCACACTGCGGGTGTCGGTGTGCACGCGCAGCACGGGCGTATCCGCAGCGCCCACCAAAGTGGCGCCGGACAGCCAGGGCATGGCGGTGTGCAATTGCATCATGGGCTTCACGCCGACACCTCCGGATGGCTGCTGCGCCGCAGCTGCAGGGCAGCCTGGGCATGGGCACGGTCGGAAAAAGCGGTCTTGGTGCCAGCGATTTCCTGCGTGGCTTCATGGCCCTTGCCGGCCAGCAGGATCACGTCACGCGCATCGGCCTGGGCCACGGTCTGGGCGATAGCCAGTGCGCGGTCGGACTGCACCTCCAGCGTCTTGCAGGAAGGCAGGCCCAGCAGGATCTGGGCGATGATGGTTTCGGGCTTTTCGCTGCGCGGGTTGTCGCTGGTGACCACCACGCGGTCGGCCAGCTTGTCGGCAATGGCGCCCATCAGCGGTCGCTTGGAGGCATCGCGGTCACCGCCGCAGCCGAAGATGCACCACAGCTTGCCGCCACGGGCACTGGCCAGGGGGCGCAAGGCAGCCAGGGCATGGTCCAGCGCATCGGGCGTGTGGGCATAGTCCACTGCCACCAGCGGTGTATTCGCATGGCCCAGGCACTCCATGCGGCCGGGCACGGCATGCAGTTGGCTGCAGGCTTGCACAGCGTCGGCCAGCGGCACGCCCAGGGCGCGCATGGCAGCCAGCACACCCAGCAGGTTGGAGATGTTGTAGCTGCCGATCAAGTGGGTTTGCACCGGCAGGCTGACAGCGCCTTCCACCACATCAAAGCCCATGCCTTGCGCGGAGTAAGCGATGTTGCGGGCCTGCAGGCGCGCGGCTTGCACCGTGGACACAGTCCACACATGCAGGGCGGTGGATTGCAGCGCCTCGGCCAGTTCCAGGCCCCGCACGTCGTCCACATTGAGCACCACGCTGTGCAGCCCGGGCCAGGCGAAGAGGCGTCGCTTGGCCTGCCAGTAGGCGTCCATGCTGCCGTGGTAGTCCAGGTGGTCTTGGGTGAAGTTGGTGAACAGCGCCACGCGGATCAGCGTGCCGTCCAGCCGCGCTTCTTCGATGCCGATGCTGGAGGCCTCGATGGCGCAGGCCTTGAGGCCTGCATCGGCAAAGCGGCGCAGGGCCGATTGCAGTTGCACCGGGTCCGGTGTGGTCAGGCCGGTGGCGACCACATCGCTCTGCGCAGTGGCGGCATCCATTGCGCTGCCAGCCGCCGGGGGTCGGCCCACGCCCAGCGTGCCAATCATGCCGCAGGGCAGCGGCGCCTGCAGGGCCGAGAGGGCTTGCGCCAGCCACCAGGCCGTGGACGTTTTGCCATTGGTGCCGGTCACGGCCAGCACTGCCAGGGCCTGGGAGGGGTGGCCAAAGTATTCGGCAGCAATCGGGCCGGTAGCAGCCTTCAGGCCCGCATAGCTTTCAACGCCATGGCTGGGCAACTGAAAAGCCTGTGCGCCCTGCTCTTCCACCAGGCACGCCACGGCACCCGACTGCAGGGCAGCGGGCACAAACGTGCGGCCATCCACTGCCGCACCGGGCCAGGCAATAAAGCCGTCGCCCGGGCGCACCACGCGGCTGTCGGTGCACAGTGTGCCGGTGACCCGGGCCTTGAGCCACTCAGCGGCGTTGGCAGGTGAGTTGAGCATCAGAAGCTCTCCTCTACTGTGCTGGCCACGATGTTGGGGTGCACCGCCATGTCGGGCTGCACATTGAGCAGGCGCAGGGTTTGCTGCACGGTGTCACTGAACACAGGGGCTGCCACTTCTCCACCGAAATACTTGCCGGCACTGGGTTCATCGAGCATCACGCCCACGATCAGGCGCGGTTTGTCGATGGGCGCCATGCCCACAAACCAGCTGCGGTACTTGCGGTTGCCATCCGTGCCGTAGCCCTTGCCCTGCTGCTTGTAGGCGGTGCCGGACTTTCCGCCCACCGAGTAGCCCTGGGTTTGTGCCTTGGGGCCGGTGCCGCCGGGGCCTGCCGCCATTTGCAGCATCTTGCGGACTTCGGCGGCGGTGCCGGGCGAAAACACGCTGACACCCACGGCGGGCTCGCTGCTCTTCATCAGGGTGGCGGGGATGATCTGCCCGTCGTGCGAAAACACGGTGTAGGAGCGCACCATCTGGAACAGCGAGGCCGACAGGCCGTAGCCGTAGGACACGGTGGCCTGCTCGATGGGGCGCCACTTGTTGGCCGGGCGCAGACGGCCAGAGACGGCGCCGGGGAATTCGATTTGCGGCTTCTGGCCGAAACCCGCCTGCGAGAAGGTCTCCCACATCTCGCTGGCCGGCATCTGCATGGCGATCTTGGCTGTGCCCACGTTGCTGGAAACCTGGATCACCTGCTCCACCGTGAGTGCGCCGTGCGGATGCGAGTCATGGATGGTGACGCCGGTGATGGTGAAGGAGCCGGGTGCGGTGTCGATCACGGTGGTGGGCTTGACGCGGCCGGTCTCCAGGGCCAGACCCACGGTAAAGGGCTTCATCACCGAGCCGGGCTCGAAGGTGTCGGTAAGGGCCCGGTTGCGCAGCTGCGCGCCGGTCAGGTTCTGGCGCTTGTCGGGGGTGTAGCTGGGGTAGTTGGCCAAGGCCAATATCTCGCCGCTCACGGCATCGAGCACCACCACGCTGCCGGCCTGGGCGCGCTGCTGCAACACAGCTTCCTTGAGCTTCTGGTAGGCAAAGAACTGCACTTTGCTGTCGATGCTGAGCTGGATGTCCTGACCATCCACTGGTGGCACCACCTCCCCCACACCTTCAACAGCGCGGCCCAGGCGGTCCTTGATCACATGGCGCATGCCGGGCTTGCCCAGCAGGCGCTTGTTGTAGAGAAGCTCCACGCCTTCCTGGCCGTTGTCTTCCACATTGGTAAAGCCCACCACGTGGGCGGCCGCCTCGCCCTCGGGGTATTGGCGCTTGTATTCCTTGCGCTGGTAAATGCCTTTGATGCCTAAAGCGGCAATTTCCTTGGCAGTGTCGGCATCGACCTGGCGCTTGATCCAGACAAAGGTCTTGTCCTCATCGAGCTTCTTGGCCAGATCGGCATAGGGCATTTGCAGCAGCTTGGCAAGCTGCAGCAGTTTGGGTTTCTCGTCCTTGGTGTCCACATCGTCGGGAATGGCCCAGATGCTGGGCGCCGGTACGCTGGAGGCCAAGATCAGGCCATTGCGGTCCAGGATGCGGCCGCGGTAGGCCGGCAGCTCCAGGGTGCGGGCAAAGCGCACTTCGCCCTGGCGCTGGAAGAAGTCGTTGGCAAACACCTGGATGTAGGCCGCGCGCGCGGCCAGGCCGCCAAAGGCCAGGGCAATGGCAGCCACCACAAACTTGCTGCGCCACACCGGCGTGCGACTGGCCAGCAAGGGGCTGGAGGTATAACGGATGCTGCGACTCACGGCCGCGCTCCCACTGGAGCCGATGCAGCAGGACTGACCGGTTCGGCGTAGCCCACATAGGTGGTGATGGCGGGCAGCACCAGGCGCATCTGCAGCTTTTCACGGGCCAGCTTTTCCACCCGGGCCGAGGTGGCCTGGGCGCGCTTTTCCACCTGCAACCTGTCAAGTTCACTGGAGAGGCGACGCTCTTCGCTTTGCGCCTTGTCCAGCTCGGTGAACAGGCGGCGCGATTCGTACTGCACGTTCACCAGGTAGATGGCGCTGAGCAGCACGGCCAGCAACAGGACCAGGTTGATTCTGGTCATAGGTTGGCCCCCACGCTTGTGGCTTCGCCGCTCTGCGAGAACACTGCGTGTACTGCGCTGTACGTGCCCCGGCCAGAGGCCAGGGCTCTTCTCGCCGTCCAAGCCTGCGCGGGCAGGCTTGGAGCCGCGGCGCTCAGCCCCATGGGGGCCCTCGCAGCTTGGAGCGGTCCGGCGGTGCTCATGCTGCCGTCCTTTGCGCCACACGCATGATGGCGCTGCGCGAACGCGGATTGCCCTTGATCTCTTCCTCACTGGGCTTGACGCGGCCCAGAGACACCAGTTGCATCACTTTCGGAGCGGCAAAGGGCGCCCGGCGGTCGTATTCTTCGCGCGCGTGCTTCGCAATGAACTGCTTGACGATGCGGTCTTCCAGCGAGTGGAAACTGATCACCGCCAGGCGGCCGCCGGGCTGCAACACCGAGAGGCTGGCCTCTAGCGCTTGCTGCAGCTCTTCAAGCTCGGCGTTGATGAAAATCCGAAAAGCCTGAAATGTGCGCGTTGCAGGGTCCTTGCCCGGCTCGCGGGTTTTGACCTGTTCAGCCACGAGCTGGGCCAATTCGCTGGTGGTTGAAAGAGGCCCCCGTTCCTGTCGGCGAGCAACAATCGCCTTTGCAATTGGCCCAGCAAACCGTTCTTCGCCATATTCACGTATCACCTCCGTGATTTGATTGACTTCAGCTGTTGCCAGCCACTCGGCCACACTTTCTCCGCGCGTGGTA
Source organism: Rhodoferax lacus (assembly GCF_003415675.1). Lineage (GTDB taxonomy): Bacteria > Pseudomonadota > Gammaproteobacteria > Burkholderiales > Burkholderiaceae_C > Allorhodoferax > Allorhodoferax lacus. The sequence continues at coordinate 55,311 of NZ_QFZK01000011.1, forward strand.
TCCATGCGCATGTCCAGTGGACCGTCGTTACGAAAACTGAAACCCCGCGCGGGGTTGTCAATCTGCGGTGAACTCACGCCCAGATCCATCAACAAGCCGGCCACGCTGCCCACAGGCAGTTCCCCCAAGTGGGCAAAGCCCTCGTGGCGGATGGAGAAACGCGCATCGGCAATGCTGGCGGACTCGGCCACGGCTTGCGGGTCCTTGTCAAAGGCGATCAGGCGACCGGCGCTTGAGAGCCTGGAGAGGATCAGGCGCGAATGGCCGCCGCGGCCAAAGGTGGCATCCACATAGGTGCCGTCTTCTGCGCCGGAAAAGTCATTGGTACCGTCGCTGAACAATGCAGATACCGCTTCGTTCAACAAGACGGTGGCATGGTTCCATGTTGTTTCCACCGTGCACCCTAGAAGGAAAAGTCCTTGAAGACATCGGGCATGTCGCCCTGCATGGCCTTGGCCTCTTCGGCGTCGTACAGGGCCTTGTCCCAAAGTTCAAAGTGGTTGCCCATGCCCAGCAGCATGGTGTCCCGGCTGATACCGGCGGCCGCGCGCAATTCGGGAGAAACCAGCACGCGGCCGGTGCCGTCCATCTCTACGTCCATGGCGTTGCCCAAAAAGATGCGCTTCCACCACTGGGCCGACATGGGCAGTGCGGCAATGCGTTCGCGGAATTTTTCCCACTCGGGGCGGGGAAACACCATCAGGCAGCCGTGGGGGTGCTTGGTGATGGTCAGTTGGCCGGCGGCGGTCGCACTCAGGACGTCACGGTGCCGGGTCGGCACAGAGAGCCGACCTTTTGCATCCAGACTGAGAGACGAAGCACCTTGAAACACGACCAGACACCTTTTTTTGAAGACAGAACGAAAAGCAGGTCATGAATGGCATTTTTCACCACTTAATTCCACTTTTTTGCACTGTATCAGCAAATGGCTACGCCGCAAGCAGGCTCGCAACAAAAATTTCCAATGAAATCAAGGACTTAGCGCAGGTTTTGCAGGTCACACAGACCCAAAAACCGTTCTAAATGAAGCACTTAGCAGTGGTACTGAAAGTGATGCTTGAAGCAAAGTCCAGTTTCTGGACATTTGCGGCTTTACAAGATGTAGCGCGACAGGTCTTCGTTCTGGCTGAGCTCGCCCAGACGCTTGTCCACATAGGTGGCGTCGATCTCCACGGTCTGTCCGGCCAGCGCGGCCGCGTCAAAGCTGACGTCATCGAGCAGCCGCTCCATGACCGTGGACAGGCGGCGCGCACCGATGTCTTCGGTGCGCTCGTTCACTTCAAACGCAATGCGGGCCAGGCGGGTAATGCCTGCGGGCGTGAAGTTCAGGGTGACGTTTTCAGTAGCCAGCAGGGCCTGGTACTGGCGGGTGAGGGACGCATGGGTCTGGGTCAGAATGGCCTCAAAGTCCTGCACCGAGAGCGACTGCAGTTCCACGCGTATGGGAAAGCGCCCCTGCAACTCGGGAATCAGGTCGCTGGGCTTGCTCAGGTGAAAAGCGCCTGAGGCCACGAACAGGATGTGGTCGGTCTTGACCATGCCGTACTTGGTGGACACCGTGGTGCCCTCCACCAGCGGCAGCAGATCGCGCTGCACGCCCTGGCGCGACACCTCGGCACCGCTGCCCTCGCTGCGCGAGGTGACCTTGTCGATCTCGTCGATGAACACAATGCCGTTTTGCTCCAGCATGCTCAGGGCCTGGGTCTTGATATCGTCTTCGTTGACCAGCTTGGCGGCTTCTTCATCGACCAGCAGCTTGTATGCCTCGCTGATCTTGAGTTTGCGCGTATGGCGCTTGTTCTGGCCCATTTGACCGAACATGCCGCGCAGCTGCTCGGTCATCTCTTCCATACCGGCCGGCACCATCACCTCGAGCTGGGGCGCAGGACTGGCGACATCGATTTCAATCTCGCGCTCGGCCAGTTCGCCCTCGCGCAGCTTTTTGCGGAAGGTCTGGCGTGCGGTGCTTTCGGGCGCGGCCTCGGCCGGGGCAAAACCAAAGTCATTGCGGGGCTTGGGCACCAGGATGTCCAGAATGCGCTCTTCGGCGGCGTCTTCGGCACGCGCACGCACCTGGATCTTGGCCGTCTCGCGGGTTTGCTTGACGGCGATTTCTGCCAGGTCGCGGATGATGGAGTCCACATCCTTGCCGACATAGCCCACTTCGGTGAACTTGGTGGCCTCCACCTTGATAAAGGGGGCATCGGCCAGGCGCGCCAAGCGCCGTGCAATCTCGGTCTTGCCAACACCTGTGGGGCCGATCATGAGGATGTTCTTGGGTGTGATTTCCGCGCGCAGGCTGCCCTCTACCTGCTGGCGGCGCCAACGGTTGCGCAAGGCAATGGCCACGGCCCGCTTGGCCTGGCCCTGGCCGACGATGTGCTTGTCCAGCTCGGCAACAATTTCCTGTGGTGTCATGTGAGGTGCGCCCGCAATGGCTTATTCCAAAGTCTCGATGGTGTGGTTCATATTGGTGTAGATGCAGATTTCGCCTGCAATCTCCAGCGAGCGTTTGACAATGGCCGTGGCATCCAGCTCGGTATGGTTGAGCAGCGCCATGGCCGCCGCCTGCGCATAGGCGCCGCCAGAACCAATGGTGACGATGCCGTTTTCCGGCTCCAGCACGTCGCCATTGCCGGTGATGATGAGGGAGGCATCCTTGTCGGCCACGGCCAGCATGGCTTCGAGGCGGCGCAGCACGCGGTCGGTGCGCCAGTCCTTGGTCAGCTCGATGGCAGCGCGCACCAGTTGCCCCTGGTGCTTTTCCAGTTTGGCCTCAAAGCGCTCAAACAGGGTGAAGGCATCGGCAGTGGCGCCGGCAAAGCCCGCCAGCACGCGACCGTGGTAGAGCTTGCGCACCTTGCGCGCCGTACCCTTGACCACGATGTTGCCCAACGTGACCTGGCCATCACCACCGATGGCGACCTGGTAGCCATTGGCGGTTTTGCGACGCACGCTGATGATGGTGGTTCCGTGAAATTGTTCCATGTGCTTCCTCAACTGGGGATGATGGCCCGGGTTGCAAGGCGCCCCGCCTGGTCATTTGCAAACCCTGCGGGCTCAGAGGGTGCGAAGAACCACTTTGGCGTGTTCGTTGATGCCAATGACATTGAAAAACGCAGCCACCAGACGGTGCACATCCACAAACTGCACCTGGTTGCCTTCTGCCTGGCGCATGGCCACCCAGTTCAATATGCCACCGGCGGCAGCGAAGTCCACGCGGATCAGGTCGCGGCAGGACAGCAGCACTTGCTGGCCATCCACCGGGGCCGCGTTCAAGGCCGCCAGCGCCTGTGTGGCGTCCCCCATGACCTGCCCTTGCAGCACCAGCATATGGGCGCCCTGCGCCAGCAGCGCGGCACGCTCTGCTGCTTGCTGGCTTTGCGCATCTTGCAGGTTGGCGCCAGACCGGCCAGCGGAGCCCACGAAGTGGCATTGCGCTGCAATCCAGGCCGGAGGAGACACACCGTAGGTGACGCAGTAATCCAGGGCTGCGAGTTCAAAGTCATCCTGCAAGCCCATGGAGCGCAAGGCGTTCAGCCGCAATTGCCAACAGGTCTGCGACACATCGCGGTTGCCCGAAGGTGTGAGCGTCCGAAGCGCCCGCACCAAGCGGTCTTCGCCGTCAAAGCGCAGTGCAACGGCTTCGTCACACAGGCTGCTGAACAAACCATCCAGCAGGGGTATGGCATCCGGCGCGATCTGCTCCAGTGCGCCCCAGCCCAGGTACCACGGCGTTGGCATGGACACCATGGCCAGGCGCAGGCTCTCCATAGCCTGTGCTGTCAGGAGCGTCGGACTTTCCCAGATACGCGCAACCGGCTCGGACTCGCTGCCAACAGGCGATGCGGTGGCAGGGTCGCCCAAGGCAAACCAGGCGGGCCTGGCGCCGTCAAGCTGGGATGCAAATTCATGAAACGCGGACTCGAATGCCGCGCGGTTGTTGGTGGCGCGGTACAGGTCCAGCAGCGCCGCTGCCCAGACGAAGGAAACCTGGTCGGCAGACGCCGCCCCGCGCAAGGCAGCCAGCAGGCCTTTTTCGGCTCCGGCATCGTCGCTGTTGGCAAAACGGATGGCGGCTTCCTCCAGCTCCGGGTCGGTCTCCAAGGTGTCGTCCTGGATCGCGAACAGCATGGATGTAGAAAAGCTGGCGGCAGATTCAGAATGTGCCGCTGGTCCATCGAGCATATCCATGCCCGGCACCGAAGCCATGTCGGAGGCCATCTGGGTGGGAATGAATTCGTCGGCGAAGTCGACACTGTTCTCGCGCCGCATGGAAATGGGTTCCGTGGCCGCAAAAGGCGCAGACAGATCGGAATCGCTGGGATGCAACTCGGAATTCGACAGGTCTGGTGGGGGAACCGTGGCGTCCGTGTTGTGAAAAATAGGAGGCTGCGGAGAGGTGTTTCCACTTTTGCTCTTCCACCACTGCCGCGACATTTGCGCCTCGATTTCGTCGATCTTCTTCAGGGTTACGGCGCGTCCGCCCGCATCACCAGGCAGGCTGTTCTGAAAAAAGGACTGCCGCGCAAGGCTGGCAATGGCACCCGGATCGCGGTCGCGCAACTTGCGCAGTTGGTCAAATTCGCGCTTGCGGACAAAATCATTTTGCCGCTTGCGCTCAATCATGGCCTTGAGCGCCTGCTTGTCGTAACCATTGGCATCGCTATCGAGCGGTTGGTCCAGCTCCGACCAGTCTTTGGTCGGATTGCGCACGAACATGGCAACCTTGGACAGCAGACCGGGTCTATCGTCTTTGGTAGCCATGCTTATGCCGTATTGGAATCAGGTGCCTGCAAGCGTGCCAATCAATCGCCAAACATTTTTTGCTTGAGTTCACGGCGCTGCTGCGCCTCCAGTGACAGCGTGGCGGTGGGACGCGCCAGCAGGCGGCCCACACCAATGGGCTCGCCGGTTTCATCGCAGTAGCCGTAGTCGCCCGCATCAATGCGGCCAATCGATTGCTCGATCTTCTTGAGCAACTTGCGCTCGCGGTCGCGGGTGCGCAATTCCAGGGCGTGTTCTTCTTCGATGGTGGCACGGTCGGCCGGATCGGGAACCACCGAGGTGTCTTCACGCAAATGCTCGGTGGTTTCACCGGCACTGTTGAGAATGTCCTGCTTGAGCAAAGACAGCTTCAGGCGGAAAGCCGCCATCTGCACATCGTTCATGTATTCCGAATCGGGCATGGCCAGCAATTCAGCGTCTGTGAGCTCTGCCACTGGTTTGGTCTTCCAGTTGTTGGCGAGCTTGGGGTCCTTCTTAATGGACGAGGGCAAGGCCGGCACGATCACCGGCACAGGGGCCGACTGGCTGTAGCTGGCCTTGGCCGCCGTGGAGGCCACGGCCTGGGCCATGGAGGGCACAGTCAGCTGTGCCAGGCGCGAAGACGGGCGCCCGGTTTTTTGGGTAACAACATTGGATGCGGCGGGTGCAGCTACAGGTGCGGACTTGGTCGCAGCAGTGGTCATGGAGGCGGATACTTTTTCAGAAGAAGCTGGTTTGGCAGCGGGTTTGCTGGCAACAGCAGGCTTGGGGGAGGCAACGGGCGCGCTGGCCTTGGCTGCCTTGACAGGAGAGGTTTTCACCACAGGCTTTGCTGCAGCGGCTTTGACAGGCGGTTTGGATACTGCTTTGACCGTTGGTTTGGACACCGGCTTGGCAGCAGGCTTTGCAGGGGCTTTGACCGCGGTTTTGGCTTGCACAGCAGGCTTGGCAGCAGTTTTGGGGAGAGGTTTGGCGACTGCCTTGGCGGGCTTTGCGACGGCTTTGGCCGACACCTTGGCTTTCACTGTGACAGCTTTTGACTTGGGGTCTTTCCCGGATTTGGCATTCACTTGGTCTCTCCTGTTGGAACTCGCCGGCTTGTTATCTTTGCTGCTATGAGCCTCAGGGGACGCTTTTGACGGCTTGTCCTGTGGGGTTTCTCCGGCGCGCGAGTGTACAGGTTTCGCCAAGGGAAAACCCATGAGTTGCAAAATCGAGACAATCATTCCATTTCCCGCCATCATCGAGCCTCTCTCATAACCAGCAGCCTATCCGGGCCAGCATAGCGCAGCTCCATTACACACTACCTACACCAGAGACTGCTCCAAGCCCTGCAACAAAATATCCTTGGGCAGGTCGATGCCGATAAACACCATTTTGCTGGTGCGCACTTCACCCTCAGCCCAAGCCGGGCCCAGATCGCTGCCCATCAACTGGTGCACGCCCTGGAAGATCACCTTGCGCTCAGTCCCGGTCATGTGCAGTACGCCCTTGTAGCGCAGCATGCGCGGACCGTACACGTTGACGATGGCGCCCAGGAAATCTTCGAGCTTGGCCGGATCAAACGCGCGATCGGACTTGAACACAAAGCTCTTCACATCGTCGTCGTGGTGATGGTGGTGGCCGTGCCCGTGGTCATCGTGGGCATGAGAGGGGTGGTCGCAATGCGCACCGTGCGCATGTTCGGCATGGTCATGGTGGTCATGGCTGTGGTCGTGGTCGGCGTCAGTCAGGAAGTCCGGATCAATGTCGAGCTTGGCATTGAGGTTGAAGCCGCGCAGGTCAAACACCTCGCTCAGGGCCACTTCGCCAAAGTGCACAGCGCGCTGCGGGGCACGCGGGTTCATGTGCTTGAGGCGGTGCATCAGCGCATCCAGATCGTCTGCGGACACCAGGTCGGACTTGCTGATAAAGATCTGGTCGGCAAAACCCACCTGGCGGCGGGCTTCCTGGCGGTCATTGAGTTGTTGCCCGGCGTGCTTGGCATCCACCAGGGTCAGAATGGAGTCCAGCAGGTAGGACTCGGCCACTTCGTCGTCCATGAAGAAGGTCTGCGCCACCGGGCCGGGATCGGCCAGGCCGGTGGTCTCGATCACCACGCGCTCGAAGTCGAGCTCGCCCTTGCGCTTCTTCTCGGCCAGGTCGCGCAGGGTGGCGCGCAGGTCTTCACGGATGGTGCAGCAGATGCAGCCATTGCTCATCTGGATGATCTGCTCGTTGGTGTCGCTCACCAGGATGTCGCTGTCGATGTTTTCTTCGCCGAACTCGTTCTCGATCACGGCAATCTTCTGTCCGTGGGCCTCGGCCAGCACGCGTTTGAGTAACGTGGTTTTACCGGAACCCAGAAAGCCGGTGAGGATGGTGGCGGGGATAAGTGACATGTTTGTTCGAGCCCAAAATCAGCAGTTGGGGAGTGTAGCGGTCAATTCAAGGTGGGGCCTTGCGCTGGAGCATGTCCGGCCCCTGCCGCACAGGCCCGGACAGACCATGGCCTCAGCGCCGCATGATGACCAGGCCCTTGAGGTATTCACCCTCGGGGAAGGCAATGGTCATGGGGTGATCGGGGGCGCCGCCCATGCGCTCGGTGATGAATCCGTCCACCCCGGCGTCCGAGCCAGCACCGGCCACGATCTTGTGGAACAGGTCGGCGCTGATGCCGCCCGAGCAGGAGTAGGTGAACAGCACGCCGCCGGGCTCCAGCAGCTTGAAGGCCAGGCGGTTGATGTCCTTGTAGGCGCGCGCCGCCCGCTCGGCATGGGCCACGGTGGGTGCGAACTTCGGGGGGTCCAGGATGATGGCGTCGAAGGTGCGCCCCTCATTGCCGAACTGGCGCAGCGAGGCGTTCACGTCCGCATCCATCCAGGTGGCACGCGCCGCATCAAACCCGTTTAGCGCCACATTGGCCGCACCCATTTCCAGCGCCGGGGCGCTGGAGTCAATTGAGGTGACGTGGCCCGCGCCGCCGCTCAGGGCCGCTACGCTGAAGCCGCCGGTATAGCAAAAGCAGTTGAGCACGCGCTGGAACTGCAGGCGTTGGGTGTACGCCGCGAACTTGTGGCGGCTGTCACGCTGGTCCAGGTAAAAGCCGGTCTTGTGGCCGTTGGCAATGCTCAAGTGCAGCTTCCAGCCGTGCTCCTGCAGCACCAGGTCGGTAGGCCCTTGCCCGCGCAGCCAGCCGGTCTGCTCGGCCAGGCCTTCCAGCGTGCGGCTGCTGGCGTCCGAGCGCTCATACAGTTTTGCCAGGCCGGTCTCTGCCAGCAAGGCGTCGGCAATCGCGTCCTTCCAGCGCTCCACACCGGCCGAGGTGAACTGCGCCACCAAGGTGTCGCCATAGCGGTCCACGATCAGGCCCGGCAGGCCATCCGACTCGCCATGGATCAGCCGCGCGCCGTTGCTCTGGATGTCGAAACGGGTGCGCGCCTGCACCGCCTTGGCAATGCTGGCCTGAAAGAAACCCTCGTCAATGCGCTGGGCCTCGTCAAAGCTCCAGACACGGGCGCGGATTTTGGAACTGGGGCTGAATGCCGCCCAGCCCAGAAACTGGCCCTCGGCAGACTCCACCCGCACGGTCTCGCCGCTGTCGCCCCCGCCCTTGGCAATGGCGGACTCGAAGATCCAGGGATGGCGACGCAACAGGGAGCGCTCTTTGCCGGCGCGCAGGCGAATCATTTTCATGAGGCTATTGTCGCTGCTCGCGCTGCGGCGCCTTTGCAGACACGGTTCCTGCGCTATGCCTTGGGCTTGCCCTTGCCCTTGGCGTGCGCCCGCGGATGCGCCGCGTCATAGGCCCGGGCCAGGTGCTGGAAGTCCAGCCGCGTATAGACCTGCGTGGTGGTGATGTTGGCGTGGCCCAGCAACTCCTGCACCGCGCGCAGGTCGCCGCTGCTTTGCAGCACATGGCTGGCAAAGGAGTGGCGCAGCATGTGGGGATGCACCGGGGTGCTCACCCCTGCGAGTTGGCTGCGGCGCTTGAGGCGTTGCCAGACGGACTGGGCCGTGAGACGCGTGCAGTTGCGGCCTATGAAAAGAGCGCGGGCGGCGTCGGCTTGCGAGGCATGCACCGGCCCGGCCTGGGCGGTGCCCATGGGACCACGCAAGGCCAGCCAGCGCGTGAGTGCCAGCAAGGCGGTCTTGCCCACCGGCACGCTGCGGCGCTTGGAGCCCTTGCCCAGCACATGGGCCTCGGCTGCCTGCAGGTCCACCCAGCCGCGTGCCGTGCTGCTGGCCTCCACATCCAGGCCTATGAGTTCACCCACGCGCAAGCCACTGCCGTAGAGCAGCTCCACCATGGCCGCGTCGCGCGCTTCCAGCCAAGGGTCGTCATCGCTTTGGAAGTCGGCAAACTGCACGGCGTCGTCCACGCCCAAGGCTTTGGGCAGGGGTTTGGGCGCGCGGGGCGCACGCACGTCCACTACCGGGTTGCTGGCGATCAGGCCGTCGCGGCCCAGCCAGGTGTAGAAGCCGCGCCAGCCCGAAAGAATCAGCGCAATGCCGCGGCCGCTGCGCCCGCCGCTGTGCATCTGTGCCACCCAGCGGCGGATGTGCGGGTTGCGCACTGCCAGCAGATCGACGACCGCCGCTGTGGCAAAGGCCTGCAGCTTGTGCAAGTCCAATGCGTAGAGCTCCACCGTGCGCTGGGCCAGGCGCTTTTCCACGCGCACGTACTCCAGGTATTTTTCAACCAGCGGACTCATTGTGGTCGCAGCACCGGCATTGGCACTGCGCGCAGCCGCCGCAGGTTCAGGCACAGGTTCGCGCGCAGTTTCAGGGGGCAGCGCAGCTGGGTCGGGCATACCCGCAGGGCCTAGCGCAGGCGCGACAGCGCAGCGCTGGCCAGCTCGCCAATGCGGGCCAGGAAGTCGGTGCCCATGCCGCTGGTAAAGCGCTGGGCATCACCCGAGGCCAGCACCAAGAGACCAAAGGCCGGCGTGGTGGAGCCGCTGGGGCCCATGCGCAGGGGTATCAGCGCCAGCGACGTAATGGCAGAAGGTGTCTCCAGCCAGTTCACCGACTCAAAGCCGGTGTTCAGGCCGCAGAAGGGTTCGGTCAGCGAAGAGGCGAAGGACTTCAGGTCATCACTTACGCCCTGGGCATAGGGCTCAGCGGCGTAATCGGCCGCCACATCCCACAGGCGCAGCCCCACCTGGGGCACGGCGAACTGCTGCTCGATGTCGATGGCCAATTGCTGGGGCAACTGGCGCACGTCGCTGCCCTGCAGCAGGTTGCCTGCCCAGCGGATGATCTTGTTGGACAGGATGACGTTGTCATTGCCGTTGCGCAGCATTTCCATGATGCGCTGCTCCAGCAGCTTGATCTTCTCGCGCAGCATCTCGGCCTGGCGCTCCTGCAGGCTCACCGCGCGGTGACCGTGCGGGCTGTTGAGTTGAACGGCAGCGAGCAGTTCGGCATGGCGCAAAAAGAAGTCCGGCGTGTTGGCCAAATAGTTGGCGATGTCGTCTTCGGTGATCGGGTTGGCCAGTGCGGAGTTCAGAAGGTTGCTCATGGAAGCTCAGTCAAAGTGAAAAGTCAATCGATACCCTGGCGCCTAGGCAGCCAGGTTGTCGGGCATATCAATCTCGCCACGGAACACGGTGGTGGCCGGGCCTGTCATCAGCACGGGCGCGCTGCCGCCGGCCCAGGCAATGCTCAGCATACCGCCACGGGTCTCTACGTCCACCTGGTGGTCCAGCAGGCCCAGCCGGATACCGGCCACCACGGCTGCACAGGCGCCTGAGCCACAGGCCAGGGTCTCGCCCACACCGCGTTCATACACACGCAGGCGGATGCTGTTGCGTGACCGCACCTGCATAAAGCCCACATTCACGCCCTGGGTGAAGCGCGCATTGGCCTGCACCTGCGGGCCCAGCGTGGCCACGGGTGCCGTGTCCACATCCAGCACCTGCAGCACCGCATGCGGGTTGCCCATGGAGACGGTGGCCAGCAGCACCTCATGGGCCGCGCCCACAGGCAGGATGGACCAGTTACCCCAGTCGCCCTGGGGCTGCAGCTTCAAGCCGCTGGCATCAAAGGGCAGCTCTTGCGGCTCCAGGCGCGGTGCGCCCATGTCCACGGTAACGCGGCCGTCCGCATTGAGCTGCGGGGCAATCACGCCCTTCATGGTCTGCACGCGCAAGGTGTCTTTGGTGCTCAGGCCACTGTCGCGCACAAAGCGGGCAAAGCAGCGCGCGCCGTTGCCGCACTGCTCCACCTCCTGGCCATCGGCGTTGTGGATGATGTATTCGAAGTCAATGCCGGGTGCGGGCGAGGGCCGCACGGTAAGGATCTGGTCTGCGCCCACGCCAAAATGGCGGTCGCCCAGAAAGCGGTAGTGCGCAGCGGTCAGGCCCAGGCGGCCACGGGTTTCGTCGAGCACGACAAAGTCGTTGCCCGCGCCCTGCATTTTGGTGAACGGAATTCGCATGGGTGCAATTATCCGCGCACACTGCATGCGCAGTCACCCCACGCGTGGGAGGCCCTGTGTGCGCCCAAAGCCCGAGCGGCCCTGCTTTTGGTTGCAAAATGGCCCGCATGCCCAGACCCTCGCAAATCCTCCAGCCTGACGTGGGCCCCATCCCTGCACCCGCCGACTGGCAGACCGTCGCACCCGTGTCCATTCTGAAGAACGTGCTGCGCCTGACCGCGCCCAACCCCGGCGTGATGACCGGCCCTGGCACCAACAGCTACCTGGTGGGTGATGCGCACACCGGTTTTATCGCCATAGACCCGGGCCCGGCCGATGCCGACCACCTGCAGCGTCTGTGGCAGGCCGCCGTATACGCTGACGGACGCGGGGGCAACATCAGGATGATTGTGTGCACCCACTCGCATCCGGACCACTCACCCGGCGCCAAGCCCTTGCAGGTGCTGTGCGCGCAGAGCCGAGCCGATGGCATGGCCCCTGCCATCCTCGGTCTGCCTTCCGCACCTACTGCGCGCGCCGCCAGCGCCTTCACCCCGGACCGGGCGCTGCGAGACGGCGAAGTACTGCAGCTGACAGCAGCCCAGGAAGGCGATGCAAGGCACAGCCTGCGCGTGATCCACACCCCCGGCCACGCGGCCAACCACCTCTGCCTGCTGCTGGAAGAAGACGGCCTGCTGTTCTCCGGCGACCATATCCTGAACGGCAGCACCACGGTCATCGACCCACCGGACGGCCAAATGGGCCACTACCTGGACTCACTGGATGCGCTGACACAGGCCTGCACGCAGCGGAATGTCGGGTACATTCTCCCGGCCCACGGCCATGTGATGCCCGATGCACTGGAAGCCATATCCAGGCTCAAAGCCCACCGCCTGCAACGCGAGGCCAAGATTGCCCGCGTGATGCAAGCCAACCCCCAGGGCGACCTGGACCAGTGGCTGCCACTGGCCTACGACGATGTAGACCCGCGCATCTGGCCTGTGGCCAGGCGCTCCCTGCTGGCCCATGTGGAACACCTGCAGCAACTGCCAACCAACGCCAACGAATCGAGCCCCCTATGAGTACCTTCCAAAGAGCGGCACGCCCCGAGGGCGCACCCGAGGCACGCCGTGAGCGTCCTGCCGGTGACCGGCCCAACCAAAGGCCCGCCACCGCGTCCGCTGGCCCCAAGCCCCGCAACCGCCCACGCACCGTGGACCGCACGCCGCCCGTCTCGGCACCCGCGGCCGACCCGGGCGAGCGCCTGTCCAAGCGTGTGATGCAGCTCAAGGGCTGCTCGCGCAGCGAGGCCGAGCAGTACATCGAGTGCGGCTGGGTGATGGTCAACGGCGTGGTTGTGGAAGACCCACCGTTTCGCGTGCAACAGCAAACCGTCACCATGGACCCGGCCGCCAGCCTGCTCAACATGGCCGATGTCACGCTGATCCTGAACAAGCCCTCCGGCTGGCTCGACGGGGTGGAGGAAGAAGACGACGATGAAGACGACGCACCACGCCCCGCATCAGGCCCGCGTGGCAGGGGAGGCAAAGGCGCCAAGCCGCGTGTGGACAACGCCCGCAGCCTGCTCACCGCAGCCAACCACTGTCCCCATGACCCGGCCGAAATACGCCTGCTCAAACGCCACCTGCTGCACCTGGAGGCCGAGGTGCCACTGGAGACGGGTGCCAGCGGCCTGGTGGTGTTCACCCAGGACTGGCGCACCACACGCAAGCTCAGCGAAGACCTGGGCTCCATGGAGCATGAAATCATCGCCGATGTGGCCGGTGAAGTGGATGAAGAGGCGCTGCAGAAAATTGCCCGCGCCCTCAAGGACGAGCGCACCCCCCTGCCCCACACCAAGTTCAGCGTCAACAGTTCTTCCGAAGAAATGAGCAAGCTGCGCTTTGCCATCAAAGGCGCGCATCCCGGCCTGGTGGCCTATCTGTGCGAACGCGGCGGCCTGCAACTGCTGGCCATGCGCCGCATCCGCCTGGGCCGCGTGACCCTCAGCGACCTGCCCGTGGGGCAGTGGCGCTATTTATCGGTGCATGAAAAGTTCTAGCTGGCTATATACGACTGCAGCTGGCTGATGGTGGCTTCCTGGTCGGCAATGATCTCGTCCATGATGTCGCGGATGGAGATCATGCCCAGCACCCGGTCGCCGTCCACCACTGGCATGTGGCGGATTTTCTTGTGGCTCATCAGTGCCATGCAGTCTTCGGTGCGGGAATGGGCATCCACGGTCAGCACCTTGGCGGTCATGATGTCGGCGACCTGCGTGTCCTTGGAGGACTTGCCTGCCAGCGCGATCTTGCGGGTGTAGTCACGCTCGGAGAGTATGCCCACCAGCTTGCCCTGGTCCATCACCATGAGGGCGCCCACATTGTGGTCGGCCAGAATTTTGAGCGCATCGAAAACGCTGTCCTGCGGCTTGAGACTCCAGGGCGCGTCATGACTTTTTAACAGCTCGCGTACGGGTCGCATAGGGCCTCCGTCAAAATGGTTATAGACGAAGTAACCATACCGCAAAAAAGGTGGCAAAAGTGTGAAGCCCACCGATAAGCCGGATTCTGTGCATGAGGGTTTCCCCTCACGTGACCACCATTAATCTGGGCCGCCAGTCACCTGGACGGCTCAATGCTACCTACCCGCACACTCCGGGGGCCCCGTCAACGTGTGCCTACTTGGTATTGCTGCGCGTAGAGATTGCCCGTTTCACCCGACGGGCTTCGCCCGTCGGGTGGCTATGCGCACCCGGTTACCCGGGGCACGGCTTGCGCCGCGCTACACGCATAGAACACCCTTGGGGTTGTTCCATCGACTCGTCTCTGTTGCTCTAATCCTCACCTTAGGAGCCTGCATTTGCATGCAAACCTTGTCGGTGGACAGTTGTTAACTGCTACGCTGCCCTGTGCAGTCCGGACGTTCCTCCAGTGCTCTGTTTCCAGAATTGCACCAGCGGTGGTCTGGTGGGCTTCACATCCCGATTATCGGCTGTGTTTCCGGCCTTCTCTGCAAGCGCATATCCATATACCGAAACCAATTGAATATTTGGCCCACAATGGCGCAACAATTCCGTCCCACAAGGAGATCCCCCATGAGCTTTGACAACGTTCTGCAGACCATTGGCAACACGCCGCACATCCGCATCAACCGCCTGTTCGGCAACACGCACAAGGTGTTCGTGAAGTCCGAGCGCTCCAACCCGGGCGGCTCCATCAAGGACCGTATTGCCCTGTCCATGGTCGAAGCGGCCGAAGCCAGTGGCGAGCTCAAGCCAGGTGCCACCATCATCGAGCCCACCTCCGGTAACACCGGCGTCGGCCTGGCCCTGGTGGCAGCCGTCAAGGGCTACAAGCTGATTCTGGTCATGCCCGACAGCATGTCCATCGAGCGCCGCCGCCTGATGCTGGCCTACGGCGCCAGCTTCGACCTGACCCCGCGCGAAAAAGGCATGAAGGGCGCCATCGCCCGCGCCCAGGAACTCGCCGCCCAAACACCCAACTCCTGGATTCCCCAGCAGTTTGAAAACCCGGCCAATATCGACGTGCATGTGCGCACCACGGCCCAGGAAATCCTGAAGGACTTTCCCAATGGCGTGGACGTCATCATCACCGGCGTGGGCACCGGCGGGCACCTGAGCGGCGTAGCCAAGGTGCTCAAGCCCCTGTGGCCCCAGCTCAAGGTGTATGCGGTGGAACCCACCGCCTCGCCCGTGATCTCGGGCGGCGCACCCGCACCCCACCCCATCCAGGGCATTGGTGCAGGTTTCATCCCCAAGAACTTGTTGACAGACTTGCTGGATGGTGTGATCCAGGTGGATGCTGAGCCAGCGCGCGAATACGCCCGCCGCAGCGCCCGCGAGGAAGGCCTGTTGGTGGGCATTTCCAGCGGCGCCACCCTGGCAGCCATTGCGCAAAAGCTGCCGGAGATTGCCGCAGGTGCCACGGTGCTGGGCTTCAACTACGACACCGGTGAGCGCTACCTGTCGGTGGAAGGTTTCCTGCCGACGTAAGGCTGCGCCGCAGTCGCACAGCCAGGGCCGCGACAAGCGGCCCTTTTTGCGTGCTTCACATGGAGTGCAGGCCCAGCATATTGCCCTCGGTGTCCATCACCAGGGCAATGTTGCCGTACTGGCCTATGGACCATTTGGACTTGTGCACCTTCCCGCCTGCGGCCACCACGCGCGCTTCTTCCACCGCGCAATCCTTGCAGGAAAAATACACCAGGGTGCTGTTGCCACCGGCCTTCATGCCGTCCATGTGCACCAGCGCTCCTCCGGCGCCGTAGGTGTCCATGGTCGAGGGAAAGGCCATCATGTCCGGCCCCCCGCCTTCCAGGGGTTGCAGGACAAACTGGAACACGGTTTCGTAGAACTTTCGCGCACGCGCCATGTTGTCGACATAGATCTCAAACCAGCCAATGGGGTTGCTCATGGATTTCTCCTTCGTTGTTGGATTTGTTGGCAAATATTCCCTGACCCGTATTTTTTGACAATGTAGGGGATTGGCGCGGCCTCTGTCCAGCGTTGCAGCAAGCCTGCCATGCCAAACAAGCCCAGGCCCGTGGTCTGCCCGTATCATTGCCCCCTTGCTTGATCACCACGAGCCCCTGCCATGATTCGCCTCACAGAACTCAAACTTCCGCTCTCCGCCCTGCCCGTGGATGCGCGCCGCGCAAGCGACGCCCCATCCGAAACCGAGGCCGACCGCGCCCCTGTTCCCCACCCGATTGAAGCCCTCAAGCGCCTGGCCGCACAGGCTCTGAAGGTGGATGCTTCCGCAATCCAGTCCCTGCAGGTGTTCAAGCGCAGCTTTGATGCGCGCAAGGCCGACCTGGTGGTGGTGTACATCGTCGATGTGGCCGTACCGCCCGAACGGGAGGGCGCACTGCTGGCTCAGCACAGTGGCAACCCGCACATCCTGGCCACGCCCGACATGGCCTACCACTTGGTAGCCCAGGCCCCCGAGGCCCTGCCGAGCCGCCCGGTCGTGGTGGGCTTTGGCCCCTGCGGCATGTTTGCAGCGTTGGTGCTGGCACAAATGGGCTTCAAGCCCATCGTGCTGGAGCGCGGCAAAACGGTGCGGCAACGCACCCAGGACACCTGGGGCCTGTGGCGCAAGCGCACCCTCAACCCCGAGAGCAATGTGCAGTTTGGCGAGGGCGGTGCGGGCACGTTTTCGGACGGCAAGCTGTGGAGCCAGATCAAGGACCCGCGCTTTCTGGGCCGCAAGGTGATGGACGAGTTCGTCAAAGCCGGTGCTCCCCCCGAAATTCTGTATGAAGCCCATCCGCACATCGGCACCTTCAAGCTGGTCAAGGTGGTGGAAAACCTGCGCGCGCAAATCATCGCCTTGGGGGGCGAGGTGCGTTTTGAGCAGCGTGTGGTCGATGTGCTGCTGCAACCAGCGGGCGAAGGCCACCAATTCACCGGCCTGCAGGTACTGGACGTGGCCACCGGCACGGTCAGCACCTTGCTGGCAGACCATGTGGTCATGGCCCTGGGTCACAGCGCGCGCGACAGCTTTGCCATGCTGTATGAGCGCGGCGTGGCTATGCAGGCCAAGCCCTTCTCCGTAGGGTTTCGCATTGAGCATCCGCAAAGCGTGATCGATGCCGCGCGCTGGGGGCGCCACGCCGGTCACCCCATGCTGGGTGCGGCGGACTACAAGCTGGTGCACCACGCCGCCAATGGCCGCGCGGTCTACAGTTTTTGCATGTGCCCGGGCGGCACCGTGGTGGCTGCCACCAGCGAGGCCGGCCGCGTGGTGACCAACGGCATGAGCCAGTACTCACGCAATGAGCGCAACGCCAACGCGGGCATTGTGGTGGGCATAGACCCGCCCGACTATCCACAGGACGAGGCCACTTTTGTGCAGGCCTTTGGCGAGGAAAAGGGGCGCCAGTACGCAGCCGAGGCTGCCGAGCTGCGCCGCCATGTCCCCAAGGCCGCGCACCCGCTCTCCGGCATTGCCCTGCAGCGCCAGCTGGAGGCCGGTGCCTATGTGCTGGGCGGCAGCAGCTACGAGGCACCCGGCCAGTTGGTGGGCGACTTTATTGCCGCCCGGCCCTCCACCGATTTCGCCAGCGTGCTGCCCTCCTACAAACCCGGCGTCAAGCTCGGCAACCTGGCGCCCAGCCTGCCGGTCTACGCGATTGACGCAATCCGCGAAGCGCTGCCGGTGTTTGGCAAAAAGATCCGCGGCTTTGACATGGCGGACGCCGTGCTCACCGGGGTGGAAACACGCACCTCCTCGCCCCTGAAGATTCCCCGCGGCGAAGACCTGCAAAGCACCAATGTGCGCGGCCTGTACCCGGCGGGTGAAGGTGCCAGCTACGCGGGCGGCATTCTGTCAGCCGGGGTGGACGGCATCAAGGTGGCCGAAGCCTTGGCACGGGATATGGCGGCTGGTTCACAATGCATGCATTTCAGCGGAGCCTCCACATGACAGACGATGAACGTTGCTGCGGCACAGGCACCTGCATCATTGACGCACAGGGGCTCTGCTGGTGCGGACAGGTGTGGGATGGGGAGAAAATGTGCCGCCCCACAAGTTCCGCGGGGGCCAGCCCTGCCGAGGAACCGGCCCCATCCGGCACGGATGGGAACCCGGTGCCATTGACGTGAATACCGTTACCGAACACATCCTGTTGAATGCCGATGTGTCGCAGCGCTGTGTGGTCGACAGCAACGCCTTGCCGTGGCAGCCTTCCCCGTCACCGCTGGTGCAGCGCAGGCTGTTGGAGCGCGATGGTGGCGAGGTAGCTCGCGCCACGTCCATCGTGCGCTACGGCGCAGGCGCGAAGTTTGATCTGCACACGCACGGGCTTGGGGAAGAAATTCTGGTGTTGGGTGGGACCTTGAGTGACGAGTACGGGCACTACGGGACAGGCAGCTACCTGAAGAATCCCCCCGGTTCCAGCCACGCACCTTTTTCCGAGGGCGGGTGCACCTTGTTTGTGAAACTAAGCCACCTCTCACCCGATGACAGCGAACGGGTGGTGGCTCACACCCGGCAAGCGCCCTGGCTGCGTGGCATGGTGGAGGGGCTCACGGTAATGCCACTCTCTGAGTTCGGAACCACGCACACCGCCCTGGTGCGATGGGCGCCCGGAACCTATTTCAATCCGCACCGGCATTACGGCGGCGAGGAGATCTTTGTGGTCGAAGGCGTCTTCTCCGACGAGTATGGAAGCTACCCCCAGGGCAGCTGGATTCGCAGCCCCCATCTCAGCCAGCACAAGCCCTTCAGCGTCGAAGGTTGTCTCATCCTGGTCAAAACAGGGCACCTGCTGGCGGATGCTACTGGGCCGGCATAACCTGGCCGCGCAACTCGCCGCCCGGATTGGCAGCGGTATGCAGGTTGACATACCACTTGCCCGCCAGCACGTCGGCCACCTGGGCCGCGCTCAGGGTGGCCGATCCCTTGATCGGGCTCTCCACGCTGCCGGTAAAGCCCAGCGCCACTCCGGCATTCGCTCCAGCGGCGGCCGGGCCGTGGAAGTGGCCCGCCTTCACAGGACCTGTCGTTCCCGAATAGCTCACCGTCCAGGTCAGCATATTGCTTTGCTTGTCCAGGCTGGCCTCCAGCGCGCCTGAGCCCGCGCTGGCATTGGCCGGGACCTCATTCGCACCGGACAGCTTGGCACGCAGGGCCGTGGTGTTGGAGGCCATCATCGAGCCACAGGCGCTCAGGCCCAGCGCGGCGGTGATCAAGCTCAGCGACAGGAAAGTTCGGGTCTTCATCATGGTCGGTTCCTTGGGGGTTGAAAAAATCAGGAAATTGGTGGGCATCAGCGCGGAGTCGGGCTGCCCGAAGAAGGCTCTGCCATCCGCGCCCACCGCTGCAGCCGGGGCCTGAGGTGCAGGAAACCACGGTAGGCCAGTTCCAGGGCCGGGGTCACTCCGGGCAGACGGCCGAGCCGCCACAACCAGCGCCATCCCGGCATCACCAGCCACAGCGCAACAAAGGCCGCGGCGCCACTGAGCAACCGGCCGTCCTGCAGGCGCACGTGAAACCGGGCCATATAACGGGCCTGCTCGGCAGCACCCAAGCCAGCGGTTTGCTGGCTCACGTCCAGCCACTCAACCGCCTGGAGCGGCGCCAGCGATTGGTACAGGCCGACCTCCCGCCGGCACAAGGGGCAGGCCCCGTCAAACATGACGGTGAGCGTGTTGCAACTGGCGTCCTGCGCGTTGGTGGTGTTCTGATTCATGGCACCCGTTTTAGCGCATCACCGACTGCGTTGCTTGCGTCAGGGCATTGGGGGTGGGCGCCGACCGATCCCACCCAGCAGCATCAGCTTGCGCTTTGCAGTGCAGCAATGCGCTCTTCTATTGGCGGGTGCGAGCTGAACAGCTTGCCAATGCCACCCGCAATACCGAAGGCGGCAATGCTCTTGGGCAACTCGCCCGGCGTCATGCCTCCCAGGCGCGCCAGGGCGTTAACCATGGGTTGCTTGCGGCCCAGCAGCTGTGCCGAACCCGCGTCGGCGCGGAACTCGCGCTGGCGCGAGAACCAGGCCACCACGATGGCAGCGGCAAAACCGAGCACGATGTCGAGCACGATGGTGGTGAGCATGTAGGCCATGCCGGGGCCAGAGTCGCGGCTGTCGCCCTTGCGCAGTAAGCTGTCCACGGCAAAGGCGATGACACGGCTGAGAAACACCACAAAGGTGTTCATCACGCCCTGGATCAGCGTCATGGTGACCATGTCGCCATTGGCCACGTGGGCAATTTCGTGGCCAATGACGGCTTCGATCTCTTCTCGCGTCATGCCCTGCAGCAGGCCGGTGGAAACCGCCACCAGGGCCGAGTTCTTGAAGGCACCAGTGGCAAAGGCGTTGGGCGCACCTTCAAAAATACCTACCTCGGGCATGCCGATGCCGGCCTTGTCCGACAGCCTGCGCACCGTCTCCACAATCCAGGCCTCGTCGGCATTGCGCGGCTGGTTGATGATCTGCACGCCCGAGGTCCACTTGGCCATGGGCTTGCTGATCAGCAGCGAAATGGTGGCGCCACCAAAACCCATGATCAGGGCAAAGCCCAGCAGGGAGCCCAGGTCCAGGCCGTTGGGGGTCAGGTAGCGGTTCACGCCCAGCAGGCTGGCCACAATGCCCAGCACGGCGACCACCATCACATTGGTCAGGACAAAAAGAATAATGCGTTTCATGTTTTTTCCTCAAAATACGGCGCTTTGCTCGCGCGTCAAGCCAGATGTTAGGGCCAGGAGCTTCAGATTCAAGCATGCCGCTGCAAGCGCCCAGTGAATTTATGGACTTTGCCGCAGGGCGCGAAAGACGCTGGGGTCATCGTAAAACGCCGGGGACTCGTTGGCGGCCCACCATCCAGGCACGCCCAATACGGGCAAATGGGCAAAGGGTTTGGCGGCCAACACGTCGGCGCTGAGCTCGCACGCCAGCCAGGCATCGATGTCGGCCAGCCCCCTGCCGGGCGCGTGCACACGGTAGACGTGGGCGGTGATGGGCTTGCGCGGGGCCACCAGCTTTTCGGTCAGGGCGTGGCCAAACAGAATCAAATGCGACTGAGCCCATAGCGGGCGCAAGGTTACAAACACGGCCGGCCAGTCCTTGGCCACCAGCGCGTTCCAGAGGGCATCTGGGGCCTGCAGCAGGGCCGCGTTTTCATCGAACACGGTCAGCGCATCCCGGGCCGGACCGCGCACCGGCTGAATTCCGCTGCTGGCGATTTGCGCCGCCTGCAGGGCGTTGAGGCGCAGCTTGGTTTGCGGAAAGTGCAGCCAGGCCAGGCCGTTGAAAAAGTCATGCAGGCCGTCGCGCGTGGGCACGCAGCCTGCAGCAAAAATATGCGCCTCGTAGGCCACACCGGCGGGCAGTTCGGCCTGAGGGATAAAGCGTTTGGGCGCCAGACCGGTGGCATTCAGCGCCTGGGCCACCGACAGCCCTGCTGCAACCTGTTGCGCCACCGCTTCGCCAGGACTGCGCCAGACCGAGAGCCAGGGCGCATCCCAGTCGATCTGGGAAAGCTCACAGCCCCCACGCTCGCCCACTGCGTGTGGCTCGCTGCCCCCCGAGGGGGCGCAGCCCGGTTTGGGGCGGCCCGGCACCGGGCTTACACCATGCGCCACGCCAGGGGCTCGCCAGCGGCCAGGGGTTTGAGGGCGGCATCACCAAAGGCAAAGCTGTCTGGTGGCGTCCAGCTTTCACGGTGCAGGGTGATGGTGCCGCTGTTGCGCGGCAAGCCGTAGAAATCAGCGCCAAAAAAGCTGGCGAAGCCTTCGAGCTTGTCCAGCGCGCCAGCCGCATCAAAAGCCTGGGCATAGAGCTCCATGGCGGCGTGCGCCGTATAGCAGCCAGCGCAGCCGCTGGCGTGCTCTTTCAGGTGGGCCGGGTGCGGGGCGCTGTCGGTACCCAAGAAAAACTTGGGGCTGCCGCTGGTGGCCGCTTGCACCAGTGCCAGGCGATGCGTCTCGCGCTTGAGCACGGGCAGGCAGTAGTAGTGCGGACGGATGCCACCGGTAAAAATGGCGTTGCGGTTGTACAGCAGGTGGTGGGCCGTGAGCGTGGCAGCGGTAAAGCGGCCGGCCTCCTGCACGTACTGGGCCGCCTCCTTGGTGGTGATGTGCTCGAAGACGATTTTGAGCTCGGGGAAGTCGCGGCGCAGCGGGATCAGCTGCTGGTCAATGAACACCGCCTCGCGGTCAAACAGGTCAATGTCGGGCGAGGTCACTTCGCCGTGCACCAGCAACAACATACCGGCGCGCTGCATGGCTTCCAGGGTCTGGTAGGTCTTCTTCAGGTCGGTGACACCGGCGTCGCTGTTGGTGGTGGCACCGGCGGGATAGAGCTTGGCCGCCACTACACCGGCGTCTTTGGCACGCCGAATTTCGTCGGCGGGCAGCTTGTCAGTGAGGTACAGCGTCATCAGCGGCTCGAACTGCAGGCCAGCGGGGACGGCTGCGCGTATGCGCGCGGCATAGGCCAGGGCCTGCGCCGCGGTGGTCACGGGCGGCTTCAGGTTGGGCATGATGATGGCGCGGCCAAACTGGGCGGCGGTGTGCGGCACCACGGTCTCCAGAGCGGCGCCATCGCGCACATGCAGGTGCCAGTCGTCCGGGCGGGTGAGGGTCAGGGTGTTGATGGGGGTGTTCGGTGCGATCGTCATGCGCCTATTGTCCCCGCAGTTTTGGCCTGGGTGAGGTGTTCCCACAGTGCTTGCGCCGCGCTCTTGTGGGTCTTGCCGTTGGAACGGGTGCCCTCCTTGCCGGTGGGGCGTTCGCGGTAGGCACGAATCTCCAGCTTGGCCTCCAGGGGCTGCATGTTGGGGGCGGCCGCACTCACCAGTTTTTTGGCGCGCAGCTCCTTGCGGATGGCGCTTTGCGGCAGGAAGGCAATGCCGTGGCCTTCCAGCGCCATGGCCTTGAGGCCCTCAGCCATATCGGTCTCGTAGACACGTTCCAGGTGCATGGCCACACCTGCCTCCTTGAGCATCATCTCCACCACCAGGCCCAGATACGCGCCCGGCGCGTAGCCCAAATAGGGCAAGGGCGCGTCCAGGCGGCCCGGCAACTGAAACTGCGGCTGGCCATTGGCGTCCGCGCGTGAATAAGGCGCCACGATTTCCTCGCCCAGGCTCACCATCTCGTAACGCGCGCTGTCAAACTGGAAGGGTTGCGACTGATGGTGGTAAGCGATCAACAGGTCGCAACTGCCTTCCACCAGGCGCATGACGGCGTCGTGCACATTGAGCGCAATCAGGCGGCTTTTGATGCTGCCAAAGTCCTGACGCAAGCTGCTGACCCAGGCCGGGAAGAAGGTAAAGGCTAAGGTATGGGGCACCGCAAACTCTATGAAGTCCTGCCCCGCCGACGAGTGGCCGCGCAGCATGGCGCGCGTGCTTTGCAGTGCCTGGAGCATTTCCAGGGACTGGTCGTACAGTGTCTCACCCGCCGGTGTCAGCCGCGTGGGGTAAGAACTGCGGTCCACCAGATCGGTACCGGCCCAGGCTTCCAGAGACTGGATGCGCCGCGAGAAAGCGGGTTGGGTGACGTGGCGCAGTTGCGCGGAGCGGCTGAAACTGCGGGTTTCTGCCAGACTCACAAAGTCTTCAAGCCATTTGGTTTCCATGCAGGATTATCCGTTCTTGCGTTTGTGCCCAGATATTGGCACCTTTGCGTTTTGATGCTGTTCCAACGCCAGGAGCAGGCTGGTGCGGTATTCACGCGCAACCACCTGCCACGGCAATCCTGTGAGCGCACCCTCCAAGGCCCACAGAAGGTTCAGGCTGGCATTGCGATGGGATTGCTTGACTTGGGCGTAGGCGGCAACAGCTCCTAGCTTGCTCAATTTTGCAACCGAGTCGATGTGCACCGAGGCCAGCATTGCCTGCGACTTGGGGCCCAGATTGGGCAGGGATTCCAGCTCTGCAGTCCTTTGTGGCTTGGCTGTTGCGCGTGGTTTGGGCACCTTGGATGGAGGCAGGCCGTCAAAGGTGGCGCGCACCAGCGCATTGAGCCAGCTGCGGTCATCCCAGTCGTCCGGACTGACAAGGAGATGGGGACGGGCGCCGGGGAAAGGGGCACCTACCGTCAGTGCCTTCATCAGCCGTTTACCAGCTTCTGTGGGCTTGAGGTACAGCTGCTCGTCACACACCAGCCCGACCGGGCGGCCTGCGTAGTACAGGCAATACTCGCCAAACATCTTGCGTGCGCTGACCTGTTTGCCGTCGGACAGGATGTCCAGCAAAAAGTCCATTGTGTTTTGGGAAGTTGCCATAGGGGTGCTGATTGCCTCTTTGCAGCGTCAATAAGGTGCATTTTGCCCAAGCGCTTTACAGGCCGACACACATTTATCCGTTTTGATCATATTTTGATCAAGACAGGCGTCCCAATTGATGCAACAGTCGAGGCATCTTATGGAACAAGAACCCTTCAACCAGCCCAAACAGAGCGCCTCGGAGTTCTGGAAAGCTTACTTCGCCAAGTTCCGGCGTCGTGTGGGTGACCATGAGCAATCGGAAACCGGTTCAGCCGCGCTTTCCTCCAACACCGTAACCAACCTGCCCTTCCCAGACCGCAGGCGCCCCCGCTCACAGCGCCACAGCTTGCTGCGCTGATCCTTTGCGGTGCCGGTGCGCTGCGACATCAGGCTGCAGCCAAGTCCACCACCTCCGCACTTTGCTGCAGTGCCCACATCTGGGCATAGCGCCCGCCCTGCGCCATCAAAGCCCCATGGGTGCCGCGCTCGATAATGCGGCCCGTATCCATCACCAGAATTTCATGCGCATCCACCACCGTGGACAGGCGGTGCGCAATCACCAGCGTGGTCTTGTTCTGTGCCACACTTTGCAGCTCGGCCTGGATGGCGCGCTCGTTGGCCGAGTCCAGGGCCGAGGTGGCCTCGTCAAAGATCAGAATGGGCGGGTTCTTCAGCAGAGTGCGGGCAATGGCCACGCGCTGCTTCTCGCCACCCGAGAGCTTCAGGCCGCGCTCGCCCACCATGGTGTCGTAGCCCTTGGGGGTGGAGCTGATGAAAGCATGGATGTGGGCGGCCTTGGCCGCAGTCTCCACCACCTCGCGGCTGCAGCCCGGGCGACCATAGGCGATGTTGTATTCCACCGTGTCATTGAACAGCACCGTGTCCTGCGGCACGATGCCGATAGCCGCACGCACCGAGGCCTGTGTGACCTGCTTGATGTCTTCCCCGCCAATCAGGATGCAGCCCTGCTGCACGTCATAAAAGCGGTACAGCAGGCGCGCCAGCGTGGACTTGCCCGAGCCCGAGGGGCCCACCACGGCCACGGTTTTGCCGGCAGGAATCTCAAAACTGATGTCGTGCAGGATGGTGCGCGCAGGCTTGTCCGCCGCAGCCCCCGCACTGCCTGCGGGGTCGTAGGAAAAGGTCACATGCTCAAAGCGCACGGCAGCGTCGCCCGCATGCAGGCGCAAGGGCTGGGCACCGGGTACATCGGCGATTTCGCGCTCGCGCTCCATCAGCGTGAACATCTTTTCCAGGTCGGTCAGGCTTTGCTTGATCTCGCGGTAAATCACGCCCAGAAAATTCAGCGGTATGTAGAGCTGGATCATGAAGGCGTTGACCATCACCAGGTCGCCCAGCGTCATGCGGCCATCCACCACGCCCTGGGTGGCGCGCGTGAGCATGGCCACCAGGGCCACGGCGATGATGAGCTGCTGGCCGGTGTTGAGCATGCTCAGGGTGGTCTGGCTCTTGATGGCGGCGCGGCGGAAGCGCTCCAGGTTCTCGTCGTAACGCGTGGCCTCGAACTCTTCGTTGTTGAAGTACTTGACGGTCTCGTAATTGAGCAGCGAGTCGATGGCGCGGCTGTTGGCAGTGGAGTCCAGCTCGTTCATCTTCTTGCGGTACTGGGTGCGCCACTCGGTCACGGTGATGGTGAAGGCAATGTAGAACACCAACGCTGCGATGGTGATCCAGGCAAACCACATATCGAACTTCACCGCCAGGAGGCTGAGCACCAGCGTGACCTCGATCAACGTGGGGATGATGCTGTAGAGCGAGTAGCTGATAAGCGAGTGCACGCCGCGCGTGCCGCGCTCGATGTCGCGCGTCATGCCGCCGGTCTGTCGCTCCAGGTGAAAGCGCAGGCTCATGGCGTGCAGGTGGCGGAACACCTGCAGCGAGAGGCTGCGCGCCGCGCCCTCGGTGGCCTTGGAAAACACCAGTTCGCGCAGCTCGGTGAACAGCGAGGTCGACAGGCGCAAGGCACCGTAGCCCAGCAGCAATGCCACTGGCACCACCAGGATGGCGGCCGGATCCCCCGGCTTGAGGGTCATGGCGTCCACCAGATTCTTCAGCAGCAGCGGCACGCCCACATTGGCCATCTTGGCGCCCACCATGAAGGCGAGTGCGGCCATCACCCTCCATTTGTAGGCCCACAAGTAGGGGAACAGGCGGCTCAGGGTTTGCCAATCGGAATGGGTCTTGTCCGGTTTTGCGCTGGTGACTGGCAGGGTAACAGGGGCAGCAGCAGGGGCGGCGGTAGGGCCAAAGGAACGCATGAAGGACAATTCGGATTCGTTAAAGTTCTACGATTGTGCCTATGTCCCAAAATTCAAGCGCCGAGCCAGTCTTGCTGCCCACCGACCAGGAGTTGGTGCTCAAGGTCATCCCCATGCCGGGGGACTGCAACCCCAATGGCGATATCTTCGGCGGCTGGGTCATGGCGCAGGTGGACCTGGCGGGCTCGGTGGTACCCGGGCGCTATACCAAGGGCCGCATGGCCACGGTGGCGGTGAACGAGTTTGTCTTCAAACAGCCGGTGCGCGTGGGCGACATCCTGAGCTTTTTTTCCAAGGTGCATCGCATAGGCCGCACCTCCATCACGGTGAAGATCGAGGTCTATGCCGAACGCCATTTCAAGCAGGGTGTGTACGCCAAGGTGACCGAGGCGCTGCTGACCTATGTGGCCATTGACGAGCATGGACAGCCGCGCGAGATACCCAAAGATTAGGACCAGCTCAGCGGGTTGCTGCGGTAGTAACTGCGTAGCTCCGCAAACAACTGTGGGTGCTGCGCGGCCAGTTCGGCGGCCCGCTCAAAAAAGAGTTCACTGCATACGGCAAAAAATTCTGCCGGATCGGTGGCCGCGTAGGGCTCGATCAGACCGTCTTGCCCGTGGTCCAGGCGCAGGCGCAAGGCATCGTATTCAGCCTGCATCACGGTCGACCAGGCGTGGTATGCCTTGCGTGATGTGAGCAGCGGCGCGCCATTGGCAAAACCCTTGGCCTGGTCGAGCTGGTGGGCAAACTCATGGATCACCACATTGCGGCCATCGGTCGGATCGGATGCGCCCTGCAGTACGTCAGCCCAGGACAGCAGCACCTGGCCTTCACCCCAGCTCTGTCCCGACAAGGCGTGCAGGCCGTCGCTATGCACGCCATCTTCCGCCACCCGGCTGTGCTGTGCCCAAAAGGCATCCGGATACAGCAGGATGCGTTGCAGCTGCGGGTAGTAGCCGCGCCGCGCACCCAACAGGGGCACACAGGCCAAGGCCGCCACGGTGACCCGCATCTCGTCAGTCACAACGAGGCCGGCACAGCCCAGAAAGGGCTTTTCCGCCAAGAACACCAGCATGTCCTGCTTGAGGCGCAGCTGCAAATCGGCAGGCAAGCGCGCCACCAAGGGCACCCGCGCCCGCAGAATGGCGCGCCAGGCCGGAGGAAAGGGGCCGGCACGCACTCGGCTGCGGCGAGCGTGCAACCACAGGGGTTGCGTCAGCAGCCAGACCACGGCGAACATGGCGCAGGCCACCAGGGAATAGAAGGCCAGTGCCGAGGTGTTCATGGTGACACTGCAGTTGGGCGCGCAGCGCGTAAATACAAGGGGTTGTAAAGCGGGAGTAAACACAGTCAACGCCCCCCAAAGGCGCACGTTATGGTTACAAGCTCTGAATATTCTTGGGGCTCGCTTGAGACGGTCGAAGCTACAGCGACTGTCGTTTTAGTAAAAGAGAAACCACATGTTGAACATCAAATCCCTGATTGCCGCTACCGTTCTGACCAGCGTTGCCGCCCTGTCCTTCGCCGCAGCTCCCGAGGCACCCAAGGCCGCTGCTGCAACGCCTGCAGTTGTCGCTGCTCCTGCAGCACCCGCTGCGGATGCCATGGCCAAGCCCGCCAAGAAGATCAAGCATGTCAAGAAGGTGAAGCATGCCAAGGCAGCTCCCGCTGTGGATGCTGCCAAGTAAGCAGACCACATGGGTCTGAAGAGGGCACCCGGGCAACCGGGTGCCCTCTTCTTTTTATGCGGTGCCAGGCGGTGTCGCTGTGCCGACCAGGGGCAGGCTGATGCGCGCATCCAGCCCACACACCTGCCCCTCGGACAGGCGGTTGTTCAATTGCACCGAGCCGCCCAGCGCCAGCGCAATTTCCCGCGCGATGGTCAGGCCCAGGCCGGTGCCCGCATGGCCGCCCGCCGTGGCGAAGGGCTGGAACAGGCGGCTGCGCAGTGCCTCTGAAATGCCGCATCCGGCATCCTGTATCAGCAAGGTGGCCACCTCTGCGGACTGCGAGAGCTGCAGCAGAAGGCTCGCACCCGGCGGGCTGTGGCGCACCGCGTTATGCAGAAAGTTGCGCACCATCTCGCGCAGCATCCATTCGTGCGCCAGCACCACGCAAGGCTTGGCGTCGAGTTCGAAGTCCAGGTTTTTTTCGGCTATCAGGGGCGACATTTCCAGCACCAGCGCGCGCACCGACTCGGCCCAATCCAGTGGCTCAAAGCTTTGCTGCTGGCGCAACTGCTCCACCTTGGCAAAAGTCAGCATCTGGTTGGTCAGCTGCGTGGCGCGGTTGACGGTGGCCTCAATGCCCTGCAGGGCTTCGTGTGGTGCCAGGTCTCCGCGCAGGGCTGACTGCACCTGCACCTTGAGTACTGCCAAGGGCGTGCGCAGTTGGTGGGCGGCATCGCGCACAAAGCGTTGCTGGTAGTCCAGCAGATGCTGCAGCCGGGCCATGACGCGGTTGGCGGCTTCGGTGAGCGGCTGGATTTCGCCGGGCAGCTCGGGCGCTTGGATGGGCGTGAGGTCGTCCTCGCTGCGCGCGTCCAGGCTGCGGCTGAGCCTGCGCACCGGGCCGGTGACGCGTTGCACCACAAACAACACCACGGCGGTGATCACGCCAATCAGCAGCGCCTGGCGCTGCAGTGTGTCGAGCAGAATCTGCCGCGCCAGCGTGTGGCGCAGCTCCAGGGTTTCGGCCACCTGCACCATGGCCATGGCGCGCTCGCGCCCGGTGGCTACCGGTTGCAGCAACACGGCCACGCGCACGGCATCGCTGCGCACGGTGTCATCGTAAAAATCCACCAGCGCGGCATAGGGCCCTTGCTGGGGCAAGGTGCCGCTCCAGGCGCGCAAGGCGGCGTCTCCATCGAGCCACTGGCCACGCGCGTCGGACACGCGGTAGGACATGCGGCTGCGGTTGTCGGCCTCAAAGGCTTCCAGTGCGGCGTAAGGCACGCGCGCCCGTATGTGGGCCTGCGCGCCCTCGCCCTCGATCTCCAGCAACTCACCAATCGACTTGGCCGAAGCCAGCAGGGTGCGGTCGTACGCCACGTTGACCGCGGCCAGAGCCTGGTGGTAGACGCTGACCGTGTCCACCACCACAAACAGCACAATCGGCAGCAGAATGCCGATCAGCAGGTCGCGCCGCAGCGACCGCTCCTTGAACAAGCGCTGCAAAAAATCAGGCATCGAGCTTGAGCAAATAGCCCACCCCACGCAGGGTCATCAAGGTCAGGCCCGTGCCGGCCAGTTTCTTGCGCAGCCGGTACACCACCACCTCAATGGCTTCGGGTTGCACCTGCGCTTCACCGGGAAAGACGATTTCAAACAA
Source organism: Rhodoferax lacus (assembly GCF_003415675.1). Classification (GTDB taxonomy): domain Bacteria; phylum Pseudomonadota; class Gammaproteobacteria; order Burkholderiales; family Burkholderiaceae_C; genus Allorhodoferax; species Allorhodoferax lacus. The sequence goes on from NZ_QFZK01000011.1 coordinate 84,825, forward strand.
GCGCTCGCGCGCCAGGGCATGGCCGGGCTTGCACATCAGGGCGCGCAGCAACTGCAACTCGCGCAGGGGCAGTTCCAGGATGCGGTGGTCCAGGTACACAGGGCCTTCATCGCGGTCGTAACGCAGCGGGCCGAATTGCACGCTTTCATCACGGCCACTGCGTTCGGCGCTCTGGCGGCGGTACAGGGCGCGCAGGCGGGCCTCCAGTTCATCCAGATCAAAGGGCTTGGGCAGGTAATCATCGGCACCCAGGTTGAGCCCCAGCACCCGGTCACCCACGGTGCCACGCGCAGTCAAGATGACCACCGGTGTGGCCAGGCCCGCAGCACGAGCGCGTTTGAGCACCTCCAGGCCGTCCAGGCCGGGCAGGTTCAGATCCAGCAGCACGGCATCGGGTTGCAGACGCTGCCACACGGCCAGTGCCTGCGCCCCGTCGCCACAGGTCTGCACCCGCATGCCTGCGCGCGTCAGGCTGCGCTCCAGCGTGGCGCGCATGGTGGGGTCGTCTTCGATCAGCAGCAGTTGCATGAAGGGGCAAGATTGAAAAAGCGGGGTATCCGTGTTTCCCCTAGGATTTTGGACAGCCAAATGACAGGCTGGCAACCCATCATAGGGGCCATTACAACCTGAGGAGCACCCTATGCGTCGCGATACCTTTCTGAAGTCTGTGGCTGTTCTGGCCGCCACTGCCGGCCTGCCCCTGAGCGCCCGTGCGGCCACCAACCTGAAGATGATGATTCCGGCCAACCCCGGCGGCGGCTGGGACGGCATGGGCCGTGAATTTGGCAAGGCGCTGATTGCCTCCAAGCTGGTGGACACCGTGCAGTATGAAAACAAGGGCGGTGCGGCCGGTGTGATTGGTCTGGCGCAGTTCATCAACTCGGCCAAGGCCGACCCCAATGCCCTGCTGGTCACCGGCGCGGTGATGGTGGGCGGCATCATCACCGGCAAGCCCGCTGTGTCCATGGGCCAGATCACACCGATTGCGCGCCTCACCGCTGAGTACAACGTGTTCGTGGTGCCTGCCGACTCTCCGCTCAAGACCATGAAGGATGTGGTCGCGCAGATGCAAAAAGACCCGGCCAGCGTCAAGTGGGGCGGCGGCTCGCGCGGCTCCACCGAGCACATCTGCGCCTCCATGCTGGCCACCAAGGTAGGGGTGGATCCCAAGAAGGTGAACTATGTCGCCTTCCGCGGCGGCGGTGAGGCGACTGCCGCCATCCTGGGTGGCAACGTCACCGTGGGCGGCAGCGGCTACAGCGAGTTTGCCGAGTACATCAAGGCGGGCAAGATGCGCGCGATTGCCGTCACCTCGGAAAAGCGCCTGCCGGGCCTGGACATCCCCACCATGAAGGAGCTGGGCTACGACGTGGTGCTGGGCAACTGGCGCGGCGTGTACGGCGGCCCTGGCATCACGCCCGCACAACGCACGGCGCTAACCGACATAGTGGTCAAGGCCACACAGACCGCGTCCTGGAAGGAATCGGTGGAGAAAAACGGCTGGGCCCCCGTGCTGCTGACCGGCAAGGCCTTTGACGACTATGTGGATGACCAGTTCTCCAGCCTGCGCGGCATCATGCACCTCTCGGGCATGGTGTGATGGCACGCGACCCTGCCCGTATTCGCCAGGCCTGGCTGGCCTGTGGTGTGCTGGTGCTGGCCGGGGTGCTGGCGGCAGGCGCCGTTGGCATCCCCTCGGACGCGGGTTACGCCGGCGTGGGGCCCAACTTTTTGCCCTGGCTGGTGAGCGCCGTGCTGGCCATCTGCGGCCTGTGCATGCTGTGGGAGGTGCGCACCGGCGGCTTTCGCGGCATGGTTCCACCCGACTCGGATCAGCCCATGTATGTGCCCGGGTTCGTCTGGCTGAGTGCGGGCATGCTGCTCAATGCCGCGCTGCTCACCACCATCGGCTTCATCCTGAGCTGCACCCTGTGCTACGTCTTTGCGGTGCGCGGTCTGCGCGACGCCGAAGGTGGGCGTGACAACAGCGTGCGCCGCTGGCTCATCGACAGCCTGACCGGTGCGGCCATAGCCGCGCCGGTGTACTGGATGTTTACCAAACTGCTGGCCATCAACCTGCCCGGCCTGACCGCCACTGGTTGGCTCTGACATCGGAACACTTTCATGGACTTGTGGAACCAACTCATGGGTGGCTTTGCCACCGCGGGCACGCCCGTCAACCTGCTATGGGCCTTTGTCGGCTGCGCACTGGGCACGGCAGTGGGCGTGTTGCCCGGCATAGGCCCGGCCGTAGCTGTGGCCATGCTGCTGCCCATCACTAGCCAGGTGGACATGACGGCCTCAATGATCTTTTTTGCCGGCATCTACTACGGCGCCATGTATGGCGGCTCCACCACCTCCATCCTGCTAAATACGCCGGGCGAAACCGGCAGCATGGTCACCGCCATGGAAGGCAACAAGATGGCCAAAAATGGCCGCGCCGGTGCCGCCCTGGCCACGGCCGCCATTGGCTCCTTTGTGGCCGGCACCATTGCCACGGTGCTGGTGACCCTGTTTGCGCCGGTGATGGCCAACTTTGCCGTCAAGCTGGGCCCGCCCGAATACCTCTGCCTGATGCTGCTGGCCTTTACCACGGTGAGCTCGGTGCTGGGCAAGAGCACGCTGCGCGGCCTGACCGCGCTGTTTGTGGGCCTGGCCGCCGGCCTGATCGGCATGGACCAGATCACCGGCCAGGTGCGCTACACCGGGGGCGTGACCGAGCTGATGGACGGCATCGAAATCGTGCTGGTGGCCGTGGGCCTGTTTGCCGTGGCCGAGGCGTTGCATGCGGTGCTGTTCGAGGGCAAAACCAAAGAGTCCCAAAACCCCATGAGCCAGGTGCACATGAGCCGCACCGAGTGGCGCCGCTCCTGGCCGGCTTGGCTGCGCGGCACGCTGCTGGGTTTTCCGTTTGGCACCATACCGGCGGGCGGCACCGAGATCCCCACCTATTTGAGTTATGGCCTGGAGCGCAAGCTCTCCAAACACCCCGAGGAGTTTGGCACCATAGGCGCGATTGAAGGCGTGGCCGGCCCGGAGGCGGCCAACAACGCCGCCGTGACCGGCACACTGGTGCCCTTGCTGACCCTGGGCATTCCCACCTCCACCACCGCCGCCATTTTGCTGGGGGCCTTCCAGAACTACGGCATACAGCCCGGCCCGCAGCTGTTCGAGACCTCCAGCACGCTGGTATGGGCGCTGATTGCCTCGCTCTATATCGGCAACGTGATGCTGCTGATCCTGAACCTGCCCATGGTGGGCCTGTGGGTCAAGCTGCTCAAGATCCCCAAGCCGCAGCTGTACGCGGGCATTCTGATCTTTGCCACGGTGGGCGTGTACGGCATGCGCCAGAGCAGTTTCGATTTGCTGCTGCTGTACGCAATTGGGGTGCTGGGCGTGGTGATGCGGCGCTTTGACGTGCCCACGGCGCCGGTGATTGTGGGCATGATTTTGGGGCCGCTGGCCGAGGCGCAAATGCGCAATGCGCTGTCCATTGGCGAGGGCCGCTGGAGCATCTTCATCGAGCGCCCCATGTCACTCACCCTGCTGGGCGTGGTGCTGGCGGTGCTGCTGATTCCGCGGGTACTGGCGCATCTGGAAAAGTCGCGCGGTGCCCATTCCAAGGTGCGCGCACTCTAAGCCCCAAAGGGACTATTCGTAACGGAAGTCTTTGTGGCAGGCCTTGCAACTGTTGATCACCTTATCCATGGCCTGCTGCACCGGCTCCAATTGGCTAGTCCGCGCTGCCAGCAGCAGCGCCTGCACACTGGCTTGGTAGTGGTCCTGGGCCGCCTTGAAGGCTTGGGGTTGGCTCCACACCGCCTCTTTGGCGCGTGTGGGCGAGTAATTGCCATCGGTCGGAAAGTACACCCAGGGTTTGGTGGACAGCTTCTCCAGATCCTGCACCATGGCCAGGAACTCATCGGGCTTGTATTCCTTGCGGCCACTGGCCACCAGGCCCATGGGCTCCAGGGTGCGGGTGAACTGCTTGAACAGGGCGCGCCGCTTGGTCAGCACCTGGTCGGGGTGGGTGTCCTTGATGGGCTCGAAGCAGCCGCTCAGGGGCACACACAAGCCCAGGCACAACAGCAGGGCGAAGCCGGTTTTCAGATAAGGCATGTCAGGGCGCACAGCAATGCGTCAGGTAGGTGCTGGCAAACCACACGGTAAAACCGCAGAAGGCCACGGCCAGCGCGCACACCAGCAGCAGGCGGCCAAAGCGGGGTTTGTGTTCCTTGGGTTCCATGGCTTACTGGACAATGGCACGGCGCTCGCTGCCCGCCTCGGCCGTGCTGGTGCACACCACATCCTTCAGGTCCGGTCCGGACACACGCAGGGTCTTGGCATTGTCAAACACGATCTCCGAAGGTGGCGCAAAGCCCAGCAAGCTGCGGTCATTGGCAAAGCCTTGCCAGTCAAAACGGTTCTGCTGAACCGTGCCGTCCAGCAGGCCGTTGGCGGTCTTGATCTGCACGCGGTCAGTACCATGCAGGTAGTAGACGGAGAAGTTGCCGAGCGGTGCGCTGCAGTCGTAACGCTGCAGCTTGGTGGGCGGCGGAATCAGGCTGCCATTGCGCCAGGCGTTCAGGCCAACGCCGCCCAGCACGTAGATGACTGCAGCCCCGATCACGGTGAAAACCACATAGGGGATGAATTCCACGCGCCAAACAAAGCGCGCAAGGCTGCCGGTGTCAAATTTGCTCATGCCCGATTATCAGGTGCCTGTGCAAAGCAGAGGTCAAGAAACGATATAGGCCGCAGAACCGGTGGACAACAGCCGGCCATCCGAGCCCAAAAACTCCATGCGGGTGGAGGCCACGCGCGAACCCAGGCGCATCACTTCGGCGCGCAAGCTGAAATGCTCGCCAATGCCCGGGCGAAGGTAGTCCACGCGCAAGTCGATGGTGCCCAGCTTGGCAAAGCGGTGCAGGCGCGCTTCGATCGATTCGTCCATGTGGCGCGCACCGATGGCCGCCAGCACCGCAATGCCGCCCAAGGCATCCAGTGCCGCGCTGATCACACCACCATGGATGCGGTTGTAGCTGGGGTGGCCCACCAGTTCGTGGCGCATCTGGATGCTGCCGGTCACTGTGTCCGCCGCAATCGAGGTGATCTTCAGACCCAGCGTGCGGTTGAAAACAATGTCTTCTTCAAAGATGCGGGTCAGGGCCTGAATGTATTCAGGCTCAAAGGCCAGCGGCTCGGGAGCAGCTTTCACTTGTCCTTCATCTTGCCGCGCGGCGCCACATAGGTGGTCACCGTGGGGCGCACCGGCTCGCCGGCGTTGGAGGATGCGGGCTTGGGAGGCGAATTGTCCTTCTTCGGCTTCTTGGCTTCCTTGTTGGTTTTTTGTTGACCTTTGGCCATGGTGCTTGCCCTCAATGTGGTTAAGAATACCCACAGTATGCCAGTGCCCTTGACCATCAAAGAAGACGAAGTGAGCGTGACCGCCATACGCGCACAGGGCGCGGGCGGCCAGAACGTAAACAAGGTCTCCAGCGCCATCCATTTGCGCTTTGACATCCCCGCCTCCAGCCTGCCAGACGATGTGAAAGAGCGCCTCTTGTGCCTGCACGACAGCCGCATCACACAGGATGGCGTGCTCATCCTCAAGGCCCAGCAGCACCGCACCCAGGACATGAACCGGCTAGACGCTTTTGCCCGTTTGCACGAACTCGTCAACAGCGTAGCCACACCACCGCGCGTGCGCCGCGCCACCAAGCCCACGCGCGCCTCCAAGGTGCGCAGGCTGGAGGGAAAGAGTCAGAGGTCAGGTATCAAGGCCACGCGTGGCAAAGCCGGGCTACACGACTAAAGCAGATTGCCCACGTTCAACAGCGCCAGCACCCCCATCACCGCAAACATGGCCGCGGCAATGCCATGTACCAGCTTAAGCGGGATCTTGGCGGCGAAGCGGTCGCCTACGAACACGGCCGGGATATCGGCCACCAGCATGCCCAGGGTGGTGCCCACCACCACCCAGATCGGGTCACTGAACTTGGCGGCCAGGGCAACGGTGGCGATCTGCGTCTTGTCGCCCATTTCGGCCAGGAAGAAAGTGACCAGGGTGGCCCCGAACACGCCGAGCTGGCCGGCGATCTTGGTTTCTTCTTCCTCGATCTTGTCGGGAATCAGCGTCCAGACGGCCATGCCCAGAAAGGACAGGCCCAGCACCCAGCGCAAGGTGTCGGGCGTGACCATGGAGGTGATCCAGGCGCCCAGGGCACCGGCCAGGCCATGGTTGACCACGGTGGCGCAAAAAATGCCGGCAATGATGGGTAAAGGCTTCTTGAAACGTGCGGCCAGGATGAAGGCCAGCAACTGGGTCTTGTCCCCGATCTCGGCCAGGGCGACTACGCCAGTTGAAAATATAAGGGCTTCCATCTGGCGATTGTAGGGACGACCTGCCTTGGCTCGCCAACAGGGGCTGACGAGGCATGCGCCCTGTCAACGCCCCTGCCGTGCCATCAGAGCTTGGAGAAATCCGGCTTGCGCTTTTCCAGAAAGGCGCCAAAGGCCTCGCGCGCGGCGGGCTCGGCCATCATGCGGCCAAAGCTTTGCGCTTCTTCACTGACCACGGCCAGCACCTGCTCCATCTGGCCTTGCTTCATCAGGCGCTTGGTGGCCATCACGGAACTCAAGGGCTTGGCAGCCAGCTTACGGGCCTGTGCCTGCGCCAGGCCATTGACCTCGGTGGGCGGCACGATGCGGTTGACCAGGCCCACCTCGAGCGCGGCCTCGGCCATGAAGGGCTCGCCCAGCAGCAGGGCCTCGGCGGCGCGGTGGTAGCCCATCATCTGGGGCACCAAGAGGCTGGACGCAGCCTCGGGGCAGACACCCAGGTTGACAAAGGGCATGGCAAAGGCGGCGTTGTCACCGGCATAGACCAGGTCGCAATGGAACAGCATGGTGGTGCCTATGCCCACGGCCGGGCCGCAGACGGCCGCAATCAGGGGCTTGGGGAAGGTCACCAGTTCGCGGATAAAACGCAGCACTGGCCCGTTCAGTCCGGGCGTGGGGTTGTTCAAGAAGTCGGTGATGTCATTGCCCGCGCTGAACACGGTCAGATGGCCCTGGATGACCACCACACGCACGGCGGCGTCTGCCTTGGCCTGCTCCAGCGCATCGGCGCAGGCCGCATACATGGCGCTGGTGAAGGAATTCTTTTTCTCCACCCGGTTCAGGGTGATGGTCATGACGCCGTCGGTGCTGTCGATCAAAATTTCTTGCATGTCGGATTTTCCTGTGAGGCTGGTGCTGGACTAGACCCGCTCGAATATACCGGCAGCCCCTTGGCCCATGCCCACGCACATGGTGACCATGCTGTAACGCAGCTTGTTGCGTTGCAGGGCGTGGATGGCGGTGGCCGCGCGCATGGCGCCGGTGGCGCCCAGGGGGTGGCCCAAGGCAATGGCGCCGCCCAGCGGGTTGACCTTGTCCGGGTTCAGGCCCAGGGTGTTCATCACAGCCAGGGATTGCGCGGCAAAGGCCTCGTTGAGCTCGAACCAGTCGATGTCGTCCTGCTTGAGGCCCGCATAGCGCAGGGCTGCGGGGATGGCCTCAATGGGGCCTATGCCCATGATGTGCGGCGGCACGCCTTTGCTGGCGAAGGATACGAAGCGCGCCAGCGGTGTCAGGCCATATTGTTTGACCGCTTTTTCGCTGGCCAGAATCAGGGCACCGGCGCCGTCCGAGGTTTGCGAGCTGTTGCCCGCCGTCACCGAGCCGCGTGCGGCAAACACAGTTTTCAGCTTGGCCAGGCCTTCAAGCGAGGTGTCGGCGCGCGCGCCCTCGTCCATGGACACGGTGCGGCGCTTTTCCATCACCTCACCGGTGTCCAGGTTGGCGCTGCGGTCCACCACTTCCACCGGGGTAATCTCGGCCGTGAAGTCGCCACGTGCTTGCGCTGCCAGTGCCTTGGCATGCGAGGCCACGGCAAAGGCGTCCTGCATGTCGCGGCTGACCTTCCACTGCTGGGCGACTTTTTCGGCCGTCAGCCCCATGCCATAGGCAATGCCGATGTTCTCGTCGTTTTGAAACATCAGGGGAGAGAACGAGGGCGAATTGCCGGTCATGGGCACCATACTCATGCTCTCCACACCGGCAGCGATCATCACATCGGCCTCGCCCACACGGATGCGGTCGGCAGCCATCTGGATGGCCGAGAGGCCAGAGGCACAAAAGCGGTTCACGGTGATGCCGCCCACGCTGGTGGGCAGACCTGCCAGCACCGCGCCCACACGCGCGATGTTCAGGCCTTGCGGGCCCTCGGGGATGGCGCAGCCGCAGATCAAGTCTTCAATGGCCTGCGGGTCCAGCGAGGGGACCTGGGCCAGCACGGCGTGCAGGGCCTTGACCAGCAAATCGTCCGGGCGGGTGTTGCGGAAGTAGCCGCGGTGCGAGCGGCCAATGGGCGTGCGCGTGGCGGCAACGATGTAGGCGTCTTGTACTTGTTTCATGACAGTCTTTCGGTAGCTCAATCAGTTGCGAACCGGCTTGCCGGTGGACATCATTCCCATGATGCGCTCTTGCGTCTTGGGGTTGGTGAGCAGCGTGCCAAAGGCGCGGCGCTCCAGCGTCATCAGATACTCCTCGCTGACCAGCGTGCCCGCATCCACATCGCCGCCGCAGACCACCTCTGCAATCAGCGAGGCAATATGGAAATCGTGCGCGCTGATGAAGCCGCCGTCGCGCATGTTGACCAGCGAGCCCTTGATGGTGGCCGAGCCACTGCGCCCGACCACCGGGAACAGGCGCTTGTGCGGCGCACGGTAGCCCGATGCAGCCATGGCGCGGGCCTCGTTGATGGCCACAAACAGCAACTCATCCTTGTGGGCCACGATGACATCGCTCTCCAGCAGGTAACCCAGCTTGCGCGATTCCAGCGCGCTGGTGCCCACCTTGGCCATGGCGGCTGCGGTAAAGCCTTCGGTGAGGAAGGGCAGCAAGTCCTTGCCTGTGGAGGCGGCCGCGTTTTCTGCGGCGCGCCGGGCAATGTAGGTGAGCCCTCCGGCACCAGGCACCAGGCCCACACCGACTTCCACCAGGCCGATATAGCTCTCCATGGCGGCAACCCGTTTGCTGGAGTAAATCGCCAGCTCGCAACCGCCGCCCAGTGCCAGGCCGCGCATGGCTGAGACCACCGGCACATTGGAGTAGCGCAGCTTGAGCATGGCCTGCTGCATCTCGGCTTCCATGCCTTCAATGGCTTTGGCGCCGCCCACCATGAAGGTCGGCAACATGCCTTGCAGGTCGGCTCCAGCGGAGAACATCTCGTCGGGCGACCAGATCACCAGGCCCTGGTAGTCATTCGCGGCCAGCTCTTGTGCCTGCAACAGGCCCTCGACCACGCCCGGGCCAATGGTGTGCATCTTGGTATTGATGCTGGCAATCAGCACATCGGCCTCTGCACTTCCAGGGGCACCCAAGGTCCACAGGCGGATGTGCTCGTCTTCTTGCACGGTGTTGCCCGCGGTCTTGGCCGAGGGTGCTTGCGCACCCAGCACGCTCTCGGGAAAGTGCTGGCGCGCGTACACCGGCAAATGGCGTACCGGCACAAACTGCTGCGTAGTGGGGTTCCAGGAGCCCTGCGGCGTGTGCACGCCACCGGCCTCGGCCACCGGGCCGCTGAACACCCAGTCCGGCAACGGTGTGTTGCACAGCGCCTTGCCCGCCTCGATATCGGCCTTGACCATCTGTGCCACCTGCAACCAGCCCGCTTCCTGCCAGAGCTCGAACGGGCCCTGGCTCATGCCAAAGCCCCAGCGCATGCAGAAATCCACATCGCGGGCGTTGTCGGCAATGGCCGCGAGGTGGATGGCTGCGTAATGGAAACTGTTGCGCAGAATGGCCCAGAGGAACTGGCCCTGTGCGCCCTCGGCATTGCGCAGCAACTGCAGGCGCTCGGCCGCCGGCTTTTTGAGCATGCGGGCATAGACCTCGTCGGCCTTTTCGCCGCCGGGCACATAGTCTTTGGCTACGGGGTCAAAGCGCAGGATGTCGCGGCCCACCTTTTTGAAGAAACCGGCCTTGCTCTTCTGGCCCAGGTTGCCCATCTCTAGCAGGTCTTTCAGCACGTCGGGGGTGGCGAAGCTGGCATAGAAGGGATCGGACTGCAGGCTCAACGTGTCCTGCAGTGTCTTGATGACATGGGCCATGGTGTCCAGGCCCACCACGTCGGCAGTGCGGAATGTGCCCGAACTGGCGCGGCCCAGCTTCTTTCCGGTAAGGTCGTCCACCACGTCGTAGGTCAGGCCGAAGTTCTGCACCTCCTTCATGGTGGACAGCATGCCGGCAATGCCTACCCGGTTGGCAATGAAGTTGGGCGAGTCCTTGGCGCGCACCACGCCTTTGCCCAGGGTGCTGGTGACAAAGGTTTCCAGGCTGTCGAGGATGTGGGGCTCGGTAGTGGGGGTGTTGATCAGCTCCACCAGCGCCATGTAGCGCGGCGGGTTGAAAAAATGGATGCCGCAAAAGCGCGGCTTGATCTCCTCGGGCAGCGCCTCGCTCAGCTGGGTGATGGATAGGCCCGAGGTGTTGGAGGCCACGATCGCGTGGGGCGCGATGAAGGGCGCAATCTTCTTGTACAGATCGAGCTTCCAGTCCATGCGCTCGGCAATGGCCTCGATGATCAGGTCGCAACCCAGCAGCACGTCCATGTGCTCCTCGTAGTTGGCCTGCTGGATCAACACGGCATCTTCATTCACGCCCAAGGGTGCGGGCTTTTGCTTCTTGAGGGCTTCGACGGCACGCATGACGATGCCGTTCTTCGGCCCCTCTTTCGCTGCCAAGTCGAACAGGACTACAGGCACCTTGACGTTGACCAGGTGCGCAGCAATCTGCGCACCCATGACACCGGCGCCCAGCACGGCGACTTTACGAACTTGAAAACGGCTCACACATTACTCCTTGGTTGTTTGCTTTGGCGCCCGCGATGGGGCGCCGCTCGCGCGCTTTATTCCACGCGTTGCCACACCTGGGTGCGGTAAATAAAAGCGATGTAGCCACGCATTTCCATGGTCTTGCCACCGTCCACGGGTTTGAGGCGGGTCTTGTAGGTCTTGCCGTTGTTGGGATCCAGGATTTCACCGCCGGTCCAGATCGTCTTGTCATCGGCATCCTGGCGCACATTGCGGATGATGGCCATGCCCTGCACCGGTTTGTCCTTTCGGTCATCGGTGCACTTTTCGCATTTGGCGTCCTGCTTGGCGGGGTCGAAGATTTTTTCGATGGTGCCGGTGAGCACGCCACCGCTCTCGGTGATGCGTACGAGCGACTTCTCGGTCTTGCCATCGTCGTCAATGGTTTTCCACAGGCCCACGGGCGTCATCTGCGCCATGGCACAGGCGCCCGAGAGGGCCAGAATCACAGTAGCTGCAAGGCGTTTCATAGGTTTCTCCTCGTTGTTATGCATGCACGATTCAAGAAAATTCAGGCAAACACCGCATCGGTATCCATCAGCACCCGCGCGCCACTGCGTGCGGTACGCATGGCCGTGGCCGTTTCAGGGAACAGTTTGGCAAAGTAGAAGCGCGCCGTCTGCAGTTTGGCCACATAGAAGGTGTCGGTGTTGCCCGACGCAATTTCCTTCAAGGCCACCTGCGCCATGCGCGCCCAGAAGTAGCCAAACACCATGTGGCCGGCCACGCGCAGGTAGTCCACAGCAGCCGCGCCCACTTCGTCCGGATTCTGGAAGGCCTTGAAGCCGATCTCGGTGGTGAACTTGGTCATCTGGTCGCCCAGGATGGCAATGGGGGTGATGAACTCGGCCATCTTTTCGTTCACGCCTTCTTCTTCCACCAGCTGGCCAATCAGCTTGCCAAACTTGCGCAGCGTGGCGCCGTTGTTGGAGAGCACCTTGCGGCCCAGCAGGTCCAGCGACTGGATGGTGTTGGTGCCCTCGTAAATCATGTTGATGCGGGCATCGCGCACCAGTTGCTCCATGCCGGTTTGCTTGATATAGCCATGGCCGCCAAACACCTGCAGGCAGCCGGAGGTGGCGGTCCAACCATTGTCGGTGATGAAGGCTTTGACGATGGGGGTGAGCAGGGCCAGCATCTCGCCGCTGTCTTTGCGCACTTTTTCATCGGGGTGGTAGTGCTCTTTTTCCAGCAGCATGGAGCAAAACGTCATGAGGGCACGGCCGCCTTCGGCATAGGCTTTGGCGGTGAGCAGCATCTTGCGCACGTCGGGGTGCACGATGATGGGGTCGGCCGCCTGGTCCTTGGACTTGGGGCCCGTGAGGGCGCGCATCTGGATGCGGTCTTTGGCATAGGCCAGTGCGTTTTGATACGCCACCTCGGTCAGGCCCAGGGACTGGTTACCCACGCCCAGGCGCGCGGCATTCATCATCACAAACATGCCCTGCATGCCCTTGTTGGGCTGGCCCACCAGCGTGCCCACTGCGCCGTCCAGGACCATCTGGCAGGTGGAGTTGCCGTGGATGCCCATCTTTTCTTCCAGGCCCGCGCAGAAGATGCCGTTGCGCGCGCCCAGCGAGCCATCGGACTTGACGTGGAACTTGGGCACGATGAACAGGCTAACCCCTTTGATGCCGGGGGGCGCGTCTGACAGGCGTGCCAGCACCAGATGGATGATGTTGTCGGCCATATCGTGCTCACCGGCGCTGATGAAAATCTTGGTGCCAGTGATCTTGTAAGTGCCGTCGCCCTGCGCCTCGGCCTTGGTGCGCATCAGGCCCAGGTCGGTGCCGCAGTGCGGCTCGGTCAGGCACATGCTGCCGGTCCACTCGCCACTGGTCATCTTGTGCAGATAGGTCTGCTTTTGCGCGTCGGTGCCGTGCTCGCGCAGCGCGGCGTAGGCGCCGTGCGTGAGGCCCGGGTACATGGTCCAGGCCTGGTTGGCGCTGTTGAGCATTTCGTAAAACATCTGGTTAAGTACCAGCGGCAGGCCCTGTCCGCCGAAGTCGGGGTCGCAGGCAAGAGCCGCCCAGCCGCCGTCTATGTACTGGCGGTAGGCTTCCTTGAAGCCCTTGGGGGTGGTGACGGCGTGGCTAGCCGCATCACGCCTGCAACCCTCCATGTCGCCACTGAGGTTCAGGGGCTGCAGCACCTCGGAGGCAAACTTGCCGCCCTCTTCCATCACGGCGTTCACCGTGTCGGCATCCAGCTCGGCATGCTTGGGGATTTGCTGCAGGTCGTCCATGACGTGCAGCAACTCGTGCATCACAAACTGCATGTCGCGCAGGGGCGGGGTGTAAGTGGGCATGGTGGTGGCTCCTGAAAAGACGTCAAGCGGGTTGGGAAACCTGTGCGCCATAGCGCACCAGGATGTTGGCAAAGGCGGTGTTGGCGCGCTCCAGCGAACCTGGATTCTTCAGGAAACGCGCCCCATAGTGAAGCGCCAGAATGAGACCGTGGATTTCAAAGGCAATCTGCTGCGGGTCAGCATCCACCCGCAGTTGGCCGCATTCCTGGGCCTGCTCGATGGCGCGGTGCAGGGCCTGCATCCAGGTCTGCACCGAGCTGGCCAGGGCGTCGCGCACCGGGCCGGGCCGGTCATCAAACTCCGCAGCGCCACTGATGAAGATGCAGCCGGACTGGATTTCCACCGCCACGCGTTTCATCCAGTTGGAGAACAGGGCCCGAACGCGTGGCAATCCGCGATCGGCTTGCAGGGACGGGTAGAAGATTTCCTGCTCGAAGCGGCTGAAGTACTCGCGGATGACGGAGATTTGCAGCTCTTCACGCGAACCGAAGTGGGCGAATACGCCCGACTTGCTCATCTGCGTAACCTCGGCAATGGCGCCGATGCTCAAGCCCTCCAGACCGATCTGGGTGGCCAGGCCAAGCGCGGCCTCGATGATCGTGGCCTTGGTCTGCTGGCCTTTTTGCATGGCGCGCGGTGAGCTGGCGGAAGAGGTAACCATGTGTGTTTGGGGTTGCGCTGGCAGGGACACCAACAAAATAGAACGACCGTGCTATTTTGCAGTATTTCGCCGAAACCCGGTCAAAGCCCGCCTGTTCTAGGCTGGGGCTTCTATTTGTGCCACGGGTTTACCCGAGCATGACGGACAGGCTGCTGTCCAGGTGTTCCGAGGGCAGGCGCTTGAAGCCCGAGCGCACAAAGCGCTGCAGCCGGCCGGTGACAAAGGCCGCCAGCACGGCCGCGCGCACCTGTGCATCGATGGTGGGCGTCAGGGATGCGGCATCTGCTCCGGCGCGCAGGCACTGCCTGAAGGTGGCCTCGATCTTGTCAAAGAACTGGTTCATGCGCTGTTGCAGGCGCTCGTTTTCAAATACCAGCGCGTCCCCCACCATCACGCGGGCCATGCCCGGGTTGCGCTCGGCAAACTGCACCAGCATGCTGATGATGATGGCGCATTGGCGCGCACCGGCGCCTGTCCCTTCAGGCTGCTCGCGCTCCACGATCTGGTTGGCCAGCGTGAACACCGACTGCTCGATGAATTCGATCAGGCCTTCGAACATCTGGGCCTTGCTGGCAAAGTGGCGGTAGAGTGCCGCCTCGCTCACGTCCAGCCGCGCGGCCAGGGCTGCGGTGGTGATGCGTTCGCCTGCGGGCTGTTCGAGCATGGCTGCCAGGGTTTGCAATATCTGGATGCGCCGCTCACCCGGCTTGGGCCGTTTGCGCGCAGGTGCCGGATCGGCATTCTGTGACGCAACCGGCAACCCAACAGGCAGCGCTGCCTCCTGGTTTTCGATTGCGGTCGGGTCGTCGGGCATGGTGCTTGGGGGTGGTTGATTCATTCTCGCACAGGCTCCAGCAGCAGCGTGCAACGCAGGCCCCGGCCCCCGGCTCCGGCACCAATCTGCAACTGACTGTGGTGCACGCGCGAAATCTCATCGGCAATGGCCAAGCCCAGGCCATTGCCCTCACCCGGTGTTCCGGGCAGGCGGTAAAAGCGCTCCAGCATGCGGGCCCGCTCCTCTGGAGGCACGCCGGGGCCGTCGTCTTCGACTTCCACGAAGGCCTGCGCTGCGGGACTTCCTACGGCCTTGCGCAAGCCACAACGCAGGGTGACATGGCTGCCCTTGGGGGTGTAGCGCACGGCGTTGTCCACCAGGTTGGCCAGCAGCTCACGCAGCAGCCAGGCATAGCCATTGACGCGCACGTCTTGGGCCTCCAGCCCCAGGTCTATCTGCTTGACAGCAGCAGCGTCCAGAAACTCTTCCAGCACCTGCTCGCATAGCGGCTTGAGGTCGACGGCTTGGGCAGGCTCGGTCAGACTGGTGCGTGCGTCAGCCCGTGAAAGGGCCAGCAGTTGGGTGGCCAACTGCGAGGTGCGGCGCGTGGCATCGCGCAGCTTGCGGATCTGGTCAGAACGCAGGGTGATGGTGTCCGTCTCGGGCAAGGCCCAGGCTTCCACCTGGGCTTGCAAGCCGGCCAAGGGTGTGCGCAACTGGTGCGCAGCATCGGCCACAAAGCGGCGCTGGCTCTCGGCTTGCGCGTTCACCAGATCAAACAGGCGGTTGAGCGACAACACCAGGGGCCGCACTTCGTCGGGCGAGCCTGCTGCATCCAGTGGCGAGAGGTCACGCGGCGAGCGGCCTTCCACGGCGTCCTTCAGTGCCAACAGGGGACGCAGGGCGCGGCGCACAGCCCAGTGGACGGCAAAGGCGGCACCCGCTGCCAGTACCAGATTGGGCAATATCACCTTGAACCACAACCGGCGCAGCCACTGCGTTCGCACGCTGGCTCCATCGGCCAGACGCACGGTCAACTCACCGGCAGAACCTATGACACGCTGGCTGACAATGCGGTAGACCACACCCTTGTATTCCTCACTGGAAAACTCGGGCTCATAGGTGTCGGGCGGATAGTCCCCCAGCCAGGGCTCACCCAAAAGCACCTTGCCGTCGGAATTGAGAACGGCGTAGGCAGACCGTCCTTTGCGTACGGCCAAAAAATCGGCAACCTCTGGAGCCATGTGCAGGCGCGGAATCTGCGGTGGCCAGGCGCCTTGCGCCTTGATGGAATCAGCCAGTTGGGGCACCAGGGTCAGCAACTGCCGGTCCTGCTGTATGGCTGGCGTGTCGGCCAGCTGGTAGTCAAACCAGGTGTTCAGTGCAGCCAGTATCAGCAGGGGCACCAGCAAGAGCAGCAGCAGGCGCTGTTGCAGACCTGGAGCGCCAGCAATGGCAACAGGCGCCGGTGTCAATCGGCGCCCACCAGCTCCAGCCGGTAGCCAAAACCACGAATGGAACGCAGGGCTATGCCATGCGGCTCCAGCTTGGCTCGCAGACGCGAGATATAGACCTCCACCGCGTTGGGTGTGATCTCCTTGTCCCAGCCGGTCAGGGCCTGCAACAGCTTGTCCTTGTTGGCGGGTTTGGGAGCCTGCAGCATCAGGTATTCCATCACCGTCCACTCACGGGGCCCCAGCTCCATGGGCTGGCGCGTGGATGTAGCCGCGCCATCGGCGCCTGGTGTGGCTACATGGAAGGTCGCCTGGCGCAGTGCCATGTCCAACTCCAACGAGCCAAAGCGCAGCACCGACGTGGTAGCGGCCTGCGAGCGGCGCAGCAGGGCCCGCAAGCGTGCCAGCAGTTCGGGCAACTCAAAGGGCTTGACCATGTAGTCATCAGCGCCCATGTCCAGACCCTGCACACGGTCCTGCAATGCGTCACGCGCTGTGAGTATCAGCACCGGCATGCTGTGGCCCTGCTCGCGCAGCGCCTGTGTGAGTGCCAGGCCGTCCATCAGCGGCAAGCCGATATCGATGACGGCGATGTCGAAGGCGTCGGCCTGCGTCACCTCCAGCGCCCGCTCGGCGCTGCCCACCCAGTCCACCGCGTAACCGGCGTTGGACAGCCCCAGCTTGATGCCGCTGGCAACCAGCACGTCGTCTTCTACGAGCAGCAATCTCATGGAAATCCGTTGCGGTGCGGTGTGGGGGCCATGGTCAATGGGAGCGGATCATGGTGCCGAAGGCCTGCTCGGTCAGGATCTCCAGCAAGAGCACATGGGGCACGCGCCCGTCGACGATGTGCACCGCGTTGACACCGCTCTTGGCAGCATCCAGCGCGCCCGCGATCTTGGGCAGCATGCCGCCCGAGATGGTGCCGTCGGCAAACAGTTCATCGATACGCCGGGCTGTGAGGTCGGTGAGCAACTGACCCTGCTTGTCCAGCACGCCGCTGATGTTGGTCAGCATCAGCAGCTTTTCGGCATGCAGCACGGTGGCCAGTTTCGCGGCCACGACGTCGGCGTTGATGTTGTAGCTCTCGTTGTTTTCGCCAAAACCGATGGGGCTGATGACGGGGATGAAGGCGTCGTCCTGCAAGGCCTTCACCACACTCGGGTCCACGCTGACGATGTCGCCCACCTGGCCGATGTCATGCTCGATGCTGGGGTCTGCGTTGTCATGCAGCTTGAGTTTTTGGGCACGGATCATGGCGCCATCGCGCCCGGTCAGGCCCACGGCCTTGCCACCGGCCTGGTTGATCAGGCCCACGATGTCCTGCTGCACTTCGCCACCCAGCACCCACTCCACCACTTCCATGGTGGGGGCGTCAGTCACGCGCATGCCCTGGATGAACTCGCCCTTCATGCCCAGGCGCTTCAGGGCCTGTTCAATCTGCGGGCCGCCGCCGTGCACCACCACCGGGTTGATGCCCACCAGCTTCAAGAGCACCACGTCCTCGGCAAAGGCCTTTTGCAGGGCCGGGTCGGTCATGGCGTTGCCGCCGTACTTGATGACCATGGTCTTGCCATGGAACTTGCGGATATAGGGCAGCGCCTGGGCCAGGATGTCGGCTTTGTCGTGGTTGGCGATTGGTGTGGGGGATGCGGGGGGTGTTGTCATGGGTGGATATGGAAGGAAATTCGTTCAAAGCAGCGGCAGCCCTGTGGCGCACTTGTGTAAAGGTTGGATTTCTAGATCGCTTGAATTTTTTGATTAAAAAGTTCGACGATAGACAGCAATTGCCTTGCTGCTTCGGTGGCCATCTGAAGTCGCTCAAAACGCTCGACAGAGCTGTCCGGGTACTCGTGTGCGAACTGGTTTCGGACTTGTCGCAGGGCAAGCCACTGGTCGGCACTGGGTAGCCATCCGAGTTGCTCCAAACGGCCAAAGCGGTCAACAGCCGACATGGACCGAACGTCTTCGCCCAAGGCGTTTAGCACAGCAGGTATCAAACGGGCACCCAAATCGTCTTGCAGACGGGTGTAGCGGTAGGCGAACTGATCCACCAAGCGGCGATCAGCCTTGCTCAGATTGGCATATTCTTCTGGGTTGAGTGCGCGTGTTTGCATATCCTGCAACGCATCCGTCAGAGCCTCAACGTGACCAAGGCACACGGCGTGGATTTGCTGCATGGCCAGCAGTTCAGGTGTGGGCGTCATAGTATTTGAACTCCCGTGGCATGGGCCACTGTGACTATGGAGCGCTCATCGCCTGGTTGTTCAACGACAAGGTCAATTTTGCGTTCGCCCAGCGCACGTTCAAGCAAGGTCAGCATACGGACTTTCTTGGCAAAGGGTTCGATGGCTGCGGCCGAGGCCGGGCGTACGAGCAAATCAATGTCACCACCCTTTTTTGCGTCGTCCACGCGGGAGCCGAAGAGCCAGACAGCCGCACCATCGCCAAACGTGCTCACGGCTGCGGAGCGAATTGCCTGGACTTGGTCAGAGGATAGGCGCATAGGTTTTTTGCCACTATGGGCAATCCGAAGTTCACTTGCTGCGGGACACAAGCCCGATTTTACTGTGGCGGTTGTTACAGCTGGCCAAGGCTACAGAAATCAAAGCGCGTTGGTTTCAATTCGCGTGGCCCTTAAGTTGGCTGGTAGCCCTGCACGTGGCGCAAGAAGACGGCCTTGATGGCGGGCGCGTCGTTCTGGTCGGCCGCCACCTGCAGCCCCTGCAGCTCGCCTCGCAGCTCCGCCCACGGCAAAAAAGGCTCGCGCGCCTTCATGATGCGCGGGTGCTCGGTGGGCTCGGGGTTGTCGCCAATCAGCAGTTCCTCGTACAGCTTTTCGCCGGGGCGCAGGCCGGTAATGGCGATCTCGATATCGCCTTGCGGGTAGGACGGCGTGCGCTCGCTCAAGCCCGAGAGGTGCAGCATGCGCCGCGCCAGGTCGATGATCTTGATGGGCTGGCCCATGTCCAGCACAAACACGTCACCGCCCTGCCCCATGGCACCGGCCTGCAGCACCAGTTGGGCTGCCTCGGGGATGGTCATGAAGTAGCGCGTTACCTCGGCATCCGTCACCGTGAGTGGCCCGCCGGAGGCCAACTGTTTGCGGAACAGTGGCACCACACTGCCGCTGGACCCCAGCACATTGCCAAAGCGCACCATGGAGAACAGAGTGTGCGGATGCGCCTGCGCAAAGGCCTGCAGCACCAGCTCGGCCATGCGCTTGGTGGCACCCATCACATTGGTGGGGCGCACGGCCTTGTCGGTGCTGATGAGCACAAAGCGGTGCACGCCCGCGTTGACGGCTGCCTGCGCCATGTGCAAGGTGCCAAACACATTGTTGCGCACGCCCTCACCCGGGTTGTCTTCCACCATGGGCACATGCTTGTAGGCGGCTGCGTGGTAGACGGTGGCGGGTCGGTAGGCATTGAACACGGCCTGCAGGCGCTCGGGGTTGGACACGCTGGCCAGGAGAGGCACCAGTCCCACCACCAGCCCTTCGGTGATGCACTGCGCCTGGAGTTCCTGGTGGATGCTGTACAGGCCAAATTCGCTGTGGTCCAGCAGCAGCAATTGGCGTGGCTTTTGTTGAACGATCTGGCGTGTGAGCTCGCTGCCAATGCTGCCCCCTGCGCCACTGACCAGCACCACCTGTCCGGCCAGGTCACGGGCCAGCAGATCGGTGCGCGGCGGCACCGGCTCGCGGCCCAAGAGGTCTTCGATGTCCAGTTCACGGAAGTCTTGCACCGTGACCTTGCCCGAGGTGAGGTCCGAGAGGCTGGGCAGGGAGCGCACATGTACCGGCAGGCTCTCCAACGACTGGATGATCTGGTTGCGCCGCTCACGCGTGGCGCTGGGCATGGCCAGCAGAATGTCGGTGATGGCGTGGCGCGACACGAGTGACAGCAGGGCGTCGGCCGCGAAGATCGGTTTGCCATTGATGCTGCGGCCCACCATGTTGGCGTCGTCATCCACAAAACCGATCAGCTTGAGCTGGCCCGACACCTGCAGGGCGGAGGCGGTCTGGGCGCCCGCCGTCCCGGCACCGTAGATCAGCAGTTTGCCCGTGTGTCCTGAACCCAGCAGGGGAAGGCCTGCCAGCCAGAAGCGGGCCATGGCGCGGCTCAGGCCCACAAGAATCAAGAAGATCAGGGGCTGCAGCACACCCAGGGTGCGGGGTACACCAACCCAATGGTTCCATAGCAGCACGGCCGTGAGCAGCACGGAATACAGCAACACCGCTTTGGCCGTGGCATTCAAGGCGGCTTGGCCGGTGTAGCGGAAGATGGCGCGGTAAAGGCCAAAGCGGACAAAGATGGGGATGGCCAAGGCGGGCGCCACCAGGTACACCCACCACTGGGCGCCAACCGGGCGGGCCCAGACGTCCAGACGCAGGCCGAAGGCCAGCCAGGTGGAGGCCAGGGCCAGGAGTACGTCCATTGCCAGCACGATGAGCTGCTTCACCTCGCGTGGCCAAGTCAATATGCGTTGGTTCATTCCATTAAAGTCTAGTGCGTGACATTGTCACGCTTGAGGACCTTGACCGCAGTCAGCAGTAATATCTTCATGTCAAAACCAAACGATTGCCTTTCAAGGTATTCCCGGTCGAGTGCTACTTTCTGCGGAATAGGAATTTCGTCGCGGCCATTTACTTGGGCCCATCCGGTCAAGCCCGGCAACAGCCTATGCACACCCTGCTCGGTTCGCAGCTGAATCAAATCTGCCTGGTTGAAGAGGGCGGGCCGCGGACCTACAAAGCTCATATCTCCTTTAAGGATGCTCCACAACTGGGGCAACTCGTCGAGACTGCTTTTCCGCAAGAAGCTGCCTATGGGCGTCAAGTGAGAAGCTGGATCAGCCAGCAAATGGGTAGCGACCGCAGGTGTGCCAATCCGCATGGATCGGAACTTGGGCATTTTGAAGACACGGTTGTGTTGGCCTACTCGGTCGGACCAATAGAGGACGGGGCCGCGAGAACTAAGTCGGACCAAAATTGCCGTATAAACCAACGGCAGTAGCAATACAACCCCAGCGACTGTTACTAGTGCAACATCAAAGCAACGTTTCACTTTTTTTCCATGACAAGGTTGCCCTTCGTAAGCCTTCATCTACCGAAATCGGTGGGGTCCATCCCAACATGTCACGCGCCTTGGAAATATCCACCTGGAGATTACCGGTCAGGCGCTGCAGAGTCGCACCTTGCCCAAACAGCGCGGCCCCCACTGCCAAGATCCACAATGGAATCGGAACAAACCAAACCTTGCTGTGCAGTCCCTTGGCGATACCATTCACCAAGTCAACGGTAGACAAATCTTGACCATCGGAAACCAGGAAGGTTTGGTTGGCGGCATGTGGATGCATGCAGCAAACCCCGATGAAGTTCACCAAATTGTCCAGACCAACCATGCTTCTCAAGTTTCGAACCGCGGCCAAAGGCAGCGGAATGCGGGCCAGCACCCCCCTGACCAGATGGGAAAAATTTCCAGGAGCGTTTGGCCCATAAACCAAAGGTGGACGAATGATGACAAATTCCATACCAGACTCCAGCGCTACTTTCCTCAATGCCTGCTCAGCCTCCCACTTCGACTGGGCATACGGATTGTGAGGCTGTGGCTTATGCCACTCGGTAAAAGGTTTGTGGGCCTCCGTCTTAAAACCGTTCACGCCTACGGAGCTTATAAAGACAAAGCGTTTGACTCCGCGTTGCGATGCCGCTCTGGCCAGTTGCACCGTGCCATGGAGGTTGGTATCCCGGAATGCCTGTGCAGGATTTGGGGAATGCTCACGCAACACGTGCACTCGTGCTGCTAAATGCACCACTACATCGACCCCGTCCAGAGCGAGATCCCACTGAGTTCGTCCATCGATATCGCCCGTCGTTACGGTTTCGTAAGGTGTATTGAGCTTTATCAGCGTGGCATGCCCCCTCAACGCCAGTCGAAGACGAACGCCATACTGGCTCGCCAAATGGGCAACCAGTTCTCGCCCTACAAAGCCACTGGCTCCTGTGATCAGTATTCTTGACGTCATTACTTAACTGGACGATTCGCCAGTAACCCCGATCACAGCGCACCAGACACAGGAAGCAAAAAAGAAGACCCGGTCGCGCAGAGTACGACGGCACTGCGGTGCAAGCAACGCAAGTTGCAACAAATGCCAACGCCGACCTTCCAACAAGCGACTGACCGATTGGGACTCCGTTCCACACGCCGTTCGGGCTATCACGCGCGCCTGATTCAGCGCGTCACCAGATACGACTTGATTGAACCGTCGCATAAATGAGTAAAAACCCGTGTTGGCACCCAACTGATTGCCCGCATGCTGTCGATACTGCAATCCAGAATAGTCATCAATAATCCATTTGAAGCCGTGTGCGCGTGCGTATGCATAAGTAAACCAATCGTGATACACCACTTCTTTCAAGGACTGCATTTGATTGCGCGCTGCACTCTGCAATTCAAGTGCCAGTTTTAGGCACATCAGGTAGGTGCAACCCGGGCCGGCCGACTCAAACAAGTAATCCCAACGCCGCTGCGGGTTGGCCTTGTAGACGAGGACCTGCTTGCCAGAGGCCCAAAACGCAGTGACGTTGCTGGAGTAGGCATCCCCTCTTTGCAACAACAATTGCTCGCAGGCACGTGCCATTTTGCACTCTGCCCATATGTCGTCCTGATCAGCAAAGCCAAAATAATCAAAACCGGAAAGATCCAAATCACGCAACAACCGGAAGAAATTTGCAGAAGCACCGCCAAACCGCTGCCCCATAGGCAGTACTACCACCCGTGCATCAGTCCTTGCCAACTGGTTTACCCATGCTTCCGACCCGTCAGAAGATATGTCAACGCTGACAAACAACGTTATTACTACACCTTCTTGCCCCAGTATGGATGCTACCTGCTGCGGAAGATACTGAATCCCGTTATAAACAGCCAAAGCGATGGCGATTCGTGGATAACCATTTTTCATACTATCTTGACTTGTCCGAAAAAAATCTGTGAATTACCAACCGCCTTAAGAATTTAATAGCGGAAAACAGATTCAAGGCTGCGAATTCAATATGGGAAATATACTTGGAATTCAGCAGGCGTCGATAATTCCCAAAATCTCCACGGGCCATATTCAACCATTGCGCACTCAAACCGGAATGACCAAAACCGCTTTTATAGGTTGCCGCAAGCGCCACAGGTATTCTGGCTACCCTCTGGTTTGAACATACTATATTAAGCCATAACATACGATCCTCCATGAACCGCTGTCCCTCTAAAAATCTGCAAGAGATGTCCCGTCTCAACATGACTGAGGGTGTCACAAAACGGTTGGCAATAAGTAATTGCCATTTGGAAATCGGCCTGGCGATCGACTTGCCTCCATCGGTTTGAAGTTTCCAGTCGGGCAAATCATCTTTCAAAAGAATTTGATGTGTATGACCGCACAAGGCAAGTTCAGGTTGGTTCAACATTAGATTCAGTTGAATACGTACTTTCTCAGGATGCCATGCATCGTCTGAATCAAGAAAAGCAATGTAGGGCTGTGTAGCGATTGCCCAACCTGCGTTGCGTGCACTTCCAGCCCCCATGTTCTTGTCAAGTAGTACCGTGCGTATCCAACCTGCCGTGTATTTGGCCGCAATTGCTTGCATCAATAAGCGCGTATCGTCACCGCTGCAGTCGTCCACTAATATCAACTCAGCAGGGACCAACGATTGAGCAGCAACAGAAGCGACCGCACGCTCCAGTGTCGCAGTACACCGGTAACACGGAATAATTGCAGTAACTACCGCCAAAGACCCGGTCTGACTCATTTCAAATTCCAATGCTTGACCTTTGAATGTGACTTTCAACTTCACCCACGCCATGTCAGAGACAAAAATGCGCGCTTCAAACCAGCAAATAGCATGCTGTCAGCACGAATTCGAAAATTAGCAATTATCATCAGCATCAATTTGGTCGTTAAACCGGCGCCAGTGCCGAAAGACTTATGCAATCGACTCCATCTGTAGTCAATATCTGGATAGCTTGAAGCAACTCGTAGGTAGAGCCTGGTCATATGATCCAGCAATACCTCCCTAGCTTCTCCTACACTTGAACGCAGCAATATGTTGAATACGCAATCCACATGATCCATATTCAATGTATAAGGTTCGCTCTCGCGCATTTGCCATACATCTTCTACCAATTTCATGTCTAGTCCTAATGGGGCGGACATGTGATTCCAGTAGCGAAAGCGAACTTCCTGTGTCAATTTTTGTTGCAGCGCAAATGAAGACATCGAAATCTGGGTCTGATGTTGGCGGTAATTAAGCAAAACCTCCGGGACATTAGACATCTTCCATCCCGCTCTTGCCGCCCTTTCCCACAAATCGTAGTCTTCACATTTCTCCCATAAATCATCGTACTTTAATTTCTTTGCGAGTTCTGCCCTCATCAACACTGAGGGATGGGCAAACGGTGAACCGAATAACATACTAATCTTAATCGCAGCATCAGATTGTGGATGGCGAATTATTCGATTGTCACTGGTGCCAAAAAAGCGGATCCAACTCCCGCACAAATCGTCACCTCGTTGCTCCAACCAATTGATTTGCTTTTCAAATCGATTGGGCAAAGATATGTCATCCGCATCCATTCGAGCTATCCATTTGCCTCGCGCTAAACCAATACCCTCATTCAGCGAATGCACAAGACCTCTATTTTCTCTGGAGATAAATATTATTCGAGGGTCTTTTACACTCATATCTCTCAATATATCTCCCGTACTATCCAGAGATCCATCATTGATAGCTATTAACTCAAAATCTACAAAAGTCTGCGACAATATCGATTCCACAGCCTCACGCACATAGAGTTCCGCGTTGAAGGCTGGCAGCACTACTGATATAAGGGGTCTAAAGGTATTGAAATTCTCATGATCAATCACAGCGATAGGCTCCATACAAATCCAATTCGTGTTTCAAATCAAAACGTCGCCAGTATCGGAAAAGTCAAGGCTTCCAAAGCCTAATTCTCTCGAAATTTTCACCTAAAGTCTTATCCAATTTGCAGGCAGCAAGTCTTCTGTATTTATTTCCTTGGCAAACCATTTTTTAGGAGCTATGACGATTTTTTCAGAACTTCTATTTAGCCATGCTCCCCACCAACTGAAAGAGCTATTCGCAATAATATTGTGTTTACACAAGCTCATCAATCGCATGTCATTGTAACTATCTGCACCCGTATTATGATGAACATAGTTACAAGGATAATCCATTGATAAATTCTCTCTAACCCACTGGAGATCATCGGAAAAAATGAAAAAGCTCGGATTGTCAACTCGCTTTGTAATGTGCCCAATTGCTTCTTCATAGTAATCCAAGGAACATAAACCATGTGTTGCGTTGATTGACGGGTTCTTTGCAAAATCATTTCGACGAACGTGCAATGCGATTGAATTAGAACTGGCAATTTTTTCAGAAAATTCAAAATTAGTCTTGCACATAGGCAGTCTAAATGAAAAATCAGCGAGGATTTCATTCCTTATTTCCATAAAGTATTTTTCACTCTGCCAATATCCACTTATATAGCTCCCATCTCTCAAGTGCAACACTTCCGGACTGTAATTGAAAGTTTGCTCCTGAATTAAAGATGATTTATACACATGCCGCAATCCACATGCATTAATAACTTTCTGCACCATCAAGTACCGTTGCAAACCCAAAACCGATTTAATATCTGCTGGAGTAGCTGTGGTTGCGTGTATATCAAACAGCCTCTCCAACTCAAATCCACTATGTATATTTAGTGTACGATCCGATATTGCAAGCTTCATTTCTGCGCCAAGCCTTTTCGCGCAAGCTCGTCCAAACGCATATTGAAACATTTGATTTCCTAGCCCGCCGGATAAGTGCAAGATAATCAAGATTCAAGCTTTCCGCAATCCAATTGAGAGCAATGCAGTCAGTGCGGGATTTCGCCACAGCAATAACATCACAACCCCGCCTGCCATTAAGAATCCCAACGCCATTAATTCAATACACTCCAGAAAGTTCGTTGATGTAATAGGTGCAATAATCGCTGAGGCAGCACAAACGAGGAGTGTCACAATACCTATCATCCATCTCCATACATCCAGTTTAACTCGCACCATCCGCTGCATTACTATGACCATCGCCATGCACATCAACAACCCGGATGACGCCAAAACAACCGATATATGGTTTATATCGCCTTGCCGCTGATTCACCCAAATTAAACCAATCCAAACTGCAAGAGCACCGATACCGTATGGAAGAATGTAATTCGTAGTATTTCGCTCAATCTGTGCTGCATAGGACCACAAATTCGCTGTGCAACGTGAGAACTCGACGATCACCCCTAAAGTCACGAAGGCAACCGATGCGTAATAAAGCTCATTGGTGAGCACCACCAACAATGAAGATGCAAAGACAAAATTAAATCCTGCTAACACTGCATATAGAGGCCACATTACATTAATCACATTGGAGAGAATGGCGGAATTTTCCGATGCTGACTTTGATTCAGTAATATGTCGGAAAAAGTATGGTGACAAAAATTGCATTGATACTGCCTCAACAATCGCCCAAATTTGGGCTGTAATACTTAGCCCAATTGCCAAAAGTCCCAACTCTTTTGCACCCCAAACTCCACCAATCCAAAAACGGTAGCCCGCAGTTTGAATCCACATCAAGCCGGTAGCCATGGCAAGTGGCAGACAGAATTTTATGATCGTCTTTTTGTCAATTAGAGATATAGGTTCTGTTTCGACAGTTTTCAAATTATTTTCATTTTTTATATACCTTCTCAGCATCATCCCTCCACCCACCGCACCCACCGCCATGCCAATGGCTTGCCCCAATAGCCATGAAATTCCGGTGGGGTAGTTGTACGATAAGTATGCCGAGAATGCGAGCCCCACAATGGACGTTGACAGCATCCAACATACACTGGCACTACGAAAACCCAGCATGTTTAATATATATACAACCGTTCCATTCCAAGTACCAAAGTACACCATTAAACTGACAGCCATTGCTGACAACAATGTCCCAGTAAGGCTTTGGTCCGTACCCGGATAGAAGTTCCACCAAAATGCGACCACAATCGCTATTCCCGCAGAAATAAACACAATATAGTTGTTGTATCCAGAGAGACGTTTGGTCAGACTTCCATCATCCCACCAAGCATGTGTATTACGGTTGAGATGCAAGCCAACAGGACTAAGCAGTATCAAACCACAAAATCCTTGAAAAGCAATAAGCAGTGTGTACAGGCCAAAATCGGCGGGCTGTAAAAATGACGTTAATAGGCGCAAACTGGCGATAGATACCATTGCACTTACAACCCGCCCTCCCAACACCCAAACAATATCACTGCGCATTTTCATCGTACTCAGCCTAAGGGACTTGGGTATTTAATTTCATTAATTAATCATTCTTCCCAAATCTTACATTTCGCGCTGGCAAACTCTTTATGATTTTCGCGGGAACACCGCCCACAACGCAATCAGGCGGAACATCTTTTGTGACAACTGCCCCTGCAGCTATAACTGCTCCACTCTTTATTTCTACGCCTGGAAGAATTATCGCACCTGTTCCAATCCAGACATCCTCTCCAATAACAATTGGTCTGTTTATCCCAACCTCTGTCACTGGCAGATGATATAGATCGTGTGTAGCCGTCACAATGCGTACGCCAGCAGCTATTGCACATCTATCTCCAATGCTGATTGAACCCTTGCTTGATGCACCGATGTCTACACTGCGTGCGATAGATACATCGTTGCCAATAAATATTTGACTGGGAAATGCAAACTTAACATTGTGTGAAAAATGGCTATTTGTTCCAAACGAACCCAATGTCTTAATACGATACATCCCCATTAACTGCCATACTATTTGAATTAGAAATTTACCCGGCAATGTAAGCAATCTCATAATACCCATTACAAATCGTTATATATATCGACACTGGAGGGGCCACCCTATCTAAATTTAGATCATTTTGCATGCTCTAGGTCGCCAACAATTGTATTCACTATCGTTTCAGCAAAGAAATCCGAACTAAAGGGTCTCGCTTTCTCACTTCCCAAAAACGCTGCAATCTTCTCTTGGTAGCAAATGAATTGTGCCTCTGTCATTGAGGACATATATTGATAAAGCGCCTCATGACTCTTGAATTTACGACGATCAATAAAGCAATCATCAGGAATATAATTTGTGATATTTGATGCACCCCAATAGACAGGTATGCAACCAGAAAAAAAACAGTCCCATATTTTTTCAGTAATATATCCGGGCAAATCACGCACATTTTCATAGCATATAGAAAAGCGGTATTTTTGCATTGTTTCCAGTTTGCTGGCAACTCTGCCTCGATAGGAGGCGAAATATATCTTTCCATTTTGATTTCTTCTTGGCAGAAATCTCGCAATTTTTCTCTTGACACGGTTCATCAAACCAGACTTCTCTGCAGGCGCATCCCAGCCACTTCCAAACAAGTCAAAAGAGTGCGGTGCATTTTGTTCAAACCAGCGAATTGTTTTTACACGCTCCACATACAAGTCAAGTTCTGTTCGGGAAGGGAGTGACTTATTTGCAGCTATCAAACAACACAGTTTGTCCCTGCCAATCCACCCTCTTGTTTTATTTTCAATGATTTTATTAGGGAGATTAAATTTCACAAACCGATCTCCATCCACCCAATCGTCACGCCAAGTAAAGACACGTCTATATTTCTTCAAACAATTTTTGTTTTTATTGAGCGGTCTTATATTTGATGATTCGTAAAGCATCACATATGCCGTCACTCCTGCAACTAATTTTTTTTGCGCATCTTGATGCAATTCAAAATCAACGACTCTTGGCACAAAAACATCAGGCGTATTTAATTCGATTCCATGCTTGAGAAATTGGCTTTTTAACTTCCAAAAGGGATAGTACCAATTGTCAGGATTGCCTTTGTTCACATCATCGAAGATACTATTTTTTGTATGTCCTGTTCCGAGCAAGTGCGCCGTCTTCATTTGGAAGCGCCGTTCAAATTCAAACTTTTAAAAATCGACTGCGCAGTCTGCTTGTCACTTTCCCACCATCTAGATGACAAAAGTGCATTCCTAGTAAATTCATCAAATCTGTATCGAATAAATCGTGCTGGCACACCAGCAACTATTGCGAAATCAGGGACATTTCTAGTGACTACGGCGTTAGCTGCAATTACCGCACCCACGCCCACTTTAACTCCACGCAAAACTATTGCATCAACTCCAATCCATACATCGCTCTCGATCACACAGTCTTCTTTTGTGAGTTCATCATATATTTTTTCGTAAAAATGAGAAGATGTTGAATAATTCATCAATTCATGCTCGCCAGGACCAATCGATACATTGTTTCCAATAGAAACATATCTACCGATACTCGCCCGTGTTACTGAAGAGTGTGCGCCGATGTATGTATAACTACCAATCGCTGACTTTCCATCAACCTGCGTAAAATTACCTATTTCAATATGATGACCAATCAGAGACCTTGGCGAAACTGCGAGTGATTGAATGTTATTTCTTTTGCGAATCTTCTGCAAAAGAAGGACAAAAAATCGGAACAGTTTTCCCATCACTATTTAGGCTTTGTTACATTCAACATTCAAGCTAATGAGCATCCCATTTTCTTTATCCATATGGGGGATGTAGGCTTGTGAGTAATCATCCATATCTGCATGCTCTGTTTCGCGCCAGTCGTAGCGACGAACATTGGTAAAGCCGGTTTTCTCCAGAACCGCTTTTAAGGTATCAAAGTCAAAAACGTTGTAATGGATGTTATAGAGATAATCGCCTCTTCCAAAAAGTCCGCCCACCACCATATCCAACTTTCCATAGAGTCGGTATACCTCGCATAGCTTTGCAAAATCTGGGACGGCAATTCGCAATACCCCGTTAGGTTGCAAAACCCTATGCCATTCGGCAAGAACGCGTTCCACTTCCTTGCGCTTGAAGTGCTCCAAAACGTGGCAGTTGTATATCACCTCTACGCTTTCGTCCGGAACGAAAGACAAGTTGTCAATTGAAGCGACATGATCAACGTGTGGGTAATCAACTGCATCAATATGGATATATCCAGGGATATGCCGCTTTCCGCAGCCAAGATGTAATTTCATTTTTTCCTTCCATTGCCAATTAATAAGAGTTCACTATTCAACACTAACATTGATGTTGTACCCGTGATTTTTCAGCAACGCATGCTGCTTGGCCTTGGCCAAATCGTTCACCACCATCTCCCGGCACATCTCTTGCGCCGTGATCTCCGGTACCCAGCCCAGCTTCGCCTTTGCCTTGGACGGGTCACCCAAGAGCGTCTCCACTTCAGCCGGGCGAAAGTAGCGCGGATCGATGCGAACAATGGCCTTTTCACCCGAATACCCCACCTCCTCCACGCCAGAACCCGCCCAGCGCAGCGGCATGCCCAGCTCATTGGCAGTCCACTCAATGAACTGCCGCACGCTGTACTGCTTGCCGGTGGCGATGACAAAGTCTTCAGCCTGGTCCTGCTGCAACATCATCCACTGCATGCGCACATAGTCCTTGGCGTGGCCCCAGTCGCGCAGGGCGTCGATGTTGCCCATGTACAGGCAGTCTTCCAGGCCCTGGCTGATGTTGGCCAGGCCGCGGGTGATCTTGCGGGTGACAAAGGTCTCGCCGCGGCGCGGGCTCTCGTGGTTGAACAGGATGCCGTTGCAGGCATACATGCCATAGGCCTCGCGGTAGTTCACCGTGATCCAGAAGGCATACATTTTGGCCGCCGCATAGGGGCTGCGCGGGTAGAAAGGCGTGGTTTCCTTTTGCGGGGTTTCCTGCACCAGACCGTACAGCTCGGAAGTGCTGGCCTGGTAGAAACGGGTTTTCTTTTCCAGCCCCAGGATGCGAATGGCCTCCAGCAGGCGCAGCGTACCCAGGCCGTCCACGTCGGCGGTGTACTCCGGGCTCTCGAAGCTGACCGCCACATGGCTTTGGGCGCCCAGGTTGTAGATTTCATCGGGCTGGGTTTCCTGCACGATGCGCACCAGGTTGCTGGTGTCGCTCAGGTCGCCGTAATGCAGCTTGAACCGCGCGTTCTCAATGTGCGGGTCTTGGTAGATGTGGTCCACACGCTCGGTGTTGAAGCTCGACGCCCGGCGCTTGATGCCGTGCACGGTGTAGCCCTTTTCCAGCAGGAACTCAGCCAGGTAGGAGCCATCCTGGCCGGTGATGCCAGTGATGAGTGCGACTTTGGGTGCGGTGTTCACAGAAGTATTCATGCGTGGTTTTTCAGAAAGTCCTGGTAGGCCTGTTGCAGGCCATCTTGCAGTGCCACTTGGGCCTGCCAGCCCAGGGCGTTGATGCGGCTGCTGTCCATCAGCTTGCGCGGCGCGCCGTCGGGCTTGCTGGCATCAAAGTCAATGGCACCGGTGTAGCCCACGGTTTGGCCCACCAACTGCGCCAGTTCGGCAATGCTGATGTCCTGACCGCAGCCCACATTGATGTGACTTTGCATGGGCGACGTATGCTGGGAATAAATGGCCTGCGGAAGGTTCATCACATGCACGCTGGCCGATGCCATGTCATCCACGTACAAAAACTCGCGCTTGGGGCTTCCCGTGCCCCAGATGGTGACCATGGGTGCCTGGTTGACGCGCGCCTCGTGGAAACGCCGAATCAGCGCCGGGATAACGTGGCTGTTTTCCGGGTGGTAGTTGTCGCCGGGGCCATACAGGTTGGTGGGCATGACGCTGCGGTAGTCAATGCCATGGCTCTGGCCGTATTGGCGGTTGTAGCTCTCGCAGAGCTTGATGCCGGCAATCTTGGCAATGGCATAGGGCTCGTTGGTGGGCTCCAGGGTGCCAGTCAGCAGGGCCGCTTCGCCCATGGGCTGTGGGGCCAGGCGTGGATATATGCAGCTGCTGCCCAGGATCAAAAGCTTTTTGACACCACTGCGGAAGGCCGCGTCCACCACATTGGCCTGCATCATCAAATTTTGGTAGATGAAGTCCGCAGGCAGGGTGTTGTTGGCATGGATGCCACCCACCTTGGCCGCAGCCAGGTAGACCTGGTCGGGCTTCTCGGTGGCAAAGAAGGCCTGCACCTGGGCCTGGTTGCACAGATCCAGCTCGGCATGGGTGCGCAATACCAGTGCCGAAGCCGGATGGTCCGCCGCTAACAGGGTCCGCACAATGGACGAACCCACCATACCGCGGTGGCCAGCAACGTAAATCTTGGGGGTGGAAGACATGCAAACGGTTTTGAGGCTAATTCCCCGATTATCCACGCTGGCAACGCAAGGCCGCCCTCGTATCGCCTGCCCCTTCTCACGACGCAAGCCGTTCTGCATGTCGGGGCAAGAGGTGCTGTTCTAGGAAGCGCTCCCTATATCCGCCGCGCGCCAGCGCGTAGAGTGCAGGCACCGCATTCAGGAGCCTCATATGGTCACAAAGATTCACAAAAATTCGGCCACCCAGGCCGAAAGTCCCCCGCTGACAGATGCCGTCAAGGATTCGGCCCAGCAAATCTGGCAGGCCGGTCTGGGCGCCTTCACCCGCGCCCAGGCTGAGGGCAGCAAGGCCTTCGAGGCGCTGGTACAGGAAGGTGTGAGCATTCAGCGCAAAACGCAGGCCGTGGCAGAAGAGCGCATGGCCGATGCCACCCAGAAGATGGCCAGTATGGCCAGCGAGATCAGCAACAAGGCCTCGGGCCAATGGGGCAAGCTGGAACACATCTTTGAAGACCGGGTGGCCAAGGCGCTGAGCAATCTGGGCATGCCCTCTGCCAAGGAGATCAATGCGCTGATTGCCCATATTGATGAACTGAACAAGACAGTACAAGAGCTGAAGGGCAAACCCGCCCGGAAGACGCCAGCCAAAGTGGCGCCCAAGCCAGCCAGCAAAGCCACCGCAAAACCCAAAGCCAAGGCGCCAGCCAAGCGGCCCTGAGCCAAGGTCAGCCCGGCAAACACCACCAAGGCGCGCAAGCGCCTTTTTTTATTGCTGCAAAGCAATACGCCGTTTCACACAAGCACCCTACACTTTGCCCACATGCCCATGAAAGCCAACCCCACACGACGCCACTAGGCCAAAATAAGCCATGGTCAAAAAAGCCCCCCGCCGCACGGCCGAACGCATTCTTGAAGTGACGCTGGAGCTGTTCAACCGCTTTGGCGAACCCAATGTTTCGACCACGCTGATTTCGGCCGAGATGGGCATCAGCCCGGGCAATCTGTACTACCACTACCCGGCCAAGGACGAACTGATCAACGCGCTGTTTGACGCCTACGAGGGGCAACTCCACAGCCTGCTCAACGCCAGCGACAACGTGCGGGATGTGGAAGACGCCTGGTTCTTCATGCACACGTTGTTCGAGCTGATCTGGCAATACCGGTTTTTGTACCGCGACCTCAACGACCTGCTCAGCAAGAACCGTCGGCTGGAGACCCACTTCCAGTCGGTGCTGAAAGAAAAAACCCGCTCCATCAAGGCCATGCTGGACAGCATGAACCGGTGCAGGGCCTTGCACATGGACGCCCGCGAGATCGAACCCACCGCTACCAGCATGGTGGTGGTGCTGACCTATTGGCTCAGCTTTGAATACGTGCGCGACCCGCGTCGTGCCCTGGAGCCCGAAAGCGCGCAGGCCGCCCTGCTGCGCGGCGCGCAGCATGTGCTCAACCTGCTGGTTCCCTATCTGGAAGCCAGTCAGCGCACGCATTTGCTCAGCCTGGCCGGCGCCTACAACCCGGCTGCGGCCAGCTGAAGGACGAGCCGATGGCAAACTGGACACCCTTTGCCCCCAAAGGCCACTTTGCCTATGACAGCCGGGCCATCAAGAAACAATGGGCGCGCCTGCACAGCTGTGACCAGGAGCCTCTGCCCGACACCCCCGAACTGCTGCAGGCCTGGACGCATTTTCACAACGGCCACTTTGAAGAGGCCCACCTGCTGGGCCTGCGCCTGGGGCCTGCGGGCCTGACGGTTGCCAACAAGGCGGCCTGCGTTTACGCCGCACAGTTGGAAACACGGCAAGGCGAACGGCAGTCGATCTACCAACGGGTGACCGAGCGGGCCGAAGCACAAATCCAAAACCAGCCAGACAACCCCAACGCCCATTACCTGCTGGCATTGTCCCTCGGCCGCTACAGCCAGGGCATCAGTGTGACCCAGGCCTTGGCGCAAGGTCTGGGTAGCAAAATCAAGACGGCCCTGGAAACCACCATCGCCCTGCAACCACTGCATGCCGATGGCCACTTTGCGTTGGGCAGCTTCCACGCCGAAATCATTGACCGGGTCGGCACACTGATAGGCCACATGACCTATGGCGCCAGGAAGGAAGTCAGCCTGGAGATGTTCCTGCAGGGGTTTACGCTGCAGCCCCGTTCGCCCTTGGGTTTGGTGGAATACGCCGCGGCCCTGCTGATGCTCGAAGGCGACGCGCGCCAGGACGAGGCAGCTGCCTTGTTGGCACAGGCCGCCTCACTGCAAGCCATGGATGCGCGGGAGTATCTGGACATCGCGCAGGCCCAAGGCGGACTGGCACCGTAAGATGCAGGGTAAACACGTACAACCCTTCAAACCATGTCCGACCTCAAAACACAATTCGAAGCCGCTGTAGCCAACTCCAAAAACCTGACGGAACGCCCGGATAACAGCACGCTGCTGAAAATCTACGGCCTGTACAAACAGGCCACCACCGGTGACAACACCGACAAAAAGCCCGGCTTCTCCGACATGGTGGGCCGCGCCAAGTGGGAGGCCTGGGACAGCTTCAAGGGCACCGCCAGCGAGGCCGCCATGCAGCAGTATGTGGAGCTGATCGCGTCGCTGGACTAACCCTGTTTCGGCCTGTGGCCGGATCAGGCGCCTTTTTTGGTCACAGCCTTTTTGGCGGCCGGTTTGCTGGCCAGCAAGGCATCGAGGTTCTTCACAACCTCGGCCTCGATCTTGTCCTTGAAAGCGCCCAACAAAAAGCCCAGTGTGGCCTCCAGCTCAAAGCGCTCTTTGTTGACGAGCAGTGAGCCCTTCACGCCGGAGCGGGTGAAGTGCACCGTATCGGCCGACTTGCCTTCTTCATAGGTGCACGCCATGCCGAACTCGGTCTCTGCCTGCTGGGCCCAGGCGAGGGCAATTTTGCGGGCAGCGGACATACCCAGTGTGTGATCCCGAACTATGTGAAGATGAGCCATTACCGATTCCAAAGAAGACCATGTACAAATTCAAATCCCGCGCCGCTGGTGACCTGATCATGCTCGAGCCCAATGGCCGCCAGATCCTGGCCATATTGGGCCGCAGCGATGCAGCGTCACAGGCGCAAGGCATTCTGTTGCCCGAGCATATGCCAGAAGCCATTGCAAAACTCGAAGCTGCCATCAAGGCCGATGAAGACCACAAAGCGCAGGTAATCAAGGAAGCCCAAGACAAAGGCGAGACGCCGCCCCGTTTCGAGGGCATCTCCCTGCGCCAGCGCGCCGTGCCCTTCATCGAGATGATCCGGCGCAGCCTGAAGGACGAGAAGGAAATTGTCTGGGGGGTGTGATCTTCTTGAAGGCCTTCAACGGGTCTTGCCTCGCCAAGCTTCCAACTCCAATGTCCTGATGCCAAACCGCACTGCATTGCCGGGATGCAGTGCCTTGAATTCTTCCAGAACCAGTTCAATGAAATGCTTGCGGTCGTCTGGAGCAACCGTGTCTGGCACCCGCGTGCCAATGGCAGCCGCACTGGCTGCCTCGCCATTGCGCACCATGGCAGCAAGCACGTCACGCAACAACTCCACACGGTTGAGTTCGTAGACGCCAATCATGGCGTCCACATAGGCTGCCTGCGGCACGTCAATAAATGCGAGTGCCACCGGCAAGTAGACGCTGCCTCCAATTTCAACTGCCCTGCTGCGCAAGCGGCCACAGGCCATCGGATCCGCCATCAAACCGTCCGACAAAAAGGCATGCAGGGCGAGGACAGTGTCTGTGCTCAAGTGGGCATGTTGGGAATCGCCCACCAGGTATTCAATGGCCTGCTTGTGGTTCAGGACCATCTGGGTTTCCAGTGCGCCCTTGCCTTCGGCTGCCTGACCGAACGTGATCAGCCGCTCGGTATCCAGTCGGCTGTTGGTATTGCCTTTCAGCTGTGAGGACGCCCAGGACAGGGCGGTCAAGAGGCGGCTCAAAACGTCACGGGCAAAGGTACCCGCAGGTGCCTGGTCCGCCGGCGAGCGCCCCAAGGCATGCAACTGATCACGCAAGCCTTATCGCGTCACCTCAAGATTACTTGTAGCTGCGCACGTCCTCAATCACCTTGCCGTCATTGGGCAAGGCACCGGGTGCCAGCAGCTCCACCTGGCCGCGCAGTTTGGTCACGTCGCGGATGGCGTCACCTATACGCTCTGCCAGGCCTTCTGCCGGTGCGCCCGCCTCCACCTTCAGTGTCATCACGTCGTTGGCCATTTCGCCGCTGACCACCAGGCGCGCACGGCTGAGTTCAGGGAATCGCTTGACGATCTCATTCACCTGCTTGGGGTGCACAAACATGCCACGTATCTTGGTGGTCTGGTCGGCGCGACCCATCCAGCCCTTGATGCGGGTGTTGGTGCGCCCGGTGGGGCACTGCCCTGGCAGCACAGCCGACAGGTCACCTGTGCCAAAGCGGATCAGCGGGTAGTCAGGGTTCAGCGTGGTCACCACCAGTTCGCCCACCTCGCCCTCAGCCACCGGGTCGCCGGTGCCGGGGCGCACGATTTCCACGATCACACCCTCGTCCAGCACCAGGCCTTCCCGCGCTTCGGTTTCATACGCAATCAGCCCCAAGTCCGCCGTGGCATAGCACTGGTAGCCGGCAATGCCGTGGGCGGTGAACCAGTCGCGCAGTGAGGGCGGATAGGCCTCGCCACCGAACATGGCTTTCTTCACCGTGGGCAGCGCAACACCCAGCTCCTCAGCCTTTTCCACAATGATTTTCAGGAAGCTGGGTGTGCCGATGTAGCCCGCGGGTTGCAACTCGCGCATGGCCTGCACCTGCTGCTCGGTCTGGCCGGTGCCACCGGGAAACACGCTGCAACCCATGGCATGCGCGCCGGTTTCCATCATGGAGCCCGCAGGCACAAAGTGGTAGCTAAACGAGTTGTGGATCAGCTCGCCAGGCCTGAAGCCCGCCGCATAAATCGCCCGCGCCATGCGCCAGTAGTCTTTGGCCGTGCCCTCGGGCTCGTAAATCGGACCGGGGCTGGCAAACACGCGCGGCATGGCAGCGCCATAACCGATGGCACTGAAGCCGCCAAACACATTGCCCCCGGCCGCTCGCGCGGCCTGCTGGCGCTCCTGCAGCTCGGACTTGCGGATGACAGGCAAGGTGGCCAGCGCAGCGCGACTGGTGATGGAAGCCGGGTCCACATCGGCCAGCAAGGCAGCAAACGCTGCGGACGATTGCTTCGCGTGGGCTATCTGCCTTGGCAGAGCTGCCAACAAGGCAGCCTCACGGACTTCCGGCGTACGACTTTCCAGCGCATCAAACAGGGCGTTGTTCATGTTGCGCTCCTCAAGCCAACCAGCGTTTGCGGCGCTTGTAGCTTTTGACATCTTTAAAGGATTTGCGCTCGCCACCGCCCACGCCCAGATAAAACTCTTTCACGTCCTCGTTGGTGCGCAAGTCTTCGGCTGCACCATCCATCACCACGCGGCCGGACTCCATGATGTAGCCGTAGTCGGCGTACTTCAGAGCCATATTGGTGTTCTGCTCGGCCAGCAAAAAGGTGACCTTTTCCTTGGCGTTGAGGTCTTTCACAATCTCGAACACTTCTTCCACAATCTGCGGCGCCAGGCCCATAGAGGGCTCGTCCAGCAGCACCATGCTGGGGTTGGCCATGATGGCCCGGCCAATGGCGCACATCTGCTGCTCACCGCCCGAGGTGTAGGCGGCCTGGCTGGTGCGGCGTGTCTTGAGGCGTGGGAAGTAGTTGTAGACCTTCTCCAGATTGGCGGCCACCTCGGACTTGCTGTCACGGGTGTAGCCGCCGGTGAGCAGGTTCTCTTCAATCGTCAGGTGGGCAAAGCAGTGGCGCCCTTCCATCACCTGCACCACGCCGCGCTTGACCAGGTCGGCCGGCGACAGGTTTTCGATGCGCTCGCCGCGCAGCTCAATCGAGCCCTTGGTGACCGCGCCGCGCTCTCCCGCCAGCAGGTTGGAGATGGCGCGCAGGGTAGTGGTCTTGCCCGCGCCGTTGCCACCCAGGATGGCCACAATGCCACCCTCGGGCACCTGCAGGGACACGCCCTTGAGCACCAGGATCACGTGGTTGTAAATGACCTCAATGCCATTCACGTTCAGAACAATGTTTTTGGGTTCACTCATAGCGAAGTTTCCATTCAGACCAAATGAAAACTCCGCAAACCGAAGCTTTCATTTGGCGGCCCCAAGGGGCCACCAACACACCACACATCCGGCGCGGCAGTGGCAAGCGCAGCGAGCCACCCCTTCCAGAAACACCGCGGAACCGGCTTCGCCGGACCGCAGGTGTTGCCCCCTTGAGGGGGGAACAGGCCACACGGAGTGAGCCTGGAAGGGGGCGAGATTAAGACTGGCAATCCGTTGGAGCGCGACGGGTCAGCTTCTTGTCGGCCAGGTATTTGTCAGCGCCGGCCTTGACCATGGGCTTGATGATTTGCTCATCTGCCTGGTACCAGTCCGCACCCACGTTCCACTTGGCGCCGTCCCAGGTCTGCACACGCGCCCAGCTCGAACCCATATGGTCAGAGCAGCTGGTGCTGATGGGGCGAATCACGCCGGTCAGGCCCAGTGCGGCAAGCTTCTTGTCGTCCAGCGCCAGGTTCTCCAGGCCCCAGCGCACCTGCTCGCCAGTCATGACCTTGCCCTTGCCAAAGCGCTCTTGTGCGCGGCGAACGGCTTCCACGCTCAGGGCCTGGATGATCACGCCACGCGTGTAGAGCACGGAGCCCACTTCGTCCTTGGGTCCAGTGCCCTGGCCCTTGTCATGCACCGTCTTCAGAATGTCCTGGATTACCTTGGGTTGCGTACCCGAGGTGTTGAGTGCCAGTGCGTTGTAGCCCTTGGCGCCCTCGCCCACGTCCTTCACGTCCGGCTCGGCACCGGCCCACCACACGCCATACATCTTGTCGCGCGGATAGCCGGTGGCTTGGGCTTCCTTGAGAGCGGTGGAGTTCATCACGCCCCAGCCCCACAGCAGCACGTAGTCAGGGCGGTTCTGGCGCACCTGCAGCCAGGCGGCCTTTTGGTCCACGCCGGGCGCTGTCACAGGGATCTTGGCCAGCTCAAAACCGAGTTGGCGCGCACGCTCCTCCAGCAGGGGAATAGGCTCTTTGCCAAACGGGCTGTCGTGGTAGA
Source organism: Rhodoferax lacus (assembly GCF_003415675.1). Classification (GTDB taxonomy): domain Bacteria; phylum Pseudomonadota; class Gammaproteobacteria; order Burkholderiales; family Burkholderiaceae_C; genus Allorhodoferax; species Allorhodoferax lacus. The sequence continues at coordinate 124,302 of NZ_QFZK01000011.1, forward strand.
CCAGGGTGATCTTCTTGCCCTTGAGCTTGTCCAGGCCACCTTCTTTTTTGCCCAGGTGCTGGATCAGGATGTCGGCACCCGTCCAGTAGCTGCCCATCAGCGGGAAGTTCCACTTGAAGGCCTGGCCGTCCTGCGCCACCGAGAGACCGTAGCCCAAGGTGATGAGAGCCACCTTGTCGTTGACCACTTTTTCGGTCAGCGCAAAGGTGATGCCGGTGGCTTGCGGATCAAACAGGGCCACACCCGGCTTGCTTTTCAGACGCTCGTAGCATTCCACGCCGCGGTCGGTGGCGTAGCCGGTTTCGCATTCTTCAAAGGTGAGTTTCACACCGTTCACGCCGCCATCGCGGGCGTTGATCATCTTGATGTAGTCCTGCTTGCCGTTGGCCCATGGCACGCCATTGGGCGCGTAGGGCCCGGTGCGGTAGGACAGCAGCGGGAAAAACTGCTCCTTGGCTTGGGCAAAGGCGCTGGGTGCCGCCAGGCTGGAGGCAACGGCCACCACGAGGGCGGCTGAACGGGCTAGAGAAAAAAGCTTCATATGTCTCTCCTAAAAATTAAAGTGGTGAAGCACAGGGAAAATCAATGAGGGAAGGGCCATAGCCGCAGCTTCTGCTTGCCCACGGCCCAGAGCTTGGCCAGGCCATGCGGCTCCACAATCAGGAACCAGACAATCAGGCCACCAAACACCATCAACTCGGCATGCGACACGCTGGCGGTGGAAATCTCGAAACCAAACACACCGGTGATCGCAGGCAAAAACAGGTTGAGCGCAATTGGCAAGACCACGATGAAGGCTGCGCCAAAAAACGCACCCAATATAGAGCCCATGCCGCCGATGATGACCATGAACAGCAGCTTGAAACTCTGGTCCACCGAGAAGGCGGCGGGCTCCCAGGCACCCAGATAAATAAAAGCCCACAGACCACCGGCCACACCCACGATGAAGGAGCTGACCGCAAAGGCGCTCAGCTTGGCGTACATGGGGCGAATGCCGATGACGGCTGCTGCCACATCCATGTCGCGGATGGCCATCCACTCGCGGCCCACGGCGCCGCGCACCAAATTCTTGGCCAGCAGCGCAATCACGGCCAGCAGCACCAGGCAGAACCAGTACTTGGCCACCGGGCTCTCCAGCGACAGGCCAAACACCTGCAGGTTGTTGACCGACACCGAGCCCGACGACGAGTTGTTGGTGAACCACTGCACGCGCAGAAACAGCCAGTCCGCAAAGAACTGCGCGGCCAGTGTGGCCACCGCCAGGTACAAGCCTTTGACCCGCAGGCTGGGCAGGCCGAACAGCATGCCAAACAGCATGGCGCACACGCCCCCCAGCAGCAGCGCCACGACCAGCGGCATGCCGTCAATGCGCACAAAGAAGTTGTAGGCAGCATAGGCACCCACCGCCATGAAGGCGCCCGAGCCCAGTGAGATCTGGCCGCAGTAGCCCACCAGAATATTCACACCCACAGCAGCGAGTGAAAAAATCAAAAAGGGAATCAGGATGGCGCGGAAAATGTAGTCGCTGGCCAGCATGGGCACCACCGCAAAGCCCACGATCAGCAGCAGCGCCATGAAGATGCGGTCCTGGCGGATGGGCAGGATCTGCTGGTCCGCGCGGTAGCTGGTTTTGAATTGGCCGTTTTCTCTGTAGAACATTTTTTTATCTCGAAAATCTTTTGGTTACGACACGCTTCGCTTAACTTTGCTACGCAAAGTTAGTCTTCACCGAAAGATCATTGCTCGTGTTACACACGATCAATGATCTTTTCGCCAAACAAGCCTTGTGGCCTGATCAGGAGGAAGCCCAGGGCCAAAACATAGGCAAACCAGATCTCGATGCCACCACCCACAAAAGGCCCGATGTAAACCTCGGACAGCTTCTCCCCCACACCAATAATCAGGCCGCCCACAATCGCGCCGGGCACCGAGGTGAGGCCGCCCAGAATCACCACCGGCAGCGCACGCAGGGCTACTGTGGTGAGCGAAAACTGCACGCCCAGCTTGCTGCCCCAGATCATTCCGGCCACCAGCGCCACCACACCGGCCACGCACCACACGATCACCCAGATGCGGTTGAGTGGAATGCCAATACTTTGCGCGGCCTGGTGGTCATCAGCCACAGCACGCAGGGCGCGGCCGGTGGCAGTCTTCTGGAAGAACACACTCAGCAGGGCCACCAGAGCGGCGGCGATGATGGCGGCGTAAAAGTCTTCCTTGTTGATCAGGATGCCGCCCTGGAAGGTGCTCTCCAGAATCATCACCGGGTCCTTGGGCATGCCAATGTCGATCTTGTAAATGCTGCTGCCAAACAGCGACTGGCCCAGGCCTTCCAGGAAGTAGGTAATGCCCAGCGTGGCCATCAGCAGCGTGGTGCCTTCCTGGTTCACCAGGTGGCGCAACACCAGGCGCTCAATCACCCAGGCCACACCAAACATCACCACACCGGCGGCGATGAAAGCCAAGGCGTTGACGGCAAAGAAATCGGTGATGCCCAAGAGCGGAATCCATTCCGAGAAGCGCGCCATCGCCAGCGCTGCAAACAGCACCATGGCGCCTTGCGCAAAGTTGAACACGCCGGACGCTTTGTAGATCAGCACAAAGCCCAGGGCCACCAGCGAATACAGCATGCCGGCCATCAGGCCGCCCAAGAGTGTTTCTAAAAAGAATGCCATGTCTTTTTCCTTAGTGGCTGGTGCCGAGGTACGCGGAGATCACGTCTTCGTTGTTGCGTACTTCATCGGGCGTACCGTCGCCAATCTTCTTGCCGTAGTCCAACACCACCACGCGGTCGGAAATGTCCATCACCACGCCCATGTCGTGCTCGATCAGCACCACCGTGGTTCCAAACTCGTCGTTCACGTCCAGCACAAAGCGGCACATGTCCTGCTTTTCTTCCACATTCATGCCGGCCATGGGTTCATCCAGCAGCAGCACCTGCGGCTCCATGGCCAGGGCGCGGCCCAGGTCCACACGCTTTTGCAGGCCGTAGGGCAGTTGGCCCACGGGGGTCTTGCGATAGGCCTGGATTTCCAGGAAGTCGATGATGCGTTCCACCGCCTCGCGGTGCATGATTTCCTCGCGCTCGGCCGGGCCTATGCGCAGGGCCTGCATGAAGATGCTGCTTTTGATCTTGAGGTTGCGCCCGGACATGATGTTGTCCAGCACGCTCATGCCCTTGAACAACGCCAAGTTCTGGAAGGTGCGCCCTATGCCCATGCTGGCCACCTGGTGGCTGTCCATGTGGCCAAAGGTCTGGCCGCGGAAGGTGATCGTGCCGACCTGCGGCCGGTACACCCCGTTGATGCAGTTGAGCATGGAGCTCTTGCCCGCACCGTTGGGGCCGATGATGGCGCGGATTTCGTGTTCCTTCACATTGAAGGAGATGTCCGTCAGGGCCTTCACGCCGCCAAAACTCAGACTGATGTTTTTGACGTCGAGAATGACGTCACCGATTTTCTTATCGCTCATGCTGCAGCCTTCACAGGGGCAAATATTTTGGCGTCATCCAGCGCCAGTGTGGCGCTGACACTGCCGGTGCGGCCATCTTCAAACTTCACAACAGTCTCGATGAACTGTTCTTTCTTGCCCGCGTACAGCGCATCCACCAGCACACTGTATTTGTCGGCAATAAAGCCGCGCCGGACCTTGTTGGTGCGGGTGAGCTCGCCGTCATCGGCATCCAATTCCTTGTGCAGAATCAGGAAGCGGCTGACCTGGCTGCCGGCCAGCAGGGCATCGGCACTCAGGTCGGCATTCACCTTTTCCACACACTCCTTGATGAGTTGGTAGACCTCGGGCTTTTGCGCCAGGTCGGTGTAGCCGGCATAGGGCAGGTTGCGGCGCTCGGCCCAGTTGCCCACGGCATCGAAGTCGATGTTGATGAAGACGCAGACCTTCTCGCGCCCGTCGCCATAGGCCACCACTTCCTTGATGTGCTGGAAGAATTTCAGTTTGTTTTCCACATACTTGGGCGCGAACATGGCTCCGTCAAACGCCCCACCCTGGATGCGGCCCACGTCCTTCACCCGGTCGATGATCTTCAGGTGACCGTGCGCGTCCAGAAAGCCCGCATCGCTGGTGTGGTACCAGCCGTCTGCGGTGAGCACCTCGGCCGTCGCGGCCGGGTTCTTGTAGTACGACTGGAACAATCCCGGCGACTTGACCAGGATTTCGCCGTTGTCCGCCACCTTGATTTCCACTCCGGCACAGGGCACACCCACAGTGTCGGCACGGGCTTCGGTGTCGGGCTGCAGGCAGACAAAGACAGCAGTCTCGGTGGAGCCGTAGAGTTGCTTGATGTTGATGCCAATGGAGCGGTAAAAGCTGAACAGGTCCGGCCCAATCGCCTCGCCCGCGGTGTAGGCCACACGCACCCGGCTAAAGCCCAGGGTGTTGCGCAGCGGGCCGTAGACACAGACGTTGCCCAGGGCATAGAGCAGGCGGTCCATCAGGCCCACTTGCTCGCCATTCATCAGGGCCGGGCCCACGCGCTGGGCAACGGTCATAAAGGCTTGGAACATCTTGTGTTTGACAAGGCCCGCGTCTTCCATGCGGATCATCACGCTGGTCAGCAAGCCTTCAAAAATACGTGGCGGAGCGAAGTAGTAGGTCGGGCCAATTTCCTTCAGGTCGATGCTGGCAGTCGCCGCCGACTCGGGGCAGTTCACCACATAGCCGCAGGCCAGCCACTGGGCATACGAAAAAATGTTCTGGCCAATCCAGGCCGGGGGCAGGTAGGCCAGCACCTCTTCTTCGCTGCTGAGCTTGTCGAACTCGGCACCGGCGCGGGCGCGGTTGAGCAGCGAGTCATGCGTGTGCACCACGCCCTTGGGGTTGCCGGTGGTGCCAGAGGTAAAAAACATGGCGCCCACGTCGTCGGGCTGGATCTTGGCGACCTCGTCCTTGAAGAAGTCGGTGTGCAGGGAAGCGAAGGCTTTGCCACGGGCCTGCAGTTCGTCCAGCGAGGCAAGGCCCGGCTCGTCGTATTTGCGCAGTCCGCGCGGATCATCAAAGTAGATGCGCGCCAGCTGCGGGCACTGGGGACGGATTTCCAGCAGCTTGTCGACCTGCTCCTGGTCTTCGGCAAAGGCAAAGCTCACCTCGGCATTGTTGATGGGGAACACGCACTCGGCGGCAGCGGCGTCCTGGTACAGCGGAATCGGCACGGCACCCAGGGACTGCACGGCCAGCATGGTGGCATACAGGCGCGGGCGGTTGGCGCCAATGACGACCATGTGGTCATCCCGGCGCAGACCGGCCTGGTGCAGGCCGGCGGCCAGCTCTTCCACCAGGGTGGCTAAAGCCTTCCAGCTCAGGGTTTGCCAGATGCCGTATTCCTTCTCGCGCATGGCGGGCGCGCCCGGGCGCTGGGCGGCATGTTGCATTAGCAGTTGCGGAAAAGTCGTTCGCATGGGTTTCCTCTTGTTGCCCCTGTACCAAAACAGAGACTATTCGAATGACCCGATTATTGAATTCATCATTGACGCCAAGTTGTCATTCGGACGACAATTGAAACGCTACTTGGTAGGTGTTTTCCCTTCACTTATTCGCACCTTACAGATCGGAGCACAGCCATGGTCCACGACAGCGCACTGCACCAGCGCAGGCGCCCCCTTACCGAGCCCGAGCTCGACGCCATACCCTGGCTGCGCCTGCTCAGCAAGGAAGAAGCCCAGCGCGCGGTGGACGATTTGCGCATCACCGAGGCCCTGCCGGGCGAGTTTGTCTGCCGCATGGGCAGGCCTGTGACCTACTGGTTTGGCGTGGTGGACGGCCTCTTGAAAATGAGCACCGACAACGCCGAGGGCCAGACCATGACCTTCACCGGCGTGCCGCCCGGCGGCTGGTTTGGCGAGGGCACGGCCCTCAAGCGCGAGACCTACCGCTACAACATCCAGCCCCTGCGCAAAAGCCATGTGGCAGGACTCCATGTGGACACCTTCCACTGGCTGCTGGACCACTCCATTGGCTTCAACCGCTTTGTGATGAACCAGCTCAACGAGCGCCTGGGCCAGTTCATTGCCGCACGCGAGATTGACCGCCTGACCAACCCCGACATCCGCGTGGCGCGCAGCCTGGCCGCCCTCTTCAACCCCACGCTCTACCCCGGTGTGGGCGAGGTGCTGCGCATCACCCAACAGGAGCTGGCCTACCTGGTGGGCCTGTCGCGCCAGCGCGTCAACGAGGCACTCACCGCCCTGGCCGCAGAAGGCTCCATCCGGGTGGAATACGGGGGCCTGCGCATACTGGACTTGCAGGCGCTGCGCTCGCAGGTGTTCAAGGGCTGAAGCGGCGCCAATACGACTAAGAATGGGGCCGTAGCTCTTCGAGCCTTCGTTTGTTGAATTCCAGCAAGCAATCTAAATACTCAATTTCCCGAAGGGAGCCACTGCCAACGTAGTTGTATTCTGCTTTACAGCTGGCCTCCTTGTATGCAGTCCATGATTTTTGAGCCTTAGCAAACTCTGGCGCTGCGGCGGGAAGATGGGCCTTGGCAAGGATGTTTCTGTCGTTCCCTTGGTATTCAGTCATGTTTTGATTGAACAAGTCCGTGACTTGCTGTGTGCTGATTCGCAACGCCACGCGCTTGCAAAGGACCATTTGCTGCCCGGCTGTTGGAGATTCACATACCTGCGGTACATCTTCTGCGTTGGCGCAATAGAACGCAGTAACCACGAAAAAGCCAATCAGCGCCTTAGTGACTTGCATCGTAAGTTCCGGTTTTGAATAACTTGGCTTCATTTTTTCTTCTACCTGGTACGCGATCTGCAATGAACTTTTCCAACCACTCAGCTGCTGCCTTGAAGTCACCGCCATTCACCATTTTCGCGACTCTCTCAGCTCGGGTTTCGTTGCTGGAATCATGCTTTCCCCGATAAGGGCCGGTGTTGAATAGAACAGAGACCAGTGCGTCATATTCGTATTGATTGAGCGGGACGCGCACAAGTTGATTGATAAACCTCTCAACGTCTGCAATATCCGTTCTGGCAAATGCCCTGGCTTGGTCAATGGTGATTTCGTCGTCCATTTTCAGACGGTCTGCAGGCACCACTTTGTGGCCCAAGCCCACTGTTGGAATGCCGTATCCGTCGTCGTAGACCTTCAAGATCATTCCACTTACCACGCTTTGTCCGACCCAGTTCTTCCCGTTCGATACACCGCTCTCCAAAACCGCTATGAACTCAATGCCATCATCACTAACAATCCACGGCTTTCCCAGGCGCTCAGACTGTACAACCACGAGCGAGTTTGGGTCTGTGTTGGTTGTCCCCTGATACAAAGGCACTGGCAACTTGAAACCGACATGGCCGATGTAGACCTGCAAGTTTGCGGTTCCATCGGTTTCATAACGGTCTGTAAGTCCTCGGCCGTTGGCCACCCCATGAACGACCTTGCCCGTAGGCAACCTTACCGAGTAGAACGCCGCGGACAACGGTCTGCTGTTCGCATCCAGCAGCATGAATTGTTGGTCGTGCTTTGTCAGCGCAGTCGCGAATGATCGTCCGACCAATGGATAGAGTGCCGTGTCGTCCGCTACCCCGGCAGCACCTGCAACAGGTGATGGGACAACGCCCAGTGACTCCATTCGATCATCGACAGTCACTTTGGGCGTACCACTTGAAATAGTCTTGGCAACGAGTTTGGGTGGAACCTGGCATTTGCACAGGACGATGTCGTTCTCAAGCGCCATTTCAAAGCCATACATTGGCAGGCGATAAGGGCCACCCGCTTTGGCAATAGTGCCAATGCTTTTGCACGCGACACAATGAACAGCGCCACCTATGGTTGCGTAGGGAACTCCTTTAACCGTTGCCTGGGTGAAGGCACCAGGCATCACGGCGCCCCCACTGCTTGGTGGGTCACCAACAAGTACTGCTTTGCGCTCCATATTGCCCTCTATCAAATGTTGAATTTTTCATTATTGGCAAGTGGCATACAGACTCCTAATCAAACTGTTCAGCCTGGGCATTTACTCGCTACAGGTCCAAGCTGCATGCCAAACAGCTTGTGCTAGGCAAGAAACAACGGCCAGGGCCTAAACTGCAGCAATGCACACTGATGCCGACCATCTCAACCCAGTAAGCGGCGAAGCACACGGCCTCTTCGTTCTTTACCCGGCCCTTTCGCAGGTGCTGCCCAGCCTGGCGACCTTGGGGCCCGCTGCCGCTTCCATCCAGGTTCCCGCCCACACCGTGCTGTTCGATACCAACGCGCCCTGCCAGGGCTTCCCGCTGGTGCTCGAAGGCGAGATCAAGGTCTCGCGCCATGCGCCCGATGGCCGCTCGCTGGAGCTGTACCGGGTAGTGCCAGGGGAGCTCTGTCTGGTGTCGAGTGCCAGCCTGTTTCGCAGCACACCCTTGGCGGCGCAGGGCATCAGCACGCGGGCCACACGCCTGCTGCTGATCACCCCGCCGGTGTTTGTGCAATGGCTGGAGGCGCCGGTGTTTCGCAATGCCGTGCTGGGCCTGTTTGCCGAGCGCATGGCGGACCTCACCGGTCTGATCGACGCCGTGACCTTCCAACGCCTGGACCAGCGCCTGGCCGCCTGCCTGCTGGGGCGCGGCCAGGCGCTGGCGCTCACCCACCAGCAACTGGCCAATGAGTTGGGCACGGTGCGGGAGATGGTGTCGCGCCTGCTGCGCCGCTTTGAGCGCGAGGGCTGGGTGGAGCTGTCGCGCGAGCACATCCTGATACGCAACAGCCAGGCGCTGCGCGCCCTGGCCGACGGCCAACCGGCCTGAGCCTTCCACAAGGCGCGACTGAGTGGGTGTGACAAAAGTCACAGACACAGCGCCCGCAAGCCGATTCAATGCAGCCATCTACCACTCTGGATGGAAAAGGATTCCCCATGAAAACCAATGAAGGCACTATCGATCGCGCACTGCGTGTGGCCGCCGGCCTGCTGCTGCTGGCCCTGATGTTCACCGACACCATTGGTGTCTGGGGCTGGATTGGCGTGGTGCCGGTGTTGACTGGCGCCATTGGCTTTTGCCCGCTCTACACTGTGCTGGGTATCAATACCTGCCCCATGAAGAAGAGCTGATCAAACTGCCATGGGCGGGCTCGTAAAATGGCCCCATGACTGAACCCAAAGCCCCTCCCGTTTTCCGCCGCGCTGCACCCCCACCCGGACGCGCGCCCATCCCGGCAGGGCAAAGCAACACCCGGGCCGTGGGCCCCAACGGCACAGTGCGCCTGAACAAGCGCATGGCCGAACTGGGCCTGGCCTCGCGCCGCGAGGCCGATGAATGGATTGGCAAGGGCTGGGTCAAGGTCAATGGCAAAGTTGCCGAGATGGGCATGCAGGTCACGCCCGACGTGCGCATCGAGATCGACAAACAGGCCAAGGGCCAGCAGGCCAACCAGGTCACCATCCTGATCAACAAGCCCATAGGCCTGGTCAGCGGCCAGGCCGAAGACGGGCATGAGCCCGCCATCACCTTGGTGCAACCGCAAAACCGCTGGCAGGATGACAACGCCCGCTTTTTCTTCCACGGCAGCCAGCTCAAAAGCCTGGTGCCCGCCGGCCGCCTGGATATTGACTCCACGGGCCTGCTGGTGCTCACACAAGACGGCCGCGTGGCGCGCCAGCTGATTGGCGAAGACGCGGTGATGGAAAAGGAATACCTGGTGCGCGTGGTGTTTACCGGCCGCGCCAACACGGCGGCCGAAGCCTCGGCCGCGGCCACCTATGCCGCCCTGCCGTCGTCCACCACACAACTCAGCCGTATTGACGATGACGACCCCATCAGCAGCGACGTGCAGTCTGTCTTTCCCAAAAGCCAGCTGGCCCTGCTGCGCCATGGCCTGAGCCTGGACGGTCAGGCCCTGAAGCCCGCCCAGGTGGAGTGGCAAAACCCGGAACAGCTGCGCTTTGTGCTGACCGAAGGCAAGAAGCGCCAGATCCGGCGCATGTGCGAGCAGGTGGGTTTGAAGGTGGTGGGCCTGAAACGCGTGCGCATTGGCCGCGTCATGTTGGGCAACCTGCCCGTGGGCCAGTGGCGCTACCTGCAACCGCAGGAAAAATTCTAGAAAAGCTCAGGGCTTTTTAGGGGGTGGCGTAGTGGGCGTCAGATCCACGTACTCGGTATCCGGGAAGTCCTGCAGTTCCCCAGACTCGGTTGGCAGCACCGAGTCGTCCTGCGCCTGCAAGGTGTGCTCCCACAGGCCCCAGACGGTGTCGGTATTGCTTTCGGTCGCATCGGGCACCGGCAACGGGTCCAGGGAAAAGTCATGCGCGACCGCAGGTTTGCGGTCTGCGGGTTTGGGGGGTTCAGGAGGTTTGGCCACGGCGCCATTCTGCATGAAATTGACCCAACAAGCAGCACCTTGAAAATTGCCATCCTGCCCCTACCTATGGTGGGCTTTGCCATATGGGCCAAGCCAAGCAGACACAATCCTTTGTTTTAGACCTATAGAAAACCTATGAGCAAGCAAACCCTATCCTTCCAGGCCGAAGTCGCACAGCTGTTGCACCTGGTGACCCACTCGCTGTACTCCAACAAGGAAATTTTCCTGCGCGAGCTGATCTCCAACGCGTCGGACGCCTGTGACAAGCTGCGCTTTGAGGCCATCAACAACACGGCACTGTACGAGAGCGACTCTGAACTCAAGGTCCGCCTGGTGCTGGACAAGGATGCCAAGACGCTCACCATCACCGACAACGGTATTGGCCTCTCGCAGCAGGAAGCCATTGACAACCTGGGCACCATTGCCAAGAGCGGCACCAAGGACTTTGTGTCCAAGCTCAGCGGCGACCAGAAGGCCGATTCCCAGCTCATTGGCCAGTTTGGGGTGGGCTTCTACTCCGGCTTCATCGTGGCCGACAAGATCACCGTGGAATCGCGTCGTGCCGGCCTGCCCGCCGACCAGGGCGTGCGCTGGGTCAGCGACGGTGGCGCCAGCGGTGGCGGCGCGTTTGAGGTGGAGAGCATCACACGCGAGGCACGGGGCACCAGCGTCATCCTGCACCTGCGCGAAGACGCCATGGACTACACCCAGAGCTGGAAGGTCAAGGGCATTGTCAACAAGTACTCCGACCACATCAGCCTGCCCATCCAGATGGAAAAGGAAGAGTGGAAAGATGGCGAGCTGATCACCCCCGGTGACGAGAATGGCGGGCGCCAGCCTGGCGCCATGGTCAAGACCGGCGAGTGGGAAACCGTCAACAAGGCCAACGCCATCTGGAGCCGCGCCAAAAAGGACATCACCCAGGAACAGTACGACGAGTTCTACAAACAGATCAGCCACGATTTCGAAGCCCCGCTGGCCCACACCCACAACCGGGTGGAAGGCAGCACCGAGTACACGCAGCTGCTGTACATCCCGGGCAAGGCGCCGCAAGACCTGTGGAACCGCGACAAGAAGGGTGGCCTCAAGCTGTATGTGAAGCGCGTCTTCATCATGGACGATGCCGAGGCTCTGCTGCCCACCTACCTGCGCTTCGTCAAGGGCGTGGTGGACTCCGCCGACCTGCCGCTCAACGTCAGCCGCGAGCTGCTACAGGAAAGCCGCGACGTCAAGGCCATCCGCGAGGGCTGCACCAAGCGCGTGCTGTCCATGCTGGAGGACCTGGCCAAGAACGACAAGTTGCCAGAGGCCGGCGCGGACGGCGTGACCGATGTGCTGAGCGCAGAAGACAAGGCAGAGGCTGAAAAGAACGCTGGCAAATACAGCAAGTTCTACGCGGAGTTCGGCGCCGTGTTGAAAGAAGGCCTGGGCGAGGACTTTGGCAACAAGGAGCGCCTATCCAAGCTGCTGCGTTTTGCCAGCACCAGCAGCGACACGGCAGCCGTGTCCCTGGCCGACTACAAGGCGCGCATGAAAGAGGGCCAGGAGGCCATCTACTACATCACCGCTGACAACATCGCTGCCGCCAAAAATAGCCCGCACCTGGAAGTGTTCAAGAAAAAGGGCATTGAAGTGCTGCTGATGACGGACCGCGTGGACGAGTGGGCCCTGAACTACCTGCATGACTTTGACGGCACGCCGCTGCAAAGCGTGGCCAAGGGTGCGGTGGACCTGGGCACCTTGCAGGACGAGACCGAGAAGAAGGCAGCAGAAGAAGCCGCCGAGACCTTCAAGCCGGTGCTGGCCAAGCTCAAGGAAGCGCTCAAAGACAAGGCCGAGGACGTGCGCGTCACCACCCGTCTGGTGGACAGCCCGGCCTGCCTGGTGGTGCAAGACCACGGCATGAGCACACAACTGGCCCGCATGCTCAAGCAGGCCGGACAGACCGCACCCGAAGTGAAGCCCGTGCTGGAGGTGAATGCCGAACACCCGCTGGTGAAAAAGCTGGACGGCTCGGTGCACTTCCATGACCTGGCCCACATCCTGTTCGACCAGGCCCTGCTGGCCGAAGGCGGCTTGCCGGACGATCCGGCCGCTTACGTCAAGCGGGTGAATGCGCTGCTGGTGTAGGCCACGCGCGGTATTTGATAGACAAGCAAAAGGGGCCTCACGGCCCCTTTTGCTTTTTGGCGTTTATGGCGCTCAAAGTCCAGGCGTACCCAGCCTGATGCCCGTGGGTCAGAGCATGGCCAACAGGGGCTGCAGCACGCTGGCGCCCAGCTTGCGGGCGCGCGCGCCATTCCAGCCAACAGCTGGGTCGGGCAAATTTGCGTTGTCCTTGAAGGGCATCTCGATGGTGAAAGCAACACAGCCAAACTGCTGGGCAATCCAGTTGGTAGCCAGCGTGGTGTTGGCCGTACCGGGCGCCGCCTGGCCGTAGTTGACTGCGTCCTGAAAGTCCGGGCAACTGGCCAGCCAGGCTGCCTTGAAGGCATCCTCGCGCTCGGCAATGCGAGGCGAGTAACCCTGGGTGCCTTCGGAGCCCACCACAAAGTTGTAGGGCAGGCCCTCGTCGCCATGCACATCCAGGCACAGGTCCAGCCCCGTCTCCAGCATCTTCTGGCGCACACACCACACTTCGGGCGAGCGCTCCAGGCTGGGCTCCAGCCACTCGCGATTGAGGTTGGCGCCCGCGGCATTGGTGCGCAAGTTGCCCAGTACGGCGCCATCCGGGTTCATGTTCGGCACCACATAAAAAACGCAGTGCTGCAGCAGGCTGCGCGAGACCGAATCGCCACCATCGAGCAGGCGCTCCAGCATGCCCTCCACAAACCATTCGGCCATGGTCTCACCGGGGTGTTGGCGGGCTATCACCCACAGCTTTTTCTTTTCGGCAAAGGGGGTGGCGCTGTCGGCATCGGTCAGGCGCAGCAGCGACAGGTCACGGCCCTGTACGGTGCTGCCCAGGCGCTGCTGCACCACATGGGGCGAGGCCGAGGCACTGGCCAGCAGATCCAGATGCTGCTCCCAGGAGTAGGGCTCGAAGTAGGCGAAGTAGATGCACTGCGTCTCGGGGGTGGTGCGCGCCGTCATCACCTGGCCGTCAAACGCGGTCTCTATGCGAAACCAGTGTTGCCGGTCGTGGCTGGCCACCACGCTGTAATCCTGCCAACCCTTGGGGTAGGCACATTGCCCGGCATTGAGAAACTTCAGCACCACCGGCACGCCGGCCGCGCCCTGCAGGCTGAAGTGAAACCACTGGGCAAATTCGCTGGCGCTGTCGCGGCGGATATGGAGCTGGATGTCGCGCGGGTCGCTCAGGCTGATCACCTCGATGGCGCCGGAATCAAAAGCGGTGGAGATGTGCAGTGCGGTCATGGGCAGGGAACTTTCGCGGTACATGGGGACAGGCCCAAGCGTGGGCTCTGTGCCATTGTAGGTACCGCGCCGCGGACCCCGCTCAGCCCATGTCCTGCTCCGAAGATTCGACCCAGGCCTGCACATTGCGGTTCCAGCCCTGCACCTCGGGCAGCTCGCTGCGCAGATCAAAAATCTCCAGCATGCGCCGCTCTTCATGGCGCAAGCGCTCGGGGTAGACGATTCGGGGCAGCACATACAAGGGCTTGCGCTGCCGGGGTGCCTTGTATTCCGGCCAGCCCTGGTCTTTGACCAGCAAGGCAGATGGCTTGTTGGGCAGGCTGACACGGGCACTGCCCTCCAGCGTGGGCACCGTGATCTCGCCGCCCAGCGCCCAGCGCCAGACACTGATGGGCATGCTGACGGACAGGCGGCTCTGGTTCAGTGCAAAGAAGGGGTGCTTCTCAATCTGCACCGTCAACAGGAAGTTACGCGGCAGCGCCTCTGCGCCGGCGCGCGAACGGATATCGCTGGCCTCCACCACAGTGCCATCCAGTGTTCCGGGGTGGATGGATACGTCCACCATCCAGGCCTGGCGCACCGCCTTGCCCGCGCCCTTGCAGGCCGGGCAAACGGGAGGTGCCGGTTTGCACGCGCCACTGCCCTTGCAGGCATCGCATGGGGTCTGGACACCAAAGCATCCGAACACAGTGACAGTGCCGCGTCCAAAGCACTTCAGACATTTGGAGTCCACGGTCCAGGTGCCCGGCGCCTCGCCACTGCCCGCACAGCGGCCGCAGGTATCGGACTCCACGCCATTGACGCGTTTGATGCATCCAAAGGCGGCTTCAAACAGGCTGACGCGCAGCGTGCGTTGCACAGAGGCTTCGCGCGGCCTGGATGGCGCTGGGCGTGCGGACCTGAAGCCGGTATTCCAGTCGAATTCAAAAAATCCGGATTCTGGCTTGGCTGCCTGGGCCTTCAGGTTGGCGCTGGCGCTTTCGTACGCCTCCAGATGCTGGCAGACCAGCGCATAGGCCACATTGATGCGCTTCATGCGGGAGTCGGTTTCCGTGCCGGTGCTGACGTCCGGATGCCAGCGCATGGCCAGTGTCCGGTAGGCTGCCTTGGCCTCGGCCGGGCTGGCTTGCGCAGTCAGCCCCAATTCTGCAAATGCTTGTTCGATATCCATGGCTTGTGTCACCTGGTGCGGCCCTTGTTCGGGCACGTTCTTGTTGGGAGGACCTTGTGCTGCCAGATGGCTGGCACGCAGCCACCCGACATGCAAACCATGCTAGGTCACGCACTTCACCATAGTGCGTTTGAATGTTCAAAAACTGACATTTGAAAACGGGCCTGAAGCATGCCCGCAGGGAGCAAACTACTCGGTCGGCTTGACCGTCTCCACCTGGCGTTGGTAGTCGTCGTAGCTCTGGTGCGTCTGGGCGCGGCAGCGCTGAAGCTCTTGCAAGTCAGTCAGCCTGTCGCATTGCGCACGCTGCATTTCCTGCGCTGAAAAATAGGCTGTGCGCGTGCTGCAGCCGCATATACCCAACACCACCAGCGCGATACCCAACCTTGATTTGAAGGCCATGGAGAAATCCTTGTTGCAGTTCATGCAAGGTGAATGCGCATCACAGCGCCTCCACCACCTTGACCAGTTGCCCGGGCTTGGGCTCGCCACCGCCATACACCCCGTTGACCAGCCGCAACTGCTGCTCGGCGTTGGGCAAGGAGGAGCGCTTTGCCAGCTCTGCAAAGCCGCCCTTGGGATAGGGCAACAGTTTGATGCTCCAGGGTTTGGCAGCAGCCCGGTCCTGCGCGTTCAGGGCGCGAAAGCTTGCTTCGGCTTCGCGCAGGGCACTGCGGTTGGCCTGCAGGGTGGCCGCGTCCTTGGCGGCGGGTTGCAGCACATACATCTTGCTGTCCGGCCCGCTGACCAGGGTGACTTCCAGCGCCTGGCTCTGGCCTTGCGCGTCCTGGCGCGTGCCATTGAAGCGCGTGGCCTGCAGGCCGTTGATGGTCACGGGCTCCGTCTTGCCCTGCGCGGCTTTGAAGCCGTTGCGCAGCACCTCGGCGTGGGTCTTGCCGGCAGCGGGTGGCACCGGCTTGAGCAGCAGGCCTGCATCGCCTGCGGCATTCAGCAGTGCGAGCTGCGTGGCGCTGTTCTGGATGCGCCAGCCCACAGGAGCGGTGAGCGCAATGCCCAAGGCCCCATGGTAGAAATTGCGGCCGCGCACCAGACCCTGATCAGCACTTTCGCCAAAGGACATACCCGCAATCACTTTGAAGTAGCGCTCGCGCCCTTCATCCACATACTGCATCTTGGCGTCATATTGGTCGGCGGTCTGCTTGATCTGCTGCAGCCGTTGGTCATTGGAGGGGTGCGAGGCCAACCAGCCAGCACCCGTGGGGGCGGACTTGCCTTCTGCCTTGGCCTGGTCAGCGGCATAGCGCTCCTGGTTCTTGAGCACGGTGATCACGTCCACCATGTTGTGCGGGTCGTAGTGGTTGCGCGCCAGGTACTGTGCGCCCAGGCCGTCCGCCTGGAGCTCCTGCTCACGGCCGTAGGAAGCAATATAGCCAGCGGCCACGGTTTGCGACACCTGGCCTGCGAGTTGCCCCGCACCCGAGATGCCCTGGCTCTCCAGCACTGCACCCAAAATGCTGGCCGCAAAAACGCCCAGGCCCGCGTGCTGCTGGCTGGTGGCGCGCTGGGCGCCGTGGCGTGCGGTGACGTGGCCAATCTCGTGGCCTATCACACCGGCCAGATCGGCCTCGCTCTCCATATAGGCCATGATGCCGCGCGTCACATACACATAGCCGCCGGGCAGGGCAAAGGCGTTGATCTCGGGGCTGTCCAGCACGGTGAAGTGCCATTGCAGATTGGCGCGGTGTGACTGCGCGGCAAGCCGCTGGCCCAGGGCGTTGACATAGTCCTGCACGGCGGGGTTGTTGTAGACGCTGTATTCCTTGAGCACCTGCTGGTGCGCCTTCTGGCCCTCGGCCACCTCCTGCTCTTCGCTCATGGCAGAAAGCTCGGTCTGGCCACTGACGGGGTTCATGACGGCGGTGCCACAGGCGCACAGCAGGGTCAGCAGCAGGACTGCGGGCAGAAACTTCAAACGCACGGGCAAACGCATACAAACCTCTTTAGGGGGAGTGACATCCATGCGCGCCATTCTAGGCAAAGGCCGTGACGCCACGCTAAGTGTCAAACGGCCCGCCTTGGCGAGGGCGCTGCCCCTGATGACGTTGACGCTGACACATGTGCCTGAACATAGCCCCCCTGCTGCGCCACAAAGCCTTTGAACGCTTGCAGCAAAGGCAGGTAGTTTGGCGCATCGTCCTGAAGCTGCGCCAGCGCCGCGCAGCTGGCCTCCAGGGTGGAGCACTGGCCCGGCTTGTGCGCCTTGCGAATGCTGTAGCCCGACACGAGTGAATCGCCCAGCGACAGACGCGGCAGGCTTTGCAGCCAGGGGCTCAGGTGCAGCATCTTGCGGCTCTTGCGCCAGGTGGCGTCCAGCACCACCACACGTACCTGCGCCGGGTCCCTCAGCCGCGCGGCGTCCAGCAAGGCCGGGACCGCATGGGCTGGGTCATCCGAGAGCGGGTACAGCAGCACGGTGTATTTGGGTTCCTGCAAAAGCGTCTGCAAGGCGGCTGCATCAAAGACCTCGCCCACCACGATACGGCTGTTGGCAAGGCACAAATGCAACAGGCCCGCACTGTTCTTGGCATGGCCCACCTCCAGCGGGTGCTGCAATATCAGCACCTCGGTGGCCTGCGCCACGGGTGTGATCCATTGGCAGATGCAGGTACTCTGGGGGCGGGCACACACCGGGCAATGGGGGCGTTTGCGCGCGGGCGTCTGCATCATGCGGGCCAGTGTACCCGCCGACCCATGGGCTGTTCCAGAGCACATGGGGCATGGCGCCGATAATCCCTGCATGACCGAAACCACCTCCTCCGCGCCCCCTGTCGCTTCCACGGGCGCCAATGACTTCGCCGCCCTGGCCTTGTCCCCTGCCGCACTGGCCAACTTGCAGCAGCTGGGTTACACCACCATGACCCCCATCCAGGCTGCCAGCCTGCCCCTGGCGCTGCAGGGACGCGACCTGATTGCCCAGGCCCAAACCGGCAGCGGCAAGACCGCCGCCTTCGCCCTGCCCCTGCTCGCCAAACTCAACCCGCGCTGGTTTGCCGTGCAGGCCCTGGTGCTGTGTCCCACGCGCGAGCTGGCCGACCAGGTCACGTCTGAAATCCGCCGCCTGGCGCGGGCCGAGGAAAACATCAAGGTCGTCACCCTGTGCGGCGGCATTGCGCTGCGTGGCCAGCGCGCCTCGCTGGAGCATGGTGCGCACATCGTGGTGGGCACGCCCGGGCGCATCATGGACCATCTGGAGCGCGGCTACCTCACGCTCGAAGGCCTGAACACCCTGGTGCTCGACGAGGCCGACCGCATGCTGGACATGGGCTTTTTCGACGACATTGCCAAGGTCATCGCGCAAGCCCCCAAAGAGCGCCAGACCCTGCTGTTCTCTGCCACTTATCCCGAGGGTATTGAAAAGCTCTCCAAGCAGTTCATGCGCGAACCCCAGCGCATCACCGTGGCCGCGCCCAAGGCCGACAACAAGATCGAGCAGCGCTTCTACCAGGTGGAGCGCCTGACCCGCCTGAAGACCGTGGGCCTGCTGCTCAACCACTTCCGCCCGGTCAGCACCCTGGCCTTTTGCAACACCAAGCAGCAGTGCAAAGACTTGGTCACGCTGCTGCAGGAGCAGGGCTTTGCCGCCCTGGCCCTGTATGGCGAGCTCGAGCAGCGCGAGCGCGACCAGGTGCTGGCCCAGTTTGCCAACCGCAGTTGCTCGGTGCTGGTGGCCACCGACGTGGCCTCGCGCGGGCTGGACATCAAGGAGCTGGAAGCCGTGATCAACGTGGACATCACACCCGACCCCGAGGTGCATGTGCACCGCGTGGGCCGCACCGGCCGGGCTGGTGAATCCGGCCTGGCACTCAGCCTGGCCAGCATGAACGAGATGGGCGCGGTGGGCAAGATCGAGCAGTACCAGAACGCCCCCTCGGTCTGGTTCAAGGTGGAAGAGCTGACCGCCACCAGTGACTTGCCCTTGCAGCCGCCCATGGCTTGCCTGCAGATTCTGGGCGGGCGCAAGGAAAAAATCCGCCCCGGCGATGTACTGGGCGCGCTCACCAACGATGAGGGTGGGCCGGCCTACACACGCGAGCAGATTGGCAAGATCCAGGTCACCGAGTTCTGCACCTTCGTGGCCGTGGCGCGCGAGCTGGCCAAGCCCGCCTGCGCCAAGCTCAACGCGGGCAAGGTCAAGGGCAAGAGCGTGCGGGCGCGCATTCTGTAGCGCGAGCGCGGGGGCAACGTCCCGCCGCCGGGCCAATGGAATGGACGCCCCCCTCGCATTAGCGGCATCAAAGTGCCAAAGTGAGGGGTGTGTTTTCAACCCTCTGAAGCGAAAGGAGCGTCCACCATGGAGATTACGACAATTGGTATTGA
>NZ_QFZK01000065.1 GCF_003415675.1 Rhodoferax lacus
GTAGCAGGACTCGCTGACCATAAACGCAGCGCAGGCCAGCCTTATGGGGACGCTGCGCATCAGAACTGCACGTTGGGCCATCTCGCGCCGGCGAGACGGCCTCACCACTTTTTTGCGAGGGCCTCGGCAACGATCTCGGACTTAAGTTTCTCTTCGAGGTACATCTTCTTGAGGCGGCGGTTCTCATCCTCAAGCTCCTTCATGCGGGTCATCATGGAGGTGTCCATGCCGCCGAACTTGGCACGCCACTTGTAAAACGTGGCGGTGCTAACGCCCAGTTCCCGACACATCTCCGGCACCGGCAGACCGGCTTCAACACGCTTCAAGGCAGCCATGATCTGGCTGTCGGTAAATCTTGACTTCTTCACGTAGAACTTCCTTCTTGGAAAATTCTACTTCTCGGACCTTTGGTTTATCGGGGGGATTACC
>NZ_QFZK01000066.1 GCF_003415675.1 Rhodoferax lacus
TGGCTATTCACCTCAAACGCCCACGCTTATCGGCTGTAAATTTTTAAGGAACACAAGAGGCTTTTTACCACCTTCTTGCTAACTTCACTGTGATCAGCGAAGCCTTGAATTATGACACAGTTTTAAGACTGCAGTCAATGAAAACGAAGTTATTTCGTTTTCATCAGCATCTTCAAAAGAGAAGACGCTGATGAAAAAGCCCCGTCTTTCGACGGGGCGTTTTCTGGCTTAAATAGCCTGACGATGACCTACTTTCACACGGGAACCCGCACTATCATCGGCGCTGACGCGTTTCACTGTCCTGTTCGGGATGGGAAGGAGTGGTACCACGTCGCTATGGTCGTCAGGCATAAACTTT
>NZ_QFZK01000067.1 GCF_003415675.1 Rhodoferax lacus
CAGAGTCTTCCAATTGCTAAACCTGATTTGGGGGTGTAGCTCAGCTGGGAGAGCGGCTGCTTTGCAAGCAGTAGGTAGCGGGTTCGAGTCCTGTCACCTCCACCAGTCTTTCGACAATCGTATAAATGCTGCTTGATAGTTAATCAAGACGGTATTTAACTTATCTCTTAGGTAATAAACCAGGTTCTGGTTATTCAATACCAAAGTTGCTTCGCAAGAGGCTGCTTTGTTGTTGATCGAGATTACTTGATCAATCGGCTGTTCTTTAACAATTTATAGAGTTTAATCAGCGTTGCCAATCATTAAGCAGCGTCTG
>NZ_QFZK01000068.1 GCF_003415675.1 Rhodoferax lacus
CAGAGTCTTCCAATTGCTAAACCTGATTTGGGGGTGTAGCTCAGCTGGGAGAGCGGCTGCTTTGCAAGCAGTAGGTAGCGGGTTCGAGTCCTGTCACCTCCACCAGTCTTTCGACAATCGTATAAATACCGTTTCGGTGTTTAACTTATCCATTGGTAGTTATTCAATACCAAAGTTGCTTCGCAAGAGGCTGCTTTGTTGTTGATCGAGATTACTTGATCAATCGGCTGTTCTTTAACAATTTATAGAGTTTAATCAGCGTTGCCAATCATTAAGCAGCGTCTG
>NZ_QFZK01000069.1 GCF_003415675.1 Rhodoferax lacus
CCGAACAGGACAGTGAAACGCGTCAGCGCCGATGATAGTGCGGGTTCCCGTGTGAAAGTAGGTCATCGTCAGGCTATTACCAAGCCGAAAAATCCCCCCTCATGAAAATGAGGGGGGATTTTTTTTGGGCAAAATTCGCCCGCATTTCGTATGCGTCCGGCAATCCCATGTTGAATCGATCGCCATGATCAGGCATCGTCCCCACGAAGGAGATCATGGAGACTATGAATCAAGTGTCGACAGTGGCGCGCCCTCGCCGGCGTGAGTACAGCG
>NZ_QFZK01000070.1 GCF_003415675.1 Rhodoferax lacus
ACCGGCTCCAAGAGTTCGGGAGCGGTTGCCTACAACGTGCAGGTTGCCGTAGATACCAAGAATCATCTGATCGTCGCCCATGAAGTGACAAACGCTACAAGTGACAGGGCACAGTTGAGCCCAATGGTGTTGACGCCGACCGAAAATTGACCAGTTAGACCGAGAAGTGCCGATCCAAAATTGACCAGGGTGTTCCACTGTCCTGCTGATTAATTCAGCAGGTACTAAAAGGTGATCACCATGGACGTAATCGG
>NZ_QFZK01000071.1 GCF_003415675.1 Rhodoferax lacus
AGAGGTAGGTGGTCTGCGTACTTGGCGACCAGCACCTGGGCCAGCAGTCCGGTGGTGGGGATGCCTTTGTCGATGACATGGGCCGGCACCGGGGCCTGCACAATGGTCTCGCATTGGCTGCAAGCCCTGTTGATTCCAGCGTCAATCTGAGCCAGTTTGCAGTCGAATTTTGAGCCACACGGTTTAAAGGTATTTTTGGCTACTCGATTGTGGATAAGTCTACATCTGGAGCTTCCCCTTTCTGTATTTTTGCC
>NZ_QFZK01000072.1 GCF_003415675.1 Rhodoferax lacus
GGGTTCCCACGTCTATCACTCCTAATCACCCCTGCTCAAAAATGAAGCAAGGATTGTGGATAACGTGGCTCAGTTTTCGACTGGAATTCCTACTTTTTTGGCCCAACCTTCATTTGGAATCAACAGTAGCAGGACTCGCTGACCATAAACGCAGCGCAGGCCAGCCTTATGGGGACGCTGCGCATCAGAACTGCACGTTGGGCCATCTCGCGCCGGCGAGACGGCCTCACCACTTTTTTGCGAGGGCCTCGG
>NZ_QFZK01000012.1 GCF_003415675.1 Rhodoferax lacus
GAGGGTTCCCACGTCTATCACTCCTAATCACCCCTGCTCAAAAATGAAGCAAGGATTGTGGATAACGTGGCTCAGTTTTCGACTGGAATTCCTACTTTTTTGGCCCAACCTTCATTTGGAATCAACAAGCAGACCGTGCGGCTGAGCAAGAAGATCAGTAGGGAGAGTTTTGTGATGCCGGTTTGAATACAAGCATCCAAAACAGCCGTTAACAGGAAGAAGTCAAACACCCATCACGCGTTGCGACGAGATTAATCGACCATCATGGCCAACCGGGTTCACCCCATACCGACAGACGCCGATAACTCTTCCGGCAGCTTGCCTGCCGTTCGTAGCGACTGGCGCGTCGGTAACGCAGATTCCATGTCGGCACGGACCACAACAGAGTCCACTTTAGATGCCGGATATACGACTGCAGGCGCATCCCAGCAAGCCAAACTATCGGTCAGTTTCTTGCGCTTGTGGGGGAGTCCATATACGCAGAGTTAGGCCGTACCTGACAGCATGAACTGACGAACCTGCTTGCGAAGGTGCTCTTTGTTGAACTCAGGCAGGAGCTCGACGACTGGTAGGCCGTAGTGCTGCTGCAGGTGTGTCACCACGCACCAAGCGTTGTCGACTGCCCCTGAGAGCGCGCTTCCCTTTATCCCGGCCTCGCGCCAAACACTCTTCGTGTCAGCGACACTTTCGACGTCGATGTGGAAGTGCGTCGAGTCGCGGACCGTCTTCAGCCGTGCCGACATCTCTTTGATTGCTTGGATGTCAATGGACGCCTTTCGCATAAACCCATCGCAGACACCCTGATCAGTTCTGTAGAGATACCAGATGCTCGCAACGCGTCTGCTGTTCTCAAAGACCTTCATTGCGTGAGCCATGTAGTCGTTGTAGAGCGCCAGATACGCGACTCGGAAGATGGCGTACCCAGTAGCGCGCTCTGTTTCAAGCACCGTCATGGCGTCGCGGTTGTGAATGGCTCGCTGAAGCTCTGCAAGGTTTCGCGCAATGGCGCCAATGAATCGTTCCGATATATGTGACATATTCTTTTGCGGCCTAAAGTTCGAGCTAAGTGTCCTGCCGTTGGCGCTCAGCTTGAGCGAGGGGTTAGGCCTCATGTGCGCGAGTACGGGAGCATGAATTTTGGCCGTTCCGACAGACGAGCAAGTAGTTCACGCCTCTCGCGTTGTTGCTTGGCTTCCAGTCTGTCGCTCACTGCCGCCAGGCCTAGCAAAGTAAGGCCGAATGGCGGGACAATTGCCGTAAGTACGGCATGTGCGGGCTCAGTGAACCATGTCTTGAGTATTCCAAAGCCCTGTGGTTTTTCTTTCTCGACGTGGTACTTCGTCCAATCCGTGACACGCGTAGCGGACGAGTAGAAGGGATTCCGATTGATGAATATCTGACCATCGTGGACTTCAATAAATTCAATCTTATGAATCGCGTACTCGTAGTCTTCAGTCGGATGTCGATACTTGCTTGCCTCTCGCCGCGCATGCTCCATTGTGTAGCGCACCAAGTCATATCCCACAACTCGAAGCTGATCTCGATAGGACAGAAACCCCATGGGCAGGGCGACGATGTCTGACTCGGAGGGATTCATGAGGCCTTACTTATTTATAGTCTGCAAACCACCGGATAAATCCGGTGCTCAGTCGGACAGAAAGTTTGTGAAGATTATAAAAAGTCAATCGACATCAAGCATCTACCGGGCTGGGCTGCACGCGTGTGGAGATATAACACATTCGACAAAGCCATCGCCTAGACTATTTCAACCCGAGCAATCCCCAGTTCCCTTGGGAAGCAGCATTCGAACGACCGCTCCCTCGGCAGTCGCGTCATCGCAAATCACCCCTTTCAAACCTCCAGTCTGCCCAGCCATTCCCAAGGGCGCTCACCGTCCCACAAGCTCCACCCATTCAGCCAGCCCCGTGCCTTCTGTTCTGAATAGCGCCCAACCGCAGACCCGCGTCGCAAGGGCTGTGCCGGGTGACGATTTGTGGTACCCCACCATGAGGAACCCGGCACAGCCCTTGCGCCGCAGCGAACGAAACAAAAGCCGCCCCAGCCAGAACCCGCCCCAAGGTCGGCCAACGCGAAGGTATTAACCAAACCGTCACGGCATTTGTCACACCGTTGCAATCAAAGCTTTTTAGCATGGAGGCTCCGCAACAGGAGTTTCCTCGCATGAACGAATTCTTTCGCCAACTCAAAATCCAGCGCTGGGATGACCACCGCTATTACCACCACAGCCGCATCAACCAGACCCTGCACCTGATCAGCGCGATCAGCTTTCTGGCGGCCTATGCCCTGCTGTTCATCGACCCGGCCGCAGCCGCCTTGGTGGCCTGGCTGGTGTCCATGACCACGCGCCAGTCTGGCCACTTCTTCTTCGAGCCCCTGGGCTACGACGAAGTGAACCAGGCCACGCAGGAGACCAAGGAAGAAATCAAGGTCGGCTACAACCTGCGCCGCAAAATCGTGCTGCTGTCCATCTGGGCCGCCGCTCCTGTGTTGCTGCTGGTCCAGCCCACGGCCTTCGGCCTGTTCGAAGCGGCCACCACCTTCGAGGGCTTTGCACGCCACACCGGCATGCTGTGGCTGTACATCGGCGTGGGCGGCCTGCTGTTTCGCACCGTGCACCTGTTCTTCCTGAAGGACGTGATGTCCGGCCTGGTCTGGATGACCAAGATCCTGACCGACCCCTTCCATGACATCTACCTCTACCACGAAGCACCGCTGGCGCTGCTGCGCGGCGAGTTGATCGAGAAGCGCGGTACCCTGGGCCCCGTGGCCTGAGCCAGACCCGGCACAAGAAGGGGCGCCCACAGCGCCCTTTTTTTGTGTCCCCTGTTCTGCAGGGCCGCAAGAGGCTCCACCCCTTGCGACCCTGCACTCAAGCTCAAGCAAACTTGGCCGCCAGCATCTCCCGCAGCAAACGGCGCTTGATGGTCTTGTTGGTGGTGAGCCCATCGGTCCACCACCAACCGTCAGCCTGCATCGCCAGGCCCGCGCGCACAAAGCACTGCAGCACCTGCTCAAACTCTTCGTCGCTGAAATTCAGGCTCCAGATGATGCGCGCCGATCCCACCCAACTCAAGGCCACGCCCTCCTGGCGCAAGTAATGTTGAAACAACCAGTTGAAGCTTGCAGGCTGCGTGTACAGCACGGTCCACACCGTGGACATGTCGGCCACCTGCACCGGCAGGCCGGCCTGCTGCAGGCGTGTGTTCATGAGGGCCGCGCGCTGGCTCCAGGTGGCATCCACATGGGCATAGAGGGTGGCAATGTCTTCGTCTTCCAGGCGCTTCAAGAACACATTCATGGCCGCCATTACATAGGGATGGGCATTGAAGGTGCCGCGGGCAAAGCAGATGTCAGCGGGCGAGCCTTCACGGAAGCGCCGCATCCAGACGCGCTTGCCGCACACCACACCCACCGGCAGGCCGCCGCCCAGCGTCTTGCCGTAGGTGACCAGGTCGGCACGCACGCCAAAGTATTCCTGCGCGCCACCCTTGGCCAGACGGAAGCCCATGAACACTTCGTCAAATATCAGGGCAATGCAGCGCGCATCACAGATGCGGCGCAGTTCCTGCAGCCAGGCGGTGTAGGCGGCCTTGTCAAAGTGGGCCTTGCGCGAGCTGTCCAGCAGCGCGCCATCGCTGGGCGCGGGCGCGTTGGGGTGCAGGGCCTGCAGCGGGTTGATCAGCACGCAGGCAATGTCACGGCGGCTGCGCAAGACGCGCAGGGTGCCTTCGCCCATCTCGGTCAGGTTCAGCGTGTCGGTGGCGGGCATGGGGTTGCCAATGCCGGGCTGCACATCGCCCCACCAGCCGTGGTACGAGCCACAAAAGCGCACCAGCTTCTTGCGGCCCGTGTGGTAACGCGCCAGGCGCACGGCTTGCATGACGGCTTCGGTGCCGGACATGTGGAAGGACACTTCCTCCATGCCGCTAATCGTCTTGATGCGCTGCAGGTTGTCCAGCACCACCGGGTGGTAGGCGCCCAGCACCGGGCCCACCACGCGCACGATGTCGGCGCCCCGGTCCATGCAGTCCTTGTAGAAGTCATTGCCAAACAGGTTGACGCCGTAGGAGCCGGTCAGGTCATAAAAGCGGTTGCCGTCCAGGTCGGTCACGGTCACGCCCTCGGTGCTTTGCACAAAGGAGCCCACCTTCAGGCCTTTGGCTGCGAGCTTGCGGAACTGGAACGGTGTGCGGTAGGCGCTCACAAACTGCAGGTCCGACAAGGTCTCTGCGGCCTCGGCCCCGGCCTGCAGGGTCTTGGGGTAGCGGGCCTGGCAGCGCTCTATCAAACTTTCAAACGCGGCACGGCGCTTGGCCACCACATCGGGTGGGGCGCCATCCACGGCAAAGGCCTGGTCTTCCTCGTAGGTGTAGCTGGGCAACAGCGCTGCCACGCGGCGCGCCATGCGCGGGTGACCGGCCAGCGAGCGGTGCTTGGCAAAGGACAACTGGGCGCGGGCCCGGGCTTTTTTCACCGCCACAAACAGGGCTGCACTGCCAACGGCATACAGCGCCAGCGTATCAATTCCAATCACTTCATTCACGGGACACAACCTTCCTTGCTAAACACATAGGGGATACTTTCAACATGACTCTCAGAAAACACATTCACAATCTTTTGGCCAACGAAGACCTGAACTTCCTGCTGACCAACCGCCTGCCGCGGCGCTGGTTGACCCAGTTTGTTGGGCGCTTCAGCAAGATCGAAAACCCGCTGGTGGCGCGTGCCTCGATTGCCATCTGGAAATTCTTCAGCGACCTGGACCTGCGCGAAGCCAGACAGCAGCACTTCAAAAGCATGCACGACTGCTTTACCCGCGAACTCAAGGATGGCGCACGCAGCATCGACACCAGCGCAGACATACTCAGCAGCCCGGTGGACGCCATCATTGGCGCGCATGGTCCTATCGAAGGCACGCAGGTGTTTCAGGCCAAGGGCTTCCCCTAC
This sequence comes from Rhodoferax lacus, assembly GCF_003415675.1. Lineage (GTDB taxonomy): Bacteria > Pseudomonadota > Gammaproteobacteria > Burkholderiales > Burkholderiaceae_C > Allorhodoferax > Allorhodoferax lacus. Next base: position 4,969 of record NZ_QFZK01000012.1, read on the forward strand.
ACGCTCGAAGACCTGCTGGGCACCGAGGAAGACCTGGAGGCCTGGAGAGACGGCAGCTTTGTCACCCTGCGCCTGACCTCCAGCATGTACCACCGCTTCCACGCGCCCTATGACTGCACGGTGGAGAAGGTGCGCTACTTTTCCGGCGACACCTGGAACGTCAACCCGATTGCCCTGAAGCGCGTGGAAAAACTGTTCTGCAAAAACGAGCGCGCCTTTCTGAGCACCCGCCTGAACGGCGAAGGGCCGCTGGCAGGCCAGCGCATTGCGTTGGTGCCGGTGGCTGCGATTCTGGTGGCCAGCATACGGCTGCATTTTCTGGATGTGCTGTTTCACATGGGCTACAAAGGGTCCAAGACCATGGCCTGCAACGCCAGCATGGCCAAGGGTCAGGAGATGGGTTGGTTCCAGCATGGGTCTACGGTGATCGTGCTGGCACCTGCTGGCTTCAGCCTGTGCGCGGGTTTAGTGCAGGGGACCCAGGTGCGGATGGGTCAGGCGCTCTTGCGCTGGCGTCAGTGAGGCCAGTGGCTGCGGGGCAGAGCCCGCAGCGCTGAACAGGCGGCCGTGGCGGGCCAGCACCTCGCGCAGCACGGCCTCAAAGCTGTCGGCCACCGCACTCCAGGCCAGAAAGGCCACGCTGCGCGGTGCCTGCATGCGCAGTTGCTGCTGGTGCACCCGGTCCTGCGCCAGCTCTACCGAGGCGTTCACAAAAGCCGTCTCGTCGGCATTGGCCACCAGCACACCGTTGTGGTGGCTGACGATGAGCTCCTGCGCTGCGGCATTCGCATAGGACAGCACGGCCAGGCCGCTGGCCAGTGCCTCGGGCACCACGTTGCCAAAGGTCTCGGTCAGGCTGGGGAACAGGAACAGGTCGCCCGACGCGTAGTGGGTGGCAAGTTCTTCGTGTTTGCGTGTGCCGGCAAAGTGGGCATCGGGGCAGGCCTCTTCGAGCGACTTGCGCAAGGGGCCATCGCCCACGAACACCAGCTTGGCACGCGGCTGCTTGGCTTGTATGGCACGGAAGGCCGTGACCACCAGTTGCACATTCTTTTCCTTGGCCAGACGGCCCACCAGAATCACCACCAGGTCATCAGGCTGCACGCCCCAGCTGGCACGCAGCGCTTCGGAGCGGCGCGCCGGGTTGAAGAGTTCAATCTCCACACCGCGCGAGACCACGGTCACGTTGTCATAGCCGCGCCCCTGCAGCTCCTGCTGCATGGCCCGTGTGGGCACCATGGTGGCCTGGGTGCGGTTGTGCAGCTTGCGCAGATAGCTCTCGATGGGCGACTTCAGAAGGCCCATGCCGTAGTGCTGCGAATAGCTGTGAAAGTTGGTGTGAAACGAGCTGGTAATGGGCAGGTGCAGCTTGCGCGCTGCTGCCACAGCCGACCAGCCCAGCGGGCCTTCGGTAACCACGTGCACCAGGTCGGGCCGCTGCTCGCTCCACAGCTTGACCAGACGGCCCTTGGATGGAAGGCCAAAGCGTAGTTCGCCATAAGTGGGCACGGGAATGCCGTGCGACAGTACCTGGTCCAGGCCTTCGCGTGGCGCATGCGGTTCGCTGGCCTCGCGGCTCTGGCGCGGTCGCACCATCTGCACCGCGTGTCCGCGCTGCAGCAAGCCCTCCACGATGCGTCCGAGCGTCATGGCGACGCCGTTGACTTCGGGGGCGAAGGTCTCCGTCACCACCGCAATGCGCAGGCTTGCGGGCTTGGTGGCAAAGGACTCAATGAGGAGGTCGTCGGTGTTTTTCACAGCGCTAGGCTAAAGAGGGCCTGCGACGTTTTCGTGATGCTTTTTTGACAATTTGAAGTCTTTGCCAGACTCCTGTTTGTCACAGGCGCTTCATCAAGCGCACCTAGCATTGGCGCACACAAAAAGGGCGCTTGCGCTATGAAACCTGACCTTTCAACTGCAGCTGCCCACTTCATCGAATCCCTGGAGCCCCTGGGCCGTGTGCTGCACGACAAGAGCATCTATCCGGTCTTCCAGCCCCTGGTGCATCTGGCCAAGACCGGCGTCTACGCGCACGAGGCGCTGATACGCGGGCCGCGCGGCACGCCGCTGCACACGCCAGACGCCCTGCTGCGGGCCGCCGCAGAAGAGAACCTGCGCTTCGAATTTGAATACGCGGCACTGGTCTGCATCCTGACCCAGTGGGGCCTGCTCAAGGCCAGTGGCCGGCTGTTTGTGAACGTGAGTGCGGGGGTGCTGACCCAGCTCATGCAAACGCGGGGGCCGGGCCACATGGCGGAGCTGGCCAACACACTGGGCGTGCTGCCGCGCGAACTGGTGCTGGAAATCACCGAGCACGAGCGCGTGGCCGACATGGACCAGCTGGCCGAAGCGGTAGGTGCCCTGCGCGGCACCGGCATTGGCCTGGCTCTGGATGACTTTGGTGACGGCCACTCCAGCCTGCGCCTGTGGTCACAGCTCAAGCCCGACATCGTCAAGATTGACCGCTACTTCATCAAGGACGTCAGCACACAGGGCGACAAGCTCAAGACCATCCAGGCGCTGCAGCAGATTGCCAGCATCTTTGGCAGCGAGCTGGTGGCCGAGGGCATAGAGACAGCCGACGACCTGCGCGTGCTGCGCGATCTGGGCATTGACTACGGGCAGGGCTATTTTCTGGGCCATCCGGACCGCACGCCCATGGCGCATGTGGGACCCGAGGTGCTGCGCGTGATGAGCGAGCGGCAGGTGGCGGTGTTCCCCGAACTCAGCCGTGCGGCCGTGGCCGGACAGATACGCAACCTCTCCGTCACACCCGCACCCACGGTGTCGCAGGACGAGAGCAATGACGAGGTGGCACGCATCTTCCTGGCCAACGCCGAGCTGCATGCACTGGCCGTGCTCGAAGGCGACAAGCCCATAGGCATCATCAACCGCGCCGGCTTCATGAACGAGTACACCAAGCTGTACTACCGGGAGGTCTGGGGCCGCAAGCCCTGTGCCCTGCATACCAACCTGGCGCCGCGCATCATCGAGCGCGAGCACAACATTGACGAGCTGGTGGGCATCCTGACCTCGCAGGACCAGCGCTACCTGAGCGACGGCTTCATCGTCACCGAACACGGCCGCTACATCGGCCTGGGCACCGGCGACCAGCTGGTGCGCTCGGTGACCGAGACGCGCATCGAAGCCGCACGCCACGCCAATCCGCTGACCTTCCTGCCCGGCAACATTCCCATCAGCCAGCACATTGAGCGGCTGCTGAAAAAGAAGGTGGCCTTTGTGGCCTGCTATGCCGACCTGAACAACTTCAAGCCCTACAACGACTACTACGGCTACTGGCGTGGCGACGAGATGATCCGCCTGATCGCGCGCATTGCCATGGAGCAGTGCGATTCGCAACGCGACTTTCTGGGCCATGTGGGCGGGGATGATTTCATATTGCTGTTCCAGAGCACCGACTGGCTGGTGCGCTGCGAGCGCCTGGTGGCCGAGTTCAATGAACGCGCCCGCGAGATGTTTGATGAGGAAGCCCGCAAGGCAGGCGGCATACAGGCCGAGGACCGGCACGGCGTGCAGCGCTTCTTCCCCTGCACCACGGTGTCGATTGGTGCGGTCACGATCAACGGCAGCCTGTACTCCCGCGCCGAAGAAATCGCCAACCTGGCGGCCCTGGCCAAGCACGATGCCAAGCGCACCGGGCTGGGTATCTTCAGGCGCGAGACCTAAGCCAGATCAGCAGCATGCCGCCGCTGACCATCACCGCAAAGCCGATGATCAGCGGGGCCAGGGGCACCTCCAGTGCGATGGCACCGGCATAGAAGCCCAGCATCAAGAGCATGCCGCCGTTTTCGTTGAAGCCCTGCACGGCAATCGAGCGCCCGGCCGTCAGCAGGGTGCAGCCACGGTGCTGCAGCAGCGCATTCATGGGCACCACAAAAAACCCGGCCAGGGCCCCCACCAGCACCAACAGCAGGGCGGCGGTGAAGGGGTTGCTGATGCACAGCAGCAAGGGCACCAACAGGCCCATGACCATGCCAACCGGCAGCAGCCGCTGGGCCTGTGCCAGTGCCACCCAGCGCGTGGCCAGCACGGCACCCAGCACCACACCCAAAGCGGTGACGCCCTGCAGGTAGGCGGCTTGTGCCAGCGGCAGGCCCAGGGCCTCATGGGCCCAGCGCAGCACGATCAGTTGAAGTGTCGCGCCCACGCCCCACAGCAGCGTGGTGACCGACATGGACAGTCCGCCCAAAGCGTCGCGCCAGAGCACACGGTTCTCACTCCAGAAGCGCCGCAGCAGGGCACGCGGGTGGAAGGAGTGGCGGTCATAGCGGGCGCCGCTGTCCCGCACCAGCACGCTCAGCAGCAGGGCCACAGCGTTCATGCTCAAGAGCACCAGCATGCCGGCCACCAGGGCGGTGGGCGCGGCTTGCACCAGAACGAAAGGCATGGACAGCAGCGGCATCAGCGGGCTCACCAGCAGGCCGCCCAGCACCGTGCCCAGGATCACGGCACACACCGTGGCGCTCTCGAAATAGCCATTGGCGCGCACCAGCTCGCGCACGGGCAGCAGCTCGGTGATCAGGCCGTATTTGGCCGGTGCATACATGGCCGAGCCAAAGCCGGCCAGGCCAATGGCCAGCACCGGGTTGCAACCCGAGAGCAGCAGCAGCAAGGCCAGCACCTTGAGCGCATTGGCCAGCAACATGACGCGACCCTTGGGCATGGCATCGGCCAGCGGCCCCACAAAGGGCGCCAGCAGCACATAGAACAGGGTGAAGCTGATCTTGAGCAGCGGGATCAGCCAGGCCGGACCACTGAGCTCCATGACACGGGCAATGGCCACGATCAGGAAGGCATTGTCGGCCAGGGTGGAGAGGAACTGCACCCCCAGCACCAGATAGAACGCGGTCGGCATGGTTGCTAATCGCGCGGACGCCGGAAGGCAAGCCAGGCCGCCGTCAGCGTGAAGATGGCCACTATGGCCACCACAATCCAGAAACCGTGCGCGTTTTCTCCAAACGGAATGCCGCCCACGTTCATGCCAAACAGGCCGGCCATGATGTTGATGGGCAGGGCCAGCACGGTCACCACCGTCAGCACATACAGGATGCGGTTGTTGGCCTCGGCCACGCGCCCGGCAATTTCTTCCTGCAAGAGCTTGATGCGCTCCTGCAGCGCGGCCATGTCGCTCAGGGCCACGTTGAATTCTTCGGTGGACTGGCGCAGTTCCTGCAGGTCGTCTTCGACAATCCAGGCGGGCGGTTTCTTGAGCAGGCGAAACAGGGCAGCGGGCTCCGGCGCCAGCAGGCGCTGCAGGCGCACCAGCAGCCGCCGCAGCGAGCCCAGGTCGGCACGCTTTTTCTCCAGCCTCCCGGCCAGCAGGGTGTCTTCAATACCGTCCACGCGCAAGGTGGTTCCGCGCACAATGTTCACCAGCACATCACCCTGGTCGTGCATCAGGTGCACCAGCAGCTCCACCGATGAGCTGAGCTTGGCGCCGCGCTTGACCGCGTCGCGCAGCCGGTCTATGGAGCGCAGGGGTTGCAGCCGCGCGCTGACCACCAGGCGCGGCCCCACCGACAGCCACAGGGTGGAGATGTCGGAGGGCTCGAAGGCAAAGTCGTAGTGCACGTCGTTGACCACGGCCACCAGCATGTCGTCGTCCAGCTCCACGCGCGTGGAGCGCGAGCCGTCGCGCAGCGATTCGTAAAACTGGTCAGACAGGGTGACGTGGTCGTGCAGCCATTTCTCGGCGGCGGCATGGGCCAGGTTGAAGTGCAGCCACACGAAGCCGGCGGCCTGCGGCGAGTCGGTCACGCTGGCGTGGTTGAGCCACTGCAGCGCCTCGGAGGCGCTCACGGGCTGGCCCAGGCCGGTGGCATCAAAGCGGAAGCCGCAAATCAGGCCGGAGGCATCAGCGCCGTAGGTGGGGGAACCCAGCGTGCTCAGAGCGCCTCGCACCGCGCCAGGCGCGCTTCAAGGGCTGGGGCAGCGGGTGAACTCATGGGCAGGATTTTCACGGTGGCGTGTGACTGATTGATGACAAAGCTTGTCATATCGCAATGCACAGCCATGCCGCCCACTCTGGGTGAACGCGTGGCCTGGCGGGTCTGCTGTAAAGTCCTGCTACCCCCTCTTTTCCAAAGACCTGCCCCATGCTGAGCGATTCCCTGGCTGCTGTTCGCGACATAGGGCGCCTCTACGACATCGCCGGTGTGCTCATACGCCACGGCTTGGGCGACAGCGTGCGCCGCCTGGGGCTGGCCGGCCGCCTGGAGCAGGCCGGCCACATGCTGCACTGGGAGCACGCCGCAGACCTGGCCCAGTTGCCCCCTGCGGTGCAAGTGCGCATGGCCATGGAAGAACTGGGGCCTGCCTTTGTCAAACTGGGCCAGCTGCTGGCGGGCCGCTCCGACCTGCTGGGGCCCGAATGGATTGCCGAGTTCGGCAAGCTGCACAACCAGGTACCCGCCGTGCCCATGGAGCAGCTGCGACCCCAGCTGCGCGAGGACCTGGGGGGCGAGCCCGAAGACGTCTTTGCACACTTTGACCCGCTCCCTCTGGCTGCGGCATCGATTGCCCAGGTGCACCGGGCGCGGCTGAAGGACGGCAGCGAGGTCATCGTCAAAATCCGCAGGCCCGGCATTGCCGAGACCATCGAAGCCGACCTGGCCCTGCTGGCGCATCTGGCTGCACTGGCCGAGGCCAACCTGGCCTGGCTCAAGCCCTACCATGCCCCGCTGCTGGTGCGCGAGTTTGCCAAGTCGCTGCGCCGCGAGCTGGACCTGGCGGTGGAGTGCCGCAATGCCGAGCGCATTGCGCAGAACCTGCACAGCCTGCCCTGCATCGTGGTGCCGCGCGTGCACTGGCAGCACACCGGCGTGCGCGTGAACGTGCAGGACTATGTGCAGGGCGTGCCCGGCGACCAGTTGCAGCGTCTTCTGGTGGAGGACGGTTTTGACCGCGCGCTGCTGGCCCGGCGCGGTGCGCAGGCGGTCCTGAAAATGATTGTGCAGGACGGCTTCTTCCACGCCGACCCGCACCCCGGCAATGTGTTTTACCTGGAGGACAACCGCATTGCCTTTATTGACTTTGGCATGGTGGGGCGCTTGTCCGAGCGCAGGCGCAGCGATGTGTTGCAGCTGCTCTCGGGTCTGGTGCAGCGCGATGCGCAAAAGGTGTGCGACGTGCTGCTGGACTGGGCCGGGGATGACCACGGCGTGAGCCTGTCCCAGCTGGAAGCCGAGATCGAAACCTTTGTGGACCAGTACCACGGCAGCCGCCTGGCCGACCTGAACCTGGGCCAAATGCTGGGCGACATTGCCGCCATATTGCGCGACAACCACCTGAGCCTGCCCTCTGACTTGGCGCTGCTGGTCAAGGCCTTTATCTCGCTGGAGGGCATGGGCCGCGGGCTGGACCCCGCCTTCCATGTGGTCACCCTGGCCACGCCCCTGTTGCGCCAGGTGGTGCGTGCCGGTTACCGGCCGCAGGCGCTGGCCCGGCGTGGCTGGAAGGGCCTGCTGCGTTTGCTGAGTGTGGCCGAGCAACTGCCGGAAGATCTCTCGCGCCTGCTGCGCAATGCGCGCCGCGGCCGCGTGCAGGTGGGCATCGAGCTGGCCCACCTCAAGCGGGTGGGCGACCAGGTGGACCGCGCTGCCAGCCGCCTGGCCATGGCCCTGGTGATTGCAGCGCTGATTGTGGGTTCGTCCATCGTGATGAACGTGCAGGGCGGCCCCACCGTGTTGGGCCTGCCCCTGTTTGGCTTTATGGGTTTTGTGGCCGCGGTGGTGGGCGGCCTGTGGCTGCTGCGCTCGATTGCGCGCAGTGGCCGCTCGACGGACGATGACTCAGCCGGTTGATGCGCGGCGGCGGCGCGGCGACCTTCAAAGGTAATAGGCTTCGACCGTGCCCTTGAGCTTGATCAGCAGGGGCTTGCCCTTGCGGTCCAGGGTCTTGCCTGCGGGCACTTTCACCCAGCCTTCGCTGATGCAGTATTCCTCCACATCGGTGCGTTCTTTGCCATTGAGGCGGATGCCGATGTCGTGTTCAAACACGGCGGCCAGGTGGTGCGGACTGCGCTGATCGGCCGACAGGTGGTCGGGCAAGGCCGGACGTGCGGGGATATCGGCAGGGGCTTGGGTGGGGGCTTCGCTCATACCACGATTATCGGCCAAAACCACCGTGCAAGCCCTGCGCTCCCGTCCCCACTTTCTGTGGAACGCTCTGGGGATAACTCCAAGGACAACCCCGCCAGACCGCATGGGTATTGGCTTTCCCTAGGCTGCCTGTTTGGCAGGCAGGCCTGAAATTCAGGGCTTTTTATTCTTGCCTGCCGTCTGCGTTTTGGCGGGCTTCCTGTGCTAGGCCGCTGGCGCGTCAAGGCATGGCGCCCTGTGTGTTCAAGCCACCCGCAGCGTTTGGCTGCCACTCCAGACTTCGGCTGCGTCAAGCACCACCGGCTTGCCGATGCGCGCAGCCTCAATGCACAGGAAATGCTTGTAGCCGTCCTGCGGCAAATCGGGCGGCGCATTGGCGCCAAAGCCGCCGGGGTTCCACACCACGGAGTCGTTGAATCCGCTCTGCTGCAATTGCAGATGACCGTTGGCCGATTGCAGTTGCACCGAATCGGGCGCATCAAAGTAAATGCGGTCCACTGCGGCATGCGCTTGCAGGGCCGTGTGCGGCTGCAGGGTGTTGCCACCGGCCTCGGTGCAATCTTCAAAGGTGTAGCCGTCCAGGCCGGTGAGTTGCACGCTGTCAATCGAGCCAATGGCCAGGTAGGTGTGCAGCGCGGCCTGAAAGCCAAAGCGCTCTTGCCCCAGGTTGCGCACGGTGAGCTTCATCACCAGGCTGCTGTCCTGCAGCGCCACGGTGAGCTCGCAGGCGAATGCATACGGCCAGAGCGACTTGATAACCTTGTGGCTTTGCAGGGCCAGGGTGACGCTGCAGGCCTGCTCATCTGCATTCGGCTCCTCTGCCACCGCCCAACGGCAGGTACGCGCAAAGCCGTGGCGCGGCAACACACCGCGGGTGTTGAACTGCGGAAACACCACCGGCACGCCGCCGCGTATGGCCTGGCCCGGCTCGAAGCGCGTGTTGGGGCTCAGGTACAGCTGCTCCACGCCCTGCGGCGTCTTCCAGGACACCACATGGGCGCCGTGCAAAGTGATGGTGGCAGTGCTGCCATCGGGGGCAGACAGGCGGACTGCGGGCAGTCCGTGGAAGAGACAGGATTCGATGTGGGGCATGAAGTATTTTAGGAGGGCGTTGGGTTCTGCATCGCCGGCTGACTTCCACTGTCCATCATTCCATTCATGCCAGCGGCAGTGCAATGGCGATTGAGTCTTTTCCATTGTGTGGCTCTGAAACCAAAAAATGTTTCATCTGTATCTTTTGTTATGGAATGTTAGATAAATACCTGTTGCAATGCCTTCACCCCACCAACAAGTGAAACACGGCGGCCTTCAACAGACATGGAAAATGAATTCATCGCGCTGGTCAACGACCGGCAGGACGTGTTTACCAAGCTCGAGCGACGCATTGCGGCCTACTTCGTGGCCCACCCCACCGCCCTCCTGGTAGACACCAGCGGCACCATTGCCGACCGTGCCCATGTCAGCCCCATGACGGTGACCCGCTTCTTCAAGAAGCTGGGCTTTGAGAGTGCTGCGGCCGCCAAGGACGCACTCAAGAACGAACTCTATGGCAGCGAGTTGCGCACCATCGGCAAGCGCTTTGACGACTTCCAGCGCTCGCGCGCCGCCTCCGACCATGAGGCCCACTACCAAAGTGCTGCGGCCGCCACGCTGCGCGCCTGCGAGGTCTGCCAGCAGCCCTTCTGGCGTGACATCGTGGGCCTGGTGGCGCGCTCCGACAGCGTGTATGCCACGGGCTTTCAGACCATGGGCTATCTGGCCAACGGCCTGGTGCAGCGCCTGGGCTATGTGCGCGCCAACGTGCATGAGCTTGATGGCACCGATGGGGTCTACGCCCGGCTGCTGACCGACCCGGCGCCCCGGCGCACGCTCATCATCATTGACACCTACCGCTACGGCCGCAACGGGCCGGTGCTGGCCAAGGCCGCGCGCGACCGCGGCGCCGATGTGGTGATCTTCTGCGATGAGCTGTGCGACTGGGCCGCCGCCATCACACCGTATGTGGTGGCACTGCCTTCCGAAGAAGGCTTTTTCTTCCGCCCCACCACGGCCATCCATTTCAGTTTGAACCTGTTGATCCAGGACGTGATTGACGAATTGGGCGACAGCGTACGCGAGCAGATGAAGCTCCTGTCCCAGGCGCAGGAGCTGTTCGGCCAGTACATGAAGTAGCCCGGCATTCCCCCCCGTTTCGCACATATTTGCGGCGCACTTTTTCGCCGCAGGGGGAACTGTTGGCTGGTGTTTTGTAGGGGGCTTGGTCAGATGGTCTGACGGAGCCGTTTTTTAAGCAGAAGGAGTGATAGATGACCCATGACCACCGAGCTGTAGCATCGCGCAAGCATGTTCCTTTTCGTCCATCCAGCATGCTGGCAACCGTGCTGGCGGCCCTGGCACTGAGCGCCACACCGGTGCTGGCACAGAGTGCCAAAGACGTGCTGGTAATCGGCAAGACGGCCGACCCGCAAACGCTGGACCCCGGCGTCACCATGGACAACAACGACTGGACCGCCTCCTACCACGCGTACCAGCGCCTGGTGCGCTACAAGTCGGTAGATGGCAAGGGCAGCACCGAAGTGGAGCCCGAACTGGCCGAGAGCTGGAAGGTGTCCAAGGACGGCCTGACCTGGGATTTCAAACTCAAGTCCGGCAACAAGTTTGATGATGGCACTGGCGTGGATGCCGCAGCGGTCAAGTACTCGTTTGACCGCATGTTTGGCCTCAAGCAAGGCCCCTCGGAGGCTTTCCCGGCCAACACGGTGGTCACGGTCACCGGCCCCATGGCCGTGCGCTTCCAGCTGGCCTCGGCCTACACGCCCTTCCTCTACACCCTGGCCAACAATGGCGCGGGCATTGTCAACCCCAAGGTGGAAACCAAAGTGCGTGACGGCGACGCGGCCAAGGGCTGGCTGGCGGGCAACACCGCAGGCTCGGGCCCCTACCGCCTGGCCAGCTGGGAAAAGGGCCAGTCCCTGGTGCTGGAGCCCAACCCCCACTTTGCCGGACCCAAGGTGGCGTTCTCCAAGGTGCGCATCAAGATTGTGGGCGAGGCCTCGGCACGGCGCCTGCAGCTGGAAAACGGTGACCTCGACATCGCCGAGGACTTGCCGGGCGACCAGCTCAGCGCCATGAAGGGCAAGCCCGGACTCAAGATCGAAGAGTTCCCCAGCCTGAGCACCACCATCCTGTACCTGAACAACAACAAGCCGGGCCTGGACAAGCCCGAAGTGCGCCGCGCCATCTCCTGGGCGATGGACTACACCGGCATCATCGACGGCATTCTGGATGGCAAGGCCAAGCAGCTGCGCGGCCCGATTCCGGTGGGCATGTGGGGATCGGACGCCAGCGTGTTCCAGTTCAAGCAGGACCTGGGCAAGGCCAAGGCCGAGTTTGCCAAGGCCGGCAACAAGCCCAACAAGCTGAGCTTTCTGTACTCCGACAAGGACCCACGCTGGGAGCCTATTGGCCTGACGCTGCAGGCCAACCTGGCCCCGCTGGGTATTGAGGTCAAGCTGGAAAAGATTGCGCAGGCCGCCTTCCGCGAACGCCTGGGCAAGGGAGAGTTCGAGATTGCCGTGGGCAACTGGAGCCCCGACTTTGCCGACCCCTACATGTTCATGAACTTCTGGTTTGACTCGAAGAAACAGGGCATGGCCGGCAACCGGGCTTTCTACTCCAACCCCAAGGTGGACACGCTGATCCGCACTGCGGCCTCGGAAACCGTGCAGGCGCAGCGCGTCAAGCTCTACAAGCAGGCGCAGGACATCGTGGTGCAGGACGCGCCCTATGTGCTGCTGTACCAGAAGAACAGCCAGATCGCACGGCGCGACAGCGTGAACGGCTTTGTCTTCAACCCCATGCTGGAGCAGATCTACAACTTTGGCGGCATGTCCAAGTCGCGCTAGGAAACGTGGCGGGGCGGGCTGGCAGACCACGCGTTTGTCAGCCCTGCCCCGCCGCCCCGGATCCGTCCCTGTCCCTGATCCAGAAAGATCGCCATGTCCTTTGTCAATGTCATACGCAAGCGCCTTGTCTTCCTCCTGTTGGTGGTGCTGGGCGTCTCGGTCATCACCTTCTCCATCTCGCACCTGATACCGGGCGACCCGGCCCGGCTGGTGGCCGGCGAACGCGCCAGCGAAGAAGTGGTGCAAAGCATCCGGGTGCAGATGGGGCTGGACCGCCCGCTGCCCGAGCAATACTGGAAGTACCTCAAGGGCACGGCGCAGGGGGACCTGGGCACTTCGCTGCGCACCAACCGCCCGGTGGCCGAAGACCTGAATATCTTTTTCCCGGCCACGCTGGAGCTGGCCCTGGTGGCGCTGCTGCTGGCCGTGCTGGTGGGCGCGCCCTTGGGCGTTTTGTCTGCGGTCTACCGCGACCGGCCCATTGACCACGTGGTGCGCACGCTGGCTGTGACCGGCATCTCCACGCCGGCCTTCTGGCTGGGCCTGCTGCTGATCATGACTTTTTATGGCAGCCTGGGCTGGCTGCCCGGTGGCGGGCGCATTGGCTCGGAGATGCTGCCGCCCGTGCGGGTCACCGGCCTGTACCTGGTGGACAGCCTGCTGGCAGGAGACTGGCCGGCGTTTGTCAGCACCCTCAAGCACCTGATCCTGCCGGCCTTTACCCTGGGCTTTATTCACCTGGGTGTGGTGGCGCGGCAAATCCGCTCGGCCATGCTCGATGAGTTGCAGCAGGACTATGTGCGCACGGCGCGCGCCAATGGCATCTCCAAATGGCAGGTGATTGCCCGCCATGCGCTGCCCAACGCACTGATTCCCTCGGTCACCGTGCTCGGCCTGGCGCTGGGCGACTTGCTGTACGGCGCGGTGCTGACCGAAACCGTATTTGCCTGGCCCGGCATGGGCGCCTATGTGGTGAATTCCATCCAGTCGCTGGACTTCCCCGCCGTGATGGGCTTTGCCGTGGTGGTGTCGTTTGCCTACGTTCTGGTGAACCTGGCCGTGGACCTGGTCTACATGCTGATTGATCCCCGCATCCAAGGAGTGAACTGAGATGAGCAGCCCTACAGCCATGGCACCCACCCTGTCCGCTCCCGCCAGCGGCTTTGACTGGGCCTTTTTGTTCCACCGCCTGCGCAGCAGCCCGCTCACGTTGCTGGGCCTGGTGATGATCGTCACCGTTTTGCTGCTGTTGCTGTGCGCCCCGTGGGTGGCCACGCACGACCCCAATGCCATCAACCTCAAGATGCGCCTGCTGTCCCCAAGTGCGGCCCACTGGTTTGGCACCGACGAGGTGGGCCGCGACCTGTTCAGCCGCGTGGTCTATGGTGGGCAGTTGTCGGTGGGGGTGGGCATTTTTGTGGTGGCCATTGCCGGCATCAGCGGCACGCTCTTGGGCTGCATCTCCGGCATCATGGGCGGCAGGGTGGACACGGTGCTGATGCGCATCATGGACATCGTACTGTCGGTGCCCTCGCTGGTGATCACCATGGCACTGGCGGCGGCCCTGGGCCCGAGCCTGGTGAATGCCATGCTGGCCATGGCGCTGGTGCGCATACCCTTTTATGTGCGCCTGGCCCGCGGGCAGGCCCTGACCATCCGCGAGATGCCCTATGTGAAGGCGGCCAAAATATTTGGCGCCTCCAACTGGCAGGTGCTGCGCTGGCATGTGGCACGCAACGCCATGCCGCCCCTGATCGTGCAGGCCACGCTGGACCTGGGCGGCGCCATCCTGATGGCCTCGGCCCTGTCGTTCATCGGTCTGGGTGCGCAGCAACCCACGGCGGAGTGGGGTGCCATGGTGTCCACCGGGCGCAACTACATCCTGGACCAATGGTGGTACTCGGCCTTCCCCGGCTTTGCCATCCTGTTCACTGCCACCGGCTTCAACCTGCTGGGTGACGGTGTGCGCGACTTGCTCGATCCCAAGCAGAAAGGCCGCTGACATGCACACCTCTACTTCTCCTTCATCCTCCACCTCCGCCACCGCCACCACCACCCCGCAAACGGTGCTGGACATCCAGGACCTGTCGATTGAGTTCCCCATCTATAAAGGCGCCGTGCGCGCGGTCAATGGTGTCACGGTGCGCATTGCGCGCGGTGAAGTCGTGGGCATTGTGGGCGAGTCGGGCTCGGCCAAATCGGTGACCGCCATGATGGCCATGCGCCTGCTGCCCGAGGGGCGCTTCCAGGTCACCGGCGGCTCTGTGACGCTGCTGGGCCGCGATGTGGTGGCCGCGCGCGAGCAGGACATGCTCGACATCCGTGGCCGCGATGTGTCCATGATCTTCCAGGAGCCGCTCACCGCGCTCAACCCGACCCAGCGCATCGAGCGCCAGATGCTCGAAGTGATTCGCCTGCACCGCCCCTGCAGCAAGCAGGAGGCGCGCGCCCTGGCCATACGCCTGCTGGGCGACATGCGCATTGCCGACCCCGAGCAGGTGCTGCAACGCTACCCGTTTGAACTCTCCGGCGGCATGCGCCAGCGCATCCTGATTGCCCTGGCCTTTAGCTGCGACCCCAAGATCATCATTGCCGACGAACCCACCACGGCCCTGGATGTCACGGTGCAGCGGCAGGTACTGCAGCTCATGCGCGCCAAGGCGCGCGACCTGGGCACCGCCATCCTCTTCATCAGCCACGACCTGGCCCTGGTGTCGCAGTTCTGTGACCGCGTCTATGTGATGTATGCCGGCAGCGTGGTCGAAGCGGGGCCCACCGCAGCGGTGCTGGGCACGCCCATGCACCCCTACACCCGCGCCCTGCTGCGGGCCCTGCCGGAGTGCGCGCTGCCGGGTGAATTGCTGCAGTCCATCCCAGGCACCGTGCCCAATTTGTCGCAGCCACTCCTGGGCTGCAGCTTTGCGCCGCGCTGCCCGCAGGCACAAGCCCAGTGCCAACACAAGCCGCCGCTGCAAGCAGTGGCCAGCCACCACCAATCTGCCTGCTGGTTTGCCAAGGAGACCCTATGAACACGAACCCCGTACTGACACTGGACGCCGTGCGCGTGCGCTACCCCGTGGGCGCCGACTGGCTGGGCCGCCCCACGGCCGTGGTGCATGCCCTCAACGGCATCGACCTCTCGGTAAGCCGTGGCGAGGTGCTGGGTGTGGTGGGCGAGTCGGGCTGCGGCAAGTCCACCCTGGCCAATGTGCTGACGCATCTGGTGGCACCCACCGAGGGCCGCATGGTCTGGTCGGCGGGCACCGCGCACAAGCTGCAAATTGTGTTTCAGGACCCGCAGTCCTCGCTGGACCCGCGCTTGCCGGTGTGGCGCGTTATCACCGAGCCGGTGTTCCTGAAGGAAAAGCGCAGCACGGCCGAGCTGCGGCAACTGGCCGGCGAACTGGCCGAACAGGTGGGCTTGCGGCGTGAGCAGCTGGACCGCTATCCGCACGAGTTTTCTGGCGGCCAGCGCCAGCGCGTTGCGATTGCGCGTGCGCTGTCCTCGCAGCCCGATGTGATCGTGCTCGATGAGCCCACCTCGGCGCTGGACATCTCGGTGCAGGCGCAAATTCTCAACCTGCTGGCCGAGCTGCGCAGCAGCCGGGGGCTGACCTACATCCTGATCTCGCACAACATCTCGGTCATACGCCATATGTGCGACCGCATCGCGGTGATGTACCTGGGGCAGATTGTGGAGCTGGGCGCGGCCTCTGCGGTGCTGTCGCAGCCGGCCCATCCCTATACCCGGCTGCTGCTGGATTCGGTGCCGGAAATCGGGCGCTCGCTGGATGCGGGCCTGGCTGTGGGCGAGACCGAACTGCCCAGCAACCGCCGCCTGCCCGAGGGCTGTTTTTTCCGTGAACGCTGCCCCTTTGCGGCCGAGGGTTGCGAGCAATTGCAGCCGCTGCTTGCACAGGAGCCGGCCGGCCACTTGGCGCGCTGCCACCGGGCCAGCGAACTGCATTCCTTTGTGCGGCAGTAAGCTGCACCATCTTTTGGAGCAATGCACATGAAAATCCTGATTCTCGGCAGCGGCGTCATTGGCACAACCGCCGCCTATTACCTGGCAAAGGCCGGCCACAGCGTGACGGTTGTGGACCGCCAGAGCGGCCCGGCCCTGGAGACCAGCTACGCCAATGCCGGCGAGGTGTCGCCCGGTTACTCGGAGCCCTGGGCCGGCCCGGGCGTGCCGCTCAAGGCCATCAAGTGGATGCTCATGCACCACAGCCCGCTGGTGGTCTGGCCCATGCTGGACCCGTCCATGTGGCGCTGGGGCGCCTCCATGCTGCGCAACTGCACCGAGCAGCGCTACGCCGTCAACAAAGGCCGCATGGTCCGCCTGGCCGAGTACAGCCGCGACTGCCTGCGCGAACTGCGTGCCGACACCGGCATTGCCTACGAGCAGCGCACGCAAGGCACGCTGCAACTGTTTCGCACACAAAAGCAGCTCGACGGCACGGAAAAGGACATCGAGGTTCTGCGCCAGTTTGGCGTGCCCTTCGAGCTGCTGGACCGCCCGGGCTATGTGAAAGTGGAGCCCGCCCTGGACCTGGTCAAGGAAAAGTTTGTGGGCGCCCTGCGCCTGCCGGGGGACGAGACAGGAGACTGCTTCAAGTTCACCCAGAACCTGGCCAAGATGGCCGAGGCGCTGGGCGTGGAGTTCCGCTTTGGCGTCAACATCCAGGGGCTGGCCTGCGACGGCACGCGCATCACCGGTGTGCGCACCGATGCGGGCGAGCTGGTGGCCGACCGCTATGTGATGGCACTGGGCAGCTACTCGCCCCTGTTGCTGCGCCCGGTGGGCATACGCATCCCGGTGTACCCGGTCAAGGGCTACTCCATCACGCTGCCCATCACCGATGCGCGCTACGCGCCCGAATCCACCATCATGGATGAAACCCACAAGGTGGCGGTGACGCGTCTGGGCGAGCGCATCCGCGTGGGCGGCACGGCCGAACTGGCGGGCTACAGCCTGAGCCTGCGCGAGGCCCGCCGCAAGACGCTGGACCATGTGGTGACGGACCTGTTTCCGCGCGGCGGGGACCTGAGCCAGGCCACGTTCTGGACCGGGCTGCGCCCCATGACGCCGGACGGCACGCCCGTCATTGGCGCCACCCCCTACGACAACCTGTTTTTGTCCACCGGCCACGGCACCCTGGGCTGGACCATGGCCGCGGGCAGTGGCCGCCTGCTGGCCGACCTGCTATCGGGCCGCACGCCGGACATTGACCCGCAAGGCCTGGACATGGCGCGTTACGCGCGGGGCTTTGCCGGCCCGCGCACCCACTGACTCCCTTTTTTTTGACCCCTGAAGTTTATGAATCCCCTGGTACCCCTGAGCGCCGCGACGCACGATGTCATCCTGGATCTGGTGTACGCCACCTCCAACAACATTGCCGGCAAACCCATCTACGGGCGCCCCTTGTGCCTGCTGCACCGCGATGCCGAGTTGTGCCTGCGCAAGGCCGTGCAGCTGGCGGCCCAGGCCGGCTGCAAGCTGAAAATCTTTGATGCCTTCCGCCCGCACGAGGCGCAGGTGGAGTTGTGGGAAACCGCGGTGGACAAGCTGTATGTGGCCGACCCGCAACTGGGCTCCAACCACACCCGCGGCACGGCCATCGACCTGACCCTGGTGGATGCACAGGGCGCGGAGCTGGACATGGGCACCGACTTTGACCACATGACCAGCCTGTCGCACCATTTCTCGGACCAGGTGTCGCCCGTAGCACAGGCCAACCGCACCTTGTTGCTGGGCATCATGGAGCAGGCGGGCTTTGTGCATCTGCCGCATGAATGGTGGCATTACGATTTGCCCATGCAGGACGACCACACCCTGATTGACAGCGCGCGCCTGGGCAGCCTCAACCCCATGCGGAGCAATTGAATGCATTGGTGTGCGGCAAGCAAAGGCGACACTCAACCTCCGGAAAAGCCTTTGAATCGGTGCGCTGCAACTCCATGGGCTGCGTGGGCTGATCGACCGCACTGTCGCTCAATACCCGGCAGACCCGCTAGTGGCTCAACACCCGGTTGGTAATTTGCGCGAAATGCCTTGCTGCTTGCCTGGCGGCATCGCAGTCCTTTTTTAGTCGCGCAATTTCAGCACGCAAACGTGCAATCTCCAACTGGTCGGCTGTCACAACGGCGGTTGTGCCGGTTGGGCCTTGCGCCGGTTCATCGTGCGCTTGGCGCAACCAACTTCCAAGTGTGGATCTGGGAATTCCCAACCCAAGGGCTACGTCTGCGATGGATTGGCCCCCCTTGAGCAGACGGACAGCCTCTGCTCTGCTATCGATCGACCACTTTGCGCGCACTGTTTTTGCAGACATAACTGACCATGGGTCGGTTGCTGAAGTGAATCAGAAAATGGAACCTTTTTGGCAGGAGCGTGTCGGAACGTTTCACACCTGTTTCCCTGGTTTTTCCTCGCCCGCTGACCGCGGCCAACCGGGGGCGCTATGCCCCGAATCAGCATGCAGGCCGGGCTCACACACCCAGAGTGAATAAATTATAGAACATTTATTCTGAAAAACACTATTTTAGAAATTTATTGCCGTATGGGCGCGCAGATTCAGAGTGCCCATCGCTGATCTGAGGCCAGCAGACGGCATTTCCCGTGCCTGACTTGGAAGAGAGGGTGTGCGCTTGCCGCCGGCAGGGGCTGGCGCGATTCGCACGACGCCGATGACATCCCTCTATCGATGCGGCGTCTGGGCGCTAACCTCAGCCCGCCATCGCTGGTGGTACTCCCGCAAACCCGGGAAAGCCGTTGAAGCGATGCGCTGCAGTTCCACGCCCGGCGTGCCCGCACCCCAGTGCGCCAGCATCCAGGCGCCGCGCGCCGTGCCTTCCACAGCGTCGCTGCTGGCATAGCAGGTGGTCTGGGGCAGCAGGGCCTGCAGCAACTGCATGTAGACCGGGTTGCTGGCCAGGGGGCCTTCCACGATGACACGGCCCTGTGCCGTGATGGTGTCTGGCGCATTCCATAACTGCCCGGTGAGCCAGGCGGTGATCTGGGCGCAATACAGCGCGGCCAGTGCTGCCCGTTGGGCATCATCCAGATGCTGCGACAGCGGCCCTTGCAGGTGCTTGCCATCGCGCACCACATAACCCGCGCGCGGCGCGAAGGGGCCACCGTGTTGCGAGAAGGCGGGGACGGCCAAAGTGGCAGTGTCCAGAATGGCTTGTGCGCTTTGCGGTGTGGCGGCACCCGGGCTGGCACCGTCCAGCAATGCAGCAAACTCGCGCCCGCCCATGAAGCGGGCGGTGGGCGTCATGCGGCCGGTCACATCCACATTACCCAGCATGTCGTTCTCGGCCCGAAGCGCCTGTGACGGCGCACCGGGTGCCATCAGCACGGTCCAGGTGCCCGAGGACACGAGGGTCAGCGCCTCTGCCGCAGGGGCCTGCCCTGCAGCGGCGTGTGTGGTCGGCGTGGCAGTGCCTTGGTGCCCTGCGATATAGCGCGCCAGGCAGGCATTGCTGTCGTGCACGCCCACATGCACCTGGCAGTCGGCAGGCAAGCCCCAGGCGGCGGCGCGCGCGGCCCCCACGGGGCCCAACACTTCCCAGGCGCGGCGCAGGGGCGCAAACAGTGCGGCCCAGCCACGGGCCACGGCCAGGCTGGAATAGCTGCCGGCCTGCGGGTTCCACAGATGCGTGTGACAGCCCAAGGAAGAAACCTCGCTGCTGGCCACGCCACACAGCAGCCAGGCCCAGTACTGCGCATAGGGCATGAGCGTGCGCGTGCTGCGCCAGGCCTCGGGGTGGGTGACTTGCAGCCAGTGCAACTGGCGCGCAGCGTTCAGCCCGGCGGGCAACTCGGGCGACAGGGTTTTGCAAAAATTATTGGCCGCAGCGAAGGCGGTGTGGGCTGCGCCTTCCAGGGCTAGGGCTTCGAACTCGTAGTCCAGCGGTGCCCAGGCCAGAGCCTTCTCATCCAGCGCCACCAACGCCGCGCCGTGGGTGGACGCAATCACATGGCCACAGCGCCGCGCGTTGGCCGAGGCCCGCAGCGTGGCCTGCATCCAGTCCTGCAGGCCCTGCACGTCCAGTGCCGGGTAGCCCAGGGGACTGGTGACGCTGGCATTGGCACGGCTGTGGCGTTCCACCACGGCGCCCTGTGCGTCGATGAGCAGCAGCTTGGCATTGCTCTTGCCGATGTCGATGACCAGGGTCAGATCCAATGGCTTTTCCATCGCTCAGTCCATATGAAACATGCAGGGCAAGGCTTCGACCACGGGCGAGCCGTCGGCATTGCTCTGCATGATGTCGCCCATAAAGGCCCACCACTTCTGCATCACCGGGTGCTGCGGCAGGGTTTCCATGGTGTGGCCGGGCAGGCGGTGCAGCACGGCAAACAGCACGTGGTGCTGGGCATCCATGTAGATGCTGTAGTCACGCACACCTGCCTCTGTCAGCAAGGCCTTGAGCTCGGGCCAGATGGCATCGTGGCGGCGCTGGTACTCGGCCACCTGCCCCTCATGCAGGAACATGCGAAAGGCAATTTTTTCGGTCGGGCTGGCAGTACTCATGCGTGCGCTCCTTTGCGTTTCAGGAGGCGTGGCAACACCATGGAGACAATCAGCAAGATGCCAATCACCATGGACATCACGATGCCGGTGACATTGGCCATGCCCATGCCAAAGGTGAACAGGCCCAAGAGCAGCACCGCCAGCATGGTGCCCACAATGCTGCCGCGCCCGCCCTCAATGGCCACACCACCCAGGATGACCATGGTGATGGCGTCCAGCTCCCAGCCCATGGCGATATTGGGCCGCGTGCTGCCGATGCGCCCGGTCAGCAATATGGCGGCCACAGCAGCCATCAGCCCGGCAAACACAAACAGCAAGAAGCGGTAGCGGTCGGCCTCGATACCGGAAAAGCGTGCGGCTACCGGGTTGGCGCCAATGGCGTAAACGCGACGACCCATCACCGTGCGGTGCAAAAACAAACCCACCGCAACCGCAAAGACCATCAGCAACACGAACTCGATGGGGATGATGAGCCAGCGCACACCGATCACCTCGCCGATATACGCATTGCCCAGGGTGGAAAACACCTCCGGGTAGCCCGAGATGCTCTGGTCCCCCAGCGCCACCAGGGCCAGGCCCCGGTAGAGCGAGAGCGTGCCGATGGTCACCACAATCGAGGGCAACTTGTAGCGTGTGACCAGGACGCCGTTGACGGCCCCGGCCACGCAACCGGTGAGCACTGCAGCAGCGCCTATGCCCACAGGCCCGGCACCAGCGCGCATGGCGTAGCCCATGGCCAGCGAGCACAGGGCCAGGATGGCGGCAATCGACAGGTCGATTTCACCGCAGACAATCAGCAGGGCCATGGCCAGCGCCAGGATGCCCTTCTCGCTGAAGTTGAAGGTGCTGTCGGCCAGCGTGTCCGCGCTCATGAAGCCGGGCTGGCTGATGCCAAACACCACCAGCAACACCACCAGCAGTGCCAGCAGCACGCGTTCCCAAGTGTTCCAGGCCTTCATGCCGCTGCTCCCTGACGTTCCAGAATCTGGCGGCCCGCACGCCGCTGCGAGCGCGCATTGACCGCCACCGAGATCAGAATCACCGCGCCCGAGATGGCTTGCTGCCAGAAGGGCGAGACCTGTATCACCGGCAGGGCCCCATTGACCACGCCAATGAACAGCACGCCCAGTGCCGCACCCAGCACGCTGCCCACACCGCCGCCAATGCTCACGCCACCAATCACGCAGGCAGCCACCACGGTGAGCTCATAGCCCGCAGCGAGCTCGGTGTAGGCGATGGAATAGCGCCCCACCCACAGAAGACCGGCCAGCCCTGCCAACGCACCCGAGAGCGTGTAGACCAGACGCAAACGTGCCGGCACATTGATGCCCACATAGGTGGCCGCATGCGGGTTGCCGCCCAGCGCGTAGATCTCGCGCCCGGCGCAGCGCAGGTTCAGGAACACGGCGCTGAGCGCCAGCACCACCAGGGCAAACCACACCAGCGCGGGCAAGCCCAGCCAGACTTCGCGCGGAAGGCCCTTGATGGCCACGTGAATATCCTGGTCCGAAATCCAGGCACCCTTGCTGGCCACAAAGATGGCGCCGCGGTAGGCCGAGAGCGTGCCCAGGGTCACCACAATCGGCGGCAGGTTGAAGCCGGTGATCAGCCAGCCGTTGATGCTGCCCAAGAGCGCCCCGATAGCCAGTGCCAACGCAATCAGCACCACGATATCTACCCCGGGAAAAGCCTTGCCCACCAGCGCACAGGCCATGCCGGTGAGCGCCAGGTTGGAGGCCGCCGAGAGGTCAATGCCGCGGGTCAGCAGCACCAGCATCTGGCCCATCACCAGGATGGCCAGGATGGCCGAGTCGTTGGCAATGTCCAGGCCGTTGCGCCAGGTCAGGAACACCGGCGCGCGGGCGCCCACGGCCAGGGCAATGACCACGATGATGAGCAGCAGCAGCCACTCACGTCGCACGGTCCTTGCGTTTTTCTTGAGCGTGTTCATGCGTGGGCTCCCATTGCGGCCAGCGCGTGTTCGCTGGAGCCATCCAGCCCGGAGGCCGCGGCCACAATCGCCTCGGCCTGAATGGCTTCACCGGCAAATTCCGCCACCTGCAAGCCGCGGCGCATGACGATGACGCGGTGTGCCAGGTGCGTGACCTCGGGCAACTCAGAAGACACCAGGATCACGGCCAACCCTTCCTTCACCATCTCGGCAATCAGTTGGTAGACGGCCTGCTTGGCGCCCACGTCAATGCCCTTGGTGGGCTCGTCCAGAATCACGATTTTGGGGTCCAGCCCCAGCCACTTGGCGATCACCACCTTCTGCTGGTTGCCGCCCGACAGGCCCGACAACAAGGTGTGGGGTGATGCGGTCTTGATGTGCAGGCGCTCGGTCATGCGCTGGCACAGGGCCGACTCTTTGATGGCTGAGAGCCACGGCCCGGTGGCAAACCGCGACAAGCCCGCCAGGCTGATGTTGTCCTGCACCGAAAAACTCAGAATGCCGCCCTGGCGCTGGCGCTCTTCCGGCACATAGGCAATGCCTGCGGCAATGGCGTCGCCGGGCCGCTTGGCGTCGAGCTTCTGGCCCAGCACGGTGAAGTCGCCCGAGGCTTGTGGGTTCAGGCCCATGATGGCCAGCATGGCCTCGCTGCGTCCGGAGCCCACCAGGCCGTAAAAGCCCAGGATCTCGCCACGGCGCAGGCTGAAATGCAGGCCTTGGAATTCAGTGGGGTGCGACAGGTTCTTCACCGTCAGCACCTCGTCGCCGGGGGTGGCGTGGATGTGCGGATAGATCTGGTCGATCTCGCGCCCGGCCATCAGCCGCACCAGCTCCTGTTCCGTGGCATCGGCAATCGCGCCCGTGCCCACGGCCGCGCCATCGCGCAGCACCAGGTAGCGATCGGCCACAGCAAAAATTTCGTCGAACTTGTGGGTGATAAAGATCACGCCCACGCCCTGGTCGCGCAGCTTGCGCACGATGCCATAGAAGTCGCGGATCTCGGCCTGCGAGAGTGCTGCGGTGGGCTCATCCAGAATAACCACCAGTGCCTTTTGCGAAAGCGCCCGGGCTATCTCCACCAGATGGCGCTCGGCCAGGCTCAGGTCTTTGACCAGGGTGGTGGCGGTGAAGCGCGCACCGATGTCGTCGAGCACGGTCTGGGCCTGGGCGTTCATGGCGGCCCAGTGCACAAAGGGGCCGCGCATCAGGTGGCGGCCCACAAAAATATTTTCGGCCACGCTGAGTTCTTCGAACATCACCGTTTCCTGGTGCACGGCCAGAATGCCGGCGGCCTGCGAGTCCTGCGCGTTGGTGAAGCGCTGGGGCTGGCCCTTGAGCTGGATGGCGCCCTCGTCCATGGGCACCACGCCGGTCAGCATCTTGACCAGGGTTGACTTGCCCGCGCCGTTCTCACCCACCAGGGCCAGCACTTCACCGGCGCGCAGTTCCAGGTCCACCCCGCGCAGGGCGCGGGTGGCACCATAGCTTTTGTGCACGCCGCAGAGGCTTAGCAACACTTCAGACATGTAGCGAATTCCAGTTTTGCAATAAAAAGGGCAACCCCACCCAGGCAGGGTTGCCCATCCATTTAACCAACCATTCAGCCGATTCAGAAGAACTTGGCGAACTTCTCGACGTTGGAGGCGTCATAGGTGAAGGGCTTGGCCATGGGGGCTTCGCTGTTGGCATCCAGTGTTACCGAGCCCACACGGCCCAGGGACACCACCTCACCGGGCTTGCCCGTGACCTTGCCGGAGACAAACTGGCTGGCGGCCATGACGGCAGCGTAACCAAAGTCAATCGGGTTCCAAATGGCAAACGACTTCACGGCGCCGCTCTTCACGTGGCCAGCCATCTCGGAGGGCAGGCCCAGACCGGTGACATAAATCTTGCCGACCATTTTCTCGTCTTGGACGGCCTTGGCGGCAGCGGCCACACCCACGGTGGTGGGGGCGATGATGGCCTTCAGGTTGGGGTAGCTCTTGAACAGGCCCTGGGCTTCGCGGTAGCTCTTGTCGGTCTGGTCATCACCATACACCACGCTGACCAATTTGAGGCCCTTGTAGGCAGGCTGGGCCAGGACCTTCTTGGCTTCCTCGATCCAGATGTTCTGATTGGTGGCCTGCGCGGTGGCGGAGAGGATGGCGACTTCGCCGGTGTTGCCAATGGCGTCCTGGGTCATGGTGACCAGCTTCTCGCCGATCAGCGCATTGCTGGAGGCATTGAGCTGCATCATGCGGCCGTCTTTGCGCACGCCCGAGTCAAACGAGATGACCTTGATGCCGCGTTCCATGGCGCGCTTGAGGCTGGGTGCCAGGGCGTCGGGGTCGTTGGCGGAGATGACGATGGCAGAGACCTTTTGCGCGATCAGCGAATTGACGATCTCGATCTGGCCTTCGGCCGTGGCCTTGGCCGGGCCGGTGTAGATCACCTCGACGTTTTTGAGTTCCTTGGCGGCTTCCTGTGCGCCCTGGTTGGCGGCGTCAAAGAAGCCGTTGCCCAGGCTCTTGACGACCAGCGCGATCTTGTCGGCGGCCAATACGGGGCTGACCAGCGCGGCGCTGAGTGCGACGGCCAACAGGGTCTTCAATTGCTTTTTCATACGTGTCTCCTGGATGTTGTTACTGCAAAAATGGCCCACAAAAATGTCGGGCCGGTCTCGATGCCTGCCGCTGTGAACACCACAGCAGCATGGGACTCGATGGGGGTGGAACACCTGCTCACGCAAGCGCCCTTACACAATGCCGCCGCTGCCGCCTACCACCGCCGGGCGGTCCTTGGCAACTTGCTGGCGGTAGCCGCTGGCGCGGTAGGCGCCAATCGGGTCTATGGCACCACCGGCTTCTGCGCGCACACGCTGCAGGATGGGGGTGACGTTGGTCTCAAAGCCGCGCTTCAAGGCACGGCTGGCCATGAGGGCGTCGTTGGCGGTTTGCGCGGCATCGAGCTCGGCGCGGTCCACGATCAGGGCCTGGGCATAGCTTTGCTGCACTTGGGCGGCGCTACTCATCAGGCTCTCGATCGGGTCGGTGACGTTGTGGCTCTGGTCCAGCATGTAGGCCGGGTCGAACCCGGTGACGCCTTCATGCGCGGCCGACACCAGTTCGTTGAACACCAGGAACAGGCGGTAGGGGGCCACACTGCCTGCATCCAGATCGTCATCGCCGTACTTGCTGTCGTTGAAGTGGAAGCCCGCGAGCTTGCCCGCGGCAATCAGGCGCGCCACGATCATCTCGATGTTGACGTTGGGCGCGTGGTGGCCCAGGTCCACCAGGCACTGGGCCTTGGTGCCCAAAGCACTGGCTGCCATGAAGCTGCTGCCCCAGTCCTGGATCACGGTGCTGTAAAACGCCGGCTCGCAGATTTTGTGTTCCAGGAACATGCGCCAGTCACCCGGCAGCGCGGCGTAGATCTGGCGCGTGCTCTCCAGGTAGCGGTCAAAGGCGCGGCGGAAGTGCTGCTGGCCGGGGAAGTTGCTGCCGTCACCCACCCACACGGTGAGCGCCTTGCTGCCCAGCTTCTGGCCAATCTCGATGCACTCGATGTTGTGGGCCACGGCCTGGGCGCGCGTAGCAGCGTCGGCGTGCGTGAGGCTGCCAAACTTGTAGCTGTGCGACTGGTCCTTCTGGTCGGAAAAGGTGTTGGAGTTCATGGCATCAAAGCCCAGGCCGTAGCTGGCGGCCGTCTGGCGCAGCTCGCTCCAGTCCGAGCACTTGTCCCAGGGGATGTGCAGGGACACGGTGGGTGTGGCGCGGGCCAGTTGCTGGATCACGCCGCAGTCCTGCAGCTTGTCGAACACGTGGCGCGGCTCGCCCATGCCCGGAAAACGGGCGAAACGGGTGCCGCCTGTGCCCACGCCCCAGCTGGGGATGGCCACGCCGAAGGATGCCACTTGCGTTTTGATGGTGTCGATATCGATGTTGCGGCGGGCCAGTTGCTCGCCCAGGTATTCGTAGTCGGTATCGGCGTGGCGTTGCAGTGTGGCGTTGTGGGCCAGGATCTGGTCTTTGGAAATAGGTGCCATGGTGGTCTTGTGTTCCTGTGTTCTTGTGTTCTTGTACTGCTTAGCGCGTGAAGGCGGCGAGGTTACCCGCATCCACATTGAGGATGTTGCCCGTGCTCTTGGCGCTCAGGTGTTCGGCACAGAAGAAATACGTGGCTTCGGCAATGTCTTCGGGGAACACGCTGCGCTTGAGCATGGAGCGGTCACGGTAAAAGGCTTCCAGGTCCTGCTCGTCCACCTTGTTGGCCGCAGCCCGCTCCTGGCTCCAGGTGCCGGTCCAGATTTTGCTGCCGCGTATCACCGCATCGGGGTTGACCACATTGCAGCGGATGCCCAGCGGTGCGCCTTCGAGTGCAAAGCTGCGCGAGAGCTGGATCTCGGCCGCCTTGGCCGCGCAGTAGGCCACGGCCTGGTTGCTGGCGACCATGCCGTTCTTGCTGGCAATGAAGACCATGGAGCCGCCCTGCCCTTGCGCCTTCATCAGGCGGAAGGCTTCGCGGCCCACCAGGAAGTAGCCGGTGGCCAGAATGCTCTGGTTGCGGTTCCACAGGGCCAGCGTGGTGTCTTCAATCGGCGCGGCCGAGGCAATACCGGCGTTGGACACCAGAATGTCCACACCGCCAAATTCGATGGTGGCTTGGGCATACGCCGCCATGACGGACGCTTCGCTGGTGACATCGCAGACCACGCCGCGCACCACGTCTTTACCGTACTTTTTGGACAGCTCGGCCACGGTGGTGTCCAAGGCTGCGGCATCAATGTCCAGCAGCACGGTGCAGGCACCTTCCTGCAGCTGGCGCTCCACAATCGCGCGGCCAATGCCACCGGCACCACCGGTGACCACCGACACCTTGCCCACCAGGGGTTTGGCTTTAGGCATGCGCTGCAGCTTGGCTTCTTCAAGCAGCCAGTATTCGATGTCAAAGGCCTCCTGCTCGGGCAGGCCCACATAGGTGTCCACCGCGTTGGCGTCGCGCATCACGTTGATGGCGTTCACATAGAACTCACCCGCAATGCGGGCCGTGGCCTTGTCCTTGGCAATGGACACCATGCCGATGCCGGGCAGCAGGATGATGACCGGGTTGGCATCGCGGATGGCGGGGCTGTTGGCGCGCTTGCAGCGTTCGTAGTAGGCGGCGTAACCGGCGCGGTAGGCCACCAATTTGCTTTCCAAGGCTTCCGCCAGGGCTTTGCCTTCCAGGGCATACACCGCCTCTTCCACCAGCATGGGGCAGATCTTGGTGCGCAGGAAATGGTCGGGGCAGGAGGTGCCCAGGGCGGCCAGGGGTGCCAGGTCCCGGCTGTTCACAAATTCCATCACCGTGGCCTGGCGGTCCACATGCAGGAGCTTGTGGCCGGTCTTGCTGGCAAGACCGCGCAGCACGGGCAACAGCTTGGCCAGCGTGGCATCCTGCTCGGCCACCGGTAGCGCGGCGCGGGCCACGCCGCCAAAGCTGGCCGCACCCTTGGCCGCACTCTCTTTGGCCAGCCAGTTCTGCGCATGCTCGATCACGCCCACGGTGTTCTCGTAGCAGGACTTGGCGTCCGCCCCCCAGGTGAACAGGCCGTGACCGGCCAGCACCAGACCACGCTGCTGCGGGTGCTCTGCCTGGTAGCGTTGCAGCATCAGGCCGAGCTCAAAGCCGGGCTTGCGCCAGGGCAGCCAGCCCACCGTGCCTTCAAATATTTTCTTCGTCAGTGCTTCGCTATTGGCCATGGCCGCAATCGCAATCACCGAGTCCGGGTGCATATGGTCCACATGCGCAAAGGGCAGGTAGGCGTGCAGGGGCGTGTCGATGCTGGCGGCGCGCGGGTTGAGGTTGAAGGTGCAATGCGGCAGGTAGGCCACCATTTCGTCTTCATGCTCCGGGCCGCGGTAAATGCCTTGCAGGGCCTGCAGCTTGTCCAGGTAGAGCGTGGAAAAGCCGTCGAGCTTCATGGAGCCCACATCGCCGCCCGAGCCCTTGACCCACAAGACGGTCACATCCTGGCCGGTCAGCGGGTCTTGTTGCACGATCTTGGCCGAGGTATTGCCGCCGCCGTAGTTGGTGATGCGCAGGTCCGAGCCCAGCAGGTTGGAGCGGTACAGCAGCAAGCCAGACGCATCCAGCGTGGCGGCGTGGCTCTGGTTCCAGGTGGGAAAGGGTGCGGGTGCGTGGGTGGATGTCATGGTGTCGGTAGTGCTGAAGATTGGGGTGGACTGTAGACAGCCCACGCCACAGGCGCCACGCATATATTTTTATGAAACCGATAAGCAATGCTGATACATTGCCAGCCAGAGCGGCGCGCCACAGGCAAGCGCCGTACGGCCTGTACTCCCAGGCACGCACACAGGGTCTACCACCGCGGGAAAACACCAATGAAAGCCAAACCAGGCAAGCCTTCTGGCAGCGCAACAAACTCAGGGATTTCCCGCCTGAAGAATCTGACCCTGCGCCAGCTGCGCCTGTTCGAGGCCGTGGCCAGCCACCTGAGCTACTCGCGCGGCGCCGAGCAGATGAGCGTCACACAACCGGCCGTGTCCATGCAGTTGCAGCAGATGGAGGCCGACCTGGGCCTGCAGCTGCTGGTCAAGCAGGGCAAGAAGATCACGCTCAGCCAGGCCGGTGAAGAGATGCTGCGCCACGCGCGGCGCATCCTCAACCAGGTGCAGATCGCCGAGGAAGCGGTGGCCGCCTTCCACATGACCGAGGGCAGCAAGGGCGGCCTCCTGCATCTGGGCGTGGTGCCCACGGCGCATTACTTTGCACCCAAGCTGCTGATGGCTTTTGCCAAGGAGTGGCCGGGCCTGAAGTTCAAGCTCACGGTGGACCGGCGCGATGCCATTTTGTCCATGCTGCAGGAGCACCAGCTTGATGTGGCCATTGCCGGCTACCCGCCGTCTGAGGCCGATGTGGAGGCCGAAACCTTTGCGCAGCATCCGCATTGCATCGTGGCTGCGGCCGACCACCCTTTGGCGAAGAAGCGCCGCATCTACTGGGATGCGCTCAAGGACGAGCCCTTTATCTTTCGCGAACCCAAGTCCGCCACGCGCCAGTTTTTTGAACACCTGGTGCAGGCGCAGGCGCTGCAGGTGAAAGTGTCGATGGAACTCTCGGGCAACGAGACCATCAAGCAGGCGGTGATGGCGGGCATGGGCATCAGCTTTTTGTCGGCGCACACCTTCCAGATTGAGTTGGAGGCCGGGCGGCTTGCGGTGCTGCATCTGGACGATATGCCCAAGATGCTGGACTGGTGTTTTCTGCACCGGCGCGACTCTTTGTTGGCCGGTGTGAACGGTGCTTTCAAGGACTTTGTGCTGGCCCACGGCGCACGTTTTGCACGTTGCCGCATGTAGCCGCATTGCAGGAAACAGACACTGCGCTGCACGCCTGCATCGCGTTTGGTAGGGGATAGCGCACGTTTACACGATAATCGCCCGTGACGCGCGTATGACACGGCTCAGTATCTGCGTTTTATTTTCGACACCGCCGAATAAACCAAAAGGAAATCAACATCATGGCAACTGCAAAAAAATCCGCTCCCAAGGCTGCAACCAAGGCCGTCAAAGCGGCTCCTGCGAAGGCCGTCAAAGTGGTGGCAAAGCCCGCCGCCAAGCCCGCAGTGAAAGCTGCTGCCAAGCCAGCTGCAAAGCCCGTGGCCAAGAAGGCTCCCGTTGTGTCGAAGGCTGCCAAGGCCATCGCCAAGATCAATGGCAACCTGGCCAAGCTGAACGAACGCAAGGCCAAGCTCAGCGCTGAAATCGCAGCACTGAAAGACCAGCGCACCGCACTGAAGGCCGCTCCCGCTGCCGCTCCTGCTGCTCCCGCCAAGGCTGTGAAGGCTGTGGCCAAGAAGGCTGCCAAGGCCAAGTAAGCGTTAGTCCGTCAGACCGCGCCTGCGGTCTGACGGTACGGTCTCAGTGCAACGCTGAAGATCCAGATCCGAATTCAAGACACCTGTTGCCGCGCACTGCGCAACAAGTCATTGCGCGTATAGGGCACCACGTGACCCGACAGATTCAAAGCGACGCGGGTTACCAGGGAATGGGATTGCGAGGCCTGCATTTGGGCTGGCGTGATGGACATCCAGGCCAGCAGTGCCAGCGGCACAAATACCGGCATGCGCAGACTGCCCGCACGCGATACGGCCAGCACCGCTGCCGTGACTGCAGCCCCCACCAGCAAGCCCGCCACCACTTCCGACCAGGAATGCGCGCCCACCGCAATGCGGCTCACACCCACCAGCAAGGCCAGCGCACAACCCAGCAACAGGGCCCGTCGCAGCCCAGCGCGTGTGTCCCCCGCCAGAAAGGTCACCATCAGCATGGGATAGATGGAAGCTGCAAACATGGCGTGACCGGACACGCCGGTGAAGTTGATGGACGCAAAGCCCAGCCCCCAGCCAATGAAGGCAATCTTGCTGGCCGCAGTGACCAGAATGGCCATGGCAATCAGCCCCATCCAGACCACAGCCAGGCGGCGTTTGCCTTGCTGGAAGAACAGCGCGATGGCGGTCAGCACGGCCACTGGCAGCAGGATTTCGGCTTCGCCCAGGCGGGTCAGAAGTTGCCAATACGGCAGGGTGTGCAAGGCGTCCAGAAAGTTCATGGTTTTGATTTTACGGGGCCACCCTGCTGGCGGTTTTTGTGTGTGCCTATTGCGGCACCAACCCTTTCGCACTCTGTGTCATACATTTGCCGCGTTGTTTGTTTTGCGTCAGCCTGAAACGGCCCAACTGTCCCACAATGGCAGTTCAGAAATGAATCAGGAGCAGGAACCATGACCCGCAAAACAGACCGGCTAGAAGCGCTTGCCAGTGATCTGGCAAGCCGCTATGGAGAAAGCGATCCCCTGGTGCAAAGCGTGCGGGAGGCTATCCCCAAGCGCCGGGCGGCTGTCCCGGCCGGGCCCAGGATCAATAACGCCGAGAGAAGATTCCACAAGCAAGGCCCGATGGCCCGCAGCAAACAGTCAGACGCGCACGTCTGAGTTTGCGCTTACACGTAACTCAGGTCACGCAGGTCGTGGCGCAGTTCCGAGCGGGTATGGCCTTTGGAATGCAGGCTGACCAGCAGTTCCAGGCGCCTGCGCAATGACACCAGGGTCTGCACCGTAGCCAGACCCAGCTCGGCCCCCTTGCCTTTTTTCTGCACCAGCGCAGGGTAGTCCCACAGGGCAGTCTCTGGCTGGCCCGGCCACATGGGGTGGTCCCCGGCGGTGCTGGCATCCAGAGAAATCACAAAGTCCATACGCGGCGCACCATTGCGGGTGAACTCGGTCCAGGGCTTGCAACGCAAATCCTTGGAAGGTATGCCCGTGGTTTGCAGGGCCAGCAGGGTCCAGCTGCTGGGCGCTTCAGCCACCTTCCCCGGCACGCCGCAAGAAAAAACCTTGAAGCGGTTTTTGCCAATGTTTCTCAGGCAGGCTTCAGCCAGAAGGCTGCGGCAGGCATTGGTTTCGGAGACAAAAAGTACGTTGGTAAGCGACCGGTGCATGGGCCTATCTTAAGCTTGCGGCTCAGTGCACTTCGGACAGCAGCTTCTCTACCTGCTTGGCATCCACCGCACCCGGCACCCGGCGGCCATCGGACAGGAACAGGGTGGGGGTGCCTTCGATGCGGTAACGATGGCCGAACTCCAGGTTGCGGTCCAGTGCGGTGGTGTCGCAGGGCATGATGCCGCCGGTCAAGGGAACCTGGTTCAGGATCCAGTCCTTCCAGGCTTGTGCCTTGTCTTTGGCGCACCAGATTTTCTTGGACTTCTCCACCGAGTCCGGCCCCAAGATGGGGTACAGGTACACATGCACCGTAACGTTGTCCACGTTCTCGAAGTCTTTCTCGAAGCGCTTGCAGAAGCCGCAGTTGGGATCTTCAAACACGGCGATCTTGCGCTGGCCATTGCCCCGCACGATGGTGAAGGCATCCCGCTTTGGCAGGTCTTCGAACTTGACGGCGATGACCTTGTCCATCTTCTCCTTGGTCATGTCCTGCAGGGTGCGGGTGTTGAGCAGGCTGCCCTTGAGGATGTAGTCGCCCCGGGCGTCGGTGTAATAGATCTCGGTGCCGTTGGCGCGCACCTCGTACAGGCCGGGCATGGGCAGCTTCACCACCTCGTCAATGGTTTTGAACTCGGGCAGGCGCTTGGCCAGGTTCTTGCGGATGGCGGCTTCTTGCGCGCACAGGCCCAGGCTCACGCCGGCCAGCAAAATCCCCAGGCCCAAGCGGCGCAGGGTGGAGCAGGTGTTCTTCATGGCAGCGGGCTTTCGGTAAGGCTTACTGTGCCAGGTCGGTGGGCAGCAGGCGCTCAGTGTCGAGCTTGTCGCGGTAGTCTTCCATCAGGGTTTCAAAGGCCACGCGCTTGGCACCCGTGAATTGCGGCAGCAGCTGGGCCGCATCCACGCGGGCGGTGTCCTGGCACTGCGCCACCAGCTTGCGGCCCAGGCCATAGAGCTCGGTATTGCGCTTCTCGCAGGCGTTGACCTGGCGGTTGCGGCTGACCAGGGCGCCCTCGGAGGTCTTGAGCTGCGCGCCGGTCTGGGCCAGTTCTTTTTCGAGTACGGCCACGCGCTCTTGCGACGCCTTCAGGCGCTGCTCCAGGTCGGCTTTGGCGGCCTGCACGGTGGTGTTGTCAAGTTGTGCGGCATCCAGGGCCGTCTGCAGCTGCTTGTTCTTCTGGCCATCGGCCGCCGCACGCGACTGCACACCCTTGATGCGCTGCTCCAGCGCCGCCTTCTCTTCGTCGGTCACACGCAGCTTGTCCTGCAGGGCTGTCTGGGCCTGCTGCACGGTTTGCAACTGCGCCTGGGTGCGACGCAAGGCCTCGCGCTCGCGGGCACCGGGCTTGTCTTCAGCGTGCGCCACACCGGCTGCACAGCAGGCCAGCAACACCAGGGCCAGTAAGGGGTACTTCATCAAAACTCTCCAAACACATAGCTGCCGCTGGTGGGCAATGCAATCTTCTTGACATGCGGGCTGGCACCGGCTGCCAGCAGCGTGGGCACCATGCCATCGCGCTTGAGGTACTCGGCCCAATACAGGGGCGTGAGGCCATCGCGGTCAGGGGTGTTGGGGCTGGCGCCATGCTTCAAAAGCAGGGCCAACATTTCCGGGAAATCTTCGGTAATGGCCACCATGACCAGGCCATCGCCCTGGCGGTTGTGCACCTTCAGGCTGGCACCGGCCTCCAGCAGGGCTGCCGCGGCGGACAAGCGGTTCATGCGCACGGCCAGCATGAGTGCGGGCTCGCCGGTCTCGGTGCTGGTGTCGGGCTGGGCACCACTGGCCAGCAGCAGCTTGATCACCTCGGCGTGTCCTCCCAACGCGGCTGCGGCCAGGGGCGTCATGGGGCCGCCGCGTCCATCGGGGGCGGCACCGGCGCGCAACAGCGTGCGCACCACATCCACCTGCCCCTGTTGGGCGGCCAGCAGCACCGGCGTGCTGCCCCATTCGTTGCTGGCGTTCACGCGTGCGCCGGCCAGCAGGGCGGCCTTGGTGGCGCCCAGGTCACCTGCGCTGGCAGCTTTCATCAACTCGGCTCCTGCCCGTGGGTTGCTGGCCTGCGGCCACTCCGGCGCACTGGCTACCAGCCGCTGTTGTTCTTCGCGCGTGGTGCG
The DNA here is from genome assembly GCF_003415675.1 of Rhodoferax lacus. Classification (GTDB taxonomy): domain Bacteria; phylum Pseudomonadota; class Gammaproteobacteria; order Burkholderiales; family Burkholderiaceae_C; genus Allorhodoferax; species Allorhodoferax lacus. Next base: position 39,077 of record NZ_QFZK01000012.1, read on the forward strand.
AAAACGCACCGTGTCTTGCGGGGTCTGCACTCCGGCTTCCAGGCGCTGGCGATAGGCCAGTTGCTCGGGCGGCAGGGCGCAGCCCGAGAGCTGCACAAACGCGCACAGCCCCAGCCCCAACGAGGACAGCAGGGAGCGCGCGTGGCTGGGCTGCTTAGAACTTGGCATTGAAATAGACCTGCAGGGCATTGACGGTCAGGGGCGGGCCCGACACTTCATTGCTGGAGAGCCAGCGTGCGCTCACCCAGTTGTTGCGGCCCAGCCCGTATTGCAGGCCCAGCACATAGCCACGGTTGTTGGTGCCACCCAGATGGAAGTCCGAGTCGGTCATGGAATCCAGCACCGCGTCCGCTTCCAGGTAGCGGTAGGCCACGCTGGCTTGCCAGTCGCCACGCAGCAGCATGCTGGGCATACCCACAGCCACACGGGCCATGTAGCCCGTGGTCTGGCGTGCCACGTTGATGCCGGTGCGGTCCAGCGTCTTGCTTTGGCTAAAACCAATGTTCTCCACATAGTCGAGCGTGGAGATCACATGCACGGGGTCGTACAGGTTCAGGTCCAGCATGGCCGTCAGGTTGAGGATCTGGTAGTCATTGGCCAATGCGTACAGCGAGGTGGCACCGCCATCATTGGCAATGTCAAACAGCGTGTTGCCCTTTTGGCGGAAGCCCGGTGCGGTGCTGTTGGTGGTGGTGGTGCCAAAGCTGTTGCGCACACCGCTCACGTTTTGGTAGTCGTAATAGCCCAGGCCAATCTTGGCGCGCTTGTTGGTGTCGGGCACCCATTCCACACCGCCCTGCACTCCCACCATCCACTTGGACTTGCCCTTGTTGGAAACCGAGGTCTCGATGTCCTGCAAGGCAAACAGGCCGGTGCCGGCAAAGGGGCGCCACACCGCGTCGCTCTTGGCGGCCGGGTCAAACTGCGCCTGCACGCCGTCCAGCGTCAGGTTGTCGTTCCAGACCAGGTCGGTACCAAACCAGGGGTTGGCCATGCGGCCTGCGGTGGCGGTCAGCCAGGGCAGCGCCTCGTCATCGTGGTAGCGCATGAAGGCGCGGTCCAGCGCAAAGCTGGTCTTGGTGCCTGAAGCACCCAGCGTCTGGCTGGTGGATAGCGGGTCGGCGGCAGAGCCGGTGGTCAGGCGCAGCGAGGTGGACAGGTCCTGCGTCACCTTGGCATTCACGCCCAAGCGAGCGCGCATGCGCAGGCGGGTGCGGTCGTCGCTCATCTCATTGATGGCTTGGCCATTGGCGGCCAGGTAAGCGGCCGAGGCGGCGTTTTGGCTGCTGTAGCCTTCGGTCTGCAGGCCCACGCGCATATCGCCCTCCACCTTCACGCGGTCCACCCACTCGGGGATGGCATTGGCATCGGCCCAGCGCTCGGCCTTGGCCTGGGCGATCACTTCCTCGCGCACCTGGTCGGTGATCTGCTTCTTCAGGAACTCGGGCACATAGGGCACGCGGATGGGTGCCACTTCCTTCTTGTCGGCCTTCTCAGGCACTGCCGCCAAGGGCGTGTTGCCCTTCTGCTGCGCCTGGCGCACCAGCTGGTCGGCCTTCTCCTGGGTCAGGAAGCCCTGCTGCACCAGCGCCTGGATCAGGCCCAGGGTGGTCTGGCGCAGGGCCTCCAGGCTTTGGGCTTCATCGGCGTGGGCGGGGCCCAGGGTGGCCAGCAGCAACACGGCGCAGGCCGCGGCCGACGCATTTCTCTTCAGGTTCTTGTACGACATGGCAATTCTTACTTTCAAAATTCATCGCGACGCTATGCGCAGGCGAACGGGTTGTGGCATGTCACCCGGTGCGCCTTCGCGCAAGGCTGACATGGCCTTCATGACGGCCTTGATGGTTTCGTCGAGTTCGGGCTTGTCGCCAGCACCCACCATCTCCACACGGGTGATCTGGCCGCCCCCAGATATCCAGACATTCACATTGCGCGAGAACTCACCGGCCTCGCGCAGCTTTTTGTCGCGCGCAATCGCGTCCTGTATGCGGTCCTTTACCAGCGCGCCGTACCAGGCAAACTTGTTGCCCGTGCCGCTGCCGCCGCCGGCTATCAAATCGGCACCACCCTTTTTGCCCACCAGGCCAAAGCCGTCACCGGCGCCCGTGCCGGCCGCATCCACGGCCAGGTCGGGCCCGGGTGGAGGCGCCTCGGATTTGGTCGGCGCATCCTGCTTGGGGATGTCCATCTTTTCCTGGACCTGTTCCTTGGGCGGAGGCGGCGGCGTCTTGGGTGGCGGGGGCGGTGGTGGCGGCTTCATCAGGGCGATTTCCTGAATCACCTTTTTCTTGCGCGGCTCTTCCCCCGTGGCCATCAGCTTGAGCAGCCACGCCACACACAGCCCCACCAGCGCCAGCGCACCCAACCCGATGAACACCCAGCGGTAGCGTTGCCAGATGCTGCGGTCTTCCGTACTTACCTGCCCGGATTGCATGCTTACTTGACCAGCTTTTGCGTCACCAGGCCGACCTGGTTCAGGTCCAGTCGGCCCAGCAGATCGAGCACCTCCATCACCTTGGCGTACTGCACGGCCGAGTCACCCTTGAGCACCACCGGAAACTCCGGCGTGGCTGTTTTGAGGGCCACCAGGCGCTGCTCCAGATCGGCAATCGTGGCCATGGGGTAGGCGTCCAGGTACAGGCTGCCATCCTGCGTGATGGTGATGGCCTTGGTGGCCGGTTTGGCCAGGCTGGGCGTGTTGCTGGCCTTGGGCAGATTGACCTTGATGCCCTGCACCGAGGCCGTGGTCATCAGAATAAAAATAACCAGCAGCACATACGACAGATCCAGCATCGGCGTGATGTTGATGTCGTCATAGACCGCGCCGTCTTCTTGAGCTTTTGACATGCTTAGCCGCCGTAGTTTTCTGCCATCTTGGTGACAAATTCATCGACGAACACATTCATGTCGGCGCCCACGCCCTTGATGCGGGTCTGCAGATAGTTGTAGCCAAACAGCGCCGGAATCGCCACACCCAGACCGGCCACGGTAGCCACCAGCGCTGCCGCAATACCGGGGGCAATCGCATTCACGTTCACATCACCCGCAGCAGCAATGGCGGCGAAGGTAATCATCACACCCACCACCGTGCCCAAGAGGCCCAGGAAGGGGCCGCCCGAGATGGCGATGGTCAGCAAGACCATGCCCTTGTCCAGGCCATGGCGCTCACGGGTGAGCTGCGCGTCCAGTGAGGCGCGCACGGCGTTGATGGCCTGGTTGGAAATCACCGGGAAGGCGTGGTGGCCATCAGCCTCCTTGGGAAAGCGCGACTTCAGCTCGGCCACGCCCACGGCGTAAATGCGGTGCAGCGACGAAGAAGAAAAATCCGCCTTGTGCGTGGTCAGGCCATCGAGCGCACCGGCGTGGGCTTTGGCATCCTGGCCCATTTCCAGCAGGCCACGGGTGACCTTGCCGAACTCTTCGGTGAAGGTGCGGTTGGTACGCTCCATGCTGTTGAGCAGCAGGAGCTTCTTGCCCATGACGTAGATCGCCACAATGAACATCACCACACAAATGCCCACCACCACCCAGCCGTCCACGGTCAGGTTTTGCAGTGTGGCCTTGAAGTAGTTGGGGCCTTCGCTGGTGTCGGTGGTCTGCTCTTCGCCCTGGGATACCAGCATGCCGGCTTCGGCTTGCGACTGCACCTGCGCGGCCAGCCAGGCCTCACTGCGCGCCATGCCGGACACCTGCACTTCATCGATCTTGCCCACCAGGCCCGCACCCACGCGCAGCGTGTTGCCAGCCACCAGCAGACCGGCGGCATTGGCCACCGCTTTGCCGTCCACGTAGAGTACCGCCTGCGCGCCACCGGTCACGGCCACGTGGTGCCACACATTGAGTGTCAGCGCTTCGGCGGCCTTGTAGGTGGTGCCGCCCATTTTCAGAACCGGAACGGCATCCGCCAGCGACAGGCTCAGGCCACCAAAGGAGAACACTTCGCCTTCACCGCGCTCAGCGTTGATCCACGCCGACACGGTAATTTCCTTGGCCTGTTGCAGGGCTGCGTTGTTCAGCACCACACCGCCGTCACCATTCAGGCGCGCAGAGCCTGCAATCAGGCCGCTGGGCACGGCCGTGGCGCTGGACGTGCTGGCGTGCATGGCTTTGCCGCTGGCATCCTGCGGCAGGCCCTGGGTTTCATTGAGGTGGTAGACCGCGAACTGCTGCGCATCAAACACCGCTGCAGCCGCAGCCGCGGATGCCTTGGTGTTGCCGTAGTACATCCAGATGTGTTGCGTGGTGTTGCCGGCCTGCAGCTTGGGCACCTGCACCCAGACGAAGGCCAGGTTGTTGACGTTGTCAAAGCGCTCGATCTGGAAGGGCAAGGCCGTCTTGTCGTCCTCGGCCATGAAGCGCAGGTCACTGCCGTCTTCCTTGCTGGCCAGGAAATCAAAGTTGGCACTGGACAGGCGCACCAGCAAAGGCACTTGTGCGGCGTCGGTGGTGATGCCTGCGGCCTTGGTGTCGAGGGTGATTTTTTTTCTTCCGGTCCAGTCGGTGTCCCACCAAGCGTGGGCCGACAGCGGCATGAGCAAAAACAGGGCGGCGATGGCTAGGAGGCGTTTCATGGAAGATAAAAATAAATATATATAAAAGAACGTGGTTCGCCCTGTGCGGCGAGTTTATAAATCACGTGTGTAACGCATATGACATGGGCGGCGTGGGGGCTTTATTCACCAAAGCCCAGCACGTCCACGCGCACGATGGTGGGCTTCAGAGCTGTGGCCAAGGCCTGCGCGGCACGTGCTGCATCCGATGCGTTCTGGCTGGCCGCGGCAATATTCTTGCTGGCGTCATCCCCCATGGAACTGGCACCCGATGCAGCTGCTGTTACCGCGCTGGTATCGGCCACCGGCGTACCCACCGACTTGCCGCTGACTGCCACGTTGTCCGCACCCTTGAAGTCCAGGGCTGCCACGTTCAGGTTGCCCGCACGGATACCCGCGTCCCCGGCGTTGACCGTGCCCTTGGGCGCGATCAGGTCCACGTCACCGGCGGTGACACCGGCCACCGACAGGGCTCCGATACCGCTGCCCGTAGCTGCACCCTGCAGCACCTGCGTCACGTTACCCTGGGCATCAATCTTGATGACTGGTGGCGGCACGGCGCTGGCGGTCTTCTTGCCCTTGCCTGCATCAATGCCGCCTTCGCTGGACCACAGCAACACGTCGCCACCGCCCACCGTCAAGATGCGCGACTGGTTGACCACAATGTCATTGCGCGCAAAGCCCTTGATGTCGCCGGCACTGGCGACGACGATGCCCAGCACGTCATTCAAGGGCGCCTTGGTGCCGTTGGTCAAACGTCCACCCACCAGCACGGCGGGCGTGTTGGCCAGACCCACCAACACATCGCCGCCCGGCACCATGAATTCGATGTTGCCGCCGCTCTCCGATTTGATGCGGCTGGCAAACAGGTTCACATTGCCCTGGTAGTTGGCAAAGCTGTCGTCTGCCGCCTTGGTGGCAATGCCGGGGAACACCAGGTCGAGTGCTGCATAGCCGCGCGCGTAGTCACCACCAAAGCCGCTGGCGCTGCTGTTGTAGTCGCGGCCCGTGGTGCGCAGCGCGGTGTAGACCATGTCACGCACTTGCAGGCGCTGTACCTCGGTGGGCAAGGCGGCGATTGCCGCCACGGCGGTGGACGACTGCGCCGCATTCAGGCTGCTGTCACCCACCAGCCAGCGGGCCTGCCACAAGGTGGCATCGTCCACGCTGCCGGACTGCAACTTGGCCAGCAGGCGCGTGACGGTGCCGCTGTAGTCAATGCCCTGCGCACCCACACCGGCGGCGATCTGGATGTCAGCGCCCTGGCTTCCCAGGTTGGCGTTTTCCAGATTGCCGCGGCTGCGGATACCGCTGGAGGTGCCCAGGTCCAGGTTGCGTCCGGCGGTCACTTCCAGGCGCCCGGCGCCGGAGATCTTGATGCCGTCGCTCTCGGTGCGGTCGGCGCCCGCGCCGTAGACAATGTCACGACCGGCTTGCACATAGCTCACGCTGCTGGCGTTGGCATTCTGGATATTGGCGTTGAAGTCCAACACATCACGCCCGGCGCGCACCTGCAGGGCCTTGGCGGTAACCAGATCCGTCATCGAGGCATCAGTAGTTTTTTCTGTGACCTCGGACACACCCGATACATCGCCCGTCACGGCATAAAGGTGTGCGGCCTGTGTGTCATTGGCATGCACCGGCGTTCCTGCATGCAAGAGACTGGTGTTCAGTGAACTTGTTTCGTCCATTGCCGTGGCAGTGTTCGCCGGGCGTAGCAGGTTGGCCAGCGTATTCGGATCTCGGTCGCTCATCACCAAGGAGGTTTTGAGCTGCACATTGCCATGGGCCAGCAGGTCCAATTGACCGCTGGCAGAGGGCGCCAGGGTGTAGGTTCCACCCAGCGGGTTTGTGTGCAACTTCACATCGCCCTGCAGGGCTGCCATTTCCAGGCTGGGCGGCAGGTAGTTGAGCAGGCTGTCGAAAATGCCCTGGCTGTTTTCACCCGTACGCAACTGTCCGTAAGCGTCTTTCATATTGGCGGCTACACCACCCTGAATCGTGTCGTGCAGGATGACATCGCCAGCCACGCTGCCAAGCGCCACTGCGGTGTTCTCACCGTAGGTTGAGAACACGCTGCGCCGCAGTGTCTTTGCGGCCGCGTTACCCACCACATTGGCTACCGTGCTGCCTACGCTGCCCGCGGTGGATTGCGGCAGCAGCGTGGGGTTGAAGATGGCCAGAATGTTGACATCACCCTGCGCCTCAATGCGCGCTGTGGCATCCCCCAGCGCAATCACCGGGTACACAAAAGGAGCGGCTTCCAGGCCCGCAGCGTCGACTGCGCCACCCACCTTGCCGCCCGCCGTGACCCGCATCGCGCCGTTGTCTGCGTAAAACTGCCCACCCATCACGTTCCGCTCGGCTTGCAGTTGCACGTTGCCGCCACCGGTCTTCACCATGGCTGCGGTGCCGGGGTTGGTGGTGCTCAGGTGGCCCTGGCTTGCGGCGCTGGCGGAGACGTTCAACAAATCCCTTCCGGCGGCCACCGACACATTGCCGCCGCCCAGAGTGGCCACGCCTTGCTTGAACAGATCAAAGCGCACCCACCATGCAGGCTGGGTTGCATAGCTGAGTCCATTGGTGGCCAGGCGGCCCTGGCGGAACAGCCACTCGGAGTAAAGCTGCGTAGGTGCTGCCATGCGGACATCCCGCCCGGCGTTCAGGCTGACGTCTCCGCCCGCGTAGGTAGAGGTCGCAAACAGGGGCGTTACGGGTGCGGCCACACTGTCCGTCTTGCCGGCGGTGTATACCACCGAGCCACTGTTGGACAGGACAATGTCCCTGGCGGCAGCCATGGCAATGCTGCCCGTGCCGCTGCGAATCTGCGTGTCATTGGCCAGCGTTACGCTGCCAGCCGCATTGGTGCGGGTGCGCAGGGTATTGGCGGAAGCATTGTCGGCGCCGGCCACCAGGCGGTAGGACCACGCGTCACCTGTAGCCACCAGGGCAGGCTTGCCGTCCAGGCCATTGCGGGTGGCAGCACTGAAGCCATCCGACAGGTTGCTGTTGATCAGGAGATTGCCTGCCGCGCGCAGCGTCAGGGTTCCGGGCTCCACGCCATTGGTGCGCAGGCCCAACAGGTTCCAGTCGTTTGCTGCAGTGCCGTCCCCCAGAACCAGATCACCGCCAGACTGCACTTCCACTCCGGCGCGCACGTGGAAGCTGCTGTCTGCCGTTTTGCCCAGAGCTGCTGTGATGGCTGCGGTGTTGGCACCAAAGCTGTCGTTGTCGGCCTTGATGCTGTCAAGGTCCAGCGTGCTGCCCGATGCGCCACCCGTGGCCAGCAGGGTATCGATGCCGCTGTAAGTCTTGACGGCTTCCACCACCACCGAACTGGCTCCGGCAATGCTGCCACTGAGCGCCGACACATTCACACCAGTGCCTGCACCGGCACCGGTGCGGGCCGCGCGCAGGTTCACCCGCCCGCCCACGCCACCGCTGCCCGCGCTGACGTCCATGCGGCTGCCTGCAGCCGTGCTCAGCACGCCGCTGGTCGATCCCAGGGCAATCGTTCCACCAGCCTTGCCCACCTTGCTGGAGGTAGCGACCAGGTTGGCGGTAGACGCCAGCGTCAAGTCCGACCCGGCATACAGCGCCATGCTGCCCTGCTCCGCTGCGGACGCATCAACAGTGCCAGCGACATTCATCTTGCCCGTGTCAGCTGAAATATCCACGGACTTGGCCCGCACCACATCGCTAGCGGCCACAGTGACATCGCCGCTGCGCACGCGCAGTTGGCGCTGGCCCGCATAGCCTGCGCCCAGTGCGCTGTTGAAGTCCGAAAAACTGGCCAGGCTGCCCACATCGGCCTGCACGCGGGCGCCTTCGCCGCGCACACCGGCCGCATCGGCAGCGTTGCTGCCCAAGAGGTTGCCTGTTGCCACTTGCACCGTGCCAGCAACGGCCGACAGTTGCAGGGTACCGGCATCGCCGCCTGCAGCAGCAGACACATCGATCAGGCCACCCGCAGCCATCAGCACATTGCCGCTGGTGCTGGTGAGTGCCACTCTGCCCGCCGGGGCGGCGCGCTGCTGGTCAAAAAATGCAACGCTGCGCCCCGAGACGTCCACGCGCCCGTTGGCACCCACGCTCACATCGCCGCTTCGGGCCAGCGCTGTCAATTGGCCGCCCTGCAAGTCCACCGCCGTGTTGAGGGCTACGCTGTCAGCGTTGAGGGTCCACCGTGCACCCAGCCCGGTCGCGGCCGCCAGCGCGGTGGTGGGTGTCAGCGCATTCAGGGTGATGCCACCCCCGCTCAGCGCCAAGGTCTGGTCAGAGCCCGAGGCGCCACTCAGGCGCGCGGTGTTGATGCTGACCGGCACCGAGGCATTCAGGCTGCCGGTGCCTTGGCCCAGCACCTGGTCGCTGGAGATGGCAACTGAACTGAAGCCGTCCAGCGTCTTGCTGCCCGCACCCAGGGTCAGGGTGTCGCTCACGATGGCCAACTGGCCACTGCCGGCTGAGCCGCCATTGGAGAACGCCAGCTCGCCCGGGTTGGAGAGCAGCACCGACTTGGCGTTGATGGACGCCGTGTTGCTGCCCGCACCGCGGCCCACCAGGCCCGCGCCCTGCAGCGTGATGCTGGCCAGCGTGGGGCGATTGGCTTGATTCGTTCCGCCCACCTTCACATCGCCATAGAGGTCAAAGGTGGAGTAGCTGGTAAAGGCCATGCTGGCCAGGCTGTTGAGTGCGTCCAGATCGTCCTGCGAATAGGTCACGCCGCTGGCACCGTTGGCGTTGCCAAAGTTGACCTTGGAGGCGCCCACCGCCAGGTAGCCCGCCACGGCCTGACCGGCTTTGCGAAAGCTGGTGCTGCCCTTGAAGCCGTTTTCCCGGGTGGCATCCAGCGTGACGGCCTTGGTGGCCTGCAGCGTGCTGCCAATGCCGCCCACCACTTCGCTGGTGAGCGTGCCCTGGGTGGTGCCGGGGTTGCCGGTGCGCACAAACGTGGTGGCGCTGGAGGCCACGCGCACCAGGGCGCCCATGCCGTCGGTGGTGAGCGTGCCGCCATCGGTGCCTGCACCCTCGGCCACGATCTTGCTGCCGGATTTCAGGGTGACTGTGTCGGTGGCCGCCAGGATCACCTCGGGTGCCTGCAGGGCGTTTCCTGCGCCGTTGGCCAGGGTGGTGTTGCTGGCACCCACCTGCAGTGTGATGGTGTCGCCCACGACCGTGCGGGTACCGCCCAGCAGCAGGCTGCTGGCGCCCATGGCGTTCAAGGTGTCGACCTGCAGCACGGTCGCTGTCGGGTCTATGCCGGTGGTGGCGCCGCTCACGATAGCCAGCCGGTCGGCACTGATGTCCACTGCCGCACCACGCCCGCCGCTGGCTGCGGCGGTGACAAAGCTGCCATTCAATTGCAGGCTGGAGGCGCCGGTTCCGGTGGTGGCGATGACCAGTTGGCCCGCATCCATGGGGCGGCTGTTGCTGCCGGCAAAGAAGTCCGAGGCGGAGCTCACCGTCAGTTCCGAGCGGGCGTGGATTTGCGCGCCCGTCAGCACCTCAAACCCCTTCCAGCTGGCATCACGCGGCGCGCCGCTGCGCGAATCGGTCAGGTAGCCGCTGGCAATGCGCACGCCGTCCTGGCGCGTGTATTCCTGCCCGGGCAGGATGCTGGAGGCCGTGTCCAGGCGCACCGCAAAAGCGCCTGGCAGCAGCGCGTAATGTGCAGGCAGCAGGGTGTAGGTACCAGCGGCCAGGCCCGGCATGCCACTCAAATAGATGGACGTACCGGCACGCAGATTGAAGGACTCCTGCGGGTCGGTGGGCGCGAAGCCGCCCTTGAAGCTGGGCACCACGGCATAGACGTTGGCATCGGCCAGAATGTCGCGCGAGCCGCCCGGGCCGACTGTGAATTCATAGGCCTGCAGGTTGCCACCACCAGCCACGTTGACTGTGGAGCCGGTCTGCATGTCCACGCTGGCACCGCTCATGCTCACGGATTTTTGGGGCAGCGTGGCCAGGTTCAACTGGCCCTTGGGCACCTGACTGGGGTCCACGTTCACGACCCAGTTCAGACCATTCTGGATCTGCCCCAATGGCAGTACCGAGCCCGCATCGGCCGCGACCGAGGTCACGCTTCCCGCAGACAATGTGACCTGGTTGGTAGCGTTCAGCGCAATCTGCCCCAGGGGGGCCCAGATGCGTCCGGCCTGCTCGATGGCCTGGGCTTGCACCTTCAAACTGCCCAAAGCCGACAGGGGCTGCGTGGGTGCTGCACCGAGGGCCTCAAAGCGTATGGTCTTGCCGGCCGCCTGCAGCGTGACATCGCCATAGCTGCTGGGTGTGACCACGCCGGCCTGCAGCGTCAGGTTGCCCGTGGTGGTGAGGTGGGCAGAGTTCTCGTAGGTGGCTGTGCTGACACCGGCGCCGTCAAGCTTGTCGCGGGTGATACCGCTGAGTTGCACCAACTCGGAGCCAGCCACGGTCGTGGAGGCCATACCTTGCAGGCGCAGATTGCCTGCCAGCTCCAGCATGCGTGCGCGGGCTGTCAGGGTACCGGTGTTCTGGGTGCTACCCGCGGTGCCGACCCGGTTGGCGGTGTCGTAGTTGCCAAGGCGTACGGCGTCGGCCGCCAGCGTTGCATTGCCGCCGTTGGTCTCTATGCGCGCCGCATCCAGTTTGAGCTCGCGCATGGGCAGTGCAGTGCCACCGCCGAAGTTCAGGTTGCCCTCCAGCACGATGCCGTCGCGGCTGCTGATGGCCACCGTGTCAAAGCCGCCTGCCGCGATCTTGTCCACGCCAATGCGTGCACGCGTCACCTGCGCATCTGCAAACAGTGGGTTGGCCTGGGTGGCCGAAGCAGCACCCACCTGGGCTGCCACCGTATTGGCCAGGTGCAGTTCGCGCGCCTGTGTATCAAAGCCGGCACCCTGCGTGGACAGGCGTGCATTGGCGGACAGGCTGATGCCCAGATTGCCATTGCGGTTGCTGGCGCTGCCGCCCTGTGCCTGCAAGGTCGAGGCCAGCACCATGCCCTCTTCTGCCGATACCTGCACGCTGCCGGCATCGCTGCCCACCACGCGGCCTATGCCGCCACTCTCGTTTTCCACATCCAGGCGCACCGGAGCCACACCGGCCACGGATATGCGGCTGCCTTCCTGGGCCGCCACATAGCCGGTTCTGGCATTCAGGGTTACGGAGCCGCCCGCCAGCACCTTGCCCTGCGTCAGGCCCTTGGAATCCACGGAGGTCACGGCCACGCCACTGGCATCCAGCACCGCGCCGCTTCCCAGCCACAACGCGTTGGCGTCGGAAGCCACACGGCCGTAGCCGGTGCTGCTGTCCAGCTGCAAGCTGATGTTTCCGCCCCGCGCCACCAGGCTGCCTTCCACGTCCAGCGTGTTGCGTGCGCTCAAGGTCAGCTTGCCGCCCACATCGGTGGCCAGCGTGGCACCGCGCCCCACCGTCAACACGCCTTCACCGGCATTGGCCTGGCGTGCGGTCAGCGAGACGGTAACCGCCTTGCGCACCGCATCGTCCCGCACCAGCAGCTGGCTGACATCGGCCAGGGCCGTGCCGCTGGGCCGGGTGGCCATGGCGGCTGCAGTGTTCAATTGACGGTTGGTTTGCCGGGCCAGTACCGCGGTGTTTTCGGCCACATCCAGTGTGGTCAGGCCCGTGATGGCGTACTCGCCAAAGCCACCGCGTGTGAGGATGTCCGCATCCAAGGCCAACACGCCATTGCCTGCCGTGCCTCCGATCTGAACCGCGTTGGAAGACAGCGACAATTTGCCGCCCTGTGTGGCGCCATAGGCTTGCATGGTCGCGGGCAGGCCGGTGACCGTATACGCAGCAAGCGAAACTTCTCCTGCCTTGCCATTGCTGATCTTTCCAGTGCCCGCCATGTAGGCACCGGCACTGGCATCAATAGACACACCCTGGCCGATGTCCAGCGTTCCGCGCGAATCGAACAGGCCGGTGCCCGCATCGGCATTGGCCGCTGCACTGAGGCTGACCGTGCCCGCATTCAGCACCGGCAGCGCAGCAGAACCCGCGCCAGAGAGCTTGTCATTCACCCAGGTTCCGCCCACCTTCAGCGCCACATGGTCAGCAATGCGCAATACAGGATCGTTCAGCGGATTAGACGTGGTGTTGCGTGCCGACAGGGTGATGCTGCCGCCCGCAGTGGACAGGTCTTTTTGCACGGTCAGTGCATTGGCCACCAGCGAGATTTCACCCAAGGCGGGCGCGCTCAGCGCTGCGCTGCTCACCAGGCTGCTGTTGGTGAACACCTCAAGATTTGCAATCCGGTTGGTGCCCAGCAGGCTGCTGTTGAGTTCCAGCGTCTGCCGCTGTGCGTTGGTCAGCGCAGCATCCATGGCAAAGCCGGCAGGCAGGCTGCTGCTGCCTTCCTTGATAAGCACTTGCTGGTTGATCTTGTAGTCGGCGACGCTGGCATTGCTTGCGCTGCCCACGGTCAGCGTGGCGCCCTTGGGAGCCTGTCCGCTGGCGCGCTGGTTGGCGCCTACCGTTGTGTTGCCAATCACATCCGATTGCAGATAGGCCGCGCCCAGGGAGACCAGGGACAGGGTTCCGGCGCTATTGCCTTCGGCATAGCCGTTCACATAGCGGCTGGTGGGCCCGGAGCTAAAAGTGTCCTGGTGGTTCCAGCGGCCATAGTTCACCACCAGCCTGGTCGGAAGGCTGTCATAGCGGGTGGTCGCCAGCGCGTTGGTCACATCCACGAACTTGCCGTTGGAGCCCACCAGACTGCGCTGCACCACGGCACCCTGGTAGGCCAGGCTGCCCCCGGACAGGTTGACGACAGATCCGTTTTCCAGAATCGCCTCACCCTCCGATTGGAATTTCACCTTGCCGCCCTGGGTGGAACGCTCTGCCACGGTTCTGTTGGTCTTTGCGGCATAGGCCTGCAAGCTGTCGGCCGCAATCAAGGTTTGCTGCCCTGCTGCGGCATTGGCCAGCGCCTGTGCGATGTCCACGTAGACCGTCTGTCCGCGCAATGCGCCGACCTGGTTGATCGGTGAATCCTTCAGCTCGTCGCCGCGCAACTGCACTTCCACGGTATTGCGTGCCACCGACACCGCCACGTCAGACAGGCCCGCCACGTCAATCACGGCGCCAGCCGCAATATCCAGACGCGCGGTACTGGAAGGCAGGACAAAGGTGGTTCCGGCTGCGGTCAGCTTGGAGGGGTCATCCAGCGCCAGAAAATCCACCTTGCCCGATGGGGCCACCACGCTGGCGCCACCGGCCATGTAGATGCGATTGCCCAGCACGCGAATTTCAGACTGCTGATCCAGGCCGGTGCCACCTTTTTCGATGTTGTCTACGGCGGTGGTGGCATCTGCCACATCCGGCAGCACCGAAGTGACGCTGCCTGCACCCAGGACAACCTGCCCGGCGCGACTGGAGTCCGCGGTGGTACCCACCGTGGTCATGGTGTCCTTGGCCATGAGATAGATAGAGCCATTCGACACCACCGAGGTAGTAGCCTTCGCAATGCCGTTCTGGTTGACCGCATAGCCCACCATGGTGATGTTGCCGCGCGGTGTGGACAGGGTGCCGCTGTTGGTCACATGGCCCAGCCGGTCTTCGGCAGCGTTGGCCACATCGCTGGTGACGCCGGTATTGGCCGCACCCACGTTGGTGGGGCTGTCCACCTCGATCAACAGGCCGCGCAGGTTCAGGTCGGCGTTGTCGGCCACGCGCAGATAGGCCTTGGTGCCGGCGGCCAGAATCACCTGGCCATCGGGGGCGGTGACGCTGCCGCGGTTGACCACGGTGGGCGCGAGCAGCATCACGCGGCCCTGGCTGCCTGCGGTAATCTGTGCACCCTCCATCACCTTGATGAAGCCGGTGCTGCCTTCAAACTGCGGGCTCAGGTTGTCACCCAGCAAACCGCTGGTGACGTATTTGTCGGCCATGTTCAGGCTGGTGGCGGTGAAGCTGTTGAGGTTCACCTGCGCGCCGTTCATGAAGGCAATCCCGTTGTTGTTCACCAGGATGATGTTGGCCTGCTGGCCCGCGCCCTGGGTGATGGCGCCCGAGATCACGCTGGGGTTGGCATCCCAGATGCGGTTGAGCGAAGTAAAGCTGGCACCCTGCACCAGGTTCTTGGTGGCCAGCGAATCCACCTGCTGGAACTTGACGGTGTTGCCCGCGCCCACATTGAAGCTCTGCCAGTTCAATATCGACTTGTTGCCCACCTGGCTGATGGTTCCCACATTGCCAGCGGTCTGGTAGCTGGCACTGCCGCTGGTTACAAACGCAGGCGCCGTGCCACCCGGCCCGGCCACCGGCAACACCGCAAAGGCGGGTGCGGCCAGCACGGCGCTGGCCAGTGCCACACCAGCCAGCGTGACGCTGCCAGGGGACTTGCTGCGGCGGCGTGCGGTCTCGGCCTGCGGCACCACCATGCCAAGGGTGGCGTTGAAAACGAGCTGGTAACAATTGCGGTTCATGTCGGGTGTCCTGGTGGGTACGGGTAGTACGGGCTAAGCGATCACCACTCTTGGGCGAGTCTGAAATGCAGGCGGCTGTCGCCCTGCTGGGTCTTGCCGATCTGGCTTTGGGCAATGGCCCAGTCGAGCGTGATGCTCAGGCCCCGTGCGCCACTGGCGCGCAGGCCCAGGCCGTAGCTGGTCAAGTCATAACGGGAGGTGGCAAACAGCGGGTCCACCACGGTCACAGAGCCCTGGTCCACAAAGGCCAGCAGCCGCACGTCATTCACATAGGTGGGCGCGTCGCTGGCAGCGGGGCCGCGCAGCAGATTGGGGCTGCTGGCTTCCAGTGAGAGCGCCATGCCGGTTTCGCCCGAGGCGGCCGAGTCATAGTAGCCACGCACCGTGTCTACACCCCCAATGGAAAACTGCTCATTCGACACCAGGGCCTGGCCGGCAAACTGCCAGTTGCCGCGTACCTGGGCAGACCAGCCCTCTTGCCACATTTCCTTGTGCGAGAAGCTGCCCTTCAGATACGAATAGTTGGGCCGGCCCTTGAAGCGCTTGTCGGCAAACTGCTGCTCGGTGCCCGCCAGTCCCATCACGTGGAAATTGAAGCTCACACCCAGGCGGCTTTCGCGGTCTTTGCCGCTGAAGCTGCCATCCCAGCCCGCATACAAAGGCATGTAGGTGATGGGCGTGTTGAAGCTGCCGCTGCCCAGCTGGGCCACGGTCTGGTTGAAGTCTTTGTAGTCCACGCCAAAGGTGGCGCTATGGAACAGGCTGCTGCTGCCCGGCAGATTGGCGATGTAGCGCAATCCATAAATATCCCCCGCGCCCAGGGTGTTGATGCCCTCGGAGATGGCCACGTCCGAGGCCGAATGCACGGCATACAGCGCCAGCATGTTGCCGTTGCGCTGCGGCCAGTTGTAGTTGACGGAGAGCACGCGGCTCTCGCTGGGCTGCTCGGGCACGCCCTGCAGCGTCAGGCCCAGGCTGTGCTGTGCATCCCACAGGTTGTCCCAATGGATGGAGGCCGAGGCATGCGTCGGCGTGGTGCCTTCGCTGTGGCGGTCATTGAGCTCCACGCTGCCATGCAGGGGCAACTGGTCTTGCACCTTCAGGTCCACTTCCACGGTGCCGGCTTCCTTGCCGGGGCGCAACACGGGCGTCACACGGCGGTCGCTGCCACGGTTGAGGGTGGCCAACTGGTCTTGCATCTCATCAAACTGCGGCACATTGCCTTCGGCCAGTTCCGGCACGCGGGCCCGGATCTCACCCAGGCTGAAATACTGCGACTCCACCACACGCAAGCGGCCCACGGGCGCTTCGGTGACAGCCAGCGCCACTTCGGCGTTCTGCACCTTTTGCTGCGGGATGCTCACCACCACGGTGAGGTAACCGGCATCGTGGTACATCTTCTCCAATGCCGTGCGGGCACCTTCCACATCGGCCAGTGTTTTTTGTTCACCCAGAAACGGGTAGACGGCACGCTCCACGGCGGCCACGGGCAGCAGGGTCACACCCTCCACCCTGTATTCAAATACATCGAAGCGGGCTGCGTCTTGTGCGTGGGCAGCAGGCTGTGCCAGGGCCATCAGGCAAAGGGCAAGCGCGCGTACGCAGTTAGTCAATCGAATCACATCTATCCCCAAAACCAAAACACCCGGATCAAACAACAAATGGCGATACGCAGTTGCCCGCGTATCGCCTTGACTTATCACGTCCCCCGCCTGGCTGGGCCGGGGGCTAGAACCTCAACTGCTTAGTAGTTGCGGTTCAGGGGAGCGCACTGGTTGCCACCAACGTAAGACACGTTCAGGGTCTGGGTGCCAGCGTTGTTGCCATCAGGAATGGCGGAGGCAGTCCACTTGGTTTCCTTGACAGCAGCCAGAGTGGTGGGGTTCTGGGCAGCAGCCAGGAACGAGTTCACAAAGGCCAGTTTGGCGCCGGTGGTGCGTGTGGGGATGTTGAAGCTGGTCCAGCCTTGCATGTCCCAGTCACCGGTGTTCAGTGCTGCAACAGTGGGGAAGGTGCCGGAGCCGGTAGTCACAGGGCCCACGGTGGTGGACAGGCCATCACCGGTGATCTGTCCAGCGCCATTGAGCGAACGGAATTGCCAGTTGCCGGTGGTCAGGGAAGATCCCAGGCTGTCCAGGGACAGAACGCCGATGGCCTTGTAGCCGCCAGCACCGAAGTCCACGGTCACGTTGGCGCCGCTACGGTCTTTGGCGACATAGGTACCGCCAGTCACAGCCTTGTCCAGGCAGCTGCGAACAGCACCCGACGAGTCGTTCTCGATCACGATGGTTGCACCGGCGCCATTGGCGGCGGTGAAGGTACGCGTAGTGGGGTTCCATGCGCCGGAGTCATCGCGGTTCAGGGGGAACTGCTGTGCGGAGTCATTGCATGGGTAGTTGCCAGCCCACAGGTTCATCACCGCTTGCGAGCCGGAGCCAGGGGTGCGGCGGCAGATCACGATGTCACCACCGGTGGTGGTGCCAGCCACGCTGGCCCAGTCGGCAATCTGGCCGGACATGATGGCAGCCACGGTGGCACGGTTCAGTGTGGCGGTGGATTCCACGTTCTTGGTGACAGGAATACCAAAGGCCTGGGCATACATGGGCTTGGCAGTCAGCAGGGCGCGCTCGGCAGCGGTCAGAGCGGTGTCAGCCACTTCGCCTTCGGTGTTCACGGGGTTGGTGAAGAACACGGGGGCCACGTCGGACATACCGGCATCGGGCACGCGGGTGGTGGCGGCCGAGCTGGTGCACTTGTAGGGCGCAGCGGCGGTGCCGGAACCGACGCTACCGCAGGTGCTGTCAACCAGCAGGGACTGGATAGCCTGGTTGCGGGCCACGGGGTTCACACCGTACACCGAACCACCGCTGTTGCGGTAGATCACGATCACGGCGGAGCCAGCTGCCCAAGTGCCGGTGGCAGCACTCAGGTTACCGGCCACGGCCACATAGCCGGAACCGTTGATGTTGGTGACGCCGTCGTTGTTGAAGTAGACGTCATTGGTCACCATGTTGGAGACCAGTTGCTGGAAGCCCTTCTGCACAGCGGAAGCGCCGGAGATGAACACGATCTGGCCCGAAGCCGTGGCTTGGGAAACCAGAGCGGCTGCAGCGGGAGTCATGGCAGCATTGGCCGACAGGCCGGTGGCAGCCAGGCAGGCAGCGAGAGCGATTTTGTTGAATTTCATGGGTAATCTCAAAAGTGAAGTGATGGAGCAGGAAGGCAGACAGGCATCCCCGCAAGCATTGCTGCCGCAGGGATGTACTAACTAGTTAAGCAGTCTTGCGGTTGCGGCGGCGAGCGATGGAGCCCACCAGGCCCATACCAGCCAGCAGCATGGCCAGCGAGTCGGCTTCTGGCACAGCGGCCACGGCGCCGATAGTGAAGGTGTTGCCAGCCATCCAGGCGTGGGCAGCAACCGGTGTACCAACCTGTGCGTAGATCGACTTGGTGGTGGTTGCGTTGACGGCGTTGACGCTGATGACGTTCATGCCGGTGGCGTAATCGCTGTTGGCCAGCGAACCATTGCTGTTGAAGTTGTAACCATAGCCGGCCAATGCGGTATAGGACAGAGAAGAGTTGCCAATGTAAGCAGCGCTGGTGGAAGAAACGACGGATTCCGTCACACCGGCCACGCCGAACGCGCCCAGGTTAAGTTGGTTGCCAATGAAGCTGCTCTTGTTACCGTTGGCGGCACGGGCATTGCCATTGGTCAGCGTAGCGGTACCGTTGCTGCCGTCGGATGTGGTCAGGCCGCGCTGAGCGCCGAACTGGTCATTGGCGAAAATGGTCCAGGACACAGCGCCTGTGGAGCCAGCCAGCCAGTTGCTCAAGGCTGTGCTGGTGTAGCTGTAACCTGCGCCACCGCTGGACACCAGAGTAGCCAGGCCGTCCATGGTCACGCCAGTGTTCAGGGCAAAGGAAGAGTTGGCATCCCAGATAGCGAACAGCATGGTGCCGTTGCCGCTGGCAGTACCTTGGTCGATGATGTCAGCATTGGCAGCGCCAGAAACAAGGGCTGCAACAGCCAGGGCGATCAGTTTGATTTTCATAAAATTAATTCCAGATAAGTTTCAAAAGTGGTTGGCTTAGGCTTACCGATTCCAATTCAATGAAATCCGCTTACCCCCTGAAGTCATCAAGCAGCGGTTTATGCTCGACTGGTATGAACTTTAGGGACCGGACGTTACAAACGTTGCAATCAAACTAGGCAAAACCCTAGTCCGTTCAGACGGCTGAAGGCACCAAATCGGTACTTTGGGCGCCTTTTGGGCTCAATGCTTGTCGGTGGGGGCCAGCAGACGCAGGGTGGCGCTTTTGCCAACGGCCTGGGCGCGGTTGGTGACATTGAGTTTGCGCATGATGTTTTGCACGTGGCTCTTCACCGTGGGCTGGCTGATTTCCAGGATCTGGCTGATCTCCAGATTGGTCTTGCCATTCTTCACCCAATGCAGCACCTGGATTTCGCGCTTGGAGAACATGGCCGAGGGCAGCACTTCGCTGCCGGCCGCGTCACCACTGTCGGTCTGGCGACCCAGCACGCGGTACAGGGCCATGTGCAAATAGGGCATGAAGAGTTGCAGCAAATGGGCATCGCGCTGGGTGGGTGGGCGCTGCAGGCCGGCAAACAAAAAGAAGCTGCCAAAGCGGCCCTGGATTTCACCCGGGCCATGGGCCGAGGCAGAGCCCAGGTTGAGCTTCTTCAGGTCCGCAATCAGCTGCCTGCGGCCCACCTGTTCGGTGGAGCTGGCGCAGTACAGGCGCGGCTGGCTGCCGTGGCGCAGCCAGTCATCCACGATGCGTGGCAGCAGTTCGGTTGCAGGGTCCACACCGGTGCTGTCAGGCTTGCGCGCCACACTGGAAAACACCTCGAACTTGAACTGCATTTTGTCCATATCGCCAAAGGCGCAGAACAGGGTTTCGTGGGGAATAAAACCCTGCAGTGCGCCCTGCGCCCACAGGTAAAACTGCGGGCGGCTGGAGACCGACAGCGCGCTCTCCAGCGTGGTGGCCAGGTGCTCCAGATCGTGCTTGGTCAGGCGTGCCAGTTTGCTCATGGTGTGCCCTCGCCTGTGCCACCGGCGCTGCCCGCACGGAACACCCACTGCGCATAGCGGTCGGTGCCGTTGAAGCCCGCATCGGATTCATCAAAATTGCGCTTGAAGCTGCTGGCCTCTGAGCGGCTGTGCAGGCCCACAATGCGCTCGCCCGCTTTCACCAGCACCCAGTCGGCCCGGCCGGTCATGGGGTCGGGGTAGAGGCGGCGCAAATGCCGCAGCGTGACCTGCGAGCGGCGGTCATCGAGCAGGTCTTCCAGTTTGGCGGGGTACTGCTGCGCACCACCTGCCTTGTAGGCGTAAAAGCTGTCCAGGGCCTGGCGGTATTGCTGGCCTGCAAACAGCAAGTCGGCCTCGCGCAGGCGCTGCGCCGTGCTGTGCCACACCTGTCCGGCTACGGCCGCCAGCAGGCCGAGTGCTGCCACGGCAAACAGGGCCATCAGGTAGCCAAAGCCGCGCTGCTGCGTGCGGCGCTGGCTGCAACAAAGTTGCTTACCAGTCCGCATAGGGCTGCGCCTCTCCACCGGCACCGCTGTGCACATCCCACACACCGGGCTCATCCGCCGGGGGCACCAGGATCCAGGTCTCGCGGTTCTCGGACACGGGGTCCACCGGAACACGCGCAAGGTAGCGGCGGCTGACCAGTTCTTCCAGGCTCTCGGGGTAGCGGCCGGTGTCGCCATGGAACTTGTCGATGCTGTCACGCAGCACCACCAGGGTCTCGCGCAGCGCGGCCTCGCGGGCGCGGTCCAGGTGGTTGAAGTAGCGCGGTGCGGCAATGCTCAGTAGCAGGGCGATGATGGCCATGACCACCATCAGTTCAATCAGCGTAAAGCCGCGCCGTACCGGGCTGTGACGTGGTGGCTGCATGTCACCAATCCCGCAGAGGGGTGCCGTTCAGGCCCACGCGCTCGGAGCGTGAATACACGTCAAACACGTCTTCGCCCTCGCTGGGCATGTCGGGCGCGCTGGCGTAGGAGCGCTTGCCCCAGGTGGCGGCTGCGGGCACGTTGGCATCGGCAAAGAACGGGTCACGCGGCAGGCGGCGCAGGAAATATATTTTGGCCTTGTTGGGGTTTTTGGCGTCCACCACACCGGCCTCCAGTTCTTCCAGCGTTCGGGGGTAGCCCGTTCCGTCTGCACGGCGAGCCACTTTGCCGCTGTCGCTGGCGCGCTTGTAGGCATCGAGCGCCTCGCGGATCTGGCGCAGGTTGCTGCGCAACTCGCCTTCGCGCAGGCGCTGCACGCTCAGGGTACCCAGCGGCGTGGCCACCAGCGCCAGGACGCCAATGATCGCAACCGTCACCACCAGCTCGATCAGGGTGAAGCCGCCGACACGTTTGCTGGATGCCTGCTGCTTCATTGCGCCACGGGTTGCAGAGTCACGCTGGAAGGCGGCATGGCCTGCGGCGCGTTGGACGCTGCCTCAACCGGCGCTGCCGGTGCCGTCTCGACCACCACGGGCGTCATGTCAAAGGGATGCATGGAGGCAATGTCCTGCACACCTTCGGGCAATTCCACAGGCACCGCTTCTCGGCCTCTTGCCGGCGGTGTATCCCGCGGTCCACCCGGTGGGTTGGACGACAGGGACAGTGCCCGTGGCTCGGCCTTTTGCAGCTGAAGCGCTGGCCGATAGCCCACCGAACTCTCTGAGCCCGCCGGCACATTCAGACCCGCGCCTTGCGGCTGCGCCAGGTTGCGCACAATGTGCGGCGTGATCAGCAAAATGATTTCCGTCTTGTTCTTGGAGTCGCTCTGGCTGGAGAACAAACGGCCCAAGCCGGGAATGTCGCCCAGGCCCGGCAGGCGGTTGGCGCTGCTGCGCTCCTCGTCGCTGATCAGTCCGGCCAGCACCTGCGTCTCACCATTCTTCAGGCGCAGCGAAGTGGCCGCCGTGCGCGTGCCAATCTGGTAGGCCTGCGAACCGGCGGGGCCGGATATTTCCTTGACGATGCTGCTCACCTCCAGCCCCACCTTGATGCCCACTTCGTCATCCAGGTAGACATTGGGTTCCACATCGAGCTTCAGGCCCACATCCAGAAACGATACCGAGGCCGATACGCCCACGTTGGCGGTGGAGGTGGTGGTGAACACTGGCAGCTTGTCACCGATGTGGATCTTGGCCTTCTCGCGGTTCTTCACGCGGATGCGCGGGTTGGCCAGCATGTTGCCATCGCCCACCTGGTTCTTCAGGTTCAGCATCAGGCCGGGGTTGGCTACAAAGGCGGTCAGACCGGCTGCATTGTTGAGGTCGATATAGCCAGCGGCCAAGCCGCCGCCCAGTGTGGTGCTGGACTGGGAAACGCTGCCGTTGACGATGGTTGAATTGGTGCTGGGTGTCAGCAGGCCATAGCCCACCTGGTCCGGAAAGCGCAGGCCCAGCTCCCGCAGCTTGCTGCGCGAGAGCTCCAGCACCTCCACATCCAGCATCACCTCGGGTTCGGCAATGTCCAGTGACGCAATCAGCTGCTCGGCCAGGCGCACAGCGTCCGGCGTGTCCTTGATGACCAGCAGGTTGAGCTTCTCGTCCATGAAGATGTCTTTGGTCTTGACGATCAGGCGCACCAAGGCCTGTGCCTGCTTCACATCGGCATTGGCCAAGTAGAAGCTGCGCGTCACCAGGTCCACATAATCCTTGGCCTTGACGGGTGTGTTGGGGTAAATCAG
Source organism: Rhodoferax lacus (assembly GCF_003415675.1). Taxonomy (GTDB): domain Bacteria; phylum Pseudomonadota; class Gammaproteobacteria; order Burkholderiales; family Burkholderiaceae_C; genus Allorhodoferax; species Allorhodoferax lacus. The sequence goes on from NZ_QFZK01000012.1 coordinate 61,778, forward strand.
CACCGAGTTTTCATTCAACACCTTGCGTTCGAGCTGGTTGGTGGTGAGGATGAGCTTGAGCAAATCGTCCATGCTGGTGTCGCGCACAAAGATGGTGATCTTGGTGTCTGAGCGCACATCCTTGTCCAGCACGAAGTTCAGGCCCGAGCTGCGGGCCATCACCTCAAACACGGTCTTGAGCGGCGTGTCGCGGAACTCCAGCGTCAGCGGCTTGGAGAAGCTGGACTTGAGTGTGGGTGCCGCCACTTCGGCCCGGGCTGCCTTGTCGCGCAGGCCGCTGAGCATGGCGCGGGCCTGGCTGTGGTTGGGGCTCTCGGCCACCACGGCGCGCAGCAGGCGTTCGGCGGCAGTCGCGTTGTTGGCGTCTATCAGTTTGCTGGCCTCTTGCACGCTGGCTTCCAGGCGCTGCTGCACCACCAGGTCGGCCAGGCCTTCGCGGGCGCGCGGGTTGTTGGCATCAAAGGCCTGCACACGGCGGTACAGCGCCTGGGCCTGCGCGGTGCGGCGTGCGGCACGTTCTGCATCGGCCGCTACCAGCAACTGGTTGGCGGCTGTATCGCGCTGGCGGAAATATTCGGCGCGCACTTCGTGGTCTTCGGGGAATTCGCGGGTGGCGCGTTCGAGCTGCAGCACGCCCTCTTCCACACGGCCTTCGGCAAACAGTTGTTTGCTGTCACGCACGGCGGTGTTGCTGGCACAACCCGAAAGCAGGAGCAGGCAGGCGCAAGTGATCAGGGCCAGGGAGTGGGGTACGGTTTTCAATTGGCGCTTCCGAATGTGAGACGCTGCTTTTCATTGAGCGGCAAGTAGACAAAGGTCATGTCGGTCGGGGTGATGCTTTCCACCCTGTAGCTGGGCAAACTGTCGCCCACATGCAGCACATGGTTGCGCGTGCCCTGGCTGACAAAGACGGTGACGGCCGCGCCGTCTTGCGACTTGCCCAGGTAGGCAAAGGGCAGCGCCGGTGCGCGCGGTGGGGGTGGCGGCGCGGCTTTGACGGGCACCACCGGCGGCAGCCAGCTGTGCACGGCAAAGGCATTGGCCTTGGTGTGGTGCATGCGGGCGGTGCCCGTCGCATGGTCCTGCAACGCAGCCTGCACGGCAGCGGGCTCGGACGCGCGGGCTTGGGGTGCGGCGGCGGCACGTGTGCGCGTGCCGTCTGCAGATGCACTGGCATCGGCTTGGCTATCGCCCTGTGTGTCGGCATCGTTGTGCTGCCACGGCAGATCCAACACCGAGGCGGCCAGGGTGAGCGCAAACAGGGCGCCCAGAAAGAGGTGGCGGCGGTTCATCATCAGGGTGAGCGCAAAAAGACGGTGAAGCGGGCACGTGCATCCAGCACATCCACGGCGGCATCGTCGCGCTTGAGGCTGAGGTCATCGAGTGCGGCGTGGGGCAAGGTGTTCATCACCTCGCTCAGCCAGGCATGCAGGTGCACATAGTCGGCGCGCAGCGGCACGCTGATCTGGTAGCGCAGCAAGGGGCCTGTGCCTTGGCGGGTGACGCGGTATTCGGCCGTCACCAAAGCCACCTTGTGGCGCGCAGCGGCGCGGTTCAACACGCCAATGGCTTCCACGGCTTCGGTGGCATCGGGCAGCGTGGCGTAGAAGGCGGCCTGGCGCTGGGCTTTTTCTTCGCCGGCCTGTGGCTTTTGCACCTGGGCCTGGCGCTTGGCACTCAGCGCGTCATGCAGCTCTGCATTGCGCACATGCAGGCCGTCCACCCACGCCCATTGCAGGCCCAGGGCCAGCACCAGCAAAGCCAAGCCGGCAGCGGCCAACCAGCCCTGGCGTTGCAGTTGGTAGCGCAGGTGCGCCAGGATCAGGGCGCTGTTCATGGTGTGGCGCTCCAGCTGGCGTCCAGCGAAAAGCGCAGCACCTTTTGCGTGCCCGAAAGCTTTTCTTCCTGGCCGGTGAGGTAGACCTTTTTCAGCGCGGGAGACTGGCGCAGCTTCTTCACATAGGCCAGGGCCTGCTCCATGGTCTTGGCATCTGCCACCAGGTGCAGGCTGCCCGCAGCAGCCTGCACGTCCACACTGATCAGGGCTACGTCTTTTACGCGGGTGTCTTCGATGGTGTGCAGCAGGGCGTCCCACGGGCGGTGCAGTTGCGCGTCGATTTGCGAGGCGGATTGGGCGTCCTCGCGGGCCAGCGGTGCCACGGCCACGGTGGGCGCTGCGCGGGTCTTGTTGGGTTTGGCTGCGCGTTCCAGGCGCGCCTGGCGCGCCTGCAGCGACTGCCATTCGGCATCGGCCTGCTGGTAGTCCAGCAGCACCCAGGCGCTGCACAGCAGTCCGGCCGCAGCCAGTGCCACGCCCACCAGAGTGATGGTGCGCGGCCCGGCCTGCCAGTTGAGTTGAAGGGCTTGCATGGTGTCAGCGTCCCAGGGCCAGGCGCAGCCCGGGCGCTGCGCGCTCGGCCACTTGCAGGGGAGCCAGCCAGGTGAAAGGGAGAGTGCTTTGGGCTGCGGGTGCGGCCATGTCGCCGGCCAGGAACAAAGGCACCACGCCCTCGGGCAGGTCACAGGCCAGGGCAATCTGCGCCATCAGCGCGGGCAGTGGCGCGCGCCAGTCGCCACTCAAGCGCTGGGTCTGCAAGGCCGTCCATTGGCCGCCCTGCAACAGGCCCAGGGTGAACGTGTCGGCCTCCACGGTGCCGAACCAGGCGGCTTTGCCCTTGAGGCGGCTGTGCCAGGCATCGAAGGCGGATGAGAAATACGGGGTGAGCTCCTGCAACTGCGCACCCTGCGCCTCACAGACCTGTGTCAGTGCCTGCACCAGCGTGCTGTCTACAGCGGCTGCCGGTGCGGTGCAGCCGGGTGCCAGCGCGGCAGGCAGAATGTTCCAGCCCTGCACCGCCTTGCCATAGGTTTCGCGAAAGCGGAGTGCCGCATAGGCTGTCAATTCGGCGCGGCCCGACAGCTCGATGCGCCAGGGCAGCAACTGCCAGCGCACAAAGCGGCCCGACAGCACCACCTGCACGGCAAAGCGCTGGTCCTTATGGTCGGCCAGCCATTGCGCCAGGCGCTCCACGGCGGCGCGCCAGGGCTCGGTTGGGTCGGTTGAAGCAATGGCTACCTGCAGGCAAGCCAGTTGCTCCACCGCGCCCACACTGCCCACGCCAAAACGCGGCATGCGGGCCACGGTGAGGGCCTGTTGTGACAGGCCCACCCGAATCACAGGTTTGCTAAGAGACCACACGGTTCAACTCCTGCAGTGTGGTTTCGCCACGGCGCACCATGTCCAGGCCGGCATCGCGCAGCAGGCGCGTACCCTTGCGGATGGCCTCTTCCTTGATGCGGCGCACGGGCTCGCGCGTGACAATCATTTCGCGCAGCACGTCGTCCAGGATCAGCACCTCGGCCACGGCCTTGCGGCCCTTGAAGCCGGTGCCACGGCAATGCGCGCAGCCCATGCCGGCGCAGAAGTGGTAGTCCTCGGGGTTGGTAATTTCGGAGGCCGCCAGCAGCTCCGGGTCAGGTGCGGCCGGGGCCACGCACTCGGGGCAGTTGGTGCGCATCAGGCGCTGCGCCACGATGCCGTTGAGTGCGGCCACCAGGCTGTAGGGGTCCACGCCCATGTGGGTGAAGCGGCCCAGCACGTCAAACACATTGTTGGCGTGTACGGTGGTCAGCACCAGGTGGCCAGTCAGCGCTGCCTGCACCGCAATCTGTGCGGTCTCGCCATCGCGGATTTCGCCCACCATGATCTTGTCCGGGTCATGCCGCAGGATGGAGCGCAGGCCGCGCGCAAAGGTCAGGCCCTTTTTTTCGTTCACCGGAATTTGCAGCACACCGGCCAGTTGGTATTCCACCGGGTCTTCGATGGTGATGATCTTGTCGTGGCCGTGGTTGATCTCGTTGAGTGCGGCATACAGCGTGGTGGTCTTGCCGCTGCCGGTGGGGCCGGTGGCCAGCAGCATGCCGTAGGGCTCTTCGGCCAGGGCACGCAAAGCCTTGAGCGTGGGCGCATCGAAGCCCAGCGCTTCCAGGCGCAGGCCCACCACTTGGTCCGACAGGCTTTGCTTGTCCAGAATCCGCAGCACCGCGTCTTCGCCGTGGATGCTGGGCATGATGGACACGCGGATATCAATCTCGCGCCCGTTGGCGGCCACCTTGAAGCGCCCGTCCTGCGGCACGCGGCGCTCGGCAATGTCCAGCTCGGCCATCACTTTGATGCGCGAGATGATCTGCTCGGCATGGTCCATGCCCTGGTTGCCCACGGGGGCCAGCACGCCGTCGATGCGGTACTTGATGAACAGGCCGTTGGGTGCGGTCTCCATGTGGATGTCACTCACCCCGGCCTTGAGCGCGTCATACAGCGTGGAGTTGACCAGGCGCACCACGGGGCTGGCGTCTTCGCTGATGCTGCGCAGGGAAATATCTTCGGCATGGCTGCCCTGCTGTGTAGTGCTCTGCGCGCCCACAATGCCGTCCATGGCGCGCATGGATTCTTCGTGCCGGGTGAACCAGGCTGCAATGTCACCCCGGTGCGCCAGGCACACCACGGGTGCGGTGTCCAGCCGCTCGCTGGCCCAGGCGCGCAACTCCAGGCTGAAGGGGTCGGCAATCACCAGCAGCAGCTGGGTGCCTTCGCGCAGCAGCAGGCATTCGCGCGGCAGCGCCTCCGCATAGGGCAGCAGCTCGAAGGCGGGCTTCAGGGCGTGCATCTCGGCCACACTCAGCATGCGCAGGTGCACAGTGGCGGCCAGGCGGTGCACAAAGCCGTGCTCGTCGTTGCCGCCACCGGTGGCACCCTCGCCTGCATCTTCCAGGGCTTCCACCAGGCGACAGGCGCGCGCCCGGGCCAGTACGCGCGCGGCGGCCAGTTCGGCGGCGGTAAATGCCTGTGCCACGGGGCGCTGTTCAAGAAGACGGGTATCCAGCGGGCTGTTCATTTCACACTCTCGGCCAGTTGGAAAATGGGCATGTACATCAACACCACCACGGTGCCAATCACCAGGCCCATGACCAGCATCAGCAAGGGGCCCAGCAGGCGCGTGACCCATTCGGCCCAGCGCGCCATCTCGTCGTCATGGAAGGCCGCAGCGCGTTCCATCATCTCGCCCATATTGCCCGCACGCTCTCCCACGCGCAGCATGCGCAAGGACACGGCTGTGGTCAGGCCCGAGACCTCAAAGGAATGGGAGATGGCCTGCCCCTCACGCACACGGCGCGAGGCCTCAACCAGCCGCGGTTGCAGCGAGGTGGACAGCAGTCCGGTCACCATCTCAAGCGCCGGCACGATGGCAATGCCACCGCGCAGCAACATGCCCAGCGTGCGGTACAGACGGGCCAGTTGGTACACACGCATGCGCTCACCCACAGCCGGTATGCGCCACAGCAGGCCCAAGAGGCGCTTGCCCGCCAGGCGCGCGCCACCGGCCAGCAGCACCAGGGCCACAGCACCCAAGGCCAGCCACACCACGTACCAATATTCCTCCAGCAGCAGGCCGCCTTGCAGCAGCAGGCGCGACAGGAAGGGCAAGTCGCCCCCCATGTCTTCATAGATATGCGCAAAGCGCGGCACCACATAGCCCATCAAAAACAGAATCACCAGGCTGCTCACCGCCACCAATATCACCGGGTAGATGGCCGCACTCACCAGGCGCCCACGCAATGTCTCCAGCTGCGTCGCATAAGCCACATAACGCGCCAGAGATTCCGACAGACCGCTGGTGTGCTCACTGGCCCGCACCGAGGCCACATACAGTGCCTCAAAGGCCTGGGGTGCTTCCTCCAGCGCGGCAGAAAAGGGCTTGCCCTGGCGCAGGCTGGAGATGATGCCCTGCAGCACATCCCGCACGGCCGGGCGGGCTTCTTTCTCAGCCAGTGTCTCCACCGCCTCCACCAGGCTCACGCCCGAGTTGAGCAACTGCAGCAGCTCCTGGCTGAACAGCAGCAGCGGAAATTTGGCGCCGCCTTGTGGTTTGCTCAGGCGGCTCAGCCACGAGGCGGGTGCAATGGACAGCACATCCAGGCCCATGCCCTCGGCCTGTTGGCGTGCATCCACAGCGTTGGCTGCCTGCAGCCGGCTGATGGCAACCGCAGCGTCGGCCTGCAATGACTTGACGATGAACTCCATAGCTACCAGTTGACGATGTCTTCGTCTTCACCGGTGCCGCCCAACTGCCCGTCCTTGCCATACGAGAACAGGTCATAGTCGCCATGGTCCCCGGGAAATTTATATATATAGTCGTGGCCCCAAGGGTCCTTGGGCAGCTTCTTTTTCAGGTAGGGGCCTGCCCATCTGGCTTCGCCAGAGGGCCGCTCGTTGAGTGCGGCCAGGCCTTGTTCGGTGGGTGGGTAGTGACCGACATCCAGGCGGAATTGGTCCAGGCTTTTTTCCAGGCCGTCGATCTGTGCGCGCGCTGTCTTGACTTCGGACTTGCCGATCTGCGAAAAGAATTTGGGCGCCACATAGCCCACCAGCATGCCGATGATGACCATCACCACCAACAGCTCCAATAGCGTAAATCCGGACGAACGTTTTGGAATCATGGACGGGATGGGTTTCATATTCGACAGAGACGCCTGTTGCCAGCAGGGCATGCGCAGAGTGCGGAGTGCGGGGGCAGTCTAAGTCGGCGGTATGACATCGCCGTTACAAAACCCTGCCCGAAACCTGCCCTTAGCCCTGCCACACCATTGCCACAATGCAGGCGCATAGTGGGCCGGTTCACCATGCATGTTTTTGTCAGCCTTCGCCCTCTGCCATGCGCTGCCCTGCTCTGCCTGGCCACGCTGTTGTGGGTACCTGCGCGCAGTGCGCATGCCGATGTGTATGCGTTTGTGGCCGAAGACGGCAGCACCCATTTCAGCGACAGCCCCAATGACCCGCGCTACCAACTGCTGCTGCGCGTGGCCGCTGACCCGGCGCCCGCCACACTGCCCGTTGCAACGCCTGATGTATTGAAAGAACCCTTTGCGCGCGAGATTGCGGCCGCTGCGCACAGCAGCCAGGTGGAGCCCGCCCTGCTGCATGCGGTGATAGCGGTGGAATCCAACTACAACCCGCGTGCGGTCTCGCGCAAGGGCGCACAAGGCCTGATGCAGCTCATGCCGGCGACAGCCCGTTCGTTGGGCGTAGCAGACCCGCTGAACGCTGCACAAAACATACGGGGTGGTGCGCAGTATTTGCGCGCCTTGCTGGACCGCTTTGCCAACAACAAGTCACTGGCCCTGGCGGCCTACAACGCGGGTGCGGGTGCGGTGGTGGCCAGCGGTGGGCAGATACCGCCCTATGCCGAAACACGCGCCTATGTGCCAGCCGTGCTCAGGCGCTACCAGCAGAACCTGACACAGCTGGCTGCTGCAGACAAGCAATCAAATAGCGCTGAGTGACAGGCAGTAGCCGCTGCCGCGCATGGTCTTGATCATGTGCATGCAGTTGCTGTCGGTCAGTGCCACACGCAGGCGGCGAATGTGCACATCCACCGTGCGCTCGTCACCGTGGTATTGGTCGCCCCACACTTCATCGAGCAATTGCGCGCGGTTGAAAACGCGGTCGGCATGCAGCATGAAGAAATGCATCAGGCGGTATTCGGTGGGGCCCAGCACCACCGGCCTGTCATGGGCATAGATGCGCTTGGCGGCCGGGTCCAGCCGCAAGGGGCCCAGCTCTACCGTCTGCTCGCCTGCCAGGGGCGAACGCCTGCGCAGCACGGCGGCAATGCGTGCCAGCAAGAGCCGTGGTGAGAAGGGTTTGACCACATAGTCATCGGCTCCGGTCTCGAAACCGGTGAGCTTGTCGCGCTCGTCATCCCGCGCGGTGAGCATGATGATGGGCAGGTGGCGCGTGCGCACCTCGTGGCGCAGCAGGCGTGTGAGCTCAATGCCGGACATGCCCGGAAGCATCCAGTCAATCAGCAGCAAATCGGGCAACTCACCGCGCACCATCAGGTGGGCGCTTTCTGCCGTGTCTGCAACTTGCACGGTGTGACCGGCCTGGCACAGGTTGACTGCAATCAGCTCCTGTATCCCGACGTCGTCGTCCACCACAAGAATTTTTCCGGCCATGAATTATTAATTTGCGTAAAGACGCTGAGCCTAAAGCCCTTAGGTGAATTATTCGTGAAATTCACACTACAGATTGACGCAGGCGGTGACTTGGATCTGTCATATGGCGATGGTTTACTCATGGTGCACGCCGTACCCTGGCCGCCACCTATTTCAGATTGCAAACCTACACATGAAGCATTTACTCAAAGCCACCCCCCACATTCTGTTGGCCAGTGCCATGGCCTTTGGCCTTGTCGCTTGCGGTAAATCGGAAGACAAGAAGGTTGCTACCCAGGTCGCCGCCAAAGTGGGCAGTGAAGAAATCTCGGTGCACCAGATCAACCAGGTGCTCAACAACGCCAACACCAAAGACGCCACACCCGATACGGTCAAGAAGATGAGCCGCGAGGTGCTGGAGAAACTGATTGACCAGCAACTGGCCATCTCGCAAGCCACAGAAAAAAAGCTGGACCGCAGCCCCGACGTGGTGGGCCAGATTGAATCGGCCAAGCGCGACATCCTGGCGCGTGCCTATGTGCAGCAGCTGGTAGCCTCACTGCCCAAGCCCACGGCCGAAGAAGCCAAGAAATACTACGCCGAGCACCCCCAGCTGTTCTCGGAGCGCCGTGTCTTCAATGTGCAGGAACTCATCATGCCTAACCAGGAAGGTCTGGCCGAGCAACTGGGCACTTTGAACAAGGCCGGCAAGTCCACAGAAGACATCGCCAACTACCTGAAGGGCAAGGACATCAAGTTCAACGGTGGCGCGGCTACCCGCACGGCTGAGCAGATTCCCATGGACTTGCTGAACAAGCTGCAGCCACTCAAAGACGGCCAAAGCCTGCTGGCACAGACACCACAGACTATTACGCTGATCCATCTGGCCTCTTCCAAGACCGTGCCGGTGGATGAGGCAACAGCCCTGCCCCGCATTGAACAGTTTCTGGGCAACCAGCGCGCCAATGAAGCCATTGCGTCCAATATGAAGGGCCTGCGTCAGTCCGCAAAAATTGAATACATGGGCGAATTCGCCAAGAGCGATGCGGCCCCGGCTGTCAGTGCTGCAGCTTCACAGCCAGCACCCGCAGCCAAGGCGGAAGACCAGAACAAGGCAACGCTGGAGAAAGGCATTGCCGGCCTGAAGTAAGAGCCGCCCGGGTCAGGCGCTGAGTGCGGCGCCCAAAGACTTGGGCTTGCGGCGGGCCAAGGTGCCAACCATCACCAGGCCGGCCAACAGCATGGCATCGGTGGCGGGTTCTGACACAGGGCTCACGCTGATGCCGCCGTGGTCTTTGTCGTGAAAGTGGTGGCCGTTGTATTCGAAGGAAGTCTTGTCACCATGATGGCCTTCGTTGCGGTCATCGGAATGGCCTGGCTTGTCATCGTTGTGGCCGAGGTCGATGTTTTTGACAGGGGTTCTCCAAGGGGTTTTCAGGCCATCTTCGAAGCACTGCTTGCCGTCCGCTGCGCTGACAAAACCGGCGCTGAGGGAGAGAGCCGCCAGTACAAAAATGGATTTGAATGTAGTGAGATTTTTCATGATTTTTCCTAAGGGTTTAAACGAATAGTTAATAAATAAGACAAGGGGTACGGATCAAATGCTTGGCGATTGTAGGTGACTTGGCAATTATTTGTCTTGCGTGCCAATAGTCCATTTGGACTAATATTTTTTCTGCCTTTTATTTGTCATCTGGGCGAACTATTACCGTCATATTCGAACCCTAAACTGCGCGTCAGATGCCTGCGTTTCGCTGCATATATAGACCCTTTATAAATGTCCTCGCATGGCATCCAAACCTAATATTTATTTGACCTTTCTGCAGGCGCTGGCCGCTGTAGTTGTGCTCCTTGGGCTGTCTGGTGCAGCTGCTGCACAAGACCGACCGGACTATCCGCTGGGCTCAGGCGACTCGCTGCGCATCCAGGTCTACCAAAACCCGGATCTGACCATTGAGACCCGCATGTCGGAAAACGGCAGCATCACCTACCCGCTGATTGGCTCGGTGAATCTGGCCGGCCTGTCCACCGCCGCTGCAGAAAAACGCATTGCCGATATGCTGCAAAAGGGTGGCTTTCTGCAGAACCCGCAAGTCAACATCACGCTGACGCAAATCCGTGGCAACCAGGTATCGATACTGGGCCAGGTACAACGCGCCGGGCGTTATCCGCTGGAGAGCGCCAACACCCACCTGAGCGACATGCTGGCCAATGCGGGCGGCATTGCACCGGGTGGCGATGACATGGTGATCGTGGTGGGCCAGCGCAATGGCAAGCCGTTTCGCAAAGTGGTGGATGTACCCTCGCTGTTTCTGAATGAGACGCCAGGCAACGACATGGTGCTGCTGGGCGGGGACATTATTTATGTGCACCGCTCGCCCGTTTTTTATATATATGGCGAGGCACAACGCCCCGGCTCCTACCGCATTGAGCGCGGCATGACCTTTATGCAGGCCCTGGCCCAGGGCGGCGGCCCCAGCAGCCGTGGCAATGAAAAGCGCCTGCGCCTGAACCGCAAGGCGGCTGACGGCAGCATCCAGCAACTTGAACCCCAATTGACGGACATGGTCTTGCCCGATGACGTTATCTATGTCAAAGAAAGCCTGTTCTAGCCATGTCATTTCACCAGTTTTTGTTGATCTTGCGCGCCCGCTATATCGCGGCGCTGGCGGTGCTGTTTGTCACGGTGGCGGCGGTTACCGGCTATAGCCTGTGGCTGCCCAAGCAGTATTCGGCCAGCACGGCCATCGTTCTGGATGTGAAGTCAGTGGACCCGGTGACCGGGACATCGTCGCAAAGCATGGCGGGTGCGGGCTATATGGCCACGCAGCTCGACATCATCAACAGCGACCGCACCGCGCGCGCTGTGGTCAAGAACCTCAAGCTCGAAGGCAGCAGCTCGGTGCAGGAGATGTGGCTGGACGCCACCAAGGGCCGTGGCCAGCTGATTGACTGGCTGTCTTCTTTGCTGCAAAAGAACCTGGACGTGAAGCCCTCGCGCGAGAGCAGTGTGATCAACATCAACTACACCGCCACCGACCCGGCCTTTGCAGCCACCGTGGCCAACGCGTTTGCACAGGCCTATATCGACGTGAACCTGGACCTGCGTCTAGCACCCGCTCGTCAGTACGCCGCCTTCTTTGAAGAGCAGACCAAGACGGCGCGCCTGCAGGTAGAGCAAGCGCAAAAGGCCTTGTCGGACTACCAGCAGAAAAACGGCATTGTGTCGGCCGATGACCGGCTGGACTACGAGACCGCCAAGCTCAACGACACCAGCAGCCAGCTCACCGGTGTGCAGGCCCAGACCACCGACAGCCAAAGCAAGCGCCAAAGCAGCAAGGCCGACACCATTGCCGAGGTGATGCAGAACCCGCTGGTCAACGGCCTGAAGACCGACATTGCGCGCCTGGAAGCCCGGCTGGTAGAGAGCAGCGGCAACCTGGGCAAGAACCACCCGCAAACCCTGCGCAGCCAAAGCGAGTTGGCCACCCTCAAGTCCCAACTGGAGCAGGAGACGGCCAAGGTCACCAGCTCCATCGAGACCACCTACCAGGTGGGCAAGCAGCGCGAGCAGCAGCTCAGCAACGCACTGTCCACGCAAAAGGGCCGCGTGCTGATGCTCAACAAGCAGCGCGACGAACTCATCGTGCTGCGCCGCGAGCTGGATTCGGCCCAGCGCCTGTTTGACTCGATGAGCGCGCGTGCCTCGCAAAGCAATGTGGAGAGCAAGACCGACCAGACCAACATCGCCGTGCTGAACCCGGCCATTGCACCCACCAAGGCCTCTTCGCCCCGCGTGTTTTTGAATGTGCTGGTATCGGTGTTCATTGGCACGCTGCTGGGCATTGGCCTGGCGCTGGCCCTGGAGCTGCGCCGCCGCCGCGTGCGCTCGGACGAAGACCTGCTGGACGCGCTGGGCATTCCCATGCTGGGCCAGATCAGCTCGGCCAACCGCGTGATGAAACCCTCCCGCCTTGGAGCCCGCGCATGAACGCCGCCCTGCCCAACCACAGCCTGCCTCTGGGCAACACCCGCTCGATTGGCGACATCCTGATCGCTGCGGGCCGCCTGAAGCCCGAAGACCTGCAGCGCATTCTGGATGCGCAGCAGATCGAGAAGCTCTCGTTTGGCGAAGCCGCCATTGCACTGAATGCTCTCAGCAAGGCCGACATTGACTTTGCGCTGTCCAAGCAGTTTGACTATGCCTACATGGTCGAAGGCCAAGACCCCTTCAACCCGCAGCTAGTGGCCGCCTGCAAGCCCTTTAGCCGCGTCAGCGAAAACCTGCGCGCCGTGCGCAGCCAGCTGATGCTGCGCTGGTTTAACAGCGACGCCCTGCGCAAGGTGATGACCGTGGTCAGCGCTGGCAAGGGTGACGGGCGCAGCTTTATTGCCGCCAACCTGGCCATTGTGTTTGCCCAGCAAGGCCAGCGCACGCTGCTGATTGATGGCGACTTGCGCGCCGATGCCCAGCACAGCCAGCAGGCCCTGTTCAACTTGGAAAAGGGTGTGGGCCTGAGCGGCATCCTGGCCGGCCGCGCCACGCTGGACGTAGCCCAGCCCGTGGCCGCCCTGCCCGGCCTGACCGTACTGACCGCCGGTGCGCAGCCGCCCAATCCGCAAGAGCTGCTGGGGCGCACTGCGTTTGCACAAGTGCTGCGCGACGCCAGCCTGCAGTTTGATGTGATCCTGATTGACACCCCCAGCGGTGGCGACTACTCGGACGGCGAAATCATCGCCGCCCGCGCAGGCGCCGCGCTGATGGTGGCCAGGCGCAACGAAACCCTGGTGCCAGAAGCCAAGGAACTGGGTGCCCGCCTGCAAGACAGCGGTGTGGCCTTGGTGGGATCGGTGCTCAATGACGCCTGAAGCCAGCACCACCCCAAGCGCCCAGCCCGCCCGGGTTGACTGGGTCGCGCTGCTGCTGCCCTGGTGGCCGCTGATGGCGGGCCTGATCGTTCTGTACGTCCCCACGCTGATAGACCTGTTCCGCGGCCCCTGGAGCCAGGAAGGCCAGATGCACGGCCCCGTGGTGCTGGGCATTGCGCTGTGGCTGATGTACCGCAACTGGGGCACCATGGAGCAAGCCTCCCTGGGCCGCGCACCCAGCGCCTGGGGTTGGCCCATCGCCGTCTTTGCCCTGCTGCTGTATGCGGTGGGCCGCTCGCAAGGCGTTGGCGTGTTTGAAGTGGGCTCTTCGGTGTGGCTGCTGATGGCCTTGCTGCTGTTGATGCGCGGAACCGCCGCGCTCAGGGCCCAGTGGTTTTGCCTGTTCTTCATGCTGTTCATGATTCCGCTGCCCAGCTCGGTGGTGGACCTGGTCACCCTGCCCATGAAGATGGCCGTGTCGTATGTGGCCGAGCATGTGCTGTATTGGGCCGGTTACCCGATTGCCCGCACCGGCGTGATTCTGCAGATTGGCCAGTACATGCTGCTGGTGGCAGACGCCTGTGCCGGCCTGCACACCCTGCTGACCCTGGAGGCCTTGGGCCTGCTGTACCTCAACGTGGTGCGGCGCGACTCCACCTTCCGCAATGTGAGCCTGGCGCTGCTGATCGTGCCCATCTCCTTTACCGCCAACGTAATCCGTGTGATGGTGCTCACCCTGATCACCTACCACATGGGCGATGAGGCGGGTCAGGGCTTTTTGCACGGCTTTGCCGGCATGGTGCTCTTCATGAGCGCGCTGCTGCTGATCATCGGCTTTGACACCGCACTGCAATCCTTTGAGGCCTGGCGTAAAAAATGAACCTGCGCACCAAACAATGGATCTTGCTGGCCCTGATGCTGCTGTCGGCCAGCCTGGGCGCAGCCCTGAAGCCCACCATATTTATAGCCGACGAGCTGCCCGCGGTGGACCTGCAGACCATGGTGCCCAAGGCCTTTGGAGAATGGCAGGAACTGCCCGGCACCCTGACGCAGGTGATCAACCCGCAGCAGCAGGAAACGCTGGAAAAAATATACAGCGAAACGCTAAGCCGCACCTATGTCAACGCACAGGGCTACCGCGTGATGCTGTCCATTGCCTATGGCAAAAACCAGAACAAGGGGCTGGAGCTGCACTCTCCCGAGGTGTGCTACCCCGCGCAAGGCTTTACGCTCAATGACAGGCACAGCGCCACCCTGAACATTCTGGGCAAGACCATTGCAGCCACGCAGATCGAAACCAGCCTGGGCCAGCGCTTTGAGCCCGTCACCTTCTGGACCACCATTGGCACCACCGTGCCCGCCACCACCGTGCAAAAGCGGCTGGTGGAAATGCGCTACGCGCTCACCGGGCGAATACCCGACGGCTTTCTGGTGCGGGTGTCTTCCATCGACAAGGCCACACCCAACGCCTACGCGGTACAGGCCCGGTTTTCCAATGATTTGATGCAGGCCATCGCCCCCCACAATCGCCCCCGCTTTGCAGGCGATTTCGCCATGCCATGATGGCCGCGCTGGAGATCCTGTACCTGGGGCCCGAGAGCGGCACCTGCCTGGACCGGGCCCATGCCCTGCGCAGGCGCGGCCACACCGTGGCGCACTGGGACCTGCGCAAACTGCTGCCCACCACCCCCTGGGTGGACCGCATCACCTGGCGCCTGGGTGGCGACTGGCTGGCCAAATTTCTGCTGCCCAAGCTGGACGCACTGCTGGACAAAAAGCAGTTTGATATCTGCTATGTGGACGGTGGCGAATACGTCACGCCCAAAGTGCTGGAGCTGATACGCCGCCACGCCCGCAAGATCATCAGCTACAGCATTGACGACCCGCTGGGCCCGCGCGATGGTGCGCGCTTTCGGGCCTTCCGCCAAAGCCTGCCCCTGTATGACCTGAACGCCGTGGTGCGCACAGACAACGTACTGGAGGGCGAAGACCTGGGCGCACGCCAGATGCTGCGCGTGTACCGCAGTGCCGACGAAGTCAGCCACGCCCCCCGCCACCTGTCCGAGCATGACCACCTGGTGTGGGACTGCGACGTGCTGTTTCTGGGCACGTGGTTTCCGGAACGCGGCCCCTTCCTCAAGGCGCTGATCGACCTGGGTGTGCCCCTGACCATCCAGGGCCCACACTGGCACAAGGCGCGCGAATGGCCGGTGCTAAAAAGCCATTGGCGCGGCGGCGCTATTGCCGGAGACGACTACGCCAAAGCCATACAGTGCGCCAAGGTAAACCTGGGCCTGCTCTCCAGGGAAAACCGCGACCTGCACACCACCCGTTCACTGGAAATTCCGGCCCTGGGCGCACTGCTGTGCGCCGAGCGCACCAGCGAACACATGGCCATGTACGACGAAGGCCATGAGGCCCTGTTCTGGGACAACGCACAAGAGTGCGCCGAGATGTGCCGCTATGCGTTGGTGAATGAGGAACGGCGTGCCGCCATGGCGGCTGCAGGTCATCAGCGTGTCATGCGCAACGGGCACTATAACGAGATGATAGTCACCTCGATTCTTGCGCACGCAAGCCTACATTAAATGAAGCGCCGGGTGATCGCTGGCATGGGTGCCAACTCTTTTGGCATGGCTGTCACCATCGCTATCCAACTGGCTTCGCTGCCCCTGTTTCTGCACTATTGGGACACTGCCAAATACGGCAGCTGGCTGGTGCTGTCGGCCATACCTGCCTATCTGTCGATGGCCGATGTCGGCATGGTGACAGCAGCGGGCAACAAGATGACCATGGCCATGGGCCGTGGCGACGCCAACGAAGCCAACCGCGTGTTTCAAAGCGCGCAATTGTTTATGGCCATCGTATGCAGCGGCATTGCACTGGTGGCCATTCCCCTGGCCTTGTTGGCCCCCATCCCCGGCATTGACAGCACAGACATGCGCATGGCACTGGCCGCCCTGTCAGCCAGCACCTTGCTGGCACTCTGCGGTGGCCTGTCTGAGACGGTATTCAAGGCCACGCAGCGCTATGCCTTTGGCACCATGCTGGGCAACCTGACGCGCCTGGCAGAGTGGCTTGGCATGATGGTGTGCCTGGCGCTGTATGGAAGCTTTGCCGCAGTGGCGATGGGCGGACTGGTCTGCAGATTTGCCGGCATTGGCTATGGCATGTGGATGGCCAGGCACGGTCAGCAGGTTTTGCACTGGGGCATGGCCAAGGCCAGCCGTGAAGAGCTGCGCGTCATGGCGGCGCCTGCCGTATCGTTCATGGCGTTTCCACTGGCCAACGCCCTGAGCTTCCAGGGCGTTACCTTGTTGGTCGCAGCCTTGTTTGGCCCTGCCAGTGTGGCGGTATTCGCCACCTACCGCACGCTGTGCCGCGTCGCGGTGCAAGCCACTGCCATCTTCAGCCATGCGCTGTGGCCGGAGTTCTCCAGACTCTACGGTCAGGGCGACACAAGCAGTCTGCAGCAGATGTTTCGCAGATCGGCACTGTTGGGATGTGCCCAGGCCTTGCTGCTGAGTGCCCTGCTCTATTTCCTTGCGCCATGGATGTTGCAACTCTGGACCCACGACGCCATTGCCTTCATGCCCATCCCCATGGCCTTGATGCTGGTGTACGCAGCGGTTGGCGGGAGCTGGCATGTGCCACGCGTCTTGTTGATGGCAACCAACCAGCACGCCCCCTTGGCCAGTTGGTCCATCGCCGTCGGTGCGCTGACGGTGGCCTTGGTGTGGTTGCTGGGCCAAAGCTATGCACTCAGTGGGGTCGCCATGGGCATGCTGCTCAGCGAACTGGCCATCGCCCTGGTTTGCATGCGGCTGGCCGTGCGCCTGTTCCCGACACCGAACCTGCAGGTCACCATGCCATGAAGATTGCACTTTCCACCATCGGCAAGTTTCACACCTTTGATCTCGCACGCGAGTTGTACGCACGTGACGCTCTTGCTGGCATTTACACCGGCTACCCGCGGTTCAAGCTGCGCAATGAAGGCATTCCGGACACACTGGTGCACACCTTTCCCTGGGTCAATGCCAGCTACATGGCGTTTCCATGGAAGCACCATCTGTCCAGGACCACCGTACAGGCTTGGGAGAACCTGAATGCCTTGACATTCAGCCGGTGGACGCAGAGCAAGCTTGTCGACTGTGATGTGTATGTAGGACTGTCTGGATCAGGCCTGCGCGCCGGGCTCAAGACACAGGCTCGGGGCGGACACTATGTGTGTGACAGGGGCTCTGCACACATCCGCGCGCAAGACCAGCTTTTGCGCGAAGAGCATGACCTGTGGTCTGTGCCCTATGCCGGCATTGATCCACGCACCATAGAACGCGAAGAAGCTGAATATGCAGCGGCTGACTGCATCACGGTGCCTTCCACTTTTTCAATACAGAGCTTTCTGGAGCAAGGTGTCAGACAAGAAAAGCTACGTCTGCTTCCCTATGGCGTAAACCTCAAACGGTTCGAACCGGTCTCCAAACCACCCGTCGGAGAGTTCAATGTTCTGTTTGTCGGTGGCATGAGCTTGCAAAAGGGTGTTCAGTATCTGGTGCAGGCCTACAGCCGAATACAACACCCCAACAAGTCATTGACATTTGTTGGCTCACCCTCTGCAGCCCTGATCAAGCTGTTGGATGACAAAGGGCTTTGGCCTACAGATGCAAAGGTCCTGGGTCATGTGCCGCAGCAGGACTTGAAACATATCATGAGCACAAGCCATGTCATGGTTCTGCCAAGTATTCAAGAAGGATTTGGAATGGTCATGGCGCAAGCAATGGCCTGCGGGTGTCCAGTGATCGCAAGCGACAACACGGGAGGACATGACCTCTTCGAGAATGGGGTGAGCGGCTATCTCGTCCCCATTCGCAATGTCGACGCGCTTGCCGGACGCATGCAACTGCTTGCAGACCATCCCGAGCAACAAAGGGAAATGGCTCACAAAGCCCTGCAGCAGGTAGGCAACATTGGCGGCTGGAGCACCTACGGCGACTGTGCCATGCGCATTTTTAGCGAGTTGCATAGCCATGCGTAGCTCCCGCTTCATGGTGGCGCTTTTCATGGCGCTGGCGCTATTGGCCTTTGCTGCGCAATTCGTAATTGACTTCACACCAGACAACATCGCAGCCAGTTGCATCGTGCTGGCTTCGTCGTTGGCAATTCTGCTGTACATCCTGTGGACACAAGCCATACAGACGCATCCTCTGTCCACCTTTGCCATCTTTGGCTTTTGCGTGACCTCGCAGCTGGGCGCACTGCTGGCGCAATCGGCCAGCGGCGTCTCGTTGACACATAACCTGCGGCAACCCCTGGACACCTTTGCGTGGTTGGCGCTGTTCCAGGGAACGGCCATGCTGAGTCACGCGCTGTACCGCACGTTCTCCAAACCGCAGGAGCAGCAACGGCCCAACATTCTTAGGGCCATGCTGCAGCGCTTTGGCCTCTACACACCACCCACTGTGGGGACGCTGTGGATGCTGGGCCTGATTGGCCTGTGCGGACAGTTGCTGGGCAGCATCAGCCAGGGCGCGGTAGGCAAGATCGGCCAGAGCTTTGCCTTTGTAGCCTGGGCCCCGTTCCTGATTCCCATGTTTGCGGCAGAAATGGGAAGAGCCTATTGCGACAAGAAGCGCAACTACACCTTCCTGTTTATTTATATTGGCCTGATTGCCCTGCTGGCTTTGGCGGCCAATGCACGCGGCATGATGCTCTCGGGTTTGATGACCATCAGCATCTTCTTCATGCTGCGCGCCCTGCGCAGCCTGCAGCGGGTTACTGCCTTGCAGGTTGGCAAGTTTGCCCTGCTGGGCTTGCTGGTCGCGGGCCTGTCCATCCCACTGAGCGACCTCATGGTGGCCATGAGCATTGCCAGGAATTCGCGTGCCACGGCAACCCCCATGAAGATGGTGGAAGACACTTTCTACTATGTCACCCAGCCAGACAAGTTGAAGGCTGCCCGTGAAAGTGCCACGACAGCCAGTCGATTCGAGAGCTACGACGAGACCTATTTCGACAACCCGCTGCTGGGCCGTCTGATGGAAACCAAGTTCCACGACAACGCCATGTACTTTGCTACTCGGCTCAGCGAGCGTGATCAGGACAGGCTCTGGGACATCACCGGCGACTTCCTGTGGACCACGCTGCCAGATCCTGCGCTCAAGGCCCTGAAGATCAAGGTGGACAAGGACGCCATGCGTTTCACCATGGGCGACTACCTGAGCCATATGGGCGGCGCTGGTGACCTGGGCGGCTACAAAACCGGATCAGGCTTCGGCCATGGGCTGGCCATGTTTGGCATCTATTTCCCGCTCATCTATTTCTTTATCTGCCCCATCCTTTTTATGGCGGTGGATGTGCTCTCTTACCGCGCTGCACAAGGCTGCGTATTCGTCTCAGCGCTTGGCATGCTGGGCATCTGGAAGATGTTTCAGTACGGCATCACCACCGAATCATTGCAGGGCTTCTTCATGTATGTGGTACGTGGCGTACCGCAAAACATTTTGATGTATTTGCTGACGCTGTGGATTGCACGTACCTGCGCCAATGCACTGGCCACTCTGTTGGGGTCTGAACGCAAGCATCCAGCAAGAAACCGTTTGGTGCCGGGATAGCCATGAACATTGTCCTCTTCACCCACCCGCAATTTTTGCGCTCACAAAGCATGCCGCGCTTTGCGCACATGCTCAAGGATGGGTACGAAGCGCGTGGCCACACAGTGCAAATGTGGGCGCCGCAAGCGCTGGCATACCACTGGATACCTGAGGGTCGGTTCAGCAAGTGGGCTGGCTATATTGACCAGTATCTGCTGTTCCCCTTGTGGGTGATGTGGAAGACCAGCCTGCAGCCCAAGGACACCTTGTATGTGTTTGCCGACCAGGCCTTGGGGCCCTGGGTACCGCGAGTAAAGAACAAGCCGCATGTGGTGCATGTGCATGACCTGCTGGCATTGCGTTCTGCCCTGGGGCTGGTGCCAGAGAACCGCACCGGCTGGAGTGGCAGGCTGTACCAGCGCTACATACGCCACGGATTTCGGCAGGCACGCCATTTCATTTCCATATCCTACAGAACACGTGACGATCTGGAACGCTATGGACAACCCACACCCCTATCGTCCACGGTGGTCTACAACGGGCTGAATTTCCCTTATGCGCCGCTGCCGGACCAAGACGCACGGTTGTTACTGATACAAGCCGGGTTACCGGTTGCAGACGAAGGCATGTTGCTGCATGTGAGCGGCAACCAGTGGTACAAAAATGTGGCGGGGGTAATCCGGCTGTACGCCCACTATGCGCGAAAACACACGGCACCGCTCCCCCTGTGGCTGATAGGCGCCATGGGACGGGACAACCTGAAGGAAGCATTGGCTGAAGTGCCATCGCAAGGGCAGGTTCTGTTCTTTCAGGGGCTGGACAACCGGGTGTTGCAGGCCTGCTATTCGCAAGCCAGGGTGCTTGTGTTTCCCAGTCTGGCCGAAGGCTTTGGCTGGCCTTTGATAGAAGCGCAGGCCTGTGGCTGCCCGGTGCTGACCACCGATGAGGCACCCATGAGTGAGATCAGCGGCCCGGCTGCGCGCTACCTGCCACGCCTCAAAGCCAGCGAAGACGTGCAAGCCTGGGCTGCGAATGCAGCGAATGTGCTGAACGACATGCTGAACATGAGTGCCAATGACACACAGAAGCTGCGTGCGCAGTGCGCCGCTTGGCCCGCCCGGTTTGATTCCGAGGCCGCCATTGAAGGCTATTTGCGCGTCTACCAGCAAGCGATTGCCACCACCCAGAGCCAACTGGCTATCAACAAGTCATAGGCCTGAAGCATGCGAATTTTGCACATTATTTCCGGCGTGAACCCTAAGGGCGGCGGCCCGATTGAAGGGGTACGTCAAATTGGTCGCAAGCTCACAGAGATGGGTCACACCGTGGAGGTGCTGTCCATGGACGACCCTGCTGCTGCGTATGTGAAAGAATTTCCGCTGCCTGTGCATACCCTGGGCCCCACCGTGGGTGCATACCAATACAACGCGCACCTGGTTCCATGGCTCAAAGCCCATGCAAAAGAATATGACGCGATCGTCATAAACGGGCTTTGGCAGTACCACAGTTTTGCTACCTGGCGCGCCCTGCATGGCAGTGATGTGCCCTATTACATCTACACCCACGGCATGCTGGACCCCTGGTTCAAACGCACCTACCCGCTCAAGCACCTGAAGAAGTGGCTGTACTGGCCGTGGGCCGAATACCGCGTGCTGCGCGACGCAAAGGGCGTGCTGTTTACCTGTGAAGACGAGCGCTTGCTGGCACGCCAGTCATTCTGGCTTTACAAGGCGCGCGAAGCCGTAGTCAGCTACGGCACCAAGGCGCCACCCACCAACGCAGCGCAGTTGCGCACGCAGTTTATGGCGGCCTACCCTGCGCTGCAGGGCAAACGCGTGTTGCTGTTTCTGAGCCGCATCCAGGTGAAGAAGGGCTGCGACTTGCTGATTGAGGCCTTTGCCAAGGTAGCGGACCAGGACCCCACGCTGCATCTGCTGATGGCCGGGCCTGACCAGACCGGCTGGGTAGCCGAGCTGAAGGCACTGGCACAGGCGCGCGGCATAGCGGACCGCATCAGCTGGCCCGGCATGCTGCAGGGGGACATGAAGTGGGGTGCGTTTTACAGCGCCGAAGCTTTTGTGCTGCCTTCGCACCAGGAGAACTTTGGCATTGCAGTCGCAGAGGCCATGGGCTGCGGACTGCCGGTGCTGATATCGGACAAGGTGAACATCTGGCGCGAGATACAGGCCGATGGCGCGGGCATCGTGAATACCGACACAGTGGACGGAACTGTGCAAACGCTCACGCAATGGCTGGGCATGAGCGCAGAGGCCAAACAGGCTATGGGCGTACAGGCCAAGCAAAGCTTTGAGGCGCGCTTTACGGTGGAGGCCATGGCCAGCAGCTTGCTGGCGATCGTGCAAGAGGCAAAGCCGTGAGCCAAGCAAGCAACATATCCGTTCTGATCCTCACGAAGAACGAGCAACAGGATTTGCCCGGCTGCCTGACTAGCGTGCAGTGGTCCGACGATGTGCACGTATTGGACTCGCATAGCACCGACGACACGGTCGCGTTGGCACAGGCTGCAGGCGCACACACCACACTGCGCGCCTTTGACGGCTATGCAAGCCAGCGCAACTTTGGATTGAGGCTGCCCTTCAAACACCAGTGGGTTCTGATCGTGGATGCAGACGAGCGCATACCCGCATCCCTTGTGGCCGAGATGCAAGCCTTTGCTACCTCTGCCCCTGAATCGGTGGGGGCTGCACGCATGCGACGGCGCGACATTTGGTGGGACACCTGGCTTCGCCATGCACAGATATCACCCTTTTACGTCAGGCTGGTTAAAGCTGGACGCGCGCACTACGAGCGCGAGGTGAATGAGGTGCTGGTGGTGGACGGTGACATCCATGACCTGAACGAAGCCTTTGACCACTACCCTTTCTCGAAGGGGCTGGACCACTGGATTGCCAAACACAATGTGTATTCCCGCATGGAAGCCGAAGTGATCGCTTCGGGCCAGGGCATACAGCCCTCGTGGAAGACCGCACTATTTGGGCGTGACTTCAATGAACGCAGAGGGCACCAGAAGGCGATCTTTTATCGCCTGCCGGGCAGGCCCCTAATCAAGTTCTTATACATGCTGGTTGTACGCCGCGCCTTCCTGGATGGTGCGGCCGGTATCCGCTATGCAAGCCTGCAAGCCATCTACGAATACATGATTGTTCTAAAGGTCAAAGAACTGTCACACGCGTGCCGCACGACTGCGCCAAAGTCGGTTTCATGAAAATCCTTCTGTACAGCGTCAACTTCGCACCCGAGCCTGTTGGCATTGGCAAGTACTCCGGCGAGATGGCGGCCTGGCTGGTGGCGCAGGGGCACGAGGTGCGTGTGGTGTGTGCACCGCCCTATTACCCGGAATGGAAACTCGACAAGGCCTACCAGCCGGGGCGCTACTACCGCCAGCGCTGGGAGAACGTGACCGTGTTCCGCGCGCCGCTGTGGGTGCCCAAGCAACCCGGTGGCCTGAAGCGCATTCTGCATTTGGCGTCCTTTGCCATCAGCTCGTTCCCTGTGATGCTGTCACAGTGCCTGTGGCGCCCCGACGTAGTGTTTACCGTGGCCCCCGCACTGATCTGCGCGCCCACCGGCTACCTGACGGCCAAGCTGTGCAATGCCAAGTCGTGGTTGCATGTGCAGGATTTTGAAGTGGATGTGGCCTTCCAGATGGGCCTGCTCAAGGGCCGGCGCCTGCAGAACCTGGCGCTGGCCATGGAGCGCTGGCTGTACTGCCGCTTTGACATGCTGTCCAGCATCTCGGGCAACATGATCAAGCAGCTGCTGGCCAAGGGCCGCACGCGCGAGAACACCTTTTTGTTCCCCAACTGGGTGGACATTGACCACGTCACGCCGCTCAAGACCGTCAGCAGCTACCGGGCCGAGCTGGGCATTGCGCCCGAGGCCACGGTTGCCATGTTCTCCGGCACGCTGGGCGGCAAGCAGGGGCTGATGGTGATACCCGAAGCCGCCAAGCTGCTGCTGCACCGCCCGGACATTGTGTTTGTGATTTGCGGCAACGGCGCCTTCAAGCCCTTGCTGCAGGCCGTGGCCGACAAGCTGCCCAACCTGAAGCTGCTGCCCCTGCAACCCTTTGACCGCCTGAGCGATTTGCTGGGCATGGCCGACGTCCATTTGCTGCCCCAGAGCCAGGATGCCGAAGACCTGGTGCTACCCTCCAAGTTGTCGGGCATGCTGGCCAGTGGCCGCCCGGTGATTGCCACCTGCCGCATGGATACCGAGATAGCCAATGTGGTGTCGCAGTGCGGCATGGTGGTAGAGCCTGCCGACAGCGCCGCGCTGGCCCAGGCCATAGAAAAGCTGGCCGACCATCCGGAGCTGCGACTGCAACTGGGGCTGAACGCACGCCACTATGCCGAGTCGCATGTGGACAGTGACTCGGTGCTGGGACGGCTGGAGGATGAGCTGGAGGCGCAGGTCTATGGAGAGCCAATCGGTGCCACCAGTTCCTGAGCAACTGTTGCCGGGTGACCTGGTCGTCTTTCAGCCAGAGTTCGTTGAATTTGGTGGTGAAGAGCGGGTGATTCTTTCGCTGTGCCGTGAGCTGCACGCGCAGGGCAAACCGCACGCCGTGCTGTGCTATTGGGACAGCATTGGCCTTGCCAAATATGCCGAATGGCCACTGAAGGTGGTGGAGCTGGGACCCAAGAGAAACCCCGTGTCCAAGGTGCTGAGCCTGCGACGCTGTCTGCAAGATATTGCCAACCTGGGCGGGCCGGTTCCGGTGCTGTTCAATATCCAGTCGGCCTACCATGCGGGCCTGGGCGCCCATGCGCCCTACCACCTGCGCATTCCGGACACCTACAGTCTGCTGAGCTTTGTACCGGAGGGCACGGCGCCCGTGCAAGCACCTCTGGCCACCCGCATCAAGTCGGTGGTCAGCTCGGCCATCTGCCACATGGCCACACGCAGAGGCATACAAAACGCTGTGCACCTGGTGACCAACACGGCAGCACTTCGCGATGAAATGCATCAGCTGTATGACCGCAAGGCAGAAGTTATTTATCTGGGTGGGTTTGGTATGCCGATGGTGGGCACACCACAGCGTGTAGAGGCACCCATAGAGTTGCTCACTGTGTCGCGCCTGCAGTCCAGTAAACGCATTGACTGGATCTTGCAGGCACTGGCCGATATCCAGAAAAGCGGTGCCGACTATGCACCCTGGCGTCTGCACATTGCGGGCAGCGGGCCCGATGCGGCTGCTCTGAAGGCGCTTTCTGATAGCCTGGGGTTGGGTGCACAGGTTGTGTTCCATGGTTTTGTGAGCGATGAACAGCTCAGGGCCCTGTATGCCAGGGCGCACGTGTTTTTGATGCCAGCCAAACAAGGTTATGGCTTGCCTGCCATTGAGGCGCTGTACCAGAAGATGGGCCTGGTCGTGAGTGATGAATCCGGCGTGGTTGAAATACTGGACAACACCAGTTGGGTGGCCATTGCGCGTGGCGGCAAGGCAGGGTTTTCCAAGGCCTTGGGCGATATGCTCGGGCGGGTTACACAGCCTGGCTTCTTTGAACGGGCCCTGCCTGACTTGCCGATGGAAAAGACCTGGGCTATCAAGCTGATACAACATCTGCAATGGTGAAGACTTGGGCTAGATTGGTGCCAACTTTGGCCAGTGTCTTTTGGTGGATGCTGGCCAGCTGGCCCATGCTTACCCATGCAGGGCCCACCCCACCCATCGTTATCAACAGCGCACAGTCCGCGCGCGCTGGGGACATCGTGGGCTTTCAGGGCGCGGCGTTTGGCGAAAGTCCCACAGCTGTTCTGGAGGGTGTGAATGGAAGCCCTGCCATTCCACTTGAACGCGTAAATACCATTGCAGACATTTGGGCATCGTTCCGATTGCCTGCCACTGCCAGCGGTGCACTCATCGTTCGCCTGGGCAATGGCGATGCACTTGGTGCGCCCATCAAGCTCAACGCGGCAACAGCGTTCCATCTGGATACTACCCAGCTGGCTGCGGGGGGCAAGTTCAGGGTGTTCGGGCGCAATTTGCTGTTGCCCGGATATACCCCGGTGGTCAAGGTGGATGGATGGGCCGCTGCAATCGATGGGGCTGCAAGCGATGAAAACATGCTGGTGGCAACTGCGCCGCTGCGCCTGGGCAACAAGGCCCGTATCGCCGTATCCGTAGACAACGGCAATGGCACAGGCGCCAGCCTGATGGAACGCCCCATCGCGTCCGCATCGGGTGACGGCAAAGACCCGTTTGGGCTGGGTGTGGGTTGGGCCAGTGCATTCTCTGGCATCGCCAGCCGGGTGCTGCTGGCCGCCAGTGACCAGCGCCTGCAACGGCCTGTGAAATGCAACGGCAGCCAGGACGACAGCAAGGGTCTGCAGGAGGCCATTGACCTGGCCAACGCCACAGGCGGCGGCACGGTATGGCTGCCGGAAGGCACCTGCCGCCTGTCTGCAACTGTGCAGCTCAAGTCCAACGTGGTGGTACAAGGTGCAGGCCCCCGGCGCACCGTGCTTGCATACGATGCCAACTACCCACTGTTAGGTCGTGGCGTGAGTCTGGCGGGGCTGCGCAATTTTTCCCTGCGCAATGTGGCAGGCACCATCGAGAGTGCGCTGCTGCAGAAGAGTGACAGGGTGTTTTTTTCGAACGTGGTGTTTGAGATCAATGGCGGCATCCAGATGTTCTTGACTGAGAATCTCAATGTGGTGATTGACCACTGCGAGTTCCTGCAACCCAAGAACCCACGCGAGTCCGGCCCCTTTGTGTTGTCTGGATCGGCTGGATTGGTGTTTACGCACAACCGTGTGGTCTTTGCCAATGGCAACCCGAATTTTGGGGGAGTGCATGACGCCTATGTTGGCGACAACCACATATCCAGGGACGTGCGCGACAACCAGCATTCCAAAGGCGTGGTGCACAGCCTGACGCTGGACTTTGCCCACCGTGTGGCGGTGGTCAACAATGTGCTGGATGTGTTGGGTGGCCCCATCGTGAACAAGCGGCGCAACGACGGCGAAACCATACTGACGGAAGGGGGTGGTGGCAACCGCACAGAGAATATTGGATATGTGAAGGCGGCCACCGCGCTGACGTTGACGGACCCCGACGTGGTGCACAAGGTGCGGCCGTTTGGGGCTGGGGAAATACCAGAAAACTACGCGGTGGCCATTGTTGCCGGCACGGGAACCGGACAGACCAGAAGGGTGGTTGGCTACAACAACAGCACCCTGACAGTGGACCACGCCTGGGACATTGTTCCCGATGCCAGCAGCCACTACGCCACCTTTGTGTGGGGGCTGGAGAAAACACTCATCAAGGGCAATACCCTGTCGCAAAACGCGCGCGGCATCTGGCTGTACCAGACGGCGGTGAAAGACGTGGACATCGTGTCCAACACTATTACCGAGGGTGGTGGCATCTACTTGCGCACGGCGCAGAGCCTGAAGGACCGGCTTTTCACGCCGATGTATGGCGTGAAGGTAGCCAACAACACCATCTTCAATTCAAGTAGCGAATGGCCTTCCTATATCCACTTGGCCTTTGTGCGCATGGATGAACCGGCGTTTGGTCTGGGTGCGATCGGTGTGGAAATACGGGCCAACACCCTGCAGGCCAACCGCCCCAATGTGTCTTTGAACGAAGAAGAGTCTGGTGGCGTGGAGGGCTTTGTTGTCAGAGCTCGTTTTGAAGGTGAAAGTCAAGGCCGAAGCAAAAACCAGACGCGCCTGTTGGGCACCATCTTTCAAGACAACCAATGCACGGATTGCAATGTCGGCCTGCTGGTGCGCGAGGGGGCACAGGGGACCGTGCTGGATGGCAATGCCAATTCCGTAACCGACTTGCAAAAACCCTGAACGCCATTCTTCACAGCTTTGTCATACGCGGGCTGTTTAATCCGTTGAAAAGGGTGGGGAATGAAAACAAAAATAATTCAGCGTCTGCTGCTGGCAGCAGTGTGTCTGTGCGCCATAGCTGAGGGCTCAGTCCGTTGGATGGGGATGGTTGACTTCCCCATCTACATGACAGACCAATCCATTGGCTACCTGCCCAAGCCCAATCAAGAGGGCAAGTTCCTGAATGAGAATACCTGGGTTTTCAATGACCGCAGCATGGGGACGCCAGCCCCCTGGAACCCTGCTGCCAAGCCCAATGTGCTTCTGATTGGCAACAGCATCGTCATGGGCGGCAACCCGTATAACCAGCCCGACAAACTGGGCCCTCTGGTTCAGGCCTTGCTGGGTGACAAGGTTGCCGTGTGGCCTATTGCGGTGGGCGCGTGGTCCACCGTGAATGAGACCGCCTATCTGCAGCAGAACCCGGATGTAGTCCAAGCCAGCAATTTCTTTGTCTGGGAATACATGAATGGCGGCCTGAGCAGGATGAGCCTGGACCGTGGACAGTATGTTTTCCCCTCAGAAAAGCCGGTGCTTGCCAGCTGGTATGTGCTGCGCCGCTATGTGCTACCCAGGTTCATGGATTTCCCGATGGATGAGCTTCCACCCACAGGGCAAAGCCAGCAGGAAAACATGCAGCAGTTTGAAGAGCAGGTCGCCAAGTTGTCACTCGGCAAGGGCGGCAAGGTACCTGGCATCTTGTTCTTCTATCCAGGCAGGGATGAGTACATCGGCTTTCAGAAAGGCACTGAGTATGTGCCCGACCGGAAGGAGTTGGAACGGATTGCTGCTAAATACGGCCTGAGGATTGTTGACGTTGCCAGACGACCAGAATGGAATTTGTCCATGTACCGAGAGGGCACTCACCCTACGGTGGAAGGCAACCAGGTATTGGCGCATATTCTGGCCACTGCGATTCGTGAAGCCATGCCACTGTAACAAACGCCAACTAGACTCCAGGTCCATGGACTGGGCCACGTTTTGATCAGCATTTGCATACCGGCCTACAAGCACGTGGCCCTGACACACGAGTGCGCCCAATCGGTGCTGCGCCAGGACACGGACCTTGAACTGGTGGTACTGGATGACTTCTATCTGCTGGACCAGACCGCAGAAAACATCCGACAGATTGAGGCCTTGCGCGAGCTGCTGCATGCGGACCGGCGGGTAAAGTGCGTCAGCAACGAAAAGCTGCTGCCCATACAAGACAACTGGAACAAGGCCGTGTCCTTGTGCAGTGGCAGCCATGTGAAGCTGATGGGTGCCGATGACAACATGCTGCCCGGCAGCGTTGCCAAGATGCAAGCCATGGTCCAGGCGCAGCCTGCGGTGGCCTTCCATGGCCACCTTGCCAACCTGATTGATGCGCAAGGCAAGCTGATACGGCAACAAAAACGCTATGGTGATCGGTTTACCAATCGGCCCCTGACCGGCACAGAAGCCTTGCAGGGCAAGCTGCGCCAACAGGTGCGCTTCAAGGAACCCGCCTGCAACTTCTTCCTCAAATGCGCCTGGGAAAAAGTAGGCGGCTACGACACACGGTTCCGCTTTGTATTTGATGTGGACTTCAACTCCAAGCTCATGGCCAGTTCAAGCTCCATGCTGTGGAACGAAACACTGGTGGAGCTCAGGCGGCACCAGAACTCGGATGGCGCGCAACTGCCTGCCTCCTTGGCCTTGATGGACCTTGCGGGCTTGGTGGAGGCCATCACCCAACGGCTGGGCACCGCCTGCACCAGCCAGGACCGAGCGGCCGCAGCGGGCTGGGTTCAATACCGCCTGCTGGAGCTATTGGCCCAACGTGTGCGCAGCAGGCCCCTGGACATTGCCAAGCTGCTGTCGTCCAACCTGGGCTTGTTTGCCAAAAACCCGGCGTCCTGGTACTGGATGCTCAAGCTGCTGGCAGGCCGTGCGCTCTATCATGACGTGCAGCAAGCCTAAATGAACCACACCAAATACCAGGTTGACCTGACCAAGAGCGCAACGCATTGGCCCCTGCCCCTCAAGATCAAACGGGCGGTGTGGCAGTACGTGGTGCGCCCGCTTTTTTATGCCACGCCAGGTTCAGCCAATGCACTGCGCATTTTTATATTGCGGGCCATGGGCGCAACGATAGGCCACACCTGCCTAATTCAGCCCAAGGTGAATGTTCTGATGCCCTGGAATCTGCGCATAGGCAACTGCGTGGCCATTGATCACCATGTGGAGATATACAACTTTGCGATGGTCACCATCCACGACATGACCGTGATATCGCAGCGCAGCTATTTGTGCACCGGCACCCATGACTACACCCATCCATACATGCCGCTCACCTGGAAGCCCATCACTATAGGCACGGAGTGCTGGGTTGCAGCCGAGGTTTTTGTGGCCCCGGGTGTGGAGATTGGCAATGGCTCGGTCATTGGAGCCCGGTCCGTGGTGACCAAAAACTTGCCCGAGTGGATGGTGTGTGCAGGGAATCCGTGTGTGCCGATCAAGCCGAGGACATTGGTTGAGCTTTAAAGTTAGCGTCTATACGTTTCCGACCGCAGACTGATGCGGAAGTGGTCTGATACGCCCCATGATCTGCACCTTTGTGCGTACGGCATTTTTCTCGATCCATCTCCACGACGGAATCGCACAAAGAAGCGTGCAGAGAAACGAAACTGCAACCATCTCTATTGGTTTAATGCCCTGCCATGCCATTGCCAGCATTTGCTGGATGGGAAATGCGTAGAGATACATTCCGTACGAGTAGTCACCCACAAGGTTGTATTTTCGAAAGACCCCACGGGGTACGAAGGCGAAGTACATTACGACATAGGCAAGCGCAAAGGGCAGCAAGACTCTGAATACACTCAGCGACAACAGCTGTGCGACACACAGCGAAGTGAGCGCGAGAATTGCGCCATACCAGCTCAGAAAAATTCGGCTTCGAAGCTGCCACATCATCGAACCCATTGCGAACATCGTAACGGCCAAGACGCTGTGTGCCGCGTGTGCGTTAGTCCTGCTAAGGTCAAGCCAGACACAATACAGGACGAACCCAGAGCCGGCCGTGAGGGCCAAGAACGCTTCCCCACTACCCCCCCACCGCAATCTCAGGCGAAACTTCCTCAAGCCCTTTGCCACCCCCCACAGCATTAGCAAAACGACATAGCACCGCAGCTCCCAAGGCAGAGTCCACAAAGAACCATTCACGGCTGCCTTGTACGGGTTGGCTTCAAATACTCCCGTCAGCTTGGTCGATACACCACCAAGCAGGGTTACACATTTCACAAGGTATACCCCTGCCTGAAATCCAAAGTAGTCTCCGATTGAAGTTGTTGTAACGATAGGCCCCACAACAAAGACCGTTATCAAGATCAATACCAAGAGGGCAGGAAAAATGCGCAAGCACCGCGCCACGATGAAGTCGAGGGGGTCCCGGCTTTTACAGATGCTGGCTGTAACCAGAAAGCCGCTTGCCACGAAAAAGGCACACACTGCAAGCTCACCCAGTGACATGCCAATCCACCTCACAAGCGGCTCTGTATCAGAGTCGCCTGTTGCCAATACAAAACTATGGGATATCAATACTGCAGTAGCAGCAACGATGCGCAACAGATTCAGGTTGTTGTCCCGCCCGTTAGCCAATAAATTCAAACTCGCACCACTGCCGGCCATTTTCAACTCCCACTAGAAATGAACAGGATGTAAATTTTCAATTGGAAAAAATGCTGGCCTGATTTGCGTGCCAGCATACAAACCAATTGTTACGGCCTGATGCCACCCCACCCCACCCCACCGCACAGCCCCTCTCATTACAGGATTCACTTATTCCCGTCCGTTCGGATGACCCATCCGCACCATTTCGGTGAGAAGGATTTCAACTTCAACCCGTATCGTTGCCCTTGTTGATTGCGCGCATCCGGTTCATCCCAACCGGCCGCTGCAACACCAAAGAATCATCCAAGGGAGTTCTCACCATGTTGAACAAAAAAGCCTGTGCCGCAGCCGTAGCTTTGACGCTGCTGGCCGCCAGTGCCTCTGCCGCCAATGTGTCCGCGTCCATGACGGTGGCCCAGTCGGATGGTTCCACCTGGGTGGAAGACCTGTCGGGCCTGGTGGTGACCGATGCGCAAAACAACTTTGCCATGGTGCAAGGTGCTGGTACCAGCGGCTTCTACCAAAACGGTGGCTTTGTGTCCGCCGCCCAAACCGGCAGCCACCCGGACTACTGGCAATGGAACGCCACCAGCAGCTCCTGGAACTGGCACACCGCGCAGACGCTGAATGGCACTTCGCCTGCAGCCGCCAGCTCGGCCAACCCCTGGCAGTCGGTGGTCAACCTGCAAAACTTCTCGGGCCATGGTGACCCGGACATGATCTATGCCGTGTCTGCCATCAACAACAACGCGCTGACGCAGACCTATACCTTTACCTTTGCCGAGGCCATTGCGCCCACAGTCAGCGGTGCCAACACAACCTATGCGGACATCTCGGGCGTGCTGACCAGCCGCACGGGCAATGTGGGTGGCGCCACCATTGCGCCGGTGAATGCCGGCGGCATCCAGAGCTTCCAGCTGTCTGCAGACAATGGCAGCACCTTTGTAAATGCGGGTGTGGACGTGGGCGGATCTGTGAACGTAGCCAGCGGCACCAACTCTTTTGCCATGGCATCGGCCACCAACCCCACGGGCCCCACAGGCCTGACCTGGAACTACATGCGCATGGTGAGCACCTTTACCCTGAGCGGCAAGAGTGCGGCCAGCCTGGCGGGCTTCGCCTCCATCACCCCGGTGCCCGAACCCCAGCTGGGCAGCATGATGCTGCTGGGCCTGGGCCTGATTGGCACCATCGTGCGCCGCCGTAGCCGTAGAAACCTGTGGCAATAAGCCAGGCCATGCTGAACAAGAGACTGATTCCTGTCGTGCTGGCAGTGCTCTGCCTGGCACCCCTGTCTGCATCGGCCCTGGTGGGCGGTGCGGGCGTTGCAGACAACAGCGTCACCTCCCCCTGGGCGGGTGTGGGCAGCCTGAGCGTGGGCGGTGGCCTGTTTACTGGCACGCTGATCGCACCCGGCTATGTGCTCACAGCGGCCCACGTTGTGGCCGGTGCGGCGGCTGGCAGTGTGAGCTTTCAGCTCAATGCGGGCAGCAGCTACACGGTGGCCGCCAGCGACATCTATATCAACCCCAGCTATACCGGCAACACGGCAGGCAATGTGGCGGGTGACCCCACCAACCACAATGACCTGGCCATCATCCGGCTGAGTGGCGCGGTGGGCAGCAACATTCCTTTCTACAACCTGTACAGCGGCAACCTGCAGGGCGCAGACCTGAACTTCGTGAGCTACGCGGGCAGCACCACGGCCAAGACCACGGGCGAGAACATTGCCGATGTGCTCTACACCAATGCAGCGGGCACCAACAAGACGTATATCTTTGACTTTGACGGCCCCAACCAATCCACCAATGTCATGGGTGGCGGCACGCTTGGCGCGAACCGCGAAGCCTCTTTGGTCAATGGCGATTCGGGCAGTGCTGCCTTTGTCAGCGTGAACGGTCAGTGGCAGTTGGCCGGCATCAATACCTTTGAGGCCACCTTTGCCGGACGCTCCACCACCCCGGGCACCTATGGCACGGGCGGTGGCGGTGTGGTGTTGGCGGGCTATTCGCCGTGGATCAACAGCGTGATCACCGCGCCCGTGCCGGAACCCGAGAGCGCCAACCTGCTGCTGCTGGGCCTGGCCGTTCTGGGTGGCGCGGTACACCGCAGGAAATCCGCCCGGGTTTCATAGCAACGACACAGTCGGCCACTAGAGTGCAAGCCTTGGTGCCGTGCGCGTTGGTTACGGCACCCTGTTACTTAAAGAATTACATGAAGAAGATTGCTCTCATTACTGGCGTCACGGGCCAGGATGGCTCTTACCTGGCCGAACTTTTAATCAGCAAGGGCTACGAGGTGCATGGCATCAAACGGCGCTCGTCGTCGTTCAACACCGACCGCATTGACCACCTCTACCAGGACCCGCACGAAAACGGGCGCCGCCTGGTGCTGCACTACGGGGACATGACGGATTCGAGCAGCCTGACACGCATCATCCAGCAGGTACAACCCGATGAGATATACAACCTGGCGGCACAGTCGCATGTGGCTGTGTCGTTTGAAGAACCCGAGTACACGGCCAACTGCGATGCGCTGGGTGCCCTGCGTATTCTGGAGGCCATCCGCATCCTGAAGCTGGAAAAGAAGACGCGCTTTTACCAGGCCTCCACCTCCGAGCTGTATGGCCTGGTGCAGGAAGTGCCGCAGCGCGAGACCACACCGTTCTACCCCCGTTCGCCCTACGCGGTGGCCAAGCTGTATGCCTACTGGATCACGGTGAACTACCGCGAGGCCTATGGCATGTATGCCTGCAACGGCATTCTGTTCAACCACGAGAGCCCGGTGCGCGGCGAGACCTTTGTCACGCGCAAGATCACCCGTGCGCTGGCACGCATCAAGCTGGAGCTGCAAGACTGTCTGTACCTGGGCAACCTGGATGCCAAGCGCGACTGGGGCCACGCCAAGGACTATGTGGAAATGCAGTGGCTGATGCTGCAGCAGGACACCCCCGATGACTTCGTGATTGCCACCGGCGTGCAATTTACCGTGCGCGATTTTGTGAACACGGCTGCGCAGGAAATTGGCATGGCCATCCGCTGGGAAGGCACGGGCGTAGATGAAAAAGGCTTTGATGCCCGCGGCCGCTGCATTGTGTCGGTGGACCCGCGCTACTTCCGCCCCACCGAGGTGGAGACCCTGCTGGGCGACGCCAGCAAGGCGCGTGACAAGCTGGGCTGGACGCCCAAGATTACCGTGCAGGAGATGGTGAGCGAGATGATGCGCGAGGACCTGAAGTCGGCAGAGCGTGATGAGCTGATCAAGCGCCACGGCTTCAAGACCTTCAACCACCACGAGTAGCAGCATGAACAGGCAAGCCAAAATATATGTGGCCGGACACCGGGGCATGGTGGGCTCTGCCATTGTGCGGCGCCTGCAGACAGCCGGCTACACCAATGTGCTGACCGCCACGCGCGCCGAGCTGGACCTGACGGACCAGCCTGCGGTGCTGGAATATATGGAGCGCGAGCGGCCCGACTATCTATTTCTGGCCGCGGCCAAGGTGGGTGGCATACAGGCCAACAACACGCTGCGTGCCGAGTTTTTGTACCAGAACCTGATGATGGAGGCCAACCTGATTCACGCGGCCTGGCAGGCCGGTGTGCAGCGGCTGCTGTTTCTGGGGTCGAGTTGCATCTACCCGCGCGACTGCCCGCAGCCCATCCAGGAAGACTACCTGCTGACCGGCCTGCTGGAGCCCACCAACGAGCCCTATGCGATAGCCAAGATCGCGGGCATCAAGCTGTGCGAGAGCTACAACCGGCAGTACGGCACGCAATACGTGTCGGTGATGCCCACCAACCTGTACGGCCCCAACGACAACTACGACCTGGGCAGCAGCCACGTGCTGCCCGCCCTGCTGCGCAAGGCGCACGAGGCCAAGCTGCGTGGCGACGCCGTTCTGCCGGTGTGGGGCTCTGGCAAGCCCATGCGCGAATTTTTGTATGTGGACGACATGGCCGATGCCTGCGTGTTCCTGATGGAGCATGCCGACATACGCGATGGCCTGTTCAACGTGGGTACCGGGCAGGACGTCACCATCCGCGCGCTGGCCCAGACCGTGATGGACGTGGTGGGCTTTGCGGGCGAGATAGTGTTCGATGCCAGCAAGCCCGATGGCACGCCCCGCAAGCTGCTCAATGTAGAGCGCCTGCGTGCGCTGGGCTGGCAGGCCCGTGTGCCCCTGCGTGAGGGCATTGACCGGACCTATGCCAACTACCTGATGACGGCGGGCTAGGCTGCGGCGCGCAGGGCGCCGAGCTGCTCACGCAGCTGCGCGTTCTCGGCCTCCAGCACCTGGATGCGGGCCTTGAGGGCGGGCACGCTGTCGGGGGCCTGGTCCTCGGACACTTCTTCGCTATCGGCCTTGGCGGCCTTGTCACGCTTCTTGGATTCGCGCACGCGCTTGGCCGCCTGCTGCAGTTCTTCGCGTCCGCCCTGGGCTGCAGCCACCTGCTCCTGCGCGGGCAGGGTGGCCACGGCCGCGGCCGCGTTGATGGAGATGGTGCCGGACTTGACTGCCGCCACCACTTCGGGCGCGGCCTGCTTTTGAATGCGCTCGATCATGCCCACCTGGCTGCTGCTCAGACGCGCGGAGCGGGCCAGGTCTTCGCGGCTTGGCAGGGGCTGGGCGGGTGCTGCGCTTGTGGCATCCGGCGCACCCGCTTCGGTGGCTGTTGATGCAGGGCCTGCGTCCTTCAAGGCGGCAGCATGCTGCTTGCGGGCGGCCAGGATCTCGCGTCTGCGCAGGGCCAGCACGCCGCGCTGGAAGTCGGACACGCTGCGCCGTCCCAGGTGCTGTTCAATCATCCACAGGTGCACATCGTCCATGCTCTTGAACAGCGTGCTTTGCAGGGTCTGGAAGGGGATGCCGTGCTGCTGGCAGATGCCATAGCGGTTGTGGCCGTCCACCAGCACATCACCCCACAGCACCAGGGCGTCGCGGCAGCCTTCGCTCAGCAGGCTGCGCTCCAGCGCCTCGTGCTCGTCAGGTGTCAGGGGATCGATATAGGCTTTAAGTTCTGGGTCGACGACGATATTCATGAGGGGCAGCGTGCAGGCAAAGGGCGTGATTGTAGGCGCCACCGCGCACTGCCGCGCGTCACTGCCTCACGCCGCCTGCTGCCCGATCTGAAAGTTGGCCAGCTGCTCCAGCGCACGCACCATGGCCGAGTGGTCCCAGGCCGCGCCGCCATGGGCCACACAAGAGTTGAAGAGCTCCTGCGCGGTGGCCGTGTTGGGCAGGGACACGCCCAGTGCGCGGGCGCTGCTGAGGGCCAAATGGAGGTCCTTCTGGTGCAGGGCGATGCGAAAGCCGGGATCGAACGTGCGCTTGACCATGCGCTCGCCATGCACCTCCAAAATTTTGGAAGACGCAAAGCCGCCCATCAGGGCCTGGCGCACGCGGGCCGGGTCGGCACCGGCCTTGGCGGCAAACAGCAGGGCCTCGGCCACGGCTTCGATGTTGAGGGCCACGATGATCTGGTTGGCCACCTTGGCAGTCTGGCCGTCACCGTTGCCACCCACCAGCGTGATGTTCTTGCCCATCAGTTCGAACACCGGCTTCACACGCTCAAACGTGGCCTCCGGGCCGCCCACCATGATGGACAGCGTGGCATTTTTGGCACCCACTTCACCGCCCGATACGGGGGCATCCAGGTAGTCGCACCCCAGGGCGTTGATCTTCTTGGCGAACACCTTGGTCTCGATCGGCGAGATGGAGCTCATGTCCACCACCACCTTGCCTTTGCTCAGGCCTGCGGCAACACCGTCTGCGGCGAACAGGGCCTGCTCCACATTGGGCGTGTCGGGCACCATCAGGATGATGATGTCGGCGCGCTCGGCCACGCCGCGCGCGCTCACGCACTTGGTGGCGCGGCTCTCGGCAATGGCCTCGGGCACTTTGCCGCGGGTGTGGACAAACACATCGTGGCCGGCCTTCACGAGATGGCCGGCCATGGGCGCGCCCATGATGCCCAGACCGATGAAACCGATTTTGAGGGGAGATGAAGTCATGGCGAATCTTTGGTGTGGGGTCAGTGCTCAGGCGGCCAGCAGCGTGTTGCGCCAGCCCAGGCCCGCTTCGGTGGTGGTGGCGGGCTTGTATTCGCAGCCCACCCAGCCGGTGTAGCCAATGCGGTCCAGGTGCGCGAACAGGAAGGCGTAGTTGATCTCACCCGTGCCCGGCTCATTGCGCCCGGGGTTGTCGGCCAGCTGGATGTGGCCTATGCGCGCCAGGTGCTTTTGCAGGGTGGCGGCCAGCTCGCCCTCCATGCGCTGGGCGTGGTAGATGTCGTATTGCACATAGGCGTTGTCGGCACCCACTGCGTCCAGAATGTCCAGCGCCTGTTGCGTGCGGCTCAGAAAAAAACCGGGGATGTCAAAGGTGTTGATGGGCTCTATCAGCAGGCGCAGCCCGGCTGCCTTGAAGGCCGTGGCCGCGCGGGACAGGTTGTCTACCAAAGTGCCCTGCAGCGCCTCTGCGGACACCCCGGCCGGCGCCTTGCCCGCCAGGCAATTGAGCTGGCCCACGCCCAGGGCCTGCGCGTATTCAATGGCTTGTGCAATGCCGCTGCGGAATTCACCGGTGCGTGCCGGGTCGCAGGCGATGCCGCGCTCCCCGGCCTCCCAGTTGCCGGCAGGCAAGTTGTGCAGCACCAGCTGCAGGCCGTTGTCGTCCAGGCGCTGGCGGATGTCCTTGGCTTCAAACGCATAGGGGAACAAAAACTCCACGGCGGTAAAGCCGTTGCGGGCGGCCGCGGCAAAGCGGTCGAGAAAGGGCAGCTCGGTAAAGAGCATGCTGAGGTTGGCAGAAAATTTGGGCATGGGTGCTTTGGGTTGGCGTGTGTCTTATTCCAGCAATCCCGCCATCTCCAGGCCTTGGCGGCCCTCGGGGTGGCGGCAGTCGATGTCTTCAAATTCATTGACCTTGTCGATCTCGGTGCCCATGGCGATGTTGGTCACCTTCTCCAGAATCACCTCCACCACCACCGGCACGCGGTACAAGTTGGCCATGGCGCGGGCCTGCACCAGGGCGTCCTGGATCTTCTCGGGGTCGGTCACGCGCAGGCTCTTGCAGCCCAGGCCCTGCACCACCGCTTGGTGGTCCACGCCGTAGCTCTGCAGGGTGCTGTCTTCCACGTTCTGGTTGTCAAAGGCCAGTTGCACGCAAAAGTCCATCTCGAAGCCGCGCTGGCTCTGGCGTATCAGGCCCAGGTAGCTGTTGTTCACCAGCACATGCACATAGGGCAGGCGGAACTGCGCGCCCACCGCCAGCTCTTCCACCATGAACTGGAAGTCGTAGTCGCCCGACAGGGCCACCACGTTGCGTGTCGGGTCTGCGGCCACCACGCCCAGGGCTGCGGGCATGGTCCAGCCGAGCGGCCCGGCCTGGCCGCAGTTGATCCACTGGCGTGGGCCAAACACGTTCAGGAACTGCGCACCGGCAATCTGCGAGAGGCCAATGGTGGTCACATAAATCGTGTCGCGCGCCATCACCTTGTTCATCTCTTCGTACACGCGCATGGGCTTGATGGGCGTTTCGGTGTAATGCGTCTTGCGGTGCATGAGTTGCTTGCGCTCGGCGCAGCGTTTGCTCCACTCGCTGAAGTTCTTAAGCGTCTTGGCATGCATGCGTTCGCGCGCCACCTGCACGAAGAGTTCCAGCGCGGCACGGGCGTCGCTCACGATACCCAGGTCCGGGTTGAAGACGCGGCCAATCTGTGTGGGCTCAATGTCCACGTGCACAAAGGTGCGGCCCTTGCAGTACACCTCGGTGGAACCCGTGTGGCGGTTGGCCCAGCGGTTGCCAATACCCAGCACAAAGTCACTGGCCAGCATGGTGGCGTTGCCATAGCGGTGGCTGGTCTGCAGGCCCACCATACCGGCCATCAGCGGGTGGTCGTCGGGGATGCTGCCCCAGCCCATCAGGGTGGGAATCACCGGCACGCCGGTGAGCTCGGCAAACTCCACCAGCAAATCGGACGCATCGGCGTTGATGATGCCGCCACCGGCAACTATCAAAGGCTTCTCGGCCGCCATCAGCATGTCCAGCGCCTTTTCCACCTGCTTGCGGCTGGCGGCGGGTTTGTACACGGGCAGCGGCTCGTAGGTGTCAATATCAAACTCGATCTCGGCCATCTGCACATCAAAGGGCAGGTCGATCAGCACCGGGCCGGGGCGGCCGCTGCGCATCAGATGAAAGGCCTGCTGGAAGCTGCGTGGCACCAGGGCAGGTTCGCGCACGGTGACGCTCCACTTGGTCACCGGCTTGCTGATGGACTCGATGTCCACGGCTTGGAAGTCTTCCTTGTAGAGGCGCGCCCGGGGTGCCTGGCCGGTGATGCACAGAATCGGGATGCTGTCGGCAATGGCCGAGTACAGGCCGGTGATCATGTCGGTGCCCGCGGGCCCGCTGGTGCCTATGCACACGCCGATGTTGCCGGCCTTGGCGCGGGTGTAACCCTCGGCCATGTGGGAGGCACCTTCCACGTGGCGGGCCAGGATATGGCCAATGGAGGCGCGCTCGCGCAGGGCGGCGTAGAGCGGGTTGATGGCGGCACCGGGCACGCCAAAGGCTTGGGTGATACCTTCTTTTTCCATGACCAGCACGGCGGCCATGGCGGCCTTCATTTTTGCCATTGTGTGTCTCCTGTTGTGTTTGCTTGCTGAGGTGTGGCCAGTGTCGGTGCGGGGCGTCCGGGGTGGAAGTGCCTGCGGCAGCATTACGGTTATTCCGGATTGGAATGGGGAGCGCACAGGGTGCATGGTCTACTGACCGCATGGACAACCTGTATGCCGTGAGGCTCTTCATTCGTGTGGTGGACCTGGGCTCCTTCAGCAAGGCGGCCGCCGAGCTGGGCATAGGCCAGCCCTCTGCCACCAAGGTGGTGGCGCAGCTCGAAGCACAGCTGGGCTCGCGCCTGCTGCATCGCTCCACCCATGGCGTCACACCCACCGAGATCGGCCTGCTGTAC
This sequence comes from Rhodoferax lacus, assembly GCF_003415675.1. Taxonomy (GTDB): domain Bacteria; phylum Pseudomonadota; class Gammaproteobacteria; order Burkholderiales; family Burkholderiaceae_C; genus Allorhodoferax; species Allorhodoferax lacus. Next base: position 101,709 of record NZ_QFZK01000012.1, read on the forward strand.
TACGAGAAGTGCAAGCTGATCGACCACCACTTCGAGGAGGCGCAGTCGGTGGCGGCACTGCTGCAGTCGCAGGTGCAGGGGGGCTTGCGTATCAGCACCTCGGTGGCCTTCGGGCGGCGCGTGCTGGTTCCGCTGGTGATGCGCTTCATGAAGCAAAACCCCAAGCTGCAGATCGAGCTGACCTTCGAGGACCGCTATGTAGACCTGGTGGAGCAGGGCATTGACGTGGCCATCCGCATGGGCCGCCTGGCCGACTCCACCCTGGGTGCGCGTTTTCTGGGCATCAACCCCTGGGTGGTGGTGGGCTCAGCCAACTACCTGGCCGAGCGCGGTGTGCCCAACAGCCCGGAAGATCTGGCGCAACACGACGCGCTGGTCTACAGCACGGTGCAGGGTGATGCACGCTGGCTCTTCACCGGCGCGGATGGGCGCCTGCACCCCACCAGCGTGCGCGGCTCGCTGCGCTCCAACAACCTCTCGGCGCTGCTGTCGGCCGCGCGCAGCGACATGGGGCTGGCCGCCCTGCCCTGGTATGTGGCGCATGAGTCGGTGCAGTCGGGCGTGGTGCAGCCGGTGCTGACGGAGTGGGCGCTGCCCTCGCAGGAAATCCACGCCGTCTACCCCTCGCCGCGCCTGGTGCCGGCCAAGGTGAACCACTTCATCGAGTGGCTGCAAAGCCAGCTGGGTGAGACCTGGTGGGCTGAGGCCCTTTAAGGCATTCCGTGGTCTTCTGAAGACCTGCGTGCCGCGCTGGCCTGTGCCTAGCGCAGCGCCAGTTTCCTGCCGCCCGCACTGCCGAGCTGGAACACGGCCACGGTTTGCACCAGTTCCTGTGCCTGTGATTTCAGACTACTGGCCGCGGCGGCCATCTGCTCCACCAGCGCGGCGTTCTGCTGGGTGGCCTGGTCCATCTGCGTCACCGCTTCACCCACCTGGCTCACACCCAGGCTTTGCTCGGTGCTGGCCGCGCTGATCTCGGCCATGATGTCGGTTACCCGCTTGATGCTGGCCACCACATCGGCCATGGTGCTGCCGGCCTGGTCCACCAGGCTGGTGCCGTGGTTCACGCGCTCCACGCTGGTGTTGATGAGCGCCTTGATTTCCTTGGCCGCCTCGGCCGAGCGCCCGGCCAGCGAACGCACCTCGGAGGCCACCACCGCAAAGCCGCGGCCCTGGTCACCGGCGCGGGCTGCTTCCACTGCGGCGTTGAGTGCCAGGATGTTGGTCTGGAAGGCAATGCCGTCAATCACGCTGATGATGTCGGAGATCTTGTTGGAGGCTTCGTTGATGCCGTGCATGGTGCTCACCACCTGCGCCACCACCGCGCCACCCTTGACTGCCACGGTGGAGGCATTCAGGGCCAGCTGGTTGGCCTGACGCGCGTTGTCGGCGTTCTGGTTGACGGTGGCGCTGAGCTCTTCCATGGAGGCGGCGGTTTGTTCCAGCGCACTGGCCTGGCTTTCGGTGCGGGCCGACAGGTCGTGGTTGCCAGAGGCAATCTCGGCGCTGGCCGTGGCCACGCCTTCAGAGCCGCCACGCACCTGCTGCACCACCTGCGACAGGTGGTCACGCATGGCCAGCAGCGCCTGCATGAGCTGGCCCAGTTCGTTGTTGCCGCGCACGGGCACCTCCACCGTCAGGTCGCCCTGGGCGACGGCTTGGGCCACAGCCACTGCCTCGTGCACCGGGCCGGTGATGCTGCGCGCAAAGGCGATGGTGAGCGCCAGCGCCGCGGCCAGGCCGCCCAGCAGGGCAAGTGCCACCAGCAACTGGTTGGTGCGCAGGTGCGTGACACGGCCTTGCAGCGATTGCGTCAGGTTCTGCATGGCCAGGGCGTTGAATTCGTACAGGCCGTCAATGGTGCGGGTAAAGGCATCAAAGTAGGCGGGCGCCGCGTAGGTGATTTCCTGAGCGCTGATGAGCTGCGCATCGGCCAGGGCCAGGGCCTGCACCACCAGGGCTTCCTTGTCCTTGGCCGTGCCTGTCAGCTGCGACTGGATGTCGGCGTTGGTCGAAGCGGCGCGCCCCAGGTTGCGGGCCATTTCGCTTTTGAGTTCCAGCGCGCGCTTGTTCAAGCCCTGCAGACTGGCGCGGCCTTCGGGTGGCAGGTTACCCAGGGTCAGGAAACCGGCGCCCTGCGCGCGCATGATGCCCAGGTTCTCAGTCAGCCAGGGCAGGTTGACCAAGGTGGCCTGGATCAGGAAGTAGGTGTCCGGGTCCGGGTCCAGCGACAGGCCGAACTCGGCCAGTATTTCTTCGTTAAGCGTGAGCAGGCCCGTGATCAGCTGGGTGTGCTGCTTGGTGCTGTCGGCGCTTTTGATTTGCGCGGCCGTGACATCCTTCTCCAGCGCCGTCCAGCGCTGCTGCAGATCGGACCAGTCTTGAAGCACTTTGGGTGACGCATGGGCGGTCTTGATTTCGGCGTCAAAGGCAGCCGCTGCCTGCACCACCTTGTCGCGCATGCCGGGGCGGCGTGCGGCCAGGGCTTCGTTGCCATTGAGCGCACCGGCCGACAGGCCCCGGTGGGTTTGCGTGAGCTGCACCACCTTGTTGAGCAGCACCACCGCCGTGGCCACGCTGGCTTCCTTCTGCGCCCCTTGCACCTCCGAGAGGCTGCGTGAGAAGTACAGCGCAGTGGGCAACAACGCCATCAGGACGCTGATCAGCCCCAGGATCAGAAATTTTTGCATCAGGTTGAGGCGGTGCAGCAGTGGCATGGTGTCTTCTCTTGCGCTGTATTGGAATTTGGAGAATGTAGTCCCCTTTATGAGGCGCTGCGGCCAAAACAGGGCACGGACTTGCAGGAAATTTGACTTGGCACAAGTCCGTGTGCTTTGAGGCGGGCGCGGGGGCACGATGGCTTGGTGTGTGGAGGCCGGAATCCATTGTCATCAGGGCGTCGACAGGCGCTGCTAGCATGCGCGGCCATAGCCACTACACCTACACCCGCGCCATGGATGAAATCATCGGTCTCTTCCCCGTCCCGTTCATGCGCGCACCTGCGACGCTGGAACAGGCCCTCGTCCAGGATCTGGCGACGCATTTCAGCGCGCTGGCCGTGCGCGACAACAACTCTTCGCCCAACCTCTCGCATACCGAGATGCTGCGCCCTGGCGACAGCCCCCTGTTTACCGAAGCGGCCGCGCGCATCGCGCCTAAGCTCACGGAGTTCGGTGCCTTGCTGTTTGGCGAGCAGATGCCCTGGGCCATCAAAGAGATGTGGGTCAATTTGCTGGACCAGGGCGGCCGTCAGGCCATGCACAACCACGCAAACAGCTTTATTTCTGGCGTGGTCTACCTGACACCTACACACCCGCAATCGCAGACGGTCTTTATGAAGTCACCCGGTGGCACCGACTTCGCGTTCAAGAACGAGCACGCGGGAACCCAGCCCGGGCCCTACAGCTCCGACAAATGGATCAGCCCGGCACCGACGCCCGGCGACATGGTGCTGTTTCCCAGTTACCTGATGCACGCGGTCCCGCCCAACCAGGGTAAGCGCCGCATCACGATGGCCTTCAACGCCATTCCCACACGCCTGGAGTCCTGGGGTTACGGCATCCAGTTCAGCGGCTGATCTCTGCTCAGGTTGCGTTGCGAAACATGTAATGACCCTGACTTAGTCGAAGCTTCTAATCTCGGCCGTCATGGCGACCATTTGAAAGATGGCGCTGGACCAAGCCAACCCGGCAGGTGAGCGGGGCGCAGCAATCGTGCCCGGCCTCTTGCTATTGCCTTATTGCGCATAGTCGCGCGTGAGCGAATACGAGGAATCCCGTGATCAGACTGGTCGTTGCTGTGATGGTTCTATGTTCAGCGACGCTTGCAGCTGCGGCCGAAACGGCCACGCCGGAAGGCGGACAAAGCCTGGCGTGTGAAATGACGCCGGTGGGTATGGACCAGATGGACTTCCAGTGCCCGTTTGTGGCCACGGGAGCGTTGCAGCGCTTGCGTTTCAAGGCTGACTTCCTTGGTAGCCATGACGATACGTCTGGCTCCTTGGCGGCCCAACTGAACGGCGCGCCTCTGGTCTGCGCCAAGGGCAGCGCAACGCAGTTGACCGGTGAATCCGGAGAGGTCAGTCTCGATTGCAGACTCCAAGCCGAGGAGAAAGCGGGGGCCAAGCTGCTGCTGGGTGTTACCTTGAAGTGGTTTCATGCGCGGTACAACGACGCAGATTTCCGCTCGGAGTAGCGCTAAAAGCATGCCCCTCAAGCCTTCTTTGGAACTTCTCCCCCCGGGGCGATCGGCGCACGCCGCACAGCGCCTGGCCATGCTCTTGATGGGCGCATCGGGCTTCGCATCACTGGCTTACCAGATTGTCTGGACGCAGCAATGTGCGGTCTGGCTCGGCCATGAAACGGCCGCTGTTCTGGCTGTGGTGGCAGCCTTCTTCGGTGGCCTGGCACTGGGTGCGTGGGCGCTCGGGCCACGGGTGGCCCGCAGTGCGCAGCCGGCGCGTTGGTACGTGGCCTGCGAGCTGACCATCGCGGCGTGGAGCGTCGCCCTGGCGCTGCTGATGGCGCCTTTGGGCGGCTGGCTGGTCACCCTTGCCGGCACCCAACCCGACCCCGCCTGGCAATGGGCCACGGCGTTCATGGGCACCTTCGTGCTGCTGCTGCCGGCCACCGTGGCCATGGGCGCGACGCTGCCCGCCATGGAGCGCGTGGTGGGCTACCTGCGGGCGGACGGCCACTCTATTGCGATGCTGTATGCGAGCAATACCGTGGGCGCGGTGCTGGGCGTGCTGGCGGCCGCGTTCTGGCTGGTGCCGGAGCTGGGCTTGGTACGCACCACGCTGTTGTGCGCAGCACTCAACGCGGTTTGCGCGGCAGGGGCTTGGGGCTTGCGTTTCGACGGAAGCAACCGTGGCGAACCGTTGGTGCCGACAGGACATGGTGGCCGACTGGTCATGCTGCTGGCCCTGACCGGTCTGCTGGGCATCGGTTATGAGGTGCTGGTGGTGCGGGTGCTCAGCCAGGTGGCAGAAAACACGGTCTATACCTTTGCGATGCTGTTGGCCGTGTATCTGGCAGGCACCGCCATTGGCGCTGCGGTGTACCAGCGCTGGCTGGCCGGCACACAGGCGCCCGACCGCCTGCGCAACCAGCTGCTGTGCGCCCTGGCTGCGAGCAGTCTGCTGGCGACCTGCGCCTTGTGGGGCGTGCAGGAGCTGCAGGCCCGGGTGCGCGAGGCCTTGCAGGGCGGCATGGCGGCAGCGATTGCGGCCGAAGCGGCCATGGCGCTGGCCGCATTTGCATTGCCGACGCTGGTGATGGGGGCGCTGTTCAGCCACTTGACCACACAGGCGCGCTCTGCGGGTGTGCCGTTTGGGCGTGCGCTGGCGTTCAATACGCTGGGTGCCGCGGCCGCCCCCTTGCTGTTTGGTGTGTTGCTCGCTCCAGCCATCGGACCCAAGTTCGCCTTGTTGATGGTGGCCGCTGGCTACCTGGTCTTGGCACTGCCGGACTTCTGGAAGTCACCCCTGGTGTGGGGCCCCGCTGTCGCAACCATGGCGCTCATGGTGTGGGCACCATCACTGGCCTTTGTCGATGTGCCCGAGGGTGGCCATGTGGTCAGTTACCGGGATGGCGCGATGGCTGCGGTCAGCGTGGTGGAAGACGCCCAGGGCGCCATGCGGCTGCGTATCGACAACCGCCAGCAGGAGGGCAGCAGCAACAGCCTGCTGGCGGACGCGCGCCAGGCCCTGTTGCCGCTGCTGCTGCACCCTGCCCCCCGACGCGCTTTGTTTCTGGGCTTGGGAACCGGCGTTACCTCGGCGTCTGCCACCGCGGAGCCCGGGCTGGAGGTGGACGTTGTGGAGTTGCTTCCCGAGGTCATTGCCGCGTCCGATTCCTTCACACGTGCGCTGACCGGCGGCGTGCCGCATCCGCGCCTGCACGTAATGGTGGCCGATGCGCGACGCTTTGTCCGTGCTTCGCAAGCGCACTACGACGTGGTGGTTTCCGACAATTTCCATCCCGCGCGCAGTGGGTCGGGCGCGCTGTACACGGTGGAGCATTTCCAGGCCGTGCGTGAGCGTCTGGCCGAGGGTGGGCTGTTCTGCCAGTGGTTGCCCTTGCACCAGCTGGACCTGCAAACGCTTCGGGCCATCGTGCAATCCTTTGTCACGGTGTATCCGGGTGGCTGGGCCATGCTGGCGACCAACAGCCTGGATACCCCAACGATAGGCCTGGTCGGGCGTGCCGACGCACGGCGTTTCGATGCCAGCCAGGTGCATGCGCGCGTCGCGAGTGCCCGGTGGCCGCAGCCGCCGGCCGCGTTTGGTTTGTCCGATGAGTTTGCCGTGCTCGGCAGTTTCATTGCGGGGCCTGAGTCCCTTGCGCGCTTTGCCGATGGGTCACGTGCCAATACCGATGACCGTCCGGTGGTGGCCTACGGCGCGCCCCGCATCACCTACGCACCCGACTCCCTGCCGCGCGACCGGCTGGTTGAACTGCTGCAGGAACTGGTGATTACGCCGGCCGGTCTGCTGGGTACTGATGCGGACGCCGTAATGCAAAAGCGCATGGCCGCCTATTGGGCGGCGCGAACGCGCTACATCGACATCGGCCGCGGTATTCGCCCCTCCGGCGATGTGCGTCGCATGCTGATGCAGGTGCAGGATCCCTTGTTGTCCGTATTGCGCATCAGCCCGGACTTTCGGCCTGCCTATGACCCGCTGCTGCAGATGGCCACGGCGCTCGGTCAGTCCGATGCACCCGCGGCAAGCGTGCTGCTCAAGGAGCTGCAACGCTTGCAGCCGTCGCGGCCAGAAGCGGCACAGGCGCTGAGCGAACTGAACTGAGTCCGCTACGGGCAGGCGGGTGGCCCAATGCGGCCCACCCATGACCGGCTCTTCCAGGGTGTCAATTGGCTAAGAGTGCAAACATGCGCAAGAAGGACCAATAAGCCGCCAGTGAACCGATGCCGTAGAGCGCGACGGACCGCAAGCGGGCAAGCCCCGGCCAGACCCTGCTGAGGAGACGCAGCGACAACCATGCCGAGGCAACGGCCGCCAGCTGGCCCACTTCCACGCCCAGATTGAAGGTCAGCAGCGCGACGAGCATATGGTTCTCCGGCAGGCCAATTTCCTTGAGTGCACCGGCAAAACCCATGCCATGCACCAGGCCGAACAGAAAGGCGACCAGGGCCGGCCATTTGCGGGCCAGCGTCTTGCGGTGCCCCAGCGCCTCCGACGCCACCAGAACGATGGACAGGGCGATGCAGGCCTCCACGGGTGTGGGACGCAGCGTCAGCCACCCAAGGGCCGCACTGGCCAGCGTCAGGCTGTGGGCAACGGTGAACGCGGTGATGGTCCAGACCAACTGGCGCCGAAAACCAACCAGGAACAACAGACTGGCCACAAACAGCAGGTGATCGATGCCACTCATGATGTGCTCGAACCCCAGCACGGTGTAGGCCAACGCAATCTCGCCCATGGCGCGTTTGTCGTCTGCTGCGCCAAACAAATGCACCGTCGGCTGGCCGGCTGTGAGGGTGTAGACGTGCGACTGGCCATCCTGCCAGTACACCTTCAGCAGCGCAGCAGAAAACTTGCTGCCCACGCCCTCCATCGAGACGGCTCCAGACAAGCCATCGGGCCCGCAGCGCAGTACGTTGTCGGTGGCAACGCAACCGGCAGGCCAGACGGGCTTCAAAGAGTCCCGTGGATCGCCTTTTTCGCCAGCAGCCCATTGCAGCAGGAATTGACCGGGTGCCATTTCATGCAACTGCATCTCGGCCATGCTCATCTCGTGCGCCCCGGCCGCGAGGGCCAGCGTTGCGATGACGAAGGCCAGCACGGTGCGAAGCAGCCGTGTCATTTCGCCGCACCCTCTGTCTGAACCGTGTATTTCTTGGCCAGCGCATTGACGGCCGCACTGCGCTGCTCGGCCATGACCGCGTCGGTCCAGTCCTGCAATACGACGCCATGCAGCGCTTCGAACTCAGCCGGCTTTCCGGGGGACAGTGCATCGAGCTGGATCACGCGCCAGCCGTCCTTGGTCGACTGGGCCCGCCACTCGCCGGGTGGCGCCTGTTCCAGCGCTTTGGCAAATTCCTCCCCGTAGCTCTGCAGCAGATTGGCCTTTGGACGGCCCTTGAATACACGCAAGCCGGCTTTGGCGTCGCCGGGCGTACCCGCATTCAACGCCAACGCGAATGCGCGGGCCGCGGCTTCCGAGTTGTCTTCCGAGAGCACGGCCTCCTTGAAGTCGAAGCGCGCCGGTTCGTCGTATTTGCTGCGGTGGCCCTCGAACCAGTCACGCAACACCTTGTCGTCCAGGGGCGGGCGCTTCAGGTTGGCGTCAACAATGCTCAGGGCCTTGAATATCACGCGCTCGCGGATGCCGGTGTCACCCTTGTCGACCTGCAGTGCAATGCCTTCGCGGTACAGCACCTCGTTGTCCAGCCAGATCTTGCGCAGGGCGGCCAGTTCTTCGGCATTGGCTTCACGTCCACGCGAGGCCTTGAATACCTGCTGGGCTTCACGGTCAACCTCTGCCCCCACGACGATGGTGTGGGGATCGTCAGCGCGGGTGAACAGGAAATGGTCCACCGTGAACAACACAAGGCCCAGCACAATGAAATGCAGGAGGGGCTCGCGCAACCAGGCGCTCAGTCGGCCTGTGGTGTTGGATGCTGCGCTGCTGGCGGCTGAGGGGGCAATCGGTGGCGATGTGGACATGGGATATCGGTGGATAGCGAAAAGAAACGAAAAAAGCGCCGCGCGATATCGCGCGGCGCTCAGGGTGCCTAAACCCGCTGGAGTTACTGAACGCCTGCGACCGTGGTCGAACCGTTCACCTGGATGTAGATCGGGTTGCTGTAGAACCACAGATCGGACCAGGCAGCCACGTCATAGGCAACCATCTTCTGGCCAGCGACCACTGGCAGGTGCGCTGGGCAGCCATCGATCGCGTTGCCGGTCAGGTTGCTGCCTGTGGTTGTGCACGCAATAGCCAGCTTGGTGAGGTCGCCGGCATTGGTGTACAGATCGGACAGGGGATTGCCGCTGGCGTCGGTCTCAAACGGTACGGAAGCGGGCAGGTTGGAGCCACGCAGACGCACATACTGGGAAGCCGATACCGCAGGGATCCGGAAAGTCATCTTCAGCAGCGACAGGTTGTTGGCTTGCACGGAGGTCCATGACGGCACGGTGCCTTGACCGTTGAAGGTCTTGATCACGCTGCTCGACATGTTCTTTGCCGCGGCAGGAACGACAGCCAGACCGGCAGTCGTACCGTTGGCAGCAAGCCAGGCGGTGTTGCGTGGCCATTCGCCTGCATAGTCGGCCGCTCCGGGCGTCTTGTAGCCGGTAACCATGCCGCGGATCAGATCAATGTGGTCGAGTACCGGCATGTTCAAAGGCTGATTGATACCAACTTGCATGAGCGACGGGTTGGAGAACGTATAGGGCGAGTAGTTGGCGCCATCGGGATCGTGCACCACAACCGAGACCACGATTTCTGCACCGGGACGCACAACCAGCTTCTCGCCCATGGTGGCGCAACCGCTGGTGTCAATGTCGGTGTTGTTGGAGGCCGCAGCCACTGCCAGTGCTTCCACCGAGGCGTCGGTGCGTTTGCCAAGACCGGCGTAGGATGCGCAGGCCACGAACGCCAGGCGATCGATCAGCTGGCCACTGGTAGCGAAGTTGTTGCCCGTGCGCAGGCCATCTACGATCTTCTGCGGACGCAGCTTGTCACCGTTGTTGCGCACCATGGTGTAGTTGCGCTGGTATTCACCCGGATAGAAGTCCTGGGTCGAGCGGCGGTCATCCGGGCCGAACGAGCCACGGTTGTGCCAGTCGGAACTGGCGAAGAACCAGAAATTGCGGCCTTCACCGAGCAAGGCATCCCACACGCCGCCAAGCTGCGCGCCATAGATGCCGGTGCCGCCATAGGTTGTGCCGCCGACCGAATCGGTTGCCACACCAGCGATGGTATTGCGCTTCACCTGGTACTCCCCGCGGTTGGCGGAAGCGCCATGGCCGGGCTGGGTCTCAAAGCCGAACGCGACCGTCGGAGCTGCATTGTTGAAGTTGCGCAGGTGTTCAATGTTGAAGCCGTTGTTGCCATCCGGATTGAACGGGCCGGCACGCTCCAGGTGGGCAGGAACGTAGTAGCTGCCGTTCGGATGGTTTTCCTTCATCCATTTCATGGCTTCAACGGTCTTCAAATGACCGAGCGTACCCACTCCGGCACCACTGGCAGGCATCAGTTTTTGAGCGGTGGCGTTCCAGCTGGCGTCAGCCGCGTTCGCGCTACCGGTGACCGAGCAATTCCAGTTGTTTCCAACGGTGGAGCCGGTGATGTTGCCGCGGCTGGTATCGGTATCGCCGCGGTCGAAGCAGTAGGACCATTGGGCCAGCGCTGTGGCGTTGCCAGCGGCAACGTAGCCGCCCAACGGGGTGTATCCAGGGACATTCAGGGGGGACGGAGTCTCGGTGGGAGCAGGCATCTGGCCCGTGATGACGGACATCGAAGAGTGCTCGTGACCGGCGACCACGGACTCCATGCCCAGGAACACGGGCAGGTTTTTCTGTTCAGACAGGTGCTCCAGCACCTGGTACTGCACTTCCTGCATGGATTGCCAGCGCCACATGTTGCGGTTGGGTGTGGTGCCGTTGGCATTGCCCTTGATCGCGGCAGCGCCGATGCTGTTTTCCCAGGTCGTAGTCGGGCCTTTGCCTGCCACAAACGGATAGGCGGGTGTTTCGAGCGTCGCGTCTTCTACCAGCGAACAATTGCGGCTGCCGTTGCCACCGTGCCCGGCCTGCACAAACCAGTCGAGACCCCAGGGTGTCTCGGTCTTGTCGGTGACTTTCTTGACCAGCTTCTGCATCGAGATCGAGCCGTCCGAGCAGGTCGTGTGGTTGTGGAAATCGCCTGCGACGTATTTGCCCGGGACCTTGGTACCGGCCAGCACCTGGGGCGCTGCGAGCAGCGTGGCGCTTCCGATGAAGGCGGCAACAGCCAGGGAAACCTGTCGTTTGTTGAATTGGATAGCCATTTGAATTGTTCCTTGTCGGTGTTGGGGGGATCAGGCGGTTGCTTTTTGCTTGCGACGAACCACGGCACCAATCAGGCCCAGGCCGACGAACATCAGGGACAGCATTTCGGGTTCTGGAACCGCGGCGACGTTGTCCAGCGCGGCCACATTGGCAGTCTGGGTCAGGTCAAACGACAGGGCCGTTCCGCTGAACGAGAAGGTGGCGTTGTTCCACACGCTGTAGGCGCCATCGGTAGCCGCCATATCAAACGAACCCAGCAGCGTGCCCGTGCCATTGAGACCGGAGTAGGCCTTGATGGCGCCAGTGATGGCTTCCGGGCTGCTGTAGAAGAATGACAGGCTGTTGTCGACTCCGCCCGCCACGTTCATGAAGGAGGTCGTGTTGAATACGCCGTCGAGCTGTACGGAAGCGGTTCCCAAGGGGCTTGGGGCGTTGGCATAGTAGTCGCCGTTCAAGAGACCACCCAGGCCATCGCCGTTGGAGAGGCCCAGAACGTTGGTGAAGGACACGCCAGCCGCCGCGTAGGTGTTGTCCACGGCCTCGCCGTAGGCCCAAGTCTTCTCGAAGTCGACCGAGAACGGTGTGGATGCAAACGCGGGTGCAGCAGCGAACAGCGCAGCAGCAGCCATGGAAATCAGTTTTAACTTCATGAGTAACTCCAGATGTTTATAAATTGCGCATCACACACGGCTACGGTGGTAGTCATTTGGGAATCGCTGAGACGGGATCTCTTTCCCACATCTGCTAATTTAGGCGGCTACTGTTACAACTTGCTACGCGCCTGCCGGGCTGCGCATCGTTCTTTCGGCTGTCTATTTCATCGGTTGACTGCGCCTTTATCTCCAGCGGCCGTGGCGCTGCTGAGAAAGAGTTGGGCCATGTGCAGGCCCTCATGCCGCAAGTTGGAGCACGCTTTGGGCGAAGTGACGCGCGCCGGTAGCGATCGACTGGCAACTAGTCAACTGAGACCGAACGGGACTTCATAAGGCTAAGTTCTCCTGCGTGGGATTGCAGGGCTTGGCAGATGTTGTTGCACCCTCAGGAGGGAGCAGTGCAGCACTGGCACGGTGCCTCTCTTGCGTTGACAAGGCCGTATGCGTTCAGTTGGGCGGCGGGGTCAGTAGATGGAATCGCGCCGGGCCTGTGGCGCTAGCTACGCTGCTATTGCCGGTGCAGGTTGCACCTGCATGGGATGCGCCTTGAATTTCAATTGGGCCTGCCACACGTCATAGGCGCTTTGCTCTGCCAACCACACGCGGGCCTCACCGCCGCGCTCAACGCCCAGCCAGGCCTCGATGCGCAGCGCCATTTCCGGCGAAATAGCAGCCCGGCCATTGAGCATGCGGGAGAGCGCCACACGGGACACGCCCAACTGAGCGGCAGCCTGGGTGACATTGAGACCCAGCGCAGGCAATACATCCTCCCGCAGCGTCAAGCCAGGATGAGGGGGATTGAACATTCGCACCATTGTCATTTCTGCTTTGTCAGTGGTAGTCCTGATAGTTCACCAAGATGGCATCCTGGCCTTCAAAGGTGAAGGTCATGCGCCAATTGCCATTCACCGACACCGACCAATGTCCTTTTTGATCACCCTGCAGTGGATGCAGGGACCAGCCAGGCAGGTTCATATTTTCAACGCTTTGCGCAAAAACTGTGCGAATTTTGCGGCCGGGTAAAATCCCCTCACCCAAAGCCCGTTCACCAACAGGGCGCAGGACTCTGATCAGTCCGGCATCGGCCCAACCACCCCCGAACCCACTGTTATTCCATGCCAGCCCCGGCGCTGGCGGCCTACCTTTTGATACTTCTCCTGCTATGGCGCAAGCCCTGAAGCGCAACGCTTTTCACAGCTCCCGGCTGGTCCGCCTGCTCACCGACATGGGTTCGGTGGACGCGGCTGCGCCCGGCTCTGCGTTTGCCGAAAAGCTGAGCCTGTGGGTGGACTACACCGATGCCATTGCCCTGTGCGCGGTGCACAGCCCCGGGCCTGCAGGCGCGGGCGCGGCATCGCTTGCCAAGGCTGCAAGCCCCCTTCCCGCCTCTGCCTACCAGACCGTGGCTGATGCCTTTGCCAAGCTGCGCAGCAAGCTCGAGCGCGGCATCGGCACCAGCCCCCTGCCCGATGACGTGAGCGGCGCCTTCGAGCCCTACCGCCGCTACTACCTGGCGCACCAGCACGACATGGAAGACAGCGTGGGCCCCCTGCGAGCCCGCGTGCGCGAGGTGCTGCTGCGCGCCACGCCGGAACTCAAGCAACTGGCCACGCTGGACGCGGCGCTGGACGGCATTCTGTGCGCGCGCGAAAGCCGCCTGCTCTCCACCCTGCCCATGCTGCTGCAAAGGCGCTTTGCGCATTTGCACAAGGCACACCAACAACAACTTCCACTGGCCGAGACCACAGCGGGCGACACCGCTGAGCCCGACGCCAGCGAGCGCTGGCTGCAAGCCGGTGGCTGGCTGGCGCGCTTTCGCCAGGAAATGCAAACCGTGCTGCTGGCCGAACTCGATGTTCGCCTGCAGCCCACGCTGGGGCTTCTGGAAGCCCTGCACCACAAGACCAACAACACACCATGAACAAACACCTTTTTACCGGACTCTTTTTGCTGGGCGCAGCCGCGCTCTTGTGGGTAGGCGCAGGCTTTGTGGCCGGTCACACTCTGGCCCTGGTGGTCACCCTGGTGATTGCCGCGGTGTACTGTTTTGGCGCGCGCGAGCTCTACCGCTTCCGCCAGGCCACCCAGAGCCTGAGCCAGGCGCTGGCCCACATCCCCGATGGGCTGGCCGAGCTGGGTGGCTGGCTGGGTGCGGTGCATGCCTCGCTGCAGACGCCGGTGCGCCTGCGCATCGAGGGCGAGCGCATCAGCCTGCCCGGCCCGGCGCTCACGCCCTATCTGGTGGGCCTGTTGGTGATGCTGGGCATGCTGGGCACGTTTCTGGGCATGATGGTCACGCTCAACGGCGCGGTGTTTGCGCTGGAAGGCACGGCCGATCTGGCCGCCATACGCGCCGCCTTTGCCACGCCCATCAAGGGCCTGGGCCTGGCCTTTGGCACTTCGGTGGCGGGCGTGGCCTCGTCGGCGGTGCTGGGCCTGCTGTCGGCGCTGAGCCGGCGCGAGCGCCTGCAGGCCGCCCAGTTGCTGGACCAGAAAATTGCCACACAGCTACGCGGCTTTTCTCTTACCCACCAGCGCCAGGAAGCCTACCAGGCGCTGCAATTGCAATCGCAGTCGCTGCCCCTGGTGGTGGACAAGCTGCAGGCCCTGATGGAGCAGATGGGCAGCATGCAGCAGCAGCTCAACGAGCGCCTGCTGGGCAACCAGGAGCGTTTTCACAGCGAGACTCAGGCTGCCTACACCGGGCTGGCCAGCGCAGTGGACCAGTCGCTGCGCCAGAGCATGGCGCAGAGCGCGCAGGCCGTGGGCGAGAGCATCAAGCCGGTGGTGGAAGCCGCGATGGCCGGCATGGCGCTGGAGAGCAGAAACCTGCAGACGGGTCTGGTGGACAGCACGCAGCAGCAGCTCGAAGCCCTGTCCGCACGCCTGGCCGCCAATAGCAGCACAGCCGCCGAGACTCTGCAGCACAACCTGACCCAAGCGCAGGCCGAACAGGCCCAAGCGGACCAACAACGCCTGGCCGCATGGACCACTTCGCTGCAGGGCATGGCAGACAATCTGCAACAGAGCTGGCAGCACAGCGGCGAGCAGACCCTGGCGCGCCAGCAGCAGATCTGCGCCACCCTGGAACAGACCGCAGCGCAGGTGGGCACCACCCTGCAGCAGACCGTGCAGCAGCTCGGCGAACACAGCCAGACCCACGCCACCCAGACGTTGGCGGCCATCAGCGGCCTGCTGGGCAGCTCCGAGGAACTGGTGCGCACCCGCATCCAATCGGAAGCAGAGTGGTCCCAGGCGCAAGGCGAGCGCATGGACCAGATGGCCACCTTGCTGCAGCGCGAACTGGGCGCCCTGCGCGAGCAGGAAGCCCAACGCGGCCTGGCCGCCGTGGAGCGCCTGGGCGAACTGCAGACCGCACTGACCGGCCACCTGAGCACCCTGGGCATGGCCCTGGAGGCGCCGATTGCGCGGCTGATAGAAACCGCGTCCGAGGCCCCGCGCGCCGCTGCCGAAGTGATTGGCAAGCTGCGCCAGGAGGTCAACCACAGCGTGGCCCGCGACAACGAACTGCTGGAAGAACGCGGCCGCATTCTGGAGACCCTCAACACCCTGATGGCGTCCATGAACCATGCCGCACACGAGCAGCGCGCGGTGATCGATACGCTGGTGGCCTCCTCTGCGGCGGCCCTGTCGCAAGCGGGCAGCGCCTTTGGCCAGCAGGTGGAAACGGAAGCCGCCAAGCTCTCGGACATTGCGGCCCAGGTGACCAGCGGCGCGGTGGAAGTCTCCAGCCTGGGCGAGGCCTTTGGCCTGGCGGTGGGCTCGTTTGGCGAGGCCAATGCCAAGCTGATAGCCGGGCTGCAGCGCATTGAAGGTGCGCTGGACAAATCAATGGCGCGCAGCGACGAGCAGCTGGCCTACTACGTGGCCCAGGCGCGCGAGGTGATTGACCTGAGCATCATGTCGCAGAAGGACATCGTCCAAGAATTGCGCCAGCTGGCCAGCCAGCAGGCCGCCCTGAACGAAGAGGCCGCGTGATGGACGAGCACGATGCAGGCCTGGAGCAGACCGCGCCGGTGTGGGCGGTGTTTGGCGACCTGATGTCGGGCCTGCTGGGCGCCTTTGTGCTGCTGCTGGTGGGCGTGATGGTGGTGCAGCTGCAACTCACCAGCAGCCTGG
Organism: Rhodoferax lacus; assembly: GCF_003415675.1. GTDB lineage: Bacteria > Pseudomonadota > Gammaproteobacteria > Burkholderiales > Burkholderiaceae_C > Allorhodoferax > Allorhodoferax lacus. Next base: position 117,519 of record NZ_QFZK01000012.1, read on the forward strand.
AAGACGAGGTGAAAAAACGCCAGATAGAGGAGCAGCGCCGCATCAGCCTGGAGCAGGCCCTGGCCATACCGCTGGCCAGTGGGCGCATCACGCTCAACAACGGGCGCATTGGCATCAGCGGGCGGCTGCTGTTTTCGCTCAACTCCGACCAGCTCGCACCCGAGGGCCGCAAGCTGCTCAACAGCCTGGTGCCGCCACTCAAGACCTACCTGGGCGCGCGTGAGCAGATGCTGATGGTCAGCGGCTTTACCGACGACCATTCCATCCGCAGCCGCAACAGCCAGTTCGCCGACAACTGGGAGCTCTCGGCCCAGCGCGCACTCACCGTCACACGCGCGCTGATCGAGGAAGGCATGCCCTCATCGCTGGTGTTTGCCGCAGCCTTTGGTTCCGAGCAGCCGGTCACACCGAATGTGAACGAGGCCGCGCGCGCGCAGAACCGGCGTGTAGAGATGGCGCCTGTGCCCCGGGCAAGCAATGCCAGCAAGACCAGCAATGCCAAGCCTGACGCTCCCTGATACCCAGCAGCAACTGGCTGCATTGCGCCAGGCCGGCGCCCAGCAGTTGGAGCCGGTGCGCCTGCATTTTGTGGAAGCACTGGCCCGCCGCGCCGAGGGCCATCAGGGCACGGTGCGGCGCCTGCTGGATGCCCGGCTGGCACAGGCCCTGGCCGAGCTGCAGGCGCGGCTTGTGCCTTCGCGTGAAGACGAAGCAGTGGTTGCGGCGGAAGCAGGTTCCGGCAGCCTCCTGGCCGAGCTGGTGCAGCGGCTGACCCACACGCCGTTGCCAATCAGCGAAGCACCGTTGGAAGCACGCCCCCACGAGGCCGAGGCGGGCAGCGAGCTCAAGTCCGTGCGCTACTTCCGCAACACCTGGTCCAAGCTCAGTGCCGACCAGCAGGTGGCCCGCGCGCTGGACCTGGCGCCCAAGAATGCCGGGCCCATCAACTCGCACATGCTGGTGCTGCGCTCGCTGGCCCTGATGCGCGACATATCGCCCGACTACCTGAACCGCTTCATGGCCTATGCCGATACCTTGCTGTGTCTGGAGCGCGGCCCAGCTGAAAGGCCTGCCAGTGGCAAGCCTGCCAGCGCGCGATCGGGCAACGCAGGGCCGGGCAAGCGCAAGGCCCGCTAGGCTTTTTTCTCGGGCACGCCCAGCTTCTTCAACATCCAGCCCATGGGGCAGACATTGGTGATGCCGAACTGGAACAGGTTGGCGCCCACAAAGGCCGTGAAGAACAGCCAGTAGTGCGACATGAACAGGGGGCTGGCGTCCACGCCAAAGGCCAGCGACAGCAAAATAAAACTTCCGGCAAAGAGGTGGATATAGCGGTCTACGGTCATGAAGTTCTCCGGTTGACGATGCGCCCTTGGTACAGCGCGAAATACAGCACCGGTATCACCACCAGCGTGAGCAGGGTGGACACCAGAATGCCAAAGATGAGCGAGATGGCCAGGCCGTTGAAGATCGGGTCATCCAGGATGAAGAAGGCGCCAATCATGGCGGCCAGGCCGGTGAGCACAATGGGCTGCGCGCGCACCACGGCTGACTGCAGCACGGCCGTCTTGAACGCCATACCCTGTGCCACCTGCAGCTCGATGAAGTCCACCAGCAAAATGGAGTTGCGCACGATGATGCCGGCCAGCGCAATCATGCCGATCATGCTGGTGGCGGTGAACTGCGAACCCAGCAATGCGTGCCCCGGCATCACGCCAATGAGGGTGAGCGGAATGGGCGCCATGATGACCAGCGGCGTGAGATAGCTCTTGAACTGCGCCACCACCAGCAGGTAGATCAGGATCAGGCCCACGCCATAGGCGGCACCCATGTCGCGGAAGGTGTCATAGGTGATTTGCGACTCGCCGTCCCACTTCAGCGCGTACTGGCGGTAGGTGTCGGTGGGCTGGTGGATCCAGTACTCACCCGGCGCCGCCTTCAGCTGTTTGTCGATGGTGGAACGGATGGCAAACAGGCCGTACAGGGGCGAGTCGAGCTTGCCCGCCATGTCACCGAACACATAGCTCACGCCCAGCATGTCCTTGGTGTAGAGCGGCTTGTCGATCACACCCATCTCCACTTGCACCAGCTCTGACAAGGGCACCAGTTGGCCGTTGGAACTTCGCAGGGGCAGCGCCAGAATCGCATCCAGCCCCACCTGGCTTTGCAGCGGCAACTGAATGCGCACCGGCACCGGGTATTTGGACTGGCCATCGTGCAGATAGGCCGCATCCGCCCCCGAGAGTGCCGAGGCCACGGTTTGCGCGATGGCGGCCACCGGTATGCCCAGGCTGTCCGCACGCTGGCGGCGCACGCGCAGGAAGGCACGCGGCGCGTCTTCGCGCAGGCTGGTGTCTATGGCCACGATGTCGGATGTGGCGGCAAAGGACTTCTGCACCTGTTGCGCCAGCTGCTGGCGACCGGCCTCGTCGGGCCCATAGATTTCGGCCACCAGCGGCGACATCACCGGCGGGCCGGGGGGCACTTCCACCAGCTTGATGCGCGCGTGTTGGGCCTGGCCGATGTGCTCCAGCGCCGGGCGCAGGCGCTGCGCGATGGCATGGCTTTTTTCGCTGCGGTGGTGCTTGTCCACCAGGTTCACCTGCAGGTCGCCCTGCTCGGCGTCGGCGCGCAGGTAGTACTGGCGCACCAGACCGTTGAAGGTGATGGGCGAGGCCGTACCCGCATAGGCCTGCAGGTTGACCACTTCCGGCTGTGCCGACAAAAAGGCACCCAGCGCCTGCAGCGTGGCGGCCGTGTCTTCCAGCGGTGTGCCCGCGGGCATGTCCACCACCACCTGGAACTCGCTCTTGTTGTCAAAGGGCAGCATCTTGAGCACCACCAGTTGCACCACAGCCAGGCCTACCGAGAGCAGCAGCGCACCCACAATGCCGGCCAGCAGCAGCCAGCGTTTGCGCGCGCTGTTCAGCAAGGGAGACAGGATGGCGTTGAAGAGGCGCTGCACTTTGGAGGCCTTGGCCTCACCCTGTTCTTGTTCTTTGCCGTGCGCTGCGTGGTTGCTGTGCTCGCGCATCAGCTTCAGCGCCAGCCACGGCGTGACGGTGAAGGCAATGGCCAGCGAGATCGCCATGCCCAGGCTGGAGTTGATGGGGATGGGGCTCATGTACGGCCCCATCAGGCCCGACACAAAGGCCATGGGCAGCAGGGCCGCAATGACAGTCAGGGTGGCCAGAATCGTGGGGCCACCCACCTCGTCCACGGCAGCCGGGATCAGGTCCTTGAGATGTGCGCCGGGATGGAGTTGCTGGTGGCGGTGGATGTTCTCGACCACCACAATCGCATCGTCCACCAGAATGCCGATGGAAAAGATCAGCGCAAACAGCGACACGCGGTTGAGCGTGAAGCCCCAGGCCCAGGAGGCAAACAGCGTGGCCGTGAGCGTCAGGATGACGGCCGCACCCACGATGATGGCTTCGCGCCGACCCAGCGCCAAGCCCACCAGCAGAATCACCGAGCCGGTGGCAAAGGCCAGCTTCTGGATCAGCTTGTTGGCCTTCTCGGCTGCCGTTTGGCCATAGTCGCGCGTGACGGTGGCCTGCACATTGGCGGGGATGACGGTGTTGCGCAGCGCGGCTATCCTGGCGCGCACGGCGGTAGACACATCCACGGCGTTTTCTCCGGGCTTCTTGGTGACCTGAAGGGTGACTGCCGGGTAGGACTGGCCGGTCTGGGCGGCAGCGTCCGCACCGGCTTCTTTCTCAGTGGCGGCACCCGGCGTGAACCACACATAGCTCCTGGGTTGCTGCGCACCTGCGCTCACCACGGCCACGTCGCGCAGGAACACCGGCTTGCCATTGCCCACACCCACCACCATGTCGGCCACGTCGTCGGCATTGCGCAGGAACTCACCGGCCTGCACGCTCAGCAGGTTGGCATTCGCAGCCGGGTTGAGCACCGCGCCCGCGGGCATGCCGTAGTTGGCCGCCGCCACCATTTTTTGCAGACCCAGAATATCGATGCCGCGCGCGCGCAGGCGTGCCGGGTCCACCTCGATCAACACCGCGCGGCCCGGGCCGCCCAGGGTCTTGACCTCGCGCACGCCGGGCACGGCCTTGACGTCCGCTTCCAGCGCGTGGGCCACGGTTTCCAGGTCCAGGGCAGAGCTGGTGTCTTTGGCCCACAGGGTGACGGCCACCACGGGCACATCGTCAATGCCCTTGGGTTTGACGATGGGGGTGAGCGTGCCCAGATCGCGCGGCAGCCAGTCCTGGTTGGCATTGAGCACGTCATACAGGCGCACCAGCGCTTCCGAATGCGCCACACCCACCTTGAACTGCACCGTCAGAATGGCCATGCCGGGCCGCGCCACCGAATAGGTGTGCTCAATGCCGGCCATCTGGCCCAGCACCTGCTCGGCCGGCTTGGCCACCATGTTCTGCACATCGGCACTGCTGGCCCCGGGGAAGGGGATCAGCACATTGGCCATGGTCACGTTGATCTGCGGCTCTTCCTCACGCGGCGTGACCAGCACCGCAAACAGGCCCAACAGCAGGGCCACCAGGGCCAGCAAGGGGGTGAGCGGGTTGCTCTGGAAAGCAGCAGCAATGCGGCCGGAAATACCGAGGCGTTGGGTGGGTGTCATGAACGGCTCACTGGGCTGCAGGAGCCGCATCGGGCTGGGCGGCGGCCACGGTATCGGTGGCCACGCGTTCACCGGCCTGCAGGCCAGCAAGCACTTCCACGCCCTGGCTGCCCCGGTCCGCACCCAGGCGCACCGCACGCAAGGCAAAGCGCTGCTTGTCCTGCACGTACACGGCCGTGAGCTCGCCGCGGCGGGCAATGGCCGAGGCGGGAACCAGCAGGCGGGTTGCTGCGGCATTGGCAGTGGCTGCATCCGCGCTCACAAAGCCCACGCGCACCTGCTGGCCGGGCACCAGCGCAGCGGCGGCCTGGGCTGGCAGGTCCAGGCGCCACTCGGTGGTTTGCGACACCGGGTCACTGGCGGGCACCTCCAGGCGGTTCAGCGGCGTTATGGCCTGGGCGGCACCGGCACTGTTGTCCACCCACACGGTGGTCTGCTTGGCCTGGCGCACGGCCAGGCTGCGCGACGCTGGCACCTGCACCACGGCGCGCAGGGGCTGGGGCGCGTACACCACCAACAGCGGCGTGCCGGGCACGGCCAGGTCACCGGCCTGGGCAAAGGTCTGCAGCACCCAACCGTCTATGGGCGCGCTCACACGGGTGAAGCCCTGCGCAATGCCGGACTGGCGCGCACTGGCCGTGGCCTGCTCGCGCTGCGCCTGGGCGGCCTGGTATTGGGTGTTGGCGGTGTCGAACGCAGCTTTGCTGACAAAGCCCTGGGCTTGCAGATTGCGGGTGCGCTCCATCTGGGCCTGCGCATTGCGCAGCTCGGCATCGGCCTGGTTGATCTGGGCTTGCGAGCGCTGCACGCCCACCTGGGCCTCGCGGTCATCGATGGTGGCCAGCAGCTGGCCTGCGCGGACCTTGTCCCCGGCCTTGGCGTTGAAGCTGGCGATGCGCCCGCTGGCCTGCGCCGCCACCGTGCTTTGCCGGGCAGCCTGCACCACGCCATCGAGCACATAGCTGCCTGCCGTGGCACTGCTTTGCACGGCCACGGTGGGCACGCCGCCGGCCTGTGCCAGCGCAGGCCAGGCCGTGGCCACGGCAGCCAGCAGGCCGAGTGCAACCGCCGCAATGGAAATGTTCGTCTGTTTCATGGGTACCCGCCTGAAGTTCGTTGCCTGGCTTGTCTTTGCGCAGTGTAACTTATACTGGTATGGGTATGCAAGACGTTCAGGAAATCCACTTTTTCCTTCTTGATGGCGTGCGCTTATTCACACACATAGATACAGGTATGGGTATGTGAAAACCAAGCGGCAACCGCCTGCGATACTGGGTGTGGCCTGGGTCTTGCTTGCCTTGGCATGCCGCCGCAAGGCCCACCCACAGACACACTGAAACATACGATGCGCTACCACACCACCCTGGGCGGCCAGGGCTTTCACTTCGAAGACTTGCGCCAGGTCATGGCCCATGCCAGCCCGGCCCGCTCGGGCGACTACCTGGCCGGCGTTGGCGCACAGACCGCGCAGCAGCGCATGGCCGCCCGCATGGTGCTGGCCGACCTGCCGCTGAAAGTGTTTCTCAATGAAGCCCTGATCCCCTACGAGAGCGACAACGTCACCCGCCTGATCCTGGACCGGCACAACGCCGCTGCCTTTGCCCCGGTGGCGCACCTGACGGTGGGCGACTTTCGCAACTGGCTGCTCAGCCGTGCCGCCACACCGGCGGTGCTGGCCGCGCTGGCACCGGGCCTGACACCCGAGATGGTGGCCGCCGTGAGCAAGCTCATGCGCAACCAGGACCTGATTCTGGTGGCGCGCAAGTGCCAGGTGGTCACGCGCTTTCGCAATACGCTGGGCCTGCCCGGTCACCTGGCCGTGCGCCTGCAACCCAACCACCCCACCGACGATGTGCGCGGCGTGGCCGCCTCGGTGCTGGACGGCCTGATGATGGGCGCGGGCGATGCGGTGATTGGCATCAACCCGGTGTCGGACAGCCAGGCCACGCTGGCCCGCCTGTGCCATCTGTTTGACGAGCTGATCCAGCGCTTCGAGATTCCCACCCAGGCCTGCGTGCTCACGCATGTGACCAACACCCTGCAGTTGATGGAAGCTGGCGTGCCGGTGGACCTGGTGTTCCAGTCCATAGGCGGCACCGAGATCACCAACCGCTCGTTTGGCGTCACCCCCGAATTGCTGGGTGAGGCCTGTGAGGCCGCCCGCGCCCTGAAGCGCGGCACGCTGGGAAACAACGTGATGTATTTCGAAACCGGCCAGGGCAGTGCACTGTCGGCCAACGGCCACGGCGGTGTGGACCAGCAGACCTGCGAGGCGCGCGCCTATGGCCTGGCGCGCTGCTACGAGCCGCTGCTGGTGAACACGGTGGTGGGCTTCATCGGCCCGGAGTATTTGTATGACGGCAAGCAGATCATCCGCGCCGGCCTGGAAGACCACTTCTGCGGCAAGCTGCTGGGCCTGCCCATGGGCTGCGACATCTGCTACACCAACCACGCCGAGGCAGACCAGGACGATATGGACACCCTGAGCGTGCTGCTGGCCAATGCCGGGCTGAACTTTTTGATCGGCGTGCCCGGGGCCGACGACATCATGCTCAACTACCAGAGCACCTCGTTCCACGACGCGCTGTTCCTGCGCGAGATCACCGGCCTCAAGCGCGCGCCCGAGTTTGAAGCCTGGCTGCAGCGCCAGCGCATTACCGACATCGGCGAAGCGCTGTTGGATGGGGCAGACGCACAGCTGCTCATCAGCGGCCTGCAGCACATGAACGACACGGCGGAGGCCGCATGAGCCAGGCCCCCACTGCACCTGCGTTGACCTTGCCGGTACTGGCCGAGAGCCCTTCCGTCACCCCCATGCCCTGGAGTGGCTGGCGCAGCGCCACCGCTGCGCGCATTGCGCTGGGCCGCGCCGGTGTCTCCATCCCCACCGATGAGGCGCTCCGCTTTGGCGTGGCGCACGCCATGGCGCGCGACGCCATCCACACGCCCCTGGATGTGACCAGCCTGCGCGCCCAGTTGCACGCCGCAGGCCACGCCGTGGTGAGCGCGCACAGCTGCGCTACCGACCGCACCACCTACCTGCGCCGCCCGGACCTGGGGCGCCAGCTCGACCCTGCCGATATGGAGCACCTGCGCACCCTGGCCGCCGAGCAAGAGCGCGCGCCCGAGCTGTGCATCGTGGTGGGTGACGGACTCTCTTCCTTGGCCGTGCAGCGCCATGCCGTGCCCCTGATTGCCGCCCTGCTGCCGCAGCTCGCACCCGGCACGCTCGTGGCGCCGGTGGTACTGGTGCAGCAAGCCCGCGTGGCCGTGGCCGACGATGTGGGCGAGGCCCTGCGGGCACGCCTGTGCGTCATCCTCATCGGCGAGCGCCCGGGCCTGAGCTCACCCGACAGCCTTGGCATTTACCTCACCCACGCACCCCGGCGCGGGCGCCATGATGCCGAGCGCAACTGCATCTCCAACGTGCGGCCCGAAGGCCTGTCGTACGCGGTGGCCGCGCACAAGCTGGCCTGGCTGATTGCGCAGTCGCTCAGCCTGGGGCAGAGCGGCATCGCACTCAAGGACGAGAGCGAGGGTGTGGAGCGGCTGGGCTGACGGGCTCCTGCTTTTTCAGGGCCCGCCGCACCGTCGGCAACACCTCGCTGGCCAGCAGTTCAATGGCCTGCGCCACCTTGGCAAAGGGCAAGCCGCCAATGTCGATTTGCGCCAGAAAGCGCTGGTGGCCAAAGAGTTCGTGCTCGTAGAGGATCTTGTCGGCAATCTCCTGCGGGCTGCCCACAAACAGCGAGCCGTGCGGGCTGGCCAGTTGCGCGTAGTCGCTGCTGGAAATCTCCCAACCGCGGTCACGCTGCGGCAGGTTGTGGCGCATGTAGTGGGTGTAGTGCGGGAAGAATGTGTCACGCGCCACCTGTGAATCCCTTTGCACATGCAGGTGGCCGGAAATGGCCACCTTTAAATCCGCTGGCGCATGACCGGCGGCCAGACCGGTCTTGCGGTACAGGTCAATAAAGGGCTTGAAGCGCGCGGGCTCGCCGCCGATGTTGGCCAGGTTCAGCGGCAGGCCGGCTTGCCCCGCACGCACCGCGCTTTGCGGTGTGCCACCGGCACCAATCCAGATGGGCAGTTTGCGGGACGGACGCGGCGACACTTCCTGCGCGTTCAGCGCGGGGCGGAATGCGCCTTCCCAAGTGATGCGCTCCGTGTCACGCAGCTTGAGCAGCAGCTCCAGCTTTTCGTTGTAGAGCGCCTCGTAGTCCTGCAAGGCATAGCCAAACAGCGGGAAGGACTCGGTGAAGGCACCGCGCCCGGCCATCAGCTCGGCGCGTCCGCCCGAGAGCAGGTCCAGCGTGGCAAAGTCCTCGAACACCCGCACCGGGTCGGCCGAGCTCAGGATGGTCACCGCACTGCTCAGGCGGATGGTGCGGGTAGCCGTGGCCAGCGCCCCCAGCACCACGGTGTGGGCCGATACCGCGTAGTCCGAGCGGTGGTGCTCACCCACGCCAAACACGTGCAGCCCGGCCTCATCGGCCAGCTTTGCAGCCGCCACGATTTCCTGCAGGCGCTGCTGCGCGGCCTGCGGCCCGCGCGCACCGGCGGGGAGGTCCCCAAAGGTGTAGATGCCGATTTCCATGGGGGTCCTGTTCCTTTCGATGCGCGTAGTTGCTGCGGGCTTAGTTGCCCAGGCCAAGTTGCTTCATGAAGTCCTGGTTGTCCCAGAACAGCCACTCGTGGTCCATGGTCTTGCCGCTCCAATGGCCGATGGTAGCCATGCCGATGGCAAAGCGCTTGCCGGTGGGCGCAATGCTCTTGCCATCGCCAATGGGCATGGGCTTGGTGAAGGTGCCGGTCATGACGCCGGTGACCGAGGTCCAGGAGCCCGAGCCAAAGCGGATGGGGTGCTCCTTGATGGTGATGTCGGGGGCAAACACGAACATGGCTTTGAGGTCATCGGTGTGGTGGTCCAGGCCCTTGGTCTCATGGCCGTCGGGCCAGGTCACCACGATATCGGTGGCATGGCTTTCCTTCAGACGGTCCCATTTCTGGTTGCTGAAGACATCGAAGTCCAGGTTGTCAAAAACCTTCAGGTTGCGCTCCACTTTGGGCGCCTGCTTTTCGTGCTTGGGGGCCGGCGTGGCGGGGTTCTCGGCCGGGGTCTGGGCAGCAGCCAGGCCCAGGGTGGAGAGGGCTGCGGCGGCGATGAGGGATTTGAACAAAGCGTGTGTCATGGTGATTTCCTTTTTTAAGCTGCGAGTGTTTTTGTGTGGCAGGTGCTGCGCTTATGCGCCCACCCAGGCCGGTGCGATGCCGGTGCCGCGGCCTGCGCCGTAGCCGAAGTAAATATTCAGGCCGGCCAGCGGCTCCAGGTAGCGGGCGTTCTTCAGGCCACCGGCGTCTGCCGTGGCAAAGCCCAGGCTCTCGGCCAGGGACTTGACGGTTTGCTTGGCGCGTTCGGAATCGCTGGCGAAGAACACGGTGGCTTTGCTGCCATCGGCCAGGGTGGCACCTCGGGCCAGCACCTGGGCAAACAGGGTGTTGAAGGCCTTGACCACCAGCGCGCCGGGCACCGCCTTGGCAATCTCTTCGGCAGCCGAGCTGCTGTGGCCCAGGGTCAGGCCCATGTAGTCGGGCGTCAGGGGGTTGGTGATGTCCACCACCACTTTGCCTTGCAGGTCACCGACCGACTGCAGGGCCGACACGGCATCCGCGTAGCCGGTGGCCAGGACAATTACATCCTTGCCATCGGCAGCTGCGGCTGTGGGCACGGCTTTGACACCGGGGTATTGGGCGGCCAAGGCGTCAACCTTTGCCGCGTCACGTGCGGTGATGCTGACCTGGTGGCCGGCTGCGCTGAGTTGTTTGACGAAGGCGGAGCCCATGTTGCCGGTGCCGATAACGAGAACTTGCATACGATTTCCTTTCAGGGTTTGGTAGATCACTTCAGTGCCTTCACTGCGTTGTTGGAAGGCATGGGTGAACTGTATTTGTTGCAGCCTGCAAGATAAATATGCTTCAATAGCATTCACTATTCCGATATTCAGAACAAATGGACAAATTCCTGGAAATGAAGACCTTTGCAGCCGTGGTGGACGGCGGCAGTTTTGTACAGGCGGCCGATGCGCTTGCCATGTCCAAGCCGGCCGTGTCGCGCCATGTGGCCGAGTTGGAGCAGCGCCTGGGCGTGCGGCTTTTGCAGCGCACCACGCGCAAGCTCTCGCTCACCGAAGAGGGGCGGCTGTTCTATGGCCGCTGCAAGACCGTGCTGGCGGATGTGGAAGTGGCCGAGGAAGAGATCACCGCGCAGTCGGTGGCGGTGAAGGGGCTCATCAAGGTGAATGTGCCGGTGTCCTTTGGTCTGCTGGAGCTGGCGCCGCTGTGGCCCGACTTCATGGCCAAGTACCCGGAGGTGGAGCTGGACATCACCCTGGCCGACCGCATTGTGGACCTGGTGGAGGAAGGCTATGACCTGGCGGTGCGCATTGCGCGCCTGCCCAACTCCACCCTGGTGAGCCGCAAGCTCGCGTCCACCCGGCTGGTGCTGTGTGCCTCACCCGGCTACCTGCGCCGGCACGGCAAGCCCAAACACCCGTCCGAGCTGACCGCTCACGCGGTGCTGTCTTACAGCCTGCTGGCCAGCGGCGACCAATGGAGTTTTGAAGGGCCCGAAGGGCCTGTGGTAGTAACCGTCAAGCCGGTGCTGCGCACCAACAGCGGCGACACCTGCATTGCCGCAGCCCGCAAGCACAAAGGCGTGGTGCTGCAGCCCTCTTTCATGGTGAATGCCGATCTGCAAAGCGGCGCGCTGGTGGAGCTGATGCCCGACTACCGCGCCATCACCTTCGACATCTTTGCCGTCTACCCCACGCGCCAGTATGTGTCGCCCAAGGTGCGGGCCTTGATTGATTTCCTGGCCCGGGCCCTCAAAAACACGCCCTGATGGGATAGACCTGCAGCTGTCTTACTTGGCCGTAGGCATCACAAACTCGGCACCCTTGCCAATGCTCTCGGGCCAGCGCTGCATGATGGACTTTTGCTTGGTGTAGAAGCGCACGCCCTCTTCGCCGTAGGCGTGCATGTCGCCAAACAGGCTCTTTTTCCAGCCGCCAAAACCGTGCCAGGCCATGGGCACGGGAATCGGCACGTTGATGCCGACCATGCCGACCTGGATGCGGCGGCTGAATTCACGCGCCACGTTGCCGTCGCGGGTGAAGCAGGAGACACCGTTGCCAAACTCATGCGCGTTGATCAGGTCCACGGCCTCGGCCAGGTCTTTCACGTGCACGCAGGACAGCACGGGGCCAAAGATCTCTTCCTTGTAGATCTTCATGTCGGCGGTGACGTTGTCAAACAGCGTGCCGCCCATCCAGAAGCCCTTGTCGCAACCCGCACCTGCCGCAGCTCCGCTGAAGTTGCGGCCGTCGTGCAGCAGGGTGGCACCTTCGCTCACGCCCTGGGCGATGTAGCCGGTGATGCGGTCATGCGCAGCCTGGGTGACGATGGGGCCCATCTCGGCGGCCAGGTTCATGCCGTCCAGCACCTTGAGGGTCTTGGTGCGCTCCAGCAGCTTGGGAATCAGGCGCTCGGCCACATCACCCACGAGCACGGCCACGCTGATGGCCATGCAACGCTCGCCAGCCGAGCCGTAACCGGCGCCGATCAGCGCGTCCACGGCCTGGTCGATGTCGGCATCGGGCATGACCACCATGTGGTTCTTGGCGCCGCCCAGGGCCTGCACGCGCTTGCCGTGGTGGGCACCGACTTCATAAATGCGGTTGGCAATGGGTGTGGAGCCTACAAAGCTGATGGCCTTCACGTCCGGGTGCTCAAGCAGCGCGTCCACGGCTTCCTTGTCGCCTTGCACCACGTTGAACACGCCATCGGGCAGACCGGCTTCTTTGAACAGGTCGGCAATCATCAGGCTGGCGCTGGGGTCCAGGGGGCTGGGCTTGAGGACAAAGGTGTTACCTGCGGCAATAGCCACCGGGAACATCCACATGGGCACCATCACGGGGAAGTTGAACGGCGTGATGCCGGCCACTACACCCAGGGGCTGGCGCAGGGTCCAGTTGTCGATGCCGGTGCTCACTTGGTCGGTGAAGTCACCCTTGAGGAGCTGGGAGATGCCGCAGGCGAATTCCACAATGTCGATGCCGCGGGCCACTTCACCCTGCGCGTCGGTGAACACCTTGCCGTGCTCGGCGGTGATGACGCGGGCGAACTCGTCCTTCTTGGCGTTGAGCAGTTCCAGGAACTTGAACATGACGCGGGCGCGGCGGATAGGGGGCGTGTCGGCCCACTTGGGGAAGGCGGCGGCAGCGCTGGCCACGGCGGCATTCACATCGGCCTGATTGCCCAGGCGCACCTGGCGCGCCACGGCGCCTGTGGCGGGGTTGTAGACGGCCTGGGTACGGGTGCTGCTGCCGGTGGTGCGCGCACCCTGGATGTACTGGGCTACTTCGGTGGAGTCGGTGTAGGGGGTCATGAATCAGGGCCTCAAAGTGTGGGGGGGGTGGCTGGGGTCGGCTTGCAGTGTAGGGGGCCATGCCGCAAATGAAAAGCGCGCGGGCTTGAATTCATTGTTCAATATGGTGAACAATGCTGCCATGAAAGCACAAAAGGTTGAATCGTTGTGGAGCCACATCTACTGGCTCTCCACCCTGGCCAGCCAGGGCAGTTACACGGCGGCGGCCGAGCGCCTGAATGTGAGCAAGGCCGCCATGAGCCAGCGCATTGCCGAGCTCGAACGCATTGCCGGCGTGGCCCTGGTGCAGCGCACCACGCGCAGCGTGCGCCTGACCGAAGCCGGCCAGCGGCTGGTGGAGGAAACACAAGGGTCCTTCGAGCACATCGCGCAGAGCTTTGACCAGGTGCGCGACATGGCCGAGGCGCCGCGCGGGCTGGTGCGCATCACCGCACCCGTGGCCTTTGCCCGGCAGCAGCTGGTGCCGCAGTTGCCGGCGTTCTTCAAGGAGTTCCCGGACATTCGCATTGAGCTCGACATGTCTGACCGCTTGCGCTCGCTGGGCAAGGAGGGCTTTGACCTGGCCATACGCCATGCTGATTCGCCGCCCGAAACCCATGTGGCCTGGCCCCTGTGCAAGACCGAGACGCTGCTGGTGGCCACACCCGGCTATCTGCGCAAGGCGCCGCAGCTCAAGGAGCCCGCCGACCTGCGGCTGCACAACTGCCTGCACTACCCCCGCGTCAACGAGAGCCCGGCCTGGTCATTCCAGGCACGCGCAGGCAAGGCCAGCGAGGCACCGGTAACGGTGCAGGTGTCGGGCAGGCTGGCCGCCAACAACAGCGAGTCGTTGCGCGATGCGGCCCTGGCCGGGCTGGGCATTGCCCTCTTGCCCGACTTCACGGCGCAGTCGCATCTGCAGTCCGGCAAGCTGGTATTGGTGCTGCCCAAATGGCGCAGCGTGCGCGCGTTTGCCGAACATCTGTACGTGATACGCCCCTACACCCCGCATGTGCCGCGCACGGTGTCCATGCTGGTGGCACACCTGCGCCAGAGCTTTGCAGGGGGCTTTGGCCAGACACCCCCGGCGCAGTGACGCACGCGTGGTGCCAACATTTGGTGGCATTTGCACCAGGGATGTTGCAATTGGCAACGGGTTTGCAGAGGGTGCCGGGGCTAGTATCCATTCCCTCTACTGAATGAAAGAACACAGATGTCCATGCAAGCCCCCTTCTTTGGCAAACGCCCCGCAGACCCGGTCCTTTCCCGCCCCAGCCAGGCCCAGCCCGTTGGCATGTCAGGCGCCAGCACCGGCGCAGCGGCTGCACCGCTTGCCAGCCCTGCACCTGTGCCCATGGCCGCGCCTGTTGTTGCGCCTGTTGTCGACACTGTGGCTGCAGCATCGTTCTCATCAGCGCCCACCAAGGAAGGCGGCAGCAAGCTCACCGTGGGGCCCAACATCAAGCTCAAGGGCGTGGAAATTACCGACTGCGACACCCTGGTGGTAGAGGGCACAGTGGAGGCCACGATGGATTCGCGCGTCATGCATATCACTGAGATCGGAGCCTTCAAGGGCTCGGCCGAAATCGACTATGCCGAGATACACGGTGAGTTCAACGGCGATTTGACGGTGCGCGAAAAGCTGGTGATCTATGCCACCGGACGCGTGATCGGCAAGATCCGCTACGGCAAGCTGGTGATTCAAGAGGGCGGCCAGATGACGGGCGACATTCAGTTTGGCGCAGCCAGCAAGACCCGTGAATTGCCCGTTGCAAAGATGGGGCTGATCAACGCCGCGTAGTCGCTGGGTGAAAGCTTGTTTGCATGGGGCATGCAGCCTTTGGATGGGGCGAGCTTTCAACCGGTGGATGGGGCGTGGGTGGCGGCTGCTCTGTGGAGGCGGACGATGGGGGTCAGGGTATCGCCCTTGCATCAAGATGGAGAACATCAACTTTTAGGCTGGTTCCAGCCGTTCAAGGCTATTGCGCCACGGGCAGGACCCGCCCCATTGCGGTCGGTCGCTGGCTGCGAAAACAGCCGCTCAGCGATCAAGCTATCTGCAAAACTACTACGCAGAGATTGAGCGGTATCTTGGTGCTTTGCATGGCTAGGCATGCTTCCTCGAATCAGGCCAAACGTGTCATGGGTGACATCAAAAGGATGGGGTAATCCCCAAGAATCACGCCTTCGGAACCTAGCGTCGCGTGCTGCGAGTTGCCCGTGTGTTCGATGCTCGTAGAACGCCGGCGGGGTCAGCCGGGCGTATGGAGATTTGGCACCAGTCTCAGTCCAGGGAATAAGGGGCGCGTCTAATCACAGTCTCCGATACGCCGCAGCAATAGCTCAGACTTCGTTCCATCAGGGCCTAGATGATGGCCATTGCTGTTGTCTTTAGAAGTTATGGATAGGCGGACTTCTGTCTGAGTTGTCACAACAGAAACATGAGAGTCATAGCCCGGTTCGCATTGCATTCGCCAGGATAGGGAATCTCTTTGCACTTTAACCTCAGACACCCCACACGTCATACCCAATTCTGCGTTTCTCGCTTTGCTTGCTGTTGGTGAGAGGTCCGGCATCTGCTTGAAGGATTCCGCCGTTAGGCAGCTCAATTCCGTGGGTTGTTCCAACGGAGCATAGGCCTTGGCGCGAAAGTCGTAGATAACCGTGGTGAAACGCTTCTCCCACTTGCCAGAAAGTGGTGTTTGCTGCGCCAACGGCATTGTTGGCATGCTCAGGATTGCTGCCAGTAAAACTGCGAAGAACTGTTCTTTGGTGGTCATGTGTGCATTGCCCTACAAAGTGCGGCGTCCGCGCATAACGACGCCACAGCGGATACTTTCATTGCATTATGAACATCTGTGCACCGGCCAACCATCCCTCAAATGGGGGATTCAGTGCCCGCTTTCGAGCCGAGAATCGGGTGACTGCTCCTGGCCGAGGCTGTGTGGAAACATTATTTTTGACAATGTCGGCAAGCTGCGTTGCCAGACAGCGAGTGGATTTTCGTTAGTGCATCAGCCGATGTCGCACAAGAGGTCCTATGTCGTTGCAATGGCCT
>NZ_QFZK01000013.1 GCF_003415675.1 Rhodoferax lacus
CAGACCGGCTTCAACACGCTTCAAGGCAGCCATGATCTGGCTGTCGGTAAATCTTGACTTCTTCACGTAGAACTTCCTTCTTGGAAAATTCTACTTCTCGGACCTTTGGTTTATCGGGGGGATTACCCGTTCATCTTCCACCTCGGACTTGGCGGTGAGAAAAATAATGGGAATATGTTCAGTCAGCGGGTTGTTGCGAAGCTGCTGGCACACCTCGTAGCCGTCCATGACGGGCATCATCACATCCAGCAGAATCAGGTCGGGCGGGGTTTCTGACAGGGCGATCTTGAGTGCCTTTTCCCCACTGATGGCCACCCGGACCCGGTAATCCCTTTTGAGCAGGTTGCTGACCAAGGTGAGGTTGTCGGGGGTGTCATCCACCACCAGAACAGTTGGTTTTTCCCCTGTGTCAAAGGTACTCATTGCGTGGCCTTCATTTCTATAAAAGGTGCCTGGCAAGGGCACCCGTACTCCCAATTCACATGCATTCCCGAAAAGATTATTAGTCCCGGACTGCTCTTGGGCAACAAAAATGTATTTTTATTCGTACAAAACAGACCGCTTCAACAGGGTGACGGGGACTACAAAACAAAGGAATGCTGTGTGGCTTCAAGCCAGCCTGCTTCGCCATAGCCTTGTTCAAAAACCGAAACTGAATCCCGTTTCCACGTGACGATGCTGCTGGCCCGCGTTCCGTAACCGGGCGAAGCAATCCATGTGGCTGACAGCCGGCGTTCGACTTCCAGGGGTACACCGGTATGTGGCAGCAAGGCATCGGCCACGGTTGTAGTGTCCTGCAGCAGGGGCAACAGTTCCTGTGTTTGGAGCTTTGCTGTAAGGCATTGGTTTTGCAGACCGGTTTTGAGGCGTGTGAGTTTGGGCCAGGGTGTATCAAAATCGGCATTGGACACAGCGCCTATGCCCGGCAAAAGCGAGAACACCCGTCGCCTGCGACTCTCCAGCCCCAGCAAGTACTCGCCGTCAAACAACAACAGATTGAACGGGTTGTAGCAGTCGGCCTTCAGCGCCAGCGCATTCAAATAGTCGGATGCATTCCCATCACCCTTCAAAAAATCCGCCACCAAAGTACCGCGCGAGGGCCTGGGTGCCAGGTCATTCACCGGCATACGGTAGTTGGTGATGGCTGCCAGGCGCCCGCTGCGGCTCACCCCCAGCCAGGTGCCACCAGCCTGCAAATCCTGTCCCGCCAGCACCTGATCGCCAGTCCACCAGTGCACAGGCCGTGCCGCACGTGCGTAATATTCGTCGCGGTTGGCCAACAGCAGGAGCGGCGTCTCGCTGTCGGGCTGCCAGTTCCAGGCAATCAGGCACATGGAGTGCCTTCAGCCCAGCGACAGTGCGGTCTTGTCCACCACGCGGCGTAGCACAAAGCTGCTGTGCACGCCGGTCACGCCGGTGATGCGGGTCAGCTTGTCGAGCAGCAGGGTCTGGTAGTGGTCCATATCGCGCACCGCTACCTTGAGTTGGTAGTCGGCGTCCTGCCCGGTGATCAGCAAACACTCCAGCACCTCTGGCAAGACGGTGACAGAGGCCTCGAAGTTGGCAAAGCGCTCGGGCGTGTGCAGGTCCATGGAGATATGCACAAGCGCCATCAAGGTAAGGCCCAGCTTGCGCGCGTCCAGCAGGGCCCGGTAGCCCACAATCAGCCCGGACTCCTCCAGCGCCCGTACGCGGCGCAGGCAGGGCGAGGGCGACAGGCCGATGCGGTCGGCCAGGTCCTGGTTGTTGATGCGGCCATCGGTTTGTAAAATGTCCAGAATTTGCCGGTCATAGCGGTCTAGCGTCATGTGTGTATTCAGTAATTGGAAAATATTGGCAGAGTATGCCAAATCTACCTAAAACTTGCGCAATAACGCAATCGGCTGCCGGGCCTGTCACCCTACACTGAATGCATCTGTCATCCACAGCCCAAAGCAAGACAGGCCACAAGCCCCGCTTGCGCAACCCCGCCTCACAAGGGCAGGCCATGCACTACCAACCCCCGACGCAATATTTGCTTCGGGGGTTTGTCTTTTGGGGGGTTGAAACTGCGGGGGGTTGCACTGTAAGCTGTGCATTTTCCTGACAGTTTCCGCACCATGACCCACGAACCCCGACTCACTGCCGCCCTGCGCACGCTCCTGAACACGCAGCGCGTGGCCGCCCTGGGTACCCTGGGTGAGGACGGCCACGCCTTTGTCTCCATGGTTCCGTTTGCCATAGATGCAGGCAGTGGCCACTTGATCCTGCATGTGAGCGGCCTGGCCGCGCATGCACGCAATCTGGAACGTACGCCCCGCGTGTCCCTGCTGGTGCTGCAGGCAGAGGTGGCGGGCGAGCCTGTGCATGCCCTGCCGCGCGTCACCCTGGACGGCACCGCCTCGGTGCTGGAGGTGGACAGCCCTGCCTGGAACGCGGCGCGGGGAGCCTATCTGGCGCGCTTTCAGGACGTGGAATACATGACCCAGCTGGGAGACTTCCGTTTTGTGGCCATTGCGGTGAGCGGTGCGCGCCAGGTGGCTGGCTTTGGTGCCGCACGCTCGATTGATGCGCAGGAACTGGCGCAGGTCTTGCGCAGCGCGAACTAGCTTACTTGGCAGGAGCGAAGCTGCCTTCGACAAACGCCATCATCATGCGGGCCACGTCTGGCCCATCGTGCCTGTGCACCAGGCTTTTCACGCCTGCGCCATACAGGTCTTCACCCAGCGTCTCCCGGCGCTTGCCCATCAAAAAGGCGCTGTACTCCTCCACAAATTCCGGGTGCCCCTGTACACAAAACACTTCCTCGCCCACTGCGTAGCCTGCTACCGGGCAGTGCGCATTGCTGGCCAGCAGCACGGCGTTCTCGGGCAACTCCAGTACCTGGTCGCGGTGGCTGACCAGCAGCGACAGGGTCTTGTCTTCCGGTGCCAGCGGCAGGTCGGCGGCATGCCAGTCGTAGGACATGCGGCCCACGCCCCAGCCCTGGGGCGCGCGGCCCACCTTGGCGCCCAGGCAGATGGCAATCAGCTGGTGGCCAAAGCAGATGCCCAGCAGCTTCTTCTTTTGCTCCAGCAGTTCGGTGACGCGGCGGCGCAGTTCCACCACCCAGGGCTCGTCCGAGAACGAATCGGCCTTGCTGCCAGTCAGCAGCACCGCGTCGTAGCTGGCAAAGGACTCCGGGTATTCAAGCGCGGGCGTGTGGAACACATCAAACTGCCAGTCGGTGGCACCGGCATCGCGGAACAGGCGCTCAAACATGGCGCCGTAGCGCGTATAGGTGGACGCAATTTCCGGCGCCAAGTCGTCGTTTTCCAGGATGCAGATTTTCATAGCTGCCTATTTTCGCCGCATTTTGGTAACTGTGTTACATTAGCGAGTCGCTTCATGCGAACTGACTGTGCACATCTGCGGTTTGCCTCCCAGGCAAATGATCACACGCAACGCTGCACCGGCCCCTGGCAGAGGGGTCGTCCGTTTGGCAATTTCAAAGCACGCCGCACAGCACTCTCACGGCCCAGCGGTTATTTCTCCCTTATTTTTTTCTGCACGAAGTCCCTGCCAGCGACCCGTGCCACTGTGTTTTCTATGTGTTTTCCAATGATTCATAACAATAATTTCGCGCTCCTGTCCCCCGTGACCATGGGCAAATACCGCATTGCGGCCTGCCCCCGACCCCTGACCAGCGGCCGCTTTGAGGCCCAGGTTTCCATTGCCAGCGGCAGCGGCAGCGCCTCCACCGACCGCGTCATGCGCTTCTGCGATGACTTCTCTACCCACGATGCCGCAGCCCACTATGCGTTGGCGCAAGGCATCGATTGGGTATTTGAGAAGACACGCACCCACTAAACGTACGATAATCGAGAGCTTAAGGATCTAACCATGGCTAAAGAAGAACTGATTGAAATGATGGGCGTTGTCAACGAAGTGCTGCCAGACACGCGCTTTCGCGTGACCCTGGACAACGGGCACCAGTTGATCGCCTATTCGGCCGGCAAGATGCGCAAGAACCATATCCGCATCCTGGCGGGTGACCGTGTGTCTCTGGAGCTCTCGCCCTACGACCTGAGCAAGGGCCGCATCAATTTCCGCCACATCGAAGGCCGCGGGCCCATGACGCCGCGTCGCCCGCAGTAAACCCTGCCCCAAACGCCGCTCTTCTGGAGCGGCTTTTTTTTGTCCGAAATATGTGCTTCGCGTTGCGCCAGAAAGGCTCCCCATGTCTCTGAACCCCGTCATCGCCCTGCTGGGCCGCCGTCTGCGCCTGGCCGTTGTGGGCGGTGGACCCGGCTCCTTCATCGGTGCCATGCACCGCCAGGCCGCGCGTCTGGATGACCGCTACGAACTGGTGGCGGCCTGTCTGTCGTCGGACGCCGCCCGCGCAGTTCAGGCTGGGCGCGAACTGGGTTTGGCTGCGGAGCGCTGCTATGCCGATGGAGACGCCCTGGTGGCCGGTGAGGCCGCCCGAAGTGACGGCGCCGATGTGCTGGCCATCATGACCCCCAATGACAGCCATTTCCGCTTTTCGATGGCAGCCCTGAACGCAGGCATGGACGTCATCTGTGACAAGCCCATGACCAACACCCTGGACGAGGCATTGGCCCTGATCCAGAAGGTGCAGAGCAGTGGCCTGGTGTTTTGCCTGACCCACAACTACACCGGCTACCCCATGGTGCGCCAGGCGCGCGCCATGGTGGCAGCAGGCGACTTGGGCGACATCCGTCTGGTGCAGGTGGAGTATGTGCAGGGTGGACGTTCCCAGCCCGGTGTGTCGCGCTCGCCCTGGAAGGACGATGCTGCCCGCGGCGGCCCGTCCCTGGTGATGGGTGATATCGGCAGCCATGCCCACAACCTGCTGCGCTTTGTTACCGGCCTGGAAGTGGCCCAGGTGGCGGCCGAGGTGGGCACCGTGGTGCCCACGCGCACCACGCATGACTACGCAGGCGCCCTGCTGCGCCTGTCCAACGGGGCACGCGGCAGCTTCTGGGTCACGCAGGCCGCCGCCGGTGTGGAAAACGCCTTGCGCATCCGCGTCAGTGGTTCCTTGGGGACGCTGGAATGGCAGCAGGAAGTGCCGCAACTGCTGAGCTTCAAGCCGCACGGTGCACCGGCGCAGACGCGCACGCCCAACGGCCCTGGCACCCTGCCTCTGTCAGCGCATTCTTCGCGCATCGTGGCTGGCCACCCTGAAGGTTTTCATGAGGGCTTTGCCAACCTCTATTCGGACGCCGCGCAGGCCATTGCAGCGCGCCGCGCGGGCCAGGCCGCCGATCCACTGGCGCTGCATTTTCCGAATGCCACCGATGGCTTGCTGGGGCTGCAGTTTGTCGATGCGGTGATCCGCTCCAACGCCCAGGACGGCGCCTGGACCCGCGTGTAAAACGCCGCGCTTAGCGCGCGCGCCGTGTGCGCACGGCCGCTGCCAGCTGCTCCAGCACCGGCACGGTCTGCGTCATGCTGATGCAGGCGTCCGTCACCGACACACCGCGCTTGAGCGGCACGCCGGGCACTATGTCCTGGCGGCCTTCTTCCAGATGGCTCTCGATCATCAGGCCGGTGATGCGCGCATCACCCGCTGCAATCTGCGCAGCCACATCCGCAGCCACCGTGATCTGGCGCTGGTGCTGCTTGCTGCTGTTGGCGTGGCTCACATCAACCATCACCTGCTCGCGCAAGCCCGCGCCTTTTAACAGCGTGCAGGCCGCGTCCACATCGGCCTTGGCATAGTTGGTCTGCTTGCCGCCACGCAAAATCACGTGGCAGTCGCTGTTGCCGCGGGTCTCGAAAATCGCCACCTGGCCCATCTTGGTCATGCCCATGAAGGCATGCGCGGCCTGGGCCGCCTGGATCGCATCGCTGGCCACCTTCAGGCCGCCATCCGTGCCATTCTTGAAGCCCACCGGGCAACTCAGGCCGCTGGCCAACTGGCGGTGGCTCTGGCTCTCGGTGGTGCGCGCGCCAATGGCACCCCAGCTCACCAGCTCGCTGATGAACTGCGGGCTGAGCAAATCCAGAAACTCGGTGGCCACCGGCAGGCCCAGGCCCAGAATGTCGAGCATCAGGCGCCGGGCCATCTCCAGGCCTTCGTTGATGGCAAAGCTGCCGTCCAGATGCGGGTCGTTGATATAGCCCTTCCAGCCCACGGTGGTGCGCGGCTTCTCGAAGTACACACGCATGACGATCAGCAGATCATCCTTCAGCGCTTCGGCCTGCACCTGGAGCTGGCGCGCGTAGTCCATGGCCTGGTCGTGGTCGTGGATGGAGCAGGGGCCCACCACCACAATCAGGCGGTCGTCGGCGCCATGCAGCACTTTTGAAATAGCCGCACGGCTGCTCTCCACCAAGGCCTGCGCGGCCTGCGGCACGGGCAGTTTTTCTTCCAGCAGGGCCGGTGTGATCAGCGGCCGCACCGCACCGATGCGGGTGTCGTCAATGCGGGTG
The DNA here is from genome assembly GCF_003415675.1 of Rhodoferax lacus. Classification (GTDB taxonomy): domain Bacteria; phylum Pseudomonadota; class Gammaproteobacteria; order Burkholderiales; family Burkholderiaceae_C; genus Allorhodoferax; species Allorhodoferax lacus. The sequence continues at coordinate 6,421 of NZ_QFZK01000013.1, forward strand.
GAATCGTGGGTGGTGAGGGGGGCGGCAACAGAAGAGGTCATGCCACGAATTTTAGTGGCAAGGCTATTGTGTGCTGCGCGCCCTGGGCAGGCGCTTGCCGTGTGGCAGGCTCGACAGCTGCCGGAACATGCTGCCGCAGTAGCCCGTGATCTCCAGGCATTTGTTGATCTCATCCACCGGCAGCGGGCCAGAAACCACCACGATGTCATTGGCGCTGTCCAGCGCGCCAGCCGCACGCAGCCTGCGGCGCGTGGTGGTGGCCCAGGAGTGGATGCGCGTAGGCGTTCCGTGCTCATGCAGCAGGCCCGTGCTGGCATCGAAGGCGATGGCTACGGTGTCGGTCTTCAAACGCAAACGGTGCTCGCCGGTGGCCTTGCTGGCAGGCGTGCTGAGGTCGTACAAATGGTAGCTACCCTCTTTGAGTTGGTACTGCAAAGCCATGAAATCTTCTCCTGGTTCCGCAGGATTGTGGAGTTGCGGTCCGAAGCCAAGCCGCAGAACAGCGGGCGAAAAAGCGGCTAAACCGGTGCTTGGCAAGCGGGCTGCCTTTGCCGGCCTCCTCCTCCAATCCATGTGGTGTTTCATAATTCGCACAATTGGGTAACCAAGCTTTCCACATTACGATGAGAAAGCCGCAAAATACATGACCGAGCAGGGAGTGAATCTCATAAGGAAACAACCATGACCCTGGAAGTCGTTACTGGCAAAGAAGCCACCATCCATTTCGATGCGGGTAAATGCATTCACTCACGCACATGCGTACTCTCGCACCCGGACGTGTTCGTGCCCAATGTAGTGGGCGCCTGGATACACCCCGATGCGCAGCCGGTGGAGGAGCTGATCCGCATCGGTCAGAATTGCCCCTCGGGCGCTATCACCGTGGTGCGCATTGCGGCATCTCCCACGGCGTTTGCCGACTCCAATCAGCCGCCCTTGGTCAACACAGTGCGGGTGCGTGAGAACGGCCCGCTGGCCGTGGAGGCCGAGTTGCAGATCCAGGGCCAGCCCCAGGCCAATCCGCGTGCCACCTTGTGCCGCTGCGGACAGAGCCAGAACAAGCCCTATTGCGATGGCAGCCATGTGGCCGCCGGTTTTGTGGCCAGCGGTGAACCGGCCACGGCATCCTTTGAGGCCTTGGCGGTTCGCAACGGCCCGCTCAAGGTGCTGCCCCAGCCCAACGGGCCCTTGCGCCTGACGGGCAACCTGGAAGTGGTCAGCGGCACCGGACGCACCTGCAACAAGGTCACGGATACCTGGCTGTGTCGCTGCGGCCACAGCCAGAACAAGCCCTATTGCGACGGTAGCCACAAGGCTGCAGGGTTTGTTGCCGTATGAACAAGAGCCGCATTGAAGCCTTTAGCGATGGCGTCATCGCCATCATCATCACCATCATGGTGCTGGAGTTCAAGGTGCCGCATGGCGAGCAATGGGAGGACTTGTGGCCGCTGTGGCCGGTGTTTGTGAGCTATGTGCTGAGCTTTGCCAACGTGGGCATTTATTGGTCCAACCACCACCACCTGCTGCATACCGTCAAGCAGGTGAATGGCCCCATCCTGCTGGCCAATCTGAACCTGCTGTTCTGGCTCTCGCTCATGCCCTTCACCACTGCCTGGGTGGGGGAAAACCATTTCGCCGCCACCCCCATGGCTCTGTACGCGGTGGACCTGAGCCTGTGTGCCATCAGCTACACCGTCCTGCAGTTGCAGATCATCCGCAGCCATGGCCCTGAGTCGCTGATCTCGCAGGCCGTGGGCAGTGACACCAAGGGCAAGGTCTCTCTGGCGTCCTACGTGGCAGCAGTGCCGCTGGCCCTGCTGGGCTGGCCCCTGCTGTCGGGCCTGCTGATTTTTCTGGTGGCTTGCATCTGGTTGATACCGGACCGCCGCATCGAAAGAAAGCTCACGCAGGACTAAGGTGCTTCAGGGGACCAGCGCCTATTCCCTGCGGTCATCGCTGGGTGCTACGGCGTATTGGCGCCGGTAGGCGCGCGAGAACGCCGAGGCCGAGCCAAAGCCACACGCCAGCCCCACCTCGATTACGCCCATGCTGGTTTGCCGCAGCAAATGCCGGGCGCGCTCCAGGCGCAGGCGCAAATAAAGCTGCAGTGGGCTCACCGCCAGATGCTCCTGGAACAGGCGCTCGAGCTGGCGCCGGGTCACCCCCAGCGGCTCGGCCAGCGCGTCGCTGGACAGCGGGCTCTCCAGGTGCTGCTCCATGCGCCCAATCACCTGCACCACCTTGGCGTTGTGCACCTTGTAGCGCGCTGCAATCTGCAGGCGCTGGTGGTCGGCGCGCTCGCGCACCCAGCCGCTCACCAGTTGTTCGGACACCTGCAGCGCCAGCGCGTTGCCGTGGTCGCGGGTGATGACTTCGAGCATCAGGTCCACGCTGGCCATGGCGCCGGCCGAGGTCATCAGCGTGGGCGACAGGGTAAAGCGCGCCTCGCCCTGCACCGCAACCAGCGGGTAGCGCTCCTGGAAGGCGGGCACCGCCTCCCAGTGCAAAGTGATGCGCTCTCCCTTGAGCAGATGGGCCTCGGCCAGCACAAAGCAGCCGGTGTCGATGGCACCCAGTGTCATGCCCTGCTGCACGCGCTGCTGCAACTGGCGACCCAGCGCCGGGCTGTAGTCGGCCAGCGGGTTGAAGCTGGCAATGGCAAACACCACGCTGGCCGCACTGGCATCTGAAAGCCGGGCCTGCGGGTGCAGCGCAATGCCGTTGCTGGCAACCACTGGCAGGCCGTCCTGCGAGACCATGCGCCAGTCGTAGGCACCGGGCTTGAAGCGGTTGGCGATGCGCAGCGGCTCCACCAGGGCAGCAAAGCCGATGAAGGAAAACTCGGGCAGGAGCAGGAAATCAAAGACGTGGCACTTCATGCCCCAAGTAGGCCACGGCCGTGGCCGCCTTGTCGATGCAGGCCCACAGGCCTGTGTATTAGCGCCGCTACTGCGCAGCCAAACCGCCTCATCCCGATTGGCGTCTGGCCGCGCCGCGCGCGCACTGCGCTCCACCTAAAACCCCTTCAGGAGCACAGCATGCGCATCGGCCTACCCCAGGAAATCAAGAACCACGAATACCGCGTCGGCCTGACCCCGGCCAGCGTGCGCGAGCTCACCCACGCGGGCCACAGCGTGCTGGTGCAAAGCGGCGCGGGTGCGGCCATTGGCCTGTCGGACGAACAGTATCTGGCTGCAGGCGCTACCCTGGCTGCCGATGCCGCCGAGGTGTTTGCCAAGTCCGAGATGATCGTCAAGGTCAAGGAGCCGCAGCCCCAGGAATGCGCCATGCTGCGACCGGGCCAGATTCTCTACACCTATCTGCACCTGGCCCCCGACCCCGAACAGACCGAGGCGCTGATCCGCTCAGGCGCCATCTGCATTGCCTATGAAACCATTACCGGCCCCGGTGGCGGCCTGCCCCTGCTGGCACCCATGAGCGAGGTGGCCGGGCGCATGGCGGTGCAGGCGGGCGCCGCACACCTGGAAAAATCCAAGGGCGGCATGGGTGTGCTGCTGGGCGGTGTGCCCGGCGTGCCGGCCGGCCACTGCGTGATTCTGGGTGCCGGTGTGGTGGGAACCCATGCCCTGCAAATGGCCGTGGGCCTGGGCGCCCGTGTGACCGTGCTGGACAAAAACATCGACCGCCTGCGCCAGCTCGACCTGGTGTTTGGCAACCGCATCCACACCGTGTATTCGAACGTGCAAAGCGTGGAAGAAGCCGTGCTGGATGCTGACCTCGTCATTGGCGGTGTGCTGATTCCGGGTGCTGCCGCACCCAAGCTGGTCACACGTACCCTGGTGGGCCGGATGAAGAAAGGCGCGGTGCTGGTGGACGTGGCTATCGACCAGGGCGGCTGCTTCGAGACCTCGCACGCCACCACGCATGCCGAGCCCACTTTCATGGTGGACGGCGTGGTGCACTACTGCGTGGCCAATATGCCGGGCGCCGTGGCCCGCACCTCCACCTTTGCCTTGAACAACGCCACCATAGCCCACGCGCTCACGCTGGCCAACAAGGGCTGGAAGCAGGCGCTCAAGGACAATGCGCACCTGAAGAATGGCCTGAATGTGGCCGAAGGCAAAGTCACCTATGAGGCCGTGGCGCAGGCCCTGGGCCGGGCCTACGTGGGCGCTGACACGCTGCTGTGAACCGGCAGGCTTACTTGTCCGTGTGGACGGGCAGCTGCAGGCGCTTGCTGGCTTCTTCCAGGCCGCCGAAGTTTTCGACGTTGGAATAGCCCAGGCCCTTGAGGGTGTCAGAGGCCAGGGTCGCGCGCCGGCCCGATTTGCAATACACAATGAGGCGGTCGTCCTTGCTCACCCGGGCGTTGGCGATTTCCTCGCCTATCGACGTGTGCGGCATGTTGATAGCGCCTTGCAGGTGGCCGCTCTGGAACTCCTGCGCGGTTCGCACATCAATCAGCACATCACGGGCAAAGGCCGCACCGGCCAGCAGCATGGACAGGCCGGCCAGGATGAGTTTTCTTTTCAAATACAAAATAGGGCTCCGCAGATTTCCGGTGAGCCCTTTTGTACCACGTCGGCACCTGTGCCGCGATGACACAAGTCCGGCAAGGTGTAAAGAAGTTCAGGCGGCCTGGACCTTCACCGCTGCGTTGGCGGCTTCGGTCACGGTCTGGATGTCGGTGTGTGCCGAAGCCAGGGCCTGCGCCTTGCCCGCTTCACCCATGCTCAGGCCTTCGGCGCGCACGATGCGCACATCGCTGATACCAAAGAAGCCGAACACGGTTTGCAAATAGCTTTCCTGGTGTTCCATGGCGCGGCCCCCTTCGCTGGTGGAGTACATGCCGCCACGGGTGGAGGCCACGATCACCGTTTTGCCGCCAGCCAGGCCCACCGGGCCCTTGTCGGTGTACTTGAAGGTGCGGCCCACTTGCGCCACGCGGTCAATCCAGGCCTTGAGCTGGCTGGGGATGGAGAAGTTGTAGAGCGGCGCGCCCACCACGATCACATCGGCTGCCAGGAACTGCTGCACCAGCGCTTCGGAGATGGCGTTCTCGGACTTCTGTACCGCGCTCAGGTCGCTGCCTGCGGGCAGGCGAAAGCCCAGGGAGTCGGCCGACAGGTGGCTGGGCGCCTGTTGTGCCAGGTCCAGGTAGTCCACCGTGGTGCCGGGATGGTTGGCAACCCACTGGGCTACGGTCTTGGCAGTCAGGGCGCGCGATACCGAGCTGTCAGCCAGTACGCTGGAGTCAATGTGCAGGAGTTTCATGGTGGTGTTCCTCAAAAAGGGGGCAGGTTTGGGTGGCGCCTTGTGGTGCGCCTTACAGGTGCCCCAACTTTAAAATTTCTTATCCAATAGGGAAATGGTCCAAGGCACACTGATGCATTGCGCATGCAGCAATAATCAAAGCCTTGAATCTCCATAAAGTGTTGCCATGAGCCGTTTGAACCCTACCCCCACCGCAGGGCCAAGCCACGGTCCGGTGAATCTGGCCCTGCAAGGCGGCGGCTCCCATGGTGCCTTCACCTGGGGTGTTCTGGACGCCTTGCTGGAAGACGGACGGCTGGGCTTTGAGGGCATCAGCGGCACCAGCGCCGGTGCCATGAACGCGGTGGCCATGGCCCATGGCCTGGCCCATGCCGAGGGCCAGTCCAGCCTGGCCATGCGCGAATCGGCACGCGCCTCGCTCAAGGCCCTGTGGGACGGCGTGGTGTCCATGGGCGCCTTGCAAACCAGCCTGTCGCATGCCCAGCGCGTGCCCTTTGACCTGCTGTTTGGCGGCCTGGCTTCCATGGCCGGGCAGCAGTCGCCCGGGCAGATGGTGAGCGACGCGCTGACCGGCTTTTGGGCCAACTCGTTCTCGCCCTACCAGACCAATCCGCTGGACATCAACCCGCTGCAGGATTTTCTGGAGCGCCTGGTTGACTTTGACCGGCTGGCCGCCTTCCGTGGCGTGAAGGTGTTTGTGCTGGCCACCAAGGTCAGCACCGGCAAGGCGGAAATTTTTTCCGGCAAACGCCTCACGGCCAAGGCGGTGATGGCCTCGGCCTGCCTGCCCACGGTGTTCCGTGCGGTGGAAATCGAAGGCGAGCAATACTGGGACGGCGGCTATTCGGGCAACCCGGCCATTCATCCGCTGGTCTATGAATGCAAGAGCCGCGACGTGGTGCTGGTGCAGATCAACCCACTGCGGCGCAACACCGTGCCCACCACGGCGCCCGACATCCTGGACCGTCTCAACGAGATCACCTTCAACTCGGCCCTGATCGCCGAGATGCGCGCCATCGACTTCGTCAAACGCCTCTTGGCCGAGGGCAAGCTCGACCCCGCGCACTACAAGAACGTGCTGATGCACCGCATTGACGGTGGCCGCGAACTCGACGCCTACCCCGCCTCCAGCAAAGCCCAGACCGATGCCGGGCTGATCTACAAGCTGCGCGACCTGGGCCGCCAGTGCGCCAGCCACTGGCTGGGCAAGACCTTGCCGGAAGTGGGCGTGGTCTCCAGCATCAACATCGCGCATGACTACCTCGACGACATGCGCGTGCCGGTGGACCATCAAGCCAGCTGAATCTCCACCACCGTTCTGCCTGGCTGGCTGCTGATATGCAGCTGCGCACCAATCGCCATTGCCCGTTCGCGCATGGCCGACAGGCCTTTGCGCTGCAGCTGGGCCGCATCAAAGCCGCTTCCGTCATCCACCACCCGCACGCAGACGCGCTGGTCGTCAGTGCCCACATGCGCCTCCATGCGCACCTGGCTGGCGCGGGCATGCTGCACCACGTTGGACAGCGATTCAAACAGCATGAACTGCAGCTGCCGCATGGCAGCGGCGTCCAGCCCCCCCACCACCGGCAACAGGTCCACATCCCACACCAGCGCAATGCCCGAGGCCACCAGGCGCGGCTCCAGCCGGTAGCGCAAGTTGGCCAGCAGGGCCGTGATGTCGCCGGGCGGCAGGTGAATGGCATCGATGGTCAGCTTGAGCTGGTCGAGTGCATCGCCCAGCGTGTGCAGCACCTCGGAATGATCGGCCTCGGAGCGGCTTTGCACATCGGTCTGCAGCTGGCGAATCGCCAGGCTGATGTGCGAGCCCACTCCATCATGCATGTCACGCAGGATGCGTGAGCGCTCCGACATGCGTTCCTGCTCGCGCGCCTGCCGCTCCAGCAGGTTGTAGCTTGCGCGCAAGTCGGCTTCCCGTTCGGTGATGCGCTGCGAGAGGGTGGTCAGCATTCCGTTGGCCGCGTGGTTGGCCGTGCGGAAACGCGCAATCACAATGGCCGCCAGCGAAAGGCCGAACAGCAAAGACGAAAAGCGCAGCAGCGAGTTGTCGGGAAAGGTGGGGAAGATGCGGAAGTTGCACAAGTCCACGATGCCCACCAGCAGGTTGAGCAACAGCGCCAGCGCCACCAACCGGTGCGAGCGGCGGCGGGTGTGCAAGGCACTCCAGACAAAAACAGCACCAAAGCCCAGAAAGGTGATCGCCAGTGCGCCATGCCAGGCGGCCAGCGCCAGCGGCAATTCCCAGGCCGCAGCGGCCAGGGGCAGCACCGTGCTCAGGGCCATCAGCAACAGCAGCCAGCGCCTGAACCATCCGACAAAGGCGCGGTCGTGCCACTCTGCCACCTCAATGCAGAACAGCTGCATATTGCAGGCCCAGGCCGCAGCCGCGGCTGCTGGCACCGCACTCCACCAGGGCCAGGGCAAGGGTGGCGTCTCTATCAAGGCGTCACCCACCGCCAGTGTCCAGCACAACTCGGCCAGGGCGGCAAACAGGTACAGCGCATCGCGGCGCGGGCCGTCGCCGTGAAAGCGGTCAATCTGCGTGGCCCACAGCACCAGCGCCAGCAAACCCACCACGCCACTCAAGGCCGCCACCAGAAAGGAGCCATTGCCGCGCCACATGTAGCTGCGCTTGTAAGCGCCATAGGCCTGTTCCTGCGGCCCCACCTTCACCTCGGAGAGGCCACCACGGCGTGCAGCATCTGCGCGGATATGCACCTGCAGCAGATTGCTCTGGCGCAGCAATTGCGGCGGAATCACCACAAAGCGCGGCACCTTGGCATAGTCGGCACCGCCTTCTTGCAACAGGTCCCCCTGGCTTTGCAACAGCGTGCCGTTGAGCCAGACGTCATAGGCGTTGCCCACGCTGGGAATAAAGGCGCCCCAGATGTCCGTGGGTGTCTGGGCCAGTTCAAACGGCAGGTCAAAGCGGGCGTTGCCGTGCTGCGCGCGGTTTTGTATGTCCCAGTTATAGGGCAGCTGCAGATCACTCTCCTGCACCTGGTCACCAAGCTGCACCACGGCGTGGGCCTGGCGCAAGGTCAGCAACTCGGCCCGCGCCCATGTTGCAGGCAGTGCCCAGGCCAGCAGCAACAGCAGCAGCCAGCCAGCGCTGCGCGTGCCGCACATCCGCACGCAGCCGGGCAGCATCACTCGGCGGGGTGCAAGGGCAACTGCGGCAACAGCCCCATGCGGGTGGCCTCAAAGACCGCCTCGTTCTTGGAATGCACCGAGAGCTTGAGGTACATGCTCTTGATATGCGACTGCACGGTGTGCACGCTGACGCTTTGCAGCCGGGCGATCTCGGCATACGAGAAGCCGCGCGCAATCAGCTCCAGCACCCGCTGCTCGCGCGAAGACAGCGCGCCCTTGTCGTCCCCGGTGCTGCTGCGTGCAACCTTGACATACGGTGCCCGTTCGGCGGCAGACTGGCTGCGCAAATCAAAGTATTTGGAGAGTACGCGCCGGGCAATCATGGGCGAGATGGGTGAGGCCCCGGCCTTCATCTCCAGAATCGTGTGCGCGATGTCGTCAGGTGCTGCGTCCTTGTGGATATAGCCCAGGGCCCCGGCTTCGATGCTGGCCAGCACATTGTCCTCGTCGCCAAACATGGAGATCACCAGCGACTCGCACTCTGCATGGCGCAGCCTGGCATGGCGTATCACATCCAGTCCGCTGCCATCGGGCAGGCCCAGATCGGCCAGCAGCACGTCCACGCGGTGTGCCGGGTCATCCAGCCAGGCGCAGGCATCGGCCACCGTGCCCACATCAGTTGCCAGCTGCAGCTGCGCACAGGCGCGCACACTGGCGGCAAAAAATGCGCGCATCTGCGGGTCATCCTCGACGATCAGTACTTGCCACACGCTTGGGTTCCTCCTTGCCCCCGACTATGACCTATTGCGGGGTGAACCGGTAGCGGCACGGGGCTGGAAGTCGATGGTTTGCCTCCCATGAATATGGGATTCAATGCCAATTTCCCGCTGCATTTGAGGGTGTGCGGCATTTGGCACCGCCTCGCCGACAATGCAGCCATGAAAAGGAATCTAGGTAAAGCGCCCCTGCAACTGCTGGTGGGCGGCGCCATTGCCGCACACCTGGCCCTGATGGCCCTGCAGAACCTGGACCTGGCACCGCCCTGGCTGGCCGAGCTGTCGCGCTTCCTGCCCTTCTATTGGCTGCTGCTGCCGCTGGGTGTCTCGGTGCTGCTGGCCTTGTTCTTGCGCCCGCTCTGGGTGCTGGCCGCTGCGGCCAACTTGGCGCTGTTCGTGTTGGTCACCATGGATTTCCATTGGCAGCTGTGGCCGGACCACGACATGGCGGGCACGCACGTGCGGGTGCTGAGCTACAACATTAAGGCCCTGAATGCGCGGCACAGGGCCGGTGGCATTTCTGAGATTGAATTGGAGGTGCAGGAATATGCACCCGACATCGTGGCCCTGCAGGACGCCCAGAAGTGGCTGACTGAGAACGACGACACCGTGCCCAATGTGGCACGCCCGGTGTTTGGGCTGCCGCATGTCATCGCCTTTGACCAGTACGTGCTGGCCAGCCGCTATCCGCTTGGGGACTGCAAGACCGGCAGCCTGGGGCCGGGTGACAGGCTGGGCCACTACCTGCAATGCACGGCGCACATCGGGACCCAGGATGTGCAGCTGGTCACAGCGCACTTTGTCTCGCCGCGCAGCTCCCTGCTGGCCACCGAGCGGGAGTTTGCCGACGGGCTGCAGGACTGGCAGGCCAACCTGGCCCGGCGCATGACCCAAGCGCAGACCCTGCTGTCCGTGGTGTCGCGCCTGCCCAGGCCGCTGTTGGTGATGGGGGACTTCAACGCACCGGAACAGTCACCCGTGGTGCAGACCCTCAAGCGTGCTGGCCTGGCAGACGCCTTTGCCGAAGGCGGTACCGGCTGGGGCTACACGCATGGCCACGCACTGAGCCAGCATATAGACCTCTACCGCATCGACCACATTCTGCGCAGCGCCGGTGTGGCCGTGCAAAGCGCCGCCGTGGGCCGCAGTGATGCATCCGAACACAACCCCGTGATTGCCGACCTGCTGATCCTGCCCTGACCCATCGGGCAACCGTGGGGGCTACGTCCCGCCGCCGGGCCGCCCCAAGGCGGGACAGCCCCCTTTGGGGGCAGCGACCCACACGCAGTGGGGAGCGTGGGGGCCATGTCCCGCCGCCGGGCCGCCCCAAGGCGGGACAGCCCCCTTGGGGGGCAGCGACCCACACGCAGTGGGGGAGCGTGGGGGCCTACAGCTTGATGCAGCGCGCCACACCGCTCTTGAACACGGCCAGGGCGTTGCGGCCGCCGGCCTTGGCCGCGTAGAGCGCCTTGTCCACCTGGGCAATCAGCTCGTCCTGGTCAGTCAGCGCCTGGTCCCAGGAGGCCACGCCCACGCTGACACGGACCTGCAGGCTCCTGCCCTCCACGGTGACGACCAGGCCGGCCACGGCCTTCCTCAGCCGGTCACCGGCAAGCACGCCTTCGTTCAGGCTCAACTTGGGTGATATCACCAGAAACTCTTCACCACCCCAGCGGCACACCGTGTCCTGCGCGCGCGAGGCATTGCGCAGTGTCAGCGCCACCTGTTGCAGCACCAGATCGCCTGCGGCGTGGCCGTACGCGTCGTTGATGGCCTTGAAGTGGTCAATGTCAAAACTCAGCAGGGTGAGCGCGTCCGCATGCCGTGTGGCCGCACCCCAGGCCTGTGCCAGCGCCTGCAAACCGGCACGCCGGTTGGAGAGCTGGGTCAGCGGGTCGGTCAAGGCGGCGAGCTGCAGGCGGCGGTTGGTCAGCGCCAGTTCGGCCGCCATGTCGGTGAGCCGCTTGCTGTCCTGCTCGGCGTTTTCGCGCAGCCGCACATAGCGCCAGGCACCCTTGAGGCGCGCACCCAGGGCGCGCAAATTGGGCGGCTTGGAAACGTAGTCATCCACACCCGCCTCAAAGGCCTGCACCAGATCGTTTTCCAGTTCGGCACTGGTGAGCATCAGCACATACACGCTCTCGCCCCAGCGGCTCGAGCGCAGGGCCCGGCACAACTCCAGCCCGTCCATCTCGGGCATGCGCCAGTCGGTGATCACAATGTGCGGCGCAAAGTCGGTGGCCAGTTGCAAGGCCTCGCGCCCGTTGGTGGCCACGGCCACGGTGTGCTGGCACTCTTGCTCCAGCCAGGTTTGCAGCAGGCGGCGCACCACCGGGTCGTCCTCGACCACCATGATGCGCAGCCACAGCGATTCGGAAGTGATCTCGGGGCGCAGCGCGCCTTCGACGATCTTGTCAAAGCCGACATTGGGTTGCGAGCGCACCTGCATGCGCGTGGCCCAGGACTGCCACTGCGTGATGGCTGCGTCCACATGCTCGCCCATGTCACTGGCCTTGAGGCCCAGGTGGCTCGCGGTTTCGGTGAGCTGAGCAATCTGCGGGCCCTGTTCGGCCTTGCTGGCCAGACCGAAGTCCGCCAGCCGCAGGGCCAGATGCAGGCATTGGCACAGGTGCCAGGGCCTGCTGTGGCTTTGAAGCTGCGACTCGCTGGGGTCCTCGTGCCACTGCACCATGTCTACCAGCACGCGTGGCAGGCCCCAGCGCATCATCAGTTCGCGCGACAGGTGCAAATGGTCCAGGTGCAGCAGCTCGCGCTCCAGTAGCAGCAGCTTTTTGCCGCGTGTGCCGGTGGCCAGCAGGCGGCCATATTCCAACGGGTAGGCAGTGGCCAGGGCCAGTTGCCCCACCTGGGCCAGCAGGCCGCAGGTGAACAGCTCTTCAGGTGCGCCCAGTTTTTGCATGGCGCCAAACTGCTGCATGGCAACGCCCATGAGCAGGGAGTGGCTCCAGAAATGGCTGTAGTCGAAGAACTGGCACTTGCCTTTGGAATACTGGTCCACCAACGAAAAGCACAGGGCCATTTGCTTGACCGCCTGCAGCCCCAGGCGGTTGACCGCTTCGGTGATGGCAATCACCGGTCGCCCGCCGTTGGCGGCTGCGTTGGCACGCTCCAGCAGGCGCCCGCTCAGTGCCGGGTCACTTTGCACCAGACTCACTACCTCACCGAGGCTGACATCCTCGCGCGCGCAGGCCGTCATGATGGCCAAGGCCACACCTTGCGGACTCGGCAGCCTTTCGACGAGCTGCGCCTCCAGCGGTTGGTTGATCGGTTGGATGGGGTTCTCCGGTGCGACGGGTGCGTCAAGTATCAGGTATTTACACGGGGTGATTGGACAAGGCGTCCAGCCAGGCCCGCATGTTGCGGCAAGCCGCATGGGCCTGTTCCAGCTCCAGGTCCTGCAGCGATTCTTCCAGCGGCGTGAACAGCGTCTCGGGCACGGCCACCAGCGTCTCGCGCAGGGCGGCAAAGGTTTCCAATGCTGTCAGGTCGTTGGCTTCGAGTTGCGGTGTGAGCTGTTCCAGTGCCGCCCGGATGGCGGCATGCGCTGTCCCATCCTCTGCCCCTGGCGTGGTCGGCCTGGAAGCCGCTGACGCGGACCCTTGCGGGGCCAAATCTTCAGCGCCCTGCAGGCTCGACAGCACCTGCAGCAACTCGGCCTCTGTGGCCCGGGCCAGCACGTCCAGGCGCTCCAATGTGGTGGCAAGGATTGACGCGGCGGCCCCCGTGTTGCACTGCTTCTCCAGGTGCGATGCCACGTCCGACAGAGCCCCGGCGCCCAGCAGCGAGGCCGTGCCCTTGAGGGCGTGCGCCAGCCTGCCGCATTGGGCCGCATCGCTGACGGAGGCTGCTTGCAAGGCGCTCACCTGTTGTGGCAGTGTGCCCACAAAGTCCCTGGCCGAGCGCAGGTACAGCCGGGTCAATCCACCCATGCGGCCCAGTGCTGCGGCCATGTCCAGCACATCGCTGGTTGCAGAGGCGGGCAGCTCTGGCTGGGCAGTGGCCACTGGACTGCCGCGCACAGCGGCCGCGCCTTGTGGCGCCTGGTAGCCGGTGACATCCAGCAGCGTCTGCACCAGTGCCGTCAGGTCGAAGGGCTTGCCCACGTGCGCATCCATGCCGGCTGCCAGGCAGTCTTCGCGGTCAGAGGTCATGGCGTTGGCGGTCATGGCAATGATGGGCAAGGTGGGCAGGTGCAACTGCTCGCGTACACAGCGCGTGGCGGCAAAGCCGTCCATCACCGGCATCTGGATGTCCATCAGAACCGCATCGAATTGCGCGCCACCCCTGGCAGCTGCAATCGCATCCACCCCGAGCTGGCCATTGGCCGCCAGTGACACCAGGGCACCCTCGGACATCAGCAACTCCTCGGCCACCTGCTGGTTGATCAGGTTGTCCTCCACCACCAGAATGCGCATGCCCCGCAGGCTGCGCAGCTTGGCCGCCGAGCGCTGCGACTGGCGTATGCGCGCATTCGACGCGGCGGACTCCAGCGCCGCTTCGAGCAGCATGGAAGCCGTCACCGGTTTCACCAAAAATCCGTTGAGCATGCTTTGCTCTTCCTGGGTGCGCTGCTCCAGCGCTTCACGGCTGTTGCCAGACACCATGACCAGCACCGGCTGGCGTGCCTGGGCCGCCGTGCAGAGCTGGCGCAGCCGGGCTGCAGCGGCCCAGCCATCCATGCCGGTCATGTGCCAGTCCAAGTACACCACGTCGAAGGGGAATACACCCTCCTCCATCCGCTGCTCCACCAGTTCCAGCGCCGCCTCGCCGCTGTCGGCCACCTCGGCGGGCCAGCCCCAGGACTGCACCATGCGCGACAGCAGTTCGCGGGCCACCGGGTTGCTGTCCACCACCAGCACGCGGCGCAGCTCGGCGTGGGGCGGCAGGGACTCTTCCAGCTCGGGCGGAATGTGGGTCACACGGGGAAGGCGCAGGGTGAAGGCGAAGGTACTGCCCACACCCAGTTCGCTGCTCAGGTGCAGCGTGCCGCCCATCAGTTCCACCATGCGCTGGCTGATGGCCAGGCCCAGGCCCGTGCCGCCGAACTTGCGTGTGGTGGAGGCTTCGGCCTGCGAGAAGCCGGTGAATATATGGGCCTGGTTCTCCGGAGCAATGCCAATGCCGGAGTCCTGCACCGCAAACGTGATGTCGGCGCTGTCGGCCGCCAGTTGCCGCAGCTTGAGCGACACCACCACCTGGCCCTGCCGCGTGAACTTGACGGCGTTCCCGCCCAGGTTGATCAGCACCTGCTGCAGCCGCATGGAGTCACCCAGCAGCACATCGGGAATGGCGGGGTCTATGTCAAACAGCACTTCCACCGATTTGGCACCGAGGTTGCTCGACAGGATGACCGACAGGTTGCGCATCAGGCGGTTGACGCGGAAGGGCTGCGGGTCCAGCTCCATCTTGCCGGCCTCGACCTTCGAGAAGTCCAGGATGTCGTTGATCAGGCTCAGCAGCGACTTGGCCGCACCCTCGGTCTTGTCGGCATAGTCGCGCTGGCGGCTGTTGAGCTCGGTGTGGTGCAGCAGCTTGAGCATGCCCAGGATGGCGTTCATGGGGGTGCGGATCTCGTGGCTCATGTTGGCCAGGAACTGCCCCTTGCTCTGGGTGGCCAGTTCGGCCTTTTCGCGTGCTTCCTTGAGCGAGCGCTCGTACTGCTTGCGCTCGGTGATGTCCTGGAAGATGCCGCTGATGCGCACCACTTTGCCATTCTCCAGCGTGGCCTTGCAGGTGGTGCGCACATCAATGCGCCGGCCCTTGGTGGTCAGCGTCTCCAGCTCCAGGTCATAGCCCTGGCCTATGCTGGTGGCCAGTTCCAGGGCCGCGCTGATGCGCACGCGTGACTCGGGCAGGAAGTAGCCCACGCCGGCATCCACCGTCGGGTCAAATTCGTCCGGAGTGGTCTCGTGCAGGTGGTAGGTTTCGCGCGTCCAGTACAGGTTGCCCGAGACCACATCAAGCTCCCAGCCGCCCACCTTGGCCACCGACTGCGACTCCTCCATCAGCGCGTTGCTCAGGCCCAGCGCCTCTTCGGCCCGCTTGCGCGCTGTGATGTCCACGATCTGCGCAATCACAAACTCCGGCTTGCCGTCATCGGTGCGTACCACCGACATGCTGGCCAGTCCCCACAGGGGATGACCATCGCTGTGCAGGTAGCGCTTGGCGCGCTGGTAGACCGGAATCTCGCCCTCCAGCAGGCGCTTCATCTGCTCGTTGTCGGTGTCCCACTCGTCCGGATGGCTAGCGTCCAGCAGGGTCATTTCGTGCAGCTCGTCCTGCGTCAGGCCCAGGAAGCTGCACATGGCCGGGTTGGCCATCAGCCACTGGCCTCTGGGTGAGAGCATGGCCATGCCGGTGGCCGCATCCTGGAAGGCGGCGGCAAAGGTGGCTTCGCTCTGGCGCAGGCGTTCGGCAGACCGGTGCCGTTCGGTGATGTCGGTGCGGATGGAGATGTATTTTTCAATGCGGCCGTCCTCACCCACAAAGGGTGCAATCATGCTGTCCACCCAGTACAGCGAGCCGTCTTTGGCACGGTTGCAGATGTCGCCGCGCCAGGGTTTGCCGCTGCTGATGGTCTGCCACAGGCCGGTCCAGAAGGCCGGGCTTTGCACATCCGACTGCAAGATGCGGTGGTTTCTGCCGATGAGTTCCTCGCGCCTGTAGCCGCTGATGCGGCAAAAGGCGTCGTTCACCTGTGTAATAAAGCCTTCGGCGTCGGTGGCCGAGACAATCGCATGCATGTCTACCGTGGTGTGCAGGGCGCTGGCTTCACGCATGGCCGCCTCCAGCTGCAGTTGGGTGTTCTTCTGCTCGCTGATGTCGGTGCCGATTTCCATAAAGCCCACCAGCAGCCCCTGCTTGTCCAGCATGGGCTGCACTTCGGTGTTGGCCCAGTAGTCGTGGCCGTCGCGCGCCCGGTTGATGAGCTCGACCCGGCAGGCCACGCCACGCCGGGCGCCATCGAGCAGGGTTTGTATGGCCTCAGGCAGGCTCTTGCCCGAAGACAGCAGCTCACCCGGGGTTCTGCCCCGCGCCTCTTCCAGGCTGTAGCCGGTGATGCGCGAGAAGCCCTGGTTCACCCACTGGATGCGCATGTCGCGGTCCATGATGGTGACCGCGTTGTCGGTGTGCTGCACCACCTGCGCCATGCGGTCCAGCTCCGCGGTCATGGATTCGGCCAGGTCACGGGCGCGCTGTCGGCCTGACGCCAGCAGCCAGACCGAGATCGCCATCAGAAAGCTCACCAGCGTGCCACCGGCACCAATCAGTGTCAGGCTGGAACGGTCCAGTGCTGTGGCAAAGCGCGCACTGCCGCTGGCACGCAGTGTGAGCAGGCGGTTGCCCACATTCAACACGCTGACGTTGGAGAAGCTGGTGTCGGCAGGTGGGGCCGCACTACCGGGCTGCGGGAGATCCTTGGCCTGCCCTTGCGTGGAAAAGATGAGGTGGGCCGGGTCGGTCTCGGTCCCGTCATACAGGCCAAACTCCAGCTGGTTGTCGATCGCATGGTCAACCGACTCCAGCAGCTCGGAGGCCACAATCGGGGCCGACAGCACACCCAGCAGATCGCGCTGGCGCGCCTCCACGGTCTGCGGGTTGCTGCCCTTGCGGTACACCGGCAACAGGAACAGGAAGCCGGGCGACCGCTTGGCATCCTGCAGCAGGTTGATGCCAGCCAACAAGGTGGGCTGGCCCGTGTCTATGGCGTATTCAATGGCCTTGCGGCGGCGTGGGTCCTGCCCCAGGTCAGCGCCCCAGGCCGGGCGGTTGGCGGACAGCGGCGCGATGTACTTGACCACCAACAAGTCGGCGGCATTGCCGCCTGTGCGCACCGCAAAGTCCGGCGCGCCATCGGCACGGGCGGTGGTCACAAAATGGTCCAGGTCGCGGCGCTGCACCCGCTCAATCCAGCCAAAACCGCGTATGCCCGGGAATTCACTGGCGAGCTCACGCGACTCTACATAAGCATCAAAGGCCTCGCGGTTGAAGCGTGGTGTTGCCGCAACGGCGCCGCGCGCTCCCTTGAGGCCATAGACCGCCTGGTAGAGCCGACGCGTCACCTCGGTACCCAGGCGCTCGGTGTTTTGCTCAAAGCGGGATTGGCTTGAGCCCTCCAGGTTGCGGTGCTGCCACCACACACCGCCGGCGGTCAGCAGCAGTCCCAGGATCTGGGCGAAAGCTGCCAGCGCAATGGCATGGCGCGATTTGCCAAGACCCGCTTGTTGCTGCGCGGGGGCCTGCACGGGCCCGCCCTTCAAGGCCCGCTGAATGCGCCAATAGACCGCCGGTCCTGCCAGCAGGGTCAGCAGTGCCATATTCAGCAAGCCACCCGCCAGGGTGCCCAGGCCTGGAGCCAGGATGGGCAACACCAGCATCACCACCGTCTCGGCCAGAGCCATGAGCGACATGACCTCCAGCAACAAACGTTTTGGATGGATGGATGTTGTCATGCCGGAAATATTCCTGTTCCCGATGTGCTCCCTGTGCGGCGACCTCTCCCGGTCGATTTTTTGACTCTGGGACGCTTTTGCAGTTTACCGCCCTGACAAGGCCCCTCAGGGCAAGTCCCATGCGTATTTCTACAGATGCGCGGCAGCACACGGCATCGCACAATGGCCATAGAGCAGCAGGCACGTGCCTTGCCGCCACCTATTCCAAAGGAGACACACCATGTTCAAACCCCTGGCAATCGGCCTGTTGGCCTGCGCCACCCTCAGCAGTTTTACGGCCCACGCCGCCGATGACGTGATCCGCTTGGGCAACCTCAAGCTGGCCCACTTTGCCGCCGTCTCCTACATCAAGGAGATCGCGCCCAAGTGCGGCATCAAGGTCGAGGAGAGCACCTTTGCCAAGGGCCTCGATGTGATGCAGGCCATCATCGCCGGCGAGCTCGATGTGGGCGCCACCGCGTCCGAGGCCGCCATCTCCGGGCGTGCCAAGGGCATCCCTATCTATGTGGTGGCCGGCTTTGCCAAGGGCGGCGCGCGCCTGGTGGCTCGGCCCGACGCGGGCATCAAGACGGTCAAGGACCTCAAGGGCAAGAAGGTGGGTGTGACCCGCGGCAGCATCCAGGAGCTGCTGCTGGCCACCGAGCTGGCGCAAAACGGCCTCACCTCCGCCGACGCAACGGGCAAAGATGTGCAGCTGATCTACCTGAGCTACCCGGACCTGAACGCCGCCCTGATCGGCAAGAACCTGGACGCCATCATGCAGACCGAGCCACAGGCCTCGCAGGCGCTGAACAAGAACTTTGGCGTCGAAGTCATCAAGCCCTATGACACGCCGATTGGTGAGCCGGTGCGCACCCTGGTGATGACCGAAAAGTTCTACAAGGAGCGCCGCCCCCTGGCCGAGAAGTTCATGCGCTGCTTTGTGGAAGCCACCAAGACCTTTATCGACAACAAGTCGCTGGCAGAAAAATACGTCACGCAAACCGTGTTCAAGGGCCAGATCACCAAGGACGACTTTGATGACGCCATCGACAACTCGCCCTACTCCTTTGACATTACGCCCGCCCACATCCAGATCTCCACCGACCTGATGGTCAAGGCCGGCATTGGCAAGATGGACAAGCCGCCCGTGGCCACCGACTGGGTCAAGACGGACTTGCTGGACGCTGCCAAGAAATCGCTGGGCGTGAAGTAAGCCACCATGAGCAAACCCTTTCATTGGCGCCAGGCCGGCGCCGGTTTCATCGTGCCCATTGTGCTGATTGCCGTCTGGCAAAGCGTCTGCGCCCTGGGCTGGGTCAACGAGCATGTGCTGCCCTCGCCCTGGGCGGTGGTGACACGCTGGGTAGCCTACCTGCTGCCCGCCAAACCCTTCGCCGAATTTGAAGGCAGCTGGGTCGCCTGGGCCATCTCGGGTGAGCTGCTGCTGGATGCCAGCGGCAGCATGTACCGGGTGCTGGTGGGCTTTCTGGTGGGGGCCGGCTTGGCCCTGCCGCTGGGCCTGGTGATGGGGGCCAGCCCGCGTGTCTATGCGTGGCTGAACCCGCTGGCGCAGGTGCTGCGGCCCATCCCGCCGATTGCCTACATCCCGCTGGCCATTCTGTGGTTTGGCCTGGGCAATCCGCCGGCCATCTTCCTGATTGCCATTGGCGCCTTCTTCCCTGTGCTGATCAACACCATCGCCGGTGTGCGCCATGTGGACGGCATCTACCTGCGCGCTGCGCGCAACCTGGGTGCCAACCAGCGCACCCTGTTCCTGCGCGTCATCCTGCCAGCCAGCGTGCCCTACATCCTGTCGGGCGTGCGCATCGGCATCGGCACGGCCTTTATTGTGGTCATCGTGTCCGAGATGATTGCGGTGAACAACGGGCTGGGCTTTCGTATTCTGGAGGCGCGCGAGTACTTCTGGTCCGACAAAATCATCGCCGGCATGATCAGCATCGGCATGCTGGGCCTGGCCATCGACATTGGCGTGAATAAATTGAATAACTATTTGCTGCGCTGGCACCGTGGCCTGGAGCACTGAGATGAACGCAAGCCATATATCTGTGAACGGCGTCAACAAGGTCTTCGCCAGCGACCAGCGCGAAGTGGTGGCCTTGAAGGACATCACCCTCGACATCCCCCAAGGCCAGTTCGTCTGCCTGCTCGGGCCCTCGGGCTGCGGCAAGTCCACCCTGCTCAACGCCATTGCCGGCTTCTCGCTGCCCAGCAGCGGCAGCATCACGGCCGGCGGCAAACAGGTCAACGGCCCCGGCCCGGACCGCGGCATGGTGTTCCAGGAGTACGCCCTCTTCCCCTGGATGACGGTGGAAAAAAACATTGCGTTTGGCCTGGAGATCAAGGGCGTGGACGCGGCAAGCATCCAGAGCACCGTGGCCACGCTGTTGGCCAAGCTGGGCCTGAGTGACTTTCGCAACCGCTTCCCCAAGGACCTCTCGGGCGGCATGCGCCAGCGCGTGGCCATAGCCCGCATCCTGGCACTGGACTCGCCCATCATGCTGATGGACGAACCCTTTGGCGCGCTGGACGCACTCACCCGGCGCAACCTGCAGGACGAGCTGCTGCGCATCTGGGCCGAGCTGGGCAAGACCGTCATTTTTGTGACCCACAGCATCGAGGAAGCCATCTACTTGGCCGACCGCATCGTGGTCATGACCTACCGCCCCGGCACCGTCAAGCGCGACCTGCTGGTGGACCTGCCGCGCCTGCGTGACCCGTCATCGCCCGCCTTCAATACCCTCAAGCGCGAGCTGGGTCAGCTGGTGATGGAAGAGCAGCAGCGCCACCATGACGCTGAGCTGATCGCGGCGGTGGACTGAGCATGGCGGAACATAACGACAAGCACCAGAACGCTACGGCTGCACCACGCATTGCCACCGTGCCCGACAGCGCGCTGCAGCCCGCCGAGGTGGTGGAGGCCATCCGCAAGCGGCGCGGCGGCACCCTCCTCAACCTGGACCGCATGCTGCTCAACAGCCCGGCCTATGCCGTGGGCTGGAACACGTTTTTGGGCGCGGTGCGCAACGGCCTTTCGCTGGACCCCAAGCTGCGCGAACTGGCCATCTGCTATGTGGCCGTCTTGAACCGGGCGGACTACGAGCTGCTGCAGCACGCACCGGAGTTCCTGGCGGCGGGTGGCACGCAGGCGCAGCTCGATGCACTGCGGGATATGGACGCGGCCCTGGCCGACGCCGCGCTGAAAGACGTGGCATCGCGTGGACCCACCGTGTTCGACGCCACCGAGCGTGCCGTGTTGCAGCTCACCCTGGAGATGACGCGCCAGGTGCAGGTGAGTGAGGCCTGCTTTGCCCGCGTGCAGCAGGCTCTGGGCTCAGCGCAGCAGCAGGTGGAGCTGGTGGGCGTGATAGCCGCCTACAACATGGTGTCGCGCTTTCTGGAGGCCTTGCGCGTGGCACCCGAGGCCGGCTAAAAAATCGCGTTGTCGCCCAGCGCGCCAAAGGCGGTGACTTCCATGCCGCCGTGGCGCTGCACAAACTCCATGAACTGTGCCGCAGGCAGGGGCCGTGCAAACAGATAACCCTGCCCCACATCGCAGCCCAGGGTGCGCAGTGCGGCCAGTTGTTCGGGCGTCTCCACCCCTTCGGCAATCACCTTCAGGCCCAGCGCCTGGCCCATGGCAATGACGGCGGTGCAGATGGCCAGGTCGTCGTGGTCGTCGGGCAGGCCGCGCACAAAAGACTGGTCCAGCTTCAGGTTGGCCAGCGGCAGACCCTTGAGCTGGCTCAGCGATGAGTAGCCGGTGCCAAAGTCGTCCAGCGCCAGCACCACGCCCACCTCCGTGAGCCGGCGCATGGTCGCAATGGTGGCCACAGCGTCCTGCATGATGGAGCTCTCGGTGAGCTCCAGCTCCAGACAGTCGGCCCCGAGTGCATGGTCCTGCAGGGTGCGCTTCACATCCCGCAGCAGCGTGCTCAGCCTGAAATGCTGGGCCGACAGGTTGATGGCAATGGGCAGCTCGGCCATGCCGGCTTCCTGCCAGGCCTTGTTTTGCCGGCAGGCCTCCCGCATCACCCAATCCCCCAGGGCCACGATCAGGCCACGCTCCTCGGCCACCCGTATGAACTGGCCCGGCATGACCAGACCGCGCGTGGGATGCTGCCAGCGAATCAGCGCTTCGGCGCCGGTGATGCGGCCGTTGACCAGATCAATCTTGGGCTGGTAGTACAGCACAAACTGGTTTTCCTCCAGGGCCCGGCGCAGGTCACGATCCACCCACAGCGTTTCCAGTACGTGGTCGTTCATGCCCTGCGTGTGGAACTGGTAGCCATTGCGTCCATTGCGCTTGGCGTGGGTGAGCGCGGTGTCGGCAGCCTTGAGCAGTTCGGCCACCTGCTGGCCATCGTCCGGGTAAATGGCCACGCCCACGCAAGCGGTCAAGGACAGGTCGTTCCCATCGATCAGGATGGGCCGTCCGGCAATCGCTGTTTGCGCGCGCTCCAGTGCCTGCACGATGCGCTCCACCGCCAGGGCCTGGCTCAAATCGCCCAGGGCAATCACGAATTCATCGCCACCCAGGCGGGCAAGGATATGGGCATCCCCAAACAGCGCCTGCAGCCGCCGGCCAACTTCCACCAGCGCGGCATCACCGACCTGGTGGCCCACCGAATCATTGATCTCCTTGAAGCCGTCCAGGCCCAGGCACAGCAAGGCACATTTCTGCTGGCTGCTGCGGGCGGCTTCGAGCAGCGTGCCGACCTGCGGCGTCAGGCTCTCACGGTTGGGCAGACCGGTCAGCGGGTCATGCAGGGCCTGGTAGGCCAGCAGGGCCTCATGGGTCTGGGCCTCGTTGTGGGCCTGGCGGCGCAAGACCTGGTCGGCCCTGCGCATGATGGCGTACATGAACACATAGAAAACACCCAGGCTGCCCAGCACCACACCGATGATTTCCCAGGTGGTCTGCTTCAGTTCGACCATGTAGTCGGTGACATCCGAGTACACCTCAAACACCCCCTGGGGCGCCTGCCGCTCGTCCACCCGTATGGGGATGTAGCTGGAGACCAGGTTGCGGTCGTTGATCACTTTTTCGAAGGCATCGAAAGTGTTCTCAAAGGCAATTTCGCTGCTCACCCTGCCGGCGATGGCACCCTGCACGCCCTCGTCATCGCTCTTGTCTTCGCCAATCTGTCTGGCGTCGGTGGAAAAGACGGTCATGCCCCGCAGGTCGTAGATCTTGACCTTCACCACCGATAGCCCCTTCATTTGCTGCAGCACATCGGCGCGGATCAGCGCCACCTGGGGATGTTCGCGCAACTGCTGTGGGCCGAGCCCCGCGGCCGCTTGCATAAAGGCCGCATGCCGGGGCCAGAGCGTGCTGGCAAATACTTGCGCAACGACCACGTTGTCGTGGGTCTCATGCTGCTCCAGTGCCTCGGTGGCGAACTGGCGGTAGAAGTAGACCAGCGGCGCCAGCACCAGCAGCACGCCCAGCAGGCTGGTCAGTGCAAAGTAGCGCAGCAGCCGGAATTTTTTTCCGGGTGGCTGCATCGCCACCGTGGGCAGAAGGCGGTGCGCAACAGCATGGGTGGGGCGGGTGGGCGGCTCAATCATGGCGCAAATGGATTTGCATCAGATTTTGCACCGCCATCCGGAAATGTGCCTGACTTTTTACCGCCTGGGTGGCACCACTCAGCTGGCCTGTATGAAGCCGGTGGCCGCCAGCAACCACAGCGTGGCAAATACCGCAGGCAGCGCCTTGGCAGCCCAGTTGCCGCGGTGCCCCGTAGCACTTTGTGGCACCAGATGGCACAGCCGCTCCAGCCCCGCGCGGCGGTACTCCACCTCAATGGCGCGCGAGGAATCCAGCGCCGCAAAAATGCTGACACCAATCACCGCCGCCACCGCCATGCCAAACAGCGGAAAACCATAGACCAGCCAGCGGTGCTTGTCGATGGTCAGCGTGCCATAGGCGGTGAACAGCAGGCCCTGCGACAGGATCAGCCACATCAGCCGGTGGTTGACCAGGTTGTCCTCATGCGTCCACTGCTCACGCAGGGCGTGGTAGAGCTCCCAGTCGGGAAGGGTTTGGGGCGTTGTGGGTTCGGGGCTGTTCATACGGCAATTGTCTCCGAGCTGCGGATGCTGACTTCCAGCCTGTGGCCACCAATGCCCCTCAGCTGCACGCAGCCAGGCCGATTCAGAGAGAATTTGGAAAGCACTGTGCAGCCTCCTGCGCAGCTTGTGCTGGCGTGGCCAGCCACCTCAAAACACAAACATAACGGGCGGATGGAGCTATGCAAGAAGATGAACGCTGCGACGGCACTGCAGACGCCACCAGCAGCCGATTCCGATTGGGTGCGGCCCCCGCCTCTGCCCCACCGCCGTGGGCACAAGGCCTGGGCTATGCGGGCCTGCTGCCTTTTGTGCTGCTGGGCGCGGGCAGCTGGCTGGTGGACCCGGCCCACCGTCCTGTGTTGCTGCAGGCCTTGCTGGGCTATGGTGCCGTGATTGCCAGCTTTCTGGGCGCCATCCACTGGGGCCTGCTCATGCGCGATGCCTCCCCGCCATCGCCCGCCTTGCTGTGTTGGGGCGTGCTGCCCAGCCTCCTGGCCTGGGTGGCGCTCTTGATAAGTCCGGTGGCCGGCCTGGTGCTGGTTGCTGCCGTGTTGTGGGCCTGCTTTGCGGTGGACCGGGTGGTCTACCCCCGGTTCCAGGTGCAGGCCTGGTTGCCCATGCGCCTGCGCCTGACCTGCGTTGCCAGCGCCAGCTGCCTGGCTGCCGCCCTTGTTTGAGCCCACCCGGCAAGCGGCGCTCACGCGCCTGGCCGCTGTGCAGCCCGATGCCTATGCGCGTACCCGCAACGCGCTGGACGGCGCCGTCACCGGCCTGTCGCCCTACCTCACGCACGGCCTGCTGAGTCTGCGGGAGGTGTATGCCGCGGTGCATGCGCGCCAGCCGCTGGATGCCAAACACAAGTTCGTTTTCGAGCTGGGTTGGCGTGCCTACTACCGCCATGTGTGGGCGCATCTGGGCCCGGGTCTACACCAGTCCCTGCACCCTGGGCTCTTGCCCGACGCGGCGTACGTGGCGCAGATGCCCGCCGATGTGCTGGAGGCGCGCAGCGGTGTTGCGGCCATCGATCTGGCCGTGCGCACGCTCTACACCACGGGCTATTTGCACAACCACGCCCGCATGTGGCTGGCCAGCTACCTGGTGCACCTGCGCCGGGTCCACTGGCACACCGCGGCCCAATGGATGCTGGGGCATTTGCTGGATGGCGATGTGGCCAGCAACCACCTGAGCTGGCAGTGGGTGGCGGGCACCGGCAGCACCAAGCCCTATCTGTTCAACGCCGACAACGTGGCCAAGTACGCGCCCGCGCCCTGGCACAGCCCCGGCACGGTGATAGACACCAGCTACGAAGCCCTGGATCTGCTCGCACGCAGTGCCAGCGCCCCAGGGCATGGCGTCGATGGCCGTGCCGCAGATGGCTGCGCGCAAGGCCGCGCGGACGATCACCCCATGGGCGCCGGCCTCAGCCCGCCCGCCTTGCTGGCCACACCGCCGGATGCCCTGTGGTCGCCACCCGATGCGTCTGCGGTTGCGGGCCGTGACGTCTGGCTGCAGCACCCCTGGTCGCTGGGTGCCGTGCCGCAGGGCCTGGGGGACGATGCGCTGGTGGTGGGTGTGGGCCTGGCCGAATGCCATGCCCAGACCCCCTGGAGCACACGCCGCTGGGACTTCGTTGGCGCCGGTCTGCAGGCCCAGACGTCTGCGCTGTGGTGGGCCACTGCGCCGCAGCTGGCAGAGGCCTTGCGGGGGGCACGCGCGGTGGGCTGGCAGGCCGAGCCCCATGCCGATGCGGCCTTGGCCAGCGTGCAGGCGCTGCTGGCGGCAGGCAAGGGCGCTGCAGTCATCACCGCCCATGCCGTGCCCTGTCTGTTCGAGCCGGTGCCCAAGCACTGCCAGAGCTTTGCGCAGTGGTGGCGCCAGACCCGCATCGCGCTGTGAAGCTGCGCCACCACGCACCAGCACGCACCAGCACGCGCTACCAGGGAATCGGCTGGCCCTGGTAGTCCACAAAATGGGCGCCTGACGGGGGCTGCAGATTGCGCAGGGCCGCCAGCATGCCGGCCACGGAATCTGCGGGCTCCAGGAGCTTGGCCACACCGGCCGCAAAAGGCCGCGACAGTTCCGAGCGCACCGTGCCGGGCTGCAGGGCCACCACGCGCAACTGCGGGTTCTTGCGCTGCAGCTCAATGGCGGCCGTTTGCAGCAGCATGTTCAGGGCCGCCTTGGAGGCGCGGTAGCCATACCAGCCGCCCTTGTGGTTGTCGCTGATGCTGCCCACGCGGGCCGACAGCTTGGCATAGATGCAGGGCCCCGGGGCGAGCAGGGGCGCGAAGTGGCGCAGCAGCATGGCCGGGCCAATCGCATTGAGCGCAAAGGCTTTGGCCAATTGCCCGGGCTGCAGCGCGGCCAAGGACTTCTCGGGCCCCACCCCCTCAATGGTCAGGGCGCCGGTGGTATCCACCACCAGGTGGTAGGGGCCCGATGCGGCGCAGGCCGCCGCCTGCGCGGCCACGCTGCCCTCGTCAAGCAGGTCAAAACCGGGGCACAGGGCGCGTGATACCTGCTGCAGGTGCACGCACTTGCCATCGTTCTGCAGTGCGCTGACGAAGGCCTGGCCGATGGCGCCGCTGGCACCAATCACCAGGGCGCGGTAGTCGTTGTCAAAAAGGGTGGTCACAGCAGCGTCTCTCCGGGATCGCTGCGGTATGCAGCAAACCTATTGTGGCGCCAGCATCCACTCATGCGCCGGGTCGTTCTTGAAGACCCAGAAGCGGTTGGGGCCGGCCATCACATTGAGGTAGTACAGGTCATAGCCATGTGGCGCGGTCACCGGGTGGTAGCCGCGCGGCACCATCACCACGTCGTGGTCTTCCACGGCGCAGGCCTCGTCCAGGCTGCGGTCGTCGGTGTAGACGCGCTGGAAGGCAAAGCCCTGGGGCGGGTTGAGGCGGTGGTAGTAGGTCTCTTCCAGCTGCGTCTCTACTGGCGGTTGCTCCACATCGTGCTTGTGGGGCGGGTAGCTCGACGAATGGCTGGCCGGTGTAACCACTTCCACCACCAGCAGGTGGGCGGCGCGCGGGTCGTCGTGCGGCAGGATGTCGCACACATAGCGGGTGTTGCTGCCCTTGCCGCGCACGCTGCGGCGCATGCTGGCCGAGTCAATCACAAACACTTCGCCCGAGCCACCCTGGCCCGGTGACGTGCACAGGGCGACTTCGGCCACGCGGCTGGCGCCTGGCCCATTGCCCACCGTCACCGACTTGCCTGCGGGCACATACACGGCCGCTGGCGACACCTCTTCAAACACGCTGGTGCGCGTGCCCAGGTTGGCGTAGGTCACGCCGTCCACGGTGATGTCCACCGTGCCGGTCAGCACAACCAGGCACAGCTCCTGGGTGCCGGTGTCCACGGTTTCGCTTTCACCGGCGCCCAGACGCACGGCGCGAAAGCCCACATGCTTCCAGCCCGCGCGCTCGGGCGTGACGTTGACGATTTCGCGGCCCGTGGGGGCGGCCTTCACAAGCAGGGGGCTGACCATGGTGTGTTCTTTCAGCTCAGTTCGTTGACCAGGGCGCGCAGGGTGTCATAGCCCTTCTTCGCGTATTCGTAGCTGGGGGCTACGGCCGGGTCCTGCTCGGCCTCCACCACCAGCCAGCCTTCGTAGCCCGCGTTCTTCAGGGTGGAGAGGACAGCGCGGTAGTCAATGCTGCCGTCGCCGGGCACGGTGAAGATGCCGTTGATCACGCCGTTCAAAAAGCTCCAGCTGTCGTTGCGGGCCTGGGCAATCACGGGGGTGCGCACGTCCTTGCAGTGCACATGCACCACGCGGCTGATGTGCTTCTTCAGCAGCACCACCGGGTCCACGGCGCCGCCATAGTAGGCGTGGCCGGTGTCATACAGCAGGAAGACCTTGGTGGGGTCGGTCACGGCCATCAGATGGTCCACGTCAGAAGGCGACTCCACATAGGCGCCCATGTGGTGGTGGTAAGCCAGTTTGATGCCGTAGGTGGCAATCAGGTGTTCGCCAAAGGCGTTCAGGCGCTCGCCATAGGCCGTCCACTGCGCGTCATTGGCAAAGCTGGGGCGCTTGGAAACGGGGGTGTCGATCTGGCCCTGCACGGTGCCTGCGCACTCGCCATACACCACCACCTTCACACCGTTGTATTGCAGGCGGCTCATGTGCGCCTTGCAGCGTTCGATCTCGGCAGCCACAGACTCGGCATTGCTCTGGCCGGGCGCGGTCTCGGCCAGAAAGCCGGAGTACCAGCCCGACACGCAGGCCAGGTCGAACTCGGCCAGCTTGGCCTTCAGGCCGGGGCCGTCCTTGGGGAATTTGTTGCCCAGTTCAAAGCCTTCGTAGCCAATTTCCTTGCCCTCCTTCAGCGCCGTTTCCAGCAGGGTTTCGCCACCCAGCGAGGGCAGGTCGTCGTTCATCCAGGAGATGGGGTTGATGCCGATTTGTACGTTCCAGGTCATAGGGTTCTCTTCAAAAAAATAGGGGGTGGTATGTCAGTTTGCCTTGCGGGTTCAGATGCGCTGATGCTCTTTGGCGGCCACGAAACCGGCGTGGGCCGCGTTCACTGCGGGGCGTGCGGACACCTCGGGAATGCCCACCTCCCACCAGCAGCCACCCTCTGCGGTGGTGCGGGTGTGGGTGGTGTCAATCACCAGCACCTGGCTGCGCTTGGCCGCACGCGCTGTCACCATGGCGCTCTTGAGCCCGGCTACGTTTTTCACGTGCACCGCATCCGCCCCCATGGAGGCGGCGTGCATGGCAAAGTCGATGCGGCTGGCCTCGCCGCCTTCGGGGATGCAGTCATCGAGCATGTTGTTGAAGCTGGCATTGCCGGTGGCGTTTTGCAGCCGCTGTATGCAGCCGTAACCCCGGTTGTCCAGCACCACCACAATGAGTTTCTTGCCCAGCATGACCGAGGTGGCCAGCTCGGAGTTCATCATCATGTAGGAGCCGTCGCCCACCATCACGATGACTTCCTGGTGCGGCCGCGCCATCTTCACGCCCAGGGCACCGGCGATCTCGTAGCCCATGCACGAAAAACCGTATTCCATGTGGTAGTTGCCAGGCAGGCTGGCGCGCCAGAGCTTGTGCAGTTCGGCCGGCAGCGTGCCTGCGGCGCAGACCACCACGTCGTGGACGCCGCTGTTGCCGCCCGCATCGTTGAGCGAGTCGCGCACCGCGCCCATGACTTCGGCGTCGTAGGGCAAGGTGCCTTCTGCGGGGATGTGGGTGGTGAGCTCGGTGACCCGGGCCACCCAGCCTGCGGCCCCGGTTTTGGCGCGTGTGGTCCAGGCGGCATCGGCCGCCCAGCCGGTCAGCGCTGCGGTCAGTTGCGCCAGGCCCACTTTGGCATCGGCCACCAGGGCGACTCCGCTCCACTTGCCGGCATCAAAAGGTTGCACGTTCAGGCTGAGCAACTTCGCGTTGGCAAACAGCGCGTGCGAGCCGGTGGTGAAGTCCTGCAGGCGGGTGCCCACGGCCAACACCACATCGGCCTCGCGCGCCAGGGCGTTGGCGGCCGGGCCACCGTCCACGCCAATGGCGCCCAGGTTCAGGGCATGGTCCCAGGGCAGGGCACTTTTGCCGCCGTGCGATTCGACCACCGGAATGCCAAACGCTTCGGCGAAGGTCCGCAGGCTGTCACAGGCCTGGCTGTAGAGCACACCACCACCGGCCACGATGAGAGGCTGCCGGGCAGACTTGAGCAGGTCTGCCGCGCGTGAGAGTTCAAACGCGTCGGCGGGCGGGCGGCGAAAGCGAATGACCTCGGGTGTGAAGAAGCTGGTGGGGTAATCAAAGGCATGGGCCTGCACGTCCTGCGGCAGGGCCAGGCAGACCGGGCCGCAGCTTGCAGGGTCGGTCATGACCTGGATGGCGCGTGGCAGGGCGGTCAGCAACTGCTCGGGGCGGCTGATGCGGTCAAAGTACCGGGTCACAGGGCGGAAGCAGTCGTTGGCCGATACATCGCCCTGCTGGAAGTTTTCTACCTGCTGCAGCACCGGATCGGGCGCGCGCGTGGCAAAGGTGTCGCCGGGCAGCAGCAGCACGGGGATGCGGTTCACATGGGCCACAGCGGCGGCCGTCACCATGTTGGTGGCACCCGGGCCAATGCTGGTGCTCACCGCCATGATGCGCTGGCGCATGTGCGCCTTGGCATAGCCAATGGCGGCATGGGCCATGCCCTGTTCGTTGTGGGCACGAAAGGTGGGCAGGCGCTCACGCTCGGCATGCAGGGCCTCGCCCAGGCCGGCCACATTGCCGTGGCCGAAGATGGTGAAGACGCCGCCGCAATACGGCTCTACAGAGCCGTCGGCCATTTCCACGCGCAGGGCGGACAGGTATTTCACCAGGGCCTGGGCCATGGTCAGTCGGATGGTTGTCATGGGTTGGTCTTGGTTGGTTCTGTTCAGGACACGGCGCGCACCATGCTGCGCCGGTTGCGCCAGGCGTCCACCAGCACGGTGTAGTTGGCTGCCACCTTGGCCACAAATGTAGCGTCATCGGTCTGGCCGCGCAGCCACGCCAGCGACTCAGCCACCCACAGGCTGCGCCCCACCATAAAGCCCTTGACGATGGGGTTGGTGGCGTTGCGAAAGCTGTCTACCAAGTGCGCGATGGGCTGGTTCAGGCCCAGGATGACGGCGCCGCGGCAATGCGGATCACGCTCGTTCACCAACTGCTCCAGGCCACTCCAGCCCGCGGCGGTCATGGGGGCCAGCTTCCACCACTCGGGCTTCACGCCCAGGTTGTAGAAGCGCTTCACGGCGCGCAGCACGGCGGCGTCTTCCTGGCCGGGCACGCTCAGCGTCTTGGGCAGAATGATTTCCAGCAGCAGCTCGTTGCCGCTCTCGCGGGTGGCTTCCCACAGCTCCAGCACTTTTTGCTCCTGCTCCAGGCGCAGGCCATAGGCGTCGTCCGGGTGGTAGTGCACCAGGCACTTCACCACCTGCTCGGTGGGCCAGTGGATGAGTGCGCTGCCAATGGAGCGCGTGCCGTCAAAGCGCAGCGGGCGTGAGCCCGGCAGTTCCACCGGGCGACCCACCCACCAGCCGCGTCCGGTGGCGCTGGCCAGGGCGTCGCGGCCGTAGTCGCCACCATCAATCAGCACGCCGGTGTGGCCCTGCAACTGGCGCTCGGTTTCCACCTGGGCTGCGGCTTGCACCAGCAGTTTCTTGAGGGCGGGGATGCGGGAATCACTTGCGCCCGCTTCGCGCGCCAAATCGTAAAACTGGCTGCGGTGGTCAAAGGCCATGACACACAGGTCGTCCCACTGCGGGCGAGCGGTGGTGACGCGGTGCAGATGGGCCAGTTGCTGGTCGGCATCCACCTGGGGGTTGCGGCTGCCACTGAACCAGTGCGCCAGCTCCGTGGGTGTGGGCATCGCCGCCGAACACGCGTGGCGCGACACCACGATGGCGCCGCAGGCGTTGGCTACCTTGGTGGACTCGGCCCAGTCTTTGCCCTGCAGCAGCGTGGCCATCAGGCCGGACAAAAACGCGTCGCCAGCGCCCAGCACGTTGAGCACTTCTACGCGCTCGCCCTGGTAGGTGGTGGCGTCTTCAATGCGCGCGGGTATGGCGCCCTCGATCACGCAGCAGCCCAGGGCGCCGCGCTTGACCACCAGGGTGGCGGCACTCAGGGCACGCACCGCCTTCAGGCTGGCAATCAGGTCATCGGCCACGCCGCCGGCAATGAAGAACTCTTCCTCGGTGCCCACCAGCAAGTCAAAGTGCGGCAGCATGTCCTGCAGCTGCTGGGTCACCTGGGCATCGGCCACGTAGCGGTTTTCACCGGCGCCGCGGCTGGTCAGGCCCCACAGCACCGGACGGTAGTCGATGTCGAGCACGCGCACCACGCCGTGTTTGGCAGCAAAGTTGAGCGCGGTTTGCGAAGCGCGGCGTGTGGTGGGGGTGGACAGGTGCGTGCCGGTAATGGCCAGCGCGCGGCACCGGGCGATAAACGACTCATCAATCAGGTCCGCATCCACGGCCATGTCGGCGCAGTTCTCGCGCACAAACAGGAGCGGAAACGTGTCGCGGTCTTTGAGGCCCAACAGCACCAGGGCGGTGAGGCGTTCGGGGTCAATTTGCACCTGCGAGGTGTCGCAGCCCTCGGCCTGCAGGGACTCTGTGAGGAAGCGGCCCATCTGCTCGTCACCCACGCGGGCAATCATGGCGCTTTTGGCGCCTAAGCGCGCCACGCCAAAGGCCAGGTTGCCAGAGCTGCCGCCCAGGTACTTGGCCATGCTGCGGGCGTCTTCCAGTTTGGCGCCGAACTGCTGGGCGTACAGGTCCACCGCCAGGCGGCCCAGGCAGGCCAGGTCGATGCTGCGGCCTGTGGGGAAATTCAAGGTGCTCATTGCGCGTGTGTCCATCAGAAAAAGGGGTGAGTCGGCGGGCGTTGGGTTGAGGTTCAAACGCTGCGCCAGCGGCTTGCGACTGACGGCAAATTATAGGGAAATTACTTTTTTTGTGTATATTTTTTAGAAAATATTTTCGTTTTTTGGAAGGCCGGGCGAAGCCTGGCCCTGCCGGGGCAAGGTATTTTCAAAGTGGCCAACCCGCCTCAAAAAATATTTGCAGGCATTTGAATGCCTGTGCCTTCATTCGCACTGACTCACCAAAAGCCGGCAATTTATCGGTAAGAATGGGACGCAGAATGAGCTTGCAGGGCATTCGGCCCTGCGAACAAAGAGCGAGACGAGAAAACAAAGTGCAACTACCCATCCGGACTACCCAAGACCTGGCGCAAACCGTGGCCGGCTGCGACTTGCCCACCATGTCCGGCATTGCGGCGCAGTTGGTCGCCACCCTGTCGGACGAGCAGGCCGACCTGACCGACCTGCGGGACCTGATTGCGCAAGACCCTGTGCTCACCGCAGCCGTGCTGCGCTGGGCCAACAGCCCCATCTACGGCACCGCGCGCAGCGTCAACACCCTGGAAGCCGCCATCAGCGTGCTGGGCCTGTCCCGGGTCAGGGCGCGCGCCGTGGCCTTCTTCATCACCAACGCCTTTGAGCCGCCCCTGGGTGTGGAGCGCGAGGTGTTCTGGACCTCCTGCATGCACAGCGCGGGCTACGCCATGTGGCTGGCCATTGCGGCCGGGCTCAACGAGAGCGAGGCCTGGCTTGCCGCCCTGATGGTGCGCTTGGGCGAACTCATCATCGGCCGCATTGATGCGCCCACCGTGCAGGCCGTGGAGGCAGCAGCCCTGCCGGTGCAACAGCGCTGGCAGATGGAGCGCGAGCGCATCGGCTTTGACGAAGGCGAAGTGATGGCCGAAGCCGCACGGCAGTGGTTTTTCCCGGACGCGCTGGTGGATGCGCTGCAAAAGTGCTCCAAGCCCATGACCTACATGGCCTTCTCGCCGCTGGGCACGGTGGTGCACCTGGCCATGCTGCTGGCCGACATGGAAACGGTAGATGCGCAAAGCCTGCAGACCCTGCCGCCCGAAGCCGTGTCCGCGCTGGGGCTCTACATCGACTGGATGACGCTGCACATTCCTGAGCGCTCGAGCTTTACCGAGATCAGGGCCTGAGCCGGCTTGGCCCTTTCATGGGCTTTGTTATGCCGACGGCGGTGGCGCGATCAGCCTGACGGTTGGAAAGTACGCCGCGTAACGGCGTGTGTCCCGGGTCAAAACGGGCAAGTCGCTGACAGCGGCATGGGCACCAATGAAGAAGTCGCCCAGCACATTGCTTTTGGTTCCCCCTTGGCGGCGGTAACGGACAAATGCCTTGCCGGCCAGAAACAGGGCGGGCCGGGGTAGTTCAACCATGCGCAAGCCCAGGTTTGCAATCGTCTGGTCCAGGGCCTCAACCGTGGAGAAGGCCAGGGAGAGTTCGGAATAGATGATGGGGTTGATCACCAAGGGGTGAATCTTGGACTGCGCACGCAACTGCCCCAAGGACCAGTCCGCCCATTGGGGATCGTCTTCCAGGACATCCACCAGCACGTTGGTATCTACCAGCAGCATGGCTTTCCTGACCTCAGTCCTCGCCTCTGAGCAGGGACATCAGCGCATCGGTGCGCCATTTCACATCGGCCTTGCCACGCATGGCCTCAAAACGATCGGGCTTGCGGCTGGCGCGTGCGCCCACTTTGTGAATCACCACATCACCCTCTGCATTCACGGCGAAATTAACCCGGCTTCCGGGAAGCATGTTCAAGGCATCGCGAATCTGCTTGGGGATGGTGACCTGGCCCTTGCTGGTGAGTGTGGTCGACATGGTCGGTCTCCGGCTGTATTACGGTTGAATAAATTGTAATACCAGCGCCGGCTGCAGCCCCGCAACTGTTTCGCTATGCCCTTCATTGAACCAGCCAATTGGAAGGGCATTGCCTGAAGACATAGACTGCCTGTTCGGTTCATCCGCAACCGCCACAGGAGATCAACATGTCCACAGAAGCCAAGTGCCCCTTCCCCCACACCGCCACCCGCAATGCCGTGGCCGGTGCGCCAACCAATGCCGACTGGTGGCCCCAACAACTCAAGCTGGGCATGCTGCACCAGCATGCGCCCCAGTCCAACCCGCTGGGCGAAGCATTTGACTACGCCAAAGAGTTCGCGTCGCTGGACCTGGACGCTGTGGTCAAAGACCTGCATGCGCTCATGACCGACTCGCAGGACTGGTGGCCCGCCGACTGGGGCCACTACGGTGGCCTGATGGTGCGCATGGCCTGGCACTCGGCTGGCACCTACCGCACCAGTGACGGCCGCGGCGGCGCGGGCAGCGGCAACCAGCGCTTTGCCCCGCTCAACAGCTGGCCCGACAACGGCAACCTGGACAAGGCGCGCCGCCTGCTCTGGCCTGTCAAGCAGAAGTACGGCCGCAAGCTCTCGTGGGCTGACCTGATCATTCTTGCGGGCAACGTGGCACTGGAATCCATGGGCTTCAAGACCTTTGGCTTTGCCGGTGGCCGCGTCGACATCTGGGAGCCCGAGGAAGACATTTACTGGGGCGCAGAAAAAGCCTGGCTGGCCACCAGCGACCAGGCCAACAGCCGCTACAGCGGAGACCGCCAACTGGCCAGCCCGCTGGCCGCTGTGCAGATGGGCTTGATCTATGTGAACCCCGAAGGCCCGGACGGCAAGCCCGACCCGGTGGCCTCTGGCCGTGATGTGCGCGAAACCTTTGCCCGCATGGCCATGAACGACGAAGAGACCGTAGCCCTGGTGGCCGGCGGCCACACCTTTGGCAAGGCCCACGGCGCCGGTGACCCGGCCCTGGTGGGCCCCGAGCCGGAGGCTGCAGGCCTTGAAGAGCAGGGCCTGGGCTGGATCAACAAGTTCGGTAGCGGCCACGGCGTGCACACCACCACCAGTGGCATCGAAGGCGCCTGGAAGCCCCACCCCACCACCTGGGACAACGGCTACTTTGACATGCTGCTCGGCTACGAATGGGCGCTGACCAAAAGCCCCGCCGGTGCCCAGCAGTGGGTGGCCCAGAACGTCAAGCCCGAGCACCTGATTCCGGACGCGCATGATCCCAGCCTCAAGCACCCACCCATGATGACCACGGCCGACATGTCGCTGCGCATGGATCCGGCCTATGAAAAAATCTCGCGCCACTTTCACCAGAATCCGGCCGCCTTTGCCGATGCTTTTGCACGCGCCTGGTTCAAGCTGACCCACCGCGACATGGGCCCACGTGCGCGCTACCTGGGCAAGCTGGTTCCCAAAGAGGTGCTGCTCTGGCAAGACCCGGTGCCCGCCGTGCAAGGCGCGCTGGTGAATGCCGACGACATCGCCACACTCAAGGCCCAGGTGCTCTCCAGCGGCCTGAGCATTGCCCAGCTGGTGGGCACGGCCTGGGCATCGGCCTCCACCTTCCGCGGCAGCGACAAGCGCGGTGGCGCCAACGGTGCGCGCATCCGCCTGGCACCACAAAAAGACTGGGCCGCCAACCAGCCGACCCAGCTCGCGCAGGTGCTGCAAAAACTCGAAGCCATCCAGCACAGCTTCAATGCCGCGCAGACCGGCGGACGGGCCGTGTCACTGGCCGACCTGATCGTGCTGGCCGGCAACGCCGCCGTGGAAGCCGCCGCCCGCGCAGCCGGCCAGGACGTGACCGTGCCCTTCGCACCCGGCCGCACGGATGCCAGCCAGGCCGATACCGATGTGGAATCGTTCGAAGTGCTGGAACCCGTGGCTGACGGCTTTCGCAACTACGCGCACAAGGGCCTGGAAGGCGTGGCCGCCGAGCTGCTGCTGGACAAAGCCCAACTGCTGACCCTCAGCGCCCCGGAGATGACGGTGCTGGTAGGCGGCCTGCGCGCACTGGGCGCCAACGTGGGCAAGACCGCACACGGTGTGTTCACCACCCGGCCCGGCACCTTGAACAATGACTTCTTTGTGAACCTGCTGGACATGCGCACGCAGTGGCGCAAGTCCGCTTCTGATGGCGTGTTCGAAGGCCGCGACCGCAGTACCGGCACAGTCAAATGGACCGGCACCGTGGTGGACCTGGTCTTCGGGTCCAACGCGCAATTGCGCGCCGTGGCCGAGGTCTATGCCAGCAGCGATGCGCAGGGCAAGTTTGTCTGCGACTTTGTGTCGGCCTGGAACAAGGTGATGAACCTGGACCGGTTTGATTTGAAATAAGTGTTTGGTGTTCTGAGGGCCAAGTAACTGAAAAAGTTGCTTGCCTTCAGGCTAGCAGAAACAGTTATTTTGCTGCATTCATTGGAAGCAACAGGTCTTCTGTATTCATAAATCTATGTGTAGAACACCTGCAGGTTTGGTGAGCGCCTATGGAAAGCGAAACGTTTCCACGACGCCTTGGTTTTGATGCATCCCTTCTCCAGCGGCAATTGCCGCTATTCCCGTTTGATGGCCGACGCCGTGCTGGTTCAATACCTTGCAGCCTTGCAGCCTTGCGGGCTGCGGAAAAAAATTCTTTCATGGAATTGTTGGCCTTCGTGCGCAGCTAGAAAGATTCTCTTGGGCCTGGTACCGACCCAAAGCTGTCTTAGCGTCTCCCGATTTCAATGCCGGAAAGCCGACCTTCGCTGAACGTGACAATCACTCTCGCAACGTCTGCTTGCGGGTAGCCCAATCTTCAAAATGGACACCGGCCATCGACCATCAGCAGACATACGGGAATGGCAGCTATCTGCAGCCTGCAAATGGGACTACAGCGCTACACAGAAGATGCAAATCACCACCACTATGTGGGCAGGGCCAGCATCCCGAATGCACCTTTGCAGATCAATTCGACAACAAAGCACCCTGATGCAAATCCAATTTGTCAGCCACATACTGGCTGACAAACAGGTCCAGGTGCGCCCCCCCGGCATTTTTGTAAACCGTGCGGTCTTCAGGTGAACGCCGGAACGCTGGCATCTGACACAGGTCGAACAGGTCCGTTTCCATCTGATCTGTCCGAATCACCTGCTCGCGTAACGGGATCTGAATGTCACCGGACGCGGCAGCATTGCTCCGATCATCCACAAAGACACGGGCGCCTCTGAACACCTCGCAATCGGCCTCCTGCATATCGGGCCGATACCCTCCAACCAGATCCACATGGGTTCCCGGTCGAACGCATGCACCACGGATCACGGGGGTGGTTGCACTGGTGGCGGCCGTAATGATGTCTGCCCGGCCTACGGCAGCATCCAAGTCATCGACAATACGCACCTGGATATTCCTTGCCTCAAGGTCTTTGCGCGCTGATACCAATTTGGAGGAAGTGCGATTCCACAGCAAGACTTCACGGATGGAAGGTCGGATGTGCAGATAGGCATCCGTCAATGCCCTTGCCACGGGCCCTGACCCCAGCACGAGCAGCACTTCACTATCCTTTCGGCTCAATATGCTGGCCGCCAGTGCGGAATCGGCCGCTGTCTTCCAGCGTGTAATTTCCGGACCATCCAGGACGGCGGCGATGCCTTTGGTACGTTCGTCCAGAACCAGGAACAGGGCCTGCTCCATTGGCAGGGGCGGGCTTGCAAAGCTGTTTGCCGGATGGATGGAGGCAAGTTTGAACCCAGC
The DNA here is from genome assembly GCF_003415675.1 of Rhodoferax lacus. GTDB lineage: Bacteria > Pseudomonadota > Gammaproteobacteria > Burkholderiales > Burkholderiaceae_C > Allorhodoferax > Allorhodoferax lacus. The sequence continues at coordinate 44,058 of NZ_QFZK01000013.1, forward strand.
GCCCCTGCCCGGAACGATGACACCCCGGCTGAACAAACCAAAAGCGTCATCCCCTACGTAGTAGCCGTCACCCATGGGTCGGGGACCCAGGTGTCCGTCGCGCATGGCGTTAAGGACACCATCCCAATGGAGTACCGATCTGATTTGCTGTGCGGAAATGATCTGCATGGGTTGCGCTGCTGGCTACGGCCAGATGTCTCCCAGGGTATAGCCCTCGGGGAAGGGGTCATCGTGGTCCAGAACGATGGTGTTAATGCCGTGGATCCAGCTGCTGCCCGCCAGCGTGGGCACGACCGCGGCTTTGTCGCCGATGCGGGCTTCTTCCACCAGACGGCCGGTGTAGACGGTGCCCAGGATGCCCTGGTGTCGGAAGTCCTGCTGCAGCGGCAACTCGCCCTTGGCGTGCAGTACTGCCATCTTCGCGCAAGTGCCGGTGCCGCAGGGGCAGCGGTCAATCGCACCGGTCCAGGTGGACGGATCATCCCAGGAGAGCGGACCGGTCGGCATGGTGACGGCATTTTTCCAGTCGGCGCGTGGGTCATCGCTCGGGCCGGAGAGTTGCGAGATGGTGATGCCCACGCCGGGGTAATCCGGATGCGCCACCGGCAGTTGCTCAATAGCCGCTTGCCGGATCATTGCCGAGACCCGCGTGATCTCGCGACCATGTTCAGGTTGGAGCTCCAGCCCCGGGAACTGACGGACATCGGCAATGGCGTAGAACATGCCACCCCAGCCCACGTCCACGCGCACCTTTCCCAGATGCGGCACGTCGATGACCGCATCCAGATGCGCCGCAAAGGCCGGAACGTTTTTGAACTTCACGCTCTTGACTTTGCCGTCTTTGCACTCGGCGCTGATGCGGATCAGCCCGGCAGGAGCCTCCAGCGTCAGCTCCGTGACTGGCTCCGTCATGGGCAGCATGCCCATCTCCAGCAGCACGGTGGCCACGGAGATGGTGTTGCCACCCGACATCATGGGGTACTCCACCTGCTCCAGGATGATGAAGCCGGCATCCGCTTCCGGGTGGCAGGGCGGCACGATGATGTTGCAGCAGTGCGCCGGGTAGCCACGCGGCTCACGCAGCAGCAGCTTGCGCAGGCCGTCATCATGGGCCTCCAGCCATTGCATCTTGGCGTAGACGGTGTCACCAGGAATATGCGGAATGCCGCCAGTGACCACACGCATGGGAATGCCCGAATGCGTTTCCACGGCGTGGATGGTTCTCTTGAATCCCATGTGTCGGGTCCTCGCAATAATGAATCTAGGGTGCCGCGCGCATGCTGCGCACCGCTGAAGGCGAGGTTCCATAGGTCTGCCTGAAGCGACTGGCGAAATGCGAGTGATTTTTGTAGCCACAACGCAGTGCAATCTGGAAGAGCGGCTCCTTGCCGGTTCGCAGGAGCTCATGCGCCTTGTCCAGGCGCAACTTTTCTGCGTAGGCTGAGGGCGACAGGCCCAGCTCCGATTTGAACAGTCGCTCCAGTTGCCGCACGCTCAATCGGACCTGGCATGCGATGAATTCGCAAGATATCGGGTTCTCTACGCTGCGCTCTATCAGCAGCATGGCCCGACGGATGCGGTCGTCCTTGGCGCGCTCGGACAGCGGCGGCGTGGGCTGGATAGCTGCACCTGGCTGCAATGTCTCCTCAATCAGGATGCGCAGAGCTTTGTTGGCCTGGGAGCGGCCAGCAAAGGTTTCAATGATGTGAGCGGCCAGATGCACCACGCTGGTACCGCCCGCACAGGTCAGGCGGTCATCCTCCACCACGTACAAGCCGTCCGAGCTGACCGGCACCTTGGGAAACTCAGCCACAAAGGCCTCGTGGTGGAACCAGCTCACGCAGGTGGTCGTGCCGTCCATCAAACCCAGTCGGGCCAGCACAAAGGAGCCTGTGCACAGGCCTACCAGCCGGACGCGTAGCGCGCCTGCACGTTGCAAAAAGTCGAGCGAGGCCCTGGGGCAACGTGACCCATTCAGCAGGCCGCCCACGACCACGATGTAGTCGAAATCAGAAGGGCTGGTCAGCAGCATGGTGGGCTTGACCTCGACTCCTGCACTGGATCGGATGGGGCTCATGTCGTGGCTCAGGATGTCCCACTTGCAATGAATCGGGCGACTGCGGTCGCCCTCATCAGCAGCCAGCCGCAAGGTGTCCAAAAATGCGGAGAACGCGACCAGGGTGAAGTCCGGGCACAAGATGAACCCGACCCGAAGGGTGCGCTGCGCATGAGCGTTCATGGCCTTAACGCCTGCCCTTTCCTTGCAGTGCCGCGCGCGTCAGACGGTCCAGCAGCAAGGCCACCGCCACGATGGACAGCCCGGCACGCAAGCCCAAGCCCATCTCCATGCGGGTCAAGCCGCGTGTCACTTCAGCCCCCAGCCCGCCGGCGCCCACCAGTCCGGCCAACACCACCATGGCCAGGCACATCAGAATGCACTGGTTCAGTCCCACCAGGATGGTGGGCATGGCAGCGGGCATTTCGATCTTGAACAAAATGGTCAGCGGCGGCGCACCCATAGCCTGGCCCAGTTCCAGCATTTCGTGGGGCACCTGCTTGAAGGCCAGCGTGGTGAGGCGCAGCATGGGCGGAATGCCGTAGATGATGGTGGCCATCATGGCTGGCACCCGGCCCAGGCTGAAGAAGATCACCGCCGGTATCAGGTACACCCACGGTGGCACGGTTTGCATGATGTCGAGCACCGGTCGCAGAGCAGCTTCCAGGCGCTTGCTGCGCGAGGCCAGCACACCCAGCGGAAAAGCAATCAGCACCGCAATCACCACCGACACCGTCACCAGGGCTAGGGTCTGCATGGTGGTTTCCCACTGGTTGTTGAGCACACAAAAGCCCAGCGTGCCCAGCACCAGCGCGGCGATGCGTAGCGAGAGCAGCAATGCAGCAGCCACTGCCACCACGCCGATCACGCCATACCAGGGCATGGCCATCAGCACGGCTTCCACCGCGTCCAGCGAGGTTTCCACCACCAGGCCAATGAGCTTGAAGACCGGATGCCAATTCGCGTTGAGCCAGTCCACCGCAGGGCTGAGCAAGGTACCAGGGGAAAAGTTCATCGGGTAGCTCCTGCCTTTTGGGTGCCCGCACTTTGGGTCAGGCGGTCCAGCACCATGGTTAATATGACGATGGCAATGGTGGCGTCAATCGACTTGGCAATGTCCAGCGTGCGGATGGCTTCGTAAATGGTTTGCCCCAGTCCGCCGGAGCCCACAATGCCAGCAATCACCACCATGCCAAAAGCCATCATCAGGCTCTGGTTGATACCGGCCATGATGCTGGGAACAGCAAAGGGCAAGCGGATCTTGAAGAACATCTGCAGCGGGGCAATGCCGTTGGCATGTCCCAGTTCGATGTACTCGTTGGGTGTGCGACGAATGCCCAGCGAGGTCAGGCGCAGTGCCGGAGCTATCGCCACCAACACCGTGGCCACCAGCGAGGTGGCAGGGCCATAACCCAGCAGCGCAATGGCCGGCAGCAGATAAATATACGGTGGCAGCGTTTGCAGCATGTCCAGCAACGGCTCGGCCAGCTGGTCGAGCTTGGGGTGGTAGCCGGCCAGGATGCCCAGCGGCAAGGCAAGGCACAGGCCGATGGCGGTTGCAGCAATCACCAGCGCCAGGGTGTCCATGGTCACACCCCATAGGCCCATGATGTTGCAGGCCAGCAGTCCCAGTCCGGCCAACAAACCGAAGCGCAGGCCCACCAGCCAAATGCCCAATCCCGCGAAAACGGCAACCACCAAGTACAGCGAGGGTGTGGTCAGCAGCCAGTTGGTGCCGTTGTAAAAACCCTCCAATCCGTGGCGTGTGGTGTCGAACACAAAGCCAGCGTTGTCGCGCAGCCAGTTCAGCGCGTCTTCCACATGCGCATCAAATACTTCAATCGCTTGGGTGCTGTCCATGGCTCAGGCCTCCGCAGCGGCCTGGGCCGGCTTTTCCTGCACGCTCTTGAGCAGTGCCTTGGAGGTTACGATGCCGAGCAGCGCGCCGCCCTCCCACACCGCAACGGCGTGGTCGGGGGCTTCCACCATGATGGCAATCAGCGCGTCCAGGTCAGCCTCGGGCGTGGCGCGCGGCAGGGCCTGCACGTCCACTTGCGGTGATGCCTTCTGGAACTCCGCCAGCGGGCGCAGCACCGAACGGGCGGTCACCAAATGCAGGTGCGAAATGCCGGCCACAAATTCGGCCACATAGGCATTGGCCGGGTTCAGCACAATGTCGGCGGCGGTGCCGGTCTGCACAATCACGCCATCCTTCATGATGGCAATGCGGTCGCCAATGCGCATCGCTTCGTCCAGGTCATGCGTGATGAACACGGCCGACTTGCCCAGCTCTTTGGCGAGCTGGCGGAATTCGTCCTGCAGTTGGCGGCGAATCAGTGGATCGAGCGCACTGAAGGGCTCGTCCATCAAAATGATTTCGGGGTCGGCGGCAATGGCGCGGGCCAGGCCTACCCGTTGCTGCATCCCGCCTGAGAGTTCGCGCGGCATCTTGTGGGTCCAGTCCGAAAGGCCTACTTTGGCCAACGCGGCAGTGGCTATTCTGTGGCGCTCAGCCTTGGGAACGCCCTGCACTTCCAGACCAAAGGCGGCATTCTCGAGCACGTTGCGGTGCGGCAGCAGGGCCACGGCCTGGAACACCATGCCGATGTGCTTGGCGCGCATGGCGCGAAGCTCGGCAGCATTCAGTTGCATCAGGTTCTGGCCCTTGATGTGGATCGCGCCGCCACTGGGTTCGATCAGGCGGTTGAGCAGGCGAATCAACGTAGACTTGCCACTGCCCGACAAGCCCATGATGCAGAAGATCTCGCCCTTGCGGACCTGGATGTCGGCGTTGGAAACGCCAACCACGCAATCAAACTCGCGCAGCACTTCCGTCTTGGACAAGCCCCGCTCCGCGATGGCCTTCATGGCCTGGTGCGACTTGTCGCCAAATACTTTCCAGACCGATTTGCAATCGATCAGAACTTCCTGCGCGTCTGTGCTGCTGCTCATCTCTGTTTTCTCCTTTATGGGGCCGCGCAAAGGTCGGCACATGCCAGCCCTTGCGCAACCATTTTTCCGACGACTACTTAGTCTTTCTTGATATTGGACCAGCGCTTCATCAGGTCGGCGTGGCTGCCGTACCAGTCCTTCATCAGGTCATCCAGCTTCTTGCCATCGGCCAGATCCAGGTTGATGTCATTGAGGTCTTCGAGGGGCAGGTAGACACCGGCAATCAGCTCACGCGCGACCGGGTACTTGGCCGAAAAGCCCTTGTTGGCCAGCCAGTAATAGGTCTGGGGTGGGGGGAACACGCCCTTGGGGTCTTTCAGGAACTTCAGGTCGTATTTCTTCATGAACTCCGAGGGTTCCCACACCGTGGTCACCACCCACTCCTTGCGGGCGGTGGCCGACTTCACAGCGGCCGACATGGCGGCGGTGCTGCCTTCGACCAGCTTGAGCTTGAGGCCGTAAGAGCCCACTGCCGTCTTGGCGTCGCGCATCAGGCCGGAGCCGGGCTCGATGCCCACGATCTTGCCGCCAAACTTGTCGGCATTGGCATTGAGCTGGTCAATGCTGTCAATGTTCACGTACTTGGGCACGGCAAACGACTGGTACAGACCGTGGGAGACAGCGGAGAGCTTTTCCAGGCGGCTCTTGTTCTTGTCCCAGTGGTCTTGCGAGATGTAGTTGACCTGGCTGGCCAGCAGCTGCACGTCACCCTTGGAGAGGGCGGCGAAGGCAATGCCCCACTCGGCAAAGGTGGTGACCTTGACGTTGTAGCCGGCATCCTCTAGCACCTTCTTGGTGACGGCCGTAATGGGCGTCAAGTCATCCCAGGACAGGGTGCCCATGGTGATGCTTTTCTCTTCGGCTGCGTGGGCCGAGAACATGGTCATGCCGGCCATGGCCACGGCGCATAGTGCTTTCACAAATTTCTTCATTTCGATTTACTCCTGTTGATGATGTCTAAAAACCCAAGAAGTTCTGCTGCCCGCAAACTCCTCACCATTGCAGCGCTGCGCTTTAGCTTTCGCGCCCCGCCCGCAATTCCTGCATTCGAATGACCGCGTTGATGCCCAGCCAAGCCACAGGCTCGGGCGGCAGACGGCGCGGTTTCGCTTGACTCTGTAATGCAGCCAGATGGGGTGACGGCGTGCCTGTTGCCAGGTCCGCCGCCAGTACACCGGCCAGGGTGCTTTTCACCGTGCCCAGACCGTTCTCCACACAGGCGGAGAAAAGACCGGGCTCGATTTCGCCAAACACCGACACGTTGTTGAGGGTCAGGCACAAGCGGCCCGCCCAGCTGTATTCCATTGGCACGGACTTCAACTCCGGAAAACGCGCGACAAAGGATTTGCCCTGGGCCACGCCAATGCGCGCCACCCGCGCATCGGACACCTGCATGCTGGGGTCATAGGTAAAGCGCGTACGCACGACGATCCGGCTCTTGCCATCGGTGGTGATCTTGCGCACCGTGGCACCCATGGGGTCTGCGGGCAGCAGTGCCCAGCGCGCAGCGCCACTGACCTTGCCGCCAAAGTCGGATTGCTTGAACGCGGCGCTCATGGACGCATAGGTAAACACATGCATCAGCCGCCCCTTGCAGTGGCCGAAGTCCTGCAACAAGCCGTTGACAGCCAGGATCACATTCGGCGCAGTGACCGAGCCCTTGGGTGTGCGAGCGCGCCAACTGCTGCCCTGTTTTTCCAGGGACTGCACCGGTGAGTTTTCAAACAGGTCGATCTGTTGGTGCAGGCCTGCGGCCAGTCCGTAGATGTAATCGGCCGGTTGGATCATCACCGCGCCAGGGGTGCGCAGTCCGCCCCGGTAGTAGTTGGTGCCGGTGAGTTCGCGCATGGCTTGGGCGTCCAGAATCTCGCGGGTCTCGCCAATGCCTTGCAGCGAGTCGGCATAACGGGCGTTGAGCTTCAGTCCGCGTTCGGTGGAAGCCGCATTGATCTTGCCCGAGGCATCGAAGGCCTCGCGGCTGATGCCGTACTCGGCGGCGGCGGACTTGGCGAAGTCAATCGCAAAACGGTTTTGCGTAATCTCCAGCGCGGTGGCCTCGGCACCGGCGGCGGAATATTCCCCGGAGCTGAGGTTGTGCGGTACGTCGATCATGTAGCCGGAGTTGCGCCCGGCCGGGCCTTGGGCCAACTGCCTGGCGTCCAGCACCACGATGCGATCTTTAGGCCGCAGCTGCAGCAGACGGCGCGCAGCAGACAGACCGCCGAAGCCGGCGCCGATGATGAGCCAGTCGGCCGTGCTATCGGCGTGCAATTCCTGCGGCGCAAACGGACGCGTGCTGATGGCCTCCCAGCCACTGCGACCGGTGTCCGCGGGTAAGGGCTTGACGACAATGCTGCGCATGGCTGTTACTCCGCGGCCGGCTCCGTGATGTCAATCCACACGGTCTTGAGCTCGGTGTACTGATCGTGGGCGTGGATGGATTTGTCACGGCCGCCAAAGCCCGACTCCTTGAAACCGCCAAACGGGGTGCTCACATCGCCCTCGCCAAAGCAGTTCACCGTGACGGTTCCGGCGCGGATCTCGCGCGCCAGCTTCATGGCATGACGCTGGTTGGCGGTATAGACCGAAGCGGCCAGACCGTAGACGGTGTCATTGGCCAGGGCCACGGCCTCTGGCACGGTGTCGAAGGTGGTGACGCACAGAATGGGACCAAAGATTTCTTCGCGGAACAAGCGGCTTTGCGGCGTCACGCCCTCCACCACCGTGGGCTCCACAAATGCGCCGCCGTAGGTCCTGCCGCCGAATGCAAACTTGCAGCCATCGGCCTTGGCCTGCTCCAGATAGGAATTTACTTTTTCGAAGTGCCCGCAGCTTACCAGCGCACCAATCTTGTTGGCAGGGTCCAGCGGGTCGCCGGTTTTCCAGGCCTCAAGGGCGCGGCCTACAGCCTCCAGCAGCTTGTCTTTGATGGAGGCCTGCACGATGAGGCGCGAGGTGGCCGAGCAGTTTTCACCCATGTTCCAGAACGCGCCATTCACTACGTGCGCAGCCACTGCGTCCAGGTCTTCGGCGTCACCCAGCACCACGGCCGGGTTCTTGCCACCGCACTCCAGCACGATGCGCTTGAGGTTGGAGTCTGCGGCGTAACGCAAGAAGCGTTTGCCGGTGACCGTGGAGCCGGTAAAGCTCACCATGTCCACTTCGGGGTGCAGGCCGATCGGCTCGCCCGCATCTTTGCCGCTGCCGGTGACCACATTGAAGACACCGGCGGGAATGCCGGCCTCTTGCGCCAACTCGGCCACGCGCAGGGTGGAGAGCGTGGTGAGTTCGGCGGGCTTGACGATCACCGAGCAACCGGCAGCCAGGGCCGGACCAATCTTCCAGGCCAGCATCAAGAGCGGAAAGTTCCAGGGCAGCACCAGGCCGACCACGCCAATCGCCTCGCGGCTCACCAGCGCCAGCACATTGGGGCCGGCGGGTGCGGTGGTGTCGTAAATCTTGTCGATCAGCTCGGCATGCCAGCGAATCGTCTTGATGGTCTCTGGAATGTCCACACCCACGCACTCGCCCACCGGCTTGCCGCTGTCCACGCTCTCCAACACCGAGAGTTCGGTGGCGTTGTCTTCCATCAGTTGCGCAAAACGCATCAGCACCGCTTTGCGATCGCTGGGGTGCAGGCGGCTCCAGCGGCCATCATCGAACGCGGCCTTGGCGGCTTGTACCGCCACATCCACATCCGCCTTGCCACAGGCCGCCACCTGGGCCAGCACCGCGCCGGTGGCCGGGTTGAGCGAGGCAAAGGTTTCACCCGACAGGGCATCGCAAAAGGCGCCATTGATAAAGGCGCGGCTCTGAAAATTCAGGTGCTTGGCAATGGCCGCATAGTCTTCAAAGGTGTGAACGTCGCTCATCTCGGGCTCCAGGTTGAATCAATAAATTCGGGCAAAGCCTTCCCCCCTGCGCAGAAATCTGCGCACTAAAAAGCCGGAAGGAAAGGCGGGTTGTGCGGTGCTGCTCAGGCAGCCATCAGGTCGTCGTAAACCAGCTTGAAGCGGTCTTTTTCGGCCTGGTTCAAGGGCAGCAAAGGCTTGCGGGTGTTGCCCACGGGCAGGCCCGAGAGTTCGCAGCCGTATTTGACGTACTGGCAGAACTTGCCGCCCTGCTCCAGCACGCTCAAGAGCGGCAGGAACTTGGCGGCCAGGGCGCGCGCGGCGCTCAGGTCTTTGTCCACCACGGCCTTCTGGTACAGGGCCACATGCTGCGCACCGCAGAAATTGGAAGCACCACCAACCCAGCAGCGCGCACCCCAGGCAAAGAACTCCAGAATCTGGTCGTCCATGCCGCAACCGGTTTGCAGCTGGTCGGCATATTCCGTGATGAGGCGATGCATGCGCTCCACCGAGCCAGTGCTTTCCTTGATGGCCTGGAAGTTGGGGCGGTTCTTGAGCGCGTCGATGTACTCAAAGCTCATTTCGGTTCCGGTCCGGGCAGGAAAGTTGTAGAGCATGGCCGGCAGGTTGATCGCATCGTCGATCGCCAGCGTGTGGGCCAGCAGTTCTTCCTGCGTGGGCTGGCAGTAGTAGGGTGCGGCCACCAGTATTGAGTCATAGCCAAGCCCTTTGGCGTACAGACCAATATCCAGACTCTCGTCGGTCGTAGTAGCGTTGATACCGGCCATCAAGGGGATACGCCCCTTGGTCAGTCCGGATACGCACTGCAACAAATCCTTGCGCTCCTGGTTGCTCAGAGCGTAATACTCGCCGGTGGTGCCACCCACAATCAGTCCGCTGATTTTTTGTTCAATCAGGCGCTCGACCAAAGGGCCAACCGCTGCCATATCCATCTGGCCATTGGCTGCAAAGGGGGTAACGATGGGGGTCCAGATGCCGTCGAAATTCATACTATGTCCTCGTGGTGTTGCCAAGCTGTCTGCGTTGGATTGGGACGAAGATTAAGTGAGTTATTGACGGGCCTCAAACGACAAATTCTGGCGGCAATTGATAACCTCAGGTAATGTGAAACAGCCTTTTGCACCACGCCGGTACGTGCTTTGCACTGGCCTGGCGCAGACTGCACCAGATTGGAATTCTCCTCTGAAAACGGCCCGCAATCAGGCGTTTTCAAGCTACCGTTTTACGTGCATTTTGAGGGGCCTCAGCGCACCTTCGCTGAACCCTTCAGATCACGCATGGGGCGCCGGGAGCATCACAAAACCGACATCCAGACAAACCCTAATGGGCGCCCCGCCGGCATCGCCGAGCGGCGAAATATGCACAGGATTTGACGGGTTCTGCGCGGTACACCATGGCAGTCGGCTCTATGGTGTGTGCGTTGCCATGGCAAACCATGCATCACGAAACCAACTCTGAAAGGCCCCCCTGGTGCGATATACCTTCTTCTGCATTGATGCGCATGCCTGTGGCAACCCGGTGCGCGTGGTGGCTGGGGGCTTCCCCATGTTGCCCCACCTGTCCATGGCCGATCGGCGTGAAATTTTTGTGCGCGATCACGACTGGATTCGCAAGGCGCTGATGTTTGAGCCGCGTGGCCACGATGCGATGTCGGGCGCAATCTTGTACCCATCCATACGGCCCGAATGCGATTTTGGCGTTCTGTTCATTGAGGTGAGCGGCTGCCTGCCCATGTGTGGTGCTGGCACGCTGGGCCTGGTCACCATTGCCATAGAAGAAGGCCTGGTGCAGCCACGCACGCCGGGGCGCCTTACCATTGAGACCCCGGCGGGGGTGATAGAGGTGCAATACGCCATGCAGGGCCATAAGGTGGCGTGGGTACAGTTCTTCAATGTGGCCAGTTTTCTCTCGCACCGCGATATGGAGGTGGACGTGCCGGGTCTGGGCCGCCTGACGGTGGATGTAGCCTATGGCGGAAACTACTACGCCATCGTCGATCCACAGGCCAACTGGAACGGGCTTGATGGCATGACGGCGAACGCCCTCATTGCACACAGCCAAAGCCTGCGCAGCGCACTGGCGCCACTGCTCAACCCCGTTCACCCAGACGACGCGCGCATCCAGGGCGTGCACCATGTTCTGTGGTGTGACAAGGGCGGCGCGCAATCCGACGGCCGTTCTGCCGTGTTCTATGGCGACAAGGCGATAGACCGCTCGCCGGGCGGCACCGGCACGTCCGCGCGGTTGGCGCAACTGCATGGAAAAGGTCTTTTGCAGGTCGGCGACAGCTACCGCAACGAGAGCCTGATTGGCACCATCTATGTGGGCGGTGTGGAAAGCACGGCCACTATTGGCAGCCTTACCGGCATCGTGCCGAGCGTGCGCGGCTGGGCGCAGGTGATTGGCCACAACACCATTTTTGTCGACGACAGCGACCCGCTGGCGTACGGTTTTCAATTGACCTAGAAGTATCCTGTTCATGCACATATCCATTTCCGGCAAACCCCACTACATCCTGACCGCGAGCTGTGATAGCCGCGTCGGTACGGTGGCCCGTGTATCGGGCTTTCTGGCCGCGCATGGTTGCTACATCGACGACATGCACCAGTTCGCAGATGGGGTTACCGGGCGCTTTTTTATACGCATCAGCTTCTATGGCGAGCCCGGGCGGACGCCTGCGCTGGACACATTGCGCTCCGACTTCCATGACGTGGCGCAGAGCGAGCAAATGGAGTGGGCCATTGTGGACGCAGCACTGCGGCCCCGGGTGCTCATCATGGTGTCCCGGTTTGACCACTGTCTGGTGGATTTGTTTTACCGCCAGCGCACCGGTGAGCTCAGGATGGACATCAGCGCCGTGGTATCCAACCACCCGGATCTGCAAGCCCTGGTGGAGGCTCAGGGCATACGTTTTGTGCACCTTCCGGTCACGCCGCAAACCAAAGCCGAGCAGGAGCTCAGGCTGATGGAGCTGGTGCACGAAACCCAAAGCGAGCTGGTGGTACTGGCGCGCTATATGCAGGTGCTGTCCGATGATCTGTGCCGCCGTCTGCGCGGACAGGCCATCAACATCCACCACAGCTTTCTGCCCGGATTCAAGGGTGCCAAGCCTTACCACCAGGCCCACGCGCGCGGCGTCAAGTTGACCGGTGCTACGGCCCACTATGTGACTGCGGACCTGGACGAAGGCCCAATCATCGAGCAAGTCGTGCTGCGCGTGGACCACAGCTACACCCCCGACAAACTGGCGGCTACCGGGCGAGACTCCGAATGCCGGGCGCTGGCCACCGCCGTGCGCTTACATGTGGAACGCCGGGTGTTGCTGAACGAGACCAAGACCGTGATTTTCGACTAAGGCGCCGGTTACCATGGGCCAAGGATCACCCGCACCAAGGCTCCATGTACCCATGAAAGCAGCAGAAGATAAGAAAGGCTACCGCCGACTCCTGCCCTCACTGACCGCTCTGGTCGAGTTCGAGGCGGCCGCACGCCTGGGCAGCTTTACCAAGGCCGCTGACGAATTGGGGGTGACCCAGCCGGCGGTAAGCCGGCAAGTGCGTGGCTTGGAAGAGATGCTGGGTGCACCTCTGTTCCACAGGCAGCACCGGGCCATCGTGCTGACCAGCGAGGGTGAGACCCTGTACGCGGTGGTGGCCGAATCAATGAAGCGCATTGCCGGCGCGTTTGACCGCATCTCCGGCGGCCAACATGTGCAGGAGCTGGTGCTGGCCACCACGGCGGCCTTCTCCCGCTTTCGGGTCATGCCCCGGCTCGGTGACCTGCGCCGCATGCTGCCGCAATTGCGCCTGCGCCTGACCACGCAAATGTTTACTGCCGACCTGCGCCACAACGAGGTGGACCTGGCCGTGCGCTATGGCAACGGCAAGTGGAGCGATGGCAGCGCCACTCTGCTCTATGACGAAGAAGTGTTTCCGGTCTGTTCGGCACGCTGGTTACAGGAGAACCCGGCACCGCAGTCGCTGGCCGAACTGGCCCGGGCACCGCTGATTGAGTCCCTCTCCACCTCGGAAGGCTGGATGGGCTGGGAGGAATGGTTTCTGCTGGCCGGTGCACTGCGGCAAAAGCTGGACTTCACGCTGCAATGCAGCCTCTACACCGATGCCGTGCAGGCCACCTTGTTGGGCCAAGGCGTCACGCTGGGCTGGTCGCGCCTGTTGCAGGAGCAGCTGCACAGTGGGGAGCTGGTGCGGCTTGGCACGGCCTCGGTGAAGACCCGCAACGCCTACTACGCCGTGGTGCCACACGGTCGCAGCCCCAACCACAGCGTCAGCCAGCTGATTGCGTGGCTGCAAAAAGACCGGCCGGACTGAGGCCAGGGCACCACTGGTTCGCATTACCCCATGTAATGCGAAAGGGAAAATATAGCGCGTTGACGCTCTTCTGGGTGCTTCAGATACTACTTCCATCCCTCCGGTGCCTGGCCAGCAAGCCAGCCCGGGCCCAGCGACGAAGAAGGAAGCCCATGAGCACCCATACCCTGCATTCCCACAGTGAACTGCTGCGCCAGCGCGAGACCGGCTGTACCCTGCCCGGCGCCCTCTATGGCCGCGACGACGTGTTTGATACCGACGTGAAGGTCTTTTTCCACAAGCACTGGATTCTGGTCGGCGTAACGGCCGATGTGCCGGAGCCCGGCGATGTCTGCACGGTGGACATTGGTAAAGCTTCGGTACTGATCGTGCGTGATGACAACGAGGACATCAGGGCCTGGCGAAATGTCTGCAGGCACCGCGGCGCGCGCCTGAAAGAAGCCGGCAAGTCCACCGTGGGCATGCTGGTCTGCCCCTACCACCAGTGGACCTACGACCTGGACGGCAGCCTGCGCCACACCACCCACATGGGCAGCGGCTTTGACGCCAGCTGCCGCAGCCTGTTGCCGGTGCACCTGCGCGTGGTGGGCAGCCTGATTTTTGTCTGCCTGGCCAAAGAGGCGCCCGCAGACATCGCTCTGCTGGAAGACAGCATGCGCCCGCGCCTGGCGCCCTACCAGCTGGACCAATGCAAGATTGCGTATGAGACCGAAATCATCGAGAACGGCAACTGGAAACTGGTGATTGAAAACAACCGCGAGTGCTACCACTGCGCCGGCACCCACCCTGAGCTGACCAACTCCTTTTTGCCGGAAGACTTCGGCTATTGCCCCGACGGTCTGAGTCCGGAGTCACAGCAGGCACTGGAGGCCTACCACGCCCGCAACGCCGCCTGCGCCGCCAGTTGGGCTGCCGACGGTTTGGTCTCGCATGCGGTGGAAGCACTGGGGTCTGAGAACACCACCCTGTTTCGCACCCAGCGGCTGGTGATTGCCGGCGCCGGTGAATCACAAACGCTGGATACGCAAGTAGCCTGCAAGCGCCTGCTGGGCGAGGTAACGCGACGCGACAGCGGCGACACGCATTTGTGGACGCACAGCTCCTGGTCGCATGTGATGAGCGACCACGCAGTCATCTCCTACATCATTCCGCTGGCACCCGACAAGACGCTGGTGCGCACCAAGTGGCTGGTACACCAGGACGCCATCGAAGGCGTGGACTACACCCTGTCCGGCCTGACCGAAGTCTGGGTCGCTACCAATGCGCAGGACGCAAGTCTGGTGGCCATCAACCACGCGGGCACCCAGGACCCGGGTTACCAGCCGGGCCCCCTGTCGCCGTTTACCGAGAGCTATGTGGACCAGTTCGCGCAGTGGTATGCCGCGCGCCTGCAGGCCCACGGTCTGTGAGCCAGGCCATGCGCTCGCCCGAATCCCCCGCCGCCTTGCCCGCTGGCCACCAGGCCGAAGCGCTGTTCAGCAACCCGGAAACCTGGGAGCGCCTGCCCCTCTGGCCCAGCACCGAAAGTCGGCTGCTGCAATGCTGCGCCGTGAGCGACGAGACGCATGACGTGAAGAGCTTCACCTTCCGCCAGCCGGATGCGGCACCCGCGGCCTTCATGCCCGGCCAGTTCATCACCGTGCGTGCCACGGTAGGCGGCCTGCCGCTGATGCGTTGCTACACCATTTCGTCGTCTCCGGCGCGACCCTTCACGATCAGCATCACAGTGAAAAAAGTGCCCGGCGGCATCCTGTCCAATTGGCTGCACGCCCACCTGCACGTCGGCGCCACACTGGAGGCCTTTGGCCCAGCCGGCATGTTCACACCGGCACCGGGGCAACGCAGCAAGCTGCTGTACCTGTCTGCCGGTTCCGGTGTCACCCCGCTGATGGCCATGACACGCGCCGGTCATGACCTCGGGCTGGACCGCGACATCGTCTTCGTCCACAGCGCGCGCACGCCGGCGGATATCGTGTTCAGGCAGGAGCTGATTGCCCTGCAGTCCCGGCTGCCGGGCCTGCAAGTCATGCAAGTGTGTGAGAGCAAGGGCGATGCGCCCGACTGGCAGGGGCCGGTGGGCCGCCTGAGCCTGGAGCTGTTGCAGCGGCTGGTGCCCGATTTCCCGCAGCGCGAGGTCTTCACCTGCGGACCGGCCGGCTATATGCAGGCGGCGCAAGAACTGTTGCTGCGTGGCGGCCACCCGGCAGAGCATTACCACCAGGAGAGTTTTGACCTGGGCAGTACGACCGCAGGGTCTGCCGAAGCCGTTGCCGAGTCACCGCCGTCGTCGACGGCCAGTGCAGCCCCTCCCATCGAAGCAGCCAGCTTCAGCGTCACCCTGGCCAAATCGAAAAAAACCATCACCGTCAGCGGTGCGCACATGCTGTTGGCCTCGCTGCGCCGTGCCGGTGTACCGGTGCCATCGTCCTGCGGCCAGGGCCTGTGCGGCACCTGCAAGACCCCGTTGTTGCAGGGCCAGGTCGCAATGACCCACCAAGGCGGCATCCGCCAGCGTGAGATCGACAAGGGCCTGCGCCTGCTGTGTTGCAGCCGCCCGGAGTCCGATCTGGTGCTGGAGCTTTAGCCCGATGCCCGCCGTCACCCTGCTTGTGTTTCCCCACCCCTTCACCTCACACAATACACCGCCATGACCGAATCTGTCGCCGCCCCCACTGCCTTTGAAACCGCCCCGGCACACCCCCGCCGCGGCGCGCGCGGCGCACGCCAGGCGCTGCGCAATACCAACGTCCAGGCCATGCTGCCCACGCTCAAGCGCCAGTTGCCGGTAGTGGATGCGATGACACCGGAGCAGGTGCTCAAGATTGACAATGCCTCCATGTCCATTCTGGAAGAAGTGGGCATTGTGTTTCGCGACCCCATCGCCCTGCAGGACTGGAAGAATGCCGGAGCCCGAGTGGACGGTGAACGCGTATACCCGGACCGCGCCCACATCCGTGAGCTGATCTCTTCGCTGCCCAGCGAAATCAAGTACCACGCGCGCAACCCGGCCAACAACGTGGAAATTGGGGGCGGCAATTCGGTGTTTGTACCCATGACGGGCGCACCCTTCCTGCGTGACCTGGATGACGTGCGCCGCCTGCCCACGCTGGCCGACCTGTCCATGTTCCACAAGCTGGCACACATGTCGCCCGCGCTGCATTCCACCGCCCACCACATCGTGGAGCCCATGGACATTGCCGTACCGTACCGCCACATGCACATCACCTACTCGTCAATGAAGCATTCCGACAAGATGTTCATGGGCATGACCACTTCCGGCAAGAACGCCGAAGACGTGATGCGCATGTGCGAGATCTTGTTTGGCGCGGACTACTTGCAAGACCACGCCGTGACCACCGGAAACGTCAACGGCAACTCGCCCCTGGTGTGGGACGAAACCATGCTGGGCGCACTGCGTGCCTTTGTGAAGCGCCGCCAGCCAGTGCTGTGCTCGCCCTTTGTGTTGGGAGGCGCCAACACGCCGGCCTCCACCGCGCCTGCCGTGGCCCAGCTGAACGCCGAAGCCCTGGCCGCCCTGGCCTACACCCAGATCGTCAACAAGGGCGCACCCGCCATATATGGCCACTACCTATCCACGGTGTCGATGCGGTCGGGCGCACCGATGGCAGGCACGCCAGAAATCTCGCTGATGAACTTCATGATCGGCCAGATGGCGCGCTACTACAACATTCCCTGGCGTACCTCCAACCAACTCGGCGGCGCCAAGACCTTTGATGCGCAAGCCGGCTACGAGAGCGCCACCACCTCCATGGCCGTGCAGATGGCCGGAGCCAACTACATCTGGCACTCGGCCGGCTGGAACGAAGCCGGCATGCACTGCTCAGTAGCCAAGTTCATGGTGGATGCCGAGCAATGCGCCATGGCGCATCGCATGGTGTCTGGCATCCAGTGGGATGACTTTGACGAGGCCATGGCCGCCGTGCGCGATGTCGGCCCCGGCGGCCACTACCTGGGTCATGCCCACACCCTGGCCAACTTCCAGCGCGCCTTCTTCATGCCCAAGCTGTTTGACAACAACTCCATTGAACAATGGGTGGCAGATGGCTCACAGGAGATCACCGAGCGCGCCCTCAAGCATGCCCGCAAGGTGTTGGACGAATACGTGGAACCCTCTCTGGATGCCGGCACCAATGAGGCGCTGCTGGACTTTATCGCCCGCCGCGAGCGCGAGATCCCGGACCATCTGGGTTTGAACGAAACGTATTGAACGCAGCCATGCCATCCTGGACCACGATCAGCGTGGATGGCCAGCCCGCCGCGGTAAGCTGTACGCGGCCCGCCAGTTGGTCGCGTGCTGCTGCAGTTGCAGTACGGATGCCCGGGATCTACAGCTGACCCACAATCCAGTCGCGAAAGCGCCTGCAGGCATCGCTCTCGGAACGGTCTTCACGTACGTTGAGGTAGTGGCAGCGGTCCTTGTGCACGATCTCGTCGGGTATGGGCCGCACCAGCGTGCCCTTGGCCACCAGATCACCCACCAGATGGTGCCAGCCCAGCGCGACGCCCTGGTCCGCAATCGCCAGCTGGATCACGGTGTTGTAGTCGTTGGAACTGAACGGCTGGTGAACCGGGTTGGCGCGTGAGCTCACATCCACATCGTGCAGGGACAGCCACACCTTCCAGTCCACATGCTCAGCCAGCTGCGAGCGGCCGTAGGGACTGAGGTCCAGCAGTATGGCATCACGCAGGTCTTCGGGCGTGGCAAGCGCGTGGCAGTTGCGCAAATATTTCTTTGTGCAAACAGGGTAGACCACGTCATGGAACAGCCGCGTGCTGGAATAGCCCTCGCGCACCCGGCTCATCTTGTTAATGAAGATGTCGGGCTGCACGCCCGCCTCCATGGACAAGAAGTCCTGGGTTGCAATCAGCGTGAGTTCGATGTCCGCGTTGGCCGCAAGAAAAGCCGGCAAACGCGGCTGAATCCACAGTGACGCAAAAGCCGGCGAACAGCAAATGACCAGCGGCTGGCGCAGCGGGTTCTTGATGCGGATGCGCTCAGCCGCCTGCGAAATATTGATGAAAGACAGCTGCGCCGCGTCATAGAAAACCGAGCCCTCGGGGCTGAGGGTGACGGTGCGACCCGAGCGGATAAAAAGCACGGTACCTAGGTAGTCTTCCAGCTCCCTTATCTGTCGGCTCACTGCAGCCTGGGTGACGCAGAGGGACTCGGCCGCACGGGTAAAGCTCTGGTACTTGGCCGCAGCCACAAACGACTTGACTGCCCTGAGAGAGGGCATCTTCATCAGGGTTTGATCGGGATCGGAATGCTTGGCCATGGGTACGGTGTGACTTGCTGCGAACAATGGGCTAGGTGCACTGTAGCGCAAGGGAGAGCGCGATTGCGCTTTCCCCTCGAACCCGCAGCCACGCCTTTATAGGGGACGGCGCTTTCACACCCGCCAACTGCAGCACGGCCGGGGCATCCGGGCACCCTGGATGTGAATAATCCGCCACGTCAGCATTGAGTTTCGTCAGTGCATACGCCGTCAAGGCAATGGCTGCCGCAGCCAGGTTCAATTCCATGTGGGCCATATCGGTCGTGCAGAGTAGTCGACAAGAATACAGGCGACTACTGATTACGACCTTGCCGGGATTGCGATCATTCATCCCATCCACAACGGAGACCCACACAACAACTTTTGTTCAGCCATCGGGGTCATTCATGAGTTTTGATGTCAGCTCTCTGGCAGCAAATCACGCCAAGTGGGCTTCCGCTTTGGGCACCCAAGTGCCATCGACCAACGTCCGCTCTCAGGCATTTCCAATGCAGATACGGAATTGACTATTGGCGTGGTCGGTCCACAGTTGCTCTCCCCTTCAACTTAAGGAGAGCATCATGGACAGCGAAAGTGCTTCACCCGTCAAAGTTCCGTGGAACAAAGGGAAAATTGTTGGCCAGAAGGCCCCGTTGAAACTTAAAGACATCTGGGCCATCCGCATACGACTTCAACTTGGCCATCGCACACGGGAGCTTGCGCTCTTTGATCTTGGGTTGGATAGCAAGCTCAGGGCCTGCGACTTGGTCCGTTTACGTGTGCGGGATATTTGCCATGGCGATCGCGTCTCAACGCGTGCGATCGTCATGCAGCAGAAGACGTCACAACCCGTGCAGTTTGAAATCACGCAGCCAACGAGAGATGCTGTAACTGAATGGATCAAGGAGGCGGAATTGGCAAATGACGATTACCTGTTTCCCAGCCGGGTTCATGATTCCCCACACTTGGGAACTAGGCAGTATGCGCGGATATTGGATTCCTGGATTGAGGAAATCGGGCTGGATCCAACAGCCTATGGCACTCACACCATGCGTCGTACCAAAGCGTCCTTGATCTACCGTCGCACCAAAAACATCCGTGCCGTGCAATTGCTTTTGGGACACACCAAGCTGGAAAGCACCGTGCGCTACCTCGGAATTGAGGTCGAGGATGCCTTAGAACTTTCGGAGCAAACGGAGATTTGAACGGAGAGGCCGGGCCGGCGACCTACGCCAATTTTGGCTTCCAGTTACCGGCCATTCGCAAGTGACTGCACCTGGCCCGTAACTGTTGCAGCTCTGTACCAATTGCGCTTTTGGCTTTAACGCGCATCAAGGACAGCATCATGAAAGTCAACCTCGCCGTTGGCTGTTAGGCAGCAGCATCTGTGCCAACCCGCAGTGCCGGATCCTTCTGGGGATAGAAAAGCTGAAATGGATTTCCCGGAGGAAATGCATTGAGTTATCCTGCCATAGGCAGTGATTAGACATTGATACAAATGATCAAGGAGCCCAATGTCTGAGACCATCCATTCATACATTTTCGGTCAAACCAATGCGATGTGTGCATGTTTGTCAAAAGTGGGCCTGGGTGTAATACATACTGTTAGTGTCGTTAAATAAATCACCGCTTTTCCGGTGCAACTGATATGAAAAAACTGCTTTCTGGTTTGGCCCTTTTCGTGTTCGCGCTGGTGGCTTCCGCCGGTGAGTTTGATGACTTGAGAACCGAAATGACGGCTGCCCGCGAATCGCTGGTTACGTTTGTCGTCAACAAGGACAAGCGCGGTGTAGACCAGCAAAAGATTGTCAAGGAATCTGCCGACAAAGTATCGGCCCATCTGGCAAAAATGAAGGCTCCAGCAGGCAAGGAAGCGCAATTCAAAGAACTGCAGGACACCTGGGCAGCATTCAAGAAGACGCGTGAAACCGAACTGGTTCCCGCAGTCTTGTCAGGCAAAGATGATGACGCAAAAAAGCTGGCCAACGGTATTCAAAAAGAACGTTACACGAAGTGTCAGCAGTTGCTAGGCGACCTCGGCACCTGAACTGCTCCAACCTCATACCTGGGCCACACCTTCGCAAGATGGTGTGGCTTTTTAAATGAATATTTTTGATATGAAAATTGGTGCCCGGGTTGCACTCGCCTTTGGCGTAGTGTTGGCCACCATCGGGTTGCTGGTGCTGGCGGCACAGATGGGACTGGCTCGTGTTGCTGCGAATTCCAACGCAATGGAAACAGGTGTCAACCTGCAATCCCAAGTGACGGAAATGCATCTTCTGGCCAAAGACAATGCCATCGCCAGCATGGTGATCCTGGTGTCCTCCAGCACAGATTTGCAGGCCAGACTCTCCAAAGAAGTCGCAGACAGGGATGTTCGCATACTCAAAAAACTTGAAGCCCTGGAGAAAGCCCTGGCCGCCAATGAAAAGGATGCGGCGATCGTGGCGGAAGTCAGAAAGCGCCACAGACTCTATGTGGCCGGTGTCCAGCGGATTGTTGGCATGATAAAAGACGGCAAGCAGGCCGAAGCCGCATTTGCAGCTGATGAAGAAATGATCCCCATGCTTGCTCCATTTCTGGTGGCATTGGAGAAACTCAGTGCAAGTCAGTTGGAAAATGTCAATGCGACAGGTGCTGCCAACACGGAGCAAATCAGTGCAACACGCGTGCTTACCATTGTGGCGGGATCGATTGCTGCGATTCTGGCTGCTGCTGCTGGTATTTGGCTGGTAAGAAGCATTACGGCGCCCCTGAAGTTCGCAGTCGCGGTGGCTGATGCGGTTTCACACGGCGACCTGACCTATCCGATAGATGTCAAGGGATCCGATGAGATCTCCTCACTCCTGAAGGCTTTGCGCGAAATGCAAAGAAGCCTCTTGTCCCTGGTTACTAAAGTTCGGCTGGGATCTGATGCGGTCGCGTCTGCCAGTGCAGAGATTGCGTCTGGCAATATGGACCTGTCCAACCGGACCGAAGCCCAGGCAGCAATTCTCGAAGAAACCGATGCGTCCATGTCTCAGCTCGGCGACGCCGTTCGTCATAACGCAGACAGCGCACGTCAAGCGAACCAATTGGCCCTGCAAGCCAGCTCGGTAGCGGCAAAAGGCGGCGAAGTGGTCGGCAGGGTCGTTGCAACCATGAAAGACATCAACGACTCCTCAAGGAGGATTGGCGACATCATCAGCGTCATCGATGGAATTGCTTTCCAGACCAACATCCTTGCGCTCAATGCCGCGGTGGAAGCCGCCCGTGCGGGCGAGCAGGGTCGGGGCTTTGCCGTGGTAGCTAGTGAAGTGCGCTCACTGGCCGGGCGCAGTGCCGATGCAGCCAAGGAAATAAAGAGCTTGATAAACGCCAGTGTGGAGCGCGTTGAGCAAGGCTCAGTCTTGGTCAATGAAGCTGGTACGACCATGACGGAAGTTGTTGGGTCGATTCGCAAGGTGAGCGATTTGGTTGGTGAAATCAGCTCAGCCAGCGACCAGCAGGCGACCAGTGTGGTGCAAATTGCCGAGGCTGTCACGCAGCTGGACCAGGCCACCCAACAGAATGCGGCCCTAGTTGAGCAGATGGCAGCTGCGGCCAGCAATATGAATTCGCAATCAGGGGAACTTGTTCAGACTGTCTCTGTATTCAAACTCGGTGCAGAAGAGAATATTGTCAGGACCGCGGTTCGCTCGTCAGGACATATGGATATGGCAAAAAGGGGCAATGAACTACGCACAAATTTTGCTGTAACTGCCAGGATAAATCCAGTGCCATCGAAACAGGCTGTGACCAAGGCGGTACGATTGCCGCAGCCGCTACCGACTTCCAAGGCAACAGTCGCGGCTGGCGCTGCAGATGAATGGGAGACGTTTTAATGGACCTCGGATCAGTGGGTTGCGCACCCAATCAACCCCTTTCAGCAATTCAGCCTCCACTATCGCAAAAAACCTATTTGTTGATTGCGCGACGCACACATTTTTTAATGTATGGGCACTCTTGAGATACCGCGACTGCGGCACGCTTTGGACCTTGTCGCGGGTTGAATTTGCAAAGCGAGGTTTCTTTGCCCTGGAATGGAGCCGTTACGCCCCGCTGCAACTGTTTGCGGCAAGCGGACCAGTGATCTACATACGGCACTTTCCGTGAACAGTCGTAAGTCTATTCAACCCCAGAAAGCCCCACCATCCCGACAGATCAACCACGCGACTCCATTGAATCGTTCCCCCTCATCGGCCCATCCTCCTGACTTCATTCGCCACATCAATACCGCTGCACGACAGCAGGCGCTTTTGTGCGCATGCGGTCCCTGCTTCAGCAGCCAGCTCTTCTGCTGTGCTTGCGTAGACTCTGGCTGCCTTGGGATAGCCTAGTGCAGCCGCAGCGCTTGCCAGGTAGAAGTAGCCCAGGTCCCATCGGTAATTGCTTGCGCTTACGCCCAAGGCGAGGTCGCGCCAGTGCTGTTCCTGGTAGGCCTTTGCCAAGTCCCTTTGCTTCAAGACAAGGCTTACCTGGTTCTCTCCAGAGAGGGACGTGGAGCCTGCCTTGAACGCTTCCCACTCTTCAGAGTAGAAGGCAATGGCATCTTTCTCGGAATACGTGGGGCGGCTGTATTTCGCTCCATGAAGCCAGTCATACGGCATCGCTGCACTTTTGCCATACGCGTAAAGCGGCTGCATCAACACGCTCAGGCGTCTGAGGTTTTCCTGGCGCTTCTCGGGCGACGGATGGGTGCTCATGAAGTCGCCCTTGCCCTTGCTATGGGTGGCCGTTGCCATTTTTTCCCACAGGCTCACCGAGGCCGCTGGATCGTAGCCTGCACGTGCGGCGAGCTCGATCCCGAGCTTGTCGGCCTCGACTTCCGTTGTGCGGCTATTGGGCAGGTTGATAAAAGCCAGTGCGCCTGCCGCCAGTGCGGTGTTGGTTGTCTGGTAGTCCTTGTTGTCCTTGGCAATCAGGATGGACAGTATTGCCACACCCGTATTGCTTGCCATCTGCATGGACATCTTCTCGGCGCCATGGCCTGCCAGAGCGTGGCCGATTTCATGCCCCATCACGTTGGCTATCTCATCATCGGTAGCCCGCAAGCTGCTGATGAGTCCGGTGTAGATCGCCATGAGGCCGCCTGGCATGCAGAAGGCATTGATGGTTTTTTCGTCATCTATGACAGACACCTTCCAGTCCCACTGTGCGGACTTTGGATGGTACAAGACAGCTTGCTGTATGAGCCGGTTGGTGATGGTGTCAATGCGCGTGTTGAGTGCGGTGCCTTCGATTAGCTTGTTCTTCTTGTCGAAGTCTCCCATCATGGATGTGTATGAACTGACACTTTGTTGGGAAACAGATGCTTCGCTAACAAGCGCAAGCTGGTTTCTGCCGGTCATCGTATTGGTAGCGCATCCACCCAGGCAGAGGAGTACCGCTGTGGCGCTCAGTGAAACGAGCCCTCGAATTCGCATGGAGTCCTGTCCTTTATTTTGTCTGTTGTTCGAATCAAATACAGCCCCATCCTGCTTGAAACTGCGTCGGCGGTACATCCCCCATACGGGTGAAATCAGCACGCGCTTCATTCGTACTGTCTGGGGCCCAGCTACGCCTCAGCCACCAGCCCCATCGCCTCCCCCAGCGCCTGCTTCAGCAGCGGCTTGACGAACACCCCGCGCAGGTTCAGTCCGCTCAGGGTGGCAATCTCGCGGGCCACGTCCAGCATGTCGTTGTTGCTGCCGGTCACCAGAATCAGGCCGCCCTGGTAATGCTGGCGCGCCAGTGCGCCCACAAACTCGATGCCATCCATGTCGGGCATGAAGATGTCGCAGATCAGGAAGTCGGGCGGCGGGTTCAGACCGGCCAGCACCTGCATGCCTTCGCGTCCGTCACCGGCGGTGTGGATGTGGCGGATGCCCCAGTGGGTCAATGATTTGCGGAACACTTCCTGGCTGAAGGCGTCATCATCCACGACCAGTACCGACAGTGCGGCGCCTGGCTGTCCGGCTGTTGTAGTTGTTGTTGGGTCTTGCTGCATGGTGGGGTCCGGTGTTGGGGTCAGGCGACGGCGTGCGCGATGCGTTCAATGGCGCTTTGGGCCTGGCCCAGGGCAAGGTCCAGTTGCTCAAGCGCCCGCGTGGATTCGGACGTGCCGCACAGCACCAGTTCCAGCGCTGCGGCACGGTCACCACCACCTGCGGCCACACCGGTGCGGCAAAGCTGCGCAGCGATTCGATCACCGCCTGCAGGCCGGGGCGCTGGTCGCCCGGGCATTCCAGCAACAGCAGCAACCAGCGCAGGGCCGAGGCCAGCCACAGGCCCGAGGACGAGAGCTCCAGCATGGAGCGCACGGCGCGCTCCAGCCCGGCCAGGTCACCGCGCCCCAGCAGGGCCAGGGCCGCCACCACAAAGTCTTCGTACACCGCGCCGCCATTGGCATCGCCCACGGGCAACACCAGCTGGTGCAGGGGCAGAGCCACCGTGCTTACCTGCTCGGGCACATAGCGAAAGTGTTCCTGCAGCTGCGCCAGGGGCGCGTTGCTGATGAACGCAAAGCGCAGCTGGCAGCGGTAGGCATCGAGTTCGTTCAGCGGGGCCCAGGCCTCGCCACTGTCCACGTGTTGCCACAGCAGGCCGGGCAGTTGGCGCGCCTGGTAGAAGGGGTCTTCGCCCTTGAAGAAGCATTCGGGCTCGGGCGTGTAGGCCAGCCACAGCAAGTCTGCTGCCGGCCCGCCAGTGGTCTCGGCACAAGCCGCGCGGTACCAGTCCATGCGCAGGGCTTCGGGCACACCCGCGAGTGACTGCATGCAGGCAACCAGGTCATGCGCGGCAGTGCTGACCGTGGGCGTGGCCTGGGCCGTTGCACTGTCTGTGTCCTGGCCTGCATCTCGTGCTGCCGGAATCAGGTGGCGCAGGGCCTGGGCCAGGGCGGCGGATTCGCTGCTGTGTGCCGAGAGCTGGCTGTCGCCGGACTCGATGCGGTCCAGCAGGCGGCTGACAAAGTCCATGGCTTCGAGCAGCTGGTCGGCCAGGTCCTGGCTGAAGTCCAGGTCACCATCGCGCACCACCACCATCAGGTCTTCCGCGGCATGCAGCACGCGTGACATTTCCGGAAAGTCAAACAGCCCGCTGTTGGGCGATGTCTTCGGCGCCCAGGACGACCGAGGCGCCGCCGCGCTTGATGAGTTCTGCAGGCATTCCAAACACCACGCAGGAGTCTTCCGACTCGGCAATCGTGCGGCCGCCCTGTTGTTTGATCTGGGCGAAGGCTTCAGCGCCATCGCTGCCCATGCCGGTGAGCATCACGCCCAGCACCTGCGCGGGCTCGAAGTGCTCCAGCGCCGAGCGGCCCAAGAGCTCCACCGAGGGGTGCCAGAGGTGGCTGGCGCTCTCGGGTTTGGCAATCACCATGGGGTGGCCCCCCCGGTGCACCACCTGCATGTCGGCTCCTCCCTTGGCGATGTAGACCGTGCCGCGCTCCAGTGCCATGGGGCTGCTCACCTCCACCACCTTGAGGGCGCACAGGCCGTTCATGCGTTCGGCAAACGACAGGGTAAAACTGGCCGGCATGTGCTGCGCCACCAGCACCGGCCAGGGCAGGTCGGCCGGCAGTTTGGGAAGAATCATCTCCAGCGTGCGCGGCCCGCCGGTGGACACGCCAATCAGCACCACGCCTGCTCGGCTGGCCGTGTTGCGCGGGCCTGGCGTGCTGCTGGCGGGCACCAGACGGGCCGGGCTGGAAGGGGCCAGCCTGGCCGGTGCAGGCCGCGCCGCACGTGCAGTGCTTGAGGGCGCCATGCGGGCTGCCACGGGTGGCTTGAGCCGGGCCCGTGCGGCCGTGCGCACCTTGCTGATGACGCTCTCGCGGATGGTGTCTATGGACAGCGAGATCGTGCCGCCGGGCTTGACCACATAGTCCACCGCGCCCAGGTTGAGCGCCTCCAGCGTGGCCAGGGCGCCCTTCTGTGTGAGCGAGGACACCATCACCACCGGCACCGGGCGCTCCAGCATGATGAGCGAGAGCGCGGTCAGCCCGTCCATCTCCGGCATGTTGATGTCCAGGGTGACCACGTCGGGCTCGAAAGCCTTGTTCTCCAGCACCGCCTCGCGGCCGTTGCGGGCCAGGCGGATGTCAAAGTCCGGCTCGGCCTCGAAGAGCGCAGAGAGCTGCCGGCGCATCAGGGCCGAGTCGTCCACGATCAGCAGCTTGATCATCCGGTGCGTCCTTTTCCGCTCAGGCCGCTGTGAGTTCAGCCAGCTCGGCCAGGTCGGCGCGGTCCTGGGTTTCGAACAGGTGGGAGGGTTCGATGAGCTGCACCATGCGATGCTGCTTCTCTAGATTGGCCATGCGCGAGAGCAGGCCACTGAGCTCGCCCGAGAGGCGGGGCGCGGCCTCGATGTCGGACTTGTGGATCTTGAGCACCTCCACCACCGAGTCGACGATAAAGCCGGTGCGCGCACCGTCAATCAGGAACACCATGATGCGCTGGCGGTCGCTGCGCTCTATCTGCTCCAGGCCCAGGCGGCGGCGCAGGTCCAGCACCGGCAGCACGGCGCCGCGCAGGTTGATCACACCTTCCACCGCAGCCGGTGCCTTGGGTACGCGGGTGAGCTGTTCGGCCACGCGCACGATTTCCTGCACGCTCTCGATCGGCACGCCAAACTCTTCGCGGCCCAGCAGGAAGACCACCACCTGCTCTTCGTCATCGCGCTGGCCGTCGTTCTGCGTTGCGGCCTGGGCGGGGGTGTCTGTGTTGTTCATGGTGTCCACCGTGCTGAGTGCGGCCTTCACGGCGGAGTGCCGGAACATATGGGCCACCGACAAAATCGAGACCATGCGTTTGCCGTCATCGAGGCGGCAGATCTGTGCAATCTCGGACAGGTCGCCGTCCTTGGCCAGCAGCCCCGGCATGGCGTCCACCGCCGAGCGGGCCACGCGCAGCACTTCGTTGACGCTGTCCATCACCACGCCCACGGCGGCACTGCCCAGCGACACCACCACGATGCGGCTGTTCTCGTCGGCCGCGCGCTCGGGCAGGCCGAACATGCGGCGCAGCGACACCAGCGGCAGCAGGCGGTTGCGCAGGGTCATCACACCCAGCACATGGGCCGGCGCGTGCGGCACCTGCACGATGGTGTCGGGCAGCTGCACGATTTCCTGCACGTCGTCGATGGCAATCGCGTACTCCTGTTGCGCTACTTCAAAGCTCACCAGATGCAACTCGTCGCTGATGGCTTCCTGCGCTGCCGCCGGCGGGCCTGAGGACTCCAGCGCACTACCGGCCTGGTTGCGGCTGGCATCGAGCGCGCCGGCAAACTCGGTGGCAATCAGCTTGGCAAAGTCCAGCACCATGATCATGGGATAGCCGCCCACGTCCTTGAGCAGGCCCGAGACCAACTCGGTGTTCACCGTGGCGTTGATGGAGCCCACGCCCTCGATCTGGCGCGGGTCCACACCCACCACGCTGACCACGCGGTCCACCACAAAGCCCAGGGGCTGGCCCTGGTCAATCACCACGGCGCGGGTGGCGTCGTCGTAGGCGCGCTCTTCAAAGCCGAAGATGCGGCGCAGGCTGACAATGGGCAGCACCTTGCCGCGCAGGTTCGCCAGGCCATCGAGCGAGCGCGGTGCCAGCGGCAC
Source organism: Rhodoferax lacus (assembly GCF_003415675.1). Lineage (GTDB taxonomy): Bacteria > Pseudomonadota > Gammaproteobacteria > Burkholderiales > Burkholderiaceae_C > Allorhodoferax > Allorhodoferax lacus. The sequence goes on from NZ_QFZK01000013.1 coordinate 72,155, forward strand.
CTTGACCACACCGGGCACGCGGATGATTTCCTGCACCGGCGCCATGTCCACCGCGAACACCTCGGTGCCCACGAAGAAGGTGACGTACTGCCGCGTGTCCGAGGTTTTCAGGGCGGCATCGATCTCTTGCGCGGTCTCGCTGCGCGTGGTGGGGGTGGCGGTGTTCATGCGCTTTGCAGCTCGTCGGCGAGCGATGCGATTTCTTCCACGGCGGCCGAGAGCTGCTCGGCGGCCTGCGACTGCTGGCGCGCCACGGCTGCGGCCTCGCCGGCAGACTTGTCGGCCTGCTGTGCGGCGGCGGCAATCTGGTCCACCCCGGTCTTGACCTGGGTGATGGCCGCGGCAATGTCGTTGGCGGCGGCCAGGATCTCGCTGGTGCCGGTGTCCACCGCATTCATGTCGGTCTCAATCAGCACCAGGCTGGTGGTGATGGTCTTGGCCTTGTCGGCCGCGCCCGAGGCGGTGGCCATGATTTCGCCCAGGTCGCGCCCCACAATGCTGATCTGGTCCTGCACCGAGCGCACCAGGTCCTTGATGCGGTCGGCATTCTCGGCCGAGTCATGCGCCAGATTGCGGATGTCGGTGGCCACCACCACAAAGCCCTTGCCGAACTCACCGGCGCGGGCCGCTTCGATCGAGCCGTTCACGGCCAGCATATTGGTCTGGATGGAGACAGTGGTGATGGCGTCCACGATCTTGTCGATGCGACGCGACACCAGCTCCAGCTCCTTGATCTGCTTGAGGCTCACGCGCGAAGCGTCCACCGACGATGAAATGCCGGTGATCAGGCTGTCGATACTGGTCTTGTTGGTGTCCAGCAGGCTCTTGATGGCGCCGACTTTTTCGCCGCTGGCACGGCCCAGCTTCTGCGCCATCTCCACGCCTTTTTCAATTTGCGAGATCGCAGCGGCCACCTCTTCGGTGCCGCTGGACTGCACCTGCGCGCCCTTGAGGATCTGGTCAATGGCCGACAGGATCTGCGTGCCCGAGCGGGTGATTTCCTGCACGGCGGAGGACAGCTGCTCGGCGGCCGAGGCCACCTCTTCGGCGCTCTTGGCCACGTCGGTGCTGTTCTTCAGGTCTTCGGACAGCTCGGCCAGGCTTTGCGCACCGGCTTCGCACTCGGCCAGGGCCTGGCTTTGCTGGGCCACGGTCTTGGCCGACTCTTCGGCAGCGGCCGACTGCTCTTCGGCAGCGGCGGCAATTTCCTCTGACCCCTTGAGGGCCTGCTTGGCTGCACTGGTGGACTGCTGGGCGCCCACGGCAATCTCGCGCACGCCGCGCACGATCTCGATGGCATCCACACGGATCTGTTCGAGCTGCAAGGTCACCTTCTTGCCGTTCTCGACTTCGCTGAGCACGCGCTCCACCGAGGTGCCCATGCCCTCGGCGATGACTTTGACTTCCTGCTGGATCTGGCCCACCAGGTCCTGGATCTGCTTGGCGCTTTTCTCGGAGGTCTCGGCCAGGGTGCGCACCTCGTCGGCCACCACCGCAAAGCCCTTGCCGTGCTGACCGGCGCGTGCGGCTTCAATGGCGGCGTTGAGGGCCAGCAGGTTGGTCTGGTCGGCAATGCGGGCCACGGCCTTGACGATTTCGCCGATGTTGGCGGCCTGTTTTTCCAGCTCCACCACCATGGTGACCGAGGCGCCCTGGCGCTCGGCTGCCACGCTGACGTTTTGCACCAGGCTGGCCACTTCGCCACTGATCTGTGCCACCAGGGTCTGGATGGCTTCGGACTTGGTCTGGCTGATGTCGGCGTTCTGCAGCTGGCGCGCAATCGCACCTTCCACCTGGGTCAGCGCGGCCAGTGACTCTTGCGCTGCACCCGAGGCTTCTTCGGCGCCGGTGGCGATCTGGTCGGAGGCGCGCTTCATCTCTTCGGCCGAAGCGGCGGCGCTGTTGATGCCCGAGGACAGTTCGGCCGTGGCTGCGGCAATGCGCTCGGCGGCTTGCTGCTGCTTGGCCAGGGTGCGGGCGCGTTTGCGTTGGGCGTCAGACTCGCGGGCGGCCGCTGCGCTGGGCTTGCCGGCGTCCATGGAAGAGGATACGGGAGAGAACTTCTTGATCAGCGCCATGGTGCGCTCCTTTTGCAGTGAATGTGTCGGTCGGACCTTTCAGCCTGGAGGGGCTGAAATGCTCGACAGGTATCGAACATGCATTCAATGTAGAAGGGGCGTTTGCCCGGGCACTACCCTGGCACCGGTAGCGCCACTACCTAAATCTAGGTAGTCAACCGGACTTTCGTTACAAAGTATTGTCCGGTACAGGAGACTGCGACAGGGGGCGCTCGCCACGCTCGTTGTCCACCACATAGCGTGTCAGGGCAGCCACGCTGTGGCGGTCGAGCTTGCGCATGATGTTGCGCCGGTGCACGTCCACGGTGGAGGTGGCAATCGACAGCGCTTCGGCAATCTGCGCCGAGGTGTAGCCAGTGGTCACCAACTTAAGGACCTGGCGTTCGCGCTCGCCCAGCACCACCTGGGGCGTGCTGCGCCGGCCCTGCTCCACCAGGGCACCGGCCATCTCGCCCGACACGTCCGGGCACAGGTAGGTGCGGCCACCCAGCACGGCGCGTATGGCGCGCAGCAGCTCGTCGCTGGCCTCCATCTTGGTGACAAAGCCGCTGGCACCGGCCCCCAGCATCTCCATCACATGGCGCTGGTCCGAATAGGCCGACAGGGCCACCACCTTCACCATGGGCAGTGCGCGCTTGAGGTCACGGGTGACATCGATGCCATTCATGCCCGGCATGGTGATGTCCATGCACACCACGTGCGGCGCGCATGCCGCCACCTGTTCCATCACCTGCGTGCCGTCGCCGGTTTGCCCCACCACCACCATGTCGGGCTGGGCCGCCAGAAGGCCGCACTGGGCTTCGCGGAAGATGTGGTGGTCGTCAGCCAGGAAGACGCGGATTTTCATGGTCTGCCTTCGTTAGGGTTTGCTCATAGCTGCACGAGGGCGCGCGTGCCCTTGCCGGGCACCGAGCTCAGGGTGAACCTGCCGCCTATGAACTCGGCGGTTTCTTTCATGTTGCGCAGGCCGTGGCCGCCCTTTTCGCCAGGGGCGGTCAGCTCCACGCTGTTCTGGTTGAAGCCTATGCCGTTGTCATGCACCGACATCAGCATGGGCACCACGTCAAGCTGCAGATTCACCAGCACCACCGTGGCACTGGCGTGCTTGGCGCAGTTGGTCAGGGCTTCTTGCAGGATGCGAAACAGCGAGATCTCCAGATCGGGCTTGAGCCGCATGTCGCCATGCGGGCAGTGCAGGTGCACCTGCAGCCCGAAGCGCCGCGAGAACTGCAGCACATAGTTCTGCACCACGCTGAGCAGGCCGCCGGCGTCCAGCACCGGCGGGTGCAGTTCGGAGCAGATGTCGCGCACGCTCACGGTGGTGTCTTCCAGCAGGGCGCGCGTGTCCTCGATGCGGTCGGCATAGGCGCGCGAGGCCCGCTCTTGCGGTGTGGCGGTGGTGATCAGGTCCAGGTTGATGCGCAGTGCCGCCAGGTTGGGGCTGGTGCGGTCATGCAGTTCGCGCGAGAAACGCCTGCGCGCTTCTTCCTGCCCCAGCACCAGGCTGTGGGAGAGTTCTTCCACCCGCAGCGACAGCGCCAGGCGCATGGTCTCCATGCGCTTGCGCTCGCCCACATCGCTGAGCACGGTGCGCAGCATGGGGTGGCCCGCCGCGTCCTGCGAGAGCACCAGGGTGATGTTGGCCCACCAGTCGTCGCCTGCGGCATGCGTCATGCGCAGGTCGCAGGACTGCGAGGTCTCCAGCTCCAGCGCCCGCAGGCGCATGAGCTGGAAGCTGTCCTTGTCTTCGCGGCACACCAGCTCGGGCAGCTTGCGCCCCAGCAGGGCCTGGCGCGGTATGCCCAGCAGGGTGGCGGTGGTGAGGTTGGCTTCGAGGATCTGGCCGGTGGGTGACAGCGTCACATGGCCCACGGGTGCGCATTCGTAGTAAGCCAGGTAGCGGGCCTGGCTGGTCTCCAGGTCAGTGGCCTGGGTGCGCAGCGCAGCGTTCTGTGTTTGCAACGCCTCTTGCTGTGCCCGCAGGTGGACAAGCGCGGGCTCGTTGCGCGCGCACTGGCTGGGCATGGCATCCATCGTGACCTTTCTGGTTCTGGCTGCAATGCGCCTCCCTCAAGGCCGAGCAAAACCCATTCTAGGGCTGCTGCTGCTGCGAAGTGTGCTCTCCTGAGTACATCTGGTTCAGATGCGCCACACCCGCCACCACCACAGGCCGCTCAACACGGCCAGCAGCGTGCTGGCGGCATAGATGGCGCCATAGCCCAGGGTGGCGATAACCCAGCTGGCAGCGGCAAAGCTCGCGGCCGCCGTCAACGCGCGTGCTGCCGCCTCGGTGGCGTAGCGGGCGTGGAAGAAGCCGTCTCCATAGCTGTGCTTGAGCCAGATGAGGGAGGCCGGGTAAAAGAAGCCAAAGCTGAAGGCATGCAGCGATTGCAGTGGCACAGCGCACCACAGCTCCGTGCAAAACGGCGTGGCCAGCCAGCGCGCCGCCGACACTGCGCAGCAGGCCAGCATCAGGGCTGGGGCGCTGTAGCGTGCCAGTATCCTGCCGCCTTGCCACAGGGCCAGAAATTCGGCGGCCACTGGCAATGCGCACAGCAGGCCGGTCTGCAGCGGGCCGTGCCCGGTGGACAGCCACCAGGCGCCAAACCAGGTGGTGGAGATGGCCTCGGCCAGGCGCATGCCGGACACCGCCGCCGCGCCCGGCCAGCGCTGTCCTGTGCTGGTGCTGGTGCTGGTCTGGGCAGCGCTGTCAGGGGTACCCAGGTGCAGCGCTGGTGTGGAAAGGGACTGGCCTGCGGGATCGTCCCGCAGCGCAGGGGCCGCGTTGGCCATGCCCTGCGTGCCGCGGGTGCCCTCCGTCGCCGCGTGGCTGGCCCTTGCCAGCGCGATGCAGCAGGCCAGATAGGCCAGTCCGCACAGGCCCAGCGCCAGGGTAAAGGCGCGCCCCACGCCGCCCAGTGAAAACACCGCGCCCCCGACGGCAGCAGCGGCCAGAAAGCCAAACGAGCCCCACTTGCGCGCCCGCCCAAAGGCGTGGCCCTGGCCGGCTTGCGCCAGGTCTTCGAGCATTTTGGTTTCGCACAGGGTGTAGGAGCCCGAGCCAAAGAAAAACGCCAGTGGCACGCACCAGGCCAGCCACTGCGGCGCAACCGCTGCGGTGCACAGCGCCAGGCAGACCCCGCCACCCATCAGCACCACGGTGCGGGCAAAGCCCAGGCGCATCCACAGCAGGCGCACAAAGGGCGTGGCCACGAAATAGGCCAGGGTGATGCAGGCCAGCGCCAGGGGTGCGGCCTGTGGGCTGGACGCCATCAGCGTGCTGGGGCCAAACGCCGTCCACAAGCCCATGAAGGTGAAGTAGGAAGCGAATGCTGCGCTCCACTGGCGGTAGTGGGTCATCGGCGGGCAGCGCAATCAGGCGGTTGGCCTGACAGGCATCACTTCCCGAACAACTTGCCCACGTGCTGCCACATGCGCAGCAGCAGGCCCGCGCGCTCCACATCGACGGCCGCGACCAGCGGGGCTTCGCCCACGGGCTTGCCGTTGGAGGTGGCGATCACTTTGCCGACCACAGCGCCCTTGGCCACCGGCGCCTCCAGGCCCGGCGTGAGCTCTACCGTGGTCTGCACCTGCTGGCCGCGCGGCACGGTCAACAGCCACGGTGCGCCCAACACCGCGTCCACCTTGTCGGCCTTGCCAAAGCTGATCTTGGCCGTGCCGACCACTGCGTTGGGCTGAATCGGGGTGGCCTTCTCGAAGCTGCTGAAGCCCCAACCGAGCAGGGTGCGCGTCTCATCCGCCCGCGCCTGCGCGCTGCTGGTGTTGAGGATGACCGTGATCAGGCGCATGTCGCTGCGCTTGGAGGAGGTGACCAGGCAGTAGCCTGCGTCTTCGGTGTGGCCGGTCTTGAGTCCGTCCACGGTCGGGTCGGTGTACAGCAGGGCATTGCGGTTGCCTTGCTTGATGCCGTTGTACTTGAAATCGCGTTCGGCGTAGATCGGGTAATAGTCCGCGCTGTCATGGATGATGGCGCGCGCCAGGATGGCGAGGTCACGCGCAGACGACTTGTGCGCCGGGTCGGGCAGGCCCGTGGGGTTCACAAAATTCGTGTGCGTCATGCCCAGGCGCTGGGCCTCGGCGTTCATCAGCTTGGCAAAGCCCGCTTCCGAGCCGGCCATGTGCTCGGCAATCGCCTTGGAGGCGTCGTTGCCCGACTGGATGATGATGCCGCGCAGGATGTCGATGACCGTGGCCTGGCTGTTGAGCGGCAGGTACATGCACGACTCGGTGCTCGAACCCCGGCACCAGGCGTTCTCGCTCACAGAGACCAGGTCGGTTTGCTTGAGCTTGCCCGAGCGCAGCGCCTGCTCGATCAGGTAGCTGGTCATCATCTTGGTAAGAGACGCCGGCGGCAGCGGCTCATCCGGGTTGGCCGCAGCGAGCACCTCGCCGGAGTCAAAGTCCATCAGCAGCCAGGCTTTGGCGGGCAAGGCCGGCGGGTTGCCCGCCAGGGCGGTCTGGGCGGCCAGTGCCGGCAAGGTGCTCACGGCGGCTGCGGCTTTCTTGGGAGTGACGGCCTTCTTGGCCTTTGCGGGCTTGTTTTCTTTGTGTGCGGCCGCAAAGGATGGCGCGCTGGGAACCAATGTGCTCGCGGCGATGGCGAAGAGGACGGGGAGAAGGGAGATATTTTTGGTTTGCATGAAGTTCTCTGGCTAAGCCTTGATTGTCGCGTATCGGCCAGAAGCCCTGACTGCCCTGTGTGCCCTGCACCGCTGTGACGGCTTTGGTGTCATTTAGTACAGAATGGGTTGCAAAACTCCCATCCGATGCGTTGACGACGGCGAAGCATCGGCGCTCAACCCTCGCCCCGTTTTCTACTCTTGGGAATTAAACGACATGCAAACTGCCACGGCGATAACCGGACTGCTGCTTTGTCTCGCCATGCTCTGGAACCTGTTGCGCGAAGACCTGCGCCGCTTGGGCGGGGAGCAGACCGCAATCGGAAAGATCGTCGACATTCAAACTTCTGTCGACAGTGACAGAGTCAGCACCTACACGGCGGTCGTTCGGTTCGAGTCCGAGAACGGACCCATGCAGTTTGTCGATGGTTTCAGCGGAACAAGTCGACCGCGCGAAGGCAGCAGCGTGACGGTGCGGTATCCCAACGGCCAGCCCCACCTCGCACAGATCCCGCGACCGCTATTCAGGCTCCTGGCCTATGTCGTGACGACAGGTCTGGCCGTGTTCACGATCGCGATTCTTACCGGTGTGCTTACTGTCCCTGCGGGGTAGACGGTTCAGATTGGCAACGGTGCACCCTGTGGGTGTACAAGTGGGTGCCTTGACGGCAGATTTCGGCAAGGGGATTTCCTGAGCAGGAGATCGTCTACACGTTGTGTAGAGAATTGAGCTGAAGCCCTCCCGCCTCATAATCGAGGCATCAAGACACGTAACTGCATAGGCCAAGCGTCACAATGAATAGCAACCCGCCACCTGCATTGCCTTTCTGTCCGTAGCCAACGCACTTTCTCCTCCATGCCTTCATCCAAGTTCACCTACGATCTGCCGCCTGGAGCGACTAGCCACGCCGTCAAAGAAGAGCACATCTAATACGGCTTCATTGGCAAGCTTCAGAACCTGAAGTACGAATACCGCGTCGATATCCGCGACCGCGCCGCGCTGGAAAAGAACTTTCGGGAGAAGTTCGAGGCCCTCAACCGCGTCAAGCTGACCGAAGCCGAGTTCTCCAGGCTGCTGGATGAAATCGTCACCCCGAGATCGATGAGCAACAACGTATCGTCTCGTGCCTGAGCAGCCTCGACGAGTTGATCACCTTGGAGTCACAAAAGTTCGCAGCCCTCAAGACCCACAAGAAAGGTCTGATGCAGCAGCTTTCCCCATCCCCGGAGGCAGTTGAAGTATGAGCGCCCTGATCCTTTACACCGCCGAAGACGGCCGCAGCCAGATCAAGCTGCGGGCTAAAGACCAAACGGTCTGGCTGACGCAGCGTGAAATGGCCGAGCTCTTTGACGTGAGCACTGACAACGTGGGGCTGCACCTCAAGAACATCTTCAAGGACGGGGAGCTGGAGGAGAAATCAGTTACCGAGGAATCCTCGGTAACTGCCGCCGACGGCAAAAACTACCTGACCAAGCTCTACAAGCTCGACGCCATCCTCGCTGTCGGCTACCGCGTGCGCTCACCGCGTGGCGTGCAGTTCCGCCGCTGGGCGTCCACTGTCCTGAAGGAGTACCTGGTCGAGGGCTTCGTGATGGACGACGAGCGGATGAAGAACCCCGACGGCCGTCCGGATTACTTCGACGCGATGCTGGCGCGCATTCGGGACTCCGAGAAGCGCTTTTTGCCAAAAGGTGCGCGATCAGATCATCTCGTCCAACGGCTTCCCGCTACTCACCCACACCGGCACCATCAGCCATGGGCAGATGGAAGCGCGCACGGGGGAGCTTTACACCCGGTTCGACCAAGACCGCAAACGGGCGGACGCCAACGCGGCTGATCAGCAGGACGCAGCCGACCTCCAAGCGCTGGAAACCAAGATCAAACGACGCCCCAAAAAATGACCGAGACCAATCAAAGGCAACTGGGCAACACGCTCTGGAGCATCGCCGACCAACTGCGCGGGGCCATGGATGCGGACGACTTCCGTGATTGCATGCTGTCCTTTCTGTTCCTGCGCTACCTCTCCGACAACTACGAAACGGCCGCAAAGAAGGAACTGGGTAAGGACTAGCTGGCAACGGGAGAAGTCGACGATGTGTATGTGCATTTGGATGGCACCTGGCTATTCCCAGTCAAGCCATTGCCTATGCACCCCATTGAAACAAACCATGGCCCGGGGGGTGCAGGGCAGCATAAATCGCGGTATTCTCGCTACCAGTGAATAGCTAGCGTCAATCGAAAGTCTTCACTCCATCGTCATTTAACCTCTTTAGGAGATTCAACCATGTCCCTGATCAACACCCCCGTCCAGCCCTTTGCCACCACGGCCTTTCACAACGGCAAGTTCGTCCCCGTGACGCAAGACTCCTTCAAGGGCAAGTGGTCCGTCGTGATCTTCATGCCGGCAGCCTTCACCTTCAACTGCCCCACCGAAGTGGAAGACGCGGCCAACAACTACGCTGAATTCCAGAAGGCCGGTGCCGAGGTCTACATCGTCACCACCGACACGCATTTCTCGCACAAGGTCTGGCACGAGACTTCGCCTGCCGTGGGCAAGGCCAAGTTCCCTCTGGTGGGCGACCCCACCCATACCCTGACCCGCGCGTTTGACGTGCATATTGAAGAAGAAGGCCTGGCACTGCGCGGCACCTTCGTGATCAACCCCGACGGCATCATCAAGACCCTGGAAATCCACTCCAACGAAATCGCCCGTGACGTGGGTGAAACCCTGCGCAAGCTGAAAGCTGCCCAGTACACCGCCGCTCACCCCGGTGAAGTCTGCCCCGCCAAGTGGAAAGAGGGCGAGAAGACCCTGGCTCCTTCCCTGGACCTGGTTGGCAAGATCTAAGTAGTAGCTCAGAAATAGCTCAGCAGTCGCTCAGCTCGAAGGGGTGCGCCAACAGGGGCGCCCCTTCCGTCAGAGCCATTGCCCCACCCGTATTGCTCCCGTCCGCGCGCCATCCGCGCATTGCGTCCCACCGCGCCACAAGCGCGAAACCCTAGAAGGAAACACCATGCTTGAATCCACCATGAAGACCCAGTTGCAGACGTATCTGGGCATGCTGCGCCAGCCCATCCGCCTGATCGCCACGCTGGACGACAGCGCGCGCTCTGCCGAACTGCGCGAGCTGCTGGTGGAAATCGCCAGCCTGTCCGACAAGGTGAGCCTGGATGAGTCGGGCACCGATGCGCGCACCCCCTCGTTTGTGATTGCCCGCGAAGGCGAGACCACCGGCGTGCGCTTTGCCGCCATCCCGCTGGGCCATGAGTTCACCTCGCTGGTGCTGGCGCTCTTGTGGACCGGTGGCCACCCACCCAAGGTGGAGCCCGAAGTGCTGGAGCAGATCAAGGCCCTGGACGGCGACTTCAATTTTGAAGTCTATATGTCCCTGTCCTGCCACAACTGCCCGGACGTGGTGCAGGCAGCCACCCTGATGGCCGTGTTCAACCCCCGCGTGCACACCACCGTGATTGACGGCGCGCTCAACCAGGCCGAGGTGGACCGCCGCCAGGTCATGGCCGTGCCCATGGTGTTCCTGAACGACGCGCTGTTTGGCTCGGGCCGCATGCTGCTGGAAGAAATGGTGGCCAAGCTCGACGTGCACTCCGAGCAGCGCGAAGCCGCCAAGCTCACGGCCAAGGCACCCTTCGATGTGCTCATCGTGGGTGGTGGCCCCGCCGGTGCCGCAGCCGCCGTGTACGCCGCGCGCAAGGGCATCCGCGTGGGCGTGGCCGCCGAGCGCTTTGGCGGCCAGACCAATGACACCATGGCCATCGAGAACTACATCTCGGTGCTGGAGACTGACGGCCCCAAGTTCGCCGCCGCACTGGAAGCGCAGGTGCGCCACTACGAGGTGGACATCATGAACCTGCAGCGCGCCGACAAAATCATCCCCGCAAGTGAGGCCGGTGGCTTGATCAGCGTGCAGATGGCCAATGGCGCCAGCCTGCAGGCCAAGAGCGTGATCCTGTCTACGGGTGCGCGTTGGCGCAATGTGAATGTGCCGGGAGAGTCCCAGTACAAGAACAAGGGCGTGGCCTATTGCCCGCATTGCGACGGCCCGCTGTTCAAGGGCAAGCATGTGGCCGTGATTGGCGGCGGCAACTCCGGTGTGGAAGCCGCCATCGACCTGGCTGGTGTGGTCAAGCACGTCACCCTGGTGGAGTTTGCCGATGCGCTCAAGGCCGATGCGGTGCTGGTCAACAAACTCAAGAGCCTGCCCAACGTCACCATCCACGTGAACGCGCAGACCACCGAGATCACCGGCGACGGCCAAAAGGTCAACGGCCTGCGCTTCAAGGACCGGGCCTCGGAAGCCGAACACCATGTGGAACTTGAAGGTGTGTTCGTGCAAATCGGCCTGGTGCCCAACACCGAGTTCCTGAAGGGCACCGTGGAGCTCAGCCGCTTTGGCGAGATCGTCATCGATGCCAAGGGCCACACCAATGTGCCCGGCGTGTTTGCCGCTGGTGACTGCACCACCGTGCCCTACAAGCAGATCGTGATCGCGGCCGGCGACGGCGCCAAGGCGGCCTTGAGCGCCTTTGACTTCCTGATCCGCTCGCCGCTGGTGGCCAGCAGCCCGGCCAAGGAACTGGCAACGGCATAAGAAAACAGGGTGCAGGCAGTTCCGGGCACCGGCGCTGCCTGCGAACAGGCCAGTGAATTCAGATGACCGGCTTGCGTTCGACTTAAGGAGTTTTGAGCGCTAGTATTGCCCCATCGCCACCCAACGGAATCCAGACCATGAACACTCAGCTCTTGCAGCAAGCGCGTGTGCTCGACATTGACGAGCAAATCGAACTGGTAGAGGCTATTTGGGATGGCATCGTTAGTCGTGGTGCCGTGCCGTCTTTGACGCCAGCCCAGAAGATGGAACTCGACCGCCGCCTTGCAGACCATCTTGCCAATCCTGATGACGTTGTACCCTGGAGTGAAGTAAAGGCAGCGGCTATTGCCAACACCAGGCAATGAGTTTGCAGGTTACTTTTCTTCGTGCTGCCAGTGCGGAGTTCATTGAAGCAAGCGGGTGGTATGAGTCTAAGCGCGTAGGTCTTGCACTTGAGTTCATGGCAGCAGGGACCCTCGCATTTGGCAAGCAAGGGTCTGAACTTCCCCATGGCGACCTATCTGAGCGAAAATTCTTTCTAACAACAACATCCAGATAGAACACCATGGCAACTGCGACCTCTGCTACCCCCCCGCGCCCCAGCGCGGACCAAACCATCAAGCGCATCTCGGCCGAGTACGAATCCTTAAGCAAGCAGCTCAAGGTGATCGCCCTGCACATCGAGAAGAACCGCGACCATGTGGGCATAGAAGGCATTCAGGAGCTGGCCCGCCAGTGCGGCGTGCAGCCCTCGGCGGTGGTGCGCTTTGCCAAGCACTTTGGCTTCTCGGGTTTCAGTGAGTTGCAGGCCATCTTCCGCGACAACCTCTCGCGCCAGCTCGCCCCCAGCCGCAACTACAAGGCGCGCATCCGCGACCTGATCGAGTCCGGCAGCAACACCCTCTCCAGCATCGACATTGCCAAGGAGTTTCTGGCGGGCAGTGTGGCGGGCATGCATGAGCTCCAAAGCAGCCTGGACGCCGCCGCATTGAAGAAGGCGGTGGACCTGCTGGCAGCCAGCGACTGCATCTGGGTGGCGGCCTCGCGCCGCTCCTTCCCCGTCGCCGCCTATCTGGAGTACGCCCTGCAGCACACCGACAAGCGCATCTGCCTGGTCAGTGGCCTGGGCAGCATGCACCAGGGGCAGGTGCGCTCGGTGCGCCGGGGCGATGTGATGATTGCCATCTCGTTTTCGCCCTACGCCGAGGAAACCCTTGCCGTGGCCAAAGCGGCCACCGAACGCGGTGCCAAGCTGGTGGCCATATCGGACAGCCGCATGAGCCCGTTGGCCAAGCTGGCCCATGTGACGCTGGTGGTGCAGGACAACTCCACGCTGGGGTTTCGCTCACTCTCAAGCACCATGGGCCTGGCGCAAAGCCTGTTCATTGCCCTGGCCTACACGCTGGAGCTGCCTTACAAACCGACTGTATAAGAGCCCCCACGCTTGTCACTGCGTGTACTGTGCTGCCCCCTCAGGGGGCTAATCCCGCTTGGGGCGGCCCGGCGCGGGATTGTCGAGAGCCCCCACAGTTGCGCACTGCGTGTCTGTTTGAAACCATATTCAAATATAATCCACATTAGAAATTTCTTTCCAAACCTCCGACCAGAGAATTCCCATGAAAAACGTTGCAGTATTTGGCGCAGGCCGCATTGGCCGCATCCACGCTTCCAACCTGGCGGCCCTTCCGGGCGTGCAGCTGAAATACGTGTTTGACCCAGTGCCCGCGGCCGCTGCCGAACTGGCGCAAAAGCATGGCGCGCAGGTGGCCACCATTGAGGCCGCGCTGGCCGACAAGAGTGTGGATGCCGTGGCCATCTGCTCCTCCACCGACACCCACAGCGACCTGATCACCCGTGCGGCCGCTGCGGGAAAGCACATCTTCTGCGAAAAGCCGGTAGACCTGTCCGTGGCCCGCGCGGTGGCCTGCGGCGAAGCCGTCAAGGCGGCAGGCGTGTCTTGCATGATCGGCTTCCAGCGCCGTTTCGACCCCACCTTCAACGACGCCAGCCGCCGTCTGGCTGCCGGTGAAATCGGCGCGCCCGAGAGCCTCATCATCACCAGCCGCGACCCCGGCGCCCCACCGGTGGAATACATCAAGGCGTCTGGCGGCATCTTTCGCGATATGCTGATCCATGACTTCGATGTGTTCCGCTGGATTCTCTGCGCCGACGGCGACGAAGCCGCCTGGCTGAGCGCCACCGCCTCCGTGCTGACCGACCCGGCCATTGGCGCGGCCGGTGATTACGACAGCACCGCCGTCACCATCCGCACCCAGAAGGGCCGCCTGTGCCAGATCAACACCACGCGCCGCGCGGCGTATGGCTACGACCAGCGCTTTGAGGTGCTGGGCTCGTTGGGCCTGCTGCAATGTGGCAACCACACACCCACCGAGGTGGTGCAGTGGAATGCGGCTGGCATCCATGCCGACAAGCCCGAGGCCTTCTTCCTGCAGCGCTACGCTGCCGCCTACCGTCTGGAGATCGAGCACTTCTTTGAATGCCTGCAGTCCGGTGCGCCCTTCAAGACCACCGTGGCCGACGGCGTGGCTGCGCAAAAGCTGGCCGATGCCGCAACGCTGAGCGCCCAAAGCGGACAGCCGGTCCTGTTCTAAGCCCAGGGCCAAGCAGGCCGCGGCACGCCCCGGCCTGCGCTATTTGCCTACATCTGCCTCAAACTGCGCCACCGGCATGGGCCTGCCAAAGAAATAGCCCTGGAAGGTGTGGCAGCCGCGCTGCTCCAGGAAGTCCTGCTGCTCGCGCGTCTCCACGCCCTCGGCAATCACGTTCAGGCCCAGGGCTTCCGTCATGGCGATGATGGTTTGCACGATGGCGGCGTCGTTGGGGTCGGTGGTGATGTCGCGCACAAAGCCCTGGTCGATCTTGAGCTGGTCCAGCGGCAGTCTCTTGAGGTACTGCAGTGACGAGTAGCCGGTGCCGAAGTCGTCCATCGAAAAGCTGATGCCAAGCAGTTTGAGTTCGCGCATCTTGGCAATGGTGTCCTCGGCCTGCTCCAGCACCACGCTTTCGGTAAGTTCGAGTTTCAGCTGCGCAGGCTTGGCAGCGGTTTGCAGCAGCACGCGGCGCACCTGGTCCACAAAATCAGGCTGGTGGAACTGCTTGGCGCTGACGTTAACGGCCAGTGTCAGCTCGCGCAGGCCGGGATGTGCCTGCCAGGTCTTGAGTTGCCTGCAGGCGGTCTGAATCACCCACAGGCCAATCGGAATGATGGCGCCGGTTTCTTCTGCCAACGGAATGAACTGCGCCGGAGACACCAGCCCGCGCTCGGGATGTGCCCAGCGCAGCAGCACCTCGGCGCCCAGGCAGTGGCCCTGGGCATTCACCTGTTTCTGGAAATACAGCAGCAGCTGCTGCCGGTCCAGGGCTTGGCCCAGGTCGGCCACCAGAATCAGGCGTGCTTCCAGCTCGGACTGCATCTTGGGGTCGTAAAAGCGGATGGTGTTGCGCCCGGCATTCTTGGCCTGGTACATGGCGGCGTCGGCGTGCTTGAGCAGCGAGTCCACCGTCACCGCATGCTCCCTGAACAGCACGATGCCGATGCTGCCCGTGATCAGCGCCTTGCTGCCTTCTTGCAGGTAGGGCTGGGCCAGCGCCGTGCGGATCTTCTCTGCCACCAGCTCGGCTTGTGCCGCTGCTTCCTTGGGCAGCTCATGCAGGCCTTCGAGCAGGAGGATGAACTCGTCGCCTCCGTGCCTGGCCACCATGCCGCCCTCGCGTACGCAGCCGCGCAGGCGCTGGGCCACCTCATCGAGCAACTGGTCGCCCTGGGCCGGGCCCCGGCTGTCGTTGAAGGACTTGAAGTTATCCAGGTCCAGAAACAGCAGGGCGCCATGGCGATGCGTGTTGGCGCTCACCGCCATGGCCTTGTGCAGGGCGTCCTGCAGGAACTGGCGGTTGGGCAGGCCGGTAAGCGAGTCAAAGTGTTCCAGCTGGTGGATGTGCTCCTGCGCCTGCTTTTGCGCGGTGATGTCGTCATACACACCGAGCAGGCCCACCTTCTCTCCGTGCGGCCCCATCAGCGGAACCTTGGAGGTGCGCAGCCAGATGTGCTGCCCATCGGGCGTGGTCTGGGGTTCTTCAAAGTTGAGTTTCGGGGTCTGGCTGCGCAGCACCCGCAGGTCATCGGCGCGGTACAGCTCGGCCTGCTCGTGCCAGCCCAGGTCGGTGTCGAATTTGCCCACCAGTTCCTCCGGGTTCTGAAACCCGGCATCGCGTGCAAACGCCTGGTTGCAGCCCAGGTAGCGCAACTCGCTGTCCTTCCAGAAGATGCGCAGCGGCGCTGTCTCGATTACCTGGCGCATCATGGTGTTGATGGAGCGCAGTTGTTGCTCGGCGGCCTTTTGTTCGGTCAGGTCAATGAAGTAGGAAAAGGTTCTGGGCCCCAGATCCGTCTCGACCCGCCGGGACGAGACCAGGAACGAAAAGGTGGAGCCATCCCGGCGCAGCCCGGTGGTCTCGTAGGTGGCCTCCGACGCCTGGCCCAGGGTCCGCAGCCTGGCGCGTTCCGCAATTGCGGCACGCTGCTCGGGCGCAATGCAGTTGGTGAGTGGCTGGCCGCGCAATTCGTCAATGCTGTCGTAGCCAAACAGGGTCAGAAAAGACCGGTTGGCATCGACCACAATGCCGTCACAGGACAGGCCCACGCCAATCGGGCTGAGCTCGATGAGGGTCTTGAACTGGCTCTCGATCTGCTGCAGGGAGTTCTTGAGTTTGTCCTGTTCGGCCTGGGCCGCGGCCTGCTGCGCGTCCTGGGCCCGGCACAGCACGATGGCTTTGGCCAGTTGCGCCAGCACCGGTTGCAGCACCTGCTCCAGCTTGAACGGTGATTCGGGCGCCTGCACGGCCAGCAGCATCAGCACACCGTTGTTCTCCAGTGGCAGCCTCAGATACGACTGGTAGCTGGTGCGTGTGGTGCCCAGATGCGCCAGCAGTTCTGCGGGCAGGCTGGCGTGTTCGGCGCAGCCATAGAGCAGCTCGCAGGGCAGCTCCATGGGCTTGTCAAGCTGTGCAATCAGCTCGAAATCACCCACGGCTGCGCTCAAACGCACTGGCACGTTGGCACCCGAACCTTGGCAGCTCGGCATGTCCAGGCAGACAAAGCCGGCCGAATAGGAGGTGTGGTACAGCAGGCGCTGCAGGGTGCGGGTGAGCAGGGAATGCAGCTTGACCTCGCCGCCAATCGTGACGGCCAGGTCGTACAGGACCAGCAGAATCTGTTGTTGCGGCATGGCGTGCGGCTACCAGTGGGCCGCCACCAGCGTGGCGTTGTGGAACAGGGGATAGTCGTGCTGGCGGGAACCACCAATCTCGCCTAGCGACAAGGCGCCGGCCACCTGGACCGACGGCAGGCGTTGCCCCAAGGCCTGCAGTTCGGCGGTGGCACTTTCCAGCCCCAGGTGCATGCGCCGCCCGGCGCAGTAAAACAGCAGCAGCTCAGTGGCCCCGGGGCCGGCGTCCATGGCGGCAAGGCCGGTGCACAGCACCTGCAGGGTTTCGGTGCTGTCCACGGCCGGGCTGGCCAGCAGGGTGAGCACGGAGTTGGCCGGCACCTCGCCCACGCAGAACAGCGAGCCGTCCGGGTTGAGCATCACCGGAATGCGTACCACCACATGGTGGTTGGCGCGCACGATGCCAAAGGGGAAGTGCACCGCATGTTCGTAAAAATTGGCGGCGTTGATCTGCACGCCGTACTGGTTTTCCACCAGCTCCTGGTACACCTCAAAGGCGGGCCGCCAGTCAATCTGCGTGACGCAGTTGCCATGGGTGCTGGTGGCGCACACGGTGCGCTCGGGCGCGTGGTAGCCGTGCTCGAGCACAGCGCCCTGGTGGTCGGGCAAGAGCACCAGCAGTACGCCGTTGCTCACCAGGCGTTCCCCATCAAACAGGCAGGGCATGGGGGTGAAGGTCTCGCTGCCGGCGTTGGCGCCGGCATAGTGCACGCGGTTGGCCAGACGCAAATAGAGGGCATCGAGCAAGCTGCCGGTGTTGGGCACCATGGAATCAAACAGCATGAACAGCGTGGCCTCCGGGTGGCCCACCAGATGCGGGGTCAGTTGCTGCGCAATGGATTGCACCAGCTGCTCGACGCCGTCTGCATCCTGTGGCAGATCGGCATGCAGTGTGTAGTGGGGCATCACGTCAAAACGCAGCAGCCACAGCCCGTCGGTGTGAAAGGCCCCTTGGTGGACCAGAGCCGGAAAAATGCCGCCCACCAGAGGAATGTGGCGTTGTGCGCACTGCGTCTGCAGCAGGCCCAGCTGGTCTTTGCGGGCTTCCGGCAGAAAGGCACACACCCCCATGTGCGGGAAGGCCGCTTGCCAGCTGGACAGGGTTTGCTCCAGCAGCTGCGGGTCCACGCCTGGAACAAAACACAACTTGGTCAGCTTGTTCATCTCACATCCCCTCGTTTGCCAGTACTGGCTTTGTATTGGAATGAATTATGCGAAGCATTCAGCCGCGTGAGGCCCTTATTTGGGGAAAAAGGTTCAATGGGCGCCGGGCCTGCGGGACCACAGGCGCAGTTTGTGGCCCCAGACGCACGTCCACTTCAGGCCCGCTGGCGCCTAGCAGGCGTTGCAGGCCAGGGTGGCCGCGTTCACCTGGAAGCGCGTCTGCTCGATCAGGTAGTCCAGAAACACCCGGCTGCGCTCGGGGATGAACTGGCGGCTGGGCAGGGCGGCGTACAGGGTCAGGCGCCCGGCGATCCAGGGCCGCAGCACGCGCAGCAACTCGCCGCGCATCAGGTAGGGCGCCACCAGGTCCAGCGCCACCGAGGTGATGCCTGCGCCGTCCAGTGTGGCGCGCAGCAGGGTGTCGCTGTGGTTCACCCACAGGCCGGGGTCGACGGCCACGTCCACGGCCAGGTCGTTCTGGTCTGTATTGAACAGGCGCCAATGGCGCGGCTGGCCGCCTGCGGTCTTGAGGCGCAGCACGTCGTGCTGGGTCAGGTCCTCCGGCTTGAAGGGCTGCATGCGGCCCAACAGGTAGCTCGGGGCGCAGACCAGGATGGCCTCGGTGGTCGAGACCTTGCGCGCCACCACCTCCCCATTGAACTGGTCATCGGTGGGCAGCAGGGTGATGTCGTAGTCCTCCACCGGCGGCTCTTTGTAGGCGGCCACCTCAATGTCCAGCAGGATCTTGGGGTGCAGCTGGCGAAAGCCCGCAATCAGCGGCGCCAGCACGTGGGTGGCCAGCACGGGCGGCGCCAGGATGCGCAGCACACCGGCGAGTTCATGGGTGTGGGAGCTTACGGCCTGGTCGGCCTCGTCAATGTCCTGCAGGATCAGGCGCAGGCGCTCCAGGTAGGCCTCGCCTGCCACGCTCAGCGAGAGGCGGCGCGTGCTGCGGTGGAGCAGCCGGGTGCCCAAATGCGCTTCCAGATCGGCCACCAGGCGGGTCACCACGGCGGGCGACAGGTCCAGGGCGCGGGCGGCCGCGGCAAAGCCACCTTCGTCTATGACCTTTTGAAACACCCGCATTGACATCAAACGGTCCATAGACTCTTTCCAAAGCTGGCCTGGATTATTGCTGATGGTGCAATGTCCGGCGCGGTAGCATCACCCTCTGCGCATGTCCCCATCCCCTCCGTCTACTTCTGCAACGCCTGCCTCCCTGTGGGCCCGGTTGCGCCTGCTGGTGCTGGGCGACGGCGTACAGGCCTCTCGCCCGGTGGTCTGGGTGATTGGCTTTTTTGCCTTCCTGAATGTGTACTCCATGCAGGCTGTGCTGCCCCTCTTGATGCGCGACTTTGCGGCCACACCGTTGCAGGCCGGGGCCACCGTGGGTGCCACCGTGCTGGCCATTGCCCTGGTGTCGCCCTTCATCGGCATGCTGTCCGACGCACTGGGGCGCAAGCGCATTCTGTGCAGCGCGCTGTTTGCCCTGTGCCTGCCCACCGGCCTGATTGCCCTGGCGGGCGACCTGCACACCATCGTGCTGCTGCGCTTTTTGCAGGGCCTGGTGGTGCCCGGCATTGTGGTGGTGATGATTGCCTACCTGTCGGAAGAGTTCCGCTCCGGTGGGGTGGCGCGCATGACCAGCACCTATGTGGGCGGCACCGTCATGGGCGGTTTTTGCGGGCGCTTCATCACCGGGCACCTCAGCGATGTGATGGGCTGGCGCAGTGCCTATGTGGCTCTGGCCGTGCTCAACCTGCTGGGCGCCATCTGGGTGCTGCGGGCCCTGCCCGCCTCGCGCCACTTCGTGGCCAACCGCAATTTCCCCGTGGCGCTGCAGACGCTGGCGCGGCACCTGCGCAACCGGCGCTTTGTGGCCATCTGCGGCCTGGGCTTTTGCGTGCTGTTTTCGCTGGTGGGCAGCTTCACCTATGTGAATCTGTACCTGGCCGAGGCGCCTTTTCACCTGTCGAGCGCCGGGCTGGCCAATGTGTTTGCGGTGTATCTGCTGGGCGTGGTGGTTACGCCGCAGGCCGGGCGCTTCATCGTGCGCCATGGGTTTTTGCGCACGGTGCTGAGCATGCTGGCGCTGTCGGCCTGCGCCCTGCTGCTGACCTTGCTGCCGGTGCTCCTGGCGGTGATCGCCGGGCTGGCGCTGAGTTCCTGCGGCGTCTTCATCTGCCAGTCGGCCACCATCAGCCACATTGCCGACACCGTCACCGAGGGCCGCTCACTGGCCACCGGCATCTATTACCTGAGCTATTACGCCGGAGGTGCGGCCGGGGCCTGGATCGCCGGGCTGGCCTTTGAGGGCTGGGGCTGGAGTGGATCGGTGCTGTCCATCATCCTGTTCCAGGGGCTGGCGGCAGCCATTGCGCTGTGCTTCCTGCGCCCGCGCGCGGGCGCCGTGCAGGCGGGGTCTTAGAATCCCCCCACCTACCGGTGCCAGCAGGCGCCACCAATTAAAGGAATATCCGTCATGGGCGCGCAGTGGAAAGCAAAGGGTAAAGATCTGGCAGCCAATGCCAGAGGCAAGATGTTCACCAAGCTGGTGAAGGAAATCACCGTGGCCGCGCGCAATGGCGCCGACCCCGCCAGCAACGCGCGCCTGCGCCTGGTGGTGGAGCAGGCCCGCAAGGTCTCCATGCCCAAGGACACGCTGGACCGGGCCCTGAAAAAGGGCTCCGGTGTGGGTGATGATGCCACCCAGTACGAGCGCGTGATGTACGAGGGCTATGCCCCGCACCAGGTGGCCGTGATGGTGGAATGCCTGACCGACAACGTCAAGCGCACGGCGCCCGAAATGCGCGTGCTGTTCCGCAAGGGCCAGCTCGGCACCAGCGGCTCGGTGGCCTGGGACTTTGACCATCTGGGCATGATCGAGGCTGCACCCGCCACCCCCGGCGCAGACGCCGAAACCGCCGCCATCGAGGCCGGTGCAGAAGACCTGGAGCCCGGCGAGGACGCAGGCAACACCCTGTTCCTCACCGCCCCGGCCGACCTGGACCTGGTGAGCCGCGCCCTGCCCGCGCAAGGCTTCAACGTGCTGTCCATGAAGCTCGGTTACAAGCCCAAGAACCCGGTAGACCCCACATCCCTGAGCGCCGAAGCGCTGGAAGAGGTAGAAGCTTTCCTGGCCGCCATCGACGCGCACGATGACGTGCAAGAGGTGTACGTGGGACTCGCGGGGTAGCCTCCCATCACCGGCCGGTTTTGGTCAGGCGCAAGCCATTGCCAAAGGTCCATAGCCGGGTGACTTCCACCACGTCGTAGTCCAGCGCCAGATCGGCCGGTATGCGCCGGTAGGGCGCCAGTGACTTGATGATGATTTCAATCGCGGCGTCAATTGCTGGTGTGCCGCTGGAGCGCTTGAACGCCACGCTCTCCACACTGCCGTCCTTGTTCAGGGTCACTGTGACGATGGGGTTGGTGTAGGGGCCGCTCTTGGCGGCTTCCAGAAACTCGAACTCCGCGTTCATCTGCACCCGCTGGCTCCAGCTCTCGGCATACACGGCCAGACGGTCGTCCTGGTCGGCGCGGCCAATCAGGGTGCGCTTGCGCGGCTTTTCAGCCGGGGCTTCGGTGGGCAGGTCGGGCACGCGTGCGGCCTGCTGACGCTGCAGGGCGGCTGCCTGTTCGGCCGCTGTACGCGCGGCCTGTTGCCGTGCTGCTTCCTGGCGGGCCTGGTCCTGGCGCAGCGCGTCTTGCCGTGCCGCTTCGGCACGCGCGGCCTCCTGCTGCAGGGCGGCCTGGCGTGCGCCCTCTCTTTGCGCTGCAGCCTGGCGTTCGCCTTCCTGGCGCAGTCCCTCCTGTCGGCTGGCCTCCTGCCGGGCCGCTTCCTGTGCTGCCGCTTGTTGGGCCACAGCCTGGCGTGCGGCTTCCTGTTGTGCCGCATTGGCAGCCGCTGTTGCAGCCGCTTGGCGTGCAGCCGCCTGTTGGCGTTCAGCGGCTGCGGCCGTTGCCGCCGCTGCAGCAGCCGATGCCGCGCGGTCGGCCTCTTGGCGTGCAGCTTCCCGCTGTGCAGCGGCCACGCGGCTGGCTTCCTGCTTCAGTGCGTCCTGGCGCGCGGCTTCCTGTTTGTTCTGCTCCTGCTGCCGGGCCTCGGCCCGTTGGGCGTCCTGGCGGGCAGCTTCTTGCGCAGCAGCTACGCGGTTGGCTTCCTGCTTCAACGCCTCCTGGCGGGCAGCTTCCTGTGCTGCGGCCACGCGGCTGGCCTCCTGCCTCAGCGCTTCCTGGCGCGCGGCTTCCTGTTTGCTCAGTTCCTGCTGCCGGGCCTCGGCTTGCCTGCTGGCCTCGGCCCGTTGGGCATCCTGGCGTGCGGCCTCTTGGGCAGCAGCCACACGGCTGGCTTCCAGCTTCAGCGCTTCCTGGCGAGTGGCTTCCTGCAGTGCTACCGCTGCCGCACGGGCCGCTTCCGCGCGCTGGGCAGCCTGGCGGGCAGCCTCTTGCTGCAACTCTTCGAGTCGGGTGGCTTCCTGTTGCGCTAGCGCCAGGCGCGCCACCTCGCGGCGCTGGGCCTCCAGCCGCGTGGCTTCCTGCTGCGCAGCTGCCACGCGCGCAGCTTCCTGGCGCGCGGCTTCCACACGCAGGGCGTCTTGCCGGGCGACTTCCTGCTTGAGCACGTCCTGGCGAATCACTTCGGCGCGCTGGCTCTCCAGTCGCGCGGCTTCCTGCTGGACGGCGGCTTGGCGGGCGCTCTCCAGACGGGTGGCTTCCTGCTGCGCGGCGGCCAGCCTCGCAGCCTCCTGTTGCGCGGTGGCCACCCGTGCAGCCTCCTGTTGGGCGGCGGCCAGTCGTGCAGCCTCCTGTTGCGCGGCGGCAGCACGTGCAGCTTCCAGTTGGGCTGCGGCCACCCGCGCCGCTTCCTGCTGCGCAGCCGCTTGCCGTTGGGCCTCCTGCCTGGCCTGTTCCAGCCTGCGCAGCTCCTGCCTGGCCACTTCCAGTTGTGCTGCGGCCTGGCGTGCGGCCTCCTGGCGCAGTGCCTCTTGCCGGGCGGCCTCCAGTCTGGCGGCCTCTTGTTGCGCGGCCTTGTCTGCCGCCTGCTGCTGTGCCAGTTCGGCGCGCTGTGCCTCGGCCACTTGCGCATCTTCCGTGGGGGGCGCGTCGGTCGGCTCCTGTGCCACCTCTGCCACGGGCTTGGGTTTGGCAGCGGGCTTGACCGGTCGCACCGGCGCGGCTTTGGGTAGGGGTGGAGCCTGGACGGGCGGCAGAACCACCATTTCAGCAGACGTTTTCTCGGCAGCTTTCGGACTGGGCGCTGGCTCTGGCAGGGGGTCGAGCTTGATGGCGATGGGGGCTTCCACGCCGCGGCGCCCGGTATCGTTGAACAGGCTGTCGGGCAATCCCAGGCCGGCCATATCAAACTGCAAGGTCAGCAGCAGGCCGTGCACCACCAGAGATAGCAGCACGCCGCCAAGCAAACGCGACTCGGGCCAGCGCCAGGGCGTTTTGCTTTGGCCCCAGACATGCGGGCGCGGTGTTTTGTTGTTAAGAGTCGCTGCTTCGGAATTCATGCGTGGGTGCCATGCTAAGGCCAGGCCTTGGCCCTCCCGGCGTCGGCACCCGCAACTATCGGTCCGAATCGGTCAAATTCACGTTTGTGGGACCGGCAATTTCCGCTCGCCGGTCGGATATTTGTAAGTGATTGTGTGCCCCGGTGGCTTAAGCACCCATTACAAACCCGCTCAGCCCTTGCGGAAGATACCCAGCATACCCAGGACAAAGATCAGCAGCGCCGCCCCCGCCACCGCAACCACAAAGCGCACCACCCCATCCGTGGCGCTGATGCCTACCAGACCGGCCAGCCAATAGCCCAACAGCGAGCCCACCACGCCAATCACCACGTTGGCAATCCAGCCCATTTGCGCGTTGGTCTTCATGACGATGCTGGCCAGCCAGCCCACGACGCCACCAATTACCAAGGTAATGATCCAGTGCATAGCTATTTCCTTCTTGTTGTGGCGCAGGCCTAAGCCAGCAATTCCGCAGGCACATTGCCACCGTTGGCGGCGATGCGCGCCAGCACCTCTTTGCGCAGCCAGGTGTTCATGCTGGCCGAGTCCTCCATCAGGCTTTTGGCACAGCCCAGCTCGGTGGCCAGTTCCTTGCGTGCCGCCAGGCTGCTGTCCATGTCCAGCAGCTTCAACAAGTCCACGATGGAGGTCTGCCAGTTCAGCTTTTGCGGGTTGGCCGCTGCACGCT
The DNA here is from genome assembly GCF_003415675.1 of Rhodoferax lacus. GTDB lineage: Bacteria > Pseudomonadota > Gammaproteobacteria > Burkholderiales > Burkholderiaceae_C > Allorhodoferax > Allorhodoferax lacus. Next base: position 96,098 of record NZ_QFZK01000013.1, read on the forward strand.
GCGCCAAGTGCGCCACCACGTCCACCGCCGCCATGGGCGTGGGCGCCGCTGGCGTGCCAGGCGTGGCCGTGACACTGGCGGGCACATCGGCGCTTGCCGCGGCAGCAGATGCCTTGCCCATGCCCAGCTTTTCAAGAATGGTGCTGAAAAATCCCATGAAGCGCTCCTTGGACGAGATCGTGGATGCAGGAAAATACCGATGCATGCTAGTGAGCGCATTCAGAGCACCCGTTGCGAAAGCGCAAGTTCACGCGGACCCTGGTACGCAGGTACAAGGCACGGAATTTGCGTGCCTTGTACCTGCGTACCAAACGCCTGCTGAGCCAGACGAGACAAACCCTCTTTCCAACCCTTCACCCTGATTTGCCATGAAAAAAATCAAAAGCATATTGGTCGCCAACCGCAGCGAAATCGCCATCCGCGTGCTCCGTGCCGCCTCCGAAATGGGGATACGCACTGTGGCCATCTACAGCAACGAAGACCGCTTCGCCCTGCACCGCTTCAAGGCCGATGAGTCGTACCTGGTGGGTGCGGGCAAGAAGCCGATCTCGGCCTACCTGGACATTGCCGACATCATCCGCATTG
>NZ_QFZK01000014.1 GCF_003415675.1 Rhodoferax lacus
ACCCGTTCGCCACTCGCCACCAGGATTGCTCCCGTGCTGCCGTTCGACTTGCATGTGTAAGGCATGCCGCCAGCGTTCAATCTGAGCCAGGATCAAACTCTATAGTTCGATCTTGAATTTTTTCGCACATCTCTGTGCAACTCATAAATTGGAATCGACGTGATTGTCCTAAACAAGTTAATGTCTCGACTTTCACATCTTTTTTACTTCATGAGCGTTTGTAGGTCCGTTAAGACCTAGTTCCGAAGAACTTGGCTATTCACCTCAAACGCCCACGCTTATCGGCTGTAAATTTTTAAGGAACACAAGGAAGCTTTTTACCACCTTCTTGCTAACTTCACTGTGATCAGCGAAGCCTTGAATTATGACACAGTTTTAAGGCTGTTTGCAAGTTTCTTGATAAAGTCTTTTTACTTTCTCTATCCCGATTCCCGCCTGCACCGTCATCAGCGCAGCCTTCGATTATGGCACGGTTTCAACAGGTTTCAAAGAAGGTCATAAAAAGAATCGAAAGAAGTGCGCGGGCGCAGGCGTCTCTGTCTGCCACACCTGGTGACGTCCACTACCATGGTGCTTTCCAAAAGGATGCGCCCATGCTGGACCTGCTGATTCGCAACGCCACTCTGCCCGACGGGCGCCACAACATGGCTGTGGCCGTGCAGGACGGCAAGATCATCGAAGTGACCCAGGGGCTGCAAGCTGCCGCCCGGGAGACGGTGGATGCAGGGGGCTTGCTCCTGTCGCCCCCCTTTGTGGACCCGCACTTCCATATGGATGCGACGCTCTCCTACGGTTTGCCCCGCGTCAACCAGAGTGGAACGCTGCTCGAAGGCATTGCGGTATGGGGAGAGCTGAAGCCACTGCTCACGCAGGAATCTCTGGTGGAGCGCGCCCTGGTGTATTGCGACTGGGCCGCAGCCAAGGGATTGCTGGCCATACGCACCCATGTGGATGTGTGCGACCCGCGCCTGCTGGCGGTAGACGCTTTGCTGGAAGTCAAGAAGCTCGTGGCTCCTTATATAGAGCTGCAGTTGGTGGCCTTTCCACAGGATGGCGTGCTGCGCGGCCCGCTGGGAGCCCAGCAGCATATGGACAACCTCAAGCGCGCGCTGGACAAGGGCGTGGACGTGGTGGGTGGCATTCCCCACTTCGAGCGCACCATGGCGGACGGTGCTTTGAGTGTGAAGCTGTTGTGCGAATTGGCGGCTGCGCGCGGCCTGATGGTGGACATGCACTGCGACGAGTCCGATGACCCGCACTCGCGCCATGTGGAGACGCTGGCCTTTGAAACCCAGCGCCTGGGTCTGCAGGGCCGGGTGACCGGCTCGCACCTGACCTCCATGCACAGCATGGACAACTACTACGTGAGCAAGCTGATTCCCCTGATGGCCGAGGCGCAGCTCCACGTGGTGGCCAACCCGCTGATCAACATCACCCTGCAGGGCCGGCACGACAGCTACCCCAAGCGCCGCGGCATGACGCGCGTGCCGGAGCTACTGGCCGCAGGCATCAACGTAGCCTTTGGCAATGACTGTGTGATGGACCCTTGGTATTCGCTGGGCAGCGGCGACATGCTGGAGGTGGCGCACATGGGACTGCACGTGGGGCAGATGACCAGCCAGGTCGCCATGCGCCAATGCTTTGAGGCCGTCACAACCCACGCCGCCCGCGTGATGGGCCTGCAGGGCTATGGCCTGCAGGCTGGTTGCAAGGCCGACCTGGTGCTGCTGCAAGCGCGCGACCCGGTAGAGGCCATACGTCTGCGCGCCACCCGGCTCAAGGTGTTCAAGGCGGGCAAGCTGATTGCGGAGGCGCCGGCGGCCACCAGCCGCTTGAACCTGCCCGGCAGGCCAGCGCACACCAGCTTCATGGTCTGAGCCGCAGGGCCACAGAAGCTCACGTCAACTTCGACACTTTTCAACCCATCAGGTAGCGCCGCTCCAGATGCGCCCGGAAGTGCGCCGGGTTGAGTGTCTCGCCCGTGGCGCGCTGCACCAGGGTGTCGGTGTCCCACAGGCTGGCCTGGCTCCAGATGTGGGTACGCAGCCAGTCCATCACAGGCGACAGCTCGCCCGCGGCCACGCGCGCGTCCAGATCCGGATGTAGTGTGCGGATGCTGGCGAAATACTGGGCTGCGTACATCGCGCCCAAGGTGTAACTGGGGAAATAGCCAAAGCTGCCGCTGGGCCAGTGGATGTCCTGCAGACAGCCATTCTGGAAATCACCGCGCGTGTCCAGTCCCAGGTAGGCCTGCATTTTTTCGTCCCACAGCGCGGGGATGTCCTCGGGCGCGATGGCGCCGTCGATCAGGGCGCGCTCAATCTCGAAACGCAGAATGATGTGTGCCGGGTAGGTCAGCTCGTCGGCATCCACGCGGATCATGCCAGGCTGCACCCGGGTCAGCAGGCGCGCCAGGTTACTGGCCGACAGCGCCTCCTGCGCACCCAGGTGCTTGTGCACCAGGGGCGCGATGGCCTGCACAAAGGCCGGGCTGCGGCCGAGCTGCATCTCGAAGGACAGGCTCTGGCTCTCGTGAATGCCCATGGAGCGCGCCCGCCCCACCGGAAGATGCAGCAACTCGCGCGGCAGGTTCTGTTCGTAGCGGGCGTGGCCCGTCTCATGGACGATGCCCATCAGGCTGCGTACAAAGTCGTCCTCCGAGTAGCGCGTGGTGATGCGCACATCTTCGGCCACACCACCGCAAAACGGGTGCGTGGAGATGTCCAGCCGTCCGCCCTCAAAATCAAAACCCAGCAGCGCCATGACCTCCAGGCCCAACGCCCGCTGGCTCTCCACGGGGAAAGGCCCTGTGGCTTGTAGCACGCTGTCACTCTCCTGCTGCGCGCGCACCCGGTGCACCAGATCCGGCAGCCAGGTTTTCACTGCGCCAAAAACAGATTCAATATGGGCAGCGCACGCGCCCGGCTCATACTTGTCCATCAGTGCCTCGTAGGGGCTCACACCCTTGGCCTGTGACAGCAGTTGCGCCTCTTCGCGCGCCAGCGTCACCACCGGTCTGAAATTCTCCAGAAAGCCCTGCCAGTCATTGGCCTTGCGCTGGGCGCGCCAGGCATGCTCGCAGTGGGAGGCCGCCAACGACTGCGCTTCCACCAGGCGCTCGGGCAGCAGGTTGGCGGACTCCCAGTCGCGCCGCATTTCACGCAGGTTGGCGCGTTCCTGCGGCTCCAGGGGCTCATTTGCTGCCGCCTGCAACAAGCCGGAGAGCTTGGCATCGGTCAGCGTCTGGTGCATCAGCACCTGCAATTCGGCCAGCGCCGCGCCGCGCGCGCTATTGCCCTTGCTCGGCATCATGGCGGCCTGGTCCCATCCTGCGATGGAGCCCAGGTGGCTGTAGCGGTACAGGCGGGTGAAGGTGGCCGCGAGCGCGCTGTAAGCGGGCTTGTCGGCTGGTGTTGGGGTAGTGGAGGTGCTCACGATTTCATTCTCGCACCGCGAACCGAAAGAAGGTCAGCGCATGTCAGCAAGCCCTGCATATACGTTTATGTAATTAAGAAGTGACGATTAAGTAGTTTGCGGTTTATTGATCGACTTCCAGAATCCAACCCATCGCACTCTTGCGTTGCCATTTATTCCGGAGTTGACATGACAGACCGCATCGTTTCCGCCTCATCGCGCCGCCCGTTTCTGAAGCTGGCAGCCGGCCTCGCCCTGGCGGCGACCGCTTTGGGCAGTGCCCACACGGCCTTCGCGCAAGCACCAGCACCCGTCACCCTGCTCAATGTGTCCTACGACCCGACGCGCGAGTTGTACGTGGAGTACAACGCCGCCTTCACCAAGTACTGGAAGGCCAAGACCGGGCAGGACGTCACCATCAAGCAAAGCCACGGCGGCTCGGGCAAGCAGGCGCGCTCGGTGATTGACGGGCTGGACGCCGATGTGGTCACCCTGGCCCTGGCCGGTGACATTGATGCCATCTCCAGGAATGGCGGCTGGCTGCCCAAAGACTGGCAAAAGCGCCTGCCGCACAACTCCGCGCCCTATACCTCCACCATCATCTTTGCCGTGCGCCAGGGCAACCCCAAGGGCATCAAGGATTGGGATGACCTGATCCGCGCCGACGTGAAAGTTATCACCCCCAACCCGAAAACCTCGGGCGGCGCACGCTGGAACTACCTGGCAGCCTGGGAATTTGCCAAGCGCAAATACGGCGGTGACGCCAAGGCCAAAGACTTTGTGGCCAAGCTGTACGCCAACGTGCCGGTGCTCGACACCGGAGCGCGCGGCTCCACCATCACCTTTGCCCAGCGCAACCAGGGCGATGTGCTGATTGCCTGGGAGAACGAAGCCTACTTGCTGGAAAAAGAGTTCGGCGCCAAGTTTGATGTGATCGCCCCGCCCTTGAGCATTCTGGCCGAGCCGCCTGTGACCGTTGTCGACAAGAACGTGGACAAGAAGGGCACCCGCGCCGTGGCCGAGGAATACCTCAAATTCCTCTACACCGAAGAAGGCCAGGACATTGCCGGCAAAAACTTCTACCGCCCCGCCGTGTCTGATAAGGCCAAGACCAAGTACGCCAAGCAGTTCGCCAAGATCGACCTGTTCACCATCGACCAGGCCTTTGGCGGCTGGGAAAAGGCGGACAAAGACCACTTTGCCGATGGCGGCAGCTTTGACCAGATCTACACCAAGAAGTAAGCAACGCTGTCACACCCACCAAGACCCACCATGTCCGTACTATTGATTGCTGGAAGCCCCTCGGAGCGCTCACGCACCGCTGCCCTGTTGGAGGCAGCGGGCCAGCGCCTGGAGAGCCGCGGCGTGCTGGTGGACCGTCTGCGGGTGCGTGACCTCTCGCCCCAGGCCCTGATCCTGGCCGACTTTGGCCACCGCTCCATCAGCCAGGCCACAGGCCAGGTGGCGCAGGCCGAGGTCATCATCGTGGCCACGCCCGTCTACAAGGCCGCCTACAGCGGCGTGCTCAAGGTGTTTCTGGACCTGCTGCCGCAGGACGCGTTTGCCGGCAAGACGATTCTGCCCCTGGCCACTGGCGGCAGCCCCAACCACATGCTGGCACTGGACTACGCGCTGCGCCCGGTGCTGCAGTCGCTGGGTGCGCGCCACATCCTCTCGGGCATCTTCGCCACCGACTCGCAAGTTGTGCTGTCGCCCGAAGGCTCCTACACCGTGGCCCCGGACATTGGTGCACGGCTCGATGCTGCCGTTCACATTCTGTTGACCGAAACACTCAAGCCCTCGCTGGCCCATGCCGGGCGCTTTGCATCCGTGCCGTTCTCGCAGGTGCGATGTAGCGTTTAGCTGCACCCAGCGCGCGGCCCGGCGCTCCCCTTTTTTCTGCCTCCCACAGGCTGCCCTGAACGCAGCCCGGGGAAGGCTTGCCCCCAACTTTTTGAAAGTACCGCACCATGGCCCTCAACCATCTCACCCATCTCAACCGCCGCCAGCTTCTGGCCACCGCTGCCGCGTCCGCAGCCCTTGTTGCAGGCAGCGGCGCGCTGGCCCAAAGCGCCACGCGCACCCTGCGCATCGGTTACCAAAAAGGCTGGCTGTCCATCCTCAAGGGACGTGGTACGCTGGAAAAGCGCCTCACCCCGCTGGGCGTGGCCATCACCTGGACCGAGTTCAATGCCGGCCCGGTGCAGCTCGAAGCCCTCAATGTCGGCTCGATCGACTTTGGTGATGTGGGCGAAGCCCCGCCCATCTTTGCCCAAGCCGCAGGTGCACCGCTGGTCTATGTGGGCGCCACCGTGCCGCGTCCGCATCTGGAAGCTGTCATCGTGCCCAAGGACTCGCCCATCAAGACCGTGGCCGATCTGAAGGGCAAGCGCATTGCCTTCAACAAGGGCTCCAACGTGCAGTACCTCTTGGTCAAGCTGCTGGAAAAACACGGCCTGAAATACAGCGACGTCACCCCCATCTTTTTGCCGCCGCCCGATGCACGCGCGGCTTTCCAGAAGGGCGCTGTCGACGCCTGGATCATCTGGGACCCCTTCCTCGCCTCCGCCCAAAAAACGCTGGATGCGCGCCTGCTGGCCGACGGCACGGGTGTGGTCAACAACCGGCAGTACTACTTCAGCTCGCGCGATTTCGCCACCAAGAACACCGACGTGCTGAAGATCGCCATTGAAGAGATCAACGCCATCGACACCTGGATTGGCGCCAACAAGAACGCCGCCGCCACCGAGCTCGCCACCGTGCTGGGCCTGGACAAGAGCATCACCGAGCTCTATGTAGGCCGCGCTGCCTATGGCACCAAGACAGTCACCAGCGACATCCTGGCCGAGCAGCAGGCCATTGCCGACACCTTCTTCGAGTTGAAGCTGATTCCCAAAAAGCTCAACCTGCTGCACGCCGCACCGGTCAACCTGAGCTAGGCCCTGACGCCGGAGACCCACCCATGCCACAGCACACCGCCAATCAACCCCGACGCCGCAAGCTGCTGCGCCTGCTGGCCCTGAGCGCCAGCACTTGGGGCATCAGCGCGCCCGTCTTCAGCCCCGCCTTTGCCCAAGCCGCACCGGCCAGCAAGGCGCCTGAGGTGCTGCGCATTGGCTACCAGAAGTCGGCTGTCAATCTGGTCATCCTCAGGCAGCAAGGTGCGCTGGAAAAGCGCTTTCCCAACACGCGTGTGAGCTGGGTGGAATTCCCCGCCGGGCCGCAGTTGCTCGAAGCCCTGGCCGTGGGCAGCCTGGAGTTTGGACTGACGGGCGACGCGCCCCCGGTGTTTGCCCAAGCCGCCGGCAAGGAGCTGGTCTATGTGGGCGCCGAGCCGCCCAAGCCCGACAGCTCGGCCATTCTGGTGCTGCGCGAATCGCCGCTCAAAACGCTGGCCGACCTCAAGGGCAAGAAAGTCGCCCTGCAAAAAGGCTCCAGCGCCCACTACCTGCTGGTGCGTGCGGTGGAGAAGGCCGGCCTGCAGTGGAGCGACATCACCCCCATCTACCTCACACCGGCCGATGCCCGCGCGGCTTTTGAGCGTCAGAGCGTGGACGCCTGGGCCATCTGGGACCCGTTCTACTCGGCCACCCAGTTGGCCATCCAGGCGCGCGCCCTGGCCACGGGCCGCGGCCTGTCCAGCAACAACTCGTTTTACCTGGCCTCGCTGCCCTTTGCCACCCAGCATGGCGACACCGTGGTCGCCCTGTTGGCGGAGCTGACCCGCGCCGACAAGTTCGCACAGGAAAGCCGCCCCCAGGCCATCAAGCTGATTGCCGATTTCAGCGGCCTGGACGCCGGTGTGGTCAGCCTGTTCCTGCAGCGCCGCCCGGCCTCGCCGGTGGCACCCCTGAATGCCAGTACCCGGGCGGACCAGCAAAAGGTGGCCGATGCGTTTTTCAAGCTGGGCCTGATACCCAAGGCGGTGCAGGTGGCCGACATCGTCTGGAGCGCACCCGCGGTGCATGTTGCGTCGGCCGTCACCGCGAAAACCAAACCCTGATCCCTCACGCACATCCGCCTTACCGCCACCGTCACAACCTCTCCTGGCAGCACGCTTCATGAAAATTTTCTGGTTCATCCCCACCCACGGCGACAGCCGCTACCTCGGCAGCGCCGAGGGTGCGCGCGTGATCGATCACAACTACCTCAAGCAGGTCGCGCAGGCCGCCGACAGCCTGGGCTACGAAGGCGTGCTCATCCCCACCGGACGTTCCTGCGAAGACCCCTGGGTGGTGGCTTCCAGCCTGCTGCCCGTCACCACGCGCCTGAAGTTTCTGGTGGCGGTGCGCCCGGGTCTGCACCAGCCCGCGCTGGCAGCGCGCATGGCCGCCACCTTTGACCGCCTCTCGGGCGGGCGCCTGCTGATCAACCTGGTCACCGGCGGCGACCAGGCCGAGTTGGAGGGCGATGGCGTCTACCTGGACCACGCTGCGCGTTATGAGCAGTCGGCCGAGTTCATCCGCATCTGGCGCGAGATCCTCACACGCAGCCATGAAGGCAAGAGTTTTGACTTCCAGGGCAAGCACCTCAGCGTCAAGGGCGCCAAGCTGCTCTACCCACCGCTGCAAAACCCGCATCCCCCGGTGTACTTCGGCGGCTCCTCGCCCGCGGCGCACGACCTGGCCGCTGAACAGGTGGAGACCTACCTCACCTGGGGCGAGCCCCCTGCCGAAGTGGCCAAAAAGGTAGCCGATGTGCGCGCCCGGGCAGCAAAGCTCAATCGCACCGTGCAGTTCGGCATCCGCCTGCACGTCATCGTGCGCGAGACCGAGGCTGAGGCCTGGGCCGCCGCCGACGCCCTCATCAGCCGCCTGGACGACAAGACCGTGGCCACCGCGCAAAGCGCCTTTGCCAAGATGGACTCCGAGGGCCAGCGCCGCATGGCAGCCCTCCATTCCGGTGGCATCAAGCGCACCCGCGCCGATCTGGAAATCAGCCCCAACCTCTGGGCCGGTGTGGGCCTGGCCCGCAGCGGCGCAGGCACGGCCCTGGTGGGCAACCCGCAGCAAGTGGCCGCACGCATCCAGGAATACGCAGCCCTGGGGCTGGACACCTTTGTGCTCTCGGGCTACCCGCATCTGGAAGAGGCCTACCGTTTTGCCGAGCTGGTGTTCCCCTTGCTGCCACTGGAGTTGCAGGGCAAGCTCTCGGGCGGCTCGCTGTTTGGTCCGCTGGGTGAAGTGGTGGCGAATGTGGGTGCGCCCAATGTCAATGCGGTAACCACCGCCCAGACCGCACAGCCCGAGGGCGCCACGGCATGAGGGTGCATCCTTCCCGCAGCGCCACCGACGTGCGCAACGCCCACTTGCCGGACTCCCTGGAGACCATGGGTGGTGGCCTGTTCCCGGCCTTGGGCCCGCTGGACCTGCCCTGGCAGGCCATCGCCGGTTTCCTGCGCGGCGTTGCGAAGCGCCTCATCCCCTGGATCGTGCCGGTGCTCTTGATTGCCGTATGGCAGGTGAGCGCCTCGCTTGGTTGGCTCTCCAGCCGCGTGCTGCCCGCCCCGCTGGATGTGGCCGCCGCCGCCTGGAAATTGTCCGAATCCGGTGAGCTGTGGGTGCATGTGAAGGTGAGCACGGCGCGCGCCCTCACCGGCCTGGCCATTGGCGGCGGCCTGGGGCTGCTGCTGGGCCTGCTGACCGGCTCGGTGCGGGTGGCAGAGACCCTGCTGGATTCCACCATCCAGATGGTGCGCAACATACCGGCCCTGGCCATGATTCCGCTGGTGATTTTGTGGTTCGGCATTGACGAGTCGGCCAAGCTGTTCCTGATTGCGGTGTCGGTGTTCTTTCCGATTTACCTCAACACCTTCCACGGCATCCGCAATGTGGACCCCGGCCTGATCGAGATGGCGCGAACCTATGGCCTCAACCGCTGGCAGCTCTACACCCAGGTGATTCTGCCCGGTGCCCTGTCCAGCATTCTGGTGGGCCTGCGCTTCTCGCTGGGCCTGATGTGGGTGATCCTGATCGTGGCCGAAACCATCTCGGCCCAGGCCGGCATTGGCTACCTGACCATGAATGCGCGCGAGTTCCTGCAGACCGACATCGTGCTGGTGGGCATCCTGCTCTACGCCATCCTGGGCAAGCTGGCTGACCTGTTTGCCCGCGCCCTCGAACACTACTGGCTGCGCTGGCACCCCGGCTACCAGAACGCGCACTAAGAGAACATCCAGATGAGCACCCCCACCCCATCCACTGCGTCGACCACGCGCCGCGGCGTCTCGCTGTCAGCCCAGCGCCTTGGCAAACGCTATGGCGCACGCACCGTGCTGGACCAGACGCAGCTCCATATTGCGCCCGGCGAATTTGTTGCCATCGTGGGCCGCAGCGGCTGCGGCAAAAGCACGCTGCTGCGCCTGGTGGCCGGTCTGGAAGCCGCAAGCAGTGGCACCCTGCAGATTGACCAGCAGACGGTGACCGGCCTGCGCGACACCACCCGCATCATGTTCCAGGACGCGCGCCTGCTGCCCTGGAAGCGCGTCATCGACAACGTGGCCCTGGGGCTGGACGCCTCCCAATATCCCAAGGCACAACAGGTACTGGAGCAGGTCGGCCTGGCCGAGCGCGCCAACGCGTGGCCCGCACGCCTGTCCGGCGGCCAGCGCCAGCGCGTGGCCCTGGCGCGTGCCCTGGTGCACCAACCCGACTTGCTGCTGCTGGACGAGCCCCTGGGCGCGCTGGATGCACTCACCCGCATCGAGATGCACGCGCTGATCGAGTCGCTTTGGCGGCGCTTCAGCTTCACCGCCCTGCTGGTCACGCACGACGTGCAGGAGGCCGTTGCCTTGGCCGACCGCGTGGTGCTGATTGAAGACGGTGTGATTGCGCTGGACCTGGCGATTGACCTGCCGCGTCCACGCCACCGGGGCGATGCCGCCTTTGCTGCACTGGAAGAGCGCCTCTTGAGCCGCGTGTTGCAGCGCCCGCCCAAAGAAGAAACCCCACACGACGCCCCCGTATGGCCCGGCACCCCCGCCCACGGCCTGCGTTGGGCAATTTGATGATGCCCCCACGTTCGCGCACTGCGTGTCGCTCTCTGCCCCCCGAGGGGGCGCGTTTTTCCTTGGGGCGGCCCGGCGGAAAAACCTTTTTTTATTTTCATTAACCTTTTAGGAGAACCTCATGTCCATCCAAGCCATCAACGTACGCAACCAATTCCGCGGCAAGGTCCGTGAAATCATCCGTGGAGACGTGGTCTCCGAGGTCGATGTGGAAACGCCCTGGGGCATCGTCACCTCTGTCATCACCACACGCTCGGTCAATGACCTGCAACTGGTGGTCGGCTCTGAAGTGGTGGCTTTGGTGAAGTCCACCGAAGTGTCGATTGCCAAGCTCTAGAGAGGCAGCGCTTGAACTTCCAACAACTGCGCTCGGTGCGCGAAGCGGTGCGCTGCGGCTTCAACCTGACCGAGGTGGCGGCCATGCTGTTCACCTCGCAGCCAGGGGTGAGCCGGCAAATCCGCGAACTCGAAGACGAGCTGGGCGTGGAGATTTTTGTGCGCGCGGGCAAGCGCCTGACCGGCCTCACGCCACCCGGTGTGGCGCTGCTGCCTATCGTGGAGCGCCTGCTGCTGGACGCCGAGAACCTCAAGCGCGCCGGGCAGGACTTCACGGCGCAAATGGAGGGCCAACTCACCGTGGCGGCCACCCACTCGCAGGCGCGCTATGCGCTGCCGCAGGTGGTGAAAGAGTTTCGCGACAAGTTCCCCAAGGTCACGCTGCACCTGCACCAGGGCTCGCCCAAGCAGGTGGCGGCCATGCTGCTCTCCGGCGAGGCCGACATCGGCGTGGCCACCGAGGCGCTGGGCGACTATGCGCAGCTGGTCACCCTGCCCTGCTACCGCTGGACCCACAGCGTCATCGTGCCGCCCGGCCATCCGCTGCTGGAAGAGGCCGGACCGGTGACGCTGCAGCAGCTCACCCGTTACCCCATCATCACCTACGAGGTGGGCTACACCGGGCGCTCGCATATCGATGACGCCTTCCATGCCGAGGGCCTGCACCCGGACGTGGTGCTCACCGCCATGGACGCCGACGTGGTCAAGACCTATGTGGAGCTGGGCATGGGCGTGGGCATCGTCGCCTCGATTGCGCTGGACGAGGAGCGCGACCTGGGCCTGCGCATCCTGGATGCGGGCCATCTTTTCGCGGTGAACGTCACCCGGCTGGGCCTGCGCAAGGGCGCCTGGCTGCGCGGCTATGCCTACAATTTTGTGGAGCTGTTTGCGCCCACGCTGACCCGCGAGGTGGTGACTGCGGCCTTTGCGGAGCATGCCTGAGCGGCATGCCACCCAGTGCCAGGCGACAACCCTTGCCTGACCCTTGGCCGGAGCTTAGAGGGCGAGCTGCTGCGCATGAAAACGCAGATGGCTCTCGACAAAGCTGGCGATGAAGAAGTAGCTGTGGTCGTAGCCCGCACGCATGCGCAAGTCCAAGCCCACGCCGGCGCGGCTGCAGGCCTGTTGCAAGAGCTCGGGCTTGAGCTGGGTCTGCAGGAACGTGTCATTGGCTCCCTGGTCCACCAGCAGGGCCGGGCCCGTCCAGCCGCGCGATTCGATCAGGGCGCAGGCGTCGTAGTCCTTCCAGGTGTCGCGGTCCGGCCCCAGATAACCCGCCAGTGCCTTCTCGCCCCAGGGGCAGTGCAGGGGCGAGACAATCGGCGCAAAGGCCGACACCGAGCGGTAGCGCTGCGGGTTGCGCAGCGCCAGCACCAGCGCGCCGTGGCCACCCATGGAGTGGCCAAAGATGCCGGTGCGCTGGGCGTCTATGGGAAAGTGGGCCGCCATCACCGCGGGCAGCTCCTGCGACACATACGCGTCCATGCGGAAGTTCTGCGCCCAGGGTGCTTGCGTGGCGTTTACATAAAACCCGGCACCCAGTCCAAAGTCATAGCTGTCGGCCATGCCGGGAATGTCCAGTCCGCGCGGACTGGTGTCGGGCGTGACGATGGCCACACCCAACTCGGCTGCCACGCGCTGGGCGCCGGCCTTGGTGATGAAGTTCTCTTCCGTGCAGGTCAGGCCCGAGAGCCAGTACAGCACCGGCACCGGGCCGACTTTGGCCTGGGGCGGCAGAAACACGCCAAAGCGCATGGTGCAGCCGGTTTGCTCCGAGACGTGGCTGTACACGCCCTGCGTGCCCTCGAAGCACAGGTTCTGGCTGACGGTGGTGATGGTGTTGGTTTGGATGGTGCTCATAGGGTGCCCATGCTAATCGCTGCGGCCCGTCGGTTCCCGTTCAGAAGGGTCGCCATGCTGCAAGCCGGCCCAAACGCCAGCTGTATCCTATGTCCCGTAACCGTTCTACCAACCCCACTACGCCCCGCATGACAGCCTTCACCCCCTTGCACGCCCTTCTGGGCGGCCTGCTGATCGGCGCAGCCGCCATCCTGCTGCTCTGGCTGGACGGCCGCATTGCCGGTGTCACCGGCATGGTCACCGGTCTGCTGGTCAAGCCCACGGGAGAGCAGGCCTGGCGTTTGCTGTTCCTGCTGGGGTTGGTGGCGGGCACTACGGCTTACCAGCATTGGGGTGCAGCCACACCGCTGCGCCAGGGCTTTCCGGTGCCGCTGCTGATCCTGGCCGGCCTGCTGACGGGCTACGGCACCGCGCAGGCCAACGGCTGCACCAGCGGCCACGGTGTGTGCGGTCTGGCGCGCTTCTCGCTGCGCTCGCTGGTGGCCACCGGCACCTTTCTGGGCGTGGCCATCCTCACCACTTTCCTGGTGCGCCATGTGGCAGGGCTTGCCCCATGAGCCGCGCAGTTTTGCGCAATCTGGGAGCGCTGCTCAGCGGCCTGGTGTTTGGCCTGGGCCTGTCGCTCGCACAGATGACCAACCCGAACAAGGTGCTCAACTTTCTGGACATCAGCGGCCCCTGGGACCCCAGCCTGCTGCTGGTACTGGGCGGCGCGGTGGTGCTCAGCGCCCTGGGTTTTCACGGCGTTCTCAAGCGTGGTGCGCCGCTGTGGGACACGCAGTTTCACCTGCCCCTGCGCCAGGCCATAGACCGCCCGCTGGTCATCGGCTCGGCCCTGTTCGGACTGGGCTGGGGCTTGGCGGGCTACTGCCCGGGGCCTGCCATTGCGTCCCTGGGCTTTGGCAACCCGGAAGCCCTGTGGGTGGTGCCCAGCATCGTGGCCGGTGCGGCCCTGCAGCGCTGGACCCACTACCGGCAAACCGCAGACATTGATTAGGCGCAAAGACATTCTTGCCTGCCCGCAGCCCAGCGCCCTACACTCGCACGCACCACACACCCCATTCTCTTCAGCCCTATGCAAGACGACAACGTACCCCGGTCCGCAATCGAATGGCCCACCTGGATGGTCTGGCTGACTGTCTGGGGTGCCTGGCTGGTGCTGGTGGAAAACTACGACAACATTCCAGCCTGGATAGCCACACCGCTGCTCATCGTGCTGGTGGCCTGGTACATGAGCTTCCAGCATGAGCTCACCCACGGCCACCCCACCCGCAACGAGACCCTCAACCGCCTGATCGGCCTGCCTCCGCTGGCCATCTGGTACCCCTTTGACACCTACAAGGCCGACCACCTCAAACACCACGACGATGCCCACCTGACCGAGCCCGGCGTGGACACCGAGAGCAACTACATCACCCCCGAGCAAGCCGCCACCATGGGCACGGTAGCGCTGTGGCTGTACAAGAGCCAGCGCACCGTGCTGGGCCGCTTGCTGATAGGCCCGGCCATCGTCATCGTCAGCCTGGCCACGCGCATCGCACGCGGCCTGCGCGCTGGCGATTGGACCCAGCTGCGGGTCTGGGCCGTGCACCTGCCCCTGGTGGCCCTGCTGCTGTGGGCGCTGGAGCGCTACACCAGTGTCTCGGCCTGGCACTACTGTTTTGGCATCGCCTACCCGGCCCTGGGCCTGGCCATGCTGCGCTCGCTCTACGAGCACCGCCCCGGCGCCCTGCCCACACACCGCACCGTGATCAACGAAGCCGCTGCCCCCTGGCGCCTGCTCTACCTGAACAACAATTACCACGTGGTGCACCATGCCTACCCGCAGGCACCCTGGTACCAGATTCCCGCCCTCTACCACGCAGACCCTGCGGCCTGGCAGGCAGGCAACGGCGGCTTTGTGTTGCCTGGCTACCTGTACCTGATTCGCCACTTTGCCTGGACCCCTGTAGACAGCCCGGTGCTGGCCGCTCCCGCCACAGCACCGCAACGCGCGGCCAAGCCCGCACGCGCCGCCGCCAAGCCGTGAGCGCCATGCAGGCGGCGATGCCCATGTACTTCCCGCCACAAGCGGCGCTGCAGGCTTTCTGGGCCGCGCTGGCAACGCTGCTGCGCGCGGACCCGCGCATGGTGGCCGCCGACATCCCCGAAGTCCTCACGCAAGCAGCCGACTGCCATGTGCAATGGCTGGAGCCTGACTTGCTGCTCAGCCAGGCCTGCGGTTATCCGCTGGTGACACAGTTGGCAGGCCGCGTGCAACTGGTGGGCACCTTTGCCTATGACGCGCCCGGAGCAGAGGGCACGGACTGCCGCAGCCAGCTCATCTGCCGCGCCAGCGACCCGCGTAGCAGCCTGGAAGCCTTCGCAGGCAGCACGCTGGCCTTTAACGACACCATCTCGCAGTCCGGCTACAACGCCCTGCGTGCCTTGGTCAGCCGCAGCGCAACGCCAAGGCCTTTCTTTGCCCACACCGTGATGACGGGCGCGCACTACCGCTCCATTGAAGCGGTGCGCAGTGGGCAGGCTGACATGGCGGCAGTGGACGCGGTGAGCTGGGCGCTCTGGCAACAGGACCAACAGCGGGACCAAACAGGTCGTGCAGCTGAACTCCGGGTCTTTGGCCAGACGGATACCTATCCGGGCCTGCCACTCATCACCTCGCTGCAAACCGCGTCGGAGGTACTGGCGGCGCTGCGCCAGGCACTGCAGCGCATTGCCAGCGACCCGGCGTTTGCCGCTGTGCGTGCGCCCCTGCGCATCACCGGTTTCAAAGCCACCACGCCAGCGGATTACCAGCGCTGCCTGGACATGCAGGCGCTGGCCTTTGCCGCGGGTCTGCACACACTGTAGGTGCGATATCGCACGTTGTGCGAGCCCAAGCCGTGCTACCTTGGCAGCATGTGTTTTTCCGCCACCGCCAGCTTCACCTCTTCCGCGCTCCTGATTACGGCGGGTGCCGTGGCGCTGCGCCAGAAGCCCGACCGCCACGCGTGGCCCTATGCGCTGATGCCGGTTCTGTTTGGCGTCCAGCAGTTTCTGGAGGGGCTGATCTGGCTCAAGCTCGATGGCCACACTGCCCTGCTCAACGCTGTGTCCACGACCGATCTGGCGCAGGCCTTCTCGCTGTTCTCGCAGGTGTTCTGGCCGGTGTTTGTGCCGCTGGCCGTGGGCCTGATGGAGCCGGTGCTGTGGCGCCGCCGCGCCATCCTGGCCTGCCTGCTGGCGGGGCTGGTGGCCAGCATGTTCCTGTTGAGCGCCATGCTGCAAATTCCCATCACGGCATCGCTGCAGGGGCAGCACATTGCCTATGGCTTCAGCCACACCCATGTGCTGACGGCCAGCACGCTGTACCTGGTGGGCGCCTGCCTGGCGCCTCTGCTGTCCAGTCACCCCAGCGTGCGGCTGTTCGGCGTGGTGGCAGTAGCCACGGCAGCGCTCACTTATCTGATCTTTGCGGCCTGGTTTATTTCCGTGTGGTGCTTTTTTGCCGGCCTGATGAGTTGCGTGGTGTTGCTGCACTTCTTCCCGCAGGTGCAGCAGCATTTCAGAACCCGGCTTAAGGCTTGGTGAACTTGAGCGTCATGCGGTCGCTCTCGCCTAAGGCCTGGTACTTCTCGCGGTCCACGTCCTTGTTCACAAAGGACGGCGGCAAGGCCCACACACCGCCCACGTGGTCGGCCGTGTCCTTGGGGTTGGCATTGATCTCGGAGGCCGCCTCCAGCGTGAAGCCCACGCTTTGCGCCATGCGCACCACGTAGGCTTGGTGCACATAGCCGGTGCTGCTGGTGGCATCCTGGATTCTCCCGGCGGGCAGGCGGTGCTCCACCACGCCCAGCACGCCACCGTGCTTGAGGCTTTGGTAGGCGCTGGCAAACACCGCGCGCACGCCTTCGTCGCCATTCAGGTTCCAGTTGTGCACGTTGCGAAAGGTCAGCACCAGATCGGCCGAGCCGGGTGCGGCGTAGTTCAGCTTGGCCGGTGGCGCAAACACGCCCAGCACCACGCGGTCATAGAGCGCAGGTTGTTGGGCCAGCTTGGATTTGAGGCGCTCCAGGCTTTTCAAAGCCTCGGGCTTGTCGGAGGCCGGGTCATCGGCGGCCAGCACCAGCAGCCCCTTGTCGCGCAGATAGGGCGCCAGGATCTCGGTGTACCAGCCGCCGCCCGGGCTGATTTCCACCACCGTGCTGTCGGGGCGCAGGCCAAAGAAGTTCAGGGTTTCATAGGGGTGGCGCCACACGTCGCGCGCCGCAAAGACCGGTGTGCGGTGCGTGCCGGCAATCACATCCTTGAGTGCGCCATCAGCCTGCGCCGCTGTGCAAAGTGTCAGGGCCAACAGGACAGCCCCTGCAAATGGGTTCATGGACTTTCCTTGTAGTTGTGCGCGCCGCGTGAGGGCGAGCGCACAACTATAGGGGCATTGCGCAGGCCTTCTGACGTGTGGGTGCAATTGCAGGCGCGCACAATAGGCCCATGAACTTCTTGCTGGATTTTGTGGCCCAGACCCTGCGCAGTGTTTTGCGGCTGTTGATGGTGGCCATGCTGGGCGCTCTGGTGCTGGGCATTCTTGCGTTTGGCCTTTGCGCAGCGCTGCTGTCGGTGCTGTGGTCTTTGCTGCGTGGAAAAAAGCCCGCCATGTTCACCGTGTTCCAGACCTTCCGTCAGGCCTCACAGCCCTTCAGGCAGGGCTTTCAGAAGGCAGCCCCGGCCAGCCAGGGCGATGTGGTGGATGTGCAGGCGCACGAGGTGCGCCAGGCGCTGGAGCGGCCCGAAGGCCACTGACCGGACCTCTGCCCCTAAGCCAGGCCCTCAGGGCTTGCGTGAACCCGTCAGCAACAGCAGCAGGCCTACGCCCACGGCGCCCAGTCCGGCCCACAGCGGGATGTTGACGCGTTGCTGCTCTGTCACTTGCAGCTTGATGGGGCCGATGCTGGCAGCTTCGGTTTGTTTGGTGTAGCTGAAGCCACCGTAGCTGGCGCCCAGTGCGCCCAACACGATCAGCAGAATGCCCAGGGTTTTGATAGCGTTCATGGCGGGCTCCGTCTACAAAGGGCTGCGGCCTTGGATCACGCGCACCAGCACGACCACGATAGCGACGACCAGCAGGATGTGGATGAAGCCGCCCATGGTGTAGGCGGTGACCATGCCTAGCGCCCAGAGTATGAGCAAAATGATAGCGAGGGTTCCGAGCATGGTGTCTTCCTTGTGTTGTTGAAATTCAGAGGTTTCAGTGTCGCGCGCGGCGGCGGCGGCGTCGGTGCGCTGGCGCACGCTTGCCAAGACTGGCGCACGTTGCCATGCAGAGGCGCCAAGTGCTGCCCCACCTGCTGCCTTAAGATGAAGGCATGTACAAAATCTACTGGACCGATGCGACCAGCGCAGCCTGCTCCCAGGACGAGACCCTCCTCACCCGGGCCCTGGACCTGGTCAAGGCCAGGCGCGATGCCGGGCACTCGTTTGTGACCATGGTCGCCGAAGACCCGGACCATGTGGGAAAGCCCGGTGTGGACGCGGTGGTGGATGGCAAGACGCCCGACGGGCAGGACTATGAATGGTCCAAGTCCGGCCGCGCCGGCAAGCCCCGCAGACACGACAAACCGCTGGCCGTCAAAGACCGCTAAGGCTGCAAGCGCGTTTGGCGTAGCACGACAGCCTGTGCTTTTGAGAGCAAACCGCTCTACCTGCTGGCCGACTTCATTGCGTACAGGCGTTTGTCGGCCGCGGCAATCAGGGTGTCCTGGTCAGCGCCGTCTTCCGGGAAGCTGGCCAGTCCGTAGCTGAACGACAGGCGGTGCTCCGTGTCACCCAGGCGCGTGGTGCGGGCGCGCAGCCGGTTGCGGATGTTGGCAATGTTTTTTTCCATCGCCTTGATGTCGGTGAGGTGGTAGCTGGCAATGAACTCGTCACCACCCAGCCGCCCAATGATGTCCGAGTTGCGGCAGGACGCGCGCAGCACATTGGCCACTGAGAGCAGCATCTGGTCGCCTGCCAGATGGCCGAAGGTGTCGTTGACGTACTTGAGTTCGTCCACGTCAAACAGCGCGATGACAAAACAATCCTGGTGCCGTGTGGCCCGGTCCAGCGAGAGCTTGAACAGGTCCTCAAAATAGCGGCGCGTCAGCAGCCCGGTGAGCGCGTCCACCTGGTAGCGCTTGATGTTGGTGGTGTAGCGTTCGCGGGCCAGCAGCCCGATCTCGATCTGCGTGCGAAAGCGCTCCACTATCTCCACGTCCTGCGCATCGTAGGTGCCCGACACCGGGGAGTCCAGGTTGAGCAGCCCAAAGAGCCGGTCACCCACAAACAGCGGCGCGGAGATGACCGTCTGGTAATCCCATTGCCCCGGCTTGAAGACGGTCTCAATCCGCGCAAAGTCGTCCCGGGTGATGAGCCGCGCCTCCTGAATCTCCCCCTTGGTGATCTGGTACAGGAAACTGTCTTCCAGCCTGAGCTGGAACTTGCCCACAAACTCTTCGGTAAAACCCCGGGAGGCGGCAAAGGTCAGGCGGCCGTCTTCGCCCAGGATCAGGATGGAGCCAGTGGTGGCCGTGTCAAAGACGCTGAAGAGGTAGTTGAGGATGGTGCGGTAAATGAGTTCGATGTCCTCATTGAGCAGGATCTCTCGGTTGACCTGCACATTCATCTCGGCCAGCAGGCTCAGGCGCCGCGATGCTTCCTTGAGGGCCTGGAAGCGGCGGTGCACCAGAAAGGCTGCAGCAGCGGTCAGCAACAGGCCGGTGGCAATCGCCACGGCCAATGGCGCAAAGTCCTGCCCGTACACCGAAAGTGCGACCAGGGTGGCGACCACGATGGCGACCTGTGCCAATGAGACAACAGCCAAGCCTGCTCGAAGCGTAAGAGAGTTCAGCTGCATGCCGCTTAGTATGGCATGCCCACAGGGCGGGGCCGGGCAAAACGGCCCCGTTGAACCCGGGTTCAGGCCAGATGGGTCTTCAGGAATTCCACGGTGCGCGTCCACGCCAGCGCGGCCGCCTGGGCATCAAAGCGCGGGGTGGTGTCGTTGTTGAAACCGTGCTGCACACCGGCATAGGTGTAGGCCTCGTAGCGCGTGCCCGCGCCCTTGAGGGCGGCCTCATAGGCGGGCCAGCCCGCGTTCAGGCGCTCGTCGACCCCGGCGTAATGGATGAGCAAGGGCGCACGGATCTTGGGCACCTCTTGCGCCGGTGGCTGCGCGCCATAAAACGGCACGGCCGCGCGCAGGTCGGGCAACTGCGTGGCCAGGTAGTTGGCAATGCCGCCACCCCAGCAAAAGCCGACCACGCCCACATGGCCGTTGCCCTCGGTGCTGGCTTGCAGCCAGCGCTGGGCAGCCACAAAGTCGGCACGGGTTTTTGCGCCGTCGAGCTTGGGGAAAAGTTCGCGCGCCTTGTCTTCGTCACCGGGGTAGCCGCCCAGGGGCGTGAGGGCGTCGGGCGCGAAGGCCAGGAAGCCTTCCAGCGCCAGGCGCCGGGCAATGTCTTCGATGTGCGGATTGAGTCCCCGGTTTTCATGCACCACCAGCACGGCGGGCAACCGGGCGCCGGTGCCCGCAGGCTTGGCCAGGTAGCCATGCAACTTGCCGTTGCCCTCCGGGGAATCGATATCCAGGTAGCGCGTCTGCAGGCGCGCATCGCCGGGGGCCACCTGCTGCGCCTGGGCAAACTGCGGGCTGAGTGCGGCCAGCAGACCGGCCGCACCGGCGGCCGAGCCAGCAAAGCGCGTGGCCGATTCCAGAAAGCCGCGGCGGCTCAGGTCGCCGTGCACGTAGCGGTCAAACAGTTGCAATACCTCGGGCTGGAAATCGTGGGCGGTAAGACGTGTCATGGCGGTGTCTTTCTTGGTACAACGGACATGGCACGACTGCCATGCTGCGTAAAAGTGTAGGACCTTTGCAGCAGCCCGCGCCCAGCGCCCGGGCATACCCCTTTTGTGTTTGCGTGGTTCAGTTAGACTGAACCAAAGGAACCCACACTATGGCAGGCGTATTCGGCAAAGACCCCCACATGAAGAAGAGCAACCATGCGGAGCTGGAACGGCTCAACCTGGAACGCAAACGCAAGTTGGCCGAGGCCGCTGCCAAATTCACCGGCAAGAAGCCGCTTGCAACGGGCAATGCGGAAAAGGACGCCACCGCGAACGGCAAGGGCTAGCCCGGCGTTACAGACTCTTACGCCGCAAGCGCCCCGTTTGCGGCTGCACCCCTATACATTCGGGCCTTCCCAATTGTTTCAGGGTGTCGACTTTGCATGTTTTGATCAAGACCACCTGCCTTGCGGCAGCACTGGTCAGCGCGCTGTGCGCCTGTGGTGGTGGCAGTGGCAGTAACAACGTAGCCACGGCCGCCAGTGCGGTGCCCGGATTCGTGGTGGCCACGCCTGCAGGCCTGGTGGTCGGCAACCCGGGCAGCAGCTATCCCGTACCTGTGGCCGCTCAGGCAGTGGACACCCGCACACCCAACCATGTGGTTGGCAATGGCACAGCCGCCAGTTGCACCGGCGCGGCCGTGGTGGCGGCGGTGGCACAGGGCGGCATCATCACCTTCAGTTGCGGGCCGGACCCGATCACCATCACGCTGACCAGCACCGCCAAGGTCTTCAACAGCCAGCCCAATGTGACGCTGGATGGCGGCGGGCGGGTCACGCTCAGTGGCGGCGGTACCACCCGCATCCTGTACCAGAACACCTGCGACGCGGCCCAGGGCTACACCACCGCCCATTGCCAGAACCAGGACGCGCCCACCCTGACGGTGCAGAACCTGGCCTTCAGCAATGGCAACGCCACCGGCCAGCTGACGGACGGCGGCGGCGGCGGCGCCATCTTCGTGCGCGGTGGGCGCTTCAAGATCGTGAACGCGGTCTTCATCAACAACCAGTGCGAGGCCACCGGCCCTGACGTTGGTGGCGGTGCCGTGCGCGTGCTCAGCATCTACAACAACGAGCCGGTGTATGTGGTGGGCAGTACCTTTGGCGGCGCCACGGGCCTGGGCAACTTCTGCTCCAACGGTGGCGCCCTGAGCGGCATTGGCGTGTCGTACAGCGTCTACAACAGCCTGTTCACCCACAACCGCGCCATTGGCAACGGCGCCAATCCGGCGCGCACAGGCACGCCCGGTGGCGGCAGTGGCGGGGCCATCTATAACGATGGCAACAGCTTTGCCCTGCAGCTGTTTGGCAGCACCCTGCGCGACAACAGCGCGGTGGAAGGCGGTGGTGCCGTGTTCTATGTCAGCAACGACCGCAGCGGCACGCTGTCCATCACCAACTCGGTGGCTGAACGCAACCCCAATGCCGGCTTCTTCACAGTGGGCTTTCCGGGCTTCTTCATCCTGGCCGCCCCCGGGCAGCCGGTGGTGAGCAATTCGACCCTGTCACCCTAGTCCCGGCAGCAGCAGGGTTTCGTGCACCGGGGGTTGGTGTGGGGCGCAGACGTACTATGCTGCAAGCCTTTGCACCATTACTTTGCAGGAGAAAGACCATGGGCACTGGAACTGTCACGTTGCACCGCGTATTGCGCGCACCACCCGAGCGGGTGTACCGCGCCTTTCTGGAGGCCGAGGCACTGGCCAAATGGCTGCCACCCTACGGCTTTACCTGCCAGGTGCACCACTTGGACGCCAGGGTGGGCGGCAGCTTTCGCATGACGTTTTCCAACTTCAGCCATGGCGGCGGCCACTCCTTTGGTGGCGAGTACCTGGAGCTGGTGCCCCATGAGCGCATACGCTACTGCGACCGCTTTGATGACCCCAACCTGCCCGGCGTGATGCAGGTGACAGTGTCCCTGCGCAAGGTGCGGTGCGGCACCGACATCGAGGTGGTGCAGGAAGGTATCCCCGAGGTCATTCCGGTGGAGATGTGCTACCTGGGCTGGCAGGAGTCGCTGGCGCAAATGGCCACGCTGGTGGAGCCCGACATTCCCGGCTAGCCAGCCGCCGCCGTTGCGGTGGCCATGGCCTGCCCCTCAGGGTTGCGCGAGCCCGTGCATGCCATCGGCTGCGGGGGCCCTGGGACCAGGGTGAAGCCTCCAATGTTCGGCCGCTGCCGCCAGAACGACGGATTCACCGGCCGCAACATGGCCGTCCACCTGGGCAAGCCGGACACACAGGTCCAGCACCTTGCGCCGCAGGGCGGGTGCATCGATCTCGCCCATCAGTGCAGCCAGCGTGTAGGCGTCCACCGGGCAGCTGTCTGACCAGGCGAGCTGCTGGCTGGACAACAAATCCTCGCAAAACGCATCAATGACGCCGTGCAAGGCCTCGCGCTCCAGACCGAGCTGTTCGTGCGCCGCCACGGCATCGAGCAAGGCCAGTTCGGCCTTGTTCACATCGCCGTCTGCGATGAGGGTCAGCGCGACGATGCGGGCTGCGGCTTCGGGACTGTTTGGAGGGTACTTGCGCATGGGATTGTCCTTGCTCTAGGGATTGAGGCCTGGTGTCATCAGAGCCAGCGTTGGGCGGCCTGCAGGTACAGCGGAATGCCCAGCAGGATGTTGAAGGGGAATGTCAGACCCAGCGACATGCCGAAGTACAGGGAGGGTTTGGCTTCGGGGATGGCATGGCGGATGACGGCAGGCACGGCGATATAGGACGCACTGGCCGCCAGCACCATCAGCAGCGCCGTGTTGCCCACCGACATGCCCAGCGCCCAGCCAAGCAGCAATGCAAGGCCCGCGTGCAGCGGCGGCCCACCCAGCGCATACGCCAGCAGCCATACCGACTGCCCCCTGAGTTGGCCCATGTTGCGCGCTGCCAGCAGGCCCATGTCCAACAGGAAGAAGGCCAGCATGCCCTTGAACAAATCCACAGAGAACGGTTTCATGGCCGCCTGGCCGGATTCGCCGGTCAGCACGCCGATCAGCATGGCGCCCACGAGCAGCAGTTGCGCGCCATCGGTGAGGGCCTCGTGAAGGATGCGCCCCAGTGGCGCGTTGCCTGTGGTGGCGGTGGTGAGCGGCCCGGCCGCCGCATGGGCGCTTTGGCGCGCATGGTTGGCCAACAGCACCGCCAGCACGATGGCGGGCGACTCCATCAACGCCATGGCAGCTGCCATGTGGGCACCGAAGGCGATGCCCTGGTTGTCGAGGTATTGCACTGCGGTGATAAAGGTGACCGCGCTGACCGACCCGTAGGTCGCCGCAATGGCGGCGGCATCAAAGCCGTTGAGGAAGCGCCGCAACATCACATACCCCAGCACCGGCACCAGGACAGCCATGGTCAGTGCGGCTCCCAGGCTGACAAGCACGTCCTGCGTCAGGCCGGACTTTGCGAGGGCAAAGCCGCCCTTGAGGCCCAGGGCCATGAGCAGATACAGCGACAAAAACCGCGATATCTGCGGCGGGATTTCCAGATTGGACTTCAGCAATCCCGCCAACATTCCAAAGACGAAAAACAATATCGCAGGATCAAGAAAGCTTTGCATGGGCGCTTCGTTGGGTACAGGTTTCAGTCAAAGATGTCATGGGGCCAGGACTTCTTGCGGTCGGACATGGCCAGGGTGGCATCGGTGCAGTGCGGGCATTTCATGGTGTTCTTTCCAGGTGTTGCCTTGCGGCAGGATGTCAGGGCACCCAGGCTGCGGCGCTGCCCATCAGGCCCAGGGCGCCCACTGCCAGCAGCAATTTGGCATCGCGCGGGTTGCGCAACCTGTACTCATGCCAGGCGGCATAGAAGATGGTGAGCGCCAGGACGAGTGCGCCGACTGCCAGATCCGGAGCGGTCAGGTCAATCATTGGAGCCACCCAGTCCAAACAGGCTCAACAGGCTGGTGAACAGGTTGAACACCGACACATACAGGCTCACGGTGGCCATGGCGTAGTTGGTCTCGCCCCCGTTGATGATGCGGCTGGTTTCAAACAGGATCAGACCTGCAGACAGCAGGGCCACCATGGCGGACACGGCCAGGCCCAGGGCGGGGATCTGGAACACCATCGCAGCAACACCGGCCAGCAGCGCGATGACCATGCCTGCGAACAGGAAGCCACCCATGAAGCTGAAATCGCGCCGTGTGAGCAGCACGTAACTGGAGAGCGCCAGGAAGGTGACGCCAGTGGCCGCCAGGGCCATGGCAACGGTTTGTGCGCCACCCGGCAAGGCCAGGGCACGCGTCAGCATCGGCCCCAGCGTGTAACCCATGAAGCCTGTCAGGGCGAATACGGCAGGCAAGGCCCAGGCGCTGTTTTGCAGCTTGTGCACGGCAAACAGCAGGCCAAAGGTGCCGGCCAACGTGAGGACCAGACCGGGCGCTGGCAACTGCAGCATCACCGCAGCCCCGGCCACGGCGGCGCTGAACAGCAGGGTCATGGCCAGCAGGGCATAGGTGTTGCGCAGGACCCGTGTGGTCTGCACGGAAGACGCTGCGGAAGGTGTCTGCAGAACCGGGTACTGCGCCGGGCTGCCGGATGACAGGGATGCGTGTGTGTTGTTCATGGTGTTTCTCCTGGAGTTGATAGACGGCTTAACTGTCGATTGCCAGCTTGGCGCTGCGGTCGCGCACGGGCTTCTGGGCGCGCTGCAGGCTGCGTGACAAGACCCGGGTGGCGCGGCCGATGGAGCGGTCCAGCGCGGTGCGCCAGTCGCGTGCCAGGGAGGCAATCACCACGGTACCCACCCGGTCGGTGGTGAGCTCCACCTGGCAGCGTTTGTCCACCCCGCCGCGCGGACCGTTGACGTCGGTAAACCGCACCTTGGCATGGGGCACGAAGGTCGCCAGGCGCCGCAAGGCGAAGCGCATGCGCTGCACGGACAACTCACGCATCTGGGCGCCATCGGCATCCCGGGATTCAAAAACGATTTGCATTGCATTTTCTCCAGTGGGTTAAGGAAGGGGTTATGGGAAAGGTGAACAGTGGGTTGAAGCAAGCCTTGAAGATAGAAGGCAATGGCCACGCGAGAAAGCAGATAATTTCTTATCGACATTCCCAAAAAAGCGGACCATGAGCACCTCCTTCAACTACAAGCATCTGTACTACTTCTGGGTAGTGGCCAAGGAGGGCGGCATCTCGCGGGCTGCAGAAAAGCTGGACATGGCAGTGCAGACCGTGAGCGCCCAGGTGCGCGAGCTGGAACGCTCGCTGGGCTATGCCCTGCTCAAGCCCGCCGGGCGCGGCTTGGTGCTGACGGCTGCGGGACAGGCCGCGCTGCAGCAGGCCGACCAGATTTTTCAGCTCGGCGAGGACTTGCCGACCAAGGTGCGCGATGCGGTCAGCACCCCCGCCGTGCGGCTGGCCGTGGGTATTTGTGACGGGCTGCCCAAGCTGGTGGTGCACCGCCTGCTGTTGCCGGTCATTGCCGAACCCAACTTGCGCCTGTTGTGCCACGAAGGCGGGCTGGACGACCTGCTAGGCGACCTGGCCTTGCACCGTCTGGACATCGTGCTGGCCGACCGGCCGGCTCCGGCCAACCCCAACCTCAAGCTCTACAGCCACGCCCTGGGTTCCACCACCATTGCCTGGTATGGCACGGCGGCCCTGGTGGCCGAGGCGGGTTCCAATTTTCCGGACTGCTTGGCCACCATGCCACTGCTGCTGCCCATGGCCCACACGCCTTTGCGCGAGCGCCTGGACCTGTGGTTTGAGCAGCGCGCCCTGCGCCCGCGCGTGGTGGGTGAATTCGCCGACAGCGCCTTGCTCAAAACCTTTGGCGCCAGCGGCATGGGAATTTTTCCGGCGGCGCAATGGGCGCATGACGACTTGCTGGCGCACTACGCCGTGCAGCGCCTGGGACCCTGCGAGGGGGTCACCGAGCACTTCTTTGCCATCGGCACCGAGAAAAAGGTGCAGCACCCGCTGGTGCAGCGCCTGCTGCAACCCGCGCTGCAGGCGGCTTAGCCCTTGCTTTCGGCCGGAGCGGTGCGCACGCTCAGCAGCATGGTCAACGCCAGGATGCCCACCACAACGCCCAGCGAGAACAGGACCGGGATTTTGTAGACATCGATCAGGCACATCTTGGCACCGATGAACACCAGAATCACAGCCAGGCCGTAGTTGAGCAGATGGAACTTGTTGGCCACCGCAGCCAGCAGGAAGTACATGGCGCGCAGGCCCAGAATGGCAAACACATTGCTGGTCAGCACAATGAAGGGGTCACTGGTGATGGCGAAGATGGCGGGGATGGAGTCCACCGCAAAAATCACGTCGGTGAGCGCAATCAGGCAGATCACCATCATGAGCGGCGTGGCGATCTTCTTGCCGTTTTCCATGGTCCAGAAGTTCTCGCCGTCATAGTTCTTGCTCACCGGCAGCAGCTTGCGCAGCAGCTTGAGGGCCGGGTTGTCGTTGAGGTCGGGCTCCTTGCCGGCGGCCCACCACATCTTCACGCCGGTGAGGATCAGGAAGGCACCGAACACGTAGAGGATCCAGTGGAACTCGGCCAACAGCCAGCCACCCACCAGGATCATGATGGTGCGCAGCACGATGGCGCCGATGATGCCGATCATCAGCACCCGCTTCTGGAAGTGCGTGGGCACGGCGAAGTAGGTGAAGATCAGCAGGAACACAAAGATGTTGTCCACTGCCAGCGACTTCTCGATCAGGTAACCGGTCAGAAACTCCAGCGAGCGGGTGTTGGCAATTTCCGTGGAGCCGGTGGCGTCTTTGACGGCCCACCAGAAGAGGCCGTTGAACAGGAAGCTCAGGCCGATCCAGACCAGGGACCAGTTCAGCGCTTCCTTCACGCCGATGTCGTGCGAGCCCTGTTTTCTGAGCACCACAAAGTCAATGAACAGCGACACCAGCACGATGCCGCCGAAAGTGGCCCACAACCAGAGGGGAGCAATTGTCTGCATGAATAACCTCACACCGTACGAATGGAAAACCGGCCACCCCTGAGGGGCACCGCGCCTGTGCGGCATGCGAAAAGATAGCCTGTGCACATGGGACGCAAGTCTATCCCCGAAGCCTCATGTTTATGCAGAATTGAATATCTTTAAGCTTCGAAAAAACAGGAGCGTTGCTACGCATTCCCCTGCTGTGCGGAGCGCTCCCGCACGGGCAACATGCCTTCCATTCCCAAAAACGAAAGGCGGATGCCATGACAGGCCAACCCAAGCACTGGAGCGAACGCTTGAGCGCCTCGCTGCCCACCCGGCACACCTTGTCTGCCCACCCCTGGCTGCAGCCGGTCGGCACGCGGCTGCTGGACCCGCAGCTTTGGCGGCTGCAACACGAAGCGGTGGCCCGCGGTGTGGCGGTTGGCACGTTTTGGGCTTTTGCCATTCCATTCGCCCAGCTGGTGGTGGCAGCGGTGCACTGCACCTGGTGGCGCGCCAACATTCCGGTCGCCGCCGCAATGACCATGGTGACCAATCCGCTGACGATTGGTTTCTGGCTCTGGCTGGCCTACCAGCTGGGCGCGCAGATCCTGGGCGAACCCCTGGGCCAGGCCATGGCCGCAGGCGCCCAGGCGCCGTCGTGGTTTGCGGAGTATGGCTGGCCCACGGTGCTGGGCATGGGCCTGTTTGCCACGGGCGGGGCGGCCTTGGGCTATGTGGCCGTCAAGCTGGTGTGGCGCCTGCGCGTCTGGCTGAAGCGGCGCACACGCCGGGCCGCCGCGTGAACGCGCGGCAGCGGCCACGGCATCCCTTTTTTCGGAGTGTGCCTCAGCCTCTTGCTGCTTTTTCACAAGCGCCCGGCAACCTACGCTTGGCCCTGTTCTTTCATATTCAAAGGAGATTCCCATGAAACGCTTGCTCTCACTGTTGGCCGTGGTCTTTGCCTTCGGCCTCTCCACGCTGGCCCTGGACGCCGAAGCCGCCAAACGCCTGGGCTCCGGCAAATCCATGGGCACGCAACGCCAGGCTGCGCCCGACAAAGCACCCGCCGCTGCCACGCCCTCGGCGGGCGCACCGGCAGCAGGTGCCGCCGGCGCCGCTGCTGCAAGTCCGGCACGTTCGTGGATGGGCCCGGTTGCCGGCCTGGCAGCGGGCCTAGGCCTGGCGGCACTGGCCTCGCACCTGGGCTTTGGCGACGAGTTGGCATCGCTGGTGATGATGGGCTTGTTGGCCGCAGCTGTGATGCTGGCCATCGGCTTCTTCCTGCGCAAGCGTGCCGCCGCGCAGCAAGGCACGCCACAGGCACCGCAGGGCATGCAGTTCGCCCGGGTGAACGGCGGCTTGGCACCCGACGCCGTGCGCAGGGCTGCGCAGGATGTTCCGGCCTACAAAGTGTCCATGCCCGCAGGCGGGCGCAGCAGCATGGGCCCGGGCACAGCGGAGCGGGACAACCGCCGCATACCCGCGGACTTTGACACCGCCGGCTTTGAACGCAACGCCCGGGTCTACTTCCTGCGCCTGCAGGCCGCCAACGATGCCTGCGACCTGGACGATATCCGCCAGTTCACCACGCCCGAAATGTTTGCCGAACTTCAGCTGGACATGCATGAGCGCGGCAAGCTGCTGCAGAAGACCGAGGTGACCCGCATCGAGGCCGAGGTCACCGATGTCGAAGAAGACGCAGACCACTATCTGGTGAGCGTGCGTTGCACGGGCGTGCTGCATGGCGGCAACGCAGAAGCGGCCGAGTCGTTCGACGAGATATGGCATTGGGCCCGCTCACGCCAGGACAATGGTGGTTGGGTGCTGTCCGGAATACAGCAGCACCGTGCGCTGGCCTAGGTGTGCTGCACGGCACTGGCGCGGTGGCTTGAGAAATCCAGCACCACGCGCGAGGGCACTTCGCCCTTGCCCAAGCGCTCGAACACGCTGTTGATGGCCGACAGGGGCTGCAACTCGATGTCGGCCTTGACCCGGCCCTGGGCGGCAAAGGCCAGGGCCTCGGCCATGTCCTTGCGCGTGCCCACAAACGAGCCGCGCACGGTGATGCAGTTGGCCACCACGTCAAACAGCGGCATGGGGAACTCGCCCGGGGGAATGCCCACTAGTACGCAGGTGCCCCACTTGCGCGTGAAGCCCACGCCCTGCTTGAAGGCTGGCAGCGACGGTGCGGTGATCAGAACGCCGTGCGCACCACCACCGGTAATAGCCACCACGGCCGCAACCGGGTCGCCCTTGGCGGCGTTGACCACGGCCTCAGCACCCAGGCGCGTGGCGTGGGCCAGTTTGTCGTCATCAATATCTACCGCGCATACGCGCAGGCCCATGGCCAGGGCGTACTGCACCGCCAGATGGCCCAGCCCGCCAATGCCGGAGATGACGATCCACTCGCCCGGCTTGGCCTGCGTTTCCTTGATGCCCTTGTAAGAGGTCACGCCCGCGCAGATCAGCGGTGCGGCCTCGATGGCCGAGAGACCCGCCGGGATGTGGGCCACGTACTGCGGGTCGGCAATGATGTATTCGGCAAAGCCGCCGTTTTGCGTGTAGCCACCAAACTGCGCCTCAGCACACACGGTCTCGCGCGCGGCCAGGCAAAACTCGCAGTGGCCGCAGGCCGAGTACAGCCAGGGCACGCCCACGCGCTCACCCAGCTTCACAGCGGTCACGCCCTCGCCCAGCGCCACCACCAGGCCAATGCCCTCGTGGCCCGGTGTGAAGGGCAGCGCGGGCTTGAGTGGCCAGTCGCCATTGCGGGCGTGCAGGTCGGTGTGGCAGACACCGCAGGCTTCTATCTTCACCAGGATCTGCCCGGCGTCCGGTGTGGGAATGTCTATGGTCTTGAGGACCAGGGGCTGGCCGAACTGCTCGACCTGGGCGGCTTGCATGGTGTGTGTCATGGGGAAGTTCCTTTGGTTAGCCCCCATCATGGACAGCACGGCGCGCACAGTCTGCGCTGTGGCACACACAACGGCTTTCTTCGCTCGTGTCTTTGACAGGCAAAGCCGCCCACTAGCCGCTTAGTCGCTGCGGTAATTTGCAACTGCGCATTCGGTCGTTCCTGTTTGGGCCGCGCACTTCCAGAATGGGCGCATCCATATCCAAGAACTTCTTGCCTGCAAGGGCCGCTGCCGCCATGACGCAACTCCACTCCCTTCCCGAAGCCTCGCTGAACCAACTGTTTCGCGTGGCCCGCACCGTCAACGGCTTTCAGTCGGTGCCCGTCAGCGACGAGACCCTGCACGCGCTGTATGACCTGCTCAAGTGGGGCCCCACGGCCTTCAATGCGCAGCCTGCGCGCTATGTGTTTGTGCGCAGCGCCGAGGCCAAGGAGAAGCTCAGGCCCGCGCTGTCGTCGGGCAATGTGGCACAGACGCTGGCCGCCTCGGTGACGGTGATCGTGGCGCAGGACACGCGCTTCTTCGAGCACCTGCCGGTGCAATTCCCGGCCTACAACGCCAAACCCCTGTTTGAAGCCAATGCGGCCCTGTCCCTGGCCACCGCTGCGCGCAACAGCAGCCTGCAGGGCGCCTACCTGATTCTGGCGGCGCGCGCGCTGGGTCTGGATGCGGGTCCGCAATCCGGCTTTGACCCCGAGCAGATCAACAAGGCCTTCTTCCCCGATGGCCGCTACCAGGTGAACTTCCTGGTGAATCTGGGCGTGGCCGACCCCGCCGGCATTCGCCCACGCGGCCCGCGCCTGGGCTTTGAAGAAGTCGCACAGATTCTGTAAACCCGCCTGCACAGACACACACCATGCAACGAACCAAACACACCCTCACACGCCACAGCTGCCTGCTGGCCCTGTTGCTGCTGCCTTATGCAGCCCAGGCCACCAACGGCTATTTTTCCAGCGGCTACGGCGCCAAGGCGCAGGGCCTGGCCGGCGTCGGCATTGCCCTTCCACAGGACGCCCTGGCTGCAGCCACCAACCCCGCAGGCACCGCCTTGGTGGGCGAGCGTGCCGACCTGGGCGTGACACTGTTCACACCCAACCGCAGCGCCGACATCGTGGGCAACGGCGCAGGTGCAGACGCCAGCTATGACGGCAATGGCACAAAGCGTTTTCTCATTCCCGAATTTGCCTTTACCCGCCGCATTGACGCCAACACCGCGTGGGGGCTTGCGGCCTACGGCAACGGCGGCTTCAACACCGACTACCCCACCAACCCCTACGGCCGCTTTGGTGCCACCGGTTCGGCCGGCATCAGCCTGGAGCAGCTCATCATCACGCCCTCGCTGGCCTACAAAATCAATGAAGCGCACACCGTGGGCGTGGCGCTGAATGTGGCCTACCAGCAGTTCTCGGCCAAGGGCATTGGCATCTTTGGCACCAGCCAGACTTCCAGCGCGCCTGCCAACGTGAGTGACCAGGGCGTGGACAGCAGCACCGGCAGCGGCCTGCGCATAGGCTGGACCGGCAAGCTCAGCCCCAGCCTGACCCTGGGCGCCACCTGGGCCTCCAAGATCACCGGCAAGTTTGACAAATACAAGGGCCTGTTTGCCGACGGCGGCAGCTTTGACATCCCGGAAAACTATGGTCTGGGCCTGGCCTTTGCGGCCTCACCGGAATGGACGCTGGCCGCCGATGTGCAGACCATCCGCTACAGCCAGGTCAACGCGGTGGGCGACTCGGCCGCCAGTTTCTTTGCCGGCCAAAAACAGCTGGGCACGGCCAATGGCCCGGGCTTTGGCTGGCGTGACATCACCGTGCTCAAGCTCGGTGCCAGCCACCAGTACAACCGGGACTGGGTACTGCGCGGCGGCATCAGCGTGGCCGACCAGCCGGTGGCAGCACAAGAGACCTTCTTCAACATCCTGGCCCCTGGCGTGGTGCAAAAGCACCTGACACTGGGTGCCACCTGGACCAGCCCCGCGGGCGGAGAATGGACCGGCTACTATGCGCGCGCCTTTGGCGAAAGCGTGACCGGCAACCAATCCATCCCTGCCAGCTTTGCTGGCGGCAATGTCAACCTGCATCTGGATGAAACCCTGCTGGGTGTTTCCTACGGCTGGAAGTTCTGATCGCCTCCGGGCTGCGCCACCTTGGCGTGGCGCTGGTTGTTGCAGCGCCCGTGGCTGATGGCCAGGTTCTCCTGGTGGCTGCTGCCGCCTTCGCTTAAGGGCTGTATGTGTTCCAGCGTGGCGTCTGCGGGCAGCACATGCTCGCCGCACATCCAGCAGGGCACCACGCCGTGCAGCTGGCGGGCCACGGTCTTGTAAATCTTGTCGCGGGTCAGGCCGAGTTTGCTCATGGGTTGGGGGTGGGGGTGGGTATGCATTGTCCGGTACGGGGGCACACGGTGGCTGGTGCGCCGTGGTACCAGACTTGCTCGGGCTCTTGCGCCTGGTCCAGCCGCAAGGCGGTGGCAGGGTCGGTATCCAAAGTGATGTGCAGAGCCTGCATGAGGCGCGCATCTTCAACGGGGAGCTCCCAGGTCAGGAAGACCTGGTCGCAGTTCTGCGCGCCGGCAAAGTCCGCTGCATCGAAGCCGCTGGCGTGCCGGGCAATCACGGCATGCGGCTGGCCGGTGTCAAAAATCAATGCGGTGCCGCGCACCAACGGAATGCGCTGGCCGGTGTGCGGGAAGTGCACATCCAGGCCGCAGTCCTCGCTTAGGAACAGGTTGCAAAAGGCCGCCGCGCCATACTGCGCGCCGTCGTGGTGGTAGCGCGCGCCGCGGCAGGCCATCAGGGCCACCTCGCTGGCGGTCAGCACCTCGGCCAGGCCCAGGGCGCGCGTCCAGTCGGCCACGGCGTCTACGCACTGGCGGTAGTCGGGCCAGCGCATGCGTGCGCGGGCCAGGGGCAGGGACTCCACATCGCCGGGCTCCAGGGACAGTTGCTGCGCGATCTCGCGCTGCCAGTCGGCCAGCAGCCGGGCCGGAGGTGCGGGCACTGCAAGCGTGGCGGTGAGCACCACATCCCCCACGCTGCGGCTGCGCAGGGCTTCGCCAGTGCGGTAATAGGCAGTGTGCGGCGTGGCGCTTTCGGAAGAAGGTGTGTGGAGACGGGTAGCGATGCGCATGGCTATGCATGGTACGCGGTGCGCAACACCATCCCTGCTATGCAGCGGGATGGCGCTTGCCGTCAGGGCTTGCGGTGTTCAGCGCGCCCAGCGCTTGGGCAGCATGGATGCAAGCACGCCGTCTTTAAGGATCACGTGGTGGTAGATGGCCGCCACAGCGTGCAGGCCAGCCAGCCAGATCAGGGTGTCGCCCAGGAGGCCGTGCACTTCACCCCAGTCGGCCAGCTTGGCAATGGGCGAGTTGGCAATCCAGGGCATCTGGTCCACACGCAGGCCACCCAGCAGGGTGAGCGGATGGCCTTCGCTACCCAGCGCCAGCAGTGCACTCATGGGAAGTATCAGCAGCAGGGCCCACAGGGCCAGGTGCATCAGCTTGGCCAGCTTGTCCACGGCGCTATCGCCTCCGAACTGCGGTGCTGCCGGACGAAAGGCCAGCCACACCAGGCGCAGCAGGGTCAGCACAAACACCAGCACACCCAGTGACTCGTGCCAGACGATGTCGTTGCGGGTTGCCGGGTCCAGGCCTTCGTGCATCTGTCGGCCAAAACCGCCAGGGCCGAGGATGAAGGCAACGGTGACTGCAATGGCGGTGAGCCAGTGAAAAGCACGGCTGAGGGCGTCGTAACGGGAAGGAGAAGAGAGGTTCATACAAAGGCCTGTTTTTTTTAAATATGGGATCAGTATGCCGACGCTTTGTTAACCGGTGATTAAGGCACTGTATCCCTAGCGCTGCATGCCCCAGCGCCGCACCGTCAGGCGCTCCACGGTGCGAAAGATCAGACCTTCGACGAGCAGGCCAATGGCAATCACCATGACCAGGCCGGCAAACACGCGGTCGGTCTGGAGCTCGTTGCGGTTCTGGAAGATGTACCAGCCCAGGCCACCTTTGCCCGAGGAGGCGCCAAACACCAGCTCGGCCGCAATCAGCGTGCGCCAGGCAAAGGCCCAGCCGATCTTCAGGCCGGTGAGGATGGCCGGCAGTGCGGCGGGCACCAGGATCTGCAGCACAAAGGGCAGGCCCTTGAGGCCGTAGTTGCGCCCGGTCATGCGCAGGGTTTCGGGCACCGCCTGAAAGCCGGCAAAGGTGTTGAGCGCCATGGGCCAGACCACCGAGTGCACCAGCACAAAGATCAGGCTGCCCTGCCCCAAGCCAAACCACAACAGCGCCAGCGGCAACAGGGCAATGGCAGGCAACGGGTTGAACATGGCCGTGAGCGTGGCCAGCACATCGCGCCCGGTGCGGGTGGACACCGCCAAAGCGGTAAGCACAAAGGCCACGAACACGCCGCCCACATAGGCCTGCAGCAGGATGGCCAGCGAGATGCGCGTCTTGACCAGCAGCTCGCCGCTGGCCATGCCGTCCCACAGGGCCAGCGCGGTCTGCCGCACGCTGGGCAGCAGCAGGTCGTTGTTGTGCAGGCGTGCGCCGACTTCCCACAGCAGCAAGCAGGCCAGCACCACCAGCAGGCGCCGGAAGAAATCGCTTTGCATCAGCTGCGTGGCCCAGGGCAGGCTGCGCTGCACATCGCGCGCGGTGACGGCGGGCAGCACGTATTCGCGCTCGGGCCGCAAGGGGGGTGTGAGAGCGTGCGTCATGCGAGAGCCTGTTCTGCCTGGGGTGGGGTGCTGTGGGCGGGCTGCTCAAACAGCAGTCCGTGGATGCGCTGGGCCGCCTGCTGAAAGGCCGGGCTGCCCTGGCTTTGCAGGTTGAAGGCATCGGCGTTGATCTCGGCGCGCAGACGCCCCGGGTGCGGCGACAGCAGAGCAATGCGGCTGCCCACCACCAAAGCTTCCTCAATCGAGTGGGTAACGAACAGCAGGGTGAAGCGCACCTCCTCCCACAGGCGCAGCAGCTCTTCCTGCATCTTGCGCCGGGTGAGTGCGTCCAGCGAGGCAAAGGGCTCGTCCATGAGCAGGATGCGCGGCTGCATGGCCAGCGCGCGGGCAATGGCCACGCGCTGCTTCATGCCGCCCGACAGGGTGTTGGGGTAGGCGGCGGTAAAGGCCGACAGGCCCACCTTGTCCAGGTAGTAGAGCGCGCGCTCGCGTGCGGCCGCACCGCGCAAGGTGCCCGAGGCGTGCAGGGCAAACAGCACGTTGTCCAGCACCGTCTTCCAGGGTGCGAGCTGGTCAAACTCCTGGAACACCACCACGCGGTCCGGGCCGGGCCCGCTCACGCTCTGGCCCTGCAACACAATGCGCCCCTGCGCTGGCGCCACAAAGCCGGCCACGGCCTTGAGCAGGGTGGATTTGCCACAGCCCGAGGGGCCCAGCAACACGTAGCGCTCGGCCTCATACACATCGATGCTTACGCCCTGCGTGGCGCGCACGATGCGGTCGCGCGTCTGGTATTCCAGACTGACGTTCTGTATCTGCAGCAGGGCCTGGGCTGTGTCACTCACCAGTTGGACGCTCATCAGTTGCCTGGCTGTGCGTAGGCTTCTTCAAAGAAGTAGTCCTTCCACGAAGCCGCCTTGTTTTTCAGGACGCCCAGCTTGTAGAGCTCGTCGGCATACACGTAGGTGCGATAGGGCGACACGGTGAAATCGTTTTCCGGGTCATCCAGGATTTTCTTCACAAAGTCCAGCGACAGCTTGGATTTCTGCACCCGGATAAAGGTCTCGGCGGCTTTGGTTTTGTTCTTCTTGATGAACTGCGAGGCCTCCAGCAGCGCGGCGTAAAACGCCTTGTAGGTCTTGGGGTTTTCGTCATGGAACTTCTGCGTGGTGTAGAGCACGTTGAAGGTGGCCGGGCCGCCCAGGATTTCGTAGGAGCTGATGATCTTGTGCACCTCTTTTTTCTCCAGCGCCTGGTAGTAGAAGGGCGCACTGGAGAAGTGGGTGTTGATCTCCGAGCCACCGGCCATGAGGGCGGCGGTGGCGTCCGGATGCGGCAGGCTGACCGAGATGCTGTCAAAGCGTTTGAAGTCATCCTTGCCAAACAGCTTGGCGGTTTCAATCTGCAGGGTGCGTGACTGGAAGCCCGTGCCCGCAGCGGGCACGGCAATGCGGTCCTTGTCGCTCAGGTCCTTGAGGGTCTTGACCTTGGGGTTGTTGGTGATCAGGTAGTTGGGCAGCGAGCCCAGGGCGGCCACGGCGCGCACGTTTTGGCGCTCACGGGTGCGGTCCCACAGGGTGAGCATGGGGGGCACACCGGCCGACACCACGTCCAGCGCGTTGGCCAGCAGGGCCTCGTTCATGGCGGTGGCACCCGAGATCTGGTTCCACTCCACCTGGATATCCAGGCCTTGCGCCTTGCCGTATTTTTCAATCAGCTTCTGGTCCTGCACCACGTCCAGGATCAGGTATCCGATGCCGAACTGTTGCGCGATGCTGATGTGGCCTTCGGCCTGGGCTGCACCGGCAGTGGCGGCCAGGGCCAGGCTCACGAGCCAGGGGGTGAATTTTTGGAGAGTGGTCATTTGGATGTGGTGTTGGTGGTGAAGTTATTGCGTTGCCAGATCAGAACGGCGTGTCAGAACGGCGTGTCGCCTTCAATCGTGGTGCGGTAGAGCTTGCGGCGCAGGTGGTCGGGTGTGCCTGCGGCCAGATGGGTGACCGAGCGGTTGTCCCAGAACACCATGTCATGCGGCTGCCACTGGTGGCGGTAAACCAGCCCGGCTGCGGTGGTGTGGGCAAACAGGCGCTGCAACAGGGCCGCGCTTTCGCTGTCCGGCAGGCCCACGATGCGGGTGGTGAAGTGCTCGCTGACAAACAGGCTCTTGCGCCCGGTTTCGGGGTGCGTGCGCACCACCGGATGCACCACCGGCGGCACGGCATCGAGCTGCGCCTGCGTGAGCTTGGGCCGCCAGGGGTTTTTGGCCCGCAGGGCTTCGTATTGGCACAGGTAGCTGTGCTCGGCCTGCAGGTGGGCCACCGCAGTCTTCAGGTCTTCAGGTCTTCGGGCAAGGTGTCCCAGGCGGTGTGCTGGTTGGCAAACAGGGTGTCGCCGCCCTCGGAGGGCAGCTCCTGCGCATGCAGCATGGAGCCCAGGCTGGGCGTGGGCACATAGGACAGGTCGGAATGCCAGAACAGCCCGGCGTCTCCCAGGCCAATGGGTTTGTCGTTTTCCTTGATGTTGGAGACGATCAGTATCTCGGGGTAGCCCGGCAGCTGGAAGTCCTTGAGCACATGGATTTGCAGCGGCCCGAAGCGCTTGCTGAAGTCAATCTGGTGCCCGGGTTGTATGCGCTGATCGCGAAACACCAGCACGTGGTGCTGCAGATGGGCCTGGTGGATGGCGATGAAGTCCTCGGCCTCCAGCGCCTGCGTCAAATCCAGGCCTGTGACCTCTGCGCCCAAGGGGCCTGGCAGCGGTCGGATGTCAAAGTTCTGGGCCATGCGTTCCTGTTCCTGTGTGTAGTCGCCCATGCGGCGAGAACAGGGATCATGAAACGGGCGCGGCTGCGCCACAAGGAACGCTTTCTTGCTTGCTTATGCGTTTTCCGAGTTAGCAAGGCCCTGTATCTGAACTATCTCTGCATGGGCGCTACAAAACCGTCGGAGCCGACTACCAAGCGCATCAACTGGTGCGGTGTATCCTGGGCTCTGACTGTAGAGACCCGGGCCTGCACGTCCAACAAAGCAATTGGCATTTTCTAATTTGGAAAATACGCGCAGCAGACGCAAATGCAGAGCAGGCGGGAAGGCTCTCTGCCTACCCGCCTGCTGCACTTCACCTGCAATGTGCCCGGTGTTTACTTCGCGCTGGCCCAGGCCGCGCGGTAGTCGTGGGCGTATTGGGCAAGCGTCTTGGGTGCGCGGCCCAGGATGGTTTGCACCGCGTCCGTTGTGCGCTCGGAGTAACCCGCCTTGAAGTACCCCAGGATCAGCACCAGGAAGTCGGCATAGGCCGCAGGTACACCGGCTTGCACCAGGCCTGAGAGCATGGCTTCAGCGGGGATGTCCTGGTAGCCAATGCTGCGGCCGGTCTCTTGCGAGAGCACCTGGGCCACGGCGTCGTGGTCATAGGCGACGCTGCCGGTCAGGTCGAATTCCTGGTTGTCCAGGGTATTGCTGCTGAGCAGTTGCGCGGCCACAGCGGCGATGTCCCGCGCGTCTATAAAACTACCCTTTGCTGTGCCCACAGGTAAAAAGATTTTTCCGTGCTCCAGAATGCCCTGGATCCAGAAGGTGTTGAAGTTCTGCATGAACCAGTTGGGGCGGATGATGTTGTACGTCAGACCCGCATTCAGCAGATGCACTTCGGCCTTGCGCATGGGGGCGGCTTCATCGGCGTTGGCGCCCATGGCCGTCATCAGCACCACTTTCTTCACGCCGCTGGCCTTGGCCGCGTCGATGGCGGGCACCAGCAGCAGGTCCTGCTGGGCAAAGCCGGGGGGGCACAGCAGGAAGGCCTGCTCCACGCCTGCAAAGGCCTGGGCCAGACCTTCGCCGGTGGCCAGGTTGAGGTGCACTTCGCGCGCTGCATCCGTCACGGGTTTGCTGGTTGCCTTGAGGACTGCGTGCCCGCGCTCGGTGAGCAGGCGGACCAGTTCGGAACCTACGGTGCCGTTGGCACCGATCACAAGTGTTTTAGCCATGGGGTTGTCTTTCGATAGTTGGTGATGGCTGGATGATGCGCCGGCTATTCCGTACTTGAAATGGACATAAATCCATTTTTCATGTCCAATCGTACGAACTTCTTTTCTGCGTGATGCCTTCATGGACCTCTTGAGCGACCTTTTCCAACAGGCCGGGCTGCGGCGCAAGCTGCTGGACCTGCGCCACATCAGCCCGGCTTGCGCACTGCAATTTCCCTGCGAGCGCAGTGTGGGTTTGCACGTGGTGGTGCAGGGCACGGTGTACCTGCATGCGCCCTCCCTGCCCGAACCGCTGCAGTTGCAGGCCGGTGACATGGCGGTGATGGCGCGCGGCTGCCTGCACACCCTGAGTGCCAGCGCGCGCTTCAAAAACGTGAAGCCTGTGGGCCTGGCAGACAACTGGCACAGCGCAGACGCTGATACCAAGTCAGCAACGGCCAACACCGTGATCAGCGGCGCCTACCAGTTCTGGCACACACCGGTGCACCCCTTCTTTGAGGAAATGCCCGACTGGTTTGTGCTGCGCGCCCAGGACGCCACAGAGGCCCCGCAGCTGCAGCACAGCCTGCACTTGCTGCAGCAGGAGTTGCAGGTGCAGGCGCTGGGCAGCACCGCCATCGTGTACGGTCTGCTGGATGTGCTGTTTGTGTTGCTGATGCGCGAGATCGTGCAACGCCAGGAGCAACCTCAGGTTAGCTGGAGCCAGTCGATGCAGGACCCGCAGGTGCAGCGTGCGGTGCAGGCCCTGCACGCCGATTGCGCCCGGCAGTGGACCCTGGGCACGCTGGCCAGCCATGCGGGCCTGTCGCGCACCAGCCTGGCCGAGCGCTTTCGCAAACGCATGGGCAACACGCCGCTGAACTACCTGCGCACCGTGCGCATGCAAAAAGCCATGGGCGTGCTCAGCGGCTCCGAGCGCTCACTGGAGCAGATTGCGCAGGAGGTGGGCTACCAGGATGCGTTCAGCTTTTCCAAGGTCTTCAAGCGCACCGTGGGCATCGCCCCGCGCGAGTTCCGCCGCCAGGATGCGCAGGACCGCACGCTGGCCTGGCGTATTGGCTAAACGGAGCAATTGGCTGGGCTTCAGTGCCCCGGCTTTTGCGCCCGCGCCACGAGCAGAACGCCCAGCAGCGACACCGCCAGCCCCAGCGCCATGGCCCAGGACAGGGGCTCCTGAAACAGGGTCCAGGCCCAGACCATGGTGACCGGCGGGCTGAGGTACAGAATGGCGGTGACCCGCGCGGGGGAGAACTTTTGCAGCGCCAGGTAGTACAACCCCCAGGCACCAAAGGTGGCAATGAACACCAGCCAGAGAATGCCGCCTATGAACTCGCGCTTGAGCACCGGCAACACGCTGCCCTCATGCCAGGCAAAGCCGGCAAAGATGACGGCCGCTGAGAGGCACTGGATGCACAGGCTCTGGTACACCGGCATGGCGCCCGAGGCACTGCGTTTTTGCAGCAGGCTGGCCAGTGCCAGCAAGGTGGTGCCCAGCACCGGCCACAGATAGACCCAGGCAGAAGTGTCCGTGTGACCCGTGGACCAGGCGGATGCAATCAGCACCCCGGCCACACCCAGCCCGGTGCCCAGCCACTGGCGTGCACTCAGGGCCTGGCCCAGCACCGGCCAGGACAGCAGGGCCACGGCCAGTGGCAGCATGTCGGTGATGAGCGCCACGATGCCGGTGGGCGCACCGTGGGCAATCGCCAGCGAATAACCGGCCAGATAACCCGCCATCGCCAGGGCGCCAAACGCCACCTGCTGCAGCACATCCTTGCCGCGCATTCGCGGCCCCGCCAGCAGCGCCAATGGCAGCAACAGCAGCCCGGACACCAGGCTGCGCCACAGCAGGATCAGGAAGATGGGCGCGTAGTCCGTGGCAAAGCGCACGCCCACGAACCCGGCACTCCAGCTCAGCACCATGGCCACTTCCAGGCCTGCGCCTGCGGCCAGGGCCAGCCAGCGTGCGCGCTGGGTTGAAGCCTGCGGCGCGCCGGGCGCGCCCACCTAGCGGCTGCCCCAGAACGCGGCGCCCACCACCAGCGTGGCAGCCAGCGCCACGTTCCACTGCAGGGGCTGACCGGTGCTGACCAGCAAGAGCACGGTGGACAGAATGGGCGTGGCAAAGGCCAGCAGGCCGATGCGCCGGGTGTCGCCGCGCTTGATGGCGGCATCCCACAAAAAGAAGGCGCCGCCCAACGGGCCCAGGCCCAGGATGGCGATCAGCACCACGTCTTCGGTGCTCAACGTAATGGATGGCTCCAGCAGGGCATGGGCGGCCAGGGACAGCAAGCCCGAGGCCGCGGCAAAGCCGCCCACGGCGGCCGTGGGAAAGGCCGGCAGCCGGCGCGTGAGCAGCGAATAGCTGGCCCACACAAACGCCGAGGCCAGCGCCATCAGATAGCCCGCATGGAAACCATCACCCGCAAACGCGGGCCCACCCCGCCCCAGGATGGCAATGGCCGCGCCGGCAAAGCCGATGAGCGCGGCCACGATGTGGCGCGCGTGCAGGGACACGCCCTTCAGAAACAGCGGCGCCATCACCACCATGCCCAGCGGCCAGAGGTAGTTGATGAGGTTGGCCTCCACCGCGGGCGCATGGCGCAGGGCCATGAAGAGCAGAAAGTGAAAACCAAACAGCCCGTAGATGCCCACCAGCAGCGTGGGCAGCGGCACCTTCCAGCGCGACAGACGCCACTGCGCCAAGG
Source organism: Rhodoferax lacus (assembly GCF_003415675.1). GTDB lineage: Bacteria > Pseudomonadota > Gammaproteobacteria > Burkholderiales > Burkholderiaceae_C > Allorhodoferax > Allorhodoferax lacus. Next base: position 41,648 of record NZ_QFZK01000014.1, read on the forward strand.
GCAGCGCAATCACACTGCCCACCAGCAGGCCAAGACCCGTGAGGAGGAAGGGAGGGATGTGGGCCAACCGCACCCCCAAAGGGGCCAAGGAGCCCCACAAGGCAATGGCGGCCAGCGCCAACAGATCTGCTTTCAATTCGGCTTTCATATGGGGGGTGAGGATACCGCCCGCAGGGCCGCCCTTGCCCTTAGACTCCGGCCATGATGAATGATCTTCAACCCTTTCTTGTGCATTGGGCCATCACCGCGCTGGCGCTGTGGGTGGCCAGCCACGTATTCAAGGGCATCCGCTTTGCGGACCTGGGCTCCCTGCTGGTTGCCGCACTGCTGCTGGGCTTTGCCAACGCCGTGGTGAAGCCGCTGCTGATCGTCCTGACCCTGCCGCTGACCTTTCTGAGCTTTGGACTGTTTTTGCTGGTCATCAACGCCTTGATGATTCTGCTGGTCTCAGCCCTGGTCAAAGGCTTTCAGGTCTCGGGCTTCTGGACCGCGCTGTTTGCCAGCCTGTTCATCTCGCTCATCAGCTTCCTGCTGCAGATCTTTGTACTGGGTGGCAGCAGCGCGCATGAGGTCCACATGCCCCCGGGGGGGCAGTGGTTGTAGCCTGAATGGGTTCAGGCGGGCGCGGCTTCGGCTTGCACTGTGGTCTGGCCTGCGGGTGAGGCGCTGGCAGCCGGGCCGCTCGGCCAAGGAAGCGAATCGCACTTGCTTATGCGAAAGCCGTGCATGGAACGCAACGCTTCAAGGACCAGGCGCACGAACTGGGTTGCGGGTCGCTTGGGCAGCGTTGCTTGCTGCGGAATAAGGAATGAACTCTGCGCTTGTGGGCTTCAGCCCAGGAGCGCCATGCCTGTGTGCCTGCATGCACCCACATCAAAGGTCACGGTTTGGCTGCAGCCTGCACCGGATGCCGATTGTTCGATCAGACAGTCTGCAAAGTCGGCCTTGCCTGCACCGAAGGTACGTAGCGCACGCAGCACCTGATCGGAGCGTTCCACCCTGAGTTGTTTGGTTCGAAGAACGGCCTCCAGGGCCTGCGCCACCTGCTCGCGGGTCAGGTCGTAGCAAGAAGTCAGGACCCAGTACAACTCCACCACACTGACTGTGGCGATGTATCCGGGATTGCTGCTGTCGAGCGACTCTATGAGACGGTTTGCCTTGGGCGACTGCTTGGCGTCGTCCTGCATGATGTAGCGCACCAAGACGTTGGTATCCAAGCCTATCATCGTGCCGCGGCTCCACGCTTTGCAATGGCAGCTTGCATGTCCTCAATGGAAACCGCCTTCCTGGCCTTGTCAAACATGCCCTTGAGTTCCGTTACCTCGCTGTTGGCAGCCATAAATTCATAACGCCCCGGTGCGACCTGAATGAATTCGACGCGATCTCCGGCTTCGATCTGCATCGCTTTGCGAACGGCAACGGGAATGGTGATCCGGCCTTTGGATGTGACTCGTGCGCTTGCCATCGGTAGCTCCTTTTGCCTCACCTTAGAGTTTGGAACGGAAGGCGTCAAGGCCCGCGCCGCCTTACGCGCTCGCGTTATTTGCAAGGCCGTTTTCCTTCGTTCCGATTGCGGCAGTACCTACCCAGAATGCAAAGCATGACCACACAGCGCAACTGCGCAGGAGAGCACCATGCCATTCAGCACCGCCAGCCGACACACCCGCCCGACCAGCGCCCCACTGGAAGCCAACCCCTTTGACAAGGAAGAGGTATTGCCCGGCCTGGGCATTGCCGTTTTGTGGGTGGTGCTGTCCTATGTGTTTGTCAGCCTGTTGATGCTGCCGGTGCACCCGGTGTAGGGGGCTTGTGAGATTGGGCTTATGCAGTTTGGCTTATGCGATTTTCGAGTAAGCAAGGCCAATTTCAGTCGTTTGGTTTTGGGTCCCGGCTGCTTACGCTTGACCCATGACCCAACTAACCCCAACCCCCATACAGGCGAGCGGTGCCCTGCCCGCTGCGCTTGAATCCATACGCACCGTCGCCTTGTCCACCGGCCTGCCCTATGCGGGCGCGGTGCCACCCCAGCTGGCCTGGGAACTGTTCTCGGCCGGCGAGGTGGTGCTGGTGGATGTGCGCAGCACCGAAGAGCGCAAGTTTGTCGGCCATGTGCCCGGCAGCCAGCATGTGGCCTGGGCCACCGGCACAGCGCTCACCCGCAACCCACGCTTTGTGCGCGAGCTCGAAGTAAAGGTGGGCAAGCAGGCCACCATCCTGCTGCTGTGCCGTAGCGGCAAGCGATCGGCGCTGGCAGCGCAGGCGGCGGCCTCGGCGGGCTTTACCCGGGTGTTCAACATCCTGGAAGGCTTTGAGGGCGAGATCGATGCCAGCAAGCACCGCGGAGCCAAGGATGGCTGGCGCTTCCACAAGCTGCCCTGGGTGCAGGACTGAACGGAAACCGATCTGATGGCAACTGCAAGCAACTACAAGACGGCCAGCGCATCGCATGGACCGCTGCTGGACCTGGAACACGTCGTGGGCGAACTGGCTGCGGTGCGCCAGGAGTGGCGTCTGTCGCAGCAGCGCTCCAACGAGCCCGGCGGGCGCGAACTGCCCTCGCGCGATGCGCTCTCCGACATTCTGAAAGGCCTCAAGGGCGTGCTGTTTCCCATGCGCCTGGGGCCCACCGATTTGCGCCAGGAGAGCGAAGACTTTTATGTGGGCCACACGCTGGGCGTGGTGCTGCATGCGCTGCACGCCCAGGTGCGGCTCGAGTTGCACTACACGGCGCGCCACCGAGAGGCACTGGACAGCGAGGCACTGGACGCCCAGGCCACCACGCTCACGCGTGACTTTGCCGCGGCCCTGCCCGGCATCCGCCGCCTGCTCGACAGCGATGTGGTGGCCGCCTTTGAGGGCGACCCTGCCGCGCGCAGCGTGGACGAAGTGCTGCTGTGCTACCCCGGCATTCTGGCCATGATTTACCACCGCGTGGCGCACCGCCTGTACCGCTTTGGCGTGCCCCTGCTGGCGCGCATTGTGGCGGAGCTGGCGCATGCGGAAACCGGCATCGACATCCACCCCGGCGCCCGCATCGGAGCGGGCTTCTTCATCGACCACGGCACGGGCGTCGTGATTGGCGAGACCGCAGTGATTGGCGAGCGCGTGCGCCTGTACCAGGCCGTCACCCTGGGTGCCAAGAGCTTTCCGGTGGATGCCGAGGGCAAACCGCTCAAGGGCCAGCCACGCCACCCGACGCTGGAAGACGAGGTGGTGATTTACGCGGGAGCCACCGTGCTGGGCCGTATCACCGTGGGGCGCGGCGCCTCGATTGGCGGCAACGTCTGGCTCACGCATGACGTGGCACCGGGCACGCACATCACGCAGGCCAGCGCGCGCCAGGATCTGAAAGCTGCCTGAAGTACCGCCGCCACACAAGCAACCGAAACCTTTTTTCTCACCTCTTTTCAACCCCCGGAGACTCCCATGTCAGACATAGCCCCAGGTCAATCCGCGCTCAGCGACAACGCTGCGCGGCAACTAGCCAACGCCACCAAGACCGTACCCATTCTGAGCACCATCAGCCCGCGCTGGCTGGTGCATCTGCTGCAATGGGTTCCCGTGGAAGCCGGTATCTACCGCCTCAACAAGGTCAAGAACCCGCAGGACGTGCTGGTGGCCTGCGCCAAGCGCGATGAGTCCGAACTGCCGCAGACCTTTGTGGACTACGAAGAAACCCCGCGCGAGTATTTCCTCAACGCCGTCTCCACCGTGCTGGATGTGCACACCCGCGTGTCGGACCTGTACAGCAGCCCGCATGACCAGATCAAGGAGCAGCTGCGCCTGACCATTGAGACCATCAAGGAACGCCAGGAGTCCGAGCTGATCAACAACCCGGATTACGGCCTGCTCGCCAGCGTCGCACCGGAGCAGATCATCAACCCGCTGACCGGCGCCCCCACCCCCGATGACCTGGACGAGCTGCTGACCAAAGTCTGGAAAGAGCCCGCCTTCTTTCTGACCCACCCCTTGGCCATTGCCGCGTTTGGGCGCGAGTGCACACGCCGCGGCGTGCCACCCCCCACGGTGAGCCTGTTTGGTTCGCAGTTCCTGACCTGGCGCGGCGTGCCGCTGATTCCCAGCGACAAGGTGCCTGTGGCCGATGGCAAGACCAAGATCATCCTGGTGCGCGTGGGTGACAAGCGCCAGGGCGTGGTGGGCGTGTTCCAGCCCGGACTGGCCGGTGAACAGAGCCCGGGTCTGTCGGTGCGCTTCATGGGCATCAACCGCAGCGCGATTGCCTCCTATCTGATCAGCCTGTACTGCTCACTGGTTGTCCAATCCGACGACGCGCTGGCCGTGCTGGAAGATGTTGAAGTGGGCAAGTTCCATGACTATCCAGACACCTACAAGTAATCTGCCGGGGGAACATCCCCCTGCAGGTCTGCCCGACATCGCCATGCTGACGCAGCTGGCCGGTGCCTTCTTCTCGGCCCTGCCGGGACAGGCGCCTCAGCTGCCGGCCTCTGCGCCGTCGCTGGGCAGTTTGCCGCAGCCCTCGCCACCGGCGTTTGGGAATGCGCAGCCGAGCGCGCCCGCTTTGGGGAGCATTCAGCCGCCCGCGCAAGCGCTTGGCGGGGTGCCTGCACCCACCAACGTGCTGCCCGGTGGCAGCTCGCTGGGACCTACGGCGCGTGAGCCGCAATCCCCTGCGGGTCTGCCCTTTGGACAGCCGCCGCCCGGTGCCAATATGGCGCCGACCACGCCACAAAATGCGCTCAACCTGGGCGCATCCACACCCGCACTGGTGCCGCACTCCGCAGCGCCCAACGGCCTGCCCGACAACGCCACCCTGGTAGCACCCGCTGCAGACAACCGCGTTGGTGGACAGGTGCTGGGCGTGCCACAGCCTGTTGCCCATAGCGTGCCCACACCGGCCACTGCGCCATCGAAGCCCACTGCGGGAGGCGCATCCGTGCCCGCCGCACCGGGCGTCGGTGAATCAGCGGCTGTGACGGCAGGCAGTGCAGCGCTTCCGGCCGACAGTGCTTCGGCACCGGCTCCGGCGGCTGAGGCTTCGCCCTATTACTTCGTCAACAGCGGCAGCGGCTATCCGTCCACCGTGACCGATTACAGCGCACCGCGCGAAGACCGCGTCACCGCGCATTCCTTTGGCCTGCCCGGTGCCGACGATTTGCGTGCGCTGCTGAGCAACAACCCACGCGTACCTGCACAAGCAGGTGCAGCACCGGTTGCCAACAGCAGCGGTGCGCAGGCGGCGGGTCCGTTCTATTTTCTGGAACCTAAACGGGACCCCAAAGGTTTCGCCGGAAGGGATCCGGAGATTGATGCGTCACGCCATCCGGCCTTTGACGTCAACGCGGTGCGTCGGGATTTCCCCATCCTGCAGGAACGCGTGAACGGCAAGCAATTGGTGTGGTTTGACAATGCCGCCACCACGCACAAGCCCAAGGCAGTGATTGACCGGATCTCGTATTTTTACGAACACGAGAATTCGAACATCCACCGTGCGGCCCATGCGCTGGCCGCCCGCGCCACCGATGCCTACGAAGGTGCGCGCGAGAAGGTGCGCAACTTCCTGGGTGCGGGCAGCGTGGATGAAATCATCTTCGTGCGCGGTGCCACCGAAGCCATCAACCTGGTTGCCAAGACCTGGGGTGTGCAGAACGTGAACGAGGGTGACGAGATCATCGTCTCGAACCTGGAACACCACGCCAACATCGTGCCCTGGCAGCAACTCGCGGCCCAGAAGGGCGCGAAGATCCGCGTGATTCCGGTGGACGACTCCGGCCAGGTGCTGCTGGACGAGTACAAAAAGCTGCTCAATGACCGCACGAAAATCGTGTCCGTGACACAGGTCTCCAACGCCCTGGGCACCGTGGTGCCGGTGAAGGAGATCGTGGAACTGGCCCACCGCGCGGGCGCCATCGCACTGGTGGACGGCGCGCAGTCGGTCAGCCATATGCGGGTGAATGTGCAGGACATTGGTGCGGACTTCTTTGTGTTCTCCGGGCACAAGGTGTTTGGCCCCACCGGCATTGGTGTGGTCTACGGCAAGCGTGCCCTGCTCGATGCCATGCCCCCGTGGCAGGGTGGCGGCAACATGATTGCCGACGTGACCTTCGAGCGCACGGTGTTCCAGCCGCCGCCCAACAAGTTCGAGGCCGGCACCGGCAACATCGCTGACGCGGTGGGTCTGGGTGCGGCCATCGACTATGTGCAGCGCATCGGCCTGGAGAACATTGCCCGCTACGAGCACGACCTGCTGGCCTACGCCACGCACCTGCTCAAACCGATCCCCGGTGTGCGGCTGATTGGCACGGCGCACGAGAAGGCCAGCGTGCTGTCCTTCGTGCTCAAGGGCTACACCACCGAGGAAGTGGGCAAGGCACTGAACGACGAAGGCATAGCGGTGCGCTCCGGTCACCACTGCGCGCAGCCCATCCTGCGGCGCATGGGTGTGGAGACCACGGTGCGGCCGTCGCTGGCGTTCTACAACACCTGTGAAGAGGTGGACAGGATGATTGCGGTGGTACGGCGGCTGAGCGGGGCAAGGCAGCACTAGCCAGCGCTCCCCGCAAAGGAAAGAAGAGGGCGACCTGCGGGTCGCCCTTTTTTTACTTGCTGAAGTGCCCGGCGGCAATCAGCTGGTCAACTTCGGCGGCGGCGTTCAGGTAGTCCTGGTCCGGGTCGCCCGGCGTGAAGCCGCGGCGCTGGGCGATGTAGTAGGCTGCCACCTCGATGTAGTTGGCGCGCTGGGCCTGGTCGATGGCGGGGCCTTCGACCTTGCCGGCCTTCTTGGCAGCGGCCTTGGGTTTGGCTTTGGCGACCGGGGCGGCAACAGCTGCTGCGGGTTTGGCAGCCGCGGGGGCTTTGGGCGCGGCCTTGGCAGGTGCCTTGGCCACAGCCTTGACGGCGGCCTTCTTGGCAACGGGCGCAGCTGGCACCACAGCGGCCGGGGCTACCTTCTTTGCGACGGCTTTGGGCTTGGCCACGGACTTGGACGGCACTGCCGGTGGGGTGGTGCTGGTGTCAGCGACGGGCGCTTTTTTGCTGGTTGCCATGGTGGGCTCCTCTGGATTGGACTTGCATTGTGGGCCTGGAATGTTTCAACCGGTTGACGTCTGTCAAACGGACTGAAATGCCCCTTCCGCGAGCTAGCAATTAGTGCGCCAAACAACAGGCCACGCTCAGTTCTTGCCCTTCCAGGGCACCAGCCGGCCTTCCAGCAAGCGCATGGCCACGGTGAAGCCGAAGGCACAGACGGCGATGATGGCAATGCCCACAAACACTGCGTCGGTCGCCAGAAAGTGCGAGGCCGACATGATCAGGTAGCCAATGCCACGGTTGGCGGCAATCAGCTCGGCGGCCACCAGCGTGCCCCAGCCCACACCCAACGCGATGCGGATGCCGGTGAGGATTTCGGGCAGGGCCGAGGGCAGCACCACCTGGGTGAAGAGCTGCCAGCGGCTCGCCCCCAGAGACAGCGCCGCGTTGACCCGCTCCATGGGCAGCGCTCGCACACCGGCCTGGGCCGAGAGCACGATGGGCGCAAACATGGCCAAGGTCAGCAGGGTGATCTTGGAGGCCTCGCCAATGCCCAACCAAATGATCATCAGCGGCAGGTAGGCCAGGGGCGGCAAGGGCCAGTAAAACTCGATGGGCGTGTCCAGCACGCCCTTGGCCCAGCGGTTCAGGCCCATGAGCAGGCCCACGGGTATGCCCAATGTGATGGCAATGGCAGCGGCCGACAGAATGCGCGCCAGGCTGGCCGACACATGCTCCCACAGCGTGGCGTTGGCATAGCCGTCGTCCCAGATGCTTTGCGCCATGGTGATGACCTCGGCCGGGGTGGGCAGAAACAGGTGCGCCACCCAGCCGCTTTGCGCCAGCAGCCACCACAGGAACAGGATGGCGAGGCCGGTGGCCACACTGATGGGCACGGTAGAGCCTTCGCCAATGCCAAAGCTGCGCATCTTGACGAGGGTGGGCGCGGGCGGGCGCTTGCTGTATTCCGGCAGCATCAGGGTCTGGCTGGCATCGATGTTCTGGATCAAGGCGAGTTGGGCGGCGAGGTCGGTCATACGCTGTGCATCTCTTGGGTTTCGTTCTGGTGGACGATGGCGCGGATTTCTTCGCGCAGCTCGGCAAACGCTGGCAAGGTATTGACGGCGCGGGCGTCACGCTCAGCGGCAAAGCGGTGCACAAAGTCCACGTCAAAGCGCGCCACGATGCGCCCGGGCCGGGGTGACATGACGATGACCTGGGTGCCCAGGAACAGCGCCTCTTCAATGGAATGGGTGATGAAGAAAACCTGCTTGCCGGTGCGCGCCCACACATCCACCAACAGCTCCTGCATCTGTTCGCGCGTCATGCTGTCCAGCGCGCCAAAGGGTTCGTCCATCAGCAAGATCTTGGGGTCCGGTGCCAGGGCGCGCGCCAGGCCCACGCGCTGGCGCATACCACCCGAGAGCTCATAGGGCGCAGCGTTGGCAAAGTCCTGCAGGCCCACCAGGCGCAACAGCTCCTGGGCCCGCGCATTGCGCTCAGCTTTGGACACGCCGGCAAATTTCAGGCCCAGGGCCACGTTGTCCAGCACCGACTTCCAGGGCAGCAAGGTGTCCTTCTGGAACACCACGCCGCGGTCGGCACCGGGCCGGGTGACGGGTGCGCCATCCAGCGTGATGCTGCCACCTGACAGCGGCAGAAAGCCCGCCATGGCGTTGAGCAGGGTGGACTTGCCGCAGCCCGAGGTACCCAAGGCCACGACAAAGCCGCGCTCGGGAATGTCCAGGGATACCTTGTCCAGCGCCTGCACCGGCTGGCCATTGCTGCCGGCAAAGAAGACGCTGGCGTTTTCAACCTTCAGCACGGGTGGCTACTTTTTGAGCGAAGCCACGGCGGTGGGCGTCACAAAGGCGGCGTAGCTGGGCAGCACATCGAAAATCTTCTTTTGCTCTTTGAGGAAGGCCGAGGTTTCCTTCAGGATCTTGGCAATGCCAGACTTCTCGCCACCACCCAGCCAGGCGTCCGACGCTTGTGCGGACACGGGCACCAGGTTCAGGTTCAAGAGGCCAGCAGCCTGGTCAGCAGGGGTGCCGCCCAGCAGCTTGGCGAGTTGCTTGGCGTTGTCGCTGTCCTTGTCCCAGGCGGCCTTGTTGGACACAAAGGAGTTGGTGTGCTTTTCAATCACGCCGCTGAAGGCTTTGAGGAACTCGGGGTTCTCTTTGGCGAAGGCGCCAGTGGCTACCCAGGCCGAGAAGGTGGGTGCGCCTTTTTCAGCCACTTCCTTGGAGGTGACCAGCACCTTGCCGGTCTTCTTGAGTTCAGTGAGCGCCGGATCCCAGACGAAGCCGCCGTCGATATCGCCCCGGTTGAAGGCGGCCACGATTTCAGGCTGGGGAATGGCAAACACCTGCACGTCTTTTTCTGTGAGGCCCTGGCTCTTGATCAGCGCCAGCAACTGGTAGTGGTCGGTGGAGACGGGGGCGGCCGCGAGCTTCTTGCCCTTGAGGTCGGCCACGGTGTTGATGCCCGAGCCGTTGCGCACGACCAGTGCCTCATCGGTACCGGAGATGGAGGCCAGGTAGAAAGCCTTCACATCCAGACCACGCGAAGTGGCAGCGGCGTAGGGGCTGGAGCCCACATAGCCCACCTGCACATCGCCCGACGCAATGGCGGCAAAAATTTCGCCGCCGGAGTTGAACTTGCGGAAATCAATCTTGGTGCCGGTGGCCTTTTCAAAGTCGCCGTTGGCAATGCCCAGCGAGGATGGCAGGGCGTCTGTCTGGTAGGCGACGACGACTTTTTTGTCTGCAGCCTGTGTGCCGAGCGCGGTGGCCAGCAGGAGGGCACCGACGGTTGCGGTGAGCAGTTTCTTCACGAGTTTCATGGGATGTGTCCTTTGAGAGTTTGCAGGCGCTGCCAGGCGCGCCTTGGTTCAAACTGTAGAGACGGACACCCCGTTCACAAACGACCGTTTTCAGCATTGCATATGTGAAAACCGCAGAAGGCGGCCCTCACCATATGCAGATTCAGGCGCGCAGCGTCTGCCCCAGCGCGAACACCGAGTTGGGCACCAGCGGGCGCGGGGTCTGGCGAGCGGGTGCGGCCAGCACGCCCTTGGTGGTCTTCTGGCGCTCCTGCACCTTGAAGCCGCTGGCACGCTGCTCATCGGCCAGGCTTTTGAGGCTGATGGTTTTCATGTGCTCGAACACGGCGCTGTTGAGCGAGTCCCACAGGGCCTGGGTGTCAAGCACGCCCTCGCGTTCCTTGCGGGCACTGTGCGGGTCGCCCACTTCCTCGATGGCGCCAATGATGTCGGCCACGGTGATGCTGTCGCCGCGAAAGCCCAGGGCATAGCCGCCGCCAGGCCCACGCGTGCTCTCCACCAGGCTGTGCTGGCGCAGCTTGGCAAACACCTGCTCCAGGTAAGAGAGGGATATGCCATGGCGCAGGGCCAGGTCAGACAGGGGCACGGGATAGCCCTTCTCGCGCAGGGCCAGGTCAATCATGGCGGTGATGGCAAATCGTCCACGGGTACTGAGTCGCATCTTTTTCACTCCTGTACAGCGCGAAGGCGCTGAAAGGTTTGAATATATGCAGGACAATGCTTCGTGAAAAGTCGTAGTTTCAACAATCTCACTTCGTAAAACGCGATGAATTACAAACACCTGCTGTACTTCTGGGTCACGGCCAAGGCCGGGGGCGTGATGCGCGCGGGCGAGCAGCTGCACACCACGCCGCACACCCTGTCGGCACAGATCAAGCTGCTGGAAGACTGGCTGGGCCACAAGCTGTTTAAGAAGGCCGGGCGCAACCTGGAGCTGACCGAGGACGGGCGCCTGGCACTGGGCTATGCCGACCAGATTTTCACCCTGGGCGCTGAGCTGGAGGCGGCTGTGCGCGCCTCGACCGGGGCAGGTAACAAGGTGTTGGACTTCAAGGTGGGCGTGGCCGACTCGGTGAGCAAGTCGATTGCCTACCGGCTGCTGGAGCCCGCCCTGTCGATTACTGAGCCGGTGCGCCTGGTGTGCAGCGAGGGCAAGTTCCCGGAGCTGCTGGCCGAGCTGGCCCTGAACCGGCTGGACCTGGTGATTGCCGATGAGCCCATGTCGCGCCGCCTGAGCGTGCGCGCCTTCAACCACCCGCTGGGCGGCACAGCCATGAGTTTCTTCTGCACACCGGCCCTCAAGGCGCAGCTCAAGGGCAGCTTCCCCCAATGCCTGAATGGCCAGCCCATGCTGATTCCGGGGGCCCAGGCCTCGGTGCGCCAGCAGCTAGAAGGCTGGCTGACGCGCCACGGCGTGCAGCCCCACATCGTCGGCGAGTTTGACGATGGCGCGCTGATGACAGCCTTTGCCCGCGAGGGCCGCGGCATCTTCATGGCGCCCAGCGTGACCGAGGCCGAAACCATTCAGCAATTCGGCGTGAAGGTGATTGGCCGCAGCGACGAGCTGCGCGAAGAGTTCTATGCGGTGTCGGTGGAGCGGCGCATCACCCACCCCTGCGTGGTGGCCATCACCAAGGCCGCACGCGGGCAGCTGTTTGGCTAGGCGCGGCTTAGACGGTTTGGGCCATAAGCAAACAAGCAATACATCCTTGGGCTATGCTGCGCCGGTGTGCACAATCGCGCCTTTGGGCGGTTGCCTCGCGCGCTGTGCGCCGGGCGACTGGTCAGGCCTTTTCTCCAGAACTTTTATCAGGTCCTATATGAAACTCCAACACAAGCTCTCCCTGCTTTTTGCCGCTGTAGCCCTCACCGCCAGCCACCTGGCCTCCGCCCAAACACTGCTCAATGCGTCCTACGACGTATCGCGCGAGTTCTACAAGGACGTGAACACCGCGTTTGTGGCCAGCTACAAGAAGAGCACGGGCAAGGACGTCAAGATTGACCAGTCGCACGGCGGCTCCAGCGCACAGGCACGTGCTGTCAACGACGGCCTGGACGCCGATGTGGTGACCATGAACACCACCACCGATGTGGACTTTTTGGCCAGCACCGGCATCGTCGCCAAAGACTGGAACAAGCGCTTTGCCCACAACGCCTCGCCCACGTCGAGCACCATGCTGTTCCTCACGCGCAACGGCAACCCCAAGGGCATCAAGGACTGGGACGACCTGACCAAGCCCGGCGTGTCGGTGGTGGTGGTCAACCCCAAGACCGGCGGCAACGGCCGTATGGCCTACCTGGCGGCCTGGGGTTATGCGCGCAAAAAGGGCGGCACCGATGCACAGGCCGCCGAGTTCGTGGGCAAGCTCTACAAGAACGTGCCGGTGCTGGCCAAGGGCGGACGCGATGCCACCACCATCTTTCTGCAACGCAATATCGGCGATGTGCTGGTGACCTTCGAGTCCGAAGTGGTGTCGGTGGACCGCGAGTTTGGCACTGGCAAGGTGGATGCGATTCACCCCAGCATCAGCATCGTGGCCGAAAACCCGGTGGCCGTGGTGGAACGCACCGTGGCCAAGAAGGGCACGGCCGACCTGGCCAAAGCCTATCTGAGCTACCTGTACACCGACGAAGCGCAAGAGATCGCCGCCAAGCACGCACTGCGCCCCACCAATGCCGCCATCCTCAAAAAATACGCCGCCACCTTCAAGCCCATTCAGTTGTTCACCGTGGAAGAACTGTTCGGCTCGCTGGCCGAAGCGCAGAAGGTGCACTTCAATGACGGCGGGCAGTTCGACAAGCTGTATACGGTGAAGTAAGGGCCAGTCCCTGTCCCTGCATGTTTCAACCAGTGACAGCGCGTCACCGGTTGGCCGCGCTCTTTGCCGTGGTTCTCAACAACCTGAGAATCGCAGTTAAACCACCCCCCTTGCTCGGTTTTGGCATAAGCAAACAACCACAAAGTCGTTTGCGCCTGGGCCCGAAGTCCGCAGAATCGCGCTCTGGCCGCCTTTTGACCCCCAAGGGGTGGCCCTGTTTTTTCCATAGCCATGTCCACATTGACCCTTCCCCGGCGTCCTGCCAAACGCGTGCTGCCCGGCTTCAACCTGACGCTGGGCTACACGCTGTTCTACCTGAGCGTGATCGTGCTGATCCCGCTCTCGGCCCTGATCTTCAAGACCTTCACCCTGACCTGGGACCAGTTTGTAATGGCCGTCACCAGCCCGCGCGTGATGGCGTCGTACCGGCTGACCTTTGGCGCCTCGCTGATTGCGGCCACGGTGAACGCGGTGTTTGGCCTGCTGGTTGCCTGGGTGCTGGTGCGTTATTCATTTCCCGGCAAGAAGATCATCGATGCCCTGGTCGATCTCCCCTTTGCCCTGCCCACCGCGGTGGCCGGCATTTCGCTCACTGCGCTATTGGCCAGCAATGGCTGGGTCGGCTCGCTCTTGGAGCCCTATGGCGTGCAGCTGGCCTTTAACCGCAATGGCGTGGTGATTGCACTGATCTTCATCGGCCTGCCCTTTGTGGTGCGCACGGTGCAGCCGGTGCTGGAAGATGCCGAAAAGGAATTGGAAGAGGCCGCCACCTGCCTGGGTGCCACGCGCCTGCAGACATTTATCCACGTGATCTTTCCCACCATTGCCCCGGCCCTCCTGACCGGTTTTGCCATGGCCTTTGCCCGCGCCATTGGCGAGTACGGCTCGGTGATTTTTATCGCCGGCAACATGCCCATGGTGTCCGAGATCACGCCCCTCATCATCATTGGCAAGCTCGAGCAGTACGACTACGCCGGCGCCACCGCCGTGGCCGTGGTGCTGCTGGTGATTTCATTCGCCCTTCTGCTGGTGATCAACGCCCTGCAAGCCTGGCAGCGCCGCCGCAATGGAGCCCAGTCATGAGCAACACCCGCACCCAACGCACGGCCACTGCCGGCACCACCGAGCCCACCTGGGTCAAGTGGACGCTGCTGTCCATCGCCCTGGTCTTTATCTTCCTGTTCCTGGTGCTGCCGCTGGCCGCCGTGTTTACCGAGGCCCTGCGCAAGGGCGGCGGCGCAGCACTCGAGGCGCTCAAGGAACCCGACGCCTGGAGCGCCATTCGCCTGACCCTCATCACCGCCGCCATTGCCGTGCCGCTGAACCTGGTGTTCGGCGTTGCGGCGGCCTGGTGCATTGCCAAGTACGAGTTCCGGGGCAAGGCCTTTTTGACCACGCTGGTGGACCTGCCCTTCTCGGTGTCGCCTGTGGTGGCGGGTCTGGTGTACGTGCTCATGTTTGGCGCACAGGGCTGGTTTGGGCCGTGGCTGCAGGCGCATGACATCAAGATCGTCTTCGCCATTCCCGGCATCGTGCTGGCCACCATCTTCGTGACCTTTCCCTTCATCGCCCGCGAGCTGATTCCGCTGATGCAGGCCCAGGGCACCGAGGAAGAGCAGGCTGCGATTGTGCTGGGTGCCACCGGCTGGCAGACCTTCTGGCATGTGACGCTGCCCAACATCAAGTGGGGCCTGGTGTATGGCGTGATCCTGTGCAATGCGCGCGCCATGGGTGAGTTTGGCGCTGTGTCCGTGGTGTCCGGCCACATCCGCGGCCAGACCAACACGATCCCTTTGCATGTGGAAATTTTGTACAACGAATACCAGAGCGTGGCCGCCTTTGCGGTGGCCTCGCTGCTGGCGCTGCTGGCCCTGGTCACACTGGTCATCAAGCAGGTGGTGGAGTGGCGCTTTGAGCGCGAACAGAAGGCCGCAGCGGCATTGCCGCCCGAGCGACCAATGGTCATTCCCACCTCCGCTGCCACCCAAGCCTGAACTGAAAACCGTCTTTCGAGAAGAACACCATGAGCATCGCCATCCGCAACGTCAGCAAAGACTTCGGTACCTTCCACGCCCTGCGCGACGTCAGCCTGGACATTGAGTCCGGCGAACTGGTCGCACTGCTCGGCCCCTCGGGCTGCGGCAAGACCACACTGCTGCGCATCATTGCCGGGCTGGAGACGGCTGACCAAGGCAACATCCTGTTCAGCGGCGAAGACACCACCGACGTGCATGTGCGCGAGCGCAACGTGGGCTTTGTGTTCCAGCACTACGCGCTGTTTCGCCACATGAGCGTGTTTGACAACGTGGCCTTTGGCCTGCGCATGAAGCCGCGCGCCACAAGGCCCAGTGAGGCCGTCATCAAGCAAAAGGTGCACGACCTCTTGGGCCTGGTGCAGCTGGACTGGCTCTCGGACCGCTACCCGGCGCAGCTCTCCGGTGGCCAGCGCCAGCGCATTGCACTGGCCCGCGCCCTGGCCGTGGAGCCCAAGGTGCTGCTGCTCGACGAGCCCTTTGGCGCGCTCGATGCCAAGGTGCGCAAGGAGCTGCGCCGCTGGCTGCGCCGCCTGCACGACGACCTGCATGTGACCAGCATCTTTGTCACGCACGACCAGGAAGAGGCACTGGAAGTGGCCGACCGCGTGGTGCTGATGAACACCGGCAAGATAGAACAGATCGGCTCGCCGCAGGAAGTCTGGGACCATCCCGCAAGCCCCTTTGTCTATGGCTTCCTGGGCGATGTGAACCTGTTCCATGGCCGCGCCCACGAGGGCGAAATGCTGATCGGTGAAGACCAGCGCGGCGTGCGCCTGCAAAGCCCGGAGCACAGCGAAGCGCAGGACGCCAAAGCCTTCGCCTACGTGCGTCCGCACGACCTGGATGTGCGCCGCTACGAGGCCGGTGAAAACAGCGGCATTGGCGCCTACCAGCAGCAGCGCGGCATCCCCGCCAAACTGGTGCGCGCCATTGTGGTCGGCCCCATCGCCCGCCTGGAGTTACTGCCGCTGGATGCATCGGCTGCCGGCAGCGGCGACATCATCGAGGCGCAAATCGGCGCGCAGCAGTTTGCCGAGCAGGCCTTCAAAGAAGGCGAAGTACTGGTGCTGACGCCGCGCAAAGCCAGGGTGTTTGTGGCCTGAGGATTGCCAGAACGCACCATGAAATTCGAACATGGCATGTTGGAATTTCATGGTAAATGGATTAGCATGCCGGCATGCTGAACCGGGATGCACTTGAAAAAACCATAGCCGCTGCGCTGGCGCGCTCGCGCGGTGTGGTGCTGCAAGGCCCTCGCCAGTCGGGCAAAAGCACGCTGGCGCAGCGCTTTCTCCCGCGCGATTCGGCCAACTATTTCGACCTGGAGTATCCGCCCCACGCACAGCGCCTGGAGCAGGCCACGCAAACCCTGGAGCAGCTCTCAGGCCTGGTGGTCATTGACGAAGTGCAGCTGCGCCCATCCCTTTTCCCTTTGCTGCGCAGCCTGATGGACCGCTCCAACGCGCCAGGGCAGTACCTGCTGCTGGGTAGCGCCTCGCCCCAACTGATGCAGCAGGCCGGCGAGTCCTTGCTGGGTCGGGTGGAAACGGTGGAAGTCAGTGGCTTTGATCTGGATGAGGTGTGCAAGGCACAAGGCCACTACAGCGACGCAGTGGCCAACGCGCTGTGGCTGCGGGGTGGCTTTCCACGCGCGTATCTGGCGGCCAACGACGAGGACAGCTTTGTCTGGCGCATGAACGCGATTGCGGACCATGTGCGGGTGGACATGCCACAGTTTGGAATCAACATCGCAGCCCCGGCGATGTTGCGCTTCTGGACCATGCTGGCCCACTACCACGGACAGATCTGGTCGGCCGCACCGTTCGCCCAATCCATGGGCGTTTCAGAGCCCACCATACGGCGCTACCTGGACACCCTCACGCAAACCTTGATGGTGCGGCAACTCCAACCCTGGCATGAAAACCTGGGCAAGCGCCAGGTCAAGGCACCCAAGGTCTATTTTCGGGACACCGGTTTTTTGCATGCGCTGATGGGTGTGCACAACTTGACCGAATTGCTGGCGCACCCGCACCACGGGGCGAGCTGGGAAGGCTTTGCACTGGAGCAGATTCTGCGCATCGCCAAACCCACCGAGGCTTTTTTCTGGGCCACGCACCAGGGCGCCGAGCTGGACTTGCTGATGCTGCGCGGCCAGCAGCGTATTGGCGTGGAATTCAAGCGCTCACTGGCACCCACTGTCAGCACCAGCATGCGCATTGCGCTGCATGACCTGAAACTCGATGTGCTGTACGTGGTCTACCCCGGCCTGCACCGCTACAAGCTCAGCGAACAGGTCGAAGCAGTGCCGCTGTGGGCCCTGCTGCCCACACGCTGAACCGTCGGTGGCATCTGGCCGTGCAGGCTGGCAACGGCATCCTCTACGGGTATATGCGCCCTTGACACCCGGGCGCGGCAAGCAGATTGTGGCAGGCTGTTTTGTCCTCGCCGGAAACGCCCATGCCTGTCTCTTCCCATCAGCACATTGCCACTGTCATGCAGGTGGCCTCCGACGCCCGCGCCCTTGTGGGCGGCGCGCTGGCGCGCGAGCAGGTCATCCATGACTCGTGGCTGCGCTGCGTGCACGAGCACCGGCTGGACCCCACGCGTATGCAGGAGGCCATCATCGTGCCGCAGGCGCGGCTGCGCGAGCACAAGGAGCAGATGGAGAGCCTGCTGCACATTGCGCGCCACGGCCTGGAGTCGCTCTACAGCAAGGTGAGTGGCCTGGGCTATGTGGTGTTGCTGACCGATGCGCGCGGTATCACCGTGGACTTTCTGGGCGACCTGGTGTTTGAGCCCAGCCTGCGCAAGGCCGGCCTCTACCTGGGGGCCGACTGGAGCGAGCACCACGCCGGCACCTGCGGCGTGGGCACCTGCATCAGCACCGGCCAGGCGCTCACCGTGCATCTGGATGACCACTTCGATGCCACCCACATCCCGCTGACCTGCACCAGCGCGCCCATCTACGACAGCCACGGGCACCTGAGCGCGGTGCTGGACATCTCGCGCTTGAGCTCGTCGCAGCCCAAGGAGAGCCAGCACCTGGCCCTGCAGCTCGTGAGCATGGTGGCGCATGACATCGAAAACGCCGCCTTCCTGCAGCGCCACCGGCGCGACTGGATAGTGCGGCTCGCGGGTGCGCCGCAGTTTCTGGAGGTGCAACCCGAATACCTGCTGGCGCTGGATGCCAATGGGCGTGTGGTGGGCCACAACCGGCGCGCCCAGCTCGGCCTGCAATCGGTCAACCATGGCACGCTGCTGGGTGCGCGCTTTGAGGCCCTGTTCGACCTGCCCTTTGCCCACATCGGCCGCTTTGTCAAAACCGAGCCCAGCGACCAGCGTGCCGTCATGGTCACCGGCCTGCGGCGCCTGCTGTTTTTGTCGGCCACACCGCCACCCCCTGCGCCCGTGCTGGTGCGCGATGCCAAGGCGACAGTGGCCGTGCTGCCCGCGCCCCTGGCCGCCCTGTCGGCGGGCGACCCCGCCCTGGACCTGCAGATCAAGCGCGCCGCCATGCTGGTGAATTCGCCCATCAGCCTGCTGGTGACCGGCGAGACCGGCTCGGGCAAGGAGTACTTTGCCAAGGCAATCCACGCCAGCGGCGTGCGCCAGCAGCGGCCCTTTGTGGCGGTGAACTGCGCCGCCATCCCCGAGGCGCTGATCGAGAGCGAGCTGTTTGGCCACCTGCCCGGCAGCTTCTCGGGCGCCAGCTCGCGCGGCAAGCGCGGGCTGATCCAGGAGGCCGACGGTGGCACGCTGTTTCTGGATGAGATTGGCGACATGCCCCTGCCCCTGCAGGCGCGGCTGCTGCGCGTGCTGTCCGAGCGCGAGGTGCTGCCCGTGGGCGCCCTGAAGCCGATCCCCGTGAACATCCGCGTGATAGCCGCCACCCACGCGCCGCTGGAGCAACTGGTGCAGCGCGGCGGCTTTCGCGATGACCTGTACTACCGCCTGAACGGTGCGCACTTCAGCCTGCCGCCCCTGCGCGCGCGCACCGACCGCGGCCTGATGATGGACCGCCTGCTGGGCGGGCGCAGCCTGAGCCCAGCCGCCCGCGCCCAGCTCATGGCCCACCCCTGGCCGGGGAATTTGCGCGAGCTCAAGAACGTGCTGGAGTACGCCTGCAGCATGCGGGAGAGCGGCGATATCGACACCGACGACCTGCCCGCGCTGGCCACCAGCAACCGCACGCAAGCCCTGCTGCACGAGGCACCCACGCCAGCCGCTGCGCACGGCCAGCCTGCTGCCAGCACGGACACTGAAAGCAGCCAGGACCTGCGGCAACGGCTGCAGGCGGCCCACTGGAATGTGAGCGCGGTGGCGCGTGACATGCAGCTCTCGCGCATGACGCTGTACCGCCGCATGCAGCGTGCGGGCATCGTGCCGCCCAACCGCGCATAGGCGACGTATCAGCGGCTGATCAGGCAGTCCACGCACAGGCCTTTGGGCCGTGACAGGTGTCGCGTCTGGCCTGTGACAGCTGTCACCCTGTGACACCCGGCGAAAGCCTGGCGTTTGTTATGAATCAAGGACTTGCGTGGCCCGCATGCATGGCACGGATATTGACTTGTATCTCTGTGAGTCAGCCCGCGTAGAGGCTGGCGCAACACCGGAGACAAACCCATGACAAGCCCCACCCCGTCGCAACAGGCCAGCACCTGGCTGGCCGACTTTGAAGCCGCCCTTGGCAGCCGCAACCTGGACGCAGCCACAGCGCTCTTTGGCGCAGACTGCTATTGGCGCGACCTCGTCAGCTTCACCTGGAACATCTGCACACAGGAAGGCCCCGCAGCCGTGCGCGCCATGCTGGCCGAGCGCCTGGAGGATGCAGCACCTTCGAACTTTGCCTTGGAAGGCGAGGCCAGCGAAGCCGGTGGCGTGATCGACGCCTGGTTCACGTTCGATACCCGCGTCTCGCGCGGACGCGGCCACCTGCGCCTGCAAGACGGCCGGGCCTGGACGCTGCTGACCACCATGGTGGAGCTCAAAGGCTTTGAGGAGAAGACCGGCACCCACCGCATCAAGGGGGCTGAGCACGGCGTGCAAAAGGGCCGCAAGAACTGGCTGGAACGCCGCAAGGACGAAGAGGCCAGCCTGGGCTACACCGAGCAGCCTTATGTGGTGATTGTGGGTGGCGGTCAGGGCGGCATCATCCTGGCCGCGCGCCTGCGCCGCCTGGGTGTGCCCACGCTCATCATCGAGAAGAACGCGCGCCCCGGCGACAGCTGGCGCAACCGCTACAAAAGCCTGTGCCTGCACGATCCGGTCTGGTACGACCACCTGCCCTACATCCCCTTCCCCGATGACTGGCCGGTGTTTGCGCCCAAGGACAAGATTGGGGACTGGCTGGAGATGTATGCCAAGGTGATGGAGCTCAATTACTGGGGTAACAGCACGGCCCAAAGCGCCCACTTTGACGAGGCCGCAGGCGAGTGGGTGGTGCAGGTCAACCGCGCCGGCGAGCAGGTTACGCTGAGGCCCAAACAACTCGTCTTTGCACTCGGTGTGTCCGGCTATGCCAACGTGCCCAAGATTGCCGGGGCCGAGAGTTTTGAAGGCGAGCAACACCACTCCAGCAAGCACCCCGGCCCGGAAAAATACCAGGGCAAAAAAGTGGTGGTACTGGGCTCCAACAACTCGGCCCACGACATCTGCGCCGCACTGTGGGAAAACGATGTGGACGTCACCATGGTCCAGCGCAGCAGCACCCACATTGCGCCCTCACAGGCGCTGATGGAGCTGGCCCTGGGCGGGCTGTACAGCGAAGAAGCAGTGAAGAATGGCATAGACCACCACAAGGCCGACCTGGTGTTTGCCAGCGTGCCCTACAAGATCATGCACAGCTTCCACATCCCGGTGTACGAGGAAATGAAGAAGCGCGAGGCCGACCTGTATGGCCGCCTGGAGAAGGCCGGCTTCATGCTGGACTTCGGCGATGACGGCTCGGGCCTGTTCATGAAGTACCTGCGACGCGGCTCCGGCTACTACATCGACGTGGGCGCCAGCGAGCTGGTGGCCAACGGCAGCATCAAGCTCAAGAGCCGGGTCAACATCGAGCGCATCAACCTCAAGTCGGTCACGCTCACCGACGGCACCGAGTTACCCGCCGACGTGCTGGTCTATGCCACTGGCTTTGGCTCCATGAACCAGTTTCTGTCGGACATCGTCTCGCCCGAGGTGGCCAACCGCGTCGGCAAGGTCTGGGGCCTGGGATCGAGCACCACCAAAGACCCCGGCCCCTGGGAGGGCGAGCTGCGCAATATGTGGAAGCCCACCAACCAGCCGCAGCTGTGGATACACGGCGGCAACCTGCACCAGAGCCGCCACTACTCGCAGTTCCTGTCGCTGCAGCTCAAGGCACGCTACGAGGGGCTGGAGACGCCGGTGTACCAGCAGGCCGAGGTGCACCACCTGCGGTAGGTCGACACCAGCGCGATTAAGCGCCATAATTGGCTCTTATTTAGGAGCTGATTATGGAATCCATCTATGCCGACGTGACGATCAGCATGTCCGAGTTCAAGAAGAACCCGGCTGCTGTGTTGCGGGACGCCAAGCGCCGCCCGGTGGCGGTGCTGAACCATAACAAAGCGGCGTTCTACATGATCGAACCCGCCCTGTTTGAAGCGATGTTGGAAGAGCTTTCCGATCAGGAACTGGGCCGCACCGTGCTGGCCCGTATGGGGGAACGGGCCCAAGCCATTGAGGTGGATATCGATGCCATCTGAGGCAGCGCCGCCCGTTCGCAAATACAAATACCGCTTGCAGTTTGTGCCCAGCGCCTGGGCTGAGTGGCAGAAACTGGACGGCTCTGTAAAGGAACCCATGCGGCGCTTGCTGAAGAAGCGCTTGGACAACCCGCATGTGCCCGGCGCTGCGCTGCATGGTGCGCTGGCAGGGCACTACAAGATCAAGCTCAACAAGCAGGGTTACCGCCTGGTCTATGGTGTGCAGGACGATGTGCTGATCGTGATGGTGATGGCCGTGGACAAGCGAGAGGACAGCGTGGTGTACCAGTCCGCCATGGCACGCGTGTCTGAAAAAATGGCCGCACTGGCTGACGCGGCGCACAAGCGCTTGAAGCAATGAAACAGCCTACAAACCGCATCCCCTGAGGATCAACGCCACCACATGCTCGGTGGCCCGCGCATGGTCTTTCTCCGCCAGCGCATCGGTGTCCAGCACGGCGCAGACCTGCACATCGAAGTCGGCATAGGTTTGCGTGGCAGCCCAGATGGTGAAGAAGAGGTGCACAGCGTCTACAGGCGCCATGCGCCCGGCGTCTATCCAGCCCTGCACCACGGCGGCCTTGTCCATGACGAGTTGGCGCAGCTCCGTTTTCAGCAGTGCTTTGACCACCGGCGCGCCGTGCAGCAGTTCATTCGCAAACACCTTGGAGCCGTCGGGGCGCTCGACTGAGAGGCGCATCTTGGCGCGTATGTATTGCTCCAACGCGGTACGTGGTTCGGCCTCAGCCGTGATGACCAGCGTGGGCTGCAGCCAGTCATTGAGAATGCGGGCCAGCACGGCGCGGTAGAGCACGTCCTTGCTGCCAAAGTAGTAGTGCAGATTGGCCTTGGGCAGGCCGCTGGCCTCGGCGATGGCGGCCATGGTGGCGCCACTGAAGCCGGTGCGGGCAAACACCTTTTCTGCGCCCAGAAGAATCAGGGCCTCATTCGTCTGGCGAATGAGGCCCTTGGACGGGGCCTCGGGGGCTTCCGTCCTGACAGTGGCGCGCACGGTTTTTGTGGGTACAGCCATGCGCGCCTTCACCTGTGCGCTTACTTCTGCGCAGCTTCCCACACCGCATGGGTGTAGGCGGCCTTGCCCGGATCCTTCTTGATCACCGGGTCGCTGCCACCGGTCAGCAGGACCTTGATGGTGCGGTCAAAGGCGGCGGGCTCCAGGTAGCCAATCTTCTTGGTACCGGCGTTGCTGATGAGCTTGGCCACGTTTTCCATCTGGCGCTTTTGCACCTTCAGGCTGGAGCTGCCCGAGGTATCTGCAGCCACCACGGCCTTGGCCGCACCTTCAGGGTCTTTGACCGCAGCGTCCCAGCCCTTGAGCGTGGCCTTGAGGAACTTGCCCATGCGCGCCACGAAGGCGGGGTCTTTCAGGTTGGGCTCGAGCACGTACAGGCCGTCTTCCAGGGTGGAGACGCCTTCTTTTTCATAGAAGAAGGTGACCAGGTCTTTTTCCTTCACGCCCGCGTCCACCACCTGCCAGTACTCGTTGTAAATCATGGTGGAGATGCAGGCGGCCTGGTCCTGCAGGAGCGGGTCCACGTTAAAGCCCTGCTTGAGGATCTTTATGTCGGAGTCGGTCTTGAGCCCCAGCTTGTTCATCCAGTTGAGGAAGGGGTACTCGTTGCCGCCGTACCAGACGCCCAGGGTCTTGCCCTTGAAGTCCTTGGAGGTCTTGACGCCGCTCTTCTTCTTGCAGGTCAGCATCAGGCCGGACTTGTCAAACACCTGGGCCACGTTGACCAGGGGCACACCGGCTTCGCGCGAGGCCATGGCCGAGGGCATCCAGTCCACCACGATGTCGGCCTGCTTGCCGGCCAGCACCTGGGTGGGGGCAATGTCGGGGCCGCCGGGTTTGATGGTCACGTCCAGCCCCGCGTCCTTGTAGAAGCCCTTGGCAGCGGCCATGTAGTAACCGGCAAACTGGGCTTGCGGCACCCACTTCAATTGCACGGTGACAGCCTCATTGGCCAGCGCGCCAGTGCTGGCAGCAACGCCGCACACGGCCAGCACCGCAGCCATCAGGCCGCTGGTGATCTTGGGGGAACGAATCATGGAACACTCCTTCAGGGTTAAAGAATCAACACAGGACAACGAAAACATAAGGCCATCTGCTCGCTACTTGGCACCGCGAATCGACGGGTGCCAGAACGCGGCCCGCCGCTCCAGCGCCACCAGCAGGGCATAGGCCAGCGAGCCGGTCACGGCAGCCACCACAATCGCGCCCCAGACCAGGGGCATGTTCATGCGCGCGGCCTCGGTGGAAATGCGAAAGCCCAGGCCGCTGGTGGGCGAACCAAAAAACTCGGCGACGATGGCGCCAATCAGGGCCAGCGTGGCGTTGACCTTAAGCGCATTGAAAATGAAGGGCAAGGCAGAGGGCAGCCGCAGCGCCAGCAGCGTGCGCGTGTAGCTGGCGGCGTAGCTGTACATCAGCTCGCGCTCGAGCTTGCCCGCGGCCTTGAGGCCGGCCAGGGTGGACACCAGCATCGGGAAGAAGGTCATGAGCACCACCACGGCGGCCTTGGAGGGCCACTCAAAGCCAAACCACATCACTGCAATGGGCGCTATGCCGACCAGCGGGATGGCGCTGGTGAGAGAGGCCACGGGCAACAGGCCGCGCTGCAAAAACGGCATGCGGTCAATCGCCACGGCCACGGCAAAACCCAGACCGCAGCCCAGAGCCCAACCGATCAAAACCGCCTTGCCGACGGTCTGCACAAAGTCGCCCCAGAGCTTGGGCGCGTGGTCAGCCATCGACGCCACCACCAAACTGGGCGCGGGCAGCAGCACGCGCGACACGTCCAGGCAACGCACCAGCACTTCCCAAAAGAAGACCACCCACAGGCCGAAGACCGCGGCAGTGAAGGTGCCGACCCAGCGGCTGCCTTCCAGAGCGGCAGTGCGGTAGATGCTGTAGCCCGCCAGCACAGCGATCAGCACGATGGCAGGCCAGAACAGGGGCGAGGCACCGGCGCTCAGCCAGGCGTTCGTGGTGTCGCTCATGCCACACCTCCCCGGTTGCGCAAGACCAGGCGCTCCACCAGGGCCACAGCGGCCGTCAGCGTCAGCCCCAAGAGCGCCGACATCACCAGCGCCGACCAGATCTGCACCGTCTGGCCGTAATAGGAACCAGTGAGCAACCGGGCACCCAGACCGGCGACCGCACCCGTGGGCAGCTCGGCCACCATGGCGCCCACCAGACCAGCGGCCACGCCCACGCGCAGGGCCGGGAAGAGGAACGGCAGGGCAGCAGGCAGACGCAAGAGCCACAGCGACTGCCAACGGCTCGCAGCATAGGTGTGCATCATTTCGGTCTCAATCACCTGGGGCGAGCGCAGGCCCGCCACCATGGCCACGGTGACCGGGAAGAAGCACAGGTACATGGCAATCACCGCCTTGGGCGCCGTGCCGGAAAAACCCATGCTGCCCAAAATCACCAGCACGATGGGCGCAATGGCCAGCACCGGCACAGTTTGCGAGGCCACGATCCAGGGCATGAGCGCGCGGTCCAGCGTGCGGCTGTGCACGATCAGCACCGACAGCAACAGCCCCAGGGCCGTGCCCATGACAAAGCCGAGCAGCGTGCTCTGTCCCGTGACGGCCACGTGGTAAATCAGGTTGCGCGGGTTGTCCACGGGCCATTCGGTCAGGCTCTCAAACAGGTCCATCACCACCTGGTGCGGCGCAGGCATGAGCGGGCGCTCCATGGTCATGGTGGCCTCGAACAGCTCGCGCTGGGTGTAACCGGCCTCCTCGTCCAGAACGCGTTCAATGGCACCCGGCGCATTGAGCGCCCAGGCCGCCGCGTACCAGGCCAGCAGCACGGTCAGCAGCACCACGGCGATGGGCAGGCCGTTGTGCAGGAAGCGCTTCCAGAGGGAGGTTTGGCCGCCGGGCCGCCCCAAGGCCAAACGCGCCCCCTCGGGGGGCAGAGAGCCACGCGCAGCGGGCGAACGTGGGGGCACTATTTCAGCCATGGTGGCCATCCGCCAAAGCCTCGCGCACCTCATGTGCGAGGGCCATGAATTCGGGAGTGTCGCGCAGGCCCAGATGGCGTTCATCGGGGAGCGGTGACTGGATGACCTTGACGATACGCCCCGGGCGCGGCGACATCACCACGATCTTGGTCGACAGATACACCGCCTCGGCAATCGAGTGGGTCACAAACACCACGGTGCGGCGCTCGCGCTGCCAGAGCTGCTGCAACTGTTCGTTGAGCCGGTCACGGGTGATTTCATCGAGCGCGCCAAAGGGCTCGTCCATCATCAGAATTTTGGGCTCAAAGGACAGGGCGCGTGCAATCGACACACGCTGCTGCATGCCGCCGGAGAGTTGCCAGGGGTACTTGCCCTCAAAGCCCTTGAGGCCCACGCGTTCCAGATGCTCTTGTGCAATCTGCCTGGCCTCGGCCCGCCCCTTGCCCTGAATTTGCAGCGGCAGGGTCACATTGCCCAAAACCGTGCGCCACGGGAACAAGGCGGGTGCCTGGAACACATAGCCATAGGCCCGGGCGAGGCGCGCATCGTGTGGCGACACCCCATTGACCAGCACCTGCCCGGCGCTGATGTGCTCCAAATCCGCGATCACCCGCATCAGCGTGGTCTTGCCGCAGCCAGACGGCCCGATGAGCGAGACAAATTCGCCCTCGGCAATGTCCAGGTCAATGTCGCTAAGGGCATGCACCGGTGTGTCAGCTGTCTGGTAGACCACGCTGGCATGGCTTACCTGCACAGCCAGGCGGCTGGAGTCTGCGGGGCGGAGGGTTTGGGTTGTTGTCATGGACGGCCAGGGTGCACTACTTTGGGTCTCGGGAATCATAAGTTAACCAATTGGTCAACTTATCCTCCGATACTAGCGAGTTTCATGCCACGGCCACCACTGGGGTTTGTACTGCCCGGGTGCTATCCGAACGGGTCTGCGTTGAAGTCGGCGTCCGCGAAGCCTTGCGCCATGGTTCGCCCAAAGGCGGCTTGTATCTGTGCTTGATCGGGCAAGGCACCGACCTGCCATCGCAGCAGAGGAATGCCCGCAGTGGCAGTGGCGCGCTCCTTTGTCTCCTCGGCGGCAGTCGGGGCTTTGCCGCTGCGTGCGCTGTCTTCGAGTTCTATGGCGGCCAGCACGCTGACATCGCGGGCACAGACCACATAGTCGTACTGCAAGTGGCGCAGGCGCCGGCTCCAGGTTCTGAGGTCAAAGCCTGGCCGGACCCCCAACACGCTACTGAGCGGCACGCGCGACAAGACGATGTGCCCGGGCAGCGCCGTAACCAAGCGCTGGTACAGCACCTGCTCCGGGGTGCTAAGCGGCCGTTTGCCATAGAAGGGCCAAGTTGTGTCAGATTTGCGCCAGGCATTTCGCCTCTGGGACAGATGTATGACGAGGGCCGCGCAAAGCAGCAGGAGAGCAAGCGTGACAAAGTGGTTCAAGGGCTGGGCTTTGGTTCAAGACAGGAGCAAGGGGCCCGAGTCTGCGGTTTTGCCCGCACCCTGTCTTGATCAAAAACTGATCGCCAGCCGTCCAATGCCCTTCGCTTGCATCACAGCGGCGCCAGCGGTTGCGGCCTGCGCTAAGCCTGGGCCATGCGCTCGCTCTTCCAGTACACGTCATCGCCCACAGTGCCGTCGGTGCGGTGGCGGTTCAGGGCGCGCGACAGCACAAACAGCAGGTCCGAGAGACGGTTGAGATACTGACGCGGGTTTTCCTTCAGCGCCTCTTCATTACCCAGGGCCACCAAGGCGCGCTCGGCGCGGCGCGCCACGGTGCGGCAGACGTGGGCAAGAGACGCGGCGCGCGTGCCAGCAGGCAGGATGAATTCGGCCAGCCGCGGCAGTTGGGCGTTGTACTCCTCCAGCGCCTGGTCCAGTGCCAGCACCGCCTCGGGCTTGAGCAGTTCGTAGCCGGGGATAGAAAGCTCGCCACCCAGGTTGAAGAGCTGGTGCTGGATTTCCACCAGCAGCGTGCGGATGCCCTCGGGCATGTCTTCGCACAGCAGCACGCCGATGTTGGAGTTGAGCTCGTCCACATCGCCCATGGCGTGCACGCGCAGGCTGTTTTTGGAGACGCGGGTGTTGTCGCCCAGCCCTGTGGTGCCGGCATCTCCGGTGCGGGTGGCGATTTGTGTGAGGCGATTGCCCATTGTTATGTCTCCTGGAATCAAAGCCGGATTATTGACGCAGACGACCACCCACGCTGAACTGCCGGGCTATCCCCTTGAAGCGCGGGCGCTTACAGCTCGGCGATCTCTGCAATGGCGTTGGCCATGTAATCGATCTTGTTCTGCATGTCGCGCTCGGTATCGGCGAAGCGGCGCGCCACGTCTTCGAATTCCACGGTGAGTTCCATGAAGGCATCGACCACGTCGGGGTCAAAGTGCTGGCCACGCTCGCCAAAGATAATGCCCACGGCTTCCTCGTGCGACACACCCTGGCGATAGATCTTGTTGCTGATCAGTGCGTCGTACACATCGGCCACGGCGACCAGACGGGCCGATAGCGGAATCTGGGTTTCGGACAGGCCCTTGGGGTAGCCCTTGCCGTTCCACTTTTCGTGGTGCGACTGCGTCAGCTCCTTGGCAAAGTTCAGTATGGGGGACTGCAAGCCCAGCGCCTTTTCCGCCTGCACAATGGCTTCATAGCCACGGGTGGTGTGGGTGCTCATGATGGCCAGTTCGTCCGGTGTCAGCCGGCCTGGCTTGAGCAGGATGCGGTCGGGTATGGCCACGGTACCCAGGTCATACATGGCCACACTGGCGCACAAGTCGTTGATGTAGCCGCGGGTGAGGCGGTGGGCGTAGGCCGCTTGCTGCTGCAACTTCTCGGCCAGCAGGCGCACGTAATGCTTGACACGCAACAGGTGGCTGGCGGTGTCGGACTCGCGCAGCTCGGCCAACGAGGCCACGGCGAACAGCACCACCTGGTGTGCATGCAAGGCATCAACGGCGTTCTCGCCTGGCAACGGGGACTGGGAATCCATTTATTTTCTCCTTAGCGCGCCACCACCGGCGCCCTGTACAGCCAGACCATTTTGCCACCGGGCGTGCGGTATTGGGCGCTGGGTCGCAGATGTGTTGCTTCAAAGTCCAGACTCACCAACCAGGCGCCTTCGCGCAGTTCACCGGCCTTGAGAACGGCGCGCGTCATGCTCTCCGGGCGCTGGAACACATAGACCATGTCGTAGGCCGACCAATCGGCTATCCAGATGTCCCCGCGGCGCACCCGCGCCCAGGGGCAGCGCAGGGCACTCAGGAACCGCAGCGGCCAGGAATACTCCAGGCCATGCAGAGCGGCTTGTGGGTAGGCGGCATGCAGGGCCTGCAGGCCGTCACCGGCACCGCAACCAGCGTCCAGCACCAGGGCACCTGTGGGCAGGGGCGCGTGGCGCGGCAATTCATTCAAGGCATCCGCTGGCGTGGGAAAAAGGGGCGCATCACGCCAGGCATTAATGGGGTAGACCAGCAGCAAAAAACCCAAGGGCAGCAACCAGGCCCAGGCCGGTATGGAGGTAGCCCCGGCCGAGACCAGCGAGATCGCCAGGGACAGCGGAAAACCCGCACCAATCAACAGGCGGCGCCACCAGCTGTCGCCCCACAGACTGCAGGCCACACCCAGAGCCGAGGCGGTACCCAGCGCCACACCGGCAGAAAAACCCTGGTCCGCCAGCAGCTTGAACACCAGCCAGGCCAGCAGCCAGGCCAAGATGGCAGGCAACGGCCAGCGCCAGCGGGCGGGCCAGAGCGTGTGGGGGCTGAACATGGGCGAACCTTCAGGCGCTGTGTATCAGCGCGACACGCCGGGCGAGAGGCGCTCGATCAGGCCATTGAGCTCGTCGAGCGAGGCAAACTGGATCACCACCTCGCCCATGTCTTCCATGCGGCCGTTGCGCTTGACGCGCTTCTTGAGGTGCACATCCACCTGCGCCATCAGCAAATCCGAGAGCTCTTCCTCCACCCGCTTCAAGTCGCGTGACTTTTCTTTCTTGGGCTTGGGGCTGGTCAGCGCGAACTCTGCGCTGAGTTTTTTGACCAGGCTTTCGGCCTCGCGCACCGAGAGCTTTTTGGTAGCAATCTGGCTGGCTGCCGTGATCTGGGTGGCCCGGTCCAAGGCCAGCAGGGCGCGGGCGTGGCCCATGTCGATGTCGCCGGCCATCAGCATGGTCTGCACCGGGTCGGCCAGGTTCAAGAGGCGCAGCAGGTTGCTGGCCGCACTGCGCGAGCGGCCCACCGCCTGAGCGGCGCTTTCATGCGTCAGGCCGAACTCCTTGATCAGGCGCTGCAGGCCCTGGGCCTCTTCCAGCGGGTTCAGGTCCTCGCGCTGCATGTTCTCGATGAGGGCCATGGCGGCAGCCGCTTGGTCGGGCACGTCGCGCACCAGCACCGGCACGCTGTCCAGGCCAGCCAGTTTGGCGGCCCGGAAACGGCGCTCGCCGGCAATGATCTCGTACAGCGGGCGCGGTGTGCCGCCGCTGGGCTCTGCCCCCGGGTTCTGTGCGAGGCGCTTGGCTTGCGCCTGCTCGTCGCTCAGGCGGCGCACCAGGATGGGCTGCATGATGCCCTGGGCCTTGATGCTCTCGGCCAGTTCATACAGCGCGCCCTCGTCCATGTGGGTGCGCGGCTGGTACTGACCTGCGACCAGGTCGGACAGTGTCAGCGTGCTGGGCAGATCAGCCGCGGCGACGCTGCCGTCCAGGTTGATGGCTTCCTTGACCTTGGGGCCCAGCAGGGCCTCCAGGCCCATGCCCAGACCCTTGGGTTTTTTGGTGACCATGGTGTTTTCCTTTTTAGATGGTGGGGTTGTGCGCTGCCGTGGGCAGGCCAGGGTGCAGGCGCGCCAGCAGCGCGCGGCCTTCGGGCCAATCGCCCAGGCCGGAGTCGGCATTGATATGGCCGCATGCACCGAAGTCGATGAATTCCGCGCCCCAGGCAGCGGCGAATGCGCGGGCCCGGGCAAAACTGCAATAGGGGTCATCCTGGCTGCCCAGCAGCAGGCTGGGGAAGGGCAACTTGTTCAGCGGCACGGGCGACCAGCTTTTGAGCGCGGCCTGCAACTCGGGCCGCTCCGGGTCGCCCGGTGCCACCAGGAGTGCCCCGGAAACCAAATGGGTGTTGCGCGAGTGCGAAGCCCAGGCGGCGGTCAGCAGGCAACCCAGGCTGTGGGCCACCAGAATGCTGGGGCCACCGTGTGCGTCATGTCGGGCCAGCAGCACGTCTTCCAGGCGGGCAATCCAGTCGCCGCGTAGCGGGCGCATCCAGTCGTGCTGCTCCACCCGCACGTCGCCATGCAGCGCTTCCCAACGGCTTTGCCAGTGGGCCGGTCCGGAGTTTTGCCAGCCGGGAAGAATCAGGATGTTGGGCGTTGACATGGCTTGTGGAGATGGATTCATTCGCTATGAATTAGATAGCAAGGGTATGCAGGCACGGGCGCCCTGCCCTACATGGACTGGACGCGGCCCACCATCTCCTGGGCAAAGGTGACAAAGGCCTGCGCCCCCTTGGAGTTCAGGTCAAACACCACACCGGGCACGCCGTAACTGGGGGCCTCGGCCAGGCGCACATTGCGCGGGATGACGGTGTCAAACACCTTGTCGGCAAAGTGGGCCTTGAGCTGGTCACTGACCTGTTGCTGCAGGGTGATGCGCGGGTCAAACATCACGCGCAAGAGGCCGATGATCTGCAGATCGTCATTCAGGTTGGCCTTGACCTGCTTGATGGTGTTGACCAGATCGGTCAGGCCCTCGAGGGCAAAGTACTCGCACTGCATGGGCACGATGACGCCGTGGGCGCAGCACAGCCCGTTGAGCGTGAGCATGGACAAGGACGGAGGGCAGTCGATCAGCACGAAGTCGTACTCGGTCTGCACCGCGGCAATGGCGGCTTTGAGGCGGCGCTCGCGTCGCTCCACTTCCACCAGTTCCACCTCGGCCCCGGCCAGCTCGCGGTTGGCACCCAGCACGTCGTAGCCGCAACCGGCGGCCTGCAGCTTTTCGCTCTGCACCCGGGCCTCGGTGATGGAGGCCGACTCCAGCAGCACGTCGTACACCGTGAGTGCCAGCTTGCGCTTGTCCACGCCCGAGCCCATGGTGGCATTGCCCTGGGGGTCCAGGTCAATCATCAGCACGCGCTGCCCCACCTTGGCCAGACCGGCGGCCAGATTGACGGTGGTGGTGGTCTTGCCCACGCCGCCTTTTTGGTTGGCAATACAGAAAATCTTGGCCATGCGTTGGGGCTCCCCTGCAGTTGAATCGTTGGCGTCCACAGCCGCTTCTGCGTCGCTCATTTGGAGAGCGCCAGCTTGAGGCCAAAGCCCACCAGGAACAGCCCCGCCACTTTTTCCAGCACCCGGCTGATGGCGGGGTTGGCGCGCACGCGCTCGGCCAGAAAGTGGGTCAGCAGCGTGGCCGCGAGCCCATACAAAAAGGTCAGGCCTGCGATGGTGGCGGCCATGAAACCGTAAGTGACCAGCCCCTGCTGGCGCACCGGGTCAACAAACAGGGGGAAGAACGCCATATAGAACAGGATGGCCTTGGGGTTGAGCAGGGTGATCATCAATGCCTGGCGCAGGTAGTGGCGCGGCTTGATGTTCAGCACGGGCGCGGCACCCGGTTTGGCCAGCAGCATCTTGCAACCCAGCCAGCCCAGGTACAAGGCACCCAGCCACTGCACCGCCGAGAAGGCCTCCGGGTAGGCCGCCAGCAGGGCCGCCACACCGGCCACGGCCGACCACATCAGCACCTGGTCGCCCAAAATGACTCCCAGGGTAGCAGCCAGTCCACCGGCGATGCCGCCCTTGCTGGTGCTGGTAACCAGCGCCAGATTGCCCGGGCCCGGGATCAGCAAAAAGACAATAACGGTGACGACAAAAGTGCCGTAGTCGGTGACGCCGAGCATGGTGGGTTTCTTTCTGGGGAAGGGTAGGAGTTTACGTTGGATTTTTGCGGGGTTGGTCCTCGCTTTTTTCTCTCGCCCGCAACAGGGTTGGGGTACGTGTCGCCGCTCGTGTCCCCCGGCCTTCGGCCTCCTCCTTTACCTCGCTCTGATACGCACCCCAACCCTGCCGCTGGAGACTGCGCGGCACGCACAAGAAATCACGATCAATCGCAGCGCACCAAAGGCTGCTTGACCACCCAGCTCAAGGACCAACCTTGCGCATCCACAGGATGCAACGCTCCGCATCCAGGCCCGGCACCTGCAGTTGTTCCACGTGAAACACCTGGACGTCTGCGGGCAGGACGGCGATTTCATCGGCTGGATGCTTGCCCTTCATGCCCATCCAGATGCCCTGCCCCGCCAGCGCATTGCCTGACCAGTTGACGAAGTCCACCAGCGAAGCAAAGGCGCGTGAACTCACCACGTCGTAGCGTTCGGTCAGCTTCTCCACACGGGCGTGGATGCCACGCAGATTGGGCAGCTTCAGGGAAACCGCCACCTGCTGGATAAAGGCAGCCTTCTTGGCCACCGTGTCCACGCAGTGCACGGTGACCTCTGGGCAGCAGATGGCGATGACGGCGCCGGGCAGACCGGCGCCCGAGCCTACATCCAGCAGGCGTACCGGCGCGGCGGCATCTACAGCACCAGTCGCCCGCAAGTTTGCAACTTGGCTCTGCAAAGGCCGGATGACCGCCAGACTGTCCAGCAGGTGATGCGTCAGCATTTCTGCCGGGTCGCGCACAGCGGTCAGGTTGTAGACCTTGGTCCACTTCTGGATCAGGTCCATGTAGTCCAACAACTGGACCAACTGGGCGTCAGTCAAGCTCAGGCCCAAGGCCTGAACGCCAGCACGCAATTCCGCTTCCAGCGCGCGCGTCATGGCGCCAACTCCGCAGCTTGGCCCAAAGCCACTGGCGCAGTCTCAGCCCCCTGCTCCCCGGTACTTGCCTTGTCCGCAAAGCCGCGGAAGTTGCCACGCTTGAGATGGATCAGCAGCAAGGAAATGGTGGCCGGGGTGATGCCCGACAGGCGCGAGGCCAGGCCCAGGGTTTCGGGGCGGTATTTGTTCAGGCGCTGCCGCGCCTCGATGCTCAGCGCCGGGACCTGCATATAGTCCAGCTCCGCTGGAAGCCGCAGGTTCTCGTAGTGGGCGGCACGTTCCACTTCACCCTTTTGCCGGTCTATGTAGCCGGAGTACTTGGCGGCAATCTCCACCTGCTCCACCACGGATGCCACAAAAACGTCCTGAGCCAGCACGGCGTCAGATGCTTTGCCAGCAGCAACCACATCGCCAGTGGGCGCTGCCACCACCGGCAGTTCGGCATTGGCAAAGCGACCACCCGCCAGCGACATCAGCCCGGCATAGCTCACGTCCGGTCTGCGCAACAGGTCGGCCAGGTTGTATTCATGCTCCATGGCTTTGCCCAGCACCCGCTCGGCCTCGGCCTGCGCCAGGTTGCGCGGGTTCACCCAGATGCTGCGCAGGCGCTCTGTTTCACGTGAAACAGCATCGCGCTTGCGGTTGAATGCCGCCCAGCGGGCATCGTCCACCAGGCCCAGCTGCCGCCCCACTTCGGTCAGGCGGGCGTCGGCATTGTCTTCGCGCAGCTGCAGGCGGAACTCGGCCCGACTGGTGAACATGCGGTAGGGCTCGGTCACGCCCTTGGTGATCAGGTCATCCACCAGCACGCCCAGGTAGGCCTGGTCGCGGCCCGGCAGCCAGCTCTCTCCGGTGTAAAGGATGCTGCCCGCGTTGCTGGCCGCATCGTTGCCACCGCCCTGCGCCCTCGCCTGCAAAGCCGCATTGACACCCGCAAAAAGGCCCTGGGCCGCAGCCTCCTCGTAGCCGGTGGTGCCATTGATCTGCCCGGCAAAAAACAGGCCGGCGATCTGGCGCGTCTCGAAACTGCTCTTGAGCGAACGCGGGTCGAAGTAGTCGTACTCGATGGCGTAGCCCGGGCGCAGGATGTGCGCATTCTCCAGCCCCGGCATGCTGCGCACCAGCTGCAGTTGGATGTCAAACGGCAGGCTGGTGGAGATGCCGTTGGGGTAGTACTCGTGGGTGGTCAGGCCCTCGGGCTCCAGGAAGATCTGGTGGCTGTCCTTGTCGGCAAAGCGGTTCACCTTGTCTTCCACGCTGGGGCAGTAGCGCGGCCCCACGCCTTCGATCTTGCCCATGAACATGGGGCTGCGATCAAAGCCGCTGCGGATGATCTCGTGCGTGCGCGCGTTGGTGTGGGTGATCCAGCACGGCATTTGCTGCGGGTGCATCTGGGTTCTGCCCATGAAGCTGAACACTGGCATCTGCGCGGCCATACCACCGGGCATGCCGTCGCCGGGTTGTTCCTGGCACTTGGAGAAGTCGATGCTGCGCCCGTCGATGCGCGGGGGCGTACCGGTTTTCAGGCGCCCTTGCGGCAGTTGCAGCTCCTTCAGTCGCGCACTCAAAGAGACTGCGGGCGGGTCACCGGCACGGCCCGCCGCGTAGTTGTTCAGGCCTACATGGATCTTGCCGTCCAGAAAGGTCCCCGCCGTCAGCACCACGGTACGGGCACGGAATTCGATCCCCACCTGCGTCACGGCACCCACCACGCGCTCCCCTTCCACCAGAAGGTCGTCCACCGCCTGCTGGAACAGGACCAGGTTGGGCTGGTTTTCCAGCACGCGGCGAATGGCCGCCTTGTACAACACGCGGTCGGCCTGAGCGCGTGTGGCGCGCACGGCCGGGCCCTTGCTGGAATTGAGGATGCGGAACTGGATGCCCGCCTCGTCCGTAGCCAGCGCCATGGCGCCGCCCAGGGCGTCCACCTCCTTGACCAGATGGCCCTTGCCAATGCCGCCAATCGAGGGGTTGCAGCTCATCTGCCCCAGGGTCTCGATGTTGTGGGTCAGCAGCAGGGTCTTGCAGCCCATGCGGGCAGAGGCCAGCGCGGCCTCGGCTCCGGCATGGCCGCCGCCAACGACGATCACGTCGAAATAATCTGGGTAAAGCATGGTGAATCCAATGGGGCGCCGGGCCGCTGGCGGCGGGCGCGAAGGGTGCGGGGGAAGCCTGCGATTCTACCGGCTGCCGCAATAACAGGCAGGGGGCACGGTCACCCCCAAGCCGAGCAGACGCCAGGGCCTGGCGCCGCGGCCAGTGCGCGTGGCATAGTCCGGAATAACCAAAGTACAAGCGCCTGCATGCAAACACCCGTGAACCCAGCCCCCTTCGATTACCTCATCATCGGCGGCGGATCGGCCGGCTGCGTGCTGGCAGCGCGCCTGTCCGAGGACCCGCAGGTGCGTGTGGCCTTGCTGGAAGCTGGCCCGTCCGATAGCAATGTGCTGATCCACTGCCCGCTGGGCATTGCGGCCTTGGCCCTGACTGGCCAGGCGAACTGGAAATTCGAGACCGTGCCGCAGGCCGGACTGAACGGGCGGCGCGGTTACCAGCCGCGTGGCAAGGTGCTGGGCGGGTCGAGCTCGATCAACGCCATGATTTACGTGCGCGGTCAGCGCGAGGACTATGACCATTGGGCTGCCGAGGGCAACCCCGGCTGGTCGTTTGATGAGGTACTGCCCTACTTCCGGCGCGCCGAAGACAATGCCCGCGGCGCCGACGCTTTCCACGGCACCGGCGGCCCGCTGCATGTGATGGACCTGATCAGCCCCAACCCCCTGGGCGCGCGCTTTGTCGAAGCCGCGCGCCAGGCCGGATACCCGGTCAACCCCGACTTCAACGGCGCCAGCCAGGAAGGCGTGGGCCCGTACCAGGTGACGCACAGGAACGGCGAGCGCTGCAGTGCTGCCAAGGCCTACCTGACGCCGCACCTGGCACGCCCCAACCTGCAGGTGCTGACCGGCGCGCACACCTGCCGCATCCTCATGGACCAGCGCCGCGCCATTGGCGTGGAATTTGTGCAGCAGGGCCAGACCCGGCAACTGATGGCCAGGCGCGAGGTGCTGCTGTGCGCCGGCGCCCTGCAGTCGCCCCAATTGCTGATGCTCTCCGGCATCGGTCCGGGCTCCCAACTGCAAGCCCAGGGCATAGCGACGGTGCACAACCTGCCCGGCGTCGGCCAGCAGCTGCATGACCACTTGGACGTGGTGCAGGTGCTGGAGGCGCCACAGCTCAAGGAGTCGATTGGCCTGTCAGCCAGCGGTGCCCTGAAAACCGCCAAGGCCATCTTCGAGTGGCGCCGCCATCGCACCGGCCTGCTGACCAGCAATGCGGCCGAGGCCGGTGGCTTCATCAAGAGCGCCGCCACCGAGGCCACAGCCGATTTGCAGCTGCACTTTGTGGTGGCCAAACTGGTCAACCATGCCCGCACCCTCGTGCTGGGTCACGGCGTTTCCAGCCACCTGTGCGTGCTGCGCCCCCTGAGCCGGGGCAGCGTGCAACTGGCAAGTCCAGACCCGTTGGATGCACCCCGGATAGACCCCAACTTTCTGGGGCACCCGGATGACCTCCGGCGGCTGGTACTGGGTTTTCGGCAGATGCGCCATCTGTTGCAGCAGCCTGCCCTGGCCAGCCTGGGCACGCAGGAATCAGCGAGGTCGGCTTGCGCGCGCAGCGACGCCGAGATCGAACAATTCATCCGCAACCATGGCGATACCATCTACCACCCGGTGGGCAGCTGCCGCATGGGCCCGGGCGCCTCGGATGTGGTGGACGCCCGCTTGAAGGTGCACGGGGTGCAGGGCCTGCGTGTAGTGGACGCCTCCATCATGCCGCGCATTGTCAGTGGCAACACCAATGCGCCCGTCATCATGATCGCCGAGAAGGCCGCTGACATGATCAAGGCTGACGCTGTATAAAAGAGAAGCCGGCACTCACTTGAGGCCGGCAAACTGAAGCCACTCGCCTACTTCAGCCACATGCGGCGCAGGGTGTTGTCTTTCACCACGTAATGGTGGAACAGGCCCGCCACCGCATGGGCGCCAATCAGGAAGTAGCCCACATTGCCGCCCAGCTCGTGGACGCGCATGATGGTGTGGCTCCATCTTTCGCTCTCTTCGAGCAGCCTGGGAACCGCCAGACCGAAAAAAGTCACCGAATGGCCGTGGGTATTGACGGCCACCAGACCCACCACCGGCATCAGCACCATCATGGCGTAGAGTGCCAGATGCATGAGCTTGGCCAGTTTTTCCTGCCAGACCGGTGGCGCCGGAAGGATGGCCGGTGTGGTGCCCATCAGCCGAAACAGCAGGCGCAGCCAGACCAGGCCAAACACCAACAGGCCCAGCGAAAAGTGCGTGTCCATCGCCCACTGGCGACCGGCATTGCCCGCATCCCCTTCAGGAAAAATCTCCGTGAGATTGATGGCGGCATAGATGCCAATAAAAGCCAGGACCATCAGCCAGTGCATGGCAATGCTGGCTTGGCTGTAACGTTGAACGGATGAGGGTGTAGTTGGCATAGGAAGCTGGCGGTTGCAAAGCTTTCGACTCTACGCCATGTAGGCCCACGCTGACCTGCAAGTGCCAACACATCGAAAGTGGGCCGGGCGCTGCAATCTGCGCGATTTCCCGCTAGCATCGCGCACGGCCTGCGGCAAGCCTGTTGCCAAGGACGCCTCTCACCATCAACCATTCCAAAAAGGACACCTCATGAAGCTGTACTACTCTGCTGGCGCCTGCTCGCTGTCGCCCCACATCGTGCTGCACGAATCCGGCCTGCCCTTCCAGGCCCTGTCGGCCCCGACCAAGACCCACAAGCTCGACGACGGCACCGACTACTACACCATCAACCCCCTGGGCTACGTGCCCCTGCTGGAACTCGATGACGGCCGCCGCCTGCACGAAGGCCCGGCCATCGTCCAGTACATCGCCGACCAGGCCCCGGGCAAACACCTGGCGCCCGCCAATGGCACTTTCGAGCGTTACAAGCTGCAGGAGTGGCTGACCTTCATCGGCACCGAACTGCACAAGGGCTTCTCGCCCCTGTTCAACCCGACAACGCCCGCCGACTACAAGCCCAGCTGCCTGGAGCGCCTGAGCAGCCGCCTGCAATGGGTGGAAGGTGAACTGGCCGGCAAGCAGTACCTGATGGGTGACACCTTCAGCGTGGCCGACGCCTACCTCTTCACCGTGACCAACTGGGCACCTTATGTGGCGCTGGATATTTCCGGTTTCCCCAACCTGCTGGCCTACCGTGCCCGCGTGGCGGCACGCCCTGCCGTCGTGGCGGCGATGAAGGCCGAAGGCCTGATCAAGTAAGGGACCCACGACACCATCACAGCAGCACACGCTGCTGTGGTCAGTGCGCCACCAAAGCCCGCTGGCGCCAGGCCAGCGCGGCACCCGCCCACAGGGCCAGGGCGGAAAACACCAGGCCGCGCTCCAGGCCGCCGCTGCCATCGGCAATCCAGCCCACCACTGTGGGCCCCACAATCTGGCCCGCTGCAAACACCGTGGTAAAGGCACTGATGCCCGAAGCCCAGGCGCTGTGTGGCAGGTTGTGCCGAACCAAGGCTGTGGTGGAAGCCACTACCGACAGGAACACCGCCCCAAAAAGCAGGCCCGACAGCAGCACCAGAGGCCAGGCCTGGGTCAGCGCAGGCAGCAGCGTCGCCAACCCCAGCAAGGCATTGAGCAGGGCCAGGGGCTTGCCGTCCTGGTAGCGGTCCAGCAGGCCGGCCCACAGGCGCGAAGAGGCCATCACCGCCACACCCAGCAAGGCATAGAACACCGTGATCTCGGTAGCCGAGCGGCCTTGCCCACGCAGCAGCGCCACTACAAAGGTCATGTAACCGATGTAGCCAACGCCAAACAGGGTGTAGCCCGCCAGGCCATAGCCAAACTGTCGCCAGCGAAAGTGCCGCTCGGGCTGGCCAGGCACTGGCGGCGGTGAGGGCCAGGCCGCCATCAAGCGGGCCGGCCACCACAACACCAGGCTGAACAGCAGGCACAGCGCCCCCAGCGCCCACCAGGCCCAGCGCCAGCCATGGGCACTGGCCTGGGCCGCGTCCAGCACCGCTG
Source organism: Rhodoferax lacus (assembly GCF_003415675.1). GTDB lineage: Bacteria > Pseudomonadota > Gammaproteobacteria > Burkholderiales > Burkholderiaceae_C > Allorhodoferax > Allorhodoferax lacus. The sequence continues at coordinate 80,983 of NZ_QFZK01000014.1, forward strand.
GCACCAGCAGGGCCGACAGGGCAATCCCGACACCGGTGCCGCCGTAGTACAGCCCGAGCAACAGGCCGCTGCGCTGCGGGTCACGCGCACCCAGGCGGGCGGCCAGCAAGCCCCCGGCCACAAACACCAGGGCACTGGCCACACCCGCCAGCAGGCGCTGCAGCAGCAGGCCTTCGGTCTGCGTGACAAAGCCGCTACCCACCATGAACACACTAGCCAGCAGGGCACCGCCCACCAGCAGCAGCGAAGGGCCAAAGCGGCGCATCAGCCAGGGACAGGCCAGTGCGCCCAGAAAATAGCCCGTGGCATTGGCCGTGTTCATGGCCCCGGCCAGTGCGTAGGACCAGCCCAGATCAGAGCGCATGGCAGGCAAGAGCAAGCCGTAGGCAAAGCGCGTGATGCCCAGGGACACCGCCGCCCCCAGGGAGATGGCCAGCGCCAGTGCCGTCAGCTGACGCAAGGAGGTGTGCAAAGTGAGGTGCCCGTTAACCACAGTGGGGGCATTGTGGGGCACAACGCCTCCCACATAGTGGCAGAGCGTGGGGGCAACAAACCCGCCGACGGGCCGCCCCTAGGCGGGTTGGCCCCCTAGGGGGGCAGAGAGCCACACGCAGTGGGCGAACGTGGGGGCAAAATCAATGCGAAGCAGCGTCCCTGGCGATGCGGGTGAAGAGGCGGTCATACACCGGGTCGCGTGGGTACTTGCCACTCAGGGGATCGCAGTTGGTGGCAAAGGCTGCGTCCAGCGCGCGCCAGTCGGCATCGCTCAACACCTGCTCCGCCAGCGGCAGTACCTCGGCATCTTCGAGCTGCATATGGCGCAGGTACAGGTCCAGGTAGTGCCGGGCCGCGTCCTCAAAGGTCTGTCGGCGCGAGTCGCCCACCAGCTCCCAGCCCAGCAGCAGATGCTGCAGCTCGCGCACCGCCCGCTCGCTGCCCGCGTGGTCCTTTTCCAGCCGTTGCAGCACCTCCTGGCATTGCGGTGCCACCCGCAGCAACTGCGGGAACAGCAGCAGCGACTCCTTGGGATGGTGCTGCCTCTCAGGGAACTCGTCGATGTAGAACAGGGTGGCGCGCATCACATCAAAGTAGCGCTCGGGCTCATCTCCTGGCCCGCGGTCGATCATCCGGCCCAGCGCACGCAGCATGGCCGCCAGCGTCTTGTGTTCGTCGCGAATAATCTGCAGGCTTTGGTGAGCCATGGCATGTCTCCTCTTTATCTGCAGAGGCTCTCACAAGGGGTTGCAAGGGGCATTGATACAGGTCAACCGCTCCCTGCTGCTTCCAATGGTGTCAGGCGTCAGGGCTTCCAGCGCTTGAGCAGCAGGGCATTGGCCATCACGCTGACCGAGCTCAAAGCCATGGCAGCACCGGCAAATACCGGGTTCAAAAAGCCCAGCGCCGCCAGCGGAATGCCGGCCACGTTGTAGGCAAAGGCCCAGAACAGGTTCTGGCGGATCTTGCGCACGGTGCGCGCCGAGATGTCCAGGGCTGCGGCCACCAGCAGCGGGTCGCCGCGCATCAGGGTCATGCCTGCGGCATGCATGGCCACATCGGTGCCGCCGCCCTCCGGGTTGGCCATGGCCATGCCTACATCGGCGGCAGCCAGGGCGGGCGCGTCATTCACACCATCGCCCACCATCAGCACGGTGTGTCCACCCTCCTTCAGGCGCAGCACCTGGGCTGCCTTGTCACCCGGCAGCACCTCGGCCATCACCTCGCCATGCTCCGGATGCAAACCCAGCTGGCGCGCCATGGCCTCGGCCGCACCCCGGTTGTCACCGGAGAGCATCAAGAGGCGCAGGCCGCGCGCGCGCAGCGCGGCCAGGGCTTGCTTGGCCGCCGGTTTGGGCTGGTCGCCAAAGCCCAGCAGGGCGCGCAGCAGGACGGTGTCTGCGCCATTCACCTGCACGCGTTCGGCCAGGGCCGACACGGTAAGCCCACGGGCCTGCCAGGCGGCCGCTGGAGCGGCCAGCTCCGTCTGATCGACGTGCAACTCCTCCATCCAGCGCAGGCTGCCCAGCAGCAGCTGGCGTCCCTCCACCTGTCCCTGCATGCCGCGTCCTGGCACGGCGCTGGCTTCGCTGACGGCCAGCAGAGTCAGGCCTTTTTCGCGGGCGGCCGCCAGCACGGCGCGCGCCAGCGGGTGCTCGGAGCCGCTTTGCAGGCTGGCAGCGCGTTGCAGCAATTCGTCAGGGGGCTGGCCGAGGACGCAGGCCATGTCTGCCAGCTTCGGGCGGCCCACGGTGAGTGTGCCGGTCTTGTCCAACACCACGGTGTCAATCTGGTGGGCGCGCTCCAGCGCTTCGGCGTCCTTGATCAGAATGCCGTATTGGGCCGCCACCCCGGTACCAGCCATGATGGCTGCCGGCGTGGCCAGGCCCAGGGCGCAGGGGCAGGCAATCACCAGCACCGCCACGGCGTTGATCAGCGCCAGCTCAAACGGGTGCCCCGTCAGCCACCAGCCCAGGAGAGTCAGCAGGGCAATGCCCAGCACCACCGGCACAAACACCGCGCTCACCTGGTCCACCAGGCGCTGTATGGGCGCCTTGGCGGCCTGCGCGTCCTCCACCAGCCGGATGATGTGCGAGAGCGTGGTGTCAGCCCCCACCGCCCGCACCTGCATGCGCACCCGGCCGTCGCCATTGATGGAACCGGCCGTGAGCAGGCTGCCCGCCTGCTTGGCCACGGGCAGGGCTTCGCCGGTGAGCATGGATTCATCGACCTGGGTATGGCCCTCCTGCAGCACACCGTCGGCGGCAAAACGTTCGCCCGGCTTGACCACCAGCACGTCGCCCACCAGCACCTCGTCGGCGGGCACATCCACCTCGCCATCCGGCCCCACCAGATGGGCCAGCTCTGGGCGCAGGGCGTGCAGTGCGCGTATGGCCGAGGTGGTCTGGCGCTTGGCACCGGCCTCCAGCCATTTGCCCAGCAGCACCAGCGTCACCACCAGCGCAGAGCCCTCAAAATACAGGTGCACCATGGCGCCCGGCTCCGCACTCAGCCAGAGCCAGACCGACAGAGCCCAGCCTGCCGTGGTGCCAATGGCCACCAGCAGGTCCATATTGCCGCTGAAGTTTTTGACGGCGCTCCAGGCCGCCTTGTAAAAACGCGCACCCAGCACAAACTGCACCGGTGTGGCCAACAAGAACTGCCACAGGGCAGGCAGCATCCAGTGAAAACCCAACGCATCACCCAGCATGGGCAATACCAAAGGCATGGACAGGGCCAGGCCCCAGGCGATGGGTGCAAAGCCGCTCCAGCGCGAGACCTCCGCGGCATCCATCAGGGTGTCTGCGGCGCGCGGCTCGTAGCCGGCATCGCGTACGGCGCGGCGCAGGCGGGCTTCCATGTTGACGGCACCCGAAACACCCGCCTCCACCCCGGCAGGTGCGGCCTCGGTCAGTTGCACGCGGGCCGACTCGGTGGCCAGATTGACGGTGGCCTGCGCCACGCCGGGCACTTTTTTCAGCGCGCGCTCCACCCGCGCTACGCAGGACGCGCAGGTCATGCCACCGATGCCGATATCTAGAGAAAGCGCCGCTTCGTTGTTCATGCCATCCAGCCCCAAACTTCCTACTATTAACAGGTTCACACTATGCTCTTATCCCAACCCAGTTTGCACGGAGATCCCATGACCCAAATTTTCACTGTTACCGGAATGACCTGCGGCCACTGCGAGAAAGCCGTAACCCGCGCCCTGTTGCAAGTCGACCCCCAGGCCCAGGTGCAGATTGACCGCGCCCAGAACCGGGTGGAAGTCACCTCCGCACAGGAGCGCGCGGCCCTGGCCCAGGCCATTGCCGAAGAAGGTTACGCCGTCGCCGCGGACTGAGCCCAGGCCCCCGCACCAGCACACAGGAGCACCCGCCATGACTGCCACCCCCACCGCCTCTACACTGCGCCAGGTCGAGCGCCTGGTCACCGGCCAGCCCACCAGCGATGGTGCGGGCGTGAAGCTCACCCGGGTGCTGACGCAGGACCTGCAAAAGCGCCTGGACCCCTTCTTGATGCTCGACAGCTTTGCCAGCGACAAGCCCGAAGACTATGGCGCGGGCTTTCCCAACCACCCGCACCGGGGGTTCGAGACGGTGACCTACATGATTGCCGGGCGCATGCGCCACACAGACAGCGGCGGCCACGAAGGCCTGCTGCAAAACGGTGGCGTGCAGTGGATGACGGCCGGCTTTGGCCTGGTCCACAGCGAAATGCCGGAACAGGAAGCCGGTGTGATGGAAGGCTTTCAGCTCTGGCTGAACCTGCCGGGCAAGGACAAGCTGTGCAAGCCCTGGTACCGCGATATCCAGAGCGACAGCATTCCCGAAATCACCACGCCCAAGGGTGAAGGCGATGACCCGCGCGGCGGCGTGCTGGTGCGTGTCATCTCCGGCGCCAGCCACGGTGTAGAAGGCGCCATGCACCGCAGCGCTGCCGACTACCCCACTGACCCGCTGTACCTGGACCTGCATTTCCCAAGCAGTGGCGCCAGCATCACCCAACCCATTCCCGAGGCACACAACGCTTTCCTGTATGTCTACCGCGGCACCGTGCATGTGGTGGATGCTGAAGGCCGGGCAACACCGGTGCCGCGCCAGCGCATGGCGATCCTGAAAAACGCCGGTGCTGCGGTCATGCTGCAGTCGGAGAGTTCCACTGAGCCGGCCCGTGCCCTGCTGATTGCGGGCCAGCCGCTGCACGAGCCGATTGCGCAGTACGGCCCGTTTGTGATGAACACCCGCGAGGAACTGATGACGGCAGTGGAAGACTTCCAGGCTGGGCGCATGGGGTGAATGTGGCCCCCACGTTCGCGCACTGCGTGTCGCTCTCTTCCCCCCAAGGGGGCTAACCCGGCTCGGGGCGGCCCAGCGCCGGGTTGTTTGGCCCCAACGTTCGCGCACTACGTGTCGCTCTCTTCCCCCCAAGGGGGCTAACCCGGCTCGGGGCGGCCCAGCGCCGGGTTGTTTGGCCCCAACGTTCGCGCACTACGTGTCGCTCTCTGCCCTTCAGTTGTAAGACCTTGTTAACCGCGTCATCGCCTGGCGCGGCAGGCCGTTGAACACGCACAAACCGTCACTTCTGGCGGTACCGGGCGCTAGAGCCCACCAGCAGCCATGTTCACATCTGCACGCTCCAACACTACCCTGCGCGCCAGCGCTGTTCTGGCTTTGGCCCTGACGGGGCTCGCAGGACAAGCGGCCCACGCCGACAACCTGAACCCGATTCTGGGTGGCGGCCTGGGCGCCATGGCAGGCGCCTTCATCGGCCAGTCCATGGGCGGGCGTGACGGTGCCATGATCGGTGCCGCCGTGGGTGGCGTGGCCGGCGTCAGCATTGCCAGCAACAACGGCTACCGTCGCCAGGAATCGGTGCGCACCGTGGTCTACGATCAGCCCTACCGCCAGGCCCCGGTCTATGCCGCACCCGTCTATGCAGCCCCTGTGGTTGTGGCACCTTCCTATGGCTACCGCGTGGTGGAACGCGTGAACTACTATCCGGTGCACGACTACGGCCGCCGCGGCTGGGGTGGCCATGACCACGGTCACGATGACCGTTCTTGGGGCCGCCGTGATGAGTACCGCCACGACGATCATCGTGGCGGCGACCACCGCGGCTGGGATCGCCGCGACTAAGCAGGCCGGAAAATCAGGCTGGAGGTATGGGCAACACTTCGGAGCCCAGTGCCTCCAGCAAGTCCGGAATGAGCTTTTGCAGCTCGCCAGTGGCAATGGCCACATCGGCATCGAAGTTGTCGTCCCGGCCATCTGAGGCCAGGGCCGATGCCGCTTCAAACACCACGTCCAGTACCGCCACCTTCTTGAGCTGTAGCGCCTCGGTCAGCACAAAGGACACATGGTCGTTCCAGGTCATGGCCAGACGGGTAGGCATCTTGCCCATGGCAATGTGCTCGGTCACCTCGTCGGTGTCCAGGGCATGGCGGGTGTACCGCACCACCGCCTTGGATTCGTCAGCGGCCTTGAGTTCGCATTCTCGGTCAACCGTAAAACCGGGGGGCGCCTCCTTGGCCGCCAGCCACTGCGCCATGGCGGCAGCTGGTGACATCTGGGTGTTGATCAACTGCACGGCAAAGCCTTCAATGGCATTGACCAAACAGCTCATCACCTCATCGGCCCGGCCCTGGCTGCCCGCATCCAGCACCAGCAGCATGGCTTGCGGGTCAATCCAGACCACGGTGGCACCCTGCTTGGTAAAGGCCATGGGCAAGAGGCTCATGCGCGCATCGTCCAGCACTTCGCGCGCTTCCTTCTTGCCGGGCTTGCGGCCAGTAGTGGCCTCAATCTGGGCCAGTTGTTCCTGGGCGCGGCGCTTCACCACCGAAGCGGGCAGCACCTTGGTCTCCACCATCAGTTTGAGAATCCACTGGCCGCCCACCACTTCCACCAGAGCTGCATTGGCCTGCCCACGCGGCTCCACCCAGCCCACGGCCTTTTCCTGGGAACCGGCACACTCCACATAACGCGCAGGCTCCAGCGCCGCTTCCAACTGCGCAGCTGTCACCGTCCAGGGCGACAGCATGCGGTACATCATCACATTCTTGAACACAAATTTCCTTGTTGTTGGGGCCGCAAAACATGCGGCAGCAGCTCTATTGTCGGCCCAAGCGCCGTGCAGCTTTTTCATGCAACTTTACAAAGCCTTGTTCCAGCATAACGCCGGGGAAACAGAGGCGGCGCACACTGCAGACAGGTTGCAAGCGATATCCGCTCTGCCCCTTTTTGAAAGCTAGGAAACCATGAAAAAATTGATTCAATCCCTGGTGGTCGCCGGTCTGATGGCAGGTGCTGGCGGCATGGCCTTCGCGCAGGCTGGCGGCATGATGGACCATGGCGGCATGCACCATGGCGACCCGGCCAAAATGGCCCAGATGCACGCCAAACATTTGGCAGACCTCAAGGCCAAACTCAAAATCACTGCCTCCCAGGAAGGCGCCTGGACCACCTTTGCCGACAGCATGAAACCCCCGGCAGACATGATGGGCAAGCGCCCCGACCCGGCCGAGCTCGACAAGCTCAGCACGCCCGAGCGCATTGACAAGATGCGGGCCCTGCACAAGGAACGCATGACTGCAATGGAAGCGGCCATGGACAAGCGCGGTGACGCCACCAAGGTGTTTTATGCCACGCTCAGCCCCGAGCAAAAGAAGGTGTTCGATGAAGAGTTCGCCAAAATGGGCCGCCGTGGCGACCGGGAACACCCCATGGGCCACAAGATGGACCACAACGGAGCCAAGCCGGCGCAGCCTGCCAAACCATAGGCCTTTGGTGCGCGCAGGCGCGTAGCCGGGATCGCTGCAGGATTTGCCACTACCCTTGGACAGGGCAAACCCTGCGGTTGACTGACATCAAACTTGTAAGATGGGGACGGCACTACACTCCCCCCTCTTACCGCCATGCCTACTCACTCTATTCCCAGCGTTGCACCCAAGGTCAAGACCATCGGCATGATGCAGCCGCTGGTGTGGCTGGTTCAGGCCTGGAGCGACATCGTCCGATCCGGCTGGATCAGCATTCTGCATGGTGTGGTGCTGACGGCGGCAGGCATCGCCATCGTTGCCTTCGCCCGCCACCGCTTCTGGTTGCTGGCCGGCGCACTGTCCGGTTTCATGGTGATAGCGCCGGTGCTGGCCACCAGCCTCTATGCACTGAGCCGCGCCATTGAACGCCGCGAGAAGCCCAATTTTTCGGTGGTACTCAAAACCTGGTTGAACTGGCAGAACAGCCACTTCAACAAATGGGACAACGACTACTGGTGCATGGTGCAGTTCGGCCTGCTGCTGGCAGCGGCTGCCACGGGTTGGGTGCTGACTTCGGCGGCTCTCATTACCCTGATGGCGCCCGTGCCCATCAACAGTCCGCTGGACTTTGTGCACCACGTCATGCTGGCGCCGGACAGCTGGCTGTTTGAAATCTGGCTGGCACTGGGCGGTGTCATGGCAGCACCCCTCTTTGCCTCCAGCGTAGTGGCCATGCCGCTGCTGCTGGACCGCCGCGTCACCCTGTTGCAGGCGGTGCTGACCAGCTGGCAAACCGTGCTGGCCAATCCCATGCCCATGGCTTTTTGGGCCAGCATCATCATGATATTCACGCTGCTGGGTCTGGGTTCACTGTTTCTCGGTCTGATCCCGGTACTGCCCATGCTGGGCCACGCCAGTTGGCATGCCTACCATGACCTGGTAGATGCTTCCGAGCTGCCCGCCCGCGAACCATTTTCGGCTCCTGACAGCCAGTTTGGCACCCCCTGATGTTTGGTTTTTCTGAAGAACAAATTGCCACCTTTGGCCTCACCTTCGGGGTGGGCGGCTTCATGCTCTACATGTTGTTCATCATCGGACACCTGGCATGGGAGTCCAAGGCCGGCAAGTTCGGTACCTTTGTGATTTTTCTGGGTCTGGCCTTTGGTATGGTGGGCTTTGTTGCCAAGTACTTCATCCAGTGGTTCATGGAGCACAACTAGCCAAAGGGTTTGACGCCCATCAGCAGCCCATGCACCCACAGGGCAAACACAGCAGCCAACACCACTCCCAGCAGCACCGTCAGCATAGTGGCTGACAGCGTGCCCGCGGGGTACTGAATGCCCTGGGCACGGTCCCGGCGGCGCAGGCTGATGAAGTCCAGCACAGCCCAGGCCAGGAACGCACCAAACAGCACCATGTGGGCCAGATTGCCATTGGCCAGCAAATGGGCAAAGGCCCAGGTTTTCACGCCCAGCACCATGGGATGGTGCACGCGGGCCTTGATGGCATTGCCAGGCACATAAGCCGCTACCAGAAGCACAAAGGCCAGCACATTGAACAATGCGGCCGCATGGCGCATGCCCACCGGCGGCAACCACAACAGCACTGGCGTTTCACGGGCCATACCAAAGCCCCAAATAACGAGTCCAAAACCCATCAAGGACAGCACGGAATAGGCGCCCTTGAAGGCCTGTTCCCCCATGCGGGCCTTGGCCTGCGTGCGCCAGTCGTCAGCAAAAATGCGAACCGAGTGCACGCCCAAAAAAACAAACAAACCAAAGATCAGATAGGCCATGTCGGCTCCAGGTTATTGCCGCTGTCTGAATGCCGGGAACTAGCTGGCCAGCACCCGGTTTTTTCCTGCACGCTTGGCCAGATACATGGCCTGGTCGGCTCGCCGGATGGCATCCATGCCGGGCTCGGCTGGCGCCAACTGGGCCACGCCCGCACTGAAGGTGATCAACACCTTCTCGGTGCCCGCCAAAAAGAACTTCTTGGTCAATTCACGCTGCAAACGGGTCATGGCCTCAATGCCTTTGTCCATGGCCGTATCGGGCAAGAGAATGACAAACTCCTCGCCGCCATAGCGGGCCAGCGTGTCCTGGGGTCTCATGCATTCGCGCGCTACTTGCGCCAGATGGGTCAGTGCGGAATCTCCCATGGCATGTCCCAAGCTGTCATTCAGGGCCTTGAAATTGTCAATATCCAGCAGAGCCACACTCAGAGGAGTTTCCTTGCGCCTGAAGGTTGATATTTCGCGTTCCAGTGCTTCCTCCAGGCCCTTGCGGTTGAGCGCTCCCGTGAGCGGATCATGCCGCGCCTGCGTACTGACCCGATCGAGTTCCTGGTGCAATTTTGCAATCTGTTCCTGCGTGCTGTTGGCTTGCACGCGCATGGTCTGCAACTCGTCACGCGCAGACAAGGTGTCCTTGGCAATCGTGCGCGTGGCACCAACCACTTCCTTCAAAACGGGTGCAATATCAGCCAGTGACTTGGCACTTTCAATCTGGCGTGCACTGCCTTCGAGCATTTCGTGAAAGCTGCCGGTGGATTCGGACATCTGTGAGAGACGGTCAATAAACGCTGCCAGCATCTGGCGCATTTCGTCTTGCGCCAGCAAGGTTTTTTGCTTGGCATCCTTTTGCTTGGAAATGACGTCCTTGAGCAAGCGCTCCACCTCGTCCAGGCGACGCAATGTCAGTGGGGGAGCAGAGGCGGTTTTGAGGCTGTCCATCTGGCCCTTGAGCCATTGGTCCTCCACGCTGAGCTCCCCTATGTTCTCGAACACCAGTTGCAGCAGCTTGAGCAAGGCGTTTTTGACTTCGGCCTGGTCTTCGGCCGCAAAAGACAGCCGATGGCTGTAATTCACCAGCAATTGCTTGACCTCAACCACATCAAAACCGGGTTCCTTCAAGGCTTTGATGAGTTGTCGGCTTTGCTCGGAAAACCGTTCATCGTCCGTGCCCAAAGCCGGCTGTACATACTCCACCAGGCGCCCCATCTGCGCCAGAAAATCAGAACTCAAAGGAATACCGCCGTCAGCGACAGGTGGTGTGCTGACCTTGCTTGCCGGTCCTGAACCCGATGCAGCAGTGCTTTCCATGCTGCTGTTGCCACTGAAGCTGACATAGCCCACCAAGGCCGCGCGCACGCCATCCCAATTCATGCGGTCAATGCTGGATTCAAACAAGCCCTTTTGTCGCTGCTGACCTGGCGTCTTGGCCTGCAGCGCAGAAGCAATGCTGCGCAATTCCTGCGCAGGGAAATGTTCAACCACCGGTATACCGGCAATTTCGTTGTAAATCGACTTGTAGTTTCCGGGGGTGGGCGCGAGCTTGCGCGCTGTCAATTGCTTGAGCGTTTCACGGGCGGTTTCGAAGGATTTTTTTTCACTCATAACTCATTCGTCTGCTACAAATTCAATAGCACATCACACAACGCAACGATGTTCTAAGCATTGAACTCCAATGGAACCGCATCGCTGTGGGCACTAAAGGAGTATCCGCTGTAAGAACATCAATAGCCAGCCAAATGCACTGGCAAAGGGACAAAAATTCAAGCCACCACCTTCAGCCATGCTGTCAAGGTACAAAGCTGTGGATAGATATGGCACAACAGAGTACTTATCCACAGCCATCAGCCTTCTTGTCAAGTTATCCAGTTTACGGGTACATGGTGAAAGCATGCTCACCAACATGGGTTGAAGACTTCCAAGTACATGATTTCATTGAGAAAAGAGTACTTGTCCACCAAAAGAGGCAAACCTCTATCTACTACTACTATTCTTTTTTATAAAAAAGAAGATAAGAAGACAGGATAAGTCCCTTGAAAAAACAAAAATCTTGTTGCTCCGGACAGGCACTTTGCCCGGACCAATCAAGTAAGATTCGGCCTGTTTCCTTGTGGCCTCAGGCCCCGCCCAACTTCCATGTCCGTCAAGCCCAAAGGCCCATCTTCCAGGCCAAGCCCGGTAAATTTTGAAATCAAGAGTGCCCAGCTACCACTGGTTGCCTTGTTGTTGAAATCCAGCCGCTGGGAAGAGGTTGCGGCAGACCTTACAAAGCAATTTGGTGCTGAGGGCGAGAGCCCTGATTTCTTCGAAGAAGATCCGGTGGTGCTTGATTTTTCAGGCGTGGAACGCGGTGCAGAACTGGGAGACGTCACCGCCCTGTTGCAAGCGCTGCGGCAATGCCATCTGTTGCCACTGGCCTTTCGTGCGGAACCCGATGGTTGGACTGCGCAACTGCTGGAAGCAGGTTTGGTTCAGGCACCAGTGGAAATGGGCAAAGCCCACAGGCCACCGCCCGCGCCGGAGCAGCGGGTGCAGGAAGTGGTCAGGGAAGTCCCTGCGCCTCAGACCATGGTGATTGACAAGCCCATCCGGTCTGGCCAAAAAATTTATGCCCGTGGTGCGGACTTGGTGGTACTGGCCATGGTCAACCAAGGGGCCGAGGTCGTGGCTGACGGTAATATCCATGTCTATGCACCCTTGCGCGGCAAAGCCATGGCGGGTGCCCGCGGCAATACCTCGGCGCGCATTTTTTCGCTGTGCCTGGAGCCCGAACTGATTTCGATTGCCGGTGTCTATCGCACCAGTGAAAGTCCGCTTCCTGGTGATGTGGCGGGCAAGCCCGCGCAGGTGCGCTTGTCCAGCGAAGGCGGACAGGACAAGTTGCTGATTGAGCCGCTCAAGAATTGAGCATTGAACAAATAACACGAAAGAATTCCAGCATGGCAAAAATCATTGTGGTGACGTCCGGCAAGGGTGGTGTGGGCAAGACCACGACCAGTGCCAGCTTTGCAACCGGCCTGGCCCTGCGGGGTGCCAAGACGGCAGTGATTGACTTTGATGTGGGCCTGCGCAATCTGGATCTGATCATGGGCTGCGAGCGGCGTGTGGTTTATGACCTGATCAATGTGATCAATGGTGAAGCCAACCTCAACCAGGCCCTGATCAAGGACAAGCAGTGCGACAACCTGTATGTGCTGGCGGCCTCACAAACCCGTGACAAGGATGCCCTGACACAGGACGGTGTGGAAAAGGTTTTGACGGACCTCTCCGCCATGGGATTTGAGTACATCGTCTGTGACTCTCCGGCGGGCATTGAAACCGGTGCTCTCATGGCCATGCACTTTGCCGATGAAGCCCTGGTGGTGACCAACCCGGAAGTGTCCTCGGTACGCGACTCGGACCGCATCCTGGGCATGCTGGCCAGCAAGACCAAGCGCGCCATGGAAGGTGGAACGCCCATCAAGGAGCATTTGCTCATCACCCGCTACAACCCGGCGCGCGTGGACCAGGGCCAGATGCTGTCACTCGATGACATCAAGGACATCTTGCGCATCCCCCTGATTGGTGTGATTCCCGAGAGTGAATCGGTGCTGCAGGCATCCAACCAGGGTGTGCCAGCGGTGCATATGCAGGGCAGCGATGTGTCTGAGGCCTACAAGGATGTGATCGCACGCTTTCTGGGTGAGGACAAACCCATGCGTTTCATTGACGCTCCCAAACAGGGCTTGCTCAAGCGTCTTTTCGGAGGGAAATAACACCATGTCTTTTCTCTCCTTTCTGTTGGGCGAAAAAAAGAAAACAGCTGGTGTCGCCAAGGAACGGCTGCAGATCATTCTGGCCCATGAGCGCAGTGGCCGCAGCGCCGCCACACCCAATTACCTGCCGGACCTGCAAAGAGACCTGGTGGCGGTGATCAGCAAGTACATCAAGATCAATCCCGATGACATCAAGGTGCATCTGGAACGTCAGGACAACCTGGAAGTCCTGGAAGTCAAGATCGAGTTGCCAGACGCCCGTTAAGAGCGCTTGGGCAATGTAGCGATGAGCCGGTGCAATCAGGCCGGCGCGCTTACCAATTCAATCTGTTTGCGTTTGGCATCCATGTCTGCATCGCTGTCCGCATAGCGCAACGCAATGGCCTGGATTTCATCCTGGATAGACAAGAACGCGTCCACCATATCGGGATCAAAGTGGCTTCCCCGTCCGTCCTTGATGATGGCAATGGCTTTGCCGTGCGGCATGCTGTCTTTGTAGACGCGCCGGCTGATCAGTGCGTCATAGACATCGGCCACGGCCATGACGCGGGCGGACACGGGAATGGCCTCGCCCTTCAGACCCAGAGGGTAGCCGGAGCCGTCCCACTTTTCCTGATGGCCATAGGCAATTTCCTTGGCTATCGACAGGAAGTCAACCTGTAAGCCCAATGAGTTTTCTGCGGCCTGAATGGCGTCGCGTCCCAGGGTGGTGTGGGTCTTCATGATCTCGAACTCGGCCGGCTCAAAACGGCCAGGTTTGAGCAGGATGCGGTCGGGAATGCCGACCTTGCCGATGTCATGCAAAGGTGCTGATTTGAAGATCATTTCAATCATGCCGTCAGTCAAATAGGCGCGAAAGCGGGGATGGTTCTGCAGTTTGCTGGTAAGCGCCTTGACATAGAACTGGGTCCTGCGGATGTGGTTGCCGGTATCGGAATCGCGGGTTTCCGCCAGTGAGGCCATGGCTTGTATGGTGACGTCCTGGATGGCGGTGAGTTCGCGGGTGCGCCGGGCTACCTCATCTTCCAGATAGGCCGTCTTGTCGGTCAGAAAATCTGCGTGGGCTTTGGCCACCAGGTGGGTTTTGACCCGTGCTTCGAGTATGGGCGGACTGATGGGTTTGGTGATGTAGTCCGAAGCACCCAAGCTCAGGCCCTTGCGTTGGTAATCCCACCGATTTCCACTGAACCTAAAAGTAGAACAGTTATGCAGCCATGGCCAGATGCTGCTTTGGGGTGAAACCGCCCAGGGCCATATTTGGGCGGTCGTGATTGTAGGACCACATCCATTGGGTGGCGAAGTCCTGAACTTCTTCAATGCTGGACCAGTAATACTGGGATAACCACTCGTAGCGAACCGTCCTGTTGAACCGCTCGACATAAGCGTTCTGCTGCGGCTTGCCAGGCTGAATGTATTCAAACCGGATGCCCCATTCTTTGGCCCAGTTTTGGATGGTGCCACTGATGTTCTCTGGCCCGTTATCGCATCGAATCACCTGCGGTTTGCCGCGCCACGAAATGATCTGCTTCAAGGCCCGGATCACCCTCTCCGAGGGCAGTGAGAAGTCCACCTCAATGCCCAGTGCTTCACGGTTGAAATCATCAATGACATTGAACAGCCGCAGGTTCCTGCCATCTTCCAACTTGTCGTGCATAAAGTCCATCGACCAGACCTGATTGATGGTCTGGGGCACCGCCAAGGGCTCAGGCTTCTCACGCACCAGGCGCTTCCTGGGCTTGATGCGCAGGTTCAATTCCAACTCACGGTAGATGCGGTACACGCGTTTGTGGTTCCAACCGAAGCTCTTCACATTGCGCAGGTACAGGTAGCAGAGGCCAAAGCCCCAGTTGCGGTGGTTATCCGTCAGGCGGATCAGCCAGTCGGCGATGACCGCGTTCTCAGCGTCCTGTTTGGGTTCGTATCGGTAGCAGGACTCGCTGACCATAAACGCAGCGCAGGCCAGCCTTATGGGGACGCTGCGCATCAGAACTGCACGTTGGGCCATCTCGCGCCGGCGAGACGGCCTCACCACTTTTTTGCGAGGGCCTCGG
>NZ_QFZK01000015.1 GCF_003415675.1 Rhodoferax lacus
ACACGTCTACCAACACAGCGGGCCAGCCAGATCGGGGAATTACTGCCGCACCGCTGGCAAGACATTGCTGTCTAACTGTCAGGCATGACCGAGGTCAGCGGTCAATATGGGATGGCCGGACGCATACACACAAAACCCCAGTTGCGCCTGACATCCTCTTGATGCGCGTCCGAGTGAGAAAGAGCGTTTCCTGATTTGGTGCTGCGCTACTGGCCTCGCGGCTTCCTGCGTTACCCCATGCCAAATCATCTGCCGATAGAACTCTCACTGGTTCTGTGAAGGCAAGAAGCCACATTAACTTCTGCTTTCACACGCGGACTCGTGCTGCCAATGAAGGCTGAAAACAGAAGCTAATGTGGCTTCAAATGCTTTGTCCAACGAGTCCGCGTTTGACTAGTACAGTTTCGAAGAGGCAAAAAAGTAATCAACCCGAATTGGGCGTCATCGGGTAACTATTTTCAAATTTCTTTCCCCCTCGAAGCGGAAGTCTTAGCAGTTGCTTGGTACGCCTTGGTCGCAGTCATCGGGCGTCACAATTCGATTAATACAACCACGTTGCTTGCTGACCTCAAGCTTTCTACGCCTCCAGACGTGATGGAGGTCGAGCATGACGACAGCCTCTAATCCGGTGGCAAAACGGGCGTTCGTGATGCCTGAAAAGCAAATGTCACTCGAAACGGTTTCGAGTGACACTAACAAAGCGTTAGCCCAAAATATAGGCATCCTGCCCACGTTTGTGCCCTCTACAGTGGCAGAAATGACAGCGTGCCTTGCCGACCCCCTGTGGAGAATTTGCAGAGGGAAAATCTTCAAGATCATGGTGAAGGCGTCTGATGGCGAGGACAGTGCCAAGAAAAAAGCCATCTTTAGTCCCCATGCGCTCGGGCGTACTGATCTAGGCGAAGCCATCTTTGGTCTTGCCGCAAGTCAGGTGCTACCTGAACGACATCGTCTAGGCATTTGCGCAGTTCGCGCGGCGCCCAGCGTGGCTGGTCGTGAAGAATGGCATCGAGAAATTGGAGTGCATCCGGCGGAAACTGCCTAGCCAACCCTGACTCGCTGAGTCGATGAACGACAAAATCGGGATGCTCCACAGTTCGAAGCCAGTTGCCTATCGAGGCCACAGCAGAAGCAAACTCGGCGCCAGCAGAAATGCACAGGCGCGCAAGTGGTTCGGCGTTGCCGCGCGATACCGCATCGTTGGAATTGGGCCAGACCTTTTCCCAGAAGGGCTGCACGCGGTTTCTCCAGTATTCTTCGCGCTGTTCGCCTGCTGCTTCCTGAGCGAGAACCAACGCGTCTGCCGCCTCATGCAGCCCTTGTGCTGGCAAAGTCCTTATCGCATGTGCTAGTTCGGTTCGATTGAAGTTATCTCCTGGATCGAGGGCTGCAAAAGTTAGGATGGCTGCGTACTGCTTCCCGTGATCGCCAAGCTGGGCGTAGTGATTCGCCGTATCCAAGAATGCCGGCTTGAGCACTTCCATCAACGGGCGGTACAACCGCGGGGACCAAAGGAATCCCTCCCACGCCGCGCGTGCCTCCAAATCGGAACGCTGCCAGTCAAAAAGTGGCAGCAAATGCTCCTTAGTCCAATTTCCATCGACGCGAAATAGTGTGATGACATTTGCCGCGAGCAAGACGCGGCCATGCCTGAACTTTCTGACCTGCGTATCGCAGAGAGCGGTAAAGATGGGCTTGAGGTCGTCATTCAACCCCTGCCCATCTTCGAGCGACTGTCGATACCACCAGCTAAGCAGCGCCTCTGTGACGTGGCCGATTGGGTCGTTTATGGCACGAAGGACCGGATCATCGACTGCGCCGTCGTCCTCGTCACTCAGTTGTAGGAGCCGGTGAGCGAGCTCTAAGAATAGTTTGTTGTGGCCCTGGAATGTCTTCGCGAGCTGCCGCAACCACCAACCGATGCCGCGATCAACCACAGCAAACAGTTCAGGGGGGGCCGCGCTTAGGACGGGTGCCATCAAGTGCCATGATCGGTCACGCAACTTCTCATCCGACCAGACCTGCAGAGCGT
The DNA here is from genome assembly GCF_003415675.1 of Rhodoferax lacus. Taxonomy (GTDB): domain Bacteria; phylum Pseudomonadota; class Gammaproteobacteria; order Burkholderiales; family Burkholderiaceae_C; genus Allorhodoferax; species Allorhodoferax lacus. Next base: position 2,033 of record NZ_QFZK01000015.1, read on the forward strand.
CCTTCCAACGACCGGCGGGCCAGACGCCTTGGTGTGCCAGTTGACAAAGGGCGTATGCCGTTGCCTGAAAGCTGTCCAAGCAGCGCTCCTTCCAGTCGTCCTGCTGGCCGGGTTTAAGGTCTGGGTGCTCGCGCAGGTAGTTCAGGACTCCACTCCGGCTGTGCGGCATCGGCGTGAACGACCGCCACGGATCGATGTCGCCACCCCATCCTGCGCCTTCGGACCAGACAGGAAACTCCTCCCTTTCGCTGGTATCGAGCTGCCATGCCGGATATTGCCCGGAAAGCGCATCCAGCCGTTGCCGTGCCTCATGGCCCAGCTCGACTCCGGTCGCCGCCATCTTCGCCAGGAGCAGCCATACCTCGCGAGCCAGGAACCGATCCCACTCAGCAGGATCGATATCGTCTCTGACCATTTCGCGCGGTGGTCCAGTGAGAATGGCACGTTCTAGCTCAGCGAGCATCGTCGCGTCGAGCAGCGGCACCAAGGCGACCAGCAGACGCATCGCCTCTCGTTGCGTCTCAACTGACCACAGCCACCATTTGTCCGCAGACAACAGCCAGTCGAGGGCCAGCCGCGTCGGTATCCCCCTCGATTGGGCGGCGGCAAAGAACGCGAGCCGGTGAAAGACCGGGTAAGGCTTGGCCATCCAAGCCTCGGCGGCAATTCTTGCCTGCTCGGGGGAGCGCTCCGCCATAGCCAGCCAAGCATCCCGCGCCAACTCGATCAGTTCGGTCCAGTCGTTGAAGTCGTTATTCTGCCCGTGATCGCTGATTGAAGGTCGAAGCACATAGGAATGATCGCTTCGATCCTCAGCGTCCCCAAGTTCGCGCCTCAGGTCCATCGCGTCGCGTAGCAGTGCAGTGAAGTCTTCCAGCAAACCCGGCAATGCGTCGGCCCACCGCCCGTCATGCGGCAGATCACGGAGCACTGAACGCACGTGATCAGTTGCTAGCTCAAGCTCCCACTCCACAAGATCCTTGATGCGCTTGGGCTCGCCAGCTTCGTCGTCATCACTGGCCCAATGGAACGGCTCTCGTATGGAAATGCAAGGCGTCAACGCTTCGCGCAGCGCCAGCCGAAGGCTGGCCGTCATCCCGTCTCGCGTGAAGTGCTCGCGCCATCGGTACAGGTCGAACGACCCCCGTGCCAACCTCACGCGCCCGGTCAGCAGCAAACGCCACAGCGTGCGCATCATGGGCCGTGGCACTGCACTCGGCGCGTTGAAACGAATGCGCTGCAGCTTGGTTGTATCGCTATCGCGTTCGAGTTTGTCCAGTTCCTCCAGCTTTCGCTCAATCAGCCACACGAATTCCTCATGCAGTTGACCACCGCGCTTTGCCATCCAAATTAACAGCGTCGAGTCGTCGAGGTGGCGAGTCAGCCAGCGCGCCAACTGGTGCATAACTGCGTCCCACTTGGCGCCAGACGCACCCCTGCCGACGAGGCTCATCAATGGAGCCAGAGAGTACGGTGTTGGTCTCTGAAGCAAACTGAACGCGAGCTTGTCGTCCTTGACCTCAGCAGGAACGACGCCGAAGCGCGCAAGGTCAGCGTGGAGGAAACGCTCGTTGCTTAACGGCTCCAACCAGTCGAGCGCAGGCACAGGATCCATGTCTGCGAATCGTTGGGCAGGAAGTCCACCCGGATCACTCAGGGCCCACAGAACTCTCCCGACGAAGTCATCCTGCTTTGTGCTTGCCAGTGGCCGCCCAATGGCAGACGCGACGACGATGCTCTCCTTGCCGCGAACACCGTCGCGATACGTGTCAGCCCAGGCACGCAAGGTCTTGTGAAGGTAGGAGTGACCTTGATGCTCTCGATAGAGGATCGGCGTCACGTTCTTGGCCTTCCACTCGTTCGTGCGCTCCGACTCCTTTCCTTTTGAGAAGCTACCGAAGGCGAACATCTCGGGAGACGATTCCCCTAGCAGCCGGTCGGCGGCCAGCGCATCCGTCATGTAGCGCAGGACGGGGTCGTTGATGCTGTAGCCGACGAAGCAAACCGTATAGCTGCGGAACAGCTCACTGACGAAGCGCGCCGCCCAGCGCTCCGTCAGGTACGCGAGGCCGAAGTCGCCGCTGGAGATGACCAAGCGATCAAGAGTTCCAGGGGTCGGCTTCGCGTCAAGGAGCCCGTGCAGGTAAACCAATCCGTCCCACCGGTTCTTCGGAACCGGCAGCAGCGGCGCACGGTATTGCTCAATCTGAAGCGCACGCGCTGAGATCACTTCTTCGAACAGCCTATCGAAATTGGTGGTGATGAGTCGAGTTCTGCCTTCACGGCTCTGGCTCAGGGTGAGTAGTGCGTCGTGTGTTGCCCTAGTACTTGGAGCGCTTGAAGTAGCGGTCAGCACGCTCGCCAAGTGCCGACGCACGGTCTCACGGCCGTTCACGATGTCCGACTCGAGTAGGCCAATAGCTGTGTCGAACAGGCCGCTCTTGATAGCGGCCTGTTGCACTGCGGTGGGTGTGGGCGTTAACGCCGAATACAGTCGTTTCACCAACCCGCCGAATCCAGGCAGGCCCGCTGGGTAGGAGATGCCCGCGCCACAAAAGAACACGACGCGCCCGTCCTCATGGGCTTCCAACAAGCGCTCGGGGATATCTGGGCCGTTTCGGATGAGTTGCATGGGCGGGCGTCGTATAGCGTTGTTTCTTAAATTGTTACTGACGCCCTATCAGTTTACGACGACGCCCGCATTCGGGTCACCGAATTTCAGTCCCTAATGCTTGGATGCAGACCGCCTGCTGGACATATAGCAGCATCGTCCAGCGTCTACCCAGCGGCCTGCGCCGCCATCCACGCACGAACACTGCCCACTTTCCAAGCTGTCACGCCTTCGGACAGTTTGACGGGTTTGGGGAAATTGCCCGCCTTAACCTTGCGCCATAGAGTTGGCGCACTGAATGGCAATGGCGCAGTTGACTGTGGCCTCTTGGGACTTTGGACCAACTGCGACTCTCTAACGTATGCACTGTCAGGAAGTGCATCGAAAACCGATGCGGGTATGGTTACCTCAACCGAGTGGCCGCTTGGCGTGATCATCAGTGGATCTTGTTTGACTGCGGTACTTGCTTCCTTAGTGACGAGCAAAAAATTCATTCCCATAAATCCTCCGTAGGGCAGGGGAGCAGAGGTGCTCGCCTGATGGATGGATTTCAAAGGAGTTTTTTTGCGAGTCAACCCGAAACGGGATAGTGGCAAGTGACATTGCCTATTAGTCCCTGAAAAACCACGATTTGCTGGCTTGTAAGGTCGCGCGTTCAATATTGAAACTGGCGTGCTGCCATGGACAGGTCTTTTTAATCAGCCACCTAGCAAGCGGGTGGTGATGAACCTAATGGCATCTTGCCTCGCAACTACTCACATATTCAACGTTGCCAAGGCTCGTGGAGCCTAGCTTGCCGCCTTGATAGGGATTACGTCTGCCCCCATACGCAATTTGTCGAGGTAGTCAGCCCAGCGCTGCATCATTTCCCGACGCGCTGGAAGGTGTGCAGTACGGTTGTAAGCCCGGCCGTTTGGGTCTTTGACGGCGTGGGCCAGTTGATGCTCGATAAGGTCTACGCGCTCGCCCAGCACCTCATCCATGATCGTGCGGGCCATTGCCCGAAAACCGTGGGCACTATGCATATCTTGCGCATAGCCCATTCCCCTCAGTGCCGAATTGATGGTGTTCTCACTCATGGGGCGCTCGCCAGTGCGCACGCTGGGGAACACATATTTGCCATGGCCAGTAATAGCCTTGACTTCACGCAGGATGTCCACTGCTTGGCAGGACAACGGCACCAGATGGTCAACTTTCATTTTCATTTTGCTGCCGGGTATGCGCCATTCGCCTGCGTCCAGGTCGATTTCTGTCCACTCAGCGGTGCGAAGTTCACCAGGACGTACAAATACCATAGGCGACAGCTTCAAGGCCGCCACGGTACACGGATGACCCTCGTATGCAAATATGGAGCGCAGCAAGTCCCCGGCCTTCTTGGGCTCTGTGATGGCTGCGAAGTGACTGGCCTGGGGCTTTGCCAGTGCGCCTTTAAGGTCCTGGGTGACGTCACGCTCTGCATAGCCGCACGCCACGGCGTATCTAAACACTTGTCCGCACACCTGCTTTACCCTGTGGACGCTATCCAGGGCACCACGCGCTTCCATCTTCCGTAGCGCCGCAAGGACATCGCGGGGACCAATGGCACTGACTTGCAGATTGCCGATGTAGGGAAAAATGTCATGCTCAAGCCAGTTCGTAACCTTGGCGGTGGTGGTAGCCGCTCGATCGGCATCTGTCTTTTGAAGCCATTCGCGCGCTACGGCCTCAAACTTGTGGGCTGAAGCTGCGAGCTTTACGGCTTTCTCTACCTTCTTGTGCGCGCTTGGGTCTATTCCCTCAGCCAGTCGCTCGCGGGCTTCGTCTCTGCGTTTACGGGCTTTGGCCAGCGATACCTCGGGATAGGTGTTCAGCGCCAGCGTCTTGCGTTTTCCTTCAAACCTGTAGTCCATCCGCCAATACTTGCCGGTCGCGTTGACCAGCAGGTACATGCCACCACCGTCGGAATGCTTGTCACCAGATGGTTTTCCGCTGTGTTTTGCATTCTTTACGAACGTGTCGGTTAGTGCCAATTTCGCCCCCTGGATGGTGACGGTATTTTTCTGGGGTTCTTTTCGAGATACCGTCAGACATACCGTCAAGTTGTCGGTATGTCATGGTACGGGCTGAAATGGCCTGAGACAACAAAAAACCCGCTATGCCTAGGAGACATGCGGGTTTTGAGACTACTTGATACCGTCTGAAACCATCAGATGGTGCCCGGGGCCGGAATCGAACCGGCACGCCTTGCGGCGGGGGATTTTGAGTCCCCTGCGTCTACCAATTTCACCACCCGGGCAGGGAGAGAGAACGACTCAAATTATGGCACATTTAAGGCCATGAACTATTCGACTATTGAAGACACCATCGGAAAGACACCGTTGGTGCGATTGCAGCGCATCGGTGCGCAAACCAATGCCGAAAGTGGCAATGTGGTGTTGGGCAAATTGGAGGGAAATAACCCGGCAGGTTCGGTCAAGGACCGCCCCGCACTCAGCATGATTGCGCGCGCCCAGGAGCGCGGCGAAATCAAACCCGGGGATACGCTGATTGAGGCCACGTCCGGCAACACCGGAATCGCCCTGGCCATGGCTGCGGCGATCAAGGGCTACCGCATGGTGCTGATCATGCCGGAGGACCTGTCCATAGAGCGCGTGCAAACCATGAAGGCTTTTGGTGCCGAGCTCATACTCACGCCCAAGAGCGGTGGCATGGAGTACGCGCGCGACCTGGCCGACAAGATGGTGCGCGAAGGCCAGGGCACGGTGCTGGACCAGTTTGCCAATGCCGACAACCCGCGTGCGCATTACGAGACCACCGGCCCTGAAATCTGGGCTGACACACAGGGCAAAGTCACCCACTTCGTCAGTGCCATGGGCACCACCGGAACCATCACCGGCGTGTCGCGCTTCCTGAAGGAAAAGAACCCTGCCATTCGCATCATTGGCGCGCAACCCAGCGAGGGTTCGCGCATACCCGGCATCCGCAAGTGGCCGCAGGAGTACCTGCCCAAGATTTACGACCCGGCCAATGTGGATGAGCTGGTGTACGTCAGCCAGTCGGACGCGGAGCACATGTGCCGACGCCTGGCGCGGGAAGAGGGTATTTTTGCCGGCATCTCGGCAGCGGGTGCCTGCTGGGTGGCCCAGCAGATTGCCGAACGCGAAAAGAATGCGACGATTGTGTTTGTGGTCTGTGACCGCGGTGACCGCTATCTGTCCACAGGTGTCTTTCCGGCCTGATGCGCCGCATTGGACCGGCGCAACCCTACAATGCACCAGACCTAGGAACAACTATGCAGATCGACAAAGAAATTGACACCCGTGGCCTGAACTGCCCGCTGCCCATCCTGAAGGCCAAGAAGGCGCTGGCAGAACTTCACAGCGGCCAGGTGCTCAAGGTGGTGTCCACCGACGCAGGTTCCGTGCGTGATTTCCAGGCCTTTGCCAAGCAAACCGGCAACGAGTTGCTGGACCAGCACACACTGCAAACCGACTTCATCCACATCCTGCGCCGCAGGTAGCCGGGCCGCCCAGGCCGCCACACGCAGTGGGCGACCGTGGGGGCTAAATCACTTCAAACGGGCGAGTTGGTCCCGCACCTTGCCCAGGGTATCGGTGAATGCCGCCACCCGTTTGCGCGACTCATCAATCACCGCCGGTGGTGCCTTGGCCACAAAGGCCTCGTTGGACAGCTTGGCGTTGGCCTTGCTGATCTCGTTTTCCAGACGCGCCACTTCCTTGCCCAGGCGCAGCTTTTCGGCTTCCACGTCCACTTCCATGTGCAGGCAGATGCGTGCATCACCCACCACGGCCACGGGTGCGGCTTGTGCCGCTGCCTGCCAGGAGGCCTCGTCGGCAAACAGCTTGACTTCGCTCAGCTTGGCCAGCGCCTGCAGGATGGGCGCCGAGGTTTGCAGGAAAGCGTTCTCGGCCTCTGACTGCGCCACCACATACAGCGGCAAGCGGGTGGAGGGCGGCACGCTCATCTCGCCACGCAGGTTGCGGCAGGCATCCACCAGTTTCTTGAGCTTGACGATCTGCGCAATCGCGTCTTCATCAATGCGCTCGGGCTGGGCCACCGGATAGGCAGCGATGCTGATGGAGGGGCCCCCACGGCCAGCGACGGGCGCCACCTTCTGCCACAACTCCTCGGTAATGAAGGGTGTGATGGGGTGGGCCAGACGCAGAATGGTCTCCAGCGTGCGGATCAACGTGCGGCGGGTGCCGCGTTTTTGTGCGTCGTCGCCGGTCTGTATTTGCACCTTGGCAATTTCCAGGTACCAGTCGCAGAACTCGTCCCACACAAACTGGTAAATCGTGTTGGCCACGTTGTCCAGACGGTACTCGGCAAAGCCCTTGGTGACTTCGGCCTCGGTCTTCTGCAGCAGCGACACGATCCAGCGGTCTGCCGCAGTGAAGCTCAGGTAGCCGTGGGCCGGGCCACCCACAGAACACTGCTCCTTGGTGTGCTCCAGCAGACCGCAGTCCTGGCCTTCGCAGTTCATCAGCACAAAGCGCGTGGCGTTCCACAGCTTGTTGCAGAAGTTGCGATAACCCTCGCAGCGCTTGCTGTCAAAATTGATGCTGCGCCCCAGGGAGGCGAGGGCTGCAAAGGTGAAGCGCAGGGCGTCCGCTCCGTAGGCGGGAATGCCCTCGGGGAATTCCTTTTCGGTGTTCTTGCGCACCGTGGGTGCAGTTTCTGGCTTGCGCAAACCCGTGGTGCGCTTGTCCAGCAGGGGGGCGAGCGAAATGCCGTCGATCAGGTCCACCGGGTCCAGCACATTGCCCTCGGACTTGCTCATCTTCTTGCCCTGTGCGTCGCGCACCAGGCCGTGGATGTAGACATGCTTGAAGGGCACGCGGCCGGTGAAGTGCGTTGTCATCATGATCATGCGCGCCACCCAGAAGAAGATGATGTCGTAGCCGGTGACCAGAACGGAGCTGGGCAGGTACAGATCGTAGTCCTCTGTCTTCTCGGGCCAGCCCATTGTCGAGAAAGGCACAAGGGCACTGGAGTACCAGGTGTCCAACACATCCTCGTCGCGGCGCAGGGTTTTGCCCGGAGCCTGTGCCTGTGCCTCAGCCTCATTGCGCGCCACATACACCCGTCCGTCCTCGTCATACCAGGCCGGAATCTGGTGGCCCCACCAGAGCTGGCGGCTGATGCACCAGTCCTGGATATTGTTCATCCACTGGTTGTAGGTGTTGACCCAGTTCTCGGGCACGAAGGTGACGTCGCCGCTTTGCACGGCGTCAATGGCTTTTTGCGTGATGCTTTTGCCGGTCGGGTCCTGCTCGCTCACCTTGGTCATGGCGACAAACCACTGGTCGGTCAGCATGGGCTCTATCACCTGGCCGGTGCGGGCGCAGCGCGGCACCATGAGCTTGTGTTTTTTGACTTCCACCAGGAAGCCACCGGCTTCCAGATCGGACACCACCTGTTTGCGGGCAACAAAACGGTCCAGGCCCCGGTAAACAGCGGGGGCCTGGTCGTTGATCTTGGCGTCCAGCGTCAGCACGCAAATCAGCGGCAGCTTGTGGCGCTGGCCCACGGCATAGTCGTTCTGGTCGTGGGCCGGGGTGACCTTTACCACGCCGGTGCCAAATGCCTTGTCCACGTAATCGTCGGCAATCACCGGGATCTCGCGGTCGCAAAGCGGCAGCTTCACTTTTCTGCCGATGAGGTGCACATAGCGCTCGTCCTCGGGGTGCACCATCACGGCCACGTCACCCAGCATGGTCTCGGGGCGGGTGGTGGCCACGGTGATGTCACCGGAGCCGTCGGCCAGCGGATAGCGGATGTGCCAGAGCGAGCCTTCTTCCTCTTCGCTCTCCACTTCCAGATCGCTCACCGCGCTCATCAGCACCGGGTCCCAGTTCACCAGACGTTTGCCGCGGTAAATCAGGCCCTGCTTATAGAGCTGCACAAAGGTCTCGGTCACCGTCTTGGACAGTTTGTCGTCCATGGTGAAGTACTCGCGGCTCCAATCCACCGAATCGCCCATGCGGCGCATCTGTGTGGTGATGGTGTTGCCGGACTTTTCTTTCCATTCCCAGACCTTCTTCACAAAGTCGGTGCGGCCCAGGTCGTGGCGGCTGACTTTCTGGTCGGCCAGCTGGCGCTCCACCACGATTTGCGTTGCAATGCCGGCGTGGTCGGTGCCCGGAATCCAGGCGGTGTTGAAGCCGCTCATGCGGTGGTAGCGCGTCAGGCTGTCCATGATGGTCTGGTTGAACGCGTGGCCCATGTGCAGCGTGCCCGTCACATTGGGCGGCGGCAGCTGGATGGCAAAGGCCGGGGCATCGGCCTTGGGGGCCTGTGTGCCACGGAAGCCAGCAATGCCGTAGCCGCGTTTTTCCCACTCCGGTCCCCAGTGGGCTTCCAGCGCTGCCGGCTCGAACGATTTGGACAGTGACTGCAGACCCGGTTGATCGGGGGTGCTGGTGGCGGGGGAGGGGCTTGTGGGGGTGGCGTTGTCAGACATGGTCATTCTTTAGGAGCGAAGGGCGATTTTACCGGGCCGGAGATTGAGCTTTCGTAGGAAGCAATGGGCATGGCTGCATTCACCTTGCCCAACGCACGACAAGTGCTCTGCAGGGTGCCGGTCCGACCCTGCTGGTGTCATATCCGTCCACAAGGATTTGCCAGTCAACCGAAGGGGTTTATCATGCGTTGAGCGAACTGCCATCGGAATCACGCGGTTTTGCTGGTTACCAATAATTCAAACTACAAAGAGTAACTGACGTGCGAAACATCACACGCGTCCGCTTGGCGGCGCTTGCCATTGGCTTTGCCTTGGCCCTGAATTCCCATTTGAAAACAGCCCATGCGGCCGAGCTGGACACGCAAGCCCTGGCCGGTGGCTGGAGCGCTGCCGGTTTGCAGGATGAGCAGATTGTCAAAGCGGCCAAGTTCGCGCTCTCTGAACAGACCAGGCAGTCGCAGCAGGGACTCAGACTCCTGGCGATCAAGCACGCACGCCAACAGGTGGTGGCGGGCATGAACTACAGCATGAACCTGATGGTGCAAAACGAAGGCAAGCGTCGTTTGGTGATTGCCGTAGTCTGGGTCAAGCCCGACGGCACTATGGAACTCACACGCTGGCACTGGGTGTGACATAAGAGCCCCCACGTTCGCTCACTGCGTGTAGCTCTCTGCCCCCTCAGGGGGCTAACCCGGCTTGGGGCGGCCCGGCGCCGGGTTGTTGGAGCCCCCACGCTTTTCACTTCGTGTAATGCGCTGCCCCCTCAAGGGGCGAATCCCGCTTGGGGCGGCCCGGCGCGGGATTGGTGGAGCCCCCACGCTTGCTCACCGCGTGTCACCCTCTGCCCGCCCAAGTGCCAAACCCTACCTGTGGAGGCCCGGCGCCCATTCGGGATAATGGGCCCATGCTGTTCCTTCTTTCCCCCGCCAAATCCCTGGATTACGACACGCCGCTCACCGGCCAGCCCCACACCGCGCCCTTGTTCGTCAAAGACTCCAAGGTGCTGATTGACGTGCTGCGCACCCGCTCGCCGCAGCAAATTGCCGAGCTGATGGACCTGAGCGACAAGCTCAGCACACTCAATGTGGCGCGTTACCAGGCTTGGTCCAGCCGTGCCACCGAAAAGAATGCCCGCCAGGCGGCGCTGGCCTTTGATGGCGATGTCTATGGCGGGCTGGATGCGCGCAGCCTGGAGGCCGTCGATCTGGCCTGGGCACAGGACCATGTGTGCATTCTGAGCGGACTGTACGGCGTGCTGCGCCCGCTGGACCTGATGCAGCCCTACCGCCTGGAAATGGGCACGCAACTGGCCAACCCCGGTGGCGCCAACCTGTATGCCTTCTGGGGCAGCCGCATTGCCGAGTACCTGAATACCCGCCTCAAGAGCGACACCAGCCCGGTGGTCATCAACCTGGCCTCCAACGAATACTTCAAGGCGGTGGACACCAAGGCCCTGAAGGCGCAGGTGGTGGAATGCGTGTTCCAGGAATACAAGAACGGCCAGTACAAGATCATCAGCTTCTTTGCCAAGCGCGCACGCGGCCTGATGGCGCGCTACGCCACGGTGCACAAGCTCACCCACATCGACCAGCTCAAGGCCTTTGACAGCGAGGGCTACGCCTATGATGCCAAAGCCTCCACGCCCCTGAAGCTGGTGTTCCGCCGCAAGGCCTGAAGCCTGCCGCATCCACTCCCCATCCATGACCGACGCACACAAAACCCCCGAAAACGCGCCTGAACAATCGCAGCTGGGCAAGCCCTCTGCCTATGTGGACCAGTACGACGCCAGTCTGCTGTTCCCCATCCCCCGCGCCACCAAACGCCTGGAGATTGGTGTGCCCGCGGCCAGCCCGTTTTTTGGCGCCGACATCTGGACTGCCTATGAGCTGAGCTGGTTGAACCTGCGCGGCAAGCCGCAGGTGGCGCTGGCGCACTTCACCATTCCCTGCGAGTCGGTGAACATTGTGGAGAGCAAGTCCTTCAAGCTCTACCTCAACAGCTTCAACAACACCCGCTTTGCTGATGCATCCGAGGTGCTGGCGCGCCTGCGCACTGACATCGGTGAGGCGGTATGGCGCGGCGGCGTGGTGCAGTCTTCCATTGGCGTCAAGCTGATTGCGCCTGAGCTGTTTGATCGCGAGCCCATCTATGAGTTGGATGGCCTGAGCCTGGATCGCCTGGATGTGGAATGCACCCGCTACCAGCCCGCACCGGAACTGCTGGTGGCTAATACCGCGGACGAGTCGCCGGTGACCGAGGTGCTGGTGAGCAACCTGCTCAAGAGCAATTGCCTGGTGACCGGACAGCCCGACTGGGGCAGCGTACAGATCAGCTACACCGGTGCGGCCATTGGGCACGAAGGCCTGCTGCAATACATCGTGAGCTTTCGCAACCACAACGAGTTCCATGAGCAGTGCGTGGAGCGCATCTTCATGGACATCTGGAGCCGCTGCAAACCCCTGAAGCTTTCGGTCTACGCGCGCTACACACGGCGCGGTGGCCTGGACATCAACCCCTTTCGCACCAGCTATCCGCAGGCTCTGCCTGTCAACACGCGCAATGCGCGGCAATAGGCCCCCACCGGCCACACCATGACCCTATCTCAAACCCCCACGGCCCATCCAACCATTCAATGGCAAGAGGGCGGCGTGGAATGCAGCGCCCGCTGGCGCTCCGAGCGCGGCGCACTGCCACCCAAAAAAGTGGTGCTGGCCGATGACACCTTGAGCGCTGACACCGCCTACCGCATGGCCTGCGAGGGCACGGCGCTGCTGTGGCGCGGCGACTTCCAGAATGCGCGCCAAATGCTGCAGGCCCTGGGCCGCCGCATTGACCAGTCCGCCAGCACCGACAAGCGCGGTCGCAAGCCCAAAGCCCCGGCCCTGCAAGCCAAAGACCCTCAGCAAAGCGCAGAAGAGTCGGCAGCACTTGCGGCCAAAGGCTTTCACCAGCACCGCCAGGCCCAGGCCCAGCGCGCCCGTGTCTTGGGCATGGTGCTGCTGTCTTTTGATGCGGACTATGGCTTGAGCCTGCGCCGCAGTCCTGACGCCCGCCAAGCCTGCGCCCAGGCCTGGGGTGAGCCTGTGGCAGGCGAGGGCGCCAGCGTGGCCTCCATGCGCGAGCTGCTGGGCCTGGTGAGCGCTTATGAGTGGCGCAAGAACGGCGTGGAGATTGCGGCCCTGGGCGAGGCGCCCCACAACCGCATCTACCCGCACTACGGCGTGTACTCACCTCTGCGCGGCGAATACATAGCGCTGGTGGCCGTGGCTCACACCCCTAAGGACACCGCTGCGCTGACGGCCTTCGACATCGGCACCGGCACCGGTGTGCTCGCTGCGGTGCTGGTGCGCCGCGGTGTGGGCCAGGTGGTGGCCACCGACAACGACGCGCGTGCCCTGGCATGCGCTGCGGAGAATTTGGCGCAACTGGGTGTGGCTGACAAGGTGCAGTTGCAACAAGCCGATCTGTTCCCGCAAGGACTGGCCGACATCATCGTCTGCAACCCGCCCTGGTTGCCCGCACGCGCAAGTTCGTCCATCGAACATGCCGTGTACGACGAGGGCAGCGCCATGCTGCTGGGTTTTTTAAAGGGACTTGCTGCGCACCTTAGACCGAAGGGCGAGGGTTGGCTGATTCTGTCCGACCTGGCCGAGCACCTGGGGCTGCGCACGCGCGCTGAACTTTTGGCGGCTATCGCGTCGGCAGGCCTGCAGGTGAAGGCGCGCATCGACGCCAAGCCGCAACACGCCAAGGCCCGGGATGCCACCGACCCGCTGCACTTGGCGCGGGCGGTGGAAGTAACGTCCCTGTACCGCCTGGTTGCGGCACCGCTGGTCGCCTAAGCCTGGGACTGCGCGAACGCAGGCCGTGTAAACACTTCCCGCAGCATGGGCTCAAAGTAGCTCAGGGGACGTGTGGGGTAGGCCGGGTCAAAGGCCGCCTGGTCATACAACTCCACAAAGCGCTGGCAGGAATCAAACCAGGGGTGGTCCTTGTGGACCAGGTGGCCATCTGCCGGTTTGCCGTAGTGGTGGGCGTAGTACTGCATCTGGAACAGGCCGTGCATCTCCACCACCCAGGTCACCTCGGCCCGCACATAGGGTTTGAGGATGTCGGCGGCAAACTGCGAATGGTTTTCCGGGGCCAGCTCATCGCCCAGGTCGTGCACCAGCGCGGCCACAATCATCTCGATGTCGGCGCCATCGTCCTCAGCGCGCGAGGCACTTTGCAGCGAATGCTCCAGACGCGATAGCTTGTAGCCCTGCAATGAGCCGCCCAGGCGCTCAAGCGCCACCAACAGCCGGTCGGGCAGGGCGCGGATGTAGTCATGCTCCAGCTTTTGCAGGAACACATACTCCTCCTGTGTGCCGTTTTTCATCTGGGTAAAGTTTACGGTTTCCATGGTCACATCCTTGTCGGTTGGCTTGTCGGTTGGCCTGCGTGGCAGTCAGCCGAATTTACGTTGCAATACCAGGTAGTGGCTGCGTGGGCCGTCGCGGTCCACATAGCAGCCCTGCAACTGGCGATGACCTTCGGCGGGGTTGAAGGAGGTGCGGCCGTGCAGTACACGGTTGTTGTCGAACATCATCATCTCGCCAGCGTTCAGGCGAAAGCGCAGCTCGTATTGGGGGTCTTCGAACAAGGTGCCCAGGCGCTTGCGCGCGCGGTGGTAGCGCACCGTGTCCTCCTGCGACATCAGGGGGATGTCGTCCAGGCGGGGGCTGTAGTGCACGCCGGTCATGTGACCCTCGCCGTCCAGCTCCACCATGGGTTTGACCGAGACCAGATGGGTGGTGGCGTCGCGGTACTCAAAGCGCACGGGGATGCGGCTCAGCAAGGCAAAGCCCTCGGGGTCTTCCAAGCGCACCTGCTCGGCCACGGCCAGACTGTCGACCAGGGTGGAGAAGCCGCCTGAGGTTTCGTTCTGCAGGCATTGCAGGATCTGGATACCGGGCACCGGTGTGCGGTAGGGGTTGTCGGTGTGCGGCCCCAGGGCTACCGGGCGGTAGGCCAGATCATTGGATTCGGGGCGCGAATACACCTCGAAGAAGTCGCCAAAATTGGTGGTGCGCACAATGCCAAAACGCTCGGCAATGTGCAGGATGGAGTCGGCCTGTGTGGGGGTTTCGTTCACCAGCAGGAAGCCCAGTTCAATGAAGTCCTTCAGGGCCTGGTACAGCACTTCGTCGTTCTGCAAATCGGCCCAGACATAGAGCGGTTTGCGTTGCAAATCGGAACGCCAGGCGCGGGTTGCTGGCAAACCGGTACTGAGCACGCTGCCCCGCAGAAGTTCTTGGGGATCAAAGCTGCCGGCAAAGCCATCACTGAAGGCCAGGTGCAGCATGTCTTTTTCAAAGCGCGCACCCAGCAGGTACAGATCGTCCGGCAACAGGTGCGGGTTCATCAGGCGCTGGCCGGTGACCGCGTCGCGCTGTGAGGGGTCGGGGCTGCGGGCGCGCAGCCACAGGGCAGGCAGTTCGGTTTCATGGGTGCTGTCGCGCATGAGTACCCGGGCTTTGCCCGGTTCGGTGCGGACAAGAATCTCTGGCATGTCGTGAATTTTCATGGGGGAAGAAAAGCAGTTGCTGATGCCCTGCAGTCTGCTTGATATGACTCCATCTTTCAAACGAAAAAAGCATCCGGTGTAAGATTAGTTTAACTAATGTCTCACTAATACCTCACCACTTTTTTGGTGCATGGATGCACACTTATGGCCCGTCTTCCTCCCTTGAACTGGCTGCGCGCCTTTGAGGCCTCGGCCCGGGCCCTGAGCTTTACGTCGGCTGCCGAAGAGCTGAGCATGACGCAGTCGGCCGTCAGCCAGCAGATCAAGAGTCTGGAGAGCGCCTTGGGCCGCACCCTGTTCCTGCGCCGCGCCCGCGGCCTGGAACTCACCGACGAGGGTCGTGGCTACTTGCCCACGGTACAGGCTGCCTTTGCCATGCTGGAAGAAGGCACCACGGTGCTGCAAGCGCGCAATGACCCGGATGTGCTGGAGCTGCAGGTGAACCTGTCTTTCGCCCTGTTCTGGCTCACGCCCCGCTTGGGACAGTTCATGGAAGAGAACCCCAGCGTGCACCTCAATCTGGCCACCTCGGTGTGGGCGGAGGAGCGCTCGCACAATGTGGCCTCATTGCAGATTGTGTTTGGGCTGGGCAAGAAGGAGGGCATCAGCGGCAAGCGCCTGACGCGTGACACCATTTTTCCGGTCTGCTCCCCCAAGCTGGCCAAGCAGATCCGCACGCTGGATGACCTGCTGGCGCAGCGCCTGTTTGATTTGCCGGGCACGGCGCAGAGCTGGAGCGCCTGGCTCAAGGCCTGCCCGGAGGGCGGCGGCAGAGCCTTGCCTGCAGTACACCGGACCAGCACCTGGGCGCTCAGCCTGGACTGGGCGCAGCGCGGCCTGGGCGTGGCCCTGGCGCATGAAACCATTGCCAATGACCTGCTGGCCTCGGGCCAACTGGTGTGTCCTTTTGACTTCGCCATTCCACTCAAAGAGGCCTATTACCTGATTGCCCCCGAGGGTACGCGCACCCGCCACGCCAGCCGCGTGTTCAAGGACTGGCTGCTGCGCGAGATGGCAGCCTAAAAAAGCTGGCCCGTGCGTTCGTCGTCCTGCGCACTCTCCTGCGCGCGCGCCAGCACTGCATCACCCGCTTGCGCGTCCTCGGCTTTGAGCAGCGCGCCCACCCGTACCCCCAGCAGTCGCAAGCGCTTTTGCAGCGGCGCGCGTTTGAGGCACTGGCCGGCAAACTGGCGTATTTCTTTGGCATCGGCGGTGAAATGGTCAATCGTCTGGTCGCGCGTGACGATCTGGAAATCATCAAAGCGCAGCTTGATGCCAATGGTCTTGCCCACATAGCCCTTGCGTTGCAGGTCAAGCGCCACCTGTTCGCACAGGCGGGTGAAGATGGCGCCCAGCTCGGCGCGGTTGCGCACGGCATGCAGATCGGTGTCGAACGTGGTCTCGCGGCTCATGCTCACCGGCTCGCTCTCGGTCACCACCGGGCGCTCGTCCTGCCCGTGCGATGCCGCATGCAGCCAGACGCCGGTGCGCTCGCCAAAGGTGTCCATCAGCCACTGCAGGTCGCGCGCAGCCAACTCGCCTATGGTCTCTATGCCGTGGCTCTTGAGCTTGGCATCCGCCTTGGGTCCTATGCCGTTGATCTTGCGGCAGGCCAGTGGCCAGATTTTGCTTTCCAGATCGTCCGCGTGCACGATGGAAATGCCATTGGGCTTGTTGAACTCACTGGCCATTTTGGCCAGCAGCTTGTTGGGCGCCACACCCACCGAACAGGTCAGACCCGTGTCATCAAAAATGGCTTTTTGCATCAGGCGCGCCAGCACCCGCCCTCCCTCGCGCTGGCCGCCTGGCACATCGGTGAAATCGATGTACACCTCGTCCACACCCCGGTCTTCCATGAGCGGCGCAATCTCGGTGATCAGGCTCTTGAAGCGGCGTGAATAGTGGCGGTACTGGTCAAAGTCCACGGGTAGCAAAATCGCCTGCGGGCACAGCTTGGCCGCCTTCATCAGCCCCATGGCCGAGCCGACGCCGAACTGACGCGCGGCATAGGTGGCGGTGGTGATGACGCCGCGCCCGGTGTAGCCGGACAGGATGGGGAAGAAGCTCAGCGGAATGCGGTGCAAGTGTTCCGCCGACCATTCCTGCTCCGGGTGCGCCGCACGCAACCTTCCCAGCAAGTCGTCTTCGCGCCGCCGCCCGCCTCCAATCACCACCGGCAGGCCCTTGAGCTGGGGATAGCGCAGCAGCTCCACCGAGGCATAGAAGGCGTCCATGTCCAGGTGGGCGATGCGGCGCACGGTGGGCTTGGGCTGGCTGGTGGAGGAGGACACGGAACAGAGTTCTTGAAGGGATTGAGAATACGCAAATCACAGTATAGGGAGCGCCCCCATGGTCCTGTACTGCGCAACAACAGGAGAGCAAAAATGGAGAAGAAAGATTTTAAAAAAGAGCTGAAGCACCTGTACGCAGCCTCTGCCAAAGAAGTGGTGCAGGTGGATGTGCCTGCCATGCACTTCCTGATGGTGGACGGGCAGGGTGACCCCAACACCGCGCCGTCCTTTGCGCAGGCGGTGGAGGCCCTGTTTTCGGTGTCCTACACCCTCAAGTTCCTTGTGAAGAAGGGCCCGCTGGCCCTGGACTATGGCGTGATGCCGCTGGAAGGCCTGTGGTGGGCCGATGACATGAAGGACTTTGGCCTGCGCGACAAATCCAACTGGAAGTGGACGGCGATGGTCATGCAGCCGGCCTGCATCACCCAAGCCTTGGTGGACCAGGCGGTGGCCGAGGTGCGCAAAAAGAAGGATCTGCCCGCTCTGGACAAGCTGCGCTTTGAAGCCTTCACCGAGGGCCCGTGCGCGCAAACCCTGCACATAGGACCCTTCTCCGCAGAGGGGCCGACGATTGAAAAAGTGCACCAGTTCATTGCCGCCAGGGGCCGGCTGCGTGGCAAGCACCATGAGATTTATTTGAGCGATACCCGCCGGGCAGCACCCGAGAAGTGGAAGACCATCGTCCGCCAGCCCATGCAATGATGGAGACGGACCCTGTGTGATGCAAACGCGCCGATTTGCCACTTGGGCAGTGCGGCAGCAAGCGCGTCATGCTTGTGCCTTCAGGGGGGCTTGCAAAGGGCCTTGTTGAGCTAGACCAGCGCGGCTTCCTGCAAGACTTTGGCAGCCCATTGGTTCAGGCTAACGCCGTGGGCTTGGGCTGCGATAAGCGCAGCACTGTGAACTTCGGGGCCTACACGCAGCATCAGTTTTCCGCTGGCAGGTTTGAGCGGTTCCTTGCCAGATTGGGCGCAGTCTGTGATGTAAAAGTCCACCGCGTTATGGAAATCGCGCGTCAACTTCGCAACGGTGTCGCCTTCAAAACTGATGCTGGTGGTGGCGGGCAAACCCAGCACTTTGCCCCAAAAAATACCGTCTCCCTCGTCAAACTCGATTCGTGCGGTGTAGCCTTTGTAATTCATGCTGCTCATATCGTTACTCCTGTGGCCGTAAGCCACTCCTTGATTTCCCGGACTTGATACTGTTTGGCCTCTTTGCCCGGGTGTGGTCGGTGGGCACAAGTGTATTCTTGGGTGTCACTTGCAATACCAGGACATCCCTTTGGAGATAATTTCATATGCCCCGACAACTGATCAGCTCCGGCTCCCGCTTTGAGGCCGACATTGGCTATTCCCGCGCTGTGGTGGCGGGCGACTGGGTGTTCGTCTCTGGTACCACCGGCTTTGACTACACCACCATGACCATCTCGGACAGCCTGCTGGAGCAAACCGAGCAGTGCCTCAAGAACATCCAGGCGGCGCTCGTTCAGGCGGGCTCCAGCCTGAAAGACGTGGTGCGTGTGACCTATGTGCTGCCCCGGGGCGAAGACTTTGAGCAATGCTGGCCGGTGCTGCGCCGCTACTTTGGTGAGGTGCGGCCCGCGGCCATGATGATCTCGGCCGGTCTGGCTGACCCGCGCATGCAGATCGAGATTGAGGTCACGGCGCTCAAGCAGGGCGCCTGAGCGGACGCCTGCTGCTCCCGTGCTCCCGGGCCCTGAACAAGCGCGGAAGTTGGTGGGTGTGGCCCGGTTTACGGCTTGAAGTCGTAGGTGCCTGGCAGCAGGATGTTGGTGCCCACGGTCTGGATGTTGGTGTGGCCGCAAAAGGCCATGGTGATGTCCAGCTCCTTGTGGATGATTTGCAGGGCCTTGGTGACACCGGCCTCGCCCATGGCGCCCAGGCCGTAGACAAAGGCGCGGCCAATCATGGTGCCGCGGGCACCCAGGGCCCAGGCCTTGAGCACGTCCTGGCCGCTGCGGATGCCGCCGTCCATCCACACCTCGATCTTGTCGCCAACGGCCTGTGCAATTTCCGGCAGGGCCGAGATGCTGCTGGGCGCGCCATCCAACTGGCGCCCGCCATGGTTGCTCACCACAATGGCATCCGCCCCGCTGGCCACGGCCAGGTGTGCGTCTTCCAGGTCCTGTATGCCCTTGAGGATGAGCTTGCCGCCCCACTGCTCCTTGACCCACTGCACATCGGCCCAGGACAGGGTGGGGTCAAACTGCTCGTTGGTCCAGGAGGCCAGCGAATTCATGTTGGTGACCGCCTTCACATGGCCCACCAGGTTGCCAAAGGTGTGGCGGCGTGTGCCGGCCATCCCTAAGCACCAGCGCGGTTTCATCATCAGGTTGATGATGTTGGCTATTGTTGGCTTGGGTGGTGCAGTCAGGCCGTTTTTCAGGTCTTTGTGGCGCTGGCCGATCACCTGCAGGTCGAGGGTGAGCACCAGGGCGCTGCAGCGCGCGGCGCGAGCGCGCTCGATCATCTTCTTCATGGCATCGCGGTCGCGCATCATGTAGAGCTGGAACCAGAAGGGCGCGCTGGTGTTCTGGGCGATGTCTTCGATGGAGCAAATGCTCATGGTGGACAGCGTAAATGGGATGCCGAATTTCTCAGCCGCCTTGGCCGCCTTGATTTCGCCGTCGGCACTCTGCATGCCGCACAGGCCCACGGGCGCAATGCTGACCGGCATCTTGGCGTCCTGCCCGACCATCTTGGTGGCGGTGGTGCGGTTTTCCATGTTCACCGCCACACGCTGGCGCAGCTTGATCTTCTGGAAGTCCGATTCGTTGGCCTTGTAGGTGGATTCGGTCCACGAGCCCGAGTCGGCGTAGTCATAGAACATGCGCGGCACGCGCTTTTCTGCCAGAACGCGCAGGTCTTCGATGGTGGTGATAACGGTCATGGGAGCCTTGTAATTTTGGAACTGGTGCGATGGTACGGGTAGAGGCCTGGGCGGGCGATTGAAATCAGGGGGTGGCGGCTTGAATTAATTTTGTCACGGCGAGGAACTCCCTGCGATTGACCTGCCTTAACGCTTGCCAATCACCCCCGCGCCACGCACCTCCAGCCGGATTTCGTCCAGCGTCTCGCCCCGGGCGTTGACCAGCTTCACCACATGCCGCCCGGGCCAGGGCAGCCACTGGGCGCTGGCGCCTTGGGCGAAGATTTTGCCATCCATCTGCCAGCGCAGGTCACGGCCGTCGGCCGCGAAGCTCAGGCGCTGGTGCGCAGGGGGTATGTCCGGGTCCAGGGCGATGATGGTGCCGTTGGCGGGGGCGGTGATGCGGGCAGCACGGGTGGCTGAGGCGGTCGTGGGCCGTGTGCTGTCCGGGTTGGTGCCCAGACCAAACAGGCTTTGCTGGGTGCCTTCGACAAACCATTCCTTGCGCGGGGCTTCGCCTGCAACATCCACCGCCATCTGCACCACGCCCGCTGGTGGTTTGGGTGGATGGCTGGGCTGGCTCTTGTGCAGGTAGTTCATCACCGCGGCCCAGACGGGGGCTGCGCCCGTGGTGCCGCTCACATCCCACATGGGCGCGCCGCTGGCGTTGCCCACCCACACGCCCACGGTGTAGCGCTCTGAGTAGCCCACGGCCCAGTTGTCACGCATGTCCTTGGTGGTGCCCGTCTTCACCGCCGTCCAGAAACGCGTGGCCAGCAGGCTGTCGGTGCCGAAGGTGCGGGCGCGGGCGTTGCTGTCGGACAGGATGTCGCCCACGATGAAGGCGGCGCGGGCATCGAGCACGGGGCGCGTCTGTGCTGTGGTGGCACGGTTGGTGGCGCCTGCAGAGGCGGCCAGAGTTGTGGCTGTGGGTGAGACGGCCCGCGTGGCACCGAACCGACCGCCATTGGCCAGTGTGCGGTACGCATTGGTGAGCTGCAGCAGCGACACCTCGGCGCTGCCCAGTGCCAGGCTGTAGCCATAGTAGTCGCCGGTCTCCTTGAGCGGGAATCCGAGAGCTGTCAGCTGCTTGTGGAAGGCATCCGGTGACACCATCACCAGCGTGCGCACTGCGGGCACGTTCAGCGATGCCCCCAGAGCCGTGCGCGCCGACACCCAGCCCTTGAAATGGTGGTCGTAGTTCTGCGGAATGTAGAGCCCGCCCGAGGTCTGGATTTGTGTGCCCGCATCATCCAGCAAGGAGGCGGCGGTGAGGCGCCGTTCGGCAATCGCCTGGGCATACAAAAACGGTTTGAGCGTGGAGCCGGGCTGGCGCAGCGCCGTGACGCCATCCACCTCGGCGGCGCGGCTGAGTTCACCCGAAGAACCTACCCAAGCCAGCACCTCGCCGCTGGCGTTGTCCAGCACCAGCACCGCGCCGTCCTCCACATGGCGGGCCTGCAGTTCGCGCAGTTGCTGCTGCAGGGTTTGCGAGGCGAAGCGCTGCAAGGGGGCGCTGAGCGTGGTGCGCAGGCTGCCACGCGGGATGTTGCTGGCGCTGCCAACGCCAACACCCATTCCTGCAAAATTTTTGTCGGTCTTGGTTGTCGCTTGCATCTGCTCACGTTGCGCCGCCAGCACGCGCTGCGCCAGGTGCGGAGCGAAGCCCACGCTGGCGGCATAGTCGCGCCGTTGCAGGGCGGCTTGTGCAAACAGGTCCAGTCCTTCGCAGTCGCTTGCGGGGCCCACTCCCTGCAAAGCCTGAAGCACGCTGCAAGCCCGCTGCGCTACCTGCTGCGGCCGGGCGTTGGGTGCGCGCACCAGAGCGGCGGCAACGGCCGCCTCGCGGTTGTCCAGGCCTTGTGCGGCCTTGCCAAACAGGGTCTGGCTCAGCGCATCGATGCCCACCAGTTCGCCGCGAAATGGCACAAGGTTCAGATAAGCCTCCAGCACCTGGTCCTTGCGCCAAGTGGTCTCCAGCAACTGGGCGGACACGGTCTGCCCGATTTTTTGCACCACGCTGCGCCCACCGGCACCGCGCTTCAGGTCCTCATCCAGCAAACCCGCCAGCTGCATGGTGATGGTGGAGGCGCCGCGCGTCTTGCTGTTCCACAGGTTGCCCCAGGCCGCCGCCGACACCGCGCGCCAGTCCACGCCGCTGTGTTCATAAAAGCGTTTGTCTTCGCTCAACACCAGGGCCGTGCGCAGGGCAGGGGACACGTCCTGCAGAGCCATCCACTGCCCGCGGCGCACCGTGTTGTCGGTGCGCACGCGCTGCAGCACTTCGCCATGGCGGTCCAGGATGAGGGTGTCGGAGGGCTGGTAGCTGGCTTGGACTTCGTTGAAGCTGGGCGCTGCCACTGCCGCCGCGTGGATCGTTGTGAGAACGAGTGCCAGCAATATTCCTTCGCAGCGGGGCGGCAGGGGGGTGCGGCCGATTTGTGCGCGTTTGGCACCATGAGGCCGCAGCCCCCTGTCGCCCCGCTGCCAGCCAACACTGCTGAACAAAAGGCCAGCCCAGTTGTAAGCCACTACTTCACCGCCTCCACCCGCACCTTCGCATTGGGAAACTCGCCAAACATCTCCGGCGCATACATGGCCTCCACCCTTGAGGGCGGCAGCGAGAAGCTGCCCACGTTGTTGAGGCGCACCGTGTACTCCATCTTCACCCCCCCCTTGGGCAGGTACTGGTAGTAGCTGCGGAAGGACTCGAAGCTGCGCTCTTCAAACGCTGCCCAGCCAGCTCCTTGCGCCTTCTCGCCCTGGGTGGCGATTTCGGAGTCGCGCCCCAGGCCGCTGCCCAGAATGGTGGCGCCTGCGGGCACCGGGTCGGTGATGACCACCCAGGTCATGTCGCTTGAGGCATTCACCTCCAGCGTGATGCGCAGCACATCGCCGCGACTAAAACTGCCTGCGGGCAGGCCCTTGTTGGCCTGCTCCACCGGCGTGATGGTCTTCCTGATCTGGTAGCCCGCGTTGAACGGAGCCTTGAGCTCGATGGCAGCCAGGGACTGCAGCGTGAGCCAGGGCTTGCCCGTACCCTGGTGCGTCACACTCAAAGTGTCCTTGCCACCGTCTTTGCCAACCTCTTTGCCGCTTGCCTTGCCCCAGGGCAGGAACATGCTGTTGTTGCGCAGGTTGCCCGGTGCGGCGGGTGCGCCAAACCAGGTGCTCTGGTTGGCAGCTCCAGAAGCGTCGGTGGGCAGGACGCGCAGCACTTTGCTCCAGTCCACCGCCGCAGTGGCCGTGCCCAGGCTGGCCTTGGTGCTGCCTGCCACTGGCGTGGCTTCAAACTTGGCCGAGAATTTTTCCAGCGCCATGCCACCCCACAGGTTGGCCGTGGTGGTGTGCCAGGCGCCGCCCTGCTGGCGGCTGATAAAGCCGTTGGCCAGGCGACCCATGTCGTCCTTCCAGGCCGGGTCGTCCATCACAGCCAGGATCAGGCGGGCGCTGTTGACGTCGCCGTTTTGCATCAACCACCACCAGTAGTCATCGCGCTCGGAGCTGAAGACCATTTTGGTGCCCTGGTAGCTGATGCGGCTGCGCAGGATTTGCGTGGCCTCAAGCAGGCGCTTGTCATGCTCGGGCACATCGGCCACGCGCTTCAAGATATTGAGCCAGTCAATCACCGCATGCGTGGGCCACTGGTTGGGCGCGATGGTGATGCTGTTCAGCATTTTTCCGGTGGCCCGGCCGTAGCGCGACAGGGCTTCGATGGCGGCGAGTTTGCGCACATCCAGGTCTTTGCGCGGGCTCCAAAAGTCGCGCTGGATGCGGCCCTCCACAAAGGCGATCAGGCCGCGCTCCATGGGTGCGCGCACTTCGTCGCTGAGTGCAAACGCCGGGTTGATGCTGGCGGCCTCGTGGGTTGCGGCCAGCACATAGGCGGTGAGCGTGTCACTGCCGTGGTTGGACTCACCGTCGCGCGGCGGGAAGTAGCTGGCCAGGCCGTCGCTGTCCAGGTAGCTGGGAATTTGTGCGGCAACGCCCTGCCACAGCTTGGCATCGCGCAGGCCCACGGCCTTGCTGGTCTTTTGTTCCAGGCAGGCAAAAGGGTAGTTGGCAAACCAGTCGCGCACGCCCGGCAGGCCCTCGGCCAGCTTGGGCTGCAAGGCCAGCTTCAGGCCACCACGCACCGTGCCGTTGCTGGCAATGGCGTCGGCCGGTGGGTTCACCTCCAGACTGAAGGGCCCGTCGATCTGCACCAACGTGGCCTGCTGCACGGTCAGCGGCACGGCAGGGATGATGCGTTGGCGTGCCTTCAAGGCATCGCGTGCACCGCTGACGGTGTCCTTGGCCTCGATCTCCCACAGGATCGCTTCATTCCGGGTGAGCGCCAGTTGCGCCGGTGCAGTGACGTTCCAGGCTACCTCGCGCGCCTCGTCTGCGGGAATGTCAACGGTCTGGGGCGGCAAATCGAGCAGGGTGGCACGCGGACTCACCAGCACCTTCATTGCCTGCTTCGTCGTGTTGCGCAGCGTCAGCTGGGCGCGGAACTGGTCGTCCTCGCGCACCAGCGGCGGCAGGCCGCTGATGATCTGCAAATCCTGCGTGGCGCGGATGGACGTGGAGCCGGTGCCAAACAGGCCCACACCCGAATCGGCCACGGCCACGATCTTGAAAGTGGTCAGCGCGTCATTCAGCGGCACGGTCACATTAGCGCGGCCATTGGCGTCGAGTTGCACGCGCGGGTTCCACAGCAGCAGGGTTTCCAGCAGTTCACGCGCACCGCTGTGCCCGCCGCCGCCGCCCGCGGGCACGGCCTTGCGGCCATAGTGCCTGCGGCCAATGATCTCCATTTGCGCAGTCGAGGTCTCCACGCCCCAGGAGCGGCGCTGCAGCATGGCTTCCAGCAGGTTCCAGCTGTCGTTGGGGCTCAACTCCAGCAGGGCCTGGTCCACGGCGGCCAGGGCCACCTCAGCGTTCGCGGCGGGTTGGCCATTGGGCAGCTTCACCTGGATCTGCACCTGCGCCTTGCCGCGCACGGGGTAGCTGTCCTTGTCGGCCTTCACACTCACATCCAGCTGGTGTGCTTTGCTGCCCACCCGGATCTCGGCCACGCCCAAACGGAAGGCCGGCTTGCTCAGGTCCACCAGGGCCGTAGGCGCAACAAACTCACGCCCCTCGTACCAGAAGCTGGTCCACCACTCGCGCGGCGCCTTGTAGCCCCAGGTGAAGAAGCTGTACCAGGGCACCTCGCGCAGGCGGCCGCGCAAGGCCAGCACGCTCACATAGACATTCGGGCCCCAGCCCTCTTGCACCTTCACCTGCACGGTCGGGTCCTGGCCATTGAGCTGCACCACACGCGTGTCCAGAATGCCTTCACGCTCAACGGTCAGCAGGGCGGTGGCAAAGCGGAAGGGCATGCGCACCTGGAAGGTGGCGGTCTCGCCCGGCTGGTAGCTTTTCTTCTCGGGCAGCAGGTCGATGCGGTCGTGGTTCTCGCCACCAAACCACAGCTCGCCCTGCTTGGTCACGTACACGGAACTCGCGGCCTGTATGCTGTTGCCCGCACTGTCCTTGGCCGTGACCACCAGTTCCACCTCGCCGGGCTCGGACAGCGTGGTGTCACACAGCAGCAGGCCTCTGGAGTCGCTCTTGCCCGAGCACACACTTCCCAGGTCTTTCACCGTGGTCTTGTTGTCATAGGTATAAAAGCCGCCAACCATGCGCTTGCGCGTGGTGGTGACGATGCGCGCGGTGGCCTTCACCTCCAGCGCCACGCCTTCCTTTGCCCGGCCAGCCAGGTCCAGCGCCAGGGCCTGGAACTTGATCTGCTTGCCACTCGACACCCAGCCCTCGGTCTTGATGCCCGCCACCACGGCTGCCGGCCAGAGCGTGCGCGTGCTGCGGAGGGTCTGTACCTCGCCATTCGGGTCGGAGTAAGTGGCTTCCAGCAGCAGGTCCTGCGGCTGCTTGCCCAGCGGCAGGTCGGCCACCGTGGTCTTGCCCGCGCCGTTCTTGTCCAGGGTGAGGGGCAGCTTGTCGGCAACCACGCGGCTGTCGGTGTCGCTGACCTCGGTCTCTTCATCTCCGGCGGACACCGTGTCCTTCTTGCCGCGAGGAGGGGCAAAGCTGAAGGCTTCGAAGTCAGGAAAGCTCAGGTATTTGGTGCGCACCAGGGCCGACACGCGCACTGGCAGATTGGCAGCCGGACCACCCGACACATAGTTCACCTGCACATCCACCGGCACGGTTTTGACAGCTACCAGTTGTTCCTTGCCAGAAGGGCTCACACGGCCTTCGAACACCGGCAGGCGGAACTCTTCCACGCGGAACTGGCCGGTACTGTATTGCCGCCCGTCGCCCCCTTTGCTGGCACCGCGCAGCGTGATGCCGTACACGCCGAGCTTGGCCGCCTGCGGTATGGCAAAGCTGCTTTCGGCACTCTGGCCGCCCGTGGCGGTCTTGCGCCAGGCCAGCGGCTGGCTGTATTGCTGGCCGCTGCCCTCGTGGGTGATGACCAGGGTGTCGGGGTAGCTGTCCGGCAGGCCAAAGCCCTGGCTGGTCTCGGTGCGCAGCAGGTGCTTCATGGACACCGTCTCGCCCGCGCGCAACAGGCTGCGGTCCAGGATGGTGTGGGCGCGCTCGTCGGGCTGTGGCGCTGTGCTGGCCGGCAGGTTGAAGCGCCAGGACTCAATCCCCTTGTTCCAGTCGCTCCAGGTGAAGGCCAGGTCCTGCACCACGCCTTTGCCGTCGCTTGCGGGCTGCGGGGCGCGGGCGCTGACAAAGTAGGCCTGGCTGTAGACGCCGTCGTACTCGCTGTTGCCACCCTCTGGGCCAGTGTTGCAGGCAGGCGCCATGGGTGAGATGCCGCTGAGTTTGGCCACCCCTTGCGCGTCTGTCGTGGCGCTGGCCACTTCGCGCCCACGGCAGTCGGACACGCGCACGGCCGCACCCGCCACCGGCGCCCCCTTGTCCAGCGTGGTCACCCAGGCCAGGGCGTTCTCGCGCCCGAGCTTGAAGTGCACGCCCAGGTTGGTCACCAGCGCCGAGGTGCGAACGTACATGGTGCGGGCATTGCCATAACGCTCATCCAGCAACGAGGCACCCAGTTTTTGCGAGGCAATCTCCACCACATGAAAGCCCGCATCCAGTGGAATGCCCACCACCTCGAAGGGGCGCGGGTCATTGCCCACAGGCTTGGGCAGGTCCAGGGTGGTGACCTTGGGCTGGCCTTGCAAGAGCGAGACCATGCGCGTCTGCACCCAGTCGCTGCCAGCCTTTTCCAGCGGCTTGGGCAGGGGCGTGCGGCTGTCCTTGGCGGCCTGGCTGCGTGAAATGCTGCTGGCCTCATAGCGCTGGACCTTGTGGAACCA
Organism: Rhodoferax lacus; assembly: GCF_003415675.1. Taxonomy (GTDB): domain Bacteria; phylum Pseudomonadota; class Gammaproteobacteria; order Burkholderiales; family Burkholderiaceae_C; genus Allorhodoferax; species Allorhodoferax lacus. The sequence continues at coordinate 29,172 of NZ_QFZK01000015.1, forward strand.
GGCGATGATTTCTGCATCGGTGCCGGGCTTGAAGTCGCTGACCTTGCCCTTGGGCGCGTCGGCCACAGGCTTCGGAGCCAGGGTGGCCGCGTTCAGGCCTTTGATGTTCAAGGCAGCCTCCACATTGCGCAGCGTCACCGGCAGCAGGGCCACGCCATTCGGTTCGGCAAAGCGCTCCACGATGCCAAAGGGCGAGGCGGCAAATTTGGCCAGCGGCGGCATGGCACCGGTGGCCACCTTGAGCGGAAAGTTGGCCGCGTTGCGCAGCGTGCGGCTGCTGGCGTCCGCAAAGCCCTTGGGCAGTTCGATACTGAACTGCGTCTGCTCGGGCAGCACGGCTGCAAAGCGGATGCTGTTCAGCACATTGTCCGCAGCTTCCTCACCCTGGTCGCCGGCATCGAAAACCGGCTTGAAGCTCTCCTTGGGGCCCACCAGGCGTATGCCCTCCAGCAGCTTGCGCGGCACGGGCGCGTTGAAGGACAGCGTCAGCGGGCGTATGGGCAGGCAGGCACTTTGCGCGTTCTCGCGCTCGCAGGCAAAGCTGGCCTCAAAGGGCTCGCGCACCTGGTAGGCAAAGCGCTTCTCCACGCTGTTGGCAATACCGCCGGGTGTGGCCACGCCGCGCTCAAACACCAGTTGCACCTTGGCGGACGGCGTGAGGCGGCGCTTGCAGGCCAGGGTGACATAGGCCAGCGGACGGGCCGTAGCCTCCTTGTCCCAGCCTTGGGCCTTGAGCAGGGCAGCGCGCTCGCTGCCTTCTAGCAGGCGTACGGCAATGCGCTCACCCAGGCCCTCCATGGTGCAGTACGTATGCGCCTGCACGCTGCTCAATGACGCCTCACCCGATAGGCGCAGGGCAAAGAACTGTTCCTCGTCGATGCTGCTGCCCTCATACGGCCGCAGGGTCTGCACAAAAGGCCCGCCGGTGGTGAAGCGGTAGCTGGTGGGGCCACTCAGCGCAACTCCCTTGGCCGACTGCAGCCCCGCTTTTACTTGCAAGGTGCAGCGCACACCGGGCGGCAGGTCGCGCTCGAACTCATAGGCCCAAGCGCGGTCGTTGACCCAGCGGCCCGAGCCCTTGCTGGCCTGTGCGTCGTTGCAACTGATGGCCAGGGGCGCCTCGGCCTTGGGGTCGCCAAAGGCGATGGCGCTGTCGTCAAACTTGGCCAGCACCTGGCGCACCCGCGCTACCTCGCCTTGCGGTGAGAGGCTGGTGATTTGAAAGGCCTGGGCGCTGAGGGCGCTGAGTGCCAGAAGGCAGCCGATGATTTTTGTTTTTGTTGTTGTCATGGCGAAGGAGTAGGGGTCAGGCTAACTGGAAGTACGGGAGGCAAGCATATTGGATGCGTCGGAGTGACATTGCCACTGCTTGACCCACGCCGGAAAGTCCTTGGCTGGCATGGGCCTGGCGATGCCGAAGCCCTGTGCCACATCGCAGCCAATGGAGACAAGCAAGTCGCGGTGCGCGGTGGTTTCCACCCCTTCGGCCACGACCTGCCGGCCAAACGCCCGGGCCAGACCGATGATGCCATTCACGATGGCCAGGTCATTGGCATCAATGAGCATGTCACGCACAAAGCTTTGGTCTATCTTGAGGGTTTCCACGGGCAGATGTTTGAGGTAGGTGAGCGACGAATACCCGGTGCCAAAGTCATCCAGCGCAAATCTTATGCCCATGTCCTGGCACTTGGCAATGATGGCGCTGACCCGTGACAGATCTTCAAAGGCGCTGGTCTCCAGCACCTCCAGCTCCAGCAGACCGGGCCACAGGCCAGGGAAGTCTGCCAGCAGACTGCGCAGCCGATCGGGGAAATCCTGCTGCTGCAACTGCAGCGCACTGATGTTGACGCTGACCGGCAGCGATTGACCCTGCGCATCCCAGAGGCTGACCTGCGCAAGCGCTGAGTGCACGACCCACTCTCCGAGCTTGATGCTGACCGGATGGTTCTCTATTACCGGCAGGAAGGCGGCCGGGTACAGCAGGCCACGCTCCGGGTGGTGCCAGCGGATCAACGCCTCGGCACCCACCACCGTGCCGGTGCGCAGATTCACCTTGGGCTGGTAGAACAGGACAAACTGGCCCAGTGCCAGGCCTTGTTCAATGCGCTCCAGGCTGTTGCGTTGCTGGCGTATGGCGGCGTCCTGCGTCACGTCGAAAAGGTGGTAGCGGTTCTTGCCTGCCTGCTTGGCTGCGTACATGGCCTGGTCAGCCTGGCGCATCAGCAGGTCCACCTCGGCGCCGTCCTGCGGGTACAGCGTAACCCCCATGCTGGCCGATACGCGCAGGTCCAACTGGCCCAGGTGAACCGGCTCGCAGGCGGTCTGCAACAGCCGCACCAGAATGGGCTCGCAGTCATGCGCATGCTCCAGGTCAGTCAGGATGGCAACAAACTCGTCACCGCCTATGCGCGCCAGCGTGTCGCCCTCGCGCAGGGCGGACTGCATGTGCTGTGCCAGCGCAATCAGCAACTCGTCACCGGCGGCATGGCCATGGGTATCGTTGACTGCCTTGAAACCGTCCAGATCCAGAAATACCACGGCCAGGCAGAGCTTGCGGCGCTGGCTTTGAATCAGGGCCTGGTGCAACCGGTCAGCCAGCAGGACCCGGTTGGGCAGGCCGGTCAATGCGTCGTAATGGGCAATGTGTTCGAGTTGCTGCTGGTGTTCCTTGAACGGCGTGATGTCGCTGAACAGGGCCACATAGTTTTGAATCGCACCCGCTGCGTCATGCACACTGCTGATGGTGAGCATTTCGGCATACACATCGCCACTCTTGCGGCGGTTCCAGACTTCGCCATACCAATGGCCTTTTTCGTGCAGGCTGCTCCACAGCTGGGCATAAAACTCGGGTGGCTGGCGGCCCGAGTTGAGCATGCGCGGGTTCTGGCCCAGTGCTTCCTCATGGCTGAAGCCTGTAATGAGGCAGAAGGTCTCGTTCACATCCACGATGGTGCCTGCCGCGTCGGTGATCAGAATCCCCTCCTTGGCCGAGGTAAACACGCTGGCCGCCAGCGTGAGCCTGGCCTCCAGACGCTTGCGTTCGGTGACGTCCTTGATAAAGCCGTGCCAGAGTGTGCTGCCATCGTCCAGCCGCATAGGGTTGGCCAGCCCGGACAGCCAGCGTATGGCGCCCGAGCGGTCGTTGATGCGGAACTCATGCTGCCAGGTGGACAGTGAACGCGTCGACTCCTGCGACGAGGCTGTGAGTGCGGCGCTGTCATCGGCATAGACGCGCTCAAAAATGGGGGTGCCATCGCGCATGAAGTTGGCGGGTGCCACACCAAACATTTCCTCCAGACCCTGGCTGGCATAGGGAAATGCCGAGCTTCCATCCGCACGCTCAAGGTACTGGTAGATGACCCCGGGCACGTGCTGTGACAGGCGGTCCAGCAAGTCGTGGCTGGCCTGCATGTGGGCCTGCATCTGCAGCAGTGCCTGCTCGGCCCGCGTGCGGATGTGCAGCGCATGGTGGTAGTAGCGCATGAATACAAATGCAGCCAGCGCTACCAGCAGCATGGCTGCCAGGCTGTAGCGTGCGCCGTCTTTCCATTTGTCCAGGGCCAGGTCGCCTGAGGCAATCTGCACCACCCTCAGGGGGTGGTTCCTGAGTTGCTGCACTACCATGAAGCTGCCGTCCACCTCCTGCACGCTGGAGCCATAGCCACCGATTTTTTCGCTCAGTTGCTTGATCAGTTGCGCATTGCGTCCCAGTCGGCAGGACGTGCCTGGCTCACCCAGGTCCAGCAGGATGTCGCCGCCTGGGCCCACCAGACAGCCAGTGCTGGCCTGGGCGACCAGGTTCTGGGACGACACCGTCTGGAAGTAGTCGTCAGCGAGGGTGGCGTACACCGTACCCAGCACACGGCCATCGGGGGCGCGCGACATGCGGTAGAAAGCGAAGTCGTCGCCGTCCCTGCCATAGCCGGTCAGGCGGCCTTGGCTGGTTTGCTGTTGTACCCACAGGGGCAGGGTGTCAGCAGCCAGCGGAGTCAGGCTGGCACGTTCAACCAGGTGGCTGTCCGAGCGGTAGAAGCGCAAATCACTCAAGGAGGGCGAGCGCAACATGCGCCTGCGCAAATCCAGCGCGACGGCGGGCCTGCCCTGGTTGTATTCCAGCCGGTAGGCCACGCCATTCAGGGTTTGCTCGGCCGATTCAAACGCGGTTTCAAACACCGAGCTCAGCGACAGGCTTTGCAACTGCAATTCACTGCGCACAGCGTGCTGGGCGCTGTGCCAGCTGTCGATTTCCTTCCAGGCCAGTGCGCCAATGGTGGTGATTGCCAGGCCCAGCACGAACACCATCACACTGCGCGCGGGTGTTGCTGAAGGGCGCAGGTCTGCGTGGACTGCCAGGTGGGTATGGCTCATGGAGCCCGTCCAAATTGCCGCTCGGCCTCAGCCAGCAAGGTGTCCGGAATGCCCAAAGACCTGGCCAGGGCCGCTTGCCCTTTCATGAGTTCCTGGCGCCAGGCTTGCAGGGCTTGCGGGCTCAGATCCATCACGCGCACACCATGGGCTTGCAGGGTGCGCCTGGCTTCCTGCTGGGCGCTGCTGGACTGGGCACGGGCATCGTCCACCACCGACTCCCAACTCTGCTGCACCGCCAGGCGCAGGTCCGGGCTGAGCCGCTCCCAGCAGCTGCGCGACACCACCGGGATGTACTGCGCAAAGTAGGACATGTTTTCCGTGGCATGTTGCACGCCCATGTCCCACAGCCTGGCGCTGGCAACGGTTTCATGGGTGGTCAGCAGGCCATCTATGCGGCCCTGCTGCAACACATTGGGCAGGTCGGGCCAGGGCACAACCGTCGGTACGGCGCCTACGGCAGAGACCTGGGCGGCAATCGCCGCACCGCCTGCGATGCGGGTGCGCATGCCTGCCATGTCCTGGTAGCCAGCAATGGCCTTGCCGGTGGTGAACACATGGGCAAAGCCGAGGTCGATCCAGCGGCCCGGCACCACCACGTTGATCGATTCAGCCAGATGCTGCGAGATCAGTTGGCCAGCCCGGCCATCGCGAAAGCGGTGGTGTTCGGCCGCACTGCGCCCCATCAGCACGGGCAGCATGAGGGCGCTGACATACGGGTCATAGCGGTCCAATTGCCAGTTGCCGGGCACTGCCATGTCCACCTTGCCGTCGCTGAGTGCCCGGATCACATCCTGGTCACGAAACAGCTGTGCGCTGTGGTGAAACTCCACCGCCAGCTTGCCCCGGGTTTTGCCGGCCAGTGTGTCGGCAAAACGCTGCACCACCAGGGTCTGGAAGTGGGTGGGCGTGTTTTCAGTGGATATGCGAAAGACCAGAGGCTGCGCCGCCACCGGATGCGCGTCGCCCAGGCACAGCAGACTGGCCACGCCAAACAGCCATGCCCGCCGCCCAAGCCGCGGGGTTGTGATGGTGTGGGCTGTTGCGCCTGTGCGGGTCATGGATGCCTGGTTGAAACCTTTTGGGTGCCCACATCCATGATGCAAGCCCGCCGACTATGGCCCATCGCGGCCGTCCGTCCATTGACTGCCATCAACCTGCAGTGCCATGACCGGGTCGATTCGCAGCAGCACAAACGGACTGCGCTGCCAAATGCATGTTTGAGTGTTCACTAAAGACGCCAAAAGCGTTAGAACCCGTCAGGCACTACAGGGAGGAGTCATGGTTTCATTCTTCGACGGGCTGGGCATTCGCAAGCGTTTTGTCATTTTGCTGGGCATCTTTGTGGCCGGTTTTGCCACCTTCGGGCTCTGGTCCTTCAAGACCTTGAACGAGCTCCAGGTCAACGGTCCGCTGTTCCAGCGCATCGTCAAAAACAAGGATCTGGTGGCCGACATCCTGCCGCCGCCGGCCTACATCATCGAGTCGTATGTGACGGTTCTGCAGATCGGCAACGCCACCGACCCCCAAAGCCGCGAGGCCCTCACCCAGACCCTGCTGCGCCTGCGCCAGGAGTACAACGCCGCGCATGCCAAATGGCAGGCCAGCAACATTGGCGCCGCACTGGAAGACAAACTGCTCAGGCAGGCGGATGCGCCGGCACAAAGGTTTTACACGCTGGTGTTTGAGGTGCTGATCCCGGCCCTGCAAAAGCAGGACCGCACCGCGGCGGCCCGGGCGCTGCAGGATGCAGAAAAAGCCTATGACCAACACCGCCTGGCCATAGACGGAGCGGTGGCCCTGGCCAATGGGCAGATTGAGCAGGACCAAGGCGATGCCGAACACCGCATCCAGGTGGCCAGCGCCCTGTTGGCGGCCATTTTGCTGGGTTCTATGGCAGCCAGTCTGGGGGTGGCGTTGGTGGTCGTGGGCAGCATCGTGCGGCCCTTGCACCAGGCGGTGCATGCTGCGCAAACCTTTGCCTCGGGGGACCTGACCGCGCACATTCATATACGGGGCGAGCATGAGTTGGCCCAACTGCTGAGGGCCCTGCGCGACTTGCAGTCCCGCCTGTCCGAACTGGTGGCCCAGGTGCGCACGGGCTCGGAGCGCGTGGACGCGGCTGCCGGTGAAATTGCCCATGGCAATGGCGACCTGAGCCTGCGCAACGAAAACCAGGCCAGCGCCCTGCAGACCACGGCCGCTTCCATGGAGCAACTCAGCACACGGGTGCGGCAGAACGCCGACAACGCGCAGGCCGCCAATTTGCTGGCCACACAAGCCTCCACCGTGGCGGTGCAGGGAGGGGGTGTGGTTAACCAGGTGGTGCAGACCATGAAAGATATCCAGCAGCAGTCGCAAAAAATTGCCGAGATCATCGGGGTGATTGACGGTATTGCCTTTCAAACCAATATCCTGGCCCTGAATGCCGCCGTGGAAGCGGCCCGTGCGGGCGAGCAGGGCAAGGGCTTTGCCGTGGTGGCCAGCGAGGTGCGGGCGCTGGCAGGCCGCAGTGCGGCTGCGGCACGGGAAATCAAGACCCTCATCACCGCCAGCGTGGACCGCGTGCAGCGCGGCACCGTTCTGGTGGATCAGGCTGGCTCCACCATGCAGGAGGTGGTGCACTCGGTCCAGCAGGTGTCGGCCATCGTGAAAGACATCACGCTGGCCAGCGGGGAGCAGTCCAGCGGTGTCCAGCAGGTGGGCCAGGCCGTGGCTGAAATGGACCAGGCCACGCACCAGAACGCCGTCCTGGTGGATGAAATGGCTGCTGCTGCCCAGAGCCTCTCTCGCCAGGCACAAGAGTTGGTGGCCTCGGTGGCGGTGTTCCGCTTGCCCGCAACCCTGTCTCTGGAGCAGGGCGCTTGAGTGGAGGCTAAGCCAGCCGCGCGGTGTGGCGCGCAATCTGCAAGCGCACCTGTGCGGGGGCCGTGCCACCCAGAATATTGCGGGCATTGAGCGAGCCGCGCAGGCTCAAGACCTCAAACACATCGGCCTCGATCTGGGGGTTGAAGGCCTGCAGTTCGGCCAGCGACAGCTCGGACAGGTCAACACCCTTGGCAATCGCCGTCTTCACCGCATGGGCCACCACCTCGTGGGCGTCGCGGAAGGCCAGGCCTTTTTTGACCATGTAGTCGGCCAGATCGGTGGCCGTGGCGTAGCCGCGGCGTGCCGCGCGCTCCATCGCCTCTGGCTTGACGGTGATGCCGCCCACCATCTCGGCAAAGATGCGCAGCGTGTCTTTGAGCGTGTCCACGGTGTCGAACAGCGGCTCTTTGTCTTCCTGGTTGTCCTTGTTGTAGGCCAGGGGCTGGCCCTTCATCAGGGTGATCAGCCCCATCAAATGGCCTACCACGCGGCCCGTCTTGCCGCGTGCCAGCTCTGGTACGTCGGGGTTTTTCTTCTGCGGCATGATGGAGCTGCCAGTGCAAAAACGGTCGGCAATGTCGATGAAGCCAAAGCTCTGGCTCATCCACAAAATCAGCTCTTCCGACAGGCGGCTGATGTGCACCATGGCCAGGGACGCGGCGGCGGTGAATTCAATGGCGAAGTCGCGGTCACTCACAGCGTCCAGGCTGTTCTGGCACACACCTTCCATACCCAGTGTTTGGGCAACCCGTTCGCGGTCCAGCGGGTAGCTCGTTCCCGCCAGGGCGGCAGCGCCCAGTGGCAGGCGATTGACGCGCCGGCGCACGTCCTGCATGCGCTCGGCATCGCGGCTGAACATTTCCACATAGGCCAGCATGTGGTGGCCAAAGCTCACGGGTTGGGCCACCTGCAGGTGGGTGAAACCTGGCAGGATCACGTCCACGTTTTTGTCGGCCAGGGCCAGCAAGGCCTTTTGCAGGTCGGTCAGCAGGCCGCCAATCAGGTCAATCTCGCCTCGCAACCACAGGCGCACATCAGTGGCCACCTGGTCGTTGCGGCTGCGCCCGGTGTGCAGGCGCTTGCCGGCATCGCCCACGAGTTGCGTGAGGCGCGCCTCGATGTTCAGGTGCACGTCCTCCAGATCCAGCTTCCATTCAAAGTGGCCTGCTTCGATTTCGCTGCGGATGGTGGCCATGCCGCTTTGGATAGACGCGTGGTCGGCGGCGTTGATGATGCCCTGGTGGCAAAGCATGTCGGCATGCGCCAGGCTGCCGGTGATGTCGGCCAGCCACAGGCGCTTGTCGAAGAACACGCTGGAGGTGTAACGCTTGACCAGATCACTCATGGGTTCGGAAAACAGCGCGGACCAGGCTTGGGATTTGTTGTCGAGTTGGTTGTCAGACGGGGCAGAGGTGGGCTTGGAGGACATGGGCAGGGCAAGAATGGGACCAGCGCCACAAAAGGCGTCAGAATCCGGTGAAACATGGAAGAGACCCAAATATTATCGACGTTCCAGGAGACGGCCCCTCCTGCCGCACCGGTGCCGCCGGCCACCGCCCTGGTTTTTGATGCCTGCCAGTTCGGTGTGGTGCTGCGCGCCGTGCTGTTTGTGGAGGTGTCCATTGCGGCTGCGGTGATGTTTGACAGCCACGCTGTGCTCGACTGGCTGGGCCGCCTGTCCATGGCCACGGGTGCGGCATTGCCTGCCGTGCTGGTGTGGTTGATGCTGGCCTGCCTGGGCAAGCGCTGGCTGGCGCGCCTGCAGCCCGGTTGGCAATACCTGCTGGCCGTCATCCTGGGTGCGCTGGCCGCACTCTATGGTTGTGGTTTGCTGGCCATGACGGGGCTGGTACCCAAGCCGCCCTGGCTTGCCAGCGCCTTCAGTGGCATGGTGCTATCTTCGGCACTGGTTGGCGGCCTGGTATTGCGGGCCAAGGGCCGCACGCCGGCCCAGACGGCTGCGCGCCTGAATGACCTGCAAAGCCGCATACGGCCGCACTTTCTGTTCAACACCCTCAACAGTGCCATTGCCCTGGTGCGGGCCGAGCCGGCCAAGGCGGAAAGCTTGCTGGAAGACCTGAGCGACCTGTTTCGCCATGCCCTGGTAGACCACGGGGAGTCGGTCACCCTGGCCGAAGAAATCACCCTGGCGCGCCGTTACCTGGCCATTGAGCAGATTCGCTTTGGCGAACGCCTGCACGTGGAATGGCATCTGGACCCCTCTGCCGACGGTGCTCGCCTGCCACCCCTCTTGCTGCAGCCGCTGGTGGAAAACGCGGTGCGCCACGGCGTGGAGCCCAGCCCCAGCGGGGCCGAGTTGGTCATCTCCACGCGGCGGCGTGGCGGGGTGGTGGTCATCAAGGTCAGCAACACGGTGCCTGCTGGCCCCGGCCCGGCCGGGATGGGCGAGGCCTTGCGCAATGTGCGGGAGCGCCTGTCGTTGTTGCACGACGTGCAGGGCCAGTTCAGCTGCGGAACCCACGGTGGCGTTTTTCAGGTGCGCATGGAGGTGCCGGTATGAGCGCTGTCTTGCGGGTGCTGGTGGTGGACGACGAGGAACTGGCGCGCACACGCCTGACCACGCTGTTGGCGGATGGTGTGGCACCCCGCGCGCAAGCCGTTGCGCTGGCCGCGAATGCCGTTGAGGCCATGCATGCTTTGCAGCACCAACACTTTGACGTGGTGCTGTTGGACATCCACATGCCCGGCATCGACGGCTTGGCGCTGGCGCAGACCATGCAATCGCTCAGCGACGCGCCGGCCGTGATTTTTGTGACGGCGCACGCCGAGCACGCGCTGCAAGCCTTTGAGCTGGACGCCACCGACTACCTGACCAAACCGGTGCGGCTGGACCGTCTGCAAGCTGCATTGCTGAAGGCCCAGCGCTATGTGCAGGCACGCAGCGCCCAGGCCACGGTGGAGGCGGTACAGCCCGAAGAAGTGCTTCTGATACAGGACCGCAACCGCACTGAACGCCTGCCGCTGGACGAGGTGGTGTACTTCAAGGCCGAGCTCAAATACATCACCGTGCGCACTGCCTTGCGCAGCTTTATTCTGGACACCTCGCTCAACGAGCTGGAAGAAAAATACGGCGCGCGCTTCATGCGCATCCACCGCAACGCCCTGATTGCAAGGCACGCGGCGCGCGCCCTGCAAAAGCACCATGACCCGGAAGAAGGCGAGGGCTGGGCCCTGCGCCTCGATGGGGTGAGCGAGCTGCTGTTTGTGTCGCGCCGGCAACTGGCGGCGGTGCGGGAGATGCTGGGGCGGGGATAGGGATGTTGGCTTGGTTGTGCCTGTGGAGGTGTGGACGCCTGCGTGTGGCTGTAGCTGGCGAACCGGGTATCCTTGCTTCGGCCCTGCTCGCGGGCGGCTGCTCCTGATCCGTTAAGGTTGCTGCGTTAAGTACGCGCTTGCATTTCCTTCTTTGCGGCAACAGCGAATGGGGGCCTGCGCCAGGGCACCCGGTTCGCCGGGATGCGGGTGCTGTGTCCGGACGCTGGGACGCAGCATTGGCCCTCTTCCGAAAATTTCACAGCTCTTTGCCGCTTCACTGAGCTTTATTGAATGGTCACAATGCCGCGACAGCAGTCATTCAAAGGTTTGGACAAACTCGTTACAGTTGGCTCGATAAGCTCAACTCTTGGAGGCACCCATGGTCGTTACTAATGAAGACAGGCTCTTCACTGGCTCAATTCCGCAGCTGTACGACGACTACATGGTTCCGTTGATATTTGAGCCCTATGCTGCTGACATTGCCCCCCGCGTCGCGATGCTCCAGCCGGGGAGCGTGCTGGAAATTGCAGCTGGTACTGGTGTAGTGACTAGGCACCTCGCAAATGCCTTGGCGCCTGAAGTTCGCATCGTTGCGACTGACCTGAATCAAGCGATGATCGACCGAGCCGTCACAGTCGGTACGAGCCGCGAAGTTGAGTGGCGCCAAGCAGATGCGATGCAACTGCCGTTCCCGGACGAAAGCTTTGATGTGGTTGTCTGCCAGTTCGGTGCGATGTTCTTTCCTGACAAACCAAAGGCGTTCGCCGAAGCTAGGCGCGTACTTCGATCTGGAGGTTCCTTTGTCTTCAATGTTTGGGACACAATCGATCAGAACGAGTTTGCAGCGGTTATTACGTTTGCTCTGGAGCAGATGTTCCCGGACGATCCACCCCGTTTCATGGTTCGCACTCCTCATGGATACAGCGACGCCGCCGTAATTGCACAGCATTTAGTCGAAGGTGGCTTTGATCAAAGGCCCGTAATCACAACTGTGACGGCAAAGAGCAGTGCGACGTCAGCCAACATCCCAGCGATCGCTTACTGCCAGGGCACGGTGCTCAGAAGCGAAATTGAGACGAGAGATCCTTCGAGGCTGGTCGAGGCAACAAACGCAGCTGTAGCTGAAATCAGCAAGAGATTTGGCAATGGCGCTGTCGAGGGCAAGATACAAGCCCACATCATCGTCGCCAACAGATAGCTATCCTTTTGAAAATGACGGAAGACTGGTTCCAGCCCGTCTAGGTCATTCAACAGATAGCTAGCTGCAGCGACCAAAGTGGCTCTGCAGCCAACTCAACCCCACGCACCTTGCGCGAGGTCTGCGGTCACCATGCCCAGGAAGCAGGCGCCCTACCTCAACCCGTGTTGCGCAGCCCCGCCGCAATCCCGTTGATCGAGATGTGAATGCCGCGCTGCACCCGCTCGTCGGCAATGCCGGCGCGGTAGCGGCGCACCAGTTCCACCTGCAGGTGGTGCAGGGGGTCGATGTAGGGGAAGCGGTGCTTGATGGAGCGCTGCAGCGAGGCGTTGCTGGCCAGGCGCTGCTTCTCGCCGGTGATCAGCACCAGCGCATGGGCGGTGGCGTGCCATTCGGCTTCAATCGCGCTGAAGATCTTCTTGCGCAGCTTGGTATCGCTGACCAGTTCGGCATAGCGCGAGGCCAGGGCCAGATCGCTCTTGGCCATGACCATGTCCATGTTGGAGAGCAGGGTCTTGAAGAAGGGCCACTGCTTGTACATCTTCTGCAGCACGGCCAGGCGCTCTTTGGATTGCGCGGGGGTGGCGCCTTCAATAAAGCTGTTCACCGCCGAGCCAAAGCCAAACCAGCCCGGCAATGTCAGGCGGCACTGGCCCCAGCTGAAGCCCCAGGGAATGGCGCGCAGGTCTTCAATGGCCTGCGTGGCTTTGCGCGAGGCCGGGCGCGAGCCGATGTTGAGCTCGGCAATTTCGCGCAGCGGCGTGGAGCTGAAGAAGTACTCGGTAAAGCCGGGGGTCTCATACACCAGCGCGCGGTAGGCCGCCATGCTGAGCTGCGAGAGTTCGGCCGCCGTATCCAGAAAGGCCTTGGTGGCGGACTTGGTGGGCTGTAAGAGCGTGGCTTCCAGCGTGGCTGCCACCAGGGTTTCGAGGTTGCGCCGGCCGATCTCGGGGTTGGCGTATTTGGACCCAATCACTTCGCCCTGTTCGGTCAGGCGGATCTGTCCGCGCACCGTGCCGGGGGGCTGGGCCAGGATGGCCTGGTAGCTGGGGCCGCCGCCGCGTCCCACCGTGCCGCCTCGGCCATGGAACATGCGCAGCTTGATCTTGTGGTCCTTGGCCAGTTCGTCAAACAGTTCCACCAGGGCAATCTCGGCGCGGTACAGCTCCCAGTTGCTGGTGAAGATGCCGCCGTCCTTGTTACTGTCGGAGTAGCCCAGCATGATGTCCTGCTCACAGCCGCTGCGCTTGACCAGTTCGGCCACACCGGGCAACTGGTAGAACTCGCGCATGATGGGCGCGGCATTGCGCAGGTCTTCGATGGTTTCGAACAGCGGCACCACGATCAGGTCGCTGTGGCCTTTGTCATCCAGCGTGCCCTGCATCAGGCCCACTTCTTTTTGCAGCAACAACACTTCCAGCAAATCGCTCACGGTCTCGGTGTGGCTGATGATGTAGTGGCGTATGGCCTCGTGGCCAAAGCGCGAGCGCATCTCCTTGGCCATGGCAAATATCGCCAGCTCGGCCACCGCGTGTGCCGAGTAGTTGGCGCCGTGCACGCGCAAGGGGCGTGCGTCGTTGAGCAGGCGCAGCAGCAGCGTGCGCTTGGCCGCCTCATCCAATGACTGGTAAGACGACTCGACGCGGGCGGTGGCCAGCAGCTCGGCCACCACTTCCTCGTGCTTGTCGGAGCTTTGGCGCAGGTCCACCGTGGCCAGGTGGAAGCCGAACACTTCCACGGCGCGTATCAGGGGGTGCAGGCGCTGGGCCGTGAGGGCAGCACCGTGGTGGGCCTGCAGCGAGGCTTCAATCACGCGCAGGTCGGCAACAAATTCTTCGGCAGTCTTGTAAGCGTTTTGCGGGGCCACGGCGTGGCGCGCGGCGGTGGTGCCGGTCAGGTCCTGCAGGGTGGCCGCCAGGCGTGCATAAACGCCGGTGAGGGCGCGGCGGTAGGGCTCGTCCTTGCGGTGTTCATTGGTGTCGGGCGAGCTTTCGGCCAGCGCCTCCATCTCAGGCGTGCAGCGGTTGAGCAGGGCGGAAATCGAGAGCTCACCACCCAGGAAGTGCACTTCTGTCAGGTAGTGGCGCAGCGCCACTTCGCTCTGGCGGCGCAGGGCGTATTCCAGGGTCTGGGCGCTGACGTTGGGGTTGCCGTCGCGGTCGCCGCCAATCCACTGGCCCATGCGCAGGAAGGTGTGCACCGGCTGGCTGCCCAACAGCTCTTCCATCTCGGCGTAGAGCTTGGGGATCTCGCGCAGGAAGGTGGATTCGTAATAGCTCAGGGCGTTTTCGATCTCGTCGGACACGGTGAGCTTGCTGTAGCGCAACAGGCGGGTCTGCCACAGCTGCATCACACGGGCACGCATCTGGGCCTCGTTGGCGGCCAGCTCTTTCGGGGTCAGTGCGTCCTTCTTGCCCTCAAAGGGGAAGGCGCGTTGCTTGATGTCGTCGCGTGCGGTCAGCAACTGGGCGATGTCGCGCTCGGCATCCAGAATGCTTTTGCGCTGCACCTCGGTGGGGTGGGCGGTGAGCACCGGGGCCACATAGCTTTGCGCCAGCGTCTGCGAAATCACACGTGGCGAAATGCCGGCCCAACGCAGGCGCGACATGGCCACTTCGATGCTGCCTTCCTGCGTGTCACCGGCGCGCTCATGCACGGCGCGGCGGCGGATGTGGTGGCGGTCTTCGGCCAGGTTGGCCAGGTGCGAAAAATAGGTGAAGGCGCGGATCACGCTCACCGTCTGGTCACCGCTCAAGCCCTTGAGCAGGCGCTTGAGGGCCTTGTCGGCTTCATGATCGGCGTCGCGCCGGAAGGCCACCGAGAGCTTGCGGATCTGCTCGATCAGCTCATAGGCCTCCACACCCTCCTGCTCGCGTATCACGTCACCCAGGATCCGGCCCAAAAACCGGATGTCCTCCACCAGGGGGCGTTCGTTGTCTTTATTACGTTTGTTTGCCAGAGCGGTGGAGGTGGCAGCAGACGTGGCGGCGGGGGCTGGAGGGGGGGTGGTCTTCATGGGAGACCATGCTAGCATTCAGAAAGAACGTCCCGTTACAGATAGGTTACCGCAGTGCAACATTTCACCATCGCCACCCGTGAAAGCCGCCTGGCTTTGTGGCAAGCAAACCACGTTAAGGCTCTTTTGGAGCAACAAGGCCATCAGGTCACCCTTTTGGGTATGACCACCTTGGGCGACCAGATCCTGGACCGGTCCTTGAGCAAGGTTGGCGGCAAAGGCCTGTTTGTGAAGGAGCTGGAGACCGCACTGCAGGACGGCAAAGCCGACCTGGCCGTGCACTCGCTCAAGGACGTGCCCATGGAATTGCCGCCCGGCTTTGAGCTGGCCTGCGTGATGGAACGCGAAGACCCGCGCGATGCCTGGGTGTCCCCCAAGTACGCCCGCCTGCAGGACCTGCCGCAGGGCGCCGTGGTGGGGACTTCGAGCCTGCGCCGCATGGCCCTGGTGCGTGCGCTGCGCCCGGACCTGAAGATCGAGCCCCTGCGCGGCAACCTGGACACGCGCCTGCGCAAGCTCGATGAAGGCTTGTACGACGGCATTGTGCTGGCCGCTGCCGGCCTGATGCGCCTGGGCTTGGCCGAGCGCATACGCACTGTGTTTGAAACCACCGAGATGCTGCCGGCGGCTGGCCAGGGCGCCCTGGGCATTGAAATCTGCAGCGGGCGCGATGACGTCACGCAGGCCCTGTCGCACCTGATGGATACCAAGACCTGGCTGGTGGTCAGCGCCGAGCGCGCCGTCAGCCGCGTGATGGGTGGCAGCTGCTCCATGCCGCTGGCAGCCCATGCCGTGTTCAACGGTACGGTGCTGGAGATGCGCGCCGCCTGGGGTGACCCGGAGGGCGTGCAGCCACTGGTGCATGCAAGCGACAAAGCCACTGTCACTGACACCGCCAGCGCCGTGCGTTTGGGTGAAGAGGTAGCGCGCCAACTCCAGGCCCGGGTGCAGGCAGCTGTGCGGGCCGCAAAGACGGGCGACTGATGCGCGTCATCGTCACCCGGCCCGCGCCCCAGGCTGGCAAGTGGGTGAACGCGTTGCGCGCTGCAGGCCTGGATGCCGTCTCCCTGCCGCTGATAGAAATTACCGGACCACCCGAACCGCAGGCCGTGCTGGCAGTCTGGCAGCGCGTCCAGGCGTTTGATGCCCTGATGTTTGTCAGCGCCAACGCGGTGGAGCAGTTCTTTGCCCTGCAGCCTGCTGGCCTGGACCTGCTGCAGGCGCCGACGCTCACCTCACCCCGCTGCTTTGCCACCGGCCCCGGTACCGTGGCCGCCTTGCTGCAGGCCGGTGTGCCAGGCAGCCGCATTGATGCACCCGACCACACCGCGCACCAGTTTGATTCCGAAGCCTTGTGGGCCGTGGTGCATGCCCAGGTGCAGCCTGGCTGGCGCGTGCTGATTGTGCGCGGCAACTCCGATGCCGAGAACGGCGACGAGGCCGAACCCGCCCAGGGTCTGGGGCGCGATTGGCTGGCCGCACGGCTGGCGGAAAAGGGCGCTGTGGTGGAGTTCCTGGTGGCCTATGCGCGCCGTGCGCCGCTGGTTCAGGCCAGTGCCCGGGCCCTGCTGCAAGTGGCCTCCAGCGACGGCAGCCTCTGGTTGTTCAGCAGTTCCGAGGCAGTAAACAATTTGCGCAGCATGGCCCCGGGGCTGTGCTGGCATCAGGCCCGCGCCGTTGCCACGCACCCGCGCATTGCAGAGGCGGCGCGCGCTGCCGGTTTTGCTGTGGTGTGTGAGTCACGCCCGGCCATGGCTGATCTGATCGCGTCGATAGAATCGCTGGCATGAGTACCGAACCGGCCATCCCCCCCAATATCGACAACGCCGAGCCTGCGCAGGCTGCACCCGCAACGGCCGGCAACGCGCCAGTGGCCGAGCGCTACGCCGCCCAGCGCTGGCTGCTGGCAGTGGCTTTGCTGGCCCTGGCCGGCTTGGTGGGCAGTGTGCTGGTGTGGCAGAAGGTAAGTGGCATGCAACAGCAACTGGCGCGGCAAAGCTCCGATACCAGCGTGCAAGCGGGTGAAGCCCGCGCCATGGCCAAGCAGTCGCAGGAGTTGGCCATGGAGACCGCAGCCAAGCTGGCCGTGACAGATGCCAAGCTGGCCGAAGTGGCCTTGCAGCGCGCCCAACTGGAAGAGCTGATGCAAAGCCTGTCACGCTCGCGCGATGAAAACCTGGTGGTGGACATTGACTCGGCATTGCGCCTGGCGCAGCAGCAGTCACAGCTTACCGGCAGCGTGGAGCCTTTGCTGGCCGCTCTCAAGAGTGCGGACCTGCGGGTGATGCGAGCCGCCCAGCCCCGCCTGACCCAGCTGCAACGCGCCATCGCCCGCGATGTGGCCCGCATCAAGGCCACGGCCCTGTCGGATACGCCTTCGTTGCTGGTCAAGCTCGATGAGCTGGTGACGCTGGCTGACGAAATGCCGATTGCCAATGCGGTGGGCAATTCCGCTGCGGGCACCGCCGCCAATGCCGCGCGCCCCAAGGCCGCCGAGAGCAGCAAGCGCGCAGCCGATGAATCACTGCTGTCCTGGTGGGCCCGCCTGGGCCTGCAGGTGCAAAGCGAGCTGCGCAGCCTGGTGCGCGTGAGCAAAATTGAAGACCCGGATGCTGCGCTGCTCAGCCCGGAGCAGTCGTTCTTCCTGCGTGAAAACCTCAAGCTGCGCCTGCTCAATGCGCGCCTGGGCTTGCTGTCGCGCCAGATCGAGTCTGCCCGCGGAGACCTGGGTACTGCGGCCCTGTCCATGGGGCGTTACTTTGATGCCGGCTCGCGCAAGACGCAGACGGCAGCGGCCCTGCTGCAACAGGTGCAGTCGCAGATGCGCACGCTGGACATCCCGCGTATCGACGACACCCTGGCCGCGTTGTCCACCGCAGCGGCGGGGCGCTGAGATGCGTGCCGCACTGTGGTTGATGGGCTTGTTTGCGGTGGCGGTTACCGCCGCGCTGTTTGCCGGCAATGACCCCGGCACCGTAACGCTTTTCTGGCCTCCGCACAGGGTGGATGTGTCCCTGAACCTGTTCCTGCTGGCGCTGGCGCTGGTGTTTGTAACGCTGCACCTGGCGCTGCGCACGCTATCTGCTTTTTTCGGCATTCCCAAGCAGGCCCGGCGCTGGCGTTTGCAGCAACGCGAACGCGCCATCCAGTCCGCCTTGCTGGATACGTTCTCGCATCTCATGGGTGGGCGCTACATCCGTGCACGCAAGTCGGCTGAACTGGTGGTTTCACTCGAAGAGTCGGTGGCGGCCAGCGGCGAGGCGCTCGCCTATGCCGGGCGGCTGCGTACCCTGGCCCACCTGCTGGCCGCCGAAAGCGCGCATTCCCTGCAGGACCGTAGCCTGCGCGAAAGGCATTTCCGTTTGGCGCTGGACCATGCGCAGGCGCGCGAGGCCCAAGAGATGCGCGACGGCGTTCAGTTGCGTGCCGCGCGCTGGGCGCTCGACGACCGTGATGCCGCCAAGTCCATGGAGTGGCTGGACCTGATGCCCCAGGGCGCCTCGCGCCGCACCGTGGCCCTGCGCCTGCGCTTCAAGGCGGCGCGCATGGCCTCCCGGCCCCTGCAGGCACTGGAGATGGCGCGCCTGCTGACCAAGCACCGTGCGTTTTCCGAAGTGGCGGGCAAGAGCATTGCGCGCGGCCTGGCCATAGAACATCTCAACAGCGCCCATGACCCCGTGCAGCTGCAACGCGCGTGGGATGACCTCGAGCACGCTGAGCGCGAGATGCCGGATGTGGCCATGCAGGCGGCCCAGCGTTTGTTGGACCAGGAGGGCGATGCGGCCACTTCGCGCCAGTGGCTGCTTCCCGTGTGGAACATGCTGCAGCAGCAACCGGACGCACTGAACCTGGCGCAGAAGGTGCGACTGGTGCGCACCCTGGAGTCCGGCTTTGGCTCTGCGGGACAGGCGCCTGAGGCCCAGTGGCTGGCGCGCATTGAGTCGGCACAAATGGGCAATCCTCGTGACGCAGCCTTGCAGTACCTGGCAGGTGTGGTGTGCATGCGTCTGGGCCTGTGGGGCAAGGCCCAGCAAATGCTCAAGCAGTCGTTGGCCCTGCTGCAGGATGCCGGTCTCAAGCGGGATGCCTGGCGCGCACTGGCCGTGATGGCCGAGCAGCGGCAGGATGCAGCGGGTGCAACCGAAGCCTATCGGCAGGCGCTGGCTGAAGCTGCCAAGCGCTGAAGCAGCGGGCCTTGCCCGGCGTCAACATGCGGTGAAATCTAGGTGTCTGTCCGGGTGACGGGCCACCGCTTCGGGGCTATTATTCGGTGATGGGAACCTTGATTCAACACCTGATAAAACTCACCGACCACCGCGAGCGGGACCTTCTGGAACTCACCATGTCCAAAGCCCTGATCGACCTGCTGCCCTTGCAGCGTGTGGTTATTGCAAGGGTCGTAAGCGAGGAGGGCAGCAACCGCTGGTTGCAGGTGGCCCGGCTCGATGCCAAAGGGGGTGGCATGGTGGCAGACCCGCTGCATGTGGACTTTTCCAGCCTGCCCAAACTCGAAGACGAAAAAGACCGGCTGCGCTGCATTCAGACACGCAGCCGTGTGGAAGTGGCGCTGCAAGGTGATGCCGGCCCGCGCATCAGCTACGCCCCCCTGTTCGAGAGCTCTCGTACCGATGATGATGGCGTACTGGAAATCCATGCCCCCAAGGGACTGACCGAGGCTGAGCAGGGTACCGTCGATGTGCTGCTGCATGTCTACCGCAATATGTACCACCTGCTGGCCTACAGCGACCGTGACGGCCTGACGGGCCTGTTCAACCGCAAGTCACTGGATGACACGTTTTACAGCGCCGTGCTGGAAGAGCTGGATGAGGGCGCAGGCTCCTCGGCCTATGCCCCATTGGACTCCAAACCGGTAGTGGGTCAGGAGCGGCGCCACCGCGTGCCACCCAACTACTGGCTGGGTACGGTCAGCGTGGACCACTTCAACGCCATTGGCGAGAAAAGCGGCCACCTGATTGCCGAAGAAGTGCTGCTGCTGGTGGCACGCATCCTGAACAACACTTTCCGCACCTATGACCGCATTTACCGGCTGGGTGGCGAACAGTTTGCGGTGCTGATGCATTGCCCTGATGAGGGGCTGGTGCTGGCGGCCTTTGAGCGCTTTCGCACCAACATGGACAAGTTCAACTTCCCGCAGGCGGGGCACATCACCGCCTGTGGTGGCTTTACCCGCATCACGGCCGATGACTCGCCCAGTACCGCACTGGAGCGCGCCGAGCGCGCGGTGGACTATGGTCAGCACCAGGGTGGCAACCAGGTTGCCAGCTATGGCGAACTGGTGCGCAAAGGCCTGCTGGGTGATCTGGTCAACGTGGGCGACGTGGACCTGTTTTAAGGCGCCCGCGCACTGCCTCTGGTTCTCAGCCAATCGCCCTGAAGCACTCTGGCAGGCCAGCGCTGGCTTCGCTCCAGTGCAGCGCGCCGCTCTGAAAATCGTATTCGGCCAGCGTCTGCAACGGCCCGCCAATGTCCTTGGCGACGTAGGACAGAAGGCAAAGCCGGCTCACTGTCAGACGCAAGTGCCCGCTGTGCGCAAAGCTGTCCAACTGCGTTTGCACAGTTGCCATAGGCCAGGCGTCCGCATACAGGCCCACGGTGACGTGGGGAATGTAGTCTTCCGCGGCTGAGTGCAAGCCACTGCCAGCCAGGCTGGAGCGCAACTGGCCAAGGTGACCTGCGTCCTCCTGCACACTCAGGTAGGGCACCGAGCTGAAGCTGGCCAAGCCACCGATTCCGATTTCAAAAGAAGATCTGCCTGCCTGGCGCAAGGCTGCCAGCTGCCGTCCCAGGGCTTGGGCACCAAAGTCATCGGCATGCTGTGGCGCGGCGCTGGGAAAGCCGCACAGCGCCACCGTGACATGCGCCTGGCGGCAGTAGCCGTCCAGCAAACGGTCAGCCAGGTGCGTTTGCGCGGCTTGCACGCGCTGGCGCACTGCTTCGGTATCCACCAGCAGCGCCCACAGCGCATAGTGCGGCCGCCCCAGATGCCACTCGGGAAAATCACGGCGTTGGTTGCGAAGGGTGTACTCGGTGTTCATACAAAAAAGGGCACCTCGCGGTGCCCTTTTTTTACCTCAGCGTGTTGACGCTGTGGATGGCGCTCAGGACGGGTTGGTCTCTTCGAACGGCAGCGTCATGTTGCGCAGGTCACGCTTGGTTTCCACCAGCACCAGAGGGCCGGCTTCCACGTTCACGGCAGCGGGGCGCTCGCGTGGCACGTGTACCACCTGGGCTTCGGCAGCGATGGCCGCCTGCACTTTGGCTACGCTGTCGGCGTTGGTGTTGACCCATTGCAGGCCGGAGCCCTGTGCCACTTGCACCAGGTCGTCCTGGGGCAGGGCATAGCTGGTCACCTTGGGCATGCTGGCCGAGGCCGCTGCTGCAGGCGCCGGGGCTTCTGTACGTGCCGGGGCACGCACAGGCTCTGCACGCACGGGTGCTGCCACGGGTTCCACGGCAGGTGCGGGGGCTGCGACTGCAGCCACCACAGCGGCAGAAACCGGAGCGCTTGCAGGCGCTTCAGTGGCCACTACCGGAGCAGCAACAGCGACTTCCTGGCGAATCTGAACAGGAGCTTCTGCGGCAAAAGGCGCTGCATCGACGGGCGGCAGTTCCGCTACACCGTTTTCGGTGAACTCATGGCGCTGGGGGCGGTCACCACGCGGGCCACGGTCACGGCCATAGCGGTCACGCGAGCGCTTTTCGCGCGGCTCGCCATTGTTGCCATTGCCATTGCCATTGCCGTTGCGGGGCTCATTGCCTTCGGCACCAGGTGCTGCAGTTGCCTGTGCATCTTCGGGCACAAACATGGGCTGCTGCGACTGGCCTTCGCCTTGGGCGTTTACGCCTTCAGGACGCGGACCACGGTCACCGCCGCGGCCACGGCCACCACGGCCACGGCCACCACGGCCTTCGCCGCGCTGGCCTTCCTGGCCTTCGGCACCGGCATCCGTACGGTTCTCGTCGCGCTCGGTGGGGCGGGCTTCGCCCTCAGCACCTTCTACGCGCTCGGCGCGGGGAGGGCGGTTGCCGCGCTCACCACGCTCGCCGCCACGGTCACCACGCTCGGTGCGGGGTGCGCGCTCGGGGCGGGCTTCGCGGTTGCCGTTTTCAGGGTTCAGGTTTGCGTTGCCGGCATCGATGCCAACGGCTTCAGGGGCCATGGGCTTGCCTTCGGCATCAAAGCGCTCGCGCTGCTGGCCGTTACCACGCTCGCCGCGCTCACCGCGTTCCGTGCGCTCGCCGCCACGGCCACCGCGTCCACCACGGCCGCCACGCTCACCGCGCTCGGTACGCTCGCCTTCAGGGCGCGCGTCGGGGCGTTGGCCTTCGGTGCGCTGGCCTTCGGGACGATCGCCACGGCCTTCACCGCGCGGACCGCGGTTGCCATCACGGCCACCATCGCGTCCGCCACGGCCACCACGTCCGCCTTCACGTCCACCTTCGCGGGGTGGGCGTGCATCGCGCTTTTCTTCGGTCTTGGCAGCGGGTGCGGCCACTACCGGCTTGGCAACCACGGGTGCGGGCGCTTCGCCACCCAGCAGGTTTTTGATCCAGCCAAAGAAGCCGGTGCTGGCCGGTGCCACGGGGGCAGGCGCCACCACGGGCTTGGGTGCAACAGCAGCGACCGGTGCCACCTTGGCCACTTCGGGCTTAGGCACTGCCACGGGGGCGGGCGCATCCGGCAGCACGCCCTTGATGATGGGCACTTGCTTGTTGGTGGGCTCTTGCGAGCGGCGGGTCACGCTGGTGGCGTCTTCCATCTCGTCAGCCATCTTGTAGCTGGCTTCGATGTTGTCCAGACGCGGGTCGTCGTGCTTCAGACGCTCGAGCTTGTAGTTGGGCGTTTCCAGGTTCTTGTTGGGAACCATGAGCACGTTGATGCGCTGCTTGAGTTCGATCTTGGCGATCTCGGTGCGCTTCTCGTTGAGCAGAAAGGAGGCCACGTCCACCGGCACCTGGCACAAGACGGAGGCTGTGTTGTCCTTGAGGGACTCTTCCTGGATGATGCGCAGAATTTGCAGGGCCGAGCTCTCGGTGTCACGGATGTGGCCGGAGCCGCCGCAACGTGGGCAGGGGATGGATGCACCTTCGCTGAGCGCGGGGCGCAGACGCTGGCGGCTCATTTCCATCAGGCCGAATTTGCTGATGGTGCCGAACTGCACACGGGCACGGTCCTGGCGCAGGGCGTCGCGCAAGCGGTTTTCCACTTCGCGGCGGTTGCGGGACTCTTCCATGTCGATAAAGTCGATCACGATCAGGCCACCCAAGTCGCGCAGACGCATCTGGCGGGCCACTTCGTCAGCGGCTTCCAGGTTGGTGCGGGTGGCGGTTTCTTCGATGTCGCCGCCCTTGATGGCGCGGGCCGAGTTCACGTCCACGCTCACCAATGCTTCGGTGTGGTCGATCACGATGGCGCCACCCGAAGGCAGTTGCACGGTGCGGGCATAGGCCGATTCGATCTGGTGTTCGATCTGGAAGCGGCTGAACAGGGGCGCGTCATCGCGGTAGCGCTTCACGCGGGCGGCATGCTCGGGCATGACGTGTGCCATGAACTGCTGGGCCTGCTCGTACACGTCGTCGGTGTCGATCAGGATGTCGCCGATGTCGTGGTTGAAGTAGTCGCGGATGGCGCGGATCACCAGGCTGGATTCCTGGTAAATCAGGTAGGCGCCCTTGCCACCCTTGGCGGCGCCGTCGATGGCGCTCCAGAGTTTGAGCAGGTAGTTCAGGTCCCACTGCAGTTCGGGCGCGCTGCGGCCAATGCCGGCGGTGCGGGCAATGATGCTCATGCCATTGGGGTACTCGAGCTGGTCGAGGGCTTCCTTCAGGTCGGCACGGTCTTCGCCTTCGATGCGGCGGCTCACACCACCGCCGCGCGGGTTGTTAGGCATCAAGACCACATAGCGGCCGGCCAGCGAGACGAAGGTGGTGAGGGCCGCGCCCTTGTTTCCACGCTCTTCTTTTTCCACCTGCACCAGCAGTTCCTGGCCTTCGCGGATGGCGTCCTGTATGCGGGCATTGCCGGCGGAGACGCCTTGCTGGAAGAACTGTTTGGAGATTTCCTTGAAGGGCAGAAAGCCGTGGCGGTCTTCACCGTAGTCCACAAAGCAGGCTTCCAACGAAGGCTCGACGCGGGTAACCACGGCCTTGTAGATATTGCCCTTGCGCTGTTCGCGCCCTTCGATTTCGATTTCGTAGTCGAGGAGTTTTTGTCCGTCGACAATGGCCAGGCGGCGTTCTTCAGCCTGCGTAGCGTTGATCAGCATCCGTTTCATGGAGTGCGTCCTTCTTCAGTTTGTACATGCCCAGGATGGGCTAACGGTGCCTTGCTGACGAACTGAAGTGAGGAGGAATTGCCGGAGAACTTCGAACTACACGAGGTGTCGAAGCGTAGGCACGTGGATGGGAACGAGGGGGGAAGTTTGTGCATGTGCTCTCTGTTCAGAGGCACACGGCACCGAATCAAGGCGGGCTGCGGGTGGACGCACGGCCATGGACAGGGCGCTAACGCTCTGTAGGCACATGTTGAATAGTCTCCACAACACAAACATCTCGTTTTTATCCGTTTGCCAACCGTGGGTTGGCAAACTTGGGGTATTCCGTATCAGGGTTTCAATTCGTCGGCTTGGCCGCTTTGCAGACTGCCATCACACGCAGGTGGCGGGTGATTTACAGGCTGACCAAGGCGGTGGCATCGACCTTCCAGCGCAGCGGAAAATGGGGTGTGGACTAAACTCCAGCTAAATCAACCACTTACAGCGCGTCGCTAGTGAAACACATTATAGGGGCCAATCTGACTTCCACCGTTCCCCAATCACAAACACTTACTGTGGACGAAGATTCTGCAGGCCAGCGTCTGGACAACTTCCTGATGCGCCAGCTCAAGGGTGTGCCCAAGACCCATGTCTACCGCATCATCCGCAGCGGCGAAGTGCGCATCAACAAGGGCCGCGTGTCGGCCGACACCCGCATTGCCGCCGGTGACTTGGTGCGCCTGCCGCCGGTGCGCGTGTCCGAGCGTGCGGATGAAAAGGCACAGGCCATGGCAGCGCTGGCTGAAAAGGCGGCCAGCAGCGGGCAGGGCGGCAGTGCCGCCAGCTCCACAGGCGGCTTTGCGCCGGCCAAGGACTTCCCCATTTTGTTTGAGGACGATTTCTTCCTGGCCATCAACAAACCCGCTGGTGTGGCCGTGCATGGCGGCTCGGGCGTGAGTTTTGGCGTGATCGAGCAGCTGCGCATGGCCAGGCCGCGCGCCCCGTATCTGGAGCTGGCGCACCGCCTGGACCGCGAGACCTCGGGCATCCTGATCGTGGCCAAACGGCGCAGCGCCCTCAAGAAACTGCAGGACCAGTTCCGAGAGCGCGAAACCGGCAAGATCTATCTGGCCATGGTGCTGGGCCTGTGGCCCGAGAGCCTCAAGGTCTTGAGCAAACCGCTCCATAAATATGTGCTGCCGGGCAAGGACGGTCAGGCCGAAGGTGGCGAGCGGCGCGTCAAGGTGGTGGCCCGGGACGATCCGGACGGCATGCCCTCGCTCACCATGGTCAAGCTGCGCGGCACCTCGGCGCCGGATGCCGTGCCGCCGGTTTCGCTGTTGGAGGTCACACTCAAAACCGGGCGCACCCACCAGATCCGCGTGCACCTGGCCTCTGAAGGCATGCCCATCGTGGGGGATGACAAGTACGGCAATTTCGATGTCAACAAGGAGCTGGCCCGGGTGGCGGGTGCAGGCGGCCTCAAGCGCATGTTTTTGCATGCCTGGCGCTTCCAGTGCAATCACCCCGGCACCGGCAAGCGCATGGAATTGCAGGCAGAATTGCCGGCCGAACTTGCTGCCTTTTTGCAGCATGCCTTGCCCCCCACCGCCGAGTAGCCCCACCCCATGTCCAGACTGACGGCCGCGCCCACGCGCCAATTCGACCTGATTGCCTTCGACTGGGACGGCACGCTGTTCGACTCCACCGCCATCATCACCCGCTGCATCCAGGAGGCGGTGCGCGATGTGGGCGGCACCGTGCCCAATGACACCGATGCGTCCTATGTCATCGGCATGGGCCTGATGGCAGCCCTGGCCCATGCGGCGCCCGATGTGCCCAAAGACAAATACCCGCTGCTGGGCGAGCGCTACAAGCACCACTACACCCTGCACCAGCACGACATCAGCCTGTTTGAAGGCGTGCTGCCCCTGCTGCATGCGCTCAAGAGCCGCCAGCACTTTCTGGCCGTGGCCACAGGCAAAAGCCGCCGCGGTCTGGACGAAACTCTGGCCCGCGAGGAACTGCAGGGCCTCTTCAACGCCTCCCGCACCGCGGATGAGACGGCCGGCAAACCCCACCCGCTGATGCTGCAGGAGCTGATGGCCGAATTCGGTGTGGCACCCGAGCGCCTGCTGATGATTGGCGACACCACCCACGATTTGCAGATGGCCCTGAACGCCGGTTGCCCCAGTGTGGGCGTGAGCTACGGCGCGCATGACCACGCGGCGTTTGTGGCACTGCAGCCGCGGTTTGTGGCCCATTCGGTGGCAGAACTGCAGCAATGGCTGCTGACCCATGGCTGAACTTTGGGTTCCGCCGAAAGACGGGTTTGAGCCGCAGGCCATTGCCCTGTGCAATTCGGATGTGCTGGTCAACAGCGGCGAGGCCGCACCCTTTGATGTGGTGTATTGTGGCAAGACCTGCATGGCCTTTGCCATCCGTTATGACAACACGGTGTACGCCTATCTGAACCGCTGCTCCCATGTGCCCATGGAAATGGACTACCAGCCCAACCGCTTTTTTGATCTGACCGGCCACTGGCTGATCTGTGCCACCCACGGCGCCACCTACAGCCCCAGGACGGGCGCCTGCAGGGGTGGCCCCTGCCGCGGCGGACTCATCAAGATTGAGACTTCCGAGTTTGACGGTGTAGTGCACTGGCATACTGCCCATCAAATGCAACCCGTGAACTTCTGACATGACTGATCCCCAACTGCCCTCTGACACCCCACAAGATCCTTTTGAAAAGCCGTCTTCGCAAGCCGGGCAAAAGGAGGGCCCCATGCCCAACACGGCGGCCAGCTGGGAGCGCGCCACCCTGGAGCGCCTGGCCATGGCCACCCTGATCGAGCAGCGCCAGGCGCGCCGTTGGCGCAATGGCATCCGCATTGCCTGGCTGGTCTTCATCATGGCCATGGTCTTGTTTGGCTGGGAGCGCGGCGGCGCGCCGGCCGATGTGTCCAAGCCGCACACCGCAGTCATTGAAATCAAGGGCGAGATCGCAGCCGGTGGCGAAGCCAGTGCCGAGCTGGTGGTGTCCTCCATGCGCAGCGCCTTTGAAGACGAAGGCACCAAAGGCGTGGTCCTGCTGATTAACTCGCCTGGCGGCAGCCCGGTGCAGGCCGGCATCATCAACGATGAAATCCACCGCCTCAAAGCCAAGCACAACAAGCCGGTGTATGCCGTGGTGGAAGAGACTTGCGCCTCCGCTGCCTACTACATTGCCGTGGCCGCCGACAAGATTTATGTGGACAAGGCCAGCATCGTGGGCAGTATTGGCGTGCTGATGGACGGCTTTGGCTTTACCGGCCTGATGGACAAGCTCGGCGTGGAGCGGCGTTTGATGACGGCCGGAGAAAACAAAGGCTTTCTGGACCCATTCAGCCCGCAAACCGAGCAGCAGCGCGCATTTGCCCAAACCATGCTGGACCAGATTCACCAGCAGTTCATTGGTGCGGTGAAGACCGGACGCGGTGCGCGCCTGAAGGAAACCCCCGAGACCTTCAGCGGCCTGTTCTGGACCGGCCAGCAGGCGGTCGAGATGGGCCTGGCCGACCAGCTTGCCAGCCTGGACTATGTGGCGCGCGAAGTCATCAAGGCCGAAGAGTTGGTGGACTACACCCACCGCGAGAACGTGGCCGAGCGCCTGGTCAAGCGCTTTGGCGCGTCCATGGGCGAAGCCTCGGTGCGGGCTTTGAAGACGGCTCCAAGCCTACGCTGAGCGTAGGCGCCGTCAACCCGCCGCCGGGCCGCCCCAAGGCGGGTTAGCCCCCGCGGGGGGCAGCGCAGCACACGCAGTGGCAAGCGTGGGGGCTATGCCCTAGCGTCCTATAGAAAAGACCGTGGGCGTGCTGTTGTCCAGCGCCCAGGGTTTGTGCTTCCAGTTTTTCACCACGTCGCTGTGGCACTGTGCGTTGCTGAGCGTGAGCCCGCTGGCCGTGGCCAGGCGCGTGTTGTGCTGCAGGCTTTGCAGCAGGGTTTGCAGGAGCGCCGTGTTGCGGTAGGGTGTCTCAATAAAGATTTGCGTCTGCCCGGTTTTGAGCGCCAGCGACTCCAGTTCCCGGATCTTTTGTGCCCGTTCTGCCGGTGCGGCTGGCACATAGCCGACGAAGGCAAAGCTTTGCCCATTCAGGCCGCTGGCCGCCAACGCCAGCAGCAGCGACACCGGACCTACCAGCGGCACAACGGCAATGCCCAGATCATGGGCGGCGCGTACCACCGATGAGCCAGGGTCCGCCACTGCTGGCATGCCCGCCTCGCTGATGAGGCCCATGGCGTGACCCTGAAGTGCCGGTTGCAACAGGTAGCGCGCATCAAAGCCGCCCGTGTGGTCACCTTTTTTGTGCACCTCACGCGGGAGTTCCTGCAATTGCTGTGACTGTATGGGCAGGCTCAAGGGAAAAGTCTCGCCAATGCGCTTGAGGTAGGCGCGGGTGGACTTGGCGTTCTCACACACCCAGTGGCTGATGCCTGCGGCAATCTCCAGCGTGGCGCGCGGCATGGAGGCGTCCAGTGGCATGACCTCGGCGCAGCCAAAGTCCAGCGGGGCGGGGACCAGGTGCAGGGTGCCGGTGGCTGCGGATGCGGTTGCGGGCTTGGTGTCAGGGGTGCTCATGAAAGTGCTTGGCCTTATCGTGGGGATGCCAGCAAATCCAGGCCCGCCGCGCGCAACAAGGCGGCAGTGCGGATCAGAGGCAGGCCTATCAGGGCCGTGGGGTCGTCGTTGTCTATGCGTTCCAGCAGGGCTATGCCCAGGCCTTCGCTTTTGGCGCTGCCCGCGCAATCGTAGGGCTGCTCGGCCCGCAGGTAGTTTTCAATTTCAGTCGCAGATAGTGTGCGGAACGTGACTTTGACCGGGGCCAGGGCCTGCTGGCTGAAGCTGGTTGCGCGGCAGACCACGGCAATGGCGGTTTGAAACACCACCACCCGGCCCGCCATCTGCTGCAACTGCTGCACGGCACGCGCATGGTTGCCGGGTTTGCCCAGGGCCAATCCATCCAGATCGGCCACTTGGTCGGAGCCGATCACCACCGCTTCGGGAAAGCGCGCAGCCACGGCTTCGGCCTTGGCCAGCGCCAGGCGGCAGGCCAGGGCGGCGGGTAGTTCCCCGGGTTGCGGCGTTTCATCCACATGGGGCGATTCCACGGAAAAGGGCAGGCGCAGACGCTCCAGCAGTTCGCGGCGGTAGACCGAGGTGGAGCCCAGTATGAGTTTTCTGTTGGCTAGGGAGTGCATGGTCCGATTCTCTTACACTGCCCGCATGAAACACGCATTCGACGCACGCCACCTGCACATCGCAGCCTTTGCCAAAAGCGAGGGCACCCACGCAGGCGAAGAGCGCCTGTCCCACTTTGAGCGCCTGATGGAGCAAAGCCAGGGTCTGGGCGGTGAAACCCTCGTGACCTATTCGGTGCAGGGCAGCATGCAGCTCGATGCTGCCGGTGCCGAAGAACCCTGGCTGCACCTGCAGGCGCAGGCCACGCTGAGCCTGGTCTGCCAGCGCTGCCTGGGCCCGGTGGACGAAGTGGTGGGCTTTGAGCGCGACTTCCGCTTTGTAGCCTCTGAGGCGCTGGCCGAGGTGGAAGACGAAGAGTCCGACGAAGACGTGCTGGTTCTCAGCAAATCCTTTGACCTGTTGGAACTGATTGAAGACGAGTTGCTGATGGCCACGCCGCTGGTATCCAAGCACGAGGTCTGCCCCACGCCGGTGAAGCTGCAGGCTGCCGACCCGGAATTTGCAGAGCTGCCCCAGGAAAAACCCAACCCCTTTGCCGTGCTGCAGCAGCTCAAGAAGAAAGACGCTGGTTGAGGCCCCCGGAGTAGGCTATAATCTGAGGCTTCGCTGGCCAAGTCAGACGCTTAGTCGCTTGCCCTATACCAACCCATAACGTGTTGCCACCTGTGCAGCACCCATTGCCCAGGAGCCTGACATGGCCGTTCAACAAAACAAGAAATCTCCTTCCAAGCGCGGTATGCACCGTTCGCACAATGCTCTGGTCGTGCCAGGCATTGCAGTGGAACCCACCACTGGCGAAATCCACCTGCGCCACCACATCAGCCCCACCGGTTTTTACCGTGGCCGCAAGGTGTTGAAGACCAAATCCGAAGCCTGATCCCAGCGCTTCACGCAAAGCCCGAAGCTACACAGCCTGTAGCGACGGGCTTTTTTATTGCCCGGACTTTTACTGTCTGCCCATTGATTCAACCCAAGCGACTTCCTCGTGATCACCATAGCTGTTGACTGCATGGGTGGCGACCATGGCCCCAAAGTAACCCTGCCCGCCTGCACCGAATTTCTGGATGCACACCCCGAGGCACGTCTGATTCTGGTCGGCCTGCCCGATGCGCTGCAAGGCTTTGTCCATGCGCGGGCTACCCTCGTGCTGGCCAGCGAGGTGGTCACCATGGACGACCCGCTGGAGGTGGCCCTGCGCCGCAAGAAAGATTCCAGCATGCGCGTGGCGGTGCAGCAGGTCAAGGACGGTGCGGCCCAGGCGGCCGTGTCTGCCGGCAACACCGGCGCATTGATGGCGATTTCGCGCTACGTGCTCAAGACCATCGACGGCATTGAGCGCCCGGCCATTGCCGGCCAGATCCCCAACACCACGGGTGGCGCCACCACGGTGCTGGACCTGGGGGCCAATGTGGACTGCACGGCCGAACACCTGCTGCAATTTGCCATGATGGGCTCGGCCCTGGTGTCGGTGCTGCAGGACAAGGACGCACCCAGCGTGGGACTGCTCAATATCGGTGAGGAAGCCATCAAGGGCAACGAAGTCATCAAGCGCGCGGGCGAATTGCTGCGTGCCGCGGGCTCGGCCGGGGATCTGAACTTCTACGGCAACGTCGAAGGCAATGACATTTTCAAGGGCGTGGTGGACATCGTGGTCTGCGACGGCTTTGTCGGCAATGTGGCGCTCAAGACCAGCGAAGGTCTGGCCTCCATGATTGGTGGCTTCCTGAAGGCCGAGTTCTCAAAGAACGTGTTCACCAAGCTGTCTGCGCTGATTGCATATCCGGTGCTCAGCGCCCTGAAGAAGCGCTTTGACCACCGCCGCTACAACGGTGCAGCCTTGCTGGGACTGCGCGGATTGGTGTTCAAAAGCCACGGTTCGGCCGACGTGCTGGCCTTCGGCAACGCCCTGAACCGCGCGTATGATGCAGCCCGAAACAACTTGTTGGACCGCGTGCAGGTTCGTATTGCCAAGGCGTCGCCATTGCTGGCCTCACCAGCAGATGCGATGGCCTGAACCGGCGACCCACTGAAAATACCATGAGCCGATATTCCCGCATCACAGGCACTGGCAGCTACCTGCCCCCCCGCAGACTGACCAACGCCGACCTGGTAGCCCAACTGGCGGCCACCGGTATTGAGTCCTCAGACGAATGGATTGTGGAGCGCACCGGCATACGCGCGCGCCACTTTGCCGGCGACGGTGTTTACAGCAGTGACCTGGCTCTGGAAGCGGCAAAGAGCGCGCTGACAGCCGCCGGCATCACGGCACAGGACATTGACCTGATCATCGTGGCCACCAGCACGCCGGACATGGTGTTTCCATCCACCGCCTGCATCCTGCAGGCCAAGCTGGGTGCCAGCGGCGGCGCGGCCTTCGATTTGCAGGCGGTCTGCTGCGGTTTTGTCTATGCGCTGTCGGTAGCAGACTCGATGATCAAGACCGGCGCGGCCAACAAGGCACTGGTAATTGGCGCCGAGGTGTTCTCCCGCATTCTGGACTTCACCGACCGCACCACCTGCGTGCTGTTTGGCGATGGTGCCGGTGCCGTGGTGCTGGAGGCGTCCGAGGCGCCCGGCATCCTGGCCAGCGACCTGCATGCCGATGGCAAACATGCTGGCATTCTCTGCGTGCCAGGCCATGTGTCGGGCGGCAAGATTCTGGGCGACCCGCTCCTGAAGATGGATGGCCAGGCCGTGTTCAAGCTCGCCGTGGGCGTGCTGGAAGACGCTGCCCGTGCCGCATTGGCCAAGGCCGATCTGCAAGCCTCCGATATCGACTGGCTGATCCCCCACCAGGCCAACATCCGCATCATGCAAAGCACGGCGCGCAAGCTCAAGCTGCCCATGGACAAGGTGGTGGTCACGGTGGACCAGCACGGCAACACGTCCGCTGCCTCCATCCCCCTGGCCTTGGATACGGCGGTGCGCGCCGGCCAGGTCAAGCCTGGTCAGACCCTGATGC
Organism: Rhodoferax lacus; assembly: GCF_003415675.1. GTDB lineage: Bacteria > Pseudomonadota > Gammaproteobacteria > Burkholderiales > Burkholderiaceae_C > Allorhodoferax > Allorhodoferax lacus. Next base: position 61,371 of record NZ_QFZK01000015.1, read on the forward strand.
TAGAAGGCGTGGGCGGCGGGTTTACCTGGGGCGCGGTGGTCCTGAAGTTCTAGTTAATCCGGCGAACGCCCGGCTGCGGCCAGGTATTGCCTATTGCATTGAATTGCCATGAAAAAATTTGCATTTGTTTTTCCGGGACAAGGCTCCCAGTCTGTCGGCATGCTCTCCGGTTGGGGCGCGCATCCCGTAGTCGCTGAGACCCTCAAAGAGGCCTCTGACGCCCTGGGCGAAGACCTGGCCACCCTCATCCAGGACGGCCCCAAGGAAGCCCTGGCGCTGACCACCAACACCCAGCCGGTGATGCTGGTGGCCGGTGTGGCAGCCTACCGCGTGTGGATGGCCGAAGTGGGCGTCAAGCCCGATGCCGTGGCCGGCCACTCCCTGGGTGAGTATTCCGCCCTGGTGGCAGCTGGTGTGCTGACCCTCACGCAGGCCGCACCGCTGGTGCGCCTGCGCGCCCAGGCCATGCAGGACGCCGTGCCCGTGGGTACCGGCGCCATGGCTGCCGTGCTGGGCATGGACGCCGCACGTGTCGCAGAGGGCTGTCTGGAGGTCACAGCGTCCTTTGGTGTGGGCTCTGTTGAGGTGGTGCAAGCCGTGAACTTCAACGACCCCGGCCAGACCGTGATTGCCGGCAGCAAGGCTGCGGTCGAAAAGGCCTGCGAATGGGTGAAAGCCAACGGCGCCAAGCGCGCCTTGCCGCTGCCAGTGTCGGCCCCGTTCCACTCCAGCCTGATGAAGCCTGCGGCCGAAAAGCTGCGAGAGCGCCTGGCCGGGCTGGAGTTGGCTGCCCCGCAGATTGCGCTGATCAACAACATCGACGTGGCGGTGCAGACCGATGCCGATGCCATCCGCGACGCCCTCTACCGCCAGGCCTTTGGCCCGGTGCGCTGGGTGGAGTGCGTGCAGGCCCTCAAGGCCCGCGGCATCCTGAACGTGGTCGAGTGTGGCCCCGGCAAGGTGCTGGCTGGCCTGGTGAAGCGTATTGATGCAGAGATGGTGGGCTCGCCGCTGTTCGACCCCGCCACATTGGAAGAAGTCAAAGGAGTGCTGGCATGAGCGAAGTGATGTTTGAAGGACAGGTTGCGCTGGTCACCGGTGCCTCGCGCGGTATTGGCGCCGCCATTGCCACCGAGCTGGCACGCAAGGGCCTGAAGGTCGTTGGCACGGCCACGACCGACGCCGGAGCAGCCAAGATCCGCGATGCCCTGTCTGCATTTCCCGGTTGCGATGGCCGTACCCTGGATGTGACCGACGGCGCTGCCGCGGAGGCCCTGGTGGATGCGGTGGCCAAGGAGTTTGGTGGCCTGCAGGTGCTGGTCAACAACGCCGGCATCACCCGCGACACCCTGGCCATGCGCATGAAGGACGAGGACTGGGACGCCGTGCTGGACACCAACCTCAAGGGTGTATTCCGCATGAGCCGTGCCGTGATGCGCACCATGATGAAACAACGCTATGGCCGCATCATCAGCATCACCTCGGTGGTGGGTGCATCCGGCAACCCCGGCCAGGCCAACTACGCCGCAGCCAAGGCCGGTGTGGCGGGCATGACGCGGGCGCTGGCCCGCGAGCTGGGCTCGCGCAACATCACGGTCAACTGCGTGGCCCCCGGTTTTATCGACACCGACATGACCGCTGGCTTGGGCGAAGACCAGCACAAGGCCTTGTTGGGCCAGATTCCGCTGGGCCACCTGGGTAAACCCTCCGACATTGCGCATGCGGTGTGTTACCTTGCTTCCCCCCAGGCTGCGTATGTGACGGGGCAGGAACTGCACGTCAACGGCGGCATGTACATGTAATTTTTCAACGCCGATTGGTCCGTTCGGCGGCCTTATTGGGGATCAGTCCCCGGCAAGGTAAAATCTCGGATTCTTTTACAACCCTCAGAGGGAACACATGAGCGATATCGAAGTACGCGTCAAAAAAATCATTGCCGAGCAACTCGGTGTTGAAGAGTCGCAAGTCACCAACGAAAAGGCCTTCGTGGCTGATCTGGGTGCTGACTCGCTGGACACTGTGGAGCTGGTGATGGCTTTGGAAGATGAGTTCGGAATTGAAATTCCTGACGAAGACGCCGAAAAAATCACGACTGTGCAAAACGCCATCGACTACGCCAACACGCACAAGAAGGCCTGATAGGCTTTTTTGCAGCCGGCGTTGCCGCAAATGGGCCTGCAGGTCTGATGGTTTCATCAGGCATACAGGCCCATATTGTTTGCACCGATCCCCTTGCCGACAAGTCGGCGTTTTTTTGACGAACTGCTAAAAACCTATGTCCCGTCGTCGCGTTGTTGTTACTGGTTTGGGATGCGTCAGCCCCGTGGGCAATACGGTTCCAGATACCTGGGCCAATCTGCTGGCCGGCAAGTCCGGCATCGGCCTGATTACCCATTTTGATGCGTCTGCTTTTGCCTGCAAGATTGCCGGTGAAGTGCGTGATTTCAATTTGGAGTCGTACATGACGACCAAAGAAGCCCGCACCATGGACACCTTCATCCACTACGGCATTGCGGCTGCCATGCAGGCCGTGGCCGACGCTGGTCTGCCCACGGGCGACGCGCTGGGTGAAGAAGAGGCCACGCGCATTGGCTGCGTCATCGGCTCCGGCATTGGCGGCCTGCCGCTGATTGAAAACACCCGTACTGAGCTGATGGAGCGCGGCCCGCGCCGCATTTCGCCCTTTTTCGTGCCCGCGTCCATCATCAACATGACGGCTGGACACGTGTCCATGCGCTGCGGCTTCAAGGGCCCCAACATTGCCATCGTCACGGCCTGCACCACCGGTCTGCATTGCATCGGTGAAGCCGGTCGCATGATCGAGTATGGCGACGCGGATGTCATGGTCGCTGGCGGCTCCGAGGCCACCATCTCCCCCCTGGGCGTGGGTGGCTTTGCCTCCATGCGCGCTTTGAGCACCCGCAACGACGATCCCGCCACCGCCTCGCGCCCCTGGGACAAGGACCGCGACGGTTTTGTGCTGGGCGAGGGTGGCGGTGTGGTGGTGTTGGAAGAGTACGAGCATGCCAAGGCCCGTGGCGCGCGCATTTACGCCGAGCTGGCAGGCTTTGGCATGAGTGCCGATGCCGGCCACATGACAGCCCCGAATATGGACGGCCCGCGCCGTGCCATGGTCAATGCCATGCGCAATGCCGGTGTGAACCCCGACCAGATCGACTACCTCAACGCACACGGCACCTCCACGCCGCTGGGCGACATCAACGAGACCAACGCCATCAAGGCGGCCTTGGGTGATGCGGCCAAAAAGACCGTGGTCAACTCCACCAAGTCCATGACCGGCCACTTGCTGGGCGGCGCGGGCGGCCTGGAGTCGGTGGTGACCATTCTGGCCATCTACCACCAGAAGAGCCCACCCACCATCAACCTGTTCAACCAGGACCCGGAGTGCGATCTGGACTACTGCGCCAACACCGCACGCGACATGCGCATCGATGTGGCGCTGAAGAACAACTTCGGCTTTGGCGGAACCAATGGTTCCTTGGTGTTCAAGCGCATCTGAGCGGCCCTTGCGCGGCGGCTAGGCCATGCACCTGCCGCCCGCAGCATCCTGGAACGTAGGCCGCGCGCCGTGGCAACGCGGAGTGCAGGCCTCCTTGGGCCTGCTGGGTGCGGTGGCAGGCCTTTATTTCTGCTTTAGTCAGCGCTGGGGCGTTTCGTCCTGGTTGGTGCTGGGTGCCCTGTGCGCATCTGCAGCCAGCGCGGCGATGAGCCTTTTTAATCGCCCCGCAGGGCAGCTGCGGTGGGATGGCGAGCGCTGGCATTGGTCGGATGCGGACGACTACGCTGTGACCCGTTTGGCTTGTGTGCTAGACCTGCAGCGGTTTTTGCTCTTGCGCATAGACTGCGAGCAGGGCCGTGGCTTGTGGTTGTGGCTGCAAAGCCCCTCCATGGATGCGCGCTGGCTGGCATTGCGCCGGGCCGTGGTGGCCAGTGGGCAGGCCATGCCCCGATCACAGTCCGCCTCTTTACCTGAGTGACATCTACAGGAACTCTTGCGTGTGGAAAATCTGCCCTCATGTCAGAGCATGCTTTTCTCGCTTGGCCGTTTAAATTTTGAAATGATTGGATATACACAATGAAGGCTCGGATTCTTGGCGCTCTGCGCGCCGTCCTCACCGTGGCAACCATTTCTGCTGCGGTATTTGTTGTTGCTGCACCTGTGCAGTCCGCACGGGCCCAGTCCCGCATGCTGCCGGACTTTCCGGATCTGGTAGAGCAGGTGGGCCCATCGGTGGTCAACATCAGAACCTCGGAAAAGGTGGTGGCGCGTGCGCAGCAAGGCGGACCCAGCGAAGAGGAAATGCTGGACCTGTTCAGGCGCTTCGGATTACCTATTCCCAATATCCCCAAGCAGGCACCCAAAAAGAGCCAGCCGCAGCAGCCCCAGGAAGAAGAGCAACCCAAGGGCGTCGGTTCGGGTTTCATCCTTTCAAGTGACGGCCTGATCATGACCAATGCCCATGTGGTCGATGGTGCCACCGAAGTGCTTGTCACCCTGACCGACAAGCGCGAGTTCAAGGCCAAGATCATTGGTGCCGATTTACGCTCGGATATTGCCCTGGTGAAGATCGAAGCCACGGGCCTGCCAGCCGTCAAGGTGGGCGATGTCAGCAAGTTGCGCGTGGGCGAGTGGGTCATGGCTATTGGCTCGCCCTTTGGCCTGGAGAACTCGGTGACTGCGGGCATTGTCAGCGCCAAGCTGCGTGACACGGGCGACTACCTGCCCTTTATCCAGACCGACGTGGCCATCAACCCAGGCAACTCAGGCGGCCCGCTGATCAATATGCGCGGCGAGGTCATCGGTGTGAACAGCCAGATTTATTCGCGCTCGGGCGGCTACATGGGCATCTCTTTTGCCATTCCCATGGATGAGGCGGTGCGTGTAAGTGATCAACTGCGCTCCACGGGCCGCGTCACGCGCGGGCGCATGGGCGTCCAGATCGATCAAGTCAGCAAGGAAGTGGCCGAATCCATCGGCCTGGGCAAGTCCATGGGAGCACTGGTGCGCAGTGTTGAGGCTGGCTCGCCGGCAGAAAGGGGCGGCATTGAGGCCGGTGACATCATCACAAAGTTTGACGGCAGGTCGATTGAAAAGTCCTCTGATCTTCCGCGCCTGGTGGGTGCTACCAAGCCTGGTACCCGCAGCACTGTCACGGTGTTCCGGCGCGGTGCAACACGTGAACTCAGCGTAGTGGTGGCCGAGCTGGAGGCCGATAAAGCGGTGGCTGCCAAGGCCCCAGCCAAGGAGGAAAAGCCCAAGGCGTCGTTGGCCGCGCAAACCTTCGGACTGGTGGTAGCTGAGCTGAGTGAAGCGCAAAAAAAGGAGCTGGGTATCAAAGGGGGCGTGCGCGTTGAAGCGGCCACTGATGCGGCTGCACGAGGTGGACTGCGCGAAGGCGACGTCATCATCCAAGTGGGAAATGTGGACGTCAGTTCAGTCAAGGAATTTGATGCTGTGGTGGGCAAGTTTGACAAGTCCAAGGGTATGAGTGTGCTGTTCCGGCGCGCTGAATGGACGCAGTATGCGGTTCTGAAGGCCAGCAAATAGGTCGACTTGGGCGGGCTACAACCCCATGCCGCAGCAGGGTATGGGGTTGTTTTTTGGGGACGGCGCCCACTATTTGGCCGCTCGCGGTTCGGGGGATCAATGTCTGCGGATGCTAACTTAGGAAGTGGTTAGTCCGATTTGGTTAGAATAGAGGCCCGTCCAAGGTCGATTTGGCTATAAAGAATGGCCAAAAGTCCATGATATGGGATGTTTTTGGACATCCCACAGGCGATCCACAGTTCGCCCACATGTTGTCCTTGATGCTGCCCCTCGTTTTGTTAATAAGTTGTGCATAAGTATTCTGTTGTGGGCTTGCAACTGTCCTTTTCTTCAAATTTTTTGGCTGTGATCCCTGCGCTTTTTGCCTACAATGAAGTTCCAACTTTCGCAGTTGCCAAAAGATTGTTGGTTCAGGGCGCGTCCAGACCGGACGCGCCCTTTTTTCTTGCCTGTCCGTTTTAATTCAATCACTTGAAGCTCTCCCTTGATGAATCACATCAGAAATTTTTCGATCATTGCCCATATTGATCACGGCAAATCCACCTTGGCTGACCGCCTGATACAGCGCTGCGGCGGGCTTGAAGCACGTGAAATGGAAGCCCAGGTTTTGGACTCGATGGACATCGAGAAAGAGCGTGGGATAACCATCAAGGCGCAAACCGCTTCGCTTAAATACAAGGCACTCGATGGTCAGGTCTACAACCTCAACCTGATTGATACGCCCGGGCATGTGGACTTCTCGTATGAAGTGAGCCGTTCACTCTCCGCATGCGAAGGCGCATTGCTGGTGGTCGATGCGAGCCAGGGCGTGGAAGCGCAAACCGTTGCCAACTGCTACACCGCGCTCGATCTGGGTGTGGAGGTGTTGCCGGTCCTGAACAAGATTGATTTGCCCAATGCCGATCTGGACAACGCGCGCAGCGAGATTGAAGACGTGATTGGCATCGATGCCACCGACGCCATTCCCTGTTCCGCAAAAACCGGCGTGGGCATCAACGAAATTCTGGAAGCCATTGTGGCGCGCATCCCGGCTCCACGCGGCAATCCCGATGGCCCCTTGCGCGCCATGATCATCGACAGCTGGTTTGACAGCTATGTGGGTGTGGTGATGCTGGTCCGTGTGGTGGACGGTCGCCTGGGCAAGGGTGAGCGCATCAAGATGATGGCCTCAGGTGCCAGCTACAACGCCGACAACCTGGGCGTGTTTACCCCGGCCAATGAGCCGCGCCAGTCATTGGAAGCGGGTGAGGTGGGCTACATCATCGCGGGCATCAAGGAGTTGCAGGCGGCCAAGGTGGGCGACACCGTGACCCTGATCAAACCCGGAACCGGTGGAGCTGCGGCCACCGCCACCGAGGCGCTGCCCGGCTTCAAGGAAATCCAGCCCCAGGTGTTTGCGGGCCTGTACCCCACCGAAGCCAGCGAATACGATTCGCTGCGCGATGCGCTGGAAAAGCTCAAGCTCAACGACGCCTCGCTGCACTATGAGCCCGAGGTGTCGCAGGCGCTGGGCTTTGGTTTTCGCTGTGGCTTTCTGGGCCTTTTGCACATGGAAATCGTGCAGGAACGTCTGGAGCGCGAGTTCGACCAGGACCTGATCACCACTGCGCCCAGCGTGGTCTACGAGGTGATGAAGAACGACGGCGAAGTTCTCACCGTGGAGAACCCCTCCAAGATGCCCGAAGTGGGCAAGACCGCCGAAATCCGCGAACCCATTGTGACCGTGCACCTTTACATGCCGCAGGAGTATGTGGGCGTGGTGATGACGCTGGCCAACCAGAAGCGCGGCGTGCAGATGAACATGGCCTACAAGGGCCGCCAGGTGGTGCTGACCTATGAGATGCCGCTGGCCGAGATCGTGCTGGACTTCTTTGACAAGCTGAAATCCGTGAGCCGCGGATACGCCTCCATGGATTACGAGTTCAAGGAATACCGGGCCGCCGACGTGGTCAAAGTGGACATCCTGCTCAACAGCGAAAAGGTGGACGCACTGTCCATCATGCTGCACCGCTCGCAGTCCGCTTACCGCGGCCGCGCCGTGGTGGCCAAGATGCGCGAGATCATTTCGCGCCAGATGTTCGATGTCGCCATCCAGGCTGCCATCGGAGCCAACATCATTGCCCGTGAGACAATCAAGGCGCTGCGCAAAAACGTTCTTGCCAAGTGCTACGGCGGCGATATTTCACGCAAGAAGAAGCTGCTTGAAAAACAAAAAGCAGGTAAGAAACGCATGAAGCAAATTGGTTCCGTAGAAGTTCCCCAGGAAGCGTTCCTGGCTATTTTGCAGGTGGAAGATTGATGCAAGCCCTGACCGCAGCCATTCTTGGCGCCTTTGTTCTGTACGCCGGTTCCTGGTACCTCGGCTTTTTGGAGGGCAACTTTGCCCTTCTGCTGTTCCTGGCATCGGTGGTGACAGGCGCGTACTGGCTGGCCGAGCGCTTTTACTTTTTGCCACGCCGTGCAGCAGCAGTGGCCGCCCTGGAGGCTGCCGATGCGCAGCGCCGTGCCGAGCTTGCCAAAATGGGCATTGCCCAGGTGGATGGCGACATTGCACAGGCCAAGGTCAAGTTGTACATGCAGCCCTGGTGGCTGGATTGGACCGCTGGTCTGTTCCCGGTGATCATCACTGTCTTCTTGCTGCGCTCCTTCCTGTTCGAGCCCTTCAAGATTCCATCGGGCTCCATGATTCCCACACTGTTGGTGGGTGACCTGATTTTGGTGAACAAGTTCACCTACGGCCTGCGCCTGCCGGTACTCAACATCAAGATCACCGAAGGCAACAAGCCCCAGCGCGGTGACGTGATGGTGTTCCGCTACCCGCCCAAGCCCAGCCTGGACTACATCAAGCGCGTGGTGGGTGTGCCTGGAGACACGGTGGCCTATCTGAACAAGCGCCTGACCATCAACGGCCGGGTGCAGCCGACCACGACCGTGCCAGAATTCTTCGATGAAGACGCCATGCGTTATTACAAGCAGTACGAGGAATTGCTGGGAGAGAAGACACACCGTTTGCTCAACGACGATGACCGGCCCGCGTTCGTGCCCGGCGCCGACAAATTCCCGGGCCATGAGGGTTGCAGCTACACCATCGAGGGCGTAACCTGCAAGGTTCCTGAGGGCCAGTATTTCATGATGGGTGACAATCGCGATAATTCGATGGATTCCCGTTACTGGGGATTTGTGCCGGAGCGCAATATCGTCGGAAAAGCGATATTTGTATGGATGAATTTCAGCAATCCCAAGCGGATTGGTTCCTTTAATTGATAGGTGTGGAGTAAAAACAATGTCAGTTCAGTACAAATCCAGGCAGCGTGGCATCTCGTTTATTGGCCTGATCGTTTTTGCTTCCCTGCTCGCCATGGCGGGCGTTGTTGCGGCCCAGGTCTTTCCTACGGTGATCGAGTTTTATGCGGTCCAGAAGGCGGCGCAAAAGGCTGCCATCGAAGGCCAGACCCCGGCGGAGATCCGTTCCGTTTTTGACAAGGCGAGCCTGATCGATGACATCAAGTCGATTTCAAGCAAAGACCTGGACATCAGCAAGCAGGGCGACAAGGTGGTGGTGGCTTTTGCCTATGAGCGCGAAATTCATCTGGTGGGCCCGGCATTCCTGACCCTCAAGTACGAAGGTCGATCCAAATAAGGTGGCTGATAGTCTTCAGGAGTTGCAGCGCCGCCTGCAACATGCCTTCGCCACCCCCTCGCTGCTGACGCGGGCGCTGACCCATCGCAGCTTTTCTGCCGACCATTACGAGCGCCTTGAATTTCTGGGCGACTCGGTGTTGGGTTTGGCCATTTCCGATTTGCTCTATGCCCGGCTGGGTTCCTTGCCCGAAGGCGATTTGTCGCGGGTACGCGCCAATCTGGTGAAGCAGGAGACATTGCACCAACTCGCGCTGGACCTGGGCCTTGCCGACTTGCTGCGCCTGGGCGAAGGGGAGGTGCGCTCCGGCGGCCACAAGCGCCCCTCCATACTGGCTGATGCTCTCGAGGCCGTGATTGGCGCCGTGTATCTGGACGCCGGATTCGTGACTGCGCAGGCCTTGGTGCAACGCCTGTTCCAGGCTGTGGAAATCAACCCGCAGATGGACGCCATCGGCAAGGACCCCAAGACCGCACTGCAGGAATGGCTGCAAGGGCGCAAGATGAAACTGCCGGTCTACAAGGTGGTTGGCACTCTGGGCGCCGCGCACAAACAGACTTTTGACGTGGAGTGTGAAATTCCCGAACTCCGCCTGGCAGAGCGCGGCATTGGCGGTTCGCGCCGTGCCGGAGAACAGGCCGCAGCCATTGCCATGCTGCAAACACTCCAAACCAAATACCCGACATGACCGCCCCCAAAACCAAGCCCCCCCAAGCCGTATTCAAGACCCCCAGCAAGGCAGAGAAAGAGGCTGCGTCTGCCGCCAAAGCCTTGAAGTATCCCGTGCCCGCAGCCAAGCAGGAGAAGAAACCTGCGCCTGCAGCCAAGGCAACCAGGAAGCCGGTGGAGCGTACGGCCGAGGTGGACCAGGATGCGCAACCCGACCTGGATGCCATGTTGCAAGGCCTGCTGAAAAGCACGCCGCGCCTGTCCGAACCTGGTGTGCAGGTCGAAGGCCAGCGCTGCGGCCTGGTGGCTATTGTGGGCAAGCCCAATGTGGGCAAGTCCACGCTGCTCAATGCATTGGTCGGTCAAAAAATCAGCATCACTTCGCGCAAGGCGCAGACCACGCGCCACCGCATCACCGGCATGCATACCCAGGGTGCCACGCAGTTCGTGTTTGTGGATACACCGGGCTTTCAGACCCTGCATGGCAATGCGCTCAACAAGTCGCTGAACAAGGCGGTGCAGGGCGCCGTGTCGGATGTGGACCTGATTTTGCTGGTGGTGGAAGCTGGCAGCTTCACCCCGGCCGATGCGCGTGTGCTGGCCTTGCTGGGCAAAGACATCCCCACCATTCTGGTGGCCAATAAGCTCGACAACATCCACCGCCGTGGCGACATTGCGCCCTGGCTGCAGGAGATGCAGCAAAAACACGCCTTTGCGGAGTTCGTGCCCATGTCGGCCAAGAACCCGAAAGATGTGGAGCGACTTTTGGCCGTGTGCGAAGGCTTTTTGCCCGAGCAGGCGTGGTGGTATGGCGAGGACGAGCTGACTGACCGCAGCGAAAAATTCCTGGCCAGCGAACTGGTGCGCGAAAAGCTGTTCCGTCTGACTGGCGACGAGCTGCCCTACACCTCCACCGTGGTGATCGACAAGTTCGAGGAAGAGCCACCCCAGCGCAAGGGCCAGAAGCGCCTGCTGCGCATCGCCGCCACCATCGTGGTGGAGCGCGACGGCCACAAGGCCATGGTGATTGGCGACAAGGGCGAACGTATCAAGCGCATCGGCATGGAGACCCGGGTCGAGCTGGAAAAGCTGGCCGACGCCAAGGTCTTCCTGGAGCTGTGGGTCAAGGTCCGCTCCGGCTGGGCGGACGATGCGGCGCGGGTGCGCAGTTTTGGGTATGAATGATGCCCCCACGCTTGTCGCTGCGCGTACTGCGCTGCCCCCCAGGGGGGCGCGTTTCGCCTTGGGGCGGCCCGGCGGCGAAACATCCATCTGAATAGTGGCTGCTCGTCGATTCTCAGACGAACCAGCCTTTGTGCTGCACCGATACGACTGGAGTGAGACCAGCCTGATCGTGGAGGTGTTCACCCGCAACCATGGGCGCATTGCGTTGGTGGCCAAGGGTGCCAAGCGGCCCACCTCCAGCTTTCGGCCCATCCTGCTGCCGCTGCAGCCCCTGCAGCTGGCCTTTGGGGGCGATGCCGAAATCCGCAGCCTCAAAAGCGCCGAGTGGCAGGGTGGCCACGTCATGCCCACCGGCGACGCGCTGCTCTCGGGCTACTACCTCAATGAACTGCTGCTGACCCTGCTGGCGCGCGACGACCCGCACCCCCAGCTGTTTGAAATTTACGCCCGCGTGGTGCAGGTCATTGCCAGCGAGCACGGTGAAGTCTTGCAGGCGGCCTTGCGTACCTGGGAGCTGCTGCTGTTGCGCGAGATCGGCCTTTTGCCGCAGCTGGACCGACAGACCCTGACCCTGGGCGCACTGGAAGGCGCGACCCGCTACACCCTGGTGCCAGAGGGTGGTCTGCGCCAGGCCCAAAACGAGGAGCGTGGCGCTTTGACGGGAGCGCAATGGACCAGCCTGCAGGCCGCCATCCACAACGATGCACCCTTCACCACCACCTTGCGCGCCTGTGCCGAGATGATGGCCGAGCTCAAGCCCCAGCTGCGCCAACTGCTGCACTACCATTGCGGGGTCAAGACCCTGCGCTCCCGGCAAATGATGATGGACATACAGGCCCTATGAACACCGCACACCCTACCCGCACCGCGTTGTCGGTCAACCTCAACAAAGTGGCCCTGGTGCGCAACACACGCCACTTGGGCATTCCCAGCGTCACGCGTGCGGCCATCCTGTGCCTGCAGGCGGGTGCCTCGGGCATCACCGTACATCCGCGGCCGGACGCGCGCCACATCCGGGACCAGGATGTGCGCGATTTGGCAGCCCTGCTGCAGGATTGGCCCGGACGCGAGTTCAATGTGGAGGGCAACCCCTTCCACAACCTGATGGACTGCGTGGCCGATCTGCGTGCACGCAACTTGCCCGTGCACCAGGTGACCTTTGTGCCCGATGGCGAGGGCCAGTTCACCAGCGACCATGGCTGGAGCTTTCCGGCCGATGCCGCACGCCTGGGGCCTCTGATTGCACAGGCCCACGCCCTGGGCTTGCGCGTAAGCCTGTTCATGGACGCCGAGCCCTCGGCCATGCAGGCGGCCAAGGACGTGGGCGCCGACCGCGTGGAGCTGTACACCGAACCCTATGCAGCAGCCTGGGGCACGCCCGGTCAGGGCGCGCAACTCCAGCGCTTTGCCGCTGCCGCGCAGGCGGCGCTGGCTGCAGGCCTGGGTGTCAACGCCGGCCACGACCTCAACCGCGACAACCTGGCCGCCTTTGTGCAGCAGGTGCCCGGCGTGAGCGAAGTCTCCATTGGCCATGCGCTGATCGCTGATGCGCTGGAGCTGGGCTATGCGGCAACGGTTGAAGCGTACATAGAGTGTTTGAGGGTGAAGCCTTGAGCGGCGCCGGGCCGTCCCAAGCCGCGAGGGCCCCCTTGGGGGGCAGCGCAGCACACGCAGTGGCAAGCGTGGGGGCCACTCCGGCATGATCTACGGCATTGGCACCGATGTCTGCGATGTGCGGCGCATACGCGCCAGCCTGGAACGCCACGGTGACCGTTTCGCGGCCAAGGTACTGAGTGACCACGAATTCAAGACCTGGAAAACCCGTAGCGCGCGCTGGCCGGAACGCGGCATCCGCTACCTGGCCACACGCTTCAGCGCCAAAGAGTCCTTTAGCAAAGCCATTGGCCTTGGCATGCGCATGCCCATGACCTGGAAGCTGTGCGAGATTGCCAACGAGGCCAGCGGCAAGCCCGTGCTCGTGCTGCATGGCGAACTCAAGCAGTGGTTTGAGGCTCAAAGCCTGCAAGCCCACATTACCGTGACCGACGAGACCGATTACGCCGCCAGCTTCTGCGTGGTGGAACACCTGGCTGCACCCACACCAACCTGATTGCCTGCTCAAACCCCTAGCAACCTGCCATGACCCTGCACGCCCCTTTGATCATTGACATCGCCGGCCTCACCCTGAGCCCGGTGGACCGCGAACGCCTGAAGCACCCCCTGGTGGGCGGCCTGATCCTGTTTGCCCGCAACTGGAAAGACCGCGCGCAGCTCACCGCCCTGTGCCGCAGCATCAAGAAGCTGCGCTCCGACCTGCTGATCAGTGTGGATCATGAGGGTGGGCGGGTGCAGCGCTTCAAGACCGATGGCTTCACCCACCTGCCGCCCATGCGCGCTCTGGGCGAGATGTGGCTGGCAGCACCCAAGCCTCTGGGCAAGGCCGCGGGGGGAGGGCACGCCGGGCCGTTGGATGCCACCAACGCTGCCACCGCCTGTGGCTATGTGCTGGGCGCTGAGCTGCGTGCCTGCGGCGTGGACCTGAGCTTCACCCCGGTGCTGGACCTGGACTATGGTGCCAGCGGTGTGATTGGCGACCGCGCCTTTGGCCGCGACCCGCGCGTGGTCAGCCTGCTGGCCAAAAGCCTGATGCAGGGCCTGCTGCAAAGCGGCATGGCCAATTGCGGCAAGCACTTTCCCGGCCACGGCTTCGTCAAGGCCGATTCGCACACCGACATTCCGGTGGACAAGCGCAGCTTGAAAGCCATCCTGCAGGACGACGCAGCGCCCTATCGCTGGCTGAGCAACAGCATGACCAGCGTCATGCCGGCCCACGTGATCTACCCCAAGGTGGACAGCCGCCCGGCCGGGTTTTCAAGCACCTGGCTGAACGGCATCCTGCGTGGCCAGATGGGATTTACCGGCGCCATCTTCAGCGACGACCTGTCCATGGCCGGAGCCCGCATGCTCGATGGCCAGGCCCTGAGCTACACCCAGGCTGCGATTGCCGCTCTGCGGGCGGGCTGTGACATGGTGCTGCTGTGCAACCAGTCGGTGGCCAGCAGCGAGGGGGGAGGGCACGCCATCGATGAGTTGATTGCGGGTCTGACCGAGGCACAACTCAAGGGCCAATGGCAGGCGCAGGAAGCCAGCGAACAGCGCCGCCTGAACCTGCTGCCGCGCCAGGCCGCGCCGGACTGGGACACCCTGATGGTGCAGCCCGAGTACATGCACGCGTTGGACTGGATTGCCTGACTTTCACCTTGGGGCAACCTTGTGACGCTGCATTCCTGTCGGGCTGAGCGCCCAGCCATCGGCAGCTCAGGGTGAGCGGTGCAGCCGGGGTGAGGACAGCGCCACAATCATGTCGCTGGTGGCGTCGTCCACCGCCGGGTGGCGTTGCAGCAGGCCGCCCGCGCCCAGGAGTTTGCGCAGCTGCTGCAAATCCTTGACACTGGGTGCGACCTTGATCTGGGCCAGCGCAGCAGCGGCGTTGCCGCCCTGAATCAGGCTGGCAACTTTGGAGGCCCAGGGGCTTTGGCGTGTCATGGTGGGTGCTCGGGTCTTGGTGTGAGCCCCGATTATGACCAGAGCCGCTGCACGCTGCCGTGTTCACTGCTGTCCAGGTAGCTCAGGTAGACGCGCACCTCAAACTCCAACTGGTGGTAGTCAGGCTCCATGTAGCAGCACAGCTTGTAGAAATTCTTGTCGTGCTCGCGCTCACGCAGGTGCGCCAACTCGTGCACTGCAATCATGCGCAGGAACTCCAGTGGTGTGTCCTTGAACAGCGCGGCAATGCGGATCTCGCGTTTCGCCTTGAGTTGTGAGCCTTGCACCCGCGAGATGGTGGTATGCGTGCCCAGCGCATTTTTCACCACTTGCAGCTTGTTGTCGTAGAGCACTTTGCTGAGCTGCTGCGCACCCTTCAGGTACTGCTGCTTGAGCTCTTGCACATAGGCAAACAGGGCGCGGTCATCGCGCATGCCGTGGGCGTCCGGGTATTTCTTCTGCAGCCAGGGGCCCAGCTTTTGCGCCTGCAGCAGGCTCTCCACCTGCTGCACCGTTTCAGGCGGGTAGCCATTCAGATACGCGATGCTCATTTTTGGGCCATGCGCATGGCAATCAAGCCAGCCACCAAAATCACCGCTGCCCCCACAAAGGTGGTGAACTTGGGTATCTCCGAGAAGAAAAGATAGCCCCACAGCGGCGCCCACAAAATGCCGGTGTATTCAAACGGCGTGACCGTGCTGCTGCGTGCCACCCGATAGGCTGCTGTCAGGAACATGGTGCCCACGGCCGCCACCACGCCACAGACGCCAATCAGCGCCCCATCGGTGACGGTGGGAACGGTCCAGGGCCGCACCAGGAAGGCCACGCTCGGATGCGTGGCATGTTCAATGCCCAGCTGGTGCAGCACCGCGGCTGCCAGGGCTGCGCCCAGCAGAAAGAAGCCATTTTGGTAAAAAGCCATGACCGAGGTCGGCAGGCGCGTGCCCATCTTGCGCGCCATCAGCATGGCGCAGCCGTACAGGGCCGCAGAGATGAGCGAGAGCAGGGCGGCCGGGTTGAACAGGCCGGTGCCCGGCTGCAGCATCACCAGCACACCGGCAAAGCCCAGCACCACCGCGGCCCAGACCTTCCAGCCAATGTGTTCGCCCAGCACCGGCCCAGCCAGTGCCGTAATAAAAAGTGGCACGGTGAAGTACAGGGCCACGGCGTCGGCCAACGGCAGGGCGGGGAAGGCCATGTAGTAGGCCGTATAGGCCCCAAACATGATCAGGGCGCGCAGGGCCAGCGGCAGCAGGCCCGCTGCAAACAGGGCGCGCCAGCCTGCTTCGCGTTGCACCAGTACCAGCAAAATCGGCAGGCCCACACAGGAGCGCAGAAACACCACCTCGGTCAAGGCATAACCACCGCTGACCTGTTTGATGATGGCGTCCTGCAGCGAGAAGATGAAGACACCAAAACACAGGTAAAGAATGCCGCGGGCGGATTGGTTTTGCATGGGAAGAATGTTCGGGGGATCCGCATGATAGCGGTGGCTGCCTCAGCCGGGCAGCTTGGGCTGCGGCGTGCAACGTTCCAGCAGCGCCATCCGCAGCGCATCGACCACCGGTGTCCAATTTGCATCAGCGCCCTGGCGGAACAGCCGCATCACCTGCGGGTACCAGACCGTGGTCGTGCCCTCTGCGCCCCAGCGCCAGTCCGTCATGTACCAGGGCAGCAGCAGCCAGCAGGGCTTGCCCAGGGCGCCAGCCAGATGGGCCATGGCAGTGTCCACAGTGATTACCAGGTCCAGCGCGTGGATGAGGGCTGCGGCATCGGCAAAATCCTGCAGGGCCGGACCCAAATCGATCAGGGCTTGCCGCGAACTGCACTGCGCGGCTTCGTTTTCCCCTGCGCCCTTTTGCAGGCTGATGAACTGCACGCCGGGCACCTGCCACAAGGGTGCCAGGCTGCGCAGATGCGGCAGGGAACGGTCGCTGTCGTTTTCAAACTGGGGGTTGCCCTTCCAGACCAGGCCCACGCGTAGGGCGTGGTTGGTGGGCACGCGCTGCGACCATTGCGCCACCCTGTGCGGATCCGCCTGCAGGTAGGGCAGGTGCGCTGGCACCGAGTCCACGCGCGTACCCAGGTGGTAGGGGGCGCTGAGCAGCGGCATCCAGTAGTCAAAGGCTTCGGGTGGCAGCGCCTCGTCCAAGCTGCAGACTGCGTCCAGACCGGCCACGCTGTGCATCAGGGCCACCAGGGCCGGGTGGCAGAGCAGGGTGATGCGACTGGCGCCTCGTGCCTTGAGCAGTGGGATGTAGCGGCAGAACTGGATCACATCGCCATGGCCGGCCTCAAAGGTCACCAGCAGTGACTGGTCTTGCAAGGGCTCGCCCTGCCAGCGTGCAAAGCCCAGGCGCTGGGCCAGGGCACGGTACCAGTCCCGCGCCTCGAACAGCTCCCAGCCTTCGGCGTAATGCCCATGGCGCAGTTGCAGGTAGGCCAGGTTGAAGCGTGCCCGGCGGTTGTCGGGGTCCAGGGCAATAGCCTGGCGCAGGCAGGCGTCGGCCGTGTCCTCGTTCTTCAGGTTCAGATTGAGCGCGCCCAGGTTGGACCACACGGCGCTGGAGTCCGGCTCCAGCGACAGCGCGGCGGCGTAGCAGGCCTCGGCCTCGGCATGGCGCTTCTTAAACGCCAGGAGGGCTCCCAGGTTCAGGTGGATGGTGGCGCTGTAGGGTGCCAGCGCCAGCGCGGTGCGGTAGCTGCTTTCCGCCTCGGCCAGGGCGCCGCTTTGGTCCAGCACGTAGGCCAGGTTGGCATGGGCCTCGGCCAGTTGCGGCTCCATTGCCAAGGCTTGGCGGAAGGCCTGCGCGGCCTGCGCCCATTCGCCGGCCTGCAGGTGGAGCTCACCGGCCTGGTACAGCGCCTGGGCTGCGTCTGCGCTGCCGTCCTGCATGGCGGTGGCGCCCAGGCCTTGGAGCTTCAAGCCTCGCGGCGCAGCGCGGGGAACAGAATGATGTCGCGGATGCTGGCGCTGTCGGTCAGCAGCATCATCAGGCGGTCAATGCCGATGCCGCAGCCACCGGTGGGGGGCATGCCGTATTCCAGGGCGCGCACAAAGTCGTGGTCAAAGTGCATGGCTTCGTCATCGCCGCTGTCTTTGGCATCTACCTGTGCCTTGAAGCGGGCGGCCTGGTCTTCGGCGTCGTTGAGCTCGCTGAAGCCGTTGCCGAACTCGCGCCCGGTGATGTAGAGCTCAAAGCGCTCGGTCACGCCGGGTTTGGTGTCGCTCTCGCGCGCCAGCGGCGAGATTTCCACCGGGTGCTCGCAAATAAACGTGGGCTGCCACAGCTTGTCTTCCACTGTTTCTTCGAAGTACAGCACCTGCAGGCTGGCCAGGCTGCGCGTGGACAGGTGGTGCTTGGCCTCGGTGTGGCCCAGCTTGCGCAGGGCGTTGATCAGCCACTCGGCGTTGTAGGCACCTTCGCCGGCCTCGGTGTATTTGGCAATGGCCTCCAAAATGGTCAGGCGCTCGAAGGGTTTTGAGAGGTCCACCGGCTTGCCGCCGTAGCTCAGTTGCAGCGAGTCACCGGCCTTGATGGCGGCGTCGCGCACCAGCTGCTCGGTGAAGGTCATCAGGTCCTGGTAGTTCCAGTAGGCCGCGTAGAACTCCATCATGGTGAACTCGGGGTTGTGGCGCACCGAGATGCCTTCGTTGCGGAAGTTGCGGTTGATCTCGAAGACCCGGTCAAACCCGCCCACTATCAGGCGCTTGAGGTAGAGCTCGGGCGCGATGCGCAAAAACATCTGCTGGTCCAGCGCGTTGTGGTGGGTGGTGAAAGGCTTGGCATTGGCGCCACCGGGAATGGGGTGCAGCATGGGCGTTTCCACTTCCAGAAAACCGTGTTGCACCATGAAGTCGCGGATGCCGCTCACAGCCTTGCTGCGCGCCACAAAGCGCTTGCGCGAGGACTCGTCGGTCATCAGGTCCACATAGCGCTGGCGGTATTTCACTTCCTGGTCGTTGATGCCGTGGAACTTGTCCGGCATGGGGCGCAGGCTTTTGGTCAGCAGGCGCACGCTGCTGGCGTGGATAGAGAGCTCGCCGGTGCGGGTCTTGAAGACCAGCCCTTCGGCTGCCACGATGTCACCCAGGTCCCAGTGCTTGAAGGCGGCGTACAGCTCTTCGCCCACGTCCTCTCCCTTCACATAGATCTGGATGCGACCACCGCTGCTGCCAAAAGAGGCGTCCTGCAGGGTGCAGAAGCTAGCCTTGCCCATGACGCGCTTGAGCATCATGCGACCGGCCACCTTCACAGTGACATTCATGCCCGCCAGGATCTCGGTGGCGTGCGCGTCATATTCGGCAAACAGCTGCTCGGCCTTGTGGCTGGGCTGGAAGTCATTGGGGAAGGCAACTCCTTTGCCGTCCTGCTGCGCCTGGCGCAGGGCCTTGAGCTTTTCGCGGCGCTCCAGAATCAGCTGGTTCTCGTCTTGCGGAGCGGGTGCTTGTGCGGCGGCAGTAGTGGTATCGGACATGGAAAGCTTGCGGTGTGGATGGGGCGAAACAGGAAAATAACAGGCGCACAACAGGGTGCGTAACCCTCGATTCTAAGAGGGTGGGCTGGCGCCGCTCTCGGGCTATGATTCTGGCTGCTTCAAACCCACCCCACCATGCTCTACCAAATCGTCTCCCTGCTGTTGGAAGTTGCTGCCGGACTGCTTACCGGCGTGTGCCTGCTGCGCCTGTATATGCAGCACCAGCGCATTCCCATGTCGGCCCGTTCGGGCAATCCCATGGGCCCATTCATGTTTGCGCTCACCGATTGGCTGGTGCTGCCGCTGCGCCGTGTGCTGCCCGCACTGGGCAGCTGGGACACCGCCAGCCTGGTGGCCGCCTTCCTGGTGCAACTGGCGCTGTTCGGCGCGCAGTGGCTGATGCTGGGTGGCGGTGCGGGCTGGCTGGGCGTGGTGGTGCTGGCGCTGTTTGGCGTGGTGCGCATGGCTATCTCCACGCTGACCGGCCTGGTGATTCTGTACGCCGTGCTGTCCTGGGTGCAGACCCAGTCCTATTTGTCCGACTTGCTGGGCCGTCTGGTGGCACCAGCCCTCATGCCGATACGCCGCATCATTCCGTTGGTGGGCGGTGTGGACCTGTCGCCACTGGCCTTGCTGTTGCTGTTACAGATCGCTGCGATCGTGCTCGGGTCGCTGCAGGCCAGCGTTTTAGGGATAGCTCTTTAGTCGGAGAGAAATGCAACCCGGCGCCGGGCCAATGGAATGGACGCCCCCCTCGCATTAGCGGCATCAAAGTGCCAAAGTGAGGGGTGTGTTTTCAACCCTCTGAAGCGAAAGGAGCGTCCACCATGGAGATTACGACAATTGGTATTGA
>NZ_QFZK01000016.1 GCF_003415675.1 Rhodoferax lacus
AGAGGTAGGTGGTCTGCGTACTTGGCGACCAGCACCTGGGCCAGCAGTCCGGTGGTGGGGATGCCTTTGTCGATGACATGGGCCGGCACCGGGGCCTGCACAATGGTCTCGCATTGGCTGCAAGCCCACTTGCCACGGACATGGCGCTCCACGCTGAAGACACCGGGCACGTAGTCCAGCTTCTCGGCCACGTCCTCACCAATGCGTTTCAATTGGCAGCCGCATTGGCAGGTCGTGGAATCGGGTTCGTGACGAATCTCACGGCGTGGGAGATTGGCCGGCAAGGGTTGACGTTTGGCTTGTTGCTTGGTCTGCGGTGCCGAGGCTTGTTGGGTATTGAGCGCGTCGATGGCATCCGCCACAGCGGCCAGGTCGGCGTCAATCTCGTCTTCGAGCAAGCTGCGTT
Source organism: Rhodoferax lacus (assembly GCF_003415675.1). GTDB lineage: Bacteria > Pseudomonadota > Gammaproteobacteria > Burkholderiales > Burkholderiaceae_C > Allorhodoferax > Allorhodoferax lacus. Next base: position 407 of record NZ_QFZK01000016.1, read on the forward strand.
GTTCGCTGTTGAAGCGCTCGGACTGGGCCGCAAACTTCATGCGCTTGAGCAGTGCGTTCTCGTAGCTGAGCTTCTCCAGCAGCGCACTCTGGTGGCGCAGTTGCCCCATCAATCGCGCTGCCATCTCGCGCAGTTGCTCTGCGCTCAATTCGTCCAAGGAATGCTGATCCACCACCATGGGCGCTACTGTGCCAGTACAGCAGCACACCCACCATTGGCACATCTCCCAATTGGCAGCAGATACCAATACCTACGACGATCACACCACGGTAATGACACCTGCCTGCCCCACGCGTTGCCACGGCAGGCCCAATACCAGCGCATCAAGCTGGACCCGCTCCAGGCTGCGGTGGGTGTCGCAGTCGGAAGCCCAGACAAACTTGCCCTGATGCAGCCTGCGTGCTGCCAGCCAGATGCCAATGCCATCGTGCACCAGGATCTTGAGCCGGTTAGCTCGCTTGTTGGCAAACACATAGGCATGGTGCGGCTGGGCAGCACCGAAGACGGCAACCACGCGGGCCAGTGCAGAGTCCGTCCCGGCGCGCATGTCCAGCGGCGCTGTCGCCAGCCAGGCCGAGTCGATACGGATCAACGCAGCAACTCACGCAGCACTTGAGCGCATTGGGCTGCACCAGAGAGTGGCCAGTGCACGCTCACCGTTGCGCCGCCACGTTGGATCTCGATGTGAATGGTCTGTGCGGTGGTATCAGGTTCGACCGGCCTTTGCAGGTTTGGGACTGAGCTTGAACCGGTAGCCGCTGAAGCCTGCAGCTGCAGCGGAACGAAGGCCGAGGCTGTTTGCTGCAAATCGATCAGCATCTGACGCTGTCGTTCCTCACGCATCCACCGGTGCACCATGTTCGGATTAATTCCATGGCCCAACGCAATGCCCGCCAGGGATGCACCCGGCTGGCGGCATTGCTCCAGCACCGATGCCTTGAACTCCACGCTGTACTCACGCCGGCGAGGGCGCGCCACTGTCGACACTTGATTCATAGTCTCCATGATCTCCTTCGTGGGGACGATGCCTGATCATGGCGATCGATTCAACATGGGATTGCCGGACGCATACGGCCCGGCCACCCCTGCTGCCGGTGCCCAGGCTGTCGCTCTGGCCTCTGCCGATGCATCCCTCACCGCCGCCTGGTTGGAGCTGTCGCAACGCATTGTGGCCAGTACCCAGGACGTTGGCGACAGCTTTGCCGAAGAGGCGCGCAAGATGCACTATGGCGAGACCGAGGAGCGTGCCATCCGGGGCCAGGCCACGGTGGATGAGGCGCGCGCCCTGGTGGAAGAGGGCATAGACATCCTGCCTGTAGCCCTGTCGCAGTCGCTGAAAAAAATCCTGCAATAAGGGGGCAGGGCCCAAGGGCCCCGCGACCCTCGCCCGCTCAGGGGTAGAGGCCGCGCAGCTCGCGTGCCCGCAGGATGCGGGTGCAGGCCACGATAAAGGTAGCAGTGCGCAGGCTCACCTTCTTGTCCTGCGCCACCTGCCAGACGCCGGTAAAGGCCTCCTTCATGATGCGCACCAGACGGGCGTTGATCTCGTCCTCGCTCCAGAAGAAGCTGGAGAAGTCCTGCACCCACTCAAAGTAGCTCACCGTCACACCGCCCGCATTGGCAATCACGTCAGGCAGTACCAGGATGTTGCGCGATTGCAGGATGTCATCGGCCTCAGGTGTAGTGGGGCCATTGGCACCTTCGATCACCATGCGCGCCTTAATGCGCCCGGCATTCGACGCGTTGATTTGCTGCTCCAGTGCCGCCGGAATCAGGATGTCGCAGTCCACGTCCCAGAAGGCATCGTTGGCCAGCACCTCGGCCTTGGCAAAGCCGGCCACTGTGCCCTTGGCTGCCACATGCTCCAGCAACAGGGGCACATCCAGGCCCGACTCCTGGTAAATGGTGCCGCCGTGGTCCTGCACCGCCACCACGCGCGCGCCAGCCTGTGCAAACAGCTTGGCGGCAATGCCCCCCACATTGCCAAAGCCCTGTACCGCCAAACGGGCATGGCTGATGTCCAGCTCAATGTGGCGCGCTGCCTCCACGCCCACGGTGAACACGCCGCGGCCGGTTGCCTCGCGCCGACCCAACGAGCCGCCCAAGTCGACTGGCTTGCCGGTCACCACGCCAGTGGCGGTGGCGCCTTCGTTCATGGAGTAGGTGTCCATCATCCAGGCCATGATCTGCTCGTTGGTGTTGACGTCGGGTGCCGGAATGTCCTTGGTTGGCCCGATGATGATGCCGATCTCGCTGGTGTAGCGGCGCGTCATGCGCTCCAGCTCGCCGCGCGACAGCGTCTTGGGGTCTACGCGAATCCCGCCCTTGGCGCCGCCGTAGGGCACGTTGACGGCCGCGTTCTTCACCGACATCCAGGCCGACAGGGCCATCACCTCGGACAGCGTCACGTCCTGGTGAAAGCGCACGCCGCCCTTGCCAGGGCCGCGCGACACATTGTGCTGTACCCGGTAGCCCTCGAAGTGGGCAATGGTGCCGTTGTCCAGTTCAATCGGCACATCCACAATCAGCGCGCGCTTGGGGCGCTTCAGGGTCTCGGCCCAGCGCGCCAGATGGCCCAGGTAGGGAATGACGCGGTCCACCTGTTGCAGGTAGACGCCCCAGGGGCCCAGGTTATCACTCTGCAAATACGAGGGCAGGGGGTGGCCGTAGGGGTTGGTGATAACGGCGGGCTTATGGCCGCCGGGTGTGTCTGTTGTCATGCTGGCTCCTTGAAGTACGGGGGATAGCCAGCACTGTAGGCCTGCCAATTCAAGCTGTCCAAGGCCGTTTAAGGCTTCAACTATGCAAAATATTTATAGTTGAGGTTGTGTGCTTAGGGTGACCCTGTGGGCTTCAAACCGACTGGTTGACGAAGCGCCCCGTGCTGGGCGCCTGGCTGGTTTTTGACCAGGCCTCACTGGCCACTGCCTTGGCGCTGGCTGTCACGGTCAAAGGATTGGCCGCAGGCTTGCTGGCAGGTGCCAGGGCCGCCTCTGTTTGGTTGGTGGAGGCAGAAGCTATCTGCTTGCGCACTTGCGCGCTGTAGGTGTTCTCTGCCTGCGCTACTTGCGCGCCCACACTGCTGACCCTGGCCTGGCTCTGCTGCGCCTCCTGTTCGGCCTGTTCGGCCTCGGTGCGCAGTTGTCTGGCGTTGGCTTCGGCCTGGTCGGCATCCCTGCGTGCCTGCTCCAGCCGGGAGCGTCCCTGCCAGACCTGAGAGGGCGGCGTGGCGTAACTGGTGGCGGCGATGGCAACCATGGTCTAAAGCCTGTCAGGCAAGAGCCAACTCAGGCCTTCACGTTCAATAGCTGGCCCACGATCTCGCCCCGGGTGTTGACGGTGGCGCGAGGTGGTGGCTGCACTTCGGCCTTTTTGGCCGCAAGGGCTTGCGCCTGGGTTTCAGGGTTGGACCTTGGCTCGGTGCGCTCCGTGCGCTCGACGCGTTTGCTGGCTTGTGGGGCCTGCAGAGCCTGGCTGGATGAAGTTTTGACAGCTTCCATGGAGAACCTTCCTTGGGCGTTTATCTGGTGCGACAAGTGTAGGGCGGCACCCTGCGGAATTCAAGCTCGCTTTCAATGAGGCCGGGTGGGACGCCTCAGACGTTGAACTGCAGTGCCGCCAGCCCGGCATACACGCCGCCCAGCGCGACCAGTTCGGCGTGCGTGCCTTGCTCCACCAGGCGGCCGTGGTCCAGCACCACAATCCGGTCGGCCTTTTGCACGGTGGCCAGACGGTGGGCAATCACCAGCGTCGTGCGGTCGCGCATGGCGGACTCCAGCGCGTCCTGCACCACGCGTTCGCTCTCGGCGTCCAGCGCGCTGGTGGCTTCGTCCAGCAGAAGCAGGGGCGGGTTCTTCAGCATGGCGCGCGCAATGGCAATGCGCTGGCGCTGTCCGCCCGAGAGGCGCACACCGCGCTCGCCCAGGAAGGTGTCATAACCCTCGGGCAGGGCGCGGATGAAGCTGTCGGCAAAGGCGGCCGTGGCGGCGGCGTGCACCTCGGCATCGCTGGCGTCCGGCCGGCCGTAGCGGATGTTCTCCAGCGCCGAGGTGGAGAAAATCACCGCGTCCTGCGGGACGATGCCCACGCGCTGGCGCAGCGCCTCCAATGACATCTGGCGCGTGTCCACACCGTCCAGGACAATGGCGCCGCTTTGTGGGTCATAAAAGCGCAGCAACAGCTGGAACACCGTGCTCTTGCCCGCACCGCTCGGCCCCACGATGGCCACTGTCTGGCCGGGTTCTATCTTGAGTGAAAAGTCGGAGAGTGCCGCCTGGTTGGGGCGCGACGGGTAGTTAAAGCCTATGTCCGCAAACTGGATGGCACTGCCCGCCACCGGCATGGCCGCCGTGACCGGATGCGCCGGCGAGGTGACCGGCGACTGCGTGCCCAAGAGTTCCATCAGGCGCTCGGTGGCACCGGCTGCGCGCAGCAGGTCGCCATAAACCTCGCCCAGCACCGCAAAGGCACCGGCCAGGATGATCACGTACACCACCGTCTGCCCCAAGTGCCCGGCCGTAATCGTTCCAGCCATCACCGCCTGCGTGCCCTGGTACAGGCCCCATAGCAGCGCGGCCGAGGTGGCGATGATGATGAAGGCCACCAGCACCGAGCGCGCACGGGTGCGGCGAATGGCGGTCTCAAAGGCGTTGCCGGTGGCGGTGTTGAAGCGGGCGGACTCGCGGCCTTCTGCGGTGTAGCTCTGCACCACGGGAATCGCGTTGAGCACCTCGGCGGCAATCGCGCTGGAGTCGGCAATGCGGTCCTGGCTGGCGCGCGAGAGCTTGCGCACGCGCCGGCCAAACCACAGGGCGGGCACCACGATGCACACCAGCACGCCGGCCACACCCAGCATCACCACCGGATTGGTCCAGACCAGAATGCCCAGGGCGCCCAGGCCCATCACCAGATTGCGCAGGCCCATGCTCAGAGAGGAGCCGACCACGGTCTGCACCAGCGTGGTGTCGGCCGACAGGCGCGAGAGCACCTCGCCGGTTTGCGTGGTCTCGAAGAACTCGGGGCTTTGGTGCAGCACATGGCTGTAGACGGCATTGCGCAGGTCAGCCGTGACGCGCTCGCCCAACCAGCTCACCATATAAAAGCGCCCGGCCGAAAACACACCCAGGGCCACGGCCACGGCAAACAGCAAACCAAAGTGCTCGCGCAGGGCCATCACCTGGTCGCCCTTGTTGGCCTGCATCAGCCCGCTGTCTATCAGGCTGCGCAGCGCCAGCGGAAAGGCCAGCGTGGCCATGGCCGCCAGCACCAGAAAGCACAGGGCCAGTCCTATGCGTCCGCGGTAGGGTGTGAGGAACGGCAACAGGCCGGAGAGGGATTTGGGGTTGCTGGCCTTGGGGCGTTCTTTGGTCATGGGCTTTTATGTGAAGGCAGTGTTCAATTTTGCAAGCGGTGGGGGCAAAGCTTTCGCTTCCCGTGGGGGCTACATTTTCAGGGGCGCGGCGTAGCCGGTCATCTCCAGATAGCCGCGTCCCACTTTGTGCCCATTGCTGTCCCACACCTCGCACAGGCCCTCCCAGTAAATCGCGCCGGTGGAGTTGCGGCTGTCGAGTTCCTGGTTGTCCACCAGGGCACGCACCATATAGAAGTCGGCTGGTGTGCGCACCAGCCATTCCACCGGGTAACTGGCGCGGCTGCTCGGGCTGCGCCACAGGCGCTGGGGCTTGAAGGTCACCTCGCCGCGGCTGAAGGTGTACAGGCTGGTTCCCGCACGGAACGAGCCGCCGTCCCACAGCGCCGCACCGTTCTTGTCGCGCAGCTGGAAGGCGGTGAGCGCACTGCCATCAAACAGGTTGATGCCCAGCCAGTCCCAGCCCACGGCGCCTGTGGGCAGCATCTCATCGCTCCACTCGTGGTCCAACCAGGCGGTGCTGCCTGCGCCAACGGCCAATGCCTTGCCCTGCAGGCTGAGGCTGCCGCTCACCTGCAGCTGCGGCAGGCTGTAGTAGTAGCTGGTCTGGCGCGGCTCGGGCCCCTTGCGCGACAGGCCTTGCTGGCCCTGCAGCAGCAGCGGCTGGGTGGCGGCAAAGCGCAGGTCCATGGCAAAGTCCTGGGTGCGCAACTGGGCACGCAGGTCCGCGCCATCACGCAGCAGCGACCAGTCGTTCAACACCACGCCGGTATTGAGCGCACTGGCCGAGGCGGTGTCCGCCGGGTTGTCTCCGGGTGCCTCACCCGACCAGCGCGCAATACGCTGGTCATGCCACAGGTGCGTGGCCCGCACATCGGTAATGGCCGCATGGGCAAACAGCAAGTGCCTGGCCGCCAGGCGCGACTGCAGGCCTTGCGTGGTGTCCACGCGGCTGCGAAAAAAAGTGATCTGGAAACCATAGGCCGCATCGGGCGCTGTGGCTGCGGCCGATTGGGCACTGCCCGAACCAGCCGCGCTGGCCCAGCCGGTGAGGTACCACCACTCGGTCTGGAAATCCAGATGGGCCCCGGCATCGCGCGGAAACTTCAGCGTCCGGGGCTTGGCTTCTGCCGGGGCCGCCAGCGCGACTGCCTGCCCCAGGCCGCCGCCCAAGCCAAGCCCAGCACCAGCGGCCAGCCACTGGCGGCGGCTGGCAAAAAGACCCGTAGGCAGGGGCAAGCGCACAGCTCTACCGCAGGGCTGCACGTATACGCGCCTGGGCTTCGCTGCAGTCACCCAGCTGCGCCTGCACCCAGGCGGCGTCGTGGTAGCTGGGCAGGTAGCGCTCACCGGCATCGCACAGCAGCGAGAGGATGGAACCCTGCTCCCCGCGCGCGCGCATCTCGGCTGCCAGCGTGAGCATGCCCACCAGATTGGTGCCGGTGGAGGGCCCGACCTTGCGCCCCAGCAGGGCTGAGAGTTCACGCATGGCGGCCACCGAATCCACATCGGCGACTTCGAGCATGCGGTCCACCACGCTGCGCACAAAGCTGGCCTCCACGCGCGGACGGCCTATGCCCTCGATGCGCGAGCCCGCACCCTTGAGTGTGCGGTCGCCGCTCCGGTGGTAGGCGCCAAACACCGAGCCCACCGGGTCCGGCACGCACAGCTGCGTGGCATGGCGCTGGTAGCGCAGGAAGCGGCCAATGGTGGCGCTGGTGCCGCCCGTTCCTGCACCCACCACCACCCAGCGTGGCACCGGATGGCGTTCATGCGCCATCTGGCTGAACATGCTTTGCGCGATGTTGTTGTTGCCGCGCCAGTCGGTGGCGCGCTCGGCGTAGGTGAACTGGTCCATGTAGTGGCCGCCGGTGGCGTCCGCTATGGCCTGTGCGCGGGCGTAGACCTCGGCTGCGGTGTCCACCAGCTCGCAGCGTCCGCCGTAAAAGGTGATCTGGGCAATCTTTTCAGGCGAGGTGCTGCGTGCCATCACCGCCACAAAGGGCAGGCCCAAGAGGCGCGCGAAGTAGGCTTCGCTCACAGCCGTGGAGCCGCTGGAGGCCTCCACGATGGTGGAGCCCGCATGCACCCAGCCATTGCACAGCGCATACAAAAAAAGCGAGCGCGCCAGCCGGTGCTTGAGGCTGCCGGTGGGGTGGGTGGACTCGTCCTTGAGGTACAGGTCAATGCCAGCCTCGGCCAGCACCGGCAGGGGCAGGGGAATCAGGTGGGTGTCGGCGCTGCGCTGGTAGTCGGCCTCGATGCGGCTGATGGCCTGGCTCAGCCAGGCCTGGGCCGCAGCTTCAGGCGTGGGCGCATTGCTGTCGTGGCGAAGAGGGTGGTCTGGCGGGCTGCGGTGGGGCATTGCCCATCTTAGCAAGCGGCAAACGCCAACGCTGCCCCGGGGTCTACCAGTCTTCCTTCACAGCCATCACCGCGTCATGCCCTGCGGCGGCCTGGCCTGCCAGCCAGGCCGTCACCGTGCCCGCTGCCACCACCGCAGCGGCCAGGCCCAGGAGGCGCAGCCAGGGCAGGCTGAGTTCCATGCTCCAGTGAAAGCTTTGCGGGTTCACCACGTGCACCAGCACCACCGCCACAGCCAGGCCCAGCGCCACTCCGGCGATGGCGCCCAGGCTGGTCCAGGCCGCACCTTCTGCCGCCACCACGCGCAGGATCTGGCTGCGCGTCAGGCCCAGGTGGGCCAGCAGGCCAAACTCCTTGCGGCGTGCCAGCACCTGCGCACTGAAGCTTGCCGCAATGCCAAACAGGCCAATGCCCACGGCCACCGCCTGCAGCCAATAGGTCACGGCAAAGCTGCGGTCAAAAATTTTCAGGGTGGTGGCGCGTATCTGCGTGGCCGAACCAAACTCCAGCAGCTGCCCGGCCTGTCCATCGGGTGTGCCTGCCAGCTGGTCGGCCAGCGTGCGCAGGGCCTGCTCCACCGCCTCGGCATCGGTACCGGGCTGGAGCCAGAAGGCCAAGTCGTTGACGCGCCGGTCATCGCTCAGGCGCGCGTAGTCGGCGCTGTCCATGGCGATGGTGCCAAACTGGCGCGCGTAGTCGCGCCAGATGCCGGCCACGAAAAACATGGGTGCACCAGCGGTGTTCGTGCTGCCTGCAGCAAATACCTGTTGCAGCGGTGCAAAGTTCTGGCCCACCCGTGCGCCATACAGGTCCACCACGGCCTCGCTCACATAAATGCCAATGCGCCCCGCAGGCACGGCCACGGCATCGCCCACCAAGGGCAGGCCCGCGGTGCGGCCCTGTGCATCCTGCAGGCTGCGCACCATCAGGGCCACGCCGGGCTTGGCTGCATCCAGCGTGAGCTGCAGGGTGCGCTGGGCCGACAGGCGCTGCACGCCGCCTACACGGGCTGCGGCCTGCACAAAAGCCGGATCGAAATACGCCAGCTCATTGGCGTTGCCGCTGCCCGCGCTGCGCACATACAGCGAAGCGGGCAGCACCGTGTCCAGCCAGGTGGTCACCGAATGGCGAAAGCTGCTCACCATCACCGTCAGGGCCACCGCCAGGCTGAGCGAGGCCACCACACCGCTGACCGCCACGGCCGCGCTCTGGCGCACACGCCGCGCGCGCTCCACCGCCAGCAAGGGCAGCAGCCGGTGGGCCAGCAGCGGCGCCACCCGGTCCAGCACCTGGCCGACCAGCCAGGGCAGGCAGGCAATGCCGCCCACCAGCAGCAGGGCCACGCTCAGGTAGGCGCCCAGTGGCATACCCCACAGCGGCGGCGTCATGGCCAGCAGGCCACCGGCCAGCAACAGGGCCGGGCCCATCCAGGCGGTATGGCGGTGGTCTTGCAAGGCGCCCAGGCCCTTGAGGGTTTGGGCCGGTGGCAGGGCCTGTGCCAGGCGGGCGGGCCACCAGGCGCCCACCAGGGCGGTTGCCACACCCAGGGCGGCAAACACCAGTGCGGCCAGCGTGCTCCACTGCAGGGGTGGCGCAGCACCGGCAAAGTAGCCGCCACCCAGGTCGCCTCCCAGCAGGGTGAGGGCCAGTGCCGCCAGCCCCGTGCCCAGGGCAATGCCCAGCGCGCTGCCAAGCAGCCCCAGCAGGCCGGCCTCCAGCAGCACCAGGTGCAGGCGCTGGGAACCGGTCAAACCCAGCACGCCCAGCAGGGCGAATTGCTGGGCCCTGCGCGTCACACTCAAAGCCAACACCGAGAACACCAGAAAGCCGCCGGTGAACAGCGCAATCAAAGCCAACACGGTCAGGTTCACGCGGTAGGCGCGCGACAAGTTGCCAATGCGTTCGGCCGCATCTCCGGGTTGGCTCAGCTTCCATTCGGCATTCCAGCCCGGTGTGCCCTCCAGGATGCGCGCCACGGCCTCGCGGTCGCTCCCAGGCTGCAGGCGAATGTCCACGCGGGTGAGCTGCCCGCGCTTGCCAAAAAAGTCCTGGGCCGCACCAATGTCCATCACCGCCAGCGGGTTGCCAGGGGCGCGCACGCTGCCTTCCACTGCCGCCCTCTTGAGCTGCAGGCCTTGCTGCAACTGCACGCTGCCATCCCCCAGCGCCTGGCGCGCAGCGGCATTCAGAAACACGGTGTCGGGGGCAAACAAGGCCATGCGGTCTGCATCGCCGGTGGGCATAGGCATCAGGTCGGGCGCCAGGGTGGCCACTTGCAGGGCGTCCACACCCAGCACGCGCAGCAGCACGCGTTGGGTGGGCTTGGAAGGATCGGCGGGCTTGACCAAAGGCAGGGCGGGCAGGGCGTAGGTGCTCAGTTCCAGCACGGGCGAGGCCGTGGCCACAGCGGGGTTTTGCCGCAGAGTTTGCAACACCGCCTCATCCAGGCTGGCGCTGACTGAGCGGCTGCGCAGCTCCAGATCCGCCTGCCCGCCCACCGAGCGCAGCGCCTGCGAAAACTCGTCCAGCGCCGAGGCATTGATGAGGTGCACCGAAAAGGCCAGCGCCACACCCAGCATCACAGCCACCAACGCCGCCACGGTGCGCCAGGGATGGTGCAGCAGCTCTTGCAGGGAAAAGGTTTTGAGCAGGGGCCAGAGCACGAAGGACATGGCCCGATTGTGACGACAGAGGGCTTGCGGGCGCAGCGGCCTGCCTTGAAACCCCAGCCGGTTTAACGGCGTCGGCGTGCGCTGGCGAATTGCGCTTTGGGAATGTGGCCGCGAAACAGCGCAGTCAGGGTGTCTACCTTGATGGCTGCCAGGGTCTCGCCACAATGGTCACACAGCATGTGCATCAGGTCGCTGCGCAAAAACCACAGGCTCTGGATGTCATCGGCATACTGCACACGGGCCCAAACGGGTGGGCGTTCGGTCTTGGGGTTCAGGAACAATTCCATGCAGTCCAGCATCTCGTCACGGATGTGTTCCACATGGGCCACTGCCTCCGAATTGCGCGCAGGGTCACGCATCAGTCCCATCAGACTTGAAGAAAGGCGTGACATTTTCCAGCTCATGCGCCCATTGTTGTCTGGAAATATGACAAAGCTGCCTGCAAGGGCTGTCGGCCTTGTAACAGTCTGTGCGGTGGAGCGCTTAAGGCTGGCTTAAGCCGTCCGTGTCCAGGTGCAACACCCGGTCGGCTTTTTCGGTGGCTGCCGCCGAGTGGGTGACCAGCACCAGCGAGGTTCCGTGCGCGCGGCATTGCTGCACCAGGGCCTGCATCACCAGGGCCGCGGTAGAGGGGTCCAGGTTGCCCGTGGGCTCGTCTGCGAGCAGCAGGCGCGGATTGTGGACCAGTGCCCGTGCAATCGCCACGCGCTGCAACTGCCCGCCGCTGAGTTGCTGTGGCAGGCGCGCGCCCAGCGCACCCAGGCCCACGGCCTCCAGCATGGCCTGTACCCGGTCCGCGTAGTCCTGGCCCAGCAGCATGAGGGGCAGGGCCACGTTCTGCATCACATCCAGATGCGGCAGCACATGAAAGGCCTGGAACACAAAGCCCACTTTTTCGCGCCGCAGCAAGGCGCGCTGGTCTTCGTTCAAGGCGCCCACGTCCACGCCTTCAAGTTGCACCGTGCCCTGGTCCCAATGGTCCAGGCCGGCCATGCAGTTGAGCAGGGTGGATTTGCCCACCCCGGACTCCCCCACGATGGCCACGAACTCGCCCGGCACCACGTCCAGTGACACGTTGGCAAACACCGGCGTGCTGCCATAGTGTTTTGCCAAGTTGTGTATCTGGAGGGTCATCGGTGGCGTGTTTGTAGCAGAGCCAGGCTTTAAGGTTGGGCCAAAGGGTTGTTCTGCAGGGCGGCGTGCACGTGCTGCAGCACCTGGTCCAGTGCTGCAGGGCTGTCGCTGGCCACGATCTGGCGCTGGGGCATGGAGCGCAGCCAGGTGATCTGGCGCTTGGCCAACTGGCGCGTGGCGAACACGCCCCGGTCGCGCAGTTCGGCCATGGGCCACAGCCCTTCGAGTGCCTCCCAGGCCTGGCGGTAGCCCACGCAGCGCATGGAGGGCAGGTCGGCATGCAGGTCGCCGCGTGCACGTAAGCGCTGCACCTCGTCCAGAAAATGGTCTGCCAGCATGGCCTCAAAGCGCTGGGCAATGCGCGCATGCAGCCAGGCGCGCTCGGTGGGCTCCAGCGATACCAGCAGGCTGTTGCCCACCGCGCTGCGATCACGTTTGGCTGCATGGAAGTGCGACAGTGGCAGGCCGCTGACGCGGTACACCTCCAGGGCGCGCTGCACGCGCTGGCTGTCGGCCGGGGCCAGACGCTGCGCGGTCACAGGGTCTGCTGTGGCCAGCAGTGCGTGCATGGCGGGCCAGCCCAATGTGGCGGCTTCCTGCGCAATCGCTTCGCGCACCTGGGCGTCGGCGGGGGGCATGTCGTCCAGCCCTTCAGCCAGGGCCTTGAAGTACAGCATGGTGCCGCCCACCAGCAGGGGCAGCTTGCCGCGCGCATGGATGGCGTGGATCAGCACGGTGGCATCGCGCACAAAGTCGGCCGCGCTATAGGCCTGCAACGGGTCGCGGATGTCGATCAGGTGGTGCACCACGGCGGCCTGCTCGGCGGCACTGGGCTTGGCCGTGCCGATGTCCATGCCGCGGTAGACCAGGGCCGAATCCACGCTGATGATTTCCACGTCCCAGCGCCGGGCAATCTCCAGCGCGGCCGCAGTCTTGCCGCAGGCCGTGGGTCCGGCCAAGGCGATGTGAAAGGGCAGGGCAGCTTGTGTTTGCATCAGGCTATGGTGCCATCAGACGGCAGCCAGGTGCTTGCGCGTGACACGGCTGAGCATGACCAACAGGCCGCCTGCGGCCACGCTCAGGCCCACAACAAGCGCAATCCAGAAGCCCTGTGCCTGCATGGGCACTGCCGGCGCAAAAGGCACCCATTGCGGCGCCAGGCCCAGCACGCAACCCAGTGGCAGGCAGATGCCCCAAAAGGCCGCCAGATGCAGCACCATGGGCGGGCGCGTGACCTTGTAGGCGCGTATGGCGCAGCTGATCACCACTTGCGTACAGTCCGAGAGCTGGAACAGGGCCGCGAACACCAGCAGTTGCGCGGCCAGCATGGCCACCTGCGGGTCGCTGGTGTAGGCCTGTGCAATCGGCATGCGCCACCACGCAATGCCCACAGCTGACAACACGGAAAAAACCAGCGTCAAGCCCACGCCCACCCAGGCCCGAAAGCGCGCGGTCAGCGGGTCATCCGCGCCCAGGCTCTGGCCCACGCGGGGCAGCAATGCCAGCCCCAGGCTCAAGGGCACCATGAAGGTCAGCGAGGTGAAGTTCAGCGCAATCGCGTGTGCCGCCACCGGTGCGCTGCCAAAACGGGCCAGCAGCAGGGCGATCAGGCTGAAGGCGGTGGTCTCGGCGAAATAGGTCACGCCAATGGGCAGGCCGAGTTTGAACAGGCTGCGCAGCATCGGCCAGTGCGGTGCCTCGTAATGGTCAAAGGGCCAGGTGCGGCGGTAGGCCGGGGCCAGACGCATCCACGCCAGCATGGCGCCCAGGCTGAACCAGACGCACAGCATGGTGGACCAGGCACAGCCCAGGCCGCCCATGGCCGCAAAGCCCCAGTTGCCAAACACCAGCACCCAGTTGATCAACGCATTGAGCAGCAGGGCCGCCAGCGCGATCACCATCATGGGCTTGGTCTGGTTGATGCTGGTGCTGTAGCCATACAGCACCCGGTAACAGCTGAAGGCCGGCAGGCTGAAGCTGGCCACATGCACAAAGCCCTTGGCCACGTCGCGTACGGCGGGCTCCAGGTCCATGTGGTCAAAGACTTCGGCGGCAAGGTTGGCCAGCACAAAGGCCAGCAGGCCCGCGGCCAGCGCCTTCCACAGGCCCTGGCGCACCACATGGGGCACGGCGTCGAGCTCGCCAGCGCCCACATGCTGGGCCACCACCGGGCTGACCGCCATCAGCAGCCCCATCAGGGTGAGGATGGTCATGTTCCAGATCGAGACCCCGAGTGAGACGCCGGCCAGGTCCTGTGCCGAGGCATGGCCGGCCATGGCCACATCGGTCACAGACATGCCAATGGTGGCCAGTTGGCCAATCAGGATGGGCCAGGCCAGTTGCCAGAGGGAGCGTGTTTCGGTCAGTACGCGTCGGCTTCGGGATGGGGCAGCGCGCAGGGGCGTTGTAGAGTCTGGGGCAGGGGTCATCAGCCAGATGATTCTAAGGCTGAGGGTGTTTTTTTCGGGGGCTTGTATGAACTGGGTGTATCTGTCGGTCGCTATCGTCCTGGAAGTGGTCGCCACCTCGGCCCTCAAGGCCTCTGATGGCTTTACGCGCCTGCTGCCCTCAGTGGTGGTGGTGGTCGGGTACGCGGCGGCCTTCTACACCCTGTCCATCACACTGCGCACCATGCCGGTGGGGGTGGTCTACGCCGTGTGGTCTGGCGTGGGGGTGGTGCTGATCACCCTGGTGGGCTGGTTGCTGTTCAACCAGAAGCTCGATGCGCCCGCATTTTTGGGCATTGCCCTGATATCGGCCGGGGTCATCGTGCTGAATTTTTTCTCCCAATCCGTGACGCACTAAGGCGGTGCTTTTTACTGCCAAGACAAAGGGTTAACCCTAGGAAATTTGCATGAATAAATTTTTTGGGTTTGGGCCTGAAAATTCTTCATCGCGAATGGGCCTGTTTAGCTGACGGCATGCTGAATACGGCCCGGAATGTGGGGCAAACGCCTATAGATTACGGCCTGACCCGTGCATAGACTCGGGCTCACGCGGCGGCGATCTGCAAGCAGCTTGCTCAGCGTCGTAGGACCTATTTTTCAAATACGGAGACAACATGAAATTTCACTTCGCCAAACTCGCATCCCGAATCGCCCTGTCCGCAGCGGTACTGAGCCTCTCTGGCCTGGCCCTGGCAGCGGACCCCATCAAGATCGGTGTCTCCGGCCCCTTCACCGGCGGCTCTTCCTCCATGGGCGTGAGCATGCGCGACGGCGTCAAGCTGGCCGTGGATGAAATCAACAAGTCCGGTGGCGTCATCGGCCGCCAGCTGCAAATCATCGAGCGCGATGATGAAGCCAAGAACGAGCGCGGCGTGCAAATCGCCCAGGAACTGATCAACAAGGAAAAAGTCGCCGCCACCGTCGGCTTCATCAACACCGGTGTGGCCCTGGCCTCGCAGCGCTTCTACCAGGAAGCCAAGATCCCGGTCATGAACAACGTGGCCACCGGCTCGCTGGTTACGCACCAGTTCGATGACCAGCCCGAGAACTACATCTTCCGCAATGCGGCGCACGACAGCATCCAGGCGCCCATGATTGTGGAAGAGGCCATTGTCAAGCGCGGCTTCAAGAAAGTCGCCATCCTGTCCGACTCCACCAACTACGGCCAGCTCGGCCGCGCTGACCTGGAAAAGGCACTGGAGCTCAAGGGCATCAAGGCCGTGGCTGTCGAGAAGTTCAACGTCAAGGACGTGGACATGACGGCCCAGTTGCTCAAGGCCAAGGAAGCCGGCGCCGAAGCCATCCTGACCTACGCCATCGGACCCGAGCTGGCACAGATTGCCAACGGCATGACCAAGCTGGGCTGGAAGGTTCCCATGGTCGGCAGCTGGACCCTGTCCATGGCCAACTTCATTGACAACGCAGGCCCTGGCGGTGAAGGCGCGCGCATGCCGCAAACCTTTATCCAGGCGCCCACGACCCCGAAGCGCCAGTCCTTCATCATCAACTACCTGAAGACCTTCAACCCCAAGAATGGCCGTATTGATTCGCCCGTGTCGGCGGCGCAAGGCTATGACTCCATCTACCTGCTCGCAGCTGCCATCAAGCAGGCCAACTCCACCGATGGCCCGAAGATCAAGGCCGCACTGGAAGACCTGAAGACCCCGGTGGACGGTGTGGTCACCACCTACAAGACACCATTCACTGCCAAGGACCATGAGGCCATCACCGTGAACATTCCGGTGTTCGGTGAGGTCAAGAACGGCAAGGTGGATTACGCCTACCCTGAAGACCAGAAGAAGGCTTCCGAAGTGCGCGTGAAGGATGCCAACGCCAAGGGCGCTCTGACCATCAAGAAGTAAGCGGCGCTTTGCGCAGCAGGCATCGCCCCGGTCCTGGTGACTGGCGCGGTGCTTTTTTTAGGCCGCAATGCGGCGTTATCAACGGTATTTTTTTAAGGACCCTTTCATGGAAATCCTGTTACAGCTTGTGTACAGCGGTATTGCCATGGGCATGATTTACGCAGTCATCGCCTTTGGTTACCAACTGACCTTTCAAACATCGGACACCCTGAACTTCGGCCAGGGTGACGCCCTTATGCTGGGCGCCATGGTGGGTCTCACCCTGGTCAACATGGGTGTCAATTATTGGCTCATGCTGCCCATCGTGATTGTTTTCGGCCTGGTGCAGGGCGCCTTTGTCGAGCGCATCGGTGTGGCACCGGCCATCAAGATCAAGAGCGAATTTGGCTGGATCATGTCCACCATCGCGCTGGGTATTATTTTCAAGAATGTGGCTGAGAACGTATGGGGACGCGACGACCTCAAGTTCCCCTCGCCCTTGTCAGAATCCCCCATGAAATTTCTGGGCGCCAATGTGCTGCCCATGGAAATCCTGGTGGTGATCGGCGCCATCGCCATGATGTTGGCGGTGGAGTTTTTCAACCGCAAGACGATTTACGGCAAGGCCGTGGTGGCCACCTTCAATGACCGCGATGCGGCCAAGCTCATGGGCATCAACACCGCCCTGGTGATCACCTTCTCGTATGCCCTTTCGTCCGCGTCCGCTGCCTTTGCCGGCGCGCTGATTGCGCCGCTCACGCTGACCGGCGCCACCATGGGCGCGGTGCTGGGCCTCAAGGCCTTTGCCGTGGCCATCATCGGCGGCCTGACCAGCGGTATGGGCATCATTGTGGGCGGCATCATTCTGGGCGTGGCTGAAACCACCACCGGCTTCTACCTCTCCACCGGCTACAAGGATGTGCCCGGCCTGGTGCTGCTTCTGCTGGTGCTGGCCTTCAAGCCATCCGGCCTGTTCGGCAAATCCGCGATCAAGAAAGTCTGAACATGAACCGCAAGTCTCTTATTGCCGGCGTTATCGGCTTTGGCATCCTGGCGGTGGCACCACTGCTGTCCCACAACCCGTACTACATCCACATGATCGGCACGATCATGATCTACGCCATCCTGCTGTTTGGCCTGGACATTGTGGTGGGCTACACGGGCCAAGTGTCGCTGGGCCATGCCGGTCTGTTCGGCGTGGGCTCCTACACCGCAGGTGTGTTGTTCCTCAAACTGGGTCTGCCGCTCTGGATGATCCTGCCCGCCAGCGTGCTGGTGACTGCAGGCTTTGGCGCGTTGCTGGCGCTGCCCGCGCTGCGTGTGAGCGGGCCTTATCTGGCCATGGTGACCCTGGCGTTTGGCACCATCATCCAGATCCTGATCAACGAGATGGACTTCCTCACCGAAGGCCCCTTGGGCATCAAGATTCCCAAGCCTTCGCTGGGTGGCATGCAACTGAGTGAAGACGCCTTCTACTGGATGGTGCTGGTGCTGATGATCATCTCGCTGGTGGTGGTGGACCGCATCCTGAAATCCCAGTTGGGCCGTGCCTTTGAAGCGCTGCGCGGCAGCCCCGTGGCCTCCGACTGTATGGGTGTCTCGGTGTACCGCTACAAGGTCTATGCCTTCGTGATCAGCGCCGGCTTTGCCGGTCTTGCAGGCAGCCTGTACAGCTATTCCGAGCAGTACATCTCTCCCAACACCTACAACTTCGAGCTCACGGTGTTGTTCCTGCTGGCAGTGATCATGGGCGGACGCAAGAGCCGTGTGGGCTCCATGCTGGGTGCGGCCATCATTGTGATTCTGCCCAAGTTGCTCGATGACCTGGAGATGTTCCGCGTCGTCGCGTCTGTTCTGGCGGTGCTGATGTTGGTGGGTGGCGCTATTGCCGTGTCCAAGAAGATGACCACGCCCAGGGCCATGGCCCTGCCGGTGGTGGGCACGGCCGCCCTGGCCGGCTTCTCGTTCTGGCTGCAGTCCATTACCGATTGGCGCCTGTCCGTCTTCGGCCTCATGATTTTGTTCGTGGTGTATTACCTGCAGGACGGCATCGTGGGCTTTGTGCGCAACCTGTTTGTACGCAAGAGCGTGGCCAGCGGCCGTGCCGTGGTGCTCTCTGGTGGTATCCACAAGGATGCCATCATGAATGCCTCACGCACCGGTGGCGGTGAAGAGCTGCTGATTGCCAAGGGCGTGTTGATGCAGTTTGGCGGCTTGAAGGCCATCAACCAGGTGGACCTGTTCGTCAAGCGCGGCACCATCCACGGCCTGATTGGCCCCAACGGATCGGGCAAGAGCACGATGATGAACGTGTTGACCGGCATTTATGTGCCTACTGCCGGCTCCATAGAGTTCGCTGGCCGCTCGGTGGTGGGTCGCACGTCCTCGGACATTGCGCTCTCCGGCATTGCCCGCACATTCCAGAACGTGCAACTCTTTGGCGAGATGACGGCGCTGCAAAACGTGCAGGTCGGCCTGCACCACAGCTTTGCCAGCAACATCGTTGATGTGGCCCTGCACACTTCGCGCTACACCCGCGAAGAGGCTGCCTCTGTAGAGCGCGGACTGGGTCTGATCGAGTTCGTCGGTCTGTCCGATCTGGCCAATGAAGAAGCGCGCAACCTGCCCTACGGCAAGCAGCGCCTGCTGGAAATTGCCCGCGCGCTGGCGCTGGACCCGCAACTGCTGCTGCTGGACGAGCCGGCTGCGGGCCTGACCGCCCCCGACATCAAGGAACTGATCACCATCATCCGCAAGATCCGCGACCACGGCATCACCGTGATCCTGATCGAGCACCACATGGATGTGGTCATGGGCGTGTGTGACAACGTCTCGGTGCTGGACTTTGGCCAGAAGATTGCCGAGGGCAAGCCCGCCGAAGTACAGGCCGACGAGAAGGTGATTGAAGCCTACCTCGGTGGCACCGCCACATAAGAACAGGACCCGACAATGTTGCAAATCAAAAATCTGGAAGCCGGTTACGGCAAGGTGCAGGTCCTGCACGGCATCTCCATGGAGGTGCCCAAGGGCAAGGTGGTCACGCTCATCGGCTCCAACGGCGCTGGCAAGACCACCACCATGCGTGCCATCTCGGGAATGATCAAGGCCAGCAGTGGCGAAATCACCCTGAGTGGCAAGCGCATCGATGGCCTGGAGTCCTACACCATTGCCAAGCTGGGCCTGGCCCACTCGCCCGAAGGCCGGCGCGTGTTTGCCACCATGACAGTGACGGATAACCTGATTCTGGGCGCCTTCCCGCGTCTGACCGGCAGCCGCCCCAAGGGCGACGTGGCCGGTGATCTGGACCGGGCACTGGAGCTGTTTCCACGCCTCAAGGAGCGGCGCACCCAGCTGGCTGGCACCCTGTCGGGTGGCGAGCAGCAAATGCTGGCCATGGCCCGCGCGGTGATGCTCAACCCGGACATCGTGCTGCTGGATGAGCCCTCCATGGGACTGGCGCCTATCCTGGTGGAAGAAGTCTTCCGCATCATCGAAGACCTGAAGTCCCGCGGTGTGACCATGCTGCTGGTGGAGCAGTTTGCGGCGGCCGCGCTGAAGGTTGCGGACTATGGCTATGTGCTGGAGAACGGGCGTATCTCGGTGCACGGGCCGGCTACGCAGTTGCGGGATGATCCTGCGGTGAAGGCGGCTTATTTGGGTGGTGGGCACTGATTTGGCTTCGGTGGCTATTTAGCCCCTCTACCTTTTTTAACTCCCCCATCCCCCCCGCCCCTTACCCCCCGTCGGGGTAAGGGGTGCCTGGAGCGGACAGCCGATTTGGTTGCCTCGCTTCGGCCACCGCCTTACTGGCGTGCGTCTAAATTCCATGCAGGTTGCTTGCGCTCACGGAAAAGAAGAACCGTAGCGGCATTCCGTTTGTAATTCCGTATTCGGCGCGCAGAAGCCAAATCGGCTGTCCGCTTTGGCTCCCCCTCGCCCCGGCGGGGGCGAGGGGGTTGGGGGGAGGGGGGACTACAAAAGCCCCGCAGGGGAATTGCACGATCCCCGAAGGGAAATTGCACAAGTCTCTCAGGAATATTCGCCCCTCCGGCTCAGATTCAGCGGGTATGCTTCGGCTCTCATTCAGAGCCTTGAAGGAAAGCCCATGTCCTCCGGAAAAATTCTTGTAGCCCAGGGTGGCGGCCCCACCGCTGTGATCAACCAGTCCCTCGTCGGTGTGGCCCTGGAGGCGCGGCGCTTCCAGCAAGTGCAGCACATCTACGGCGCCATGCATGGCGTGCGCGGCATCGTCAACGAAGAGTTTCTGGACCTCACCCAGGAGACCAGCCACAACCTGGAGCTGGTGGCCAGCACGCCGTCCAGCGCGCTGGGCTCCACCCGCGACAAGCCGGATGTGCCCTACTGCAAGGAGATCTTCAAGGTGCTGCGCGCACACCAGATAGGCCACTTCTTCTACATCGGTGGCAACGATTCTTCAGACACGGTGCGCATCGTGTCGGAAGAGGCGCACAAGGCCGGCTACCCCCTGCGCGCCATCCATATCCCGAAGACCATTGACAACGACCTGGTGGGCAACGACCACACGCCGGGCTTTCCCTCGGCGGCGCGTTTTGTGGCGCAGGCTTTTGCCGGTGCCAACCTGGACAACGCGGCCTTGCCTGGTGTGTATGTGGGCGTGGTGATGGGGCGGCACGCCGGGTTTTTGACGGCGGCATCGGCCCTGGGCAAGAAATTTCCGGACGACGGCCCGCACCTGATTTACCTGCCTGAGCGCACCTTTGTGCTGGAGAAGTTTCTGGCCGATGTAAAGGCCACTTACGAGCGCTATGGCCGCTGCGTGATTGCCGTGTCCGAGGGCATCCACGACGCCTCGGGCCAACCCATTGCAGCCCTGCTGGCCAAGGACCTGGAGCACGATGCCCACGGCAATGTGCAGCTCAGCGGCAACGGCGCGCTGGCCGATCTGCTGTGCGAGGAAATCAAGGCCAAGCTACAGATCAAGCGCGTGCGCGGCGACACCTTTGGCTACCTGCAGCGCTCTTTTATTGGTTGCGTGTCGGATGTGGACCAGCGCGAAGCGCGCGAGGTGGGCGAGAAGGCCGTGCAGTTCGCCATGTGGGGCACCACCGACGGTTCGGTGGCCATCAAGCGCACCGGCTTCTATTCGGTGGACTACGAGCTGCTGCCACTGGACGCGGTGGCCGGCAAGACCCGCGTGATGGAAGACGAATTCATTGATGCGGCGGGCACCGGTGTTACCGACGCCTTTCGCATGTACCTGCGCCCGCTGCTGGGCTCGGGCATGCCGGACGCCTTCCGGCTGCGCAACAACCGCGTGCCCAAGGTATTGGGTTGACTGAGTCCTCAAGTCGCTGGCCTGGCGGCGAAGGCTGGCCCGCAGGTCCTGCGCGGGCTTTGCCAGGTACGCAGGCTGAAACGATGTCCGTCGACCCGGGGCATGCTGGGTTCCTGTGTCCGGCACACCAGGGGGTGGGCTCCGGTATCCAAACAAGTCAATAATGCAGAACGTACATCCCGTTTACCGGCCCGAGATTGATGGCCTGCGCGCCCTTGCCATATTGGCCGTCGTTGCGTTTCACGCATTCCCCGAAAGTCTTCACGGCGGTTTCATCGGTGTCGACATCTTCTTTGTCATCTCCGGCTACCTGATTTCCAACATCGTATTCAGGAGCCTGCAGCGCGGCGATTTCCGTTTTTCCGAGTTCTATGTCCGCCGCGTTTTGCGCATCTTTCCGGCCCTCGCGCTGGTGCTGCTGGCCTCCTACGCCTATGGCTGGCTGGTGCTGCTGCCAGATGAATTCAAGCAGTTGGGCAAGCAGATGGCGGGTGGCGCGGGATTCGCCCAAAATTTTGTTTTGAGCGCGGAGGCCGGATATTTCGACACCGCCTCGGAATTGAAGCCGTTGATGCACCTCTGGTCACTGTCCATAGAGGAGCAGTTTTACCTGTTTTTTCCCTTGTTGATGTGGGCGGCCTGGCGCTTTGGCCTGGGTGCCCTGGCGCTCGTGACGATGCTGCTGGTGCTGTCGTTTGGCATCAATATCGCCAGCGTAGAGCTGTACCCTACGCAGGCTTTTTTCATGCTCCACACCCGCTGTTGGGAGTTGCTGGCGGGTTCGCTGCTGGCCTACATGCAAATGCGCAAAGCCCCTGCAGTCGCACGAACGGAACGGGTCAACAACCTGTTTGCCGGCGGAGGCCTGCTGCTTATCGTG
Organism: Rhodoferax lacus; assembly: GCF_003415675.1. GTDB lineage: Bacteria > Pseudomonadota > Gammaproteobacteria > Burkholderiales > Burkholderiaceae_C > Allorhodoferax > Allorhodoferax lacus. The sequence continues at coordinate 22,430 of NZ_QFZK01000016.1, forward strand.
CTGGCCGCTGTTGGCCTGCACAAGGGTAATCTGTATCCAGGGGGGTGGGCCTTGTTTCCGGTGCTGGGCGCCTGTCTGCTGATTGCGGCGGGTCCGGCTGCCTGGTTGAACCGCACCATTTTTGCCAGCCGCCTGATGGTGGCCATCGGACTGATCAGCTACCCGCTTTATTTGTGGCACTGGCCGCTGCTGTCCTTTGCCAACATCATTGAGGGTGCCACACCCTCCGTACCGTTTCGGTTTGCCCTCATGGTCATGGGCTTTTTGCTGGCCTGGCTGACCTACCGGATGGTCGAGCGTCCCCTGCGAACCTGGAGCAATCCTGCCGGCAAAACCACGGCTTTGTGCCTGTTGGTCGGTTTGCTTGGCGCCCTGGGGTTGAACGCATACCAGCGCGATGGCCTGGCGTTTCGCATACCCACCACCTCAGAAGATGCGCAACTGATCCAGAAAATCTCCGAGGCCTGGCGTTACAAGCGCTATCCCGAACCCAAGGGCTACCACCGTGACGCGGAATACGGCTATATGACGCTGGGCCCTGGCGGTGATGCCCGGGTCTTGTTTGTGGGTGACAGCCATGCCCAGCAATACTGGAATACGGTGAGCGCGGTACTGGAGCGCACGCCTTCGACCCAAGTCAGCGTCATGTTCGCCGAGCCCGACTTCCCGCCCCAAATGGACAGCCGGGTCGTCGCGGACAGGCGCATCCAGGTGGTGGTTTTTTCCTACTTCTGGGCCTACAAATATGGCAGCGACAGGGTGGACCAATCCATGCGCTGTTGCGGCGCCGGCAAAGGCGGGCGCAAGGGGATTTTTGACCTGCCATTGCAATCGCCGGCCCAGATGGATGGGGTCGATCGCACCATTCGACACACGATCGAGACCCTCAAGCGCGCAGGCAAGCGGGTTGTCATTGTTTTGGACAATCCCTTCGGCGACGAACTGGATGCTCACTCCAAGATGAGTCGCAGTTTCCTGGGCGATATCCGGCTTTCCCTGCCGCCGGCCTTGCCCTTGTCAGTGGCCATCGAGCGAAGCCAGCCGGTACGATCCAGACTGCTGCAGATTGCTGCAAACACTGGCGCCGAGGTGATCGATCCCATGCAATTTTTGTGCAGCGACAAAATCTGCCCCAGCCTGTCCAACGGGGGCGAGTGGATGTACAAGGATTATGACCACCTGTCGTTCAACGCTGCGACCCACGAGGTTCACTACCTGGATGCAATCTTTGTCTCTCCTCTCAAGTGATCACAAAGGAATAGTCAAGAGCCGTCTTGGTGACTAGTTATCGGCCCCGCAAAAGCAACGCGTCCAGCGCCTTCAGGCTGATCTGCCGCCAGCTCGGCCGGCCATAGGTGCATTGGTCGCTGCGCTCGGTGGCTTCCCCGTAGCGCAAGAGTCCGTTCATTTCTTTCCAGGGCCAGCTTGCGATTGGCGCGTATGGCGCCATGACAGGCCAGGGTGTCGGCGTGGGACTCGGCCCAGGCAACTTCGATGGGGGTGGCGGCATAGGTCACGGGGATCCGCAGGCACTGACCGCTAAGCAGCACACCAGGCGCAAGAAGCGCTGTGGGATATACGCCAATTGCTGGCCCAGAACGACCCTGGTACCACGGAGCTGTGTGCGCTGTAGGCCAATCTGCTGCAGTCAGTACATCCCCATGCCGCAGAGGCAGGAGGCCTCATAGCCAGCTTTGATTTTGACGAGGCGCTGCGCCTCCCGGAGCGCGACCCGGCGAACGCTGCCGAGACCCCTTAGCCACCCCCTCGCCCACTGGCGGGCTATCCACTTGCGTTAGGATCGGTCGCAGTAGGCTGCCGGCCGCCATACCAAGCGACTCCAGCAGGCAGCAAGCCCGCCACACCCTCATTGAAAATGCATACCTTGACATCCTCACGCTACACCCGCGCCCAGCAACTGCCCGGCATTCTGGATCAGCGCATCGCCATCCTCGACGGCGCCATGGGCACCATGATCCAGCGCTTCAAGCTCGGTGAAGCGCAGTACCGGGGCGAGCGATTCAAGGACTTCCACCGCGATGTGAAGGGCAACAACGAGCTGCTCAGCCTGACCCGCCCGGACATCATTTCTGACATCCACGAAAGCTATCTGGCGGCCGGCGCCGACCTGATCGAAACCAACACCTTTGGCGCCACAACAATAGCCCAGGCCGACTACGACATGGCCGATCTGGCTGTGGAGATGAACCTCGTCTCCGCCCGCCTGGCGCGTGCCGCCTGCGACGCCTATTCCACCCCCGAGAAGCCGCGCTTTGTGGTGGGTGCATTGGGCCCCACGCCCAAGACTGCCAGCATCAGCCCGGATGTGAATGACCCCGGTGCGCGCAACATCAGTTTCGAGCAGCTCAACGTGGCCTACTACGAACAAACCAAAGCCCTCGTGGAAGGCGGTGCCGATGTGCTGCTGGTGGAAACCATTTTTGACACCCTGAACGCCAAAGCCGCGCTGTTTGCCATCGACAGCTATTTCGAGGCCTCGGGCGAGCGCCTGCCGCTCATCATCAGCGGCACGGTGACGGACGCTTCGGGGCGCATCCTGAGCGGCCAGACGGTCACCGCCTTTTGGTACAGCGTGCGCCACGCACAGCCCCTGGCCATCGGCCTGAACTGCGCTTTGGGCGCGGCCCTGATGCGCCCCTACATCCAGGAACTGCACCGCGTGGCACCTGATACTTTTATCAGCTGCTACCCCAACGCCGGCCTGCCCAACCCCATGGCCGAGACCGGCTTTGATGAGACGCCGGATGTCACCAGCCGCCTGCTGCACGAGTTTGCGCAGGAAGGCCTGGTCAACATCGTGGGTGGCTGCTGTGGCACCACGCCCGAACACATTGCGGCCATTGGCTCGGCGGTCAGCCCACTGGCTCCCCGCGCCCTGCATTTGCCGGCCGCCTACCCCAAATACGGCTGAGCCTCAGGGCTACACCAGGAGTGTCAAAAGCGCCCTCTGGAGGGCGCTAAAATACAGCCTGTCCAAGGAGCGTTGCAGTGCGGGAACTTCCCCACCAGGCTTGGACAACGCATACCCTGCAACGACGCTCACCTGATATCCCCAGATAGATCGGTGAGTTCCATGTTTCGTTCGCAAATTCCCACCCCCATGATGCTGTCCGGCCTGGAGCCGGTGGTCATCAACGCCGACACCCTGTTCGTCAATATCGGCGAGCGCACCAACGTGACCGGCTCCAAGGCCTTCGCCCGCATGATCCTCAACGGCGAGTTCGAGAAGGCCCTGGCCGTGGCGCGCCAGCAGGTGGAGAACGGCGCCCAGATCATCGACATCAACATGGACGAGGCCATGCTCGACAGCCAGGCCGCCATGGTGCGCTTTCTGCAGCTGATTGCCAGTGAGCCTGACATCTCGCGCGTGCCCATCATGGTGGACTCCAGCAAGTGGAGCGTGATCGAGGCCGGCCTGCGCTGCGTACAGGGCAAAGCCATCGTCAACTCCATCAGCATGAAAGAGGGTGTGGAGCAGTTCAAGCAGCAGGCCCGCCTGGTGCGCCGCTATGGCGCTGCCGCCGTGGTCATGGCCTTTGATGAAAAAGGCCAGGCCGACACCTACCAGCGCAAGATCGAGATCTGCGCGCGGGCCTACGGCATTCTGGTCAACGAGCTGGACTTTCCCGCTGAAGACATTATTTTTGACCCCAACATCTTTGCCATTGCCACGGGTATTGAGGAGCACAACAACTACGCGGTGGACTTCATCGAGGCCACGCGCTGGATCAAGCAGAACCTGCCAGGCGCCAAGGTGTCGGGCGGTGTGTCGAATGTGAGCTTTTCCTTCCGCGGCAATGACCCGGTGCGCGAAGCCATCCACACCGTGTTCCTGTACCACGCCATCCTGGCGGGCATGGACATGGGCATTGTGAATGCCGGCATGGTGGGCGTGTACGACGACCTGGAGCCGGGCCTGCGCGAGCGCGTGGAAGACGTGGTCCTCAACCGCCGCCCCGACGCCGGCGAGCGCCTGGTGGAAATTGCCGAGAGCGCCCAGGGTGCGGCGCGCGACGAGAGCCGCAAGCTCGACTGGCGCGGCACGGCAGACGCCCCCGTGGTCGTGGGCCAGCGCCTGAGCCACGCGCTGGTGCATGGCATCACCGACTTCATTTCTGAAGACACCGAGGAAGCGTACCGGGCCATCCTGGCGCAGGGCGGGCGCCCCTTGCATGTGATCGAAGGGCCGCTGATGGACGGCATGAATGTGGTGGGCGACCTGTTCGGCCAGGGCAAGATGTTCCTGCCCCAGGTGGTGAAGAGTGCCCGCGTGATGAAGCAGGCCGTGGCCCATTTGCTGCCTTACATCGAGGCCGAAAAAGCCGCCATGGTGGAGGCGGGTGGCGAGGCCAAGCCCAAGGGCAAGATCGTGATTGCCACGGTGAAGGGCGATGTGCACGACATCGGCAAGAACATCGTCACCGTGGTGCTCCAGTGCAACAACTTCGAGGTGGTGAACATGGGCGTGATGGTCCCTTGCCACGAAATCCTGGCGCGTGCCAAGGCCGAGGGTGCGGACATCATTGGCCTGTCGGGCCTGATCACCCCCAGCCTGGAAGAGATGGCCTATGTGGCCGGTGAGATGCAGAAGGATGAATACTTCCGCCTGCGCAAAATGCCGTTGCTGATCGGTGGCGCCACTACCAGCCGCGTGCACACCGCCGTGAAGATCGCGCCGCATTACGACGGCCCCGTGGTCTATGTGCCCGACGCCTCCCGCAGCGTGGGCGTGGCGCAAAGCCTGCTGGGCGAGCAGGCTGCGGGCTTCCTGCAGACCTTGGCTGTGGACTACGACACGGTGCGCCTGCAGCACGCCAACAAGAAGCAGGTTCCCTTGTGGCCGCTGGCGCGTGCCCGCGCCAACAAGACGCCGGTGGACTGGTCTGCCTACCAGCCCACGGTCCCGAAGTTCCTGGGCCGGCGCGTGTTGCGCAATTTTGATCTGACCGAGCTGGCGCGCTTCATTGATTGGGGCCCCTTCTTCCAGACCTGGGACCTGGCGGGTCCTTACCCGGCCATCCTGACGGACGAGGTAGTGGGGGTGGAGGCGCAAAAGGTGCTGGCGGATGGCCAGGCCCTGCTCAAGCGCGCGATTGACGGGCGCTGGCTCACGGCCAACGCGGTGGTGGGCCTGTATCCGGCCAACACGGTGGATGACGATGACATCGCCTTCTACACCGATACATCGCGCAGCCAGGTGGCCATGACCTGGTACGGCCTGCGCCAGCAAACCGAGAAGCAGGAGATCGATGGCGTCATGCGGCCCAGCCGCTGCCTGGCCGACTTCGTGGCCCCCGTGGGTGTGGCGCAGGACTATGCCGGGCTGTTTGCAGTGACCGCCGGCATTGGCGCGGAGAAGCGCGACCAGATTTTCATGGATGCCAACGACGACTACAGCGCCATCCTGTTCAAGGCCATTGCCGACCGCCTGGCCGAGGCCTTTGCCGAGTGCCTGCACTACCGTGTGCGCACCGACTGGTGGGGTTATGCACCCGATGAGCCCCTGGACCTGACCGCCATGATCAGCGAACGCTACCGCGGCGTGCGCCCGGCACCGGGCTACCCGGCCTGCCCGGACCACAGCCCCAAGCAGGACATGTTCGCGCTGCTGCAGTGCGCAGACATTGGCATGACGCTGACCGAGAGCCTGGCCATGTCGCCGGCCGCCAGTGTCAGCGGCTTCTACCTGGGCCACCCCGACAGCTGCTACTTCAATGTCGGAAAAATTGGCGATGACCAGCTGCACGACCTGGCCCGCCGCCGTGGCGTGGAACCGGCGGCACTGCAGAGGCTGCTGGCGCCCAATCTGTAAGCACCCCGCCGCCTTAGCGGCCGCGCAGAAACAGCGTATCCAATTCCCGCAGGCTGATCTGGCGCCAGGTCGGCCGGCCGTGGTTGCACTGGTCGCTGCGCTCGGTGGCTTCCATGTCGCGCAGGAGGCCGTTCATTTCCTCGATGGTGAGTTTGCGGTTGGCGCGCACGGCGCCGTGGCAGGCCATGGTGGCCAGCAGTTCGTTTTGTGCGCGCTGGATCACAGTGCTGGCCTCGTGTTGGCCCAGCTCGGCCAGCACGCTGCGCGCCAGCTCTACCGCGTCGCCCTGCGCCAGTGCACTGGGCACGGCGCGCACGGCCAGTGTCCTGGGCGAGAAAGGTGATATTTCCAGGCCCAGGGTGTGCAGGGTCCCGGCATGGGCCTCGGCGGTGGCCACTTCGGTGGGTGTTGCGGCAAAGGTCACGGGGATCAGCAGGGGCTGACTGGACAGGCCTTGCAGCAGGCCTTCGCCGGTGCTGGCCGAGCCCAACTGGTGCTTCAGGCGCTCGTAGACGATGCGCTCGTGCGCTGCGTGCATGTCCACCACCACCAGGCCCTGCGTGTTTTCGGCCAGGATGTAGACACCCTGCAACTGCGCCAGGGCGCGGCCCAGCGGCCAGTGGCCTTCCGGCATGGCGACGGGTGCCGTGGACGCACCTGTCCCTGCTTCGACCCGGGGGCTGGGCGGCACAGCGCTCTGCTCCGTGTCCCCCGCCCGCTGCGCGGGCTCCGCCTTTTCCTGCGCAGAGCGCTGTGCCGCCCAGCCCCCTGCGTTGCTGGTTGCGGGCTGCCAGAGCGCGCCTAGTTCGCTGACCTTGTGGCCGGGTCGCACAGGCGGGGCGAATTGCATGGCGGGTTGCGCCGAATACAGGGGTGCCGCAGGTACGCGGCTTGGTGTGAGGCCCAAGGCGGGCTCACCCTGCGTCTGCACAGTGCCGTGTGCACCTGCCGCCTCTGCCGCATCAGCCGCCGCCTGCGCCCGTGGCACGGCCAGCGTGTCTTCCACCGCATGGCGCAGGGCCTGGTGCACCTCGCGGCTGTCGCGAAAGCGCACCTCGATCTTGGTGGGGTGCACGTTCACATCCACCCGGGTCGGGTCCATGGCCAGGTACAGGGCATAGACCGGCTGGCGGTTGCCGTGCAGCACGTCTTCGTAGGCGCTGCGGGCGGCGTGGGTGATGACCTTGTCACGCACAAAGCGGCCGTTCACATAGGCAAACTGCTGGTCCGCCCGTGAGCGCGCCGCATCTGGTATGCCCGCACGGCCCCATACGCGCATGCTGGGCGCGGCGTCCAGGCGCGCCATCTGTGCGGCCTTGCTGCCCGACCAGTTGACGCGCACGCTGTTGGCCACAAAGTCGGCGCCCAGCACGTCGTAGAGGCGCTGGTCCAGCGCGTCCAGCGCTTCGGGTGTGGCGTCGAACAAAAGACCACCCGTCAGCGCACCACATTTTCGCCATTGCTCCACCAGTCGGCCTTCGTGCCAGATGGCAAAGCCCACGTCCGGGCGGGCCAGGGCGTGGCGGCGTACCGACTCGATGCAGTGCGCAAGCTCGGTGGCATCGGTCTTCAAAAATTTGCGCCGGGCCGGGGTGCTGTAAAACAGCTCCTTGACTTCCACTGTGGTGCCGGGGCTGCGTGCCACGGGGCGCAGTTCTCCAGTGCGGCCGTCCAGCAAAAAGGCTTCAGACAGGCCGTGGGCACGCGACAGGATGGCACAGTCGGCAATCGCGTTGATGGCGGCCAGCGCCTCGCCTCGAAAGCCCATGGTGGCCACCGACTCCAGATCCTGCAGGCTGCCGATCTTGCTGGTGGCGTGGCGCCTGAAGGCAATGGGCAACTCCTCGCGCAGGATGCCCAGGCCGTCGTCCTCCACACTGATCAGACGCACGCCACCGGCCAGCAGTCGCACGGTGATCTGCGTGGCGCCGGCATCCAGCGCGTTGTCCACCAACTCGCGCACCACCGAGGCCGGTCGCTCCACCACTTCACCCGCGGCGATCTGGCTGATCAACTCATCGGGCAGGTCACGGATGGGGCGGCGCAGGGGGGTGGGGGGCAGGGTGTCATTCACCCAATCATTTTAGGGTGCGGCCTGCCTGTCACGGTTGGCAGGGATAATCCAGTGCATGGACTTTATTCCCCAACTCATTGATTTCATTTTGCATGTGGACAAGCACCTGGAGCTGTTCATCCAGAACTACGGACTGTGGGTCTATGCGCTCTTGTTCCTGATCATTTTTGTGGAGACCGGTGTGGTGGTCATGCCCTTTTTGCCGGGCGACTCGCTGCTGTTTGTGGTGGGTGCCATGTGTGGTGCCGGGCTGATGCATTACGGCCTGTCGGTGGGCCTGCTGCTGGCTGCGGCCATTCTGGGTAACCAGTGCAACTACACCATTGGCCGCTTCATTGGCCCCAAGGTGTTCGGGTGGGAAGACTCGCGCCTGTTCAACAAAAAGGCCTTCAACCAGGCCCACGCCTTTTATGAGAAGTACGGCGGCATCACCATCGTTGCGGCGCGCTTCATGCCTTTCCTGCGTACCTTCGCGCCCTTTGTGGCCGGTGTGGCACAGATGACGCGCTCGCGCTTCCTGTTCTTTGACGTGCTGGGCGGCACGCTGTGGGTGGTGGGCATCATCAGTGTGGGCTACTTTTTTGGCAACATCCCCTGGGTCAAGCTGCACCTGGACAAGATCATCTGGGCCATGATTCTGGTGCCCGGCCTGCTGATCCTGTTTGGCGCCTGGAAGTCCCGCAGCAAGGCCGCCGCGTGAGGGCTGCCGCTCTGGCCGCGCCCTCTCTGCTGCAGCGCCTGGGCCTTTCCATGCCGCAGCACCGCAGGGTATTTGCCTGCTTCTTTCTGTACTCGTTTTGCATGGGTGGCTTCTTCCCCCGGTTGGCCGAAATCCAGCGTGGCATGGGCGTGGGTGAGGGCGCGCTGGGCCTGGCACTGATCGGTGTGGCCGCGGGCACGCTGATCTCCCTGAGCTTTGGTGCGCACGTCATCGAGCGCATGGGCCACCGCCGGGTGCTGCTCTGGATCCTGCCGGTGCTGCCGGTGTTCTATGCGCTGGCCTCGCACGCCACCTCGCCGCTTCTGATGTTCTTGTGCCTGTTTCCTGCTGGCATCCTGATTGGCGCCGTGGAGGTGGTGGTGAACCTGGAGGCTGACCGCGCCGAGCACCAGAGTGGCCGCCGGCTCATGAACCGCTCGCACGCCTTCTGGAGCATCGGCTTTTTCTCGGCGGCTGCCCTGGGCGCGCTGATGGCCTGGCTGGGGGTCAGCCCGCAGTGGCATCTGGCCGGTGTGGTGCTGCTGTCGGTTGCGGGCACCGCCTTGTTGCTGGGCCAGTTTGAAGCCGCCCCGCTGCGCGCGGCCGACCACAGCCATGCCGATGCCCAGGCGCCGCGCTTTGCCACGCCCTCCGCTGCCATCCTGGTGCTGGTGGTGGTGACGCTGCCGGCCATGGTGCTCGAAGGCGCGGGCTTTGACTGGTCGGCCATCTACATGCGCGATGTGTTTGGCTCCAGCGCCTTTCTGGGCGGCGTGGCCGTGGCCACCGGGGCTGCCGCGCAGGCCATCACCCGCTACTTTGCCGATGGCTTTGTCGAGCGCCACAGCCCCGTGCTGGTGGCGCGCATTCTGCTCAGCGTGCTGGCCCTGGGCTGCGCCCTGGTGTTCTTCTCGGGCTCAGCCGTGGTATCGCTGCTGGGCTTTGCCCTGATGGGCGTGGGCAGCAGCGCCATCTTTCCGCTGGCCATGTCGGCTGCGGCCCAACGCACGGACCGGCCCTCCACGGTGAACGTGGCGGCACTGGCGCAAACCGCGTTTGTGTCTTTTTTGCTGGCGCCGCCGCTCTTGGGGCTTGTGGCGCAACAGTTTGGCATCCGCTGGTCGTTTGGCATTGCACTGCCGCTGGTGGCCTGGGCGCTGTGGCTGTCCTCGGCCTTGGGTGCGTCTGGCGTGCGTGCGCGCAGCGGCACGCCGGGCTGAGCCCACGCCCGCGCATCAGCCCCTGAGCGCGTGGTAAACAATACGCGGCAGCTTCCACAGGCTGGGCCGGTACTGGAAGGCCAGCAGCAGGCGGCCCAGGGTGCGGGCGCGGCGGTGGGTGATGAACCAGGGTGGGCGTGGCAAGAGCGTGAATGACAGGCCCAGCAGGTTGCGCGGGAAGGGCCGAAACGGTGCCTCCACCACATTGCGTTCGGTGCGGTCCAGCAAGAAGGTGTTGTGCACCACGCCCATGCCGCTCTGCACATCGGCCAGCGTATGCCCCGGAAAAGCTCCCCAGGCCGCCTGCCCCAACAGAAAACCCAGCCCGGCCCAGGCATTGATGCCAATGGTGCCGTAGTGCAGCTCTGAAAGTATGCTCTCAAAACGCGCGCGCCCCATGGCGGCCAGGGTGGCGGGGTGGATCACGATGTTGGCGCCCAGCGTGCCCGCCAGCGCGGTGTTGGCAAAGTGGATGGCGGCCCGCAGATAGGCCTCTGCATCGCCGCCACTGATTTCGGTGACCGACAGGGCCGGGCCAAAGACTTCGGTGGAGCGGGCCGCCGCGCTGCCCGGCTCCAGCGGCGCCAGCAGCACCTCCTGCGCACCGGGGCGCGCCAGGGACTTGCTGTGCGGGTGCTGGGCCTTGAAGGCCTGCAGCCGTTCGCCCACCCCGGGGTAGTAGAGCCTGCGCACTTCCCACTGTGCCATGGCCTGCTCCAGCGCGGCCACAAAGGCCTCCTTCTGGTCCCAGTCGGCGGGTAGCACCAGCACCTGGCAGGCGATGCAGTTGAAGCCGCAGTTGTGCAGCTTCTGGGTGGCCACGTGCTCGGCCTGGTAGCGGATGTCCGCGTCCGACCAGGGGCCGGGCACCACGATGGTGGGGCAGACGGCGCCCAGCTCCGAGGTGATGGGGCGCGTGTTGACGGGTGTGTTGCGGGCCTTGTTGGCCTGGGCTTGGGCACCGGTGCCCCAGACAATCGCATCATGCGAGGCGCCCGAGCCGGTGATGTGCAGCGTCTCCACCAGCGGGTGCTGGCACAGGTACTGGCCCACGTCGGCCGCGCCGCGGACTATGCGCAGCACGCCCCGGTCCAGCAGGGGCTTGAAGGCGGCGGCAAACACCTCCAGCAGGTAGTCATTGACCGGGTTGAGCTTGAGCAGCACGACTTCGTTTTCGGCAAACAGCTTGTGCAGGGCGTCCAGCGGCGCGATGGCATTGATGTTGCCCGCACCCAGCACCAGGGCCAGCCGGCCGGTCTTGTGCAGCGGGTTGGCGGGGTCATAGGCTGCGGCAGCGTCGTGGCGCAGGGTCTGTGCGGTAACGCCGGGCTGCATCCACACATCCACCGTCACACCACTGAACAGCAGGCGGTCCCACAGCGTGTTGGGCATCACGCGTGCGGCCAGTTGGCCGGTAGGCAGCGCACGCAGGGGCACGCGGTCCAGATAGGCCTTGTCCCGCATCCCTGCGAGGGTCTGCTGCATCAGCTTGCAGTAGGTCACGATGGCATAGGGGCCGGACAGCCATTCCTCGCCTTCGAGCGCCGAGCCCTCTGCAATGCCCTTGCTGCGGCAGGCCAGTTCCACCCAGCGCTGTGCCACCGGCATCAGTGCGTCCTGGATGGCGCCCAGGATGGCGATGCGCCCGGCCACCGGGGTCTGCACCCAGGCGCTGCGTTGGCCCGCCAGGGTGTCCAGGTCGGCATCCAGGCTAGCCTGGGCTAGTTGCAGGGGGGCGGGTGCGTTGTCCATGCGTGATTCAGCTGCTGATGCGCACCCGCGAGAGCGGCGGGTTCTTGGCAAAATAGCCCTGGATGCCGCGCATCAACGCGTCGGCCAATTTGTTTAAAAACGCGTCGCTGTTGAGCTTGGCTTCTTCGGTGGGGTTGCTGATGAAGGCGGCCTCCACCAGCACGCTGGGGATGTCCGGGGCCTTGAGCACCGCAAACGAAGCCTGTTCCACCGAGCCCTTGTGCAGCTTGCCCACGCGCTTGATTTCGCCCAGCAGATTCTTGCCCAGCTTCAGGCTGTCGTTGATCTGCGCGGTGGTGCTCATGTCCAGCAGGGCGCGCTGCACCGTGGCGTCTTTGGCGCGCACGTTCAGGCCACCTATCAGGTCGGCCTTGTTTTCTTTGGCCGCCATCCAGCGTGCGGCGCTGCTGGAAGCACCGCCCTGGCTGAGCGCAAACACGCTGGCGCCCTGCGGGTCGGGGGTGAAGAAGGCATCGGCATGCAGGCTCACAAACAGGTCGGCCTGCACGCGGCGCGCCTTTTGCACGCGCACGCCCAAGGGCACAAAGAAGTCGGCATCGCGCGTCAGAAAAGCGCGCATGGCATTGCCCTTGACGGTGGTCTCGTTGATGCGCTCACGCAGCATGTGGGCCAGGCGCAGCACCACGTCCTTCTCGCGCGTGCCACCCGGGCCGACAGCGCCGGGATCTTCGCCGCCGTGGCCGGGGTCCAGGGCGATGATGATCAGGCGGTCGGTGCCGGGGCCTGCGGTCAGCAGGCGCGGGTCTTCCTTGTCTGGCTCTGGCGTGGCGTTGGCGTTGGCACCCGGGCTGCTGGAGATGCCTGGGCTGCCCGGGGTAGCGGTCTCGGTCCGTGGCTTGCCCGGCTTTTGCGTTTGGCGCGCCATCAATTCGCCCAGCGGGTCAGCAGGCTGCGGGGCAGGGGCTGTGCGTGTGGGGGCGGGCAGAGTAGCTGTGCCGTCGCGCGCCTTCTCGTTGAACTTCTCGCTGATCAGCGCGTCCAGCGGGTCCAGCTCCTGTTCGGGGTAGAGGTCAAACACCAGCCTGTGCTGGTAGGCCCCCACGGGTTTCAGGGTGAACACCTGCGGGCGTATGGCTTTTTTCAGGTCCACCACCAGGCGCACCACATCCGGGCTGAACTGGCCCACGCGGATGCCGGCGATATTGGGGTCTTCGGGCTGCACCTTGGCCACCAGCTCCTTGAGCGTGGGGCTCAAGCTCAGGCCGGTGATGTCCACCGCCAGGCGCGGCGGGTTGGCCACAAAGGACTGGGTGGCCGTGAGTGCCGTGTCGGACTCGATGGTCACGCGCGAGTACTCGGGTGCGGGCCAGACGCGCACGCTCACGATGGTGGCGCCGCGCACGATGTCGGGCAGGGTCAGGGCCAGCACGATGCTGCCCGAGCGGATCAGCGCTTCGCGCCGCTTCATGCGGCAGGCCCGGTAGCGCCCAGCGTGCTGAGGCTTTGCAGCAGGGCCGCGCCCAGTGGCGTGTGGCTGTGCAGCGTGGCCTGGCGGGCCGATTCATTGAAGGTCTGCAAAGCAATCTCCAGGTCGGCCTGGGGCAACAGGCCTTCGGCCTTTTGCGGCCACTCCACCAGCTTCAGGCCGGGACTGGCAAAAATGTCCCGAAAGCCCGCGTCCTCCCACTCCTGCGGATCATTGAAGCGGTAGAAGTCAAAGTGCCAGATGGGGAAGGCCTCGGTCTCATACGATTCCACAATCGCATAGGTGGGGCTCTTGATGCGGCCGGTCACGCCCAGGGCCTGCAACAGGTGGCGCGCCAGCGTGGTCTTGCCCGCGCCCAGATCGCCCTGCAGGGTGATGAAGGCCTGGCCCAGTTCGGGCAGGCGTGCCAGCGTTTGCGCAAAGGCTTGCGTGGCCGACTCGTCGGGCCACTGCAGTTGCAGAGGGGCCTGCATGGCCCCTGCGACCAAGGCGGTTTTGGCTTCGCTTCCTACAATAGGCAATTGATGATCCACAGCGCTCCATTCGACAACACATTGCTTGCGCACCTGCGCGCAAGCGCTCTTCTGCTTGGATTCTCCCAAATTGGCGTGGCCGGTGTGGATTTATCGTCCGCAGAGCCCGGATTGCTGGCCTGGCTGGCCCAGGGATTCCATGGCGACATGCACTACATGGCCAGCCACGGCCTCAAGCGCGCGCGTCCGGCCGAGCTGGTGCCGGGCACCGTGAGCGTGATCACCGCGCGCATGGATTACCTGCCCGCCGACACACCCGCCGACTGGCAAGCCCTTGAGCTGCAGCGTTTGCACAGGCCGGGCGAGGGCGTGGTGTCGCTGTATGCGCGGGGGCGGGACTACCACAAGGTCTTGCGCAGCCGACTGCAAAAGCTGGCCGATGTGCTGAGCGCGCAGGTGGGCCCGCTGGGCTACCGCGTGTTTACCGACTCGGCCCCGGTGCTGGAGGCCGAGCTGGCCAGCCGCAGCGGCCAGGGCTGGCGCGGCAAGCACACCCTGGTGCTGAACCGCGAAGCCGGCTCGATGTTTTTTCTGGGTGAAATCTATGTGGACCTGGCGTTGCCTGCGACCTCTTCCGTGCAGGACCATTGCGGCAGCTGCAGCGCCTGCATCAGCGTCTGCCCCACGCAGGCCATTTTGGGCCCGCACCGGCTGGACGCGCGGCGTTGCATTTCGTACCTGACGATTGAACACGCGGGCAGCATTGACCTTGCCTTGCGGCCGCTGATTGGCAACCGCATCTACGGCTGCGACGACTGCCAGCTGGTCTGCCCCTGGAACAAGTTTGCCCAGCGCGCCAGTCTGCCCGACTTTGATGCCCGAGGTGGCTTGGCCGGGCAGGACCTGTGCGCGCTGCTGGGCTGGAGCGAGGCGCAGTTTTTGCAGCGCACCGAGGGCAGCCCCCTACGCCGCATAGGCCATGCGCGCTGGCTGCGCAATGTGGCATTGGCCTTGGGCAATGCGCTGCGGGTGACCCTGGATACCGCAGAGCGCCGGCGCCTGCAGGCCGCGCTGCAAAGCCGCCTGGGCCACGAGAGCGAGGTGGTGCGCGAGCAGGTGCAATGGGCATTGGAACAAGGCAATCACTTTGAAGGAGCAACCCCATGAATTCAGAGACCACGAACCACTACGACCTGCTGGTGATAGACCCGCAAAACGACTTCCTGGACATAGCCGGTGCCACGCTGCCCGTGGTTGGAGCCAACGCCGACATGCAGCGCCTGGCCGACTGGCTGCTGGCGCATTGGGCGCAGGTGCAATCCATCACCGTCACCCTGGACTCGCATGCCAGCGTGGGCGTGGAGCGCACCAGCTTCTGGCAGGACGCGCAGGGTCAGCCGCTGCCGCCCTTCACGCTGGTTGCCGCCGCTGACGTGCAGGCCGGCCGCTACCTGCCGCGCCATGCCGCGCACACGGCCGAGGTGCTGCGCTACCTGCAGGCACTGGAGTCCGGCGGCCAGCGCCAGCTCATCGTGTGGCCGGTGCACTGCGTGGTGGGCACCTGGGGCCACAACATCCACAGCGGTTTGGCAGAGGCCCTTGCCGCATGGGAGGCGCAGTCCGGCCAGGTCTGCAACAAGGTGCTCAAGGGGCAGCACCCGCTGACCGAACAGTACAGCGCCTTTCGCGCCGAAGTGCCGCGCGCTGACGATGCACGCACCCAGCTCAACCAGGCCTTGCTGCAGCAACTCGCCGCTTCACCGAACACCCTGCTGGTGGCCGGTGAAGCGCTCAGCCATTGCGTCGCCTGTTCAGTGGATGACCTGCTGGCGCACCTGCCACCAGAGCGCCTGCGGCACACCGTGCTGCTGACCGACTGCATGAGCCCGGTGAGTGGCTTTGAGGCTGCTGGCCAGGCCTTTTTGCAGCGTGCGCGTGCGGGCGGCCTACAGACCCAGCGGCTGGCAGAGCTTGCGTGAGCGGGCGGCACGTTGGCTGGTGAGGGTGCTTGCTGCTTTCTACAAGGGCAGTAGCCGCAGCACACCCAGCGCAAACGACAGGCTGGCCATGCCCAGGAGGGTGGACAGCGTGACCAGCCCGGCCACATAGGCGCCGTCATAGCCCATGCGCGCGGCCAGTACATAGGCGGTGGAGGCTGTGGGCAGGGCCGAGAAGGCCAGCAGGATGGTGGTTTGCAGGGCGTTCAGGCCGAACAGCTGGGCCAGCGCCCAGGCCACCAGGGGCATGATGAAGTGACGTATGGCCAGCACCGCCAGCCCAAGAGCCTTGCCGCGCGACAGTGCGCCCAGCTGCATGCCAGCCCCGGCGGCCATCAGGCCCAGTGCCAGGGCCGCTGCGCCCACCCGGTTGACCGTGGGCTCGGCCCAGTGCGGCAGGTGCAGGCCCAGCACATTGGCAAGCAGACCGGCTGCCGTTCCCAGTACCAGCGGGTTGCGCAGCAACTCGTGCCAGAAGCCGCGCTCGGCATGGCGCGCCATGGGCCACACGGCAGCCATGTTGAACAGGGGCACGCACACGCCAATCAGCACCGCAATCAGCAGCAGGCCCTCGGGGCCGGCCAGCTTGTCGGCAAGGGCCAGGCCGATAAAGGAGTTGAAGCGAAACGCCACCTGCGCACTGGCCGCATGCTGGCGCCTGTCGATATGGCGGCCCAGCAGGGGCACAAAGGGCAGGGCATAGGCCAGGGCGATGCCCACCAGGCCCAGGGCCCAGCCCGCGCCAATCAGGCTGGAGGCCGCGCGCAAGTCCAGCGTGGTCTTGGAAATGGACTGGAACAGCAGCACCGGAAACAGGAAGAAATACACCAGCGCATCCACCTGTTGCCAGACGGTGCGGTTCAGGCTGGTGAAGCGGCAGACCAGAAAGCCGCAGAGGATGAGCGAGAAATCGGGGAAGAGCAGTTGCGCGTAATTCACGCCTCCAGAATACCAGCGAAGCAATGCGTGCCTGCCGCCATGGCGCTTAAACTGCAGCGGCCATGTCCACCACCCACTTTGACGCCAGCCAGAACGCCATTGACACTTTCATCGACGCCATCTGGCTGGAAGAAGGCTTGTCCAAAAACACGCTGGCCGCCTACCGCCGCGATCTGACGCTGTACGGCAAATGGCTGTCGGAGCAGGGGCGCACGCTCAACGACACGGCCGAGGTGGATTTGCAGGCTTACTTTGCGCACCGGCACACCCCGGGCAGCAAGGCCACCAGCGCCAACCGGCGCCTGACCGTCTTCAAGCGCTACTTCCGCTGGGCCCTGCGCGAGAGCCAGACCAGCGCGGACCCCACGCTCAAGCTGCAGTCCGCCAAGCAGGCCCTGCGCGTGCCCAAGACCCTGACCGAGGCGCAGGTGGAAGCCCTGCTGGCCGCACCCGACACCTCCAACGCACTGGGTGTGCGTGACCGCACCATGCTGGAGCTCATGTATGCCAGCGGCCTGCGCGTGAGTGAACTGGTGGACTTGCGGGTGTTCAACGTCAGCCTGAACGACAACGTGCTGCGCGTGCTGGGCAAGGGCTCCAAGGAGCGCCTGGTGCCCTTTGGCGAGGTGGCAGCCCTCTGGTTGCGCCAGTACCTGGGCGCACCGCGCCAGGAACTGTTGGCCGGCAAGCAGACCGAGGACCTGTTCATCACCTCGCGCGGCGCGAACGCCGGCAGCGCCATGTCACGCGTGATGTTCTGGATGCTGGTGAGAAAGTACGCCCTGGCGGCGGGCATCACGCAAAAACTCTCACCCCACACCCTGCGCCACGCCTTTGCCACCCATTTGCTCAACCACGGCGCCGACCTGCGCGCGGTGCAAATGCTGCTGGGCCACGCCGACATATCCACCACCACGATTTACACCCATGTGGCGCGTGAACGCCTGGCGCAGCTGCACGCGGCGCACCACCCGCGGGGCTAGACAGCCACACGCAGTGGCAAGCGTGGGGGCCGCGTCCCGCCGCCGGGCCGCCCCAAGGCGGGACAGCCCCCTTGGGGGGCAGCGCAGCACACGCAGTGGCAAGCGTGGGGGCCGCGTCCCGCCGCCGGGCCGCCCCAAGGCGGGACGGCCCCCTTGGGGGGCAGCGCAGCACACGCAGTGGCAAGCGTGGGGGTCTAATTCGCCAGAGTTTCGGCCCAGGCCAGGGCTTGCAGGTGCGCCCAGTTGACCTGGTTGCTGCTCAGGTCCAGGGCCGCGATGGCGCTGGCAAAGCTTTTTTCGTCCGAGGATTCACAGGCCACGGTGACCTTCAGAAAGGCCGCCAACGGCCCCGTTCCGTGCAGCAGGGCGTCGCTGACTTGCTGCGGCAGGGTCACAGCAGCCAGCGCTGCCTCCATGGAAATCCCCAGCATGGTGTCCAGCAGCGAGAAGACGCCCACCACAAAGGCGTTGTCGCAGTCTTCGGCCGAAAGCTTCTCCAGCGCCAGCAGTTCCATCAGGCGGCCACGCACCACCGCCGTGGTGGCAACCGCTGGCGGCATGTTCGACGCGGCGGAGGTGGTCATCAGCAGTGCGGCCCACTTGAACAGGCGGTTGAGCCCCAGCAGCATCACGGCGTGCTTGAAGGACGTCACCTCGGTGCGCATGCCAAAGCCGGCCGAATTGATGAAGCGCAGCAGGTTGAAGGACAGCATGGCATCGTGCTTGAGCAGTTCCTCGATCTCGGCGGTGCTGGACTGTTTGCGCACCAGGTCGATCAACCGCATGATGTTGACCTGTGAAGGGCTCATGCGCTGGCCTTCCAGGATCACCGGCTTGGCAAACCAGAAGCCTTGGTACAAGGTGATGCCCAGGTCCTTGAGCAACAGGAATTGCGCTTCGGTCTCGACCTTTTCCGCTATCAATACGGCCTGGGACTTGGAGGTCGCCAGTTTGACAAACCCAGCTACCGCTTCGGGTTTGAGTACCGATAAATCAAACTTGATGAAGGCCGCCAGTGGCAGCCAGGACTCGTAGGAGCGCGTCAACACCGAGTATTCAAAAGCCATTTTGAAGCCGCGCTGCTTGAGTTGCTGCAGTTTGGGCACATGGTTGATGATCTCATCCACCTGGGACAGGGGCAGTGCGGGCACTTCCAGTACTACGCGCTCGGGCACCACCAGATCCAGATGGCCACCGGCCAGGCTGTCGTGGGTGCAGTTGATGAAGATGGTTTTGTTGCTGGCCAGGGAGTCGTTCTCGGCCATGGAGAGGGCATTGAACAGCAACTGCGCGTCGCTGGCGGCAGTGTGCGCGCTGGCGTTCAAGGAGCGGTCAAACAGCTCGTACCCATACACACGGCGGTCAATGTCCAGAATCGCCTGCCGCGCAATAGCCCGGCCTGGGCCTGAAGTCGAAGGCGTCAGCGGCATGGGGACGGTGGTTTCATTCATGGATGCATGTTCTCAAACTGGCTCTGCGCATCATTCTAGACCGCGCATCCTCAAAGGTGCAGCTTTGTGGACCTGAATGGCCTCAGGCGGGAGTTGGCGGCAGGGCGTCCAGTTCAGCCTGTGTAAACCCCGCCGCCTTGCGGGCCGCCAGATTGAAGGGTGGCTTGAGGCTGGGGCCGCCATGCTGGCTGGCCATCTGCGCATGGAAGCTGGCGCTGTCCAGGCCATCGCGCTGGCACAGCCAGTGGTACCAGTGGTTGCCAATGGCCACATGGCCCACCTCTTCGCGCAGGATGGTGTCCAGAATCTCGACGGCCTGCAGGGCCGCCACCGTGCCCACTTTACGCAGCTTGGCCTGGATGATGGGTGTTGCGTCCAGGCCGCGCGCCTCCAGCGTGCGTGGTACCAGGGCCATGCGTGCGGCCACGTCGTGGCGGGTGTTCTCGGCCATGGTCCACAGGCCGTCGTGGGCCGGGAAGTCGCCATAGGTGTGGCCCACGCTGGCCAGGTGGTCGGCCAGCAGGCTGTAATGCTGTGACTCTTCAAAGGCCACGCGCAGCCAGTCGCGGTAGTAGGCCTCGGGCAGGGCGGCAAAGCGCCAGATGGCGTCCAGTGCGAGATTGATGGCGTTGAACTCGATGTGGGCGATGGAATGCACCAGCGAGGCGTGGCCCAGTGGTGTGAACGGCGAGCGCCGTGGTACTTCTTTGGGCAGGACCAAAACGGGTTGCGCTGGCCGCCCTGGGTGCTGGGGCGGATTGAATGTGGCCGTGGTGTCCACAGTCAGCGCTTCGCGCTCTTGCCACAGGGCCTGCACGGCCGCGACCTTGGCGGCGGGGTCTGCCAGGGTGAATGCGGCGAGTGCGCCGCGTCGGAGTTCCATCATCCCTACAATTCTAGGCATAGCGGAACCAAGGAAGTAAAAATGGCAGTGTATGAGTTGGACCAGGTCGCGCCCCGCGTGGCTGCAAGTGCGTGGATTGCCGACAGCGCGCAAGTGATGGGCAATGTGGAACTGGGCGAAGACGTGAGCATCTGGTTTGGCACTGTGGTGCGCGGAGACACCGAAACCATCACGGTGGGCCGCGGCAGCAACATCCAGGACGGCAGCGTGCTGCATGCCGACGCCGGCAAGCCTCTGGTGATTGGCGAGAACGTCACCGTGGGCCACAAGGTGATGCTGCATGGCTGCACCGTGGGCGACGGCTCGCTGATCGGCATAGGCGCCATCGTGCTCAATGGCGCGAAGATCGGGCGCGGCTGCCTTGTGGGTGCCGGTGCCCTGGTGACCGAGGGCAAGGAGTTTCCCGACGGCAGCATGATCATCGGCAGCCCGGCCAAGGCGGTGCGCCAACTCACGCCGGAGCAGCAGCAGGGCCTGCTCAACAGTGCCCAGCACTACATAGCCAACGCCGCACGCTTTCGCAGCGGCCTGAAAAAAATCAAGGAGTAGTGCATGTCTGAACTGCACAAGTTTTTATTTGACGGTCTGCCGGTGCGCGGCGTGATCGTGCGCCTGACGGATGCCTGGACCGAAATCCTGCGCCGCCGCGCCACCAACACCGACACCGGCGCCTATGCAGAGCCCGTGCGGGACATGCTGGGCGAGATGACGGCCGCAGCCGCGCTGATGCAGGCCAACATCAAGTTCGATGGCTCGCTGGTGCTGCAGATTTTTGGCGACGGCCCGGTCAAGGTGGCGGTGGTGGAAGTGCAGTCGGACTTGGCCCTGCGCGCCACGGCCACGGTGCAACTGCAAGGTGGTGCGGCCCTGGGTGCCCACACCACGCTCAGCCAGATGGTCAATGCCCATAACAAGGGCCGCTGCGCCATCACGCTGGATGCCAACACCAAGTTCCCCGGCCAGCAGCCCTACCAGGGCGTGGTGCCCCTGTTTGATGACCACGGCCAGCCGATAGAAAAACTCAGTGAGGTGCTGGAGCATTACATGCTGCAAAGCGAGCAGCTCGACACCACCCTGGTGCTGGCCGCCGATGACACGGTGGCTGCGGGCCTGTTGATCCAGCGCCTGCCCATGGCCGGTGTGGGCAATCTGGCGGGCAGCATGGTTTCCAAGGAGACCGAAGACCAGATCGGCCGCAACGAAGACTACAACCGCATCGCCGTGCTGGCCTCCAGCCTCAAGCGCGAGGAGTTGCTGACGCTGGATGTGGACACCATCCTGCGACGCCTGTTCTGGGAAGAGGCCATTACCCGCTTCGAGCCCTTGGTGGGCGACACTGCCCCGCGCTTTCGCTGCAACTGCAGCCGCGAGCGCGTGGGCCGCATGATTGTCGGCCTGGGGCGCGAAGAGGCCGAGGAGATCCTGACCGAGCGTGCCGAAATCGAAGTGGGCTGCGAGTTCTGCGGCCTGCAATACCGCTTTGACCCGGTGGATGCGGCCCTGCTGTTTGTGGAGCCGGTGCAGATGGTGAGTGGCAGCGGCGAGGCGCAGTAGCGCCTTTTCCCTCCACGTGCTTATTCGGCAGGCTTTAGCAGCGCACTGAACAGGCGGTGCTCGCATTCCGGGTCCGAGCACTTCTCACAGGGCCAGCGCCAAAGGCTGGGTGGCTGCGCCAGGCTGGCGGTGTCACGCGCATGGAAACGGATGGCCTGTAGCGCGCTATTGCAGCGCGCATCTGCCGAGCCATACAGCAGGGTGAAGGCCCATGCCTGCTGGGTCAGCCTGGTGCGCAGGGCTTGGTACGCGGCGAGGTGTTCTGCGGAGGCATCGGGGTCCGGGGTACAGAGCAAGACCAGGTCCATGCTGGCAAGCGCCTGCACAGCGTCCGGGGTCGGCTCCGCATCGGAAAAACCGATGTCCACCAGGCGGTAGTTGTCTGAGGGCGAGAGTGAGGATTGAAGCTGTGCCGCCAGTGCGGACAGGCCGACGCCGGGCGAACCCACCAGGGCAATCTTCATGGCAGGCAAACCCCGTACCAGCGAGGGAGCAGCCTAGTGTGCAACCTGCACAAAGATTTCGTTGTTCTTGACCATGCCCAGCTCGCTGCGGGCTTTTTCTTCCACGATTTCCAGACCTTCTTTCAGGTCGCGGATTTCCGCAGACAGGCGGTCATTGGCCAGAGCCGCCTGTGCGTTTTTCTGCTTTTGTATGTCCAGCGCGCTTTGCAGCTCGCTGACCTTGGGCACGCTGCCCCGCCCAAACCACAGCTGCCCGTGCAGGATGACCAGCAGGGCAATCAACAGAATGGGAACGAAGCGCTTGCCCATGGGCTCAGACGGTTACTTTAAATTGTAAAAAGCAGCACGTCCGGGGTACACGGCCACATCGCCGAGGTCCTCTTCTATGCGCAGCAGCTGGTTGTACTTGGCCATGCGGTCGGAACGGCTGAGTGAACCGGTCTTGATCTGGCCGGCATTGGTGCCCACAGCGATGTCGGAGATGGTGGAATCTTCGGTCTCGCCCGAGCGGTGGCTGATGACGGCGGTGTAGCCGGCGCGCTTGGCCATCTCGATGGCGGCGAAGGTTTCGGTCAGCGTACCGATCTGGTTGATCTTGATGAGGATGGAGTTGGCAATGCCCTTGTCAATGCCTTCCTTGAGGATCTTGGTGTTGGTGACGAACAGGTCGTCACCCACGATCTGCACCTTGGCACCCAGGCGGTCGGTGAGGATCTTCCAGCCATCCCAGTCACCTTCAGCCATGCCGTCTTCGATGCTGATGATGGGGTACTTGTCGACCCAGGTGGCCAGCATGTCGGTCCACTCTTGCGCGGTCAGGCTCAGGCCTTCTCCGGCGAGTTCGTACTTGCCGTCCTTGTAGAACTCGGAGGCGGCGCAGTCCAGGCCCAGGGCGATTTGCTCACCGGCCACAAAACCGGCCTTGTCGATGGCTTCCAGAATCATCTGGATGGCAGCTTCGTGGTTAGGCACGTTGGGGGCAAAGCCGCCTTCGTCGCCCACGGCGGTGCTGATGCCCTTGTCGTGCAGGATCTTCTTCAGGGCGTGGAACACCTCGGCGCCGTAGCGCAGGGCTTCGCGAAAGCTCGGGGCACCCACGGGGATGATCATCAGCTCTTGCAGATCGAGGTTGTTGTTGGCGTGCTCGCCACCGTTGATGACGTTCATCATGGGCACG
The DNA here is from genome assembly GCF_003415675.1 of Rhodoferax lacus. Taxonomy (GTDB): domain Bacteria; phylum Pseudomonadota; class Gammaproteobacteria; order Burkholderiales; family Burkholderiaceae_C; genus Allorhodoferax; species Allorhodoferax lacus. The sequence continues at coordinate 45,398 of NZ_QFZK01000016.1, forward strand.
GGCATCTGCACTGCCGCCATGCCGCCAAAGTAGCGGTACAGGGGCAGGCCGGACTCTTCGGCAGCGGCGCGGGCCACAGCCATGGAGACAGCCAGCATGGCGTTGGCGCCCAGGCGGCTCTTGTTCTCGGTGCCGTCCAGGTCAATCAGGGTCTTGTCCAGGAAGGACTGCTCGGAAGCGTCCAGGCCCAGCACGGCCTCAGAGATTTCGGTGTTGATGTGCTCCACGGCCTTGAGCACGCCCTTGCCCAGGTAACGCTTCTTGTCGCCGTCGCGCAGCTCGATGGCTTCGCGCGAGCCGGTGGAGGCGCCGCTGGGCACAGCCGCACGGCCCATGGTGCCGGATTCCAGCAGCACGTCACATTCCACAGTGGGGTTACCGCGGGAGTCGAGGATTTCGCGGCCGACGATGTCAACAATTGCACTCATGGGGTCTCTTTCTAAAAAATTCAAACAAGAAAATTGGCGCTGTGCGGGATCATGCCGCCAATCACTGGAAATTATTCTCCAGCAGCGGTGTCTTTTTGGTTACGGAATCCAGCGCCACCAGGGTTTCCAGCAGCGCCAACATGTGGCGCAGGGGCACGGCATTGGGTCCGTCCGACCAGGCCTCCGCCGGGTTGGGGTGGACTTCCATGAACAGGCCGGCCACACCGGCGGCCACGCCAGCGCGGGCCAGCACCGGCACCATGTCGCGCGCGCCACCACTGGTGCTGCCTTGGCCGCCCGGCTTTTGCACCGAGTGCGTCACATCGAACACCACCGGGGCACCCGACTTGCGCATCTCGGCCAGGCTGGTCATGTCGGCCACCAGGTTGTTGTAGCCAAAGCTCACGCCGCGCTCACAGGCCAGAAAGCTGTCCTCGGGCAGACCGACTTCCGCCGCTGCGGCACGGGCCTTGTCGATGACATTCTTCATGTCCCAGGGCGCCAGGAACTGGCCCTTCTTGATGTTCACCGGCTTGCCCGATTGGGCCACGGCGCGGATGAAGTCGGTCTGGCGGCACAAAAAGGCCGGGGTCTGCAGCACATCGACCACGCTGGCCACGGGCTTGACCTGCGACACGTCATGCACATCGGTGAGGATGGGGACCTGGATCTGGCGGCGCACTTCGTCGAGGATCTTCAGCCCGGCATCCATGCCCAGGCCACGCTGGGTGGTGCCCGAGGAACGGTTGGCCTTGTCAAACGAGCCCTTGTAGATCAGGGGAATGCCCAAGGCCTCACAAATTTCCTTGAGCTGGCCGGCCACATCGAGCGACATTTGCAGCCCCTCGATGGAGCAGGTGCCGGCGATCAAGAAGAAGCGATGCTCCAAGCCGACGTCAAAACCACACAGTTTCATAGGACCCCCACGCTTCTCGCTGCGCGTAGTGCGCTGCCCCCCAAGGGGGCCGTCGCACCTTGGAGCGGTCCGGCGGTGCTCATCATGCTGCAACCTTGAGCGCTTTACCCTGCGCCTGGTGGTCCAGCGCCGCCTTCACAAAGGCGTTGAACAGGGGGTGGCCATTCCAGGGGGTAGACTTGAATTCCGGGTGGAACTGCACGCCCACAAACCACGGGTGCACCGATTGCGGCAGCTCTACCATCTCGGTGAGTTGCTCGCGCTGGGTGAGTGCCGAGATCACCAGACCGGCTGCGCGCAGGCGGTCCAGGAAGTGCACATTGGCCTCGTAGCGGTGGCGGTGGCGCTCGGTCACCACATCGCCGTAAATCTGGTGGGCGATGGTGTCTTTGGCCACGTCCGAGCTCTGCGCACCCAGGCGCATGGTGCCGCCCAGGTTGGAGTTCTGGTCGCGCGTCTTGATGGTGCCGTCTTCGTCTTTCCACTCGGTGATGAGGGCAATCACGGGGTTGGGGCTGGCCGCATCAAACTCGGTGCTGTTGGCATCCTTGAGGCCGGCCACATGGCGCGCGAATTCAATGGTTGCCACTTGCATCCCCAGGCAGATGCCCAGGTAAGGCACCTTGCGTTCGCGGGCGAAACGGGCTGCGCAGATCTTGCCTTCGATGCCGCGCTTGCCGAAGCCGCCGGGCACCAGGATGGCGTCGAACTTGGCCAGCTGCGAAACGCTCTCGGGGGTGATGGTTTCCGAATCGATGTACTCAATCTTCACCTTGGCATGGTTCTTCATGCCAGCGTGGCGCAGCGCTTCGTTGAGCGACTTGTAGCTGTCCGACAGGTCCACATACTTGCCCACCATGGCAATGGTGACTTCGCCCTGCGGGTGCTCGGTCTCATACACCAGGTCGTCCCAGCGCTTGAGGTTGGCCGGATGCGTGTTCAGGCGCAGGCGGTCGCAGATCAGGCCGTCCAGGCCCTGCTCGTGCAGCATGCGCGGCACCTTGTAGATGGTGTCCACATCCCACATGGAGATCACGCCCCACTCGGGCACGTTGGAGAACAGCGAAATCTTGCTGCGCTCTTCATCGGGAATGGGCCGGTCGGCGCGGCAGATCAGGGCGTCGGCCTGGATGCCGATTTCGCGCAGCTGCTTGGCCGTGTGCTGGGTGGGCTTGGTCTTGAGTTCACCGGCCGCAGCAATCCAGGGCACATAGCTCAGGTGCACAAAAGCGCTGTTGTTGGGGCCGAGCTTGAGGCTCATCTGGCGCACGGCTTCCAGGAAGGGCAGGGACTCGATGTCACCCACGGTGCCGCCGATTTCCACAATCGCCACATCCACCGCGTCGGGCTCGCCGAAGCGCGCACCGCGCTTCACAAACTCCTGGATCTCGTTGGTGACGTGCGGGATGACCTGCACCGTCTTGCCCAGGTAGTCGCCACGGCGCTCCTTGTCGAGCACGCTCTGGTAAATCTGGCCGGTAGTGAAGTTGTTGGATTTGCGCATGCGCGTTTCAATGAAACGCTCGTAGTGCCCCAAGTCCAAATCGGTTTCAGCGCCATCGTCGGTCACAAACACTTCACCATGTTGCAGGGGCGACATGGTTCCGGGGTCTACGTTGAGATAGGGGTCGAGCTTGATTAAAGTGACTTTGAGGCCTCGCGATTCCAGGATCGCAGCTAAGGAGGCTGAGGCGATTCCCTTGCCAAGGGAAGACACCACACCGCCGGTGACGAAGACAAATTTGGTCATGTCAGGGGCGAACCAATAGGTTCGATGAGGTGGTAAAGCGAGATTATACGTGTGGGCACTGTGCGCTTTGGGACAACAGCGCGCCAATGCTCACACGGTCTTCTTGTTGCGCACCGCCTTGCTCGGCTTGGACTTGTCTTCGGGTGGCACAAAGCCGATGGGGCGTTTGGGGGGCTCTGGTGGCTGGGTCAGCTCACGCAAGGCCTCAAAAACCTGGCGGAGCTGATTGCGCGCATTGCGGCTAAACGCATCGTGCGACATGGCCAGAGCTTCCGTTTTTTCCTCCAGACTGGCAAGCCGTTCCGCCAGGTCCTTGTGCAGGAGCGCTGCCTCACGCAGGCGCACAGAGGCTCGTACCACGTAGACCGACACCTCAACTGCACGCGGGCTACCCAGCACCATGGCGGCCATGATGGCGCCATGTTCGGTAAAGGCATAGGGCAGGTATTTGCGGTGCTGACCGCGCCCGGACTTTAAGGTCGCAATTTGCGACCTTAAAGAGTCGAATTCGTCCGCACTGAGCTGGAACATAAAGTCCGCTGGAAACCGTGCGCTGTTGCGCTTGACTTGTTCGTTGAATCGCTTGGTCTCCACGCCGTACAACGCTGCCAAATCCGCATCCAGAATGATTCGCTGTCCGCGCACATGGGCAATAGCCAAGGATATGGCTTGTATGGCAGGCGCGTCCAATACCGGCTCGGTGCTGTGAGTCATAAAGTGCCTCTTGGTGGGCTTTCGTTAGTCCTGGCTGGTTCAATACAGCATGCGAGGATTCTAGACCCGTAGCCCTGACCGCTCTGCTACATTGCGTTGCATCTGCACACCGCGCCTGCAAGCGCAAAAGCCATGGATTTGAACGGCAAACACATTGTTCTGGGACTCACTGGCGGCATTGCCTGTTACAAGGCGGCCGAGCTGTGCCGCGCGCTGATCAAGGAGGGCGCCACGGTGCAGGTGGTGATGACGGAAGCTGCGGCCCAGTTCATCACGCCGGTGACCATGCAGGCTCTCTCCAACCGGCCGGTGTATGGCTCGCAGTGGGACGCGCGCGAGCCCAATAACATGGCGCACATCAACCTCAGCCGCGAGGCCGATGCCATCCTGATTGCCCCCTGCAGCGCCGACTTCATGGCCAAGCTGTTGCACGGCCGTGCCGACGATTTGCTCAGCCTGATGTGCCTGGCCCGTCCGATAGAACGTGTGCCACTGCTGGTTGCTCCGGCCATGAACCGCGAGATGTGGGCGCACCCGGCCACCCAGCGCAATATGGCGCAGCTGCGCGCGGACGGCACGCATCTTTTGGGCGTGGGCCGCGGCGAGCAAGCCTGCGGTGAGAGTGGGGACGGCCGCATGCTGGAGCCGCAGGAGTTGCTGCAGGATGTCATTGCTTTTTTCCAGCCCAAGAGCTTGGTCGGTCAGCATGTACTGGTAAGCGCAGGCCCCACCTTTGAGGCCATAGACCCGGTGCGAGGCATCACCAATCTGTCCAGCGGCAAGATGGGTTTTGCGATTGCCCGCGCTGCCCAGGAGGCGGGAGCCGAGGTGACGCTGGTGGCGGGGCCGGTGGCGCTGGCCACACCGCGTGGCGTGCGCCGTATCGATGTGGTCTCAGCCCTTGAGATGATGCAGGCCTGTGTGGCTGAGGCCGATCAGGCCCATGTCTTCATTGCCACAGCCGCCGTCGCCGACTGGCGTCCGGACAGCGCGGCCACTCAGAAGATCAAGAAGGATGGCTCGGGACAGACGCCGACGCTGGGCTTTGTCGAGAACCCGGACATCCTGGCCACGCTGGCGCAGTCGCCACGTGGCGTATCCGGTGACCTGTTTTGCGTCGGCTTTGCCGCCGAGAGCCACGACCTGCTGGCGCACGCCACGGCCAAACGTGCGCGCAAAAAGGTGCCGCTGCTGGTGGGCAATATCGGCCCGGCCACCTTTGGCCAGGACGACAATGCGCTGCTGCTGGTTGATGCCCAGGGTGCCAAAGAAATTCCGCGCAACAGCAAGCTCGCACTCGCGCGTTTGCTCATTGCTGATATTGCTGCCCGACTGGCTTCTCAGTCTGCTTGAATAGAAACAACCCCATGCAAATTGACGTCAAAATTCTGGATCCGCGCATGAACGACAACCTGCCCGCCTACGCCACACCGGGCAGCGCCGGTCTGGATCTGCGCGCCTGCCTGGACGCACCGCTCACCCTGGAGCCCAACGCCTGGCAACTGGTGCCCACCGGTATGGCCATTTACCTGGAAGACCCGGGCTTTGCCGCACTCATCCTGCCGCGCTCGGGCTTGGGCCACAAGCATGGCATCGTGCTCGGCAACTTGGTGGGCCTGATTGACAGCGACTACCAGGGCCAACTGATGGTCAGTGCCTGGAACCGCAGCAGCACCGCCTTCACCATCGAGCCCATGGAGCGCATCGCGCAGCTGGTGGTGGTGCCGGTGGTGCAGGCGCAGTTCAAGGTGGTGCAGGAGTTCCCTGCCTCGCAGCGTGGCGAGGGCGGTTACGGCTCTACCGGAAAAGCCTGACCCTAGTGCAGCGTGTCGCCGTCGGGCAGCTGCTCGTGGTACGGCTGGACGCGAAAAAAGCCGGTGCCGGTCGAGCCGCGGCCGATTTCCTCTTCGGTGGCTTCGCGCACACCTTCCACGCGCAGGGATAGGCGAATGGCAATGCCGGCCAGCGGGTGGTTGCCGTCCAGCACCACGTGCTCTGGGTAGATTTCGCTTACCGAATACAGCGCGTCCTTGGGGGCATCGGGGTTGCAGCCTTCGGGCAGGGCAAAGCCCTCTATGGTCTGGCCCACTTCCAGTTCGGGCGGGAACAGCTCGCGTGGTTCCAAAAACAGCAGCTGGTCATTGAAGTCGCCAAAGCCCTGCTCGGGTTCGATCTGCAGCTGCAGGGTGGAGCCCGCCGCGTGGCCCATCAGGGCTTCTTCGATGACGGGCAGCAGGTCCTGGCCGCCAATCAAGAATTCCACCGGATCGTCCAGTACGTCCAGTTCTTCGCCCAAGGTGTCTTTCAGCGTCCATGTGAGGGCAACGACGCATTGTTCAGAAATTTCCATGCAAGAATTGTCCCATATGGACATCAATACCCCCCTTCAGCTGCTTGGCGGCATCTCACCCGAAACCTTTATGCGCCGTTACTGGGAGAAAAAGCCGCTGCTCATCCGCGCGGCCATTCCCGGATTCAAACCCTTGCTGGACCGCGCCGAGCTGATTGACCTGGCCGCGCAGGACGATGTGGAGTCGCGCCTTGTGGTGTCGGCACAGGCCGACAAAAAAGGCCAGTGGCGCCTGAAGCACGGACCCTTTGCCCGCAAGGATTTGCCGCCCTTCAAGCAGGCCGGCTGGACCGTGCTGGTGCAGGGCGTGGACCTGCATGACGAGCGCGTGCACCAGCTCATGAACCAGTTCCGCTTTGTGCCCGACGCGCGCCTGGACGATGTGATGATCAGCTATGCGTCAGACACTGGCGGCGTGGGCCCGCACTTTGACAGCTACGACGTGTTCCTGCTACAGGCCCATGGCCGCAGGCGCTGGCGCATTGGCCGCCAAAAGGACTTGAGTCTGGTGCCCGATATGCCGGTGAAGATACTGGCCAACTTTGTGCCCGAGCAGGAGTTTGTGCTGGAGCCCGGCGACATGCTCTACCTGCCGCCGCAGTGGGCGCATGATGGCATTGCCGAGGGCGAGTGCATGACCTACTCCATTGGTTTCCGCTCCCCCGTGAAAGGCGAGATCGCACGCGAGCTTCTGCAATGCCTGGCCGAGCAGGCGGCCGATGATGTGGGCCCGGCCATTTACCGCGACCCCGAACAGCCAGCAGTCAGCGGCAGCGGCGAAATCCCGGCCGGGCTGCTGCAGTTTGCCAAGGAGGCGCTGGACGCGGCCCTGAAGGACCCGCTGGCGTTGCAGCGCTCGCTGGGCGAAATCATGACCGAGCCCAAGGCCCATGTTTGGTTCCATGGCAACCAGGAGTTGGAAGAGGGCGTGGGCGTGCGCCTGGACCGTCGCACCCGCATGATGTATGACGCCAAGCACGTCTTCATCAACGGCGAAAGTTTCCGGGCAGCGGGCAGCGATGCCAAGCGCATGCGCAAACTTGCGGACGAGCGTGAGCTCAATGCTGCTGAGGTGAGCAAACTGAGCGAGCCCGCGCGTGAGCTCTTGCTGCAATGGGGCGAGGACGGCTGGCTGTATGGCCTTGTCTGATTTGCCTGCTGGCGAAGGAGGGGGCGCATTGCCCACCTTGCACCAAGGCCCCTTTGTGGGACCGACGGCCTTCACCGGTATCATCCGCAATGCTCTGGTGCAGGCGGACCATGCGGGCTGGTCCGAGATGGTCTGGTCTGATGCCAGCTTTGAGGACTGGCCCCTGTATGAGAAGGCGGTGGTGGAGGCCTTGAATGACTGGGCGCGCAAGGGCCGCAAGCTCACCCTGCTGGCGCACCACTTCGATGCCATGCACCGCATTCACCACCGCTTTGTGGCCTGGCGCATACGCTGGGACCATCTGCTGGAATGCCGTGTATGCAAGGGTGTGGATGCGAGCGAATTCCCCAGTGCACTGTGGACGCCCACATGGGCCATGCGGCGCTTGGATCCGGTGCGTTGCACCGGTGTGGCCAGTGTGGAGCCACGCATGCGCCTCTTGTTGCGCGAAGAACTGGAAGAGCGCAAACGCCAAAGTTCGCCGGGCTTTGCTGCCAGCACTTTGGGCCTTTGAACAGGGCTCTAAATTGGTGCTAAAGGGTTTTCCCGGACACGATTTTGAAACATTGTATAATTCGGGGCTCTGGCAAAAAGAGATCGAATGCTTCTTGTCGGGGTCTTGACAGCTTGCTGGCAAGACAATTTCCGGAAATTGTTTCGTTAACTCACTTTAGTCTAAAAAACCATGAACAAATCACTCGTACTGGCAGCCATCATTGCTGCTGCTGCCCTCGCTGCTTGCGGTAAAAAAGAAGAAGCTCCTGCTGCTGCACCCGCACCTGCTGCTGCTGCACCTGCTGCCCCTGCTGCTGACGCATCGGCTCCTGCCGCTGCTCCCGCTGCTGACGCATCGGCTGCCAAGTAATTCGTTACTTACGCAAATAAAAAAGCCACCTTCGGGTGGCTTTTTTATTGCCCATTCCGTACCAGGCACGGAATGGGGGGCACCGACCTACTTGATGTCGTCCGCAAGCACTTTGGTGATGCGTTGGGCACTGGCAGATGTATCTGGTGCGCCATTGCTGTCCAGCACCGAGACCACAGTCGCTTCGCCCTGGCTTTTGACAGCAATCTGGAATTTGGAGGCTTCAGCTGGCTTGGGTGAACTGCTGAACAGCTTGCTGAAGAAACCCGGCTCCGTATTCTGGGCTTCTGTTGCCACATAGCGCACAAAGTAAATCCCCCGCTTGCGGTCCCGGTCTTCCACCGTAAAGCCGGTGCGGTCCAGGGCCAAACCAACACGGCGCCAGGCGCGGTCAAAGCCTTCAGAAATTTGCACTACCGGTCGGCCATCGACCGTTGCCGCAACAGCCACTGACTTGGCAGCTCCGGCAGTCGCCATGACCGCTTTGGCCTGCTCGGGGCTGGAGCCCAGGCTGACCATCAAGCGGCGCAAAAACTCGGCTTCCAGTTCAGGATCGGAAGGACGCGGTTGCCAAACGGTTTGGTCCGATCGCTCCTTGGTGTAGACCTCGGACACGCCGCGGTGGCTGATGAAAATTTCGGTTTCGCCGGCTGCGTTGGTTTCCAGACGCGTGCGGAATTTGTCGCGCTCAGCGGTGGAATACAGCGAGTCGAACAATTTTCCCAGCGAGCTGCGAATCATGTCCTGTGGAATCTTGGCGCGGTTTTCAGCCCAGTCGGTTTCCATAATGCCGAGGCTGGCCTGGTCCATGGCGAGCAAGAAGCCGTTTTCCTGCCAGAAGTCCTTGATGGGGTCCCACAGCTTGTCAGCCGGGCGCTTGACCACCAGCCAGCGCTGGTTGCCCGAGCGTTCGATACGCACATCACCCAAGGCTGTCGTAGCTACCGGGTCCTTGGCGTTGGCTGTTTGGCCAGGCTTGTAGCCCGAAGCGGAAACGGCGCCATCCACCACCGTGTAGCGGGTGTCCTTGCTGAGTTGAGTCAGGTCCGGTGGCACCATCAGGGACGGAGCCTTGACGGTGCTGCTGCGGTAGTCCACCTTGTCAGACTGCAGTGCGGAGCATCCTGCCAAAGCCAGGGCAGTGCCCAAAGCCGTCACTTGAATAATCGATTTCACAACATTCCTCTTTTCAACGCGGCGCTCAGACCAGGCCGGTGGCTTGCATCACCCGCTCCAGCATCTGCTGGCTGGGTTCTGTCAGGGTGGTAAGCGGCAGGCGCAGAGCGCCCTGGCTATGGCCCATGCGGGCCACAGCCCACTTCACGGGAATGGGATTGGACTCCACAAACAGCGCCTTGTGCAGGGGCAGCAGCTTGAACTGGATTTCCATGGCGCGCTGGACATCACCTGCCATGGCGGCCACGCACAACTCGTGCATCAAACGCGGCGCCACATTGGCTGTCACGCTGACATTGCCGTGTCCACCGCACAGCATCAGGGCCACGGCGGTGGGGTCGTCGCCCGAGTAAATCGCGAAGTCCTTGGGGGCTTCCTTGATCAGCCACTGGGCGCGTTCGATGTTACCGGTGGCTTCCTTGATGCCGACGATGCCGGGCACCTCGGCCAGACGCAACACCGTGTCATGGGCCATATCGGCCACCGAGCGGCCGGGCACGTTGTACAGGATCACGGGCAGGTCCACCGCTTCGGCAATCGCCTTGAAGTGCTGGTACTGGCCTTCCTGCGTGGGCTTGTTGTAGTAGGGCACTACCTGCAGCTGGCTGTCGGCACCGACCTTCTTGGCAAACTGCGCCAGGTTGATGGCCTCGCGGGTGGAGTTGGCACCGCATCCGGCCATGATGGGCACGCGGCCTGCAGCCTGCTCCACCGACACGCGGATGATCTCGCAGTGCTCTTCCACGCTCACCGTGGGGGACTCGCCAGTAGTGCCGACCACGCCAATGCAGTCGGTGCCCTCGGCGATGTGCCAGTCGATCAGCTTTCGCAAGGCCGGGTAGTCCACAGCGCCATCGGCGAGCATGGGGGTGACCAGGGCGACTATGCTGCCCCGCAAGGGACCGTGTGAAGATTTCATGGCGTGCCAGTAGTTCGGTAAACAAGCATTTTAACTAGAGAGTGTGCCTGGGAATTGCAGCCCCGCTGCCAAGCGGTAAAGCTGGGGCAAACGCAGCCACGCGTTGTACAAAGCGCTCGGGGTTTGGCAGGTAGCCGTTTTCATACGCAACCACCTGCAAGCCTGCGCAGACCTGCAGCAATTCGCCCGGTTGCAGCAGGAAGTCCGGCCGTGCCGGGCGCCCCACGGTCTCATTGCCCGCAGCAAAGGTTTCATACAGCAGCAGCCCGCCCGGCGCCAGGCTTTGCAGCAAGATGGGCAGCAGGGGCCGCCACAGGTAGTTGGTAACTACCACGGCGCCAAACTGCCGCGGGCCATTGGGGGTGTTCAAAGGCCAGGGCCCGTTCTCGATATCCGCCCCCACCAGCTGCGCTCCGGGCACATGGGCGCGGGCAGAAGCCACATCCTTGTCCACACCCCAGACCGCGTGGCCACGTGCGGCAAACCACTGCAAATGGCGCCCGCTGCCGCAGGCCACGTCCAGCACCTCGCAGTCGGGGGGCAGCAGATGCGACCAGCGGGTGATCCAGGCGGAAGGTGCGCTCAAGGCATGGGCTTGGGCGGTATCGGTGTTGGGAACGGGCATGGGGGTGCGGAGATTTAAAAACAGGCCCAGATCTGGTTGCTCAGCTGCACCAGAAAGTCGGGCCGGGTGTAGAGCATGAACACGGCCACCAGGGCTGCTATTGCCAGTAGTGCCAGGGCCAGCCTCTGTTTGCCGTGCATGGACGCTTCTGCAAGGCCAGGGCTTCAGGCGGGCTGCGGCTGCGCCGTGCGCGCAATCGCCGCTTCCTTGATGGGCAGGTTGATCAGCGCTGCCGCCACGCCCAGTGCAATGGCGATGTACCAGACCATATCGTAGCTGCCGGTCTTGTCATACAGATAGCCACCCAGCCAGGCGCCCAGGAAGGAGCCGATTTGGTGGCTGAAGAACACCATGCCGCTGAGCATGGACAGATGCGCCACGCCAAAGATCTGCGCCACCATCGAATTGGTCACCGGCACGGTGGACAACCACAGCAAGCCCATGACGCTGGCGAACACATAGACCGACACCGGGCTGAGCGGCGCCAGCAGGAACAGGCTGATGGCAGCGGCGCGCGCCAGGTAAATAAAGGCCAGCAGTTTGCGCTTGGCAATGTTCTGCCCCAGGACACCGGCCGCATAGGTGCCAAACACATTGAAGAGGCCGATCAGCGCCAGCGCGTAACTGGCCACCTCGGGCGACAGCCCCTTGTCCTTGAGGTAGCTGGGCATGTGTACGGCGATGAACACCACCTGGAACCCGCAGACAAAGTAGCCGGCCGTGAGCCACTGGAAGCTGCGGTAGCGCAAGGCCTCACGCATGGCTTGCACGATGGACTGCTGGCGCGGCAGCACTGCCTTGCCTGCAAATCCAGGCTCGCGCAGGCCCCAGGCCAGGGGGGCAATCAGCAAGGCGGCAAAGCCCAGCAGGACCAGTGCCTGCTGCCAGCCGAAGTGGCTGATCAAAAAACCTTCGGTGGGCACCATCAGAAACTGTCCGAAGGAGCCGGCCGCAGCCGTGATGCCCATGGCCCAGGAGCGTTTGTCGGCCGGCACATTGCGACCAATGACGCCATACACCACGGCATAGGTGGTGCCAGCCTGGGCCACACCAATCAGCACCCCGGTCGTGATGAAAAAAACGAGTGGCGTGTCCGCATAGGCCATGCCCATCAGCCCCAGGCAGTAGGCCAAGGTGCCCATCAGGATGACGCGAAAGGCACCGAAGCGGTCTGCCAGCATGCCGGCAAAAATGCCACTCACGCCCCAGGACAGGTTCTGGATGGCAATGGCCAGGCCAAAACTCTGGCGCGTCCAGCCATGGGCCTGGGTAAGGGGCTGCAGCCACAGGCCAAAGCCGTGGCGAATGCCCATGGACAGCGTGACAATGGTGGCGCCACAGATCAGCAGCTGGGTAAATGAGAGCCGGGCGTTCGTTTCAGGCATAGGCAGCTAATGTAGCCAATCCATACCAGGTGTGTTGCAGGGTGCCCGCAATCCGTTCTCATCCGGTGGGGGCTGTCTATTTGTACAGCTAAATGGATTTCGCCGTCTACAATGCGCGCCATGTCAGCCAAACCCCCAACTCCCAATACCGAATATTCCGAAGGCTCTATCCGCGTCCTCAAGGGCCTGGAGCCGGTCAAGCAGCGCCCGGGGATGTACACCCGCACGGACAACCCGCTGCATGTCATCCAGGAAGTACTGGACAACGCCGCCGACGAGGCTCTGGCCGGCCACGGCAAGAAGATCAAGGTGACGCTGCACACTGACGGTTCGGTGTCGATTGAAGACGACGGCCGCGGCATCCCCTTTGGCATGCACCCGGAAGAAAAAGCCCCGGTGATCGAACTGGTGTTCACCCGCCTGCATGCGGGCGGCAAGTTTGACAAGGGCAAGGGCGGCGCCTACAGCTTCTCTGGCGGCCTGCACGGCGTGGGCGTGAGCGTCACCAATGCCCTGGGCAAACGCCTGGAGGCCACTAGCTACCGCGAAGGGTCGGTGGCGCGCATTGTGTTTGGCGGTGGTGATGTGATCGAGCCGCTGGTGATCCGCAAGGCGGGCGCCACCGAAAACGGCGATGCGGCAGAAGGCCCGCGCGACCGCAAGTCCGGCACCACGGTGCGGGTCTGGCCGGATGCCAAGTATTTCGAATCGGCAGTGCTCCCCATGGCCGAGCTGACGCATTTGCTGCGCAGCAAGGCCGTGCTTATGCCCGGCGTGACGGTGACCCTGCTGACCGAGAAAACCAAGGAAAGCCAGACCTGGCTGTACAAGGGCGGACTGTCCGACTACCTGATGCAGTCGCTCAACGGCGAGCCGGTGATTCCGCTGTTTGCCGGTGAAGGCTTTGCCGACGCCCAGAGCGAGCAGTTTGCAGACGGCGAAGGTGCCTCCTGGTGCGTGGCCTTTACTGAAGACGGCCAACCGGTGCGCGAGAGCTATGTCAACCTGATCCCCACCAGCGCCGGTGGCACGCACGAGAGCGGCCTGCGCGATGGTCTGTTTACCGCGGTGAAGAGTTTTATCGAGCTGCACAGCCTGCTGCCCAAAGGCGTGAAGCTGATGCCCGAGGACGTGTTCGCCCGCGCCAGCTATGTGCTCTCGGCCAAGGTGCTGGATCCGCAGTTCCAGGGCCAGATCAAGGAGCGCCTGAACTCGCGCGACGCGGTGCGACTGGTCTCCGGCTTTGTGCGCCCCGCGTTGGAGTTGTGGCTGAACCAGCACGTGGACTACGGAAAGAAGCTGGCCGAGCTGGCTATCAAGGCGGCGCAAACCCGCCAGCGCGCTGGCCAAAAAGTGGAAAAGCGCAAGAGCAGCGGTGTGGCGGTATTGCCCGGCAAGCTGACCGATTGCGAGAGCCGCGACATTCTGTACAACGAGGTGTTTCTGGTCGAGGGCGACTCGGCCGGTGGCAGCGCCAAGATGGGCCGCGACAAGGAAAACCAGGCCGTGCTGCCCCTGCGCGGCAAGGTGCTCAACACCTGGGAAGTGGACCGCGACCGCCTGTTTGCCAACACCGAAATCCACGATATCTCGGTGGCCATCGGCGTGGACCCGCACGGCCCCAACGACACACCCGACATGAGTGGCCTGCGCTACGGCAAGGTCTGCATTCTGAGTGATGCGGACGTGGACGGCTCGCACATCCAGGTGCTGTTGCTCACACTCTTCTTCCGCCACTTTCCCAAGCTGATCGAGACCGGCCATGTGTTCGTGGCGCGCCCCCCGCTGTTCCGGGTGGATGCCCCGGCCCGCGGCAAGAAGCCCGCGAGCAAGGCCTATGCCTTGGACGATGGCGAACTCACCGTCATCTTGGACAAGCTGCGCAAGGAAGGCGTGCGCGAGGGTGCTTGGACGATCAGCCGCTTCAAGGGCCTGGGCGAGATGAATGCCGAGCAGTTGTGGGACACCACGCTCAACCCAGACACCCGCCGCTTGCTACCGGTAGCCCTGGGCGCTATCGACTTCGGCCAGACCGAGGCCCTGATCACCAAGCTCATGGGCAAAGGCGAGGCCGCTTCCCGGCGTGAACTCATGGAGTTGCATGGTGACTCGGTCGAGGTGGACGTATGAACGCGGCGCTGCGGCGCAGCCTGGGCCGGGCTTGGGTGCTCGCCTTGTTGGTGCCCGGCCTGGTATGGGCCGACGAGGTGGCCGAGAGCGTGCCTGCACCGCTGGCCCCGGTCAGCGTGCAGGCTCTGGAAGCTGAAGCCGAGGCCACGGCCGCGGCCGCAACTTCCAGCGTGCCCTGGTACCAGCACATCAAGCAGGCCGCGCGCGCCTACGGGGTGGACGTGCACCTGCTGCAGGCGGTGGTGGCCGTGGAGTCCAACTTTGATGCGAATGCGGTGTCGCGCTCCGGCGCCATCGGGCTGATGCAAATCATGCCAGCCACGGCGGCGGGTTACATCGGCCTGCGCGGCACCAGCCAGTCGCTGCGTCTGCAACTGCAAGACCCGTCTATCAACGTGCACGCAGGCGCCCTGTACCTGCGCGACCTGCTGGACACTTTTTCGTCCCGGGTGGACCTGGCCCTGGCGGCCTACAACGCGGGCTCTGGCAATGTACGCAAGGCCGGCAACCGCGTTCCCAAAAACGGCGAAACACCACAGTTCGTGAGCAAAGTGACCTCGCTCTACAGCAGCCTGAAAGCTGCGGCCCAGTCCGCAGAAGCCAAAGCCGCCAATGCGGTCAAGGCCAGCGAGGAGGCCGTCCTCAGCCCGGGCCAGCCCGTGTTTGCGCCGCAGTGAGATGGACACCCCGGCGCAAGTGACAACATGCCATGGCTTGTAGGCCCTTATCTTGACTTGATGTATCTACTTTTTGTGTGTACATTTGGCCATTCTTTTCTTCAGGAGAACCCCATGGAAGCGACCGCTAAAGTGTTTACCAATGGCAACAGCCAAGCGGTGCGCCTGCCCAAAGCCTTTCGGGTGGAGACGTCCGAAATGTGGATCAGCCGCAACGAGGAAACCGGCGATATCGTCCTGCGCCCAAAACCCAGTGAGGCCGAGCGCCAAGCGCAACTGCGCGAATTGCTGGCACTGATTGCCGGCAACACGGATCGCACGGAATTTCTGCCAGAGCGCTCCCAGGAGCTGCCACGCAACCCGTTGGGTGAACCGGAGACCCACCGGGCATGACTGCGCGCTACCTTGTCGACAGCAACATCCTGAGCTACTTCATACGCGGGGGCTATGCCCACTTGCACGCCCGCATGGGCGAGGAACTGGCGCGCCAGAGCGTGGTCACCTCCTCCATCTGCCGGGCCGAGCTGCGTTTTGGGCAAAGCGGCCTGGGTGCCCAAGACAAGCGCCAACGCATGATTGACCTGTGCCTGCTGCAAGTGCCCGCACTGCCCTGGACCGATGCCGTGGCCGACACGTATGGCCCACTGGCCCAGAAGCTGCGCCAAAAGGGGCGCCCGATAGGCGCCATGGACACCCTCATTGCAGCCCACGCGCTGGCAGAAGGCTTGGTGTTGGTGAGCCATAACACCCGGCACTTTGAAGACATCGAGGGCCTGCTGTTGGAAGACTGGGCCTTGCCCCAGCCTTGAGGTTTGCAGATTCGCCTCACCTTCACATGCCTGCTAACGAATTGACAGCGTTCCCAACTGAAATCACCGAATGACCGACGACCTTTTGCCCCCCCTGAACCCGCCGAACCCACCCGCAGACGGTGATGACGGCCTGAACCTGGCTACCTACGCGCAGCGCGCCTACCTCGAGTACGCCCTCTCGGTGGTCAAGGGCCGCGCGCTGCCCGATGTGTGCGATGGCCAAAAGCCCGTGCAGCGGCGCATTCTGTACTCCATGTCGCGCATGGGCTTGGGCTTTGGCGGAGCCAATGGCAATACCGGCGCCAAGCCCGTCAAGTGCGCGCGTGTGGTGGGTGACGTGCTGGGCCGCTTCCATCCGCATGGCGACCAGGCGGCGTATGAAGCGCTGGTGCGCATGGCGCAGGACTTTTCGCAGCGCTACCCGCTCATCGACGGCCAGGGCAACTTCGGCTCGCGTGATGGCGACGGCGCGGCGGCCATGCGCTACACCGAGGCACGGCTGGCCAAGATCACCTCGCTCTTGCTGGACGAAATCGACCAGGGCACGGTGGACTTCCAGCCCAACTACGACGGCTCTACTGAGGAGCCCAAGCAGTTGCCCGCACGCCTGCCGTTTGCGCTGCTCAATGGCGCCAGCGGCATTGCCGTGGGCCTGGCCACCGAGATCCCCAGCCACAACCTGCGCGAAATTGCCGAGGCCTGTGTGGCCCTGATCAAAACCCCGCAGCTCAGTGACGAAGAGCTGTACGCCCTGGTGCCCGGCCCGGACTTCCCTGGCGGCGCGCAAATCATCAGCCCGGCCTCGGACATTGCCGACGCCTACCGCACGGGCCGCGGCTCACTCAAGTGCCGGGCGCGTTGGAAGATTGAAGACCTGGCGCGCGGCCAGTGGCAATTGGTGGTGACGGAGTTGCCACCGGGTGTGAGCACCCAGCGCGTGCTCGAAGAAATTGAGGAGCTCACCAACCCCAAGGTCAAGGCCGGCAAGAAGGCCCTCTCGCAAGACCAGACCCAGCTCAAGGCCAGCATTCTGGCCGTGCTGGACGTGGTGCGTGACGAGTCCGGCAAGGAGAACGCCGTGCGCCTGGTGTTCGAGCCCAAGACCAGCCGCATCGAACAGCAGGAACTCATCACCGCCCTCTTGGCGCACACCAGCCTGGAGTCGTCCTCGCCCATCAACCTGACCATGGTCGGGCTGGACGGTCGGCCCACCCAAAAATCCTTCCGCCAGATGCTGATGGAGTGGATCAGCTTCCGCCAGACCACCATTGAACGCCGGTCCCGCCACCGCCTGGCCAAGGTACTGGACCGCATCCACATCCTCGAAGGGCGGCAGACGGTGCTGCTCAATATCGACGAGGTGATTGCCATCATTCGCCAGAGCGACGAGCCCAAGGCGGCGCTGATTGCGCGCTTCAATTTGAGCGACCGGCAGGCTGAGGACATCCTCGAAATCCGCTTGCGCCAGCTGGCGCGCCTGGAAGCCATCAAGATCGAGCAGGAGCTGTCTGAGTTGCGCATCGAGCAGGGCAAGCTCGAAGAAATCATCAACAGCCCGGCCGCCCTGCGCCGCCTCATGGTCAAGGAAATCGAGGCGGATGCCAAGACCTTTGGCGATGCCCGCCGCACGCTGATCCAGACCGAGAAAAAAGCCGTCGCCGAGGTCAAGGTGGTGGACGAGCCGGTTACCGTGGTGGTGAGCCAAAAGGGCTGGGTGCGCACACGCGGCGGCCACGGCCATGAGGCCAGCACCTTTGCCTTCAAGGCCGGTGACGGCCTGTACGACACCTTTGAGTGCCGCAGCGTGGACACGCTGCTGGTGTTTGGCTCCAACGGGCGCGTGTACTCGGTAGCGGTGTCGCTGCTGCCGGGCGGGCGCGGCGATGGCCAGCCTGTCACCACGCTGATCGAGCTGGAAAGTGGCACGCAGCTGCTGTATTACTTTGCCGGCCCGGCAGCTGCCACGCTGCTGCTCAGCAGCACCGCGGCCTATGGCTTCATGGCCACGGTTGCCAATATGGTGTCGCGCCAGAAGGCAGGCAAGGCCTTTGTCACCTGCAACGAGGGCGACACGCTGTGCAAACCCTCGCTGGTGAGCGGTGCGCAGGGCAGGGTGCCTACCTCAGGTACATCGGGTACACCCGGCACGGCCGCCGCACTGGTGGCACCGGCTACCCACGTGGCCTGTGCATCGACGGGTGGACGCATCCTGACCTTCGAGATTGGCGAACTCAAATCCATGGCCACTGGTGGACGCGGCCTGATGCTCCTGGACCTGGAGCCCAAGGACACGCTGGCCGGTGCTGCGGCCTATACCCGCAGTGTGCGCATCGAAGGCATTGGGCGCGGCGGCAAGGAGCGTGAAGAGACGCTGGAAATCAGAAGCCTCAACAATGCCCGCGCGCTGCGTGGGCGCAAGGGCAAGGCCGCGGATCTGGGCTTCAAACCCACGGGTGTCACGCGGGTGGAATAAGAGGCGCGCTGGTCCCTATCCATCACTTGATGCCGCTCAAAAACGGTGTCAGTTAAGAAAAAGATCAGCGTCCCACAATGGGCCATGGATAAACATCTGTTGATTTCCGGCGGCGGCATTGGCGGCCTGGCTGCAGCCCTGGCCACGGCCCGCGCGGGCTGGCAGGTCGCGTTGCTGGAGCAGTCGCCCGTCTTTGGCGAGGTAGGCGCGGGCATCCAGCTGGGGCCCAATGTGGTGAAGGTCTTGATAGGCTTGGGCCTGGAGCAGGCCTTGCGCCAAGTGGCGGCCTTCCCTGAACGGCTGGAGGTGCGCAACGCCACCAGCACCGAACTGCTGGGCGTGCTGCCACTGGGCGCCACCATTGCCAAACGTTACGGCGCACCGTATGTGTCCATCGCCCGCGCCGACATGCACACCTTGTTGTTGGACGCGGTGCGTGCGCAGGGCAGCGTGGGCCTGCATCTGGACTCGCGCGTGATTGGCATTGCGCAGGATGCCAACCGCGTCAGCGTTCAAACCGTGCAAGACCAACATTTTGAGGCGCCGCTGCTGGTGGGGGCGGACGGTCTGTGGAGCCAGGTGCGCCGGCAGGTGGTGGATAACGATGTGCCGCCGCGCGTGACTGGCCACCTGGCCTTTCGTGCCATGGTGCCGCAAAGCGCCTTGCCAGAAGCCCTGCGCAGCCAGGTTGTGACCGCCTGGATGGGGCCGGACTTCCATGCCGTGCACTACCCGGTGCGCTCGGGTGAATGGCTCAACGTGGTGTGCATCGTCCACGGCAAGGTGTCGGGCGACCCGCAATCCTGGGACCACAGCGCCAATGCGCAGGAGCTGCGCACCCGCATGGCCCTGGCGCGCGGCAGCCTGCGTGAGCTGATCCACGCCATCGACAGCTGGCGGCTCTGGCCCCTGTCGGACCGCGAACCCATGGCCAGCGCGGCCGAGCATGCCAAGGGCCGTATCGCGCTCTTGGGTGATGCCGCCCACCCGATGCGCCCCTACCTGGCGCAGGGCGCAGGCATGGCCATTGAAGACGCTGGCGCGCTGGCCACCTGCCTCAGCGAAACACCGGACCAGATTGCGCAGGCGCTTTCGCGTTATGCCAACCTGCGCTGGCAGCGCAACGCCCGCGTGCAGGCGCGTGCCATCCGCAACGGCGAGATCTACCACCTCAAGGGCTTCAAGCAAGTGGGGCGCGACATTGCACTCAAGGTGCTGGGAGCCAAGTTGATGGACGTGCCCTGGCTGTACAACGGGCCCTAGGCCGCGCTCTGGTGGCCTGCAAAATTGTGTGGGCATGTAAGGTCTTTTGACTTCGCAAAAATAGCGCCTATGCTGTGGCCTTTACTCAATACATGCCATGAACAATTTCAAACGATTTACCGCTTCCGTCCTGATCGCTTCCACCGCCATGCTGGGCATGCCCATGATGGCCCAAGCAGGCATGGTGTCCAGCACCGAGTCCATGGCCACTGCGGCCCAGTCTGACGCACGTGCCAAAGTGGCGGCCGTGTTGGCCCGCGAAGATGTGCGCGCCGGTATGGCCGAGCGTGGCTTGAGCGTGGAGCAAGCCCAAGACCGCGTGCGCGCCATGTCGGATGACGAAGTGGCATCGCTGGCCGGCCGCATTGACCAAGCCCCCGCCGGTGGCGACATCCTGGGCATCCTGTTCACCGTGTTCATCATTCTGTTGATCACTGACATCCTGGGCCTGACCAAGGTGTATCCGTTCACCCGATCGGTGCGATGAATCTGAGTCGCATTCTGCGAAGAACCCCCGCCCTGGCGGGGGTTCTTGTTTGTGCCCTGCTCACAGCCTGTGCCACGCCGCAGGTCACGCAGTTGCGCACGGGCGCGCCAGACCATGAAGTGGCACAACAGGCTGACCTGAAAAGCGTGCCCTTCTTCGCGCAAAAGGAATACGAGTGCGGCCCCGCCGCGCTGGCCATGGTGATGAATGCCGCAGGCGTTGCCATCACGCCCGATGCGCTGGTGGACCAGGTGTATCTGCCCGCCCGCAAGGGCTCGCTGCAAGTGGAGATGCTGGCCGCCACCCGCAAGAAGGGCCTGCTGGCTTATCCCCTGCAGCCAGCCCTCAAAGACCTGCTGCAGGAAGTGGCCGCAGGCCATCCGGTGCTGGTGTTCCAGAACGTGTCGCTGCCCATCTACCCGGTCTGGCATTACGCCGTGGTGATTGCCTATGACCTGGAGCACAACACCATCACCCTGCACTCCGGTGAGACCGAGCGGCTGGAGATGTCGCTGTTCACCTTTGAGCGCACCTGGGCGCGCGGCAACTACTGGGCCATGCTGGCCCTCAAGCCCGACCAGATGCCCGCCACCGCCGATGCCAAAGCCTTTGCGCGCACGGTGGCGTCTCTGGAAGTGCAGCACCCGGACGCTGCCCGCACCGCGTACAGCACAGCGCTGCAGCGCTGGCCGCGTGAGGCGGCCTTGCGGTTTGGCTTGGGCAACAGTGCCTATGCTTTGAAGGATTTAACTGGCGCTGCACTCGCCTATCAGCAGGCCGTGCAGCAGCAGCCCGACTTTGCCGACGCCTGGAACAACCTGGCGCAAGTGCAGTTTGAACAGGGACTGCGCACAGCAGCCCAAGGCAGTATTGCGCGTGCAGTGGCTTTGGGGGGTGTGCGGCTGGCGCAGTATCTGGAGCTGCAAACGCAGATCGAGGCGAGTCAATAGGCCTGTTCAACTATTGCGCACCAACCCTGCAGGCAGCCGCTGATGCTGGGGTGGATGGTGCAGTGAGGTAAAGGAGGAGGCCGCAGGCCGGGGGACACGAACGGAAGCATTCACTCCAGCGTCGGCGGCCCCACCAATGCAGGCGCGACGTTAGCGGCCCCAACACGGCAGGCGCAGTTGCAAAGGCCTACATAAAACAGGCCCGCTGTCAGTGCCCCCACAACCCCTGCATAGCCTCCACAAACCGCTGTGCAATCGCGTCTTGCTGTGCATGCCTGCCCTGGAAGAGCACACAGCGCGCGGCCACATAGACATCGCGCACTGGCGCTTTGTCGCAGGCGAACACGGTGGCATCCAGCAGGTGGCCGGTGGGCAGGCCCAGCAGACCGGGGGCCTGGGTGTCCAGCACCAGCAGGTCGGCCCGCGCACCTGCGACCAGCCCCCATTGCTTCTGGCCTGCAGCGGTTCCTCCAGAACGCATGGCTGCATCGAACAGGCGCGCCGCAGTGGCGCCCTCGGCCTGCATTGGAAGTGCTGCCACATTGCGCCGCTGCAGCAGCAGGCGCTGGCCGTATTCCAGCCAGCGCAACTCTTCATTCCACTGGCGGCACACGTGGCTGTCCGAGCCCAGGGCCATGGGCACGCCGTGCTGCAGCCAGACGGGCAGGTTGGCAAAGCCATCGCCCAGATTGCCTTCGGTGCTGGGGCAGATGACGATGCCTGCACCGCTGCTGGCCACGGCTTCTATTTCGCCCTCGATGGCATGCGTGGCGTGCACCAGTTGCCAGCGCGCATCCAGCGGCAGCTTGCGCGTGAGCCAGGCTATCGGGCGTTGGCCGGTGTGGGCCAGGCAGTCGCGCACCTCCTGCATTTGCTCGGCAATGTGGATGTGGATGGGCAGGTCCTGCTCGCCCACAGCCTGCAGCAGGTGGGCAATGGAAGTGCCCGATGCCGCGCGCAGCGAGTGGATGGACACACCGGCGTTGACCAGTGCGCGCCCCGAGGCCTGCACCGTCTTCTGCAGGTCCGCGATGAAGGAGGGCGTGCCGGCAAAGCGGCGCTGGTCGTCGCGCAACTGGTCTTGTGCAAAACCGGCGCGCTCATACAGCACCGGCAGCAGGGTCAGGCCCAAGCCCGCATCGGCCGCGCCATCGGCCACGGCCCAGGCCAGGGTGGAAGGGTCTTTGTAGGCCGCGCCACTTTCGCTGTGGTGCAGGTAATGGAATTCGCAGACCTGGGTGTAGCCGCCTTGCAGCATCTCCACATACAACTGCGCGGCCACGGCGCGCAACTGCGCGGGCGTGATGCGCAGCGCCACGCCATACATGCGGTCGCGCCAGCTCCAGAAGTCATCGGCATCCGACGCCCGCCGCTCAGACAGACCGGCAAAGGCGCGCTGGAAGGCGTGGCTGTGGGCATTGACCATGCCGGGCAGCACAGGGCCCGGCAGGACCGTGGCGTGCTCGGGTGCAGTGGCGGTGCCTGCGGTGATGCGGCTCCAGTGGCCACTGGTATCGGCCTGCAGGCAGACGCCGTGCTGCCATTGGCCATCGACCCAGGCAAGTGGCGCCCAGAACAGCGGTGTTTTCGCTGATGCGGTCAGACCCATGGCCTGGTCCGTTGGGCGCATTGCTGGCGAGGTTGGGTTCGCTCTGTTGGCTTGGTCGTTCATTGCGGCGTCCATTCCATCAGGGAGTGCAGAAGCTTTTTCAGCAGCGGGCGCACGCGTTCTGCGCGCGCCTCGTCCAGCACATAAGGTGGCTGCTCGGCCATGTAGCACTTCCAGCACATCTCCAGCTGCACGGCATGCAGTCCTTCTGCGGGCCGGCCAAAGTGCCGCGTGATGTGGCCGCCCTTGAAGCGGCCGTCCACCACCTGCGTGTAGGCGGTCTGGCTGGCCAGTACCTGCGCCAGTGCATCGCGCAGCGCAGGGGCCGCGCTGCTGCCGTTGACCGTGCCCAGATTCAGGTCGGGCAGGCGGCCCTCGAACAGCCAGGGCAACTCGGAGTGGATGCTGTGCGCATCGAACAGCACGGCGTGGCCATGGGCCTGGTGCAGGCGCTGCAGCTCGGCCGCCAACGTGGCGTGATAGGGATTCCAGTAGGTGGCAACACGCTTGGCGATTTCTGCCTCGTCGGGTGCCTGTCCCTCGCGGTACAAAGGCTCGCCGGTGAAGAAGCAGGTGGGGCAGAGCTCGGTGTTGTTGGCGCCCGCGTACATGGGCGTGTTTTCGCTGGGGCGGTTCAGGTCGATTACGTAGCGGGAATAGCGCGGCACGATCAGGCTGGCGCCGCTGTCCCGCACGAAGTCGTACACCGCTTCCAGATGCCAATCGGTGTCTTCCAGCTGCAGGGCGCGCGGGGTGTAGCGTGCCTGCAGGTAGGCGGGGATCAGCGTGCCCACGTGCGGCATGCTGACCAGCAGGGGTGTGCTGCCGCGGTAGAGGGTGAACACATCGTGTTCTATGACATTGCTGACTTGGCTCATGGCAAACGCTCCTGTGCGCCTACAAAGACGCGTTGACACGGGTTGCGGCCAAACCAGTAGGCCAGCTCGTTGGGATGGCCCACATCCCAGACGCAGAAGTCCGCGCGCTGACCCGCGACCAGTTGGCCCCGGTCCTGCAGCCCCAGCGCGCGGGCGGCGTGCACGGTAACTCCGCGCAGCGCCTCTTCGGGTGTGAGGCGAAACAGGGTGCAGGCCATGTTGAGCATCAGCAACAGCGAGAGGCTTGGCGAGGTGCCGGGGTTGTGGTCGGTGGACACGGCCATGGGCACGCCGGCTGCGCGCAGCGCGGCAATCGGCGGCACATGGGTATCACGCAAAAAATAATAGGCGCCGGGCAGCAGCACGGCCACCGTGCCGCTCTGGGCCATGGCGGCAATACCTTGGTTGCTGAGGTGCTCGATGTGGTCGCAGGACAGGGCGCCAAACTCTGCGGCCAGTGCAGCGCCACCCTGGTCGCTGAGCTGCTCGGCGTGCAGTTTGACTGGAAGACCCAGGTTGCGAGCGGCTTCGAACACGCGGCGGGTTTGGGCCAGGGTGAAGCCGATGTTCTCGCAAAAGGCGTCCACCGCGTCCACCAGGCCTTGTGCTTGCAGTTGCGGCATCCAGGCGCAGACGGCATCTACATAGGCATCGCTCTGGCCTTCAAATTCCGGGGGCAGGGCGTGTGCGCCCAGATAGGTGGTGCGCACCGAGAGCGGCAGGCTCTGGCCCAGTTGACGCGCCACCGACAGGCAGCGCGCCTCGTGCTCCAGGCTGAGGCCATAGCCGGACTTGATCTCGAGGGTGGTCACGCCCTCGGCCATCAGCGCTTGGGCGCGCTGGCGTGCGCTGGCAAGCAATTGCGCATCGGTGGCGGTGCGCGTGGCGGCCACGGTGGAGCGTATGCCGCCACCGGCGCGGGCTATGGCCTCGTAGCTGGCACCTTGCAGGCGCAACTCGAACTCGGCCGCGCGCTGCCCGCCATAGACCAGATGGGTGTGGCAATCGATGAGGCCGGGGGTGACCAGCGCGCCACCCAGGTCATGGCTGGTCTGTAGGCGTTGGATCAACTCCTTTGGCAGTGCGCTTTCCGCGCCCACCCAGAGCAGGGTCTCGCCTTGGGCCAACATTGCGCCGTGTTCTATCCATCCCCACGCCGCTTCACCGTGCAGCGTGGCCAGCTTGGCATGGCGCCAGAGTGTGAGGTCGTGGTTCATGCGGTGGTCTCCGGGGTGAAGTCCAGCCACCACGCGCTATTTGGTGTGGCTTTGTGCGTGGACCCACATGCAGCGCTCGTGGTGCCGGTTGCGGCTTCTAGTGTGTTTGTGGATGCGATGCTTGGCACTGCAAGTACAGCGGTTCCTGCGGAGTCTGTGGGCGTGAAGCACATGGGCGACTGGTTGCCTTGTTCCAGCCACAGCAGCGTGTGCGCTTCCAGGGCCAGGGTTTGCTGCCCGTCACTCCAAATGCCGTTACACGCGGTGTAGAGACCGCATTGCGCGAAGTCGGCTCGCCAGGCTCGCGCGGGCTCTACCGGCAGCATGCAGGCCGTGCCAGCGCGCACCATCAGGTTCAAATCCTGGGTGCTGCCATCCACCAGCGTGCAGCCGGGTGCCAGGGCGCCGTCGAAGTGCAGGGGCGTGTGGCCGGGCAGCAGCACATGGTCCAGCGTGTGGCCGTCTGGTGTGGGCATGTGCAGCACCACACCCTTGCCACTCAGCACCACAAACCAGCGCTGCACACCGGGGAAGGCCGAGAACGGACCACTGGCGTCTATGTCGGCGCGGCTGATGCGCAACTGCCAGGGCGCAGCGCTGGAAGCGCCGCCCGCGGGGTTGGCATTGGCAGCACCGGCAGAAGCAGCAGGCCAGACCAGCAACTCGCGCGTCTGGCCGCCGCCGTTGCGCCAGGCTTGTGGCGCCACGTTGTCGGCCTGCAAGACTATGGGCGCATTGCTGTGCGGCTTGGCGGTGCGTGGCTGGTGCGTGTGGCCTGCCGTTGGGCTCATGGCTTGAATGCCCCGCTGATCTGGTAGCGCGTGCCCGGATGCACCAGCCGCGCCAGCGTGATGGGCACGCCGCGGTTGATGGTGCGCCGCACGACGATCAGGCAAGGGTCGTGCGCGCCTATGCCCAGCAGCTGCGCCTCTTGTGCCGTGGGGCTGCCAGCCTCGATGGAGTACTGCGCCTCCCACAGCGGGGCCACGGTCAGCAGGTACTGGGTGGGCGTGGTCTTCTGGAAGTCGGTCTGCAGGTAGTCGGGGGCGCAGGCCGGGTTCACGTAGCGGTCTTCGCACTGCAGGGGCACGCCGTTTTCGCTGTGCACGATCAGGGTGTGGAACACCGGTGCGCCGCTTTTGAGGCCGAGCTGCGCGGCCAGGCTGGCGCCGGCCTTCTCTGCCCGGGACAGCACCACGTTGGCCTGGTGGGTATGGCCGCGCGCCACAATTTCATCATGCAGGTCGCGGATGGTGAGGGTGGAAGACACGCGCGACAAATGGGCGGCAAAACTGCCCACACCCTGCACCCGGGTGACCAGCCCTTCGGCCTGCAGCTCGCGCAGAGCCCGCCCCACGGTCATACGGCTCACTGCAAACTGTGCAACCAGTTCAGCCTCGGACGGCATCTGGTCGCCCGGCACCCACTGGCCGCTGGCCAGGCCGTCTTTCAGGAAATGCTTGACCCGCGCGTAGGGAGCCTGTGTGGTGGATTTCATGCTGAAATTGTAGTTGCATAGACATGTCTAGACAAGTACACTGCGACCGATATTTACAAACCCCTTTGTTTTGCGGAGTCGCCATGTCGAATTTGTCTGCCATCCATTCCACAGCCCAGCCGCACCCGGTGCGCGCACCCCGCGGAACTGCTATCACCTGCAAGAACTGGCTGATCGAAGCGGCCTACCGCATGCTGCAAAACAACCTGGACCCGGAAGTGGCCGAGAACCCGGATGCGCTGGTGGTCTATGGTGGCATCGGCAAGGCCGCGCGCAACTGGGACTGCTATGAGGCCATCCTCAAGGCGCTGGAAAACCTGGGCGAGGAAGAAACCCTGCTCATCCAGAGCGGCAAACCGGTGGGTGTGTTCCGCAGCCACGCGGATGCGCCGCGCGTGCTGATTGCCAACTCCAACCTGGTGCCCAAGTGGGCCACCTGGGAGCATTTCCATGAGCTGGATAAAAAGGGCCTGATGATGTACGGCCAGATGACGGCCGGCAGCTGGATTTACATCGGCAGCCAGGGCATTGTGCAGGGCACTTACGAGACCTTTGTGGAGGCCGGCCGCCAGCACTTCAATGGCGACCTGGCCGGGCGCTGGATTCTCACCGCCGGCCTGGGCGGCATGGGTGGCGCGCAGCCCCTGGCTGCCAGCTTTGCCGGTGCCTCGTCGCTCAACATCGAGTGCCAGCAAAGCCGCATCGACTTCCGCCTGAAGACCCGCTACGTGGACGAACAGGCCACCGATCTGGACGACGCACTGGCGCGCCTGGAAAAGTACAACCAGGAGAAAAAGGCGGTGTCTATCGCGCTCCTGGGCAACGCCGCCGACATCCTGCCCGAGCTGGTGAAGCGCGTGAAGGCGGGCAGCATTCGCCCCGACATCGTCACCGACCAGACCTCCGCCCACGACCTCGTCAACGGCTACCTGCCCAGTGGCTGGACGGTGGAACAATGGCGCGCCGCGCAAGCCGATGACACGCAGCACGCCGCCCTGCGCATCGCAGCGGCACAAGGCTGCGCCGTGCATGTGCAGGCCATGCTGGATTTTCAAAGCATGGGCATTCCCACGGTGGACTACGGCAACAACATCCGCCAGGTGGCGTTTGACCAGGGCGTGAAGAACGCCTTTGACTTCCCCGGCTTTGTGCCTGCCTATGTGCGGCCCCTGTTTTGCCAGGGCAAGGGCCCGTTCCGCTGGGTGGCGCTGAGTGGCGACCCGGAGGACATCCGCAAGACCGACGCCAAGATGAAGGAGCTGTTCCCGGAGGACGCGCACCTGCACCGCTGGTTGGACATGGCCAGTGAGCGCATCGCCTTCCAGGGCCTGCCCGCGCGCATCTGCTGGATCGGCCTGGGTGAGCGCCACCGCGCAGGCCTGGCCTTCAACGAGATGGTGAAAAGCGGTGAGCTCAAAGCCCCCATCGTGATTGGCCGCGACCACCTGGACAGCGGCTCGGTGGCCTCGCCCAACCGCGAGACCGAGAGCATGCAGGACGGCTCCGACGCAGTAAGCGACTGGCCGCTGCTCAACGCCCTGCTCAATACGGCCGGTGGCGCCACCTGGGTGTCGCTGCACCATGGTGGCGGCGTGGGCATGGGCTACTCGCAGCACAGCGGCGTGGTGATCGTGGCCGACGGCACCGACGCTGCGGCCAAGCGCCTGGAGCGCGTGCTGTGGAACGACCCTGGCACCGGCGTGATGCGCCATGCCGATGCGGGCTACGACATCGCTGTGGCCTGCGCGAAAGAGCAGGGCTTGAAACTGCCCATGATCACTGCATGAACTGAAGCGCCAACCATGACCCACCTCACCCTGAATCCCGGCCACCTGTCGCTGGACCATTTGCAATCCATCCACAGCAGTGTCTGCCAGCTGTCGCTACCCGAGTCCGCCCGCGTGGCTATCCGCGCATCGCACGCATTGGTGAAGGCCGCCGCCGAAGGCGACGCGCCCGTGTACGGCGTGAACACCGGCTTTGGCAAGCTGGCCAACAAGCGCATCAGCAAAGACCAGTTGGCCACCTTGCAGCGCAACCTGATCCGCTCGCATTGCGTGGGCGTGGGCGAGCCCCTGGCCGCACCCATCATGCGCGTGATGATGGCCACCAAGGCGGCCAGTCTGGCACGTGGCTATTCCGGCTGCCGTGAGCTGGTGATCGACACCCTGCTGGCCGTGCACAACGCCGGACTGGTGCCCTGCGTGCCCTCTCAAGGCTCGGTGGGCGCCTCGGGTGACCTGGCCCCGCTCGCCCACATGACGCTGGCCCTGATGGGCGAGGGCGACATGCTGGTTGCGGACAAGCGCGTGCCCGCATTGCAGGCGCTACAAAAAGCCGGCATCACGCCGCTGGAACTGCAAGCCAAGGAGGGCCTGGCCCTGATCAACGGCACGCAGACCTCCACCGCGCTGGCCCTGCATGCGCTGCTCAGCTTCGAGCCGGTGCTGGAAGCCGCGCTGGTAATCGGTGCGCTGACGCTGGACGCCGCACGCGGCAGCGACGGCCCGTTTGACCCGCGCATCCACGCCGTGCGCGGCCAGCCCGGCCAGATCGATGTGGCCCAGTACTACCGTGAGTTGCTCAAGGGCAGCGCCATCCGCCAATCACACGCCGAGGGCGATGACCGCGTGCAGGACCCCTATTGCCTGCGCTGCCAACCGCAGGTGGTGGGTGCCTGCCTGGACCAACTGCGCCATGCCGCGCGCGTGCTGTTGATCGAAGCCAATGCCGTCACCGACAACCCGCTGGTGTTTGCAGACGGTGGCGCCATGATTTCCGGCGGCAACTTCCACGCCGAGCCTGTGGCGTTAGCCGCCGACGGCATGGCCCTGGCCATTGCCGAAGTGGGTGCGATTGCCGAGCGCCGCATCGCCATGCTGATCGACGCCGGTGTGTCGCGCCTGCCGCCGTTCCTCACGGCGGACGCCGGTCTGAACAGCGGCTTCATGATTGCCCACGTAACGGCCGCCGCCCTGGCCTCGGAAAACAAATCCCTGGCCCATCCGGCCAGTGTGGACAGCCTGCCCACCAGCGCCAACCAGGAAGACCATGTGTCCATGGCCACCTTCGCCGCGCGCCGCCTGCAGAGCATGATCAGCAACACCGCCAACATCCTGGGTATCGAGCTGCTGGCGGCCGCACAAGGCATTGAATTCCTGCGCCCGCTGCAAAGCTCGAACGCACTGGAGGCGGTGCATGCCGCCTTGCGCAAAGACGTGCCCGCCCACCATGTGGACCGCTATCTGGCGCCGGACATTGCGCATGCTTCTCTCATGGTGCGGGATGGTTCGGTGGCGGCGGTATTGCGCTCCTTGAGCGGCTTGCCGACGTTGTGGATACCAGCTTGAGTGCACACGGCTTGCCCAAACGGCATTCAGGCCATTAACGACAAACCAGTCGTTGAAGAAGCTGGTGAGACAGCGGCAAGAAAAATAGCTTTCAATTGCAGCCCTCCACAGTAGCTGACTGCCAGCGCGACGGCATCGTGGCATTGACGGCGTGGAGCAACTGAAGCAAGGGTGTTGACACTTGCCACCAACTGAAAACTAGGCGCACTTTGCTACCTTTGCGGGCCTTTCGATAGCGCCCGGCCGCAGGCGCGGTAAAGGGGTACGCGTTGCTTTCGTCGGTGGTGTAGCGCTCTTTTTTTGCCTAAGCAAAAATTCTGAATGGGTGCAAACGTAAATTTGTGTATGATCTA
The DNA here is from genome assembly GCF_003415675.1 of Rhodoferax lacus. Taxonomy (GTDB): domain Bacteria; phylum Pseudomonadota; class Gammaproteobacteria; order Burkholderiales; family Burkholderiaceae_C; genus Allorhodoferax; species Allorhodoferax lacus. The sequence goes on from NZ_QFZK01000016.1 coordinate 75,373, forward strand.
CGTAACAAATAGAAAACAGCACGGACCTCTAGCAGGTTCGATCTGACCCCCAAGTCAACCGCACTTACAGGCTTTGTGCAGTTGAACTTCAAACCCCAATAAATATTGCGTTTTGCCACTGTGTGTAGTGGCCGGTTACGTCTTGCGTGCGTATATGCGCCTACGTACGTTTGGGCTGAATTTCCGATGGACACAACAAAGATTAGAAACGGATGCCATGAATTTACTTAGATATGTTATGCCAGCATTGCTGATGCTTGTGCTCTCCAATCAGTTGCAAGCACAAAGCATTTCCGGTTCTCCCATGGGGACGCCTGGCGACTTTTCAGTCTCTTCCAGTGGCGCTGCTGTCTATTCCATTCCTATTCAAATTCCTCCGGGTGTTTCCAGCATGGAGCCCAAGCTTTCCTTGTTTTACAACAGCCAGGGTGGTAACGGAATGTTGGGCCTGGGTTGGGGGCTGTCTGGTCTTTCTGCAATCACGCGCTGTGGGCGCACCATGGCGCAAGATGGGTCCAGGGGCGGCGTGAACTTCAATACCGATGACCGGTTTTGTCTGGATGGTCAGCGCTTAATGCTGGTTTCTGGAACGTATGGTGCGGCTGGTAGCGAATACCGCACGGAAATTAACAGCTTCAGCATGGTTGTTGCCAATCAATCGGGCGTCGGCGGGCCAATCTCGTTTACCGTCAAGACCAAATCTGGCTTGACGATCGAATACGGTAACACAACAGATTCCCGCATTGAGGCAGTGAAAGGCGCCGGATCTGCCGCGACTTGGGCTATTGGTAGCGTTCGTACTTGGGTGCGGAATAAAGTTACGGACCTATCAGGAAACTACATGACGGTGTTCTACGAAAAAGACACCGTCAATGGCAGCTACTACCCAGTTCGCATCGATTACACCGGTAACGCCGGTAGTTCCCCCATGCTGCTGCCAAGCGCGTCTGTCCAATTTGTGTTGGATGCCAGTCGCAATGATGTGAATGCTGTATATCAAGGTGGCGCCTTCTTTAAGCCCACCAAGCGCATCGCCAATATACGAACCTATCTGGGAACCTTGCTCGTAAAGGACTACAGAATTGCATATGGTCCTGAAGTCAATGCGATCGATCGTTCAAAAATCGCAAGCATTACGGAATGCGATGGTTCATCGAACTGCCTGCCCTCCACAACCTTGACTTGGGCGCAAGGTGGAGCAAACAACTTTGCAGACGTCGCACGTCTGGTGTTGCCATATAGCATAGACGGGGTCTATATACGCCCAAATATAGTGACCGATGTGAATGGAAATGGCCCACCAGGCACCGCTCTAACCAGTCAATACGGCACGCTGCAGGGCTGGAGTAATAACAACGTCTTTCCCCGTGTACTGGCCGATGTGAATGGAGATGGTTTGCCAGATATCGTGGGTTTTGGCCCAGGCGGCGTCAGCGTATCGCTCAATACGCTCAATACCGGCGAGGGAAAGTATGCAACACCTGCCGTAGCCCTAGCCAACCAGTTTAGCGCTCCAGCCTGGACTGACAACCTCACCCATCCGCGGTTTCTGTCCGATGTGAATGGGGACGGATTACCCGAAATTGTTGGCTTTGGCCCAGCCGGCGTCTTTGTCTCCATCAATACAGGCAATGGGACGTTTGCCACACCGAAGCCCTGGCTTGCCAGTCAGTTCAGTCCCAGCCAGGGTTGGGCAAACAACGATGCTTATCCGCGTATGTTGGTGGACATGGATGGCGATGGTCGTCCGGATGTTGTTGGGTTTGCCAACGATGGCATGTATGTGGCCACCAACAACGGAAATGGCTTCAACCCACCGGTCCAGCGAATCGGGGGCGAGTTTGGCTTAAAGCAAGGTTGGGCTGGCCAGACGCAAACTCCCCGCTATGTCATGGATATCAATGGTGATGGTCTGCCTGACATTGTGGGGTTCAGCGAAAGTGGTGTCGTAGTCGGCATCAATACGGGCACCGGATTTTTAGCTCCAGGAGTAGTGGCGGCGACACCGAAATATGGCTGCCCCAATGGTGGTTACCTAGGTCAAGAGGAGACGGGTGGAATGCTTTGTTACAGTGGCACTAAAGGAAATTCGAAGTACTGGGCGCCTATTGTTGACTATTCTTGCTCGAGCGGAATGACGTCTGGTAGCAACTGCATTTTGGCAAGTGCGGCAACCTACGGCGGTACCAACTGGGCCATGGGTCAGTTTGGAACGAGGCAGGGTTGGGCAAATAACAGTGAAACGCCACGCCAATTGGATGATGTGAACGGAGACGGCTTGCCTGATATTGTGGGATTTGGGCCCGGTGGCGTCGTTGTATCGCTTAACACGGGCGCCGGATTCGCTTCTCCCACCGCGTGGCTTCTCTCTCAGTTGGTAATCCCCCCGATAAACCAAAGGTCCGAGAAGTAGAATTTTCCAAGAAGGAAGTTCTACGTGAAGAAGTCAAGATTTACCGACAGCCAGATCATGGCTGCCTTGAAGCGTGTTGAAGCCGGTCTG
>NZ_QFZK01000017.1 GCF_003415675.1 Rhodoferax lacus
CTGGAACCCATCGGCTACATTCCCCCTGCCGAGGCTGAAGAAAATTACTATCGGCAATTAGCCCGTCAGGCCGCAATACCGGCCTGACTTAACCCAACGGGCCTCCATGAAACCCGGGGCGATTCAGCGTGGGCGAAGCCATCGCCCAGACCAAGCAGGCCGATGAAGTGTGGAAGACCTTTTAGGCTACAGCAATGCAAGCACCCGTTCGGGCCTGATGTCAACCAGGCAACGGGTATGGCCCAGCGGGCATTCGCGCTGGAAGCAGGGGGCGCAGTCCAGCGGCGGCTGGTAGGCTGCATCGTTCTTGAGCCAGATCACCTGTGCCTTGGCACTCAGGGGCGGCGTGTGCAGCGGGCTCGACGAGCCAAACACTGCCACCTGCGGCGTGGCAAAAGCGGCGGCCACATGCATCAGACCTGAGTCGTTGCTGACCATGGCACGCGCCGCGGCAATCAGCGCCAGCGCCTGGTCCAGGCTGGTGCGCCCGGACAGGTCGATCACCCCACGGGCACCCTGGGCCTGCGCCTGCGCGGCAATCTCGCCGCACAGGGCAGACTCCTTGGCCGAGCCCAGCAAAACCACGGGCAGCGACAGCTGAGCCGCCAGGCTGGCGAAATGTCTGGCGGGCCAGCGTTTGGCCGGGCCAAATTCGGCACCGGGTGCAAACACGTAGTAGCCCTGCGCCTGCAGGCCCTGGGCCTGCAGAGCGGCCGCGCGCACAGCGGAGTCGAGCTGCAGCTGCGGGCGGTCCTCTGCCACACCGGCCTCGCCACTCAGGGCCGAATAAAACGCCACCATGGGCGGGCGTTCGCCCGCCGGCGGATTGGGCAGGCGCTGGTTGAGGACCATCAGGCGCGCCTCACCGCGGTAGCCCACCCGCTTAGGCGTGCCAGCCCACCAGGGGATGAGCGCGCTTTTGAGGGAGTTGGGGCAGACATAGGCCACGTCAAAGCGGCCACGCAGGCGCTCGGCCATGGCGCGCCGCGCAGTCCACTGCAGGCCGCCATGGGCAAACGGAAATTCAATGACCTCGGCCACCTGCGGCATGGCCCGGTACACCGGCGCCACCCAGGGCAAGGCGCCCACCGTGAGGCGCTCACCACGGGCCTGCAGGCGCCGCAACAGCGGCTCGGTCATCACCGCGTCCCCAATCCATTGGGGCGCCACCACCAGCGAAGCGCTCATGGACAGCGAAGCCAACCCGCCGCCGGGCCGCCCCAAGGCGGGTTAGCCCCCTGGGGGGGCAGCGACCCACATGCAGTGGGGGAGCGTGGGGGCACTATCAGTGCCCAGCGAAGTGCTCACCGGCCTTCAGTGCGTAGACGGTGCCGCAATACGGGCACTTGGCCGATCCGCTGTGGCCCACATCCAGGTACACCTTGGGGTGTGTGTTCCAGGTCTGCATATGGGCCTGGGGGCTGGGGCAATACACGCCGCCTTGGGCGTTGAGGTCTTTGGCCAGCAATTCGATGGCCGGGGTCTGGGGTTTTTGCTGCATGTTCTGTTCCTGCGGTTCTTGGGTGACTACGACCAGCTTAAACCTTGCTCAGCCAGTGGGCGTACTTGGGGTTGCGGCCGTTGACGATGTCGAAAAAGGCGCTCTGGATTTTTTCGGTGATGGGGCCGCGCGAGCCGCTGCCAATCTCGATGCGGTCGATCTCGCGGATGGGCGTCACTTCGGCGGCGGTGCCGGTGAAGAAAACTTCGTCGCTGATGTACACCTCGTCGCGCGTGATGCGCTTTTGCACCAGCTCCAGACCCAGGTCCCGGCAGATGTGCAGCACAGTGTTGCGGGTGATGCCGTTCAGGGCACCGGCCGACAGATCCGGTGTGTAGATCACGCCGTCTTTCACCACAAAAATGTTTTCACCGGCGCCTTCGGACACAAAGCCGCTGGCGTCCAGCAGCACCGCTTCGTCGTAGCCGTCATCGGTGGCTTCGCGGTTGGCCAGAATGGAGTTGGTGTAGTTGCTCACCGCCTTGGCCTGCGTCATGGTGATGTTGACGTGGTGGCGGGTGTAGCTGGAGATCTTCACGCGGATGCCGCGCTTCATGCCCTCTTCGCCCAGGTAGGCTCCCCAGGGCCAGGCGGCCACCATCAGGTGGATGTCGTTGCCCTTGGTGGAGACGCCCAGCTTCTTGTCGCCCACCCAGGTGAGGGGTCGCAGGTAGCCGGATTCGAGCTTGTTGGCGCGGATCACCTCGATTTGCGCCTGGTTGACCTCGTCCTGGGTGAAGGGGATGGTCATGCGCAAAATCTTGGCGCTGTTGAAGAGGCGCTTGGTGTGCTCTTCCAGGCGGAAGATGGCGGTGCTGCCGTCATCGCCCTTGTAGGCGCGCACGCCCTCGAAGGCGCCACAGCCGTAATGCAGGGTGTGGGAGAGCACGTGGATCTTGGCGTCGCGCCATTCCACCAACTGGCCGTCCATCCAGATTTTTCCGTCGCGGTCTGACATGGAGGGAGGGAGTGCGCTCATCGGGAGTCCTTTGTGGTTGCGTTGCAAATCGGTTGGAAGCCCTGATTTTACGGGGCTGCGTGGCCCCGCGGACGCGGGTCAGGGTTTGGGCGGAACAGCCGGCCAGCGCACGGTGACCGCCAGACCACCCAGGGCGGCCGAGCGGCCAATGGCCACTTGGGCCCCAAAGACGTCCAGCAGCCGCCGGACTATCGACCAGCCCAGGCCGCTACCCGGCTGCTCGGTGCCCAGCACCCTGAAAAAACGCTCCCCCAAATGGGCAATTTCGGCTTCGCTCATGCCCCGCCCGCTGTCCTGCACCGTCAGCACAGGCCCGGCATCATCCAGGTCCACCGTGACCTCCACCTGTGCCCCGGCCGGGCTGTAGCGCAGACCGTTGTCAACCAGGTTGCGCACCAGCACGCCCAGCAACAACTCATTGGCAGCCACCGGGCATGGGCCTTCGGCATGCACCACGATGTCCTGCTGGCGGGCCAGGGCCGCTGGCGCAAGTTCTGCGGCAACGCGACGCACCACCGCACGCAGGTCCACCGCATCGGCTTGCACCGCAGGGGCTGTTTCCAGCCGCGCCAGCGTGAGCAGCTGGTCCACCAGGCGGCTGGCGCGGTCACAACCGGCCAGCGTCGTCTGCAGCGCATGGGTGCGCTCGGCCACATCGTCGCCCGCGCCCATGGCGACCTGGGCCTGGGCACGGATGGCGGCAATGGGTGTGCGCAGTTCGTGCGCGGCATCGGCGGTAAAGCGGCGTTCGATCTGCACCATGCGGTCTATGCGCGCCAGCAAGTCGTTGAGTGTTTGCACCAGGGGCTGCAGCTCGCGTGGCATGCCCACCAGCTCAACCGGCTGCGCAGCCAGCGGTGCGCGCGTCTCCAGCGTCTCGCGCAGGGTTCGCAAGGGCGCCAGGCCCCTACGGATCGACCACCACAAGCCCATGCCAAACAAGGGCAAGGCGATCAGCAAAGGCCCCACCAGGCTGCGCATCAGGGCCCACATGATGGCCCGGCGCGACTCCAGTTTCTCGCCCACCAGCACCGTCAGATTCAACTTGGCGTTGTGGATGGTGACCACGCGCCACAGAACTCCGCCACGCTGCACGTTGGAAAACCCGTTCATCTGGCCGGACAGGGGTTCGACGCCGGCATTGTTGGAATGGGTCATGAGCTGGTTGCCCAGAAACACCTGGAATGCCACCTGGGGGGCATATTTGTGCAGAACCGGGGTATCGAAAATATCGTCCAGGTCGCCGTCGGCCTGCACCATGAGCAGGCTGGCGGCTTGCGCGAGGTGGCCGTCGAGCAGTTCGTCGAGTTCCCCTTGCGCATCGATCCAGGTGAACGCCGCAGCACACAGCCAGACCGTCGTGGCAAAGCCCAGCACCAGCAGCAGCAAGCGCGTCTGCAGCGAAAACCGGCGGGGCTGCGCGGTCATGCCACGGGCGGCTCGCGCTGCACGGTGTAGCCCACGCCCCGCACGGTTTGAATCAACTCAGGCCCGAGCTTGCGGCGCAAATGGTGGATGTGCACCTCAATGGTATTGCTCTCCACCTCATGGCCCCAGCTGTACATCTGCTGTTCGAGCTGCTCGCGCGACAGCACGCGCCCGGTGTTGCGCATCAGGGCGTGCAGCAGGTCAAACTCGCGGGTGGACAGTGCCACCGTCTCGCCACGGCAGGTCACGCGGCGGGCCACGGCATCCAGCTCCACTGCGCCACTGCACATGGTTTCCTGCAGCTGCCCCAGGGCGCGGCGCACCAGCGAGCGCAGACGCGCAGCCAACTCATGCAGGTCCACCGGCTTGACCACATAGTCGTCAGCACCGGTATCCAGGCCCAGCACGCGGTCAGGGATGGCGTCACGCGCTGTGAGCACCAGAATCGGCGTGTCAATCTTGCGCTCGCGCAGCGCCTTGAGCACATCCAGACCGTCCTTGAGCGGCAGGCCCAGGTCCAGCACACCGGCCGCGTAGACACCGCTGGCGAGCTCGCGCTCTGCGGCCACACCGTCACGCACCCAGTCGACCTGGAAACCGGCCTGGCGCATGCCTGCGCGCAGGCCGTCACCCAGCATGGCGTCATCTTCAGCAAGCAGTATGCGCATCGGATTACTTTGAAGTTTGGGTGCTGGCGGACTCGATGGCCTGCGCCTCAGGCTGCGGCGCACTCTTCCACTGCATCCACCAAAAGCCCAGCACCACCAGCACGATGGCCACGGCCACACTGCGCCAAATGCTGCGTATGCCCTGCTCCGGCTGCCCGGTCTTGAAGCCGGTGACCATGGAGCGCACCAGGTTCTCGCGGTGCTGCAGGCTGGCCGTGACTACGCCTACCAGATGCCCGGCAATCACCAGCAGCATGGCGTTGGCGGCCAGTTCATGCACCTCCACCAACCAGCCCGGCCCCAGCTCGTTGTAGGTGACGTAGCCGGTGGCCGCAATCAGCAGGCCCAAGGCCATCAACAGCACAATAGCCACGGCACCGGCCGGGTTGTGGCCCAGGTGGTGTTCGGGCCGGCCGCCCCTGAGCGACTGCAGGTAGCGCACCACCGCAGCGGGGCCGCGCACAAAATTGCCAAAGCGCGCATAGCGCGTACCCACCACACCCCAGACCAGGCGGAACACCAGCAGGCCGCCCAGGGTGTAGCCCAGGGTGACATGCACCAGGCGCCAGACTTCGCTCTCGGATGTGAGGTAGGCGCCCGCAAAACTCAGCACCAGCAGCCAGTGGAAAACCCGCACCGGGGCATCCCAGATGCGGATCTTTTGCTCGGTGGCTTCACTCATTTGGGTATGCGGACCTGGTGTTCATTGAAGTTGCCCCGGGCGGCTTCGGCATGGCAGGCCGAGCAGTTGGCGGGGCTGCCAATGCTCGCACGCTTCCAGGTGTTGGCAGACACTTCGTCGTGCTGGCGCACAAACCAGCCTGCCCGGCTGATGCGGTCCTGTTGCGGCTCTTGTGCCAGGCGCCCTTCCCTGGCCGCATGGGCCTGCAGCCAGGCGCCGATATCGGCTGTCGTAGCGGCGTCCAACGAGGCATCGGTACCGAAGTGCTTGTTCAGGTGGCCCACGATTCGCTCCCAGCTGGCCGCGGGCAGCAGGCCGGGCGGGTAGGCCACGTGGCACGAGGAGCACTCCTGCTGGTGCTTTGCATGCGGGGCCACAGCAAAGCTGCGCTCGGCATGGGCCACACCCACGCAGGACAGGGCCACAGCCAAAGCGATCAGGATTTTTTTCATTCTTGTACTTTCAGAGGACGTTCAGGCGCAGGGTCAGCGCAGGCATCAGGACTTGAGCGACAGCAGCCAGGTCAGCACATCGGCCTTCTCGGCCGCAGTGCACTCGCGCCCGACCACGTCGTTGCAATTGCGGCGGAACCATTTTTCGGTTTTGGCGGCATCGGTGAAGCGTTGCGGGTGGAAGGCCGGGGCCATGGGCGCAATGACCTTGCCCGTGGTGGCGTGCTTGCCGTCTACCGTGGGCTTGGCGGTGTGGCAGGTGGAGCAGCTCCACTCTTTGCCGTGCTTGCTGGTAAAAAATTCCTGGCCGCGGGCGGCCTGTGCGGGCTGCCCGGACTGCGCCACAAAGCCGGCGATCTGTTCGGCCGGTGTGGTCTGTGCGTATGCGTTGTTGAAAAGCAGCGCCAGGGTGAGGGGCACTGCAAGGGTAAGGGACTTCAGTTGAAACATGGGACCTCCATATGCTGCCCATGGTAGGGAGGGCAGATTAAAGCCGGCTTAAGATTCAGAGGACTCCACACCGCTGCGCGGCTTGTCGCTGTGGGAGAGTTCCATGGCATCGGCCACGTAGCCGGGACCCTTCATCAGCATGACCACCACGCAACCAATGGCCACCGTGAACACGGCCGTCCAGTGAAACACCACCACGCCCGCCACCACATAGTCCATGGTCTGCAGCCAGCGCGCATCCACCGCATTGGTCTGGTCGGTGAAGCCATGCAGGGCCAGCGCGGCGGCCAAAGGCAACGCAGTACCCACAACCAGGATCAGCGGCAACTTGCGCCACAGTTTCCACTCCAGGCCGCTGGCGCTGCGGATGGTGTTGGGGATTTTTTTCAGCCAGTCCATGCGGGCCAGTTTACGCCAGCGAGCGCACCACTTCCATGGCTTCTTCCACCCGCTCTACGGCGTGTATGGTTAATCCCTCAATTGGTTTTTTGGGTGCGTTGGCCCGGGGCACCACGGCCACGCTGAAGCCCAACTTGGCAGCCTCCTTCAGGCGCTCCTGCCCGCGCGGCGCGGGGCGCACCTCACCGGCCAGGCCGACTTCGCCAAAGGCCAAAAAGCCCTTGGGCAGGGCGCGTCCGCGCAAGGACGAGGTGATGGACAAGAGCACTGCCAAATCGGCAGCCGGCTCGCTGATGCGCACGCCGCCCACGGCATTCACAAACACGTCCTGGTCCATGCAGGCCACACCCGCGTGGCGGTGGAGGACTGCCAGCAGCATGGCCAGACGGTCCTTGTCCAGACCCACCGAGAGGCGCCGCGGCGAAGGCCCGCCACTGTCCACCAGCGCCTGGATTTCCACCAGCATGGGGCGCGTGCCTTCCAGTGTGACCATGACACAGCTGCCGGGCACCGGCTCGGCGTGCTGGCTCAGGAAGATGGCGCTGGGGTTGGAGACGCCTTTGAGGCCCTTTTCGGTCATGGCGAAGACGCCGATCTCGTTGACCGCGCCAAAGCGGTTTTTGATCGCACGCACCAGGCGGAACTGGCTGTGCGTGTCGCCCTCAAAGTACAGCACCGTGTCCACCATGTGCTCGAGCACGCGGGGCCCGGCGAGTGTGCCGTCCTTGGTGACGTGGCCCACCAGCACGATGGCGGTGCCGCTGGCCTTGGCCGCGCGCGTGAGGTGGGCGGCACATTCGCGCACCTGGGCCACCGAGCCGGGGGCGCTGGTGAGCTGTTCGGAGTACACCGTCTGGATGGAGTCGATCACCGCCACATCGGGGCGATGGGCGTCGAGCGTGGCGAGAATTTTTTCCAGCTGGATCTCGGCCAGCACTTTCACTTGGGAATGGTCCAGGCCCAGCCTGCGCGAGCGCAGCGCCACCTGCGCCCCACTCTCCTCACCGGTGACGTAGAGGGTGCTTTTGCCCTGGCGCTGCAGCGAGTCCAGCGCCTGCAGCAGCAGGGTCGACTTGCCGATGCCGGGGTCACCGCCGATCAGCACCACACCGCCTTCGACCATGCCGCCCCCCAGCACCCGGTCGAGTTCCTCGTGGCCGGTGGGTGTGCGGTCCACGTCGCTGGCTTCGATGTCAGAGAGCACCGCCACCTCGGCGGTCTTGGCCAGCGACGCAAAGCGGTTCTTGGCCGGTGCATCGCTGCTGGCCACCGATTCGATCAGGGTGTTCCAGGCCTGGCAGTGCGGACATTTGCCCAGCCATTTGGGGCTGGTGCCGCCGCAGGCGTTGCAGGTGAATACGGTTTTGTCTTTGGCCATGCCTCAGCTCTTGGGGATGCGCTCGCGCGCCTTGTTCACCTTCTCGGCGTTGACCACCACCTTGATGGTTTCGAAATTCACTGCCGCTGCAATCGCGTGGCGCGGCTCGGCCGTGTTCTTGCATTGGTACAGGGACAGCGGCATGGCGTCATTGCCGACGATGCTGATCACCCACGGGGTGTTGGCGCGCTCGCCACGCTGCACGGCCACGGCGACTTCACCGTTGACCAGCTTGACGTAGCTGCCCGGCGGATAAAAGCCTACCGCCTGCGCCATGGCCGAGCCCATGCCCAGATCGGCACTGCCGCCAAACACCATGCTCTTGACCGCAGTTACCGGCGACTGGGCCGAGCGCGTGCGGCGCGCGGCCGTACGGGCCACAAAAATATCGGCCAGGTGCAGCAGTGCGCGGCTGGTCTGGTTGGCGGGCAGGGCCTGTGGCGCATCCGGCAGGTGGTGCCAGCGCACCAGGTCGAGCTGGTGCGGGTCATCGACGCCGAAGCTGCGCAGCATCTCTTCACTGCGGGCCGCATGCTGGGCCACCAGGGTACGCTGCCAGTCGTTGATGGGCACGTCCTGGCGCGCCATGACATCCTGCTCACGCGCCATGCCCAGGTTCATGGTGAGGGCAGCGGCAATCAGGGGCTTGCGCTGCGGCCCGGGCAGGCCCAGCTTGGTGGCGGTCAGCTCACAGACCACGGCGCACAACAGCGCATGCGTGGCGCAATATCCCAGGCTGCTGTCGGCCAGTGCCTGGAACAGGGCAAACAGGCTGGCCTCCGTATCCTTTTGAAGCAAGCTCAGGACGCGTTCTTCGATGCCCTTGAGGCGCTCCATCGGGTTGAGCCCCAAACCGCCCTGGTACAGAATGCCGCGCAAGGCCTGCTGCAGGTCCAGCCAGCCGCCCCCATGGGGCTCGGTGGCCACGTAGTCGGATTCGAGAATTTCGGAGGGCATGGAGGCACGGGCCACATCGCGCAGGTCGGCGCCACTGAGCAGCATCGCATGCACCATGCGCTCGTAGGCATGCTGCCAGGCCCGGCCGTCGCCGAGGCTGGTGCAGGCCTTGAAGGCATACAGCTTGTCGCGGTGCTGCTCGGACACGATGGGCTGCCCCTTGCGCAGCAGCAGTTGCCCGGAGTCGCTGAGCACATCCACGGGCAGCGGCTTGCCCACTTCCAGCAGGGCAATGGGTATCGGCAGGTACTTCATGGCTCCACCACCACCGGCACGCGCTGGGCCAAGGCACACATCAACTCGTAGGCCAGGGTGCCCGCCTGGGCGGCCACTTCGTCAATGGGCTGCACCGCGCCGTTCGCGGCACGCCCCCACAGGGTCACCGTGCTGCCCTGCCCTGCCTCGGGCAAGGCGCTCAGGTCCACGCTGAGCATGTCCATGCTGACGCGGCCCAGGGTGCGGCTTTTGGCGCCGTCCACCAGCACCGGCGTGCCAGTGGGGCAGATGCGCGGATAGCCATCGGCATAACCGCAAGCCACCACGCCAATGCGCATGGAGCCGTCAGCGCGGTAACTGGAGCCATAGCCCACGGTGTCACCGGCCTGCAGGGTTTGCACGGCAATCACCTTGGCCTGCAGCGTCATGGTGGGCTGCAGACCCCAGTGCGCGGCCGTATTGGCAGGATGGTCGGGGGCACTGCCGTACACCGCAATGCCCGGGCGCACCCAGTCGCTGGAGAGGCTGTGGCGCAGGACGGCCGCACTGTTGCTCACCGTGCGCTCGCCCGGCAGGTCGGCCGTGTGGGCATCGAACACGGCCATCTGGCGCGCCACACCGGCCGGGCCATCGGCGTCGCTGAAGTGCGTCATGTGCGAAATTTCATCCACCTGGGGCAAGGCATTCAGGCGGGTCCAGGCCGAACGGTACTGGCCGGGCGCAAAGCCCAGGCGGTTCATGCCGGTGTTCATCTTGAGGAACACGCGCTGCGGCACGTTGGTCTTGTGGGTGGCGAGCATGTCGATCTGCTGATCGCAGTGCACCGTGTGCCACAGGTCCAGGCGCGAGCACAGCTCCAGATCACGCTGCTCGAACACGCCTTCGAGCAGCAGAATGGGCCCGCGCCAGCCCAGATCGCGCACACGCTGGGCCTCGGCCAGGTCCAGCAGGGCAAAGCCGTCGGCACCGCGAAGTCCGGCAAAGGCGCGCTCGATGCCGTGGCCGTAGGCGTTGGCCTTGACCACGGCCCAGACGCGTGCATCGGGTGCATGGTGACGCGCCTGGTTCAGGTTATGGGCGAGGGCCTGGGTGTGGATGGTGGCTTGTATGGGGCGTGGCATGGGGCGGGTGGCAGGGCTGGGTTGCCCCGATTCTGACATTGCGCGCCGTGCTATAACCCCAGCACGCTTGGAGCACCATAACTACAGACAGTGTCGGCATGACCGATGCAGCATTCCCGGACCCATGAAACGCGGCTTTTTCACCATCATGTCGGCGCAGTTCTTCAGCTCGCTGGCCGACAACGCCCTGTTTGTGGCCGCGGTGCAGTTGTTGCGCGGCCAGGGCGCACCCACTTGGCAACAGGCCGCGCTGGTGCCCATGTTTGCCCTGTTCTATGTGGTGCTGGCCCCCTTTGTAGGCGCCTTTGCCGACGCCCGGCCCAAGGGGCAGGTCATGCTGCTGAGCAATTCCATCAAGGTCGTGGGTTGCCTGCTCATGCTGTTTGGCACCCACCCGCTCATGGCCTATGCGGTAGTCGGCCTGGGCGCTGCGGCGTATTCGCCAGCCAAGTACGGCATCCTCACCGAACTGCTGCCAGCCTCGCAACTGGTCAAGGCCAATGGCTGGATTGAGGGACTGACCATCTCGTCCATCATCCTGGGCGTGCTGCTGGGCGGGCAACTGGTGGGGCCGCAGATATCCAGCCAGCTGCTGGGTTTTGACTTTCCCCTGATTGACACGGGCATCAACACGCCACCGGCAGCCGCCATCTGCGTGCTGATTTTTGTTTACCTGCTGGCGGCCTGGTTCAACACCCGCATCCCGCTCACCGATTTTCCGCTGCGGCCCATGCCCAAACAACTGCTCTCGCTGCTGCCCGACTTCTGGCATTGCAATGTGCGGCTGTGGCGCGACCGCCTGGGCCAGATCTCGCTGGCCACCACCACCCTGTTCTGGGGTGTGAGCGGCAACCTGCGCTACATCGTGCTGGCCTGGGCTGCGGCGGCCCTGGGCTATACCGTCACACAAGCCTCCGCGCTGGTGGGCGTGGTGGCCATTGGCACGGCGGTGGGTGCGGTGGCAGCGTCTTTGCGCATGCGGCTGGAGCACGCCACGCTGGTTCTGCCCCTGGGCATTGCCATGGGCATTCTGGTGATCCTGCTGAACTTCATCAGCAACGTCTGGGTGGCCGCTCCCTTCCTGGTGCTGCTGGGCGGGTTGGGCGGGTTTCTGGTGGTGCCCATGAATGCGCTGCTGCAGCACCGCGGCCACAACCTGATGGGCTCGGGGCGCTCCATTGCCGTGCAGAACTTCAACGAACAAGCCTGCATCCTGGGGCTGGGTGGCTTCTACAGCCTGTCCACCGGCATGGGCCTGTCCGCCTTTGGCGCCATCACCGTGTTTGGCGTGGTGGTGGCCGGCTTCATGTGGGTGATCAAGCGCTGGCACAGCCACAACTGTGTGGCGCATGCGGCCGATGTGGAATACCTCCTGGACATCGCGCGCAACGACAACATGCACGGCTAAGGACGTGGCCCCCACGTTCGCTCGCTGCGCGTAGCTCTCTGCCCCCCGAGGGGGTGCGTTCCGCCTTGGGGCGGCCCGGCGGCGGAACCCGGCCCCCACGCTCCCGGCGGGCAAACTAAAACGCTTCGGTATCCACCTCGGACGTGGCTTGCGCGTCGTAGCGCTCGCCAATGACCGTGTGCTGGTTGATCAGCGCCTCCAGCGCGTCCATCACATCGACCCCCAGCACCACGCTATCGGCCCCGGCGTTGTCCAGGATGTGCGCCACGCTCTGGCTGCCGGGTATCGGGATGATGTGGGGCGCCTTGTGCAACAGCCAGGCCAGCGCCAGTTGGGCCGGGGTGCAGTCGGCCTGTTCGGCCAATTTCCGGTAGGGCGCCAGCAGGGCCAGGTTGCGGGCATAGGTGCCGGGCTCAAAACGCGGCATGGTGCGGCGAATGTCTTTGGCGTCCAGCGTGCCCACATCACGCAACACGTCGCACAAAAAGCCGCGCGCCACGGGGCTGAAGGCCACAAAGGCAACGCCCAATTCCTGGCAGGCCTGCAGCACGGCGATTTCGGGGTTGCGGCTCCACAGCGAGTATTCGGTTTGCAGGGCCGTGATGGGGTGCACGGCGTGCGCACGGCGCAAAGTGGCGGCGGACACTTCGCTCAGGCCAATGGCGCGGATCTGGCCTTTTTCTACCAGGCGGCTCAGGGCGCCCACGCTGTCTTCAATGGGCACCGTCTTGTCCCAGCGGTGCAGGTAGTACAGGTCGATCACATCGGTATTCAGGCGGCGCAGACTGTCTTCGCACTGGCGCATCAGGGTGGCGGGACGCCCGTCAATCACACGCAGCGGCTTGCCCTCGACCCGGGTGATTTCCATGCCGCATTTGCTGGACAGCACGATGTCTTTGCGCCGGTGCTGCAGCACGCGGCCCACGCGCGCTTCGTTCTGGCCACCACCGTACAGTGTGGCTGTGTCCATCAGGGTGTAGCCTGCATCCAGGGCAGCCAGCAGTGCGCGTTCGCCGTCGGCCTCGTTCACCGCCGGGCCATAGCCGTGGTCCAGGTTCATGCACCCCAGTCCGATGCTTCCCACCCTCCATTCACCCAATGCGCGCTGTTGCATAGTTGCCTTTGTGTCAAAGGCCACAACGATACCGCATGCCTTGGCCTGGTCAGGAAGCGGCGGGCTTGTGCACCGGGGTACGAGAGCGGCTCGACACCCAGCGCATGCCACTGGCAATGGCCAGCAGGACCGCGATGTACACCAGCACCTGCATGCCCGCAGGCTGGGTGTCATAGCCGATCAGGCCGTGCAGGATGGTGCCCAGCGCGGTGGTCTGGGCCAGCACGCCCGAGGTGTCCCACAGCGGCGCGCCCAGGCTGGGCAGCACGTCTGCCTGCACCAGCAGGCGCGCAGCCTGCGAGGCCATGCTGGCGGCCAGCAGCAGCACCAGCACGCCGGTCACTGCAAAGAAGCGGCTCACCGGAATGCGCAGCAGGCCCCAGTACATCAGGCCGGCAATCACAGCCGCAGAGCCCAGCCCCAGGGAGCCGCCGGCCAGGGTGTCGCGCAAGCCGTTTTCGCTGCCCGTGGCCACGCCATACAGGAACAAAACAGTCTCGGAGCCTTCGCGTAGCACGGCCAACGCGATCACCACCAGAATCACTGAGCGCTCACTGCCGCCTTCGGCCACGGAGCGTGCCGTGCTTTTCATTTGCAGGGCGAGTTCGCGGCCATGCGCGGCCATCCAGATGTTGTGCCAGGCCAGCATGCACACAGCCACCAGCAGGATGCCCACGTTGAACAACTCCTGCCCCATGCCATCGGCCAGGCTGGAAATGCGCTCCATGCCCATGGCCACCGCTGCCGACCCGAGCAGGCCGATCAGCACACCGCCGGCAATCCAGTTGCCGCGCTGGCTGATGCCACGCGTGGCGGCCACCATGATGCTGATGATGAGAAAGGCTTCCAGCGATTCGCGAAAGACAATGAGGGCTGCGGAGAACATGCTGCGGGGCTCCTGTGCTTATTCGACGACGATGGTGCCCTGGGCGCCGGCTTCGGTCTCGTGGTACTCCTCGACGAACGCATAGCGGCCGGGCTGGAGCGGACCCACATTGATGATGCCGGTGGATTTGCCGGGTATGACCTTTTCGCGGCTCAGGGGTTTGCTCTCAAACTCGGCCGGTGTGGCGTCCTGGTTGACCACCAGCACCTTGACCTTTTTGCCTGCGGGCAGCTTGAGTTCCTTGGGCTCGAAGGTGTGGTTCTTGATGGTCAGCGTGAACTCGTCGGCAGCGGCAAAGGCGTGCACGGCCGCCAGGGACAAGAGTGCGGCAACAATCCGGGCTTTCATGGGAGCTCCATTAATCAATTGAGAATGATTCTCATTGTAGCAGCAGCGCAACCCGGTCGCAACAAGGGGCTGCGGCCTTTGCGGGGGCGTTGGTACTGCGCTGACAGCTTGTGCGAACGGGGCCTAGGCGGTGCCGAATTTGGTTTCGAATTGGATGCCGATTTTTTGCAGCAGGGGCGTAGGCAACAGGCCACCGGCGCACACGATGACGACGTCGTTCTTGTAGCTCTGCTGTTGGCCGTCGGCCTCGATGACAACATCCTTGTCCCTGATTTCCTTCACCGCGGAATTCAGCATGACCTGGATCCTGCCGGCCTTCTGGCCCTGCTCGAGCAGCGTGCGGTTCTTTTGCTTGACGCGCGAAAACGCAGCGCTGCGGTAAGACAGGATGACGCTGCTGCCTGGTTGTTCGGAAATCGCAATGGCGGCCTCCAGGGCACTGTCGCCACCGCCCACCACCAGCACCGCCTGCCCCTTGTACTGCTCGGGGTCTATCAGGCGGTACACCACCTTGTGGGTTTCTTCGCCAGGCACGTCGAGCTTGCGCGGAGTGCCCCGGCGGCCCATGGTGAGCAGCACGCTCTTGGTGACATAGCCACCCTTGTTGGTCTTGACCACAAAACCGTCGTCGGTCTTCTCGATGGACTCCATGCGTTCGCGAAAGCCGATTTCCAGGCCGGTCTTTTGCACCACCCCGTTCCAAAATTCCAGCAGCTTTTCTTTCTGCACCTCGCCAAACTTGACCGTGCCCACGATGTCCAGCACCACCGGTGCCGTCATGGCAATCTTCTGACGGGGGTAGTGGTACACCGCACCGCCCAGCGAGTCTTCCTGTTCGATCAGCTTGTACTTGAGCTTGTGGTGTATGGATGACAGCCCGGCCGACAACCCGGCGGGGCCACAGCCCACAATCACCACGTCGTATTCGGCCGCGCCACTGCCACGCTTGCGCACGGCGTTGATGGCCTGACGCCCCTGCTCAGCGGCCTTGCGGATCAGCCCCATGCCACCGAGCTCACCAGCAATGAAGACACCCGGCACATTGGTCTCGAACTCATGGCTGATGTGCGGAATGTCGACACCCCGCTTTTCCGTGCCAAAGACCAGCTTGATGGCATCAAACGGGCAAGCCGCCAGACAGGCGCCGTGGCCAATGCAGTGCGCCGCGTTGATGAGCACGCCCTTGCCGTTGACGATACCGATGGCACCTTCCGGACAGACATTGGCGCAGGAGCCTGATCCGATGCAGCGCACCGGATCAAAGATCGGATGCAGCGAGGGCGGCTCTGCCAGTCCGCTTTGGATCGACTCCTTGAGCTGCGTGTTGTCGATGGCCTCCTTCTTCACGTGCCGACGCGAATACAGCACGATGACGACGAGAATGATCGCAGCGTAAAGGTAGAGATAGTTCATCGCGTTGGCAGGCCTTCCTCAGGGATCAGCTCAGGGCTTGACCGCTTCCTTGATTTCAATCTGCAGGGCCGTAGTGCCCACAGCCACCGGGGCCGACTGCCCGCTCAGGTCGCCTGGCTGCGGCATGGCGTTGCCGCTTTTGCTGACACGCGCGCCCACGATGATCTTGCCGCTGGCTGCCGACAAGGCGCTGGCCGGGGACATGGCCATGCTGTCGTTCAGGCTGAAGCTCAGGGGCAGGTCCTTGACCTGTTTGCGCAGAATGGCCAGCGGCATGCGTGAGCCTTCGGCGGCGCGCGCAAACACAAACAGCGTGTCCTCCGGTTGGGCGTTCTTGGCCATGGCCGCAGAGATGGTGACCGTGCCGCTCACGGTGCCGGTGCCGCTGGCGGCGCCGGTCTTGCCGGAGGCATCGGCCTTGGGAGCCGCATCCAGCGGCTTGGCTGCAGCCGGCAGACCCGCAAGGTTGCGGGCCTCGGCAATGGCGGGCTCCACTTCGCGCACGAAGACGTTGCCGGGTGGGCCCACTTCGGCCAGCTTCTCCCAGGTCTTCACGGCGTTGGCATAGTCCTTCTTGTTGAAGGCATGGGTGCCAGACAGGTACAGCGCCTTGAGGTTCTTGGGGTCGAGCTTGAGGGCGCGGTCCACCAGCTTCATGGGCTCGCCTTCGAGGCTGTTGTTGCTGTTGACAGCCAGCGAGTCGGCATAGTCGGCCAGCAGGGTGGGGTCATCCTTGCGCAGGTTGGAGGCCTTCTCATAGGCCTTGAGCGCCTCGGCATGGCGGCCCAGCACGCTGTAGGAGCGCGCCAGCATGGACCAGCCCTCCACATCGTCCGGCTTGTCCTTCAGGCGCTCGGCCAGCTTCTCGGTCATGGCGGCGATCTGGTCGGAGTTGGTGGCATGCGGTGCGGGCTGGCCATCGGCCGACACGGCCTGCGCCCCTTCGGCACCGCCCGACATAGTGGATGGCATGCCCTTCCACAAATAGCCACCTGCGGCCACAGCCACGACGGCCACCACCAGACCCACCAGCAACAGACCGGAGGGCTTGGCGACGGGCTCTGCCGGGGTCTGCTTGGGGGCGGCCGCAGCAGCCGCAGCAGCCAGAGGTGCTGTGGCAGTGGCAGCGGCAGTTCCAGCAGCAGGCGCGGCAGCGGAAACGGGGGGGCCCGCGAGCACCAGATCCAGGATGCGGCGCTCCAGCGTGGCCTTGCCTTCTACAAATTCGGCCTCGGGCAGCACCCCACTGGCATGCAGCTCCTTGAGTTGGGCCAGCTGCTGCTTGATGCCTTCAATCGTGTCGTTCATGGTCTCGTTCTCAAGTCAGTTCAGGAAACAGGGGGTTCGTCCGCATCGAAGCGGTCTTCCGGCATGCGGCTGCGTTTGCGCAGCACCAGCACCAGCACCAGCAAGCCGCCCACCAGCATGACACCGGGGCCGGCCCACAGCAACACCGTGGTGGCCTTGAAGGGGGGGCGGTACAGCACAAAGTCGCCATAGCGGTCGGTCATGTAGGCGGTGATCTGCTGGTCTGTCATGCCTTTTTGCAGCAGCTCACGCACCTGCTGGCGCAAGTCGATGGCCAGGTCGGCATGGGAGTCGGCAATGGTCTGGTTCTGGCACACCAGGCAACGCAGCTCGGCGGCGATCTTGAGCATGCGCGCTTCAAGCACCGGGTCGGCGGCGGCGGGTACCGCCTCGGCAGCCGATGCGGCGGACATGCACAGGGATACACACAGGAGAAGGACAACTTCCCGCAGGGCCGCCCCAAGGGAAGTTAGCCCCCCCGGGGGGCAGCGACCCGCGAAGCGGCGGAGCATGGGGGCCAGAACCTCCCGCAGGGCCGCCCCAAGGGAAGTTAGCCCCCGTGGGGGGCAGCGACCCGCGAAGCGGCGGAGCGTGGGGGCCAACAGATCAGCCATTTCCAGCCTCCTTTTGGAGTTGCTTCACCAGCGGAATCAGCTTGGTCTCAATCGCCTCGGGCGTGAAGGGGCCGATCTGCTTGTAGCGGATCACGCCCTTGGCGTCGATCAGAAACGATTCAGGCACGCCGTACACGCCGAAGTCAATGCCGACGCGTCCGTCACGGTCATACAGCGAGGCTTCATACGGATTGCCAAAGGTGGACAGCCATTTCATGCCGGCCATGCGCTCGTCCTTGTAGTTGAGGCCGTAAATCGGCAGCAGTTTCATGCGCGAAAACTCCACCAGCAGCGGGTGCTCCTCGCGGCAGGCCACACACCAGGAGGCAAACACATTGAGCAGCCAGACCTTGCCCAGCATGTCATCGCGCTTGATGACGGCACCCGGCTTGTCCAACTGGTCCAGCGCAAAGGCCGGCGCCGGTTTGTTGATCAGTGGCGAAGGCACCTCACGCGGGTCCAGGCTCAGGCCCTTCATCAGAAAGCCCACCAGGCCCAGAAAGATGGCCAGCGGCAGCAGAAACTTCAGGTATTTCATGCTGGCTCTCCGCAGTTGGCGAACTTGGGGGACTCAACCCGGCGTCGGGCCGCCCCAAGCCGGGTTAGCCCCCTTGGGGGGCAGAGAGCCACACGCAGTGGGCGAACGTGGGGGCTCATGCTGTCCCTCCCGCCTTGCGGCGGTAGCGCCGGTCGCTCACGGCCAGCAGCCCGCCAAAGGCCATCAACAGGCAGCCACCCCAGATCCAGTCGATAAAGGGCTTCACGTAGACGCGGATGATCCAGGCGCCGCCCTCCACTTCCTCACCCAGGGACACATAGAGGTCCCCGGTCAAACCAGGGTAGATGGCGGCCTCGGTCATGGGATTTTGCTGCACGCGGTACACGCGCTTTTCAGGGCTGAGTTCGGTGATCCTGCTGCCGTTGCGCGAGATTTCCATGGTCGCACGGGTGGCATCGTAATTGGGGCCCGCCACGTCCCTCACCCCCTTGAAGGTGAAGGCGTAGCCGCGCAAGGTGGTGGTGTCACCCACACTCATCTTGACGTCACTCTCCACCTCGTAGGTCCTGACCATGGTGACGCCAATGCAGAAGGCCGCCACACCCAGGTGGGCCACCATCATGCCGGCCAGGGCGCGGGGAATCTGGCCGGTCTTGCGGCGAATTTCTGCGAAGCCTTTTCCCTCAGGACGCACGCGCTCCCAGAAATCGGTGGCGACCGAGCTGATGATCCAGAAGGCCATGAGCAGGCCCAGGCTGGCCAGCAAATGGATGGAGCCCGCCAGCCAGCCAGAGACCAATGCGGCCACCACAGCCACGCCCGCGGCCCACTTCAGGCGGCTGGCCAGATCGGGCACCGAGGTTTCTTTCCAGCGCGCCATCGGGCCCACACCCATCAGGAAGATGGTGGGCACCATCAGCGGCAGGAACACCGAGTCGAAATACGGTGGCCCGACGGAAATCTTGCCCATGCCCAGGGCGTCCAGGATCAGCGGGTACAGGGTGCCCAGCAGCACCGCGCCCGCAGCCACCATGAACAGCACGTTGTTGGCCAGCAGCGCCGTTTCCTTGGAGAACAGCGCAAAGCGCGCGCCCAGGCCCACCGTGGGTGCGCGCCAGGCAAAGAGGGTGAAAGAAGAGCCGATCACCACCGTCAGGAAGGCCAGGATAAACAGGCCGCGGCGCGGGTCGGTGGCAAAGGCATGCACCGAGGACAGCACGCCGGAGCGGACCAGGAACGTGCCCAGGAGCGAAAACGAAAACGCCAGAATCGCCAGCATCACGGTCCAGTTCTTGAAGCTGCCGCGCTTCTCGGTCACCGCCAGTGAGTGAATCAGCGCCGTGCCCAGCAGCCAGGGCATGAGCGAGGCGTTTTCCACCGGATCCCAGAACCACCAGCCGCCCCAGCCCAGTTCGTAATAGGCCCAGGAGCTGCCCATGGCAATGCCCACGGTGAGAAACATCCAGGCTACCGTGGTCCAGGGACGGGTCCAGCGCGCCCAGGTGGCATCCAGGTTGCCGCCAATCAGCGCGGCAATGGCAAAGGCAAACGCCACGCAAAAGCCCACATAGCCCATGTACAGCGTGGGCGGGTGGAACACCATGCCCGGATCCTGCAGCAGCGGGTTCAGGTCGCGTCCGTCGGCAGGCACCGGGAACAGGCGGTCAAACGGGTTGGAGGTGAGCAGCATGAAGAGCAAGAAGCCCACCGTGACCAGGCCCATGACGGACAGAATGCGCGAGAGCACGGGACGCGGCAGGTGGCGGCTGAACAGGGCCACGGCCATCATCCATACCACCAGCATCTGCACCCACAGCAGCAAGGAGCCTTCATGGCCGCCCCAGAAACCGGCGATCTGGTAGGGCAGCGGCAGCTGGGTGTTGGAGTTGGATGCCACGTACAGCACCGAGAAGTCGCTGCGCACAAACGACACCATCAGGCAGACCGAGGCCAGGCTGACCAGCACGAACAGCGCATAGGCCGAGGGGCGCGCCAGCGCCATCCAGTCTTCGCGTCCGCGCCCCGCCCCCCACATCGGGACCACGCCAAGTACCAGCGCTGCGCCCAATGCCAGCCAGAGAAGAAAGTGACCGATTTCAGGAATCATGTTTATTTGCTCACAACCAGGGATGCTGAGGTTTTCTCGTTGCTCTTTGCAGCGTTCTTCAGAGCTTCGGCCGCCTCGGGCGGCATGTAGTTTTCATCGTGCTTGGCCAGGACTTCCTTGGCCACGAAGACGCCGTCCTGCAGCTTGCCCTGCGCCACCACGCCTTTGCCTTCCTTGAACAGGTCGGGCAGGATGCCCTCGAAGTGCACCGGCACGCTTTGCGCCGTGTCGGTCACCTGGAAGTCCACCGCCACGCCGGTGCGCTTGACGCTGCCGGCCACCACCAGGCCGCCCAGGCGGAAGGTGCGGTTCACGGGGGCTTCCTTGGTGGTGATTTGCGTGGGTGAAAAGAAGAACACCAGGTTGCTCTGGAATGCATTGAGGATCAGCGTGGCCGCAGCCGCAATCACCAGAACCACACCGGCCGCAATGGCCAGACGTTTATGCCGTGTTTTCATACCTGTTCACCTTCTTCGTTCAGTTCAGCAGCAGCCCGCAGCGCGGCCCGGTGCCGTTGGGCCGCCAGCGCGGGCTCCAGCAGCATCCAGGCGGCCGTCACCGCATACGAGCCCCATACATACAAGCCATAGCCTCCCATGGCAAAAAAATCTGATGCACTATTCCAGATCATGTCTTTACCCTTGTTTCTTTAAGGCCAAGGCCTGCACCCAGTCGGTTCCGGCTTCGCGCTCGAGCACGATGGCCCGCGCCCTGACAAACACCACCGCAAAGGCATAGGCCCAGAAGGCAAAGGTCATCAGCAGCATGGAAGTCAGCATGGTGCTGGCCATCTTGGGCGCGGCCGTCATGCTGATAGTCGCCCCCTGGTGCAGGGTGTTCCACCAGCGCACCGAGAAGTAAATGATGGGCACATTCACCGCACCGATGATGGCCAGCAGGGCACCGGCATGGTCGGCACGGCGCACATCGTCAATGGCCTCGACCAGGGCCATGAAGCCCAGGTACAGAAACAGCAGGATGAGCTCGGAGGTCAGGCGCGCATCCCACACCCACCAGGCGCCCCAGGTGGGCTTGCCCCAGAAGGCACCGGTCCACAGGGCCAGAAAGGTGAAGGCCGCACCGGTGGGCGCAATCGCCCGGGCCATCATGGAGGCCAGGCGCGCATTGGCAGCCCAGCCAAACGCGGCCCATCCTGCCATGGCCAGGTACAGCACCATGGACATCCAGGCGGCGGGCACATGGATGAAGATGATGCGGTAGGCGTCGCCCTGGGTGGCGTCGGTGGGCGCCACAAAGAAGCCCACGTACAGACTCCACACGGCCAGCACGGCGGCGGTGGCGTACAGCCAGGGCACGCACCAGCCGGCCAGTGCGTAAAAGCGCTTGGGAGCGGCAAAGGTAAAAAGTCTTGGCAGTTTGTTCATACGGATATTCGCAAGGCGGCCGCCGTGGCCACAGGGGCTCCCAGAGAGGTCAACAACAGCATGGCCCCCAGCAGGTAGAAGTGGGCATGGGGTGCCAGACCGGCTTCGGCTGCGGACACCGCACCGGCACCAAAAATCAGCACGGGTATGCACAGGGGCAGCACGATCAGCAGGATCAGCACCGCCGAATTGCGCAGCCCCAGGGTCAGGGCCGCACCCATGCCGCCCATGAGGCTGAGAATGGGCGTTCCCAGCAAAAGCCCCAGCGCCATCAGGCCAATCGCCTCCCAGGACAGACCAAACAGCAAGCCCAGCAGGGGAGACACTAACAGAAGCGGAACACCCGTCATCAGCCAGTGGGCAATGCACTTGGCCGCGGCCAGTTCGATGGCCGAGAGCTGCGAAATCAGCATCTGCTCCAGCGAACCGTCGGCATGGTCACTGGTGTACATGGTGCCCAGCGACAGCATGGTGGACAACAGGGCACAGACCCAGACGATGCCGGGCGCAATCTGCCTGAGCGTGGCCGCCTCCGGCCCCACGCCCAGCGGAAACAGGCTGGCCGCCACCACAAAGAAGACCACGGGCAGCAAGGCCTCGGCCGGGCGCCGGCTGGCCAGCTTCAGGTCGCGCGCCAGGATGGCCATCATGGGGCTCACTTGCGCGTGCCCTCCAGGCGCAGTTCCTGCAAAGCAACCCCATCGGGGCGGACCGGAATGTGGCTGGTAAACAGCACCGTGCCGCCGCGCTGCACGTTCTCCACAAACAGCTGCTGCACCAGGGCCAGGCCGGCGTCATCCAGTGCGTCAAAGGGTTCATCGAGCACCCAGAAGCCGGGGCGCTCTTCCAGCGCCAGACGGGCCAGGGCCACGCGCCTGCGCTGGCCTTGCGAGAGCATGCGCACCGGCAGCTTGCGGCGGTGGTGCACACCCATGCGGCGCAGGGCCGCTTCCATGCGTTCGGCGGAGCAGCTGCGGCCATGCACGGTGGTCATGAAATGCAGGGCTTCGAGAGCCGTGAGGTCGTCCTTGAGGGCGTTGGCGTGGCCCATGTAGACCAGGCGCGCCTTGTAGTCTTCAGACTGTGCCAGGGGCTGCCCGCCCCAGCTGAGCTGGCCGCCGTCGGGGCGTGAGAGCCCGGCAATCACCCGCAGCAGGCTGGTCTTGCCGCTGCCGTTGGAGCCGCGCAGCCATACCAGTTGCCCGGCCTGCAGCTCGAAATTCAAGGCCTTGAAGAGAACCTCGTTGCCCCGGCGAACGGTCAGGTCCTGGGCCCGCACGCCCGCGCCCTGTTCGTTGTGAAGAGTCAAATCTGTTGCCAAGGTAAATGTGGATCAAGCCAGCGGGGCCAAACGCTGCCCAAGCGCTGCGCGCTGCAGACGGCCCGGGTGCCAAGTCATTATCGCCTACGCCCACTGCCAGACCATGACGCAAGTCAAGCTAGTTCGCCCGGCTTGTAAGCACCGGTAAAGCGCCCTGCATCATCTGGAAGATTCGTTAGGGTTTTCTTAAAGTGGGGCTGCGGTCCAGGCGTACCAGGGAGCAACGATGGGGCCTGTGATGTCCCAAATCGACATATAGACTTTTTTGCCATAGAAGAAGGGCATGCCCCAGGCAAAGGTGGTGGTGTCCGGCGCACCTGATGTCATGGGCACATAACCCGCAGCATTGCCAAAGGCGGTGTTGCGGGTCGAACTCAGCGCCTCAAAATTGCCAATTTGAAAGGGCACGGCCACCGTATCGGCCAGCGGGGGCGGCACCGGGCCGTCACCATCCGAGAGCAGCGCTTCGACGTTCATCTTGCCCGGTGGACAGTACCAGGTCGAACCCCTGCAGGTGGCAATGGACGGGTCGTAGAAAAACAGGGCATTGGTGCCGGTATCGAGGTAACTGTTGGCGAAGGTCATCCCGTTGAACTGGGTGGTGATGCTGAGATACGAGTCCGGGTTGAGCGCCATACCCACGCCCAGCTTGACCTTGCGGACACCTGTGGGCACCGTGTTGTTGGCCCGCGTGTCCACACCCAGGATCAACTCGCCGCTGGCAGTGGCAGCGCCCGGTTGACCGTCCGGAATGGCAGGCATGACCAGCGCGACCCCGCCACTGAAAGCCGTAGCCAGTGCCGACACCGGATTGGAAACCTGAAAGGGTACGTCCATGGGGGCCAGGCTGCAGGCTGTGGGGTCACTCGTGCCCTGCGGGCACATGTAATAGAGCACCGAAGACCCCGTGAAAATGTTGTTCGGGCGGTCCTGGTATTGGCCGAACTTGCAGTCCGAGCCGCAATCCAGGTTGGTACTGCCTATGCCCAGAATGCCGTTGGCCCCCAGGCTGCCAGCCGAGCTCAGGATGTTGGAGTTTTGCGCCGTGGAGTTGGTCACATCGAGGCAGTTGGCCGTGGGCGCAAGTGCTCCCTGGTCATCGATGAGCTGGATGGCAACCGGCGGGAAGGTGGTCTTCTGCGTGCCCAGGATGATGTCGGCTTTTACGTTGGCGCCCCACAGACCGCCGATCACAAACGGAAAACATTGCCAGGCGTTTTGCACTGGGGCCAGGTTCGCGGACAGCTGGATGGGCGGCAGCACCGCGTGGACAACCTTGCTGGCCAGCACGCGCAGGCCCACCGAGCCGGTGTCCACGATCACATGGTCGATGGTGTCACACTGCGTGGCATCGCCCGGCGTGCAAACCTTGACCGTGGCGTAAAGCAAATTGGTGTTGATGCCGAAGGACTGTGGACCTTCCTCCACCTTGATTTGCAGGTTGTTCTCGGTCTGCACAAAGTTGGTGGCCACGGCCGGGCTCAAACCCAGGCTGTTGAGCCCGCTTCCGCTGATCGTGGTGGTGGTGGAACTGCCGCCTCCGCACCCTGCCAGAAAGGCGGGCACAGCAAGGGCCAAGGCAAGCCAGGAGATCCGTTTCACGCGGCGGTCAACCTTGTCCGAGGGTCTGGAAACGCATGCCGGCAGGCAGCATGGAGGGCCTGTAGGCAAAGCCCCGGTACACATTCAGGTGGGCCGAAGACTGCACCACCAGGTCCGCGCCATCGTGGCGAAACTGCCGCTGGATGCCGCCCCGCTGCGCAGCCGCCTGCACGGCGTCGTTGTACTTGCCGTACGAGCTGCCCAAGAGGCTGAAGAGGTCGGGCTTGTACAGGGTGGTCCAGTTCACCGCAAACACCTGCCCGTTGCCCGCGACGAACTGGCGCACACGCGAACCATCGGCCATCTTGAGTTCATGCACGGTGTACTGCGCAGCGCGCACCTGGGAATGCTGTGCGCGCATGCGCACCCGTGCGCTGTCGATGGAGCTCTCTGCCTCACCCAGGCCGGCCCAGGCCGGTGATGCAGCCAGCAGGCCCAGCAGCAGCCAGCGCGCCGGGCTACTGGAAGTCATAGCGGTAGCCCAGGTAGAAGAACACGGATTCGCCGGTTTCGTGGTTGGTCAGGCCGTCGGTCTGCGAGGTCTCGTAAATGCCCTCGGCCATCAGGTTGGCACGCTCCGAGAGTTTGTAGGAAACCCGCAGGCCAGGGGAGATGCGGCTGATCTTGGTCTGCGCGTTGTCGGTCTGGGTGTAGTAGCGGATGGACGGCTCCAGGCTGATCTTGTTGTCCATGAAGCCGGTCAGGTTGTTGTAGGCCAGCTGGGTGCCGTTCATGGTGCTGCTGGTGATGAAGCTCACGTTGAAGCCGTTGATGTCCCGGCTGGAATACAGGTTGGAGCCTGTGAGCTGGAACGACACGTTGTACTGGGCGCCCGTGGCCGGTTGCGCCTGGAAGTTGCCCACCGCCGGCAGCGCACCCACCTCGCTGTACCGCAGGTCCATGGAGCCCTGCCATTTGCTGGACAGCGCGCGCGACAGGCTCACCATGGCCTGCCTGGCTTCGGCTGCGGTGGCCAGGGCAAAGCCCTGCACGGCAGCCATGCTGTTGGCTTGCAGCAGGCTGGACAGCGACGCGCCGCCCTGGCTGATCAGCGCGTCGCTGAGTTGCAGGCTGGGCGCCTTGCGGTCATCGAGCAGCATGGTCACGGTGGTGTCGTAAGGCCCCTGGAACGAGCCCTGCACCGTGAAGGCATTGATGGCATTGAAATTGATGTCGTAGTCCAGCTGCGCGTACATGGAGAGCGATTCGCCAAAGTAACGCAGCTCGGTGCCTATGGCGCGGCGGTCGGAGATGCCCTCGGTGGTCTGCTCCACCAGCGACACATTGCCGCCCCAGTGCTCGAACAGGTTGTCGGCCTCCAGCATCACACCGGCCAGCGCCTGCTGGGGTGCCGACACCAGGGTATTGGCAGGCACGCCCAGCATGGCGTCGACCTTGTAGTTTTCAGCCACCGGCAGGGCCATGGACACCCCGTCAAACAGGCCGAACAGCGAGCCGCCAATGGCCGACTGGCGGCCCACGCGCACATCCAGGCGGCTGGGCAAATGGCGGTAGTCCACGTAGGCCGCACTGACCAGGCCCTGGGTGGTGGAGCTGATCGCGCTTTCGCTGGCCAGGTTGTCCGAGCGCGAGCCCCGCATCACCAGCTTGGTGACGGAGTCATCGGTTTCGTAGCGGCCGGTGGCATCCCAGCTCGACACCAGCACCGACTGGTTGGTGCGGGTCAGGGTGCTTTGGTCAATGCCGGTGGCGATGTTGACCAGCGAGTCGGTCTTGGTCTGGCCGCCGTAGTAATACTGCGACACGCTGCCGGTGGCGCTGAGCCGCTTCTTGTCGGCCTTCAGGCCCGCACCGTCGGCCTTGGCTGTGGCGGCGGTGGCCACACCCAGACTGGCCAGGCGCTGCGTGATGCGGCCGGTGGCTTCCCCCTGCGGGTAGAGCTTCAGGTACAGCTGGTATTCGGCCCGCGCCTTGTCGGGCTGGCTCATGGCCTCCCAGGTCTGGCCAATGAGTTCCTGTGCGGCGGGGCTGGACGGATTGGGCGGCAGCATCAGGGCCTGGTTGGTGGCATCAATGGCGTCCTGGAAACGCCGCTCGGCAAAGGCGCTGCGGCCCTTGGCCAACAGCGCTTCACCCTGGCCGTCCACATCGCTCACGGCGGTTTCGATCTGCGGCTGAACGCTTGGGGCTGCGGCCACGCTGGCAGCAGCGACTGGCGCTGCGGCAGCCGGAGCAGCTTTTGCCGCAGCCTCCGCCAGACTCAGCACGGCGGCCTGCGGAAAGCGCTCCAGCGCGCGCTGGCGCACGGCCTGCGCGTCCTGCTGGGTCTTGAAGAAGCCCAGCACCAGGTCCACACGCTTCACGCCCGCACGCTCGCTGGGCTGGGTGTAGACATCGTAGTTCTGGAACTCGGCGGGAATGCGCGGCATTTGCGCGCCCTGGTCGGCCAGTGTGGACTGCAGCACCACGGCAAAGCGGCGGTCCTGCGGGGCTTCGGCGGGTTCGGGCAGGGCGCCTTCGGCAGACAGGTCACCGGCCATGCGGCTCTTGAACACCAGGTCAATCGTGCGGGCACCCGGGCCCTGGCGCACCTGCAGCAAAACCTTTTCACTAAAGCGCAGGGTCAGCAGCTTGGTGGCCACCTTGGGCACCGGCACGTAGACCAGATCGATGCGCGGCCGGCCTGCTGCGGCACCCAGGCGCTTGCCTTCTTCCACGGTCTGGCCCGTCACCTGCTCGTCGGCGGCCACAATCTGGAAGCTCAGCTGCGCCAGGTCGGTGGCCGTAGCCGGGCTGGGTGCCTGGCGCAGAAAGCGCACGCTGGCGGAAAAGGTCAGGCGCGCCACGCTGGTGCCAGAGGCCTCCACCCAGTCCAGGCTCTCAATGGTTTGTGCGGCAGCCGCCTGCGCCAGCAGCGCCAAGGCTGCGCCTACGATCCAGACAATGCGTTTTGACATCTTTATTTACGGCGCTACCGGTATGGGCTTGGTGCGGGTGAGTCCGCGCATCTGGCGCGGAATCATTTCACCATTGGTCACGTGACAGCTGACACAGGTAAGCATATCCGGACTGGGCTTGTAGTTGGGTGAGAGATGCTGGTAGTTCACCGGCTTCCAGCCCATGTTCATGGTCTTGTGGCAGCTGTCGCAGGAGCGTGCACTCATGAAGTGACCGGCCGGCTTGCCCGATGCGCCCATGCCGTTGTGGCAGGCCTGGCAGGTGTTGGGTGACACGCCGCTGTGGTTGAACTGGGCCGGGGTCCAGGTGGTGGTGCGGTGACAGGTGTCGCAGGAACTGCTCACCATCAGGTGGCGCGCAGGCATGCCGGAGGCGGACTTGCCGTCGTGGCAGGTCTTGCACTGGCCCACGGCCACACCCTTGTGGTCAAAGCTGTTGCCCAGGGACCCGCGGCTGGGCCTGCTGGTCAAGATACCGGGGCGCAGACGGTCGGCTCCGGGGCTGACCAGGGCTTCGCGCATGACCGGGCGCTGCAGGGCGCGGAAGCCGCCCAGGTCATGGCAGTTGCTGCAGTCATTGGGTGCTTTGCGGTTGGCTGTCGTGTGCTTGCTGGCGACGCGCACCTTCAGGTCGAGCACACCGAACCAGGACATGCCCAACTCGTGGCATTGCTGGCATTGCACGCCGCCCAGCTTGACGTTGTTGTGAGGCGTGGTGCTGCCCGGCTTCATGAGCATGCCGGAGAAGGACGTGAAGTTGGCGTGGCAGCCATTGCAGTCGGTATTGCCAATCGGCACGTGGGGGCCCTTGGCGTCCTTGAGCATGGGCTGGTAGGCGTTCTGCGGTGGCGGCGTGGCACAGGTGGCCTGTGTGGCGCAACCGGTAAACGGCGCCGTGCCGCTGATGCCACCGGTACCCACGGTGTGGCAGGTCACGCAGGTCTTGGTGCCGATGGTGGCGGCCGTGAAGGTCTGCAGGCCCGGCGTGATGCCGGTATGGATGCCGGTTTTGATCAGCGTGGCCACCGAGTAATCGGCACCGTGGCAGGTGGAGCAGGCCGAACCCTTGGTGGGCATGTGGCCTGCGGGCAGGCCGGCGGCCGTGAAGGCGGTGGTGCCGCTGTGGCACTGCGAGCAGTCACCCGTGGCCAGGCCGCCCACGGCGTGCGCCGCATCGGCCACGCTGTACTGGGTGGCCGCGGCAATCGGGCGGGTCTGGAAGCCGGTGTACGAGGCGCCGGTGGTAACCACCGTGGGGCTGATGGGGTACAGGTCCACACCCATCCAGCGGTAGTTGGCTTCATGGCAGGCCTTGCAGGCAAAGCCGGTGCTGTTGGCGTGGATCATCACGCCGGTGGGCTTGGGCAGCCTGAAGCCGCTGCCCGGCACGGGCTTGCTGCCGGTCACGGTGGACAGGCCGCTTGGCGTGGAGCCCATGTGGCAGGTCTCGCAGGCTGCGGTGTAGGGGATATGCGAAGTCAGGCCCTGCGGTGCGGTCTTGGGCGCCACCACGATGGAGCTCACACCGGTGAAGCTGGTCGATGTGATGCTGGGGCCGTGGCAGGTGGCGCAACCGGTGGTCACGCCGCTGTGGCTGTAGAGCGAGCCCGAGAACTTGTTGCCATCCACCACGGTGGTACTGGTCATGCTGCTGCCGCTGCCAATGTGGCAGGTCTCGCAGGCCGTGGTGCCAAACGGGATGTGCTTGGCATCGGGCGCCTTGATGGAAAAACCATTGGCCGGGATGGCGTACTTGGCCGCGTTGGTCACGCTGTGGCAGGTGGCGCAGGTGCTGCCCGACAAGGCGTTGGCGTGGACATTCGTCACCGTGACGGGGGCCCCGAAGTTCAGCGGATTGGTGGCGGTGTGGCAGGCCGTGCAGGCCACGGGGTTCACCGGAATGTGGTTGGCCGGTTTGGCGTCCACCCGGAAGTTGACCGTGCTGCCGTGGCATTGCGAGCAGTCTGCCGTGCCCGTGGGGTGCGAGGCGTCATTGATCGAGTAGCCGGTGCCACCGCCGAAGGGACGCGCCTGGAAGCCGGTGTAGGTGCCGCCCGTGGTGAAGACGCTGGTGCGCGGGTACAGGGCCACGCCCAGCCAGGAGTAGCCCTTCTCGTGGCAGCTGTTGCAATTGGCATTGACGCCGGTGTGCACCATGTCGCCGCTCGGGATGGGGGTCTTGAACAGGGTGGACCCCAGCGCCGGCACCGTGGTCACGCCCACCAGGGTGGTGGGTGTGCTGCCCAGGTGGCAGGCCTCGCACTGGGCATTGACCGGGGACGGAATGTGCGCGTTGGTGCCAGGCGGTGTGGTGGCGGGCAGGACCACCAGGGCCTTGACACCATAGAAGCTGCTGGCCGAGACGCCTGCGCCGTGGCAGGTGTCACAACCGCTGGTGATGCCGCTGTGGCTGAACCTGCCGCCCACAAAGGTGTTGGGAGCCACGCCGCCGCTCAGCGCAATCAGGCCGCTGGGCACGCTGGTGTGGCAGACCTCGCAGGCCAGGCTGGTGGGAATGTGCGCCGGCGCCAGGCCCGACATGGCCTTGGGTGTCACGCCGTCAAAAGGAATGGCAGCGGTGCTGCCGTGGCAGTTGGCACAACCCGCCGTGACGCCGGTATGGCTGTAGGCCGAGTTGCTGAACTTGGCACTGTTGCCCACCGGCAGGCTCATGCTGGAGGTCACGCCACCGGTGGTGATGTGGCAGGACTCGCAGCCCAGGCCGGCCATGTCCACGTGGGTGCCCGACACCGTCTTGATGGGCGGGTTCATGCTGGCCATGGTGTTGTAGTAGGCGGCGTTGGTGGCGCTGTGGCACTGGGCGCAGTTGGTGCTGCTCGACGGTGCATACAAGTGGATGTTGGCAATCGTGGGCATGACCGCGAAGTCCACATTGGTGTGGCAGGACGTGCAGGTGGCCCCGGTCTTGATGGGGATGTGGTTGCCCGGCACGGCGCTGGCCGTGAAGTCGGCCATGCTGGCGTGGCAGTTGGAGCAGTTGCCGGTGGCCGGGTGCGTGGTGTCCTTGACGAAGAAGGTGCCTGCGGAGGCTTGTGGCCGGGTCTGGAAGCCCTTGAACGGTGCCACGGTGGTGATGGGGTACTGGCCCATGCTCATCCACACCATATTGGTTTCGTGGCAGGTCAGGCAGTTACCGGTGGTGCCGGCGTGGATCATGCTGGCCGTGGGTGTGGGCGCCAGGAAGCCGCTGCCGGGTGCTGCCTTGACCGCAACGCCGGGCACCAGGGTGGAGGGCGTGCTGCCCAGGTGGCAGTTTTCGCACACCGTGGTGGTGGGCAGGTGCGAGCCGGCGCCGGGCGTCGAGGACGGCGGCATCACCACGATCTTGGAGATGCCGTAGAAGGTGCTGGATGTCACGCCCTGCCCGTGGCAGGCCGCGCAACCGGTGGTGATGCCGCTGTGGCTGAACTGCGCACCGGCAAAGGTGGTCATGCCGCCGCTGGCACCGGCCAGGGGTATCAGCATGGAAGGGATGTTGTTGGTGTGGCAGACCTCGCAGGCCATGCTGCTTTTCACTGGCACGTGGGCCGGTGTCAGGCTGGAAATGGTCTTGGGAGTGACGCCATAGAAGGTGGTGCTGTTGACCGTGCTGCCGTGGCAGGTGGCGCAGCCACTGGTGACACCGGCATGGCTGTAGGCCGAGTTGCTGAACTTGGCGCCGTTCTTCACCGGCAGGGTCAGGCTGGAGTTGCTGCCCACGTGGCAGGTTTCGCAGGCTTGGCCCGCCATGTCAATGTGCTTCTGGGGCACGCCCACCAGCGCCGGGCTCATGCTCGGCATGGCGTAGGTCACAGCTGCGGCTGCGCTGTGGCATTGGTCACAGCCGCTGTTGGTGCTGGGTGCGTTGGCGTGGATGTCTGCCAGCGTGGGCATGACCGAGAAGTCCGGGTTGGTGTGGCAGCTCGCGCAGCCCGACGTGGGGGCCGTGGGTATGTGGTTGTTCGGCTTGGACGGCGAGGTGAAGGCGCTGCCGGTGTTGCCGTGGCAGTTGGAGCAGTCGCCCGTGGCGGGGTGCAGCGGATCCTTGACGAAATAGGTGCCGAAGCTGGTTTTTTGCGGGCGGGTCTGGAAGCCCGAATACGGCGCCACCTGGCTGGCAGGGTAGACATCCATGCTCATCCAGACATTGGGCGTCTCATGGCAGGTGGAGCAGTTGCTGGTGATGCCGTTGTGGATCATGGCGGAGGTGGGCGCTGGCTGTTTGAAGCCACTGCCCGGCAGGCTCGCAGTCGCCACACCGGGCACCAGGCCCGCGGGCGTGCTGCCCAGGTGGCAGCTTTCGCAGGTGGTGGAAGACGGTATGTGCGAGTTGGCGCCCGGCACGCTGGAGGGCGGCATCACGATGATCTTGCTGACTCCAAAGAAGCTGGAGCCGGTGATGGTGGGGCCGTGGCAGGTGGCGCAATCGCTGGTGATACCGGCGTGGCTGAACTGGGCGCCGGCAAAGGTCTTCATGCCGGCGGCTGGCACCAGGCCGGTGGGCACGCTGTTGGTGTGGCAGACATCGCAGCCGGTGGAGTTGGCCACGGGCAGGTGGGCCGGACTCAGGCTGCCCATGCTCTTGGGCGTGACGCCAAAGAAGGTGCCTGCGCCGACCAGCATGCCGTGGCAGGTGGAGCAGGTTGCGGTGGCGCCCAGGTGGTTGAACAGGGAGCCGGAGAACTTGGCGCCGTTGGGCACGGGTGTGGCCGCAATGCTGGAGCCTGCACCCACGTGGCAGCCTTCGCAGCCCAGGCTGCCCATGTCAATGTGGTCACCGGGCGGGGACACGATTTTGGGCACCATGCTGGCCATGGTGTTGTAGAAGGCGGCGTTGGCGTCGCTGTGGCAGGTGTCGCAACCCGTGGCCGTGCTCACCGTGTTGGCATGGATGTCGGCCATGGACGGCATGACCGAATAGTCCCCCGTGGGGCTGGTGTGGCAGGCCGCGCAGGCGGCGTTGGTCGGGATGTGGTTGGCCGGCTTGGTGGGTGCCGCAAACGCCGTGAAATTGCTGTGGCAGTTGGAGCAGTCGCCCGTGGGGGGATGCGATCCGTAAACCACATTGAAGCCCGAATTGACCAGGCTGGGCCGGGTCTGGAAACCGGTGTAGCTGGCGCCTGGCGTCGCAACGGACGAGTTGATGGGGTACTGGCCCATGCTCATCCAGACCATGCCGGTGTCGTGGCAGGTGTTGCAGCTGCCACTCACACCCGCATGGATCTGGCTGGCCAATGGCACGGGCGTCATGAACTTGCTGTTCGGCGGGGCATTCGGCGCCGTGGCCGGTATCAGGCCCGCCACCGGGCTGGTGCTGTGGCAACTCTCGCAGTTGGTGGAGGTGGGCAGGTGCGAGGAGGCGCCAGGCGGGCTGGTGGGCGGCATCACGATCTGGCTCACGCCATAGAAGGCGCTGGTGGACACGCCGGGGCCGTGGCAGGTGTCGCAACCCGCGTTGATGCCGTTGTGGCTGAACTGGCCACCCGCAAAGGTGGTCATGCCCGGGGCGGGCACCAGCATGGCCGGCACGCTGCCCACGTGGCAGGTTTCGCAGGCCGAACCGGCCTGCACCGGCACGTGGCTGGGCGACAGGCTGGAGATGGTTTTGGGCAGGATGTTGTAGAAGGTGGTGGCGTTGACGTTGGCGCCATGGCAGGCATCGCAGCCGGTGCTGATGCCGCTGTGGCTGAACAGCGAGCCGGAGAATTTGGCGCCGTCCTGCACCGGCAGTGCCGTGATGCTGGAGCCCACACCC
This sequence comes from Rhodoferax lacus, assembly GCF_003415675.1. Lineage (GTDB taxonomy): Bacteria > Pseudomonadota > Gammaproteobacteria > Burkholderiales > Burkholderiaceae_C > Allorhodoferax > Allorhodoferax lacus. The sequence continues at coordinate 32,910 of NZ_QFZK01000017.1, forward strand.
ACGTGGCAGCTCTCGCAGCTGTTGGCCAGCGTGCCCATGCCAATGTGCTTGGCCGGTGGCGACACGATGGCCGGCTTCATGGAGGCCATCAGGTTGTATTGGGCGGCTTTGGCCTGGCTGTGGCAACCCGCACACGCGGTAGCGGTTGGTGCAGCGTGGATATCCGTGACGCTGGGCATCTGCGAATAGTCCACACTCTTGTGGCAGGCGGCACAGGCCGCAGAACCTACGGGTATGTGGTTGAGCGGCACCACGCTGACGTTGAAATCAATCTGGCTGCCGTGGCAGTTGGAGCACTCACCGGTGACCGGGTGCGGCGTGTCGTCCCGGACAAAGTAGGTACCCCCCGCGCCCGGCTGCGGCCGCGTCTGGAAACCGGTGTAGGGCGCCACCGTGCTGATGGGGTACTTGTCCATGCCCACCCACACATAGTTGGTGTCATGGCAGGAGGCGCAGCCGCCCTTGGCACCGGCGTGGATCTGCGCCGCTGTGGGGGTGTAGAGGGTGTAGAAACCGGTGCTGCCGGGCGCCGTGCTGGGGGCCACTGCCGGCACCAGGCCTGGCGGCACGGCGTTGTGGCAGCTCTCGCAGGTGGTGACGGTGGGCAGGTGCGAATTGGGACCCGGTGCGCCCGAGGGCGGCATCACCACGATGCGGCTGACGCCATAGAAACTGCTGCCGGTGACGTTGGGGCCGTGGCAGCTGGCACAGCCTGAACTGATGCCGCTGTGGCTGAAGGCCGAGTTGGCAAACTTGGCGCCGTTCTGCACTGGCAGGGTCAGGCTGGAGTTGGCGCCCACGTGGCAGCCTTCGCAGCCCACGTTGGCCACGTCGGCAATGTGGCCGTTGGGTGGCGAGACGATGGTCATGGTGGCCATGGCGTACTGGGCCGCCTTGCCCTTGCTGTGGCAATCCGCGCAGAGGCTGCCGGCTGGCGTATTGGCGTGGATGTCGACCAGTGCGGGCACCGTGGAGAAGTTGCCCGCCTTGTGGCAGTTCGAGCAGGCCGCTCCGGTGGCCACCGGAATGTGGTTGCCAGGCATGGCAGACGCCAGGAAGGCCGAGCCCACGCTGTGGCAGTTGGAGCAGTCGCCTGACAGGGGGTGCGTTGCGTCGGGTATGGAGTAGATGCCGCCACCGATCATGGGACGGGTCTGGAAGCCCGTATAGGGTGCGCTGGTGGTGCGGGCGTACTCGCCCATGCCCAGCCAGGCGTAGGGGGACTCGTGGCAGCTGGCGCAGTTGCCGCTGACGCCGGCGTGGATCATGGCCGGTGTGGGCGCTGGCGACCTGAAGCCGCTGCCCGGAATGGCGTGTACGGCGTTGACCGACAACTGACCGGTGGGCGTGTTGGCGCTGTGGCAGGTTTCGCAGGTGGTGAAACCGGGTATGTGGCCGGTGCCCGCACCGCTGGCGGGCATCAGCACGATGCTGCCTATGCCAAAGAAGTTGCCCGCACCGAGGTTGACGTCGGGCCCGTGGCAGGCGGCGCAGCCGCTGCTGATGCCGGTGTGGCTGAACATGGAGCCGCTGAAATGGTTGCCGTCCTGCACGGGCAACTGCAGGCTGCTGCCCGCACCGACGTGGCAGACCTCGCAGCTTTGTCCGTTCATGGCGATGTGGTTGCCCGGTGCCCGCACGATCGTCATGTTGGGCCTGGAGTAATAGGCGGCGGCTTCGGTGCTATGGCAGAGCTGGCAATTGGCGTTGGCCGAGGGCGCAAAGGCGTGAATGGCCCGCATGCTGGGAACCACCGCGTAATCGGTGCTGGTGTGGCAGGCCGAACACGACACCTTGGCCGTGGGGATGTGGTTGGTGGGGATCTTGGGGCCGGTGAACTGCAGTGTGGTGTGGCACTGGTCGCACGACGTGTTCTGGTTCAGGATGGCCAGGTGGGTGGCAATCCTTCGGGTTGGTTTTGACGTTCGGGTGCGGATGGTTGGAGGCGTGGCAGCTCTGGCAGCTCAGCGACTGCACCAGGGTATGGCTGAAGGTGTTGGTGGCGTCCACGAACTGCGACAGGCTGGCCATGTGGCAGGTCTCACAGCTGATGTTGGCCGTCGGGATGTGGTTGGTCGGCATGACCGTGGCAGCGCGCGGGTTGTTCCAACCGTGGCAAGAGGCACAGTCCTTGGGCGTGCCCTTGAATACACCCTTGACGTGACAGGTCTCGCAACGGGCGCTCTGGTGCAGGCCGTTGAGCACAAAGCCGGTGCTGGCATGGTCAAAGTCAGAGCTCTGGGTCTGGGCCTGGGCCAGGGGGGCAGAGCCCAGTTGAAAAAGCACGAAAGCCAGCAACGCCATCAGGCCACGCAGGCCCTGCAGCCCCAGGAGCCTGTGCATGGGCGCTAACAAGTTCTTCAGGTTGCCCATGGGGTACTCCCTCTTTCGTCACTGTATTTTGTTGTCATTTGTCGGCTCCCTGCCCCACGCGGCTCTTCACTTTTTTCCAGCTCTCCACCTGGTGGCACTGGTCGCAGCGCGGGCCGAAGCCGCCGCTGTGCACATCGTCCGATCGGTGACAGGCCACACACGAGGTGCCCAACGGCGCGGCATCCTTGCCCGCAGGCGCTGCCTGCTTGTGGCAGGCGGCGCAGGCCACCTTGGCATGCGAGCTCTCCAGCCGGTACTTGGTGCGGGTGTCATGGTCGAACGTCCAGGTCGTCCAGGCACGCGTGCTGTGGCACGACTCGCAGTTCACACCAAAAACCAGTTTGTGTTTATCTTCCTTTTTATGGCACGAATAACAATCCCGCGCCGCATCTTTGTAACGAAGTGTCAGGTGGCAGGTCTTGCATTCGGCCACGATGTGGCGCCCGGTGAGCGGGAAGCGGGATTTGCCGTGGTTGAAGCTGGTGCCCTTCCAGGCCTTGTCGTTGTGGCAGGTCTCGCACTTGTCGCCCAGCTGGGTTTCGTGCTTGTCATCCTTCTTGTGGCAGGCCAGGCAGGGCAAGGGCGTGTTGCGGAAGCTGGTCAGGTCCTTGTGGCAGGCGCTGCATTTCACACTGGGTGCGGCATGGGCGTTGCGCAGCTGGAACTTGGTGCGGTCGTGCTTGAAGCGGCCTTCGGTGTTCTTCCAGTCCTGGGCGTTATGGCAGTCGCCGCACTCCTTGCCCAGGTTGGCCTTGTGCTTGTCGTCCTTCAGGTGGCAGCCTATGCATTCCTTGGGCGCTTCCTTGTACATGACGCTCTTGTGGCATTCCTTGCATTCCACCTTGGCGTGCTTGCCGGCCAGGGGGAACTGGGTTTTTTCGTGGTCAAACTTGGCCACTTCTTTCCAGTTTTTCTCGGTGTGGCAGGCCGCGCAATTGGTGCCCAGGGACTCCTTGTGCTTGTCGTCCTTCTTGTGACAGGCGTAGCACTCCTGCTTGGGCTTTTCCTTGTACAGGTTGCCGCTGTGGCAGTCCTTGCAGGCAGTGGTGCGGTGCTTGCCGCGCAGGTCAAACTTGGTGTCGTTGTCGTGGTTGAAGCTCGACGGCTTCCAGGCCTTGGTGCCGTGGCAGGTTTCGCACTTCTCGCCGTACAGGCCCTTGTGGCCCTTCTGGTCATCGATCTTGCGGTGGCAGGCGTAGCAGTTCTTGGGCGTGTCCTTGTAGACGTTGTCCTTGTGGCAGTCGGTGCACTTGGCATCCACGTGCTTGCCGGTCAGGGGAAACTTGGTGGTCTCGTGGTCAAACTTGGCCTCTTTCCAGTCGCTCTCGGTGTGGCACTCGGCGCACTTGGGGCCCAGGGCGCCCTTGTGCTTGTCGTCTTTCTTGTGGCAGCTGTTGCAGTCCTGGGCCGCTTCACGGTATTTCTTGCCCGCCACATGGCATTTGTCGCAGGCCGCTTTTTCATGCTTGCCCTTCAGGGCGTAGTCGGTCTTGCTGTGGTCGAATTTCTTCTGGTCGAACTCGGCAGACTTCAAGTCGCGTCCCTTGTGCTCGGTGTGGCAGCTTTTGCAGGTCAGGGGCTGCTCCAGATGGCCGTGAAAGCCGGTCTTGCCGCGCATGTCGGCGCCCACCGGCTTGTGGCAGTCCATGCACAGGCCGTCCTGGGCCTTGCGGTCCAGCTTGACATGGCACTGCTTGCAGTCGTCTTCGTATTTGGCATGGCTTTGCGACAGCTTGCCCGGTGCCATGATGGACTCGATGCCTTGCGCCTGTGCGCCCGTTGCCAGCGCCAGGCCCAGCCACAGGAGCAGGCACAGCCCGCACCGCATCACCTGTTGGAGCAAAGTGGGGCGCGCCATGGTAGCCATTGCCTGCCTAGTACACGTGAACCGCGTAGACGTGGACCAGTGCGGTCAGGATCAGCACGTACACAAACGGGATATGCGCCACATGCCAGAGTGACAGCAGGAAGGAATACGACGAGAACTGGGCCACGCGCACAACAGACTCCAGATACCTTCCGACCATTTTCCTGGCCCCCTTGCGTCTGCGCCTGAGGTCTTCCGGCGTCCACTTCTGGCTCACCGCCATTCTGGCCAGCAAGGTTTCCAGCTCCTTGACGCACTGGCGGTAGGTGCTGAGTTGCAGCAGCGGAAGCCACACCACCGCACGGACCAGATGCAACAGGCCCGCGTGGGGTGCGAGTTCCCTTTGCTCAAAGTCCTTGAGGCGCTGTTCGACGGCAGGCGCAAAGGCCAGGCGCGACCTGGCATCTTCCCGGTCCAGGCCAGCCCGGCTCAGGAGGTCCTGCAGACTGCTCTGCTCCCCGTGCAAGCCGCGGTTCACGCGCTGGAAAATAAATCGTCCGGCAACCCCGCTTCCCGCCACCAGCAGCATGCTGTAGAGCGCCACGGCCGCGTTCAGGGAGTTGGTCTGGAAGTTGGAATGCAGCAGGATGGCCAGCGGACCCAGAATGCCCAGCACAATGTGCATCCAGAACCAGCCGCGGATGTTGCCCCATCCATACGCAAACCGGATATGTTTGCGCAGCGGGTAGGCCAGCACCACCAGCATCATCACGGAGCCGGCAACGCCTATCCAGTAGCCCGTGTCGTCCCCCGGCTCGAAGAGGCCCAGCAAGCTGATGCGCCAGGTACCCCAGATCAGAAGGGCCAACACCAGATAAACAAGCGTGTCAGCCGTCAGCATCTCAAGGGATGATTTTTGTTCGGCTTGGCTGACCGGCGTTGTTTTATCTGCAGCTGTATTCATCGTCTGTTCCGGGCAAAAATTGCCATGCATCCACTCCCTGACTCCTCAGGATAGCAAATGCCAAGTGCGACGATACGAAAAAGCTGTTACAAAGTTCTTAAGAGAACACACACCACACGCATATGTGTGATTCAAGCTACATGTCCAGGCGTTTATTTTCTGCTGGCGCCTGAACGACAGGCCTGCAAACGCCGATCCCTGATGCCCTAGGCCTTGGCCAGCGCCGCATCCAGCACTTCCACCCAGTGGCGCACCGGGTTGGCCGTGCCGCTTTGCAGGTGGGTAATGCAGCCAATGTTGGCGCTGATGATGGTCTCTTTTTCCGCCGGCTGCAGGTTCTGCAGCTTGCGGTCACGCAGCTGGTAAGACAGTTCCGGGTTCAGCACCGAGTAGGTTCCTGCCGAGCCGCAGCACAGATGCGCCTCGTTGCCGGCCAGGCGCACCGCAAAGCCCAGCTCGGCCATGTGCTGCTCCACTCCACCGCGCAGCTTCTGACCGTGCTGCAATGTGCATGGCGGGTGAAACACCAGGCCGGGCTTGGGGCCATCCCGGAGCTTGTCCTTGAGTGCGGGCACGAGCTCGGGCAGCAGTTCGCTCAGGTCGCGCGTGAGCTCGCTTAAACGGGCGGCCTTGGCTGCATAGGCCGTGTCGTCCCGCAGGATATGTCCGTACTCCTTGACCGTGACGCCGCAGCCCGAAGCATTCATGACCAGGGCTTCCACGCCGCTGCCGGAGCCGGGCGCTATCAGCGGCCACCAGGCGTCAATGTTGGCGCGCATTTGGGCGCGGCCGCCGTCCTGGTCGTTCAGATGGAATTTGACGGCGCCGCAGCAGCCCGACTTGGGCGCCACCACGCTCTGGATGCCCGCAGCATCGAGCACGCGGGCGGTGGCGGTATCGATGTTGGGGGCCATGCTGGGCTGGGCACAACCGGCCAGCAACAGCACCTTGCGTGCATGGCTGCGGGTGGGCCATTGGCCCGCGTTCTGTTTGGCCGGCACCTTGTTTTGCAGGCTGGCGGGCAGCAGGGGGCGCAGCAGCTGGCCGATTTGCATGGCCGGGGCAAACAGGGGCGAGGGCAGGCCTTCCTTCAGGGCCCAGCGCACCGCCTTTTCGGCCGCGGGGCGGGGCACCTTGGCATCCACCAGCTTGCGGCCAATGTCCACCAAGTGGCCATAGTCCACGCCGCTGGGGCAGGTGGTTTCGCAGTTGCGGCAGGTCAGGCAGCGGTCCAGGTGCAGCTGCGTGGCGCGTGTGGGGGTCTGCCCCTCCAGCACCTGCTTCATCAGATAGATGCGGCCGCGCGGTCCGTCGAGCTCGTCGCCCAGCAGCTGGTAGGTGGGGCAGGTGGCCGTGCAAAAGCCGCAGTGCACGCATTTGCGCAGAATGGCCTCGGCGGCCAGCCCGTCTGGCGTGCCCTGGTATTCAGGCGCGAGATTGGTTTGCATCGGGTGAGAGTCCGGGGTTGAAGAGGCCCTTTGGGTCAAAACTGGCCTTGAGGCGCTGGCTGACCCGTGCCAGGGCCGCGTCGGCGGGCGTCAAGGCATGTGCCTGAGCGGCCACGGGTTCTGTGCCCGGCACAAAGATGGCGGCACTTCCGCCGGCCTCCCGTGCGGCGGTCTGCACTTCTTGCGCCGCACCCGGCAAAGCCCAGAGCCAGCGCAAGCCGCCATGCCACTCGACAAAGGGCGCTGAGGGCAGGCGCACAACCGGTGCGGTTTGCGGCAGGCTCAGTCGCCAGAGCTGCGCGTCCGGCGCGGGAGGGCGGGTGAAGAAGGGCAATTGCTGGTTGCGGCAGAGCTCCCAGTCGGCGCTGGCTTGCGCCGGGTCCAGGCGCTGGCCCGGCACTTCTGCCAGCATCTTCTGGCAGGCGGCCTCCACGGCAGCCACGGCGCCGCGCAGGCGCACAAACAAGCAGGGCTTGGCGTCAACACCAGCCACCGAATCATCCAGCACCCAGCAACTGGCATTGAGCGGCAGGGGCTGGCCGCCCCAGCGGTGCAGGTGCTCCAGGGCCTGGGCCTGCTCCAGCACAAAGCACAGCGTGGCTTCGGCCGGCGCGCGCGGCAGCACCTTGAGCGAGACCTCGGTGAGCAAACCCAGCGTGCCCCGGGCGCCCACCATCAGGCGCGACACGTCATAGCCGGCCACGTTTTTCATGACCTGACCGCCAAAACTGAGGTGCTGGCCCAGGCCGTTGACCAGCTTGAGGCCCAGCACATAGTCGCGCACGCCGCCCACGCTGGCGCGCGCTGGCCCTGCCAGGCCCGCAGCCAGCATGCCGCCCACGGTGGCTGTCGACGCCTGCTCGGTGCTGGGCAGGGACCAGCGCAAGTGCGGCGGCTCAAAGGGCAGGCACTGGCCTTGCTCGGCCAACACGGCTTCGAGTTCAGCCAGCGGTGTGCCGCAGCCAACGGTGACCACCAGTTCGGTGGGCTCGTAGCTGAGGATGCCGCACAGGGTACGCGTGTCCAGCAGCGCTCCGTGGGAGCGGCCCAAAAAATCCTTGCTTCCACCGCCGCGCAGGCACAGGGCCTGGCCGTCGGCCCGGGCCGACTGCACCTGGTCGATTGCGGTTTGCAGTGCGTGATCCATGTTTGCCATGGCGCCGATGGTACGGGGTGCCTACAGCCTGGGTCGTGAATTATTTGAACGCCGGGGGTTCAAAAAATTAGTCTGCAAAGTAGTTCACGGGTAATCCCGGGGTCTGCACACGGGTAAAGAACACGGCGCCAGAGTCGGGAAAACACGCCAGTTCAGCCGGGCTGCGCCCATGGCGGGCGCTTGTGATGTACAGGGTTTTGAGGTCTGCGCCGCCAAAGCAAGGCATGGTGGGGCATTGGGCCGGGGTTTCGAGCTGCTGCAGCAAGCGGCCGTCGGGCGCGAACTGGCAGACGCGCCGGCCCTCGAACATGGCGACCCAGTAGTTGCCCAGCGCATCCACCGCAGCACCATCGGGGCGGCCTTGGTAGCTGCGGTCTTCAAAGGTCCATCCTGCAGGTTTGGGCGGGAACTGCAGGTGCAGGCGGTGCCTGCTCAGGGTGTTGGCTTGCAGCTCATAGTCCCAGGCGTGCACCACGTGGGCCGGGGTATCGGCCCAGTACAGGGTACGGGTATCCGGGCTCCAGGCCAGGCCGTTGGCAGTGAGCGCATCACCGGCCTGGCGTTGCACTTGCGCACTGCCCGTGCGTGCGTCAATGGAGAACAGTTCGGCGGCGTGGCGGGCCTTGGGCTCGTCAATGGTGCCCACCCAGAAGCGGCCCAGGGTATCGCACTTGCCGTCGTTGGCACGCACGGTTGAGGTGTCGTAGGGCAGCGTGGCGATCGGTTGCAGTGCCCCACCCCAGACAGGTGCACGGAATATTCCCTGGCGCAACGCAATCACCAGCCCGCCTTGGGTGGCCGGGGCGATGCAACCGGGCTCACTGGGCATGTCCCAAGACTCGACCTGGCCATGGGATGGGTGGGCGCGCAGGATTTTTTTGCCGGGGATGTCCACCCAGTACAGCATCTGCTCAACAGGCTGCCAGAAGGGAGATTCACCCAGTTCGTAATGGTTGGTGCCCAGCACCTGCCAGTCTGTGGGTGTGTATGGGAGGGTGCTCATGCCACTTTCTCCATCTGGATGCGCATGGTGGCTGAAAAGGTCTCCCCGGCTTGCAGCACGCGCAGGCCCAGCGACTGCGGGCTCTGCCCGGCCTGCTGCGCCAGGGCCAATGCGTTGTTGACGTGGCTGACCGGCTCGATGGCAATGCTGTCGCGCCCGGGTGTGGTGAACACCACCAGGCAGTCGAGGTCGGAGCTGACCTGCAGGCGCAGCCCGCCTTCGGTGAGTTGCAGGGCGCCGCTCCAGCCGTCAAAGCAATGGTCCACGTCCAGGCGGGTGCAGTCGGTGTCCAGTCCGGGGCTGGGTTGGCGCTGGGTGGGGAGCTTGTCGGCACCCATGTCCCAGCGGCCGGTGGCAGCGAACTGGATGCGGGTTTGTGCCGACTTGGCAAAGTAGGGATGCCAGCCCAGGCCCGCCGGGGCGGCCTCGGCTGCGCGGTTGGTGATGGACAGGCGCATCTCCAGGGCGTTATGGCCAAGGCGGATGGTCTGGCGGCCCTCAAAGGCAAAGGGCCAGGATGCATCGGCCTGGTGCTGGTAGGCCAGCACCGCATGGCTGGCGCTGGCTTCTTCGACCCGCCAGGCGCGCTCCCACGCCACGCCGTGGATGGTGTGGGGCTCAGGCGCGAAGTTCTGCGGCAGCACGTAGTCCTGGCCTGCCCAATGCAGCTTGCGATAGCCGATGCGGTTGGAAAAGGGCAGCAATGGGTAACTGCCGGACACACGCACCGACGCGAGTTCGGCTGCGGGCGTTGACTGCAGCACCGGTTGCTGTCCGCGCCACAGCCCCGCAATGCAGCCGCCCAGGTCGGGACGGAGTTCGCAGCGCAAGGCGCCGTTTTCAAGCAGGAGGGAGGTCATGGCGGAATTGTGCATTGCCAAGCCCCCATAAAAGAAGCCCGGCGCAACTTCGGGGTTACCAAAGTTGCGCCGGGCTGTGTCGCCAGAGTCAGCTGGCGGGGGCGGGAGCCTGGGGCTTAGCGGCCGTAGGCAGACTCGCCGTGGGAGGTGATGTCCAGGCCTTCGCGCTCGTCTTCTTCGCTGACGCGCAGACCGATGGTCTTGTCAACAATGAAGTAGGCAACGAAGGACACCACACCAGACCAGACCACTGTGGTCAGCACGGCCTTGGTCTGGATCCAGACCTGGGCGCTGATGGAGTAGTCGGCAGACGTCACCATGGTGGCTGTAACCCAGTCGGCTACATAACCAGGTCCGCCCAGGGCTGGCGAGTTGAACACGCCAGTCAGGATGGCACCCAGGATGCCGCAGACGCCGTGCACGCCGAACACGTCGAGCGAGTCATCAGCGCCGAGCAGCTTCTTCAGACCGGTCACGCCCCACAGGCCGGCAAAGCCGGACAGCAGACCGATGATCAGCGCGCCGCCGATGCCGACGTTGCCGCAGGCCGGGGTGATGGCCACCAGGCCAGCCACAGCACCGGAAGCAGCGCCCAGCATGGAGGCCTTGCCCTTGTGCATGGCTTCACCGATACACCAGGTCAGCACGGCAGCAGCGGTGGCACCGAAGGTGTTGATGAAGGCCAGGGCTGCAAAGCCGTTGGCTTCCAGAGCGGGGCCGGCGTTGAAGCCGAACCAGCCCACCCACAAGAGCGATGCGCCGACCATGGTGAGTGTCAGGCTGTGAGGCGCCATGGCTTCCTTGCCGTATCCGACGCGTTTGCCGATGAAGTAAGCACCGATCAGGCCGGCCACGGCAGCGTTGATGTGCACCACGGTACCGCCGGCGAAGTCCAGCGCACCGGTTTGCCAGACCATGCCGGCCTTGGCGTTCATGGCATCAACCACATCCTTGGCGGAGTAGGCATCAGGTCCCATCCAGAACCACACCATGTGGGCAATAGGAGCGTAGGAGAAGGTGAACCACAGGACCATGAAGGCCAGGGCGGCGGAGAACTTGATGCGCTCGGCAAAGGAGCCGACGATCAGGCAGCAGGTGATACCGGCAAACGTGGCCTGGAAGGCGGCAAACACGATTTCAGGAATGTAGACACCCTTGCTGAAGGTCGCGGCGTTGGCAAAAGTGCCGGCGGCGTTGTCCCAGATGCCCTTCATGAAGAGGCGATCCATTCCACCCACATAGGCATTGCCTTCGGTGAATGCCAGGCTGTAGCCGTATATGAACCAGAGCACGACGATCAGCGAGAACGTCACCAGCACCTGCATCAGCACGGACAGCATGTTCTTGCTACGCACCAGGCCGCCGTAGAACAGGGCCAGTCCGGGAACCGTCATCAGGATCACCAGCAGGGTGGAGACCATCATCCAGGCGGTGTCGCCCTTGTTGGGCACGGGCGCCGGAGCGGCGGCAGGTGCGGAGGCATCAGCGGCCGGCGCTGCAGCAGCAGCGGGAGCCGCTTCGGGTGCGGCGGCGGCAGGGGCAGCAGCCGCGGCCTCAGATGCGACAGCTGCCGGGGCGGCGGTCTGTGCTGGCGCAAACGTGGCGGCAGTCAACAGGCTGAGCCCCAAGGCGAGGGAGACAAGCAGTTTTTTCATGGTTCTTTCCTTTATGTGTGGGTCAGAAGGGCTTAGAGCGCTTCTTTGCCTGTCTCGCCAGTGCGGATGCGCACGACTTGTTCCACGTCGTAAACGAAGATCTTGCCGTCACCGATTTTTCCGGTGCGTGCAGCGCCTTCGATGGCTTCAATGACTTGCTCCACCAGCGCGTCATCAATGGCCGCCTCGATCTTGACCTTGGGCAGAAAATCCACCACGTATTCGGCACCGCGATAGAGTTCTGTGTGGCCTTTTTGGCGACCGAAGCCTTTGACTTCGGTAACGGTAATGCCTTGCACACCAATGCCCGACAAGGCTTCTCGCACCTCATCGAGCTTGAACGGTTTAATGATGGCCGTTACGAGTTTCATGTATTCACCTCAGCTAGGTAACAGGGGTTGCAGACACCGGGCATAAACAGCCGGTTTCTCCAAAAATCAGGAGATAGTCTCTCTAAGCAGAGTCCGTGCCAACCTGTCCTCGCAAGTCTTTGTGTGATCGTGTGCACCAAATCATGCGTCATGCGTTGCTAGAGCTGTATGAAAAAACAGCAAGCACACTGTTGGTGCAATGGCGTAAAGCGCACTCGAAGCATGCGCACTCTTTTGGGAATTCTGCATATGAGCCTGTCTTTGGTGCAAAGTCGTGCCCTGTTGGGTCTGGAAGCGACCAAGGTGATCGTAGAAGTGCATTTGGCCAATGGCCTGCCCAGCTTCACCTTGGTGGGCCTGGCCGACGTGGAGGTGAAGGAAGCCCGCGAACGCGTGCGCTGCGCCATCCAGAACTCGGGGCTGGAGTTTCCAACCAACAAGCGCATCACGGTCAACCTGGCGCCAGCAGACCTGCCCAAAGACTCTGGTCGGCTGGACTTGCCAATCGCCTTGGGCATATTGGCCGCCAGTGGGCAACTCGATGCGCAGAAACTGCTGGGCCACGAATTTGCGGGCGAGCTGTCATTGTCGGGCGAACTGCGACCGGTGCGCGGCGCCTTGGCGATGGCACTGACGTTGATCGATGCGGCACCGCCCGTGCGCCTGGTATTGCCCCCCGGCAGCGCCGAGGAAGCAGCGCTGGTGCCCGGCATTACGGTTTACCGCGCGCGGCATTTGCTGGATGTGGTGCGTCAGTTCCTGGCCAGTGGCATCACCTTGGCAGAACCCCAGGATGCAGCCGACGCCGAAGCCTGGTGCCGCCTGGAACCCGCTGCACCAAGGGCACGCGCCGCCATAGCCGACATGGCCGATGTCAAGGGGCAGACCGGCGCCAAACGCGCGCTGGAGATTGCAGCAGCGGGGGGACACAGCCTGCTGTTGGTCGGGCCGCCAGGTTCGGGCAAGTCCATGCTGGCGCAGCGGTTCGCGGGGCTGCTGCCAGACATGAGCGCAGAAGAAGCGCTGCAGAGTGCAGCCATCATTTCCCTGAGTGGACGCTTCAGCCCGGAGCGCTGGGGCCAGCGGCCAACCTGTTCGCCCCACCACTCGGCCAGTGCCGTGGCCCTGGTGGGCGGGGGCTCGCCACCACGACCCGGTGAAATTTCACTGGCGCACCACGGCGTGCTGTTTCTTGACGAGTTTCCCGAATTCAACCGCAGCGCGCTGGAGGCGCTGCGCGAGCCTCTGGAGACGGGCAACATCACCATTGCACGAGCCGCCCGGCGGGCGGAGTTTCCGGCCCGATTTCAGCTCATTGGCGCCATGAACCCCTGCCCCTGCGGCTACCTGGGCAGTGCGGCCCACCGCTGCCGCTGCACGCCGGACCAGATCAGCCGCTACCAGGGGCGCTTGAGCGGCCCCCTGATGGACCGAATCGATCTGCATATTGAAGTGCCTGCCTTGTCCACCGATGACTTGCTGATGGCCCCGGCGGGGGAGTCCAGCGCCCTGATGCGGGCCCGCTGTGTGGCTGCGCGGGAAAGGGCCATGCGGCGCCAAGGCAAGACCAACCAGACCTTGGCCGGACAGGAGATTGACCTGCATGCGAAGCTGGATGCGGCCACCGCCCAGTTTCTGCGCACGGCGGCCCTGCGCCTGGGCTGGTCCGCGCGCGGTCTGCACCGTACACTCAAAGTAGCCCGCACCATTGCCGACCTGGACGACAGTGCCGCCATTGAAATGATCCACGCCGCCGAGGCGCTGCAGTACCGGCACGCCAGCCCACTTGACGGATGAGGCACCGATTGCGGCAGCCAGGTATTGAAAGCTGATTATTTCGCACATAGTGTTTCACCCTGCGCTACGATGAACATCCAGCGTGGCAACACGCATACTGCACCTGCATATGAATTCAAAGCTTCAACACATTGACCAGATCCCTGTTGCCCACGGCATTTCCGGCTCCGATCTGGCAGCCAGGCTGCTGTCCGCACCAGAGGCCTTGACGGGCCTCACCATGGAGGAGGCCCTGGTTGTGGTGCGCTACATGACCCCGCGTTTTTTTCCAGCCAACACCCGCTTTATCCGCGAGGGCGATGCAGGTGACAGCGGCTTCATGGCGCTGCTGATCGATGGCGATGTGGTTGTGGAGCGTGTCACCGTGAGCCGGACCGAACCCGTCACCATCCGGGTCCTGGGGCCGGGCAGCCTCATTGGTGAAATAGGCCTGGTGGACAAGGAACCCCGCTCGGCGTCCTGCACCGCCGGTACCGACGTGTGGTGCGCCATCCTGACGCGTGAAGCCATTGAAGCCATGATCAAGCGCGACCCGGTGGTGGCCGCCCGGCTGTTGTTGGGCGTGTCGGCCAATATTGCCGAGCGCCTGCGTGACACCAACCGGCAACTCAAACTGTATGCACGCCTGGCCACCGCCATGCGGGAAGAACTGGCCAGTACCAGCACGCCAAGTTCGGCCACGAGTTCCGTGCGCCCCAGGGAATAGCCCAACTTGCAATAGCGGGACAATGGGCCTGTTGGTGGGTCGCGCAGCCGCTCAAGGCTTGCACCCATTTGTCCCCAGTCGCGCCCCCTTTTCAGAATACCTCCCTTGTCTCCCCTGCAAATTCTTAGTGAAGTCTTCGGCTACGACCAGTTTCGCGGGCCCCAACAGGCCATCGTCGACCACATGGTGGCGGGCCACGATGCCCTGGTCCTTATGCCCACAGGGGGCGGCAAGAGCCTGTGTTACCAGATTCCGGCCATTGCACGCCAGCAGGCTGGCCATGGCGTGACCGTTGTTGTCTCCCCGCTGATTGCGCTCATGCACGACCAGGTGGGAGCCCTGCACGAGGCGGGAGTTGCCGCCGCATTCCTTAACTCGACTTTGAGTGGCGATGAGGCCTACCAGGTGGAGCAGCGCATGTTGCGGGGAGAGATCACCATGCTCTACGCCGCACCCGAGCGGCTGACCACACCCCGCTTCCTGGCTCAACTGGAGTCGTTGTTTGCACGCGGACAGCTCAGCATGTTTGCGATTGACGAAGCGCATTGCGTAAGCCAATGGGGCCACGATTTCCGCCCCGAATACCGGGCACTCTCGGTGCTGCACGAGCGCTTTCCTGGTGTTCCGCGCATGGCACTTACCGCCACCGCTGATGCCCTCACGCGCGATGACATTCTGGAGCGGCTGCAGCTGGAAGACGCACGCGCCTTTGTCAGCAGCTTTGACCGCCCCAACATCCGCTACACGATTGAAGAAAAACGTGACAGCACGCTGCAACTGCTGCGCTTCATTGAGCGCGAGCACGAAGGTGATGCCGGCATCGTCTATTGCCAGTCGCGCCGCAAGGTGGAGGACATGGCCCAGACCCTGGTGGATGCAGGCATCAACGCCCTGCCCTATCACGCCGGGCTGGACAACAAAGTGCGGCAAAAGCACCAGGACCGCTTTTTGCGCGAAGACGGCATTGTGATGGTGGCCACCATTGCCTTTGGCATGGGAATCGACAAGCCTGACGTTCGCTTTGTGGCGCATCTGGACATGCCCAAGAACATTGAAGGCTATTACCAGGAAACCGGGCGTGCCGGGCGCGACGGCCTGCCCGCGCAGGCATGGATGGGTTATGGGCTGCAGGACGTGGTGAACCAGCGCCGCATGATCGACGAAAGCCCGGCTGGCGAAGAGTTCAAACAGATCATGCGCGGCAAGCTCGATGCCCTGCTGGGTCTTGCCGAAGCCACCGACTGCCGCCGTGTGCGGCTTCTGGCCTACTTTGGTGAAGACAGCGCGCCCTGCGGCAACTGCGACAACTGCCTGCATCCGCCTGCCATTTGGGATGGGACCGACGCAGCCCGCAAGCTGCTCAGCACCATTTACCGCATCCAGCAACAAAGCGGCATGGGCTTTGGGGCGGGGCATCTGATGGACATCGTGCGCGGCAAGACCACGGAAAAGGTAACACAGCATGGGCACGCCGCCTTGAGCACCTTTGGCCTGGGCGCTGCTTTTAGCGAGCTGCAACTGCGCGGCGTACTGCGCCAGTTGATTGCCATGGGTGCAGTGCGGGTGGATGCACAAGCCTTCAACACGCTGCAGCTGACAGAACAGTCGCGCGCCGTACTACGGGGCGAGGTGCAGGTGCAGTTGCGCGAGTCGGCGGCGGACGCCGGGCGCAAGCCCAAACGCAGTGCCCGCCTGGGAGCCGTCGTCAAAGCCCCCATCACACTGGACAGCGATGCCTTGCTGCGTTACTCCGCCTTGAAGGCCTGGCGTGCGGAAGTGGCACGCGCCCACAATTTGCCCGCTTATGTGATTTTCCATGACGCCACCTTGGCCGCCATCGCCCAGCGTGCACCGCACTCGCTTGCCGATCTGCAAGGCATCAGCGGAATTGGGGCCAAGAAGCTCGAAGCCTATGCCGAGGAAGTTTTGCGCGTCGTCAACCTGGGCTGAAAACGCGGCGGGGCTGACCTGCTGCCAGATCAGCCCCGCGCCATACGGACCCCAGGTTACTGGTGGAAGCCGCTTTCAAAGGACATGGCGGCACCGGTCATGGTGTTCTGCAGGCGGGCGATGGCGCGGTGATGGCGCTCGCAGGCAACAGTCTTGCTGGCTTGTTGGCGGTGGTGCTGGATGAGAACCTGCAACTTGCTGCGGCAGGCATCCAGGGCGCCCGCGAAATTCAGTGCGATATAGGCCGAGTGGTCATTGTGGGTCTGGCGGAATTCGTCAGACCAATAGTTGAACAACTGCCATTTGTAGGTGCCCTTTTCAGGGACCTGGATCGTATTTCTGTGCATATTAAAAGTGATGACTTTGAACACGGATGCATGTCGCATGTTTCAGCATCCCCCTGCAAATATTGACGCGCCAGCCAGGCGAACGGTTGACACAAGGGTGTAAGTACTTGTTAGCCACAAGCGCTCTGGGCGGGCGATCTCCATAAAAGCTAGAATCCCGCCATCTCATTTCGCAAAGGCTTTTCATGTCCGCTCCCCATACCGAAGCGCAACCACACGATGCAGTGGAAGCCGTCGTACCAATGATCCCGTTCGTGTTGCCCATCGCTGGCGCAGTTCTGATTTTCTTGTTGGCCTTTATCGCGGTATCCATGGCCTGATGCCAGTTTGCAGCGGCCTTTGCCGCTGCAAATAGCCTGCTGGTTCCTGGCAGGACTTGCAGCTGTGTTTTTTTGACAAGCAACTGCTACCTATACCCCTCCCTGTTTTGTTTTCCCTGCGCGCGGCTTGTGGTCACGCTTGAGCCGCCGCATGGCAAAGCCATAACCAAGCCAACCCATGGCAACTTCATTCCACACATAAAGTGATGCATGTTTTGCATAACTTTTCTATGTAATCTATTGGTAACTTGGGTACCGGTTCATAGAATTGGCGACCATCCCAAATACGCGCTGCTTTTGGTACGCGTTTTGGAGTCGCCTTCTCAAAGATATCCCGGGTCTTCTTTGAAAAGACGATTTTCAAACTCAGGAGCTCTTTCATGAATTCACCGGTAATGCAGGGACTGACCGTAGACGCACCCAGCTACGTCAAAAATGCGCGACTCATCGCCTGGGTCGCTGAAATGGCGGCATTGTGCAAACCCCAGTCCATCTACTGGTGTGACGGCTCCGAAGAAGAGTACCAACGCCTGTGCCAGCAACTGGTTGACGCCGGCACCTTCAAGCGTCTCAACGCAGCCAAACGCCCCAACAGCTTCCTGGCATGCTCCGACCCCAGCGATGTGGCCCGGGTGGAAGACCGCACCTTCATCTGCAGCGCCAAAAAGGAAAACGCCGGCCCCACCAACAACTGGATGGAGCCCTCCGAGATGCGCGCCCTGTTGCAGACAGGCAAGGACGGCCAAAAGGCCTTGTTTGACGGCTGCATGCGTGGCCGCACCATGTATGTGGTGCCCTTCTCAATGGGCCCGCTGGGTTCGCACATCGCCCATATCGGCATTGAGCTGAGTGACAGCGCCTATGTGGCAGTGAACCAGCGCATCATGACCCGCATGGGCAAAGCCGTATACGACGTGCTGGGTGTGGATGGCGCATTTGTGCCCTGCGTGCATACCGTAGGCGCCCCACTGGAAGCCGGGGCGACAGACGTGAAGTGGCCCTGCAGCCCCACCAAGTACATCGTGCATTACCCCGAGACCCGCGAAATCTGGTCCCACGGCTCAGGCTACGGCGGCAATGCCCTCTTGGGCAAAAAGTGCTTTGCCTTGCGCATCGCCTCCAACATGGGAAGAGACCAAGGCTGGCTGGCCGAGCACATGCTGATTCTGGGCGTCACCAACCCCCAGGGTAAAAAGTACCACGTCGCCGCCGCCTTCCCCAGCGCCTGTGGCAAAACCAACTTCTCCATGCTGGTGCCGCCCGAAGGCTTTGACGGCTGGAAGGTCACCACCATTGGTGACGACATCGCCTGGATCAAGCCGCACACCGACGGAAAGCTCTACGCCATCAACCCGGAAGCCGGCTACTTTGGCGTGGCCCCGGGCACCAACTTCCACACCAACCCCAACTGCATGGCCAGCCTGGACAAGAACGTTATCTTCACTAACGTTGCGCTGACTGACGACGGCGATGTGTGGTGGGAAGGCATGGAGAAAGACACCGGCTCGCTGCCCACGCACCTGATCGACTGGCAGGGCAAGGATTGGACCCCGGCCATCGCCAAGGAAACCGGCGCCAAGGCCGCACATCCCAATGCACGCTTTACCGTGACCGCCACCAACAACCCTGCGCTGGATTCAGCCTGGGATGACGCCAACGGAGTGGCCATTGACGCCTTCATCTTCGGTGGTCGTCGCTCCACCACCGTGCCACTGGTGACCGAAGCCCGCAACTGGGTGGAAGGTGTTTACATGGCAGCCACCATGGGCTCCGAGACCACCGCCGCCGCTGTGGGCCAAATGGGCGTTGTGCGCCGTGACCCCTTTGCCATGTTGCCCTTCACCGGCTACAACATGAGTGACTACTTCCAGCACTGGCTGACCATGGGAGACACACTGGCCCAGTCGGGTGCCAAGTTGCCCAAGATCTTTACGACCAACTGGTTCCGCAAGGGCGAGGATGGCAAGTTCGTCTGGCCCGGCTATGGCGAAAACATGCGCGTACTCAAGTGGATGATTGACCGCCTGGAAGGCACAGCCCCGGGCGTGGAAACCGGCTTCGGCGTGGCGCCTGCTTATTCCGAAATCACCTGGAAAGGCCTGGACTTCACACAGGCGCAGTTCGAATCAGTCACCAGCCTGAACAAGGAAGACTGGAAACAGGAAATCGCCCTGCACACCGAGCTGTTCACCCAGCTCGCCTACCACCTGCCCAAGGAACTCGAAGAAACCAAAACCCAACTGGAAAAGCGCCTGGCAGTCTGATTCGAAGACATACGGTGCGTCCGGACTGGGCGCACCAACAAAAAGGCCACCGCATGCGGTGGCCTTTTTGTTGGCTTGAAGCAGGAGGTTCAGTCCGCCTGGCGCGCGATAGCCGCGCGGATTTCATCCATCACGCGGGGATCATGGCTGGCCATTTCCCACATACGCGCTTCGTCCCGGGCCTGACGCGCAGATACGAGACTGCGGACGAAACCGCCAGAGACATAAGCGGCCAACTGGCGCATAGACGAGGTCAAAAGGGCCAAGACCGCGAAGACTACGGTCCACAGCGCCACCCAACCGGCCAGCAAATGGCCATCGGTCCAGGTGTCTATGACCTGATCGGCCACCACCAGCAAGGCCGCCATGGCGGCTGCCAGCAGCATGCCGGCCAGTGTGCGTGATCCATCCAGCGAGGCGCCGGTGCTACCAATCAGCAGGGGGCTGCTATTGGTGCAGGCACGGGGAGCGCTGGCCAACTCAGGCTCGGCAAAGCGGGCCATGGCAAATTCGCGGGAGAGGTTCACAGAGGACGTGTTGTAAGTAGACATAAGCTGGATCATAGGGTTTTCACTAATGACGGTCTACTTTCCATTAGTGATCTTACCTATTCATATAATGAATACATGAAACCATCAAACAGCGCGGCACCAGGCTTCAATCTGCGCACCTTCGACCTCAACCTGCTCAAGGTGTTTGATGTGGTCATGACGGAGCGCAGCCTGACCAAGGCAGCCAAGCATCTGTCCCTGACCCAACCTGCCGTCAGCAATGCGCTGCGCCGCCTGCGCGAATCCTTGGGGGACGAGTTGCTGGTGCGCAAGGGCCGCGCACTGCAGCCCAGCGCCCGGGCACTGGTGTTGTGGCCCAGCGTTCAGGAAGCGCTGCGCAGCCTGCAGGCGTCCCTGGCACCCAGCCTGTTTGACCCGGCCACGGCAGATACGGCGTTTGTTCTTGCCATGGCGGATGCGACAGCGGCCGAACTGATGCCCGGCCTGGTAGCGGTGCTCGGTGACGAGGCCCCCGGTGTGAGCCTGCGGGTGCTGCCGCTCACCACGCGCGACCCGCGCAAATTGCTGGACGATGGCCAGGCAGACCTGGCTATTGGCCACTTTCCAGCCGCATTGGCCGATCTGACCGCACGGGCCCAGCTTGGTGAGACCGTTTCCTTCATGCACCACCGTCTGTTCCAGGGAGAATACGTCTGCGTCATGCGCCAAGGACACCCGTTTGCCAAAGGGCCTCTGACCTTGCACCGCTTCTGCAATGCCCGCCACATGCTTGTCAGCTTCTCCGGGCGCGCCTTCGGTTTCGTGGATGAAGCCCTGGCCCTGAAGGGCCGCACGCGCCGGGTGGTGCTGACAGTGAACCAGTTCTTTACAGCCGGTAAAGTGGTCGCCAATTCAGACCTTCTCACTGTGCTTCCTCGCCACTTCATCAATGTGACGGGTTTTGCCGACCAATTGGTGCAGCGCGAACTGCCATTTGACGTACCCACGGTTCAGGTGGATGCCCTGTGGCACCATCGACAGGATGCATCCAGCGCCCACGCCTGGCTGCGTGCCAAGGTGCTGGCCTTGGCAGACAAAGCCTTCCCCGCATGAAAATTCAACTCCTGAGCGACCTGCACCTGGAAACCCACCCGCACTGGAAAGCAACACCAGCGCCCGGAGCGGACCTGCTGGTACTGGCGGGTGACATTGGCTCCTACCAAAACGGGCATCAGATGGCAGACCAAGACTTTGGCCTGCGCCAGTTCTCGCCCCTGGAAGGTTGGCCTACACCCGTGGTCTTTGTGCCGGGCAACCATGAATACGACACCTTTGACTTTGACCTGGCCCACGTGCGCTTGCGCGAAACCTGTGAACGCTTGGGATTGATCTGGCTTGAACGCGAAACCTGGATTGCGCCATGGACGGACCGCGATGGCCAGGCCGTGCGCCTGGTGGGAACAACCCTGTGGACCGACTTTGAGGCGCTGGGTGCACCCGAGAAGGCCTACCGTGCGGCCAACTATTACCTGAAGAAAACCGGCACCACCCGGCGCGGTGAGCCCTTTCTGGCGGAGCAGCTCAGGGAGCAGGCGCTGCTATGTCAAGCCTGGCTCAAGCCGGAGTTGGAGAAGGCCTTTGACGGCACGACCTTGGTCATCACCCACTTTGCACCCAGCCTGCTCAGTGCGGACCCGCGCTATGGCATGACGCCCGGAACGGCGGGTTTTTGCAATCCGCTGGATGCCCTGCTGCCCCACGCCAAGCTCTGGCTGCACGGGCATTTGCATGCGCCGTCGGACTATGTGGCGGCCGGTTGCCGGGTGGTAGCCAACCCGTTGGGCTATGCACGCAAGAACGAGCAACTGTGCTTCCGGGCGGCGCACTGCATCGAGCTTTAATGCCCCAGCTCAGGCCGGGCGCGCATTCAAGCCGTCAAAGCAGGTGGCCATCACCAACTCAATGATTTGCGCGTCGCTGTGCTGACCGCCCATTTTCAGGAACTCCAGCACCGGGTCGCAGGCCCGCGCATACACGGTGTACAAAATGGCAATGGCCGGGATGCGTGCATTGAGGGTGCCCTGGGCTTGGGCCGCCTCAATCCAGCCGCCCAGCACATCGCTGACCTCCATCAGGCCATCCATGTAGTCGCGGTTACCCATCAACACGGAGCGCAGTTTGGAGTTCTGGCTGGGCAGGGACGGCATTTCACCGGCCAGCTTGACCTGCATGGTCCAGCGAACCACGGCGCGCAGATTGTCCAGCGGGGCGGCGTCGGCCGGCAGGGTGGCAATAAAGTCCTGGGCCCGTCGCATCACGCTGACCATGGCGGCAGCGGCCAGGTCTTCCTTGCTGGGAAAGTGCTTGTACAGACTGGCCTTGGCAATCCCCACGGCGGCGGCCACCTCGTCCACCGTCATGGCCTCAAAGCCTTTCTCGGCCAGGAGCAGGTTGACGACACGGATGATGGCTTCCTCGCGTGCCTGCAGCATCTGCTCTTTGAAGGAAACTTTGACGACGGTACTGGAGTTCATGGCTGCAGTTTAGCCGTTGACGTCATTTTCTGGAGCGTGGGGTTATTTTGTGACTGTCGGGTTTTTGGGTCTGGCGCAAGGCTTGTGTCGCGCCCTCGGCCAAGGCTTGGGTCAGGCGGTCGATCACGTCGGAATCCAGGTTCCAGCAATGCCAGTACAGGCTCACCGGCAGGCTGGTCTGTGGCGCCAGGTTGACGAGTTCCCCGCTGTCAATCTGGCTTTGCACCAGCAACTGCGGCAGTACGCTGGCACCCCATCCGGCCTGCACCGCGTGCACCTGCCCTTCGGAACTGGGCACAAAGCGCTGGCTCAAGGACACGCGGCGCAGCCCCAGCGCGCGACCCACAAAATCGCTCTGCAAATCGTCCTTGCGGTTGAAGGCAACGAACGGGATCTGACGGAAGTTGTGGGACGTCAGCCCCTTGGGACACTGCGCAGCGGCAAAGGCTTTGGACGCCACTGCCACGTAGTGCATGTCCCCCAGTGGCAGCACCTTGCAGCCACGCAGCGCCAGCCTGAGGGTGGTGACACAACCCAGCACCTGGCCCTCGCGCAACCAGTCGTGGGTGAAGTCCTGGTCGTCAGTGATGATTTCCAGAGGCAATCCGGCCGCCACCAGCGGACTGAGCGCGGGCAGAGCCCAGGTGGCAATGCTGTCGGCGTTGATGGCAATCGAGATGCGGTCTTCCTCGCGCTGGGCACTGGCGCCGGGCGTGAGATCCTGCAGGTCGTTTTCCAGGTCCGAGCGCAGCAGGCGCAGTTGCACCGCGTGCTTGATCAGCAAGCGCCCGGCGGTAGTGGGGCGGATCGGGCGACTGCGCACCAGAAGGACGGTTCCCACCTGGGCTTCCAGCGAGCGCAGGCGCTGCGACACCGCCGACTGGGTCACAGACAGGCGAACGGCGGCGCGCTCAAAGCCGCCCTCCTCCACGATGGCAGCCAGACATTCCAGGGCATCGGCATCAAAGGTACGCATAGCCTCTATTATTAACGCGGCTAATGGTTTTGCTTTTCTCTCAGGTTTTGCTTTCTTGATTTGCGGCAATTGGGCGACACTGCCCGCATGAAAATTACTGTTTTGGGCGCGGGCATCATTGGCATCAGCACCGCGTGGCACCTGGTGGAACGCGGGCACGAGGTCACCGTGGTGGACCGGCAGGCCGACGCCGCACTGGAAGCCAGTTTTGCCAACGCGGCACAGATCTCGGTGAGCTATTGCGAGCCCTGGGCCAACAAGGACGCGCCCTGGAAAGCCCTGAAATGGATGTTCAGCAAGGAAGCCCCCCTGTTGTTCCGGCCGCAAATGCCACTGGGCCAAGGCTGGCACCAGTACCGATGGGGCCTGGAGTTTCTGGCCAACTGCAATGACACCGCCTTCGAGCGCAACGTGCAGCAGCTCGTGGCCCTGGGCTCCTACAGCCACCAGGCGCTCAAGGACGTGGTGGCCGCCACTGGCATTGAATACAACCGCCTGGAAAAAGGAATCGCCCACTTTTACCTGGACCAGAAGTCCTTTGACTCAGCCGCCGGGGCCGCCGCCCTGATGGGCAAATACGGCGTCAAGCGCCGCGTGGTCAGCCGCGACGAGTTGCTCCTGATCGAGCCCGCCTTCCAGCAGTACCGCGACCATATCGTGGGTGGCACATTCACCGCCAGCGACGAAAGCGGCGATGCGCGTGAATTCACCCAACAACTGGCCCGGCGCTGCGCCGAGCGCGGCGTTCAATTTCTGTGGGACCACGATGTGCTGGCGCTCAACGCCCAAGGCCGCTCCCTGGACTCGGTCAGTGTGCGCGATCGTGCAAGCGGCAAGGTCTCGGCCCTGCGCAGCGACCACTTCGTGCTGTCCATGGGTTCATACACGGCTCCACTGCTGCGCACCGTGGGCGTGAACCTGCCGATCTACCCGGGCAAGGGTTACAGCGCCACCTTCAAGATTCTCAAGCCCGAGTTGGCGCCCCAGGTCAGCTTTATTGACGACTCGGTGAAGTGCGCCATGAGCCGCTTGGGCGACACCCTGCGCATTGCCGGCACCATCGAAGTGGGCGGCTATGACACCGGCCTGGACAGCGCCCTGTCGCGCGCACGCTGCCACATGCTGGCGCGCAGGGTGGAAACCGTTTTCCCCGGCGTCTGCGACACCCGCCTGGAAACCGAAGGCGGCAACCCGCAATTCTGGACGGGCCTGCGCCCTGCCACACCCACCAACATTCCCTACATCGGCAAAAGCCGGGTCAACAAGCTGTGGGTGAACGCCGGCCACGGCACCCTGGGTTGGACCCATGGCGCGGGCTCGGGCAAGGCAATCGCAGAATTGCTGAGCGGCAGCAAGCCGGATATGTCCTTCGGTTTTTACGGCTACTAAAAGTATTCAGCCTGAGGCGTGCGTGGCCGTGTCGGCATGCGCTTGGTCCAGGCAGGCCTGAAAGGCCCGTGTGGCCCGCGCGGGCTGCGGCGACCTGCGCACGATGCCAAAGAAGTCACAGGCATAGTGAAAGAGTTCCGGCCTGACCGCACGCATCTGCCCGGCTGACACAAAGCTTTGCGCATAGTGAATGGGTAAGAAACCCAGAAACTTGCCCGACAGTATCAGCGTGGCAATCGACTCCTGGTCGAAGCCAGTGGCACTGCGCGCCAGGCGCTGGGCCTGGCTGATCTCCATATTCGGTGAGTGGTAGCCCAAACCCGCAAATGCGTGGCTGCGCAGGCCATCCCAGTCCAGTTGGGACACATCACCCGCAAACAGGGCGTGGCCCGTTCCGCAGTACAACCGCATGGACTCGTCAAACAACCGCGTGTACTCCAGCAAGTCAGAGCTGCGGTGGCCGGGGATGACGCCGATCTGGAACTGCCCGTCCAGCACGCCGCGCTCAATGCCGTTGAGCGTGGCCACATGCAGGTTCAGGCTGACACCGGGCGCCTGCTCGGTAAACAGCGCGATGGCCCGGGCGATCCGGCACGCCGGGTTGCTGGCAGTTTTGTCGAACACTGCCACCTGCAGTTGCCCGCCCATGCGCTGGTGAATCTCATCTACGCCGCTGCGAAAAGCCTCGGTGGCCGACAGCAGATGCGCCGACTGGGCATAGATCTGCTCACCCTCAGGCGTCAGCGCAAAACCGGCCCGGCCGCGCCGGCACAGGGTCAGGCCCAAGCGGGTCTCCAGGTCCTTGATGTGGCGGCTCACTGTGGAAGTGCCGATATTGAGTTCCAGCTCGGCCGCCGCCATACCACCGCAATCCACCACGGTGCGAAACACCCGCAGCAGGCGCAAATCCATGTCGCTGATGGACCCCAAGGCGGCGCGGCTCTTTGGTTTCATAAATTGCTAACTGAATAGTGATAACTCTCACTATATAGAAGTATGACGGCGGCGCAGAATCACGGTTTCGCCCCAGCCACACCAGCCAACCGCCACCCTCCAGGAGCGCGCCATGAACCTCAACGACAACAACCAGTCCACCGGCAATTCAGCCCCCGTCATCAGCACCAGCCCCTATCCCGCAGGCCCGGGTTTTCTGGAAGCGCATTGGATGCCCTACACCGGCAACCGTAACTTCAAGGCCAATCCGCACATGATGGTCAGTGCCAAGGGCGCGTACTACACCGACGCGAACGGCCGCAAGATTTTTGACGGCCTGTCCGGCCTGTGGACCTGTGGCCTGGGCCACTGCCGTCCCGAAATTGCCGAAGCCATTGGCCGCCAGGCAGCTACCATGGACTACTCGCCCGCCTTCCAGTACGGCCACCCGCTGTCGTTCGCACTGGCAAACAAGATCACCGAACTCATGCCCAAGGGCCTGGACCATGTATTCTTCACCGGCTCTGGTTCGGAGTCGGCCGACACCTCGCTGAAAATGGCCCGCGCCTACTGGCGCGCCAAGGGCATGGGCACCAAGACGCGCCTGATTGGCCGCGAAAAGGGCTACCACGGCGTGAACTTCGGCGGCATCTCGGTGGGTGGCATTGGCGCCAACCGCAAGATGTTTGGCCAGGGCATTGAAGCCGACCACCTGCCCCACACCCAGCTTGCCAGCAACGCGTTCTCACGCGGCCTGCCCCCGAACGGCGCCGAGTTGGCCGACGAATTGCTGCGCCTGATCACCCTGCACGACGCCAGCAACATTGCCGCCGTCATCGTGGAACCCATGTCCGGTTCCGGCGGCGTGGTGGTGCCACCCGTGGGCTACCTCAAGCGCCTGCGCGAGATCTGCACGGCCAACAACATCCTGCTGATTTTTGATGAGGTCATCACCGGCTTTGGCCGCATGGGCGCCTACACCGGTGCGGCTGCCTTTGGCGTGACGCCCGACATCCTGAACGCCGCCAAGCAGATCACCAATGGCGCCCAGCCCCTGGGCGTGGTGGTGGCGGGCAAGGAAATTTACGACACCTTCATGGCCGCCGGTGGCCCCGACTACATGCTGGAATTTGCCCACGGCTACACCTACTCGGCCCATCCGGTGGCCTGCGCTGCCGGCATTGCCGCACTGGATGTGCTGGTCAAGGAAAACATGGTGGAACGCGCGGCCGCCCTGGCCCCCTACTTTGAGAACGCGGTGCACAGCCTCAAAGGTGCCAAGCACGTGACCGACATCCGCAACTGCGGCCTGGCCGCCGGCTTCACCATTGCCGCCGTGCCCGGTGAGCCCGCCAAGCGCCCCTTCCAGATTGCCGAGAAGTGCCTGGAAAAAGGCTTTTATGTGCGCTACGGCGGCGACACCATCCAGCTGGCACCGCCCTTCATTACCGAGAAGGCAGAGATTGACAGCCTGATCAACGCGCTGGGAGAAGCCATCAACGCCACGGACTGACAGGTCTTGCGCGTTGCTTGATGGGCAGCGCGCCAGCAGCGGCCCATAAAGCAAAAGACGGACGCTTTTTTACACTTTATTCCACAGAATAAGGTCTAACCCGTATGACACTATTTGCAGCATTGCAGGTGTGAGCCTGCGTCGCGCAACAAGACATCGGAAAGCAGACCATGAAAAAGCAACTCGCCCTTCTGGCCGCACTGGCCGCAATCAGCACGGGCCTGCACGCACAGGACAGCTATGTCGGCGTAGGCCTTCCTGGCTTGCTTACCTTGGGCTATGCCTACCCCCTGACCAGCAGCGTTGGCCTGCGCGGTGAATACGCCGGTGGCCTGTCGGTCAACAAGGACGGCAACCAGGACGGCGTGAATGTCACCGGCACCTTCAAGGCCAGTCGCATGGGTGCCTTTGCCGACTGGTTCCCCATGGGCGGAGCCTTCCGTCTGGTGGGTGGCCTGACCTTCAATGACATCAAGGCTGACTTCAATGGTGTGGGAAGCGGCACGTCCACCATCAACGGCCAAACCGTCAACATGAGCGGCGAAACCTATAACGTGAAGGTGAAGTTTCCTGACACCACGGCCTATCTGGGCGTTGGCTATGGCCACCAGAAAAGCGATGCCAAGGGGCTGGGCTTTTACGCCGATTTGGGTGTCATGGTTGGCAGCTTTACCGCCGACACCTCGACCAGCCTGGTCGCCAATGGCAAAGTTCTGCAATCCGACGTGGACGCGCAGAACCAGAAGATCCGTGACTCGCTGAGCAGCCTCTCGGTACTGCCCAGCGCCTCACTGGGCCTGCTTTACCGCTACTGACTTGGAAGCTCCTTCACCTCGGTCACAAAGTACTCGGTCTCACCAAAACAGCTGGTGGGAATGCCAATATGCTGCTGGTAGGTGAGCGCCACGCGCTTGCCCATGGTGGCATTGATGCGCTGGGCAACCGCCTCATCGCGAACCGAGAAAAGAAACTTCTCGGGCATGCTGCCAGGTAGCGCCACCAGTTGCAGTTCGCCTTCCCAGGTCTTGCAAACGAAGCCCTTGTGCGAGAGCTTTTGCATGAAGCCCGCACGCTCACCGGCCGAGTAGCTCCAGTTCAACGCAGCCAGCGTGTAGAGCGTGAAAAGCACTGCGGCCATCACCAGAAAACCCACAAAAGAACCCATAACGCGTCGCGCGGTAATCGCCATACCAGTACTCCTGAATTCAGCCCCGGGAACAAACGCCCGGGTTGTGGGGATTATGAACGTGCACCATGACAGGCCCGAAACCCGGGCAAGGGATAATCGCTGCCTATGGCATTGATTACCCTTCTTGACGCCCAGCTGGCTTTTGGGCACGTTCCCCTGCTCGACCACGCTGACTTCTCACTCGAAACCGCGGAGCGCGTGGGCCTGATCGGGCGCAACGGCGCAGGCAAATCCAGCATGCTCAAGATTCTGGGCGGCATGGACAAACCCGACGACGGCACGCTGCAGGTGCAAAGCGGCATCCGCATCTCCTATGTGGCGCAAGAGCCGCAACTCGATGCCGATGCCACCGTGTTCGAAGCCGTGCGCGCTGGCCTGGCCCGCGTCATCGACCTGATCGAGGAATACTGCCAGGGCCACGGCGACCTGGATGCCATGCAGGGCGAGATCGAGTCGCTGGACGGATGGAACTGGGAGCAGCGGGTCAATGAAACCCTGCACCGCCTGCACCTGAACCCCGAGGCCGTGGTCAGCACGCTCTCCGGCGGTACCAAGAAGCGCGTGGCATTGGCCCAGGCTTTGGTAGCACAGCCCGATGTGCTACTGCTCGACGAGCCTACCAACCACCTGGACCTGGATTCCATCGAATGGCTGGAAGGCCTGCTGGTGGACTTCAAGGGCTCCATCATCACCATCACCCACGACCGCTCCTTTCTGGACAACGTGGCCACCCGTATCGTCGAGCTGGACCGCGGCAAGCTGCTCAGCTACCCCGGCAACTTTGCCGCTTATCTGCTACAAAAAGAAGAGCAGTTGGCACAGGAAGCCGTCATCAACGCCCGCGCCGACAAGCTGCTGGCACAGGAAGAGGTATGGATCCGCAAGGGCGTGGAAGCCCGCCGCACCCGCGCTACCGCGCGCATCGTGCGCCTGGACAACCTGCGCTCACAGCGCGAAGCCCGGCGCGAGGTGGTGGGCAGTGTGAACATGGACATCTCCAGCGGTGCGGCCAGCGGCAAGCTGGTGGCCGAGCTGACCCATGTGAGCAAGACCTTTGGTGACCGCAAGATCGTGCACGACTTCTCCGCCACCATTCTGCGCGGCGACAAGATCGGCCTGTTGGGGCCCAACGGCGCGGGCAAGACCACGCTGCTCAAGCTCATTCTGGGCGAGCTCAAGGCCGACCCGGCACCTGCCAACTCCCCCGCGCCCGAACCCGGCCACAGCCCTTGGGGCACGGTGCGCCAGGGCGCCAATATCGAGGTGGCCTACTTCGACCAGATGCGCAACGCGCTGGACATGGAAGCCACGCTGGAAGACTTCATCAGCCCGGGCTCCGAGTGGATAGAGATCGGCAACCGCCGCCAGCACGTCAAGAGCTACCTGGGCGACTTTTTGTTCTCGCCCGCCCGCGCAAATTCACCCGTGAAATCGCTCAGCGGCGGCGAGCGCAACCGCTTGTTACTGGCACGCCTGTTTGCCCGCCCCGCCAATGTGCTGGTGCTTGATGAGCCCACCAACGACCTGGACATCGACACCCTGGAGCTGCTGGAAGACCTGCTGCAGAACTACGACGGCACGGTGTTCCTTGTCAGCCATGACCGCACTTTCCTGGACAACGTGGTCACCAGCACCATTGCCTATGAGGGCGATGCGCACTGGCGTGAATATGAAGGCGGCGTGACCGACTGGCTGCTGCAAAGCAAGCGTGCCAGCGAGATCGCACAGGCCAAAGGGCAAAAGGGCGCATCACCGTTCAACTACGGGCGCGACCAGGCCGCCAAACCTGCGGCTGCGGCAACAGCCACACCGCTGGCAACACCGACGCCCGCTTCTGCCGCACCAGTGGTCAAGGCACGCAAGCTCAGCTTCAAGGAGCAGCGTGAGCTGGAATCCCTGCCCGAGACCATTGCCGCGCTGGAAGCCGAACAAAAAAGCATTACCGAAGCGCTGGCCGATGGCAGCCTGTTTGCCAAGGACAACGCACGGGCACTAGCGCTGACCAGCCGCAGTGCGGCTATCGATGAAGAGTTGATGGGCGCGTTGGAGCGCTGGGAAAGCCTGGGCGCCTGAGCCTAAGCGCGGGCAAGCTGTCGCTTGAGGGCGGGCCACAGCAGGTTCACGGCCAGCCCGCCCATGACCAGCGCCGCGGCCATGAGCTTCCAGGCCGGCAGCGTCTCGCCCAGCCACCAGGCCGAGGCGCACATGCCAAACACAGGCACCAACAGCGCCATAGGCGTGATGGTGGCAGCAGGGTGGCGTGCCAGCAGCCAGCCCCAGGCGGCGTAGCCAAAGAGTGAATTGCCCCAGGACTGCCAGGCAACGGCCGCCCAGGTCATCCAGTCCGCGTTGCGCAGGCCCGCAGCAATCGCCGGGCCGCCTTCAAACAGGTAGGACAGCACAAACAACGGTGGCACCGCATAGGCGCTGGACCAGACCACATAGGCCAGCATGTTGTCGGGCTTGCCCTCTTTGGCCGCAATGTTGCCACCCGCCCAGCTGAGTGCTGCGCCCAGCACCAGGACCAGTCCGAGCACAGTCGTTGTGCCATCGGTGTGCAGGCCAATGTTGGCAATGCCCGCTGTGGCCAGCAGTAACGCAATCCACTGGTAGGCCTGAACGCGCTCTGCGTTCAGGCGCATGGACAGGCCAATGGTGAAGAACACCTGGGTCTGCACCACCAGCGAGGCAATGCCGGGTGAGATGTGTCCGTTGATGGCCAGATACAGCAGGCCGAATTGGCCCACACCGATCAGCACACCATACAGCGCCAGGTTGCGCCAGCCCACCTTCGGCCGGGGCAAGAAGAACAGCGCAGGGAACAGGGCCAGCGTGAAGCGCAGCGCGGCAAACAGCAGCGGTGGCAAATGGCCGAGTGCCAGCTTGATCACCACAAAGTTGGTGCCCCACACTGCCACGACAGCCAGGGCGAGCAAGAAGTGTTTCAGCGGAAGGGCAGCGGACATGGGGTGATTGTCAGGCCTGCTGTGCCGCCGCCTGACCTGCCGCTGCAACCTGCGCGACTAAACCACTTGGGCGGCCTGCAAGCCCTTGATCTGCGCGGCATCGAGCCCCAACTCGGCGAGCACCTCGCATGTATGTTCCCCCAGCATGGGCGGCGCATTGCGTTGCACCGGCGGGTTGCTGCCCAGGCGCAAGGGGCTGGCCACGCTGGCAATAGCAGCCACGCCGGTCTGTGCCTGCGCGGCGGGCGAAACACTTTGCGTAACCTTAAGCCCCCGGTGCTGCACCTGGGCGTCGGCAAAGGCCTGGTCCAGCGTGTTGATGGGGCCGCAGGGTACCGCCTTGTCTTCCAGGGCGGTGATCCACTGCGCTGTACTGCGCGTGCGGGTGACGGCCTGCATGTGCTCCACCAACTCCCGCCGGTTGCGCACCCGCGCGGTGTTGGTGGCGAAGCGCGCATCCTGCGCCCATTCCGCATGACCGGCCACGGCGCAAAAGCGCGCGAACTGCCCATCGTTACCAATAGCCAGCAGCATGGCGCCATCCAATGTTTCGAAATCCTGGTAGGGCACCAGACTGGGGTGGCTATTACCCTGGCGCAGGGGCACTTGGCCGGTATTCAAAAACCCGGCGGACTGGTTGGCCAGAACCGCCATGCCCACATCCAGCAGTGCCATGTCTATGCTTTGGCCCAGACCCGTGCGGTGCCGCACTTCGAGTGCCGCCAGGATGGCACTGGTGGCATAGACGCCGGTGAACACATCTACCACCGCCACGCCCACGCGCGTGGGAGGAGCCTCGGCCTGGCCGGTGATGCTCATGAGGCCTGTCATGGCCTGGATCATCAAGTCGTAGCCCGCGCGCTCGGCATAGGGGCCGTCCTGGCCAAAGCCGGTGATGGAGCAGTAGATCAGGCGCGGGTTGAGCTGTTTCAGCGTCGCGTAGTCCAGCCCGTATTGCACCAGACCACCGACCTTGAAGTTCTCCACCAGGATGTCGCTTTGCAGCGCGAGCTTTCGTATCAGCGCCTGGCCTTCGGGCCGGGCCATGTCGATGGTGATGGAGCGTTTGTTGCGGTTGCAGGCGGCGTAGTAGCTGGCCTGCTCCGTGTTGTTGCCATCAGCGTCCTGCAGAAACGGTGGCCCCCAGTGGCGGGTGTCGTCCCCCACCACCGGGCGCTCAACCTTGATGACGTCGGCCCCCAAATCGGCCAACATCTGGGTGCACCAGGGCCCGGCCAGTACGCGGGACAGGTCCAACACCTTGATGTGGGAGAGCGCGCCTTGGTTTTCGTTTGTCATGCAAAACCCTAAAACGCCGCAATCCCGGTCTGCGCCCGCCCCAGAATCAGCGCATGGATATCGTGCGTGCCCTCATAGGTATTCACCACCTCCAGGTTCACCAGATGCCGCGCCACACCGAACTCGTCGCTGATGCCGTTGCCGCCCATCATGTCGCGCGCGAGGCGGGCGATGTCCAGCGACTTGCCGCAGCTGTTGCGCTTGAGGATGGAAGTAATCTCCACCGAGTCCGTACCCTCGTCCTTCATGCGGCCCAAGCGCAAGCAGCCTTGCAGGCCCAGAGCGATTTCGGTTTGCATATCGGCCAGCTTTTTCTGGATCAGCTGGTTGGCTGCCAGTGGGCGACCGAACTGCTTGCGGTCCATGGTGTACTGGCGCGCGCGCAGCCAGCAGTCTTCGGCCGCGCCCAAAGCCCCCCAGGCAATGCCGTAACGCGCGCTGTTCAGGCAGGTGAACGGGCCCTTCAAGCCGCGCACCTCGGGGAAGGCGTTTTCTTCCGGGCAGAACACGCCGTCCATCACAATCTCGCCGGTGATGCTGGCGCGCAGGCCCACCTTGCCGAGGATGGTGGGCGCGCTCAAACCGGCCATGCCTTTTTCCAACACAAAGCCGCGGATCGGGCCGATCTGGCCGCCCTCCAGCACCTCCTTGGCCCAGACCACAAACACGTCGGCTATGGGGGAGTTGGAGATCCACATCTTGGAGCCTGAGAGCTTGTAGCCGCCGGCCACCTTGTGCGCCCGCGTGGCCATGCTGCCGGGGTCGGAGCCGTGGTCGGGTTCGGTCAAGCCAAAGCAGCCAATCCATTCGCCGCTGGCCAGTTTGGGCAGGTACTTCTGGCGTTGCGCCTCGGTGCCAAATTCAAAGATGGGCACCATCACCAGTGAGCTTTGCACGCTCATCATGGAGCGGTAGCCGCTGTCCACGCGCTCCACCTCTCGGGCGATCAGGCCGTAGGCCACGTAGTTGAGGGCGGGGCCGCCATAGGCCTCGGGGATGGTGGGACCCAACAGGCCCAAAGCGCCCATCTCACGGAAGATGGCCACATCGGTCGTGCCCTCGCGAAAGGCCTGGGTGACGCGGGGCGCCAACTGCTCCTGGCAATAGGCGGCGGTGGCATCGCGCACCATGCGCTCGTCGTCGCTCAGTTGGGCGTCCAGCAGAAAGGGGTCTTGCCAATGGAAGGCGGCGTGGGCCATAGGGGTCTTTCAGGTCAGGTTATTGCTACCAAGCGCGCAGGGGCTTGCGTGGGCTTGCCAGGGACCAATGGTAGGGCAGGCGGCAGCCGGAGACCAACAATGCTTTTTCATTTTGGTATGCAAGGTGCTCATACCTGGAGACAATGCGTTCATCCTGCAATTGCCACAATGGATTGCCTGTTCATACGAAAGATTCCATGCGCCGAAAGATTCCCGCTTCGCAGGCTCTCCTGTGCTTTGATGCCGCCGCCCGCCACCGCAGCCTGACGCGTGCCGCCGTGGAACTGGCGCTGACGCAGAGTGCGGTGTCGCGCCAGATTCTTGCGCTGGAGGAATACCTGGGCATCACCCTGTTCAAACGCACCCGCCACGGCATGGAACTCACGGCGCTGGGTGCCGACTACGCGGGCCGCGTGGCGCAGCGCCTGGGCGCTCTGGAGCAGGACACGCTGGACCTCATGGGCGCGGGTGTGGCCGGTGGTGATGTGCACCTGGCCAGCGTACCCACCTTTGCGGCACAGTGGCTGATCCCTCGCCTGGGCGAATTTGCCGTGCAATATCCCCTGGTTACTGTGCACATTGAAACCCGCACCAGACCCTTTCTGTTTGCCGACACGGCGCTGGACGCT
The DNA here is from genome assembly GCF_003415675.1 of Rhodoferax lacus. Lineage (GTDB taxonomy): Bacteria > Pseudomonadota > Gammaproteobacteria > Burkholderiales > Burkholderiaceae_C > Allorhodoferax > Allorhodoferax lacus. Next base: position 67,049 of record NZ_QFZK01000017.1, read on the forward strand.
GCCATCCATGCAGGCACCGCCGAAGAGCTGCAGCGCTGGGCTGGCACGCAGAGCCAGCTTCTGCTGGATGAAGAAGTGGTGGTGGTCTGCCAGCCGCGCCTCTTGGGCAAGCGCAGATCGCTCAAAGCCGCCACACTGGCGGGCATGCCCTTGCTGCAGCAAAGCACCCGGCCCGATGCCTGGAGCCAGTGGTTTGCCCAGGCCGGGGTGGAGGCACCCCGGGCGCGCGCCGGTCCGCGTTACGAGCAGTTCTCCATGACCGTAGCCGCAGCCGCACAGGGCCTGGGACTGGCCTTGGTGCCACGCCTGTTGATAGAGCCGGAATTGAAGCGCGGAGAGTTGGTGATGGCGCATCCCCTGGCATTGGCCAGCCAGCGCGGCTACTACCTGGTGCGGCCGCAGGTTTCGGGCGCGCCGTCTGCTGCACTGGAGCAGCTTTCGCAATGGTTGATCCAGACCGCTCACCGGGCAAACCCCTAGTTACAGAGTGGCACGGGCATTGCTAGTATTCATTGCATTACTTGACCAAACGGTCAGTTTTTGAATGTTTTGCTATTACAGGAGCTGCCCGCGTGACCACTGTTATTCCCACCATCCCCTCGCCCGACATCCAGCCCGGGCGTCTGCCCAGCGGGGAATATGCCAAGCGTTTTGCCGGGGCTACGCCACGCCTGAGCCCGTCGCAGGCGCTGCTGGAGGCTGAGCGCTGCCTCTATTGTTTTGATGCACCCTGCGCCACCGCCTGCCCCACCAGCATCGATGTGCCTTCCTTCATCAAGCGCATAGGGGACGGCAACCTGCGTGGTGCAGCGCGCACCATTCTGGATAGCAACCCGCTGGGCGGCATGTGCGCGCGGGTCTGTCCAACCGAGAACCTGTGCGAGGCTGTCTGCGTGCGCAACACGCAAGAGGACCGGCCCGTGGCCATTGGCCGCCTGCAGCGCTTTGCGGTGGACGCACTGATGGAGGGCAAACAGCCACAAATCTTCAGCCGCGCACCCAGCACCGGAAAGACCATTGCCGTGGTGGGCGCGGGGCCCGCCGGCCTGTCCTGCGCCTACACACTGGCGCGCGAAGGCCACAACGTGGTGGTGCTGGACGCCCGCCCCAAGGCCGGGGGCCTCAATGAATACGGGCTGGCCAGCTACAAGACGCCGGACGGCTTCGCCCAGGCCGAAATCCAATGGCTGCTGGGCATAGGCGGCATTGAAGTGCGCAACAGCTGGAAGCTGGAGAGCACGGCGCAACTGCAGGCACTTCAGCAGGAATTTGATGCGGTGTTTCTGGGCATGGGCTTGTCCAGCACGGCCGCGCTGGGCATACCTGGCGAAGACCTCCCGGGTGTGCAGGACGCGGTGGACTTTATTGCCGCCCTGCGCCAGAGCGAAGACCTGTCCAGCCTGCCGGTGGGGCGACGCGTCATCGTCATTGGCGGCGGCATGACGGCGGTGGACGCTGCCGTGCAAAGCAAGCTGCTCGGTGCCAGCGTGGTGCACATGGTGTACCGGCGCGGGCCCGAGCAGATGTCGGCCTCCAAGGCCGAGCAGGAATGGGCGCAGACCAACGGTGTGGTGATGCACCAGTGGCTGGCTCCCTTGGAGATCCTGGGTGCCAACGGCCACGCACACGCGGTGCGCTTTGCCGAGCAGCAGCTGGTGGACGGCAAACTCACACCCACCGGGCGCGAGATCACGTGGGAGGCGGATATGGTGCTCAAGGCCATTGGCCAGCAACTCGGCAACCCGGTGCTGGGCCAGGTCGGCTTGACGCTGCAAGGTGGGCGCATCGTCACCGATGCGGATGGCGCGACCAGCCTCCCTGGCATCTGGGCCGGTGGCGACTGCCGCGCCGGCGGGCTGGACCTGACTGTGGAGGCGGTGGAGCACGGCAAGCGCTCGGCCAAGGCTATTCACCAGCGCCTCTCTGCAGCACGCTGAGGCGCGCGCCACCTGTTATTTCCACCGACGCCCAACTACGCAAACCATCCGGAACCCACACCATGGCCAATCTGCAAACCACCTTCGCTGGCATCACCAGCCCCAACCCCTTCTGGCTGGCCTCCGCGCCGCCCACCGACAAGGCCTACAACGTCAACCGCGCCTTTGAAGCTGGTTGGGGCGGCGTGGTCTGGAAGACCCTGGGCGAAGCCGGACCACCGGTGGTCAATGTCAACGGCCCACGCTACGGCGCACTGCTGTCGCCGGACCGGCGTCTGCTGGGCTTCAACAACATCGAGCTCATCACCGACCGCGATCTGGAAATCAATCTGCGCGAGATCGCCGAGGTCAAACGCCTGTGGCCGGACCGCGCCATGGTGGTGTCCATCATGGTGCCCTGCGAAGAGAAGTCCTGGCGCGCCATCCTGCCGCGCGTGGAAGACACCGGTGCTGACGCCATTGAACTCAACTTCGGCTGCCCGCACGGCATGAGCGAGCGCGGCATGGGTGCGGCCGTGGGCCAGGTACCCGAATACATCCAGATGGTCACCCAGTGGTGCAAGCAGTACGGCAAGCTGCCGGTGATAGTAAAGCTCACGCCCAACATCACCGACATCCGCAACCCGGCACGGGCGGCCAAGGCGGGTGGGGCCGATGCGGTTTCGCTCATCAACACCATCAACTCCATCATGGGCGTGGACCCGTATACGCTGACCATGAGCCCCTCCACGGGAGGAAAAGGTTCGCACGGCGGCTACTGCGGCCCGGCCGTCAAGCCGATTGCCTTGAACATGGTCGCCGAGATTGCGCGCGACCCACAGACCGCTGGCCTGCCGATATCGGGCATAGGCGGCATTGGCACATGGCGCGACGCGGTGGACTACATCGCCCTGGGTGCCGGCAATGTGCAGGTCTGCACTGCCGCCATGGTGTACGGCTTCAGGATCGTGCAGGACATGGCCGACGGCCTGTCCACCTATATGGACGAGATGGGCTTCACCAGCGTGAGCCAGATCGTTGGCAAGGCCACACCCACGGTGAGTGACTGGCGTTACTTGAACCTCAACCATATCAGCAAGGCCGTGATCAACCAGGACAGCTGCATCCAGTGCGGGCGCTGCCATGTGGTCTGCGAAGACACCTCACACCAGGCCATCACGTTCGAGAAGAACGGCAAGCGTCACTTCGAAGTGAAGGAAGACGAATGCGTGGGCTGCAACCTGTGCGTCAACGTCTGTCCGGTTGTCGACTGCATCAGCATGCGCGACCTGGCTGTGGGCGAAATCGATCTGCGCACCAAGAAGGCGGTGGTGGGCCTGCACGCCGACTGGACCACGCACCCCAACAACCCCATGCGCAGCACAGCCTAGGTGCATACGAGATTGCCCATGACAGACAGCGCGTTCTGCCCTATTCTTTGCTTGCAAAACATTCCAGGAAATATCCCATGACCAGTCTCTTGATTCGTGGCGGCACGGTCGTCAATGCCGATCGCGCTTTTGTCGCCGATGTCCTCACCCAGGACGGAAAAATTGTGGCCGTGGGTGAGAACCTGAGCGCCCCCGTTGGCGCCACGGTGGTGGATGCCGGTGGACAGTATGTGATGCCCGGCGGTATAGACCCGCACACCCACATGCAGCTGCCCTTCATGGGCACCACCACCATGGATGATTTTTTCACCGGCACCGCAGCTGGCATGGCCGGTGGCACCACCACCATCATCGACTTTGTCATACCCAATCCGCAACAGCCGCTGCTGGAGGCCTACCAGACCTGGCGCGGCTGGGCCGATAAGTCTGCCAGCGACTACAGCTTCCACGTGGCCATCACCTGGTGGGACGAAACCGTCAAGCGCGACATGGGCACGCTGGTGCAGCAGGAGGGTGTGAACAGCTTCAAGCACTTCATGGCCTACAAGAACGCCATCATGTGCGACGACGAAACCCTGGTGAACAGCTTCAAGCGTGCTCTGGAGCTTGGCGCCATGCCCACGGTGCATGCGGAGAATGGCGAGCTGGTGTACCTGTTGCAGGCCGAGGTGGCCAAGATGGGCATCAGCGGACCCGAGGGCCATCCGCTGTCGCGCCCGCCCATGGTGGAGGCCGAGGCCGCCAACCGCGCCATTGCCATTGCCGACGTGCTGGGTGTGCCCATCTATGTGGTGCATGTGTCGTGCATGGAAGCGGCTGACGCGATTGCGCGCGCCCGCGCCCGAGGCCAGCGTGTGTATGGCGAGGTGCTGGCCGGTCACCTCGTGCTGGACGACAGCGTGTACCGCCACCCCGACTTCGCCACCGCAGCGGCCCATGTGATGAGCCCGCCCTTCCGCCCGGTGGGCCATCAGGAAGCGCTGTGGCGTGGCCTGCAAAGCGGCAACCTGCACACCACGGCCACCGACCATTGCACCTTTTGCGCTGCACAAAAGGCCGCGGGCAAGGACAACTTTGCCAAGATCCCCAATGGCACCGGCGGCGTGGAAGAGCGCCTGGCGGTGCTGTGGGACGCGGGCGTGAACACCGGACGCCTGACACCTTCGGAGTTCGTGGCCATCACCTCGGCCAACACCGCCAAGCTGTTCAATATCTATCCGCAAAAGGGCAGCGTGTCCGTGGGCGCCGACGCCGACTTGGTGATCTGGGATCCGGCGGGAACCAAGACCCTGTCGGCCAAGACCCAGCACAGCAAGGGCGACTTCAATATCTTTGAGGGCCGCACCGTGCGCGGCATTCCCAGCCACACCGTCAGCCAGGGCGAGCTGGTGTTTGTGCAGGGCGACTTGCGCGCCGTGCAGGGCAAGGGCCGCTACATCAAGCGCCCGGCCTTCAGCCCAAATTTCGCTGCGGCCGCACTGCGGGCCGAAGCCCTCAAACCCACGGCCGTCACGCGCTAAAGACATACCCCAAGGAGCCCCTATGACTGCCGCTACTCTGACTGACCTCTCCTCCGTGCGCATCAACGGAGAGCGCCTCTGGTCCTCTCTGATGGAACTGGCCCAAATCGGTGCCACGCAAAAAGGTGGCGTCTGCCGCCTGACCTTGACCGATCTGGACAAGCAGGGCCGCGACCTGGTGCTGGGCTGGGCAAGGGATGCCGGCATGACGGTCACCATCGACAAGATCGGCAACGGCTTTATGCGCCGCGCCGGTCGCAACAACAACTTGCCTCCCATCATGACCGGCAGCCACATTGACACCCAGCCCACGGGCGGCAAGTTTGATGGCAACTACGGCGTGCTGGCCGGCATCGAAGTGGTGCGCACCTTGAATGATTTGGGCATAGAGACCGAGGCGCCCATTGAAGTCGCCTTCTGGACCAACGAGGAAGGCTCGCGCTTCGTGCCGGTGATGATGGGCTCTGGTGTGTTTGCCAAGGCCTTTACCCTCGAGCACGCCTATGCCGCAACCGACACTGAAGGAAAGTCCGTCAAAGGCGAGTTGGAGCGCATCGGCTACATCGGTACGCAGGAACCCGGCGACCATCCCATTGGGGCTTACTTTGAGACCCATATTGAGCAAGGCCCGGTGCTCGAAGACAACGACGTCACCATCGGCGTGGTGCAAGGCGTGTTGGGCATACGCTGGTTCGACTGCACCGTCACCGGCATGGAGGCCCACGCAGGCCCCACGCCCATGGCCCTTCGCAAGGACGCCATGCAGGTGTCCGCCCGCATCATGCAGGAGGTGGTGGCTGCAGCCCTTCGCCACGCCCCGCACGGGCGCGGCACCGTGGGCATGGTGCAGGTCTTCCCCAACAGCCGCAATGTGATTCCGGGCCGGGTGAAGTTCAGCATCGACCTACGTAACAGCACCGATGCCCTGGTGGACCAGATGGCCGACGAGGTAAAGGCCTTTGCCGCCAAGGTGGCCGCCGAGAGCGGGCTGGAGGTGAAAATCGAGTTGGTGTCTAGCTACTCGGCCATAGGCTTTCACGCCGACTGCGTGGACGCGGTAGCACGTGCTGCAAAGAAGCTGGGTTATTCCAACATGCCTGCGGTTTCTGGTGCGGGTCACGACGCGGTCTACATGGCCAAGTTGGCTCCCAGCGGCATGATCTTTATCCCCTGCAAGGACGGCATCAGCCACAACGAGATTGAAGACGCCAAGCCCGAGCACATCACAGCGGGCTGCAATGTGTTGTTGCACGCCATGCTGGAGCGCGCAGGAACATGATGTTTTGAAGGGTGGTGGTCCGCCCTGTGTCAGGCGGTCCACCCGTTTTCTGTATTGAGCTACTGTCTAATTTCCGAGCAAAAAAAATCCCCCCTCATTTTCATGAGGGGGGATTTTTCGGCTTGGTAATAGCCTGACGATGACCTACTTTCACACGGGAACCCGCACTATCATCGGCGCTGACGCGTTTCACTGTCCTGTTCGGGATGGGAAGGAGTGGTACCACGTCGCTATGGTCGTCAGGCATAAACTTT
>NZ_QFZK01000018.1 GCF_003415675.1 Rhodoferax lacus
CCCACGGCCCTTCGATGGCTTCGCCGCCCAGGCGGATCAGCTCGCGCAGCTTGGAGGCCGCCCCTGCGGTTTCGATCTTGAAGTAGCAGACGTTCTCGATTTCCTTGGCCATGCGCGCCAGGAAGGCGGCCGACAGCGGCGTGCCGCTGACCGGTGCATCCTGGATCATGATGGGGATGTGGATGGCATCCGACAGGCGGGCGTAAAACTCGTAGATTTTTTCTTCACTCACGCGGATGGTGGCACCGTGGTAGGGCGGCATCACCATCACCATGGCCGCACCGGCCTCCTGGGCGCGCACACTGCGCTGGGCACAGACCCCGGTGCCGAAATGCGTGGTGGTGACGATCACCGACACGCGGCCGTTCACGTGCTTCAGGATGGCCTGTGTCAACACCTCGCGCTCTTCGTCCGAGAGCACAAACTGCTCGGAAAAGTTGGCCAAAATGCACAGGCCCGTGGAGCCCGCGTCAATCATGAAATCCACACAGCGCAGCTGGCTGTCCAGATCGAGTTCGCCGCTGGGCGTGAAGGTGGTGGGCACCACGGGAAATACGCCGCGGTAACGGGGCTTGGACAGGCTATGCATGGTGGCGACGGGCGGAGTGAAAAGGTTTCAATGTGAATCGCGCGGAATGCCGGCACCACTGCCGCCCACCAGAAAGTCCAGGTCGGCACCCAGGTGCGCCTGCTGCACGGTTTCCACATACAGCTTCTGGTAGCCGCGCTTGGGCGCCTCGGGCGCCACCCACAGCTTGCGGCGCTCGGCCAGCACTTCGTCACTCACCTCCAGGTGGATGCGCCGGCCTGCCACGTCGAGTTCAATCATGTCGCCGTTCTGCACCAGGGCCAGCGGGCCACCGGCGGCCGCTTCGGGCGAGGTGTGCAGCACCACGGTGCCGTAGGCGGTGCCGCTCATGCGGCCGTCGCTGATGCGCACCATGTCGGTAATGCCTTTTTTCAGCACCTTGGGTGGCAGCGGCATATTGCCCACCTCGGCCATGCCGGGGTAGCCGCGCGGACCGCAATTCTTCAGCACCATGACGCAGTTCTCATCCACATCCAGGTCGTCGCTGTCGATGCGCGCATGCAGGTCTTCGATGTTCTCGAACACCACGGCGCGGCCGCGGTGCTGCATCAAGTGGGCCGAGGCGGCAGACGGTTTGATCACCGCGCCATTGGGCGCCAGGTTGCCGCGCAGCACGGCAATGCCGGCGTCCTTCATGAAGGGTTCGTCCGGCGTCTTGATGACCTCGCGGTTGTAGCAAGGCGCGCTGGCAATGTTTTCGCCAATCGTCTTGCCGTTGGCGGTGAGGGCTTCGGTGTGCAGCAGGTTCTGGATCTCGCGCATCACCGCGGGCAGGCCACCGGCGTAGTAGAAATCTTCCATCAGGTATTTGCCGGAAGGCTGCAGGTTCAAGAGGCAAGGCACCTGCGCGCCCAGCGTGTCCCAGTCTTCCAGGTTCAGCTTGATGCCCATGCGTCCGGCAATGGCGATCAGGTGGATCACTGCGTTGGTGGAGCCGCCAATGGCGGCATTGGTGCGGATGGCGTTCTCAAAGGCTTCGCGGGTCAGGATCTTGGACATCTTCATGTCCTGCTCCACCATCTCCACAATGCGCCGGCCGCTCATTTGCGCCAGGCGGTTTCTGCGCGTGTCGGCGGCGGGGATGGCAGCATTTTCCGGCAGGCTCATGCCCAGGGCTTCGACCATGCTGGCCATGGTGCTGGCCGTGCCCATGGTCATGCAGTTGCCCTTGGAGCGGTGCATGTCGGACTCGGCGGCGGTGAAGTCGGCTTGCGTCATCTCACCAGCGCGCACCATCTCCGACATCTGCCACACGCCCGTGCCCGAGCCAATGTCCTTGCCGCGGAACTTACCGTTGAGCATGGGGCCGCCAGAGATGCCGATGGTGGGCAGGTCGCAGCTGGCCGCGCCCATCAACAGCGAGGGCGTGGTCTTGTCGCAGCCCATGAGCAGCACCACGCCGTCAATCGGGTTGCCGCGGATGCTCTCTTCCACGTCCATGCTGGCCAGGTTGCGAAACAGCATGGCGGTGGGGCGCAGCTGCGTCTCGCCCAGGGACATCACGGGGAATTCCAGCGGGAAGCCACCGGCTTCGTACACGCCACGTTTGACGAACTCGGCCAGTTCCCGGAAGTGGCCATTGCAGGGGGTGAGCTCGCTCCAGGTGTTGCAAATGCCGATGACCGGGCGGCCATCGAGCTCGTCGTGGGGGTAGCCCTGGTTCTTGATCCAGCTGCGGTGCACAAAGCCGTCCTTGTCGTTGCGGCCAAACCAGGCCTGGCTGCGGCGGAAGGGGTATTTCTTGGAATCCATGGTGTCGTCCTCGTATGTGTTTTTTGCAGAGCGGCTGGCGCTGAACCTCTTGACAACAGGCATCCTAGCAAGGCACATTGATAAAGGAAAATCAAGTTATCAGTGTTTGATATATACAAATTGCAATAGATCAGGAATCCGCATGCCCTCTCTCCCCCCCCTCTCCACCAAGCTCGCCCGCTACCCCAGCCTGCAAGGCCAGCGCGTTTTCATCACCGGTGGCGGCACCGGTATCGGCGCGGCCATGGTCGAAGCCTTTGCCGAGCAGGGCGCCCAAGTCGCCTTTGTCGATTTTGCCGAGGCCGAGAGCCTGGCCCTGGTGGAAAAAATTGCCGCCGCCGGCCATGTGAAGCCCTGGTTCTGCCAGTGCGATGTGCGTGATGTGGCCGCGCTGCAAAAGGCTGTGGCCGATGCTTCGGCCGCCCTGGGTGACTTCTCCACCCTGATCAACAACGTGGCGCGCGATGACCGCCACACGCTGGAATCGGTCACGCCCGAATACTGGGAAGAGCGCATGGCGGTGAACCAGCGCCCGGCCTTCTTCGCCATCCAGGCCATCGCTCCCGGCATGAAGCGCCTGGGGGGAGGATCCATCATCAACTTCGGGTCGACCGGCTGGCAGACCAAGGGCAGCACCTACCCCTGCTACGCCATCGCCAAGTCGGCCGTCAACGGCCTCACCCGCGGTCTGGCCGGCAGCCTGGGGCAGGACCGCATCCGCGTGAACACCATCTCGCCGGGCTGGGTGATGACCGAGCGCCAGATCAAGATGTGGCTCAACGATGAAGGGGAGAAGGAGATCAAGCGCAACCAGTGCCTGCCCGACAAACTGCAACCATCCGACGTGGCGCGCATGGCGCTGTTCCTGGCCTCCGATGACGGCGCCATGTGCACGGCGCAGGAGTTCAAGGTGGATGCGGGGTGGAACTAAAGGGGAGGTCTGACGCGAAATGACGGGGGACTGCGGCCTGTGCCATGCATGGCGCCGCGAGGGTCCCCCGGGGTCTGCAAGGGCTTATTGTTTGGTCAGTTGGATCTTTGAAAAATAGCCACCTATGCTATCCATTTGGCCACCCGGATTGACGAGCAAATAGAGCTTGCTGCCTTCCATGAGGTAGCCAACCCTGGTAGTCGTTACGTTGAATGGAAAACTTCCGCTCCACTTGGAGAGAGTGGTCCCGCTGATGCCAACATCTGCAATATTGGCGGTACCACTTTTATTAACGCCACCCTTGAATTCGCTGTCTGCGGCGGCTTGCGCCGTGATGACCTTGGTCGTGGTGGTAGCCGTCAAAGTACCAGTGAGTGTCACATCAGCTTTTTTATTTGCGTCGATGCATCCTGCCGATGTATAGCTCTTGGCGTTGAAGGAAAAATCAGCGTTCGTGCTGCCTTTCGGGTTGCTGATCTGCAAGGTGTAGCTTTCCAAGCCGCTGCTATTTGGACTGTCGGAGCAGCCATTGGCATAGGTCCCCTGCATCGCAGCAAACGTGTTGGATGCGCTGGGTGGGGTTGTATTGGAATTGCTGCTGCCGCCTCCGCCACAAGCTGCGAGAAGCAGCGCGGGCAAGCAAATGGAAGCGGCCGTAAAAATAGTACTGTGTGTGACTTTCATAGGAATCTTTAGTTGAGTTTGAGGAAATTACTCAATGCGCAATCGAGTACTTCTCAGGCTAAGGACGGGCAATTTTTTTACGATGGACAATGTGTTTTCGCAAACAATGTGTCGAAAAACAGGGGGAACGCATGACCGCACGCCGCGTCTTTGTCATAGGTGCCACCGGCACCATCGGGCAGGCCACGGTGCGTGCGTTGGTGCGGCAGGGACACCACGTGGTGTGTTTTGTGCGCCCCACATCCGGTGTGGGCGGCAAGCTGGGCGCTGAGGACTGTGCCCGGCTGTTCCCGGGTGCCGAGGTGCGAGTTGGCAACGTCACGGACCCGCAGTCCTTGGCGCGCGAGGGCTTTTGTGGCGAGCACTTTGATGGGCTGGTGTCCTGCATGGCATCGCGCACCGGCGCGCCGCAGGACGCCATGGCCATTGACTACCAGGCCCATGTGCATGCCCTGCAGGCAGCCCGGCAGGCGGGTGTGACCCACATGGTGTTGCTGTCCGCCATCTGCGTGCAAAAGCCGCGTCTGGCCTTTCAGCACGCCAAGCTGGCCTTCGAGCGCGAGCTGATGGCATCTGGCCTGACCTACTCCATCGTGCGGCCCACGGCCTATTTCAAGTCTCTCTCCGGCCAAGTGGAGCGGGTGAAAAAAGGCAAGGCCTTTCTGGTGTTTGGCGATGGCACGCTGACCGCCTGCAAGCCCATCAGCGACGACGACCTGGGCGACTTTATGGCTGGCTGTCTGAACGACCAGAGCCGCCACAACCGCGTCCTGCCCGTGGGCGGCCCGGGCCCGGCCATCACACCGCGGCAACAGGGTGAACTGCTGTTTGCATTGCTGGGCCAGCCACCACGCTTCAAGCAGGTGCCGGTGGCTTTGTTGGACACCATCATCACCGTACTGGGCTGGCTGGGGCGTGTGGTGCCCGCGCTTGCAGCCAAGGCAGAGCTGGCGCGCATTGGCCGCTACTACGCCACCGAGTCGATGCTGGTGTGGGATGCGGACCAGGGCCGCTATGACGCGGCGGCAACGCCGTCCCATGGCACGCGCACCTTGGCTGACCACTACCGCGATCTGCTGAGCGGAACTGCCCACAATGAGCGTGGCGACCACGCGGTTTTTTGACACAAGCGGCGGATCCATCCCCAGCTGTTCAAACAAATGAAACGACGTCGTGAATTGGGGTGCAGACCTTCCCAGCCCCTGTCGCATACCATGCCCGCAACTCCTCCCCTTTCAAAGCGCACCATGCCCGCATCCATCGTCATCCAGAAGCCAGCCGGCGCAGCCCGGCAACTCATTTTGTTATTCCACGGCGTGGGCTCGAACGCGCAGGACCTGGTGCCTGTGGGCCAACAATTTGCAGCCAGGTTCCCTGAGGCAATGGTGGTAAGCCTCGAAGGCCTGCAGCCATCGGACTTTGGACAAGGCCGCCAGTGGTTCTCTGTGGCTGGCATTACCGAAGAGAGCAGGCCTGCACGCATTGCGGCCGTCATGCCAGCGTTTCAGGCGCTCATCGCGCAACTGCAGCAAACCTCAGGCGTGTCGGCTGACAAGACCACGCTGATTGGCTTTTCCCAGGGCTCCATCATGTCCCTGGAATCCACCCAGAAGGCACCTGCACTGGCTGGCCACGTGATTGCCTTCTCGGGCCGTTTTGCAGGTGCTCCCCACGTCGCGCCCGTGGGCACGGCGATTCACCTGATCCATGGCGACGCTGATGCCGTGATTTCCGTGGACCAGAGCCGCAATGCAGCCAAGCAACTGCAGGCATTGGGCGCCAGCGTTTCGCTGGACATTGAACCCGGCATGGGCCACGGCATCAACGCGCACATGATGTCATTGGCCCTGGGCAAATTGCCGGCCCAGGAATAGTTCACGCGCCCGGCAGCACCTCGGCAGGCGCCAGCCCATACACCGTCTGCGCTGCCACGCGTATGGCGCGCAGCATCACCTCGGCTGCGGGTGACAGCAGCCGGTCGCGCCGGGTGATGATGCCGAAGGCCTCCATCTGGCAGGGCAGGTCTATGGGCAGGATGGACAGCAGGCCGTGTGAGGCGTAGTAGCGCGCCACGTCGGTGGCCAGCACACTGAGCATGTCGCTTTCCTGCAGCATCTTGGTGGTGAACAGCAGGGCGCCGGTCTCGATCAGGTTCACCGGCGCGCGCAGGCCCAGTTCCTGGAACATCAGCTCAAAGCGGTGCCGCAGCACACTGCCCGCAGGCGGCACGATCCAGCCCGCATCGGCCATGTCTTTCAGGTTCAGGTTTTTTGATTCCAGCATCGGGTGGCCGGGTCGCGCCACCACGCTGATGGGCTCTTCGGTCAGCACTTCGTAGCGCAGGTCGCTCTTGTCGTGCTGCGCAAACAGGCGCGCCACCAGGATGTCGAGCTTGTTCTGGTTGAGCTTTTCGATCAGCACGTCGCTGGTCTCGATCTGCAGCGACACGCGCAGGTCCGGGTGGTTGGCCTTGACCAGCTTCACCGCCTCGGGCAGCACCACCAGTGCAGGCGAGGTAATGGCGCCTATGCTCACCTGGCCAAACTGGCCGGCCTTGGCGGCCTGCAGTTCATCGTGCGCCTGGTTGAGCGAGGCCAGTGCCACACGCGCGTGGCGGATCATGGTCTCGCCATACCAGGTGGGGCGCATGCCGCGCGGCAGGCGCTCGAACAGCGGCACCTCCAGCACATCTTCCAGGTCCTTGAGCAACTTGCTGGCCGCGGGCTGGCTCATGTTGAGCACCTGGGAGGCGCGGTGGATGTTGCCCTCCTCTGCCAGCGCCACCAGCAACAGCAGTTGCCGGGTCTTGAGACGGGCGCGGATAAACCAGTGGTTGTAGTTGGTCATGGATGTTGGACTGATCCCTGTTTCGGTATGGAAGAGGGTCGATAAACGATTAGAACATTATCAATCGCCTTCGTATCATGGCCGCATGCACACACACGCCTTTCTGCCCCACGACCTGACCACAGGCACCCTGGTCACCCGCATCTGGAACCCCGCAGGCCCGGGCGGACCCTCGGTGGCGGTGGTCCGCGCCGATGGCATCTACGACCTCTCGCGTCACGTGCCCACTATGAGCACCCTGCTGGAGGCCGCGCAGCCTGCCAGCCTGGTGCAGGGCTACGCAGGCGTGCGGGTGGGTTCTCTGGAAGAGGTGCTGGCCAACAGCACCGAGGCCGGGCGCGACGAACGCAAACCCTTCTTCCTCTCGCCCTGCGACCTGCAGGTGGTCAAGGCTGCCGGTGTCACCTTTGCCACCAGCATGGTGGAGCGCGTGATCGAGGAAAAGGCCGGTGGCGACGCCAGCCGCGCCCAGGCCTTGCGTGCGCAGGTGTTGGCGCAAATCGGCACGGACCTCTCGAGCATCAAGCCCGGCTCGGAGCAGGCGATGCAACTCAAGGCGGCGCTGCAGGCCCAGGGCATCTGGTCGCAATACCTGGAGGTGGGCATAGGCAAAGATGCCGAGGTGTTTACCAAGGCGCCGGTGCTGTCCTCGGTGGGCACCGGAAGTGATGTGGGCATACGCGCCGACTCGCACTGGAACAACCCCGAGCCCGAGGTGGTGCTGGCTGTGAACAGCCGCGGCGTGATCCAGGGCGCGGCCCTGGGCAATGACGTCAACCTGCGCGACATCGAGGGCCGCAGCGCCCTGCTGCTGGGCAAAGCCAAGGACAACAATGCCTCCTGCGCCATAGGCCCCTTCATCCGCCTGTTTGATGCCAGCTTTACCTTGGACCATGTGCGGCGCGAGGTCGTGCACCTGCGGGTGACCGGGGAAGACGGCTTTGTGATGGATGGCGTGAACTCCATGGACCAGATCAGCCGCGATCCGCTGGAGCTGGTGCAGCAGGTCATGGGCGCGCACCAGTACCCGGATGGTTTCATGCTGTTCCTGGGCACGCTGTTTGCGCCCACGCAGGACCGTGGCCAGAAGGGTGCGGGCTTCACCCACCACCTGGGCGACACGGTGCGCATCAGCAGCCAGCACCTGGGCGCTTTGTGCAACCGGGTCAGCCACAGCGAGACTGCTGCGCCCTGGCAGTTTGGCCTGCGCGCCCTGTTCAACAACCTGGCTGCGCGCGGTCTGCTGGACAGCACGCCCTTGTGAGTGGTCTGGGCCGCGACCCAAGGGTAACCACCAATCCACGAATTGCTATCTAAAGTGCCCTAATCTCAATTGGAAGATTATCGATGGTGTTCATATGATCCAGCATCTTTGACCACAGGCCAAAGAGCATCCCACCACATACAGGAGACAAGAATGAACGCACGCAGATACACCCTCAAGGCACTGGCCGCCGGTCTGGCACTCGGCTTCTCGCTCGCAGCCCCCGTGGCGCAGGCACAGGACAAGGGCACCGTCGGCGTGGCCATGCCCACCAAGACGTCTACCCGCTGGGTGAGCGATGGCAACAGCATGGTCGCAGCCCTGGCTGCCAAGGGCTACAAGACCGACCTGCAGTACGCAGACGATGACATCCCCAACCAGCTGGCCCAGATCGAGAACATGATCACCAAGGGTGTGAAGGTTCTGGTGATTGCCTCCATCGACGGCACCACCCTCTCCAACGCGCTGCAAAAAGCCGCCGACAAGGGCATCAAGGTCGTGGCCTATGACCGCCTGATCGTGGGCAGCAAGAACGTGGACTACTACACCACCTTCGACAACTTCCAGGTCGGCGTGCTGCAAGCCCAGTCGCTGGAAAAAGCACTGGGCCTCAAAGAAGGCAAGGGCCCGTTCAACATCGAGCTGTTCGGTGGTTCGGCCGATGACAACAACGCCTTCTTCTTCTACGACGGCGCCATGTCCGTGCTGCAGCCCTACATCGACAAGGGCAAGCTGGTGGTGCAGAGCAAACAGGTCGGCATGAACAAGGTCTCGACCCTGCGCTGGGATGGCGCTGTGGCCCAGGCCCGCATGGACAACCTGCTGAGCGCCTTCTATGGCAACAAGCGCGTGGACGCGGTCCTGTCCCCCTACGACGGCCTGAGCATCGGCATTCTGTCCTCGCTGAAGGGCGTGGGCTACGGCTCGGCTTCGCAGCCTTACCCCTTTGTTTCCGGCCAGGATGCCGAAGTGCCTTCAGTGAAGTCCATCATCCGCAAGGAACAGTACTCCACCATCTTCAAGGACACGCGTGAGCTGGCCAAGGTTACGGCCAACCTGGTGGACGCAGTGCTCTCCGGCAAGGCGCCCGAGATCAACGATACCAAGACCTACAACAACAAGGTCAAGGTCGTGCCCTCTTACCTGCTCAAGCCGGTGCCTGTGGACCTCTCCAACTACAAGGCCGTGCTGGTTGGCAGCGGCTACATCAAGGAAGAGCAGCTGAAGTAATTCGGTAGCGGGCTTTTCGTGAAAGGCCCTGTGCACCGCTGCACAGGGCCTTTTTCATTCAACGCATACAGCAGGCAAGGCACACATGACAGACCCCATTCTTGAAATGCGTGGCATCAAAAAATCGTTCCACGGCGTGCGCGCTTTAAGCAACGTGAACCTGACGGTGCAGCCCGGCGAGATCCACGCCATCGTGGGCGAAAACGGCGCTGGCAAGTCCACGCTGATGAAGGTGCTCTCGGGCGTCTACCCGCATGGCGACTTCGAAGGCCAGATCCGCTTCCAGGGCCAGGACTGCCACTTCAAGGGCATTGCCGACAG
Organism: Rhodoferax lacus; assembly: GCF_003415675.1. GTDB lineage: Bacteria > Pseudomonadota > Gammaproteobacteria > Burkholderiales > Burkholderiaceae_C > Allorhodoferax > Allorhodoferax lacus. Next base: position 9,619 of record NZ_QFZK01000018.1, read on the forward strand.
CGAGCACAAGGGCATCATCATCATCCACCAGGAGCTGGCACTCGTGCCGCTGCTCTCGATTGCCGAGAACATCTTTCTGGGCAACGAGCAGGCCACAGCCGGTGTGATCAACTGGACCACCTCGTTTGTGAAGACACAGGCGCTGCTGAAAAAAGTGGGCCTGAAGGAATCACCCAGCGCGCTCATCACCAACCTGGGTGTGGGCAAGCAGCAGCTGATTGAAATTGCCAAGGCCCTGTCCAAGGAAGTCAAGCTGCTGATCCTGGACGAGCCCACCGCCAGCCTGAACGAGACCGACAGCGACGCCCTCCTGGAGCTGCTGCTGGAATTGAAGCGCCAGGGCATCACCTGCATCCTGATCTCGCACAAGCTCAACGAGATTTCCAAGGTGGCCGACAGCATCACCGTGCTGCGCGATGGTGCCACTGTGGCCTCCTTGGATTGCCGTGCCGGCAAGATCAGCGAAGACACGGTGATCCGCCACATGGTGGGCCGTGAGATGGCGGACCGGTATCCGAAGCGCACACCGAATATTGGCGACAAGGTCTTTGAAGTCAAAAATTGGAAGGTGCACCACGAGGTGCACCCGGAGCGCGTGGTCATCAAGAACGTGGACCTGCATGTGAACCGTGGCGAGATCGTCGGCATTGCCGGCCTCATGGGCGCAGGCCGCACCGAACTGGCCATGAGCATTTTTGGCAAGACCTATGGCAAGGGCATCAGCGGCGAGGTGTTCCTGCATGGCAAAAAGGTGGACACCAGCACCGTGCAAAAAGCCATTGCCAACCGCATTGCCTACGTCACCGAAGACCGCAAGGGCTACGGCCTGGTGCTGGACGAAACCATTGCCTGGAACACCACGCTGGCCAACCTGGCTGCCGTCTCCAGCCACAGCGTGATTGACGAGGGCCGCGAGTTCAAGGTGGCCGAGGACTACCGCAAAAAGCTCAACATCCGCTCCCCCGATGTGTTTGCCCGCACGGTGAACCTGTCGGGTGGCAACCAGCAAAAAGTGGTGTTGAGCAAATGGCTGTTCTCCGACCCCGAGGTGCTGATATTGGATGAGCCCACGCGCGGCATTGACGTGGGCGCCAAGTACGAGATCTACACCATCATTGCGCAGCTGGCCGCCGAGGGCAAATGCGTGCTGATGATCTCCAGCGAGATGCCCGAACTGCTGGGCATGTGCGACCGCATCTGCGTACTCAACGAAGGCAAGTTTGTTGCCGAATTCACGGCCTCTGAGGCCACCCAGGAAAAAATCATGCGATCCATCGTGACATCAGGAGTGAACTGACCATGGCAACCAACACCCTTGAAACCCAGGCCGCAGAGGCCGCTGCCAATGCCAACACGGGCGGCAGCTTTCTGAAAAACAACCTGCGCGAATATGGCCTGTTGATCTCCCTGGTGGTGATCATGGTCTTCTTCCAGGTGCAGACCAACGGCACACTGTTCCAGCCACTGAACCTTACCAACCTGATCCTGCAAAACAGCTACATCATCGTCATGGCCCTGGGCATGCTTCTGGTGATTGTGGCCGGCCATATTGATCTGTCGGTGGGCTCGGTCAGCGGCTTTGTGGGGGCCTGTGCAGCGGTGCTGATGGTCAACCACGGCATGCACTTTGTGCCCGCCACCATCATCTGTCTGGTGCTGGGCGGCGTGATTGGCGCAGCCCAGGGCTACTGGGTGGCCTTCTACAAAATCCCGTCTTTTATTGTCACGCTGGCCGGCATGCTGGTGTTCAAGGGCCTGGCCCTGGCCGTGCTGGAGGGTTCGTCCGTGGGCCCCTTCCCCGAAGACTTCCAGCTGCTCAGCACCGGCTTCATCCCCGACCCCTTCCATGGTGAGGCCCTGCGCATCACCTCTCTGGTGGCGGGCATTCTGATGGCGCTGGTGCTGCTCATCACCAAGGTGCGCGGCCGCGCCGAGCGTGTGAAGCACGGCATGGAGAGCGAACCGGCCCTCCTGTTCATGGTGAAAAACCTGGTGTTCGCGAGCATGATTGCGGCCTTCAGCTACATGCTGGCCTCGTACAAGGGCCTGCCCAATGTGCTCATCGTCATGCTGCTGCTCATGCTGGTGTATGACTTTGTGACGTCCCGCACAACGTTGGGCCGGCGCATCTACGCGCTGGGCGGCAACGAGAAGGCCGCGCGTCTCTCGGGCATCAAGACCGAGCGCCTGACGTTCTACACCTTCATCAACATGGGCGTGCTCTCGGCCCTGGCCGGGCTGATTTTTGCGGCGCGCCTGAACACCGCCACCCCCAAGGCTGGCCTGGGCTTTGAGCTCGATGTGATTGCCGCCTGCTTTATCGGTGGCGCCTCTGCTTCGGGCGGCGTGGGCAAGGTGCTGGGCGCAGTCATTGGCGCCTTCATCATGGGCGTGATGAACAACGGCATGTCCATCATGGGCATTGGCATTGACTACCAGCAGGTCATCAAGGGCCTGGTGCTGCTGGCCGCTGTGTGCGTGGACGTCTACAACAAAAAGAAATAATCCACGGCATGAATGAACGCAGCACCATGACGCAAACCGCTGAAGCACCTTTTATAGGCATCGACTGGGGCACCACGCACCGGCGTGTGTACGCACTCAACCCACAGGGCGTGTGCACGCAAACGTTTGCCGATGACGAAGGCGCGCTGGCCTGCAAGGGCCGCTTTGCAGAGGCTCTGGATTCCGCCCTGCAAAGCATGCAGGTGCAGCCCGCGCAGGTGCTGCTCTCAGGCATGGTGGGCAGTGCGCTGGGCTGGCAGGAAGTGCCCTATGTGGATGGCAGCGTGGCGCTGGCCGATTTGCCGCGCCACCTGGTGCGCGTGCGCGAAGCCGCCGGTAGTGCAACGGGCCAGGCAACTGGCAATGCCGAGAAGCTGATTGTTCCCGGCTACTGCGTGCGCAACGCCTGGGGCCAGCCCGATGTGATGCGTGGCGAAGAAACCCAGCTGCTGGGCGCCTGGGCGCTGGGCCACCACAGTGGCTGGTTTGTGCTGCCCGGAACGCACAGCAAATGGGTGGAGCTGCAGGCCGGGCGCATTGTGCAGTTGCGCACCTACATGACCGGCGAACTCTTTGACATGCTGGGCCGGCAGGGCACGGTGGCCGCCGCGGCCGGCACGGCCGAGCAGGTGTGGGATGTGGCCGCGTTTGCACAGGGCGTGCAGTCGGCCGCCCACAGCACGCTGAGCCACCAGCTCTTTGGCTGCCGCGCCCGGGTGGTCTGCGGGGATATGCCCGCCAGCAGCGCCAGGTCGTACCTCAGCGGTCTGTTGATTGGTGCCGAGCTGCACGACGTGCTGCGCAGCAGTGGCGATGCGCTGCGCTCCAGCCCCGTCCACTTTCTGGGCGCGTCCGAATTGGCGCGCCACTACCTGGCCGCCGCCCAGCCCTTGCAACTGCGCTTTGAGGTGCTGGATGCCCAGGCTGCCTACCTGGCGGCGTTGGCCTATATTCAAAGTGCCTGGAAGAAACCATGACTGCTGTTCACCCCTTGTTGACCCAAGCCCGGCGCATGCCGCTGGTTGCCATCTTGCGCGGGCTCGACCCTGCCAACGCCGAGGCGATCGGGGCCGCCCTGGTACAGAGCGGCTTTCGCGCGCTGGAGGTGCCGCTCAACCGGCCCGGCGCACTGGAGTGCATTGAAATTCTCGGCCGCACGCTGCCAGCCGATGTGCTGGTGGGCGGCGGCACCATGCTCACGCCTGAGCATGTGGACGCGGTGCACGCCGCCGGTGGGCGATTGATGGTGTCGCCCAACTGCGACGCGCGGGTGATTGCGCGCGCAGTGAGCTTGGGCATGCTGGCCGTGCCGGGTGTGGTCACGCCCACCGAGGCCTTTGCGGCACTGCAAGCCGGTGCGCATGCGCTCAAGCTGTTTCCCTGCGACATGGTGGGCGTGGGCGGGCTCAAGGCGCTCAAATCGGTACTGCCTGCGGGCACCGACCTGTGGCCTGTGGGCGGCATTGCACCCGACACCATGGCACCCTGGATAGCCGCCGGCGCCACCGGCTTTGGTATCGGCAGCCAGCTCTACACACCGGGCAAGTCGGCCCGCGATGTGACCGACATGGCGGTGAAATACGTGCAGGCCTGGCAAGCGCTTTGAACGCAGCCTGGCGGCCCGTGAGGCACCGCCCGGCTGTGCAGCGCCCCTACTCTTCCACCGCCTCTGCGCAGTACGAGCGGATCAGCGCCAGCAAGGCATCTTCCGAATAGGGCTTGCCCAGGTAGTGGTCCACACCGAGTTCGAGCGCATGGTCACGGTGCTTTTGGGCAATGCGCGAGGTGATCATGATCACCGGCAGATCGCGCAGTTTGTCGTCGTTGCGGATGTTGCGCACCAGGTCAAAGCCGTCCATGCGCGGCATCTCGATATCGGACAGCACCACAGCCGGTTTCTCCTGTGCCAGCACCTCCAGCGCATGCAGGCCGTCGTTGGCCAGGGCCACGCGGAAGCCTTCGCGCTTGAGCAGGCGCTGCGTCACGCGGCGTACGGTGATGGAGTCATCCACCACCAGCACCAGCGGTGCCTGCGTTACGCCTGCCTCGGGCTTCACGGGCACAGTGCCTGCGGCGTCCGTGGAGGCCGCAAGGGCCGAGTGGCTCTCCATCAGGGCACGGGCCGAGGCGCCATACACCGTGGCCAAGGCCACCGGGTTGTAGATCAGCACCACCGCACCCGAGGCCAGCACCGACATGCCGGCCAGGCCCGGCAGGCGCGCGAGTTGCGGCCCCAGGTTCTTGACCACGACTTCGCGGTTGCCCAGCACTTCGTCCACGTGCAGGGCCAGGCGCTGGCCCGCGCTGCGCAGCACGGCCACCGGCAGCATGCGCGCGGCAGGCTCTGCGCTGCGGCCCGAGACCTGCAACAGGGCACCACCCCAATAGAACGCAATGTCCTGCCCGGACAGCGCGTAGGCACCGCGCTGGTAGGCCGCCTGCACGTCTTCAAGCGGCGCACGCAAAATGGTTTCCACCAGATTGGAGGGCACACCAAAGGTGAGCTCACCCATGCGCAGCATCACCACCTGGGTGACGGCTGTGGTCAGCGGCAGCACCAGACGGAAGGTGGTGCCCACACCGGTTTTGGTTTGGGTATCCACCACGCCGCCCAGGGCGTTGAGTTCGGTCAGCACCACATCCATGCCGATGCCCCGGCCCGAGAGTTCGGTCACTTCGGTGGCCGTGGAAAAGCCCGGCTTGAACAGCAACTGGGCCGCGGCTGCGTCACTGAGTTCCGCGTCGGCCGCAATCAGATGGTTGGCAATGGCCCGGGCGCGAATCTTGTCCAGGTGCAGGCCGCCGCCATCGTCCTTGAAGGTCACCGACACGTCGTTGCTTTCCTGGTGCACGGTGATGGTGATGGCACCCACTGCGGGCTTGCCCGCTGCGGCACGCACGGCCGCACTTTCAATGCCGTGCGCCACGGCGTTGCGCAAAATATGTTCGAAGGCCGGCGTCATGCGGTCCAGCACGCCGCGGTCCATCTCGATGCTGCCGCCCACGATTTCGAGCTTGACCGCTTTTTCTGATTCCTTGGCGGACTGGCGCACCACGCCATAGAGCCGCTCGGCAATGCCGTCGAACTCCACCATGCGGGTGCGCAGCAGGTCGCGCTGCAGTTCACGCGCCTGGCGGGCCTGGGCATTGAGGTCGTCTTCCGCGCCTTCCAGCGCGCGCTGCAGATTGCGCTGCACGGTGGCCACGTCGTTGACCGACTCGGCCATCATGCGGGTGAGCTCCTGCACGCGGGTAAAGCGGTCGAACTCCAGCGGGTCAAACGCCTGCGCATCTTCCTTGGTGTGCGCCATGCGCGACTGCATTTGCGATTCGGCCTGCACTTCCACGTCGCGCAATTGCTGGCGCAAGCGCTCCAGGTTGCCACCCAGATCGCCCAGGCCGCTGCGCATCTGCAGCACGCGGGCGTCCAGCCGGGAGCGGCTGATCATCACCTCACCCGCCTGGTTGACCAAGCGGTCCAGCAGCTGCGTGCGTACCCGCACGGACTGCCCGGAGGTGCCACGTGGTGCATGGCGCATGACCTGCTCCAGGCTGACCGGCGGGGCGTGGGCCACCGGCGCTTCGGCCGGGGCCACCAGTGCGTCAGCGGGAGTTGCTTCTGCTTCTTCGTCAGCTGTGTCGGCCGGGCTTGCCAAGGGCTGGCTGATGTCCTGGCGCGGCGCCAGATCCAGCGCATCGAGCGTGTTCTGCAGGGCGTCGAGCTGACCCAGCAGGGGCTCCAACTGCTCCGTCGTGAGGTCTTCAATACCAAGGGCCTCCACACCGGACTCCATGGTGTGTGACATCTCGCCCAGGCGCATGGCACCGGCCAGGCGGGCACTGCCCTTGAGGGTGTGCAGCACGCGCAGGGCTTCGGCCCGCGCGCCCAGGTTGTCCGGGCGTGCCACCCATTGGCGCAGGGCCGTGCCCAGGGCCGGCATCAGCTCCTGTGCTTCTTCCTGGAAGATGGGGAACAGGTCGGTATCCAGATGGTCTTCGGCTGCTGCGGGCTTGTCATGCGCTGCAGGAACGGCCAGTGCCTGAGGTACCTCGGTAACCAGCACGGGCGCCGCAAACTCGGCGGCAATGATGTCTTTGAGGGCCTGCAGCAAGGCTGCGTCATGGGGCTTGAGGAAGCCAGCGGCGAACTGGTGCAGCAGGCGGCGAATTTCTTCGGCGGCGTCATTGAAGACCTGTGCATGCTGGGCCGTGCCCTGGTCGTGCAGCTTGACGTGCTCGAGTGCATGTTCCAGCGTGCGCGCCACCTCGGCCAGGGCGGTGAAGCCGACGGTGGCCGCTATGCCGCCCAGGGAGTGCGCCAGCGCGATGGTGGAGTCTGCAATCGGGTGATGAATCTCCATCGCCCATTCGCTGAGCTCCACCTGCAAGCGGCGCGACCATTCGTCCGCCTCATTGAGAAAGACGTTGTACAGGGGAATGCCCAGGCGCAAATCACCGATGACCTTGACCTGCTCTTCGGCACCGGTGTCGGGAACTGCGTCCAGCACTGGCTCGGGCACAGGCTCTGCTTCTGCTTCTGCTTCTGCTTCTGCTTCTGCTTCTGCTTCTGCTTCTGCTTCTGCTTCTGCTTCTGCTTCTGCTTCTGCTTCCAGCGGCGCTACAGGCGCGTCTTCGGCTTCAGCGGGTGCCGGTGCCTCCAGGAATTGTGGGTCCAGTTCCAAACCTGGGAAGTCCAGGTCACCCAGGTCAATTTCCGGTGCAGCGAGCTCGGGCTCAGGCACCGACAGCTGCAGGGCTTTGGGATCAAAGGTCTGGGTGGATTCAAACTCCGGGCGCAGCAGGGAATCCGAATCCGGCACGATGTCCTGCAAGTCCAAGCCGGTTTGGGTAGCTGAAAAGTCCGGGATTTCAAACGCCGCGGGCAGCTCCAGGGAATCCGTCAACCGGGTATTGGCAAAATCCACGGGGGCCGGTGTATGCGGTTTATGCGGTGTGTGTGGCGCAAGCACCGTTTCCTCGGGCGGGAGCGGTTCGGGTTGCACCGAGTCATCAAACACCGGGAAGGCCGAGGGCACTTCGTCACCGGCACCGGGTACCTGCAGTGGCAAGGCCTCGCCATGCAGGCGCATGGCGTCCGCACTGGCACGAAAGCCTGCCGCGCTCCAGAGTCCGCCGGCATTGCCGGAAATGTCTTCAATCCAGCGGCCAAACGCCGACATGCCCACGGTAGAGAGAGAGATCAGTGCATCGCTGGCGGGCTTGTGCTCGGCCAGCCAGGCATTGAACATCTGCTCAAAGGCCCAGGCGGCTTCGCCGAACTCGGTGAGCCCGACCATGCGCGAGCTTCCCTTGAGGGTATGGAAGGCCCGGCGCAAGGTGGTCTGCTCGGCCAGGTTGGCGGGGTCCATGGCCAGGGCGCGTGCGGCGGCCAGTCCGGCCAGCACCACCTCGCGGGCTTCTTCCAGAAAGATGTCCTGCAGGTCTTCTTCATCCTCTGCCGCTTCGGCCACTTTCAATTCGGAAGCAACTGCTTCTGCAACTTCCGCTTCGGGCTCTGCCAACGATTGCAGCTCGGGCACGGAGGGCGCGGCTGGGGCCGGGGCCTCCTGTGGCACAGCTTTCTGTGCAGGTGCTTCTTCCAGCGCAGGCGCATGGGTGCGCTCGCGCCCCATCAAGGGCTTGAACTCACCGGCCTCTTCGTCATACACAAAGAGCTTCTTGGCCATGGCGCGCTGGTAGCTCAGCATGTCGATCAGCAGACCGAGGGCACCCAGACTGTTGCCCAGGCGCTCAAAGACGCCGGTGCGTGCGGCAGCAATGTCGAGCTCATCCACCAGCAGGTGATCCACGCTGGCGCGCATGCGCAAGGAGGCCAGGGCCGGTTGGTCCAGTCCCAGCACCGAGAACACGCCGCGCATTTGCGACAGGCGCCCGGGCACTTCGCGCAGGGGCGCCTTGTCGGTGGGGTTGCGGAAGAACTGGTCCAGTGACTTTTCCACCTCGGCCAGGGAGGCGCGCAACTCATCCACCACGCTGCCCATGGTCTGGCGCTCGCTCACGCGCCGGTACAGCTCTTCCATCCAGGCTTCCAGTGGCTCGGGCTCGGCGCCGTCCAGCACCAGCTGCAGGCGTTTGGCCAGGCGCGCACTGCGCTCGGCCATCTGGTCATCGGTGGGGTCCAGGTCTTCGTAAGCGGCTTCGAGATACAGAATGGAGGTGGCAACTTCCATGGCCACGGATGGCGCGGGTGCCGTTGCGCTGCGCAGGGTTGCGTCGATAACACCGGTGAGGGCATGCGCCAGGGCGCTGCTGTGCGGGTGCAGCTTGACGATGGATTCGGCAACGGCAGCGAACTGCTCGCCGGTCTGCTTGAGGCGGTTGGTGTCACCACCGGCCAGGGCCGACCAGGTCTCGGCCGCAGCGGCAATGCGCTTGCGCGCCAGCACCAGCTGGGCCGGATCGAAGCGGCCAAACTGCTCGGCGCTGTAGTTCACGGCAACGCTGTCCTGCAGGCCATAGGCCAGGCGCACGGCGGCCAGAACGGCGGCGGGTTGCTGCGGCAGTGCCTGGGCCTGGGCGCAGAAAAACACCAGGTCCTGCGCCAGCCGTTCGCTGGGGCCGGACTCGCCCTTGGCCAGGGTGGCGTACTGCTGCAGGATGCGCGAGGCGGTGCGCTTGGTGTAGATGTCCGCGGGCAACAGGCCCAGCCCCACGGCCTGGAAATAGGCCGCTGCAATGGCCCAGAAGCTATGCGCCTCCAGCGTGCCATGGCCCGCGGCCAGGCCCAGGCAGGTCTGTGCCAGCTTGGCCGCAGCGTGGGGGTCTGCGGTCTTGACGATCTTCAGTACCGAATGGTCCAGGCGGGCGCGCACCTCGGGCGAATAGGCCAGGGGCGGCACATCGGCAGGCAGGGTCACGGCGTTCCAGCGCCACTCCAGCGGCCACAGGTCGGCCGGGTGGATGCGGTCGGCCCCGGCTAGCTCCATCACCGCGCGGTACTGCGGAAACAGCGCCACGCTGGAGGCCTGTTTGCCCTTGAGCAAACCTTCCAGGTATTCGGTCAGGGCGAAGCCGGCGCGCTCAATCCGGATGGCCGCATCGTCGCTGCACAGCTCGGGACGTTGCACAAACTTCTGCACGGCCGACTCCATGGCGTGCAACAGGCGCGCGGGGGCGGGCATGCCCACCATTTCCAGGGCGCCCACGGCCTGATGCAGTTGCTGACGTGCCACGCGCAGGTGGCTGGTGTCGAGTTCGCTGAGCTCGGAGCCGCGTGCCAGTTCGGCATCGCGCACAAAGCGGTGCATGGCTTTGGTGGCGCCGTCCAGTGATTTGCGCAGCTCGTCCAGGACCCAGGCCAGTGGCCCGAGGTCGTTCAGCGCCGGATCGCTTTCTGCTATAGCCGAAGGAGTCGATGCCATGGTTTCAATCTCTAGGGGTTACACGCTTCACACAATCTTGAACCGCGACACGGACTGCCGCAATTCCTCGGCCATGCGCGAGAGCTCGCGCACCTGGCCGGCCGTGACACGGGTGCCCTCGCCGGTCTGCTCGGTCACGGCAAAGATGTGCTGAATATCCTGGGCCATCTCGTTGGCCAGTCCGGCTTCGCGCGAGGCGGAGTTGGAAATCTGCTCGATCAGGTCAGCCACACGGCGCGACACGCGGTCGATTTCGGTGAGCGCCGTGCCGGCGTTGTCCGACAGCTTGGCACCTTCGACCACGCCCTGCGTGGAGCGCTCCATAGCGCCTATGGCATCCTGGGTGTCGGTCTGGATGGCTTTCACCAGCGCGGCAATCTGGCGCGTGGCATCGCCCGAACGTTCGGCCAGACGCTGCACTTCCTCGGCCACCACCGAGAAGCCGCGACCGGCCTCACCGGCACTGGCGGCCTGGATGGCAGCGTTGAGCGCCAGCACGTTGGTCTGCTCGGTAATGTCGGAAATCAGCTCGGTGATTTCACCAATTTCCTGCGAAGACTCGCCCAGTCGCTTGATGCGCTTGGAGGTTTCCTGGATCTGCTCGCGGATCGAGTTCATGCCGCCAATGGCGTTTTGCACGGCTTTGAGGCCCGACTCGGAAGCCTGCAGCGACTGGCGCGCCACACGGGCTGACTCCTGCGCCTGGACCGACACGTCATTGATGCGACCGGCCATTTCCAGCACGCTCTGGCCGGTCTCGCGGATCTCGTGCAGCTGCTCCTTGGAGGCAGCCAGCAGCTCGGTGGAGGTGGCGTCCACATCGGCGGTGGTTTGCGCCACCTGGGAGGCCGTGTTCTGCACGTTGGCCACCAGCGAGCGCAGCTCTTCGACCGTGTAGTTGACCGAGTCGGCAATGGCACCGGTGATGTCTTCGGTGACGGTGGCTTCCTGTGTGAGGTCGCCTTCGGCCACGGTTTGCAGCTCGTTCATGAGCCGCAAAATGGCGGCCTGGTTGGCGTCGTTCACACGCTTGGCGTGCTGCTCCTGGCGCTCGGCTTCCTGGCGCTGCGCATCCGCTGCCGACTGGCGACGGCGGCTGTCCTGCAATTGCACAAACGACAGGCCACCCGCAGACAGCAAAGCCAGGGCCGCCGCCAGAACCATCAGCACCAGGGCTGTTCCGCCCACGCCGGTCTGGCTGGTGAGCTTGCCCTGCAGTTCTTCGAGGCCGCGGCGCAGGGGTTCACTGTCGGCCACGATGGAGGTCTGGGCCTCGCGTGCAGCCACCAGGCCCTGCAGGTTGTCCAGGATGGCGCCGCTCTTGGCACGCAACTCTTCGTACTGTTTCATCAGCGTATCGAGTTGCTCGCGGGTGGCAGCGTCACGGGCTGCGCCCAGGCGCAACTCGGCGCTGCCATTCTGCAGGCCCAGGGTGACTTCCTTGAAGCTGCTCAGGTCTTTGCCCAGCAAAAATACGGCTTCCGGGCTGGCCCCTTCGGCCGTCAGGAATTCGTTGGACGACTTGCCGATGCGCTGGGTCAGCATGATGAGCTGGCCCACAGCCGACACTTCGGCGGCAGGCGCGTTCTGTTGCACCTTGAGGCTGGAGATGCCCTGGGCCGTCTCCAGCATCGTTCCCGACTGGCGGCTGATCTGGCGCAGCGCCTCGCCAATCTGGGTGAGCGTTTTTTGCTGCAGCAGTACAGCCTTGGCATTTTTCTCGGCACGGTCTACCAGGGGCATGACCTTGTCGAGTTCAGGCCGCATGCTGCTGTCGAGCGCGCTCAGGCGCTGGGTGCTGTCGCCCTCCTGCAGTCCGTGGGTGGCCTTGGCCAGAATGCCAATGCTGTCCGTCACATCGGCAAAGGCCGGCACATTGCCCACCAGGGCCTGGCTCACCGACTTGGCCAGGCGCTGCGACTGCATCAGCGACTGCCCTGTCACACCCAGTTGCTGCGCCACTTTGTCGGACTGGTTGAGCGCAAAGACCGTCACACCGGCCAGGAACAACAATGACACACCCAGCAGGATGCCCAGCACCCGCTGGTGCTGCGCGGCTGTGCGTGCACCCATGCCGGGCAATGCAATCAGGTCGGGGTCCAGCACCTGGGACTTGTCCTGCTGCGCTTGCTCTGTCAGTGCGGCCGGTCGGCTCACTGCCACTTGCCTGGAGACCAGCACCGTCTCGGGCGGCTCGGCATCTCCTGCCTGGTCTGGCATAGCCAGGCTCAGACTCGAATCCAGATCGGATTCATTCGGCTTTTTGGCAAGCAGCTTCTTGATGGAGTCTAGGACGGACATGTTGGGCACCTGGAGATGTACTAAGCACCAATGCTTAAGAAGGTCGGAGACTGTGCCAGCGCGCGCAGGTTGATTTCCTGCCAGAGCTGACCCTCTTTGTCGGTATGGCAGGGGCCAAAATATTCGGGCGCACCGGCAGGTGCTGCGGTGCTGGAAGCAAAGGCATCGCTGCCGCGCAAGCCCGCCAGGCTGTCCACCTGCAGCCCGCAATTCACCTCGAGTTGGGCGTTCAGTGTCACCACGCTGGCCTCGGTGCCGTCAGGTGCGCTGGCACTGCCAGAAACAAAGCGGGCCATGTCCACCACACCCACCAGATTGCCGCGCACATTGAGCACGCCCCTGAACCAGCTTTTGGAATAGGGCACTGCCTGCAGTTGGGACAGGGCGACGATTTCACCCGCCTGTGCCAAGGGCAGCAGGTAGTTGCTGCCGCCTGCGCGTACCGCCAGCCAGGACACTGCAATGCCCTCGCTTTGTGCCGCCTGCAAACGCTTTGCCAGTCGTGCCTGAAGTTCCCTGAGTGCTTCGCGTTTTGCCATCGTTTCGGTTCAGCCCAGCGCCTTGATTTTTGCAAACAGTTCGGCCCCGTCCACCGGCTTGGTGATGTAGTCACGCGCGCCCTGGCGCATGCCCCAGACGCGGTCGGTCTCCAGGCTCTTGCTGGTGCACATGATGATGGGTATGCCGGTGAACTCGGGGGTGCGGCTGATGGAGCGGGTCAGCTGGAAACCGTTTTGCCCTGGCATCACCACGTCCATGAGGATCAGGTCGGGCCGGTCTTCGGCCAGACGGGCAAAGGCTTCGGTGGCATTTTCGGCCGAGCGCACAGCAAAGCCGTTGCGTTGCAGCAGGTCGGTCATGAACAGGGTTTCGGTCTTGGAGTCATCCACGATGAGTACTTTGTGTATGGCCATCATGCGGCTCCCTGCACAGCGGCGCCAAACTGCTGCACGGCCTGCAGCAACTGCTCTTTGGAAAACGGTTTGGTGAGGTAGTCCTGCGCACCGGCCATGCGTCCGCGGGCCTTGTCAAACACACCATCCTTGCTGGACAACATGACCACGGGCACGCTGGAGAAACGGGCGTTTCGTTTGATGATGGCGCAGGTCTGGTAGCCGTCAAGACGCGGCATCAGGATGTCACAAAAAATCAGATGGGGCTGGTAGTCGTTGACTTTGGCCAGGGCGTCAAAGCCGTCCTCGGCAAGCAATACTTCGTGCCCGCCTTGCTTGAGGAATATTTCTGCACTGCGCCGTATGGTGTTGCTGTCGTCCACCACCAGCACTTTCAATACCGTATCTTGGGTACTCACAAGGCTTTCCTCTCCTGAACACATCGCACCTGCCGACTGTAGCGCCGGAGCAGATGCACTGCGCTAAATTTGAACCATTTCGAAATCTTCCTTGCGCGCAGCGCACTCGGGACAGACCCAGTTCATGGGCACATCAGCCCACAAGGTACCGGGTGCGATTCCATGCTCCGGCGCTCCCAGCGCCTCGTCATAAATCCAACCGCAAATCAGACACATCCAGGTTTTGGTATCAGTCACAGCTTAAGGGGCCTTCGAATAGAATGCAATCATTGTATAGAGGCAACAGCCGCAGCCCACGCTGCTGATTGTCGAATTCACTGCCATTCTGCCTGATGGCACCCACGAGAACAGGCTACGAAATGACCGCATCACCCATTCCCGACCCAGAAGCTGGCGAACGCGATGACAGCCCCGCTGCCTGTGTGCTGGTATTCAACGCCAATGACCCCAGCGGCGCGGCCGGATTGACCGCAGACCTGATGGCCATTGCCTCTGTTGGGGCACACGCCATGCCCATCATGACGGGCGCCTATGTGCGTGATACCTCCGAGGTGTTTGACCACTTTGCACTGGATGACGAAGCCGTCTCCGAGCAGGCCCGCGTCATCCTCGAAGACATACCGGTGCAGGCCATCAAGGTCGGCTTTGTGGGCAGCCCGGAGAACCTCAGCGCGATCGCCGAACTCGCCTCGGACTATGCCGAAGTGCCACTGCTGACCTACATGCCCGACCTGTCCTGGTGGCGTGAAGACCAGATCGACATGTACCAGGACGCCTGTAGCGAACTGTTACTTCCGCAGACCACGGTGTTGGTGGGAAACCACAGCACGCTGGCGCGCTGGCTGCTGCCCGAATGGAGCAACGAAAAAGCCCCCACGGCACGTGACATTGCGCGCGCGGCCAATGCCTTTGGTGTGGCCTATACGTTGGTTACAGGCATCCCCTTGCCGGACCAGTTCATCGAGAACACGCTGGCCTCGCCCACGGCTGTTTTGTGCACGCACAAGTTTGAGCGCTTCGAGGCGGTGTTCAGCGGCGCAGGCGAGACCTTGTCTGCTGCCGTGACCGCGCTGATTGCCAGCGAGACCGAACTTACCGAAGCCGTGTCCGAAGCCCTGAGCTATCTGGACCGCTGCCTGGACAGTGGCTTTCGACCCGGCATGGGCAATGTGGTTCCCGACCGTCTGTTCTGGGCACAGCCCGAAGACGACGAGGAAGAGGACGCCAAGGAATCCAGCTTCGAAATTTCCCCCAACGACACCCGCCACTGAGTGTCCCCTGCCCCCTATCAGACCCAGCCGACTGCCATGACCATTGACCGCAACCAAACCCTGTTCGACCGTGCCCGCCAAGTGATCCCCGGCGGCGTGAATTCCCCCGTGCGCGCCTTCAAGGCCGTGGGCGGCACACCGCGCTTTGTGCAGCGCGCACAGGGCGCCTACTTCTGGGATGCCAACGGCAAACAGTACATTGATTACATCGGCTCCTGGGGCCCCATGATCCTGGGCCATGGCCACCCGGCTGTGGTGGAGGCGGTGCAGAAGGCTTTGCTCGAAGGCTTCTCGTTTGGCGCGCCGACTGAGCGTGAAGTAGAACTGGCCGAGGCCATTCTGGCGCGCGTGCCCAGCATGGACATGGTGCGTCTGGTGAGCTCGGGCACCGAGGCCGGCATGAGCGCCATCCGCGTAGCGCGTGGTGCCACGGGCCGCAGCAAGTTCATCAAGTTCGAAGGCTGCTACCACGGCCATGCCGATGCGCTGCTGGTGAAAGCCGGCTCGGGCCTGGCTACCTTTGGCAACCCCACCAGCGCCGGTGTGCCACCCGAGGTGGTGCAGCACACCATCGTGCTGGAGTACAACAACCTGCAGCAGCTCGAAGAAGCCTTTGTCACGCATGGCAAGGAGCTGGCCTGCATCATCATCGAGCCGATTGCCGGCAACATGAATTTTGTGCGCGCTTCTCTGCCCTTTATGAAGCGTTGCCGCGAGCTGTGCACGCAGTACGGCGCCCTCCTGGTGTTTGACGAAGTGATGACCGGCCTGCGCGTGGCCCTGGGCAGCGCACAAAGCGTGTACGCCCGCAGCATCCCCGGCTTTGAGCCGGACATGACGGTGCTGGGCAAGGTGATTGGCGGCGGTATGCCGCTGGCGGCCTTTGGCGGCAAGCGCCACCTGATGGAGCAGCTCGCCCCCTTGGGCCCGGTCTACCAGGCCGGCACGCTGTCTGGCAACCCGGTGGCCACCGCCTGCGGCCTGGCCACCTTGCACGAGATTGGCAAGCCCGGCTTCTATGAAGACCTGGGCCGCAAGACCCAGTCGCTGGTCAGCGGCCTGACCGCTGCGGCCACCAAAGCCGGCATTCCCTTCTGTGGCGACAGCGAAGGCGGCATGTTCGGCTTCTTCCTGTTCCCCGAGTTGCCGCAGAACTACGCCAAGGTCATGACCACCGACAACAAGACCTTCAACACCCTGTTCCACGGCCTGCTGGACCGCGGTGTGTACATCGCGCCAGCCCTATACGAAGCCGGCTTCATGAGTGCTGCCCACACCGAGGCTGACATCGCAGAAACAGTGGCAGCAGCGGCAGACATTTTCAGCGCACTCTAGGCCATGGACGCCGCATCCGAAGCGGCAGGCACGCTGGGCGCCCTGGGCCTGAGCCTGCCCTCCCCCGCCTACCTGCTGGGAGCCGTGCTGTTCGGCATTTTCGGATACGTGGCCTACCGGCGCGGCAAGCTGGCATCGAGCCCCAACCTGCGCTGGAGTGGTCTGGCCTTGATGATCTACCCCTATGCAGTCTCCGAGACCTGGATGCTGTGGGCTCTGGGTGTGGCGCTGTGTGGCTGGGTGTGGTGGAAGTGGGAATGATGGCGCACACCGAAAACTGCTGATATGGCAAACTTAGGGTCATCCCTCACTTCTTCACCGGAGGCCACCATGGGCATTGATTTGAATGTGCTGGAAGCCCAGGTTCTTCAGCTCAATCCTGCTGACAGAGAACACCTGTTTGAGCGCCTGATCGCCAGCCTGGACGCTGACAGCGCTGTCGAGCAGGCCTGGGAGTTGGAGGCCGACCGCAGGGAAGCGGAACTGGACAGCGGTTTGGTGGTCGCCGTGCCGGGCACGGAAGCAGTTGCCAGACTCAGAGCCAAGCTTGCGTAATGGGATATACGCTCCACCCAGGGGCTGAAAACGACATTGCCGGGGCACTTGATTTTTACCTCGAACACGCCGGGATGACGGTTGCCAAACGTTTTCTTGACGAGTTTGAGCGGGTCGCAATTCTGTTAGTCCAGCATCCCGGATTTGGAACTCCTACGACAAGGGGTCGGCGAAGTTTCCCGCTCAAGGTCTTTCCCTATTCTGTGGTGTATCGCGTAGTCGATAGCGAAATACGCATTCTGCTCATACGCCATCAACGCCAACGACCTGGCTATGCGGGCAGCAGGCGGTAGGCGCCCTGAGCGCCACTTGCTTTCATGCGTCACACATCTGTCACGCAACTTTTGAATTGTTGTGTGAGACTTGCAGAAATGTCCAACCCAGGAACCAAGCAATGGATGACGCTGACAAGAGAATGCATACGCGGGCACAGTACTTCCTGATCAAGGAAGACAAAGAGGCCATCCCCATTTACGCCTTTCGGGATCCGGCCGACACCTTGGCCATCCCGGCACTGGTGGTGGACCTGGGGGATGGCGGAGTGCAGATTTTGACGACCCATGTCATCGATCTATCCCTGCAAAGTTACGACCTGGAGTTGGTGGTCACGGGCAGCACGGCGGATGCCGCCATTGGGCGTGAGCCGGTTCAGCTGGTCTGGTCCCGTCCGGACGGAACCAACGTCCGATCAGGCTTTGCTTTCAGCCGTGGCGAGGAGGTTGGCACCAAGTGGAGCACGCTCCTGGAAGGCCAACCCCATCACCTGCTACGCTGCGTGCTGCATCCACTCGCAAGTTAAAAGCAAAAGCGTCTGCTCTGTGCGGGGTGCGCACAGAGCAGACCGGACAGCGCCGTGTTGATCAGTGCCTGAAGTGGCGCACGCCGCTGTAGACCATGGCCACGCCACGTTCGTTGGCAGCCGCAATCACCTCGTCATCGCGCATGGAGCCGCCGGGCTGGATGACGCAGGTGGCACCTGCATCCACCACCACATCCAGGCCATCGCGGAAGGGGAAGAAGGCATCGCTGGCCACCACGGTGCCTGACAGGCTCAAACCGGCATGCTCGGCCTTGATGCTGGCAATGCGGGCCGAGTCCAAGCGGCTCATCTGGCCTGCGCCTACGCCCATGGTCATGCCGCCCTTGCAGAAGACGATGGCGTTGCTCTTGACGTACTGCGCCACCTTCCAGGCAAACAGCAGGTCTTGCAGCTCCTCTGGCGTGGGTTGTTTGACCGTGACGACCTTCAGGTCCGCCAGGGTGAGCTGGTGGTTGTCAGCGGTTTGCAGCAGGATGCCGGAGCCCACGCGCTTCATGTCGATGGCGTTGCGGCCGTTGTCCCAATCGCTCGCGCCACCCTTGGGCAGGTCGATCTGCAGCACGCGCACATTGGCCTTGGCGGCGAACACGGCCAGGGCTTCGGGCGTGTAGGCGGGGGCCATCAGCACCTCGACAAACTGCTTGGAGATCTCGCGCGCACCGGCTTCGTCCAGTGGCGTGTTCAGGGCGATGATGCCGCCGAAGGCCGAGGTGGGGTCGGTCTTGAAGGCCTTGCTGTAGGCCTCCAGTGCGTTGGCGCCAATGGCCACGCCGCAGGGGTTGGCGTGCTTGACGATCACACAAGCAGGCGTGTCAAAGCTCTTCACGCATTCCCAGGCCGCGTCGGCATCGGCAATGTTGTTGTAGCTCAGTTCCTTGCCTTGCAACTGCTTGGCCGTGACCAGCGAGCCGGGGGCGGGATACAGGTCACGGTACAGGGCGGCTTGCTGGTGCGAGTTCTCGCCGTAGCGCAGGTCCTGCAGCTTCACAAAGCGGCCATTGGTCTGGGCGGGGAACTGGCTGAGGGTGGGTGCCTGGTTGTCGGCCACGCCTTCGCCAAACTGCACTGCGGACAGGTAGTCGCTGATGGCGCCGTCGTACTGGCTGATGCGGTTGAAGGCGGCAACGCTCAGGGCGAACTTGGTCTTCTGTGTGACGCCGCCGGCCTTGAGCTCGGCAATCACTTCTGCGTACTGCGACGCGTCGGTCAGCACGGCCACGTCTTTCCAGTTCTTGGCGGCGCTGCGCACCATGGCCGGGCCACCGATGTCGATGTTCTCGATGGCGTCTTCCAGCGTGCAACCGGGCTTGGCCACGGTGGATTCAAACGGGTAAAGGTTGACCACCAGCACGTCGATGGTGTCGATGTCGTGCTCGGCCAAAGCGGCCATGTGGGCAGGCACATCGCGGCGGGCCAGCAGGCCGCCGTGCACGCGCGGGTGCAGGGTCTTGACGCGGCCGTCCAGCATTTCGGGGAAGCCTGTCATCTCGGCCACTTCGGTCACAGGCAGGCCGTTGTCGGCCAGCAGCTTGGCGGTGCCGCCGGTAGACAGCAGTTTGATGCCTTGGGCATGCAGGGCCTGGGCGAGTTCGAGGATGCCGGTTTTGTCGGAGACGGAAAGCAGTGCGTTCATAAAGGGTCAGGGTAGGAAGTTGTTATTTCAGTAGCTTGTGTTCAAGCAATTTTTTGCGCAGGGTGTTGCGGTTCAGGCCCAGCCATTCGGCCGCGCGCGACTGGTTGTGTTCGGCATGTGCCATCACCACTTCCAGCAGGGGTTTCTCGACGATGCGCACCATCATTTCGTGCAGGCTGTCGGGTTCGGTGCCGCGCAGGTCACGGAAATACACTTCCAGGCTGCTGCGCACGGTCTCCTCAATCTGTTTTTTGCTCATGCGGTCTCTTCTCTTTGGGGTTCTTCTTCATTGTCTGTGACGGAAGTTGGCGTGGGCAAGCGGTCCATGCTGGCGCCCAGCTGGTCCATGAAGTGCTCCACACAGGCCACCTGGGCCGTGCTGTCTTCCAGGGTATTCATGTGGCTGCGAAAGGCTTCTGCGCCGGGCAGGCCACGCACATACCAGGCGATGTGCTTGCGCGCCGAGCGCACGCCGATGAATTCGTCGTACAGGCTGTAGTGGTCGTGCAGGTGATCAATAAGCAGGCGCCGGACCTCGCTCACCAGGGGCTGCGCCAGGTGCTCGCCGGTGGCCAGGAAGTGGTTGATCTCGCGGAATATCCAGGGGCGCCCTTGCGCCGCACGGCCAATCATGATGGCATCGGCACCGGTGGCCTGCAGCACGTCGCGTGCCTGCTCGGGCGTGCGGATGTCGCCATTGGCCACCACGGGAATGCGCAAGGCGGCCTTGACGGCGGCAATGGTGTCGTACTCGGCTTGGCCCTTGTAGCCCTGCTCGCGCGTGCGACCGTGCACGGCCACCATCTGCACGCCGGCCGACTCAGCCGCGCGGGCCAGCACCACGGCGTTCTTGTGACTCTGGCACCAGCCGGTGCGCATCTTCAGCGTGACCGGCACGTTGCGCGTGGCGCAGGCATTCACCACGGCCTCGATGATCTGCAGGGCCAGGGTCTCGTCCTGCATCAAGGCGGAGCCCGCCCATTTGTTGCACACTTTCTTGGCCGGGCAGCCCATGTTGATGTCGATAATTTGCGCGCCGCGGTCTATGTTGTAGAGCGCGGCCTCGGCCATCATGGGCGCTTCGGTGCCGGCAATCTGCACGGCAATCGGGCCGGGCTCGCCGGCATGGTTGGCGCGGCGCGAAGTCTTGAGGGTGTTCCACAGGTCCTTGCGCGAGGTCACCATCTCGCTGACCGCATAGCCCGCACCCAGGCGTTTGCACAGCTGGCGAAACGGCCGGTCAGTCACCCCCGCCATGGGGGCGACCATGAGCGGATTTGCCAAAGCAAACGGGCCAATGTGCATAGGGTGTGAAGAAAGACGGGTTGGGGTGGCGGCTGCGGCGTGAAGCCTGCTGCAATTCTACCTGCCCAAAATTTCAGCAATTGAAATTCTTTTGCAAGCAAGTGCTGCACTGTGCACAGCAGGCAACACGCCGGGGTTTCTATACTCGCAGGCACATGGAACTCTGGATCAACCACCTCTTGGCCCTTCTGGCATTGCCGCAGTACAGCCTGGGCACGGTGTTTGTGGTGTCTTTTATATCGGCCACCCTGCTGCCGCTGGGCTCGGAACCTCTGGTGTTCGGCTTGATCAAGCTCAACCCCGACCTGCTGTGGCAGGTGATAGCCGTGGCCACGCTGGGCAATACCCTGGGCGGCGCAGTAGATTGGTGGATGGGCTTTGGTGCACACAAGGTGGCTGACAAGTACGGCCGATCGTCCATGCATCTGCGGGCCCTGGCCTGGCTGGAGAAGCTGGGCCCCAAGGCCTGCCTGCTGGCATGGCTGCCCTTGGTGGGCGACCCGCTGTGTGCCGTGGCGGGCTGGCTGCGTCTGCCCTTCTGGCCTTGCCTGCTGTACATGGCGATTGGCAAGTTTTTGCGCTATCTGTTTTTCACTTCGACTCTGTTGGGACTGTTTACGTAATGGAACTTTTTATTCTGGCCCTGGCAATCGGCGGCCTCTGGTTTTTCAACATCCGTGAACAGCACCAACGCATACGCCTGCTGGCCGGCATTCTGGGCCAGTTCCAGGTGGAAAAAATGATGGAGACGGTGGCCGACGGCTACCTGCGTGCCCTGGGCGAAAACGATGCAGAGCGCAGCACCCAGGTCTGGAACATGTTGGGCCAGGCCGAGATCACACTTTGCGGCCAGATCCAGGCCTTCACCCAGGCCTTTGATGCGGTGGACGCAGAGTCCGCCCACTTCAGCACCCTGCCGATTGGCCTGCCCTTTGCCAAGCAACTATTCTCCAACTACAGCGCGGACCTGCGGCCCCTGCTGCATATCCATGCCAAAGGAGTGGAGGCCCTGGTGCGCAACGAAGCCGGGCTGAACCAGAAGGACAAGGCCTTCATGCTGACGGCCGAACTGCTGCTCCTGCAGCACAGCTGCCAGTGGTTTTGCCGCTCCAAGGCAACCGCCAGCGCACGCATGATGGCGCGCCACCGCACGCCGCATGCGCAGTTGCTGGCCTCGGTGTCGGAACAGACGCGCAGCACCTACACCCGGCTGCTGGGTTAAGCCGCGCCGCTTGGGGCTCGGATAAATCTAGCGCAGCAACACCACCGCAGTACCAACGACCGTGAGTGCGGCCCCCAGCCAGGCGCCCGGCGCCGGTGCGCGGCCCAGACGCAGCCACAGCAGGGGCAGCAGCAACACAGGCGACACGCTGGAGAGAATGGCCACCATGCCCACATCGCCATGCTGCAGGGCCAGAAGAATCAGGCTCATGCCCACGCCCATGCCCAGGAAACCGATCCAGCCCACCTGCAGCAGGATGCGCGGGGTGGCCGGGTTGAGCGCACGCGCTCCCGCGTAGCCCGACCACAGCAGTACCAGTTGCGCCACGCAGGTGGCGCCCACCCGCACGGCGGTGGCGGCAATCGGGTCCACGCCGCTGACCATGACCGGCTTGGCAATCAGCGAACTCAGGGCCTGGCACAGGGCGGCCAGCAAACCCAGCGCCACGCCCAGTCCCCAATGGCCATGGTTGGCCTCCAGGGTGTGCGCCTCGTCCTTGTGGCGGCCCAACAGAATGGCCGTCACCACGCCGCCCATGACCAGGGAACCACCCAGCATGGCCTGCGCGCCCATGCGCTCATCCAGCACCCAAAAGCCCATCAAGGCGCTGAAGAGGGCATGGGTGGCAAACAGCACGCTGGTGCGGCGCGGCCCCAGCCGGTTCATGGCGGCAAACAGCGCGGTGTCGCCCACAAAAATACCGATGAAGCCGCTGACCGCCATCACGCCGCAGTCCGCCAGGGACAGGCTGCGCCAAGTGCCGCTGAACAGCACCACGGGCACCAGCATCAGCAGCACCAGCGACATGCGCCAGCGTGTGAAGGCAAAGGTGCCCAGGTGCCGCGCAGGCGTGGCCGACATCACACTGGTAAAGGCCCAGCAGACCGCCGCCCCCAGGGCCAGCAGGTCGTAGGGAGAGATCAGCAACGAAGCAGGCTTAGGAGCTGAACAGGAAGTTCATCACATCGCCATCCTTGACGACGTAGTCCTTGCCTTCGGCGCGCATCTTGCCCGCGTCCTTGGCACCCTGCTCGCCCTTGAAGGCGATGAAGTCGTCAAAGGCGATGGTCTGGGCGCGGATGTAGCCCTTCTCGAAATCGGTGTGGATCACACCGGCGGCCTGCGGGCCGGTGTCGCCCACGTGGATGGTCCAGGCGCGCACTTCCTTCACACCGGCCGTGAAGTAGGTCTGCAGGCCCAAGAGCGTGTAGGCCGATCGGATCAGGCGGTTCAGGCCGGGCTCGTGCAGGCCCAGCTCTTCCAGAAACATGTCGCGGTCGGCGTCTTCCATCTCGGACATCTCGGCTTCGAGCTTGGCGCAGATGGCCACCACCGGCGCGTTCTGCGCCTTGGCAAACGCCGTCAGGCGGTCCAGCATGGGGTTGTTCTCGAAACCGTCCTCAGCCACGTTGGCCACAAACATGGCGGGCTTGGCGGTGATCAGGAAGAACTGCTTCAAAAGCGGCAACTCGTCTTTGCTGAAGTCCAAGGTGCGCACCGGCTTGGCCTGGTCCAGCGCGACCTGGCACTTCTCCAGAATTGTCACCAGCTTGGCCGACTCCTTGTCGCCCGAGCGCGCCAGCTTGGTCACGCGGTGCAGGGCTTTTTCCACCGCACCCAGGTCGGCCAGGCAGAGCTCGGTCTGGATGACTTCGATGTCGGCAATCGGGTCCACTTTGCCGGCCACGTGGATCACGTTGTCGTCTTCAAAGCAGCGCACCACATTGATGGTGGCGTCGGTCTCGCGGATGTGCGAGAGGAACTTGTTGCCCAGGCCTTCGCCCGTGCTGGCGCCAGCCACCAGGCCGGCAATGTCCACAAACTCCACGATGGCCGGGACGATGCGCTCAGGGGTGATGATGGCAGCGAGCTGCTGCAGGCGCGGGTCTGGCACTTCGACCACGCCCACATTGGGCTCGATGGTGCAGAAGGGGTAGTTTTCTGCCGCAATGCCGGCCTTGGTCAGGGCGTTGAACAGGGTCGATTTACCAACGTTGGGCAGGCCAACAATTCCGCACTTCATAAAAATCCTTTTAAATCAGTTTTCCCAATGGCAGCACCGAGCCGAATGTCGGCGTGGTCGAGGTGCCGGACCTGCAAGCGGCCGTTGATGGAGCCGGCAGCGTCAGTCATTGCAAAACCCTGCTTCGCAGCAAAGTTTTGTCCTCGTTTTGTCCTGGGGAGTAGCGGGTGATTGTACTTACAGGGGAAGACTGCCCCAGGGCCAGCTGCGCGGCGCTGCACGCCAGAGGCGATTGCACGGTTTGCCGCTTGGCCAAAAGAAATTGCGCGCCCAGAATGCACCCCACGTGCTCTCAAAGACACAAGCACACAGCCAAGGGGGATTTCCATGTTCGCATTCTTGCGGCGCCTGTGGCCTGCTGCAAAACCGCCCCGGGCAAGCAACCCGCCGCCGGCCGCAGCGCCGCCCCCCCGCAAAAGCCGCCCCCTGCCCGAGCGCATCCCCGACCCGACCAGTGAATTTGTGCGGCGGGAGTCCCTGCTGGACCGCTCAGAACACATTGCCGGCTACACCTTTTCCCTGTTCGCCAAACTGCATGACCGATTGAGCCGGCGCAACGGCGTGTCGCGGCGCGCCTTTGACCTGGCCTTGCTGATGCGCATGGCGCTGTACGACGGTGACGCGCTGCTGGGCCACCGCCTGGCCCTTGTCAATCTGGCCGCCGACTCCCTGCATGACCCGGTGCTGGCGAATGTGCCGGTACACAACACCGTGCTGATGCTGGAGGTCATACAGCCCGAGAGCACCGACTGGGAGGCACTGGTCAGCCGGGCCACTGCGCTGATTGCGCAGGGCTTTTCCATCGGCATGTGCGTGCAGGACGCAAGCGATCTCGCCCGCCCCTTGCTGGCCCATGTGGACTACATCCAGGTGGAGGTACCCCGGTTTGACGGCCTGGTGCTGCGCGAACTGGTGGCGGGTCTGCGCCAGCAGCGCGGACCCGCAGGAAAGCGTGTGCGGCTGGTGGCGCACAACCTGCAAAGCCATGATGACTTCCTGTTTGCCCACAAGAGCGGCTTTGACTACTTCCACGGGCCTTTTGTGAGCAGCCCGGTCAAGATCAAGGCGGGCGGTGGCATCAACCGTCTGGTGGTATTGCCGATTCTGAACATGGTGCGTGCGGACCGGAGCTTCGCCCTGATTGCCGAGAAAATCAAAAGCGAACCTACGCTGACCTTCAAGTTGCTGCGCTACCTGAAGTCACCGGCGATGGGTTTGCAAGGCCAGGTTGACAACCTGACCAGCGCCCTGGCACTGGTAGGCAGGGCCAGGTTCTACCGCTGGATGTCCCTGCTGCTGTTCGACTTCACCAACCCGAGCTACCAGGAGCGCCTTCTGGCCGAACGCGCCCTGACGCGCGGGCGCACGCTGGAGCTGCTGGCCGGCAAGGGCCGTATTCCCAATATTCCGGACGTGCTGTTTCTGACCGGATTGTTTTCCCTGCTGGACGTGGCACTCAACCTGCCACTGGCAGAACTGCTGGACCAGGCGGCCTTGCCGGAGCCGGTCAGCAGCACCCTGCTGGGCCAGAGCGGCCCCATGGCCGATGCCTTGCTGCTGATGAAGCTGGGCGAAGCCGACTCGGCGTTTGAACCCCAGCGCCTGTCGCAGGCCCTGTCAGCCTGTGGCATTGGCGACCATGCGTACAGCCTGGCCGCCCAACAGGCGCTGGTATGGGCCAATGCTGCGCTGGGCGATGCCGAGTAGCACCGTCACGCTGTGCTGTGGCACGCTGGGCACAGCGCTCAGTCCAGCTTGTCTTTTCCGTAGTTGGGTGAGCGCGGGCCATACAGCAAACCATTGCGTTGCCCGGCCGACAGCAGCCGCGCCGTGGCAATGCCGGCGATCTGGTGGCTTTCATCGGTCGTGCTGGCAACCACTTGCTTGATGATGGCCGTTATCAGCAGCACGGCAAGCCCACCCTGGTTTTGGTTATTGCTTTCGGCACTTGAGGCTTGCGCAGAGCCAGACCACAATGTTTTGCCGGTTTTCAAGTCAATCAGATTGGCCTGTGCCGCAACCAGGGACTGGCTGTCAATGACCTGGTACGTGGTTCCGTACTTCGATACCGTGATGTAGAGCGCAGCATCCGCACCAAATATTTCACTGAGCTTTTGCGGCGATGTGGCGTGCATGTCAGAGGGCTGGGTCATGCCATTTTCCTTGAACGCCTCGGCAACCAGGGTGACTGGCATCACGTAGTAGCCCGCTTCTGCCAGTGGTCGCGTGGCATAGGACAGCACGCTGTAGCTTGCAGCCACTTCCGGCGAGTTGTTCACGGGCGGCAACACCAGTATGGAACGGGGATGGCTTTCCTTGAAGGCCGTGTAGTCGTAAGGTGCCTTGGTTGCACAGCCGGAAAAGACCAGAACCATTGCGGCCACACCAACGCATTTCAAACAGCTTGTGAGTTTCATTTTGAATTCCTACTTCTTGAAGTTGCGCAACAGGAAGTCCATGAAGGTCTCCGACTCAGGGTATTGCTTTCTTTCAGCGCGTATCTTTTCTGCGAACTGATCGAGTCGGCCTTGCTGCCCATAGAGAAGGCCCAGGTGTGCGTAGTAGCCCGGTGGGACAGCCCCTCCGCTGGCAGTGATTTTTTGCAGATCGGTTTCCATTTGCTGGACCTGGGCATCCGGGCTTGTCTTGTCAGCGCGGAAATACGCATCGACATTGTTTTGATAGCCCTGCCACTGGTACAGCGATGTCTGCTTTGTCGCGCAGCCACCCAGCAACGCGGCCAGCAGCATCAACCCGATCAAACGCAATAGGGTGTTTTTCATGAGTGTTCCTTGAAAAAGTGGCAGGCGGTATCAGGGGGCCGGGCGCCAGGCACCACTGTCCATACCGGAGACCAGGTTGTTGACGGCATCGCGAATGGCCAGGTCCAACACTTTTCCGTTCAAGGTGGAGTCATAGCCTGCGGTACCGCCAAAGCCGATAACTTCACGCTCAGACAGGCTGTATTCGCCAGCACCCTGAGACGAATAAACCACTTCCGAGGTCAGCGTGTTTACGATATTCAGATTGACCTTGGCATAGGCAATTTGCGTCTTGCCACGGCCCAGCAGGCCAAACAATTGGCGGTCACCCACATCACGGCGGCCGAACTCGGTGACGTCGCCTGTGACGACAAAATCAGCGCCCTTCAATGCCTGTGCCTTCTTTTGAAGCGCGGCCTCTTCTTTTATTTCCGTCATGTTGGACCGGTCCAGCACACTGAAGCGACGGCTTTGCTGCAAATGGGTGATCAGAATGGTTTGTGCCTGGCCGCCCAGTCGGTCCACATTGTCTGAAAAAACGCCGCGCATAAAGGATGAACGATTGTCAAACTTGCCCACGGATATGGGTGTGCGAGTTCCGCTATAGGTTTGCCCTGCGGAATCTACTTTTTGAATCGCCAAGGTTCTGGATTCTTCCTGGTGGGCACATCCCATCAGGCTCGCAATAGCAACAACAACGCATGGCAAAAAAAATTGCTTTTTCATTCTGACCTGGCTCCTGATAGAAACACTTGGATGGCCACTTCACGATGTACGAAGTGAAACCAATACGGCACGTTCGGCGAGAAGACCATCCGCAAGACTATTGGATTTATGTTCTTGAACCGGACAAGTTCGTCGCCGAGAAATTGAACAGCCTGTCTGCTACTGATCGGCATTCGGGAGCAAGTCTAGTAGTTGCATCCGATTGCGCTATCCCCCAACCGGGTGAAATGCAAGGCAACTGGATGATGTAGATCAACCAAAGCAAAATCAACGTCGAGCAGTCAAGAGGACGCGCCCCGAAAAAAATGCGGAGCCTATGGGGCAGCCACTTTGCTGCCAAACGCATTGGCATCCTGCTGCAGTTGCCGTGCAATGCCGGTCAACAGGCCCAGGCGGCGCAGCATCCAGGGGGTGAGGTCACTCTCGAACGGGTCGGATAGTTGTTCCAGCTCATTGGCCAGTGCATAGTCCGCGGGAGCCTGCGTGGTAAGGGCCACGCCGGGCTGCAGCGCCTCTTCCAGGGTCTGGGCGGTTTGCAGCAGGGGCTGTGCAATCCGCTCCAGTTGCAGCCGCTCGCGCCGCAGCATCAGCATGGTTTTGACCGAGGTGAGCTGGGCCAGCAACTGGTAGCTGCGTGCCAGGATGCGCCCCGATGCTTCCAGTGGCGGCTGCTCGGCGCGCGGCTCCACCAGTGCGCGCTGGGTGGCATTCACCAAAGCGGACAGGCTGTCGTAGCACTCGCGCCGCGCCAGGCGCCAGGCCAGTTCGGGCGCGTTCTCCATGCGCTGCACCTGGCCCAGCGTGAGGGACAACTGGGCGTAGCGCGCCTGCGCGGCCAGGGCGCGGGCCACCAGGGCGGCAATCTGGTGCCGCTCCCAGGAGGGCAGCACATAGCTGAAGGCCCAGGCAATCGACACGCCCAGCAGGGTGTCAGCCACGCGCTCCAGTTCGGCAAACACCGGGCTGGCCCCGGCATTCACCATGTGGGCTTGCACGAGGCCCAACACGGTGGCGGCAACGGCAGTCACCAGGTACACGCGCAGCGCCAGCGCATGGGCCACGGCCTGTGCCAGAGTCAGTACCAACAGCAGGACAAGCGGTGGCGCGTGCGAGGCCAGAATCAGGCCGGCCAGCACGCAGCCGATGACCGTGCCGGCCACACGGCTGTTGCGCCGCTCCAGGGTTTGCGCCAGGCTGCCGCGCAGGACCACCACGATGGTGAGCACTATCCAGTAGTCATGGCTGCCCCAGGGCATGGCCAAGCCCAGCGCATAGGCAAAGCCGATGGCCAGGGTGGCACGCACCGCGTGGCGCAGGGGCGGCGCGTCCCAGCGCCAGACGGAAACAAAGGGGCGCCAGGACCAGTCGGTGGTACTGACGAACATCTGCCAGTTGGTGCGTATCAGGTCGATGTCGGGTTGGGCTTCGCCGCGCGCCAATGCGGCGATGCGCACTGCCTCATCGCTGAGGTTACCCACCCGATTGGCCAGGCCGCGTGCCAGCATGGCATTGGCGGGTTCGTGGCCACCCACACGGGGGTCCCAAGACAGCGCGGCCAGTTGCGGCCTGCAATTGCGCAGGGCTGCCGGCAGGTGGCCCAGCAGCAAGGCATCGGCCACCCGCTCCACATCCACCGACAGGCTCACCAGAATGTCGCTCATGCCCTGCATGGCCTGGTAGTTACCAGCCGAGGCATGCAGGGTGTCCAGGTCCAGCTCGCAGGCCATCAGATGGTCGCGCATTTCCAGCACCACCATCAGCATGGCCGCCAGTTGCTGGCGCCGTGCCGAGTTGGGTGACTCCAACAGCAGGTCACGGGCCGCTTGCAGTTGCTCGGTCAGCACCGCCTGCTGGCGCAACAGCACGCCGATCAGGGGCGCCTTGTCACGCTTGTCGGCAGATGCGTTGAGCACAAACTGCTCGGCCTGGGTGCGCATCAGGCGGGCCAGGGCCATCAGGGTATCGGCCAGCATCTGGCTGCGGTAGCGGCCATTGAGCACGATGTTGGCGCAAGTGGAATACAGCACATACAAACCGGCCCCCAGGCCGAAATACAGGCTGCTGTCCACAGCACCCGCAACGCCGGCCTGCGGCGGCACTGCCATGGAAAACACCATGGCAAACATGACCGACACCACGATGGGCAGCCCGCGCTTGCCCCAGGCCCCGGCCAGAAAGGCCAGAAAGGTGGCAGGCACCAGCAGCAGGCCCAGTGCCAGCGGCCGCGCGTGCAGCAGTTGCACGGCCAGGAACAGCGGTACGCCCAGCAAAGCCGCAGGCAGCAAGTGCCAGAACTTGCCCTTTTTGGGCGCGGCCTGGTCTGGGGGAATGCAGACAATCACACCAATCGACGCCGCCCCCGCGGCCGTGGCACCCAGCAGAATGTGGACCACGCCCGAAATGAGGAACAGCCCCAGCGCTGCTGACATGCCGTTTGTGACGTAGTAACTCAGCAGAATGCGTAGCAAATCTTTGCTGCGTTGATGGAGTGAATGGGGTGCCTGCATGGTTGCCCCATTGTCAGGCAGGCGGGGCAACGCTTGCATGTGCGCTACCATGCGCCTGTCATGTGATGCGAACATTCGCAGGGGAGTCGGTTTGGCCTACACAATCAACTGGGAGCGCAACGGCGCCTACATCTGCTACCAGGATAGGGTGACCTTTGCCGAGTTCATGGGGGCGGTGCTCGAGATACACGCCGACATCAACTACATCACCACCAAATATGTCATTCACGACATGCTGGCGGCCTCGGAACTGGATTTTTCAGGGCTGGATATGACAGCCATGGTGGCCCACGAACTGGGCGCCCGTTTTACCAACCCCGGCGTGCGCCCGGCCGTGGTGTCCAGCGACCCGAACATGGAAGCCAGTACCCGGGCTTTCAGTGACCTGACCCGGTTGGAGGTAGGCTTCTTCTCCACAGTGGCCCAAGCACGGGCCTGGGTCACGGCTGCACCGGCGCAATAAGCCACCACAGGCTGCTGCCTGGCCGGTGGCCTCCTACAATGCCCCCATGGCGAAAACCTATGACATCTGTATCCGCGGCGCTGGCATTGTGGGGCGCAGCCTCGCACTGCATCTGGCCGCCAAGCGCCTGCGCGTGGCTTTGGTCGCGCAGGATCTGCCGGACAACCTGGCCCATTCGGATGTACGCGCCTATGCGCTGAGTCCGGCCTCGCGTACCTTGCTCGAAGCCATCCGCTGCTGGCCAGATGAAGCCCACGCCACACCGGTCACCCGCATGCAGGTACAGAACGAGGGTGATGCACCCGTGGTGTTTGACGCAGCAGCCCAGGGCACAGACGCGCTGAACTGGATTGTGGATGTGCCGGTGCTCGAAGGCCTGCTCAAAGAGGCCGTGCGCTTCCAGCCCCTGATTGAGATGGTGACCCATCCGGCCAAGGCAGATTTGACGGTGGTGTGCGAAGGCCGTGCCAGCGCCACCCGCGCCGAATTTGGCGTGGAGTTCTCCACCCGTCCTTATCACCAATGGGCACTGGCCGCGCGCGTGCAGTGCGCCCTGCCCCATGGGCAGGTGGCACGCCAGTGGTTTGCGGGCGGCGACATCCTGGCCCTGCTGCCACTGGACGGGCCAGAGGGCAAACAGTGCGCCCTGGTCTGGTCCGTCGAGCCGACGCGGGCTCAGGCCTTGCAGGCCACGGATGCATTGGATTTTTGCCAGCAATTGCTGGAGGCCAGCCAGGGCGCCCTGGGGGCCCTCACCCTGTGCAGTGAGCGCAAAGCCTGGCCGTTGCAGGCCGCCCAGGCAAAAGCATGGGCAGGACAGGCCGCTGGCGCCAGCTGGCTGCTGGCGGGCGATGCCGCCCACAATGTGCATCCGCTGGCCGGGCAAGGTCTGAACCTGGGCCTGGGCGATGTGGCTGAGCTGGTCCACATCCTGGACCACCGCGCCTATTGGCGCAGTGTGGGCGACCCCAAGCTGCTGCGCGCCTACGAGCGCGCACGCAAGGCCGACTTTGCCGTGGTGGGCGGCTCGGGCGATGTGCTGCAGCAGATGTTCAAACAAAACCATCCCGCCTGGCAAACGCTGCGTTCCCTGGGCATGCGCGGCTTTGAGCAGAGCGGCCCCTTCAAGCACTGGGTGGCTGCGCGTGCCATGGGTGGCAGACAGCGCCCCGGCACACAACACTGAAGCCAGCTCACGATTCCCTGCGGCGACCAACCACCCGAACCCCAACAGAAAGCTCTATGAAAAACCCAACCCTGCGCCGCATCAGTCTGACCCTGGTCGCCCTGGCCCTGTCGGCCGGTGCCTTCGCCCAGGAAGCGCTGATCCGCAAAAACATTGCCCAACGCTTCCCCGACCTGAAGGCCATCGACGAGGTCAACAAGTCCGTTGTTCCCGGCTTGTATGAAGTGCGCATCAACGGCACCGAGATCTACTACACCGACGCCCAGGGTGACTACCTGGTGGTGGGCAATGTGTATGACACCAAGCAGCGCCGCAACCTGACCGAAGAGCGGGTGGACAAGCTCACCGCCATCAAGTTCGACAGCCTGCCCTTCAAGGACGCCTTCACCATCGTGCGGGGAAATGGCGAGCGCAAGCTGGCCGTGTTTGAAGACCCCAACTGCGGATACTGCAAACGCTTTGAGCGTGACCTGCAGACCATCAACAATGTCACCGTCTACATGTTCCTGTACCCCATCCTGGGCGCCGATTCGGTGGAAAAGTCCAAGTCCATCTGGTGCTCCAAGGACCGCGCACAGGTCTGGCAGGACCTGATGGTGCGCGAGAAGAACATCCCCAACGCGGTGCAGATGTGCGACACCAACGCCGTCACCCGCAATGTGGAGTTGGGCCGCACCCACAAGATCAATGGCACGCCCACGCTGATCTTTGTGGACGGCACACGGGTGCCTGGCGCCATTGACGCCAAGCAGATTGAAAAACATTTGGCTGACGCCAAGTCATGAGTGGCAGCAAGACCAAAGCCGCAGGGCCCCAAGCTCAGGACATCCACTACCGTGTAGAGCTGGCCGACCTGCACAGCCACCTGTTCAGCGTCACCCTGCACATTGCAAACCCGCAGGCCGCCCAACTGCTGCAATTGCCGGTGTGGATTCCGGGCAGCTACCTGGTGCGCGAGTTCGCCAAGAACCTGCAGCAACTTGAGTGCAAGCAGGCCGGCCGCAGCGTCGCCGCCCTGCAGCGCGACAAGGCCAGCTGGGTAGTGGACTGCAAGCCGGGCGTGCCCCTGCAGGTGCACTACCAGGTCTATGCCTTTGACAGCTCGGTGCGCACCGCCTGGCTGGACGCCACGCGCGGCTTTTTCAACGGCACCAGCCTGTTCTTGAAGGTAGCAGGTGCAGAGGAGCAGAGCCATGCGGTGGAGATCATCGCGCCGCCCCAGGCCCCCCACTGGAAGCTGGCCACCGCCTTGGAGCCGGTGCGCGCGCTCAAGTCCGGCTTTGGCAGCTACCGCGCTGCCAACTACGACACCCTGGTGGACTGCCCGGTGGAGATGGGCGATTTCTGGAGCGCCAGCTTCACGGCCTGCGGCATTCCCCACCGCTTTGTGGTGGCCGGTGCCACCGAGAGCTTTGACGGCGACAGGCTGATTGCTGACACGCAGGCCATTTGCGAAACCGAAGTCCGGTTCTGGCATGGCGCACAGGCCAAGGCTGGTGCCAAACACACCGACAACCCGGTTCCCTTCAAAAGCTACCTGTTCCTGCTCAATGCCGTGAACGACGGCTATGGCGGCCTGGAGCACAGCAACTCCACCGTGCTGATCTGCACCCGCAAGGACCTGCCGCGAAAAGCCCGCCAGACCCTGGCCCAGCCGGTGCACAAGCAGCCCGAGGGCTACACCACGCTCTTGGGCCTGATCAGCCACGAGTACTTTCACACCTGGAACGTCAAGCGCCTGCGCCCCGCCGAATTCGCGCGCTACGACTACACCCAGGAAAACTACACCGAGCTGCTGTGGTTCTTTGAAGGCTTCACCAGCTATTACGACGACCTGCTGCTGCGCCGCGCCGGGCGCATCGACAACACTGCCTACCTCAAGCTGCTGGGCAAGACCATCAACCAGGTGCAGCAAACCCCCGGGCGCCTGGTGCAAAGCGTGGCGCAAGCCAGCTTCGATGCCTGGGTGAAGTACTACCGCCAGGACGAGAACACCGCCAACGCCACGGTGAGCTACTACACCAAGGGCTCGCTGGTGGCCCTTTGCCTGGACCTGACCCTGCGTGCCGAGGGCCGCACCACGCTGGACGCGGTGATGCAGGCGCTGTGGCGCACCTGTGCGGCCGGCCCCATGAGCGAGCAGAACCTGCTGGACGTGCTGGCCGAACTGGGTGGGCGCTCGTTTGCCAAAGACATCGCCCGCTGGGTGCACAGCACGCAGGAGCTGCCCGTGGCTGAGCTGCTGGAAAAGCACGGCGTGAAGGTGCACCGCGAACCAGACCAGGTGGCCCAGCAGCTGGGTCTGCGCGTGAAGGAGTCGGGTGGCCTGACGATTCACCAGGTGCTGCGTGGCGGTGCCGCCGAGAAGGCTGGCTTTGCCCATGGCGACGAGTGGCTGGCGGTGCAGGCCGAAGGCCCGAAGTCCACCGGCGCCTGGCGCATGCAGACCCTGGACGACCTGATGCTGTACGCAGGCAACGCCAAGAAAGTGACGGCCACCGTGGCCCGCGACAAGCGCCTGCTGAACCTGACACTCACCCTGCCCAAAGCCAGCCAGGCCGTGCGCCTGGCAAGCAGCGACGCAGCGCTGGTCAACCGCTGGCTGGAACCCGCAGCACCCTGATTTCTCTTATTTCAACAACAGAGGGACTCCCATGGACTACGAATGCATCACCACCCGTATTGAAGGCGACAAGGTCGCCATCATCACGCTCAACCGCCCCAAGCAGCTCAATGCCCTGAACAACCAGCTGATGGACGAGCTGGGCCACGCCCTGCAGGCCTTTGACGCCGACAGTGCCATTGGCTGCATGGTCATCACCGGCAGCGAAAAGGCCTTTGCCGCGGGCGCCGATATCACCGCCATGGCCACGCTCACCTTTGCCGAGGCCTACCGCGGCGACTTCATCACCCGCAACTGGGAAACCATCCGCAGCGTACGCAAGCCGGTGATTGCAGCGGTGAGTGGCTTTGCCTTGGGAGGCGGCTGCGAGCTGGCCATGATGTGCGACTTCATCATCGCCTCCGATACGGCCAAGTTCGGCCAGCCCGAAATCAAGCTGGGTGTCATCCCCGGTGCCGGTGGCACGCAGCGCCTGCCGCGCGCCGTGGGCAAGGCCAAAGCCATGGACATGGCTCTCACCGGCCGCATGATGGACGCAGTGGAAGCCGAGCGTGCCGGCTTGGTCAGCCGCGTCGTGCCCTATGACAAGCTCATGGACGAGGTGCTGGGTGCAGCGCTGATGATCTGCGGCTTCTCGCAGATCGCCACCATGGCGACCAAGGAAACCGTCAACCGCGCCTTTGAGAGCGGCCTCTCTGACGGCCTGATGTTCGAGCGCCGCCTGTTCCACGCCCTGTTCGCCACTGCCGACCAGAAAGAGGGCATGGACGCCTTTGTGAACAAGCGCCGCGCAGAATTTCGCAACGCCTGAGGCCCCGATGTAAAACCGCCCAATTTAGCCTGCTATAATTGCGGCCTTCGGTCGTATAGCTCAGCTGGTTAGAGCGCAGCATTCATAATGCTGATGTCGGTGGTTCAAATCCACCTACGACCACCAGACAATCAAAACCCGCAAGGCCTCCAGGCCTTGCGGGTTTTTTGTTGTCCTGCCAATGCAGGCGGCAGTCATGGCCAGTTAGCGCTCACGCTTATTCCCCGCCCTGCTCCAGCAACATGATTTGCAGGGCAATGCCCTTGTTGAATATGGCCTCCACCAAGTCCGGGTTGCAGCCAATGGCCATTTCATAGCTCTGGAAGGCCTGCGTATATCGCCCGAGTCGTGTCAGTGCATTGCCACGGTTCAGATAGGCCTCGGCCATTTCGGGGTTCAAGGAAATCGCCTGGTCAAAGCTGGCGATGGCTTCGAAGTACTGCCCCAAGGCATACAGCGTATTGCCGCGGTTGGAGTGGGCCTGGGCATAGTAGGCGCGCAGCGCGATGGCTGCGTCATAGCCACTGAGCGCCTCGCCATAGTGCTTGCATGCGGCCAGCGCATTGGCCCGGTTGAAATGGATTTCCGGAATGCACGGGTCCAGCGTGATGGCCTGGTCATAGCTTGCGATGGCTTCGGCCGGCTGCTGCAGTTCCATGTGCAGATTGCCGACCGTAAACAGGTCAATGGCGGATAGCGGCGCATGGAAGTGCCCCTGTGCGCTGTTGGCAGACTGCCTGCTGCCCGCGTAGTCCATCAGGACGCTGGGGGCCATGGCGCAGGCGATCCCTTCAGCCGATGCAGGAACGAGCCCGGATGTGTTGCCCAGAACCCGTTTGACGTTTTCCAGTTGCGCAATGTGCATGGCTAAGCTCCGTTGGTGGTGTGTGCGTGCCTGCAAGGCGGTCTGCTCCGGATCGGTGGCACGGGTGTGTGGGTGCGCTGACTCGCCACGTTCCACAGGGAGCATCTCTGTGCCCGATGGTAGGGTGTGGCGTGCCAATGCTTAAGCCACATAAGCGCCGCTTTTGGCGGTCAATTCGGGGCTTAGGCCTTTGCTGCCAATGGCGTTTTCTCTTGCTTTTTCGGCTGCGTGATAGCATGCAGGCCTTCTCTTTTACAGCCTCTGGATACACACCATGAACCGCTGCACCGCAACCGACTCCCTGGCGCCATCACGACGCACCCTGATGCGCCTGGCCCTGGCCGCGCCCCTGATGGGCATGGCCGCCTGGGCTTCTGCCCAAACCAATGTCCGCCCTTTTCCGCCCACTGCCGAGCGGGGTGTGATGCAGGTCATCGCGCCGCCTGTGATTGCAATGAGCGGCAAACCCGACCGCCTGTCACCCGGTGCACGCATACGCGGGCCGAACAACCTGCTGCTCATGTCGGGCGCCATCATCGGGCAAAACCTGGTGGTGAACTTTGTGCGCAACCCCACGGGTGAGGTGCATGACGTGTGGGTCCTGACGGACGCGGAAGCCGCCCTCAAGCTGCCAACACAGCAGTAGTTGCCGCCGGGCCTGCGCGCGGGTGTTTGCGCGCCGCCACGGCCTTGCCTGATTCCCGCAGCCATCGATGCTGCGCCTCCCCTTTGCAGAGTACCGCCATGACCAAAAAAGTATTTATCAAAACCTTCGGCTGCCAGATGAACGCGTACGACTCGGACAAGATGGCCGACGTGCTCAAC
The DNA here is from genome assembly GCF_003415675.1 of Rhodoferax lacus. Taxonomy (GTDB): domain Bacteria; phylum Pseudomonadota; class Gammaproteobacteria; order Burkholderiales; family Burkholderiaceae_C; genus Allorhodoferax; species Allorhodoferax lacus. Next base: position 46,051 of record NZ_QFZK01000018.1, read on the forward strand.
GCCGCCCAAGGGTATGAGCCGACACAGAACGTGGACGAAGCCGATCTGATTCTGTTCAACACCTGCTCGGTGCGCGAGAAGGCGCAGGAGAAAGTGTTTTCCGACCTGGGGCGCATCAAGCACCTCAAGAAAAAGGGCGTGCAGATCGGCGTGGGTGGCTGCGTGGCCAGCCAGGAGGGTGCGGCCATCATCGCGCGCGCGCCCTATGTGGACGTGGTGTTCGGCCCGCAAACCCTGCACCGCCTGCCCGAAATGCTGGCCGCACGCGCAGCCCAGAACAAGCCGCAGGTGGACATCAGCTTTCCCGAGATCGAGAAGTTTGACCACCTGCCGCCCGCCAAGGTGGACGGCGCCTCGGCCTTTGTGAGCATCATGGAAGGCTGCAGCAAATACTGCTCGTATTGCGTGGTCCCCTACACGCGCGGCGAAGAGGTGAGCCGCCCGTTTGAAGACATTCTGGTGGAGGTGGCAGGACTTGCCGACCAGGGTGTGAAAGAGGTGACCCTCCTGGGCCAAAACGTCAATGCCTGGCGCGCGCCCCTGGCGGGCAAGCCGGGTCTTGCGGACGACACAGCAGAGGTGGCGGACTTTGCCACGCTGCTGGAATATGTAGCCGACATTCCCGGCATCGAGCGCCTGCGCTTCACCACCAGCCACCCCAATGAGTTCACACCGGCACTCATTGCAGCCTACGGCCGGATCCCCAAGCTGGTGAGCCACCTGCACCTGCCGGTGCAACATGGCAGCGACAAGATCCTGATGGCCATGAAGCGCGGCTACACCGCCATGGAATACAAGAGCACGGTACGCAAACTGCGCGCCATCCGCCCTGACATGGCCTTCAGCAGCGACTTCATCGTGGGCTTCCCTGGCGAGACCGAAGATGACTTCAACAAGATGATGAAGCTCATCGACGACGTGGGCTTTGACAACTCCTTCAGCTTCATCTTCAGCCCGCGCCCCGGCACGCCGGCCGCCAACCTGCAGGACGACACGCCCCATGCGGTCAAGTTGCAGCGCCTGCAGCATCTGCAAAGTGTCATCAACGGCAACATCGCTCGCATCAGCGAAAGCCGTGTGGGCACGCTGCAGCATATTCTGGTGGAAGGCGCCTCCAAGCGCGATGGTGGTGAACTGATGGGCCGCACCGAATGCAACCGCGTGGTGAACTTTGCAGGCCACCCGCGCCTGGTGGGTCACATGGTGCAGGTGCGCATCACCGAGACGCGCAGCTACACCTTGCGTGGTGAAGTTGTCACGGAGCCTGCCTCTGCCCTGGAATAAATGTACGAATCAGTGCGTTCTGATTGTCCGCCATGGCCCCTAGAGTCCGCCTATACATAACGATAGCGGGCGAGGAAATGCATGACCCATCTGAACATCATTTTCGTCAGCGCATTGCTGCACGAAGATGGGCGTGACCTCCCTGCGATCCTGGAACATGCGATAGCGTGCAACCCGTCCAGGACCTTGCGTTCCATGGTGCTGTTTTCGACCGGCAGTGTCATGCAGGCCATTGACGGCGAGGCCCTGCAAGCCAGACTCGAATTGAAGCGGATTTCTGGAAGTTCCCTCTACCTCGACACCATCGTGCTCAACGAAGAAGAGGTGCAAGGGCACAGCCTGAGCGGCAACAGTCTGGGTGCGTTGCACCTGTCCGCTGATGTGGTGGGAATGCTGCCGGCCGATGTCGCATTCTTCAACCTGAGCGAGGGTGCTGTCGTGCAACGTGTACGTATGGGCATTGCAAGAAATCTGCTCAAGCAATTCGCTTTTGACTACTCCTGAATTTGCAGAAACCGGCCAATTTCCAGGGCAGGTTTTGCGGCTTATGTACGCTGCCGTGAATGTATGAATCAGTGTATTTGATTAGTTGCCAATCAAATCGATACTACTTTCATGAAGCAAAGTGAAATCGACTTCAAGAAAGTCGTTGGCAAGCAGGTGAAGAAGCTCAGGTTGAAAGCCGGGATGACGCAGGACGTATTGTCCGAGCGTTGCGGCATCTACCGGACGTATCTTTCACGTGTCGAAGCGGGAAGCGCGAATCCAACTCTACTGGTCATGATTGCACTTGCGACATCACTGGGCGTGCATGTCTGTGAACTGTTTCACGACTTTGATGACACGGCCAATGACCTGATTGCCACCCTTACTGACAGACAACGGACGCAATAGCCCGGTTGCCTCTTCAGGTGTCGAAATGGCGCTTGGCAATACATCGATAAGGCGCCATACTCGACCTATGGGTCGCTTACATATCAATGAAGTTTTGGGTGCCAAAATAAAACGTTTGCGTCAGGAGGCCGGCATTACGCAGGCCACCTTGTCGCAACGCAGCGGCTTGTTCCGAACCCATTTGTCTCGCATTGAGTGCGGCACCGCCAACCCCACTCTGACGGCCATTGTGGCCATTGCTGTTGCACTTGAAGTTGACCCCGCCATGCTGCTCAAGGAAAGCGCCTTGAGCATGCCCGGCGGCCAATAGAAGCGCTCAGAAGGGCATCTTGGGCATGCCCTTCATGCCACCCAGGCGCTTCATCATCTTCATCATTCCGCCGCCCTTCATCTTCTTCATCATGTCCTGCATCTGCTCGAATTCCTTGAGCATGCGGTTGACCTCCTGCACATGCACACCGGCGCCGTTGGCAATGCGGCGCTTGCGCGTGGCCTTGATGAGTTCAGGCTTGCGGCGCTCCAGCGGCGTCATGCTGTGGATGATGCCCTCCTTGCGCTTGATGTCTTTTTCGGCCTTGTCCATGTCCACCTGACCGGCCTTGGCCGCCATGGCCGCGGGCAGCTTGTCCATCAGGCTCGACAAGCCACCCATCTGCTTCATCTGCTGGATCTGAGCGAGGAAATCGTTGAGGTCAAAGCCCGCACCGCTCTTGACCTTGGCGGCCAGCTTTTGTGCCGCTTCCATGTTCACGCCCGAGGTGACCTGCTCCACGAGGGCCACGATGTCACCCATGCCCAGCACACGCCCGGCATGGCGCTCGGCATCAAATACTTCCAGACCATCGAGCTTTTCGCTGGTACCTGCGAACTTGATGGGCGCCCCGGTGATCTGGCGCACCGACAGGGCCGCTCCACCGCGTGAGTCGCCATCGGTCTTGGTGAGGATGATGCCTGTGAGCGGCAACGCGTCCTTGAAGGCCTTGGCCGTGTTGACCGCATCCTGGCCCTGCATGGCATCCACCACGAAAAGCGTTTCCACCGGATTGAGCGCCGCGTGCAGCTGCTTGATCTCCAGCATCAGCGCCTCGTCAATCGCCAGGCGGCCGGCCGTATCGACCAGCAGCACATCAAAGAAATGCTTTTTGGCATAGTCCAGCGCGGCCAGGCCAATGTCCACCGGCTTCTGGTCGGACGTGCTGGGGAACCACTCGGCACCGGCCTGCGCGGTCACGGTCTTGAGCTGCTCGATGGCGGCCGGGCGGTAGACGTCACCGGAGACCGTGAGCACTTTTTTCTTGCGCTTCTCGATCAGGTGCTTGGCCAGCTTGCCGGTGGTGGTGGTCTTGCCCGCGCCCTGCAGGCCAGCCATCAGGATCACGGCCGGGGGTTGGGCTGCCAGGTTGATGTCGCTGATGCCCTCGCCCATGGTGGCGGCCAGCTCGCGGTTGACAATGCCCACCAGCACCTGGCCTGGCTGCAAGGAACCCAGCACTTCTTCGCCCAGGGCCTTTTCCTTCACACGGGCAATGAAGTCGCGCACCACGGGCAGGGCCACGTCGGCCTCCAGCAGGGCCATGCGCACCTCGCGCAGCATGTCGGAGACATTGCTTTCGGTGATGCGGGCCTGGCCGCGCAGTTCTTTGACGAGGCGGCTGAGTTTGTCGGTAAGGGCGGAGGCCATAGGGAGAAAGTCCGCTGCGCGGAACCTGTGTTGTGCGCCAGACAGTGCTGGCAGGAAGCAAAAGGCTAAACTGTGCACATGATTTTAGCCAGTGCGTCCCCTCTTCCCCTGATCCTTTCGGTTCTGGCCGCATTGGCCTACCTGCTGCCGGCCGCACTGATGCACCGTATGAGCGTACGCAGTGCCCACGCCTGGGTGGCTGTGGCCTGGTTGCTGCAGGGCATCTTGCTTGTCAGCGGGCTGCTGGGTGAGCCGCCCCACTTCGGCTTTGCGCCAGCCCTTTCGGTCACGGCCTGGCTGGTTGCGGCGGTCTACGCGATTGAGAGCCTGATTTATCCGCAGTTGCCAACCCGCTGGACGCTGAGCACGATAGGCGCCGCTGCCGTTCTGTTGGCCTATATGTTCCCGGGCGGACCCATGTCCCCCAGCACCTCGGTGTGGCTGCCACTGCATCTGGCCTTTGGCATTGCCTGCTACGGCCTGTTTGGCATTGCCGTGGTGCATGCCTGGTTCATGAACCATGCAGAAAAGCGCATCCGCCAGGGCAAGGATTCGCAGAGCGGCCTGCCCCTGTTGACGCTGGAGCGCCTGACCTACCGCTTTGTGGCGGCCGGCTTTGTGCTGCTCAGCGCCACCCTGGTGGTGGGCATGCTGTTTGGCGAAGTGGTTTATGGCCACGCCTGGCGCTGGGACCACAAGACTGTGTTCTCGGTGCTGTCCTGGCTGACTTTTGCCGTGCTGCTGGTGGGGCGCACCGGTTTTGGCTGGCGTGGCAAACGCGCCGCCACCATGCTGTACACAGGCTCGGCCTTTTTGCTGCTGGCCTATGTCGGCTCACGCTTTGTGATGGAAATCGTGCTGAGCCGCACCCCATGAAGTTTTTGTTGCTGTTCTTCATCTTCATGGTGCTGCTGTGGCAATGGCGCCAGGCACGCCAACCCAAGGTCAAGCAGGCAAAGCGCAAAAGCGCAGGGCCTGCCGGTGTCGTGGCCATGGTGGAGTGCGCGCAATGCGGCCTGCACCTGCCCGCACACGACGCCATCCAGGGCGCACACGGCCTGTATTGCAGCGCCGCGCACCGCCTGGCGCGGGAGCCCTGAATGGCGCGGGCGTCCACCGAGCGCTCCTGGCTGGGACAGGCAGCACCTTGGGCGGCCGTGATTCACACCGACGACACGCGCGAGTTCTCGCGCATCTGGCAGGGCTTCATGACCGCGCGCCTGACCCTGGGGCTGGTCTTGCTGGCCATGCAGGTCACCATGATGGCCATAGGCACACCGCACAGCAAATGGCTGATCGGCATCAGCCTGGCCTACCTGGCCAGCACGCTGACCACGGGCCTGTTTGGCAAACCCCTGTTTCTGGGCAACAGCTTCAACCGCCACTGGATACGCCTGGTCGGGCTGGATGTGCTGGCCTATTCGTCACTGCAGATTCTGCAAGGCAACACGGTCAACTACACGCCGCTGTTTGCACTGCCCATTTTGCTGGCCTCGGTGCTGGGCTCCCTGCGGCTGGCGCTGGGCACGGCGGCCAGCGTCACCATGCTGCTGCTGGGCAACACCGCACTGGCCTACCTGAATGGCAGCGTGGACACCACCGTATCCCTTTTGCAGGCAGCGCTCACGGGTGTGGGCTATTTTGCAATCGCGCTGCTGGCCAACCAGTTGTCCAGCCGCTTGTCGAGCGAAGGCATGCGGGTGCGCAGCAGCCAGGCAGCGGTCAACCTGCAGCGCCAAGTCAACGAACTGGTGATTGAGTCATTGCCCGATGGCGTGCTGATCGTGGACCGCCAGGGCCTGGTGCGCGCCGCCAACCCGGCAGCGGTGCAGCTGCTGGCCCCCACGCCAGAGCAGAAGGGACCAGTGGCTGACTTGCACCGTGAACCGGCCTGGCAGCCCCTGCTGGAATTGACACACCGGAGCTTTGCACAGGGCCACGGGCAACAGGAAGATGTGACGATCCGGCATGCAGGCCAGGGGCCCCGCCGCATCCACGTGAGCACGCGCCCGACCAATCCGCAGGACCTGGGCGGCGAGAGCCTGTGCGTGTTGTTCCTGCAGGACCAGCGCGAGCTGGAGGCCCGCATGCGCACCGAAAAGCTGGCCAGCATGGGCCGCATGTCCACCGCCGTAGCACACGAGATCCGCAACCCGCTGGCGGCCATCTCCCAGGCCAACGCCCTGCTGGAAGAAGACCTGACAGACCCGCACCACAAGAAGCTCACCCATATGGTGGGACAAAATGCGCAGCGCCTGGCCCAGATCGTCAACGACATACTCAACGCGGCGCGCGCGCAGCCCCAGGATGGCGGGCAAACGCCGCTGCTGGTCAACCTGAACGAGGCGGCAGGCCGGGTTTGCCGTGAGTGGAGTGCGCAAAACACCTGCGAAAAGCGCCTGCAGTACCTGCCTGAGGCACAGAGCATCACGGTGCAATTTGAAGGCGACCACCTGCGCCGGGTGCTGGTCAACCTGCTGGACAATGCACGCCGCTTTGCATCGGACACCCCCGGCTCCATACAGGTGCAGACGCACAGCGTGCCGCAGCACGCCACCCTGCGCGTGTGGAGTGCGGGCCCCCCCATGGACCAGACGGTGGAGCGCCACCTGTTCGAGCCCTTCTTCTCCTCCGAGAGCCGCTCCAGCGGTTTGGGGCTGTATATTTGCCGCCAGCTGTGCGAAGGACATAACGCCAGCATTGCCTACCACCGCAGTGTGCGTGAAGTGGATGGACAGGCCATCGAAGGAAACGAATTTTTTGTGCATTTTGTAAACATTGCCCAGACCCTGCCTGCGGCTGACGAAGCCCACACCACACCATGGCCCACTCCCCTTCCGTGAGCGATATCCAGATCCTGGTCCTCGACGACGAGCCCGATTTGCGCACCCTGTACGAGCTCACGCTCCTGCGCGAGGGCTACCAGGTGGAGGCGGCCGGCACCGTTCAGGAGGCCTGGGACCTGCTCAATGCACGGCGCTTTGACCTGGTGATTACCGACATGCGCCTGCCAGACGGCTCGGGCATCGACTTGCTCAAAGGCGTGCGCGCCCAGCAGCGGCGTGAGCGCTGCATCGTCATCACGGCCTATGGCTCGGCCGAGAATGCAGTGGAGTCGCTCAAGGCGGGCGCTTTTGATTACCTCACCAAGCCAGTGGACCTCAAGCAGTTCAGGGCCGTGGTGGCTGCCGCCGCGCGCGGCACGCAGGCAGCAGGTGCGGGATTCTCTGCCAGCACGTCGGCGCCCCTGTCCGATGGCGGCTCCGGCCACGGCAACAAGGGCGAGCAGGCGCTGGCACGCATGGCCGGTGACTCGGCCGCCATGCGCATGGTGCGTGAACGCATTGTCAAAGTGGCGCGCAGCATGGCGCCGGTGATGGTGCGTGGCGAATCAGGCACCGGCAAGGAACTGGTGGCCAACGCACTGCACGCCAACAGCCACCGCAAGGACGGGCCCTGGATTGCGGTGAACTGCGGCGCGATTCCCGAGAACCTGCTGGAGGCGGAATTTTTCGGCGCCAAAAAGGGCGCTTATACCGGCGCAGCCCAGGACCGCGAGGGCTTCTTTCAGGCCGCCCACGGTGGCACCCTGTTTCTGGACGAGATTGGCGACTTGCCGCTGGCCATGCAGGCCAAACTGCTGCGCGCCATCCAGGAGCGCTGCGTGCGGCCCCTGGGAGGCAACCAGGAAGAGAGTGTGGATGTGCGCATCGTCAGCGCCACGCACAAGGACTTGCCCGCTGAAGTGGCGGCCGGGCGCTTTCGCCAGGATTTGTATTACCGCCTGAATGTGATCGACATCGACATTCCGCCCCTGCGCGAGCGGCCGGAAGACTTGCCCGCACTGTGCCAGGCGCTGCTGGGTCGCATCGCCCGGGATTCGGGCCAACCCGAGCGCCATGTCACTGCCAGCACCGTGGCACGCCTGGCCGGCCTGTCCCTGCAGGGCAATGTGCGCGAGCTGGAAAACATTCTGCACCGTGCGCTGGCGCTGTCAGATGGAGAGACGCTGGAACTGTCTGACCCCACGCACGAGTCGGGCAGCGCCAGCATGCCTTTGAGTGGCCATGTGCCTCTGGGCGCTGGCACGCCATCAAGCGATACGGTGAGCACACCCAGGCAGCCATTGCCAGGCGATTTGCAGGGGTACCTGGATGAGAAGGAACGGCAGATTCTGGTGCGTGCATTGCGCGAAACCGGATTCAACCGCACCCTGGCTGCCAAGTTGCTGGGCCTGACCCTGCGGCAGATCCGCTACCGCATTGCACGGCTCAAGATTGATGCGCCCGACATGCAGGGTGACGAGGCCGATGACTGAGAACACAGTGGGCCTGCCCAAGGCATGGCGGAACGGCTGGTATGCGTTTGCGCGGCCATGCCAGTCCCCCAACTTCGGACCACGCCCACCGCTCACAGCCATTGACCTGGTGGTGCTGCATTCCATCAGCCTGCCACCGGGCCAGTTTGGAGGCAACTGCGTGCAGCAACTGTTCACCAACCAGCTGGACTGGAACGCCCACCCCTACTTCAAGCAGATCGAGGGCCTGCAGGTGTCTGCCCATTTCTTCATCCAGCGCGGCGGCGAGTTGTGGCAGTTTGTGAGCTGCGATGACCGCGCCTGGCATGCCGGGCGCTCGTACTTTGCCGGGCGCGACAACTGCAATGACTTCTCGATCGGTATCGAGCTCGAAGGCCTGGAGGGTGGCAACTTCGAGCCCGCGCAATACGAGACCCTGGCAGCACTGGTGCCCGCTTTGGCCCTGCACTACCCGGTGCGCCACATTGCGGGGCATGAACACATCGCACCGGGCCGCAAGGCCGACCCTGGTCCGGGACTGGACTGGGCCTTTTTGCAACGCTGCACAGGCCTTGATGCTCGGTGTTTTCCCGATGGCAAATAAATAGTCCTGCAGGCGCTTTGCAGGTTTCGCCGATTCGCGTGTCGCGATGGCCCACACCAAGCGCCTGATGCCTTCAAGGTCCGACAGTCAAGAGCCTTGATTGACGCGCGCTTTGCGGCAAAAAACGCCGCCAGACCGCGCCAACTGGTGCGTTGCGAATCGACCCTCAAGCGCCGCAAGGCTTTCACGCAGGCCACGCCTGCAGAACCACCTGCAGCGCCGTCTTTGGCAACGAATTCGCTTGCTCCAGAAGCTCCGTGGTTTTCCGTTGATACACTACCTGTAGTGGCTTGTAAGCATTACAGACCCCAGATATAGTGTGTCCTGTGAACAGGGACGCACCAGGGTCGGCACCCAGACCAGCTGCCTCGAACATCCAGAGCCCCAACAAAAGAATTGATTTAGCAAAGGTAAACATGCAATCTTCCCTAGCCCCCACCGGCAACGTGGCCCACACCGCTCTCCATGCCGCTGACACAAGCCCTTTTGCGGCTGCGCAGGCCAACCCCATGACCCACTACCAGATCATCCGCCGCAACGGCGCGGTGGTGTCCTTCGAGCCCAACAAGATTGCCGTGGCCATGATGAAGGCCTTTTTGGCAGTGCATGGCACCCAGGGCGCGGCCTCGGCCAGCGTGCGCGAAACGGTGGACGTGCTGACCCAGCAGGTGATACGCGCCATGGTGCGCTCGCGCCCGGGCGGCGGCACCTTCCACATTGAAGACGTGCAAGACCAGGTAGAACTCGGCCTGATGCGCGGCGGCCACCACGAGATTGCCCGTGCCTACGTGCTGTACCGCGAGCGCCGCACGCAAGAGCGCGCCAAGCAGGTGGAGCAGGCCCGCCCCGCCGCACCTACTTTGCACGTGCTGGAAAACGGCCAGCGCGTGGCCCTCGATCTGGTGCAACTCCAATCGCGCATTGAGGCCGCCTGTGCCAACCTGGGCGCCGATGTCAAGGCCGACCCCATCGTGGCCGAGACCATGCGCAACCTCTACGACGGCGTGCCCATGGACGAGGTCTACAAGGCCTCCATCCTGGCCGCCCGCACCCTGATCGAAAAAGACCCGGACTACACCTACGCCACCGCCCGCCTGCTGTTCCACACCATCTCGCGCGAGGTGCTGGGCCGCGACGTGGCTCAGGCCGACATGGCCGAGGCCTATGCCGACTACTTCCCCGGCTTTATCAAGAAGGGCGTGGACAACGAACTGCTGGACGAAAAGCTGCTGCAGTTTGACTTGAAGCGTCTGGGCGCAGCGCTGAAATCCGGGCGCGACCTGCAGTTTGACTACCTGGGCCTGCAAACCCTGTATGACCGCTACTTCCTGCACGTGGGCAAGCAGCGCATCGAGCTGCCCCAGGCCTTCTTCATGCGCGTGGCCATGGGCCTGTCGCTGGGCGAGATCGACCGCGAGGCGCGCGCCATCGAGTTCTACGAGGTGCTGTCGTCGTTTGACTTCATGTCCAGCACGCCCACGCTGTTCAACGCCGGCACCCTGCGCTCGCAGTTGTCCAGCTGCTACCTCACCACCGTGCCCGATGACCTGGACGGCATCTACGAATCCATCAAGGAAAACGCCCTGCTCTCCAAGTTTGCCGGCGGCCTGGGCAATGACTGGACCCGCGTGCGCGCGCTTGGCAGCCACATCAAGGGCACCAACGGCGAGTCGCAGGGCGTGGTGCCCTTCCTCAAGGTGGTGAACGACACGGCCGTGGCCGTGAACCAGGGCGGCAAGCGCAAGGGCGCGGTCTGCACCTACCTGGAAACCTGGCACCTGGACATTGAAGAGTTCCTGGAGCTGCGCAAGAACACCGGCGATGACCGCCGCCGCACACACGACATGAACACCGCCAACTGGGTGCCCGACCTGTTCATGCGCCGCGTGATGGAAAAGGGCACCTGGACGCTGTTCTCGCCCTCCAACGTGCCTGACCTGCACGACCTGTTTGGCGCGCCCTTCGAGACGGCCTATGTGGCCTACGAAGCCAAAGCCGCACGCGGCGAGATCACCCCCAGCCGCACCGTGCAGGCCGCTGACCTGTGGCGCAAGATGCTGACCATGCTGTTTGAGACCGGCCACCCCTGGATCACCTACAAGGATGCCTGCAACGTACGCTCGCCCCAGCAACACGCCGGCGTGGTGCACTCCTCCAACCTGTGCACGGAAATCACGCTCAACACCTCCGACACCGAAACGGCCGTGTGCAACCTGGGCTCGGTCAATCTGGTGCACCACCTCAAGGACAGCGACAGCGGAAAAGTGCTGGACCACGACAAGCTCAAGCGCACCATCACCACGGCCATGCGCATGCTGGACAACGTGATCGACATCAACTACTACGCCGTCAAGAAGGCACGCGACTCCAACCTGCGCCACCGCCCGGTGGGCCTGGGCCTGATGGCCTTCCAGGACAGCCTGTATGCGCTGCGCATCCCCTACGCCTCAGACGCTGCGGTGCAGTTCGCTGACGAGTCCATGGAAGCCATCTGCTACTACGCCTACTGGGCCTCCACCGAGTTGGCACGCGAACGTGGCAAGTACTCCAGCTACAAGGGCTCGCTGTGGGACAAGGGCGTGCTGCCGCTGGACACACTGGACCTGCTGTCCCAAGCCCGCGGCGGCTTTGTGGAAGTGGACCGCTCCTCCACCCTGGACTGGGATGCACTGCGCAAGAAAATCGCGGCAGACGGCATGCGCAATTCCAACTGCGTGGCCATCGCACCCACCGCCACCATCTCCAACATCATTGGTGTGGATGCGTCTATTGAGCCCTGCTTTGGCAACCTGTCCGTCAAGTCCAATCTGTCGGGCGAATTCACCGTGATCAACAGCTACCTGGTGCGCGACCTCAAGCGCCTGGGGCTGTGGGATGACGTGATGGTGATGGACCTCAAACACTTCGACGGCTCGCTGCAACCCATCGACCGCGTACCCCAGGAAGTCAAGCAGTTGTATGCCACTGCCTTCGAGGTGGAAACGCAGTGGCTGGTGGAAGCCGCAGCGCGCCGCCAGAAGTGGATTGACCAGGCACAGTCGCTCAATATTTATATGGCCGGTGCTTCGGGCAAGAAGCTCGACGAGACCTACAAGCTGGCCTGGCTGCGCGGTCTGAAAACCACCTACTACCTGCGCACCATGTCCGCCACGCACGCCGAGAAATCCACCGTGAGCGCGGGCCGCATGAACGCAGTCTCTTCGGGTGGTGACAGCGGCGGTGCAACCCGGATGTCGGGTGCCATGGAGGCGGCCGCCGCAGCGGCACAGGCGCAGATGGCGCTCTCGGAAAACGCTGCCACCGATATCCGTTTCTGCGGCGTGGATGACCCCACTTGCGAGTCCTGCCAGTGATGTCTAGACAAGCATCGCAGGCATGTCCGCGATGCTTATCCACAACATTTTTTTGCAGTGAGACACAAGAGCGCTTTGCTTTTTATTTCACTGCTCCCATAATCCGCTGATTGGAAACCTATATGTTGACCTGGGACGAAGAAGTCAAGCCCTCACAGCCATCAAACTTTGCACGTACGACGCAGCCCGCTGCGCCGCTGACGCAAGACAACGCTTCCCTTGAAATACGCACGCTGGATGACGGCGCACGGGTTGCAGCCGCAGTCTCCACACCGGCTTACACATCTCCCATCAAACCCCTGTTGAAAGAAGCCGCGCGCCGCGTGAGTGCTGCCGACAAACGCATCATCAACGGCCAGACCGATGTGAACCAACTGGTTCCCTTCAAGTACAAATGGGCCTGGGAAAAATACCTGGCCAGCTGCGCCAACCACTGGATGCCGCAAGAGGTCAACATGACGCGCGACATCGCGCTCTGGAAGACGCCTGGCGGTCTGACGGAAGATGAGCGTCGCATCGTCAAGCGCAACTTGGGCTTCTTTGTCACGGCTGACTCGCTGGCTGCCAACAACATCGTGCTGGGCACCTACCGCCACATCACCGCGCCCGAGTGCCGCCAGTTCCTGTTGCGCCAGGCCTTTGAAGAAGCGATTCATACGCACGCCTACCAGTACATCGTGGAGTCGCTGGGCCTGGACGAGGGCGAGATCTTCAACGCCTACAACGAGGTGCAGTCCATCCGCGACAAGGACCAGTTCCTGATCCCCTTCATCGAAGCCATCATGGACCCCAACTTCCATACCGGTACGCTACAGACCGACCAGACGCTACTCAAGAGCCTGATCGTGTTCGCCTGCCTGATGGAAGGCCTGTTCTTCTACGTAGGCTTCACGCAGATCCTGGCGCTGGGCCGCCAGAACAAGATGACTGGTGCCGCTGAGCAGTACCAGTACATCCTGCGCGACGAGTCGATGCACTGCAACTTCGGCATCGACCTGATCAACCAGCTCAAGGCTGAAAACCCCCAGCTGTGGACACCCGAGTTCAAGGCCGAAATCAAGGCTTTGTTTGAGCGCGCCACTGAGCTCGAATACCGCTATGCCGAAGACACCATGCCGCGTGGCGTGCTGGGCATGAATGCGTCCATGTTCAAGGGCTATCTGCGCTACATCGCCAACCGCCGCGCCACCCAGATCGGACTGGAGCCGCTCTTCCCCAATGAAGAGAACCCCTTCCCCTGGATGAGCGAGATGATTGACCTGAAGAAAGAGCGCAATTTCTTCGAGACCCGCGTGATTGAGTACCAATCCGGCGGCGCGCTTTCCTGGGATTGATAGCCCACCATGTTTTTTAGAATTTCACAGCCGCACAACCGCCCCGAAGAGGGCGCAGTGCGGATGTGTCACCCCGTTCATGCCGCTGGGAAACTGCCCAACGGTATGAATCGCTTCCTGCAATCCAACGCGCAAGAAGCGCTCTTTGTTATCTGATCAAGGAGAAAATTATGGCAACTGCAAAAAAACCGGCCGCAAAAAAGGCCGCACCCGCGAAAAAAGCACCCGCTAAGAAAGTAGCAGCAAAGAAGGCCGCTCCGGCCAAGAAGGCAGCTCCCGCCAAGAAGGTAGCCGCCAAGAAAGCCGCTCCGGCCAAAAAGGCAGCTCCCGCCAAAAAGGTAGCCGCCAAGAAAGCTGCTCCGGCCAAGAAGGCAGCTCCCGCCAAGAAAGCAGCTCCCGCTGCCAAGAAGGCTGTTGCGAAGAAGCCAGCGGCTAAAAAGGCTGTAGCCAAGAAGGCAGCTCCCGCTGCCAAGAAAGCTGCTGCCAAAAAGCCAGCCGCCAAGAAGCCAGCCGCCAAAAAAGCAGCCAAGAAGCCGGCTGCGAAGAAAGCCGCGAAAGCACCCGCTGCCGCAGCACCTGCTGCCCCTGCCGCTCAGACCACTCTGAACCCGCAGGCCGCTTGGCCATTCCCCACGGCAAGCAAACCCTGATCGAACAGGGCAAGAAGCCCGGCACCGCAAGGTGTCGGGTTTTTTTTCGCCTGCATTTCAGGGGTAGAAGGCCAGCAGTTTGTAGCCGGCAATTTTTTCAGGGGTAGCACCTGGCTTGACGCTGACCGGCAGGGTGGTAACCAACTCCGCGCCTGCCGACATGGACGCCTTGTCGCTCAGTTCGCCAGGCATCAGCACGCGGCGCAAGACGGGTTTGTCCTGCGTGTCGGTGAGCGTGATCTCCAGCGCCGGGGTAGCCAGGGCGGTTGCTGCGGAGTTCTTCAAGGTCGCGTGCAGTAGATAGACACCGGGACGCACACTGGTAAAGGCCGAACTATCGATGGCAATGGATTCAATGTCCCGTGGCGCTGAGACCGTACATGCCAAGAGCTCACAACCCGCCAGGAGCAGGGGATGCAAGGCTGGCGAGGCAGCGGCAATGCGGTCACGCTCCAGGAACAGCACTTGCACCACCAGCAGCAATCCCAGCACACTGCACAGGGCAAACAAGGCTTTTCTACCAAGCCAAGAGCCCGTATTTGGCACCCGGTTGGCAGACTCCATAAAGGAGGGCGCAGGATCATCAGGTGGCACTTGAGACGGCGCAACCTTGGCTTGCTCTGCATCAGCGTCGCCGGTCGCCAGGCCGGCATAGACCGTTGGCGCCCAATCATCTTCCAGGGCTGACAACGCCGGCGAAATTGAAGACCCGGCCGCCTGGGCCTCACTGTGCAGGTCGGCCATCAACAAAGGATCTGTTTCCAGGCTGTAGGCCTGCGGCTCTGGGGCTGCGTCTGCCTCAGTGCCTGTCATGGGATCTGGCTCGTACGCACCCAGTGGTGTTGCTTGTGCCGAGTCAGCCAGAACAGCACCCCAGTCATAGGCCGGCTCGGTATTCGCATGTACTGGCATCATCACCGTAGACGCATAGGTGCTGGATGCTGGTTCTGCAACAGCTTGCGGCTCAGGCCATGCAGGCGGGGTATGGGAAGAAGGTGCGGATGGGTGCGGCGAAGGCACCGGTGCTGGCACGTAGGCGCTGAGCGGCTCCTCCAGGCTGCGTAAATGGGCGTTGGCGTCGAACACCTCATCACATTGGCCGCAACGCACCCAACCTTCCGAAATCCGAAGCTGGTCCGGCACGACGCGAAACATCGTGGAGCATGCCGGGCATTGGGTGATCAGACTCATGTGCGACTCATTGTAGAGCGCGCCACGTAATTGCCTAGATAGTAGCTGTCATGAGGATCCAGCCGTCCTCCGAGTCGCTGAACGTGAGCTGTCCATACGGCGCATAGGCCGCCTTGAGCTCGTCAGCCTGGCGCTCCAGAATGCCAGCAAGCACCAATTGCCCACCCTTCTCCACATGGGAGCACAGCAACGGAGCCAAGACCTTCAGCGGTGTGGCCAGGATGTTCGCCAACACCAATCCAAAGACGCCCACTGCCTTGTCAGGCAGCCCGGCGACCAGGGCCACGCGGTTGGCCTCGGCGTTCAGCTCGGTGGACTGCACGGCCGCTTCATCGATATCCACTGCCAGCACTTCCTGGGCGCCGTATTTGGAGGCACCAATAGCCAGAATGCCGGAGCCGCAGCCATAGTCCAGCACGCGCGCGGGCACGGCGTGGGTGGCAATCCAGCGCAGGCACATGCGGGTGGTGGGGTGGGTGCCAGTGCCAAAGGCCAGACCGGGGTCCAGGCGGATGACCTGTTGGGCCTGCGCTGGCGGCTCATGCCAGGTGGGCACGATCCAGAACTCGGGAGTGATCTCCACCGGCGCAAACTGTGACTGGGTCAGCCGCACCCAGTCCTGGTCCGGCACCGCATTGATGCCCAGTACCTGGCAGGTATCAAAAAAATCCTGCGCCTGCAGCAAGGCAGCGGCTTCGCGTGCCACGTCTTCCTTGTCAAACAGGGCGATCACGCGTGAGCGCTGCCAGCCCTCCTTGGGCGCCGGCATGCCGGGCTCGCCAAACAGGGCCTGCTCGGCATCGGTCTGGGCATCGGCGTCTTCCACGCTGACGCTCAGCGCGTCCAGCGCGTCCAGGGCGTCGCTCAAGCTCTCCACCCGGTCCTCGGGGCACATCAGCCGCAGTTCAAACATGCGAAACCTTCTTAGCGCTTGTGCTGTTCAAGCCAATGTTCCAGGTAATGGATATTGGTGCCACCGGCCATGAATTTGGCGTCCACCATCAGCTCGCGGTGCAGCGGGATGTTGGTGTTGATACCTTCGACCACCGTTTCCGCAAGCGCCGTGCGCATGCGGGCCATGGCCTGCTCACGGGTGTCGCCGTGCACAATGATCTTGCCGATCATGGAGTCGTAATTGGGCGGTACAAAGTAGTTGGTGTACACATGCGAATCCACCCGCACGCCAGGCCCGCCCGGTGCATGCCACATGGTCACGCGCCCCGGAGACGGCGTGAACTTGTAGGGGTCTTCGGCATTCACCCGGCATTCAATGGCGTGGCCGCGCATTACGATGTCGCGCTGGCTGAAAGGCAGCTTTTCGCCGGCCGCCACCATGATCTGGGTGCGCACGATGTCCACACCGGTCACCATTTCGGTCACCGGGTGCTCCACCTGCACGCGGGTGTTCATTTCAATGAAGTAGAACTCGCCGTCTTCATAGAGAAACTCGAAGGTCCCGGCACCGCGGTAGCCAATCTTCTTGCAGGCCGCCACGCAGCGCTCACCGATGCGCTCGATCAGCTTGCGGTTGATGCCCGGTGCCGGCGACTCTTCCAGCACCTTTTGGTGGCGCCGCTGCATGGAGCAGTCGCGCTCGCCCAGATAGACAGCATTCTTGTGCTTGTCGGCAATGATCTGGATTTCGACGTGGCGCGGGTTCTGCAGGAACTTTTCCATGTAGACCGCAGGATTGCCAAAGGCCGCTCCGGCCTCGGCCTTGGTCATCTGCACCGCGTTGATCAGTGCCGCCTCGGTGTGGACCACGCGCATGCCGCGCCCACCGCCGCCGCCCGCAGCCTTGATGATGACGGGATAACCCACCGTCTTGGCGATGCGGCGGATACTGGCCGGGTCATCGGGCAGTTCGCCCTCGGAGCCGGGCACGCAGGGCACACCGGCGCGGATCATGGCCTGCTTGGCCGAGACCTTGTCACCCATGATGCGGATGGACTCGGGCGTGGGGCCAATGAACTGAAAACCGCTTTTTTCCACACGCTCGGCAAAGTCGGCGTTTTCACTCAGGAAACCGTAGCCGGGGTGAATCGCCTCGGCATCTGTCACCTCGGCGGCCGAGATGATGGCGGGCATATTCAGATAGCTTTGTGCCGAGGAGGCCGGGCCAATGCAGACGGCTTCTTCTGCCAGCCTGACGTACTTGGCGTCCCGATCTGCCTCGGAATACACCATGACCGCCTTGATACCCAGCTCACGGCAGGCGCGCTGTATCCGCAACGCAATCTCGCCACGGTTGGCGACCAGTATTTTTTTGAACATGGACTAAAGAGGCCCCGCTTATTCGATGATGAAGAGTGGCTGGCCGTACTCGACCGCCTGCCCGTTCTCACACAAAATCTTGGTAATGGTTCCCGACTTGTCGGCCTCGATTTCATTGAGGATCTTCATGGCCTCGATGATGCAAATGGTCTCGCCTTCCTTGATGCTGTCACCAACTTCGGCAAACGCCTTGGCGCCGGGAGAGGACGAGCGGTAGAAAGTGCCCACCATGGGGGACTTGACGGTGTGTCCTGCAGCCACCTCTTCCACTGCGAGAGCAGCAGATACGGGAGGGGCTACGGGCGCCTGCTGGGGGGGCGCCTGCTGCACCTGCTGGTACACCGGTTGGTGATATCCCTGCACCATGGCGCCGCCACCCTTGACGATGCGTACCTTGCCTTCAGCCTCCGTTATTTCCAGCTCTGACACGTTTGAGTCAGACACCAGATCAATCAGGGTCTTGAGTTTTCGTAAATCCATGGGGGTCTCCAACAACTTTCGGTAATAGGGCTCTAATTTACAACAAAATTTGATAAAAATCTGTAAATTAATTCATGTCACAGCCAAGGCCCATTGCATAAATGGGAAAGCTGCGTACCCGCAAAAGGAAAAGTCCAGGGGTTTGGCAGCTTGGGAAGGGCTGGAGTGCGCTATTTTAACTGAGCCCAGACGTCCAAATCCGCTTGCGACAATTTGCCAAGCCGGCGCTGCAAGATCGTGCCATTGGCGCCCACCAGCAAAGAATAGGGCAATGCCCCATAGGGGTTGCCCAGTTGGGTCCAGAGCTCGGTACTGGTCGCACCGGCCATGCCAATGGGGTAGCTAACCGGCGTTCTTGTCATGAAGGTAGAAACGGCGGTCGGCTTGTCAATCGCCAGGCCAAGAACCTGCCATCCGTCAGTTTGATGCTTGTCAAAAAAATTATTGATCAAAGGCATTTCTTCAACACAAGGCGGACACCAGGTTGCCCAGAAATTGATCAGCAAGGGTTTGCCGCGGAAGGACTGCAGGCGCACCGGCGTGCCCTGTGGTGAATCCCACTGCAGATCCCAGAAGCCTTCGGGGGGCTGAATGGCCAGCGCAGAGTCCGGGCTATGGCGCTTGCGCCACCAGGCGAAACCAGCTCCTGCGCCAGCGGCCACCAAGCCGGCCGCCGCCAGCAAGAGCGTGCGCCTGGGTTTGTCGGCTGGCAGGGCGGCGCCTGCAAGTGGGCTCGAATTGTTTTCAGTTTCGCTCATAGCCCCCCATCATGCAGCAAACTCTGCAAGGCTGCCGCGTCACCGCGGGGCTTGCGCCCACGCCCATCGGGCTTCAAGGCACCGCGCAAGTCGTCATAGTCATACACCATCAGGTGCACGCCCACGTGCACGGCCAAGGCAGGCAGGCTGGCGTGCACACTGAGCGCGTCTACGGTTTCGCCATGAAAGCCGGTGACCGAACTGACCTCGAAGCGCACACCCATATCAATCAGCGCAATTTCGGCCGACTTGGGGTCATCACAAAATAGCTGGATAAAGACATCCGAGTGGCGTGTAGCCGTGCCCCGCCAGACGGCGCCGCCGAGATGCGGCCGGAAGCGCTCCAGCCGCTGCAACCATTCCAGCGCCAGTACCCGGAGTGCGCGCAATTCCGCTGGCTGGGACTCGGCGCAAAAAATGGCAATGTATTCTTCTACTGCCAGTTCGACCTGCTCGTTGTCTGGCAAGGCCGAACGCGCTGACAGACCCAGCTGCTTGCTGGCACGGCGTTTGGCTGGACCATATTCCAGGCCCTCTTCCACCACCAGCCGGGCGGCGGTGGAGGCAATTTCTTCTTTGACGGAATCCATGCGCGCATTGTGCACAATCGCGCCATTCGGTAGCTGTCGCCCATTACGAAACTGAGGGGTAATTGGTACTCTCACGCCAATGAGAAGACCAAATATCCCCCAATCTTTGAACTGGCTGATCAGGCGCAGAGCGCACCTGTCCGGTGAACTAATTCGGCTTGAACAGAAAGAATTAGTGCGTAACGCGATGGATAAGGCCTACGTGGCAGACCTTATCCAGAAGTTAGCAGAAGCCAGGAAGATGATAAAGACACACGCAGGTGTCCATGCAGAGCTTCGCAGGCCACTATTGGAGAAACGAGCTGCGATTGACCTAGTGCTGGGTCAACATGAAATCAAAATTGATCCCAATTCAATTGCCCCGGTCAAGACTCGCGCTAAAGCGTCTATTGCAAAACATGGCCGGATGACCAAGGATGCATACGCATACCTAAGCCGAGCAAAAGGTGTTCCATGTACGGGGACGCAAGTTGCATCGTACATCGCCCATTCGTATGGCATTGAATACGACACCGCTGAGTTTGCCGACCTTCGCAAACGTGTACAACAGAGCCTGAGGCATCTCGGAAAGAAGCGCCGAGCGAAAAATGTCTCAGGTGCACGTGGAAAGCGTGAGGGTCTTTGGATCCTAGTGCCCGATGCGCCGCCCTAAGTAACCACCTCGTACTCACCAGCGCGGTTAATTCCCTGCCAGTACCCTCGCCACCACTTGGATAGACCGGTATTAAAGAGCCTCCCCATCAGGTCCTTCAGCTTTTCATGCTCTGTGGTGCGCCGCATATCCTCCCGCCAGGCGAACTCCTGAGCATAGTCCATCAGGTATTTGGGACGGTATCCATGGAAAGTTCCGTACTCAGCACGGCGCATGCGGGTGAAGAAGCTTTCCGCCTGGTTCTCATTGACGCCATCAGGATCAACATATTGGAAGGCATGCTGCACAGACCGGTGGTCATACCAGGTAGACAGAACAGTGTAGGCGGCATTTTCGTCCGTCATGATGGTGGACTTCTCTTCCACCAACTGACGTGCCAACTTGGCTGCCACGTCAGCGTTTTCCGAATAGGCGATTGCAACACGTGTTTTTACAGCGCCATTCCCTTTTTCAGGGTGTATCTCACGCAAAACCATAACCACGCGCCTAAGCTTCATGCGCTTTGCCCAGTTTTTAGCCTCCTGCTTATTGCGCGGCTTGCGATTTGGAAATGGATCTCCGTTAAGCCGAGCCTGGATAGCAGCTTGCTTATCTGCGGGAGTGGACTTCAGGCGAACATTAGCCTTACGGGGCTTGCCGCAGAAATACCCTCCGTCTACTTCAATCACGCCGGTCAGAATCTCGTCATCCCGTTCGGTCAGAAGCACCTCACGCAGCTTACCTGTGAGTGCAGTAGCAGTCTTGTCCTGCATATCAAGCAAACGGCTCATGAACAGCGCTGGTACGCCCTTAGCAGATGCTGTGTAGAGGGAGAAAGCCATCATTAGCTTCTTGAATTCCATCTTGCGGTCGGCAAACGGGGAGTTCACCATGGGAGAGAAATGGTGATGGCACGACCGACACCGCAATTGGCCACGTTTCAACCTGGCATATGGACGATCAATGGTTCCGCAATCCGGACACACAACCTTTTCGATGTTTCCCCACCTGAGTTCCACGAACTTCCAGAAACACTCTTCTTCCGACATCTGAGCAATATCCCAGAGCGTGAAGTCACGGACTTCTTTGCTCAATAGGAAATGCTGACCGCGCGGCTCTCCCTGCACATTGTGTTGCATGATTTTTTGTTCCCGAAAAGTGGCTTGAGAGCGCCCTCCAATAAATTGAAGGGGCGACCGTCTACCGCCCGCGCAAGAGGCAGGCGATCCGGGACGTGACGAATCAATTCGGCCTTTTAAAACCGCTTGACGTCACTTACAAAGAGCGCATAATTCATGCAACAAGCCGCGTTCCAAGCACTTGTGCACAAACTTCAGGCCTGGCAGTAGCTCCAACTACAGCTAGGCTTTGTGCTTTCTGACCCCGGCAATTTCTTTGTTGTATCTATCCGGTGTCCATTTCCATCCCCTGTATTTGCTGCATGTGGACCGCGACAGTTGTTGGTAATGCAATCAAAAGCAGACGACTTCATTCACCCAAAACTCACACTGGCACCGATGAGTTCTTAGGGGAAGAAGTTCATTTTCTGAAGCACTTCTGTCCTTAGATGGGAGGTTACTAAGGTGACTTTTTGAGAAAAGTTGCAGAACTCGTTTATGCACGTTAAGATTCTTATCTTGCATTTATGGCTTTTGGTGCATGACTTCTATTAATCCCCGTGGGCGTCCTATAACGAAGGTCGTAGATCGCCTGAGAGTTGCCATGTGGAGCGCTGCTGTGATTCATATCAGCGGCATCCAAGATGCAAAGGCGTTTGAAGAAAACCTTGCCGAAAAGCACAATATCCAGATTGGTAAAGGGCTATGGGCGCGCTACTTGCGCGGGGATGTGGTCCCGCATGGGGCGCTTAGCGGTTCCAAGACATCACTTCCACATCGCCTAGAAGCCATCTACCCAGGTACTGCCAAGAACTTCTATGACGTCATGTGGACATTGCTGGACTGGACATCTGACATTGACCTGGACACGCTGAGAGCAACATACATCTCCCTTGGTGATGAAGTTGCAGTTCACTTTGTTTCCAAGGTGCCAGTTGGGCGCGAGCGTGTTTACCCCATGGGCGCCAGTTTCTGGCACATGAACAAGACTGTGGACGAGCGCAAACGGCTGCTGAGATCCTTTAATCCAAGGATTAGGCTTCTCGTAGGGCTTCTTGAAGCAAGGATGGCTTTCGCAGCCCAGCGCCCAGAGCCCTTTGTACACATCCTACTGGAGGCATGCACTGCTTGCGGTGAAATGCATAAAAGCCAGGTTGCAGCCGGAAATCCCGTGGCCCGCCTGATGCTGATGATGGAGGGGTTATGTTTGGATGCGCTGCTGATCCATGTGATCGATCAGATTACAGATAATCCCAAAATAATTGAGTTACAGGGTAAGTCTATCGAAAAGACTGGTCTCTGGGTCTGGAAATGCGCAGACTATCTGAAATCACTTCCAAAGAAATCCAAGCTTGATTTAATTGATAGCTTGAAATCGGAAATTGCGTCCTGCGCAGAGGTGGACTTTGAGAGAATAATTGATTCTACAAAATACCAAAAATAGTACCGATGCAATATCTTCTGCAAATTGCAAGAACATTGCTCATGGGATGGTATTTTTACTAACTCATCCCATCATCCAGTCGTAGGAGCTTGTAGTCATCCAGTTCGTCAGAACTGATCATGTAGACCAGCCTGTGGGGTCAAAGTATTCCACCACATTGTTGATCTTTATCTCAATGGTTTGTGGGCTTTTTGAGTTGCGCAACTTACCATCTTCATTCCACACTCTTTTGAATGCTTGGCTAAGAGTGAGATCAGATGGCCCGATATCTACATTCATCTTTTCTGACCAACTTTGAGACTTCCAATTTTCATGAAGTTGCTGTGCTTGCGCCTTGTCTGTGGTCTCTAGGGGTGTTGGCGCCGATTGAATCTTGACCACCTGTGCCGATCGAATTTTGACCAGGGGCTTTTGCTGACAGCATGACTGCCAACTGTGGATAACTATAGTCTCTTGCTGGTTTTGCTGACTCCTTTTGAAT
>NZ_QFZK01000019.1 GCF_003415675.1 Rhodoferax lacus
CAGTCTATCCATCTGGAGCAATGGCGCCAGAGTAGGAGAGTGGACCATTCCCGCGCGCGGTGACATGCAGTTGCAATACGACAAGGCTTGGGTGCAATCCAGGCTTGGCCGGCCGTTATCGCTCTCATTGCCGTTCAACCTGGAGAACCAACCCCACAAAGGCGAAAAAGTCCTCAATTACTTTGACAACCTGTTGCCCGACAGTGAAGCTAGCTCATCTAGAGGAGGGAAGACGTATCGGCAAACGAGGGATTCAGTGCAAGTTCTCTGGTACATGGAAAAGCGGTCAACTCTAGGGGCCATGCAATGACGGCATTGACGTACATACCGCCAGCAGAAGTCTTGAATGTGAATGACGGCTCCTGGTCGACTGCTCCATTTGGCGAGCCCAATTGGTCGTCCATAAACCAGTCGTAAAAATCAGCGTACCCGACTGCCGACGTTGCCGGCACCGGCATCGTGCCCATTGCGGACAGACAGGGCCGTGAGGTAGGCAGCTCTTAGGTAGCGTTTGCCGAATTTCAAATAATCGCCCTCTCCAATGGTCGCCGCTGTATTGCAGTCATTGCTAGGCTCCACGGGGCATCTCCGAAGCGGCAATAGAGTTTGATGCTGAATTGTCGATTAATTGCGGCCGTATCATCGATTGCCGCACCCTGATAGGTCGGGGACCGACCAATAACTGCCAGAAACAGTTCTCCCAAAGCTGACTTCAAATTCTCAGTACCAGTGTGACATGGGTAATGTGAGTACTGTACCGCTGGCCGCATTTGCAACCAGTTTGGCCGCCTTATCGCCTTAAGCGAGCTTAGGCTTGTCGTTTTACAAATGACCGGAGCCTACCTGTGCCCATGATCCAGAAATCCACAATCAGTGGCGTGCTGACAATCACACTCAACCAACCCGAGCGCCGCAACGCCTTCAATGACGAAGTCATTGCCGAACTCACACGCGCCTTTGAAGAGGCCGACGTGGCGCCCGACGTGCGGGTGGTGGTGCTGGCCGCCCGGGGTCGCGCGTTTTGCGCAGGTGCCGACTTGAACTGGATGCGCAAGATGGCGGACTATAGCCACGCGGAGAACCGGGTCGACGCAGCCGCACTGGCCCGCATGCTGCACTCCCTGTATGGCTGCTCCAAGCCGACCATTGCAAAAATCCAGGGTGATGTGTATGCCGGTGGCGTGGGCCTGGTGGCCGCCTGCGACATGGCGGTGGCGGTGGAGGGCGCCAGGTTCTGCCTGAGTGAAGTCAAGCTGGGCCTGATTCCGGCCACCATCAGCCCTTATGTGATACGCGCCATGGGCGCGCGCCATGCGCATCGCTACTTTCTGACAGCCGAGGTATTTGATGCCAGCGAGGCGCTGCGCATGGGCTTTGTGCATGCGGTGACCAGCCCTGACGCACTTGACGCCCGGGTGCAGCAGATGGCCGAGGCCCTGTTGCAGTGCGGCCCCCAGGCCACGGTGGCCTGCAAGCGCTTGCTGCAGGAAGTGGCGCACAAGAATATCGACGGCCCCCTGATCTCCTACACGGTGGAACAGATTGCCGCGATCCGCGCCAGTGCCGAAGGCCGCGAAGGCGTGGCCTCGTTCCTGGAGCGGCGCCCTCCCGCCTGGCTGGACGCGTCCAAAGGTGCTGTCCCCGCGGCCTAGGCCGGACAGCGCGCGGCCCTAATTGCCAAAAGGATGGGCGCGCCCGCATTGCAGATCGCAGGCCTTGCCCTGTGGATAGCTCACCAGCTCGCACTGCATGCCCCAGGGTGTCAGAAAATAGACCCAGGTCTGGCCGACACTGGGCCCAAGCTGGCTGGCTTTGGGCTCACCCAGCACCCGCACACCCCGGGCCCGCAGATAGGCTGTCGCTGCGTGGCAGTCATCCACATAGAAGGCCAGATGGTGGCCTCCGATATCGGTGTTGCGTGGCTGGGGCTGCTGGTCGGGCGCCTGGTACGCGAACAGCTCGATGCTGGCGCCATTTGGGCAGCGCAGAAAGCGCACGCCGTGCAGCACCGCGCGCGGATGCACGTTCAGGTTCTCGGCCATCCATGCGTCGTCGCGCTGCAGAGAACCCAAAGCGTAGCTCGGGTGACAGCCCAGTACTTCGCAAAAAAAGTCCTCCGCCTGCTGCAGGTCGGGCACGGTGAAACCGGCATGGTCGAGCCCCCGCAGGCCCGGCATGCCGTGGGGCGTGCGCGTGAACTTATCCACGGGCATCCTCCAGCAGCAGGTCGGCAGCGCGCCAACCCAGGGCCATGGCCGGGCCATTGGTGTTGCCGCTGACAAGGGCGGGCATGACCGCGCAGTCCGCCACCCGCAGCCCGTGTACACCGCGCACCCGCAGACGGGCATCCACCACAGCGTGCGCGTCCGAGCCCATGCGGCAACTGGCCACCGCGTGCAGACCGCAGCGCGACAGGCGGCCAAACACCTCCAGCAAGTCCTGGTCGCTCTGGCAGCCGGGGCCGGGCATCAGCTCTTCGCCTACGTGCGCGGCAATGGCCGCCTGGTGCATATACCGGCGCATGTACTTCAGCATAGCCACTGCAGACTCCTGGTCCTGCGTGCTACTCAACCAGTTGGGCGTGATGTCCGGTGGTTCGGCCGGGTCGGCAGAACGCAGGCGCAGCGAACCCTCGCTGACTAGCTGCAGCAGCTGGCCATAGATCGTGACGCCAGGCTGCGAATCGATAGCTACCCAGCGGGCCTGGTTGTCGTTGCCCGCGGCCATGCTGAAGGCACTCAAATACAGCTGCGCGTCCGGGCGCGCGAGGCGCGGGTCGGTGCGCACATAGGCGCCCACTTCGAACGGCCCCGCGGCCAGTGGGCCGCCACGGGTGGCCAGGTAGTTCAGTGCGCTGCCCACCAGCCCCCAGCCTCTGAGGCGGTGGTTCAGTCCCCGTGCGCCCAGCAGCCGGTAGGGGATGGAGAAGCTCAGGTGCTCGCGCATGCGCGCGCCCACATCGCGGCTGTCTGCCAGCACCGGCAGCCCCATGGCCTGCAGGTGCTCACCCGGCCCAATGCCTGAGAGCAGCAGGATCTTGGGTGACATGATCGCCCCGGCGCTGAGAATCACCTCGCCCTCGCAGTGGAAGTTCCGGGTTTGTCCTGCCACCCGCGCGGCTACGCCGACGGCGCGTGAGCCTTGGAACAGCACGCGCTCCACCAGCGCATGGGTCACGACACGCAGGTTGGGCCTGTGCATGGCGGGTTGCAAAAAGGCGGCAGCGGAGCTGACGCGCCGCCCCTTGTGGATGGTGTAGGGGAAATAGCCCACGCCCTCCTGCTCCTCGTCGTTCAGGTCTTCTTTGCGCGGCAGGCCCATTTGCTGGCCGGCGGCAATCAGCGCCTCGGCCAGCGGGTAGCGCAGCTTGCCCACGCCGATGTGCACCGGTCCGCTGCTGCCCCGAAAGCTGTTGCCGCCCAGCTCATGGTCCTCAATGGCCATGAAGGCGGCCTTCATGGCCGCCCAGTCCCAGCCGGTGGCACCCAGTTCAGCCCAATGGTTGTAGTCCTGTGGGTGGCCGCGCGAATAAATCATGCCGTTGATGGACGAGGAGCCGCCCAGCATCTTGCCCCGCGCCCAGACCTCAGGCTGTGGGCGTCCCAGCCCCGGGCTGGGGTTTACCGGGAAATGCCAGGCGTGCTGCGGGTCCGGAATCAGGCGCCCGAAGCCTTTGGGGATCTTCACCAAGGGGCTGTTGCCACTGCCGCCGGCTTCCAGCAGCAGCACGCGGCAGCGCGGGTTTGCACTGAGCCGGTTGGCCAGTACGCAACCGGCGGAGCCGGCACCTACGACGATGTAGTCGTATCGCTCTTCCATACGAAGTATCCATTAAAGAAAATTTGTTTCCAATTTGGAATAGATGAGTCTTCAAATGATACGGATCGATGGAGGCCCGATGCTTCGGGTTATCCCGCATCTGGAACAACAAACGTTGTGATTTTTATGAAACAGCATAGCTAATAAGGCTAAAAACTAGGGAATACCCGAAAACATTTTCTCTTTGCAAGACATATATTCTTTATGCGAACAAAATATTCGCATATGGTAACAAGATATCCATATAGGAAACTTAAGGAAGCGTCGCTACAGCAGATGAACAGGTATGACAAAAGGTTCGCAAAGCAAATCAACGGCCGTACGGTACATCCAAACGGCCATCCCAGCACACCAGTCGTGATCAATTACAGGAGACAACTATGAAACTATCCCTTATCGCCGTGGCCATTGCCGCTCTGACCACATCGGCCTTTGCGCAAAGCACGGACACCGTGGCTGCGCCCACCAACACGATTTATGGCACCCTGGACGTGAACTTCAGCACGGCCAACACCGGCAACGGCAGCCACCAGCAGTTCGGCTCGGGCGGCTACTCCTCTTCGGCACTGGGCTTCAAGGGTGACCGAGATCTGGGCGATGGCCTCAAGGCCGTGTACAACATTGAAGCCGGCATCCTGGTTGACAACGGCGTGGTGGGCAACACCAGCACCGGCTCCGCCGGTATCAACAATGACCAGGGCTCCTCCGGCGGCCAGTTGGGCACCGGTTCGCAATTCTTCTCGCGCCAGGCCTTTGCGGGCCTGAGCAGCAGCAGCGCGGGTACCTTCACCATCGGCCGCCAATATGCCGGTTCCTACATTGCTGTGGCTGGTTACGGCAACTCGCTGGGTGCTGGCCTGTACGGTGGCGGCGCCACCTTGCTGGGTTTGAATGGCATGCCCACCCGCATGAACAACTCGCTGGTTTACCTGTCGCCCAAGTTCAATGGCTTCCAAGCCAATCTGTCCTACACCGCCGGTGCCGAGAACAATATTGACATGCCCACAGCCAGCGGCACTGCCACCGCCACGGCAACGAGTGGTTCCGGATATGACATGGCGTTTTACTACAACGTTCCCAAGTTGAACGCCGTCGTATCCACATGGAATGTGGCTACGGCCAGCTATGCCGCTGGTGAAACCGACTTGGCCCAAAAGACCGGTTGGCAATTGGCTGCCAACTACGACTTCGGCGTGGCCAAACTGTATGCATCGGCCTCGGGCGCCAAGATCAATGGTGGCAACTACGAAAACGTGACCAAGACCCTGTCCGAGTCTCTGGGCTACAGCATCAGCGCCATGGTTCCCGTGGGCGCGAACCGCTTCTATGTCAGCTACTCCGCCCTGGATGACAAGTCCCTGAATGACAAGGATGCCAGCCTGATCGGCTTGGCATGGGCCCGCAACCTGGATGCCAAAACCGTTATATACGCCGGCTACGGCAACATGCAGAACAACAGCCGCGCCAGCTACAACCTGACCGACGGTGGCGGCCTGGTCGGCAAGGCCGTGGTGGGCTACAGCCCCGTGGCCCTGATGGCCGGCCTGAACCTGAGCTTCTAAACGGCACTTGCTCACGGAAAGAGGCCTGGCAGGGGCCTCTCCAAACTCTGCCTCCAAGGTTTACAGGGTGCCCCTCAAAACGGGCGCCCTTTTTTTAGAAAACCACTTGTATCGCGCTGTCACCTTGGTTGCAGTTATCGGGAAAACCCGCATAGAAAAAGCTGTCCCATTGCTTAATATCTGACAATGAATTACTTATGCAAACATATAGTCTCCATATGCGACATGATGTTTCTACAGTGGAAATTGCAAGCGCAGCAGAGTTTGTAGATGGTATTTCAATCATGTTGCATCCCAATTTATACAGGAGTTCCAGTGCCCCGACCTCATTCATCTCCGGCCATGTCCGTTGCGCCACAAGGTCAGACCGCTATGTCCGGGCTTGCCACCTGAGCGCCTGAACCAAACATCCATAAGACTTCCATGTTTGCTCAACAAGTACTGAACGGATTGATCTCGGGCGCAGTCTACGCACTGTTTGCCCTGGGCTTCAACCTGATCTTCGGTGTGCAAAAGGTACTCAACCTTGCACACGGCGCCATCTTCATGACGGGCGCCTTTGTTTCCTACTATGCCGTCGTGGCCGGCATGCCGCTCTGGCTGGCCCTGTTACTTGCCATGGCCGTCTGTGCGCTG
Source organism: Rhodoferax lacus (assembly GCF_003415675.1). GTDB lineage: Bacteria > Pseudomonadota > Gammaproteobacteria > Burkholderiales > Burkholderiaceae_C > Allorhodoferax > Allorhodoferax lacus. Next base: position 6,018 of record NZ_QFZK01000019.1, read on the forward strand.
CTGTCCGTGCTGCTGGACCGATTCGGCTTCCAGTTGCTGCGCAAATACAGTGCCGCGGATGCGGAGTTTGGCGCCCTGGTCATTTCCATCGGCGTGGGCCAGGTGCTGACCAGCATTGCCCAAAAGGTGTCGGAGACCAAGGTGCTCAGCTTTCCCTTTGGTACCTTCCCGGTGGAGTTCTACCGGGGCTTGGGACTGCGCATTTCGCTTTTGCAAGTAACCGTTGCGGTGCTGGTGGCGGTGCTGGTGCTGTGCCTGGCGTACTTCCTGCAAAAGACGACCTTTGGCCGCCAGGTGCGGGCCGTGGCCATCAACCCCCGTGCTTCGGCGCTGCTGGGAATCAACAGCCGCTCGGTCTTCATGCTGACCTTCGGCATTGCCGGGGCCCTGGCAGCCGTGGCCGGTGTGCTGATTGCGCTGTCGTTCAACTCCATCCAGTTCCTGATGGGCGAGCCCTACATGCTCAAGGCCTTCGTGGTGGTGGTGCTGGGTGGCCTGGGCAACCTGGGCGGCGCGGTGCTGGCAAGTTTGCTGCTGGGTGTGGCCCAAGCGATGGCGGCAGCCTACCTGCCGCCGGGACTGAGCGACATCCTGGTCTATGCAACCCTGTTCGTGGTCTTGATCTTCAAGCCCAATGGTCTGTTTGGTGGTGCCGTGGCACCAGCTGGAGTGGGGCGTCAATGATGGAATTCTTCTCTGCCAACCAGTCGGTCTTTGACTTCTTTCTGCTGACGCTGGGCTTCTCTTACAGCCAGCAGGTGGTGTTGCGAAGCGGCGTCTTCTCGCTGGCCTCGGCTGCCTTTGCCGCCTTGGGCTCGTATGGCTGCGCCTACCTGGTGATGCGCGCGGGCCTGCCGGTGCTGCCTGGCCTTCTGCTAGGTGCCCTGATAGGTGCTGCAGCGGGCTACCTGACGTCCATTCCGCTGGCGCGGCTGCGCGGCGTCTACCAGGCCATTGCCACTCTGGCGCTGGTAGAGGTGACCGTGGCCGTAGCGCTCTATGCTGAGCCCATCACCGGGGGCGCCGTGGGCTTTAACGGCATTCCCAAACTGGTGGGCACCCAGGAGCTGTTGCTGGCGATCTTTGTAGTGGGCTATGTGCTGTACGCCATGGGCCACTCCCGCATTGGCCGTGGGTTTGACGCACTGCGCCAGGATGAGTTTGTGGCCGCCAGCCTGGGCGTCTCCTCACGCCGTCAGCACACGCTGGCCTTCATTGCCAGTGGCCTGATTGGCGGCCTGTTCGGCGCGCTGCAAAGCATGTACTCCTACAGCATCGAGCCGCACCAGTTCGGTTTTGGCTTCATGGTCAGCACGCTGGCCGCCATCGTGCTGGGCGGGCGCCGGACACTGTTGGGGCCGGTGGTGGGCTCGGCCATCGTCATCCTGCTGCCCGAAATCGCCCGGCCACTGGCCGAGTACCGGCAAATCGTGGTGGGCGCCGTGCTGGTCATCGTGGTGATCTACACGCCCCAGGGTCTGGCAGACACCTTCATAGCTTGGCTCAGCCACCGCAAGAACGATATGAAGGCCACCACGGCTTCAGCAGACACGACAGGGGGCCGCCATGGCAACGCTTGAACTCAAGGGTGTACGCCGCAACTTCGGCGGCGTCAAGGCGGTGGACGGCGTCAGCCTGCAGGTGCGCTCGGGCACGGTTACAGGCTTGATCGGCCCCAACGGCTCGGGCAAGAGCACGGTGGTGAATCTGATAGCCGGTGTGCTCAAACTCACCAGCGGTGAAATCAGCCTGGACGGCAGCAACATCTCCACGGAGCCGGCCGACAGCGTGGCGCGCCGCGGTGTGGCGCGCACCTTCCAAAACATCCGCCTGCTGCCCGAAGCCAGTGTGCTGGACAACGTGGTCATCGGCTTCTACCGGCTGGAAAAGGCCTCTCTGATGGCCAGCTTGCTGGGCTTGCCGTCGTCGCGCAAAGAGTCGCGCGAACTGCGTGAGCGCGGCCGCGCCCTGCTGGCCCAGTTCGACATGTCGGCCTATGAAAACGTGGCCGCCGGTGGCCTGGCCTATGGCTACCAACGCCGCGTGGAAATGATGCGCGCCGTGGCAAGCAGCCCCGAGATACTGCTGCTCGACGAACCAGTGGCCGGGATGAACGACGTCGAGGCCCGAGCACTCGGCAAGATCTTTGCCCGACTGGCCGAGCAGGGCATGGGCGTGCTGGTGATTGAACACAACACGCGCTTCGTGTCCGAGCTATGCCAGGAAGTGCATGTGCTCGACGGTGGCCGCCTGATCGCGCACGGCAGCGCCCAGGAGGTGATGCGCGACCCGGCCGTCATCGCAGCCTACCTCGGGAACTGAACCATGATTGAAATCAAACAGCTCAAGTCCGGCTACCGCGGCATCCAGGCTCTCAAGGGCGTGGACCTGACGGTGCGAGAAGGCGAAATGGTCGCCATCATCGGCGCCAACGGCGCCGGCAAGTCCACCTTGCTCAACACCCTGAGCGGTGTGGTGCGCGCCCAGTCCGGCAGCATCGTGTTTGACGGCACCGAAGTCAGCCGCATGCCTGCGCACACCATCTCCCGGCTCGGCCTGCTGCATGTGCCGGAGGGTCGGCAGGTGCTGGCGGACATGACCATCCGCGAGAACCTGATGCTCGGTGCCCTGGCGCGCAGCCGCCGTGCAGCCCTGTACGACATAGACAAGGTGGTCTCCATGTTCCCCATTCTGGGCGAACGCATGGACCAGATGGCCGGCACCCTGTCCGGCGGCCAGCAACAAATGATGGTGATCGGCCGCGCGCTCATGGGCACGCCCCGTGTGCTGCTGCTCGACGAGCCCAGCCTGGGCCTGTCGCCCCTGATCACCCACCAAGTGTTTGAGGCCCTGGCCACGCTGCACCAAGAGGGCCTGACGATTGTGATCGTCGAGCAAAACGCCAACCGCGCGCTGGCCGCCACCGAGCGCGCCTATGTGATGGAGCGCGGGCTGATTGCCCAGCATGGCAACAGTTCGGACCTGCTCAATGACCCGGCCATCATTGAGCACTATCTGGGTTCTGCAGAGTCGGCGGTGATCGACTAGGAACCGGGCTGCCCTCCAAGGCAGCGGCCAGGGGTTTTGGATTTGAAATTAACACCAGGAGACAACATGACCAACACAACATTGAACAGCAAATTCAACGGGCTAGCCCGCTCACTGCACAAGCGCGGCCTGCGCCGTGCAGTCTTCGGCGCCACCCTGCTCGCAGCCAGCCTCTGCAGCCACGCAACGGAATACAGCGTGGTGGTGCTGCAGTCGCTGACCGGCGGCGCCTCCTTTATTGGCGCACCGTACCGCGATGGCGCACAGCTTGCGGCCGATGAAATCAACCGCAAACAGGAACTCGGTGCAGGCAACACACTCAAGATAACCGTCGCTGACGATGCGACCGACCGCAACCAGTCGCTGTCCCTGCTCAAGCGCTATGCCGCGGATCCCAGCGTTCATCTGATCCTCGGCCCCACCAGCGGCGCAGTCGCTGTGGCGGCTGCCGCTGCGGCCAATGACCTGAAGATGCCCATCGTCACCACCTCCAATTCCATGGATGTGCTCAAGGCCGGCCCCTGGTCCTACATCCTGACGCAACCCGGCGAAATCACCCTGCCGTTCATTGCCAACTACACCGTCGACAAACTCAAGGCCAAGAGCTGCACCGTCATCGGCATCATGGACGTGGAAATCTACGTCCAGATGCAAAAGGTCTTCGAGAACACGGTGAAATCCCGCGGCACCAAGATCAACTCGGTGGAAGCCATCAAGGGCACCGACTCGGACTTCAGCGCGCTGGCCACCAAGGTCGCCGGTGGCGACCAGGACTGCGTCTTCATCTCGGCTACCGCATCCCAGGCTGCCAACATCATCATCCAGCTGCGCCAGGCCGGGCTGGACCCCAAGACCCGCATCGTGGGTCACAACGCGCTGTCTTCGCCGGCCTTTGTGGAGCGCGGTGGCAAGGCGGTGGAAGATGTCTTCTTCATAGGCGACTGGGTGCCAGGCGGCTTTGATGACAACAGCCGTGCCTTTGCCGGCGCCTACAAGGCCAAGTACAACACCGAGGCCGACAACTGGGCAGCCGTGGGCTACAGCGCTGTGCGCGTGGCACTGCAAGCCCTCAAGACCGCAGGCCACAACCCCAGCCGTGACGCCATCCGTGTGGCCCTGTCCAAGACCAAGGACGTGCCCGTGGTCGTGGGCCAAAGCAAGTATTCCGTCAACGCAGACCGCGTGCCCTTCTCCGGCATGAGCGTCATGGTGGTGAAAAACGGCAAGTTTGTGCTTGCGCCTTAAGCCCCACACGGCACGGGTTTCAAAACCCTGGACTGCACAGGCAGCAGGGTTCCCGGCGGGCGGCCATCCGCCCCTTTTTTTCGCCTTGTCACCTGGTGTACCGCAATGGACTTTTCCTATTCAGACGACACAGAGTCACTGCGTGCGCACGTGCGCAGCTTTATTCGCGAGCAGATCATTCCGTACGAGCGTGACGCCCGGCAAACGCCGCACGGCCCCACCGATGCCTTGCGCCAGGAGCTGGTGGCCAAAGCCCGCGCTGCGGGCCTGCTGACGCCGCATGCCTCGGTGGACATGGGCGGCATGGGCCTGACGCATGTGCAAAAAGCCGTGGTCTTTGAAGAGGCCGGTTACTCGTGCCTGGGACCCACCGCACTCAACATCCACGCGCCCGACGAGGGCAACATCCACCTGATGGAGGCAGTGGCCAGCACGGCCCACAAGCAGCGCTGGTTGCGCCCGCAGGTGCAGGGCCACATCCGCTCCTGCTTTGCCATGACCGAGCCCGCACCCGGCGCTGGTGCGGACCCGTCCATGCTGCGGACCACGGCCGTCAAGGACGGTGACGACTACGTGATCCATGGCACCAAATGGTTCATCACCGGTGCCGAGGGCGCCAGCTACGCCATCATCATGGCGCGCATGGAAGACGGCACCGCCACCATGTTCCTGAGCGATATGGACGCGCCCGGCATTCGCATCGAACGCCAGATGCATGCCATGGACAGCTGCTTTGCCGGTGGCCACTGCGTAGTGACGTTCGACGGCCTGCGTGTTCCCTCTGCCAACGTGCTGGGTGAGGTCGGCAAGGGATTCCGCTATGCGCAGGTGCGGCTGGCACCGGCCCGCCTGACGCACTGCATGCGCTGGCTGGGCCAGGCGCGCCGGGCGCACGATTGCGCCGTGGCATACGCCATGGAGCGGCAAGCCTTTGGCAAGCCCCTGCTGGAACACGAAGGTGTGGGCTTCAAACTGGCAGACAACGACATGGACCTGCACACCGCGCAGCTGCACATCCTGCACACCGCCTGGCTGCTCGACCGTGGCGACAGCTGCAATTTCGAGTCCAGCCGCGCCAAGGTGATCTGCTCCGAGGCCAGCTGGCGCGTGGTGGACCGCTGTGTGCAAGTGCTGGGCGGGCGCGGCGTCACCGACGAAAGCGTGGTGATGCGCATCTTCCAGGACATGCGGGCTTTTCAAATCTACGACGGCCCCAGCGAAGTGCACCGCTGGAGCATGGCGCGCAAGATCGGCCAGGCGCACACCCGCGCGCAGCAGGTGTCGGCATGACGCTCAGTAGTGCGGCACTGGGCCCCTTTGGTCTGCACGGCAAGCTGGCGCTGGTCACCGGCGCCACCAGCGGCCTGGGGCAGCACTTTGCCGGCGTGCTGGCGCAGGCCGGTGCGCGCGTGGTGCTGGCCGCGCGCCGCCTGGACCGGCTCGCCGACCTGGCGCAGACCCTGAACGCCAGCGGCCATACGGCCTATGCCGTGGAGATGGATGTGAGTGACGACTGCAGCGTGGTCCGTGCCTTTGACCGCATCGCCGAATGGGGTGTGGCAGACATCGTGGTCAACAACGCCGGCGTCACGATCACCAAACCGGCGCTGCAGCAAACCGTGGCCGACTTCGACAGCGTGATGGACACCAACCTGCGCGGTGCCTGGCTGGTGGCAACCGAGGCCGCGCGCCGCCTGGTGCAGGGCGCCCAGGGCGGCTGCATCGTGAATGTGGCCTCCATCCTGGCCGAGCGGGTCGCCGGTGGCGTGGCGCCCTACGCCGTGTCCAAGGCCGGTGTGCTGCAGCTGACCAAGGCGCTGGCGCTGGAGCTGGCGCGCAACGGCATCCGCGTCAACGCCTTGCTGCCTGGCTATATCGCCACCGACCTCAACAAGGAATTCCTCGGCAGCGAAGCCGGGGACAAACTCCGCGCCAGAATTCCCAGCCGCCGTTTCGGCGCGCTGAGTGACCTGGACGGCCCGCTGCTGCTGCTGGCGTCCGATGCCGGCGCGGCCATGTCCGGCGCGGCACTGGCCGTCGACGGCGCCCATCTGGTGAGCTCCCTATGATTAAAAGCCTGGCCCTTCCGGCCCTTCAAAGCTATCTGCAACAACAGGGTCTGTGCGGCCCGGGAGCGGTGTCTGTGACCCGCCTGACCGGCGGCCAGAGCAACCCGACCTACCGAGTCAGTTGCGGCGCAGAGCAATTCATCCTGCGCATGAAGCCGTCCGGAGAATTGCTGCCGTCGGCCCATGCCATTGACCGTGAATACCGCGTCATGAAGGCGCTGCAAGACACGCCTGTGCCTGTGCCACGCATGCTGGCCTACTGCGAAGACAGCAGCGTGCTGGGTGCGGCCTTCTATGTCATGCAGTTTCTGGACGGGCGCGTGCTGCTGGACCAAACCCTGCCCGGCATGGCGCCCGCTGAGCGTGGCGCCATCTATGCCGAGATGAACCGGGTGCTGGCGGCCCTGCATGGCGTGGACTACAAGGCAGTGGGCCTGGAGAGTTTTGGCAAGCCAGGCAATTATTTTGGCCGCCAGATCCAGCGCTGGTCGCGGCAAATGGCCGAGTCCACACTGCCCATCAGCAACTCCATGCGCCAGCTGATGGAGTGGCTGCCCCAACATATTCCAGAAGGCGAAGAATCGTCCATCGTGCATGGCGACTTCCGCCTGGACAACCTGATCTTCCACCCCACCCAGGCCCGCGTGATCGGCGTGATTGACTGGGAGCTGTCCACGCTGGGTCACCCGCTGGCCGACCTGTCCTACCAGTGCATGGCTTGGCATATTCCGCCCTCCCTGTGGCGCGGCATTGGCGGCGAGGACCTGGCAGCGCTCGGCCTGCCCAGCGAAGCAGACTATGTGCGGCAATACGCCCGCGCTACCGGTCGCGATGCGATTGCGCATTGGGACTTCTACATGGCCTACAACCTGTTCCGCATGGCGGGCATCCTGCACGGCATCGCCCAGCGTGCCCATGCCGGCAATGCCGCTGCACCCGATGCAGTAGCTGTGGGCGCCAAGGCGGGGCCCTTGGCCGACACGGGCTGGCAGTGCGCCCAGCGCTATGCCGCAGCAAGCGCCTGAGCCCTTCCGATTTTGCGAAGCCGTTTACCCCTCCAAGGCAGCCCGTATGCAAACCCAGTTGATAGACGAAGACAAAGAGTGGGGCTCTGAGTGGACCCGCGTAGCCGATGTAGTGGTGGTGGGCTCCGGCGTGGCCGGACTCACGGCGGCAGTTCAGGCCGCGCGCGCGGGCTCCACCGTGCTGGTGCTGGAGCGGGCCTTGTTGGCCGGCGGCACCACCGCCAAGTCCGGCGGCGTGCTGTGGATTCCCAACAACCGCTACATGCGCGCGCGCGGGCTGGTAGACGACCGTTCGGACGCCATCCGCTACATGGCCAAAAGCGCCTATCCCACACATTACAACGCGCAGCATCCCTCCCTGGGGTTGCCCCCTGAAAAGCTCCGCCTGATCGAGACTTTCTACGACATGGGCCATGTCGCCATCGATGCATTGGTTGACGACGGCGTGCTGGCGCTGGAAGAAATTTTCTACCCCGATTACTACGCCGATATGCCCGAAGACACGGCCCCCGTGGGGCGTGCCCTCAAGCCACTGACCTGGGAGGGCTTCCGCCGTGGTATCGACAAGCTGGAGGGGCAGATCCTGATTGACCAACTGCTGGCCGCTTGTGAAAAGTTGGGCGTGCAATTCCAGACCGACAGCCGCGTGCTGCAACTGCTCAAAGACCCGCAGGGCGAGGTGATAGGCGCCGAGGTACGCGCCGGGCGGCGCACCGAGCTGATGGGTGCGCGCCAGGGCATCGTCTTTGCAACGGGAGGCTTTTTGCACAACCCCAAGCTGGCGCTGGAATACCTGCGCGGACCGGTGATGGGCGGCGCGGCCTGCGAAGGCAGCACGGGAGACTTCATTCCCATGGCCACGGCGCTGGGCGCGTCACTGGGCAACATGACGCACGCCTGGTGGTCGCAGCTGGTGCTGGAGCTGGCACTGCGCAACCGCTCCACACTGCGCGATGTGTACTCGCCCTATGGCGACAGCATGCTGATGGTGAACCGCCACGGCAAGCGCGTGATGAACGAGAAGGCCACCTACAACGAACGCGGCCAGGTGCATTTCCACTGGGATGCGGGTGCGCGCGAATACCCCAACCACCTGCTGTTCTGGCTGTTTGACGATGCACTGGTCAACAACCCGCAGCCCTCACGCTTCCAGTTTCCCATTCCCACACCGGGTGAAACACTGGACTATGTGATCTCGGCTCCCACCTGGGCGCAACTGGCCGCGAAGGTCAGTGTCAGGCTGCAGCAGCTCAGCCCACATACCGGCGGCGTGACGCTGGACAATGCGTTCCAGGTCAATCTGCAAGCCACATTGGAGCGCTTCAATACCATGGCGCTGGCCGGCAATGATCTGGACTTTGCGCGCGGCGAGTCACCCATTGAAAAAGCCTGGGCACAGGCGCCGCGCCCGGGTGCGGCCAGCGGCGCCATGCATCCGCTGTCAGACAGCGGCCCCTACCACTGCATCATCCTGGCTGCCGCGGCGCTCGACACCAAGGGCGGCCCCATCACTGACACCCAGGCCCGGGTGCTGGACCAGAACGACGAACCGATTCCCGGCCTCTTCGGTGCGGGAAACTGTGTGGCTTCACCGGCCGGACAGGCCTATTGGGGCGCCGGTGGAACGATTGGTGTGGCCCTGACCTACGGTTTTATTGCCGGCCAGCAGGCGGCGCAAAGGCCGCGCCGTATGGGCGCGGAATTGCAACTCTGAACGCCAGCCGGGGCAGCGCAGCACACCTGCCGCCCTGGCCTGCGTTCTACAGGTCCAGCACCAGGTGCGCTGACCTGCAATGCGACACACAGACCATCATTGAGCGGTTGGCATCGCGCTCGGCCTGGCTCAGGATGCTGTCACGGTGGTCTATCTCGCCTTCCAGCACCGGGGTCTCGCACGCGCCACAAATGCCTTCACGGCAGCTGTGCCCTGCATCTACGCCTGCCGCAAGCAAGCTGTCCAGCAAGGGGCGTGCGGTGCTCACTTCCAGAACCTGGCCTGACTTCTGCAGCCGCACCGTGTACGTGCGAGGTGCTGCCATCGGGGCTGCAGCCGTTGGGGCTGCGGCAAAGCGCTCCAGGTGCACATGGGGCAGGTTCAGGGCTGCGCAGGTGTCTTCAAAGGCCTGCAGCATGGGGTGTGGGCCACAGCAATAGAAGTGCGTGTCCGGGCCGTGTGCGCCCAGCAGTGCCCGCAGGTCCGGTGGACCACCGGCTTCCTCGTCCAGATGCAGGTGCAGGCGCAGCTGGGGTGAAACCAGGGCCTGCAACTCCTTCAGGAATGACAGCTGGCCCCGGTTGCGCGCGCACACCACCAGGTCGGCCGAGCGGCCGAGTTGCGCCAGGCGCTGCACCATCGCATACAGGGGCGTGATGCCGATGCCGCCGGCCAGCAAAAAGCTGTGTTCGGCGTCCTCGTTGAGCTTGAACAGATTGCGCGGCGCGGAGATGCCCAGGGGCGTGCCCACGCGCAGCTGCTCGTGGATATGGCGCGAGCCGCCGCGGCTGTTGCGGTCGTGCAGCACCGCTACCTGGTAGCAGTCGGGTGCTGCGCCCGGGTTGGTGAGCGAGTAGCTGCGCACAAGGCCGTTGGGCAGGTGAAGGTCGATGTGCGCGCCGGGCTCAAAGGGCGGCAGGGCAAACGTGCTGTCTGCGGCGCGCAGCTCCAGGCTGATCACGTTTTCAGCGACCAAGCGCATTCCCTGCAATACAGCAGCAATGGTGGGAGAGTTCATGGTGGGCAGGGGCAGGGATACGCATCCCTGCCCGTAAAAAAAGGGTGGAATCTAGGAGGCAGCCGGTGGCAGGGCACGCACCGGATAGACGGCACAGCCCAGTCGCTGTGAAATGGACCTGGCCGAGGCGTGCAGGGCGCGGATCAGGTCCTGCTCTTCCTTGGTGCTCAGGAAGTGGGCCGGAAAGGCAGCACCCAGTGCGCCAATCACCTTCTGGTTTTCGGTGAACAACGGTACAGAAATCACGCCCAGGCCAATGCTGGTTTCATTGCGCTGCACCACATAGCCGGTCTCCCGCCCCTGCTGCACAATTTTGGCAATCTCGGCCATGTCCGTCACCGTTTCGGGCGTTATCGCAGGCACCGCAATATTCAGGATGCGCTCGCGCTCTGCAGGCTCCATGAAAGCGATCAGAATGCGCCCCGCGGACGAGGCGCCCATGGGCACGCAGTTGCCCGAATGCCAGCCGGTGTCAATAAACTGCGGCCCTTCCAGGCCAATCAGGTAGAGCGACTGGTCCCGGTGCGGGATCGACAGCCGGATGCTGTGGCCCGTGCTGTTGAGCAATTCGCGCATCACCGGGGTGGCGGCCTGGCACAGCGTGTCGTGCGTGGTGTAGCGCGAGCCCAACAAATAGGAGCGCTGACCTATGTGGTAGGTGCGGGTGGCGGGGTCTTGCTCCACCAGGCCGCTGTCCACCAGGGCGCTCATGATTTTGGAAACCTGGCTCTTGGCCAGCCCGGTACGCAAGGCGATGTCGGTAACACCCAAATCCCTCTTGGAGTTTTCAAAGCACAGCAGAACCCGCAAGCCGGTCCGCAGTGATTTCATATATTCCGTTTGAGACGGTGCAGCGTCTTCCTCAAGGACTGGGGCGTTGGCTGCGGTCGTGTTCATATTGATGGTCTCCAAATCTAATTTTTGTCCGGAACAACTAGTGTATCGAGGGCAATGGCGCCACGTCCATTCATTCGTACGCGCAGGGGATTTATATCCACTTCCCGCACCCATTCGTCGGCCACGAACTGGCTGGCCAGGCGCAGAATCGCCTGGGTCGCCGCTTCGATGTCCAAGGCTGGCTGTCCGCGTGCACCGGCCAGGATGGGGGCGCAGCGTAAACCCGCCAGCACGGCGCGTATTTCCGGCGCACTGGTGGGCAAGGCCAAAAAGCACACATCATCGAACACTTCGGCATAAATGCCACCGGCGCCCACCATCAGCACCCGGCCCAGTTCCGGGTCTACCGAGCAGCCCACGATCAGCTCAAAACCATCCAGCACCATGGGCTGCACCGCGTAGCCATCAATCCGGGCCAGCGGCGCATAGGTCGCCACGCTTTGCTCCATCTGCAGCCAGCTGGCACGCAGGCTGTCGGCGTCCTTCAGATTCAACGCCACACCACCAGCCTCGGTTTTGTGGGCGATGTCGGGCGAGGACACTTTGAGGACCACGGGATAACCCTGTGTGTCGGCGAATTTGACCGCGGCACCCATGTCCTGAAACAGGCCTTCCGGCACCTGGGGCACGCCCGCCAGACGCAAGAAGTCCTGCATGGTCTGGCTTTGCTGCGGCGTGTCTACCTGGGGCTGCGCCGTGTAGCGGGGTAACTGTGCCACCCGGTGGCGGTGCCCCAGTGCCCGGGCCACGCGGTCGGGTGTGGGCAGCATCAGGGCGCCGCTCTCCAGCAGCAGGCTGCGGTCTTCGCGCTCAAAGGCGTCGGACGACGACAGATAGGAAATGGCCAGGCACTTGCCGATCTTGCGGGCGGTATTGGCCTGCTTCGCCAGCCACGGCAGCATGGCCTTGTAGTCGTGCGCCAGGCGCGTCATCACCACCAGCAGCACATCGATGCCGGGGTCTTCCAGTACCGCTTCGGCGCAGGCCGCAAAGCCCATTTCATCGGTAAACAGCGCAGTGTCCACCGGGTTGGCCACGGTCATCTGTGCCGGCAGCAGGCCGCGCAGGCGCGCCTGGGTTGCACCGGAAAACGGGGGCAGCGGCAGCTGGAATTCAGCAGCCGCGTCCGAGATCAGCACACCCATGCCGCCGGACACCGTGAGCACGCCCAGGCCCTGGGTGCCACTGCCGCCGGGGAAGCCCAGACGGTCAAACACAATGGCCACATCCAGCAGTTCATCCAGTGTCTCCACCGATATGATCCCGGCCTGGCGCGACACGTCTTGCCATACCTTCCAGGCGCCCGCCAACTTGCCGGTATGCGACACCGCTGCAGCCCGTCCGAGCTGGGATTTGCCGGCGCGCAGCACCACGATGGCCTTGTTCTTCAGGCGTGCCTTTCGAGTCAGCTCGCTCAGGCGCTCGCCATGCTTGAGGCCTTCGATGTAGAGCGCAATGAGGTTGATGTTGTCATCCTCAATGCTGTGCTCGACCAGGTCCATCAGCCCCACATCGGCCTCGTTGCCGGACGAGACCCAGTAGGCCAGGCCTATGTCCAGGTCGTTGAAGCTTTGCAGCAGCGCATTGCCCAGCGCGCCCGATTGCGTGAACAGTGCCATGCGCCCGGGGCGCGGCATGCGGTTGCGCAGCTCGCTGGAGAAAGTAGCCGCCATGCCCAGTGCAGGATGCAGGGCGCCGACGCAGTTCGGGCCAATCAGGCGTATGCCATGGGTCTGGCAGATGTCGGTCAGGCGTTGCTGCTCGGCCGCACTGCCGGCCTCGGCAAAGCCACCGGCAATCGAGATGGCGCAGCGCACACCCTGCAGCGCGCACTGCTCCAGCGCATCGGCCACCTGGTGCGCGGGCAACAGGATCAGCGCCAGGTCTATATCCCGCGGCAGCGCGCTGATGCTGGGAAAGCAGGGCACGCCACCGATATCCGGGTACTTGGGATTGACGGCAAACACCTGGCCCTGGAAGCCGTAGCGCAACAGGTAAGCCAGGGGCCGCCCTGCCAGCTTGCGGGCGTCCGGCGAGGCACCCACCAGCGCGATGCTGGCGGGCTGCAAAAGGGAGTGGAGGGAACTCATCAGGCGTGCCTTGGCAAGGGTTAACGACGGGGCAGTTCGACCGTGGCGCTACCCTTGGCCGTGGTCTGGCCCAGTTGGTTCTCGGCCCACACTTCCAGGTCCACCAGGGCGCGCTCGCCTTCGATGCGCTTGCCCGTGACACGGCCCTTGGTGTAGGTGCAGTCACCAAAGATGACCGGCAGCTTCAGGCGGATGCTCAAGGCGCGGACAAAGCCCTGGTCGCCGATCCAGTTGGTCAGCGTGGTGGTGACCATGCCGCAGCGCTGCGGGCCGTTGTCATACGGGCCGGGCATGCCCAGGTCCTGGGTGGCAACCTTGGCATCCTGGTGGCCGATGCTGGGCAGCACAGCCGCACCGAAGTAGCTCTTGTCGTAGTTGTTGGGCAGACGCTCGGGGCTATGGTGGGCCCAGTCGCGGTACTTCCAGCGCAGCTTGGTGGACTTGTAGCCCGAGGTGCCCACGGCGCCGCAGTAGTAGGCCGTCATGTCCTGCTGGTTGATGGGGCCGCGCACGGTGCCGGGCAACAGGGTGCCGTCCACTACGTCGTCCCAGAACAGTACCTCGGCGCCGCGGCGGTATTCGTTGACCTGGGCACTGACAATTTTTTCCAGCTCGTCGGCGCTGTACACATGCTTTTCGCGCGGTGCGTAGCGCAGGCCACCCTCGGCGGACTGGCGCCCGACACGGAAGGTGTGCGACTTCACCCGGGTCAGCAAATGGCCGTCCTGGTTGGTGTACTGCACGTCGCCCGTCTGCACGATCATGTTGGAGACGGTCTTGCCCGACAGGGGCTGGGCATCCACATACTCGGCCTTGGCTGTCACCACATCGTTGCGGCGGATGGGCTGGTGGAACTCGGCATCAATGCCGGAGTAGAACCACTGCACATCGGGCAGCCCGGGGGCGACCACGGCATCCCAGATGCCAAAGAAAAAGGTGGGCGGTGCCACCAGGCCACCCCACTTCGTGGTCTTGGCATAGGCCGGGTCGCAGAACAGCGGATTGTCATCGCCAATGCCCCAGGAATAGTGGCGTATGGCGTCCCAGCTGGCTTCCTCGTTCCATTGCTCGACGCGGATCGGCATGCCCAGCAAGGCCCGGGCCTGCGCCAGGGAATCATCGCCAATCGAGGGGGCCAACAACTTGCCTTTAACGGTAGCTTCATCCATTTTTTTTGTCCTGATAAATAAATATATATATGCGCCGGTTGCGCGTTAAATCTTGGTAGAGCCAAGTCCCATTCCACCGTCGACATCGAGCACAGCGCCCGTGGTCCACGAAGCCAGTAACAGGTAGTGAATTGCCTGGGCGATATCCTCTGGTTCACCAATGCGGCCAATCGGATGCAGGGCTGCCAGGTTGCGGAACAGGCGTTTGGATTCCTCCAGGTCCTGTCCGCTGGCAGCGGCATTGATCTCGGTGGCCACAGCCCCGGGTATCACGCAATTCACCCGCACGCCCTTGGGGCCGAGCTCGGCCGCCAGCACGCGCGAGACCGTCAGAATCGCGCCCTTGGATGCTGCATAGGCCAGCCGTCCGGGCAGTGCCAGACGGGAGTGCACCGAGCCGATAAAGACCACCGAGCCTTTGGCGGCCTGCAGCGCGGGCAAGGCCAGTTGCGTCATCAGCAGCGGTGCATTCACATTGGTGTTGAGCACCCGGCTCAGGGCTTCGTCGTCAAGACCTTCCAGGCCGCTGTGGTGGGTGATACCGGCGTTGTTGATGAGTGCATCGAGGCGCCCGCCTCCATGCTGCAGGGCCTGTTGCAGCGCGGCTTGGCGGTCAGCTGCCAGGCACACATCGGCGGCCAGCCAGCTGCAGCGCTCACCAAGGGAGGCGGCCACTGCCTGCAGGCGGTCGGCCCGGCGGCCGGTGATGGTGACGCGTGCGCCCTGGGCGCACAGGTAGCGCGCCGTGCCTTCGCCAATGCCGGAGCCGCCACCGGTTACCAGGATCGACAGGTTTTCAATCGAGCTGTTCATGTAGGTGTCTCTTGGGGTTGTGTTGGGTTCAGAGGGTTTGCCCGCTGGCCCAGCGGGCCGCGCGCTGGATGATTTGCCGGTGCACGCTGTTTGCGAGCGATGCGCTGTCATGGCCCAGGGCGTCATAGACCAGGCGCCCGCTGGGCAGTGTGCGGGTCCACAGGCAGGGCGAGAACTCGGTTTGCCCGGCGGCACGCACCTCCATCAGCGGCTGCACGCCGGGTGCAACCACCATGTCGGTATAGGCCTCGTCCTCCAAGGCAAAGGCGGGCAAGCCGGCTACGATGGGGTGGCTGTTGGCGGTGGGCTGCACCTGCACCGTGCCCAAAGGCGGGTGGTAGGAATGGCCCCAGGTCCAGCGCGCGCCCACGGCGTCCTGCCATTCGGGCCAGTCATCAAAGCAGATGGCGGCAGTGTGCAGGGCCAGTACGCCCTTGCCCGCATCCAGGTGCTGCTGCAGGGCCTGGCGCTGCGCCGGGCTGGGGCTGAAGGCCGACTCCGCGCGCTGGGCGGCAAACTTTTCCTGCGGCATGGTCCAGCGCAGGGCATAGACCGTCAGCAGGTCGTAGTTGCCCGTGGCCAGTTCGGCAAAGCCGTGGTCCAGGTCGTCGGTGACGGTGCTGGCAAAGCCGGCTTCGTTCAGCAGGGCCTGCAGGGTCCGCGAGGCGTCGGCAAAGGGGTGGTAGAGGCCGCCGGTGAGTACCAGGTTTTTCAGCATGTCATTCCCGCGGTATCTGGTTCAACAGGCTGTGCGTCAGGGCCCCGTCCACCACCAGGTTGTGGCCGCTGATGTAGTTGGCCTTTTCTGAGGCCAGGAACAGCACGGCATCGGCAATGTCTTGCTCCAGGCCCAGGCGCTTGAGCGGCACCGCCGCCGTGCGCACGGCGCGCGTGCTGGCATTGGCGTACACCGCAGCACTCATGCCACCATCGATGAAGCCGGGCGACACGGTGTTGACGCGGATGCCCAAGGCGCCCCACTCCAGCGCCATCAGCTCGGTCAGCTTGATCAGGCCGGCCTTGGCGGCGGCATAGGCGTTGGTGCCAAAGCTGGGGGTGATGCCGCCAATCGAGGCGATGTTGACGATGGAGCCCGGCTTGCCTGCATCGCGCAGGCCCGAAGCCACCTGCTGCGACACCACAAAGGCGCCGGTCAGGTCGATGTCCAGAATGCGGCGGAAGTCCTGCACGGTGATGTCCAGCAGGGGTGCGAACTTCACGATGCCGGCGTTGTTGACCAGCAGTTCGGGCACCTGGCCCAGGGTCTGCAATACCTGTGCGACTTGCGCCGCATCGGTGATGTCGCAGGTAAAGGCAGTGGCATCGGGCAGGCTGGCGGACGTGGCCTGGAGTGCAGCGGCATTCACGTCCAGCAGGGCCAGGCGGTAGCCGTCGCGGCTGGCCGCAGCGGCAATGGCTGCGCCAATGCCGCCACTGGAGCCGGTGATGAGGGCGAGCTTTTTGGGCATGGGCCTGTGTTTCTTATTACTTGGCCGCACGTGCCTTGGCCACGATGTCCTTGGTGAGAATCTCGCCAAAGTCGTGGCAGCGCCATTCGGGGATGTTGCTGCGCACCGGATCCTGGCGCTGCAGGTCAATGAAGCGCCCATTGGCCATCACGGCGTGCAACTGTTCACGCTGGCCCAGCAGGGTCACGTCCTTGGAGGGGTCTCCCTTGACCACCAGCAGGTCGGCCAGGCGGTTCTTCTGGATGGTGCCGACCTTGTCCTTCAGGCGCAGGCACAGGGCGCCGTTTTCGGTGGCGCACTGGATGGCTTGCAGGGGCGTCAGGCCGAAGTGCTGCACGAACACTTCCATCTCGCGGTAATGCCAGTCGCCATAAGGCGTGACCGAAAAGCCGGACTCGGAGCCGCACAGCAGCGGCACACCGGCATCAAAGGCCTTGCGGAACATGGCAGAGCTGGTTTCGATTTCCTTGCGGAACAGGTCCTGCAGCGCGGGGCTGGCATGGATGGCATCGCCGAAGTCCGACAGGTTGGCCTGGAATGTCAGGGCCGGCACCAGATGCGCCTGGTATTTGACCAATGCATCCAGGGCCGCATCGTCCATGGAGGTGCCATGGATGATCTGGTCGAAACCGGCCTCGCAGGCCATCACAATCGATTTGGCGCTGCGGCAATGGCCCGCTACCGGCACACCGAGGTCATGCGCGATCGCGGTGATGGTGCGCATCTCTTCCATGGTGAAGGTCACCAGTTCGCCTTCGCTGCGGCGGTGTCCGAGCGAGCCGGTCACATGGACCTTGATCCAGTCGGCGCCTTGTTTGATCTGGCGGCGCACCTCGGCAATGATTTCGTCCTTGCCACTGACCAGACGGGCGTAGGCCATGGTGCCGTGGTCGGGCATGAGCCGACCGGCAGCGCCGCCCACCGAGGTCATCAGGGCATAGCTGCCCGCAGCAATGCGCGGGCCTTCCACCACGCCGTGCTGAATGGCTTCCTTGATATCGATGCCCAGGTCAAAGATGGAGTCCACATCAAAGTAGCCGGTGACACCGGCCGTCAGGATCTTGCGGGCATTGCGCACCGTGGTGATGGCGGCCATGCCGGGGCGGCGGTGGTAGAACAGCTCGTCGTGGCCGGCGGCATCGTCAAAGGTGGAGTGCACATGGGCGTCAATCAGGCCCGGCATCACCGTCATACCGGTGGCATCCAGGCGCTGGGTGCCGGGAAGGGCGGCGGCCTTCTGGTCGGCCTCTGCGCCCACGGCAGTGATCATGTTCCCCTCTACCAGCACGCTGCCCTGAAAAGGCGCTTTCCCCGTACCGTCAATAATTGAACCGTGCTCCAGAAGCCAAGACTGATGTGCCATGAATGCCCTTTAAAGTTTCCACATTGGAATAATTATTTCTTATTTGAATTTATAAATCAACTTAGGGAAAACACTATTTCCTGATTTGATTTGCTTGATTCATACTCTGGCACGCTTATGGAGGCCTTGTTGGCCCCAGGTGCAGGAAACAACCAGCACGCAGCCATTCCGGCTGTGTGTGCCCCTCAGGAGATAGAGATGGCCCAGTCCCCGTACGAGAAGGAACAGACGATTCAGATGGTCAAGCGCGTGGTGCAGCACGCCGCTGCCGGCACCACCGATTCCACCCCCGAGATCTACAAGTTGCCGGTAGAGACGTATTTCCCGCAGAGCTGGGATGAAGAGATGAACGCCATCTTCCGCCGCCTGCCGCTGATGCTGGCGCTGAGCTGTGAGCTGCGCAATCCGGGCGACTACAAGGCGCTGCAGATTCTGGATGTGCCGGTGCTGATCGTGCGCGGTGACGACAACAAGGTACGTGCTTTCATCAACACCTGCACCCACCGCGGCCGCGCCGTCACACCCACCAGCGACGAACTGGGCAACACCAAAACTTTTGTCTGTCCCTACCATGCCTGGCGCTTTGCCACCGATGGCAAGTTGGTGGCAGTGGCCGACCCGCGCAAGTTTGGTGAAGTGGACAAGTGTTCCCTGAACCTGCGCGAGCTGCCTTGCGAGGAGCGTGTGGGCTTCATCTTTGTCAGCCTCACCCGCGGTATGACCTTCAACCTGGACGAATACCTGGGCGGCATGCTCGAAGAGTTGACCTGTCTGGAAGCGGACAAGTGGTTTGTGCACGGCCGCCCACGGCTGGAGAGCGCCAACTGGAAGATCACGCACGACGGCTATGTCGAGTCCTACCACATACCCTTTTTGCACCGCACCACGCTGCACGAACTGTGGAAGCGGGAGAGCCTGAGTTCGGTCTCGATTTACGACGCCTACGGCCCGCTGGATTGCGGACCTCACCAGCGCATGGGCGGCAATGCCTGGGGCTACGACCCGGCGCTGATGGCCAAGATGAAGGATGTGCCGGAGTCCGACTACACCGAGCACCACTTCCATGCCGTGCGCACGCTGTTTCCCATGATTTCCATTTCTGCCAACAAGGCCGGTGGCCTGGTGTCTCAGCTGTTCCCCATCAGCTCCGACCGCTGCGTCACGGTGCAAAACCATGTGTCCACACGCGACCCGGCTAGCATGAGCGCCGAAGAAACCAAGGCCATGCAGGACCGCATTGCGCTGTATACGGCCGTGGTGCGCGATGAGGACTACTCCAGCAGCTTCAGCATCCAGGCCGGTATCAAGACCGGTGCGGTGACCGAGATGCTGTTTGGCCGTAACGAGGGCGGCGCGCAGAATTTCCACAAATCGGTGGCGCACTACGTTGCGCAATACCGGGCCGAAAAGCAGGCCGCCTCAAGCGCAACCCCAACAGAAAGCAAAGCATGAGCGCCGCCCTGACTCTGGAAGAACGCATCACCCGCGTGGAAGACCGCCTAGCACTGCGCGAGATGGTGTCAACCTACAACATTGCCATCGACAACCGCGATCTCGATACCGTGGGTACGCTGTTCACCGCCAACGCATTCTTTGGCTCGGCCGATGGCGCCATGGGGGCCACCGGGCCGCAGGCCATCGTGGACCAGTTCAAGTCACGCTTCAGCGTGCTGGGTGCCACCAACCACTTCACGCACGACCAGCTCATTACCTTCGAGAGCGCAACGCGTGCTACCGGCACCGTGGCGTCGCATGCCGAAGTCTGGCGCAACGAGCAGGCCATGGTCACCGCCCTGCGCTATGCCGACATCTATGAAAAGCAGGACGGCGTCTGGCGCTTTGCCGAGCGCAAGTTGTCATTCATGTATTACCTCAGCCTGGCGGATTACCCCAAGCTGCTGGGCCAACGCGACCGCAACCGCGCAGGCCCTGTGCCGAAGGATGCCGACTGGCCCGAAGGCACCTCCACCTATGTGGAATACCGCCCCGCCAAGGCCTGAAGATGCTGATCGATCCCAAGGGCCTGGACTTCCGGGTGCTGCACCACCTGTTGGCCGGGGCGATTGTTCCGCGCCCGATTGCGCTGGTGAGTACGGTGGGCGAAAGTGGTGTGCAGAATGTGGCGCCGCTGAGTTCCATCAGCATTGCCAGCGTGTCGCCGCCGGTGTTGAGCTTTTCGGTTTCCACGCGGCGCAGGCGTGGTGGCGAGAAGAAGGACACGCTGCGCAATATTGAATTTGCGCGCGAGTTTGTGGTGGCCGTGCCCTGCACCGAAGAGATGGCACAGTCCATGAGCAATGCCGGTGCCGAATTCCCCAGCCATGTCAGCGAGTTTGAGATGACCGGCCTGACACCGGTGCCGGCCAGCTTCGTGAAGGCGGCGCTGGTGGCCCAGGCCCCGGTGAACTTTGAATGCCGCCTGCTGCAAATCATCGAGTTCGGCGAGCACCCCAGCGTCTCCAGCCTGGTGCTGGCCGAAGTGCTGGCTGTGCATGCCAAGGACGAGTTCTATATCGATGGCGAACTTCAGCCGCATCTGATGAAACCGATTGGCCGTCTGCTCGAACCCTATTGCCGCACCCGCGACATCTTCGACTTGCGCGTGGAATACACGCTGTAACAACCGGGTGCCGCCAGTGCGCGAGGCCCTGCAGGAATACGCATGAACAAAATTTATCCGGACGCAGCCAGCGCGCTGCAGGGCTTGGTGGCCGATGGTGCGCTGCTGGCGGTGGGAGGCTTTGGCCTGTGTGGCATACCCGAAGCCCTGATCGAGGCGCTGCAGCACAGCCAGGCCAAAGACCTGACGGTGATCTCCAACAATGCCGGCGTGGATGGCTTTGGCCTGGGCCTGCTGCTGGAGTCACGCCAGATCAAAAAAATGATTTCCAGCTACGTGGGCGAGAACAAGGAGTTCGAGCGCCAGTACCTGGCCGGCGAACTGGAGCTGGAGTTCACGCCGCAGGGCACGCTGGCCGAAAAGTTGCGCGCCGGAGGTGCTGGCATACCCGCCTTCTTCACCAGGACGGGTGTGGGCACCCTGGTGGCCGAGGGCAAGGAGCTGCGCGATTTCAACGGCGAAACCTATGTCATGGAGCACGCCCTGTTTCCGCAGGTGTCGCTGGTCAAAGCCGATGTGGCAGACCGCAGCGGCAACCTGCGTTTCCATTTGACGGCGCGCAATTTCAACCCGGCTGTGGCCATGGCCGGCCGGGTCTGCGTGGTGGAGGTGGAGCGCATCGTCGAGAACGGTGAACTCGCCCCCGATGACATTCACCTGCCTGGCATTTACGTGCACCGCATCGTGCAGAACGCGAGCCCCGAGAAGCGCATTGAAAAGCGCACCACCCGTCAACGCATCGCCTAAAGGAACCCCATGGCTTGGACACAGGAACAGATGGCCGCACGTGCGGCGCAGGAGTTGCAGGACGGCTTTTATGTCAACCTGGGCATTGGCATCCCCACGCTGGTGGCTAACCATGTGCCAGACGATATCGAGGTCTGGCTGCAAAGCGAAAACGGCTTGCTGGGCATAGGGCCCTTCCCGTACGAGGAAGCAGTGGACCCGGATCTGATCAACGCCGGCAAGCAGACCGTTACCACCCTGAAGGGCTCCTCCATTGTCAGCAGCGACCAGGCCTTTGCCATGGTGCGGGGCGGCAAGATCAACCTGTCCATCCTGGGTGCCATGCAGGTGACCGCGCGCGGTGACCTGGCCAACTGGATGATCCCCGGCAAGATGGTCAAGGGCATGGGTGGCGCCATGGATCTGGTGGCCGGTGTGCCGCGGGTGATCGTGCTGATGGAGCATGTGGCCCGCAACAAGAGCGGTGCGCAGGATTTGAAGATTCTGGAGCACTGCACCTTGCCGCTGACCGGGCGCGCGGTGGTGGACCGCATCATCACCGACCTGGGTGTGATGGACGTCACACCGCAGGGTTTGCGGCTGCTGGAGTTGGCGCCCGGTGTGACGCTGGATTACATCCAGGCCCGCACCGGTGTGCCCCTGATCAGCGACTGAGTGGCGCCCGCGCGCTTGGCGCGCGGTCCGTGCGTTCTAGCAGGCCAGGAAGCCGCCATCCACCGGCAGGATGGCGCCGGTGATGTAGGAGGCGTGGTGCGAGCACAGGAACAGCGCCGCGCCATTGAGCTCTTCCGGTTGGGCATAGCGCTTCATGGGCACGTGCACCAGCAACTTTTCCAGCTTCTGGGGGTCTTGCAAAGTGGACTCCGTCATGGGCGTGGCCATCAGGCCCGGGGCCAGGGCGTTGACCCGCACGCCCTGGCTTGCCAGCTCGCAGGCCAGCCCCTTGGTGAGCTGCCCTATGCCGCCCTTGGATACGGTGTAGGGCACGGAGTTGGGTGTGGAAACAAAGGTCTGCACCGAGGCAATATTCAGCACCGAGCCCTGCGTCTCCTTGAGCTGCTCCATAAAGGCCAGCGCCATGTAGAACGGCCCGTTCAGGTTGACCTGCATGGTGGTGTGCCAGGCGTGCAGCGGGTCGCCCTCATGCAAGGGCGCGCGCAGCAGAACGGCGGCATTGTTCACCAAGGCGTAGGCCGGGCCGTGCTCTGCCCGGATACGTGCTGCCAACGCCTTGCAGGCATCGGCATCTGACACATCCAGCGTGCAGGCACGGGCCAGGCCGCCACTGGCCTGGATGTGCTGTGCAGTTACCTCCAGTTCTGGCGCCTTGCGGTCTACCAGAATGACGCGTGCACCGGCGGCTGCGAAGCCGCGGGCCATGGCCGCGCCATTGCCCTGCGCAGCGCCGGTAATGACCACCAGTTTGTTCTTGTAGGAGATTTCCATGCTGTGTGATTCTTAGACGTGCACGCCGGCGGCATGGCGACCGGCGATGTAACCAAAGGTCATGCCCGGGCCAATGGTCGAGCCCGGGCCGGGGTAGGCGCCACCGAACACGCTGGCCTGGTCGTTGCCCACGGCATACAGGCCCTTGAGCGGCTGGCCCTGCTGGTCCAGCACGCGCGCGCAGGCATCAACGGCAATGCCGGCAAAGGTGCCGATCTCACCCACGTACAGGCGCACCGCGTAAAACGGCCCCTGCTCCACGGGTGACAGGCAGCTGTTGGGTTTGACTTCGTCATCGCCCTGGTAGGAGTCGTACACGCTTTCGCCGCGGTGGAAAAGCGGGTCTTTGCCAGCGCGGGCGGCGGCGTTGAAATCGCGCACCGTGTCCTGCAGGCCTTGCGGGTCTATGCCGGTCTTGCTGGCCAGTTCGGCCAGGCTGTCGGCCTTGATCAGATAGCCGTTGCGCACGTACTTGCCCTTGGGAACCGGGAAGGGGCGCACAAAGCCCATGCCCCAGCGCTTGACGGTGCGGCTGTCCGCAACCAGCCAGGCGGCGGCTTCACTGGCGCCCTCCTGCTCGTTCACGGCGATCATGCCCTGCACGAAGTGGTGGTAGGACGAGGACTCATTGACAAAGCGTTTGCCCTTGCGGGAGACAGCAATAAAGCCAGGCTTCATGCGGTCCACCAGATGCGGCCACACGCCTTCGATGCCGCTCACACCCGGCATCTGCGACACCGGCATCCACGAGCCAATCTGGGTTACATGCGCATCAAAGCGGCCGCCCACGCTTTCGGCCAGGCGCACACCGTCGCCGGTGTTGCCCAGTGGCACGGGCGTGGGGTGGGGCAGGCCGCCAGCCACCTTGGGGTAGGAGGCCGCGCGGCGCTTGTCGTCACGGCCGTAGCCGCCACAGGCCAGCACCACGCCGCGCCGGGCCAGCACCCGGACCGGGCCCGTGGGCGTATCGATGATGGCGCCGCGGATGGCATCGTTTTCCGAGATCAGGCGCCTCAAGGGTGAGTTCAGCCACATCGGGATTTCCAGGTCCAGCACCGTACGCGCCAGGCGCCCGACCAGCGCCCGGCCCCGCACCATCTGCTCGCTGCGGCCATACAGCACCATGTCGCGTGCATGGGCCACCAGCTTCTTCATCACAAAGCCAAGCGACTTGAGGGAGCGACCCGCGCGCATGAACTCTTTCATCTCCACACTGGAACCAATGGCCAGGCCCAGGAAAAGGGTTTGGGGCAGTTGGTTGCGCAGGGTCTTGAGGTGCTCGCCGAGTTTGCTGGTCTGGTAGGTCTCGGTGCACAGGCCGCGCTGAGTGCGCGAGTGGGGGTTGGCCGAAACATAGTCCGGATAGTCCATGGAGTAGAACTTGACCTCGGATTCGCGCTCCAGAAAATCCACCATCTCCCGGCCATAGGTCAGGTAGGCCTCGACACGTTCCGGGTTTACATAGCCCCGGCCCTCGTCCAGTATGTATTTGCGCGCAATGTCTATCGAGTCGTCCTTGCCGGACTTGGCATTGGCCGCCACCGAGTGCCGGTTGCCTGGAATCCAGATCATGCCGCCCGACAGGGCCGTGGTGCCGCCAAAAAGGTCCTCCTTTTCCACCACAATCACCTGAAGGCCCGCCTTGCGGGCAGCAATGGCAGCGGTCAGCCCGGCTGCACCACTGCCCACCACCAACAGGTCACACAATTCCGTACGAGTTTCCACAGAACATCCTTTTTCAATGTTTTATGTTTCCATTAAAGAAACACTGTAATGCATGCGGAAATATAGTGTCCTTTTGTTTGGGGGGGTAGCGGGTTAACCATTAGGCGTGCTCCGAGGCGCGGACCGGCCGAATCAACAGCAACAGCGGCATGGTCAACAGGGTGAGGCACAGCATGACGCGGAAGTCGTGGACGTAGGCCACAAGGGCCGCCTGGCGATTGACTTCCAGGTTGAGGGCGGCCAGTCCGGCGGGCGTCAGCGGGTTCAGGGCTGCTGGCAGGTTCTGCAGCGCCTGGCTGGCATAGTGGATGTCGGTGGAGAGTTCGGCATGCGCGCGCGCCATGCCCCGCGTGAGCAGGGTCTGCACAACCGAGATGCCCACGCTGCTGCCCAGGGTGCGCATCAGGCTGAAAACCGGTGTGCCTTCGTTGCGCAGGCCCGGTGCCAAGGTGGCGAAAGTGACAGCGCTGAGCGGCACAAAGGTAAAGCCCACGCCCAGGCCCTGGATAAAGCCGGAGCTGCGCAACAGGCTGCTGTCCATCTCCAGTGTGATGTGGGTCATCTGGTAAAGCGAGATAGCCGTCAGGCCAAAGCCCACGGCCATGATGGCGCGCAATTCAAAGCGGTGCACCAGCCGCCCCACCACCACCATGGCCAGCATGGTGCCCAGACCGCGCGCAGCCATGATCTCACCGGCGAACACAATGGGGTAGCCCAGCAGCCCCTGCAACAAGGAAGGCAGCAAGGCCATGGTGGCAAACAGCGTCATGCCCATCACGCTGGCGAAAGCCGTGCCGGTGATGAAGTTGCGGTCCCTGAGCAGGTCGCGGTTCAGGAAGGAGGGGCCGCGCACCGTGAGCGTGTGGGCCATGAAGAAGGCCAGGGCCATGGCGCAACCCGCCGCCTCCACCCGGATTTCCGGCGCGTTGAACCAGTCCATCTGTTCGCCGCGGTCCAGGAACAGTTGCAGCAGGCCGATGGCCAGGCTCAGCGTGGTCAAGCCGAAGATATCGAGCTGTTCACCGGCTGGTTTGCTCTCTGGCAAGTAGCGCGCAATGCCGTAAAAGGCAAACACGCCCACCGGCAGGTTGATGAAGAACACCCAGCGCCAGTTGGCGTGTTCGGTCAGCCAGCCGCCCAGCACCGGCCCCAGGATGGGCCCTACCATGATGCCCGCACCCCAGATGGCCATGGCCTGGCCAACCTTTTCTTTCGGGTTGATGTCCAGCAACACGGCCTGCGACAAGGGTACCAGCGCGGCACCAAACAGGCCTTGCAGCAGCCGCGCCAATACCATCTCGCTGAGGTTTTGCGCCAGGCCGCACAAGGTCGAGGCGATTGTGAAACCGACCACTGAGGCCAGAAAAATCTGTCGTCGGCCCCATTGCCCGCACAGCCAACCGGTCAGCGGCGTGGCAATGGCAGCAGCAACGATGTAGGAAGTCAGTACCCAGGCAATCTGGTCCTGCGAGCTTTGCAGGCTGCCCTGCATGTGCGGCAGGGCCACGTTGGCAATCGTGGTGTCCAGCGCCTGCATGATGGTGGCCAGCATGATGGACACGGTGATCATGCCCTTGTGCGGTACCGCGTTCATGGCGAAACCGATAGTGAAAGCAAACGACGCCCAGCCACGCGTGGCTGCTCGGTTAGCAGCCCAGCGGGCGCCCAATGCCGGTTTCGCCCGATGGCAGATACGGCCAGACAAAGGGGGCGCCCGACCCGTGCGGCGCGGGCGCCTAGGATCAGTGTGCGCATGGCATCATCGACACGCAGATTGCCCTTCACGATCAGCGTCAAGCCTGCGGTGGCACGTTTCGTCCCGGCGATCTTTGAATGGGGGGGATACAGCTTCCGAACCAGGTGCACTGTCATTGAACTGCTTTGCATGACACCTTGAATAGAACAACAGGACGTCCGGGGCACCCGTTGCGCTGCCCCGTTTGCTCGTATGCCCCGTCTGAGGGGCATGCAGCTTACCATTGGTCAGCTTCGTTAGCATTGTTCTCTGGTTAGCACATGGTTTCTTTATTGGAAATAAAGTTTCCATATTTTTATGAGAAAGATGCAGTTGGGCCATAGTGGTTAACCCGGGTGAATACCGCTGTGCATATTGAGGACTACCAACGCGGGACGGGTTGCGGGGTTTTTAAGTGGTGTCCAGCTATGCCAGGCTAAAGGTCCCGCACCAAAGCCATGTGGTGGCATGTTTCCGAACCTGTGCGGTTTGGCCATCCGCAGTCATGGCCGGTTTCCAGTCGGGATTGGGGGCGTTATGCCCGATGATTTCACGGCCCCCGCTCGGAGGAATATCTGTTTCCAAGTCGGGTACGTAAATTGCCCCCTTTGGGAACCCGTCACTACACCCGAATTGTGGAAGGCTGGGCGGAGCACAGAGGTCTGGTCCCTTGTGCCTATGGGACTCACTCGATGCGGCGGACAAATGCAATGCTTGTTTACATGCTCATGAAGAACTTTGCGCACGGTTCCATTTTTTGCCTGAACAGGCCAAGCTTGACTATCCACCGTGAGGTACGTTGGAATAAAAGTGGATAGCGCCTTGGAGATGGATGAAAAAACCGAGATTTAAGTGTCCGGGATCACGCCCGAAACGTCACCACTATGGAACGCGGAGACAGGGTGATTTCGCATGTTATTTGTGCCACCTTGGATCAGAAATCAGTTGCCACAAGGCAGCCATTGGCAATGACAGTTCTGCAAAGTGGATGCGGTAAACCCAAGAACTGTGGATGTCGGGAAATAGCCTTGAGCGAAAACACGGACGATCAAACTGTATGACTACTCCTGGTCGTGAGGAGTCGACCACTTTTGAAGTCGACCCTCTTGGTTGCCGTCATTTGACATTGATATAGGCACTTTGCGCTCAATCCCACCACGGTTAACGTAATCCTTCTCCTATTACGTAGGTCAAACGGGGCCAAGTGGGGGGCAATAGTCACCGTTGACGATCCCGAGGTGTTTGCTGCCAAGCCCGCGCCCGACCTGTTCCGGGTGGCAATGCGGCGCATAGGAGCGGACCGGCGCGCACGCTGGCGTTTGAAGACTCGCCGTATGGTGTGCAGTCGGCCGTGGCGGCGGGTTTGCGTGTGATTGCCGTGCCAGATTCGGCCATGGACCGGGGGCGCTACCCGGCAGCCTCCGACATCCTGAACCGCCTGGCTGACTTCGATCCCGAGGCCTGGGGTTTGCCGGGGATGTAAGTCTACAAACGTCCTTCAGGACGGGGCGCGCCGTCGTAGCCGCCCCATACCGATTGGTCGTACTCGATCACCGAGCCCGTCATCAGGCCAGACTCTGCGCTGCACAAAAAGGCCACCGCCCGTGCCACCTCGTTCGGGTCGACCAGTCGGCCATTCGGTTGCGCGGCGGCGGCCTGCACCAGCCAGTCGTCAGAGCCACCATGGAACTCGCGCTGTATGCGGTCCTCGCCCTCGCTGGACATCCAGCCAATGTTCAGGGCATTGACCCGTATGCGGTTGTGCAAGAGCGCGTAGGCCGTGTTGCGCGTCAGCGTTGCCAGTGCGCCCTTGCTGGCGCAGTAGGCGGCGATAAAGGGCTGACCGGCCAGCGCCGACATCGATCCGATGTTGACAATGCGTCCCTCAATGCCCGCGCGCCGCATCACCAGGATGCTCTCCTGCATCAGGTAGAACGGCGCACGCACATTGACGGCAAACATGCGGTCAAACAGTGCCGGGTCGGTGTCCAGAATGGTGCCGCGGTCGGTCAGGGCCGCGGCATTGACCAGCACGTCCACCCGGCCAAAGCGTTCATCGGCCTGTCGCACCACGGCTCGGCAATCGTCCACTTTTTCCAGGTCGGCCTGCACATACAGCGCCTGCGTGCCCAGTGACTTGAGCAGTTCCACCTGGGCTGTACCCTTGGCGGTATTGCGTCCGCAAATCACCACACCCAGCGCACCGCGCCGGGCCAGGGTGGCCGCAATCGCCGCGCCCAGCCCTTGTGTGCCGCCGGTCACGATAGCGACCTGGCCCTGCAGCGAAGCCATGGCGTGGGGGTTGGAAGGGGTACTGGTGTTCATGCGTCGTCCAAGAAAAGTGGTGGTGGAGGGGAGATGGATCAGGTAGCGGGTGTCAGCTCAGGCGGGTTTGCGCCTGCGCCTGCAACGTGGCGTTGAAGTCCGCAGCGGAGATGCCCTGGGCCAGCGCGCTGCGCATCAGGTCCTGCTGGCTTTGTGGCGCCAGCCCCCCAAGGGGCGGATCGCGGTCCAGGTTGGTTGGGAAGGCATAGCCTTCGGCACAGGCGGCAATGGCGGCGGCGACATTGGCGGGGTCCATGGTGCCCTGGGCCACGCACAGGCTGGGGTAGAGCTGCTGGGCCATGCGCACACGGTCCACCGATTCCATGCAGCGGCCAAACGCGCTGCTGATCTGCAGCAAGTTGGCCATGCGCCGGATGTGGCTGGAGCGGTTGGTGCCTGCCGCATGCATGAGTGCCGGGTTGAAGAAGATACCGTCGCCCTTTGCCAGGGGCAACTGCACATGGTGGCTGTCAAAGTACGCCTGAAACGCCGGCACACCCGAGACCAGGTAACCGGGCAGGTATTTCTGCGAATGCGGCAGGTACAGCGTGGGGCCGCTTTCCAGCGGCATGTCCACATGCGCCACGGCGCCTTGCAGCGTGAGCAGGGGCGAGAGCCGATGCACATGGGTGGGAAAGCGTTCGGCCCCCGCGGCATTGAAAAAGCCCAGGTGGTAGTCCCGGTGCGCAACCTGGGCCTGTCCACCGGGGTTGACGCAGTTGATCTGCGAGGTGATCTGGTAGGCCGGTCCCAGCCAGGCCTCACACACCGTGGCCAGCAGGGCATTGCCGTAATAGGCGGCAAACACGTCGGGGGCCCGCAGGCACAGTTTTTCCAGCGCATTCCAGACCCGGTCATTGGCACCCGGTTTGGCAAAGTGGTCACCCGCATGGCCGGCTTTGCGTGATTCTTCGATGAGGGTCTGGAAGGTGTGGGTGGTGGCGTCGACCACGCCGACATCGGGGTACAGACCCTGTACCACCAGCACACCCGGGCCGCTTTGCCAGACGCGGGCCCATTCGGCCATCAGTGCGTTGCGCCAGGCAGCCGGGTCGGCGGCGCGGCCCTGGCCCACGCGCAAGGCCCGGGCCTCATACACCGGCACACCTTGCAGGATATGCGTGGCCTGCGGGCAGTCAGTGGCTTGGGTGGCTGTTTGCCGCAGCGCATCCAGATCGCTGACCTGGCATTGCGCGGCTTGCAGGTAGCCACTGGCGGGGGCGGCGGCAGAGGTGGTGGCAAGCGATGGGGCGGCAGTGGGGACCATGGGGTTCTTTCCTGATAGCGGTCAATTCCGGTGAAGCTGCAGTGTAGGAAGAGTGGCCGCGCCGCACAGGCATAAAACACCTCAGGAAAACCTCAGCGCTTCAACGCTTGCTGCACAATTCCGGCCATGGCCCATCCCCATTTGCTCAAAGCGGTTGCCCTGCAGGCCGGCGTGAGCCTGGCCACGGTGGACCGCGTGGTGCATCAACGTCCGGGCGTTCGCGCGCACACGCTTCGCCGCGTGCAGCAGGCCATGGCCGAGTTGGAGCGGCAAAGTGCACAGGTCGGGCTGCAGGGGCGCAAGTTCATGCTCGACGTGGTGTTGCAGGCACCCATGCGCTTTGCCCATATGGTGCGTGACGCGCTCGAGCGCGAAATGCCCTTGCTGCACCCTGCCGTTCTGCGGGCGCGCTACCACCTGAGCGAGTCTGTGCCGGTGGCCGACTTGGTGGGCACGCTGGACCGGATTGCGGCACGCGGCAGCCACGGTGTGCTGCTCAAGGCCCCCAATGAAACCAGTGTGGTGGATGCCGTGGCGCGGCTGCAGGCCCGGGGCATTCCGGTGGTCACGCTGGTGACCGATTTGCCGCATTCAAAACGCCTGGCCTATGTGGGGATGGACAACCAGGCGGCCGGCCAAACCGCCGCCTATCTGCTGGGCCAATGGTTGGGGCCAGAGCGCCCGGCGGGGGTGCTGGTGTCGCTGAGCAGCACGCGTTTTCGGGGCGAGGGTGATCGCGAAGCGGCTTTTGCCCAGGCCTTGCAGCAGCACTACCCGCTGCTGCACCGCGTGGATGCCAGCGAGGGCCTGGGGCTGCACGAGGCCACCGTCAAGCTCGTGCGTCAGCGGCTGCAAGCGCATCCGGATGTGTGTGCTGTTTACTCAATTGGTGGGGCCAATGCCGCCATCCTGCAGGCCTTTGCGGCGCAGAGACGACGATGCGAGGTATTTATCGGTCACGATCTGGATGCCGACAACCTGCCACTGTTGAAAAGTGGGCAACTCAGCGCCGTGCTGCACCACGACCTGCAGCACGATCTGCGCATGGCTTGTCTGCGCGTGATGCGGGTCCACGGTGCTGGCGACGCGCAGGTACTCCACAGCCTGTCAGCAGTTCAGGTCATCACACCCATGAATCTGCCCAAGAGTTGAAGAATCTGCAGGTGCCGTCCCCCACGAAATGTGGGAACCCAACACCACAAAGATGCTTTTTTATTCTCAGCCCAAATACGGCTGGCGCCCCATGTTCTCTGCAAAGTACAAACGGAAATCCCCGGGCCTGTCCAGTTGCTTCACGGCCGGTGTCATGCCCACTGCGGCCAGAACATTCTGCAAGGCGCGTATGGACTGGGAGTCCGGGTCCTGATCGATCACCACATCCAGAATGCCCTGGTGCAGATACTGCCGGTGGTCGTCGGATATCTCGTGTGTAACCCAGCAGACCTTGTCGCCCGCGTAGCGCTGCAGGGCGGCCTGTATGCCGGGTGAGCCTGCTCCGGTGTTGTACAGCCCGACGATTCCTTCGCTGGTTTGCAGGGCCTGGCGCACCACCCGATAGCACTTGTCCGGGTCGTCATGGGTTTCGGTTGCGTCCACGTCAAAACGAAGCTGGGGAAATTGGGCCGTCAGTACTTCGCGGCAACCCTCGCTGCGCTCAATGTGTCCGGAATAGTCATTGCGACTCGAAAGGATCAGCACATGCCCCATGCGCTGGCAGAGCCTGCCCAGCAGATAGCCCGCAGTGCGCCCTGCGGCATGGTGGTCAATACCCACGTAGTCCAGGTTCGAGACATCATTCACGCGGGTCACCACCATGCAGACGTGCTCGCCCCGTACCCGTGCTGCCTGTAGGGCCTGGCGTACGCCCTGTGTATCGGGCGCCGAAACAATCAGGGCCCGGCGGGCGTAGCGCCGGGGGCCGACGGCCCGTATGAACGCCGCCTCATCTTCTTCCGGAGTGGTGACATGGTGCACCACCAGTCGCTTGTCTAGCATGGCCACGCCGCGCTTCATGGCCTGCTTGAGCCGCTGAAAAAAGGGTGAAGGATTATCGGGCAGCACGATGTCTACGTGAATCAGCCCGTGCTGCGTTTCCGGCAGAACGCGCGGTATGCCGAGTTGCCGCGCGGCCTGCACCACCTTCTCGCGAGACTTGGCAGAAGAGGTGTCTCGCTCGTTGAGAACACGGTCCACCGTGGCCACGCTCACACCTGCCAAAGCGGCAATTTCTGCGAAGCGGGCGGACTTTTTTCGGCGCTTAGGGTTTTCCATAGTTTGACGATTTTTCGTCAATTATCTCTCTAATGCAGCACGGGGCCAAACCTACATTACGTCAGCCATGCAGCGTGTGTGGCAGCAAGAACCGCAGGAGACACAAGCATGAAGATTGCGTTAGACCCCTACATGATCCGGCACCTGAGCCTGGAGCAATTGCCCGGTGTGGTGGCTGACCTGGGCTACGACCAGATTGAACTCTCACCCCGTTCCGATTTTCTGGACTGGTGGGTCATGCCGCGCGCCACGAAGGAGCGCATGGCCGCCTTCAAATCCGCCATGAAAACGGCCGGTGTCGGCCTTGCCTCGCTGCAACCCATGTACCGCTGGGCCAGCCCGTTTGAAGACGAACGCCAGTGGGCCATACGCTGCTGGAAGAAGGCCATTGAAGTCTCGGTGGAGATGGGTTGCGAGCTGATGATCAGCGAGTTTGGGCGTGGTGCCTCGCCCGAGCGCTCGGTGGGTGAGCGCCCTGGCGCCAACACCAAGGAGATGTGCGAGGCCGCCTGGTTCCGCTCCATGGACGAACTGCTGCCCATCTTCGAGCGCGAAGGCCTGACCCTCTCGGTGGAGCCGCATCCGGAAGACTGGATAGAGACCATGCAGCCAGCCACCGACATCGTCAAGAACATCGGCTCCAAGGCGCTCAAGTTGTCCTACATCGCGCCGCACACCTTCTACTACGGCGATGACATGGCGGCCATGATCAAAGAGGCCGCACCGGTGCTGGCCCATGTGCGCGTGGCCGATACCTTCAACCACAAAAAGAGCAGCCAGCTGCGCTACATCGTCAACCCGCCCGGCTCCGGCCAGATCCGCGTTCACCAGCACCTGGACATGGGCCAGGGCGAGATTGACTGGGACGTCTTCTTCGGCACTCTGGCCGCCGTCAAGTTCAACGGCGTGCTGTCTTCCTGTGTATTCGCCTGGGAAGAGCGTGCCAACGAATCGTCCCGCTTCATGCGCGCTGAGATGCAGCGCTACCTCGACAAACATTCACAACCCTAAGGAAACTTCATGACTTTGAACATCGGTGTCATCGGCTGCGGCATGATCGGCCGCGACCACACCCGTCGCCTGCAACAAGTACTCGCCGGAGCACAGGTGGTTGCCCTCAGCGACGTCAACCAGGCCAACGCCGAAGGCGTGCAAAAAGACTTTGCGCCCAACGCGCGTATCTACGCCACCGGTGAGGAACTGATTGCCGCACCCGAAGTGCACGCTGTGCTGGTGACCAGCTGGGGCGCCACTCACGAGCCCTATGTGCTGGCCGCCATTGCTGCTGGCAAGCCGGTGTTCTGCGAAAAGCCCCTGGCCACTACCGCCGAAGGTGCGCGCCGCATCGTGGAAGCCGAAGTGCAATTTGGCAAGCGCTTGGTGCAGGTGGGCTTCATGCGCCGCTACGACGCTGGCTACCTGGCACTCAAGGAAGCCGTGGACAAGCACACCGGCGCGCCGATTCTCGTGCACGCCGCCCACCGCAATCCGGCAGTGCCTGAGGCCTACACCACGCCCATGGCCATCCACGACACCATGATCCACGAGATCGATGTGTTCCGCTGGCTGCTCAACGACGACTACGTCTCGGCCCGTGTGCTGTATCCGCGCAATGCCGCGCGCAGCCACACCAAGCTGCGCGACCCGCAGGTCGTGGTGCTGGAGACCGCGAAGGGCGTGCTCATCGACGTCGAAATTTTCGTCAACTGCCATTACGGCTATGACATCCAGTGCGAGGTGGTGGGTGAAGACGGCGTTGCCAGCCTGCCCGAACCCATGACCGTGGACATGCGCCTGGGCGCCAAGCGCCAGAGCACCATCCTTACCGACTGGAAAGACCGCTTCGTGGCCAGCTACGACGTGGAGCTCAACGACTTCATTGGCGCAGCCACAGCCGGTGGCGCCACCGGCCCCAGCTCCTGGGACGGCTATGCCGCCGCTGTCACTGCCGACGCCTGCGTTGCGGCGCAGTCCACATCGGGCGAAGCCGTGGCCATCGCGCTGCCTGTACGCCCGGCCCTTTATGCATAAGCCCCCACGCTCCGCCGCTTCGCGGGTCGCTGCCCCCCAAGGGGGCGCGTTTCGCCTTGGGGCGGCCCGGCGGCGAAACATTCCATCAAGCTATTTTTTTTGAAAGAACCACCATGCGTTTTTCCCTGAGTCATATCCTGGCCCCGCGCCAATCCCCTGCCGAGTTCTTTGCCATGGCCCGCGCCCTGGGCATCACCGATGTCGAAATTCGCAACGACACGCCAAACGTGGTCGGTACCATTTCGCCCGCTGAAGTGAAAGCCGCAGCCAAAGCGGCCGGTGTGAACCTGTTGTCCATCAACGCGCTGTATCCCTTCAACGTGTGGAACGAAGAGCGTCGCGCACAGACCGAGAAGCTGGCCGCCTATGCCGCTGCGTGTGGTGCCCAGGCTCTGGTGATGTGTCCTTTGAACGAAGGCAAGCCGGTCGCCCAGGAGGCTCTGGTCGAAGCCCTGGCTGCCATCAAGCCGGTTCTGGTAGCACACGGTATCCGTGGGCTGGTGGAGCCTCTGGGCTTTGGCGTATCTTCACTGCGCCGCAAGGCCGACGCCATCGCAGCCATCAAGGCAGCGGGAGGCGAGGGCGTGTTCAAGCTGGTGCACGACACCTTCCACCACCACCTGGCCAGCGAGACCGCGTTCTACCCGGAGTGGACTGGCCTGGTGCACATATCCGGCGTGGCCGACACCGACGTGTCCGTGGCCGGCATGCTGGACGCACACCGCGTGCTGGTGGACAAGCGTGACCGGCTGGGCAACGTGGCGCAAATCCGCTCGCTGCAGGCCGCGGGCTACAAGGGCCTATTCAGCTACGAGCCCTTTGCCACGGAGGTGCAAGAACTCGACGACCCGCAAACCGCGCTTGCGGACAGCATGGGTTGGTTGCGCGAGCAGGTGGCGGCTTGAGGGTACTCACACATTCGCCACCGTGTACAGTGTGAAGGGCAGCAGGCCCTGGCTCTTGCCGACTGGCTGGCGGTTCTGCAAGCGCTTCTGCATGGCCTCGCACAGGCTGCGCGCCATCCACTCACAGGGGTGCGATAGCACCACGCTGGCGTGGCCGTCGAGCAGGGCCTGGCGGGTGGTGTCGGTCAGGTCGTGGCAGACCGTTACCAGTTCGGGCATGGCGGCCTCTTGCAACGCCTCCAGCACGCCCTCGACACCGCCACCGGCCACATAAACACCTACCAAATCGGGGTGCAAGTGAAGCAATTCCAGTGTGGCTGCATGGGCCAGGGCCACATCCTCCAGGCTGACCAGCGTCTCCAGCACCTGGAAGCCGGGTGCGCTTTCGCGCAGGTAGGAGCGAAAGCTGATTTCGCATTGCTCCTGGCACAGGTAGCGGTGGCTGCCCAGAATCAGCCCGACCTTACCGGGGCGCTGGCTGAGCTTGGCAATCGACCAGGCGGCCGTGCGCCCCATCTTGCGGTTGTCCATGCCCACATAGCCGGCGACAGAAGGCGCGCTCAGGTCGGTGACCAGGGCAAACACCGGCACGCCCTGCGCATGCAGGGTTTCTATCGCCTGATGAATGACCGGGTGGTCGGCCGCGACCAGAGCCACCGCGTCCACCTGTTGGCCCAGGGCCAGCAGGCGCTCGGCCACCTTGCGCGGTGTGAAGTCGTCCATGAAGGCGAGCACCGGCGTGGCGCGCTGCTGCTGCAGGGCCTGCACCGCTTGCTCCAGGGCGTGGCCCAGTGCCGTGTAAAACGGCGAGCGCTGGCTTTGCAGCAAAAAGCCCAGTCTGAGCGGGCGCTGCTGCTCGCTGATGCGCTTGCTGATCAGCCCGGCGCGCCGGAAACCCAAAGTCTGCGCGGCGTCCAGCACGCGCTGCGCCGTGTCGGCTCGCACTGGGGCGCGGCGGTTGATCACGCGGTCTACTGTGGCCACGCCTACACCGGCGGCGCGGGCCACATCTTCCATGGTCGGCTCAGTCAAGTCGGGCTCCTGTTGTCTGTCTTGATAAATCTATCAATTAGCCATCCGGTCGCTTGATAGGTCTGATACCGCGCGCTACCAGAGCATTGACCATGACATATAGCGAAACAATAATTCCGCACCTTCTGACGCAGCGCGAGCGGGCCAGAAAGTCTATCAAAAAAATGATAGGAAAGAGGCCTGCAGGCAGACCCTTGCTGCGGCACAAAGCGACCACCACAACAACTGGAGACAACATGAAAATCGCCCTTGACCCGTACATGATCCGCCACCTGAGCCTGGAGCAACTGCCCGGCGCGGTAGCCGATCTGGGTTACGACCAGATCGAGCTCTCGCCCCGCTCGGATTTCCTGGACTGGTGGGTGATGCCGCGCGCCACCAAAGAGCGCATGGCAGCCTTCAAATCCGCCATGAAAGCAGCAGGCGTGGGCCTGGCCACCCTGCAGCCCATGTACCGCTGGGCCAGCCCGTTTGAGGACGAGCGCCAGTGGGCCATGCGCTGCTGGAAGAAGGCCATCGAAGTCTCGGTGGAGATGGGCTGCGAGCTGATGATTTCCGAGTTTGGCCGTGGTGCCTCGCCAGAGCGCTCGGTGGGCGAGAAGCCCGGCGCCAACACCAAGGAGATGTGCGAGGCCGCCTGGTTCCGCTCCATGGACGAGCTGCTGCCGACCTTCGAACGCGAGGGCCTGACGCTGTCGGTGGAGCCGCATCCGGAAGACTGGATCGAGACCATGCAGCCGGCCTGCGACATCGTCAAGAACATAGGCTCCAAGGCGTTGAAGCTGTCCTACATTGCGCCCCACACGTTTTACTACGGCGACGACATGGCGGCCATGATCCGCGAGGCTGCACCGGTGCTGGCCCATGTGCGCGTGGCCGACACCTTTAACCACAAGAAGAGCAGCCAGCTGCGCTACATCGTCAATCCGCCGGGCTCCAACCAGATCCGCGTGCACCAGCACCTGGACATGGGCCAGGGCGAGATTGACTGGGACCTTTTCTTCGCCACCCTGGCTGAAGTGAAGTTCGACGGCGTGCTGTCTTCTTGTGTATTCGCCTGGGAAGAGCGCGCCAACGAATCTTCCCGTTTCATGCGCTCCGAGATGCAGCGCCAACTCGACCAGCATTTCAAGCCCCAGGCCTGAACCCCACTCACAATTTGAAAGACCAAAAACCATGGCAATGAACATTGGCTGCGCACCCTGCTGCTGGGGCGTGGATGACCCGAAAAACCCGCACCTGCCGCTCTGGACCCGCGTGCTGGAAGAGGCCGCGACCGCAGGCTACAAGGGCATAGAGCTTGGACCCTATGGCTACATTCCGCTGGATGTGGACCTGGTGGGCCGCGAACTCAAGGCCAGGGGCTTGAGCATCACCGCAGGCACCATTTTTGATGACCTGGTGGAGCCCGCCAACCTGCCCAGCCTGCTCAGGCAGACGCGCGAAATCTGCGCACTCATCAAGCAGCTGCCGCAACTGCCCACCGAGCCGGGCCAGCGCTTTGCCGTGCCCTATCTGGTGGTGATGGACTGGGGCCACACCGAGCGTGATTTTGCCGCCGGCCACTCCGAGCGCGCACCGCGTCTGAACGCAGGGCAGTGGGCCGCCATGGTCTCGCACATTCGCCAGATTGCCAGCCTTGCCTGGAGCGAATTCGGCGTGCGCGCCGTGATCCATCCGCATGCCGGCGGCTACATCGAGTTTGCCGACGAGATCGACCTGATCATGGCCGACATTCCCCATGATGTGGCCGGCCTGTGCCTGGACACCGGCCATCTCTACTACTCCGGCATGGACCCGGTGCAATGGCTCAAGAACTATGCGGCACGGCTGGACTATGTGCACTTCAAGGACATTGATGCCGCCGTTTTCCAGCAGGTGCTGGGCGAACACATTGCCTTCTTTGCCGCCTGCGGCCGTGGCGTCATGTGCCCCATCGGCAAGGGCGTGA
Source organism: Rhodoferax lacus (assembly GCF_003415675.1). Classification (GTDB taxonomy): domain Bacteria; phylum Pseudomonadota; class Gammaproteobacteria; order Burkholderiales; family Burkholderiaceae_C; genus Allorhodoferax; species Allorhodoferax lacus. The sequence goes on from NZ_QFZK01000019.1 coordinate 43,993, forward strand.
TCGACTATACGCTGGTGCGCCAGACCCTGCTGGACATCGGCTACAGCGGCTACATCACCGTGGAGCAGGAGCGCGATCCGCGCAACGCCGGCTCCAGCCTGCAAGACGTGGCGCAGAGCCGCAGCTTTCTCCAATCCGTCGGCTTCAACTAATTTTTTGAAAATCCCATGATCACATCTTCTCCCCTGCGCAATGGCACCATTCCCTGGGCCATGGTCGGCGGCGGCCAAGGCAGCCAGATCGGCTACATCCACCGCTCGGCGGCGCTGCGCGACGGCAACTTCCAGCTGGTGGCCGGCGCCTTTGACATCGACGCCGAGCGCGGTCGCACATTCGGGCAAAGCCTGGGTCTTCAGGCCGAGCGCTGCTACGACAACTACCAGGCCCTGTTCAACGCGGAAAGCCAGCGCGCCGATGGCATTCGTGCCGTCTCCATTGCTACGCCCAACGGCACCCACTTTGCCATCTGCAAGGCCGCTATCGAGGCCGGCATTCACGTGGTGTGCGAGAAGCCACTGTGCTTCACCACGGCCGAGGCTGAGGAACTACTGGCCCTGTCAAAGCAACACCAGCGCGTGGTCGGCGTCACCTATGGCTATGCCGGGCACCAACTGATCGAGCAGGCGCGCGAAATGATTGCGCGTGGTGATCTGGGTGACATCCGCATTGTGCAAATGCAGTTTGCCCACGGCTTCCACAATGAGGCGGTGGAGCTGGCCAACCCGGCCACGCGCTGGCGCGTGGACCCCAAGTTTGCCGGTCCCAGCTATGTGCTGGGCGACGTCGGAACCCACCCGCTCTACCTCTCGGAGGTGATGCTGCCCGAGCTGAAGATCCAGCGCCTGATGTGCTCGCGTCAGAGCTTTGTGAAAAGCCGCGCGCCGCTGGAAGACAACGCCTTCACCATCATGGAGTACGAGGGCGGAGCCATAGGCTATGTCTGGTCCTGCGCCGTCAATGCCGGCTCCATGCACGGGCAGAAAATTCGCGTCATCGGCTCCAAGGCCAGCTTGGAATGGTGGGACGAGCGGCCGAACCAGATGAGCTATGAAATACAAGGCCAGCCGCTGCAGGTGCTGGAGCGCGGGATGGGCTATCTGCACCCCGCAGCCCTGCACGACGACCGCATTGGTGGCGGCCATCCCGAGGGCCTGTTCGAGGCCTGGTCCAATCTCTACTACCGCTTCGCCCTGGCCATGGAAGCCACCGACGCCGGTGATGCCACGGCGCTTGCCATGCTGCGCTATCCGGATATCCATGCGGGCATCGAGGGCGTGCGATGGGTAGAGAACTGTGTACGTTCAGCAGATGCGGGTGCCACCTGGGTGGACTACGTTTGAGCACTGGAGTAGACAAATATAAAAAGAAAAATACTTTCTCTAGGTGTAATCACGTAGAAAATATTTATTTTTTCAAATAATTTTTGGATACATTTCTTATTGCCGTGGAAAAATCGTTCTGCTTGACAAGCACCACAGCAAAATTGCAACCCTGTTACTTGAATCAATTCAAACTGGAGACACCCCATCATGAAAAAACTTCTGATCGCTACAGCTGTATCAGCCACCCTTCTGACCCCCATGGCTGCCCATGCACAAAAAATCGGCTTGGCTATGGCCCAGCTCGACACTTTTTTGACCATCCTCAAGAACGGCACGCTAGAGGCGGGCAAAAAGGCCGGTGCCACCGTTCAGGTAGAAGATGCTGGCAATGACGTGGGCAAGCAGCTCAGCCAGATCCAGAACATGATTGCGCAAAGGTACGACGCCATCATCGTCAACCCCGTGGACACCGACGCCACCCCTAAGATGACCAAGATGGTGACCGAAGCCGGCATCCCCCTGATCTATGTGAACCGCAAGCCTGTGGACTTTGACAAGCTGCCCAAGGGCGTGGCCGTGGTGGCGTCTGACGAACGGGTTTCCGGCACCGTCGAAACCCAGGAAGTCTGCCGCCTGCTCAAGGGCAAGGGCGAGATCCTGGTGCTCATGGGTGAGCTATCCAACGAAGCGGCCCGCACCCGCACCAAGGACATTGAGGAGGTTGTAGCCACCAAGGAATGCTCCGGCTTGAAGATTGTGGACAAGCGCGAAGGCGCATGGGACCGAACCAAGGCGCAGGACATCACCACCAACTGGTTGTCCTCGGGTGTCAAGTTTGACGCCATCATCGCCAACAACGACGAAATGGCCATCGGCGCCATCAACGCACTGAAGGCCGGCAAGAAGTGGACCCCCGCCACCATCGTGGCCGGCATTGATGCCACTCCCGATGCGCTGGCTTCCATGAAGGCTGGCGACCTGAAGGTCACCGTTTTCCAGAACGCCGCCGGTCAAGGCTCTGGTGCGGTGGAGACGGCCCTCAAGCTCATCAAGAAGCAACCGGTCGAGCGTTTTGTCAACGTGCCGTTTGAGCTGGTGACGCCGGCTAACCTGGCCAAGTACTCCGGCAAGAACTAAGCAAGGTCTGTTGGTGAGGCAAGCCCGCGAGGGCTTGCCTTGTTGCCCCTTCATTGAACGAGAACACCGATGTCCGATACCGCCACCCTGGATGCCCCGGCCGTGCCAAGCGCACCTGCCGCAGAGCCGCCGCTCCTGGAAATCCATGGAATCCGCAAAGGCTTTCCCGGGGTTCTCGCCCTGGACAACGTGGGCTTCAAGCTACGCGCAGGCACCGTGCATGCCCTGATGGGCGAAAACGGCGCGGGCAAGTCCACGCTGATGAAGATCATTGCCGGCATCTACATTCCGGACCGCGGCGACATCAGCCTCAAGGGCCAGCGCATCACGCTGAAATCCCCCATCGACGCGCTGAATCAGGGCATTGCCATGATTCACCAGGAGCTCAACCTGATGCCGTACATGACGGTGGCAGAAAACGTGTGGATCACACGTGAACCCAAGAACCGGTTTGGCTTCGTGGACCACGCAGAGTTGTACCGCAAGACCGAGGAGCTGTTCAAGACCCTCAACATTGACCTCGATGTGCGCGCCGAAATACAGACCCTGTCGGTGGCCAACCGCCAGATGGTGGAGATTGCCAAGGCCGTTTCCTACAACTCCGATGTGCTCATCATGGATGAGCCCACCTCCGCGCTGACCGAGAAGGAAGTGGCCCACCTGTTTGCCATCATCCGCACGCTGCGTGCGCAGGGCAAGGGCATCATCTACATCACCCACAAGATGAACGAGCTGTTCGAGATTGCCGACGAGTTTTCGGTGTTCCGCGACGGCAAGTACATCGCCACCAAACTCTCCACCGAGGTGACGCGCGACGACATCATCAAGATGATGGTGGGCCGCGAAATTACCCAGATGTTCCCGAAGACGGAAGTGCCGATTGGCGAGGTGGTGCTCTCTATCAAAGACCTGTGCCTGGACGGCGTGTTCCGCAATATCAGCTTCGATGTGCGCGCTGGCGAGATTGTCGGTATGGCTGGTCTGGTGGGCTCCGGCCGCTCGAACGTGGCCGAGGCGCTGTTTGGTGTGACACCGGCCACCTCGGGCACCATCGCCATCAATGGCAAGACCGTTGCCATGCACAGCCCGGCCGTGGCACTGGCCGAGGGCATGGCCTTCCTGACCGAAGACCGCAAGGAAACCGGCTGCTTCCTGGGCCTCAACATCCAGGAAAACATGGACAGCGCGGTACTCAACCAGCGCTACGTGAAGAGCGGCTTTGTGCAGAGCAAACAGCTCAACGCTGAGTGCATTGAGATGGCCCAGCGCCTGCGCGTCAAGACGCCCGGCATGGACGAGATCATTCTGAACCTGTCGGGCGGCAACCAGCAAAAGGTGCTGATCGGCCGCTGGCTGCTGACCCACCCCAAGATCCTCATTTTGGACGAGCCCACGCGTGGCATTGATGTGGGCGCGAAGGCCGAAATCCATCGCCTGGTGTCCGAGTTGGCAGGGCAGGGCGTGGCCATTCTGATGATTTCTTCCGAGATGCCCGAAGTGCTGGGCATGAGCGACCGCATCGTCGTGATGCACGAAGGCCATGTGAGCGGCATCCTCGACCGCAAGGATGCAAACCAGGTTTCCATCATGGACCTGGCCGCCAAATAATTTTTATCAAAGTTGAGCATATGACTACCTCCACCCCCAACGACACCACCGCACGCGCACCTTCGGTTGGAACCAGCGCCAAACTCAAGTGGCCACCCGAGGCCAGCATCCTGCTGGTGCTGGTGGGCATCAGCCTGTTTTTTGAAGCCCTGGGCTGGTACATCAACGGCCAGAGCTTTCTGTTCAACATCGACCGTCTGCAGATCATCATTCTGCAAATGGCCGTGGTCGGTATCATCGCCGTGGGCGTGAACCTGGTCATCATCACCAGTGGCATTGACCTGTCCTCCGGCTCGGTGGTGGCGGCCACGGCCGTGGTGTCGGCCAGCCTGGCCCAGGTGTCGGACTTTCCACGCGCCGTGTTCCCGGCGCTCACCGATCTGCCGGTGATCTGGCCGGTTCTGGCGGGCATGGCAGTCGGCCTGGTCATTGGCCTGATCAACGGCTCGCTGATTGCCTACACCGCCATTCCGCCCTTTATTGCCACGCTGGGCACCATGGTGGCCGCACGTGGTTTTGCCAAGTGGTTCACCGGTGGCATGCCGGTCTCCATGCTCACCGATGACTTTGCCGCCATAGGCGCCGGGGCCAACCCGGTGTACATCTTCATCACCATTGCGCTTATCTTCCATGTGGTGCTGCGCTACACACGATTCGGCAAGTTCACCTATGCCATCGGCGCCAACCGCCAGGCCGCGCGCGTCTCCGGCATCAACGTCAATCGCCACCTGGTCTGGATCTACACCATCGCCGGCCTGCTCTCCGGCATTGCCGGCAGCGTCACCGCCGCGCGTGCCATCTCAGGTCAGTCCGGCATGGGTGTGATGTATGAGTTGGATGCCATTGCCGCGGTGGTCATTGGCGGTACCTCGCTGGTGGGGGGTCTGGGCCGCATCACCGGCACCGTGATCGGCGTGCTGATCCTGGGCGTGATGATGTCGGGCTTTACTTTCATCCGCATCGACGCCTACTACCAGGAGATGGTCAAGGGCGCCATCATCGTGGCCGCCGTGGTGGCCGACCAGTACCGCAACAAGAAGCGCGGACGCTGATCCGGGTGCATTCCATAGAACATAGAAAGCCATGAACTCCAACACCATGCAAGCGCCCCTTCGTGTGGGTATTGCCGGCCTGGGCCGCCTGGGCAAACGCCATGCCGCAGCCCTGGCCTTTAACACCCCCAACTGCAAACTGGTGGCGGCCTGCAGCCCGGTCGAAGCCGAGCGCGCCTATGCCCGCGATCAGCTGGGCGTTGCCAGCATCCATGAAGATCTGAATGCAATGCTACAGGACCCCCATGTGGATGCGGTCGTTCTGGTCACGCCCACTTCCCTGCACGCCGATCAGGCCATAGCCGCACTCAAGGCGGGCAAGCATGTGTTCGTGGAAAAGCCACTGGCCCTGAATGTTCCTGACTGCGAGCGCGTGCTGGCCGTCTCCGAGCAGCATCCAGACTTGGTTGCCATGGTCGGTTTTGTGCGCCGCTTTGACCCCAGCTACCTGTCTGCTTTCCAGTCCGTCGAATCGGGTGAAATTGGTCGGCCCTTTCTGGTCCGTTCACAAACCTGCGACCAGAACGACCCGGATGGCTTCTTTGTTAACTTTGCCCCCACTTCGGGCGGCATTTTCATGGACTGCAGCGTGCACGACATCGATCTTGCGCGCTGGATGCTGGGTCGCCCCAAGGCACTGCGCGCTTTTGCCACTGGAACCATTGCCTTGCACCCGGGCCTGCAAGCCTGCGGTGATGTGGACAACGGCATTGCAGTGGTGGAGTTTGCGGGCGGGGCCAAGGCGGTTCTGTATGCATCACGTACCATGGCCCATGGTCACGAAACCAGTACCGAGATCATTGGCACCGAGGGCAAACTGCTGGTGGGTGAGCATGCCGCCGCAAACCGAGTGATCCAAAGTGACCAGTATGGCGTACGCCACGCCGTGTTGAAAGACTTTTACGAACGCTTCGAAGCTGCTTTTGCCGCGGAGATGAATGCCTTTGTAGACGCCTGCCGTGGTGTCAGCCCGCTCACCCTTACCTTGTCGGATGCATTGGAAGCAACGCGCATTGGATTGGCTATTACAAGGTCTTTGCAGAGTGGCATGCCCGAGGTTGTTTAAGTTTGTTGAACGGCACACAAAACCTAAATGTCTGGGCAGAGGGTGGCTGGAGTCTCAACAAAGTGGTGGCGCATACATTAGCTGTCGGAAATTTACCAATGGAAGACGATATTGAAATTGTTTACTCACCACTTCAGCAACGCTACACAAAAGATGGGCATACCCTGGACATCCAAATCTACAAATACGAGGATGATGCTGATTGGACACTTGAAGTTGTTGCAGATGATGGCCTGTCAACTGTTTGGAATGAAGGGTTCCCTACTGATAAGGCTGCTTTTGAGCAGGCCAGGTGGGCGATTGATGCAGAAGGTGCAGAGGCTTTTTTAAGCGTAACTTTGCCGAGATATCCACACTGACGTCGATAATTTTCGTAAATGAACGATCCTATATGCAAATGGTGTTGCCCCAGCAAATAGCTTTGGATTAATGATGGAGGTCGATGGTGCACCTTTCGTTTAGCTCATCTAGAGGAGGGAAGACGTATCGGCAAACGAGGGATTCAGTGCAAGTTCTCTGGTACATGGAAAAGCGGTCAACTCTAGGGGCCATGCAATGACGGCATTGACGTACATACCGCCAGCAGAAGTCTTGAATGTGAATGACGGCTCCTGGTCGTCAGGAGTCGCCCACTACTGAAGTCGACCTTCTTGTTTGCAGTCATTCGAGATTGGTATCGGCGCGTCCTTTGCGCTCAATCCCACCTGGGTTAACGTAAAAGTGCTTGTCATATATGAAGGAAATCATTATTCAGTCATGCCTGGTACAGATAATCGCAATTGACACAGAGTGTGGGAGTTCGTATGTTATCTATCCATATACTTTTTGTTGATACTCAAAAAAGCAAATTTTAAAGACATCAATAAACATGGGGTACATGTAATCCTCTATACCTAAAACGAGTTCTTCGCACGACATGGAAATAATATTGTTCCAATGAGGGTTTTTCTGTGGTGAGTCTTCATCATCTGAAGGATAAAGAAAGTCATGAAAATATACAAAAATCATAATTGAAGTTAGATTCGTTTCCGGCAAGGAGCCATCTACATCACTACCATTCTCTGTAAGGAAAATGTAGACATCATCTTCATAAAAGCTGTTATGCAAAACCGACCACATGTCGACGGCGACATAACCAGACTGAATGAGAATAATCAAATCCTCATGGCTAAACATTTTGAGTTGTTGGTGAATAGAGTCAATAAATATTTCTATCTCCTTAGGGGAGAGAAATCTAAAAGCATCATATGAATCTTTTGTCATATATGGTTGTCCTAAAATTTTTAAAAGACGTCGAAGGTGATGATGTTGTCGGATTGGGTGATATCACGATGAGTACATACGGAATACATGAATTCTTAATAGATAAATAGTGAAATTCAATAACTGATGCGATTCGAACTTGGAAGCTCTTCCACTTGGGAATACATTGCGTAAAAATTGGCAACATTCCCTCTCTTCGTCCAGATGAACAAATTCATAGGCTGTTTGGATGTGAAATTCTTCGGCAAACCAAGGCATTGAATTTCACGCAACTGAATGAAAAACGGAGACATCAATTCGAAATCGAACAATATCTCAACACCTGGACTGGAAAGAATATTTGAGTAGCCACGCGTAATTGAAATTTCCTTGCTATCCATCATCTCTCGAATATGGCGCTCTGCTGACTTGGGGAGGAGCAGGCGGGCGTTGTCATTCAGGAATGACAAATGCCAAACATTGTTAGCTGCCCAATTTGACTTCCAATACTGCGTCCGCACGCAGTCAATGTCATTGCCGATGTTGAAAATTTCAAATGGTTCTAATTTCATAGGTTGTCCTTTTTAAGAAGTTGTTGAAAGCATCCGATCCAAATCAATAGATGGGATTGCCGGCAAATGCTAAGTGGACGGATCTGAACAAATTACGAAAGAGAGCCAGATGCGGGCTGCGTTGTGACGTGCATTACCTCGTGTTTCAGAGGGAAAAGAGAAGAATTGCAGTCTCTACGACGATCCTCAAAACAGCCACCGAGATGTCGTGGTTTTTTGAACGCTGATCGTTGTGCGTGGACTTGCAGAGTGCAAAGTGCACCATTAATTTGGGGTGAATCTCTTTTCAATTGATAATCACAATCTGGTTAAAGGCCGTCAGCTCGATCCGAGTGAGTCCTTTCAATTGGATCATCAGTAGCAAGATCAAATTTATTGGCGTTGTGGTAGTTTTTGCAGACTATTGGAAGCAAATTTTAGGGAACGATGCTGAATCACTGCAGAGCAGGATGTAAATAGCCTCGACTGCAAGATGGAACACCATCCAACGCCATAGTTCAGTAATGATTGAAATGCATTGGTGCAAATCTCCTGGATTTGAGTTTTTGGGCACATCGGTTAAATCGAGCGCAGATGGTTGCCATCTGCATCCACGTGCGCCAGGGTGGCGTGGGCCGAGGTCCGCTCGTGTGCAAAGCTCAGTAACGAGCGGCTCTCTTCAAAATACTGGCGGCTAAAGGATTGCGGTGGGTGCTACTTGGTGCGAATGGTGACTACGGCTTTGGCTCCCTAGCGGGCGCCAAGGTGCTCGCGCAGTTGCGACACCAGCGACAGGGACTGCTGATTACTGTGGCCCGCTGACATAAAACATCTGGAGCCCGGAAAGCAGGGCTTCAAGCATGAGCTGACGGTCGTTTTCTCCCCGGTAGCGGCCGCCAGGGCGGCTGTTATTTGGCAGATCCATCAAATCGGGTCGCTGCGGCCGGGGAGTCGCGGTCATTCCCAACAGGAACATCAGCTCACTGGTCTATCTGTCAGTGTCTGGACTACCACAAAGGAACCTTCTTCACGGTAATGCTAGAGAGTTATTGAGGAAGTATATGATCTTATGCATATTGCATAAAAAGCCACAATATTAGCTCTTTAATGCAAACTAGTACGCATCACTTTGAACTCGGTTAAAAAAATCGATCTCTTAAATGAGCTTTTGAGCGACTATTGATTGGGCGGCAATACGATGGTGGCTTTGGGGCATAAAAAGCGCCTATAAAGCGTTTAAATCGTTTTGATGTAAAAGTTACTGGAATTCAGCAATAAAATTGATTAATCGTTCGTACGAACGAAAAATTAGCCATTGGGAAAATGGAAAATTTTATGCCAAATGGGTATTAATTATCCATGGCATCCAAGAATTCAGAATAGAAACTTCTTAGTTCGACAAATGGTGAATAGGCGCAATGTTATTGACATCCTATTTCACTGAACACAATTCATTTCGAAAGTCAATACCGGCAAAGCATGCAATAACCGCGCGATGCCGACAAAAAAGCAACTCGGTTTTAATCTAATATTAAAGCTTCAATATCCTATGGAGCAAAGTGATGGGCGAAAATAAACCGGAATCCGAGACGCCAACTTCTTTTAATGAAACGACGGTTGTAGCACTATACAAGCAATTGGCAGCCGTGAATTTGACTTGTGAAATCACTGGGGAGATACACAAACCAGTGAAAGGGCGGGGTTATCTTGAGGGTGACCTTGTTGAGTCAAAATGGTCTCAGGCAAATGCTTGTGTGAAGAGCATCACGCGGATATTTGAAAAGACATACAAGCTAAAAAAAGACTCAGTAAAATTGAAGCAGCGATATACCGAAATGGAAGGAAAGAAGATCTTGGCGACTGTATCTATCAATGTTCCATCCACGACCAACATAGATTGTGATGATGCCCGTCAAATTATTAGGGAGTATGCAAACTTGACTACGCCGAATCGCGACTTGTTTGAAAGCGTGGGGCAAAAGGCAGTAATACTGACCGACGAAGTTATGGTGCAAATTAAGAAACACGCATTGAAGTTTCTGAAGTCGCATGGGGGGAGTGAAATCAGACAAGCCATGCAAATCAATGTATCTGGGGAGGATGTTGCATTGATTAAAGGGACATGGGATGAACATCCGGACATGAAAGACCGTGCGGATCAAACAAAAGAAATTATCGCAAGGTACAACGGCAGAGAATTTGATGAAGGTTTACTCAAAGTTAAAGAAGGGCAAAAAAACCCAAAGAAGCATGAGATTTACTACGATATTTTAAAATTTTCACAAGATTTGAAAGATTTGAAAGAAAATGAGAGGGCTCAATTAAAGCTTGAGTGTAGGATCGTCCACATGGGTAAGAAGACTCGGTTGGTGCTGAATAAGATGACTAGACTCGCTGACGACGAGGAGTTTGTGCTTACACAGGATGAAGAGGATGAAATGTGATTCATTGGTTGCAGGCTATGCGCCTGCAACCAATGTTGTTGGAGCGAGTTGCAGTTTCATTGTCGGTGCCGAATGACTGCAAGCCAAATGGCTATAAATTCAAAATTATCAGCGACAGAAGTATTGGTTGGTGAGCGTACCAATCCAACTCGGTTCGGCTGTTCAAATTCATTTCCCTCTGAATCCAAAACGTAGACTTTTGCCACTTGAAAAATTTTCTTTCCATTGGCAGTGTGTGTATTGTTTAGTTCCAAATCGAAGCTCTTTGCCAAGTCTATAAGCTCTGGATTAATGCTTTTTGGCTTATAGACAGTAACTTGATCCAATGACCATCTCAGATTTTTCAAAAAAAGATTGAGTAATTCGAAGTGGGCACGCTTCCAAATAAGCAATTGTTGTGGATGACCAATTATCGAGCCAAGGTCAATCGTTGTAGGACATTCAACTTGGTCTAAGCTGCTTGCAAGATTGGTTAGATATTCCCATCGATGAGCCTGAATCTTACCCAGTAGTCCATGGGCATTTACCAGCCGTGAAATGGACCTATCGGAAGAAACTTTTTTAGCTAAAAGTCGCATTCCAACAAGTGAAAGACTCTTCTCAAACAGTTGTCCAACTGCTGGTTTCAGCCGTAGGTGATCAATGACTGAGCCATCCGATTTCCCTTGCGATCGAAGTTCCATGTATCGCATTGCAAGCCCTGGTGTCAGATCAACTAGTGGAGGAGCCTCTTTTAATAGGGTTGGCGCAAGGTAATTCTGACTGATTTGCCACAGGTCCAGATCATCAATTCCAATTCTTGCCTTTGGTAACGAGAAGTTGAATCTGTCAGGAAATCTTTCATGCGCGATGGTGCTTGCCCAGTCATGAGCAAAATGACCATAAGCGCCGACAAAGGTCTGCGGTCCAGCATGACCAAGGCATCTGGCGATAGCCCATATTGAACGCCTGGTAGATTGGTTTGTGCCGAGAAGGAGCTTGCGATTGCTTTCCGCCATGACGCAATTTGATGAGAATTTGGAACTCCAAAGTGAAGGTAACTTTGGTGCGATGATCGACAGACCCGTACTGTTAGCGAAGCTATGCCTTGCGTGGTGCAGGTTCGTTCGCTGATTCTGTGTAGCTGCGCGGATCGCAGCAATTAGTCGCGTTCTAATGGGGCGAATGTCGCGGGGGTATTCTGCGTTTTTTTCAAAGAAGAAAAGTGGAACGTTCGGATTGGAATTGTTCTCCGTGTCCCAGTGGTCTATCCACCTCAGGACAACTTTTTTCTCCAACGCGGTCAACATCACCAACAAGGGAATTTGTCGTTGTGCTGCTCTGGACTTGAGTTTGTGAAATCTATGAGTTACAAGAACTACGATGGTATCTTTAACTTCTACCCATTCGTGACGCATAAGCCCAATCGCTTCACCACCTCGCAGCCCAAATCTGTAGGTAAGTAGAAGAATGAAAGCATCGGCTAGACGGTCAATATGGGAATATTCTGAGCCATTACATAGCGTTGAAAAAGCATGCTGATATTCTCGCTCAGTTATGATTCCGGGCGAGGCTGTTGCGGAGGTTAACCCTTCGCCAATTTCGGACCAGTCTGGAGTTGTCAGGCCATATTTGATTTCTGCGAAAGTGTGGAATTCCTTAATGCGATGTAAGACATAAACTTGGTCTTTGCGTGTTTTTATTGTTGTGCGAAGCCCGTCGACATTATCCGGCCCATCTTCTACAACGGATATAGATGGGTCAATGACCTGCTGGTATAGCTCCGTAAGCTCGTCTTCGTCTAGGTCCGCAATGTCTATAGAGTGCGCAAATGAGGTGAAGCCGTGCGCTGTTCGGTCCATGTAAGTTTTAACTGACGCAACATCAAGCAACTTTGAGTTATTTTCTCTACTGAGCAATTGAAGTACCCATCTGGCAAATGCATGAATTGTCGTGCTAATGGAGTCATCACTTGCATCAATCAATAATTGGATATCCCTACGAGCCTCAACGCGTGATATGTTTTCTGTTTTAGAATATGAATATAGAGATTTCCGCCTCTTGCGCTTCGCAGTAGAATTGCTGGTGTTTTCTATATTGGCACTCTCAATTCCCACTGTACTATTTGCATCCTCAACTCGTAAAAAAGCTGTTAGCACCTTCCGAATATCGCTTATTAGCTTACGTGCAGATTTTCGTGCTGTGTCGAATTTCTCAACATCCGTTGTTCCTCTTGGAATTTGAAAAGTTTTTATAGTCTGTGCGTTTGCCTTTGGATGATCGTTCTGTTCTACATGTTGCTCAGATTGACTGACTAATGCGTCGCTTGGATCAATAGACGCTTGATCCGTCCATGCGCGGATCCAGTCTTTGCGATCAAGTGAGAAGGTTGGAGTGCGTCCGGCATTGACTGCCGCGAGTAAGCCTGGCAATTCCAATGAATTTTCGTGGTCGACAAGGTTGGCTACGTGTTCGATCATTCCTGTAAGACTGATTTCGCCTAGGGTTTTCCAATTAAGGGCCTGTGCAATTGGTTCTAGGGGGCCGCCCGCCACGGCGGTATGCATTAAAGTTTTCTTTGCATCGAGTGCTCTTGTTATGTAGGCAACGCAATGAGGAGTTATTGCGTGTCGCGCCACAGGTCGGAAGCTCGATGCGGAGCGAGGTGCATCTGTGTATTCCAGAAATGCCGTTTTATTTCGAATTACTAAGCTGATCGCATCGCAATTTGCGTTTACTATATCTAGGAGTAATCCTTTATTGCTTATAAGGCTGTGAAGACAGACATCCAAAGCAGCGATCGCTGCACAAACGCTTCTTCCTACCTGACCAGGGTGAGTGACTGCGATTACGCTACAAAGCGCATTGCGAACAAGCTCAAGCTTATTCTTGGCATGAACCGCTTCTTCTGAAAAAGCAGTTCTGCTCGGTGGTTTAGGGAATTTCCAAGTTTTGAAGCGAGGACGAAGACCGGATATTTGCCATGAGTCGTGAATAAAGCGTTCAAATGCCTCAAAGCGGATCGTGGCATTCGCCTGGGGAATGTTGTTTTCCCTCAAAAGCATATTTGTCCCAAGCCGCTCCCATTCTTCGGGTTTGATTTGATCAATAGGCCGCTTGTTGACGAATGCCCTAATTTCTTCAATTGCAGACTCTTTTGCCCGTTTGCGCTGGTCCGACCGACTTTTCTCCCGTGCGCCTGCGCCGAACAACGACTCATCTGGAAATGCTGTGTATCCCTGAGGAATGTTTATATCAGTAACATTCGGTTGGACACCCAGAGTCTTTGGAAAGTTCAGCGGGTTGAATGCGCGATCGAGCGCTGTGCGCCAATCTGGAGAGTCGTCCTGCCAGCATCTAGGCGAGTAGTTTCCATATGTTTCAGAGCCACTCTCCGAGTGACCAAGTTGTGCGTCGATCAGTTCCGGGTCCAGTTTCTGGGTCCGAAGCCTAATTGCTAGCCTGTGTCGGAACAGGTTCCAGGGCAAAGGCCAATCAAAAAGTTTCAGCGCAGTTAGGGTCGATTCGCTGATCTCTATCCAGTCAAAGTCAGGCCTATTTCGCAACAAGAAAAATAGTGGCAATTTGTTGCTGCCAATACCCTCAGCCTGTTTGAGAATCTCAAGCGCAAGCTCAGGCATTTGCAGCTTAAATTGATCATGCAATGCGGACAGATGCCTTAGCCAAACATTCTGAACGAATTCCATTGCGGCCGATGGAACAGGAACAATCCGCCCGGAACGCCCTGGCTTAGAAAGTGGGGAAACTTTATCTTCAATAAATAAAAAATTATTCGAAAAATTAAAATGGTTTGATGACTGAAAGGGTGATGTGACCGGTCTTGCACCAGTTGCTGCGAGTAACATGACAACTGTGTATCCAGCCAGCAAGTTGTGCTGTCGAACCCATAGCGGCTCTTTGGTTTCTATCGGGTTTAATAAAAGTTTAGTTGCATCAGAGATTGCGGATTGAATAAGCTCTTCAATTGGGTTCAATTCACTGCCGAGACTATTTAAATCAGTATTGGTATCGGTGATATGGATTAGGCCTGCGGGGGCAAATTTTTGTTGGCTTTCTCTGACTGCATGAGAACTCCAAGATGCATATGCGCCCGCACCAGTGATGCCTTTGTTGGTTCTTCGTGTGAGCAGATTTGCAAACTGCGCGTCCTTGCTTTCCTCAAAGATCAATTGTTGGCAAGTTCTCGTTAGTGTTCCTGACGTGACGCGACCGAGGCCCTCCTTTGATTGGCACCATTGATTGAAAGTCAACGCAATGGATTTTGTTGGATGTGTCCATGTGTCAGTTAATGCAATCGGGTTGTTGACAAGTTGAAGTGCATTTCGCAGTACATCCGACAAGTGCGCCAGAAGTTGAATTTCCCATCTATCTTGAAGCGGCATTACCCAACTGCTTGAGGTGAGGTCAACTTTCCATCTTGACTCTCTGCGAACAGCTAGGCGGTGAAGGCATAGCGTATGCGGATCTAGTTGCCAGTAGTCGGTTGACTCAGAACCGATCCCAACTTTGGAGATCGTCTCTAGGGACTCTTGACAAATCAATGCAACGATTGCAATAGCAGCCATTAGTTTTGTCTGATCGACGTCAATCTTCTTGCTGACAACCGGCCTGATTGCCATTTCTGCAGCCAGGGCTTCAAAAAGGGCGGCTCTCTCCCCTTCTCGTGCACGATTCCAAGAGAAAGGGAGGTATTGCTGGTCCTCTGCCTCTTGGAAGGCAATTATTCGAGCGAGACGTGAAACTTCTGGCGGGCTTGCAGATTTCGGGACGTCGATCGTGGTCGTGGTGTCGTATTGCCTAAAGGAAGCAAAGTAGTTCCCGGTTGCAGCATTTTCAGTATGCAAAAAGCTGCTTAAATTTGTGCCAGCCACATCGGAAAACCGTTTGGCGTCTGTACTCGATTCAATTGGACGTCTGGAGTCAGTTGTTAGATGCCTTAGTGCGCGAAGTGCATCTGTTGTGCCTGCAACATCCGTTTCGGCACTTTGGATACTGATTTCGAGATTGGTTCTAAAGTCGCCGAGGTCAAGGGAGGATGGTATTAACCCCATAAGCCATCGAAGTTTTCGTCGATCACCAGACCAATCGCCACCTTGTCGCACAAAGTCCGATATTTCCTTGATGCTTTTGTCTTGGCGAGAATCCTGGAGCTGGAAATCGATGGCTTTTATCAGAATGAAGCATCTGATAGCCGCAAACTTGTACAGGCGTCGCGAATCCAAATTTGGAGGGCGTCGTACACACAGCATTGCGGGTAAGAAGTTACGGTTCATGCAACTAGGGAATTGAATGGTCATTTCCGGCGTGGATTCGGGGGTCCGAATTTCCGGAAAGTTTGCCGCAAGCAGTGTCCCCAGGTTGGCCAGTTCTGCGATTTTGAAGTGCCCGGGTGACCATGCTCGTAGGAGCTCAACGGTGTCTCTATTTGATAGAAACTGCAACATGCCGCCGAGCATCTTGTCGGGATCCCTCAGATTGCTTTCCAAGAGTATTTGTGAACTGATCAGGAGAGCAATATTCTCAACACGCCGTGCTTTTGCCCATTCCATGAAAAGCGAAAAACATGCTGGAGAGTCTTTGTCAGTGCCCAAAGCGGGCTTATGGTCAGAGGTGTAGGCGCCAGATGTCATGAGTAATGCGGTGTAAAGCTACATGGAGTGAGCCTGACTTTACCTCGATATACCCGTGTGAGATGGCAAAATTAGTGGATTGTTGTTGAATTACACTTAATGGAACTGTGCATTACATGCCTAGTAGGTTAATTCTCCGAAGCAACTGGAGCCGCTGCGCACGCTCCGCGCACCGCTGGTGGCCGACAAGGTCACCGAAGACAAACGGCTCAAAGCAGAAATCCTCTTGATGCGAAGCCACACCCATGTGGTGGAAGACAAGCCGGGACACTTTGTCTGCGAAGGCGGTTTCGGCCGGGGTGTTGCCGAGCAAAAGGAAGCCACTCTGTATGAGCTCACCACACAGAAGCCCCTGCGCTGGCAGCCCTACAAAAGCCACCTGTTCGCCGTCCACAGCGCACTGTGCTGGGCGGTTCTGGGAATCTCCATCGGTTGAAAGTTTGGCCCCGACGAACGTATCCCGGATGGATGCCGACAACCTGTCTTCAGCCGCCTGAATTGAAGTGGCCCGCAACGTCCCGGAAGCCACTGAAGGAACCCCGGCAGTAGCCGGACTTACGGCTACGCCAAGAACATAAAGGGCCTGGCATAAGCTGACCTGCCGGGTGAATTTCGGACCAATTGAAGCTTGAGAGAATGGTCTCTTCTGCAAGGAGAGACGGGAATGAAGCAGGGACGATTCAGTAACGAGCAGATTGTTCGGATACTGCGTGAGACGGACCAGGACAGCGTGGCAGTGGTTGCCAAGCGGCACGGCGTGAGCGACGCGACGATTTACATCTGGCGCAAGAAGTTCGGCCAGCTCGACACCGACGAGGTCAAGCGGCTTAGAGCGCTGGAAGCAGAGAACGCCCGGCTGAAGAAGATGCTGGTCGACCGTGACCTGGAAATCGAGGTCATGAAGGAAATCAACGCAAAAAAATTGTGAGCGCACAGGCTCGGCTGGAACAGGTCCGCTACGCAGTACAGCGTGGACTGAGCCAGCGGCGAGCGTGTGCGCTGATGAGGGCAGCGCGTTCCGGGCTGCATTACGAATTGCGCATGCCGACAAAGGATGCGCCAGTGATTGAAGCCATGAAAGACCTGTCTGGGCAGTTCCCGCGCTTTGGCGCACGTCGCATCCACGTCTTCCTGGAGCGCTGCCGGCCTGCAAGTGCCGCCCAGGAAGAAGCGACGCAGGCACCTCGCACCGGCCCGGCCCCGACCCATGCCGCCAAAGGGACGCAACTCGGTGTGGTGTTACGACTTTGTGTTTGACTCTTGTGCCAACGGTCAGCAACTGAAATGCCTGACGGTGGTGGACGAGTACACGCGCGAATGCCTGGCCATAGATGTGGCGGGCTCCATCTGCTCAAAGCGGGTTATTGATGTGCTGAGCCAACTCATCAGCGTGCACGGTGCCCCACGCTATTTGCGCAGTGACAATGGCCCCGAGTTTGTCAGCCTGGCGCTGCTGCGTTGGGCCAGAGATGAGAGACTGGAATCGGTACTGAGTGACCCGGGCAAGCCCTGGCAGAACGGAACCAATGAAAGTTTCAACGGCAAATTCAGGGATGAATGCCTGGCCATGGAATGGTTCCGCAACCGCCTGGAAGCCAAGGTCATCATTCAGGACTAGCGGCGTCACTACAATGAAATTCGGCCCCATTCGAGTTTGAACTACCGCACGCCGGCTGAGTTCATCGCGGGCCTGAATTACGATTTATCAACCGAGACCAAGAAGTCAAGTTGAGATTGGTCCGAAGAAACCCGGCAGGTCAAGACGAAGCTATGTGAATATGTGCTATCGATAAAAAAGGCATTAAATCGTTAAAGAGTGATTTATCGAGCATGCGATTGCATAAAACATTTCCAATGTGAGAGAATGCTCGATAAATCAATCAAAGAGTGTTTAGCGCTCGATTTAAAGCATGAAAGTATCGCAAAGCGCAATTTTGAACGAAACGCAAACGGCGCAGGCCAAGCACATCGGTGCTTGCTTCGCCAGGTTGCGTATTGCCCGTGGGATAAAACAGGACGTAGCAGCGGTGCGGGCTGGACTTTCCCGCAATACGGCGTATCGACTGGAGTCCGGAGACCCGGGTGTTGCTGTTGGCCAGTTGCTGCGTTACTTGGATGTCATCGCGCCCGGCATGACTTTGCAGGAACTGCTCTCGCAAACTGATCCATCACTGTCGGTATTGGAGATGAAGGAAAAGACCCGGCGTGTCCGGGACTTGAGCAGCAAGGAAGTGAGCGAGCTTGATTTCTAAGCCCACATCGTCGCGCAAAGAGCCATGATCAAGACTGAAAAACTCGCCGTCTTCTCTCACCTAAACGGTGAGTGGGCGCCTTGCGGTCTGCTTGCCTTGACGGAGGACGGGGCACAAACTGTGGGTTCAAGTTTTGCCTACGGCACGCGGTACATCGAGCGCACCAATGCGCTGGAGGTCGACCCTGTCGCATTGGGTCTGAAGAACAAGTTGGAGATCAAGGGCCGGGCATTGCTGCCGCCTGCGGGGCTCACCCTCTTCGGGGGCATTCGCGATGCCGCTCCCGACGCATGGGGCCGCAGAGTGATCGAATCCAAGCTGAAAGTGCCGCCCAACAGCTTGCCCGAATCGGCCTACTTGCTGCATGCCGGAAGTGATCGCGTAGGTGCCTTGGACATCCGGCCCGATCTGCAATCCACAGCAGCGCCTGGCATCAGTGAAGTCAGGTCACTACAGTACCTCATAGAGGCGGCCGATCGCATTGAACAGGGGCTCCCTGTTCCCGCCAATCTGGAGCCCATATTTGTGGCTGGAACAGCACTGGGCGGAGCAAGACCCAAAGCCTCCATCCGAGACGAAGCCGGCGCCCTCTGGCTTGCCAAATTCAGTGGACGCCAGGAGCCCATTAACCTACCCTGGGTCGAGTACGGAACGCTGCAGTTGGCCAGGGAAGCAGGGCTGGTCGTTCCCCGCGTCAAAGTTGAAAAGATAGGTGACCGCACCGCCATGTTGATACAGCGGTTTGATCGCTACTGGTCGCTGCCTGATGATCCGGAAGTACATGCTGGGGTGGACACACTCGCATTGGCCAGTCCGGGTAATGGCCGCGTTGAAAAGCGAC
>NZ_QFZK01000001.1 GCF_003415675.1 Rhodoferax lacus
GGCAAAAATACAGAAAGGGGAAGCTCCAGATGTAGACTTATCCACAATCGAGTAGCCAAAAATACCTTTAAACCGTGTGGCTCAAAATTCGACTGCAAACTGGCTCAGATTGACGCTGGAATCAACAAACCGGTTGGTGGCAATGGGCTTAGGGCTGCGTTGCTCACTCAAACCCAAGATCACATCCACGCTCACACCCAGCACCTGCGCCATCTGCGGCAGCAAATGCGCCGGTGCCTGGGCATCGGGTTGAATCGCCCCGGGATTTGAGAAGGGAAGCTTTCTCGAATTGGACTGCTGTCGGCTTTCGTGAAGTGTTTGTGCACTTGCAAGTTGATTGTCAAATCCGGTGCACGAGAAATGGGTGGCGGTGCGCATCTTGTGTATGATATTTTGAAAAGTAAAAAGCAGTACGAAACCTTTACTGGTTCGATCTGTACCCCAATCAACAGACGCACATCGGCGACTGTTGAGCTTCAAGCCCGAACATAAATCCATACCCCCTGCGAGTGTCGCGGCAGCAGCGCGTTGTGCGTTCCTGCTTGCGTAGCGCTTGCTGCCCATTCGTTTCATTTTCAGGTGTAGTCATGCGCAAATTAGTTGTTACTTCTTGGGCCCTCTGCGTGGCCTGGTTTTCTGTTCCAGCCGTAGCACAAACGGAGCTCGCCCAGTCCAAAAACTGCGTCAATTGCCATGCCAACGACAAGCAATTGGTGGGCCCTACTTACGTGTCCATTGCTGCCAGGTACAAAGGTGACAAGGAAGCCAGAGACCGTCTGGCAATCCATATTGCACAGGGCAGCTCCGGCATGTGGGGCAAGTACGCCATGCCGGCAAATCCGCAGGTCAGTGCGGAAGAAGCCAAGAAGTTGGCGGCCTGGGTGCTGGAACAGAAGTAGACGCAGGTGAGGCAGTTTGCTTTGCTAGCGGTAGGAGATGTCGGCGTTGTCGCCATCTCCGCCAGGTTGTCCGTCTTTGCCCAGCGACTTCAGGGAAAAGTCACCGCTGGCGTCTTGCAGGGTGTAGAGGTAAGCGCGTCCCCATGTGTCAAGAGGAACCTCTTTTTGCAGATAGGGGCCCTGCCATTTGGTCTCGTTGCCAGGTTTTACCGTCAAGGCGCTGAGCCCCACATCGTTGCCCGGATAGTGGCCCGTATCCAACCGGTAAGTGTCCAAGGCCTTGGCCAAGGCTTCAATTTGGGCGCGTGCGGCGCCTTGTTCCGATTTGCCAATTTGCGCAAAGTAGCGTGGCCCCACATAGGCGGCCAGCAGCCCGATGATGACCATCACCACCAGCAACTCCAAGAGGGTGAAGCCATTTCGTATGAGCCGGGTTTTTTGAGGGGTATGAATCGTCTTGTGCATGCTCATTTTTTCTTCTTGTTGGTATTGAACAGGCGGCTATGGTAAGCCGTGGCGTTGAAATGGTGAACCAGATCTTTGCTGGGGAACTTGGCTTGCCCAATGGCGGTCAGCGGTCTATTCTTTTTTTGGAAGCAGATCTTCCCGCACGCCGACAAGGCTCAAGCACATGGATCGGCATTGAGAAGCATGAATAATTCCACCCACACCCTGCTGCAGTTTTTCTATGTGCCGATGGGCCGCTGGCCATTGCGTGCCCATCTGATTCTTTCAATGCTTTTGTTGTTGTGCATGGCTGCGTTGGGTTGGAATGCAATACAGCTTGCTGAAAGGCACTTGCTTAGGTTGCGGGCAGAGCATGCGGACACACGCATGGCGTTGGGCGCCTTGCAAGACCGAGGCAGTGTTTCGGTACGGCCTGACTTTGTGCAGACCTTGCCCAGCACGCGCCAGGCCGATGATGTGCTACGTGACATGGGGCGCTATGCGCAGGATGCCGGCGTTCAAATCAACACGGTCGCCATCGACACGCAGGCGGCCACCGCTGCACAACTCGGGCGTGTGTATTTCACTATTGCTGCCGCCTCGCCCTACAAGTCTTTGAAGGCCTGGCTTGCGGATTTGCTCGGGCGCTATCCGGCGCTGGCTGTTGACTCACTTAGAGTCCAGGCGCAGCCCAATGATCCCATCCGGCAGGACGTTCATCTCAGCCTGGTTTGGTATGTCAAAGATTAGCGCTTGGCTTTTTCTTCTGATTTGAAGCCATGAAGCTCTCTCATCAAAGTTCACCGTATCGCTTGGCGCTGCTTGCAGCGGTGGCCTTGGGGTTGATGTGGCTCACCATCAGAACACCACCTGTTGGCAATGTGGTGCCAGCGGTTGAGCGTGCCGTGCAGGCAACGATGGCACCCGCAGGGACCACGTCTGCCGCCTTGCCCGAAGCTTTGGATCGGCCAGCGCTGGTGCCAAGCGATGTGGACCCGTTTATGCCGGAGGCGCCAAAGGCTTTGCCGCTTGCCAAGCCGCCGCAAGCGCCCCCTGCGCCTGTCATGGTGGTGGCGCAGCCACCGGCACCACCAGAGCCCCCCCCGCTGAATCTGGCGTTTGCCGGGCGCATGACAGCACCGGACGGCAGCAAGGTGGTCTATGTGACCATGGGCGAGACAGCGCTGGTACTGGCGCCGGGCCTTGAGTTGCCCAACGGCTACAAGGTCACGCAGATCAACGCGCGTAGCGTGGAGTTCAGCTACGCGGCCTTGAACCGAACAGCTCGGCTGGATATTCCACCGGCCCAGAAATACGAGACGAGATGAAGCAGCCTTGTCACCCATACCTTCCCAGCAGCCACTCCAGAAGGCTATTGCCACGCAGCTCTTTGGTGGCGACATTGCTGGTGACCATTTTGCTTTGGGGATGCGCAGAGCAGCGGCTGCGCGACGATGCAACGGCCAATATGCGGGACGGCAATTTTGAAGGTGCCATCCAGTCACTCAAGGATGGCTTGGCCCAATACCCAGAGAGTGCCACCTTGCGAGCGGGCCTGAGTTCGGCCAAGTCCGAGGCCATGGGGCGGCTGGTATCCGAGGCCACCCAGTTGCGCACCAGTGGCAAGTTTGACCAGGCGGACAAGGTGCTGGAGAGGGCGCTTGCCATGGACGCTGACAACCTCCGGCTGCTGGACCTGCGGGGTGACCTGAACTTGGCGCGCAAGCAGCGCAATGGCCTGGAAGAGGTGAACGCCTTGCTGGCGCAAGGCAAGAAGGAGCCGGCGCTACGCAGGCTGGATGGCCTGTTGCAGGCGACCCCCAAACAACCGGACCTGCTGGCCCTGCAAAGGCGCTTGCAGCAGGACCTGCGCTTTGAGGCAGGTAGTACGCAGGGTTTGGGTGAAACAAGGCCTATCACGCTGGACTTCAAGAATGCGCCACTTTCAGCGGTGTTGGACGCCATTACCCGCGGCAGCGGCGTGAACTTTGTGCTGGACAAGGATGTGCGTCTGGACAACCGGGCCACCGTCTATCTGCGCAACGCCCGGGTGGGGGACGCGATTGACCTGGTTACCGGGGCCAACCAATTGGCACGCAATATTGTGGACCCGCAAACTGTTTTTATCTATCCCAACACACCGGACAAAAAGCGGGAACACCAGGAGCAGGTGGTGCGGGTTTTCTACCTGAGCAGCAGCCAGGCCCAGACCACAGCGGCCTTGTTGCGCTCGATGTTGCATGTCAAAGACCCGTTTGTGGATGAGAGGGCCAATATGGTGGCCATTCGGGAGGCGCCCGAGGTGGTGGCGCTGGCCGAGCGTTTGGTGGCGCTCTATGACTTGGGCGAACCGGAGGTGATGCTGGAACTGGAGGTGATGGAGGTGAGCTCCACCATCCTCAACAACCTGGGGCTGGATTTCCCGAACAGCTTTACCTTTAACCCGTTGGCTGAAGTGGGGGCAGCCGGTTTGACGGTGAACAGCCTGGGCACCTTGAACGGGGACCGCATAGGCGTGAGCTTGCCCAACCTCGTGTTGAACCTGCGCCGCGAGGTGGGGGACACCAATATTTTGGCCAACCCCAGGATCCGCGCCAAAAACAAGGAGAAGGCCCGCATTCTGATTGGCGACAAGATACCCATCATTACCTCCACCAGCAGTGCCAGCGGCTTCGTAAGCCAAAGCGTGAATTACCAGGATGTGGGCTTAAAGCTGGATGTAGAGCCCGTCATTTCACCCGATGATGATGTGACCATCAAGCTGGCCCTGGAGGTCAGCACCCTGGGCAACCCGGTGAGCACGTCGACGGGGACGGTGGCCTACCAGATTGGCACCCGCAACGCGAACACGGTGCTGCGCCTGCGCGATGGCGAAACCCAGTTGCTGGCCGGGCTGGTGAACAAGCAGGACGTGTCCAATGCCCACCGCTTTCCGGGTCTGGGTGACTTGCCAATTGCAGGTCGCCTTTTTTCAAGCCAGCGCGACGATAAGTCACGCACGGAGCTGGTGTTGGCTGTGACACCGCGCATCTTGCGCAGTGCACCCAGGCCTGACATTGCACAGGCGCAGATGTGGGTGGGGAGTGAGCTGTACACACGCTTGCTCTTGCCACCCGAGCAGCGCAATCCCGTTGGAGCCAATCCTCCGGTTGCGGTGCAGGCTCCGGCCAAGGCAGTGGCCCCTGCTGTGGTGGCAGCCAGCGCGCCTGAGGGGCCTGTCATGGCTTCTTGGAAGGCGCCAGAGGTGGTGAAGGTGGGTGAGGATTTCAAGGTGAGCCTGGTTCTGGATAGCGGTGGCCTGCTACGCGGAGCTCCGTTGGAAATTGGCTTCTCCAGCGCCGAGGTGGAAGTGCTTGAGGTGTTGGAGGGTGACTTCTTTCGGCAAGGGGAGGGGGTGACCAGCTTTTCGCAGGCGGTGAATCCTGCGACGGGCCGCATTGGCGTAGGCATTTTGCGCAGCGACTCCAGCGGCGCGATGGGGCGCGCATCGGTGGTGGAACTGCGGCTAAGGGCGCGCTCTGCCGGGCCCGTGCAGCTGCAGGTCACCAGTCTGCAGCCCATCGGCATGGGCACTCCCGTGACTGTGGGCACTTTGCCGGTGCTGAAAATGCAGGTGCAATAGTGGGCAAATTCAAGCGATCCTACCAGCGGGGTTTCAATATGGTGGAGCTGCTGGCCGTCATGGCCATATTGGGTGTGCTGGCCGCCGCCGTGATGCCCTTGGGCGAGACACTGCTGGTGGCTCGCAAGGAGCACGAACTGCGGGCGGCGCTGAGGGTAATCCGCTCTGCACTGGATGAATACAAACGCACCGTTGGGCAAGACGTGTCTGTTGCAGGCAGCGGGTCTGGCTATCCTGCCAGTTTGCAGGTGCTTGTGATGGGAACACCAGACCCGCGCACGCAGAACAAAGGGCAGTTGCTGTACTTTCTGCGGACTGTGCCGCGCGACCCGTTTGCCGACCCCAAGTTGCCGCCTGAACAAACCTGGCAATTGCGTGCCTATGCCTCGCCCGCAGAGCGCCCTGAGCCTGGGGCTGATGTGTATGACGTGCATTCGACGTCCAAGGCCACGGCGCTGGATGGAAGTCTGTATGCGCAGTGGTAACCGTTCTTTTCGCGATATGGCGCATGGAGGCCGGGCTGGGCCAGCCAATGGCTTTACGCTGATTGAACTGCTGGTGGTGATGGCGGTGCTGGCGATCCTGGCCAGTCTGGTGGCGCCGCGCTATCTGGACCGGGTGGACACGGCCCGTGAGACCGTACTCAAGCACAACTTGGTGGGGCTGCGCAGCGCGATTGACCAGTTCTACAGGGACCAGTCCCGCTACCCGGAGACGCTCAACGAACTGGTGGAGCGCCGCTATATCCGTGAAGTGCCCAAAGACCCGGTCACCGGGCGTGCGGACACCTGGTTGGTGCTGCCACCCAAGGACGCTGCCAAGGGCGTCTTTGATGTGCACAGTGGCGCCACCGGCCGCGCGCGTGACGGGAGCGACTATGCGCAGTGGTAAGTCGGTGCAGCAGGGCTTTACTTATATTGCCGTACTGGCAGCCCTGGCCTTGTTGGCCCTGGCCAGCAGTGGCGTGATGCGCTATGTGTCACAGCAGGCCCAGCGTGAGCGGGAGCAAGACCTTTTGCAGACCGGACGGTACTTTGTGCAGGCCATTGGTGACTTCTATGCAGCGTCACCCGGCAGCGTCAAGAAATTGCCGCAAAAGCTGGAGGACCTGCTGGACGACAAGCGTCAGGTCGGCATTCGGCGCTACCTGCGGGAGGTATACCGCGACCCCACCACCGGCAAGCCCGATTGGGACCTGATTCGCGACGCGGACGGTGGCATACGGGGCGTGCGCAGCAGCAATGCGCAAGCACCGATACGGACTGGGCCTGTCGTGCTGGATACTTTGCCGGCGATTACTTTGCAAGCCGCTGCGCACTACAGTGACTGGGTCTTTGCGTTCTACCCGGCTCAGGCCACACAAAGCCCCGGAGCGCCAAAATGAGCGCAGCGGATCCTCTGTTTCGGGTTCGCTATTTGCGCATGGGTGATGCAGTGGTGCGCGACGAGGTTCTGCGCGGTACAGATGAAGCCGCACTGCGGGCGCGGTTGCAGCAAGCCGGGCAGATTGTGTTGCTGGTGCAGCCACAAAGAACCGTAGCAAGCGGTCTCTGGCCCCTTTGGCGCAAGCCCGGCATCCGTAGGGAGGCCTATGCACTGTTTTGTCGGGAGGTGCGCACCTTGTTGCGTGCGGGCATGACCGTGGTCGAAGCGGTGGACACCTTGTCTGCCAAAGGTGGCGGCCTGGCTGCCCAGCTATTGGCGGGCCTGCAAAAAGGCCAGGCGCTGTCCACTGCGCTGTCTGCACTTCCACAAACCCCGCCGGTACTGGTGGCTGCAGTGCGGGCGGGTGAGCGCACCAGCAATTTGCTTGAGGCCCTGGACGATTACCTGCGGTTTGACACGCTGATTGCCTCCCTGCGCAAAAAGATTGTCAGCGCAGCCATCTATCCGGCACTGGTGAGTGGGGTGGGGCTGGCCATATCGGTCTTCCTGTTGCTGGTGGTTATGCCCAATTTTGCAAGCATGTACGAGAGCGTGCGCAGCACCGGGTCTGGGGGCATCTCTGGGGGCGCTGCGTTCACCGTGGAAGTAACCCACTTTATTGGCAAGAATCGCGCGCTGGTGGTTGGAGCGTTGCTGACTGTGGTGGCGGTCTTGACTGTCTGGATTGCCAGTGGAACAGCCCGTGCGCATTGCCAGCGCTTGGCGCGCAGCGTGCCTTGGATTCGGACAAAGGTGGAAGACTTTCAGCTGGCCATGATGTACCAGGCCCTGGCACTGCTGATCAAAGGCGGTTATGCCATGACCGAGGCCATGCAGGTGGCGGCAGATTCCGCGCTGTCGCCGCACCTCAAGCAGGCGCTGCAGCAGGTATGCGCCCGTGTGGAGCAAGGTGGTCTGGTTTCGCAAGCACTGTCGCAAGCGGGCTTGTGCGACGAAGTGGGCAGAAGGCTGATGGGCGCGGCTGAGCGCAATGGCGAGTTCCACCTGGCTGCGGATGTGGTGTCGCGCCTGCATGGCGAACGGTTCGAGCTGTTTGTGGAACGCCTGACCCGCATCGTGGAGCCCTTGCTGTTGCTGGCAGTGGCGCTGCTGGTCGGCGGCATTGTGATACTCATGTACATGCCGGTGTTTGACATGGCAACCCAGTTGCTCTAAGCCATGGCAACTTCCCAGTCCAGTCAACCTCAACCATCCACGCCCGTGGCAACGACTTCGCTTTCCAGCGCGGTGCTGAACACAGCGCTGCTGCAGCTTCGTGGCAGCGCGGCCGCCTCCAACGTCGGTTTGGTGGGAGACCTATGGCAGCAACTGTTGGATGCTTTGAAAGTGAATGAAGCGGAGCTTTCATTGGCTTTGCTGGAACAGCATGGCGTGGCTGTTTTAGACGACAGCCAGTGGAGCCGGGCGCACGTCTTGAGAGACGGCAATGCACTGCACGTGGAGCGCATGGGATGTGTCGTTGTTGGTGTCGACGGCCGGACTTATCTGCTCACTCCTGATCCGTGGCACCCCAATGCGATAGCCGCCCTAAACCATAGCCGTTTGCAGGATGTGCAACTGGCTTTGGCCAAGGCGGGGCAATGGGAGCATGCCTTGATCGAGGCACGGGGGCTGGATATGAGCCCGCTCACGGGATCTGGGGGCGGGGACCCAACGCTTGCGTCGGCACAACCGACCAAGGTGCTTGAGCAAACCGATATCGTGCAGTTCGTGGATGACATCATCTTGCAGGCATACCAGGAAGGCGCCAGCGACATTCACTTTGAGACCCACAGGGCGGGCCTGGCCGTCAAGTACCGCTTGGACGGTGTCATGGCGCAAGGGGCACGCCTGAACAACCTGCAGCAGAGTGAAGAGGTGGTTTCGCGCATCAAGGTCATGGCCCAACTCGACATCACCGAGCGCAGGCGGCCACAGGATGGGCGCATCCATTGGAGCCGACCGGGGCTGGCGGCGTTGGACTTGCGCGTGTCGGTCATGCCCAGCATTTTTGGCGAGGATGTAGTGCTTAGATTGCTGGACAAGGCGCAGCTCAAGCAAAGCGCACCTGGCGATGCGCTGGCCGGTTCGGTTCATCCCGTAGCGGAGCAGAACCTGACATTGAACATGCTGGGTTTTGAGGGCGAGGAAGCAAGCCAGTTGCGTGAGCTGGCAGCGCGCCCACATGGCATGCTGCTCATTACCGGGCCCACAGGAAGCGGCAAGACAACCACGGTGTATGCGGCCATGTCCGAGGTCAACGATGGCCTGGAAAAGATTGTGACCATTGAAGACCCCGTGGAATACGAGTTGTCGGGTGTGTTGCAAATACCGGTCAACGAGCAAAAGGGCTTGACCTTTGCAACCGGTCTGCGCTCCATCTTGCGCCACGATCCCGACAAAATTTTGGTGGGCGAGATACGGGACGCAGAGACGGCACAGATTGCCGTGCAAAGTTCACTGACAGGGCACCTTGTGTTTACCACGGTGCATGCCAACAGCCTGTTTGATGTGCTTGGACGCTTTCAACACTTTGGTATTGAACCTTTTGCGCTCGCTTCGGCACTGAACGGTGTTGTGGTGCAGCGACTCATGCGCAAGCTCTGTCCGCATTGCCAGGATTTGCGTGCACCAACTGACGCGGAAGTGCAGAAGCTCAAGGCATTGGAACTGCAGGTGCCGACTCAGTTTCCTGTGGCAGTGGGCTGTGAGCAATGCAGGCACACGGGCTACCGGGGGCGTTTTGTGGTGGCAGAAGTCCATGTACTTACCGATGCCGTGCGTGATTTGATTGTGCGCCAGGCTTCGATGCTGGAGTTGCGTTCTGCTCTATATGCTAATTCTTCCGCGCGCCTGTTGGCGCGGTCTGTCGCGCACGTTGCAGCCGGGCACACAACTTTGGAGGAGGTGAGCCGTGTGGTCGGGCTGGTTTGAACGGGTGGACGTTTATATGGGCCGTGGATTGACGATGGTCCGGCGCAGTGGCACACCCGTGAAGGTCTTGGAGCACCCTATCACTTGGCCTTTGAAACGGGTATTGGCCGGTGTGCTGGAGCCTATTCCAGCTGGTGTGAAACCCGGGCTTTTTAAGAGGCGCATCCGGCTTCACATCACGCTTAGCACCAATGTGTGTGAGCTGATTTCCTTTGCGGTCCCACAGGGGGTGCGAAAGTATGGTGAATTGCAGCAGCTGGCGCAGGCCGCCGCAGCGCAGGCACTGGACAGTGCTGCCGACATAGTTGTTGCGACGGACCCATTCACCCCTGAGCTTGTGGCGAGCCTTGGTGTGCGCTTCTTGGAGGACTTGCATGCATGGGCAATGGGCTGCGGTGCAGTGGTGGCGTCATTGCAGCCGCTTTGGACAATTGCCAGCCACTGCGCTCTGGCCAGGCGGCCGCAGATTGAAGGTCTGGCATTGGTGGAGCCGGACGGTGTCACGCTGATTGCATGTCCTGCGGCCAATTGTGCTGTGGCTAACGGCCGTTCACTGAGTGGCATGGCGATTTCTTTGGAGCCTGGCGAAGAAGCCCGAGCATCGATACTGCGTTGGATGGTTAGCAATGGCTTGAAGGATGATGCCGTTCTGAGTTTGAAATTTGCATTGCATGGGACAGGCAAGGCCCAAGGTGGTATGCCACGGGTTTGGCCAGAGTATTGGAGTCGGCTTTGATCCCGGTGCGAATCAATTTCATACAAGACAGGCATTGGCGGCTGGTCTGGGCGGGTGCGTTGCTGCCAATTCTGGCCATGCTGGGTGTGCTCGGTTTGCAGTGGGTTGACGTGCGGCGAGAGATGGAAACGGAAGGGCGCGCCATTGCGACAGCACAGGCTGAGATGCAACGTCTGCGTGCGCCTGCGATTGCCAAGCCGGATCCGCGTTACGCAAGTGCCATGCAAGCTGCACAACAATTGCAGCTGGATCTGAACCCGGCATTTGCTGCTGTCGAGAACCTGAAAATTGCCGGCGTGCGGCTGACTGGTATGAGCTTGGACACCAAGGCAGACATTCTTCGGCTGGACTATGAGATGGACTCCCTGGCCCAGGCCACACAAGTCACAGAACAACTCAATGCGGGCTTTGAGTCAAAGCCCTGGAAGTTGGGCGGAGTGTCGGCTGCCCAGTCATCCCTTAAACCCGGGCCGGGTAATTTGGCATATACGCTGGGCGGCCAAACCCAGATTCAGCAAGGCCAAGTCTTCAAGGCGCATTGGAGTGTTCGTGTCAGTGTGATCGTGCAGTAGTCAGCGTAGCCAAGTGGGGCATGCCTGTTTTGATTTCACCTGACCGGCTGCCGGGCCACACCAAATGAAGGTGTCGAGAATCATGCCCATAGATCGGACACCGTATCGCTAAAACCTTCCCGGCTGTCCTTCAGCCACGTCTTTGCTTGTACCGCGGTCAGTGCTGGAAACGTCAAGCCGGCGAACGCCTGGGCGGCTGTCAGGGTCTTTTGCAGCGGCATGATTTGGGCAATCAAGGTGTGGTTGCGCTCTATCGTGACCGTCTCACCACGCTTGAAAAAACGGTCCAGAATTTCACGGGTATTTCTGGTCAACTCGGTAGCGCTAATGGTTGGCATAGCTCGGGCCTCTTTTCATTGCGTACAAGTGCGAATTCTATGCATTCGATGCACGTATGGGGCAGGGAGAACGCCAATACGATCCGCGAAGGCCGCTTGCCAATGAACGCTTAGCGGTGCCATTTGCTGGTGAAATAGCGGTATGACAAACCAGCCCTTTCAACTCCCCACCAGCGCAGTGGCCGACTACCAGCGCGACGGTGCCGTGGTGCTGCGCGGCGTGCTCAACGCGGCCCAGGTCGAACAACTGCAGCAGGGCATAGAACACAACCTGGCCCACCTCAGCCCGCTGGCCCAGGTCGCCAGCCAGGGCGATGACCCCGGCAAGTTCGTGGAAGACTTCTGCACTTGGCAAAGCAATCCAGACTACGAGGCGCTCATGCGCCACTCGGCCTTGCCTGCTGTGGCCAAGCAGCTGATGCAAAGCGAGACTGTGCGCATTTACCACGACCACTTGCTGGTCAAGGAACCCGGCACCCGCCAGGCCACACCCTGGCACCAGGACCAGCCCTACTACAACGTCAGTGGCCGCCAGAACGTGAGTCTATGGATCCCGGTGGATGCGGTGAGCCTGGAGAGTACGTTGCGCTTTGTGGCGGGGTCCCATGCAGGCACTTGGTACATGCCGCGCACCTTCCGCGACAACCAGGCCAAATGGTTTCCGGATGGCACGCTGGCCGAGTTGCCCGCCATCGACGCCAACCCCCAGCAATTTCAGCAACTGGCCTGGGCCTTGCAGCCCGGCGATGCGGTGGCTTTTCACATGCTCACGCTGCATGCCAGTGGCGGCGTCAGCCCCCAGCAACGCAGGCGTGTGTTCTCGGCGCGCTTTCTTGGTGATGACGCCCGCCACGCTGTGCGGCCCTGGCGCACCTCACCACCATTTGCGGGCTTGGACCAACGGCTGGCCGATGGGGCGGTGATGGAGGATGCGCTGTTTCCCCTGGTAGCGTGAGCCCAAGGCAGAGGAGGGCGGACCACCGCGTCAGTGCACAGGGTTCGGCACAAAACGTTCCAGCACATGGTCCGTCATGCCCTTGGCCAGCTCTTCCTCGCCAAAAAACACCATGCCCACCTGTTCATTGCGCAGCAACTGCGACTCTTCCTCGCTGTGCGTGCGCATGATGATTTCGATGCCAGGGTTCAGTGTCCTGGCGGTATCGGCCATTTGGCGCACATGCAGGGCGTCTGGGGTGGCAATCACCAGCATGGCGGCATTCGCAATATGGGCCTGGATCAGCACAGCTGGTTCGGCGGCGTTGCCGGAGACGGCGGCCCGGCCGCTCTTGCGCAGGTCTTCCACCACATCGCGGTTCTGTTCGGCCACCACATAGGGTATGCCGTTGGACTCCAGGGCCCGGGCAATGCGTTTGCCCACGCGGCCGTATCCCACCAGCACCACCTGGCCCTCCAGGTACTTGCGCTCGGTGGTGCCGGGCAACTCGGCATAGGGGTCCTGGCGCTGTTCCAACTGGCGCGCCAGGCTGGAGCGCCTGAGAATCCAGCGGCGCAGCGGCTCCACCGCGCGGAACAAAAAGGAGTTCAGCGCAATCGAGATCAGCACACCGGCCAGCACCAGGCTCATGCCCTCTTTGGGCAGCAGCCCCAGCGATACACCGAGGCCGCCCAGAATGATGGAGAACTCGCCGATTTGTCCCAGACCTGCGGCAATGGTCAGCGCTGTGTTCAGGGGGTAGCGCTGGAGCAGCACCAGGGCCAGCGACACTAGGGGGTTGCTCACGGTGACGATGGCCACCACGCCCAGCACCCGCAGCGGCTGGTCCAGCAGCACCATCGGGTCCACCGACATGCCCACGGACACGAAGAACAGCACCGAGAAGGCATCCCGCAGGGGCAGCGATTCCTGTGCTGCGCGGTGGCTGAATTCCGACTCCCGCATCACCGAGCCGGCAAAAAACGCACCCAGCGCAAACGAGACACTGAACAGGGCCGAGGCACCGTAGGCAATGCCGATGGCCGTGGCGATCACCGACAGCGTGAACAGCTCGCGCGAGCCGGTGCGCGACACCTGCCAAAACAGCCAGGGCAGCAGGCGCCGCCCGACGATCAGCATCAGCGCGATAAAGGCCGACACCTGCAACAGCGTTTGCCCCACGGTCATCCACAGCGGCTTTGCATTGCCAACCAGCGCAGCGGGCCCTCCGAGGGCTGTGGCCAGTGGCGGCAGCAGCACCAGCACCATGACGGTGGCCAGGTCCTGCACCACCAGCCAGCCCATGGCGATGCGCCCGCTCATGGTGTCCATCTGCCCGCGTGCCTCCAGTGACTTGAGCAGCACCACGGTGCTGGCACAGGCCAGTGCCAGGCCAAAGATGAGCATGCCGCCCACACTCCAGCCCCATTGCCAGGCCATGAACATGCCAAGCCCGGTGGTGACCGCCATTTGCACTACGGCCCCGGGAATGGCGATGCGCTTGACCGCCAGCAGGTCATCGGGCGAGAAATGCAGGCCCACGCCAAACATCAGCAGCATGATGCCGATCTCCGACAGCTGCGAGGCAATGCTGATATCGGCCACAAAGCCCGGCGTTGCCGGGCCAATCACCACCCCTGCGATGAGGTAGCCCACCAGCGCAGGTACCTTGATGCGTTCGGCCACAAACCCCAGTGCCAGGGCGACACAAAAACCGGCGGTCAGGGTGGTTATCAACGAGATGCTGTGATCCATGCAGGGCCTTGTGGGAACTTTCTTGTGATGATGGAAAGCCCATGTTACAGGCCCGGTGCGCAGCCGCAGCCCATGTGGGGCCACTTGTCGCTGCACGCAAGTGCAGTCCCGCTCCACAGTGTCAGCGCAGCGCCCAGTGCTTCAACAGCGAGTGCGCCACCGCATACGCCGGCGGCGCCAGAAATTTGGCATCAGGTGCGCCCGCCAGAGCCGCCAGCACCTCATCGCGCGTGACCCAAATTGCACCCTCCAGCTCATCGGTGGCAATGGTCAGCGCATCGCTGTCCACCTGCGCAATGCAGGCCAGCATCAGTTGCGCCGGAAAGGGCCAGGGCTGGCTGGTGACGTAGCGCACCTGGGTTGCGCGCACACCGGCTTCTTCGAACAGCTCACGGGCCACTGCTTCCTCCATGGTTTCACCCGGCTCCAGAAAGCCGGCCAGCGCCGAATAGCGGCCTTCGGGCCAGCTGGCCTGGCGCCCGACCAGGGCGCGGCCCGCGTGTTCGGCCACCATGATGACCACCGGGTCCACGCGCGGAAAGTGTTCGGCCGCGCAGCCGCCGCAACGCCTGCCCCAACCGGCTCTTTGCACGCTCGTAGGCGCACCACATTTGCCGCAAAACCGGTGCTTGCCGTGCCAGTCAATGAGGCTTCTGGCCGTGCCATAAATGGCCATCTCGGCCGGGCCCAGGGTGGCCAGCACCTGCATCACGCGGGGCGAGCGGAACAGGGGCGCCTCGATAGTCTGGTTTTCCAGCACAACGAAGCAGGGGGCTCCATCCACCAGGCCCAAAAGGATGGCGTCCGCGCGTGCGTCGGTGGCAGGGGCTGTGGACCAGTCCAGCGCGCCGTCTTCGGTCAGCACCGGGTCAAAGCCCTGCATGTGCAACCAGCGCGCGCCGTTGTGGCACAGCAGGTCCGCAAGGGCTTGCGGGTCGGCACGCAGGTGGTCGGCACGGTCCAGGGTGTTGCCGCTAAAGCCGGGCGTCTCAGGTGTCATGCGTTTGCCTTGTCTGGTGGTAGCTGCCTTTATAACGCCGACTGCAGCGCGCATTTCGTGTGGGGCAGCTTTGGAAATGCGTGTCACAGCAATGACATATGGGTGTGCCCCAATGGTACGGGCACAAGTGTCGCATTGGTCTTGGACAGAACCTCACCTTCTCAAAAAAATGAATACACCCTCTCCCCTGAAACGCCTTGCCCTGGTAATTGCAGTGGTCTCGGCCCTCAGCGCCTGCAGCGTCATGCACAGCAAGCCGGACGCGCAAGCAGCGGCTGCGTTTACCGTGGCTGTGATTGGCGACGTGCCCTATGGCACCTCACCCACAGATACCCGGCAAATGGTCTTGCATCCGCGTTTTGTGGCGGCCCTGAACGCCGACGCCGATGTGTCCTTGGTGGCGCACATTGGCGACATCCATGCGGGCAAGCAGTACTGCACCCAGGAATACAACACGGCCGTGTATGAGCAATGGACGGCGTTCAAGAAGCCACTCGTCTACACCCCTGGCGACAACGAGTGGGCCGACTGCCACAAGGCCAAGGAAGGTGGGGGCAGCTTCAACAAGGCCACGGGCGTGATTGACTACGTGGTGGATGCCAGCGGCAAGTTCGTGAACCATGCCAAGGGCAACCCGGTGGCCAACCTGGCGCTGGTGCGCGCCCAGTTTTTTGCCAAGCCCGGTCAGACCCTGGGCGCGCCCCTGCAGGCGCACAGCCAGGCAGTAGAGTTCAACCCGGCAAACCCGGCGGACAAGGCCTTTGTGGAAAACGTCTGGTGGGAAAAGTCCGGTGTGCTGTTCGTCACCCTGAACATCCCCGGCGGCTCCAACAACGGCACCGATCCCTGGTACGGTGCCCCGGCCATGGGCGCCGAGCAGCAGCAGGAAGTAACAGAGCGCACCGCCGCCACGCTGCGCTGGATTGATGCCGCCTACAACCGCGCCACGACGCAGGGCTATGTCGGCATGGTGCTGTTGACACAGGCGGACATGTGGGACGTGGACGACGCCGCCAGCGGCGCGGCGCACCTGAGCGGCTACAAGCCCTACCTGGACAAGATTGCCGAGGGAGCCAAGGCCTATGGCATGCCGGTGCTGATGGTGCAGGGCGACTCGCACACCTACCGCTCTGACAACCCGCTGGCCAAGGGTGCGCTGTGCGCCATTGAAGTTGAATCCGGCAAGCCCGCAGTGCCCTGCACGGACAGCCGTGCCGAGGCGATGATCACCGCGCGCAAGAGCCCGGTTGACGCCTACATGGCCCAGGCCCATGGCTACAAGGTGCCCAACTTTCACCGCATCGTGGTGCATGGCGAAACCCAGCCCCTGGAGTGGCTGAGCCTGCGCATCGACCCGGGGGCCAACGCAGCCCATGGCCTGGACGCCTTTGGCCCCTTCAGCTGGAAGCGCACGCAGCCTGCCCTGTAAGCGGCCGCGGGACCCGCGCTACAGCTGGGTGCGCAGCGTCCAGATTTCGGGGAACAGCACCACGTCCAGCATCTTGCGCAGGTAGCTCACGCCGCCTGTGCCACCCGAGCCGCGCTTGAAGCCGATGACGCGCTCCACCGTGGTGACATGGCGGAAGCGCCAGAGGCGAAAAGCGTCCTCCAGGTCGGTGAGCTCTTCGCCGAGTTGGTACAGATCCCAGTGCTGTTCGGGATTGCGGTAAACCTGCAGCCAGGCCTGCTCCACGTCAGCACTGGCCGCATAGGGCTGGGTCCAGTCGCGCTGCACATGGCTTGGGGGCACGGCAATGCCGCGCCGGGCCAGCAGCTTGAGTGCTTCGTCATATAGCGAGGGCGCCTCAAAGGCCGCCGTCACCAGCGCCAGGCGCTCCGGGCTGTGGGCATGGGGCTGCAGCATGGCCGCGTTTTTGTTGCCCAGCGAGAACTCGATGCAGCGGTACTGGTAGCTCTGGAAGCCGCTGCTGTGGCCCAGGTAGGGGCGTATGGCCGTGTACTCCGGTGGTGTCATGGTGGCCAGCACGTCCCAGGCGTGCACCAACTGCTCCATGATTTTGCTGACGCGCGCCAGCATCTTGAAGGCCGGTGCCATGCGGTCTTCTGCAATGTGCGCAATGGCGGCCTGCAGCTCGTGCAGCATCAGCTTCATCCACAGCTCGCTGGTCTGGTGCTGCACGATGAACAGCATCTCGTCATGCGCGGGCGAGAGCGGGTGTTGCGCGCTCAGGACCTGGTCAATGTGCAGGTAGTCGCCATAGCTCATGTCATTGCTGAAATCGAGCTGCGCCTTTTCTTGCGCGACGATGTCTTCGGGGGACAGGGCCTCACCCTGTGCGTTGTCTGACACGTTGTGTGGAACGGCGCCGGGGCTTGTATGCATCGGGCAGCCCGAGTGTGTATTGCTCATTCAGGTCACCGCATGTTTCTGGTTGAACTCGGGCCTTTGCCACTCAGCGCTTGCCAGCACCAGGCGCAACTGCTCCACCGCGTTCCACACGTCTTCGAAACCAATGTAGAGCGGGGTAAAGCCAAAGCGCAGGATGTCCTTGTGTACGCCGCCGTCACCGGCGCGGAAGTCACCAATCACGCCGCGGCCGATCAGGGCCTGCATGATGGCGAAGGCTCCGCTTCCGTGTTCTCGTGTCAAACAGACTTGGGAGCCGCGTTGTGCGTGTTCGCGCGGTGTGGCCAGCCCCAAGCCATAGCCCTGGCAACGCTCTTCCACCAGCGCGATAAAGAGATCGGTCAGTGCCAGCGATTTGGCACGCAGCGCCGCCATGCCGCCCAAACTTTCAGCTGCCTCAAAGCCATCCAGCCCGCACGCCAGCAGCGAGAGGCTGACCATGGGCTGGGTGCCGCACAGGTAGCGGGTGACACCGGGGGCGGGTTGGTAGTCGGGTGTGAAGGCAAAGGGCGCCGCGTGCCCCCACCAGCCCGAGAGCGGCTGCCAGAAGCGCTCGGCGTGCTGCGGGCTGACCCACAAGAAGGCCGGGGCACCAGGGCCGCCGTTCAGGTACTTGTAGCCGCAGCCCACAGCAAAGTCGGCACCGGCGCCCTGCAGATCCACTGGCACGGCGCCTGCGCTGTGGGCCAGGTCCCACACCACCAGGGCACCGGCCGCATGGGCCGCCGCCGTCACGGACGCCATGTCATGCATGGCGCCGGTGCGGTAGTTCACATGGGTGAGCATCAGGATGGCCAGCGCGCTGTCCAGGGCTGCGGTTATCTCTTCGGGCTCCACCAACTTGAGCGTGAAACCTTGAGCCTTGCACAGACCCTCGGCAATGTACAGGTCGGTGGGGAAGTTGCTGCGCTCGCTCATGATCACGCGGCGCGCGGGTGCGTCCTGCTTGGCGATGGCAATGGCCGCCGACAGCACCTTGTAGAGGTTGATGGAGGTGGTGTCGGTCACCACCGCCTGGTCGGGCCCGGCCCCAATCAGCGGGGCAATGCGGTTGCCCAGGCGCTGGGGCAGGGTGAACCAGCCGGCCGTGTTCCAGGACTTGATGAGGTCCTGCCCCCATTCCTGGGTGACCACCTCGGCTGCGCGCGCAGCGGCCGTTTTGGGCATGGCACCCAGCGAGTTGCCGTCCAGGTAAATGGTGCCGGGCGGAATGGAAAACAGGTCGCGCAAGGGGCGCAGCGGGTCTGTGGCGTCGCGCGCCTGGCATTCTTGGAGTGTGGTCATGGCAGTGTGTTCTCGGTGTCTTGGGCAGGGTGGTCGTGAGGCGCCGCAAAGGTAACACCGGGGAATTGACTGTGGTGTCGGTTAATTCCAACAGCAAAAGAAATCATTGCCAACCCATTGTTGCGGCGGCCCATAGCAGCCTGCGCAGGTTCGTACAACAATGCGCTTTTGTGCATTCAGATGGAGCCAGACACCATGACCACTCTCCAGACTTTCCGGGAAATTGCTGCGGACCCGGCAGCGGTGTTCGCCGCTATAGCAGCGCCGCAGCGGCTTGCACGGTGGTGGGGCCCTGACGGCTTTCGCAACACTTTTGAGACCTGTGACTTCAAACCCGGCGGTACCTGGCAATTCACCATGCATGGGCCGGACGGCAGCAGCTACCCCAACCTGTCACGGTTTGCGGAAATCGAGCCGGGGCGCAGGGTGGTGATCGACCATGTGTGCGAGCCGCTGTTTCGGCTGACCGTGGAGCTGGTTCCCATAGGCACAGGTACGCTGGTGAGATGGACGCAGGTGTTTGACAACCCGGAAGTGGCCGCAGCCGTTCGCCACATAGTGGAGCCATCCAATGAGCAAAATCTGGCGCGGCTGGCTGCGGAGGTGGCCGCAGGCTACGCGGATTCTGCTGGGCCTTTTTACCTCCGCAGTGCGCTTACAGGTCCGTGAGCTGCGCCATCCCGTGCCTGCGTCTGGCCTTGTTACAAGCTTCGCTGCCTTCGGCAAATTCCCGGCAGGGCGAGGGGCGCCATTCGTAGATGCCGCAGCCAATCTTGTCACCCAGCTTGCCGCTGAGCGCGGCGCAGCGCGGCGGCTGGTGGTCGGTGCCGCGCATGCGGGCAATACGGGCGTTGACCTCCACGGCCAGACCACCTGGCACGCTGCCCCCATGTTCCTGCAGTTCCTCCACCGAGAAGTCCACGCGGAAGCAGGCACAGCAGGCGCCGCAACTGGTGCAGGCGCTCACCGGGAACCCTGCGTGCAGCGCGCAGCAGTGCACATTTGCTTGAACCGGCAGCGCATGGCGTTCATACCAGCGCGTGGCACACGGCTTCGATGTTGTTGCCTTCCGGGTCTATGACAAAGGCGCCGTAGTAGCCGGCGTGGTACTCGGGGCGCAGCCCGGGCTTGCCGTTGTCGCGCCCACCCTGGGCCATGGCCGCTGCATAAAAGGCGTCGACTGCAGCGCGGTCAGGCGCCGCCCAGCACAGGTGGCAGCCGGTGCTCACCGCATGGCCGCCATAGGGGGAGGGGCCGTCCACAAACCAGCTGTCGATCTTGTGGCCGCGCGGGTTGGCGGCGTCGGGCGTGCCATAGCCCAGCATGTTGCTGCCGCCGTAGTTGGCTTCCACCAACAGCACATAACCCAAGGGCGCCAGGGCGGCGCTGTAGAAAGACTTGGTCTTCTCGATATCGCTCACGCGAAAGGTCATGTGGTCGATCATGGCGCAGCCCTTCGTGAAATTACAGCTTGCCCAGCAGCAGGTACTCCATGAGCGCCTTCTGCACGTGCATCCTATTTTCGGCCTCGTCCCAGACCACGCTTTGCGGTCCGTCAATGACTTCGGCTTCCACTTCTTCGCCACGGTGGGCGGGCAGGCAGTGCATGAAGAGGGCATCGGGGGCGGCCACCGCCATCATCTTGCGGTCCACGCACCAGGCTGCGAAGGCCTTGCGGCGCACTTCGTTTTCTGCCTCGTAGCCCATGCTGGTCCACACATCGGTGGTAACCAGGTCGGCGCCATTGCAGGCTTCCATGGGGTCGCTATAGGTCTTGTAGCTGCTGGATCCGACCGAGAGCGGGGCTGCGGCGGTGACCTCGTTGACCTCGTAGCCGCTGGGCGTGCTCACGCGCAGGTGAAAGCCCAAGAGGGCGGCGGCCTGCAGCCAGGTGTTGGCCATGTTGTTGCCATCACCCACCCAGGCCACCGTCTTGCCCTCGATGGGGCCACGGTGCTCAATGTAGGTGAAGATGTCGGCCAGGATCTGGCAGGGGTGGAACTCGTTGGTCAGGCCGTTGATCACCGGTACGCGTGAATGTTCTGCAAAGCGCTCCAGTTTGCTTTGCTCGTAGGTGCGGATCATCACGATGTCGGTCATGCGGCTGATGACCTTGGCGCTGTCTTCAATCGGTTCGGAGCGGCCCAACTGGCTGTCGCCGGTGGTGAGGTGCACCACGCTGCCGCCGAGCTGGTACATGCCGGCCTCGAAGCTCACGCGCGTGCGGGTGGAGGCCTTCTCGAAAATCATGGCCAGGGTGCGGTCCACCAGCGGCTGGTGGCGTACAAAGGTCTTGAACTTCTGCTTGATGAAGGCGGCGCGCTGCAGCAGGTAGCCGTATTCCTCGGTGCTGAAATCGCTGAACTGCAGGTAGTGGCGCAAGGGGGGTGCGCCTTGGGGCAGGGTGCTGGCCACCACTTTTTTGGCTTTGCTCATGCGGCTTCCTTCAACAAGTCAGAGATCAGGGGGCAGAGGATGGCGGCGATTTCATCGGCCTCGGCCGTGCTCAGGATAAGGGACGGCACCAGGCGCACCACGCTGTCGGCGGTGACGCTGATCAGCAGGCCCGCATCCACCGCGCGCTGCACCAGGGCGCCGCAGGGTTTTGAGAGGTCCACACCCAGCATCAGGCCCTGGCCGCGGATTTCCTTTACGGCACCACTGGCCAGTTCGGCTTCCAGGCCTTTGGCCAAGGCGGCCTTGAGGTGTGCACCCACGCGGGCGGCGTTTTCCAGCAGGCCCTGTTCTTCCATGATGCGTATGGTTTCCACACCGGCGCGCATGGCCAGCGGGTTGCCGCCAAAGGTGCTGCCGTGGTTGCCGGGCTGAAATATCGTGGCGGCCCTGGGGCCCACGACCACCGCGCCCACCGGCACGCCCGAGCCCAGGCCCTTGGCCAGCGGCATCACGTCGGGCTTGATGCCCGCCCACTGGTGGGCAAACCACTTGCCGGTGCGGCCCATGCCGCACTGCACCTCGTCAATCATCAGCAGCCAGTCTTGCTCATCGCACAGGGCGCGCACATCGCGCAGGTAATCCATGTGCATGGGGTTGACGCCGCCTTCGCCCTGGATGGCCTCAAAGAACACGGCCACCACATTCGGGTTGTTGGCAGTGGCGGCCTTCAGGTCCGCAATGTTGTTGATGGGCACGCGGATAAAGCCTTCCACCAGCGGGCCAAAACCGGCCTGCACCTTGGGGTTGCCGGTGGCGCTGAGTGTGGCAATTGAGCGGCCATGGAAGGCTTTTTCATAGACCACAATTTCAGGGCGCTCAATGCCCTTGTCATGGCCGAACTTGCGTGCCAGCTTGAGTGCCGCCTCATTGGCTTCCAGCCCGGTGGAGCAGAAGAACACATTGGTCAGGCCCGAGCGCTCCACCAGCAGCTTGGCCAGCTCTTCCTGCAGGGGGATGTGGTAATAGTTGGAGGTGTGGATCAGTTTGGTGACCTGGTCCTGCAGGGCGGCTACCAGCTTGGGGTGGTTGTGGCCCACGGTGTTGACCGCGATGCCGCCCAGCGCGTCCAGGTACTCTCGTCCGTTGGTGTCCCAGACCCGGCAACCCTGGCCATGCGACAAGGCAATGGGCAGACGGCCGTAGGTGTTCATCACGTGGGGTGAACTGGGCACAGAAGAGACAGGGACGCTGGACATGCATGCACTCCGGATGGATAAAAAAAGAATCGGCCCAACGCAGAATTGCAGCTTGGGCCGTTGAGCCGTGATTTTAGGCGCATCTGCACGGGGCTTTGTTGGGGCGATTGTGGTGCCGTTTGGGGTGCCCGCAAGCACCACCACGGTGCCCATTGTTTTGGCAGTCTGTGTCAACTTGAAGACAGGCGAGGAGGTAGAATTCTTGTGCGCTGCAACACTTGCAATCTCCCGCCCAAGGCGCTGCGCATTTATGACCACTATGGATTCTTCCTCCGCCAAAAAACTCTACATCCTGGGTGTGACCAAGCAGGGCAAGACCTTTCGCCCCAGTGATTGGGCAGAGCGTCTGGCGGGTGTGATGAGCCAATTTCGCCCGGGCGGCTCGCGCCCTGGCAGCCACATCGCCTATTCACCCTGGTGTGTGCCAACGTCCATAGGCAATGTGAAGTGCGTCATCGTGCACCATGAGCTGCGCGACCACAACGTGATGGCCTGGGACTTCTGTGTGCACTTTGCACAGGACAATGATCTGCAGGTCAGTGACACGCGCCCGCATCCGCCAGAAAAGCCAACGGCAGCCTAGACACAGCGCTCGGGGTGGCCTGCTGCCTGTGTTCCTGCAAAACCTTTCGCCCACAAAAAAGCCGTCCTAAGACGGCTTTTTAGCTTTGCTGACAGCGCACCCGTTACAAACGGCGGACCTGTGAAGGTCCGGGCGTGTGCCTAAGTGATTAGGCGGCGAGGGCCAAGGCTTTCACCTTGGTTGCCAGACGGCTCTTGTCGCGAGCGGCCTTGTTCTTGTGGAAGATGCCCTTGTCGGCCACGGTGTCAACCACGGCTTGCATCTTGGCAAACAGCTCAGCGGACTTGGTCTTGTCACCAGCCAGAACTGCTTTTTCCACGTTCTTCACCGCAGTGCGGTATTTGGAACGCAACGAGGTGTTCGCTGCGTTGATTTTGACGTCCTGACGGACGCGCTTGCGGCCCGACGCCAGGCGCGGGTTCTTTTTCTTGGGTTTTCCAGATGCCATAATATGTGTTCCTTGTGTCGTAGGATGTTGTCAGCAAAGCCCACGATTGTAGCAGCAGCTACACTCGGCCCGGTGAGCCTACTCAAATCCGCATCCACAGTCTCCCTTTTGACCCTCTTGTCGCGCATAACCGGACTGGTGCGCGAGCTGCTGGTGGCCTCCACCTTTGGCGCCAGCGCCATGACCGACGCCTTCAATGTGGCGTTTCGCATCCCCAACCTGTTCAGGCGCCTTTTTGCCGAAGGTGCCTTCAGCCAGGCCTTTGTGCCGGTGCTGGCGGCCAGCAAGGCCCAGCATGGGGACGAGGCCACGCACCAGTTGATTGACCATGTGGCCACGCTGCTGGCCTGGACTCTGCTGGCAACCTGCGTGCTGGGCGTGCTGGCAGCGCCGCTGCTGGTGTGGGTGATGGCCAGCGGTCTGAAGCAAAACCCGCAGGGCTATGACGCAGCCGTCTTCATGACCCGCTTCATGTTTCCCTACATCGGCTTCATGTCGCTGGTGGCCCTGGCTGCGGGCGTGCTCAATACATGGAAGCGTTTTGCCGTGTCGGCGGCCACGCCGGTGCTTCTGAACATTGCCATGATCAGCGCGGCCTGGCTGCTGGCGCCCTGGTTCAAGTCCCAGGGCATAGAGCCTATTTACGCCATGGGCGTGGGCGTTGTGGTGGGCGGCATGCTGCAGCTGGGTGTGCAGATTCCCGCACTCAAGCGCCTGGGTCTGCTGCCCCATATTGCCCTGAACCGCGAAGGCATACGCGCTGCCATTGCCGACCCCGGCACCCGGCGCATCGGCAAACTGATGATGCCCGCGCTGCTGGGCGTGAGCGTGGCGCAGATCTCGCTGCTGATCAACACGCAGATCGCCTCGCACCTGCCCACCGGCAGCGTCAGCTGGCTGACCTATGCGGACCGGTTGATGGAGTTCCCCACCGCCATGCTGGGCGTGGCCCTGGGTGTGGTGCTGATGCCCCAGCTGGCAGCGGCCCGTGCGGCGGGTGACCCGGCCCGGTACTCGGCCTATCTGGACTGGGGCCTGCGCATCGTGGTGGTGCTGTCGGTGCCGTCTGCCATTGGCCTCTTGCTGTATGCCAAGCCTATCGTGGCTGTGCTGTACCACAACGGAGCTTTTAGCGCGGCCGATGTGGCCCAGACCACCACAGCCCTGATGGGCTACGCCGCAGGTCTGGTGGGGTTGGTGGCCATCAAGGTGCTGGCACCCGGCTACTACGCCAACCAGGATATCAAGACGCCGGTGCGCATTGCCGTGCTGATTCTGGTGCTGACACAGCTGATGAACATGGTGCTGGTGCCGATCTTCCAGGTGGCGGGCCTGTCGCTGTCGATTGGTCTGGCCGCGATGGTGAATGCTGCTTTGTTGTTGACGGGGCTGATCCGGCGCGGTACCTTCAAGCCAGAGCCGGGTTGGGGCCGCTTTTTGTTGCAGGTGCTGGCCGGCAGTGCCTTGCTGGCGGTGTACTTGCTGTGGGTTTTGCAGTCGTTTGACTGGATTGCCTTGCAGAGCGAAAGCCTCAAGCGTGTGGGCTTGCTGGCGCTCACACTGGGGGGCGCTGCGCTGGTGTACCTGGGCGCCGTGTGGGCTGCGGGCCTGAACCCGCGGCAGTTTTTGCGCCGGTAAGGGCTTTTGAAGTTGCGACGAAAAAGGCGGTACATGGTTGGGCGAATGGTTGGGCAAACGCGAGGGCAAACATGGCTATGAACCTGTCATACGATGTGCCGACACCACTGGATTACTTTGCCTCCCTGGTGCAGAGTGATGGAAACTTTGCTTTGTTCGAGGCCGCCGTCAGCCTGGGGCAGGACGAATACCCCGAGCTTGATGTGCAGGCCGTGCTGGGCGATGTGGACCGGCTGCTGGAACGCATACGCCGCCGCCTGCCAGCCGACGCCGGTCCCCTGCAAAAGCTGCGCCTGCTGAACCAGTTCTTCTTCAAGGACCTGGCCTTTGGCGGCAACCTCAACAACTACTACGACCCCGACAACAGCTTTGTGCACGCCGTGCTGCGCACGCGCCGCGGCATTCCGATTTCCCTGGCGCTGCTGTGGATGGAGCTGGCGCAGGGCCTGAACCTGTCGGTCAGCGGCATTGGCTTTCCGGGGCACTTCATGCTCAAGGTCAACCTGCCCATGGGGCAGGCGGTGATTGACCCCATGACGGGCCAGTCGCTCAGCCGCGAAGAACTCTCGGAGCGGCTGGAGCCCTACCGCAGGCCCAGCAGCTTGATGGACGATATGGATACGCCCTTGGGCCTGTACCTGCAGAGCGCGCCACCGCGCGACATCATCGCGCGCATGCTGCACAACCTGAAGGAAATCTACCGCACCCAGGAAGACTGGCCGCGCATGCTGGCCGTGCAGGAGCGTCTGATCGTGCTGCTGCCCGAGGCCTGGCCCGAGTACCGCGACCGCGGACTGGCGCACGCCGAGATGGGCAACACCGAGCAGGCGCTGGCCGACCTGGAGTGCTACCTGGTGCACACCGAAGACCTAGTGGACGTGAACGCGATTGCCGACCGGGTGGATGAGCTACGACGCGAGGGTGATTGAAACCTCTGTGCGGAAAGGTGGCCTTGCTCCGATTTGTACTTCAGGCGCCTGTCGTTTGTGACGGTGTGCCGCCCGTCCCGAACTGGTGCCAGGCCCGGCGCAGCTGCGTATCCGAACTGAAGCCTGCCATCTCTGCGGCCTGCGTCACATTGCGCCCGCTGCGCAGCGCCTGCTGGGCCACGGCCAGGCGGATTTGCCGCAGATAAGCCAGTGGCGCCACACCCGCGTGATCCACAAACAGGCGCGTCAGATGC
Organism: Rhodoferax lacus; assembly: GCF_003415675.1. Taxonomy (GTDB): domain Bacteria; phylum Pseudomonadota; class Gammaproteobacteria; order Burkholderiales; family Burkholderiaceae_C; genus Allorhodoferax; species Allorhodoferax lacus. The sequence continues at coordinate 25,820 of NZ_QFZK01000001.1, forward strand.
CGCGGCGAGGTGTGTGCAAGGGCAGCCATGTTGGTCAGATTCCAGTCCTGTGCAGGCGCCTGGCTGATGGCGTCCTGCACCCGGTGCAGGGCCGGGTGCAAGTGGTTGCGGTGGGCCAGAAAGGGCGACAGCTCCGGGTCCTGCGGGCCGCGCCGCATAGCCACCACCATGGTCTGCGCCACTTGCGCTGCAACCGCCGGGCCGCACACCTGGCTGATGCGGTGCAGGATCAAATCCACCCCGGTGGTCACGCCGGCGCTGCTGAAGACCGGCGCATCGTCCACAAACACCCGGTTGCTCACCACCTGGCAGGCGGGTGCGGCGGCCTGCAGTTCGCCCAGATGGTGGTGGTGCGTGGTGGCAGAGCGGCCATGGAGCAGGCCCGCATGGGCCGCCAGCACCGCACCGGCGCAAATGGTCAGCAGCTCCAACTGCCCGGTTTTGAGTGCCATGGGAGACAGCCAGCGCAGGGCGCTCTGGCTGGCGGCTGAATCCACCGCCACGTGATCACCCGGCTGGCCCACCAGGACCAGCCAGGTGGGCCGGGAGAAGGCCGCAGGCAAGGGCTCCAGGCCACTCACCGTTACGCCCACCGAGCTGACGGTCTCGGGCAGCGGGCTGACAAAGCGCAAGTGAAAGGGCTGCCCTTTGCCCTGTTCTGCCATCGCCCGGTTGGCCATGCGCAGGGCTTCGGCGGGCCCAGCCCAATCCAGGATCAGGCTGTCGGGCAGCAGCAGGAACACCACGTCCCAGACGGGCTGGTCGGCTTGCGGATCTGCTTTCCTCTCCTGCTTCACCTTCATGTCCACTTGCCGGTCAGCTTGTCCAACAGCCCGGCCTGCAGCACGCGCCGGGTGGAGGCCGGGTTGTTCTGCAGCTTGCCCGCCGGACGCCGCGGCCGCTGCAGCAGTTCGCCGCCACAGTTGGGGCACAGGCCGTGCAACAGCGTGTCGGCGCAGTCTGCGCAGAAAGTGCATTCAAAGGTGCAGATGCGTGCCTGTTGCGAATCAGGTGGCAAATCCTTGTCGCAGCATTCGCAACCGGGTCTGAGTTCCAGCATGGTGTTCTCCTGACGGAATCTGTTGCTGCTTAAGAGACCGCAGCCAGCGCCTGCTCCACCGTGCACACGCGTGCAAAGCGGCCGTCCAGCACGGTGGCGGTGCGGGTCTTGATGTCGGCTGCGCTCAGGGTCTGACCATCGGGCTGGGTCATGTCAAAGGTGAGGGTGGCATCCAGCACATAGTCCACCTCCCAGCCCAGGTCCGAGGCGTGGCGGGCCGTGGTTTCGCAGCACTGCTCGGTGCGTATGCCGCTCACCAGCAGCTTGTGGATGCGGTTCTCGGTCAGCCAGACCGACAGGCCCGTGCCCACCAGGGCGCTGTGGCGGTGCTTGGTGAAGGTGGCGGCGGCTGCAAAGTCAGCCAGGCCCTGCAGTGGCCGGACAAAGCCCGATGCCACTGCAAACGGATTGCCCGCCTCTTCAGGGCCGTCGCTGTGGAAGATGCGCACGATCGGCAGGCCCCGGGCTTGGGCGCCCGCAATCAGCGCGTTTTGCTGCAGCAGGTAGCTGCTGGCCAGGGGCTCATTCCAGCTGGGGCGCTGGCGAAAGGATTCCTGGGCGTCGATCACCAAAAGACATGTGTGCATGGCCTGTTCCCGGTTCGGGTTTCAAGTGGATAAGCCATGATTCTGCAGGGCATGGTGCTTTGCCGCTACACACAGACCGACAAGTGCCGGTCATTTTCGGACAAGATGACAAGGCCCCGTGCAGGGGCCTTGTGCCTCAGGACACGACGACGGCTGCCGTATCGCCCTTGGCCGTGATGCGGCCAATGGTGTACACGCGCTCACCGGCTGCAGCCAGGGTGGCGGCGCAGGCTTCTGCGGAAGCCGCGTCCACCACCACCACCATGCCGATGCCGTTGTTGAAGGTGCGGTTCATCTCGATGTCGTCGATGCCGGCAGTCTTTTGCAGCCAGGCAAAGAGCTCGGTCTGGGGCCAGCTGCCCTTGACCAGGTGCGCGGCCATGCCCTCGGGCAGCACGCGGGGGATGTTCTCCAGCAGGCCGCCGCCGGTGATGTGGGCCAGGGCCTTGATGCCGCTGCTGGCGTCAGCCGACAGCGGGTGGGCGGCCAAGGCGGCCAGCACGTTTTTCACGTACAGGCGGGTGGGCTCCATCAGGGCCTGTTTGAAGGGTTTGCCATCCAGCGTGGCGGGGGCTTGAGAGCCTGCGCGCTCAATGCACTTGCGCACCAGGCTGAAGCCGTTGGAGTGCACGCCGCTGCTGGCCAGGCCCAGCACCACGTCGCCGGGAGCGACCGAGGCGCCGGTGAGGATTTTGGATTTTTCCACCGCGCCCACGGCAAAGCCGGCCAGGTCGTATTCACCCGAGGGGTACATACCGGGCATCTCGGCGGTTTCGCCGCCGATCAGGGCGCAGCCGGAGAGCTCGCAGCCTTTGGCAATGCCGCCCACCACGGCAGCAGCGGTGTCCACATCGAGCTTGCCGCAGGCAAAGTAGTCCAGGAAGAACAGGGGCTCGGCACCCTGCACCAGCACGTCGTTGACGCTCATGGCCACCAGGTCGATGCCCACGGTGTCGTGCATATTCCACTCAAAGGCCAGCTTGAGCTTGGTGCCCACACCATCGGTGCCGCTGACCAGCACAGGCTCCTTGTAGCGCTTGGGCACTTCAAACAGGGCGCCAAAGCCGCCAATACCGGCCAGCACGCCTTCGCGCATGGTCTTCTTGGCCAGAGGCTTGATGCGTTCCACCAGGGCGTCTCCGGCGTCAATATCAACACCGGCATCTTTGTAGGAAAGGGGGGTAGGGGAATTAGATTGGGTCATGGAAAGTGGCTGGGGGCTTTTGCAAGGGTCAAGCCCGATAGAATTTGCCCTTGATTTTAAGGGTTTCAAACTCCTCGCCTGTATGCAATTCACCCCCACCCAAAAAACTTTAGCCGCCTGGGGTGCCATTGCGGCTGCGTTTTTGCTCGCGCTGTGGCTGCTGGCACCTGTGTTGGCTCCCTTTGTGGTGGCCGCGGTACTGGCCTATGCGCTCACCCCGGTGGTGGACTGGCTGGACGATGTGGGGCGGGGCCGCGTGCCGCGTGTGCTGGCTGTTCTGGTGGTGGAACTGCTGTTTGTCATCGCCGTGCTGGCCCTGGTGCTGCTGGTGATACCTATTCTGGCCAAAGAGTTGCCTTTGATCCGCGACCAGTTGCCGGTGCTGCTGGAGCGTGCGGTGGCGCTGGTGCAGCCCCTGCTCACGCAGTGGGGCTTTGAGGTGGCACTGGACATGGAAAGTGTGCGGGGCTTTGTCAAAGCCTACCTGGACACCAATTTCCAGGATGCGCTGGGTTCCGTACTGTCCTCATTGAAGATTGGCGGCAGCGTGGCCTTCTCGCTGATTGGCAACCTGGTGCTGATCCCGGTGGTGCTGTTTTACCTGCTGATGGAATGGGATGGCCTGGTGCAGCAGCTGCGGCAGCTGATTCCGCCTGCGCTGCGGCCTGCGTCAGACCACTTTGTGCGCGATGCCGATGCCGTACTGGGCCAATACCTGCGCGGGCAGATGCTGGTGATGCTGTTGCTGGCCGTCTACTACAGCGTGGGCCTCAAGCTGTTCGGGTTGGACCTGGCCCTGCCGATTGGCGTGTTCACCGGCCTGGCCGTGTTCGTGCCCTACCTGGGCTTCGGGCTGGGGTTGGCCCTGGCCACCTTCGCCGGCCTGCTGCAATTCACCGCCGCCTCGGGTTTCAGCCATACCGTGTTGATGCTGGTGGTGGTGTTTGGCGTGGGCCAGTTGTTGGAGAGTTTTGTGCTCACGCCCAAGCTGGTGGGCGAGCGCATAGGCCTGCACCCTTTGGCTGTGATTTTTTCGCTGATGGCTTTTGGCCAGCTGTTCGGTTTTCTGGGCGTGCTGGTTGCGCTGCCGGTAAGCGCTGTATTGTTGGTGGCCATACGCCGCGTGCGCACGGGCTACCTGGCCAGCCATCTCTACAAGGGCTGAGGCAATGCCCATGAAACAGATCGCCCTGGACATCGGCCTGTCCGCCGGACCCACGGTGGCCAACTTTTGTGCCGGCCCCAATGCGGCCGCCTTGCAGCATCTGGCGCTGTGGCTGGGCGACAAAACCCAGGCGCAGACGCGCTCGCCAGTGCCCACCTACTACTGGGGGCCGGGCGGCAGCGGAAAGACCCATTTGCTCAAGGCCGCCCGCGAGGGCCTGCGCGAGCAGGGCGCACGTGTGGGCTGGTTGGATGCCTCGGTGCACAACGCGCCCGACTATGCGGATGACTGGGCTGCCGTGCTGTTGGACGATGTGCATCTCTACACCGCCGCACAGCAGCAGGTGGCCTTCAACTGGTTTGTGAACGCCCACGCCCTGCAGCGCCCGGTGATGGCAGCCGGTGAATACGCACCGGTGGAACTCAAGCTGCGCGACGATTTGCGCACCCGCCTGGGCTGGGGCCATGTCTTTGGCCTGCAGTTGCTCAGCGAGCCCGAGCGCCGCGCCGTGCTGCGCCAGGCCGCGGACGACCGCGGCGTCTTTTTGGGCGATGAAGTCATGGACTTCATGCTGACCCGCTTTTCCCGCGACCTGGGCCACCTGATGGAACTGCTGGAGCTGCTGGACGGCTACAGCCTGCAAAGCAAGCGCGCCATCACCATACCCATGATCAAATCCATGATGGAGAACCAATGACCAAGAAGAAGCTGGCCCTGTTTGACCTGGACCACACCCTGATTCCGTTTGACTCGGACTACAGCTGGGGTGAGTTCACCATAGGCCTGGGCTGGAACGAGGCCGGGGAATTCAAGCGCCAGAATGACGCTTTCTACGCCCAGTACAAGGCCGGCACCCTGGACATCCACGCCTACTGCCGCTTTGCCACCTCGGCGGTGTGCCGCCAGGGCGAAGAAAAATCCCGTGCAGCGCATGCCCAGTACATGCAGCAGGTGGTGTTGCCCGGCATCCGCGCCAATGCGCTGGCCCTGGTGCGCCAGCACCAGGAAGCGGGCGACACAGTGGTCATCATCACCGCCACCAACGAGTTTGTGACGCGCCCGATTGCCGCCGCTTTTGGCGTGCCCGAGCTCTTGGCCATCGAACTGGAGCGCGACGAGCGTGAGGGCGGTACCGGCTGGTACACCGGCGAAATCCGCGGCGTGCCGTCCTTCCGCGAAGGCAAGGTCACCCGCATGGAGCAGTGGATGGCCGAGCGCGGCCTGGACTGGGGCACCGTGCACACCACTTTTTATTCCGACTCCATCAACGACGTGCCGCTGCTGGAAAAAGCCGACGTGGCCGTGGCAACCAACCCGGACGAGCGCTTGCGCCTGATGGCTACCGAGCGCCAATGGCGCATACTCGACCTGTTTGCCTGAAAGCAGGCAGGAAACCCTAGGAAGACAGACTTGATCAAGACATTCATCGACAAACTGCTGGGCAAGGCAGGCGTAGCCAAGCGCACAGCCGGCCCCAAGTTTGGAAAGCGCGTGGAAGTGCCCGCCAGCACCCACGGCATAGATCCCAGCCTGGTGGACGAACGCGCCGCCAATGTGGTGCGCACCCTCAAGAGCGCGGGCTTTGAGGCCTACATCGTGGGTGGCGCCGTGCGTGACCTGCTGCTGGGCCTGCGACCCAAAGACTTTGACGTGGCCACCAACGCCACGCCCGAGCAGGTCAAGGGCCTGTTCCGCCGGGCCTTCATCATCGGGCGGCGCTTTCGCATCGTCCACGTGGTGTACGGGCGGGGCCGCGAGAACGAGGTGATCGAAGTCTCCACCTTCCGCGCCTACCTGGACAATGCCGCGGCCGAACAGGTGGCGGGCAACGAGAAGACCAGCAAGAGCGAACTGGCCGGCATGCACCACGCGGTGGACTCCACCGGTCGCGTTCTGCGCGACAACGTCTGGGGCCCGCAGGAAGAAGACGCAGTGCGCCGCGACTTCACCATCAACGCGATGTACTACGACCCCGAGACGCAGATCGTGGTGGACTACCACAATGGCCTGAAAGACGCCAAGAACCACACCCTGCGCATGATTGGCGACGCCGCCACACGCTACCGGGAAGACCCGGTGCGTATCATCCGCGCCGTGCGCTTCTCGGCCAAGCTCAATGCCCTGGGCTTCAAGATGGACGCCAAGACCTCGGGTCCGCTGATCAAGTCGCAAGCCCTGCTGGCCGACGTGCCGCAAAGCCGTCTGTTTGACGAGATGCTCAAGCTGCTGCAAACCGGCCACGCCCTGGCGTCGATTGCACAGCTGAAGTCCCTGAATATGCACACCGGCATCTACCCGCTGCTGGACGTGGTGGTGGAGCGCGCCGACCAGCCCTTTGTGAACGCCGCCCTGAAAGACACCGACCGCCGCGTGGGCGAGGGCAAGCCTGTGGCACCCAGCTTCCTGCTGGCCTGCGTGCTCTGGGCCGATGTGCGTGACGGCTGGGCCCGCCGCATGGCCGACCACCAGCACAGCCACCCGGCGCTGCAGGATGCGATAGAAGACGTGTTCAACGCCCGCATTGGTGATGTGTCGGGCCGTGGCCGCCTGGCCGGTGACATGCGCGAGATCTGGCTCTTGCAGCCGCGCTTTGAAAAGCGCGTAGGCAGCACGCCCTTTGGCATGGTGGACCAGCCGCGCTTTCGCGCCGCCTTCGACTTCATGCGCCTGCGTGCCGATGCCGGTGAAATTGAAGAAGTGCTGGCCGATTGGTGGCAGGAATTCAGCATGGCCGACGACAACCTGCGCCAGGACATGATCGACCAGGTGCGCGCCGAACAGCAGGCCCGCCCCAAGGCGCCACGTGTGCACCGCGCGCCTGCCCCGGTGCGTGACCAGCCCCCGCGTGACGCGGCAACGCCCGCGCCCGGTCCGCAAACCGATACCCAGCCTTCCACCGAAGAAGGCAGCACCGCCCCGCGCAAGCGCCGCCGCAAACGCCGCCCCAGTGGTGGTGGTGGCGGCGGTGAAGCAGCGCCCACGGGCGGCAGCGATTACTGACCTCGGCCATAGGGAGTTGTGATGCGGGAGCCTGTGATTGCCTACATCGGCCTGGGTGCCAATCTGGGCGACCCGCGCACTGCGGTGTTGTGCGCCATCGATGCCATCGCCGACCTGGACGGCCTGGCTCTTACTGCCCAGTCTTCCCTGTATGGCAGCGCCCCTGTGGATGCCGGCGGCGCAGATTACGTCAACGCCGTGGTGCAGGTGACCACCCGGCTCAAACCCCATGCCCTGCTGGCGCAACTCCAGGGCATTGAAAATGCGGCCGGGCGCAGCCGCCCGTTTCGCAATGCACCGCGCACCCTAGATCTGGATGTACTGCTCTACGCCCAACTGGTGTTGAACGACGCCGACCTGGTGCTGCCGCACCCGCGCATGTGGCAACGCGCCTTTGTGCTACAGCCCCTGGCCGAGCTTGCGCCCGATCTGGTGAGTGCCGAACAGTTGCAGGCCGTGGCCGAGCAGTCGGTGTGGGTGTTGTGAGGCCTTTGCGGTGAAGCGCCTGCCGCCGCTGAATGCGCTCAAGGCCTTTGCCGTGGCCGCGCGTGAGGGCAGCTTCACCCATGCGGGTGAGGTGCTGCACGTCACGCAGGGTGCCATCAGCCGCCAGGTCAAGCAGTTGGAGACCGCCCTGGGCGTGCCTCTGTTTGTGCGTGTGCACCAGGCCGTGGAACTCACGCCCGCCGGGCGGGAGTTGGCTGACACCCTGGGCCGCCTGTTTGCAGAGATGGAGGTGGCCGTCAACCGCGCCGCCGGTCAGCACCGCCCGGAAGTGCTGACGGTGAATGCGCCGCCCACCTTCGCCACACGTTGGCTGGCGCCGCGCCTCTCCGACTTCCGCGCGCGCTTTCCGCATATTGACCTGTCCATCACTACCGACCGCATCACCACCCTGCGGGAAGCCCGTTCGCTGGACTGCATGGTGGTCTTCGACACCCAGGCCTGGCCGCGCACCCCCTGCGAGCCGGTGATGAAGGAGCGCCACGTGATGGTCAGCAGCCCGTCCTTGTGGCGCGCCAGCAAGCCGCCAGCCCTGCCAGGTGCCACGCTACTGCATGTGCTGGACGGCGGACAGCGCCTGCCGGTGTGGGAGCAGTGGATTGCCCAGCATGGGCCACTGGCACTCGATGTGCGGCCCGGCCTGACCTTCAGCACCCTGGACCAGGCCATTAGCGCCGCCATTGCCGGGGCCGGCGTGGTCATCGTGGACGAGGCCATGGTGGTGCGCGAGCTGCAGTCGGGTGAGCTGATACGCCACAACACGCTGTATGTGGAAGGCCCGTTTGCCTACTGGTTTGTGGTGCCCAGCAGTGAGCCTACCACCCCCGCGCGGGTGCATGACTTCAAGACCTGGCTGATGCAGAAAGCCTTGCCGGATTAGTGCGCTGCCGTGCTGCGCCCCGAGCTCAGCACATTCACCAGCACCGCCGACACAATCACCGCGCCGCCCAGCAGGCTCTGTCCCGAGACGGCCTCGCCAAACAGGGCGTAGACCCACAGGGGGGCCAACGGAATTTCCAGCATGCACACCAGCGAGGCCAGCACCGCCTTGATGCGGCGCACGCCCAGCAGGTACAGGCCAAAGCCCACGCCCACGTTGAGCACGCCATACAGCCACAGCCAGAGCAGGTCGTGCGTGCTGGTGCCTTCAAAAGTGGCAAAGGGGGCCATGGCCAGCGCGGCTACAAAGGCACCCACATAGGTCACTTTCACCATCTCGGCCTGGGGGTAGCGCTTGATGCCGATGGTGATGAGCGCAAACAGCAATGTGGCCAGCAGACTCAGGGCTGCCCCCATGAGGTTGTGCAGCGAGTTTTGACCCCACACGATCAGGCCCATGCCCAGCACCACGGTGGCAGTGCACAGCAGGTCGATGCGCTGCACCACCGTTCCCAGCAGCAGGGCCGAGAGCAGCAGGGTCATGATGGGAAAGGCGCTGTAGATAAACACCACGTCGGCCACGGGCGCGTAAAAGAAGGCGGCAATAAAGCACACCATGGCGCCCGAACCCGCCAGGGACATCCAGAACTCCGGCCAGGTCAGGCGCCACAGGCTGCCCAGGTCCTGGCGTTTGGCCAGCAGGGCTTGCGCGGCCAGCACCGACAGGCCGCCCAGGGCAGAGCGCCAGAACAGCGTGGTGAACACATCGGTGCTGACCACGCGCGGGAACAACCCCGCCGTGCTCCACGACAAGGCCGCCAGCGCAATCAGTGCAATGCCCGCCCAGAGATTGGCGCGGGCGCCTGCCTGGTTCACGCAGCCAGGGCTTGCGGCGCTTCTGCGGCAGCTTTGGCGCGGTGGGCCAGCACCTCGTCGAGCCAGTCCACGCGCATCTCCGGCACGGCGGTGATCAGCTTCTGGGTGTAGGGGTGCTCGGGGTTGTCAAAAATCTTGTCGGTCTGGTCGAAGGCCACGAACTTGCCCTGCAACATCACGGCCGTACGGTGCGCAATGCGGTGCACCACGTCCAGGTCATGGGTGATGAGGATGTAGCTCAGGTTGAGCTCGCGCTGCAGCTTGCGTAGCAGGGTCAGAATTTCTTCAGCCACCAGTGGGTCCAGGGCCGAGGTGGGCTCGTCCAGGATGATCATGTCGGGCCGTGCGGCCAGGGCCCGTGCAATGCAGACGCGCTGTTTTTGCCCGCCTGACAACTGGCCGGGGCGGCGGTCCAAAAACTCCAGCGGCAGTTCCACCAGGCGCATCAGTTCACGGGCGCGCTCCTGCATTTCCTTGCGGCCCACGCCGAAGTAGAACTGCACCGGGCGGCCTATGATTTCCATCAGGCTCTGGCGCGGGTTGATGGCCACATCGGGGATCTGGTAGACCAGCTGGATGCGCTGCTTGAGCTCCTTGCTGCGCTCCTTGAGGCTGCGCGGCAGGGCCTTGCCCTGGAAGATGATTTCTCCGCTGCGGGGGGGCAGCAGGCCGGTGACAATGCGCGCCAGCGTGGACTTGCCCGACCCCGACTCGCCCACCACCGCCACCGTCTCGCCCAGCTTCACGTCCAGCGACACGCCCTTGACCACATGGAAGGCGCCGTAATAGGCGTGGCAGTCCTTGATGGACAGCACCGTGGTGTCTTCCTTGACCGTATCCTGGGCTGCGCGCTCGCTGGCTGCTGCGCCACGCACGGCCACCAGGCGGGCGGTGTAGTCCTGTTTGGCGTTGTGCAGAATCTGTGCGGTTTCGCCTTCTTCGACTTCCTTGCCATGGCGCAGCACCTTGATGCGGTCGGCCACCTGGGCTACCACGGCCAGGTCGTGGGTGATATAGATGGCTGCGGTGTTGTACTGCTTGATCAGGGACTTGAGCAGGATCAGCACCTCGATCTGCGTGGTCACGTCCAGCGCGGTGGTGGGCTCGTCGAGCACCAGCACATCGGGGCGGCAGGACATGGCCATGGCCGCCATGGCGCGCTGCAACTGGCCGCCAGAAGCCTGGTGCGGGTAGCGTGCGCCAAAGTTCTCGGGGTCGGGCAGGTCGAGTGCCTTGAAGAGCTGGCGCGCCCAGGCTTCGGCCTCGGTGCGGCTCATCAGCTTGTGGATCAACGGGGCTTCGCAGACCTGGTCCATCAGCGTGTGGGCCGGGTTGAAGGCAGCGGTGGCGCTTTGGGCAATGTAGGCAATGCGCTTGCCGCGCATGCCGCGGCGGCCGTCCGCGTTGAGTGCGCGGATGTTCACGCCACCCAGCAGGATTTCACCCAGGGCAATGTGCACACCGGCACGGGCGTAGCACATGCTCGACAGGCCAATGGTGGACTTGCCCGCGCCCGACTCGCCAATCAGGCCTAGCACCTGGCCCTTGTTGACACGCACGTCCACGTTGTCGACGATGGCGCTGCCGCTCATGCTCTCCAGCCGCAGGCCCTTGATTTCCAGAATCAGTTGATCGCTCATGGTGGGATCCCTTTCAGAGTTCGGCCTGCGCGCCGGAGGGGCGGGCGTCAATGGACAGCATCCAGTCCACCACCAGGTTCACCGAGACGGTGAGCAGGGCAATGGCGGTGGCCGGGTAGATGGGCGCCATCATCCCGAAGTTGATGGCCGCAGCGTTCTCGCGCACCATGCCACCCAGGTCGGCGTAGGGAGGCTGGATACCCAGGCCCAGGAAGGACAGGCCGGCGATGAACAGGAAGTTGAAGCAGAAGCGCAGTCCGAACTCGGAGATCAGCGGGGCCCAGGCATTGGGCAAAATTTCGCGGCGGATGATCCACCACAGGCCTTCACCGCGCAGGCGGGCGGCTTCCACATACTCCATCACGGTAAGGTTCATGCCCAGGGCGCGCGCCAGGCGGAACACGCGGGTGGAGTCCAGCACAGCGATGGTGAGGATCAGCACCGGAATGCTGGAGCCGAACACGCCCAGGATGATCAGCGCGAAGATCAGTCCGGGAATGGACAGCATCACATCCACCAGACGCGAGAAGAATATATCCACCCAGCCGCCCAGAACCGCGGCCACAAAGCCCAGCACGATGCCGATCAGGAAAGACAGCAGGGTGATGGCCAGGGCCACGCCAATCGTCATGCGCGCGCCGTACATGATGCGGGTGAGCATGTCGCGGCCGATCTGGTCGGCGCCCAGCAGCATTTTCATGGAGGGCTCATCCCAGGTGCCGCCCACGTTGGCGGACTGCCCGTAGGGCGCCAGCCAGGGCGTGAAGATGGAGACGAAGATAAAGATGGACACCACAGTCAGGCCGAACCAGGCCGAGAGGGTGGGTTTGTTGCCAAAGATTTTCATGGGGTTTTCCTTCTTCTTAGCGTTTGTGGCGCAAACGGGGATTGACCAGAATGACCAGGATGTCGGCCAGGGTGTTGAGCATCACAAACACCATGGCAAACACCAGACCGCAAGCCTGGATGACGGGCACGTCGCGCTTGGACACCGCATCCACCATCAACTGGCCGAGACCCGGGTACACAAACACCGCCTCGATCACCACCACGCCCACCACCAGGTAGGCCAGGTTGAGCGCAATCACCGTGATGATGGGTGCGGCCGCGTTGGGCAGGGCGTGGCGCACGATGACGCGGCCGCGTTTGGCACCCTTCAGGAAAGCCATTTCAATATACGGCGTGGACATGACCGACAGCACCGAGCTGCGCGTCATCCGCAGCATGTGCGCGGCCACCAGCAGGGTGAGTGTGATGGCCGGTAGCGTGGTCTGGTAAACACGCTCGGAAAACGGCATGCCTGCAAACACGGTGGAGAGCGAGGGGAACCAGTCGACCTCCACGGCAAAGAAGATGATCAGCAGATAAGCAATAAAAAACTCGGGCAACGAGATCGCCGTGAGCGTGATGATGTTGGCCAGTTTGTCGGACAGCTTGCCTTCGTTGATGGCCGAAAAAATACCCAGGCCCACGGCCACGGGAATGGCAATCATGGCGGCGTAGCCGGCCAGAAAAAGCGTGTTGCCCAGGCGCGGCAGGATTTCATCGACGATGACACGCTTGTTGGTCAAGGCCACGCCCAGGTCGCCATGCAGGGCACCGCTGAGCCAGTTGAAATAGCGCAGGTAGGCGGGGACGTCCAGGCCCAGTTCCTTGCGGAAGATCACCAGGGCTTCTGGCGTGGCGCCCTGACCCAGCACCGCCGAGGCAACGTCGCCGGGCAGGATCTGGGTACAGACAAAAATCAGGACGGAGACAGCAAATAGCGTCAGCACTCCCAGCAGGAGCCGGTTCAATATCAGTTTGGCCATGGCATGTTCTTATTTGTGAATTGACTCAACTGACAACGGGTTTGCGCAGCTTGCAAACCTGTACATCAGCACCTGGTACACATCAAAAAAAGCGGGGAGAGCTATAAGGCCCGACCCGCTTTTAATTCTTCGTCTACCTTGACAAAACCCATGCAATTTCCAGACCCGGACAACCCATATGGTCGCCCGGATATAAAAATGCGTCGGCTGTCAAAGCCCTGCTTGTTACGCGAACCAACCCTTTTCCGCAATGCGGTCATCGGCCATGTCGTAACGGCCAGAGATCGTCAGACCTTGCAGCTTGGTGCTGCAGGCGTCCAAGTAGTCTTGCACGGCGAAGCACACCATGCCGGAGTTCTGCGCAATCAGTTCCTGGCAACGCGCGTACATCGCGCCGCGCTTCTTCTGGTCCATTTCGACACGGGCTGCAACCAGGGTCTTTGTGAACTCGGGGTTGTCAAAGTGGGTGTCGTTCCAGGGGTTCTTGGTGCCACCGAAGAAGGTGCTGGTGAGCTGGTTGTCGATGGTGGGACGGTTGCCCCAGTACACCGCGCAGAAGGGTGACTTCAGCCAGACGTTGTCCCAGTAGCCGTCGCCGGAGACGCGCTTCAGATCGAGGGTGATGCCGGCCTTGGACAGCGATTCCTGGTAGATCTGGCCGGAGTCCGTTGCACCGGAGAAGGCACCTTCAGAGACTTGCAGTTCGACGGGGCCGCTCAGACCCGATTTCTTGTAGTGGAACTTGGCCTTTTCCGGATCGTAGGCGATCTGCTTTTGCTTGGTGTCGTAGTACTTCATCTTGGTGCCGACGGTGTGGTCGTTACCGATGGAAGCATAGCCAGAGAACACGTTGTCAACGATCTGCTTGCGGTCAATGCCGTACTTCAGGGCCAGCATCAGGTCCTTGTTGGCGAAGGGCTGCTTGTCGGTGTGGGCCACAAAGGCAAAGCGGTTGCCCATGCCGGGTGTGCGCGACAGGCGCAGGTTCTTGTTCTTGGCCAGCAGCGCTGCGGTCTTGGGGTCCACGCGGTTGATGATGTCGACCTGGCCGGTGACCAGGGCCTGGGTGCGCGCAGCGGCGTCGCCGATGTAGCGCAGTTCCACGCGGTCAAAATTGCCGCGGTTGGGCTTCCAGTAGTTGCCGGGCTTCTTCTTGAAGGTGGCGCGCACGCCGGGCTGGAATTCTTCCAGCACATAGGCGCCGGTGCCATCAGGCTTGCTGAAATCGGTGGTGCCGTTGGGCACGACGATGATGTGGTAGTCGGAGAGGTTGAAGGGCAAGTCGAGGTTGCCATTGCTCATGGTGATGCCAACCTGGGTGGCGCTGAGCTTTTTGATGTCAGAGATGTCAGCCAGCAACGACTTGGCAGGCGACTTTGTCTCACCGCGGTGCAGGTTCAGGGAGTAGATGACGTCATCTGCGTCCAGCGTTTTGCCGGAAGTGAAAGTGATGCCCTTGCGTACATTGAAGATCCATTCGGTAGCACCGGGCTTGACTTCCCAGCTCTCGAACAGTTCGCCGGTGGCGTCGCCGTTGTCAGCCACTTCAACCAGGTTGTTCCAGAGCATCAGGCTCATGGAGATGGGGATGGAGTCCGCATAGGTACGTGGATCCAGGCTGTCAGAAGGCGAGCCGCCTTCCATGCCGATGCGCAAAGTGCCGCCCTTTTTCGGTGCGCCTGCTGCCAGGGCTGGCATGGATCCGAAAGCTGCGGAGAGTCCGACTGCGGACGCTCCGAGAACCATTTGACGACGGTCCAGGATGATGCCCGATTCCGTTTTATTTTCGATCATTGCCATGTTTGTAGATCTCCAATCAAATCAAGTAAAGGTATCCGGAGCCATCATCCGCGATGGTCTTGGCCCCGGAAAATTTGAGAGCAACTAGTGTTTAGCCCCATGAACATAGTATTGCAATTCGTTCGGCAATATTCATCAACGTATTCCCTTAGCGCGCATTTTTTTTGGCTGGCAAGCGGTATTTTTTCGTATTGATTTTTCGGGCCTGGTCGCGTTGATGTTCAAGCACGTCGCATGCAGTGAATAAACTTGTTCACGCTCTGCTAGGACCCATAAAACCACCACTTTTGTCGCGATTCAGAGCAGGTTTCGCCGGATTTTGTGGTCCCAGTCCCGGCTCCAGACCAGCACGTCATTCTCAAAGGCCTCAAGGCGTCCCGTGACATGCCAATGGGTCTTGCTGGCGGTCATGGCGGAGCGGGTTTCGGTACGTACTTTCCAGTCGCCGCGTTCGCGTTCTTCGGTCCAATGGCACTCCTGACGGGCGCTCAAAGGGTCGTTGGGCAGGATGCTGTAGCTCTCGCGGCCGCACGCCCATAGTGCAAGGCCGTGCTCCGCAATGGTGCTGCGGCCAAAGTCATCGACGATGGTGAGCCGTGTTTCACCCGTGGCCTGGTCGCGGGTGAGCTCGCGTTTGTTGAATGGCTTGCTGTGTTCCACCAGTTTGACCGGCGCTGCGGCTTCGCTGGGGGCAAAGACGGGCGCCTTCTCGTTGCGGCGGGCGGCGCGCACGGGCAGGTCGATGAAACTGGCGGCGGTGTGGACGGTGAGCATGACCGGTTCGGGCGACGGCCAGATCATGGGCCAGTAACTGGTGGAGAGGGACACGCGCAACTTGTGCCCTTTGGGCAGGGTTGCTGCTACATCGTCCAGCGGAATGCGCACGGTGTAGGTCTTGCCCACTTCCAGCGCTTGCGGTTTTTCGTGGCCGTTGCGGTGGCAGAGGTTGAAAACCGCATAGCTGATGCGCGATACCGCGCCGTCCGGCCAGACCATGTTCAGGCGCACCGCCACATTGGCCACGGGCTTGTCGGAACTGAACTTGAGGGTGAACGTGGGCGCGCCCACCAGGTCCATGTCTTTGCCCAGCGGCACGCTATCGAATGTGAGCGAGCCCGAGTCGTCATGGCGCTGGTCGCCAGCGAACTCCGGCCCCAGCCAGATGATGCAGTACTCGCCACCATCACCGCCCACGCTTTGCAGGCTGTTGTGGGTTTGCTTGCCGGCTTTGCCTTTGGCGGTGGACAGGCCCTCGGCATTCAGATGCCAACGCTGCACCTCGCCCTTGTCAAACGGCCACTGGATGTCGCTGACCCAGCGGCCCGCGATGTGGCTGATGGAGCCACCCGGGCGGGACGGCTCCATGATGTAGGTTCGAAAGGCCGGGTCCTTTTGCACGCCTGTGTTCTCGCCTTTAAGCCACTGGTCCCACCAGCGCAGGGCCTCCTGCAAGAAGCCGATGCGCGGCTCCGGCACGGCAAAGTGCGGATACTTGTGGGCCCAGGGGCCGATGATGCCTTTGGCAGGTGACTTCAGGTTGCCCACCAGCCGCGGCACGGCGTTGGTGTAGGCATCGTTCCAGCCGCCAACGGCCAGCACGGCGGCTTGAATGGCGGAGTAGTCCTCATTGACCGAGCCGTGTTTCCAGTAGGCGTCGCGGTGCGGGTGTTGCAGCCAGTCAATGGCCAACAGCGGCTCGGCCTCCAGGCGCTGCAGCCACATGTCGCGCCAGCGCTCGCCCACCAGCAGAGGGTCCGGCGCGCGTGAGGAGTAGGCAAACATGGTGGCCGACCAGCCCAGGTTTTCATTGAGCAGACAACCACCCTTGTAGTGGATGTCGTCGGTATAGCGATCATCGGTGGAGCACAGGGTGATGATGGCCTTGAGCCCCTCGGGCCGCATGGCCGCCACCTGCAAGCTGTTGAAGCCGCCCCACGATATGCCCATCATGCCGATGTTGCCGCTGCACCAGGGCTGCTGGCGCAACCAGGCAATCACCGCGCAGGCGTCGTCGAGTTCCACCTGCGTGTATTCGTCCAGCATCACCCCATCGGAATCCCCGCTGCCGCGCATGTCCACGCGCACACAGGCATAGCCGTGGCCGGCAATATACGGGTGGGTAAGGGCGTCACGTATATGCGTGCCGTCGCGTTTGCGGTAGGGCAGGTATTCGAGGATGGCCGGCACCGGGTGCTTGCCGGCATCCTTGGGTAGCCAGATGCGTGCGGCGAGTTGCGTGCCATCGGGCAGGGTGATGAAGGTGTTGGATATTTCCTGGACCTTGCGGGGGAATGATTTCACAGTTTTCATCGTGTTGCTTTCACAAGTAGTTCCAATACCAGATGCAGACTATGTCACGCCGCCGCCAGCTGGGTGGGTGCGCAGTGACCGGGGGGCCCAATTCATTGCACGCCAACATCGCCTGCAGACGCAGGACGGCATGGCGCTCGACGCCGGTAGGTAAAGGAGGAGCCCGAAGGGCGGGGGACACGGACGGCGTTGAGTGCCATGGCGGCCTGCGTCCAGAAGTGCCTGATGTCCCCCAGTGCCCAGACATACCTACGTCACACCATATGCGGCGTATGCGTCATATCCAGATGCAGCGCGTTACCCACATACGGGTGCGCCAAGGCAACCGCTTCATTCAATTCCACACCCAGCCCCGGCTCGGTGGGCGGAATGATGTAGCCGCTCTCCCAGCGGATCGGCTTCTTCAACAGCTCGCCATAAAAACCGCCACCGTCATAAATGGTTTCCAGAATCAGGAAGTTGGGCGTGCTGGTAGATACCTGAATGGCCGCCGCCCAGGTGATGGGGCCGCAATAGATGTGCGGCGCAATCTGCGCGTGCACAGCCTCGGCCATGGAGGCAATCTTCTTGGCCTCGGTAATGCCACCCACACGCGCCAGGTTCATTTGCAAAATGCTGGCCGCGCCTTCTTCCAGTACACGCTGGAACTCCCACTTGGTGGTGAGACGCTCACCGGCAGCAATGGGGATGGAGGTAGCACGCGCCACCTTGGCCATTTCTTTTTGGTTGTCCGGCGGAATGGGTTCTTCAAACCACAGCGGATCGTATTTTTCCAGGCGCTTGGCCAGCCGGATGGCGCCCGATGCGGTCATCTGCCCGTGGGTGCCAAACAGCAAGTCGGCCTTGTTGCCCACGGCTTCGCGCAGCAATTTGCAAAAGCGCTCTGAGCGGTCCAGGTCTTCCAGCGACAACTGGTGGCCGTCGTACACGGTGTAGGCGCCGGCCGGGTCGAACTTGACCGCATTGAAACCCATCTCCACATATTCGGCCGCGCGCACGGCGGCGAGTTCCGGGTCGGCATAGACGTTGGTCTTGTCACCCGGCTTGGGGTAGATGTAGGTGTAGCTGCGCAGCTTCTCGTGCACCTGGCCGCCCAGCAGTTTGTAGACAGGCTTGTTGAGCTCCTTGCCCTTGATGTCCCAGCAGGCCATGTCAATGGCGCTCAGAATGCCCATCATGGAAGTGTCGGGCCGCTGGATGAAGCCGCCGCCATAGACGCTGCGCCATATTTTTTCGGTATCAAACGGGTCCTGCCCCACCACGTAGCGCTCCACCACATCGCGCGCCATTTTTTCGACGATGTGCGGGTGGTAGGGCAGGTTATATATTTCCCCCACGCCTTCCACGCCGGTGTCGGTGATCAGCTTGATGAACACGTAATAGCGTCCGCCAAAGCCGGGGGGCGGGTTGCCTACGGTGAAGGTCTTGATGTCTTTGATTTTCATGTTTGTCTCCAGGTTTTGCCGCCGGGCCGCCCCAAGGCAAAACGCTCCCCCTCGGGGGGCAGCGCAGCACACGGAGTGGCAAGCGTGGGGGTTAATCTTTAGAGTCCGTTGATGATTTTGTATTCCAGGAAATCCTGCAGGCCAAAGCGGCCCCACTCGCGTCCGTTACCCGACTGCTTGTAGCCGCCAAAAGGGTTGCAGTACTCGTTGCCGCTGGCATTGACCGACACATTGCCCGCACGCAGGCGCTTGGCCACACGCCGGGCTTTCACCTTGTCGTTGGTGCTGAGGTACGCAGCCAGGCCGAAGGGCGTGTCGTTGGCAATGCGGATGGCGTCTTCTTCGTCCTCAAAGGGAATCAGGCACAGCACGGGGCCGAAGATCTCCTGGCGCGCAATCGGCATGTCATTGGTGACATCGGCAAAGATGGTGGGTTTCACGAAATAGCCGGCATCAAACCCATCCGGGCGCCCGGGGCCGCCCACTACCAGCCGCGCACCGCAGTGCATGCCGATGTCGATAAAACGGTTCACGGTTTCGAACTGGCGCTTCATGGCCAGCGGGCCTATGCCATCGCCTTTTTCAGTGGGCTGGATCACGCGCACGTTGGCACCGGCTTTTGTGGCAGCGGCCACGGCCTGCGCGTACACCGACTTTTCAATCAGCATGCGGGTGGGCGCGTTGCAGCTCTGGCCGGTGTTGTTCATGCAGCGCTTCACGCCGCGCGCAACCGAGGCATCCACATCGCAGTCGGCAAAGATGATGTTGGGCGACTTGCCACCCAACTCCTGCACCACGCGCTTGACCGTGTCGGCCGCAGCCTTGGCCACGGCAATGCCTGCGCCCGTGGACCCGGTGAAGGACACCAGGTCCACCTCGGGGTGGGCGCTCAGGGCGGCACCCACCACCGGGCCATCGCCGTAAACCATGTTGAAGACGCCCGGCGCATAGCCGGCCTCATCCATGTATTCGCCCACCAACTTGGCCGAGAGCGGCGCGAATTCGCTGGGCTTGAGCACCACCGTGCAACCGGCCAGCAGGGCCGGTGCCAGCTTGGCCACCACCTGGTTCATGGGCCAGTTCCAGGGCGTGATCAGCACGCACACGCCAATGGCTTCGCACAACAAGTCACCCTTGCCGCTCTTCACTTCAAACGGATAGTCCTTGGCCGCTTCCAGCGTGGCCTTGATGTGGCCAGGGCCGCACTCGGCCTGCGAGTCATAGGCCAGATCCCAGGGCGCACCCATCTCGGTGCTGATGGCCTGGGCCATTTCGGTGTAACGGCGCTCAAATATGCCTTGCAGCTTGTGCAGCATTTCAGTGCGGTAGGCCAGGGTGGTCTGGCTGTAGGCATCAAAGGCGCGGCGGGCGGCCATGACAGCGCGGTCGGCATCCAGCGCGCCACCCATGGCCACAGTGCCCACGGATTGCTCGGTGGCCGGATTGATGATGGGGTGGGGCGTGCCGGGCTGCAGCGGCTCGCACCAGGCACCATCGATATAGAAGTTGCAAGTGGTCATGGGTGTCTCCAAAAGGGAATGGCGCGGCGGTTGTGCAGGCTGCGCTTATTCGGCCAGCAGTTCAGTGGGGTAGCCAGGTGCGCGCAGTTCCAGGTCGCAGGCTTTTTCCAGCATGCGCACCACCTCGGGGGACTGCGCGTTGCCGCCCATGAGGCCGCGCGCACGGCGGAAGATTTGCTGCGCCATGCTGCCCAATTCGAGTGGCACGCCCAGCTTTTCGGCAATGCCGTTGACCAACCCTAAGTCCTTGCAGGCCAGGTCCATGGTGAACTTGACGTTGTAGCTGCCCGAGAGCACCAGCTTCGACTCGGTCTCGTGCACAAAGCTGTTGCCCGAACTTGCGCGGATAGCGCGGTAGGTGGCGTCCGGGTCCACACCAAATTTGGCCGGCAGCATCATGGCTTCTCCGGCTGCAATCAGGTGGATGAAGGCCAGCATATTGGTCACCACTTTGACTACCGAGGCATTGCCCATCTTGCCCATGTAGATGATTTCGCCGCCTATGGTTTTGAGCACGTCTTCGACCTGTTTGAAGGTGTCTTCCTCACCGCCCACCAGCACGGTGATCTCGCCCGAGTTGGCCAGGTGCACGCCACCGGTGACGGGGCATTCCAACACCTTGATGCCTTTGGCTTTGGCCACGTCGCTCAGGCGCAGCAGGTCGTCCATGTCGGTGGTGCTCATCTCGATCCAGATGCCACCTGCTTTGAGGTTGTCGAACACGCCGTTCTTGCCTTCTACGACTTGGCGGGAAACTGCCGGGGAGGGGAGAACGGTGATGACGATGTCAGCGTCCTGGCAGGCGCCGGCTGTGGTGTCGGACCAGGTTGCTCCGGCTTGAAGCAGTTTTGTCGCCAGGTTTTTGTTGAGGTCGTTGACGGTGACGGGGTGGCCGGCTTTGACGAGGCTGTTGCACAGGCCTTCGCCGAGGCTGCCAAGGCCGATGAAGCCGATTTTTTGTTTGGTCATTGTTGGTCCTTTATGTGGTGATGAATAGGGTTTGTTGGCTGTCGTTGCAAGCCGGGTCTCGGCCCGGCGGCCGACTCACTTTCTCTTGCCTCGCCAAGAGAAAGTAAGCAAAGAGAAGGCGAGCCAAAGACCGTGCCCCTTCGGGGTACCCTGCGCTGCTCGCGTTGTGCGGGGTCTGGCTAAACTCGGCTATCGCCTCAAACAACGCCAGCCCTGATCCGCCCAACGCTGCGCTGCTCGGCACGGCCTCAATGGCGGTGGGGATCGGACTACCGCTCGCGTCAGCATCCGCTCCGGCGCGCGTGTCTTCGGTCTTGGTATTGGGCTTGGGCTTGGTATTGCTCCCCCACGCCCGTGTGCGCGTGCCGAGGAGCGCAGCAGCAGGCGGAAAAAGCGGGCCGCTTGTTTGAGGCGATAGCCGAGTTTGCGGCCAGCCCGCCTGTTGCGAGCACCGCAGGTTGCCCGTAGCGCAGCGGAGGGACACGCGCACCCGGGTCGCCTTTTCTTTGGTTCGTTTCTTTTGGCGAAGCAAAAGAAATGAACTCGGCCGCCGGGCCGAGACCCGGCCTGCCACGAAAGCAAAAGCAGATAACAAAGAGAGGCTGGTCCGCCAAGCAAAGCCAGAGCAAAACATCAAGCGTTGTCCTGCAAAATCATCTCCGAAGCCTTCTCCGCCACCATCATCACCGGCCCATTCGTATTGCCAGACGTGACAGAAGGAAACACCGAAGCATCGACAACGCGCAAAGAGGCAATGCCATGCACCCGCAAGCGCGCATCCACCACCGAAGCAGCCGGATCCACCCCCATCGCACAGGTGCAAGACGCGTGGTACACAGAGCCTGCGCGCGCCCGGAAGTCCTTCAATATATCCGCATCCGACTGCACCGAGACCCCCGGCAAATGCTCGCTTTGCAACACATCGCACAAGGGCTTGCTGTTGGCAATGCTGCGCACCATGCGTGAGCCTTCCACGATGTCGCGCAGGTCGTGCTCGGTCGTCAAAAAGTGGGTTTCAATCTTGGGTTTGTCCAAGGGGTTGGACGAGGTGATGGTCACACTGCCGCGGCTGGTGGGCACGCAGGTGTTGAAGGAAATCAGAAAGGCCGAGAACGGATCGGGGTTGGTGATCTTGAAGCGCCCGGGGACGATGGTGGCCGCGCTGTAGCTGATGGGGTTGAAGTACAGATGCAGATTGGGCCGCTCCAGGCCCGGGCGGCTGCGCACAAAGGCGCCAGCCTGGTTCACGCTCATGCCCAGCGGGCCTTTGCGGGTGAAGAGGTAGCGCACACCCGCCCACAGCTTGCCATACCAGGGGTAGAGCTTGTCGTTGAGCGTGGGTACGCGCGACTTGAAGAAGTAGGACACGCACAGATGGTCCTGCAGGCCCTGGCCCACACGCGGCGCATGCAGCACCAGGGGCACGCCCACGCGCGCCAAATGTTCGCTGTCGCCAATGCCGGAGAGTTGCAAGAGTTGGGGCGAGTTGATGGCGCCACCCGACAGAATGACTTCCTTGGCCGCGGTAAAGGTCTGCAGTGCGCCGTTCACCAGGCACTCCACACCCACGGCCTTTTTGTTCTCCAGCAGCACGCGGGTGGCGTGGGCCCGGGTTTTGAGCGTCAGGTTGCTGCGCTTCAGTGCCGGGCGCAAAAAGGCGTTGGAGCTGGACTCGCGCACGCCACCGCGAATCGTCATCTGCCACAGGCCAAAACCTTCTTTCAGCTCGCCATTGAAATCTTCGGTGCGGGCATAGCCCAGGTTCTTGCCGGCTTGCAAAAAACGCTCGCACAAGGGGTGCACCTGGTCCTTGAAATCGCTCACGCGCAACTCGCCACCGGCACCGTGGTGGTCGGAGGCGCCAAAGATGTGGTCTTCGTGTTTCTTGAAGTAGGGCAGCACATCTTTCCAGGCCCAGCCGGTGTTTCCTGCGGCGGCCCAGTCGTCGTAGTCGCCCTGCTGGCCGCGGATGTAGACCATGGCATTGAGCGAGCTGCTGCCGCCCAGCACCTTGCCACGTGGCCAGAAGGAGGCGCGCTGGTTCAGGGCCGGGTCGGGTTGGGTGGTGTACATCCAGTTGTATGTGGGGTCGGCAAAGGTCAGGCCGTAGCCCAGGGGCACCTGAATCAAGGGGCTGCGGTCGGATCCGCCAGCCTCCAGCAGCAGCACCCGGTCTTTGCCGCTGGCAGACAGGCGGTTGGCCAGCACACAGCCGGCTGAGCCTGCGCCCACGATGATGTAGTCGAATGCGTTCATAGAGTGGGGCAATCAGTTCGGTGCGGTCGTAGCATGGGCGGCAATTGCGCATACTATGACCTGAATTGCATGCCATCAATGCAGCCGGTTTGAGTAATTGCACATTTGAGGGACTAGACACCGTTGCCCGCCGACAACCTGATCACCACCGCCTGCTTCCAGGACACCCGCAAACCACGCTACCTGGCCATTGCCGATGAACTGGCCCAAGCCATTCTGAACGGCCAGTTGCCCACCGGTGAGCGCCTGCCGCCGCAGCGCAAGCTGGCGCAGCGCCTGTCAGTGACAGCTGGCACGGTCAGCCATGCCTATGCCCTTCTGGAGCAGCGTGGCCTGGCCACGGCGCGCGTGGGCGACGGCACCTATGTGCACGCACCGTCGCAGACGCCCAAGGTGGCGGACAGTGCCACACCGGTGGACCTGGCCCACAACGTGGCCATCCCCACGCAAGACGGGGCTGCCTTGGCCAGCTACCTGCAGCGCCTGGCACTGGACGAACGGGCGCTGGGCGAGGTACTGAGCTACCAGCCCGAGCTGGGTCACATGCGCCACCGCCAGGCGGGCGCCCAATGGCTGCGGCGCTTTGGCACCACGGGGGATGCCAACCGGGTGATGGTGACGCATGGTGCGCAGCATGGCCTCTCGTGCGTCCTGCGCACGCTGGCTCGCCCTGGGGATGCGGTGCTGACCGAGTCGCTCAGCTACGCGGGCTTGCAGGCGCAGGCGCGCCTCATGCGCTTGCAGTTGGTGGGCATTGAGATGGATGCCGAGGGCATGCTGCCCGACGCGCTGGACCATGCCGCCCGCCATATTGATGCCAAGCTGCTGTACTGCTCGCCCAGCCTGCACAACCCCAGCAACGCCAGCATGTCCATGCGCAGGCGCGAGCTCATTGCCCAGGTGGCGCGGCGCCACAACCTGCTCTTGGTTGAGGACGCGGTGCATGCCGCCGCCCAGGCGCAGCCGTTGCCAGCCCTTTCCACGCTGCTGCCTGAGCAGTCGTTTCTGTTGTCGAGCTTTTCCAAGGTGGCCGGGCCGGGTCTGCGTGTGGGGTATGTAGAGGCTGCGCCGCAATGGCTTAGCAAGCTGGCGGCCAGCATGCGGGCTGATTGCTGGATGGTGGCGCCGCTGATGCCCGACATCGTGAGCGACTGGATAGAGAGCGGTGTGGCCGAGCAACTGATTGCCGCGCAACGTGCTGCCATCGCTCAGCGCCTGGCCTTGGCACTGCCGCTGCTGCAGAGCCTGGACTATTGCAGCGACCCCGAGTCACCACTCATCTGGTTGCCCTTGCCTGAACCCTGGCGCGCCGGTCCGTTTTCTGCCGCCCTGCGCCAGGCCGGAGTCCTGGTGCGCACAGCCGACCACTTCGCCGTGGGCCGCGCGCCTGCGCCACATGCGGTGCGCATCAGCCTGAATGCGGCGAAGTCGGGTGCCGAGGTTGAAACCGGGCTGCGCACGCTGGTGGGCGTGCTGCGGGGCTTGCCCACGGCACAACCCTGACGCGCTACAGAAGCTCCAGGGACACTCCGTATTCCAGCGCCGCGTCCAGCACGGTGCCGAGCTGGTCGTGGGCGTAGGTACTGAACACATAGATGTCAAACGCGTCCGTGTCCAGGCGGTGCAGCATGCTGGGCACGTGGTGGGTGCCGGTGAGCGCCACGTCGCCGATGGGAAAGGTGGACTCACGCAGGTCCAGTGCGAAAAGCTTGCCCAGGGTGCTGCGGCACTGCGCGCCGGTGATGCGGATGCGGCAGCGCGCCTGGCTGAGGTCGGTGACTGCACCGGTGTCCGCGCCAATGCTGGTGCGCAAGAGGGCTGTGCGGTCGGTGGCATCGTCGCCCACCAAGACAAACTCTTCCGGGCCGGTGCGCATCAAGAGGCCCAGCTCGGTCTGCACGGACTTGCCGGTGTGCACGGGCAGGGTGCTGCCGAAGACGGAGGACATGCTTTGCAGCAGGCCGGGCAGGCCGCTGATCCAGGTGCTGATGAGCGTGACGCTGGGCAGCATGCTGGCCGAAAGTTGCACGCCTACCTGGCCGGCCTGGTTGGGGCGTGGGCCTGTCGAGTGACCCTCGAAGGGAGAGCGCACATGCGCGCTGGGAAGTGTTGGTTCAACCACGGTAACGGTTTCCTTCTGGATCGAGGAAGCAGGGTTCTACCACCTTGAGTTTGTATTGGCGCCCATGCACTGGCGAGGCAGCTACCACGGTCTGGCCGACGCGGGTGGTTCCCCCTTGCAGCAGGCCCAGGGCAATCGCCTTGCCCATGGATTTGCTGTAGGTGGTGCTCGTGATGTGGCCGCGACCATGCCCCTTGATCTCGTCATCGGCAAAGAACAGGATGGCGCCGTTGTTGGGCGGCTCGTTGGCGTCCAGCGCCTCCAGGCCCACCAGCGTGGGGCGGTTGGGCCGCTGCAGCACTTCGCTGTGGCGCAGGGCGTCGCCCCAGAAGGGTTTGAGCTGGCTGGCCATCTTGCCTGCACCCACATCGTCCAGGGTGGTGCGGCCATCCATCTCCGAGCCCACCACATGGCCTTTTTCGATGCGCAGCGAACCCAGTGCTTCCAGGCCGTAGCTGCCCAGCTTCCAGGGCTTGCCCATCTCCATCAGATGGTCCCAGACCGCGCGGCCATGGTGGGTGGGCGTGTAGACCTCGTAGGCCATCTCACCCGAGAAGGTCAGGCGGATGATGCGCACCTTCACGCCGGCCATGGCACCTTCCAGCATGGCATCCACCACGCCCATGAAGGGAAAGGACTCGTTGTCGAAGTTGATGCTGGGGAAGGCCGCACGCATGACCTCGCGCACCGGCCGCCCGGCTACGCTCATGGCAGCCCACTGGTCGGAAATGGAGGCCACAGTCACCCGCAGCTCCGGCCACACCACCTGCAGCAAGAACTCCAGATGGCTCATGACGCGGGCCGCTTGGGCCGTGGTGGTGGTCATGAAGAATTCGGTCTCGCTGATGCGGCTGGTGGTGCCGTCGTCCATGACGATGCCGTCTTCGCGCAGCATGAAGCCGTAGCGGGCTTTGCCGATACCCAGCTTGGCAAAGCCGTTCACATACACGCGGTTCAGGAACTCGGCCGCATCTGGCCCCTGCACATCAATTTTGCCCAGGGTGGATACATCGGCCATGCCAACACCTTCGCGCACGATGTCCATCTCGGCCTTGTAGGCCTCGGACAGGTTGGCGCCATGGGTCTGGTACCACAGCGGGCGCATCCAGTAGCCGGCCTCCATCATCTGGCCGCCGTTGTCCAGATGCCAGTCGTGCATGGCGGTGCGGCGTACCGGCGCCAGGTGGCTGCGCACGCTGCGCCCGGCAATCGTGCCGATGGTGGCCGGCGTGTAGGGTGGGCGGAAGGTCGTGGTGCCCACATCTGCAATCGCCATACCGCGCTTGCTGGCCATCAGGGCTAAGGCGTTCAGGTTGGAGGTCTTGCCCTGGTCGGTGCCCATGCCCTGGGTGGTGTAGCGCTTGAGGTGCTCCACCGACTGGTAGCCCTCCAGATGCGCCAGGGCCACATCGT
This sequence comes from Rhodoferax lacus, assembly GCF_003415675.1. Taxonomy (GTDB): domain Bacteria; phylum Pseudomonadota; class Gammaproteobacteria; order Burkholderiales; family Burkholderiaceae_C; genus Allorhodoferax; species Allorhodoferax lacus. The sequence goes on from NZ_QFZK01000001.1 coordinate 52,381, forward strand.
CGGTGGCCACATCGTTCTGGAAATCAATAAAACTCTTGTCCACAGGCTTGGCTGTGGCAATGGGCGGGATGCTGGTGAAGGCCATGTAGGCGTCGCTGGAATCCGGCGCGCGCGGGGCGTCGCCGCTGATGGCTTTGCCACAGACCTGTGCTGCCTGGCGCGCCGCTTCCCAGCCGCTCTGGATGGCCGCCGTCATGGTCTGCGTGCCCAGCATGCTGCCTGCGCCAAAGTGCGCCACGTCAAAGCCGCCCGGCACAAAGCTGCACAGCTCGGGCTTGTAGACCGGGCGTATGCCGCGGTGCGAGGTCAGATGCACGGACGGCGTCCAGCCGCCGGACATGGCCAGCAGGTCTACCGTTTGGCTGGCTTGGGTCTGGCCGAGCGCGCCGGTGGCAATGTCGTAGGAAGCCAGTGCGCACTGGTTCACGCGCGCGGCACCCGTGGCCTGCACCACTGCCGTGGCGGTGCGCACATCAATTCCTGCGGCCCGGGCGCTTTCCACCAGGCCGGTATTGACCTGCTTGCGCAAGTCAGCCAGCGTGACCTGGGCCCCGGCCTTGGCCAGCGCCATGGCATCGGCGTAGGCGGCGTCGTTGTTGGTGTTGAAGACGGCCTGCTTGCCAGCCATCACCGCATAGCGGTTGGCATAGGTGCCCACCGCACTGCTGAGCATCACGCCCGGCCTGTCGTTGCCCGCAAATAGCAGCGGACGCTCCAGTGCGCCGCAGGCCATGACCACGCTTTTGCAGCGCAGGATGTGCAGGCGCTGGCGTGGCACGCCGCGCGCCGCGTCGGCTACGCCGGGGGCGCTGCGCTCCATCACGCCCACGGTGTTGCCGTCGAACAGGCCGAAGCCGGTGGCGCGGTTCATCAGGGTGACCTTGCTGTGGGACTGCAGTTCGTCCAGGGTGCTCTTGAGCCACTGTGCTTCCGGGCTGTTGATGGCGTGGTTCAAGAGTGAACCGCCGTATTCAAAATCCTGCTCCACCAGCGTCACATCCAATCCGGCGCGGGCGGCTCCCAATGCGGCTGTCAAGCCTGCGGGGCCGGAGCCAACCACCAGCACATCGGGGAATCCATGGTGCCAGTCGTAGCGGTCCGGGTCGGGCAACTCGGTCGCTTTGCCCAGGCCGGCCGCCTTGCGGATGAAGTGCTCAAAAAACATCCAGCCCTTGAGCGAGGGCATGAAGGTCTTGTAATAAAAGCCCGCCACAAAAATGGAAGACAGCTTGTTGTTCACCGCCATCAGATCGAACGCGACGGAGGGCCAGGCGTTTTGCGTGCGGGCCACCACGCTGCTGTGGGTTTCTATGACCGTGGCCGCAATATTCGGTTCTGTTGTTGCGCCACTGCCCAGCGTCAGCAGGGCATTGGGTTCTTCCACGCCGGCTGCCACGATGCCGCGTGGGCGGTGGTATTTGAAGGAGCGCGCTACCAGGTGCTTGCCATGCGCCAGCAGCGTGGCGGCCACGGTGTCGCCTGCGTAGCCAGTGAGGCTTTGGCCGTCGAAGGAGATGGTGACTGGCTGGCTGCGGTCTATGCGGCCGCCCTGCGCCGTGCGGAATGCGCCGGCTTGTGTGGGGTTGCTCATGCGGTGGCTTTCTTGCCTGCGGCCGGGCCGGTGGTGGGGGCGGGGCTAGTGGCGCCCAGGGGGCGGTTGCGTGCGGGCATGACTTCGAGGATGTCGTGGGTGATGGTGTTGCGTTTGACTACCAGCCAGCGGCGGCAGGCGAGGGTGTGTTGCCAGAATTCATAGTGCTCGCCCTTGGGGTTGTTGCGGGTGTAGACGGCTTCTACCCAGCCTGCGTGGTTTTCTTTTTCCAGTCCGGGGTAGGTTTTGGTGGCGTCGCCGAAGTAGCTGAATTCTTCGTGGTCGCGCTCGCCGCAGTTTGGGCAGGTGATTCTTAGCATATTGCTTTGTTTGTGATGTTGGTGGTTGCGTGGCAAGCCGGGTCTCGGCCCGGCGGCCGACTCACTTTCTCTTGCTTCGCCAAGAGAAAGTGAGCAATGAGAAGGCGAGCCAAAGTCCGTGCCGCTGCGCGGTACCCTGCGCTGCTCGCGTTGGGCGGGGTCTGGCTAAACTCGCTTCGCTCAAACAACGCCAGCCCTGATCCGCCCAACGCTGCGCTGCTCGGCACGGCCTCAATGGCGTGGGGGAGCGGACTACCGCTCGCTCCAGCATTCGCTCCGGCGCGCGTGTCTTCGGTATTGGTATTGGGCTTGGTATTGCTTCCCCACGCCCGTGTGGCTGCGCCGAGCAGCGCAGCGGAGCGCGGAAAAAGCGGGACGCTTGTTTGAGCCCGTAGGGCGAGTTTGCGGACCGCCCGCGCGGAGTGAGCAGCGCAGGTTGCCCCGTAGCGCAGCGAAGGGGTCGCAGACACCAGGGTCGCCTTTTCTTTGGTTCGTTTCTTTTGGCGAAGCAAAAGAAATGAACTCGGCCGCCGGGCCGAGACCCGGCTTGCCACGAAAGAAAAACCATCAAACAAAGAGGACATCACTGCAAGTGGTTATAAGGCCCATACCCCGCCTCATCGATATACCGCCCCTTCTCAAACCGATCCATCGTGAATCCGGCGTTATAGGCATGCGGCGAGTCGTTGGCAATCGTGTGCGCAAAACACCAGCCAGAAGCGGGAGTGGCTTTAAACCCGCCATAACACCACCCCCCATTCAAATACAAACCAGGCACAGGCGTCGTCGTAATAATGGGCGACCCATCCGGCGTCATATCCATAATCCCGCCCCAGCTACGCAACAAGCGCAGCCGCGCCGCAAACGGCACCATACTCACCAGGCCCTGCATGGTCTCACCCCAGTTGGCCAGGTTGCCGCGCTGCGCATACGAGTTGTAGCGGTCAATATGTCCGCCAAAGACGAGGCCGCCCTTGTCGGATTGCGAGACGTAAAAGTAGGTGGCACTCCACACCACCACGTGGTTCACCACCGGCTTGATGGACTCGCTCACAAAGGCCTGCAGCACATGGCTTTCAATCGGTAGTTTCAATCCGGCTTTTTGCGCCAGCACCGAGGTATGGCCCGCCACCGCAATGCCGACCTTGCCTGCGCTGATGTTGCCGCGGTTGGTCTTCACCCCCACAATCCTCTCGCCGGACCAGATGTAGTCCTGCACTTCGCAGTTCTGGATGATGTCCACACCCATCTGGTCGGCCGCGCGGGCATAGCCCCAGGCCACGGCGTCGTGGCGGGCGGTGCCGGCGTCGGGCTGCAGCATGCCGCCGTAAATCGGGAAGCGCGCTTGTGGCGAGTAGTCCAGGTAGGGCGCCTCCTTCATCATCTCCTCGCGCGTGAGAATTTCGGCGTTGATCCCGTTCAGGCGCATGGTGTTGGCGCGGCGCACCACGCCGTCCAGAGCCGCCTGCGAGCAGGCAGTGAACAGGTAGCCGCGCGGCGAGAACATGACGTTGTAGTTCAGGTCTTCGGACATGCCGCGCCACAGCTCCATGCTGTGCTCATAAAACGGCGTGTTCTCCTGCATCATGTAGTTGGAGCGCACGATGGTCGTGTTGCGCCCCACGTTGCCGCCGCCCACATAGCCTTTTTCCAGGATGGCAATGTTCTTGATGCCGTGGTTCTTGGCCAGGTAGTAGGCGGTGGCCAGGCCGTGGCCGCCGCCGCCTACGATGATGACGTCGTAGCTCTTCTTGGGCTCGGGGTCGCGCCAGGCGCGCTCCCAGCTCTTGTGCCCACCCATCGCATGCTTGAGCAGCGACCAGATGGAATACTTTTCTCCCGTGCGTTCGATCACTGCCATCGCTTACATCCGCATGCGTTTGGCTTCGGGGTCAAACGGCGGGTCCATCTGCAGGCGTGCCTTGCGGCGCTCGCCCAGGATTTCAATTTCCAGGTCGATGCCGTCCTTCACCAGTTCGGTAGGGATGTAGCCCTGGGCCAGCGACTGGTCCACAAAATGGCCATAGCCGCCGGAGGTCACCCAGCCCACCACCTTGCCATCGGCCCAGATCGGCTCGTCGCCCATCACATCGCAGTCCAGCGCGTCCACCACCATGAAGATGCGGGTCTTCTTGGGGCCTTCCGTTTTTTCCTTCAGGGCTGCGGCCTTGCCGATGAAGTCAGGCTTGTCGAGTTTCACAAAGCGCTCCAGGCCGGCCTCGAAAGGTCCGTAGATGGGGCGGAACTCGCGGTACCAGGTGCCGAAGTTTTTCTCCAGGCGCATGCACAGCAGTGCGCGCATGCCAAAGGGCTTGATGCCAAGGTCGGCACCGGCTTCCAGGATGCTTTCGTACAGGCGGCGCTGGTATTCAGGGGCCACCCAGATCTCGTAGCCCAGGTCGCCGGTGTAGGTGACGCGGTTGACCTTGGCTTGCACCGTGGCCACTTCCATCTCGCGGTAGTCCATGAACTTGAAGGACTCGCCCGAGACATCGTCATCGGTCAGGCGCTGCAGCAGTTCGCGCGACTTGGGGCCGGCAATCGACAGGCCAATGAGCTTCATGCCGTAGGGCGTGATGCGCACGGAGCCGTCCTTGGGCAGGTGCTGCTCGAACCAGCGCATGTGGTAGACCTGCGCCTGCGACGAGCCCCACATCATGTAGCGGTTGTCTTCGGCTTTGGCGATGGTGAAGTCGCCAATGATCTTGCCGTTCTGGTTGAGCATGGGCGTGAGCATCAGGCGGCCGGTCTTGGGCATGGTGTTGGTCATCACCTGCAGCAGCCAGGCTTCCGCCCCGGGTCCTACGATTTCGTATTTGGCGAAGTTGGCGATCTCGGTCACACCCACGCCATTGCGTACGTTCTTAACCTCGGCCTTGATGGGCTCGAAGTCATTGGAGCGGTGGAAGGACACGATGTCTTTTGCCTCTGAGCCCTTGGGAGCAAACCACAGGGGCGTCTCCATACCCCAGGAGTCGCCCATGACCGCGCCCTGTTCGATGAACTTGTCGTACAGCGGCGTGGTCTGCAGCGGGCGTGCTGCGGGCAGCTCTTCGTTGGGGAAGCGGATACGGAAGCGGCGCGAATAGTTCTCGCGTACCTTGGCATTGGTGTAGGTGCGGGTGGCCCAGTCGCCATAGCGCGCCACGTCCATGCCCCAGATGTCAAAGCCGGGGTCGCCGTCCACCATCCAGTTGGAGAGTGCCAGGCCCACGCCGCCGCCCTGGCTAAATCCAGCCATCACGCCGCAGGCGCTCCAGAAGTTGGTGCGGCCCTGCACCGGCCCCACCAGCGGGTTGCCGTCGGGTGCGAAGGTGAAGGGGCCGTTGATGACGCGCTTGATGCCTGCGTTCTCCAGCGTGGGGAAGTGTTTGAAGGCAATTTCCAGTGAGGGCGCGATGCGGTCCAGGTCGGGCTGCAGCAACTCCTGGCCAAAGCTCCAAGGTGTGTTCTTGGGGCTCCAGGGTTTGCCAGCCTGTTCGTACACGCCCAGCACCATGCCCTTGCCTTCTTGGCGCAGATAGCTCTCGGCACCGAAGTCGATGACGTGGCCGATTTCCTTGCCGGTGCTCTTGTTGAACTCCACCACTTCGGGGATGTCGTCGGTCACCAGGTACATGTGTTCCATGGCCAGCACCGGCAGCTCGATGCCCACCATGCGGCCCACCTCGCGCGCCCACAGGCCGCCGGCGTTGACCACGTGCTCGCACTCGATCACGCCCTTGTTGGTGATGACGCGCCAGTGGCCGTCGGGCTTTTGCTCCAGGCTCTCGACCTTGGTTTGCACTTCAATCGTTGCTCCCCCCAGTCGCGCGGCCTTGGCGTAGGCATAGGTGGTGCCGCTGGGGTCCAGGTGGCCTTCGTTGGGGTCGAGCAGTGCGCCCAGGAAATATTTTTCTTCGATGAAGGGGAAGTAATTCTTGGCTTCCTTGACCGAGATGATTTCGGTCTCCATGCCGAGATAGCGGCCACGGGCTACCGTCATCTTCAGGAATTCCATGCGCTCGGGCGTGTCGGCCAGCATGATGCCGGGTGACTTATGCAGGCCGCAGCTCTGGCCGGAGATGCGCTCCAACTCTTCGTACAAGGCCACGGTGTAGCTTTGCAGCATGGCCACATTGGGGTCACCGTTGAGGGTGTGAAAGCCTCCTGCCGCATGCCAGGTGGAGCCGGAGGTGAGCTGGTCACGCTCCAGCAACATCACATCACTCCAACCCTTTTTTGTCAGGTGGTACAGGACCGAGCATCCCACCACGCCGCCACCAATCACTACTACTTGTGCTGTCGTCTTCACGTTCTTGTCCTTGTCTGAAATTTAAAAATCGGTGGGCGCGCCGCCCTCGGCTTTGCGCCTGGCCACAAAGGCATCGAGCTCTTCTTCGATCGCCGGGTCCATGGCCGGGCGCTCGTAAGCGGCCAGCTCTTTTTGCCAGACCGCATTGGCCTTCTGGTAGGCGGTGGGGCTGCCGCCCTCGCTCCAGGTCTCGAAGTTGCGCCAGTCGGAAATGATGGGCGAGTAGAACGCGGTCTCGAAGCGCTCCAGCGTGTGCGCCGTGCCAAAGTAATGGCCGCCGGGCTCCACATCGCGGATGGCATCCAGACCCAGGGCGGCCGGGCTGGTGTCCAGGGGGGTGAGGAACTCGGCCACCATTTGCAGCAGGTCGCAGTCCAGCACAAATTTTTCAAAGGAAGCCGTCAGGCCACCTTCGAGCCAACCGGCGCTGTGCATGATGAAGTTGCCGCCGCCCTGCGTCAAAGCCCAGAGCGAGAACACCGACTCATAGGCCGCCTGTGCGTCCACTGTGTTGGCGGCGTTCACATTGCTGGTGCGGTAGGGCACGCCGTACTTGCGGCAGAGCTGGCCACCGGCCAGCACGGCCTTCATGTACTCGGGCGTGCCGAAAGCGGGGGCGCCGGTCTTCATGTCCACATTGCTGGTGAAGCCGCCGTACACCACCGGCGCGCCAGGGCGCACCAGCTGGGTGAAGGCAATGCCGGCCAGGGCTTCGGCGTTCTGCTGCACCAGGGCACCGGCAATGGTCACGGGCGCCATGGCACCGGCCAGGGTGAAGGGCGTGAGCATCACGATCTGGTTGCGTGAGGACATCTCCATGATGCCCTGCAGCATGGGCGTGTCCAGGCGCCGCGGCGAGTTGCTGTTGATGATGGTGAACAGCGAGGGCTCAGCCTCGAACTGCTCGTGGCTGATGCCACGCGCAATGCGGGCAATCTCCATGCCGTCGCGGTTGCGCTCCTTGCCCAGGGAGTAGGCGTGAAAAGGCTTGTCGGTCAGCTTGGCAATGTCGGAGAGGCAGTCCAGGTGGCGGATGCTGGCGTGCAGGTCCACCGGCTCCACCGGATAGCCACCGGTGCAGCTGATGATGTCATAGCGCTGGGCCAGCTTGACCAGGTTGCGGAAGTCCTGCTGGTTGCCTGCGCGCCGACCGCCTTGCATGTCCGAGCAATTGGGCGGGCTGGCCACCTGGGCGAATGCCAGGTTCTTGCCACCGATGCGGATGTTGCGCTCGGGGTTGCGCGCATGCAGGGTGAATTCGGAGGGGCAGGTCTTGATCGTCTCCATGATCATGTTGCGGTCAAAACGCACGCGCTCCACGCCGTCTTTCACATCGGCACCGGCTTTTTTCAGGATGGCGCGGGCGCCCTCGTGCATGAAGTCAATGCCCATTTCTTCGAGCACGGTAAGCGAGGCGTTGTGGATGGATTCCAGCTCGTCTTCGGAGACCACCGGCGAGGGTGGGAAGCGGTGCTTCAGCGAGCGGTATTGGGTGGTGGAGAGGGCTGCGCGAACGGTGCCACTGCCGCGGCCACCCCGTCTGCGGGGACCGGCGGTGCGGCCTGTAACTTCATCTGACATTATTGGAGGTCTCCAGTGGCTTTTGAAACATCAAAAAACATTATCTGGCCAAAGGATTGTGAGGCTCGGATGATGTTTTTACGGCCAACGAGTGAGTTTTAGTCATGCGGTTTTAGCCATGTGTCCTGCATGCTATCTGGCGCAGGCACATCAGGCGTAAGGCGTGCCGTCCTTGTGCACAAATTGCCAGCTGCCATTGGCCTGCAGCAAGGCCTTCAAATCATCGTCCGGGTACTGGCCTTCGTCACCCGGCGTGCGGTCTCCCACCTCCAGATACAGCACGCTGTCCGAGGTTTCATTCACAAGCTGGTGGCCGTTGCCGCTATCTGCCTTGAAGCCCGCGCACATTCCCGGTGCCAGTGGTGTGGCACCGGCATCCGTCATCAGGGTCGGGTGGCCTTGCAGGATGTAGACAAACTCGTCCTGCTTGCTGTGGCAATGGCGCAGCGCCGAGATGGCACCCGGTGCCAGGCGCGTGAGGTTCACGCCGAAGTTGGACAGGCCAAACACATCGCCCAGCGCGCGCTTCTCACGGCCGGCCATGCGCGCAGCAAAGGGCTCGGGGTAGTTCGAGGGCTTGGTGCGCAGCGGAGCATCCAGGGCGTGGAGGGCGATGGGGTGAGTGGTCGGTGCCATGGGTTTACATACCTTCACAACGTTGCAGTAGTCGCCATTGTCAGGGGCGGCGTTGTATTTGCAAGCCGCCTTGGCTTTGACTCTATCAAGGATCCCATGAAATACAGCATTGTTGTCGCCTCCCTGCTGCTGGCCTTTGGCGCTGCCAGCGCCTTCGCTCAAACCACCACCGCCAATACCGTCCAGCGCGATGTCAACCAGCAGACGCGCATTGAGACAGGCCTGAAGGATGGCAGCCTCAACACCCGGGAGGCTGGCCGCCTGGAGAAGGAACAAAGCCAGATCGAGCGGCTGCAGGCCAAGGACTTGAAGGACGGCCGGCTGACACCGCGCGAGCGGGCCCGGTTGCAGCGGGCGCAGAACAGGGCCAGCACGGACATTCAGCAAGCCGAGACCAACAAGGCAAAGGGCAACCCGGAGTCCGCGTCATCCCAGCGTTTGCAGGCCGATGTGCAACGCAATGTGAACCAGGAAAAACGTGTGGAGCAGGGCGTGCAGACGGGTACCCTGACCAACCGCGAAGTCGGCACGCTGGAGCGTGGCCAGGCCCACGTGGACCGCAAGGAGTCCCGGGCGGCGCGCGATGGCCATGTGGGCAAACTGGAGCAGGCCGGCATCCAGCACAAGGAAGGCCAGCAAAGCGATGTGATATTCGACAGGAAGCACAACGCCAAAAACCGCAAGGGTTAGCAGGGCGTCTCAGGGCTCAAGCCATGGCAATCCGGTTGCGGCCATTGGCTTTGGCCTGGTAAAGCGCCGCGTCAGCGCGCGCCAGAATGGAATCAAAGCTGTCTGCGGCGTGCGCGTTGGTGGCGATGCCGATGCTCACGGTGCAGACTGGCAAATCATGGGGCTGCGCACAGGATTCGCAAATGCGTTGTGCCACCATCTCGGCTTCCTGCTGTGAGGTTTGCGGCAGCAGGGCCAGGAATTCTTCACCCCCAAAGCGGCCGAGCTGGTCCTGTTGCCGCAGGGAGGCATTGATCTTTCCCACAAACGCCACCAGCACCAGGTCACCTTGCTGGTGACCATACAGGTCGTTGATGCGTTTGAAATGGTCCAGGTCCATCATCAACAAGGCCATGCTGTGGCCGTGGCGCTTGCAGCGTGAGAGTTCGCTGTCACACAGCTTGTGCATATGGCGCCGCGTCAGCGCGTTGGTGAGCGGGTCATGGATGGCCAGTTGCTCCATTTCGGTCAGCAACCTCTCGGTGGTCATGAGGATGGCGCTGATGGAGAACAGCAAAATGGCGAAGGCGAAACTCGTGATGTAGACCAGGTTTTGAGGCGATGTGCTCAGTGTGTTGTAGTCGGGCTGTTCGGTGAAGGTGGTCACGAAGCGCATCAGCTGAATCACCGCCGTGATGCCCAGCACACCAGCCGTCAGCATGTTGCCAAAGGTTCTGGCAGGCTGCTGCAGGATGAACCGTGCATGTTGGCCAAACAGGATGGCCATGGCGATATTGGAGGTGCGCAGCCGTCCCTGGTAGCTGGGCTCGACCACAGTGAACCAAAGCTCCAGCACCAGGGCCAGCAACAGCAATACGGCAAACGGGGCAGGCCTGGGCGCGACACCAAAGAACCGCTGCGTTCCCCGGTACCCGATGTAGAGACCCAACAGCAACAGGAAGACGCTGAAGGGAATGCTCAGCACATCGGGCAAGCTGCCGCGCGCAGCAAACAGGCTGCCTCCCACGCAAAAGATCAGCATGGCGACCGACCAATCACCCAGTCCCTGAATGGAGGTGGGGTATTTGCGCTGCAGGATATAGAACACCAGAGCCATCAGGCCACTCATGGAGCCTGACAGAATGATGACGGTGCGGGGATCGATCAGGTTCATGGTCCAAAGCCGTTGCAGCCACGCATTGGACCTGTGATTGAAGCGGCCGGATATCCCCCATACGGGTGATATCCGGCCCGGACGCCTATTCCACTTCGGCGATCATCTCGATTTCAACGCAGCAACCCATGGGGATTTGCGCCACGCCAAAAGCACTGCGTGCGTGCGCGCCCTTGGCACCAAACACCTGGCCTATGAGTTCGCTGCAACCGTTGGTGACCAGGTGCTGCTCGGTGAAGTCGCCGGTGGAGTTCACCAGGGACATGAGCTTGACGATGCGGGTCACGCGGTTGAGGTCGCCTACGGCGGCATGCAGCGTGCCCAGCAGGTCAATGGCGATGGCGCGGGCGGCCGCCTGGCCTTCGGCTGTGGTGGTGTTCTTGCCGAGTTGGCCCACCCAGGGCTTGCCGTCCTTCTTGGCCACGTGGCCGCTCAGGAAAACCAGCTTGCCGGTCTGAACAAAGGGAACATAGGCCGCAGCCGGAATGGCCACCGGGGGCAGGGTGATGCCGAGCTCAGCCAGCTTGTCGTAAACGCTCATGGTGTGTGTCCTTTAGTTGTTGGATTGCGATTGGGTTTGAGAGAGCCCGCCGGGCAGGGATTGGCTTTGCGACTGCAGTCCCGAGAGGCCTTGCGTTTGCGTTTGGCCAAGTGCCATGGCGGGCATGCCGGGCATGGCATTTTCGCCCACTGGTGCCACTGTCACCCCCACATGCAAGGTGTGGCTGGCGCCGCCGTGGATGACACCGCGCAGGGGAGACACATCGCCAAAGTCGCGGCCGGTGGCCACTGTCACGTAGTCTTCCCCAGGCGCATGCCAGCCCCAGCGGTTGTTGGTAGGGTCAAAGTCGACCCAGCGCGCACCCTCGGGCAGGTCGGGCAGGTAGACGCTGACCCAGGCGTGCGAAGCATCACTGCCTACCAGTCGCGGCTGGCCTGCAGGGGGATGGGTGAGCACATAGCCACTGACGTAGCGGGCGGGCAGGCCCAGGGTGCGCAGGCACGCGATCATGATGTGCGAGAAGTCCTGGCACACGCCCTTGCGCTGGGCCAGCGCCTGCAGTGCCGGGGTGTTGATCTGGGTGCTTTGGCTCTCGTAGCTGAAGCCTTCATGGATGCGCCGCGTCAGGTCTATGCAGGCGTCCAGCAACGAAGCACCGGGCGTGAAGCTGCTGCGCGCAAAGGTGGCGAACTCCATGTGGCGCGGCACAAAGGGCGATGGGTAGACAAACTCGGAAGCTGCATCAAAACGGTTGCCGGCCTGGTAGCGAAACAGCTCGCGCACTTTCTCCCAGGGCAGCGGGCTGCTGACCAAGGGGCTGGCCTGTGTGGCGATCAGGCTGTGCGCCACCACCTCCAGCACAGAATGGGGCACTTGCAGCGAAAAGAAGCAATGGGCGTTGCCAAACACGTCGCGCAGCTTGCGCATTTGCGAAGGCACCGGGTTGACATGCAGGCTGTGGTCCAGCACCTGTTGCGTGGTGTGCTCGCACGGCTCCATATAGGCCATGTGCTGCGCGGTCTCCACGGCCGGGCGGTAGTGGTAGCTGGTTTCGTGGGTGACTTGCAGCAGCATCAGGAGCCCAGGCTTTGCTTGGTCTCACCCGAGTGGGTGAAGTAGGTGGTGCTGATTTCGTCGGAGACGTTGAAGGCGCTGGCGCGCAGGGTGCGCAAGAGCTCCAGCAGGGTCACAGGCTCCAGCAGTTCGCCACTGCGCTCCCAGTCGCTGGAAAAGTCCCAGCTGTCGGGGGCCGGCACCTTGAGCGACAGCGGGCAGAGCACACCGGCCGGGCTGCCCGCCAGCTTGGCCAGACGCCCGCGCAAGGTATGGGCCACCCAGGCCAGGGAGCGCGGGTTGTCCAGGTCCAGCACCACCAGGTCGGTGAGGGCGGCAATGTCGCGGCTTTGCTGGTATTGGGCGCGGAAGGTGATGGTGCTGTCAAAAAGGTCCAGCATGGCCTCAAAACCGCCGTCGCTCTCCAGGGTGCCCAGCTCCAGCGCACGCTCAAGGGCACCGGCCAGAAAGGCCAGGCGCTCCACGTGGCGGCCTATGCTGAGCAGGCGCCAGCCATCGTCGCGCGTCATGCGGTCGGTCTGCGCACCGGTGATGGCGGCCAGGTAGTCGCTGCTGGTCTTGAGCACACGCAGCGCGGCAGCCACTGAAAAATCACCGCGCGCGGTGTGCTCGCGGCAGCGGCTGAAGAGTTCGTCCTCGCAGCGCACGATCATGCTCCAGTGCTCTTGCGACAGGCGCTCGCGCACGGTGGATGCAGCCATCTTGAGGGCACGCAGGCTGTAGCCCACGCTGGTGGCGCCGTCGGTAGCACCCATGCTGGCCACCAGGGAGCGCTCAAACACGCGGCGTGCTTGCACGGCCGAGGGCACGCCCGGCAACACCAGGGTGTTGTTCACCGCCATGTGGGACAGCCACTGCTGCAGCGGCACCGAGGTCTGGTGCTCGCCGCCCAGGCATTCCAGTGTCAGGCGCGCCAGCCGAACCGAGTTTTCGGCGCGCTCGGTGTAGCGGCCCAGCCAATACAGGTTTTCTGCCGCTCGGCTGGTGACCAGGCGCTTGCGTTTGGTAGGCAGGCTGGCCTGGTGGGCCAGGGTGAGCAGGGGGCTGGTGTCGACTGCGCTTTCGCTCAGGGCCCAGACGTCGGCACTGCTGCCGCCGCGCTGCATGGAGGCGATGTCCACACTGGCTCCGGCAACGCGCGCCAGGCCACCGGGCAACACGCGCCAGCGCGGCTTGCCATCGGGCCCCCGTCCGTCGGATACCGCAAACACGCGCAGCACGGTGGAGCGCAAAGCCATGCGGCCGGGCAGGGCGGCGCTGCCGGGCTGCCAGGTGGGCATTTGCGACAGTGGCAAATAGGCTTGCACCGTGTGTTCCTCGCCCTGGCGCAGGATGCGGCCGGCCCAGGCGTCGAGCTCCATGCGGCTCAGGTGGCGGGCAATCACCGGGTCAAACGACTCGTGGATGGAGGAGCCAGGGTAGGTGGGCTTGAGCGTGTGGTCTGCCATATAAGGCAGAACCTCTTTCATGGCGCTTTGCTCGCCGCACCACCAGGTGGCCAGGGCGGGGAGCTTCAGCTCTTCGCCCAACACGTGCCGGGCCAGGGCCGGCAAAAAGCCCAGCAGCGCGGGTGACTCCAGAAAGGCTGAACCCGGTGCATTGGCCACCAGCACATTGCCGGCGCGAATGGCTTGCAGCAGGCCCGGCACGCCCAGGGTGGAGTCGGCGCGCAGCTCCAGCGGGTCCATGTACTGGTCATCCACCCGCTTGAGCAGGCCGTGGATGGGTACCAGGCCCTGCAGGGTCTTGAGGAACAGGCGCTCGTCCCGCACGATCAGGTCGCTGCCTTCAACCAGCGTGAGGCCCAGGTAGCGAGCCAGGTAGGCGTGCTCGAAATAGGTTTCGTTGTAGGGGCCGGGCGTCATCAGGGCGATGTGGGCGTCGGCACCGGCCGGGCTCAGGGCCTTGAGGCTTTCCATCAGTGCGCGATAGGTTTCTGCCAGGCGCTGCACCGGCATGCTCTGGAAGGCCTGCGGGAACTGGCGCGACACGGTGAGCCGGTTCTCCAGCAGGTAGCCCAATCCTGAGGGCGCCTGCGTGCGCTGGCCTACCAGCCACCACAGGCCGTCAGGCCCACGCGAAATGTCAAAGGCCGCCACATGCAAATGCACGCCGCCAGCGGGCACCACGCCATGCATGCTGCGCAGATAGCCGGGATGGCCCTGTACCAGCGCGCCCGGCAGCAGGCCCCGCTTCAAAAAGTTTTGCGGACCATAGACATCTGCCAGCACGGCTTCGAGCAGGCGCACGCGCTGCAGCACACCGGCCTCGATCTGGGTCCAGCTCTTGGCATCGACGATGAGTGGAAACAGGTCCAGTGACCAGGGCCGCTGCGGCCCTTCCTGGTCGGCATAGACGTTGTAGGTGACGCCGTTGTCGCGGATCTGGCGCTGCAGGCTGGCAAAGCGCTGGTCCATCTCCTGCGCCGTTTGCGCATCCGACTGCGCAAAGAATTGCTGCCAGTGGCCGCTGAGCACAGCGCCGGGCGCCACGCCATCGGCGACAGTGCCATCGGGCGCGCCGGCCTGTCCGCGCAACTCATCGTAATGTCCCGTCTCCGGCGTACATTCGCGCGCCCGGGCCGCCATGCTGGTGGCAGTCCGCGCTGGTTGGGCAGAGGAGGAGTCAGTGATGGCGTTCAAGGGTCACAGTATGCCAGTGGCCTGCAGGCGCAAAAGCCTAATCCAGGGGAAGTGTGTCGAAGCTGGCGTACACGCCCTTGATCCAGCTCTTCACGCGCTGGCGCTCCAGCAGGCCCAGCGCATCGTCACCCGTCTTGGTGTTGATGGAGGCCCAGAAACTGGCGTTCTGGCGGTCAATCTTGCGCATGCTGGCTTCGTGCAACTGGGCCAGGCTGATCACCTGGGCACCCATCTCGCGCGCCTTTTTAAGGGCCGCCGAGTCATCGAGCTGGGAGAAGTCGGTGCCGCGGCCCAGGTTCTTCACCACGATGTAGTTGGGTCCATTGCCGTAGGTGTTGAGCAGGCGGCCCAGCAGGTCGACTGTGTCCTTGCCGGCATCGGCCAGGTGCCAGAAATTGACGGTAATGCCCATCTCGGCCATCAGGGGGATGAGTTCGGAATCGCGAATCCAGCGCGACAGGGGTGCCGCCGTTTGGGCTGCCAGATCGACGATCACGCTGGGAGTCTGGCCGTCTTCGGTGGGGGTTTCGAATTCGCCCACGATCAGGTCCAGGCCTTCATACGTGTCCACCACCACGGGGGATGCGTAGTCGGCATAAAAACGGGTGAAGGAGGTGTGCGAGCGGTCGGTGTCAAAGCCGGTGAAGGGCTGGCCCTTGTCAATGAAGTACTGGGCCAGTACACGTGCGGCAACCGATTTGCCGACGCCGCCTTTTTCGCCGCCTATGAAATTGAGAGAGGGCATGGGGATTCCTGTGAATGCGGGGTAAGTGGGAAGCTTGGTTGCGGTTAGCAAGCAAGTACCGTGCAAGGTTAACCGGAAATGGCGCCAGGTTTGACAGGGTGGAGCCTGCAATCCGATACTTCGATCGGCGCGGCTTTCGCGCTTCGTACACCCAGGCAGACACCATGACCCGATTGATGCACCCGCCCCATCTATTACGCAACGATTTGGGTGGCACTGCCGCCGCAGGCCCTGGTGTGGCTTTGCTGAGCCTCTTGCACCTGAGCGATGCCCATGTGATGGACAGCGTGTCGCCCGCGCGTTGCGAGTGGATTGAACTGCTGGCCCATGACCCCTACTGGGCTGGCCTGTTGCACATGCACCGGCCGTATGAGGCACTCACGCACTGGGCACTGGCCGCCCATGTGGAACGCCTGCGTCGCCATCCCCTGGCGCCCTGGAGCCAGCGGGCCTATGACATGGCCCTGTGCACGGGTGACAACATCGACAACGCCCAGGCCAATGAGCTGCAGGCCTTTGTAAGCATTCTGGGCGGAGGGCGCACCGCCTTGTCGGCCCATGGCGGTGTCCATGAACCGGGGCTGGAACTGGGCGAAGGTGCCTGGCCTTTCTGGTGCCCGGAGGCCGGGGTGCCCGATCTGTGGAAGCCCAAGGGTTATCCGGTGGTACCCGGCTTCGTGGCGCGCTCCAGTGCCGAAGTGCACTCGGCAGGACTGGGCTTTGCCTGGGCCAGCGTTCCCGGCAACCACGACGTGATGCGCCAGGGCACAGCCCTGCCCAACCCGGCCATTGAAGCCCTTGCCGTGGGGGGCCGCAAGGCCTTGGCCGGACCCGCAGGTTTTCGGCCCATCGACCCGCAGGCACTGTATGTGCAGCAACCCGAGCAGTTCTCCACCGGTGTGTCGCGGCCGATTGCCGCATCCGCCCAGCGCCGTGCGGTGGACTTGTGTGAATGGATGGCGGCCCACCGGCAGGCCGGTGCAATGGGTTTTGGCCCATCGCATGTGACCGAGGGACGTGCTGACACCTTTATTGACACCGAACATGTGCGCCTCATTCTGTTGGATACCAACCACCCCGCGGGGGACTACCAGGGCAGCATAGGCGCAGCGCAAATCGCCTGGCTGGAAGCGCGTCTGGCCGAAGTGGAGCAGCAGCCCGGGCGCATTGCCGTGCTGGCCAGCCACCACGGCTCGGTGTCCTTGGTCAACACCCTGGGCGCGGACCCGGAGCGCCTGCAGGGTCAGGCGCTGACTGAAGCCGTGCACCGCCATCCCTGTGTGGTGGCCTGGCTGGTGGGGCACCGTCACTTGCACCGGGTCACGCCGCATCCCCACCCGGATGCACGGGGGCGGGGCTTTTGGGAGATCACCACCGCATCCATCATGGACTGGCCCGCGCAGACCCGGGCGGTGGAAATCCTGCGCCACACTGACGGCCAACTGGAAATTGTCTGCACTCTGCAGGACCACCACGCGGAAGCCGGGAGTCTGGCCGCCTTGCATGCCGAACTGGCACTGCGCTTTGCCGGCAGCGCGGCCCCGTACATGCAGGGAGCGGCCCACGACGGCAATGTGCGCCTGCTGTTACCGCCGTGAAAGCCTCACGGTTTACAGTGCGGGGGAAACTGAAACCATAAGCAAAACACCCCCATGCCCTTCAAGCTCAAACGATCCAGCCGGCGCTTTCTGACCATACTGGCGGTGCTCCCGCTCACCGTGGTCCTGCTGGCCTGGATCTATATGCAGGGCATGGCGCATCTGGAGGGCCACCCGCGCAGCTTTTTGCAAAGCCTGCAGTGGGCCACTGAAACCATCACCACCACTGGCTACGGTGCCGATAGCGCCTGGAGCCATCCGGTCATGGCGCTGTATGTGGTGCTGGTGCAGTTTGCCGGGCAGTTCCTGATCTTTCTGGTGTTCCCCATGGTGATCCTGCCGTATTTTGAAGAGCAGTTTGAAGTGCGCCTGCAGCACCAACTGCCTGCCATGGATGGCAAGGTACTGTTCTACCGCTATGGCCCGGCCATTGAATCGCTGCTGGACGAATTCAAGAGCAAGGGCACACCCTTTGTCATCCTGGAGGAAGACATGGAAGTGGCGCGCAATCTGCGTGACCGTGGTTTCGATGTGGTGTTTGGCAAGCTGGCCGATGACCCCTCCGTACTGGCCAACGTAGCCAAGGCCAACGCGGTGGTCGCCAATGCGGATGACCATGCCAATGCCACGTTCACGATGGTGGTCAGGGAACAGGGCTTTGCCGGGCCACTGTATGCGCTGGCCGATGACCCGCTGTACCGCTACCCCATGATCCAGATTGGCGCGACCGAAGTGTTTACCCCGGCCCATGTGCTGGGCGCGGCCCTGGCCTCCCAGGCCAGTACCCGCATCAGCCCGCCCGCCGAGGGCATGCATTTGCTGGGTACCAAGATTGGCATGGCCGAGTTCCGGGTGCGCGCCGAAAGTCCGCTGGCCGGCAAGCAGTTGGGCGAACTGCGCCTGCGTGAGCGCCATGGTGTCACCCTGATTGGTCAGTGGCTGGGGGGTGTTTTCACCACCACCAAAGGCCCGCTGACCCGGGTGGAACCGGGGGCCATCCTGGTGGCGGTGGGTGCACACGCCAACCTGGAAGTGGTGGAACGCATGGCCATGCCCATACGTCGCGCCGGGCCGATTGTGCTGGCCGGTTTTGGTGCGGTGGGCCAGAAGGTGGTGGAAATGCTGCAGGATGCAGGTGAAACCGTCACCGTGATAGACCGCCTGCCTGCCCCTGGGGTGGATCTGGTGGGCAGCGTGCTGGAGCGTTCCACCCTGGATCGGGCCAAGCTGCGCGAGGCCAGCGCCGTGGTGCTGGCGCTCAGCGACGACAGTGAATCGGTATTTGCCACGGCAGTGGTGCGCGATTACGCGCCCCAGGTCCCGCTGATTGTGCGCGTACAGCGCACCCGCAACACCGCCCGCATCTACCGCTCTGGCGCGGACTTCGCCATTTCGGTGGGGCAGGTGGCCGGCCAGATTCTGGCCTTTCAGTTGCTGGGTGAGCAGGTGCTGCAGGTGGAAAGCCGCATCAAGTTCATACGCCAGCCCGCCGGTGCCCTGGTAGGCTGCCACCCCTGGCGCAGTGAAGAACTGGACCGCACCGGTGCCAAGGTGATTGCTGTGGAACGGGGCAGCGAGATCCTTGTGGAGTTCAAGGATGATTTCCGTGTGCATACGGAAGACGCATTGTTTGTATGCGGATCGCTCAATAGCCTGGAGCGCTACCAGCGCGCTTTCAGAACCTGAGCCGTATTGCCAGGCCATGGATAGATTTGTGATGGTGTCTGTACAGAAATTTTCGAAAAGTGTTCGAAATTGGACAAAGCAGCGCGGTCTCCAAGTTCATTAGAACCATAGTTGGCAAGCCGTGGCGAGTAATTGCCGTGTGCAAGTCCCAGGCAAGGCTGGGTTCATCAAACTTTTGCCAACGGAGAAGCGCAACGCTTACACACCCATGACCACCCTATACAAGTTTGCAAATTACACCTTTGATGCACATGCCGGCCTGGTTTTTGACGGGCAACCGGTACACCTTCCCCCCAAGGAGAAGGGCCTGCTGCAAGCCCTTCTGATGGCGCGCGGTCAAATCGTGCGCAAGGAAGACCTGATGGTCAAGGTCTGGGGAACCAACGAAACCTCTGATGAAAGCATTTCCCGCACCGTGTACCGCCTGCGTGTTGCCATGCAGTCATCCGGCGGGCCGGAGGTGGTGGAGACGGTTTACAACTCGGGCTTCCGGATCACCGCCGTCGTGCGGGAGGCCACCATGAAGGAGTCCTCTTCACTTAACGCACTGACCCATTCCCTGCGTCCCAATGCCATTGCCGCCCTGATCAGTGCACGCGAATTTTTGGCCAGGCAATCTGCCGGAGACATTGAAGCAGCCGCCAATGCGGTACGTTTGGCCATCAGCCTGGACCCCTCGTATTCCGCGGCTTGGTCCACACTGGCTGAAATTCGCGTCACCCAAGCCGTACGTTCGCTGCGCCCACCCCGTGAGGCCGGTTGGTTGGCGAAGGAGGCCGCACAGACGGCGCTCAACATCGATCCGCAGTCTGCCTCTGCCCTTGCCATCCTGGGTTGGGTGCGTGTGATGATTGACCAGGACAGCGAACGCGGCATGGACGATTTGGACCGCGCCATTGCCATTGACCCGGACTACTGGGTTGCCAACCTGCTGCGGGGCTGGGCCTTGCAGGCGGCCGGGCGGCTGGAGGAGTCGGTGGTCATGATGCGTCGCACGCTGGAACTCAATTCGGTCAGCCACGCGGTGAATTCCATACTGGCCTTGTATCTGATGTATGCGGGCAGGAACGCGGAAGCGCTGGAATTGGCTCTGGACCTGGCAAAGATATTCCCGACCGTGGATAACTCCCAGGGTATTGCATCCATCCTTGCCTCGGTCAACAGCATGCACGATGAAGCGGTGGCTTTCGGCATGGAGGCAGTGGAGTTGTCGCCCCATACCCCGCTCATGCAGTGCCCGTTGGCCTCGGCCCTGGCGTTTGCCGGTCGCCATGACGAAGCGCGCGTGGTGCTCAAGGCGATTGAAGAGTCCACCTTGCCGCAGCCCTCGGCAGGAATGGCACCGGCCTACCTGGCCTTGGGCGACCGTAGTCGGGCCATTGCCTTGCTGCAGGATGCCAGCGAGCGCGGCATTCCCCAGTTTGCCTGGACCCGCAACGACCCGCGTCTGGCTCCCCTGCACGGCGATCCGGTGGTAGAGCGCATCTGGGCCCGGATCTGGACTGCTCAGCACGCGATTGCCTGAATGATTGGCTATTGGCCGCAGGTACGCAGTTGCTAATTCAGATCCAGTGCAGTGGCGCTGGCCCGGATGTGCAGCCAGCGTTGCAAGGCTGAATCGAGCAGGCGCACGTTTCCTGTGGAATAGAACTGCGCTGGCGCGACGTCCTGTCGATTGCCACCGGGTTCAGGCAGGCCCCGCAACGTGTGCGCAGCCTCCAGCAGGCGGCGCGTTTGCCGTGCGACCGGGGCACCACCCTCGAGCAACACCGTCTGCCCACCCACCATGCTTTGAAGTTCTGGCGCTGCAAAGGCGTAATGTGTACAGCCCAGGACCAGCGTGTCCATCTCCCCAGGTGCCTGTCCGAAGCGGCCCATGGCCCTCGTGAAATCACTACACAACGCCAGGGTTCTGGTGGTGTCCGAGCGCTCAATTGCGTCCGCCAGACCATCGCAGGGCTGCAGCACAAAGGTGGCCTTGCCATGCAGGCTCTCCAGCAGCCGGGCAAACTTTTCACTGTTCAGGGTGGCGCGCGTGGCCATCACACCCACCACACCGGTCTGGCTGTTGGCAGCAGCCGGTTTGAGAGCCGGCTCAATCCCGATGATGGGGAGCATGGGGTAGACCGCGCGCAGGGTGTGGATGGCCGCTGCCGTGGCCGTGTTGCAGGCCACCACCAGTGCCTTGATGCCGTGGCTGGCGACAAAAAAGTCTGCAATGGCGTGGGAGCGCCTCAGCACATGCGCGTCATCGCGCTCGCCATAGGGGGCGTGGCCGTTGTCGGCCACATAGACAAATCGCTCCTGCGGCAATTCGGCCTGCAGGGCGCGCAGCACGCTCAGGCCACCCACACCGCTGTCAAAGACACCGATGGGGCGGTCCTGGGCTGCGGACAGCTTCAAGGGCTTAGCGGGAAGTGACCGGGATGTTCTTGAACTCGCCGGTGGCAATCTTCTTTTGCCATTCGGCGGGTCCCGTGATGTGGGCGCTGGTGCCGCCCGCATCCACGGCCACGGTGACGGGCATGTCCACCACGTCAAATTCGTAAATCGCTTCCATGCCCAGATCGGCAAAGCCCACGACCCGGGCCTGCTTGATGGCCTTGCTGACCAGGTAGGCGGCACCGCCCACGGCCATCAGGTAGGCGCTCTTGTGTTTCTTGATGGCTTCAATGGCTACGGGCCCGCGCTCGGCCTTGCCCACCATGGAAATCAGGCCGGTTTGCGACAGCATCATCTCGGTGAATCCATCCATGCGGGTGGCGGTGGTGGGGCCGGCAGGGCCCACGGCCTCGCCGGCCACCGGGTCCACCGGGCCCACGTAATAGATCACGCGGTTGGTGAAATCCACCGGCAGCTTTTCTCCCTTGGCCAACATGCCCTGGATGCGCTTGTGCGCAGCGTCGCGGCCGGTCAGCATTTTGCCGTTGAGCAGCAGGGTCTGGCCGGGCGTCCAACTGGCCACTTCTTCCTTGGTGAGGGTGTTGAGGTCGACCTTCTTGCTCTTCACATAGTCAGGCGTCCAGTTGACGTTGGGCCACAGGTCCAGGCTGGGCGGGTCTAGGTAGACCGGGCCCGAGCCATCCATCACAAAGTGGGCGTGGCGGGTGGCCGCGCAGTTGGGAATCATGGCCACGGGCTTGCTGGCCGCATGCGTGGGGTACATCTTGATCTTGATGTCCAGCACCGTGGTCAGGCCACCCAGGCCCTGGGCGCCAATGCCGAGGGCATTGACCTTCTCGAACAACTCCAGGCGCAGCTTCTCCACGTTGTCCAGCTCCGCGCCGGATTGGGCTTTGGCCTGCAACTGGTACATGTCCAGGTCGTCCATCAGGCTTTCCTTGGCCATGAGCACCGCCTTTTCAGCGGTGCCGCCAATGCCGATGCCCAGCATGCCGGGTGGGCACCAGCCCGCGCCCATGGTGGGCACGGTTTTGAGCACCCAGTCCACCACCGAGTCGCCGGGGTTGAGCATGATCATCTTGCTCTTGTTCTCGCTGCCGCCGCCCTTGGCCGCCACGGTCACTTCCACGGTGTTGCCGGGCACGATCTCGGTGAAGATCACCGCCGGGGTGTTGTCTTTGGTGTTCTTGCGCAGGAACTCGGGGTCGGCCACCACGCTGGCGCGCAGGGTGTTGTCGGGGTGGTTGTAGCCCTGGCGCACGCCTTCGTTGATGGCGTCGTCCAGCGAGCCGGTGAAGCCTTCCCAGCGCACGTCCATGCCCACTTTGAGGAACACGTTGACGATGCCGGTGTCCTGGCAGATCGGGCGGTGGCCGGTGGCGCTCATCTTGCTGTTGGTCAGGATCTGGGCGATGGCGTCCTTGGCCGCAGCGCTTTGCTCACGCTCGTAGGCGCGGGCCAGGTGGGCGATGTAATCTGCGGGGTGGTAATAGCTGATGTACTGCAGGGCTGCGGCAACGGATTCGATCAGGTCGGCCTGACGGATGGAGGTGGTCATATGCGGTGTGGCGGAAGTAGTTTGGGGAGTGTGGGCTTGATCCAGCGCACAAGTTTAGCCAATCCGCCCCACGGCCAACTGACAAGCGCCGTTGCACGCCCCATCAGTCAGTGATGTGTAAGTGCGCGGCACCAACATCCGCCCAGTTTTTGAATCAACCGAGGAGACTTCTAATATGACCGCAACCACCGCCGGCGAAAGCACGCCTACACAACTCACCACCTACCTGCCCAGCGCCGAGTTCGTCAAGAACGCCGCCATCCCCAGCATGGACGCTTACAACGCCCTGGTGAAGGAAGCCGAAACCGATTACGAAGGCTACTGGGGCCGCCTGGCCAAGGAACTGCTGAGCTGGAAAGTGCCTTTCACCCAGGTGCTGGACGAAAGCGATGCGCCTTTCTTCAAGTGGTTTGCCGACGGCAAGTTGAACGCCTCCTACAACTGCCTGGACCGCAATGTCGAAAAAGGCCTGGGCGACAAGACCGCCATCATTTTTGAAGCCGACGGCGGCGAAGTCACCAAGATCACCTACAAGGCCCTGCTCGACAAGGTCTGCAGAATAGCCAACGGCCTGCGCGCCATGGGTGTCAAAAAGGGTGACCGCGTGGTCATCTACATCTCCATGTCCATCGACGGCGTGGCTGCCATGCAGGCCTGCGCCCGTATCGGCGCCACCCACTCCGTGGTGTTCGGTGGCTTCTCGGCCCAGTCTTTGCGCGACCGTGTGGAAGACACGGGTGCTGTTGCCATCATCACCGCCGACCACCAGGTGCGCGGCGGCAAGTTGCTGCCCCTCAAGTCCATTGTGGACGAGGCCCTGATCCTGGGTGGTTGCGACTCCATCAAGAACGTGCTGGTCGTCAAGCGCAGCGGCTCCGAGATTGCCATGACCGCTGGCCGCGATACCTGGATGGACGATGTGGTCAAGGGCCAGTCCACCACCTGCGAGCCAGAGTGGGTCGAAGCTGAACACCCCCTGTTCCTGCTCTACACCTCCGGCTCCACCGGCAAGCCCAAGGGCGTGCAGCACTCCACCGGCGGCTATCTGCTCCATGCAGCGCTCACCACCAAGTGGACGTTTGACCTGAAGGCCGACGATGTGTTCTGGTGCACGGCCGACATCGGCTGGGTCACCGGCCACACCTACATCACCTATGGCCCCCTGGCTCTGGGCGGCACCGAGATCGTGTTTGAAGGCGTGCCCACCTACCCGGACGCCGGCCGTTTCTGGAAGATGATCCAGGACCACAAGTGCACCGTGTTCTACACCGCACCCACGGCCATCCGTTCGCTGATCAAGGCCGCTGAAGCCAAGGATTCCGTGCACCCCAAGAGCTATGACCTGAGTTCCTTGCGCCTGCTCGGCTCGGTGGGCGAGCCCATCAACCCTGCAGCCTGGGAGTGGTACTACAAGCACGTGGGCGGCAGCAAGTGCCCCATCGTGGACACCTTCTGGCAGACCGAAACCGGTGGCCACATGATCACCCCCATGCCTGGCGCGACACCCATGATTCCTGGCTCCTGCACGCTGCCCTTCCCGGGCATCCAGGCAGCCATCGTGGACGAGACCGGCAAGGACGTGCCCAATGGCCAAGGCGGCATTCTGGTCGTCAAGAAGCCATGGCCTTCCATGATCCGCAACATCTGGGGCGACCCCGAGCGCTTCAAGAAGAGCTACTACCCCGATGACTTCAAGGGCAAGTACTACCTGGCTGGCGACGGCGCCATCCGCGACGAGAAGACCGGCTACTTCACCATCACCGGCCGTATCGATGACGTGCTCAATGTGTCCGGCCACCGCATGGGCACCATGGAAATCGAATCGGCCCTGGTGAGCTGTACCGACCTGGTGGCCGAAGCCGCCGTGGTGGGCCGCCCTGACGACACCACCGGTGAAGCCGTGTGTGCCTTCGTGGTGCTCAAGCGCTCCCTGCCCATGGGTGACGAGGCCAAGGCGATTGCCAAGCAACTGCGCGACCACGTGGGCAAGGAAATCGGACCGATCGCCAAGCCCAAGGACATCCGCTTTGGCGAGAACCTGCCCAAGACCCGTTCCGGCAAGATCATGCGCCGCCTGTTGCGTTCCATCGCCAAGGGCGAGGCCATCACCCAGGACACCTCCACCCTGGAAAACCCGGCCATCCTGGATCAGCTGGGTCAGGCTTACTGATCTGGCTTGGCGCCCAAAAAAAAACCGCCCTTGGGCGGTTTTTTTGTGTCTGTTTGGGGACTGGCTTATTTGGTTTCAACAACCTGCGTGGGTGTCGGAATGGGGCAGTTCTTTTGCGACATGTGATTGGCCAGGTTGACCTTGCGGTTGTCGGCCGCAGCAATGGCCTCATTGGCATTCATGTAGGTGCCGACAATTGAAGGCCAAAACAGCAGACGGGCAATGTTGCCGCCGGTAACGCCCTTGGCGCCGTCCGCCTCTTTCTTCATTTTTTCGGCATCAGCGTATTCGTTTTGCAATTGGGAACAGGTAAGCCCGGTGTCGCCCGGTTTGATCGCCTGCACCACGGTGGGCGAGGCGCAAGCGCCCAGCAACAAGGTGCCAAACAGGCAAGCGGCAAGATGTGTTTTCATGAAAGGACTCCAGAAATGTGCTGGCTGGCAGCATCGAAACAATGGAAGAAATTCCCCCTGTGGGTGAATCGGGACAATGCCCTGTGGGCGGCATTGCTCGCTCTTTGGGGCGAGGGCTTGATTGTTTCGACGAAGCCTTTGTGATGACACTCTGAGTGTCAGACAACGGACATTTGGGAAGAGCTGGCTGCGGTCGAAGCTTGGCAGGCTGCAAGAGTGCAGGCCGCTGGTGAAGGCCTATTGGCTCAATATCCAAGCCACCAGCTTTTTGGCTTCGGCTTCGTTGACCTGCGGGTTGGAGGGCATCTTCACCACACCCCAGACGCCACCACCGCCCTGCATTACTTTGGTGGCCAAACGTGCAGGTGCTGCCTTGTCACCCCGGTATTTGGTGGCCACGTCCTTGAAGGCCGGGCCCACCACCTTGCGGTCCACGTTGTGGCAGCTCATGCAGTTCCTGGCTGTGGCCAGCGCCAGGTCTGCCAGCACGGGTAAGGGCGCCAGCGTGCACGCAGCAGCCAGCAACAGCGGGGCACTAAAGTGCTTCATCAATATCTCTGGATTGGATTACAGTCGGACAATCCATTTTAGGGATGGTGTGACACCTTGCACCAGTGCAGGGTGTCGTTATGGGAGCCAAAAATGTACTTTGTCGGTTTGGGTTTGATTCTGATGCTTTTGAAGTTTCTGGAAATCGGCCCGGTAGCCAGCCTCTCCTGGATCTGGGTGCTGTCGCCGTTCGCAATGGCTGTGGCCTGGTGGGCTTGGGCGGACGCTTCGGGCTATACCAAGAAGCGCGCCATGGAGCGTGAAAACGAACGCAAGAATGCCCGGATTCTCAAGAGCCGCGAGAACATCGGCACGCTGGGAAAATCCCGGAAGCGTTGATGCAAACAGCTGCTCGCGCTGGCTCCTCTGCCTGGGGCGTTTGAGCAAATCCCGGGCATCGCTTTACTGATGCGCAGTGCCGTCCGTGCACAATGGCGGACATGTTGATACACCCCGAAATTAATCCCGTTGCCCTGCAAATCGGTCCTGTGGCTGTGCACTGGTATGGCCTGACCTATCTGGTGGCCTTTGGGCTGTTCCTGTTGCTGGCCCGGCTGCGCCTCAAGCACCCGCCCTATGTCAGCCTGACAGGCGATCGCGCCTGGAGCTACAAGGACATCGAAGACTTTCTGTTCATCGGCGTCATGGGCGTCGTGCTGGGCGGGCGCATTGGATACTGCCTGTTTTACAAGCCCGGTTACTACGCCAGCCACCCTTTGGAGATTCTTGCGGTGTGGCAGGGCGGCATGAGCTTTCATGGCGGCATGCTGGGCGTGGTGGCCGCCATGGTGTGGTTTGCGTACTCCCGCAAAAAGCCGTTCTGGCAGGTGGCA
This sequence comes from Rhodoferax lacus, assembly GCF_003415675.1. GTDB lineage: Bacteria > Pseudomonadota > Gammaproteobacteria > Burkholderiales > Burkholderiaceae_C > Allorhodoferax > Allorhodoferax lacus. The sequence goes on from NZ_QFZK01000001.1 coordinate 78,819, forward strand.
GACTTTGTGGCGCCCTGTGTGCCCACGGGACTGGCTTCGGGGCGCGTGGGCAACTTTATCAATGGCGAGTTGTGGGGTCGTGTGGCCGATCCTTCGCTGCCCTGGGCCATGGTATTCCGGGGTGCAGGGGACGCGCCGCGCCATCCCTCACAGGTCTACCAGTTCCTGATGGAGGGCTTGCTGCTTTTCGTGCTGCTGTGGTGGTATGCGCGCACCGCTCCGCAGCAGGGGCGGGTGGCTGCAGCCTTCCTGGCTGGGTATGGGGTGTTCCGCTTTATTGCCGAATTTTTCCGTGAGCCCGATGCCCATCTGGGCCTGTTGTCCTTGGGTATGAGCATGGGGCAGTGGTTGTGCGTTCCCATGGTTCTGGGTGGCGCTGCACTGTGGCTGTATTTCGGAAAGCAGCCCGCTGCAAGCCAGGGGCGGTGATGGACGCAGGTATTTCGGTAGCGCGGCTGGGCGGCGTGGCCACGGTGACCTTGAACAATCCGGACAAGCTCAACGCCATGTCGCGCGCGATGTGGCGCGAACTCAAGACGGCTTTTGTAGCCCTTCAGGTCGATGCCGACGTACGCTGTGTGCTGGTGCGCGGAGCCGGGGTCCACTTTTGCGCCGGGGGTGACATTGCCGAGTACCCCGGCTTCCGCTTTGACGAAGCCGCCTTGCGCCGCTTTCACGAAGAAGAGGTCTGGGGCGCGCTGTCGGCCATGCTGGATTGCGATGTGCCCGTGCTGGCCCAGATCAGCGGCGTCTGCATGGGCGCCGGTGTGGAGATAGCCAGCGCCTGCGACCTGCGTCTGGCCAGTACTGCAGCCACCTTTGGCGCGCCCATTGCCCGCTTGGGCTTTCCCATGGCGCCACGCGAAGCGGCCCTGGTGAGTGCCGCCGTGGGGGAGATGACGGCGCGCGCCATGCTGCTGGCTGCCGAAGTGTTTGCGGCCGCGCACATGGCACAGCAGGGCTTTCTGACCCACGTCGTGCCCGAAGCCGAACTGGAGCAGGCCAGCCAGTCACTTGTGAGGCGCATTGCCGGACTGTCTCCACAGGCGGCCCGTTTGAACAAGCAAACCCTCAGTGCCCTGAAGCAGGGTGTTGCCATTGAGCAGCCATACGGCTATGCCAGTAGCCCCGAGCACAAAGAAGGCATTGCCGCCTTTATCGCCAAGCGAAAGCCCCAGTTTTAGACACGCCATGACCCAGCCGAAAAGCATGCCCCCTGCAACACCCAACGCCAACCTGTTTGCCGCCTTGCGCGGTGGCTTTCCATCTGACCTGCGGAACGTCGCCGTAGAAACCGATAGTGGCCTGTACTACAGCTGGCAGGACCTGCTGGATGCCACGGCCATGCTGGCCAACATGCTGGATTCACTGGACTTGCCTGCAGGCGCCCGCATCGCCGTGCAGGTGGAAAAGTCGGTGGAGGCACTGGTGCTGTACCTGGCGACGCTGCGGGCCGGGCTGGTGTTCCTGCCCTTGAATACGGCCTACCAGAGTGCCGAGATGGCCTATTTCATTGCGGATGCCCAGCCGTCCGTGGTGGTGTGCACTGGGCGCAACTTTGGCTGGGTCAGCAAGCTGGCTTTTACTGCGGGCACCGCCTATGTCTTTACCCTGAATGAGGACCGCACCGGCTCCCTATTGGAGCGTGCTGCCAGGTTTGGCCGTGAGCATGCGGTGGCGGTGCGTGCGCCGGATGACCTTGCCGCCATCATCTACACCAGTGGCACCACGGGACGCAGCAAGGGTGCCATGCTGTCACATGGCAATTTGCTGAGCAATGCACAGGTGCTGCAAAAGGCCTGGGGTTGGCGCAGCGAAGTGCAGGGCGGTGACGTGCTGGTGCATGCCTTGCCCATCTTCCATGTGCACGGTCTGTTTGTGGCTATCCACGGCGCACTGCTGAACGGCAGCAAGATGATCTGGCTGGGCAAATTCGACCCCAAAGCGGCGCTGCAGGCTTTTGCGCATGCCACGGTTTTCATGGGTGTGCCCACCCTGTATGTGCGCTTGCTGGGCGAAGGTGGCTGGGGGGCAGAGGCGGTGCGCAGCATGCGCCTTTTTGTCTCCGGCTCTGCGCCCATGCTCATCGAGACTTTTCTGGATTGGCAGGCGCGCTCTGGCCACACCATTCTGGAGCGCTACGGCATGAGCGAAACCATCATGCTCACCTCCAACCCCTACTTCTCCCTGGATGGGGAACGCCGGGGCGGCACCGTGGGCCCCGCCTTGCCCGGTGTGCAGCTGCGCGTGGTGGGTGACGATGGGCTGGCGCTTGCTCCGGGTGAAATTGGCGGCATTCAGGTCAAGGGCCCGGGTGTGTTTCAAGGCTACTGGAACATGCCAGAGAAGACGGCCGAAGAATTCACGGCTGACGGCTTTTTCAGGACGGGGGATGTGGGCCACATGGATGCCCAAGGCTATGTGACCATTGTCGGGCGCAGCAAGGACCTCATCATCAGCGGCGGCTACAACGTCTACCCGGCTGAAGTGGAGGGCTATATCAACGCACTGCCCGGGGTGGCCGAAAGTGCGGTGGTGGGCGTGCCGGACCCGGACTTTGGTGAGGTGGGCGTTGCCGTGGTGATTGCCAGGCGTGGTTCCCAACTCGACCCCCAGGGAATTCTTGCGGCACTGAAGGCCACCTTGGCCAACTTCAAGGTGCCCAAGCGTTGCCATGTAGTGGCGGAATTGCCACGTAACGCCATGGGCAAGGTGCAAAAAAATCAGCTGCGTGCGCGTTACCTGACAACGTGAGGTCCGGGCTCTCGTCGGCTTGCCAATTGGCATGTGCCTGAACAGAAGAGCCAGCTGCTTTCGGGCGTATTATTCCTGCAGGGACACATTTTCTTCCATCGCAGGAGAGCAGAAATGCACACAGCACAGGTCATCCTGAAAAATTCCAAACCGGATGTTGCTGCGCTTGTGACTCTTGCCTCCATTGCGCCCCAACTTGTCTTGGCGTTTGGTTCCGTCGGTGCGCTCAGGGACTGGGCACCGACACTGGGCCAGTTGTTCAGAGACGCCCATGTTGCGGGCTGTTCCACCGCAGGCGAAATATCCAATGACGGCGTCGACGTTGACGGGCTTGTGGTCACGGCACTGAGATTCGACGCCTCGCATGTGGTTCAGGTCAGCACCGAACTCCAAGGCATGGACGATTCGCAGGCGGCCGGGCGCAGGCTGGCAGAGGGTCTGGTGCGCCAGGGTCTGCAAGCCATTCTTGTATTTGGGCAGGGCGTGCAGATCAATGGCAGTGCCGTGTTGTCCGGCATGACCGGGGTCGTAGGCGCTGGTGTGCCGATTACGGGCGGACTCGCCGGTGATGGCGGCGCTTTTGTGCAAACCTGGGTGCTTGATGATCTGGGCGCAAGCAGCACGCGGCTGGTTTGCATAGGCCTTTACGGTGAGCATGTTCGCTTCTCGCATGGCTCCTTCGGCGGCTGGTCGCCGTTCGGCCCAGCCCGCAAGGTCACCCGCTGTGACCACAATATTTTGTATGAACTGGACGGCGAATCCGCACTGGCGGTTTACAAGCGCTACCTGGGCGAGCATGCCCAGGGCCTGCCGGCTTCGGGCCTGTTGTTCCCGTTCGCCATGCTGGGACAAGACCACCATGAATTGGGATTGATCCGCACCATCCTTGGAGTCAATGAAGCCGACGGAAGCCTGACGCTGGCTGGCGACATTGACGCAGACGGGTATCTCAAACTGATGCATGCGAGTACCGATGCACTGGTGGCCGGCGCCGAGACTGCAGCCGAATTGGCGCAAACCATGCATGGTGCTGCTGGCCAGGGCCTGGCCCTCCTGGTGAGTTGTGTTGGGCGCAAACTGGTGATGGGTGGCCGGGTGGACGAAGAGGTGGAAGCGGTTGCCGATGTTTTTGGCTCCGGCACCACGCTTGCCGGCTTTTATTCTTATGGTGAAATCAGTCCGCTCAGTGCAGCGGCTGACTGCAAATTGCACAACCAGACCATGACCATCACCTATTTGTCCGAAGCCCTGTGAAGCTGGCGATGCTCCCCTTATGCACAAGTTACTAGCGCGTCAGATCAAACACGGCCTGGGCATTGACCCGGCTCGGTTCGAAGCAGTGCAGCAGGAGTTGGCTCTGCTGACACAGTACTCGGGCCTGACGCCAGACGCCAGGAAGGTGCTGGGTTCGCTGGCAACCTTTGTGCAGAGGGTGGATGAAGCCTATTTGCAGAATGACCGGGATCTGGACCTCAAGACCAGAAGCCTGGAACTCAGCTCCGTAGAACTCACCCAAAGCAACACCAGGCTGCGGGAAGAGCTTGCCAGCCGAACCCGTGCCATTGACTCCCTGCGCACCACGGCGATCGGCCTGATGGAGTTTGTCGATCTGGATGAAACGGGGGTGATGGACGACAACCTGGAAAGCCTGTCCGCCCTCATGGGTGAACTGGTCCGGCAAAAGGACGAAAGCCAGAAGGACCTGCACGCCGCACTGACTGACCTGGCGCATCAGAAGTTTGCACTGGACCAGCATGCCATTGTCAGCATTACCGATGTGCACGGCACCATCACCTATGCCAATGACAAGTTCTGTCAGATCAGCGGCTATACGCGCCCGGAACTTGTGGGGCAGTCGCACCGTCTGATCAAGTCCGATGTGCATCACCGGTCTTTTTACGCTGACATGTGGTCCACCATTTTGGCGGGCCGTGTCTGGCACGGAGAGGTCTGCAACCGCAACAAGGCCGGTGACTTGTACTGGGTCAACTCCACCTTGGTGCCTCTGCGGGATGATGCCGGCAATCCCACGTTCTTCATTGCGATGCGGACCGACATCACCGAGCGCAAGCAGATGGAGTCCAGCATCAAGGCGGCCGAAGCGCGTTTGCGGCGAATTACCAATACCGTTCCGGGTGCCGTGTTCCAGTGGCAGGCGGGCGCTGATTACGACCGGTTCACCTTTGTCAGCCCACGCGTGCAGCAAGTGCTTGGACTGGGTGTGCAGGCCCTCAGGGAGGATGCGTCCCTGGTCATGCAGCAGGTGCTGGAGGCTGACAGGGTTGCCATCAAGGACGGCTTGCGTGAAGCCTTGCGGGTTGCCAGCGCCTGGCGCGGGGAGTACCGGGTGCGCCTGCCCAACGGATCGATCCGCTGGATCCGTGCCGAAATCAATCCGGACCCCGACCGTGCCGCCGATGGCGCCGCTGTGTTTACCGGCATCTGGCAGGACGTGACCGAACGCAAGGAGGCCGATGCCCGCTTGCGCGAGGTCACCGAGAACGTTCCTGTGGCCATATTCCAGTACTACCTGGATCCGGCCGGTTACTTTGTCATCCCCTTCATGAGCCACGCCATCCACTCCATTTGCGGAGCCAGTGCCGAAGACGTGATGCGCGATTCGCGCCTTTTGGGTTCCTGTGTCCATCCGGATGATCTGGACCGGTTTGTGGGCATCCTGGCACCCGCCAGCGCCGAGGCACAAGCCCAGTCCATCGATTTCAGAATGGTGCACCAAGTCAGTGGCCAGACGGTTTGGGTCCACGGGCAGGCGGACGCGCGCCAGCTGCCCAATGGCACCTGGGTTTGGAATGGATACTTCACCGATGTGACAGCGGCCAAGGAAATTGCGGTGGAATTGCAGCGGGCCAAGGACCAGGCAGTGGCTGCCAGCCTGGCCAAGTCCGATTTTCTGGCGAACATGAGCCATGAAATACGCACCCCCATGAACGGGGTACTGGGTATGGCCGACTTGTTGCTGGACACCCAACTCGATCCCGAGCAGAGCGAATATGTCAGCGTGGTCAAAAGCTCTGCCGATGCCTTGCTGCGGGTGATCAATGACATTCTCGACTTCTCCAAGATCGAGGCCGGCAAGTTGGTCATCGAGCATATTCCCTACTCGTTGGCGCAAACGCTGGAAGACACCGTCAAAGTGGTGGCGCTGCGCGCGCGGGACAAGGGCCTGGAAATGCTGTGCGATATCGAGCCCGATGTGCCTGCAACCGTGATGGGCGACCCCGGCCGGCTGCGGCAGGTTCTGGTGAACCTGATTGGCAATGCCATCAAGTTCACCAAAGTCGGGACCATTCTTGTGCGTGCAGCCCTGCAAAGCCATGATGCACAGGGTTGCCTGTTGCACCTGTCGGTGACCGATTCGGGCATAGGCATCGCACCCGACAAACTGGGCTCCATTTTTGAAGCCTTTTCCCAGGAGGACAGCTCCACCACCCGTCGCTTCGGTGGCACCGGCCTGGGGCTGACGATTTCCGCACGCTTGGTCGATGCCATGGGCGGTCAGATTTGGGTGGAGAGCGAGCTCGGTCGCGGAAGCGTCTTTCACTTCACCATGCGTGTGGGGCTGGACCGCAGCCAAGCCGTGCTGCCGGCGTCCCAGATTTCGTTCGCAGGCTTGCGAATGCTCGTGGTCGATGACCTGGAAGTTCACCGGGATGTTATTGCCCGTGGTCTCAAGGCGGTGGGGGTGGTGGTTCACACCGCCGCATCGGGTGCATTGGCGCTGGAATGGCTGGAGCGGGAGTCGCTCACGGGCCAGCCATGCGATTTGATCGTGCTGGATGCACTGATGCCGGAAATGGACGGGTTTGAGCTGGCACAACGTATCGCCGCCTTGCCGAACTGTGCCGGCATTCCCAGGGTGATGCTGTCAAGTACCGGCGTGCGTAGCGATGCCGAGCGGGCACGTGAAGTGGGCATCGCAGCCTATGTCTCCAAACCGGTTGCGAACGGTGAACTGCACCGGGTACTGGCACGCAGCCTTCACCTGTTGAATGCCGCCGAGCCCAACGGTGACAGACTCTCTTCAACCAGGGCGGAGCAACGCAAACTGGCCGTCCTGTTGGTGGAGGACAACCCGATCAACCAGAAGCTTGCCATCACGCTTTTGGCGCGCTGGGGCCACGTAGTGACGGTTGCAGAAAATGGCCAGTTGGCGGTGGAGTTGGTGTCCACGCAGGCCTTTGATGTGGTGCTGATGGACATGATGATGCCTGTCATGGACGGCCTGGAAGCGACGCACCTGATTCGCGCACTGCCGGGAGCGGGAGCCAGCGTTCCCATCGTTGCCATGACGGCCAATGCCATGGAATCGGACCGCGAGCGCTGCCTGGCTGCGGGCATGAATGACTATATTTCAAAGCCCATCAAGGCGCAGGAACTTCAGGAACTGCTTCAGACCGTCGGAATGGGGGCAGGTGGCGTCGGCGCAGGTGCCAAAGCAGCGTATTCAGCGCAGGCCATGGGCCCGGGGCATTCAGCTTTTGACTACGACGCCGGGCTGAAGGCAATGGACCAGGAAATTCTTGAAATCATAGGCCAGGCGTTTTTGGACCAGTGGCCCGACGACTGCCTGAAAATCCGGAGCCATCTGCAGGCGGGTGACGCAATGCCCGTTTTCCATACGGCGCATGCCCTCAAGGGAACGCTGGCGATGTTTGGCGCTGATCCTGCGAGCCATCTGGCAGCCCACTTGGAGGGATTGGCCCAGAGGGGCGACCTTGCAGTGGTTGGCTCACTGCTCGAGCCCTTCGTTGCCGAGGTCGATTGCCTGCGTGCCGCCTTGAAGCGCAGCCTTGCTGCGTGAGAGCTCGGTCGAACGCAAATCGGACTAAGATGGAAGCCTAGATAAAGGGTTAAAACCAGTGCCGCAACAAGTGCTTATCGTCGATGACACCGAGATCAACCTGATTCTTTTCGGCGCCCTGGTGAAGAAGCTTGATGACTGCCGGGCCCAGGTCTTTGACGACTCCCGAAAGGCCCTGGCTTGGGTCACCGACAACGTGCCCGACCTGATCATCGTGGACTACATGATGCCCGACCTGGATGGTCTGGAGTTCATCCGGCTGGTGCGTGACATGCCGGGCCACAAGCTGGTGCCCATTCTCATGATCACGGCCAATGATCAAAAGGAAATCCGTTACCGTGCGCTGGATCTGGGCGCCAATGACTTTCTGACCAAACCCATTGACAAGGTGGAATTCCTGGCACGCGCCCGCAATATGCTCAGTCTCAACCAGGCGCGCAAGCACATGGCCGACCACGCGTCCTGGCTGTCGGGTGAGGTGCGCAAGGCCACCCAGGAGATTGTGAAGCGTGAGCGCGAAACCGTGTACCGCCTGGCCAAAGCTGCCGAATACCGCGATCCGGAAACCGGCGCCCACATTTTGCGAATGGCCAATTACTCCATGCTGATTGCCCGTGAGCTGGGCTTGTCTGTGGATGACCAGCAGCTGATTCTGGAGGCCGCGCCTATGCACGATATCGGCAAGGTGGGCATTGCTGACAGCATCCTGCTCAAGCCCGGGCGGCTGACTGCGCAGGAGTTCGACGTCATGAAGCAGCATGCGATGTTCGGCTATGAGCTGCTGCATGGCAGCTCCTCCAAGCTGCTGCAGGCGGCGGCTGAAATTGCCAAGGGCCACCATGAGAAGTTTGATGGCAGTGGCTACCCGAATGGCATCAAGGGGGAGGCCATCCCGATATTCAGCCGCATCGTGGCGGTGGCGGATGTCTTTGACGCACTGACCTCGGAGCGACCCTACAAGAAGGCCTGGGAAGTTGAGACGGCGGTGGACTTCCTGAATCTCGGTGCGGGCTCCCATTTTGATCCCGCTTGCGTCAAGGCATTTTTGAACGCCTGGGATGATGTCGAGTTGGTGCGCAACAAATACCAGGAAGATCCCCTGCAGGCGATCGAGTTGTGAAGTAGGTGTATGGTGGTGGCTTGATTTGAATCAAGCCCTGTCATGAAGCGCAGGGCACACTACGCCCCATGTCTTTTGCTACCTTGGATGCCCCTGCCGCACGCCCCCTGACTTCAGCGGCGCCCATGGTCGGCTCCGCACCCTTGAAGCCTTTGGCGCCGCACAGCGCCGACGCCCTGCATTTGCTGGATGATGCGCAGGAATGGAGTGCGTTTAGCCGCCCTTCCAGCCAGGGTCAGGAATGCTGGGAGTCCAGCGTGGTGGTTGAGGGCATGCACTGTGCCGCCTGCAGCTTTACCGTGGAAGATGCCATTGCCGCCGTACCCGGTGTGTTGCAGGTTCAGGTGAGCGCTGGCAGTCACCGCGCCAAGGTGGTCTGGAATGCCGCACGGGTCCGGCCGTCTGAATGGATGCAGGCGATCCAGTCGCGTGGTTACAGAGCCGTGCCGGCCAATGATGTCTTCGCCAGTGAACGCCGCCGCCTGGATGCTCGCCGGGCGCTGTGGCGCTGGTTGGTGGCGGGCCTGTGCATGATGCAGGTGATGATGTATGCCTACCCGGCCTATATCGCCCACCGCGGAGACCTGTCCGCCGAGATGGAGCAATTGCTGCGCTGGGCCTCCTGGGTGCTGTCGCTGCCGGTGATGCTGTTTTCCTGCGGGATTTTTTTCAGCAACGCCTGGCGCGATCTGCGACGCGGCAGCATCAGCATGGATTTGCCGGTGGCCATCGGGATTGGCATCACCTTTGCGGTCAGCAGCCTGGGCACCTTTTCGCCGGCTGGTGTCTTTGGCCGCGAGGTCTACTTCGACTCGCTCACCATGTTTGTGTTTTTTCTGCTGACCGGGCGCTGGCTGGAGTTGCGCCTGCGTGACCGTACGGCCGGTTCCCTCGAAGCGCTGATGAACCGGCTGCCCGACAGTATGGAGCGCCTGAATGCGCAGGGCGTGTTTGAGCGCGTGGCGGTCAGGCGCCTGGCGGTGGGCGACCTGGTGCGCGTGCATCCCGGTGAAGCCTTTGCTGCCGATGGCCTGGTGGAAAAAGGCGAAACACAGGTTGATGAGGCCTTGCTTACCGGTGAGTCGCATGCGCTCAAGCGGGGGCCCGGTGATGCAGTGGTTGCAGGCAGCCACAACCTGAGTGCCACCGTGCAGGTGCGTGTGCAGGGTCTGGGTGAGCAAACCCGCTACGCCCAGATCGTGGCCCTGATGCAAAGTGCCTCCACGACCAAGCCAGGCAGCGCCGCCTTGGCCGACCGCCTGGCCAAGCCTTTTTTGATCGCCGTGCTGTTGGCTGCAGGGCTGTCTTGTTTGTGGTGGTGGCAGACCGACCCCGAGCGCGCCCTGATGGTGGCGGTTGCCGTGCTGGTGGTGACCTGCCCTTGTGCCTTGTCGCTGGCCACACCGGCTGCCATGTTGGCGGCTGCCGGCAATCTGGCGCGCCAGGGTGTGCTGGTGCGCAATCTGCAGGCCTTGCAGGCGCTGTCCGAGGTGGATGTAGTGGTCTTTGACAAGACCGGGACCTTGACCCAGGACGCCATGGCGGTCGGTGCCGTGAACGTCCGCGACGGCGTCCCGGTGGCTCTGGCGCTGCAGATGGCCGCGGCGCTTGCTGGGCAGTCGCTGCATCCCGTGTCCCGGGCCTTGGCGACAGCGGCCAAACTTCCGCTGTATGCAGCGCCGGCGTGGCTGTGTGCGGGTGTGAGCGAGACTGCAGGCCGTGGCATTGCGGGCTTGGCGCAACCAGCACAGGCCGCAGCTATGCAGGCGCGCAGCCTGCGCCTGGGGTCAGCCGATTTTTGTGGTCTGCCCCACCTGGCATCCGACACCTTGCGGGTCCATTTAAGTGATGAGGTGGGATGGCTGGCAACTTTTGAAGTGCGCGAAGAGCTGCGCCCCCAAGCGGCACAAACGGTTGCTGCACTCGGTCAGGCAGGTGTACGGGCCTGTTTGCTGTCGGGCGATGGTGCGGACTCGGTGGCACGCATTGCGGCCCAGGTCGGTATCAAGGACGCCCGCGGGGGCCGTTCCCCGGCTGACAAGCTGACGGCACTACGCGCGCTGCAGGCGCAAGGACACAAGGTGGCGATGGTGGGCGACGGGTTGAATGACGGACCAGTGCTCGCCGGTGCCCATGTGTCGTTTGCCATTGGCCAGGCGGTCCCGTTGGCGCAGGCGCAATCGGACTTCGTGGTGCAGGGCGATGGACTGATGGCAGTGGCACACGCGGTCGTGTTGGCGCGCAAGACGATGGCCGTGGTGCGCCAGAATCTGTGGTGGGCCTTGCTCTACAACGCCGCTTGCGTGCCTTTGGCAGTTATGGGCCTGCTGCCTGCGTGGTTGGCAGGCCTGGGGATGGCTTGCAGCTCCCTGGTGGTGGTGGCTAATGCCTTGCGGCTGACCGGTCGCGCGCAGGCACGTAAAGGAATTTGATGGATATCCTGTATTTATTGATCCCCCTGTCTGTGGTGCTGGTGTTTTTCATCATTGGCGGGCTCTGGTGGGCCATCGAAAGAGGGCAGTTTGAAGACATAGAACGTGAAGGCGAGCGCATCCTGAAAGATTCATGAAAGGCTCGGGCGAGGTTCGGTTGTATTCTCGGTAATTAACAGTGTTTCTTGTGGGGCTTTGATTTGTGTCAACCCCGTTTGTTGCTCCGCACAAGACACTCCAGTCAAAGTAATTCATCAAGAGGTAACTATGGCATTTGCAAATCAGAAAGCCGAGCTATACAACGATACTGTTGTTCGGCAATTCGCCGTAATGACGGTAGTGTGGGGGGTCGTTGGCATGCTGGTTGGCGTGATCATCGCCGCCCAGTTGGCTTGGCCCGAGCTCAATCTCGGTATCCCATGGCTCACCTACGGTCGCCTGCGTCCCCTGCACACCAATGCAGTGATTTTTGCCTTTGGTGGCTGCGGACTCTTCTCCACCTGCTACTACGTTGTGCAGCGCACCTGCCAGGTTCGCATTTTCAGCGACAAGCTGGCGGCGTTTACCTTCTGGGGCTGGCAGTTGGTCATCCTTCTGGCTGCCATTTCACTGCCTCTGGGTTACACCTCCGGCAAGGAGTACGCCGAGCTGGAGTGGCCCATTGACATCCTGATCACACTGGTCTGGGTGGCTTTTGCCGTGGTGTTCTTTGGCACGGTGGGTACCCGCAAGGTGCGCCACATTTACGTGGCCAACTGGTTCTACGGTGCCTTCATCCTGGCTGTTGCCTTGCTGCACCTGGTCAATAGTGCAGAAATCCCGGTGGGTGCCATGAAGTCCTACTCGGCCTATGCCGGTGTGCAGGATGCCATGGTGCAATGGTGGTACGGCCACAATGCTGTGGGCTTCTTCCTGACTGCAGGCTTCCTGGGCATGATGTACTACTTCATCCCCAAGCAAGCTGGGCGCCCTGTATACAGCTACCGCCTGTCCATCGTCCACTTCTGGGCGCTGATCTTCACCTACATGTGGGCGGGTCCTCACCACCTCCACTACACCGCCTTGCCTGACTGGACCCAGTCGGTTGGTATGGTGTTCTCCCTGATCCTGCTGGCTCCCAGCTGGGGCGGCATGATCAACGGCGTGATGACCCTGTCTGGCGCCTGGCACAAGCTGCGCGATGACCCCATCCTGCGCTTCCTGATCGTGTCCCTGTCCTTCTACGGCATGTCGACCTTTGAAGGCCCGATGATGTCCATCAAGACCGTCAACGCCCTGAGCCACTACACCGACTGGACCGTGGGCCACGTGCACTCTGGCGCCTTGGGCTGGGTGGGTCTGGTGACCATGGGTTCCATGTACTACCTGATTCCCAAGCTGTTTGGCCAAAAGCAGATGTACAGCCTGAAGGCTGTTGAAGTCCACTTCTGGACCGCCACCATCGGCATCGTGATCTACATCGCCGCGATGTGGATTGCCGGTGTGATGCAGGGCCTGATGTGGCGTGCCATCAACCCCGATGGAACGCTGACCTACACCTTTGTTGAAAGCGTGAAGGCCACCTATCCCTTCTATGTGCTGCGTCTGCTGGGCGGTCTGCTGTACCTGACCGGCATGATCATCATGCTGTGGAACACATTGATGACTGCCACCAAGGGCCGCGCTGTGAGCGTGGAAGTGCCAACCGCAGTTGCCCACGCTTGAAGGAAAAACACACTATGTCCAACAACCATTCCAGTTTGTCGCACGAGAAGATCGAGACAAACAACTTCCTGATGATCGTCCTGATTCTCATCGTGCTGCTGTTTGGCGGCCTGGTGGAAATCGTGCCCCTCTTCTTCCAGAAGTCCACGACCGAACCCATCAAGGGTGTGCAGCCCTACACCGCACTGCAGCTGGCAGGCCGTGATATCTACACCCGTGAAGGTTGCTACAACTGCCACTCGCAGATGATTCGCCCCTTCCGCGCCGAAACCCTGCGCTATGGCCACTACTCGGTGGCTGGCGAGTCGGTCTATGACCACCCGTTCCAGTGGGGCAGCAAGCGCACCGGCCCGGACCTGGCCCGTGTGGGAGCCAAGTACAGCGATGAATGGCATCGCATCCACCTGACCAATCCGCGTGATGTGGTGCCTGAGTCCAATATGCCTGCCTACCCATGGCTGGCCAAAAACATGGTGGACGCCGATGTCATGCCGGCCCACATGGCTGGTCTGCGCAAGGTCGGTGTGCCTTACACCGACGAGCAAATTGCCAAGTCGGTGGAAGAGGTCAAGGGCAAGACCGAACAGGAAGCCGTGATCGCTTACTTGCAGTCTTTGGGCTTGGCCCTGAAATAAGGCGCTGGAGACCGATATGGAATTCGACGTCAACACCTTGCGTGCCATCGCGACCCTGGTCAGCTTTGGCGCATTTATTGGAATTGTGTGGTGGGCTTGGTCCAAGCGGCGCTCCGATGACTTTTCTGAAGCCGCCAATTTGCCCTTTCAGCAAGACTGATACACACCAACAGGATTCATCATGAGTGACTTTACAAGTAATTTTTGGTCCGTTTATGTGGCCGGAATTGTCATTATCTCCATATCAGCATGTGCATTGCTGCTGTGGTTTAGCGGCAAGGCCCGGGCCATGACGGCCAGCGACAACACCACCGGACACGTGTGGGACGGCGACCTGCGTGAAATGAACAACCCCCTGCCACGCTGGTGGGTGGGCCTGTTCATCATCACCATCCTGTTCGCTGCCGTGTACCTGTATCTGTACCCCGGTCTGGGTGGCTCTCCTGGCAGTTCGGGTTGGACCTCCAAGGGCCAGTTTGAAGCCGAAGTGGCCAAGGGCGATGCCGAAGTGGCTCCCATCTATGCCAAGTTCATGGCCATGAAGGTGGAAGACGTGTCCAAGGACCCGCAAGCCCACGCTATTGGTGAGCGTCTGTTCATGAACAACTGCTCGCAATGCCACGGCTCCGATGCGCACGGCGGCAAGGGCTTCCCCAACCTGACCGACAACGACTGGCTGCACGGCGGTACCCCCGAGAAGATCGTGGAAACGCTGCACAAGGGTCGTGTGGGCAATATGCCCCCCATGGCTGCCGCAGTCGGCACGTCGGATGATGTGAAGAACGTAGCCAACTATGTTCTCAGCCTGTCTGGCAGCCCGCACGATTCGGTGCGCGCCAATCTGGGCAAGGAAAAGTTCGGCGTATGTGCAGCGTGCCATGGTGCTGATGGCAAGGGCATGCAGGCCGTTGGTTCTGCCAACCTGACGGACAACATCTGGCTGCACGGCTACGGTGAGAACGCCATCATCGCCATGGTTGCCAACGGCAAGACCAACATCATGCCGGCTCAGGAAGGCAAATTGAGCGATGCACAGATTCACGTCTTGGCTTCCTACGTCTGGGGCCTGTCCAACAACGCTCCTGCCAAGCAGTAAACACGGTCTGTAAACGGGTTGTACCCCTGCAGGTTTTCGGGCAATGTCTCGAAGCTCTGCCGGGGTATTGCCTTTTTGGAGTCCCTACAAAGGAAATCACATGACGCAAAACACCCAGCCTACAGCTACCGAAGCACCCCAGCCCTGGTGGAAATTCGGCCATGTCTGGATGGTTTTTGGTGGCCCCGCCGTGGTGGTGGTGGCCAGCTTCGTGACCCTGTACCTGGCAGTGACCCGTCCGGATCCCGTGATGGACGAGAACTACTACCAAAAGGGTTTGGAGATTAACAAGACACTGGGCGGTACTCCGTCCAGCGCCGCCCCCGCCATGGCGGCACGAAACCATGCTGCCACTGGCGTTCCCAAGCCAGCAGAAGCTCCCTGACAGAAGTGCCTGGCGCCTGGCTTTGCGCAGGCGCTAGTTGCACACCTTGGGGTTCACGATGTCCTTGAGCTTGTCCGCGTTCAAGATGCGAACGTGACGTTGTTTGACCTCGACAATGCCGTCTTCCACAAACTTGGAAAAAGTGCGGCTCACGGTCTCCAACTTCAGCCCCAGGTAACTACCGATTTCTTCGCGCGTCATGCGCAGAATCAGCTCAGACTGCGAGAAGCCGCGCGCATGCAGGCGCTGTACCAGATTCAGCAAGAACGCAGCCAGCCGTTCTTCGGCGCGCATGCTCCCGAGCAACAACATCACGCCGTTCTCGCGCACGATCTCGCGGCTCATGATCTTGTGCACGTGGCGCTGCAGGGCGTTGACTTCACGCGACAGTTCTTCAATGCGGTCAAAGGGCATGACGCACACTTCGGCGTCTTCCAGTGCGATGGCATCGCAGGTGTGGTGGTCATGCACGATGCCGTCCAGACCCACAATTTCACCCGCCATCTGAAAACCAGTCACCTGGTCGCGCCCGTCTTCGGAAGCCACGCATGTCTTGAAAAATCCGGTGCGAATAGCATACAGGCTGGTGAACTTTTCGCCATTGCGAAAAAGCGTGGCGCCACGCTTGATCTTGCGGCGGTTGGCCACAACATCGTCGATACGCTCCAGCTCGATCGGACTCAGTCCCAAAGGCATGCACAGCTCGCGCAAATTGCAGTTTGAGCAAGCCACCTTGATGCTGTTGGAGTTCATTTCGATCACATTGCTGATCGGGGTAATGGCAATCGACGCATGTGCCACGTCTGGGTTGTGTGCCTTCATATGGTGTCTCGACGGTTGGTTGCCTGATTCAAATCAATTATCAACCCAAATGCTGAACGGACCCTGAATTCAATAGATTGATTCACATCAAACCCCAATAATGCCAGCTGGGGCACATTTGCAGAGACTGCCATGGAGTGCTTATGAATGCTGTTGTCTCCCCCGTTACCGATGAATTGCTGCGTCAATACGACGTCTCCGGTCCTCGTTACACCTCTTACCCGACGGCCGACCGATTTGTAGAAGCCTTCGTGGCCGACGACTATTCGCAGGCACTGCAACAGCGCCGTAGTGGCGCTGCCGCGCTCGCCCTGCCTTTGTCGCTGTACATACATATCCCGTTTTGCGAATCGCTGTGCTACTACTGCGCCTGCAACAAGATCATCACCAAGCACCACGAAAAAGCGGCGGAATATATCCGCTACCTCACCCGCGAAGTGGAACTGCACACCGCGTTGATTGGCACCGGCCAATCGGTCAGCCAGCTGCACTTTGGCGGCGGCAGTCCTACCTTCCTGAGTGACGATGAATTGCGCGGCCTGATGGCCATGCTCAAGCGCAACTTCAGCTTTGCACCCGGCGGCGAATACTCCATCGAGATTGACCCTCGCACCATCGATGAAAAGCGTCTGGATACGCTGGCTGAGTTGGGCTTTAACCGCCTGAGTTTTGGCGTGCAGGACTTCGACCCTGCAGTGCAAAAAGCCGTGCACCGTGTGCAACCCGCGGAACAGGTTTTTTCCCTCGTGGCTGCGGCCCGCGCACGGGGCTTTGAATCCATCAACGTGGATTTGATTTACGGCTTGCCCATGCAAAGCCCCGAGTCCTTTGACCGCACGTTGGCCCAGGTTGTTGAGCTCAAACCCGACCGCATTGCGCTCTATGCCTATGCCCACTTGCCCGAGCGCTTCAAGCCTCAGCGGCGCATCAACACCGTGGAGCTGCCTTCGGGCGGTGCCAAGATCTCGATGCTTTCTCGCTCACTGGCAGCCTTCATGGGGGCGGGGTATGTGTACGTGGGCATGGACCACTTCGCTCTGCCTGACGATGCCTTGGCTGTTGCCAAGCGCCAGGGCCGCCTGCACCGCAACTTCCAGGGCTACAGCACCCAGCCTGATTGCGACCTGATTGCCCTGGGCGTCTCCAGCATTGGCCGCATTGGCGCCACCTATAGCCAGAACGCCAAGACACTGGAAGAGTATTACGACGCTCTGGACCATGGCAACTTCCCGGTGGTGCGCGGCCTGGCGCTCACGCGTGACGACTTGGTGCGCCGCGCCGTCATCATGGCCCTGATGTGCCAGGGCCATGTGCAGTTTGAATCGATTGACCTGGCTTACCTGGTTGATTTCCGCAGTTACTTTGCCAAGGAAATGGAAGCGCTGCAGGCGCTGGCCGAACAAGGGCTTGTGGTGCTGGAAGACACCGGCATACAGGTCACCGCCAAGGGCTGGTTCTTTGTGCGTGCTGTGGCCATGGTGTTTGACCGCAATTTGCAAACCGACCGTACTCGGGCCAAGTTCTCCAAGATCCTTTAGCATCCCCGGATGCAATTTTCCTTGGGCGCTACTGCGCTGTTAATGGGCCTGGTCGGTGGCCCACACTGTGTGGCCATGTGTGGCGCGGCCTGTGCCGGGCTAGGGCAGGCGGCCGGCAGCCGCAAAAATTCCGCCATTCTTGGCTTTCAGTTGGGCCGCGTGCTGGGCTATTCCGCGCTGGGCGCTGTGGCTGCTGCCTCCATGCAGGGCCTGGGTTGGCTGACGGTCCAATCAACTGCCCTGCGCCCGGTCTGGTCCATGTTCCATGTGGCTGCTTTCCTTTTAGGGCTGGTGCTGCTGCTGCGCGCACAGCAGCCCGTCTGGCTGGAGCGGGCAGGGCGCAGCATCTGGGCCCGTGCCAAGGCGCTGGGCGCCGGTGCGGGCGGCGCGCCCGTGTTGCTGGGCACGCTCTGGGCTTTGCTGCCCTGTGGCCTGCTGTATTCCGCCGTGCTGGTCGCAGCCATGGCCGGAGGCCCTCTGGATGGTGCCATGGTGATGGCCCTGTTTGCCGTGGGCACCAGTGTCACCATGACGGCTGCGCCCTGGCTGTGGCTCAAGCTGCGCGGCAACAGCGTGGCCACCGGAGGCACAGGCAACTGGGGCGTTCGCCTGGCCGGTCTGGCGCTGGCAGCAAGTTCAGGCTGGGCCCTGTGGATGGGTTTGGTACACAACACCGCGCCTTGGTGCGTCACGCCCTGAAGCGCCTGCCTCCTGCGCCAGCCACAGGCCATGGTGTAATTTGGCCCGAACCGCCCCTATCCAAGCTCCGCATTGACTTCCTCGCCACTCTCCCACCGCCTGTCCGTTGCGCCCATGCTCGACTGGACAGACAAGCACTGCCGCTATTTTCACCGGCTGCTGAGCCGCCACGCCCTCCTGTACACCGAAATGGTGACTACCGGCGCGCTGTTGCATGGCGACGTGCCGCGCCACCTGCGCTTCAACGCCGAAGAACATGCCGTGGCCCTGCAACTGGGTGGCAGCGATACGGCCGATCTGGCGGCCTGCGCCAAGCTGGGCCAAGACTGGGGCTATGACGAGATCAACCTGAATTGCGGCTGCCCCTCCGAGCGGGTGCAGCGCGGTGCCTTTGGCGCCTGCCTGATGAATGAGGCCAGCTTGGTCGGCGACTGTGTGCGGGCCATGCTGGATGTAGTGGACATCCCTGTCACGGTGAAGCACCGCATTGGAATCGACAAAATCGAGAGCTATGACTTTGTGCGCGACTTTGTCGGCACGCTGTCAGACGCGGGTTGCCGGGTCTTCATCGTGCACGCGCGCAATGCCTGGCTCAAGGGTCTGTCACCAAAGGAAAACCGCGAAGTGCCGCCGCTGCGCTACGACCTGGTGCACCAACTCAAACGTGACTTCCCGCAGCTCACCATTTGCCTCAACGGTGGCGTCACCACCAGCGCACAGGTGGCCGAGCAACTGGCCCTGGTGGACGGCGTGATGCTGGGGCGCGAGGCCTACCACAACCCCTGGTGGCTATCCGAGTGGGACGCCGCCTTCTATGGCGAGCAGCCCACCGATCGCACGCGCGAGTTGGTGGAAGAACAGATGGTCGCCTATATGGAGCGGGAGGCCGCAGAGCACGGTACGTCCTGGTACAGCATTGCGCGCCATATGCTGGGCCTGCGCCATGGCCTGCCGGGTGCGCGCAAATGGCGCCAGATCTGGAGCGACCATCGGCTCAAAACCCTGCCAGCCCGGGAAGTTTGGGCCTTGGCGAAGCCTTAAGCCGCAGCTTCCAGCCCGTTGGCAAAGTGCTCGCGCATGCGGGCCACCGTGGCCTCTGCATCGCGGGCCGTCAGTGCGGCCATGATGGCGCGGTGCTCCTGCAAGGACTCCTGGATGCGCCCGGTCTTGAGCAGGGAGTTGTGGCGGTTGAGCTTCATCACCTTGCGCAGGTCGGCCACCATCTGGTCGCGCCAGCGGTTGTTGGCAATCTCCAGCAGGCGCATGTGAAATCGCTCATTCACCGCAAAGAAGGCGTCGGTGTTGGCCGGGCCGGGCTTGGCGGCTTTTTCCAGCTCGGCGTGCAGACTCATCAACTCAGTCAGTTCGGCATCCGTGCCTTTTGTTGCCACCACCCCGGCCGCGTCGCTCTCCAGCAGGCTCAGCAGGTGGTAGACATCGCTCAGGTCCTGGGTGGAGACCTCTGTCACATAAGCGCCGCGTCGCACCTTCATGGTCACCAGCCCCTCGGCGGCCAGCACTTTCAAAGCCTCCCGCAAGGGGGTGCGGCTGATGCCGTATTCCTCCGCAATCTTGAGCTCATCAATCCAGCTGCCGGGCTCGAGCTCACGCTGAAAAATGCGCTGGCGCAGCAACTCCGCCACCTCGACATAGAGCGCGCGGGGAGAGAGTGAGAGGCCGGTGCGGCCTTCGGACATCAAAGCGGACATGGACGGGAATTGTAAGCTGAGCGTCTGTTTTTGAATCAATAATTATAAATAATGTAAAATCTTAGCCAACTGGTTGCACGCCACGCCCCTGTTTTTGCAGGCGCAAGAGCGGCGCATACCGGGCCTCCAACCCTGTGCTACGGACCCCGCCATGACCGACAAGAAACCCGAATTTCAATCTGCAACCCTGGAAGCGTGGAACAAGGCGGCTGCCAAGTCGGCACCCGGCGGCAATGTCGAGGCGCTGAACTGGATCACCCCGGACGGCATTGCGGTCAAGCCCCTGTACACGGCGGCCGATACAGCCAACCTGGAACATGCCGACACCTTGCCCGGTTTTGAGCCCTACCTGCGTGGCCCGCAGGCCACCATGTATGCGGTGCGCCCCTGGACCATCCGCCAGTACGCCGGTTTCTCTACCGCTGAAGAGTCCAACGCTTTTTATCGCAAGGCGCTGGCCGCTGGCGGGCAGGGTGTGTCGGTGGCTTTTGATCTGGCCACCCACCGCGGCTACGACTCTGACCACCCCCGTGTGACCGGCGATGTCGGCAAAGCCGGTGTGGCCATCGATTCGGTGGAGGACATGAAGATCCTGTTTGACCAGATTCCGCTGGACAAGGTGTCGGTCTCCATGACCATGAACGGCGCGGTACTGCCGGTGCTGGCCGGCTATGTGGTGGCGGCAGAAGAGCAGGGCGTCTCGCAAGACAAACTCAGCGGCACCATCCAGAACGACATCCTCAAAGAGTTCATGGTGCGCAACACCTACATCTACCCGCCCGCACCCAGCATGCGCATCATTGGCGACATCATTGGCTACACGGCCAAGAACATGCCCAAGTTCAACTCGATCTCGATCTCGGGTTACCACATGCAGGAAGCCGGTGCCAACCAGGCACTCGAATTGGCCTTCACCCTGGCAGACGGCAAGGAGTATGTGAAGACCGCGATTGCCTCCGGCCTGGACGTGGACGAATTTGCCGGACGCCTGTCCTTCTTCTGGGCCATTGGCATGAACTTCTATCTGGAAGTGGCCAAGATGCGCGCGGCGCGCCTGCTGTGGTGCCGCATCATGAAGGGCTTTGACGCCAAGGCGCCCAAGAGCCTGATGCTGCGCACCCACTGCCAGACCAGCGGTTGGAGTCTCACCGAGCAGGACCCCTACAACAACGTGGTCCGCACCACCATCGAGGCCATGGCCGCCGTGTTTGGCGGCACGCAAAGTCTGCACACCAACAGCTTTGACGAAGCAATTGCCCTGCCCACCGAGTTCAGTTCGCGCATTGCCCGCAACACCCAGCTCATCATCCAGGAAGAAACCCACATCACCAATGTGATCGATCCCTGGGCTGGCAGCTACATGATGGAAAAGCTCACCCAGGACATGGCCGACGCCGCCTGGAAAATCATCGAGGAAGTCGAAGGCATGGGCGGCATGGTCAAGGCCGTGGACAGCGGCTGGGCCAAGCTCAAGATTGAAGCGGCTGCGGCGCAAAAGCAGGCGCGCATCGACTCCGGCCGCGATGTCATCGTCGGCGTGAACAAATACAAGCTCAAGACCGAGGACGCCATTGAGGCGCGTGACATCGACAACGTCGCAGTGCGCGATGGCCAGATCGCGCGTCTGAAAACGATTCGTGCCAGCCGCGATGCTGCCCGGGTCGACGCTGCCCTGGCTACCTTGAGCCAAGCCGCAGAGAGCGGCGAAGGCAATCTGCTGGACCTGTCCATCCAGGCCATGCGCCTGCGTGCCACCGTGGGCGAAGTGTCGGACGCGCTGGAAAAAGCCTTTGGCCGCCACCGCGCCGACACGCAAAAGGTAACCGGCGTGTACGCCGCCGCTTACGATAGTGCGCAAGGGGACACCATGGAATACTGGGAACAGCTCAAGAAGGACATCGCCGCCTTTGCCGAAAAAGAAGGTCGCCGCCCACGCGTGATGATCAGCAAGCTGGGCCAGGACGGGCACGACCGCGGTGCCAAAGTGGTGGCCACCGCTTTTGCCGACCTGGGCTATGACGTGGACATGGGTCCGCTGTTCCAGACCCCCGAGGAATGCGCCCGCCAGGCGATTGAAAACGACGTGCATGCCGTGGGCGTTTCCACACTGGCCGCAGGCCACAAGACCCTGGTGCCCGCCATCATTGCCGAGCTGAAAAAGCAGGGCGCCGACGACATCATCGTCTTCGTGGGCGGCGTGATTCCGCGCCAGGACTACGACTACCTGTACGCCGCCGGCGTGAAGGGCATTTACGGCCCCGGCACCCCCATCCCGGCCAGCGCGCGTGACGTGCTGGACCAGATCCAGAAGGCACTGGCTGCGGCCTGAGCGCTTCGATAGGAAGGGCCCGAGATTGGACGCCGCCTCTGCCACTGCGCTGCCCAAGCGGACAGCTGTGCACGCCCGTGACATTGTGGAAGCGCAAGGTCTGGCGCAAAGGCGCAGCCTGGCCAAGGCCATCACCTTGCTGGAGTCCACCCGCACCGACCACCGTGCGCAGGCGGACGAGCTGCTCACAGCCTTGCTGCCGCATAGCGGCAAATCGCTGCGCCTGGGTATCAGCGGCGTGCCCGGTGTGGGCAAGAGCACCTTTATCGAAGCCCTGGGCCTGTACCTGATTGACAAAGGCCACCGTGTGGCCGTGCTGGCGGTGGACCCCAGTAGTTCGGTATCGGGTGGTTCCATCCTGGGTGACAAGACGCGCATGGAGCAGCTCTCCATGCACGAGCGCGCCTACATTCGCCCCAGCCCCAGCAGCGGCACGCTCGGTGGTGTGGCTGAGAAAACCCGCGAGGCCATGCTGGTCTGCGAGGCCGCGGGCTTTGACATCGTGATTGTGGAAACCGTGGGCGTGGGACAAAGCGAGACGGCCGTGCAGGGCATGAGCGATATGTTTGTGCTGATGCAACTGCCCAATGCCGGTGACGACCTGCAGGCTATCAAAAAAGGTGTGATGGAGCTGGCCGATCTGGTGGTCATCAACAAGGCCGACATCGACGCCCATGCCGCGCTGCGGGCCGAGGCACAGATCACCTCCAGCCTGCGCCTGCTGGGCATCAGCGGCAATCCGCATGACCCGCACAGTGACCAGTACTGGCACCCGCAAGTCCTCAAGATCAGTGCCCTGCAAGGCCAAGGCCTGGACGCGTTCTGGGAGGCTGTCACCACCTTCCAGCGCCTGCAATCCGCCAATGGCCTGCTTGCCAGCCGCCGCCAGCACCAGGCCCTGGCCTGGATGTGGGAGCGCATAGACGCGGGCCTGAAGCAGCAATTCAAAAACAACCCCCTGGTGCGCGGGCAACTGCCCGCCATCACCGCTGCGGTGCAGTCCGGCCAGATGGCCGCCAGCACCGCAGCCCGCCATCTGCTGGCTGTGCTTGGCTCAAGCGCACCGGCAGCACCCGTTTAGACAAGCGACCATCAAGAAGGAAACCATGCACGATATCCTGGAACAACTCGAAGCCAAGCGCGAACTGGCACGCCTGGGTGGCGGCCAAAAGCGCATAGATGCACAGCACAACAAGGGCAAGCTCACGGCGCGTGAGCGCATCGAGGTACTGCTGGACGAAGGCACTTTTGAAGAGTGGGACATGTTTGTGGAACACCGCTGCGTGGACTTCGGCATGGCCGATACCAAGATCCCCGGGGACGGCGTGGTCACCGGCTACGGCATGATCAACGGACGCCTGGTGTTTGTGTTCAGCCAGGACTTCACCGTCTATGGTGGCGCCTTGTCTGAAACCCATGCGGAAAAAATCTGCAAGGTGATGGACCAGGCCATGAAGGTGGGTGCACCCGTCATTGGCCTGAACGACTCGGGCGGTGCGCGCATCCAGGAGGGTGTGGCGTCTCTAGGCGGCTATGCCGAAGTGTTCCAGCGCAATGTGATGGCCAGCGGCGTGATTCCGCAGATCAGCATGATCATGGGCCCCTCGGCCGGTGGTGCGGTGTATTCGCCCGCGCTGACCGACTTCATCTTCATGGTGAAAGACAGCTCCTACATGTTTGTGACCGGCCCCGAAGTGGTGAAGACGGTTACGCACGAAGAAGTGACCGCCGAAGAACTGGGCGGCGCCATCACCCACACCACCAAGAGCGGCGTGGCCGACCTGGCCTTTGAGAACGACGTGGAAGCGCTGCTGATGCTGCGCCGCCTCTACAACTACCTGCCGCTCTCCAACCGCGAGAAGGCCCCGGTGCGCAAGAGTGGCGACCCGATAGACCGCATGGACCTGAGCCTGGACACCCTGGTGCCTGACAACCCCAACAAGGCCTATGACATGAAAGAACTCATCGTCAAGACCGTGGACGATGGTGATTTCTTCGAGATCCAGCCCGAGTACGCCAAGAACATCCTGATCGGCTTTGCCCGCATGGACGGCCAGACCGTGGGCATTGTGGCCAACCAGCCTTTGGTGTTGGCCGGTTGCCTGGACATCAAGAGCAGCATCAAGGCCGCGCGCTTTGTGCGCTTTTGCGATGCCTTCAACATCCCCGTGATCACCTTTGTTGATGTGCCCGGCTTTATGCCCGGCACCAGCCAGGAATACGGCGGCATCATCAAGCACGGTGCCAAGTTGCTGTATGCGTATGCCGAGTGCACTGTCCCGAAGATCACCGTGATCACGCGCAAGGCCTACGGTGGCGCCTATGACGTGATGGCTTCCAAGCACCTGCGTGGGGACGTGAACATTGCCTGGCCCAATGCCGAAATCGCGGTGATGGGTGCCAAGGGCGCTGTTGAAATCATCTTCCGCGAAGACAAGGGCGACCCCGAGAAACTGGCCGCCAAGGAAGCCGAATACAAGGCCCGTTTTGCCAACCCGTTTGTGGCGGGCGCACGCGGCTTTATCGACGACGTGATCCTGCCGCATGAAACCCGCAAACGCATTTGCCGTTCCCTGGTGATGCTGAAAGACAAGAAGATCGAGAACCCGTGGCGCAAGCACGGGAACATTCCGCTGTGAATTGGCACACCCCCCGGCTTGCCCACTGCGTGTGGCCGCTTTCCCCCTTGCAGGGGGCAACACCAGTGGCCCGGCGAAGCCGGTTCCACGGTGTTCCTGAGTTGAAGGCATCGCGCTCCGGCGTCGACCTGAAAAATTGAATTGGAGCTTCTATGTTTACAAAAATACTGATTGCAAACCGTGGCGAGATCGCCTGCCGCGTCATCGTGACCGCCCGCAAGATGGGTATCAAGACCGTGGCCGTGTACTCAGACGCGGACCGCGACGCACGCCATGTGCTGCTGGCCGATGAGGCCGTGCACATCGGCCCCGCGCCCAGCCGCGAAAGCTATTTGCTGGCCGACAAAATCATTGCCGCCTGCAAGCAGACCGGTGCGCAGGCCGTGCACCCCGGCTATGGCTTTCTGAGCGAGAACGCTGCCTTCTCCAAGCGCTGCGAAGACGAAGGTATTGCCTTCATCGGACCCAAGCACTACTCCATTGGCGCCATGGGCGACAAGATCGAATCCAAGAAGCTGGCCGGTGCTGCTGGGGTGAACTGCATTCCCGGTGTCAACGACGCCATCGAAACCCCGGAGCGCGCGGTCGAAATTGCCAAGGGCATTGGCTACCCCGTCATGATCAAGGCCAGCGCCGGTGGTGGTGGCAAGGGCCTGCGCGTGGCCTTCAACGACAAGGAGGCTTTTGAAGGCTTTACCAGCTGCCGCAACGAGGCACGCAACAGCTTTGGCGATGACCGCGTGTTCATCGAAAAATTTGTGGAAGAGCCCCGCCACATCGAGATCCAGCTGATTGGCGATGCCCACGGCAATGTGCTGTATCTGAACGAGCGCGAATGCTCCATCCAGCGCCGCCACCAGAAGGTGATTGAAGAGGCGCCGTCGCCCTTCATCAGCGACGCCACCCGCAAGGCCATGGGTGAGCAGGCCGTGGCCCTGGCCAAGGCGGTGAAGTACCAGAGCGCCGGCACGGTGGAGTTTGTGGTGGGCAAGGACCAGAGCTTTTACTTCCTGGAAATGAACACCCGCCTGCAGGTGGAGCACCCCGTGACGGAAGCCATCACCGGTGTTGATCTGGTAGAACTGATGATCCGCGTGGCCGCTGGCGAAAAGCTGCCCATCACACAGGACCAGGTGCAGCGCAATGGCTGGGCCATGGAGTGCCGCATCAACGCCGAAGACCCGTTCCGCAGCTTCCTGCCTTCCACCGGTCGCCTGGTGCGCTTTGCACCCCCCGAGCAGACCATGTGGCAGGGTGACACCGAGCACCTGTATGGCGTGCGCGTGGACACCGGCGTGCAGGACGGCGGCGAGATCCCGATGTTCTACGACTCCATGATTGCCAAGCTCATCGTGCACGGACGGGACCGCCTGGACGCGATTGCCAAGATGCGCGAAGCCCTCAACGGCTTTGTGATCCGCGGTGTCTCCAGCAACATCCCGTTCCAGTCGGCGCTGTTGGCGCACCCCAAGTTTGTGTCGGGCGACTTCAATACCGGCTTTATTGCCGAGCACTACAGCAAGGGCTTTTTTGCCGAAGACGTGCCGCACGACGACGCCAGCTTCCTGGTGGCCCTGGCCGCCTTTGTGCGCCGCAAGTCGCGCGAGCGGGCGGCGGGTATCAGCGGGCAGTTGCCAGGCTACGCGGTGAACGCGGGCAAGGACTACGTGGTGGTCACCCTGGGTGCCGAGGGCAAGAATCTGTATACCCCGGTGCATGTGGACGAGTTCGAAGGCGGCCTCGGTTCAGCCCGCGTCAAGGTGGGTGCTGACAGCTATGAAATCCAGAGCCACTCGCGCCTGAATGACATCTGCATCCGTGGAATGGTCAACGGCCAGCCCTTCACTGCGCAAATCGAGCGCGGCACGCCCAAGAACCCGCTGGCGCTGCGCGTGCAGCACAACGGCACCCGCGTGGATGTGATGGTGATGTCTCCGCGCATGGCCGAGTTGCATGCCCTTATGCCTTTCAAGGCGCCGCCGGACCTGAGCCGCTTTGTGCTATCGCCCATGCCGGGCTTGTTGGTGGAAGTGGCCGTGGTGCCGGGGCAGAAGGTGCAGGCCGGTGAACGCGTGGCCGTGATCGAAGCCATGAAGATGGAAAACGTGCTGTTTGCCGCGGCTGATGGCGTGGTGGGCAAGGTTCTTGCTGGCAAGGGTGAGAGCCTGACGGTGGATCAGGCCATTGTGGAGTTTGTATAAATGAAACGTCCCTTTCAAGTGCTGGGCGTCCAGCAAATCGCCATTGGCGGGCCCGACAAAAAGCGCCTGCAAAAGCTGTGGGTGGACATGCTGGGCCTGGAAGTGACCGGCACCTTCCAGAGCGAAAAAGAGAATGTGGATGAAGACATCTGCGCCATTGGCGCGGGGCCCTTCAAGGTCGAGGTTGATCTGATGCAACCCATGGACCCCGACAAGAAGCCTGCAGTGCACGCCACACCGCTCAACCACATCGGCCTGTGGATTGACGACCTGCCCACCGCCGTGGAGTGGCTCACGGCGCAGGGCGTGCGTTTTGCGCCTGGTGGCATCCGCAAGGGCGCGGCGGGTTTTGACATCTGTTTTCTGCACCCCAAGGCCAGCGAGGAATTCCCGATAGCAGGCGAGGGCGTGCTGATCGAGATGGTGCAGGCGCCGCCGGAAGTGGTGAAGGCTTTTTCACAACTGGCCAACCCGGGGCGCAGCGTTTAATCGTTCAACCTGGTATCCAGCGCAGGCTCTGGCGCTCGCACCGGTCAACGGCGGTTTCAGTCCGCAGGCTTGCGCTTGGCGCGGGCCCGTTCCAGCACTGCTTCGATGATGGAACGCTTCTTGGCCAGCACAGCCGGGTCGGTGTGCTGGGAGTGTTCTGCAATGTCGGACACTTTTAGTGTGGCCTTGGCAAGCAGGCGCTGCTCCTGCTCCTGGACCTCGCGTGCCAGGCGCGCACTGCGCGCCTCATAGCGATCACGCGCCTGCTGGGCTTCTGGCGCTGACCAGGCCTGCCAGCCGGTGGCCTCGCCGCTCACGTTTTCCAGCAGGATGCAGTCCACCGGACATACCGGCAGGCACAGTTCACAGCCCGTGCAGTGGGCTTCTATGACAGTGTGCATGCGCTTGTTGGCGCCAAGAATGGCATCCACCGGGCAGGCCGCAATGCACAGGGTGCAGCCTATGCACCAGTCCTCGTCCACAAAGGCCACAGTGCGTGGGCCCTCGGCACCGAAGTCCGGGTCAATCGGCTTTACCGCGTGTCCGGTGATGGCAGCCAGACGCAGCACGCCCTCGGCGCCGCCGGGTGGGCACTGGTTGATATCCGCCGCCCCAATGGAAATTGCCTGGGCATAGCCCAGGCAATCCGGATAGCCGCAGCGCTTGCACTGCGTCTGGGGCAGGGCGTCATGGATGCGCCCAATCAGTGGGCTGGTCATGGCGCCCGCAAGCTTCACTGCTTGGCAGCAGTCACGCGTTTGGCAACCGGCTTTTTGGTGGCAACCGGCACGGCTTTGAGACCTGGCTGGGCGACAACCTTGGCGCTTGCCTTCACTTCGACGGACTTGGGAGCCGCCGTCTTCACCACCACTTGCTTGGCAACCGCAGCAGACTGCGTGTTATGGCTCAGGATGAAGGCCTTGACCACCGGATACACATGCTCGCGCCAGCGGCGGCCCGAGAAGATGCCGTAGTGGCCCGCACCCTTGGCTTCAAAGTGGGTTTGCTGGCTCTTGGGCACGCCACTGCAGATGTCGTGCACGGCGCGCGTCTGTCCGGAACCGGAGATATCGTCGAGTTCGCCTTCCACCGACAGCAAGGCGGTGGTCTTGATGTCGCCAGGGCGCACGCGCTCGGGCTTGCCTGCGGGGTTCTTTACGTCCCAGGTGCCACTGACCAGACTGAAGTCCTGGAACACCACGCGGATGGTTTCCAGGTAATAGTCAGCGTCCATGTCCAGCACGGCGTTGTACTCGTCATAAAACTTGCGGTGGGCGTCGGTGCTGGCGTCATCACCCTTGATCAGGTCCTTGAAGTAATCGTAGTGGCTGCGGGCATGGTGGTCGGGGTTCATGGCGACAAATCCGGTGTGCTGCAGGAAGCCCGGATAGACGCGACGACCGGCTCCGGGGAAACTGCTGGGCACGCGGTAGATCACATTGTTCTCAAACCAGCTGTGGCTCTTGTTCATGGCCAGGTTGTTGACGGCGGTGGGCGATTTGCGCGCGTCGATGGGGCCGCCCATCATGGTCATGGTCAAGGGGGTCTTCTCGCCGCGGCTGGCCATCAGGGAGACTGCAGCCAGCACAGGCACCGTGGGCTGGCAGACGCTCATCACATGGCAGTTGCCATAGATGCCCTGCACGTGGCGGATGAAGTCCTGCACATAGTTGACGTAGTCAT
Organism: Rhodoferax lacus; assembly: GCF_003415675.1. GTDB lineage: Bacteria > Pseudomonadota > Gammaproteobacteria > Burkholderiales > Burkholderiaceae_C > Allorhodoferax > Allorhodoferax lacus. The sequence goes on from NZ_QFZK01000001.1 coordinate 107,876, forward strand.
CCAGGTGGAACTCGCCTTCGCTCATGGGGATCAGGCGGGCGTTTTTCCAGTCGGTGATGTAGACCTTGTGGTCTTTCAGCATGGTCTTGACCGTATCGCGCAGCAGGGTCGAGTAGTGGCCAGACAGAGGGGCCACGATCAGCACTGCAGGCTGGCCCTTGATCTTTGCCAGTGTTTCCGTGTCGTCGCTGAAGCGCTTGAAGCGGCGCAGCTCACAGAACGGCTTGGTGATCTCAATGCGCTCATGAATGGCCACATCCACGCCATCCACATCAATGGTGCGCAGGCCGAATTCGGGCTTCTCGTAATCCTTGCCCAGGCGGTGCATCAGTTCGTAGGTGGCAGACAGACGCTGCGAAAACGGGCTCTGACCGGCCAGTGAGAGCGGGTTGGAGTAAACCTTGGCGGCGGCCTGGGCCAGATCCGCAAAAGGTTCCATCAGGGAGCGTTGGGTTTCATAAAGCTGGTACAGCATGGATCACTCTCTTTGTAAAATGGTGCAGTGCAATATAACAGTTTGATTCAAGCTAAAGTGGGTCGCTTGCTCTAAGTATGCCGCGCAGGGCATTGCGGCTGTGCGTGCCAAAGTTTGCCATTGTTTCAGCTAGGGCAGCGTCGAGCCGGTTTCGCTCGGGACTATCGCGTTTGATGAGTTCCGACAAAAGGTTGCTTCCTGTTTCCCGGGCAGCAAGGTCAAAGCCCGCGTCGGCGGCAAAAGCCGCTGGCAAGGCCGCAGTCAGGGTTTGAGCCAGTGCGAGTGCGGCACGACTAGATTGCAGACTAACTACATCCCGCATGTAGCGCTCACTCCAGTCCGTGTAGCCCCGGTCTTTGTCTGTATTGCGCAGTGCCTTCTCCAATGCGGTTTCCTGCTTGTTGGCCGCCGCGCGCAGCAGCAACTCGCTCTGGTATTTTTCCACAACCAGGCAGCGATTGGAGCGTAGCTGGACCAGTTCGTCTTTCATGCCTGGCAGACCGACAAGAGCCAGTGCCTGGGCACTGAGCAGCTTGGTATTCGGCTCTCCGGGCACCAGGGCGGCCCGCAAAGGTTGTGTCAGGTCTTGCAGGTAGTGCAGTGACAGCCCGGCAAAGCGCCAGCCCCAATAGGCGTGCCCTGTTCGGAAAGCCAAGGCGGCCAGCGTAGAGAATTGGTGAAAGCGCAGCAGTATCAGGTTGCGCCGGACGGTCGGGATGCCCAGCTTCACCAGCCGGCTCTCGTGCATAAAGCCTGAATGGAAAGGGATGTGGGAATCCTGGGCGACGGCGGGGTTGCCGTAAGGCTGGGGGCCAAAACCGTAGACGCGGCCCCAGTCTGATGGACTGTCTTCAAACAGATGGATGTCCAACCCCAGGTCGGGTTCGCCTGTGGCGGTTGCAAGCACGGTCAGCGCCGCAACCAGTTCGCCCGACTTTAGCGCCCCATATCTGTAGCCGGATCCTGTGGCCTCGGTCTGGGTGCTGACTGCTGCAGAAGGCAGGCGTGTTCCCGATGTGGGGTTCCAGGGGTCGCTTTGGGTGTACAGCGCAAAGCGGCTGTCGGGTGCCACGCGCAGGGCCCGCAAGAAGGCCAGTCTGCGGGACTCATCTGACCGGCCGGGGTCGGCCTTGAAGGCGAGTTCTGCCGGGCGCGCCGGATACTTTTCGATGCTGGTCAAACCCCAAGCCTCCTGGCTGGCCAGCAAGGCTTCCAGGGTGTATTCCTCGGCACGTAAAAAAGCTTCCAGTGGCTCGACGGTGACGCTGGGCGCACTGGCCACCTCGGGCATGTTCTCAAAGGCCCGGTAGCTGGCCAGGCTGTGATTTTCCCAAGCCATGGCCTGCATGGTTGCCAGCCCTGCCAGCAGCAGGACCACGGAATGGAAAAATCGCGTCAAGGCAGCCTTACATCACTTTGGCGATGCAAGCGCAGACGTAGTCGATGTTTTTGCTGTTGAGCGCGGCAACGCACATGCGGCCGGTGTCGGTGCCGTACACACCAAACTCATTGCGCAGGCGCACCATCTGGTCCTTGGAGAGGCCTGAGTAGCTGAACATGCCGATCTGGGTGGTGATGAAGGACATGTCCTGCTGCACACCCGCGGCCTTCAGGCCGTCCACCAGCTTCTGGCGCATGGCCTTGATGCGCACGCGCATCTCGCCCAGTTCCTTTTCCCACAGGGCGCGCAGCTCGGGGTTGTTCAGCACGGCGGCCACCACGGCGCCACCATGGGTGGGCGGGTTGGAGTAGTTGGTGCGGATCACGATTTTCAGCTGGCTCAGCACGCGGCTGGCTTCTTCCTTGTCGGAGCACAAGACGGAGAGGCCACCCACACGTTCGCCGTAAAGGCTGAAGCTCTTGGAGAATGAGGTCGATACAAAGAAGTTCAGGCCAGCGGCCACAAACTTGCCGATCACCGCGCCGTCTTCCTGGATGCCGTAGCCAAAGCCCTGGTAAGCCATGTCCAGGAAGGGGGTGAGTTCTTTGGCTTTCACCACGGCAATCACCTGGTCCCACTGGGCGGGGCTGATGTCATAGCCGGTCGGGTTGTGGCAGCAGGCGTGCAGCACGATGATGGTGCCAGCAGCTGCGGCATTCAGGCTGGCCAGCATTGCATCAAAATTGACGCCGCGCTTGGCTGCGTCGTAGTAGGCGTAGGTATCGACCACAAAGCCCGCGTTGGTGAACAGGGCGCGGTGGTTTTCCCAGCTGGGGTCGGAAATCAGCACCTTGGCATTGGGGTTCAGGTGCTTCAAAAAGTCGGCACCAATCTTCAATCCGCCGGTGCCGCCAATGGCTTGCACGGTGGCCACGCGGCCAGAGCTTACCGGCTCGCTGTCGGCACCAAACACCAGGGTCTTGACGGCCGCGTCATAGGCGGCAATGCCGTCGATGGGCAGGTAGCCGCGGGCGGTGGGCTTGTCCATCATGGTCTTTTCGGTAGCCTGGACGCATTGCAGCAGGGGCAGCTTGCCGTTGTCGTCGAAATACACACCCACACCGAGGTTGACCTTGTTGGGGTTGGTGTCGGCGTTGAACTGTTCGTTCAGACCCAGGATGGGGTCGCGGGGGGCCATTTCGACGGCGGAGAAGAGAGACATGGACAGAACCTGTGGAGGAGTTAGGGAATACCCCGGATTTTACTTGCGTCTGGCCTTGACACATTTGGCCTTGAATTGGCGGGACTTGTAGGGATGGGCAACGCCGCCAGTGCTGAGCTGGTCTACAGTGCGTGTTTTGCCCTTGCGGATTTTTCGCCATGCCTGTTTCCAAGTCCGTTGCCCCTGTCGCTGCAGTTGCCGAGTCCGCAGACGCGGAACGTACCGGCACCTTTGTGCGCTACCCCGATTCGCCCTTTGAGCTGTACCAGCCGTACCCTCCAGCGGGCGACCAGCCCGAGGCCATCCGCCAGCTGGTGGAAGGCGTGAACGACGGCGAGGTGTTCCAGACGCTATTGGGCGTCACCGGCTCCGGCAAGACCTTCACCATGGCCAATGTCATCGCCCAGCTGGGCCGACCGGCCATTGTGTTTGCACCCAACAAGACCCTGGCTGCGCAGCTCTACAGCGAGTTCCGCGAGTTCTTCCCCAAGAACGCGGTCGAGTACTTCGTCAGCTACTACGACTACTACCAGCCCGAAGCCTATGTGCCCCAGCGCGACCTGTTCATCGAGAAGGACTCTGCCATCAACGAGCACATCGAGCAGATGCGCCTCTCTTGCACCAAGAGCGTGATGGAGAGGCGCGATGTGGTGATCGTGGCCACGGTATCGGCCATCTACGGCATCGGCCAGCCCGAGGCGTACCACAAGATGATCATGACGCTGCGCGTGGGCGACAAGCTGGGCCAACGCGACATGATCAGCCAGCTGGTGCGCATGCAGTACCAGCGCAATGACATCGACTTTTCGCGCGGAGCTTTTCGCGTGCGCGGCGACACCATCGACATCTTCCCGGCCGAGCACTCGGAGATGGCCATCCGCGTGGAGCTGTTTGATGACGAGATCGAAAGCCTGCAGCTGTTTGACCCGCTCACCGGCCGCATACGCCAGAAAATCCCGCGCTTTACCGTCTACCCCAGCAGCCACTACGTGACCCCGCGCGAGCAGGTGCTGGCCGCTGTGGAAACCATCAAGCTGGAGCTGGCGGATCGCCTCAAGGAATTTCTGTCCATGGGCAAGTTGGTGGAGGCGCAGCGCCTGGAGCAGCGCACCCGGTTTGATCTGGAAATGCTCAGCGAGGTGGGGCACTGCAAGGGCATCGAGAACTACTCGCGCCACCTGAGCGCCGCCTTGCCAGGCGAGCCCCCCGCCACCCTGACCGACTATCTACCCAAGGACGCGGTGATGTTCCTGGACGAGAGCCATGTGCTCATAGGCCAGTTTGGCGGCATGTACAACGGCGACAGGGCGCGCAAGACCACGCTGGTGGAATATGGCTTTCGCCTGCCCAGCGCGCTGGACAACCGGCCGCTGAAGTTCGATGAGTTCGAAGCCCGCATGCGCCAGGCCATCTTTGTCTCGGCCACCCCCGCGCAGTGGGAGAAGGACCATGCCGGACAGGTGGTGGAGCAGGTGGTGCGCCCCACCGGCCTGGTGGACCCCGAGGTGGAGGTGCGCCCGGCGACCAGCCAAGTGGATGATGTGCTGCAGGAAATCCGCATCCGCGTTGAGAAGAACGAGCGCGTGCTCATCACCACGCTGACCAAGCGCATGGCCGAACAGCTCACCGACTACCTGAGCGACAACGGCGTCAAGGTGCGCTACCTGCACAGCGATGTGGACACGGTGGAGCGGGTGGAAATTCTGCGCGACCTGCGCCTGGGCACGTTTGATGTGCTGGTGGGCATCAACCTCTTGCGCGAAGGCCTGGACATCCCCGAGGTCTCGCTGGTGGCCATTCTGGATGCGGACAAGGAGGGCTTTCTGCGCTCCGAGCGCTCGCTCATCCAGACCATAGGCCGTGCGGCCCGCAACCTGGAGGGCAGGGCGATTCTGTATGCCGACAAGATCACCGACTCCATGTCCCGCGCCATGGGCGAGACCGAGCGCCGCCGCGCCAAGCAGGTGGCCCACAACCTGGAGCGCGGCATCACGCCCCGGGCCATCGTCAAGAAGGTGCGCGACCTGATAGACGGTGTGTACAGCGAGAAGGCGGGCAAGGAAGCCGAGCGCCTGGAGCGCGACGCCGTGGCCCGCGCCCAGGTGGAAGATATGAGCGAAAAAGACGTGTCCCGTGAGATCAAGCGGCTGGAGAAGCTGATGATGGAACACGCACGCAACCTCGAATTCGAGAAGGCCGCCCGCGTGCGCGACCAGTTGCACATCCTCAAGGAACAGGCCTTTGGCGCGCCGGGTTCGGACAACCTGGCCATCCTGCCCATGCCTTCTAAATGAGCACTGAATCAGTCTGACCCTTTGATTTGGTCGGGATTGCGACTGGACAGTCTAGTTACCCGAGCAGAACGCTTGGTTTCTTGCTATACTTGAGCCAGTTAGTCAACCAAATGGACAAAGGAGTTCGCCATGCGTCTCACTACAAAAGGCCGTTTCGCCGTTACCGCCATGATCGATCTGGGCCTGCGCCAGGCCGGTGGGCCTGTGACCCTGGCCGCCATCAGCCAGCGCCAGCAGATTTCGCTGTCTTACCTGGAGCAGCTGTTTGGCAAGCTGCGCCGCCATGAGCTGGTGGAATCCACCCGCGGCCCGGGTGGCGGCTACACCCTGGCACGCAAGGCCAGCGACATCACCGTGGCCGACATCATCGTCTCGGTGGATGAACCGATTGACGCCACCCAGTGCGCAGGCAAGGAAAACTGCCTGGGCGAGGGCAACCGCTGCATGACCCACGATTTGTGGGCCTCACTGAATACGCGCATGGTCGAGTTCCTGGACTCGGTCACCCTGCAGAAGCTGGTCGACGAGCAACTGGCCAAGGGCCTGCAGATCGAAGACAAGCCCAGCGTCAAGCGTGCCATCTCGGCCATGCCGGCCGTCAAGCCCATCCGCATCAATGCGCCGAACTCGGTTTTTGCCTTGGGCAATGCCTTCTCAAAGAGCTGAAACCGTTCAGTGCTTGCACTGAGCCTTCCCCTATTTACCGTTAGTACCGAGCGATTCATGGACACCACGCCCCACTTCCCCATCTACATGGATTACAGCGCCACCAACCCCTGCGACGAGCGGGTGGTGGACGCCATGGTTCCCTGGTTGCGCAACCATTTTGGCAACCCCGCTTCCCGCAGCCACGCCTGGGGCTGGGAGGCCGAAGCCGCTGTCGAAAAAGCCCGCGAGCAGGTGGCAGCCCTGATCGGTGCCGACCCGCGTGAAATCGTCTGGACCTCAGGCGCCACCGAGTCCAACAACCTGGCCCTCAAGGGCGCTGCGCACTTCTACAAGACCCGCGGCAAGCACATCATCACCGTCAAGACCGAACACAAGGCCGTGCTGGACACCTGCCGCGAGTTGGAGCGCCAGGGCTTTGAGGTGACCTACCTGGACGTGCAAAGCGACGGCCTGGTGGACCTGGAAGCGTTTAAAGCGGCCATCCGCCCTGACACCATCCTGGCCAGCGTCATGTTTGTGAACAACGAGATTGGCGTCATCCAGGACATCGCTGCCCTGGGCACCATCTGCCGCGAGAAGGGCGTAATTTTCCATTCGGACGCAGCCCAAGCCACCGGCCGGGTTGACATCGACCTCACCACGCTGCCCGTGGACCTGATGAGCCTGACCTCGCACAAGACCTATGGCCCCAAGGGCATCGGTGCCTTGTTTGTGCGCCGCAAGCCGCGCATCCGCCTGGAAGCGCAAATGCACGGTGGCGGCCACGAGCGCGGCATGCGTTCGGGCACGCTGCCCACGCACCAGATTGTGGGCATGGGCGAGGCCTACCGCATTGCCAAGGCGGAGATGCACGAGGAAAACACGCGCATCCGTGCCCTGCACGACCGGATGCTCAATGGCCTCAAGGACGTGGAGCAGGTGTTCATCAACGGCCACACCGAAAAGCGTGTGCCGCACAACCTGAACATGAGCTTCAATTATGTGGAGGGCGAGTCCCTCATCATGGGTATCAAGGGCCTGGCGGTCAGCAGTGGTTCGGCCTGCACATCGGCAAGTCTGGAGCCCAGCTACGTGCTGCGCGCCCTGGGCCGCAGCGATGAGCTGGCGCACAGCAGCCTGCGCATGACGATTGGCCGCTGGACCACCGAAGCGGAAATCGACTACGCCGTGGACACCATCAAGAAGAACGTCGCCAAGCTGCGCGACCTGAGCCCTCTTTGGGATATGTACAAAGACGGCATCGACATAAGCACCATCCAATGGGCTGCTCACTAACCGCGTCGTCAAAATGACCCATGGCTTTGTCGCCCTTGCTTGTCGTGCTAAACGCACTGCCTTCGCAAGCGCTTCGCGCCCTGGGCCATTTGTGACTTAGCGGATACGTTTCGAATTTTTGGAAGTTGAAGAGGTAAACAAAATGGCTTACTCAGAAAAAGTTGTAGATCACTATGAAAACCCGCGCAACGTCGGCTCCTTTGACAAGAGCGACGAAGACGTAGGCACCGGCATGGTGGGTGCGCCCGCCTGCGGTGACGTGATGAAGCTGCAGATCAAGGTGAACCCCCTGACCGGCGTGATTGAAGACGCACGTTTCAAGACCTATGGCTGCGGCTCGGCTATTGCGTCCAGTTCCCTGGTGACCGAGTGGGTCAAGGGCAAAACCCTGGACCAGGCAGCGGCCCTGAAGAACAGCGAAATCGCCGAAGAGCTGGCTCTGCCTCCCGTTAAGATTCACTGCTCCATCCTGGCAGAAGACGCTATTAAAGCGGCCGTGGACGACTACAAAAAGAAACATTTGAACTGATATGGCCATCTCCTTGACCGAGGCCGCAGCACGCCACGTCACCCGTTACCTTGCCAAGCGTGGTAAGGGCGTGGGCGTGCGTCTGGGTGTCAAAACCACGGGCTGCTCCGGGCTGGCTTACCAGCTGGAATACGTGGACGAATTCGCCCCCGAAGACATGGTGTTTGAAGGCCATGGCGTCAAGGTGCTGGTGGACCCCAAGAGCCTGGCCTATATCGATGGCACCGAGCTCGACTTTGTGCGCGAGGGGTTGAACGAAGGCTTTCGCTTCAACAACCCCAATGAGCGGGACAAATGCGGCTGCGGTGAGTCGTTCCGCGTGTGAACCTGCAGGACGATGACTTTGAACTGTTCGGGCTGGACCGGCAGTTCGAACAGGACCGCGCCGCAGTGGATGCGCGCTGGAAAGACCTGCAACGCGAAGCCCACCCGGACAAGTTTGCAGCGCAGGGCGCAGCAGCACAGCGTGTTGCCATGCAATGGTCGGTGCGCATCAATGAGGCCTACCAGCGCCTGAAAGACCCGATCAAACGGGCCGCCTATCTGTGTGAGTTGGCGGGTTTTCCCATCAACGCCCACAGCAACACCGCCATGCCTGCAGGTTTCCTGATGCAGCAGATGGAGTGGCGCGAGGCACTCGACGATGCACGGGGGCTGGAGCCGCTGGAAGAGCTGGCGGAAACCGTGCAACACAGCAAAGAGCAGATGCTGTACCACTGCGCAGTGCTGCTTGATGATCAACAGGACTACGCTGCCGCAGTCGGTCTGGTGCGGACTTTGATGTTTATCGAAAAGTTCACCCAGGACCTGAACCGGCAGCTGGACCAATTCGCTTAGCTATTTGGCACAAAGAGACGATGGCGCTACTACAGATTTCCGAACCCGGCCAGTCCCCCAACCCGCATGAGCGGCGCATTGCGGTGGGCATTGACCTGGGAACCACCCATTCATTGGTAGCCTCGGTGCGCAATGGCGTGGCCGAGTGCCTGCCCGATGCAGAGGGGCGGGTGATCCTGCCCAGCGTGGTGCGCTACCTGGACGCGCAGCGCCGCCAGATTGGCTATGACGCGCTGGAAAACCAGGTGAATGATCCGGGCAACACGATTGCCTCGGTCAAGCGCCTGATGGGCCGTGGCCTCAAGGATGTGGCCCAAGCCGCCAAGCTGCCCTATGCGCTGGTGGACACGCCCGGCATGGTCAAGGTGCGCACCATCGCCGGTGAAAAGAGTCCGGTGGAAGTGAGCGCCGAAATCCTGGCCACCCTGCGCTTCCGTGCCGAAGACAGTTTCAATGACGACATCTTTGGCGCGGTGATCACCGTGCCCGCCTACTTTGACGACGCCCAGCGCCAGGCCACCAAGGACGCCGCGCAACTCGCCGGCCTCAACGTGCTGCGCCTGATCAACGAGCCCACCGCAGCGGCCATTGCCTATGGCCTGGACAACGCCGCGGAAGGCGTTTACGCCGTGTACGACCTGGGCGGCGGCACCTTTGATATCTCCATCCTGCGCCTCTCAGCCGGTGTGTTTGAAGTGCTGGCCGCCGGGGGCGATTCGGCCCTGGGCGGCGACGATTACGACCGCGCCCTGGCCGACTGGCTGCTGCAGGAAGCCGGCCTGACGATTGACTCCATGGAAGACCAGGCGCGCCTGATGGCCCATGCGCGGGAGTGCAAGGAAGCGCTGTCCTCTGAAGAGATCGTTACCGCCGAGGTGGAGCTTTCCACCGGCGCTATTGACGTGGCACTCAACCGCGAACAGTTTGAAGCCGCTACCATCGCACTGACCCAGCGCACCCTGCAAGCCATCAAAAAGGCCCTGCGCGATGCAGCACTTACCAAGGACGACATCAAGGGTGTGGTCATGGTGGGCGGCTCCACCCGCATGCCGCAGGTGCGCCGTGCGGTGGGCGAGTTCTTTGGCCAGGAGCCGCTGGTCAACCTGAACCCCGACGAGGTGGTGGCGCTGGGCGCTGCCATCCAGGCCAACCAACTGGCCGGCAACAACCCGGATGGCGATTTGCTGCTGCTGGATGTGATTCCGCTCTCGCTGGGCATTGAGACCATGGGTGGCCTGGTGGAGCGCATCGTGCCGCGCAACCAGACCATCCCCACCGCCATGGCGCAGGACTTCACCACCTACAAGGACGGCCAGACTGCGCTGGCCCTGCACGTGGTGCAAGGGGAGCGGGACCTGGTGGCCGACTGCCGCAGCCTGGCGCGCTTCGAGCTGCGCGGCATACCGCCTATGGCTGCCGGTGTGGCCCGCATCCGCGTCACCTTCACCGTGGATGCCGATGGCCTGCTCAACGTGGGCGCCAAGGAACAGGTGAGCGGCGTGGAAGCACGCATCGACGTCAAGCCCTCGTATGGCCTGAGCGACGAGCAGATCGCGCAAATGCTCAAGGACAGCTTCAGCACTGCTCAGCAGGACATGCAGGCCCGCGCCCTGGTGGAAGCCCGTGTGGACACCGACCGCCTGCTGCTGGCCACACGCAGCGCGCTGGCTGTGGATGGCGCGTTGCTGGACGCTACTGAGCGCGCTGCGATTGATGCGGCCATGCTGGCCGCCGAACAGTCCCTCGCCAGCCCGGATGCCGCCCACATTGAGGCCGTGGCCAAAGAGCTGGCACAAGCCACCGAGGCCTTTGCTGCCGCGCGCATGAACCACGGCATTGCACAGGCCCTGGCCGGCAAGAACATCGCAACCATTTAAGTCACCACCATGCCCATCATCAAAATCCTGCCGCACCCGGAATACTGTCCGCAGGGCCGCGACATCAACGCACCGGCTGGCACCTCGATCTGTGAAGCCTTGCTGGAAAACGGCATCAACATCGAGCACGCCTGCGACATGAGTTGCGCCTGCACCACCTGCCATGTGGTGGTGCGCGAGGGCTTCAACTCCCTCAACGAACTCGAAGAAACCGAAGAAGACCTGCTGGACCGTGCCTGGGGTCTGGAGCCCAATTCGCGCCTGAGCTGCCAGGCCATCCTGGCGCAAAAAGACCTGGTGGTGGAGATCCCCAAGTATTCCATCAACCACGCCAAAGAAAACCACTGATTTATCTTTTTGCCTGAGCGTGGGTTGGGGTGCTTCTGTCGTGCCTGCGTGTGGGTGCGCCGAAGGGGCAAGGGTGGGCTCCTCATGGTGGAGTACCACAAATCGTCGCCCACCCTCGCCCCTCCGGCTCATAGTGGCGTTGTTTCACTTGCCGAGAAATACCGAATTCCAATTGCCACATACCAGGTACTAATCGGGGCTCACGGTATTGAAACGCTGGCTCGCCCAAGGTCGCGTGGGAAGGGGCTATGCCGGGCGCCGATTTGCGGTACTCCGCCATGAGGTGCTCGGCATAGCCCCTTCCCGCGCAGCGCGAGAGATAAGCCTCACTTTGCGTTACATCGCAGGATGCATTGAAGTATTTGACTAGGGCAAAATAGACCGATGCGCCAAATTTTTCTGGATACCGAAACCACCGGCCTGTACGCTGATCAAGGCGACCGGGTGATTGAAATCGGTTGTGTCGAGCTGTTCAACCGCAAGCTCACCGGCAACAATCTGCATTTTTACCTGAACCCCGGACGCGACAGCCACGAAGAGGCCCTGCGCATCCACGGCCTGACCACAGAATTTTTGCGCGACAAGCCGAAGTTCGAGGCCGTGGCCGATGAGCTGCTGGCCTACATCCAGGACGCCGAAGTCATCATCCACAACGCCAGCTTTGACATCGGCTTTTTGAATGCCGAGCTCAAGCTGATTGGCAAGCCGCTGTTCAAGGAACATGTGACCAGCGTGGTCGACACCCTGGTCATGGCCAAAGAAATGTTCCCCGGCAAGCGCAACAACCTCGACTCGCTGTGCGACCGCCTGGGTGTGGACAACTCCGGACGCACCCTGCACGGCGCACTGCTTGACGCCGAACTGCTGGCCGATGTCTACATCAACATGACACGCGGCCAGGACGCCCTGCTCATGGATGTGGGCGAACAGCAGGAGCAGGGCGGCATCCCCGTGGAACGCGTGGACCTGTCCACCATTGACCTTATTGTGCTGAGCGCCAACCAGCAGGAGCTCGCAGCCCATGCCGAAGCCATGCAACAGATCGACAAAGCCAGTGGCGGCAAAGCTTTTTGGAAAGAAGCGGCCTGATTGAAAAGGCGGCGTGTTTTTCTGGTTATAATTTGAGGCTTCCTGAACAGCATTCAGGGCGATTAGCTCAGGGGTAGAGCACTGCATTCACACTGCAGGGGTCGCAAGTTCGAAACTTGCATCGCCCACCAGATCAAGGACTTGGCGTCACGCCAAGTCCTTTTTTTATTGCTGCTCCGACTTGCATTGCCAACGTAGAATGCAGCGCAAATCAATACGGCGCCCGAGTCGGGAAACAATATGCAAGAGCAGACAACCTACCCCGCACTCCTGGCGATCGAAACCATGCCTGCGCCTCTGTCGCAGAAGGCACCTTTGGCACCGGTCGATACAGCCCGCAAGTCAATCGGCTCCCGTGGCTTGGGGATTGCAGTCGCTGTCGTGTTGGTGCTGTGGGCGCTCACGCAGTGGTGGTGAACTGCCGCACCAGCGCAAGTCAAAGCCAGTAGCTATTTGTCCACGGAGGCCGACCAGCGGTCGCCCCAGCCTTTTTGCAGATCACGCCGGTCCCGCTTGGTGGGGCGTCCGCCTTCAATGGACAGCGCAGGCTCAGGGCTCAGGCGACGGCGCTCGGCAGTGGCCTCCCTGAGCTGTTTGCTCTCTTCGGTTTCTTCATACAGCAAGGCCGCCGCGGTGGCAGAGCCGCGCTGACCGCTCAAGCCCGTGACGTTAACAGTGCGCGGCACTTTGGCTTGCAGCAGCACGACGCTGTCGCCCACCCGGATCTCGCGCGAGGCTTTGACGTCGGCTCCATTGACTTGCACATGGCCCTTGTGCACCTCTTCCGTGGCCAGTGAGCGCGTCTTGTAAAAGCGCGCCGCCCACAGCCATTTGTCGATGCGAACCTTGTCCATGTGCTCAGCCGGTCATGTCTTCTATGACTGGCACCTCAGGTGTCAGCACCGGGCCGTGCCCGCTGAAGCGGTCCAGCACCACATACAGCACCGGCGTGATGAATAGCGTGATGGCTTGGGAGAAAACCAGTCCACCGACCACGGCCAGGCCCAGGGGCTGGCGCAGCTCGGCGCCGGCGCCTACGCCCAGCGCAATCGGCAGGGCGCCCATCAGGGCAGCCATGGTGGTCATCATGATGGGGCGAAACCGCATGATGCAGGCCTCGCGGATGGCCTGCTGCGGTGTCATGCCGTGGTGGCGCTGCGCGTCCAGCGCAAAGTCGATCATCATGATGGCGTTCTTCTTCACAATGCCGATCAGCAGCACGATGCCAATGGTGGCAATCAGCGTCAGGTCCTGGCCGAACAGCATCAGGGTGGCGAGCGCACCCACGGCGGCCGAAGGCAGGCCGGCCAAAATCGTCAGCGGGTGGATAAAGCTCTCGTACAGCACGCCCAGCAACACGTAAATCACCAGCAGGGCGGCGATGATCAGGATGGCCTGGCTGCTTTGCGAGCTCTTGAATACAGCGGCGTCACCACCGTAGCTGGTGATGATGGAGCCAGGCAGCTGGATGGCTTCACGCGCTGCATCAATGCGGGCCGTAGCGTCACCCAGAGCAGCGCCAGGTGCCAGGTTGAAGGACACGGTGACGGCCTGCAACTGGCCCACGTGGTTGATGGAGGTGGCGCCCACCGTGCGTTCCACGGTGGTGAAGGACGACAGTGGCACCAGTGCCCCGGTGTTGGCGCGCACAAAGACGGCGTTGAGCGCCAGTTCATCCTGCTTGAATTCGGGTGCCAGCTCCATGATCACCTTGTAGCTGTCGGTGGGCAGGTAGATGGTGGAAACCTGGCGCTCGCCAAAGGCGCTGAACAGGGCCGAGCGGATCGCGTCAATGGACACGCCCAGGGAATTGGCGCGGTCCCGGTCAATCTTGAGCTGGGCCTGCAGGGCGCGCAGCTGGGCGTCGCTGGTCACATCGCGGAACAGCGGGTCGGCACGCAGCTTGTCCTGCAGTTTGCTGGCCCAGCCATTGAGCTCGTCGGCCTTCACGCTTTGCAGGATGTACTGGAACTGCGCCTTGCTGGGCCGCCCACCCAACTGCAGGTTCTGCACCGGGCGCATGAAAACATTGATACCCGCCACCTCGCGCAGCTTCTTGCGCAACCCCTCGACTACCTGCTTCATGGGCTTGCGCTGGTTTTGGGGCTTGAGGGTGATGAACATGCGCCCGGTGTTGAGCGCACTGTTGCCGCCGTTAAACGAATTGACTGCCGCCACATTCGGGTCGGCCCGGAAGATGGTGGCTGCACGCTCCTGCAGGCGCACCATCTCGGCAAAGGAAATGTCTTCCGAGGCTTCGGTGGACACCTGGATCTGGCCGATGTCTTCCTCGGGAAAAAAGCCCTTGGGAATCACCATGAACAGCCAGGCGGTGGCGGCAAAGGTAGCAGCGGCCAGCAGCAGAATCAGCTTGCGATGGCCCAGCGACTTGTCCAGCAGCCGGGTGTAGCCAGCCAGCAGGTTGTCAAAGCCGCGTTCAAACAGCTTGACCACATAGCCGGGAGGCTTTTTGTGTGCATCATCGGTGAGGAAGCGGCTGGCCAGCATGGGCACCAGGGTCAGCGACACAAAGGCCGACACCACAATCGACAGGCCCACCACCACCGCAAACTCGTGGAACAAGAGGCCAATCACGCCGGGCATGAAGAAGATCGGGATGAACACCGCAATCAGCGAGGACGAGATGGAGAGGATCGTGAAGCCCACCTCGCGCGCGCCGCGCAGGGCGGCCTGGAAGGGTTCCTCGCCGTTTTCGACGTGGCGCATGATGTTCTCCAGCACCACGATGGCATCGTCCACGACCAGGCCCACGGCCAAGGTGAGGCCTAGCAGGGAGATATTGTCCAGACTGTAGTTCAGGCCCCAGAGCAGCGCCACGGCACCAATCAGGGAAACAGGGAGGGACAGCGTGGGGATGACGGTGGCCACAAAGCGGCGCAGGAACAAAAAGATCACCAGCACCACCAGCACAATGGTGCCTGCCAAAGTCAGGGTCACATCGTGCAGGGCTTCGCGCACCGAGACCGAGCGGTCATTGATGGGGGTGAGCGACACCGACTGCGGCATCTGGCTTTGCAGAGCGGGCAGGGCAGAGCGGATGGCGTCCACCACGCGCACGGTATTGGCGCCGGGTTGGCGCAATATGGCCAGGGTGATGGAAGCCTCGCCGTTGAAGGTGGCCGCACTCTTGAAGGTCTCTACACTGTCTTCCACGCTGGCCACATCTTTGAGCCGCACCGGGTTGCCAGCACGCATGGCGACAATCAGGTTGGCATAGGCCTGTGCATTTTGCAGTTGCTTGTTGGCCTGCACGACCAGGGTTTGCTGTGGGCCGTCCAGTGTGCCCACCGGTGTGTTGACGTTGGCCCCGCGCAGGGCGGCGCTCAGTTCGTCGAGCCCAAGGTTGGCGGCCGTCAACGCCGCAGGCTTCACGCGCACGCGGATGGCAAAGCGTTTGGAGCCAAACACATTCACCTGGGCCACACCATCCAGAATGGACAAGGTGGGTGATATCAGGTGTTCCGCATAGTCCTGCAGGTCAGAGGGCGCCAGTGAGGGCGAACGCATGGAGATCAGCAGCACCGGGGCGTCGGCCGGATTCACCTTGCGGTAGGACGGTGTTTCCGTCATGTCGGTAGGCAGTGCGCGCTGGGCCCGCAAGAGCGCGGCCTGCACGTCAACGGCCGCCGCGTCAATGCTGCGGCCTTCGTCAAACTCGAGGGTCAGCGAGGTGCTGCCCAGGATGCTGGTGGAGCTGATGGTTTTGAGGCCCGGCACGGTCTGAAACTGCTTCTCCAGCGGCAGGGCCACGGCGCTGGCCATGGTTTCGGGGTTGGCGCCGGCAAAGTTGGCAGACACGTTGATCACTGGCGTGTCGTAGCTGGGCAGGGCCGCCACCGGAATGCTGCGGTAGCCAATCACACCCGCCAGCACAATGGCCAGGTTCAGCAGCACCGTCATCACAGGACGGCGTATGAACAGCTCCGAGATATTCATGGCTTGCTGGTTCCAGAGGCTTGCGACGCGGCGGCCTTGCTGGCGTCTGCCGCTGCAGTGCCGGATGCAGCAGCAGCGGGCGCTTTGGCACGCTCTACCAAGGGGCTGCCAGGCCGCACATTCTGTTTGCCGTCCATCACCACTATGTCGCCGGGCTGTATGCCGGTTACGGCTGCTTCAGTGCCCTCGGCATACACCACCTTGATGGGCTGCAGCCGTGCTTTGCCATCGTCCAGCACATACACAATGGTGCCGCGCGTGCCTTGCACCACGGCCGCTTGCGGGATGGTGGTGGCGTCTGCCAGGGTAGTCACGGTTTGCGAGATGTCCACATACGCGCCGGGCCATAGCTTGCCTTCCTTGTTGGCAAATACGGCTCTGGCCTGCACCGTTCCGGAGCTGGCCGTGACGCTGTTGTCCACAAACTGCAGTCGCCCCTTGAAGCTGCCGCCGCCGTCGGCCAGCTTGGCCGTGACCGGCGCACCTCCAGCCTTGAGGGCCGCCAGGGCATCGGGCAGATTGCGCTGCGGGATGCTGAAGGCAATGGCAATCGGGTCGAGCTGGGTAATCGTCACCAGCGAAGTGGTGTTGGCCTGCACCAGGCTGCCCACCGACACATTCACCACACCAGCCCGACCTGAGATGGGCGCTGTGATGCGGTCAAAGGACAGGCTGACTTTGCTGGCATCAATGGCGGCCTGGTCTGCCACCGTGCTGGCCGAGGTGGACTCCACCAGCGTCTGGGCCGTGTCCACCGCGCCTTGCGAAATAAAGTTCTGCGCAAACAGTTGCTTGGCCCGCTCAAATTGCCGCTTGGCATCGGCCACAGCGGCCTGGTCTTTCACCAACTGGGCGCGTGCCTTGGCCAGGTTGGCCTCGTCGGTACGGGAGTCCAGCGTAATCAGCAACTGCCCGGCCTTCACAAACTGTCCATCTGAAAAATGCAGCTTGGCCACCGTGCTGGTGACCTGGGAGCGCAGGTCCACGCTGGTCAGCGGCGTGACGATGCCATTGCCCTGCAGGTTGACCGGGAAGTCCCTCTTTTGCGCTTTGACGGTGGTGACGGTGACGGGTTGCAAGGGGGCAGAGGCTGTGGCTGCCGGGGCGCTAGCGGCGGCCGTCGGTGCACTGGCAGGTGCTGCCGTCTCTGTTTTGCCTGAACAGGCTCCCAAGAGCAAAGCTGACATGACGCAGAGCGTGGGGAGCGTAGTACGGGCAATTGATTTCATGGTTTCAAATCATAGGGCCGCAAGATGAAGCAAATCTGTTTCAAGGCGGCCGTGGGTAAAGCTGGCGTAAAAGCGTGAGAACCGGCGCCTAGGCTTTGGCACCCAGCGCCAGCGCAGCCGTACGGCTGGCTGCCAGCACCTGAGGATCGACCGTGTCCAGCGTATTCCAGCCAAGCAGATGCTGCTGTGTCACGTTGCACAGGGCGGTGATCCACTCCGGGTCATCGTTCAGGCAGGGGATGTAGTGAAAAGTCTGGCCGCCGGCGTGCAGGAAGGCCTCGCGCGCTTCCATATTGATTTCTTCCAGCGTCTCCAGGCAGTCGCTGGTGAAGCCCGGGCAGATCAGGTCCACGCGCTTCACACCGGCTTTGCCCATGGCAATCAGGGTAGGCTCGGTGTAGGGCTCCAGCCATTTGGCCCGGCCCAAGCGGGACTGGAAGGTGACCTGGCACTGGTCTTTGGACAGGCCCAGCTTTTCGGTCAGCAGACGGGCGGTCTTGAAGCACTCGCAGTGGTAGGGGTCGCCCAGGTGCAGGCTGCGCTCTGGGATGCCATGAAAGCTCATCACCAGTTTGTCGGGCAGGCCATTCTTTTTCCAATGCCGCAGCACGCTGGCGGCCAGGGCGGAAATGTAGTCGGGGTGGTCGTGGTAGTGGTTGATGAAGCGCAGCTCAGGCAGCGCGCGTGTTTTTTGCGCCCACTGGTAAACCGCATCAAACACGCTGGCCGTGGTGGTGGCCGAATACTGCGGGTAGGCCGGCACTACCAATACACGGGTCACGCCATCGGCCTTCAGAGCATCGAGTTGCGAGGCAATCGAGGTGCTGCCGTAGCGCATGGCCCAGCGCACCTTCACATGGTGGTTGCGCTGGCCCAGCCAGCCTTGCAGCAGTTTGGCCTGCTTCTCGGTCCAGACCTTGAGCGGGGAGCCTTCGGGTGTCCAGATGCTGGCGTACTTGGCGGCTGACTTGGCCGGGCGAAAGCGCAGGATGATGCCATGCAGGATCAGCAACCACAGCAGGCGTGGAATCTCCACCACGCGCTGATCGCTCAAAAATTCGGCCAGGTAGCGGCGCACCGCCTTGGTTGTGGGTTCATCGGGCGTACCCAGGTTGCACAGCAGCACGGCCGTGCGCGGCACCTGGCCATGTTGGAAGGGAGGTTCGGGAGAGAAGGGCATGGGGTATTCTCCCGCACCTATGCTCGATATTTCACGCATCCAGGCAATAACCTTGGACCTGGACGATACCCTCTGGCCGATTTGGCCAACCATTGAAGTGGCCGAGCTGCGTCTGCAGGAGTGGCTGAGGGCCAAGGCTCCGCGCACCTCTGCGCTTTTCGCCAGTCCGCACACGCGCATGGCTCTGCGCGAACAGGCGCAGACCGGTTGGCCAGACCAGCACCACGACTTGAGCTTCATGCGCCGCGAGATGATCCGCCTGGGCCTGCAGCAAAGTGCCGAAGACCAGGACCTGGCGGGCCCCGCCTTTGGTGTCTTTTTTGACGCCCGCCAGCAGGTCACCCTGTTCGAGGATGTCGTACCCGCTCTGGCACTTCTGTCGGCACGCTGGCCGGTGCTGGCCCTGTCGAATGGCAATGCGGATGTGCACCGCGTGGGCATAGGCCAATACTTCTGTGGTTCAGTCAGCGCGCGTGAGGTCGGTGTGGGCAAGCCGGATGTGCGAATTTTTCAGGCTGCGGCCCAAAGCCTGCAACTCGATGCAGATCAGATCCTGCATGTGGGTGATGACGAAAGCCTGGACGTGTTGGGGGCGCTGGACGCTGGTATGCAAACCGCCTGGGTCAACCGCAGCGACAAACTCTGGGGCTACCCGGCGCAGCCGCATGCCACCGTGGTCAGCATGGCCGAGCTGTGCGCAGTGCTGGGCGCTGTGGCTGCGGCCTGACTACGGTTTGGGTTGCAGCGTCAGCGTGCTGTCGGTGTGGGCATGGATATCGGCCGCACCCAGGCGTTGGCGCGCGTACAGGCCTTGCGCAAAGCGCTCGGCCTGGTCGCTGTAGTGGCGGTCAAACAGCACGCCGCTTTGCCCGACCGGGTTGATGCCCAAGGACTTGTCGGGGGCGCCAAAGTCGATCACCCGGCGGGTGGACGGGCCAAAGGTCACAGCCCAGGGCGCAGGGCCTATGGCCTGTGACAGGTTGTTGGGTGTCTCGCGTCCACCGGGCACGGCAAAGGGGCCCACGTCGAACAACCGGTCCAGCGGCTTTTGCTGCCCCAGCGGATGCCTGTGGGTCAGGGTGTGGGTGTTGGCCCAGGTCCAGTCGATCAGGCTGGTGCCGTACAGGCCCATCATGTGCTTGAGCGTGTTGCTCCAGGCCACGCGCACCGTCTCAAAGTGGCTTTCCTTCTGGGGCGTCTTGATGTTGTTCCACCAGGGTGAGTGGACGTCGGCCACCAGCCGGGGCAGGGCGTGGTCCAGTGCCGGTGTGCCCAGCAGGTTCTGGAATTGCAGTTCGCCCAGCTCATCTTCAAAAACGGCCTTGGACAGCTCATAGCTGAGCTGGCTGAACAGGCTGGCTGCCACGCTGTTGGGTTCATAGCAGCCGTCCCACTTCTGCAGGGGTTCCATGAAGGCGCGGTCATTGGGGTCGGTGGCCACCCGGTCAATCATGGGCAGGAGCAACTTGAGGACGCGCTTGGGGTAGTCGTTGCAGACGTCGAGCTGCAGCCGGGTTGTCAGCTCCGGGGTCCATTTGCTTTTGCCATCCTGGAGCAAGTCGTCCAGCCGCTTGGCGCGGTCGGGCAACAGGTAGTAGCCGGGTACGGGTACCACGCTGGCTGGCTGCTGGTTGGCAGAGACGATGTAGCCACGGGCGGGGTTCTCTTCCTGCGGATTGAAGCTGAAGTTGTAGAAGCCGCCCTTCTCGGCTTCTCCCTTGCTGGCGTCCAGAATGAACAGGGGGTTTGCACCCTCGGGGCGCTGCGGCAGCTTGGCTGCGGCCCACCAGGCAATGTCGCCGCTGGTGTTGGCCCACAGGATGTTGAGCCCCGGTGCGTGAACCATTTCAGCTGCGGCGCGGGCCTTGTCGCGTGTGTCGGCGCGGTTGAGCTGGTAGAGCGCCTCTTCGATGGGGTTGTCGGTCTCCAGAAAGGCCCACCACATGGCAATCGGCGTGTTGCCATAGTTCTGGTGAAAGGCGTCGGTCACGATGGGGCCATGCGGGCCGGTGCGCAAGGGCAGCACCACGTCGGCCGCACCTTTGACCTTGATGGTGTCGTTCGTCACTTGCAGGTCTACCCACTGGTCCTGGTGCCAGACCTGCCCCGGGTTGGCGGGGTTGGCTTTCTCGGCAATCAGGTCAATGTCATCGTTTTCAAACATGGTCACGCTCCAGCCGAAGCGGGTGTTGTGACCCAGCAAGGCCAGCGGGTTGAGTGCGTTGAAGTGCCCATACAGCTCAAAGCCCGGCGCCCGCAGGTGGGCTTCGTACCAGGTGGCCGGTACCGAGAAGCCAATGTGGGGGTCACCCGCCAGTATCGGCTTGCCACTTTGCGTGCGCTGGCCCGAAACAACCCAGGCGTTGCTGCCCTGAAACTCGCCCATGCCGGCTGACCGCAGGGCCTGGCGGCTGACTTGTGCGAGCTGGTTCAAGCCCTCCCAGTCCTGCGTGCTCAGAGCCACTGCCTTGCCACTGGATGTACCTGCGGGCGCGCTGCCGGGGCTTGCCAGTGCCGTGTCCAGGCTTCTGAGCCCGCCCTCGGGGTGAGGCTCGGTGTCAAACACGCCCAGATACTGGGGCCCCAGCTTGTCGCGGACAAAGGTCATCAAGGGTTCGGTCTTGAAGGCGGCTGCAAAGCTGTAGGCCAGGTAGCCGCTCACGGCCGCCGCGTCCTCAGGGGTGAAGGGCCGCTTGCGGATGCCCAGCGCATCAAACTCCATGGGTGCGGGGTGCGTGGCCTGAAACTGGTTGACGCCGTCCAGATAGGCCAGCAGGGCACGGCTGGCCGGGCTTTGCGGGGCCAGGCGTGCCACCATGGTCTTGGCGTGTTCGCGCAGGCGCAGGGTGCGAAACAGCTTGTCGCTATCGAGCAGCCTGGGGCCAAACACTTCGGCCAATTCCCCATTGGCCAGGCGGCGCGCCATCTCCATTTGGAACAGGCGGTCCTGTGCGTGCACATAGCCCAGGGCGCGGTACAGGTCGGCCTCGTTGTCGGCGTGGATGTGCGGCACGCCGCGTTCGTCATACTGCACCGTGACGGTCGCACTCAGGCGTTCCAGGGACATGGTTCCCTCGCGCACCGGCAGCTTGGTATGCACGTACCAGGCAGCACCCGCCGCCAGGGCGAGCAGTAGAGCCAATAGGGTGGCTGCAATCACGAGGCTGGTTTTTTTCATTCTTTTATCCGTGGGTACTGCCACAGTCTAGCGCGGGTACATACCTGTTAGGCAAGCGCCAGGGCCGCAGATTTGCCACTCTGCACTGCCCCTTCCAGGGTGGCCGGGTAGGGGCCGTCCACATAGTCACCACAGGCCAGCAGGCCCGGGGCTATGTGCTGCGCCGGGCGCTGCAGGCCGGGTGTGCAGGCAAAGGTGGCGCGCTTTTCCAGTACGGTTTGTACCAGCACGGGGGACGAGCCACGCAGCAGGCCGCCAAGATGCGCCTGGGCCTGCTGCAGGACCTTGCCCTGAAGCACGGCGCGCTCGTCCGTGCTGGCGCTGACCACAAAGGCCAACAGCCCCGCCGGGCCGTCCAGTTGGCCGCGGTCAAACACAAACTGCGCCGGGCATTCGGCGCTGCTGCGCAGTGCCAGCATGGGCTGGGGCAGGCGCGTGCTGCCCGCTTGCAGGTAGACGGTGGCTATGCCTTCGTGTTGCAGTTGGCTGGCTGTTAAAGCCCAGGCCTGCAGGGCGGGAGCTGCCTCGCCACGGGCCTGGCCCAGCAACTGGCTGGCCACTGAGGGTGAGGTAGCCCAGAGCACAGCGTCAAACGCCTCATCATTCACCCGCCACTGCGAAGGTGCCTGCGCTGGCGAAAGTAGCTCCAATTGCTCCACGCGGCAGCCCGGGCGCAGGCTGGCACCGCGCTGGCCCAGCCAGGCGGCAGCCGCATCGGGGAACAGGGCGGATAGATCGGTGCGGGGCAGCAGCAGGTTGGAGCTGCCGCGCCCGCTCAGCAACGAATCCTTGAGCACACGCAAAAACACCTGGCCGCTGGAGCGCTCGGGCGGGGTGTTCAGCGCGGAGACGCACAATGGCTCTATCAGTGTTTGAATGACCTTGGGTGCCAGGCCCCGGCACAGATCGGTCACGGTGGTGGCAGTTGCGCAGCGAAAGCCGGCCATCTGCCAGCTGCTGGTGGTGCGCAGCAGCGACCACTTGTCGGCTACGCTCCAGCCACGCGCGCTCCAGATGCCGCCCAGCACGTCCAGCGGCATGGGCCAGTCTGGCAACTGCAGGCCCAGGCCATCAGGAAAGAGCAGGGTCAGCGGCAGGCGCAGCAGCGCTTGCTTTGGGTCCACTCCCACCGTGCGCATCAGCGCCAGCGTGTCGGCATAGGCACCAATCAGGATGTGCTGGCCGTTGTCCAGCAGCACAGCGCTGCCATCGGGCAGGGTGGTGGGCATGGCGCGTGCGCGGCCGCCCCAGGTGCGGGTGGCTTCAAATACCGTGACCCGGTGTCCGGCCTCGGTGGCCGTCACCGCAGCGGCCATGCCGGCCCAGCCGCCACCCACCACGGCGACCTGCAGGGCCTTCACATGGTGCCCAGGGCTTGGACCTTCCAGGCCAGCCAGAGCTTGCGCAGCGGCGTGAGCCGGGTGCGCTGGTGCAGCACCTGGAACTGGTCGGCTTCTATCTCGCGCAGCAGGGTGCGGTAGATGCTGGCCATCATCAGTCCGGGCTTCTGGGCACGCCGGTCGGCCGCTGGCAGCAGGGCCAGCGCCTGGTCGTACAGGCCATGTGCGCGCTTGGCCTGGAACTGCATGAGCGCAGTGAAACGCTCCGAGTAGCCGCGCTTCAAAATTTCGTGGGCCTTGACATCGAACTGCTGCAGCTCGCTCACCGGCAGGTAGATGCGTCCGCGCAACGCGTCTTCGCCCACGTCACGGATGATGTTGGTGAGCTGCAGGGCCTGGCCCAGGGTGTGGGCATATTCGGTGGTGGCCGCTTCGGTCTGGCCAAAGATGCGGGCTGCGACTTCACCCACCACACCGGCCACCAGGTGGCAGTAGCGCTGCAGGTTGGGGTAGTCCAGGTAGCGGGTTTGCTCCAGATCCATCTGGCAGCCGTCGATCACGGCTTGCAGGTGGCGTGCCTCTATGCCGTAGTTGCTGGTGTGCGGCATGAGGGCCTTCATTACCGGGTGGCTGGGCTGGCCGGCAAAAGCCTGGGCCACTTCGGTCTTCCACCAGGCCAGTTTGGTGGCGGCCACTCCCGCGTCCACCATCTCGTCCACCACGTCATCGACTTCGCGGCAAAAGGCATAGAAGGCGGTGATAGCGGCGCGCCTTGGCGCAGGCAGAAACAGGAAGGCGTAATAAAAGCTGCTGCCGGAGGCCACGGCTTTTTGCTGTACGTATTGTTCGGGGGTCATGCGGCTATTGTCCCATTCGCAGGTGCATGGTTTCTACATCCACAAGGCGCGCCAAAGCATCACCGCAAAGTCCATGCTGCGCAAGGTGGGGCGCTGGCGCAGGGTGGCGTAGTGCAGTGCCTCGATCTTGTCCAGAATGCGCAGACCTCCTTGCACCACCAAACGCAATTCCCATCCAGCGCGTCCTGGCACCGCATGCACCAGCGGCGCGCCCTGGGCCATGAGGGCGCGGGCTTCGCGCACGCACTGCGCCACCATGCGCGTGGCCTCTGGCGTTTGTTTGAGTGCCAGCAGATCGGCCTGTGCCACGCCGTGCTCTGTGCGCATGGCCTCGGTGAAGTAAAAGCGTCCGCGCGGGATGTCCACACTGGGGTCTTGCCAGAAGTTGATGAGTTGCAGGGCGGTGCAGATAGCGTCGCTTTGCTGCAGGGACTGCGCATCGCTCACTCCGTACAGGTGCAGCAGCAGGCGGCCAATGGGGTTGGCGGAGCGGCGGCAATAGTCGCGCAGCTCGGCTTCGTCCCGGTAGGCGCTCTGGTCCCGGGTCTTTTCGATGTCCTGCTGGAACGCATCCAGCAAATCGAGCAGCAGCTGCAGTGGCAGTTTGTGGCTGTCCATGGTTCTGCGAACTGCAGTGAATACGCCAGCCCAGCGCGGATCCGCCAGCCCTGCGCCCTTGGGTCCGACTACATCCAGCAGTTGCTGGCGGTAGTCGGACAGGGCCTGTAGCCGCTCGCTCGCTGTGGCATCGCCCTCGTCGGCAATGTCGTCGGCGGTGCGTGCAAAGTGGTAGATCGCTGCAATGGGTGCGCGCAGGTGCGCAGGGCACAGCACGGAGGCCACCGGAAAGTTTTCGTAATGTCCGATGCGTGTGTCGGCAGAGCTGCTGTTCATGCCCCGATTTTGCCCTGCGCCTTGACACCGGTCAGGGCTTACAATAAATTACTAACCTGCCGGTCATTAAACTGATCGCAGCCCTCCCTTCCGCATTTTTACCTCCCGGGTCGTCCTATGTATTTCAAGCCTGTATTCCGCTGTTTGTTGCTGTCGGCAACCGTGGGCGTTTTCTCTGCCTGCACACCTGCCGCACCCCCCGAAGAGCCTGTGCGCGCGGTCAAGGTGCTGACGGTGGGTGCCGGCACGCAGCAGACCAGCGCGGAATATTCTGGCGAGGTGCTGGCGCGCGTGGAATCACGTCTGGGTTTTCGGGTGGCAGGAAAAATCATCCGCCGCCCGGTCGAGCTGGGTCAGCGCGTCAAGGCGGGTCAGGTGCTGGCGCAGCTGGACCCGCAGGATTACAAGCTGTCGGAAGCGGCAGCCCGCGCCCAGTTGGCCGCGGCAGCCACCAACCGCGATCTGGCAGCGGCTGACTTCAAGCGTTACAAGGATTTGAAGGACCAGAATTTCATCAGCAGCGCGGAGCTGGAGCGCCGCGACAGCACCCGCAAGGCGGCGCAAGCCCAGTTTGACCAGGCCCAGGCGCAGCTCAGTGGCCAGGGCAACCAGGCGGCTTACACCACCTTGGTGGCCGACGTTTCCGGCGTGGTGACGGCAGTGGATGCCGAGGTGGGCCAGGTGGTGGCTGCCGGTACGCCGGTGGTGCGCATTGCGCAGGACGGTGCGCGCGATGTGCTGTTTTCCGTGCCCGAAGACAAGGTGCAGGCCCTGCGCGTGGGCTCTGCGGCTCAGGTCAAGGCATGGGCCAGCCAGACCACGGTGCAGGCCAAACTGCGCGAAGTTGCAGCCAGTGCCGACCCGGTCACCCGCACCTACGCGGTGCGCGCAGCGCTGGATGCCAAGGATGATTTGCCCTTGGGCTCCACCGTGTCGGTCACGCCTGCCGCTCTGGCGCATGGCGACCAGGCCGTGGTCAAGTTGCCCACCAGCGCCATCTTCCGCGATGGCAATGCCAGCGCCGTGTGGGTTCTGGATACCGCGAACATGACGGTAAAGCTGACCCCGGTGGAGATTGCCACGGCCGACGGCAACGAGGTGGTGCTGCGCAGCGGCCTCCAACCCGGCATGCAGGTCGTGTCTGCCGGCGTGCACGTGCTGTCGCCGGGGCAAAAAGTGTCCCTCTACCAGCCCGCCCGCGCCGATACCGCAGCCGCTCCTTCTCTTGCTGCCGCCTCTGCGGCACAGAAGTGAGTCGCGCATGAGCACGGACAACGCAAGCAAGGGCTTCAACCTCTCCAAGTGGGCGCTGGACCACGGGCCCCTCACGCGCTACCTGATGGTGGTGCTGATGGTGCTGGGCATTGCCGCCTACTTCCAGCTCGGCCAGGACGAAGACCCGCCCTTTACCTTCCGGGCCATGGTGGTGCAAACCTACTGGCCGGGTGCCACCGCCCAGCAGGTGGCCGAGCAGGTCACCGACAAGCTGGAAAAGACGCTGCAGGAAGTGCCCTATGCGGACAAGATCCGCAGCTACTCCAAGCCCGGGGTGTCGCAAATCACGCTGGAGCTCAAAGACTCCTCCAAGCCCAGCGAGGTGTCCAACGTCTGGTACACCGTGCGCAAGAAGATTGGCGACATGCGGGGCACCCTGCCCGCCGGCGTGCAGGGCCCGTTCTTCAACGATGACTTTGGCGACGTCTATGGGGTGATCTATTCCCTGGAGGGCGACGGTTTTAATTACGCCGAGCTCAAGACCTTTGCCGACGCCGCCCGACTGGAGCTGCTGCGCGTGCCCGACGTGGCCAAGGTGGCGCTGTTTGGCGACCAGGACGAAAAGGTCTTTGTCGAAATTTCGCAAAAGCGTCTGGCCCAGCTCGGGCTGGACCTGAACCAGGTGCTTTCGCAATTGAGCCAGCAAAACGCGGTGGAGAGCGCAGGCGCCGTGCAGACGCCGCTGGACGTGGTGCAGGTGCGGGTGGGTGGCCAGTTCAAGGCGCTGGAGCAGTTGCGCGCCATGCCGATTCGCGGCAGTTCGGGCAAGCAGTTCCGGCTGGGGGACCTGGCCGAGATTCGCCAGGCCACTATCGACCCGCCAAGTGTGAAGGTGCGCCACCATGGCAAAGAAGTGATTGCCCTGGGGGTGTCCATGACCAAGGGCGGCGACATCATTGCCCTGGGCAAGTCCTTGCAAAAAGCCTTTGCCAAGATAGAGAAAAATCTGCCAGCCGGCGTGACCCTCTCCAAGGTGCAGGACCAGCCCCGCGCGGTGGCCAGTTCGGTGGGCGAATTTGTGGCCACGCTGATGGAGGCGGTGGTGATTGTGCTGGTGGTCAGCTTTGTGGCTTTGGGCCTGCACAAGCGCCCCGGGCAGCAACCGCTGTGGAAACGCTATTACGTGGACATGCGCCCGGGGCTGGTGGTGGGCATCACCATTCCGCTGGTGCTGGCGGTCACGTTTCTGGCCATGAACTACTTTGGCATCGGCCTGCACAAGATCTCTTTGGGCTCGCTCATCATCGCCCTGGGCCTGCTGGTGGATGACGCCATCATTGCGGTGGAGATGATGGTGCGCAAGATGGAGGAGGGCTACGACAAGGTGCGCGCGGCCACTTTTGCCTACGAAGTCACCGCCATGCCCATGCTGACTGGCACGCTGATCACCGCAGCCGGCTTCCTGCCCATTGGCTTGGCCAAGTCGGTTACCGGCGAATACACCTTTGCCATCTTTGCGGTGACGGTGATTGCGCTGGTGCTGAGCTGGGTTGTGTCCGTCTACTTCGTGCCCTACCTGGGCACGGTACTGCTCAAAATCAAGCCGCACCAGTTCCACCCCGATGGCGCGGCCGGTGGCGGCGTGGATCAGCACGAGCACTTTGATACCCCGTTTTATGTGGGCTTTCGCAAGGTCCTGAACTGGTGTTTGGCACACCGCTGGATGACCATAGGCGCCACCGTGCTGGTGTTTGCGCTGGGTATTGTCGGCATGGGCCAAGTGCAGCAGCAGTTCTTCCCGGACTCCAGCCGGCCCGAAGTGCTGGTGGATGCCTGGTTCCCTGAAGGCACCTCCTTTGCGGCCAACGAGGAAGTGGCCACGCGCATCGAGGCGCGGCTGCTGCGGGAAGAGGGCGTAACCAATGTGACGACCTGGATAGGCTCCGGACTGCCGCGCTTTTACCTGTCGCTCAACCAGATCTTTCCGCAGAGCAATGTGTCGCAGTTCATGCTGATCTCCAAGGACCAGGCGTCCCGCGAGCGGCTCAAGAACAAGCTCCCTATCATCCTGGCGCAGGAGTTCCCGGAGGTGCGTGGCCGCGTGCAGGTGCTGCCCAATGGCCCGCCGGTGGAATACCCGGTGCAGTTCCGTGTGGTGGGGCCCGACCCGGTGCTGCTGCGCGGCTTTGCCGACTCCGTCAAGGAGGCCATGCGCGCCAGCCCCAACACCCGTGGCGTGAACGACAACTGGCATGAGTCCATCAAGGTGATTCGCCTGGAGGTGGACCAGGCCAAGGCCCGTGCCCTGGGCGTGACCAGCCAGTCGATCGCCCAGGCCTCGCGCACCATCCTGGCGGGCAGCACCGTGGGCCAATTCCAGGAAGGCGACAAGCTGATCGACATCGTGCTGCGCCAGCCGCTGGCCGAGCGCAATGCCATCACCGACATCGGCGACGCCTATCTTCCAACGGCCTCGGGCAAGTCGATCCCGCTGCTGCAAATTGCCAAGCCGGTGTTCACCTGGGAGCCCGGCGTGCTGTGGCGCGAGAACCGCGACTACGCCATCACCGTGCAAAGCGATATCGTGGCCAGCCTGCAGGGCGCAACTGTCACGGCCGAGCTGCAACCGGTGCTGGACACAATCAGCGCCCAGTGGCCCGCCGGTTACCGCATTGAGGTGGCGGGTGCGGTGGAGCAAAGCTCCAAGGGTTCGGACTCGATTGTGGTGGGCGTGCCCATCATGCTGTTCATCACCTTCACCCTGCTGATGCTGCAACTGCACAGCTTCAGCCGCGCCATGCTGGTGTTTTTGACCGGCCCGCTGGGCATTGCCGGAGTGGCCGCTTCGCTGCTGCTGTTTGGCCGCCCGTTTGGCTTTGTGGCGCTGTTGGGGGTGATTGCCCTGATGGGCATGATCCAGCGCAATTCGGTCATTCTGATTGACCAGATCGAGCAGGACCGCGCCGCCGGCGTGGCGCCCTGGGATGCGATTGTGGAGTCCACCGTGCGCCGTCTGCGCCCGATTGTGCTCACCGCTGCGGCTGCCGTGCTGGCCATGATTCCGCTGTCGCGCTCGGTTTTCTGGGGCCCCATGGCGGTTGCCATCATGGGCGGGCTCACGGTGGCCACGGTGCTCACCCTGCTGGCTTTGCCCGCGATGTACGCGGCGTGGTTCAGGATTCGCAGGGACAGCCCGGCGGACGGGTTAAACTAGCGGGCTTACCGATTTGACAGACCCTTTTTTGCGCGGGTGGCGAAATTGGTAGACGCACCAGGTTTAGGTCCTGACGCTGGCAACAGTGTGGGGGTTCGAGTCCCCCCCCGCGCACCACCTTGAAGAGACAAGCGAAGCAGCACGCCCCTGGCAGACCAGGGGCCCTGTTTCCAACCCATATTAGGAGAGAAGACCATGGCAGTTACTGTTGAAACCCTGGAAAAGCTGGAACGCAAGATCACGCTGACGCTGCCTGTGGGCACCATCCAGTCCGAAGTCGAAACCCGCCTGCGCAAGCTCGCACGCACCGTCAAGATGGACGGCTTCCGTCCCGGCAAGGTTCCCATGAACGTGGTGAGCCAGCGCTATGGCTACTCCGTGCACTACGAAGTGATGAACGACAAGGTGGGCGAGGCTTTTGCCACTGCCGCCAACGAAGCCAAGTTGCGCGTGGCCGGCCAGCCCCGCATTTCCGAGTCGGAAACCTCGCCCGAAGGCCAAATGGCTTTTGATGCGATCTTTGAAGTGTTCCCCGAAGTCAAAATCGGCGACCTGACCACCGCCGAAGTCGAAAAGCTCAGCACCGAAGTGACTGACGCCGCCATCGACAAGACTGTAGACATCCTGCGCAAGCAGCGCCGCACCTTCGCCCAGCGCGCCCAAGACGCCGCGGCACAAGACACCGACCGCGTGACTGTGGACTTCGAAGGCAAGATCGACGGCGAACCCTTTGCCGGTGGCAAGGCCGCTGACTTCCAGTTCATCTTGGGCGACGGCCAGATGCTGAAAGAATTTGAAGAAGCCACCCGTGGCATGAAGTCTGGCGAAAGCAAGACCTTCCCTCTGGCCTTCCCCGCCGACTACCACGGCCAGGACGTGGCTGGCAAGACCGCCGACTTCCTGGTCACGGTCAAGAAGATCGAAGCCGCCCACCTGCCTGATGTGGACGCGGCCTTGGCCAAGTCCCTCGGCATTGCCGACGCCACCGTCGAAGGCCTGCGCGCCGACATAGCCAAGAACCTGCAGCGCGAAGTCAAGTACCGCCTGCTCAACCGCAACAAGCAAGCCGTGATGGACGCGCTGATTTCCAAGGCCGAACTCGATTTGCCCAAGTCCAGCGTGCAAGCCGAGCTGGACCGCATGGTGGAAGGCGCCCGCGCCGACCTGAAGCAGCGCGGCATCAAGGACGCTGACAAGGCACCGATTCCTGACGACATCTTCCGCCCCCAAGCCGAGCGCCGCGTGCGCCTGGGCCTGGTGGTGGCTGAGCTGGTGCGTTCCAACGAGCTGGCAGCCAAGGCCGAGCAGATCAAGGCCCACATCGACGAGCTGGCCGCCAGCTACGAGAAGCCCGCTGACGTGGTGCGCTGGTACTACGGCGACAACCGCCGCATGGCCGAAGTCGAAGCCATCGTGATTGAAAACAATGTCACCGAGTTCGTGCTGTCCAAGGCCAAAGTGACCGAGAAGTCGGTGTCGTTTGACGACCTGATGGCGCAGAACTGATCCTTCCGCTACTCTGGTAAATGGGGCTTGTGCGGGGCTTGCAGTTCCGCACAGAAGCCCCATTTGCTTTTTGGCAGAAGTTTTTGGTTACAGTAGGAATACCCTTTTTGGAGTCGCTATGAATGTGAAATATGCAGCGCCAGGCGCTTTGGACATACAGGGCCTGGGCATGGTGCCCATGGTCATCGAGCAATCGGGCCGCGGAGAGCGCTCCTACGATATTTACTCGCGACTGCTCAAGGAGCGTGTGATTTTCCTGGTCGGCCCGGTCAATGACCAGACGGCCAACCTGGTGGTGGCGCAGCTGTTGTTCCTGGAGAGTGAAAACCCCGACAAGGACATTTCGTTCTACATCAACTCGCCCGGTGGTTCGGTCAGCGCCGGCATGGCGATTTTTGACACCATGAACTTCATCAAGCCCGACGTGTCCACCCTGTGCACCGGCATGGCTGCCAGCATGGGCGCCTTCCTGCTGACGGCAGGCGCCAAGGGCAAGCGTTTTTCGCTGCCCAATTCCAAGATCATGATTCACCAGCCCTCGGGTGGCAGCCAAGGTCAGGCGACTGAAATTGAAATCGCCGCACGTGAAATTTTGAAGACGCGTGAGCAGATGAACCGGATCATGGCCGAGTTGACCGGGCAGACCTACGAAAAAGTTGCCCTGGACACCGAACGCGACTACTACATGACGGCCAATGAGGCCAAGGACTACGGTGTGGTCGACCAGGTGATTGCCAAGCGCCCCTGAACGGATTGAGGGGGCCTTGGGGCCCCCGTTTCAACGGTGCCTGTGCGTGATCAGGCACCGTTTTTTATTTGGTTATCATCCGCGTAACTAGTTGTTAAAGGGCAGTGAGCACATGGCCGAGAAAAAAGGCACTTCCAGCGAAAAAACCCTGTACTGCTCTTTTTGCGGCAAAAGCCAGCACGAAGTGAAGAAGCTGATCGCCGGGCCGTCGGTGTTCGTCTGCGACGAATGCATTGAACTCTGCAACGAGATCATCCGTGACGAGTTGCCTGCAACCACCCAGACCAAGGACGCCAAGAGCGACCTGCCCACACCGGCAGAAATCAAGGCCAATCTGGACAATTACGTGATTGGTCAGGAACCCGCCAAGCGCACCCTGGCAGTGGCGGTGTACAACCACTACAAACGCCTGCGCCACAAGGACAAGGCCAAGAAAGACGAGGTGGAGCTGGCCAAGAGCAACATCCTGTTGATCGGCCCCACCGGTTCCGGCAAGACCCTGCTGGCGCAAACCTTGGCCCGCATGCTGGACGTGCCCTTTGTCATGGCCGATGCCACCACCCTGACCGAAGCCGGTTATGTGGGTGAAGACGTGGAAAACATCGTCCTGAAGCTGCTGCAAAGCTGCAACTACGAAGTCGAGCGCGCCCAGCGCGGCATTGTCTACATTGACGAGATTGACAAGATTTCCCGCAAGTCCGACAACCCCTCCATCACCCGTGACGTCTCGGGCGAGGGCGTGCAGCAGGCATTGCTCAAGCTCATCGAAGGCACCATGGCCAGCGTGCCGCCCCAGGGCGGGCGCAAGCACCCCAACCAGGACTTTGTGCAGATCGACACCACCAACATCCTGTTCATCTGTGGCGGTGCGTTCTCGGGTCTGGAAAAGGTCATTGAGAACCGTACCCAGTCCTCGGGCATTGGCTTTGGCGCCAGCGTCAAGAGCAAGGCGCAACGCAGCCTGACCGAGGTGTTCAAGGACGTGGAACCGGAAGACCTGATCAAGTTCGGCCTCATCCCCGAACTGGTGGGCCGTATGCCGGTGGTTGCCACCCTGGCTGAACTGACCGAAGACGCGCTGGTGCAAATCCTGACCGAGCCCAAGAATGCCCTGGTCAAGCAATACGCCAAGCTGTTGGCCATGGAAGGCGCAGAGCTGGAAATCCGGCCCTCGGCTCTGAAAGCCATTGCCAAGCGTGCCCTGGCCCGAAAGACCGGTGCACGCGGACTGCGCTCGATCCTGGAGCAGTCCCTGATTGACACCATGTACGACCTGCCCAATGTGGCCAATGTCGAAAAAGTCGTGGTGGACGAGTCCACCATCGAAGAAAACAAGCCACCATTGCTGGTGTACCGCGAAGCGGCCAAGAAAGCCTAGGTGTGAACCATGCCCCAAAGCCCTCAAATGCGGGGTCTTTGGGTGCAATTCACAGGGCTCGGGTGGATGCCCCGATTTGATAATGGGGCACTTGAATTAACTCCCGAGCGAACCATGTATAGCTGGTTATAAAGAGGTTTACCAATGTCTGGCCACACTCCCTTACCTTCCGACCCCATCGATCTGCCCCTGCTGCCCCTGCGGGATGTGGTGGTCTTCCCGCATATGGTGATCCCCCTGTTTGTGGGACGTCCCAAGAGTATCAAGGCCCTGGAAGCCGCCATGGAAGCCGAGCGGCGCATCATGCTGGTGGCCCAAAAGGCCGCAGCCAAGGATGACCCGCTGGTCTCCGACATGTTTGACATGGGCTGTGTCTCCACCATCCTGCAAATGCTCAAGCTGCCCGACGGCACCGTGAAGGTGCTGGTGGAAGGCCATCAGCGTGCCAGCGTCAACCGCATCGAAGAGGGTGAGTCCCACTTCACGGCCAATGTGTCGCCGATCGAAATGGGTGAGAGTGCGGAAGAAAAAGTGCGCGGCAAAAGCAGCGAAATTGAAGCCCTGCGCCGCGCCGTGATGCAGCAGTTTGACCAGTACGTCAAACTCAACAAGAAGATTCCGCCCGAGATTCTTACCTCCATCTCCAGCATTGACGATGCCGGCCGCCTGGCCGACACCATTGCCGCGCACCTGCCTTTGAAGCTCGATGCCAAGCAGGCCGTGCTCAGCCTGTCGGGCGTCAAGGAGCGCCTGGAAAACCTGTTCGAGCAGATCGAGCGCGAAGTCGACATCCTGAATGTGGACAAAAAAATCCGTGGCCGTGTGAAGCGCCAGATGGAAAAGAACCAGCGCGATTTTTATCTGAACGAGCAGGTCAAGGCCATCCAGAAGGAGCTAGGCGAGGGCGAAGACGGCGCCGACATCGAAGAGATCGAGAAAAAGATCAAGGCTGCCAAGATGCCCAAGGAGGCTCTCAAGAAGGCCGAGGCTGAGTTCAAGAAGCTCAAGCTGATGTCTCCCATGTCGGCAGAAGCCACCGTGGTGCGCAACTACATCGACGTGCTGACCGGCCTGCCCTGGACTGCCAAGACCAAGATCAAGCACAACCTGGCCCATGCAGAAGCCGTGCTCAACGAAGACCACTACGGCTTGGACAAGGTCAAGGACCGCATCCTGGAATATCTTGCTGTGCAACAGCGCGTGGACAAGGTCAAGGCGCCCATCCTGTGCCTGGTAGGCCCTCCGGGCGCGGGCAAGACCTCGCTCGGTCAATCCATTGCCAAGGCCACGGGGCGCAAGTACGTGCGCATGGCCCTGGGCGGCATGCGTGACGAGGCTGAAATTCGTGGCCACCGCCGCACCTACATCGGCGCCATGCCGGGCAAGGTGCTGCAAAGCCTGTCCAAGGTGGGCACGCGCAATCCGCTGTTCCTGCTCGATGAGATCGACAAACTCGGCACCGACTTTCGTGGTGACCCCAGCAGCGCGCTGCTGGAGGTGCTGGACCCGGAGCAGAACCACAAGTTTGGCGACCATTATGTCGAGGTCGATTACGACCTGAGCGACGTGATGTTTGTGGCCACCTCCAACTCCATGAACATCCCGGCGGCCCTCTTGGACCGCATGGAAGTAATTCGCCTGTCCGGTTACACCGAAGACGAAAAGACCAACATTGCCATCACCTACCTGCTGCCCAAGCAGATGAAGAACAACGGCGTCAAGGAGTCGGAACTCACGGTTTCTGAAGACGCCGTGCGCGACATCGTGCGCTACTACACCCGCGAAGCCGGTGTGCGTGCGCTGGAACGCGACCTGTCCAAGATCTGCCGCAAGGTGGTTAAGGGCCTGTTGCTCAAGAAACTGGTGGGCCAGGTGCAGGTCACTGCCGACAACCTGAACGACTACCTGGGTGTGCGCAAGTACACCTATGGCCGTGCGGAACAGCAAAACCAGGTGGGCCAAGTGTGTGGCTTGGCATGGACCGAGGTGGGCGGCGATTTGCTGACCATCGAGGCCGCGCTGACACCGGGAAAGGGTGTCATCACCCGTACCGGCTCGCTGGGCGACGTGATGAAGGAATCGGTGGAAGCGGCCCGTACCGTGGTGCGCAGCCGGGCCCGCCGACTGGGCATCAAGGATGAGACCTTCGAGAAGAAGGACATTCACATCCACGTGCCGGACGGCGCTACACCGAAGGACGGCCCCAGCGCGGGTGCGGCCATGACCACCGCCTTTGTATCGGCACTCACCGGCATCCCGGTGCGTGGCGATGTGGCCATGACGGGTGAGATCACCCTGCGTGGTGAAGTCACGGAAATTGGTGGCCTGAAAGAGAAGCTGCTGGCTGCCTTGCGCGGCGGCATCAAGACCGTGCTGATTCCGGAAGCCAATGCCAAGGACCTGCAGGACATCCCCGAGAACGTGAAGAACGGTCTGGAGATCGTGCCGGTACGCTGGATTGACCAGGTGCTGGACCTGGCTCTGGAGACCAAACCGGTTCCGCTGCCAGATGACGAGCCTGCGGCTGCCGCGGTTGCCGTAGTCAAGGTGGATGGTGTCCAGGAGTCGGTGAAGCATTGAGTCCGGGAGTAGCGTCGATTTTTTTGCTGCAGTGTTTTAAACGGGTAAAAAAGCGCGCTATAATTCGAGGCTTGAAACGCGGGAATAGCTCAGTTGGTAGAGCGCAACCTTGCCAAGGTTGAGGTCGAGAGTTCGAGACTCTTTTCCCGCTCCAGATTCCGAAAAGGGAAGCTTCCGCTTCCCTTTTTCTTTAGACGAAGAATCAAGAGATAACCGGCGCGATAGCAAATCGGTTATGCCCTGGATTGCAAATCCAGTTAGCCCGGTTCGACTCCGGGTCGCGCCTCCAGAAATTCTGGATCATGAAAGCCCCGTCATTGTTCGATGACGGGGCTTTTTTGTTCCACAATAGGTCGTGTGCCCGAGTGGTGAAATAGGTAGACACATCGGACTTAAAATCCGCCGCTTCGTGAATAACGGGCGTACCGGTTCGATTCCGGTCTCGGGCACCAAATGCACAACTACACTGAACGCCATGCCACGCTATAACGCCCCGTTTGAGATACATGTTCATGGTCAGGTGCTGTTACGCGCAGATATTGGCTTTGAGCAGGTCCAGGAGTCCCTCAAACCCATGTGGAAGTATGCTGGCTGCCGCTCCCTTGCCGACGGCGCCAACAGTTCCTATGAGGACGAGCCGGGCATCAAGTTCGATGCCGAAGAACACGTGCTGCAGATGTGCTGGACGGTGGCGGGCGATGATGATTTTCGCCAGACGCTCGATGAGGTCTGCATGAACCTCAATGAAATTGCCGACACCGGCGCAGCCATCGAAGTCACCTTTTACGACGCCGATTTCGACAACGAGGATGCCCCCGCCAACGCCGAATCGCGTGACGACTTTGTCATGCTGTTTGTAGGCCCCAATCCTGCGGCCATCATGCAGGTGCAGCGAGACCTCCTGGTGCAGGACATGATCAGCATGATGGAGCGCCATTTTGACGGCTCCGAACTCGGTGGCGTGGTGGCCGAAGTGGACAAACTGTTTGCACAGCGCTTTGATGCACTGGTGCACTCTCTTGAAATTGGCAAGCCGCCCCGTGGGTCGGGTGGAAATCACGGTGGCGGACATGGCGGGGGACGCAAACCGCGCCATTTGCACTGAGATCCGGGTCTGCTATGTTAAAAAAAATTACGGTTCAGCAACTGCAGTTGGGCATGCACCTGAAGGAGTTTTGTGGCTCCTGGATGGAGCATCCTTTTTGGCGCACGGGCTTTGTCCTGAACGACCCCAAAGACCTCGCCAGCATTCTTGCCAGCAGCATCAAGGAGGTCTGGATTGATTGCGACAAGGGCCTTGATGTGCCTACTGGTGAAGCCTCGGTATCGGAGGCCGAGTCCGACGCGGAAGTCGAGGCCGCCCTGGAGCAGGTGGTGCTGGAGCGACGCAATGTCACACCCCTGAGCACGGCCCAGGAAATTGCGCACGCCACCAAGATTTGCTCACAGGGCAAGCGCGCCGTAATCTCCATGTTCGAAGAAGCCCGCATGGGCAAGACGGTGGATACCGGTGGCGCACAAAAGCTGGTGGAGGAAATCACCGATTCGGTGGCCCGCAACCCCAGTGCGCTGATCAGCCTGGCCCGGCTCAAGACGGTGGATGACTACACCTACATGCATTCGGTGGCGGTCTGCGCCATGATGGTCGCCTTGGCCAAACAGCTCAAGCTCGATGAGCAGCAGACGCGTGTGGCCGGCCTGGCCGGCCTGATGCATGACCTGGGCAAGGCCATGATTCCCATGGAGATTCTGAACAAGCCCGGCAAGCTGACAGATGCCGAGTTCGATATCGTCAAGCGGCACCCTTCCGAGGGGCACCGCATGCTGCTGACAGGCACGAACGTGGATCCCGTGGTGCTGGATGTCTGTTTGCATCACCATGAAAAGACCGATGGCTCCGGCTACCCGGAAGGCCTCAAGGACGCGGACATCAGCCTGTTTGCCAAGATGGGTGCCGTCTGCGACGTCTATGACGCCATCACATCCAACCGGCCCTACAAGCCGGGCTGGGACCCGGCAGAGTCTTTGCGCCGCATGGCCGAGTGGGCCAAGGGCCACTTTGACATGCAGGTGTTCCAGGCGTTTGTGAAGAGCATGGGCATCTACCCCATCGGCAGCCTGGTGCGGCTGAGCTCCGGGCGATTGGGCGTGGTGGTGGAGCAGACGGGCAAGTCTCTGACGTCTCCCACCGTGAAGGTGTTTTTCTCCACCAAGTCGGATATGCGGATTGTTCCCGAATTGGTGGATCTCTCACGCCCGGGCGTGACGGACAAGATCATCAGCCGGGAAGATCCCGCCAAGTGGCGCTTCCATGACCTCAACGAACTGTGGTCAGGCATTTCTGCCTGAGCAAGCCGGCAGCGGCTGCGTCCTAGCAGCCGCGCGTGACGGGCATCTCTACAGGCTGGGCTGAAGGCGCGTATTTGCCCAGCTCGAGCTTGGCGATGGCATTGCGGTGCACTTCGTCCGGACCATCGGCAAAGCGCAGGGTGCGCGCACAGGTATAGAGGTAGGCCAGCGGAAAGTCCTCGCTCATGCCGGCCGCACCAAAGGCCTGTATGGCCCAGTCAATCACCTCGCAGGCCATATTGGGCGCCACGACCTTGATCATGGCGATTTCGTTGCGTGCAAACTTGTTGCCCGCCATGTCCATCATCCAGGCAGCCTTCAGGGTCAGCAGGCGCGCCATGTCAATTTTGCAGCGTGCCTCGGCAATGCGCTCCTGTGTCACGGTCTGGGCTGCGATGGGTTTGCCAAAGGCCACACGCGCCGATGTGCGCTTGCACATGAGTTCCAGTGCCCGCTCAGCCAGGCCGATCAGGCGCATGCAATGGTGAATGCGTCCGGGCCCCAGGCGGCCTTGCGCGATTTCAAAACCGCGCCCTTCACCCAGCAGCAGATTGCCCACCGGCACGCGCACATTCTCGAACGCCACCTCCATGTGGCCGTGCGGCGCGTCGTCGTAGCCAAACACGCTCAAGGGGCGCACAACGGTCACGCCCGGTGTGCTGGCAGGCACCAGCAGCATGCTTTGCTGGGAATGGCGTGCGGCGTCCGGGTCGGTCTTGCCCATGACGATGTAGATGGCGCAGCGCGGGTCACCCGCACCGGAGGTCCACCACTTGCGGCCATTGACGATGTAGTCGTCGCCCTGGCGCTCCATGCGGGTTTCGATATTGGTGGCATCGCTGGAGGCAACCGCCGGCTCGGTCATTGCAAAGGCCGAGCGGATCTCTCCGGCCAGCAGGGGTTTGAGCCACTGGCGCTTGTTTTCCTCGGAGCCATAGCGGGCAATGGTTTCCATGTTGCCGGTGTCGGGCGCCGAGCAGTTGAAGACTTCGCTGGCCCAGGGCACACGCCCCATGATCTCGGCCAGCGGGGCGTATTCCTGGTTGGTCAGCCCCGCGCCCTCAAACCCGGCTGCCTGCGCGCTGTCCACGGGCAGGAACAGGTTCCACAGACCGGCAGCCTGCGCCTGGGTCTTCAAGACTTCGATGACCTGCAGGGGCGTCCAGCGCTTGCCTGCCGCGGTGTTGGCGGCAATCTCCGCCTGGTATCGGCTTTCGGCCGGGTAAATGTGTGATTCCATGAACTGTTGCAGGCGGGCCTGCAGCGCCTTGGTTTTGGGCGAATAGTCAAAGTCCATCGTGTCTCCAGTGGGTAGGCGATTTGTGATCGGGCAGGGCGTTCAAAGCCGTTGGGCAAAGGCCCAGGCCAACTGCGCCAGCGGCCTGGCGCCAGCGGCCGAACGCACGGCCTGTGCACTCGAGGCGGTGCCCGCCTCCACGCGCTTGGCAATGCCCTGCAGGATGGCTGCGATACGAAACAGGTTGTAGGCCATGTAGAAGCTCCAGTCCTGCTGCAACTGCTCAGGCCTGGCCAGGCCGGTGCGTTCGCAATAGCGCCGGATGTAGTCTTCCTCCGAGGGGATGCCGAGTGCCGCCAAGTCCAGGCCACCGATGCCGCGAAACAGGCCTGCGGGAATGTGCCAGGCCATGCAGTGGTAACTGAAGTCGGCCAGCGGGTGGCCCAGGGTGGACAGTTCCCAGTCCAGCACGGCCACCACCCGGGGCTCTGTCGCATCGAACATCAGGTTGTCGAGCCGGTAGTCGCCATGAACAATGCACACCAGGCGGTCATCGCGCGCCATGGCCGGTATGTGCTGCGGCAACCAGGCCATCAGGTGGTCCATCTCGGGAATGGCCTGGGTGATGGATGCCTGGTACTGGCGGCTCCAGCGCCCGATCTGGCGCTCGAAGTAATTGCCCGGCTTGCCATAGCTCCCCAAGCCTTGGGCTTTGAAGTCCACACTATGCAGCGCGGCGATGACGCGGTTGCATTCGTCGTAAATGGCCGCGCGTTCTGCGTTTGCCATGCCCGGCAGCGCCGGGTCCCAGAGCACACGCCCCTCCACATACTCCATCAGGTAGAAGGCGCGCCCCACCACGGACTCGTCTTCACAGAGGCAAATCATTTTCGGTACCGGCACGGCGGTATGGGCCAGGCCGCTCATCACGGCGTATTCACGCTCCACGGCGTGGGCGGAAGGCAGCAATTGCGCCACCGGCCCGGGCTTACAGCGCATCACATAGCTGCCCGATGGGGTGCTCAGCTTGTAGGTCGGGTTGGACTGGCCACCCTTGAACATCTCCACCTGCACCTGCCCCTCAAACTGCGGCACATGGCTGGTCAGCCAGGCGCTGAGCGCGGCCACATCCAGTGCGTGCTGACCGGTGGCTGCGCGCGTTCCCGCAAAGTCGTCAAAGTCGCTCATGGTGCTTGGGACATTCAATGGTCGGTTTCTGCGATACGCAGCAGGGTGGCACGGTCGCGGATGACCAGTCCGCCGGGCTCTATGCGAATGGCATCTTCGCGTTCCATGCTCTTGAGCTCCTGGTTTACCCGCTGGCGCGATGCGCCCAGCAGTTGCGCCAGTTCTTCCTGGGCCAGCTGCAGGCCGATACGTATCTCGCTGGCGTCACTGAGCGATGGCACGCCGTAGCTGCGCACCAGATGCAACAGCTGCTTGGCCAGCCGCGCCCGCAGGGGCAGGGTGTTGAGGTCTTCCACCAGACCGTAGAGTTGGCGGATGCGCCGTGCATGCAGGCGCAGCAAGGCCTCGTAGAGTTCCGCATGCAGGGCCAGTATCTTCTTGAAATCCGCCTTGGCCACGCACAACAGGGTGGCGTCGCCGTGGGCATAGACGTCATGCGTGCGGCGGTCGCCATCAAAGATGGCTACGTCGCCAAACCAGATACCGGGCTCCACATAGGTCAGGGTGATCTGCTTGCCCGAGAGCGAAGTGGAGCTGACCCGCACGGCACCTTTGGCACAGGCCAGCCATTCTTCGGGCGGCTCGCCGCGGGCTGCAATCAGCGCGCCATCAGCATAACGCTTGACGTAGGCACAGCGAATGATGTCGTGCCGCAGCGAAGGCGACAGGGAGGAAAACCAGCGCCCTGCATTGATGGCTGCGCGTTCCTCAACAGTAAGAATGGGTTCGTCCATGGCCTGCATTGTCGGCTGCTCCAGGCAGCTTTGAACATTCCTGTGTCGCCGTGGCGTCAGAGCCTGTGCGGCTTTTGGGGGAAGCGCACCATTGCCAAAATTTGCATTCCGGTTTTTCGCCAAGGTCACTGCAAGCTGCAATACACTGGGCAAACCCCCAAAGGAAGGTGCGTCTGCCTGTGCCAAAATGCAAAGCAACTATGAAGCTCAACCGTAAACCCGTTTTTTGGGGCGTCTTTGCCGCCTTGCTGCTGGCATCAACCTGCAGCAGTGCCCTCACACTGGGCCGTGTTCGTGGAGCGGCAATCCTGGGCAAGCCATTGGACGTGTCAGTGCTGGTGCAAGCCACGGCAGAAGAGGATGTTTCTTCCAGTTGTTTTGAGGCCGACGTGCACTACGGCGACAGCCCGATCGAGCGCAGCCGCATTGTCCTGACTGTCCAGCCAGGCACGCAAGCAGGCGCGCACGTGGTGCGGATTACTTCCAGTGCCAGTATCGATGAAGCCTTGGTGCGGTTGACATTGCGGGCTGTTTGCAGTCCCAGGGCATCCCGGCAATACACCCTGCTGTCGGACGTTGTCAGTGAAGTGGCCGGCGCAGCAACTGCTTCAAGGGCTGCTGCGCGCCCTGAAACATCAGGCGCCCAGACTGCAGTGGCCCCCGCCGCGGCAACCCCTGTTGTTGCTGCCCCCATTCCCTCGGTTGGTCTGCCGGTGGCGGCCAAAGCCAAGGCGCCCGCAAAACCGCCAGCAATGCCGGTATTGAAACTGTCCCAGCCCCCAGCCAAGGCCAACAACGCGATCAATGCGGCAGTGCTGGAAGACCTGCAAAGGCGGGTCGATGAAATCGCCAAATGGCAAGCTGGCAGCACCAGTGCCGAGGACATGCTCAAAAGTGAAGCGCGTGCCAAAGCCCTGGAATCGGACATCATGGGCTTGAAAGCGGTGACGGCCAAGAACCAGCAAAACATCCAGATGGTTGCGGCCGCTGTTGAAAGCAGCACATCGCAAAACTATGACCGGAGCCTGGTTTACGGCTTGGGGGCACTGCTGCTTGCCTGCGTCGCCGCCCTGGCTTACGTCGCGCTGCGTGTGCGCTCTGGCGGGTTTTCCGCTGCACCTTGGTGGTCGGCAGAAGCCGCGCATCATGAAGCTGCTTTGCCTGTTGTTGCGGCCCGTTCCACGGCGCCAGGCTCACTGGGTAGCTCCAATCCATCCGTGGCTGCTGCGTTGGATTCAGCTCCCACTTCGCTTGCCGAGCGAGTCACCACAGGGCCAGCAGGTATTGAACCTATGGCAGGCACTTCGGTCGCTGCAACCCTATCCATGAACATCGCAGCTGCGGCCGCCGCAGCTGAGCCAGCTTCGGCACACCAACCGGTGACCGCCGGGCGCCCGGCTCGACCAGATTTTGCCCCCAGTGCTCCGGGCAACATGAAGTCGATCAACACCAAGGAAATGCTGGACGTGCGGCAGCAGGCCGAGTTCTTCATGGCGCTGGGCCAGCATGATGAGGCCGTGCGTTTGCTGGAGTCCAGTATCCGTGGCAGCGCTGACAGCAATCCGCTGGTACTGCTGGACCTGTTGAAAATACTCCATACCCTGAGCCGACGCTCGGATTTCGAGCGCTACCGCGAAGAGTTCAATGCCCAGTTCACCGGACGCATTCCGAACTACGCCAACTTCCAGATGGAAGGAAACGGGCTGGATACCTACGACGAGATTTGCCACCAGATCGTCGTGCTGTGGCCTACCGAATACACCATCGACTACATAGAGCAGTGCCTGGTGCGCCTGCCGGAAGATGACCCGGAGCAAGGCATTGACCTCGAAGCCTTCAAGGACCTGCTGCTCTTGTACGGTGTGCTCAAACGCCTGGATCAGGCCTACGATTCGGACTTGGCGCCCTTCAGCGCTTCACGCCCCGACCAACAGGCACTTTCGCAGTCGGCTTCCTTGAATGCAGGACTGACTGCACCTTTGCCTGTCAGTGCCGGTGGCTATGGCGCTGCGACCGCGCCCATGGACCTCGACCTGGACCTTGACCTGGATTTGAATTTGGACGTGGGCCCTGATGTCCAGAAGCCGGCCGAGCATGACAACCTGATCGACTTCGATATGTCGGCCTACATGGCGCACAAAAAGCCCGACTGATCTGCAAGACCAGAC
The DNA here is from genome assembly GCF_003415675.1 of Rhodoferax lacus. Taxonomy (GTDB): domain Bacteria; phylum Pseudomonadota; class Gammaproteobacteria; order Burkholderiales; family Burkholderiaceae_C; genus Allorhodoferax; species Allorhodoferax lacus. Next base: position 150,824 of record NZ_QFZK01000001.1, read on the forward strand.
GGGGCTCAGCGTCGTACCTGCAGCGCCCCGGGGTTGACAATATGGGTGGGCGTCCCCTTGATGAAATTCACCACATTGTCAAAGGCCTGGCCAAAATACTCTTCGTAATTGTTCTGCTCCACGTAGCCGATATGGGGCGTGCAAATGCAGTTTTCCAGACGCAGCAGCGCGTGCCCCTGGAGTATGGGTTCGGTCTCGAAGACGTCCACCGCTGCAATGCCAGGGCGGCCCCGGTTCAAGGCGCCGATCAAGGCGTCCGGTTCAATCAACTCGGCCCGTGAGGTATTCACCAGAATCGCGCTGGGCTTCATCAAGGCCAGATCAGCGCCCGTGACAATGTGCTGGGTTGCCACATTCAGTCGCAAATGCAGTGACACCACATCAGCGGACGCAAAAAAGATCTCGCGACTTGGCGCGGCCAGACAGCCATCCACCGCCGCAGCAGCCCTTGAGGCCTCGCTTCCCCACACGACAACATGCATGCCAAAGGCGCGGGCGTAACCAGCAACCAGTTTGCCAATGCGTCCATAGCCCCAGATGCCCAGGGTCTTGCCAGCCAGCGTGGTTCCGATGCCGAAATTGGGGGGCATGGAGCCGGCTTTCAGGCCTGCTTGTTGCCAGGCGCCGTGTTTCAGGTTGCCGATGTAATGTGGCAACCTGCGCATGGCCGCCATCAACAGGGCCCAGGTCAACTCGGCGGGGGCCACGGCTGAACCCACCCCTTCCGACACGGCAATACCGCGCTCGGTGCAGGCTTGCAGGTCAATGTGGCTACCAGCGCGACCGGTCTGTGAAATCAGCTTCAGCTTGGGCAGCTTCTCAATGAGTTGGCGATTGATGTGCGTGCGTTCGCGGATCAACACCAGGATGTCGGCGTCTTTCAGGCGCACCGACAACTGGCCCAGCCCCTTGACCGTGTTGGTGTAGACCTTGGCCTGGTAAGGCTGCAGCTTGCTGGCGCATTCCAACTTGCGGACCGCGTCCTGGTAATCATCAAGAATCACAATATTCATAGGCCCAATTGTGCCTTGCCTCGAAGGGCATCCAAGAAGCTGCGCGGAGGCAGACGCGCTACCATGCGCATCCCACACCCTATTCAATGAAGGAACCTTATGCCTATCTCCATGTCATCGGCCAGTCTGCCCGTCTTCCAAACCATGCTCGGCAACCTGAGCCACATGCTGGACAAGGCCCAAGCTTTTGTGGATGCCAAAGGCTGTGACCCGGTGGCCCTTACGCAGTATCGGTTGGCACCCGACATGTTGCCTTTCACTCGGCAGGTGTTGATTGCCTGTGATGCGGCCAAGAACGGGGTGGCGCGCCTATCCGGTGTGGAAGCGCCCAAGTTTGCAGACGATGAGCAGACTCTGGCCGAGTTGAAGGCGCGCATCGCCAAGACGCTGGCCTATCTGGCCACCGTTCCAGCACAAACACTGGACGGCACCGAAGCAAAGGACATTACGTTTCCGGTTGGAAAGGACTCCGTGCGCACCATGCAAGGTGAGGCTTACCTGAAGCAGTGGGTGCTGCCCAATATGTTCTTTCACATCGTCACTGCCTACAACATCCTGCGCCACAACGGCGTGGATCTGGGCAAGAAGGACTACCTGCTCGGCGCTGCCGCCTGAGCGGCAGGGTGCCGGGTATGCCGGGCTTTAGTGCAGCGCAGCTTCGCGCTCTACCAGCCGGTCCAGCTCGGCACACACGTCGGCCATGCGGCCAGAGATCACCAGTCTGCCGGTGCTGGTACGTGGCATGCCGGTTTCCACCACACGCAAAACGCGCAGCGGCATGACCTTTTCGGCGCTTAGCCGACTGGCCGTTGCCCCCGCGTTGCCAGTGCGTGCCACTGTCAGCAAGGGCGAGTAAGCGACGCTGGGCCGCACATGGCTGCGCACCATGCGCGCTGGTGCCGCCAGCAGGGGAGTGGAGCTGCCTTGCATAAGGCGTTGAATGCCAAGCACGAGCTTGTGCTGTAAAACCAGAGCGATGTTCATAGATGTTCTGCCTGACGGGAATGTATGGAGGGTCTTACATGAGCATGGTGTTGCGGATCAAGCCGACTGCCAGGCCTTCAATTTCAAAGGGTTCGCCGGGCTCGACCACGATGGTCTGGTAGTCCGGGTTTTCAGGATGCAACTCGATCAGGTGCTTGTTTCTGCGGAAGCGCTTGACGGTGACTTCGTCACCCAGGCGGGCCACGATGATCTGGCCGTTTTTGGCATCTTTGGTAGCCTGCACAGCCAGCAGGTCGCCATCCATGATGCCGGCGTCCCGCATGGACATGCCGCGTACTTTGAGCAGGTAGTCCGGCTGCCTTTGGAACAGGCTGTTTTCCACGTAGTAGGTACGGTCCACATGCTCCTGGGCGAGAATGGGCGAGCCTGCAGCAACGCGGCCAATCAGCGGCAGGGCCAATTGGGCGAAGCCCTGCAAGGGCATGGAGAACTGCTTGCTACGGGACTCGTTGATGGAGCGCAGGGCGTCGCTCTTGAGGCGGATACCGCGCGAGGTGCCACTGACCAGCTCGATAACGCCCTTGCGTGCCAGGGCTTGCAGATGTTCTTCGGCCGCGTTCGCGGATTTGAAGCCGAGCTCGGTGGCGATTTCTGCGCGGGTGGGAGGGGAGCCGGTGCTGGCAATGGCACTTTGGATGAGATCCAGAATCTGCTGTTGTCTGGCAGTGAGTTTGGGGCTTTCGAGCATTCTGACTCCTTTGGCGTGAGGTGAAACCGGCTGTGGGTCTGTACACACTGTTTTCCCATCCAGTAACTGTATTTTTAACCAGTTTTTAAACTTTGACAAGAGAGAGTGAGTGAAATGCTGAAAAAAGTTGTTTTCCTGGGTATGGGCGGGACGATTGCCGGCACCGCGCAAAGCGCTGGCGACAACGTGGGCTACACCGCTGCACAGGTGGGTGTTGCGGCCTTGCTGGCCGGGGTGCCCGGTTTGCAGCAGGTTCTGGGCGACTGCCAGGCCGAGTCCGAGCAGGTCTGCCAGATCGACAGCAAAGACCTGGCGCACGCCGATTGGCAGGCCTTGCTGGACCGCGTGACGCATTACCTGGCTCAGCCGGAAGTTGCCGGTCTGGTAGTCACCCACGGCACGGACACGCTGGAAGAAACAGCCTTCTTTTTGTCGCAGGCGGTACCCGCCGCCCTGCTGGCCCACAAGCCCGTGGTGCTGACCTGTGCCATGCGGCCCGCGAGTTCTCTCACGCCGGATGGTCCTGCCAATATGGCTGACGCGGTGTCGGTGTCGCTGTGCCCGGGCGCGCGTGGCGTGCTGGTGGTCTGCGCAGGAAAAATCCATGGCGCAGCCCAAGTGCAGAAGGTGCATCCTTACCGTGTGGATGCCTTTGACTCCGGCGAAGCCGGGCCGGTAGGGCTGGTGGAGGAGGGCCGGGTGCGCCTGCTGGCCAATTGGCCGGGAGTCGACGTGGAGCGCTCACCCGTGGACAGTGCCGCACTGCAGGCGCAGGGCTGGCCGCGTGTGGAAATCGTCACCAGCCATGCTGGTGCCAGCGGGGCCGTGGTGCGCGCCTTGTTGGGGGCAACTGCGGCTCAGCCGCCCTTGCGCGGCATCGTTGTTGCCGGTACCGGCAACGGCACGGTGCACAAGGATATGGAGGTGGCACTGCAGGAAGCGCAGGCGCAGGGTGTGCGCGTGGTGCGTGTCAGCCGCTGTGCCTATGGCCAGGTGGTGGGGGGCTCGGCCTCAGCGCGCTCCGGCGCCTTTGTCGCCATGGAGTGGTCGGCCGTGAAGGCACGCATTGCGCTGATGCTGCAGATTGCAGTAGCATAAAAAAAGGCCGCAACTGCGACCTTTTTGTGTGCGTGACAGAGGCTTACTTCGCCAGTGCCTCAAACACGCGGGCCGTGATGGCGTCCACATCACCCATGCCGCTGATGGCGCGGTACTTGGGGGCGGAGGCGGCGTCTTTGGCAGCCCAGTCCGAGTAGTACTGCACCAGTGGGCGGGTTTGCGCGCTGTACACATCCAGGCGCTTCTTGACGGTTTCTTCCTTGTCGTCTTCGCGCTGGATCAGCGGCTCGCCTGTGATGTCGTCCACGCCTTCCACTTTGGGTGGGTTGAACTTGACGTGGTAAGTGCGGCCCGAGGCGGCATGCGAGCGGCGACCGCTCATGCGTTCGATGATGGCTTCAAAGGGCACATCAATTTCCAGCACGTAGTCCAGTTGCACACCGGCTGCCTTCATGGCGTCGGCTTGCGGAATGGTGCGGGGAAATCCATCGAACAGGAAACCGTTGGCGCAGTCGGCCTGCGTCAGGCGTTCCTTGACCAGGTTGATGATGAGCTCATCGCTCACCAGTCCGCCTGAAGCCATCACGGCCTTGGCTTCCAGACCCAATGGGGAGCCAGCCTTGACTGCTGCGCGCAACATGTCTCCGGTGGAAATTTGCGGAATGCCGTACTTCTGGCAAATGAATGTGGCTTGTGTGCCCTTGCCAGCGCCGGGTGCGCCCAACAGAATCAGTCTCATGGAACCCCTCTTTTTTGTCTAAACAGTTTGTGTTTCACAGGCATGACGCCCGTGCTTTTGCATGCAAATTACTCGTTGAGAATAGCATGGCAGGCCTGTTGGCTAACTTACAGAGCCACGCCGCCCGGCAGCTATGCGGCGAAGGTTTTGCGCACCCGCTCCAGGTCTTCCGGCGTGTCTACTCCGGCGCCCGGGGCCGTGTTGCTGGTATGCACTGCAATCTGGTAACCGTGCCACAGCGCGCGCAATTGCTCCAGGGCTTCGGTGACTTCTATGGGTGCCTGGGCCAGGGTGGGGAAACGGCGCAAAAAGCCCGCCCGGTAGGAGTAAATTCCGATGTGGCGCAAGGGCGCCGGTTGGGCCAAGGCGTGTAGCCCTTCGGCAAAGCCATCGCGCCACCAGGCAATGGGGGCGCGGCTGAAATACAGGGCCATGCCGGCCGCGTTCAACACCACCTTCACCACGTTCGGGTTCTTGAAGTCCTGCACCGAGTCAATGGCATGCGCGGCCGTGCCCATGCTGGCGCCGGGCTGGCTGCGCAACAGGTCGGCCACCGCCTGCACCAGGGCAGGGTCAATCAGCGGCTCGTCTCCCTGCACATTCACCACGATGTCTTCGTCGTTCAGCCCCAGGATGTCGCAGGCTTCGGCCAGCCGGTCACTGCCCGACGCATGGTCCACCCGGGTCAGCACGGCCTGCACGCCAAAGCGCTCGCAAGCCTGCACGATGCTGGCGTCGTCAGCGGCCACCACAATGCGCGCGGGTTGCGCCAGCCCCTGTGCGACGCGTTGCGCCACGCGCACCACCATGGGTATGCCGGCGATGTCGGCCAGGGGTTTGTTGGGCAGGCGGGTAGAAGCCAGCCGGGCCGGGATCAGGACAGTGAACGACATGGGCGCTTACAGGCCCAGCTCGGTGTCGGTCAGAGTGCGCGCTTCGGTCTCCAGCAGAATCGGTATGCCGTCGCGCACCGGGTAGGCCAGGCGCGCCGAGCGGGAGATCAGCTCCTGCTTCTCGCGGTCATATTCAAGCTTGCCCTTGGTGACGGGGCAGACGATCAGTTCAAGCAGTTTGGTGTCCATGGGGGGATGATAACTTTGCCGCCAGGACCGCACCCAGCATCTGGTCCAGCGCGTCCAGAAAAGCCGGCTCCAGCGTTTGTACCAAGGGCACGGCCAGGGCTTGGGGCCAGACCTTCCACAGCTTGGCTGCATCCTTCTCGGTGCACAGCACCTGGTGGCCGCGCAGCTCTGCCGTATCCAGCGTTGAAAAATCAAAATGGTCGGGCAGGGCCAGGGTCTTGTCCAGGCGCAGCCCCAGGGCGCGCAAGGCGCTGAAAAAATTCCCGGGCCTGGCAATACCGGCCAAGGCCAGCAAGGGCGGCTGCAGCGTGTTCAATGCCCTGCCTTGCCCATCGCTGGCAAGCGCCTGTTCTGCCAGCTTGCGTTGCGCCCGGAAGCCAGCAAAGGCCGCAGTGGCACCGGTGTGCAAAACCAGCAGGCGGTCATTGCGCTGGCCCACCGTGGCCAAGGCGGTGCGCGGCCAGGGCTCCCGCAGGGGGCCGCTGGGCAGCAGCCAGCCGTTGCCGGTGCCGCGGTCATCAAACACGCAGACTTCCAGGTCGCGGTACAGCGGGTAGTGCTGCAGGCCGTCATCACAAACAATGACCTGTGTTTTGGGGTAAGCCGCCAGCAGCGCACGGGCGGCCGCATGCCGGTCAGCGGCCACAAACACCGGGGCCTGGGTGGCCCGTGCAATCAGCAGGGGTTCGTCACCCACCAGGGTTGCATCACTGTCGGGCGTGACTTGGCACACGGCGTTGTCAGACCGCCCAAAGCCGCGTGACACCACGCCCACTACCATCCCCTTGCTTTGCAGGTGCTGCACGATGCCCATGGTGGTCGGGGTTTTGCCGGCGCCGCCTGCGATGGCATTGCCCACCACAATGACAGCGCAATCCACCCGGCGGGCCTTGAGCACACCCGTCTGGTAGAGCCAGCGCCGCACTTGCAGCAAGGCGGCATAGATCAGTGCGATGGGTAGCAGCAGCACGGCCAACGGGCCCCGGCGCTCCCAGGCTTGCATCAGTCCTTGGCCCTGCGTGTGCTTCAAGCCAATACCTCGGGCAGGGCCTTACTGCGCCGCCTGCGAAGACGACTGGGTGGCAAAGGTAATCTGGTTCAGGCCGACGCGGCGTGCGGCCTCCATGACGGTGACCACCGACTGGTGCTTGGCGCTGGCATCCGCACTGATCACCACCACAGTCTCCTTGGCGCCCTTGGTTGCTTCCGTGAGCGCGGCCGCCAGGGTTTCCAGGCTGCGGCCTTGCAGCACAGAGTGGTTGACGCTGAAATTACCGTCCGCCCCCACTGCCACGATCAGTTCCTTGGGGTAATCGCGCTGGGCATCGGTATCGGCCACGGGCAGGGTGACCTGCATCTCGGTGAACTTGCTGTAGGTGGTGGACAGCATCAGAAAAATCAGCACCACCAGCAACACGTCAATGAACGGAATCAGGTTGATTTCCGGCTCGTCATTTCTTCGGCGGCTAAAGTGCATGGCTCTTGCTCGGGTGGTGGACGGTTACTTGCGCAGTGACTTGATGTGGCGCGCCAGGCGGTCCGCATCCACTTCCAGCACCAGCAGGTACTCGTCCACGCGGCCACGGAAGTAGCGCCAGAAAATCAGCGAGGGGATGGCCACGATCAGGCCGAACGCCGTGTTGTACAGGGCAATCGAAATGCCGTGCGCCAACTGCGCCGGGTTGCCGCCGCCCGAACTGCCGGGTGCTTGCGAGCCAAAGATTTCAATCATGCCCACCACCGTGCCAAACAAGCCCATCAGGGGTGCGGCCGAAGCAATGGTTCCCAGCGCGCTGAGGTAGTGCTCCAGCTTGTGCGCCACCTGGCGGCCCACGTTTTCCATGCTGGCACGCAAGTCTTCTTCACTGATTTGCGGCTCGGTGTTGACGGCGCGCAGGCCACTGGCCAGCACCTTGCCCAGAGCGGAATTCTTTTCCAGTTGGGCAATCACGTCGGCGGCTGGAATGCCTTTGCGGGTTACCCCAATGACTTCTTCCAGCAAACGCGGCGGTATGACTTTGCTGGACTTGAGGCTGATGAAGCGTTCAATGACGATGGCCAGAGCGAGAATAGAGCATGCGATCAGAGGCCAAATAGGCCAGCCTGCGGCTTGTATGATGGAAAGCAAAAGTCCCCTCCGTGCGAATGATTTGTGCGTGTGATTATGGCCTAGTCGGTGCAGGCATCAGCGCACAGATTGTGTGGATAACTTTGTGCAAAAGTCGGTGTGCCACCACCCGCGAGCCGCACAGGTCCAGCGTTTTGACACTTTGATGACATTTGCAGCAGAAAAATTCCCAATGAAATCAATGCACTTAGACACAGACTCATGGCTGTCCAAGGGGTCCACCCCGCCCAAGCGCCCAACCGGCATTTTGTGGAGCTTTTATATGCGTCCAAATGTAAGTGCCGCCCATCTATTGCCAGGACTTCACCGTGGTTGAAACAGGCACTCTTGCAACGCAGCCACGCGTCTGGCCCGTAGGCGCCCTGTGCCGCGCCATTGCCGATGCGCTGGAATCGCGCTTCAACCCGGTGGCCGTGGCCGGTGAGATCACCGGCTTTTCGCGTGCGGCCAGCGGCCACTGCTACTTCTCGCTCAAGGATGCCAGCGGCCAGTTGCGCTGCGCCATGTTCCGCCGCGCCGCCAGTCTGCTGGACTTTGTGCCGCGTGATGGCGAAAAGGTCGAAGTGCGCGGCCGCCTGGGCGTGTACGAGCCGCGCGGCGAACTGCAGCTGATTGTGGAAAGCCTGACCCGGGCAGGGCAGGGCAGTCTGTTTGAGCAGTTCCTGTTGCTCAAGGCCCGGCTGGAAGCCCAGGGCCTGTTTGATGCGGCACGCAAGCGGCCCCTGCCCACCATGCCGCGCAGCATTGGCGTGGTGACCTCGTTGGGGGCGGCCGCCTTGCACGATGTGGTGAGCGCGCTGCAGCGCCGCGTACCGCACATCCCGGTGCTGCTTTCACCTGCCAGCGTGCAAGGCGAGGGCGCGCCACGTGAACTGGTGCAGGCCCTCAAGGCCCTGTACGCGCTGGCAGAAGACGCCTCCAGCCCAAGGCCCATAGACGTCATCCTGCTGGTGCGGGGGGGCGGCTCCATGGAAGACCTGTGGGCCTTCAATGACGAACAGCTGGCACACACCATTGCCAGCAGCCCGGTGCCCATCATCAGCGGCGTGGGCCATGAGACCGATTTCACCATCGCCGACTTTGTGGCCGACCTGCGTGCCCCCACGCCCACGGCGGCAGCCGAGCTGGTCAGTGCCAGCACCGAGTCTTACCAGCGCGCGCTGCAAGACACCGAGGCCCGCCTGCGCCTGTCCCTTACCCGCTACCTGCAGCGCGAGGCCCAGCAGGTGGACCACCTAGCCGCACGCATTGGCCGCCCCACACTGGCCATGGCGCGCCAGCGCGCGCAGCTGGCCACCCTGCAGCAATCCATGTCGCATGCCTTGCGCGCCGATGTGCAAAGGCGCCAGAGCACGCTGGCCATGCTGCAGCAGAACTTTCCCCGCGCCACGCAGCAGGCATTGCAGCGCCTGCACGAGTCGTGTGGCCGCAGCGAGTTGCGCCTCAAGGCGCTGGACCCGGCACGCGTCCTGCAGCGTGGCTACGCCTGGCTGACTCAGGAGGACGGCCACCCCGTCACCGGCATCAAACAGGTACGAACAGGGCAACATCTGGTGGCAACCCTGGCCGATGGTGCGGTTGATCTGCAGGTACAGGGCAAGCGTGCAAATTAATTCCTACAATGCACCAGTCGCGAAATTGACCAACTAACCACCAACCCTAGAGGAATCCATGGAACACACCCTGCCCCCCCTGCCTTACGCCATTGACGCGCTGGCCCCTGCCTACTCCAAAGAGACTTTGGAATTCCACCACGGCAAGCACCACAACGCCTATGTGGTGAACCTCAACAACCTGCAAAAGGGCACCGAATTCGAAGCCCTGACGCTGGAAGAAATCATCAAGAAGTCCAGCGGCGGCATCTACAACAACTCCGCCCAGATCTGGAACCACACCTTCTTCTGGAACGGCATGAAGCCCGCCGGTGGCGGCGAACCCACTGGCGCCCTGGCAACCGCCATCACTGCCAAGTGGGGCAGCTACGCCGCCTTCAAGGAAGCCTTCGTCAAGTCGGCTGTGGGCAACTTCGGCTCCGGCTGGACCTGGCTGGTGAAGAAGCCTGACGGCTCTGTGGACATCGTCAACACCGGCGCTGCCGGCACGCCCCTGACCACTGCCGACAAGGCCCTGCTCACGGTTGACGTGTGGGAACATGCGTACTACATTGACTACCGCAATCTGCGTCAAAAGTATGTCGAAACCTTTTTCGACAAGCTGGTGAACTGGGGCTTTGCAGAAGCCAACTTCGCCTAAGCCGCAAACAAGACCATTGCAATGCGGGCCACGGCCTGTGCTGCAAAATCGGGCCTGAAGATTGTCTTCAGGCCTTTTTTTATTGGGGGAGTGTTGTCATGGCTTCTATCGGTTCCATCGCGCTGTCGGGCATGAACGCGGCGCAAACCCAGCTCAACGCCTCTGCCAACAACGTGGCCAATGCCCAGACCGAGGGCTACAAGCGCCAGGAGGTGCTGCAAACCCCGCAGGGCGAAGGCGGTGTGTCGGCCAGCGTGGTGGCCTCCAAGCAAAGCGGCCCGGCGCTGGAGACAGATCTGGTCAACCAACTCCAGGCCAAGAACGCCTTTTTGGCCAATCTGGCTGTCTTCAAAACCGGCAACGCCATGGCTGGTGCCCTGCTGGACACCAAAGCCTGACGTAACTGATTCAAAGCACGTGGCTGGCCGCCACCGTGGCCTGCTGCAGCCACACATCGGCGAGTTCGTGCTCGGCGCCGTCGGCCGTGGTGTAACTCGACACCAGACCGTGCAGATTGCCGTTTTCCGCCACGTAGCCGGTAGTGGCCTTGAGGTTGAAGGAAACGATTCCCATGTCAGCCAGGCCGTGCAGTTCGCCTGCCTGGCTCACACCGTCGCCATTGGCATCACGCCAGACCTTCAGCTCCCTGAACATGGCGTCCTGCGCGTCGATCTTGCCGTCGTGGTTGGCATCGAACTGCGCCAGGGCCGCAAAGCCGTTGGCCGCGTGCGTGCCGTTGGCCAGCAGCGTGCCCTGGCCAAACAGCTCGGCGCCGTTGGCAATCCGGCCGTCCTGGTTGGTGTCGCGCACCAGCAGGCCGTCACCGCTGCTGACCCAGGCGCTCTGCCTGGCCACACCGGTGTTGGCCACATCAAACAGCACGCCATGCGCCAGGTCCACGGTTTGCACGCCGTCGCCATTGAGGTCCAGCACCAGCGGGGTTGCCGCGCGCTTGGCCGCCTCTGAAGTCAGCATGACGCTGGCCTGGTTCAGAGCCAGGTCCGTGTTTACCGTGTTGGCCGTTGCGGTGTTGGTAAACACCAGTGTTGCGGTGCTGCTGGTGGGAGTGAAGGTGAAACTGTGCAGGGTCGTGGTGGCCGAGGTTTGTACATAGGTGTCCGAGGCCATTTGCGTGCCCGCATTCCAGACGCTGCCGTCTCTCACCTCGGCCAGCATGGTGTGCTGGCCCACTGCGCCAATTTCCCCCAGTTCATACTGAACTGTGTAGCTTTTGCCCACCAGCAAATTTTTGAGCACTTGGTAGGCGCTACCTCCCGCGGCAGCATTGCTGCCATTGAAATCGATGTTGTCACTCAGGTAAACCACACTGGAGACGCCTTGGTTGAAGGACCAGCCCGCAGCATTGCCGGTAATGCTGGCGTTGACCAGCCTTTCAAAGGGAGCAGACACCGCCAGCCCAAGGGCGCTGGACGCGGTACCTTCATTGCCCGCTGCGTCCATCACAGCAGCCGTGTAGCTGTGCGCGCTGCCATCGATGAGGGTAGGAGTGGAAAAGAGCCAGCTGGTTCCTTCCACCGTCGCCATGCCAATCAAGATGCCTGCGTCAAAAATGCGCACCACATCATTGTTGCCAATGGCGCCAGACAGTCGGCCGTTCAACACCGGCGTGGCGTCGTCCGTCGTGGTGCCGCTGCCAAAAGTACCATCCGAACCGGTGCCGGCGTTCCCGGTGTAGCTGGCGATGCTTGCGGTCTGCGTGGGCGCCACCGTGTCCAGCGTGAAGCTGTAACTGGTGGGTGCGCTGACGTTGCCTATGGCATCGGTCTGTTTGACCTGCACGGTATGTGCGCCCTGGCTGGTGGGCGCCACATAGTTCGCGCTGAAGGCCCCGCCATCTACGCTGTATTGCGCACCCAGGTAGCCCACTCAACCCTCATAAATCCATTTACCCTGCGCGGCAGAAAACACAAAGTCGGCTGTGGCAAGTCTGCCGATCGGAAGGGAAGCGTCCAGGTTGGTATTGTTGGTGTCGACCTGGTAGTAATAGGAGGCATGGTTTTGCATGTGGACCCGTACACCGTCTGTGCTGGTTGTTGGCAGGATCACATGGGTTGAATAGTTGCCATCTGATGAATCCCACACCAAATCGCCAGTCTGTACCGGGATGGTTCCGGTGTTTCCATTTGTGCGAGGGTCTAGGCGGTTGCCGTATTGGCTCTCCGCGCGCAAATAGACTTCGGGCTTGAGGTCGGCTTTGGCGCTGGTGACTTCTGCCTCGGCAATCTGCGCCTGCGCCCGCAGCTTGATGACGCCGGGGTTGTGTGCCTGGGCATGCTCCAGCAGTTCCTGTGCGCTGGCGGCAATGGCCTGGGGCGTGCTGAGGCTGGCTGAAAGGTCTCGGGCTTGCAGGCTATGGCCCAGCAGCTGATTCAGTCGCCCCAGGGCGCTTTGCTCTTGTGCCTGCGCGGTGGAGAGGTCGGCCTCGGTTTGCTGGGCGCGCCCCAGCAAGAGGGTCAGGTCGCTTTGGGGTGAGACACCGCCGGCGATGCGCCGGTTGATCTGGTCCTGCAAGGTCCTGTGGGCCTTCAGGCTTTTTTCATAGGCCTGGCGCTTGAGCAGTGCGCCATACCAGTCTGCATAGAACTGCAGCACCCGCAAGGCCAGGTCCTGGCGTACGCTGTCCAGCGAGGCCTGGCTGGCGACCACACCGGCCTGGGCCCGGTCCAGTCCGGCAGTCAGCCGCCCACCGGTCCACAAGGGTTGTTGCAAACGCAGGGTGGTGACGCTCTTGTCGCCGTAGGCGGGATAGTTGGGGTCGGCGTGGCTGGCGTCTACCTGTTCAAAGCCAATGGAGGGAGTGGGATAGAACTGCCATTTGGCGCCTTCCACCGCCTCTTTGGCGGAATCACCCAGCGCCCGTTGTGAGCGCATGGAAGGATGGGTAGTGAGTACGCCGTCAATGAGTTGGGGCAGCGATTGGGCATGCAGTGCGGGCTGCACCAACCACAGTGCAGTGGTGAGCAACTGGACTCCCCGAAGATTCATGCCGCCCTCTCCTGTATTTTCTTGCTTGGGAACAGACCGTGGCCGTGTCCTGCGAGCAAGCGCTTTCAATCAATTTGTATTCTCATTCGAACATTTAATTTACAGCCTGGTCCCTGAATAGGCAAGCGGACAGGTGGAAAAAAAAGGACGCACCAACCCAAGCCCCGGCAGGCGGGGCAGGCGGCGGTATCAGGTCTGGGGGCTTTGGGTGAGGTAGCTCAGCACCAGCTTGTCTTGCGGTGTGAGGCTCTTGAAGGCCAGGCCCACGAAATAGGCCTCTTCGTTGGTGGCACGGTTGTTGTGGCAAATGGCGGCAGTCAGGCACAGATCCTGCGGTGCTTTGTCCACCATGACCGACAGGGCCAGTTGCACGCTGGTGCCCAAGGCCGCGACCTGCGTGCTGGCCTTGACCATGGCGCCGCTGGTGCTGAGGTCAATCAGTGTGGCGTCCTGCGCCCCGGGGGTGCCGCCATCCGCAGGCACGATGACCTTGGTGGGCCAGGAACATTGGATGCGCATGCTTTGGCGCACCAGCCGCGCGTCCACCTGGGCGGGATACGACAGCAGCGCATAGGCAAAGGGCTTCTCGAAGGTTTGCAGGACCTTGGTGAGAAAGGAGTACTCGTATTGCCCGGTAAAACCCCGCACCACACAGACCTCACCTTCTTCGAGTTCGGTTTTGGCCCCATCGGCACCGAGTGGGCCCACCATCACGCCCTTGCCCTCGATGGCGCCAAAGTATTGCGATTCCTTTTTTGAGGCGCCCTCGACGATGCGCCGGGTCTGCATGGCCATGCCGGGTTTGAGCCCGAGCGAGCGCAGGGGCAGGCGGTTGACGTTTTCAGCGTCTTTGGCGGCGGGATCCATCGCTTAGTTCGTTTCCTTGGGCAGTGCTGTGAGCCACTGGACTATGGTGTCTGCCATGGGTGCCACGGCGGCCGGGTCCTTTATGGCACCAGCGAGCACATGCTGCCCTTTGCTTTGGCTGTAGTCAACCGGTTCCAGTGATTTGCGGCTTGAGCCCAGGCGGGTGAAGGCGGCCAGTGTTTCGGCGGGCTCCACCGTCTCATCGCGTACGCTGTACAGCATGAGTACCGGGGTCTTGAAAAGGGACAGGTCGCTCTCGCGCACATTCTTGACAAGGGCCATCATGGGGAAAATGGCCTTGGTCGGGTAGCTGGGAGTCCAGGCCATGGCTTCCTGTTCGTTCTCCGGCGTGAAGCTTCGGGTGGGGCCCTGGATCCACAGTGCCACCTTTTGTCCCCAAGGCATGTTGACGATGTCAGCGCGCTTGTCCTTGGGGCCAAAATTGGGTGAAACAAACACATAAGCGTTGACCTTGTTGGCCTCAGCCGAGGTGCCCAGCCAGGTCGCCAGCGTGCCTCCGGTGGAGCAGCCTATGACCAGCACCCGCTCGCCCAGGGTCTGCCCGATGCGAACGGCCTCCAGGGTGTCTGCCATCCAGTCCTGCACACGGGCCTCACCCATGGCGGATGGGTCGGCGCGGCCATGCCCCGTCAGGCGGGTGTAGAACACATTGGCACCCAGCTGCCGGGCCACGGTCTCTGTGAGGGGGGCAGTCTCCAGGCGGCTGGCCGAGAAGCCGTGCAGGTAGACCACCGCCCAGGGCGTGCGCTGCGCGGCTGCACCAGCCCATACGATGCCCTTGGCGTTGCCGGGCTTGAGGTCGGCAAAGGCGGCCTCGCTGGTCTGGAGCCAGTGGTCCAGCTGTGCAATGTCCTGAGGGGGGAGCGGGCGGGCGGTGGGCATGGCGGCTCCAAAGTCATTGCGTGGGCCAAGCCACCAGGCGACAGCCAGCAAGAGCAGCAAGGCAAGCAGGCCCTGCAGTACCCGGCGCCAGGGCGAGGCGGTTGCGGTGGCCTCGAAGGCATTGGGCGGGTAGGAGGACATCAGTTGGGCGCAGGGGAATTGGCTAAGATGGTACACCGGCAGGTCTGTTTGGGTGCTGCCATCCACATACAAGAGGTGTTCCATGAAGCAGCAGAGTTTTGCAGGCCGTGCGTTGGGGTATGGCAGTGCCTTGATGGTCTTGCTGCTGTGTGGCTGTGCGAAGGTGAATGATGTGGGCCTGCTGCTGGTTTCCAGCAGCGAGTACGCATTCCTGTCGGTCAACGGCCAGATGCTGGGCGGGACCGTGACGCTGGTGCCGGACCGCACGGGCCGGGTGTCTTTTGCCGCTGATGAAACTGTCAAAAAAAACGCCACCATCACGACCTGCAGCGGCGGCATGCGCTACACCGCCACCTATTCTGCCGAAGTTGATTTACATTGCAACGAGGGCACGCAAGTGGTTCTGAAAACCACCTTGATCAGCGAAACTCGGGGCTACGGCTACGGCAGCACACCCCAGGGCCCGGTGAGCTTTGCCTTTGGCATGCCCGAGGCCGATGCCTACGCCTTCATGGGGCGCGCAGCGCCTGAAGTGCCAGCGCAGACTCCTTGACCAGGGCGGGCCCGCGGTAAATCAGGCCCGTGTAGATCTGCACCACGTCGGCACCGGCCCGGATTTTGGAGACTGCATCGGCAGCGCTCAGGATGCCGCCCACGCCGATGATGGGAAAGCCCTTGCCCAGCGCGGCACGCATCTGCGCAATGACCTGGTTGCTCATTTCCAATACAGGCGCACCCGAGAGACCGCCTGTTTCTTCCGCGTGCGGCAGGCCCCGGACAGCGTCACGACTCAGCGTGGTGTTGGTGGCGATCACGCCCCAGGCGTTGTTGACCTGTCCATTGCTGTCTGTGCCATAGCGCTTGAGGGTGGCGGCAATTACTTCAATCTGTGCGGCATCCAGGTCTGGTGCGATCTTCAGGAAGATGGGCTTGCGGCTGCCATGGCGCTGGGCCAGCAGTTCGCGCCGCTCGGCAATGGCACCCAGCAGGGCGTCCAGGGCCGCATCGCCTTGCAGGGAGCGCAGGTTCTTGGTGTTGGGGCTGCTGATGTTGACGGTGATGTAGTCGGCGTGCGGGTAGACACCGTCCAGGCAGCGCAGGTAGTCTGAGGTGGCGTCCTCGATGGGGGTGGCGGCGTTCTTGCCGATGTTCAGGCCCAAGAGCAGGGAGGGGCTGGCTTCGCGGCGCAGGGCGGACTGCTGCACATTGCGCACAAAGGCGTCCAGTCCGTGGTTGTTGAAGCCCAGTCGGTTGATCAGCGCATTGGCCTTGGGCAGGCGGAATATGCGCGGCTTGGGGTTGCCGTCCTGCGGCAAGGGGGTGACGGTACCCACCTCCACAAAGCCAAAGCCCAGGGCGCCCAGGCCGTCGATGCAGCGGGCATTTTTGTCCAGGCCTGCGGCCAGGCCCACGCGGTTGGGGAAGCGCAGGCCTGCGAGCTCTGTCGGGTCCTCTACACGTGCCGTGCGGTAGCCCATGGACAGGGCATTGCCCTGGGTGGCGGCCAGGCTGGAGAGGGTGAGGTCGTGGGCGGTTTCGGGGTCCAGCGCAAACAAAAAGGGGCGCGCCAGGCTGTAGGGGACAAGAGCCATTGATAATTCCTGCAATATTTTTTAACTACCCTGATTTTCCGCCATGAATACCACTGCCAGTCCAAGCCCCGCAATCGCCGCATCCACCACGCCTTTGACGCAGGACGAGCTCAAAACTCTGGTGGGCCAGGCCGCCCTGCAATACGTGGTGCCGGGCGAGATCGTGGGCGTGGGCACGGGCTCCACGGTGAACAAGTTCATTGACGCGCTGGCCAGCATCAAGGACCAGATCCGGGGCGCGGTTTCCAGTTCGGTGGCCAGCACCGAGCGCCTGCAGGCCCTGGGCATTACCGTGTTTGACTCCAACGAAGTGGAGCGCCTGTCGGTCTACATCGACGGCGCTGACGAGATCGATGCCCACGGCAACATGGTCAAGGGAGGAGGCGCGGCCCTGACGCGCGAGAAAATTGTGGCCGCGCAGTCAGACCGCTTTGTCTGCATTGCCGACGAGAGCAAGCTGGTGCAGACCTTGGGCCAGTTTCCGCTGCCGGTGGAAGTGATCCCCATGGCCACGCGCCGCGTGATCCAGCAATTTGCGGCCAAGGGCGGTGTGGGCACCATCCGTCTGAAGAACGGCCAACCGCTGGTCACCGACAACGGCCAGTACATCATTGACGTCACCGGCCTGCAGATTGCCGACCCGCTGGCCTTTGAGGCCGAAGTCAGCCAGTGGCCCGGTGTGGTGACGGTGGGTGTGTTTGCCTTCCAGCGCGCCCAAGTCTGCCTGTTGGGCACCGCCAGCGGCGTGAAGACCCTGAACTTCTAATACTCAGAACTGGATGCCGGCCGGGTTGGAGGGAGCGGGTGCCGATGGCTCAGGCCGTGTTTCAGGCCGCTCTTCGGCTTTGGCTGTTGCGGGCTTTTCCAACGACACCAGCGGTGAGGCCGAGGCCTGCCGGTAGCCCGAGGGCAGCATGGAAGTCTTGGGGTAGCCCGCTGCGTCGAGGTACTGGGTCCACTCCACATCGGTATAGCCCTTGATGCGCTGGCCGCCAACGGTCAGGAAGGGCAGTGCCGCTTCGCCGCTGATGCGCTTGAGTGCGGCAATGTCTTCCGAGGTGGTGACACTGCGCTCCGAAAAAGGAATGCCACGGCTGCTCAGCATGGCGCGCCCCGTACTGCAGGGGACGCAGTCGGGGCCGCTATACAGGGTGACCGGGTAGCGCGTAGCCACCTGGCGCAGCTCGAACGGCAAAGAGGCTGCCGATGCTGCAGCGGCACCGCCTGTGCCGGTGGCAGCGATCTTGCCCTGGTCGGCACTGACGGGCGGCTTGTCGGAGAAAGTGACGCGCCCGTCAGGCCCGACGATGCGGTACACCATTTGTGCCTGCGCCGAAGCGGCGACCAGCAAGAGTGCACAGACAGCGGCTTGGCTGGCAGCTTTGGTCAGATCCAACAGATTCATATGCATGCTCCCGAGATAGTTGCCACAGTTTATGCTGACATGCCCTGGTGCCGCAGCAAGGCGTCCAGATTGGGCTCGCGGCCGCGGAAAGCCTTGAAGGATTCCATGGCCGGACGGCTGCCGCCGGCTTCCAGAATGGACTGGCGGTAACGGGCGCCGGTTTCCACGCTGGGTGTACCGTCCGCTGCTGCGGTTTCTTCAAAGGCAGCATAGGCATCGGCGCTGAGCACCTCGGCCCATTTGTAGCTGTAGTAGCCCGCCGCGTAGCCGCCGGCAAAGATGTGGCTGAAGGTGTGCGGCGTGCGGCTCCAGGCCGGAGACGACACCACCGCCACTTCCTTGCGCACTGCGGCCAGCAGGGGCATGAAGTCCTGTGCCGGGTCATGCGCGCTGTGCAGCAGCATGTCAAACAGCGAGAACTCGATCTGGCGCAGGGTCTGCAGGCCGCTCTGGAAATTGCGTGCGGCCAGCATCTTGTCAAACAGTTCGCGGGGCAGGGGCGCGCCGGTTTCCACGTGTGACGTCATGTGCTGCAGCACGCTCCACTCCCAGCAGAAGTTCTCCATGAACTGGCTGGGCAGCTCCACCGCGTCCCACTCCACGCCGCTGATGCCCGAGACATCGTGCTCGCTGACCTGGGTGAGCATGTGGTGCAGGCCGTGGCCGAATTCGTGGAACAGGGTGGTGACGTCATCGTGCGTGAGCAGGGCTGGCCGGCCATCCACACCGTCGGCAAAGTTGCACACCAGGTGCGCCACCGGGGTTTGCAGGGCTCCGGTGTCGGGGCGCTGCCAGCGGCCGCGCACATCATCCATCCAGGCGCCGCCGCGTTTGCCGGTGCGTGCACTCGGGTCCAGGTAGAACTGGCCTATGAGCTGGCCCGCGCGCTCAATGCGGTAGAAGTGCACGCCGGGGTTCCAGACCGGGGCCTGGTCGGGGTGGATGGCCACGTCGAACAGGGTCTCCACAATCTTGAACAGGCCGGCCAGCACCTTGGGCGCGGTGAAGTACTGTTTGACTTCCTGCTCGCTGAAGGCGTAGCGCGCCTCCTTGAGCTTTTCGCTGATAAAAGGCAGGTCCCAGGGCTGTGGGTCAGAGATACCCAGGTGATCGCGGGCGAAGGCGCGCAGGTCGGCCAGGTCTTTTTCGGCAAAGGGCTTGGCACGCGCGGCCAGGTCGCGCAAAAAGGTGGTGACGGCTTCGGGTGACTGCGCCATCTTGGGCACCAGGGAGACTTGGGCAAAGTTGTCGTAACCCAGCAGTTGTGCTTCTTCCTGGCGCAGGGCCAGGATGTCGCGGATCAGGGCGCTGTTGTCAAACTTGCGCGACTCCGGGGCGGCCTGGTCGGAGCTGCGGGTGACATAGGCGCGGTACATGATTTCGCGCAGGGCGCTGCTCTTGGCAAACTGCATCACCGGCAGGTAGCAGGGCATCTTCAGGCTGAGCTTGAAGTAGCCGGGTTTGCCGTCTGCCTGGGCCGCCGCCTGGGCGGTGTGCTTCACATCTTCGGGGATGCCGTCTACTTCAGCCTCGGAGGCGTAGTAGGCAAAGGCGTCGGTGGCGTCCAGCGTGTTTTCGCTGAACTTCTGGCTGAGCGCGGCCTGCTTTTCCTGGATCTCGGCGAAGCGGGTGCGGGCCGTGCCGCTCAGGTCGGCGCCACCGAGCACGAAGTTGCGCATGGCGTTTTTGTGGGCCTGGCGCTGCTCGGTGTTGAGCTGGCCCACGTCCATGGCTTTGTACTTGGCGTACAGGCGCTCATCGGCGCCCAGGCGGGTCCAGAACTCGGTGACACGGGGCAGGGCGGCGTTGTAGGCAGCACGCAGCTCCGTGGAGTCTGCCACGCTGTTGAGGTGGTTGACGGCACCCCAGGCCATGCCGAGCTTTTCGGTTGCGACATCGAGCACGCGTGCAACCGCCGTCCACTCGGCCGGGAAACTGTCCGCGGTGACAGTGGCCAGCGCGCCTTCGGCCTGTTCCAGCAAAGCATCAATGGCCTCTGGCACATGCTCGGGGTGGATCTGGTCGAAGAGGGGCAGGGTGTCAAAACGCAGCAGTGGATTCATGGGGCCTAAAGGGGGGTTGTTGCAAAGAAATTGCTTGGGTATGTATTTGGGGACGGGGCCGTGCTTATGCAAGGCCCTGGGCTGCGGCTTCGCGCTCGGCCGCTTCCACCGTATTGACCAGCAGCATGGCAATGGTCATGGGGCCGACACCACCGGGAACCGGGGTGATGGCGCCTGCCACCTGGCTGACGCCGGCGTAGTCCACATCGCCGCAAAGCTTGCCAGCGTCATTGCGGTTCATGCCCACGTCGAGCACGATGGCGCCGGGCTTGACCATGTCAGCCGTCAGCACATTGCGCTTGCCCACAGCCGCCACAATCACGTCGGCCTGCAGCGTCATGGCCTTGAGGTCCGCCGTGGCACTGTGGCAGATGGTGACGGTGGCGTTTTGCGCCAGCAGCATCATGGCCATGGGCTTGCCCACGATGTTGCTGCGGCCGATCACCACGGCGTGCTTGCCGCGCAGGTTATAGCCAATGGACTCCAGCATCTTCATGCAGCCATACGGCGTGCAAGGCCAGAAGCCTGGCTGGCCGACCATCAGCGCACCGGCGCTGGAGACATGGAAGCCGTCCACATCCTTGGCAGGCGAAATGGCTTCAATCACCTTGTGCGCGTCAATGTGGGCGGGCACCGGCAGCTGCACCAGGATGCCGTGGATGCTTTTGTCATTGTTGAGGGCATCAATGCGGGCCAGCAGCTCGGCTTCCGTCATGGTGGCGGGGTAGCGCTCCAGCACCGAGTGCAGACCCGCATCGCCACAGGCCTTGACCTTGTTGCGCACATACACCTCGGAGGCCGGGTTCTCGCCCACCAGCACCACGGCCAGGCCGGGGGTGAGGCCGCGGGCGCTCAGCAGCGCAGTGCGACGTGCCACATCCGCACGGGTGTGGGCGGCCAGGGCGTTGCCGTCGATGATGGTTGCGGGGTGCGTTGTTGCAGGCATGCTGTGGATCTCCGGTAATGAAAATGCCCGCAGCTTCGCAGGTGCGGGCAAGGGGCTTAAATGAGGTTGAGATTCAAACTTTGGGAGCGTTTTGCCCAAGGGCAATCTTGAGCAGATCGGCCACGGTGTTGGCGCTGAGCTTTTCCATGATGTTGGCGCGGTGCGCTTCCACGGTCTTGATGCTGATGCCCAGATCGTCGGCAATCTGCTTGTTCAGGCGACCGGCCACGATGCGCTCGAGCACCTGCGACTCGCGCAGCGTCAGTTTGGAGAGCAGGGCGTCGCGGTTGATGGCGAGCTGGTAATCAGAGAAAGAATCCTTGGCGTGGTCCAGCATGCGCTCCACCAGGCTGACCAGTTGGTCTTCCTTGAAGGGCTTCTGGATGAAGTCCATGGCGCCCTTCTTCATGGTGTCCACCGCCATGGGCACGTCGCCGTGGCCGGTGATGAAGACGATGGGGAGGGGCGAGCGGCCTTCGATCAGGCGGTTTTGCAGCTCCAGCCCTGTCATGCCGCCCATGCGGATATCGGCAATCAGGCAGGCGACTTCGCGGGCGTCGTAGCGGCTGAGAAAAGACTCGGCAGAATCGAAGCAGCGCACCCGGTAGCCCTTGCCTTCCAGCAGCCACTGCAGGGAATCACGCACGGCCTCGTCGTCATCGACGACGTAGACCGTCCCTTTTTTTGGTATCAGGCTCATTCAATTATCCAGACGATTATGTGCTTGGGGATGGCGCTTCAAGTGCGAGTGTGCCGATGTCAGCGACAGGAATCCAGAAGGAAAACCGGCAACCTGCCACCTCGGCGCCATTGTAGATGTTCTCGGCAGTCATCCGTCCCAGGTGCGATTCGACGATGGACCGGCACAAAGACAGGCCAATGCCCATGCCGTCTGCTTTGGTGGAGAAGAAGGCCTCATACAGGCGCGCCATGACCTCGGGTGCCAGCCCCTTGCCGGAGTCGCGCACCGAGAAGTCGATGGCTGACTGGCCTTCGATGCGGGTGGGCACCACGCGCAGTTCCACCAGCCGCTGCGCCGTGGGGCGCTGTGCGGTGTCGATGGACTCGGCCGCATTGCGCAGCAGGTTGACCAGCACCTGTTCGATCAGGATGGGGTCTACCAGCATGGTGGGCAGTCGCGCGGCCACATAGTGGTTGAGCCGCACATTGCGCCGGCGCAGTTCGATGTCGGCCAGCTCGATGGCTTCGCTGACCATGACACTGACGTCCGAGGGCGTGCGGTTGGGTTCGCTGCGTTTTACAAAGGAGCGTATGCGCTGGATGATCTGGCCGGCGCGCTGGGCCTGGCGCGCGGTCTTGTCCAGGGCGCCCAGCAGGTCTTCCTCGGTGATCTGCTTGGACTTGATGCGCGAGACCATGCCGTTGCAATAGTTGTTGATGGCGGTGAGCGGCTGGTTGAGCTCATGGGCCACGCTGGAGGCCATCTCGCCCATGGTGATCAGGCGGCTGGAGTTGGCTGCGCGCTCGGACTGGGTGGCGGCCTGCTCTTCGGCCAGGCGCCGGCTGGTGATGTCGGTGGCAATCACCATTTGCGCCAGGCGCCCGTCCACCCAGCTCAGGTAGCGGGTGCGCACCTCGAGCCACTTGCCCAGGGCGCTGTCATAGATTTCGCCACTCTCGGTTTCGGTGTCGGCAATGGCGTCGGTGGGCAGGCCGGCCAGCGAGTCCACGCTGTCGTCAGAGTCGTCGGTGGTGGGGCTGCTGGGCACACCGGCCTCGGCCACGAGTTGCAGGTGGCCATTGGCCTGGGTGCCAAACCACTGGCGGTAGAGTTTGTTGGCAAACAGCAGTTCGTCGCTGCCCAGGGGCGCCACCGAGATGGAGGCGTCCAGCGCCTCCAGCACGGCGGTAAAGCGCTGGTGCGAGGCCGAGAGCTGTTCGCGCACACGGTTGGGCTCGGTGATGTCGGTCATGGAGGTGACCCAGCCGGTTTGCGTGCCCATGGCGTCAATCAGGGGGGCCACATACAGGCGTGCATCAAAGGTGCTGCCATCGCGGCGCTTGACGCGCACCTGAAAGCCGCCCGGCGTGAATTTGCCGGAGAGCTCTTCCTCCAGCTTGGAGGCCAACAGTTCGCGATCCGACTCGGGCCAGTAGGGGAAGGGCGCAGAGCTGCCGATCAGCTCGGACTCGTGCCAGCCCGTCATCTGGCAGAAGGCCGCGTTCACATAGGTGATGCGGCCCTGCAAGTCCATGGCACGCATGCCGGTGAGCATGGAGTTTTCCATGGCGCGGCGGAAGTTGGTTTCGGCCACCAGCGCCTGCTGCGCCTGCAGCCGCCTGCGCGTATGGCGCCAGTTGGCGATCAGCATCCAGGCAGTCATCACGCTCAGGGTGCCCACCAGCCAGAACAGGCCGCTGCCAATCACGCCCAGCGAGGCGCGGTAGGCCTGGCCACGCACCAGCAGGCCGCTGCCCACAGGAGACACCGGCATGGAGTAGGCGTTGTTGCGGGTGGTCCAGGGCAACCAGTAGCTCGACACTTTGCGGGTTGGGATGACGGTGCCGGCCAGCAGCGCGCCATTGGCGTCCAGCAGCGAGATGGCATAGCGGGCAGTGACTTCGTCGGGCACGCCGTAACGGTACAGGCCATCCACCGACAGTTCAGCCAACAGCACGCCAGAGAAGCGGTTGCGCTCGTTGAGGGGAAAGTAGATTTGCATCAGTGGCGCAAATTCACTGTCGCGCAGGCGCTGCAGATAGATCGGCTGGTTGCTGAGTTTGGCGCTGGCATAGGCCCTGTCATTTTCCAGATGCGGTGACTGGTCAGCCGGTGCGCGGGAGACAGCTGCCGGATGAATCGCCGTGCCGGTACCTACACGCACGCGGTGCCGCTCGTCGATCCAGGCCAGGCCCTGAATCTCCGGGTACTGGTTGAGCATGGACGCAGCGCGCGACCGAAAGTCTTCGATGTCCAGCTCGCGGTTGGAGACTTCGCGGGCCAGGCGGGTGAGTTGTTCCTGGCGTTCCAGCAGGCGCAGGCGCTGTTGGGTGTACTCCACATCGCGCTGCACCGCCTCTTGCTCGCGGTCGAATTCCTCAGCACGCAGGTAGCCGAAAGCGGTCACGATGGCTGCAAAAAACAGCAGCACAGCGACCAGCGGCGCCAACATGGCCAGCCGGTCCTGGCGGTGCGGGTGCTGGCGCTTCCACCAGTGCTTGGCTTGCTCAACCGGGGGCAGCGACAGGGCACTGGGCAGGGAAATCAGGTCGGTCAGGGGCATGCCTTGAGTGTAGGCCACGGCCTATGCTGCACTGCGCTAAAATTTCATAATATGAATTCAATAAGCACTACTTGAAATTCCAAATAAAATATGAGAAACTTCGTCGGTCGAATGCGAGGCGTACTAAATTACGTTCGCGACACCCCTATAAGTAACCAGGAGACAAGAATGTCAGCAGTTCCCCAAAGCCCCGCGAGCAGCCAAGACGCAGACAGCCAGGAGACCCGTGAATGGATGGATGCGTTGTCCGCTGTGATAGAAAAAGAAGGCCCTGAGCGCGCGCACTACCTGCTGGAGCAACTGCTCTCGCATGCGCGCCAGAACAGCCTGGACATGCCGTTTTCGGCCAACACCGCCTACGTCAACACGATCGAGAAAGACCAGGAAGAAATCTGTCCCGGCAACATCGAGATTGAAGAACGTTTGCGCGCCTACATGCGCTGGAACGCCATGGCCATGGTGGTCAAGGCCAACCGCCACCACCCCATTGACGGCGGTGACCTGGGCGGCCACATCGGCTCGTTTGCCTCGCTGGCCCATATGTTTGGTGCCGGCTTCAACCACTTCTGGCATGCCGAGAGTGAGAACCACGGCGGCGACTGCCTCTACATCCAGGGCCACGTGTCGCCCGGCGTGTATGCCCGCGCCTACATGGAAGGCCGCCTGACGGAAGAGCAGTTGCTCAACTTCCGCCAGGAAACCGGTGGCAAGGGCCTGTCGAGCTACCCGCACCCCAAGCTGATGCCCGAGTTCTGGCAGTTCCCCACGGTGTCCATGGGTCTGGGCCCGTTGATGGCCATCTACCAGGCACGCTTCCTGAAGTACCTGCACGCCCGTGGCATTGCCAACACCGAGAACCGCAAGGTCTGGGTGTTCTGCGGCGACGGTGAGATGGACGAGGTGGAGTCGCTGGGCGCCATCGGCCTGGCCGCACGCGAGAAGCTGGACAACCTGGTGTTTGTCATCAACTGCAACCTGCAGCGCCTGGACGGCCCGGTGCGCGGTAACGGCAAGATTGTCCAGGAACTCGAAGGCGAGTTCCGTGGCTCCGGTTGGAACGTTATCAAGCTGCTGTGGGGCAGCGAGTGGGATCCCCTGCTGGCGCGCGACAAGGACGGTGCCCTGCGCAAGGTCATGATGGACACGCTGGACGGCGACTACCAGGCCTTCAAGGCCAATGACGGCGCCTTCGTGCGCAAGAACTTCTTCGGCCGCACGCCCGAGACCCTGGAAATGGTGTCCAAGATGAGCGACGAAGCCATCTGGGAACTGCGCCGCGGTGGCCATGACCCACAAAAGGTCTATGCGGCTTACGCTGCGGCTGTGAAGCACAAGGGCCAGCCCACCGTGCTGCTGATCAAGACCGTCAAGGGCTTTGGCATGGGCAAGTCCGGCGAAGGCAAGAACAATGTGCACCAGACCAAGAAGCTGACTGACGAGGACATCAAGGCCTTCCGCGACCGCTTCAACATTCCTGTGCCGGACAGCCAGATTGCCGACATTCCCTTCTACAAGCCGGCCGATGACACCCCGGAAATGAAGTACCTGCACGAGCGCCGCAAGGCCCTGGGCGGCTACCTGCCTCACCGCCGCACCAAGGCCGACGAGAGCTTTACCGTGCCTTCGCTGGACACCTTCAAGTCGGTCATGGAAGCCACGGCCGAAGGCCGTGAAATCTCCACCACCCAGGCCTATGTGCGTTTCCTGACGCAGCTGCTGCGTGACCAGGCCCTGGGCCCACGCGTGGTGCCCATTCTGGTGGACGAGGCGCGTACCTTTGGTATGGAAGGCCTGTTCCGCCAGATCGGTATCTACAACCCCGCAGGCCAGCAGTACACCCCGGTCGACAAAGACCAGGTGATGTACTACAAGGAAGACACCAAGGGCCAGATCCTGCAGGAAGGCATCAACGAAGCCGGCGGCATGGCCAGCTGGATTGCAGCAGCCACCAGCTACTCCACCAGCAACCGCATCATGGTGCCCTTCTATGTGTACTACTCGATGTTCGGCTTTCAGCGCATTGGCGATCTGGCCTGGGCTGCGGGCGACATGCAGGCACGCGGCTTCTTGCTCGGCGGCACCTCGGGGCGCACCACGCTCAATGGCGAAGGCCTGCAGCACGAAGACGGCCACAGCCACATCATGGCCGGCACCATTCCCAACTGCATCAGCTACGACCCGACCTTTGCCCATGAAGTGGGCGTAATCCTGCACCATGGCCTGAAGCGCATGGTCGAAAAGCAGGAAAACGTTTTCTACTACCTGACCCTGCTGAACGAAAACTACGCCATGCCCGGCCTGACCGCCGGCACCGAAGAGCAGATCATCAAGGGCATGTACCTGTGCAAGCCCGGTGACGCCAAGGCCAAGCAGCGTGTACAACTGCTGGGCTCAGGCACCATCCTGCGCGAAAGCATTGCTGCGCAAGAGTTGCTGGAAAAAGACTGGGGCATTGCTGCCGACGTCTGGAGCTGCCCGAGCTTCAACGAGCTCACCCGCGACGGCCAGGACGCCGAGCGTTGGAACCTGCTGCACCCGCTGGAGACAGCGCGCGTGTCGTTTGTGGGCCAGCAGCTCGCAGCCCACGCCGGCCCGGTGGTGGCGTCGACCGACTACATGAAGGCCTATGCCGAACAGATTCGCCCCTTCATCCCTGCAGGACGCGTCTACAAGGTGCTGGGTACCGACGGCTTTGGCCGCAGCGATTTCCGTAGCAAGCTGCGCGAGCACTTCGAGGTGAACCGCCACTACATCGTGCTGGCCGCGCTCAAAGCATTGAGCGAAGACGGCAGCGTGCCGGTTGCCAAGGTGGCAGAGGCTATCAAGAAATACGGTATCAATACCGACAAGATCAATCCCCTGTACGCCTAAGCGCTGGAGACAAACAATATGGCACTCGTAGAAGTAAAAGTCCCGGATATCGGCGACTTTGATGAAGTCGCGGTTATCGAAGTCATGGTCAAGGTGGGTGACACCGTCAAGGCCGAACAAAGCCTGATAACCGTGGAGTCCGACAAGGCCTCCATGGAAATCCCCTCCAGCCATGCTGGTGTGGTCAAGGAGATCAAGGTTGCTGTGGGCAACAAGGTCAAGCAAGGTTCCACCGTGTTGATGCTGGAAGTGGAGGGCGCTGCTGCATGCGCTCCCGCTGCTGCAGCGCCTGCACCGGCTGCTGCTGCACCTGCAGCCGCTCCCGTGGTTGCAGCAGCGCCCGCTGCTGCCCCCGCAGCCTCTGGCCCGGTAGAAGTGCGCGTACCTGACATCGGCGATTTCAAGGACGTCACCGTCATTGAAATGCTGGTCAAGGTGGGCGACAGCATCAAGCTCGAGCAGGGTCTGATCACTGTGGAGTCCGACAAGGCCTCCATGGAAATCCCGTCCAGCGTGGCGGGTGTGGTCAAGGAACTCAAGGTCAAGCTGGGTGACAAAGTCAACATCGGCGATCTGGTGGCGATTCTGGAAGGCTCGGCACCTGCTGCAGCCTCTGCTCCTTCCGCTGCTCCCGCAGCAGCTGCCAGCGCACCGGCTGCGGCACCCGTGGCTGCTTTGGCCTCCGCTCCCGCTGCCCCGGCCGCTGTGGCAGCGCCGGCCCATGTGCCTGGCGCAGCGCCCGTGGGCTTGCCCCACGCCTCGCCCTCGGTGCGCAAGTTCGCCCGCGAACTCGGTGTGCCACTGGGTGAAGTCAAGGGCAGTGGCCTCAAGGGCCGCATCACCGACTTGGACGTGCAAGCCTTTACCCGTTCGGTCATGAGCGGCGCGGTGCAGACCATGGCTGCTGCAGCACAGGCCAAACCCGCATCGGGTGGCGACGGTGCTGGCCTGGGCCTGATCCCCTGGCCCAAGGTGGACTTTGCCAAGTTCGGCCCGGTGGAACGCAAGGAGATGAGCCGCATCAAGAAGATCAGCGGCGCCAACCTGCTGCGCAATGCCATCATGATTCCGGCCGTCACCAACCACGACGACTGCGACATTACTGACCTGGAAGCCTTCCGCGTCTCCACCAACAAGGAGAACGAGAAGAGCGGCGTCAAGGTGACCATGCTGGCCTTCCTGATCAAGGCCTGCGTGGCCGCGCTCAAGAAATACCCCGAGTTCAACAGCAGCCTGGACGGCGACGCCCTGGTCTACAAGAACTACTGGCACATCGGCTTTGCTGCCGACACCCCCAATGGACTGATGGTGCCTGTCATCAAGGACGCCGACAAAAAAGGCATCTTCCAGATCTCGCAAGAGATGGGTGAGTTGGCCAAGAAGGCGCGTGACGGCAAGTTGAGCCCGGCAGAAATGTCGGGTGCGACCTTCACTATTTCCAGCCTGGGTGGCATTGGTGGGCGTTACTTCACGCCCATCATCAACGCACCTGAAGTGGCGATTCTGGGCGTCTGCCGCTCCACCATCGAGCCCAAGTGGGACGGCAAGGCCTTCCAGCCGCGCCTGACCCTGCCGCTCTCGTTGACTTGGGACCACCGCGTCATCGACGGTGCCGCTGCCGCACGTTTCAATGTGTACCTCGGCCAAATCCTCGGCGACTTCCGCCGTGTGCTGCTTTAAGGAATCAAGATGGCAAACATAGACATCCAGGTTCCCGATATTGGTGACTTCGACGAAGTCACCGTGATTGAGCTGATGGTCAAGGTGGGCGATACCGTCAAACCCGAGCAAAGCCTGATCACCGTGGAGAGCGACAAAGCCTCCATGGAAATCCCCTCCAGCCACGGCGGCGTGGTGAAGGAAATGAAGGTCAAGCTGGGCGACAAGGTGAAGCAAGGGACCGTGGTGCTGGTGCTCGAAGGCGAGGGCGGTGCTGCTGCACCCGCATCGGCGCCTGCACAAGCTGCTGCGGCCCCCGCTGCAGCGCCGGTTGCTTCCGCTCCTGCGGCTCCCGCACCCACAGCGTCGAGCTTCGCCGGCACGGTCGATCTGGACTGCGATCTGGTGGTGCTGGGCGGTGGCCCTGGCGGCTACTCGGCTGCTTTCCGCGCCGCCGATCTGGGCCTGAAGGTCGTCATCGTGGAGCGCTACGCGACCTTGGGCGGCGTCTGCCTGAACGTGGGTTGCATTCCTTCCAAGGCGCTGCTGCACGTGGCTGCCGTCATGGACGAGGTGAGCCACATGGCAGCTCTGGGCGTGGACTTCGGCGCGCCCGTGGTCAACATTGACAAGCTGCGTGGGCACAAGGAAAAGGTCATCGGCAAGCTGACCGGCGGCCTGGCCGCCATGGCCAAGATGCGCAAGGTCACCACCGTGCGTGGCTATGGCTCCTTTGTGGGTGCCAACCACATTGAAGTGGAAGAAACCAGCGGTACGGCGCAGGAGAAGACCGGCACCAAGAAGGTCATCGCGTTCAAGAAGGCCATCATCGCGGCCGGCTCCCAAGCCGTGCGCCTGCCCTTCATGCCCGAAGACCCGCGCGTGGTGGACTCCACCGGTGCTTTGGCGCTGAAGGAAGTTCCCAAGCGCATGCTGATTTTGGGTGGCGGCATCATCGGCCTGGAAATGGGCACGGTGTACAGCACCCTGGGCGCCCGCCTGGACGTGGTGGAGATGCTGGACGGCCTGATGCAAGGCGCAGACCGTGACCTGGTGAAGATCTGGCAGAAGATGAACGCACCGCGCTTTGACAACATCATGCTCAAGACCAAGACCGTCTCCGCACGCGCCTTGCCTGAAGGCATTGAGGTGACGTTTGCGTCCGCTGAAGAAGGTGGCACCGCCCCCGCGCCGCAGGTCTATGACCTGGTGCTGCAGGCTGTGGGCCGCACGCCCAATGGCAAGAAGATTGCCGCCGACAAGGCCGGCGTGGCCGTGACCGACCGCGGCTTCATCAATGTGGACATCCAGATGCGCACCAACGTGCCCCACATCTTCGCCATTGGCGACGTGGTGGGTCAGCCCATGCTGGCGCACAAGGCGGTGCACGAGGCGCATGTGGCAGCGGAGGTCATTGCCGGGGAACTGCTGGGCAACAAGGAGTTGGCATCTGCCGCCTTCAACGCCCGCGTGATCCCCAGCGTGGCGTACACCGACCCCGAGGTGGCCTGGGTGGGCCTCACCGAAGACCAGGCCAAGGCGCAGGGCATCAAGGTCAAGAAGGGCCTGTTCCCCTGGAACGCCTCTGGCCGCGCCATCGCCAATGGCCGCGACGAAGGCGTCACCAAGCTGCTGTTCGATGATTCCCCCGAGGCCCACGGCCACGGCAAGATCCTGGGCGGCGGCATGGTCGGCACGCACGCTGGCGACATGATTGGTGAAGTGGCACTCGCTATCGAGATGGGTGCCGACTGCATCGACATCGGCAAGACGATTCACCCGCACCCCACGCTGGGTGAGTCCATCGGCATGGCAGCGGAGATTGCCCACGGCAGTTGCACCGACGTGCCTCCGGCGCGCAAGTAAGAGTGGAAAAACGCTGAACCTCTGATGGTTCAGCAGAAGGCCGCGCGGTTTTTGAGAAGACTGCGCGGTTTTTTTTACATTTTCCAGTGCTTGCCCGGCATGGGCTTTCCATCTCAGCAGGGCCGAGGCGTCGAACTCGAACGTCCTGCGCGATCTTATCTGCGGATTTCGTAGATGACTTCACCCTGCTCAGTCCCGGGGAAGGCCGCTGCATAGTGCGGGAAAACCGTTCGGGCCAGGTGAAGGCCAGCCTTTTCCAACACCCGGCGCGAGGCCTGGTTGGCGGCCATCGTTTCGGCCTGAACCCGGTCAAAGCCCAAGGTATCGAACGCCGCCTGTATCAGGCCGCTGACCCCTTCGGTGGCATAGCCCTTGCCCCAGGATGCACTGGACAGGCGATAGCCGATCTCCGCCGTGCGAAGTTCGTCCACCAAGCCATCGTCAAACAATGCAAACCAGCCGATGAAGGTGCCGCAGTTGCGGCCGTGGGCAGCCAAAACGTCGGGCTCGTTGCCACGAGGTGTCAGGAAATCCGCATCGGACAAGCCCGCCTCGGGCACGGGCTGTCCGCCGTTCAGATAGCGCATGACCTGTGCGTCCGCTTCCAGCGCTATCAGATCCGCGCGGTCTGCGATGCAGACCGGTCGCAGACACAGGCGCGTGGTGGTGAGGTAAAGGTCGGGAGGCACGGGCAGAGTTTGCATACCGGCCACCCATAGGTCAAACAAAAGGTGATCAACCCATGGCTTGGCGAAGCCGCTTGGCGCATTGCCGTTCGGGCAACTGCGCTACCAACTTCCAATTATTTCGCCACCACCTCAACGCGGCGTGCTTCGCTGGCAGGGCCTTCGGCCATGGTTTGTTCTGGCTTCTTCAGTTCCACTTTGTCCTCGGCCACTCCAAGGGCCTTGAGGGTGTCGCGCACGCTCAGTGCGCGTTGTTTGGCCAGTTCGGCATTCATTGCGGGGTCGCCCGATGCGTCATGGAAGCCACTGACTACCAGGGTCTTTCCCGCTGCGGCGGCTTTCACCACTTCGCCCAGCGCTTCGTTGGCGCCGGCTGCCAGTTCAGCCTTGCCGGAACCAAAGTAGAACTTCACCACACCGTCCACCACTTTGACGCTGGCACCATCCTCGGCTGCCATGGGAGCCGTAGCGGCCGCGGGAGTGGCGGTCAGGTTGGTCTGGTAAATGCTCACGCCAATCACCAGGGCGATCACCAAGGCGATCAGGCCAAACACCACACCCAACACCAGACCCTGGTTGTCATCATCCTGAGAAAACATCGTAAGCACTCCAAATAGTTAGTGGATTTGATTATAAGGACCCGATTTTTCGGGGCACTGTGCAGCCGTGGCCACCTTGCATGGTGCAAGTTCTCGGGAGTGCGTTATTGCTCCTGTCTTGCGGCCATTGCCCTGAGCTTGTCTTTTTTGCTGGGGCGCTTGCCTTTGACGCCGCCGTTGTTCAGTGGGTCCAGAT
Source organism: Rhodoferax lacus (assembly GCF_003415675.1). Classification (GTDB taxonomy): domain Bacteria; phylum Pseudomonadota; class Gammaproteobacteria; order Burkholderiales; family Burkholderiaceae_C; genus Allorhodoferax; species Allorhodoferax lacus. Next base: position 182,836 of record NZ_QFZK01000001.1, read on the forward strand.
TGGCTGGCGCAGCAGAAGGGCCTTGCGTTGGATCGATTGGGTCCACTGGCGCTTCCGGCTCAAAACCCTCCACCACCTCCATCGGCACTTCCAGGCCGTGGCGCTTTTCAATCAGGCGGAAATGGGCCTCGGTGTCGTGGCTGACAAAGCTCACAGCCAGGCCGGCTTCGCCCGCACGGCCGGTGCGGCCGATGCGGTGGGTGTATTCGGTGGCCGAGCGCGGCAGGTCGTAGTTGACCACCACCGGCAGCTGCGTGATGTCCAGGCCGCGCGAGGCCATGTCGGTGGCAATCACCACCTTGAGGCGTGAGGCCTTGAAGTCCGACAGCACTTGGCTGCGCTTGCCCTGGCTGAGTTCACCGTGAAAAGGCTCGGCGTAAATGCGCGCCTTGCGCAGCTTGTCCGCCACGATTTCGGCTGCATGCTTGGTGGCTACAAACACCAGCACGCGTTTCCACTTCTGGGTGGTGATCAGGTGGCGCAGCAACTGGGTGCGTCGGGGCGCGTCCACCAGAATGGCCTGTTGGGCAATGTCGGGCTTTTCCTGGTCGGTGGCGCCGATGTCAATCTGCACTGGCTCTTGCAACATGGACTGCGCCAGTGCGGAAACCGCAGGCGCGAAGGTGGCCGAGAAAAACAGGCTTTGGCGCTCTTGTGGCAGAAGGGCCAGCAGCCGGTTCAGCTCGGCCTCGAAGCCCAGGTCCAGAAGGCGGTCGGCTTCGTCCAGCACCAGTATTTGGGTTGCTGAGAGGCTCAGGGCGTTGTGCTGCACCAGGTCCAGCAAGCGGCCGGGCGTGGCCACCACCACGTCGGTGCCGCCGCGCATGGCCAGCATTTGCGGGTTGATGGAAACGCCGCCAAACACCACGCTGATGCGTATGGCCTGGGGCAGCTGGTTGGCCAGGGCGCGCAGGGTTTCGCCCACCTGCACCGCCAGTTCGCGCGTGGGCACCAGCACCAGGGCGCGCACCTGGCGCGGGTTGTTGGCAGCCTCAAGGGCCAGCTTGTGCAGCAGGGGCAGGCCATAGGCCAAGGTTTTGCCGGAGCCGGTTTGGGCCCGCACCATGGCGTCATGGCCGGTCAGTACGGCTGGAATGGCCTGGAGTTGAACCTTGGTGGGGGCGAGGAGTTGCTGGCGCTCAAGGGCGCGCAGCAGTGCGGGCGACAAGCCCAGCGAAGAAAATTGCATGCAGCAGTTTACTGCTGCTGGGGAACGCTGGCGCTGGCATCTGCCGGTACACGGCGTGCGCCATCAAATCGCTTGGCCCAGTAAGAGGCGCCCATGTCTTCCACGCGGACCTCGCCACCGGGTTTGGGCGCATGGATGAACTTGCCGTTACCCACGTAGATGCCCACATGGCTGAAGGCGCGACGCATGGTGTTGAAGAAGACCAGATCGCCCGGCTTGAGCTCGTTCTTGTCAATCGTCTCTGTGGCGGCAGCCTGTTCGGCGGCGCGCCGTGGCAGAAGCAGGCCAGCGGTTTGCTGGTAGATGGCGCGCACAAAGCCGCTGCAATCAAAGCCGGATTCGGCGGTATTGCCGCCACGGCGGTAGGGCACACCCAGAAAGCCCAGGGCCCCCACCACCAGCGCCGAGGCCTTGGCTTCCACCCGGTTGCTCACGTCGCCAATCCGGTCCAGCAGGTTGCCATCCGTGAGTAAACGGCCCACTTCATCGGTCGACTCCAGCGGCCCGGCATGGGACACCGTCACGGTAAACAAGGACCAAAGCAGAGCCAACAGAGTCAAAAAACGCATAGGGGCAGAGCATAGCGTGGCAATGGCCAGCAAGTCAAACCAGGTAATGCATGAACAAAGCCTTGTAACTATATGAATTTAAACAAATTTATTCCCATATCACGATGCGGCATGTAAAGTTCTTACACTTTGCCGCCCGATGTGCACGTCAAGGCTTGGTACTGCTGCGCAGGGTTGGCCCAGGCTGGTTATGCTTGCAGCCACGAAAAACGAAAGCCATCCATGCTGCTAGAACTTGAATCCTCCCAATTGGTACTGGTCGACTACCAGATCCGCCTGATGCCCGCCCTGTTGGAGTCCGACGCCGTGCTGCAAAACGCCGTACGCCTGGCGCACATGGCGGCAGCCTTGTCGGTCCCCTGCTTTTATACCGAGCAAAACCCTTCCAAGCTGGGCGAAACCGTGCCGGTCTTGTTGGACGCCCTGAAGACTGCCCGCGCCCGCTCGCTGGCCAAGATGCAGTTCAGTGCAGTAGAGGAGGGTCTGGGCGACATGCTGCGTCCGCCCCCGAAGCCGGTACAAGGCAATGCCCGCAGTCTGCCCAAGCATCTGCAAAAGTCGTCTGCCGGTGAAGAGCGCGACACCATCGTGCTGGCTGGCTGCGAAGCCCATGTGTGCCTGCTGCAAACCGCTCTGGATTTGCTGGAGGACGAGTTCGATGTCTGGGTGGTGACCGACGCCTGCAGCTCGCGCAGCGAGCGCAACCGCGACGCCGCTTTTGACCGCCTGGCCGGTGCCGGTGTGGAACTGGTGACCACCGAGATGGTTGCTTTCGAGTGGCTGCGCAGTGCGGAACATCCAGCGTTCCGGCAGGTGCAGGGGCTGATTAAGTAGGGCGTCAGGCTGGCCCTTGGTGGGCTTGCGGGGTTCCGGAATTGTGTCGGTGGCTGGGCCAAAGTCAGCTTGCAGCAAGTTGCTTGCTCATAATTATGAATTCAGTTTCAGCCCCACAAACTACAAGGTTCCGGAGACCCGCCCATGACTTCTTACGCAGACTTTCATCGCCGTTCCATTGAAGACCGCGACGGCTTCTGGACCGAGCAGGCCCAGCTGATTGACTGGCAAACCCCGTTCAACCAGGTCTGCGACTACAGCAAGCCCCCTTTTGCCAACTGGTTTGCCGGTGGCAAGACCAATCTTTGCTACAACGCGGTGGACCGCCATCTGGCGACCCGCCCCGACCAGAACGCGCTGATCTTCGTCTCCACCGAGACCGATATCGAGAAGGCCTACAGCTTCCGTGAACTGCATTCTGAGGTGCAGCGCATGGCCGCCATCCTGAAAGACCTGGGTGTGTCCAAGGGCGACCGGGTACTGATTTACATGCCCATGGTGGCCGAAGCCTGTTTTGCCATGCTGGCCTGCGCCCGCATAGGCGCCATCCACTCGGTGGTGTTCGGCGGCTTTGCCAGCCACAGCCTGGCCAGCCGCATTGAAGACGCCAAGCCCGTGGCCATCATCAGCTCGGATGCCGGCATGCGCGGCGGCAAGGTCGTGCCCTACAAGCATCTGCTGGATGAAGCGGTTTCACTCAGCGCCCACAAGCCTTCCAAGGTCTTGATGGTGGACCGCGCTTTAAGCGACTTCCCCAAGGTGGCCGGCCGTGACGAAGACTACGCCACTCTGCGCGCCAAGCACATGGACACCCTGGTGCCCTGCGAGTGGGTGGACTCTAGCCACCCCAGCTACATCCTCTACACCAGCGGCACCACCGGCAAACCCAAGGGCGTGCAGCGCGACACCGCAGGCTACGCCGTGGCCCTGGCAGCGAGCATGAAGCACATCTACATGGGCGTGCCCGGCGAGACCTATTTCTCCACCTCCGACATCGGCTGGGTGGTGGGCCACAGCTACATCATTTATGGCCCGCTGATTGCCGGCATGGCCACCATCATGTACGAGGGCCTGCCCATTCGTCCGGACGCTGGTATCTGGTGGAAGCTGGTCGAGAAGTACCAGGTGAGCGTGATGTTCAGCGCGCCCACGGCGGCGCGCGTGCTGCGCAAGCAGGACGAGTCTTTCCTCACCAAGTACGACCTCTCCAGCTTGAAGGCCTTGTTCCTGGCCGGTGAGCCGCTGGACGAGCCCACCGCCACCTGGATTTCGGGTGCCATCAACAAGCCCATCATCGACAACTACTGGCAGACCGAAACCGGCTGGCCCATCATGGCCATCTGCAACGGCGTGGAGCCGGCAGCCACCAAATTTGGCTCACCCGGCAAGGCGGTCTATGGCTTCGACGTGCGCCTGATCGACGAGACCACGGGCGAAGAAATCCATGAGGCCAACAAAAAGGGCGTGATCGCCGTGGAAGGCCCGCTGCCTCCCGGCTGCCTGCAAACCATCTGGGGCGATGACGAGCGCTTTGTCAAAACCTACTGGTCCAGTATCCACAACCGCGTCATGTACAGCACCTTTGACTGGGGCGTGAAGGACGAAGACGGCTACTTCTTCATCCTGGGTCGCACCGATGACGTGATCAACGTGGCCGGCCACCGCCTGGGCACCCGCGAAATCGAAGAGAGCATCAGCAGCCACACCAATGTGGCCGAGGTGGCCGTGGTCGGTGTGGCCGACCAGCTCAAGGGCCAGGTGGCTGTGGCCTTTGTGGTCCTGAAAGACCCGAGCGTGGCCAACACCGAAGCCGATGCCAAGAAGGTGGAAGCCGCCATCATGAAGGTGGTGGACGAACAGCTCGGCGCCGTGGCCCGACCGGCCCGTGTGCGCTTTGTGCACGTGCTGCCCAAGACGCGCAGCGGCAAGTTGCTGCGCCGTGCCATCCAGGCGGTGTGCGAAGGGCGTGACCCTGGCGATCTGACCACCATGGAAGACCCGGGCGCCTTGCAACAAATCAAGGACTCGGTCGTCAGCTAGCTGTCAGACGTTTTAGAAGGGCTGGATTAGTGCCAATGAACCTCCAATTCAGTGGCACAATCCAGTCCGCAACGAAGGTCCTTCCCATGCCACAGTCGCATCCGCCAATCGGTTCAGCCGTGTCGCGGAAGGTTAATCAATCCAGCTTTAACCAGCTAATGTTCCCTGAAGGGGAACGGAGGTCAGCGCTTTATGAGTGATTCCGTGTCGTCTGTTTACCAGGCGTACCAAAACAATACCTACCTGTTTGGTGGCAATGCCCCGTATGTCGAAGAGATGTACGAGAACTATTTGGCCAACCCGGGAAGCGTTCCCGATTCCTGGCGTGAGTATTTCGATGCCCTGAGCCATGTGCCCGCAGTCGACGGCAGCAATGCCAAGGACGTGCCCCACATGCCGGTCATCAACGCCTTCGCCGAGCGCGCCAAGGCCGGTGGCACCAAGGTCGTTATGGCCAGTGCCGACGCCGAAATGGGCCGCAAGCGCACAGCAGCCCAGCAGCTCATCGCCGCCTACCGCAATGTCGGTCAGCGCTGGGCCGATCTGGATCCGCTCAAGCGCACCGAGCGCCCCGCCATCCCCGATCTGGACCCGGCCTACTTCGGTTTTACCGACGCCGACCAGGAAACCGTGTTTGACACCAGCAACACCTTCTTCGGCAAGAACAGCATGTCGCTGCGCGAGCTGCTCAATGCGCTGCGCGAAACCTACTGCGGCACCCTGGGCGCCGAGTACATGTACACCACCGACCAGGCCGAAAAGCGCTGGTGGCAGCAAAAGCTGGAAGCCATTCGCAGCAAGCCCAATTTCACCTCCGACAAGAAGAAGGCCATCCTCGAGCGCCTGACCGCAGCCGAAGGCCTGGAGCGCTTTTTGCACACCAAATTCGTCGGCCAGAAGCGCTTCTCCCTGGAAGGCGGCGAAAGCTTTATCGCCGCCATGGACGAGCTGATCCAGGGTGCTGGCGCCAAGGGCGTGCAGGAAGTGGTGATCGGCATGGCCCACCGCGGCCGCCTCAATGTGCTGGTCAACACCATGGGCAAGATGCCCAAGGATTTGTTTGCCGAGTTCGACCACACCGCCCCCGAAGACCTGCCCGCTGGTGACGTGAAATACCACCAGGGCTTCAGCTCGGACCTGTCGACTGCAGGCGGCCCGGTGCACCTGTCGCTGGCCTTCAACCCCTCGCACCTGGAAATTGTGAACCCGGTGGTGGAGGGCTCGGTGCGTGCCCGCATGGACCGCCGCGGCGACATCAAAGGCGCGCAAGTGCTGCCCGTGCTGGTGCATGGCGACTCCGCTTTTGGCGGCCAGGGCGTGAACCAGGAAACCCTGGCACTGGCCCAGACCCGTGGTTACACCACGGGCGGCACGGTGCACATCATCATCAACAACCAAATCGGCTTCACCACCTCGGACCCGCGCGACATGCGCTCCAGCGTGTACTGCACCGACATCGTCAAGATGGTGGAAGCCCCGGTGCTGCACGTCAACGGCGATGATCCGGAAGCCGTGGTGCTGGCCACCCAGCTGGCGCTGGAATACCGCATGACCTTCCAAAAGGACGTTGTGCTGGACATCGTCTGCTACCGCAAGCTCGGCCACAACGAGCAGGACACCCCCGCTCTGACCCAGCCGCTGATGTACAAGAAGATTGCCCAGCACCCCGGCACCCGCAAGCTCTACGCAGACCGCCTGGCCTCGCAAGGTCTGGGCGAGGCCCTGGGCGACGACATGGTGAAAGCCTACCGTGCCGCCATGGATGCGGGCAAGCACACGGCCGACCCGGTGCTGACCAACTTCAAGAGCAAGTTCGCTGTGGACTGGGCTCCGTTCCTGGGCAAGAAGTGGACCGACGCCGGCGACACCGCCGTGCCCATGGCCGAGTGGAAACGCCTGGCCGAGCGCATCACCAGCATCCCCGCCAGCGTGACGCCGCACAACCTGGTCAAGAAGGTGCTGGACGACCGTGCCGCCATGGGACGTGGCGACATTCCGGTGGACTGGGGCATGGGCGAATCCATGGCCTTCGCCTCGCTGGTGGCTAGCGGCTACCCCGTGCGCCTGTCGGGTGAAGACAGCGGACGCGGCACCTTTACCCACCGCCATGCCGTGATCCACGACCAGAACCGCGAGAAGTGGGACACCGGGACCTATGTGCCCCTGTCCAACGCGGCCGACAACCAGGCCCCGTTCGTGGTCATCGACTCCATCCTGTCTGAAGAAGCCGTGCTGGCCTTTGAGTACGGCTACGCCTCCAACGACCCTAACACCCTGGTGATCTGGGAAGCGCAGTTTGGCGACTTCGCCAACGGCGCCCAGGTGGTGATCGACCAGTTCATCGCCTCCGGCGAAGTCAAGTGGGGCCGCGTCAACGGCATCACCCTGATGCTGCCGCACGGCTACGAAGGCCAGGGCCCCGAGCACAGCTCGGCTCGCCTGGAGCGCTTCATGCAGTTGGCGGCCGACACCAACATGCAGATCGTGCAACCGACGACTGCCAGCCAGATCTTCCACGTGCTGCGTCGCCAGATGGTGCGTAACCTGCGCAAGCCGCTGGTCATCATGACGCCCAAGTCGCTCTTACGGAACAAGGACGCCACCTCCACGCTGGCCGAGTTCACCAAGGGCGGCTTCCAGACCATCATCCCCGAGCAAAAAGAGCTCAAGGCTGACAAGGTCAAGCGCCTGGTGGCCTGCTCCGGCAAGGTCTATTACGACCTGGTCAAGAAACGTGAAGAGAAGGGCCATGACGACGTCGCCATCGTGCGCGTCGAGCAGCTCTACCCCTTCCCGCACAAGGCCTTCTCCACCGAGCTGAAGAAGTACCCGAATGTGAGCGAAGTGGTGTGGTGCCAGGACGAGCCACAAAACCAGGGCGCCTGGTTCTTTGTGCAGCACTATTTGCACGAGAACATGATCGAAGGCCAGCGTCTGGGTTACTCCGGCCGCGCCGCCTCGGCATCCCCTGCAGTGGGCTATGCCCACCTGCACCAGGAACAGCAAAAGGCGCTGGTCGAAGGTGCATTCGGCAAGCTCAAGGGCTTTGTCCTCACTAAATAAAAACGGAAAGAATTGATATGGCTATCGTAGAAGTTAAAGTCCCCCAGCTCTCGGAATCCGTCGCTGAGGCCACCTTGTTGCAGTGGAAGAAGAAGGTCGGTGACCTGGTCACTGCCGATGAAACCCTGATCGAAATCGAGACCGACAAGGTCGTGATGGAAGTCCCCGCGCCGGCCTCCGGCGTGCTGATGGAATTGGTCCAGGCCGACGGCGCCACGGTGGTAGCCGAACAGCTGATCGCCCGCATCGACACCGACGGCAAGGTGGGCGCAGTCGCTCCCGCCGCTGCTGCGGCAGCACCTGCAGCCGCCGCTGCCCCCGCTGCGGCCCCCGCTGCAGCCGCTTCCAGCAACAGCAAGGCCGGTGTGGCCATGCCCGCTGCCGCCAAGCTGATGGCCGACAACAACCTGGCCTCCGGCTCGGTGGGCGGCACCGGTAAAGACGGCCGCGTCACCAAGGGTGATGTGCTGGCCGCCGTTGCGGGTGGTGTTGCGGGTGGTGTGCAATCCACCGCTGCTGTCATCCCCACCGGCGTGCCCACCAAGGTGCTGCCGCAAGTGGCAACACCCAAGGCACCCAGCCTGGGTGACCGCCCGGAACAGCGCGTGCCCATGACGCGTCTGCGCGCCCGCGTGGCCGAGCGTCTGCTGCAATCGCAATCCACCAACGCCATCCTGACGACCTTCAACGAAATCAACATGGCCCCGGTCATGGACATGCGCAAGCGCATGCAAGAGCGATTCGAGAAGGAACACGGATGCAAGCTGGGCTTCATGAGCTTCTTCGTCAAGGCCGCAGTGCATGCCCTGAAGAAATTCCCGGTGCTCAACGCGTCGGTGGACGGCAATGACATCGTCTACCACGGCTACTTCGACATCGGTATCGCTGTCGGCTCGCCCCGTGGCCTGGTGGTGCCCATTCTGCGCAATGCCGACCAGATGAGCTTTGCCGAGATTGAAAAGAAGATTGCCGAGTTCGGCGTCAAGGCCCGTGACGGCAAGCTGGGCATGGAAGAAATGACCGGTGGCACCTTCTCCATCTCCAATGGCGGCACCTTCGGCTCCATGATGTCCACCCCCATCATCAACCCGCCCCAAAGCGCCATCCTGGGCGTGCACGCCACCAAGGACCGCGCCATGGTGGAAAACGGCCAGGTGGTGGTTCGCCCCATGAACTACTTCGCCATGTCCTACGACCACCGCATCATTGACGGCCGCGAAGCCGTTCTCGGATTGGTGGCGATGAAAGAAGCGCTGGAAGATCCAGCCCGCCTGCTGTTTGATATCTAAGCGCCTGCGCTATTGAACCTGTCTGTCCGGTCTGACTTATGGTCTTGCTGGACGGCAGGTTTTCTTCCATTCACCGTTAGGAATTCCCATGACAAAACAATTTGACGTCGTCGTGATCGGCGCCGGCCCCGGCGGCTATATCGCCGCCATCCGCGCAGCCCAGCTGGGCTTTAACACCGCTTGCATCGACGAGTGGAAAAACGAAAAAGGCGGCCCCGCACCTGGCGGCACCTGCACCAACGTCGGCTGCATCCCGTCCAAGGCGCTGCTGCAGTCCAGCGAGCACTTCGACCAGGCCAACCACCACTTTGCCGAGCACGGCATTGAGGTCAAGGGTGTGAGCATGGACGTGGCCAAAATGGTTGCGCGCAAGAACACCGTGGTCAAGCAAAACAACGACGGTATCCTGTACCTGCTGAAGAAAAACAAGATCACCTTCCTGCACGGCCGTGGCTCCTTCGTGAAGTCGACGGATGCAGGTTACGAGATCAAAGTGGCCGGTGCCGCCGAAGAAACCATCGTTGGCAAGCACATCATCATCGCCACCGGCTCCAACGCCCGTTCGCTGCCCGGCGTGCCTTTCGATGAAGCCAATATCCTGTCGAACGACGGTGCCCTGAAGATGGGCGCTGTGCCCAAGAAGCTGGGCCTGATCGGCTCCGGCGTGATCGGTCTGGAAATGGGTTCCGTGTGGCGCCGCCTGGGCTCTGAAGTCACCATCCTGGAAGGTCTGCCGACCTTCCTGGGCGCGGTGGACGAGCAGGTCGCCAAAGAGGCTCACAAGGCCTTCACCAAGCAGGGCCTGAAAATCGAACTCGGCGTCAAGGTCGGCGAGATCAAGTCCGGCAAGAAGGGTGTTTCGGTGGCCTACACCAACGCCAAGGGTGAGGCTGTTTCGCTGGACGTGGACAAGCTCATCGTCTCTGTGGGCCGTGTGCCCAACACCATCGGCCTGGCAGCGGACGCCGTCGGCCTGGCGCTCGACGAGCGCGGTGCCATTGTGGTGGACGGCGACTGCAAGACCAGCCTGCCCAACGTGTGGGCCGTGGGTGACGTGGTGCGCGGCCCCATGCTGGCGCACAAGGCCGAGGAAGAGGGCGTGGCTGTGGCCGAACGCATTGCGGGCCAGCACGGCCACGTGAACTTCAACACCATCCCTTGGGTGATCTACACCAGCCCCGAAATCGCCTGGGTGGGCCGCACCGAGCAGCAACTCAAGGTCGACGGCGTGGCCTACAAGGCGGGATCCTTCCCCTTCCTGGCCAATGGCCGCGCGCGTGCCCTGGGTGACACCACTGGATTTGTGAAGTTCCTGGCTGATGCCAAGACCGACGAAATCCTGGGCGTGCACATCGTGGGACCGCAGGCCAGCGAGCTCATTGCCGAAGCCGTGGTAGCCATGGAATTCAAGGCCAGCGCCGAAGACATCGCCCGCATCTGCCACGCGCATCCGTCCTTGAGCGAAGCCACCAAGGAAGCGGCACTGGCCGTGGACAAGCGCACTTTGAACTTCTAATAACGGTTCATACCAATAGTGCAACTGAGCGTCAAACAGACCTACGAAGCGGAACTGGCCGCCCGTGGGTACCAGGCCGACCCGGCACAGCTGCGCGCCGTGGACGCACTGGAGCGCTGTGCCAAGGAGTGGGCGGCCTACAAGGGCAAGCGCTCCAACACCTTCAAGAAGCTGATCAACCATCCGGACATTCCGCGCGGCGTGTATATGCACGGCGGAGTAGGGCGTGGCAAGAGCTTCCTGATGGACTGCTTTTTCAACGCCGTGCCCTTGAAGCGCAAGACGCGCCTGCACTTTCACGAGTTCATGCGCGAGGTGCACCGCGAGCTGGCTGACCTGCAGGGCACGGTCAACCCGCTGGACGAACTGGCCCGGCGCATGGCGCTGCGCTACAAGCTGGTGTGCTTTGATGAATTCCATGTGGCCGACATCACCGATGCCATGATCCTGCACCGCCTGCTCTCGGCCATGTTCGAGAACGGCGTGGGCTTTGTCACCACCTCCAACTTCAAGCCCGACGATCTGTACCCCGGCGGCCTGCACCGCAACCGCATCCTGCCTGCCATCGATCTGCTCAACAGCAGCATGGAAGTGCTCAGCGTGGACAACGGCACCGACTACCGCCAGCGCACGCTCGAAGCCCTCAAGCTCTACCACTGTCCGCTGGGCCCTGAGGCCGACGCAGCCATGATGGAGGCCTTCAATGCACTGGCTGAACAGGCCGATGAAGACCCGGTGCTGCATATCGAGTCGCGCCAGATCCATGCCTGGCGCAAGGCCGGCGGCATTGTCTGGTTCAACTTCAAGACCCTGTGCGGCGGCCCGCGTTCGCAGAATGACTACCTGGAAATTGCCTCGCGTTTCCACACCGTGTTTCTGAGCGATGTGCCGCGCATGTCGGTGCGCCTGGCGTCTGAAGCGCGCCGCTTCACCTGGCTGGTGGACGTGCTGTATGACAGGCGTGTCAAGCTGGTGCTGTCGGCCGAGTGCCAGCCCGAGGAGCTGTACACCGAAGGCCCCATGTCGCATGAGTTTCCACGCACCGTGTCGCGCCTCAATGAGATGCAATCCAAGGAGTACCTGGCGCTGGAGCGGCGCGTGGTGGACACGGGGCTGACATGAGGTCGCTGCTGCCATGCCTGCTGGCTCTGCTTTGCGTCTATCCCGTGTGGGCACAAGACGATGGGCCTCAGGGCGCGAAGGCAGTTGAATGGGAAACAGCGGAGTTCCAGCGCATTGAGGCCACCCGCGTGCGCGAAACAGCGGCCATGGATGCCGAAGAGGCCGCTTGTTACAAGCGCTTTGCCGTGAGCAGCTGCCTGAACGGGGTGCAGTCCAGACGCCGCGCCATGCTCGCCAACCTGCGACGCCAGGAGGCCACGCTGCACGAGAGACAGTTTGCCGCTCAGGGTGCGGAACAACTGCGACGCAACCAACAGAAGGCCAGGGAAAGAGCGCAGCAGGAAGCCGACCAGCGCGCTGAAACAGCAGACGGCAGCCGTGCCGACAGGCTCCAGGCACAGCGGGACAAACAGGCGGAACATACGGCCAGGAAGTCGACATCCGCAGCCAGCGCCCCAGCCCTGCGTGCCCCACTTGCAGGCCCCACACCGGCAGAGCAGGCCACCAACCGCGAGAATTTCGCGCGCAAGCAGGCAGAGGCGCAAAAGAAACGGGAAGACAACGCCAGGCGCCAGGCTGAAAAAGGCGGCAAGCCTGCAGCCCCCTTGCCGATACCCCGGTAGGTTCAGTCCAACGCTTCGAGTTTGACAACCACGATGGACAGGTTGTCGCCGCCGCCACGCGCACGGGAACGGGCTTTTTCAATCAGGAATTCGGTGGCTTCGCGGGCCGACAAGGTGGACAACACGGAGCCGATTTCGCTGTTCTTGAAGTAGTGCCAGACGCCGTCACTGCAGACCATGAGTGAATCACCGGCCCGCAGTTTGCTGATGTAGTGGCGCTCCACCGGTGGATCACTCTCGGTGCCCAGACAGCCCATCAAAATGTTGGACTGGGGATGCACGGCTGCCTGCTCTTCGGTGATCTCACCTTTGTTGACCAGGGCCTGCACGTAGGAGTGGTCGGTGGTGCGCTTGACGAAGGTGGCTCCGCGATAGTGGTAAATACGAGAGTCGCCAGTGTGTGCCCAATGGCAGTCACCGCCGGCGTTGATGATGAAGGCCGCCAGGGTGCTGTGCGGTTCCTGCTCGGATGAAATGGCCGTGAGCTTGATGACCAGGTGCGCTTCCTTGATGATTTGCGCCAGGATGGCCGATGCCTCTTCGGTGGACGGGTCATAGCGGTCAAACAGCTGTTTGGCCGTCATCATGACCTGGTCTGATGCCTTGCGCCCACCGCTGCGCCCGCCCATGCCGTCGGCCACCACGGCGAGCACGCAGCCATTGATGCGCGGGTGCTGCAGCAGCGCTACCTGGTCCTGCTGGTATTCACGATCACCCTTGTGGATGCCAGTGGATGCGGTGAGTCGGTAACCGGTTGTTGCCATGTTCGTTGCGCGGTGAAGCGATACTTGTCTTGAAGTCCCTGATCAGCCGTATTATCGAGCCAGCGGACGCGATTTGCCCGCCCGCCTTCTGCAAACTTTTACCAAATCCCTTTGACACTCAATTTGAATTCCCCGCAGTGGCGCCTGATCGCCCTGCGCATGGAACATGGTGATCTGGACGCTCTGATCGACCAGGCCTCTGAAAAGTCCCCGCAGGACGAACTGATGATGCGACGCCTCAAGAAAAAGCGCCTGGCCCTGCGCGATGAAATCGCCCGGGTCGAGCTTGAGCTCTCACCCGACGAGCCTGCGTAAATGCCGTTGACGCAAGCGGTTGCTGCGGCGTTTGCCCCCACAGGGCTACTTTCCCAGGCGGTGCAGGAGTACCGCGGCCGCCCCGGCCAACTGCAAATGGCCCAAGCCGTGGCCGAGGTGATAGAGCAGGGTGGCATGCTGGTGGTGGAGGCCGGAACCGGTGTTGGCAAGACCTATGCCTACCTGGTGCCTGCCCTGCTGTCCGGTAAAAGGGTGCTGATATCCACCGCCACCAAGGCCTTGCAAGACCAGTTGTTTGGCCGCGATATTCCGCATTTGCGCGAGCTCCTGGGCCTGCCCCTGCGTGTGGCCCTGCTCAAGGGGCGCGCCAGTTACCTGTGCCTGAACCGCCTGGAGTCGGCGCGCCAGGACTGGCGCATGGACGAGCGCCTGGCAGCGCTGCACCTGGCGCGCATTGAAAGCTGGGCGCACTCCACCCAGAGTGGCGACATGGCCGAGGTGGAGGCACTGGATGACAGCTCCCCCTTGATGCCCCTGGTGACCTCCACCCGTGAGAACTGCCTGGGTGCGCGCTGCCCGCAAGCCTCCAGCTGCTTCGTCAACCGGGCACGGCGTGAGGCCCTGTCCGCCGATCTGGTGGTGATCAACCACCACCTGTTTTTTGCCGACCTGAATGTGCGCGAATCCGGCGTGGCCGAGCTGCTGCCTTCGGTGCACGCAGTGGTGTTTGATGAGGCCCACCAGCTCAACGAAATTGGCGTGCAGTTTTTAGGGCGGCAGCTTGGCACCGGGCAACTCAGCAACTTTGCGCGCGATCTGGAGCAGACGGCCCAGGCCCACGCGCGCGGCCTGGCGCCCTGGGCTGAGCTGGCGGCCAGCCTGGAGCACAGTGCCGAAGCCATGCGCGCACGCTTTCCCGAAAGCGAACGTGTGGAGCGCCTGGACTGGGCTGCAGCCGGTTCGCGCTGGCCCCAGTTGATCGAGGCGGCCTTGCTGGCGCTTGGCAACACGCAGGCGGCACTGGTGCTGGTGGCCGAAATGGCGCCGGAGTTGCAGTCGCTGCAAAGCCGTGCGCAGGATTTGATGGAATTGCTGAACCTGTTTTTGCTGCCAGTGCCCGATGACGCGGTGCGCTGGCTGGAACTGGGCCGTCAGGTGCGCATGTTGCAGTCGCCGCTGGATGTGTCGCAGGCCATGCAGACGCGCGTCTTGCCACCACAGGGCGAGGCTGGTGGCGGCAAGTCCTGGGTCTTTACCTCGGCCACGCTGGGGCACGATGCGCAGTTGAGCTGGATGGTGGAGAGTTGCGGCCTGGAAGGTGCCCGCATCCTGAAAGTCCCCAGCCCCTTTGACTACGCGCAGCAGGCCGCGCTCTACGTCCCCAAGGTCTTTCCCAAACCGTCAGAGGCCAGCCACAGCGACGCCGTGGCGGCGCTGGCCTTGCAAGGCGCCTTGGTGCTGGGTGGCCGCACCCTGGTGCTGACCACCACCTTGCGCGCCATGCGCAGTATTGGTGACCGCCTGGCCATGGAACTTCAGGGTCGGGACGATATCCAGGTGCTGGTACAGGGCGCCATGCCAAAGCGGGAATTGCTCGCACGCTTTTTGCAGGCGGGCGATGCACAGGACGGTGGTGCCATCCTGGTGGCCTCGGTCACCTTTTGGGAGGGCATCGACATGCCGGGTGCGGCTTTGCAATTGCTGGTGATTGACAAGCTGCCCTTCACACCGCCGGATGACCCGGTGCTGCAGGCGCGCTCCAAAGCGCTGGAGGGTGCTGGCAAAAGCCCCTTCAAGCATTTGCATCTGCCGCAGGCCGCCGTGGCCCTGCGGCAGGGGGCAGGGCGTTTGATACGCCGCGAGTCCGACGAAGGGGTGCTGGTGATTTGCGATGTACGGCTCAACCAGATGGGCTACGGCCGCCAGCTGCTGGCAGCCTTGCCGGCCATGCGCAGGCTGGGCAGCGAACAGGAGTTCGCTCAGGCGCTGGAGGCGCTTACCAGACCTGCCACCAGGGATCGTTCTTCGAACGTGCTCCCTTGGTGAGAAATTCGGACTGCGGATAGCTGGTTTCCAGAACGCGCTTGGCGTCATCGCGCAGCTGTGTCATGCCCAGTGCGTCATAGGATTTGTAAATGATGAAGAGGGCCTCTTCAAGAGCCGGCACATTGCGGTAATCGGAGATCGCGGCCTGTGCCCGGTTGATAGCGGCCAGGTAGGCTGCGCGCTTGTAGTAATAGCGGGCCACGTGCACTTCGTATTGCGCCAGGGAACTCACGATGTAGTTCATGCGCTGCGCGGCGTCCGCCGCATAGCGTGAGTCCGGAAAGCGTGCCACCAATTCCTTGAAGGACTCAAAGGCTTCCTTGGACGCCTTCTGGTCCCGTTCTGACAGGTCCTGACGGGAAATGCCCGAAAAAAGGCCCAGGTCGTCATTGAAGTTCACGATGCCCTTGAGGTAGAGCGCGTAGTCCAGGGCGGGGCTGGCCGGGTGCAGCTTCATGAAACGGTCCAGTGTGGCGATGGCCTGGGCAGGCTCCGACGTCTTGTACTGGGCGTAGGCCTTGTCGAGCTGTGCCTGCTGGGCCAGCGGTGTTCCGGCAGCGCGCGCTTCCAGTTTTTCAAACAGGGGAATGGCTTTGTCGTACTGGCCGGCATCCATGGAGTCCTTGGCGTCCGCATAAATGGCGTTGGGGCTCATGCCAATGGTCTTGTCCACCGGGGCGGTAGAAGCGCATCCCGCCAACCCTAAGGCCACGGTTATCAGCCCCAGGGCACAAACAACCGATAATTTGACTCGCAACATTGTGGGAAACCTTCTTGAAACAGACCGACGCGATTATATCGGCCACCCCCTTGGGACTTCTTGCCGAAGAGGGAGAGGAACCTGGCCCCGAATCGGACATCCGCGTTCTGGAGGTGCAGGCAGACCAGCATGGTGAGCGATTGGACAAGGCACTGGCCAGTGGCGTGAGCGAATTCTCACGCAGCTATTTGCAGCAATTGCTGGAAACCGGCCTGGTTACGCTCAACGGCAAGCTCTGCACCAAGGTCTCGCAAAAGGTCAAGGCGGGCGACCGCATCAGCCTGGAACTTCGGCCCACGCCGCAAAGCCAGGCCTTCAAGCCCGAGGCCGTGGCCTTCGGTATTGCCTTTGAGGACGCGCACCTGCTGGTGGTCAACAAGCCCGCCGGCCTGGTGGTGCACCCGGCTCCGGGCAACTGGAGCGGCACCCTGCTCAACGGCCTGCTGGCGCACGACCCGTGTTTTCTGCTGGTGCCGCGCGCGGGCATCGTGCACCGCCTGGACAAGGACACCAGCGGCCTGATGGTGGTAGCCAAGACCCGCGAAGTGATGGACGCCCTGGTCAAGGCGATTGCCGCGCGCGAAGTCAGTCGCCAATACCTGGCACTCGCGCACGGCGCCTGGGTCGGCTCCAGGAGCCGCACCGTGGATGCACCCATAGGACGCGACCCGCGCAACCGCCTGCGCATGGCCGTGGTGGATCTGGCCAGCCAGTCCGGCAAGACTGCGCGCACGGACTTTGAGCTGCAGGCCAGCGATGCCAGCAGCTGCTTTGTGCGCTGCATTCTGCACACCGGCCGCACCCATCAGATCAGGGTGCACATGGCCTCCATAGGCCATCCCCTGGTGGGCGACAGCGTGTATGGCGGCACGGCGCAGTTTGGCCTGAGCCGACAGGCACTGCATGCCACGCGTCTGGCTTTCGTGCATCCGGTGACAGGGAAGCAGTTGCAATTCGATGCGCCGCTTGCGCCCGACATACAGCAGGCGATTGCCCATTTGGGGCCTGCGGTACAATCCGCCAAAGCCTGAAGGGCTGTTGACCTCCCGCTGAGTTGAGGTCGCCACGGGGTCTGCTCCCCGTTGGATATCCGAAGAAACCCCATTGATGTGTCGCCGTGAGGGCGATGTTTTCCGGAAAATGCCTGACTATGAATTTGGCGGACGCAAAGCGGGTCCTTGAGACCGCGCTAATTTGCACTCAACAACCGATGCCCGTGCGTGATATGCGTGCCCTGTTTGGCGACGCGTTGGGTGTCGACACGCTCAAAACTTTGTTGGCTGAATTGCATGACGACTGGGCGGGCAAGGGCGTGGAACTGGTGAACGTGGCCAGTGGCTGGCGCTTCCAGAGCCGCCCTGAAATGCGCGAATACCTGGACCGCCTGCACCCCGAGAAGCCCCCGCGTTACACCCGGGCGACGCTGGAAACGCTGGCCATCATCGCCTACCGCCAACCGGTCACGCGTGGCGATATGGAAGACATTCGCGGCGTGACCATCAACTCGCTGCTGATCAAGCAACTCGAAGACCGCGGCTGGGTGGAAGTCATTGGCCACCGCGAAGCCGCCGGCCGACCGGCCCTGTTTGCCACGACCAAGCAGTTTCTGGATGACCTGGGGCTGGCGTCGCTGGACCAGTTGCCCTTGCTGGACAGCCCGGAGCAGGCCTCGCAGGCCTTTGAGTCGCTGGTGTCGCTGGAAGAAGAATTGCCGGTGCCGCTGCCGACTGAACCCAACCCGGCCGAGCCGGAACTGCAAATGAACATGCCCCTGGACGCCCCTGATACGGACGCCACCCCACCAATGGACGGAAACCTGATATGAATGAAAACGGCGCAACGCCTTCCCCGGACGATGAAGAGTCCCCTCGGGACGTGGCCCCCGTCGTCTTTACGGTCGCACCGGCTGAAGAGACCCAGCCCGCAGCCAGCGGCGCAGCCACCCGCTTTGACGACATCCTCTCGGGCCAGTTTGATGCCGATGAAGAAATCATCGAACTGGCACCGCCCAAGCGGGTGCTGGCACCCATGGCCGAGACGCCCAAGCTGCACAAGGTGCTGGCCCAGGCCGGCATGGGCTCGCGCCTGGAGATGGAGCAACTGATTCTGGAAGGCCGCATCTCGGTCAACAACGAACCAGCCCACATCGGCCAGCGCATCCAGTTCGGCGACAGCCTCAAGGTCAACGGCAAGCCGATCCGTGTACGCATAGACCCGCCTCCGGCGCGCGTCATCGCCTACCACAAGCCCATTGGCGAAGTGGTGACCCATGACGACCCGCAAAATCGCCCCACCGTGTTTCGCAAGCTGCCCAAGCTGCCGCAGGGCAAGTGGCAGTCGGTGGGTCGCCTGGACTTGAATACCGAAGGCCTGTTGCTGTTCACCAGCTCGGGTGAGCTGGCCAACAACCTGATGCATCCGCGCTTTGGCCTGGAGCGCGAGTACGCTGTGCGCGTGCTCGGCGCCCTGACCAAGGATGAAAAGCAGCTGCTGCTCAGCGGCGTCAAGCTGGATGACGGCATGGCCCAGTTCGGCTCGATTGAAGACGGCGGCGGCGAAGGCTCCAACTGCTGGTACCGCGTCACCATCTCTGAAGGCCGCAACCGCGAAGTGCGCCGCATGATGGAGGCCGTGGGCCACGCGGTCAGCCGCCTGATCCGCATCCGCTACGGCGCCATGCTGCTGCCCCGCGGACTCAAGCGCGGCGCCTGGATGGAGCTTGATGATGCCGACATCCGGGGCCTGATGCAGGCTGCCGGCGGTGTGCGCCCGCCTGGTGAACGCAATGAACAGTCCCAGCGCGAAGGCGGTGGTGGTGGGAATGGCCCGGGCAACCGTGGTCCCCGTGGCAACCGGGGTCGCTCCGGCGGCCCACGTGGCAACACCGATACAGGTCCTGGCCGCAATGCCCAGGGACCCAATGGCGCCGGTCGTGGTGCTCGCCCGGCGCGCTCCAATGATCGCCCCGCAGCCAACGCCCAGCCCGATCCGATGAAGACTTCAGTGGGATATATCGGTGCCGACAGCCTGAGCCGCCAGCGCCAGGAACGCGGTCAGCGCCCCGGTGGCAATGGCGGTCCGCGCCGTGGTGGTCGAGGCCGCCCGGGCTGATGTCCCAATGCTAAAATGACAGGCTTTGCTCCATTGGGCAAATTAATCAACCCAGATCAGGAATTTCCATGACTATCGAACGCACTCTCTCCATCATCAAGCCTGACGCCGTTGCCAAAAACGTGATCGGTCAAATCTACGCCCGCTTCGAAGCTGCTGGCCTCAAGGTGGTTGCCTCCAAGATGGCCCACCTGTCGCGCGGCGAAGCCGAAGCGTTTTACGCCGTGCACGCAGCCCGTCCTTTCTTCAAGGATCTGGTCGACTTCATGATCTCCGGCCCGGTGATGATCCAGGCCCTGGAAGGCGAAAACGCCATCCTCAAGAACCGTGACCTGATGGGCGCTACCGACCCCAAGAAGGCGGCTCCCGGCACCATCCGCGCTGACTTCGCTGACAGCATTGATGCCAACGCAGTACACGGCTCGGATGCTGCTGAGACGGCTGCGAATGAAATCGCATTCTTCTTTGCCGGCATGAACGTGTATTCCCGCTAAGTTCTATCCGAACAAGCATGCAATGACGGCCAACCTGCTCGAGTACGACCTTGACGGATTGGCCGCATTCTGCGAGCGGCTGGGTGAGAAGCGTTTTCGCGCCACCCAGCTGTTTCGCTGGATCCATCAAAAAGGCGCTGCCCAATTTGATGACATGAGTGACCTGGCCAAGTCTTTGCGCGAAAAGCTCAAGACCACGGCACACATCCAGGCACCGACCGTTCTCTCCCAACATATTTCCTCGGACGGCACCATCAAGTGGCTGTTCGACGTCGGCGGTGGCAATGCCATCGAGACGGTATTCATCCCGGAAGACGACCGCGGCACGCTCTGCGTGTCCTCGCAAGCCGGTTGCGCCGTGGGCTGCCGCTTTTGCTCCACCGGACACCAGGGCTTTAGCCGCAACCTGACAGCAGGCGAAATCGTTGGTCAACTTTGGTTTGCAGAACATTTCCTTCGAAAACATCTGGGCGTGTCGGAGCGCGTCATCTCCAATGTGGTGATGATGGGCATGGGCGAGCCCCTGCAAAATTACCAACCCCTGGTGCAAAGCCTGCGCGTGATGCTGGACGACCATGGCTACGGCCTGTCGCGCCGCCGTGTGACGGTGTCCACCTCGGGTGTGGTGCCCATGATCGACCGTCTGGGCCAGGATTGCCCCGTGGCACTTGCCGTGTCCCTGCATGCCTCCAATGACGCTCTGCGCGACAACCTGGTGCCGCTGAACCGCAAGTACCCGCTGGCCGAACTGCTGCAGGCCTGCCAGCGCTATCTGGAATTTGCGCCGCGCGACTTCATCACCTTTGAATACTGCATGCTCGACGGTGTGAACGACACGCCTGCCCACGCCGAAGAGCTGGTGCGTCTGGTCAAGGCCCAGTCGGCCAAGGCCTGGTGCAAGTTCAACCTGATTCCCTTTAACCCGTTTCCTGCGTCCGGCCTCAAACGCTCCAACCACGCGGTGGTGCAGGCGTTTGCCAAAATGCTCACCGATGCGGGCATCGTCACGACGGTGCGCAAGACCCGGGGCGACGATATTGACGCTGCCTGTGGGCAACTGGCCGGTGATGTGCAGGACCGCACATCCGTGGACAAGCGCATAGCCAAGCAACGCACGATCATGTTGACCCAAGAGAAGTTGAATCATGAATAAAACGCAGTCTTTGCGAGTGGCTTCATTTCTTTACTTGGGCAGCGTCTGTGCGGCCTTGCTGCTGGCCGGCAGCCTTGCGGGTTGCGCAGGCGGCGGGTCGGCCGCCACAGCAACACCGCAAACGTTTACCGATTCGGATGAGCCCGAGTCGCGCAAGCGTGCCACCAACCGGCTCAAGCTGGCGGTGCTGTATTTTCAGGATGCCAAGTACAACTTTGCGCTGGACGAGGTCAAGCAGGCCATCGTCACCGACCCCAACTGGTTTGAGCCCTATGCCATGCGCGGTCTGATCTTCCTGCAAACTGGCGATTACGCACAGGCAGAAGCCAGCTTGCAAAAGGCGCTGGCCATCAACCCCAATGCGTCTGACGTCAAGCACAACTACGGTTTCCTGTTGTGCAAAATGAAGCGCCCGGTGGAGGCGACCAAGTACTTCCGGGCCGCACTGTCAGATCCAACGTATGCCCAGCGCGCCAAGACCTGGGCAGAGCAGGGCAATTGCCAACTGGCCAACGGCCGCAAGGGCGATGCCGAGGCCAGTTTCATGCACGCTTACGAACTCGATGCGGGCAATGCGGATACCGGCTACAAGCTCAGCAACCTGTTGTTTCAGCGCGGGGAACTGGTCAAAGCGCAGTTCTATACGCGGCGTATCAACAACAGTGAACGCGCCTCGGCCGAATCCCTGTGGTTGGGCATCAAGATCGAACGCAGTCTGGAAAACCAGGACGCGCAATTGCAGCTCGAAGCACAGTTGCGCCGGCGTTTTGCGCAGTCCCCTGAGGCAATGGCATTAGAGCGTGG
Organism: Rhodoferax lacus; assembly: GCF_003415675.1. Taxonomy (GTDB): domain Bacteria; phylum Pseudomonadota; class Gammaproteobacteria; order Burkholderiales; family Burkholderiaceae_C; genus Allorhodoferax; species Allorhodoferax lacus. Next base: position 204,489 of record NZ_QFZK01000001.1, read on the forward strand.
AGCATTCAATGAGTGATGAAGCGGTTGTGGTCCCCAGTACGGTCTCAGGCGGTCTGACGGCCGGCATGTTGTTGCGCCAGGCCCGCGAAGCTACTGGCTTGCATATTGCTGCCTTGGCTGTTTCGATGAAGGTGCCGGTAAAGAAGCTGGAAGCGTTGGAGGCTGATCGCCTGGAAGAATTGCCGGATGCTGTGTTTATCCGTGCATTGGCCAGCAGCGTGTGCCGCACGCTCAAGGTGGATCCGGCACCGGTGCTCAGCAAGTTGCCGCAATCTGCAGTGCCGAAGCTGGACAAAAGCGACCGGGGTATCAGCATGCCCACCCACGGCTCACAGTTTTTGACGGGCAATTCCCTGATGTCTGTTGCCACCAAGCCCGCGGTGTTGGCGGTGGTGGCCTTGTTGCTGGCCGCATTGGCTGTCGTTTTGTTTCCGGAAGCCCGCAACACGGTAGGTACTGCAGAGCCGGGCAAGCCGGTGCCGGATGAAGCCGTGGCAGCAGCGCTTGCCAAGGATGTGGCACCGGTGGCTGCGCCTGCAGTTGCGCCAGTAGTTGCCGAGAAGCCGCCCGCGGCTGCGCCCGGTCCGGAGCTGCCTGTGCAAGCTGCCGCCGCCGTGACCGAACAGGTGCAGGTCACTGCTTTGGCACCTGTTCCTGCTGCAAACAAAGCCGTCTTGGCTGCCTCGGAGGCGGGTGCCGCAACTTCCGGCCTGCTGGTGTTCAAGGCCTCAGCCACATCCTGGGTCCGCGTGAGCGATAGCAAAGGCTCAGTGAAGTTTGAAAAGACCCTGGCGGCCGGTGAGACCGCCGTGGCCACGGGGGTGCCGCCCCTGTCCGTGGTGGTGGGCAATGTGGCCGCCACCGAGGTGCTGCTGCGCGGCCAGCCATTCACGATGCAAGACCTGAACCAGAACAATGTGGCCCGTTTTGAGGTGAAGTGATGCAAGAACCAAAACCGATTGAATTGGCGCTGCCGCGCGTACGCGAGTCCCTGCGTTCTGAAGTGGTGTGGGGTAGCCGTGTAGTGGCTGTGGGCGGCGGTGCGCCGGTGGTGGTGCAGTCCATGACCAACACCGACACCGAGCAGGCCGTGGAAACCGCACTGCAGGTGAAGGAGCTGGCGTTGGCCGGCTCCGAGATGGTGCGCATCACCGTCAACACACCAGAAGCCGCCAAGGCCGTACCGTATATCCGCGAGCAGCTAGACCGCATGGGCATTGACGTGCCCCTGATTGGCGACTTTCACTTCAACGGCCACCGCCTGCTCACCGAGTTTCCGGACTGCGCCCAGGCCCTCTCTAAATACCGCATCAACCCCGGCAACGTGGGCAAGGGTGACAAGCACGACCGCCAGTTCGGCCAGATGATTGAAGCAGCAGTGCGCTGGAACAAGGCCATCCGCATCGGCGTGAACTGGGGCAGCCTGGACCAGGAGTTGCTGGCCTCCATGATGGACGAAAACAGCCGCCGCGCGGTGCCCTGGGATGCCAAGCCGGTGATGTACGAGGCGCTGATTGCCTCGGCCATAGGCTCGGCCAAGCTGGCGGAATCCATGGGAATGCCCGCTAGGCAAATTGCGCTGTCCTGCAAGGTCAGCGGCGTGCGTGACCTGATTGCGGTGTACCGCGAACTGGGCCGGCGCTGCAACTACCCGCTGCACCTGGGCCTGACCGAAGCCGGCATGGGCACCAAGGGCACCGTGGCCTCCAGCACCGCCCTGGGCGTGCTGCTGCAAGAAGGCATTGGCGACACCATCCGTGTGTCGCTCACCCCCGCACCGGGCGAGTCGCGCACCCAAGAGGTGGTGATTGCCTCCGAGATCCTGCAGTCCCTGGGCCTGCGCACCTTTGTGCCCAGCGTCACCGCCTGCCCGGGGTGCGGCCGCACCACCAGCACCACCTTCCAGGAACTCACCCAGCAGATTGACGACTTCCTGCGCGCGCAGATGCCGGTCTGGCGTGTGCGCTACCCCGGCGTGGAGCACCTCAAGGTGGCCGTGATGGGTTGCATCGTCAACGGCCCCGGCGAGAGCAAGCATGCCGACATCGGCATCAGCCTGCCCGGCACCGGCGAGGCGCCCGCAGCGCCGGTATTCATCGACGGTGAAAAGCGCATGACCCTGCGCGGCGAAAACATCGCCACCGATTTCCAGAAAGTGGTGGAAGACTACATCGCGCAGCGCTTCACCGCTGCCCCTTCCGCTGCCATCTCCGCATAAAAATACAGCAGGCATGAACGAGAAAATTGCGCCACGCAAAGTGGAAAAACTGGTTGCCGTCAAAGGCATGAATGACATCCTGCCGCCGGACTCGGCACGCTGGGAAGCCCTGGAAGACAAGGTGCGCAGCCTGATGCAGCGCTTTGCCTATGAGAACGTGCGCACCCCCATCGTCGAGCCCACCGCGCTGTTTGTGCGTGGCCTGGGCGAGGTGACCGATATTGTCGAAAAAGAGATGTACTCCTTTGAGGACAGGCTCAACGGCGAGCAGCTCACCCTGCGTCCGGAAAACACCGCCGGTGTGGTGCGCGCGGCCATTGAGCATTCGCTGCTCTACAACGGTGGCAAGCGCCTGTACTACATGGGCCCCATGTTCCGCCATGAGCGCCCGCAGCGCGGCCGTTACCGCCAGTTCCACCAGATTGGCGCCGAGGCCCTGGGCTTTAGCGGCGGCGAGGTGGATGCCGAACTCATTTTGATGGCCAGTGCGCTGTGGAAGGAACTGGGCCTGGATGACGTGGCCCTGCAACTCAACAGCTTGGGCCAGCCCGAAGAGCGCAACCAGCACCGTGCCGCACTGATTGCCCACTTTGAGGCGCACCACGACGCGCTCGACGAAGAGGCCAAGCGCCGCCTGCACCTCAATCCCTTGCGCCTGCTCGACAGCAAGAACCCGGCCATGCAGCCGGTGATCGAAGCCGCACCGCGCCTGCTGGACTTTCTGGGCGAGGCCTCCAGGCGCCACCTGCAAAGCGTGACCGACGTGCTGGACGCCAACGGGGTGGCTTACACCATCAACCCGCGCCTGGTGCGCGGCATGGACTACTACAACCTCACCGTGTTCGAGTTTGTGACCACCCGGCTGGGCTCGCAGGGCACGATCTGCGCCGGTGGCCGCTATGACTACCTGTTCGAGCAAGTGGGCGGCAAGCCGACCCCGGCGGTAGGCTGGGCCATTGGCATCGAGCGCGTGCTGGAGTTGCTCAAGGAGCAGGGCGCTTTGCCCGTGGCCCCGGCCGTGGATGCCTATGCCGTCGTGCCGGATGTGGCGTCACTGCCCGCCGTCATGGCCTGCCTGCAAACCCTGCGCGCCTCTGGCACCTCGGTGCTGATGCACGCCAGCACAGCCGAAGGCATGGCCAGCATGAAGTCGCAGTTCAAGCGCGCTGACGCCTCGGGCGCCCGCTTTGCCCTGGTCTTTGGCGCCGATGAAATGGCCCAGGGCCAGGTCACCGTCAAGGCCTTGCGTGACGCCAGCATCCCGCAGCAGACCCTGGCATTGCCAGAGGCGGCCCAATGGGCCAAGAGCCTACAATCCACCGCTTAACTCCCAAGTCCCATGGCAAAACATCTAGACCTCGAAGAACAAGAACAGCTTGATGAAATCAAGCATTTTTGGAAGCAATACGGCAACGCCATCACCTGGGTTCTGATCGCTGTGCTGGGCGCGTACGCCGCCTGGAATGGCTACCAGTACTGGCAGCGCAGCCAGGCGTCCCAGGCGGCTGCGATGTACGATGAAGTCGAGAAAGTGTCCCGTGAGGGCGATGCCGACAAGCTGCAGCGCGCCTTTGACGACATGAAGTCGCGCTTTGCCTCTACCGCCTATGCACCGCAAGCCGGCCTGCTGGTGGCCAAGACCCTGTACGAGTCGGGCAAGGTCGACGGCGCCAAGGCAGCCCTGACCTGGGTAGCAGAAAAATCCGCGGACGCCGGTTACGCCTCGGTAGGCCGTCTGCGTCTGGCGGGCTTGCTGATGGACAGCAAGGCCTATGACGAAGCCCTGAAGGTGCTGGACACCGGCATGACCGAAGAATTCGCCGCGCTGCAGGCCGACCGTCGGGGCGACATCCTGTTGGCGCAGGGCAAGAAGCCCGAGGCCAAGGAACAATATCTCAAAGCCTTCAAGGCCTTTGACGATCGCACAGATTACCGCCGTCTGGTGATGGTCAAGCTCAACAGCCTGGGTGTGGACCCGCTGGCCGATGCCGCTGCACCCGTGGCTGCAGACAAAGGCGCTGCGTCCAAGTGAGTGATTTAACCGTTCGGAGCAAGCCGGTCATGCGCAGTCTTTTTGCAATGCTGTTGGTCTCCCTGTTGGCAGCTTGTGCCGGAGTCGACAGGCCCAAGCCAGCCCCCTTGCCGGAAAACGTTCCCCTGCTGGGCGTGCGCGCAGTCTGGTCTGTGGCGATTGGCTCGGTCGACTTTCCCCTGGATGTGCGGGTGGTGGACGGACGCGCCTACCTGGCTTCTACCGACGGCACCGTGGCGGTGCTGGACGCGCAAACCGGTGCCGACGTCTGGCGCACCAAGCTCGATACCCCCTTGAGTGCCGGGGTGGGTAGTGATGGCCGCTACGCCGCTGTGGTCAGCCGCACCAGTGAACTGCTGGTGCTGGACGCAGGCAAGCTGGTGTGGAAGCAAAAGCTCAAGGCGCTGACCCTGACCGCACCCCTGGTTGCGGGTGGCCGGGTCTTTACGCTGTCGGCCGACCGAACCGTCGTGGCCTTTGATGCCGCCAGTGGCCAACGCCTGTGGCAGCAACAAAAAGCGGGCGACGCCCTGGTGCTGGGACAGTCCGGCCTGTTGACTGCTGTGGGTGACACGTTGGTGGTGGGCTATGGCGGCCGGGTGGCCGGCCTGAACCCTCTGACCGGTGCCACGCGGTGGGAAACAGCGGTTGTGAGCGCGCGCGGGACCAATGAAGTCGAACGCTTGGTGGATGTGGTCTCCGGCTACAGCCGTGAAGGCAACCAAATCTGTGTACGGGCCTTCCAATATGCCGTGGCCTGCCTGGATGCTTCCACCGGAAAATCGCTCTGGAGCAAACCGGCCAACGGCAGCACGGGTGTGGCGGGCGACGCCAGCATGGTGTACGGCACAGAGGCCGACGGCAAGCTTTCAGCCTGGAATCGCAAGGACGGCGAGAAAGCCTGGACGCTGGACCGCTACCGTTTCCGTGTGCTGAGCGCACCGCTGGTGGCGGGCCGCTCCCTGCTCTTTGGCGATGACGCCGGCAATCTGCATGTGCTGTCCAAGACCGATGGTGCCCCCTTGAACCGGATCAAGACCGATGATTCCGGCCTTTCCGTGGCACCTGTACTGGCTGGCAAGACTTTGCTGGTGGTGAGTCGCCGCGGCACTGTTTACGCGTTCCGGCCTGAGTAGGCCCTTTTAAGCATTCATGAAACCCGTAATAGCGCTGGTGGGCCGACCCAATGTCGGCAAGTCCACCCTTTTCAACCGCCTGACCAAAACGCGTGATGCCATTGTGGCGGACTACGCCGGGCTGACGCGGGACCGCCACTATGGCAATGGTGCCCAGGGCAAACACGAGTACATCGTGATTGACACCGGCGGTTTCGAGCCCGATGCCCTGACCGGCATCTACAAGGAAATGGCCAAGCAAACCCGCCAGGCTGTCGCCGAAGCCGATGTGGTGGTGTTTGTGGTGGACGCTCGCGCTGGCGTGTCGGCACAAGACCACGACATTGCCAAGTACCTGCGCAAACTGGGCAAGCCCTGCCTGCTGGTGGCCAACAAGGCCGAGGGTATGACGCAGGGCATTCAGTTGGGCGAGTTCTTTGAGTTGGGCCTGGGTGAGGTGGTGCCTGTATCTGCCTCGCACGGCCAGGGCATCAAGGCCCTGGTGGACATGGCACTGGCACCCCTGCACCTGCCCGAAGACGGCGAGCCCGAGCCCGAGCAAGACCCCGGCGTCATCAAGCTGGCCGTGGCGGGCCGCCCCAATGTGGGCAAGTCCACGCTGATCAACACCTGGCTGGGTGAAGAGCGCCTGGTGGCCTTTGACATGCCGGGCACAACGCGTGACGCCATCTCGGTGCCGTTTGAGCGCAATGGCCAACGTTTCGAGTTGGTGGACACGGCTGGCTTGCGTCGCAAGGGCCAGGTGTTTGAGGCCATTGAAAAATTCTCGGTGGTCAAGACCCTGCAGGCCATTGAATCTGCCAGCGTCGTGCTGCTGTTGATCGATGCCACGCAGAGCGTGACCGATCAGGATGCCCACATTGCGGGCTACATCCTGGAGTCGGGCCGCGCCGTGGTGATTGCCATCAACAAGTGGGACGCCGTGGACGAATACCAGCGCGAGTTGGTCAAGCGCGCCATGGAAACCCGCATGGGCTTCCTGAAATTTGCCACCGTGCACTACATCTCGGCCCAGAAGCGCCAAGGCCTGGGGCCGGTGTGGGACTCGATTGCCCAAGCCCACCGCTCGGCCAACTGCAAGATGCCCACGCCGATGCTCACCCGCCTGCTGCTCGAAGCCGTGCAGTTCCAGACGCCCAAGAAGACCGGCATGTACCGCCCCAAGATGCGTTACGCCCACCAGGGTGGCATGAATCCGCCCATCATCGTGATTCATGGCAACTCGCTGGAGCATGTGACCGAGACCTACAAGCGCTTTCTGGAAGGGCGCTTCCGCAAGGAGTTCGATCTAGTGGGCACACCCCTGCGCATCCAGATGAAGAGTGCGTCCAACCCCTACGCCGACAAGGATTAGCCGGCGCTTTTCTTTACAGCTAATTTATGACCGCCTTGCGGCGGTTCTCTTTAACTGTGCTATCTTCAGCGCTTATCAATTTTTTCGAACACGGAAAATATCGTGAATAATAAAGGCCAACTCCTTCAAGACCCCTTCCTGAACGCATTGCGTCGGGAGCATGTGCCGGTGTCCATTTACCTGGTCAACGGTATCAAATTGCAGGGTCAAATCGAATCGTTTGATCAATACGTGGTCTTGCTGCGCAACACCGTCACCCAGATGGTTTACAAGCATGCCATCTCCACCATCGTCCCCGGCCGTGCTGTGTCATTCAGTGCAGGCGGTGAAGAGCAAGCCCCTGCGGCCTGATCTGACGGCCCATTCAGGGGTGGGCGCTCTGGCGCTCTGGTTGTCCCATTGACCGCGCACGCACAAGCCAAGGCCAACACCATCCTGGTCGGTGTGGATTTGGGCCTTCCCCATTTCGACGGCGAACTCGAAGAGCTGGGCCTCTTGGCCCAGACGGCTGGCATGCATCCTGTGGCCAGGGTCACCTGCAAGCGCCGCGCGCCTGACGCCGCCCTGTTCATAGGCTCGGGCAAGGCCGACGAAATCAAGATGCTTGCAGCCCAGGTGGGTGCCACCGAGGTGCTGTTTGACCAGTCGCTCAGCCCCGGCCAGCAGCGCAATCTGGAGCGGCATCTGGAGATGCCGGTCAATGACCGCACCTTCCTGATCCTGGAAATCTTTGCCCAGCGCGCCCGCAGCCACGAGGGCAAGTTGCAGGTGGAGCTCGCCCGTCTGCAATACCTCAGCACACGCTTGGTGCGGCGCTGGTCGCACTTGGAGCGCCAGAGTGGCGGCATCGGCATGCGTGGCGGCCCGGGCGAGGCACAGATCGAGCTGGACCGGCGCATGATCGGCGAGACCATCAAGCGCACCAAGGAGCGCCTGTCCAAGGTCAAGAAGCAGCGCCAGACCCAGCGGCGCCAGCGCGAGCGGCGCGACGCCTTCAACATCTCGCTGATTGGCTACACCAACGCGGGCAAATCCACGCTGTTCAATGCGCTGGTCAAGGCCCGCGCCTATGCGGCCGACCAGCTGTTTGCCACGCTGGACACCACGACCCGACAACTTTACCTGGGAGACGCGGCGCGCTCTGTGTCTCTCTCTGACACCGTGGGTTTCATCCGCGACCTGCCGCACGGACTGGTGGATGCCTTCCAGGCCACACTGCAGGAAGCCGTTGACGCCGATCTGCTGCTTCATGTGGTGGACGCCTCCAATGCCGACTACGTGGAGCAGATCGCCCAGGTGCAGCGCGTGCTGACAGAAATCGGTGCCCAAGACATTCCGCAACTGCTGGTGTTCAACAAGACCGATGCTTTGTCCCCGGACCAGCAACCGCTGCGGCTGGTGGATGAGTATGAAATCGATGGTGTGCAAACACCACGGGTCTTTGTAAGTGCCAGGAACGCGCAAGGCCTGGCCGAGTTGCGGCAGACCCTGTCAGCTTTGGTAGCCGCCGCGAAGCCTGCGGACAATCTGACGGACTATGCCCCTGAGAATGGCGGGGCTGCAACGTGATTGGGCACAATCGGTTCAAAGCCATATAAGTTGAAACAATGAAATCACTACCTACCCGGTTCGACTGGAGCATGCCCATGCAGGGACTCAAGCGCGTCTTCAATTTGAATGATTCCCGCTGGGGTCGCAGTGGCGAGAAGTCTGATGAGGCTGGCAAGCCGGCGGACGGAACTCCTGACAGCGAGCCTCCCAAGCAGCCCGCGCCAGACCGGCGCCCCCAGAACACCAATTCCGGCCCGCCGGATCTGGATGAGCTGTGGCGCGATTTCAACCGCAAGCTCGGCAGCCTGTTTGGCAACAAGCCCGCGGGCTCTCAGGGCGGTGGCACGGGCGGTGCAGGCGGCAACGGTGGATTCCAGCCCGACATGAAGACGGCCGGTGTGGGCATTGGCCTGATTCTGGGTGTGCTGCTGTTGATCTGGTTGGGCACCGGCTTCTTCATCGTTCAGGAAGGCCAACAGGCCGTTATCACCCAGTTTGGCCGCTACAAGTCCACAGTGAACGCCGGTTTCAACTGGCGCCTGCCGTACCCCATACAGCGCCACGAACTGGTGTTTGTGACGCAGATCCGCTCGGTGGACATAGGCCGCGACACGGTGCTCAAGGCCACCGGCCTGAAAGAGTCGGCCATGCTGACCCAGGATGAAAACATTCTGGACATCAAGTTCGCGGTGCAATACCGCCTGAACGATGCGCGCGCCTTCTTGTTTGAGAGCAAGAACCCCACCGACGCCGTGGTGCAGGCGGCTGAGACTGCTGTGCGCGAAGTCATAGGCCGCATGCGCATGGATGCTGCCCTGTCTGAAGAGCGCGACCAGATCGCCCCCCAGGTCCGCACTCTGATGCAGGCGATTCTGGACCGTTACAACGTGGGTATTGAAGTGGTGGGCATTAACCTGCAGCAGGGCGGCGTGCGTCCGCCTGAGCAGGTGCAGGCCTCGTTTGACGATGTGCTCAAGGCCGGGCAAGAGCGTGAGCGTGCCAAGAACGAAGCGCAAGCCTATGCCAACGATGTGATTCCCCGCGCCGTGGGTTCCGCCTCGCGCCTGAAGGAAGAGGCCGACGCTTACAAGGCACGGGTGGTAGCCCAGGCCCAGGGTGATGCCCAGCGTTTCCGCTCGGTGTTTGCCGAATACCAGAAGGCACCCCAGGTAACCCGTGACCGCATGTACCTGGACACCATGCAGCAGATCTACACCAACGTGACCAAGGTGGTGGTGGAGTCCAAGCAGGGCTCCAACATGCTGTATCTGCCGCTGGACAAGGTTTTGCAGATGAATGGTGCCTCTGCCGGATCGGCCGATGCCGCCACCAGTGCGGCTGCCAGCACCACGGTGTTGCCTGCCGTGCCTGCCGCCAACAACAATGCCTCGGACGCCCGGGCCCGCGACGCTGCTCGCACCCGTGACCGTGACGTTCGCTAGGAGCACGCTATGAACCGTATTGGACTTATTCTTTCCTCCCTGCTGGTGCTGTTGGTGCTGGCCAGTTCCACCTTGTTTGTGGTCGACCAGCGCCAGTTTGGCGTGGTCTATGCCCTGGGTCAGATCAAGGAAGTGATCACCGAGCCTGGCCTCAACTTCAAGCTGCCGCCGCCGTTCCAGAACGTTTCCTACATCGACAAGCGCCTGCTCACGCTCGACAGCTCCGACTCCGAGCCCATGCTCACGGCCGAGAAGCAGCGCGTGGTGATTGACTGGTATGTGCGCTGGCGTATTACCGGCCCCACCGAGTACATCCGCAACGTGGGCCTGAATGAGGGCGCTGGTGCCCTGCAGCTCAACCGCGTGGTGCGCAATGCCTTTCAGGAAGAGATCAACAAACGCACGGTGAAGGAGTTGCTGTCCCTCAAGCGCGAAGCCCTGATGGAGGATGTGAAGGCCGAGGTGCTGGACAAGGTGCGCGGTGCTAAACCCTGGGGCGTGGACGTGGTGGATGTGCGTATCACCCGTGTGGACTATGTGGAAGCCATTACCGAGTCGGTCTATCGCCGCATGGAGGCCGAGCGCAAGCGTGTGGCCAACGAGCTGCGTTCCACCGGTGCGGCCGAAGGTGAAAAAATCCGCGCTGATGCCGACCGCCAGCGCGAAGTGACGATTGCCAATGCCTACCGCGACGCCCAGAAGATCAAGGGCGAGGGTGATGCCGAAGCCGCGCGCATTTACGGCGAATCCTTTGGAAAGGACCCGCAGTTTGCCCAGTTCTACCGCAGCCTGGATGCCTACAAGGCCAGCTTTGCCAACAAGAGCGACGTGATGGTGCTGGACCCGACCAGCAGCGAGTTCTTCAAGGTGTTCCGCAATGGCGGCGCGGGTGGCAACAGCGCGCCCGCCAAAAAGTAGCCGCGGGTCTCACAAAGTGGATAGCGATACCCTGTGGATGGCGTTGGCCCTGGTGCTGGTTATTGAAGGGCTGTTCCCCTTTATCTCACCGGCCAACTGGCGCCGCACCTTCGCCCAGCTGCTGCAGCTCTCGGACGGGCAAATCCGGACCTTCGCCATGGCCAGCATTTCGGTGGGCTTATTGTTGATTTGGATGCTGGCGCCCTGAAATACGGCCCCGAGGCCGGTAAAATCCCTGTTTTAACAGCCTCCCTCAAATCCATGTCTGCTTGGGTCCTGCCGGATCACATTGCCGATGTGCTGCCTTCCGAGGCCCGCCACATCGAAGAAATACGTCGAGACTTGCTGGACATGGCGCGTTGCTATGGCTACGAGCTCGTCATGCCCCCGCTTCTGGAACACCTGGAGTCGCTGTTGTCTGGCACTGGCGAGGCGCTGGACCTGCAAACCTTCAAACTGGTCGATCAACTCTCGGGCCGCATGATGGGTCTGCGTGCTGACAGCACACCCCAGGTTGCCCGCATTGATGCCCACTTGCTCAACCGCCGCGGCGTGGCGCGCCTGTGCTACTGCGGCCCGGTGCTGCATACCCGCCCGGGTGGCCCACACGCCAGCCGCGAGCCACTGCAGTTTGGCGCCGAAATCTATGGCCATGCCGGGCTGGAAGCCGATCTTGAAATCCTGACTCTGGCACTCGATGCCCTGCGTTCAGCCAATGTCGGGCCCCTCACGGTGGACCTGGCCAACGCCCGCATCGTCAGTGCCCTGCTCAAGGCGTCGGGTCTGACCGCTGCCGAGCAGGACTTGGTGCATGCAGCACTGGCTGGCAAGGACGCCTCCGAGTTGCGCGTGCTGACCCGCCAATGCCCGCCCGACATTGCCATCGCCATCCAGAGCCTGGTAGAGCTGTATGGTGACGCCCGGGTGCTGGATAAAGCCGCACAACGGCTGCCGGCCCTGCCCGAAGTGCAGCAGGCCCTGTCTGAGCTGCAGTGGCTGGGCAAACACATCGCCAGCGCGTTTGATGATGTGTCGGTCAGCTTTGACCTGGCCGACCTGCGTGGCTACGCCTACTACACCGGCACCCGTTTCTCCATCTACGCGCCGGCCGCGCACGACGCCCTGGCGCGTGGTGGCCGCTACGACGAGGTGGGCTCGGTGTTCGGGCGCAAGCGCCCGGCCGTGGGCTTCAGCCTGGACGTGAAGGAACTGGCCAGTGCGGCCCAGCTGCGGCCCCTGCGCGCTGCCATCCGCGCCCCTTGGGGTGAGGATGCGGCCCTGCGCTTGGCCATCGCCGCGCTGCGTCAACAGGGCGAAACAGTGGTCTGCGTGCTGCCAGGGCACGAGAGCGAAGTAGACGAATTCCAGTGTGACCGCGAGCTCAAGGAGCAAAGCGGTCAGTGGTCTGTGACAGCAATTTAAGAGACATTCATGAATACAACCAAAGGTCGAAATGTAGTGGTGGTCGGTACCCAATGGGGCGACGAAGGCAAGGGCAAGCTGGTCGACTGGCTCACCGAGAGCGCCCAGGGCGTGGTGCGCTTCCAAGGCGGCCACAACGCAGGCCACACCCTGGTCATCAATGGCGTGAAAACCGCCTTGCACCTGATCCCCAGCGGCATCATGCGCCCGGGCGTGAAGTGCTACATCGGCAACGGTGTGGTGCTGTCAGCGGCCAAGCTGTTTGAAGAAATTGAGGGCCTGGAAAAAGCCGGTGTTGAAGTGCGCTCGCGCCTGCGCGTGAGCGAAGCCTGCCCGCTGATCCTGGCCTTCCACGTGGCCCTTGACCTGGCCCGCGAAGTGGCGCGCGAAAAAGGCAGTGGCGCCAAGATCGGCACCACGGGCCGTGGCATTGGCCCGGCCTATGAAGACAAGATTGCCCGGCGCGCCCTGCGCGTGCAAGACCTCAAGCACCCCGAGCGTTTTGCCACCAAGCTGCGCGAGCTGCTGGACCTGCATAACCACGTGCTCACGTCCTACCTGGGTTCCGAGGCCTTTGACTTTGGCCCCCAACTCGCACCCTTTATGGAAAATGGCCGCGTGCTGTTCGAGCCGGTGTTTGCCCAAGCCATGCAGCATGCCGAGTTGCTCAAGCCCATGATTGCCGACGTCTCGCGCGAACTCAACGAAGCCAACCTGCACGGTGCCAATTTGCTGTTTGAAGGCGCGCAGGGCACCCTGCTGGACGTGGACCACGGCACCTATCCGTATGTCACCTCCAGCAACTGCGTGGCCGGCAATGCCGCGGCCGGCTCCGGCGTGGGCCCGGGCATGCTGCACTACATCCTGGGCATTACCAAGGCCTATTGCACCCGCGTGGGCGGCGGCCCGTTCCCCACCGAACTCGAGTGGGAAAAAGAAGGCACCCCCGGCTACCACATGAGCACCGTGGGCGCCGAGAAGGGTGTGACCACCGGTCGCTCGCGCCGCTGCGGCTGGTTTGATGCGGCCCTGCTCAAGCGCTCGGCCCAGGTGAACGGCCTCTCGGGCCTGTGCATTACCAAACTCGACGTGCTCGATGGCCTGAAAGAACTCATGCTCTGCACTGGCTACGAGATGGACGGCCAGACCATTGACATCCTGCCCATGGGCGCGGACGACATTGAGCGCTGCACGCCCATTTATGAGGTGATGGACGGCTGGAGCGACAGCACCGTGGGTGTGACGCAATACGACAAGCTGCCGGTGGCCGCGCGCCTGTATTTGCAGCGCATTGAGCAGGTGACCGGTGTGCCCATCCACATGGTGTCCACCAGCCCGGACCGCGACCACACCATCATGATGCGCCACCCCTATCTGGCTGACTGAACTGCATTGACCCCCCACGAATACACAGGAGCACACCCATGTTGACTGAAGACGGCAAGCACCTTTATGTGAGCTACGACGAGTACCACAACCTGATTGAAAAACTGGCCATCAAGATTTTTCAGTCGGGCTGGGAGTTCGACACCATCCTGTGTCTGGCGCGCGGCGGCATGCGCCCCGGTGACATCCTGTCCCGCGTCTTCGACAAGCCGCTGGCCATCATGTCCACCAGCTCCTACCGGGCCAACGCGGGGCTCACGCAGGAGAACCTGGACATTGCCCACTACATCACCACTCCCAAGGGCGAGATCGCCGGGCGCGTGCTGCTGGTGGATGATCTGGCCGATTCCGGCGTCACCCTCGAGGCGGTGATCAAGCAGCTCAAGACCAACTACAAGCCCATCACCGAGCTGCGCAGCGCGGTGATCTGGACCAAGGCCCTGTCCAAGTTCACGCCCGATTACCAGGTGGAGTTTTTGCCGACCAACCCCTGGATCCACCAGCCTTTCGAGAGCTACGACGCACTGCGTCCCCAGCAGCTCATCGAAAAGTGGAGCGTCTAGAAGTAAAAAAGCATGGCACATCCCGTCACCGACCTGATCCACCACAGCTACATACCGCCTACGGGGTTTGAGGCGCCGCAGCCCGGCGTGTTCAAGGCCTCCACGGTGATCTTTCCGAGCGTGGCTGCCATGCGCAGCCGCGAGTGGAAGGACAAGTCGGCCTACACCTACGGCCTGCACGGCACGCCCACTTCCTACCAGTTGGAAGAGCGCCTGTGCACGCTGGAGGGTGGCCAGCAGTGCCTGCTGGTGCCCAGCGGTCTGGCGGCTCTGGCGCTGGTGTCGCTGTCGCTGCTGAAGGCGGGCGATGAGGTGCTGCTGCCTGACAACGTCTATGGCCCCAACAAGAGCCTGGTGGAGGGCGAGCTCATGCACTGGGGCATTTCCCACCAGTACTACGACCCGATGGACCCGCAGGACCTGGAAGCGCAGATCTCCAGCCGTACCAAGCTCGTCTGGTTGGAAGCTGCCGGTTCGGTCACGCTGGAGTTCCCCGATCTGTTGTCCCTGCTGCGCATCTGCAAGCAGCGCAAGGTGCTCACTGCGCTGGACAACACCTGGGGCGCGGGCCTGGCGTTCAAGCCCTTTGACCTGGTGCCCGATGAGTCACCCGCGCTGGGCGTGGACATCACCGCGCACGCCCTGACCAAATACCCCAGCGGCGGTGGCGATGTGCTCATGGGCAGCGTCATCACACGCGATGCCGGTCTGCACATGCGCCTCAAGCTCACCCACATGCGCCTGGGCCTGGGTGTGGGCATGAACGATGTGGAAGCCATCCTGCGTGGCCTGCCCAGCATGGCCTTGCGTTACCGCGCGCATGACGAAGCCACGCGCGCATTGGCCCTGTGGGCCGACAGCCAGGCCGAGTTTGTGCAGGTGCTGCATCCTGCACTTCCCGGCTCACCCGGCCACGCGCACTGGAAGGAGCTGTGCGTGCACACCTTTGGCGGCGCTGCCGGCCTGTTCAGCGTGATGCTGGACGAGCGCTTCACGCGTGACCAGACCGACGCCTTTTGCGACGCCCTCAAGCTCTTCAAGCTGGGCTACAGCTGGGGCGGCCCCATGAGCCTGGTGGTGCCCTACGAGCTGGCCCAGATCCGCAGCAACTGGCCCAGCTATTTGGAGAAGGGCACCTTGGTGCGTTTCTCCATTGGCCTGGAAGCCGTGCAGGATTTGCAGGCAGACATCCACCAGGCCTTGGGCGTCCTGCGCTAGCACCCTGGCCTGGCAGCGCTTTGTGCGCCAGGGTGTTCTGGTTTACCTGAGTAGTCAGGCGGCTTGACACGCGGTAGTCTGGCGGAATGAGTTCCTTGCCCGATTACGAAGCCCCACCGCCCTACATTCCTCCCCCCTCAGACGCACCTGCCAAGACCATCCGGGTGCTGGGTTTTGGCGCACCCTTCCAGTGGTTGCGCGCCGGTTGGGCCGACATGCGCGCCCACCCCGGCATCAGCGGTTTTTATGGCGTAGCCTTCTGGCTGATGGCCGTGATCTTGGGGGCGGTGTTCCGCTCCAGCCCCGAATACACCATGACCATTGCCTCGGGCTGCCTGCTGGTCGGTCCGTTTTTGGCCATGGGCCTGTATGAGGTGAGCCGCAGGCGCGAGGCCGGGCTGGTGCCCGACCTATCCTCGTCCATCACCTGCTGGGACAGCCACATCAAAAGCATGGGCATGCTGGTGCTGGTGCTTATCGTCATGGAGCTGCTGTGGGGCAGGGCCTCGCTGGTGGTGTTTGCGGTGTTCTTCAATACCGGCATGCCGTCCACCAGCGGGGTGATGCAGGCCATCTTCAACCCGCAGAACTGGGAGTTTGTGGCAGCCTATGCGGTGGTGGGGGGGGCGTTTGCCATGCTGGTGTTTTCCATCTCGGCGGTCTCCATCCCCATGATCCTGGATCGCGACACCGATGCCATCTCGGCCGCCATCACCAGCCTGGAGGTGATGTTCCACAACACCGCCGTCATGCTCCTCTGGGGTGCGCTGATTGCCGCCCTGATAGGCGCCTCCCTGGCCCTGCCCTGGGGTGTGGGCCTGCTGCTGACCGGGCCCCTGCTGGGTCACGGCACCTGGTACGCCTACCGGGGCGCGGTGCAATGGCCGCAGGATGTTACAGTCCCATGAATTAACGAAAGCATATCTTGGCAACTCCCAACTACGGTTACGAAAAGCGTCAGAAAGAACTGGCCAAAAAGAAGAAGAAAGAAGAGAAGCTCAAGGCCAAGTCCGAGCGCAAGGTGGGCGATACCGGCACTGACGATTCCGGCCAACCGGAAACCGATGCCACCGACACACCTGCACCTGATTCCGGTACCCCAGCCTGACCTTCCGGGCATCCAAGGCTTTAGCTACAGCAGCTTCTTCACCGAAGGCCACAGCGTATTGAGAATCAAAGGGTGCGCTGCGGCCACCGGGTGGATGCGGTCAGCCTGAAACCACTTCATGGCATCCGGCGCATCTGCCACTCCCTTGAGCATGAACGGCACCAGTGCCACCTGCTGCGCTTTGGCTACCTGGCCAAAGGTGTCGGCAAACTGTTTGCCATAGCTTTGCCCGTAATTGGGCGGCAGCTGCATGCCCACCAGCAGCACCCGGGAGCCCGCGGCCTTGGCGGCTTGCACCATGGCCTGCAGGTTGTCCTGCGTCATCGCCACCGGCAGGCCACGCAGCGCGTCATTGGCGCCCAACTCCACAATCACCACGCTAGGCTTGTGCTGGGCCAGCAGGGCGGGCAGGCGGCTACGCCCGCCGGAGGTGGTGTCGCCGCTGATGCTGGCATTGATGACGGTGGCCACCATCTTTTCCTGCACCAGGCGCGCCTGCATCAGCGCCACCCAGCCCTGGCCGCGCTGCAAACCGTATTCGGCACTCAGCGAATCACCCAGCACCAGGATGGTGGCCGGGCGTTTGGGTGCGCTGTCTTGCGCCAGACTTGGCCCCGCAAAAAGAGCTGTTAACACAAGCAGGCTAAAGTGGCGTCGTACCAAAGAGAGATTCATGTCAGATTCAATTATTTCCGTAGAGCATGTTTTCAAGGCCGTGACCGATTCCACCGGCACGCTGGAGATCCTGTCCGATATCGATTTTGCGCTCAAGCGCCAAGAGACCGTGGCCATTGTGGGTGCTTCCGGTTCTGGCAAGAGCACGCTGCTGTCCATCATGGCCGGTCTGGACACACCCAGCAGCGGCACCGTGCGCCTGGCAGGGCAGGATCTGTTTGCCATTGATGAGGATGCCCGCGCCGCCCTGCGCGCACGCCAGGTGGGCTTTGTGTTCCAGAGCTTTCAGTTGCTGGGCAGCCTCACCGCCCTGGAAAACGTGATGTTGCCGCTCGAATTGGACGGGCGCAAGGACGCGCGCAGTGCTGCCACCGAGATGCTGGGCCGTGTGGGCCTGTCGCAGCGCCTCAACGCCTACCCCAAGGTGCTCAGTGGCGGCGAGCAACAGCGCGTGGCCCTGGCGCGGGCCTTTGTGGTCCACCCGGCCGTGCTGTTGGCCGACGAGCCCACCGGCAGCCTGGACTTTGCCACCGGCGAAAAAATCATGGAGCTGATGTTTGACCTGAACCGTGAGCAGGGCACCACACTTGTATTGGTGACCCACGACCGCGCCATTGCCGCACGCTGCAGCCGCAGCATCACTATTGAGGCCGGGCGCGTGCTGATGGAAGCCCTGGTGGAGTCGTAAGTCGTGACTCGGGCAGTGGCTTGGCGTTTCTGCCTGGCGCAGAGGCCTTAAGCAGCAGGTGGTGTGTACGGCACGTGTGGCTTGGCATGCCGCGCGCGGGTGTCGGCGTCCAACAATGCGCGTATCTGCTGCAGCAAGGGGTGTGCGCCCATGTACTTCTGGCCATAGTCCAGGTTGAAGCCGTAGTCAAAACCGGGCGGGTTGATGCCTTGGTTGTGCTGCAGAATCGTCTCCAGCTTGTCCAGCCCCTTGACGATAAGCGCCTCCGGGCTGGTGGCGTTTTCGTACTCTTCCCACAGCGCCATAAACTCCGCCGCCAGCGCGCGGGGCAGGGTCTGCATGAGGGTTTGCAGGTCGGCACGTTCAATGGCGGACTTGTTGGGGTTTTGCTCCAGTGCCACCGCAGGCACGTCGCCATGCAAGGCTTCGCCCAGGTCATGCAGCACGCACAGCTTGAGCAGCCGGGCCATATCCAGGCGGGCAAATTCCGATTCGAACACCATGGCCATCAGGCACAGGCGCCAGCTGTGCTCGGCCGTGCTCTCCTGCTTGCCGGTGGTGGTGTAGGCGCTGCGCAGCACGTTTTTCAGACGCTCGGCCTCGCGCAAAAAGGTCAGGCAGCCTTGCAGGTTCTCGGGTGTCATGTGGCCATTTTGCCAGTGCCATCTGCCCATGCCTGGGGTGGGGGCGTGGGGCTTTGCGTTTTATCGTGCGGCGCGTGCAACCTGGCGGAAGTGCGCTGCCACCTCGCCAACAGATGTCCGGAAGTCGCGGCCGTTGTAGGCCACCCCGGCTTTTGCCAGCGTGTGCTGCACCACAGGCTGCACCTGGGCGAGGCGGATGGAAGGCACCTGGGGGAACAGGTGGTGCTCAATCTGGTAGTTCAGCCCGCCAAAAAACCAGTCCATGGCGCGCGGGCTGAGCACGGTGCGTGAGGTAGCGGTCTGGTGCTCCAGAAAGCTGATGGATTGCCCCGGGCGCACCAGCGGCATGCCGATGTGGTTGAGCCAAAAGATGGTGGCTAAATAAGGACCCAGGACAAACAGCGGCACGGCATAGACCAGCAAAGCCCGGCTGGCATCCACCTGCAGCACCCAGCAGGGCAGGCCAAACCACAACAAGCCGTGCAGCACCAGCACGGCCAGATCGCGCCGGTAGTGCAGTGGCTGCTTGAGCACGCCCCACTGCGACAAATGCCGCTGGCTGTGGGCAAACAGCAGCGACAAAAACCACACATGCCAGTGCTGCAGCCGCGCGCACAGGCGCGCCAGGCCCGTGCGGCCTTTCAGTGCGCCTTCGGTAAGCGACACCACCACGCTGACCTCCATGTCCGGGTCTTTTTGTTCGTTCTGGCAGTGGCTGTGGTGGGCGGCATGCCGCTCAAACCATTCTTCAAAGGCCATGCCGGTTGCCACCGTCATGCAGGCCTGTCCCAGCAAGCCGCGCCACAGGCCGCTGCGGTGCACGGCGCGGTGTCCGGCGTCGTGGCCCAGAAAGGCAAACTGGGCCAGCACCAGCGCAATCGGCAGGCTGCAAAGCAGGGCGTAGGTAGTGGAGGGCGTCTGCCAGGCAAAGCCCAGGCACAGGGCCAGGGCCGCTGATAATGCCAGCAGCCGCAGCCAGGCCCACGCCGGGTGCAGCACCGTGCGGCCCTGGGCCGCGAGTTGCGCCTGCATCTGCTGCCACAGCGCACGGGAGTGCGCATCGTTGAGCGTGGGTGTGTGAAAGGTCTGCACGTTCTGGAACTCCCTTGGGAAATCTTCTGTGTTGATGAATCGCATTGTCACCGTGTTGGAAGCGCTGGGCATGCTGGCCTGCCTGGGCCTGTTGCTGCGCGGCTTTCAGGAGCTGGGTTTTGCACAGGGTTGGTGGGGCCTGTTCTGGTGTCTGCTGGCACTGCCCATGGGCTACTACTGTGCCGACCTGTTGTCCGGCCTGATCCACTGGGTGTGCGATTCGTTTGGCGATTCCCATACGCCGCTGTGGGGACCCATGCTGGTGGCGCCCTTTCGGCGTCATCACAAGTCGCCGGGGGACATCACCCAGATCAGCCTGACAGAAAACCTGGGCTCCTCGGCCATTGCCGGTGCCGTCGTGCTGTGGCTGTGGTCACCAGACTTTGCCCGGCCGGCTTCCAATGGGGTTCTGCTGGCGCGACTGGTAGGCCTGTGGTGCGTGGCCTTTGCCGTGCTCTCCAACCGCTTTCACCGCTGGGCCCATTTGCCCACGGCGCGCAGGCCGCGCTGGATGCAGCGCCTGCAGCACTGGCGCATCATCCTGCGGCCGCAAACCCATGCGCTGCACCACCGCAAACCGCACCGCGGCAACTACTGCATTCTGAGTGGCTGGGCCAACCCGCTGTGCAACCGCGTGCCCTGGGCGCGCGTGGAGGCAGGGCTGCTACGGCTGGGCATCCGCACCAACTTTGACTGAAGGCCGGGCTTTGCCAAACGGAAAAATAAACTGCTTCCAGAAGCCCTGCGGCACATAGTCGCCACGCACGCCGTAGCGCTGGGGCCAGGCCTTGTCAGAGCGCACGGCGGTGCCAAACAGGTGGTCCAGAAAGGCAAACTGCCCGGCGTAGTTGCGGTCCAGGGCCTCGCTGTCCTGGGAGTGGTGCCAGTGGTGGAAGTTGGGCGTCACCAGCACATAGCGCAGCGGCCCCAGACGGATGTTGACATTGGCATGGTTGAGCACCGCCTGCGTGCCCACAATGACGATGTAAATGTCGATGGCCTCCTTGGAGAAGCCCAGCACGTAGATGGGTGCCAGCACCAGGGTACGCATCAGTAGCACCTCCACAATATGCAGGCGCGAGCCGGCCAGCCAGTCCACCGTGGTGATGCTGTGGTGCACCGCATGCACCCGCCACAGGAGCGGCACCTCATGCAGGGCACGGTGCACCCCGTACTGGATCAGGTCGGCCACCAGCATCAGCAGCAAGACTGCGGCCACCAGCGGCAACTGCTGCACCCACAGCTGCACGCCGCCCTGCACGGCCCAGCCAAAGAAGCGGTGCACCATCAGGTTGGTGGCCAGCAGCACAAAGCCCACACCCAGGTGGTTGACGATGAAGTACTGCAAGTCGGTCTGCCACTGGTCGCGAAACACCGGCTGCTCGCGGCGCAAGGGGAACAGCTTCTCAATGCAGATGAAGACCAGCGTGGAGCCCAGCAGGTCCAGCACCAGCCAGTCCAGCCCGACATAGAGCTGGGGCTGCGCAAAGTCTTTCACAGGCACCTTGTGGCCACCCAGCAGGGCCGCGGCCGTCACGCACACGAAGGTCACGCCCGACAGCCAGCGCGCCCGGTTGAGCAGGGTGTTGGCCAGGGCCAGCGCGCCGCTCAGCACCAGGGACCAGAACAGCAGCTGGCGCAGCACCGCCACGTCATACGACTGGCGCAATTGCGGAGTGGTGAGGTACTGCGGAAAGTGAAACGCCAGTACCGCCATCAGGCACAGCACGCCCAGGGCCAGCGCAATCACCCCGCTGACCAGGCCGGTGCCGCGGCGCAGCGGGCCTGTGGAGGCGGTGAGGTGGTGCAGTTTTTTCAGCATGGGGGGTGGCTTGCCGGTGTGGCCCCATTATGTCGGGAAGGGTGGCTATGGCGGGGAGGTCGCCAGCACCGATAATCGCTGCATGTCATCACCCAAAGTTCTGTTCGGCTTCCATGCCGTGGGCGTGCGCCTGAAAACCGCGCCGCAATCGATTGTTGAAATCTACTACGAGCCCACCCGGCGCGACGCGCGCATGCGCCAGTTCCTGGACAAGGTAGCCGAGCACGGTGTGCGCCTGATCGAGGCCGACGGCATGCGCCTGGCCAAGCTCGCCGGCAGCCACGGCCACCAGGGCGTGGCCGCGCGTGTGCAAGAGATCAAGCAGGTGCATTCGCTCGACGAGCTGCTGGAAAACCTGGAAGCCAGCAATGCCGAGCTGCCGCCTGCCGAGCGCATACAGCCGCTGATCCTGGTGCTCGATGGCGTGACCGATCCGCACAACCTGGGCGCCTGCCTGCGCGTGGCCGACGGTGCCGGGGCCCATGCGGTGATCGCCCCCAAGGACCATGCGGCCGGCATCAATGCCACCGTGGCCAAGGTGGCCAGCGGTGCGGCCGAGACCGTGCCCTACTTTATGGTGACTAACCTGGCGCGCACCCTGGGGGAGCTCAAGGAGCGCAACATCTGGGTCATTGGCACCAGCGACCAGGCCACCCAGACCCTGTACCAGGCCGACCTCAAGGGTCCGGTGGCCCTGGTGCTGGGCGCCGAGGGCGACGGCATGCGCCAGCTCACCGCCAAGACCTGCGACCAACTGGTCAGCATCCCCATGCTGGGTGCGGTGGAGAGCCTGAATGTGTCGGTGGCCAGCGGCATCTGCCTGTACGAGGCGGTGCGCCAGCGCAGTTGAGCGATCGGGTATATGAAATCCCCGCTTCAGCACAGCAAAGGCGCACAAGTGGCGGTCGCCGTGATGGTTGTGCTCGGCTTGCTGGGTGGCTGCCTGATCGTGGCGCATTCAGGTTTCGGCACATCGCCGCGCCGAGGAGGGCCGTCCATATTCGTGCCAGTACCCCAAGCCTATGTGCTCGCATTCACCATGTTTGGCATGTCCATGCTGGGTCTGCTTGCCCTCTTGCAGGGCCGAAGGGTCTCACGCACGGCAAGCGCGCTTGCTGTGGTCCTTTATGCGGTCGTTGTGACGTTTCTCACCACAGCGCTTGCGCCATCGGCTCTTTAAACCAAGCCCCACCACCCCAGCAGCCCACCCGCCGCCAGCAGCCACAGCAGGTGGATGCGGGTACGCCAGACCAGCACGGTCACCACGGCGGTGAGCAGCCACAGGCGCCAGTTATCGGTGGCGCTGCCCTGGCTGGCGGAGAGTATCCAGCCTGTGGCCCCCAACAGGGCAATGACAATGGGCGCCATGCCGGTCTTGAAGGCTCGCACGCCCAGCCGCTCGCGGTTTTTGTGGCCCCAGCGCGCGGCCGCCAGGGTCAGCGTGGTGCTGGGAATCAGGATGCCCGCCATGGTGACACAGGCACCCAGCACGCCCCAGCCCCAGGCAACTGCGCCCGCGGCCAGGCCGCCGGCTGCATTCAGGCCCACATTCCAGCCCAGCAGGGCGATGAACAGCACGTTGGGGCCAGGGGCTGCCTGGGCCAAGGCGATGCTGGCGGTGAACTGGCTGTCTGTTAGCCAGTGCTGCTCCACCACCAGGTAGCGGTGCATATCGGGCGCGGTGGTGATGGCGCCGCCAATGGCCAGCAGCGACAGGGTCAGGAAATGCCCCAGCAGGTGCAGCCAGTCCAGCACGGCCATGGTGATGCTCATGGGTTATTTTCCTGCTGGGCCTTGCGCTCTGCCTTGGCTTGCAGGGTCCGGTAGGCGTAGACGCAGGCTGCACCCCCCACTCCCAGCAGCACCCAGGCCAGCGGCAGTCGCAGGATGGCGATGGCCACAAAGGTGAGGGCGGCCAACACCCAGCAAACGTCCAGCCCCATGGGATTGCTGCGCAGGGCGGTGATCAACTGGAGCCCGGTGGCCGTGATCAGGCCCGCCGCGACCGCACCCATACCACGCAGGGCGCCTTGCACCTGGGGCAGATCGGCCACACCCGAGAAGGCTGCCGCCAGCGCCAGCACAAGCAGCAGGGGAAACAGCAGCATGCCCGCCAGCGCCAGCAGCGCGCCAGGAAACCCGTAGTAGCGGTCGCCCAGCATCAGCGACAGGTTCACCACATTCGGGCCGGGCAGAATTTGCGCCACCGCCCAGTCTTCCACAAACTCCTCGCGCGTGAGCCACTGCTTTTTCTCGACCAGCTCGCGCTGCACAACCGCCAGCACGCCGCCAAAGCCCTGCAGGGCCAGCCAGGAAAAAGAACAGAACAGATCCGACTTGGAAGTAGGGCGCATGGCCGACCAGCTTACCCCAGCGCCAACTGTGCGCAGACCCATTGGCGTACGTCTGCATCGGTGCACAACTGCAGGTGGCCGCGGCCTTCAAACACTGTGGGTGTGATGCCCTGCAAGGTCTGCGCGCGCTGCGGGTAGACGATGTTGTCCTGCGGCGTGAGGGCAATGCGCAGCAGGCTGCGGGTGGCATCCGTTTCTGACGCTGCAAGTTCCTTGAGCCAGTCGCTTTGCCAGCCCATTTGCACGCCGTTGGCGGTGCTGACCATGGCCTTGGCCTGTGTGCCCGCATGCGGTGTGCCCAGCGTGATGGCGCGTGCCACCTGCGCCGTGCCGAAGCGGCGCATCCATGCGCGTATGGCCAGGCCACCCATGCTGTGGCCCACCAGCGCCACCTGGTTTTGGCCAGTCTGCTGGCGCAGCGTTTGCACGGCCTGTTCGATCTGCGCTGCGTAGTCGTCAATCGAGCAGAACAGCGGCTCCAGGTTGATCGCAAGCACCGTGTGGCCCTGTGCTTGCAGGGTCGGCGTCAGCGCCTTCCATACGCGGTGGTTGCAGACAAAGCCGTGCACCAGCAGAACAGGTATGCGCGCCTGGCTGCCCGTAGCGGGCCGCAGCACCGGTGGCGCAAAAGCCCAGGGCTGGCGCAGCAGAAAGAATCGGGCGCTGGCCATGGTTTCACCCAGCAGGGCACGGCCCCACAGAGCCGCAGGTTCCTTTGCGCGGGACTTGAAAAAGCTCAGCACGATGGTGATGGTGTTGCCAACCAGAGGCGCAGCCATGGCCACCAGCAACATGCCGGGCAGCTTTCCGACGAGGCCCGCATTGCCGTCCGTCAGCCAGTAACCCAGTGCTGCGCCAAACAGCATTTGCATGGCAATGGTGATTCTCAGCATGCGGGCAAGCATCAGTGGCTCCTTGTGGGTTTGGCTGCGGCCAGCAACTCCGCAATCTGCGCATCCTTGTCCCGCCACACCTGCTGCACCCAGGCCGAGAAGGCTTCGCGGAAGGCCGGGTCGTTGCCATAGTCGCCTTGCAGCAGCGCGCTCGGAATGGGCAGGCTGCGCACGCGCACGATCACGCGGCGCATGCCCCCGCACAGAAAAGTCCAGAAGCCGGGGATGCCGTCGGGGTAGACGATGGTCACAGCCAGGATGGAGTGGAACTTGTCGCCCATGGCGTTCAGGGCCAGGGCCACGCCGCCGGCCTTGGGCTTGAGCAGGTAGCGGTAGGGGGACAGCTGGCGCGCATGTTTGGCCGGCGTGAAGCGGGTGCCCTCCATGAAGTTGGTCACGCTGGTGGGGATGAGGGCGAACTTGGCGCAGGCGCGGCGCGTGGACTCCTGGTCTTTGGCACGCATCTCGGGATGCTTCTTCAGGTAGGCCTCGCTGTGGCGGCGCATGAAGGGAAAGTCCAGCGCCCACCAGGCCAGGCCAATGACGGGCATCCAGATCAGCTGCTGCTTGATGAAAAACTTCAACAACGGGATGCGGCGGTTGAGCAGGTGCTGCAGCACAAAGATATCGGCGGCGCACTGGTGGTTGCTGTTGACCAGGTACCAGTCATCGGGCCGCAGGCCTTCAATGCCCTGCACATCCCACTGCGTGCGATGCAAGTGGGTCATCCAGGCGCTGTTGCTGGCAATCCAGGTCTCGGCTATCCAGACCAGCACAGGGTCCAGCGCTTGGCGCACGCCACGCATCGGCAAGACCAGTTTGATGGCCGCAAACACCAGCAGGATGGGCACCCAGAACAGGGTGTTGGCCAGCAGCAGGGCAAAGGTCACGAAGCCCAGAAGCGGCGCTGGAAAAGCTTTCAACATAAAGGCAATGGCTGGCAGTGCAGGCTTGGAAAATTCCACCGGCTCGGCAGGACAGGCAGGTTCGGCACGTTTTCGCTGACCTGGGCCGTTACTTCAAGCTGCCTGAGAGAAACTGTGCCAGCCTCTCACTCTTGGGATTGGCCAGCACGGTTTGCGGGTTGCCTTCTTCTTCCACCAGGCCCTTGTGCAGAAAGATCAGGTGGTTGGCCACCTCGCGGGCAAAACCCATTTCGTGCGTCACCACCACCATGGTGCGGCCTTCCTGGGCCAGGGTCTTCATCACCTTGAGCACTTCGGACACCAGCTCGGGGTCCAGCGCGCTGGTGGGTTCGTCAAACAGCATCACCTCGGGCTCTACGGCCAGCGCGCGGGCAATGGCCACGCGCTGCTGCTGGCCGCCACTCATGTGCGCGGGGTAGCGGTCTTCCACGCCCGAGAGGCCCACCTTGGCCAGGTACTTGCGCGCGGTCTCTACTGCCTCGTCCTTGGGCACGCCCAGGATGTGCACCGGTGTTTCGATGATGTTCTGCAGCACCGTCATATGGGCCCACAGGTTGAAGTGCTGGAACACCATGGCCAGCTTGGTGCGCAGGCGCTGCAGCTGCTTGGGGTCGGCGGCTTCGAGCTCGCCGCTCTTGCCCTTGACCAGCAGCAGCTTTTCACCGGCCACTTCAATGCGGCCCTGGTTGGGCTTTTCCAGCAGGTTGATGCAGCGCAGAAACGTGCTCTTGCCCGAGCCGGAGCTGCCGATGATGCTGATCACATCGCCCGCATGCGCGGTGAGGGACACGCCCTTGAGCACCTCGTTGGGCCCGAAGCTTTTGTGGATGTTCTCGACCTGGAGTTTGAGTGCGGTGTTGGACATGGTGTGTGCAATAAAAAGGTCAGTTGCCCAGCAGCGAGCCGGTTCTGAAAGGGGTGGCGCCCGCAATCTTGCCGACTTCGCAACCGGCAGTCACGTAGCGGTTGAGGATGCGGGCATAGAACACGCCGTCCACCCCGGCCAGCACGCGCTCGGCCACGCCATCCAGGGGGTTGATGACCTCGGCCACCAGCTCGCCGGTCTTCATGGTCTGGCCCGGCTGTGCGGCATAGACCACCACGCCAGAGCCTGTGGCGCGCAGTGTCTCGGAGCCGGCCAGCGGCGTGGGCTGGCACAGGGCTGCAGGCACGGCTGGCGTGTTGCCAGTGGCCAGCACGCCCAGGTGCTCCAGGTAGCTGAAGATGGAGCGCGCGTCCTGCATGGCATAGGCATGCGTCACATCCAACTCGCCGCGCAGCTCGATGGTGGTGGTGCAGCAGCCCTGGGGCAGGGGATGGTCCAGGCCTTGGTGCTTCAAGGCCTCGGCCAGGCGCCACCAGGTGCCCGACAGGGCTTCGTCAATTGGGCCGCCACCCGAATCCTTGGCCAGCAAGATGGCCTGGCTGCCCATGAAGTGGGCAATGGGGGCGAGTTGCGGCCAGCAGCTTTCTTCGCAATAGAAATGCATCACGCCTTCGCAGTCGCAATGCAGGTCCAGCACGATGTCGGCATCAAAGGCCAGGCCCAGCAGCGTCTGGCGCAGGCTTTGCAATTCGGTGGCAGGTTTCAAACTGGCCAGGTGTGCGGCCATGGCCTGGCGCACCATGCGCACATTGGCGGCAGGGTCCGCGCCCAGCTTGTCTGTCAGTGCAGGCAGCACGGCCTTCGCAAAGTCGGGGTAGTTGCGGTTGAAGTTTTCCGAGCTGTCGAGCTCAAAGCGCCCCATGGGCTTGTGGTCCAGGCGCTGTGACAGGCCAATGGGGTTGCTCACCGGCACCAGCACCACTTCACCCACCACCTGGCCTGCGGCCTCGGCGGCTTCGAGCAGGGGGCGCAGGTGGTAGGCCACCAGCATGCCGGGTAGCTCTTCGGCGTGCAGGCTGGCCTGGATATAAATTTTCAAGCCACTGCCAGCTTTTCCAAAGTGAAAGCTGGTCAGCGTCTTGTGGCTGCCCAGGCTGGGTGACAACAGGGGGTGGTCTATGCGTTGCATGGCATTCAGTTTTTGCGCGGTGCCAGATGGGCCAGGAAGTGCCGCTCGGCCAACCGGAACACCGCAATCAGGCAGAAGGAGGCCACCAGATAAATGGCAGCTGCGGCAATGTAGGCCTCAAAGGGCAAATAGAAGTCGGAGTAAACGCGGCTGGCCGCAGCGGTGACGTCCAGCATGCTGGGCACGGCACTGGCCAGGCTGGTGCTTTGCAGCATCATCACCACCTCGTTGCTGTAGGCGGGCAGGGCGCGGCGCATGGCGCTGGGCAGCACGATGCGCAGCATCACCTTGAAGCGGCTCATGCCAAAGGCCTGGGCGGCCTCGATCTCTCCGGCATTGGTTTCGCGGATGGCACCGGCCAGCATCTCGGCGGTGTAGCCCGCAGTGTTCAGGCTGAAGGCCAGCAGGGCGCAGAAGAAAGGTTCCTTGAAGTGCGTCCAGGGCCAGACGTCATCCCAGCGCGCCTGTATCCATTCCAGCTGGCCCAGGCCGTAGTAAATCAGGTAGACCTGAATCAGCAGCGGTGTGCCGCGAATCACATAGGTATAGGCGCCCACCACCCAGCGCAGCGGCGCCCAGGGGCCGGTGAGGGCCAGGGCAAAGAGCAGCGCCAGCACCGCGCCAATGCCCAGGGAAGAAAACAGCAGACCCAGCGTGGTGAGAATGCCTTCGCCATACAGCGCCAGGTTTTCTGGCTGGAAAATGACAGACCATTTCATAGCGTTCCCCGTTTGGCGCCCAGGCTGTAGCGGTCATTGAGCTTGCGCAGCGCATACAGGGAGACCGATGTGTAGACCAGAAACAGGGCGGCCGTAAACAGAAAGAAGGCAAAGGGCGAACGCGTGGCGGCACTGGCCTGCTTGGCCAGATACGTCATTTCCTTCAGGCCAATCAGGCTGACCAGGGCCGTGGCCTTGATCAGCACCAGCCAGTTGTTGGTAAAGCTGGGCAGGGCGTAGCGCACCATTTGCGGCGCGGTAATGCGCACAAAGGTCTGCGTGCGGCCCATGCCAAAAGCCCAGGCCGCTTCCATCTGCCCTTTGGGAATACTCAGGATGGCGCCGCGGAAGGACTCGGTCATGTAGGCGCCGTAAATAAAGCCGATGGTCAGCACCCCGGCAAAGAAGGGGTTGATGTCAATATTGCCCTTGCTGCCCATGGCGGTCAGCAAATGGTTCAGGCCAATCGTGCCGCCGTAAAACACCAGCAGCATCACCACCAGGTCGGGGATGCCGCGTATCACCGTGGTGTAGGCCGTGCCTATTGCCACCAGAATCTTGTTGCCCGAGAGCTTGGCCGCAGCGCCCAGTAGCCCCAGCACAATCGACACCAGCAGCGCAAGCAGGGACACGCCCACCGTCAGCAGTGCGCCGTGCAGTATCGAAAAGTAGTAACCGTTCATAGTGCGCCCGATTGTCTGTGAAGCTGACAAACAAAAACGACAGCGGGCATTGTCTGCACGCTGTCGTTCTGTTGTGGGACCGGCTTATTGGCCGTAGACGTCGATGTTGTACTTGGCGAAGTACTTGTCGGCAATGGTCTTGTAAGCGCCCGATGCACGGATGGCCTTGATGCCTTCGTTCAACTCGCCCTTGAGCTTGTCTTCACCCTTGCGCAGGGCAATGCCGGCGCCGTAGCCGTAGTACTTGGGTTCCTTCAGGTCTTCGCCCACCAGTTGGTAGTTGGCGCCTTCGGGCTTGGAGAGGAAGCCGCCGGTGACTTCCATGAAGTCAGCCACGGTGCCGTCCAGACGGCCGGACTTGATGTCCAGGTAGACCTGGTCCTGGGCTTCGTAAGAGTTCACCACCACACCGGCGGTCTTGAGTTCACCCATGGCGTACTTCTCTTGCGTGCTGCCCTTCAGAACGCCGATTTTCTTGCCCTTGATGGACTTGATGTCGGTGAACTTGATGCTCTTCTTCAGCACGATGCGGCTGGGGGTGTTGTAGTACTTGTCGGTGAAGTCCACTTCCTTCATGCGGTCATCGGTGATGGACATGGAGGAGATGATGACGTCGTACTTCTTGGCGTTCAGGCCGGGGATCATGCTGTCCCAGACTTGTTCGACAAACTCGCACTTGCGCTTGATCTGCTCGCACAGGGCGTTGGCGATGTCCACGTCAAAGCCGGTGGGCTTGCCGTCGGCGGTCTTGAAGGTGAAGGGCTCGTAGGTGGGGTCGATGGCGACCATCAGCGGAGCTGCTTCGGCTGCGGGTGCGGGTGCAGAGGCAACCGGTGCCGCAGCAGGGGCAGCCGCAGGCGCGGGCTCTTCCTTTTTGCCGCATGCAGCGAGCAGGGAGACAGCAGCCAGCGTCAAAAGCAGTTTCTTCATGTTGGGTTTCCTAAGGGGTGCCTGCAGCGTGCTGCAAGGCGGGTTGATCGGGTTGAAATTTCATTCTACGGCTCAAAGCACGCAATATTGGTGCCTGTTTCAACTAAGGCCTTGGGGTTTGTACGGTGCCACTGGCCTGCCGAAGTAGCCTTGTTTGGGGGCTGGACATGCGCAAAACCTTACACTCAGTGCTTATCTCCCCCCGGTATCCCTGATGAACGCCCCCCTAGACGTCTCTTTTTTCGCGCGCGCCGCAAAACCGCTTTCCAGCTACCGCAAGTACTGGGCGAGCCGCTTTGGCACGGCCCCCTTCCTGCCCATGAGCCGCGCCGAGATGGACAAGCTGGGCTGGGACAGCTGCGATGTGATCCTGGTCACGGGCGACGCCTATGTGGACCACCCCAGCTTTGGCATGGCCGTGATCGGCCGCATGTTGGAGGCGCAAGGCTTTCGCGTGGGCATCATCGCCCAGCCCGACTGGACCAGCGCCGAGGCTTTCAAGGCATTGGGCAAACCCAATCTGTTCTGGGGTGTGACCGCCGGCAACATGGATTCCATGATCAACCGCTACACGGCTGACCGCAAAATCCGCACCGATGACGCCTACACCCCCGGCGACGTGGCCGGAAAGCGCCCGGACCGCGCAGCCATCGTCTACAGCCAGCGCTGCCGCGAGGCCTACAAGGACGTGCCGCTGATTCTGGGCGGCATCGAAGGCAGCCTGCGCCGCATTGCCCACTACGACTACTGGAGCGACAAGGTGCGCCGCTCGATTGTGGTGGACGCCAAGTGCGACCTGCTGCTGTACGGCAACGCCGAGCGCGCCCTGGTGGAAATTGCGCACCGTTTGGCGGCACGCGAGCCCGTGCTGTCCATTACCGACGTGCGGGGCACCGCCTTTGTGCGTAGGCCCGATGACGAGACCGGGCGCGACTGGTTTGAAATCGACTCCCGCAGCGTGGACGAGATCGGCCGCGTGGAAGCCCACGTCAACCCCTACATGACCACCAGCGAGCAGGCGGCAGAGCAGGGCGCCACCTGCGCCAAGGAAGACGAGGCCAAAGCCGTGGCACAGGCTGCAGAGAGCGCAGGCGCGTCTTCGGCCAGCGTGGCGGCCAAGCCCCAAGCGCCTGCCGCCCCTGCGGTGTCGCCCATTACCTTCCACGCCAACCCCGCGCTCAAGGGCAAGCTCAAGGTGCCGCCGCGTGACCGCTCGGTGATCCGCCTGCCCAGCTACGAGCAGGTCAAGAGCGACCCGGTGCTGTACGCCCACGCCAACCGCATCCTGCACCTGGAGACCAACCCCGGCAACGCCCGCGCCCTGGTGCAGGCGCATGGCGAAGGCGTCACAGCGCGTGACGTGTGGATTACCCCGCCCCCCATCCCGCTCACCACCGCCGAGATGGACCTGGTGTTTGACCTGCCCTACGCACGCAGCCCGCACCCCAGCTACGCGGACGAGAACGGCAGCCATGACGGCGCCACCAAAATCCCGGCCTGGGAGATGATCCGCTTCTCCATCAACATCATGCGCGGCTGCTTTGGTGGCTGCACCTTCTGCTCCATCACCGAGCACGAGGGCCGCATCATCCAGAGCCGCTCGGAAGACTCGGTCATCAAAGAGATCGAGGACATCCGCGACAAGGTCAAGGGCTTTACCGGCACCATCTCGGATCTTGGCGGGCCCACCGCCAACATGTACCGCCTGGGCTGCAAGAGCCCCGAGATCGAGGCGGCCTGCCGCAAGCCCAGCTGCGTCTACCCCGGCATCTGCTCGAACCTGGGTACCGACCACGGCCCGCTGATCAAGATGTACCGCCGTGGCCGCGCGCTCAAGGGCATCAAGAAAATTCTGATTGGTTCGGGCCTGCGCTACGACCTGGCCGTCAAAAGCCCCGAGTATGTGAAAGAGCTGGTGCAGCACCATGTGGGCGGCTACCTGAAGATTGCGCCCGAGCATACCGAGCAGGGGCCACTCACCAAGATGATGAAGCCCGGCATCGGCTCGTACGACAAGTTCAAGCAGCTGTTCGAAAAGTTCTCACTGGAAGCCGGCAAGAAGCAATTTCTGGTGCCATACTTCATCGCCGCCCACCCCGGCACCACCGATGAAGACATGATGAACCTGGCCATCTGGCTCAAGAAGAATGGCTTTAGAGCCGACCAGGTGCAGACCTTCTATCCCAGCCCCATGGCCACGGCCACGGCCATGTACCACAGCGGGCGCAATACCCTGCGCAAGATCCACCGCACCGCCGAGAGCGACGACGAAACCGTGGACATCGTCCGCGGCGAGAAACGCCGCCGCCTGCACAAGGCTTTTCTGCGCTACCACGACCCCAAGAACTGGCCGCTGCTGCGCGAAACCCTCAAGGCCATGGGCCGTGCCGACCTGGTGGGCAATGGCAAGCACCACCTCATTCCCACCTTCCAGCCGCTCAACGACGGCGCGTATGAGAGTGCGCGCAAGAAGAACTCGACGCCAGTGGCGGCCAAGACGGGTATTGCTAGCAAGGCTTCGGGTCAGCCGGTTAAAGGGCGCATGTTGACCCAGCACACCGGGCTGCCGCCCAGGGTGACGGGGGCTGCAGGGTCTGCCGCTGCGGGCAAGGGTGCTGGGCGCAAGGCGCGTTGAGTAGGGCTTGCTTTAACGCTGCGGCCGTCTTCGTGCGCTGCGGGGGTCGGGTGGCCACTATTTGAACGCTACGGCTCCGGGTGGCTGTGCGGGGTTTCCCGGCCAACCCGTTCTAGTCGAAAGAAAGTGGCCGCGTGAACTGCTAGCCCCTTATTGCCTGCATAAGGGCACCAAAATATTCCGCCTTCCCTGTCTTGTAAAGACCGTACCACGCGTCAAGCACCTGAGAAGAGTACAGATTTAGTTTTTTAAATATGTGCTGGGCAAAGTCGATCGGTGCCAGACCTGATGCAGTTATCAGGTCGCCATCGGTGACTGCCAGTGAATCGTCGCAGACGTAGAACGCTTTTCCTTGGTATTGGGTAGCCGCCAAATACTCACGCGCGTTGCTTGTGTGCCGCCGTGTGTCGAGTAGTCCACCTCGGGCAAGCGCTGCAGTTGCACCACATATTGCGGCCACCGGTAAACCCGCCTTCAGGAAGGCTTCGGCCACATCAACTGCCTCTCTATTTGCGCCTGCATCCCAGGACTCTCCGCCGGGCAATATCAACATCGCGCTCTGTGCTGGATTCATGTTGTCCAGTGACATGTCTGGCTCAATGCGCACACCGCCCATGGTGACAACGGATGAACGTTGAAGCGCAACAGTCCTTATGCGAAAGCCTCCGGGGTTCAGTTGAAACCTTGGATTGTTGATTCCAGCAACGGCATAACCAGGTTCCCAATCCGCCAAGCCATCAAAAACGAATAAGTGCACATCCTGTTGCTTCATTTGATGCTCCTTGCCTGGAATATTCACTTTGAATAGTGAAAACCTATGCATATGAAAGGCAATGAGCGGAGCTTCATCGTTGTGTCTGTTTTGTAGATGAACCCGCTCTTCGTCTCAGTGTGATTGACTGCAAGCTGACCACATTGAGGTACCTCAAAAAGTGGGACTGTCTTGGCCAAGTTTTCTCAGTTTTTTTGAATCCCATCGCTGGTTATCGCCTTCGTTCGCAGCAACCGATCCGGGTGGTAACCAGGGCTCGAGTGTGGTGCGGCGGCAAGACAAATATCAAACCCCCCAGCCCAGCACCCTGGCCAAATGCGGCTCTGCAAGCTGGCCTGCGCGGCTTGCAACGCTTGCGTTCAGTCCAAGCCCTCATCACAAGAAAAGGAGCACCACGTGAACCCCTTGCAAAACCCCTTGCGCAGGTCTGCGAGCCTGCTGCTTGGTGCCCTGCTGGTACTTGCCGCGTGGCTGGTCACGGCCTGCGGTGGCGGTGAAAAATTGGATGTAGGCGGTACCGTTTCCGGCCTGGGGACGGGGCAATACGTCGTCCTCCAAAACAATGCCAACAGCGCGCAGGACGCCATCACCATCAAACGCAACGGCAGCGCGGTATGGTTTGAAGTGGCCAGGAAGGGCAGCTTCGCGGTCACGGTGGCCAGCCAGTCCAGCGACTTGGTGTGCAGCGTTGTCAATGGCACAGGCAGCAATGTCAAAGCCAAGGTAAGCGACATCACGGTTACCTGCGCGCCGGTTCCCGTTTATGTGGCGGTGGGCGGCAGCGTCAGCGGTCTGGCAACGGGTGCCACGCTGGGCCTGGTGAACAATGGGGACACGGCCAACGCGCTCAGTGTCAGCGCCAACGGCAGCTTCAGCTTTGCGCAGAAAGTTCTAGCTGGCAGTGGCTATGCGGTCACCATCAGCCAGCAGCCCAGTGGCCAGTTGTGCACGCTGGCCGATGCTTCTGGCACGGCCAGCGCAGATGTGAGTACGGTGAGCGTGGTGTGTGCGGCCACCCCGGTCAGCAACAGCGGCTTTACCATCAGCGGCACGGTGGCGGGCCTGTCTGCAGGCAAGAGGTTGACGCTGCTGAACAATGGCGACACCAAGAGTCCTGCCACGGTTTCTGCCAACGGCAGCTTCAGCTTTCCTGCGGCCGTGGCGGATGGCGGCAGCTACGCTGTCACGGTGTCTGCGCAACCCTCCGGGCAAGTGTGTGGCACCAACTCGGCTGGCAGCAATGTGCACGCCAATGTGACCAGCATCCAGGTGAACTGCATAGGCTTGGGTGGCATTGCCGTGGCGCCCATTCCCCTGTCAGCGCCGCTGTCGGGTGCCGGTACACCCGCTGCCGTGTCAGGCGTGGGCGTGACCACGATAGCGGGTGGCGGCAGCGTGACGGGTGATACGCCTGTGGGCACCGACGCGCTGTTTGTCAGCCTGATCGCCACCATGACCAGTGACGGCGCCAACCTGTATTTCCCCGATATCTATTCCGCGCACGTTGTGATGCGCAAGGTGTCGCTGACGCCGCCCTATGCGGTGACCACGCTGGCCGGTACTTCCAAGCCTGGCAGCAATGGCGCGGTGATCCCCACCGACGCGCCCAATGGTGCCGATGCCGTGTTTGGTGCCATACGCGGCATCACCACCGACGGTGCCTACCTGTACTTCAGCGACAAGACAGCGCACGCCATTCGCAAGATGTCGCTCACGCCGCCCTATGCGGTCAGCACCATTGTCAGCGACAGCACGGCTTTCCCCGAGCCCTATGGTGTGGCCATCAGCCCCGATGGCAGCACCCTGTATGTGTGCGATGCCACGGCGTCCGTCATTCGCAAGGTGGTCATCGCCACCGGTGCTGTAAGCACCTTTGCCGGTGACGGAACCGGCGTGGAGAAAGAGGGCGTGGGGACTGCTGCGGGCTTCATGCAGCCTGCCTACATTGTGATGAACCCCGCTGGCACCACGCTCTACCATGTGGGGTTTTCGGGTGACATCATCAGCGCCATCGATGTGGCCAGCGCCAAGGTCAGCACCATTGCCGGGGTGATCGGCAAGAACAGCGGCAGCTATCCGGCAGCTGGCAGCCAGCAACCCGCAAGCCCCTTGCCGGCCAAGCTGTTTGGCATCACCACCGATGGCAGCAACCTGTACTTCATGGCAGGGGAGGACACCACCCTCAGGGCCCAGTCACTCATGCAGATGTCGCTGGCAAGCGGCGTGGTGACCAATCTGGTGGGCAGCAAGATCGGCTCTGCACAGATCAGCAACACCACCGCGCCCAGCACCACCAGCACGCCCAATGCGGGGCTGCACTTCAATTTCGTATTTGGTGCTCTGGCTTCAGACGGTACCAGCTTGTATGTGATGGATGGGCTTGCCGATGTGTTTGTCAAGGTGCATTGAGGCGCAGCCTGTGCCGCGCAGCATGTCCCCTGACGGGGCTATGTTTCGCGCGGCCGGTCTGGCAACCACGGTGCCTCGGCCGGGCGGCCCACGCCGTTGACCATGAGGACTGGCTCGGCCCGGTAGTCCAGGCCCAGCTTGTCTTCAAACAGTTCGTCCCGCAGCGCAGCCGTGGTGAAGGGGGCCAGGCCCAGCCAGGTGGATACCAGTGCGAAGCTTTGCCCCAGGTGCCCGGTGTCGAGCAACGTGGCGCGAAAGCCGCGGCTGAAGGCGTATTTCCAGGCCAGGCGTTTGACGTTGTAGGTAGAGAGAAAGACCGCTGCGGCATCGGCAATCCAGGTCTGGTCGCCGCAGGCGGCGGCTATCCAGGGGCGGGGATCTTCTTGTGACAACAGCACCAGGCCGTGGCGCCTTACCGAGTAGTGGTACAGGCCCGGCGCATAGCCCTCCACGTTCATCAGGATGGGGTACACCTCGGCCCCTTGCAGCGAGCCACCGGCCGGTGCTGTCTTGTGCAGGAACACATCACCCAGGTGGTTGCGTTGCACGCAGGTGGCGCCCCACACGTAGTACAGCAGCGCCGAGAGTTCGTTGGCACGCAGCGGCTCCGTGGTGAAGGCCCGCAGGGAGCGCCTGCGCAGCAGCACGTCCAGAAAGCCCGATGCGGCCTCGGGCGTGGGGGTGTCTTGCAGCGGGTTGGGCAGCGCAAAAAAGGGGTGCGCGTTGTAGTCCTTGTAGGCAGAGGGCTGCGGGCGGTCATGGGCCTTCTCGGTCAGCGCCTCGTCCATCTCGGTCAGCGAGTTGAAGACGGTTTGCTTGCGTGTGCGGGTGGCCAGATAGAAGTCCAAAGCCGAGTCCCACTGGCTCCAGACTTCGTTGGTACTGGCGTCCGGGTTGCTGGCCTGGTCTGGCTGCGTGGATTGCACGGGGGCGAGCACACCCAGGTCAATAAGCTCGCGCGCTGTGGCGGCGGCTTGCAGCATGGCCTGGGGTTCTTCCAGTCCGGGGGCGAGCAGGGCGCTGGCCAGCGTTTGGGGCGTGGCAAAGTGGCCCAGCAGGGGCAGGCTGTGCGGGGCCGCTTCCAGCAGCAGGCCCGCCGTGCCGCCAGTGACCTTGACGCAGCCATCCCGCAAGGTCACAGCCACGCCGGGCGCCAGGCAGAACAGGGGCTCTTGCAGTTGGGGCGCGGCACCGATGTGCACGCTGCGCACGGGCTTGTGCTGCAGGTGGTCTTTGAGTTCGCGCACCATCTTTTCCAATGCTTTGCTGTGCAGCTTGCGCGCGCCCCAGCCCAGGGTGATGGCGCGCACCGGTGCATCGCACAGCACCTGCCAATACAGCGCGCGGTCGGCCACCGGGTTGTGCACATGGATTTCCACCGTGCGCTCCAGGGGCAGGCTGTCTATGTAGCTGCGCAGGTCCACCCCTTTGGCGCGTGCCGTCGCGCGTGCGTTGTCTATGTCGAGGATGAAGCCCGCGTCGGCCCCGTTCACCACATCGCGCATGAAGTCGGCCTCGGGCGCGTCGCCGGGCAGTTCCACCACCAGGGTTCGGGGCGCGTTTTCCAGCAGCACGGGCAGGCCGCTGCGCTGGTGCAGGGTGCGCGCGTTGGCGATGATGGTGTCGCGCACTTCGTCCCCCAAAAACGGCAGCACGAAGTGGCGGGTGTCGCCGCCCGAAAATCGGTTCCACGAAATATGTTCGCCAAACCACGGGGTCTGGGTCTGCCGCAGGAGGCGGCAGGTCAGCGCCAGAAACTCCGGGTCCATGGGGATGCCGATGCTGCCCAAGGACAAGTCGGAGGAGTGCAGCAGCGGCCGCGCATGGCCCAATGCGCCCAACAGACCCGGATCAAAAATCAGATGCGGCGGCTGGATTTCCACATAGTCAAACAGCGCGGGCACGGCCAGCTGGTCGGTGCGCGGGTTGTGGGTGTCGGCGTGGTATTCCAGCCCCACGCCTAGCGGGGCGATGGCACTCGGGTCAAACATGTCAGGCCATGTCTGCGCTGTGGCGCGCGGCTATGGCAAAGATCTCGGCCTTGAGTTGTTCAAACAGGGTGCGCCCTTGCGCGGTCAGCCCGGTGTCGGCTTCAAAGTCTGGCACGGCCGCCACCAGCCCGCGCACGATGTGGTGCAGCCGGTCTGTGGCACGCCGCGCTTCGTCTTCCTTGCGCGATGCCGCCACCCGCTCCAGGTAGCGCGCCAGAATCACATAGATAAACAGGGCATGAAAGTAGCCGTAGATGTCACGCACCTGGGTGGACCACGGCAGTTTGTAGTTGCCTTGGGCGTCTTCCTTGCAGACCGGTGCGATTTCAACCATGGCGTACAGCAGCTGGTGCCCGGCTTCATGCACGATGGATTCTTCCAGGTCCAGGATGGAGCCGTCGCGGGCGGACAGCAGTATCAGCCCGGTGTAGCGTGAGGCCGAGCAACTGCGAAAGTTGCCATCCGGCAAATACGCAATGCTGCCCACCAGCTCTGCCACCAGACTGCGGGCCACGGGCCAGCAGGCCTCTATGCGTTGCAGCGCCACAGCCACTACGTTCCTGAAAAATCCCAAGGGGTGTCCGGCCTGCCGTGCGGCCTCCAGGGCTGCGGGTTCGGTCGGCATGTCATAGCTGGGTGGCAGCACGCGCACCAGCAAAGGGTCCAGGTCAAGCCGGTAAAAGGTGGGCCTAGGGCCGCGCGCCAGGTCGGCGCGCACGCGGTCCACCATGCGGGGGAACTCCAGCAACAGGTCCGTCAATGCTTGTGTGTCTGCGGTGCGGCCTATGAAGAGCAGGTTCATTTCACGCAGCGTCAGCGCCACCCAGGCCCGGAACACGGGATGGTTCACGATCAGACCGCGCGTGTCGTCCTCCAGGCAGGCTACATCGCTTGCGTGGTACAGAAAATTGCTGTGCCTGCAGGGCTCGGAGTGTAGTGAGAGCAGCTCGGCCTGCAACGCCAAAAAGGTGGTGAAGCGCAGCGTGGCAGTGCGCTCCAATATGTTCTGCATGTGCAGGCGGGAATTCCATGGCAGTGCCTCTGCCTGTTCCTGTTCCGGGCTGTGTACAGAGATGGTTGGCGTGGAAGTTGTCACGGAATTCACTCCTGCGTGGCGTTGCGAAATCAGTCCATGCGGGCTTGTTGTTGCTGCTGGTCCAGCAGGGCCTGGGGGCCGAGCTTGTTTCTGATCAGGCTTCCAGTTTGCTGGAGCTGCGTCATGTCGACGTGCTTGAGCGCCGTAACCTGGGCGGTGCTCAAATGGATTCCAATGGACTTGGCCGCAGCCGCCGGATCCGCCTTGAGCTGATCCGAAAAATGGGCGTCCACCATGGCGTGGCCCAGCACGCGCGCAATTGCATCACGGTTCATAACGAGTACTCCAAAAAGTTGATGAGCAAAGGGTCTACATGGCCGGTGCACGGTGCCTGCGTATCACGCAAGCAACCACGCTGATCAGCCATGTGATCGCATTCTTTCAGTCGGGCTTTGGAGGGGATTGCGAATTCGCAATCGATGAAATGGCGGCCCAAGCAGCGTGGGCAAGTGCAGTGTTCGCAGTGGCTGTCGCCGGGCTTACTTCAGCGTATGTAGCGGTATGTCTTTGGCCAGCGCCAGCGCATCGAGCTGCTTGCGCGTCTTGCCTGCCACAAAGGCGGCCACGGCTACTTGCGTCTCGGGCCGCAGCATGGCTTGCAGCGAGGCATCGGCCAGACCCATGGCGGCGCCCAGGGCGGCCGCAAAATGCGGCTCCAGCGCGGCCAGGGCCACGCGGCCGTCTTTGCAGGGGTAGATGCGGTAGCCGGCGTGGCCGCCGCCCACCATGGACGTGGGCGCCATCAGGCCCCAGCTGCGGGGCAGGCCCAGCCAGGCAGCCGCGTCCGAGAGCGAGACCTCCAGGCGCACGGCGCGTCCTTTTTGCAGCTGCTGCAGGCGCGCTTGCAGCACGGCTTCGCTGACCAGGAGCGAGCCACCCATGTCGGCATACAGCGTGGCCGGCAGGTCCAGGCCGGTGAGCAAATCGTTTTCGGCCTGGTAGGTCAGGTCATGGCCGGGCTCTTCGGCCAACGCGCCGCTGCCGCCAAAAACCGCCACCACATTGAGTTGCGGGTAGGCCTTGTGCAGCGCCTTCCAATCCAGGCCCAGCTTGGTCAGGGCCGAGGGGCGAAACGAGGTGATCAGCACATCGCTGCGTTGCAGTTCGCGGTGCAGCGCGGCGCGGCCCCGGTCGGTCTTCAGGTCGGCCACCAGCATCTTCACACCCTGGTGCATGGCGTCGTAGGCGGTGCGCATATAGACGGACATGGGGTCGCCGGTGGTGCCCTGGGGGGCAGCGGGGTGGGGCGGCGGCTCCAGCTTGACGCACCGGGCACCCATGGCGCGGCAGCGCATCAGGCCCGCGGGGCCGGGGAGATTAAGCGCCAGGCTTAGGATGCGAACGCCCTTGAGGGGTTGCAGGGGTTTTGCTGGAGTGGCTGGCATCGGGTTCCTGGTGGGCTGTGTGGGGAGTGGTGAAGATGATAGAGGCAATAATGTGGTCCACCGCGCGCCACAGCGCTGCGCCCTGGCGCGCCAACCCGAAGAGGTTTCCTTGATCACACCACCTGTCGCACTCGAACTGTTCCCTGAGTTGCCGCCCGGCGCACCGGCACCGCGTGCGCGCAATCGGCGCGTGGAGCGGCCCCAGGCCGCACCGCAGCCCACGCAACCTGCACTGCCAGTGGTCGAAGAGGCAGCACTTGTCAGCGCAACCGTCGCCACACCAGCCGCGCAAGTGCCACCCCTTGCTGTCGATGCAGAAGCCATGGCGCAGGCGCTGGAAGTACATGGCGACTACCGGGTGCAGCGCCGCCTCAAGCCCACGCTGCAGTGGCCTGGCACTGCAAGTGGCGCCATCACCCGCGTCATCGTGCTCGATACCGAAACCACCGGCCTGGACCAGAGCAAAGAACTGATCATCGAGCTGGCCCTGCTGCGTGTGGACATCGACAACGCCACCGGCCTGCCCGTGGGTGAGGTGCAGGTGTATGACGGCCTGGAAGACCCGGGCAAACCCATCCCGCGCGAGGTGGTGGCGCTCACCGGCATTCAGGATGCCGACGTCAAAGGCCAGACCCTGGACGCCGCGCGCGTGGCCGAGTTGCTGGACGGCGTGGACCTGGTGATTGCCCACAACGCCGGCTTTGACCGCCCCTTTGTGGAAGGCCGCTTCAAGCAGTTTGCCCAGCTCACCTGGGCCTGCTCCTTTGCCGATATTGACTGGAAGGCCCAGGGGCGCGGCTCGGCCAAGCTGGAGAGCCTGGCGCATGCCAATGGCTGGTTCTATGACGCCCACCGCGCCGAGATGGACTGCCACGCCCTCTTGGCCGTGCTGGCGCAAAAGCTGCCCGAAGCCGCCCACACCGGCCTGGCCCAGCTGCTGCTGGCCGCAAGCCAACCCAGCTACGCGCTGCAGGCCACCAATGCGCCGTTTGAAGCCAAGGACAAGCTCAAGGCCCGTGGCTACCGCTGGCATGCCGAGCAGCGCGTCTGGCACACCCGCCTGAAGAGCGATACCGAGCTCAACGCCGAATGCGAGTGGCTCAAGGAAAACGTCTACGGCCAGCGCCGCGCCATGGTGCAGATTGAGAAGCAGGACGCCCGCGTGCGCTTTTCCAGCCGGGCCGGTGTGGTGACACAACAGCAGCTATGAGCAGCACAAAAGTTCTTCAGCTGCTGGGCGTGCAGGTGGGCCAGGCGCGCAAGGCCCTGATTGGTGGGCGCGCTGTGCTCACCGCCATCCGCAAGACGGCTGTGCAGGGCGCGGTCACCGTCAAGCCTTTGGGCCTGGAAGGCGACGAGCAGGCCGACCTCAGTGTGCATGGCGGTCTGGAAAAAGCCATCTATGCCTACCCCAGCGAGCACTACGCCTTCTGGCGCGCGCAGCGGGCCCAGGCCGGGCTGGATGGCATTGATGACCAGCTGGCCTTCGGCGCCATGGGCGAAAACCTCACCCTCTCGGGGCTGCTGGAGAGCGATGTCTGGGTGGGCGACGTGCTGGAGTTTGCCCACTGCACCCTGCGGGTGGACCAGCCGCGCGAACCCTGCTTCAAGTTCAACGCCGCCATGGGCTACAAGACGGCGGTCAAGGACATGGCGCAAAGCGGCTTCTGCGGCTTTTACCTGAGCGTGGACACGCCTGGACAGCTGCAGGCAGGCGAGCCCTTTGTGCTGCACCCTGGTCCACGCAGAATCGGCATCCCCGAGCGTTTTAACGCCAAGATGTTCAAGCATTTGCGCTAAAGGCCGGTCTGCCTCCGTTATGCTGTGCCATAACAACAATCCATTCAGGGGTTTGGGGACATGGCATCTATGAAAACCGCGGAACAGGAAATTGAAGAGCGCAGCAAGCTCGCCGGTAGCAACCAGTTCGAGCTGCTCCTGTTCCGCTTGGGCGAGTCCCGCAACAACGGCCAGCGCGAGCTGTTTGGCATCAACGTCTTCAAGGTGCGCGAGGTGCTGGTGCTGCCGCACATCACCGAGCTGGCGCAGGCCCATGAGCACATGCTGGGTGTGGCCAACATCCGCGGCCAGATCATTCCGGTCATCGACCTGCCCGCCGTGGTGGGCTGCAACCCCAAGAAGGGCCGCACCATCCTGATGGTGACCGAGTACGCCCGTACCGTGCAGGCCTTTGCGGTGGAAGAGGTCAACGAAATCGTGCGCCTGGAGTGGAACCAGGTGCTGCCCGCCGATGCCAGCCAGGGCGGCGCCCTGATCACCGGCATCGCCCGCCTGGACGGCGAGCGTGCCGACACCCGTCTGGCCCAGGTGCTGGATGTGGAGCAAATCCTCAAGAACGTCATGCCCAGCACCGCGCAGGAAATCAACCGCGAAGCCGTGGGCCCGGAAGTGGTGCTGCCCGAAGGCACCTGCCTGCTGGTGGCTGACGATTCGGCTGTTGCCCGCTCGGTCATCGAGCTCGGCCTCAAGGCCATGGGCGTGCCCTACATCATGACCAAGTCCGGCAAGGAAGCCTGGGACAAGCTGGGCGAATTTGCCGCTGACGCCAAGGCCCAGGGCAAACACGTCAAGGAAAAGATCTGCCTGGTGCTCACCGACGTGGAAATGCCCGAGATGGACGGCTTCACGCTCACCCGCAACATCAAGGCCAGCCGCCAGTTTGACGGCATCCCGGTGGTCATCCACAGCTCGCTCACGGGTGCGACCAACGAGAACCTGGTCAAAAGCGTGGGCGCCGATGCCTACGTGGCCAAGTTCCAGCCGCGCGAGTTTGCGGCGGCGATTCGCGGGGTGATGGAGAAGGTGCGGGGCTGACAACAGGGCGCATAACCCTTGGCACCCCGCCAAGCTGCAATTCCCTACCAGCCCGAGCTGCCCGGCCCACCCTTGAACGGCCCGGCCAAGTCCGGCGTGATCCAGCCGCCATAAAAGCTGCCCGCTTGGGGCACGACCTCGGCACCGCCCACGGTGCAATGCAGATCGTGGGCATAGAAAGCAATGCATTCAGCCAGAGGCTCGGCTCCGGCCAGGGGCTGCGGGTAGCTCCAGGCTACTTGCGCCAGGCCTTGGTCACCCTGCACCAGGTCCCAGTAGCGGGCCGGGCCCTTCCATTCGCAGACGGAGCCGCCGCCCACAGGGCGCAACAGGACTTGCTGCACATCGCACAGCGGCAGGTAAAAGGTGGGCGGGTGGGCCGTCTCCCGCACGGCCCAGGCGCCGCGCGTGCGTGCCACCTCAAGTACACCCCAACGGACCACGATCTCCCGCTCTTCACGCACCAGCTCCGGGGGCCGGGGAAAGTCCCACACCGAGACCTGGCCGGGCGCGGTGGGCTCGGCGAAAGCCGGCCGGTCATTGCCGCGCCAACGCCACTGCGAGCGCGCCATTTCCAATTGATCCCATTCGTCTTGTGTCATGTGGGCGATGGTAATCATGCCGCCCCATGCCCCTCACAGCGGAGCGGGCTTTAGGTCATGGCCGTCCAAAGACTCCTGAAGTTTCAGAAAATACTGAAAATTCAGAAAGACCGAAACAATGAACCTGCCACCCTTGAGCCAACGCTTCGTGCTGCACTTCGGAGAAATGGGCAGCCGCTGGGGCATCAACCGCACCGTAGGCCAGATTTACGCCCTGTTGTATGTCTCGCCCAAGCCCCTGAATGCGGATGAAGTGGGGGATGCGCTGGGCTTCTCCCGCTCCAACGTGAGCATGGGCCTCAAGGAGCTGCAATCCTGGAGCCTGGTCCGGCTGATCCACCAGCCCAATGACCGGCGCGAGTACTTTCAGGCGCCGGAAGACGTGTGGGCGATTTTCCGGACACTGGCAGCGGAGCGGCGCAAGCGCGAGATTGACCCCACGCTGTCCATGCTGCGCGACGCCCTGATGGAGCAGCCCAGTGTGGAGGCCGACATCCACGCGCAGCAGCGCATGAAGCAGATGCATGGCTTCATCGAGCTGATGACCGACTGGCTGGATGACGTGCAACACATGGACTCGGCCACGCTCACCAGCCTGATGCAAATGGGCTCCAAGGTGCAAAAGCTGCTGCTGATCAAAGACCGGGTGAAACAGGTATTCACCGGCAAGCCAAACGCCGCAGCGGCGGAACCGGCCGCCTTGCCATCCGACGGAGAAGACCATGGAAAACTTTGACCCGGTGGTTCTGGCGCGCATCCAGTTTGCCGCCAACATGAGCTTCCACATTCTGTTTCCCACCATCAGCATCGGCATGGGCTGGGTGTTGCTGTTCTTCAAAACCCGTTTCATCGCCACCAAGCAGCCGCATTGGATGGACGCCTACCAGTTCTGGGTCAAGGTGTTTGCACTGACCTTTGCCCTGGGCGTGGTGAGCGGCATCACCATGAGTTTCCAGTTCGGCACCAACTGGCCGGGCTTCATGAACACGGTGGGCAATGTGGCTGGGCCTCTGCTGGCGTACGAGGTGCTCACAGCCTTCTTTCTGGAGGCCACCATGCTGGGCATCATGCTGTTTGGCCGGGGGCGCGTGAGCGAACGGGTGCACACCACGGCCACGTTCCTGGTGGCCTTTGGCACGACCATGTCGGCCTTCTGGATACTGGCGCTGAACTCCTGGATGCACACGCCAGCGGGCTTCGTGATGATTGACGGCAAAGCGCACGTGACCAGCTGGATGGCGGTGATCTTCAACCCGTCGTTTCCCTACCGGTTCACCCACATGCTGATCGCCTCGGGCCTGACCGTGGCCTTCCTGCTGGCCGGCTTGTCGGCTTACCGCTGGCTCCTGGGTGACCGCAGCCGCTCG
This sequence comes from Rhodoferax lacus, assembly GCF_003415675.1. Classification (GTDB taxonomy): domain Bacteria; phylum Pseudomonadota; class Gammaproteobacteria; order Burkholderiales; family Burkholderiaceae_C; genus Allorhodoferax; species Allorhodoferax lacus. The sequence continues at coordinate 249,370 of NZ_QFZK01000001.1, forward strand.
GTACAAGCGGCCTTGCGCACCGGTGTGTATGTGGCGGCTTTCCTCATCCCGGTACAGATCGTGGTGGGGGATCAGCATGGCCTGAACACGCTGGAACACCAGCCCGCCAAGATTGCCGCCATGGAGGGCATTTGGGAAACCCAGCAGGGCGCACCGGCGGTGCTGTTTGCCCTGCCGGACAAGGCCACGCAGACCAACCGGTATGAAATTGCCATCCCCAAGCTGGCCTCGCTGTACCTCACCCACGACTGGAATGGCGAGATCAAGGGCATCAAGGAATTCGGCGCGCAGCACCCGCCGGTAGCTCCCGTGTTCTGGGCCTTTCGCATCATGGTGGGTGTGGGCCTGCTGATGCTGGCTGTGAGCTGGCTGGGCAGCTGGCAGTTGCGCAAAAACGCACTGCAACCCTGGCTGGCCCGGGTGCTGGTGGGCATGACCTTTGCCGGCTGGGTGGCCTTGCTGGCCGGCTGGTACACCACGGAAATCGGCCGCCAGCCCTGGCTGGTGCAAGGTGTGCTGACCGCGGCCCAGGCCGCGTCCCAGGTGCCTGCCAGCAACATCGCCTTCACCCTGGCGCTGTACCTCAGCACCTACGCCATGCTGCTGTTTGCCTATGTGCGCGTGGTGTTTCACCTGGCGCGCAAGGCGGCGCAGGCCGCCATGGGGCAGGGCGTGGATGGGATGAAAGATGCACCGTCGGTTGCCATCACCCAAGCGGGAGTCGCCCATGCTTGAGTCGTCCAGCCTGTTGGTCTTGCCAGACCTCACCCAGCCGACGGGCTGGCTGCCCCTGGCCTTTGCCCTGGTGATGGCCCTGGCGATGCTGGCCTATGTGATCCTCGATGGTTACGACCTGGGCGTGGGTGTGCTGCTGCGCCGGGCCGAGGGCGATGCGCAAAAGGACACCATGATCGCCAGCATCGGCCCGTTTTGGGATGCCAATGAAACCTGGCTGGTGCTGGGGGTGGGCGTGTTGCTGGTGGCCTTTCCGATGGCCCACGGCGTGATCCTGGGCGCCCTGTACCTGCCGGTGGCCCTGATGCTGTTGGGGCTCACGCTGCGCGGGGTGGCCTTCGACTTTCGCGTCAAGGCGCGTGCCGAGCACAAGCCGCTGTGGGACCGCGCGTTTTATGCGGGCTCCCTGTTGGCGGCCTGGTCACAGGGCTTCATGCTGGGCGCTTTGGTCACCGGCTTCGCCGATGACTGGGCCAGCCAGGTCTTCCACGCCGTGCTTGGTCTGTGCCTGGTGGCAGCGTATTGCCTGCTGGGAGCGGGCTGGCTCATCATGAAGACCGAGGGCGCACTGCAAGAGAAGGCCGTTGCTTGGGCCCAGGGCAGCTTATGGCTGACCGCCGCAGGCATTGCTGCGATTTCCGTGGCGACGCCGTGGGTGAGCCCGCGCATTTTTGAGCGCTGGTTCAGTTTTCCCAACGTGGTGCTCTTGCTGCCGATACCCGCTGTGACGCTGGCGTTGTTTGTGGTGATGGCACGCAGCCTCAAGCGCCTGCCCACGCGCCTGGCCGAAAACAACCAGTACGGCGCCGCCGTGCCCTTTGCCTGCACCGTAGGCATATTTCTGCTGGCGTTTTATGGCCTGGCTTACAGCCTGTTTCCCTGGCTGGTGGTGGACAGGCTGACGGTCTGGGGCGCCGCGAGTTCGCCCGAGGCCTTGCAGGTGATTTTTTACGGTGTGGTGGTGGTCCTGCCGGTCATCATCGGCTACACGGTATTCGCCTACCGCGTGTTCTGGGGCAAGAGCACGGCCCTGCAGTACTGAGTCGCCGGGTGCGAAGAATGGGGCTTGGCTACCCCGCCAGCCCCTGCGTCAACGACAGCGTACGCGCCGCCTGGCTGAGCAGCTCACGCGCCTGGCGCAGGTCCGGTCCCTTGTGCGTATCGATGCGCCGAATGTAGGGGCAGGTGAGGGCCGCAAGGGCAGTGTGGTCTGGCCCAAGGATGGGGAAAGAGATGTCCACCACGCCGAAGGACTGCTGGCTGTCGCGCTCCAGGTAGCCCAGCGTGCGGATGCCCTCCAGCGTGGCCTGCAGCTTCTTCTCGGTAATGGGCACTTCGCCGTCCACCGCCGTGTGCTCGGCGCGCATGCGCAGGGCATTGGCAGCGTCGCTGAAAGCCAGCAGCACATGGCCCGAGGCCGTGTCCATCAGGCCTACGCGTGCGCCGCGGTGCAATGAAAAACTCCAGCCGCGCGGGCTGTTGATCTGCGAGGTGATCAGCACATTGCCGCGGTCATACACACCCAAGTGACAGGACTGTTCGGCTTGCCGTGCAAAGGCATCCATCACCGGCAGGGCCTGGTTGATCAGGCGGTTGAGCGGCGGGTGCATATTGGCCAGCGCAAACAGTTTCAGGCTGAGCGCATAGCGGTCGCCCGCCACCGAGCGGGTCACGTACTGGCGCGCCACCAGGCGCTCCAGCATGCGGTAGATCTCGCTGGCGCTGCGGTCCATTTCCTTGACGATCTCGGCGCGTGTGAGGCCCTGCGGCTGTTGGGCCAGCAACTCCAGAATGTCCAGGCCCTTGTCCAGAGCAGGCGCGCGGTAGCGGTCGTCAGCGCCTGTGCTGGAGGCGTCTTCAGCCGCTTGGGTCTTGGTCTTTTTGGCGGGACCGTGGGGTTTGCTGGTGGCTTGCATTCATTGATACCAATGGAGGTTGCTTAGGGTAAACGCTTAGCGTTTGGCGTTGTTGCGGTGGCTATCATCAGGCTTCATATATGAATCATATGTTCATAAATGAATTATTTAAACGGAGTTTGGAACATGCGTCAAGGTCGATTGGAAGGCAAAACAATACTGATTACGGCTGCAGCCCAAGGCATGGGCCGCGCCTGTGCCCTGGCCTGTGCCGCAGAGGGCGCGAAGGTGATTGCCACTGATATTGACGCAGCCCACCTGGCCTCGCTGGCCCAGGAATCCAGCGCCATCCAGACCGAACTGCTGGACGTGCGCGACGCAGCCGCTGTGCAGGCTCTGGCCGCACGCACACCGGCGCTGGATGTGCTGTTCAACTGTGCCGGCATCGTGGCCAATGGCACCGTGCTGGACTGCACCGAGGCCGATTGGGACCGCAGCTTCGAGATCAACGTCAAAAGCATGTTCCAGATGACCCGGGCCTTTTTGCCCGCCATGCTGGCGCACGCCAAGGCGGATGGCGGCAGCGTCTCCATCATCAACATGGCTTCCATGGCGTCGAGCATCAAGGGCTTTGCCAACCGTGCGGCTTATGGTGCCACCAAGGCCGCGGTGATTGGCCTGACCAAGTCCATCGCGGCAGACTTCATACGCCAAGGCGTGCGCTGCAACGCGCTGTGCCCTGGCACGGTGGACACGCCGTCATTGCGTGGCCGTATTGCCAGTGCCGCTGACCCGGTGCAGGCCGAAAAAGACTTTATTGCCCGCCAGCCCATAGGCCGCCTGGCCACGGTGGATGACATCACGCCGCTGGTGATTTATCTGGCCAGTGACGAGTCGCAGTTTGTGACCGGGCAGGCCCTGCTGGTGGACGGCGGCGTCACTATCTGAAGCCCAGCCCATGACCGCACTTATCGCCGTCAAGAATCTCAGCAAGTCCTTCCCCGGTGTGAAGGCCTTGCAGGACGTGCAGTTTGATCTGCAAGCCGGAGAGGTGCACGCCCTCATGGGCGAGAACGGCGCAGGCAAGTCCACGCTGATGAAGATCCTGGCCGGTGTCTACACGCGTGACAGTGGCGAGGTGCTGCTGGACGGCGCGCCGGTGGAGATCACCAGCCCGGCCCACGCGCAGTCGTTGGCCATTGGCATCATCCACCAGGAGCTGTATCTGATGCAGCACCTGACTGCCGCACAAAACATCTTCCTGGGCCGCGAGCCCAAGGGCCGGATGGGCCTGTTCCTGGATGAAGACCAGCTCAACCGCGACACGCAGGCGCTGTTTGACCGCATGCACCTGCCTCTGCCGCCGCAGACCCGCATTGGCGATCTGACGGTGGCAGCACAGCAGATGGTGGAGATTGCCAAGGCCCTGTCGTTCAAGAGCCGCGTGCTCATCATGGACGAGCCTACGGCTGCGCTCAACAACGCCGAGATCGAAGAGCTGTTTCGCATCATCCGCCAACTTAAAAGTGAGGGCGTGGGCATCGTCTACATCTCGCACAAGATGGACGAGATCCAGCGCATTGCCGACCGCATCACCGTGATGCGCGACGGCCGCTACATCGATACCGTGCCGGCGCAGACGCCCATGGCCGAGATCATCGCCATGATGGTGGGCCGCAAGCTCGAGGCCAGCCAGAAGACCATCCCAGACACCAGCGCCAACGAGGTGCTGCTGGAGGTGCGCGGCCTGAACCGTGGCCGCGCCATCCGCGATGTGAGTTTCACCGTGCGGCGTGGCGAGATATTGGGATTTGCCGGGCTAATGGGAGCCGGGCGCACCGAGGTGGCCCGCGCTGTGTTCGGTGCCGACGCCATCGATTCCGGCGAGGTGCGCGTGCACGGCAAGCTGCTGGCCCTCAAGGCACCGCGCGATGCGGTGCAGGCCGGCATTGGCTATCTGTCTGAAGACCGCAAGCACTTTGGCCTGGCAACCGGCATGGACGTAGAGTCCAACATCACCCTGCCCAGCCTGAGCCGCTGGCTCAAGTGGGGCATGTTCCTGAACCGTCCGGCCATCCACACAGTAGGCCAGGAGATGGTGGACAAGCTGCGCATCAAGACCCCGTCGCTCACGCAAGTGGCGCGCCTGCTGTCGGGCGGCAACCAGCAAAAAGTGGTGATTGCCAAGTGGCTGGTGCAGGACTGCGATGTGCTGATTTTTGATGAGCCCACGCGCGGCATTGACGTGGGCGCCAAGAGCGAAATCTACAAGCTGGTGAACGACCTGGCCGCACAGGGCAAGGCCATCATCGTGATCTCCAGCGAACTGCCCGAAGTGCTGCACCTGAGCCACCGCATTCTGGTGATGTGCGAGGGCCGGGTCACGGGCGAGGTGTCCGGTCTGGAGGCCACGCAGGAAGGCCTGATGGCACTGGCCACGCGCCGCGAATCGCAAGAAGCCGTGCTGCACTGACACAGCGACTACAAGAAAATACAAGGAAACACCCATGTCCGACGATAGCCAAAAAAGCCTCTGGGCCCGCCTCTCGGGCGGCCAGGCCAAGCAAAAGCTGCTGGCCTTTGCCAGCCTCTTGGCGCTGATACTGATCTTCACCGCCCTCAAGCCCGATGCCTTCATGACGCAGGACAACATCATCGGCATCCTGCAAAGCACTACGGTGATTGGCGTGCTGGCCATTGCCAGCACCTTCATCATCATCACCTCAGGCATTGACCTGTCAGTAGGTGTGCTGATGACCTTTTGCGCGGTGATGAGCGGCGTGTTCCTGGTCAACTGGGGTTTGCCGTTGCCGCTGGGCGTGCTGGGCGCTATTGTGGTTGGCGCGCTCACCGGCACCGTGTCAGGCTTGGCGATCACCCGGCTCAAGGTGCCCCCCTTTATTGCCACCCTGGGCATGATGATGCTGCTCAAAGGTGTGTCGCTGCTGATTACCGGCGCACGCCCGATTTACTTCAACGACATCGAAGGCTTTGACCAGATTGCACTGGGCTCGCTGATTGGCGATATTTTTCCTGCGCTGCCCATTCCCAACGGCGTGCTGATCCTGTTTGTGGTGGCCGCCGTGTGCGCCGTCATCCTTAACCGAACGGCCCTGGGCCGCTACACCTTTGCTCTGGGCAGCAACGAAGAAGCGGTGCGCCTGTCGGGTGTGGATGTGAACCGCTGGAAGGTCATTATTTATGCCTTCAGCGGCGGCATCTGCGGCGTGGCCGGCCTGTTGATTGCCTCGCGCCTCAACTCTGCACAACCGGCTCTGGGCCAGGGCTATGAGCTCGATGCCATTGCCGCCGTGGTGATTGGTGGCACGTCGCTCAGTGGTGGTGTGGGCACCATTCTGGGCACCATCATCGGCGCCTTCATCATGAGCGTGCTGATCAACGGCCTGCGCATCATGTCGGTGGCGCAGGAGTGGCAAATGGTTCTCACCGGTCTCATCATCATCCTGGCGGTTTACACCGACAACCTGCGCCGCGCCAAGAAGTAGGGCGCAGGGCAAGCCTATATTTATCCACCCCATTTTTTTTCAGGAGAGCCACGCACACGCCTTTTAACGCAGCCCGTATTTCTGTACTTTGCAGCATGAGTTTCATTTCCATTTTTTCGTTCGTTGATTTTTATAAACAGGAGACACACCATGAACATGAAGAGAAAACTGTTGGCCCTTTCCGCCGGCCTGGCCCTGGCCGGATTCAGCACCTTTGCCAGCGCACAGGAGATCTACATCCCCCTGATCTCCAAGGGTTTCCAGCACCAGTTCTGGCAAGCCGTGAAGCAGGGCGCTGACCAGGCCGCCAAGGACTACAAGGTCAAGGTCACCTTCGAAGGCCCCGAGACCGAGCAGCAGGTGGACAAGCAGATCGACATGCTGTCGGCTGCTCTGGCCAAGAACCCCAAGGCCATTGGCCTGGCTGCACTGGACAGCAAGGCTGCCATTCCGCTCCTGAAAAAAGCCCAGGCCGCCAAGATCCCCGTGATCGCGTTTGACTCGGGCGTGGACAGCGACATCGTGCTCACCACTGCGCAAACCGACAGCAAGGCTGCTGCCGCATTGGCCGCTGACAAGATGGCCGAGAAAATTGGTGGCAAGGGCGAAGTGGCTGTGATCGGCCATGACCAGACCAGCACCACCGGCACCAACCGCCGCGACGGTTTTGTGGACCAGATCAAGGCCAAGTACCCCAACATCAAGGTGGTGGACATCCAGTACGGCGGTGGCGATCACCTGAAGTCGGCTGAAATTGCCAAGACCCTGGTGCAGGCGCACCCCCAGCTCAAGGGCATCTTCGGTACCAACGAAGGTTCGGCCATTGGTGCGGGCAAGGGCCTGAAGGAAGCCAAGAAGACCGGCGTGGTCATCATCGGCTTTGACTCGGGCAAGGCGCAAAAAGACATGATCAATGACGGCACCATTGCCGGCGCGATCACGCAAAACCCGGTGGGCATTGGCTACAAGACCGTGGAAGCGGCTGTGAAGGCGCTCAAGGGCGAGAAGCTGCCCAAGATCATCGACACCGGCTTTTACTACTACGACAAGTCCAACATGGCCGATCCCAAGATCGCTGCTGTGTTGTATGACTAAAGTCTGATGGCGTGGGGCCGGGCCGTGTGGCCTGCCCCCTTTTTTTGTTGTGTGTTTTTAAGGAAGAGAAAAGTGAAATTGCTGCGTTTTGGGTCGCCCGGTCTTGAGAAGCCCGGTGTTTTGGACACTGCGGGTCGCGTGCGTGACCTCTCGGGCCTGATTGAGGATGTGGGCGGCACAGCCTTGTCACCCAACAGCCTGGCGCGTTTGCGCGGCATTGATATCAACACCCTGCCGCTGGTGGCCGGTGTGCCGCAAAAGGACTTGCGCCTGGGCGCCTGTGTGGCGCAGATTGGCAAGTTCATCTGCATTGGCCTCAATTACGCCGACCATGCCGCCGAGTCCGGTGCGCAGGTACCGCCCGAGCCGGTGGTGTTCAACAAATGGACCAGCGCCGTGGTGGGCCCGGATGACAATGTGGAGATTCCGCGCGGCTCGGTCAAGACCGACTGGGAAGTCGAGCTCGGCGTGGTCATCGGCAAGGGCGGGCGCTATATCGAAGAGGCCGATGCGCTCTCGCATGTGGCCGGTTACTGCGTGATCAACGATGTGTCCGAGCGCGAATACCAGTTGGAGCGCAGCGGCACCTGGGACAAGGGCAAGGGCTGCGACACCTTTGGCCCCACCGGCCCCTGGCTGGTCACAGCCGACGAAGTGCCCGACTCTGACAACCTCAAAATGTGGCTGGAAGTGGATGGCAAGCGTTACCAGAACGGCAGCACCTCCACCATGGTCTACAAGGTACCGTTTCTCATCAGCTACCTCAGCCGCTTCATGAGCCTGCAGCCAGGCGATGTGATTTCCACCGGCACCCCGCCTGGCGTGGGCCTGGGGCAAAAGCCGCCGGTGTATTTGCGCGCCGGCCAGGTCATGCACCTGGGTATTGAAGGCCTGGGCACGCAGACCCAGACCGTGGTGCAGGCCTGATACCAGGCCAGCGCAGCAACGCCAAGCAACAACAACGCAACGCCATTTCTTTTTACTGAAGGTCCGCGATGACAGTCATTACCTCCCTGCGCGTCGTGGACGTGCGCTTTCCCACGTCCCAACATCTGGATGGCTCGGATGCCATGAACCCGGATCCGGACTATTCGGCCGCCTACGTCATCCTGGGCACAGATGCGCCCGGCACAGAGGGCCACGGACTGACCTTCACCATTGGCCGCGGCAACGAGATCTGCTGTGCCGCCATCGAGGCCCTGAAGCCCTTGGTGGTGGGCCTGGATATGCAGTGGGTGGCCGAGGACATGGGCCGCTTTTGGCGCCACATCACTTCGGACAGCCAACTGCGCTGGATCGGCCCGGACAAGGGCGCCATCCACCTGGCTACGGGTGCCGTGGTCAATGCCGTGTGGGACCTGTGGGCCAAGCTGGAGGGCGTTCCGGTGTGGAAGCTGGTCTCGCGCATGAGCCCTGAAGAAATCGTCAAACTGATCGACTTCCGCTACATCACCGACTGCATCACGCCCGAAGAAGCGCTGGCCATGCTCCAGGCGCAGGAACCCGGCAAGGCCGAGCGGCTGGCCACGCTGGAGCGCGAGGGCTACCCCTGCTACACCACGTCTGCCGGTTGGCTGGGCTATGACGACGCCAAGCTGCGCCGCCTGTGCCAGGAGGCCATTGATGCCGGCTTCAACCACGTGAAGATGAAGGTAGGCCGCGACAAGGCCGACGACATCCGCCGCCTGACCATTGCCCGCGAGGTGCTGGGCCCGGACCGTCACCTGATGATCGATGCCAACCAGGTCTGGGAAGTGAACCAGGCCGTGGAGTGGGTGAACGACCTGGCGTTTTGCAAGCCCTGGTTTATTGAAGAGCCCACCAGCCCCGATGACATCGAAGGCCACCGCGTGATCCGCGAAGGCGTGAAGCCCGTGAAAGTAGCCACCGGCGAGATGTGCCAGAACCGCATCATCTTCAAGCAGCTCATCATGCGCGGCGCCATTGACGTGGTGCAGATCGACTCCTGTCGCCTAGGGGGAGTAAACGAAATCCTGGCCGTGATGCTGATGGCCGCCAAATACAAACTGCCGGTGTGCCCGCACGCCGGTGGCGTGGGCCTGTGCGAATACGTGCAGCACCTCAGCATGATTGACTACCTGTGCATTGCCGGCACGCGCGAAGGCCGGGTGATTGAATTTGTGGACCACCTGCACGAGCACTTCATAGACCCCTGCGTGATCCAGAACGCTGCCTACATGCCACCCACGCTGCCCGGTTTTTCGATCGAGATGAAGCCGCAATCGTTGGTGGACTACACCTTCAAACGCAAGTGAATCCAACGGCCTGAAGACCTGCGCCCATGAAGATCGACACGCACCAGCATTACTGGCGCTATGAGGCGCAGGACTTCCCATGGATCAGTGACGCCATGCCCAGCCTGCAGCGCGACTGCCTGCCCGCCGATGTGGGACCTGCGCTGCACAGTGCCGGGGTGGACGCGGTGCTGGCCGTGCAGGCGCGCAGCCGCGAGGACGAGACCGACTACTTGCTGGGCCTGGCCAAGACCAACCCGCAGATTGTGGGCGTGGTGGGCTGGATCGATTTGTGTGCTGCGGACGTGTCGGACAAGCTGAGCCGCTATGCCGACCAGCCCCTGCTCAAAGGCTTTCGCCACATTCTGCAAGACGAGCCGCAACTGCCCGCGCTGCTGCGCAACCCGGACTTCAACCGGGGTATGAAAGCGGTGCAAAAGCGTGGCCTGGTGTACGAGGTGCTGGTGTTTGACCGGCAAATGTCCTCGGTGCTGGAATTTTGTGGCCGCCACAACGCGCACTGGCTGGTGCTGGACCACGTGGGCAAGCCCTGCATACGCGATTGGATGACAAAGGCCGAAGTGCCCGGACGCTGGCTGGCCTGCATGCGTGCACTGGCCGCCATGCCGCATGTGGTGTGCAAGCTTTCCGGTCTGGTGACCGAGGCCGATTGGAGCCAGGGCCACGGCGTGCAGCCGCAGGACAGCCGCACCATGCTGGAGTGCTTTGACCGCGCCCTCGACCTGTTTGGCCCCAACCGCCTTCTGTATGGCTCCGACTGGCCGGTGTGCCAGCTGGCCGCCCCCTATGCCGAGGTGCACAGCCTGGCCCAGCGCTGGGCCAGCACGCGCCTGACCCAACACGAACAGGACGCCTTCTGGGGCGTCAATGCACAGCGCTGTTATGCGCTGGCAGCTGCAGACCAGTAACCACATCAAGCAACACCCATGGACCTCCACTTAAAAGACAAAGTCATCATCGTCACCGGCGGTGCCAGCGGCATTGGCGCGGCCATCTCGCTCACGCTGGCAGAGGAGGGCGCCATTCCGGTGGTGTTTGGCAAGAGCCCGCTCACTGCGGAGTTCGAGCAGGCCCTGCGCGCATTGCAGCCGCGTTTTCTGTTTGTGCAGTTGGAGCTGTCTGATGACGCCGCCTGCGGTGCGGCAGTTGCCCAGGTGCATGCGCAGTTCGGCCGCATCGACGGTCTGGTGAACAACGCCGGCATCAACGACGGCATTGGCCTGGAGGCAGGGCGCGATGCCTTTGTGGGCTCGCTGGAACGCAACCTCATCCACTACTACAGCATGGCGCATTACTGCCTGCCGCACCTGAAGGCGAGCCGGGGCTCTATCGTCAACATGTCGTCCAAGACGGCTGTCACCGGCCAGGGCAATACCAGTGGCTACACCGCGTCCAAAGGGGCGCAGCTCTCGCTCACACGCGAGTGGGCGGCCAGTCTGCTGGAGTTTGGGGTGCGCGTGAATGCGGTGATTCCGGCCGAGGTGATGACACCTTTGTATGCCCGCTGGATCAACAGCTTTGCCGACCCCCAGGCCAAGCTCGACGACATCACCCGCAAAATCCCTTTGGGCAAGCGCATGACCACCGCCGAAGAGATGGCCAACACCACGGTGTTTTTGCTCTCAGACCGGTCTTCCCACACCACGGGGCAGTGGATCTTTGTGGACGGTGGCTATACCCACCTGGACCGGGCGCTGTCCTGAGCCGAACTTAGCGCCAATGACGGTGGTGTCCGTAGCCGCCACCCCAATAGCCAAACCCGAACTGGAGTTGCACCGGCGGGTAGTAGCTGCGGGGGTAGTACACCGGGTAGGGCTGGGTTATCACCACCGGTGCGGGCTGCACATACACAGTCTGCGGCTGGATGTATGGGGGCGGCGGTGCTGCGCTGATGGGCTCCTGGTCTTCGTAATCCCTGGCACCCACGGGTCCAATTTGCAAAGCCAGCTTGGGGCCCGGGTCATGCGGCATTTGCACCGCGTACTGTTTGCCCGCGTATTCATACACCACGTTGTAGGCCACGGCACGGTTTTCATAGGTGGTTTGGGTGCCGCACTGGCGCACGGTGCGCAGCTCGGGTTCGGGCGAACCCTCTATGCGGTCACCCAGCACGGCGCCACCAATGGCACCAATGACGGTGGCCGCTGCCCGGCCGGAGCCACGCCCACCCGAGGCACTGCCCAGCGCACCACCGGCAATGGCGCCTATGGCGGCACCGGCGCCTGACTTGGGTTGCTGCACTTCCACCTGCTGGTCGCTGCAGACTTGCTGGGGTACGGCCACTTGTTGCATGACAGGCGTGGCCGAGAGCACGCGGCCAAACTCCACAGCCAAGGCCGACCCACTGACCCCCAGGCCCAGCAGACCGGATAACAGGCCACCCAGCAGGCCAAGCCGCAGGGCAGGGGAGTGTTTTACAAGAGGTGCATGCATGGCGAGATTCCCTTCAAAGGCCTGCCCGGATGGGGTAGCTATCCGTCTGTAACGCCCGGAGCAGTCAGCGTGCCGACGGTCTTTACACCCGGTATCACTTTAGCCTTTTTCAAGGCCGCTATCACTATCAGTTATCCCAATCGCCGCCGCCACCACTGTCGGACGAACCGGCATCGTCCCAGCCGGTGTCGCTGATGCCGAAGTTGCTGCCGCCCATGTCGGCGTTGCTGTTGCCGATGGGCTCGTAATTGTTGCTGCCGCTGTTTTCGGCAGCCTTGGCTCCCGATTCATGCTCGCCACTCAGGCTGCGTCCAATGGCTTGAGCCGCCATCACACCCGCGCCCACGGCCAGGCCGGTAGCCACGCCACCCATGATGCGTCCACCCAGGCCGCTGCCTGCGGGCTGTCCATACCCCGGTTGACCGGTTTGGCCATACAGGGGTTGTTGGCCATAGCCGCCCTGCATGTTGGGTTGCATGTTGCCGCTGCCAAAACCCTGTGGGCCGCTCAGGCCGCTGCCCGCGTAGGCGGCATTCGGGTCAAAGGTCTGTGCCGGTTTGCGGCGGAAGATGAAGTAGGCAGCGGCAATCACGCCTGCGGCCAGCAGGGCGGGCAGCAACCAGGAGCCCGAGGGCTTGTTGTCCGGGGCTGCGTTGTTGCTGGTGGCTACATGGGCCGGTGCCGCGGTGGCTTTGGCAGCCAGCTGGTTTTCCAGGGCGCTGACGGCTTCGGGTTTGGCAAAAGGCAGGCCGGGTGCCAGGGATTGGGCAGTGCTCAGCGCTTCACGCGCCTTGGGCAGATTGCCCTGGCGTGCGTACAGCTCACTTTGCACAAAGTGCGCCTTGGCGCTCTTGGGGTGGGCTACCAGCACTTGCTGCACCATCACCTGGGCCTGGTCCAGTTTGCCGGACTGGGCTGCCGCATAAATCTGGTTCATGGTGGGCTCCTGCTGGGCCATGGCCAGCCCGGCACTCAGGAAGCTCGCCACCAGCAGCCAGCGAAGGGCGCTTGTAAACAGGGACATATAACGCATGGATAAAGCCTCAAATGGAAAAAAGGAAACAAGGACATGATGATGCCGGGCGGTGTTTTTTCAAGCGGAAGTGTGTGACAGCCAGGTAAAGCCCCCGCTTTTTCAGGGGCGCGTTGCATGGCAGTGCGCTCCCGAAGCTATTGCCGCACGCGTACCATCGTTGCATGACAGCCAATGCTCCCGTACTTTTTCTGGATGGCCTGAACCCCGACCAGCAGTCCCGCCTCTTTGCACTGGACGCCCAAGCCATGCATTCTGCACCCCCTGGTTGCATGCGCTGGCGCTGTGGTGATCAACATCTGGGCCTTGTGACTCTGCCCCGGGCGCAATGGCTGGCGCAGTATTTGTCCCCTGCCAATCTGGGGCCGCAAGGGCTGGTGTGGGACGCAGCCCACTGGAGCGAGGCCCAACGCAGCGAGCGCCTGCAAGCCACGCTGCTGGCCGCCCGCGCCCAGGGTCTGATGCCCGGTTGGCGCGATGAGCGCTTCAGCTACTGGCAGGCAGACTGCTGCACGCCCAACCCGGAGCGCGCAGCCCTGTTCCATGCCGAGCGCTCGGGCTTTCGCTTCCTGGGCCTGCTGAGCCATGCCGTGCACGTGAACGGCTTTATGCCCGATGGCCGGCTGTGGTGCGCACGCCGCGCCTACAGCAAGGCAACCGACCCTGGCATGCTGGACAACGTCACCGCAGGGGGCTTGCCCATGGGTGAGACGGTGCACACCTGCCTGCAGCGCGAACTGGCCGAAGAGGCCGGCCTGTTCAGCCTGCAGGGCCACGGCCTGCAGGCCGCAGGCAGCGTGCGCACCAGCCGCATGGAGCCCGAGGGTTGGCACGACGAAATCGTGCACGTGTTCAACCTCAGCCTGCAGGCCGGTTTTGCACCGGTAAACCAGGATGGTGAGGTGGCCGCCTTCATTTGCCTGGAGCCCACTGAAGTGCTGCAGCGCATGGAGGCTGGTGAGTTCACCGTGGATGCCGTGCAGACCCTGGTGCAGGGGCTGCGCCGGACGCGCTGAAACGCTGACCTCAATACGCCGAACTGGCCTGGTACAGCGGAGCATGGGCTTGCAGCCACTGCTCCAGCACCATCAGCAGCCAGACCATTTCGCCGTAGTAGCCCGGATGCTGGTGCAAATGGTGTTTGAGCAGCATGGAGATGAAGTCGCGTCGCACAATGCCGCGCTCGCCCAGGCTGCGCAGTGAGTCGGTGGCCAGTCTGCGCAGACCCGTGTGCTGGCAGACCCACAAGCCAAAGGGCAAGCCTGTGCCCTGTTTCCTGTTGCGCAGAACGGCTTCCGGCAAAAATCCCTTGAGGGCTTCCTTGAAGAAGCCCCGCAGCTTCAAACCTTTGGCGTTGCAGACCGAGGGCAGACGCAGTGCGAAATCCAGCAAGCGCTGGTCCAACAGCGGAAAGCCCACGTCCACGCCAGCCAGGGCACCGGTGCCGCAGACCTTGGGCAGTTCGCTGTCGGCCAGGGCCTGTTGCCAGTCCATCGCTGAACTGTGTTGTGGCGCGCTGGTGGGGTAGTCGCCTTGCCAGCTTTGCCACTGCCGGTTGGGTGCCGCCATGGGGTCGACCATTTGCAAAAAGTCGGGCACGAACACGCGCTCCATGCCCAGGCGGTTCAGCAGTCTGTACAGGTTCTGTCGCTCTGGCATGGCCACGCGCCAAGGATCTACCGCGCGTGCTGTCCCGTGCCTGTGTGGCTTGCAACTGGCAGCAGGGTGGATGGTGGCCGGCGCAGGCTCCATTGTCTGCGTGCACAGCATGCCAGGAAGGACTCCGTACCAGCCCAGCACACGCTGGCGGGTCCGACCCAACGATTGGCCAAACAGTGCGCTGCCCCCGTCGCCGCACAGGATGCGGGTCACACCATCAGAGCGTGCCATGGCCGCGCAGTGGTAGGCGGGCAGGGCAGAAGAATGGCCAAAGGGCTGGTCGTAGTGGCTGGCCAGCCCGGGGAGGCTGCGCACCAGGTCGTCGGGCGTCAGGTAGTGGGACTGGTGCTGTGTGCCCAAGTGCGTGGCGGCTACTTGTGCGGCTTCGATGCCGCCGTAGTCACTGGCGGCAAAGCCGATCGAATACGTCGTGGCAGGCTCTCCCGACACCGCGCCTATCATGCCGGCCACGGTGGAACTGTGGGTGCCGCCACTCAGAAAGCAGGCCGGCTTTTCGCCCGCCATGTGGGCCGCTACTGCGCCGCGCAGCAGATGCCGGAATTCTTCGTGCACATCGGACAGGTGCGCGCGGGGTGTGTCCTCAACCGCAGGTGCCCCATAGGGCGCCACTGCCAGCGTTCCATTTTTATAGTCGGCACAGTGCGCAGGCGGCAGGCGGTAGATGCCCTTGTAAACCGTGCGCGGCGAGGGAATGGTGTGGAAGAACAGGTAGTCGAATATCGCCTGCGGATCGATTTCGGTGTGGCGGTCGGCCAGCGCATCGGCACGCGGGGCAAAGTGCAGCGCCTTGTTCTGTACCTTGTAGCACAGGGAGTGGATGGCAAAGCGGTCTACCGCCAGCGAGGTGCGGCCCAGTCCGTCAGAAACCGCCACAGAAAATGCGCCCGATGCCTGGGATGCCGCCGCCGCAATGCCGCCCTCAAAGCAGGCGGCACGCCAGGCGATGTCGGAGCCAAAGTTTGAAGCCAGCCGGGACAGATGGGGTGCTGCAAATGTCGCAGCCCCGCTAAGGGATACACGCGGCGGGTCTTGGGGATTCACACTGCTTTGCATGGAGGGTCCTGTCTCAACAGTCTCACGGGGCATGGATGAAGGGGCCTTGCCTGCCTGACCAGCGGCATTCTGGGTGGTCAGCAAGCCAGGGCACTGCGTTTTCTCAAGGGCTGCGGCAGGGGCGGGGTGCTGCCTGCAGTGCTTGATATTTCGCAAGCAGGTACACTTTTTTGAGGTTTTATTCACACCTTTACAGGGCTGGCCAATTTCGCTAAAAGATCCAAATGGACGCACCCCGAGAAACTTCCCTGAAGCGCTTGCAGGCTGGCTACCGCCAGCTCTTTGAACGCTATCCCCTGCCGATGCTGGTGGTTGACCTTGCAACGTTGCGCCTGATGGCGGCCAATGACGCGGCCGCGCGCTGCTATGGCTACACCATCCAGCAGCTCACAGGCATGCACCTGCCCGACATTTACTTTGAGGAAGACCACCACCTGCTGCCCGCCTACATGCGGCTGTCACCCAAGGACCGCTCCATGCAGCGCACGTGGCGCCACAAGGGGCTGGGGGGCCGGGCGATTGCTGTGGAGCTGGATGCCGAGGACATGGAACTGCATGGCCTGCCAACCCGCATGCTGCTGGTCAGCGAGCTTCCCGCCGCAGGGCCTGTGCCCAGCACACGCAATGTAGCGGCAAGCCATGTGCCCGACAGGGTGCAGCCCTTGGATGATGGTTTCTTCATGCTGGACCACGAAGCGCGCTTCAGCGCGGTCAACCAGGCTGCCTGCGCGCTGCTGCAGACAGGGCAGGACAGCCTGATTGGAAAGACGCTGTGGGAGAGTTGCCCCCAATCCGAGAGCTCAGCCTTTCGCACCCAGTACGAGGCCGTGGCGCTGCATAAACAGGCCATACGCTTCGAGTTCTATTTGGAGGCGCGGCAGATCTGGCTGGAGGTGCGGGCCTTTCCCTGCAGCGATGGTGTGGCGGCCTACTTCCGCGATGTCACCACGCAGCACGAAGACAGCCGTCGCCTGCAGCAGGAGCGCGAAAGGCTTAACGCCATCGTCAACGCCTCCAGCGAGGCCATCATCACCGTCGATACCTGCGGGCGGGTGCAAACCTTCAGCCCCGGTGCCGAGCGTGTATTTGGATACGCCAGTGCGCAAATTTTGGGAGAGAACCTGAGCCGGCTCATGCCCGAGCGCTTCCGTACTGGCCATGTGCAACACCAGGCCCAGTTTGCCGCCAGTGAAGAGCCTTCACGCGCCATGGCCTTGAACCACGTGAAGGGCCTGCATGCCGATGGACACGAAATGGATATGGAGGGTTCCATTTCGCAGGTCACCGTTGGCCACAAGAAGGTGCTCATTGCCACCTTGCGCGATGTCACCGAACGCAACCTGGCTGATGCCGAGCGCCAGGCCGCGCGCGCGCAACTGTCTGACCTGGCGCGCAAGCTGATGTCGCAGGAGAAAGACCTGGTCAAACGGATCGCGCAGGCGCTGCATGACCAGTTGGGGCAGACCACTGCGGCCATTCGCATCCTGCACGACACCATGGGCGTGTTACGCAAAGGCAAGGAGTCGCGCGAGTACCTGCGGCTTGATTTGCAACTGGGCAAGCTGATTGACCAGGCCACGCGCCAGGTGCGTATGGTGCTGATCGACCTGCACCCGCCCTTGCTGGACGAGCACGGCTTGGCAGCAGCCCTGGACAATGAACTGCGCAGCCGCGCCCTGAGCCAGAAGGCCATGAACTTTGTATTGAACGTGCCGCCCGAGGTGCTGGAATACCGCTGGCCTTCGGCGGTGGAGTACGGCGCCTTCATGATCGCCCGCGAGGCCATAGAGAACGCACTGCGCCATTCACAGGCCACGGTGGTTACGGTGAACCTGGGCGGTGACACCCGGCGCATCGAGCTGGAAATTGCCGATAACGGCCAGGGCATTGCCCCAGCCGCGGGTACCAAGCCGGGGCACTTGGGCATTGCCGGCATGCTGGAGCGTGCCCACTCCATTGGTGGGGTGGTGAGCGTCGCTCCCAACCCAGGTGGCGGCACCTCGGTGGGCTTGCGCTGGAGCCATGTGGAATGACGCGCCTCTACCTGGTGGATGACCACCAAATCATGCGAGAGGGTCTGCGGGTGCTGATGCAGGCCTGGAACTACAAGGTGGTGGGCGAGTCGGCAGACACCACAGAGGCTCTGTCCGAGATTCGGCGTTTGCGCCCGGATGTGCTGCTGCTGGATTTGCACCTGGAAGGGCGCTCCGGGCTGGAGCTGTTGGCCGACCTGCGCCGCTACGATTCGCAGACGCGCTGCGTGGTGCTGACCATGTCGGCCCAGCCACGCATGGTGGCAGAAGCCCTGCGTATGGGGGCCCTGGGCTATGTGCTCAAAGGCTCGCCCGGGCAGGAGCTGGCCAATGCCATTGAAGCCGCGGCACAAGGGCGGCGCTATCTGGGCTCCAACGTGGCCGAACTGGCGGTGCAGTCCTTTACCCAGGGCGACGCGCAAGACCCGATTGGCAGCCTGTCGCCGCGGGAGCGGCAGACCATCGCCATGGTGGTGCGGGGCCTGTCCAGTACCGAGATCGGCAAGCAGCTGCACTTGTCCCCCAAAACCGTGGCCACCTACCGCAGCCGCCTGATGGCCAAGCTGGGCGTGGGCGATGTGCCGGCCCTGGTGCGCCTGGCTATTCGCTACAAACTGGTGGAGCCCGACATGCCTTGAAATGGGCGTGCATGACCGTACAGGTGTCGACCGTGGCCGACACAAGGTGTCAAGAACTCCCTACAGACGTAGGGCAGCGCCGCATCTAAAGTTCAGGCAATGCATTGAGAGATGTGCCCGTCGGGCGCCCGGTGCAATTGGGGGTACCAGCGTGCAAGTTCAAACCAACAACACAGCCGGCCTGGCACCGGGTGCCTCGGTGTTTTCGCCAGCCCTGCAACCGGTTCGCTACCAGCGCCATGTGTGTGAGTCCTCCAGCTTGAGCGAGGTCATGGCCCTGTTGCGGTTTGACGGCGCCCCGTCGGCGGCCGCTCACAACCATGTGTTTCGCCACCAGCGGGTGCGTTCCGGGCAATCTGTGTTCGCCATGGGACAGTCGTTCAATGGCCTGTATGTGGTCCGGTCCGGCGCCTTGAAGTCGGTGGTCATGCACGATGACGGCAATGACAACGTGATCTCGTTTCATATGAAGGGCGATTTGCTGGGCAGCGATGGTGTTTACAAAAAGCACTACGGGAGTGAGGCGGTGGCACTCACCGACTGTGAAGTGATCCGTTTGCCCGGGGAGGACTTCTTTTCGCCCAGCCGCCGCTGCGATGACATGGAGCACATGCTGTACTGGGCCATCAGCCGCGAGATCACGCGGGAGCAGATGTCTTACACGGTGTCGCATGCACCCCGCTCGGAGGTGCGCGTTGCGCGCTTTTTGCTGCAGCAATCCGAGAGCTTTGCCGCCATGGGCTGTTCACCGAGGCGCTTCTCGCTGACCATGACGCGCCGTGATATCGGCAACTACCTGAGCGTGACTTTGGAGACCGTAAGCCGCGCGCTGTCCCTTCTGAACCATCTTGGAATTATTGAAATTTCGAACCGCGACGTTACACTGATTGATACAGAAGCCTTGCGCATGTACGAAGGCTAGCGAACCTGCTATTCACAATGATAAAAAGAACGGATCAGCATGGGCTACAAGGTCAACCCCCCCAGCACCGACGAACTGCGCCAGATGGCGGTGCAACGCCTTGGAGCGTCGGTTGCCCAGAGTGGCACCCCTCTGACTGCAGACCAGGCCAAGAAGCTGCTTGAGGAATTGGCCATCAGCAAGGTGGAAGTCGAAATACAGAACGTGTATTTGCAAGACACCTGCGCCCGCCTCGATGTGGCCCTTAACGAGATCACCGACCTGTATGACTTTGCCCCCGTGGGCTTCGTCAGCACCGATGCAAGCGGAAAAATCAACAAGCTGAATCTGGCAGGCGCAAGCCTGCTGGGCGCAGATCGCAACACGCTGATGGGGCGCAAACTGGCTGACTTGCTGTTGCCGCAGCAGCGGGATTGCGTGCAAGCCCTGATGCGCCGGGCAGCGGCCAGCAGCGAAGACCAGTGCGGCGAAGTGATGATTGGACAGAGCGATGGTGTGGACCAGCATGTGCTGCTCTCACTCGCACCCCTGAGCACAGGCCAGGGCTTTCACATGGTGCTGACCAACATCAGCGAGCGCAAGGCACAGGAAGTGGCACTGCTTGCCACCGGGACGCGCTGGAAACTCCTGCTGGAGGCCAATGGTGACGGGGTCTGGGATTGGGATGTGCAAGCCGATGTGCTGCACTATTCCAACAGCCTGGCCCAGCGCTATGGTGTTCCAACGGAGCCGCTGGGCGGCACCATGGAAGGCTGGCGCGCACACGTGCACCCGGACGACTGGCCCACCCTGCTCAAACAGATACAAAGCTGCCTGGGCGGGCAGCAGGTGCACTTCAGCACCGACCACAGAACACGGGCAGCCGATGGTCGCTGGGACTGGGTGCGCTGCCAGGGCGTGGTCTGTGGGCACGACGAGGCGGGCAAGGTCACACACATGGTGGGCGTGTTGACGGACATCGCTGAACAAAGGCAGATGGAGGAAGACTTGCGCGAGGTGCGTGGCATCCAGCAAGCCTTGTTCGAGCTGTTGCCCCAGTACCTGGCCGTGCTGGATGGCAAGGGCCGTGTGCTGCAAACCAATGCCATGTGGAATGCCTACGGTCTGGCCAGTGGACACACCTACCGCAATGGATTTTTCCAATCGCCCTATGCCGAATTGCTGGATGCGGTGACAGGGTCAGACGGTGATTCCAAAGCATCCGCCCTGTGCGGCATTGCGGACGTGCTTGCCGGCAAGGTTCCGAGCTTTCAGCTGGAATATTCCTATGTGTCCGATGCGGGCAGGCGCTGGTTCATCATGCTGGTCATGGCAGTGCAGGGCGAACGCGCCCGGGCGGTGGTCAGCCATCAGGATGTGAGCCGCATCAAAAACCCGAGCGCCCTGCTATCCACGCTCTAACCGCAAGGAGCCCCCGCGATGACCTTGCCACCCAACGCACTGCCCATCATCCCGGTCCGCAACATGGTGCTGTTTCCCGGCATGGTGGTGCCCATCTCCATCGGGCGCAAGAGTTCCATCGAAGCCGCTGAACTGTCGGTACAGGGTGAGCGCCCCATTGGCATCCTGCTGCAGACCGACCCCTCGCACGAGGCACCAGGGCCTGCCGACATGGCGCCTGTGGGCTGTGTGGCGGCCATCCTGCGCTTTGTCACCACGCCCAATGACGAGCGCTACATCATCTGTCAGGGGCAACAACGGTTTCGCGTGCGCGAGCATCTGCCGGGGCTGCCCTATATGGCTGCCGAGGTGGACTACCTGAGCGACCCGCAGGCCACGCAGGACAAGGAGGTCGAAGCCCGCCACCTCCAGCTCAAGGAGCGCGCTGTGGAAGCACTGCAACTGCTGCCGCACGTGCCCGAGGAAATGGTCAACGCCATACAGGCCACCGACGCGCCGGGCTTGCTGGCCGATCTGGTGGCAGGCCATCTGGACATCAAGCCCCAGGAAAAGCAGGCCCTGCTGGAAGACATTGCGCTCAAGGACCGGCAGGACCGCCTGCTGGGGCTGTTGTCACACCGCATTGAGGTGATGCAGATCTCGCGCGACATTGGCCAGCGCACCAAGGCCAGCATGGGCCAGCGCGAGCGCGAGTTCCTGCTGCGCGAGCAGCTCAAGGCCATCCAGAAAGAACTGGGGCAGGACGAAAGCGAGGCGCTGGAAGTGGAAGAACTGCGCCACCAGATCGAGGCCTCCGCCATGCCGCCGGACGTTGCGGCGCAGGCCCACAAGGAACTGGGGCGCCTGCAGCGCATGTCCGATGCTTCGGCCGAGTACTCCACCGTACGCACCTACCTGGAGTGGCTGGTGGAGATGCCCTGGCGCGCACCCGAGCCGGGTGACATCGATGTGCCGCACGCCCGCGCGGTGCTGGAGGATGACCACTTCGGTCTGGAGAAGGTCAAGAAGCGCATTCTGGAATACCTGGCGGTGCGCAAACTCAACCCGGCAGGCCACGGCCCCATTCTGTGCCTGGTGGGGCCGCCCGGCGTGGGCAAGACGTCCCTGGGCCAGTCGATTGCGCGTGCGCTGGGGCGCAAGTTTGTGCGGGTGTCTTTGGGCGGTGTGCATGACGAGGCCGAGCTGCGCGGCCACCGCCGCACCTATGTAGGGGCCTTGCCGGGCAACGTTATCCAGGCCATCCGCAAAGCCGGCAGCCGTGACTGCGTGATGATGCTCGACGAGGTGGACAAGGTGGGCAGCGGCGTGCACGGCGACCCGGCCGCTGCCTTGCTGGAGCTGCTGGATCCGGAACAGAACAACAGCTTTCGCGACAACTACCTGGCCGTGCCTTTTGACTTGTCGCAGGTGATGTTCATTGCCACGGCCAATATGCTGGACACCATCACCGGCCCGCTGCGCGACCGCATGGAGGTGCTGCAGCTCAGTGGCTACACCCGCGAAGAAAAATTTGCCATCGCCCGCAAATACCTGGTGGCGCGCCAGCGTGACGCCTGCGGTCTGCAGGCCACGCAATTCACGCTGGACGACGGGGCCGTGGCCAGCATCATCCGCGACTACACGCGCGAAGCGGGCGTGCGCGGGCTGGAGCGCCAGATCGCCGCCGTCTGCCGCCACGCCGCCATGCTGGTGGCCGATGGCCAGGCCACACAGGTGCAGGTCACGGCCGCGGACCTGCCCGGCATCCTGGGCCCTGCACTGTTTGAAGACGAGGTGGCGCTGCGCTCCGGCGTGCCCGGTGTGGCCACGGGTATGGCGTGGACGCCGGTGGGTGGCGACATCCTGTTCATTGAGGCCACGCGCACGGCGGGCAACGGCCGGCTCATTCTCACAGGCCAACTGGGCGATGTGATGAAAGAGTCGGCACAGGCCGCACTCACCTTGCTCAAGGCCCGTGCTTCGGGGTTGGGACTGGCGGCTGTGGAGTTCGAAAAGGCCGATGTGCACGTGCACGTGCCCGCCGGTGCCACGCCCAAGGATGGCCCCAGTGCCGGGGTCGCCATGTTTGTGGCACTGGTCTCGCTGTTTCTGAACCGGCCGGTGCACAGCTATGTGGCCATGACCGGCGAGATCAGCCTGCGCGGCCTGGTGTTACCCGTGGGCGGCATCAAGGAAAAGGTGCTGGCCGCCGCAGCCGCGGGCATACGCCAGGTGCTGCTTCCTGCCCGCAACAAGCGCGACCTGGATGACCTGCCCGCCTCGGTGCGCGAGCAATTGGCGTTTGTGCTGCTGGACGATGTAGACCAGGCCCTGCAACACGCCATGCCCCTGGGCAGCCATATGGACAGCCCAGGCTGAGTTCTGGCCTCCATCTCTTTTCACAAAGGATACGTTCCCATGCCACACACCTGGATACTCGTTGCCAACGGCCAGAGGGCCCGTTTTCTTCAGCATGACAGGGCCCAGGGTGGCTTTGCCGAACTGGCCGATTTTGTCTACCCCTATGCACCTACGTCCACGCATTCTGCGGCCGCTCACCCGCACGGCGAGCAGGGCAGAGGCCACGGCAGCGCAGCCCATGGCGGCACGCAGTTTGAGCCGCAGACGCCGGACCACGAGAAGGCCCACACCCGCTTTGCCCGCCAACTGGCCGACTATGTGAACAAGGGGGTGGAGGGCCAGCAGTGCGACCGTATCGCCCTGATTGCCAGCAGCCCCATGCTGGGTGCCCTGCGGCCGCTGCTGAGTGCGTCAGCGCAAGAGAAGGTGCTGCGCAGTGTGGACTCCGATTTCACGGTGTACCAGGGCCATGAACTCCAGCAGCGCGTGCAGGAGGCGCTGGGGCCTGGGATGTGAGGGGCGAAAAATCGCCCGGCAACCGCAGTTTGCCGCTTATGCGGCGGTACTTGCGGTGTGAGGACAGTCCACCCAGGGCAGGGCGTTGCAGCCGCAGTGCGCAACCATGGTGGTGGGCTTGGTGATCACGCCACTGGATTGCCTGGCCACAGCCTTTGCAGCGGCGGGTGCTGCGGCACCTGCCGGGCTGCTGGCGTCTTCCGTGGCCGCCTGCAGGTCTGGTATCCAGCGCATGAAGGGGATGAGGTCCGGCACATCGGTGATGTACCAGATCTTGCGGGCCGCATCCCAGCGGGCACCCAGTGCTTTCACTGCGTCTTTTTCTGCGAAGGGCGTCTTCAGGTTGATGCGCATGGCGAACGCTCAGCCTTCTTTCAGGGCCTCTTCAAACTCGGCCAGCTCTTGCGCAATGGCCGCGTATTTTTTGGACTTGGCCTTGTTCTCTGCCCAGTTGATGGTGGCGGATTCGAGATCGGCCTTGAAGTGGGCCAGGGCCGCGTCTTTGAGGGCCTGGGTTGCAGCGGGGTCTTCGCTTACCCAGAACTCGATCAGGTCGGACAGGCCGTTGTCAAATTCGTCATAGGTTTCGAGGTGGGTCCACTTGCCGGCTTTGTCAAACATGTTTTCTTTCGGAAATAAGGCCTGAGCATACACACTGGGCTGTGCCTTTTATGGCACGCCCCTGAACCGCAGCGCCTGCTTGCCCAGTTCGGGGAGCAGCCGGTTTGCCAGGCGCAATTGGGAAAGCAGCAGGCTCTGGATCGGCGTGGAAACATCCACCTCCACCGGGCTGCCACTGGCGTCGCGTCCCGACACGACGGGCATGCGCCCCTGGGACTGTTCCAGCAGATGCGACAGGCTTTTGAGTCCCTGCAGCAACTGGTCAGCTGCCTGACGCGCCAGCGGGTCCGGCGTACCGACCTCGATTTCGCCCCGGTGCGCCCCCAGTGCCGATAGGAAGTTCAGCAGCATGTGCGACAGCACCACAAACTGGCCGCAGGCGGCTTCGTTCAAGCGCGTGCTCGGTGGCTCCAGGCACATGGCCCCAAAGGCGTTGGCCAGCGCGGCATCGGCATTGTGGGCGTTGCGCCGGGCCAGCCGATAGGCCAGGTGATCCTGCTTGCCGTTCTGGTACTGCAGCAGGATCTCAACCAGATACCCGGCCTGCGCGCGCAGTGCCTGCGCTGCGATTTGCGGCAACTGGCGCGCATGCCAGTTGGGCAATACCAGCCAGGCGGCCAGGGCAGAGATGGCACTGCCCACTGCCGCATCCAGCAAGCGGGCCGGAATCACGCCTTGGGACATGCCCATCTGGTGAAAGCTCAGCAAGACCAGCGCGGTGATGGCGCCTGCCGCCGTGCGCAGGTCGGTCTGGCGTTTGCCGATAAACAGCGCGCCGGCCACCACCATGCAGACCGCTTGCATAAGCGCCCCGGGAAACAGCCGTATCAGTGCCCAGCCCACAGCCAGGCCAAGCACCGTGCCAACCGCCCGTTGCACCGCGCGGCTCAGCGTGGCTGCATAGTGCGGCTGGCTGGTGAACAGCACCGTGAGCAGGATCCAGTAACCGTGCGGATCATGGGTGGCCCACATGACGGCGTAGGCCGCCACCAGCGCCAGGGCCAGGCGCAGGGCATGGCGCATGAGTGAG
Organism: Rhodoferax lacus; assembly: GCF_003415675.1. Taxonomy (GTDB): domain Bacteria; phylum Pseudomonadota; class Gammaproteobacteria; order Burkholderiales; family Burkholderiaceae_C; genus Allorhodoferax; species Allorhodoferax lacus. The sequence continues at coordinate 274,538 of NZ_QFZK01000001.1, forward strand.
GAGCCCAGCGTGAGCTGGGCGCGCACGCGGCCCCAGGCTTCGCGCAGAGTCTGGGGTTGGCGGTCAAACAAGGACAGGTCGGGCGCGGTGCCGCCGTGGCGCATGGCGTTGGCAAAGACGCTGGCCAGGCGGGTCAGGTTGTCACCCAGGGCATGCATGGCGCGCAGTGGTCTTTGCAAGGCGGGCCCGGTTTGCGTGGTGTCCAGGTGGCGAATGGCGGCTTGCATGTCATCAATGGCCCGGGCCGTGGTGCCGGCATGCTGCGCCTCGGTCCGGTCGCGTATGGCGCGGGCAAACTTGTGCGCCTGCTCGCCCAGCAATCCCAGCACCCGCTGGCAGCGGTAGAGCGCATCGGAGCGCGGGAATGCTTCGGCCAGAACGGCATAGCTCTCGTGTGAGGAGCTCACGCGCTCGTGAATGTCCTGAGCGGCCAGGTATTGGCGCATGGCCTCCTGCATCCAGGCAGAGGGCGTGCCAGAGCCCAGGCGGCTGAACAGGCTGTCCTTGGTGCTGTTGAGCGCATCCACCACGCGGCCGTTGTGCAGCGCGAGTTCCAGTCGGCGGCCGGACAGGTCCATGTCACTCACCGGCTCCAGCAGCTGGGATTTGAGCCGCAGGTATTCACCCAGCAGGGCATACAGGCGCGACAGCCGGTGCCGCACCGTGGGGCGTGGCCAGGCGGCAGCCCAGCACAGCGACACCAGTCCATACCAGGCTGCACCGCCCAGCAGATAGGGCGCCACTTCCAGCGCGTGGTCGCGCCGGTTTTGCGCGGACAGCGCGGTGTAGATGAACAGCACCAGCGCGCCAAAGGCAATGGCCCGGTAGCGCTCACCCAGGGCGCCCAGCATGGTGAGCACAAAGGCGCACAGTGCCAGCACGGCAGCCAGCGTCAAAGGTGAGGGCAGGGCGGCCCAGACTGCTGCGCTCACCAGGGCAAAGGCGCCGAGTGCCAGCAGCTGCGCCTTCAGGCGTCCGCTCCAGTTGTCATCAGTTTCCGTAAACGCGCTGGCCAGCACGCCCAGCACCACGGGCATCAGTTCTTCCTGCCATTCGGCCTTCCAGCCAAGGGCCAGTACGCAGCCCAGTGCCAGCAGGGCCTGCGCCCCACGCGTCACGCCTTCGTGGTTGAGGGTTCGCTTCCAGTTTGCAATCCAGTTGTCGTTCACGCTGTGGGGGCCTCTTGCTGTTGTGTCGGTCCAACCTTACCAGCAAGATCGGTGCCGTAAACAGTGCCGACTTGCGCGGCCCGGCGCGCAATGCGCGGTGGCACACAGACGGTCCAGCTGCCTGCCTCGATGATGAGGAGCACATGTTTCATCCCACACCCTCAAAGCCAAGCCCCGAGCCCTGTCTGCAGCGCCTCAAAAACGAAACCCGTGCCCGCCACGGCGCACTGGAGTCGCGCTCGGTGTTGTTGGACCCTGCTCTCTCACGTGAGCGCTACCTTGATTGCCTGTGCCGCTTCTATGGCTATTACGCCCCGCTGGAGCTGCGCCTGCGCGGCTCACCGGGCTGGGCAGAAGCGGGCTTTGCCTATGCTGCCCGCTACAAGTCCGCACTGCTGGCGCAAGACCTGCTGGCCCTGGGCCTCTTGCCAGCGCGCCTGCACGGCCTTCCATCCTGCAGCGCGCTGCCCACGGTGGAGACCACAGCACAGCTGTTTGGTTGCCTGTATGTGCTGGAAGGCGCCACCTTGGGCGGGCAGATCATCACCCGGCACCTGCAGGCAAGCCTGGGCCTGACGCCAGAGTCCGGCGCGGCCTTCTTTGCCGGTTATGGCGCGCAGACCGGCTCACGCTGGAAGGAATTTGGTGCCCACCTGACTGCCTTTGCCCTGCAGTCGGGCGCTGGCGACGCCATCGTTGCCAGCGCCAACAGCACCTTTGAAACGCTTGACCACTGGCTCTATCCGGAACGCATTACTGCGCAATGGGTGCCAGCCCCTCTACAGGCCACTTACCCAGTGCCATCACCAGACAGCCCACGCCATGCAGCAGCCAGCAGCCCCTAAGCCCACACCACCCTGGGGCCTCGGCCCCTACAGCACCAAACGCCACGGAACCACGCTGGAGAGTTGCGAGAGCGAACCAGTGCAGACCCCGGGCTGCATCCAGGCCCATGGGGCCCTGCTGGTGCTGCGCCTGGGCGACCTGCGCATCCTGCAGGCCAGCGAGAACACGCTGCAGCACCTGGGCTTGGCGGCTGCAGAACTATTGGGGCAACCCGTAGCCTGTGTAGTGGGCGCAGTGGCACAGGCACGCCTGCATGAGCTGCTGGCACGCGAGGCACGCGGGCGCGGTGCGGTCTATGCCTTCACGCTGCCAGCGCGCGCCGCAGGGCCGGCACTGGATGCCTGCGTGCACATCAGCGAGGGTGTGGCGGTGCTGGAGTTCGAGGCCAGTGGCCGTGCAGACCTGCATGCCGATGGCGACTTCTTCCTGCTGGTGAAGGCGGCCGTTGCGCGCCTGCAGAATGCCGACAATGTGCGCGATTTTTGCCAGCAGCTGGTCGAGGAAGTGCGCGCCCTCACGGGCCTGGACCGGGTCATGGCCTACCGCTTCCATGCCGACCAGCATGGCGAAGTCATTGCCGAAAGCAAACGCGAGGCGCTGGCACCCTGGCTGGGGCTGCACTACCCGGCCGCCGACATCCCGCAGCAGGCGCGCGATATGTACAAGCTGCTGTGGATCCGGCCTTTGCCGAATGCAGCGGGCCCGTTGGTGGAACTGCTGCCGCTGGCCAACCCGGATACCGGCCTGCCGCTGAACATGACGCATTGCGCCCTGCGCGGCGCCTCGGTGATGTACACCGAGTACCTGGCCAACATGGGCGCTGCCGCCTCGCTGACCATGCCTATCCTGCGAGATGGCGAGCTTTGGGGCCTGATCGCCTGCCAGCACAACAGCCCTACGCATTTCCCCTATCCGGTGCGCGCAGCCTGCGAGCTGCTGGCACAGGTGGCCTCCCTACAACTCAAATCGGCCGAGCAGGCAGAGCAATTCGCCTACCGCCTGAAGATGGAGGATGTGCACCAGCAGCTGGTGGCGCGCTCTGCCCGTGATGGTGACCTGCTGGCCCTGACGGCCTTCCAGCCCTCCTTGCTGGACGCCATGGAGGCGGGCGGCGCAGCACTCTGCCATGAGGGTGTGTGGTCTTGCGTGGGCCGCGTGCCCGTGGTGGCGCAGCTCGATGCCCTGGCGGACTGGTTGTACCAGCAGCCCTCGCTGGATTCGACCACGCGCCCGGTCTTCGTCACGGAGGCGCTATCCAGCGTGTGTCCGGCAGCCATCGGGCTGGAGGCGATTGCCAGCGGGCTGCTGGCGGTTTCGCTGTCGCGCCAGCGCCGCGGCTTGCTGCTCTGGTTTCGCCCCCAGACCGAACAAACCATCGCGTGGGCGGGCAAGCCCACGGGCAAGCAGCCCCGCCTGGGCCCGCACGGCGCACGGCTCACGCCGCGCATGTCGTTCGAGCTGTTCCTCGAATCGGTGCGCGCCCGCTCGCTGCCCTGGTCGGGCATCGAGGTGGATGCGGCGCTGCGCCTGCGCCTGCTGGTGCTGGAGCGGGTGCTTGCCCGCGATGCGCAGCTGGCCGAGCTCAACGCCGACCTGACCCGCAGCAACGAAGAGCTCGACGCCTTCGCCTACGTGGCCTCGCATGACCTGAAGGAGCCGCTGCGCGGCATCCACCGTTATGCGCACCAGTTGCTGGACAGCGCCATCGAGATCGACGGCGACAACCGCCAGCGCGTGCAGAGCCTGATGCGCCTGACTTTGCGCATGGACAGCCTGCTTGACTCCCTGCTGCACTTCTCGCAGGTGGGGCGCATGGAGCTGGAGTTTGAGACGGTCGACCTGAATCTGCTGCTTGAGGAGGCCATCGAGATGGTCGGTGCGCGCCGAACGGGCAGTGCCTGCCGCCTCACGCTGCCACGCCCCCTGCCGAGCCTGTTGTGTGACCCTTTGCGGGTGCGCGAGATCTACAGCAACCTGCTGTCCAACGCGATGAAATACAAACGCGGCGACGAGGCCCGCATCGAGGTGGGCTACATCGCCGCTGACGAGCAGGCGGTGCGCCCCAGAGTCCCGCTGGAGGCCGCTGGCCACACCATTTTCTATGTCAGTGACCAGGGCATCGGCATCGAGCCGCGGCACCACGAGCAGGTGTTTCGCCTGTTCAAGCGCCTGCACGGGCGTGATGAATATGGCGGTGGCGCGGGCGCGGGCCTGACCATCGTGCAAAAGCTGGTGCAGCGGCATGGCGGCAGCGTCTGGCTGGAATCAAGCCCGGGTGTGGGCAGCAGCTTCTACTTCACCTTGCCCGGCATGCCGGGCAGCCAATAGCCGTGCATAAGCGGTCCATTCTGGTGGTCGAAGATTCCGATGAAGACTTTGCCACCGTGCAGGATGCCGCACGGCGGGCGGGTCTGACCCAGACGGTGGTGCGCGCCACCTCCGGCGACGCCTGCATGCGTCTGTTGCGTGGTGAAATGCGGGGCCGCACGGCTGCACCGCTGCTGGTGCTACTGGACCTGAACACGCCGGGCGACGATGGCCGCGAGGCCCTGCGGGAAATCCGCCGGGATCCGGCCCTCAAGACCATGCCTCTGGTGGTGCTGAGCGGATCCGCCAACCCGCGCGATCTGCAGTCCTGCTACGCCAGCGGCGTCAACGCATACCACGTCAAGCCGGTGGACCATGCCCTGCATCTGCAGGTGTTGCAGCAAATTTTCACTTACTGGCTGTGCAGCGTTGCGCTGCCGGGCTGAACCTGTTTACTTACCTATGAAAAGACCGACCCTGCACATCCTGCTGATCGATGACAACGCGGATGACTGCGCCGATCTGCGCCAGATGCTGCTGCAAAGCGGCCGGCGCCGCTTCCAGTTCAGCCAGGCCGCGCTGGGTGCTGATGGCGTGCGCATGGTGTTGGCCCCGGAGCACGGCGCGGTGGACTGCGTGCTGCTGGACTATGCCCTGCCTGACATGAATGCGCTGGAAGTGCTCGCCGCCTTGTGCCAAGGCAGCGACCTGCCGTGTTGCCCTGTGGTGGTGGTCACGGGCGCTTCGGTGGACGAGGGGCAACAGCTGCTGGGTGCCGGTGCGCAGGACTACATCGGCAAGCGCTGGGCCAGCACCGACAGCCTGACGCGGGCGATTGAAAACGCCATCGACCGCTTCTCGCTGCTGCTTGAGCGCAAGCGCATCGAGTCAGCCCTGGTGATCGCCAAGGCCGAGGCCGATGCGGCCAACTTGGCCAAGACCGAGTTCCTGCTGCGCATGAGCCATGAGTTGCGCTCGCCACTGAATGTGATACTGGGCTTCACCCAGCTGATTGAGACAGGCCAGCCACCACCCACCCCGGGACAGCAAAAAAGCGTCAAGCAGATTCTGCAGGCGGGGTGGTACCTGTTGGGTCTGATCAATGAAATCCTGGAGCTTTCCGCCATCGATTCGGCCAGCATGGTGCTTCTGTCGCAGGAGGTGTCCTTGGGCGAGGTGCTGGCCGACTGCAATGCCATGATCCAGCCGCTGGCGCTGGCGCGCGGCATTGATCTGCACTTTCCGGTCTTTTCGCAGCCATGCATGGTGCAGGCTGATCCGGTGCGCATCAAACAGGTCCTGCTCAACCTGCTGACCAACGCCATCAAATACAACCGCAGCGGCGGTCGCATAGACGTGCGCTGCACAGCCGAAGACGGGGCGCTTGTGCGCGTCAGCGTGGAGGACACCGGCCTGGGTCTGTCAGAGGCGCAACTGGCACAACTCTTTCAGCCCTTCAACCGCCTGGGCCAGGAGGCGGGCACCATCACCGGTACCGGCGTGGGCCTGGTGATCAGCAAGCGACTGGTGGAAATGATGGGCGGGCACATGGGCGTCCAAAGCACCGTCGGCGTGGGCAGCTGCTTCTGGTTTGCGCTTGAGGCGGTGGCACTGCCCGCGTGAAGTATGCGATCGGTCTGTCAGTGGTGGGTCAAATGGTCAATGACCACTGGTGGGCGGTTTGGGAACTGCGCTACAAGCTCCAAAGTCCCACCCATGCCTTCTATATAACGGCGCAAGGTGGAAAGCAGCATATCGCTGCGTTTTTCAAGACGGGAAATCGTGTCCTGTCCAACACCGAGCGCAAGCGCCAGATCCTGCTGGGTCTGTTCCACCGCGATGCGCAAATCCTTCAAAGTGGCCAGGTTGTCTGCACGCACCTCAATCGCAGCACGGCGCTTCGCTGGCAGGCCAGCCAAAACTTGATCAAGATTTTTTGCCATGTTGGCGCTCCTTCTTTGACATTTTCAGTGTTGTCAGGTGTTCATCAAATCGTTCATCGGCCACCGCGATCAGCCGTTTATAGAACCGACGCTGGTCTGCGCCACCTTTGTCGCCGCCGACCAGCAGAATCGCTTTACGTTCAGGATCAAACGCGAACGCAACACGCCAGACCTCTCCAACCCACGCAAACCGCATTTCCTTCATGTTGGTGTGCTTCGAGCCTTTCAGCGTGTCTACTGTTGGACGTCCAAGCGTGGGACCAAAGTCCCGTAGCAACAGGGCATGCGCCAGCAATTCATCCTGCAAAGATTCGTTCAATGCATCGAATTCGGAGGCAAAAGCGTCGTGGAAAAGGATGTCCCAAGCCTTGCAGAATTATGCATTTAAAGCCATATTTTTCAAGGCTTGCCGGGGTGAACAGAAGATGCTGCGTTTTGGGCCCCCAGAAAAGACAAAAGCCCCGCACTTTCGTGCGGGGCTTTATCAATTTGGCTCCTCGACCTGGGCTCGAACCAGGGACCTACGGATTAACAGTCCGGCGCTCTACCAACTGAGCTATCGAGGAATATTGCATTGTTTGCAGCCTCAAATTATAGCGTAACTTTTTAGGGCTTTTGGACGGGCCCTGAAGAATCTACGCCGAGCAATGCATGCAGCCGCGTGCTGGTGGTGGTGTACTGCAGCAGCACGCGCTTGTCGGGAAACACGATGGCGCTTGCGCCAAAGGCGGCCAACACGCATTCGTGGAAGCCGCACAGGATGAGTTTCTTTTTGCCGGGGTAGGTGTTGATGTCGCCCACGGCGAAGATGCCGGGCTGGTCGGTGCCATAGGTCTCGGTGTTGACCTTGATTTGGCGGCGCTCCATGTCCAGGCCCCAGTGCGCCACCGGCCCGAGCTTGGGGGACAGGCCCAGCAGCACCAGCAGTTCATCCACGGGCAGGGCTTGTTGTGCGCCTGCTGCATCAAGGTAAAGGGCTGCGGTGAGGCGGCCTGCGGCTTCTTCCATGCCCGTAAGTTGCCCGGCCACAAACTGAATGCGGCCCGCAGCCACCAGGGCGTTGAAGCTGGCGATGGTGTCGGGTTCGGCCACAAACACATTGCGCCTGTGCATCAGACTCACGGACTTGGGTGGGGCTGTTTGTTCTGCCAGAGAGATGGCGGCCTGCAATGCCGTGTCGGAGTCACCCAGCACCAGCACATCGCGGTCTGCCCACTGTGCGCCTTCTGGCAAGCCCAGGTGCACCTGCTTGTCCGTGTGCGCAGCCAGCCCCTCCACATTGGGCATGCGGGCCTGGAAGGCGCCCACACCGGCGGCAATGAACAGGGTCTTGGCAAGAAAGGTGGTGCCGGTGCTGGTGGCCACCCGCAAGCGGCCATCGCTCTGGCGCTCGACGCTGCTGACGAGTTGGCCCAGGTGCAGGGTGGGCTTGAAGGGCGCTACCTGCTTCTGCAGGCTTTCAATCAGCTCGCGGCCGGTGCAGACCGGCACGCCAGGAATGTCGTAAATGGGTTTGTCGGCATACAACTCCACACACTGACCGCCCACGTAGGGCAGGGCGTCCACCATGTGCGAGGAGATTTCCAGCAGGCCGAGCTGGAAGGCCTGGAACAGGCCGACCGGTCCGGCGCCGATGATGAGGGCGTCGGTCTCGATCATGGCCAGCCTTAGCGAATCAGCTGCGAGAGCTTGTCGGTCTTGTCTTTCCACTCATCGGCATCGGGCAGCGGCGCCTTGCGCTTGGTGATGCTCTTCCAGGAGGGCAGCAGGGCCAGTTCGGCGTTGAGCTTGATCATGTGCTGCTGGTCGCGCGGTGCGTCCTCTTCAGCGTAGATGGCGTTCACCGGGCATTCGGGGATGCAGACCGCACAGTCGATGCACTCATCGGGGTCGATGGTGAGGAAGTTGGGGCCTTCGCGGAAGCAGTCCACAGGGCACACATCGACGCAGTCGGTGTATTTGCACTTGATACAGGCTTCGGTGACGATGTGGGTCATTTTGGAATTTCGGACAAAAGTTGGACACAGGGGGTGCACACAGGAATCAGTCCGTGCACCGCAGCCCCCGATTTTATTGGCAAAAGCTGACAACCCTGGCATCAGGGTTACCAAGCTTGCTCTGAGCGTTGCGCTGAATCAATTCAGCAGCAGTGCGCCCGAGGTCTTGTGGCTGGCCGTATCCACCAGAATCAGCGAGCCCAGCACGCGTGAGGTCTTGTAGGGCACGGCGGCAATGGCCTCCTGCAAGGCAAGCTCGATGTGGCCAATGGCGTTGGGCAAGATCTGGGTTGCCTCGTGCTCTTCCAGGGTGTTGATGTCCAGGCTGTGCACGATGCGCTTGATCTTGGCCTTGATCCAGCGGTGGCCGTGCAGTGCCCAGTAGACACGTCCAGCCACCAGGGGCTCGTCGTCCATCCAGGCCACGGTGGCGCTGATTTCACGGGTGGGTTCGAAGTGCTTGGGTGCATCGACAGCGGCCAAGAGCCAGTCGCCGCGCGACACGTCCACTTCGCGGTCCAGGATGATGCCGGCGCCGTGACCGGCCAGCACATTGCCGGGCACGCGTGCATGGTTGAGCACCTGGGCCACCGTGGCGGTCTGGCCGCTGGGCAGAATGGAAATTTGCTGGCCGGGCTGCACGCTGCCGGTGGCCACACGGCCCCAGAACACACGGCGACCCTGGCTGGTGTCGCTGCTGGCGGAGAATTTTTCCACCCACTGCACCGGGAAGGCAAACGGCACTTCAGTTTCTGGCGCCGTGACAGGCAACTGCTCCAGGATGGTCAGCAGGCTCGGGCCGGTGTAGCCACACCAGCCCGCAGAGGCGTGCACCACGTTGTCACCCTTGAGGGCCGAGATCGGCACGATGGCGGTGATAGTGATGCCTGCGTCCTTGGCAAACTGCTCCAGTGCTTCCTTGATCTTCTGGAAGGCCTTAGCCGCGTTGCCCAATGTTTCGGGCTTGTCGGCGGACTCCAGCGCGTCGAGCTTGTTGACGGCAAACACAATGCCGGGCACGCGCAGCAGGTTCACCAGCAGCGAGTGGCGGCGGGTCTGCGGCAGCAGGTCCAGCACGCCCTCGGTCTGCCATTTCAGCTTGGTGGCATCCACCAGCACCACGGCGGCGTGGGCGCTGCTGGCAGCGGTCACCATATTGCGGGTGTACTGCTCGTGGCCGGGCGCGTCACCAATGATGAACTTGCGCGCCGGTGTGGCGAAGTAGCGATAGGCCACGTCAATGGTGATGCCCTGCTCGCGCTCGGCGCTCAGGCCATCGGTGAACAGGGCCAGGTCGGCCTCGCCACTCTTGGAGACATTGGCCAGTTGGTCCAGCAGCACCGAGCGGCTGTCCACCAGCAGGCGACCAATCAGCGTGCTCTTGCCATCGTCCACCGAGCCGCAGGTGATGAAGCGCAGGGCGGAAGAGATGTCGCCGTGTTCCGCAGAGGCAGACGGGGAGAGGGTTGTAGTTGCGGTGGTCATTTCAGAAGTACCCATCTTTTTTACGTTTTTCCATGGAGGCTTCGGAGGTCTTGTCGTCCATGCGGGTGGCACCGCGTTCGCTCACATCGGCAGACAGGGTTTCGATCACGATGTCGGCGGCTGTGGCGGCCGTGCTTTCCACCGGGCAGGTGCAGGTGATGTCGCCCACGGTGCGGAAGCGCACGTCGCGTGATTCCACCACTTCGCCGTCTTTCGGAGGCGTGAGCTCGGTCACGGGAACCAGCAGGCCCTTGCGTTCCACCACATTGCGCTTGTGCGTGTAGTAGAGCGAAGGCAGGGCGATCTTTTCGCGCTCGATGTACTGCCACACGTCCAACTCGGTCCAGTTGGAGATGGGGAACACGCGGAAGTGCTCGCCCGGCTGCAGGCGGGTGTTGAACAGGGTCCACAGTTCGGGGCGCTGGGCCTTGGGCTGCCACTGGCCGAAGCTGTCGCGGTGGCTGAAGATGCGTTCCTTGGCACGGGCCTTTTCTTCGTCCCGGCGGGCGCCACCGATCAGGGCATCGAAGCGGAATTCTTCAATCGCTTCCAGCAGCGTGACCGACTGGTGCACATTGCGGCTCTCGCCCGGATGGGCCAGGCGCACGGTGCCACGCGCCATGGAGTCTTCCACGCTGCGCACGATCAGCTCGGCACCGAGCTCCTTGGCGCGGAAGTCGCGGAAGTCGGTCACTTCGTGGAAGTTGTGGCCGGTGTCAATCATCAGCAGCGGGTAGGGGATGCGGCCCGCGCCAAAGGCTTTTTCGGCGCACTTGAGCATGACCAGTGAATCCTTGCCGCCGGAGAACAGCAGGGTGGGGCGCTCGAAGGCGGCTGCGACTTCGCGCAGGATAAAAATCGTTTCTTCTTCCAGCGCGTCCAGGTGCTGGTTGGAGAGACGCTCGAAGTGGTGTGGGTCTGTCATGGCGTTCATAAATGCTTTATGCGGTGGGCAGTGCCGAGACGGGCAGTGCAGAGACGGCGGCAGAATCGGTGCCGTCGGCGTGTTTGACGTGCAGGCCGCATTCCTTGGCGGCTTCGTCCTCCCACCACCAGCGGCCCGAGCGGAAATCTTCACCCATGCTGATGGCGCGGGTGCAGGGCTCGCAGCCGATGCTGGGGAAGAAGGCGTCATGCAGCGGGTTGTAGGCGACCTTGTTCTCTTTGATGTAGTGCCACACGTCGCCCCAGGTCCAGTTGGCCAGGGGGTTGATCTTGACGCGCTTCTCGGACACGTCCACCAGCGGCACTTCGGCGCGGGCGCCGCTTTGCTCGCGGCGCAGGCCGGTGATCCAGGCTTCCTTGCCTTTGAGGGCGCGCTCCAGCGGCTCCATCTTGCGGATGCCACAGCAGGCCTTGCGCAGGTCAATGCTCTTGTACATGGCGTCCAGGCCTTCCTTGGCCACGAACTGCACTACCGACTCTTCCACCGGCTTGTAGACGGTGACGGGTGCGCGGGAATCGGCCTTGAACTGCTCCAGGAGCTCCAGGGTTTCCTTGTGCAGGCGGCCGGTCTCCAGCACGAAGATGCCGATGTCGAGCTTGAGGCTGTTGATGATGTGGCTGATGACCACGTCCTCGGCGCCCAGGCTGGAGGCCTGGGTGATCAGGGCCGTGCCGCCCTCCGACGCCGCGTACTGGGCCGCCGCTTGCGAGAGCACGCTTTGGGCCTCGGCAATGTGCAGGCTGAAGTCGCGCGAGGGGCGGGCGTTGAGGTCTATGGCGCTCATACGGTGGCTCCTTCGCGGCTGAAGACCGGCTTGGCGGTCACTGCATCACCCTGGTAGAAGGCGCGGTAGCGGTCAAACTGCTTTTGCGCAAAGTCCAGGTTCTGGTCGGCACGCAGCACGGCCACGCTGAAGCCCTGGCGCTCCATCTGTACCAGCTGGTCAATCAGCACATCACCCGTGGCGCGGATTTCGCCCGTGAAGCCGGCGCGGCGGCGCAGGTAAAAGGCTTGCGTGTAAGCGCGGCCATCGGTGAACTTGGGGAAGTGCAGGTCGATGCGCGTCACGCCATCGAGCTTCAAATCACGGACGTCTTCGGTGTTGGCCACCACCAGGGTGTTGGCGGCGGCGTCCGAGGTGCTGGCGTCAGCCGCAGAGAGCAGTTTCATGGTCAGTTGGGTCATCTTGGTATCTACTCTTTCTCAGGCTTCCTGCGCGTCGCGGGCATAGCCGGGCGCCTTGGGCAGTTGGTTCAGTTCGGCATGCGGGTCGACCAGGCGTGCAGCGTTGGCCGCCACCTTGAAGGCATCGAAGCCGACGCGGCGCAGGGTGTCAATAAAGGTCTCGCGGCCCTGGCGTTCTTTGCGGAAAGTGTCCAGCACGGCTTCGATCACGCCGGGGATTTCGGACGCGCCAAACGACGGGCCCACCACTTTGCCGGCAAGGGCCGGGCCGCTGAGGGTGGATCCGTCCGAGCCGCCCAGCGACACCTGGTACCACTCCTTGCCGTCTTTGTCCACGCCCAGGATGCCGATGTGGCCGCTGTGGTGGTGACCACAGGAGTTGATGCAGCCGCTGATGTGCAGGTCAATCTCGCCCAGGTCGTGCAGTTCGTCCATGTCCTGGTAGCGCTCGGTGATGGCTGCGGCCACGGGGATGGAGCGGGCATTGGCCAGGGCGCAGAAATCGCCGCCGGGGCAGGCAATCATGTCGGTGAGCAGGCGCACGTTGGAGCGGGCCAGTCCGGCGTGGCTGGCGGCCACCCACAGGGCGGGCAGGTCGATTGCGCGCACCCAGGGCAGCAGCAGGTTCTGGTCGTGGGTGACGCGCACTTCACCTGCGGAGAACTGGTCGGCCAGGTCGGCTGCGGTGTCGAGCTGGTCGGCATCGGCGTCTCCCGGGGCCTGGCCCAGGCGCTTGTAGGAGAGGGTGACCGAGCGCAGGGCCGGGTTCTTGTGCGCGGCCACGTTTTGCTTGAGCCAGCGCTCATAGTCGCCTTGACGTTCGGCGGGCACCTTGGCAGTGGAGGCGGGTGCGGCGTTCAAGTCCAGCGTGGGCGGCACAAAGCTGGCGGTCACGCGGTCCAGCTCGGCCTGGGTGATGGTGTGGGGTGCGCCGTCAGCTGTGATGATCTGGGTGTACTCGGCTTCCACCTCGTCGATATAGCGCTGGCCCTCGGCCTTCACCAGGATCTTGATGCGGGCCTTGTACAGGTTGTCGCGGCGGCCCCAGCGGTTGTAGACGCGCACCACGGCTTCCAGGTAATTCATGATCTGGTTCCAGGGCAGGAACTCACGGATGACGCTGCCGATCACCGGGGTGCGGCCCATGCCGCCGCCCACCAGCACGCGGAAGCCCAGCTCGCCCGCCTCGTTGTGGATCAGGTGCAGGCCCACGTCATGCCAGTAGGTGGCCGCGCGGTCAGCGGTTGCGCCGGTGATGGCGATCTTGAACTTGCGCGGCAGGAAGGCGAACTCGGGGTGCAGCGTGCTCCACTGGCGCATGATTTCGGCGAAGGGGCGGGGGTCGGCCAGCTCGTCGGGCGCCACACCGGCCAGCTCGTCGCTGGTGATGTTGCGGATGCAGTTGCCGCTGGTCTGAATGCCATGCATGTCCACGGTGGCCAGCAGGTCCATCACGTCGGCGCTCTTGGTCAGCGGAATCCAGTTGAACTGCACGTTCTGGCGCGTGGTGAAGTGGCCATAGCCCACGGGCAGATGGGTAGTGCCCCAGGTGGCCTGGGTACCAATGGCCTTGTCAAACACTTCTTTGGAGGGGTGGTCGTACTCGCGGGCAATGCGGGCCAGCACGCGCAGCTGGCGGCTGGCCAGCTCGCCATAGGGAACGGCCACGCGCAGCATGGGGGCGTAGCGCTGGATGTACCAGCCGTTTTGCAGGCGCAGGGGGCGGAAGTCATCGTCACTCAGGGTGCCTGCCAGGTTGCGCTCCAACTGGTCGCGGTGCTGGTCGGCACGGGAGCGGATGAACTGGCGGTCAAAGTCGGTGTATTGGTACATGGTTCTTCAGGTCCTGTTTACAGGGCAATGAGTTTCAGGCCTGCATAGGCCAACAAAAAGGAAAGGAGCGAGCGTATCAGGCGTTCGGGTGCTTTTGGCGTGAGGTGCGAGCCCACCCAGATGCCGGGGAGCGATCCGCACAGCAGCGCGATCAGCATGGACCAGTCCACCGCACCCAGGGTGGCGTGGCCCAAGCCAGCAACCAATGTGAGTGGCACGGCATAGGCGATGTCGGCCGCAATGATGCGGTGCAGGGGCAGCAAGGGGTAGAGCAGCATCAGCGCGGTCACGCCAATCGCACCGGCGCCGACCGAGGTCAGGGTGACCAATGTGCCAATCACAGCACCAAACAGCAGCGGCAGGCTCCAGTGTTTGGGCGTGGCAGCCACCAGCTCCTGGCCCGCAGCAATGTGCGTCGGGCTGGCCTTGCCGCGCACGGCCTTGTAGAAGGTGGCCGCAGCCGTGAGCAGCAGGGCGCAGCCCAGTGTGGTGGTCATCACGGACTGCACCTGGGGGTTGGCCGGGCCCACGGTGTGCAGCACGTACAGAGTGATGAGCGAGGCCGGAATGCTGCCCATGGACAGATTGCGCACCACAGGCCAGTCAATGCGGTTGGCGCGCGCAAGCTTGACGGTGCCGCCCATCTTGGTGAAGGCTGCAAACAGCAAATCGGTGCCTACGGCCAGATAGGGCTTGATGCCAAAAACAAAGATCAGGATAGGCGTCATGAGCGAGCCGCCTCCCACACCGGTGAGGCCCACAATGGTTCCCACCACAAAACCCGCAATAACAAACGCTAATTCATGCATCCGGGCGACTGTAGTCAGCTAGGCTTAGATTGAAAACGATATTTTGGCTATACCGATATGCGGGAGATGAATAAGCTTCTGCGGAAATTGCAGAAGTGGTGTTCTTACGAGCCTGGTCACCGGCAACCAAGCCGATGTGGGGATTTATGTACCTATTTCCCAGACTGCTGCACAATTCAAGGCACATCCTCCGGAAGTTCCTCCATGTACCAAGCCATTGAAGCCATTTCCAAAGCCGGCGTTATTCAGCCGCTGGAACCCGTCAAGTTCGATGAAAACGAGCATTTGGTGATCCTGCGCCTGTCAAAAGCTTACGTTGACGAGGCAGGCAGCTCCGCGTCGCCTGCAGACTGGAAGAAGTGGTCGGGCGTTCTAAAAGACTCGCCGAATCTAAACGACGACCCAGTATCCACTCAGAACGCCTTGCGCAGTGACTGGGATTGAGTTCCTGCTGGACACCAATATGGTCATTGGCCTGCTCAAGGGCCATGGCCCTGCGTTGGTGCTGGCCGAACAAAGTGGCTTGGCCCTGGAAAGGGCAGCGGTAAGCCAGATCACCCGTATGGAGCTTTTGGGCTATCCGCAACTCACGGACGAAGAAGACAAGGCTATCCAGTCGTTTCTGGCGGCATGTCAGGTACGCATGTTGGACCCGCAAGTGGAAGCCCTTGCGATAACTTTGCGTCGCAGTGGCGCGTTCAAACTCCCTGATGCCATCGTTGCCGCTACGGCCATTTCTGGATCCCTGCGTCTGCTGACATTGGATCAGGCGATGGTCCGCAGGCTTCAGGCTCTTGGCCTATAGGCCAATGCTCTGTCAATAACTCCCCCGCAACTCCCGCATCCGCTCATCAAAATAGCTGCCCACCGTGTAGCGCTCCGACAGCACCACGTCGCGCACGGGGTGCAGGAACAGCGGCAGCGAGATGCGGGGCTTTTGGGCGGCCTCGCCCGTGGGGTTGAGCACCCGGTGCACGGTGGAGGGGAAGTAGTGGCCGGAAGCCTCCTCCAGCATGTCGCCGATGTTCACAATCAGCAGGCCAAAGTCGCAGGGCACGTCGTGCCAGGCGTCGTCCTTGCCCAGCACCTGCAGGCCCGGCTCGGTGGCGGCGGGCAGGATGGTCAGCAGGTTGATGTCGCCGTGGGCGGCGGCGCGCACGGCACCGGGCTCTTCCTGGCCGGTCAGGGGCGGGTAGTGCAGCACTCGCAAAAGCGTGTGGTCGCTGCCCTCCAGCATGCGCGACAGGGGCATGGAATAGCGGGCCTTCACCTCCGGAGGTGAGTTGTCGTCCACCCACTGCAACAGTGTGGTCGCCAGGTGACTGCCCAAGGCGTAGTAGCGGCGTGCGGCGTCCGACACCTCCGTGGGGTAGCGGCCCCAGGGGTAGATGTGAAAGAACTCCTTCACATCCTTCTTGGTGTGGTTCTTGGCGGTTTCCGATACCTTGGGTGAAAAGTAGCCGTCAAACTTCACCGGGTCTTGTGCGTACTTGTTCTTGGCGTCGCTCTGGAAGAAGGCCAACCACTCGTCGTAAATGCCCTGCACCAGGTTCTGGTCCAGCGGGTGGTTCTTGAGCACGCCAAAGCCGGTTTCGTGCAGGCTTTTACAAAAGTCCTGTGGCGCAGTGGGGCTGGTGAAATCAACAATGGGCAGGTGCATCATCGCGCGAGCCACTGGCCCATCAGCGTGGCTTCCAGCACCTGGCTGGCACCCACGGCATCGACTTCCATGCAGGCGTGGGTCATGGACTCTTCGGCTTCCCAACCGGCCTGCGGGTAGTCAATGCGCTTGCGCCGCAGCATGGTCTGGCCCTGGGCCAGGCCGTCCACGGCCACGCGCATGCGACCGCTCTCCAATTGAAAAAGCTCAGGGTTGGTGAGGTAGATAAAGGCCAGCACATCGTGGCCAAAGCAGCCGTGGATCTCGGCCACATGCGGGTACAGGTCGCTGTAGAAATTGGCGTAGAACTTCACCGCATGCAGCAAGGTGTCGGTGGCCACATGCTGCTGGTGTTGGGCAATCTTGCCAAACAGGGTGACCGGCAGGATCACCTGGTGCGTCACGTCCAGGCCCACCATAGTGAGCTTCCAGTCGGCGGTGAACACCAGATCGGCAGCGTGCGGGTCGTTCCAGATATTGGCCTCGGCCACGGGCGATACATTGCCCGGCTCCACCACGGTGCCGCCCATCAGAATCACTTCGCGCACCAGCGTGGGCAACTCGGGTGCGAGCTTCAGCGCGGTGGCTAAATTGCCCAGCGGGCCCACCGCCACCAGGGTGATTTCACCAGGGTGGGCGCGTGCCATGTCCACGATGAACTGGGCCGAGGAGCGCGGGTCCAGCGTGTTGCGGGTGACCTCGCGCACAGGCAGGTTGCCCAGGCCGTCGGCGCCGTGGATGTAATCCGGTGGCGGCTCGGAGGCCTTGACCCAGGGCCGGGCCACGCCCTTGGTCACGGGGATCTCAAAGCCGGCAATGGCGGTAAGGTAGAGCGCATTGGTGGCGGCCTGTTCCACAGTGACATTGCCAAAGGTGGTGGTGATGCCCACCACGTCCACACCGGCGTGGGCCAGTGCGTAGTACAGGGCCATGGCGTCGTCCACGCCGGGGTCGGTGTCGTAGATGACTTTGCGGGGCGCGTTCAGGCTGGCAGTGGGCATGCGGGCTTTCAGTTCAGGCCGCACAGGGCGCGCAGCGCGGCCAGTGCGGTGGGGTTGTTGGTGTCGGCTTGCTGTTGCAGCAGGGTGGCCACTTCAAGTGCAGTGGGTACGCTGCTTTGCGCGCCGAGTTTGGTGCAGGCCAGGGCTGCTGCTGCGCTGGCATACAACAGGGCGTCGGGCAGGCTTTGGCCCTGGCTCAGGGCGGCGCACAGGCTGCCGCAAAAGGTGTCTCCGGCGCCGGTGGTGTCCACCGGGTTCACGGCAAAGGCGGTTTGCCAATGCAGGGTGCCCTGGTGGCGGGCCAGGCAGCCGTGGGAGCCCAGCGTCACCACCACCGTGGGTACGTTCAGTTGGGCCAGGCACTCGGCAATGCTGCCGCTGTGCTGGGCCACGGTAGCCAACTCGCCTTCGTTCACCACCAGGATGTCCACCAGGGCCAGGAGTTCGGGCTCCAGCACCTGGGCGGGGGCGGCATTCAGCACCACAGCCACACCCGCGTGGCGCGCCGCCTGGGCATAGGCCCGCACGGTGTGCAGCGGGGTTTCCAGTTGCAGCAACAAGTGGGTGAAGCCCGTCAGCTTGGGCAAATGCTCAGGCCGCAGACAGGTATTGGCACCGGGCGCCACGGTGATGGCGTTTTCACCGGCCTTGGACAGGCAAATAAAGGCCGTGCCAGTGGGGTGGAAGGGTTCGCGCACGGTGTGCAACTGCACGCCTGCGCCATCCAGCGACTCTTCCAGCGGCTTGGCAAAGGCATCGTTGCCCAGGGCCAGCAGCATGTGGGTGGCGACACCTCCGGCGCGGGCGCAGGCTACGGCCTGGTTGGCGCCCTTGCCGCCGGGGAAGGTCTTGAAGTCGCGCCCCAGCACCGTCTCGCCGGGGGCAGGAATATGGTCGGCCCGCACCACAAAGTCCAGATTGGCGGAGCCTGCTACCAGAATCATTGCGAGCCTTCGTGTTACCTAAAGCGTTGTATTGTGCCGTCTAAACTTCTGTCTAATCTGGCCATGCCCCTGTCTCCCTGCAAACCGTATGTCGCTCTGATCGGCGGCGCCAATCTGGACATCTCTGCCCACTCTCACGCCGCGCCCGTGATGGGTGACTCCAACCCGGGCCGCATCCTGTGCAGCCCTGGCGGCGTGGCCCGCAATGTGGCGGAAAACCTGCTGCGCCTGGGGGTGGATGGGCGCCTGCTCAGCGTGCTGGGGGACGATGCGTTTGCGGCTGTGCTGCGCCAGGCCGCAGCTGCCATCGGTCTGGACCTGGCGGCCTGCGCGACGCTCCCGGGCGAGCGCACGGCCACCTACCTGTCCCTGCACGGGGTGGATGGCGACATGGGCGTGGCGGTGAATGACATGGGTATTCTGGAGCGGCTCACCCCCGCGCTATTGGCCCGGCACGCGGGCTTGTTGACGGCAGCGCAGGCCGTGGTGGTGGACTGCAATGTGCGCCCCGACGTGCTGCACTGGTTGTGCCACGACCTGGCGCACCCGGTGGTGTTTGCCGAAGCCGTTTCGGTGGCCAAATGCCAGAAGCTGCTGCCGGTGCTGGGGCGTCTTCACACGCTCAAGGCCAACCGCATGGAGGCGCAGGCACTCACCGGGCTGGAGATCGTTGACGTGCCCTCTGCCCAATCGGCAGCACAGGCACTGCACCAGCGTGGCGTGCGCCAGGTGGTGCTCAGTCTGGGGGCACAGGGGGCTGTGTGGTGTGATGCGGCGGGCGCCACCGGCCACCACCCGGCGCGGCCGGTACCCATGGCCAGCGCCACCGGGGCGGGCGACGCCTTGCTCAGTGGCCTGGTCTATGGCCATTTGCAGGCCATGCCATTGGAACTGTCGGTGCCATTCGCAATGGCCTGCGCCGAGCTCACCTTATCCAGTACATTCGCCAATGCACCTGAACTGAGTGTGGCCGCCATTCGCGCACACCTTGAAACACACAACACATGACAAGCCAAGCCTTTCTGGACATTGCACCCGAGGTGCAACAAGCCCTTGCCAGCGGCCAAGCCGTGGTGGCACTGGAGTCCACCATCATTTCGCATGGCATGCCCTATCCGCAAAACGTGGCCACGGCCCTGCAGGTGGAAGACGAAGTGCGCCAACACGGTGCCGTGCCCGCCACCATCGCCATCGTGAATGGCCGCCTCAAGGCCGGCCTGTCGCGTGACGAGATCGAGCAACTCGGAAAAGCCGGACACGCTGTCACCAAGGTCAGCCGGCGCGATATTCCTTTCATCGTGGCCAGCAAGGCAACAGGCGCCACCACCGTGGCCGCCACCATGGTGATAGCCGCCATGGCCGGCATACGGGTATTTGCCACCGGTGGCATAGGCGGCGTGCACCGCGGTGCGCAAGAGAGCTTTGATGTCTCGGCCGACCTGCAGGAGCTGGCCCATACGCCGGTGGCAGTGGTCTGTGCCGGTGCCAAGTCCATCCTGGATCTGCGTCTGACGCTGGAGTACCTGGAGACCCACGGCGTGGCTGTGGTGGGCTACCAGACCGATGCCTTGCCCGCCTTCTTTACCCGCGACAGCGCCTTCAAGGTGGACTACCGGCTCGACTCCCCGCAAGCCATAGCCGCCGTGCTCAAGGCCAAATGGACTATGGGCCTGCAGGGTGGCATGGTTGTTGCAAACCCGATTCCCGAGGCCTATGCCATGCCGCGCGCCGCCATTGACCAGGCCATTGAGCAGGCCTTGCAAGAGGCTGCGCAGCAGGGCGTTGCAGGCAAGGAGTCCACGCCGTTTTTGCTGGCGCGGGTAAACCAATTAACCGGGGGTGACAGTCTGGCGTCCAATATCCAACTGGTGCTGAACAACGCACGACTGGCGGCGGCCATTGCCATTGCCTTCAATGCCGGTTAAAGCGCCCGCAGGTATGGCACGCCAGAAAATCATCATTGACACCGACCCCGGGCAGGACGACGCGGTTGCCATTCTGCTGGCGCTGGCCTCACCCGAGCTGGAGGTGTTGGGTATTACCGTGGTGGCGGGCAATGTGCCGCTGCGCTGGACCGAAAAGAATGCGCGCAAGATTTGCGAGCTGGCCGGCAAGCCCCAGACCCGCGTGTTTGCCGGTGCCAGCCGTCCCCTGGTGCGCAACCTGGTGACCGCCGAGCATGTGCACGGACGCACCGGCCTGGACGGCCCGGACCTGCCCGAGCCCACCATGGCCTTGCAAGAGCAGCACGCGGTGGACTTCATTGTGGAAGAGGTCCGACGCCAGCCCGCAGGTGTGGTCACGCTGTGCACCCTGGGGCCGCTGACCAATATCGCCCTGGCCCTGCAGCGCGCGCCCGACATTGCCCTGCGCGTGCAGCAGATCGTCATGATGGGTGGCGGCTTCTCGGAAGGCGGCAACATCACACCGGCGGCCGAGTTCAACATCTATGTAGACCCGCATGCCGCGCATGTGGTGTTTGAAAGCGGCATCCCGCTGGTGGTGATGCCGCTGGATGTGACGCACCAGGTGCTGACCACCAGGAAGCGCATCGCCGCCATTGGTGCACTGGGCACACCGGTGGCCCAGGCCACGGTGGAGCTGCTGGAATTTTTTGAGCGCTATGACGAGCTGAAATACGGCAGTGATGGCGGCCCCCTGCACGACCCCTGCGTGATCGCCTACCTGCTCAAGCCCGAACTGTTTCAGGGCCGCGAATGCAACGTCACCATCGAATGCGGCTCCGAGCTGACCATGGGCATGACCGTGGTGGACTGGTGGGGTATAACCCATCGGCCCATCAACGCCACGGTGATGCGGGTGGTGGATGCCCAAGGGTTTTTCAAGCTGCTGACGCGGCGGCTGAAAACCCTATGAACCTGCAACGCGTTTAGTCTGTACTATCAATTTTTTCAACCTGCAATCAACGGAGATACTTCATGCAAATTCTGAGCAATGTGAAACTGGGAGTGCTGGCCGCGGCGATGGCCACGAGTTTTGCAGCCATGGCCGAACCCGCCATCATTTATGACATGGGCGGCAAGTTTGACAAGTCCTTCAACGAAGCCGCCTACAACGGCATGCAGAAGTGGAAGAAGGAAAGCGGCAAGAAGTACCTCGAATTCGAAGTGACTAACGAATCGCAGCGCGAGCAGTCGGTGCGCCGCATGGCCGAAAAGGGTGCCAGCCCCATCATCAGCGTGGGCTTCTCGCAAGCCTCTGCAGTGGAAAAAGTGGCCAAGGAATTCCCCAAGCTGAACTTCGTGATCGTGGACATGGTGGTGGACCTGCCCAATGTGCAGTCCGTGGTCTTCAAGGAACAGGAAGGCAGCTTCCTGGTCGGCACGATGGCCGCACTGGCCAGCAAGACCGGCAAGGTCGGCTTTGTGGGTGGCATGGACATCCCCCTGATCCGCAAATTTGAGTGCGGCTATGAGCAGGGCGCCAAGTACGCCAACCCCAAGGCCGAGGTGTTCCAGAACATGACCGGCACCACCGGTGCGGCCTGGAACGACCCGGCGCGTGGCGGTGAGTTGGCCAAGGCCCAGTTTGCCAAGGGTGCCGATGTGGTGTTTGCCGCAGCTGGTGGCACTGGCACCGGTGTCTACCAGGCCGCCAAGGACAGCAACATGCTGGCCATTGGTGTAGACAGCAACCAGAACCACCTGCAGCCCGGCACCATGCTCACTTCCATGCTTAAGCGCGTGGATGTGGCGGTGTACAACGTCTCCAAGAAATTCACGCCCGGCATGACCGTGCTGGGTCTGAAAGAGGGCGGAGTGGACTACGCCATGGATGCCAACAACGCCAAACTGGTTACGCCCGCCATGAAGAAGAAGGTGGAAGCCGCCAAGGCTGACATCATCAGCGGCAAGATCAAGGTGGCCGACTACATGGCCGACAACGCCTGCAAGTACTAAAGCAGTGACAGCAGCAGCACCGATTGCGGTGCACATGCGTGGCATCCACAAGCGCTTCGGCGCTGTGCGTGCCAATGTGGACGTGAGCCTCTGTGTGCGCTCGGGCACGGTGCATGGCCTCGTGGGCGAGAACGGCGCGGGTAAGAGCACGCTGATGTCGGTGCTGTACGGGTTTTACCGTGCGGATGCCGGCAGCATTGCGGTCAATGGGCAGGACGCCGACATCCGCAATGCCGACGACGCCATCGCGCTTGGCATTGGCATGGTCCACCAGCACTTCATGCTGGTGGACACACTCACCGCACTGGAAAACGTGATGCTGGGCGCCGAGCCGCACTGGCTGCTGCTGCGCGCCACTGCGCAGGTGCGCGGCAAGCTCGAAGCGCTGATGCAGTCCACTGGCCTGCACGTGCAACTGGACACCCTGGTGGCGGACCTGGCCGTGGGTGACCGGCAGCGACTGGAAATCCTCAAGGCCCTGTACCGTGGCGCCAAGGTGCTGATTCTGGATGAACCCACCGCGGTGCTGACGCCCCAGGAAACGGTGCAGCTCTTCGATGTGCTGCGCGGCCTGCGCGCGCAGGGCACCACCATCATTCTGATCACCCACAAGCTCAAGGAAGTCATGGCCTTGTGCGACTGGGTCACCGTTATGCGTGCTGGTGCGGTGGTGCAGGAGTTGCCCATTGCCCAGGCCACCATTGCCGGCCTGGCCGAGGCCATGGTGGGGCGCAAGGTGAATATGGGGCGT
Organism: Rhodoferax lacus; assembly: GCF_003415675.1. Taxonomy (GTDB): domain Bacteria; phylum Pseudomonadota; class Gammaproteobacteria; order Burkholderiales; family Burkholderiaceae_C; genus Allorhodoferax; species Allorhodoferax lacus. The sequence continues at coordinate 297,334 of NZ_QFZK01000001.1, forward strand.
GTGGAGGGAGCCGCGCACACGCCCGGCGAAGTGCTGTTGGCAGCCCGCGGCCTGGAAGTGCGCGACAGCCTGAATGTGCTGCGCCTCTCGGGCATTGATGTGCAGCTGCGTGCCGGTGAAATGGTGGGCATTGCCGGTGTGTCTGGCAATGGCCAGAGCGAGCTGCTCGATGTGCTCAGCGGCCTGCTCACGCCCACGCAGGGCGAACTCACCGTGTGCGGCCAGCGCTTTACGCCACCGCACTGGCTGGACCCGCAAACCGCCCGCAGCCTGGGCCTGGCCCATGTGCCCGAGGACCGCCATGCGCGCGCCTTGGTGATGGCTTTTGCAGCCTGGGAGTCGGCGGTGCTGGGCTACGACGGCCTGCCGCAATACCGCAGCGGGCCCTGGATGCGGCACGTGGGCATGACGACGGCCACCGCCACCATGATGGAGCGATTTGACGTGCGCCCGCGCGATACCAGCCTGCCGTCCAGCAAGTTCTCGGGTGGCAACCAGCAAAAGCTGGTGCTGGCGCGCGAGCTGGGCCAAAGCCCCAAAGTCTTGTTGGTAGGCCAGCCTACACGCGGGGTGGACATAGGCGCCATCGAATTCATTTACAGCCAGCTGCGTGCCATGCGCGATGCGGGATGCGCCGTGCTGGTGGTGTCCAGCGAGCTGGACGAAATTCTGGCCCTGTCGGACCGGGTGATCGTGATGAACCAGGGCCGCATTGCCGGTGAGCTGGCCATTGGCGATTGCACCGAGGCCGGCCTGGGCCTGCTGATGACCGGAGGAAGCCAATGAGTGTGCCTTTGCCCCTGCCGCGCTGGGCCGATCTGGTGCTGCTGCCCGCCGTGTGCCTGGCCGTGGCCTTGCTGGCCGCCGCTGGCGTGGTGGCCATGGTGGGGCAAAGCCCGGTGGAAGTCATGACGGCCCTGGTGCAGGGCGCCTTTGGCACGCTGCGGGGCTTGAGCTATACGCTGTACTACGCCACCACCTTCATCTTTACCGGCCTGGCCGTGGCCGTGGCATTCCATGGCGGCCTGTTCAATATTGGCGGCGAGGGGCAGGCCGTGATGGGTGGCCTGGGCACTGGCCTGGCGGCACTTTTTCTTTCAGCCAGCCTGCCGGCCTGGGCCATGCTGCCCCTCATGCTGCTGGCGGGCATGCTGTTTGGCCTGCTGTGGGCGGCCGTGCCGGCCTACCTGCAGGCCTACCGCGGCAGCCATGTGGTGATCACCACCATCATGTTCAACTTCATTGCCAGCTCCATCCTGGTCTACCTGCTGGTGAACCACCTGCGGCCCAAGGGCATGATGGCGCTGGAGAGCGCCATTTTTGCCGATTCGGCCAAGCTGCCGGGCATGCAGCAGGCACTGGCCTGGGTGGGTGTGGAGTGGCCTGCCTCGCCCCTGAACCTGAGCCTGGTGCTGGCCTTGCTGGCCTGCGTGGGCGTGTACCTGTTTCTGTGGCGCAGCCGCGCGGGTTACCGCTTGCGCGCCGTGGGCTCCAGCCCGAGTGCGGCGGAATATGCCGGCATCAAGTCCCGGCACCAAACCCTGATTGCCATGGCGGTCTCGGGGGCACTGGCGGGCATGGTGGGCATGAACGAGATTGCCGGTGTCAGCGGCAAGCTGATTCTGGAGTTCGTGGGTGGTGCCGGCTTCACCGGCATTGCCGTGGCCCTGATGGGGCGCAACCATCCGGTGGGCATTGTGTTTGCCAGCGTGCTGTTTGGCGCGCTGTTCCAGGGCGGGGCCGAGGTGGCGTTTGACGTGCCGGGCTTCAGCCGCGACATGGTGGTGATGCTGCAGGGCTTTATCGTGCTGTTCTCGGGTGCCATGACCTATGTGATCGCGCCCCTGGTGGCAGCAGGCCTGCGGCTTGTTCCGGGCATTTCGGGAGCACGCCATGGATGAAGCCTCGCTGGGTGCCATGCTGGCCTCCACCTTGCGGCTGGCCACACCGCTGATCCTGTGCGCGCTGGCCGGTCTGTTCTCCGAGCGCTCCGGCGTGGTGGACATAGGGCTGGAGGGCAAGATGCTGTTCGCCGCCTTTGCCGCAGGCGCCGTGGGTGCCGTGTCGGGCTCCACCAGCCTGGCCCTGCTGGCTGCCATGGGCGTGGCGGTGCTGCTGTCCTGGATGCACGGCCTGGCCTGTGTCAGTTACCGGGGCGACCAGGTGGTGTCGGGCGTGGCCATCAACATCATTGCCGTGGGGCTGACGGTGGTGCTGGGCATCGCCTGGTTTGCCCAGGGCGGACAGACGCCGCCGGTGGACACCAGCGTACGCATACAGCCGCTGTTCCCGCAGGCCGGCACGCTGCTGGCCTTCATTCCCTTCATTGGCCGGGTTCTGGGCGAGGGCTTTTTGACGCACAACGCGCTGGTCTACTTTGCCTACGCGCTGGTGCCTGCGGTGTGGTGGCTGCTTTTTCGCACGCGCTTCGGCCTGCGCCTGCGCGCCGTGGGCGAGAACCCGCAGATGGTGGATGCCGCCGGTGTCTCGGTGCTGCGTCTGCGCTACACCGCGCTTGCACTCAACGGCATGCTGTGTGGCCTGGCCGGCAGCTACCTGGTGCTGGCCCAAAGCGCCAATTTCTCCGCCAACATGACGGCCGGGCGCGGCTTCATGGCACTGGCCGCTCTGATTTTTGGCCGCTGGCTGCCCTTTGGCGCGCTGTGGGCCTGCCTGCTGTTCGGCTTTCTGGACGCCGCAGCCATTCGTCTGCAAGGCGTGCCGCTGCCCCTGGTAGGCGAGGTGCCAGTGCAGTTCATCCAGGCCTTGCCCTACGTGCTGACGGTGGTGCTGCTGGCCGGCTTCATTGGCAAGGCAGTGGCGCCGCAGGCGCTGGGCAAGCCGTATCTGAAAGAGCGCTGAGCAGGTCAAGCGGCTCGCAAAGTCTGGCTCAGACAGGTAAGATCATTTGCGAAGGGCGTTCGCTGTTGTGGTCACGAAAATCTGGGGCGGCGAACACGTCTTTGGCCAAAGCTTAGGAGGTACCCATGGGCTATGCTGATCTGATTCGCCAACTGCAAGCTTTGCCTGAAGCCAAGCAGGCTGATGTGTTTGATTTTGTGGAATTGTTGGTTAAGCAAAATCAGACGGTGCAACCAAAAGCCGGTACTTTGGCGCAATCGCCTTTGGCAAAGTGGATTTTGAACCCATTGGTTGTGAATGACTTCAAGCCTCTGAGCCGGGAAGAGGCAAATGAGCGCTAACGTACTGGTGGATACCAATATTTGGCTCTATGCATTTGTCACCAACCCGTTGGACCAGAAACATCAGCGCGCGCAGGGTTTTGTCTTCAGCTTGGACAGGCCCAAAATCAACTCCCAAATCATTCGGGAAACCTGCTGCAATCTCTTGAAGAAGTTCAAGCGAACCGAAGATGACTTGCGGCAGTTTGTGCTCGACTGGAGTGCCACTTGTGAAATCGTGCACACGCCTGTCGCGCAATATGTGCTCGCATCTTAGCTGCGCAATAAAAATGCCTTCAGCTACTGGGACAGCCTGATCGTTGCAGCAGCCCTGGATGCCGGTTGCACCACCCTCTATAGCGAAGACATGCAGCATGGCCAGCGGGTGCTGGACCGGCTGACAATTACCAATCCTTTTCACCCGTGAAATCATGGGCCGTTGCGCCCGCTGTGCGGAAATTGCTGCTCAAGGCCAAGCAACTCAAAGACGCCTCAGAAAAAGCTGGTACGGTATCGGCCTTCTGGAGGTCTCATGAAAAAGTTCGTCGCTCTGCTGGCTCTGGCCGCATCCCTGGCCGCCGTGGCACAGCCCAAGCCCATCAAGATTGGGGAAATCAACAGCTACTCCAGCATTCCGCAGTTCACCGTGCCCTATCGCCAGGGCTGGCAACTGGCAGTGGACGAGGTGAACGCCGCAGGCGGCCTGCTGGGCCGGCCGGTGGAAGTGATCTCGCGGGACGATGCCGGCAAACCCGAAGAGGCCCTGCGCCACGCCATAGAGCTCTCCAGCAGCGAAAAGGTGGATGTGCTGGCCGGTGGCTATCTGTCCAATGTGGGTCTGGCGCTTTCTGACTACGCCAGCAAGAACAAACGCCTGTATGTGGCCAGCGAGCCGTTGACCGACGCGCTGGTATGGGACAAGGGCAACCGCTACACCTTCCGCCTGCGGCCCAGCACCGCCATGCAGGCCGCCATGCTGGTAGATGAGGCCGCCAAACTGCCGGCCAGGCGCTGGGCCACGATAGCCCCCAACTACGAATACGGCCAGAGTGCCGTGGCCACCTTCCGGGAGCAACTCAAGGCCAGGCGCCCGGATGTTGAGTTCGTGGCCGAGCAGTGGCCGGTGCTGGGCAAGCTGGATGCGGGCAGCACGCTGCAGGCCATCACCCAGGCCAAGCCGGACGCCATCTTCAACGTGACCTTTGGTGCGGACCTGGCCAAGCTGGTGCGCGAAGGCAACCAGCGCAATGTGTTCCCCAAAATACCGGTGGTGTCGCTGCTATCCGGCGAGCCGGAATACCTGGATGTACTCAAGGACGAAACGCCCAAGGGCTGGATCGTCACCGGCTACCCTTGGGACCAGATTGACACCCGCGACCATGCCTCCTTTGCCGCCAACTACTACAAGAAATACAACGAGAACCCCAAGATGGGCTCGGTGGTGGGCTATGCCACCCTGCAGGCGATTTTTGCCGCCATCCGCAAGGCCAAGACGGTGGACAACGACAAGCTGGTGCTTGCCATGCGCGGCCTGAAGTTCACCACGCCGTTTGGCGCCACCGAGTTCCGTGCGCTTGACCAGCAGTCCACCATGGGGGCCTATGTGGGCAAACTCGACCTGCGCGGCAACAAGGGCACCATGGTGCAGTGGCGCTATGCCGATGGACGTGACTACCAGCCCACGGACGCCTATGTGAAGAGCCGCCGTCCTGCTGCGGCCATGCAGTAGCCCGATAGACAAGCCTAAGAAACTCCCATGGGACAAACCATCGCCTGGATACGCCGCTTCTCCTGGAGGGACGCGCTGGTGTCGGCACTGCCGGTGGCGCTGCTGCTGGCCGCAGCCGTATGGGCGGCCCTGCACTTTATCGACCCGGCGCCGCGCATGAACGTGGTGATTGCCACCGGCTCCGAGGACAGTGCCTACCTGGAGTTCGCCAAAAGCTATGCCAAACTGCTGGCCGAAGACGGTGTAACGCTGGACGTGCAGACCACCGGCGGCAGCATGGACAACATCAAACGCCTGCGCGACCCGGAAGACTCTGCGCGCGTGGCGTTTTTGCAGGACGGCCTGTCCGACACCGAAGAGAGCCGGGCCAGTGATTCCGACGTGGACCTGGTGTCCCTGGGCGCCGTGTCCTATGACCCGATCTGGATTTTCTACCGCAGCAAGACGGTGCAGACGCGCCTCTCGGCTTTGTTGGGCAAGCGCATTGGTGTGGGCAACAAGGGCACCGGCACCCAGGTGCTGGCCCTGCGCCTGCTCAAGGCCCATGGGATTGACGAGAGCAACAGCCGCCTGGTCTACACGGACCGTGCCCAGGCCCGGCAGCAGTTGCAGGACGGCACGCTGGATGCGGCATTTTTTATAGGCGCGCCGGAGTCACCGCTGGTGCGCGCCCTCGTCGCCTATCCGGGCATCCGGGTGATGAATCTGGACCAGGCCGAAGCCATTGCCCGTCAATTCCCCTATTTGCATCCACTGGTGCTGCCCCATGGCGCCATGGACCTGGCAGGCAACGTGCCCGTTCGCGACCTGCACCTGCTGGCCACCACCACCACGGTGGTGGTAACGCGCAACCTGCACCCGGCCATCGTGGCCCTGTTGATGAAGGCCTTGCAGACCACCCATGCCAATGCCGCCCTGCTGAACGCACCGCACACCTTCCCGGCGGCCAAGGACAGCGACTTTCCGCTGAGCAAGGATGCCGAGCATTTCTACCAGTCGGGCCCGCCGTTTTTGCAGCGCTACCTGCCGTTCTGGCTGGCCACGCTGGTGGACCGCGCCGCCCTGGCCATCATTCCGTTGCTGGCCATCATGGTGCCGGTGTTCCGTGCGGCGCCGGCGCTCTATGGCTGGCGTATCCGCAGGCGCATTTACCGCTGGTATGGCGAGCTCAAATACCTGGAAATCCAGGCCCAGTCGCAACAGCCGGACGCGTCCCGCGAAGACCTGCAGAAGCAGCTCGACAGCATCGAGAGCAAGGTCACCAACGCCGTCATACCACTGGCGTTTTCGGAGCACGCCTATGTGCTCAAGGAACACATCGACCTGGTGCGGCGCAAGTTCCGCTCGTAATGCCAGCGCTGGTGGCGATCGCGCGGTCCTAGGGCGCCTGCGTCCGCTGCTGCGCGGCACGCGTGCGGCGTGGCCGACGGGTGTCCAGGGACCTGGCCAGATTGTTCTCTACAGGCAATGGCTCGCCACACATCCAGGCGGCCAGCAGTTCGGCGCACAGGGCCGAGAAGCTCAGGCCCCTGGCCCCCATGCCGGCGCACAGCCACAGCGCAGGTTGCTCGGCCTCTTGCAGCGGACCGACCAGGGGCAGGCGGTCATGGGTGACGCATCGGCTGCCCTGCCAGGCCTGCACCTGCTGGCTGTCGAACTGGGGCCACACCGCCCGGGCCACGTCAGGCAAAAGGGTCTGCAATTTGTGGAAGTTGGCGGCATGCTCCTGCGGGATATCTGCATGTTCTTGCGCATCGCTGCGGAAGGTGGATCCGGCATACCAGTGCGGCCCCGATTCGGTGTGAATGCCCGAAGCCCAGCTGCCGTGGCCGTTCACGGGGAAGGTCGGCCATGCGCTGGTGTGGTCTGCGCCAGACCCTGCAACCGGCATGGGCCCATGGCTCAGTGTGCCGTGCAGCGATTGCAGGGCCCGCAGCTTGTCCAGCACATCGGGCACCCAGGAGAAGCCCGCAGCGCCTTTGGCCTGCAGCTGCTGGGCCGTGCGCAAAACCAGGTCCGCAGAACCAGAGGCATTGGCCAGCACCACGTGGTCGGCGCGCCCCAGCTCCAGGCCTCCTGCACTGCGCAGCAGCCATTGCGCGGACGCACGCTCCAGCGTGTGCACAGCCGCCTGCCCGTGGTAGCGGATGTGGGGGTGGTCCAGCCACTGTTGCACCAGCGGCGCCGGCTTGATCCATGCGGCATGCGGGTGCCACAGGCCGGGTGCGTCACCATAGTCCATGGGACGTGCCCAACCGGTAGTGGCGGGCAGGGTGCCGGTCTGGGAGAGCACCTCTGCCTCGTCCTCGGCCAGTCCGTCCGGTCCCAGGGTGCGTTCCAGCACGCCGCCGGGGTTCCAATCCTGTCCTTGCAGCAGCAGCTGACGGGCCTGTTGCAGCATCAGCCGCGTGCCCTGGCGCGAGAGGCGCGAACGCGGGCTGTCATCGGCCGAATGGTGCGGCACCACCAGGCCTATGGGCAGGCCGGACGCGCCGCCTGCCGGGTGCGGCTGCGCGTCATACACGTCTACCCGAAAGCCGCGCAGGGCCAAGGCCCGCGCCACGCTGGCCCCGGCGATGCCCGCGCCTATGACGGCGCAGCGGGGTGCGCGTTCGCGGCCTGGCGCAGCCGCATCGGCAGTCGCGCCAGCGCCAGCGCCAGCGCCTGCGCCCTTGCGCTCGGAGCGCAGTTGCCAGCGCGGGTTGTAGACGGCAAGCGGCAGGCCCTCGGCGTCGGGCGCGAACCCGGCGTCTGCCAGCAGTTCCGGGTTCGGGTGTGTGCCATGGGCAAACAGCACACCCGCCCCCCGTTTGCAGCAGCGCGCCAGGGCCTTGATCTGCCATTTGTCCCAGTCTTGTGCGCCTGCCAGCAGCACGGTGTCGGCCTGCATGTCCTGCTTGGCCAGCATGGCAGCTGGCGTGCCCACGCACAGCGTCAGTGACAGCGTGCCGCCGTCCAGCAGCAGGCGCTGAAAGCCGGGCTCCAGGTCATAGCACTGCGCCGCGAGGGCGCTTGCCAGGTCTTGAAAGAGACTATGGGGAGTGGCGCCAGTGAGCCCGGACGCCAGTGCCTGGGCCTCTGCCAGTGACAGGATGCCCACGCAATGCAGCACGCCGGGCTTGTGCGCATGGGCACGCCAGGTTTGCCACAGGTTCAGGAAGGTGTGGCCGCTGCCAAAGCCGGTATCGAGTACCGTCCAGCTGGCTTGGGATGACCAGGCTGCAGCAACCGACGCGAAAGAAAAACCGTGCACCGGCTGCAGGGCAGGCACGGTGGCAGGCATGGGGCGCGTGTTCAGGCGGCGGGCGGCACGTAGCCCTGGGCGGCGTCGGCGCCGTCACCAAAGAAATGGTTTTCCATCTGGCGGGCCAGGTACTGGCGGGCGCGCAAATCGGCCAGGTTGAGGCGGTTTTCGTTCACCAGCATGGTCTGGTGCTTGAGCCAGGCGGCCCAGGCTTCCTTGCTGACGCTTTCCCAGATGCGTTTGCCCAGTTCGCCGGGATAGGGCGCAAAGTCCAAGCCTTCGGCTTCCTTACCCAACTTGATGCATTGAACCATACGTGCCATGAATAACCTCTGTAAAAACAACTGGCCCAATCTTATTCGCTTTGGAATGCACCCACTGGCTACGGGTACTGGCAAATCGCAAACAGCAGGGTCGCAGCACTGCGTTAAAGTCGGGCAGCCATGGCGCCTACCACCTCCCGCTTTTCAGTTGCTGCGGCATTGCTGATTCTCTGCAATCTGACCCTGCCGGTCCATGCGCAGGTGCAGGCGCCAGCCACTGCACCGGCTGTTGGCAGTGGCAGCGCCAGCGCTGTCGGCTTCACCCTCCAGATCCAGGCACCGGACGATATACGCAACCTGCTGCAACGCCACCTGGAGCTGCAGCGCTACCAGGTTCTGGTGGACCTCAGCGATGCCGAGATACAGAGCCTGCTGGCAAGCGCAGAGCAGGACGCCACCGACCTGCTGGCCACGCTGGGCTACTTTTCTCCTGAGATTCACATCACGCTGCAGCGCCCGGGTGCCACGGCTGGCAGCACGGCAAGCGCCGGCAAGGTCGTGCAGATCGAGGTGCTGCCCGGCACACAGACCCGGGTGGGCGCCGTGCATCTGGTGCTGGAGGGCGCGGTGGCAGAGGACCCCCGGGCACAAGAGCAGCGCCAGTCGGTGCAGGACCTGTGGACCCTGGCCAGCGGCGAGCCGTTCTCGCAGGCTGCCTGGGACACGGCCAAGGAGCGGGCCCTGAAGCTTTTGCTGGCGCGCCGCTACCCGACAGCGCGTGTGCTGGACTCGCGCGCCGAGGTGCACCCCGAGGAGGCCCGCGTCGATCTGGATCTGCAGCTGGATTCCGGCCCGGCCTACCGCTATGGCAAGCTGGAGGTGGAGGGCAACCAGCGCTACGGCGCCGACCTGGTGCGGCGCTTTGCACGGCTGCAGAGCGGCGATGACTACGAGCTGTCGCAACTGGTGGAAGCGCAGCAGCGCCTGACCGACAGCGGCTACTACGACTCGGCCTTCCTGAACCTCGACTTGGGCGGCGACCCGGCCCAGGCCACGGTGCGTGCACAGGTGAAGGAGGCCAGCATGCAAAAGGCGGTGTTCGGCATAGGCGCCAGTACCGACAGCGGTGCGCGTATCAGCGCAGAACACACCTACAACCAGGTGCCCGGCATTGACTGGCGTGCCGTCAACAAGATCACCCTTGCGCGTGACAGCAAGACCTTTGCCAGCGACTGGACCTCCCAGCCCGGGGAAAGCCGCTGGCGCTGGGCGGCATCGGCCCTGTTCGGGCAGGACAAGGTGGCCGAGATTGATGTCAACACCCAGCGCTACCGGGTGGGCCGCTTCACCACCGAGGCCAGCTTCGACCAAAGCTACTTCCTGCAATACGAACGCACCGAAGCCGTCCTGCGCGAAATCGACCAGAGCACCACCAACCAGGCCTTCAGTGCCAACTATGCCTTTGCCTTGCGCCGCTTTGACAGCACGCCGTTTCCCAGCAGCGGCTGGGGCCTGGGAGGCGAGCTGGCAGCGGGCGCGGTGCTGGGGGCAGGGCAGGAGCCCTATACCCGCGTGCTGCTGCACGCCAGCACCTACCAGCCACTGGGCCAGACGCAGGCCAATCTGTTTGCGCGCCAGCATGCGGGGCGCATGCTGTACCGGGCGCAACTCGGCGGGGTGTTTGTGGACAACGCCGCCAATGTGCCCTTCAACCAGTTGTTCCTGACCGGTGGCGACACCACGGTGCGCGGCTACCAGTACCAGGAAATCGGCACCACCCATGACGGCATCCTGAGCGCCGAGAGCGGCCGCTATGTCGCCACCGGCAGCATCGAGTGGCAGCGCCCCATCGTGCGCAATGGCCTGATGACGGATTGGGAGAGTGCTGTCTTCATCGACACGGGTGCTGTGTCGAACCGGGTAGAGGAATTCAGCTTCAAGGTCGGCGTGGGTGTGGGGGCGCGCTGGAAAAGCCCCATAGGCCCGCTGCAGATTGACCTGGCCTATGGCGTGGCCACCGAGGCCTTGCGCCTGCACCTGAACGTGGGCTTTGTGTTTTGATGCAGCGATTGCGGCACTTTCGGCCCCTGTTTCACGCCTTGGGTGCGGGCCTGAGCCTGCTGCTGACAGCCATGGCGGTGACGCTGGTGGGCCTGGTGTTGGGCCTGTGGCTGTGGGTGCGGTCTGAAGGCTCCATGGAGCATGCCCTGCGCCTGGCTGGCGCGCTGTTGCCCACGGGCCAGAGCTTGCAGGCCAGCGATGTCAGCGGCAGCCTGCGTGATGGTGGCAAGTTGGCGCACCTGGCCTGGAAGCAGGGGGACCTGACCGTGGAGCTGCAGGGGGTGGAACTGGCTTGGGACTGGCACGGCCTGCTCGATGGCGCCTTGCGGGTGGGAACCCTGCACGCGCAGCGCCTGCACATTGAAGACCGCCGCCCGGCGTCCCAAAGCCCGATGGCCGAGCTGGTCTTGCCGCTGCAGATGGATGTGCAGTTTGCGGTGGACCATGTCGAGTGGGTGGGCCCCCCCGCGCTGCAACTTGAGAGCTTGCGGGGCCGCTACCGCTATGACGGCCAGACCCACTTCCTGCAGGATGCCAGCGTGCAGATGGCCGCAGGCAGCTACCAGGGGCAAGCGCAGCTGCAGGCGCGCAGCCCCATGGCGGCCTCGGTGCAGGTGCAGGGCACGGTGCAGACACCGGTAAAAATTCAACAAGCCCCGCTCAGCGTGGCCGCAGAGGCCACCGCCCAGGGCACCCTGATGGGCCCGCACGCGCAGCTCAAGGTGGACATGTCGCTGCAACCCGCAGGCGAGCACAAGACCCGGCCCTTGGGTGCCATGCAGGCCACGCTGCAGGCCCTGCTCAAACCTTCCGAGGCGCAGCCGCTTGCCAGCGCCCAGGCGCAATGGAGCGCGCTGGACTTGTCCACGCTGTGGCCGCAGGCACCGCAAACCCGCCTGTCGGGCCAGGCCCAGGTGGCGCCCGATGGCAAAGGGTGGCGGGCCGACGTGCTGCTGCAAAACGCCCTGGAGGGCACGCTGGACCACCAGCGACTGCCACTGCGTGCAGCCCATGCCAACGTGCTCTACCGCGATGGGCAGTGGATGCTGTCCGCGTTGCAGGCAGCTCTGGCAGGTGGCACCCTGCAGGCCCAGGGCAGCTATGGCGGGAGCCCCGCCACATGGTCGGCGCAAGGAAGCCTGCAGGGCATAGAGCCGGTGCGGATCGATTCACGCTGGCAGTTGCCCACCCTGCAGGGCACGGTGTCGGCAAAGCAGTCGCCACAGGGCATTGCGTTTGATACCCGGCTGAACACCCCGCTGAAGGGCACGGCGGCCGGGCAGGAAGCATCGCTGCAGGCCAAGGGCCACTGGAAGGCGCCTCTGTTGCAGCTCGACACGCTGGAGCTGCACACGCCGCAGGCCCAACTGGCAGGCCAGCTGCAAGTCGATACGCAAAGCTACGCCAGCGCCGCGCACCTGCGCGCCAGCATGCCGGGTGCTGCCTTTGAAGTGGATGGCCAGGCGGCAGCCGCGGCCGGGCAGGGCAGCAGTGCCCTGCACATCAGCGATGCCCATGCCCTGCTGCAGTGGCTGGCCACCTTGCCTCTGCCCGTCGTCTCCAGCCTCAGCACCAGCCTGGGCCCGCTGGAGGCACAGGGTGCAGCCGAACTGACTGCCCGCTGGTCTGGCGGCTGGCAGCACCTGGGTGCGGACATGCAGTGGAACGCTGCCCTGCAAAGCCAGCGCCTTGACATCCAGGAGCGTTACCTGTTGCGCGATCTGCAGCTCGACGTGGCCGGCACGCTGCGTTCCCTGGCGCTGCAGCTGCGCGGCAAGGCGCAGGCAGGGGCCACCCAGGTGGCGCTGGAGGCGCAATCGCACGTCGCCCAGGTAGGTGAGGGGCAGTGGCATGCCCTGCTGGACACGTTGCAGCTCAAGGCCAGCAACGCGTTGTATGCCAAGCCCTGGACCATGGACCTGCAGCAGCCTGTCGCCCTGGACTGGCGGCGCGGCGCGCTGCAACAGTCCTTCACCCTGGCCGATGGAGCGCTGCGCCTGGGCGGGCCTGCACCCGGTGTGGCCACCATCCAGTGGCAGCCTGTGCAATGGACGCACCAGGGCGCAGCCGGCAATGCCAGCCCCTCGCGCTGGAGTACCCGCGGACAACTGCAGGGCCTGCCCCTGGCCTGGCTGGAGCTGCTGGGCCAGACCCAGTTGGCCAACCTGGGCCTGCGCGGTGACCTGCTGTTTGGCGGCCAGTGGGATGCCAGTGGTGGTGAGGCCTTGCGCGTGCGGGCCAGCCTGCGGCGCAGCAGCGGCGACTTGCAGCTATTGGCAGGCGAGCAGGCTGGCGGTGCCCTGCCAGCAGGCCTGCGCGATGCGCATGTGGACCTGGAGATCGACAACGACGCGCTGCGGGCCAATCTGGTGTGGGCCAGTGATGCCGGCGGCAATGCCCAGGCCGACTTTTCTACCCGGCTGCAAACCGTGGCCGGCAGCACCCGCTGGGCGCCAGATGCGCCACTGCAGGCCAAGGTGCATGCCAGCCTGCCCAAGGTGGGCGCCTGGTCACTGGTGGCACCCGTGGGCTGGCGCATACAGGGCACGCTGGATGCGGATGCCACGCTTGGCGGCACCCGTGCCAACCCGGCCTGGAAGGGCAGTGTGGAGGCGCGGGACATGTCGGTGCGCTCGGTGGTGGATGGCCTGGACTTCAGCCAGGGCACCATGCGCCTGGCCATCAACGGCCAGCACCTGGAGATTGCCGAGCTGACCCTGCTGGGCGCGGGCGGCGCGGCCGGTGGGCGGCTGCAAATCAGCGGCTCTGCCGACTGGCTGCCCGGCACGGCCACACCGGCGGCCAAGCGCCTGCGCATGGCGCTGGAGGCCAAGGCACAAAGCTTTCGGGTCAGCGCCAGGCCCGACCAGCGCCTGGTGGTGTCCGGCAACCTGAGCGCCCAGCTCAACCAGGCCAAGCTGCTGGTGCGCGGTGCGCTGGTGGCCGACCAGGCCCTGTTTGTGCTGCCCGACGACTCCACCCCCAAGCTGGGTGCGGATGTGGTGGTGGTGCGCAAGCTGCCAGCCGGCAAGACCAAGCCACTGCCCGCGGCCCCTGCGCCCCGGCTGGCAAGCACCGTGGTGCCGGACATCAGCATCACCCTGGATCCGGGCTCCAACTTCCAGCTGCAGGGCCACGGCATCAACACCCGCCTGGCTGGGCTGGTCACCCTCAAAGCCGAAGGCCTGAACGCCACACCCCGCTTGGTGGGCGAGCTGCATACCGTGAGCGGAACCTACCGCGCCTATGGCCAGAACCTCAATATCGAAGAGGGCACGCTGCGCTTCAGCGGTGCCTATGACAACCCGGCGCTCAACATCCGCGCCCTGCGCCCCAACCTGCAGCAGGAGGTGGGCGTGCAGATCAGCGGCACGGCGCAGCTGCCGGTGGTGCGCCTGTACTCCGACCCGGAACTGTCGGACGCCGACAAGCTGTCCTGGCTGGTGCTGGGCCATGCGTCGACTGCCGGTGGAGCCGAGACGGCCATGCTGCAGCAAGCCGCCCTGGCCCTGCTGTCGGGCAACGGCAAGACGCCCACGGAAGGCCTGATCAACGCCTTTGGCCTGGACGAGGTGTCCCTGGGCCAGACTGCCACCACCAATCTGGATGGCAGCACCGGTACGCAAGCTACGGTCAAGCTGGGCAAGCGCATCTCGCGCGACTTCTATGTGGCCTATGAGCGCAGCCTGGCGGGTACGCTGGGCACCCTGTATATTTTTTACGACCTGTCGCGCCGCTTCACCCTGCGTGCGGAGTCTGGCGCCCAGAGCGCGGTTGACCTGATCTTTACCACGCGTTTTGACTAGGGTCTGCGGCCCTGCACCCGGCATGGTGGAAAATGCCGGCATTGACTACATACAACCTACTGAGCCCGCATGTTCACCTTTCTCCTGGAAAACTTTGACTACGCGCCGCGCCGCGTGATGGGCCTGCTGGCCCTGGTCTGTGCCGCCATGCTGGCCTTCGGCATGTACCTGCAGCATGTGATCGGCCTGGAGCCTTGTCCCATGTGCATCGTGCAACGCTATGCCGATTTTCTGGTGCTGTTCTTCGCGATGGTGGTGGCGGCTACCAGCAAGCGGGTGCTGCAGTTGGGTGCGACTTTCGGTGTATTGCTGTTTGCCGGCGGCGGTGCCTTTGTGGCTGCGCGCCAGAGCTGGCTGCAGTGGTATCCGCCCGAGGTGGTGTCCTGTGGGCGTGACCTGTACGGCATGATCGAGACCTTCCCGCTCAAGCGCGTCTTCCCCATGGTCTTCAAGGGCAGCGGCGACTGCGCCAAGGTCGACTGGACCTTTCTGGGCGGGTCGATTGCCAACTGGTCGTTTGTCTGGTTCAGCTTTGCGGCTGTGGTGGCTTTGGTATTGCTGGTGCGTCAGGCGCGGCGCTAGACCGTATTTAGTTTGCTGCTGGGGCGTCCATCACCAGCCGGATGCCCACCAGCGTGTAGCGCGTCTGTGGCGAGTTCCAGTTGCGGTAGCTGGAGCGCGCATACAGGCTCCAGGTGTGCCACGAGCCGCCACGACGCACGTAGACATTGCCATCCTCCGGGCCCCGGGGGTCGTCCACCGGTGAATGGGCGTAATAGTCCTCACCATACAAATCCTGCGTCCATTCCCAGGCATTGCCGTGCATGTCGTACAGGCCAAAGGCGTTCGGTGCGAAGCTGGCCACGGGCGCGGTGAAGGCATAGCCATCGTTGCCAGGCAATGCGTTGGCGGCGAACTGCGGCCAGTAGGGCTTGGCCGCTTCGTCAAAGGTGTTGGCCACTGCCAGCAGGCATGTCGGGTCATCGCCGCAGTGGTAGCGCGTGCGGGTGCCTGCGCGGGCGGCATATTCCCACTCAGCCTCGGTGGGAAGGCGGTAGCTGCGCCCTTCTTTTTTGCTGAGCCACGCAGCCATTGCCTGTGCGTCGCCCCAGGTCACGTTGACCACCGGGTGTGCGTCGGTCTGGGCAAAGCCGGGGTTCTGCCAGCTGTAGCGCACATCACGCCCCTCAAAGGCATCGCCGCGTGCGCTCTTGGAGGCGTCGTACTGGGCGTTGTAGCCATAGCCACCGGTGCCGTCCGCTATCGACTCGGGCACATAGCCCGACAGCTGCACGAACTGGCGGAACTGGCCCACGGTGACTTCGGTGGCGGCCATGTAAAAGGGTTGGGTGATACGCACCGCGTGGGCTGGTGCTTCGTCGCTCAGGTTGTCCAGCCGGTAGTTTTCGGCCAGGGGATAGGCCTTGTGCAGCGATTCCACGGGCTCTTCGCTGCCCATCACAAAGGTTCCGGCCGGTAGGGCCACCATGGACATGCCCAGGGTGTTGGCAAACGCCCGGGGGGCGCTGCCGGGTAGTGAAGTACACGCACTTGCCATCAGGCAAAGGCCTAGTGCGAAGATCCGTTTGATGTTCATGGGTGCCCCTGGTATTGGTATCGGGGGCAGGCCTGGGCCCCAAGCAGTTTCGCGCTGTCTCAGGCTGTCAGTTTCTTCACCAGCACCTGGCTCTTGCGGTCCCAGTTGTACTTGCGCTTGCGCGCCTCGGGCAGCCATTCCGGGTCCACCTGCACAAAGCCGCGTTTGATGAACCAGTGCATGGTGCGGGTGGTCAGCACAAAAATGCTGTCCAGCCCGGCCGCCTTGGCGCGCTGTTCCACCCGCTTCAACACACGCTCGCCATCACCCTGGCCCTGCACATCGGGCGAGACCGTGAGCGCAGCCATCTCGGCCGTCTTGGCTTCGGGGTAGGGATACAAAGCGGCGCAGGCGAAGATCACGCCGTCGTGCTCGATGATGGTGTAGTTGCCCACGTCGCGCTCGATCTCGGTGCGGCTGCGCTTGACCAGGGTGCCGTCTTTCTCGAAGGGCTCGATCAGCTGCAGAATGCCGCCCACGTCATCGCTGGAGGCCTCTCGCAGCTCTTCCAGCTTTTCATCCACCACCATGGTGCCTATGCCGTCGTGCACATAGACTTCGAGCAGGATGGCGCCGTCCACCGAATACGGAATGATGTGGCTGCGCTCCACGCCGCTCTTGCAGGCCTTCACACAGTGCTGCAGGTAAAAGGCCACGTCGCTGGGCTGGTTGGCAGCGGGCAGGGCGGTCAGCAGCTTTTCGGCTGCGGCCAAAGGCAGCTCGGTGTCGATGGGGTTGTCTTCGCTGGCGGCCTCTTGCGGGCGCATGCGGATGCCGGGCACCTCGGTCAGGAAAATCAGTTTGTCGGCCTGCAGGGCAATGGCCACCGAGGTGGCCACCTCTTCCATGGCCAGGTTGAAGGCGTCGCCCGTGGGGGAAAAGCCAAAGGGCGACAGAAGCACCATGGCGCCCATGTCCAGTGTCTTGGTAATACCTGCAATATCCACCTTGCGCACCACGCCGCTGTGCTGGAAGTCCACCCCGTCCACAATGCCCACGGGCCGTGCGGTCAAAAAGTTGCCCGACATCACGCGCACCGTGGAGTCGGCCATGGGCGTGTTGGGCAGGCCCTGGCTGAAGGCCGCTTCGATCTCGTAGCGCAATTGGCCTGCGGCCTCTTGCGCCGAGTCCAGTGCCACCTCATCGGTGATGCGGATGCCGTGCGAGTATTTGGGTTCATGGCCCTTGGCCTTGAGCTGCTCGGCCACCTGCGGCCGAAAGCCGTGCACCAGCACAATCTTCACGCCCATGCTCTGGATCATGGCCAGGTCCTGCGCCAGGCTTTGCAGCTTGCCCGCAGCAATGGCCTCGCCCGCAATGCCCACCACAAAGGTCTGGTTGCGGAACTTGTGGATGTAAGGCGCCACCGAGCGGAACCAGGGCACAAAGGTGAAGTTGAAGACGGAGGTCATGGGTGGGGAGGGCGGCAATTGATGGGCAGTAAAACGCTAATGTAACGAAGGACCGATTGCGTAGCGGACCAAAGTTGGAGTCCGGTGGCAGTGGCCGGCTCAAAAACTTCCAGGTTCGGCTGGGTTTGGGCTGGATATAGCAGGCACTGGCTGGCATTGTCTGCACCGGCGAGACCTACAAACAGGTAGTCAAGCTGACCTTCACGAAGGGCGCGGCCCTGCCAGACCCGGCGCGGCTCTTCAATGTCAGCCTGGATGGCAACGCCCGCCGCGCCATCGATATCCGTGAGGGCGAGGTGCTGGATGCAGACGCCTTCAAGGCCTTGGTGCAGGCGGCCGTGGCCTTGAATCTCCAAGCAGCGGCCAAGAAGCCTCAGAAGCAGGGACAGCCTTGAGCACAGGGATAATCACCGGGTGAACGCACCCTTTTCCCCTTCCCCCGCCGTCCCCCTGCATATCGAGTTCCCCGAGTCCCTGCCCGTGTCGGGCAAGCGCGAAGAGATCATGGCCGCCATGCAGCAGCACCAGGTCATCATCGTCTGCGGCGAGACCGGCTCGGGCAAGACCACGCAGCTGCCCAAGATCGCCCTGGCCATGGGACGGGGCAAACTCAATTACCCCACGACCCTGCCGGACGGCCGACCGGCGCCGCGCGGCAAACTGATTGGCCACACCCAGCCGCGGCGGATTGCTGCGAGCTCCGTGGCCAAGCGCATTGCCGAAGAGCTCAAGACGCCGCTGGGCGAGGTGGTGGGCTTCAAGGTGCGATTTCAGGATCGCCTCTCCAAGGACGCCTCGGTCAAGCTGATGACGGACGGCATCTTGCTGGCCGAGACGCAGACCGACCCGCTGCTGACCGCCTACGACACCATCATCATCGACGAGGCACACGAGCGCAGCCTGAACATCGACTTCCTGCTGGGCTATTTGCGCCAGATCCTGCCGCGCCGCCCGGATTTGAAAATCGTTGTCACCTCGGCCACGATTGATGCGGACCGCTTTGCGCGGCACTTCGCGTCCAAGAACGGACCGGCCCCCGTCATCCTCGTGTCCGGGCGCATGTTCCCGGTGGAGCAGCGTTACCGGCCCTTTGAAGAGTCGCGTGAATACGATCTGAACAGCGCGATAGCAGATGGTGTCGATGAGCTTTGGCGCGATGCCCACAATGCCGGTGACATCCTGGTCTTCCTGCCCGGCGAGCGCGAAATCCGTGAGGCGGCTGACCACCTGCGCCGCCACCTGAGCCACCAGCCCCTGATGCGCAATGCTGAGGTGCTGCCCCTGTTTGCCCGCCTGTCCCCGGCCGAGCAGGACCGCATCTTCGAGGGCCACCACGGGCGGCGCATTGTGCTGGCCACCAACGTGGCCGAAACCTCGCTCACCGTGCCGGGCATCCGCTATGTGATCGATGCCGGCACCGCCCGCGTGAAGCGCTACAGCTTCAGAAGCAAGGTGGAGCAGCTGCTGGTGGAGCCCATCAGCCAGGCGGCGGCCAACCAGCGCGCCGGGCGCTGCGGCCGCGTGGCCAACGGCATCTGCATACGCCTGTACGACGAAAAGGAGTTTGCCGGGCGCGAGCGCTTTACCGATCCGGAAATTCTGCGTTCCTCGCTGGCCGGGGTGATTCTGCGCATGAAGTCGCTGCACCTGGGCGTGGTGGAAGATTTTCCGTTTATTGACATGCCTTCGGGCCGCGCCATTGCCGACGGATACCAACTGCTCAACGAGCTGGGCGCGGTGGACGACGGCAACGAAATCACGCCCCTGGGCCAGGAGCTCTCGCGCCTGCCGCTGGACCCGCGCGTGGGCCGCATGATTCTGGAGGCGCGCACGCGCAGCGCGCTCGACGAGGTGCTGGTGATTGCCTCGGCGCTGAGCGTGCAAGACGTGCGCGACCGCCCCATGGACGCGCAACAGCAGGCCGACCAGCAGCACGCCAAGTTTGACGATGAAAAAAGCGAGTTCAGCGGCTACCTGAAGCTGTGGAAGTGGATACACGACGCGCGCGGCGAGCGCCACCCCACGGGTGCTACCGGCGTGGTTGGCCAGCACAAGGTAACCAACCGGCAGTACGAGCAGTTGCTGCGCCAGAACTTCGTCAACATGCGTCGCGTGCGTGAGTGGAAAGACATCCACACCCAGTTGCACACGGTGGTGGCGGAGCACAAGTGGCGCTTGAATACCGCGCCCGCAAGCTACGAGCAGTTGCACCTGTCCATGCTGTCGGGCCTCTTGGGCAATGTGGGCTGCAAGCTGGAGACCGATGGCGCTTCCGGCGAGTACCTGGGCGCACGCAGCATCAAGTTTTACCCGCACCCCGGCGCGCATTTGGTGAAGAAGCCGGGCCGCTGGATTGTGGCCGCCGAGCTGGTGGAGACCACGCGCCTGTTCGGCCGCGGCATTGCGGCCATCGAGCCACAGTGGCTGGAGCAGGTGGGCGGCCATCTGCTGAAGAAGCAGCTGCTGGACCCGCACTGGGAAAAAAAGGCTGCCGAGGTGGTGGCCCTGGAGCGGGCCACGCTCTACGGCATCGTGGTCTACAGTGGCCGCAAGGTGAACTACGGCCGCGTGGACCTGGTGGGCGCGCGCGAAATTTTTATCCGCGAAGCGCTGGTGAACAACCAGTGGGAGACGCCGCTGCCTTTCCTGGCCGCCAATGAAAAATTGATCAAGCAGGTGGAAGACCTGGAGCACAAGGCGCGCCGCCAGGACGTGCTGGTGGATGACGAGCTGATCTACGCCTTTTACGACCAGCAGCTCCCCGCCGACGTATGCAGCGGTTACAGCTTCGAGAACTGGTACCGCGAAGAATCCAAAAAGCCGCAATACAACCCGCAGCACGCGGGCGGACGGCGTGAGAGCACGCTGCTACGCCTGACCCGCGAGGAGCTGATGCGCCACGAGGCCGCAGGCATCACTACTGCCTCCTTCCCCAAGACCATCCGGCTGGGTGGTGTGGACTGCGCGGCCACCTACCTGCACCAACCCGGCGACGCCCACGACGGCCTGACCGTGACCGTGCCGCTGTTTGTGCTGAACCAGGCCAGTGAAGAGCGTTGCGAATGGCTGGTGCCCGGCATGCTGCGCGAGAAGGTGCAAGCCCTCATCAAGACGCTGCACCAGCGCCCACGCTCGCGCCTGGTGCCGCTGCCCGATACTGCGGCCAAGTTCGCCGAGGTGCTGAACGCGCCCGAGCGGTTTGGTGCGGGGTCCTTGCTGGATGCAGTGCTGAAGCTGGTGCGCGATGCCACCGCCGTGGACGTCGCTAAAGCCGACATCAAGGTGGACATGCTCAGCCCCCACTTCTTCATGAACTTCCGCGTGGTGGACGAGCACGGCCGCGTGCTGGGCCAGGGCCGCAACCTGGGTGCCTTGAAGGCCGAGTGGGGCAAGCAGGCGCGCGGGGCGTTTCAGGCGCTGGCCAATTTGAAGCTGGGCGAGGGGGCCAAGCCGCCTGCCGAGCAAGCGCCAGTGGCCGTGGCCCAAGCAACGTCTGCAGGCGCAAAACCTGCCCTCAGCAAAGCGACAACGCCACCCGTGGCCAGCGACAAACGCCACACCGCCTGGACTTTTGGCGAGCTGCCCGAGCTGCTGGAAATCCGCAAGGGCGGCCAGACGCTGATTGGCTTTCCTGCCCTGATCGACGCGGGCGATGCCGTCACCGTGGAAGTGTTTGACGAGCCCGAAACCGCCAACGCCAAACACCGCGCCGGCCTGCGCCGCCTGTTTGCGCTGCAGATCAAGGACGCGCTCAAGTACCTGGAAAAGAACATCCCTGACCTGCAGAAAATGGCCGTGACCTTCATGCAGGTCGGCAAGACCGAAGGCAAGGACAGCGCCACCTCCGGCGGCACGATCGAAGAACTGCGCGAGCAGATCATCGCGTTGGCACTGGACCGCGCCTTTCTGATCGAGCCTTTGCCCACCGACGAATTCGCCTTCAAGAAGCGGGTAGAAGAGGGCCGTGGCCGCCTCACGCTGATTGCCAGCGAAGTGGCCCGCATGGCCGGCATCATCCTGCTGGAATACGCCGCAGCCGCGCGCAAGATCAAGGACAGCAAAGCCGCGGGCGAGGCCGCCGTGGATGCGGCCCAGCAACTGCAGCGCCTGATGCCTAAACGCTTTTTGCACGCCGCCCCCTGGGATCGGCTGCAGCACCTGGCGCGCTACCTGAAAGCCATCACCCTGCGCCTGGACAAATACCGCGCCGACCCGGCCCGCGACGCTACGCGTCTGGCCGAGCTGCGACCGCTGGAGCAGCGCTACTGGCGCCTGGTGGCCGAACGCAAGGGAGTGGTGGATGAGCGCATGCTGGAGTTCCGCTGGCTGCTCGAAGAACTGCGCGTGAGCTTCTTCGCGCAGGAGCTGCGCACACCGCAGCCGGTGAGCGTGAAGCGGCTGGACAAGGCCTGGGCGCAGCTTACTTAGTTGCAGCTCAGACCTTGGTCTGAAAGGAATGCGACACCGGTCCACCCAAAACGCGGCTTTGTGGCCTCGCAGAAATGCCTGCCGCCCCGTAGCATCGAGCCATCGATTGACAGCCCTGTCGCCTTGCTTCAAGGCAGGGGCCTATCGAGAGTGCTGGCGGCCATGGGGGCCGTAAGCGGCTGGTTTCAAATCTTCAAAGGGATGTGCAATGAAAGTTCAAACAGGTATCAAGGCGGGAAGTCATGGCGTGGAGGGTGTTCGCAGTCACCCCCGGCCGGTAGGCAAGGGCGCTTGAGTACTGGCGGAGTTCCGCCGGTTCTAGAGTTTTTGAAGGCGCTGCAGAGCACTCTGCAGCGTCTGGTCCTGCTTGGCAAAGCAGAAGCGCACCACGCGCTGGTCAAAGCCGTTGCCGTAAAAGGCGGATAGCGGAATGGCCGCCACGCCGATCTCGCGGGTGAGCCATTGGCAAAAGTCTGCTTCGCCCAGGTCGCTCACTTCCGAGATGTCCACGCACTGAAAATAGCTGCCTTCGCTGGGCAGCAGCTTCAAGCGCGTCTTCGCAAGGCCTGTGCGAAACAGGTCGCGCTTGCGCTGGTAAAACGCGGGCAACTCCAGATAAGGCGCCGGGTTTGCCATGTACTGGGCCAACCCGTATTGCACCGGGGTGTTGACGGTGAACACATTGAACTGGTGCACCTTGCGGAACTCGGCCATCAGGAAGGCCGGGGCTGCCACATAGCCAATCTTCCAGCCGGTCACATGGTAGGTCTTGCCAAAGCTGCTGACGATGAAGGCGCGTGCCGCCAGACCGTCAAAGCGCGCGGCGCTCTGGTGCTGTTGCCCGTCAAACACCATGTGTTCGTAGACCTCGTCGCTGATCAGCAGCACGTCGGTGGGTGCCAGCATGTTCTGCAGTGCCTGCATGTCGGCGTCGCTCCAGACCGTGGCACTGGGGTTGTGCGGCGAGTTGATGATGATGGCGCGGGTGCGCGGCGTCATGGCAGCCGCTATTTTGGCGAAGTCCGGACGGAACGTTCCCGGCGTGAGCGGCACGCGCACCGCCACGCCACCGGCCAGCTCGATATTGGGCACATAGCTGTCGTAGCAGGGCTCCAGCACGATCACTTCATCGCCCGCGCGCACGATAGCCAGGATGGCGGTGATGATGCCCTGCGTGGCTCCGGCGGTGATGGTGATCTCGGTGTCGGCGTTGTACTGTCGCTGGTGCAGGGCCACGATTTTGTGGCAAATAGCCTGGCGCAGCACCGGCACGCCCACCATGGGCGGGTACTGGTTGTGGCCGGCCTGCATGGCCTGGGTCACGGCATCCACCAGGGCCGGGTCGCAGGCAAAGTCCGGAAAGCCCTGGCCCAGGTTCACGGCCTTGTGCTCGGCGGCCAGTGCCGACATCACCGTGAAGATGGTGGTGCCTATGCTGTCCAGGCAGGGCTTGGAGCTGAAGGCGGGCTGGCGGCCTGCGCTGGTGGAGGCTTCCATGGTCAGAGCTCGTAGTCGTTTACGTGGCCGGTCATGGCCTTGATGATGAGGTCGCGGCTCAGGCGGTTGCTGAGCAGTTCCGCAAAGGTGTAGACAAAGTTGCGCAGGTAGGCGCTGCGCTTGAAGGCCACGCGCGTGATGTTGTTGCCAAACAGATGGCCAGCGGGCTTGGCCACCAGGCCGCCTTTGCCGCCGTTGTTGGCGCAGTCGTCCAGCACGTCCTGCACCGCCATTTCAGCGGCAATGCCTATACCCAGCCCCAGGCGCACATAGGTCTTGATCACGTCCGAATCAATGGCCTCAAGCGCAATGCGCGGCTCCAGGTGGGCATGCGCAAAGGCCAGGTCGATCTTGGTGCGGCCGGTGAAGGACGGGTGGTAGGTGATCAGCGGTTCCTTGGACACGTCTTCCAGGGTGATGCGGTCCTTCCTGGCCAGGGGATGGTCCACCGGCAGCACCAGCATGTGCTGCCATTCGTAGCAGGGCAGGGTGACCAGCTCGGCAAAGTCGGCCAGTGACTCGGTGGCTATGCCGATCTCGGCCACATCGTCTATCAGCATGCGCGCCACCTGGCCCGGTGCGCCCTGGTGCATGCTGATGTTGACCTTGGGGTAGGCTGCGCGCAGGGCCGCCACTTTCTCCGGCAGCACGTAGCGGGCCTGGGTGTGGGTGGTGGCAATGGAGAGGGTGCCGCTGTCCTGGGTGCTGTACTGCTCGCCGATGCGCTTGAGGTTGCCCACCTCGCCCATGATCAGCTCGATGCTTTTGAGCACATGCATGCCCGGCTCGGTAATGCGCTTGAGGCGTTTGCCGTGGCGCGCAAAAATCTCGATGCCCAGCTCCTCTTCCAGTTCGATGATGGCCTTGGAGACGCCCGGCTGCGAGGTATGCAGCGCCTTGGCCGCCTCGGTCAGGTTCAGGTTGCGGCGAGCGGCTTCCTGGACAAAGCGGAATTGGTGGAGATTCATAAATGGATTATTCCGCTGAGATCTGCGCCAACAGAGCGATCAATCGAGTGTCTTCTCCCACGGCTGCCTTGAGTTCAAACAGCACCTGGGGGTATTGCGTGCGCAGTTCCTGCACCAGCAGTGGCAGGTCTTCGCGCGCATGGCGCCCCACGCCCAGGAACATGGGTACCACCGAGATGTTGGTGATACCTAGCGCAATAAGCTCCAGGCAGACGGTGGGCAGGTCGGGGGTGCTCAGCTCCAGGTAGGCACAGCGTACGGCCAGTTCGGGCTGGCCTTTCAGCAGTTGGGCCGCCACCGCCTCCATGGGCTTGTGCCACAGGGGGTCGCGCGAGCCATGTGCAAATAGAACTACGGCGCGTTGTTGGGGAATGCTCATCGCTTGAGGACCAGCCAGCTAAAGGCCGTGAGTGAAAGAATGGAGTAAATCAGCCCCGGCAGGGCCGCGGTAAACCAGGGCTGCCAGCCCTGCAGCGTGCCCAGGTCGCTGAGCACATTGTTGAGCAGCACAAAGCTGATGCCGGCCATCACGCCGCCAAACACATAGCTGGCAATGCCGCCGGCCCGGAAGTGAAAGTAGGCAAAGGGCAGGGCCAGCACCACCATCACCAGGCAGCTCAGGGGATAGAACACCTTCTTCCAGAACTGCACTTCGTACTTTTGCGCCGACTGGTTGTTGGAGCTCAGGTGCTGCATGTACTGGAACAGGTCAATCGTGCCCATGCGCTCGGGCTTGAGCACGGCCGCGGCCACCATCTCGGCCGTGACCCCGGTGGGCCATCGAAAGCTGTCGGAAATAATGCGCTCCACCCGCGCCGCCTTGGTGTCGGCGGAGGTGAACTCGGTGCGGTCCACGGTGTGCAACAGCCAGTCATCGTGTTCGCCGAACTGGGCGGTCTGCCCCTGGGTCATGGAGACCAGGTGACCCTGGTTGTCAAATTCGAAGATGCGCACTTCCTTCATGGTGCCGTCGCTGGCCAGCGCACCCACATTCACCGCGTAATTGGCGTAGGGCTGCTTTTCCTTCAGCCAGGCCCCGGTCTTGCCGACCGTCACCTGGCCCTGAAACTGTGCCTTGAGCAGCTGCGCCGTCTTGTCGGCCAGTGGGGCCAGGTAGTCGCCCACCGCAAAAGTAAAGAGCACGAACAGCAGGCCCAGGCTCAGCAGGATGCGCAGGGCGCGCCAAGGCCCCAGTCCACTGGTGCGCAGAATGGTGAATTCCGAGCTTTGCGCCAGGCGCGCCATCACAAAGATGGTGCCGATCAGCACGGTGATGGGCATGAGCTCGTAAACATGGCTGGGCATCATCAGGCCGATGTAGATCAGGGCCTGGGGAATGCGGTAGCCAATCGAGCCGATGTGGTTGACCGACTGCAGTTCCTCGACAAAGTCAAAGAAGAAGAACAGCGCCACAAAGCCCAGGGTGACCAGGCCCACGGCAATGAGCACCTCGCGGAACAACAGGCGGCGAACGGTCTTCATGCCTTGGCCTCCCCGGGGCTGGTTGCACGCTTGCGCAGACGCAACACCCAGTTGTTGTTGCGCTTGGCCAGCCACAGCAGGCTCAAGACCAGGGCGCCGCCATGCAGCACCAGCAGGTAGGGTCCGAACTGCACCTGGCCCGACTCGACCCAGCTTTTGCCCAACACCAGAAAGTTGAAATACGCCACAAAAATCAGGAAGGCAAAGCCCAGGTTGGCGGTGCGGCCCACACGCGGATTGGTGCCGGCCGCGGCGATGCCAATCACGATGAAATTGAGGGCGGCCAGCACCAGGCCAATGCGCCAGGACAGCTCTGCCAGATTCTTGGGATTGGGCTCGCCCAACAGCTCCTGGGTCGTCAAGGAACTGGCCGGGATGTAGCTGCGTGCGGACACATCGTCGCCGCCCACGCGGGCACCATAGCGCTCAAACATGCTCACCGTCAGTTCGGGCTTGCCGCTGGTCTTTTCCAGGCGCTGGCCGTTTTCCAGCACCAGCATTTTGTCGGAGCCCATGATCTCTATATGGCCGCTGCGTGCCGAGGTGACAGTCTCCTTGCCCTGCTCATAGGTGGCGATGAAGACGTTGTTGCCCACCTGCTTGTTGTCCGAGTTCTTTTCGATAAAGAAGACGCGGTCGCCATTGGCCGATTCCTGGAACTGCCCGGGCTCGATGCGGGCAATGTCGCCGCGCTTCTCGTAGCGGTCGCGCAGGTCCTCAATGCGGCCAAAGGCCCAGGGCAATATCAAAAATGCCAGCACGGCAATCACCACCAGAATCGGCCAGGCGAAGCGGAACAAGGGGTTGAGCAGCGAGGCCAGGCCGCGCCCGCTGCCAAACCAGATCACCATCTCGCTGTCCTTGTACATACGGGTGAGCACGCTCAGAATGGCAATGAACATGCTCATGGACAGAATCGTGGGCATGTCGGAGAGCACGGTATAGCCCATGATGATCATCACATCGGTGGGGTTGAAGGTGCCGCGCGAGGCTTCGCCCACGGTGCGGATCAGCGTCATGGTCATGACCACGGTGGCCAGTACGACCAGCGTGGCCCCGAAACTGCGGGCTAATTCTTTGCGGATAGAGGAATGGAATAACATTGCGTGAACGTAGATAGGCGAATTATGAACTTTGAATTGAAGCCCCTGAGCCTGGTCGAAGCGGCCAGCGAAAAATGCGACGCACTGCTGGTGCTGGTGTCCGATGCCCACAAGCCCGCCAAGGACGGCTTCTCCGCATTGGTAGCCCGTGCCCTCAAGGACGGTGATGCCCATAGCAAGGCGGGCAAAATATTGGCCCTCTACAAGACCCCATTGTCCCAGGCTACCCGGGTGGTGATCGCCGGGGTGGGTGATGGCAGCGCCAAGCAGGTACGCGCTGGCGTGGCCGCAGCCCTGGCCAGTGTCAAGTCGGACAAGCTCAAGTCGCTGGTCGTGGCCTTTGCCAGCCCGGCCTCCGAGCCCGCCCTGCGTGCCGCCGTGTCTGCCGTGGCCGATGGCAGCTACAGCTACACCACCACCAAGTCCAAGCCGGAAGCGCGCGTACTGCAAACCGTGTTGCTCGCCACCGGCAATGCCGCTGAGCTGAAGGCCGTCTTCGAGCGCGCCGTGGCCGTGGTTGCGGGGGTGGAGTTGGCCAAGGAATGGGCCAACCGCCCGGCCAACCACGCCACACCCACTTTGTTGGGCAAAGCAGCACAGGCCCTGGCCAAGCACGGCAAGATCAGCTGCGAGGTGTTGGGCCCCAAGGAAGTGGCCAAGCTCGGCATGGGCTCCTTCATGGCGGTGGCCCAGGGCTCAGACGAGCCCTTGCGCTTCATCGTGCTGAAATACAGCGGTGCCGCCAAGAGCGTGGCGCCCACCGTGCTGGTGGGCAAGGGCATTACTTTTGATTCCGGTGGCATTTCCATCAAGCCCGCGGCCGAGATGGACGAGATGAAGTTCGACATGTGCGGTGCGGCCAGCGTGCTGGGCACCTTCCGCACCCTGGCCGAGCTCAAGCCCGCCATCAATGTGATCGGCCTGATCCCCTCGTGCGAGAACCTGCTCAATGGCCGCGCCGTCAAGCCTGGCGATGTGGTGACCAGCATGAGCGGGCAGACCATCGAGATCCTCAACACCGATGCCGAAGGCCGCCTGGTGCTGTGCGACGCGCTGACCTATGCCGAGCGCTTCAAGCCGCGTGCCGTGGTGGATATCGCCACCCTGACAGGCGCTTGTGTGGTGGCCCTGGGCAGTGTGCGCAGCGGCATGTTCTCCGCCAACGTGGCATTGGCCGAGGCCCTGAGCACTGCGGGTGACGTGGCGCAGGACCTGTGCTGGCAAATGCCGCTCGATGACGAGTACGCCGAAGGCCTGAAGACTTCTTTTGCCGATGTGGCCAATGTGGCGGGCCGCGCGGGCGGTGCCATCTCGGCAGCCAAGTTCCTGCAACGTTTTACCGACAAATACCCGTGGGCGCATCTGGACATCGCCGGTAGCGCCTGGAAGAGCGGTGCCGCCAAGGGCGCCACCGGCCGCCCTGTGGGTCTTTTGGTGGAGTACCTCTTGGCCACTGCCAACGCGCCTTCTTCTGCCAAGTAGCCCGGCCTCTGAGACTGTGACCGACGTCGCCTTCCACTTTGGAGCGCCTGACCGGCTGGCCTACACCTGCAGACTGCTGCGCAAGGCCACGGCCACGGGCGTGCGCCTGCTGGTGCGCAGCAGCCCGGCCGAGGCAGCGGCGCTGGACGCTGCCCTGTGGGCCCTGTCGCCCACCGACTTCATCACCCATTGCGATGCCGCGGCAGCCGATGCCGTGCGCAGCCGTTCGTCTGTGCTGCTGGTGCAGGCCGGCGACGCAGAAGAGGCGCTGGACACCCGCTTCCCGATACTGGTGAACCTGGCCGACGATGTGCCGGAAGACTTTGAGCAGTTTCAGCGCGTGATTGAGGTGGTCAGCACCGATGAGCAGGACCGCAGCCTGGCCCGCGTGCGCTGGAAGCAGTACACCGAACGTGGCTACACCATCACGCGCCACGACCTCAAGGCCCGTGGAGAGGGCGCATGAGCAGCCGCCCGCCGCCGCGCTACCTGCCCACGCTGACCGAGGTGGTGGACCCGCGAACGGTATCGCTTGCTGCATCGGCTCCGATCTCCGATCCGGCGATGGCACAGCCGGTTGTGGCACCTGTTACCGAGCCTTTTGCCGAGCCTTTCGCCGAGCCTGTGCCGGAGCCAGCTTTTGCCGTTGCCCCGCCACCGCACGCAACACCGGCCTCGCAGGAGCCCACACATAACGCAACGCCAAGCTACAGCGCAGCTCCGGTGTCCGCAGCACCTGACAAGCAGGCGCTGGCTCAGCAACTCATCAAGCTGGTAAAGCCCCAGTTGGAGGCGGAGCTACGCAATATTGCGCAGGAACTTTTCGAGGCCCAGTTCAGTGCCTTGCTGCCCTCCATGCACCTGCATATTGAAGAGGCCGTGCGCGAGGCCATTGAACAGGCCTTGCCCGAGCCGCCCGACGCGGTGAATTGACGCATTTGATTTGCAGTGCAGGGCAAAGTCGCTCTCGCTTGATGCTAGAATACGAGGCTCTGGAGCGGTGGATGAGCGGTTTAAGTCACACGCCTGGAAAGCGTGCGTGGGGTTAAACCCACCGCGGGTTCGAATCCCGCCTGCTCCGCCAGAAATAGGTTCTCAACGGTTTCCAACCGTGTCAGTAGAATCCCTGAAAGCCCTAGTTTCCTTGTGAAGCTGGGGCTTTTTTGTTGGTTCGCTATTTCCCGGTCTGGATCATCTTCATGGCCGTAGCGATCAGCGTGGACACCTCGCTCATATTGCCGGGGATGATCAGCGTGGTGGTGGCGTCGCTGGCTACCTTGCTGTAGGCCTCTACCGCGCGCTCGGCCACCTTGAGTTGCACGGCCTGCTCGCCACCGGGCAGGCGGATGGCGGCCGCAATGCGCTCAATGGCACCTGCCGTGGCGTCGGCCACGGCGGTGATGGATGCGGCTTCGCCCTGGGCCTTGTTGATCACGGCCTGCTTCTCGCCTTCGGAGCGGGCAATGAAGGCTTCACGTTCACCGGTGGCGATGTTGATCTGTTCCTGACGGCGGCCCTCGGAGGCGGCAATCAGGGCACGCTTCTCGCGCTCGGCCGTGATCTGCGCCTGCATGGCATGCAGGATTTCTTTGGGTGGTGTGAGGTCCTTGATTTCGTAGCGCAGCACCTTCACACCCCAGTTCAGCGCAGCCTCGTCAATGGCGGCCACCACCTGGGCGTTGATGATGTCGCGCTCCTCGAACGTCTTGTCCAACTCCAGCTTACCGATCACCGAGCGCAGGCTGGTCTGGGCCAGTTGCGAGATGGCCACGATGTAGTTGCTCGATCCGTAGCTGGCGCGCATGGCATCGGTCACCTGGAAGTACAGAATGCCGTCCACCTGCAGTTGCGTGTTGTCGCGCGTAATGCAGACCTGGCTGGCAATGTCCAGCGGAATTTCCTTGAGCACATGCTTGTAGGCCACCCGATCGACAAAGGGCACCAGGATGTTGAGGCCGGGTGTGAGGGTGCCGTGGTATTTGCCCAGCCGCTCGATCACCCAGGCGTGCTGTTGGGGCACCACCTTGATGCTGCGGGTGACAAAAATAATGGCGATAACCAGCAAGAGAATTGCGATTTCCATGGTGTTTCCTGGGTTGAATAAAAAGGGTCAGGCCTTGTCGACCAGCAGGCGGTTGCCCACCAGCTCGGCCACACGGTGCGGCCCTGTGCTGGGCGACACGCCCGGGCGGTGAATGGCCGTCCAGCGGGCGCCGCGGTAATGCACGTCGGCCGTGCCATCCGGGTTCCACAATTCGATCTGGATGGTTTCGCCAATGTCCAGATTGACATTCGCATTGGCTTGGGCGGGTGCCTCCTGCTGGCGGCGCCCGGTCTGGCGCAGGTGCCAACCTACTACGGCGCCTCCACCCACCACGGCCGCGGTCACGATCTGTGTGGTCATGCCGTAGCCCAGGTGGGCCGCCACGGCAGCCACCGCAAAGCCGATGGCCAGCATCAGCAAATAAAAGGTGCCGGTGAGCAGCTCCACGGCAACTGCGCCGCCGGTAGCCAGCCACCAGAGGGTTGATTCAGCCATATCCGCGTACTCCGTGTGTTGATGACGCCACATTGTGGGCCAAAAGGTTTGCACTGCAACAAATCCCACACTTTTAGTACTTACACTCGCGGCTATTTGCTACGAATCTGCCCGTCGTTGGAGGCCCTGCCATGAAGTTCCGTTTCCCCATCATCATCATCGATGAAGACTTTCGCTCCGAGAACACCTCGGGCCTGGGCATCCGTGCCCTGGCGCAGGCCATTGAATCCGAGGGCTTCGAGGTGCTCGGCGTTACCAGCTATGGCGACCTGAGCCAGTTTGCCCAGCAGCAGTCACGTGCCAGCGCCTTCATCCTGTCCATTGATGACGAAGAGTTCACACCCGGGCCGGACCTGGACCCGGCTGTGCTGAACCTGCGCCACTTCATTGAAGAGGTGCGGCGCAAGAATCTGGACGTGCCTATCTACGTGTACGGGGAAACCAAGACCAGCCGCCACATTCCCAACGACATCCTGCGCGAGCTGCACGGCTTCATCCACATGTTTGAGGACACGCCCGAGTTTGTGGCGCGCCACATCATCCGCGAGGCCAAGAGCTATCTGGAAGGCGTGCAGCCGCCGTTCTTCAAGGCCCTGCTGGACTATGCCGAAGACGGCTCATACTCCTGGCATTGCCCCGGCCACTCCGGCGGCGTGGCCTTTTTGAAGAGCCCGGTGGGCCAGATGTTCCACCAGTTCTTTGGTGAGAACATGCTGCGCGCCGACGTCTGCAATGCGGTCGAAGAATTGGGCCAGTTACTGGACCATGACGGCGCCATTGGTGCCAGCGAGCGCAATGCCGCGCGCATCTTCAATGCCGACCACTGCTTCTTCGTCACCAACGGCACCAGCACCTCCAACAAGATGGTCTGGCACCACACGGTGGCACCCGGCGACGTGGTGGTGGTGGACCGAAACTGCCACAAGTCCATCCTGCACAGCATCATCATGACCGGTTCCATCCCCGTCTTTTTGAAGCCCACGCGCAACCACTTCGGCATCATCGGCCCCATCCCCAAGGAAGAGTTCGAGATCGCCTCCATCCAGGCCAAGATCCGGGCCAACCCCCTGCTCAAGGGCGTGGATGCCAAGAAGGTCAAGCCACGCGTGCTGACACTCACCCAAAGCACCTACGACGGTGTGCTCTACAACACCGAGACCATCAAGAACATGCTGGACGGCTATGTGGAGAACCTGCACTTTGACGAGGCCTGGCTGCCGCACGCGGCCTTCCACCCTTTCTATGGCAGTTACCACTCCATGGGCAAAAAGCGCGCACGTCCTGTGAACGCCATGGTGTATGCCACCCAATCCATCCACAAGCTGCTGGCCGGCATCAGCCAGGCCAGCCATGTGCTGGTGCAGGACTCGCAGACGGTCAAGCTCGACAGGCCGCTGTTCAACGAGGCCTATCTGATGCACACCAGCACCTCGCCGCAGTACAGCATCATCGCCAGCTGCGATGTGGCCGCTGCCATGATGGAGCCACCCGGTGGCACCGCGCTGGTGGAAGAAAGCATTGCCGAGGCGCTGGACTTCCGCCGCGCCATGCGCAAGATCGATGAGGAATACGGCGACGACTGGTGGTTCAAGGTCTGGGGCCCTGAGAAGTTTGCCGAAGAGGGCATAGGCCGGGCCACCGACTGGATCCTCAAGGGCGAAAGCAAGGCGGCCAAATCGGTCAAGGTGAACTGGCATGGCTTTGGCAAGATGGCCACCGGCTTCAACATGCTGGACCCGATCAAGGCCACCATCGTCACCCCCGGCATGGACCTGAACGGCACCTTTGCCAAGACCGGCATCCCAGCCAGCATCGTCACCAAGTTTTTGGCCGAGCACGGCGTGGTGGTGGAGAAGACCGGCCTGTACAGCTTCTTCATCATGTTCACCATCGGCATCACCAAGGGCCGCTGGAACAGCATGCTGACGGCCTTGCAGCAGTTCAAGGACGACTACGACAAGAACCAGCCTATGTGGCGCATCCTGCCGGAGTTCTGCCAGAAGCACCCGCGCTACGAGAAGATGGGCCTGGCCGACCTGTGCCAGCACCTGCACGCCCTGTACGCCAAGTACGACATCGCGCGCCTGACCACCGATGTCTACCTGAGCGACCTGACCCCGGCCATGAAGCCCAGCGATGCCTACGCCCACATTGCCCAGCGCAAGACCGAGCGCGTGGAGATTGACAAGCTCGAAGGCCGCATCACCGTGGGCCTGGTCACACCGTACCCGCCCGGCATTCCGCTCCTGATTCCCGGTGAAGTGTTCAACAAGAAGATCGTGGACTACCTCAAGTTTGCGCGCGAGTTCAACACCCGCTGCCCGGGCTTCGAGACCGATGTGCACGGCCTGGTGGAAGAGCTCGATGCCGATGGCAAAGTGCATTACTTTGCAGACTGCGTGCGCGAGTAGGGGCGGCGTGCCCAAATAGCCGTGGTTTCACCGGCTTTTCGGGCTTTAAGGCGCTGAGGCTGCCGGGAAAATCCAGCAACGGCAGCTTCCATGTGGATGACTTTGCCGCCTATATAAGCAAAGGTCGTTGCGCACCATGAATGATTCAGCTGCCATATTGGGCCAGCAAGGCGGTTTGGAATACCTGGGCCTGGCGCCCTTTTTGCGTGCCAGCATTGCAGGGGCAGACCTGCGTCAGGCTACGCAGCAGATGCTGCAGGAGCTCGCCGAGGACAGCAGCAACCCCAACCTCCTGATGAACCTGGCCATCGCGGTGCAGTGCCTGAACCAAAAGGAGCTGGGCTTGGGGTTCATGCAGGAAGCACTGTCCCTGCAAGCCACCTATGTCCTGCCGGCCCGGGTGCAGCCCGCACGGCTGCGCCTGCTGGTGCTGGCAACCCAAGGCAGCATCCAGGCCAATACGCCGCTGGAGTGTTTGCTGGAGGTGTCCGATATCGAACTGGTGCTGCATTACATCGAAGCCGGTGAGCACATGCTGGCCGATGTGCCAGCGCATGATGTGCTGTTTGTCGGCATTTCGGATTCCGACGCCAACCGCCCCTTGCTCAAAGCCTTGCAGAAGCAGCTTGAAGGCTGGAGCCGTCCGGTGCTGAACGCGCCCCAATACATTCCCCACACCGGGCGGGACCAGGCCAGCAGCCTGCTCAGCGGAATTCCGCAGCTGTTGGCGCCACCGACTGTGCGCGTCTCAGTGGCCGACCTGTATGCGCTGGTGATGGGGCAAACCGGAGAATCGCAACTTGCCGGCGACTGCAGCTTTCCCATCATTCTGCGGCCCGTGGGTTCGCAGGCCGGGGCAGACCTGCAAAAGATTGACAACGCTGCCGAGGTAGCCCACTACCTGGCCGGGCTGGAGGACACCGAATTCTTCCTGGCCCCGTTTATTGACTACAGCGATGCCGAAGGCCAGTTCCGCAAGATCCGTATCGCCTTCATCAAGGGCCAGGCCTTTGTCTGCCATATGGGTATCTCATCCAACTGGATGATTCACTATGTGAACGCGGGCATGTACGAGGACGACTGGAAGCGCCAGGAGGAAGCCCGCTTCATGCGGGACTTTCCGGACTTTGTGCAAAGGCATCGGGCCGCGCTGGACACTATTTGCCAGCGCATGCAGCTGGACTATCTGGTGATGGACTGCGCCGAAACCCGGGACGGAGAGCTGCTGCTGTTTGAAATCGACCATGGCGGCGTGGTGCATGCCATGGATGTGGAACAGATTTTTCCCTACAAGAACGAACACATTCACAAGGCCCAAATGGCGTTTCGGGAACTGCTGTACGGCCTGCTTCCCCGGACGGTATCGGCCGGGCTTTGAAAATATCCAGAAAATAGTCCTCAAGATTGCTTCGGAACTTCCGAAGATGAGGCTATGGCTACCGTTTCGTCCACCCAATCGCAACCCAGCTTGCCTCAGGTTCTGGTGCCTGTGGCAGTGCGGCCGGATGTGGGGGCGGTTGCGATCGAGGTGAAAACGGGTGCAATGGCAAGCGATGCCAGCAAGCCTGAGGTGCAGAGCAGCACCAGCAAGACCATCAAGCAAGCGGCCAAGGCCCTTTCCAAGGAAGAACTGGCCAGCCAGGTGCAAGATCTGCAGGCGAAGATGGACAAGCTGAACCCGGCGCTGGCCTTTGTGGTGGACCAAACCACGGGCAAAGCCTTGATCCAGCTGACGGACAGGGCCACCAAAGAGGTAATCCTGCAGTTCCCCTCGGAAGCCGCCCTGCAAATTACCCGGGCCTTGGACCGTTTTCAAAAGGGTCAGCTGGTTAGTCGTACGGTTTAGTGTGCGGAAGCGTGGAAAGACATAAAAAAGAGCGCCCAAGGCGCTCTTTTTTTTGGCTGTGTGACTTCAAGCGTGCAGCAGATTGAGCTGGCGCGCAATGATGTCATGGTTGAGCCACAGCACCGGGCCGGTGGGCGCCGAGGACTCGCGGAAGATCAGTGGGCCGGTGGCTTCAATCACCAGTCCACTGAGCAGGTCAGTCACCAAGGCCTTGCTGTCGCGGTGCATTTTCTGCACCTCGTCCGAGGTGCCAATGGTCAGGTCGGCCTGCAACTGGCTGTTGGGCATGGGCCAGGCAGCGAAGTTGCGGAAGGGCAGCATGACCGGGTTGCGCTGGAAGTCCAGCACCTTGTCCAGCACCTGCTCCAGCGTGATGCCGTCGGCCAGCAATGCCTGGCTGGCTTCGAACTGCGCCTGGGCCCAAGCGCCACCGTTTTCCTTCTTGAGGGCGTTGAGCAGCGGGATCAATGGCAACTCCACGCCGGCAAAAATGTCGGACGAGTTGGTGCGGATTTCCGGGCAGTTGTAGACGGTGGCCTTGATGCCCCGGCTCCACGCTTCCTCGGCAATGCGCTCCAGGCGCATCTTGGCCAGGCCCTGGGTGTAGTTGGTATAGGTCTGCCAGTGGTAGCTGCCGTCAATCAGGATCTCGGTGCCGTGGTAGCCATAGGCCGAATAGCGCACCTGGGCTCCCGAGCCTTCCGCACGGGCGCGGATGGCGGCGCTGGCTTCAATCAGGTGCCCGAAGGTGTTGGCCGACACTTCATCAAAATTTTTCAGGATCAGCTTGCCCAGGTCGCTGTCCAGCAGCGTTTGCGAGGACATGAAGCGCTCGCCACGGCCCTTGTACACGCGGTTGGCAATGGCCAAAAACACCTTGGCCTTGGGAATGCCGCCGGCCATGGTGTGGGCAAAAAATACATTGCGGCCTGCGGGAATCATCTCGCCCAGGGTGGCCATCACCTCAGCCAGCGCATCGGTGAAGCGCTTGACGCCAATGGCCTGGCACTTGTCGATATGGGCCCAGTCTAGTTTGTCCTCGGTCCAGGTCTTGAGGGTGAGGGCGCCCAGCAGGTCGGTGGGGGTGGGCTCACCGGCGGGCGCATCGGCATCAAAGCCGGCCATCAGCGGCACATTGATGATCGTGCCGCCCAGTGCCAGTTCGGCTGCAGTCAGTTCCTCCGCGTTCAGAGGGCGCAGCGCGTTGCCGGCGTCGCGTCGGCCCACGGTGATGCCGATGATCTGCATGCCCGCCTGACGCGCTTCATTCACCAGGCCATTGGCGTAGCCGCGTCCAAAGAGTTCGCCAAACAGCACGAACACGTCGCCTGCCTTAAAGATGTTCTGTTGGGGAAGTTGGTGCAAAGGGATAGGTGTGTTCATGTCTGTATTATTACTTTTCAATTGGTGCAGTCGGCCTTACTCGGCCTCGCTCGACTTAGTCAGCCGCAACGGCGCCCATGGTCTTGCTGTGGCCGCCGTCCACATAGGTGATTTCAGCGGTAATGCCGCTGGCCAGGTCGCTCAGCATGAAGGCGGCCACATTGCCAACCTCTTCGATTGTCACATTGCGGCGCGTGGGTGCGGCCGCTGCCACGTAGTTCAGTAGCTTGCCAAAGTCCTTCACGCCGCTGGCGGCCAGCGTTTTGATCGGGCCGGCGCTGATGCCATTGACGCGGATGGCGCGGCCATCGGGCATGCAGCCCACAGCCTCGGCCAGGTAGCGCACCGAGGCTTCAAGAGATGCCTTGGCCAGGCCCATGGTGTTGTAGTGCGGAATGATGCGTTCGGCACCCAGGTAACTCAGGGTCAGCAGGGCGGCCTTGTCGTTGAGGTAGGGCAGGGCGGCTTTGGCCATGGCCGGAAAGCTGTAGGCGCTGATGTCATGGGCCACCTTGAAGCTCTCACGCGAGAGCCCGTCCAAAAAGTTGCCGGCAATGGCTTCACGCGGCGCAAAGCCGATGCTGTGCACAAAGCCGTCGAAGGTGGGCCAGCTGGCAGACAGGTCTTTGAAGAGTGCGGCGATCTGCTCATCGCTGCCCACATCGCAATCAAACACCAGTTCAGATTCGAATTCCGCTGCAAACTCGGTGATGCGCTCCCGGAAGCGCTCTCCCGCATAGCTGAAGGCCAGCTCGGCCCCTTGTTGGCGGCAGGCTGTGGCAATGCCATAGGCAATGGAGCGGTTCGAAAGCACGCCGGTAATCAACAATTTTTTGCCAGCTAAAAAGCCCATAGGTCCTCGGGAAGATTGCATTGTCTGGTGCAGAATTGTCGCATGCGTCTTTTGCTGTCCATGCTGCTCTGTGTCTGTGCCTTTCCCGGCTGGGCCGCGCACGGGTATGCCCTGTGGGACGACTTCAAATACGCCCCGGGCTTTGACCACTTCGACTACGTCAACCCAGCTGCCCCCAAGGGGGGTGAGCTGCGCCTGGTGAGCAACCTGCGCGTGTCCACCTTTGACAAGTACAACCCCTTCACCATCAAAGGCTCGGCCCCGGCGTATCTGAGCAGCCTGATGTTCGACACCCTGCTCACCGGCTCCCTGGACGAAACTGCCACCGCTTACGGCCTGCTGGCTGAGGACGTGCAAGTGGCGCCGGACCGCTTGAGTGCCACGTTTCGCCTGCGCGCCAACGCCCGTTTCCACAATGGCGACGCGGTGCTGGCAGCCGACGTGAAGCACAGCTTTGACACCCTGAACGGCCCGCTGGTATCGCCCAGCATCCGCAGCAATTTGGAGGACGTAGCGGGCGTGGACGTACTGGATACGCGCACCGTGCGCTACCGCTTTAAAAAACCCAACCGCGAGCTACCGCTCACCGTGGGCGGCCTGCCGGTGTTCAGCCAGCGCTGGGGTCAGGGCAAGCCCTTTGACCAGGTGGTGATGGACATCCCCATTGGCAGCGGCCCCTACAAGATCGGCCCGGTGAACTTTGGCAAAGACATCACCTACGTGCGTGACCCATCGTACTGGGCGCGGGACCTGAGTGTGCGCAAGGGCACGGCCAACTTTGACCGCATCACCGTCAAGATTTACAAGGACAACACGGCCAAACTCGAGGCCCTCAAGGCGGGCGAATTTGACCTGATGCGTTTTTTCTCGGCCGGTGACTGGGCCCGGCGCGTCAACGGTCGCAAGTTCGACACCGGCGAGCTGGTCAAGGCCGAACTGCCGCACCGCCTGCCCACCGGTTTTCAGAGCTACGTGCTCAATACCCGCCGCCCGCTGCTGCAGGATGTACGCGTGCGCCAGGCCCTGGGCCTGGCCCTGGACTACGAGTGGATGAACCGCCAGATGTTTTACGGCGCCTACCAGCGCGTGCAGGGCCTGTTTGGCAACACCGACTGCCAGGCCAGCGGCGAGCCGGATGCCGCGCAGTTGGCATTGCTGCAACCCTGGCGCAGCAAGATTCCGGACGCAAGCTTCGGCCCCATGGCCACAGCACCGCGCACCGATGGAACCAACAGCCTGCGCGGCAACCTGCGCCAAGCCCAGCAACTGCTCAAGGATGCGGGCTGGGAATACCGCGACGGCGCCCTGCGCAACAGCAAGAATGCGGTGCTGGAGTTGGAGATGCTGGACAGCAACGAGGGCGGTGCCCGCGTGGTCAGCCCCTGGGCGCGCAACCTGGAAAAAATTGGCGTGAAGCTCAACTTCCGCACCGCTGACTTCTCGCTCTACCAGCAGCGCCTGCAGAAGTTTGATTTCGATATCGTCTCGCTGGCCTATGGCGGCACCAACAACCCCGGTCAGGAATTTGCCGACCTGTTTGGCAGCAAGGCCGCCACACAGGAAGACTCGGGCAACCACAGCGGCATCCAGAGCCCGGCGGTGGATGCGCTCATCACCGCGATGGTGAGCGCCAAATCCAAGGCCGAACTGCTGCCCGCCTGCCGCGCGCTGGACCGCTTGATTGCCCATAGCCACATCCTTATCCCCCAATGGTCGGCCTCCACCCACCGCATGGTCTTTAATGCCTGGCGCCTGGCCAAGCCGGACACCGTGCCTCCGTATTCCCCGGGCGAGAGCTGGGCCATTGAAACCTGGTGGGCACGCTGATGGCGGCCTACATCCTCAAGCGCCTAGCGCTGATGCTGCCCACGCTGTTTGGCGTGCTGTTCCTCACCTTTGTGGTGGTGCAATTCGTGCCCGGTGGCCCGGTGGAGCAGTATCTGGCCGAGGCCAAGGCCGGCAAGGGCACCAGCGCCGAAGGGGGTTTGAGCTACCGCGGCTCGCAGGGCGTGGACCCCAAGCGCATTGAACAGGCCAAGGCCTTGTATGGGTTTGACAAACCGGCCCCCGAGCGCTTCTGGCGCATGCTGCAGCAGTTTGCGCGCTTTGACCTGGGCACCAGCTTCTTCCAGAACCGCGCCGTCTCGCAACTCATCTGGGAAAAGCTGCCGGTGTCCATGAGCCTGGGCCTGTGGACTTTTTTCCTGAGCTACCTGGTGGCCGTGCCGCTGGGCGTGGCCAAGGCGGTGCGCGCCGGCAGCCGCTTCGACTTTGTCACCACGCTGCTGATTCTGGTGGGTTATGCCATTCCCGGCTTTGTGCTGGGCGTGGCGCTCTTGGTGGTGTTTGGCGGGCAGTTGCAGTGGTTCCCCCTGCGCGGCCTGGTATCGAGCAACTGGGAGCAGATGGCCTGGGGGGCGCGCATCGTCGATTACCTCTGGCACATCGCCATGCCGGTTACGGCCATGGTGCTGGGCAGCTTTGCCGTGACCGCCATGCTGACCAAGAACGCTTTTTTGGAAGAGATCCGCAAGCAGTACGTGGTGACGGCCCGGGCCAAGGGCCTGTCCGAGCAGCGCGTGCTGTGGAAACATGTGATGCGCAATGCGCTCATCCCCATCGTCACTGGCTTTCCGGCGGCGTTCATTGGCGCCTTCTTCACCGGCTCGCTCTTGATTGAGACGCTGTTTTCGCTCGACGGCCTGGGGCTGCTCAGTTACGAGAGCGTGATCCGGCGCGACTATCCGGTGGTGATGGGTACGCTGTTTTTATTCACGCTGATCGGGCTGGTGACCAAACTCATCTCCGATCTTTGCTATGTCTGGGTGGACCCGAGGGTACGTTTTGACTAAGCCCACCGCATCCCTGTCACCCACGCGCCGCGCCTGGCTGCGTTTCAAGCGCAACCGCCTGGGCTTTGTGAGCCTGGTGCTGTTCTGCACCCTGGTGCTGCTGAGTTTGGCCGCCGAACTGGTGTCCAACGACCGGCCGCTGCTGGTGGTCTACCAGGGTCAGGCCTACTGGCCGATTGCCCGTGATTATCCGGAAACAACCTTTGGCGGCGACTTTGCCACCCCCACCGACTACCTGGACCCTTTCATTCGCCAAAAGCTCGCTGAGCCCGGCAACTGGGCCGTTTTCGCACCCAACCGCTACGGCCCCAAGACGCTGAACTACTTTGCCAAGTTCCCCAACCCGGCACCGCCCAGCGCCGACAACTGGCTGGGCACGGATGACCGGGGGCGTGACCTGTTGGCCCAGCTGATTTACGGCTTTCGGGTCAGCGTGCTGTTTGCACTGGCCCTGACGGTGACCGGAGTGGCCCTTGGCGTGCTTACCGGCGCAGTACAGGGGTTTTTTGGCGGCAAGATTGACCTGGCCTTTCAGCGCTTCATCGAGATCTGGGGCTCCATGCCGGAGCTCTACTTGTTGATTATTTTCAGCGCGGTGTTTGCGCCCAGCGTGGCCCTGCTCTTGGCCTTGCTCAGCCTGTTTGGCTGGATGGGCCTGTCGGACTATGTGCGTGCCGAATTCCTGCGCAACCGGCAGATGGACTATGTGCGCGCCGCCCGCGCGCTGGGCGTGTCCAACTGGAAGATCATCACCCGCCATGTGCTGCCCAACAGCCTGACACCGGTGGTGACCTTTTTGCCCTTTCGCATGAGCGGCGCCATCCTGGCCCTGACCTCCCTGGACTTTCTGGGCCTGGGTGTGCCGCCCGGCACGCCTTCCTTGGGTGAGTTGCTGTCGCAAGGCAAGAACAATATCGACGCCTGGTGGATCTCCATTGCCACCTTTGCTGTGCTGGTAGTCACCCTGCTGCTGCTGACCTTTATGAGCGACGCCCTGCGTGACGCCGTGGATCCGCGAAAGGCTGAGCAATGAGTTTGCTGGAAGTCCGCGATTTGGACATCGCCTTTGGAGATCAGGCCGTGGTGCATGGCGCCAGCTTTTCGCTGGCAGCTGGCGAGAAGCTGGCCCTGGTGGGCGAATCTGGCTCGGGCAAGACGGTGACGGCGCTCAGCTTGCTGGGCTTGGCTGAAGGTGCCCAGGTGAGTGGCCAGGTCTTGTTTGATGCTGGCGCCATTGCTGGCGCACCACAGGCTGACGCAGCTGGGCTTGCTGAGGCAAAGGCAGGCTCGGCTGGTACTGCGGTCGACCTGCTGCGCCTCGCGCCACGCGCGCTGCGCGCCATCCGCGGCCAGGACATTGCCATGGTGTTTCAGGAGCCCATGACGGCGCTCAACCCCTTGTTCACCATAGGCGAGCAGATTGCCGAGGTTTTGCAGCTCAAGATGGGCCTCTCAAAGCGCGAGGCCGTGCAGAAAAGCATCAGCCTGCTGGCCGACACCGGAATCGCCGAGCCCGAGCGCCGCGCTGGTGCCTTCCCGCACCAGCTCTCAGGCGGCCAGCGCCAGCGCGCCATGATGGCCATGGCCCTGGCCTGCAGCCCCAAGCTGCTGATTGCCGACGAGCCGACTACTGCCCTGGACGTGACGGTGCGCCAGCAGATTCTGGATTTGCTGGACAGCCTGCAAAAGAAAATGGGCTTGGCTGTGCTCCTGATCACACACGACCTGAACATGGTGCGCCGATTTGCAGACCGGGTGGCGGTAATGGAGCGCGGCCACATCGTAGAGCTTGGGCCGGTGGCCGATATCTTCGCCAACCCCGCCCATGCCTACACGCGCAGCCTGCTGGCCAGTCGCCCGGTGCGCAACGTGGTGGCAGCCAAGCCCGAGGCCGAAGAAGCCGTGGTCACCAAGAACCTGCGCGTGGGTTACCCCATTCCCAAGCCAGGCTTTGCCGGCTGGTTTGGACGGGACGAGTTTGTGGCCGTGCAGGGGGCCGACCTGTGCCTGCGCGCCGGGCAGACGCTGGGCATTGTGGGCGAGTCGGGGTCTGGCAAATCTACGCTGGCTTTGGCCGTGCTGGGCTTGTTGAAATTTTCCAATGAAGTGCACCTGTTCGGACAGGCCTGGGGGCAGGGCAGGGCGCTGGACCTGCATATGCGCAGCCAGTTGCAGGTGGTGTTTCAGGATCCGTTTTCTTCGCTCTCGCCGCGCATGACGGTGGAAGAAATTGTGGGCGAGGGTCTGTCGGTGCATGCGCCTGAATTGGTACCTGCCCAGGTGCGTGAGCGTGTCATTGCCGCCCTGCAGGAGGTGGGCCTGGAAGATGCCCAGTTCCCTGGCCTGCTGCAGCGCTATCCGCACCAGTTTTCCGGCGGCCAGCGCCAGCGCATCGCCATTGCCCGCGCGCTCATCGTGCAGCCGCGCGTGCTGGTGCTCGACGAGCCCACCAGCGCGCTGGACGTCACCATGGCCCAGCAAATTTTGCAGCTGCTGCAGCGCCTGCAGGCCGAGCACGGCCTGGCCTACCTGCTCATCACCCACGATGTGGACGTGATCCGGGCTATGGCACATCGCGTATTGGTCATGAAAGACGGCCGCATCGTGGAGCAGGGTCCGGTGCAAGCGGTGTTCGAATCGCCAGAGCAGCCGTACACCCGCAGTTTGCTCGCCGCCACCGCGTAATTCGTTAGGAATCAAGGGGCTTTCCCCAGCTTTTGCAGTACAATCCAAGCTCACGACCAAACGGGCGGGTATTTACCGCCCGTTTTTTTTGGGCGATTGTTTTTGATGTGTGGTTTTTGAATAGGGATTGATGCAGCGTGGCGTTACAGGAAATCGTTGAACAGACAGTGAGCGGCTTGGGTTACGACCTGGTGGAGATTGAACGCTCCGCTGGCGGCCTGTTGCGCATCACCATCGATTTGCCTTGGACCAAGCCCGCTGAAGGTGTCGTGCAAGTCGACGAGTTCATCAATGTGGAAGATTGCGAAAAGGTCAACCGCCAGTTGCTGTTTGCGCTGGAGGTGGACGGTATTGAATACAAGCGGCTGGAGGTTTCCTCGCCCGGTATTGACCGCCCCTTGCGCCACACGGCCGACTTCGAGCGTTTTGTCGGCCATGTGATCGACATCACGCTTAAGGCCCCCATGGGTGCAGCGGCCAACGGCCAGGTGCACGCCAGCCGCAAGAAGTTCCGTGGTGCGCTCGAACGTGTGGCACTGGAAGACGGTGCTGTGAGCTGGCAAATTGTGTGGAGCGATGCGCCGCTCCCGAAGCCCGGTCAGCGGGTGAGCAAGAAGCGTGTGCCCCCGCCTATGCAGGCCTTGGGTTTTACGCTGGATGAAATACGCGAAGCGCGCCTGGCTCCGATTGTGAGCTTCAAGGGGCGTGGACAGGGCGGCAGCACGGGTGGCGAAGAGCCGGCCGTGGGCCAGGAAGTTTAGTTTTGTTGTTGATAAGAGTGATCAGGAGAGTCATGGCATGAATCGCGAACTGTTGATGCTGGTTGAAGCTATTTCCCGTGAGAAAAACGTGGAACGTGATGTGGTGTTGGGCGCTGTGGAAGCAGCACTGGCGCAAGCCACCAAAAAGCTCTTCCCCGGTGAAGTAGATATCCGGGTGGCCCTGGACCGCGACAGCGGCAACTACGAAACCTTCCGCCGCTGGCACGTGGTGCCCAACGAGGCCGGTCTGCAACTGCCCGACCAGGAAATCCTGCTGTTTGAAGCACAGGAGCAGATTGCCGACATCGAAGTCGACGAGTACATCGAAGAGTCCGTGCCCTCGGTGCCCATCGGGCGCATTGGTGCCATGGCCGCCAAGCAGGTCATCCTGCAAAAAATCCGTGACGCCGAGCGCGAAATGCTGCTCAACGACTTCATGGCACGCGGCGAAAAAATCTTTGTTGGCACCGTCAAGCGCATGGACAAGGGCG
This sequence comes from Rhodoferax lacus, assembly GCF_003415675.1. Taxonomy (GTDB): domain Bacteria; phylum Pseudomonadota; class Gammaproteobacteria; order Burkholderiales; family Burkholderiaceae_C; genus Allorhodoferax; species Allorhodoferax lacus. The sequence continues at coordinate 341,409 of NZ_QFZK01000001.1, forward strand.
ACATCATTGTGGAGAGCGGCCGCGTCGAAGGCCGTCTGCGCCGCAGCGAGATGATCCCCAAGGAAAACCTGCGCACCGGCGACCGCGTGCGCGCCATGATCATGGAAGTGGACCTGACCCTTCGCGGTGCACCGATTGTGCTGTCGCGCTCGGCACCCGAGTTCATGATCGAGCTGTTCCGCCAGGAAGTGCCCGAGATCGAGCAAGGCCTGCTGGAGATCAAATCCTGTGCCCGTGACTCTGGCTCCCGCGCCAAGATTGCCGTGCTCTCGCACGACAAGCGCGTAGACCCCATCGGCACCTGTGTCGGCGTGCGTGGCACCCGTGTGAATGGTGTGACCAACGAGCTCGCTGGCGAGCGCGTGGACATTGTGCTGTGGAGCGAAGACCCTGCCCAGTTCGTGATTGGCGCGCTGGCTCCGGCCAATGTGTCCTCCATCGTGGTGGACGAAGAGCGCCATGCCATGGACGTGGTGGTGGACGAGGAAAACCTGGCCATCGCCATTGGCCGCGGCGGACAGAACGTGCGCCTGGCGTCCGAGCTCACCGGCTGGAAGATCAACATCATGGACGCTGCTGAGAGCGCGCAGAAGCTGGCTGTGGAGACCGACTCCGGCCGCCGCCTGTTCATGGAAAAACTCGATGTGGACGAAGAAATCGCCGACATCCTGATTGCTGAAGGCTTTACCAGCCTGGAAGAAGTGGCTTACGTTCCCTTGCAGGAAATGCTGGAGATCGAAAGCTTTGACGAAGACACGGTGCATGAGCTGCGCAACCGTGCCAAAGACGCCTTGCTGACGATGGAAATCGCCCACGAGGAAAATGTGGAAGGGGTCTCCCAAGACCTGCGTGATCTGGAAGGCCTGACACCTGAGCTGATCGGCAAGCTGGCCGACCAGGGCATTCACACCCGTGATGACCTGGCCGACCTGGCCGTTGATGAACTCACCGACATCACCGGCCAGACCGCTGAAGAGGCCACCGCCCTGATCATGAAGGCGCGCGCACATTGGTTTTCCAATGACGCCGCTTCTCAAGAGTAATGGTTATGCAATAGAAGTCCAGAAATGGCTGGCAGCTCCCACAAGGCACTGCCAGCCGACGCCAAAGGTTAAGTAACAAATGTCCAGTACGACCGTCGCCGAGTTCGCCAATGAGCTCAAGAAATCCACCGAGACGCTGATCGAGCAGCTGAAGTCGGCCGGAGTAGCCAAAACGGCTGCCACCGACCCGCTCAACGAAGCCGACAAGCACAAGCTGCTGAGCTACCTGCAGACCAGCCATGGCACTGCCGCGCCCGAGCGCAAGAAGATCACCCTGGTCAAGAAGCAGACCACCGAGATCAAGCAGGCCGATGCCAGCGGCAAGGCCCGCACCATCCAGGTGGAAGTGCGCAAGAAGCGCACCTTTGTGCGACGCGAAGACGGAACCGATCAGCCCGTGGACGGAATGGAGCATGACGAAGCCGAACAGGCACAGGCCGCACCCGCTGTGGACCATGCCGAACTGACCCGACGCGAGGAAGAAGCCCGCCACCAGGCCGAATTCATCCGCCGCCAGGAGGAAGAGCTGGCCCAGCGCCGCAAGGAACGCGAAGAGCAGGAAGCCCGCGCCGCCAGCGATGCCAACGACGCTGCTGCCAAGCAGGCCGCCGATGTCCAGGCTGCCAAGGAGCAAGCCGCCCGCGACGCTGCGACCAAGCCGCAAGTCAAGGCCAAGGCCAAGCCCGTGCCGGAAATCGACCACGCTGCCGTGGCTGCCGCCGCTGCTGCTGCCGCCGAACTCAAGCGCGAGCAGGACGCTGAAAAAGCCGCTGCAGCTGCGGCTGCCTCCAAGGCCCAGGCCATTGAAGACGCATCGCGCGCCGCCGATCTGGGCGACCGCCGCCGCAAGGCCGAAGCCGAAGCCGCGGCCATCCGCAACATGATGTCCGCGCCCAAGCGCGTGCTGGTAGCCAAGCGCCCCGAAGAAATCCGCGCCGAAGCGGCTGCCAAGGCCGGCATCAAGGGCACGCTGCACAAGCCGCCAGCTGGCACAGTGCCGCCCAAGCCGGGCGCCAAGCCCGCACCCGGTGCCGCCACGACAGCTGCCCCCGGCGCCAACAAGGAAGTCAAATCCGCCAAGCTGTCCAGCAGCTGGGCAGGCGATCCGGCCAAGAAGAAAGAGCTCAAGACCCGTGGCGACACCGGTGCAGGCGCTGGCCGTTCGACCAACTGGCGCACGGGCCCACGCGGCCGCCGTGGCAGCAATGACCGCGACCGTGACAACCACCAACAGCAGCAAGCGCCGGTGGAAACCCGCGTGCTGGAAGTGCACGTGCCAGAAACCATCACTGTGGCCGAACTGGCCCACAAGATGGCTGTGAAGGCGTCCGAAGTCATCAAGCAACTGATGAAGCTGGGCCAGATGGTCACCATCAACCAGCCGCTGGACCAGGACACCGCCATGATTTTGGTGGAAGACATGGGGCACAAGGCCGTGGTGGCTGCACTGGATGATCCGGAAGCCTTCACCGACGACGAAACCCTGGGCCAGCACGCAGAGTCCCTGCCGCGCGCCCCGGTGGTCACCGTCATGGGCCACGTGGACCACGGCAAGACTTCGCTCCTGGATTACATCCGCCGCGCCAAGGTGGCGGCCGGTGAAGCCGGTGGCATTACCCAGCACATCGGTGCCTACCACGTGGAAACTCCGCGCGGCATGGTCTCCTTCCTCGACACCCCCGGCCACGAGGCGTTTACCGCCATGCGTGCCCGCGGTGCCAAGGCTACCGACATTGTGATTCTGGTGGTGGCAGCAGACGACGGCGTGATGCCGCAAACCAAGGAAGCCATCAAGCACGCCAAGGCGGCCGGCGTTCCTATCGTGGTGGCAATCACCAAGTCGGACAAGCCCGATGCCAACCCCGAGCGCGTGAAGAACGAGCTGGTGGTGGAAGAAGTCGTGCCCGAAGAATTCGGTGGCGATTCTCCCTTTGTGGCCGTGTCCTCCAAGACCGGTATGGGCATCGATGCCTTACTGGAGCAGGTGCTGCTGCAAGCCGAAGTGCTGGAGCTCAAGGCCCCGGTGGATGCCATGGCCAAGGGCCTGGTCATTGAAGCGCAGTTGGACAAGGGCCGCGGCCCGGTGGCCACGGTGCTGATCCAGTCCGGCACGCTCAAGGCCGGTGACGTGGTGCTGGCGGGCCAGACCTATGGCCGCGTGCGCGCCATGCTGGACGAAAACGGCAAACCCATCAAGATGGCCGGTCCTTCCATTCCGGTGGAAATCCAGGGCCTGACCGAAGTGCCGCAAGCCGGTGATGAATTCATGGTCATGTCCGACGAACGCCGGGCCCGTGAAATTGCCACCTACCGCGCAGGCAAGTTCCGCAACACCAAGCTGGCCAAGCAACAAGCCGCCAAGCTGGAAAACATGTTTGGTGATCTGTCCAGTGGCGACGTCAAGATGCTGCCCATCATCGTCAAGTCCGATGTGCAGGGTTCCCAGGAAGCGCTGGCGCAGTCGCTGCTCAAGCTCTCCACCGAAGAGGTCAAGGTGCAGATGGTGTACGCCGCAGTGGGTGCCATCAGTGAGTCCGACATCAACCTGGCCATTGCCTCCAAGTCGGTGGTGATCGGCTTCAATGTGCGGGCCGATGCCGGTGCGCGCAAGCTGGCCGAGAACAACGGCGTGGACATCCGCTACTACAACATCATTTACGACGCGGTGGATGAGCTCAAGGCCGCCATGTCCGGCATGCTGGCCCCCGAGAAGCGCGAAGAGGTTATCGGTTCTGCCGAGATCCGCACCGTGTTCGTGGCCTCCAAGATCGGCACGGTTGCGGGTTGTATGGTTACCAGCGGCTTTGTCAACCGCAGCTCGCATTTCCGCCTGCTGCGCAACAACGTGGTGATCTACACCGGCGAGCTCGACTCCCTGAAGCGCATGAAAGACGATGTGCGCGAAGTCAAGGAAGGCTTCGAGTGCGGTATCAAGCTCAAGAACTACAACGACATCAACGAAGGTGACCAGCTCGAGTTCTTTGAAGTGCGCGAAATCGCACGGACGCTGTAAGTGGCAAGGGCAAAGAGACAAGCATGGTGAAGAAGAAGTCCTCCACCCCGAACCGCGGCTTTCGCGTGGCCGATCAGATCCAGCGGGATCTGACCGAGCTGATTGCGCGCGAGCTCAAAGACCCACGGGTGGGCATGGTGACCATCCAGGCGGTGGAAGTCACACCCGACTATGCGCACGCCAAGGTGTTCTTCAGCCTGCTGGTGGGCGACCCGGTGCAGACGGCAGAAGGTTTGAACCAGGCTGCGGGCTTCTTGCGTGCCGGACTGTTCAAGCGCCTGCACATCCACACCGTGCCCACGCTGCACTTCTACTTTGACCAGACGGTGGAGCGGGCGGCGGACATGAATGCGCTGATTGCGAAGGCCGTGGCTTCGAAGGCGAAGGACGACTGAACATGGAAAGCGCCGGGCCGTCCCAAGGAGCGACTGCCGCTCCCAAGGGCGGCAAGGTTTCCCAGCAAAAAGCCAAGGTGCAGCGCAGACCTGTGCATGGTGTTCTGCTCTTGGACAAGCCCTTGGGCCTTTCCAGCAACCAGGCTTTGCAAAAAGTGAAGTGGTTGTTACGGGCCGAGAAGGCAGGCCATACCGGCACGCTGGATCCGCTGGCCACGGGGGTGTTGCCCATTTGTTTTGGTGCGGCCACCAAGTTCAGCCAGGTGCATCTGGATGCCGACAAGGCGTATGCGACCACGCTGCGCCTGGGGCAAAAGACCAGTACGGCGGATGCCGAAGGTGAAGTGATAGAAGAGCGACCTGTGCAGTTCACGGTGGAGCAGCTGGAAGAAGCGGTGCAACGGTTTACCGGCCCCATCTCCCAGGTGCCGCCCATGCACAGTGCCCTGAAGAAGGATGGCAAAGCCCTGTACGAGTACGCCAGGGCTGGCATTGAGATTGAGCGGGAAGCCCGCCATGTGACGATTTACAGCATCCAGATCGTGGCAGCACGGCTGGACGCAGAGTGCCCGGAAGTGGACCTGGAGGTGGCGTGCAGCAAAGGCACCTACATCCGCACCCTGGGCGAGGACATCGGTGAGGCGCTGGGATGTGGCGCCCACCTCAGTGCGCTGCGCCGCATCCGCACCGGCGGGTTTGGCCAGGCGCAGTGTGTGACGGTCGCCGCGCTGGAAGCGATGAGTGACGCAGAGCGGCTGGCCTGTGTGCAGCCCCCAGAGGCGCTGCTCGCGGGTCACACCGTGGTCACGCTGGATGCCGACAATGCGGCACGGTTTTTGAGTGGAATGCGCAGGCGCGGTGCCTGGGGTGATGCGGATGCAGTGGCAGTTTTTGCCGAGCAACCGCGCGCACTTCTGGGTAGCGCGCATGTGAAAGGCGGGGAGTTGATCCCCACGCGGCTCTTGAGTCCGCCCGAGGTCAGTGAATCCCTGCAGCAGCAGTTAATGAATGTTTGAAAGTGAAATATGAGCCATAAGCAAATCAGAAATATCGCCATCATTGCCCACGTTGACCATGGCAAAACCACCATGGTGGACCAGCTGCTGCGCCAAAGCGGCACCTTTGCCGAGCACGAAAAAGTGGTCGACACCGTGATGGACAACAACGCCATTGAAAAAGAGCGTGGCATTACCATTCTGGCCAAGAACTGCGCCGTGACCTGGGAAGGCACTCACATCAACATCGTGGACACCCCCGGACACGCCGACTTCGGCGGCGAAGTGGAACGCGCCCTCTCCATGGTGGACGGCGTGGTGCTGCTGATTGACGCGCAAGAAGGCCCCATGCCCCAGACCCGCTTTGTGACCAAAAAGGCCCTGGCCCTTGGTTTGAAGCCGATCCTGGTGGTCAACAAGGTGGACAAGCCCGGTGCGCGCCCTGACTTCGTGGTCAACGCTGCATTTGATCTGTTCGACAAGCTCGGTGCCACCGACGAACAACTCGACTTCCCCGTGGTCTATGCCTCCGGCATCAACGGCTGGTCCTCGATGGAAGAGGGCGCTCAGGGTGAGCAGTGGGGCCCCGACATGTCGGCCCTGTTCAACACCATTCTGGCCCACGTGCCCGCACAAACCGGTGACCCCAAGGCACCGCTGCAGCTGCAAATCTCGGCGCTGGACTTCTCCACCTTCGTGGGCCGCATTGGCGTGGGCCGCGTCAGCCAGGGCACCATCAAGCCCATGATGGACGTGGTGGTCATGGAAGGTCCGGACGGCAAGCCGGTCAAGGGCCGTATCAACCAGGTCCTGACCTTCCAGGGTCTGGAGCGCGTGCAAGCCACTGAAGCCGGCCCCGGCGAGATTGTGCTGATCAACGGCCTGACCGACATCGGTATTGGCGTGACTATCACCGACCCTGCCAACCCTGCGCCGCTGCCCATGCTCAAGGTGGACGAGCCCACCCTGACCATGAACTTCTGCGTCAACACCAGCCCCCTGGCCGGCCGCGAAGGCAAGTACGTGACCAGCCGCCAAATCTGGGACCGCCTGCAAAAAGAGCTGCAACACAACGTGGCCCTGCGCGTGAAAGAGACCGACGAAGAAGGCATCTTCGAAGTCATGGGTCGCGGCGAATTGCACCTGACCATCCTCTTGGAAAACATGCGCCGCGAAGGCTACGAGATGGCTGTCTCCAAGCCGCGCGTGGTGTTCCGTGATGTCAATGGCGAGAAGCACGAGCCTATCGAGTTGGTCACAGCCGACATCGAAGAGCAGCACCAGGGCGGCGTGATGCAAGCCCTGGGCGAGCGCAAGGGCGATCTGGTGAACATGGAGCCGGACGGACGTGGCCGTGTGCGCCTGGAGTACCGTATTCCTGCGCGGGGCCTGATTGGCTTCACCAATGAATTTTTGAACTTGACCCGTGGTTCGGGCCTGATCTCCAACATCTTTGACAGCTACGAGCCGCACAAGGGTGACATTGGTGGGCGCAAGAATGGTGTGCTGATCTCCATGGACGCCGGTGAAATTTTCACCTACGCCCTGGGCAAGCTGGACGACCGCGGCCGCATGTTTGTGCGCCCCAACGACCCCGTGTACGAAGGCATGATTGTGGGCATCCACAGCCGTGACAACGACCTGGTGGTCAACGCCACACGTACCAAGCAGCTGACCAACTTCCGCGTGTCCGGCAAGGAAGATGCGATCAAGATCACGCCGCCCATCGACTGCACGCTGGAGTACGGTGTGGAATTCATCGAGGATGACGAGCTGGTGGAAATCACGCCCAAGTCCATCCGCCTGCGCAAGCGCCACTTGACCGAGAGCGAACGCAAGCGCGCTGGCCGTTAATCCGGCTTCCATCTGGTTACGCCTTGAAACTGCGCCACCACCACGCCGTCTGGCTGATGGTGCTGGTGGCACTCCTGTGGTCTACCGCAGGGGTGGCCACACGCTATCTGGAATACGCGCGCACCTTTGAGGTCACCTTCTGGCGGGCGCTGTTCGCGTCTCTCAGTCTGCTGGTGATCCTGCCCTTCTTCCAGGGCAGGGCCGTGTTTCAAAAAATACGCCACGCTGGTTGGGCCCTATGGGGCTCGGGCCTGTGCTGGGCCGTCATGTTCACGTCCTATATGGTGGCCTTCACGCTCACCACCGTGGGCCATGTGCTGGTGACCCTGTCGCTCGGCCCGCTGCTCACAGCCCTGGTGGCCCGCGTGGCCATTGGCTTCCAGGTTCCCCTGCGGACCTGGGTGGCGATTGTGGTGGCCGGCAGTGGCATGGCCTATATGTTCTCCTCCCAAATGGGCTCGGCCTCGCTGCTGGGCGGCCTGGTGGCCCTGACCATACCGATTGCAGCGGCCATCAACTGGACCATCAGCCAGTACGCGCACGACCAGGGCCATGCTCTCGATCTGGTGCCCGCCGTGCTGCTGGGTGCTGTGCTATCCACATTGGCTACCTGTGTGCTGGCCTATCCCTTCCAGGCAAGCAGGCACGACGTCATGCTACTGGGCTTGCTGGGCGTGTTCCAGTTGGCCATTCCCTGCGTTCTGTGCATGGTCTGCGCGCGTGTGCTGCATGCGCCGGAGATCTCGCTGCTGCAACTGCTGGAAGTTATTTTCGGCATCTTGCTGGCGTGGTTGGGGGCAGGGGAGGAGCCAGGCCTGCCGGTGCTGCTGGGCGGCACACTGGTGATTGGTGCGCTGGTCGCCAACGAGTTTTTGGCACAGACAGTCAAGCCAAGGCGCACTGAATAATCTGTCGCGTATGAATGCGAACACAGATAGTCGTTCTGTTCATACATTTCCCTCTCTTGACAACTAATTCACTAGTTTTTAAAAAAATATAAGTGCCAATTTGGCATTGCCACAGCCAGGGCCCGGCTAGGATTCGACGAGCGTTGTTCGAATCAAAAATATATTTCGGGGCTGCACACATTCAGGATGTGTGAATAAAACTATATGAATCTAGTAAAAGCGTTGGGTGCGCGGTTTGCGCGCGCAGGGATAGGTGCGTCCACTCTGTCCCTGATGTTGTTGGCCTCGCCCGCTTGGGCGGCCTTGGGTACATCGGTGACGCTGTCCACTGGATCGCTGACCGATATCTACCCCGGCCAGTCCACAACGCTGCGCATCACACTCTCCAATAGCAACAGCGGCAGCCCGGTAAGTGCCGTGGCCTTTGCCAATGCCTTGCCCGGCACGCTGAGCAACGGGCTCAAGGTGGCGGGTGTTGCGCTGTACAGCTGTGCCGATGGCAATGGTGCAGTCGCCACCTCGGGAACACTCACAGCGGTCACGGGCAGCCAGTCGATAGACCTCAACGGCGCCCGTGTGCCCGCCAAGGTGGGTACTACCGACGGCAGTTGCGTGATCGATATACCGGTCACGGCCTCCACCAGCACCGGCACGGCCCAAACCTATACCTACGCGATTGCGGGCGGGGCGGTCACCGGCAACGACGGGGGCAGCGTCAGCAATGTGGGTGCCGTCAGCCAGAGCATCAATGTGCGACTGCTGCAGCCCCTGCGTATTACCAAGGGCTTTGGCAACAGCACGCTGATCCTGGGCGGTGCCGCCACCACCCTGACGGTAACGGTCACCAACCCGAACCCGGTGGCCATGACCGGTCTGGGCTTTTCCGACGCCTTTCCTACCCTTGCCAACCCGGCGAACCTGGGTGCGGTAGAGGGCCTGATCAAGGTGGCCAACACACCCAACGCCAGCACCAGCTGCGCAGGCGGCGCGGCACCTGCGTTTTCACCCGCTCTGGCTGCGGGTGATACGTCTTTTGCCGTCAGCGGCGGCACCATTGCTGCCAACGGCACATGCACCGTGTCCTTTAATGTAGATGCCAACCACACGGCAGGCGCCTACACGCAGGGCGCCACCAACAGCATCAGCCGCACAACCCAGTTCCAGAACGATGTGGGCTTGCCCGCACTTGCCAACGCGACAGCCGGCTTTACGGTGCGCTCGCCTCTGAATGTGTCCAAGTCCGGCCCCGTGTCGCTGGCGGCAGGGCAGAGTGGCACCTTCACCATCGTGCTGGGCAACAGTGGCCCCGTGCCGCTGACAGCCACTTTTGATGATGCCCAGATCGACAATGACGCCAGCACCACCCCCCCGGGTCTGAGCGTCACCGGCGTGAGCGGCACCAACAGCGCCCTCACCAATGCCTGTGGCGGCACCCTGACCATCACCGGTGCCAATGAGGGCATTCGCCTGGCCGGCGGCCTGATTCCGGCTGCTGGCAGTTGCACCATCAGCATTGCGTTCACCGGCGCCTTGCCGGTGGCCAACACGCCCAAGGCCTTTCAAAACGTGCTGGCCACGGGTGCTGTGGATGTGGGTGATGCCGCCATCGTCAGCCAGCCCGTGAGCGCCACGGTCACCATTTACGACACCTTCAACATCGCCAAGGCCGGCCCTACGCCGTCCAACGCCGCAGCCGGCAGCCCGGCCCGGTTCCAGGTGGTGGTGGACAACTGGACAGCCAGTGACATGGCCGATGTGCGCATCAGCGACAGCCTGGCCAACGGACTGACCTTTCTCACCGGCGTCATCAACGCGGTGGACTACACGCCCACGGTCAGCGCCGGCTGTGGCAGCGTGAGCACCAGCAGTGCCGTGGGTGACACCACCGCCAACCTCACGGTGCAAACCGTGCCGCAACGCACGTCCAGCACCACGGCCGGGCGCTGCACCGTCAGCTTCTGGGCCATGACCGCCACCACCGCCAGCGTGGGCAGCAGCTACCCCAACCAGCTGGGTGCCAACACGGTTTGCTACCGGCCTGGCGCTGTGGATGTGTGCAACGGCACGCCCTCGAACACCGTCTCTGGCAACGTGGCCGATGTGATGGCCGTGGCCAAGTCCTTCAGCCCGTCCGGTACCCTCAACGAGGGTGTAACCACCCGCATGACGATCGCCATCAGCAACCTGTCGGTGAATGCGCTGAGCAATGTGGCCGTCAGTGACAACCTGCCTCTGGCCGCAGCAGGAGGAGGGCAGATGCGCCTGGCCAACCCCGCCAACGCCGCCACCACCTGCGGCGGCGGCCCGGTGATCAGCGCGCTGCCTGGCAGCACCTCCCTCCAGATGAATGGCGCTACCGTACCGGCGCGCGCCGGTGGCGGCACCGGCGCGGCGGGCTCGTGCAACCTGCAGGTGGACGTGGTGGCCGCAGCAGGCAGCTATACCAACATCGCCTCGGTGACGGGTTCGCAAATTTATGCCAACAATGTGCAGGCCAACAACGTCGGCCCCAAGACCGCTACCGCCGCCATCGTCTTCAACTCGGCACTGTGCAGCAGTGGCGCGCCTTGCAGCAAGACCTTCAACCCCGCGCAGGTGTCTTCCGGCGCACGCTCCACCGTCAGCATCCACCTGGTCAATGCGGGCTCGCTCGCGCTGACGGGCGTGGCCCTGACCGACCCGCTGCCTGGTGGCATGCTGGTGGCCACACCGGCCAACGCCTACACCAGCTGCGCAGGCGCCACCGCCATCACGGCCGTAGCCGGCAGCAGCAGCGTGGCCCTGACGGGTGCCACCGTGGCTGGCAACGCCAGTTGTGACCTGGTGTTTGATGTCACCGCCACCGGCAGCGCCAACTGGACCAACACCCTGGTGGCCGGCGCCATCACCGCCAACGGCGGCGTGTCCAACCAGACTGCCGTGACCGGCGTGTTGAACTACAGCCTGCCCACCAACCTGACCGTGGCCAAGGCCACCAGCCCCAGCACGCTGACTTTCCCCGGCCAGGTCAGCACGCTGACAATCACCATCAACAACGGCAATACGGCCGTCAGCAACCTGGCGCTGACCGACTACTTCACACTCAACGGCACCGCAGGCTCCACAGCCAACGGCATGGTGATTGCCTCTACGCCGTCTGCGACCACCACCTGCCCGGGTGGCACGGTCACGGCCGTGGCCGGTGCAGCCCAGGTGGCACTCGCAGGTGCGTCCCTGGCGGCCAATGCCTCCTGCAATATCACCGTCAACATCACCTCCACGGCGGTGGGCGGCATCACCAACTTCATCCCGGCGGCAGCCATACGGACCGACCAGGGCCTGAGCAACAGCGCCCAGGTTTCTACCAGTCTCACCACCCAGAGCAATGTGGGCCTGGCCAAGCAGTTCACGCCCAAGGTCATCAAGCCGGGCGAACGCTCGCGCCTGCGCATCACCTTCTACAACCCCACGGCGCAGCCGGTCACCCAGCTGTCCCTCACCGACAACCTGCCCACCAATATGGTGGTGCCCGCCGGCGCCAACCCGGTCAGCACCTGCACTGGCGCCAGCGTGACCGCGCCCACTGCGGGCAGCGTGCAGGTTGCCGGGGCCAACATCGTGGCCGCATCCAACGGCATATCGGCCTCGTGCTATGTGGAGATCGATGTGCAGGTCAATCTGGCCGGTGACTATGTCAACACCATTGCCGCCTCTGCCATCAGTGCTGAAGTCGGCGGTACGCCGGTCACCAATACCCAGCCCGCCAGCGACACCTTGCGCGCCAAGCAGCCGGTGCTGCTGCACAAGGCCTTCAGCAGCCTCACGCTCGACAGCGGCAACCCCACGCCCTTTACCACCGGCAGCGATACCAAGGCTCCCGGCCAGCTTGCAGTGCTGACCCTGCAGATCAGCAACCCCAACGCCATGGCACTCAACCAGGCCAGCCTGACGGACACCTTGCCCGCCAACATGGTGCTGGCCGCCGTGCCCAACGCGGCCACCACCTGCAGCGACGGCGTGGTGCAGGCCACGCCTGCGGGCACCTCGGTGCGCCTGACCGGCGCCACCCTGGCAGCCAACCAGAGCTGCACGCTCAGCGTCAATGTGCTCAGCAATATTCCTGGCAGCTATACCAACAGCCTGGCCTCCGGAGCCCTCAGCACGTTGGAAGGCGTCACCAATGAAAGTGCCACCAGCGCGCAGCTGGTGGTCACCACACCGCCTTCGGTAACCAAGCAGTTTGTGCCCAGCGTCATCTCCCCGGGGGCCACGTCCACGCTGACCATCGTCCTGGCCAACCCCAATGCCACGGCGGCCAGCCTCAGCGCGGCCTTTACCGACACCTTGCCCACCGCGCCCGACACCTTGGTGGTTGCGGCCACACCCAATGTGCAAACCACCTGCCCGGGCACTGTCACAGCCACCGCGCTGTCGGGCACGGTGCGCTACGCCAGCGGATCCCTGGTTCCGGCCGGTGGTTGCAGCATCAGCGTGGACATCACCGGCACAACGCCGGGCAACTACAACAACAACATCCCGGCCGGCAGCCTGCTCACCAACTTTGGCAGCAACCAGCAGGCCGCGAATGCGCCCCTGGTTGTCAGTACCCTGGGCTACATTTCTGGCCACGTGTTCCAGGACAACAACCTGGTGCCCAACGGCAGCTACGAGCCGCTGGTGGATACACCGATTGCCGGTGTGGCCATCGCGCTGCACGACGGCAGTAGCTGTGCCGCGCCCCTGCTGGTTCTGCCGGGCCTGACAAACCCCGTCACCACGGACACGCTGGGCAACTACCTGTTTGCCGGTCTGCAGGCCGGAACCTATTCCGTGTGTGAACCCACGCAACCCGCAGGCACCACCAACGGCATCACTACGGCGGGCAGCATCACGCCAGTGGCTGGCAGCGGCGGCACGCCCGGCACAGGCAGCAACCCCACGGCGACCAGCAGCCAGATTGCCAATGTGGTCCTGGGCAGCGGCGGCGTTGGGCTGGTCAGCGGCAGCGCCAACAACAATTTCGCCGAGATCGTGCCCTCCAGCATCAGCGGCACGGTTTACCTGGATCTGAACAACAACGGCCTGCAGGACGGCGCTGAAGGCGGCCTCTCTGGTGTGCCGGTAGACCTGCTCGATGGCGGCGGCGTGCTCATCACCAGCACCACCACCGATGCGGCCGGCCACTACAGCTTTGGCAACCTGCAGCCTGGCAGCTACGCGGTGCGCGAGCCCACCCAGCCCGCTGGCACGTCCAACGGCATCACCAGCGCAGGCGCGGTGGGCAACGGCGGCACGGCGGGCGCAGCGACAACGCTGACCACGCTGCCCAGCCGCATCGGCAGCATCGTGCTGCCGCCCAACACCGTGGCCAGCGGCAACAACTTTGCCGAGATACCCAATGGCCGCAGCGTATCGGGCACGGCGTTTCTGGACTTCAACAACAACGGCCTGCAAGACGGTGCTGACTACGGACTGGGCGGCCTGAGCGTGACCCTGAGCGGGCTGGACACCAACGGCAACACGGTAAGCCGCAGCACCACCACCGCTGCCGATGGCCGCTACAGCTTTGGCACCCTGCCCGAAGCAAACAGCAGCGGCTACACCATCAGCCAGTCCGAGCAACCCACGGGTACGGCCAACGGCATCAGCACGGCAGGCAGCACCGGCGGCAGCGCCACGGCTGCGGCCGTGGTGCCTGCCAGCATTGCCGGTGTGGGGCTGTCAGGCGCCAACACCGTGTCGGCCAACAACAACTTCGCCAAGGTGCCCAGCCCGGCGCCTGACCTGAGCATCGGCAAGACGCACAGTCCCTCCAGCTTTGCCGCGGGCAGCTCCACCGGCTACTACACACTGGCCCCGCGCAACGTGGGGCCGCTGCCCACCACTGCCGCCATCACCGTCACAGACACACTGCCCACGGGCATGACGCTGGCGCAAGCCCCCTCTGGCACAGGCTGGGCCTGCAGCGGCGCGCCGGGAGATTCCAGCTTCAGCTGCAGCACCAGCGCGGTAATTGCCGCCAACAGCAGCGGCCAACCTATCCAGGCCCGCGTGGCCGTGGCCAGTGGGCTGGAAGGCCAGATCCTGACCAACACCGCCGTCATCTCCGGCGGTGGTGAGCCCGCCGTCCTCAGCGGCAACAACAGCGCCAGCGACGCGGCTGCCATTGCCACCTCGGCCGCCGTCAGCGGCCACGTGTGGCTGGACGTTACCCATGACCGCATCTACAGCGCCGCCAGCGCTGGCCAGCCCGGCTGGAAGGCGGAGCTGCTGTTGAACGGCGTGCTGGTGGCCAGCACCACCACTGCGTCCGACGGCGCGTATGCGTTTGCAGGCCTGGCACCGGGTTCTGGCTACCAGATCCGCTTTCGCCACCCTGTGACCAATCTGGTCTGGGGCCGCGCCACACCCAATGAACTGGGCACCAGCTTCAGCAGCGGTCAGACGGCGGGCAGCACCAATGTCGCCAGCGGCGTGCGCTCCGGTGCCAACCCCGCAGGCGCGGTGGTCACGGACGGCACGCTGTCCAATCTGACCTTTACCTCCGGCACCACCACCATCCAGCAAAGCCTGCCCATAGATCCGGCCGGTGTGGTGTATGACTCGGTCACGCGCCAGCCCGTGGCCGGTGCGGTGGTAACCATCAGCGGACCACCGGGCTTCAACCCGGCGCTGGATGTTGTGGGTGGGCAGACCAGCTTCACCACCGGCACCGATGGCCTGTACCAGTTTCTGTTGAACCCCGGCGCACCCGCTGGCGTGTACGGCCTGGCCATCACGGTCTACCCCGGTGGCTATTCCAACCAGCCCTCGGCCATCATCCCGGTGTGCAGCAACACCCTGAGCGTGGGTGCCCTGCCGGCACCGGCCCTGGTGCAAACTGGCAACACCGCACCGCTGCCTGCGGCCAGTGTGCATGCACCGGCCAGTTGCCCGCTCAGCAGCGCGGCCCTGAGCGCGGGCAACCAGGGCAGCACGCAGTACTACAACAGCTTCCTGTTGTCAGGCGCATCAGCTAATGTGCTCAACAACCACATCCCGCTGGACCCGCTGTCGGGCAGCGGCTTTACCCTGAGCAAGACGGCAGACCGTCAGCTGGCCGAAGTGGGCGACACCGTGCGCTACACGGTGGAGGTGCGCCTGAACTCCAACGGCTTGCTGCCGCAGGTAACCGTGCGTGATGTGCTGCCCGCGGGCTTCACCCTGGTGCCGGGTACGGTGCGGATCAACGGCACAGCGGCGGCCAACCCCAGCGGGGGCCTGGGCCCCGTGCTGGGCTTCAACCTGGGCAGCCTGCGCGGCAGTGCCAATACGCTGGGCACGGCGCCGCAGTCGATCAAGCTGCAATACCGCGTGCGGGTGGGCGTGGGTGCGCAGCAGGGCAGCGGCATCAACGTGGCACGCGCCGTGGGCTGCGCCCTGAGTGCGGGCTGCCTGACGCCCGGCTCCCTGCAGCCGGTGGCCAACAGCGTGCAGTCCAACCAGGCGCAGTACAAGGTGACGGTCAGCGGCGGCGTTTTCAGTGACCTGGCCTGCGTGGCCGGCAAGATTTTTGTGGACTGCAACCACAACCACATGCAAGACCCCGAAGAGCTGGGCATACCCGGCGTACGCCTGTACTTTGAAGACGGCGCCTATGTGGTCAGCGATTCCGAAGGCAAATACAGCCGCTGCGGCATCCCGCCGCGCAGCCACGTGCTGGCCCCTGATCCGGGCACGCTGCCCCAGGGCGCACACCTCACCACGTCGAGCAACCGCAACCTGGGCGATGCCAACAGCCTCTTCATCGACCTGAAGAACGGCGAGCTGCACCGGGCCGACTTCATCGAAGGCAGCTGCAGCAACCGCGTGCTGGAGCAGGTCAAGTCCCGACGCAGCCAAGGCGAGGTGCGCTCGGTAGAAACAGAGAAAAACAAGGGCCCGGCCCTGCGCTTTAGAAGCAAGCCACCGGCCTACCCGCAGCAGGGAACCGACAGCGCCAACCAGTTGCTGGTCCAGCCACGCCAGGGAGCCAGCGATGCAAAATAAAAAATCCAACGCCCCCAAGCTCCGCCGCCCCCCGCACTACAGCGCCGTGGCCTGGGCCCTGGTGGCCTGCCTGCCGGCGGGCCTGCTGGCCCAGTCGATCAGCCCTGACGCTTTGGCTAACGCAGGCGGCAGCTACACGCCGCTGACCGCAACCCAGCGCAGCCCCTGGGCGCCCGACAGCGCGCCGCTCTATCCCTTGGCCAACCCGCAGGCCGTGCCACCCGCACAGCAAAGCGCGGTATTGGCAGCCGCCAGCGCAGCGGTGGACTACAGCGCCCATGCCGAGGCTGCCCAAGTGGTGGTGGAGGTGGACCGCAACGGCGTTCCGGCCGATGGCCAGTCGGCCGTGGTGTTGACCCTGCGCGTGCTGGGGCAGGACGGCCGGCCGCTGGCCAACCGCGTCTATGCCACGGTGGAAATCACCGGCGGGCGCCTGCTGTTGTCCGGTGCATCGACCGACGAGGCCGGCCCCGGCGCACGCGATGCCGACCGTGCCACACCCGGCGTGCAAGTGCCCGTGGTGGGCGGCGTGGCGCAGGTGCGCCTGCTGGCCCCGGCCACACCGCAGGACGTGCAGGTGCGCGCCACGGTAGGCGCCCAGCAGGCCTCTGGCCTGGTGAGCTTTGTGCCCGACATGCGGCCCATGGTGGCAGCCGGCCTGATTGAAGGCGTGATCCACTTCCAGGGGGGTGGCGGCCTGCTGTCGCCGGCCCGCACCAACGACGGCTTTGAGCGCGAGATCCAGCACGTGAGCCGCGTCTTTTCTGACGGGCAATACGCTGCCGGTGCGCGTACCGCCTTCTTCCTCAAGGGCGTGGTCAAGGGCGACTATTTGCTCACCGCCGCCTATGACTCCGACAAGGAAGTGCAGTCGCGCCTGATACGCGACATCGTGCCCGGCGAGTTCTATCCCGTGTATGGCGATGCTTCGCTGCGCGGCAATGACGCGCTCTCATCCACCGCCCTGTATGTGCGCGTGGACAAGGACAAGAGCTATGTGCTGTATGGCGATTTTTCCACCGGCGCGGGCAGCAGCGAACGCTCGGGCGGCGGCGCCGTGGCGGCCCTGCAGCAGCGCAGCCTGGGCGCCTACACGCGCAACGCCACCGGCCTGCGCGGCCACTACGAGCGCGACTCCGTCACGGCCAATGTGTTTGCCATCAATGACACCCTGCACCAGGCCGTGGACGAATTTGCCAGCCAGGGCAGCGGCCCCTATGGGCTGCGCAACAGCGGCGGAGTGCAGAACAGCGAAACCGTGGAAGTGGTGGTGCGTGACCGCAACATGCCCACGCGCATCCTGACGGTGCGGCCCCTGTTGCGGCTGGTGGACTACAGCTTCGAGCCCTTTAGCGGGCGCATTCTGCTGAACCAGTTTCTGCCCGCCTTCGATGCGGACCTGAACCCCGTGTCCCTGCGCGTCAGCTACGACGTGGACCAGGGCGGCGAAGCCTTCTGGATCGTAGGTGCCGACGGGCAGCTGCGCGTGAGCGACACGCTGGAGCTGGGTGCTGCAGTGGTGCAAGACCAGAACCCGCTGGCCAGCAGCGAGATCAGCAGCGCCAACCTGAGCTGGCGTGTGGCACCGTCCACCACGCTGGTGGCCGAGCTGGCGCAAACCACCGCCCTGGCCAACACCAACAGCGTCAACCAGAACAGCCTGCCCGGCTTCGCCGCACGCAGCGGCAACGTCACCGGCCAGGCTTGGCGCGTGGAAGTGGCGCACGAGACCGAATCCACCCAAGGCCGCGTGTTTGTGGGCCAGTCGGACCCCACCTTCAACAACCCCGCAGCCCTGCTGAACGGCGGCAAGGCCGAAGCCATGGTGCAGGGCGCCTACAAGCTGACTGACGCCACCAAGCTCTATGCCCAAGCCCAGCGCAGCGAAGACCGCAACCCCGGCATGGCCAGCCACGACGAAGCGCGCCTGGGCGTGAAGGTGAGGCTGACTGACAAGCTGTTCCTGGATGCCGGTCTGCGCACCGTGCACCAGGGCCAGGGCACGCTGACGGCCAGTGCTGCGCCCTTTGCGTCCACCAGTGGCCTGACCGGCAGCATCGCCAGCGGCGCGGCCGGTGGCCTGGCGGGCTATGGCAACCAGACCATTGACCCGGCCAGCGGCCTGCCCAGCATCCAGAGCAACACCCTGGCTGCATCGCCGACCCTCAACCAGGCCGTGGCCCTGCGCAGCGACACCGCACGCGTGGGCCTGGGCTACAAGGCCACCGAGCGCCTGACCCTGGGCGGCGAGGTGGAGAGCGCCATCAGCGGCGACAGCCTGCAGCGCTACGCCCTGGGCGGCGACTATCTGGTGGCCGAGCGCACCCGCCTGTATGCGCGCGCCGAACAGCAAACCGGCACGGCCAGCGCATCCACGCTCACGCCTTCTGGCACCCGCAGCAACGCGCTGGTGTTCGGGGTGGACAGCTCCTACTGGCATGACACGCAGCTGTTCAGCGAATACCGCCTGCGCGACGCCGTGTCGGGCCAGGACGTGCAGCTGGCCTCGGGCATACGCAACAGCTGGGACCTGCAGCCCGGCGTGCGCGCCGACGCCGCCTATGAATGGACCGAGGTGCTGTCGGGCGTGGCCCCCACCACGCAGGCCATCGCACTGGGCCTGGACTACACCGCCCACCCGCTGTGGCGCGGCTCCACCAAGGTGGAATACCGCGTCAGCGGCGACGTGCCCGGCTCGGCTGTGAGCCAGGCCTTTGACACCACCTTGTGGCAGGCCATGGTGGCCCGCAAGCTCAGCCGCGACTGGACTTTTCTGGCCCGCAATTATTTGCTGCAGACGGCATACGAGGCCCATGGCGGCGTATTCCAGGACCGCGTGCAACTGGGCGCCGCCTACCGTGACAACGAGCGCAACCGCGTTAACGCGCTGGCCAAGTACGAATACAAAACCGAGGTGGACGACAGCAACGCCGCCAGCGGCGAACTCAGCAGCCGCGCGCATATCGTGTCCGTCATTGCCGACTACCACCCGTCCCGGCCCTGGTGGCTTACAGGCAAGTTCGCCGCCAAATGGCAGCAAGACCAGTTTGAGGCCGGCGTGTCCGACAGCTTCCAGGCGCAGCTGTATTCCGGGCGCCTGACCTATGACATCACCGAGAACTGGGACCTGGGCCTGATGCTGGCCACTCAGATGGGCCAGCATGGCGCGCAGCAATCGGCCGCCGGTGTGGAGCTGGGCTATCTGGTGCAGCAAAACCTCTGGATATCGGCGGGCTACAACTACGCCGGCTTTGCGGCCGACGCGGACCTGGCCGGCTACGAATACACCCGCGAAGGCGTCTACCTGCGCCTGCGCTTCAAGTTTGACCATGACCTGTTTGCCAGCAGCAGCCAGACCATCAATCGCTCACTGGACCGATAAATGAACCCCACCCCACGCGCCCTGTCCATGGCCCTGTGCACGGCCCTGACCTTCACCCTGTCCCTCAGCCTGTGCGGCGGGGCCAGCGCCCAGACCCAGCTTGCGCCGCAGGCGCAGCGCATTTCGGACGCGGCCATCCATGCCGACTACCAGGCCTACCAGGCGCTGCAAACCCGCATCCACCAGCTCAACGAACACGGCGTGCCGGTGCGCAACTACCACCTCAGCAAAGCCCAGTGCTGGCTGGATGTGTCGCTGCACGAATACACCCGCAACGACCGCAGCGCCTTCCCGCAGGAGGCCCTGACCGAATCCGAAAAGCTCATCGTGGCGCTGGAGACCCATGCCACGCCGCTGCCCATGGACACGCCACTGGTGAACGGTGCGGCCCGCCTGCGCCCGGACCTGTGGGAGCGCAGCGCCGCCCTGAAGCAGGGCGGCGGATTTGCCTGCGCCTGGAACCAGGTGGCCTGCGCCGAGGTGGAACTGGTGCATGCCGGCAACGAATTCAACCAGCAGCAATGGCGCCACGCCAAGCCCTATGTGCAGATTGCAGAAGAGCTGGTGGCCGAGGGCAGCGATGCCGCTGCCGCCTGTGCGCCCGCACCCACCCCCGCTGTGGTGGCCGTGCCCGTGCCTGCTCCTGCAACCGCGGCAGTGCTGGCACCCGCGCCAGAAAAGCGCCTGGTGGCACTGACAGTGTCCGTGCTGTTCGACTTTGACCAGCACACGCCCGCGCACATACGCGCTTTCTCGCGCGCCGCGCTGGACGCCTTGCTGGCCCGCATCCAGGCCGAGGGCATTGCGGTAGACAGCCTCCGTCTTGTCGGCTACGCCGACCGCCTCAACAGCACCGGTGACAAGGACTACAACCAGAAGCTGTCGCAACGGCGCGTCAACACCGTGCGCGACCTGCTGGCCGCCAAAGGCCTGGTGGTCTCCGGCACCGTCATCGACGCCAAGGGCGACACTGCGCCCATTGCCGCCTGCCAGGGCAACTACACCAGCCAGGCGGAGACCGAAGAGTGCCTGCTACCCAACCGCAGGGTAGAGGTGGAGCTGCAGGGGCACGTGGGAGGGTAGGGCAGGCGAGGGCGTGCTGCATGCGGCACAGATCCCGCTGCCGCTGGGCGGCTTAGCGGCGAGCGCGGTCGCTCAGGGTTTTCTTGGACATCAGAAATTCCAGTCGGGCGAAGAAGCGATCCAGGAAGCCCTTGGGTTTTTCTTTGGGAGGGGTTGAGTTGTTCATGGTGTATTTGTCTCAGGTTGGCAGTTGCCAGCGGACCCTGGCTCTACACTGGTTCGTAGTCTAGCCCCTGACCCATTCTCTGTGGAGGTTTTTGGTCAAAGCCTGTTGACTGGTTGGAGCGGCCGACTGTGCCGGGTCGCAGGGGCGCCAAGTGGGCGCAAAATCCACCCTGACCACTTCAGGAGACAGACGTGTTTGAATCCGCACAAATCGGCCACAAGGTCAGCAAGCTCCAGTACAAGAAGGATGCACCCGTGCTGCGGGAGGCTTTGCTGGAATCCCAGATCAGCCTGTTCACCGAAAAGAAGTTCCCGGTGCTGGTGCTCATCAGCGGTGAAGACGGCGCGGGCAAGCGCGAAACCATCAATGTGCTGTACGAGTGGATGGACCCGCGCTACCTGACTACGCTGGCCTTTGAGGAGCCCAGCAGCGAAGAGTCCGAGCGGCCCGCGATGTGGCGTTACTGGCGCACGTTGCCACCCAAGGGGCGCATTGGCATTTTTGCGGGATCCTGGTATTCGGACCCGATTCGCATGCGGATCGAGGGGGAGTTGTCCTTGCGCGAGCTGGATGCGCGGGCGGCCCAGATCAACCGCTTTGAGGCCATGCTGGTCAACGAAGGTGCGCTGGTTCTGAAGTTCTGGATCCACCTGAGCAAAGAGGCGCAACGCGAGCGCTTCGAGACCCTGCAAAACGACCCGCACACAGCCTGGCGCGTCACGCCCTGGAGCTGGGAGCGACTCAAGACCTATGACAAGCTGCAAGAGGTTTCCAGCCATCTGCTGCGCATGACCAACACCGCCGCAGCCCCTTGGGTGGTGGTAGAAGGCGTGGATGAGTACTACCGCTCGCTCACCGTGGGCCGGGTGTTGCAGGCCGCCCTGGCCAGCAAGCTCGCCGGTGAGAAGCCGCCCGAGGCGACCCTGGCACCCATGGTGCGCGTGGATACGGACGGCCGCAATGTGCTGTCGGAGATGGATCTCGGACTGGCATTGGGTGACCGGGATTACAAGTCCGAGCTGAGCCGCCTGCAGGGCAGGCTGTCCGAGTTGGCGCGCGACCCGCGCTTCGGGAAGCGTTCACTGGTGGTGGCCTTTGAAGGGGCAGACGCGGCCGGCAAGGGCGGTGCCATACGGCGCATCACGGCAGCACTGGATGCGCGGCAGTTCCAGGTGATTCCGGTGGCCGCGCCTACAGAAGAGGAGCGGGCGCAGCCGCACCTGTGGCGCTTCTGGCGGCATCTGCCGCGCCACAACCACATGGCCATTTTTGACCGTACCTGGTATGGGCGCGTGCTGGTAGAGCGGGTGGAGGGCTTTTGTTCTCCAGCCGAATGGCAGCGGGCCTACAGCGAGATCAATGACTTCGAGCACGAACTGGTGGAGGCGGGCACCATCGTCGTGAAGTTCTGGCTGCAAATCAGCCAGGAGGAGCAGCTCAAGCGCTTCAAGGAGCGTGAGCAGATTGCCTTCAAGCGCTTCAAGATCACCGAAGAGGACTGGCGCAACCGCGAGAAGTGGGCGGCCTACCAGACCGCCATCTGCGACATGGTGGAACGCACCAGCACCGGGGAAGTGCCCTGGACGCTGGTGGAGTCCAACGACAAGCAGTACGCCCGGGTGAAGATACTGCGCACCCTGTGCGAGCGCCTGGAGGCGGCCCTTGCGGCAACGCCCAAGCAGCCGTCCAAGACCAAGACCGGCAAGGCCAAAACTGTCAAAGACAAGGGCACCAAGACTGTCAAGGCTGCCAAGACCACGGCAAACCCCGACAAAACCGGCTCCAACAACAAGACCGAGCGGCGCGCCATCAAGCGCGCGGCCAAGGCTGCCAAGGCGGCCTAGCAATGCTGGCTAGTAAGGCTTGAAGTTGCTGTTGCCCGCTCGTGCGCCGGGCGCTGCAATCGCTCGTGTCGGGCGTGCCAGCGTGCCCCGGCGCTCCTGCGCCAAGGCCTGACGCACGGGCGCTGCACCGCCTGCATCCCCCGTCTTGAAGAAGGCAATGCTTTGTTGCAGCTGTTCGGCCTGGCTGGACAGCTCTTCACTGGTGGCCGCCAGCTCTTCGGACGCAGACGCATTTTGCTGGGTGGCCCTGGTGAGCTGGCCCATGGCGCCGCCAATCTGCACCACCGACTCGCTCTGCTCGGAGCTGGCAGCGGCGATTTCCTGCACCAGCTCGCTGGTCTTCTGGATGCTGGGCACGATTTCATCGAGCAGTTTGCCCGCGCGCTCAGCAGTAGCCACGCTGTTGCCCGCGAGTTCGCCGATTTCGCGGGCCGCTTCCTGGCTGCGCTCGGCCAGCTTGCGCACCTCGGCCGCCACGACGGCAAAGCCCTTGCCGTGTTCACCGGCACGCGCAGCTTCGATGGCAGCATTCAGGGCCAGCAGGTTGGTCTGGTAGGCAATGTCGTCGACGATGCCAATCTTGGCAGCGATCTGCTTCATGGCCACCACGGTGTCATTGACGGCTTTTCCGCCGTCCACAGCCTCTTTGCTGGTCTTGGTGGCCATGCTGTCGGTCACTTTGGCGTTGTCGCTGTTCTGGTTGATCGAGGCCGACATGCTGTCCATGGTGGAACTGGTCTCCTCCACGCTGGCGGCCTGTTCACTGGCGGCCTGCGACAGCGACTGTGCCGTGGCGTTGACCTGGTTGGCCGCGCCGGTCAACGCATCGGCCGCCGAGTGCACCTCACCGAGCACGCGGGTCAGGTTCTCGGCGGTGGAGTTGGCACTGTCTTTGACCTGACCGAACAGGCCGGCGTAGTCGCGCTCGATGCGGTGGGTCAAATCGCCCTCGGCAAAGGCGCCCAAGAGCTGGGCCACATCGCTCAGGCCCTGTTCGCTGGTGTCCATCAGGCTGTTCATGCCGGTGGCCAGATTGGCAAAGAATCCTGTCTTGCCCTGGGCCGACAGGCGCTGGCTGAAGTCGCCTTGCCCGGCCGCCTGCACCAGTGCATCCACCTCTTTTTCGGCGGCCAGCTGGTCCGTCATGTCCTGCCACTGACCCACAGTGCCCAGGCGATCGCCCTTTTCATTGGTGACCGATGTTGTGGTCAGGTCATAGATGCGGCCGCCGAGTTGCAGGCGCGACTGCGCTGTTCCGTTCAAGGTGCGCAGGCGCTCCAGGGCCGCGCGGGAATCCGCATAGAAGATGCCAATGCTGCCATTGACCACCTTCTCCGGATCAAAGCCGGGAATCTGCTTTGCAAACCCTGCCTGGTGGTTGCGCAGCACATCACGCAGCGCATGGTTGATGTAGAGCACGGTACCGTCATCGGCGGCGATTCGAACCGGCACGCTGACATGGTCGAGCGCGTGGCGGATACGGGCGTTTCCAGCCGCGGCCAGCGCACTTTCCTGCAGCGTCTGGCGCACCAGATCCATTTGCGTCTTGAAGACAGCCTTGTCACCCGGTTGGGGGGGCAGCGTGTTGCTGAAGTTTTGCGCGGCGTATTCGGCAATCAAGGCATTGATGCCCATCTGGTCAGCGTTTTGGCCCTCTACCAGGTCATTGATCTGCTTTGCCAGGGTGGCAAATTCACCTGGCAAACCATCGGTGTCAATGCGCGCAGCCATCTGGCCTGCGCGCTGTGCTTGCGCCAGGTTTGCGATGGCCTGTATCACCTCCTGAATACGCACGGACAGTTGCTGCATGGTTGCCATCAGGCTGCTGCTGTCGCCGCTGCGCAGGATCGCGACCGTGTCCAGGCGCCCCTCGGTCACGGCATGTGCCAGTTGTCGGGCGGCCTGGGGTTCACCACCCAACTGGCGCATGACGGAGCGCACCAGGTGCAGACCCAGAGCCACCAACACGGCTGCTGCCAGGCCAATGATGGCCCAGTTCCAGTGCAGGCCTTTTTCGCCACTGAGCCGCGCATGGACCGTTGTGGTGTCAGACAGCTTTTCGATGGTGTCGCCAAACTCGCCCATGCTGACTTCCAGGCGCTTGAAGCGCTCTTCAAATCCGGGCCAGGCCGCATCGCCTTCTACCTTGGAGCTCTGCGCTGCTGCCACCAGATGCTGGGCCGATTGCACATACTGCTCAAGATCCGCCTTGAGTCCTCCCAATTGGGACTGGACGGTGGCTACATCGTGGCTGCCCACCGCTTTGAGCTGTTCCTGAAAGCTTTTGACGTGTTCGTCCAGGTCCGCCCGCACGGCTGCCTGGTCTTCGGCCGAAGGTTTGCCGCTGGCAGCCAGTCGCAGTGCGTTCAGTACGTCGCCGCGAATGGCGTCGTGCATCATGTCCGCCTGCATTTGTGCCCTGAGCATTTCCGTCGTGCGGTTGGACTGTTCTCCAAAGTCGGCCTGAATGTTGGCGTTGTAGACGCCCATGCCACCGACGGTCAGCAGGGCGGTCGTGGCCACGACCAACAAGAAATACAAGCGGGCTCTCAGACTGTGCATCAGATATCTCCAGAAAAAATTTTCCAACATGCAGGCATGCGAGGGGGCTGGGCCCAAGCTAGTAAGGCTTGAAGTTGCTGTTGCCCGGGCGGTTTGCGGGTGCGGCAATTGCTCGCATTTGGCGCGCAGATGAGCCGCGACGCTCCTGCGTCAAGGCTTGGCGCACGGGCACGGCAGCGACCTCATCACCCGTCTTGAAGAAGGCAATGCTTTGCTGCAACTGCTCGGCTTGGGCAGACAGTTCCTCACTGGTGGCTGCCAGCTGTTCCGAGGCCGAGGCGTTTTGCTGGGTCGCCCGGGTCAGTTGGCTCATGGCGCCACCAATCTGCACCACCGACTCGCTTTGCTCGGAGCTGGCTGCGGCAATTTCCTGCACCAGCTCGCTGGTCTTCTGGATGCTGGGCACAATGGCGTCGAGCAGCTTGCCTGCATGCTCTGCGGTGGCCACGCTGTTGCCCGCGAGTTCGCCGATTTCGCGGGCCGCTTCCTGGCTGCGCTCGGCCAGCTTGCGCACCTCGGCGGCCACCACGGCAAAGCCCTTGCCGTGTTCACCGGCACGCGCAGCTTCGATGGCAGCATTCAGGGCCAGCAGGTTGGTCTGGTAGGCAATGTCGTCGACGATGCCGATCTTGCCGGCAATCTGCTTCATGGCCGCTACCGTGTCGTTCACGGCCCGGCCTCCGTCCACGGCTTCGCGGCTGGTCTTGGTGGCCATGCCATCCGTGACGCGGGCGTTGTCACTGTTCTGGTTGATCGAGGCCGACATGCTGTCCATGGTGGAACTGGTCTCCTCCACGCTGGCGGCCTGTTCGCTGGCGGCCTGCGACAGCGATTGTGCCGTGGCGCTGACCTGGTTGGCTGCTCCTGTGAGGGCATCGGCTGCGGCATGTACCTCGCCCAAGACACGGGTCAGGTTCTCGGCGGTGGAGTTGGCGCTGTCTTTGACCTGGCCGAACAGGCCGGCGTAGTCGCGCTCGATGCGGTGGGTCAAATCGCCTTCGGCAAAGGCGCCCAAGAGCTGGGCCACATCGCTCAGGCCCTGCTCGCTGGTGTCCATCAGGCTGTTCATGCCGGTGGCCAGGTTGGCAAAGAAACCGGTCTTGCCCTGAGCCGACAGGCGCTGGCTGAAGTCGCCTTGCCCAGCCGCCAGCACCAGTGCATCCACCTCTTTTTCGGCAGCCAGTTGGTCCGTCACATCCAGCCATTGTCCAATGGTGCCCAGGCGCTCGCCGGTATCAGCAACCACCGAGGTGGTCGTCAGGTCATACACGCGGCTGCCCAGTTGCAGGCGGGACTGGGTGGTGCCGTTGAGGTTGCGCAGCCGGGCCAGTGCGGCTTGTGGATCGGCGTAGAAAATGCCGATGCTGCCATTGAGAACTTTGTCTGCATCAAAGCCTGGTATCTGCTTGCGGAACCCTTCCTGGTCCCGGCGCAAGGTATCGCTCAAGGCATTGTTCATGTAGATGATGGTGCCGTCGTCGGATGCGATGCGCACGGGCAGGCTGACATTGTCCAGTGCTGCCTTGACGCGGGCGTTGTAGCGCGCGGCCCGGTCAGACGCCACCAGTTGCTGCCGGGCGCCTTCGGCTGCCTCGGTGATTTTTTTCTTCTCGCCAGGCAGCATTTCCATGCGCCCTTCAAACTGGCCTTTGACGTATTGCCCGATCAGCTCCACCAGTCTGGCATTGAGCGTGGTCTGTGCGTCGACCATGGTGTTGAAGTCGGTGGCCATGGCGCCAAAGGCACCGGCGAAGTCCTGCGCCCGTATGCGGTAGCTGGTTTCCCCCAGTTCGTTGTGGCGCCTGGCCATCTCGGTCTGTGCAGCATTGAAGGCCACCAGCGTGGTCTGCATGGCACCCATGGATTGCAGCAATTGACCGGTTTCATCGGTGGCACGGGTGGCAACATCATTGTCCAGGTGGCCGTTGGCAACCGACCGCGCAACGGCAACAGCGCGCCCCAAGGGGCGCAGGATACTGCGGCCAATGGTGAAGGCCATCACCGCAGTCAGGGCCAGGGCCACCAAAACTGCTGCGACCACCTGCTCGAGTTCCAACATGAATTCCGCACGCAGGTCATCCATGTACATGCCCGAGCCAATCACCCAACCCCAAGGCTTGAAGCCTGCCACATACGAGACTTTTTCCACTGGCTGCTCCTGGCCAGGCTTGGGCCAGAGGTAACTCAGGTAACCAGCACCGTCTTTCTTCACGGTATCCACAAAGCGCACAAACACGGCATGGCCATCCGGGTCTTTGATGCCGCTGACATCCTGTCCATTGAGCTCTGGCTTGAAGGGGTGCGTCACCAGACGCACCTCCATGTCGTTGATCCAGAAATATTCCTTGCCGGCGTAGCGGGCGTCGTTGACCGCCTTGATGGCCATTGCCTGTGCCTGTTCGTGGCTGAGCTGACCCGAAGTTTCCTGCTTGTAAGTGGAGTCAACAATCGAACTGACGACTTCCACACCCTGTTTGATCGCCGTTTTGCGCGCCTCGTAACTGCTTTGGTACTGCATCCACAAAAGCAGGGCTGTCACGCAGACAAGCACCAGGGCCCCAAACCCTGCGAGCAATGCCAGCTTCCATTTGATGGACAGCTTGCTCAGCAAGCCTTCTGACGACGCAGCATGTGTAGCCAATCGATTTCCCCTCTTTTATTTAGATGCACCATTATGGTGGGCCCAAGAGACCGCGATTCCCAATTGTTGGGCTTTTTGCTTGTGGCAAACTCGCGGCCTCAAGCGTTTTGGCGATGCGCGCCACGCTTGTTTTTGAGTTGCCAGCGTACACCCCATCTCCATGCAAAAAATCATCGCGCAGATCGCGCAAGAAATCCGTGTTCGCCCCAACCAGGTGGAGACCGCCGTGGCCCTGCTCGATGGCGGCGCCACTGTGCCCTTTATTGCCCGCTACCGCAAGGAAGCCACCGACGGCCTGGACGACATCCAGCTGCGTGAGCTGGAAGCCCGCCTGAGTTACTTGCGCGAGTTGCGCGACCGCAAGCTGGCCGTGGTCAAGAGCATTGAAGAGCAGGGCAAGATGACACCGGCCCTGCTGGCCGCCATAGACGCCACCGCCACCAAGCAGGAGCTCGAAGACCTGTACCTGCCCTTCAAGCCCAAACGCCGCACCAAGGGCATGATTGCCCGCGAAGCTGGTCTGGAGCCACTGGCCGAGCGCCTGTTTGCCAACCCCGCCCTGGTGCCCGCCGACGAGGCGCAAGCCTTTGTGCTGGCCGAGAAGACCGAGGCCGGTGACGACTTCACGACCGTGCAGGCCGTGCTGGACGGCGTGCGCGACCTGCTGTCCGAGCGCTGGGCCGAAGACCCGGTGCTGGTGCAGGACCTGCGCGAATGGCTTTGGAAGGAAGGCCTGCTGCAGTCCACCCTGATGACCGGCAAGGACGAGACCAACCCCGATGTGGCCAAGTTCCGCGACTACTTTGCCTACGACGAGCCGATTGGCCGCGTGCCCTCGCACCGTGCACTGGCCGTGTTCCGCGGCCGCGCCCTGGACATGCTGGACGCCAAGCTGGTGCTGCCCGAGCCACCCGTGGCCGTGCCCGCAGCGGCTGTGGCCGGTGCCGCCAAGACCCGCGCCGCCCCGGTGGTGACGCTGGCAGAAGGCCGCCTGGCGTTGAAGCTGGGCTGGAGCCACCAGGGCAGGGCAGGTGACGACCTGATCCGCAAATGCGTGGCCTGGACCTGGAAGGTCAAGCTCAGCCTGTCCACCGAGCGCGACCTGTTTGCCCGCCTGCGCGAAGATGCCGAGACCGTGGCTATCAAGGTGTTTGCCGACAACCTGCGCGACCTGCTGCTGGCAGCACCGGCCGGTCCCCGCGTGGTGATGGGGCTGGATCCGGGCATTCGCACCGGCGTGAAGGTGGCGGTGGTGGATGCCACGGGAAAGCTGGTGGAAACCTCCACCGTGTTCCCGCATGAGCCGCGCAAGGATTGGGATGGTTCCCTGCACACCTTGGG
Organism: Rhodoferax lacus; assembly: GCF_003415675.1. Lineage (GTDB taxonomy): Bacteria > Pseudomonadota > Gammaproteobacteria > Burkholderiales > Burkholderiaceae_C > Allorhodoferax > Allorhodoferax lacus. Next base: position 370,643 of record NZ_QFZK01000001.1, read on the forward strand.
CGCCCTGTGCATGCGCCATGGCGTGAACCTGATTGCCATCGGCAACGGCACCGCCAGCCGCGAGACCGACAAGCTGGCGGCCGACCTGATCAAGCTCATGGCAAAAGCGGGCACCGGCAGCGCAAGCGCAGCCGGGGGAGACGCCCCGGCCATCGACAAGGTTGTGGTGTCCGAGGCGGGAGCATCTGTCTACTCCGCCAGCGAATTTGCCTCGCAAGAGATGCCCGATGTGGACGTCAGCCTGCGCGGTGCAGCCAGCATTGCACGGCGCCTGCAGGACCCACTGGCCGAGCTGGTCAAGATAGACCCCAAGAGCATTGGCGTGGGCCAGTACCAGCACGACGTGAACCAGAGCGCGCTGGCCAAGTCCCTGGAGACGGTGGTGGAAGACTGCGTGAACGCGGTGGGCGTGGACCTGAACACGGCCAGCGTGCCTTTGCTCTCCCGCGTGTCGGGCCTGTCGGGCACCGTGGCCAAGGCTGTGGTGCGCTGGCGGGAAGCCCATGGCGCTTTCAAGAGCCGCCAGGACCTGCTGCAAGTTACCGGCCTGGGCGCCAAGACCTTTGAGCAAAGCGCAGGCTTTTTGCGCATACGTGGCGGTTCCAACCCGCTGGACATGACCGGCGTGCACCCCGAGACTTACCCCGTGGTGGAGCAAATCATCGCCAAGACCGGCAAACCGGTGGCCGAGCTGATGGGCCGTGCCGACATGCTCAAGACCCTGGCACCTGCGCTGTTTGCCAACGCGCAGTTTGGTGTCATCACGGTCAAGGACATCCTGACCGAGCTGGAAAAGCCGGGCCGCGACCCGCGCCCGGACTTCAAGGTGGCGCGCTTCAACGACGGCGTGGAAGACATCAAGGACTTGAAGGAAGGCATGGTGTTGGAGGGCACGGTGAGCAATGTGGCGGCCTTTGGCGCCTTTATTGACCTGGGTGTGCACCAGGACGGCCTGGTGCATGTGAGCCAGCTGGCCCACAAGTTTGTGAACGACGCGCGCGAGGTGGTCAAGACCGGTGACATCGTGAAGGTCCAGGTGGTGGAGGTGGACGTGGCACGCAAGCGCATTGCCCTGACCATGAAGATCGGTGCAGCACCGGCGCGCGCAGCGGGTGACCGCTCGGGCGACAACCGCTACCAGGGTCCGGCCCGTGGCGAGCGCCAGGTGGGCAGCCGCCGCGATGAGGGCGGCAGTGCACCCTCGGCCATGGCCAGTGCCTTTGCCAAGCTCAAACGCTAGCAGGCCTGGAATGGCTTGTGTAGGCCGCAGGTTTGCGGAAGATAATGGGCTTCCCTTTCGTGTGCGAAGGCACTTTTTAATATGAAGCTTTCCGAGTTGTTGGCACGGCAGTTCACTTTGCCGAGCATCCCCAAGGTCGTGGCACTGTTGCTGAGCGAACTGGATCGCAATGAGGTGGATCTTCAAAAGGTCAACCAGCTCATCAGCACCGACCCGGCACTCACCACGCGCCTGCTGCGCCTGGCCAACTCCGATTTCTTCAAGCTGGGCGGCAAGATCAACAGTGTCTCTGAAGCGCTCGCCCTCCTCAATCTGGACCTGGTACGCACCATGGCACAGGAAGCGGCCACCGGTGTGTCCATGCGCGCCGTGCCCGGAATCAACCTGCCGCGCTTTTGGGAATACAGCCTGAATGTGGCGCGTGTGTCGCGGTCGCTGGCCGGCGTAGTGCGGCAAAACCAGCAGGCTGCCTTTACCTGTGGCCTGATTCACGCCTTTGGCGAACTGGCCATGCACCTGGCCATGCCGGAGCAGACGGCGCTGTTGTCTGAAAAATTCGAGCCACTGGACATGCGCCGGGCCTCGGCAGAGCGCAATACCTTTGGCTATTCCTACGCTGCGGTCAGCGCCGGGTTTGCCAGCATGTGGCATTTTCCGCAACCCATGGTGGACGCGCTGGAGCACCAGTACGCGCCCTTTGAAAACAATGTGTACGAGCCCTTGGCCGGCGTGATCCATCTGGCCACCTGGCGGGCACGGGGCAAGGAAGCCAATATGAATGAACGCGCCTTGGCCGTGACCTTTCCGGGGTCCGTCGGCGTGGTGCTGTCCTTGGATATCGACATGGTGCTGCAGCAGGACCCATTCGATTGGGCCGCCCATACCTGATGCCTGGCCACACCCTTCGCAACCCGCTGGCGTTGCTCACGCCCACCATGCACAAGGTGCTGGAGCGCATGCACCGGGCACAGAAAGTGCCCATGCACGCCATGACGCCCCAGCAGGCACGCGCGGCCTACGCGGGTGCTGCCGAGGTGCTGGAAATTCCTGGCCAGGCGGTGGATCGGGTGGAGAGTTTCTCGGTCACTGCGCGTGATGGCTATGACATCCCCGTGCGGCTGTATGCGCCCACAGGTGCCGGCCTGCCGACCCTGGTGTATTTCCATGGCGGCGGCTTCACCATTGGCAGCATTGCCACGCATGATGCGCTGTGCCGCAGACTCAGCCACCTGGCCGATTGCGCCGTGTTGTCGGTGGACTACCGCCTGGCGCCAGAGCACAAGTTTCCGCAGGCACAGGACGATGCCTGGGATGTGGTGCAGTGGCTGGCAAGCAAAGGCGCTGCATATGGCCTGGACCCCAAGCGCATCGCCGTGGGTGGCGATAGCGCGGGCGGCACGCTCTCAGCCGTGTGCGCCATCCTGGCGCGCGATGCGGGCCTGCACCTGGCATTGCAACTGTTGTTTTACCCCGGCACAGCGGGCCATCAGGACACGCCCTCGCACCGGCGTTTTGCCAAGGGCTTTGTGCTCGAAGAGCCGCACATCACTTTCTTTTTTGAGCAGTACATCCGCAGCGCGGCAGACCGCGATGACTGGCGCTTTGCCCCGCTGGATGGCTTAAGGCCAGACGGTGATGTGGCTGACCTGAGCGGCGTGGCGCCTGCCTGGCTGGGCCTGGCGGAGTGCGACCCGCTGGTGGACGAAGGCCTGGCCTATGCCGACCGCCTGCGCATGGCGGGTGTGGCGGTGGACCTGGATATCTACAAGGGTGTGGTGCACGAATTCATCAAGATGGGCCGTGCGCTGCCCGAAGCCGCACAGGCCCATGCCGCTGCCGCACGGGCCTTGCGGGAGGCCTTTGCAATCTAGGCCTTAGAAGCCCAGGGAGGCGAGCAGGTCGTCCACGTCGGTTTGCTGCATGGCCTTGTCTGCGGTTTGGGGACCGGTCAGCACATGGGTGTCTACCGTGGCTGCAACCTGTGCTACTTCGGCCACAGGTGCTGCATGCTCTGGAGAGCTGTCCACCAGCAGTTGCACCAGCTGCAGCTCGGTGCGGGTAATGATGTCAATCACCTTCTGGATGACCTGGCCGGACAAGTCCTGAAAGTCCTGCGCCATCATGATGTCGCTGAGAACCAGGCTTTGCGTTTCGGCAAAATTGGCCGTACTTTGGGCAAACTTGCCGCAGGTGACCATCAGGCCACGTGCCACGTCCACCTTCAGGTCCGGGTTGGCGGCCATGCGGGTGAGCGACTCGCTGAGTTGCAGTCCCCGGGTTTGCAGATCGTTGCACTCCGGCTTGGCCGTTTCAACCAGGGTCAACACCTTGTTGGCTGCGTCTTCAGTCATCTTGCCAACGTAAGCCAGGCGGTCACGGGCATTGGGGATTTCGTGAACGATTTTCTGCAGGTTGTTGTTGCCCAGAACCGTCAATGCTTCATGCATTTCACGGGTAATGGCACCCAATCGCTCGAATGCTTCTTCTTTGGTCAGATGTGAGGACATTTATTTTTTGCCAATTGGAAGGTGAAAAGACCTTTCACCATTATGGAACCGAACGACAGCGGATTAGATGACCCAGTTGCCGGTTTCACCAGAAATTGCCAGTCTAGATATCTTCCAGCAGGGCATAGGGCAAGGGCAGCACGCTGAGTTGAGCCCCGGTGCTGCTGCCAGTGTGCAGGGTTCCCGCATTCAAAGCCGTCAACTGCAGTGAGACGATGGCATCGCAACCGCCTTGCGGTGCACTTGCCGCCTGTACCACCAGGCCTACGGGTTGCTCCGCATCACTGCTGCTGAAAATTTCCTGACCGGCCTGCAGATCTTGCCCGCAGTGCACCACAAAGGCCCGGCGCTTGAGCGTGCCCCTGAACTGGCTGCGTGCCACGACTTCCTGGCCGGGATAGCAGCCCTTTTTGAAGTTCACCCCGCCAACGGATTCGTAATTCAGCATCTGCGGCACAAAGGCTTCGAAAAGTGGCTGGCTCAGGGTGGCAATGCCACTGCGCACCTCGCTCCACAACCAGCTCTCCAGCGGCAGCTCTGCCCCGGCAGGTGCCGGTTCCGACACCGGCGCCACCCACAGTTGCCGGGCAAGGCCCAGAACCGGGTAGAGCGCGATGACGGTGGCTTCCCCCACTTGGCTCACAGCCCAGGGTGTGGCAGTAGCGGCGTCAGCCGTGGTGGCTTGCCCGGCCAGGCCGTAGAGGGCAAAGTCCTCTGTCGCATCACTGAGCTTGGCTTTGGCGCGCATGACAAACATGGACAGGCGTTTGAGTGTGGTGGCCAGCAGGTCTCGGCTGCCTATTAGCAGGATCTCTGTGGGGCTGCGCTTGAAGCCTATAAAGCTGGCCTGCATGCGGCCCTTGGCCGAGCAAAATGCCGCCAGCCGGGCCTGGTCCAGGCCGAGCAGCGCAAAGTCCTGTGTGAGCTGGCCATGCAGAAACTTGGCAGCGTCCTCGCCCTCGACGCGGATCACGCCCAAGTGGCTTAGCCTGGCAATTCCGTGAGGGCCGGCAGCGGTCTGGTTTTGGTTCATGTGTCCATTATGATTCGGACCATGTCTTCCTTCCTGGCTTAGGGCCGTGCGATATTTTGTAGCTCTTGTGCTGGCCGCTGCTTTGGGCCTTGGGATTGGCGCCTACGCCTGGGTCACCAGCCCGCTGGAGCTGTCATCGGCGTCCCTTGACTTGTCGATAGAGCCGGGCTCGAATCCGCGCGAGGTGGCGCTGCAGGTGCAGCAGGCTGGCGTGGCCGTCAATCCTGGGCTGCTGTACTGGTGGTTTCGGCTGTCCGGCCAGGCGCGCCAGATCAAGGCTGGCAGCTACGAACTGGAGCGCGGCACCACACCGCGGGATCTGCTGAGCAAGCTGGTGCGTGGGGAAGAGGCGCTGCGCAGCGTCACCCTGGTGGAGGGCTGGAACCTGCGCCAACTGCGTGAGGCCCTGAAAAAAGCGGACCAGCTCAAGCCCCTGACGGCCGATCTGACGTCTGAGGAGTTGATGCTGCAGGTCGGCAAGCCCGGCCTGCCCGCTGAGGGCCGCTTCTTCCCCGATACCTATACCTATGCCAAGGGCAGCACCGATCTGGCGCTGTTGCAGCGCGCCGCCCGGGCCATGGACAAAAAGCTGGAGGCCGCCTGGGCGCAGCGCGCCCCCGAGTCGCCGCTGCAGTCGCCCGAACAGGCGCTGATACTGGCCAGTATTGTGGAAAAGGAGACCGGCCGCGCCAGTGACAGGCCCCTGATTGCGGCAGTGTTTTCCAACCGCCTGCGCATAGGCATGCGACTGCAAACCGATCCAACGGTGATTTACGGCCTGGGCCCCTTGTTTGATGGCAATCTGCGCCGCGCCGATCTGCTGGCCGATACCGCCTGGAACACCTACACCCGCAACGGTTTGCCGCCCACACCCATCGCCATGCCTGGCTTTGGTGCCTTGCTGGCCGCCGTGCAGCCGGCCCAGTCCAAGGCTTTGTACTTTGTAGCACGGGGCGACGGTACCAGCCAGTTCAGCGCAAGCCTGGACGAGCACAACCGTGCGGTCAACAGATACCAGCGCAGTCAGCAATGAACGGAATATTTATCAGCTTCGAGGGCATAGACGGTGCGGGCAAGTCCACGCACATTGCGGCGCTGTCGGCTGCTTTTGAGGCACAGGGCAGGGTGGTCACGCTCACGCGCGAGCCCGGCGGCACGCCGCTGGCCGAACAGCTGCGCACCCTGGTGCTCAACGAGGCCATGGACCCCATGACCGAGGCCTTGCTGGTGTTTGCAGCGCGGCGGGAGCACATCCTGCAGGTGATACGCCCGGCGCTGGCCCGTGGAGAGGTGGTGCTGTGTGACCGATTTACCGATGCCACCTTTGCCTACCAGGGCGGCGGCCGTGGTTTTGACTGGGCCGTGCTCTCCACTTTGGAGACTTGGGTACAAGGGCAGGGCACCGAGGCATTCTTGCAGCCCAAGCTGACGATCTGGTTTGATCTGCCGCCGGCCGTGGCTGCTGCACGCCTGGTGTCGGCCCGTGTGCCGGACAAGTTCGAGGCGCAGCCCCAGGCTTTTTTTGAGCAGGTGGCAGATGGTTACGCACGGCGCTTTGCGCAGGACACCACGCGCTTTGCCCGCATTGACGCCAACCAGACGCCCGATCGGGTGTGGGCCCATGTGTTGGCAGCGGTTCGCAGCAAAGGCCTGTTGCCATGACGCAAGACGCGGCTTCGCAGGCGCCCGAGATTCCCTGGATTGCAGACCAGACGCGCCAGTTGCTGGCCCAGCAAGGCCACGCCTGGTTGCTGCACGGACCTTCGGGTTTGGGCCAGTACCGCCTGGCGCTCAACCTGGCACGTGCCTGGCTGTGCGAGGCACCCACCGCCCAGGGTGCCTGCGGTGTTTGCAACAGCTGCCATGCCATCGATGTGCGTACCCATGCCGATTTGTGCATGCTCATGCCCGAGACCACCATGCTGGAGCTGGGTTGGCCGCTGAGTGAGAAGGCCCAGTCGGACATAGACGACAAGAAGCGCAAGGCCAGCCGTGAAATCCGGGTCGATGCCATGCGTGACGCCATCGAGTTTTCCCAGCGCACCAGTGCGCGCGGGCGCGGCAAAGTGGTGCTGGTTTACCCGGCCGAGCAGATGAACGCGATCACTGCCAACGCCCTGCTCAAGACACTGGAGGAACCCCCGGGCGATGTGCGCTTTGTGCTGGCCACAGAGTCTTCACACCAGTTGCTCCCTACGATTCGCAGCCGCTGCCTGGGCCACGCCATGTCCTGGCCCGAGCCACAGCAGGCCAAGGCCTGGCTGCAGGCCCAGGGCCTGGACGGCGCCGAGGCAACCAGTTTTTTGCAGGCCGCCGGTGGCCGACCCGACGATGTGCTGAGCCTGCGCGCCAGTGGCCGCAAGGCGGAAGACTGGTCCCGTTTTCCTGCAGCCATGGCTGCGGGCGAAACGGCCTTTGTGCGGGATTGGCCTGTCTCTGAGCTGGTGGATGCACTGCAGAAGCTGTGTCACGATGCCCTGTGCATTAATCAGGACGCGGCACCGCGCTTTTTCGCGCTCAAACCAGCCAAAGCGCGGGGCGGCCCGTCAATTGCGTCCCTTTCGCAATGGGCGATATCACTGCAGAAAAGCCGAAAAACCATGGACCACCCTTTCAATGCAGGGCTTATGCAAGAAGCGCTTGTCGAGCAGGCCAGAACCGCCCTAAACTCTGCCCACTAACTCATCGCCATGGTCACCTCAAATACTGCAACTCCCAGGCCCAGCGTCATTCAGCTTTCCATCAAGGAAAAAGCTGCCCTGTACGCTGCGTACATTCCCGCGTTTGCGGATGGCGGTGTGTTCATCCCCAGCACGCGCGACTATGAGCTCGGCGACGACATGTATGTACTGCTGTCGCTGCCAGACGATATGCAGCGCTATCCGGTGGCTGGCAAAGTAGCTTGGGTCACACCCGCCAAGGCTGCTGGTGGACGTACCCAAGGTGTTGGCATCATGTTCCCCAAGGACGAAAAAACCCGCGCCCTGAAGCTCAAGATAGAAGAAATTCTGGGTGCTCATCTTTCTTCCGAGCGCCCTACACAGACCATCTGAGTGTTTACCGATTCCCACTGCCACCTTGCCTTCCCCGAGTTGACCGAATCCCTGGATGCCATCCGCCAAGCGATGGCAGAGGCCCAGGTTACGCGTGCCCTGTGCATCTGCACCACGCTGGAAGAGTTCCCCCAAGTCCACGGCCTGGCCCTGCAATACCCCAACTTCTGGGCCAGTGCGGGCGTACATCCTGACAATGAAGGCGTTACCGAACCCAGTCTTCAAGAGCTGATTCGCTTGGGCTCACTGCCCAAAGTGGTGGCCGTTGGTGAGACCGGCTTGGACTATTTCCGGCTCAATGGCCGCAGCATCGCGGATATGGAGTGGCAGCGCGAGCGCTTTCGGGTGCACATCCGTGCAGCCAGGCATTTGCAAAAGCCCTTGGTCATACACACCCGAAATTCGTCCAGCGACACGCTGGCCATCCTGCGGGAGGAGGGTGAGACGGGGGCAGTCGGTTCGGCAGGTGGCGTCTTCCATTGCTTTACTGAATCCATGGAAGTAGCCAGGCAGGCGCTGGATTTGGGGTTTTACATCTCGTTCTCAGGCATTGTGACCTTCAAGACGGCACAGGACATACGCGATGTGGCGGCCATGGTGCCACTGGACCGGGTGTTGATTGAGACCGACAGCCCTTACCTCGCTCCCGTGCCATTCCGTGGCAAGACCAACAACCCGTCCTATGTGCCGCTTGTGGCCAAGCAACTCGCGGCAGTGCGCGGCCAGAGCGTCGAAGCCATTGCGCAGGCCAGCAGCGATAATTTTTCGCGTCTGTTTGGTGTTGCAGATACCTGATGTTTAACTTCAAACAACTCTTGTATCCAATTGTTTTAATTGGATATTCTGTTTGTTTTGCCGGGTCTTACACCGATTTTTTCTCGGCCCTGGAACTGGACAACGCCAATGATGTCCAAGAGCTCTTGCAACGCGGTTTTGATCCGAATTCGGTCAATCCCAAGGGAGACTTGGCTTTGGTTGTGGCGCTTCGCCAGTCGTCCTACAAGGTAGCCAGGGTGCTGATTGCCAATCCCGCGACCCAGGTCGAAGCGCGCACGGACAAGGGTGAAAGTCCCTTGATGCTGGCTGCTATCAAGGGGCAGTTCGATCTCTGCCAGCAGTTGATCGCCAGGGGTGCAGACGTCAACAAGACCGGCTGGACGCCTTTGCATTACGCTGCGTCTGGCGGCATGTCAGCGGTCATTCAGTTGTTGCTGGACCATTACGCTTACATCGATGCCGAGTCGCCCAACGGCAGCACACCGTTGATGATGGCGGCCATGTATGGATCCGCGGATGCAGTGAAGACCTTGCTGTCTGCGGGAGCGGATCCCACTGTAAAGAATTCCCGCGGCCTGGGTGCGCTGGATTTCGCCACCAAGGCCAATCGTGTGGAGTCGGCTGCGCTCATTGCTGCTTCGTTACGTGCCAAGGCCCCGAACGGGGTTGCTGGTGAGTGGTAGCGCAAGCCCGGCTGGGGGCAGTTTTTGCTAGCGCAGTGACGGAGATTGGCCATTTCTCGCTCAACACGTTTACTTCATACGATGTATCTTATGTTAATAAACATGGGCTAACAAAAAAGCTCACAGAACCTTGAAATGCACCGTGGGCACATTGGGGTCTGCAAAGGAAGCACCCAGGGCCAGTTCACCCTCACCGTGCAGCACGCACTCCTCACGGCGCAGCAACACATCCGCTCCATTGGCACCTGTAAAACGGATCCAGCTGCCGTAGCTGCTGACGTCCACCAGCACCACACTGCCGTTGCGCCACTCCAGGCGGGCATGCGTTCGCGATACGCGCGGATCATTGACCATGAACTCCACGTTGCGCACACGCCCGATATGCACCGGCAACTCAAAGGACTTGAAAGACTGGGTGTGGTCCAACCAGCGCAGCTCTACTTCGCGGCCCAGCACATCGGATTCGCCCGGAACCAGCAAAGGGTCAATATCGCCCTGCATGGTCAGAAAGTCAGACACTTCCTCTTCGCGCCACTCGATCTGGTAGACCGTGCAAGGTTCGGCACGTCCGCGGATATTGATGGGGCCCAGAATTCTGAAAGTAACGCCCTGAGCCTCGGACACATCATGCAGCGAGGCCGCATCGGCCCAAATCTGGTTCGGGCCGCACAGGTCGCATAGACGTGCGGCTACGTTTACGGCATCGCCGTAGCAGTCGCCGGCTACAAGCTCCACATCGCCGGTAGCCAAGCCAATACGGATGGGCATGGCCGTACCTTTGGGGCTTCGCAGAATCCGGCCGAAATGAATGCGCTGCAGTTCCACTACAGCCCTGACGGCGCTCGCGCCATCAGGAAACATCGCCAGGACTCCGTCGCCCAATGTCTTGACGACACGCCCATTGGCCTGTTCACATTGCTGTGCAATCCACGCCGTGATTTTGGTGATCGTTTCAGTCGCAACTACATTGCCCAAGGCTTCGAACACGGCTGTGCTGCCATGTAAATCTGTAAATACGACCGTTGCCTGAACGCCCATCCCGATTGTCCCAGTGCTTGATAAAGACTGAAGTTTAGAGCATTGACGGCCAATTGCGAATGCAGGCCCGCATTTACCCGTGTAGATGGCCCCATGCCATTAAAGCGTCCCGTCCTTGCGTCACCAAATCCACCTTGGCACCTACGGGCAACAGCACTTTGGTCTGCACATGCCCATAGGGCAGATTGGCAAGAACTGGCGCGGAGATCTGATTCTGAAGCCACGCATTGATGGTCTTCAGGTTGAAGCCCTTGTCATGTGGCGTCAGCTTGAACTGGGTGAATTGGCCCATCAACACAGCCTTTTGCCGCGCCAACACACCCGCGTGCAATAGCTGGCTCAGCATGCGCTCGATGCGGTAAGGTGGCTCGGCTATGTCTTCCAAAAAAAGGATACCGCCAGAAATTTTTGGAAAGTACGGTGTGCCAATCAGGGAAACCAGCACCGCCAGATTGCCACCCCACAGGGTTGCGTTGTGGATTTCCAATTCCTGCAGCGGCGTGGCTTCTGGTTGGAGCGTACGGGATGCAGGGGGAAGCCGCCACCCTGCCCCTTCGCCCTGCCCCAGCAGCAAGTCGTTGAAGCAGTCTTCCATGATGTCGTCGGGTACTGGCTCCGCACCAAAGCCCTCGCACAGCGCGGGCCCAGCCCAGGAAATGCTGCCGGTCTTGGCCAGCAGAGCCAGTTGAAAAGCGGTGAAATCACTGATACCCACAAACTGCGTGCCGCCTTCGATGGCCTTGGCCACAGCAGAGTAGTCGATGCGGTCCAGGATGCGGGTCAGGCCGTAGCCACCCCGCGAAATCAGGGCCACATCGGCGCCACTGGCCGCTGCACGCGCGATGGAAGCCAGACGGGTGTCGTCGTCGCCAGCGAAGCGCATATGGCTGCTCAAGGCGTCGGTATCCACTTCGACCTCGTGCCCCAGGGCTTTGAGGCGCTTGATTCCGCGCCGGAATGCCGCCTTGTCGCGCACAGCCCCTGAGGGGGAATAGACGTAGATGTGTTTTTTCATGGGGCTATTTTCGCTTGGGGTGAAAGGCGCGCTCTGCGGCCCTGTGGCCCTTGTCAGGATAAGGCGCAGCCAATGCAGCCAATGCGCTTGCGTCGCCAGCGTCAGGCTTTGGTGGCTGCACCAGCAGGCCCTGGATGCGGTACTGTGGATTTGTCGTCAGGTTCTGCACCAGCGGATGTGACGCATCAGGCGCCACCAGAACCAGGTTATGCAGTTCCAGGCGCTCAATCAACTCCTGCAAACAGCGCAGATGCCAGTCCGGGTTGTGGAAAGCTTCCCGTTTGGGCTTGTCGCTTCTGCCGAACCCGATCAAATCCGGCGCCACCACGCGCCGGCCCGGGCCGATCAAACCCGCAATTGTGGAGCGCATGTTGTAGCTCCAGCCCGGGATGGGATGCAGAACCAGATACACCTCTTGGCTGGCCTCGGAGCCTTCGTCCAGATAGTGCAGGCGCAAGCCGTCCAGGCTGGGCAGGTCACTGACGTAATGCGGCTGCCACGGAAAGTCCAGCAACTGCGTAAAACAGGACTCCGGTGTGCGCAGTGCGTCTTCGCGCACGGGCGTCGCCCCGTCCCGCTGCTCGGCCCGTCTGGACCGGAAGAAGTCCTGCAGTTGAAGTGCGGCCTGTTGCGACAACACCTGGCCTTGCACCGCCGTCTGGTGGTTCAGGCGGGCCTGTGCAAACAGATCCAGTACCGAGCCCGCGCAGCCGGTCTTGCTGTCTGGCGCACCAAAGACCACGCGTTGAAGGCGGCTGTGCAGCATGGCGCCACAGCACATGGCGCAGGGCTCCAGCGTCACATACAGGGTGCAGTCGTCCAGCCGGTAGTTGCCAAGGGCCTGGGCTGCGGCACGCAGGGCGTTGATTTCGGCATGGGCCGTGGGGTCGCACGACTGGATGGGGCTGTTGCGCCCGCTGCCAATCACCACTCCGTCCTTGACCACCACCGCGCCCACCGGCACCTCACCCGCAACGGCCGCCTCGTCCGCCAGCCGCAGGGCCAGCTGCATGAAAGCAGCGTCCTGTGGACTGGCAGCGTCAGCGGTATGCGGCATGCGCGTTAGCGGGGGCTTATTCCCACTCGATGGTGGCGGGCGGCTTGCTGCTCACGTCATAGGTCACGCGGTTGATACCACGCACCTCGTTGATGATGCGGCCGGACACCTTCTTCAGGAGCGCATAGGGCAGCTCGGCCCAGTCGGCGGTCATGAAGTCGCTGGTCTGTACCGCACGCAGGGCCACGACGTAATCGTAGGTGCGGCCGTCGCCCATCACGCCCACGCTCTTCACCGGCAAGAACACGGTGAAGGCCTGGCTGGTCAGGTCGTACCAGGACTTGCCACTTTCCTCGTCAATGAAGTTGCGCAGTTCTTCAATGAAGATGGCATCGGCCCGGCGCAGCAGGTCGGCGTATTCCTTTTTGACCTCACCCAGGATACGCACACCCAGGCCGGGGCCCGGGAACGGGTGGCGGTAGACCATGTGAAACGGCAGGCCCAAGGCCACGCCGAGTTCACGCACCTCGTCCTTGAACAGCTCGCGCAGCGGCTCCAGCAGTTTGAGGCCCAATTGCTCGGGCAGGCCGCCCACGTTGTGGTGGCTCTTGATGGTGACAGCCTTCTTGCCCTTGCCGCCGCCGGACTCGATCACGTCCGGGTAAATCGTGCCCTGGGCCAGCCATTCCACATGGCGCGACTGGTCGGCGCGCAGCTTGGCGGCCTCAGCCTTGAACACTTCCACAAACTCGCGGCCGATGATCTTGCGCTTGGCTTCGGGCTCGGCAACGCCAGCCAGATGGCCCAGAAACTGCGCCTCCGCATCCACGCGCACGACCTTGGCGTGCAGCTTGCCGACGAACATGTCCATCACCATGTCGCCTTCGTTCAGACGCAAAAGGCCGTGGTCCACAAACACGCAGGTGAGCTGGTCGCCAATGGCGCGGTGAATCAGGGCTGCGGCCACTGAGGAATCGACACCGCCGGACAGGCCCAGAATGACTTCGTCCGTGCCCACCTGGGCGCGGATTTTGGCCACGGCCTCGGTGATGTAGTCGCCCATGATCCAGTCCGGGCGCGTGTTGCAGATGTCCAGCACAAAGCGCTCCAGAATCGCTGCACCGCGCTTGGTGTGGGTGACTTCCGGGTGGAACTGCACGCCATAGAAGTGCCGGGTCTCGTCGGCCATACCGGCAATCGGGCAGCTGGGTGTGCTGGCCATCAGGGTAAAGCCATGCGGCAACTCGGTGACCTTGTCGCCGTGGCTCATCCAGACCTGCAGCATGCTCTGGCCTTCGGATACATAGTCCTGGATGCCGTCCAGCAGCCGGGTGTGACCGTGGGCCTGCACATCGGCATGGCCAAACTCCCGCTTGTGGCCGCCCTGGACCACACCACCGAGCTGGTGCGCCATGGCCTGCATGCCGTAGCAAATGCCCAGCACCGGAATGCCCAACTCAAACACCGCCTTGGGTGCTTTGTCGGTGGTGTCTTCATAGACACTGGCGTGGCTGCCCGAGAGGATGATGCCCTTGAGCGAACCGTCGCGTGCATAGGCACGCAGCCACTCGTCCGTCACATCGCAGGGATGGACTTCGCAGAACACATGGGCCTCGCGGATGCGACGCGCAATCAGCTGGGTGACCTGGGAGCCGAAATCAAGAATCAGGATTTTTTGGTGCATGGCGTGCTTTATTCAGCCCTGTAATTGGGGGCTTCCTTGGTGATCTGCACGTCATGCACATGGCTCTCGCGAATGCCTGCCGTGGTGATCTCCACAAACTCCGCCCGGTCCTGCATGTCGGCAATGGTGGCGCAACCGCAGTAGCCCATGCTGGCCCGCAAGCCGCCAGCCATCTGGAACACGATGGACACCATGGAGCCTTTGTAGGGCACGCGGCCTTCAATGCCTTCGGGCACCAGCTTGTCGGCATTCGGATTGCCGGTGCTGGACTCCTGGAAGTAGCGGTCCGCACTGCCCTGCTGCATGGCGCCAATGCTGCCCATGCCGCGGTAGCTCTTGTAGCTGCGGCCCTGGAACAGGATGACCTCGCCCGGTGCCTCTTCGGTACCGGCAAACATGCCACCCATCATCACCGTGCCCGCACCTGCTGCGATGGCCTTGGAGATGTCACCGCTGTAGCGCACGCCGCCGTCCGCAATCAGCGGCACGCCGGTGCCGCGCAGGGCGGTGGCCACGTTGTCGATGGCAGTGATCTGGGGCACGCCCACACCGGCCACGATACGGGTGGTGCAAATAGAGCCCGGGCCAATGCCGACCTTGACCGCATCGGCCCCGGCTTCCACCAGAGCCAGCGCTGCGGCGCCCGTGGCAATGTTGCCGCCCACCACATCCACATGGGGGTAGTTCTGCTTGACCCAGCGCACCCGCTCAATCACGCCCTTGCTGTGGCCGTGCGCTGTGTCCACCACGATGGCGTCCACACCGGCGTTGACCAGGGCCTGCACACGCTCTTCGGTGCCCTCGCCCACGCCAACCGCTGCACCTACGCGCAGGCGTCCGGTGGCGTCACGCGCCGCGTTCGGGAAATTGAGCTGCTTGGTAATGTCTTTGACGGTGATCAGGCCCTTGAGCTCAAACGCGTCATTCACCACCAGCAGGCGCTCCAGCTTGAACTTGTTGAGCAAGGCCTTGGCCGCTTCAGGCGTGGTGCCGTCCGGCACGGTGATCAGGCGCTCGCGCGGCGTCATGATTTCGCGCACGGTCTGGTCGTAGCGGGTCTCGAAGCGCAGGTCGCGCCCGGTCACGATGCCCACCACCTTGCCACCTTCACAGACCGGAAAGCCGGACACACCGAGCTTGTCGGACAGGGCCATGACCTGGCGCACCGTGGTCTCGGGGGTGATCACCACCGGGTCGCGCAGCAGGCCGGACTCGTAGCGCTTGACCTTGAGGACTTGCGCTGCCTGTTCGGCCACGGTCAGGTTTTTGTGCACGATGCCGATGCCGCCTTCCTGCGCGATCGCGATGGCCAATCTGGCCTCGGTCACGGTGTCCATGGCTGCCGAGACGAGCGGCAGGTTCAGGGCGATATTGCGGGAGAAACGGGTGGCGAGAGAGGTGTCCTTGGGAAGGACTTGGGAGAACGCTGGTACCAACAACACATCGTCGAAGGTCAGCGCTTTGCCGAGAAGGCGCATGTCAAAGCTCCAAAAGGCAGATTGTACCCGCGCGTGCGGTGGTCACAGGCCTTCGGCACAGCTACACTGGCGCCATGAAAATACTTTCTGCCCTCCTGACCCTGGCCCTTGTAGGCGTTTGCAGCACGGCCATGGCGCAGTGGCAATGGCTGGACAACGACGGCCGCAAGGTGTTTAGCGACCGCGCACCTCCGCCCGATGTCATGGAGAAAGACATCCTCAAGCGCCCTGGCGGCCTGGTGCGCCCCCCCGTGGTCAAGGATGCCGGCAGCAGCGACGGTGCTGCTGCCGCACCCCAAGACGCCCCTGCTGCGCGCAGCATTCCCCTGACCACTGGCGTGGACAAGGACCTGGAGGCCAAGAAGAAGCAGGCAGCGGACGCCGAAGCTGCCAAACGCAAAGCCGAAGAAGAGCGCGTCACCAAGGCCCGCGTGGAAAACTGCGCACGCGCCAAGCAGAGCCTGAGCACATTTGACTCGGGTCTGCGCATTTCGCGCACCAATGCCTCGGGCGAGCGCGAGGTGATGGATGACACAGCCCGCGCCGTAGAGCGGGCACGCATTCAGGGCTTGGTTGAGAGCGAATGCAAGTAGTTTTGCAGGCCCGGATACGCTCCCAGAGGCTTCAGTAACCGGATTTGGCCCCGGCCCGGCGCTTGGAAAACAGGCCTGTGGTGCGTGCACCCTGTTGGCTGAAGCGCTCGCGGCGCGCCACCTTGGGGTCTACCTTCAGCACCCGGTACAACTCCACGCGGTCACCCTCCCGCAATACATGGTCTACGGGCAGCTTGCGGCCCCACACACCGGTCTGCAGGGCATCGACTTGCGCATCGGGCACACCTGCGAGCAAACCGCTTTCGCGGATCGCGTCCACCAGGCGGCTGCCGTGGGGTAACTGCAAACGCACTTCAGCGCATTGGCGGGCAGAGGCGCTGTAGCACACCGCTACCGCAAGGCTGGATTCACTCACCGTAGACTTGCTGGGCGCGTTTGACAAAGGCTTCCACCAGACTGGAGGCAATCTTGTCAAACACCGGCCCGACCAGCTTGCCCAGCGTGATGCTCTCGAAGCCGTAATTCAGGGTCAGGTCCACGCGGCAGGCACGCTGGCTGCCGTCACCTACGGGCAGGAAGGTCCACTCACCGTCCAGATTGGAAAACGGCCCCTTCACCAGCTTGAGCTCCACACGCTGGCCGGGTACATGGGTGTTGCTGGTGACAAAGGTCTGGCGCACGCCACCAAAAGAGATGCTGATCTCGGCCAGCATGCCGGTATCGCTTTGTTCCAGTACACGTGCCTGGTCGCACCAAGGCAGAAACTGGGGATATTGGGCTACATCGGTGACCAACCCGTACATTTCTTCGGGGGTGTACCAGATCAAAACGGACTTGTGAACAGTTTTCATAGAATCAGGGTATGCGCGGGATTGTAGACAAGCCGTGACAGTGCATCTTTCTGAGCACGGCTTTCTTTTCGTCACCCAGCCCCCATTTGAGATCCATGGCCAAAAAACCCGAAACCGCTACCCGCATTGCCGACAACAAAAAGGCCGCCTTCAACTACTTCTTTGAAGAGCGCCTGGAAGCCGGCATTGTGCTGGAAGGCTGGGAGGTCAAGTCCCTGCGCGAGGGCAAGGTGCAACTGACCGAAGGCTACGTGGTGGTGCGCGGCGGGGAACTGTTCCTGATTGGTCTGCAAATCCACCCCCTGCACACCGCCTCCACCCACATCAGCCCGGACAAGGTGCGGACCAAAAAGCTGCTGCTGCACAAGGAGCAGATCAAGCGCCTGACGGCCAAGGTGGAACAAAAGGGCTACACCCTGGTACCCATCAACCTGCACTGGAAGTCCGGCAAGGTGAAATGCGAGATCGCCCTGGCCAAGGGCAAGGCTGAGCACGACAAGCGCGACACCATCAAGGACCGCGAAGGCAAACGCGAGGTGGAACGCGCCATGAAAGTCCATAGCCGATAGCCTGAAACCATAAAAAAAGCCCTCTTGCGAGGGCATTTTTTATGCAGAGGCCACAGCCTCTGGCATCAACCGCCCTTGCTGGGACGCTTGCCGGGGTTCTTCTTGCTGCGGGTAGACACGCCGCGTTCCAGGCTGATGCGTTGGCCACGGCCGCCGGTGGGCAGTGTGAAACCAGGCAGGGTTGCGGGACGGGGAGTGGCTTTGCGCGAAGCTTCGGTAACGATTTTGTTGCCCATTTGGTTTTCCAAGAGAAATAAGTAAAGACCCCCTATTTGAACATTTTTTGAAGGGCCACCTCCAGCGCCCTTCTGGCCGCTCCTTCCAACGGCCTTTGCAGGGCCCGCAGGCTTTGCCGCAGGCCTTGCGACACAATGTCCGCATGCAAGCCTTTTACAGCGACCGCTTCGTGCTTCCCCTGCCTCCAGGCCACCGTTTCCCCATGGAGAAGTACCGGATGTTGCGCGACCGGCTGACGCAAGACTTGCCCGAGGTGCGCATGCTGCAGGCCCCGGAGGCAACCGACGGTGAGCTGGCCCTGGCCCATGACCCGTCCTACATCGAGGCGATTGCCGATGGCTCGGTGGACGCCAAAATCCTGCGTGAAATCGGCTTTCCCTGGAGTCCGGCCATGGCTGCTCGGGCAAGGCGTTCGGTGGGTGGAACCCTGGCCGCTGGACGCGCTGCCATGCAGGAAGGCGTGGCCGCCAACCTGGCTGGCGGCACGCACCATTCCTATGCCAACAAGGGTGGCGGCTTTTGCGTCTTCAACGACATGGCGGTCACGGCCCGGGTGCTGCAGACCGAATGGAGCCGCCGCTACGGCAGCCAGCACCCTGCCTTGCAGGTGGCCATCATCGACCTGGATGTGCACCAGGGCAATGGCACGGCCAGCATCTTTCGAAACGACAAAAGCGTCTTCACCCTGTCGCTGCATGGCGAGAAGAACTTCCCCTTTCGCAAGGAAGACAGCGACCTGGACCTCGCCCTGCCCGATGGCTGCACCGACGACGACTACCTGGCAACGCTGGAGAACGCACTGCTGGACCTGGAAGGCCGCTTTGCGCCCGGCCTGGTGCTGTACCTGGCCGGTGCCGATCCGCACGAGGGCGATCGCCTGGGCCGACTGAAGATCAGTTACGACGGCATGCAGGCGCGCGACCGCCGGGTATTCGACTGGTGTTTTGCGCGCGGCCTGCCCTGCGTGTTTGCCATGGGCGGTGGTTACGGCACCGACATCAGCACCACGGTGCAGGTGCAGCACAACACCTACCGCATTGCGCTGGAGTACTGGCAACGCTGGCAGGCCCTGCCTGGGGCAAGGCGGGTGGGCTGAACGTCCCCGGTTTCTCAGTCCGTGGCGATTTGGACCGGGTTCACGCTGCGGGCCCCGGTGGCCAGGCGCTTGAGGTACTTGAAGGTGCCCGTGGCATGGGCACACAGATGGCCTCTGCCATCAAACACGCTGGCCTGGGTAAAGGCCATGGTGGCGGTGCGGTGCATCAGTTCACCCTTGGCTACCAAGGGTCCGCGCTCACTGGGAATGGCCGGCTTCATGAAGCTGGTTTTCATCTCAATGGTCACCACGCCCATTTCCGGGCAGACACTGCGTGCGGCCGTGGCCATGGTCACATCCAGCAACGTCATCAGCACGCCGCCATGGGTTACGGCAAAGGAGTTGAGCAACTCGGGCTTGGGTGGCAAATGGATTTCGGAGCGCCCGTCCTGAAAAGCCAGCAGTTCCAGACCCAGGTGTTGGACGAAGGGGATATCCACCCCAAAGCTGAGCGGGCTCATCCGATGACGGCGCTCACGCCACCGTCCACGGCCAGCCACTGGCCGGTAATGTGTTTGCCAGCATCCGACGCAAACAGCAGGCATACGCCCTTCAGGTCTTCGTCATCGCCCAGGCGCTGGAGCGGCGCGGCAGCGGCCATCTTGTCTTCGCCCACCGTGCTGAGCAGGCCAGCCGTCATCTTGCTGGGGAAGAAGCCTGGGCAGATGGCATTGACGGTGATGTTGTATGCCCCCCACTCTGCCCCCAGGGCGCGGGTGAAGTTGATCACTGCGCCTTTGGAGGTGTTGTAGGCAATGGTCTTCATGAAGGGCGGGTTGCCGTTGAGGCCGGCAATCGAGGCCACGTTGATGATGCGCCCGCTGCGCCTGGCAATCATGCTCTTGCGGGCCACTTGCTGGCTGAGCAAAAAATAGCCCCGCACATTCAGGTCCATCACCTTGTCCCAGGCCTCCACAGGATGGTCTTCGGCGGGTGCACCCCAGGTGGCGCCAGCGTTGTTGACCAGGATGTCGATGTCACCCATGCGGTGCAAGGTCTGGTCCACCAGACGCGCAACGTCTTCTTCTTTGGCGCAGTCGGCAGCAATCCAGCGTGCATCGATGCCTGCAGCCTGCAGGTCGCCTACCGCCTGCTCCAGGTCATCGGGCTTGCGTGAGCAGAGCATGATGCGGGCCCCGGCCTCGCCCAGGGCATGCGCCATTTGCAGGCCCAGGCCGCGCGAGCCGCCCGATACCAGGGCAGTGCGCCCGGTCAGGTCAAAGAGTTGGTGTACGGTGCGCGCGCCCATGGCCCGGCCCTACTCTTCGCGCTGGCGTGAACGCCAGAAAAAAACCGCCAGACCAAGACCCAAGGCAATGCTGCCCACGGCGTACAGCCCGGTGGCGTCCGTGCCTTGGGTGTTTTCGGTGAACCAGCCCAGCACCAGAGCCAGCAGACCACCGTACACCAGGGGCCAAATGACGCGCTCCATACGCAGCAGGCGCGCATTGGAGGTGCCGTTGTATTTGTCAAAAAAGGACATGAGGATCTACTTTCGAACGTGCGAGCGACGCAGTTGCAGGAAACCGTAACCATACCCGAAGCGCGCACGCCATCGGGCAGGAACGCGGCTTCAGGTGTTGGGAAGCCGGTAGTCCTTGAGCATCTCGCGCAGCCGGCTTTTTTGCATTTTGCCGGTGCCGCCCAAGGGTATGGCATCCACAAACACCACGTCATCCGGAATTTGCCACTTGGCTATCTTGCCCTCGTAAAAGGCCAGCAGGGCCTCGCGGCTGAGCTCGGCATCCTGCTTCTTCATCACGGCAATGATGGGTCGCTCGTCCCACTTGGGATGCTTGATGCCTATGCAGGCGGCCATGGCCACGCCCGGGTGCGCCATGGCAATGTTCTCTACATCGATGGAGCTGATCCACTCGCCGCCGGACTTGATCACGTCCTTGCTGCGGTCGGTGATCTGCATGTAGCCGTCGGCATCGATGTTGGCCACATCCCCGGTGGGGAACCAGCCGTCCACCAGGATGGGGCCACCATCGCCCTTGTAATACTCACTGGCCACCCAGGGGCCTTTGACCAACAGGTCGCCGCAGGCTACGCCATCCCAAGGCAGCTCCTGTCCATCGCCGTCGACGATTTTCATGTCCACGCCATACAGGCTGCGACCCTGCTTGGCGCGCAGCTTGAGCTGCTCGTCGGAACCCAGCGACAGATGCTTGTTCTTCAAGGTGCACACCGTGCCCAGCGGGGATATTTCTGTCATGCCCCAGCCGTGCAGCACCTCCACGCCATAGTCGTCATGAAAGGCCCGGATCATGGCGGGCGGACAGGCCGAGCCACCTATCAGTGTGCGCGTGAGTGTGCCAAAGCGCAGTTTGTTGGCCTGCACATGGGAGAGCAGCATTTGCCAGACGGTTGGGACGCCGGCTGCATAGTTCACCTTCTCGGACTCCATCAGCTCGTAAATGGACTTGCCGTCCATGGCCGGTCCCGGAAAGACCAGTTTGGCACCTGTGATGGCGGCCGAATACGGCAGGCCCCAGGCGTTGACGTGGAACATGGGCACCACCGGCAATATGGCGTCACGCGCACTCACATCCAGTGCGTCCGGCAGTGCGCTGGCCATGGCATGCAGCACAGTGGAACGGTGGCTATAGAGCACGCCCTTGGGGTTGCCCGTGGTGCCGCTGGTGTAACACATGCTGGAGGCGCAGTTTTCTTCAAAGTCCGGCCACTCGTAGATGCTGGACTCCGCGCCTATCCAGGCCTCGTAACTGAGCAGGCCGGGGATGCCGCTGTCTTTGGGCAATCGGTCCTCATCACACAGGGCGATGAAGCGTTTGATGGTGCGGCAGCGGCTGTGCACGGCCTGCACGATAGGCAGAAAGCTGAGGTCAAAGCACAGCACCTGGTCTTCGGCATGGTTGGCAATCCAGACAATCTGGTCCGGGTGCAGGCGCGGGTTCAGGGTATGGATGACGCGCCCGGAACCGCTCACGCCGTAATACAGCTCCATGTGCCGGTAGCCATTCCAGGCCAGTGTGGCCACGCGGTCCCCAAAGCCCAGGTTCCAGCGGTCCAGGGCGTTGCCCACCTGTCGCGAGCGGGCCGCCAAATGCCGGTAGTTGGAACGGTGGATATCACCCTCGACCCGGCGCGAGATCACTTCCGCATCGCCGTGGTGCCGGGCGGCAAATTCGATCAGGGTCGAAATCAGCAGCTGCTGGCTCTGCATCAATCCAAGCATGGGTTTGTCTCCTGCATTTTTATGGGTGTGTGCCGCGCCATATTGACTTTTTGCGAGCACATCACAGGCCGCATGGTACCTGTTGCATGGCCCCAAAGAGTGCTGGCGTTCGGCAAAGCAGTGACAATCCCCGCATGCCCGTATCCACCCCGACAGAAGCCCCTGTAGCGCCGACTCTTTCCTGGCAGCACAGCTTTGCAGCCCTGGGCGAAAGCTTTTACGTACCCCTGGGTGCCACCCCCCTACCCGCCCCCTACTGGGTAGGGCACAACGCGGCCCTGGGTACCGAGCTGGGCTTGCCCGCGGACTGGTCACAGTCCGAATCCTGGCTGCAGGCGCTGACTGGCAACACCACCCTGCCGGGCAGCCAGCCGCTGGCCTCGGTCTACAGCGGCCACCAGTTTGGTAACTGGGCCGGGCAGTTGGGCGATGGCCGGGCCATCCTGCTGGGCGAGGCAAAGGGCCTGGAGTGGCAGCTCAAGGGAGCCGGGCTGACACCTTTTTCACGCATGGGTGACGGGCGTGCTGTCTTGCGCAGCAGCGTACGAGAATTCCTGTGCAGCGAGGCCATGCACGGCCTGGGCATACCCAGCACGCGCGCCCTGTGCGTCACAGGGTCGGATGCGCCGGTGCGCCGCGAAACGCTGGAGACCGCAGCGGTGGTGACGCGCCTGGCACCCAGCTTCATCCGCTTTGGCCACTTTGAGCACTTCTGCCACACCGACCAGCACGGCGAACTCAAGCGCCTGGCGGACTACGTCATAGACCGCTTCTACCCGGCCTGCCGCAGTGCTGCGGATGGGGATAGCAACCCCTATGTGGCCCTGCTGGCCGCGGTGACCGAGCGCACGGCGCAGATGGTGGCGCACTGGCAGGCGGTGGGCTTTTGCCACGGTGTGATGAACACCGACAACATGAGCATCCTGGGCCTGACGATTGACTACGGGCCGTTCCAGTTTCTGGACGGCTTCCAGCCTGGCCACATCTGCAACCACTCGGACCACCAGGGCCGCTACGCCTTCAACAAGCAGCCCAACGTGGCTTACTGGAACCTGTACTGCCTGGGCCAGGCCCTGCTGCCGCTGATAGAAGAGCAGGAGCAGGCCATTGCCGCGCTGGAGACCTTCAAGACCCATTTTCCCCAGGCTCTTGGCCAGCGCTTTGGCGCCAAACTGGGGCTGCAAGCCGGGCAGATGGCACCGCAGGAACTGGTGGACACCCTCCTGCAACTGCTGGCCAGCGAAGCCGTGGACTACACCATCTTCTGGCGCCGCCTGAGCCACTGGACGCACGCGCAAAGCGCAGAGGATGCGTCCGTGCGCGACCTGTTTGTGGACCGCGCTGCCATTGATGCCTGGCTGCTGGCCTATGGCAGCCTGCATGCGTTGGCTGAGCGTCCCCAGGCCTCCCGGCGCATGCTGGCGGCCAACCCGAAATTTGTGCTGCGCAACCACCTGGGTGAATTGGCCATCCGCGCGGCGCGCCAAAAAGATTTCAGCGTGTTGGCCCAATTGCAGTCTGTGTTGCAGGCGCCCTTTGACGAACATCCTGAGCACCAGTCCTTTGCCGACTTTGCACCCGATTGGGCCGCCGGCATCGAGATCAGCTGCAGTTCCTGAAACCCCTTTTTCCGGAGACACCCCATGACCTACAAGATCGAAAAAACCGCTGAAGAGTGGAAAGAGCTGCTCAAAGCCAAAAATGCCGAACCCCTGGCTTTTGACGTGACCCGCAAGGAGGCCACCGAGCGCGCCTACACCGGCAAACTGGAGAGCAACAAGGCTGCAGGCGTGTACCGCTGTATCTGCTGCGACAAGCCACTGTTCTCGTCCGACACCAAGTACGAGTCCGGCAGTGGCTGGCCCAGCTACTTCCAGCCCCTGGCGCCCGATGCGGTGGGCACCAAGGTGGATGGCCTGCTGTGGATGAAGCGCACCGAGGTGCACTGCGCAGACTGCGGCGCCCATCTGGGCCATGTGTTCGAAGACGGCCCGGCCCCTACCGGCCTGCGCTATTGCATGAACTCGGCTTCGCTACACTTCGTGCCTGAATGAAAACACTGCTCGACTTCCTTCCCTTCGTCCTTTTCTTTGGCGCCTTCAAGCTCTACGACATCTATGTAGGCACAGCCGTGCTGATGGCGGCCACCGCCGTTCAGATGCTGGTGGTCTACCGGCTGGATGGCCGCCTGCAGGCCATGCAGAAAATCACGCTTCTGCTGGTGCTGGTGTTTGGCACCTTGACCCTGGTGCTGCACGACGAGCGCTTTATCAAGTGGAAGCCCACCGTGCTGTACGCGGCCATGTCCATCGCCCTGGCCATTGCGCTGTGGGTGATGCGCAAGAATGTGCTCAAGCTCATGCTGGGCAGCCAGCTGGAATTGCCAGAAATGGTCTGGCACAAGCTCAACCTGGCCTGGATGGTTTACACCGCCTTCATGTCGGCCCTGAATGCCTATGTGGTGCTGAACTACAGCACCGAAGCCTGGGTCAGCTTCAAGGTCTGGGGCTATGTGTTCCCGCTCACCTTTTTGGTGGCGCAGGGCTTCTACATCGCCCCCCACCTCAAGGCTGACCAGGCGCCACCTGAAGACGGAGCATCCCAATGAGCACCGCCCTGGAGATCACGGCCTCGGCACTGGAAGCGCGACTGCGTGAGCGGCTCCAGCCCAGCCGGCTGGAAGTGCTGGACGAAAGCGCACAGCACGCCGGGCATGCGGGCTCCAACGGCAGAGGAGCGGGCACCCATTTCCGGGTGCGCGTGGCTTCACCCTTGTTTACAGGTTTGCGTCACGTAGGACGGCATCGGCTTGTGTATGATGCGCTGCAAGAATTCATGGCTGCGGGAGTTCACGCTTTGGCCATTGAAACCCTTGATTGATTACCAGGAAACTAAACGAATGAAAAAGCAAATTTTGTCGGCTTTGGCCCTTGCGGCTTGCATGGGTGCTGTGTCACCTGCGGCTTTTGCCCAGAACGTCGCCATTGTCAATGGTGTGGCGATCTCCAAGGACCGCGTGGAAGCGCTGGCCCAGCAAGTGGCCCGTTCCGGCCGCCAGATCACTCCTGAAATGCAGGGTCAATTGCGTGATGAAGTCATCGCCCGCGAAATTTTTGCCCAGGAAGCGCACAAGCGCGGTCTGGACGCCACCGAAGACTTCAAGAACCAGATCGAGCTGACCAAGCAGTCCATTCTGATCCGCGAGTTGTTCACCGACTACCAAAAGAACAACCCGGTCACCGATGCCGAGATCAAGGCCGAGTACGACAAGTTTGCCGCCGCCAATGCCGGCAAGGAATACAAGGCCCGCCACATCCTGGTGGAAAAAGAATCGGAAGCCACGGACATCATTGCCAAGATCAAAAAGGGTGCCAAGTTTGAAGACCTGGCCAAGAAGATGTCCAAGGACCCAGGTTCGGGCGCCAAGGGCGGCGATCTGGATTGGGCCAACCCCGGCAACTACGTGAAGGAGTTTTCCGACGCGCTGGTGGGCCTGCAAAAGGGCAAGACCACCGAAACCCCGGTGAAGAGCCAGTTTGGCTTCCACGTTATCCGTCTGGACGACGTGCGCGATGCCCAATTGCCCAAGTTTGAAGAGGTCAAGCCGCAAATTTCCCAGCAACTGCTGGCGCAAAAAATGGCCAAGTACCAGGAAGAACTGCGCGCCAAGGCCAAGATTGAATAATCTGGCTTAGCCCCCAAAAAAACGCGGCCCCGGCCGCGTTTTTTTTGAGTGTCTGAGGGCGCCTGCTCTTCAGGACGACAGCTTATTCAGCTGCAGCTCTATCGCCAATTTGGCATCGGCCACTGAAGAGAAAAAGCAGCCCGATTGCATTGGGGCCTTGGGCATATGGGCGGGTGCTGGCCACAGCATGCCGTTGAGCCAGAGTGCTGTGCAGCCACCAATATCCTTGACCTTGATGGTGCAGACCGGCACATCGCCGAGCAACGCGGTACGGGTGTGGGGTGTTTCAATCCAGGTGATCAAAGCCATAGGCTTCCTCCTTTGTGTTTGTGTGTTTGAGTGCGCAAATTTTAGAGGCCGGGTGGTCTGTCCGCAATCAGTGATTGCACCCGGCTGGGATAATCTCGCACCATGTCCCTGCAAAACCACCAACTGGAACTTTTGGCACCCGCACGCAACCTGGAGATCGGACTGGAGGCGGTGCAGCACGGAGCGGACGCGGTTTACATCGGCGGTCCCTCGTTTGGCGCGCGCTCCAGCGCCGACAACAGTGTGAGCGATATTGCGCAGCTGGTGCGCCATGCCCACCGCTTCAACAGCCGCATCTTTGTCACCCTGAACACCATCTTGCGTGACGATGAACTCGAGGGCGCCCGCACGCTGGCCTGGCAGCTGTATGACGCCGGGGTGGACGCGCTCATCGTGCAGGACATGGGCCTGCTGGAAATCGACCTGCCGCCCATACAACTGCACGCCAGCACCCAGACCGATATCCGCACGCCGCAAAAGGCCCGCTTTTTGCAGGATGCAGGTCTGTCGCAAATCGTCCTGGCGCGCGAACTCACGGTGCAGCAGATTGCGGCCATCCGGGCCGCCACCGATGCCGAACGCTGCAGCCTGGAGTTCTTTGTGCACGGCGCGCTGTGTGTGGCCTATAGCGGCCAGTGCTACATCAGTGCGGCCCACACCGGGCGCAGTGCCAACCGGGGCGAATGCAACCAGGCCTGCCGCCTGCCCTACCAGGTGGTGGACGCCCAGGGCCGCTTTGTGGCGCATGACAAGCACGTGCTGTCCATGAAGGACAACAACCAGAGTGCCAACCTGGCCGCGCTGGTGGATGCGGGCGTACGCAGCTTCAAGATCGAGGGCCGCTACAAGGACATGGGCTATGTGAAGAACATCACCGCCCACTACCGCCGCCTGCTCGACGCCCTCATCGAAGAGCGCCAGTCGGGCGACTATCCGTTGGCGCGCTCCAGCAGCGGACGCACCACCTTCACCTTCACGCCAGACCCGGACCAGAACTTCAACCGCGAGTTCACCGACTACTTTGTCAACGGCCGCCAGGACACCATAGGCGCCTTTGACAGCCCCAAGAACCCGGGCCAGCCGATTGGCTGCGTCACGCAAATCGGCCCCAACTGGGTGGAACTGCAACTCGACGACAAGAGCGCCAGCCTGCACAACGGCGATGGCCTGTGCTACTACGACTTGCAAAAGGAACTGGTGGGCCTGGCGGTGAACCGGGCCGAGGTGCAGAGTGCCGCCAAGGGCAAGTGGCGGGTGTTCCCCAAGGACGCGGTGGCTGGCCTGAAGGACCTGCGCAAAGGCACCCAGGTGAACCGCAACCGCGACATGCACTGGACACGGGTGCTGGAGAAAAAATCCAGCGACCGGCGCATTGGCGTGTGGCTCGCACTGGCGGAAACACCCCAAGGCATGGCGCTCACGCTCACTGACGAGGACGGCCACACGGCCACGGCCCATGGCAGCCTGCAGCGGCAGGTTTCCAAGGATTGCGCCATGGCCGAGGCCACGCTGCGCGAACAACTCGGGCGCATGGGCAACACGATTTTTGAAGCGCTGGATG
Organism: Rhodoferax lacus; assembly: GCF_003415675.1. Taxonomy (GTDB): domain Bacteria; phylum Pseudomonadota; class Gammaproteobacteria; order Burkholderiales; family Burkholderiaceae_C; genus Allorhodoferax; species Allorhodoferax lacus. The sequence continues at coordinate 398,212 of NZ_QFZK01000001.1, forward strand.
TGGCGATCCAGTTCAGCCAACCCTGGTTTGTTCCCGCCTCCAGCCTGAACGCGCTGCGCCGCGAAGCGGTGGAATCACTGGAAGCAGCGAGGTTCAAGGCCTTCACCCGCCTGCCCCGCGCTGCGGCCGTAGAGCCACCGGCACCCTTCCCCGAAGACAGCCTGAGCTACCTGGGCAATGTGTTCAACCAGGCCGCGCACCGCTTTTACGCCAGACACGGCGTGCAGGTGATTGCCCCGGCCTACGAGGCCATTGAAGAGCTGGGCGAGGTCAGCCTGATGATCACCAAGCACTGCGTGCGCTATTCCTTGAGCCTGTGCCCCAAGCAGGCCAAGGGAGTGACCGGTGTGCAGGGCCAGGTCAAGGCCGAGCCGCTGCAGCTCATCAACGGCAAAGAGAAGCTCACCCTGCGCTTTGACTGCAAACCCTGTGAGATGCATGTGGTGGGCAAGATGAAGACCGCCGTGGCGCGCCAGTCACGCGAGGAACTGGCGCTGTCGGCCCAAGGCCAGCCCCTCACCTTTCACAAGCGCAGACCCGGCAGCGAATTCGGCCACTGAAGCCTCGCCTGCCTGCGCGCTGGTGCGAGGCCGCCCCTGGAGTGATCCAGCGGCGGCTTTTTTCTCTTACCCTACCCAGCGGCGCGCGTTGTGCCAGAGCTGCATCCAGGGGCTGTGGCCGTCCGTGCCCAGATCCGTCCAACTCATCTGAACCGAACGGAACACGCGCTCGGGGTGCGGCATCATGGCGGTGAAGCGCCCGTCTGCCGTGGTCACCGCCGTCAGGCCGCCGGGGCTGCCGTTGGGGTTGAAGGGATAGGCCTCGGTGGCTGCACCCGTGTTGTCCACAAAGCGCATGGCGGCAATCGCCTTGTCGGCATTGCCGCGGTACTTGAAGTTGGCATAGCCCTCGCCGTGCGCCACCGCAATCGGCAGGCGCGTACCGGCCAGGCCTTGCAGGAACAGGCTGGGCGACTCCAGCACTTCCACCAGCGACAGGCGGGCTTCAAAGCGCTCGCTCTGGTTGGTGGTGAAGCGCGGCCAGTCCTGCGCGCCGGGAATGATGTCGGCAAGCTCGGCAAACATCTGGCAGCCGTTGCACACGCCCAGGCCAAAGGTATCGCCCCGGCCAAAGAAGGCCTGGAACTGCTCGGACAAACGGGGGTTGAAGGTAACCGAGCGGGCCCAGCCAATGCCGGCTCCCAGGGTGTCGCCATAGCTGAAGCCGCCACAGGCCACCACGCCCTGGAAGTCGTCCAATTTTGCGCGGCCCGTCTGCAGGTCGGTCATGTGGACGTCGAAGGCATCAAAACCCGCCTCGGTAAAGGCATAGGCCATTTCCACATGGGAGTTCACACCCTGCTCGCGCAGCACGGCCACCTTGGGACGGCTTTTCAGAACCGCGGGGGCGGAGGCCATCAGCGTCTTGAGAGATGCGGGCAGATGCGTGTGCAGGCCGGGGTCACCCACCGCACCAGCGGCTGCGTGCTCGGCATCGGCGCAGGCCGGGTTGTCGCGCTGCTGGCAAATCTTCCAGCTCACGGCGTCCCAGACCTGGTGCAAGTCGGACAGGGGCGCGCTGAAGATGGACTTGGCATCGCGCCAGATCTGCAGTGCGTTTTTGCCGGCGTCCATGCTGCTGGTAGCCGGACGGGTCTTGCCCACGAAATGGCTGAAGGCGGACAGGCCGTGCTCGCGCAGGGTTTGCATCACTTCGGAGCGCTCGGAGGTGCGCACCTGCAGCACGACACCCGGCTCTTCGCTGAACAAGGCCTTGAGGGTCAGCTCTTCGCGGCGGGCACCCACCTGCCCTGCCCAGTTCTTGCTGTCACCCACGTCCATGCGGCTGTCACTGATACCGTCACCCTCCAGCACCAGCATGTCCACATTGAGGGTAACGCCCACGCGTCCGGCAAAGGCCATTTCGGCCACGGTGGCCAGCAGGCCGCCGTCACCGCGGTCGTGGTAGGCCAGGACCTGGCCCTTGGCGCGCAGGGCGTTCACCGCGTTCACCAGGTTGATCAGGTCCTGCGCACTGTCCAGGTCGGGCACGCTGTCGCCCATCTGGTTCAGGGTTTGCGCCAGGATGCTGCCGGCCATGCGGTTCTGGCCGTGGCCCAGGTCGATCAGCACCAGGGTGGTGTCCTCCACCGCATTGAGCTGGGGCGTGAGCGTGCCGCGCACATCGGCCAGCGTGGCAAACGCGGTGATGATGAGGGACACGGGTGAGGTCACCTTGTGCTTGCCGGCCTCGGTTTCCCACTGCGTGCGCATGGAGAGCGAATCCTTGCCCACCGGAATCGAAATACCCAGCGCCGGGCACAGTTCCAGGCCCACGGCCTTGACGGTGGCGTAGAGCGCGGCGTCTTCGCCGGGCTCGCCGCAAGCGGCCATCCAGTTGGCCGAGAGTTTGACGCGCGAGAGTTCAATCGGTGCGGCCAGCAGGTTGGTAATGGCTTCAGCCACCGCCATGCGGCCCGAGGCGGGGGCGTTCAGTGCGGCCAAGGGCGTGCGTTCGCCCATGGACATGGCTTCACCGGCAAAGCCCTGGTAGTCGGCCAGGGTCACGGCGCAGTCGGCCACCGGCACCTGCCAGGGGCCCACCATCTGGTCACGGTGGGTAAAGCCGCCCACGCTGCGGTCACCAATGGTGATGAGAAAACGCTTGGAGGCCACCGTGGGATGGGCCAGCACGTCGATCACGGCCTGTTGCAGCGACACGCCCGTGAGGTCCAGCGGCTTGGCGGCGCGCGTGATGGTGGTCACGTCACGCTGCATTTTCGGAGGCTTGCCCAGCAGCACGTTCATGGGCATATCGACCGGGGAATCTGCCCCCGCGTCCACCAATTGCAACTGCCGCTCTTCGGTAGCCACGCCAACAACAGAGAACGGGCAGCGCTCGCGCTCGCACAGCGCCTTGAACAGCTCCAGCGACTCAGGCGCGATGGCCAGCACATAGCGTTCCTGGCTTTCGTTGCACCAGATTTCCTTGGGCGCCATGCCACTTTCTTCCAGCGGTACGGCGCGCAAATCAAAACGGGCGCCGCGTTCGGCGTCGTTGGTGAGCTCGGGGAAGGCGTTCGAGAGGCCGCCGGCGCCCACGTCGTGGATGGCCAGAATCGGGTTGCCGGTGCCAGTGGGGCCGCCGGTTTGCCCCAGCGTCCAGCACTGGTTGATGACCTCTTGTGCCCGGCGTTCGATCTCGGGGTTGCCGCGCTGCACCGAGTCAAAGTCCAGGTGGGCCGCATTCGCCCCGGTGGCCATGGAACTGGCCGCGCTGCCGCCCATGCCGATGCGCATGCCGGGGCCGCCCAGCTGGATCAAGAGGCTGCCGGCAGGGAAGGCAATCTTGTGGGTCTGCGTCTGGTCAATCACGCCCAGGCCGCCGGCAATCATGATGGGCTTGTGGTAGCCGCGTTGCTGCGTGTCCCGGTCGGTGACCACGGTCTGCTCGTACTCGCGGAAGTAGCCCAGCAGGTTGGGCCGTCCAAATTCGTTGTTGAAGGCCGCGCCACCCAGCGGGCCTTCCGTCATGATTTGCAGCGGGCTGGCAATGTGCTCGGGCTTGCCACCGGCTTCATCGGACCAGCCGCCCCAGAGCTTGGAGACGGTAAAGCCGGTCAGGCCCGCCTTGGGCTTGGAGCCGCGTCCGGTGGCGCCCTCGTCGCGGATCTCGCCACCGGCACCGGTGGAAGCTCCGGGGAAGGGGGAAATGGCGGTGGGGTGGTTGTGGGTTTCCACTTTCATCAGGATGTGCTGGGTGGCGGTCTGCTTTTCATACGCCGCTGCGCTGTGGGTACCCGTGACGCTGGCTGCGGCCGTGGCCACAAAGCGCTCCACCACCGCGCCCTCCATCACCGAGGCATTGTCCGAGTAGGCCACCAGCATGTGCTGGGGGTTTTGCTGGTGGGTGTGGCGGATCATGCCAAACAGGCTGCTGGTCTGGGCCACACCGTCAATGCTGAACTGCGCATTGAATATCTTGTGGCGGCAGTGCTCGCTGTTGGCCTGGGCGAACATCATCAGCTCCACGTCCGTGGGGTTGCGGCCCAGTTTGGTAAAGGCGTCCACCAGGTAATCGATTTCATCGGCGGCCAGGGCCAGGCCGAAGCGGCTGTTGGCGTCCAGCAGCGCGGCTTTTCCTCCCGAGAGCACATCCACATGGTCCATGGGTGCGGGTTGCAGCGCATGAAACAGGTCATTGGCCTGGGCGCGGTCCAGCATGGCGCTTTCGGTCATGCGGTCATGCAGCAGTGCGGCCACGGCCTGCAGTTGCTCCGGGCTCAGCGAGGCTTTGCCCAGCAGCGGGTTCTTCAAGGTGATGCGGTACTCCACCAGGCGCTCCACGCGCTTGACGGCAAAGCCGCAGTTGTGGGCGATGTCGGTGGCCTTGGAGGCCCAGGGCGATACCGTGCCAAAACGCGGGCTGACCACAATGGCCGGGCCGTCAGTTGCACCGGTGTACGGGTCGCCATAGGTGAGCAGGGCTGAGAGCTGGGCGGCAACGTCCGCGTCGAGTGCAGACTCGGTGGCCACCAGATGCACAAAGCGCCCTGCAATGCCGCTGATGCGTTCGTGAATGCCCTGGAGTGTGGGCAGGAGTTGCTGGATTCGGAAACTGCTCAGGGCGTTGCCGCCTTCAAAGGAAGAGATATGCAGGGTCACTGTGCGGGCCTGGAAGGTGGGCTGGAAGATGGGGCAAAGACGGGCGTAGCGATACGCCAACGCGGGCAATTTTACCCGCGCGATCCCGGCGCCCAGAGGCGATGGGATAATTCAGCCCATGACAATCACCTACAAAGATGCCCAGGGCATTGAAGGCATGCGCATTGCGGGCAGGCTGACCGCCGAAGTGCTGGACTACCTGGCCCCCTTCGTCAAACCCGGCGTGACCACCAATGAGTTGGACAAGCTGGCCCACGACTACATCGTGGACGTGCAAAAAGCCATCCCCGCACCGCTGAACTACACGGGTGGCGGCAACACGCCCTACCCCAAGTCCATCTGCACCTCCATCAACCACCAGGTCTGCCACGGCATACCCAATGACAAGCAGCTCAAGAAAGGCGACATCGTCAATGTGGATGTCACCGTCATCAAGGACGGCTGGCATGGGGACAGCAGCCGCATGTATGCGGTGGGTGACGCATCGATTGCGGCCAAGCGCCTGTGTTCCCTCACCTATGACGCCATGTGGCACGGTATCAAGATGGTCCGCCCCGGCATCCATCTGGGTGACATAGGCCACGCCATTCAGGTGTTTGCTGAGCGCAACGGCTTTAGCGTGGTGCGCGAGTTCTGCGGCCACGGCATAGGCCAGGGCTTTCACGAAGAGCCGCAAGTACTGCACTACGGCCGCCCCGGCACCCTGGACAAGCTGGTCGAAGGCATGACCTTCACCATCGAGCCCATGATCAACGCCGGCAAGCGCGACATCAAGGACGGACCCGAGAAAGACGGCTGGAGCATCGTCACCAAAGACCATTCGCTGTCAGCCCAGTGGGAGCACACCGTGCTGGTCACCCCCACCGGCTACGAGGTGCTGACCCTGTCAGCTGCCAGCCCGCCCATACCGGCTTTTGTGGCCGAGTACGCCCAAGCCGCTACCGCTTCCAAGCCCTGAGTCGCAGGGCCTGCATGCACGACATCGCCACGCTGCGCGACACTTATCGCGCCCAGAAGGCCGCCCTGCTGGCCACGCTGGGCGAGCGCGCGGCCTCCACCCGCACGGTGCGCCAGTCGCTGCGCCGCATGTCCGATCTGGTGGACTCGGTGCTGGTGGAGCTCTGGCATCTCTCGGGCATGCCGGAGCCCTTTGCCCTGCTGGCGGTAGGCGGTTTTGGACGCGCCGAACTGTTCCCCTATTCGGATGTGGATGTGCTGCTGCTCTTGCCCGATGGCACCTCGGCCGAGCAAGACCCGGAGCTCAAAAGCCGTATCGAAGGCTTCATCAGCAACTGCTGGGACCTGGGGCTGGAAATCGGCTCCAGTGTGCGCAGCATCAGCGAATGCCTGAGTGAGGCCGAGCGCGACGTCACCATCCAGACCGCCCTGCTGGAGAGCCGCCTGATCACGGGCAACGCCAAACTGGTGCGGGCCTTCCAGAAGGCCTACTTTGGCGCCATGGACCCCAAGGCTTTTTTTGTGGCCAAGACCCTGGAGATGCGCCAGCGCCACACCAAGTTTGAGGACACACCCTACGCACTGGAGCCCAACTGCAAAGAGTCACCCGGAGGTCTGCGCGACTTGCAGGTGATTCTGTGGGTGGCCAAGGCCGCGCGTCTGGGTAACACCTGGAAGGAACTGGCCCACAACGGTCTGGCCACGCCCTTTGAGATCCGCCAGATTCTGCGCAACGAAGCCCTGCTGCTGCAGGTGCGCGCGCGCCTGCACCTGCTGGCCAGACGGCGCGAAGACCGGCTGATATTTGACCTGCAGAACGCTGTGGCAGAGACCTTTGGCTACAGCAACCGCGAGGCCGATGAAGACAGGAAGCACATGGTGCGCGCCAGCGAGCAGTTGATGAAGCGCTACTACTGGGCTGCCAAGGCTGTGACCCAGCTCAACCAGATCCTGTTGATGAACATCGAGGAGCGCCTGAGCCCCTCCACCCACACCCTGCACCGCATCAACGAGCACTTCAACGAGAAGGCCGGAACCCTGGATGTGGTGAGTGACGACCTGTACCGCCGCAACCCGCATGCCATCCTGGAAACCTTCTGGGTCTACCAGACCACGGTGGGCGTGAAGGGCCTCTCAGCCCGCACCCTGCGCGCGCTGTACAACGCGCGCGACCTGATGGATGCCAAATTCCGCAAGGACCCGGTCAACCGCGCCACTTTCATGCGCATCCTGATGGAGCATGACGGCATTACCCACGCGCTGCGCCTGATGAACCAGACCTCGGTGCTGGGTCGCTACCTGTGGGTGTTTCGCCGCATCGTGGGGCAGATGCAGCACGACCTGTTCCACGTCTACACCGTGGACCAGCACATCCTGATGGTGCTGCGCAATGTGCGGCGCTTCTTCATTGTGGAGCATGCGCACGAATACCCGTTCTGCTCGCAGTTGGCCTCCGGCTGGGACAAGCCCTGGGTGCTGTACGCGGCAGCCCTGTTCCACGACATTGCCAAGGGCCGTGGCGGCGACCACTCCGTACTGGGCACGGTGGAGGCCGGGCGCTTTTGCCTCGAGCATGGCATTGACGCCGAAGACGCTGAGCTAATTGAATTCATGGTGCGCGAGCACCTGACCATGAGCCGTGTGGCCCAGAAGTCCGACCTGAGCGACCCCAAGGTGATCGCCGACTTTGCCAAGCGCGTGGGCAACGAGCGCAACCTCACCGCCCTGTACCTGCTGACGGTGGCCGACATTCGCGGCACCTCGCCCAAGGTCTGGAATGCCTGGAAGGGCAAGCTGCTCGAAGACCTGTACAAGTACACCACCCGCGCCCTCGGTGGCCGCGCCCCCGACCCGGATGCCGAGGTGGAAGCCCGCAAGCGCGAGGCGCTGGTGATGGTGGCCCTGTATGCCATGCCCTTTGAGGCGCACAAGCCCTTGTGGGACACGCTGGACGTGGGCTACTTCATGCGCCATGACGCCTCCGACATTGCCTGGCACACCAAGCAGATTTCCCGCCACGTGGACACCAAAACACCCATCGTGCGGGCGCGCCGCTCCCCGATTGGCGAAGGCCTGCAGGTGCTGGTCTACACCCACGACCAGCCAGATCTGTTTGCCCGCATTTGTGGCTACTTCGACCAGGGCGGCTTCAGCATCCTGGATGCGCGGGTGCACACCAGCAAAACCAATTACGCGCTCGACACCTTCCAGGTGATCACCGCCGGTGGCATCGACGAGCACTTCCGTGAGCTCACCGCCATGGTGGAAAACGGACTGGCCAGTGCCATTGCCACCGAATCCCCACTGCCCTCCCCCAGCCGCGGCCGGGTGTCACGGCGGGTCAAGAGTTTCCCGATTGCACCGCGCGTCTCCTTGCGCCCGGACGAGAAGGCCCAACTCTGGCTGCTCAGCATTTCCGCCAGCGACCGCCAGGGCCTGCTGTACTCCATTGCCCGCGTGCTGGCGCGCCACCAGATCGAGGTGCAACTGGCCAAGGTGGTGACGCTGGGCGAACGGGTGGAAGACACCTTCCTGATCCACGGCCCGCAGTTGCAGCACAACCGCGCGCAAATCGAGATCGAGACCGAACTGCTGGACGCACTGGCGGCCTGAGCCTTCCCTAATACCGCCCCCGCTGATAGTCTTCCTGCCGCAGCGGTGCCATGGGGTGCCGGTGCTGACCAGGAGACTTTGCAATGGATAGCGCACAAAACAAAACGTCTGGCACAGGTGATGCCGCTGATGCCTTCAATGCGGCCAATGCAGCGTTCAGGGAGGGCCAATGGGAAAGAGCCTTGGCCTTGTACCGATCCGCAATCGATAGCGATGGCACGCTCGATACCGCCGCCCTGCAGTGCGCGCGCTGCCTGGTGCAACTGGAGCGTTGGATGCCGGCGCGTGAGGCATTTGCCGCCACCCTGCGTATCAACCCGGCCAATTACTCGGCCTGGTTGGAGGCCGGCCATCTGTGCCGCAGGATGGGTGAAGAGCAGCAGGCCATGCTGTCCTACCAGCGCGCCATCGACCAGGCCCCCCAGCGCTATGAAGCACCTTTGGCCCTTGCCCGAACCCTGGAACTTGCTGGCAATTGGGACGTGGCGCAGCGCGCCTATGCGCATGCCGTGCAGGCCGCCGCGGCACTGAGCCCCAGCCTGGCCCGTGAAGTGCATAGGCACATGGCGCGCTACCGCCTGGAGCGCGGGGATGCCGAGCGCGCGATGCAGTCTTTGCAGGAGGCCCTGATTCTGGGCAAAGGCCCCGAAGGTGATGCTGTCGACCCAGAGGACCAGGCGGATATCCAGATCGACATCGGCGAGTGCCTGATCCGTCTGGGCGCCATGGAGCAAGGGCTATTGGCCCTGACCAGCGCAAGCAACGCGCAGCGCGAATCCACGCTGGCCCGTCTTGCGGCACTGAGCCTGCGCTACAACCTGTGGCAAGAGGCCATCGCGGTTTCGCGCCGCAATGTGGAACTGCACCCAGGCAGCCCCTGGGCGCACTGGAACCTGGCCTACCTCTTGAACGACTGCTGGCACATGGAAGAAGCTGAAGCCGCGCTGCGGCAAGCCGAAGCCATGGCACCCATGCCGGGAGCGCGGGCGCTGCGCGCTTCGATGGCCTCGCGCCGGGGAGATGCCGATACCGCGCTGGCCCTGTACCAGGAGATGGCCCGGGAGCCAGGCGCAGACCCTACGTTGGCAGCGTCGATTGCCATGACCTCGCTCTACAGCGACAAGCTGTCGGCCGCCGACGTGGCAGCGCTGCACCGCAGGCTGTTTGCGCCGCTGGGTGCTGGGGCACGCAGCAAGGCCAGTTTTGTGCGCGAACCGATAGCGGGGCGCCGTATCCGGCTGGGCCTGGTGTCGGCCGATTTTCACCACCAGCATCCGGTCAACCTCTTCATGCAGCCGGTCCTGCGGGAACTGGACCGCAGCCGCTTTGAGCTGTTTGTCTATTTCACCGGCACGTCCTATGACGCGCAGACCCGCTTTGCCCGAGACCGCTCAGAGCACTGGGTAGAGGTGAGCACGCTGAACTGCGAACAACTGGCCAAGCGCATAGACCGCGATGGCGTAGATGTATTGCTGGACCTGGCCGGCCATACCGACGCACAGCGCACGCTGTTGTATGCGCGGCGCGCAGCCCCGGTACAGGCCACCTACCTGGGCTACCCCGGCTCCACCGGTCTGCCCAATATGGACTGGATTGTGGGCGACGCCGTGGTCACACCTGAAGGTGACGAGGCACTGTTTTCCGAGCGCGTTGTCCGGCTACCAGGCGCAGTGTTTTGCTACGCACCCGAAGCCCACTACCCCTACCCGCCGTACGGCCCCAGCCATGGCCAGCGGCCGCTGACCTTCGGCTCCTTCAACAACGTGCCCAAGCTCACCGAACACACGCTGCGCCTGTGGGCCCAGGTGTTGGCAGCGGTGCCGGGTTCGCGCCTGCTGCTCAAGGCGCCCAGCATGGGTGACGCCTCGGCCGTGGCCGCTTTTGGCAAACGCCTGGAGGGCTTGGGCGTGGACCTGGCGCGGGTGGAGTTCCGTGGCCCCATCGCGCTGACCGAGATGATGGCCGAATACGCCGATGTAGACATTGCCCTGGACCCGGTACCCTACAACGGCGGCACCACCACCTTGCAAGCCCTGTGGATGGGCGTGCCCGTGATCACCAAGCGGGGCAGCAGCTTTGTGTCACGCATGGGGGCGAGTTTCATGACAGCCGCCGGTTTGCCGGAGTGGGTCGCAGACGATGACGCCGACTACGTGCGCATAGCGGTCCAGCAAGCGTCCAACCGCAAGGCCTTGTTGACGCTCAAGAAGGGCCTGCGCAAACGTCTGCAAGGCCGGCCCGCCTGGGATGTGGTGCAGCACACCCGCAACCTGGAGGCGGCGATTGAGCAGATGTGTGCAGAGTCCGATCAATCGTCCTCGTTGGCTGCAATGTCCGGGAACAAAACCTCTGTATAGCCAAACTGGCTGAAGTCGCGCATGCGCATGGGGTAGAGCTTGCCCCACAGGTGATCGCACTCGTGCTGCACCACACGGGCATGAAAGCCTTCCACCGTTCTGTCGATGGCGTCGCCGTATTGGTCGAAGCCGGTGTAGCGGATGTGGGTCCAGCGCGGCACCAGGCCGCGCAGGCCGGGCACGGACAGGCAGCCTTCCCAGTCGCTTTCCTCGGCATCACCAAGCGGGGTGATGGTGGGGTTGATCAGCACGGTGGGCGGCACCACCGGACGGTCCGGGTAACGCGGATTGCGCTCGAAGCTGCCAAAGATCACCACCTGCAGATCGACACCGATTTGCGGCGCCGCCAGCCCCGCACCGTTGGCCGCGCGCATGGTATCCAGCAGGTCGGTTACCAGCAGATGCAGCGCGTCGCTGTCGAAATCGGTGACCGGTTGCGCGGTGCGTAAAAGGCGTGGGTCGCCCATTTTGAGAATTTCACGCACAGTCATTTCAGCATCTCCAGCAAAGCCGCTTCATCCAGTATGGCCACACCCAACTCCTGTGCCCGGGTGAGCTTGCTGCCCGCCTCGGTGCCGGCCACCACGTAGCTGGTCTTCTTGCTCACCGAGCCGGAGACCTTGCCGCCAGCGGCTTCAATGCGGTCCTTGGCATCATCGCGGCCCAGGGTGGGCAGGGTGCCGGTCAGCACAAAGGTCAGGCCGGCCAGCGGCTTGGCTGCGTCGGAGTCGCCAGTGCCCTCCTCCCAACGGATGCCGCAGGCACGCAGTTGCTCCACCACCTCGCGGTTGTGGGGCTGCTCAAAGAAGGTGCGAATGCTGTGGGCCACGATGGGGCCCACGTCATTGACCTGCAGCAGTTGCTCCACGCTGGCGTCCATGATGGCGTCGAGTGCGCCAAAATGCCGCGCCAGCGCCTTGGCCGTGGACTCGCCCACATGGCGAATGCCCAGGCCGAACAGGAAGCGCTGCAAGGTGGTGTGCTTGGATTTTTCCAGGGCATCCACAATGTTCTGCGCCGACTTGTCGGCCATGCGCTCCAGGCTGGCCAATGCTGTAAAGCCCAGGCGGTACAGGTCGGGCAAAGTGCGGATGATGTTGGCATCCACCAGCTGCTCCACCAGCTTGTCGCCCAGGCCTTCGATCTCCACCGCGCGGCGCTGGGCAAAGTGCAGAATCGCCTGCTTGCATTGGGCGTTGCAGAACAGGCCGCCGGTGCAGCGGTAGTCGGCCTCGCCCTCCTCGCGCACGGCGGCCGAGCCGCAGACCGGGCAGGTGCGCGGCATGGTGAAGAGTGCGCGCCCTTCGTGGGCCGACTTTTGCTCGGGCTGGTCCAGCACCACGCTCACCACCTCGGGGATGACGTCTCCGGCGCGGCGCACGATGACCGTGTCGCCCACCCGCACATCCTTGCGCCTGGCTTCGTCCTCGTTGTGCAGGGTGGCGTTGGTCACGGTCACACCGCCCACAAACACCGGGGAGAGCTTGGCCACGGGTGTGAGCTTGCCGGTGCGGCCCACCTGCACATCAATGGCCAGCACGGTGGTCATCTGTTCCTGGGCCGGAAATTTGTGGGCCACGGCCCAGCGTGGCTCGCGCGACACAAAGCCCAGGCGCTGTTGCAGGGCCAGGCTGTTGACCTTGTAGACGACGCCGTCAATGTCATAGGGCAACTGGTCGCGGGTCTGGGCGATGTGCTGGTGAAAGGCCACCAAGGCATCGGCACCGCGCACCACGCGGATTTCATCGGCTACGGGGAAGCCCCAGCTCTTGAGGGTCTGCAGCAGTTCCATGTGCGTGGCAAACAGGCTGCCCGCGTTTTTGGGGGCAACCTCACCCACGCCATAGGCAAAAAAGCTCAAGGGGCGCTGGGCGGCAATGGACGGGTCGAGCTGGCGCACCGCACCGGCGGCGGCATTGCGTGGGTTGACGAAGGTTTTTTCGCCCTTCTCGCCCTGGGCAATGCGCGCGCGCTGGCGCTCGTTCAGAGCCTCGAAATCATCGCGCCGCATGTAGACCTCGCCGCGTACTTCCAGCACCTGCGGAAATTCCACGGTGATGTGCGCAGCAGCAGTGCGCTTGGGCAACTGCAGCCTGAGTGGGATCTGCCCCACCGTGCGGATGTTCTGCGTGACGTCTTCGCCGTTCTCGCCATCGCCCCGCGTGGCCGCCTGCACCAGCACGCCACCCTCATAGCGCAGGTTGATGGCCAGGCCGTCAAACTTCAGCTCGGCCACATACTCCACCGCTGCCTCCGCTTCTGTCAGCTCCAGTTCCTTGCGTATCCGCGTGTCAAAGGCCAAAGCGCCAGAGGACTCGGTATCGGTCTCGGTGCGGATGCTGAGCATGGGCACGGCATGGCGCACGCTGGCAAAGGCGTCGAGTGGCTTGCCGCCCACGCGCTGGGTGGGCGAATCGGGCGTTACCCAGTCGGGGTGCAGTGCCTCCAGGGCCTGCAGCTCCTGGAACAGGCGGTCGTATTCCGCATCCGGCACGGTGGGCGCGTCCAGCACGTAGTAGCTGTGGGCGTGGCGGTGCAGTTCGGCGCGCAGGGCATCCAGATGCTTGCGCTCGGGGGTGGCCTCGTCGGGTGCGGAAAATAAATCGCGGGGGTGATCCGGAGTGGCCATGGCCTGTGCCTCCTCTCAAAAAGGAAGGTTCAGGAAAAAAGGCGGCGCGCTACTGCGGAGCCAGCTGCCAGGTCGCGCTGCTCGAGGGTGTTGTAGAGCGTTTGCAGCTCGGTGCCGATCACTTCCATGCTCTCGCGCGCCAGGGGCTGACCGTTGTCATCGGTGACCACGCCGTCCATGCCTTCTGCCAGGGCAAAGGCCGCGTCGCGCATGCGCTCAAACGGCGCTTCAGCGCGCTCGGCCTGGGCCACATCCAGGTGCAGGCTGATCTCGCGGATGGCGGATTGCGCCGGGTCTTCGGCCAATGCGGCCTGTGAATCAAAGCCCAGCACCAATACCGGTGGCATGCCCTCGGTCGCCGCGGGCAGGACCATGCGCCCGGCCATCGCACCGGCCACAAAACCCAGGCGCCCGGCATTCTGGTGCACATAGCCAGGGCTCCACGAAGCGTTGCGGGCTCGGATGGTAAAGCCCAGCTGTGCGTCATGGCCGCTGGCGAACTGGTCGAGCTCGCGGGCACGGGCCACTTCGTCACGCATCTCGGGGAAGTCGGGCGTAGCGCCCACAGCGTCGGCAAAGTGCTGGGTCTTGACCACAAACTCGGAGTATTCGATTTCGTTGAGCGCGCCGGTGCGGTTGGCCAGTTGCACCCCGGCCTGGAAGCTGCTGTAGCGCTGGCCTGCCGCCGGTGCCTCCCACTGGTGGGTGTTCACGTTGAAGCCTTCCACCGCAAACGGCTTGGTGCCGGCGCGGCGCGTGGCCGGCAGCGCGGCAATGGCCGCATCACCAGATACGGCCGGGGCGCTGGGGTCCAGGGCCAGGTTGGCAATGACGTCGATCAGCGCGTCCAGCGTCGGCTTTTTGGCGGGCGTGGGCAGGGCCATATCGCGCTCCTGCACTTCGGCATCGGAAAAAGTGGGCTCCACCTGCTCCAGTCCGCCGGGCTCCACTTGTGCCGCCTCGGGTTGGCGCGGTGCATTCTTGCGCGAAGTCCAGGTGTTGTAGCCCACCACGCCGGCCAGCACCAGGCCTCCGGCAACAGCCAATCCGATCTGTAAGGTACTCATAGTCTGTGCGGGTCCTAGGCCAGTTCAGCCATTGAGAGGGCGGACTCCATGTCCACCGCCACGATACGGGAAACGCCCTGCTCCTGCATGGTCACACCAATCAATTGCTCGGCCATTTCCATGGCGATCTTGTTGTGGCTGATGAACAGGAACTGGGTGCTCTTGCTCATGCTGGCCACCAGTTTGGCGTAGCGCTCGGTGTTGGCATCGTCCAGCGGCGCGTCCACTTCGTCGAGCAGACAGAAAGGCGCGGGGTTGAGCTGGAAGATGGCAAACACCAGGGCGATGGCGGTCAGCGCTTTTTCGCCACCCGAGAGCAGGTGGATGGTCTGGTTCTTCTTGCCCGGGGGCTGGGCAATCACCTGCACGCCGGAGTCCAGAATCTCGTCGCCGGTAATCACCAGGCGTGCATTGCCGCCACCAAACAGTTCGGGGAACATGCGGCCAAAGTGCTCATTGACCTGGTTGAAGGTGCCCGAGAGCAGCTCGCGCGTTTCGGCGTCGATCTTGCGGATGGCGTCTTCCAGGATGTTCATGGCGTCCGTCAGGTCGGTGCTTTGCGAATCCAGGAAGGTCTTGCGTTCGCGCGCGGCGGCCAGTTCATCCAGGGCAGCCAGGTTGACGGCGCCCAGAGCCGTGATTTCACGGTTGATGCGGTCGATATCGCTCTGCATGCCGAAGAGGCGCACATTGCCGTCCTTGATACTTTGCTCCACCGCTTCCAGGTCGGCCTTGGCATCGACCAGCTGGGCCTCGTATTGCTCAAACCCCAAGCGCGCGGCCTGTTCCTTGAGCTGGAATTCGGTGATGCGCTGGCGCAGCGGGTCGAGCTCGCGCTCCAGTTGCATGCGGCGCTCGTCGCTGGCGCGCAGCTTGGCCGTCAGGTCGTCGTATTCACTGCGCTTGGCGCCCAAAGACTGTTCGCGCTCCAGCTTGAGGGCCAGGGCGTCCTGCAGGCCGCCTTGGGCGGCGGCATCGGTCAGGCGCGCCAACTCTTCCTTGGCGCGCTGTTCTTCGGCATCAATCGAGCGGCTTTGCTGGTCGGCCGTTTCCATGGCGCGCGACAGTTCGGCATTGCGCGCCTGCAGGCTGCGCTGGGCAAAGCTGGCTTCCTGGGCCTGGCGTTCCAGGCTGCGCTGCTGTTCGCGGCATTGCGAGAGCTTGCCCTGCCATTCGATCACGCGCTCATCAAGCTGGGCATGGCGCTCCTGGCTGTCGGCCAGTTGCATGTCCAGGGACTCGAAGCGCCCCTCGGCGGTGGCGCGGCGCTCCTGCAGGTCTTCAAGCTGCGCGTCCACCTCGGCCAGGTCACTCTCGATCTGGGCACTGCGGGCGCGGGCCTGCTCGGCCAGCTGGGTCAGACGCAGGGCTTCTACTTGCAGGGTGTGGTTGCGGGTTTGGGCCTCGGCCGCTTCCCGGCGCGCGGTCACCAGGGCCTGCGCGCTTTGGGCATAAGCGCTCTCGGCGCGCGACAGGGCCACGCGGGACTCGTCGGCAATCAGCACCTGGGCGCGCAGCTGCTTTTCCAGATTCTCGATTTCCTGGGCGCGCGCCAACAGGCCGGCCTGCTCGGAATCCTGCGCGTAAAAGCTCACGCTGTGGCTGGAGACCACATGGCCTGATTTCACATAAATGGTTTCACCGGCCTTGAGCTGGCCGCGTTGGGCCAGGGCCTCTTCAAAGCTGCTGGCAGTAAAGCAGCCGTGCAGCCAGTCCACCAGGATGGCACGCTGGCCGGCGTCGTTTACGCGCAGCAGGTCCGACAGACGCGGCAGCGCAGAGGCGCCTTCGGGTATTGCGGCCTGTGGCGGGCTGTAAAACGCCAGCTTGGCCGGTGGCGCGTCCACCGCGAAGGCGCGCACCATGTCCAGGCGCGAGACTTCCAGGGCGCCCAGGCGCTCGCGCAGAGCGCCTTCCAGGGCGTTTTCCCAACCTTGTTCGATGTGGATGCGGCTCCACAGGCCCTGCAAATGGTCCAGGCCATGTTTGGCCAGCCAGGGTTGCAGCTTGCCGTCGGTCTTGACCTTTTCCTGCAAGGTCTTGAGGGCCTCCAGCCGGGCCGAGAAGTCGGCCTGGCGGGCCGACTCGGTATTGACGGCCTGCTGGGCAATACGTCTGGCCTCGTCCAGCGCGGGCACGGATTCCTGCAGCTCGTGCAGGCGTTCCTGCGCAATGGCGTGGGCTTCGGTGGCCTCTTCAAACTGCTGCTGCACGTCATGCAGCTTGTCCTCATCCGGCGCGGACAGCGCGTTGCGGTCGGCGCTCAGGCGTTCGCGGCGTGTGGACAGCCCGCGGCTTTGCTCTTCAATGCTGCGTTGCTCGGCGGCCAGCACCTGGATTTGCTGCTGCACCTGCACCACGGCGCCACGCTGCTCATTGGCGGTGGTCTGCGCTTTGGACAGGTTTTCTTCAATCTCGGGGAGTTGCTGCGCCTGCTCTTCCACTTGGGCTGCCAGCAACTCGGTCTGCTCGTCACCATGCAGGGCCAACTCGGCCAGGCGTTCGATCTCGGCTGCGGCGTCCTCTTTGCGCACAGCCCATTGCGCGATCTGTTCTTTCAGGGTGACCAGGCGCTGCTCAACACGTTGGCGCCCTTCCACCACAAAGCGGATCTCGGCCTCCAGGCGGCCCACATCGGTGCTCGCCTCATACAACAGGCCCTGGGCCTGGTTGACGTGGTCACCGGCGGCGTAATGGGCCTGGCGCACGGCTTCGAGCTCGGCTTCGATGTGGCGCAGGTCCGCCATGCGCGATTCCAGCGCATTGACGGCCGAGAGGCCATCGGCCTGCACCTTGGACTGGTCGGCCAGGGCTTCTGCACGCTTCAAGAACCATTGCTGGTGCTGCTTGAGGGTGACTTCGCCGTGCAGTGTGTGGTACTTCTGCGCTACCTCGGCCTGCTTCTCCAGCTTTTCGAGGTTGGCGTTGAGTTCGCGCAGGATGTCTTCCACCCGGGTCAGGTTTTCGCGCGTGTCGGAGAGGCGGTTCTCGGTCTCGCGGCGGCGCTCCTTGTACTTGGAGACACCGGCCGCTTCTTCCAGAAACAGGCGCAGCTCTTCGGGCTTGGACTCGATGATGCGGCTGATCGTGCCCTGGCCAATGATGGCGTAGGCACGTGGACCCAAGCCGGTGCCCAGGAACACGTCCTGCACGTCGCGGCGGCGCACCGGCTGGTTGTTGATGAAGTAGCTGGAGCCGCCTTCACGGGTGAGCACGCGCTTGACCGCGATTTCGCCAAACTGGCCCCACTGGCCACCGGCGCGGTGGTCGGCGTTGTCAAACACCAGCTCCACGCTGGAGCGGCTTGCGGGTTTGCGGGTGGTGGTGCCATTGAAGATCACGTCCTGCATGGACTCGCCGCGCAGCTCGCTGGCCTTGCTCTCGCCCAGCACCCAGCGCACCGCATCCATGATGTTGGACTTGCCGCAGCCATTGGGCCCGACCACCCCCACCAGCTGGCCAGGCAGCAGGAAGTTGGTGGGTTCGGCAAAGGACTTGAAGCCCGAGAGCTTGATGGAATTGAGACGCACGTGACGGAATAGCCTGCGCTAAGCGGTTGATTTCATTGGGATTTACAAGGCTGCACAGTCACAGCCGCCAAGCCAATGATACCGTGTGACTAATCAAAGAACTCCAGCGTATGGCCCTTGAGCGCCTGCTCGATTTTTGCCGCCAATACTTTGAGGTTGGGTGGTTTGACCAGATAGCCGGCAATACCCAGCGGCAGGGCTTCGCTCACCGTGGAGCTGCTGGAGTCCGCACTCAGAAAAATCACTGGCAGGTTGGACAGCTTTTCGTCGGCCAGCGAGCGCAGGTTATTCAGGAATTCAATACCGCCCATGGACTGCATGTGCACGTCGGTGATGACCAGGTCCGGCTTGACCGTGCCAAGTTCCCGCAGTGCGGTGAGTCCGTTGTCATAAGAATACAAATCCAGTATGCCCATGCGCCGCAAACTGCCCAGGACGAAGGTGGCCATGATCTTTTCGTCTTCGATCACCAGCACGCGCGCTCTTTTCATGTCCATGGCTGCAGTTCTCCGGGTACCTTTGTCTGCTCAAGCCGAAATGCCGTTTGCCGCAAGATACGCCGACACCTCTGCCAGCAGTGTTTCCAAATGCGGCCGCAAGCCGGCATAGGCTGCTACCAGATCCGGATTGGCTGCGACCTTGCTCAGGCCTTCCACGTACACCACTTTGTCGCAGAAGGATTCATGACAAAAAATGGGGACAAACCCTTTGAGCGCGTGCAGCAGGCGATTGGCACCTGCAAAGTCTCCGCTTTGCAGCATCGTCGTTACCTGCGGCACATCACGCGCCAGGGCTTCCTCAAGCATGACGATCATGTCATTCATGGCATCCACATCACCGATTTGCGACAGGGCCAAATCGATGTCCAGAATGACCGGGCCGGTTTGCGACAACTGTGACGCCATGTATTTACTCTCCTGAATGGCTGTAAAGCATAGGCCTCTTGGGCCCATTGGTCGAGTTTAGCCAATGCTCGGACATAATTCCCGCCCATGAATCCCAATTTGTCACGTCTGCAGGCTTACCCATTCGAGCGCCTGCGTCAGTTGTTCGCCACCGTTACGCCCAACGCGGCCTACAAGCCCATCAGCCTGGGCATTGGTGAGCCCCGGCATGCGGCACCCGAGTTGGTCAAGCAAGCCTATTGCGATGCCATTCTGAACAGCGGCGGCCTGTCGGTTTACCCGGCCACTGCTGGAGACCCGGCCTTGCGCCAGGCCATGGGCCAGTGGATAGAACGGCGCTACGCCCTGCAAGTGGACCCGGCCACGCAAATCCTGCCTATCAACGGTTCACGCGAGGCGCTGTTTGCCTTTGCGCAGACGGTGCTGCATCCCAGGGCGGACGGCCAGGCTGCTTTTGTGGTGTGCCCCAACCCTTTCTACCAAATCTACGAAGGTGCGGCTTACCTGTCCAACGCGGAGCCGTACTTTGTGAACTCGGTTCCCGAGAGCAACTTCGCGCAGGACTGGGACAGCGTGCCCGAATCGGTGTGGGAGCGCACGCAGCTGCTCTTTGTCTGCTCACCGGGCAACCCGGCCGGTGCGGTGATGCCTCTCTCGGAATGGGCCAAGCTGTTTGCCCTGAGTGACCGCTTTGGCTTTGTCATCGCCTCCGACGAGTGCTACAGCGAGATTTACTTCCGCGACGAGCCGCCCCTGGGCGGGCTGGAAGCCGCGGCCAAGCTGGGCCGAGCCGACTTCAAGAACCTGTTGTCCTTCACCAGCCTGTCCAAGCGCAGCAATGTGCCGGGCATGCGCAGCGGCTTTTGCGCGGGGGACGCTGCCCTGGTCAAGCAGTTCCTGCTTTACCGCACCTACCATGGCAGCGCCATGAGCCCGGTGGTGCAAGCCGCCAGCATCGCGGCCTGGAACGACGAGGCCCATGTGGTGGACAACCGTGCCAAGTACCGTGCCAAATTTGCCCAGGTCACGCCCATGCTGTCGGCCGTGATGGATGTGGCCTTGCCCGACGCGGGCTTTTATTTGTGGGCCCGGGTGCAAGGCAGCGACATCGACTTCGCCCGCGACCTGCTCGCAAATTACAATGTGACGGTATTGCCCGGCAGTTTTCTGGCGCGTGAGGCGCAGGGCAGCAATCCCGGCGCTGGCCGCATCCGCATGGCTTTGGTTGCTGAGACCGAAGAATGCGTGGAAGCTGCACAACGCATTGTGCAGTTCGTGCAATCCCGATCCTGAACCCCTTCATTACCTTTTTGCCATGACACAACAACTTCAATCCATCATCGACCAGGCCTGGGAAGACCGCGCCACCCTGTCCATTGCCTCTGCCCCCAAGGAAGTGACCGAGGCGGTCGAGCACGTGATTGCCCAGCTCAACTCCGGCAAGCTGCGGGTTGCCACACGCGAATCCGTGGGCCAGTGGACCACGCACCAATGGATCAAGAAGGCTGTGCTGCTGAGCTTTCGCCTGAAGGACAACGAAGTCATCAAGGCCGGTGACCTGGGCTTTTACGACAAGGTGCAGACCAAGTTTGCGCACATGGACGAAGAAGGCCTGAAGGCCTCTGGCGTACGCGTGGTGCCACCCGCCGTGGCGCGCCGCGGCAGCTACCTTGGCCGGGGCGTGATTCTGATGCCCTCCTACGTGAATATTGGTGCCTATGTGGACGAAGGCACCATGGTGGACACCTGGGCCACGGTGGGTTCGTGCGCTCAGATCGGCAAGAACGTGCACCTGAGCGGTGGCGTAGGCATTGGCGGTGTGCTCGAACCCATGCAGGCCGGCCCCACCATCATTGAAGACAACTGCTTTATCGGCGCCCGCTCCGAAGTGGTGGAAGGCGTCATCGTGGAAGAGAACTCGGTGATCTCCATGGGCGTGTACATCGGGCAGAGCACCAAGATTTATGACCGCGCCACCGGCACCGTGACTTATGGCCGCATCCCATCGGGTTCGGTGGTCGTGTCTGGCAATCTGCCCAGCGCCGACGGCAAGTACAGCCTGTATTGCGCTGTGATTGTCAAACGCGTGGACGCCCAGACCCGGGCCAAGACGTCATTGAACGATTTGCTGCGCGACTGATTCCAAGGCATTCGGGAGGCCCACACATGGCAACGACAAGCACGCCAACACCAGGAACCATGGAGCGCATCCTGCGCCTGATGGGCGAGAAGAAAGCGTCTGACGTGTATTTGACGGCCATGGCCCCGGCGCAAATCAAGATCAACGGGCAGTGCGTCCCGATCAATGCACAGCTCTTGCCGTTTGATGCGCCCAGAAGCCTGCTGGCCGAGGTACTGCCAGCGGACCGCATGGCCGAGCTCGACGCGGTGGGTGAGCTCAATATGGGTTTTCCCATTGCGGGCGTGGGGCGCTTTCGGGTCAGCGCGATGCGCCAGCGCGGTACCGTGGCCGCCGTGATCCGCTACATCGCAGTGGACGTGCCCTCGCTGGATGACCTGAACGTGCCCCTGGTGCTGGGCGACTTGATCATGGAAAAGCGCGGCCTCATCCTGATGGTGGGCGCCACCGGTGCGGGCAAGAGCACCACGCTGGCTTCCATGCTGGACTACCGCAATGAAAACGCCTCCGGCCACATCCTGACCATTGAAGACCCGATTGAATTCCTGTTCAAGAACAAGAAGTCGATCGTGAACCAGCGGGAAATTGGCACGGACACCGAGTCGCTGCAGGTTGCGCTGAAGAACGCCCTGCGCCAGGCGCCGGATGTGATCCTGATCGGTGAAATACGCGACCGTGAGACCATGTCCGCGGCCCTGGCCTATGCCCAGTCGGGCCACCTGTGCCTGGCCACCATGCACGCCAACAACAGCTACCAGGCGCTGAACCGCATACTGAGCTTTTATCCGGTGGAGGTACGCGCCACCATGCTGGGTGACTTGGCGGCGGCACTGAAAGCTGTGGTGTCGCAGCGTCTGCTGCGCACCACCACGGGCAAGCGCACACCGGCCGTTGAGATCATGCTCAATACCAAGCTGATTGCCGAGTTGATTGAGAAGGGTGATTTCTCAGGCGTCAAGGAAGCCATGGAGAAGTCCATGGCCGAGGGGTCGCAGGGCTTCGAGCAAGACATTGCAAGGCTGATTGTCAGCGGCATTGTGGAACGCAAGGAAGGCCTGGCCAATGCCGACTCGCCTACCAATTTGATGTGGCGCATGCAGAACGACTTCACGCAAAAAGCGAAGGTGATTGCGGCCCCGGAAGAGGACGAAGAAGCGTCGTTCACCGAAATTTCCCTGGATGTGAAGCACTGATGAGCGTCACCGTGCAAAGCACCAAGGCAAGCCCATGACGCAGACCCTGTTTTTGACAGAGCAGTTGCTGTCCCTGCCCTCCCTGACACCGGCAGACCACGGTTGCCAGGACCTCATTGCCAGCCGCCTCGCGCCGCTTGGCTTTGTGTGTGAGACCCTGCACAGTGGACCGGCGGACTTTCGCGTGACCAACCTCTGGGCCAAGCGCACGTCATCGGTCGCCGGAGCGAAGACCCTGGTGTTTGCCGGCCATACCGACGTGGTGCCGACCGGCCCCTTGAACGAATGGCTCAGCCCGCCTTTTGTGCCCACGCACCGTGATGGCAAGCTGTTTGGCCGCGGCGCCAGTGACATGAAGGCCTCGCTTGCGGCCTTTGTGGTGGCAACGGAAGCATTTCTGGCCAGCCACCCGGATCCGGCTTTGAACATTGCCTTCTTGCTGACCAGCGATGAAGAAGGCCCGGCCAACGACGGCACCGTGATCGTGTGCAACACGCTGGCCGCACGCGGCGAGGTGTTGGACTACTGCATCGTGGGCGAGCCCACCTCGGTAGAGCGCACCGGCGACATGATCAAGAACGGCCGGCGCGGAACCATGAGCGGCAAGCTCACCGTCAAAGGCCTGCAAGGGCATATTGCCTATCCGCATCTGGCCAAAAACCCGATTCACCTCTTCGCGCCTGCATTGGCCGACCTGGTGGCCATCACATGGGACCAGGGCAACGCCTTCTTCCCACCCACCAGCTGGCAGGTCAGCAACATCCACGGCGGCACCGGGGCCAGCAATGTGATTCCGGGCAACTTGGTGGTGGACTTCAACTTCCGCTTTTGCACCGAGTCCACACCGGAGTCCCTGCAACAGCGCCTGGCCGCCGTGCTGGACGCCCACCAACTGGACTACACGCTGGCCTGGACCATAGGCGGCCTGCCCTTCCTGACCACACCGGGAACCCTGGTGGACGCGGTGTGTGATGCCATCCGTACCGAGACCGGTATCGAGACGCAACTCTCCACCACCGGCGGCACGAGCGACGGCCGTTTCATTGCCAAGGTCTGCCCGCAGGTGATCGAGCTTGGGCCGCCGAACGCCACCATCCACCAGATCAACGAATACGTGACTGTCGCAGACATCGAACCCTTGAAGAATATTTACCAACGCGTGCTTGAAAATTTGAACCGACTGGCTGCGGCATGACCCTGCTGGAATTGATTGAGACCTCGGCCGAGCGGCTAACCCAAGCCCAGGTTTGCTTTGGACACGGCACCACCAACGCCCGCGATGAGGCGGCCTGGCTGGTGCTCTGGAGCCTGGACCTGCCACTGGACACCGAATTCGTGGGGCCGAACTCGCAGGAGTTGCGCCCTATCCATGTGGCTGAGGCAGAAGAGTGCGCCACCTTGATCGAGGCCCGTATTGCCTCGCGCAAGCCCGCGGCCTACCTGACGCGCGAAGCCTGGCTGCAGGGCGTGTCGTTCTATGTGGATGAGCGCGTGATCGTGCCGCGCTCACTGATTGCCGAATGCCTGGTGGATGGCGCCCTGGACTATTGGTTGAGCGAGGCCACCCATGCGGTGCTGGACCTTTGCACCGGCAACGGCAGCCTGGCCGTGATTGCTGCCATGACCTACCCCGACACACAGGTGGATGCGGCTGACATTTCTGCCGATGCACTGGCAGTTGCACGCATCAATGTCGACCGCCACCACCTGGGCGAGCGCATCACACTGGTGGAGTCCGACGGACTACAACAACTGCACAAGACCTACGACCTGATTCTCTGCAACCCACCCTATGTCAACGCCGACAGCATGGCTGCCCTGCCCCCGGAATACCGGGCAGAACCCGCCATTGCGCTGGACGGCAACAGGTGTGGCGGCGCAGACGGCATGGACTTTGTTCGCAGCCTGCTGCAGGACGCGCCCCGGGTGATGAACCCGGGTGCTGTTCTGGTGCTGGAAATCGGCAACGAACGCCACTACTTTGAGACTGCTTTTCCGACCCTTCAGGCCATCTGGCTTGACACCAGTGCCGGTGAAGACCAGGTCCTACTTCTTACGCGCGAAGCGCTTCTTGCATGATCAATCTGAAAAATATCACCTTGCGCCGCGGCGTCAAGGTGCTGCTCGACGGCGCGTCCGTCACCCTCAACCCGGGAGAAAAAGTCGGCCTGGTGGGCCGCAATGGCGCTGGCAAGTCGTCGCTGTTTGCCCTGCTCAATGGCAACCTGCATGAGGACGGTGGCGAGTTCTTCATTCCCAGCCAGTGGCGCATGGGCCAGGTGGCCCAGGATATGCCGGAAACCTCGCAAAGCGCTACCGACTTTGTGGTGGAAGGCGACACCGAACTCCTCGCCGCCCGCATTGAAGTGGCCGCTTCTGAGGCCACCGACGACTACGACCGCATGGCCCACGCCTACATGGCGCTGCACGATGCCGGTGAGCATGATGCCCCCTCACGCGCGCAGGCGCTGATTCTGGGCCTGGGCTTCAAGACCACTGAACTGGAAAACCCGGTCAACAGCTTCTCGGGCGGCTGGCGCATGCGCCTGCAACTGGCGCGTGCGCTGATGTGCCCGTCCGACCTGCTGCTGCTCGACGAGCCCACCAACCACCTGGACTTGGACGCCCTGGTCTGGCTGGAGGCGTGGCTGAAAAAATACGAAGGCACCATGGTGGTCATCAGCCATGACCGGGAATTTTTGGACGCGGTAACCAACGTCACCTTGCACATCGATGCCGCCAAGCTGATGCGCTACGGCGGCAATTACAGCAAGTTCGAGGACATGCGCGCCGAGCAGATGGAGCTGCAACAAAACGCCTTCTCCAAGCAGCAGGACAAGATTGCCCACCTGCAAAAGTTCATTGCCCGCTTCAAGGCCAAGGCCAGCAAGGCCAAGCAGGCGCAAAGCCGGGTCAAGGCGCTGGACCGTATGGAAAAGATTGCGCCTCTGCTCAGCGAGGCGGACTTCACCTTTGAATTCAGTGAACCTGCCAACCTGCCCAACCCCATGCTCTCCATGGCTGGCGTGAGCTTTGGCTACCCGGCGCCCGAAGGCTCACCGCCCAAGACTCCACCCACGGTGATTGTGCGCAATGTCAGCAAGTCGGTGCTGGCCGGACAGCGCATTGGTATTCTGGGTGCCAACGGCCAGGGCAAATCCACCGTGGTGAAAACCATTGCACGCGATCTGGCCGCCATTGGGGGCGAGGTAACCGAGGGCAAGGGCCTCAACATCGGTTACTTCGCGCAGCAGGAGCTCGACGTGCTGCGCCCCGCGGACAACCCGCTGGAGCACATGATCCGCCTGGCCAAGGACCTGGCGGCCAACGGGAAGATCGGTGGCCAGGCCACGCGCGAGCAGGACTTGCGCAGCTTCCTGGGCACCTTCAATTTTGGTGGCGACATGGTCAAGCAGGCCGTGGGCAGCATGAGCGGCGGCGAGAAGGCGCGGCTGGTGCTGTGCATGCTGGTCTGGCAGCGGCCCAACCTCTTGCTGATGGACGAGCCCACCAACCACCTGGATCTGGCCACACGCGAGGCGCTGTCCATGGCGCTTAATGAGTTCGAGGGCACGGTGATGCTGGTCAGCCACGACCGCTCGCTGCTGCGCGCGGTGTGCGACGAGTTCTGGATGGTGTCACGCGGCGGTGTGGAACCCTTTGACGGAGACCTGGACGACTACCAGCGCTACCTGCTGGACGAAGCCAAACGCCAGCGTGAGTTGGCAAAGGAAGAGGCCAAGAACCAGGCACCCAAGGCGGCTACCGTGGTTGCGGCCCCGGCATTGCCAGCGGGACTTACTCAGGACCAGGTGAAGCAGCTGAAGAAATCCTTGCAGGCCGTGGAAGAAAAGATGGCCACTTTGAATGCAGAGGGTGCAGCGCTGGATGGAAAACTGTCCACCAACCCGCACCCTTCGGTGATTGCAGAAACCGGCAAACGGCTCAAGGCTGTGAACCAGGAGCTCAAGACGCTGGAAGACCAGTGGCTGGATCTCACCGGCCAACTGGAAACCTGATTCGGTTAGCTGGAGAAAACCTTCACCGCTGCCAACAGGCGCACGGCCTGCTCGCTCATGCTGTTGGCAGCAGCACTGCTTTGCTCCACCATGGCAGCGTTTTGCTGGGTCATCTCATCGAGTTGGGCAACGGCCTGCCCAACCTGACCGATACCAACCGCCTGCTCTTTGGAGGCCACCGTAATCTCGGCGATGAGCTGGTTCATGCGCTCCACCTGCCGGACCACATCGGACATGGTTTCACCGGCGTCGGATACCAACCTGGAGCCGCTCTCCACCTTGCCTACCGAGTCGTCAATCAGCCCCTTGATTTCGCGCGCGGCCGCTGCCGAGCGACCGGCCAGGCTGCGCACCTCACTGGCCACCACCGCAAAGCCCCTGCCCTGCTCGCCTGCGCGTGCGGCCTCCACGGCAGCATTCAGGGCCAGAATATTGGTCTGAAACGCAATGCCATCTATCACGCTGATGATGTCTGCAATCTTGCGGCTTGATTCCGAAATGAGTCCCATGGTGGCCACCACATTGCCCATGGCAGCCCCACCCTTGCTTGCCACGCTGGTAGTGGCATTTGCCAGTTGACTGGCTTGCTGCGCCGTGTCGGAGTTTTGCCGGACAGTGGCGGTTTGTTGCTCCATGGCTGCAGCGGTTTGCTCGAGGTTGGAGGCGGTTTGTTCGGTGCGATCCGACAGGTCAGAGTTGGCTACGGCAATTTCCTTGCTGGCAACCTGCACACCACTGACCTGCTCCTGCACATCGGCCATGAGTGCCTGCAGATTCAGTCCGGCCTGTGTGATAGCCCTGGCAATCAGGCCGACTTCGTCACAGCGTTCCAAGCCCAGGTCATCTGCTTTGGTTCCACTGGCGACTTGCTGGGCTGCACCCAGTATCTTCGCAATAGGGGTGGTGACCTGCGCCTCCATAAGCCAGCAGATCAGCAGGCAGGCAGACAAGATGACTGCGGCAGTGACCATCAGCGCAGTGCTCTCCAGCCCTGAGAGGCCAAGCGATAGGCCAGCGACAGCGCCAAGCAACAACATGGGCAAGCGGATGCGCCAGGCGACGGGGAGCAGCTTGTGGGCACTGGCCCAGCGCATGAGGCCGGTCCGCACAATCAGTCCGCGATGGAATGCGATTCCCGTTGCGCGTCCTTCGCGAAAACGCTCGTACAAGGTCTCTGCAGCCTGTACTTCTGCGACCTTGGGCTTTGTGCGAACCGACAGGTAGCCGACCAGGTTTCCATTGCGCACCATAGGCGCTGCGTTGGCGCGGACCCAGTAGTGGTCACCATTCTTGCGTCGGTTCTTCACAAGTGCGGTCCAGGAGTAGCCCGACTTCAGACAGCTCCACATGTCGGCAAACGCTTCTGCCGGCATATCGGGGTGTCTGACAATGTTGTGGTGCTGCCCGATCAGCTCGTCCTGCTCAAAGCCACTGGTTCGAATAAACGGCGCGTTGGCGTAGCTTATTCTGCTGGTGGTGTCGGTGGTGGACAGCAGTGTTTCAGAGTCAGGGAACTCATAGGCATGCTGTGTAACGGGAAGATTTGTGCGCATGATGCAGACGTACTCCTGTGTATCCCAACGACGCTTGCAATGAATTTTTGTGCGATTATGTGTTCATTCTGAATTGTTCGCAAAACAAAAAAAGCCTGCTACCGATATCGATAGCAGGCTTTTTTACAGATTCAGCCTAAGGTTAATGGTGGGTTCTGAGAGATTCGAACTCTCGACCTACGGATTAAGAGTCCGCTGCTCTACCAGCTGAGCTAAGAACCCACAAACCTCAAATAACTCTTGGTGGGACGTGCGGGGGTCGAACCCACGACAAACGGATTAAAAGTCCGCTGCTCTACCAACTGAGCTAACGTCCCGTCATCTCACAGAAACCAGATGGTCACTGCAATCTGCCAAGCCTTAAATTATAGCGTTATTTCTAACCTGATCGGCCGCTGCCCTGAGAAATTTTGTCCATCACCCAACCGGCTGCGCACATGCCAAAACTGGCTGTTACCGCAACGGAAGATCCATACCCATGGCAGTTCAAAGATCCATCCGAAGCTAGTGCGCAAGATGGGTCAGGTGGCGCCACGGCCTCGCGGCTGAACACACAAGCCACACCCATGGATTTGCCTTCCTTGGGTGCCCCATGGAATTTGCGCAGTTGGTAGCGCACCTGAGCCAGCAGAGGATCGTGCGTGACCTGTGAGAGGTCCGCAATGTCCGCCAAATGTGCATGCCGCTTCCCGCCAGCCGCACCCACGCAAACCAAAAGGGCCTTACTCCGGCGCGCCCAGTCAGCCATGGCTACTTTGGTCTTCACCTGGTCACAGGCATCTACAACTGCAGTTACATTGCCTGGCAAAAGTTGCGTCCAGCTATCCGGCTCTACAAAGGCATCGATCGCGTGTACTTTGCAGTCCGGGTTGATCTGCGCCATACGCTCCTGCATGGCCTGGACTTTGGCCATTCCCACTGTGGAAGTGAGTGCATGAACCTGGCGGTTGATGTTTGACTCGGCAATATGGTCCATGTCCAGCAGCGTGATTTCGCCAACACCGCTGCGCACCAGCGCTTCAGCCACCCAGGAACCCACGCCACCAATGCCAACGACCACCACGTGGCTGTTACGGATGCGCTGCGCGGGTTCCATGCCATACAAGCGCTCCAAGCCACCAAAGCGCCGAGCGAGGTCGGCTTGCATTTCAGACACGCAGCGGCCTACTTCAGACGCCCGAGCCTGTCCTTGGCAGCATTGGCCGCATCGGTGGTCGGATAGATCGATATCAGGTCATCCAATGTGCGCTTGGCTGCCTTGGTTTCCTTGGCTTCAATCTGGCAGTTGGCTACGGTCAGCATGGCCTCAGGTGCGTGCATGTGGGTCGGTGCCAAAGCAATCAGGCTTTTGAAGTTCACCACGGCACTTTTGCAGTCCTTGTTGGCATACTGCGCATTGCCAAGCCAGAACAAAGCCGAAGCCCGGTAGCCGGTCTGCGGATTGCGATTCAGAAAATCGACAAAGCCATTGGTCGCGCCTGCAAAGTCCCCCTTGCGAAACATGGCCAGGTTGGCGTCGTAATCACGCTTTTCGGATGGGTCTGCCTGAAACTCCTTGCCATCAACCGTCACGGTCAGTGGCTCGAGTTTGTGCAGTCGCTCCTCCAGGGAGACACTCGCATCCTTTTGTCGCCGCTGGTACTCGGACAAGTCTCGCGCGAGTTGTTCATTCTGGCCCCGCAGCTTGGCGATATCAGCACGCGTGGCTTCCAATTGGTTCTGCAAATCCAGAATGCTGCGACGCAGTTGCGCAGACTCCTCGGACGCCCGCTGCACCTCTTCTGTGATCTTTCGGTCGGTCTCGCTCTTGTCCTGCTTGACAGCTTCTACACGCTGGCGCAGGTCGATGATGGCTCTGCGCGCCTCTTCATCTTCAAACAAACCGGCTGATGCCGAACTTGCCGCCAGGACCAGCCCGGCAAGCACCAAAGACCGGGAAAGAGCGGAGCGAAAAATCATTGCTGTCAGACTCAACGGTAGGATATTTCAGCGCGACGGTTCTTTTCCATCACAGCTTCGCTCGAACCTTGAACCGCTGGCTTCTCCTTGCCAAAACTGACGGCTTCCAATTGGCTCTCAGCCACACCCAACAGACTCAGTGCCTTGCGAACCGCTTCGGCACGCTTCTGGCCGAGTGCAATGTTGTATTCACGGCCGCCACGCTCATCGGTGTGGCCTTCGATCACAACTTTGCGGCTCTTGTCTGCACGGATGTACTTGGCGTGAGACTCTATAACTGCCTGGAACTCCGAGCGGACGGCAAAGCTGTCGTAGTCAAAATAGACCACACGGGTGGTCGCCTGCATGGCTGCATCCTGGCCTGACTTGGTCAGGTCCACCGAAGCCACAGCTCCTTTTCCCACAGCAGAACCACTGGCGGCACCACCGGCGCCCGCAGAGCCAGAGGACGAACCGGAGCGGTCTTCCACGGGAACATTGTCCAGCTTGACTGCAGAACCACAGGCACTGAGCACTGCCACCAAACCGACCACTACCAAAGTACGTTTCATTAAAGACTCCTGAATACAATTTACTATCTTTGAAAGGGACCCCAATTGGGCTCCCGAATATCACCCGTTTGACCCGCCAGCCGCGCCTTGACCTTGCCATCGATGGTGCTGGTCATCAGCGCTTCCTTGCCCTGCTGCTGGGTCGCATAAATCAGCATTCTGCTGTTTGGAGAAAAGCTGGGCCGCTCATCTGCAACCGTGTCGGTAATGCCATTTGCTGTACCAGACGCCAAATCCATCACATACAGCTTGAAAGCCCCACCCACGCGCGACACATAGGCAAGCCAGCGTCCGTCCGGACTGAGCGCGGGCGACGTGTTGTAGTTGCCACTGAATGTAACCCGCTCCGGGCTGCCTCCAGACACGGAAACCCTGTAAATCTGAGGTGAACCGCCGCGATCACTGACAAAGTAGATGCTGCGTCCGTCCGCCGTGAAAACTGGCTCGGTATCGATGGACGCTGACTGGGCTATGCGTCTGGGCTCCGAGCCAGCGGTCGACACGTCAAGCAAATTCAGTTGGGTCCCACCATCGCGACTCAATGCAAGAGCCAGTGTTTTGCCGTCGGGCGACCACGCTGGCGCACTGTTGTTGCCCTTGAAGTTGGCAACCAGGCGCCGCTTTCCAGTGGCCACCTCATGGACGTAGATCGTGGGTTTTCGTGCTTCGTAGGATACGTAGGCCAGTTGGCGCCCGTTGGGTGACCAGGCCGGAGAAATGATGGGCTCAGAGCTGGCAAGCGCGCTTTGGGGGCTTTCGCCGTCCGCGTCGGCCACCCACAAATTGAACCCGTTACCCTTCTTCGTCACATAGGCTATGCGCGTTGAAAAGATGCCCTTGTCGCCGGTAAGTTTTTCATAAACATAATCGGCGATTTCATGCGCAGCTATCCGCAGATCGGCCTGAAATACTGCTTTGCTTTGCGCACCCAGATCCTGTCCGCGCACCGTGTCCCACAGATGCATGCGTACATCGAAACGGCCATCGGCAAGTCGCGTGACACTGCCCGTAAGCAACGCATCGGCATTCTTTTGCCGCCACGCAGAAAAGTCGGGGCGCGAACTGTCGTCCAGATTGCTGCCGGATGCGTCCACACCGCGGAACTGACCACTGCGCTCCAGGTCAGCCTGCACCAAGGCAGAAATTTTCTGGGAGGAAGAGTCTTCGCCGCGAAATGCTGCGATAGCTACAGGGATCTGCGTGACGCCAACGCCAGCAACCTCCACACGGAACTGTGCCCATGCAGTAGCCTGCAGAAGAGCCAGAATAAGAAGAGAAAGGATTTTTTTCATTGTGCGGCGATTATCCCCATCTGTGAACGACCACATCTTTTGCGGCCTTACTTTCCCTGTAACCAATTGTCGCCTGCGAGATACCACTCTGCAAACGCTCACCCACAATGGCCGCATTGGATCCTTCCGCATCCCGCGTTGCCTCCTTGTGCCAGAGGTGGTAAACCTCGGTGGCATAGAAACCGTTTTTTCGCTTCACCCCATGGTTGTGCAAGCGCAATACGAAATCAGCGTCCTCATGGCCCCAGCCGATAAAGGACTCGTCAAAGCCATTTACGGCTTCATAGTCCTTGCGCCACACCCCCATGTTGCAGCCACGGATGCCACGCCAACGGAACCCTTTTACTTTGCGCACTTTCAGATCGGGAAGGCGAATAATGGCCCCCAACTTGTTGGCATCTCCATGCAGGCGCCGACGCAACCAGAACAAAGCGCCTTGTCCCTCAAGCCGCATTCCGGTTGATAGCACACGCGTGGTAATGGACTGGGACAAAAGCACCCGGCTACCCATGACCAGGTACCCGCTTTCCCTGAGCTGACGGTGGCGGCGTACAAAGTCAGTGTCTGGCACGCAGTCGCCATCGAGAAAAACAAGATAACTTCCCCTGGATGCCGACACGCCAAGATTGCGAACCCGCGCCAGCGTAAATCCGACGTCGGGATGCCAGACATGGGTGAGGGACAGGCCGTAGGTTGTGGCTGCGGCCTGAATTGCGTCGCGGTGGACTTGCATGGAGCCGTCATCAGCAACAATGACTTCAAAGCCATTGTCGTCTTGATTGGCCAGTGAGGCCAATACAGCCACCAGAGTGTCACTGCGGTTGTAGGTAGCAATGACAATCGAGATTAAGTCAGCAGTTGGCATTTTGGAATAGACTAAGTGGCTATGGCGTAGCCCCCAAAAGGCGGGATGCTTCTCAAGATTTTTAATGGTATCACCTTCAATGCCCCTGGTTTCCGTTTACATCATTGCGTTTAACGAATCGGAAAAAGTACGCGCAACCATTGAAAGCGCGCGCTGGGCAGACGAGATCATTGTGGTGGATTCCTGGAGCACAGACGGCACCGCCGAAATCGCCACTGGCATGGGCGCGCGGGTGGTCCAAGTGGATTTCAAAGGCTTTGGTGATTTGCGCAACCAAGCCATTGCTGCCTGCAGCCATGAGTGGATATTCAGCCTGGATGCAGACGAGCGTTGCACACCGGAAGCTGCTGAAGAAGTCAGGAAACTCATTAATGACCCGAATGCGTTGGATGCCTACCGTACCCCACGTCGCAATTTCTTCATGGGCAGGTGGATCAAGCACTCCGGCTGGTACCCCAACTACCGCCAGCCCCAGTTGTTTCGCAAGGGCAAGATGTGCTATGACCAGAAGCCCGTGCACGAAGGCTATGAACTCATCGACAGCGCCAAACCCGTGGGCCATATGACAAATGCTATCTGGCAGTTCCCCTTCAAGAACATGGCTGAAGTCATGCACAAGGCCAACCGCTATTCCTCACTGGGTGCAGAGAAAATCAAGCACAAGAAGATCAGCATGGGCTCCGCATTGGCGCATGGACTCTGGTCGTTTGCCAAGCACTATGTGTTCAAGCTTGGCTTTCTGGATGGCTGGGCGGGGTTTGTGATTGCACTGGGGAACTTTGAGGGGACGTTTTACCGGTATGCGAAGGCGTTGGAGATTCAAAAGGGTGCGCAATGGAGCACTCCGACCGATACACCGAGCGGGTTAAATGGGTAACACCGACCGAGCCCTGTATTTCAGGCTTTTAAGCTATGTGAAGCCTTATTGGAGAGTCTTCGGACTTGCCGTGCTTGGTATGGTGGGCACCGCTTCAACCGAGCCGGTATTTCCGGCGATCATGAAGTTTCTTCTGGACCACGGCTTCAAGACTGAAGACCAGCGACTGGTTTGGCTGATACCGCTCAGCATTGTGGGTCTCTTCTTGGTACGCGGCTTGCTGTCATTTGTCACCAGCTACTTGATGACATGGATATCCACACGGTTGGTCTGCGATTTGCGGCGTGAACTGTTTGCCCACATCCTGGTTCTACCAACACAGGCGTTTCACGATCAATCCTCAGGCAAGCTGATTTCCAAGATTCTTTATGACGTGGACAACGTAAATCAAGCTGCCACCAATGTCCTGGTAATCGCCGTTCGAGAGTCGTTGACTGCTGTGGCATTGTTGGCCTATCTGTTGTTTTTGGACTGGAAGTTGACTTTGGTAACGCTGGCAATTGGGCCTGCCATAGCGTTCATCATCCGTGGCTTTGGCAAACGCATCCGTAAAGCCAGCAGAGACAGTTTCAACTCCATGCAGACCATTGCACACACGGTTGAAGAGAGCGCGGTGGCAAATAAGGTCATCAAGATCTATGGTGCACAGGCACAACAAAGCAGGCGCTTCTTTGAGGATACGGAGCGGTTCCGCCGCTCCATGATGCGCGAGGCAGTTCCGGCCTCTGCACTCACTCCGATTACACACTTGACGGCGTCGCTGGCCATCGCAGCCATTACCTTTATGGCCTTGAGCCAAAGCATGGGCCAAGGCGGAACCTCTGCAGGCGGATTTGTCTCGTTTATTACGACCTTGCTTCTTCTGATTTCGCCGATCAAGCAATTGACCACCATCAGCCCCATCATGCAGCGCGGACTGTCAGCTTGTGAAAGCGTGTTCCATTTTTTGGACACCCCCACAGAGCCAGATAAGGACGGTAAATTGCTGCCGCAGGTTCGCGGCGAAATTTCATTTGAAAACGTCACATTCCGTTACCCGCATGCCGACAAAGACGCGCTCTCGGACATCTGCTTCAAGGCGTTGGCAGGACAAACGGTCGCCCTGGTAGGCGCGTCCGGTGGTGGAAAGACCACGATTGGTGCGCTGATTCCACGCTTCTATTCGCCTGAAAGCGGCCGTATCAAAATTGACGGCCAAGACATCGGTGGTATCAAACTGGCAAGCCTGAGGTCCCACATCGGTCTGGTCAGCCAGGATATTGTCTTACTCAACGACACAGTAGAAGCCAATATTGCATTTGGTTTGGAGGGCACACTGGACCGGCAGCGCGTCATCAGTGCGGCAAAGGCAGCAAATGCCTGGGATTTCATAGAGCAATTGCCCCAAGGTCTGGACAGTTTGATTGGCGAAAACGGTGCCAAGCTATCCGGCGGACAAAGGCAGCGTATTGCCATCGCGCGCGCCGTTCTCAGAAATGCACCCATTTTGATTCTGGATGAAGCGACATCAGCCCTGGATACCGAGTCCGAGCGTCAGGTTCAAAATGCATTGGCCGCCCTGATGCAGAACAAGACCACACTGGTCATTGCGCACCGCCTCAGTACCATTGAGAAGGCCGACCAAATTCTGGTTCTCGATGCCGGCAGAATCGTGGAACGGGGTACCCATGCAGAACTGAGCCGCATGGGCGGCCTGTACTCCAATCTTCACCAAATGCAAACATGAAGATTCCGATATTGATGTACCACCAGATAGACGTGCCGCCCAGGCGAGGTACGTCCCTGCGCGGACTCATTGTTGCGCCCGCCTCTTTTTCGCGGCAAATGGCGATGCTCAAACTGTTGGGCTACCAGGCTTTGTCCATGCGCGATTTGGAGCCTTACCTCGCTGGTGAAAAGCAAGGCAGGGTTGTAGGCATAACCTTTGACGATGGCTTTCAGAACAATGTGCAGCATGCATTGCCCGTGCTGTTGAAACATGGCTTTACCGCAACCTGCTACGCAGTGAGCCAAGCCATCGGTGGCACCAACAGCTGGGACCTCAAATTGGGTATCGTCCAAAAGCCCCTGATGACCGCTGAAGACTGGAGGCAATGGTTGAAATCAGGTATGGAGATAGGTTCCCATACGCGTAACCATGCAAACCTGAATGAACTGTCCCGTGAGCAGGCAATTGCCGAGATCAAGGGCTCCAAAGACGACCTGGAGGCCAGGTTTTCGTGCAAAGTCAGGCATTTTTGCTACCCCTATGGTTGGTTTTCCGAACGGCACAAGCAACTTGTTCAAGACGCTGGATACATCACGGCAACCACGACGAGGCGGGGAAAAGTCGCGGTGCCGTCCGACCTATTCGCGCTGAAGCGCATCATGGTGGCGAGAGCCACCCACCTGGGGCTATTTGCCGTCAAGGTACTGACCGGATACGAAGACCGCAGAACATGAAGCCCCTGTCGCTGTACTGCAAGAGTTATTGCACCGACCTCAAGCGGGTGATTCGCCTGGCCGAATCCGTGCAAAAATTTAATCGAGAAGCATTGCCTTTTCACCTCTCTGTCCCCGAGCGGGACTACACGCTTTTTTTAGACCATCTGCGGGAATTTGATGTCGTTTTGCACAAAGACGAAGACATCATCACGGCCGCCGGTTTGAACTTGCAGCAGGTGCTTCAGATGGCTGGAAGTGCGTCACAGCAAGTCGTCAAGTCCAGTTTTTGGAAGTTGGGTCTCTCCACCTGCTACGCCTGCATCGATTCGGATTCGTTCTTCATCCGTCCATTCGGACGCGAAGATTTCCTGACCCCGGATGGAACACCTTACACCATGCTGGATGAGGGGCATGACTTGTTGGAGGATGCCATACGCCATGGTCGCCCCCGCATTGTTGACGCCTTTGAAAAGGAAGCAGCGTTGGTCCAGACCCTGTTTGCCCGCCAAGGCAAGCCGTACAGCTTTGGCCCCTTTCCCCTGGTCTGGCACCGTGATGTTTGGCAAAGCCTGGAAGTTAACTACCTGCAACCACGAAGCATGACCTTTGCCGACGCGATCACCATGGCGCCCATCGAGTCGCGCTGGTACGGCGAGGCTTTGTTGCGCTATGGAGCCATTCCCCTGGTGCCAACGCAAGCGCTTTTCAAGGTGTATCACTATGCTTGGCAGTGTGACCAGGACCGCAAGCGCGGAGTTGGTACGCAAGACCTGGCGCGACTGTACTGCGGCGTTATCCACCAGTCTGCGTGGGAGCGGGAGTTGGACTGGCCGCGTGAAGGCGGCAACTGGCTTTCCAGATTGGGCCGCAGGATCAGAAGAAAGCTGGGTCGCATTTAGCATGCAGGATGCGAACGCACATGCAGAATGGCGGGATCTGTGGAGCATTCCCGTTCTGCTTACCTCCAGCGTGATCGCACACGACACGCGCGTCGCGTTGACCAACACAGAAGAGCGGCTGGAATTTGCTCTGGAATCGGTTGCACAATGGTTGTCACTGTATCCCCAGATCCATCTGGTGCTATGCGATGGCTCCAACTTTGACTTCAGCGCGCTAGTGGCTCAACGGTTCCCCACGGCCTCCATTGAATGCGTGTATTTCGAGAACGACCAGAACGCTGTTCGCACATATGGAAGAGGCTATGGTGAGGGAGAGATCGTCCGCTTTGCCATTGCCCACTCACGGCTGATCCGGCAAGCGGGTGCGTTTGCGAAATGCACCTCCAAACTGTGGGTGAGCAACTATGCACAGTGCCTTGCAGAATGGAATGGGCTATTTCTTTGCAAGGCCGTTTTTGGCCACGTTTTTTCGCCATTCAAGAAGACGACCCTGTCCTACATCGACACCCGTTTTTACATTGCTTCCTTGCCGTACTACCAGCAGCACTTTGAATCGGCACATCAGCGGATCAACGTGGATGCGGGCAAGGGTCTTGAGGACTGCTTCTTGGAGGCCTTCTGCAGCGGCCATTTGTCGGGTGTTCTGTTGAATACGCCACCGGTCATTGACGGTGTGGGTGGCGGTATAGGCAAACACTACAAAAATCCACTGAAGCGCCGTTTGAAGGAGCGCCTACGCTTGTACCTGGTTCGCGCACAGCTGCCATTTCGCGGCCTGTTTACCCCCGTATTGAAACGCCCGTCACCTGACTAAGCTGCGTCAGCCGCAAACTGCCAACGTCCAAAAAGGTACATCAGCAACATGAACTGCATCTGCAGATAGTGCTCACGGTAAACCGAATCGGCAACCCCCCGCAATATCCAAAAGCAGCTGACCAGCACCAGTGCCATTGCCCATTGCCGGTCCACACCTGATCTCATACCCACAAGGCCGCGGTAGAAGAAGAGCCCCATCAGGCAGGCAAAGGCGAGTGTGCCAACCCAACCCAAGGCTAGTGTCAAATCAATCCAGGAATTGTGAGAATGCGCAAACTGCAAGACTGGTTCATGGCCACATTTTTCCTTGATCAGCTTGCGGTAGGACTGGCGGGAACCGTCCAGTCCTACCGGGTTCTCGAGCATTAACTGGAATCCCGCGCGGAGCACCAGAATACGCCCACCATCGGAGTTCAGTCCATCGATCACGGCCTGCACATATTTGGCGTCTCTGTCTGCGAGACGACTACGAATACCTTCCTGGACGCTGGGATCCAAACCTTCGCACAGGGCTTTGCTAGGGTCTTCAATGGCAAAGGCAGCCACCACACTGTCGGTCATGGAGAACCAGCGGGGATCGTTTTTTGCGTATTGAAAAGTCACCACCAACAAAACCAATGCAGCCAGGAATCCCAGTACAGTGCCACGCGGACCCAGGTGGACATTGTTTGGTTGACTGACAGCCGCGACGGGACGGCTGGCACGCACTTTGGTCAAGGAAATGCTGACGAGCATGATGAGAAACGCATACAAAATGGCGCCCCGTGACTGGGCGATCAAAATGCTCAGAAAGCACAATGCAATGCCAACCGAGGACGCAACCAGGCCTCTCACCCGCCGGTCACGTAGATCTTGTACCAAGGCAGCGCAAAACAGGCAGATGGATTGGCAAGCTGGGTAGCCCAGGTTGCCATGCATGGGCTCAATTCCTCTGAAGCCTTTCATCAGGGCCGACAAGGTCCAGTGGGCATTGGTCTGAAATGCCTCAGGATGCCGCAATGAATTCCAAAGCGTGGCGATGGTCGGGTTTGCAAAAAATGCACCATCGAGGAGTCCTTGCGTAGCGGCGATACACAGCAATAGATGCAGTAACAAAGGTACCGCACTTGCATAGCCCAAGGCCAGCAGTCCAGGTCCATTTCGCCCAAGCAGGTGGAATGCCGCGTATCCGATAAAGCCTGCCAAAAGAGCTTCCAGCCATTGCCCACCCAGGTTATGCCAGGCAGTAGGCGCCTCACGTGCCCATAAGGGAAACAGCAGTAGCAGCCCCACCCATAGAAGAATCGGCCATGGCATTTTTTTGAGCGAGCTACGCAGTGGATGTGCAAATCGTCCCTGTCCAAACACCAGCAATACCAGCATGGCGCCGGTCAAAAGGACGATCAGTACATTGCGCAGTGCAATCGTATTTGAAATGGGGAAAATGGCGAAAAGCAAAAGGAACAGCCCATAGATGCCATTTTTGAACGTGTACTTGCTCTCTTGAATCATTGAACTTGCTTTCAATCGTTGATGGCAGATTGCAGCGCATGCGCCAGATACAGCGAACCCGGATACGACAGGTGGTTCTCGTCCTTGAACATCGAGTGCCCTGCCCTGACCACCGGACAGGAGTCGCCGCTGCAAAGAAAATCGTTGGGGTCTATTACGTGCACTCCAGGATGCTGCGTCAAGACTGCCATGGCTTCCTTGCGCAACAAGACAGAATGAAATGCATCCGCACTGCGCGACAGCTCACACGACTGTGGAGCACGCCTTCCAAACGGCAAGTTGCCCAAACAAAACCGCGGCTCAAAACCGGTCTCCACAACCGGTAGAAAATAATATACAAGCTTGCCCGCATCAAGCAGACGAACCAAGGTGCGTTCAAGTCCATCGTGAAATTGTCGTACAGATGCGGGGCTTGCAGAGTTTGGAAGATAGCGACCCCGGAAAATCAGGAACACTTTCTTGATTTCAGGATTGTCTGCGGCGTAAGCAATCATATGGTTGATATGCGGCTGGCATTGATCTGAGTCATCACCCTGTGCATAGTCCAGAAAGGGCACACAGGCTCCGCGCCCGATACCAATCAGGTTGTCGCCAGTCTCATCCAGAACTTCAGCCAACCCCCAGTAGGCATGGAAGGCATGGCTGTCCCCCAGCACCACAGCCGTTGGTGCCAGAGCCGGATGCTTTTTCACGCAATACGATCTGCCAGGAAACTGAAATGGAATTTCACAGGAAGCTTCCGTGATCAACCCCGACTTTTCCCAATCTACAAAATCATGTTGTGCATCCGGACCCAAGGCAACCATGCTCTTGAGGCGGATGTCGGCCAAGCCCTCCCTGTCAAGGATGTTTCTTCCAAGCAAAGCCAGCACCACCATGCATCCAAGCAACAAACCAATGGACAGTTTGCGAGGCAATGTGCGAACAGGCTTCTCCAGCAATTGGTAGGTTAGCAGTGCCAGCACAAAGCTGGCCAGAACCAGAGCCAGACGCACATACCATGCTGGTGTGCCGGACAAAATAATCGTTGCAAAGCTCAGCAAAGGCCAATGCCATAGATACAAGGGGTAGCTGATTTTCCCCAACCCCGCCATCCATGAATTGGACAGAATACGTGCATTCAAGCTGCCCGCAGGGTTGGCAGCAATGAGCAATGTGGTGCCCAGCACGGCAGGCACAGCCAGTGCGCCAGGGAAACGGTCGCTGGCCCGTAATACAACGACGCTGACAGCTACCAATGCAAAGCCAATCCATGCGAGAAAGGGCCTTGACAGCATAAACACAAAACGCGACTTGGTATGCTGAAAGTTGGCCAACATGGCCCCGGCCAACAACTCCCACGCCCTGGAGAGAGGCGAATAGAAACCAGCTGTTGGGTTTTGAAAAACCAGCACGCACGAATAAGCAAGCGATACCAGGATGACAGCTCCCAACCACTTGGTTGTAGGCAGGTTTCGCCGCACACACATTGCCAGAGCGAAAGGCCAGACAATATAGAACTGCTCTTCGATGCCCAGTGACCACAAATGCAACAGAGGTTTGGTAACTGAAGCGTTGTCAAAATAATTGGACTCGAACCACAGCGTCAGGTTGGATACAAAAAGTGCTCCACTGAATATGTGCTTTCCTAACTGCATGTACTCATCACCGAGCAACGTGTACCAACCAAATACGATACAACTGCCCAGAACCAAGATCAATGCCGGAAATATGCGCAATATTCGTTTAGCGTAGAACCGCAGGATTTGGATGCCTGAACCTTGTGAGTCCAGCAACAAGATGGACGTAATCAAGAATCCTGAAATGACAAAAAAAATGTCCACACCCACAAAGCCCCCAGGGAATAAGTCGGGGAAGGCATGGAAGCCAATAACCAGTAGAACCGCAATGGCGCGCAGGCCATCGATGTCCGGCCGGTAAGGAATAGGCGCCATGCTTCAGTGCAACCAGGAAAGCAGTCTGCTGACCGAGGCCTGGGTTGAATATGGACTCGGCTTTCTGCTGTCGCAAAGACCATGGTTCATCCATTGCGCCACAAATTTTCCAATCGCCCGTGTCAATGCCACTTCTTGGGCCTGCGTGGCCTCAGCACCCAATGACTCAACATGGTGCCCATTTGCGTACAAGAGGTCTTCCATTTGCGCATTGCGATATACCAGCGCCAGGATAGGCCTCTGCATCCACAAATACTCGTACATCTTGGAAGGAATGTACTCCTCGCAAACCGGCTCCACTCCATGCAGCAGCAGCAGCACATCAGCACTGCGCATGTGCTGCAGAATCTGTTCGCGCCCGCTCTTGCCGCTCACCGGGTCGGCTTCAATACGCCCGAAGTGGCGCAGAAACGGATGCCTGGCAGCGGCTGCGGCTGCGGTAGAAACAGGGTCCAACGGTCCCCCATAAACATGCAACTCCACGCGGCCGGCCAATTCTGGCTTTTGATTCAAAAGAGCGTCCATTGCAGCAATGGTGCTGGCCAGGTTGCGCGTCTCGGACAGCGAACCAAAGTGGCCCAGCACAAACGTGTCACCCGCCTTATACGGTTCCAGCTGAAACGGCGGCGCGTCCACTCCCGGCAGCATCATGTGGCCGCGCGAACCCAGCTCCGGGTTGCGCTGCTTGGCGCTGGCCAGGGCCTGGTCGGTGAACCAGATGGCCACATCGGCCTGCCTGCAGATTTCGCTCTCCACCCGCGCCTGCATCTTCTGCTGGGGCGTGCCAGGTACGGTGCCGGGCACTACCATCGGGTCGTGCACCTCGGCCAGCCAGCGCACACCGGTGACGCGCTTGAGGGCCGCACCAGCGATGTGGGCGGCAAAGGCCCCGCCCGTGGAGTAGACCAGGTCAAACTTGCGCGAGCGCATCAGGGCGCGGCCCTTGAGGTAGGCGCTCAGCCACCAGGACCAGGAGCTCTCCACCGGGCGCAGCAGCTTTTCGAGCAGCATGAAGGGCAGCAAGACCAGCGACGCCGGCAGCATCACGGCACGGTAGCGCAGCCCCTGCCCCAAGCGCTTGCGAAGCACGTGGCGCAACTCAAAGCGTATGCCCGCTGGACCGGCAGGCCACAGTTGGTAGTGCTCGTAGTGGGTGTCGTGGCGGCCGGACACCCCGCTCAAGACCACCAGC
This sequence comes from Rhodoferax lacus, assembly GCF_003415675.1. Classification (GTDB taxonomy): domain Bacteria; phylum Pseudomonadota; class Gammaproteobacteria; order Burkholderiales; family Burkholderiaceae_C; genus Allorhodoferax; species Allorhodoferax lacus. The sequence goes on from NZ_QFZK01000001.1 coordinate 440,139, forward strand.
TCAATGCCCGCTTTCTCCAGATGCGGCAGCTTGTCGGTAATGGTCTGGCTGGCGGCGCGGCCGTCCATATTGAAGGCGTGCGACAGCACCAGCCAGCGCTGCTTGTATGAAGGGGCCACCTGGGCATACAGCTGCTCATACTGCTGGGCCACCTGGGTCCAGGTGCGCTGCGCCGCAAATTCGCAGGCGTGGGCGCCCAGGCTGGCGCGCAGCATGGTGTTGCCCAACACTGCACCCACTGCACTGGCAATGGCTGGGGCGGAGGTGGGCTCGTCCAGCAGCAGAGCGTTCTGGCCTTGCGTCAGCTCGGCGCTGATACCGCAGAACCTCGCCGCACTCACCACCACCGGCAAGCCATGGGCCATGGCCTCCAGCACCACCATGGCGTAGGTGTCTTCCAAGGTGGGGTGCACCAGGCAATCAGCTGCCTGGTAGGCCACGTCCATCTGCTGCAGCGCACCCAAAAAATAGACGCGCGAAGAGAGTTGCAAGTCGGCCACGCGCTGGCGCATGGCCGCACCCTGCTCGCCCTCACCCACCACTGCCAGCCAGACGTCCGCTGGCAAGGCGGCCAGGGCCTCCAGCAAGGCAGGCAAGCCCTTCTTGCGGAAATCGTTGCCCACGAACAGCAGCCCCCTGCCCTCTGATGGCAGCCTGAGTTGTCTTCTCGCGGCTTGCTGCACGGCCGGGCTGCAGGCACCAGGTGCCTGGGACACGCCGGGTGCAATCACCTGCATGGCTGCACGTGCTGCCGGGTAGGACCGCTGCATCACATCGCGCAGCGTGCTGGACGTCAGCACCACCGCCCGTTTGGGGCCAGGCGCATAGCGCGCCGCTTCCAGCATGAGATAGGTCAGCAGCCTGGGGCTGGTGCACACCTTGAGCCAGCGCAGCCATTTGGAAAGCCCGGCACGCCCATCAAACAGATTGTGTTTGACCGGCAACACATGCACCGTCTGCACATTGCCGTGCCAGCTGTTCTCGTGCGAGTGCACGATGTCAAAGCCGCTGCGGGTGGCATGCCAGGTGGCATAGGCAAACCACAGCTGGTTGATCCAGCGTGGGCGCTTCAAAAGCAAGGGAATGGGGTGGTAGGTTACGCCCGGAAAGGCATGGGCAATGGTCTGCGCATACACATGCACCTCATGGCGCGCGGCCAGTTGCTCCACCAATGCAATGGAATAGCGCTCCGCCCCGCCACCGGTGCTGGAGAAATTTCTGCTGAGAACCGCGATACGCAAACCAGTCTACTCCCGCCGCTCAGAGCAACACAATGTCGTACTGTTCCTGCGCCATGGCCGCTTCGCTTTGCAGCGACACCGGCTTGCCGATGAATTCGCTCAAAGAAGCCAGGTGCTGGCTCTCTTCGTCCAGGAACAGTTCGATCACCTTGGGTGAGGCCACCACGCGGAACTCGCGCGGGTTGAACTGGCGGGCCTCGCGCAGGATCTCGCGGAAGATGTCGTAGGCCACGCTGCGCGGTGTCTTCACAATGCCCTTGCCCTCGCACACCGGGCAGGGCTCGCACAGCATGTGGGCCAGGGACTCGCGGGTGCGCTTGCGTGTCATCTCCACCAGGCCCAGCTGCGAGAAGCCGCCGGCCATGGTCTTGACGCGGTCGCGGGCGAGCTGCTTGCGGAACTCGGTCAGCACGGCATCACGGTGGTCTTCGCGCACCATGTCGATGAAGTCCACGATGATGATGCCACCCAGGTTGCGCAGGCGCAGTTGCCGCGCAATCGCCTGTGTGGCCTCCAGGTTGGTCTTGAAGATGGTGTCGTCAAAATTGCGCGCACCGACAAAACCGCCGGTGTTTACATCCACCGTGGTCAGCGCCTCGGTCTGGTCCACGATCAGGTAGCCGCCGGATTTGAGGTCCACGCGGCGCGCCATGGCCTTGGCAATTTCCTCGTCAATGCTGTAGAGGTCGAAGATGGGCCGCTCACCCTTGTAGTGCTGCAGCTTCTCCACGGCCATGGGCATGAACTCGGCGCCAAAGGCCTTGAGGGCCTCAAACTGCTCGCGCGAATCCACGCGTATGGTCTGCGTGGATTCACTCACCAGGTCGCGCAGCACGCGCTGCATCAGGCTCAGGTCCTGGTGCAGGATGCTTTGCGCGGGCAGGCGCAGCGATGCATCCTTGATGCGCGCCCAGGCCTTGCGCAGGTAGGCGATGTCGTCACCCAGTTCGCCGTCACTCGCATCCTCTCCATTGGTGCGCAAAATAAAACCGCCACCCTGGCTGCCGGCCAGCTTCAAGAGGCGCGCGCGCAGGTCTTCACGCTGGGTGAGCGGGATTTTTTGCGACACGCCAATGTGGTCGTCCTGCGGCAGGAACACCAAGAGGCGCCCTGCGATGCTGATCTGGGTGGAGAGGCGCGCACCCTTGGTGCCAATCGGGTCCTTGATGACCTGCACCATCAGGGACTGGCCTTCAAACACCTGCTTCTCAATGGGAATCTGGGCGGCCGCATTGCGCGCCGCGCTGATGGTCTCGCCCTCGGCCGGTGGATGCCAGACATCGGCCACATGCAGGAAAGCCGCGCGCTCCAAGCCGATATCGATAAAGGCCGACTGCATGCCGGGCAGCACGCGTGCCACCTTGCCCAGATAGACATTGCCCACCAGGCCGCGCTCCAGGGTGCGCTCCACATGCAGCTCCTGCACAGCCCCGTGCTCGACGATGGCCACGCGCGTCTCTTGCGGCGACCAGTTGATCAGAATGTCTTGCGATGGCATCAGGTCAGGCTCTTGAGCAGTTGTGCGGTCTCGAACAATGGCAGTCCCATGATGCCAGTGTAACTACCACTGATGCGGGAAATATGCGCGGCGGCCAACCCTTGCACCGCATAGGCACCGGCCTTGCCCATGGGCTCTCCGCTGGCCACGTAGGCGCGGATCTCGGACTCGCTCATGCGGGCAAACGTCACGTTGGACTCACTGCAGGCCTGCGCCACTTTTTCATTCAACCCAATCGCCACGGCCGTCAGCACCCCATGGGTCTGGCCGGACAGCGCCTGCAGCATGCGTACCGCATCGTCTGCGTCCAACGGTTTGGCATAAATGGTCTGGCCCAGCGCCACCGTGGTGTCGGCGCACAGCACCGGCGCCTCCGGCAGGCCACGCGCCTTGCGGCGTTGCAGCGCTGCCAGCAGTTTCAGATGGGTCACGCGCTGCACATAGGTTTCAGGGCTCTCGCCGCTCAGGTGCTCTTCCAGCGACTCGGCATCTTCCTCGGGTCCGGCCAGCAGCAATTCGTGCTGCACACCCAACTGGGTCAGCAACTGGCTGCGGCGCGGGCTTTGGGAGGCGAGGTAGATAAAAGGGTACATGGACGGTGCGTGGTTCGGTAGCGGCCAAGTGCCGCTACTCACGGTGGTAAGGATGGTTGGCGTTGATGGACCAGGCCCGGTACAACTGCTCGATCAACAGCACGCGCGCAAAGGCGTGGGGCAGCGTCAGGTCGGACAGGCGTATGCGCTCGTGCGCTGCCTGCTTGAAGGCGGGGTCCAGCCCGTCCGGTCCGCCAATCACCAGCGCCACATCGCCGCCGCCGAGTTGCCAGTCGGTCAGGCGACCGGCCAGCGCCATGGTGGTGAGGTTGCTGCCGCGCTCGTCCAGCACCACGATGCGGGTGCCCTTGGGGATGGCTGCCTCGATGCGCCCACGCTCCGCGGCATACAGGGCCTCTAACGTCTTGGAGCCGCGCGTCTCGGTCTTGACGGCCTTGAGCTCGACCTTGAGCTCGTGCGGAAAGCGCTTGGCGTAATCGTCCCAGGCGGTTTGCGCCCAGTCGGGCACGCGCAAGCCAACAGCCACAATCAGCAGCCGCATGGCGGGGCTCAGCCCTTGCTTACGGTCTTCTTGGCAGCGGGCTTGCGCACTTCAGCCTTCTTGGCTGCCACGCGCGCCACGGTCTTGGCCGGTGCCTTGACCACCAGGGTCTTGGCGGCCACCTTGACGGCGGGTGCCTTCGCTGCGGGCGACTTGGCTGCGACCTTCTTGGCCGGTGCAACGGGTCCGCGTGTAGAGGTGGACTTGGCGGCTGCCGACTTGGCAGGGGCGGACTTCACGGCTGCCTTCTTCACCGCAGCGGCCTTGACGGCCTCGTTCTTCTTCACTTGCGCCTTGGACGGGAACACCTCGGCCACGCCCTTCTTGGCAGCGCTGGACCGCTTCAGGGTGGCGGGTGGCACGCCCTTGGTGACAACGGCCACTTCCTTCTCGGGGGCGGCGGGTTTGGCCGAGCCCAGCTTCAGGCGCACGGGCTTTTCGCCCCACAGCTCTTCGAGGTGGTAGTACTGGCGGAAGTTGGGTTGCATGATGTGCACCACGGCCTGACCGCAGTCCACGATGATCCATTCGCCGTTGGTTTCGCCTTCCACGCGGGGCTTGGGGAAACCGGCTTCGCGCACGGCATCGCGCACGCTGGCGGCCAGGGCCTTGGTCTGGCGGTTGGAGGTGCCTGATGCAATGATGACCCGTTCAAACAGTGCCGACAGATGCTCGGTGTCAAACACCACGATGTCCTGCGCTTTCACATCTTCGAGGCCATCAACAATGGCGCGCTGGAGCTTTTGGGTGTCTTTTTTTACAACGGTAGGTGTGGTCATCAGTCAGCTTGGTAAAGGTGGTGTTGGTCAATATAACGCGCAACGGATTCCAAGACCAGAGCTGAAACACTCTGTCCGCGCGCAGTTCTGTCGCGGACTTCGGTGGCATTCAAGGGGCTTGGGGGCAACTGCAGTCGCTGCAAAGGAACGCCTTGCAGCTTGGGCGAATCATCGGCTGAACTGTCAGCCGCATGGGGTTCGGAGCGCGAAGCTACACAAATTATAGCAGCCAGGCCCAGATCCTCGGCCCGGTGCCAGCTGGCCAGTGCCTTGGCCTGGTCCTCGCCCATGACCAGATAGAGCTGCGCGCCTGGGTATTCGGACTGCAACTCCTGCAGCGTGTCGATGGTGTAGCTGGGGCCGCTGCGCAGGGTTTCACGCGCGTCCACCTGCGCGCGGTTGACATGGGCAAAGGCCAGGCTGCACATGGCCAGGCGGTGCTCGGCAGCCGTGAGCGGGCGCTGCTTGTGCCAGGCGTGGCCAGTGGGAACAATGTGCAGCACATCGAGCTGCAGCTGCGCAATCGCAGCCTCTGCCAGCGCCACATGGGTGCGGTGCGGTGGGTCAAACGCCCCACCAAACAGCCCTACCCGCTTGGGTGCAGTCATTGCGTCGGCCGGGCTCAGACCCAATCCCGGCGCGGCAGGAAGTCGGTATACAGCGCAGCTTCCGGTGTACCCGCCTCGGGCACATTCTGGTACGACCAGCTGGCGTGCGGTGGCATGGACAAAAGAATGGATTCGGTGCGCCCGCCCGACTGCAGACCGAAGTGCGTGCCCCGGTCCCACACCAGATTGAACTCCACATAACGGCCGCGCCGGTAAAGTTGGAACGCCCGCTCGCGCTCGCCATAGGCTGTGTGTTTGCGCCGCTCTACGATGGGCAGATAGGCCGCCAGAAACGCATCACCCACGGCCTGCAGCATGCCAAAGCTGCGCTCCTGACCCAGCTCGGAAAAGTCGTCAAAGAACACACCACCCACACCGCGCGCTTCGTTGCGGTGTTTGAGGAAGAAGTAGTCGTCGCACCAGGTCTTGAAGCGCGGGTATTTGTCGGCACCAAAGGGCGCGAGCGCATCTTTGCAGACCTGGTGGAAGTGCTTGGCGTCTTCCTCAAAACCATAGAACGGCGTCAGGTCCATGCCGCCACCAAACCAGCACACCTCGCTGCCATCCGGCGCCTTGGCTGCCAGCATGCGCACGTTCATGTGCACCGTAGGCACATAGGGGTTGCGCGGGTGGAACACCAGTGACACGCCCATGGCCTCAAACGGCGCACCCGAGAGTTCGGGGCGGTGCTGGGTGGCACTGGGCGGCAGTCTGGGGCCGCGCACATGGGAGAAGCCGCAACCGGCCCGCTCGAATACCGGGCCGCCTTCTGTTATTTTGGTGATGCCGTTGCCCTGCAGCATCTCGCCCGCGGGCTTCTCCCAGGCGTCCACCAAAAAGCTGCCTCCATCCACCGCCGCAATCGCATCGGTGATGCGGGTCTGCAGGCCGACCAGGTAGGCACGTACGGTGGCGGGTGAAAAAGGCTGGGGTGCGGTAGTGGTGTTCATTTTTCAATTATCTGTATGGGCGCAGCCAGTGCGGGATGCTTGCCGCTCGCCCCTTGCAAGGCTGTGGCAATGCGCTGCATGTCGACCGCCACATCGCCTGTGAGCGCGAAGTAGTGCGTGATTTCAATCGTCTTTGCTGCGTAATTCACGGTGCAGACGCCCAGCGGCACATTGGCACCGTTAGCCACCTGGTAGAAGCCACTGCGCCACCCAGCGGTCCACTTGCGTGTGCCCTCGGGCGCCAGCGCCAACCAGAAGAAACTGTCACTGGCCCGGCATTGCTCCAGTGTGCGCACCATGTCACCCACCACGCCACGCGGGCTGTCGCGCAGAATAGGCACGCCACCTATCCAGCGCAGCCAGCGCCCGGCCAGCGGAATGTTGAAGAGCGATGCCTTGCCCCAGAACTTCATGGGAAAACCCGCAGCCCACTTGGCCAGCACCATGTACAAAAAGTCCCAGTTGCTGGTATGTGGGTAGACCACCATCACGCCTTGGCGCGCAGGCAGGCCATCCATGCGGAACTGCCAACCCAGCAGGGCCAGCAGCCCGCGTGCCAGGGCGCTGCCCCGCACCGGCACGGCCAGGGGCCGGGGAAAGTCATCTGCCATTGCAGGGCTCGGAAACGGCACGCATGGTTCAGTGCAATGGCAGCCCGGCCACTCAGGGCTTGATCGCCCGAAAGCCGATGTCGGTGCGGTACTGCATGCCATCAAAGTGAATGCCCTTGATGACCTGGTAGGCCTTTTGCTGCGCCAGGCGCACGCTGTCGGCCAGCGCAGTCACGCACAACACGCGCCCGCCCGAGGTCTGCAAGGCATCGCCCTGCAGCACGGTACCCGCGTGGAACACGGCGCTGTCATCGGTGTGCGCCGGAATGCCGGTGATGGCATCACCCTTGCGGGGCGACATGGGGTAACCCGGTGCGGCCAGCACCACGCCGAGTGCTGCGCGGCGGTCCCACTGCAGTTCGATACCGTCGAGCTTGCCGTGCGGGCCCGGCTCGGTGGCGGCCCACAGCACATCCACCAGGTCGGTCTTCAGACGCATCATGATGGGCTGGGTTTCCGGGTCGCCCATGCGGCAGTTGAATTCCAGCGTCTTGGCGTGGCCTTGTGCGTCAATCATCAGCCCGGCATACAAAAAGCCGGTGAAGGGAATGCCGTCCTTCTCCATGCCCTTGATGGTGGGAAGAATCACCTCGCGCATGGCACGGGCATGCACTTCGGGTGTGACCACCGGTGCAGGGGAATAGGCACCCATGCCGCCGGTGTTGGGGCCCTGGTCGCCATCCTGCAGGCGCTTGTGGTCCTGGCTGGTGGCCAGGGCCAATACGTTCTTGCCGTCGCACATGACGATGAAGCTGGCTTCTTCGCCTTCCAGAAACTCTTCGATCACCACCCGCGCGCCACCCTCGTTGTGCGTCACACCCAGGGTGTTGTCCACCAGCATGAAGTCAATCGCGTCGTGTGCTTCCTGCGCGTTCATGGCCACGACCACGCCCTTGCCGGCAGCCAGGCCGTCGGCCTTGACCACGGTGGGCGCGCCCATCTTGTTCACGTAGGCGTGGGCCGCCACCGGGTCCGAGAAGGTGGCGTATTCGGCGGTGGGAATGCCGTGGCGGCGCATGAAGGCCTTGGAGAAAGCCTTGGAGCTTTCCAGTTGTGCAGCGGCCTTTGTGGGGCCAAAGATGCGCATGCCGTGGGCACGGAACTCATCCACCACACCGGCGGCCAAGGGGCCTTCCGGGCCGACCACTGTCATGGCGATCTTGTTGGCTTGGGCCCAGGCGCGCAGTTCCACGATGTCGGTGATGGGCAGGTTTTGCATGCGCGCATCCAGGGCCGTGCCGCCATTGCCAGGGGCCACAAACACCATCTGCACCTTGGGCGACTGTGCAATCTTCCAGGCCAGCGCGTGCTCGCGTCCGCCGCCGCCAATAACCAGTATTTTCATTTGAGGGCTCACAGTGCAGCGTTGTGGTAAACCTCCTGGACATCGTCCAGGTCTTCCAGCACATCCAGCAGCTTTTGCATGCGCTCGGCGTCTTCCGCGCTGAGCTCCACGGTGTTTTCGGGGCGCATGGTGACACCGGCCACGGCAGCTACGAGCCCTGCCGCATCTAGCGCGGCCTTGACGGCTTCAAAGTCGGTCACGGCGGTGATCACCTCTACAGCACCGTCGTCATCGGTGATGACATCGTCGGCACCGGCATCCAGGGCCACTTCCATGATCTTGTCTTCATCGCTGCCCGGCGCGTAAATCAGCTGGCCGCAATGTTTGAACTGGAACACAACCGAGCCTTCTGTGCCCATGTTGCCGCCATTGCGGTTAAAGGCGTAACGCACCTCGGCCACAGTGCGCACGCGGTTGTCGGTCATGGTGTCGAGCAGGATGGCTGCACCGCCAATGCCATAGCCTTCGTAGCGGATTTCTTCGTAGTTCACGCCCTCGGCATTGCCGGTGGCTTTGTCGATGTTGTATTTAATGCGGTCGGCCGGCATATTGGCGGCCTTGGCCTTTTCAACGGCCAGGCGCAGACGCGGGTTGATGCCCAGGTCGCCTCCACCGGCGCGGGCTGCCACGGTGATTTCACGGATGATGCGTGTCCAAATCTTGCCCCGCTTTTCGTCCTGACGGCCCTTGCGGTGCTGAATATTGGCCCATTTACTGTGTCCTGCCACGCGAAATCCTTTAAAAATTCGTTACGCTTATGTGGATTGTACTTTTCAGGATCACCATGGCAGAGAACACCGACAACGGCATACTGATTGCACAACATGCTGCAGCAAAAAATCCCATCCAGTGCTTCTTGCGGCCCGACAAGGCCAACCGCCACGGACTGATCACCGGCGCCACCGGCACCGGCAAGACCATCACCCTGCAAACCCTGGCCGAAGGTTTTTCGGATTTGGGCGTTCCCGTGTTCATGGCCGACATCAAGGGTGACCTGACCGGCATCTCGCAAAAAGGCGTGCTGTCCGACAAGCTGGGCAAGATCATCAAGGAACGCGGCTTCGATGCACCTGCCTTCCAGGCCTACCCCGCCACTTTGTGGGATGTATTTGGCGAACAGGGCCACCCGGTGCGCGCCACGGTGAGCGACCTGGGCCCCCTGCTGCTGGCCCGCATGCTCAACCTGAACGAAACCCAGGAAGGCGTGTTGCAACTGGTGTTCAAGATTGCCGATGACGACGGCCTTTTGCTGCTGGACATGAAGGACTTGCGCGCCATGTGCCAGCACGTGGGCGACAACGCGGCCACCTACACCACCGAGTATGGCAACATCAGCGCCGCCAGCATTGGCGCCATTCAGCGCGGGCTGATGCAGGTGGAGCAGCAAGGCGGCAACCAGTTCTTTGGCGAGCCCATGCTCAACATTGCCGACTTCATGCAGACCGACAGCTCGGGCAAAGGCGTGATCAACATCCTGGCCGCCGACAAACTGATGAACTCCCCGCGCCTGTACGCCACATTTCTGCTGTGGATGCTGAGCGAGCTGTTCGAGACGCTGCCCGAGGTGGGCGACCTGGACAAACCCAAATTGGTGTTCTTCTTTGACGAGGCGCACCTGCTGTTCAACGACGCGCCCAAGGTGCTGATCGAGCGCATCGAACTGGTGGTGCGCCTGGTGCGCAGCAAGGGCGTGGGCGTGTTCTTTGTCACGCAAAACCCGCTGGACATTCCCGACACCGTGCTGGCCCAGTTGGGCAACCGCGTGCAGCACGCCCTGCGCGCCTTCACCCCGCGTGACCAGAAGGCCGTCAAGGCAGCCGCTGAAACCATGCGCGCCAACCCCGGCCTGGATGTGGCAGCCGCCATCACCGAGTTGGGCGTGGGCGAAGCGTTGGTGAGCCTGCTGGATGAGAAGGGCCGCCCAACGCTTACGGAGCGCGTGTTCATCCTGCCGCCCAATAGCCAGATCGGCCCCATCACTGCGGCCCAGCGCAAGGAGCTGATCGACAACTCCATCGTCGCCGGTGTGTACGAAAAAGCCGTGGACCGCGAGTCCGCCTTTGAGGCCATCAAGGGCCGTGTCGAGAACCGCATGGCCCCGGCTTCCAACGGTGCTGGCGCTGAGGCAGCACCGGCAGCCAAGCGCACGCCTTCGGTGCGGGGCGGGCCTGCGGCGCCAGCTGAAAGCCAGGCTGCCCCCGAGCGCGGCATGCTCGACGGCCTGGGCGACTTGCTCGGTGGTGGCGCCCGCCGCACGCGCTCCAGCGCGGGTGAGCAACTCATCAAGAGCGCTGCCAGTTCGATTGGCCGCGAAGTGGGCCGCCAGATCATCCGCGGCGTACTGGGCAGCATCTTTGGTGGCAGCCGCCGCTAGTTCTGCAATACCAGGCCGCAACACCCACCCAATATCTCTTCAGGAAAGAACCACACCATGACCCCAATCGACCCCGCAGCCCGTGCCAATGTGCACCTGATAGACCACCCGCTGGTGCAGCACAAGCTCACCCTGATGCGCAAAAAAGAGGCCAGCACCAACAGTTTTCGCCGGCTGCTGGGCGAGCTCAGCAGCCTGATGGCCTATGAGGTCAGCCGCGACATGGCACTGCAGGACGTGGTGATCGAAACCCCGCTGGAGACCATGACGGCCAAGGTGATTGACGGCAAGAAGCTGGTGTTTGTAAGCATCCTGCGTGCGGGCAACGGCATTCTGGACGGCGTGCTCTCGGTGGTGCCGGGTGCGCGTGTGGGCCACATCGGCCTGTACCGCGACCCCAACACCCTGCAGGCGGTGGAGTACTACTTCAAGATGCCCAAGAACATGGAAGAGCGCGACATCGTGGTGGTGGACCCCATGCTGGCCACCGGCAACTCGGCTGCTGCAGCGGTCACGCGCCTGAAAGAGTGCAAGCCCAAATCCATCAAGTTCCTGTGCCTGCTGACCTGCCCCGAAGGCATCAACACCATGTACAAAGCCCACCCGGATGTGCCTGTCTACACGGCGGCAATAGACCGCGAGCTCAACAGCCACGGCTACATCCTGCCGGGTCTGGGCGATGCCGGTGACCGCATATTTGGAACCCAATGATGAACTTGCTCGACAAAGACCTGCAACGCTTGGCGCTGCAAGAGCAACTGCTAGTGCTGGAGCGCTTTGACGAGGCCACGGCCTGGGAGCTGGGGCTTTCCATCAAGGCGTTGTGTGAGGCGCGCAAACAGGCCCTCACCATCGAGATCCGCCGCGCCAAGGAAACCCTGTTCTTCTACGCCATGCCGGGCACCACGCCCAACAATGCGGAGTGGGCACGGCGCAAGCGCAACACGGTGGACTTGTTGCAGCGCAGCTCCTATTCCGTAGGGCTGGCGCATCAGAAGGACAACAGTTCCTTGCCACAAAAGACCGGCGTGGCCTTGGCTGATTTCGCCGAGCACGGTGGCAGTTTCCCCATCCGCGTGAAGGGTGTGGGGTGTGTGGGAACGGTCACTGTTTCCGGCGTGCCGCAGCGGGAGGATCACGCGATTGTGGTTGAGGCGCTGGCTGCGCTTTGTGGGGTGCCGTTGGCGGATGTGGCTTTGGATTAGTTTGTTCTTGCTTTCAGCTTTTGTTTGATTGGCTGCGTTTTTCCCTGCGGGGCTTTTGTAGGCCCCCCTATCCCCCCCCGCCCCTTTCGCCCCCGCCGGGGCGAAAGGGGCGCCAAGACGGACAGCCGATTTGGTTGCGTCGCGCCGACTACGGAATTACGAGCGCAATGTTGCCACCGCTGTTTGCTGGCTTAAAGCTCACGCCTAAAGTTCCGAGCGCCGGAGGCGTTAGTCAAACGACACGCCGGTAAGGCCGTAGCCGAAGCGAGGCAACCAAATCGGCTGTCCGCATTAGGCACCCCTTACCCCGACGGGGGGTCAGGGGCGGGGGGATGGGGGAGTTAAAAAAACTTACCTGCGACGCGCAGAACGAACCCCCGGCAACTCACCAACCACCCCCAACACCCGGGCCAAGCGGCCAGACTCCGAAACCTCCACCGTAAACGTCATCCACGCAGTGCCCTTGATCGACTGCGTCTGCACCCCGATCACATTCATCTTCTCCTTGGTAAACACCTCGGAGATATCGCGCAGCAGGCCCTGCCGGTCATTGGCCTGAATGGCCACATCCACAGGGTAGACGCTGCTGTCCTTGCCCGGTGCAGAGCCCCAGGCCACATCAATGCAGCGGTCGCCGCTGCGCTGAATCATGTTGCGCAGGTTGGTGCAGTCCGAGCGGTGCACGGCCACACCCTTGCCGCGGGTGACAAAGCCGGTGATCAGGTCAGGCGGTGCGGGCTTGCAGCAGTTGGCCAATTGCGTCATCAGCGAATCCACGCCCACCACCAGCACGCCGCCCTTGCCGTGGCCGGCGGCGCTGGGTTTTTTGAGCAGAGGCGCCTCAAACTGGTCAGCCACCGGTTCGGGCGGCCGCAGCACAATTTCAATATTGCGCAGCGAGAACTCGTCCTTGCCCACCACCTCAAACAATTCATCGGCCGAGTTGAAGCCGAGCTGCGAAGCCAGATCGTCGAGTTTGACGGAGGTCTTGCCTTCACGCTGCAGCAGCTTCTCTACGGCCTCGCGGCCCAAGGCCCGCGTCTCACCCATGGCCAGCACGTTGAACCAGGCGCGTACCTTGGCGCGCGCCCGGTGACTGGCCAGAAAGCCCAGCTCGGGGTTGAGCCAGTCACGCGAGGGGCCGCCCTCCTTGACTGTGGTGACTTCCACGGTCTGGCCGTTCTTCAAGGGCGTGTTGAGCGGCACCATGTGGCCGTCGATCCTGGCACCACGGCAGCGGTGTCCCAGGCTGGTGTGCACGCTGTAGGCAAAGTCCACGGCAGTGGCGCCTTGGGGCAGTTCCACTACGGCAGCGTCCGGGGTCAGTACATAGATGCGGTCATCCAGCACCGGCGCGTCATGGGACTGCGCGCCCTCACCCGCATGCGCACCCGAGAGGTCTCGCTCCCAGGCCAGCAGTTGGCGCAGCACCGCGATCTTGGCGTCGTACTCACTGCTGGCCGACACACCGGCATAGCCCTTGGTGCCCGCTTCCTTGTAGGCCCAGTGGGCGGCCACGCCGTGCTCGGCGTGGTCGTGCATGGCCTGGGTGCGCAGTTGCACTTCGATGGGCTTGCCGCTTTGGTCGCGCACCACGGTGTGCAGTGACTGGTAACCGTTGGCCTTGGGCTTGGCAATGTAGTCGTCAAACTCGTCGGCAATCGGCGCAAAGTGGCTATGCACCCAAGCCAGGGCCGCGTAGCAATCGGGCACGCTGGGCACCACGATGCGCAGGGCGCGTACGTCGTATACATGGGCAAAGTCCAGCGACTTGCCTCGCATCTTCTTGACGATGCTGTAGATGTGCTTGGGCCTGCCCTGCACCTTTGCCTGGATACCCTGCGCGGCCAGGTCGTCTGCCAGCTGCTGGCGCAGCGCTTCCATGGAGGCCTCGCGCTCGGTGCGTTTTTCATCCAGCAGTTTGGCAATCTGGCGGTAGGTGTCGGGCTCCAGAAAGCGGAAGGACAGGTCCTCGAGTTCCCACTTGATTTCCCATATGCCCAGGCGGTTGGCCAAGGGCGCAAATACCTGCAGCGATTCCTTGGCCAGGCCGGCCGGCACGGGCAACTTGGTGGCAGCAAAGAAACGCAGCGTCTGCAAGCGGGACGCCAGGCGCAGCATGACCACACGCAGGTCGCGCGAGAAGGCCAGCAGCATCTTGCGCACGCTCTCGGTTTGCGCTGCCGCTGTCTGGGCCATGGGCGCATTGCCGCCCGCATGCGAAGCCGAGTTCTGCGCCACGCGCGCCATGCGTTGCACCCGCACCAGCTTGGTGGTCTCCAGGGCCAGGTTGGCAAAACTGGCACCAAAGGCCTTGGTGATGACTTCTTGGGGCTTGTTCAGGTGGTCGCAGGCATACACCAGGTAGCAGGCGGCCTGCATGGCTTCGGAGCCGCCTATGTTCTTGAGGATCAGGGCCACGGCATCGGCGTGGGCGAGGATGTTCTCGCCCGTGTCCAGGGTTTCGCTGGTGAGCAGCGGCTCGGCAAAGGCGCGGGCACGCGACAACGCACCGGCCTGCTCGGGCAGGCCTTGGGCGGTGATGGCCAGCACCGGAGGCGGGGCCAGGCTGCCGTTTTCGGCAGAGTTGCTTTTCATGGGAAGACCTGCAGAAGGGTTGCGCGTTCAGCCCAGCAAGAAGGAGGCCACAGTGTCCACCTGGTCATCTGCCACCAAGGTGGGTGCATGGCCCACGCCCTCAAAGCTCACCAGCCTGGCCTTGGGGCCGCGTTGCGTCATCTGCTCTGCGGTCTGAATGGAAAGCAAATCCGAGTCCGCACCACGCACCACCAGGGTTTGTGCGGTGATGGCGTCATACAGGCCCCACAACGCTGCCTCGCCTGCGGCTGCAGCGTCTTGTTCAAGCGACTGAAAGGCCAAGGCGATGGTCGGGTCGTAATGCAGTCGCACACCACCTTGCGGGTCAGGCTTGACCATGTGGCGGGACAGTTCCATCCACTGCTCCGGCGTGTGCGGACCAAAGCTGCTGGCAATGACGCGCAGCGAATCGGCCGCCTGTTGTAGAGAGTCAAAGTGCATGTGCTTGGCCAGATAGCTGCCTATGCGCACCAGGGAGGCCCACTCCAGCACCGGCCCCACGTCGTTGAGTACCAGGCGGCGTACTTCAGCACCCACCGCCTTCGCATGGACGCACACGGCCATGCCGATCAGGCCGCCCATGCTGGTGCCCACCCAGTCCAGGGTTTGGGGCTTGAGATGCGCCAGCAGCGCCAGCATGTCGGCGGCATAGGTGGGCACGGCATAGGCCTTGGCGTCTTGCAGCCAGTCGCTCATGCCGCGGCCTGCCACATCGGGACACACCACACGAATCGGACCGGGCGCTCGCGCAAGCAATGCACGGGCCAGCACATCGAAGTCCCGTCCCTGGCGCGTCAGACCGTGCACGCAAACCACGGTGTGCGCAGCAGTGGCGTCACCCCACTGCCAGTAGGCCATGCGGTGACCGCCAGCCGCATCGGGGCAGTTCACAAAGTTCAGCGTCGGGTCAGCCATGCAAAAGCTCGGTGTTTGATAATGGCTTATCCTAATTCAAACCCCCTCTGCATTTCATAAGGATTCCTCATGCTCAAAGGTAAAACTGCGTTAGTCACCGGCTCCACCAGTGGCATTGGATTGGGCATTGCCAAGGCCCTGGCAGAACAGGGCGCCAATATCGTGCTCAACGGCTTTGGTGATGCAGAAGGCCCCAAGGCCGAAATTGCAGCACTCGGTGTGCAGGTGGCCTACCACGGCGCCGACATGAGCAAGCCCGCCGAGATTGAAGACATGGTGGCCTTTGCCACCAAGACCTTTGGCGGCGTGGACATTCTGGTCAACAACGCGGGCATCCAGCATGTGGCGCGCATAGAGAACTTCCCGGTGGACCGCTGGGACGCGATCATCGCCATCAACATGTCCAGCGCCTTTCACGCCACGCGCGCGGCACTGCCCGGCATGCTGGCCAAGGACTGGGGCCGCATCATCAACGTGGCCTCGGTGCACGGCCTGGTGGGGTCGGCCGAAAAATCAGCCTATGTGGCAGCCAAGCATGGTGTGGTGGGCCTGACCAAGGTCACCGCCCTGGAAAACGCCACCAGCGGTGTCACCTGCAATGCCATCTGCCCGGGCTGGGTGCTGACTCCCTTGGTGCAAAAACAGGTGGATGCCAAGGCCGCTGCACTGAACATTACCAACGATGAAGCCAAGGGCCTGTTGCTGGGTGAAAAAGAGCCTTCCAAGCACTTCACCTCGGTCGAGGAGCTAGGTGCCCTGGCCGTGTTCTTCTGCTCACCTGCGGGCAACAACATCCGCGGCGTGGCCTGGAATATGGACGGCGGCTGGGTCGCGCAGTAACTTCATCGCCAAATCAACCCTGCACTTTGTCGGCCCGCCTTGCCGTGCGCTGTGCACTGTCTGCGGCGGGCCTTCGCGTTCAGGGCTGATGTGGCGATGAAGGAGGCATGCCGCCACTCAGCGTGACTGTTTGAAAGCCATGACGGCCTGGTTGCGCAGGGTGCGCAGCAGGGCCAGTTCTTTTTCATCCAGCTCCAGCGCACCCTTCTTGGTCTTGTCGGCATAGATCAATCCAAAGGGCGCTCCCTTGATCTGCAGCGGCAACAGCAGGAAGGCCGGTGCATTGAGGGACTGCAGGTACCACGCAGGCAGGCGCTGCAGGATTCGCGACTCGCCAGCGTCGCTGATCATGCTGTCCACACCCTTGATGCACACCACGCCGAATAGGTCGGGCGTTGCGGCTTTGAGCGGCACCTTGAAGTTTTTGGCGAAGGCTTCTACGCCCTCCCCCAATCCAAAACGCCCTGTCACCGACTCTGTCTTGGGGTCACGCATGCAAAAAATAATGCGGTCAAAGCCCATGGCGCGGAACATGGTTTCCAGAATCATGCGCAGCACGTCGCTGAGCTTGAAGTCTTCCACCATGGCGTTGGTGATGTCCTGAATGCCTGCTGCCAGGGTTTCGGCAACCTGGGTGGATTTGACAGGTACCTGCGCAGCACCCAGGTCCACCGCTTGGGTGGCCTGAAGTTCCAGGCTGTTGATTTGGCTGTCGGTCGCAGGCCCACCTTTGTCGGCCGCAGAAGCCGGAGCCTCAACCGCAACATGCAGCAGCTTGTGAGCGGCCGAGTCGGGCTTGACGCGGATTTCCATGGCGGTGGCCATTTCCACCAACTTGACCTTGGCCTGCTCCACCGCGGCTTGAATCTGTTTTTCGGTGCTGCCCACGGCATGCGCATACTTGCGCACTACCCTGGTCAGGTGCACGCCGGCTTCTTCGGGCGGGTACTTCAGCATGACATCCGCCATTTCGTTGGCGGCTACGGCCACCCAGCGCGTGCGTTCGGTGCTGTCGCTGGATGCGCTGGTGGGTGGCCCGCCTACGGGCAGCTTCATGCACTTCTGGATGCTTGCGGGAAGGCCCCATGCTTTGGCAATGCCGATGCCCAGATTTTCATAGCTCAGGCCCAGCACACGCAGCGAGGCCACAGCCTCACTGACGGCAGGCGTTTCGGACTGCACCAGGCTGCGCACCTGCGCGGCCTCTTCCGGGAAGTAAAACTGCACCAGCAGGCGCCCCATGTTCTGGAACATGGCACCAATAAAGGCCTCTTCGGCCTCCTTGGAGGTGGCGCTCATTTCGGAGCCCAGGGTGGCCGCCAACAGGCTGCGCACAAACTCATCCTTGAGCTGGGCGGCATGGCCTTTGTCCTGCATGTGCTCCAGCAGCACCAGGCTCAGCGCCATGTTGCGGATGCCGTTGAAGCCCACCAGCGTTACCGCCCGAGACACCGTGCTGATACTGCCACCGCGTGCGTAATGGGCACTGTTGACCACCCGCAGCAGCTTGTTGGTGAGCGCCACGTCCTTGAGGATCTGGTTGGTCACACTGCTGACGCTTTCGGTGTCAGAGTTCGCCATGGTCTGGATTTGCACGACGGACGCAGACAGGGCCGGAAAGTCGCTCTTGTGGCGCATGCGCCGCATCAGGAACTCCAGCGTGCCACCCGAGTTGCTGCCACTTTGTCCATCGCCCTCCACGGCGGCCGGCTGGCGCCAGCTATTGAGCGCATTGAAAAAGCTGCGGGCATCTCCAAAACGCTGCAACGGATCGCGCGCCAGGGCGCGGTTCACCACGGCACGCAGACCGTCATCCACATCCGGGCCGAGTTCCTGCGGCAAGGTCAGTTGTTCATGCGCTGCGCGGTACAGGGCACGGTTGCTGTCACTTTCAGCGACCAGGGGCTTGCCCATCAGCAACTCGGCCAATACCAGGCCACACGAAAACAGGTCCATGCTGGGCACGGGTTGCGAACCGGCCAATGCTTCGGGCGAAATGTAGCCAACCGTGCCACCCACCGCTACTGCAGCGTTGTCAGACGGGTTGCGCACACGTGCGGCAATGCCAAAGTCCATCACGCGCGCGCGCCCCGTGCTGTCCACCAGCACGTTGGAGGGCTTGATGTCGCGGTGTACCACCCCTTCGGTGTGTGCCACGGCAATCGCATCCAGCACATCCATCATCAGGGCCGCTGCCTCGCGGGCAGGCAAGGCACCACGGCGCGCCACCAACTGCGCCAGCGTGTCGCCCGCAACATATTCGAAAACCAGGTAGGTGTACTGCTCGTGGATGTCGGCCTCGAACACCGGCACGATGCTGGGGTGCTTGACCCGGCCCACGCTGCGCGCCTCTTGCAGCCATTGTTTGATGGCCAGTTCATCGGCGCCTGCCGTGGGCCGCAATACCTTGATGGCCACCTCGCGCTCCATGCGCGGGTCGTAGGCCAGCCACACCGTGGACTGCGCTCCCTGACCCAGTTGCCGCCGCAACTCAAAGCGGCCCAGCATGCTCGCTGGCTTCAACCCGGTCTGGGAAGTTGGGGGACGGCTATTTTGAAAGGCACGGGAATCAACCATGCCCTAATGCTACTTGAGTTGCACCGACCCTGAAACGGTAACCACAACCAAAGTTTTTCCACCTTCCATCGGGACGGCAGCATCTGCCGACATGGACTTGGCAGACATGGCCACCATGCGCGGCATGGGGCCAGGGCTCTGGTCCACTGTGCCGACACTGACCTCACGCAGGCTGAAGTCGGCAAATCCGAAGCTCCGTGCAATGTCGGCGGCCCGGGTTTTGAAGTCGGCAATCGCCAGAGACTGAGCCTGTGTTTCCAGCTTGGCACGGGCCTGGCGGCTCAGGCTGAACCGCATGCTACTGATGGTCAGGGGCTGGGCCTTGGCTGCCGCCGTGCCGATGCGGGCGAAATCGCTGCCTTCAAGCACCAGTTCGGCACTACCGATCCAGCCATTGATCTTTGCGTCATTGCTGTAACGCGGCTGCAGGCTGAAGCCGCCGCTGCGCACCTCCATACCGCCAGGCTGGGCCGTTTTTTTCAGTTCCATCAGTGCGGTATCCAGAGACTGGCGCAGCCATGCCTGTACAGCACCGGCGTCACTGCCCTCGCGCGAGGTGGACAGGGTGACGGTCAGCCAGTCCTGTGGTGTCTCCACACTTCCTGTGCCGGAGAGTTGAACGATGTTGTGCGGCTCTGCGGGAGCAGGCGACTGGGCCGCTGCCAGGCCTGTTCCAAGCACAAGCGAGGCCGCAAATAGACACTGCAATGCCCACACTAACCCGAAGCGCAAAGCGGTGACAGGAATCCGTGTACTCATTTCAGCCATTCCTGCTGTTGGCGGAGTTGTTGGCGCAACTCGGAACGCTCCTGCAAACTCATCTGGCGCGCCATGACGGGCACCTCCTCTGGCTGGGTGCGCAGTGCCTCCCGCAGCACGTCACGCCGCCGCTGCCGGCTTTGCAGGTCGGCCAACAGCGCGTCGGCGTCCTGCGTGGCGCGCCCCCTGGAGCCCGCGTCCTGTGCCTGTGAAGTGGAACGGGATGCATTCTCCGTGTGCGATTCAGAGTGCGAGGCAGACTGCTCACGTGCCTGCGCACTCAGCACAAGTGCCAGCATGGGTATCAGGGCAAGTTGACGGCTCGACATGGTGTTCATCGGTTGCAGCTTTGAAGGAGTGCCCATTGTCGACAGCGCGTCCGGTGGCGCACGCCTTTATTTGTAACATAGTGTCAACATTGACGGCCCCTTTCGTGGTATGACGCTGGGGCCGCGCAAAATCTGCCCTGTTACAAATTTGAGGCTCTCATGATCCAACCGAACGACCGGCCCGACAAGATACTTGTAGTCGATGACGACGCGCGTATCCGTGACCTGCTCAAACGCTACCTGACCCAGGAAGGCTTTGACGTACTGGTGGCCGAAGACGGCAAGGCACTGAACCGCGTGATGATGCGTGAAACCGCAGACCTGATCGTGCTGGACCTGATGATGCCCGGTGAAGATGGCCTTGCCATTTGCCGCCGCCTGCGCGCCGCCAATGACCTGACACCGGTGATCATGCTGACCGCCAAGGGCGAAGATGTGGACCGCATCGTGGGTCTGGAGGTGGGAGCGGATGACTATTTGGGCAAACCCTTCAATCCGCGTGAACTGCTGGCACGCATCCACGCTGTGCTGCGCCGCCGACCGGTGCCCGAGGTGCCGGGTGCACCGTCTACCAGCAATGAAACCGTACGCTTTGGTGCCTTCAGCTTTGACATGGGTGCCCGCACGCTGCACAAAAGCGGCGAAGAGCTGACCCTGACCACCGGTGAATTCGCCATGCTCAAGGCACTGGTACGCCACCCGCGCACGCCGCTCTCGCGCGAGAAGCTGGCGCAGCTGTCGCGCGGACGCGAGTTCGAACCCTTTGACCGCAGCCTGGACGTGCAGGTATCCCGCCTGCGCAAGCTCATCGAGACCGATCCGGCCAACCCGCGCATGATCCAGACCGTCTGGGGTGTGGGCTATGTATTTATTCCAGAAGACCCCGTGTGAGCCAAACGCTGCTGACGGATTACGACGACGCCACCGAGCCGCTGGAGGACGATGCGGGCAAGAGGCGCAACCTGCTGGCTTGGCGCGAACTGAGCCTTTTCTGGCGAACGTTTTTCATGCTGGCCCTGCTCCTGCTGGGCAGCATCCTGGCGTGGTTGCAGGCACTTCGTGCCTTTGAGTTCGAACCGCGTGCCGTGCAGACCGGCCGACAGATTGCCTCGCAGGTCAACCTCAGCCGCGCGGCGCTCATCAATGCCGATGCCATTGCCCGCCTGACACTGCTCAAGACCATGGCGCAGGAAGAAGGCTTGCGCATCATTCCCCGGGAAAGCACCGACAAATTCGTCTCGATGGAGGGCGATGCCCTGACCATGGACCTTGCAAAAGAGCTGCGCCAGCGCCTCGGTGCCACCACCATCGTGGCCAAGCAGGTCAATGGCAGCAAGGGCTTGTGGATTGCCTTCGAGATGGACGGCGATCCGTACTGGTTTCTCACCGACCTGGAGCGCTTCAGCACCGCCGGCGGCACGACCTGGATCATCTGGCTATGCGTGGCAGCAGGCCTGTCGCTCATGGGCGCGGCGCTTATTGCAGGCCTGGTGAATCGCCCGCTCAAGGCCCTGTCGTTTGCCGCCAGCCGCGTGCGCGAAGGCAACTTCAACGCCAGCCGGCTGGATGAGACCGTGCACACCAGCGAGATCCGCGAAGTCAACATCGGCTTCAACCGCATGGCACAGCGCCTGGCCAAGCTCGACCAGGACCGGGCCCTGATGCTGGCAGGCATTTCGCATGACCTGCGCACACCGCTTGCGCGACTGCGCCTGGAGGCTGAACTCAGTGTGGCCGACCTGGACGCGCGCGCGCACATGGCCGCCGACATATCGCAGCTGGATGCCATCATCGGCAAGTTTCTGGACTATGCGCGGCCTGACATGGTGGCCCTGACGGCCGTGCCACTCAACGACATTGTGCTGGCCTGCGTGCGCCCTTTCCAGGACAAGCCCGATACCGATATCCGGATGCAAATTGAAGCAGGCATCCAGGTGATGGCCGAGCCGGTGGAGCTGGGCCGCATCCTGTCCAATCTGCTGGAAAACGCCCGCAAATACGGCAAGTCGACCGACAGCGGCGTGGCACAGATCGAGGTGTCAGCCCTGTCGCGTGACAACTGGGTGTTCATCAAGGTGCGGGACCACGGCATTGGCGTGGCCGTCGACCAGATCGCCAACCTGACCAAGCCGTTCTATCGCGGAGAGGCTGCACGCACCGCCGCCAACGGGGCGGGCCTGGGTCTGGCAATTGTGGAAAAAACCATTCACCGCATGGGTGGCGCCTTCGCGCTGAACAACTCCACCACCGGCGGCCTCTCGGCCAACATCAAGTTGCAGCGCGCGCCGCAGTCTTGAACAGCAGCGCCACCGCGCGGGCCTCCATGGCCAGGCCCTCGCCTACGGGGCCCATTTTTTCAGCCGTCTTGGCCTTCACATTCACCTGCTCCACGGTGATGGAAAGAATGCTGGCAATGCGCGCGCGCATGGCGGGCTTGAAGGCTGCCAGCTTGGGCGCCTGGGCCACCACGGTGCAGTCCACGTTGCCAATGTCATAGCCCAGGGCGCGCACCTGCCGGGCCGCCTCGGCCAGCAAGAGTGCCGAGTCAGCACCTTTGAATTGCGCATCGGTATCGGGGAACAAGGTGCCTATATCGCCCAAGGCTGCAGCGCCCAGCACAGCGTCGGTAATGGCATGCAGCAAGGCATCGGCATCGGAGTGGCCCAGCAGGCCCTTGGCAAAGGGAATTTCCACGCCACCCAAAATCAGTTTGCGCCCTTCTACCAGGGCGTGGATGTCCCAGCCCTCACCCACTCGAATTTGCATGCCTGTGCCCCCAAGAAGGGTTTACTTGGCGCGGCGACGTTGTTGCCAGGCCAGAAGTTCGCCCACGATTCCTTTGCGAAAGGCGATCACACAGAACACAAACGTGGCACCGATGATCACCGTGACCCATGAGCCTACCCGATCCGCCAGGAAGTTCTGCAAACCGATAATGGTGAAGGCCCCCACTACCGGCCCGGCAAAGGTACCCATGCCGCCCAAGAGCGTCATCAGCACCACCTCGCCAGACAGCGACCAGTGCACGTCTGACAGTGTGGCAAAGCCCAGCACCACGGTCTTGAGCGATCCGGCCAGGCCGGCAATGGTGGTGGACAGCACAAAGGCCAGCAGTTTGTAGCGGTCCACGTCGTAGCCCAGGGAGATGGCGCGCGGCTCGTTCTCGCGAATGGCCTTGAGCACCTGACCATAGGGCGAATGCACGATGCGCACAATCGCCAGGAACACACCCACAAAAATGGCCAGCACCAGGAAGTACATCACCAGGTCGTTGTCCAGCGGCAGCAGGCCCAGCAGCTTGCCGCGCGGCACGCCCTGCAGGCCATCTTCACCGCCGGTGAAGGGCACCTGCAGACATATGAAGTAAATCATCTGCGCCATGGCCAGGGTGACCATGGCAAAGTAAATGCCCTGGCGGCGTATGGCCACCAGACCCACCAGCAAGCCCAAGGCCCCTGCACCCAGGGTACCGGCCAACAGCCCCAGCTCGGGCGACCAGCCCGCGCTGCGTATCAGCCAACCCGTAACATAGGCTGCCGACCCCATAAAGGCCGCGTGACCAAAGGACAGCAGGCCGGTGTAGCCCAGCAGCAAATTGAAGGCGCAGGCAAAGATGGCAAAGCACAGCGCATTCATCAAAAAGACCGGGTACACACCCACCAGAGGTGCAACCAGCAGCAGGACCAGACCGATGAGCCAGAGGCGACGGCCGCGCGAGGAGTCAACACCCGCGCTGGCGCTGACCGACGCGTTGTTGGCAGCGGAGGCGCTTGGGCTGGCAGCAGAGGAAGACGGGGTAGCGCTCACGTTATTTTTCCTTGCCAAAGAGGCCAGCCGGACGAACCATCAAAACGATCACCATGATCACAAACACCACGATGCTGGAGGCCTCCGGGTAAAACACCTTGGTCAGGCCCTCCAGCAGACCGAGCATCACGCCCGTCAGTATGGAGCCCAGAATCGAGCCCATGCCGCCAATCACCACCACGGCAAACACCACGATGATCAGGTTGGAGCCCATCAGCGGCGTGATCTGGATCACGGGAGCCGCCAGCACACCGGCAATGGCCGCCAGGCCTGCGCCACCGGCATAGGTGAGAGTGACCATCAGCGGCACATTGATGCCAAAGGCCTGCACCAGCGCCGGGTTCTCGGTGCTGGCACGCAGGGTGGCGCCCAGGCTGGTCTTCTCGATCAGGAACCAGGTGCCAAAGCAAATCGACAGGCAGGACACCACCACCCAGGCCCGGTAATTGGGCAGCACCATAAAGCCCAGGTTGGTAGCACCTTGCAGCAGTTCCGGCACCGGATACTGCTGGCCCGACACACCAAACTGGTCACGGAATATGCCTTCGGCAATCAGGGCCAGACCAAAGGTCAGCAACAGGCCATACAGAGGGTCGAGCTTGTAGAGGCGCTTGAGGAACAGCCGCTCAATCACCACCCCCAGCAAGCCCACCACCAGCGGCGACACAACCAGCGCCACCCAGTAATTCAGCCCGAATTTCTCCAGGCTGAACCAGGCCACGTAAGCGCCAATCATGTACAGCGCACCATGGGCGAAGTTGACGATACCCAGCAAACCGAATATCACCGCCAGGCCCAGGCTGAGCATGGCGTAAAACGAACCGTTCACCAGGCCCAGCAGCAACTGCCCCAGGAAGGCCTGTATCGGTATGCCGAATATCTCGCTCATCAAAACTCCTGATTCAATGGTGTTTGATTACTTCCAAAGCGAGCACTTGGACTCGGCCTTAGTGGTGAATGCCGCATCACCCTTGATGGTCTCCATCACGTTGTAGTAGTCCCAGGGTTCGGTGGACTGTGCGGGCGCCTTCACCTGCATCAGGTACATGTCATGCACCATGCGGCCGTCGTCGCGGATGGAGCCGCCCTTGGCGAACACGTCGTTGATAGGGGTCTTCTTCATCTGGGCCAGCACCTTGTCGGACTCATCGGTACCGGTGGCCTTGACGGCTTTGAGGTATTGCAGGGTCGCAGAGTAGTCGGCTGCCTGCACGCTCGATGGCATGCGCTTGACCTTCTCGAAGAACTTGCGGCTCCAGGCGCGCGCCTCGGCATCCTTGTTCCAGTACCAGCTGTCGGTCAGGTACATGCCTTGGGTGGCATTTAGGCCCAGGGAGTGGATGTCGTTGATGAACACCAGCATGCCCGCCAGCTTCATGGTCTTGGTGATGCCGAATTCATTGGCAGCCTTGACGGCGTTGATGGTGTCACCACCGGCGTTGGCCAGGCCCAAAATCTGGGCCTTGCTGCCCTGCGCCTGCAGCAGGAAAGAAGAGAAGTCGCTGGCAGACAGCGGGTGCTTCACCGAGCCCACAACCGAGCCGCCTGCGGCCTTGACCACATTGGCCGTGTCGTTCTGCAGCGACGCGCCAAAGGCGTAGTCGGCTGTCAGGAAATACCAGCTCTTGCCACCGGCCTTCACCACAGCGCCGCCGGTGCCCTTGGCCAGGGCCACGGTGTCATAGGCATAGTGCACGGTAAACGGGCTGCACTGCTCGTTGGTCAGCGCGGAACTGCCCGCACCGATGGCGATGAACAGCTTCTTCTTCTCCAGAGCCACCTTGGACATGGCCAGGGCCGTGCCGGAGTTGGTGCCGCCTATCAGCATGTCTACACCCTGGGTGTCAAACCACTCACGGGCCTTGGCCGCAGCTACATCGGGCTTGTTCTGGTGGTCGGCAGTAATCACCTCGATCTTCTTGCCGTTGATGGAGCCACCCATTTCGGCAACCGCCATCTTGATGGCTTCAGCGCCTGCGGGACCATCAATGTCGGAGTACAGGCCCGACATGTCGGTGATGATGCCGATGCGAATGACATCGCCCGATACCTGGGCTTGTACCGGTGTAGACACACTGGCCACTGCGGCACAGGTGATGGCACAGGTCGATGCGAGTTTCTTGAGTTTCATGGGGTTCTCCTCTTTTGGGTTGCTGACAAATCAAACGCCCAGGTGCTCTTGCAACTGGTGCATACGCTCAGGCAATTGCGCCTGGGTGAATTCCTGCTGGATCTCGCCGTGCTCCATGACCATGAAGCGGTCGGCCAGGGGGGCTGCGAAACGGAAGTTTTGCTCCACCATCAGGATGGTGTAGCCCTTGGCGCGCAGCATGCGGACCATCTCGGCCAGCTTTTGCACGATGACCGGGGCCAGGCCTTCGGATATTTCGTCGAGCAAGAGCAGGCGCGCGCCAGTGCGCAGAATGCGGGCCACGGCCAGCATCTGCTGCTCGCCACCCGAGAGGCGCGTGCCCTGGCTGTAAGCGCGCTCTTTCAGGTTGGGGAACATGGTGTAGATTTCCTGCAGCCCCATTCCGCCCTGGGCCAGCTCAGGCGGCAGCATCAGGTTCTCTTCGGTGGTCAGGCTGGAGAAAATGCCGCGCTCCTCCGGGCAGTAGCCAATCCCCATACGCGCAATGTGGTGGGTGGAGGCGGCAATGGTCTCCTTGCCGTGGACCTTGATGGAGCCCTTGCGGCTGCCGGTCAGGCCCATGATCGCGCGCATGGTGCTGGTGCGACCTGCGCCATTGCGACCCAGCAGCGTGACCACTTCGCCCTCGCGCACATCGAAGTTCACGCCATGCAGCACGTGGGATTCGCCATACCAGGCGTGCAGGTCGCGGATTTCAAGAAAGGGGGTTGGCATCAGGACTCCCGCAGGGCCGCCCCAAGGGAGGCCAGCGCCCCCTCGGGGGGCAGTGAATACACGAAGTGATGAACGTGGGGGCTCATCGTTAATGTGCCCCTACCAATTCCGTGTCGGCGCTACCCATATAGGCTTCGATCACGGCGGGGTTTTTGGACACTTCGGCGTACGGGCCTTCGGCCAGCGTGGCGCCACGCTGCAGCACAGTGATGGTGTCGGCAATGCTGGAGACCACGCTCATGTTGTGCTCCACCATCAGCACGGTGCGGTTGGCCGCCACCTTCTTGATGAGCTGGCGGATGCGGTCCACATCTTCCAGGCCCATGCCCTGGGTGGGCTCATCGAGCAGCATCAGCTCGGGGTCCATGGCCAGGGTGGTGGCGATTTCCAGCGCGCGCTTGCGGCCGTAGCTCAGCTCCACCGTGATGGTGTGGGCATAGCTCTCCAGATCCACCGCGGCGAGCAGCTCCAGGGCGCGGTCATTGAGTTTGTGCAGGGTGCTCTCGGCTTGCCAAAAACAGAACGAGGTGCCCATCTTGCGCTGCAGGGCCACACGCACGTTTTCCAGCACGCTGAGGTGCGGGAATACGGCAGAGATCTGGAAGGAGCGGATGATGCCGCGCCGCGCAATCTGCGCCGGTGCATCACCCGTGATGTCCACACCGTTGAACAGGATCACACCCGAACTGGGCCGGATGAACTTGGTCAGCAAATTGAAGCAGGTGGTCTTGCCCGCGCCATTGGGGCCTATGAGCGCGTGGATGCTGCCACGTCGCACCGACAGGTCCACCCGGTCCACGGCCACAAAGCCCTTGAACTCTTTGCTGAGTTTTTGCGTTTGGAGAATGCAGTCATTCGTCATGTCCCGATGGTGACAAGCAAACAAACTTGCGCTGCTAGTAGAAACCCCGACTGCTGCAGTGCACGTCAGTAAAGCGTCAGACTGGAATATTCAGAAGTGGGCGTCGCCATGCGCAATCTCAAAGGCGTGACAACAACACCGCTTCTGCCAGCGCAAAGTCCTGCGCGTAAGTCACCTTGAAGTTCTGCGCAGAGCCCTGCACCAGCAACGGAGACAGGCCTGCAAATTCCATGGCGCTGGACTCGTCGGTGACGGCGTCGCCTGCGGCTTGCAGGGCAGACTGCAGTGCCCCGATGCGAAACATCTGCGGCGTCTGCGCCAGCCATTTGTCGCTGCGCTCCAGCGTGGCGCTTACACGGCCGCCTTGGGCTGCCTTCAGGGTGTCCGGCAGGGGCAAGGCCAAAAGGCCGCCCACTGCGTCATGCTGGCAGGCGTCGATCAGCGTGTCGATCTGCTGCGGCGTAATCAGGCAGCGCGCGGCGTCGTGCACCAGCACCCAATCTTGCGCGTCGGCGCCCTGCTGTTGCAAAGCCGCCAGCCCATTGGCCACGCTTTGCGCCCGCGTGGAGCCACCGCAATCGGCCACCCGCACGCTTGCTGCATGCTGCGCGAAGAAGCTGTCACCCGCCGACACCACCACCAGGGTACCTGCCAAACGTTCCACCGCAGCAAAAGCGTCCAGCGTGTGCAAGACCATGGGCTTGCCCGCCACCGCTTGGTACTGCTTGGGCACCACGGCGCCGGAACGCGAGCCGTTGCCCGCGCAAGGAATCAGGCCCCAGAGGCGCGCCCGTGCAAGCAGGGCGGGCTGCTGGAGTTCAGAAGAATACGGGGTTGTTTGAAGCATGGTGCACGGTGTGAAGCTGCCCCATTCTAAAATCGAACCCATCCATGGATTTACCAAAACTCACCAGCGGCAAACGCTACACCCTGCCCCGCCCTGCGGGATCCGCAGACGCCCTCCTCCTGGCCCAGCTGGGCCAGCGTGAAAAAGCCGCAGGCAAACCGCTGGCCATCGTCACGGCCGACGCCAGTGACGCCCAGCGCCTGCTGGAAGAAATTGCCTTCTTCGCCCCCACCCTGCGCTGCGCCCTGTTCCCGGACTGGGAAACCCTGCCCTACGACACCTTCAGCCCACACCAGGACCTGATCAGCGAGCGCCTGGCCACGCTCTGGCGCATCCAGCAGCGCAACAAGGAAACCGGCGCCGATGTCATCATCGTTCCGGCCACCACCGCGCTGTACCGCCTGGCGCCACCCAGCTTTCTGGCGGGCTACACCTTCGAGTTCAAGGTGAAGCAAAAGCTCGACGAAGCCAAGCTCAAGTCGCAGCTCACGCTGGCGGGCTACAGCCATGTGACGCAGGTGGTCAGCCCCGGCGAATACGCGGTGCGCGGTGGGCTGATTGACCTGTTCCCCATGGGCTCGCAAGTGCCTTACCGGGTGGACCTGTTTGACGACGAGATCGACAGCATCCGCACCTTCGACCCCGACAGCCAGCGCAGCCTGTACCCGGTGCCCGAGATCCGTCTGTTGCCGGGGCGTGAGTTCCCCATGGACGACGATGCCCGCGCGCGCTTTCGTGGCCGCTGGCGCGAGTTGCTGGAAGGCGACCCGACCAAGAGCCGCATCTACAAGGACATTGGCAACGGCGTGGCCACGGCGGGCATTGAGTATTACCTGCCGCTGTTTTTTGACCAGACCGCCACCGTGTTTGACTACGTGGGGGCGGATGCCACCGTGGTGCTGCATGGCGACCTGGAGCCCGCCTTCCAGCGCTTCTGGCAGGACACCAAGGACCGCTACCGGCTGGTGCAGGGCGACCCCGAACGCCCGGCCCTGCCACCGGAAACATTGTTCCTGGGCACCGAGCAGTTCTATACGCTGGCCAACGGACACGCCCAGTTGGCGCTACGCCCCAACACCGCCGAAGAGGCCGCGGTGGCCTATGCCGACATCAGCGCCCTGCCCCCCATGGCCGCTGTGCGCGGCACCGAAGACCCGCTGGCCAAGCTGAAAGACTACGCCCGCAACACCCAGCAGCGCTTGCTGATCCTGGCCGAAAGCGACGGCCGCCGCGAAAGCCTGCTGGACTTTTTGCGCGCCTCGCACATCAACCCGCCCAGCTTCGAGTCGCTGCAGGAGTTTGTGGGCAGCGACGAGAAATGGGGCATTGCCACTGCCGGATTGACGGTGGGCTTTGGCTGGCTGGAAGCCGGTGTGGACCTGGTCACAGAGACCGAGCTGTTTGCCGCAGGCCCGGTCACGCGCCGCCGCAAAAAGCAGGAACAGGTCAGCGACGTTGAGGCACTGATCAAGGATCTGTCCGAGCTCAACCTGGGCGACCCGGTGGTGCACTCCTCGCACGGCATTGGCCGTTACCGGGGCCTGATCCACATGGACATGGGCAACAAGAACGCTGAAGGGCAGCCCGAGCTGCAGGAGTTTTTGCACTTGGAATACGCGGATGCGGCCACGCTGTATGTGCCGGTCAGCCAGCTGCAGCTCATCAGCCGCTACACCGGCGTCAGCGCCGACGAGGCACCGCTGCACCGCCTGGGCTCCGGCCAGTGGGAAAAGGCCAAGCGCCGCGCGGCCGAACAGGTGCGCGACTCGGCCGCCGAGCTGCTCAACATTTATGCCCGGCGCGCCGCGCGCGAGGGCTTTGCCTTCCGCTTCTCGGCTGGTGACTACGAGACCTTTGCCAACGACTTTGGCTTTGAGGAAACCGCCGACCAGAAGGCCGCCATCCACTGCGTCATCCAGGACATGGTCAGCCCCCGCCCCATGGACCGCCTGATTTGCGGCGACGTGGGCTTTGGCAAGACCGAGGTGGCCTTGCGCGCTGCCTTTGTGGCCGTGACCGGCGGCAAGCAGGTGGCCTTTCTGGCCCCCACCACACTGCTGGCAGAGCAGCACTTCCAGACCCTGACCGACCGCTTTGCCAAGTGGCCGGTGAAGATTGCCGAGATGAGCCGTTTTCGTTCGGCCAAGGAAATCACTGCGGCACTGAAGGGTGTGAAGGACGGCACCATCGACATCGTGGTGGGCACCCACAAGCTGCTGAGCCAGGACACGCACTTCAAGGACCTGGGCTTGCTCATCATTGACGAGGAACACCGCTTTGGCGTGCGCCACAAGGAGGCCATGAAGGCCATGCGCGCCGAGGTGGATGTGCTGACTCTCACTGCCACCCCGATTCCCCGCACCCTGGGCATGGCGCTGGAAGGCCTGCGCGATCTGTCGGTGATTGCCACCGCGCCGCAACGCCGCCTGGCCATCAAGACCTTTGTGCGCTCTGAGGGCAATGGCGTGATCCGCGAGGCCGTGCTGCGCGAACTCAAGCGCGGCGGCCAGGTCTACTTTCTGCACAACGAGGTGGAGACCATCGAGAACCGGCGCGCAAAATTAGAAGAGCTGCTGCCCGAGGCCCGCATTGCCGTGGCCCACGGCCAGATGCCCGAGCGCCAGTTGGAGGCCGTGATGCGCGACTTCATCGCCCAGCGCTACAACCTCTTGCTGTGCTCCACCATCATCGAGACCGGCATCGACGTGCCCACTGCCAACACCATTGTGATGAGCCGCGCCGACAAGTTCGGCCTGGCCCAGCTGCACCAGCTGCGCGGGCGTGTGGGCCGCAGCCACCACCAGGCCTATGCCTACCTGATGGTGCCCGACATCGAGGGCTTGACCAAACAGGCCCAGCAGCGCCTGGACGCCATCCAGCAGATGGAAGAACTGGGCAGCGGCTTCTACCTGGCCATGCACGACCTGGAGATTCGCGGTGCCGGTGAGGTGCTGGGCGAGAACCAGAGCGGCAATATGCTGGAAGTGGGCTTTCAGCTTTACAACGAGAAGCTGAGCGAGGCGGTGCGCTGCCTCAAGGCCGGTATCGAGCCTGACCTCTTGAGCCCGCTGAATGTCAACACCGAGATCAACCTGCATGGCCCGGCCCTGCTGCCGGACGACTACTGCGGCGACGTGCACCTGCGCTTGAGCTTCTACAAAAAGTTGGCGACTGCCAAGAACACCGACCAGATCGACGCCCTGCTGGAAGAAATCGTGGACCGCTTCGGCAAACTGCCGTCCCAGGCCCAGACCCTTATCGACGTGCACCGCCTGCGCGTAATTGCCAAGCCCTATGGCGTGGTCAAGGTGGACGCGGCACCGGGCGTGATCACCATCACCTTCAAGAAGGACCCGCCGATAGACCCGATGCGCATCATTGCGCTGATCCAGAAGAACAAGCACATCAAATTAGCGGGCAACGAAAAGCTGCGCATCGAGCGCGAACTGCCCGAGGTAAAAGACCGGGCGCAAATGGTGCGGGACATCCTGCGTTCGCTGGGGGAACCCCTGAAGGCGGATGTGGCGGCATGATCAGCCGGCTGGCATTGCGGGTCTGCGGTACATATAATTGCCACACACTTATACGCTTAGAAATCCAAGGAGTGTTGCGATGTCCCAAGTCACAATTTACCTCGAACCCGAAACGCTGGATATAGCCAAGTCGGCGGCGGCGCGCACGCATGTATCGGTCAGCAAATGGTTTTCCCAACTGGTATTGGCAGAGCATGCTCGCACGCAACCCGGCAATCTGTTGGCGGCCTTGGAAGAGATTGATCGCCTGCATGGAACGGCCGGTCGCGATGACCTGGACTTTTTGCTGGATCCCAAGACGCGGAATGCCGGCCTGGGCCAAGACCTGCCCCGCGAACCCTTTGACTGCTAAGTGTCAGTGAAGTACCTGCTCGACACCAACACCCTGATCTACGCCCAAAAACGGCAGGGACAATGCTTGCCACGCATAGCGCAGCATCCATCGGAAGGCCTGGTCTGGAGCGTGGTCAGTTTGCAGGAGTTGGCCTTTGGCATGGGGAAGTCCGCCTATCCCGAACGCATGAAAGCCTATCTGGAGGCGCTCAAGCACCTGTACGCTTTGCTCAATTTCGATGGCGCCTGCGCGGAACGTGCCGGGCAATTGCGCGCGCAGCTTGCACTGCAAGGCACGCCGATTGGCCCCTATGACCTGCAGATTGCTGCTACCGCGCTGGTCCATGGACTGACTCTTGTGTCGCGCAACACCCGTGAATTCGCACGTGTGCCAGGTCTTCTGTTCGAAGACTGGTACGAATAGCCTCATCCGAACAAACTTTTGAATGACAACCCTCACCGAAATCGAATCCGGCCTGGTCCTCCAGGGTATCACCACACCCCTGCGCCTGAAAGACTTCAAGCTCATCGCCTTTGACATGGACTCCACGCTGATCAACATCGAGTGCGTGGACGAGATCGCCGATGCTGCCGGGCGCAAGGCCGAGGTGGCAGCCATTACCGAGGCCGCCATGCGTGGCGAGATTGCCGACTACAAGGAGAGCCTGCGCCAGCGCGTGGCCCTGCTCAAGGGCGTGACGGTGGCGCACATGGAAGAGGTCTATACCCGGCGGCTGCAGCTCAACCCGGGCGCGGCAGACCTGGTAGCCGCCTGCAAGGAGGCCGGGATGAAGGTGCTGCTGGTATCCGGCGGCTTTACCTTTTTCACCGACCGCATCCGTGAGCTTCTGGGTATCGACTACGCGCGATCGAATGTGCTGGAAGTGGAAAGCGGACCCTCCTGCGGCGTGCTCACGGGCCATATGGTGGACCAACCCTGGGGCGATATTTGTGACGGTGCCGAGAAGCGCCGCACCTTGCTGGAAGTAGCCTCGCTCCTGGGCATTCCCATGGAGAAAACCATTGCCATGGGCGACGGCGCCAATGACCTGCCGATGATGGGCGTGGCGGGACTCTCGGTGGCTTTTCATGCCAAACCGGCGGTGCGGGCCAAGGCACATGTGGCGATCAACAGCGGTGGGCTGGACCGGCTGCTGACCGTGCTGCGCTAAACCGGAGGGCTACGTTCCGCCGCCGGGGGCCTAAATTCCGGCGATCTGGCGCAGGGCTTGTTCAAACACCTCAGGCGGCTGGCCGCCCGAGATCAGGTGCTGGTCGTTGAGGATGATGGCGGGCACTGAGTTGATGCCCGCCTGCTGGTAAAAGCGTTCCTGCTCCCGCACCGCATCCGCAAATTCGTCGCTGTCCAGAATGGCCTGGGCCCGAGCGGCATCCAGCCCAACCGAGGCCGCCACGCGCACCAGCAAGGCGGTATCACTTGGGTTCTCGCCGTCGGTGAAGTAGGCCTTGAGCAGCGCCTTCTTCAGCTCCGCCTGCTTGCCCTCGATCTGTGCCCAGTGCAGCAGGCGGTGGGCGTTGAAGGTGTTGTAGATACGCCCGCGCTTGTCCATGTTGAACGCAAAGCCCAAGGCCGCACCCCGCTCGCGGATGTTGGCCTGGGCACCGGCCGCCTGCTCAGGCGTGGAACCGTACTTCTTGGCCAGGTGCTCGGTGATGTTTTCACCCTCAGCCACCATTTGCGGGTTGAGTTCAAAAGGCTGGAAGGTCAGGCTGGCGTCCAGTTCGCCCTCTAAGCGCTGTAAGGCAGTTTGCAGGGACTGCAAGCCGATGGCGCACCAGGGGCAGGACACGTCGGAGACGAAATCGATCTTGATCTGCTTTTTCATGCGGCTCTCTACTTGGGACATCACAAAGCCTTGGCCAGACGCGCCACACCTTCTTCAATGCGGGCCACATCGGCCGTGGCAAAGCTCAGCCGCAGCGTGGAGCGGTCCGGGTTGGCGGCATAAAACGGCACACCCGGTACAAAGGCCACGCCCTGCTCTATGGCCCGTTTGGCAAACTCGGCGCCGTCGGCAATCTTGCCTTTGGCGCCCGTCAGGCGGGCCCAGAAGAACAGGCCGCCCTGGGGCTGTACAAAATCAATCGCTTCGCCCAGATGCTGTCGCAAGGCGCTGCCCATGGCCTGCGCCCGCTCGGCATACACCTGGCGCACATGGGCCAGTGTGGCCGGCATGCGCCCGGCCTTGAGGTACTGCGCAGCCGTGGCCTGGGCAAAGGTGCTGGTGTGGGCATCGCTGAACTGCTTGCACATGGTGGCGCGGGCCAGCAGCTCGGGTGGGGCAATCATCCAGCCCACGCGCAGGCCAGGGCTGAGTACCTTGCTTAAGCTACCGCAATGCGCCAGCCAATCGCGGCTGCCGGGTACTTGTGCGCTGAGTGCCAGCATGCTGGGCGGTGGCGCTTCGCCAAAGAACAGGTCGCCATAGGGGTCGTCTTCCACCACCAGGGTCTGGTACTTCACCGCCAGTTCCAGCACCCGTTTGCGGCGCTCCAGGCTGAGCAAGGCGCCGCTGGGGTTGCCAAAGGTCGGGATCAGGTAGACCAGCTTGGGTTTGTGCTCGGCAATCAGCTGCTCCAGCGTGTCGGTGTTCACGCCATGGGCATCCACCGGCGCACTGATGAGCTCGGCACCATACAGGCGGAAACATTGGATGGTGGCCAGGAAGGTGGGGCCTTCCACAATCACCTTGTCACCGGGGCTGATCATGGTCTTGCCCAGCAGGTCCAGCGCCTGCTGGCTGCCGGTGGTGACGATCAGCTGCTCGGGTGCCACATCGTTGGCGCCCTTGGCCGCCATGAAGCTGGACAGCTGTTCGCGCAGCGGCTGGTAGCCCTCGGTGGCACCGTATTGCAGGGCCGCGCCGGGGTCCACCGTCAACGCGGTATTGGTGGCTTCGCGTATGCCGTCCACGTCAAACATGGCGCTATCCGGGAATCCCCCGGCAAAACTGATGATTCCTGGCTTTCCTAGCAGCTTAAAAAGCTCCCGGATAGCGGAAGTCTCTATATTATTCAGTCTAGTGGCGAATTTCATTTCGTGGTGCTTTTGGATTTGGATAAATTTCACTTCGATTGTGCTTCGAAAAAATCAGGAACTCTTGTGTCAGATATCGATTCTTTCTTTGCATCCGTTCGGTTGCCCAGCATCAGCCGTATAACGCATGCCTTGATCCAGATGATCGATGGACAGGTGGTGGGCCTGAACGAGGTTTGCGCCCTGATTGCACAGGACCCGGCCATCTCGGCACGGCTGCTCAAACTGGCCAACAGCAGCCAGTTCGGGCTACCGCGCGCCGTGGGGCGCTTGCCCGATGCGGTGACGATGGTCGGCCTGGAGCGCGTGCGTACCTTGGCCGTTGGCGCCATCCTGAGCGACACCTTCAACGACTTCCCGCGACTGGACCACAATGCCTTTTGGCGCTCTGCGATGGACTGCGCCGGCTACGCGGAGTGGCTTGCCCCCCGGGTTGGCATTCAGGGACACATCGCCTGGATCACCGGCTTGATGTTGCACTTGGGACAGTTGCTGATCTCGCAGGCTGAACCCGAGGTGTTGGCAGCGATTGAAAGGCTGCCTCGCATTGCCGGAGTGCAATGGCGGCGCGAGCAAAGGCTGATCGGGTTTACCGAGGGGCAAATCACCGCCGAACTGGCACGGCGCTGGAAGTTTCCGCCCCAGATGGTGCAGGCGCTGCAACGTTCGGCCGACCCCATGGCCGAAGACGGCTTTTCCCGCCTGGGTGCCGTGGTGCATCTGGCCGCCCTGCTGGCTGAAGCCAAGGATGCGGGGCCGCACACAGTTGCCGCCCTGCCGCTGGACGTGCTGGCAGCGCTGTCCCTGGATACGCAGTGGATGTTCAACACATTTCCGAACCGCGAGAAGTTTGTGAACCTGGGCTAGTCATCCCCGGGGCTCAGCACGTTCCACGCAAACAGGTCTGCTATGGTTTCCGCACGGAACACCGCAACCACTTTCCCACCCCACCATGACCCCCGCCCAAATAGAAACATTTTTTGCCACCCTCAAGGCTGCCAATCCGCAACCGCAAACCGAGCTGCACTACGCATCGGTATTTGAGCTGCTTGCCGCTGTGCTGCTGTCAGCCCAGGCCACCGACGTGGGCGTGAACAAGGCCACCCGCAAACTCTTTGCCGTGGCCAACACGCCGCAAAAAATCCTGGACCTGGGACTGGACGGGCTGGAGGGCTACATCAAGACCATTGGCCTGTACCACAGCAAGGCCAAACACCTGATGCAAACCTGCCGCATGCTGGTGGACCACTTTGATGGCCAAGTGCCGCGCACCCGCGAGGAACTGGAGTCACTGCCCGGCGTGGGCCGCAAGACAGCCAACGTGGTGCTCAACGTGGCCTTTGGCGAACCCACCATGGCGGTGGACACGCATTTGTTTCGTCTGGGCAACCGCACCGGCCTGGCACCAGGAAAAACCCCGCGCGAGGTGGAAGACAAGCTGCTCAAACGCATACCACCAGCCTACCTGGTGGATGCCCACCACTGGCTGATCCTGCACGGCCGCTACATCTGCCAGGCGCGCAAGCCCCTGTGCTGGCAATGCGCGGTAAGCCATGTGTGCGACTACAAGCCCAAGACACCCGCTCCAGCCTGAACTTCTTCTGTATCGTACAAAAGTTACCCGACACGCAGCCTGAACAACTATCATTTGACACTGGTGGTGTCATTTTGACCGAACCCGGCGCCCCCACGGCGGCGCCTGACAAATGCAACATGGTCGGTCAACTCAATAAACTGTATGGCAAGCAAGCTCCCAAAAAACGCGCGTGCGCAAGGCACCAAACCGGTTGCGGCAAACGCGCCAGCGGTTCTTGCAACGGATAGCACTGAGGTATACAGCGGGGCCAGTGCAAGCTTCCCCATCGTAGGTATTGGTGCCTCTGCCGGCGGACTGGCCGCATTCGAGGCCTTCTTTTCCGGCATGCCGGCCGCCATCGACCCCCAGATGGCCTTTGTGCTGGTGCAGCACCTGGCCCCCAACCACGAAAGCATCCTGGCCGATCTGATCCAGCGTTACACCCGGATGCCGGTGTCCGAGGCGGTGGATGGGCTGGTGGTCAAGGCCAACTGCGTCTACATCATCCCGCCCAACCATGACATGGCGATTCTCAATGGCGCCATACAGCTGTTTGACCCGTCCCTGCCCCACGGACAACGCCTGCCCATCGATTACTTCTTCCGCGCCCTGGCGCAGGACCAGGGCGACAACGCCATTGCCATCGTGCTCTCGGGTACTGGCTCTGACGGCACCCTGGGCGTGCGCGCCATCAAGGGAGAAGGCGGCCTGGTCCTGGTGCAGACGCCCAGCACCACCGAGTTCGACGGCATGCCCCGCAGCGCTGTCGCCACCGGCTTGGTGGACTACCAACTCGCACCCGCCGAGATGCCCGCGCGCCTGATTGCCTACGCTGTGCAGACCGCCCGGGCCCGGCGCTTGCCGGCCTCGGCCCTGGTTGCGCCAACTGTCGAGAAAGAACTCAACAAAG
This sequence comes from Rhodoferax lacus, assembly GCF_003415675.1. Taxonomy (GTDB): domain Bacteria; phylum Pseudomonadota; class Gammaproteobacteria; order Burkholderiales; family Burkholderiaceae_C; genus Allorhodoferax; species Allorhodoferax lacus. The sequence goes on from NZ_QFZK01000001.1 coordinate 477,655, forward strand.
TGTTCGTGCTGCTGCGCGCCCAGACCCGGCATGACTTTTCCCTCTACAAGCCTGGCACGCTGCTGCGGCGCATCGAGCGGCGCAAAGCCCTGCACCAGATGGAAAAGCTCGAAGACTACGTCAAGCTGTTGCAGCAGACCCCGCTGGAAGTAGAGGCACTTTTTCGCGATCTCCTGATTGGTGTGACCAACTTTGTGCGCGACCCGCATGCCTTCGAGCAACTGGAGGAGCAGTTGGGAGCCCGGCTGCTGGCGGGCAAGGCGGCAGGTGAGCGGGTGCGCGTCTGGGTACCCGGCTGCTCCACCGGTGAGGAGGCTTACTCCATCGCCATCGCTCTGCATGAGCGCATGCAGGCCCGCAACCAGAACTGTGTAGTGCAAATATTTGCCACCGACATCGACAGCCAGGCCATCATCACCGCCCGCGCGGGTCTGTACCCCACCAGCATTGCGGCCGATGTGTCCAAAGAGCGGCTGGGAAGCTTTTTCACCATGGAGCCAGGCGGCGGCTACCGGGTGCGCAAGGTCATCCGCGACATGATTACCTTCTCCGAACAGGATCTGATCCGCGACCCGCCCTTCTCCCAACTCGACCTGATCAGTTGCCGCAACCTGCTGATCTACCTGCGCAGCGAGTTGCAGCAAAAGCTGATGCAGCTGTTTCACTACGCCCTCAATCCGGGCGGCATCTTGTTTTTGGGCAGCGCCGAGAGTGTGGGTGACTTTGACAACCTGTTTACCGTGCTGGATGGCAAGTCCCGGCTCTACCAGCGCAGGGAGGCCATGATGCACAGAACGCTGGGCAACTTTCTTCCACCCATGGCCGGGCCGGAGGCGGCGCTGTCGCCCCGCCCTCCGCGGCAAACCGGTCCCGTGAAATATTCGCTGGGTGAGCAGACCGAGCGGGCCTTGCTGCTTTTGCTGGCACCTGCCTGCGCGCTGGTCGAAAAAAATGGTGACATCCTGCACCTGCGCGGTCGCACCGGCAATTACCTGGAACCCACACCCGGTGACTCCGGTGTCAACAATATCGTGAAGATGGCGCGCGAAGGCCTGACGCAAGCCCTGAAACTCGCGCTGCACCAGTCGGCACAGGAAAAAATGGTGATACGGCGCTTAGGCCTGCGGGTGCGTACCAACGGCCACTTCAGCTCGGTCAACCTGACGGTTTCACCGGTGGTTCCGCGCGCTGCAGACGTCTACCAGTCGACACGTTTTTTGGTGGTGATGGAAGAGTCGCCACTGATCGATGCGGACCAGCCCCTGCCCGACATTGTGGCTATGGACCCTGCGGTGCCCACCGATGTACGCGTTGCGGCGCTGGAGCGGGAACTGCGCGACAAGGAAAAGCTGTTGCGCAGCGCCCATGAAGACACAGAGACATCCACCGAAGAGCTGCGCTCGGCCATTGAGGAAATGCAGTCGGTCAACGAGGAGCTGCAAGCCAGCAACGAAGAGCTCGCCACCTCCAAGGAAGAGCTGCAGTCCGTCAACGAAGAGCTGGCCACGGTCAATGTGGAGCAGCAAAACAAGGTAGCCGACCTGGCGCGCGCGCTCAACGACAACCGCAACCTGCTGGCGGGCAGCGGCATTGCCACCGTCTTTGTCGACCTGCAGCAGCGCATTCTGAGTTTCACCCCGTCGGCCACCGCCATCATCAAGCTGGTGGCCAGCGATGTGGGCCGCCCCCTGGGCCATTTCATGGCCCGGCTGCGTGGCTATGACCGCATGACGGAAGACATCGCAACCGTGCTGGACACCCTGGCCACCAAGGAAATTCGCGTGCAGGACAAGGACGGGCGCTGGTACATGCTGCGCATCCTGCCCTACCGCACCCTGGAAAACGTAATCGAAGGCGCAGCCGTCACCTTCATGGACATATCGGAAGTGGTAAAGGCGCAGGTGGACATCGCCGAATTGCACGGGGCGCTGGATGCGCTCAAGGAAAGCGAACAGCGCTTTCGCTCGGTCGTGTCGGCCCTGTCCGAGGGGGTACTGCTGTACACGCGTGATGGAAAGATCGCCGCCTGGAATCCATCGGCCGAACGCATCCTGGGCCTGAGCGGCCAGGAGATTCAGGAACGCAGCAACATTGATCCGCGCTGGGACGCAGTTCATGAAGACGGCAGTCCATGTACGCCAGAAGCACACCCCAGCCAGATAGCCTTGCGTACCGGGTTGGCACAACAAGGCCTTGTCATGGGCATGCGCAAACCCGGTGGTGCAGTGGCCTGGGTGTCGGTCAGCGCTGTGCCCATTTTTGAGCCTGGAGAGCCGGGGCCCTCGTCAGTGGTGGTCTCTTTCAGCGACATTACCGAGCGCAGACTGATGCAGGGGCTGCTGGACAGGGCGGATGTGGACACGCGTCTGGCGATGGTGCTGCGTGATGCGCATGACGCCATGACTATCCACGCGAAGGATGGCCGCATCCTGGCCTGGAACCCTGCGGCCGAGCGCATCTACGGCTGGACCGAGGCCGAAGCACTGCACATGAACCTGCTGGACCGCGTGATACCTGCGGAGCGTGAGCAGGCGCTGCAACGCATGGACCAGCTTGGCCGTGCGGTGAAGATAGAACCCTGTCTGGCTCAGCGCCTGGCCAAGGACGGCTCTGTGAGGGAGGTATCGATTACGGCTACGGCCCTGCGCAACGAGGCCGGCGATATCTATGCCATCGCCACAACGGAAAGACTGGTCACCCGTGCCCAACCGCACTGAGAAAGGCGCACCCGTCTCCCGGCGCAATGGCGCACGAGAGCCCTTCTCGGTGCCCGGACTGCGCGGCCAGGCCGAAGCGGCATTGCTCGCACGCGCTGCGCCGTCGGTGACAGGCCGGGGTGACCTCCTGATCGACGCGGGCGAGCGGGCGTTGCATGAATTGCGCGTGCACCAGATCGAACTGGAAATGCAAAACGAGGAACTGCGGCGCCGGCAGGTGGAGTTGCATGTCGCCAATATGCGCTACCTTGACCTGTACGACCTGGCTCCGGTGGGCTATTGCACCTTGAGCGAGGGCGGCCAGATTTTGCAGGTCAACCAAACCGCAGCATCCCTCCTGGGCATGGAGCGCAATGCGTTGGTCACGCTGCCGTTTACCCGCTTTGTTCTCAGTGACGATATGGACAGCTATTACCTGATGTGCAGGGCACTGCTCAAAACAGGGCAGTCCCAGCACGCTGAGCTTCGCATGGTGCGGCAGGGCGCCATGGCGTTCTGGGCTGAAATGGCGTGCAACGTTTCCCAAGGCGCAGATGGCGCGCCAGTGCTGCGCCTGGTGCTGTGCGACATCAGCGAACGCAAGCGGGCAGAGGCAGAGCAAGCCAGGAGCGACGCGCGGTACCGTGCGCTGTTCAGTTCCATTGACGAGGGCTTCTGTCTGGTGGACATGGTCTTCGATGCAGACGATCAGCCAGTGGAATGCCGCTTGGTGGAAGCAAATTCGTCGTTCGTACAGCAAACAGGGCTGGTGGATGCACAGGGCAAGAACTTGTGCGAACTGGCCCTGCTGCATGACCTGCCGTGGTTCAACGTGCTGGGGAGTGTGGCCCTCACAGGCCAGGCCGTGCGCTTTGAGCGCTGCGCCGAATCGTCGAAGCGCTGGTACGACGTTCACGCCTTCCGGTGCGATCCCGCGCAGGCCCATCAGGTGGCAGTCCTGTTGCGCGACATCACGGAGCGCCGGGCACGTGAATCTGAAAGGGAAAAGCACCGCCTGGAGCTGGAAGAACAGGTCGAAGGGCGAACCCGGCAGTTTCTGGACCTGTATGACCAGGCTCCCTGCGGTTACCACTCGCTCGGCCTGGACGGTGTGATCACGCGGATCAACAAGACCGGTTTGGCGCTTCTGGGCTATACCGGGCAAGAAGTTGTAGGCCAGGACATTGCCGATTTCATGACGCCTGAAAGTGCGCGCATTTTTCAGGCTGCATTTGACCGCCTGCTCCAGACCGGCAGCTCACGCAATCTGGACCTGGACTTCATCTGCAAGGATGGGGCTATACGGCCCTGTCTGATGAACTCGGATTTGGTTGCCGGCGTGGCCAGAGAACTCCCTCTCATCCAAAGCACGCTGGTGGATATCTCCGAGCGCAAACTCCATGCACAACGCCTGGAACTGGCGCTGATGGGTGCCGACCTGGGTCTGTGGGACCAGCAGATTGTCAGTGGCGAGTTGCACCTCAGTGCCAGGGCCTTTGCGCTGCTCGGTTACCAGGAGGGCGAGATTGGCCCCCGCATGAGCGACTACGACAAACTGGTGCACCCCGACGATGAGCCTACGCGTGATGCCGCCTTCAACGCCATCAAGACCGGCGAAGTGCCGTACTACCGGACGGAATACCGCCTGCGCCACAAGGAAGGCCATTGGGTGTGGGTCCGCTCGCAGGGTCGCATCGTTGCACGGGATGAACACGCCAGACCCGTGCGTGCAGCAGGCACCTTGCAGGACATCAGCCAGGAGCGGCAACTCCAGCAGGAAGGCGCCGACCTGCTGCAACGCATCGAGTCACTGATAGCGGGTTTTGGAAAGCTGCCAGAGCCACCGCCCCCGCCAGTGCATGGGCACCAACCCACTGCCATCGGTGCCCGCGAGATGCAGGTGCTTCAGTTGATAGCAGCGGGTTGCACCTCGGCAGAGGTTGGCGAGCGTCTGCATATTTCAGCGTCTACTGCCGCAACCCACAGGCGCAACCTGATGCGCAAGCTCGACCTGCACAGCACCGCGGAACTGACCCGCTACGCAGTGGCGCACCAGCTCATCGCCAGCTGATCAGCAGTCAGGCGAAGGTCGTTTTTTCTGTCTGGACTACCCTGTTCAGGGTACGCGCTACCCGGTATGCAGGATTGAATTCGTCTACTCCCTGGCCTACATTCACACACACTCATTGAAACAACAGGACTTAACTCTAGGACGCACACCATGAAGACCCGAGACGATCCCGTTCTGGATGACGAGTTGGCTGACCTGGAATTCACCGGGCAAACACATGAGCATCTGCCGTGGCTCCACACGCTTGCGCGCAATGTCAGGCACTTCAGGCGGGCGCAAAAGGTCTCTCAGCAGGCGCTGGCTGACAGATGCGGCATCTATCGCACCTACCTGAGCCGGATTGAAACCGGAAAGTGCAACCCTTCGCTGACGGTTCTGGTTACCTTGTCTAACGCCCTGGATATTCAGCCCCACGCATTGTTGGTGCCTCTGGACTAAACCTGCGCTGCAGCACGGGATTTAAAACCGCACCCACCCACCATAGGGCAGCTTGGAGAGCGGCCAGTCTTCTGCCCGGCTGATGTGGCGCATGCCTTGGTGCAGCAAGGTCGCCGCCTGCGCAATTCCGGAGTGCGCAATCCACAGGGTGTCGTGCAGCGCGTGCAATGCATCCCAGGCGCTGGCCACGCGCTCAAGCACCTCGTTGGCCGACTCCTGACCGCCGAAACGGTGCTGCGCGAAGTCAGCTGTCCAGGCATCGATGGCGGCACGGGGAATGTCGGTCCAGGCCACGCCTTCCCACAAGCCAAAGTCCATCTCGCGCAGGCGCATGTCGGTTGTGAAGTGCAGGTCGTGTCGCTCGGCTTGCAGGGCCTCGGCCAGTTGCTGGCAGCGCCTGAGCGGGGAGACCCGCACCGCAATACCCAGTGGCAGTTCCAGCGCCAGGGCACGCGCGGCCTGCAGGGTCAACTGCGCATCGGCCGCCATGTCCGTGGCGCCGTAGCAGATGCCAGGTGCCACCAGCGGCTGGGCATGGCGCGCCAGCCACAGGCTCATGTGCGCCCTCCCAGGGCCAGCAAAAAGCCCAGGTAGAAAGCCAGTTCGCAGATCTGCTGGGTGGCACCCAGGCAGTCGCCGGTAAAGCCTTGCAGGCGCTTGGCAAACAGGCGCCCCATCCAGGCAAAAGCCAGCGCGCTGAGCGCCAGGGCCCAGCCCATAGCGGACAGTAGTGCTGAGGGCTGCAGCAGCGTGGGCCAAATTGCGCCAGAAGCCAGTGGAGGTACAAGTAAAAGCACCAGCGCAAAGGCCGCAAGGCACCACAGCAAAGCCACCAGCAAGGCAGCGCCTGAGATCTGGTCTGCCAGCGGTTTCGATTTGGAGGCTGCCGTATCGCCCACATGCGGCAGCAGGCGTATGAGCAAGAGCGGCCAGGTGCGCGACACTACATGGGCCAAAAACACCACAGGGCACAGCACGGCCACGCCCATCAGGCCCAGTTGCGCCACCAGTGCCACCTTGGTCAGCAAGGCCATGGCGATGGCGATGGCGCCAAAAGCCCCCACCCGCGAGTCCTTCATGATGTCCAGCGCCCGCTCGCGCTCGTAGCTGCCGCCCAGGCCATCAGCTACATCGGCCAGACCATCCTCGTGGAAGGCGCCGGTGAGCAAAATGCCAAAGGCCGTGCCCATTGCCGCCACCACCAGGGGTGAAAAGCCGCCCTGCGGCAAAGCCCACAGCAGCAGCGCACTCAAGGCCGCAACCAAGCCACCGATCAGCCAGCCCACGCCCGGAAAATGCGCCGCACTGGCACGCAGCATCTCCGGGCTGTAGCCCACCCACGCAGCCAGGCGGCCTGTCACCGGCAAGCGGGTGAAGAACTGCAGGGACAGCAGGTAGTGGCGAACAAAACGGCTCATGGCCTGAACGCGGGTATCAAGCGGTGACCGCGTCGGTGGATTTCTCCGACACCCCGGCCGAGGCAAAGCTGGCCATGTCGCGCAGGATGGTGCAGGCCGATTGCAACAGCGGCCAGGCCAGGGCGGCGCCCGAGCCTTCGCCCAGACGCAAGCCCAGGTCCAGCAAGGCCTGCACGCCCAGGTGCTGCAGCATGAACTCGTGGCCGCGCTCGCCCGAGCGGTGGGCAAACACGCAGCGTTGCAGCACCAGCGGCTGCAGGGCATGGGCCACCACCACGGCGCTGCTGGCAATAAAGCCGTCCACCACCACCACGCGGCGCTCCTCGGCTGCCTGCATCACGGCGCCCACCATGGTGGCAATCTCAAAGCCGCCCATGGCCGCCAGCACGTCCAGCGGTTGCACGGCTGCGGCATGCAGGGCCAGCACCTCGCGCAGCACCTCGGTTTTGCGCAGCACAGCAGGTGCGTCCAGGCCGGTTCCGGCACCGGTGCAAACGGCAATATCCAGACCGGCCAGACGCGCCAGGATCAGCGAGGCCGCCGAGGTGTTGCCAATGCCCATTTCACCCAGGAGCAGGGCATTGCCCGGCAGGCCGCGCACCAGTTCCCTGCCCTGCTCCATGGCAGCAGTGCATTGCGCGGGCGTCATGGCTGGGCCGGCCGACGAATCGGAAGTGCCGGCTTCGGCTCCGGCCACCTTGCGCACCTGCAGGCCGGGGCGTGTGGCGCCTGCGGGCAGGCCGGCCAGAAAGTCGTGCTTCACGCCGCAGTCCACCACGGTGAGCGCAATGCCGTTTTGCTTGGACAGCACGCTGACTGCCGCACCACCGGCCAGAAAGTTCTCCACCATCTGCCAGGTCACATCGCTGGGAAAGGCAGACACACCGCGCGCCGTGAGGCCATGGTCAGCCGCGAACACCACCATTTGCGGCTGCTCCAGCACAGGCGTGGCGCTGCCCAGGATCTGGCCGATTTGCAGGGCCAAGCCTTCCAGGCGGCCCAGGGAGCCTTGGGGCTTTGTCTTGTTGTCCAGCGTGCTTTGCAGCTTGGCGGTCAGCGCTGCGTCGTGGATATTGGCAAGGGTGGGCAAGGTGCTGTGCATGGGGTGGTCCGGGTTGAAAAGAGGCTGTGAAAGAGATCTGGAAGGCGTCTGCTTGCAATAAGAAATAGTGCGCTTGGAGCGATTGCGTGCGAGCGCCTCAGGGCTTGAGCAGGCCTTGCAGCACGCCCGGCTCGAAATGCTGCTCGATGAAGTCGGCCAGTCCGTCAAACACGGTGTCCAGCGTGGGCACAGGTTTGTTGAAACGCGTGCCAAAAAGGGCTTGCAGGGCGGCGGCGTCTTCAAACAGCCCGTGCAGGTACAGGCCCAGCACATTGCCAGCCGGGTTCTGCCAGGCCAGGCCCACGGGCATGACACTGCGCGCCACGTTGCCTGCGGCCTGCATGGCGGCATGCGGCTGGGTCTGGCCGTGGTGGATTTCGTAGCCTGTCACTTCCACACCGGCCAGTGCGGACCAGATGCCCTTCATGTTTTGGGCAAAGCGGCTGCGCGTGTGGCGCACCGTCTTGTCGGCCTCAAACACAGTGACCAGTGGCAGCAGGCCCAGGCCGGGTGCATTGCCGTCCACACCGTGCGGGTCTATCAAGGCCTCGCCCAGCATTTGCAGGCCGCCACATACACCCAGTACGGCACCGCCCTGCCCTGCGTGGTGCGCCACGGCGGCGTCCAGCCCCTGTGTGCGCAACCAGGCCAGGTCGCCGCTGGTGTTTTTGGAGCCGGGCAGGATGATCCAGTCTGTCTGCTTCAAGGCCACCAATTCCGAGGGGCTGCGCACCCACTGCAGGCGCACGCCGGGCACCTTCTTCAGGGGCTGGTATTCATCGAGATTGCTGATGCGCGGGTAGGCGATCACCGCTACCGTCAGGTCCACAGCGCCGCTGGCGATGCTGCGGTCATCGAACACACCGTCCTCTTCGGGCAAGCCGTGCTGCCACCACATGGGCAGTGTGGACACGGTGGGAATGCCGGTCAGGTCTTGCAGCATCTGGGGCGCCGGGGCCAAGAGGCTCGCATCACCCCGGAACTTGTTGAGCACAAAGCCGCGTATCAAGGCGCGCTCGTTCTCGGGCAACAGGGCCCAGGTGCCATACAGGTGGGCAAAGGCGCCGCCCCGGTCGATGTCGGTCACCAGCAGGCAGGCCGCATCGCCATGCAGGGCCACGCGCATGTTGACGATGTCGCTGGCAGACAGGTTGATCTCGGCCGGCGAGCCCGCGCCTTCGATCACCACCACATCGTTTTCCGCGCGCAGGTCATCCAGCGCCTGTGCAATCACCGGCCAGACGCTGGCACTTCGGCCACGCCAGGCCATGCGCGACAGGGCCTCGTGCACCTGGCCCATGAGCACCACCTGGCTGTGGGTGTCGTGCTCGGGCTTCAAAAGCAAAGGGTTCATGCGCACATCGGGCACGGCTCTGGCTGCCAGAGATTGGAAGTACTGGGCACTTCCGATTTCACCCTGCCCATTGGCGCTGGCCACCACGCGCGCGTTGTTGCTCATGTTCTGCGCCTTGAAGGGAGCCACCTTGAGGCCTTGGCGCTGGTAGTAGCGGCACAGGGCGGTGGTGAGCCAGCTTTTGCCAGCGCCACTGGTGGTGCCCAGCACCATGATGCATTTGGCGGTCATAGTCGCTTAGTCCTCGATGCCTCGTTGCGCCGGAATGCCAGCCTGAAACGCGTGTTTGACCATGGTCATCTCGGTTACCGTGTCGGCCAGCGCGATGATCTCGGGCGGGCAGCGCCGGCCGGTCAGCACCACGTGCACATGGGAGGGGCGGCTGCGCAGGGTGTCCAGCACTGCCTCCAACGGCATCCAGCCGTAGATCAGTGGGTAAGTGATTTCATCCAGCACCACCAAAAAGAAGTCGCCGCTCAGGATGGCGGCACTGGCTTTGGCCCAGCCGTCACGCGCGAGTTGTGCGGAGTGTTCCAGGTCCTGGCTCTTCCAACTGAAACCATCACCTAATCCCTCTATGGGCACACCCAGTTGCTCAAACATGCGGTGTTCACCAAATCGCGCCGAAGGCACCTTCATGAACTGAAAGATCTTCACCGCCTTGCCGCGCCCATGCGCACGCAGGGCCAGGCCAAAGGCGGCGGTGCTTTTGCCCTTGCCGTCGCCCGTATTGACGATGACGATGCCGCGGCGCTCGCCCTCGGATTTTTCGTAGGGCTTCTCTGTAGGTGCGGCTTCAATTTGCATGGGGTGTTTTTGCGGGAATGTGCGGCAGGGCCACCCACTGGTTGTTGAGGGGGTAAATGGCAATACGGTTGTCAAAGGCCTCGCAGACCGCGTCACGCGTGGTCGCGTCTTCAGTTGCACCGTGGTGGGTGACACGGCCTTCGCGCATCACCACCAGGCGGTTGGCATTCAGGGCGATGGTGATTTCATGCAGCACGCTGACCACGGTGGTGCCGTGCATGAGCAGGGCCTCGACCACGCACAGCCAGTCGGCCTGGTGCGGTGGGTCCAGATTGGCCAGGGGCTCATCCATCAGCAGCACCTGGGCTTCGACGGCCAGGGCGCGGGCCAGCAGCACGCGCTGGCGCTCGCCGCCCGAGAGTTGGCCCAGAGCCCGGTGCCGCCAGTCCCAGGCCTGGGTGTAGCGCAGCGAGCGCTCCACGGCCGCCAGGTCTTTTTCATTGGGTGGTGCCAGCCAGGCCTGGTGCGGCAGGCGGCCGAGCATCACCACATCCCAGGCACTCAGGTCTTCGGCCGAGGCTTCGTTCTGGCCCAGCCAGGCCAGTTGCCGGGCGCGTTGGCGCGGGGGAATGGAACGCAGCGGCGCACCCAGCAGGGACACACGTCCACTGTGCGGCAGCAACCCGGCCAGGGCCTTGAGCAGGGTGGACTTGCCCGCACCATTGGGGCCCAGAATGCTGGTCCACTGGCCCTGGACGATGTCCAGATCAATGTGGTGCAAGACCTCGCGTCCACCCAAGCTGGCACTCAAGCCGTGGGCGCTCAGAGCCATGCCGCTGGTGGTGGACGTGCTCATGCGCCCCGCCCTCCCAGTGCGCCACCACCTCTGTGCATCAGCCACAGAAGATACAGGCCACCCAGTACCGCGGTCAGAACGCCCACAGGCAGTTCCTGCGGCGCAATCAGCCAGCGTGCCAGCAGATCGGCGCCGCCCAACAGCACCGCGCCCATGGCGCTCGCCAGCCACATCAATTGGCGGTGCGGCACGCGGGCGATTGCACGCACCAGATGCGGCGCGGCCAATCCCACAAAGGCAATCAACCCGGTCTGCGCCACGGCCGTGCCCGTGGCCAGGGCCAGCACCCCCACCAACGCGGCACGCAAGGGGCCAATGGGCAGGCCCAGGCTTTGTGCGGTGGACTCGCCCAGACTCAGGCCGTCCAGCACGCGGGCCAAGGCCCAGGCCGCCACCACACACAGCAGCCACACCACGGCCATGAGCAGGCACGAGGTCCAGCCGATAAAGCTGGTGGAGCCCAGCAAAAAGGATTGCATGGCCTGCAGAGAGTCCGGCGAGAACAGCAGCACCAGCGAGGTGATGGCGCCCAGCACCACACCCACAATCACACCGGCCAGCAGCAAGCGCAATGTGTGCTGCACGCCACGCGCCAAAGACAGGGTCAGCATCACGGCCAGTACGGCACCGCCAAAGGCTGCACCGGTCAAGCCCAGACGCACCCACACGCTGCTGGAGAACACGCTGATGGCCGCACTCTCACTCATCATGCTGCCGCCCACCATGCCCGCGCCGCCGCCCAGGCTGGCCAGCGCCAGGGCCACGCCCAGCGAGGCGCCGGAGGCGCTGCCCAGCAAATACGGGTCGGCCAGCGGGTTGCGAAACAGACCCTGTGCAAGAGCCCCGGCCAAGCCCAGCAAGGCACCGGCGGCCAGCGCGCCCAGGGTACGCGGCAGGCGGATGTCCCAGACGATTTGTTGTGCCATGGCCCGCTCTGCCGCTTCCGTGTGCGCACCCAGCAGGGTACCCACGGTGTTCTCAAACCCGGCGCTGCCTATGCACAAGCCCAGCACCGCCATGGCCACGCACAGCAGCGCGGCAAGCCACAGCAACCAGGCGGTGCGCGTGGTGTTCACTTGGGGGCCTTGTCTGTCAGACATTGCGCCATGATGCGCGCACTCTCGGCCATGCGCGGGCCGGGGCGCACCAGCACATTGGACTGCGCGTCACCAAACACGCACACATGCTTCCCGCGGATCGCACGGATGTTGCTCCAACCGGGGCGCTGCTCCAGCCCTTCCAGGTTGGCCTGGCCCACCAGAATCAGGTCCGGGTTCTCGCGCACCACCAGTTCGGGGTTGATCTTGGGGAAGGGGCCCAGCTTGGCTGGCAGAATGTTTTTCACCCCCAGGCGCGTCAGGATCTCGCCAATGAAGGAAGCCTCACCCGCGCCAAACGGGCCGCGGTTGACTTCAAAGTAGACCCGCGTGCCACGCACATGGGCAGGCAAGGACTGGGCCGCGGCAGTCACCCCGGCATCGATCTCACGCCACAGCTTGGGCGCGTCAGGCACGTCCAGGAGTTGCCCCAGCTTGTCGATGGTGCGTTGCACATCGGCCTGGTTCTTGGGCTCCAGCGCAAACACCGGAATGCCCAGCGACACCAGCCGCATGGCCGTGCGCGAGGAAAGTGCTGCCAGCACCACGTCCGGACGCAGGGCGACGATGGCCTCGATGTTGGGGTCCATGCCGCCGCCCACCTGGGGCAGCTTGGTTACCGAAGCCGGGTAGTCGGAATAGCGGTCCACCCCCACCAGGCGCTGGCATTGACCCAGGGCGCATACCGTCTCGGTGAGCGAGGGCAAGAGGCTGACGATGCGCTGCGGGGGGTTGGACAGGGTGAGCGTGGTGCCGCGGTCATCGGTGACCTGTAAGGCCTGGGCCGTGTGGCAAAAGCCAGCGGCGGTGGCCAGCACCACAAGCATCATCCACCGCTGCATCTGCTGCATGAGGCCAAAATTACAACGCGTCACGGCGTTCCTTTGAGTGTGAGCGGCAGACCGGCGGCCATCAGGGTGACGCGCGCACACACGCGGGCCACGTCCTGGTTCAGGCGCCCCAGTGTGTCCACAAAGGCACGCACCTGCGCGCCCATGGGGATGACACCCATGCCAATTTCGTTGCCCACGAGTATCACCGGGCCGCTGGCCTGTTGGATGGATACCAGCAAGGCTTCTATGGGCGCGGTAACCCTGTCGGCCAAGTCCAGCCCGTCGTCTTCGGAAAAGGTGTTCTGCCCGTCTTCCGAGGGTGCGGGCATGAGCCAATTGGTCAGCCACAGGGTCAGGCAGTCCACCACCACCAGGGTCTGGGCTTGGCTGAGGCTGGCAATGGCAGCACCCAGTTCCCGCGGCACTTCCACGGTTTGCATGCCGGGTACGCGCTCGGCACGGTCGACCTGGTGCCGGGCTATGCGCTGGCGCATCTCCGCATCCCAGGGCTGGGCCGTGGCCACCAGCACCGCGCGGTGCTCCGGGCTGGTATCCAGCCACTGGCGTGCCAGCATTTCAGCGCGACGCGACTTGCCGCTGCGCTGGCCGCCCAGGATCAGCTCGCTGCTGGGGATGCCACTTGTGTCGATGCGTGCTGCGTTCATGCACTGCGCTCCTGCAGGTCACGGTCCATCCACTGGACCACGAAGTGGTGCAACTTGCGCACACCATCGGTGAGTGCGGCCGGGCCCGGCTGCAGAATGTCGGGCGACTTGATTTCAAACAGCTGCTGGTGCTTGACCGCAGGCACCTCACTCCAGCCCGGGCGGGCTGCCACGTTTTCCGGGCGAAACTTCTTGCCGCACCAGGAGCCAAAAATCATGTCCGGCTGGCGCCGCACGATCTCGGCACCATCGGCAATGATGCGGTTCTTGCCCAGCGACTGCAGGGACAATTCGGCAAAGCAGTCATCCGCCCCGGCAATGGCCATCAGCTCGGACACCCAGCGGATGGCGCTGATGTGTGGCACATCCCACTCTTCAAAAAACACCCGGGGCCGGCGCGCACCCGCAGCCACGCGCTGGGCCACGGCCTCCTGCATGGCGCGCAGCTCGGCCTGCATGTCCGCTATGCGCTGCAGTCCCTGCTCGGCCTGGCCCACCATGGCCGCCACCTGAAACAGCATGGAGAAAATCTCGACCACACTGCGCTGGTTGAAGATGGTGACCTGTACGCCGTGGCGTATGAGCGCCGCTGCAATGTCGGCCTGCAGGTCCGAAAAGCCCAGCACGCAGTCCGGCTTGAGATCCAAAATCCTCTCGATCTTGGCACTGGTGAAAGCGCTGACCTTTGGCTTCTCTTCACGTGCCCGGCGCGGCCGCACCGTGTAGCCCGAGATACCCACGATGCGGCTCTCCTGCCCCAGCAGGTAGAGCCACTCGGTGGTCTCTTCGGTCAGGCAAACGATGCGCTGGGGGCCGAGGTTCATTGGGATGCGATCAGAACTGGTAGTTCATGGACAGGTACACAGAACGCGGGTCAGCCGGGTAGTAGTAATAGGTGCTCGCACCCCCTCCCCCCGGCAAGGAAACAAAACCGTAACCACCATATGGCGCGTAAGTTTCACCCGTCACATTCTTCACCGTCAGCTTGGTTTCGAGCTTGCCGTAGCTGCGTGACCAGAATAGATCCGCCGTTGTATAGGCCGGCATTTGCGCCAATGAGGGAAGGGTTGCCGGCGAGGCATCATAGTTTTGCTTGGACACGTGCGTCACTTGCACTCCCGCCTTGGACTTGTCCGCCAGGTCCTGAATCCAGCCCAGGTTGTATATGGCGGTGGGAACCATGCCCAACATCTGGCCTGAATACTTGCCTGTTGCATACTGCGCGCGCTGCAAGCGGGCCCCCAAACTCACATGACTCTTGTCCAGAACATGCATGGTCCAGTTGAGAGACAAACTGGCCCTGTCGATAGAGTCGGCAAGGTTGCCGTTCTGGAATGTGGCGGGGTCATAGCGAATTTCGTCCTGAGTGACCGATTGGGCGAGCACCGCACTGAACTGCTGGCGTGCATCTTTGAAGTCATAACCAAGCTCGTAGGCTTCGGTGATCTGGGGCCGCAACTCGCCAGAGAAGACGCGATTGCCATTGGCATCGTAGCCCCAATATTCATCGGTATTGGCAAAGCGGTAAGACTGGCTCACACGCAAGTAGGTGCGGCTTGCCTCGTTCAGCTTGATATTGAGTCCCGCCTCATGTGCATTGGCGGCCATGGTGCCGGAACCGGCTTGTGGGAATCCGACAGTGGCATTCAGGTCGGCGCTGTCAAAGCCCTGCAATTGACGGCGCACACCCACGGTCAACTCAACTTCTTCATTCAGAGGCATACGGCCAATTGCATACGCCGAATGATTCAGCAACTGGACCGATTGCTGGTTGCTCAGCAGGTTGCCCTGAAATAGAAAGGGCCCCTGGTTTGCCAGAATAAATTGCTGCGCCAGGGTGCCGTAGGAGCTGACGCCCTCCTGCTTGGACTGCGAAAAATCATAACCGTAGACCAGCGATGCCCCGTTGGAAAATTCACTGCGGAATTTGGGCGAAAAGCTCAGATCGGTTCCCTTGAGTTCGATTTTGTCAACGCCGGGGTAAAAGCCAGCCAAAGAGTCCGCCGTGTCGTAGTACGGTCGCACAAATGTGCTGGTCTTGTTACCTATAAACACGTCAAGGTCCAGGGACGTCTTGTCGGACAGGTTTGCCAGCCCGCCAAACCGCAGCCCCTGACCTTCAACTTTGTTCTCGGAACCTGCGCTGTTGAATTTGGCAGCGCGCAAGTCGCCATTGCCCACCTGGCCCAGTACGCCACCGGGGAAGCCGTTGGTACTTTGCGAGAAGATCACTTCACCATAGACGGCGCCGGCCGCACCCAGGTTCTTTGCAATTTTTGCGGAAACATTGTTTGCATCGATGCGTGAGTTCTCCCTCCAACCGTCGGAGTGATCGGCCCCCGCTTGCACGTTCAGGGTCAGGTCATCGATGACACGGGCGAGGTTCAGGCTCAATTGAGCCGTGCCAAAAGAACCCAACTGCACGCCAGCAGCAGTGCGATCCGCCCGCTTGCCATCGGTGCTGATGTAGATCACGCCACCCGAGGCACCGGCACCAAATTGGACGCCAGCTCCACCCGAGGCAATCTCAATGCGCTCAATGCTTGAGAGCGGGATGACGGACCAGTCGATCTCGGCGGAGTCAATTGGATTCAAGCGCCGCCCGTCAACCACGACCAAGGTGTTCTGAGTTGCGGTAACGCCAAAACCGCCCAAGTCTATTGCGGAATTGAAGCCCAGCTGTCCGCCGACAATGCTGCGGATATTGACGCTGCCCAGAACACGCAGCACATCAGGCACGGACATCGCTGCCGAGTTCTGGATGTCCGCTTTGGTAATCACCTGCACAGCCACAGGCACGTCGAGTTGGGATTCCAGGAATCGCGAGCCCACCACCACCACCTCCCCCAAAGTGCCCTTTGTTTGGGTTTGCCCATAGGCAGAAAAAACGCCGCACAAAGCCACAGAAAGCACGCTCAGACGCGCACACAAACTTGCTGATTTCATTTTGAAAAATATCCGACTAAGAACCCTCGCCGTCTTCCCCGACAGCGCTTGGGCGTTAAGACCGCACGCACGTGCAGCCACCTTGTTGGCCGGTATCCGGGCTGGTGGAGCTACCTTCATCGCCTTCCCAAACGCATGTTCAAGCGTTCAGTGGCTGTGATGAAAGCGGCATCTTGCGATGCGTCCACTTACCGTTGCGGGGGCAGCGCAGGTTAGGCAAGGCTTGATAGCCTCTTCCCTCCTGCTTCCCGTTGAACTGCGGCATGTGAACCACACCGCGAGCACCAACAGGCCAGATTTTAACCCGTGACACCGGCGTGAAACCCTACAATGCGACTTCTATGGTGAACAACGCGACGCCCATGTCGAAACCGTCTCAAGTCGACCAAATTACCGAACGCGTGGAGCGGCTGTTGCTGCGCTATGCCGAGGTGCAACGTACCAACGCCCTGCTGGCCCGGCAGGTGGACGTGCTGGCGCAAGAGCGCGACTCGCTCAAATCGCGCCTCAGCGCAGCACGCGCCCGCGTGGATGCATTGCTGGAGCGTTTACCTGACAACACTGCCACACAGAAGGACGCGCCTTGAATCAGCTTGAAGTACAGATCATGGGGCAAAGCTATTTGCTGGGCTGCCCTGAGGGGGGCGAGGACAAATTGCGCGCCGCCGTGCAACGGGTGGACGAAGCCATGTGCAAGATTCGCGACGCGGGCAAAGTGCGCGCGCGTGACCGCATTGCAGTGCTGGCTGCCCTGAACCTGGCCTTTGATTTGTCCGAGCGGCCACCGGCCGTGGCTGCCACGCTGGCGGACGGCAGCGCAGCACCGGAATCCGAGAGCGAAGCCTTGCGCGCCCTGCTCGACCGACTGGACGACGCACTCAGCGAAGACGGCCAACTGCTGTAAAGGCAAGGCCCCTTAAATGGGCCGACGTGTGGGCTGAAATGTGGGCCAATAAATAGGCCGCCTGTCCACGCAAAAGCCGCAATGCTGCGCCTACAATCAAGGCGTCTGCGGTGCCGCCGGGCTTTATATTTCCTTGTACCAATGCTCTTTGAGCTCGGGCTTGGAACATTGCCCAGCCAGCGTGATCATCTCGCGTTAGATGAACCCAAGGTTGATGCTGACCTCGCCCACCTGAACCATGGTTCAGGATGCCGGTCCGGTGGCATTCGCAGACACCTTTTCAGCGGGGACTGGGCCAATCGCAGTTTCCAAGAAGTAGCACAAGCGTTGACGTGGTTGCAGGTATTCCTGTGCTGCCGTAGACAGGCTCTCCGGCTTGACGCTGCGCCGGATGCCGGCATTTGCAACACCCTCCAGATCCAGAATCAGTGCCTCGTGCCGAGGCGTACCGGGCTCATGCACGATGACGCGCGGCTTGAGCGGACGCGCCGCATTCACACCCACCACCATCGCATGGCGCTCGTCATTGAGCTGTACCAAGGAACCCGGTGGGTAGACGCCCACCATGCGGACAAATGCACTCAGTACATGGGGGTCAAAACGCTTTTTCTGCTGTGAGAATATCGTCGCCAGGGCTTCATGGGGCGTCATCGCATGGCTGGGCTTGGCCGGGTTGCACAGTCCGTCATAGCGGTTGACCAGGGCCAGGATACGGGCACCCATGCCGATGGCATCGAGCTTGAGGTGCTGCGGAAAACCACTGCCATCTGCCAACTCATGGTGTTGGGCCACAGCCTGTATCGCGCCCTGGCTCAAGCCCATGGCCTGGGCCAGCCGGACACTGTTCTCCACATGGGATTGGTAGGCGTTGCGCTCAACGGTAGAGAACGTATCGTCAGGCCTGCGCAAACGCTCGGGCAAATCACACTTGCCCACGTCATGCAAAAACGCAGCAAGCCCAAGGTCCTTCAATGCAAGGTCTTGCAACCCCAAAGCCTGACCCAGCAGCAAAGAAATGACGGTGACGTTTACCGGATGCAGCGCCACCTTGTCGGCAGCCGAGTCGTTCAAAAGCCTCAGCGCTGAATCACCTTGCTGCTCGATATCCACCACCAGTTGCTGCACCACTTGCTGTGCGACCCGGGCCGCCTCGATGGGTTGGCTGTGTAGCAGATCCAAGGTATGGTGGTATTGCCTGGCAGTGTCCGTGAAGCGGCGCTCGCAGTCGGCCAAGCCTTCTTGCTGAAGTGCAACGGCCTGTTGGCGTTGCATGCGTAACTGCTGGACTTTTTGATCCCTGCCCAGGGCATACAGATTGGTAGCAAGGGATTCCTCCTGCACCTCGGACGGGGAAGCACCGACCGCCTCCGACCACTCGCTCCTGGACGGCACAAAACGAAACCGATCAGCCGCCAGGCCTTTAAGTACGCGGATTTGCTCGTCGCTGGAAATTTTGAACCGGCCTGAGGCAAAGGGATGGTCAATCCAACCCAGTTCGAGGTCGACAAACAGTCCTATGCGCAAGTCGCGCGCTGATACGTAAGCAAAACTGTCTTTATTCATAGAGCCCAAATCCTGTCAGCTTGCTGGTGCCTGATTGTTTTGTGCTCTCCCTGAGGCCATTATGGCGCTTTAAATAAAACTGTTTGATGAAATATGCTGGCCAGTCCAAGCGAAGCCCGACAGGTGTCGGATTTCATTCACACAGGCAGCGGCTCGTCTGCAAAGTCCGCAAGGCACTGCACCCGCTGAAGCAGTTCCAGCACCTGCGCCGTGTCCCCAAGCCCGCTGCCCAGGCTTTGCAAGGTGGCCGTTGCGCACGCCACTCCCTTGGCAAAGGCCTGCACCGGGCTCTCGTGCTCCGCCAGCGCCCAGACCATGCCGGCCACAAAGCTGTCGCCTGCCCCCACGGCACTGTGTACCGTGACATGCAGGGGCGGTGCATACCAGCACCCCTGCTTGCAGGCCAGCAGCGCACCCATTTCACCCATGGAGACCACCACAATCTGCGCCCTGCCCTTGGCCACCAGGTCCTGTGCGGCATCACGCACCTCATAGAGCCGCGTCAAGGGCTTGCCCGTGACATCCCGCAGTTCGTGCAAACTGGGCTTGAGCATGAAGACGCCCTGCTCCATAGCGGCACGCAGGGGCTCGCCCGAGGTGTCCACCACCAGGGAGCCATGCGCAGCTTGCACCACCTGCGCTACACGGGCAAAAAAATCCAGGGGCACGCCAGGCGGCAGACTGCCACTGGCCACAACCAATGATTGCGGTTGGCAGAGCTTGCCAATTTCCTGCAGCGCGCTTTCCCACTCCTGTGTGGTGATCTCCGGGCCGGGCAGCACAAAGCGGTACTCATGGCCAGTGCTGCGCTCCAGGATGGTGAAACTCTCGCGGGGTGAGCCAGAGATGGCGTGGGGGTGGCAGGCAACGCCCTCCTGCTGCAGCAAAGACCACATCATGCGGCCGGTGCTGTGCCCGGCGGTATAGAAGGCCAACACGTCCGCACCCAGGCGGTGCAACTCACGGGCCACATTGACGCCACCGCCGCCTGCGCGCCGGTGCATGGGCTCGCAGCGCAGCTTGCTGGTGTGTCGCACTTCGTCTACCGCGGTAGAGACATCGAGTGCCGGATTCATGGTGATGGTGAGTATGTTCGTCATGGCAAAAAGAGTATCACAGCCCCATGAAAAAAACCCTGTCCACGGTCAACGTGAACAGGGTCTTGGCAAGTCCTGAAGCAGCCTGGGCTGCACCGGGATTTAGCCCATGTGCAAGCCGCCGTTGACGGAGAAGTCCGCACCGGTGGAGTAGCTGCCTTCATTCGATGCCAGCCAGGCAATGATGGAGGCAATTTCACTGGGTTCGCCCAAGCGCTTCACGGGCACGGTGGCCACGATCTTGGCCAGCACATCTTCGCGAATGGCCTTGACCATGTCGGTACCGATGTAGCCGGGGCTGACGGTGTTCACTGTGACACCCTTGTTGGCCAGCTCTTGCGCCAAAGCCATGGTGAAACCGTGCATGCCGGCCTTGGCAGCCGAGTAATTGGTTTGACCAGCCTGGCCCTTGGCGCCGTTGACGGAAGAGATGTTGATGATGCGGCCCCAGCCCTTTTCAACCATATCGCCCACCACCTGCTTGGTGACGTTGAACATGGAGTTCAGGTTGGTTTCGATCACAGCGTCCCAGTCTTCGCGGGTCATCTTGATGAACATGCGGTCGCGGGTGATACCGGCATTGTTCACCAGCACGTCGATGGTGCCGTGCTCGGCCTTGGTCTTGGTGAAGGCTTCGACCGTGGAATCCCAGTCGCCCACATTGCCGGCCGAAGCATAAAACGTGTAGCCCAGGGCTGCCTGCTCGGCGATCCACTTGGCGTGGTCGCGTGTGGGGCCGCAACCGGCGATGACCTTGAAGCCCTCCTTGTGCAGACGCTGGCAGATGGCGGTCCCGATGCCACCCATACCGCCGGTGACGTACGCTACTTTTTGACTCATGACTATCTCCTTCTTTGAATTGAACTCAAACACACTTACAAATTAACGCTCGATGGTCAGGGCCACGCCCATGCCGCCACCGATACACAAACTGGCAATACCCTTCTTGGCGTTGCGGCGCTGCATCTCATGCAGCAGGGTCACCAGAATACGGCAACCGGACGCGCCAATCGGGTGGCCGATGGCGATGGCGCCACCATTCACATTGACCTTTGACGTATCCCAACCCATTTGGTTGTTGACGGCACAGGCCTGGGCCGCAAAGGCTTCGTTGATTTCCAGCAGGTCCAGGTCTTGCGCATTCCAGCCTGCGCGGGCCAGGGCCTTTTGTGAGGCGGGCACCGGGCCCATGCCCATCAGGGCCGGGTCCAGGCCGCTGGTGGCAAAGCTGGCAATGCGGCCCATGGGGGTGAGGCCCAAGGCCGCTGCCTTCTTGGCTGTCATGACCATGACGGCCGCAGCGCCGTCGTTGATGCCGGAGGCATTGCCTGCGGTGACGCTGCCGGCCTTGTCAAAGGCGGGGCGCAGGCCAGCCAGCACCTCGGCGGTGGATTTGCGGTTGATGAACTCGTCGGCAGAAAAGACGATGGGGTCGCCCTTTTTCTGCGCGATGCTGAAGGGCACGATCTCGTCCACAAACTTGCCTGCGTCCTGTGCAGCGGCAGCCTTTTGCTGGCTGGCCAGGGCCAGGGCGTCCTGCATGTCACGGGTGATGCCGTGGGCCTTGGCCACGTTCTCGGCGGTGATGCCCATGTGGTACTGGTTGTAGACGTCCCACAGGCCGTCGACGATCATGGAGTCGATCATCTTCCAGTCGCCCATGCGCTGGCCGTCGCGGCTGCCCAGCAGCACGTGGGGCGAGGCGCTCATGTTCTCCTGTCCGCCAGCGATGACGATGTCACTGTCGCCCCAGGCCACAGCCTGCGCGGCCAGCATCACAGCCTTGAGGCCGGAGCCGCAGACGGCGTTGATGGTGAGGGCCGGGGTTTCTTTGGCGATGCCGCTCTTGAGCAGCGACTGGCGTGCCGGGTTTTGGCCTTGGCCTGCTGCCAGCACCTGGCCCAGAATGACTTCACCGATCTGGTCAGCGCCCAGGCCGGTGCGAGCCAGCAGGCTCTTGATGACGGCTGCACCCAGTTCGGGTGCCGGGCTCTTGGCCAGCGTGCCGCCAAACTTGCCAACCGCCGTGCGGGCCGCCGATACGATGACGATGTCTTCCATGTTGGTTTCTCCTGCTTCAGTCTGTGCAATAAATAATCAGGCGCGGGCTTTGACGTAGCTGCCCGGTGCAGGCATCAGCGCCTTGTACTTGCCCTTGCCATAGGTTTTGGGCGCGGCGATCTGCTTGCCAGCCTGGCTCTTGAGCCAGATGGACCAATCCGTCCACCAGCTGCCGGGGTGTTCTACCGCGCCTTCCAGCCACGCTTCTTGCGTTTTGGGGAGTTTGCCGTCGGCACGAATCCAGTGGCTGCGTTTGTTCTTGGCGGGCGGGTTGATCACACCAGCAATGTGGCCAGACGCGCCCATGACAAAGCGCTTCTTGCCTGGCAGCGCCTGGGTGGATGCATACGCGCCACCAATGGGCACGATGTGGTCTTCGCGCGAGCCGTACAGGTAGAAGGGAATGTCCACCTGGCGCAGGTCGATCTTTTCACCGCAGACTGTGGCCTTGCCGGGCTTGACCAGCTTGTTTTCCAGATAGGTGTTGCGCAGGTACCAGCAGTAGAACGGGCCGGGCAGATTGGTGCTGTCGGAGTTCCAGTACAGCAGGTCAAAGGGTGGCGGGGTTTCGCCCTTGAGGTAGTTGCCCACCACATAGTTCCAGACCAGATCGTTGGGGCGCAGAAAACTGAAGGTGCTGGCCAGGTCGGTGCCCTTCATCATGCCGCCCTTGCCCATTTCGGACTCGCGGTATTTGACGAAGGACTCGTCAATGAAGACGTCCAGAATGCCGCTGTCGGTGAAGTCCAGCAAGGTGGTGAGCAGGGTGGCACTGGCCACCGGTTTTTCGCCACGCGCGGCCAGAACGGCCAAGGCCGAGGTGAGCATGGTGCCGCCCACGCAAAAGCCCAGGGCGTTGATGGTCTCGGCACCGGTCAGTTCTTGCGTAACACCAATGGCTTTGATGACCGCGTCCTCAATGTAGTTGTCCCAGGTCTTGTGGGCCAGAGATGCGTCCGGGTTGCGCCAGCTGACCACAAAGGTGCGGTGGCCTTGTGCCACGGCGTAGCGGATCAGCGAGTTCTCGGGCTGCAGGTCGAGGATGTAGAACTTGTTGATGCAGGGTGGCACCATCAGAAAGGGCTTCTCAAAGACCTTGGCAGTGAGCGGCTTGTATTCAATGAGCTGGAACAGCTCGCTCTCAAACACCACAGCACCCTCGGTGGTGGCGACATTGCGACCCACTTCAAACAGGCTCTCGTCGGTCATGGACACATGGCCTTGCTGGATGTCATGCACCAGATTTTTGACGCCCTTGGCAATGCTTTCGCCCTTGGTGTCTATGGCCTTCTTCTGGGCTTCGGCGTTGAAGGCCAGGTAGTTGCTGGGTGCGGCAGCGGCCACCCACTGCTCAACGGCGAAGCGGATACGGTTGCGGGTTTTGGCGTCGGCCTCCACCGCCTCGGCCATGCCCATGAGGGTGCGCGCATTGAGCATGTAAACGGCAGCTGCATAGGCAGCCATCGGGTTCTCATTCCAGGCAGCGTCGGCAAAGCGGCGGTCACCGCTGACTTTGGGAGCCTTGAAGCCTTCGGCAAACAGGCCCAGGGCTTCCTTGGAATAGTCCTGCTGCAGCGCCTGCAATTTTTCAGGTGCAAAATGGATTTCGGGTGCCTTTCCCTTCATGTTGGCGCCTACCGCCCCCAGGTCCACCGTCTTGAAGGATTCCAGGGCTTTGGTCCAGCCCTCTGTCACTGCCTGTTGGAACTGTGCGGCCGCCTGCTGCATGAAATCGGGGGAGTTTTGGCTCACTATGTCACCTTTGAAGTTGATCTCAGTTAGACCGCTAGTATCTCAGCTTGTCAGCCCGATTTTCCTTACAAAAAAATATTAGAAACCCCTATGTACATTGTTCCAATTGCCTGGATTTACGTGGCCTTGATGATGAGCGTGGCCGAAGCCACCAACAGCAACGGCACGGTGCTCGGAGCGGTGATGACCTTTGTTCTCTACGGGCTTTTGCCAGTGGGTCTGGTTCTCTACATCATGGGTACACCCGGACGCAAACGTTTGCTGCGGGCCAAGGCGGCAGAAGAACGCGCAGCCTGGGAAGCGCAGGCTGCAAGCCCGACTGCAATGGCAGAGCCCCAGCCGGCTTTAGCTGACGCGCCAGATACAGGCGGCCATGCGCCCGCTGACTCCGTCCCGCCGGTGGGAAAAAAACCGTGAGGGATTGGCCACGGTGCACCAGCTTTGGCTGCCATCATTGCCGTAGATGCCCGTGACGCCCAGAGCCTGCAGGCGTTGTCGCGCCAGTGCCGGCAAGTCGGCCAGCCATTTGCCACTTGCAAAGGGCGCAAAACAGGCCGCCGCATCGGCTGACTGGGCAACAAAAGCGGCACGCACCTCGTCACCCACTTCAAAGGCTTGGGGCCCTATGCAGGGGCCCAGCCAGGCCATCAGGCTTTCATTGGGCGAATCACCCGATGCCATACGACGGTCGTCACCAAAGCTGCCCACTGCAGCCTCCAATACGCCCCTGCCCTGCAAACCCAACAAGCCACGCCAGCCCGCGTGCGCGGCCGCTACCTGACGCCCCTGCGTGTCGCAAAACAGCACAGGCAAGCAGTCGGCCACCATCACTGTGCAGGCCACGTCGCTCTGCACGGCATACGCACCGTCAGCGGGCATGGCATCGGGCGAACCGGCCGCCACCTCCACCATGTCAGTGCCATGCACCTGGTCCAGAAACACGGCAGGCACCCCCAACCTTGCCTGCAATCGCGCTCGGTTGCTTTGCACCGTTGCCGGGTCATCGCCCACGTGCATGCCGAGGTTCAGACCGGCATACCGGCCCACGCTGGTACCACCATCACGGCAGCTGAACAGGGCGCGTACGCCTGCAGGAGCGGGCCAGTCGGGTAATAAGCAGTCAACATCGTGGGTTTGCATGGCCCACAAGCATAATCTCCCACCGCACACCACCCCATCAACGGAGCTTTCATGATTCTCGAACTGGCTGATATTCGCATCCACCCCGGTCAAAACACGGCCTTTGATGAAGCCATTGCCCGTGGCCTGCGCGACGTAATTTCCCATGCCAAAGGCTGCCAGGGCTACAAGGTCAACAAGGGCATTGAAAGCCCCGAGCGCTATGTGCTGCAGATTTTTTGGGAAACACTGGAAAACCACACGGTGGATTTTCGCCAGTCCGAGGCGTTCACCCAGTGGCGCGGCATCGTCGGGCCGTTCTTTGCGGCACCCCCCGTGGTGGAGCACTTTGACTTGGTGGTCAAGTCCCTCTGATCAGACCTTTTGCCCAAGTGCCGCGAGACACCACCATGCCTTATGCAGTTGAGCCCCCTGCCCTTGTGACCGTACCTGTGCATGGCAGCACAGAGGTGTTTCCAGTGCACCGCATCTACTGCGTGGGGCGCAACTACGCGGAACACGCCAAGGAAATGGGCGGCACCGGCCGGGAGGCGCCCTTCTTCTTCATGAAACCGGCAGACGCTGTGCTGCTGGCAGGGCCTGATGGCGCGGCGCACATGCCCTACCCCACACTAACGCAGAATCTGCACCATGAAATCGAACTGGTGTTGGCCATTGGTGCCGGTGGCACGTGCATTGCAGCAGCTGATGCGCACCGCCACATCTACGGCTACGCCGTAGGGCTGGACATGACCCGGCGCGACCTGCAAAGCGACATGAAGAAGCAGGGCCGCCCCTGGAGCATAGGCAAGGGCTTTGACCACTCAGCGCCGCTGGGAACCATCACCCCTGCAGACCAGGTGCTTGGTATTGAACAGGCTGCAATATCGCTGGACGTGAATGGCCAAACCCGCCAGAGCAGCAGCATCTCCCAGCTGATCTGGAACATTGCCGAAACAATCGAACAGCTGTCAGCCGCCTGGACGCTGCAAGCCGGCGACCTGATTTTTACCGGCACACCGGAAGGCGTTGGCGCCGTGGTTTCGGGCGACCTGCTGCTGGGCCGCATTGCCGGTCTGCAAGCACTGACAGTGCGAATCGTCTGAATTTCAATGTGAGCACCTGATGCACCGACCACCCATCAAATTCTGCAAGCAATGCGGCACGGCCGTGGAATACCGCATCCCCGATGACGGGGACACCAAGGTGCGCGCCGTGTGCCCGTCCTGCGACACCATCCACTACGAAAACCCGCTGACCGTGGTGGGCACTGTGCCCTCTTGGGGCGACAGGGTGCTGCTGTGCAAGCGCAATATCGAACCGCGTTTTGGTTTGTGGACCTTGCCCGCAGGCTTTATGGAGCTCAACGAGACCACGACCGAAGGCGCTGCGCGCGAAACCGTGGAGGAAGCCGGTGCGCAGTTCGAAATGCAGGACCTGTTTTCTCTGGTGAATGTGTCGCGTGTGGGGCAGGTGCATCTGTTTTACCGTGCCAAGCTCACCAGCGACCAGTTTGACCCAGGTGTTGAAACCATTGAAGCGCGGCTGTTTCTGGAGAGCGAAATTCCCTGGGAGGAAATCGCCTTTCACACCACGCGTGTGACGCTGGAGTGTTTTTTTGCGGACCGCCGCAAAGGCGGTTTTTCGCTTCACCACCTTGACGTTTAGGCCCGACGCGTGCTGCCCTGCTATGTGATGCTGGATCTGGAGACCACCGGTGGCAATGCGGTGCACGACCGCATCACCGAAATTGCCGCGGTGCGGGTGGAAAACGGCGTGGAGACCGCGCGCTGGAGTACGCTGGTGAACCCCGGTGTGCGCATACCGCCCTTCATCCAGTCGCTCACTGGTATCAGTGACGCCATGGTGGCCGACGCACCGCCCTTCGAAGACGTTGCCCGTACCTTGCTGGAACTGCTGGACGGTGCGGTGTTCGTGGCCCACAACGTGCGCTTTGACCACGGCTTTGTGCAGAACGAACTGGCCCGCATGGAACTGCCCCTCAAGGTGAAGACCCTGTGCACCGTGCGTCTGTCCCGCAAGCTGTATCCGCAGCACAAGGGCCATGGCCTGGACGCCATCCTGCAACGCCATGGCCTGCACACCATGGCCCGGCATCGCGCCATGGGCGATGTGGACGTGGTGTTGCAGTGGCTGAAGATTGCCGCAGATGAGCTTGGGCATGACGCGCTGCAGCGCAGCGCACAGGAACTGCTGCAAGGAAGCGCGGCAGTTCCACCACAACTGGAAACCGCCATTTCTGACATTCCGGACACACCCGGCGTGTACCTGTTTTACGGCGAAGGTCCGCTGCCTTTGTACATAGGCAAGAGCGTGAACATACGCACCCGGGTGATGTCGCATTTCCAGTCGGCGGCCAAGGTGGCGCGCGAGATGCGGATCCTGACCGAGATACGCCGGGTCGAGTGGATCGAAACCGCTGGTGAACTGGGTGCGTTGTTGCTGGAATCCCGTTTGGTAAAGCAGAGACAGCCCGTTTACAACCGGCAACTGCGCCGTGAAAAGGCCTTGTGCTCCTGGCAACTGAACGCAGACCCTGCGGCCAATCCACTGGTCAAGCTGGTGCAAATGGACGACATTGAGCCGATGCAATGGCAGCAGTTGTACGGAACCTACCGCTCCAAGCGCCAGGCCTTGGATGCCTTGCGCGCGCTGTGCGACACCCATGGGCTGTGTCCGCAGTTGTTGGGGCTGGAGAGTGGCAAGGGGGCATGTTTTGCCTGCCAGACTGGACGCTGCAAAGGAGCGTGTGCCGGCCGTGAACCAAAGCCAATGCACCGGGTGCGTCTGCAACTGGCTCTGGGGCTGCAAAGGCTGCAGGCCTGGCCGCACAAGGGCCGGGTTGCGATTCGCGAATACCAGGCCCAAACCGGACGCACCGATATCCACGTGTTTGACCAGTGGTGCCATTTGGCCACCGTGAGTGACCTGAGTGAACTCGAAGATGCCAACCAGACACAGCATGATGGCCTGGCCTTTGATCTGGATACCTACCGCCTTTTGCATAAGCGTTTGGGTAGCGCAGGCGTGCGGGATGCCGAGGTCTTCTTTCTGGCTGTGACAGACCCCGAATCAATGGATTCAGAGGGTTCTTGATGCCCGCCCGCCGGGGCATATCTCACGGCGCAGGTGTTGCATAGAGGGCAAATCCAGCCCTACTCCGTCGCAATGTGGTGTCGCATACACAGTGCGCATGCGAAAATGTAAAAAAATACATGAGGCGGGTATGAGATTCAAAGCGGTCACTCTGGGATTTGTATTGGCCAGCACCACACTGGCCAGTGCTGCACTGACTCTGGGGAGGGCGAGAGGCGCAGCGTGGATAGGCCAGCCTCTGGAACTGATGGTGCCTGTTCAGGTAGATCCCGGGCAGGCAGATGGTGCACTGTGTGCCGAGGCCGATGTATTCCACGGTGACAGCCGACAGGACGCGGGCCGCGTGCAGGTTGTGGTGCTTCCAACCGACCAGCCTGACACTTTCAACCTGAAGATCAGTTCAACCTCACTGATTGACGAGCCAGTCGTAACGGTCTATTTGCGAGCAGGCTGCAGCCAAAAGTCATCCCGTAAATATGTGTTGCTGGCCGACTTTCCCAGTGACACCGCTGCTCCGCTAAGCCGCACCGCGGCCCCGGCAGTCGCGCAAGTTCCACTGGTCATCCCATTGGAGGCCCCTGCGGCGACCAACGCTGCCGCACCAAACAATTCTTCTGCGTCGACCACGCCGAAAGCCATTGCCAAGGCAAGCAAACCCACTGCGCCCCCTCCTAAGGAAGCACAGAGGGAACAAACCGCCCCCAAGGAAACCAACGGGGAAGCAATCAAACAGACGGTAAAAGAAACTGCCAAGGAAGCAGCCCCTAAAAAAGAGAGCCCAGCCAAGGCTGCCGCGCCTGTTGACAGTGCAAAGCCTGTGGCGCAGGGAAAGCCACGTTTGCGCCTGGACCCGATCGAAACCTTGAATGAACGCGTGAAGACGCTGGAGTCCACCACCACGGGAACTACCACGCAGGAAGATGTCGCTCGTGATGGCCAGAAAATGCAATTGCTGCAGAACGACTTGAAGACCTTGCTGGATCAAGCCGTGAAGAATGAAGCCAGTCTGTTGGCCATGCGTGAACGCCTGGAAAAAGCCGAGTCTGATCGCGTGCCCGTGGCCATCGTCTATGGTTTGGGCGCTCTGGTCGTTTTGTGCCTGGGTGCATTGGCCTACCTCTTGACACGTCGCAACAGGCATCCCGGCTGGGACCAGTCTGAGTTGCATGCCTCTGAGGCAACTGCTGGAAATAATGCGATGGCTGCTGGCAAGCGCGTGCCTGGCTCTAAGGACGTGCCCAACGAACAACAGGGCATTGACGTTGATATGGTCGATATGGATGACGCCTCTTTTGACCAGTTGATGGGTCAGGCCGGCGCCGCGAATCAAAAGGTCCAGGCTCGGTAAAACGGCCTTCCGAAATATGCATGGTTTGCAATGCCTTTGGGGCATTGCAAACGCACATGAAAAAAGCCTCTGAGCATTTCTACTCAGAGGCTTAACTATTTCAAATGGTCGGTGTGAAAGGATTCGAACCTTCGACCCCTTGCACCCCATGCAAGTGCGCTACCAGGCTGCGCCACACACCGATCAAGCCTCGAATTATAGCGTGAAAAAGAGACCGTTATTGATCAGCGAAAGCCAATAGTTCACGAATTTCAAACAGTTCACGGCGGAGTTGCAACAGGGGCACCGCTGTTTCGTCAAATGGGTCACCAGGCAGCAGGGAATCCATGTCATCCAGATCATCTGCGTCGAGCTCAATCACCTCGACACCCTCCAGCATGACTTCGCCGTTGCGCTTCTTGTCACGCTCGGTTTGCAGGAGCTCCTGCATCTTGTTGCGCGCACCGCTGATGGTGAAGCCTTGGTCATACAGCAGATCACGTATGCGGCGAATCATCAACACTTCATGGTGCTGGTAATAGCGCCGGTTGCCTCTGCGCTTCATCGGGCGCAGTTGCGTGAACTCCTGCTCCCAATAACGTAGCACGTGTGGTTTTACGCCGCACAAATCTCCTACTTCACCGATGGTGAAATAGCGTTTTGCGGGAATGGGAGGGAGAGTTTTCTCCATTGAAATCAATGCGATACGTGCTAAAGCGCAGAGGTTACTCTAACTTTAGCCCGGACGCAAAGGGCTTATTACGCACTTACCAAATAAAGTGTGCGCTTCGACTTAAACAGACACTGAAGGCTTGTTGCTGTCTTCCTGAATCTGTTCTTTGAGCTTGTGGCTGGCATGGAAGGTCACCACCCGGCGCGCCTGTATCGGTATGGCCTCACCCGTGCGCGGGTTGCGCCCCGGGCGGGGTGCCTTGGTACGAATCTGGAAGTTGCCAAAGCCGGATATCTTGACGTCCGTGCCTTCGACCAGGCTGCCGGAAATCAGGTCAAAGAAAGCGTCGATCATGTCTTTGGACTCGCGTTTGTTGAGACCGATTTGCTCAAACAGCAAATCAGCCAACTGCGCCTTGGTCAGCGCCGGTGTCTCCAGGCTTTCGACGGAAAAATCCATGGTGTCTCGCTTCTTTGTTGTGGCGTAGTTTAGACGCGCTGGCGCGCATCCAGTGTTTGGCTCAGTTGATCGACCACGGCCTTCACTGTGGATTCAATCTGCTCTTCAGTCAAACTGGCTTCATCGCTGTTGAGCGTGAGGCGCACGGCCAGGCTGCGGTCGCCAGCACCCTCGGCCACCACGGCATCCTTGGCGAACTTGGGGCGGTAGACATCGAACAGTTGCGCATCGCGCAGCAAGCCCGCAGTCGGTGCGGCCCAAATGGCGGCCATCAGGGCTGCGTGGGTCACGCTGTCTGCCACCACGACGGCCACATCCCGCTGCACCGCCTGAATCTTGGCCACGGGCTTGAAGACGGGCACGCGGCGTGCCAGCACCGGCTCCAGATCCAGTTCAAACAACAGAGGTGCTGTGGGCAACTCGTAGGACTGGCGCCACTTGGGATGCAGTTCGCCCACGTAGCCAATGCACTTGCCGTCCAGCCAGACCGAGGCGCAGCGGCCCGGGTGCATGGCTGGGTGCGTACCGGGTTTGAACTCAGGGGCCAAGGGTGCCAGCAGGGTTTCCACATCGCCCTTGACGCTATAGAAATCTACCGGGGCGTCTTTCACACCCCACTGCAGCGGATGCTCGCTGCCGCTGGCCAGTCCGGCCACACGCATGGGCTGGTCAAAGCCTTCCACGGTGGCATCGGTACTCTTGACAGAAGCATCACGCAGAAATACGCGGCCCAGCTCGAACACGCGCACACGCGTGGCCTTGCGCGCCTGGTTGAACTTCAGCACCTGCAGCAGCGAGCCCAGGAGCGAGGAGCGCATGACGCTCATCTGGCTGGCAATCGGGTTGAGCAGCTTGATGGGGTTGGGGTTGCCCGCCAGCTCGTTTTCCCAACGCTCTTCCACAAAGCTGAAGTTGATGGTTTCCTGGTAAGCCAGTGCGGCCAGCGCGCGGCGCACGGCGAAGGCACTGCGCTGCGCTTCCGGGCGGATGCGGGCGGTAATGGGGGCCAGCGGCGGCGTGTCGGGCAGGTTGTTGTAACCCACCATGCGCGCCACCTCTTCGATCAGGTCTTCCTCGATCTGCAGGTCGAAACGGTAGGAAGGCGGTGCAACGGTGATCAGGCCTTCTTCTTCGGTCAGGGACAAGCCCAAGCGCTTGAGTGCGTCGGCACATTGCGCCTGGCTCAGGGGCATGCCGATGATCTTTGCGGCACGGGCCACACGCAGGGTGACGGGTGCCGCCACGGGCATGTTGGGCTTTTGGTCGTCAATCGGGCCGCACGTGGTGTCAGGCGTGCCGCAAATGTCGATGATCAGCTGCGTGATGCGCTCGATGTGCTCCACGGTCAGTTCCGGGTCCACACCGCGCTCAAAACGGTGACCGGCATCGGTAGAGAAGTTGAATCGGCGCGAACGCCCGGCAATGGCCTTGGGCCACCAGAAGGCAGCCTCTACATAGACATGCTGCGTATCGTCGGACACGGCCGTGGCGTCACCGCCCATGATGCCGGCCAACGACTCCACTTGCACGTCGTCGGCAATGACACCCACCTTGTCATCCACGGTGACCGTGTTGCCATTGAGCAGCTTGAGTTCTTCACCGGCCTTGCCCCAGCGCACATCAAGCCCGCCGTGGATCTTTTCCAGATCAAAGATGTGGCTGGGACGGCCCAGCTCGAACATCACGTAGTTGGAGATGTCGACCAACGCGGTAACGCTGCGCTGACCACAACGCGCCAGGCGGTCCACCATCCACTGTGGCGTCTGGGCCCGGGTGTTGAGGTTGCGCACCACGCGCCCTGAGAAGCGGCCACACAGATCGGTCGCACTGACGGTGACCTTCACGCTGTCGCTGTTGCCCACAGCCACTGCGGGGAATGCCGGTGCCAGCAGTGGTGCCCCGGTCAGCGCCGAGACTTCGCGCGCCACGCCATAGACACTCAGGCAATGCGCCAGATTAGGCGTGAGCTTCAGGGTGAACAGGGTGTCATCCAGGTCCAGGTGTTCGCGGATGTTTTGTCCCAAGGGTGCATCCAGGGCTAGCTCCAGCAGGCCGCCGTGGTCCTCGGACAGCTTGAGCTCGCGGGCGGAGCACAGCATGCCCTGGCTCTCCACGCCGCGCAGCTTGCCCACCTTGATCAGGAAGGGCTTGCCGTCTTCACCCGGTGGCAGCTCTGCGCCCACCAGGGCGCAGGGCACACGAATGCCTACGCGGGCATTGGGTGCGCCGCACACAATATTCAGCAACTCGGCCTGGCCCACATCCACCTTGCAGACGCGCAGGCGGTCGGCATTGGGGTGCTGCTCGGCTTGCCGGATTTCACCCACCACGATGTGCGTGAAGGGAGGTGCCACGGGCTTGAGTTCTTCCACCTCAAGTCCAGCCATGGTCAGGGTTTCAGCGAGCTCTGCCGTGCCGATTGCGGGGTTGCAGAAAGTGCGTAGCCAGGATTCAGAAAATTGCATAAAAAAATCTCAACCAAAATCAAAAACATGTCAGGCCAGCAATGCCTGCAACCAGGGACGCCGCGCAGCGGCTCAGGGGGCTACTGAAACTGCGACAGGAAGCGCACGTCGCCATCAAAAAAGAGGCGCAGGTCATTCACGCCATAGCGCAGCATGGTGAGGCGGTCCGGGCCCATGCCAAAGGCAAAGCCGATGAACTTCTCCGAGTCCAGCCCCATGTTGCGAATCACATTCGGATGCACCTGGCCGGAACCTGCCACCTCCAGCCAGCGGCCCGACAAGGGACCGCTCTGGAACTGGATGTCGATCTCGGCGCTGGGCTCTGTAAAGGGGAAGAAACTGGGGCGAAAGCGCAGCACCAGGTCATCGCTCTCAAAGAAGGTGCGGCAGAAATCGGTGAAGACAAATTTCAGGTCCTTGAAGCTCACGTTCTCGCCCACCCACAGGCCTTCGCACTGGTGGAACATGGGGGAGTGCGTCGCATCGCTGTCCACGCGGTAGGTACGGCCCGGTGCGATCACGCGAATCTCGGGCATGTCACCGCTGAAGAGGCCGTCTGCCGAGGCGCCCACCAGCGCGCGGTGTGCCTTGACGTGCTGCACCGCGTAGCGGATCTGCATGGGGCTGGTGTGGGTGCGCAGCAGGTTGGGGGCGGCTTCCGAGCCGCCTTCCACATAAAAGGTATCGTGCATGGAACGCGCAGGATGGTCTTCCGGCGTATTCAGTGCAGTGAAGTTGAACCAGTCGGACTCGATCTCGGGGCCCTGGGCAACATCGAAACCCATGGAGCCAAAGATCGCCTCAATGCGCTCCAGTGTGAGCGACACCGGGTGCAAACCGCCCTGCCCGCCCTGTCGGCCCGGCAAGGTCACGTCCAGCGCTTCGGCCTGGAGTTGCAACTGCAGTTCGGCATCTGCCAGGCCCTGGCGGCGCGCTGTCAGTGCGGCTTCAATGGCCTGCTTGGCCAGGTTGATGGCGGCACCGTGCGCCTTCTTCTCGTCCACGCTCAGGGCGGCCATGCCCTTCATCAGCTCGGTGATACGGCCGGACTTGCCCAGGTACAAGGCCTTGGCGTTTTCCAGATCGGCAGGCGTTGCAGCTTGTGCAAACGCGGAATGGGCGGATTCGACGATGGCGTTCAACTCGTTCATACGGTCTTCTTGGTATTCGGTTCAATTGAAAAAGGGCTAGTGCCTTTTCAAGCTCTAGCCCTTACTTCGTGTGCCAAGCGCGTTAGCGCCCAGCCGTGAATCAAGCAGCCAGCTTGGCCTTGACCTGCTCCACGATGCTTGCAAAAGCAGCCATGTCATGAATGGCGATATCAGACAGAACCTTGCGGTCGATCTCGATGTTTGCCTTCTTCAGACCGTTGGCGAATTGGCTGTATGTCATGCCGCACTGACGAGCAGCCGCATTGATACGGGCAATCCACAACTGGCGGAACACACGTTTTTTGGTACGACGGTCGCGGTAGGCATATTGCCCAGCCTTCATTACCGCTTCTTTGGCGACGCGGAAGACATTACCGCGGCGACCGCGGAAACCCTTTGCAAGGGCCAGAACTTTTTTGTGGCGGGCGCGAGCCGTTACACCACGTTTGACGCGAGGCATGTAGTTACTCCTTGTTCGTCGTTAATTAAATACCACGGCCGGGGAGCATCTGTGCCATGTGACCCATATTGGTCTCATGAACTCCAGTGGATCCGCGCAGGTGGCGTTTATTTTTGGTGGTCTTCTTGGTCAGAATGTGACGCTTGAAGGCTTGGCCGCGTTTAACGGTTCCACCGGGACGAACGCGAAAGCGTTTTTTCGCCGCGCTCTTGGTCTTCATTTTGGGCATGTTGATGCTCCTTCTATCTTGTGCTCGTGAGGCGTCCGGAAAAAAACTTCCAGCCTTGTTGGCCCCGAGCCACTTTTGTGGCGAGTAATAAAACCCACCACTTTTGTGGCGAGCTATGAGACTCGCCACTTGATTTCAACCGGCGACCAAACCGGTTGAAAAAAATTACGCCGCAGTTTCTGCTACGGGCTTCTG
Source organism: Rhodoferax lacus (assembly GCF_003415675.1). Lineage (GTDB taxonomy): Bacteria > Pseudomonadota > Gammaproteobacteria > Burkholderiales > Burkholderiaceae_C > Allorhodoferax > Allorhodoferax lacus. Next base: position 512,450 of record NZ_QFZK01000001.1, read on the forward strand.
TGCACCACCTGGCTTCTTACGGCCCGGTGCAATCATCATGACCATCTGGCGACCTTCCAGCTTGGGGAACTGTTCCACCAAGATGGAGTCACCCAACTCGTCGCGCATACGCTGCAACAAAGCCAATCCAATTTCCTGGTGGGTGATCTCGCGACCCCGGAAGCGCAAGGTAATCTTGCACTTGTCACCATCATCCAAAAAGCGCCGGATATTGCGCAGTTTGATGTTGTAGTCGCCATCGTCGGTACCAGGCCGGAACTTGATTTCCTTGACCTCGATAACCTTTTGCTTGGACTTCGCTTCCGCAGCCTTCTTCTGTTCCTGGTACTTGAACTTGCCGTAATCCATCAAGCGACAGACCGGCGGATTCGCCGTGGCAGATATTTCAACCAGATCAACGTCCAATTCGCCTGCCATGCGCAGGGCTTCCATCAGACTCACAACGCCCAAAGGCTCGTTCTCGACCCCGGTGAGGCGAACCTCAGGGGCCATGATTTCACGGTTCAGGCGGTGCTTGCGTTCTTCACGCTGACGGCGGTCACGAAATTCAGTAGCGATGGCTCAATCCTGTTCTGTTGGTGCCACAAAAACGTGGCTGATGCCGCACAACGCACGCGGGCAAACCGACATCTTTGGAAACAACCACAGACCTATGATTTGCTTGCAATGTCAGCCGAGATTTTTTGCACAAAGGCTTCAAGAGACATTGCTCCGAGGTCTTGTCCACCCCGGGCGCGCACTGCAACAGCGCCTGCTGCCATCTCCTTGTCACCTATGACAAGCAAATACGGCAGCTTCTGCATCGAATGCTCGCGTATTTTAAGCGTAATCTTCTCGTTGCGTAGATCTAATTTGACCCGGAACCCTTGATTTTGCAGCGTCTTTGCTACGGTTTTGCAATATTCGGCCTGTGCATCAGTGATATTGAGCACCGCGATCTGCACCGGAGCCAGCCAAGCCGGCAGGGCTCCTGCGCTTTCCTCGATCAGAATTCCAATGAAACGCTCCAGGCTGCCAACGATAGCCCGGTGCAGCATGACGGGGCGGTGACGTGCACCGTCTTCACCCACATATTCGGCATCCAGGCGCTCGGGCAGGTTGGGGTCAACCTGTATCGTGCCGCACTGCCATGGGCGTCCCAAGGCGTCCTTGAGCGTGTACTCGATCTTGGGGCCATAAAACGCGCCCTCGCCGGGCAGGTATTCAAAATCGCAGCCCGAGGCGCGCAAGCCGTCGGCCAGTGCCTTTTCAGCGCGGTCCCAGCTTTCTTCGGTACCAATGCGTTTTTCCGGACGGGTCGACAACTTGTAGATGATGTTGGTAAAGCCAAAGTCCTTGTAGACTTTTTGCAGCAAGGTGGTAAAAGCTTTGACTTCTTCCTGAATCTGCTCTTCGGTACAGAAGATGTGGCCATCATCCTGCGTGAAACCACGCACGCGCATGATGCCGTGCAGACCACCCGAAGGCTCATTGCGGTGGCAGTTGCCGAACTCGCCAAAGCGCAGTGGCAAATCACGGTAGCTCTTGATGCCTTGCTTGAAGATCAGGATGTGGCCTGGGCAGTTCATCGGCTTCAAGGCGTAGTCGCGCTTTTCGGACTCGGTGATGAACATGTTTTCGCGGTACTTGTCCCAATGGCCGGTTTTCTCCCACAGGCTCTTGTCCAAGAGCTGTGGGCCTTTCACCTCCTGGTAGCCATTGTCCTGGTACACGTGGCGCATGTACTGCTCCACGCCTTGCCACAGCGTCCAGCCCTTGGGGTGCCAGAACACGGTGCCCGGTGCATATTCGTCAATGTGGAACAGGTCCAACTCGCGCCCCAGCTTGCGGTGGTCACGCTTCTCGGCCTCTTCCAACATGGTGAGGTGCTGCTGCAAGTCGTCCTTGGTGGCCCAGGCCGTGCCATAGATACGCTGCAGCATTTCGTTTTTGTGGTCGCCACGCCAGTAGGCGCCGGCCAGCTTCATCAGCTTGAAGTGCTTGAGCTTGCCGGTGCTGGGCACGTGGGGGCCGCGGCACAGGTCTTCAAACTTGCCTTCGCGGTACAGCGACACGTCCTCATTGCTGGGGATGCTGCCAATGATCTCGGCCTTGTAGTGCTCACCCAGGCTCTTGAAATACGCCACCGCTTCATCGCGTGGCAGCACGCGGCGCACCACAGGCTCATCCTTGTTTGCCAACTCCGTCATCTTCTTCTCGATGGCGGTCAGGTCATCGGGTGTGAAGGGGCGCTTGTATGAGAAGTCGTAGAAGAAGCCGTTCTCAATCACCGGGCCGATGGTGACCTGGGCATCCGGGAACAATTCTTTCACCGCATAGGCCAGCAAGTGGGCCGTGCTGTGGCGAATCACTTCCAACCCGTCTGCATCCTTGGCGGTGATGATGGACAAAGCACTGTTGGCCGTCATCTGAAAACTGGTGTCCACCACTTTGCCGTCCACTTTGCCCGCCAGTGCCGCTTTGGCCAAGCCTGCTCCGATAGAGGCGGCCACTTCAGCGACCGTGACCGGGCCGGGGAATTCGCGCTGGGAACCGTCGGGGAGTGTGATTTGGATCATGGTGTATCTGCGAAAAAAGAATCTTCTGTCCAAGTAAAAAGCGCGGAACAGTCCGCGCTTTTCTAGGGTGGTTGGATTTTAACCGGAGTCTGAAAGGCGAAAAACGTGCACCGCGGGCATGCCTTGGCACATTAAAAAAGCCGGGCCTCCTTTCAGAAGCCCGGCTCTTCAACAACTCACACCGTGCTTAGTGGAACTGCTCTTCTTCGGTAGAACCGGTCAGTGCCGTCACGCTGGACTTGCCGCCCTGGATTACCGTGGTGACTTCGTCGAAGTAACCGGTGCCAACTTCCTGCTGGTGCGACACAAAGCTGTAGCCACGCTCGCGGGCTGCGAACTCGGGCTCTTGCACCTTTTCCACGTAGGCGGTCATGCCGCGCTTCACGTAGTCTTGTGCGAGGTCGAACATGTGGTACCACATGTTGTGAATGCCGGCCAGCGTGATGAACTGGTACTTGTAGCCCATGGCGCCGAGTTCCTTCTGGAACTTGGCAATGGTGGCGTCGTCGAGGTTCTTCTTCCAGTTGAACGATGGCGAGCAGTTGTAGGCCAGCATCTTGCCGGGGTGTTTGGCGTGCACGGCGTCGGCAAACTTCTTGGCAAACTCCAGATCGGGCGTACCGGTTTCGCACCACACCAGGTCAGCGTATTCGGCGTAGGCCACGGCGCGGGAGATGGCCTGGTCCAGACCCTTCTTGGTCTTGTAGAAGCCTTCTGCCGTGCGCTCGCCGGTGAGGAAGGGCTTGTCGTTCACGTCATAGTCACTGGTCAACAGGTCAGCGGCTTCAGCGTCGGTACGGGCAATCACCAGGGTGGGCACGCCGTAGACGTCAGCGGCCATACGGGCAGCGATCAGCTTCTGGCAGGCTTCGGTGGTGGGGACCAGCACCTTGCCACCCATGTGACCGCATTTCTTCACGGAAGCCAGTTGGTCTTCGAAGTGCACGCCACCAGCACCAGCGCGGATCATGGCCTTCATCAACTCGTAGGCGTTGAGCACACCACCGAAGCCGGCTTCGGCATCGGCCACGATGGGGGCGTGGTAGTCGATATAGCCAGCATCGCCTGGGCCAACACCCTTGGACCACTGGATTTCATCGGCACGGGTGAAGGAGTTGTTGATGCGCTCCACCACCTTTGGCACCGAGTCCACGGGGTACAGGGACTGGTCCGGGTACATGGCGGAATATTCATTGTTGTCGGCAGCGACTTGCCAGCCCGACAGGTAGATGGCTTTCACGCCGGCCTTGACCTGTTGCATGGCTTGGCCGCCGGTCAGGGCACCCAGGCAGTTCACATAGGCTTCGGTGTTCACCAGGTCCCACAGCTTTTCAGCGCCGCGGCGGGCCAGTGTGTGCTCCACCTGGAAGGATCCGCGCAGGCGGACCACGTCGGCGGCGGTGTAGCCGCGCTTGATGCCCTTCCAACGGGGGTTGGTGGCCCAGTCTTTTTCCAGGGCGGCGATTTGCTGTTCGCGGCTGAGTTGTTCGGTCAGAGATTTCGGCATGTAAACACTCCTAGGTTGGTTAATCAGTGGCCGGGATGCAGTGCAAGCCCGTTTGCCATGCCTGAATTCTAAGTCTTATATAAGACTGAAATCGCTCTTATGTCTTATATAAGATTGAAATTTATTGTTATAAAAAACAATGACTTACATGCGCCATCTCGCAATACGATATGAAACCACTGCTTTATGGAAAGCAAGGAGACAAGCAAAAGCAATCAATTATCGTATTGTGAAATGCTGCAACACAGCATAAAACAGAATACCGCTTGGGCAGCGGCCTGCTTAGAAGGCGTCGGCGTAGCGCCGCAACTCCCAGTCGCTGACCTGCAGGCTGTAGGCATCCCACTCCGCACGCTTGAGCTTGATGAACTCCGCGCAAAAGTCATCGCCCACGGCATGGCACAGGGTGACGTCGGCTTCGAGAGCGTTCACCGCCGCGTCCAGGTTTGTTGGCAAACGTGCGGGCATGGCCAGCCCTTGGGCGCGGCGCTCGTACAGGTCTTCGTTGCAAGGCGCGGGAGGTACCAATTTCTGGTCCATGCCCGACAGCCCCGCAGCCAGCGTTCCCGCAATGGCCGCATACACGTTGCACGACGGATCGGGCAAACGCCACTCAATGCGGCCCGCCACGGTGCGGACAACGCAGGTGCGGTTGTTGTCTCCATAGCTCTTCCAGACGGGTGACCAGGTGGTGCCCGAGGCGCTGTTGCTGCTGGCCAGCCGCTTGTAGCTGTTGACCGTGGGCGCACACAGGGCGCTCAGGGCATCGGCGTGATAAAGCAAGCCGGCAGCAAACTGGTGGCCCTGCTGGCTCAAGCCCAAGGCACCTTGGGGGTCGGTAAAAATGGCGAGGCCCTGTGCGTCGGTGATGCTCAGGTGAAAATGCAAGCCACTGCCAGGTGCCGTGGCTACCGGCTTGGGCATGCAGCTGAACACCATGCCATGCTTCTCGGCCACCACATGGGCGGTCATCTTGAACAGCATGTAGCGGTCGGCGGCGGCAAGGGCATCGTCAAACTTGTAATTGATTTCGTACTGGCCGCAGGCGTCTTCATGGTCGATTTGCTGCAGTTCGAAGCCCAACTGCGTGAGCGTCTGGCGCATCTCGTCCAGAAACGCCGCATTACGGTGGATGGCCTTCAAGTCGTAAGAAGGCTTGTCCAGTTGGTCAGCTGCATCGGCCACTTGCCATTGCCCGTCCTGCCCCTTGTTAAGCAAAAAGAACTCGGGCTCAATGCCCACCCACAGCGTCCAGCCCCTGTCCTGGATGCGCTGCAAGACTGACTTGAGCATCTGGCGTGAACAAGTAGACAGTGCCTCACCACCCGCATAGCCGTCGCACACGGCATGGGCAATGCCCGGCATGAAGGGCAGCGCCTGCAGGGAATCGAGCTGCACCCGGCCGTAGTACTCGCTGCGTGCGCCATAGCGCGGCAAACCCGTTCCCCAGATGCTGGGGCCGGCAAAACCAGCGCCCTGCTCCACCCATTCCTTCAGGTTGTCTACCGGAACCAGCTTGCCTTTGGCAACGCCGTGGATATCGCAAAACTGGGTGAGTACGGAGTGAATGCCTTGCGATTTCAGGCGGTCAATGGTGGGCTGGTAGGCTTGCATAGGCAGTGCGATCAGGCGAAGACCTGGTCCAGAATCTGAAGCGCTTCTTCGAACACGTTGTCCTCGATGGTCAAGGGGAACAGGAAGCGGATCACGTTGCCGTAAACGCCACAGGTCAGCAGCAACAGACCCTTTTTAAGCGCAGCCTGCTGAAGCTGCTTGGTCAGGTCTGCATCAGGCGCGCCGGTCTGCGGATTGACAAACTCGCAGGCCACCATGGCACCCAGGGCGCGGATGTCGCCCATGGCCTTGTTTTTGGTCTTGGCCACTTCCAACCGGGCTTTGAGCACAGCACCCAGATGGGCCGCCCGCTCACACAACTTTTCCTCGGCCATCACATCCAGCACCGCATGGGCTGCTGCCACTGCCAACGGGTTGCCGGCATAGGTGCCACCCAGTCCGCCGGGGTTGGGCGCGTCCATCACATCGGCGCGGCCAGAAACTGCGGACAGGGTCGTACCACCGGCCATGCTCTTGGCCATGGTGATCAAGTCGGGCGACACGCCGTAGTGCTCCATGGCAAACATCTTGCCGGTGCGGGCAAAACCGGTCTGCACCTCGTCGGCAATCAGCAGGATGCCGTGCTGGTCACACAGTTCGCGCAGCCATTTCACAGCCTCGGCCTGGATCGGGTTGAAACCACCCTCGCCTTGCACCGGCTCGAAGATGATGGCAGCCACGCGGGCAGGCTCGATATCGCATTTGAAAATCTGCTCGATGGCATGCTTGGTGTCATCCAGGCTCGCGCAATGGCAAGGGAAAGGTGCATGGTAGATCTCGGGCGGGAACGGACCAAAGCCGGCCTTGTAGGGCTGCACCTTACCGGTCAGGGCCACGGCAAACATGCTGCGGCCATGGAAGGCGGCGCTGAAGGCAATCACGCCGCTGCGCTTGGTGTGCGAACGGGCGATCTTGATGGCGTTTTCCACGGCCTCGGCGCCGGTGGAGAAGAAGGCGGTCTTGGCCGGACCCTGGATCGGCACGATGGCGTTGATGCGCTCGGCCAGCGACACATATTCGGCATAGGGCACGACCTGGTAGCAGCTGTGCGTGAAGCGCTGCAGTTGGGCTGCGATGGCGGCCTGCACCTTGGGGTGCACGTGGCCGGTGTTGAGCACGGCAATGCCGCCGGCAAAGTCGATGAAGCGGCGCCCTTCGATGTCCCAGAACTCGGAATTCTTGGCGTGGTCAATGAAGAAGTCCCCCATCACGGCCACGCCACGCGGTGTTGCGGCCAGGCGGCGGGCATGCCATTCGGCATTGGTGCCGGCCGATGTGGTGCTCGTCAGGGCAGATGGTTTCAGGGCAGCGTTCATAGGGAAGTCTCCAGGAGAAAAAGCATCAAAAGGTAAGTGTGCGGCGCAAAAGCGCGCAGGTCAAACAGGGATTTCAAACCGGGCTGTCGATACGAATCCACGTGGTTTTGGTCTCAGTGTATTTGTCAAAGGCGTGCAGCGACTTGTCGCGCCCGACACCGCTTTGCTTGAAACCGCCAAAGGGCACGGTGATGTCGTCTTCGTCATACTGATTTACGTGCACAGTGCCTGCGCGCAGGGCGCGGGCCACGCCGTGCGCCTTGTTGAGGTCGCTGGTCCAAACACCGGCCTGCAGGCCATAGATGCTGTCATTGGCCTGGCGCACGGCATCTGCCGCATCCGTAAAACTCAGCACCGAGAGCACCGGCCCAAAAATTTCTTCGCGCGATATTTTCATCTCGGGTTTCACGCCATCAAAAATGGTGGGCTGCACATAGCAGCCGCCAGTGTCTTGCATCACCTGTTCGCCGCCTGCAATCAGTCGCGCGCCCTCAGCCTTGCCGCTGGCGATATAACCCAGCACCGACTTCATCTGGATCTGGTCCACCAGGGCGCCCATCACCGTGCCCGGCAGCGTGGGATTGGCAGGCGCATAGCCGGGCACCAGGGCCAGGGCCTTTTCCAGAAAGCGCTCCTTGATGCTGTCCTGCACAAAGAGGCGCGAAGGTGCGTTGCAGCTCTCGCCCTGGTTAAAGAAGATGCCGCCAATGGCAGCCTCAACGGCCCGGTCCAGGTTCGGGCAGTCGGCAAACACAATGTTGGGCGACTTGCCACCAAGCTCGGTCCAGGCGCGCTTGAGGTTGCTCTGCCCGGCCATCACATGGATTTGCTTGCCCACGCGGGTGGAGCCGGTAAAGGCAATGCAGTCCACGTCCATGTGCAGGGCCAGGGGTGAGCCTGCCTCGGGCCCATAGCCGGTCACCACATTGAACACGCCTTCCGGAATGCCCGCCTCCAGCGCCAGATCAGCCAAGCGAAGAGCCGTGAGCGGCGACTTCTCGCTAGGCTTGAGCACCACCGAATTGCCGCTGGCCAGGGCCGGCGCAATCTTCCAGGCCGCCATGATCATGGGGTAATTCCAGGGCACGATGACGCCCACCACACCCACCGGCTCGCGGGTGATCAAGGCCAGTGCCGTAGACGGCGTAGGTGCAATCTCGTCGTAAATCTTGTCCACAGCCTCGCCATACCAGCGGATGCAGTTGGAGGCGCTGTTCACATCCACGCCGCGTGCGTACTTCACCGGCTTGCCCATGTCCAGGGTCTCGGTCATGGCCAGCTCGTCGCCGTGCTGCTGTAACAGGTCGGCAAAGCGGATCATCACGCGCTTGCGCTGGGCGGGTGCCATGCCGCACCAGCGCTTGTCCTCGAAGGCGACGCGCCCTGCGGCAACAGCCGCGTCGATATCGGCCGAACCGCAGCGCGCTACTTGCGTGAGCACGCGCCCGTCCACCGGTGAGATGCAATCGAAGAGCTGGCCGTCCTGGGCCGCTACGCGTTTGCCGTTGATCAGGGCGCGGCCGTCGAATTTCAAATGATCCATCACAGTTCCAATGCGGTTTGGCCCGCGACGAAGCGGACCGGTTGTTTGCAGCGGCCTCAGGCCTTGAGCACTGCGGTCTCCATGCGGATGGCCGCTGCAATTTCGCGCTCTCGGCGTCGTGTTTGCCGCGCCACCCAGATGCTGTAACCCACAATCACCACCGTCACCGTGACGATCAGCAGCGTGGCTGCTGCATAAATGGTCGGGTTGATGCCGCGCCGCGCGTAGCCGAAAATAACCTGCGGCAAGGTGCTCACACCCGGCCCGGACAAAAATTCGGAAATCACCACATCGTCAAACGACAGCGTGAACGACAACAGGAAGGCCGCCAGAATCGCCTGCGCAATATTGGGTAGCGTGACCAGAAAGAACACCTGGAATGGCCTGGCACCCAAGTCCATGGCCGCCTCTTCCAGGGACTTGTTCACCTCCAGCAAACGCGACTGGATCACCACCATGGCATAGGCCATGCCCAGCAAGGTGTGGCCCAGCACAATGGTCAGCAAGCCGCGCTCGGGCCAACCGAAGGCGTTCTGGATGCCCACCATCAGCAGCAGTAAGGACAGGCCAATCACCACCTCGGGCATGACCAAGGGCGCATTGACCATGCCGGAAAACACCGTGCGCCCAAAAAAGCGCCGGTATCGCACCAGCACAAAGGCCGCAAAGGTGCCCAACACGGCAGACAGCAAGCCGGTGGCGAGTGCCACCTTCAGCGACAGCCAGAAGCCCTCCACAATCTTGCTGTCCTTGCCCAGGGCTTCGTACCAGCGCAGGGAGAAGCCGGTGAAGTTGGCATCCTGGCGCGTGCTGTTGAACGAGAACAGCATCATGAAGAACAGCGGTATGTACAGAAACAGGTACACCAGTGCCATCCAGGCCTTGCCAAAATGCTTTTCAAAAAAGATTTTCATGGCGGCTCCTTCAGGACTTGGGTTCTTGCGGCGCAGCGTCGCCGGTGTAGTGGTAATAAATGGCCAGCGGCACGATGATCAGACCGATCATGGCCACCGCCAGGGCACTGGCCCGCGGCCAGTTGTTGCTGGCAAACATCTCGTCCCACACCACGCGGCCAATCATGATGTTTTCCGGACCACCCAACAGCGAGGGAATCACGAACTCGCCTACGCAGGGAATGAACACCAGCATGAAGCCCGCAATAATGCCGGCCTTGGACAGCGGCACCGTCACCAGCCAAAAGGCCTTGAACGGGCTGGCACCCAGGTCATAGGCGGCCTCCAGCAGGCGGAAGTCCATCTTCACCAGGTTGGCATACAGCGGCAGCACCATGAAGGGCAGGTACACATAGGTCATGCCCACCAGCATGGAGACATTGGTGTAGAGCATCTGCAGCGGTTCGCTGGTGAGTCCCAACGCCATCAGGATCTGGTTGACCACGCCCTGGTCAGCCAGGATGCCCTTCCAGGCATAGACGCGCAGCAAAAACGAGGTCCAGAACGGCAGCATCACCATCATCAGCAGCGCCGGGCGCACGCTGGGTGCCGAGCGGGCGATGAAGTAGGCGAACGGGTAGCCTAAGAAGAGGCACAGAAAGGCAGTGCACAGCGCATACCAGATGGAGCGCAGATAGGCCTCCACATACAGCGTCTGGAACAAGGCCCCGCCGTCTTCATTACGAAAGATGGAGGTGTAGTTTTCGTACTTGAGCTTGAGGATACCGGTCTCGTGGTCCCAGATCGGCTTGAAGGGATGGATGTCGCCGCCCATGTCCACAAAGCTGATGTAGAGCAGGATGAAAAACGGCAGCAGAAAAAACAGCAGCAGCCAGCCAAAGGGCATGCCAATCACAAAGCCGCGCCCGGGTACCCATTTGAAGAGGGATTGCATAGTGCCTCCTAGGAACGCAGCACCACCGCAGAGCGGGTGCCCCACCAGAAGAACACATCGTCCTCCCAGGTGATGTTGCTCACGTCCTGGCGCGAGGTGTTGGCCTCGGTGATCTTCATGCGGCTGCCATCGCTGGCAATCACGATGTAGGTGTTGTAGGAGCCAAAGTAGGCAATTTCCTTGACGCGGCCGGTGAACAAATTCACGTCCACATTCGGGCGGTTCTTGCTGATCTCGATCTTTTCCGGGCGGATGGCCACGGCCACCGGCATGTTGAGCGCGCCGCTCACCCCATGGCCCACTGCGATCACGCCGAGCTTGGTGGTGATGGCACAGTGGTCTGGCTGGTCCACCGTAAGCGTGCCTTCCAGCAAATTCACGTTGCCAATGAAATCCGCCACGAAGCGGTTGGCCGGGTATTCGTACACCTCTTCGGGTGAGCCTACCTGCAGCACACGGCCCTTGCTCATCACGGCGATGCGCCCTGCCATGGTCATCGCCTCTTCCTGGTCATGGGTCACCATGACGCAGGTCACGCCCACTTTCTCAATGATGTTGACCAACTCAAACTGGGTTTGCTCACGCAGCTTCTTGTCCAGTGCGCCCAGGGGCTCGTCAAGCAGCAGCAGCTTGGGCCGCTTGGCCAGGCTGCGGGCCAGCGCCACGCGCTGCTGTTGGCCGCCGGAGAGCTGGTGGGGCTTGCGCTTGGCAAAGGCACCGAGTTGCACCAGATCCAGCATTTCGCCCACGCGCTGCTTGATCTCGTCGCGGGGCAGGCCTTCGCGCTTGAGGCCAAAGGCAATGTTCTCCCAGATGTCCAGGTGCGGAAACAGCGCATAGGACTGGAACATCATGTTCATGGGGCGGTCGTAGGGGGCGAACTTGGCCACATCCTGTCCGCCCAGCAAAATCTTGCCCGAGGTGGGAGACTCAAACCCGGCCAGCATGCGCAGCAAGGTGGACTTGCCGCAGCCCGAACTGCCCAGCAAGGCGAATATCTCGCCCTTGCGAACGGACAGCGAGACTTCATCAACGGCCACCGCCTCGTCAAAGCGCTTCACCAGCTTTTGCGTTACGAGGTAGTCATTGGTGCTACTGGGTTCTGACATGCGATGCTCCGTTCTCGGGATTCGGGGACCAACAAAAAGGGCTGTTCATACACAGCGTACAAACAGCCCCCTGCTACTAGCCAGGCAAGTTACTTGCCCTTCTTGAAGGCAGTGTAGGCGTTGGCCATGCTTTCGCGGCCTTCGTTGGTGAACTTGCCAGGTGCCACCATTTTCTTGGCGTACTCGGAGTCCACAAAGATGGTCTTGTTGCCAGCGACTTCAGGCTTCATCTTTTCCAGTGCGGCCTTGTTGCCGGTGGAGTAGCTCATCTCATCGGCCATCTTGGCACCGTTTTCGGCACGCAGATAGAAGTCGATGAAAGCATGGGCATTGAGCGGGTGCTTGGCATCCTTGGTGATGGCCATCGAGTCATAGAAGATCAGGCCGCCAGTGGTTGGCAGCAGTGCTTCGATGACATCTTTGGAACCATTTTCCTTGGCGCGACCGGCCGCAATGTTCACATCGCCCGACCAACCCAGGGCCACGCAGGCCTTGCCGCCGGCAATGTCGTCAATCATGGTGGAGCTGAAGATGCGTACGTCCTTGCGCACCTTGGCCAGCATGGCGCCAGCTTCCTTGTGGTCTGCGGGATCGTTGGAGTAGGCATCCTTGCCGATGTAATGCAGCGCGGGCGGGAACACTTCGGTGGGCGAATCCAGATAGGCAATGCCGCAGGACTTGAGCTTGGAGGTGTACTCGGGCTTGAACACCAGGTCCCAGGCGTTCTCGGGCATGGGCAGCTTGCCCAGTGCCTTTTCAACCTTGGTGCGGTTGATGCCCACGGTGGTGAAACCCCAGGCCCACGGCACCAGGTGCTTGTTTTCAGGATCGGCCTTTTGAAGGCCCATCATGATGGCGGGGTCCAGATTGACGTAGTTCTTGAGCTTGTCTTTTTGCAGCGGCTGGAAGAAGCCGGCTTCGGTCTGTGCAGGGCTAAACGACGTGCCGGGCACCACGATGTCATATCCGGTGTTGCCTGCCACCAGCTTGGCGTTGAGGGCTTCGTTGGTCTCGAAGGTGTCGTAGTTGACCTTGATGCCGGTCTCGGCTTCAAAGGCGGCAATCATGCCTTCGGGAACATAGTCGGGCCAGTTGTAGATGTTGAGGACTTTTTCCTCGGCATTCACAGGAGCCGCCGGGGCGCTGGCCACGGGTGCAGCAGCTGGTGCTGCGGGAGCCTCTTCTTTTTTACCGCAGGCCGCCAGCATCAGGGCAGCCATCACACTGGACCAAAGGACTTTATTCATTGCAAGTTTTCTCCATAGGTTTCGGAAGGGATGGCCACCGGGCGGGAGGCCCGTGTTAAGTGCCACCACAAAATTATTACAGGTTTGCCGACCACAACCCTCTTTGTTTCAAATCGGCGGCAGTCAGGTCCAAGCACCGCAAGATCAATGCCATCATTTCGTCAATCTGGGCATGGGTCATGATCAGCGGTGGTGCAATGATCATGCGGTCGCCCACAGCACGCATGATCAGCCCGTTGCCAAAACAGTGGCCCCGGCAGATCATGCCTACACCCAGGCTGGAGTCAAAGCACTCACCGGTGGCCTTGTCCTTTACCAGCACCAGGCCCGCCGCAAAGCCGCAGGTTTCAGCCAGTCCCACCAGGGGATGGTTGTTGAGTTCGGCAAAGCGTTTGGCAAGATAAGGGCCAATGTCGTCCTTCACCCGGCCCACCAGGTTCTCGCGCTCCATCAGTTCCAGATTGGCCAGCGCCACCGCACAGGCCACCGGATGGCCGCTGTAGGTGTAGCCGTGGTTGAACTCGCCACCTTTTTCGATCAGCACATCGGCCACGCGGTTGCCCACCATCACACCGCCCAGGGGCACATAGCCGCTGGTCACGCCCTTGGCAAAGGTCACCAGGTCGGGCTTGTAGCCAAACTTTTCATAGGCAAACCAGTGGCCCAGGCGGCCAAAGGCGCAGATGACCTCGTCGCTGATGAGCAGGATGCCGTACTTGTCCACAATGCGCTGAATCTCGGGCCAGTAGGTGGATGGCGGAATGATCACGCCGCCTGCACCCTGCACCGGCTCGCCGATAAAGGCGGCCACCTTGTCGGCACCCAGCTCCAGAATTTTGGTCTCCAGCCAGCCTGCGGCGCGGATACCAAAATCGGCCTCGCTCTCGCCCGGCAGGCCGTTCTCGAAAAAGTAAGGCTGCTCAATGTGCGTGATGTTGGGGATCGGCAAGTCGCCCTGCGCATGCATGCCGCTCATGCCGCCCAGGGAAGCACCCGCCATGGTACTGCCGTGGTAGCCGTTGATACGGCCAATAATCGTCTTGCGCTGGGGCTGACCCAGCAGGTCCCAGTAGCGGCGCACCATGCGCACATTGGTGTCATTGCTCTCGCTGCCGCTGCTGGAATAGAACACGTGGTTGAAGCTGCGGTCCCCCACGCTGGGTGCCAGCGACGCGAGCTTGGCGGCCAGTTTGGCGGCGGGGATGTTGGTGGTCTGGAAGAAGCTGTTGTAGTAGGGCAGCGTCATCATCTGTTGGTAGGCGGCGTCGGCTATTTCCTTGCGGCCGTAACCAGCGTTCACGCACCACAGGCCGCTCATGCCATCGAGAATTTTCTTGCCTTCGGAGTCCCACACGTAAATGCCGTCGGCATGCGTCATGACACGCGCGCCGCGCGTGGCCAGATCTGCATGGTCGGTGAAAGAATGGATGTAGTGCGCGCTGTCCATGGCCTGCACCGTCTTGGTGTCCATGGCCGGCGCCTTGGCCAAGATGGCGGGCGGTGCAATCACGGGAGCAAACGAGTTGGAGTTCATAGCATTCCTGTCGAAATCTGAATCAAAAGGGAGGGTTAAAAACAGGGCTGTTGTGCTTACACGTGGAGCAGCAAGTGCTCGCGCTCCCAGGGCGAAATCACCTTCATGAATTCATCGAATTCAAGTTCCTTGATCTCGGTGTAAACCGTCACAAACTCCTTGCCCAGGATCTCGTGCAGGTCAGTCTCTTTGCGCAGCCAATCCAGCGCCTCGCCCAGACTGCGCGGCAGCGAATAGGCCGACAGATAAGCGTCGCCACGCATCTCGGGCTTGGGTTTGATCTTGTTCTTGATACCCAAATAGCCGCAGGCCAACGTCATGGCCATGGCCACATACGGGTTGGCGTCGGCACCAATGACGCGGTTTTCCACACGGCGTGCGGCCGGACTGGAAATGGGCGAGCGGATGCCCACGGTGCGGTTGTCATAGCCCCATTCGATGTTGATGGGCGCAGCGGTATTGCGCGACAGACGGCGGTAGCTGTTCACATACGGTGCCACCAGCACCATGGCCGCCGGAATGTAGCGCTGCAGACCACCGATGTAGTGCATGAACATCTCGCTGGGTGTTCCATCCGGGTTGCTGAACACGTTTTTGCCGCTGGCCACGTCCAGCAGACTCTGGTGCACATGCATGGCGCTGCCGGGCTCGCCGGCAATCGGCTTGGCCATGAAGGTGGCGTACATATCGTGGCGAAGGGCCGCTTCACGCACCGTGCGCTTGAAGAAGAACACCTCATCGGCCAGGCCCAGCGGCTGGGCGTGGAAGAAGTTGATCTCCATCTGGCCGGCACCCACCTCGTGGATCAGCGTGTCCACGTTGAGCTCCATCTTGTCGCTGTAGTCGTAGATTTCTTCAAACAGCGGGTCGAACTCGTTCACAGCGTCAATGCTGTAGGCCTGGCGCGAAGTCTCGGCGCGGCCGCTGCGGCCAATGGGCGGCTTGAGCAAGGTGTTGGGATCGGTGTTGCGGGCGGTGAGGTAGAACTCCAGCTCGGGCGCCACGATGGGCTGCAGGCCCTCGGCGGCAAACAGGTCGCACACGCGGCGCAACACGCTGCGCGGTGCAAACGGCACCAGGTTGCCAGCGTGGTCAAAGCAGTCGTGGATCACCTGCGCGGTGGGGTCGGCCGCCCAGGGCACGATGCGCACGGTGCTGGGGTCGGGGCGCAGCTGCATGTCCTTGTCGGTGGGGTCGATCACGTCGTAGTAGGGGCCGCTCTCGGGGAATTCACCGGTCACGCCCATGGCCACGATGGCCTGGGGCAGGCGCATGCCGCGGTCTTCGGTGAACTTGGCGCGGGGCAAAATCTTGCCGCGGGCCACCCCGGTCAAGTCGGGCACCAGACATTCCACCTCGGTTACGCGGCGCTCGTTGAGCCACTGCTCCAGGTCATTGAAATTCATGTTCTTGGTTTCACTCATTGCTCTCTCCTTGCTGCGTGGCAGCGTACAAAACTTGTTTTAACGGCCCAGGCGCTTCACTTGTCGCGCACGGCAGGCTTCGCCAAATGCATGAAACAGGGCAACAGACAGCGGGTTCTGTGCAACCTTCCATTCCGGGTGCCATTGCACCGCATAGGCGAAGGCTTGTGCACCTTCCACTTCAAAGGCTTCCACCAGGCCATCAGGCGCATGGCCCAGTGCACGCAATCCCTGTGCCAAGCGGCCAACACCCTGACCGTGCACGGAATTCACCATCGCGTGGTCGGCTCCGGCCCAACGGGCAAAAACGCAATCCTGCTCGAAGCGCACTGTGTGGCTGGGGCCGTACTGTTCTTCGTAGCTGCCGTCTGGAGACTGCCTGTGGTCGCTATGCCCTGGCAGCTCATGTACTTTTTGATGCAGCGTGCCGCCCAGGGCCACATTGATTTCCTGGAAGCCGCGGCATATGCCCAGCAGTGGCACGCCTTGGGCCACGCAGGCCTGCACCAGGCCCAGGGTCAGGTCATCGCGTGCTTCATCAAGCATGAGGGTCGGGTCAGCCAAGTCGGCACCAAAACGAGTGGGGTGCACATTGGAGGGGGAGCCCGTCAGCATCACGCCATCCACCAGTGCCAGTAGCTCGTCGATCTGGTCGGCATCAACCAGAGGAAACAGCACCGGTTGCGCATGCGCATCGGCTTTGACGGCCCGGGCGTACTTGTCGCCCAGAACCAGGAAGGGCATGCTGCGCTCTCCGGTTCCCAGGAGGCGATGGTCAGCAGGTAGCCATACCAATATCGGTGGCTTTTTCATACATGTCTCCGTGTTGTGGCTCTGATTGTGTTGCAGAATTGGCCGCATTCCGGAGCCATTTGAGGTGGCCCCATGGTGCCAGTTGAGAATGGCCACGCTACACAGGAACCGCATGCTGTCCGAATTGCTACTTACCGAAATGGGGCGCCTGAGCCAACAGGACAACATGCCGCTTCACCGGCAACTCTACGAAGCCATGCGCCGCGCCATCCTGGACGGCAAGCTGTGCGCCGGTGACCGTCTGCCCTCCAGCCGCGAGCTCACACAAGACCTGAAGCTGTCGCGAAACACCGTGGTGGCTGCTCTGAACCAGCTGGGGGTGGAAGGCTATCTGGCCAGCCGCGTGGGCAGCGGCACCTACGTCAGCGACAACGTGCCCAAGGCCCATGTGCGGGCCGCACATGGCCGCGCGCCGGCCGGCCAGGCCCGGCTGTCCAAACGTGGCACGGCGCTTTCCACCACCTTCTGCGCCACACAGCTGGAGGTGCAGCCCTTTACCCCGGGCCCTGCCGATTTCAGCGCCTTCCCGGTAGCCCTGTGGCAGCGCCTGCAGAACAAGCACTGGCGCATGACTTACCCCGAGATGCTGGACTACAGCTACACCGGCGGCCATGCGCCCTTGCGCCGCGCCGTGGCTGACTACCTGCGCGTGTTTCGCAGCGTGCCACTCGACGTGGACCAGGTCATCATCACCAGCGGCACGCAGCAGTCACTGGAGCTGTGTGCGCAGTTGTTGGGGGACCATGGAGACACCGTGTGGCTGGAGGACCCGGCCTATTGGGGCGCCATCAAGGCCTTCATGGCCACCGGCCTGAAGCCGCACCCGGTGCGGGTGGACGAGCATGGCATGGCGCCCTGCCCGGCCGATGAAAAGCACCCTCCCCGCCTGGTCTACACCACGCCCTCGCACCAGTACCCCACCGGTGCGGTGATGTCGCTACCGCGCCGCCAGCAACTGCTGGCCCTGGCGGCCAAGCACAACGCCTGGATTCTGGAGGATGACTACGACAGCGAGTTCCGCTTCAGCGGCCCGCCTCTGTCCTCCCTGGCGGGCCTGGACCAGGACCAGCGCGTGCTCTACATGGGCTCGTTTTCCAAGGTGCTGTACCCCGGCCTCAAGCTGGGTTATCTGGTGGTGCCCAAGCGCCTGGTGGACGCCTTCAAGCAGGCACACTACGACCTGAACCGCCCCGGGCAGATGCCCTTGCAGGCGGCCCTGGCCGAGTTCATCGAGCTGGGCCACTTCGCCAGCAGCCTGCGCCGCGCGCGCCACAGCTATGCCGAGCGCCGCCAGTGCCTGCTGGCCGCACTGCAACCCTGCCTGGGGCGGCATGCGCAGATCTCGGGCGCAGAGCAGGGCCTGCACCTGTGCCTGCGCCTGCCCGCTGCAGTGGACGACAAGGCCCTGGCCCTGCGCATTGGCACTTTGGGCATGACGGTGCGCGCCCTGAGTGCCTATTGCCTGGAGCGCACGGATGCCAAGGGCCTGGTGATCGGCTACGGCTACGCACCGCTGGCCGACATTGCACACTACGGGCCGTTGCTGGCCAAAGCCATCAACGCCGAACTTGCGCGACTACCCTAGAGCAGGTCTTTGAGCTGGTGATAGGCCATGCCCAGCACCAAGCTGGGCTTGCGCAGCAGCGCGCCACCCGGAAAATTGCGGTGCTGCAACCGGGCAAACACATCAAAGCGTTCGGATTGCCCAATCACCGCCTCGGCTACCACCTTGCCGGCCAGCCCTGTTAGCGCCACACCGTGGCCGCTGAAGCCCTGCAGGTAAAACAGGTTGTTGCCCAAGCGCCCGAAGTCCGGTGCGCGGTTCATGCTGATGTCCACAAAGCCGCCCCACACAAAATCCACCGGCACACCTTGCAGCGCGGGAAACACTTTGGCCATGCGCCGGGCCATGACAGCGCCCAGGTCCTTGGGCGTGCGGGTGGAGTAGCTCACACGGCCACCAAACAACATGCGGTGATCAGCGCTGAAGCGGAAGTAGTCCAGCACAAAGTTGTTGTCGCACACCGATGCATTGCTGGGGATGAGCTGCTGGCACAGCTTGGCACCCAGTGGTGCGGTGCCAATGATGTAGGTGCCCACCGGCATGATGCGGGGTTGCAACTCCGGCGCCACGCGCGGACCGTATTCGCCCAGGGTGCAGTTGCCAGCCAGCACGCCCCACTGCGCGCTCACCGTGCCGCGTGTGGTCCGGGCTTTGAGCGTGGCGCCGCGCTGGATATCCACCACGGCCGACTGCTCAAAAATCTGCACGCCCAGGCTGCGCGCCGCACGCGCCAGACCCAGGCCAAACTTCAGGGGATGCAAATGGCCCGATTTGCGCTCGAAGGCAGAGGCGCAGTAGCGCGGGCTCTGGATGTGGCGCTGCACCGCATCACCCGTGCAGAAGTCCGTCTTGAAACCGTAGTCGCGCTCCATCGCCTGCAGGTCCGCCTCCAGGGCCCGCGCTTTGCGCGGCGAATCGGCCACATACAGGTAGCCGGAGACCCGGTCGCAGTCGATGTTGAATTCCGCAATGCGCTGATCCATCAGGTCCATGGCCTCTACCGACATGTCCCAGGCCAGGCGCGCGTCGGCCTTGCCCAGTTGCGCCTCAAAGGGCTCCTGCCCGCTGGCATAGCCCACGATGGCCTGGCCGCCGTTGCGGCCTGAAGCACCACTGCACACCCGGTCGGCCTCCAGCACCACCACCTTGTAGCCTCGCTTTGCCAACTCGATGGCCGCCGACAGGCCGGCAAAGCCGGCCCCCACCACCAGCACATCGGCCGTGATATCACCCTGCAGGGGCGCACCCACAGGCTCGCGCTGTGCGCTGGCTTCGTAATAACTTTTCTGGTTGAGCAGGGTGTCGGAATCGAGCAGCATGGGATGTCCTTGAATGGCTTAGCGGCCTGCCTTGGCTATCTGGCCGCACAGATAGGTCCAGATGAATTGGGCAGCCGCATTGCTGGTAAGTTCGGCATGGTCGTAGGCCGGTGCCACTTCCACGCAGTCCATGCCGACGAAGTTGAGCGGCGCCAGTTCTTCCAGAAAGGTCATCACCTGCGAACTGCTCATGCCTCCGGGCTCGGGCGTGCCGGTGCCCGGCGCATAGGCCGGGTCCAGGCAGTCTATGTCCAGCGTCAAGTAGCAGGGCGTGTCACCTATGCGTGCCTTGATTTGCTCGATAACAGGCCCCAGCCCCAGGCCATCCTGGCCGCGCAGACTGCGCGCGGTGTAGATCAGTCCGCCCTGGTCCTGGACGTACTCGCGTGCTGCGCGCTCGCCGCTGGAGCGCAGGCCAATCTGCACCGTCCGGCTGCGCTCCACCAGCCCCTCCTGGATGGCCTCATAGGTCCAGGTGCCGTGGCCCGAGGGTTCATCGAAATGGCTGCTCCAGGTGTCGCAGTGGGCATCAAAGTGGATGAGCGCCACCGGGCCGTGCCGGGCCTTGAGTGCGCGCAGCAGGGGCAAGGTCACGGAATGGTCGCCACCGATGAACACACAGTGGTGGCGGGCCATCAGCGCTGCTGCCTGCTGTTCGATATGCGCACGCACCTCTGTCAGCGGCGAGGCATTGGGCAGGCGCATGTCACCGGCATCGCCGAGGTGCTCCAGTGGACTGACATCAAACACGGGGTGTATGCCATCGCACAGCATGAGCGAGGCGCGGCGGATTTCCTGCGGACCGAAGCGGGCACCGGGGCGATTGGTTACAGCACCGTCAAACGGAACGCCGCAGACCGCAAAGGGCTGCGTGCCCAGCTGGGGTGCTGCCAGAAAGCGGTTGCTGTTGTTGGCGTATGCAAATTGTCCGATGGCCATGGGGTACCTGTGGGGTGGATCACAAAGCCAGTACGTTAGCGCACGCGGCCTGCACCGGCTGGGTCCAATTCAGGCAGAGGGCGCTAAACCACTGCGGTGCAGCCCAGGGCCCTGCTCGCCGCGCACCATGGTGTACGCTCAGCCGCTTTGCCAAGCCCACGCACACGCAAAGCCCACACCCAAGCCTGATACCCATGCACCGCACCGCCACACACAACTCCAAGCGCCTGCTGGCCTATGGCTATTTGGCCCTGAGCATGGCGCTGGCCGGCAGCTATGTGGCTCTGTCCAAGCCGCTGGTCGCCGCGCTGCCGGTGTTTCTGCTGGCCTGGCTGCGCTTTGGCATTGGCGGCATTGCCATGGCCCACTGGCTCAAGAAGCCGCCGGGTGAAGCGCCCATGACACGGGCCACCAAACAGCTGCTGTTTCTGGAATCGTTTTTGGGCAACTTCCTGTTTTCCATCTGCATGCTGTTTGGCGTGAGCATGACCAGTGCCGTGTCGGCCGGCGTCATCATGGCGGCCATACCGGCGGTGGTGGCGCTGATGAGTTGGGTCTTCCTGAAGGAAACCATTGGGCCGCGCATCTGGGCTGCGGTGGCCTGTGGCGCTGTGGGCATTGGGCTGCTGGCCCTCACCCGCCACAGCCCGGCCGCCGGAGCGGCATCGGACGCTGCAAGCGGCAGCCGCGTGCTGCTGGGCAACCTGCTGGTGTTTGGCGCGGTCTTGTGCGAGGCCTTTTATGCGGTGATCGGCAAGAAGCTCACCGGCGCTGTGTCACCCAAGCGCATCAGCGCCCTCATCAACCTGTGCGGCTTTTTGCTGATGACGCCCCTGGGGATTTACACCGCCTGGCATTTCGACTTCGCCGCCGTGCATGCCTCATCCTGGTTGCTGCTGGTGTTTTACGCCATGGCTGCCAGCGTCTGGACCGTGTGGCTATGGATGACGGGCTCAACAAATGTGCCTGCGGCGCACGCAGGTGTATTCACCGTGCTGCTGCCCATCTCGGCTGCCCTGGTGGGCGTGCTGGTGCTGGGGGAGCCGCTGGGTGGCCTGCAGATGCTGGCCTTTGCCATTGCCCTGCTCGGCGTCTTGCTGGCCACACTGCCGGGTCGCCAGGCCCCGACTGCGATTGAGCCGCACGTTTGAAGGCCGCGGCCCCGTGCGCAATTACGGACCGCAGGCGCGTTACTGCAATGCCTTGCTGCTGACCACGATGCCATCCGCATCGGCATAGAGCCAATCACCGGGACGCACCCAAACGCCCTGGATCTGCACCGCCACCTGGGCCTGGCCTTCCTGGCGCTTCTCGGTGGGCATGGGCATGGCGGCCAAGGCGCGTATGC
The DNA here is from genome assembly GCF_003415675.1 of Rhodoferax lacus. Classification (GTDB taxonomy): domain Bacteria; phylum Pseudomonadota; class Gammaproteobacteria; order Burkholderiales; family Burkholderiaceae_C; genus Allorhodoferax; species Allorhodoferax lacus. Next base: position 534,133 of record NZ_QFZK01000001.1, read on the forward strand.
CCACTGCGTGACCAGCCAGCTCCGCGGTGTCGCGCACACAGCCGTCGATCACCACACCGGCCCAACCATTGCGCGCGGCTGCCGCGCCCAGGTTGCCGCCCAGCAGGGCGCGGCGCAGGGAGCCGCCACCATCCACCACCAGCACCTTGGCCACACGGCCCTGGGGCGTGTCGATCCAGCCCTGCGCGTCCACTGCAGCCTTGACCAGGGTGTTGTCCTCAAAGCATTTGACCGTCTCCACCGGACCGGCGAAGGTTTTGAGCTGGCCGAAATCGAGAAACGCCGGAGGCAAAACACGAAAATCACCGGAGCTGTCGGCCTTGTGGGCGTCACAAAAATCACAGGTGGCAAACGACGTACTCATGCTGGGGCGCTCCTTTTTGCGTAAAGCATCAATTCTCCAATGAAAAAAACAACATCCTCGAGTGAAAAAAGTATTTTCCCGCTTGGAATCGCCTATTTTCTCCAGTAGCATGCGCTCTACCAGTGAAGACGCAGACTTCTTCCTGGTGATTAATCAACTTCTAGAAGGACAATCAATCATGGCAACTGCAAAAAAACCGGCTGCAAAAAAAGCCGCTCCCGCAAAGAAGGCTGCGGCACCCGCTAAAAAAGCGGCTCCAGCCAAGAAGGTAGCCGTCAAGGCCGCTGCACCAGCCAAGAAGGCTGCGGCTCCTGCCAAGAAGGCAGCTCCCGCGAAGAAGGCTGCCGCTCCTGCCAAAAAGGCAGCTCCAGCCAAGAAGGCTGCTCCCGCAAAGAAGCGCACCGTCAATGCCGCCTTCATGAAGGCACTGACACCCAGCGCAGCACTGGCAGCAGTGGTTGGCACCAATGGCCTGCCCCGCACCGAAGTGGTCAGCAAGCTGTGGACTTACATCAAAAAGCACGGTCTGCAAGACAGCGTTAACAAGCGCATGATCAATGCCGACGCCAAGCTCAAGGAAGTCTTCGGCAAGGCACAGGTTTCCATGTTTGAGATGGCTGGCCTGATCGGCAAGCACCTCAAGTAATCCGGGTCCTGGCACCAGCCAAAAAGGGTCGGCGCATGCCGGCCTTTTTTGTTTGGCCTGGCGCCTTGTGTATGCTGTTTCCCTTTCCAACCAGGACCGAGCCCCATGTTCCGCTTTGTACTCACGCGCCTGAGCCTGGTCATCCCGACCTTCTTCGGCATGACCCTGTTGGCCTTCTTCCTGATCCGTCTGGTCCCGGGTGACCCGATTGAAACCCTGGCCGGCGAACGTGGCATCGATGCAGCCCGCCACGCCAAGCTGCTCACCGAATACGGGCTGGACCAACCCGTCATCGTGCAGTACGGCATCTACATCGGCAAGGTGCTGCACGGCGACCTCGGTAAATCCATCATCACGCAGGCACCGGTGCTCAGCGAGTTTGGCGCCCTGTTCCCGGCCACCATCGAGCTGGCGGTATGTGCCATTCTGTTTGCGCTCATCATCGGCATACCGGCCGGTATTCTGGCCGCAGTCAAGCGCAACTCGGTACTGGACCACGGTGTCATGGGCGTGTCCCTGGCGGGCTATTCCATGCCGATTTTCTGGTGGGGCCTGTTGCTGATTCTGCTGTTCTCGGTGCAGCTGGACCTGACCCCCGTGTCAGGCCGCATATCGGTGGAATACTTCTTTGACTCGGTCACGGGCTTCCTGCTGATCGACTCGCTGCTGTCAGGCCAGAAAGGCGCGTTTTTGTCGACCCTCTCGCATCTGCTGCTCCCAACCATTGTGTTGGGCACCAACCCGCTGGCGGTGATCGCGCGCATGACGCGCTCGGCCATGCTCGAAGTCCTGGGTGAGGACTACATCCGCACGGCCCGCGCCAAGGGCCTGTCCAATCTGCGGGTGGTGGCCGTGCATGCGCTGCGCAATGCGCTGATTCCCGTCATCACCGTCATCGGGCTGCAGGTGGGCGTGCTATTCACCGGCGCCATCCTCACCGAGACCATCTTCTCCTGGCCAGGCGTGGGCAAATGGCTGATCGAAGCCATCAGCCGGCGCGACTACCCCGTGCTGCAAGGCGGCATGCTGTTGCTCGGCGTGGTGGTCATGGCCGTCAACCTGCTGGTCGATGTGACCTACGGCATCATCAACCCCCGCATCCGGCACCAATCATGAGCAGCACCAACAACAGCGTGACCCTGAGCCAGGCCGACAGCGACGCACTGGCGGCCCATGTGAGCCCGCTGCGTGATTTCTGGCGCTCTTTTTCCGCCAACAAGGGCGCAGTGGGCGGCCTGGTGATTGTGTGCCTGGTGCTGCTGCTGGCCGCCTTTGCCAACCAGATCGCGCCCTATGCTCCCGACCTGACCGACAACTCTGTATTCCTTGTGCCGCCCGCCTGGCAAAGCGGCGGCAGTTCGGCCCACCTGCTGGGCACCGATGCGATTGGCCGCGACATCCTCTCGCGCCTCATCTTCGGCGCGCGCCTCTCGCTGCTGATCGGTGTGGCGGTGGTGGTGATATCCATCGTCTCCGGCACCGTGCTGGGCTTGCTGGCCGGCTATATACGCGGCATCTTTGAGGTGCTGGTAATGCGCCTGATGGACATCATCCTGACCCTGCCCAGCCTGCTGCTGGCGATTGTGATCGTAGCTATCCTGGGGCCAGGCCTGATGAACGCCATGCTGGCCGTGGCCATTGTGGTGTTGCCGCATTACGTGCGCATCACGCGCGCGGCCGTGATTGCCGAGGCCTCGCGCGACTACGTAACCGCTGCACGCATGGGCGGGGCCAGCCATCTGCGCCTGATGTTCAGTGAGATATTGCCCAACTGCACGGCGCCCCTGATCGTGCAGGCCTCGCTGGGTATTTCAGCGGCGATTCTGGATGCGGCGGCCCTGGGCTTTCTGGGCCTGGGCGCACAACCGCCCTCGCCCGAATGGGGCACCATGCTGGCCGATGCGCGCGAGTTCGTGTTGCGCGCCTGGTGGGTGGTGACCTTCCCCGGCCTGGCCATCCTGATCACGGTGTTGGCCTTCAATCTGCTGGGCGACGGCCTGCGCGATGCGCTGGACCCAAAGCTCAAGCGCTAAGCCTCTGCAACCTTCAAAGTACAACATGGCATTGCTTGAAATAAACAACCTGTCGGTGCAGTTCCCCAGCCACAAGGCGGTGATGCACGCGGTGGACGGCGTGAGTTTTTCCATTGAGCCTGGCGAGGTGCTGGGCATTGTGGGTGAATCGGGCTCGGGCAAAAGCGTCACCATGATGGCGCTGATGGGCCTGGTGGGTTATCCCGGCGTGGTGAAGGCCGACGCCATGCGCTTCGATGGCCACGACCTGCTGCACCTCTCCGAGCGCGAGCGCCGCAAGATCATCGGCAAAGACCTGGCCATGATCTTCCAGGACCCCACCACCAGCCTGAACCCCTGCTTCACCGTGGGCTTCCAGCTGGCCGAGACCCTCAAGCTGCATCTGGGCATGACGCGCGCGCAGGCCCGCACCCGCTCGGTGGAACTGCTGGAGCAGGTGGGCATACCGGCACCCGAGAGCCGGCTGGACCTGTACCCGCACCAGTTCTCCGGCGGCATGGCCCAGCGCGTGATGATTGCCATGGCGATTGCCTGCAACCCCAAGCTGTTGATTGCCGACGAGCCCACCACCGCGCTGGACGTGACCATCCAGGCGCAGATTCTGGACCTGCTGCGCACCTTGCAAAAAGAGCGCGGCATGGCCCTGGTGCTGATCACCCACAACATGGGCGTGGTCAGCGAAATGGCGCAGCGCGTGGCGGTGATGTATGCCGGCCAATTGATGGAGCAGCGCACCGCCCTGGATCTGTTTGCCACGCCCATGCACCCCTATACCGAAGCCCTGATGGCCTCCATGCCCGAGCGCAGCAGCGGCAGTGGCCGCCTGGCCACCATTCCCGGCATGGTGCCCGGCCTGTTTGACCGGCCCACCGGCTGCCTGTTTGCGCCACGCTGCAACTACTGCCAGCCCGCTTGCGACACCCGACCGCAACTGCAGGCCCGCGCGCACGGTGCGGTGCGCTGCCATTTCCCGTTGACCGCCAAAACCGGGGAGGTCGTATGAGCGCAGTCCCATTGGGCAGCATGCCCACGCCAAGCCAGACCCCGTCCGACCAGGCACCGGTTGTCGTTGCCGCCGACCTCAGGCAGGTCTACCCCATCAGCCGCGGGCCCTTGCGCGCACCGGCGCAGTTGCAGGCCGTCAGCGGCGTGTCCTTTACCCTGCAGGCCGGCAAGACGCTGGCCGTGGTCGGGGAATCGGGTTGCGGCAAGTCCACGCTGGCGCGCATGGTCACGCTGATCGAAAAGCCCACAGCGGGCGCCCTCAGCCTGGGCGGTGTGGACGTGCTCCAGTCCCATGACAAAAAGGCCTTGCGCCAAAAAGTGCAGCTGGTGTTCCAGAACCCCTATGGCTCGCTCAATCCGCGCAAGCGCATAGGCCAGATTCTGGAAGCGCCACTGGAAATCAACACCGAACTGGGTGCCACCGAACGCGCCGAGCGGGCCCGCGCCATGCTGGCCAAGGTGGGCTTGCGCCCCGAGCACTACGACCGCTATCCGCACATGTTTTCCGGCGGCCAGCGCCAGCGCATCGCGATTGCGCGCGCCCTCATGCTCAACCCGCTGCTGGTGGTGGCCGATGAGCCGGTGTCGGCACTCGACGTGTCCATCCAGGCCCAGGTGCTCAACCTGCTGGCCGACTTGCAGCGCGAGTTGGGCCTGGCCTATCTGTTCATCTCGCATGACCTGGGCGTGGTGCGCCACATTGCGCACGATGTGCTGGTGATGTACCTGGGCAGCACCGTGGAGCATGGCGACAAGGAAACCATTTTCCAAAAGCCCCTGCACCCCTATACCCAGGCTTTGCTGGCGTCTACGCCTGGCCTGGCAGGTAGCGGCGTGGCGCGCAAACGCATCGTGCTTAGCGGCGAACTGCCCTCGCCCCTGAACCCGCCCACGGGCTGCGTGTTTTCCACGCGCTGTCCCCATGCCGTGGCGCACTGCCATGTTGAACGACCACCGCTGCGGGAGTTGATGGGGCGCAAGGTTGCGTGCTTTGAAGCCGAAAAGCTGACGCAACCGTGACAACCCGCATACGGACGCGGCTGCGGTCGCGTACTATGGCGTTTTAACCTGGAGGTGATCGATGAAATTCAATGCAACGCGTCCCAGAATGCGCACAACCGCCCTGCTCGCAGCCGTTGTGCTGCCGGCCCTGATGGCCGCCTCGGCGGTGTCCGCCAAAACCCTGGTGTATTGCTCCGAGGGCAGCCCTGAGAACTTTTACCCTGGCATCAACACCACCGGCACCTCGTTCGACGTGACCGAACAGATTTACGACAACCTGGTGAACTTCGAGCGTGGCGGCACCAAGGTGGTCCCGGCCCTTGCCGAAAAATGGAGCATCTCCAAGGACGGTCTGGAATACACCTTCAACCTGCGCAAGGGTGTGAAATGGCAGTCCAGCAAGAATTTCACGCCTTCGCGCGATTTCAACGCCGATGACGTGCTGTTCATGTTCGAGCGCCAATGGAAAGAAAACGACCCCTACTTCAAGGTCACCAGCTCCAACCACTCCTACTTTGGTGACATGGGCATGCCCGCATTGCTCAAGTCCGTGGACAAGGTAGATGAGTACACCGTCAAGGTGGTCCTGAACAACCCTGAGGCTCCCTTCCTGGCCAACCTGGCGATGCAGTTTGCCGGTGTGCAGTCCAAGGAATACGCGATTGCCATGCTCAAGGCCGGCACGCCCGAAAAGATTGACCAGGACCCGATTGGCACCGGCCCCTTCCAGTTGGTGCAGTACCAGAAGGACGCCATCATCCGCTTCAAGGCCTTTTCCCAGTACTGGGCTGGAAAAGCCAAGATCGATGACCTGATTTTTGCCATCACGCCCGACGCCTCGGTGCGCTGGGCCAAGCTGCAAAAGGGTGAGTGCCATGTCATGCCCTACCCCAATCCGGCCGACCTCGACACCATGCGCAAGGACGCCAATGTCACCGTGCTGGAGCAGCCTGGCCTCAACATCGGCTACCTGGCCTACAACACCACCAAAAAACCGTTTGACGATGTGCGCGTGCGCAAGGCCATCAACATGGCGATGGACAAGAAGGCCATCGTGTCTGCCGTCTACCTGAGTACCGGAGTGGCAGCCACCAACCCGATTCCCCCGGGACAGTGGTCTTACAACAAGGCTATCAAGGATGACGCCTTCAACCCCGCAGAAGCCAAGAAGCTGCTGGCTGCTGCCGGTTACCCCAACGGTTTCACCACCGACCTGTGGGCCATGCCAGTGCAACGCCCCTACAACCCCAACGCCAAGCGGATTGCCGAGCTGATGCAGGCTGACCTGGCCAAGGTAGGTGTGAAAGCCGAGATCAAGAGCTTTGAATGGGGCGAGTACCGCAAGCGGATGCAGGCGGGCGAACACCAGATGGGCATGTTGGGCTGGACGGGTGACAACGGCGATCCGGACAACTTCCTCAACACCCTGCTGGGTTGCGCTTCGGCCAAGAGCAATGGCTCCAACGTGGCCAAGTTCTGCTACAAGCCTTTTGACGATCTGGTCCTCAAGGCCAAGCAGGTCACCAACCCGGCCGAGCGCACCAAGCTGTATGAAAAAGCCCAGGTCATCTTCAAGGAGCAGGCGCCTTGGTTCACCATTGCCCACGCAGTGCAAATTGCCCCGGTGCGCAAGGAAGTCGTGGACTACAAGCTCAGCCCCTTTGCCAAGCACACCTTTTATGGTGTGGATATGAAGTAAGCATCCTGTGTAGCTATTCGGTGCAGTCTTAACGGCTGCACTGAAATTCACTGCCAAGGGCCAGCCAATCACTTTGGCTGGCCTTTTTTGCGCGAATGTATGAACCAGAAAACAGGCATTGAAAAAGGGCACCAAAGCCTTGCCTTTTTGTGCCCTTAGCATATTCACGACCGGCCTCTTTTGCGTTAATCTGCCCATCCTCACTTATCCGTGAATTTTGGCAAATCCGATATTTCAGATGCAGGAGATACAAGCCTTGGATTCGAATGCCCAACCCAGGCGCTACCGCGCCTTAGATGACAAGCAGAGCAAGGGACGCCTTACGACACCATCCGGCGGCGGCGGCGCGGCCTTGGCAGGCAACCGTTCCCGCGTTGTCGAGAGCGCTGGCGATGTACCCTGGACGGAATTTTGCAAGCTGCTCAGCAGGCCGGCATTTCTGCTGGCCGTGACCGGCTTCGGGGAGCTCTAGAACAGGCCTGAAATCTTCCCCTCGTCATCCACATCGATGCGGGCAGACGCAGGATCTTTGGGCAAGCCGGGCATGGTCATGATGTCACCGCAAATCATCACCACAAATTCGGCGCCAGCAGCCAGACGCACCTCTCGGACATTGACGGTATGGCCACTGGGCGCTGCACGCAGCTTGGGGTCTGTAGAAAACGAATACTGGGTTTTGGCCACACATACCGGGTAATGGCCATAGCCATCGGCCTGCAGTTTCTCAATTTTGGCCCTTACTGTGGCCTCGGCACCAATGTCCGCAGCACCATAGACCCGCGTGGCAATGGCCTTCATTTTGTCCCACAAGCTATCTTCATCTGCATAGACAAACTGCATATTGGAGGTACCTGACTCTGCCAGTCGCACCACGATGTGCGCCAACTCCTCGGCGCCCCGCGAGCCATCGGCCCAATGCCGCGCCACCACCACCGGCACACCCAGCGCATCCATGCGTGCCCGCAGCAGGTCGAGTTCTTCCTGCGTATCGGACGTGAAGTGGTTGATGGACACCACGCAGGCCAAGCCATAGCGCTTTTGCACGTTCTCCACATGCCGCTCCAGGTTGGCCATGCCCCGCGCCAGCGCCGCCAAATCGGGGGTGTTCAGGTCCCTGGCCGCCACACCACCGTGGTGCTTGAGGGCACGCAGCGTGGCCACGATCACCACCGCGTCGGGGCGCAGGCCGGATTTGCGGCACTTGATGTCGACAAATTTCTCGGCGCCCAGGTCGGCGCCAAAACCAGCCTCTGTCACCACATAGTCACCCAGCTTCAGGGCCGCGCGCGTGGCTGTTACCGTGTTGCAGCCGTGGGCGATGTTGGCAAAAGGGCCGCCGTGGATGATGGCCGGGTTGTTCTCCAGGGTCTGCACCAGGTTGGGCTTGATGGCGTCCTTGAGCAGCGCTGCCATGGCGCCCTGCGCCTGCAGGTCGCGCGCGCGGATGGGGCTCTGCTCGCGGGTGTAGCCCACAATGATGTTGCCCAGGCGCTCCTTTAAATCCCGGCGGGAGGTGGCCAGGCAGAAGATGGCCATCACCTCCGAGGCCACCACAATGTCAAAGCCGTCTTCGCGCGGGAAACCGTTGGCCGCTCCGCCCAGGGACACCACGGTGTGGCGCAGTGCGCGGTCATTCATGTCCATGACGCGCCGCCAGGTGATGCGCCGCAGATCAAAGCCCAGGGCATTGCCGTGGTGGATGTGGTTATCCATCAGTGCAGCCAGCAGGTTGTGCGCCAGGGCGATGGCGTTGAAGTCGCCGGTGAAGTGCAGGTTGATGTCCTCCATGGGCACCACCTGCGCATAGCCGCCACCGGCAGCACCGCCCTTCATGCCAAACACCGGGCCCAGCGAGGGCTCGCGCAGTGCAATCACAGTGCGCTTGCCAATGCGGTTGAGCGCATCGCCCAGGCCCACAGTGGTGGTGGTCTTGCCCTCGCCGGCCGGGGTTGGGCTGATGGCCGTGACCAGAATCAGTTTGCCCAGCGGGCCGGGATGCCGGTCCAGCCACCCCAAATCAATTTTGGCCTTGTAGTGGCCATAGGGCTCAAGTGCTTCTGCAGGAATGCCCAGCCGATCGTGCGCCATTTGCAACACGGGAACCAGGGTTGCGGATTGCGCGATTTCTATGTCGGATAGGGCCACGTTATCTCCTGTCATTGTTTGCGTTGGACACGAAACATTCTGGGGAGGCCCACTACCCACACTATCCGCAATGCGGCCTATTGCATTCCATCTGCGGCAGGCCGTATCGGGGTCTTCCCTTGCTAGAAGCCGATGCGCAACAGGTTGAACGCTGCCACCAGCGTCATCACCAAAGCGCTGCCGTAGCACACCACTTTGGCGGTTGCGCCGTTGTGGATGCCCACGTCATGCAGGCTGTGGAAGATGCGGTGCGCCGCGTGCCAGGCAAACAGCGCAATCACCACAAACACAAAGCCCTTGCCGACAAAGTTTTGTGCAAAGGCCAGCATGCGCGGGTAGGCCATGAAGTCGCCATGCAGGCCCAGGGACAACGGCGTGGCAAGCCCGGTGATCAGCACCAGCGCACTGCCCAGCAGGGCCGAGAGCATGCCACCGGCGCCAAACAGCAGCCAGAAGAACGGGGCGTTAGAACGTTTTTTCATGCTTGGCTCCAGACTGCCAGCAGCAGCACCGCCACAAACACCACAGCGGCCACACTCCAGCCGGTGCGCTGTATGCGCTCGGCGCTCACGCGCTGACCCTTGATGACAATGGGCGCCATGGTCTTGGGCATGATTTCGAACCAGCTGTGCACATGCAGCACCATGCCCAGCAGCAGCACCAGGTGCAGGGCAATGGATGCGGGCGACTGCAGGGCCTGCAGCCAGCCGTTCCAGGCAGCTTCGCCCTGCCCCAGTCGGAACACGCCCACGGTGAGAATGAGGGCATAGACCCACACAGCCACGGCGGTGAGCTCGCGCACCATGTAGCGAATAAAGAAGGGGTTGTGCTTCCACCAGCCCGGCATGGGCCGCACGTAGGGACCGGCGGTCTTGCGCACGGTGGGAATGCTTGCATCCGTTTTCATGGTCATGCTCCTTTGCCTGGCAGAAAGCGCGCAAAGTAGTCCACTGCGCTGTTGATCTTGTTCTGGTTCACCGCGTTGGCCGGGTCCACACCTTTGGGGCAGACCTCCGAGCAGTAGCCCACTGCCGTGCAACTCCACACGCCCTCTTCCGCATTCAGTATCTCCATGCGCTCGGCACGCCCGCCATCGCGCGAGTCGCTGTTGTAGCGGTGCAGCAGGGCCAGCACGGCGGGGCCGGTGAACTCGGGGTTGAGGCCAAACTGCGGACAGGCCGCGTAACACAGCATGCAGTTGATGCAGGAGCTGTACTGCTCAAACGCTTCCAGTTGCGCCGGGGTCTGCAGGTATTCGCCCGCGCTCAAGGCGCGCGCTTCTTTGGGGATGATGTAGGGCTTGATGCTCTCCAACTTCTTCACAAAGGGCTCCACGCTCACCACCAGATCGCGCTCAATGGGCAGGTGCGCCAACGCTTCTACGCGCACGGGGCCGGGCATGAGGTCGCGCAGGAAGGTCTGGCAGGACAGGCTGGGCTTGCTGTTGACCATCATGCCGCAGCTGCCGCAAATGGCCATGCGGCAGGACCAGCGAAAGGCCAGCGTGCCGTCGATGTCGTCCTTGATGTACTGCAGGCCCTGCAGCACCGACATGTCTTCGGTAAACGGCACCTGGTAGCTTTGCCAGATGGGCACGTCCTCCTGCTCGGGGCGGTAGCGCAGGACCTGGATCTCAATGGTTTTTGCAGCCTCAGACATGGGCTTTCTCCTTGGCATGTTGGTCGGCATCGGCCTTTTCACCGGCCGCACCATAGGCGCGTGTGCCGGGCTGGGAGCTGGTGATCTTCACCGGCCCGTAGCCCATGCGCGGTGGCCCGTCGCCCTGATAGAAAGCCAGCGAGTGCTGCAGGAAGTTGACATCGTCGCGCTCGGTGTAGCCGTCCAGGCGCTGGTGCGAGCCGCGGGACTCGCGCCGGTTCAGGGCCGAGTGGGCCATGGCCTCGGCCACATCCAGCAGGTAACCCAGCTCGATGGCCAGCAGCCACTCGGTGTTCCAGCCCTGCGAGTGGTCGTCCAGCGTGACGTTCTTGTAGCGCTGGCGCAGCTCGGCGAGCTTGTCGCAGGTTTGCTGCATGGTGGAAGCCGTGCGGTAAATGCCGCAGCCGTCTTCCATGCTTTGCGCCATCTCGCGGCGCAGGGTAGCAATGCGCTCGCCTTTTCCTGCGCTTGTACCTGTGCCCGTTCGCAGAGCCTCTGCCTGAGCCTGGGAGGCGCGGGCCTGCTCCAGCACACGGGCCGTGGGCGTTGTGGGTTGCGTGTTCTGTTTGGCGAATTGGGCTGCCTGCTTGCCTGCAATCTTGCCAAACACTATCAGCTCGGTCAGCGAGTTGGAGCCCAGGCGGTTGGCGCCGTGTATGCCCACGCTCGAGCACTCGCCCACCGAGTACAGACCTGGCAAGGTAGACGCCGTGTTGCCATCTGCCACGATGCCGCCCATGGTGTAGTGCACGGCGGGCAGCACGGGGATGGGTTCCTTGGCCGGGTCCACGCCCAGGTACTCCACCGCCAGTTCGTAGATTTGCGGCAGGCGCTCGCGCAGCTTCTTCTCGCCCAGGTGGCGCAGGTCCAGATGCACCACCTCGCCGTGGCGGCTGCTGATGGTTTTGCCTTTTTGTTTTTCGTGCCAGAAGGCCTGGCTCAGGCGGTCGCGCGGGCCCAGCTCCATGGCCTTGTTGCGTGGCTCCGGTGTGGCCGGGCCCAGACCGTAGTCCTGCAGGTAGCGCTCGCCGTCCTTGTTGAGCAGAAAGCCGCCCTCGCCGCGGCAGGCCTCGGTAAACAGCAGGCCGGTGCCGGGCATGCAGGTGGGGTGGTACTGCACAAACTCCATGTCGCGCAGCGGCACGCCGTGGCGGTAGGCCAGCGCCATGCCGTCACCGGTGACAATGCCGCCGTTGGTGTTCTCGCGAAACACCCGGCCCGCACCACCCGTGGCGATGATGACGGACTTGGCCTGTATCAGCGTGAACTCGCCGGTGGCAATGTGGATGACCAGCACGCCCTGCGCGCGGCCCTCGTCCACCAGCAGGTCCATGCAGAAGTACTCGTCATAGCGCTGGATGCTGGGGTACTTGATGGAGGTCTGGAACAGGGTGTGCAGCATGTGAAAGCCGGTCTTGTCAGCGGCAAACCAGGTGCGCTCTATCTTCATGCCGCCAAAGGCGCGCACATTCACATGGCCATCGGCCTTGCGGCTCCAGGGGCAGCCCCAGTGCTCCATCTGCACCAGGCTCTCATGGGCCTGGGCCACAAAGCTCTCCACCACATCCTGCTCGCAGAGCCAGTCGCCACCGGCCACCGTGTCATGAAAGTGGGCTTCCAGGCTGTCATGCGCTTGCGTGACGGCAGCCGCACCGCCTTCGGCTGCCACGGTGTGGCTGCGCATGGGGTAGACCTTGGATACCAGCGCAATGCGCAGCGTTGGATCGGCTTCGGCTACCGCAATGGCTGCCCGCAGCCCTCCACCACCCGCGCCAATGATGGCGACATCTGCCTGAACAATATGCATGAAATCCTCCTGAACACACTACGGCCCAATGTACGCCCGTACGCGCATTGCGTCATGACGTGCATCAAGGCATGGCGGTGTTATCAGGCCAGAGCGGCCATGTGGCGTTCGCAGAGTTGGCCTGCAGAATCAAAGTCCAGGGCCTTAAGGGCCTCCTGCAATTCGGCAAGATAGGCAGCGGGCAGCGCGTCCAATGCATTGCCACGGTCCGCAAACTGGTCCAGCACGGCCAGGTTGCTGTCCCTCAACAATTGCGCAAGCCGCAGCAGGAAGGCCCTGGCGCTCGTGCGTTGCAGTGCATCTTCTGCATAGTGCATGGTTGCCGTGGCATCCATTGATGGCGGGGCTGGTTTCTGCAGGGCGGCTATCGCCTGCACGGCGGCATCGCGGGTATGTGCCACCAATTCCAGCAGGGGTGGCAGGTGCTCCAGTGACTGCAGGTCTGTAGGCGCTTGCCGGAACAGCTTCTCCAGAACCGCCGCTTGGGCAGACAACTTCTCGGCGCCCAGGGTCGCGGCTGTCCCCTTGAGCGTGTGCATTTGCGCCACCAGCGCCGGGACCTGCGCGGCAAGTGCTGCCTGGCGGAAATCCGCTTCCACCGTATCCAGGGTGCGGATGAACTCTTGCGCAATGTCCACATACAGCGATGTCAGACCCGATATGCGCTCCAGTGCCGAAGCCACATTCAGATAGGGGTTGCTGGACAGGACGGCCTCTGCCTGCGCGGTATCAACGCCTGCAGCGGACTGTGCTGGCACCTGGGGTGCATCCTGAAGCCCCTTTTTGCGGCCCGTCACTGTCAGCAGTACGTTCACGAGATGCCCCATATCAAAAGGTTTTCCCACATGGTCGTCCATCCCCGCTGCCAGGCATGCCAGCCTGTCGCTGGCCATGGCATTGGCGGTCATGGCAATCACCGGCAAACGGGTCATGCCCAGTTCGCCCCGTATTCTCAGCGTGGCGCCAAAGCCATCCAGCACCGGCATCTGAAGGTCCATCAAGACCACCTCAAAGGGTGGCTGCGCAGAAGCCACCGCGTCCACCCCCAGCAGCCCATTGGCAGCCAGTGTCACTTCGGCGCCCTCTGAGGCAAGCAATTCCTGCGCCACCTGCTGGTTGATAAGATTGTCTTCCACCACCAATATCCGCATACCGGCCAGATTTCTGTTGGACTTGCGCTGCAAGCGGAGTGCCGGCACATCGCTCTGGGTATAGCCCAGTGCGGCATCCTGCAACGCGCTCGCAGTGGCGGGCTTGACCAGAAAGCCGTCTATCAGGGCCTGGTCCTCTTTGGATCGCTGCAGCGGCCTGTCGGCTCCGTTGGCACTGACCATGACGATGCGGGGCTGCGTGGGCAGGCCCTGGCAGAGCTGGCGGATATTCCGGGCTGTCTCCCAGCCATCAAGCCCGGGCATTTGCCAGTCCAGGTAGATCACATCAAAGGGCAGCACGCCCTCCTTGCAAGGGCCGCGCATCAGGTCCAGCGCCTCTTCACCACCTTCGGCCAGGGTCGTGGGCCAGGACCACGAACGCGTCATGTTGGAGTGAATCTCCCTGGCAACCGGATTGTCATCCACCACCAGCACCCGCATGGGTGCAACCGACAGGCGCGGAACTTCCTGCGCGAACGGTGCATCCGCTGCGGCCAGGGGCACGCGCAAGTTGAAGCTGAAAGTGCTGCCCTGACCTGGCGTGCTCTGCACCGCCAACTGGCCGCCCATCAACTCCACCAGGCGGCGGCTGATGGCCAGGCCCAGACCGCTGCCGCCAAAACGGCGCGTGGTGGACGCCTCGGCCTGCGAGAAGCCGGTGAAGATGTGTTCCTGCTTTTCCTGTGCAATGCCAATGCCCGAATCCTGTATGGAAAATTCCAGCACGCAGTGCGCAGTTTCCGAAGCTACCTGGTCCGGCAGCCTTCGCAACCGCAGCACCACCTGCCCCTCGGACGTGAACTTGATGGCATTGCCACCCAGATTCACCAGCACTTGCTGCAGGCGCATGGCATCGGCCACCACCACAGCTGGCACATCGGCTGCGATATCGAACAGCATCTCGATGGACTTGCCCACCATGTTGGAGGACAGGATGACGCCAATGCCCCGCAGCATGCGGTCCAGCCGGAAGGGCTGCGGGTCCAGCTCCATCTTGCCGGCTTCCACCTTGGAAAAATCCAGAATGTCATTGAGCAAGTGCAGCAGCGATTGCGCGGCCCCTTCGGTCTTGGAGGCATAGTCGCGCTGCGCAGGGCTGAGCGCGGTGTTTTGCAGCAGGGACAGCAGGCCCAGAATGGCGTTCATGGGCGTGCGGATTTCATGGCTCATATTGGCCAGGAACTGGCTCTTGTAGCGCGACGCCTCCTGTGCCTCTTCCGTGGCCCGGACCATGTCGGTAATGTCGACACGCATGCCTGCAATATGCCCCTCGGGCGTACGGCGGTCCAACACCCGCATGACCCGGCCATCGGCGCGCTTCTGGATGCGCGCCTCGTTGCCCTCGCGATGGGCCTTCAGGCGCATGGCAATCCATTCCTCTTCGCGGCCGATGGATTCACGGTACAGCCCGCGCTGGGCACCGATGCGAATCATGTCCTCAAACCGGGCACCCGGGACGACAATATCCTGCATGCCGGGATAGAGCTGGGCATACTTGGCGTTGCAGTAGACCATCCGGTCCTGGGCATCGAAGAGCACGAACGCATCATCCATGGCGTCGATGGCGCTGCGCAGCAGACCGGCGCTGCGCTGGACTTCGGCCTCCGCCTGCTTGCGCACCGTGAGGTCACGCACGAAGGCCAGGTTGTACTCCCGGCCATCGAACACGAAGTAGTTCAACTCCGCTTCTACCGGAATGTCCTGATTCTGCTGCGTGCGATGCACGGTCTCGAACCGCATGTTGCCCGCCTCACGCAGGCGCTTCCAATGTCCGTCCCAATTCTGCATCGACATGCCCGGATTCAGGTCTGGCACGGTCAGCGCCAGCATCTGCTCTTCTGTGTAGCCATGCAGGTCACACGCTGCCTGGTTCACCCGCAGAATGTGTGCGTCCGAACCTACCCACATGGTGGGCAGGGATGATTTCAGCAGCGAAATCTCGCTGAGTTGCAAGGCCGATTCGACCTGCATGCGACGGCGCAGCTGCCGCATCAACATGAACGTGGCGCCACCCAGGAAAAGCAGCATGAGCGCAAGCACGCCCCCTTCCATCATGACTCCCTCCCGCCAGGGCTGCAGCACCTCATCGCGCGAGATGCCAATGGCCACAATCAGAGGATATTCCTGCAGCACCCGGTAGCTGTAAACGCTCTGGACTCCGGTCGCGGCCACCTTCTGCTCCAGCACGGCATCGGTGGCCCGGGGGATGGCCTCCTTGAACATGGGTGCAGTCAACCAGTTTCGTTCGGCAATTTCCGAATTGAAGGGCCAACGCGCAATAGCCCAGCCCTGGGTGGTAAACAGCGTAACGAAGCCGTCATCACCGGTATCGATGGACTGGTACAGGCGTTGAAAATATTCAGGGTCAACAGCGGCCATCAGCGTGCCAGAAAACCTGCCCTCCAGCCGGATGCTGACCGGAATAATCCACAAGCCAGAAATGCGGCTTCTCACCGCCTGGCCAATGAACAAGCCGCTCTGGGCGTTTCCCTGGTGAGCCTGGTAAAAATCACGGTCTTTTGCCAAGGGCAGTTCTGCTGTGACCTCGGTCAGTGTGGATACCACCGTTTTGCCTGCTTCATCCACTACGGCAAAGGAACTTATCAAGCCGTCCTGTGGCAAAAAGGCGCTCAAACGCTGGCCGCTGTCTGCTTTGAGTTGGCCTTCAGATTGGTCCTGGGACTGCACATCCTGGGCCGCCAGCGCCAGGGCCACTTCCACACGGCGCATGCTCTGGCGCGCATGTTCTTCCAGCAGTTGCGCAAGGCTGCTGGTCTTGGCACTTGCGGCAGACAACTGTTGCTGGTAATCGCGCTGCAAATCAATGGCAACCAGGGCACACAGCACGATGGCCAGCACCAGTGCCAAAGCTCCAACGGCGCGTTGGGGCTGCAGTTGCAGCGAACGCAGAGGGCCGTGAAGACGTGATGGAAACATGTTGAATTCTAAGGTCTATCTGGAGGGTAAAAAGTCGCAAACACCATGGTTGTCGTGGGCAGGCATGCAGGAAAATGCCAACGTGAAAGCCAAATATTTCTTCCAGCTGGTGGCCCTGTCAGCCCTGTGGGGCGCGTCCTTCATGCTCACGCGCATTGCCGCCCCGGCGCTGGGCCCCAACTTGGCCGCCGGCCTGCGCATGGTGTTGGCCACTGGCATGCTCAGCCTGATCATGTGGCGGCTCCAAACCCCCTGGCCCTGGCAGCACTGGCGCGAGCTGTTTCTACTGGGCCTGCTGGCCGTGGCCGGGCCACACATCCTGTATGCCCGCTCCTCCCTGGAGTTGCCCGCGGGCTATGGTGCGCTGCTGACCGTCACCTCCGTGCTGTTTGGCGCCTTTGCCTCGGCCTGGCTCAAGGAAGAGGCCCTGAGCGCGCCCAAGATGCTGGGCTGTCTGCTGGGCTTTGTGGGGGCGGCGCTGGTGGTGCGCCTGGGCCCGGTGGAGCCCACGCATGCGCTGGTGATCGCAGCACTGACCTGCATGGGAGGTGCGGCCATCTCGGGCGTGTCCACGCCCTTCCTCAAAAAAGCCATAGCCCGCATGGAGCCCCTGCAGATTACCGCGGGCATGCATGCCGCCGCCGTGGTGCTGATGCTGCCCGGTGCCGCTTACGATCTGCCGCGCGCCCATGTGACCTGGGGCGCCTTGGCTGCTGTGACCCTGATGGGCCTGTTGACTTCGGGCCTGGCCTACTGGATGTACCTGCGCATCATGCGCCACGTGCCGCCCATGGCGGCGCTCAGCTCCACATTCCTGAGCACAGGCTTTGGCGTGCTGTGGGCCGTGCTGCTCCTGGGTGAACCCACCAGCGCGGCCATGGTGGCCGGGGGCGGATTGATTCTGCTGGCCTGCCTGCTGGTGATGGGGCTCAACCCCATGCAATGGAGCCTGCAGATCTGGCGCGGCTGGCGTGGCGGTTAACGCTGGGTGCGTTGGCCCACGCCCAGTGCCGCCACCACACTGAGCATCAGCACCGCTGCGGCACCAATCAGTGTGGCGCCATACCAACCCCGATCCATGAAGCCGCCAAACACCAGGGGCGAAATCGCAAAACCGGTATCCAGCCCGGAATACACCAGGCCATAGACGCGGCCGGTGGCGCCTTTGGGCGTGGCCTTCTTGATCATCATGTCGCGCGAAGGCCCACCTATGCCGATGGCAAAGCCGCTGGAGGCCAGGATGACCATGGTGGCATTCGCTCCCAGCCAACCCGTGCCACACAAGGCTAGCAACAGGGCACCTGCGCCCATGCAAACGGCCACCACCCGGTCACTATTGGGTGTGCGTGCGGCCACAAAACCACCGATGAACATGCCCAAGGCACCCGCCAGCATGTAGCCGGTGATCGTCAGCGTGGCCGCTTCAAAGCTCACGCCATGCATGGCCTTGAGAATGGACACCGAAAAACTCTGGATCACGGCCATGGTCATGGTGGACAGCAGGAAAAAGGCGAAGCACCACCACACCACCGGCAACTTCATGAAGGCCATGGCGTGGGGTGCCTGCACACCTGTGTCGCGCGCATGGTGGGCCACCTGGGTAGACAGTTTGTCGCGCTTGAGCACCAGCAGCGCCAGGATCAGCGCGTACAGCACGGCAGCGCCCAGATAGGCATTGCGCCAGCCAAAGGCAGCTGTCATGGTGGCCAGGTACACGGGTGCTGCGGCCCAGCCCAGGTTGCCGGTCAGGCCATGGGCGCTGAAGGCATAGCCCAAACGCGGCGCTGACACACGCTGGTTGAGGATGGTGAAGTCCACGGGGTGGAATGTGGCATTTCCCAGGCCCGCCAGTGCCGCCACCAGCACCAGGCCGGTGTAGCCCGTCACCATGGAGGCGCTCACACAGGCCAGCACAAAAATCACCATGGCCATGAACAACAGCGGCCGCGCACCCAACCGGTCCACCACAAAACCGGCACAGGCCTGGCCCACACCGGAGACCACAAAGAACACCGTCATCAACAGGCCCAGCTCGGAAAAGCTGAATCCAAACTCCTTGATGAAGACCGGGAACATCAGCGGCAGCAGCAAATGGCTAAAGTGCGAGCTGGCATGCGCCAGGCCCACCAGGCCGATGATGGCGGCGTCCTGCTGCAGGGGAACCGCCGGGGCGGGGAAAGTGGTGCTGGCGGCGGCAGTGGTCATGCCAGCGATGTTAATCGCCTCTGCATGACCCCGCCCAGCGCCCTATCACTTGGGCGACTCCGCTTTGCCGCTCTTAATTGAAGCTGAATTCGCCCGGCGCCAGGATCGGGTCCACCCCCACCCGGATGGTGGACTTCGGAACGAACTTGCCTTCCAGCAGCAACCTCGACAACGGGTTCTCAATACGCTGCTGGATCGCACGCTTCAGGGGCCGCGCACCATACAGCGGATCGAATCCCACCTTGGCCAGCTCGGCCACGGCCGCGTCCGACACATCGAGCGTCAGGTCCAACTTGGACAGGCGCGCCATCAGCACCTGCAACTGGATCTTGGCAATCGAAGCAATGTTCTGGGCATCGAGCGCATGGAACACCACGGTCTCGTCAATGCGGTTGAGGAACTCGGGGCGGAAGTGGTTTTTGAGCTCGCCGGTGACGGCTTCCTTGATGTCGTCCGTGTCCTGGCCCACCATGCTCTGGATCAGGTGCGAGCCGATGTTGCTGGTCATCACAATCACCGTGTTCTTGAAGTCCACGGTGCGGCCCTGGCCGTCGGTCAGGCGGCCATCGTCCAGCACTTGCAGCAGCACGTTAAAGACATCCGGGTGGGCCTTTTCCACTTCGTCCAGCAGCACCACGCAATAGGGTTTGCGGCGCACTGCCTCGGTGAGGTAGCCGCCCTCCTCGTAACCCACATAGCCCGGAGGCGCACCAATCAGCCGGGCCACGGAGTGCTTCTCCATGAACTCGCTCATGTCGATGCGGATCAGGTGGTCCTCGCTGTCAAACATGAAACCAGCCAGCGCCTTGCACAGCTCGGTCTTGCCCACGCCCGTGGGGCCGAGGAACAGGAAGGAACCGGTGGGGCGGTTCGGGTCAGACAGACCCGAGCGCGATCGGCGGATGGCGTTGGAGACAGCGGCAATGGCTTCGTCCTGCCCGACCACGCGGTCATGCAGCTTGACCTCCATCTGTAGCAGCTTGTCTTTCTCGCCCTGCATCATCTTGGCCACCGGAATGCCGGTGGCGCGGCTCACCACCTCGGCAATTTCTTCAGCGCCCACCATGGTGCGCAGCAGCTGCGCGCGCCCGCCATCCTTGGCGGACTGGGCCTTGCCTGCTTCCTGGGACTGCGCGTCCTTCAGGCGTTTTTCCAGCTCGGGCAGCTTGCCGTATTGCAGCTCACCGGCCTTGTTGAAGTCGCCCTTGTCGGTGAGTTCCTTGATCTGGAAGCGCACTTTTTCGACTTCCTGCATGATGGTTTTGGAGCCTTGGGCCTGGGCCTTTTCGGCCTTCCAGAGTTCATCCAGGTCGGCAATTTCCTTTTGCAGGCTCTGGATCTCTTCGTTGATCAGTTCCAGCCGCTTTTGCGAGGCCTCGTCCTTCTCGCGCTTGACGGCTTCGCGCTCAATCTGCAGCTGGATCAGGCGCCGGTCCTTCTTGTCCATCAGCTCGGGCTTGGAGTCCAGCTCGATCTTGATTTTGGAGGCTGCCTCGTCAATCAGGTCAATCGCCTTGTCGGGCAAAAAGCGGTCGGTGATGTAGCGGTTGGACAGCTCGGCCGCGGCCACGATGGCCGGGTCGGTGATCTGCACGCCGTGGTGCACCTCGTAGCGTTCCTTCAGGCCACGCAGGATGGCAATGGTGGCCTCCACAGTGGGTTCGCCCACCAGAATCTTCTGGAAGCGGCGCTCCAGCGCAGCGTCCTTTTCGATGTACTTGCGGTACTCGTCCAGCGTGGTGGCACCCACGCAGTGCAGTTCGCCACGGGCCAGCGCGGGCTTGAGCATATTGCCCGCGTCCATGGCGCCTTCGGCCTTGCCCGCGCCCACCATGGTGTGCAGCTCGTCAATGAACACAATGGTCTGGCCCTCGTCCTTGGCCAGGTCTTTGAGCACGTTTTTCAGCCGCTCTTCAAACTCGCCACGGAACTTGGCACCGGCCAATAGGGATGCCATATCCAGCGACAGCACGCGTTTGCCCTTGAGGGAATCCGGCACTTCACCGGCCACAATGCGCTGGGCCAAGCCTTCGACGATGGCCGTCTTGCCCACACCGGGCTCGCCGATAAGCACCGGGTTGTTCTTGGTGCGGCGCTGCAGCACCTGGATGGCGCGGCGGATTTCATCGTCACGGCCAATCACCGGGTCGAGCTTGCCCATGCGGGCGCGCTCGGTCAGGTCCACGCAGTATTTTTTGAGCGACTCGCGCTGGTCTTCTGCATCGGCACTGTCCACGCGCTGGCCGCCACTGACGGCTTCAATGGCCGACTCCAGGCTCTTGCGGTTCATGCCGCTGGCACGCACCAGGTTGCCCGCGTCGCCCTTGTTGTCGCACAGCGCGAGCAGGAACATGTCGCTGGAGACAAACTGGTCACTGCGCTTGATGGATTCTTTTTCGGCCGCCTGCAGCAGCGACACCATGTCGCGCCCCACCTGCACCTGCTCGTGGCCCTGCACCTGGGGCAGCTTCTTGATCGCGGCCTCGGCAGCCGTCAGCAAGCCGCCCACATTGACACCCGCACGCTGCAATAGCGCCTTGGGGCCATCTTCCTGGCGCAGCATGGCGGCCAGCACGTGGGCCGGTTCGATATAGGCGTTGTCATTGCCCAGTGCCAGTGACTGCGCGTCGCCCAGGGCTTCCTGGAATTTGGTGGTGAGTTTGTCGGTACGCATGAAACTTCCTTTGACAGTGGTGTCGGTTGCTACATAGCTTGAGGGCTGGCCCCTCCGTTTTCAAGTGCGGTGGGACGCTTAACGGGGGCGCTTGGCTGATATATGTCAAACAACCTTCGCCTTGCTGCTGCGCCTGCCGGGATGGGAGTGCCCTGGGGCCTCATAGCGTCAAAGGCCCGCAAATCGGCCCCAGGGCACTCCCATCCCGGCGAGCACGGAAGGGTTGGTGCGCTCTGGTTGAAATGCAAAAGGCACCTCATACAAAGGCAGCCGTCGGCAAGGGGGTCTTTGGAACGATTGCGTACCAAAAGTGTAGGCAGGTCGAAGCGGGTAAGGGTGGGGGCCGATTTGCGGGCCTTTGACGCCATGAGGCCCCCGCCCTTGCCCGCTTCGACCCCACCACAAAAGGAGGCGAACAGCTACCCGCAATTCTCGCCGGAGATCACTCTACGGCGTTGCTCCCCGCAATCCCCCAGCGCGCCAACGCCGCGTCATCACTCACCCGGGCATCCACCCACTGCGCGCCATCCGCTGTGGCCTCCTTCTTCCAGAATGGCGCCTGCGTCTTCAGGTAATCCATCAGGAACTCGCAGGCCTTGAAACTCTCGCCCCGGTGCGCCGACGTCACTGCCACCAACACAATCTGGTCCAGCGGCTGCAACAGGCCCACCCGGTGCACCACCCGCGCATCGAAGAAGTCAAAGCGCTGATGCGCTTCGTCAATCATGGCTTCGATGGACTTCTCGGTCATGCCCGGGTAATGCTCCAGTTCCATCGACTGCACCGACGACTCGGCGCCGCCATTGCGGTCGCGCACCAGCCCGACAAAACTGCACACCGCCCCTACCCGCTTGTCGCCGGCCTGCAGGCGCGCCACCTCCTCTGACAAATCAAAGTCCTGGGTCTGGATGGAAACGCGTGGGTTGGTCATGGGGCTGCCTGCTAGCCTCCGGTAACCGGCGGGAAGAAAGCCACTTCACACCCATCTGCCAGCATGGCCGACTCGTCGCTCATGACCTGGTTGAGTGCCAGGCGCACGGCGCGGCCGCGGGCCAGGGCGGCGCCGGTTGCGCCGGGGCGCTGTATCAGTTCGTCACGCAGTTGGGCCAGTGTGGTGGACTGGGTTTGCAGGACTTCAGAAGAAGTTCCTGCGGCCTCGCGGATGGAGGCAAAGTAGCGCACCGTGATCTTCATGCCAGCAACTCTGCAAAGGAAATAAAGCGCACGGTATCACCCGGCGCAATGGTCTGCCCGGCAGGGTTATCCACCAGGCCGTCACCCCAGACGGCTGAGGTCAGCACGCCCGAGCTCTGGTTGGCAAACAGGTCCAGGCCACCTTGGGCGTTACGGCGCACGCGCAGGAATTCCTGGCGCTTGTCGGCGCGCGGCCAACTGAAATCGGCGCGCATGCTGGCTCCCTTTGGCGCAACATCGGTCACGCCCTGCAAGCGCAGCAAAAAGGGCCGCACCAGCAGCAAAAAAGTCACAAAGCTGGACACCGGGTTGCCGGGCAGGCCAATGAAATGGGCCGCACCCACCGTGCCCTTGGCAAAGGGCTTGCCGGGTTTGATGGCGATTTGCCACAGGTCCAGTTGCCCAAGCGTCTGCACAGCGGGCTTGATGTGGTCTTCTTCGCCCACCGAGACGCCACCGCTGGTGAGGATCACATCGTGCGCGGCACTGGCATCGCGCAGGGCCTGCACGGTGGCGTCCAGCTTGTCGGGCACGATGCCGAAGTCGGTGACCTCGCAGCCCATACGGCGCAGCAGGCTGTTCAGGAAAAATCGGTTGGAGTTGTAGATGGCGCCGGGCGGCATGTCCTGAGGCGCTACGGTGCCCGGCATCACCAGTTCATCACCGGTAGAGAACAGAGCCACGCGCGGGCGGCGCAGCACCGTTAATTGGTCCAGGCCAATGCTGGCGGCCAGGCCGAGTTCGGCGGGTCCCAAGCGCTGGCCGCGCGACAGCACCACGTCCCCCCGGGCCACGTCTTCACCGGCACGGCGAATCCATTGGCCGGGCTGCGGTGCGGTGTTGACCTGCACGCGGGCCGCATCGCCTTCCTGGACGGGCAGCAGTGCACAGTCTTCCTGCATCACCACCGCATCGGCTCCTGCGGGAATAGGGGCACCGGTAAAAATGCGGACCACCGTCTGCGGCAGCAACGGCGCACCAGCCGAGCCTGCCGGGATACGCTGGGAAACCGGCATCTGCACACCCGGAGTGCCCACGTCCTGTACCCGCAAGGCGTAGCCATCCATGGAGCTGTTGTCCTGCGGCGGCACGTGCAGTGCGGAGACCACATCGGCGGCCAACACACGGCCATCGGCCTCCAGGGTGGCAACCTGCTGGGTGCCGGCAACGGGCAAGGCCGCAGCCAGCAGTTGCGCCAGCGCCTCGGAAAGCGGTTTAAGCGGCGCGCGCTGCGGTGCTGCCATGGTGGTGTCTTTTCAGTAGCCGCACTCGCGTGCAATCAGCGCCTTGATGGGGTCCGCGTCCGCGGCCATCACCTGCACGCGCTTGGGGAGTGCCTCTATGCCTTCGAAGCCAGCGGGGCGCTCGGGCTCGCGGCCCAGGGCTTCCACGATGGTGGCGGCGAACTTGATGGGCAGAGCGGTTTCCAGCACGATCATGGGGTGCGCGGGCGTGCGCAATTCCTGCGCCACCTTGAGGGCGTCGGCGGTGTGCGTGTCGATGATGAAGCCGTGCTGCTCCCAGGTGGCGCGTATGGTGGCCAGGCGGTCGGCATGGGTGCTCTTGCCGCTGACAAAGCCGTAACGGCTGGCAGCTTGTGCAAACAGCGGGTCTGCACTCAGGTCAAAGCGGCCGGTCTTGCTCAGGCCTTCGCCAAACAGGGCCTTCACGCGCTCGCCGTCACGGCCCAGCAGGTCGAACACAAAGCGCTCGAAATTGCTGGCCTTGGAGATGTCCATGGAGGGGCTGGAGGTCTCGAAGGTGTCGGCGCTACCGCGCACACGGTAGATGCCGGTGCGGAAGAACTCGTCGAGCACATCGTTCTCGTTGGTGGCCACCACCAGTTGGGCAATGGGCAGGCCCATCATGCGCGCCACATGGCCGGCGCAGACGTTGCCAAAGTTGCCGCTGGGCACGGCAAACGACACCTGCTCGGCATTGCTTTCCGTGGCCTGGATGTAGCCGGCAAAGTAGTACACCACCTGGGCCAACAGGCGGGCCCAGTTGATGGAATTGACGGTGCCAATTTTGTACTTGCGCTTGAAGTCCAGGTCGTTGCTGACGGCCTTGACGATGTCCTGGCAGTCATCGAACACGCCTTCCACGGCGATGTTGTAGATGTTGGCATCCTGCAGGCTGAACATCTGGGCCTGCTGGAAGGGGCTCATGCGGCCGTGCGGGCTGGTCATGAAGACGCGCACGCCTTGCTTGCCGCGCATGGCGTATTCGGCCGCACTGCCGGTGTCACCGCTGGTGGCGCCCAGGATGTTGAGCTCTTCACCGCGGCGGGCCAGCTCAAACTCAAACAGGTTGCCCAGCAGCTGCATGGCCATGTCCTTGAAGGCCAGGGTCGGGCCGTTGGACAGGGCCTCGATCCACAGCCCCTCTTCCACGTGGCGCAGGGGCACGATCTCACCCGTACCAAACACCTCGGCGGTATAGGTCTTGGCGCACAGGGCACGCAGGTCGGCTGCCGGGATGTCGTCGATGTAGAGAGACAGGATCTCGAAGGCCAGCTCGGCATAGCCCTGGCTGTGGTAGACCGTGCGCCAGCGGTTGAGCGTGTCGTCGCTGACCTGCGGATAGCTCTCCGGCAGGTACAGCCCGCCGTCCGGCGCCAGGCCTTCGAGCAGGATTTCACAGAAGCGCTTGCGCTCAGGTGAGGAGGCAGCGGCGCGGGTGCTCAGGTATTTCATGCCAGTTCTTCCTTGCGGATGCGGGTGATGGGCTCCAGCACGGTGGGCAGCGCCTGCATGGCAGCCAGCGCCACGTTCATCCGGGCTTCCACACAGTCGTGGGTCAGGATGATGAGGTCGGTCTGGGTGGCATCCACGCCGCCCACTTCGTCGGCTTCGCGCTGCAGCACGGCGTCAATGCTGATGCCGGACTCGGCCAGAATGCCGGTTACCTTGGCCAGCACACCGGCCTGATCGGCCACGCGCAGGCGCAGGTAGTAGCTGGTCACCACGTCGGCCATGGGGAGGATGGGGGTGTCGCTCATGGCGTTGGGCTGGAAGGCCAGGTGCGGCACGCGCTGCGCCGAATCGGCGGTGTGCAGGCGGGTGATGTCCACCAGGTCGGCAATCACGGCACTGGCCGTGGGCTCGGAGCCTGCGCCCTTGCCGTAGTAGAGCGTGGTGCCAACGGCGTCGCCCTGCACTACTACCGCGTTCATGGCGCCTTCCACGTTGGCAATCAGGCGCTTGGAGGGCACCAGACTGGGGTGCACGCGCAGCTCGATGCCCTCGGGGCGGCGCTTGGCAATACCCAGCAGCTTGATGCGGTAGCCCAGTTGTTCGGCGTACTTGATGTCCTGGGCAGAGAGCTTGGTGATGCCTTCCACATAGGCCTTGTCAAACTGCACCGGCACGCCAAAGGCGATGGCCGACATGATGGTGGCCTTGTGGGCCGCGTCGATACCTTCGATGTCGAAGGTGGGGTCGGCCTCGGCATAGCCCAGGCGCTGCGCTTCCTTCAAAACCACGCCAAAGTCCAGTCCCTTGGAGCGCATCTCGGACAGGATGAAATTGGTGGTGCCGTTGATGATGCCGGCGATCCACTCGATGCGGTTGGCCGTCAGGCCTTCGCGCAGGGCCTTGATGATGGGGATGCCGCCGGCCACGGCCGCCTCGAACGCCACCATCACGCCCTTGGCGGAAGCAGCTGCAAAAATCTCGGTTCCGTGCACGGCCAGCAGCGCCTTGTTGGCGGTGACCACATGCTTGCCCGCCGCAATGGCCTCCAACACCAGGGTCTTGGCAATGCCGTAGCCGCCAATCAGCTCGATGACGATGTCGATGTCGGGGTTGGCAATCACCTTGCGGGCGTCGTTGACCACCTGCACGTCGGGGCCAACCACGGCACGGGCGCGCGCCTCGTCCAGGTCCGCCACCATGGTGATTTCGATGCCGCGGCCGGCGCGGCGCTGGATTTCCTGCTGGTTGCGCTTGAGCACATTGAAAGTGCCGCTGCCCACAACGCCAATGCCCAAAAGGCCTACTTGAATCGGTTTCATAAAGTTCTTCGCTTAAAAAAGGTTGGGCCCGTGCGCTTGCACCGGCCACTGATCAGAAATGCTTATTTGGCGTAACGCTTGCGGTAGGTTTCCAGGAACTTGGCCACACGGCCAATGGCTTCACGCAGGTCGTCCTCGTGGGGCAGGAAAACGATGCGGAAGTGGTCCGGCGTCTTCCAGTTGAAGCCGGTTCCCTGCACCAGCATGACCCGGGTTTCCTGCAGCAGCTCCATGAAGAACTGCTGGTCATCTTCAATCGGATAGACCGCGGGGTCCAGCTTGGGGAACATGTACAGCGCTGCACTGGGTTTGACACAGGTGACACCGGGGATCGCAGTGATCAGCTCATGGGCCAGATCGCGTTGGCGGCGCAGCCGTCCGCCCTCGCCCACCAGTTCATTGATGCTCTGGTGGCCGCCCAGCGCCGTCTGTATGGCCCACTGCCCTGGCACATTGGCACACAGGCGCATGTTGGAGAGCATGTTCAGGCCCTCGATGTAGTCCCGGGCCACCCGTTTGTCGCCCGACACCACCAGCCAACCCGCGCGGTAGCCGCAGGAGCGGTAGCTCTTGGACAGGGAATTGAAGGTAAGCGTCAGCACATCCTGGCTGAGCGAGGCAATGGGCGTGTGTTTGACACCGTCGTACAGCACCTTGTCATAGACCTCGTCCGCAAATATCACCAGGCCGTGCTCGCGCGCAATGTCCACAATGGCCAGCAGCGTCTCGTCGGAATACAGGGCGCCCGTGGGGTTGTTGGGGTTGATGACCACGATGCCGCGGGTGGCCGGGGTGATCTTGGCGCGGATATCGTCCAGGTCCGGCATCCAGCCCCGGGACTCGTCGCAGCGGTAGTGCACCGGCGTGCCGCCAGACAGGCTGGTAGCGGCCGTCCACAGGGGATAGTCGGGGGCGGGCAAGAGCAGCTCATCGCCATCATCGAGCAGGCCGTTGGTGGCCATCACAATCAGCTCGGATGCGCCATTGCCCAGGTAGATGTCATCCAGGGTAACGCCCAGAATGCCCTGCTTCTGGGTCTCGTGCATGACCGCCTTGCGCGCCGCAAAAATACCCTTGCTGTCGGAGTAACCGGCCGAATTGGGCAGGTTGCGAATCATGTCCTGCTGGATTTCTTCGGGGGAATCAAAACCGAACACCGCCAGGTTGCCGATGTTGAGCTTGATGATCTTTTGGCCTTCCTCTTCCATCTGGCGCGCGCGGTCCATGATGGGTCCGCGGATGTCGTAACAGACGTTGGCCAGCTTGGCTGATTTTCTAATGGTTCTCAAAGTCTCTCCAACAGGGTTGTCAGGGCTAAACCTATAATTTGACCACAGTTATCTGCCCGTTTTGTCTGGACCATTTTCCATGGCCCGGCGGGCTCAGACGTACACCTGCGCACACCATGAAACTATTGCCCGACGCCGCCAGTGGCCCCACTATCACCGGCTATGGAGCGGGTTGGGTCAGCGTGAATGGGGAGAAGTTCACCAGCAACGTGTTTGTGAACGCCCAGTCGGGCAGCACCTTGTGGCAGTGCCCGGGCTTTGAGGGACTGCTGCCGGAGCACTTCGACCTGTTTGCCGAACTGCAACCGGAGCTCATCATTTTTGGCAGTGGGGAACGAATTCGCTTCCCGCATCCCGGTTGCTTGCAAAACCTGTATGCCAAACGCATCGGGGTGGAAACCATGGACACCCAGGCGGCCTGTCGTACCTTCAATTTTTTGGCAGCCGAAGGCAGGAGAGTGATTGCAGCTCTTTTGCTGTGAGCCGTTGACCGGGCGCATTCAGGCCCTTGAACGTTTCAGAGTAAAATCGCAGGTTGCAGTCGAGGATGCGTTGCGCTGTCACGCGAAACATCCTTCACCTTGAATGACACCTGTACGCGAGACTTTTATACCCTATGGCGATCGTTGTCAATAAACCACTCCCCGAGTTTGAAGCCAATGCCACCGGCGGCATCAAAGTGAGCAACACGTCTCACAATGGCAAAACCATGGTCTTGTACTTCTACCCCAAGGACAATACCCCCGGATGCACCACGGAAGCCATGCAATTCCGTGACAAGTACAAGGACTTCGTAAAAGCCGGCGCAACCGTGTTTGGCGTGTCCCGCGACAACATGAAGTCCCATGATGAGTTCAAGACCAAGCTTGAACTGCCGTTTGAACTGATTGCCGACACAGAAGAAAAAATGTGCCACATGTTCGGCGTGGTCAAGAACAAGATCATGTACGGCAAGAAGGTCAAGGGCATTGAACGCAGCACCTTTCTGGTGGGCGCCGATGGCCTGCTGAAAGAAGAGTGGCGCGGCCTCAAAGTACCAGGTCATGTGGATGAAGTACTCAAGTCGGTCAAGTTGCTCAACAAGAAGGCTGCATAAGCCGGTCTTTGTTGCGATGCTTGTTGTTTTGAGACACGTGCGCTGGCGGTGTCTTGAAGCTTATGCATAATGGCCTTCATGCCGTTGAATCTTGCGACCGTGCTCCCGACAAAAGCCACCTTGGCTCAAGGTGGCTTTTTCACTTTTGCGGCATTGATTTCCAATAAACCTTTCTTCACGAGCCACACTACATGCCACTGCCCCCTGCCCCCTCCAAGCGTGCTGACAGTCTGCCTGCCAAGGCCTTTGATGCATCTGCACAGCTAGCCAGCCGTCCGCCGCGCAAGGCGGCCCGTGTTGTTGACGTTTCGCAAACCCAGGGTGTTGTAGTTCCCATCAGTAAACCGGTTGCCAAGGAAGCACCCAAGTCTGCACCGCAGCTTGCTTCCCAGGAAGCCCCGGTTCAACTTGGCAAGCCCGCACTCAAGCCTATTGGCATTGCCAAGCGCGGCAAGCGCGCAGAGACAGGCCCGACCAAGCTCTTCGTGCTGGACACCAATGTGCTGATGCACGACCCGATGTGCCTGTTCCGCTTTGAAGAGCACGACATCTACCTGCCCATGATCGTGCTGGAAGAGCTCGACGGCCACAAAAAGGGTATGACCGAAGTGGCCCGCAATGCGCGCCAGACCAGCCGCACGCTGGATGCCCTGGCGGGCACACCGGGCGCCGACATCACAGCGGGCTTCCAGTTGGCCAGCACCGGACACCGTGACGCACGTGGCAAGCTGCTATTCCAGACGCAGCCTCTGGATTACGCCCTGCCCACCAGCCTGCCCCAGGGCAAGGCCGACAACCAGATCCTGGGTGTGGTGGAAGCCCTGCGCAAGCAGTTTGCCCCACGCGAAGTGGTGCTGGTGTCCAAGGACATCAATATGCGCGTCAAGGCCCGTGCCCTGGGCCTGGCCACGGACGATTACCAGAATGACAAGACGCTGGAAGACGGCGACCTGCTGTACTCTGGCGCCCTGGCCCTGCCCTCGGATTTCTGGGCTACCCATGGCCAGAGCGTGGAGAGCTGGCAGCAGGGTCAGCACACCTTTTACAAGGTGGACGGACCTTCCGTGCCCAGCATGCTGATCAACCAGTTTGTGTACTTCGAGTCTCCCGGCGAGCCCAGCCTGTATGCCCGCGTGACCGAAATCCGCGGCACCACCGCAGTCCTCAAGACGCTCAAAGACTTTAACCACCTCAAGAACGCAGTATGGGGTGTCACCACCCGCAACCGCGAGCAGAACTTCGCCATGAACTTGCTGACCGACCCCGAAGTGGACTTCGTGACACTGACCGGAACGGCCGGCACCGGCAAGACCCTGATGGCCCTGGCTGCGGGCCTGACGCAGGTGCTGGACGACCGCCGCTACACCGAGATCATCGTCACCCGCGCCACCGTCAGCGTGGGCGAGGACATTGGTTTCCTGCCAGGCACCGAAGAGGAAAAGATGGGTCCGTGGATGGGCGCGCTGGACGACAACCTGGAAGTGCTGGGCAAGACCGACACCAACGCCGGCGAATGGGGGCGTGCCGCCACCAATGAGCTGATCCGCAGCCGCATCAAGATCAAGAGCATGAACTTCATGCGCGGACGCACCTTCCTGAACAAGTACGTGATCATCGACGAGGCGCAAAACCTGACGCCCAAGCAGATGAAGACCTTGATCACCCGCGCAGGCCCGGGCACCAAGATCATCTGCATGGGCAACCTGGCCCAGATTGACACGCCCTACCTGACCGAAGGCTCCTCCGGCCTGACCTTTGCCGTGGACCGCTTCAAGGGCTGGCCGCACGGTGGCCACATCACGCTGGCGCGTGGTGAACGCTCTCGCTTGGCGGACTTCGCCAGCGAAGTCCTTTAATTAGTAATCTCCGCTACCACCACTCGCCAGGTTTTCAAACTTGGTGATGTTGCGCAGGAAAGCGAGCTTGACGGTCCCGGTGGGACCGTTTCGCTGTTTGGCGATGATCACTTCGGCCACACCCGGCTCCTTGCAGGCTTCCTTGGTGTAGTACTCGTCGCGGTAGATGAACATGATGATGTCGGCATCCTGCTCAATGGCGCCAGACTCGCGCAAGTCGCTCATCATGGGGCGTTTGTCGGGGCGTTGCTCCACGCTGCGGTTGAGCTGCGAGAGCGCAATCACCGGGCACTTGAGCTCGCGTGCCAGCATCTTCAGACCCCGCGAAATCTCGCCCAGTTCGGTGGCGCGGTTGTCGCCGCCGTCGCTGTTGCTGCCGCTCATCAGCTGCAGGTAATCCACCACGATCAGGCCGAGTTGCCCGTACTGGCGCGACAGGCGCCGTGCGTTCGCCCGCACCTCGCTGGAGGTCAGGCCCGGGCTCTCGTCGATGTGCAGGGAGATGGTGCGCAGCTTCTCCACCGCCTCGGTCAGGCGCGGCCATTCTTCATCGGTGAGCTTGCCGGTACGCAGGTGTCCCTGGTCGATGCGGCCAATCGAGCCCACGATACGCACGGCCAGTTGGGCCGCGCCCATTTCCATGGAGAACACGGCTACCGGCAGGCCTTCGTTCAGGGCCACGTTCTCGGCGATATTGATGGCCAGGGCGGTCTTGCCCATGGAGGGGCGCGCCGCCAGCACAATCAGGTCACCGGCCTGGAGGCCCGCGGTCTGGCGGTCGAAGTCATAAAAGCCGGTGCGCACGCCGGTGACGTCATTGGGGTTGTCAGCCATCTCCTGGACCCGGTCCAGCAGATTGACCACCAGCGTATCCATGGCCTGGAAGCCCTGCTTGTTGCGCTTGCCCTGTTCGCCAATGTTGAAGATTTTCTGCTCGGACTCGTCCACGATTTGTGACACCGCCCGGCCCTGCGGGTTGAAGGCATTGGTGGCAATCTCGTCGCTGGCGCTGACCAGTTTGCGCAGGATGGAGCGGTCCCGCACGATCTCGGCGTAGCGGCGGATGTTGCTGGCGCTGGGTACGTACTGTGCCAGCGAGTTCAGATAGGCCAGGCCGCCAATTTCCTCGGCCTTGCCCTGGCTTTGCAGGTGCTCATAGACCGTGATCACGTCGGCCGGTTTGCTGCCATTCACCAAGGTGCCAATGGCGCCATAAATCAGCTTGTGTTCG
Source organism: Rhodoferax lacus (assembly GCF_003415675.1). GTDB lineage: Bacteria > Pseudomonadota > Gammaproteobacteria > Burkholderiales > Burkholderiaceae_C > Allorhodoferax > Allorhodoferax lacus. Next base: position 566,141 of record NZ_QFZK01000001.1, read on the forward strand.
TAGCGGTAAAAATCGCTCTCCACCAGCACATCGCCCACCCGGTCCCAGGCATCGTTGTCCAGCAACAGGCCGCCGAGCACGCTGGATTCGCCTTCAATGGAGTGCGGCGGAATGCGAAGTGCGGCGATCTGGCGGTCTTGCCCGTACTCATCGAAAGGCGAAATAACGGCTGACATGGATATTCCTTGTAACCCTGCATGCTACGTCGCTACGGCTGCGGCGTCGAGGGTAAAAGCTGGGGACAACGGGTCGCAAAAGCTGTGCACAAGCTGTGCGGAGCACGGGATAAGCCGGCCCACAAATACAAAAGCCGCAGGGGACAAAGCCCCGGCGGCTCTTGTTGGGGCCCGAGCCTGCAAGCAGGCCGGACCTTCGCAGGCAATTAAGCGGTTTCGCCGTACACGGACACGGTGATGTCAACCACCACGTCAGTGTGCAGAGCCACGCTCACGGTGCTGTCGCCAATGACCTTGATCGGGCCGTTGGGCATACGCACGTGGGACTTGGCAACTTTGTATCCGTTCTTGGCCAGTTCTTCGGCGATGTCGAAGTTGGTCACAGAACCGAACAAGCGGCCATCCACACCGGCCTTTTGGGTCAGCTTGATGGTCGTGCCACCGAGCTTGGCGCCCAGTGCCTGGGACTCAGCCAGCTTCGCAGCAGCGGCCTTTTCCAGTTCGGCACGGCGGGCTTCGAATTCTGCCTTGGCAGATTCGGTAGCGCGGCGGGCACGGCCGGAGGGGATCAGGAAGTTGCGGGCGTAGCCATCTTTGACCTTGACGATTTCGCCGAGGTTACCGAGGTTGACAACCTTGTCGAGCAGAATGATTTGCATGTGTCTTGCTCCTTAGATCTTGTGCTGGTCGCTGTAAGGCAGCAACGCGAGAAAGCGTGCGCGCTTGATAGCGGTGTTCAGTTGGCGCTGGAAAATGGCGCGGGTACCGGTCAGGCGTGCGGGTATGATCTTGCCGTTTTCGGCAATGAAGTCACGCAGCGTGTCGATGTCTTTGTAGTCAATCTCTTCCACACCGGTCACGGTGAAGCGGCAAAAGCGCTTGCGCTTGAACAGCAGGGATTGTGTGTTGCGCTTGGGGCGCTTGTCTTTGTTGAAACGTTTTGGTCCGGGCATGATGGACTCCTAAAAATTAAACTTGCAAAAAATCCTGAATATGAAAAACGACTGACTTTCCCTGGCGTGCATTGGCAAGAAACCCTTTGAAATCCCATTCGCTGCCTATCGCCTGTTTGGCGAGTCGCTCAGCTTCCGGTCCAAAGGCCACTGCCTTGATAGTCATCTTCACGGTTCTGATTCCACCGGCTTCCTGTATTTGCGACTCGTGTTCGAGTCTGCAGTTCAGGGCCGGCAGTCCTGCCGGTGTGTAGCGCATGGGTTCAACCTCTGCGATACAGGCTTTCAGTTCCAGTGAATTGGCTTGCACTCCTTGCTGGGAAAAGTATCAGATCCTCAACAATCAGGCTTGTTGTTGGTATTCGGCCTGTTGTGCCTTGCGGGCGTCTTCACGCTCAACGGTCTTCATCATGGAGGAAGGACCGGTGTCAGCCTTCTTCTTCAGAACCGTCAGGTGACGCAGCACGGCATCGTTGAACTTGAACGCGTGTTCCAGTTCAGCCATCACAGCCTGGTCGGCCTCGATGTTGATGCACAGGTAGTGCGACTTGGCCAGCTTGTTGATCATGTACACCATCTGACGACGGCCCCAATCTTCAACACGGTGCACCTTGCCACCGCCAGCGGTGATCATGCCCTTGTAACGCTCCAGCATGGCGGGAACTTGTTCGCTCTGATCCGGGTGGATCATGAGGATGATTTCATAATGACGCATTGATACTCCTTGTGGATGTCCCCGGATATTTTGTTCATCAATCCGGGTTTGGAAAAAGCTGCCCCCGGCGTCTAAACAGGGTGCAGCAAGGCGAAGCCCATGATTATAGCTTACGCCAGCCCGGGTGGGACCCTGGAGCTGACTCAAAAGGCTCAGGAGTAGACACCAGGCTGAGCACCACCGTAGCCAGCAAACCTGCGCAGACCCCAAACAGGCCCGCCGATACCGGTTGTATGCCCAGCCACAGCCCGTCACCGGTCAGCCCAAGGTAATGCCGCACACCAGACTGGTTAACCACCATGTAATAAGCCGTGACCAGCAGCCCGGTTAGCATGCCACCGACCGCGCCCAGCCTGGTCGTGCGGCGCCAGAAAATGCCCAGCACCATGGCCGGAACAAAGGCAGCGCCTGCCAACGAAAACGAGGCCGCCACCAGATACAAAATGCCGGCCGGACGTTGTGCTGCCACATAGGCAGCTATCAGAGCCACCACCAGCAGTGCAAACTTGGACCACATCACCCTGCGCATGGACTGTGCCTTGCTGCTGTCACCCTCAAAGTACACATCGTGTGCCAGTGCGTTGCCAATGGTGAGCAACAAGCCATCAGCCGTGGACAAGGCTGCGGCCAAGCCACCAGCAGCTACCAGCACAGACACCACATAGGGCAAGCCGCTGATCTCCGGAGAGGCCAGCATCACCAGGTCCGGGCCAATCTTGAGCTCGGCAAACTGCAGAATGCCGTCGCCATTGACATCCGCAAAGCTCAGGAGTGAGGCGTCGCGCGACCATTGCGCCATCCAGCCGGGCAGCTCGTCAAAGGGCTGGCCCACGATATGGGCCATCACCTCGTATTTCACCAGCACAGCCAGCGCGGGCGCCGAGACATACAACAAGGCAATGAACACCAGGGACCAGGCAACCGAGTTGCGCGTCTCGGCCACGGTGGGCGTTGTGTAGTAGCGCGTCAGCAGGTGCGGCAGCCCCGCTGTGCCCACCATCAGGCAAAACACCAGCGCCAGAAAATTCAGCCGGGACGTCTGAAAGAGCTGTTGTTGCTCCGGCTTGCCATGCGGGTCTCCCTCAAACGATAAGGCATGCGATGCCACGCCCCCCAGAGGCTTGGCCCTCTCCCGGTAGTCCTGCGCCATACGCGTCCAGCGCTCACGGGCAATGGCTACGTCGCGTGGCAGTGCGGCCAACTCGCGCCGCAGCTGGTTGGCCAATTCGTCATCGGCCCTGGTTCCCATGGAATTGAGTCGGAGGCGCAGCTCACGGCGCTCGCTCTGCAGGGCCTGCTCCACATCCTGCAGCTTGAGTTCCAAGACGTCTGCACGCCGTGCATATTCGGCAATCACCTGCTTTTCTGCCGGCGAATTCACGAGCTCCTGTTCCAGGCTCCCGATCTTTTGCAGTTGCTGGATGTAGGCCAGGGGAGCCATGGGGTTGCCCACCTGTTTGTAGGCCAGCCACGACACGGGAATCAGAAAAGCCAGAATCATCACCCAGTACTGCACCGCCTGGGTCCAGGTCACAGCGCGCATGCCGCCCAGAAAGGAGCACACCAGCACGCCGCCCAAGCCCAGCAAAATGCCGATTTCAAAATGCACACCGGTCAGGCGCGAGGTGATCAGACCCACACCGTAGATTTGGGCCACCACATAGGTAAAGGACACCACTACAGTGGCCAGCGCGGCAATCATGCGCGGCCACCTGCCACCAAAGCGCATGGCGAAGAAGTCCGGTATGGTGTAGAGATTCAAGCGCCGCAGATAGGGTGCCACCAGCAGTGCCACCAGACAGAACCCGCCGGTCCAGCCCATGATGTAGGCCAGGCCGCCGGGCTGTCCGCCCGAGCCCGAGAAGCCCTGCAAATACAAGCCGCCAGCCAGGCTGATGAAGGATGCGGCACTCATCCAATCGGCAGCCGTGGCCATGCCGTTGTAGAAGCCTGGAATGCGCCTGCCGGCAACGTAGTACTCAGCGGCTTCCGAAGTCCGTCCGTACACCCCGATGATGGAATACACCATCAGGGAAGCAGAGAGAAATATGCCCGCTATCCAGGCCTTGCGAAGGCCAACACGTTCGGCCATGGCCAAGGCCAATAGCAAGGCCAACATACCCAGGAGCAAGATGGCAAAACGCCAGTGGTAGCGGCGGGTCTTGCGACCAAACGACACACTGTCAAAGTCACCGTCCGGGGCGTCACGCCGGTTGGCCGCTCGCGCAAAGACCACCACGATGGCAACAAACACCAGCAAGGCGCCTTGCGCGGCGTACCAGAACGCCAAAGGCCACCCGGGCAGCAGATCCTGCAAATCCCGGGCAAAAAAGACCACCCCGAAGGAGGCAACAAACCACGTCAGCAACAGCCCGGTATGCAAAGGCCACTGCCGACGCGTTGCCACCATGTCCATCAAACGGCGAGTTGCTGCCAGGTAGCGATGACAGAGTCAGGATTCAGGGAGATGGACGAAATGCCCTGGTCCTTGAGCCAATGGGCAAAGTCCGGATGGTCGCTGGGTCCTTGGCCGCAGATGCCCACGTACTTGCCCTGGCGCTTGCAGGCGCTGATGGCCATGCTGATCAGCGCCTTGACGGCAGGGTCGCGCTCATCGAAGTCCGCAGCCAGCACTTCCAGACCCGAGTCACGGTCCAGCCCCAGGGTCAGCTGCGTCAGGTCGTTCGAGCCAATGGAGAAGCCGTCAAAGTACTCCAGGAACTGGTCGGCCAGAATCGCATTGCTGGGAATCTCGCACATCATGATCAGCTTGAGCTCGTTCTCGCCGCGGCGCAGGCCGTGCTTGGCCATGAGCTCGGTGACCTTACGGGCCTGCTCCAGGGTACGCACAAAGGGCACCATCACCTGCACATTGGTCAGGCCCATGTCGTTGCGCACGCGCTTGATGGCCTCGCACTCCATGGCAAAGGCTTCACCAAATTCAGCCGACACATAGCGTGCAGCGCCGCGGAAGCCCAGCATGGGGTTCTCTTCTTCTGGCTCATAACGGCTGCCACCAATCAGCTTGCGGTATTCATTGCTCTTGAAGTCTGACAAACGCACGATGACCGGCTTGGGCCAGAAGGCCGCACCGATGGTGGCGACCCCTTCGGCCACGCGGTCCACGTAAAAGGCGCGCGGCGACGCGTGGCCACGGGCCACCGACTCCACTGCCTTTTTCAGGTCTGCATCCACATTGGGGTAGTCCAGAATCGCCTTGGGGTGCACACCAATGTTGTTGTTGATGATGAACTCCAGACGCGCCAGGCCCACGCCCTGGTTGGGCAACTGGCAGAAGTCAAAGGCCAACTGGGGGTTGCCCACGTTCATCATGATCTTCACCGGAATCTCGGGCATGACGCCGCGCTGCACTTCAGAAACTTCGGTCTCCAGCAAACCGTCATAGACGAAGCCGGTATCGCCCTCGGCACAGCTCACCGTGACCAGCATGCCGTCGCGCAGCTTCTCGGTGGCGTGGCCGCAGCCGACTACGGCCGGAATGCCCAGTTCACGCGCAATGATGGCGGCGTGGCAGGTGCGTCCGCCCCGGTTGGTGACGATGGCCGAAGCTCGCTTCATCACCGGCTCCCAGTTCGGGTCGGTCATGTCGGTAACCAGAATGTCACCGGCCTGCACCTGGTCCATGTCGGCAATGTTGTGCACGATGCGCACCGGGCCGGTACCGATCTTCTGGCCAATGGCGCGTCCATCCACCAGCACGGCGCCCCGGCCCTTGAGCTTGTAGCGGTATTCCACCTTGTCAGCAGACTGGCTTTTGACTGTCTCGGGGCGGGCCTGCAGGATGTAGAGCTGGCCGTCCACGCCGTCCTTGCCCCATTCAATGTCCATGGGGCGACCGTAATGCTCTTCAATCACCAGGGCGTAACGGGCCAACTGCTCCACATCGGCGTCGGTCAGCGAATAGCGGTTGCGCATTTCGGTGGGCACATCGGTGGTCTTGACCAGCTTGCCGCCAGCGGCTTTTTCTTCCGGCGTGGTGAACTCCATCTGCAGCAGCTTGGAGCCCAGGCTGCGGCGGATCAGCGCGCGCTTGCCCGCCTTGAGCATGGGCTTGTGCACATAGAACTCGTCGGGGTTCACGGCGCCCTGCACCACCGTCTCGCCCAGGCCGTAGCTGGAGGTGATGAAGACCACGTCGGAGAAACCGGACTCGGTGTCGATGGTGAACATCACACCGGCCGCGCCCAGATCCGAGCGCACCATGCGTTGGATGCCGGCGCTCAGGGCCACCACGTCATGGGCAAAGCCCTTGTGCACGCGGTAGCTGATGGCGCGGTCGTTGTACAGCGATGCGAACACTTCGCGAATCTTGTGCAGCACGTCTTCAATGCCGACCACGTTCAGGAAGGTCTCCTGCTGGCCGGCAAACGAGGCGTCGGGCAGGTCTTCGGCGGTGGCCGAGGAGCGCACCGCAAAAGAGGCCTTGTCATTGCCCGCACAGAGCGTGGCAAACGATTCGCGAATGCCCTGCTCCAGCGCCGGGGGGAACGGCTGCGCTTCAAGCATGGCGCGGATTTCGGCACCGGCCACGGCCAGGGCGCGCACGTCCTCGGTGTCCAGTGTGGCCAGGCGTTTGCTGATGCGCTCGGCCAGGTTGTCAAATTTCAGGAATTCGCGGAAGGCATGTGCCGTGGTGGCAAAGCCGGTGGGCACCTTCACGCCGGTGGGTAGCTGGGAGATCATCTCCCCCAAGCTGGCATTCTTGCCGCCTACCGATTCGACATCGGTCATGCGCAGGTGCTCAAAAGGTACAACCAGGTCGGTTGGACTGTATAGATTCGACATAGCAAAGCTCCAGAAGTTAAAACCGGACAGCGTCTGCTTTTGCTCCGAGCGCCCTGTTGTTGGCGTTATGTGGGCTTTGGCTTGGACAAAATGCGCTAAATTGCGAGCATTGTAGGGCGCCGCCCCACCACTTCCCCAAACAATCCCCACCATGGCCAAACGCACTGTATTTTTTATCTCTGATGGCACCGGCATTACCGCCGAAACCTTTGGCAACGCCATCCTGGCGCAGTTTGAAATCAAGGCGCACCGCGTTCGCCTGCCGTTTGTCGATACCGTGGACAAGGCCCATCAGGCCATCCGCCAGATCAACCATGCAGGCGAGATGGACGGCAACCGCCCCATCGTCTTCACCACGCTGGTGAACATGGACATCCTCAAGGTGATTACCGACCAATGCAGCGGCATGCTACTGGACATGTTCGGCACTTTTGTGCATCCGCTGGAAAACGAGCTGGGCATCAAGTCCAACCACCGCGTGGGCCGCTTCAGCGACGCCAGCAAGAGCGCCGAGTACAACAGCCGCATCGAGGCAATCAACTTTTCGCTGGCGCATGACGACGGCCAGATGAACCGCGATCTGGAACAGTCAGACGTGATCCTGGTGGGCGTGAGCCGTAGCGGCAAGACGCCCACATCCCTGTACCTGGCCATGCAATACGGCCTGAAGGCCTCCAACTACCCACTGATTCCGGAAGACTTTGACAGGCGCCAGTTGCCCCCGGCACTGGTTCCGCACAAGTCCAAGCTGTTCGGCCTGACCATACAGCCCGAGCGCCTGAGCGAAATCCGCCAGGAACGCAGGCCCAACTCGCGCTACGCAGCCCTGGAGAACTGCCGGATGGAAGTCAGCGAGGCCGAGGCCATGATGCGCCGCGCGGGCATACGCTCACTGTCCACTACAACCAAGTCGATCGAAGAAATCGCCACCACCATCCTGCAGGAAATCCACCCCGACCGCTTGGCTTACTAGGCCCCCACGTTCGCTCGCTGCGCGTAGCTCTCTGCCCCCCTGGGGGGCTAACCTGGCTCGGGGCGGCCCGTCGCCAGGTTGAAAGGCTTTAAAGGCCTATCGCTGCAATGCCGGCCTTGGCAATCTGCGCGTCTTCCGTGGACTTCACACCACTCACACCCACAGCGCCCAGGCACTGGCCGTCTTTCATGATGGGTACGCCGCCTTCGAGCATGGCTTCCAGGCCGGGTGCGCTCAGGAAGGACACGCGCCCGCCGTTGATCATGTCCTCGTAAGCCTTGCTTTCGCGCCGACCCAGGGCTGCGGTGAGGGCCTTGCCAGGGGCGATGCGGGCCGACACGGGTGCAGCGCCATCCAGGCGCTGGAACGACAGCATATGACCGCCATCGTCCACAATGCAGATGCTCACGGCCCAGTTGTTCTTCAGCGCCTCGGCCTCGGCGGCGGTGGCGATGGACTTGACTTCGGAGGATTCGAGCACGTGTTTGGTTTTCATGGGATGTACTTCTAATGGAAAAGGCGCAAGCATAAGGCACCTGCGCGGACGCATTCCCTCCCTCGCATGCACAGCAGCCCCACAAAAAATCGGTGCAATGCAAACCAGGCTGGCGGCACTGCTCTTGATAAAGCCTAAAATCGCTCCACCTGCCTGTCAGGTTTTAAAGGAGATTGACTATGAATGATCGCATCACAACGCTGGGTACCAGCTTTGGCTACGGCATTTCTGCCGAGCAGCGCAACAAAGTGCTGCGCAACACCTATTGGCTTTTGTCCCTGAGTCTGGTGCCCACGGTACTGGGTGCCTGGGTGGGTGTGGCATCGGGCGTTGGCCAGTTGTTCAGCGGTGGCTTGGGCATGATCCTGTTTTTGGCAGGTGCGTTCGGCTTCATCTATGCCATTGAAAAGACCAAAAATTCGGCTGCCGGCGTGCCGGTGCTGCTGGGCTTTACCTTCTTTATGGGCCTGATGCTCTCACGCATGATTGGCATGACCCTGGGCTTCACGAACGGCCCCGAGCTGATCATGACGGCCTTTGGCGGCACCGCTGGCGTGTTTGTGGTGATGGCCAGCATGGCTACCGTCATCAAGCGCGACCTCTCCGGCATGGGCAAATGGCTAGGTGTGGGTGTGATCGTTCTGCTGGTTGCCAGCGTGATCAATATGTTCGTGGGCTCCAGCGCAGGCATGCTGGCCCTGTCGGTCGCCTCCATTGGCATCTTCAGCGCCTACATGCTGTATGACGTCAAACGCATCATTGATGGCGGTGAAACCAACTACATCACAGCCACCTTGGCGCTGTACCTGGACATCATCAATGTGTTCCAGAGCCTGCTGGCACTGCTAGGCATTTTTGGTGGTGAACGCGAATAAGGGCCTGCTGCCCTGACTCCCCAAAGGGCCCTTCATGGGCCCTTTTTGTTGCTATGCTGGGGCGCGTTGTGCTTAACAATGCCACCAATGTGTCGATACAGGCTTATGTCTAACCGGGTTTTTCCATGATTGCACGCGCCGTTCTTTTTGCCCTGACCTTGCTGCTGGCCGGGTGCGACCTGGAGTCCCTGCTGGCCGACCCCAAGGTGGCGCAGCGCGAAGCCGACTCCAAAGCCATTGGCAGCGCCTGCCGCTATGGCATGCGGGGCATTGAAGACTGCTACACCATGAATGAGAAGGCCTCCAAGGCAGCGGTGTTCACCGGCTGGAAGGAGATGGACCAGTACATGCGCGACAACAAGATTGACGGCGTGCCCTCCAAGGAAGCCAAGACAGAACCCACGGCCGCGGTAGCCAGTGGCGAGGAAGTGGTATCCGAGTCACCCAAGGCTGGCAAGGAAGCCACCAAAGCATCCAAAAAGGCCGCAGAAGGCAAAGCCAAACCAGCAGGCGACAAGGCTGAGGCACCAGCCCACTGAGCGTGAGGCCCGTGCGCCAGCCCGTGCGCGGCGCTTAAACCCCTACGAAGTCAAAGACCGCCATGCTCTCCACATGGGCCGTGTGCGGGAACATGTTTACCACCCCGGCAAAAGTGCAGCGGTAGCCCGCCTCGGTCACCAGCACACCTGCGTCGCGCGCCAGGGTGGCGGGGTTGCAGCTCACGTACACAATGCGCTGGGGCGGCGTCCAGGCCGGTGCGTCCGTGGCGTGTTCGACCGCGTTCGTCACAGCCAGTGCCTGGTTCAGCGCAGCCAGCGCCTGCACCAGAGCAAACGCGCCCTCACGCGGCGGGTCCACCAGCCACTTGTCGGCAGCACCGTCGGCACGCAGCATGTCGGGCGTCATCTCAAACAGATTGCGGGCCACAAAGCGGGTGGGCGCCAGAGCCGGTTGCACCGCGTGCGCAGCCGCGTTCAGGCTGTAGTTATCCCGCGAACGGGCCACCAGCGACTCGGCCCCCTCCACGCCCAGCACTTCGCGCGCCTGGCGCGCCAGGGCCAGGGTGAAATTGCCCAGTCCGCAAAACCAGTCAATCACCCGCTCATGCTTGGCAACGGCCAGCAAGCCCAGCGCACGCGCCACCAGTACCCGGTTGATAAAGGGATTGACCTGCGTGAAGTCCGTAGGCTTGAAGGGCATGGTGATGCCGAACTCGGGCAATTCATAGGCCAAGGCGCCGGTCTCATGGCCTGGCAACTCGTCCAGCCGCACGATGGTCTCTGGCCCCTTGGACTGCAGCCACCATTGCAGACCCGGATTCAGCGCTGCAAAGTCCTTCAGGCGCTGCAGGTCGGCCACACTCAGCGGCTCCATGTGGCGCAGCACCATGGCAAGCACCTGAGGCGGCCCGTTGGGCACGGGCACATCGCCCATGGCCAGCTCGATCTGCGGCAGGGTCTGCACCGCGTCCATGGACGCGATCAGTTCGCGCAGCGGCAGCAGCATGTTGCTGATGACCAGCGGCAGCACATGGCACTCTTTCATGTCGGCCACAAAGTGGCTCTTGCGCTCATGAAAGCCAATCAGCACAGCACCCTTCTTGCGCACAAACCGCACCGACAAACGCGCCCGGTAGCGGTAGGCCCAGGCCGGGCCTTCGATGGGGCGCAGCATGTTGCCGGCTTTTACCTTGCCGATGTGCCAGAGGTTGTCTTCCAGCACCCTTTGCTTGACGGCCACCTGCGCGCCCACGTGCAGGTGCTGCATCTTGCAGCCGCCACAAGCCCCTTCGTGCAGGCCAAAGTGTGGGCAGGCCGGGCGCACGCGCTGGGAGGATTCGTGGTGGATTTCGCTCAGCGTACCCTTCTCAAAGCTGTTCTTGGTACGGTGAATGCGCGCACTGACAGTCTCGAATGGCAAGGCTCCCTCGATAAAGACGACTTTGCCATCAGGCTTGTGGGCGACGCCCTGGGCTTCAAGGTCCAGGGACTTGACGAGCAGCCAGCCCTCGGGGAGCGGATTTTCAGTGGCAGGGCTTGGTGGGTGTGTAAGTGTGGGTGTGGTTTCTTCCATGCCCCGATTGTCTCAGGGATGGGGGCCGCTACATCAGCGCATCGCGATCAATACCGCGGCGTGCCAGGTAGCGCTTGAGTTTGGCCAGCGCCTCGTTTTGCACCTGCCGCACCCGCTCCTTGGTCATGCCCAGGCGCACACTGATGACCTCCAGTGTCTGCGCCTCGGTATCGTGCAGACCAAAGCGGCACTCAATGACTTCGCGCTCGCGCGGTGTGAGTGTGCCCACCCAGGCCGTCAGCAACTGGTCCACCTCGTGGGCCTGGGTCAGGTGCTCGGGCCCCTGGGACAGTTCGTCCACCAGCATGTCACCCAGGCTTTGCTCGTCACCATGCGGGTCCAGGGCCGCGTCCAGCGAACGGGGCACTTCGGCCATGACCAGCAGCGCGTCCACTTCGCTGGCTTCAATGCCCAGCAACGCCGCAATGTCTTCGGCCCGAACGCCTTCGGGGCGCTTGGTCAGCAGCACCGCATCGTGCTCCAAGAGGCGCTTGGCCCGCAACACGTGCTGCAACTCGCGCACGATATTCACCGGCAGGCGCACCGAGCGCCCCTGGTACATCAGGGCGCGGTCCACCGACTGGCGAATCCACCAGGTGGCATAGGTTGAAAAACGGAAGCCCCGTTCGGGCTGGAACTTCTCGATGGCATGCATCAAGCCGAGATTGCCCTCCTCAATCAGGTCCGTGAGTGGCACGCCACGCCCGGCATAGGCCTTGGCAATGCTGACCACCAGGCGCAGGTTGTGTTCAATCATGCTTTGGCGGGCGGCAAAGTCACCCGCCTGCACCCGTGTGGCGCAAGCAAACTCTTCTTCGGCGGTGAACAGCCGGGTGCGGCGCACACCCCTCAGGTAAACAGAGAGCGCATCGGCCGATTCGTCAGCCGCATGGAGTTCAAGCAGGTCACGGGCCAGTTTCTCATCGCGCCAAGGCGGCTCTTGCGCAGGCTCATTCAAGGGGCTGTCAGGCGCTTGAATGTCCTTTTTCATGCCCTACACCGTCATTTGGCAGGCAGGTATTTCAGCGGGTCCACAGGCTTGCCCTGCCTGCGCACCTCAAAGTGCAGCTTCACCCGGTCGGCGTCGCTATTGCCCATCTCGGCAATCTTCTGGCCCTTCTTGACCGTCTGGTCTTCCTTGACCATCAGGCTCTGGTTGTGGGCATAGGCCGTCAGATAGGTGTTGTTGTGCTTGAGGATGATCAGGTTGCCGTAGCCCCGCAAGCCGGCACCGGCATAGACCACCTTGCCATCGGCCGCCGCCAATACCGAGTCACCGGCACTGCCGGCAATGTCCACGCCCTTGTTTTTTACCTCGTCGAAGTCGGCAATCACCGCGCCCTTGCCGGGCCAGATCCAGCCCAACTCATCGTCGGCACCGGCCACCACCGCAGGCACAGGCGCTGGCTTCACGGGTGCGGCAACAGGTGCAGGCGCAGGTGCAGAAGCCGCAGCAGAAGCTACCTTGGCAGGCAGTGGTGAGCTGCCAACAATCGGGGTGGTGGTCACTGTGCCGGTGGTCACCGGCTTGGTCACGACCACAGCTTCACCACCAACAGGCGGAATAACGCGCAGCACTTGCCCGACTTCAATCTTGTTGGGGTTCTCCAGCGCATTCCAGCGCCCAATGTCTTTCTGACTCTGCCCGGTCTCCAGGCCAATGCGGATCAGGGTGTCACCGGGCTTGACGGTGTAGTAGCCCGGTTTGCCCGCATTTTCAAAGCCGGGAGGCGGCTTCACGGCCGCAACCACGGCCGGAGCAGACGAGCCCACCGCTGTCCTGTCTTCCACTGGCGCATGGTTGGGCGGGGCCGAGCCACAGCCAACCAAGGCCAGTGCCATGAAGCTTGCTACCAAACCTGAACCACGAGAAAACATTCCAGACATACAAACTCTTTCCTTCTAGGCAACGCCTGATTTTAGGGGGACAAAGTGAACGGCCTCCAACAGGGTCTGGCGCACGCCATCTGCGGTCTTGTCCAGCACCAGCAAGGCCTGTGTGCCAGCCCCATGAGGGCCGCTGCTCACAACCGGTGCCACCAGCCTGCCCCCGATGGCCAACTGCTCCACCCACGCTGGGGGAACCGCCTCGCCCCCGGCTGCAGCAATGATGGCAGCATAGGGCGCACCCTTGGCGTAGCCCACCATACCATCCCCGAACAGCAAATGCAGATTGGGCAAACGCATGGGGCGCAAATTGTCCCGCGCCTTGTCATGCAGCCCACGCAAGCGCTCAATGCTGTAAACCTCCTGCGCCAGGAGGCTGAGCACCGCTGCCTGGTAGCCGCAGCCCGTACCAATCTCCAGCACCCGCCCCAACTTGCCCGTTGCGCCATTGCGCAGCAATTCGATCATGCGCGACACCACCCCCGGCTTGGAAATGGTCTGCCCCAGGCCAATGGGCAGACTGGTGTCCTCATAGGCCTGGTTTACCAAGGCCGTGTCCACAAAGCGGTGGCGCTCCACACTGCCCATGGCGGCCAGCACGGCGGTATCGCGCACGCCCTGCTTTTGCACCAATTGCACCATGCGCTGCCGGTGGGCTGCCGAATCCATGCCAAGCCCCTGTGGCTGCGGCATGACCCGGCTTGCACCAAGTGCCGGGCTGGCGGGTGCAGTCTTTTTGGCTGCGGCGCCAGACTCCAGCCGGGCCGGAAAAGACGGCCTGGGCTTCATTGCGGTTTGGGCGCTGTGTTCAGGCGCGCTGCAGTTTGTGCCCAATATCCCAGGTTGGCGTGGTCCGTCAGGTCGACCTGCAGCGGCGTAATGGCAATGTGGCCGGTAGCCGTGGCATGGAAATCCGTTCCTTCGGAGTCATCCATGGCACCACCGGCAGCACCTATCCAGTACATGGTCTCACCGCGCGGGTTGATCTGCTTGATCACCGGCTCGGCCGAATGGCGGCGTCCCAGGCGGCACAGCTTGGTGCTGCCGATCTCATCAAATGGCAGGCAGGGAATATTCACATTCAACAACCAGGGCTTGGCGGTAACCAACTGGTTGTGCTGCATAGACAGCACCAGCTCACGCGCCTTGCGCGCCGCACTCTCCAAGTGCAGCCAGTCGCGCTGCACCTGCGAAAACGCAATGGCCGGAATACCAAACAGATAACCCTCCATGGCTGCGCCTACGGTGCCGGAGTAAATGGTGTCGTCACCCATGTTCGCGCCGTTGTTGATGCCAGAGACCACCAAGTCAGGCCGGTAGTCCAGCAGACCGGTCAGTGCCACATGCACGCAGTCGGCGGGTGTGCCATTGACGTAGCGAAATCCGTTGGCTGCGCGGTGCACATACAGGGGCGAATGCAGGGTCAGTGCGTTGGACTTGGCGCTGTTGTTGATCTCAGGGGCGATGACCTCCACCTCGGCCACATCCTTGAGGGCTTCATACAGGGCCACAATGCCAGCCGCCTGGAAGCCATCGTCGTTGGAAATGAGTATTTTCATGGTGTGCAGTAGTTCACATCGATTGTAGGTGGGGGGCTGCCGTCTGCCTGTGCCAGGCAGCCTTCCGCGCCCCTCGGGCAACAGTCTTGCATTCAAAAAAATGCTACTTAGCCAACAATTCAGCGCAAATACTAGCAATGGATTCGCATCTAAACTCCCGGCATGCAATCAGAACTTAAAGCAACCGTACGCTACAACCCCGTGTCAATTATTTTGCATTGGGTGCTGGGCGCTGCATTAGTTGCTATTTTCGTGTTTGGTATCTACATGGCTGATTTGCCGTTTTCGCCTACACGCCTGAAACTATTTAACTGGCACAAATGGGCTGGCATCAGCATCCTGGCCTTGTCGGCGCTGCGCCTGGCGTGGCGACTGAGCCACCCGGCACCGGCCTTGCCTGGCAAGATGGTTCAGGCCATGCCCGCTTGGCAACTCAAGGCCCACCACGCAACCCATATTGCCCTGTATACCCTGTTTTTTATCGTGCCACTGATAGGCTGGGCCTACACATCAGCCGCAGGCTTTCCCGTTGTGCTGTTTGGCCAATTACCCCTGCCCGACCTGGTGAGCGCCGACAAAGCACTGGCGGCCCTGATCAAGCCCTGGCATGAAATCAGCGCCTTTGCGCTGGCGGGTCTGGTGGTTCTGCATATTGCTGCGGCACTGAAGCACCAGCTGATTGACCGCGACGGCCTGCTCAAGCGCATGTCGCTGCGCGGCTAAACCCCTTATTTTTTGGAACCACCATGAAACTGTATTCATCCCTCTCGCTGCTGGCCCTCACGGCCGCTGCGCTTACCTTCTCCGGCAGCGCACTGGCGCAGCAAAAGCTGGTTGCCGCCCAAAGCGACATCAGTTTTGTCACCAAGCAAATGGGCGTGCCCCTGGATGGCCATTTCAAGAAGTTTGATGCGCAAATCAGCTTTGACACCGCCAAACCCGAGGCAGCCAAAATCGCCTTCACCGTGGACACTGGCAGCGCCACCCTGGGTGCACCTGAGTCGGATGCCGAGATGCCCAAGGCCCCCTGGTTCAACGTGCCCAAGTTCCCACAGGCCACTTTTCAGTCTTCGGGCGTCAAAAGCCTGGGCGGCGGCAAGTTTCAGGTCACTGGCAAGCTGACCATCAAGGGCAACACCAAGGATGTGGATGTTCCCGTCGCACTGACACAGGCCAATGGCATCACCACCGCCGTGGGCCAGTTCCCCATCAAGCGCCTGGCCTTCAAGATTGGCGAAGGCGAATGGGCTGACACCTCCATGGTGGCAGACGACGTCCAGGTCAGGTTCAAGCTGTCCATCAGCGGCATGGGCAAGCTGTAAGACATTTCGCGCCTCGTTATTTTCCATTTACGTTTCCCACCAACCCTCAGGAGTATTTTTTAATGAAGAAGACCATTCTGGCTGTCGCTGCCGCTGCTGCCCTGCTTTCCACCGTAGCCCACGCAGAGAACGCCACCTACGCCTTCGACCCGTCGCACACCTATGTGACCTTTGAAATCAGCCACTTCGGCACGTCCACCAACCGTGGCCGTTTCGACAAGAAGGAAGGCACCGCCCAGCTGGACCGCGCTGCCAAGACCGGCAAAGTGGACGTCACCATTGACACCACCTCCATCAACACCGGCTTTGACGCTTTCAACAAGCACCTGCAAAGCGCCGACCTGTTTGACGCCGCCAAGTACCCCACCATCAAGTTCTCTGGCGATAAGTTCACCTTCGCTGGCGACAAGGTCACCGCCATCTCCGGCAACCTGACCCTGCTGGGCAAGACCCAACCCGTCACCCTGAAGGCCAACCAGTTCAACTGCTACGAAAGCCCCATGCTCAACAAGCGTGAAGTCTGCGGCGGCGACTTTGAAACCACCATCGACCGCACTGCCTTCGGCATGAACTACGGCTTGGCCTATGGCTTCCCGAAAGAAGTTCGACTGGTGATCCAGGTCGAAGCCATCAAGCAATAATTTTTTGCTGGTCTTTAAAAGCCCCGCCTTTGCAAGAAGGTGGGGCTTTTTTGTTTGCTGGTCGCGACCGCAATGGCAGTTGGAATACACGGATATAAGCAGGCTTTGGCTCAAGCGTTGCCGTTTGCATAAATGCCGAATATGATGCATATTGGCATCAATACAGATTCGGAGCTGCCATGAGAACCACCGTGACCATTGAAGACGCCCTCTACGAAAAAGCCTTGGAAGTGGCCGACCCATCCATGGACAAGGCAGAAATCTTCCGCGAGGCCATGAAGACATTTGTCAGAGTCCAGTCGGCCAAACGTTTGATCGCACTTGGCGGAACCATGCCTGAATTTGAGGATATTCCCCGCAGGCGCCAGGAGGCTGTGGCGCAATGAGTGTCTTGGTCGATACATCGGTTTGGTCTGACCATTTCCGCAAGCGAAATGGCGTACTGGCCCAACTGCTGGCACTCGACCAGGCATTGACTCACCCCATGGTTGTGGCCGAATTGGCCTGTGGCACACCACCAGAGCCGCGGCTTCGCACTTTGGGTGACCTTGAACTTCTGTTGCCCGCAAACCAGGCGACCCTTCAGGAAATCCGGAGTTTCATCGATAGCGAACAGCTGTTCGGCATTGACTGTGGTTTGGTAGACATCGCCCTCCTGGCCTCCACGCTGATCACCCCGACTGCCACCCTCTGGACGCTGGACAAACGACTGTCAAACCTGGCCAATCGATTTGGTGTCTGCTTCATCCCCCCAGTGCACTGAACCAGGCGATGTAAACTGAACCATGGTGACGAAGAGCCCCACAACCTCCCTGCTGAACAAGTTCACCGACTTGTTCCGGAAGCCCGACTCTGACGAGGCGGACTCCGAGAACTCCATGCGCTCCGACGTACCCGCAAACTCGGAAGAATCCATCCGGCTACTGCTAAAAAGCAAACGCCGCAACGACGCCATGCGGGTGTATGAACTCAACCAACTGCGCACCATCATCCGCAGTGGACTGGGCTACAAGCCGCCCAGGGAACTGGAAATAACGCTGGCACCTGCGTCGCAAGCCCGCAGCAGCGGCATGGGAAGCCTGGAGCGCACCTCCATTCTGAGCAAGATTGACGGCGCAGAAGCGCACCTGGAACAGTGGTGGGGATCGGGCTCCAGCCACGCCCCACTCACAGGCCAGACGCAGGCAACCGACTCGGCGGCCGTGCCGCTTGATGCGTCCGATGATGATCTGGACCTGGACTTCACCGGCATGCAAGCCATCTCCGAAGATGACGAGCAAACGCCCTACCCCGCATCCGGCCCCGCCCCGTTTGCCGATGACGGAATCGCACTCACACCCATCCAGGTTGGCCTGCGCGACGCTGCATTGCTCTATGCCGAAGGTGAATTCAGCGCAGCTGTAACTACGCTGTCTGGCCTGCTGGCCACAACTGAGATTGACGACAGCGACACCGAGTTACTGACCTTCTCGCTTCTGGATGTGTACCGCTGCTCCGGCAAGCAAGACCGCTTTGACGCACTGGCCCTGGATTATGCAAGCCGCTTTGGCCGCTCCCCCGCAGAGTGGTTTTCACTCTCTGAAGAGGGTGCACCCGGCGCCACCGAAGAACAGCCCATTCAGGCCTTCTGGAAATGCCCCGCCATACTCGACACGTGGGCCTTGGCAGACTGCATAGCCCATCATCCTGCCGCCAGTCAGGTGTGCTCGATAAACTGGTTGCCCCTGCAGCATATTGATGCCGCAACCGCCACAGCCCTGGCAAAGCTCATACAGACTTGGTGCCAAAACCCCATCGAACTGCACTGGCTGGGTATTGATTCCCTGATGGCCGCATTGAAAATGTGCCGGTCTGGTGGTGATGCAGCCAGCAACGAAGCCTGGTGGCTGATACAGCTGGACATGCTGTGCATACTGCAACAGCCACAAGTGTTTGAAGAGTTGGCGCTGGAATATTGCGTGGCGTATGAAGTATCACCACCCAGCTGGAAAACGGTCGCCTGCAAACTGGTATACGCCGACGATGTGCCGCAAGCTCCGGAGTTTGTGTCCACCATGCCATCGGGTACATATGACTCCGGCCCACAAAGCGTTCCTGCATATGCCTTGTACGAGCTCAAAGGCAATGTCACAGGTGAAAACCCGAAACCGTTGCGGGAGCTGCGTGCGGTCTCGCGTTCAACTGGGCACATTACCGTGTCTTGCTCCCGCTTGGGCAGGATAGACATCAGTGCCGCAGGCAGCCTGTATAGCTGGGCGCAGGAATGTCAGGCCCGAAGCTGCGCAGTCAGCTTCATTTATTTGCCACGCCTGGTGCAGGTTTACTTCCACATGCTGGGCATGGACCAATTGGCCAGCCTTTCGGCTGGCTCCCACTAGCAAAAACCCGGTTTTTTTAAGCCGGTATCAGGTATTGCTCTTTGGTATTGCCCTGGGCAATCAGCGAGGACAACCACTTTGGCGTCAGGCCACGGCCGGACCAGGTTTCGCCATTCGGGCCACGGTATTTGGCAGCCACAGCAGCGGTAACCTTTTTCACCTTGGCAGGCTTGTCAGCCGCAGCCACCTTGGGTTTGCGGCCTGCCTTGGATTTGACCTTGGTAGCCTGCAAATCCTTGATGGTGATACCAAAAGCCTGCATTTTCTGGCGGATTTCGGTGACGGTTGCCTCAAACTCTTTGCCGCGAATTTCTTCGGCCTGCTTTTGAAGATGGGCGATTTGGGTTTGCAAATCAATCAGTTTTGACATTATATTTATTCCAACTAAACAACAAGGGGTGGATCAAACAAGTCGGTAAAGACTTTCTACCGAAGCAGGAATGTACCACGATAAAAAAATTTACTTATTGCTTTTTCTTAACACGGCCTTAATTTGAAGTAACGCAATGTTTTAGCGGGTAATAAATAAAAGCCATTTTTCAGTTACACACATCCGCTCTATTTCACAATATCGGGTTTACCCGCGCACAACCCGCCAGCTTACTCATAACCATTGGGGTTGGCGCTCTGCCAATGCCAGGTATCCGCACACATGGCGGCCAGCCCGAATTGCGCCTTCCACCCCAGCAGCGTATTGGCCAGGTCGGTGCTGGCATAACACTGGGCCACATCCCCATCGCGCCGCGGTGCAAACTGGTAGGGCACCGGCTTGCCGCTGGCGACCTCAAAAGCCTTCACCACGTCCAGCACACTGCAGCCCACGCCGGTGCCCAGATTGACAGTGAAACTCTGGCCCTTGTCCGCCAGCGTCTTCAGCGCAGCCACATGCCCTGCGGCCAGATCCTGCACGTGGATATAGTCCCGCACACCGGTGCCGTCTGGCGTGGGGTAATCATTGCCATAGATATTCAGAAACGGGCGCCGCCCCACAGCCACCTGCGCCACAAAAGGCATCAGGTTATTGGGCGTGCCGCGCGGGTCTTCCCCAATCAGCCCGCTGGGGTGCGCCCCCACAGGGTTGAAATAGCGCAACACCGCCACCTTCCAGCGCGGGTCTGACACCTGCAGCGCCGTCAGCATGTCCTCTATCACCAATTTGCTGTGGCCATAGGGGTTGGTGTGCTGGCGGGGGAATCTTTCGGTAATCGGCACCGAGGCCGGGTCACCATACACCGTCGCACTGCTGGAGAACACCAGCGTGCGGCAACCCGCTGCGTCCATGGCCTGCAGCAGCCGCGTCATGCCGCCCACATTGTTGTCGTAGTACTTGAGCGGCTGGGCCACGCTCTCCCCCACGGCCTTGAAGGCGGCAAAGTGAATCACCGCCTGAATGCCCAGACGCTGTATCAGGCCCTGCACCAAAGGCAAATCCGCCACGCTGCCCCGCTCGCACTGCACCGGCTTTCCAGAGATGCGCTCCAGCCGCTCCAGCACCTTGGGGTTGCTATTTGAAAAGTCATCCAGGATGATGGGCACAAGCCCCGCATGCACCAAAGCAAGGTAGGTGTGGCTGCCGATGTAGCCGGCGCCGCCGGTCAGGAGGATGTTCATTTGATGTGAATCATAAGATTGCGTTACGGCAATGGTAGCAGTGGGATATGGCGCTACAAGTGAACACAATTTTCAAGGTGCTGGCGTATGCTTGAAAGCAAGCTTACGCTGGATACTCGCGGAGGCCGTTAGAATGTCTCAAAAAATAGAGATACGTGCAGAGTGACATGGGCTTCAGAGGGAGGCTGCAGCATCGCACACCGTCAAGTAAATAAATTTTATACTTCACAACGCATCCGTGGTGAAGTTACTTTTTTTGATTCGCTTGCCTTATCGGGGCAAACTCCCATTTCAAAAAATAATGACTGATGGAAACATCAAATCAAAAGTTGAATAATCAATTAAATACCAACAATTACTGAAGATAGGCACGTTTAGCACATGACCACACAAGAAAATTACACAAAGACCCGCCTAATAGAAAAACTAAAAAACAAAACAGCAGTAATTGGAATAGTAGGACTTGGGTATGTTGGACTGCCATTAATATTGCGCTACATTGAGGTTGGCTACAAAGTCATAGGATTTGACATAGATGTAGATAAGGTTGCGAGTCTTGCAGATGGACTAAGCTATATCGAGCACATACCTTCAGAATCCATTCAAAATGCATTAAAAGGTGGATTTGAACCGACATCGAATTTTTCAAAAATTCCAGAGGTGGATGCGTTGATTCTCTGCGTTCCAACGCCATTGAACAAATATCGAGAACCAGACCTAAGTTATGTTCTAAACACAACAGATTCACTCACTCCCTTTCTTCGACTTGGCCAAGTTATTTCACTAGAAAGCACAACTTACCCTGGAACTACCGACGAAGAATTATTGCCGCGAGTTGAATCCTGCGGACTGAAGGTGGGCAATGACGTCTTTCTGGTCTATTCCCCGGAAAGAGAGGATCCAGGTAATGCTACATTTACAACTCGTACAATTCCAAAAATATGTGGGGGCTATACCGCCGAATGTCTTGAGGTCGGCTTGGCGCTATATGGACAAGTAATAGATAAAGTGGTACCAGTAAGCTCTACTCGTGCCGCAGAATTGACCAAACTACTTGAAAATATCCACAGGGCCGTAAACATCGGACTAGTTAACGAAATGAAAATCGTTGCTGACAAGATGGATATCGATATCCACGAAGTAATACGCGCTGCTGCAACAAAGCCTTTCGGGTTTGTACCGTACTACCCTGGCCCTGGTTTAGGCGGACACTGCATACCGATAGATCCCTTCTACTTAACTTGGAAGGCACGGGAATATGGCGTTCACACACGTTTTATTGAATTGGCTGGAGAGGTTAATTCCTCGATGCCCGATTATGTTGTTACCAAAGTTGCATCTGCACTGAATTCAGTCATGAAATCAATCAATGGCAGCCGCATTTTGGTGCTCGGCATCGCTTACAAAAAGAATGTCGATGACATGCGTGAATCACCTTCTGTGATTTTGATGGAAAAACTACGTGACCTAGGTGCAAAAGTCGAATACAGCGACCCCCACATTCCCATATTCCCCAAAATGCGAGAGCACCACTTTGAACTATCCAGCGTCGCACTCACCGCTGATCGGATAGGCAATTACGACTGTGTACTGTTGGCCACTGACCATGAAAAATTTGACTATGAGTTGATCAAGGCAAGTGCAAAGCTAATTATTGACTCTCGCGGACGCTACTTGGACTCTGCCAACCATATCGTGAAGGCCTGACTATGCGCCATTTTGCAGCTCCCATTACCGATCGAAAAATCCGCTTCGCTCTTATTGGATGCGGTCGTATTGCTCAAAACCATTTTGCAGCTTTAAAGCAGCATTCCGATCGTGCAGAGCTGGTGAGCGTGTGTGATGTCGATCCAAAAGCACTTGAAGCTGCTGCCAGATTGACAGGGGCCAAGCCATTTTCAAGTTTGAGCACTTTGCTAGCTGATACAAACGCAGATATTGTGATTCTGACGACTCCGAGCGGATTGCATCCAGAGCAGGCAATTGATGTTGCAGCAGCCGGACTTCATGTAATGACTGAAAAGCCCATGGCCACGCGCTGGCATGACGGCTTGCGCATGGTTAGAGCCTGTGACGATGCGAATGTGCGCCTCTTCGTGGTGAAGCAAAATCGTCGTAACGCCACGCTTCAATTGCTCAAGAACTCGGTTGATCAGGGCCGATTCGGGCGCATTTACATGGTCAACCTGAATGTCTTTTGGACGCGTCCACAAGAGTACTACGACAGCGCTGCTTGGCGTGGTACGTGGGAATTTGATGGGGGGGCCTTCATGAATCAGGCCAGCCACTACGTAGATTTGTTAGATTGGCTGATTGGCCCTATCAAGAGCCTGCAGGCCTACACAGCAACGCTGGCGCGCAATATTGAAGTCGAAGATACCGGTGTCATCAGCGTTGAATGGCGCTCCGGAGCTCTGGGCTCCATGAACGTCACGATGTTGACCTACCCAAAAAATCTGGAAGGCAGCATCACAATCATTGGCGAAAAAGGTACTGTACGGGTAGGTGGCGTAGCAGTAAACGAAATCCAACATTGGGAATTTTCCGAACCTCACTCAGATGATGAAAAAGTCAAGCATGCCAGTTACGAAACGACCTCTGTGTACGGTTTTGGCCATCCTTTGTACTTTGACAACGTGATCAAGGTTTTGCGTGGCGAAGCGTCGCCAGAAACCGATGGCCGCGAAGGATTGAAATCCCTGGAAACCCTGATCGCGACCTACCTGTCAGCCCGGGATGGCAAACGCGTGGCTCTGCCCCTGGACTACTGAGCATGGCTGTTACCATTCATCCGACAGCAATAGTTGATGCAGGTGCACAAATTGGCGACGGTTGCCGCATCTGGCACTGGGTACATATCTGCGCCGAGGCCCGAATTGGCACTGCCTGCTCATTTGGGCAAAACGTTTTTGTCGGCAACGATGTGATCATCGGCAACAACGTCAAGATCCAAAATAACGTCTCGGTCTATGACGCCGTACGTCTGGAAGACGATGTTTTTTGCGGCCCGAGCATGGTGTTCACCAATGTGTACAACCCGCGTTCTTCCATCACCCGCAAGAACGAATACCGGCCTACGCAGGTCGGGCGTGGTGCCACACTGGGTGCCAACTGCACTATCGTATGCGGCTGCACGATTGGTGAACACGCATTCATTGGCGCAGGCGCCGTGGTGAACCGTGATGTCCCCGCCTACGCGCTCATGGTGGGAGTACCTGCCAAACGCCGGGGCTGGATGTGCTCCTGCGGCATCCAGTTGCACGGCACAGGCGAAGTGTCCTGCACATGCGGAACAAGCTATCAAATTGACGATGCAAACTGCAGGCTTCTATGACATCCAAAATTGAATTTATTGATCTCAAAGCCCAATACGCCGATCTGAAACACGCCATCGATACCCGTATACAGCGCGTTTTGGACCATGGCCAGTACATCATGGGTCCGGAAGTACGGGAACTCGAAGAGAGGCTTGAAGCCTACACCGCAGCAAAGCACTGCATCACGGTGTCCTCGGGTACAGAGGCTTTGTTGATTGCGCTCATGGCCCTTGGTATCCGGCCTGGTGACGAAGTGGTTACCACGCCCTTCACTTTTGTGGCCACCGCAGAAGTGATCGCACTGATGGGTGCGGTCCCTGTCTTTGTCGATGTACAAGCAGACACCTGCAACATCGACCCTAACCTGCTGGATGCCTCCATAACCGCCAAGACCCGCGCCATCATGCCGGTTTCGCTGTATGGGCAGGTGGCAGACATGGATGAAATCAATGCCATTGCCGAACGCCATGGCTTGCCAGTGATTGAAGACGCCGCGCAAAGTTTTGGTGCGACATACAAGGGCCGAGCGACATGCAACCTGTCAACCATCGGCTGCACCAGCTTTTTTCCGAGCAAGCCTTTGGGATGCTACGGTGATGGGGGCGCCATCTTTACCAACGATGACATTTTGGCCAAAGCCATGCGTGAAGTCCGGGTGCACGGCCAGGAACGCCGCTACTACCATACCCGTATTGGTGTGGGCGGGCGGATGGACACGCTGCAGTGCGCCATCGTCCTTGCCAAGCTCGATCGCTTCGACTGGGAGATCGAACAACGCCTGCTGGCCGGCGAGCGCTACCTGGAACTTCTGAGCGGTGTTTCCGCAGTGCAGCGACTGGCTGTTCGCGCAGACAGGACCTGTGTATGGGGTCAATTCACGGTTCAGGCTGAAAACCGCGAAGCAGTGCTGGAACGGCTCAAGGCAGCGGGCATTCCTACGGCTGTTCACTATCCCGTGCCTCTGCACCAACAACCGGCCTATCGCGACCTGTGCCGCGTATCTGGCAGCCTGAAAAATGCGGAATCGGTTGCAGCGCGGGTTTTCAGCTTGCCCATGCATCCATACTTGGACCTGTCCACCCAGCGGCGGGTTGTCCAGGCTGTGCTGGAGGCCATCGCTTGAAAGTCGTCACTGTTGTCGGGGCGCGCCCCCAGTTCATCAAGGCCGCGGCAGTGTCCCGGGCCCTCCGCACCGGCCATGCCGGAAAAATTGAAGAGGTACTGGTCCACACTGGCCAGCACTATGACGACAACATGTCCAAGGTTTTCTTCGATGAATTGGACATACCCCAACCCGCATACAACCTGGAAATTTCTGGTGGCCAGCACGGTGCAATGACCGGCCGTATGCTGGAAGGCGTTGAGAAAGTTCTTCTGCAGGAAAAGCCCGATTGGCTGCTCATATACGGCGACACCAACTCGACCCTGGCTGGCGCCTTGGCCGCCGCCAAACTGCACATACCGGTGGCACATGTGGAAGCCGGCTTGCGCTCCTTCAACATGCGTATGCCGGAAGAGATCAACCGCATCTTGGCGGACCGCGTCTCGTCGCTGCTGTTTTGTCCCACGGAAACCGCCGTCCACAACCTGAAGGCTGAAGGGGTCTGCAGGGGCGTCCACAATGTCGGCGACGTGATGTTCGACGTGGCCCTGTTCTACCGTGAGCGTGCCCGGCAAAACAGCAACGTGCTCCAAACCCTGGGCCTGGCGCCAGGCGCCTTCGCGCTGGCAACCTGCCACCGTGCGGAAAACACCGACGACCCCGTTCGTCTGCGCGCCATCCTGAGCGCCCTGGCCGATATCGCCACCCGTCTGCCCGTGGTGCTACCGCTGCACCCACGCACGCGCAAGCTCATCGGCGACTACGGTATGGCCGCGCTGCTGGCGCGGATTACCGTCACCGAGCCGCTGCCCTTTTTGGACATGGTGGCACTAGAGCAGGCATCGCGGGTGATCCTGACCGATTCAGGTGGCGTGCAGAAGGAAGCCTTCTTTTACGGCATACCCTGCATCACCATGCGTGACGAGACCGAATGGGTCGAAACCGTGGATCTGGGTTGGAATCAGCTGGTGGGCGCCTGCACCGAGGCCATTCTTATAGCGACAAACGAGATAATGCAAAACCCGCCCAATGGCGTAGCCACAAAGCCTTACGGCACCGGCAATGCTGCCAATGACATCCTTGCCCTGCTGGCCTGAGTGCCTTGTACAAATTCAATTTCTATTTTGCTGAGGAATACACAATGAAAGTCTTCGTAACCGGTGGTCTGGGTCAAATTGGCTCGCACGTTGTTGAAATGCTGCTGGAGCGTGGTGACCACGTGATTGCGGTGGATAACCTCGCAACAGGTCGCCGCGAACACCTGGCGGAGCACCCCAACCTCACCGTGGTGATCGACTCCATTGCCAACAAACCCCTGATGGACAAGCTCATCGGCGACTTCAAACCCGATGCCATCGTCCACACAGCGGCCTCCTACAAGGACCCGGATGACTGGTACAACGACACGCTGACCAATTGCGTAGGCGGCTCCAACATGGTCGATGCGGCCAAGAAATTTGGTGTGAAGCGCTTCGTGTATTTCCAGACGGCTCTGTGCTACGGCCTCAAACCCATGCAACAGCCCATCCGGCTGGACCACCCGCGCTCTCCCGGCAGCAGCAGCTACGCCATCACCAAGACCACCAACGAGTACTACCTGGAGCTCTCAGGTGTGGATTTTGTAACCTTCCGTCTGGCCAACGTGGTTGGTCCGCGCAACGTGGCCGGCCCCCTGCCGATCTTTTACCAGCGCCTGAAAGACGGAAAGCAGTGCTTCGTGACCCAGGCCCGCCGTGATTTTGTATTCGTGAAAGACCTGGCTCGTGTGGTGCTGAAGGCCTGTGATGGTGTAGGCCATGGCGCCTACCACTTCTCTTCCGGACAGGATGTTGCCATTCAGGAGCTGTATGACGCTGTCGTCAACGCACTGGACGTTCCTGGCAAGCCCAAGGCCGAAGTCAAGGAGCTCGGACCTGACGACGTTTTCTCCATTCTGCTGGACCCCACACGCACCTTTGAAGACTTCGGCAAAGTGGAATTCACCCCCCTGCAAGAAACAGTATCGGCCGCCATGGCCTATTACCAGCAGCACGGCACATTGGGTGAATACACCCACCTGCGCCAAGAACGCAAATAAGAGAGAGCCCACCCATGCGCATTTTAATTACGGGCGGCGCTGGCTGCCTGGGCTCTAACCTCATTGAACACTGGTTACCCCAGGGACACCAGATTCTGGTCATTGACAACTTTGCCACCGGCAAGCGCGAAGTGGTGCCGGAAGTGGAAGGCCTGACCGTCAGGGAAGGCAGCATTGCCGATGAGGCGCTAGTCAACGACTGCTTTGGCACGTTCAAACCCGATGTAGTGGTTCACGCCGCCGCCGCCTACAAAGACCCCGACGACTGGATTGAAGACTCGCGCACCAACGTCATGGGCAGCACCTATGTCGCGCGTGCAGCCAAGGCCCATGGCGTCGGGCGACTGGTCAACTTCCAGACGGCACTGTGCTACGGGCGGCCGCAGCAGCTGCCGATTTTTGCCAGCCACCCGACCGCCCCGTTCACCAGCTATGGCATCACCAAAACGGCCGGCGAGCAGTTCATGCTGTTGTCAGGTGTACCCACGCTCTCGCTGCGCATTGCCAACGTAACGGGGCCGCGTCTGGCCATTGGCCCCATCCCCACGTTTTACAAGCGCCTGAAAGCCGGGCAGAACTGTTTCTGCTCGGATACCTCGCGCGATTTTCTGGATATGTCGGATTTTCTGAACTTCATGGACCTGACCATCCAGCCCAGCGCGCCCACTGGCACCTACAACCTCGCCAGCGGTGAAGCGCATTCCATCAAGGAAATTTTTGACATCGTGACCGACTACCTGGGCCTGGGTACAAAAGAGGTACCCGTGGTCCCGCCCGCTGCCGATGACGTGCCGGTGGTGTCGCTGGACGCGACCGAGACCAGCAGGGCCTTTGGCTGGAAAGCCAGCATCGGTTTTGGTGAGACCATTCGCCGCCAGCTAGCCTGGTACGACCAGCATGGCGTGTCCGATGTGTTCTCGCATCTGAAATCGCCATCCGTGCAATAACCGGGGCATAAAGCGTATGACTATATTGAATTTTTTGGGTGCCAAGGTCCTGGTGGTTGGCGGTGCGGGCTTTGTTGGCAGCAATCTGGTGCACCAGATTCTGGAGCAGTCCCCGCGTGAGATTGTGGTGGTGGACAACCTGCTGTCGTCGGACGTTGCCAATATCCCGGCAGACCCGCGGGTACGTTTTGTGTTCGGCTCCATCACCGATGACAAAATTCTGGCAGATTTGCCAGATGACCTGGACTACGCTTTCCACCTTGCCTGCTACCACGGCAACCAATCGTCGATTGCCAACCCGTTGGCCGACCATGACAACAACACGCTGACCTCGCTCAAGCTTTTTGACCGCCTCAAAGACATCAAAGGCCTGAAGAAGGTGGTGTACGCCGCAGCTGCCTGCGCGGTGGCCGAAAAAACCTATGACGCGCCTACCGCCACCACAGAAGAGCAGCCGGTTACGCTGTACCACGACAGCCCCTACTCCATCTCCAAAATCATTGGCGAGCTGTACGGCAACTACTACTTTCAGCAACACAAGCTGCCATTTGTAAAAGCCCGGTTTTCCAATGTCTACGGCCCACGCGAAGTCCTGGGAGCCGGCCAGTGGCGCGGTACGGTGCACACCGTCTGGCGTAACGTCACACCCACTTTTGTGTGGCGCTCACTGAACGCAGAAGCCCTGCCGCTGGACAATGGGGGCAATGCCAGCCGGGACTTTATTTTTGTCGAGGACATGGCACGCGGTTTGATGGCCTGCGCTCTGCAGGGGGCTGTGGGCGAGGTCTACAACCTGGCCACCGGCAAAGAGACCAGCATTCTTGAACTGGCCACCCTGATCAACGAATACACGGGAAATAAAACCCCTCTTGACCTGCGCCCAGCGCGCGATTGGGACCGCTCCGGCAAACGTTTTGCCTCCACCGACAAGGCGGCACGCGAGCTGGGCTTTTTGGCACAGGTTGATGTGCGCGAGGGTGTGCGGCGCACGGTTGAATGGACCAAGGCCAACCACGACTTGATTCTGCGCAACATCGCAAGACACGGCAAGCTGATGGCCCAGGCCGGGGCTTGAAAATGCAAATTCAGGGCAACCGCTTTTTGGTCATCGGGGGGGCAGGGTTCATAGGCTCGCATCTGGTCGATGCACTCCTGGCCGCAGGGGCTGCGCATGTTCGCGTCTACGACAACTTTTCGCGCGGCACGCGTGCCAACCTGGAGCAGGCGCTGCACGACCCGCGTACAGAAGTGTTTGCCGATGGCGGCGACATCCTTCACCGCGACACCCTTCATCGTGCCATGGCAGGTATGGATGGCGTATTCCACTTGGCGGCACTGTGGCTTTTACAGTGCCACGAATACCCGCGTTCTGCCTTTGAAGTGAATGTGGCGGGCACCATGAACGTCATCGAAGCGGTAATTGCCAGCGGTGTCAAACGCCTGGTTTTTTCATCCTCTGCTTCAGTTTATGGAGATGCCGTTACAGAGCCCATGGAAGAGGACCATCCCTTCAACTGCCAGGAGTTCTATGGGGCCAGCAAGGTCTGCGGTGAAATGATGCTGCGTGCGCTCTACAACCGCGAGAGGCAAAAGGGAAGCGGGTTTGAATATGTTGGCCTGCGCTATATGAATGTGTATGGCGCGCGGCAAGATGACAAGGGCGCGTATGTGGGAGTGATCGTGCGCATGCTCAACGCCCTGGATGCCGGAGAGCAACCAGTCATCCATGGCGATGGATCGCAGGCCTACGACTTCATTGATGTGCGGGATTGCGCCAGAGCCAATGTGCTGGCCATGCAGTCAGCTTCCACCAATCAGTACTACAACGTGGGAACTGGTATCAAAACATCTATCGCGGAGCTAGTGACTCTGTTAAGCGTTTTGCATCCCAACAGGGCGTCTGCACGCTTCGAGTCTGGCGAACGCCCGTTTGTGCGCAATCGCGTAGGTGCCACGGCGCTGGCACAAAAAGACATTGGCTTTACTGCAACCGTTCCTTTAAGAAACGGAATAAATGATTTGATCGCCTGGCGGCGGTCAGCCAGCCGTCATGAGGGTATCGCATGACCGGTTGGTTTGTTGAACTGTACAGATGGCGTGAATTGGTTTTCACACTCTCGCGCATTGACATCCGCCAGCGCTACCGGCGCTCTGCCCTAGGGGTATGGTGGAATCTGATTACCCTTTCGATCACCATGGGAGCGCTGGGATACATATGGTCGAATATTTTCAAGACCGATCTCAAATCCTATTTGCCCTACTTCGCGGCTGGCTACATCCTATGGAATTACATCGCGGCACTTGTAAATGAGGGCGCCAACGCTTTCATCACGGCTGAATCATTGATCCGTCAGAGCAACGTTCCACTACAGATTCATACGGCACGCATTGTTGTGCGCAACCTCATCATTCTGGCCATTAACTGCGTTGTACTGGTCCTCATCTTTCTGGTCATGGGCATCGCCGTTTCTCCATTTGACATTCTTATGGCCTTCATCGGTGTATTGCTCGGACTGATGCTGACCACTCCTGCAGTAATGGCACTCGCTATCGCCTGCGCACGTTTTCGCGATCTTCCCCAAGTGGTGAGCAACATATTGCAGCTGATGTTCTTCGTCACTCCCATCATGTGGAAACGTGAGGCATTGTCTGCAGAACACCAATGGATCGCTGACTGGAATCCACTGTTGCTTGTGCTCGATGCCATCCGCGGTCCGTTACTCGGTAGCCTGCTTGAACCGCAACAATATCTGCTGTTGGTTGGCGAGATTATTGTTGCCACTGTGGTGGGCGGCTTGGCATTCGCACGGTACAAGAAACAACTGCCTTACTGGGCTTAAGGTTGCACATCCATGGCTCACATAAAAGCTGACAACCTTACTGTGCGTTACCCCGTTTTCGATGCCAGGCATCGCACGCTGAAAGGCAGCATCAAACTTGCCGCTACCGGCGGATCGATATTTGTTCCGGATTCAAAGAAACGCTTAGGTACCACCTATATTGAGGCCTTGCACGACCTATCCTTCACAATTGAAAGTGGTTCGCGCATCGGTATTTTTGGGCATAACGGCTCGGGCAAAACGACATTGCTGAAAGTATTGGCTGGTATCTACTCACCAACTTCGGGCACGCTTGAGATCAGTGGATCCGTCGGATCCTTTGTTGACATTGCGGCGGGGGTTGATGGTGACCTTTCAGGCTACGACAACATCTATATCCGCGGCCTGATGATGGGTCACTCCCGTTCAGAAATTGACCGTGAAGTGGAAGCCATCATTGATTTCTCGGGTCTGGGGGAGTTCATCTACATGCCGATCCGTACATATTCAAGTGGCATGTGGGCACGTCTGGCATTTTCAACCGCAACAGCATTTCGTTCCGATATCGTTCTGCTCGATGAGTGGCTGTCTGTCGGCGACGAAGTTTTTCAAAAAACGGCGCAGGATCGCCTCGCCTCAGTGGTTGATCTTGCTGCCATTCTGGTCCTTGCATCGCAATCTCTCGACCTTTTGAAGTCCCAGTGCGACCAGATCATCGTTCTTGAACACGGACGCATCACAGAGACCATGAAGGTGGAAAAATGAAACTATCCGCTCTGCTGCCGCACTGCGACGGCCTCCGCCTGGTGCGCGATCAAAGTTTCAGCGGACTCGCTTACCTCGGGCATACGCCCCGATCAGAGTCGGAACTGCTGTTCCTCGGAGACCGTAAGTTTCTTCCTCGTCTGCTTGGCCGCAATGGTGTGGGTGGGGTTATCACGACAGAAGACATCGCCGCCGAATTGCCTAACTTCATGGGCGTGATGGTGCATGAGAAACCGATGCAGGCATTTTTTGCAATCCATCAAAGTCTTGTCGATCGAGGCGTGTTTTATCGCCAACCAGAACCCAACCAAATCGATCCGACTGCACGCATCCACCCCAGAGCAGTAATCGCTGACCACAGCGTTCGTATTGGTTGCCATGCTGTGATAGGCCCAAATGTGATTGTTCATGCGAGAAGCACAATTGGTGATCACACGATCATTCGCGATGGCTCGGTTATCGGAAGCGAAGGCTTCGAATATAAGCACATGGGCAATAGCCTGATTCCTATACCTCATGCGGGTGGTGTCACCATAGGCCCGGATTGTGAAGTTCAAGCGCTATGCGCAATTGACGCAGGCCTGTTTGGCGGCGACACACGTCTAGGGCAGGGCACCAAACTCGACAATTTTGTGCACATTGCGCACGGTGTAGTAATCGGTGACCGTTGCCTATTAGCAGCTGCAGCGATGCTAGCTGGAGCTGTTACGGTCGGTAACGATGTGCGAATTGACCCCAATTGTTCTATTGGACATGAAGTCACCATTGGCAATGATGCTTACGTATCAATGGGTGCCGTTGTTGGAACCAATGTGGCGCCGAGGCAGCGCGTCACAGGGAATCTGGCTATTGAGCATTCACTCTTCTTACGCTTCTGGTCGCAACTGCGCACCGGTCGCCTGACAAAAAAATAGATAGGTGTTTAGACATGCGGTTCTACTTCTTTGGTGATTCCATCTGCTTTGGCCAATTCGTTTCGCCACACCGCATATGGGTCAATCAAGTCGCCACTCGCTTGGAAGAGTTGCACCCGGGCCTGGTTGTGCAAAACCCTTCGGTGAACGGACGAACTACGCGCCAGGCACTTGAAGACATGCCGTATCAGGTGCAAGCCCACCGCCCGGATGTTGTGTATATCCAGTTCGGCATGAACGACTGCAACCATTGGGTGAGCGATAACGGCACCACCCGTGTCAGTCTGCCAAGCTTTGAAGCCAACCTGACAGAAATCATTGTGCGTGCCAAACTGGCGGGTGCAAGCCAGGTATTCTTGGCCACCAACCACCCAACGCCACGTGTTGTGCCCTACGATAATGTGCCCGGCGTCACCATCAGCTACCAGAACAGTAATGCCAGCTTCAACGCAGCCATTCGTGAGGTCGCGGTGGCGCAGGACGCAGTACTCATGGACAACGAGGCCCACTGGCTGAGCCGCAATTTGAACGTGCCGGCCTCACTTCAGAAATTAGTGCTTCCCGACGGCATCCATTTGAGCGAGTCAGGACACGCCGTGTATGCGGACTTCGTTGGCAGTCAACTAGAAGCCCGTATTGGCAAATCAGTCTGATCGCATTGATGTGAACATGCTTAGCAACCTCAACGTCCTGATCATTTGCGACTACCACCTGCCTGGTAGCAATGCGAATGCACTGGCGGACCATATCAATTCATTCCAAAAGCATTCGCAGCACAACATCTTTATGCTCTCAAGCGTCGGCGATTTGCCTGCCGACTTCAATCTTGAGGCATTCGACGTACTCGTGATTCACTACTCGATTGTCGTGATTGGTACGAGTTATTTGTCTGAATCTGCCAAGGACCGCATTGCCAATTACAAAGGACTGAAAGTCCAATACATCCAAGACGAATACCGTGAAATTAACCGGTTCCAGATTGAGATGGACCGCTTAGGGACTGACCTGCTGTTCACTTGCGTGCCGCAATCTCTCTGGAAATACACCTATCCGGACCATATATTGCCTTGGCTTGCACTGCGTCCGACGTTGACCGGTTATGTGCCAGAGGCACTGCTGCAACACCGGGTCAAGCCCACCGCCGAGCGCACCACGGACGTGTTCTATCGAGGCCGTCAGGTACCCTACTGGATCGGCTCGGCGACCCTGGAGAAGTACCAGATCGCCCAGGAATTTGCCCGTCTGGCGCGTGGCACCGAACTTGTGATTGACCTCGCGAGTGAGGAAGGCAGCCGCCTTTATGGGGACTCATGGCTTCAGCACCTTGGCAATGCAAAATGCACCCTCGGCGTGGAGAGTGCGGCCAGCCTGCTCGACTTTACTGGAGGATTCCAGCGGCGCACGGAAGCTTATATCCGCCAACATCCCATGGCTAGCTTCGCCGAGGTGGAGGCAGCAGCGTTTCCAGGGATCGACAATCGATTCAATACCGCTCAAATTTCACCGCGCTGTTTCGAGGCTGCGGCCATGCGAACCTGCATGATCTTATATGAGGGCGAATACTCCGGGATTCTGGAGCCTGGCAGGCACTACCTGTCATTGAAGAAAGACTTCTCAAACTTCAATGAAATATGCACCATCATTCGCAACTCCGCGCGGCTACAGGAGATCAGCGACTGTGCCTACCAGGAAGTGGCGCTCAATCCCCAGTACTCGAACAAGCGATTCGTGGAGGAATTTGAAACGGGTGTTGCCGAAGTGATGGCACTCAAAAAGCATTTGCCGCGCCGGATCGACATAGAAGCCATTGTCGAGCAGTTTCAGACGGTTTATACCGACTATAGACCAGAGGTTGGGCGTTTGCACGGGGCACTTTATTTTCGCCACAGCAGCAATGATGAGTTCTTTGTCTCGCGGGCATTTGTGCAGTATTGCGCGAGAGACATAGACCTGCTTGCCGACTCGCATAAGGTTGTCAACGTCAGCCCAAAACCCGTTCGGTCCCATGTCCATGTATTCGAGTCAATCGATCAAGCCCGCCCACCGATCCGGCGATTGCTATTGAGTTGGTGGCGCCGTATGCCCTATAGCCTGCGCCTCAAGATAGAGCCGTTGTTGTTGCTAATAAAGCGATGAACTTCCGCGACAAGCGGTATCTGAACGCAAATGGAGAAGTAATTATGTGTGGAATTTTTGGCCTACTTGCAGATCGTGCACGGGAACCGGGTCGCACCGCGGAGCAACTGCAGACTGGTATGGAGCGCATCCGCCACCGGGGGCCGGACGGCAGTGGCCAATGGATTTCAGAAAATGGACAAGTGGGCATGGGCCATTTACGTCTTGCAATCATCGATATCGAGACGGGGGCTCAGCCCATGCAAGCCGACAGTGGTCGCTACTCTATTGTCTACAACGGTGAAATTTATAACTATCTCGAGCTTCGCAAGGAATTAGGGGAGGGACTGTTCCAGACCCGCTCTGACACGGAAGTGGTGCTGCAGGCCTTCCAGCGTTGGGGGGCGGACTGCGTCAACAAATTTCGGGGGATGTTTGCCATCGCCATCTGGGATGCTGTTGAGCAACGCCTATTTCTGGCCCGCGATCGGTTTGGCATCAAGCCGCTTTACTGGGCAAAGACTTCCCAAGGCTTTTATTTTGCTTCCGAGGTCAAGGCCTTGCTGCCGTTTTTAGACCAGCGTTCGGTCAATAGCGCGGCACTCTCTGACTACTTTACCTTTCAGTTTTGTCTGGGCGAAAAGACCCTGATAGGCGGTGTGTGGCAAATGCCAACCGCGCATTTTGGCTACGTCACGCCAGGTCAAGAGCCCCAGTTGCAGCGTTACTGGGAAGTGCATTACGAGGTCGATTTCGACCATACCGAGCAATGGTTTACCGAACGTTTACGCGAATTGTTGGAAGATTCCGTGCGAATGCACATGCGGGCCGATGTGGAGGTGGGGAGTTATGTAAGTGGCGGGGTCGACTCCAGCTTGTTGGCTTCTCTTGCACGCGGCGTGCGCCCAGATGGTCCATTCAAGGCATTCAACGGCCGGTTTATGGACGGCCTTGATTTTGATGAATCACGCTACGCTAAAGCCCTCGCGGACGAGCAGAACATGCAATTGCATGTGGCGAATATCGGTGAGCAAGATTTTGTGGACAACATTGCAAAGGTTATCTGGCATCTGGATCAACCAACAGCGGGCCCCGGGTCCTTTCCGCAGTACATGGTTTCAAAGCAAGTAGGCCAACACATCAAGGTGGTACTTGGCGGGCAAGGGGGCGATGAGATATTTGGTGGCTACGCCCGCTACTTGGTAGCATATTTTGAGCAGTGCATCAAGGGCGCCATTGACGGCTCTCTGAACAATGGCAACTACGTGGTGTCGTACGAGTCTATCATTCCAAACTTGGAGACGCTGCGCCAGTACAAGCCCATGCTGCGCGAGTTCTGGTCGAGCGGTCTATTTGGTGAACGTGACGAGCGCTATTGGCGTCTGGTGAACCGAGCCAACACCTTTGGCAGCATCCTGGCGCCAGATGCCATTGACCAGCGCGCCACCTTTGATGAGTTCAAAAGCATTTTTTGGGGAAGTAACGTGGGCAAAGAGTCTTACTTCGACTCAATGACGCATTTCGACTTCAAGACGCTATTGCCAGCGCTGTTGCAGGTCGAGGATCGCATGAGCATGGCGCACGGCGTGGAAGCCCGCGTGCCGTTCCTGGACCATCCCCTTGTAGAGTTTGCCGCCACCATTCCCGCTGACATCAAGTTTCGTAGTGGAGAGCTAAAGCGCTTACTTAAAGCAGTGTTCAGCAATCATCTGCCCTCAGCTATCCGAGACCGCAAAGACAAAATGGGCTTTCCGGTGCCTTTGAACCTCTGGCTAAAACGCGGCGGCCCGGCCAGGGACTTGATTGGTGACATTTTGGGTTCACAATGCGCGCGAACACGGCCCTATTTGGGTAATGGCCTTTCCATCGATGCGGTTCTGGATTCGCAAAGTGCTTATGGGCGTAACCTCTGGGCTTTGCTGAGTCTCGAATTGTGGCACCAACAGTTTGTGGACCAACCGTGACACGCAAAAATATTCTGTTTTTGTATTCAAGGATTCCCTCCTTTACGAACGCAGTTCGCGATTACGTAAACGCCTTCGGGCAACACTCCGCAAACCAAATCCACTACTTTGACACCGACTCAGGACCGCTTGAATTCGATCTTCGCGCTTTTGACGCCATTATCTTCAACTACTGCTTTTGGGCACGGCGCAGTTCGTTCACAACAAAGATGATTGCATGCGTAGCCGCATACAGCGGCCCAAAAATCGCGATCTTTCAGGACGAACAGGACACAATTCGCTGGCATCGTCAGCATGTGGTGTCGATGGGCATTCGCGCTATCGTCACGGTGGTTGACCCAGAAGTCTGGCGTGCCGCATTACCAGCAGATTTTTTCCGAGATTTGATTTTTTTACGGGCTTTGACGGGCTATTTGCCGGAGCAGAACGCCTTCAGCGGCATAGTTACGCTACCCATGGCAGAGCGACGTTGGTGGATCGGCTACCGGGGGAGGCCAATTCCCTACCAATATGGTCGTCTGACACGTGAAAAGTTTGTCATTGGCGAGCGCATGCGCAAGATATGCGAGGCGCGCCATATCCCGAACAACATTTTTACCGCCGAAGAAGACCGTCTTTATGATGAGGCATGGTATGACCTGATCAGCAATTCGCGTCTGATGCTGGGTACAGAGAGCGGCACCGATATATTCGATTTCGAGGGCGGTCTTTGGGAGCGAGTGGATGCCTGGCGAAAGCTACACCCTCAGGCCAGTTTCGAAGAAGTTGAAGAGAAATTCCTATCAGGCATTGAGAAAATTGCCGCCAACCAGATATCGCCGCGCTTGTTCGAGGCCATCGCTTTGCGTACCGGTCTTCTACTTTTTGAAGGCGAATATTCCGGTGTGCTCACGCCGTGGACGCACTATATTTCTCTCAAAAAAGACTTTAGCAACATTGACGAAGTGCTGGCAGCGGCTGATGACTTAGCCGGTATTGACGCAATGGTTGAGCGCACATGGCGCGATGTCGTGCTTTCTGGCAAGTACAGCTTCTCTGCCTATGTAAAGTGTGTTGATGATCTAATCGTGCGCATGCATCCCGGCGTACTTGGCCGCGTTGCCTTGTGGGGCCTTGTTGGCTGGCGCGAAAATGCCAACTCAGCGGCGACTCAGTTGCCAGGACAGCGTCTGCAGACGCCCACCACCGAGCCCTTGCGTCACTTCGACCATATACCAGACCCCGTTGTGATATTTCGAATCAACTGGGGCGCATTGCACCGTGCAGTGATGCGGCGCTATGAATCCGTCTTGTATTCACCGTTGGGGCGTAAGTGCAAGGCGTACTTGCAAAGCAATGCGCTGGTGTACGCCGTCGCCCGCAAATGTGTGCGCCTTCTGACAGGCAGGTGGTAGCGTGCAACCCCTGGCGCCCGCAAACTTCCAGCCACTGGTTTCAATTCTGGTGCCCATCACCAAGGATGCGCAGGAGAGTGCACAGCGCCTAGCCCTGGCGCAGGCGCAAAGATGGCCCCATTTGGAAGTAATCCCAGTACCGGTATCCGCAGGATTCGGATATGGACAGGCCCTGAACACCGGGTTGGCGGCCAGCAAGGGCGCTTACATAAGCCTGCTGCTTCCAGGTGCCCACTACACGCCCGACAAGACTGCGCAGCAAGTAGCCTTTATGGCCCAGTTTGAACTGCAGGACGCGGCAGTATTTTGCAACTACATCTTGGAAGATGGTAAAGACGCCGATGGCGTCCCCGTGTTGCTGCCATCGGTTGATCCCACCGCCATGTTCCGCAAGATATTCTGCGGCCTGCGTGTGGACTGCAGCAGCCTGCTGGTTCCACGGACAGCCATGCTGGCGCTGGGTTTTCCCACTGAACCGGTGGGCCAAGCGGCCTTGCAGGGCTGGTTGCTGGCACTGAGCCGACACACGGCTCTGGTGGGAATGACGGCATCGCTGCTGAGCGCCAAGCGGCCCCAGTTCAGCCGCGCGGAAAGGCAGAGTTTGCGCCGGCTGTTTGCGGCGCAGCTTCCTGACATGGTGCACCTTGTTCGGTCCGGGAACTTCGACGCGGATGTTTTCTCGATCCTGGGACAGGCAGCCGCAGAACGGCTGGCCCAAGGCCTGCCCCTGGCCGCCTGGGACGCCGGGTCTGCCGCACGCAGGCTGCTGGGCCACGGCACAAGCACCCGGCGCGCAGTCCAGTCCTTTGCCACGCCTGTGCTTCGCATGTTCCTGCGCCGCCTGCCAATTGGCCTGAAACGTCTGTTGCGGGCATCCCGGCCGGGCAAGGCCTCGGGGGGCGGTGCGCGCCTGGACTTCTCTGCCATTTACCAGGACAACGGCTTTGTGGGCACCGAGTCACTGTCGGGTGCGGGCTCTACCCGGTTCCAGACCCGTGTCATTCGACACAAGCTGCCACTGCTCCTGCATAAGCTGGGCATCAACAGCATGGTCGACATTCCCTGCGGTGACTTTCACTGGATGCGCGAAGTGGACCTTGCCCACATCCATTACACCGGGGCAGACGTGGTGGACGCCATGGTCCGCAGCAACCAACTGCGCTTTGGCGGGCCGATGCGGTCGTTCCAGTGCGTCAACCTGATTTCCGGGCCACTACCCGCGGCAGACCTCGTGTTTTGCCGCGACTGCCTGGTGCATCTGCCTTACGAGGATGCCCTGGCGGCCCTTGAGACCATCCGGCAAAGCAAATGCCAATGGCTGTTGACGACCACCTTTACCCGCAGCACGCCCAACACCGATTTGGATGCCGCAGGCTGGCGGGCACTGAACCTCACCTTGCCCCCTTTCAACCTGCCCCAGCCTACCGTGCTGATTTCAGAAAAGTGCACGGAGGCGGGCGGCATGGCCGGCGACAAGTCACTGGGGCTTTGGCGCATTGCCGATTTGCCACCCCGCGCGCAGGCATAAGTCCGGGCATTCCATGCGAATTTTCATACTCCCGTCCTGGTGCCCGACCGCAGACCATCCCCTGAGCGGCAGCTTCTTTGTGGAGCAAGCCCATGCCATCGCCGCGCTGCGGCCTGACTGGACGGTCGCGCTCTGCCTCTTTGACCTGGCCCGCTCCCGCATGCCCTGGCGTCCATGGCAGCTTCCCCGGTTTGCAAGGCAAGCCCTGTGCACGCCCCGCATGCAGCATGCCCACGCGCCTTCGGGCCTGCACACATTCCACGTGTGGAAACCCTACCTTCCCCGCTTTGGACCGCTCAGCAAATGGACTGCCAACGCGCAGGCCTTGGCCTCGCAGGCCCAACCGGCTCTTGAAGACTTTATCCAGCGCTTTGGCAAACCCGATCTGATCCATGCCCAGGCCGTCTATCCGGGTGGTGCCGCCGCGGTGGCCCTGGGGCGGGAACATGGCATTCCAGTGGGCCTGACTGAGCATCTGGGGCCTTTTCCTCCGGCAACGCTGTGCCTGCCCAGTGGGCAGGTCATGCCTTTGGTGGCTGACACCTATGCCGGTGCGGCGCTATGCAGCGCCGTCAGCAACGCCCTGGCCGACCGCATCATCGACATGGGCCTGGCGAAGACCGTGTCGGTACTGCCCAATTTCCTTCCCGACCATTTCGGATCGGGCCTGGACACCATACCAAGGACGCCAGAGGAATTTGTATTCCTGAGCGTGGGAGGCCCCTCCCAACGCAAGGGAACCGATGTTCTATTGAGGGCGCTGGCCCAAACCGATGCCAATATCCACCTCCACTTGGTCGGCGACAGCATGGAGCGACCAGGTCTGCAACAACTCGCTACCGATCTGGGCCTGTCCGCGCGGGTATGCTGGTTGGGCTCGGTAGCACGCGAGCACATGCGTGCACATTACCAGGCCTGCGACGCCTTTGTGCTACCCAGCCAGGGCGAGACCTTTGGCATTGCTTATATCGAGGCACTGGCGTTTGGCAAGCCGCTCATTGCCACCCGCTGCGGCGGGCCCGAGGACATCGTGCATGCGGGAAACGGCTTGCTCGTGCCCGTGGGCAACGTGGAGGCTTTGGCTGCGGCCATGCGCGGCATGGTGACGCACGCTGCACGCTATGCGCCGCCTGACTTGCGTTCGGATTTTCTGACCCGTTTCTCGGCCACGACGGCACTTGCGCGCATGGAGCCTTGGTATCGGGCGGTACAGCGCTGTGGTCAACGCAAGGCAACACCCTGAGATGAAAAGCCCGAAACCCCTCGCCGTGATGTTGACGCCAGACCGTCAAATCGACCGCAGAATTTTGTTGAGCGCTGACAGCCTGGAGGCGGCCGGCTGGGACGTGACCATCATCGCCATGCCGCTGGACGCGCAGGCAGCCGATGACAGGCGCGTGGTGCGCATTGGTTCGCAGGCCGGTCCCGCCAGTCGGGAAAACCGTGTTCTGGACGCATACCGCTGGATGCGTGGCCACCTGCCCATGAATGGCCGCCTGATGCGCTGGATGAAACGGCTGACCTGGCGGTATCTGGTGGACCAGGAGTCGTTTTATTCCAGGCTGTTTTACAGCACGGCTGCGCAGTACAAGCCACGTGTTTTTGTGGCCAACGACCTGCCCATGTTGCCGGTGGCAAGCCAATTGGCAAAGGCCTGTGGCGCCAAACTGGTGTACGACAGCCATGAGCTCTACAGTGAGCAGGAGTTTTCTGATCGCGAGAAACGCGGATGGGCCGAGATTGAGGCCAAGTACATTGGTACTTGTGACCTGGTAATTACGGTCAATCCCTCAATTGCATCCGAACTGGAAAAGCGCTACGGAATTGAAGGTGTGAAGGTGATATACAACGCGGAGCGCACTCACACGGCCCCGGCGGTGTCTCGCCGCTTCCACGAAGTCTTTGGATTGTCTGCTGACAAAGAAATCGTTTTACTGCAGGGGGGCATATCTGCTGGGCGCAACTTGGAAGTACTGGTCGAGGCCATGCGCTACGTGAAAAATTCTGCAGTGGTGCTTGTTGTGCTGGGCGATGGGCTTTTACTGAACAGCCTTCAGAAGTTGGCGCAGCAAGCGGGCATCAAAGGACGCATCTATTTTCATGCCGCCGTACCGCAAAATGAATTACTGGCACTGACTGCCGCTGCGAATGTAGGGGTGATTCCCTATCAGGCAACTTGTCTGAATAACCACTATTGCACGCCGAACAAACTTTTTGAGTTCATTGCGGCTGGCCTTCCAATTCTGGCAACGGATTTACCAGAGATTCGAAGATTGGTTGAAGGGCAACAGATAGGACTGGTGGGAAATACCAGTTCCGCCCAAGCGCTGGCGGTGTTGATGGATGATGTTTTCTCGGACAAACAACGGTTTGGTAGCTGGAAAGCCCGGATGTCAGTTGTACGCCAGCGCATTTGCTGGGAACAAGAAGAAAAAAAATTAGTGGAACTTTACGAGGCGTTGCGATGAAAATCGTTGTTGTGTATCAGTACTACCAAGGACACGGCGCTCCCGGGCATTCACTGGTTTATGAATTGACACAGTATCTCGCTGAGCGCGGCCATACTGTGACTGTGGTGTCCGGCGAAACCGGCTATATGCAGCGAAAGATGCCCACCCTGCCCTGGTATCGACGACTGGTTAGGCATGAACGCGATGGCAAAGTGAACGTGGTGCGCACCTATACCTATTCAGAATTGCATCGGAGTT
Organism: Rhodoferax lacus; assembly: GCF_003415675.1. Lineage (GTDB taxonomy): Bacteria > Pseudomonadota > Gammaproteobacteria > Burkholderiales > Burkholderiaceae_C > Allorhodoferax > Allorhodoferax lacus. The sequence continues at coordinate 608,256 of NZ_QFZK01000001.1, forward strand.
ATTTGGGCAGACTGCTGAGCTTTATCTCCTTTTCCCTGTCGTGTCCGTTCGGGTTATTGTCTGTTGCCAGGCCGGATGTGGTATTAGCATCGTCGCCACCCATATTCCCGATGTTTCCTGCATGGTTAATCTGCAAGTTACGTCGCATTCCATTTATTATCGAAGTGCGCGATCTGTGGCCCGCATCGGCTGTACAGATGGGCATATTAAAAAATAAACAACTAATAGGAATCATGGCTTGGATGGAGCGTGTGCTCTACAACCATTCCGCAAAAATTGTAGTTTTGACAGAAGGAATACAGAAAGACATTTGCACCAGGGGCTGGCCAAAGGAAAAAGTGGAGTTGGTAACTTGTGGTGTGGATATTAACAAGTTGTACCCGGACGTCGCAGGCGCCGCGTTCATTCGAAAAAAGTACGGTTGGCTGGACGTGCAGATCGTCCTGTATTTTGGTGCCTTGGGAGAAGCCAATAACCTTCCTGTCACACTCAGGGCGGCAAGCCGCTTGCAAGCGCGCAAAGATATCATCTTTGTCCTGATCGGCGACGGAATGAAGCGAACTGAAACACAAAGACATGTATCCGCACTTGGTCTCGAAAATGTACTCATTCTTCCGCCTGTTCCCAAGGATGAAGCCCGTATGTATATCAACGCAGCCGATCTGTGCCTTGTTACATTACGGGACATTCCGTTATTTGACGGTGCGATACCGACAAAACTAATTGACTATATGGCTTGTGGCAAAGCCGTACTTTGCGGCATTCGGGGTGAGGCGGAACGCATTATTGAAGCTTCTGGGGCCGGCGAAGCATTCGATCCTGATAACGAGGAGCAACTTTGCAACTTGATCGTTGAATTGTTGGCTGATCCCGACAGAATCGCATCTATGGGTTCTGGCGGCTTGGCCTATGTGCAAAGTCGGTTTTCTGCTGCAAAGTTGCGTCAGCAAATGGAATCAGTATTGTTGAATGTCGTCTTTGCTGACAAATGAATCAAAGTTTTTTCAAAATGCAAATGATGATTCAAAATACTTGCAACACAGTGGCAATTGTTGGTGCATCCAGTCAAATTGGTGAAGCGTTGCTTCCCAAATTGCTCACTGCTGGTTACGTGACGTATTGCATTGGGAGGAAATCAAAGACAGGTGATTTTGGCATTACATATGTTTTTGACCAATCCATTGGACGCTTTGAACCGAACTTGATTTCGGTTGACACGGTGATCTCTTTGGCGCCACTTCCCTCTATTGGTAGTGTTTTGAAAATGGCAAAGACTTTAGGTGCAAAAAGAATCATTGCATTCGGTTCAACAGGCAGGTTTTCAAAGGTGGGGTCGACATCAATCATTGAACGAGATTTTGTATCACAGCAAGAAGCCGCAGAGAATTTTTTCTCAATGCAATGCGAAGCATCGTCTATTGCATGGACCTTACTAAGGCCAACCATGATTTATGGCGCAAATGCTGATCAGAATGTTTCTTTCGTTGACAATATGGTGCAAAGATTTGGAATATTCCCCATGCCAATTGGTGCAAGCGGATTGAGACAACCGGTTCATGTAGAAGACCTTGCAATGGCTTGCATTCTGGTTTTGCAAAACAAAATCACGGAAAACAAAGCATACAATTTAGGTGGCGGACAGGTTCTGAGTTTCCCAAACTTGGTTCGCAAAGTATTTCGGGATCAAGGCAAAATGCCCATTTTGATCCCCACGCCGCTTTTATTATATTCATTACTAATAAAACTTGCACAATATTACCCGCCTGCATCGTTTGTTCGCATGGAAATGGTGTGCCGAATGTTTCAGGATTTAATCGCCGACAATAAGCCCGCATTTGACGATTTTGGATACAGTCCAAGAGCTTTTGCGGGAGTATCACCGCAGCAATACGACGACTCCAAGCTGAACTTCCACTAAATGTTACTGTTCCTGCTGCCCCTTCAAAGATAAATTCATCCACTGAATTTTCAAAATCCCGTCACTCCACTGGTGTAAAGTGACAGCAGTCACACAGCTCCACAGGAATACACAGCAATGGCAAAAGGAATGATTCTCGCGGCTGGTCAGGGCACACGCGTTCGCCCTCTGACCAAAGACCTACCCAAACCGATGGTGCCCATCCTGGGCAAGCCGGTGATGGAATACCTGATCGAGCATCTGGCTCGGCACGGCATCAAAGAGATCATGATCAACGTGGCCTACTACCACCAGCGCATTGAAGAGTACTTTGGCGACGGCAGCCGCTGGGGCGTGGAGATTGGCTACTCCTACGAGGGAGTGAAGGAACACGGCGACATCCTGCCCAAGCCCATGGGCTCGGCCGGTGGCATGCGCAAGATTCAGGACTTCAGCGGCTTTTTTGACGAGACCACGCTGGTGCTCTGCGGCGATGCCCTCATTGACCTGGACATCACCGCCGCTCTGGAAGAACACCGTGCAAAGGGTGCCATTGCCAGCGTGGTGGCCATGGACGTGCCGCGTGAAGAGGTGTCGTCCTACGGCATCGTGGTGTCGGATGCGGATGGCCGCATCCAGTCTTTCCAGGAAAAGCCGCAGCCGCGGGACGCCAAGTCCACGCTGGCCAGCACCGGCATCTACCTGTTCGAACCCGAAGCCCTGAACCTGGTGCCCTCCGGCAAGGTCTATGACATTGGTGCGGACCTGTTCCCGCAGCTGGTGGCCACGGGCCAGCCCTTCTACGTGCAAAACCGCCCTTTCCACTGGATTGACATCGGCAAGGTCAGCGACTATTGGTCGGTGCTGCAGCGCGTGCTCAAGGGCGAAATTGCCGACATGCATATGCCCGGCAAAGAGGTGCGCCCCAATGTGTGGGTGGGCCTGAACGCCAGCATCCCCTGGGACCAGGTGAAGATTGAGGGGCCGGTGTACATCGGCTCCAGCGTGAAGATCGAGCCCGGCGCCAGCATCATTGGCCCAGCCTGGATTGGGCATGGCAGCATCATCCGCTCGGGCGCACGCGTGACCCGCAGCGTGCTGTTTGACTACACCCGCATTGCGGCGGACATGCATTTCAACGAGATGATTGTGTCGCGCCACTACTGCGTGGACCGCCATGGTGACACGCTGTACCGTGGCGATGACAGCACCCACCTGCGCTGGGGCGATGCACGCGGCTAAGCCCTCGAAACTGATTCCTTTCAATCCTTCCATTCATCCATGATCATCCAACCTGTCATTTTGTCTGGCGGCTCCGGCACGCGCCTGTGGCCCCTTTCCCGTGAAAAATACCCCAAGCAACTGTTGCCGCTGATTGGCGAAGACTCGCTGCTTCAGGCCACGGTGCGCCGCGTGGAGGGCATTGCCGGCGTGGAGCTGGCCGCCCCAATGGTGGTGTGCAACGAGGAATACCGCTTTGTGATTGCCGAGCAACTGCGTGTGATGGGCAAGCCCGGCACCGTGGTGCTGGAGCCCAAGGGCCGCAACACCGCGCCCGCCCTGACCATTGCTGCCCAGGCTGCCAGCGCCAACGGTGCTGACCCGGTGCTGTTGGTCATGCCTGCTGACCATGTGATCATCGACAAGGCCGCCTTCCAGGCCGTGGTGCGCCAGGGTGCCGCACTGGCAGCCGGTGGTGCTGTGGTGACCTTTGGCATCACCCCCGATGCACCCGAAACCGGCTATGGCTACATCCAGGCCGGTGCGGCCTTCGAGGGTGACGGCGCCAAGCGCATTGCGCGCTTTGTGGAAAAGCCCGACCTGGCCACGGCCGAGGGTTACCTTGCCGAGGGCAACTACCTCTGGAACAGCGGCCTGTTCATGGTGCGCGCCTCGGTCTGGCTGGCTGCCCTGAAGGTCTGCCGCCCCGACATCCTGGAAGCCTGCGACAAGGCCTGGGCCGAAGGTAAAAACGACGGCGAGTTTGTGCGTGTAGGCAAGGAAGCCTTTGCCGCCTGCCCGTCCGATTCCATCGACTACGCCGTGATGGAGCGCATTGCCAAGCCCGACGCAGCCGCTGCCCTGCCCGCTGGCGTGGTGATCCCCCTTAGCGCTGGTTGGTCCGACGTGGGCGCCTGGGAAGCGCTGTGGAAGGCCTTGCCCAAGGATGCCAACGGCAACGTGGCACAGGGCGATGTGCTGCTGCACGACAGCACCAACACCCTGGCCTTGTCCGAAGGTCGCCTGATTGCCTGTGTCGGCGTGAACGACCTGGTAATTGTGGAAACCGCCGACGCCATTCTGGTGGCGCACAAGGACAAGACCCAGGACGTGAAGAAGATTGTGGACAGCCTGAAGGCGGCCGGCCGCTCCGAAGGCCAGATCCACCGCAAAGTGTTCCGCCCCTGGGGCTGGTACGACAGTGTGGACAACGGCGCACGCTTCCAGGTCAAACGCATTGTGGTCAAGCCCGGTGCCGCCCTGTCGCTGCAGATGCACCACCACCGCGCCGAGCACTGGATTGTGGTCAGCGGCACCGCCAAGGTCACCAAGGGTGACACCACCATCCTGATGTCCGAAAACGAGTCCACCTACATCCCCCTGGGCACCACCCACCGCCTGGAAAACCCCGGCCGCGTGGACCTGGAGATGATTGAAGTGCAGTCCGGCAGCTACCTGGGTGAGGACGACATCGTGCGCTTTGAGGACGTGTACGGGCGGTAGTATCCACTGCGCTTGTAATGGGGGTGGGTCCGCACTACGATGAATCTGCCAACCGGAGAAATACACCATGTACAAATGCATTGTTCTTGCATACGACGGCACAGAGGCCGGACAGCTTGCGCTGCTGGAAAGCCGGGAGCTGGCCCAGTGGAGCCAGGCGGTGGTGTGGCTGGTGGCAGTCATGCCCTCGCCCGCCAACCTGGCAGGTTATGACGGCAGCATCTACATCCCCGAAATTGCAGAGCGCGACAAGCAGCGTTTTCAGTCCATTCTGGAAGACGGCCTGCGCCGCATGACGGCCTCGGGTTACCAGGCCCAGGGCGAGTTGCTGATGGGCGAGTCCGTGCACCAGATCACCGAGTTCGCCCGCAAGGTAAAGGCCAATCTGATCGTGGTGGGCCACAAGCACCTGGAAAGCTGGGCCGCCCGCTGGTGGCGCGGCTCGGTGTCCAGCGCGCTGATTGAGCACGCGCACTGCAGCGTGCTGTGTGTGATTACGGAGTAAGCAGTTCACCTGCCGCCTTCTGGGCAGCACACGCCGGGTAGTGGTTCAGCTGGCCAGGCGCTCCAGCATCACCGCCTGTATGCCCACGGGGTCATCACCGATTGCGATGTGTTTCAGCAAGCTTTGAGCAGCCATGTCGGCCGACGCTGCATCAGCGGCGTGCACCACGGCCAGCACACTGCCGGGCTCTACTTTCTGGCCCACTGCCACGACCTCAGTCAGGCCAACGCGCGCATCGATGGTGTCGCTGGCCTGGTGCCGCCCTCCCCCCAGTTCAATCACCAGAAGGCCGATGTCACGCGTGGCCATGCTGTGCACCCAGCCTGCACGCGGCGCCAGTGTGTGCCGCAGCACCGGGGCTGCGCTCAGGTAGTGCGCCGGGCGTTCACAGAAGTCAGCCGGGCCGCCCAGTGCCTGCACCATGCGGGCAAAGCGTTCGAGTGCGGAGCCACTGGTCAGCACGCGGTCAACTTGCTGCAGGGCCTGGTCCATATCCGGCGCCAAGCCGCCCAGTTGCAAGAGCTCGGCACTCAGGGTGCGCGTCACCTCCAGCAGGCGGGGCTCCTGCTGTTCGCCTTTCAAGAAGGCAACGGCCTCCAGCACTTCCAGTGCGTTGCCGCAACTGTGGCCCAGCACCTGGTTCATGTCGGTGATCCAGGCGCGCGTGGGCAGGCCCGCGCCCTGGGCCACGCTGACCAGCGACTGCGCCAGCGTGCGGGCGTCCGCGATGCTGGCGGCAAACGCGCCGTTGCCGGTCTTCACATCCATCACCAAGACCTGCAGCCCGGCGGCCAGCTTCTTGGACAGAATGCTGGCGGTGATCAGCGCGGTGGACTCCACAGTGGCAGTGACATCGCGAATGGCGTACAGGCGCCTGTCGGCAGGGGCCACCTGGGCACTGGCACCTACGACGGCGCAGCCCGCCGTTCGCAGCGTGTGCAGCAGCTGCGCGGCGTCGGGCGCAATGCGGTAGCCGGGAATGCTTTCCATCTTGTCCAGCGTGCCGCCGGTATGGCCCAAGCCGCGCCCGGACACCATGGGCACAAAGCCACCACAAGCAGCCACGATGGGTGCGAGCATCAGGCTGACCTTGTCCCCCACACCACCGCTGGAGTGCTTGTCCAGAATCGGCCCGGGCAGTTGCGCGTGGCTCCAGTCCATCACCGTGCCGGAGCGCATCATGGCCTGCGTCAGTGCCACCGTCTCTGCCTGCGACATGCCTTTGAGCAGCATGGCCATGGCTAGCGCCGCGCACTGCCCTTCGCTCCAGGCGCCCGTGACCAGACCCGCCACAAAGTCTGCAATTTCCGCCTCGCTCAGGGCGTGGCCATCGCGTTTGCGGCGTATGGTTTCTTGGGCAAGCATGGGTGACTCAGTAGCTGCCTGCAGGTGCTGTTGCCGCCGGGCCCTCACCAGCCAGCACGGCTTCAATGTCTGCCAGCACGCTGCTGGCACCAATGCGAAAGCGCTGCGGCGTCAGGGCCTGCGGGCCCAGCAGTTCTTCGCACAAGGCGATGTACACGGCTGCATCGGCCACGGTACGTATGCCGCCCGAGGGCTTGAAGCCTACGCGTGCATGCGCAGCCGGGTCGGCAGCAATGGCGCCCAGCATCACGCGCGCGGCCTCGGGTGTGGCGCTGATGGCGGTCTTGCCGGTGCTGGTTTTCAGAAAATCAGCACCCGCCTCCAGGCTCAGGCGCGAGGCCCGCAGAATCAGCGCCGGGTCCAGCAGCACGCCGGTCTCCAGAATCACCTTTAGCCGCAGTCCCTCGCTGGCCCGGCGCACTGCCGCCAGCAACTTGGCTACCTCCGCATCGTGGCCGAGCAGCAGTTGCGCATAAGGCAGCACCACGTCCACCTCTTGCGCGCCGCTTTGCACGATCTCTCCCGCTTCGCGCACGGCCCGCTCCACATCGGCACTGCCGTCCGGGAAATTGGCCACCGCAGCCACGGCGATGTGGGGCGGCAACTGCCTGCGTGCAAAGCCGGCCAAGCGCGGCCAGACGCAGACCGCCGCCACCGGGCCAAAGCGGCTTTGGGCGCGCTGGCACAGCTGGGCAATATCGGCCTCGGTGTCTTGTGCGTTCAGGCTGGTGAGGTCCAGGCAGGACAGGGCCAGGCGCGCAGTGGCTGCCGGGTTGCTCAAGGGAGGTACGTTCATCGGTTCAATCCAGTTTCAAGTTGCCAATCACATGCGCCAGCACGGCGCTGGCCTGCACACCGGCCGCTGCTGCCTGGCTCAGGGTATGGGCATGGCTCAGCCGCTCGCCCGACAGCCCGGCGCCCATGTTGGTGATGAGGGACAGCGCCAGCACCCGCAAGGCCAGGTAGCGCGCCAGGATGGTCTCGGGCACGGTGCTCATGCCCACGGCATCGGCGCCCAGTTGGGCCAGCATGCGGATCTCGGCCGGGGTTTCGAACTGCGGGCCAAAGGCCCAGGCGTAGACGCCGGTGGCCAAGCTCACACCCTGCTCAGCAGCCAGCACCACAGCCTGCGCGCGCAGGGCTGGGTCATAGGCGTTCACCATGTCCACAAAGCGCTCGGCGCCGCCCAACCCTACCAGCGGTGAGCGCTGCGGCAGGTTGATATGGTCGCCCAGCGCCATCAGGCTGCCCGGCGGCAAGCTGCGGCGCAGGCTGCCTGCGGCATTGGTCTGCACCAGCACCTGGCAGCCCAAGGCCTGCAGCACCTGCAAGGGGACGTGCATGCCGTCCACCGCACCGGTCTCGTAGCCGTGTTGGCGCCCGCTCAGCACAGCCACAGTGTGGGCGCCGATTCGGCCCAGCCACAAGTCGCCGCCGTGCCCGGCCACACCCGGCTTGGGGAATCCTTGCAGGTCTGCATAGGCAATGCGAACCGGGTCTTGCATCAGCGCCGTCAAGCCGCCCCAGCCACTGCCCAAGACCACGGCGATGCGGGGCACCAGGCCCGGCGCGCGGGCAGCAATGGCGTCCCGTGCGGACTGCGTCATGGCTTGCGCAAATGGTCCGGCCCGAAGCTGTGCGGCAGCAGTTGCTCCAGGCTGTAGACAGGCCCCAGCGCCTCCACCGTGGCAGAGACAATCGGCATGTCAGGCTCGCCAAACTCGCGCAGCTTCTGGCGGCAACCACCACAAGGCGTGATCCAGGCGCCACCCGTGCCCACCACCAGCACACCGCGCACTTGGCGCGCACCGGACAGCACCAGGGCGCTGAGCGCACTGGCCTCGGCGCACCAGCCCTGGGGGTAAGCGGCGTTCTCCACATTGCAACCCGCATGGACCTGGCCGTGCTCATCCACAATGGCTGCGCCCACCGCGTAGCGCGAATACGGCGCATAGGCCCGGGCGTGTGCGGCACGTGCTGCTGCCCATAACTGCTCCAACACGGTGGAGGACAAAGGCACAGGTTCCACAGGCAAAGCGCTCATGGGTTCAAGGCGGGTGCGAGGGTTGCGGCACTGCTTACAGAACGGGCTGGCGAACCGGCTGGCGTGGGCGCATCGGGCGCCACAAAATCACTGCCCCAGTCCATCCAGTCCTTGCCAAACAGCTCCACCGGATGCTGGGTGCGGTCCGAACCGTTGCCGCACATCATGTCGTCGGCCGAGCAGTACTTGTCACAACCCCAGCACAGGCGCTCGGGGTTGGCAGGGTGGATGGGAAAACGCTTCTTCGTCATGGCCGGATTCTGCGCCCAAGTGCCGGGCCCGCGGCCTACTTTCGGCGCAGGAATTGACCTGCCACAAAGATGTCCCTCTCAATGGCGCGGCGCACGGCCGCGCTGTCACGGCGTTCCAGTGCGCGCATCACATCGCTGTGCGCGTCGTTCAGGCAGGCCAAGGGCTCGGGCGTGTCAAACAGCTGGTTGGAAATCGGCCCGGCCTTGAGCCAGAGTTTGTCTATCAACTCAAACAAAAGGGGCGAGCCGGCAGCGCGGTACAGCAACACGTGGAAGTCTTCATTGGCCGCCAGGTAGTCTGTGGCGTCGCCCTTTTCAAGCGCCTGCGCCATGCGCTCGCACAGGGCGCGCAGGGTGGCGGTTTGCGCGGCGTCCAGGCGCAGGCTGCCGCGTTCGGCAGCCTCGCCTTCGAGCAGCATGCGCATCTGCAGCAGGTCGTCAAATTCGGGCGTGGAGAGCACGGGCAGGGTCACGCCGGCGTTGGGCACATTGAGGAGTGCGCCCTCGGCGGCCAGGCGCTGCAGGGCGGCGCGCACGGGCATCTGGCCCACGCCCAGGTCGGCGGCCACGTTGCGAATTTTCAGGCGCTCGCCGGGCAGAAAGCGGCCTACCGTGATCCACTGACGCAGGGTCTGGTAGACCGTGTCTTGCTGGGTGGTGGTGACTGCTATGTCATCTACAGCCTGCCCTGCAGTGCGCTGGCTGCCCATCACCGGCACGCCGTCAAAAAGCCGTCCACCGCGCCAATCAGGCGCGCCACATCCGCATCGGTGGTGTCGGGGCAGACCAGCATCATGTTGTGAAACGGCGTGATCAGCACCTCGCGGTTGAGCAGGTACAGGTGGATGGCGTGCTCCAGCTCGGCATTCATGGCCAGGCCGGCCTCGGTGCCGTTGACGGGTGGCACAGCGCAGAACTGGAACTCCACCCTGGCGCCCACCTGCGTCACGCACCAGGGCACGCCGTGGCGCGTCACCACGGCCTGCAGGCCGGAAGCGAGACAACCCGCCAGCGCCTGCATGGGAGCAAACACTTCGGGCGTCATCAGATGGGTCAGCGTGGCGCGTATGGCCGCCATGGCCAGCAAATTGGCGGTGAGCGTGGTGCCAATGCCCGAGTGCCCGGGCGGCGCGTTGCGCTTGGCGGCCACCACACGTTCTGCCAGCTCAGCGGTAAAACCATAGGCGGCACACGGCATGCCGCCGCCCAGTGGCTTGCCCACCACGATGGCATCCGCCTGCAGACCGTGCGCCTGCGCATAGCCGCCGGGGCCGCTGCTGATGGTGTGGGTCTCGTCCAGCACCAGCATGGCGCCGTGCTTGCGGATAAGCGCCTGCGCCTGCTCCCAAAAGCCGGGCTGCGGCAGCACCATGCCGATATTGGTCATCACCGGCTCAGCCAGCACACAGGCCACATCACCAGGGGCCAAGGCAGCCTCCAGAGCAGCCAGGTCGTTGAACTCCACCACACGGGTGTGGGCAGTCAGGTCATGCACCTGGCCCAGCAGACTGTCGCGTTGCACCGGTTTGCCATCCACCAGATCAACAAACACATCTTCCACCGTGCCGTGGTAGCAGCCGTTGAACACCAGCAGCACCGAGCGACCGGTGGCGGCGCGCATCCAGCGCAGCACAAATCGGTTGGCGTCGGTGGCCGTCATGGCGAACTGCCACATCGGCAGGCCAAGCCGCGCGGCCAGCAGCTCGGCCACCACCGCGCCATCGTCATTGGGCAGCATGGTGGTCAGGCCCAGGGCAGCCTGGCGTTGCAGGGCTTTTGTGACTACAGGCGGCGCGTGGCCAAACATGGCGCCGGTGTCGCCCAGGCAAAAGTCGGCCAAGCGGTGGCCATCCACATCCAGCAGATGGGCGCCCTGCGCACTGGCCACCTGCAGGGCGAAGGGTGTGCCCCAGTCGTTCATCCAGTGCAGGGGCACACCAAACAGCAGGTGCTCCGCGGCGCGCGCTGACTGGGCCTGTGACTTGGGGTTGCGACGGATGTAGCTGGCGCGCTCACGCAGCAGCAGGGCCTGCAGGGCCCGCGTGGATATGCCGCCCAGTGTCAGTGCCGGACTGTCGGCCGCGGCTTGCGGTGCGGCGGTGGGAATTGTTGAATCTTTCTTCATGTTGTGGTGCCTCCCTTGCCCTACACCAGCAGCAACAAATGCTCACGCTCCCAGGAGCTGATGACGCGGTTGTAGGTGGCGTACTCCAGCTCTTTCACAGCGCAGAATGCGTCCACAAAGGCGGCGCCCAGAATCTCGCGCATGGGCGCACAGCTGCGCATGGCGTTGATGGCGTCCTCCAGATTGCGCGGCAGCTCGTGGCTGACGTTCCAGGCGCTGTCGGTGGTGGGGCTGGAGGCCTGCAGGTTCTCGCACATGCCGATGTAGCCACAGGCCAGTGTGGCGGCCATGGCCAGGTAGGGGTTCACGTCCACACCGGGCACTCGGTTCTCCACCCGGCGCGCATCCGGCCCGGACTTGGGCACGCGGATGCCGCAGGTGCGGTTGTCATTGCCCCAGCGCACATTGATGGGCGCCGACATAAAGGGCGACAGGCGCCGGTACGAGTTCACATAGGGCGCAAACATAGGCATGAGCTGCGGGATGTAGGTCTGCAGCCCGGCAATGTAGTTACCAAACAGCGGCGTCTCGCTGCCGTCTGCGTTGCTGAAGATGTTCTGGCCCGCCACATCGGTAATGCTCTGGTGGATGTGCATGGCGCTGCCCGGCTCCTGCTCCATGGGCTTGGCCATGAAGGTGGCAAAAATGCCGTGGCGCAGCGCCGTCTCACGCACCGTGCGCTTGAACAGAAACACCCGGTCCGCCAGGTCCATGGGCTCGCCGTGCGAGAAGTTGATTTCCATCTGGCCGGGGCCGGCCTCGTGGATCAGTGTCTCCACGCCCAGTCGGTGCTGGCTGCAAAAGGAACTCAGCTCCATGAAGAAGGGGTCGAAGTCATTCACCGCGTCAATCGAATAGCTCTGGCGCCCGGCCTCGGGCTTGCCGGTGCGCCCCAGTGGCGGCTGCAGCGGCTCATGCGGGTTCATTTGCCGCGCCACCAGGTAGAACTCCATCTCGGGCGCCACCACCGGCTTCCAGCCCTTGTCGGCATAGAGCTTGAGCACCCGGCGCAGCACGCCGCGCGGTGCCAGCGCCACGGGCGAGCCGTCCCACTCCTGGCAATCATGAATCACCACCGCCACCGGCTCGGCCGCCCAGGGCACCACGCGCACCGTGGCCGCATCGGGCACGCACACCATGTCGGGGTCGGTGTCGCCCACATAGGGGCCGTTGTCGGGCTGCTGGCCGTTCACCGTGTTGAGCAGCACGCTCTTGGGCAAACGCATCTGGCCCTCGGCCAGAAACAGATCACGCGGCAGGATCTTGCCGCGTGCTATGCCGGTCATGTCGGGGATGACGCACTCCACTTCGTGGATGCGGTGGGCTATCAAAAATTCTGCGAGGGATGGGGTCATGGGAGGCCTTTGGGATGGCTGCCATGATACGGCAATCACTCATTTGTGATCACAAATTTTCATTTATAGGTACACAATGATGTCCAAAATCAGTGCTGTGATCTCAAACTTGCAGCACGTGCAAACCGGCCACGCGCTGGAAGGCTCCATCTCCCGTCACAAAAACATGGTCATTCCCAAGCTGAAGGCAACAGGCAGCTTGCAAGCAATCTGGAGTCTTCAATCCATGGGTCGCTCGGATCTGCGCGGCCAGCTCCACCACGGTCTGTGTCAGTTCCACCCATACCAAATCTGGCAGCGCAAAGAAGCTGTCATAGCGTTGCAAGAGCCCTGTGTCATTGGACTTCATCGGCCCCACCCGACACTCCAGCCAGCTGAGCCTGCTCAGGCTAAGCTGCAAACCGGGATATGCCAAGTTCAGGCCAACAAGTGCAGAACGCACCTGGCTGGCAAACGGCTCCTTGCCCTCGGTCTGGTAGATAAGGGCGTTGGCGTCCAGAAAAGCAATCACCAGCTGCGCTCGGCTTGCAGGTCTGCATCAATGGCTGCGCGGCTCCGGCTGCCGGTGCTGGGCTGCGCGATCAGCCATTCCAGCGCGGTCATGCCCGGCAGATGTGGGGCATGCTGTGCGACAAGGCGCTGGTACTCGTCCTCCGACAATATGACAGCAGCCCTCTTGTTGCGTTTGACAACGTGCGTGGGGCCCAGGCGCAGGTGATCCGTGATGGCAGCCATGCCTCGGCGCTTGATTTCCGAAATGGTAATGGTGTTTTCCATGCTGAACTCCTGATGTATGTGAATAATACCAACGTAGGTACGATTCACCGCCAACCCCCATGACCACACAGCACCAGCAAGACTTCAACTCCGCGTCCGTTACCCAACTGCGCACCGACCTGGCGCTGGCCCTGCGCGCTGCGGCCTTCCACGGCCTGGCCGAGGGCGTTTGCAACCACTTCAGTGTGGAGTTGCCCGACCAGTCCGGCCGCTTTCTGCTCAACCCGCGCGGCCTGCTGTGGGAGGAGGTGCAGGCCGATGACATTGTGCTGATCGACGTGCACGGCAACATCCTGGCCGGGCGCCATGCGGTGGAGCCTACGGCCATGTACATCCACGCGGCCATCCACCGTATTGCCGGCAAGGCCTGCGTACTGCACACCCACATGCCCCATGCCACGGCACTCACGCTGACCGCTCGGCGCGCGCTGGACACCTGCCTGTCGCAAAACGCCATGCGCTTCCATGGCCGCGTGGCAGCGGACGCGCACTACAACGGCCTGGCACTGGATGCCGCCGAGGGCGAGCGCATTGCCCACGCCATGCAGGGCGCAGATGTAGTGTTCCTGGGCAACCACGGCGTGGTGGTTTGCGGACAGCGCCTCGACTACGCCTATGACGATCTGTATTACCTGGAGCGCGCCTGCTGCGTGCAGGTGCTGGCGCAGAGCACGGGCCAGCCCCTGTTGCCGGTGGCGCGGCCACTGGCGCAGAAGGTGATGGAGCAGACCCTGAGCGAGCGACTGCAGTCCGAGCTGTTCTTTGAAGCCCTGCGTCGCAAGCTCTGACCTTGCGGCATGCCAGTCTGCGCGAACTGGCGTGCGAAAATGGGCCGGATGCTCACCATCCAAGACGTCACGCTGGTGCGTGGTAGCCACACTGTCTTCAGCGCCCTCTCCCTGAATCTGGCAGAGCCGCGCATTGGCCTGATTGGCGACAACGGCGCGGGAAAGAGCAGCCTGTTTCGCATGGTCTGTGGCCTGGACCTTCCGCGCGTGGGCAGCGTGCAGGTGCACGGCCTGCCCGCCCACGAGGTCAGCGCCAAGCGCCCCGGCCTGGTGGGCATGCTGTTCCAGAACCCGGATGACCAGATCATCTTCCCCACCGTAGAGGAAGAGCTGGCCCTGAGCCTGAGCCCCAGCGGCATGCCACGCCGCGAAGCCATTGGGCATGCCCGCAGCTTCTTGCAGACCCGGCAACTCGCCCACTGGGGTGCGCGCAGCATCAGCAGCCTGAGCCAGGGGCAACGCCAGCATGTGTGCTGGCTGGCGTTGCTCATTGCAGCACCCCAGCTGCTGCTGCTGGACGAACCTTATGCCAGCCTGGACCTGCCCGGCCAGGCCCGGCTGACCCAGGACATTGCACAAGCGAGCCAGCAGGTGATTGTGTCCACCCATGCGCTGGACCACGTGCGCGGCTTTGGGCGTGTGCTCTGGCTGGACCAGGGCGCCGTGCGCGCCGACGGACCGGGCCACAGCGTGTGCGCGGCCTACCAGGCGGATGTGGCCACGCGTTCTGCCCTGCCCGCCCCAGCGCTCCAGTAGTCCGCCAAGCAGCACCATGGGAAGCCTCTACAGCGAACACCGCACCTGGCTGCACGCCGTGCCAGCCGCCTGGAAGCTGCTGCTGTTTGCCCTGCTGGGCACGCTGCAATATTTCTTCACCAGCATCGCCCTCCTGGGTGGCAGTGCACTGCTGTGCGGCCTGCTGTTTGCATCGCTGGGCCGCGCCATCTATCCGGCCCGCAAGCTGGTGCTGTCCGTGGCCATTGCGGCCTTGTTGATCCTGGCTTTTCATAGCTACCTGCAGCAGCCCCAGGTCGGCGTGGTCAGCGGCCTGCGGCTGCTGAGTGCCTCGCTGCTGGGCATAGCCCTGACCCTGACCAGCCGCAGCAGCGAACTGCTGGACGTGTTCGAGCAGTGGCTGCATCCCCTGCAGCGCTTTGGCCTGCGCACCGAACGCTTTGCCCTGCAGCTGGCCATGATGCTGCGCTTTACCGAGCACTTCTTTGTACTGTGGAAACGACTGGACGACGCGCACCGCCTGCGCACCGGCAAGCCCGGCGGCCTGCGCCTGCTGGCACCCCTGACCATCCAGATGCTGCTCGCGGCGCGCCGGGTAGCAGATACACTCGAATTGCGCTTGGGCGAGTGAAAGCGGCTTCGCCCGTTCACCACCCTCACACCTTTTCAACTGACCCACTTGTTTCTATGAAGTCTTCCCGCTCCCTGGCCCTCGTCTCCCTGTTTGCCGCACTCATGGCCGTCTTCGGCCTGATCCCCAAGATCGACCTGCCCCTGGGCGTGCCCATCACCCTGCAGACACTGGGCGTGATGCTGGCCGGGTGCCTGCTGGGCCCGCGCCGTGGCCTGCAGGCCATGCTGCTGTTTCTGGCGGCCGTGGCCCTGGGTCTGCCCCTGCTGTCGGGTGGGCGCGGCGGCTTCGGTGTATTCCTGGCACCGTCCGCTGGTTACCTGCTGGCCTGGCCGGTGGGCGCCTGGGTTACCGGCATGCTGATGTCCGCGCTGCCGGGCAGCACGCCACGCGGCACGGCTCTCAGCGCCTTCCTGGCTTCGGCTGTGGGTGGCCTGCTGACCGTGCATGTGTTTGGCGTGATTGGCCTGGTCAACATCGCCCACCTGAGCTGGACCCAGGCCTTCTTTGGTACGCTGGTGTTTGTGCCCGGCGACCTGATCAAGTGCGGTGTCTGCGCCCTGGTGGTTCACACCGTGGCACGCGGTCTGCCCGACTGGCACTTTGGAGGCCGCGCCCTGAAATGAGCCCCGACCCGACGGTCGACCTGGTTCATGCGCCCATCGCGCAGTGGGCGCAATCCCATGGCAGTGCAAGCGCCATTCGCAGCGGCACCACCAGCCTGAGTTTTGCCCAACTGCAGCAGCACCTCACGCAGCGCGCGCAGACACTGCAGGCTGCCCAGGCACCGGACAGCGTAGCCGTGAATCTGGGACTGCCGGTGGCGCAGCGCCTGGTCGATTTTCTGGGCATCATCGCCAGCGGCCGTTGTGCCGTCGTGGGGGACCCGGACTGGCCGCCAGCGGTACGCAACGCGGTGTTTGCTGCCCTGCCCACGCAGGCCGCCAACCCGCCTGCAGCCCAACCCACCACCCCGTTTTATGTGGGCTACACCTCCGGCAGCACCGGCACACCCAAGGGCTACCGACGCCACCACCAGTCCTGGACCGAGAGCTTCAAGGCCTGTGTGGACGCCTTTGGCCCGGATGCGGCCCGCTGCGTGCTGGTGCCCGGGCGCGATTCGCAGTCGCTGTTTCTGTTTGGCATGCTGCTGGGCCTGTGGACTGGCGGCGGCGTGGAGGTGCAGGAGCAGTTCTCCGCCACTGCAGCTCTTGACACCTTGCGCTCTGGCCGCACGCCTTGCCTGGTAGCAGTGCCCAGCCAGTTGCTGATGCTGCTGGAGGTGGCCCGGCACCAGCAGGCGCGGCCGATTGAGGCCGTGCGCCTGATCCTCATCAGCGGCGCGCGCTGGATGCGCCAGCGCACGGCGGAGTTGCGCGCGCTGTTTCCCTGTGCCCGCATCATCGAGTTTTATGGTGCCTCGGAAACCAGCTTTATCGCCTGGATGGACACCGAGGAAGACGCACCCGCAGCCGTCGTCGGCAAGCCCTTCTCCAATGTGGCGCTGCAGATCCGCGAGCCACAAGTCGAAGACGGTGCCGGGCTGATCTATGTGCAAAGCCCCATGCTGTTCATGGACTACGTGGGTGGCGCCGAGGATGCCACCGCCGCGCTGCGCGACGGCGACTGGCTCTGTGTGCGCGACCTGGGCTATCTGGATGCACAAGGGCGACTGTGTGTGGTGGGCCGGCAAAACCGCATGGTCGTGACGCTGGGCAAAAACCTGTTCCCGGAAGAGGTGGAGTCGGTGCTGGAGCGCCACCCGGAGATTGCCAGCGCATCGGTGCACGGCGTGCCGGACGCGCTGCGCGGCCTGCAGGTGGTGGCGATCCTGCGCTGGGTAGAGGGCACCGAGGCAAGGTCGTCAAAGCGCCCCGATGCGCTGGCCCTCAAGGCCTGGTGTCGGCAGCATCTGGAGGGCTTCAAGATCCCGCGCAAATTCTTCACCTGCGCCGACTGGCGTTTCACAACCAGTGGCAAGACCGACCACCGCGCGCTGGCCCGCGGCCTGCTGCAAGCCGATCAGCCCACACCCAGCGAGGCGCCATGCCTGAGCACCCTGCCCTGATCGCGGCCTGGGCGCGCAGCGCCGTGGCACCGCATGGCGGCGCTTTTCGTAGCCTGCAGCCGCACCAGATCGCGGTGCCCGTGATCGCAGCCCTGCTGCAACGCGCAGGCCTGCAGGCGCAGGCTGTGGACGCCCTGGTGGTGGGCAATGCCCTGGGCGCTGGCGGCAACCCGGCGCGCATGCTGGCGCTCGCCTCTGGTCTGCCGCAGCGCTGCGCCAGCTACTCCGTGGACACGCAATGCTGCTCCGGCCTGGACGCCGTAACCCTGGCCGTAGGCCTGCTGGCGTCTGGCCAGGCGCAGGTGGTGATTGCGGGTGGTGTGGAAGCCTGGAGCCGCGCGCCCATACGCCAGCACCGCCCCCTGCAGGCCGGTGAGCCCGCAGTGGCCTATGAGCGCCCGGCCTTTGCGCCCGACCCCACGCAGGACCCGGACCTGCTGGAATCTGCCGCCCACTATGCGGCGCTGCAGGGCATCACCCGCTTGGAGCAGGATGCCTATGCGGTGCAAAGCCACGAACGTGCCGTGGCACATCAGCATGAACTGGCAGAGGAAATCGTTGAAGTCCTGGGTATCTCGCACGACCCCTACCCCCGACCCCTCAGCCAGGAAAAAGCTGCACGCATGCCGGTGGCTGCGCACTCCCACATGGCACACCCGACGCAGGACTGTGCGGTCAGCAGCCTGGCCATCTCGGCCCGTGCCGACGGTGCGGCTTTTGTGCTGCTGGCAACGCGCCAGGCCTGCCAGGCATTGGGCCTGCAGCCACGCGCGGTCTGGCTGGCCTCAAGCTCGGTGGGTGCGGACCCGGCCATGCCCCTGCTGGCGGCGGAGCAAGCCGCGCGCGCCGTGCTTCAGCGAGCCGGGCTGGCCTCGGCAACAGACATCGCAGCCATCGAACTGCACGATGCCTTTGCGGTGCAAGGCCTGGACTTTTGCAAGGCCCTGGGCCTTGACACTGCACGCATCAACCGGCGCGGTGGTGGCATTGCGCGCGGTCACCCCATAGGCGCATCGGGCGCGATGGCACTGGTACGGCTGCTGGCAGACCTGCAGCGCGACGAGACTGCAGGCGCCAAGGGTATGACGGCAATAGCCGGTGCGGGTGGCATAGGCGCAGCCGCCATCGTCCGGCGGCTGTGAAACGCCGCGCCCGAACGGCAGCTCAACCCACCACGCGAAAGAAATCGTCCAGTTCGCAGCGCTCGGTCACGGTCTGGTTCACCGGAGCCAGAGGGTCGGCATAGCCCAACGCCATGCCGCACACAATGGTGCTGTCGGTCTCCAGACCCAGGTGGCGGCGCACCAGGCCGGGGTAGGACGCCAGCGCGCCTATGGCACAGGTGGAAAGGCCGCAGGACTGGGCCGCCAGCATCAGCCCATACAGCGCCATGCCCAGATCCATATAGCCGCCGCTGCCGAAATCGCTGCGGATGGTGACTACCAGCGCCACGGGCGCCTCAAAGAAGCAGAAGTTGCGCTCAAACTGCTGGTCCCGCGCGCCGCGGTCCTCCCGCGCTATGCCCAGTGCGCCATAGAGTGCGCGGGCCGCAGCCACCTGGCGGCGGCGCAGTACGCCAGGCATGGGCTTGGGAAAGTAAGCGTAGTCTTCCACCTCCTGCTGCCCTGCCTTGAAGGCTGCAATCAGCTCAGCGGACAAACGGGCCCTGGCATCACCCTGCACGGCAATAAAGGAGCCGGGTTGCAGGTTGGCACCGCTGGGCGCCTGCCGGGCCGTGCGCAGCACTTGCTGCAGCAAAACATCTGGCACTGGCGCGGCGCTGTAAGCGCGCACCGAGCGGCGCTGGCTGGAGAGAAGGAAAAAAGAATCCGGGTTGGGTGGCGTCGTCACTGCAGCATGGTAACGCGGGTACGCCCCAGTGCCAGACCTGCGGACTGGCCACCTTCCAGCTGGAACACCGCCACCGTGTCCACCAGCTCCCGCGCCTGGGACTTGAGGCTGCTGGCAGCGGCCGCCATTTCTTCCACCAGGGCGGCGTTTTGCTGGGTGGCCTGGTCCATCTGGGTTACGGCCTCTCCCACCTGGGCCACGCCCATGGCCTGCTCATTGCTGGCCGCGCTGATCTCGCCCATCAGGTCGGTCACGCGTTTGATGGAGCCCACCACCTCGCTCATGGTCTCACGGGCTTTTTCAACCTGTGCGCTGCCCTGCTCTACGCGCTCCACGCTGGCGCCAATCAGGCTCTTGATTTCGCGGGCTGCCTCGGCACTGCGTCCGGCCAGCGATCGCACCTCGGACGCCACCACGGCAAAGCCGCGGCCCTGGTCGCCCGCACGCGCGGCTTCCACTGCAGCATTAAGCGCCAGGATATTGGTCTGGAAGGCAATGCCGTCAATCACGCCGATGATGTCGGCAATCTTGCGTGACGATTCATTGATGCCCTTCATGGTGTCCACCACCTGGGCCACCACCTCGCCACCCTGCACGGCCACCGTGGAGGCACTCATTGCCAACTGGTTGGCCTGCCGCGCACCATCCGAATTCTGTTTGACGGTGGCACCGAGCTGCTCCATGGAGGCCGCGGTTTGCTCCAGCGCGCTGGCCTGCTGTTCGGTGCGGGCGCTCAGGTCGTTGTTGCCTTGGGCAATTTCAGCCGAAGCCGTGGCCACGCTTTCCGAGCCATAGCGCACATGCGTCACGGTCTTGATCAGGCTGGCCTGCATCTCCTGCAGGGAGCGCAGCATGTCGGCTGCCTCGTCTTTTCCGGTGCTGTGAATCTGCCCGGTCAGGTCACCCGCAGAGATGTGCTGTGCATGCAGGGTCGCCGAGCGGATCGGCTCCACAATGGAGCGGCTGAGCATGTAGCCCAAAAACCCGCCAACCAGCAAAGCCAGCACACCGCCACCTATCAAAATCTGGCGTCCGGTCTCTGCCTTTGCTTCGGCCACAGCTAGGCTACTTTCGAATAGCTCCTCCTGGCGCTGGTCCAGCTTGGCAATGGAGTCAATGTACACATCGGCCAATGGCTTCAGGTCTTTGCCCAGGGACTCCAGCACATCCTCACCCGCCGCTTTTCTTTTGAGCAGCTCCGCACGGGGCTTGCGGTAGTCTTCGCGGGCGGCATCAATCTTTGCCAGCAGGGCTTTGCCTTCTTCGGACTGCACCAGGTCAATCAGGCGTTTGCGGATGGTGTCTATGCGCGCGGAGGTCTTGTCCATTTCGGGCTTCCACACCTTGCTGGCTTCGGCGTTGGCATCGCGCAGTATGGCCTCGGTGCGCACCCAGTTCATCTCGGTAGTTTGACGCCACTCCTGGGCCAGCTTCGTTTTTTCGCTGTCGATGGTGCCCATGACACGGGTGGTGCCAGCGAGTTCCTGGAGTCGCCAGTAGCCAACCCCCACCATGACCAGCAGCAGCGCCAGCATGACGCCCATAACCAGGCTGATACGAAAGCCGATGCGCATCTTCTGCAGAGTGTTCATTTTTGTCTTCCTTCGCCACGCACCGCCGGGTATGTCATCCAGCGGCGTTGTCTTGTTTATGGCGTAAGTATGCGCCTGCGTGAGCCAGGCAAAAGTGAAAACATCGCTGAATTTTTGGCGCAGTTGCGGCCGGACCCGGCCCGCTCAGCCAATCGCGTCGTGCAATTCACACAAGGCCAGCGTGAGCTTGTGGTTGGGGTCCAGGTACACCATGGGCAGGGATTGCTCATGGGACTCGCGGATGCGCACCGACGACGGCAAATACGGTTGCAGCACCGGCAGGCCCTCGGCAATCAGTTCGCTCACCATGCGCTGGGGCAGGTTGGCACGTGGCTGGAACTGGTTGACCACGATGCCCTTCACTTCCAGGTCCGGGTTGTGGTCGGCGCGGATCTCCGCCACGTTCTCCAGCAGCGTGTAGAGCGCCTTGCGCGAGAAGTCGTCACAGTCAAACGGAATCAGGCAGCCGCTGGCGCCAATCAGGGCCGAGCGGGTGTAGAAGTTCAGCGCCGGTGGCGTGTCGATATAGATGCGATCGAAGTCTTCAGCGAGTTGCTCCAGCGCCTCGCGCAGCTTGAAGATCTTCTGGCGCGACTCCAGCTTGGTCTGCAACTCGTTGAGCTCGGGGTTGGAGGCCATCAGGCGCAGGCCTTCAAAGGGAGTGTCCACCACAAAGTCGGATGCCACCATGGGCTTGAAGCTGTAGCTCAGGCACCATTCAAAAAAGCCGCCCACGTCGGGTTGGTCGTCGGTGGCGCTGTCACCCATCAGGTAGCTGCTGGAGTTGCCCTGAGGGTCCAGGTCAATCACCAGTGTGCGCAGGCCCTGACTGGCGCTGATGGCGGCCAGGTTGCAGGTAATGGTGGATTTGCCCACGCCACCCTTTTGGTTGAATACAACAAGCGCCATCGTCCATGTCTCCTGTACTGAGCAAACCCGTTCGGGCAAAAAAAATCCAGTGCCACCTTGCGATGACACTGGAATATTCTATTTTCTGGGGTGGCTGATGGGGCTCGAACCCACGACAACAGGAATCACAATCCTGGACTCTACCAACTGAGCTACAGCCACCGTAGGAGGCAGATTATAACCTGCCAAAACCCTTATTCTGCGACTGGCGGCAGATTCAATCCATTTACTGGCTTGGCCACCGTGATCTGGGCCTTGTAACGCTTCTTCAGCACTTCGTAGTAGGCCTGGTTCTCTGCACTGGCCACCCATTGGGCGTATTGCGCGCGCTCCTGCTTGGCCTGGCCCTCAGCGGGTGCATTGCGTTCCATGACCTTGTTGATGCGCACCACAGCATACCCCTGGCTGCCCAGATCCACACCCACCCAGGCTGGCAGCTTGGCGGTGTCGGCGTGCATGGCCTGGTCCATCACGGCGGGGGGCACGGCCTGTGTTTGCTGGTCACGTGACACCACCACCGCAGCAGCCAGTTTGGCAGCATCGGGCTGCGCGGTCCAGGCCTGGAGCTTGGCGGCGCCGTCCTTCTTCGCCAAATCGGCTGAGCGGGTTGCGATCAGTCGATCGCGCACGGCCGTACGCACATCATTCAACGGCAACACACGGGCCGGTGCGTACTGCGTGACGCGCGCAGACACCAATTGGTTGGGGCCGATTTCAATGGCTTCGGTATTGCGCTTCTTCTCCACCGAGTCAGGATTGAAAACCGCCGTCAGCAATTTGGCATTGGCCAGTGCGCCCTTGGCATCGGGCAGCGGCCTGCGCTGCACGTTGCTGGCGGTCTTGATTTCGAGCTTGAGCTTTTCTGCAACCGACTTGTAGGTGTCGGACTGCTCGTAGACAGCATTGGTGAAGGTGTCGGCCAGTTCGGCGTATTTGCGCTGGGCCTGTTGGCTGCGCAGGTCGGCCTCGATGGTGGGCTTTACTTCTTCAAAGGTCTTTTGCTTGGGGGCCTTGATGTCCACCAGTTTGATGATGTGGTAGCCAAAGTCGGACTCCACCAGGTCACTGATGTCACCCTTCTTCATGGCGAAAGCCGCATCTTCAAAGGGCTTGACCATGGCGCCACGGCCAAAGAAGTCCAAGTCGCCACCGCTGGGCGCAGAGCCACCGTCCTGTGAATTTTTGCGGGCTACATCGGCAAAGCTGTCGGGTGCCTTGCGCACCTGTGCCAGCAAGGCCTCGGCCTTCTCCTTGGCCTTGGCGCGGTCGGCTGCAGGCATGTCCTTGGGTGCGTTGATCAGAATGTGGCTGGCGCGGCGTTCTTCCTTGCCGCTCAGGCGTGCCACGTTTTGTTCGTAATAGGACTTGAGCTCTTCTTCGTTGACCGTGATGGACTTCTTCACGCTGTCCAGGTCCAACACCACATACTCAAGGGTGGCGGACTCGGGCGCCTGAAACTGCTTTTGGTTGGCCTGGTAATAGGCCTCCATTTCAGCGTCGGTGGGGCTGACCTGGGCCTTGTAGTCGGCGGGCAGGAAGGTAGCAACCTGCAGCTCACGGCGCTCGAAGAAAGCGTTGAGCGCCACATTGGCCTGGCCTGCGGGCGCCAGCGCGGTGCTGGTGATGCCACCTTCGACCTGGCGCAGCGCCAGGTCTTTGCGTACACGGGCTTCAAAACCTTCGGGTGTCAGGCCTTGGGCTGCGGCCAACTGGCGGTAACGCTCCATGTCCAGTGTGCCGTCGGGCTTGCGCAGGGAGGCAATGGTCGGGTTCTGCTGCAACTCACGGGCCAGGCGTGCATCGGTGCTGGCAAAGTGGGAATCTGCCGCAGCGTCGGCAAGCACGTGCTCGCGCACCAGGCGCTCCAGCGTGACGTAGCGGGCTTCGGGCGAATCCAGCAGCTTCGGGTCCACATTGGGCTGGCTGCTGCGCACGCGGTCGACTTCACTCTTGTGGGTGGCGTCCCACTGGTCTTGCTTGACGGAAAAGCTGCCCACCTTGGCCACGGTGGCACCGCCCGCACCCTGGCCCTTGAAGCCGTCAATGCCCACCAGCACAAAGGCCGGAATGATCAGCAAGAACATGAGGAACATCATGATCTTCGTGTGCTTGCGAACAAAATCGAACATGCGCTTATCTCTCCATCAATTCAACAAAACTGTGTCGGCAAACTTGCATTCAAGTCAGCGTTCACTGCAACAAAAAAGGCGAACAAACTTGTTCGCCTTTGCTTGGGTGGGTGGTGGGTGATGACGGGCTCGAACCGCCGACCTACGCCGTGTAAAGGCGCCGCTCTACCAACTGAGCTAATCACCCCACAGATACAACAAACTCAGTTCAACGCATCTTTCAATGCCTTGCCTGGACGGAACTTGGGAACCTTGGCTGCCTTGATTTTAATCGCATCGCCGGTGCGCGGGTTGCGACCGGTGCGGGCGGCACGCTTTCCAACAGCAAAAGTTCCAAATCCTACGAGAGAAACCGAGCCACCTTTTTTCAGGGTTGTCTTCACGGCACCTATGGTTGACTCCAGCGCGCGGGTGGCAGCAGCTTTGGAGATATCAGCATGTTTTGCAATGTGTTCAATTAATTCAGTTTTATTCACAAAGGCCCCTTGTATGAATGCGATGTTGCTTGAAATGGTTCTCGTAGGACGCGGGCTTCAACAGCGACTGCGGCTTCGTATGATTAAAGCTACAGGACAATTCCGTGTCAATACGCCATGCAACATTTACTGCAGTGCGGACGCGAATTCTAATGGCTTTTACAGCCCTCATCTCGCTCTGGCGCGAATTTCCGGAAGTGCTTTTTGCAGGTAGTAAACCATGGACCACACCGTGAGTACTGCAGCCACCCAAATCAGTGCCATGCCCCACAGGTGGGTGTTGACCATGCCGAACAACACACCATCAAAGAGCAGGAACGGGATAGCCACCATTTGCACCACCGTCTTGATCTTGCCGATCATGTGCACAGCAACGCTCTTGGAAGCACCGATCTGTGCCATCCATTCGCGCAAGGCAGAGATGGCAATCTCGCGCCCGATGATGATGAGTGCCACAAATACATCGGTGCGCTGCAGATGCACCAGTACCAGCACGCAGGCGCACACCAGGAATTTGTCGGCTACGGGGTCAAGGAAGGCACCGAAAGAGGACGACTGGTTAAGCTTTCGCGCCAGGTAACCATCCAGCCAATCGGTCAGCGCAAACACCACAAACATGATGGTGGCCGCCAGGTTTTTTTCGCCCGCTGGCAGCATGGCGTCGGGCAGGTAAAACACCCCCACGATGAAAGGTATCGCGACGATGCGCGCCCAGGTCATGATGGTGGGAATGGTCCAGAACATGGCGCAATTGTGGCATGCCTAATGCAGCGCCCTGTAGATATCTTCGGCCAGTTCGCGCGAGATGCCCTCTACTGTTGCAATGTCCTCGGCACTGGCCAGGGCCACACCGCGCACACCGCCAAAACGCTGCAACAGTTTGGCGCGACGCTTGGGGCCAATGCCGGGAATTTCTTCCAGCTTGCCACCGCCCACACGCACCTTGGCACGCGCAGCGCGCATGCCGGTGATGGCAAAGCGGTGCGCTTCATCACGTATCTGCGCCACCAGCATCAGGGCAGCCGAATCGGCACCCAGATAGACCTTGTCGCGGCCATCGGCAAACACCAGTTCTTCCAGGCCGACCTTGCGGCCCTCGCCCTTTTCCACGCCCACGATCAGGGACAGGTCCAGGCCCAGCGCTACAAACACCTCGCGCGCCATGGACACCTGTCCTTTGCCACCGTCTACCAGCACCAGGTCCGGCAGGCGGCCGGTGCCTGCGGGCACGGTGCCGCTGTGCTTGGCCTCGTTCAGGGCTTCGGCCAGTTTGCTGTAGCGGCGCGTGAGCACCTGGCGCATGGCGGCGTAGTCATCACCGGGCGTGATGCCGTCGATGTTGTAACGGCGGTATTCGGCGTTCTGCATCTTGTGGTGGTGAAACACCACGCAGGAGGCCTGGGTGTTTTCACCCGCCGTGTGGGAAATGTCGAAGCATTCGATGCGCAACTCTTCCAGGTTCTCCACCGCCAAGTCCAAGGCTTCAGCCAATGCACGGGTGCGCGCCTGTTGCGAGCCTTCTTCGGCCAGCAGGCGCGCGAGTTGCAGGCCCGCATTGGTTTGCGCCATGTCCAGCCAGGCGCGGCGCTGCTCGCGCGGCTGGTGAATGGCTGAAACCTTGACACCGATCTGCTCAGACAGGGCCTGCAGCAAATCCTTGCCCACCGGGTCGCTGACCACCAGCACCGAGGGCATGGGCACATCGATGTAGTGCTGGGCCAAGAAGGCCTCCAGCACCTGCACCTCCACACTGGGCCGCAGTGCGCCCTCGCCCTCCTCGGTGTCTTCCAGACCCACTGCCTCTTCCACATGCGTGGGAAAGTAAGGCCGGTCCCCCAGGTGACGGCCGCCGCGCACCATGGCCAGGTTCACGCAGGCTTTGCCGCCCTGCACTTTCACGGCCAGGATGTCCACATCGCGGTCCGAGACGTTGTCCACCGACTGCTGGTGCAGCACATTGGAGAGCGCTGCCACCTGGTTTCGGATTTCTGCGGCCTGCTCGAACTCCAGTTTGTCGGCGTGCGCCATCATGCGCAGCTCCAGTTCCTGCATGACCTCGCGCGCGTCGCCGCGCAGGAAGCGCTCGGCATTGGCCACGTCTTCGGCATAGTCGGCGGCATTGATATGGCCCACGCAGGGCGCCGAGCAGCGCTTGATCTGGTAGAGCAAACAGGGCCGCGTGCGGTTGCTGAACACCGGGTCTTCGCAGGTACGCAGGCGAAATACTTTTTGCATCAGCAAAATCGCTTCCTTGACCGCCCAGGCACTGGGGTACGGGCCAAAGTAGCGGTGCTTTTTCTCCACACCGCCGCGGTAATACGAGACGCGGGCAAACGCATTCGGGTTGGGCACCATGCGCACCGTAGACCTTGGGCCCGGCGCCTCAGCGGCGATGGCCGCGGCCTCTGCTGCAAGGTGTTTGGCTGTAGGTGCCTGGCCCGACATCTTCAGATAGGGATAGCTCTTGTCGTCCCGAAACAGGATGTTGTATTTGGGGTTGAGCGTCTTGATCAGGTTGTTTTCCAGCAGCAGCGCTTCGGCTTCACTGCGCACCACCGTGGTCTCCAGCCGCACGATCTTGCTCACCATGTGGCCGATGCGGGTGCCGCCATGGTTCTTCTGGAAGTAGCTCGACACCCGTTTTTTGAGGTTGATGGCCTTTCCCACGTACAGCACCTGGCCCTGGGCGTCAAAGTAGCGGTACACGCCAGGCAGGGGCGGCAGGGCTGCTACGTCACGCAGGAGGTCTTCGGAATGCTCAGGAATCATAGGCTCGTATTGTCCATGGACAATAGTGACCATGCTCTGGGATATCTTTTGCCGCGTGATCGACAACTATGGCGACATAGGCGTGAGTTGGCGCCTGTGCGCCGACATGGCCGCGCGCGGTGAGCAGGTGCGCCTGTGGGTGGACGATGCCAGTGCGCTGCAGTGGATGGCACCAGGCGCAGCAGAGGGGCTTTGGCCCGGCGTGCACGTGCTGGACTGGGCGCCTAGCGGTGACAAGGCTGTGCTGGCTACTTTGCCCACCGCCGATGTCTGGATAGAAACCTTTGGCTGCGAGATTGCGCCCGCCTTTATCGCCCATTTCGCGCATGCCACGGCCGAGAGAGGTACCAGGCAGCCGGTGTGGATCAACCTGGAGTACCTGTCGGCCGAACCTTATGTGGAACGCAGCCACGGCCTCCTCTCCCCTGTGATGCAGGGCCCGGCCAAGGGCTGGCACAAATTCTTTTTCTACCCCGGCTTTACCGAGCTCACCGGCTCTCTATTGCGCGAGCCGGGTCTGATGCAGGAGATGGCTCTCCATGCCGATGCCAAGCTGCGCGCAGACTTTTTTACCCGTATCGGCGTGAGGCCTGAGGCGGCCACACAGGACGAGCGTCTGGTGTCCCTGTTCTGCTATGAGCCACCCCTGCTGCAAGCCCTGCTGGACCAACTGGCTGTGTGCGACACGCCCGTGCACCTGCTGGTCACAGCGGGCCGCGCCACCCATGCGGTGCAGGCCTTGTGGGGCCAGCAGACCCTGCGTGGTTCATTGCGCATCGACTACCTGCCCGCGCTGACCCAAAAAGAATTCGACCAGTTGCTCTGGCACTGCGATATCAACTTCGTGCGGGGCGAAGACTCGGTGGTGCGCGCCCTCTGGGCTGGCAAACCCTTTGTCTGGCACATCTACCCGCAGGATGACCTGGCCCACGCCGCCAAGCTGGAAGCCTTTATGCAGCAGATGCAGTGGGGGCAGTCCGTGTGCCACTTGCACCGGGCCTGGAATGGCCTGCTGCCTACGGGCCGGCAGGACCCGGCCCTGTTGCCATTGTCAAAGGAAGCTCTGGGGCAATGGCAACAGGAAGTGCAGGCTGCGCGTGCGCGGCTGCTCAAATTGGACGACCTGTGCAGCCAGCTGGTCCAATTCGCGTTGAAAAACCGTTAAAATACAAGGCTTTGCTGATCCTGCCTGGTAATTCCTGGGCGGCAAATCACGCCCCGCCGCGGAATGCGGCATACCTCTAGCTGATGGCCCGTGGCCTGCAGCTGCAACTGCTACCAGACATTTATGAAAATCGCTCAAGAAATCCGCGCCGGTAATGTGATCATGCACGGCAAGGACCCCATGGTCGTTCTGAAAACCGAATACAGCCGCGGTGGCCGCAACTCCGCCACCGTGCGCATGAAGCTCAAGAGCCTGATTGCCAACTTCGGCACCGAAGTCGTGTTCAAGGCCGACGACAAGATGGATCAGGTCATTCTGGACAAGAAGGATTGCACCTACTCCTACTTTGCCGACCCCATGTATGTGTGCATGGACAGCGAGTTCAACCAGTACGAAGTCGAAGCCGAAAACATGGGCGACGCACTGAACTACCTGGAAGACGGCATGGAACTCGAAGTGGTGTTCTATGACGGCAAGGCCATCTCGGTCGAACTGCCCACCGGCGTGGTGCGAGAAATCACCTGGACCGAGCCCGCCGTCAAGGGCGATACCTCCGGCAAGGTGCTCAAGCCCGCCAAGATCGCCACCGGTTTCGAAATCGGCGCGCCAATCTTTGTGGCCCAGGGCGACAAGGTCGAAATCGACACCCGCACCGGCGAATACCGCAAGCGCGTCTAACCCACGCGAGCGCTGGAACCTATAAGCCCCGGACTCTGATGGCCCCACCTTGGTGGGGCTTTTTTTTGCCTTTAACTTTGCCTTCACCGTGATCATTCGTCCCCGCCCCCATTGGATTCGCCTGCTGCTGGTTCGCAGAGGGTCCCTGGTGCACCGCATTTACGGCCAACAGTTGTTTATCTTCGCCCTGTCCTGCGCCGTGGTGGCCGCACACGGCCAGCTGTTCCTTTGGAAGGTCACGCTCACGGCCAGCCCCTTTTCGCTGATGGGCGTGTCCTTTGCCATCTTTCTGGGCTTTCGCATCAACGCCAGCTACGACCGCTTCTGGGAGGCGCGCAAGCACTGGGGAAGCGTGCTGGTGGATGCACGCAACCTGACGCGCCAGGCCCTGAGCGCCATTGCGCCGCAGCGGGAAGTCCGGCCCTTTGTACTGGGGCTGATCGGCTTTGCCAGCACCATGCGCAACCAGTTGCGCGGCCAAGCCGCCACTGCCCACACCGAAGGGCTGCTGCCCGAGGACCTGCGTGCACGCTTGGTGGGCGCCCGTTCGGCCCCCACTTTGGTGCTGCTGTGGCTGGGGCAGTGGCTGCGCGCCAGCCGCGAGGCCCAGCAACTCGAACCCGTGATTGCCCACAAGATGGAAAACTCGCTCGATGGCCTGTCGCTGGCCCTGGGCAGTTGCGAGCGCATTGCCAACACGCCCCTGCCCTTTGCCTACTCGGTGATTCTGCACCGCAGTGTCTACCTGTATTGCGCGCTGCTGCCCTTTGGCCTGGTGGACACCATTGGCCTGATGACACCGCTGGTGGTGAGCTTTGTGTCCTACACCTTCTTCGCCCTGGAAGCCCTGAGCGACGAAATCGAAAACCCGTTCGGAGTGGAGCCCAACGACCTGGCCCTGGACGCCATGGTTTCAGGCATCAATGCCAGCCTGCGCGAGATGCTGGGCGAAGTGCCGCCACCCGCACCTCTGCCCGATGCCAACTTTGTGCTGACCTGAGGCACAACCGGTCGGGCCTGATTGCGCCAGCTCAGGCCGCTGCGAGCGTGCGTCCCAGGTTCTCCAGCATGTCCGCCACGATGGCATCGAGGTCAAATTGGGCTCGCCAGCCCCAGTGCTGTTGCGCAGCGCTGTCGTCAATCGAACGCGGCCAGCTGTCGGCGATCTGCTGGCGGAAGTCTGGCGCATAGGCGATCGTGAACCCAGGAATGCGCTTGCGGATGGCGGCGGCCATTTCTTCGGGAGTGAAGCTCACGGCGGCCAGGTTGTAGGAGCCGCGCTCCTTCACGCTGTCCGAGGGTGCATCCATGAGTTCCAAAGTGGCGCGTATGGCGTCGGGCATGTACATCATGGGCAGGCGCGTCTGCGGCCCCAGGAAGCTGGTGTAGCGGCCTGTCTTCAGGGCCGAATGGAAGATGTCGATGGCGTAGTCGGTGGTGCCGCCGCCGGGCAGGGTCTTCCAGCTGATCAGGCCGGGGTAACGCAGGCTGCGCACGTCCACGCCGTGGTTGCGGTGGTACCAGGCGCACCAGCCCTCGCCTGCCAGCTTGGAGATGCCGTAAATCGTGGTGGGTTCCATCACGGTTTTTTGGGGTGTGGCGTCACGCGGCGTGGTCGGGCCAAAGGCGGCAATCGAGCTGGGCCAGAACACGCGCTCGAGCTTGTGGCTGCGGGCCAGCTCCAGCACGTTGAGCAGGCCCTTCATGTTCAGGTCCCAGGCCCACTGCGGATGCTGCTCGCCGCGAGCCGACAGGGCTGCGGCGAGCAGGTAGATTTGCGTGATGCCATGGCGCTCCACGATCTCGGTCAGTGCCGAGGCCTCGGTGGCATCCAGCATCTCGTGCTGCACACCCACCACCCGCCCCTCGGGCGCCAGGTCGCTGGTGACCACGGCCGCCTGGCCGTGGCGCTCAGCCAGGGCCACGGTCAGCTCGGTGCCGATCTGGCCATTGGCACCGACGATCAAGATCTTGGGTGTGCTCATGGCTGGGCCGCTCCAATCAGGCCCAGCTCACGCCCGGCCTGGGTAAAGGCGGCCACGGCCTGCTCCAGGTCGGCGCGGGTGTGCACGGCACTCATCTGCACGCGGATGCGCGCTTGGCCCTTGGGCACCACGGGGAAGAAAAAGCCCACCACGTAAATGCCCAGTTCCAGCATGCGCGCGGCCAGCTTTTGCGCCACCTCGGCGTCGTACACCATGATGGGGACGATGGCGTGCTCGCCGGGCTTGATGTCAAAGCCAGCGGCGGTGATGGCCTGGCGGAAGTAGCGGGTGTTGTCTTCCAGTTTGTCACGCAGTGCGGTGGAGGCCTCCAGCAAGTCCAGCACCGCCAGCGACGCGCCCACAATGACGGGTGCCACGGTATTGGAAAACAGATAGGGCCGCGAGCGCTGACGCAGCAGCTCCACCACTTCACGGCGCGCGCTGGTGAAGCCACCCGAGGCGCCGCCCAGCGCCTTGCCCAGAGTGCCGGTGATGATGTCCACCTTGCCGAATACACCACGCGCCTCATGTGTGCCGCGTCCGGTCTTGCCCATGAAGCCGCTGGCATGGCATTCGTCCACGCCCAGCAGCGCGCCGTACTGGTCACACAGGGCGCGTATGCGGTCGAGTTGCGCCACCGTGCCGTCCATGGAGAACACACCATCGGTAAACACCAGAACATGGCGGGCACCCGCCGCACGGGCTTCCTGCAAGCAGCGCTCAAGATCGGCCATGTCGTTGTGGGCATAGCGGAACTTCTGGGCCTTGCACAGGCGTATGCCGTCGATGATGGAGGCGTGGTTGAGTGCGTCGCTGATGATGGCGTCCTGCTCACCCAGCAGGGGCTCGAACAGGCCGCCGTTGGCATCAAAGGCTGCTGCATAAAGAATCGTGTCCTCCATGCCCAGAAAGCGCGAGAGGCGCGCCTCCAGGGTTTTGTGCAGGTCCTGCGTGCCGCAGATAAAGCGTACCGAACTCAGGCCATAGCCGTGGGTGCGCAGCGCTTCATGGGCTGCTTCGACCACGGCAGGATGGGAGGACAGGCCGAGGTAGTTGTTGGCACAGAAGTTCAGCACTTCGCGCTCGCCACCATCTGCGGTCTTGATGCGGATATGCCCGCCCTGGGGCGTGGCAATGATGCGCTCGGCCTTGTAAAGCCCGGCGGCACGAATGCCGTCCAGCTCTTGGCTGAGATGGATATAGAAGTCGGCGGAAGTCGTCATGGTGTCACCTTGGCTGAAGTAGAGTCTGGCACAATGGTTCGGTACATTGCGCATATTGCAATATATCGAATATTTTTCCATCATATCGAACAATACAACCCACTGCAACACCATGGCAAGCCGCAAACCCACTGACGCCGATACCGAGCCCCCCCCGCGTGGGCGACACGCTGGCGGCGCTGCGCCAGTCGCAAGCCCTGTCCCTGGACGAGCTCTCGCGCCGCGCCGGCGTGTCCAAGTCCATGCTCTCGCAAATCGAGCGGGCCCAGGCCAACCCCACGGTGGCCGTGGTCTGGCGCCTGGCCAATGCATTGGGCGTGCCGATTGGCGAGTTGCTGGGCAGTGCGCCCGCGGCACCCGCTGCACCGGCCATCACCCTGGTGCCCACACAGTCCACGCCCTCGCTGCGCAGCCCGGACGGCCTGTGCGAGCTGCGCATACTCGGGCCGGTGGAGATGGCCGGGCAGTTCGAGTGGTATGAGCTGAAACTGCAGCCCGGCGGCGTGCTGGATTCGCAGCCGCATGAGCCGGGCACACGGGAGCACCTGACGGTGGCCTCCGGCAGCATGGAAGTGCAAGTAGCCGAGACAAAGCAGAAGCTCAAGGTCAGCGAAACGGCGCGCTACCACGCCGACAGCGCACACAGCATCCGCAACACCGGCAAGACCGCGGCCAGCGCCTGGCTGGTTGTGATCCACCCGACTTGAACACCCAAGCGGGTGCACAATAAAGCCAATGGAAAATACACAAAACCTCACCGAACAACGCATTGCCGACGCCTGGGCAGACCTGAGTGCCGTGCCGCACACCGGCATCGCACTGCAGGCCGATGCCTACCGCATGGCCTTTGCCGACCCCGAGTTCCTGCTGCGCCGCGAAACCCGCGGCATCCGCATCCAGCTGGAGATGCTCAAGCCCGACCTGGACCAGACCGAGCAAGGCGTCAACGACACCGTCGTCGTCTTCGGCAGTGCCCGCTTCATGGCGCCCGAAGATGCCAAAGACCTGCTCGAGAAAGCACAGGCCACCGGTGATGCAGCCCAGATCGCCCTGGCACAACGCCATGTGCGCAATGGCAAACACTACGACAACGCACGTCTGTTTGCCCGCTTGGTAGCAGCCCACAGCCTGAAGTGCGCACCGGAAAACCGCCTGTTCATTTGCACCGGTGGCGGCCCCGGCATCATGGAGGCGGCCAACCGTGGCGCCTTCGAGCTCGGTGCGCCCACCCCAGGCCTGAACATCACGCTGCCGCACGAGCAAAAGGCCAATGACTATGTCACGCCCTCGCTGAGCTTCAAGTTCCACTACTTCGCCATCCGCAAGATGCACTTCATGATGCGGGCCAAGGCGTTGGTGGCCTTCCCCGGAGGCTTTGGCACACTGGACGAGTTGTTTGAAGTCATCACCCTGGTGCAGACGCAAAAGGCCAAACCGGTGCCCATCATCCTGTTTGGCACGGACTACTGGAAGCGCCTGATCAACCTGGATGTGCTGGTGGAAGAAGGCACGATTTCCGCGCAGGATCTGGAGCTGATCCGGTACACGGACGATCCGCAGGAAGCCTGGGACATGATCCGCCGCTTCTACGGCCTGCCACAAGCCTGACCGCGCCGACCCTGCCGCCCCTCAGGCAGCAGCAGGCCGCAAGTGCCAGGCCGCGCGTGAGCCCAGGGCCACGGCAGCACCCACGGTCCAGAACACCGCCGACACACCCACCACCGTGCCTGCGGTACCAAAAAGCAGGGGCATGAGCACGCTGGACATGTTGATGCTCATCAGCCGCAGGCCCAGTGCCTGGCCATGCAGGGCGTGTGGCGTGATCTGGTGCAGGGTGCTCATGATCATGGGCTGCACCGAGCCCAGCACAAGCCCCAGCAACACCGAGCACAAGCCCATGGCCAGGGGGGTGTGCATCAGCGGGTACAGGCCAAAAAGGAGTGCTGTGACCAGCATGGCGCCGCTCACCACCACCCACTCGCGCAAATGCACCGCCAGCAGCGGCATGGCCACGCGCACACAGGCCGCGGCAATGGCAAAGCTACCCAGGATGGCGCCTATGACCGAGGCACTGAAAGCCCGCTCATGGCCGAGCACCGGCACCACAAAGGTATGCACATCCCAGCAGCTTGACAGCAACCAGTTCACCAGCAGCAGGCGCCGCATGGAGGGCTCGCGCAGCAGATGCCAGACCTGCGGTTTGGGCACGCCGGCCGGGTGCACCACCGGCGGGAGTTCTTGGGTGTCGCGTATCCAGAACCAGGTCAGCAAGGGCAGAAGCGCCATGCACAGAAAGGCGGCCTGGAAACCATGGATGTCCGCCGCCGTACCGCCCAGCCAGACACCGGCATGGTCAATCAACAAGCCTGCTGTGACGGGGCCAAAGAAGTTGGAGACCGCAGGTCCTATGGCCAGCCAGCTGAACACGCGCTTCAATTCGGTGGCGTCATGGGCGGCACGGCCCACATGGCGCTGCAAGGCAATCGATGCCGCGCCGGTGGCACCGCCCAGGCACAGGGCGCTGAGGCACAACACCTCGAAGCGCGGCCAGAGCGCTGCCAGCAGCGCCCCCGCCACTGCCGCCAGCAGTGCCGCGCCCACCGGGCGCTTGAGGCCGTGCTGGTCGGCGTAGCGGCCTGCCGGAATCGCCAGAAATACCTGCATCAGCGAAAACAGCGCCAGCAGGCTACCCACCGACAGGGCGCCATAGCCCAGCTTCAAGGCAAGCAAGGGTGCAGCCATGCGGCTGCCCGCCATGGCGCCATGCAGGCACATCTGGCCGGCGATCAGGCGGGCCAGGGCCCAGGACGTGGTTTTGGGGAGGGGCTGGTCCATGCTCAAGCAGGGTCGCCTGCATCGGCTCCTGCATCAGGCGCCAGGTCCAAATCACGGTCCACCGCAATCAGCGTCTGGGCCTGGCTATCGGGCAGGGCTTCGACTTTTTTCAGGGCCCGGTCCATGGCGCGGCTGCGCACCTGCGCGTTGTCCAGGGTCTTGAGCACGGTCTCGGTCTGCGCCTTCACTTTGGCCAGCACGTCGCCAAACTTGGCAAACTCGTTTTTCACCGCACCCAGCACCTGCCAGACCTCGCTGCTGCGCTTCTCCAGCGCCAGGGTGCGAAAGCCCATTTGCAGGGAGCTCAGAATGGCCAGCAAGGTGGTGGGTCCGGCCAGCGTCACGCGGTGGTCGCGCTGCAGGCTTTCCATCAGGCCGGGGCGGCGCAGCACCTCGGCATACAGGCCTTCGGTGGGCAGGAACAGGATGGCAAAGTCGGTGGTGTGCGGTGGCTCTACATACTTCTCGTTCATGTTTTTCGCCTCCAGCCGTATGCGCAGCTCCAGTGCCTTGCCCGCCGCCTCGGCGCCCAGCGCATCTGCCCTGCCCTGTGCGTCCAGCAGGCGCTCGTAGTCTTCGTTGGGGAACTTGGCGTCTATGGGCAGCCACAGCGGCGCGCCGTTATCTGAGCGGCCCGGCAGCCTGATGGCGAAGTCCACCACGTTCTTGCTGCCCGGAATGGTGGCCACTTGGGCTGCGTACTGGTCGGGCACAAACACCTGCTCCAGCAGGGCTTCGAGTTGCGCCTCGCCAAACATGCCGCGCGTCTTGACGTTGGTGAGCAGGTGCTTGAGATCGCCCACGCCCTGGGCCAGCGTCTGCATTTCGCCCAGGCCCTTGTGCACCTGCTCCAGCCGTTCGGCCACTTGCTTGAAGCTCTCCCCCAAGCGCGCCTGCAGGGTGGACTGCAGCTTCTCGTCCACGGTGGCGCGCATCTCGTCGAGCTTGGCGGCGTTGGTGGTTTGCAGCTGCGCCAACTGGGCTTCCAGGGTCTGGCGGATCTCGGCCATGCGCCGGGCGTTGGACTCACTGAGTTGGCCGAGCTGCAGGGTCAGGGTGTCGGACAGGGACTTTTGCAGCAGGGCCAGTTGCTGGCCAAAGGCGTCAATCTGGCTGTTTTGCGTGCGCGTGGCTTCTGCGCCCTGCGCGGTCAGGGTCTGCTGGAAGGTGGCAATGTTCTGGGCCAGTTCCTGTCGGGCGCTGCGTGCGGATTCGGCCATCTCCTGGCGCAAGGCGCGCTCCAGGGACTGGGTGTTGGCAGCCATGGCAGCCAGCAGGCTGCGTTGGGCTGCGTCCTGTTGTTGCTGCAGTTGCTGTAACTCAAGGCCGGGCTGGCCGTCCGCGCTGCGCAGGGCCAGCCACAGCACCACGCCGCTGTTCAGCAGCACCAACAGCAACAGGCCCCAGACCAGCAGGGAGTTCAAGGGCATGCCATCCATCTAGGCGCCCTTTTTCGTCAGCACTTCCGGGTTCAAAGCGGTCACCGGCTTGTGGTGCAAAAAAAAGCCCACCAGGTTGTCCACCGCCAGTGCAGCCATGGCGCGGCGCGTGCCGATGGTGGCGCTGGCGATGTGCGGGGTCAGCACCACATTGGGCACGGTCAGCAAGGCCGGGTTCACGCTGGGCTCGCCTTCAAACACGTCCAGACCGGCTGCGGCAATACGCTGGGTGCGCAGGGCCTCGGCCAGTGCCGCATCGTCCACAATGCCGCCGCGCGCAAGGTTGATCAGGGTGGCGGTGGGCTTCATCAGCGCCAGTTCTGCAGCGCCTATGGTGTGGTGCGAGCTGGCGGAGTAAGGCAATACCAGCATCACATGGTCGGCAGTCTTGAGCAGCTCCTCCTTGCCCACAAAGCGGGCCTTGATGCTGTCCTCGGTGGCGGCGTCCAGGCGCGAGCGGTTGTGATAAATCACCTGCATGCCAAAACCCAGGGCAGCACGCCTGGCAATGGCCTGGCCAATGCGCCCCATGCCGATGATGCCCAGGGTGGTGCCATGCACCTCGGCACCGGCGAACAGGTCATAACGCCAGTGCGTCCACTTGCCGGCGCGCAGAAAGTGTTCGCTCTCGGTCACGCGCCGGGCCGTGGCCATCAGGAGGGCAAAGCCGAAGTCGGCCGTGGTCTCGGTCAGCACGTCGGGCGCATTGGTGCCCAGCACACCGGCCGCGGTCATGGCGGGCAGGTCAAAGTTGTTGTAGCCCACGGACATGTTGGCGCAAATCTTCAAGTCGGGGCAGCCAGAGAGCAAGGCGGCATTGACTTTGTCGGTGCCGGTCATGAAGGCGCCTACCTTGCCCTGGAGCCGCTGCTGCAGTTCTTCAGTTGACCAGGAGGCATCGGCCTGGTTGGACTCCACGGTGAAGTGCTGGCTGAGCTGCTCCACCACTTCGGGGAAGATGGCGCGGCAAATGAGGATGGCGGGTTTGGTCATGGTTGTAGAGGGAGAGTTCAGGGCCTGGAGTTCAGGCCGGTTGGGCAATTTCAAACACCTGGCGCAAATAGGCCAGGTAGCGTTCGTCGTCGCACATGTTCTTGGAGGGGGTGTCGGAGAGCTTGGCCACCGGCTGGCCGTTGCAACGCACCATCTTGATGACGATTTGCAGCGGCTCGTAGCCCAGGTCATTGGTCAGGTTGGTGCCAATGCCAAAGGCCAGCTGGCAGCGGCCACGGAACTGCTGGTACAGCGCAATGGTGCGCGGCACGGTCAGACCGTCGCTGAAGATCAGGGTCTTGGTGCGGGGGTCCACCCGGTTCTGGCTGTAGTGCTCCAGCATGCGCTCGCCCCAATCGAAGGGGTCGCCGCTGTCGTGGCGCGCGCCGTCAAAGAGCTTGCAGAAGTACATGTCGAAGTCGCGCAGGAAGGCCGTCATCCCATACACATCGCTGAGCGCAATACCCAGGTCGCCCCGGTACTCCCGCGCCCAGGACTCGAAGGCGTAAATCTGGCTGTCGCGCAGGCGCGGCCCCAGGGCCTGGCAGGCCTGCAGGTATTCATGCGCCATGGTGCCCAGGGGCGTGAGGCCCAGCTTCATGGCCAGCCAGACATTGCTGGTGCCCGCCAGCTGCCCCGGCACGCTGCGGGAGTGGCCCGGGCTGTGGTGGGTGCCCAGGCGCGCCGCCAGCACGCGCATGACCTCCTCATGCCAGGCACGCGAGAAGCGGCGGCGGGTGCCGTAGTCGGCAATCTTCAGGTCGCTCAGGCCCTCTTCGCGCAGCTGGCCGATCTTCACGTCCAGGCGCTTGCGCCCTTCCACAAAATCGGGCACCGACTGGGTATTGCGGAAGTAGACCTCGTTGACGATGGCCAGCACCGGAATCTCGAACAGGATGGTGTGCAGCCAGGGCCCGACGATGGCAATGCTGATGTCGCCCGAGGGCAGCGGCGTAACAGTAATGTATTTTTCGTTGAGCTTGAAGAGGCCCAGAAAGTCCACAAAGTCGCTCTTGATGAAGCGCATGGAGCGCAGGTAGGCCAGCTCGCTGTCCTGAAAATGCAGGCTGCACAGCGAGCGGATTTCCTCGCGGATCTCGTCCACAAACGGCGCCAGCTGGGCACCCGGGTTGCGGCACTTGAAGCGGTATTCCACCTGGGCGCCGGGGAACTGGTGCAACACCACTTGCATCATGGTGAACTTGTAGAGGTCGGTGTCCAGAAGGCTGGTGATGATCATGGTGTGCGGTGTTGGCCAAGTTGCCCGGCCACCAGTGTAATGACTCGGTCTGCATGCGCTGCCAGCAGAGCGTTTTGTTCGGCCACCAGCAAGGACATGCCCTGTTTTTTGAGCTGCAGCAGGGCCTGAACGATGGACTCCACCAGCACCGGTGCGATGCCTTCGCAAGGCTCATCCAGTAGCAGCACGGTGGGTGATGTCATGAGGGTGCGCGCAATGCTCAGCATCTGCTGCTCGCCGCCGCTCATCTCCAGCGCGCGGCGTTTTTGCATGGGTTTAAGGGCGGGAAACAGCGCAAAGACCTGGTCGAGCTGCTGCTTCTCGCCTGCCACCTGGGCCATCGATGCCGCGGCAGTGGACGCAGGCGGGCGGGCTGCGACCAGCAAGTTCTCCAGCACCGTCAACTCGGCGAACAGGCGCCGGTCTTCGGGCACAAAGCCCAGGCCCAGACGGGCGCGGGCATGTGCGGGCAAATGGGCAATGGGCTGGTGCTGTAAAACCACCTCGCCTTGCACCCTTGGCCCCAGCCCGATGAGGGATTGCAAAAGCGTGGACTTGCCCGCACCGTTCAGGCCTTGCAAAAGCAAGAGCTCGCCCTGCCCCAGATGCAGCGAGACATCAAACAGGGCCTGCGCCGCGCCATACCAGGCGCTCAGGTTCTTCACTTCAAGCATCGATTCCCCGAGGTTCGGGTTGACTGGATGGACCGGGCTCAGTCGGCGTTGCAGTGTGGCGAAACGACTGGCCCAGGTAGTTGCGGCGCACATCCGCATGGGCGGCCACTTCAGCCGCAGTGCCGGAGGCGACAATGCGCCCTTCCATCAGCACCAGCACCCGGTCGGCCACGCCAAACACGGCGTCCATATTGTGTTCGGTGTAGAGCACCGCCATGCCCGCCCGCCCAGCAACAGCCCGTGTGAGCCCGTGCACCAGTTGCATCAGGGCAGCTCGCTCGGTGGCGGCCAGTCCGGCGGCGGGCTCGTCCAGCAACAGCAGTGTGGATTCGGTGTCAGCCAAACCCGCCAGTGCCATGGCCAACTCCAGACGCTTCTTCGCGCCATAGGGCAATTGGCGCGCATCCAGGGCAGCTTGCTCCGACAGGCCCACAGAGGCCAACAAAGCCAGTGCCGCCTGTGGCGCCTGGGTATCCAGCAACTGCAGCGGATTGCGTACCGAGGCACCTGGCAACAGCAGCTGCACATTCTGCAAAACCGTCAGCGCTTCAAATGTCTGAGCCACCTGAAAGGTGCGCGCCATGCCCAACCGCAGGCGCTGGGCTGGCGTCAGTGGGTCCACACGCTGGCCCCTCCACAGCACCTGACCAGCGCTGGGCGCATGCTGACCCGCGATGCAGGCAAAGGTGGTGGACTTGCCAGCCCCGTTGGGCCCAATCAGGGCCACGCACTCGCCGGGCAGCACTGAAAAATTGACACCACGCACGGCCTGCACGCCGCCAAAGTGCCGGGCCAGATCGCGCACCTGCAGACCCAGCCCCTCAGCCATGGGCATCCCCTCCATGGGCATTCCCTTTTGGGCCTTGAACGCGCAGCCCCAGAATGCCGGACGGCGCCCAGACCATGATGCCCATCACCAGCAGGCCCAAGGCGCCGCGCCAGTAGTCAAAATTGCGCCCGAGTTCGCTGCCCGCCAGCACCAGAACCGCAGCACCCACCCAGGCGCCCCACAACTGGTGCAGACCGCCCAGCAACACCACCAAAAGCATGTCCAACGAGGTGCTGACCGACAGCACCGATGGAAACACCGAGCCCTTGTGCGCCGCAAACAGGCCGCCCGCCAGGCCGGCCAGTGTGGCGCTTTGCAGAAGCACCTGCCACTTGATGCGCTGCAGGGGCAATCCACTGGACGCGGCGCGCAGCGGTGCGTCACGCAACGCCTGCAGCGCCGCACCCAAGCCCGAACGTGCAAAGCGCCGCAAGGCTGCCACGCAGGCCAGGGCCACCAGCACCAGCCACACCAGGAACGCGGGGCGACTGGTGTCGCCTACCAGTTGCAAACCAATCAGGCCGTTGTCGCCACCGCTCACTGCCACCCATTGGCTGGCGCTGGCCCACAGCACCTGTGCCAGGGCCAGTGACAACATCGCCAGATAGACGCCACTGCTGCGCACCAGCACGCCACCCATCACAGCCGCGAGTGCCAAGCTGGCACAAGAAGCCGCCAGCAGGGCTGGCACCAAGCCCCAGCCCCACGCCAGGTGCACCCAGGCTGCCGCATAGGCACCCAGGCCAAAGAAGGCGGCGTGGCCAAAGCTGACCAGGCCGCCCAGGGCCATCATGGACTGCAGGCTCACACCCACGATGACCAGAATCAGTCCATCACCCAGCAGCGACTGCCAATAGTCCGACGCCCACCAAGCCACGGCCAGCAGGCCAGCCAAGGCCAGGCTAACGCCTTGAAAAGCCCTGGCATTGCGGGGCCACAGGTGAAAGCGCATGCCCTGCTCCTGGGGCAGCGGCGCCAGAGCCCGGCCCAGCAAGCCCTGCGGCCGGATGGCCAGTACCAGGCCCATGGTGACAAACACCAGCACCAGCGTAGCCTGCGGAAACAGGGCCGTGCCAAAGGAATGCACCAGCCCTATCAGAACGGCCGCCAGAAAGGCACCACCCAGGCTGCCCAGACCGCCGGTGACCACCACCACAAAGGTCTCCACCACAATGTTCAGGTCCATTTGCAGGTTGGCAGGTTCGCGCGGCAGTTGCAGGGCACCGCCCAGCCCGGCCAGACCGCAGCCCAGCAGCACGGCAATCAGCATCAGGGGCTTGGGGTTGACGCCCAGGGCCGACAGCATGCCGCGGTCGAGTGTGGCAGCGCGCAGGCGTGTGCCCCAAAGCGTGTGCTGCAAAACCAAATGCAGGCACAGCCAGACCAGCGGGCCCAGGGCAATGGTCAGCAACTGGTACTGCGGGAAAAATCCCGTGCCTATTTCCACAGACCCCTTGAGCCCGGGAAAGCGTGGCGCAAACACTTCGTCCGGCCCGAAGGCCCAGCGCATGCCGTCATGCAGCGCCAGCGAGAGGCCAAAGGTGGCCACCAGCTGGTACAGCTCAGGCACGCCATACAGGCGGCGTAGCAGCAACCACTCGGCCAGGGCGCCAACCACGGCCGCACAGGCAGCCCCCAGCAGCATGGCCAGTGCATAGAGGCACGCACTGTCCGCCCAGGTGGGAAACCAGTCCACCAGCCAATGGGCGGCAAACAGTGCCCCGAGCATGAAAAAGCTGCCATGGGCGAAATTGACGATGCGGGTAACACCAAATATCAGCGTCAACCCGGCAGCCATCAAAAACAAGGTGCTGGCATTGCTCAGTCCGTCCAGCAGTGCAATCGCAAAGGCTGCCATAGAGGCTTATCAGTCCAACCAGTGGGTAAAGTCCTTCACTGGCACGCGGGGTGTATCAAAGGTGTTGACCAGCGCTGTTGCATCGGCATAACCCAGCGCCATGCCGCATACCAGCATCTCGTCGGCGCCAGCACCAATGAGCGGCTTGATGATGCTGTGAAAGCCGTTCCAGGCAGCCTGCGGACAGGTGTGCAGACCCAGGCCCCGTGCGCTGACCATGATGTTCTGCATGAAGGCGCCGTAGTCCACCAGCGAACCCCGCCCCATGGCACGGTCTACGGTGAACATCAGCCCCACTGGTGCGTCAAACAGGCGGAAGTTGCGCTGATGTTGCAGATGCATCTTGTCTTTGTCGGCCTTGCCGATGCCCAGCAGGCCGTACAGGCCCCAGCCGTTCTCGCGGCGGCGGTCAATGTACGGGCTGACCCATTTTTGGGGATAGTAGTCGTACTCTTCCTTGTAACGCTCGGCCAATGTCGGGTCCGCACGCATGGCTTCATGGGCGGCGCAGACCTGCTCCACCAGGGCATTGCGGGTAGCACCCTGCAGCACATACACCTTCCAGGGCTGGCAATTGGTGCCTGAGGGCGCGCGGCTGGCCACCTGCAGGATGTGCGCGATGTCGGAGCGGGCCACCTCCTGCGAGGTAAAGGCACGCATGGAGCGGCGCGAACAGATGGCTTGGTCTACCGCATTGAGCGTCATGTAACAGTCTCCGTAATTGGTGTGTGCGAAAGGCAGGTGCCGATTTTGCCAGCCGCTGCAGCCACTCTGGCCGCCCGTGTCTCCCGCGTGACGACTTCCGGGTTTGCGGCATTCTTTAGAAAAGCACCTCTAATCATGCTGCAATGCAATAAAGAGTGCTTGCAATCGCACAGGCCCTGACTACAATTCGAACCATGCTGCGGTGCAACATGGATCAACCAAGGGACGCGCGGTAGCAGATATAAAAATCGCATCACATCTTTTTATTTGGAGAATCTCAATGTCCGCACTCACCGTTGAACAAGTTGTAGCCGCTCAAAAAGCCAATATCGAAACCCTGTTTGGCCTGACCAACAAGGCTTTCGAAGGCGTTGAAAAAATCGTCGAACTGAACCTGACCGCCTCCAAGGCTGCCCTGTCGGAAGTTGCTGGCCACACCCAGTCGGTTCTGAGCGTCAAGGATGTGCAAGAGCTGATCGCCCTGCAATCCGGCCTGCTGCAGCCCCTGGCTGAAAAGACTGCTGCCTACAGCCGTCACCTGTATGACATCGCCACCAGCACCAGCGCTGAATTCACCAAGGCCGCTGAAGGCCAGGCCGCTGATGCCCAGAGCAAGTTTGCCGAACTGGTGGACAGCGCTGCCAAGAACGCGCCTGCCGGTTCTGAAGCAGCGGTTGCCATCATGAAGAGCTCGGTGGCTGCTGCTACCAATGCCCTGGAGTCTGTGCAAAAGGCTGTGAAGCAGGCCACTGAAGTGGCCGAAGCCAACTTCCAATCGGTGGCTGCATCCGCTACCAGCGTTGCCAAGCCCACTGCCAAGAAGCGCTAATTCGAAATTGGCCGCAAAAAAATTGTTGTTTATGTGTGCCGATTCCTGAAGCCAAGGGAAAACCCTGAGATAATCTAATTCATCAGGAACTCTTAGTTTCTACCAGTTGTCTCCTCGGGTCCTTTCGAAACCATCAGGTTCAGGGATCCCTTCAGGGCCTCGTTGCAAAACGGGGCCTTTTTTTTGGCCGATCACAAACAGCCGGTTGCGCCCGGGGTTAGCGGAAATAGACCACTGCGGCGGACACTGCCAGTATCGCCAGCCAGATCTTCCCGGAGTGCCTTTCTATGAAGCGCAGCCCTCGGCTTTCAAAGTCCAGGTCCTTGCTGGCTTGGGCCTGCTTGAAAAAGTCATAGAGCTTTTTGTCCAGGGTCTGTATGCGGCTGGCGTGCGCTGTCTCTCCCCAGCCCGTGGTGCCAGGATTGAAAAAATCTGCTGAAGCGGTCTTGGGCGCTGCCGCAACCAGCTCTGGTGCGGGCAGCGCAACCGGGCTCCCTGACGCTGCCAATGCACTTTCCAGAATGAGCACGCGTTGCACCAGCAAATAAACGGCATCTGGCTGCCGGCTTGCGGCGCTGCCGATCAACTTGAGTGCGGCCTGGTCCTTGGGTGCATTCCTGGTGTCCACC
The DNA here is from genome assembly GCF_003415675.1 of Rhodoferax lacus. Lineage (GTDB taxonomy): Bacteria > Pseudomonadota > Gammaproteobacteria > Burkholderiales > Burkholderiaceae_C > Allorhodoferax > Allorhodoferax lacus. The sequence continues at coordinate 652,329 of NZ_QFZK01000001.1, forward strand.
AACTCACGCAAGAACGCCATGAGTCGATCACGCTCACCTAGTGTCATACGGGCTCCAGCTGACAAAACAGGTTTACATTTTATAGCGTCAACCTGAAAGACCACAAGGGCAGTAGTCCCCAGGCCCCCTGCCTCAATGTGTCTTGGCAGCTATGGCGGTGCGCAGTTGAGGCAATGCCAACAGCATGGCTTGGCGCCCGGCTTCAATCGATCGCTTGCGGGAACCGAAATCGGCGCTGGAGATGCCGGTCAGCACCGGGCGGACCACCACATCGGCATCACGCAGCTCAAAGGTGTTGATGCTTTTGCCCATGATGGAAAAGGTCTGCAGCAGGATGTCAAGGGTCCCAGCGGCCAAGTTGCCCTCTGGTGGACTGGAGATGTCCACGGCAATCACCAGTTCAGCCCCCATCTTGCGCGCGGCTCGCACCGGTACGGGTGACACCAGGCCACCATCCACATATTCACGCCCGGAGATTTTGACCGGCTGGAACACGGCTGGCACCGCACTGGATGCGCGCACTGCCGTGCCGGTGTCGCCCCGCTGAAACAATGTGTCCAGGCCGGTGTTGAGGTCGGTGGCCACAATGCCCAGGGGCAAAGGCATGTTCTCGATCAGGCGCGAGCCGACCTGTCCATTGACGTAACGCGCCAGCGCATCACCTCGCAGCAGTCCTCGGCTGAAAATCGGCAAAGTCCAGTCCGCAATAGTGGCTTCCTCCATGGTTTCCGCTACCTGCTGCAGTTGTGTACCATTTTTTCCACTGGCATAGATTGCCGCCACCAGACTACCCGCCGAGGTACCCGCCACCAGAGTCGGGCGGATGCCGGCCTCTTCCAGCACCTGGATTACGCCCACATGTGCAAAGCCACGGGCTGCGCCGCCACCGAGGGCCAAACCAATGCGTGGCGGAAGTTTGGCCACGGGGATTCCGGGGTCCACAGGCGGCGGTGTGATGACGGGAGGCGAGGAACAACCCGCAAGAATCAGGGCCAGCAAACTGGCGAGAACGGTAGTGCGAAAAGTGGTCATGTATATCGGTTCAAGGCCAAGGGCCAACATCCGCTATTCTGGCTGCAAAGGATGGGCAATCGGCCTGCATCCGCTTTTTGCTGTTTGGAGCCTCCATGAAAGTCCTGGGATTCATTGCCTTTTTTATTCTCGTACTGACAGCCGCGCTGGTGCTGATCGGTCAATTGGGTTTTCTGCATGGCCAAGCGCCGACAGACCTCGGCGTACGTGACGGGCGTCTGAAGCCCCCTTCCGACACGCCCAACAGCGTGAGCAGCCAGGCAGAGCTCTACCCCACGCAACCGCAGCGCGCCTATGCCAGCATTGCGCCCTTCGCCTTCAAGGGCACGGGCGAGCAGGCGATGAATACACTGGCCAACATTCTGAAAAATACCGAGCGTTGCGTCCTCGTCAACCAACAACCTGGCTACCTGTATGCCCAGTGCAGCACCGCTCTGATGCACTTTACGGACGACGTGGAGTTCTGGCTGGACACCACAGCAGGCGTGGTTCAGGTGCGCTCGGCCAGCCGCTTGGGCCGGGGCGACCTGGGCGCCAATCGCTCACGGGTGGAAAAAATAAGGGCCCAGTTCATTCAGAACTGAGCCCTCGGGGCTGACACAGCTGGCAGTTGCTTAACCGGCCGTAGCCTCTTCCGGCTTGGACTTGCCTTCTTTCTTGGGCAGCGGCTGGATGTCCAGCAGGACTTCGGTCTTGCTCTCGTCCTTGTCGTCCAGGTCTACCGTCAGACGTCCGCCATCCGTCAGGCGGCCAAACAGCAGCTCATCGGCCAGGGCACGGCGTATGGTGTCCTGGATCAGGCGCTGCATAGGGCGTGCGCCCATGAGCGGATCGAAGCCCTTCTTGCCCAGGTGCTTGCGCAGCTTGTCGGTAAAGGTGACGTCCACCTTCTTCTCGGCCAGTTGCGTCTCAAGTTGCAGCAGGAACTTGTCCACCACCCGCAGGATGATGTTCTCGTCCAGCGCCTTGAAGCTCACAAGGGCGTCCAGGCGGTTGCGGAACTCGGGCGTGAACAGGCGCTTGATGTCGGCCATTTCATCACCCGATTCGCGCGGGTTGGTGAAGCCGATGGTGGCCTTGTTCATGGTCTCGGCACCGGCATTGGTCGTCATGATGATGATGACGTTGCGGAAGTCGGCCTTGCGTCCGTTGTTGTCGGTCAGCGTGCCGTGGTCCATCACCTGCAGCAGCACGTTGAAGATGTCCGGATGTGCCTTCTCGATCTCGTCGAGCAACAGCACGCAATGCGGCTTCTTGGTCACGGCCTCCGTCAGCAAACCACCCTGGTCAAAGCCCACATAGCCCGGGGGCGCACCGATCAGGCGGCTCACGGCGTGGCGCTCCATGTACTCGCTCATGTCAAAGCGGATCAGGTCAATGCCCATGATGTAGGCCAGCTGCTTGGCGGCCTCGGTCTTGCCCACGCCCGTGGGGCCGCTGAACAGGAAGGAGCCAATGGGCTTGTCGCCCTTGCCCAAACCAGAGCGGGCCATCTTGACGGCGGAAGCCAGCACGTCAATCGCCTTGTCCTGGCCGAACACCACGTTGCGCAGGTCGCGCTCCAAGGTCTTGAGCTTGCCGCGGTCGTCATTGGAGACGTTGGCTGCGGGAATGCGGGCAATCTTGGCCACAATCTCTTCGACCTCGGTCTTGCTGATGGTTTTCTTGCGCTTGCTGGGCGGCAGGATGCGTTGGGCCGCACCGGCCTCGTCGATCACGTCAATGGCCTTGTCGGGCAAGTGGCGGTCGTTGATGTACTTGGCGCTCAGTTCAGCTGCAGCTTGCAGGGCAGCCACAGCGTACTTCACGCCATGGTGCTCTTCAAAGCGGGACTTCAAACCCTTGAGGATTTCCACGGTCTGCTCCACCGTGGGCTCCACCACATCCACCTTTTGGAAGCGGCGTGACAGGGCGGCGTCTTTCTCGAAGATGCCGCGGTATTCGGTAAAGGTGGTGGCACCAATGCACTTGAGCTGACCTGAACTCAGGCCCGGCTTGAGCAGGTTGGATGCATCCAGCGTTCCGCCCGAAGCCGCACCCGCACCGATGAGGGTGTGGATTTCGTCGATGAACAGGATGCCGTTGGGCTTGTCCTTGAGGGACTTGAGCACACCCTTGAGACGCTGCTCAAAGTCGCCACGGTACTTGGTGCCCGCCAGCAGCGCGCCCATGTCCAGGGAATAGACCACGGCCTCGGCCAAGATCTCGGGCACGTCGTTTTGCGTGATGCGCCAGGCCAAGCCCTCGGCAATGGCCGTCTTGCCCACACCGGCCTCACCCACCAGCAGCGGGTTGTTCTTGCGGCGGCGGCACAGGATCTGGATCACGCGCTCGACCTCGTACTCGCGGCCAATCAGCGGATCGATCTTGCCGTCCTTGGCCAACTGGTTGAGATTGACGGTGTACTGCTCCAGCGGTGAAGATTTTTCGTTCTTCTCGGCCCCGCCCTCTTCGGCTTCATTGGGTGCCTCGCTGGATTTGGCAGCTTCCGGCGGATCATTCTTCTTGATGCCATGGGCAATGAAGTTGACCACGTCCAGACGCGTCACACCCTGCTGGTGCAGGTAGTACACAGCGTGCGAATCTTTCTCGCCAAAGATAGCTACCAGCACGTTGGCGCCGGTGACTTCCTTCTTGCCGCTGCCCGTGGATTGCACGTGCATGATGGCGCGCTGGATGACGCGCTGGAAACCGAGCGTGGGCTGGGTGTCCACCTCGTCGGTACCGGCCACCTGGGGCGTGTTGTCCTTGATGAAATTGGCCAGCGACTTGCGCAGGTCGTCGATGTTGGCTGAGCAGGCGCGCAGTACCTCGGCGGCGCTGGGGTTGTCAAGCAACGCCAACAGCAAATGCTCCACAGTGATGAACTCGTGGCGTTGCTGACGCGCCTCCACGAATGCCATATGCAGGCTAACTTCCAGTTCTTGGGCAATCATGTGATTTCCTTTGCCTTGCGTTGATGAATAACTGTAAACCGTTTTGAACGACAGAGTTGCAAGGTCTGGGGTTCCCCTCAAAAATCAACCGGCTCGCTTAAACATTTCAGCGGATGCCCGGCCTTGTGTGCAGCCTCCAGCACCTGGTCCACTTTGGTGGCTGCCACGTCCTTGGAATACACGCCACACACTGCTTTGCCATCCAGATGGATCTTGAGCATGATGGCTGTGGCGGCTTCCAGGTCTTTACCAAAAAACTCCTGGATTACCACCACCACAAATTCCATCGGTGTGTAGTCATCGTTGAGCATGACCACCTGGTACATGCCGGGGGGCTTGGTCTTTAACGGAACCCGCTCGAGCACCACAGAGCCGCCCTCATCCCGGTCAGGTACGCGCACCGGGTTGGGGGGTGGAGTTGGAGGTTTCTTTGTAGCCATGCGTTCCATTCTATCGGGCACCCTGTTTCACTGCACCACCCACACGATCTGGTGACGTTTTGATGACTATCAAGGCATAAAAATAAAAAATTGCCCAGGTCAAATGGTCTGGCAGCCGCTATGTTGGGGCATCTTGCTTGCACGGGCGGCACGCCGCCGAAACGGGAGTCGCGCTACATTACCGAACAGCAGCCCCCTTCTGACAAAATTCAAACATGAAATCTTTCTTTCGCACTTGCCTGCCTGTCGCACTCTGGTTTGCCGTGGGTTTTGCCACGGCCCAGGAAACACCCCAAACCCAGTTGCAGCGCATCACCCTGTCGGTGGGCATCCACCAGATCGATACACAAGTGGCCCTTACGCCGGAGCAGCACCAAATTGGCCTGATGTACCGCACGGAGATGCCGCAGGGCGAGGGCATGCTGTTTGTGTTCCAAAACCCCAGCCAGCAATGCTTCTGGATGAAAAACACGGTCCTGCCCTTGACGGCAGCCTTTGTGGCCGACGACGGCAGCATCGTCAACCTGGAAGACATGAAGCCACAGACCACCGACTCGCACTGCTCTTTGAAGCCCGTGCGCTATGTGCTGGAAATGAACCAGGGCTGGTTCACCAAGAAGGGCATCAAGCCGGGAATGAAACTTGCCGGTCGGCCCTTTTCAAAATAGCCAAACGCCGCCGGTCAAAAGAACCCGGAGGCAATGTTGATGGTCAGTGCCACCAGGGTGGTATTGAAGAAAAATGCCAGCACGCAATGCAGCGTGCCGGTTCTGCGCATTTTGTGGCTGGTAAAACTCACATCGGCTGTTTGGCCTGACGTTCCAATGGAACACGCAAAATACAAAAAATCACCGTAGTCCGGTGGCTCTCCCCCGGGAAACTCAAGGCCACCGTGCTCGCCACGAATCGCAGTCACATAGTAGTCATGGGCATAGTGAATGGCAAACATGGTCTGCGTGAAGGCCCAGGATGTAGCAATCGTCATCCCGGCGAGCGCGATATGGGCATAACGCGTCTGACCCTGCAGTTCCTTGACCATGGCCAGCTCCGCCACGATGGCGCCGATGCAAAAAAGGGCAGCCGTCACCACCAGCAGGAGCACAGTGGCATTGCCTTCGTCCTGCATCAGTGCACGCAGGCGCATCTGCTCGTGGGATGACCAGAACATCATCTTCATTGCCAGTACCAGATACAACAGCGCACCGACATTCCAGCCCACGATGGCCCTCGTCACCGGCAGTTGCAGCAGTGAATAGGGCAAGCCCACCGCCATGACAACGCCCACCAGTGCACTGAAAAAAAGGCGAGGCCGCGCCAGGAGCAGGCGAATGGGTAGCGGCTTGGACTTGTGGGGATGAACTGGCAGGTCGGTCATGGGCGGTGTCCCGGGTCATCAAACAGGCTAGCAGGCAGCACAGCAGACAAGCGTTGAGGGAAGAAAAAAGGCCTCTGCATTGCAGAGGCCTTTTCAACTTTGGCGGAAACGGAGGGATTCGAACCCTCGATGAGGCTCTACACCCCATACTCCCTTAGCAGGGGAGCACCTTCGGCCACTCGGTCACGTTTCCTGACGACTCAAATTATCGCACGACTTGGCGGTTTTTTTCAGACCAGCGGCTGGTCCAGGTCAAAAGCTTTGTGCAAAGCGCGCACGGCCAACTCCATGTACTTCTCGTCGATAACAACCGAGGTCTTGATTTCGGAAGTGGAGATCATCTGGATGTTGATGCCCTCTTCGCTCAGCACGCGAAACATCTTGCTGGCAATGCCAACGTGGCTACGCATGCCGATACCAACGATGGAAACCTTGCAGATCTTGGTGTCGCCCAGCACTTCTTTGGCACCCAGTTTGGGCAGCACCTGGGTCTTGAGCAGGTCCACGGCCTTGGCGTAGTCACCGCGGTTGCAGGTGAAGCTGAAATCGGTTTTGCCTTCCTTGCTGACGTTCTGGATGATCACGTCCACATCGATATTGGCATCGGCAATCACGCCCAGGATCTGGTACGCAATGCCGGGGGTGTCAGGCACACCCAGGATGGAGATTTTGGCTTCATCGCGGTTGAATGCAATGCCGGAAACAACGGCTTGTTCCATGTGTTCGTCTTCCTCAAAGGTGATCAATGTGCCGGATGCGGCTTCTTCGTTGATGTCAATATCCCAGGACGTGAAGCTGCTCAGCACGCGCAGGGGAACTTTGTACTTGCCGGCAAACTCCACCGAGCGGATCTGCAGGACTTTGGAGCCCATGGATGCCATTTCCAGCATCTCTTCAAAGCTCACGGTTTTGAGGCGGCGGGCTTCGGGCACCACGCGCGGATCGGTGGTGTAGACGCCGTCCACATCGGTGTAAATCAGGCATTCGGCAGCCTTCATGGCGGCTGCAACGGCCACGGCCGAAGTGTCGGAGCCACCACGACCCAGGGTAGTGATATTGCCTTGGTCATCCAGGCCCTGGAAGCCCGTAACGATGACAACGCGCCCGGCATCCAGGTCAGCGCGCACCTTGACGTCTTCAATCGACTCGATGCGGGCCTTGGTGTAGGAGCTGTCGGTGCGAATGGGTACTTGCCAGCCGGCATAGCTGACCGACTCCATACCCTCAGCCTGCAGGGCTATGGCCAACAAGGCACTCGACACCTGCTCACCGGTGGCTGCCAGCATGTCCAACTCCCGGCCATAGGCATCGCCTGGTTTGCTGGGGGAAAGCTCCTTGGCAAGACCGAGCAGGCGGTTGGTTTCACCGCTCATGGCGGAGGGAACCACCACCATCTGGTGACCTGCGCGCGCCCATTTGGCAACGCGTTTGGCGACATTGCGGATGCGTTCCGTAGAACCCATCGACGTGCCGCCGTATTTGTGAACTATCAAAGCCATTGGATCAATTTCTGTGGGGCAAAACCACAGGATTGTACCAAGCGAGTACCGCGCCCCTGCGCTCCACAAAGCCGCTTCCCACTTTGATGTGGATGCGGTGCCCACGTGTGGTGCAGGCAGCAAGCTGATCCTGCAGTTCACGCAATTGCACGGTGCTGGGAATCACCGCAAAACCGGACTTGAGCCAAAAGCGCAAGGCATTGGCCTGTCGGGGTCGGCTCAGGCCCTGCAAGCCGACAAGGGTCGGCAATCCGTCGCGCTCGCGCTGTACGTAGGCCAGGTCCTCTTGGGCAATTTCATCCAGCAAGGACTGCGCTTGCGCTGCATGCGCCGCACTCCGGGCGAAGGTATCCCGGAACTGCGGAAACGCGGATTGCAGAGCGGGGGTAATGAGTGAGCGGATGCGGTTGCGGGTAAAGCGCGCATCGGTGTTGGTGGGGTCTTCAACAAAAGCAATCTGCTCGCGCGCCAGCCAGTCACGAATCCCAGAGCCGGCGACCTCCAGAAAGGGGCGGTGAAAGTTGACCCCACCCCGCATCCATTCGGCCCCCATGGCGCTCAGGCCCGCCAATCCGGCGCCACGACTCAGGGCCAGCAGCAAGGTCTCCACCTGATCATCAGCGTGTTGCGCAACAGCGATGGACGGCAGGGCTACTGCACCAGGATCACCTTGGATACCCTGGGCCAATTCCAGCAAGCCCTGGTAGCGGGCAATGCGGGCTGCGTCCTCGGGGCTTTGTCCGCTGGCATGGGCGGCATGGACGGCCTTTACCCGCAGCGGCACTTGCAAGGAAGCGCACAACTGCAGGCAATGCGCCTGAAACTCGCTGGCCGCTGCTTGCAAGCCGTGGTTGATGTGCAGTGCGACCACCTGTCCGGGCCACTGGCGCGCGCACAGTACCAGCAGTGCGCTGGAGTCAGCCCCGCCACTCAAGGCCACACCCAGTGGAAGAAGCGGATGAAAGGCGCGCATCGCCTGTTCCAGCGACTGCGTCATGGCTTCTCTTCGGTCTGATTACTTGGAACTGGCTTTGGTGTCGGTAAAACGGCCGTAGCTCTTCAGACGCTCATAGCGGCGGTCCACCAACTCCTTCACCTTGAGGTCGGCCAGTTGCCGATACGCATCGGCCAGCGCACGCTTGAGGAAGGCGGCAGCCTGCTTGGTATCGCGGTGTGCGCCACCCACGGGCTCATTGACGATCTTGTCAATCACACCCAGTGCCTTCAGGCGATGGGCGGTGATGCCCAGGGCATCGGCCGCGTCTTGTGCCTTGTCGGATGTCTTCCACAAAATCGATGCGCAGCCTTCCGGGCTGATCACCGAGTAGATGGAGTACTGCAGCATGATCAATTGGTCAGCCACCGAGATGGCCAGCGCACCACCCGATCCGCCTTCGCCAATGATGGTGGTGATGATGGGTACTTCGAGTTGCGCCATCTCGAAAATATTGCGGCCAATGGCCTCGGACTGCCCGCGCTCTTCGGCATCAATGCCGGGGTAGGCTCCGGGCGTGTCCACAAAGGTGAACACCGGCAGCTTGAATTTTTCGGCCAGCTTCATCAGGCGCAGCGCCTTGCGGTAGCCCTCGGGCTTGCACATGCCGAAGTTGCGCAGGCCACGCTCCTTGGTGTCACGGCCTTTTTGCTGACCAATCACCATGCAGGGCGTTCCGTTGAAACGTGCCAGTCCGCCCACGATGCTCAGGTCATCGGCAAAGTGCCGGTCGCCGTGCAGTTCGACAAAATGGGTGAAGATTTCGGACACATAGTCCAGCGTGTAAGGACGTTCGGCGTGGCGGGCAATCTTGGTGATTTGCCATGGCGTCAGGTCGCTATAGATGTCCTTGGTGAGCTGCAGGCTCTTTTTTGCCAGTTGCTCGATTTCAGACGAAATGTCTACGGCAGACTCGGTCTGCACATAGCGCAGCTCTTCAATCTTGCCCTCCAGCTCGGCAATCGGTTGCTCAAAATCCAGAAATGTCTTTTTGGCCAACGCGTTTCTCCTCTGAAAGAACCTGTGCCTGCGGGGGCAGGCGGTTCAGTTAATACTCGACCGGCACAGGGTCCAACGACCGCCAAATATACCAAGTTGCCACGCTGCAATAGGGAGCCCAGGCTGCGGCCACCTCTCGGGCGTCACTGCGGCTCACCACATCGCCCGAAAAATAGCTCTGGCTGATCCCGGTGATCAGGCCCGGGTCGTCCAGCGGCAGCACATTGGGGCGCATCATGTGGAAGATGAGAAACATCTCGGCAGTCCAGCGGCCAATGCCGCGTATGGCCACCAGTTCATCCACGATTTCGTCATCCGGCATCTCTGCCCAGTTGGCAACGTGCAGTGCACCGTTGTCAAAGTGCAGTGCCAGATCCACCAGGTACTCGACCTTGCGTGCACTGAGGCCAGCCGCGCGCATGTCGTCCACTTTGAGGCGCAGCACATTGGCTGGCGTGATTTTGCGTGGCAAAGCAGCAAACCGTTCCCAAACCTTTTGGGCCGATGGCACTGAAATCTGCTGACCCACAATGCTGCGTGCCAGGGTCACAAAAGCATCACCGCGGGTTTGCAGGCAGGCGTCACCAAACTTGGGAATCAGCTTGCGCATCACCCGGTCTTTTTTTACCAGATGCTTGCACGCCTCCTCCCAATACGCCGGTGTGACCGGCACGACACCTTCTACTACCGCCATCATTGCTGGACTTCCCACGTCGTGCCTGCAGGAGAGTCCTTGAGCACGATACCCTCCTCCAGCAACTGTTTGCGAATGCCGTCTGCACGGGCAAAGTCCTTGGCCGCTTTGGCGTGGGCACGCTCCTCAATCAGCGCCGCGATACGGTCTTCCGACACCAGGGCACCGGCCTGCAGATAGGTCTTGGGATCCTGTTGCAGCAGCCCGAGGCAGTGGCCCAGGCCCCGCAGCAGGGCAGCCAGACTGGTGGACTTGCTGCGGTTGATTTCAGAAGCCAGGTCAAACAGCACGGCGATGGCTTCGGGCGTGCCAAAGTCCTCGTCCATGGCCGCCTTGAAGCGCTGGGCATGGTCGGAGCTCCAATCGACGGCTTGCACGCTGTCGGGTGGCGACAGGTCAAGTGCCGTGTACAGGCGCTTCAAGCCACTGCGCGCATCATCCAGATGCGCGTCGCTGTAATTCAGGGCAGTCCGGTAATGGGTGCGCAGCAAAAAGAATCGAACCGTCTCGGCCTCGTACTTCTCCAGCACCTCACGGATGGTGAAGAAGTTGCCCAGACTCTTGGACATCTTTTCGTTGTCCACACGCACAAAACCGTTGTGCACCCAGAAGCGGGCCAGGGGTTTGCCGCTGGCTCCCTCGCTCTGGGCAATTTCGTTTTCGTGATGCGGAAACTGCAAGTCCGCCCCGCCCCCATGGATATCGAATGTTTCACCCAGCGTCTGGCAGCTCATGGCCGAGCATTCAATATGCCAACCGGGCCGCCCCAAGCCAAAGGGATAGCCCAAGGCGGCAGCATCCCATTTGGCGTCTTCGGGCTCGGTGGCCTTGGCGGCCTTCCACAGCACAAAGTCCAGAGGGTCTTCCTTGCCATCCTGCACTGCCACGCGTTCACCTGCGCGCAACTCGTCCAGCGACTTGCCGGACAGCTTTCCATAGCCGGGAAACTTGCGCACGGAATAATTCACGTCACCGGAGCTGGCCTGGTAAGCCAGGCCTTTGTTTTGAAGCTGGGCGATCAGGTCCAGCATTTGTGGAACGTATTCTGTGGCGCGCGGCTCCAGTGTCGGGCGCTCAATGCCCAGGGCATCTATGTCCTGGTGCATGGCCACGATCATCTCGTCGGTGAGAGCACGTATGGTCATGCCGCGGCCCAGCGCACGCTGGATGATCTTGTCATCAATGTCCGTGATGTTGCGCACATAGGTCACGCGGTAACCACTGCTTTTGAGCCAACGCTGCACCACGTCAAAGGCCATCATCATGCGGGCGTGGCCAATGTGGCACAGATCGTAAATCGTCATGCCACAGACGTACATGCGTACATGGCCGGGTTCGGAAGGAGCAAACGGCTCCATGGCACGGCTCAGCGTGTTGTAAATGCGCAAACTCATAGGGATCGGAATTCGGTCTGACCTTGGTGCTCTAACGGCGGGAGGTTAGCTTGTGTTTTTATGTGGAAGGCAGTAACTGCACCAATCGAACGATTCAGTGTGCTCAGATACAATGGGTACCAGTATAAAGCGCCCTCCGTAAAAAAAGATCCTGACTGTCAGGCACCCCGCACGATAAGCACCCGAGGTTGTATGAAGCAAGTGAGTTCCCCTCTATTTTCGACTCTGCGATTGATCGCCACCATTGGACTGCTGTGCGGCCTGTCGGCTCGTGCAGATGAGTATTCCGATGTGTCCCAGTTGGCGCGCACCGGCAAGCTGTCCGAGGCACTGAGTCGGGCTGATCAGTACTTGGCAGCAAAGCCCAAAGACCCGCAGATGCGATTTATCAAAGGCGTTATCCAGCGCGATACCGGCAAGACTTCCGAGGCCATTGCCACCTTCACGCGGCTGACCGAAGACTTCCCCGAGTTGCCCGAGCCCTATAACAATTTGGCTGTGCTCTACGCCGGTCAAAGCCAGTTTGACAAGGCACGCGGAGCCCTTGAAATGGCTATTCGCACCAACCCGAGTTATGCCACCGCGCACGAGAATCTTGGCGACATCTATGCCAAGCTGGCCAGCCAGGCCTACAACAAGGCCTTGCAGCTGGACAACAGCAACCAGGCTGTTCCTCCCAAGCTGGCCCTGATCCGCGAAATTTTCAGTACCGGTAAAGTGCCCTACACCGCGGTCGCAGCATCCTCTGCTGCGGCGCCACCGGCAGCGGCGCCTGTTGCGGCAGCACCCGTGCCAAAGCCTGCGGCTCCTGCAACACCACCACCGGCAGCAGTAGCGGTGTCACCGGCTTCGCCCACACCGGCCAAGCCGGCGCCTGCAACAGCAGTTGCCTCAGCACCTGCTGTTGCACCCGCACAGGCCACGGCAACCAAGGTTGCTGCGGTAGCCGATGAAGCAGCTACCAAAGAAGTGGAAGCGGCAGTTGCAGCTTGGGCACGCGCTTGGTCTGCACGGGACGTAAATGGCTATCTTGCAGCCTATGGCAAAGACTTCAATCCTCCTGGAAACCAGAGCCGCAAGAGTTGGGAGGAAGAGCGCCAGTTGCGCATTTCAAGCAAGGCCAGCATAAGCGTCAGGGTGGACAAACTGCGTGTGAGTGTGAATGGCAGCCATGCCACGGCCAAGTTCCGCCAGGACTACAAGGCTGGCGGACTGGCCGTCAACAGCAGCAAGACGCTGGACTTCACCAAGGTGGGAGACCGTTGGCACATCGTCAAAGAGACTGTAGGTAACTAAATTTGTTCCGTCGACTTCTGTTGCAGCCTGAAAAACAGGCCTAGCCCAGGTATGGCCAAACACATGGGTCGTTGCTGGGCCTTGCTATTGGCAACGATGACGCTGCTCTGCGCCCCCTACCCGGTCTTCGCAGCCAAAACTGGCCATAAGCGTGCGGATACCAAACAGGCAGCCGATGTGCTGCAGTCATCGTCTGGCGAAGGGCTGGCTGAAGCCCGCCTGTTGGAGGTCTATCGCCTCATGGCGAGCGGCCGCAGCCAGGAGGCCCTGGGGCGTGCCGGCAAGCTGGTGCATGACCACCCAAATTTCCAACTCGGGCAACTGGTCTATGGGGATTTGTTGGCAGCACGGATTCGACCCGTCAATGCCCTGGGCGATGTACCCGCGGATTTGGCCCGTGCTGGCGCTGGCGCGCTGGATGAATTGCGAGCCGAATCACGCCAGCGTGTACAGGCACTGAATTCGCCACCACGACAGGGAACCATTCCATCCCAATTTCTGGAAATATCCCAGAAGACCAAACACGCGATTGCAGTTGATGCCTCGCGCTCGCGCTTGTACCTTTTTGAAAACGGGCCAGGTGGCCTGACCCTGGTGGCGAACTACTACACGTCAGTGGGCAAGGCGGGGGTATCCAAGACTTCGCAGGGCGATCAACGCACGCCCTTGGGCGTCTACTACATTACCAGCCATCTGGATGCAAAATCGCTCAAGGACTTTTACGGTTCTGGGGCTCTGCCCATCAACTACCCCAACATTCTGGACGCCAAGCGTGGCAAGACAGGCGGCGGCATCTGGCTGCACGGCACGCCGCCCAACCAGTTTTCACGCGCGCCGCTGGCAAGCGACGGCTGTCTGGTCATGGCCAACCCGGACCTGCTGCACCTGATTCAAACTGTGGAGGTTGGCAGCACACCTGTGGTTATCGCCCCGCAATTGCAGTGGGTTGACCCGCGCGCAGTCAAAACTGAGAGCAAGCCCTTTGATGACACCCTGCAAGCTTGGCGCAAAGCAAAGGTAGAGGGTAATCTGGAACGGGTCATGTCGTTCTACACGCAGGATTTCAACAGTTACGGTAAGACATTCGGCCAATGGTCGGATGTGCTGCGCACCGAACTGTCCAAAACCCAGGGGAACAACATTGAACTCAAGGACGTGTCCTTTTTGCACTGGACCGACAGTGCCGACACCATGGTGGTGACCTTTGGCGAAGTCCTTATGGGCAAGCGGACCGGCTGGACCAAGCGACAATACTGGACCCGGCAAAGTGGCCAGTGGAAAATATTTTTTGAAGGAATACTCTAATGAATATCTCGCGCATCAGTCGCCGCACGGTTGTTGGCCTCTGCGCAGCCCTCGTGCTCAGCACAGCGGCATGGGCCCAGGCTGCAAGCCAGGTCAAATTCCAGACCAGCATGGGCGATTTCACCGTAGAGGTCTACGCGGACAAGGCACCCAAAACCGTTGAAAACTTTTTGCAATACGTGAAAGACAAGTTCTACAACGGCACCATCTTCCACCGCGTGATTGGCAACTTCATGGTGCAGGGCGGCGGCTTCACAGCCGACATGAACCAGAAGCCCACCCGCGATCCCGTACCACTGGAAGCCAAGAACGGTCTGAAGAATGACCGCGGCACCATTGCCATGGCGCGCACCGGCAACCCCAACTCTGCTACGGCCCAGTTCTTTGTCAATGTGGTGGACAATACTGGCCTGAATGCACCCTCGCCCGATGGCTATGGATACACCGTATTCGGCAAGGTCATTGCGGGCATGGACACCATCGACAAGATTCGTGCCGTGCCCACAGGGCGACAGGACGTTCCGAATACCACCATTCTTATCAACTCAGCCATACTGGTTAAATAAATCATGAGCAACCCAAAAGTAGAACTCCACGTCAAGGATTACGGCGTCATCACCTTGGAACTGGATCAGGACAAGGCACCCAAGTCGGTTGCCAATTACCTGGCCTACGTAGCCAAGGGCCATTACAACAACACGATTTTTCACCGCGTCATTCCAGGCTTTATGGTGCAAGGCGGCGGCATGGAACCCGGAATGGCACAAAAATCCTGCGATGCGCCGATTGAAAACGAGGCCAACAATGGCCTGAAAAACGCCAACTACACCGTTGCCATGGCGCGCACCGGCGACCCGCACTCGGCCACTGCCCAGTTCTTCATCAACGTGTCGGACAACGGCTTCCTGAACCACACATCACCCACCGCCCAAGGCTGGGGCTATGCCGTGTTTGGCAAGGTCGTGGCGGGCACCGAAGTGGTCGACAAGATCAAGGCCGTCAAGACCTCGCGCAAGGGCCACCATGATGATGTGCCCGTAGCCGACGTCGTGATTGAAAAAGCCGTGCTGGTCTAACTGCAAGCCCATAGGGATGGAACTTCTGGCTCCACCCCATTGGCAATGTGCGGATTTCATTTCCGATCTGCATTTGCAGGCATCGGAAATGCCCACCTTTTCGGCCTGGGTGGACTATATGCAGTCCACCCAGGCCGATGCACTTTTTATCCTGGGTGACCTGTTTGAAGCCTGGGTCGGTGACGATGCAGCACGGGTTACTGGCTCATTCGAAGCCGAATGCGTTTCCGTCTTGCGCCAGACTGGCGATCGCCTGGCGCTCTTCATCATGCAGGGCAATCGTGATTTTTTAATGGGCCCGGCACTCATGCAAGCCTGCAATGCCACCGCCCTGCCCGACCCCAGCGTTTTGACATTTGCCGGCCAACGCTGGCTGCTCAGCCATGGCGATGCCCTGTGTGTGGACGATCTGGAATACCAGGCCTTTCGGCAGCAGGTGCGCAGTGCTGACTGGCAAGATGCTTTCCTGTCCAAACCACTGGACGAACGCCAGCAAATTGCGCGTGGCATTCGCCAAGCCAGCGCGTCCAGGAAATTGACGGGCGCTGCTTACTCCGATGTGGACAGCCCCACTGCGCTGGCTCTTCTGCATGCATCCAAGACACAGCACTTGCTGCATGGCCACACCCACAAGCCAGGCCAACACCTGCTGGCCCCCGGCATGGTGCGCACGGTGCTGAGTGATTGGGACCTCAGCGCAACACCGCCACGCGCCGAAGTCCTCAGAATAACGGTACAAGCGGGAGGCACATCCGTGCCCATCCGCCTGCCAGCCGTTTCGCTACCTACCGTTTGAGCAGAGCCTTCACCGCGTTTTGGAGGCGGCGCGCTTCTTCTGCACCGTAGCTACCACTAAACACCAGCGCAGCATCCTGTCCCCAGGTCTGGGCGGGCGCCAGATCATTACGACGGGTGAGCAATTGCAATTGCAGCATACGGCGCGCGTTCAGATGTTCAGCTGGCGTAGGGACTTCTGCTGCCATCTCCAGACGCAGCAAGGCCTCGGCCGGACTCACGCCCTTGGGATCAACTTTCAGCGAACCACCAAGAGCCTGTTGCCATGCACCACGGGTGGCTGCATTGATGCGAGGACCCAATTCCTGAGCACTGGGCAGCAAGGCCGCATCGCGCTTTTCCCAGGCTGTCAGCAAATTCGTCAGGGCCTCACCATGGGCCTGCGCTGCCAGCTTCTTGAGAGCAAACTGCGCATGTTCCAGCGCATCACGCTGGGCCCTGAAGGCCGCATCTCCAAGCCGGGGCGTCTCCTGCCAGCTACCACCACGCGGACGGTCATCGCCACCACGGGCGTTGAAGTCCGACTTGCCGTCACGTCCACCACGGGGTGCGTCCTTGCGGTCATTCCACTTGCCCGCGCGCCCTGCGGGCAGTGCTGGAGCTTCTTTTTTCATACCAGGCCGGTCATCGCCGCGCACAGCAACAACGGGTTTGGGCTTGGCAACAACTGGAGCGGGCGAAAGGGCGGCAAGCGGTTCCGCAGATTCACTGTCACCGCTGGATTCTGTGGCTTGTGCGTCAGCAGTAGTGCTGGCGTCTGCTGCCTGGTCTGGTTCTGTAGCTGGTGCATCGCCGCTGGCAGCACTGGCAGCCTTGGCGGCATCTTCCTGAACGCCAGCATCCTTGACTTGCGCCTGTGCCTGTGCCTGACCACTCAGTGCGGCCTCCAGACCGGCTACAGCCGCGCGGATAGCTTGGGCATCGCCTGTTGCATTTGCCGCTTCCAAGGCCTTGGCTGCATCCAGCACGGTGCGGTCATGCGAATTCAGGCTGGACTGGGCCTTTTCGCGTTCTTGGGTCTTGCGATTGAAGGCATCATCCACCGGTTTGCGGAACGCATCCCAGAGCTTTTGCTCCTGGCGTCTGTCCATGGGAACGGCGTGGGCCTCAGCCTGCCAGCGTTGCTGCAGTGCCTTGACCGCGTCCACGCGCAGCACGGGTGCGGCGCCCAGAACTTTGGCCTCTTCAATCATGGCTTGGCGGGCGATCAGGCTTTGGGCCTGCAGGGCTTCCAGCGGTGCTGCGGCATTGGAAATGGCCTGCTTCCACAGCGGCTGCAATTCGGCAAACACCTTTTCGCCGACATGGCCGCCATCGCGCCAACGGTCGCCAAACTGATGCAGGATGCGGCTAAAGCCCTTCCAGTCGTCATCCAAAGCCGTGCGGTTGGCGGCAGCCCAGGCATTGATCTCTTCAATAAGGGCCAGGCGTTGCGCCTTGTGTTCTGCGGCCTCGGCCTTGACCTTTTCAAGCCAGCCCTCGACAACCTTGTGGGCCTCGTTGCAGGCTTCATCAAAGCGCTTCCACAGGGCGTGGTTGGGCACCCCACCCTGGTCGGTCTGCTTCCATTGCTCACGCAAAGTGCGCAGGTTTTCCTGCATCTTGCGTCCACCAATGGCCTGGCCTTCCGGGCGCTTGAGCAGGCCTTCGGCCTTGGCCACCAGTTCCTCACGCAACTGGTCAGCACGCCAGCGCTGCCAGCCTTCCAATTCCCCGGCTGCAGCCAGGGCCGCATGTGCCTGGCTATCCAGGCCTGTGTCTATCAGTTTGCCAAACTCTTTCAAGGCTTGGCGAAGCGCAGCCGCAGCGCCGGCGCTGGCCTTGCCGTGGCCCTCACCCACTTCAGCCTCCAGTTTGGAGAGTGCGTCCTTGACCGCAGCCATTGCAGCGGCACGCACTTCAGGATCGACTGGAGCCTTGCCGGGCTTGGCTACGGGTTCCAAAGGAATGCCACGCGCAACACGCAGTTCGTCGGCCCACACCGGCACCGGTGGCAGTGCCGCAGCAGCGTCACCAGAGGCCAGCAGCGCCTGCGCCACGGCTGCCTGGAAAGCGTCCCACACCACCAGCAACTGGGCACGCGAGGCATCCAGCAGGGGTGGAAATTTCAGGTCCACACTGGGCCAACCAGCGTTGGAGACCAAGCTTGCCGCCTGCGCCTGCCAATGCTCGACGTCCGCACGCAAGCTCTCAAGAGCCTGCTCGGCATCTTTCCAGGGTTTGGTGGAAAGCACTTCTATACGCTGTGCCAACAACACAGCAGCTTCACGCTGCACCTGCACCTGGTGCTGAAGGTCTTCAATGCTGCGCACCCGCTCAGCGAGTTCGAGCTTCAGGGTCGCCAGAGGTTCTTTGCTCAATGGAGCGCCCGCCTTGGCCGCATCGCGTTGCCACGCCAGTGCATCGGCAATATTAAGTTTGGTCACAGCCAGCAGGGCTTGCGCTTTGGCGGCCCATTCAGCGCCCAGTGCTTCCTGGCCTTTGGAGCGACGGATCTCATCCAGACGCTCCCGCACCAGCTTGGCCGCACCTTTGTCCTTGACACTGAGTTCCTTGAACACATCTGCCAGTTCATCAGAAGATGGCTTTGCGGCCAGCCAATCGCGAACCCGCGCTGCCCGCTCACCTGCAGTTGGAGCGGAAAAAGCACCCTTGGTCAATGCGTCCAGTTGGGAAATATCGGTATGTTTAGCGGAATGAGAAGACGTCACAGTAGGCTCGGGTCAAGGTAAGAGGGAGATAGCCTGCTATTTTCGCCGCTAAATCCATGCTTTCCCTGATTTTTCCTTGGGCTCGACCAGCGTTTGCCAAAAGAAAGCCCGGATTGCGGCATTTCTGGCGCAATCCGGGCTTGGTGACGGACGTACCGTCCTGTGTCACCTGCTGTTGCCACACCAGAAGTTGGATGTCCCGGTGCAGGCCCAAGGCAAGCGATTGCCTTGATGGATGTCGGGGCCGCTTTATCACCTACCCATACCGTAAGGACTGGCTACTGCCGACACATGTCCGTTGGACGGACGACTGAGATTAGGTGCAGTCCGCAGGCATTGCAAATTACGGTATTTATGAATAAGCGGCTTGCGATTGGAAAATTTCCAACGCCAACCGATGGCTCGGAAAGCCGCACGGGCCCTGCATTTGCACTTTTTTAAGCATATAAATGCATATTAAAGATGATTGATATGGTTGACGGGTTATATTGAGGCATCCTAGAATCCGCCCATCCTTGAACTCTACAGGGATTACCCGCATCCGCTGCCGAACTCGGCATATTCAAATCGCTGCACATGTCTAGAAGACGCCGCAGGATATTGATAGCGTACCAACCCAAACGTGGTGCCCACCCTGTGCCCTGGCAATTCTGCTGGAGCGAATGGACCCGGGGCTCCCGCCTAAGAAGGAAAAGCTATGACAGCGACCGAAAAATTCACCCGTGGGCTTCGCGTATTTGTAAGCGACATTGCCCAGGGATTTTTTGAAATCACACACAACGGTTTTGCCCTGCTGGGCTTGGCCGTCATGTTTGCAACCATTACTCTTACCGCCCGGCCCGAACTCCGCGAAGCCGGCGAAGCCCAGCTCATCACTTGGTTGCAAGACCGTAAGGCCGCCATCAACGGCTTTGTCAGCAGTCCTGACGCAGTGGACCGTGCCACCGCGGCCGATCCCAAAAGCCTGCCCAAGCAGCAAGCCGCCATTACTTATTGGTTAAGCCGCAAATACAGCATTGCACCCGAACCCCTGAGCGCTCTGGTGGCCGAGGCCTATGAAACCGGTGCCAAGACCAAGTTGGACCCAACCTTGATTCTGGCCGTCATGGCCGTGGAGTCGGGCTTTAACCCCTTTGCCCAAAGCAATGTGGGCGCCCAAGGCCTGATGCAAGTCATGACCAAGATCCACAGTGACAAGTACGACAACTTTGGCGGCCGTTTTGCAGCCTTTGACCCACTCACGAATCTGCGGGTAGGCGTGAAGGTGCTGCAGGAATGCATTACCCGGGCCGGTTCTTTGGAGGGCGGCCTCAAGTTTTATGTAGGTGCAGCCAATATGGAGGAGGACGGAGGCTATGCCGCCAAGGTTCTGGCAGAGCATGAACGCCTGAAGCAGGTTGCAGCCGGTCGCTCCGTACCGGTGTTTGCACAGCAAATTGTGCCCGTCAAGTCCGCACCCGCCATCAAGCCTGACACCGAAACGGTTGTGAGTCTCCTCAACTCCTGATTGGCTTCCGTTAAACTCGCCCTGCACGCGACTGGCGATAGGCCCTGATCCAAAAGGATACGGGGCTGATGTGGGACACCACAGGGAAGCGTTGCCGCACGGTGGTTACAAGCCGTAGCGATCAGCCGTTCGCCTGGGCAGCCCTGTGTCACCTCACACCCACAGGCCCATTGTCTTAAAGGACTGCCATGTACGACCGCAACATCCTGGTTGAACAAACCGACCCTGAACTGTGGAAGGCCATCCTGGCCGAAAACGCGCGCCAGGAACACCACATTGAGCTGATTGCCAGCGAGAACTACGCTTCTCCCGCCGTGATGGCAGCACAAGGCAGCCAGCTCACCAACAAGTACGCCGAGGGCTATCCCGGGCGCCGCTACTACGGTGGCTGCGAATATGTGGACGTGGCCGAGCAACTGGCCATTGACCGTGTCAAGCAACTCTTTGGCTCAGACGCCGCCAACGTGCAAGCCCATTGCGGAGCCTCCGCCAACGAAGCCGTCTTCCTGGCCTTCCTCAAGCCCGGCGACACCATCATGGGCATGAGCCTGGCCGAAGGCGGCCACCTCACCCACGGCATGCCCCTGAACATGAGCGGCAAGTGGTTCAACGTGGTGAGCTACGGCCTCGACGCCAACGAGGCCATTGACTACGACGCCATGGAGCGCCGCGCCCATGAGACCAAGCCCAAGCTGATCATTGCCGGCGCATCCGCCTACAGCCTGCACATCGACTTTGAGCGCTTTGCCAAGGTGGCCAAAGATGTAGGCGCGCTGTTCATGGTTGACATGGCCCACTACGCCGGCCTGATTGCCGCAGGCATCTACCCTAACCCCGTGCCCCATGCCGACGTGGTGACATCAACCACCCACAAGAGCCTGCGCGGCCCGCGCGGCGGCATCATCCTGATGAAGGCCGAGCACGAGAAGGCCATCAACAGCGCCATCTTCCCCGGCCTGCAGGGCGGTCCGCTGATGCACGTCATTGCAGCCAAAGCGGTGGCCTTCAAGGAAGCGCTGGAGCCAGGCTTCAAGACTTACCAGCAACAGGTGCTCAAGAATGCACAGATCGTGGCAGAAACCCTGACCCAACGCGGCCTGCGTATCGTCAGCGGCGGCACCCAAAGCCACGTGATGCTGGTGGACCTGCGCTCCAAAGGCATTACCGGCAAGGAAGCCGAGGCCGTGCTGGGCAGCGCCCACATGACCATCAACAAAAACGCCATCCCCAACGACCCCGAAAAGCCCATGGTGACCAGCGGCGTGCGCATTGGCACCCCTGCCCTGACCACCCGCGGCTTCAAGGACGAAGAAGCACGCCTGACTGCTAACCTGGTGGCCGACGTGCTGGACAACCCGCGCGACGCGGCCAACATTGAAGCTGTGCGCGCCAAGGTGCATGCGCTGACCGCGCGCTTCCCGGTCTACAAGTAAGAGTGCCATCACGATGAAGTGCCCGTTTTGCAGCAACCAGGACACCCAGGTCGTGGAGACCCGGGTGTCTGAAGACGGGGACTTCATCCGCAGGCGCCGCCAGTGCGGCTCTTGTGAAAAGCGCTTCACCACCTATGAGCGCCCGGATGTTAATTTCCCAAGCATCGTCAAGAAAGACGGCCGACGCATAGAGTTCGAACGAGCCAAACTGCTGGCCTCCATGAAGCTGGCCCTGCGCAAGCGGCCGGTCAGTACGGAGCAGGTGGATGCTGCGATTGAGCGCATTGAAGAAAAACTGCTGAACCTGGGCCTGCGCGAAGTGCAATCCACCCGCATTGGCGAACTGGTAATGCGGGAACTGAAAAAACTGGACAAAGTGGCCTATGTGCGCTTTGCCAGCGTGTACCGCAACTTTGAAGACATTGATGAGTTCAGAACTCTGGTGGACGAGGTCAGCAAGTAAAAGTTAGCTGCAATTAGCGACTACCGATTTGACGCTACGGATATTTCCGGGCCCGCTGAGCTTGATCTGACGTGCGGTCACTTGGGTTACTGACTGCCTGCAGACTGTGAAAGTCTCATCCAGGATATAAAGCCGCACTGACCTTGGAAGTCCTTCACCCGTAAACGAGACGTAGCCTTCAACACGACCATTGTTTGTAAGGCTCACATTGCCAGGCGACAACAGTTCCGTGTGTATCAAGGTCTCCCCCGCGTCAAGCGTTGCGTTGTTATTGACGTCGTGAAAAATAATCCAGCCTTGATGCCACCCGCCTTTGCTGGCACACCCCAATCCCGTTGATGACTTGCAAATCACCACCCTGGCATTGCGATGGATAGCCTCGTTTCTTGCCCGGTGAAGACTGGTAAAGAGCGCACCGGCGACACTGCGTTCCCTCATGTCTGACACCAGCGCGCTGAGGGATGGCATTGCCACCGCAGCCAAGATGCACGCAATAGCAAGCGTGGTCAGCATTTCGACCGGGGTGACGCCTTTTTGCTGTCCTGTGTAATTTGGCTTGTGCGACATCGTGCGCGGAGATTGCCGCAAGCACGGTGGCAAAGCTTGATGAGAAAATGATCGCTACGAGCGAATGGTGCACGCGTTGTTCATACCGACCCCGCGCCTGGCCTGATCCTGTGGGGACGGCCTTACCAGGCGGACGTACCCCACAGACGCTTGCCTGATTCAGTCACGCAGATACTGCCATCCCCTTGTTGTGTGCTGCCAGACACCGGTGTGGCCATCAGAACAAAGGTCTGTGCACCAGAGACTGTGGCGGAACTTCCGGCTGCGCTGCAGGACGTGCTGGACGCCAGCCTCACCAACGACAAGTCATACCTGCCATCGTTGGTAAGTCCAGAGCTGCGCCCCAAACCGCCAGCATTGGTTCCAGAATAGTTCGCGGTTACGCCAGATGTGCCGAAGGCATAACTACTGGAGTTGAGATATATTTTTTCTTGCAACGCGGCCAACTGCAGCAGTTCAGCCTGCGCTGCAACGCGCGAACCACGGACAATATGTTGCCGGTAGCTCGGCAAAGCGACCGAAGACAAAATGGCAACAATGGCGACTGTGATCATCAACTCCACCAGGCTGAAGCCGCCCGACTGGAAGCTGGACACCTTGTTGCGATTGCTTTGTCCTACTTGCACCGCACGCGTACGAATCATCATGGTTGCACCAACTCGCGCCACGAAATTCGTCCGGTAATGGCACGCGTTCCACGCTGGCTGCCACCAGAATCCACCGTGGCCTTGGGTGAGACATAGGTCTGCGTTGTATCGGCACCATTGCTGTCGGTGGTCCGGATGCTGGTCGTCCCAGCCTCGGTATTGCTGGTCTGTGTCATGGTAATAACGTAACCATCTGAGTAGGTTATCGTCGTTATGGCACCACTTCTAACCACCTTGGCCGTAGCACTCGAAACGGTAGAGACAGTCGTGGTTGCCTTCGCGATCGCTTCCAGATTATTCGAGGTCAATCTTCCAAGGCGGGGATCGCCCGCAACAGCATATCTGGGGCAGTACGGATAGGTGCAGGTAATGGGATCCATCTTTGCCAATTTGGTCCAGCCCCGCCAGCCGTAACATATGTCAAATGATTCGTAATAGGGCCAGTAGATGTTGTATTCCGCCAGCACATAGGTGAACTGGTCTCTTTTTACTGTCCAACCATATTCTGGTCGACCTGCAACTACTTGCTCCAGTGCCCCGACCGGCGTGTCGGCCCGGATTACCTGGAAAGTCAAAGCCCCGTTGTGACGCACACCGGACGCCCGCGAATTATTCGCGTCATTGAAGCTATAGCCCTTGGTTCCATTTCCCGTCGCCGTTACACCAGATGGAGGTATGGCGGGATGGAACATATTGCCATCGCCCGCAGAATCCCCCAAAAGCACACATGCCGTAGAGGTAGGGTGCAAGCCGGTTCTGACATCGGCTGGTAAACCATTGACACCACCCCACCAATCCTTCTGAAAAAAGGCATAGGTCGGCAGGTTTACTGCAAAGCTACCAATGTTTGCACGCGTATAGGTTGGTGCAAAGCTGGATAGCAAGCTCATTGCCGTGATGCTCGGACTGGTCTGGTAATTTTTGATATTGGTGTAGCCAGCATCCACGTTGGCGCGATAGGAACTATCACCAATATGAATTTGGGCCGCTGGACTCAGATACTGGTTTTGCACAAGCACTTTGAATGGTGTGGACGTTGATGGTATGGCCTTGCTCAGATTAAATTTTGCATCACCGGGGTCAAGGAAGTTCATACCGGTGGCATCGTAGTCACTGTCATAGGAGTGGTAATCAACCTGAAACTTGCAATCGCGTCCTGAACAATTTGACAAACTCGGGCCATAAAAAAAGTCAACATCAAAGTCTCCGCCGGAAATACCCGGGTCAGGAACAACTGTCGTTGTCGTAACCGTCCGTGCATTCACGACGGGCCTGGGCATATCAACATCAGGGTTCTGATTGAATAGGACCTTGGTGGTCGTGGCCGCTTGCACCAGCACGGGTTGCGAACTCACACCAATGGAATAAAAATAGCCCACAGGTACGCCATCAGCTGTCAAGATGGGGCTTCCATTGCTTGTGGCGGGTGATGTCTCCACGTCACCGGTTCGCCATACCTGCCGGTCAGCATCGGTTATCTGGCCGTCTTCGTTGAAATCCAGAAACGGGCGGTTTTCGGCAACGCCACCCGACAAGCTATTCAGTTCCATCAGGTAGTTGGAGCCTTTGACAGACTGCGCTCCGGCGATGGGTGTACTGGACGCCGTTGGGTTGTAAGCGATGAAATGAAAGCGCCCATCATCAATAAGGCTGCCACTGCCCACCACGCGCTCTCCCGCTGGCAGTGGTGTGATCCACCCTCGGCTGTGTGGATTGCTTGCGGTCCCGGTGGACCAGTCGGGCGTTTGTGGAGACGTAATCGTCCTTGTATACCGGCTGCATGCGCCGCCTACCAATTTGAAGCAGCGTGTGGTAAGTGTCTGTGTCAGCATGGCTGTGTTAGTGGCCGGGGCACTGTCCCAGATGCCGTAGGCCGCATACACCGTGCTGCCGTCCGTACTATCGGCCGCAGTCAGCATGGAACCCGTTGCAAAATTCACCATATATCCGCCGTTGGGGTGGACACGAACGCTGGGCGCCATCGTGATGGGCTGGGCCGGCGTCCTGGCAGTGTCATAGACCAGCTTGCTGGCTCCAGAATTTACGTCAAAGCGCCACATGCGGCCCAGCAAATCTCCGGCGAAGACATAGTCAATACTGCCGTCACCGTCGGAATCGACTACAGCTGGCGTAGAGAGGCCATTACCAGTCTGGCTATCGGTAGCAATGGGGCTTCCCATCAAGGCACCAGTATCTGCGTTGATGATGTACAGGTAGGCTCTGCCGTCCGCACCCAGATACCCGTTGCCCACAATCACTGCATCAATGTCCTTCACCTTCCCCAAAATAGGGTTGGAGTAGGTGTAGCCCAGATTGGCATAGGAATAGCTATCGACGTAATTGATCGTGCTGGTCGTAATTTCCCACTTGATATGGCTTGCCGCCGTGGCTTCATCGCCAGGCGCAAGGCCCGCGTCGCCGGTGATGTCCAGCGCATACAGGCCACGGCCACCAGCACCCAGCGCACCTACCAAAATGCGCTTGGCCCCCGCTGATATGTAGCCCACACTCACGGAGCCATCCACAAAGTAGTCATGCGCATAGCTGGTATCCGCCAGAGCACTCATTTTGGGTATCAGCATGGACGGAACGTAGGCCCAACGCTCCTGCCCCGAGGTGCTTGAGTTGAAAGATGCATCAAAGGCATGCAGCATTCCATCATTGCTTCCTACAAACAGCGTTGGCAGTGGCGCTGAAGCCGTCTTCGCTCTGCCACTTGCCAGCCTTGAATCCGAGACATAGAAAGGCCTTGAGTGCACAATATCGCCAAGTCTTGAGATGCGGGCACGCAGTGCGCCCGAAAGTCCGTCGGTTTCGAGAGACCGGTCCCCACGCAGATAGTCCAACACCTGCTGGCTGCTCGCCACACCCGTTTCCGCCGTACTTCGGCTCAAGTAGCCCTGCTGCGTCGCACTGAGTGAGTTCAGAGAAAACGGCACCTTGCTGCCGTCACTCTTCATGGTGACGATGGTGCGGGCACTGGTTCTTGCATCCAGCAATTCGGCCATATTCAGCTTGGGTGTGGATGCGATCGCTCCATATTTGTCAATGCCAAACGCCAGTACGTTTCCGCTCCAACCGTCTCGCTCGTAGAGGGTGCGAAAGATGTTTTCGGCGTTGCTGCTCAGGTCAGGGTTGGTGGGTCTGAGTTGAGCAACGTAGCCCACCGGTTCCTGGGAAGGCAGAAATGCAGAGAAGGCAAGTGCCGTCTTGAAGAGCATGGCCACGGTTGCCAGCAATAGCAGGGTGGCAAGCCAGATGGGTTGTATGGTGCGTTGGTTCATGGAAATGCCTCGCCTACGGTGGATTGCAACTCTTTACGCTGTAGTAGCTCGCCAGGGTCTTGCTGGCACCACTACCGCCGGTACCACGGCCAAATATCTGGTAGGTGTTAACCTTATTGCAGACACCATCGCTATCCAGACTCACATTTGGCAAGGTGCTGTTTTGCGACATGAGCTGTATCACATAGCTGCTGGTGCAAGACGCATTGGAATCAACGCAGATGGCATTCGCAGACGAATACATGGTGGTCAGGGGCGATGCCACGGCGGCGGCGCTGGAACCAAGCGGGTAGAGAGCGGGCGAAGTACTGGCAGAGTAGCTGTCAAACCCGGGATCGAGGTAGTTGGAGCCAATGACAAGCCATTTCTCAGCCGTTGTGATCGCAAGCTCGGCGTTGTTCAGCGCGTTGTTGTCAAACTGAATGTTGCCCGCCAGTTTGAACTGCGTATTGGAGGTGCCAATGGCAACAATGCCCAACATCATGATCAACACCAGAATAACCAGGGCCAGGACCAACGTGGCGCCCTGCTCGCGCTTTAGCCTCCGGGTTCCAAACATAGGATTCATAGCTTTGGAACTCCATTGCGCAGTTGGACAACGGTGCTGAACAACTGCCGCCGGAATCCGTCTTTCACGTTATAAGGCTGGTTACCCATGGCAAAGGTTTGGGTATTGACATAGCCTGATTCCGCAGTGGAATTGCGAGCCAGCAGCCATATACGCACTGAGGTCACGTTGCCCCAATTGACCGTTGCATTGGCAGGTTTCGTATCCGAGGCAGTTCCGGGAATGGAGTCGTAAAACTGAACGTCAGTCGCGTTGGGCATGATCCCGTACTGCACTTGCATGCGTTCTATGCCGCTGGCCACCAATTCCCGCTCCATGGTTCCGTCAGCCTGCATCGCCAGCCGCCACAGCGCGGGAACCAGCGGACTTTCGGCAGCCGTTGTAGTAAAGGGGCTGATGAAATAGACAAAGGTGTTAACGCGAAACGTGTCCACTGGCAGGCCAGCACCTACGGATATCGGCGCCACTGGTGTCGAAGTCGTCTTGAACATCTGCCCCTGCGCATAGGCGGACTGAAAATAGACGGTATTCTTGTCCAGTGTGGATGCCGGTGCATTGCCGAGGTGGCGGATGACCAGCACGTCGTTACCTGCCTCGTAGTTGGCAGAAGGTATGCAGTTCGATGCACCCGAAAAGGGATTGCTGTTGTCAGCGCCCCAGATACCCTGGCCTATGTTCGTCACAAAGCCACCAACAGTGCTTCCTGCATCCGAACAGCCGCTTTGCGGGTCAGTCCAAGGTGCAGGGCTACCGGGCTGTGCCAGGGTGTACCCCAAATATCCTGCATGCCGGAGTTCGTCTTTGAGCGACGACAGCGCATAGCGGCCATTGGTCGCCATTTCGGAGGTGCGGTCATTGGAGCGCGAACTGCCGGAGGCACTTGCCAAGATACCAACCAGCGAGGAAATAACCACCAAGCCCACGGTGATAGCCACCATCAACTCAACCAGTGACAAGCCCGCTTGCGCACCCGGACGCTTTTGGCCGTGGGCCGTGGGGAGTGAATAGCGGCATTTCATGGCCTAGTTGAAGATGGTCCGGGTGGCCTTGTAAGTCAGCACCTCACCCGTGCCCGAAGCGCTCACTGCGGATGCGTCGTAAGTGGTGTCGGTCTGACGGTCTACCCAGGTCAGTGAGATGGTGTAGGTGCTGGGATTGCCGCCGGTGGTTTGCGCAACAGAGCATGTGCTCTGCGGAAGAGCCACAGCCACAGCAGCCTGCCATTGCAGCAGATCGTAAGTTGCCAAAGCGGCCGGCTGGCACAGGGCTCCAGCGGGACCGCAGGCATTGCTCACAGCTGCTGCAGGCGAGGGACAGGTATAGACATAGTTTCCAGCGACTGCGGCCGCCTTGTTGACCTCCATGCGTTCGGCCAAATCAGAGGCCAGGATCACCGCCTGGGTTCTGAACTGTGCATTCTGGTTCAGCTTCAGGGCGAAGGACTGCAATCCGAATGTCCCAACCAGTGCCAGCGATATCAAGAGTATGGTCACCAGCACCTCGATCAATGAAAACCCATGACGGCGGTAGCGTGGTGCGGGTGCGGGTGCGGGTAGCTTGCGCATACAGCGTCGTTTAATGGGCTTGCACACTGCCCGTAGCAGCCACAGTGAGCGTTTTGTCGACCGCTCCCGACCAAGTACCACCCACTGTCAGGGTTGCGGCCATCGCACCGGCTCCCCCTTGCGTGCCATTGGCATTGAAGCGGACCCCATAAGTGGCAGCTCCATTGTGGGCAGACAGGGTCAGTTGCGTGGCCAAGGGTGCACGGACATAAAGAGGGTTGGGAATGGTTGCAGTTGCTGCATCGCAGTTGTCCGTGCCGTCGCTGGTGGTGTCCACACAGACCAGCCAACCACTGGCCCAACTGGGGGAGGACGTGGCGCAGCCTGTGTCATTGGCATCCGTGGCATCCGTTGCGCTGCGGGCACACACCAAAACGCGTGCATTGCGCTTGACGGCCTCTGCCCGCGCCAAGTTCAGGTCACTGGCAAGCATGTTGATTGCCGACTTTTGCCGCAGGGTGTTTGCCATGGAAACCAGCGAGGGTGTTGCCAGAGCCGCAAGAATTCCCGCAATGACCAGAACCACCAGCATCTCAACAGCGGTGAGGCCCTGACGGTATCGGGTCTTGGGTTGGTACAGCTTTGTTTGCATCTTGAATATCCTGGGCTGCAGACTATCCAAGCCCTATTCATTAGCCAAGACACATCCAGTGCCAAAGGACGGGCGGCGCCATGCGTGCGCCAAACGGCGCTGCCCGCATCTTGGCCGTGCCGATGCGGTTAACCTATGCCTCGCATGCCCGCCCGGTCACGACTGATAGAAATGAATATGCACATGGAACGCGCACTCGAACTGGCCCAACGGGCTACAGGACTCTCGGACCCCAACCCGCGGGTGGGCTGCCTCCTCGTGGGCGCGGATGGCACCGTCTTGGGCCAAGGCCATACCCAAATGGCCGGTGGCCCGCATGCCGAAGTCATGGCCCTGCGGGATGCCCGTGAACGCGGCAATGCCGTGCAAGGCGCCACAGCCTACGTAACCCTGGAGCCCTGTTCCCACCAGGGCCGCACCGGCCCCTGCTGCGATGCCCTGATTGCCGCCGGCATACAGCGCGTGGTGGCCACCCAGACTGATCCCAACCCGCTGGTCTCCGGTCAGGGCTTTGCCCGTCTGCGGGCCGCAGGCCTTGCGGTAGAGCTGTTGCCTGCGGACCACCCGCAGGCCATCGCGTCGCGCGAACTCAACATCGGTTTTTTCAGCCGCATGGTGCGCAAAACCCCCTGGGTGCGCCTGAAGATTGCCGCCTCCCTGGACGGCAAGACCGCCCTGCCCAACGGGGCCAGCCAGTGGATCACCTCAGCCGAGGCACGCACCGATGGACATGCCTGGCGTGCACGCGCCAGCGCCGTGCTGACCGGCATAGGCACGGTGCTGCAAGACCGGCCCCGGCTTGACGTGCGCCTGGTGGAGACCTCGCGCCAGCCCCATCTGGTGGTCGTGGACAGCGCGCTGCAAACTCCGCTGGACTCTCCCGTCTTCCTGCCGGGCAGAACCCTGCTGATCTACGCCGCACAGGAGGACGAGGCAAAAGCCGCGGCTCTCACGGCCCAGGGCGCCACCGTCATTTACCTGCCCGGACGGGCTGCAGACGGCAGGCCCACCGGCAAGGTGGATCTGGCTGCCCTGCTGCGCGACCTGGGCCAGCGCGAAATCAATGAACTGCATGTGGAGGCCGGGCACAAGCTCAATGGCTCGCTGGTGCGTGAAGGCCTGGTGGACGAATTTTTGGTCTATCTGGCGCCCAAGCTCCTGGGCCAAGGCGCAGACATGGCCCATTTTGGGCCGCTGACCGAACTCTCACAGGCCCTGAACCTGCGCTTTTTGTCCAGCACGCTGGTGGGGCCGGACATGCGCCTGCTGGCGCGCGTTACCGGTCGTGACGATTTTTAATTCGCAGGGATTGGGCCCTGACCCGGGTCAAAGGCCCAATCCCTGCGAAAATACCGGCATGTTTACCGGAATCATCACCGGCGTAGGGCGCATCGCCGCCGTTCGCGCCATAGGCTCTTCAACACACGGCAAGCGCCTGACCATCACCTGCCCCGCGGACTACCTGCAGGATGTCGGCTTGGGGGACAGCATCGCGCTCAACGGCGCCTGCATGACCGTCACCACGCTGGACACCGCGAACCGGCAGTTCACCGTGGATATCTCAGCCGAATCGCTGGACAAGACGGCTGGCCTGGATCAGACCGGCACCGTCAACCTGGAAAAAGCCCTGCGCACCAATGACCGTCTGGGCGGCCACCTGGTCTCCGGCCACGTGGACGGCGTAGGCACAGTGACCCACTTTGCCCAGGTGGGTGAAAGCTGGACACTGCGTGTACTGTCGCCCCCGCAGCTGGGCAAGTTCCTGGCCTACAAGGGCTCCATCGTCATCAACGGGGTCAGCCTGACGGTCAACCAGGTCACTGACCTGAACACCGGCTGTGAGATCAGCATCAACCTGATTCCGCACACCGTGGAGAACACGGCTCTGTCTTCGTTGAGCCAAGGCTCGCGGGTCAATCTGGAGATTGACCTGATTGCGCGCTACGTGGAACGCATGCTGACTGCACCCGTTGCTGCGCCCAGCTCCACCTCGGCGTCTGTTTAATTTCTTTTCTTCGTACTCCATGACTGCATTGCAACCCGTACCCATATCTCCGATTGAAGACATCGTCTCCGACATGCGCGCCGGCAAGATCGTCATCCTGGTGGATGAAGAAGACCGCGAAAACGAAGGCGACCTGATTCTGGCTGCCGACCATGTGACGGCAGAAGGCATCAACTTCATGGCCAAGTTTGGCCGTGGCCTGATCTGCCTGACCCTCAGCCGTGAACGCTGCGAGCGCCTGCAACTGCCCCCCATGACAGCCCGCAATGGCGACAAAAAAGGCACGGCCTTTACCGCATCGATTGAAGCCGCCGAGGGTGTCACCACCGGCATTTCTGCCGCGGACCGCGCCCGCACCGTGCAGGCCGCCGTGGCCCGCAACGCGGTGCCGGCTGATCTGGTGCAACCGGGCCACATCTTCCCGCTGCAGGCAGTGGATGGCGGCGTGCTGATGCGTGCGGGCCACACCGAAGCCGGCTGCGACCTGGCCGCCATGGCGGGCTGCACCCCGGCATCGGTGATCTGCGAGATCATGAAGGACGACGGCACCATGGCCCGCCTGCCCGACCTGCAACTCTTTGCTGCCGAGCACGGCCTGAAAATCGGCACCATTGCCGACCTGATTGCCCACCGCAGCCGCGTCGAGTCGCTGATCGAACAGGTCGGCACGCGCCGCATCCAGACGACCGCTGGCGAATTTACAGCCCACGCCTTTCGCGACACCACAGGCCGCGGCATCCACCTGGCCCTGGTCAGGGGTGAATGGAAGCCAGAAGATGCTGTGGCCGTGCGCGTGCACGAGCCGCTGTCAGTGCTGGACGCACTCGAAGTGGGCCGCACCATGCACTCCTGGAGCCTGGAGGCCACGCTGGACTACATCGCACAGGAAGGCAGTGGCGTGGTCGTACTGCTGAACTGCGGCGAGAGCGGTGAACAACTGCTGTCCCAGTTTGAAGGCACGGCCCGCGCCGCCCACGCGCCCGAACGCGGGCGCATGGACCTGCGCAGCTACGGCATTGGTGCCCAAGTGCTGCGCCAGTGCGGCGTGCACAAGATGCGCCTGATGGGCAGCCCGCGCCGCATGCCCAGCATGACAGGCTACGGCCTGGAAATCACCGGCTACATCAGCAAATAAAACACACGCAAGGGAACTCCATATGTTTGGCGCAGACAAAGGCACCGTAGCCGCAGGCGATAGCCGCATGAACGGCAAGAAACTCAAGATCGGCATCGTGCAGGCACGCTTCAACGCCAACATCACCGATGCACTCGCCGACGCTTGCAAGGCAGAGTTGCTGGCCCTGGGCGTGACTGAGAAGAACATCACCCACATCACGGTACCCGGCGCGCTGGAAGTGGCCGTGGCACTGCAGGCCATGGCCGAGAAGGCCGGCTTTGACGCCCTGATTGCCCTGGGTTGCATCATCCGTGGCGAGACCTACCACTTCGAGTTGGTGGCCAACGAATCCGGCGCTGCGGTCACCCGCATCGGCCTAGACTACCAGATCCCGATTGCCAACGCCGTGCTGACCACCGAAAACCTGGAGCAGGCTGTGGCCCGCCAGGTCGACAAGGGCCGCGACGCGGCCCGCGTAGCGGTTGAAATGGCTAACCTGCTGGAGACTATTTGATGAGTGATTTCAACCACCCCAGCGCCCCGGCACGGCCGCCCAGGCAGCCGCGCACTGGCGTCACCAGCACCGGCGCACGCAAGGCCGGCAGCAAGTCCGACCGCAGCCGCGCCCGCGAGTTTGCTGTGCAGGGCCTCTACCAGTTCATCGTCGGCTGCAACCCGGTGGAGGATGTGGATACCTTCACCCGCGACCTGGCCGGCTTCAACAAGGCCGACGCCGCCCATTTCGACGCCCTTTTGCACGGCTGCGCCGACCAGGCCCGGCAACTGGACATCCTGATCCAGCCGCTGCTGGACCGTCCCTGGGGCGAGATCTCGCCCATCGAGCATGCCGTCATGTGGATTGGCGTCTACGAGATGCAGCACTGCCTGGATGTGCCGTGGCGCGTAGTCATCAACGAATGCGTGGAGCTGGCCAAGGAGTTTGGCGGCACCGACGGCCACAAGTATGTGAACGCCGTACTCAATGGCCTGGCGCCGCAACTGCGTGCCCTGGAAGTTGAAGCCGACCGCACCAAGAAGCCGCGCTGATCCCCCATCCATGCACATCTCCGCGCGCGCCCAGAGCATAGAACCGTTTTATGTCATGGAGGTGGCCAAGGCGGCCGCCGACTTGGGCAAAACCATAGCGCACACCGAGACGCCCATGGTGTTTCTGAACATTGGCGAGCCGGACTTCACCGCGCCACCTCTGGTGCAGGAGGCAGCAAACCGTGCCGTGCATGGCGGGCTGACGCAGTACACCCCTGCCCTGGGCCTGATGCCCCTGCGCGAACGCATTTCACACTGGTACGCCACGCGCTTTGGGGTGCAAGTGCCTTCCAGCCGCATCGTGGTTACAGCTGGCGCCTCGGCCGCCTTGCACCTGGCCTGCATGGCGCTGATTGACAGCGGCGACGAAGTGCTGATGCCCGACCCCAGCTACCCCTGCAACCGGCACTTCGTCAGTGCCGCCGCTGGCAAAGCAGTGTTAATCCCCACCACTGCGGAAGAGCGCTTCCAGCTCAGTGCCGACAAGGTGCAGGCCGCTTGGGGACCGCGCACCCGTGGCGTGCTGTTGGCCTCGCCCTCCAACCCCACGGGCACCTCCATCCATCCGGATGAATTGCGCCGCATCCACCAGGTGGTGCAGGCGCGTGGCGGCATCACGCTGGTGGACGAAATCTACCTGCCGCTGAGCTTCGAGGCCCAGTACGGGCAGACTGCCCTGGCGCTGGATGACGGGGTCATCAGCCTTAACAGCTTCAGCAAATACTTCAACATGACCGGCTGGCGTCTGGGCTGGATGGTGGTGCCAGAAAAGCTGGTGCCGACCATCGAGCGCCTTGCGCAAAACCTGTTCATCTGCCCCAGCACGATTGCCCAGCAGGCCGCCCTGGCCTGCTTTGAGCCGGACAGCATTGCCCTGTACGAGCAGCGGCGCCAGGAATTCAAGGCACGGCGCGACTACTTTATTCCCGCCCTCAATGCCCTGGGCCTGACCGTACCCGTGATGCCGGACGGCGCTTTTTACGCCTGGGCCGACTGCTCGGCCGCCTGTGCCACCCTGGGTGTCAACGGCAGCTGGGATTTTGCGTTTGAAGTGATGAACCGCGCCCATGTGGCGGTCACGCCGGGCCGCGATTTTGGCCATGCACAGACGGCCAACTTCATCCGTTTTTCCACTGCCAGCTCCATGGCGCATTTGCAAACGGCAGTAGAGCGGCTGCGTACCCTTTTGGCCTGAACAACCTGAACCCACCATGAACCAAGACCTCTCCATACTCCATCTTGTGCTCAACGCCAGCGCCGTGGTGCAAGCCGTGATGCTGCTGCTGATGCTGGTCTCCATTTCCAGTTGGGCAGCCATCTTCCGCAAGCTGTTTTCGCTCAAGAAAGTGAAGGACCAGAACGAAGAGTTCGAGCGCAATTTCTGGTCGGGGGCCAGCCTGACCGAACTGGCCAACACGGCTGCCAAGCGGGCCAGCCAGTGCGGCCCCATGGAACGCATCTTTGTGAGCGGCATGCGCGAGTACCAGAAGCTGCGCGAGCGACGCATCACCGACGTGGGCACGCTGATGGATGGCGCGCGCCGCGCCATGCGTGCAAGCTTCCAGCGCGAGATGGATGAGGTGGAAGTCAACCTGTCCTTCCTGGCCTCGGTGGGTTCGGTGTCCCCGTATGTGGGCCTGTTTGGCACGGTGTGGGGCATCATGCATGCCTTCGTCGGCCTGGCCTCACTCACGCAGGTTACCCTGGCCACGGTGGCCCCCGGCATTGCCGAAGCACTGGTGGCCACGGCCATCGGCCTGTTTGCTGCCATTCCGGCGGTTGTGGCCTACAACCGCTTCGCGCGCGACCTGGACCGCATTGCCATCCAGCAGGAAACCTTTATTGAAGAGTTCTCCAACATCCTGCAGCGCAACGTCGGTGCCCAGGCCGCGGCACCCGCCGCCGCTGCAGCACGTTAAACCCCACCCCCAAGGAGCCATACATGCCAGCTGTAGCCGGACGGGGACGCGGGGGACGCCGCACCATCAACGAAATCAACATGGTGCCCTTCATTGACGTGATGCTGGTGCTGCTGATCATCTTCATGGTCACCGCGCCGCTCATCACACCCAGCCTGATCGACCTGCCCAGTGTAGGCAAGGCCTCACGCCAGCCCGACCAGATCATCCAGGTCATCGTCAGCAAGAACGACAAGCTCGAACTCAAGTCCGCAGACAAGACCTCGCCCGTGGACCTGGCTGGCCTGGCAGCTGCCGTGCGCAGTGCCCAGGGGGCCAAAGACAGCGCGGCCGCAGCCAGCACGGCGGTGGTGATCAGCGCCGACAAGAACGTGAAGTACGAGAGCGTGGTGCGCGTGATGGACACTTTGCAGCGTGCGGGCATCCAGCGTGTGGGCCTGTCGGTGCAGCTGGTCAACTAAGAAGCTCGCCAACCACTCCGAACGCATGGCATCTACCGCACCGCATCTGGAATTCGCACCACCGCACGCCGGTGGATCACTGCGCGCCCTGGCCCTGGCCATACTGGCCCATGCCGTGCTGCTTGCGGTGCTGAGCGTGGGTGTGCATTGGAACAGCGAGCCGGTGCAGCAGACCTTTGAGGCCGAGCTGTGGTCAGCGGTGCCCGTGGAAGCCGCAGCACCCGCGCCCCTGCCGGAGCCCGAGCCCGTGATCGAACCGCCCAAGCCGGTGCCCAAGGAAGCCAAACCACCGCCTGCGCCTGAAATTCCCAATGCTGCTGCCATCAAGGCGGAGGCACAGATCGCATTGGAAAAAGAAAAGCAGAAAGAAAAGCAGAAGGAAAAAGAGCTGCAGAAGGCACGCGAACTCAAAGAAAAGAAGCTGGCCCAGGAAAAGCAGGCGCTGGAAGAGAAGAAGCTGGCAGAACTGGAAAAGCAGCAGGACAAACTGCGAAAAGAGCAGGCTGAAAAACTGGCCCGTACCAAGGAAGAGCAGCAGAAAAAACTGGACCAGAAAGAAGCCCAGCAAATGGCCGAGCAACGGCAGAAGGCCATCAAGCGCATGGAGGGTCTGGCCGGTGCGGGCGGCACGGGGGCTGCCAATTCAACCAGCACCTCGCTGGAATCCAGGTCCTTGTCAGCCAGCTACGTGGGCCGTATCCGGGCCTACATCAAGCGCTTCCACACCTATACCGAAACCGTGGTGGGCAACCCCATCACCGAGATTGAAGTGCGTACCTCGTCAGACGGCAGCATTCTGAGCCGCCGGATCACCAAGCCCAGTGGCACCAAGTCCTGGGATGAGGCGGCCTTGAATGCCATCGACAAGGCCGAGCGCTTGCCACTGGACGAGAATGGCCGCGCTCCCTCGCCCATGACCATCATCTGGTCCGCGCAGGAAGTTGCGCGCTAAGGTTTGCGCACAAACGTCACGGGCTTGTACTGCGCCTCAGCCGTGCCAGCACCGGTAACCGCGCCCTTGCCAGCCGCGGGTTTCAAGGCAGATGGCTGGTCACAGCCATCACAGCCGCACCCCCCTTGCATGCGTGCCGCAGCGCTCAGTGGCTTTTGCAGCAGCGCGGGCAATGGCCACTTCAACAGGGCCAATGCCAGGCGCTGGCGTGGCGCCTTGGGCCCCAATGTCCACAGCGCGTAGACAAAGCACCCAGCCACCAGCACGGCAACAACAAACGCCTGCATGGTCTTAGCCTCCCAAACCCTGGAATGCCAGGGTGATGCGGTAGGTGGCGAAGGCCGCCACATAGGCCAGCGCAAACAGATAGCCAGCCATGATCAGCGGGTACTTCCAGGAATTGGTCTCGCGCCGCACCACGGCAAGGGTGGACAGGCATTGCGGTGCGAACACATACCAGGCCAGCAGCGAATAGGCTGTGGCCAGCGACCAGCCCTGGGAAATCACCGGCGCCAGCGAGTCGGCCGCATTGCTGTCTGCGGCTGACAGGGAATACACGGTGCCCAAGGCGCCCACAGCCACTTCCCGTGCAGCAAGGCCTGGCACCAGCGCAATGGATATCTGCCAGTTAAAGCCGATGGGTGCGAACACCACTTCCAAAGCGCGGCCCAGCATGCCGGCCAGGCTGTACTGAATGGCCGGGCCTTGGGCCTCGGTCCAGCCCGCAGGTGGCCCGGGAAAGGTGGAGAAGAACCACAGTATCACCATCAGGGAAAAGATGATGCCACCCACCCGGTGCATGAAAATGCTCACGCGCTCCCAAAGCCCCAGCCACAGGTTGCGCAGGTTGGGTTTGCGGTAAGGTGGCAGCTCCAGCATCAGCGGCTGGTAGTGCGATTTCATCCACACCCGTTTGAAAAACCAGGCCACAGCCATGGCGCTAATTACCCCGGCGATGTACAGGCCAAACAGGGTGAGGCCACGCAGATCAAACCAGCCTACTTGCCGTGCCGGCACAAAGGCGCCAATCAACAAGGCGTACACCGGCAGCCGCGCCGAGCAGGTCATGAGGGGCGCCACCATGATGGTGGCCAGTCTGTCTTTCCAGTTGGAGATGGTGCGTGTGGCCATGATGCCGGGAATGGCGCAGGCAAAACTCGACAGCAAGGGAATAAAGGCGCGCCCCGACAGACCCACCTTGCCCATCAGGTTGTCCAAAAGAAACGCAGCACGCGGCAGGTAGCCCGAGTCCTCCAGCAGCAAGATGAAGAAGAACAGAATCAGGATCTGCGGCAGGAACACCAGCACCCCGCCCACACCGGCCACCACCCCGTCCACCAGCAGGCTGCGCAACGGCCCATCGCCCATATGGCCGTTGATCCAGTCACCGGTCGCCTCCACCGCGAACTTGATCGCATCCATGGGCACTGTGGCCCACGAAAACACCGCCTGGAAAATCAGAAACAGCACGGTGGCCAGCAACACCAAGCCCCATACAGGGTGCATCACCACCGCGTCCAGACGGTACTGAAAGCGCGCAAGCTTGGGCACCCGTGGCGCCACCTTGGACAGGATGCGGCGCACCCGCATTTGCAGTTCAGCCGCACTCAGCGGTTCGGGGAAGGAATTGACCTCATCCAACGCCCCCGGCGGCAAGGTTTCAGGACTGCCTGCCACGGGGAGGTCTGCCAATTGGATTTCGAGTTGCGCCAGCAGGGAAGCATGTCCGTTGTGCTTGACGGCCACAGTCGCCACGACCGGACAGCCCAGCTCCCGGGACAACAGCTGCACATCGATATTGAGGCCATTGGCGCGCGCAACATCGGCCATGTTCAGGGCCACGATCAGGGGCTTGCCCAATCGGGCCAGCTCCAGCACCAGGCGCAGGTTCATGCGCAGGTTGGTGGCATCCACCACGGCCACAATGGCGTCGGGCGCAGCCTCGCCGGCACGCTGTCCGGTGATCACTTCCATCATCACACGCTCGTCGGGCGTGGAAGGGTTCATGCTGTAGGAGCCCGGCAGATCCACCACCGAGACCGTCTGGCCGCCACCCAGATGCAGCGTGCCAATCTTGCGCTCGACGGTGACGCCGGCATAGTTGGCCACCTTTTGGCGGGCACCGGTCAGCAAGTTGAAAAGCGCAGTTTTGCCGCAGTTGGGGTTGCCCACCAGGGCAATCATTTTGGGGGTCGAGGTCATGGCGTAGGACATGTTTCAAGCCTTGCCAAAGTCGGGGCGCGCTTCGGGAATGGTGATGGCAATGCTTTGTGCCTCCACCAGGCGCAGGGCAAACAGCGTCTCGCCAATCTGCACGGCCAGCGGTTCACGCCCACCCGGGCCACGCCGCAGCATATGCACCGGCTCACCCGTGATGAAGCCCAGTTCTTCCAGACGTTGCACCGTGGAGCTCCCGACTTCCGGCGCACCGCTGAATACATGATCGACCAGTGCATGGGCACCGTTGGGCAACTGAGACAAAAGCATGAATTTTCCTGTTCGGCGCCTCCCCAGAGATCACGGATGGCGCATATTCTAAATGAGAGTCTATCTCATTTAGAACCAAAAACCAAACAGAACAATACGCACGCTATTCGTATGCGATCACCGCCCGCCCTTGGTCGGCCTGCGCACGCCAACTGGCCAGTGCCGCATCGGTCGGATAGAAGCGTGCCTCTTCCCCCAGGGCCAGCACCGCTTCCGCTCCCGAGCAGCCATCCACCGGCTCGTCCACGGCGCGCAGCACCTGCAGGCGCACACCCAGGCCGCGCACCAGTTCGCCCTGCTCCGACTGCTCGCGCTGGGCCGGAAACTCCTTGAGCAAGCGCGCAATGTCGGGGACGCGGCCATTGACTGCCACGCGCAGGTACTTGCCAAAGCGGCAACGCGCCTGCTCCAGGCTCCAGATCTGCTGGATGGTGAACTGCATGCCGCCCGAAAAACGGTCCGGCTGAGCCTTGCCCATGGCGATGATGAGTTCATCGTCTTTGAGCAAATTCTTGTGGGCGTTGAGCAGGGCCTCGTCGGCCCGCGCCTCGATGGTGGCGGACTTGTCGTCCAGCTTGAATAAACCCAGCTTGCCGCGCTGGCCGTTGATCACCCGCAAGTCATTCACAATGCCCGCCAGCAGCTGCGGCTCGCGGGTTTCCAGCAGCTCTTCAATCGGGCGCTTGGCAAACTTGCGCACCTCGGTGGCGACCTCGTCAAACAGGTGGCCCGAGAGGTAAAAGCCCACCGCCGTCTTCTCGAAGGTCAGGCGCTCCTTGATGCCCCAGGGCATCACCTCCACCAGATCGGGCTCTTGCGTGCTCGATCCATGGTCGTCATCGCCCATGTCGAACAGGCCGCACTGGTTGGCGTTGGCAATCGAGGCCGCGGCGAAATCAAAGGCGCGGTCTATGGAAGCCACCAGGCTGGCACGGTTGAGTTGCAAGGTGTCAAACGCCCCGGCCTTGATGAGGGCCTCCACGCAGCGCTTGTTGATGCGGGCGCGCTCCACGCGGCGGGCAAAGTCAAACAGGCTGGTAAAGGGTCCGGCCTCTGCGGTCGGCCCCCTGCCCTCACGCGCCGCCACAATGGCTTCAATGGCCTGCTGGCCCGTGCCCTTGATGGCGCCCAGGCCGTAGCGGATCTGCTTGTCCGAGATCGGCTCAAAACGGTGGAAGCCGCGGTTCACATTCGGTGGCTCAAACGACAGGCCCAGCTTTTCGGCGTCCTCGAACAAGACCTTGAGCTTGTCGGTGTCGTCCATTTCCACCGTCATATTGGCGCAGAAGAACTCGGCCGTGTAGTGCACCTTGATCCAGGCCGTGTGGTAGGCCAGGAGAGAGTAGGCAGCGGCGTGCGACTTGTTGAAGCCGTAGCCCGCAAACTTCTCCATCAGGTCGAACACCTCATCAGCCTTTTGCTCATCTATGCCGTTCTTGGACGCCCCAGCGCGGAAGATGGCGCGGTGCTCGGCCATCTCTTCGGCCTTCTTCTTGCCCATGGCCCGGCGCAGCATGTCGGCGCCACCCAGCGAATAGCCGCCCAGGATCTGCGCGGTCTGCATCACCTGCTCCTGGTAGACCATGATGCCGTAGGTCTCGGAGAGCATCTCGGCCACCAGCGGGTGCGGGTACTCGATCACCTCGCGCCCGTGCTTGCGCGCCACAAAGCTGGGGATCAGATCCATAGGGCCGGGGCGGTACAGGGCGTTCAGGGCAATCAGGTCTTCCAGGCGCGTGGGCTTGGCGTCGCGCAACATGCCCTGCATGCCACGGCTTTCAAACTGGAACACGGCCTCGGTCTTGCCCTCCTGAAACAGGCGGTAGACCTTGGCATCGTCCAGCGGCAGGTTCTCGTAGGCAAAGTCTTCCTGGCCGGGATGGCGCTTGATGATGAACTCGCGCGCAATCTCCAGAATGGTGAGTGTGGCCAGGCCCAAGAAGTCGAATTTGACGAGGCCAATAGCTTCCACGTCGTCCTTGTCGTACTGGCTCACCGCCGACTCGCTGCCGGGCTGCTGGTACAGGGGACAGAAGTCGGTGAGCTTGCCCGGGGCAATCAGCACGCCACCGGCGTGCATGCCGATGTTGCGGGTCAGTCCCTCGAGCTTGCGGGCCAGTTCCAGAAGCGTCTTGACGTCTTCTTCCTTGGCCTCACGCTCGGCCAGAATGGGTTCGGCCTCGCTGGCGTAGACATACTTGTCGCTCTTTTTACCATCGGTGGGCGGCAGTTGCAGGGTGACGTTGGTGCCCGGCTTGTTGGGGATGAGTTTGCTGATGCCATCGCAAAAGGTGTAGCTCATGTCCAGCACCCGGCCCACGTCGCGCACCACACCGCGCGCGGCCATGGTGCCGAAGGTGGCGATCTGGCTGACTGCGTCCTTGCCGTATTTGTCCTTCACATAGTCGATCACCAGATTGCGGTTGGTCTGGCAGAAGTCGATGTCGAAGTCGGGCATGGAGACGCGTTCGGGATTCAAAAAACGCTCGAACAGCAGCTTGTACTTGATCGGGTCCAGGTCGGTGATCTTGAGCGCATAGGCCACCAGCGATCCGGCGCCAGAACCCCGCCCCGGCCCCACCGGGCAGCCGTTCTTTTTGGCCCAGTTGATGAAGTCGCCCACGATCAAAAAGTAGCCCGGAAAGCCCATCTTCAGGATGGTGCCGATCTCGAACTCCAGGCGCTCCACGTATTCGGGCATACGGCTCTCCCGCTCGGCGGCATCCGGGTACAGATGCAGCATGCGGTCCTTGAGGCCCTCGTGCGAGGTGTAGCGGAAGTAATCATCCGGCGTCATACGCACGCCGTCCACCAGGGGTGTGGGGAACTCGGGCAACTGCGGCTTGCCCAGCACCAGGCTCAGGCTGCAGCGTTTGGCAATCTCCAGGGTATTGGCAATGGCAGAGGGGATGTCAGCAAACAGCGCCTCCATCTGCGCAGCGGTCTTGAAGTACTGCTCGCGCGTGAAACGGCGCACGCGCTTGGCATTGCCCAGGATTTCGCCATCGGCAATGCAGACGCGCGCCTCGTGCGCCTCGAAGTCATCGGGCTCGGTGAACTGGATCGGGTGGGTGGCCACCACCGGCAGCTTCATGGTTGCTGCCAGTTGCACGGCGGCCATTACATGGGGCTCGTCCTCGGGGCGGCCCGCACGCTGCAGTTCCAGGTAGAAGCGGTGGGTGAAGACGCTGGAGAGCTGCAGCGCCACATCATGGGCGCGCTCTGTGTCGCCCTGCACCAGCGCCTGCCCGACAGGCCCGGCCTGCGCGCCAGAGAGCGCAATCAGGCCCTCGTTCAATTCCTTCAGCCAGGCCAGCTTGACCACGGCCATCTGCTTGCCGCCGGTGATCTGCACGTTTTGCGTGTAGGCCCGGGCAATCAGCTCGGAGATGTTGAGGTAACCCTGCTTGTTTTGCACCAGCAGCACCATGCGCGAGGTAGCCAACGCATCGCCGCCCAGGCCTTCAAGCACGATTTCGGCGCCCAGGATGGGCTTGATGCCCTTGCCGC
This sequence comes from Rhodoferax lacus, assembly GCF_003415675.1. Taxonomy (GTDB): domain Bacteria; phylum Pseudomonadota; class Gammaproteobacteria; order Burkholderiales; family Burkholderiaceae_C; genus Allorhodoferax; species Allorhodoferax lacus. The sequence goes on from NZ_QFZK01000001.1 coordinate 694,999, forward strand.
GCGCTTCCTTGTAGAGCTTGAGCGCGCCAAACAAGTTGCTCAGGTCGGTAATGGCCAGTGCGGGCTGGCGGTCTTTGGCTGCGGCTTTGACGACTTCGTCGATGCGGCAGGTGGAGTCGATGACGGAAAACTCGGTGTGGAGGCGCAGGTGTACAAACATCTCTGCATTGTAGGTTTTTGACTCCCCCATCCCCCCCGCCCCTTGCCCCCGTCGGGACAAGGGGAGCCTGAAGCGGACAGCCGATTTGGTTTTGTCGCGCCGGTTGCGGAATTAAGGGCCACAGGCTAGTGGTAGTCGCTTTCGCGTTGGTGCCGCACAGCGGTAATCAGCACGGTTGCGTCGTCAATGATTTCGAACAAGGCGACAAAACCAGACGCTCCGAATGAAATGACCAACTCGCGCACCAAGGAACCCAGCTTGCCATCCGCCGCTTTGCGACAGGAAAAGGGGCTATGCCGAAGCAGCGCGTAGCCGCTTTCAATTGCTGCCAATGCACGGTCTGCCACATCGGGAGACAGTTCTAGGGAAAACAAGTACAGCCGCTCCAGATCCTCTTGCGCCTCCGGTGCCAAGAGCACCCGGTACGCGTTCATGCTTTTGCAGACGCCTTGCGTTTCTTGCCAAGCGCCCGCAAGCGGACCAAGCTGTCTTCCGCGCTGATCGTTACACCCGTTTCGCGTGCGCGGGCGCCTGCGGCCATGCCGCGCGCCAGGAATGCGCGCTCACTCTGGCGCAATGCAATATGGCGACGCAGGCTGTCTTCGATAAACATGGACAGGGACTCCCCGGCATCCAGCAAGGCTTCGGCTTCGGCCCGAATTTCTGGCAAGACACGCACCGTAGGAAGGGTGGCAGTTTTCATGCAATGACCTCACGAAAGTTGTAATGCAATTGTATTTCATCCTCCTTCACTCAACCAATGCCCATCAACCAGGACACTTAAAATCCAATACGTGAACCCCATCCTCAACATCTCAGCCTACAAATTCATCCCCCTGCCCGACGCAGCCGTCTTACGTGAGCTGCTTCTGCAGCGCGCCAACGCACTGCAACTCAAAGGCACCATCCTGTTGGCCGAAGAAGGCATCAACCTGTTTCTGGCCGGGCCCGAATGGTATGTGCGGGGCTTTGTGGCCCAGTTGCATGGCGATGCACGCTTTGCCGATATCCAACCGAAGGAAAGCTGGTCGGACCGCCAGCCCTTCAAGAAGATGCTGGTCAAGGTCAAGCGCGAAATCATCCGCATGGACCACCCCACCATCCGACCGTCGGAAGGCCGCGCACCGGCAGTCTCACCGGCTACTGTGAAGCGCTGGCTGGACCAGGGCCATGACGATGCAGGTCGCCCGGTGGTGACGCTGGACACGCGCAACGATTTCGAAGTGGATGCAGGCACTTTCGTGGGTGCCATTGACTGGCGCATCACCAAGTTCACCGAATTTCCGCAAGCCGTGCGGGACCACAAGGCCGAACTGGAAGACAAGACCGTGGTGAGCTTTTGCACCGGCGGCATCCGCTGCGAGAAGGCCGCCATTCTGATGCACGACCTGGGCCTGCCCCATGTGTACCAGTTGGAGGGCGGCATCCTCAAGTACTTCGAGGAAGTGGGCGGCGCGCACTACCAAGGTGGCTGCTTTGTGTTTGACGAGCGACGTGCGGTGGACGCCGCGCTGAATGCCGCGCCCGAACTGGCAAGCCCCGTAGCCTGACTACTGCCCCCAGCAACTGGCCACGGTGCCGGCACTGACGCCCTTTTGCCCCAGGTCGGTATAGGTGAAGGTGCCGCAGCTGTCGTTGGCCTGCGCCCCAGAGGGCACTGCCTGCAGGGTGAAAGAGGCAGGGGCACTGGCCGTAGCTGCTGGGGTTGCTGCCACACTCACATTGAAATACGTAGTGGTGGCTGACGGCACGGGGTTGGGGTCTGCGGCAAAGCCCAGCGAGGTCATGCTGCCCGCATAGGTGTTGTTGGTGGTGTAGTAACGCGCTTGCCGGCTGGCCGTGTCCAGCAGACTGTTGATCGCTTCGGTGCGGTGTGACTTGAGGATAAAAGAGGTGTAAGCAGGTATGGCCACTGCGGCCAGCACGCCCACGATCACCACCACAATCATCAGTTCCACCAGCGTGAACCCTTTGGATTTCGTCATCGTATTTGCTCCCATGAAACGCGCCTGACTGTTACCCCACCTTGCGGGTTGATTTTGGTAATGGTGGGGTTGCCACCTATGGTCTGGTTCACCACATACTGCTGGCTGCCCACCGTCACGATATAGGGTTTGCCTACTCCACTTTGCATGATGCCCACAATGGATGCGTTGGCTGACCCGACGACAAAACTGCCCGTCAGATCAGGAAAGGCATTTTGGACAAAACCACCGCCCGACGCCATATTGAAGGCCATGGTCCACCCCGTTGGCGTCGCTGCCCTGCACTGTCCGGCCACTGCCGTACCCGGAGGAATGACGGTATTCACAAACAGTGCCCCGCCCTGGAATACCGGGTTGTATATGAGTTGCTCACCCGAAACGGGGAAGTCAAAGTACCAGCCGTACTTGTTGTACGCGCTGCAGCCGGCAATGCTGGCACTGCCCTGCCAGCACACGGTGCTGACGGCCGCCGTGCGGGTCTGTCCGTTGGTGGATGTCAGGCTATCTGCCAGCAAATCAGTCTTGGAGAAAGTGCGGTACGGCGACGTGGTGATCTGGGGCAGGGATGCAAACTTGACCGTCGATGCTGGAATGGAAACGCCTGCCGCCGTGGTTCTGCCATTGTTCCAGGCAACCATGTCCCAGTCCCACAGGCCATAGACAGACTGTGTTCCGCTGGCATAGGTCGTTGCCGATGTGGCAGTAAACGGATTGGCACGGCCCGTGCCTACCCCCAGCAGCACCCTTTGCCCCAGACGCGGCAGTGCGACAACCGTGGGGACCACTTGCGTGGTAATCGGATGGGTGGAGCCTGCGCTATAGAGCGGGGTTGCCGTGGGCTGGCCGAACGTGGAAACCGCCCAGTCTGCCGGGTCGTTGCTGGTCAGATCAAAACGCCAGACCTGCCCCAGCAAATCGCCCGCGTAAAGATAGTCGGAGACATGGTCACCATCCAGATCGGCAGATGAGACGTATGCAATGCCATTGGGGCTGGTACTGGAGCCAGAACCTGTGTCCAGCCAAGTGAAGGTGACGGCCCCGGTTGATGCGTTGATCAGGCCTACGAATACACCTGCACGCTGGTTCGTGCTGGCATATCCGTTGCCAAAGATGATGGCCCATTGGCCGTTGTGCAGTCGGCGCACGATGGGTGTGCCGTAAGTATAGCCCAGGTTGTCGCCACAGGCTGTGCTTGCGTTCACACAGCTTGTGAGCGTGGTCGGCGTCCAGTCGCCCTTGACCAGGCTGGCGGCATTGGCCTCTGAAAATGCGGTGGTTCCAGTAGCGGTGCCCTCGGGGTCGGTTACATCGAGTACAAAAATTTCCTGGCCACCAGCGCCTAGGCCACTGACAAGCCAGGTGTGCCAAGCTCCGTCGTAATACACATCGCCAAAACCGGGCGCTGCATCAGCAAAGTAATAGTGTCCGTAGGTCGGGCTGGTCAGTTTGACCACATTGGTAGTGGCCAAGGTGCTGGCGGGCACAAAACCAATCACTTCCCGGCCATCATTGAGCGTGCTGCTGTAGCTGCCGTCCGCATTGTTGCGACCCGACCGGAAGCCGTGCAGGATGCCGTCGTTGCTACCGGTATAGACCACGTTCAGGCGCTGTGCCAGGTCGCTTTTGAAGGTGGTGTGGGAACTCTCACTACCCGTGCTGGCATAGAGCAGATCGGAAATCGACGAACCGTAGTTGAGCGAAGGCGGGCCAACCCAGGTCGGGCTGGAGTTCACCACATCGCCCAGCACACCGGCTCTGGCACGCAACAGGCCGGGTGGTGTTGCGGTCTGCTCATTGCTGCGGCCACCACGCAACCAGTCCAGCCTGTTTTGTCCGCCGGTGTCAGTAGAGTTCAAAACGGCCTTTTGATCGGTTGACAGCGAGTCCCATTGGAAAGAAACACCGCTGGAGCCGTCCCAGGTCAGGAGCTTGCGGCTGCTCGGGCCCAGCAACTTGGACGACGTAATGGCAACGCCCGTTGTCGCGCAGGCGCCGCCGGTCAGCACGCAATTGCCGTCCCAGGTCGGTGTACCCACTGACACCGCACTGGAACTCGTGACGATCGGCTGCGACATCACAGACCCGGTCCAGAAGTTCGGGTTGTAGGAAGCCGTATAGACCTGCGTGCCGGTTTTCACCTGCCCGGCCTGCACGGTATTGGCACCGGCACCGCTGGCGGACTCCACCGGCTCAGCCAGGAAGCAGCTGATGTCATGGTTGTTGGTTGAGCCCCCGGTTGCAGCTGCAAAGCCGAAGCGGAACGATGCAGGCAAGGGGCCATTGCTGGCGGTGATAGGCCAGTTGGTCAGCACCTGCTGGTAGGCACCGCCGTTGTAGCTGTACATAAAGTTCAGGCCACCAGCGGGTGTGATCATCAGCTTGTAGGTGATGGGCGTGGCCTGTGCGCGGCTGGATGTATTCTCGTTGGCAATGGGCTGGCTCTGAGGCAACACCCAATAGCCACCGGGGATGACGGCGTAATTTTGTACAGCGATGGAAATGCTTGCGTTTGTCGGATTGGCAATGGTGCCTGCGGTGTTGGGCAGGGCTACTGTGAATGTTCCTGTGCCAACGCCGGTTACGACGTACGAGCCGACGATGGAGGTTCCGTTGACCTTGGGCGGGTTGCTGCCACTGCTGCTGCCAATCACCACTGTGTCGCCCACCCGCACTACGGAAGCTGCTGTCGAGGTAATGGTCAGTACATTGCCGGCCCACGACAGGGCGGTCGATGCAGCACTATAGGTACCCGAAGATCCGTTCTGAAGCAGGCCCGTACTGCAGGTGCTGCGCACTGCCGATTGCCGGTTGCTGGAGCCCGCAGAAGCGGGATACAGTGAACTGTAATTCTGGTTCAACCAGTACCAGCTCACATTGCCAGCACCGCGCAAGCCGATGCGGTTGGACTGGTAGGTTCCGCTGCCCCAGCTGTTGTAACCGTTGGCACCGCCGCTGGCAGTCTGGGCGGGAATGCCGGTGGAGGTGTTGTCCCCGCTATTCAAAAAATTGCCGTATTCGTCCATGCCCAGGCCCAGGTAGGCCCCGGTCAAACCGTTGTACGGTGCGTTCCCGTTTGAACAACTGTAGGACAGGCTGCCGCCCACAGCACCAATATTCGAAATGGTGCTGGTGCCACTAACCAGGGTTGTGCCAACGCTCCCGTCCATCAGAAAGAAAGAAATTCCGTCAGCCCCCAGTCCGCCTGTGCCTCCGCGATCGCCGCCAAAGGTGTAGGTGCTGAAGGTGACTTGCAATCCCTGGTTGGTCGGAAATGTGTAGTTGGACACAATGGCGCCGCGCTGGTTGCCTGAGGCAGGTGTCAGGCGCAAGGCTCCGCTGCCCACTGCGTCTGGGGACGACATGTTGCAGCCGGGGATCTTGCTGTTGCTGCTGCTGTTGTTGGAGGACGTACCGGCCGTCAAACAGGCATAGGACAGGGCAGACCAGTCATTGGCATCTGCAGCCTGGGTGAAGTCGTCGGAAATCACGGCGGCCTCCACACGTGGCAACTGGCAGGCAGCAATCGGCAACAGGAGCATCGCCAGTCGCAAGACCCTTGGTGTGTACATAGTGAACATGGTATTTCCTTCTAGCCTGTGGATGCTCCGCCCTTGGACGTCTGGCCGAATGTGTCAGCCCCCGCTTATGTCTCTGGCACTCACCGTGACCTCAAAAATAGTTTCCACCACAGCCGCCGCCGTGGCGTTGCCCCCTTGCGCCGTGGATGTCACCTTGTAGTAGGCCTTGGGGGCGGTTGGGGAGATGGGCGTAGGCCCCATAAACTGAATGTGGTAGTTGACCTGGCTGGCGTAACTATTTGCGCCACCGCCAGCAATCACCGTCATGTTGGGCGGCTGGAAGGTGTTGGATGAACTCCAGGGCAAGGTTGCCGGACTGGCCAATGCATTGCTGCAAACAACAGCGGAGGCGCCGGTTTGGGTGGTGGAGGTGCAATTGATGCCCGTATTCCACACGCCCGAAAAAATATTTCCGGGTTGCAGCATCCAGAACTGGACGGCGTCCAGACCCGCTTGGGAAGCCTCGATGGCTCTCTGCTTTTCGTTCAGGTTACCGGATATCTTCTGGTCCTTGATGAATCCGCCAAACATGCTGATACCCAGCATGGACATGATGATCAGGAAGATCATCACTGCGAAGAGCACAAATCCTTTTTGCTTCATGTTAAATATTCGCCATGTAGGGTATGGTTTCCACCAAGCTCACTGTCTGGGGCTGGCCGGGCTGGCCAGCCAGGGCATTGGTAAAGAGCAAAGTCACTTGGGCTGTCTTGACGTTGCCCCAGAAATTTGCCGTTGTGACCTGTGCGCCCGTCAGGTACTGCGTCACGGAGCCGCCCCCGGTGGAGTCCACTCCGTAGACGATGTTCATGCCTGCCAGACCACCGATCAGGTTCAGCGTGGTGGCAGCCGTGGCAGCCGTGTTGTCCGTCTCCGAACAGGTGAGAAACCCGTTGGCCACATTGAAACGATTGGTGTAGGTGTGCCCGGCAACAAGGCTTGCAGAGCAACCCTGTTGCGCCCCGCCGGCACTGGCCGTAAATCTGACGCTCAAGGTGTCGGCTGCGGCACCCGCCCCGGTTCCCAACAAAGTCTGACCTGGTGCTGTAAAGACCCCGCTGACCGGATACAGGACCTCGCCCGACTTGGCGATAGGGTCTGGATTGAAGCCTGCGCCACTGACTGCAACATGCAGGAAATACATGGCCATGCGTTGCTGGTTTTGAACCGCTGAGAGCTGCTGTGCGGTTGTTGCGGTTTCACGCATGGTGAGGAAGGCCTGGCTGACGCCCAGCAAGAGCACCAGGCCAATGGTGAGTGCAATCATGACCTCGACCAGGCCGATGCCACGCTGAACCAGGTGACTGCCCTGTGATTTCATAGCACGGACACCAGGGTTTGGTAGCTATGGGTCTGCACAGTGCCCGTTGACAGCAGGCCGACACCCGGCAGGTCCTGGTTGTGCAGCGCTATATTTTTCTCTTGCCACGAAACGGTCACCGTGCAAACGGCCGGCGAAATCGTCAAATTGCAGGCAATATTCAAAGAGCCGACTGGCAAACTGTTAGCGATGTCATTGCCCCAGGTAGCCAGATCGAAATAGGCCAATTGGGGCCCGGTGCAGGCCGTGCCACTGAAGCAGTCTCCGGTGTAGGCAGAGGGTCCGCCGGTCACGGTTGTGCCCTGCACTGTCACGCTGCTGGGGGGCGTGCCCCAGTAGGCCACATTGGCCTTCATGGCGGCCGCAATGCTGGTGGCCTGAATGGCTGCCCTGCTGTTGTAGCGGCCCAGTTCCGTGGCATTGATAGCCTGCATTTGCAGCCCGGCCATCCCCAGAACACCGAACATCAGCACCACGACCGACACCAGCACTTCGATCATGGAAAAGCCGCGCTCTTTTCTCATGGACATGCTGCACCCGATCTTGATACCCAAGAGCCGGCACTGAAGGCGATGCAGCGGCGCAGGCTTTCCGTTTCGTTCGTGTCATGCAGCGTCAGCGTGGAATCAAAAAAGGTGTACCCCATGGACGTGAATTGCGGGTATGCGGGCGTGGCCGTGGAGGTGCTGACCAGCGAGTCACGCGATAAAGCAGCTGTGGTTTGCAGCAACTGGCTCGGCGGGCCGTCAAGTTGCACGATCCAGCCAGTGGACCAACTGGTGCTTGCCGCACAACTGGTGCCGTTCGTGCTGGGGCAAACAGACACCGTGAGCCCCCGCTTGACCGCCTCGCTGCGGGCCAGATTCAGTCCGGACAAGACGGCATTGATTTCACCATCCATGCGGACCTTGCTGATCGTGTAAGCGAGGTTCGGCATTCCAATGACGGCAGCGATGCCCACGATAGCGAGGACAACCAGCAGTTCAATCAGTGTGACGCCAAAAGATTTAAAGCTCATTTGCCGCAAATTGTGCGTGCGACAACATTTGACAGGAGAACTTCACGCCCAGCGGACGCAGCGGGACGATAAACGGCTTAAGTCAGAACACCCATTCGCACATTCATCAATTTAATGCCATCGCAGGCATCGCACCCTTGCGGGCGCGATGCAAGGGAAAAACCCCAGCTTAGCCGCTGAATTTGCCAGCCAGTGCGGCAATGCGCGCGCCAAACAGACGGCCGGTTTCCAGGTCACCGGCATTCATTTCATCAGCACCTGCATCGCCCGGCGTCTGGGCGATGGGCCCACCGCTGGAAGCCAGGTAGTTGATATCGCTGCGCTGCGAAGCCTTGGTGTTGTTGTAGTTGATCCCGGTGCCCGCCCAGATGCCACCGTGCTGCATGGCCAGGGTCATGAAGTAATGCAGGGTGCTGAATTTGTCGCCGTTCACATTGGCACTGACGGTGAAGCCGCCAAAGATCTTGTCCTTCCAGGACTGGCTGTACCAGGGCTTGGAGGAGGCGTCGGCAAACTTCTTGAACTGCCAGCTGACCGAGCCCATGTAAGTGGGCGAGCCGAAGATGATTGCGTCGGCCGCGGCCAGGCTCTCCCAGGCGCCTTCGGGCACATTGCCCTCTGCATCAATGGCGATCAGCTCTGCGGCGGCGCCCGCTGCAACCGACTGCGCAAAACGCTGGGTATGGCCGTAGCCGGAGTGGTAGATCACGATCGTTTTTGCCATGGGGAAGCTCCTGTTGGATTTAAAGTGAATGTCCCGGACCGGGACGCGTAGGGAAAAAAGGGAAAATGTCAGCCAGCCGCGCGCTCAGGGTGCCAGATCAAACACCAGCACCTCAGCGCCCGTTCCTAGCTGTAGCGAGAGCATGCCCTCGCCTTCGATAAGCGCTGCATCACCGGCGCACAGGTCTTGCCCGTTGACCTGCAGGCTGCCGCGCATCAGATGCACATAGGCCTTGCGGGCAGGATCCAGTGGCAGGCTTGCTGACTGCCCTGCATCGAACAGGCCGCTGTAGAGCCGTGCATCAGCGTTGATTTTCACCGAGCCATCAGCAGCGTCGCTTGACGCCAGTAGGCGCAGCGTGCCCTGCTTCTCTGCTGTGGTAAAGGTCTTCTGCTCGTAGCCCGGCGCAATGCCGCGTGCACTGGGCTCTATCCAGATCTGGAAAAAATGGGTGGTCTCATTGGGCGCGTGGTTGAACTCGCTGTGCTGCACACCACTGCCTGCACTCATGCGCTGCACGTCGCCGGGCGGAATGCCCTTGACGTTGCCCATGCTGTCCTTGTGCGCCAGGTTGCCCGACACCACGTAGCTGATGATTTCCATATCGCGGTGGCCATGCGTGCCAAAACCTGTGCCGGGGGCAATGCGGTCTTCGTTGATCACCCGCAAATTGCCCCAGCCCATGTGCTTGGGGTCGTAGTAACCGGCAAAGGAAAAGCTGTGGAAGGACTTGAGCCAACCGTGGTCAGCGAAGCCACGGTCGGAAGATTTACGGAGTGTCAGCATATTTCTGACTGTATGCCTTTACGGGCCAGCGCGATGCGCCTTGATTGATGGCATCATTCAAATGCATTCAATCAAAGCTGGATATCCATGCAAACCCCTCGCGACGTATTGACCCCTGACGCCCTCGCCATGCTGCAGACCATTGCCCAGGCTGGCAGCTTTGCAGCAGCTGCTCGCGCCATGGGCATGGTGCCCAGTGCGCTGACCTACCGTGTGCGGCAAATAGAGGACGCACTGGACGTGTTGCTCTATGACCGCAGCTCGCGCCAGGCCAAGATGACTGAGGCGGGTGCCGAGCTGCTGCGCGAAGGCGGCCGTCTGCTCAGTGAAATTGATGCGGTGGCCAACCGCGTAAAGCGGGTGGCCACGGGCTGGGAGTCGCAGTTCACCATCGCCGTGGACACCATCATTTCCAAGACCACCATGATGGAGTTGTGCGAGGCTTTCTATGCCCTGTCGCCGCCCACCCAGATTCGCCTGCGTGACGAGACTTTGTCCGGTTCTCTGGAAGCCCTGACCTCGGGCCAGGCGGACCTGGTCATAGGCTGCGGCCCTGACTCCAGCACCATTGGCGGGCTGCACAGCAAGGCGCTGGGATCGGTGTACTTTGTGTATGCGGTAGCGCCGCACCACCCCCTGGCCAATGCACCCGAACCGCTCAGCGATGAGTTGATTCAAAAACACCGTGCCGTAGCGGTGGCTGATTCGGTACAGCGCGGCGGCGGACAGACCTTTGGCATCTTCAGCGGCCAGGAAGTGTTTACCGTGGCCAGCATGAAAGACAAGCTGGAAGCCCAACTGCGCGGCATGGGTGGCGGCAACCTGCCCATTGGCATGGCCAGCCGCTATGTGGAGACCGGCAGGTTGGTTGTCAAAAAAACCGAGCGTGCCAAGCGCTTGGTCACGGTGCACTATGCCTGGCGAGGCAACAAGGCCCAAAGGCAGGGCCGCGCCATGCAATGGTGGCTGGAGCAACTGGAAAGCCAGACCACACGTACGGCGCTGCTGGAAAACCATACGAGCTATTGAAACAGTGGGCGTGAAGCCCTGACATGCACTGCGCTGCGTGTATAAACCCTCTACACACTTTAATAACCGGAGAACAAGCGCATGACCTCACCCAAACGCATCGCCATTGTGGGAGCCGGCATGGCTGCCATCACCTGCGCCCGCACCCTGGTACAGGCCGGCCACAGCGTCACGGTTTTTGAGAAGAGCCACAGCGCGGGCGGACGCATGTCCACGCGCAGCAGCGCCTTTGGCAGCTTTGACCACGGCGCCCAATACTTCACCGTGCGCGATGCCCGCTTCGAGTTGGCCATGGCCACCGTGCCCGGCATTTGCCGCCGCTGGAGCGCCAACACCGTGCAGGTACTGGACTCGCACGGCCTGGTGGCCGAAGCCGGACTGCCCGCGCGCGAACCGCACTGGGTGGCCAAGCCCGGCATGAGCGCCCTGGTCAAGGCCTGGGCCCAGCCGCTGATCGACAACAAGGCACTGGAACTGGAGACCCGCGTGGTCGCCATCGAAAAAGACGCACTCAATACCAAGCAGTGGCAACTGCGCACTGCAGGTGCTGGCGACACCAGCCATGTGTTCAGCGGCTTCGATGCCGTGGTGCTGGCCGTTCCCGGCCCGCAGGCCCTGGCCCTGCTGCAAACCCAACCCAAGGCCGCAGCCCTGGCCAAGAAGGCCGCCAAGTCCACGGTGGCCCCCTGCTGGACTTTGATGCTGGCCTTCCCGCAAGCCGTGCAACCCGGCCTCACCACCCTCGGGCCCCAGTGGAATGCAGCGCGCAGCACGCACCACCGCATTGCCTGGCTGGCACGCGAATCGAGCAAGCCCGGCCGTGGTGCCATCGAGCGCTGGACGGTGCAGGCCAGCGCGGCCTGGTCGCAAGAGCATTTGCAGGACGACACGCCCCGCGTCACCGCCAAGCTGATCAAGGCATTCACCGAAGTCACCGGGATCCGGGCTGAACCCGCCCATGCCGAGGTGCACCGCTGGCTGTATGCAAAAACCGAAAAGCCGCTGGGCGTGTCCCACCTGTGGGATGCCAAGGCCGGCATTGGCGTGTGTGGAGACTGGTGCCTGGGACACCGGGTGGAGAACGCCTTTGTGTCGGGGCTGGAAATGGCGCTGGCCATCGCCTGATTTTTGGAGCCACGTGTGGGGGCCAGCTACAAGGGTAGATTCGCGCCCTCGCCCACCGGGCCGCTGCACGCGGGCTCACTCGTGGCGGCGCTGGCCAGCTGGCTGGATGCCCGTGCGCGCGGCGGCCAGTGGCTGGTGCGCATGGAAGACGTGGACCTGCCGCGCTGCGTGCCGGGTGCCGACCAGCGCATCCTGCAGCAACTTGCCGACTGCGGCCTGATCCCTGATGAGCCGCCGGTCTGGCAAAGCCAGCGCAGTGCGCTGTACCAGCAAGCGCTGGATGCGCTGATCCAACACGGACTTGCCTACCCTTGTGCCTGCTCGCGCAAAGACATCGAGCAGGCGCTTCTGGCCCAAGGCTTGAATAAAGCGCGCCACGGTGAACTGGTCTACCCTGGTACCTGCCGCACCGGGCTCCATGGCAAGGAGGGTCGGGCCTGGCGTTTTGCGACTGAGGACTTTGGCAGCAGCGCAATCCACCCGATCCATACGCATATCGCCAAGGGTGAGGCCAGCATTGCACACAGCGTCACCTGGACCGACCGCCGCCTGGGCCCACAGACCCAGGACGTGGCCGCCGAGGTGGGCGACTTTGTTCTGAAGCGCGCCGACGGCCTGTTTGCCTACCAGTTGGCCGTGGTGGTGGACGATGCCGCGCAGGGCATCACCCACATCGTGCGCGGCGAGGACCTGGCCGACAACACGGCGCGCCAGATCCTCTTGCAGCGTGCCTTGGGTTACCGCACGCCCGAGTACCTGCACACAGAGCTGGTACTGGCCGCCGACCGCCAGAAACTCAGCAAGCAAAACGGCGCGCAGGCTCTGGACACCAGCAGCCCCGAGGCCGTGCTGGGCGCATTGACCCTGGCCGCAAACCGGCTTGGGCTAACTGACAGCGGAACGCGCGACAATAGGGGCATCGCACTGGCCGCCTGGGTTGAACAATGGCGCGCCACGCTGCAATCCCAAAACACCTGAAAACCTGAAGAACTGCGCGCGGCAGGCCGCTGGTTGTGCCAGTGCACACCGCTGCCCCTGCGCCCCTGGACACACCACATGAACACTGAGAACAACGAGAACACCGCCCCTTCGGCCAGCGCCGAGAGCACCGAGGCCCCCAAGCCCTTCATGCGCACCATCAAGAGCTTTATCCGCCGCGCCGGCCGCACTACCGCTGGCCAGGCCAAGGCCTTTGAGGTGCTGGGCCCCCAATTCCTGGTGCCCTACCAGACCAGTCTGCTCGATCTGCAAGCACCCTTTGCCCAGGCCGATGCCACGCCTGAAGAGGCCGCAGCCCAGGCCGCAAAGCCCATCGTGCTGGAAATCGGCTTTGGCATGGGCGAGGCCACGGCGCATATTGCCTCCGTGTTGCCGGATACCCACTTCCTGTGCTGCGAAGTACATGAGCCCGGCGTGGGCGCGCTGCTCAAGCGCATTGGCGAGCGCAATCTCACCAACATCCGCATCTGCGCCCATGACGCGGTGGAGGTGATAGACCACATGCTGCCCCTGCACAGTCTGGACGGCGTGCACATCTTCTTCCCCGACCCCTGGCACAAGACCAAGCACAACAAGCGCCGCTTGATCCAGCAGGGTTTGGTGGCCAAGCTGGCCGCGCGCCTCAAGGTGGGCGGCTACCTGCACTGCGCCACCGACTGGCAGCCCTATGCCGAACAGATCCTGGCGGTGCTGAGTGCCGAGCCGCTGTTGCGCAACCGCGCGCTGCAAAGCCACCCGCAACTCGAAGGCTACGCGCCCAAGCCCCTGTACCGGCCGCTGACCAAGTTCGAGAACCGCGGCATCCGCCTGGGCCACGGTGTCTGGGACGCGGTGTTTGAACGGGTGTAAGTGGCCCGCTACCGCCCCAACCCACCACCACCCCGCGATGGCCTGAGTGCCAGCTGCGTGGTGGTGCCCAAGGGCGACTGGACTGCCGCGCTGGACTTTTTTGCCTGGCGTTTTTCCTTTGTCGCGCGCAGCGAGTGGGCGCAGCGCTTTGCAGCCGGCGATGTGGTGGACTCTGAAGGCGCGGTGCTGCAGAGCGACAGCGTGCTGCACACCGGCCAGCGCGTGTACTACTTTCGCGACGTGCCCGCAGAGCCCGCCATTCCGTTCCAGGAGCGCATCCTCTGGCAGGACGAACACCTGGTGGTGGTGGACAAGCCACATTTTTTGCCGGTGATACCCAGCGGCAAATACGTGCGCGAAACCCTGCTGGTGCGCCTGGGGCAGACTCTCGGCAGCTCCACGCTGGCACCCATCCACCGCATAGACCGCGACACCGCAGGCTTGGTGCTTTTCTCGCGCAACCCGGCCACGCGCGATGCCTACGCCCGCCTGTTTCGCGACCATGTGGTGCGCAAGACCTACCATGCCATTGCCCGCTGGAACCCGGATTTGCCATGGCCGATCCAGCGCCACACGCGCATTGCTGTGGGCAGCCACTTCATGCAGCAGACCGAAGTGGAAGGCGTACCCAACGCGCTCACCACCATCCGCCCGCTGCAGCACAACGGCACCTTTGCCCTGTATGAGCTGCAGCCGGTCAACGGCCAGCGCCACCAGCTGCGCGTGCACATGAACGCCCTGGGCCTGCCCCTTCTGAATGACGGCATCTACCCCGAGCTCACCGCAGAGGGCAGCCAGGATTTTGAAAATCCGCTGCAACTGCTGGCCCAGTCCATTTCCTTTACCGACCCCCTTAGCGGCGAACTACGCCGCTTCGAGAGCCAGCTGCAACTGCGTGCGCTGGAATCACTGAACCGACCATCTTGAGCTTCACCACCCCCACCCCCGAAACCCTGTCCGCGCACGCGCTCAAGAGCTTCGAGCAGATGATGCGCAAAACGCCGGGCTTCAAGATGCGCGACGGCCAGCACGCCATGGCCGAGTGCGTGGCCGATACGCTCTCCAAAGCCGACCTGGGCGAGTGCGCCGTGCCGACCAAGGCCCTTGCCGTCATCCAGGCAGGTACCGGCGTGGGCAAGAGCGCGGCCTACCTCAGCACAGCAGTGGCCATGGCGCTGGAGCGCAAGACCCGGGTGCTGATTTCCACCGCCACCGTGGCCCTGCAGGAGCAGCTGATGAGCAAGGACCTGCCGGCTCTCGCAGCCGCCATGGACAAGCCCTTTGTCTATGCCCTGGCCAAGGGGCGCGGGCGCTATGTCTGCAAGGTCAAGCTGGACCGCGTGGCCGGCACCGGCAGCGGCGATGAAGACCTGTTTGAAGAAGACTTCCCCGTGGCCGCACTCTCCACCGCCTCGCAGCAGGCGATTGAAGAGCGGCGCATCCACCTCTACGACCACATGGCTACGCTTTTAAATAGCGCCCAGTGGGACGGCGACCGCGACACCCTGGCCCAGGCGCCCGACGGCAGCGACTGGGCAGGCGTGGCCGCCGAGCGCCACACCTGCACCGCGCGCCACTGCCCCAAGTACAAGGAGTGCAGCTACTACAACGCCCGCACCCGCCTGGCCGAGGCCAATGTGATCGTGGCCAACCACGACCTGGTGCTGGCCACCCTGGGCCTGAAAACCCTGCCCGACCTGGACAACTGCCTGGTGGTGTTTGACGAAGGCCACCACCTGCCGGCCGTGGCCCTGGACCAGTTCTCCAGCGCCATGGATCTGAGCAACCTGCGCTGGCTCGACAAACTCCCCAAGACCATGCAGGAGGTGGCCACCCGGCTGCACCTGCACCTGGGCGAAGACGTGCAAACCGTGTGCAGCCAGCTGCGCACCGTGCTGACGCAGGCGCAGAAGCTGTGCCTGGACCTGGTGCACGACAGCACCGACGGGAGTGCCGCCGGGCCGCCCCAAGGCACGAAGGCCCCCTCGGGGGGCAGCGCAGCACACGCAGTGGCAAGCGTGGGGGCCATAACGAACGGCACGCTGCGCTTTCCCAACGGCGTGCTGCCCGAAACCCTGACAGACCCCATCACCCAGATCAGCGCACAGGCCACAGGCTTGTCCAAGGCGCTCGAAGCCCTGGGTGTGGATGTGAAAGCCATTGCCAAGGACGACCCGGCGCAAGGCGTGCTGTGCGCCCAGCTGTATGCCAAGCTGGGTGCCATTGCCCCGCGCCTGAACGCAGTGGCTGCCACTGCGCAACTGCTGCTGGAACATGGCGAGCAGCCACTGGCCAAATGGCTCAAGGCCGAGACCGAGGGCGGCTACCTGAACCTGAGCGCCAATGCCAGCCCCATGGTGCCGGGCGATTTGCTGCGCCAGTTTTTATGGAGCCAGGTGCGCGGCGCGGTGATCACCTCCGCATCGCTCACCAGCTGCGGAAGCTTTGATTATTTTTTGCAGGAGGCAGGTCTCTCCGGCAACCGCAACGTCACCACATTGGAAGTCTCCAGCCCGTTTGACTATGCCAAGCAGGGCACGCTGACCGTGGTGCACACCCGCGCCGAGCCCAAGCAGGCCGAGGCCTATACCGCCGAGATGGTGGAGCTCTTGCTGCAAGACTTGAAGGACGTGGAACACGGCGCACTGGCCCTGTTCACCTCACGCGCGCAAATGCGCAGTGCCACCCTGGCTCTGCCATCTTCTCTGGTGGATGCCGTGCTGGTGCAGGGCACGCTGTCGCGCACCCGCTTGCTGGCCAGCCACAGCGCGCGCGTGGAGGCCGGCCTGCCCTCCATCCTGTTTGGACTGCAGTCCTTTGGCGAAGGCCTGGACCTGCCGGGCAAGCTCTGCGAGACAGTGTTTATCTGCAAGCTGCCCTTCGCCCCGCCGAGTGAGCCGGTGGACGAAGCCCGCGCCGAGTGGCTGCGCACGATGGGGCGCGACCCGTTCAGCGAACTGGTCATCCCTGCCACCGCCATCAAGCTGCTGCAATGGACGGGCCGTGCCATCCGCACCGAGGAAGACCAGGCGCATGTGATCTGCTACGACAAGCGACTGCAGTTGCAGAGCTATGGCAAGCGCATGCTCAATGGCTTGCCGCCGTACGCGGTAAAAACGCGCAAGGCGGTTTAGAAAAGTACGCTCGACGGTTAGTGATTCGTCAGCCGCCGCTATCGTTGCGGTCTTTTATTTCAGCATCCAGACGCACAGCAGGCAGTTGCTTTTGCAACGCTGGAAGCCATTCCAGTGCGGTCTCCCACACCACATCGAGGTTGATATCGAAATAGCCGTGGGCCATGCGATTGCGCATATTGCGCATGCTGCGCCACGGCACTTCGGCGTGCACCTGAGTGAACACGGAATAGCCATCCATCACGCGCGTGGCGGCCTCACCAATGATGATGAGGTTCATGATGACGGCCTGCTGCGTGCGCTTGTCAGACAGAAAGTCATCCTTGGACAATCCATCCACGAAACCGCACGCATCCACTGCAGCCTTTTGGATGTGGACCAGGTAATCGGTAAGTCGGCGGCCCTCGCTCATATGGGTTGTGCCTCGGCGAGCACCTTGGCACGGAACTTCTGCGGCAGGTCGCCAGGAGTCAACAAATCGACGTCCACGCCAAGCAGTGTCTTCAGTTCATCTTCCAGGTCACCCAAGTCCAACAGCGTGGCACCAGGCAGCGCATCGACCAGCAGATCAAGGTCGCTGCCATCCTGGTCGGTGCCATGCAACACCGAACCGAATACACGTGGGTTCGCCGTGCGGAATCGGCTCACTGCCTCGCGCACTGCGCTTCGCTTCAAGTCAAGCACAACGGATGGTCGCATAGGCATCCTTACCTTTTAAAACTCGCAAGCCGAAATGATGTCCCGACCGGGAAATTATGCAGCCAGAAGCCCAGTGGGCAATAAATATTCCCGTACGGGAAAGGCTGGCTTATACGGTCGCCTCAAACTCCTTGCGAATCCCCTGCAGTTGCAGCGGGGTCAGCCGGTTGCCGTACTGCGCCACCACCTGGCCCGCGGCCTGGTTGGCCAGCAGCGCGGCCTGTGCGTGGCTGTGGCTGTGGGTGACGGCAAACAGGAAGGCACCGGCGAACATGTCGCCCGCGCCATTGGTGTCGATGGCCTTCACGCTGACGGCGGGCACTTCGGTTTGGCTGTCGCCTTCAATCACGATGCAGCCCTTGGCACTGCGCGTCAGACACACCACGCGGGCGCGCTTGCTGATGGTGGCAATGATGGTGGGCAGATCGGTACTGCCGCACCAGACCTGCGCCTCTTCCTCGTTGCAGAACAGGTAGTCCAGATCGCCCTCGCCCACGATGGCTTCCAGGCCGGGGCGGCAGAAGTTGATCATGCTCATGTCGCTGAGCGTGGTGGCCAGCATCACACCGGCCTCCTTGGCAAGGGCGCGGCCACGGAGGGCTGCGTCCAGCCCCGTGGGGGATGCCGACAGATAGCCTTCCATGTAATAGACCTTGGACTTGGCAATGTCGCGCGCTTGCAGTGCGGTGTGATCGATGTCGGCCGTGGCCCCCAGAAAAGTGCTCATGCTGCGCTCGGCGTCCGGCGTGACCATGACCATGCAGATGCCGGTTTGGCCTTCGGGAAACTGGGTGTGCGAGAGGTTGGTGCTGACGCCATTGGCCAGCAGGTCCTGGTGGTAGAAAGCGCCGAGTTCGTCATCCGCCACGCGGCAGGAATAAAAGGCCTTGCCACCCAATTGGGCCAGCGCCACGGCCGTGTTGCCAGCAGAGCCGCCACCGGTGCGGCGGCTGTGCAGACCGTGCACGCCTTCGAGCAGAAAGGCACGGCGCTCGGCGTCAATCAGCGTCATGTGGCGCTTCTCCACTCCCAGGGCTTGCAATTGGGCGTCAGTGACTTCGTATTCAGAGTCCACCAGGGCGTTGCCAATGGCGTAGAGATCGAAATGGGGCATGGAATTCCTGAAAAGGCTTGCGGTACTTGCTGGGAGATTTATTGTTCGACGAAGGCGCGTTCCACCACAAAGTCGCCCGGTGTGGTGGTGCTGCCTTCTTTGTAGCCACGCTTCTCCAGAATCACCTTCATGTCCTTGAGCAAACCGGGCGAGCCGCACAGCATGACGCGGTCATGTTCGGGGTCGAGCTTGGGCAGGCCCAGGTCGGCCTGCATCTTGCCGGATTCGATCAGGTCGGTGATGCGGCCCTGGTTGCGGAAGGGCTCACGCGTGACCGTGGGGTAGTACAGCATCTGCTCGGTAATCATCTCGCCCAGGAACTCGTGGTCGGGCAGCTCGTGGGTGAAGTAGTCGTAGTAGGCCAGTTCCTTGACCTCGCGCACGCCGTGCACCACGATGACTTTCTCGAAGCGCTCGTAGGTGGCCGGGTCGCGGGCCACGCTCAGGAACGGGGCCAGGCCAGTGCCGCTGCCCAGCAGGTACAGGTTCTTGCCGGGCAGGAGGTAGTCAATCAGCAAGGTGCCCGTGGGCTTTTTGCCCACCACAATCTTGTCGCCCACCTTGATGTGCTGCAGCTGCGAAGTCAACGGGCCGTCCTGCACCTTGATGCTGAGGAATTCCAGGTGCTCTTCGTAATTGGCGCTGGCAATGCTGTAGGCGCGCAGCAGGGGCTTGCCGTTGGGCTGGCGCAGGCCAATCATGGTGAAGTGGCCGTTGGAGAACCGCAGCGCCGGGTCGCGGGTGGTGGTGAAGCTGAACAAACGGTCAGTCCAGTGGTGTACGCTCAATACGGTTTCGTCCAGAAATGCACTCATGGGGGCCTTGTGATGGTTCAAAGCTGCGTCGCAGCAAACCCTGTAGTGTAAAACGTGGACTTGCCACAATTTGGCATATCGATAGACCCCAGAGTTATTTGCACCTGTATTGCGCCATGTCAGACCCCCAAGCCCCCTCAACCCAGCCCTTGCTGGTGGCCTGCCTGTGCGCCCAGTGGTGCGGCACCTGCAAGGACTATGTGCCGCTGTTTGAGGGCCTGCAGTCCGAGTTCCCTGATGCGGATTTTCGCTGGATCGATATAGAGGACGAGGCCGAGGTGGTGGACCCGATCGAGGTGGAAAACTTCCCGACGATCCTGATCGTGTCGGGTGGGCAGGCACGCTTTTTCGGGCCTGTCATGCCGCACCTGGAGACCGTGCGGCGGCTGATCCAATCGCAGCAAACACAGACCGGGCCCAGCCGCCTGCCGGCCGAGGTGCAGGCCCTGGCAGGCCGGGTGATGGCACTCAGGCCGTAGCGCTGAGCTGGCTGGTGCTGGTGTTGGTCTTGCCGCTGGAAGTCAGGTCGGCACTGATCTGCTCGTAGAGCTTTTGCGCCAGCTTGGCCACTTCGGAGCTGGAACTGTTGCCCGAACTGTCGGTTTGCGTGGTCTGGGCCAGTTCCTTGAGGGCACCGGCCAGGCGCTCCATTTCAGACACGGTGCCGTCCTGGTTGATGTCCAAGGGGTCGTAAGTTGTACTGCTGGATGCGCCACCCGCGCGACCTGCCCCACCGGGTCCACCTGCAGGCGGCGGGCCACTGGGGCCAGACCTTGCAGCGCTGGCCTGCGTGCTGCTGCTGGCGTCGCTGGCCTGCGGCTTGCCCGCATCGAACTCTGCCTTGGTGAGCTTGGCATCGCCATCTGTATCCAACTGGCTGAATTTGTCACTGACATCCTCCCCTGTGTCGGACTTGATCTTGTCGGCCAGTGCCTTGACTTCGGTTGCATCCAGCAAACCATCGGAATTGCTGTCTACCTTGGAAAACAGGTCATCCTCGCCGCCCGCACCGCGGGACTGTGCAAAGTCCATGGTGGACGGTGGCGGCATCAGGGCCTTCATGCCCTGGCCCAACTCGTCGCTGGACAGGCTGCCGTCCGCATTGCTGTCCATCTTGGTAAACAGCTCCTTGCTGTCGCCCAGGTTGGTGCGAGTCTTGGTACTGACGTCGCTGAGCATGGTGCTAAGTTCTGTCTGGTCCACACCGCCGCTGCCGTCGGTATCCACCTTGGCGAACATCCTGGCCTGGTGCTGGCTGCGTTGGGTGTTGAGGGCAGCCCAGGCGTTGCCGGAACTGCTGACTGCGCTGATGGTGCTCATGGCTATTTCCTTGTGAATCGTGGATGAAAGCGTCACCCTTTTGGCATGCAACTTCGAGCGACAGGTCTATTGTTCTGCTCCTGTGTAAGCCGCTCTTTTCCACTGTGTACCAAGCCCGATACAAAGCGCTCTGATAGGCCACGAGCAGCCCGACAAAAACCTGCCATTTCAGCGCTTAAGGCAGCGCTGCAGTTTCTAAACTGGCCGGTGTAACCGGGACCGCCATGTCTGCCAAAACATCCATCCTTCTCGTCGACGACGACATCGAAATCACCGAGTTGTTGGGCGCCTACCTGCAGAGCTTCAACTACGAGGTGCACTGCGCGTGCGACGGCCCCGCCATGCGCGCCCAGCTGCAATGCCACACGGTGGATCTGGTGGTGCTGGACGTGATGCTGCCGGGCACGGATGGCCTGACCCTGGCGCGCGAGATCCGCGCGCACTCCTGCATTCCGGTCATCATGCTCACTGCCCGCACCTCGACCCTGGACCGCATACTGGGATTGGAAAACGGCGCCGACGACTACATGAGCAAACCCTTTGAGCCGCGTGAACTGGTGGCCCGCATCCAGTCGGTGCTGCGACGCTCCCGCGGCGCGCGCGACGAGGACGGTGGCATTGCTGCCAGCGACGTGGTGTGCTTTGACGGCTGGGAGTTGCACCGCACGGACCGCACGGTGGTGTCGCCCACCGGCCTGGTGGTGGCACTGTCCAACGCCGAGTTCCGCCTGCTCAACACTTTTTTGCAAACGCCCAGACGCCTGTTCAGCCGCGACCAGCTCATGGAGCAGGCCCGCGGCCGCGCCATGGATGCCTTTGAGCGCAGCATTGACTTGCTGGTGTCACGCCTGCGGCAAAAACTGGCGATGGACTCGGACGAGTCGTCCATGATCAAGACCGTGCGCGGTGCAGGCTATATGTTCAATGTGCAATCGGTGCAGGCCCGGGCAGCGTGGCGCGTATGAGCCTTACAGCCACGCACCCCCATCCTGCCTTGCCCATGCAGCGGCTGGGTGCAGCATTGGCGCGCTGTGTGCCGGACAGCCTCTTTGGCCGACTGGCGCTGCTGCTGGTGGCCGTTGCCCTGGCCAGCCATGTGCTGGCCCTGTCCCTGATGTTCGAGTTCCGGCACATGGGCCCACCGCCCACGCAGCTGCCGCACCACGCAGGTATGCCGCCCGGCCCGCATGGTCCACCGCTGGAAGGCATGTTGATGGACATTGCCGTGCGCCTGAGCGCTGTGCTGTTGGCGGCCTGGGTGGGGGCGCGCTGGCTGGCAGCTCCCATACGCCAGCTGGCCGAATCCACGCGCGATCTGGCCCAAAACATCCACCGCGCGCCGATTGCCGAGCAAGGCACGCGCGAGTGCCGTGAAGCCACCCATGTGATCAACCAGTTGCAACAGCACATCCGCGCGCAATTGGCCGAGCGAGACCAATTTGTCGCAGCGGTATCGCACGACCTGCGCACCCCGCTGACCCGCCTGAAGCTGCGCACGCAGTCACTGCAAAGCGATGCCGAACGCCAGCGCTTTGGCCGGGACATCACCGAGATGGACAGCATGATCCGCGTCACTCTGGACTACCTGCGCGGCGCCGCCGACCCGGAGCCCTGGGTGGAGCTGGACCTGGTGTCGCTGCTACAAAGCCAGGTGCATGACAACCAGGACTGCGGCTTTGCTGTCAACCTGCAGGGGGCCGCCAATGGGATGGCTCCCTTGCCCTTGCGGGCCCAGCTGTCAGCCCTTCGCCGCTGCATTGCCAACCTGGTGGATAACGCCGTGCGCTACGGTGGCAGTGCGGAGCTGTCGCTCAGCCGGGAAGCAGACACCGTGTGTATCCGTATCACCGACAACGGCCCTGGCATTCCCGAAGCCGAACTCAGCCAGGTGCTGCTGCCCTTCTACCGCGTGGAAGCTTCCCGCAACCGCCATACCGGTGGTGTGGGGCTGGGGCTGGCCACGGCCCATGACATCGCCCGCATGCATGGCGGCAGCCTGGTGCTGAGCAACCGCGAGGGTTGCGGCTTGTTGGCGGAGCTGCGGTTTCCACTAAGAGCCTGAGAGTCAGCCGGCCTGGCAGAAACGCAAACGGGGCCAGAAGGCCCCGCTATTTGCGAAACAGCCCCGAGGGCAATCAGAGCTTGGCTGTCACCCAGGCCACCACGCTGTCCAGCGCCTCGCCCAGCTTGGCCGGCTCTGTTCCACCGGCCATCGCCATGTCGGGCTTGCCGCCGCCTTTGCCGCCCACCTGGGCAGCCACAAAGTTGGCCAGTTCACCGGCCTTGACCTTGCCCGTGGTGTCCGTGGTGACGCCGGCTGCGATCTGCACCTTGTCGCCTTCAGCAGTTGCCAGCACGATGACTGCAGTCTTGAGCTTGTCCTTGAGCTTGTCCATGGTGTCGCGCAGGGTCTTGGTGTCGGCACCGGGCAAGCGTGCCACCAGCACCTTGACGCCATTGATCAACAAGGCGCTGTTCAGCAGCTCATCACCCTGGGCCGAGGCCAGCTTGCCCTTGGCAGCAGCCAGTTCTTTTTCCAGCTCACGCACCTGGGTCAGCATGGATGACACACGGCCCTGCACTTCGCCGGTGGTCACGCGCAGCGTGCCGGCCACGCCGCCCAAAGTGGCTTCCATGCCCTGCACATAGTCCAGCGCCACCAGGCCGGTGACCGCTTCCACACGGCGCACACCAGCGGCCACACCACCTTCAGAGGTGATAGAGAAGAAACCGATGTCGCCGGTGCGCTGCACGTGGGTGCCGCCGCACAGCTCGGTGGTGCTGCCGATGTCGAGCACGCGCACGATGTCGCCGTACTTCTCGCCGAACAGCATCATGGCGCCGGTTTGCTTGGCGTCTTCAATCGGCATCAGGCGCGCGCGGGTGGGTGCGTTGGCGATGATCTCGGTGTTGACGATGGCCTCGATCTCGCGGATTTGTGCATCCGTCATGGGGGCGTTGTGGGTGAAGTCAAAGCGCGTTTTTTCCGCGTCCACCAGGCTGCCCTTTTGCTGCACATGGTCGCCCAGCACCAGGCGCAAGGCCTTGTGCATCAGGTGGGTGACCGAGTGGTTACGCATGCTGGCGGCGCGCACTGCCGTGTTGACCTGCGCCTCCACATGGTCGCCCACGGCCAACGTGCCTTCTGATAGGCTGCCGTGGTGGCCGAACACATCGGACTTGATTTTCTGGGTGTCTTCCACCGCAAAGCGGGCCGAGCCGCTGGTGATCACGCCCTGGTCGCCCACCTGGCCGCCGCTCTCGGCGTAGAAGGGGGTGGTATCCAACACCACCACGCCGCTCTGACCCGCCTTGAGTGCGGCTACCGGTGTGCCGTCCACGTACAAGGCCAGCACCTTGGCGGTGGCTTTGAGTTCGTCGTAGCCGACAAAGGTGTTGCCCGCACCGGTGTAGTCCAGCGCCTTGTCCATCTTGAACTTGCCTGCCGCACGGCCCTTGGCCTTTTGTGCTTCCATGGCGGCGGCAAAGCCTGCCGAATCGACTTCCACACCGGCTTCGCGGCACACGTCGGCCGACAGATCCAGCGGGAAGCCATAGGTGTCGTGCAGCTTGAAGGCCACCTCACCCGGCAGCACCTTGGCGCCGTCTTTCAGCGCCTCTTCCAGAATTTCCATGCCCGTGGCCAGGGTCTCGAAGAAACGTTCTTCTTCCACCCGCAGCACTTCGGTGATGCGTTTCTCTTGCGCCGCCAGGCTCGGGTAGGCCGCACCCATCACAGCCACCAAATCGGCTACGAGCTTGTGGAAAAACGGTGTCTTCTTGCCCAGCTTGTAGCCGTGGCGGATGGCGCGGCGCACGATGCGGCGCTGCACATAGCCGCGGCCTTCGTTGCTGGGGATCACGCCGTCGCTCACCAAAAAGGCGGTGGCGCGGATGTGGTCGGCAATCACACGCAAGGATTTGTTGGACAGGTCTTTTTCACCGGTCTCGCGCGAGGCGGCCTTGATCAGCGCGTCAAACAGGTCGATCTCGTAGTTGCTGTGCACGTGCTGCAGGATGGCGGCCAGGCGCTCCAGGCCCATGCCGGTGTCCACGCAGGGGGCAGGCAGCGGGGTCACGGCACCGGTCTCGTCCATGTTGAACTGCATGAACACGTTGTTCCAGATTTCAATGAAGCGGTCGCCATCTTCATCGGGGGAGCCCGGAGGGCCGCCGGGGATGTGGTCGCCGTGGTCGTAAAAGATTTCAGAGCAGGGGCCGCAAGGGCCGGTGTCGGCCATCATCCAGAAGTTGTCACTCTTGTAGCGCCCGCCCTTGTTGTCGCCAATGCGGATCACACGGTCAGCCGGCAGACCGATTTCCTTGGTCCAGATGTCAAAGGCTTCGTCGTCTTCAGCGTAGACGGTGGCCAGCAGGCGCTCTTTGGGCAGCTTGTAGACCTCGGTCAACAGCTCCCATGCCCACTTGAGCGATTCGCGCTTGAAGTAATCGCAAAAGCTCCAGTTGCCCATCATCTCGAAGAAGGTGTGGTGGCGCGCGGTGTAGCCCACGTTTTCCAGGTCGTTGTGCTTGCCGCCGGCGCGCAGGCAGGCTTGCACCGAGGCGGCGCGCACATAGGAGCGCTTGTCGGTGCCCAGAAAGACGTCCTTGAACTGCACCATGCCGGAGTTGGTGAACATCAGCGTGGGGTCGTTGCCGGGCACCAGCGGGCTCGATGCCACCACGGTGTGGCCCTTGGAGGCAAAGAAGTCGAGGAAGGTCTTGCGGATGTCGGCAACACTCATTACGGGCTGGGTCATATCTGGGCTTCCAAGGGACGGGTTCAAAAAGATTAGCCGCGTATTATCGCGCGCCGTGCGAGGCAGCGGCCAGGCCATGCCCGTCCAGCGTGGGCCGCACCGCGGTCAGGAAATTGCGCAGGGACTCGGGCTGCGCTGCGCCCTTGCGCCAGGCCAGGCCCACGTCGAGTGCGGCCAGCGGCTTGGCCAGCGAGCGGGCTTCGATGCGGTCCCCCTCCAACGACCAGGGCCGGTACAGCATGTCGGGCAACACCGAACAGCCAGCACCCGTGGCCACCAGGCTGCGCACCGCCTCCACCGACGAGGTGCGAATCAGCACATTGGGGTCGGCCCCGCCGGTGTTCCACAGCGCGGTGGCGGCGTCGCCCAGTTCATCCACCTGCAACAGCACCAGGGACTGCTGGGCCAGGTCGGCCGAATCGATGCTGGTCTCCTCCACCAACCGGTGGTTGACCGGCAGCCACACGCGCCAGCCCGAACGCAGAATGGTCTCGGTCTCCAGCGCCCGGTGGTTCTGCAACTGGGACACCACAATCAGCGCCACATCGAGCTCACCGCTGACCAGCAGATGCTCCAGGTAGTCGCGCCGGTCTTCGGTGATCTGCACTGTGATGCGTGGAAACACGCGGCGGAACCGGTCCAGCAAAAACGGCAGGTAGTAGCCCACCATCAGGCTGGTCACGCCAATATTGAGGTGGCCGGTGACGGTGTGCGGGCGCGAGGCCAGTGCATCGCGGGCGTTGCGCATGGCCACTTCGATCTGGTGGGCGTGGCGCAAAAATTGGTGGCCCGCATGGGTGAGCGCCATGCCCCGGGCCCGGCGCTCAAACAGCAGGGTACCCAGATCGGCCTCAATCTGCGCAATGGCCTGCGATACCACCGACTGCGACACCCCGAGCTCATGGATGGCAGCCGAAATCGAGCCCGCTTCGGCCACCGCTATGAAATACCGAATGCTCTTGAAAGAGGTGCTCATATTCAAAATTCCCTCAGCAGGACTGCGCGCACAGGGTTGCTATTGGGGCACGCACCATCCAGAGGCACAGGGTTAACCACTAATTTTCCTGCATTTGGTGCGAGCTATCTGTTTTGCCTATAGATTGTATTGGGCCACCGCTATGGTTTCTTCGAGCGAGCCTTCATAAGATCAAACGCAGGCTGGCCACTGGCCTGTCGCCCTGCCCTGTTTCAAACCCCTTCCTGGAGAAATTCATGTTGCACACCCGCTCACTGGTCTATGGAATGCTGGGCCTCGCGGCCTCGGCCTGCGCCCTGGCCGCCCCACCTGCCGCTGTTGGCAAGGGCGAGGGCCAGCTCAACATCATTGCCTGGGCCGGTTATGTGGAGCGCGGCGAGACCGACAAGGCTTACGACTGGGTCACCGGCTTTGAGAAGGCCTCGGGTTGCAAGGTCAATGTGAAGACGGCGGCCACCTCCGACGAGATGGTGTCGCTTATGAAGGCCGGTGGCTACGACCTGGTGACCGCCTCGGGCGATGCCAGCCTGCGCCTGGTGGCCTCCAAGCTGGTGCAGGAGATCAACCCCGCCCTCATCCCCTCCTGGAAGAACCTGGACAGCCGCTTGCAAAACGCCTCCTGGCACACGGTGGACGGCAAGCACTATGGCACGCCCTACCAGTGGGGCCCCAATGTGCTGATGTACAACACCAGCGTGTTCAAGAAAGCACCTGACTCCTGGAGCGTGGTGTTTGAAGAGCAGAAGCTGCCCGATGGCAAGTCCAACAAGGGCCGTGTGCAGGCCTATGACGGCGCCATCTACATAGCTGACGCTGCGCTCTACCTGATGAGCAAGAAGCCCGAGCTGGGCATCAAGGACCCGTATGAGCTCAACGACAAGCAGTACGCCGCCGTGCTGGAACTGCTGCGCGGCCAGAAGGCCCTGACCCACCGCTACTGGCATGACGCCACGGTGCAGATCAACGACTTCAAGGCCGAAGGCGTGGTGGCATCGGGCTCCTGGGGCTATATGGTCAACACCCTCAAGGGCGAGAAAAAGCCCATTGCCTCCACCATCCCGAAGGAAGGTGCCACTGGCTGGGCCGACACCACCATGCTGCACACCAGCGCCAAGAACGTGAACTGCGCCTACCAGTGGATGGAGCATTCCTTGGGCGACAAGCTGCAGGCACCTCTGGCCGAGTGGTTTGGCACCAACCCGGTGACACCAGCGGCCTGCAAGGCCAAGGCACCCGGCGGCAGCAACTTCTGCAAGGACAACGGCTTTAACGACTTCACCAAGATCAAGTTCTGGAAGACACCCGAGTCCAAGTGCACCACGCAAAGCAACTGCGTTCCCTACTCCAAGTGGGCGCTGGACTACATCGCCATCCAGGGCGGTCGTTAAGGCCCCCACGGTTGCCCACTGCGTGTGGCGCCCTGCCCCCCAGGGGGGCCGCGTTGCGCCTTGGGGCGGCCCGGCGGCGCAACATCCCAACAAGAAAAACATGTGAGAACGTATGCCGGTAGCCATTGAATTCAGGAACGTCTCCCGGCATTACGGGTCGGTAAAAGCGCTGGACCAGGTGAGTTTCCAGGTGGAGGAAGGCGAGTTCTTCTCCATGCTGGGGCCATCGGGTTCGGGCAAGACCACCTCGCTGCGCCTGATGGCCGGCTTTGAGCAGCCCAGCAGTGGCAGCCTGCAACTCATGGGGCGCGAGGCCGCTGGCACGCCGCCCTATGCGCGGGATGTGAACACCGTGTTCCAGGACTACGCGCTGTTTCCGCACATGAGCGTGCTGGACAACGTGGCCTACGGCCTGATGGTTCGCAAGATGGACCGGGCCCAGCGCCACGCGCTGGCCCTGGAGGCGCTGGCCATGGTGTCCCTGCCCGACCACGGCGGGCGCACACCGGCGCAGCTGTCGGGCGGCCAGCGCCAGCGCGTGGCCCTGGCCCGCGCCCTGGTGAACCGGCCCCGCGTGCTGCTGCTGGACGAACCCCTGGGTGCGCTGGACCTTAAATTACGCGAACAAATGCAGGTGGAGCTCAAAGTCTTGCACCGCAAGCTGGGTATCACCTTTGTCTATGTGACGCATGACCAGGGCGAGGCCCTGTCCATGTCCGACCGCATTGCCGTTTTCAACCATGGCCGCATCGAACAAATTGCCTCGCCACGCGAGTTGTACCAGCGCCCGCGCACCCGCTTTGTGGCCGGCTTTGTGGGCAGCTCCAACGTGTTTGATGCCGAGCTGGCGCACACGCTGTGCGGCAAGCGCCAGGCCTTTGCCGTGCGCCAGGAGAATATGGTGGCGTCACCGGCAGGCACACAGCCTCCCGTAGGCCATGTGCAGGTGGAAGGTGAGCTGTTGGCGGTGCAGTTTTTGGGTGCTGCGCTGCGCCTGGAAGTCCAAGTGGGCGAGCAGACACTGACCGCGCTGCAAGCCGACAACGGGTTCGCTGGTGCCACCGAGCACCCCAATACGCAGCCCGGCCAGTCCGCGCAACCCGGCCAACGTGTCGCCCTGCACTGGGCCGAGCGGCACATGGTGAATCTCGATGCCTGAGCTGGCCCCCTTGCCTGCGCTGCAACGCAGCGGCTTGCGCCAGCACATCGCCGACGTGCTGTACCAGCGCCGCACGCTCACCCTGCTGCTGATGCTGACGCCCCCGCTGCTCTGGTTTGGCGTGGTCTATGTGGGCTCGCTGCTCACGCTCCTGAGCCAAAGCGTGTTCCGCTTTGACGAGATGGCCATGTCGGTCACCACCGAGTTCACGCTGGAAAACTTCCGTAGCCTGTTGGTGCCGGCCAACTACGACATCGTGCTGCGCACCCTGGGCATGGCCGTGGCAGTGACCCTGGGCGCGGTGGCGATTGGCTTTCCCATGGCGTACTACATGGCGCACCATGCCGGGCCGCGCGAAAAAGGCTTTTTCTTTGTCAGCATCATGCTGCCCATGTGGGCCAGCTACATCGTCAAGGCCTATGCCTGGACGGTGCTGCTGGCGCAAGGCGGCGCCATTTATTGGCTGTTCACCCAGGCCGGGCTGCTGGGCCTGCTCGAAGCCGTGCTGCGCATACCGGTGCTGGGCGGCGACACCCTGGCCACCTCCAACCTGGGGCGCTTTCTGGTGTTTACCTACATCTGGCTGCCCTTCATGGTGTTGCCCATTCAGGCCGCCATTGAGCGCGTGCCCAGCAACCTGCTGCTGGCCTCCAGCGACCTGGGGGCCCGGCCCTGGCAGACCTTTCGCACCGTACTGTGGCCGCTGGCCTTTCCGGGCGTGGTGGCGGGTTCCATCTTCACCTTTTCGCTCACCCTGGGTGACTACATCATTCCCCAGCTGATCGGCCCCTCGGGCCTGTTCATTGGCAACATGGTCTACACGCTGCAGGGCACGATTGGCAACCTGCCGCTGGCTGCCGCCTTTACCTGCGTGCCGATTGTGTTGATCACTATTTACCTGTCCATGGCACGCCGCCTGGGAGCCTTCAATGCACTTTAGCCAGCCCTGCAAAGCCCCAGCGCGGCATCTGCAACGCGGCAGGGCCTGGCTGCCCAGCGGCAGCAGCGCACTGCGCCTGGCGGCCTACGCCGGCTTGGCATTCTTGCACCTGCCGCTGGCCTTTATTGCCCTGCAGGCCTTTAACGACACCCGTGCTGGTGACTCCTTTCCCGTGGCCGGGCTGACCCTGCGCTGGGTGCGCCTGGCGCTGGAGCGCAGCGACATCCGAGACGCCATTGCGCTCTCGCTCTCGGTGGCCACGGTGGCCACGCTGATCGCCATGCTGCTGGGCACGCTGACCGCCGCTGCTCTGAACCGCGACCGCTTCTTCGGCAAGAACGCCTTCACCACGCTGCTGATCATGCCCATTGCCCTGCCCGGCATCGTCACCGGCATTGCGCTGCTGTCGGCCTTCCGGCTGATGGAGGTGACGCCGGGCTTCTGGACCATTGCCATAGGCCACGCCACGTTCTGCGTGGTCATCGTGCACAACAACGTGGTGGCGCGGCTGCGCCGCCTGCCGGACCGGCTATGGGAAGCCTCCATGGACCTGGGCGCCGACACGCTCACCACCTTGCGCCACATCATCCTGCCGCAGCTGGGCACGGCCCTGCTGGCGGGCGGCATTCTGGCCTTTGCGCTGTCGGTGGATGAGCTCATCGTCACCACCTTTACTGCCGGAGCAGACAAGACCCTGCCCATCTGGCTGCTCAACCAATTGGGCCGCCCGCGCGACGCCGCCATTACCAACGTGGTGGCGCTCATCGTCATGCTGCTCACCGCGCCGCTGATTCTGCTGGCCTGGCGCCTGACCCGCGATGGCGATGCCAACCCGGGCGGACGCTGACGCGCACACCGATTCACTTCATTCACACCAACCACCCCCACACCATGGCCACTCCACGCTTTCCCACCCATTTGCTCATCAACGGTGCCACCGTGGCCGGCGAAGGCCGCGCGGAACCCATCCTCAACCCTTCTACCGGTGAGCTCCTGTGCGAGGTGCGCGAAGCCAGTGCCGACCAGTTGCGCCAGGCGGTAGATGCAGCCAGCGCCGCCTTCCCGGCCTGGGCTGCGCTCACCTCCAAGGACCGCAGCGGCTACCTGCTGAAAATTGCCGATGCCATTGAGGCCCACGGCGACGAGTTCGCCATGCTGGAGTCGCTCAACTGCGGCAAGCCCCTGGCGGCTGCGCGCAATGACGAGATCCCGGCCATTGCCGATGTGTACCGCTTTTTTGCCGGTGCCATCCGCAACATGGGCGGCCCGCTGGCGGGGGAATACCTCTCTGGCCACACCAGCATGATCCGGCGCGACCCGCTGGGCGTGGTGGCGTCCATTGCGCCATGGAACTACCCGCTGATGATGGCCGCCTGGAAGCTGGGCCCGGCCATTGCCATGGGCAACACCGTGGTGCTCAAACCCTCGGAGATGACGCCGCTGACCAGCCTGCGCATGGGCGAGTTGCTGGCGGGCATCCTGCCGCCCGGTGTGGTCAACATCGTATGCGGCAGGGGCGACACGGTAGGCGCGCCGCTGATCCGCGAACCGCGCATCCGCATGGCATCGCTCACAGGCGATGTGTCCACGGGCAGCAAAATCATGGAGGCAGCCGCGCGCGGCATCAAGCGCACCCACATGGAGCTGGGCGGCAAGGCCCCGGTCATCGTGCTCGACGACGCAGACATTGCCAGCGTGGTGGAAGGCGTGCGCACCTTTGGCTACTACAACGCCGGCCAGGACTGCACGGCGGCCTGCCGCATCTATGCCGGCGAAAAAATTTACGAACGCCTGGTGGCCGACCTGAGCAGCGCGGTATCGGGCATACGCACCGGCACCCAGCAGGAAGCCGGAGTCGAGATGGGCCCGCTTATCTCTGCCCGCCAGCGCGACCGCGTGGCCAGCTTTGTGGACCGCGCCAGCCAGCTCGCGCATGTGGAAATCACCGCCGGTGGCAGCGCGGGCAACCCCGGTAACAAGGGCTTTTTCTACAAGCCCACGGTGGTGGCCGGTGCGCTGCAGGACGATGAAATCGTGCGCAGCGAGGTGTTTGGCCCGGTGGTGTCTGTCACCCGCATCAAGGATGCCGAACAGGCCGTGGCCTACGCCAACGACTCCGAATACGGCCTGGCCAGCTCGGTCTGGACCAAGGACGTGGGCCTGGCCATGCAGATTGCCTCGCGCCTGCAATACGGCTGCACCTGGGTCAACACCCACTTCATGCTGGTGTCGGAAATGCCGCACGGCGGCATGAAGGCCTCGGGCTACGGCAAGGACATGTCGGTCTACGCGCTGGAAGACTACAGCTGCGCGCGTCACATCATGGTCAAGCACTAAAGCCCTTGGCGCAACGTTGATGCCGCATGCGGGCCAGCTGCTGGCTTGAGCACACCCGCCGCAAGTGGCCCTTTACCGTTCGCTCCATGCGGTGCGGTGCGATGCACCAAAAGCCGTTACCCTTAGCGCTTTGCAGATATGCCAACGGGCCTTGGGCCCAATTTCGGAAGACACACCATGGACATGAAAACCTCCCCCCTCGCCCTGCTCAAAGACCCCAGCCTGCTCAAGACCGATGCGCTGATCAACGGCCAGTGGGTGGCCGGTGCCTCGCGTTTTGATGTGCTCGACCCGTCCAATGGACGCAAACTGGTGGATGTGGCCAACCTGGGCCCGGCCGAGACCGAACAGGCCATTGCCGCCGCCAACGCTGCCTGGCCGGCCTGGAAAGCCAAGACCGCCAAGGAGCGCAGCATCATCCTGCGCAAATGGTTTGACCTCTTGATGGCCAACCAGGAAGACCTGGGGCGCATCATGACCGCCGAGCAGGGCAAGCCCTTTGGCGAGGCCAAGGGCGAAGTGGCCTATGGCGCAAGCTTCGTAGAGTGGTTTGCCGAGGAAGCCAAGCGCGTCAATGGCGAGACCCTGCCCCAGTTCGACAACAACCGCCGCCTGATGGTGATCAAGCAGCCCATCGGCGTGTGCGCCGCAATTACCCCCTGGAATTTTCCACTGGCCATGATCACCCGCAAGGTGGCACCCGCCCTGGCCGCTGGTTGCACCGTCATCATCAAGCCCGCTGAACTCACGCCGCTCACCGCCCTGGCTGCGGCCGAATTGGCCATGCGCGCCGGCATCCCCGCCGGTGTCCTGAACATGATCACCGCAGACAGTGAACAGAGCATTGCCGTGGGCAAGGTCATCTGCGCCAGCGACGTGGTGCGCCACCTGAGCTTTACCGGCTCCACCGAAGTGGGCCGCATCCTGATCAAGCAGTGTGCTGACACGGTGAAAAAACTCTCGCTGGAGCTGGGCGGTAACGCCCCCTTCATCGTGTTTGACGATGCCGACATCGACTCCGCCGTGGAAGGCGCCCTGGCCAGCAAGTACCGCAACGCCGGCCAGACCTGCGTCTGCGCCAACCGCTTCTATGTGCAGGAAGGCGTTTACGAGCAGTTCGTGGCCAAGTTCACTGCCAAGGTCAAAGCCATGAAGGTGGGCAACGGCTTTGAAGACGGGGTGATGCAGGGCCCGCTGATTGAAGACGCGGCCATTGAAAAAGTGAAACGCCATGTGGCCGATGCCGTGGCCAAGGGCGGCAAGGTGGAAACTGGTGGCCACGCGCTGACCGGCCAGTTCTTCGAGCCCACCGTGGTGTCTGGCGCCACCGCCGACATGCTGTGCGCCAAGGAGGAAACCTTTGGCCCCTTTGCACCGGTCTTCAAATTCAAGACCGAGCAGGAAGCCATTGATGCGGCCAACAACACCGAGTTTGGTCTCGCCAGCTATTTCTACAGCCGCGACATCGGCCGCATCCACCGCGTGGGTGAGGCGCTGGAATACGGCATGGTGGGCATCAACGTGGGCATTCTGGCCACCGAGCACGTGCCCTTCGGCGGCGTCAAGCAGTCCGGCCTGGGCCGTGAGGGTTCGCACTTCGGTATGGATGACTATGTGGAAATCAAGTACCTGTGCATTGGCGACATTCTGAAGTGATATGGCCCATATGCCGGGGCGCGCCTTGAGTGGTGAGCCTGGAGCACTCCGAAAAAGAGCCCCTCACGGGGCTTTTTTATTGCAGGGTGCTGTGTTCATCAGCAAACGACCCCTTTGATTCGTGCACCGCGTTCCAATCATCCATACAGGCATCGACCACTTGGTGAACTGGACTTCGCAGCCGCTGCTGGCCTGCGACGAGGGATGATAAAGGCGATTCCTTGCCTGACGGGAGTTGACTGTCTCGGTCACTGAACTGCATAGGCGGCTTTTCGCTATCGGTTGGATCTGCTAACGATTTTTGCGCAAACCTGAGCTCAAAACCAGTACCGCAAAGGTAGCCAGTCTTCAAATACCCTTCGCAAATGAATGCCATGCCATTGTTAGCTCAGGCAATGATTGCCTAAGCATGCAATAATCCATGCATGACTGAAACCAAAACTCAAAACGTTTTCTACCGGGCCGAAAACTACCGGCCAGAGGACAGCGTGGGTTACCTGATGAAGCAGATCATCAACATGGTCTCGCAAGACGTAGAACGCCAACTGGCACATACCGATCTCACCAGCGCCCAATGGGTGCCGCTGTTCAAAATCCATTTTGGACAGGCCTCCACCGTGGCCGAACTGGCCCGTGAATGCAGCCTGGACGCAGGCGCGATGACACGTTTGCTGGACCGGCTGGAGGCCAAAGGCCTGTGCAAGCGCGTGCGCTCCGAGACCGACCGGCGCGTGGTGAACCTGGAGCTCACACCCGCGGGCACCCAGGCTGCCAGCGAAATCCCGGAAACCCTGAGCGGTGTGCAAAACGCCCACTTGGCAGGCTTCAGCGAAGAAGAATTCCAAACCCTGCGCGACTACCTGCGCCGCATATTGCACAACGCCCACTCCATTGCCGACCTGGCCCATGACACCACTTCCCCCAAAGCAGAACCCGATGCAGCTTCCTGAAAACACCCACCCCACACTGCGTGGCACCCGCCTGGTGCTGGGCAGCCTGGCACTGGCCACACTGGCCGCCTGTGCCAACTTCTCCGGAATAGACCCCACCGCCAAGCCGCTGGATGCCAGCAGCCTGGGCCTGAAAAACCTGAATGCCACGCAAGACGCCGAGCGCACGGCCACCGACAGCGACTGGTGGCTGGGCTTTGGCGATGCACAGCTCAACGCCCTGGTGCAGACGGCCCTGCAAAGCAACCCGGGCCTGAAGGTTGCGCAGGCCCGCCTGAGCCGCGCGCTGGCCAATAGCAGCACCGTGGCTGCCGTGGATGGCCCCCAAGTGAATGGCGCGCTGGACCTGACACGCCAGCTGTATTCAGCCAACAGCATCTACCCGGCGCCCTTTGGCGGCTCGGTGCGCGACAGCGGCACCCTGCAGGCCACAGCCAGTTGGGAACTGGACTTCTTTGGCAAGAACCAGGCCGCGCTGGACGCCAGCATCGGCCAGATACGTGCCACCCAAGCCGATACCCGTGCAGCGCGCGGCCTCCTGGCAGCCAATGTGAGCCGCAGCTACTTCCAGTTGGTGCGCCTGCAAGCGCAGCTTGAACTGGCCCAGCGAACCCTGGCCCTGCGCGAGCAGACCCAAGGCCTGGTGCGTGACCGCGTCAGCAACGGCCTGGATACCCAACTGGAACTTCAGCAGTCCGCCAGCGCCCTGCCCGACGCCCGGCTGCAAATCGAAATGCTCAACGAGCAAAAAGCCTTGACGCTCAACGCACTGGCGGCCCTCACGGCCCAGCCCGTCTCGGCGCTGAAGCTTGAGCTGCCCGCGCTGGACACTGTCTCCGGTGTCAGCGTGGCCCAGTCCATGCCGCTGGATTTGCTGGGGCGGCGCTCTGATATTGCTGCCGCCCGCTGGCGCGTGGAAGCCGCCCTCAAGGACGTGGCCGCTTCCAAAGCGCAGTTCTATCCGAACATCAACCTCGTGGCCTTCGCGGGTTTTTCCAGCATCGGCTTTGACAAGCTGCTTAAAAGCGACAGCGAGCAATGGGGCGTGGGCCCGGCCATTCGCCTGCCCCTCTTTGAAGGTGGTCGCCTGCGTGCCAACTTGCGCGGCAAGACGGCCGATCTGGATGCCGCCATTGAGAGCTACAACGCCCAGGTGCTGGACGCTGTGCATGAGGTGGCCGACCGCATCACCTCGGCGCAGGCCGTGCGCCGCCAACAGGCCGAGCAGGCCACAGCGCAAAGTGCGACCGAGAGCGCCTATGCCATTGCCCAGCAACGCTACAAGGCCGGATTGTCGAACTACCTGAACGTGCTCAGCGCCGAAGCCCCTTTGTTGGCCCAGCGTCGCCAGCGCGTGGACCTGGCCGCCCGCGCGCTGGATGCGCAGGTGCAAATCCTGCACGCCATCGGCGGTGACCTGCCTGCCGCCGCTGCGCAGTAAGCACCCTGCGGCGACACCCAGCACACACCAAGAACAACCCCCATACACACCCCATTCGAAGCGAAGAACACCATGACTGAAGCCAATACCTCTGCCGCCCCTCTAGCCGCAACAACCCAGCCCGCAGCCCCCAACTCCAAGCGCGCCAAGGCCCTCAAAGGCGTGGCCCTGGTCGTCCTGCTGGGCCTGGCCTATGGTGGCTATGAGTGGTACATCGGCCGCCAGGAGGAAGCCACCGACAACGCTTACGTGCAAGGCAATGTGGTGCAGATCACGCCGCAGGTGGGCGGCACCGTGACCGCCATCTTTGCCGACGACACCGACTTTGTGAAAGCCGGCCAGGCCCTGGTACAACTCGACCCGGCCGACGCCAAAGTGGCCCTGGACCAGGCCGAGGCCAACCTAGCCCAGGCCGTGCGCCAGGTGCGCGCCCTGTATGCCAACAACAGCACCCTGGGCGCGCAGATCGCCGTGCGCGAGTCCGACATCACCCGTGCCCGCACCGACCTGGCCCGCGCCACCGATGACCTGAACCGCCGCCAGGCGCTGGTGGGCAATGGTGCCGTATCCAAGGAAGAGCTGGGCCACGCCCAGTCCCAAGTCAACCTGGCGCAAAACGCGCTGACTGCCGCCCAGGCCGGTGTGACCGCCGCGCGTGAGCAACTGAACAGCAACCAGACCCTGACCGAAGGAACACGCATCGAGTCGCACCCCAGTGTGCTGGCAGCCTCTGCCAAGCTGCGTGAAGCCTACCTGGCTGTGCACCGCGCCGCCCTGCCCGCGCCCGTGGACGGCTACGTGGCCAAACGCACCGTGCAACTGGGCCAGCGCGTAGCCGCTGGTGCGCCGCTGATGTCGCTGATTCCGTTGAACCAGTTGTGGGTGGATGCCAATTTCAAGGAAGTGCAGTTGCGCAACATCCGCTTGGGCCAACCCGTCAAGCTCACCGCTGACGTGTACGGCACGCGCCTGGAATACAAGGGCACCGTGGTGGGTATGGGTGCCGGCACAGGTGCCGCTTTTGCCCTGCTGCCCGCACAGAACGCCACCGGCAACTGGATCAAGGTGGTGCAGCGTGTGCCGGTGCGCATTGCGCTGGATGCTCAGCAACTGGTAAGCAACCCGCTGCGCGTGGGCCTGTCCATGGAAGCCTCGGTGGACATCAGCGACCAGAGTGGCAAGTCCTTGTCGGAGGCGCCCCACCCCACATCAGCCGTGCAGACACAGGTCTACGCCGATATGGACAAGGGCGCTGCGGACGCTGCGCACAAGATCATCCTGGCCAACGCCGGCAAGGGCAGCAAGTAAGCCGCGCTTTGCGCAACGCTTGACCATCCATGGCAACTGCTCCCGCCTACTCCCCCCACCCGCCGCTGCAAGGCTCGGCCCGCATGTGGGCCACGATTGCGCTCTCGGCGGCCACCTTCATGAATGTGCTGGATTCGTCCATCGCCAATGTGTCGCTGCCGGCCATTGCCGGTGACCTGGGCGTCAGCCCCAACCAGGGCACCTGGGTCATCACCAGCTTTGGTGTGGCCAATGCGATTGCCCTGCCGCTTACCGGCTGGCTGTCGCAACGCTTCGGTCAGGTGCGCCTGTTCGTGGCCAGTGTGCTGCTGTTTGTGATTTCCTCCTGGCTGTGCGGCCTGGCGCCCAACATGAATGTGCTGATTGCCATGCGCGCGCTGCAAGGCTTTGTGGCCGGGCCCATGATGCCGCTGGCCCAGACCCTGCTGCTTTCCAGCTATCCACCCGCACTCGCCGGCATGGCCATGGCGCTCTGGGCCATGACCACGCTGGTGGCACCCGTGATGGGGCCTTTGCTGGGCGGCTGGATTACCGACCACATGCACTGGGGCTGGATCTTTTTCATCAATATCCCGGTGGGCATTGCCGCAGCCGCTGCGGCCTGGGCGCTGCTCCACAAGCGCGAAACGCAGATCCGCAAGCTGCCCATTGACAGCGTGGGCCTGGCCTTGCTGGTGGTGGCCGTCAGCACGCTGCAAATCATGCTCGACAAGGGCAAGGAGCTGGACTGGTTCCACTCGCCCGAAGTCATCGTGCTGGCCAGCGTGTCGGCCATCGGCTTTGCTTTCTTCATCGCATGGGAGCTCACGGATGAACACCCGGTGGTGGATCTGCGCATGCTCAAGGTGCGCAACTTCTGGACCGGCACTCTCTCCATGACGGTGGCCTACAGCCTGTTCATGGGCAACCTGGTGCTGCTGCCCCTGTGGCTGCAGCAGTTCATGGGCTACACCTCCACGCAGGCGGGCATGCTGATGGCACCGGTGGGCCTGTTTGCCATCATCCTGTCGCCACTGGTGGGCAAGAACATCCAGAAGTTTGATCCGCGCGCAATCACCACCTTCGCCTTCATCGTGTTTGCGCTGGTGCTGTGGATGCGCTCCAACTTCAATACCCAGGCCGACTTTGGCACGCTGATGGTTCCCACCCTCATCCAGGGCATTGCGCTGGCCTGCTTCTTTATTCCGCTGACCTCCATCACCCTGGGTGGCATTGCGCCGGACAAGATTGCTGCAGCCTCGGGGCTGTCGAGCTTTGCGCGGATTGTGGGCGGCTCGTTTGGCACGTCGGTGGCCATCACCCTCTGGCAAGACCGTGCCGCCTTGCACCATGCGCAGTTGGCCGAGCTGATCAACCGCGGCAGCGTGGCGACAAACAGCACCCTGTCCAACTTTGCAGCAGCAGGCATGGACAGTGCGCAGGCCCTCTCGCAAATCAACCGCATGATTGACCAGCAGGCTTTCACGCTGGCGGCCAATGACGTGTTCTACGGATCGTCGGTTATTTTCATGCTGCTAATCCCCTTGATCTGGCTGTCACACCCGTCCAAAAAGAACGGCCAGGCTTCGGCAGACGCCGCTGCGGGCGCACACTAAAAAGCGCTTTGCCCATTGGATGCCCGGTGCCATACTAAGCACCGGGCCCCAAGGCCCGCTGCGCCAGGGTGAGGACGCAAGACTCCATGCATTTGCCATTCAGCCGGCCTGCTTGTGTGCAACCACAATGGGACAGACATGAAATACTTGTCAGCTTCCAGTAGCACGCCATCCAAGCACTGGCGGCACCGGACGCAGCACGGCATGCAGAGTGTGGCCAAGCTTCTGGTCGACATACTGGGCCTGCGGCTCAAAGACCAGATTGCCGTGGAAGAGCGCGTGCGCCACGTGGGCGCAACCGCTTGGATAGCGCTGGTCGTCGGCGCCTCTTTTGCCCTGTTCAACCTCCTGACCAAAGGCATGTTGGCGCTGGGCCTGGTGGAACTGGGCGCGGTATTGCTGTGCCTGTTGCCAGCCGTTTGGCTGAGCAACCAGCCCCAGCAGGTGGCCCTTGCAGAAGCCTTGATGCTGATCGCCGCTGTGGTGATTCTGGGTGCGCTGATTGTGTTTGGTGGTGTATCCGGCACGGGCGTGCTGTGGGTATTTACCGCGCCCTTTGTTGCCTTCTTCCTGGCCGGTCAGCGGCGCGGCTGGTGGTATAGCCTGGGCTTTATTGCTGCCACCGCGGTCTACCTGGGATGGGTGGCCCCACAACTGTCCTTTGCCTATCCCTATTCCCGCGAGTTTGCCATCCACTTCGTGCTGGCCCTGTGTTTCTATACCCTGACGGCAGCTGCCTTCAACCAGTTGCGCACCCGCTTTGAAGAGCAGCTGCAGCAGCGAGTGGAAGAGAAGACCGCCCACTCCAAAGCGCTGCTGGAGCAACTGCAATTTCTGGCCACCCATGACACATTGACCAGCCTGCCCAACAAGGTGCTGCTGCTGGACCTGCTCAAGGACGAAATGCAGGCCGCTGCGCAGGAAGCGCGCGGCCTGCTGGTCTGCAATCTGCACCTGGAACGCTTTTTTGAACTGTGCAATGTGCTGGGCAACGAGGGCAGCGACAAACTGGTGCGCCACATTGCCGAACACCTGGAACTGCTGGCCAAGGGCAACGGAACCCTGGCGCGCACCGGGCGGGATGAGTTTGTGATTGTCTACCGACTCAGTGAGACCGCCTTGGCACCCAGGGTGCTGCAACAGTTTGTGGACGAGCGGCAGTTTTCCGTGCGTGAACAGGGCTACACCCTGTACATCGAATTCACATTGGGCCTGGCAATCTTTCCCTTACATGCCGACAGCCCGCAACGGCTGCTGGACAAGGCCGAGCAGGCCATGTTGCAGGCCCGCAAGAGCGGCCAGCCCTGGAATGTGTATGACGCCGAGCAGGAGCAGGTCTTTGTGCGCCACCACCTGCTGTTCGGCAAGCTGCGCGAGGCCTTGATCAAGCAGCACCTGCGCGTGCACTACCAGCCCCAGATTGACCTGCGCACCGGCCGCGTGCTGGGCGCCGAGGCGCTCACGCGTTGGATGGACCCTGACAGCGGCATGATCCCCCCCAGTGTTTTTATACCGGTAGCCGAAGAGTCTGGCCTGATTCGCCAGCTCACCAACTGGCTGGTGGACGAATGTATGCGCGACTGTGCCGCCTGGCGCCGCCAGGGCCTGGACCTGCACGTGTCCATCAACCTCTCGGCCCTGAACCTGCTGGACCCGGCGCTCATGGGGGTGCTGCAAGCCGGCCTGGCCAAGACCGGCCTGCACGCCCAATACGTCAACCTGGAAATCACCGAGAGCTGCTTCATGGCCTCGCCCGAGCGGGCCATGGAGGTCATTGGCCGCATGCATGACTGCGGCTTCAAGCTCTCGATTGATGACTTTGGCACCGGCTATTCATCGCTGTCATACATGAAGAACCTGCCGATTGACGAGCTCAAGATCGATCAGTCCTTTGTGCGCAATCTTCTGAACAACCAGGGCGACCAGGCCATCGTGTCGTCCACGATTGAGCTGGCCCACAACCTGCAACTCCTGGTGGTGGCCGAGGGCATTGAAAACACGGCCACCGCCGACTGGCTGTGCTCGCGCGGATGCGACATCGGCCAAGGCTACAGCTTCGCGCGGCCCGAGCCCGCAGACGCGCTGGTGGCCATGGCCATACGCCGCGGCACCGGCCGGGACATGGTGGCATGAAGATCATCCACCTGAGCGACACCCACGTCGGGCGGGACAACAACGCGCAGCGCCTGCAAGCCCTGCTGGATGACATTGCCAGCCTGGGCGCACCGACCGATTCCCTGATCATCCACACCGGCGACCTCAATGACACGGGAAGCCTGGACGCCATGCAGCAAAGCCGCGCCCTGCTGGACCCCATGGTGGCCAAGGGCTGGCGCATGCTGCTGTGCCCGGGCAACCACGACTGTGGTGATGCCAGGCATGTGGACCCGCACTGTGCACAGGCCTTTAGCGACCATTTCAGCAGCTACCTGTTTGGCACACAACCCAAGCAGTACCCGGTGCTGACGCTGACGCCAGACTGCGCCCTGATCGGGCTCGATTCCAACGCCGCAGAGATGTCCTGGTGGCAGCGCTGGGCGGCCGAGGGCTTTCTGGGCGCAGCACAGATCCGTGCACTCAACACGCTCCTGGACCGGCCTGACGTGCGCCAGCGCAAGGTGCTGCTGTACCTGCACCACCACCCGTTCTTTGACGCCTTTGCCGTGAGAGCCGACGTGGGTGACAAGGGTTTTCTGTCGCACCTGGTGGGCTGGAACACGCGCCGCTTTCGCCGCCTGAAAGACGCTTACAGCCTGATGCAATGCATACGCGACCGCGTGGACATCCTGCTGTTTGGCCACCAACACTTTGGCCTGGACTACAGCACGGAGGGACAGCGCTACGGCATCCCGCTGGCACTCGATGGCAGCTCCAGCACCGCCACGCAAATGGATACGGACAGGATGCGGTATCGGGTAATAGATACGGACGCGGGCACGGTGGTGACCCGGTTTGTGGCGCTGCCGTAAAAAAGGGAAGTCAGGCATTCCTGCCCGCTTCCCCTGTGAATACGGCAAACGGGGTTTGAAACCCGCCCACCGGATTGCCCGATTCGCCTAGAACTTCATGATGTAGGCAACACCGAAGAAGTTGGTCGTCTGGTCCTGCTTCAGGCTGACGGTGGTGCCGTCAGAGTAGACGAAGGGCACGCCGTTGTAGCCGTAACTCCACTCGTTGAGCTTGGCTTGCTGGCTGACCAGGACCGCCTTGATGGAAGACTTCTTGTCCAGCGTGTACTTGGCAAACAGGCTCAGTGTGGTGGTCTGGTAGACCACATCGGGCAGGCCGACTGCTGCCTGTTGCAGGTTGGCCGCGCTGGCTGCTGCGCCCGTGTTGGTTGGGGAGGCGGCAATACCGTACTTGGTTGTGTCGTTCAGATACTCCACATTGGCGCCTACCTCCAGTCGACCGGTGGGAGACCCCACCACACCCAGACCCAAGGCGTCACTGTTGGACTTGATGTCGGCCAGATAGCCCGTGCTGTGGTTGACCTTCAGGTCCTGCACACCCTGGGACAGGTAGCCGGTCAGCTTCCAGGCCTCGCTCAGGGCGTACTGGGCATCAATGCTGTAGATCGATGAACCGGTTTCGCGCCACCCCTTGCCACCTGCAACCGCGCTGGCAGCGGTTGAATTTTTATCGGTGCCGTTTTCCGCATAGAACTGCACTTCCAAAGCGTCCGTTGGCGTCCAATTGGCGGAGAGCTTGACCTTCTCACGGTCAATATCAGCCATGTTCATGGGGAAGGCATTCGTCGCGTTCAAGGCGATGAACTGGCTTGCCGGAGCCGTCTTGCCATAGCCCAGTCCGGCATTGACGAACGCAGCGCTGTTGCTCAGGCTTGTCCAGTCGGACCCCGTGCGTTTGGAATTGGAATATCCAATTGCGCCGGTAAAGGTTTCCGACACCGAGCGGCGCAGCTCCAGCCGGTAACCGTTCTCTTCGTTCTTGGCGCGCACGGCACCCAAACCAGCCAGTTCCTCTTCCGTGATGGACACGGGCACCGGACGGTCGTAGCTGGTGTAGTCAAGACCCACTGTTCCGCGCAGATCCGCGGGCAACTGGTAAGAGGCCTCGAGCTTGCCTGTCAGCTTGGTGGAGGAGGCGCGGTAGTTGAACCAGGACCGGTTCACATAGGTACGGGGCGTGGTTGTGGGCAAGATCTCGCCACCCTCGACGTTGTACAGCGCCTCTGGGGTGTGGTCGTCCTTGTCCTCATAGCGCACGTTGGCCAGAAGGGACAGCTTTGGCAGAGGACGCGAGGTGATACCAATCTGCAGCAGATTGGTGTCCACCACGCCCCCCAGGTTGCTCACCCCGGCGGGGGCACCGAGCAGGCCCATGCTGGCAAAGTCTTCGGTTTGCGTGGCGTGGGTATATGCGTAGCGAAAGTTGATGTTCGTGCTGGGCGCCAGTTTGGCGTTGCCCGACAGATAGAACTGGTGGGCTTCGTTGTCCGGGGCCAATGCCATGGGCAACTGCAA
This sequence comes from Rhodoferax lacus, assembly GCF_003415675.1. Classification (GTDB taxonomy): domain Bacteria; phylum Pseudomonadota; class Gammaproteobacteria; order Burkholderiales; family Burkholderiaceae_C; genus Allorhodoferax; species Allorhodoferax lacus. The sequence goes on from NZ_QFZK01000001.1 coordinate 738,649, forward strand.
CACATTTTGCAGGCTGGTTCCGCCACCGGCTATGACGGTGCTGGGCACTGCGGGAAACAGCGTGCCCAGATTCCCGGAAGGGTTGTACAGCAGGTTGGGCACCACTGCCCGCAGGCTGCCGTTGGCATTGTTGTAGAAGGAACCGTAATAGCCAGTGCTGAGGTTGTAGCCCTGGCCGGCGTAGTTGAGCTTGATCTCCAACTGTTTGGTGGTGGAGTTGACCGGCTCGTCCAGCAGCAGCAAGGCGTATTTTTGATTCGTCGCGCTCTGGGTAATGGCTGCATTGGAGGGGCCACCGCACACATAGGCTGCGCAGTCATAGCCCCGGCTGATGGCGCGGTCGCCCTTCTTGTCTTCGTTCTTGAAGCTCACCTCGAACTGCAGGTTGGAACTGATCCACTTCTCGCCTGCCAGACCCAAGCCAATGCGCTGGAGCTTGAAGTCCTGGTCTGCACCCGTGCCTGGCTTGCCCACGCTGCCCACTGTGGTGCCGGCCGCCAGGGGGACCACATTATTGACGGTGGTACCGAGGCCGGTGAGGCCGGTATTGAGGGTTCTGGGGTCGCGCCGAACCAGTTCGTAATAGTCCAGCGAATACTTCCAGTCGCCCTGCTTCTCGCGTGCAAAGCTGAGCTCGCGGCTTTCCAGCCCCAGATCGCGCCCCTTGATGATCATGACGACACCGCTGGCATCGTCGCGCTTGGTGCTGTCGATATCGAGTTGCAGCACCGCCTCTTCATTGCGCCGCCCGTTGTACTGCCCCATCAAGGAGGCATCCCGCTTGCCGCCGTTGATGATGCCGGCACCCACGCTGACAGTGCTGTCCGGCGTGGTCAGTTCGGCCGCGTCAGCCTGTGCAAATGCCGGGGCGCAGGCCGCCACTACGGCCATGGAAACCAGCGTTCTGCTAAACGAGAAGGTTTGCTTGTTGATGTTCATGGTAGATCACCTTATTAACCAATTTTTTAAAAGTACAGGCGGCTATCAACGGAAGTTGAACTGCGGCGTGGGGTTGGTGGCTGCCGGGTTGTTGGTGCCATGCACCTGGGTGTGGCAATTCATGCAGGAACGCCCCTGCGTCACATTGATCTTGCTCTTGCCCGTTGTGTTGGTATTGGTGCTTGTGTTGAGTGCGCTCTGTGCACCCGCCAGCTGGGGAATGAACCCGCCGTGTGGTGTGTGGCACTGGTGGCACAGGAAGGGCGGACGGGCCTTGAGCATGCTCTCCACCACGGTTCCGTGCGGGTTGTGGCAGTTGGAGCAGTCTTCGCTCACCGGCTCATGGTTGTGCACGAAGGGGCCGCGCTTTTCCATGTGGCAGGTGTAGCAGGTGTCCACCACGCTGTCGCGCTTCATCAGCTTGGGGCCCACCGAGCCGTGCGCATTGTGGCAATCCGAGCAGGTCATCTTGCCTTCGGGAATGGGGTGGTGCGAGGGCTTGTTGACCTGGGTGCGCTGCTCCTTGTGGCATGCAAAGCAGACTTCGGCCTGGGTTTGTTTGTCGCGCACCTTGTCGTGCCCGGTGTGCACTTCGTGGCAGGACGTACAGGCCACATCACGCGCCTGGTGAACACTTCCTTCCCAATGGGAACGCTTGGCGTCCTTCTGGTGGCAGGACAGGCAGGCCTCATTGCGTTCAGCCACGGGCGTCAGGCTGCGCTTGCCAAAGGAACGGTCGGGTGCGGGTGGCTTGGCGCTGCCTTTGTAGCCCATGTGGGCGGCGCTGTCGCCGTGGCAACTGGTGCAACTGGGGGTGCGGGCATCGGCTCGCACACCATGGCGCGTCTTGCCAATCTTGAGCACTTCGGGGCTGTCGCCCTCGTCGTGGCAGGCGGTGCATTTGGCGTCGCCATTGAGCACCAGGTCATCCGCAGCCATGGCTGCAGAGCCGCCCAGCAAGGCGCTGCCCAGCGCCGCGACCTGCATGGCCGTCAGCAGCCACTGCTTGATTCTTGTGAAATTTTTCATATCTACCCCTGTTCTTTCAATGGAACGACTTGTTGTTTTGTTGCTGCAGCAGCCTGAAAGGAGCAGCGGCATTTCGGAATGCCGCGAGCGCCGGGCCTGCTGCCCGCATGGGCGAACTTACTGCGCCAGAATCCAGTCGATCAGGTTCTTGATCGCCTTGGGGTCCTTGCTGTCGATGATCTTGTGCTCTTCTTCCGAGCCATCTTCCAACTTGACCTTGGGACCGGTGGTGATGTTCTTCAGGATCTTCTCTTCGCCTTCAGCCATCTTGCCCTTGTACTTGGCCGCTACTTTCTTGTAGGAAGGCCCTTTTTTGGTCTTGTCAACGGCATGGCACTTGGTGCAATCATTTTTCTTGGCCAGGGCCAGGGCGGCATCGGCATCCACTTCGGCTGCCAGCACGCCGGAAGAAATGCACAACAGGCCCATTGCCACGAGCGGTGCAAGCACTTTGAATGCCTTGGCAGGATTGGCGAAATTAGTTGTCATGACGGATTCCTTCGGTGAAAAGTACTTTTTAGCGTTTACGAATGTTTACACATGAGCATTGTTGCTTTACGTGCAAGCCGTGGCTATAGGAACCCGACGAGAATAGGCATAGGAATATTCCTATATTCGAGATGCCGGACCAGCGCATGCCGGTCGGAGGGGAAGTCAGCGGTCGGTCAGACCGTGTTCGATGGCGTAGCGGACCATGTCCACCTGTGTAGACATGTTCATTTTTGCCAGAATGTGCGTTTTGTGTGTGCTGACTGTCTTGACGCTGAGTGACAGTTCCTCGGCGATGGCCGTGAGGCCAAAGCCCCGCACGATGCGGCTGAAGACGTCAAACTCCCGGTCCGTCAGCAGGGTGTGCAAAGGCTTGTTGCTTTGCGTCTGGGGCGCGATGTCGCTGGCCAGCAGTTCGGCCACCTTGGGGCTGATGAAAATGCCGCCGGAGGCCACCTTGCGCATGGCAGGAAGCAGCCAGTCGGTATCGCCTTCCTTGGACAGGTAACCAGAGGCACCGGCGCGTATGGCCCGCACCGCGTACTGCTCCTCGTGGTGCATGCTGAAGATCAGGATGGGCAGTTTGGGCCGCTCGGCCTTGACCAGCTTGATCAGCTCCAGGCCGTTGCGCCCTGGCATGGATATGTCCAATACCAGCAGGCTCCAGTCCCGGGCCCGCACACGCTCCATCACGGCTATGCCGTTGGCAGCCTCGCCGGCCACCACCAGGTCATCGGTATCGGCCAAAATTTTGCGCAAGCCATCGCGGATGATGGCGTGGTCATCGGCAACCAACACTTCCAGCTTCATTCTGTTTCCTCTGTTTCCCGCAGGGCTGCCAGTGGCACGGACATGGAAATGGTGGTCCCCTCGCCCGCCTGGCTGACGATATCAAAGACACCGCCAACGGCCGTGCAACGCTCCCGCATACCCACCAGCCCGACTCCACCCTGGCGGGACGCGCTGTCAAACCCTACTCCGTTGTCCTGAATTTTCAGGACCACCATGCCATCGATTTCGGTCAGGGAGATGCTCACCTGCGTGCCCTGGGCATGGCGCACCACATTGGTCAGCGCCTCCTGGACAATACGGAACAACGCCGTGGCCAATTCATTGTCCTTGATCAGGGCGCCCGCCTGCAGGTCCAGCGTCACCTCCAGGCCGCTGTGGCGGGTAAATTCGCGCGTTTGCCAGGTCAGTGCCTCGGCAAAGTCCCGGTCATCCAACACACGGGGACGCAGCTCGGCTGCAATGCGGCGCACCGAGGCAATCGCCCCGTCCAGCTGGTAGCGCATGTCATCTACATTTTGGGCTGCCGTCTCACGCCCGTCCTTGATGCGGTTGCCCAGCCAGGACAGGCTGAGCTTCAGGCCGGTGAGCTGCTGACCGAGGTCATCATGCAGCTCGCGGGAGATGCGGGTGCGCTCCTGTTCGCGCACCTGGGTGAGCGAATTGGAGAGCTCCCGCAGTTGGCGGTTGGCCTCGCGCAGGCCCTGCTCGGCCTTGTGCTTCTCGGTGGCGTCACGCAAAACGGCCGTCAGTTGCAGGTGGCCGTCCACCACCGATTTGGAGAATGTCGATTCAATCGGAAACACGGTGCCGTCAGCCCGCAAACCCACGATGTTGCGGGTGGGCACCACCGTACGGGGCAGGTCATGGTCGGGGCCCGTAAACTGCTGCATATGACCTTCGTGCACGCGGCGCAGGTTGGCCGGGATCAAGATGTCCAGCGGACGGCCCAGGGTGTCCTTGGCCAGGCGCCCGAACATCAGCTCGGCTGCAGGATTGAACAGCAGAATGACCATGCGCTCGTCCACCGCAACGATGGCGTCCATCACCGAGTCCACCGTGTGCTGGTAGCGGTCATTGGCGGAATTGAGCGCCTCCGTCAGGGCCTCCTTGCGCTGCAGCTTGCTGATCAGGTAAACGGATACCATGGCTGTAAACACGCTCACCAGCAGAACGCCCACGGCCACGGGAATGGCAGTTTCCCGCCAGGGCTGCAGGCTCTGCTCCTCCACATCCGTGACAGCCAACAGCAGTGGAAAGTTCGCCAGCCTGCCCACAACCAGCTTCTCGTTGCCACCGGACGCATTGCGCTGACTCAGGATGCTTATTTCGTTGGGCTTGCCAGGCACTGTATTGCCCTGAAACTCCGGAGCCACACGGCCCATGGCGTCTTCCCGGTGCGGCAGACTGGCCACCAGGGTACCGTCAGACATATAGACGCTGACAGGCCGCGCGTAGTCCAGTTGCACACCGTTAAAGCTTTTTTCCAAATCGGCAATGCTGATGGCAGCAACCGCCACCCCCATGAAGCTGCCGTCTTTGGCGGACAACCGGCGCGCGAGGTACAGCGTCCAGCTGTTGTCGATGCGGTTGCGAACCGGCTTGTCTAAATAGGCGATATCGGGCCGGCCCTCGGCAAACACCTTGAAATACGCACGATCCGCCAGCGACAGGTCGGCAATGACTTGCTCGCGCGAGGAATTGACCAGCATCCCGTTCTCATCCACCAAAAAAATGGAACTCAGGTTTTTCAGCCCCGACACGCGGGCATTGAGCAGCAGCCGAACCAGCCTGCTGTCCAGTGGAAGCTGCCGCCCGAAGGGCGATGCCAGGCGCTCCTGCACGCCCTGCAACACCAGGTCCGCACTGGTGAAGTTCTTCTCCGTCTGCTCCATGAGCATCTGGGCCAGGCTTTGTGTCTCCTGCTGTGAATGCTGCAACTCACGCGCACGCAAGCTCAGCAGCAAGGAGGCGGCCGACAGCACGATCGCGGTGATCGTGATGGTGGCCAGAATGGCTACCGACCTGACGGGTCTTACCTGAAGGGACATGGTTGGCTGGCCTGCTTATTTTTTGGCTGGCAGGCGGCTGCCAATCCAGCGGGCCGCTTCGGCATCATCCCATTCGCGGGCACCAGAATATTTCGCCAGCACCCGCCCATTGGCGTCCACCAGGATGGTCAGCGGCAGGCGCTCGGCGCCCAGCATGTTCTCCAACTCCAGCGCACGGTCGATGTAATGGTTCAAGGTGGCATTGGCCTGCTGCAAATAGCGCTTGGCTGCGGGCTCGCTGTCGTCGGTGGAAATACCGATCACCGTGAAGCGCTTGCCCTCCTCGCGCCAGGCCAGGCGCTCCAGCGAACCCATCTCCTGGCGGCAGGGGCCGCACCAACTGGCCCACACATTGATCAACAGCGGCTTGCCACGGTACTGCGACAGCAGGCGGTCCGGGCCATTGAGCCCGCGCATTTTGGCCTCGCGCAGGGTGGCGCCGGGCTCAACCTCACCTGGCGTTTTGGCCCACGCCCCTTGCACTTGCAGAAGTACAAGCACCCAGAGCGTGGCAAGCAGCAGCCCAATACGTTTTCTTTGCATAGGGCTTGAACATAGCAGATGCTCAGATCAGCGGCACACCGGTCTTGCTTTGCAGCAGTTCCAGCGTCACGTCGGGCGCCAGTTCCACCACCTTCAGGCCTTGGGGCGTCACGTCCATCACGGCCAGGTCGGTGATGATGCGGTCCACCACGCCCACGCCGGTGAGCGGCAGGGTGCAGTGGGGAAGAATCTTCAGATCCTCGGTGCCGTCTTTTTTCTTGGCCACGTGTTCCATCAGCACGATCACGCGCTTCACACCGGCCACCAGGTCCATGGCGCCGCCCATGCCCTTGACCATCTTGCCCGGGATCATCCAGTTGGCCAGGTCGCCCTGGGCGCTGACCTGCATGGCACCCAGAATGCTCAGGTTGATCTTGCCGCCGCGGATCATGGCAAAGCTCTCGTGGCTGCCAAAGATGCTGGAGCCCGGCAGCGTGGTCACCGTCTGCTTGCCGGCGTTGATCAGGTCGGCATCCACTTTGTCATCGGTCGGAAAGGGGCCAATGCCCAGCATGCCGTTTTCGGACTGCAGCCAGACTTCCTTGGTGGTGGGCACATGGTTGGCCACCAGGGTGGGAATGCCGATGCCGAGGTTCACATAGAAACCGTCTTCCAGCTCTTGCGCCGCACGTGCGGCCATTTGGTCTTGATTCCAGCCCATGGTCAAACTCCTGCTTTTTCGGTGATGGTTCTCTTCTCGATGCGCTTTTCCGGGTTGGCGTTGAGCACAATGCGGTGCACATAAATGCCGGGCAGGTGCACCGAGTCGGGCTCCATGCTGCCGGTCTCCACAATCTCTTCGACTTCCACCACGGTGATCTTGCCGGCCATGGCCACGGCCGGATTGAAGTTGCGCGCGGTAAAGCGGAACTGCAGATTGCCCGACTTGTCGGCGCGGTGCGCCTTGACCAGGGACACCTCAGGCAGCAGTGCACGTTCCATGACATAGGTCTCGCCATCAAACTCGCGCAGTTCCTTGCCCTCGGCCACCAAAGTGCCCACACCGGTCTTGGTAAAGAAGGCGGGGATGCCAGCGCCACCGGCACGCAGCTTCTCGGCCAGCGTGCCCTGGGGCGTGAACTCCAGCGCCAGCTCACCGGCCAGGTACTGGCGCTCGAACTCTTTGTTTTCGCCCACGTAGCTGGAGATCATCTTCTTGATCTGGCGGGTCTCCAACAGCTTGCCCAGGCCGAATCCGTCGACACCGGCGTTGTTGGAAATCACGGTCAGGTCTTTGACGCCGGTGTCCTTGAGCGCATCGATCAGCGCCTCGGGAATGCCGCACAAACCAAAACCGCCAACGGCCATGAGCTGGCCGTCCTGCACGATGCCTTCAAGCGCGGCTGCCGCGCTGGGGTAAATCTTGTTCACTGCACTGTCCTCCTGTATGGGCGAAGCCCTTACGATACTACGTAACCGCATACGTAGTTTTTCGTAGAGTCCAACCCTTGCCTGCCTTCAAACCTTGCCCTAAACCTTGCCCGCCCGCACACCATGGACACTGATTACCGCCTTGCCTTTGATCTGGCCCCGGTGGGCCTGGCCCTGTCGAGCAACCGCAGCATCACCGACTGCAACCAGCACCTGTGCGACATGTTTGGCGTGGAGCGCACGCAACTACTGGGCCAGTCGTTCCAGGTGCTCTACCCCAGTGCGGCCGAGTACGAGCGCACCGGCGCGCGCATTGCGCCCATCCTGAACCGCAAGGGCACGTATGCCGACAACCGCATCATGAAGCGCCTGGGCGGGCGCACCGCAGGCGAGCCCTTCTGGTGCCATGTGACCGGGCGCGCCCTCAACCAGTTGGCGCCGCACGAGGCCGGCATCTGGTGCTTTGAAGATTTAAGCGCCAGCCGCCCGGTGCGCGCCGAACTCACCGCGCGTGAACGCGAGGTGGCGGCTTATTTGCTGCAGGGCCTGACCAGCAAGCTCATAGGCAAGACGCTGGCCATCAGCCACCGCACGGTGGAAATCTACCGCGCGCGGCTGATGCGCAAATACGGCGCCAGCACCACGGCGGATCTGGTGCACAAGCTCACGGCCGGGTGATGCAAGCCTGCGCAAATTCAAAGCGCGTGCAGCACCCATCACTCATGCCTGGCGCGAGTGGCGGGCAACATACTGTTGCAGCACACCATCCATGCGCGCCTGCCAGCCCTCACCGGTAGACCGAAAGTAGGCCAGCACCTCAGGGCTGTAGCGCACAGAGACCAGCATTTTTTTGTTCTCGGACTTTGGCCGACCGCGCAGGGACTTTAGCGGGACCATCGCCTTTAATTGCAGTGGCGTCAGCGGCTGCGCATCCGGGTCGGCCTTTGCTGCGGCCGTGATGGCTTTGTCTTCCGCAACGCTGGGCATGGTCACTGAAGGACGTTTGCTAACTTTGGACATAGTGCTTCACCTCTCGTCGGTTGGCCCGGCGCAAACTGATGATTCTTCGCACGGGCTCACGGTCTACAAAAACCACACAATACAAAATTCCAGTGAGGGGCGCTAACGCGATCATGCGTAACTCCCCATATTCAAAACGCGCATCAACCCAGACCAACGCCGATTCCCAATCAAGCTCCAAAGCCAAGGCAAGCGACACACCGTGTTTCTCCAGATTGGATGCATCCTTGACCGGGTCAAACGTCATTTGCATCGAATTATTGTAGCTGCAGTAATTAACGATGCCGATCCATCATTTCAAGGTCTGCCCCTGCCGGTGTGCCTCTGCCTGCCCACGGATGGCCGCACGCGCCGCCTCGTCCAGACGGCTGAGGTTCTTGAGCTGCATGGCCATGCGCGGGTTCTTCTTCAGCAGGGTTTCGTGGCGCATCAAGAAGTCCCAGTACAGCGTGGTGTAGGGGCAGGCCGCCTCGCCCGTGGAGAGTGCCGGGTCATAGCGGCAGCCCTTGCAGTGGTTGCCCATGCGCTGGATGTATTTGCCGCTGGCCACATAGGGTTTGCTGGCCATCAGGCCGCCGTCACCAAACTGGCCCATGCCCAGGGTGTTGGGCAGTTCCACCCATTCCACCGCGTCCACGTACACGCTCAGGTACCAGCTGTGTACGGCTTGCGGGCGCACGCCCAGCAGCAGTGCGTACAGGCCCGTGACCATCAGGCGCTGGATGTGGTGGGCGTAGCCGTGCTCCAGGGTCTGGCCAATGGCATCCTTCAGGCAGGCCATGTCGGTGTTGCCCGTCCAGTACCAGGCCGGCAGATCGGCCTGCGCGTCCAGCGCGTTGCGTTCCAGGTAGTCCGGCATCTGCGTCCAGTAGATGCCGCGCACGTATTCGCGCCAGCCCAGAATCTGCCGGATAAAGCCCTCCACCGAGGCGATGGGCGCCAGGCCCACGCGGTGGGCGTCTTCAGCCGCCTGCACTACTTCCCGCGCCTGCAGCAGCTTGAGGTTGAGCGCGCAGCTCAGGTGCGAGTGGTACAGCCAGGCCTCGCCCTGCCACATGGCGTCTTCATATTTTCCAAACAGCGGCAGGCGCTCTGTGATGAAGGCGTTCAGGGCCCGCAGCGCCTGCTCCCGCGTGACAGGCCAGCCAAAGCTGTGCAGCGTGCCGGGGTGGCCGGCAAAGCGGCGGTTCACCAGGGCCAGCACATCTGTGGTGATGGCGTCCGGCGCAAAGCGCGTGGGTGCGGGCACGTTCTGCGGGCCGGCCTTGCCGAAGGACTCGCGGTTGTCCACATCGAAATTCCACTGCCCACCCACCGGCTCGCCACCCTCCATCAGGATGCCGTGCTGCTGGCGCAGCGCGCGGTACCAATATTCCAGGCGCAGCTGTTTGCGGCCCTGGGCGTGCGCGGCAAACTCGCGCACGGTGCTGAAGAAATGGGTGTCATCGCGCAACTCCAGGGGCAGCTGGTGCTCGGCCGCCGCTGCGCGCAAGGCCTGCAGCACGCGCCAGTCTCCGGGGGCCGTCATCACCAGTGCTGCGGGCTGCAACTGCTTGATGGCCCGGCCCAGTTCCAGCTGCAGCGTGCCCAGGTTGTCGGCATCGTCGAGTCGCGTGTAGACCAGTGGCAGGCCCTGTGCCTGCAGGTGCTGGGCGAAGTGGCGCATGGCGCTCAGGAACACCGCAATGCGCTGCTTGGCTGACCACACATGGGTGGACTCCTCGGCCACCTCGGCCATCCACACCACGTCCTGCTGCGCATCAAAGCCCTGCAGTGCCGAGGATTGTTCATCCAGCTGGTCGCCCAGCACGATGACCAGATGGCGCACGGTGGCGGGCAAGGGGGATGGCGGCATCAGGGACTTATCCATGTTTTACCTGCGCCTTGCGGGCGCGGCAGGCGTCAGAGCAGTACAGCACCGACTCCCAGTTTTTGGCCCAGGCCTTGCGCCAGCTCATGGTGCGGCCGCACACCGCGCAGGGCTTGCTGGGTAGCGATTGCTTGTTGCCTTTGAAATCGTTTTTCATGGTGTCTTCTTCAATGGGGGGCTTCTGCGGGAGGGTGCTTCCAAGGGGGGGGGTGGATGGGCTGGCCGCCTCAGGCAAACAGGTCGCCCTGTGCGGATGGTTCTGCAACCGCAGGAACTGCCCGCAATCTGCGCGGCACGACCGCCTTGGCCCCCTTGCCGGAGGGAGGCAGCCCGCTCTTGCGCGAACCATGGCGGGCCTGCACAGCACCGGCCTCTTCGCGCGCCTGCACGCTCTGGCGCAGGCCATACAGGCGGTCTTTGGCAGCCTTCATGGCCAGCTTGTCATCCACCACCGGCGCGGGATAGTCCACGCCGATGCGGCAGGCCGCCATGTGCTGCACGCTGTCATCCATCTTCCACGGTGTGGCCAGGTAGGGCAGCGGCACGCGAGAGAGCTCGGGCACCCAGCGGCGTATGAACAGGCCCTCGGGGTCCTGGTCCTGTGCCTGCTTGGTGGGCGAGTACATGCGCAGTGTGTTGATGCCGGTGGTGCCGCTTTGCATCTGCATCTGGCTCCAGTGGATGCCGGGCTCAAAGTCCAGAAACTGGCGCGCCAGAAACAGCCCCGTGGGCCGCCAGTGCAGCCACAGGTGGTAGCTGGCAAAGCTCACCAGCATGGCGCGCATGCGGAAGTTGAGCCAGCCAGTGGCCACCAGCGAGCGCATGCAGGCATCCACCATGGGAAATCCTGTGCGGCCCTCGCACCAGGCGGCAAAGTGGGCTTCGTTGAAATCGTCTTCGCGCAGGCCGTCGCAGACGCGGGCGAAATTGTGGAACTCAATGCCGGGCTCGTCTTCTAGCTTCTGCATGAAATGGCAGTGCCAGCGCAGGCGCCCGGCAAAGCCGCGCAGGCCGTAAGCCAGGCCGCGCTCAGGTGTGCTGGCAATGGCCACCTCGGTGGCCTGGTGCACGGTGCGCAAGGACAGGGTGCCAAAGGCCAGGTGCGGGCTCAGGCGGCTGCAACCGTCTTCGGCGCTCAAGGGGCTGGAGAGCGCCTTGCGGTAACCAAAGCCACGCTCCTGCAAAAAGCTCTTCAGGGTGCGCCGCGCCGCCTTCTCACCGGCCGCCTGCAGCGTCTTGCCGTGCGGTGCCAGGCCCAAGGTCGCCAGCGTGGGCAGGTCCGCCTGCTCCAGCGGCACAGCGGCGCAAAAGCCGTGCTCCAGAATGGCCAGCGGCGCCTCCATGCGCGCCTGCCAGCGCTTGGCCCAGCCGCTGCGGCTACCCAGGCGACGCACCACGCCGGTCTGGGTGAACTCCTGCCAGCGTGTGCCGCTGGACTGGCACCAGGCGGCCACCTGCAGGTCGCGTGCATACGACCAGCCCGAACCGGTTTCCTCGTGGCTGAGCAGGTGCGTGAAGCCCAGCTCGGTGTGCAACTGCGCCAGCACAGAAACGGCCGTGCCCACCCGCACCACAAGCGGCAAGCCACGCCGTGCCAGCGCCGCACGCAGTTCGGTCAGGCAGCCCAGGGCAAAGTCCACGTGGCTGGCATCGCACTCGGGGCTTTGCAGCCATTCGGGCTCAATCACAAACAGGCCCAGCGCATCGGTATGGGCCAGGGCGGCCACCAGCGGCGCGTGGTCATGCACCCGCAAATCGCGTTTGAACCAGACCAGGGCGCGGGTAGCAGACATGGCGCGCACTCTAACAAGGGCAGCCCATGGCCGCTGGCCCGGCTGGCAAAGACCCCGGCCCTGATCGGCAAAAAGAGGGTGCAATGCCGCCTGGCTGCAGTTGGATAAAGCGAAGCAGGTAAGCTCGGGCTCCTCTTCACCTTGACAGCCAGGAATACTCTCTTGAAACCCATGCAACGTCTTGCATATATATGTGCTGCTGCAGCAGCTCTGGGCTTGCTGGCTACGGGCTGTGCGGCACCTTTGCCAGCGCAGTCCGGCAACACTGGGGCCGACCGCACTGTGCCACCTGCCTGGAACGCACCCCTGCCCCATGGCGGCAGCAGTGCCCAGTTGGCACAGTGGTGGCAAGGTCTGGGCGACCGGGTGCTGGTGGACCTGATAGAGGCCGCACAGCGCGTCAGCCCCACACTGGCCAGTGCCACCTCGCGCCTGACCCAGTCGCGCGCAGCCTTGGCCACGGCAACTGCTGCCAACCGGCCCAGCCTGAATGCGTCGCTGAGCGCACAGCGCGGTGTCACCAGCGCCAGCCCTATGGTGGGCACGGCCCTGTCATCCAGCCTGGATGCCTCTTGGGAAATCGATCTGTTCGGTGCCAACGCGGCAGCATCCGATGCCGCCCAGGCCAGGCTGCAGGGCACGGGCGCCCAGTGGCATGAGGCGCGCGTGTCGGTGGCGGCAGAAACCGCCACCCAGTATTACGCTTGGCGCAATTGCCGACAGGTGTTGGCCGTGCTGCAGTCCGACACCCGCTCGCGCGGGGAAAGTGCGCGCCTGAGTGCCCTCAGCGCCCAGGCCGGCTTCACCGCGCCTGCCGTGTCCGCCCTGGCAGATGCCAGCGCCGCCGAAGGCCGCTCCCGCAGCACCCAGCAGGCCAGCCAGTGCGACAGCACGCTCAAGGCCCTGGTGGCGCTCACCGCAGTCCCAGAGCCCACCCTGCGCCAGCGCCTGCAAGACAGCGTGGCGGACAGCAACGCGCCGAACCAGAACCCGGCAGCCATGCCCGCCGTGGCCAGCGTGCCGGCCGAGGTGCTGTCCCAGCGCCCCGACCTGTACGCTGCCCAGCGCGAAGTGGCCGCCGCCAGCGCCGACCTGGGCTCGGCCCAGGCCCAGCGCTACCCGCGCCTGACGCTAAACGGCCAGATCGGTACGCTCAACTACAGCAGCCAGGGCAGCACCACCGACCTGAGCACCTGGTCCATTGGCCCGGTGGTCTTGAGCCTGCCAATTTTTGACGGAGGGCGGCGCGTGGCCAATGTGCAGGCCGCACAGGCCCGCTACACCGAGGCCGAAGCCCTGTACCGCGCCCGCGTGCGCCAGGCCGTGCGTGAGGTGGAAGACGCCTTGCTCAGCCTATCCAGCACCGCAGCGCAAAGAGAAGATGCGGCTACGGCCGCTGCGGGTTACACCACCTCTTTCAACGCCACCCAGGCGCGTGTGCAGGCGGGTGCTGCCAACCTGCCGGAGCTGGAAGACGCGCGGCGTATCGCGCTGGCGTCCCAAACCACCTTGCTGCAACTCGACCTGCAGCGCACCCAGGCCTGGATTGCGCTGTACCGCGCACTCGGCGGCGGCTGGACGCCTGATGCAGCCCTGCCCCAAGACAGCCATTGAACCGAATCACGACCATGAAAAAACTGCAGCTCACCCCCCTCACCCTGGCCACGGCCCTGTGCCTGGCGCTGGGCGGTCTCGGCCTTTTCCTGGGCTTTGGCCCAGCCAGCCATGCCCAAGACGCCAATGCGCCCCAGAGCGGCGCCGCGCCCAAGCCCTCGATGACGGTCACCACCGCCAAACCCAGCCAGGCCAGCCTGCCGCTGGCGCTGGCGGCCAACGGCAATATTGCAGCCTGGCAGGAAGCCAGCGTGGCCTCGGAATCGGGCGGCCTGAAGCTGCAGGAAGTGCGCGCCAATGTGGGCGATGCCGTCAAAGCGGGCCAGGTGCTGGCCGTGTTTGCGTCCGACACAGTGCAGGCCGACGTGGCCCTGGCCAAAGCCAATCTGGCCGAGGCGCAGGCGCAGGCTGCAGATGCGGCGGCCAATGCCGAGCGCGCCCGCAGCCTGCAAGCCAGCGGCGCCCTGAGCGCCCAGCAGATCAACCAGTACAGCACCACCGACCTGAGCGCGAAGGCGCGCGTGCAGAGCGCCGAAGCCGCGCTGCTGCAACAGAACTTGCGCCTCAAGCACGCCCTGGTGCTGGCCCCGGACAGCGGCATCATCTCCGCCCGCGGCGCCACCGTGGGTGCGGTGCCGGGTGCCGGCACTGAGCTCTTTCGCCTGATCCGCCAGGGCCGCCTGGAGTGGCGTGCCGAAGTCACCGCCACCGAGCTGGGCCGCGTCAAGGTGGGCACGCCGGTGCAGGTGGTCAGCGCCAGTGGCAGCAAGGTCGCAGGCCGGGTGCGCATGGTGGCGCCCACGGTGGATGTGCAAAGCCGCGCCGCGTTGGTGTATGTGGACCTGAAAACCACGTCAGCTGATTCCGGTGTCAAGGCGGGTATGTTTGCGCGCGGGGAATTTGCGCTGGGCAACAGCAATGCGCTCACGGTGCCGCAAGAGGCCGTGGTGGTGCGCGATGGCTTCAGCTATGTCTTTGCGATCGGTGCCGCCAACAAAGTGGCCCAGCATAAAGTGGAGGTTGGCCGACGCGTGGGCACGCAGGTGGAAATTCTCAAGGGCCTGGCGGCTGACGCCACGGTTGCCGTCACCGGCGCCGGGTTCCTGAACGATGGCGATACCGTTCGCCTGGGCAGCGCGAAATGAACGTTTCAGCCTGGTCCATCAAAAACCCGATTGCCGGGGTGATGCTGTTTGTCATGCTCACCTTTGCCGGGCTGCTGTCGTTTAACAGCATGAAGGTGCAGAACTTCCCCGACCTGGACCTGCCCACGGTGGTGGTGTCGGCATCGCTTCCCGGTGCCGCACCGGCGCAGCTGGAAACCGAGGTGGCGCGCAAGATGGAAAACGCCATCGCCAGCCTGCAGGGCTTAAAACACATCTACACCAAGGTGCAGGACGGCGGCGTCAGCATCACCGCCGAATTTCGCCTGGAAAAACCAGGCCAGGAAGCGGTGGACGATGTGCGCTCGGCCATCGCCCAGATACGCGCCGACCTGCCCGGCGACCTGCGCGACCCGGCGGTGAGCAAGATCAACCTGGCGGGCTCGCCGGTGCTGGCGTACACGGTGGGCTCCAGCCAGATGGATGACGAGGCCCTGAGCTGGTTTGTCGACAACACCATCACCCGCAAGCTGCTCTCGGTGCGCGGCGTGGGAGCCATCAACCGCGTGGGCGGCGCCGACCGCCAGGTGGAAGTGGCGCTGGACCCGGCACGCCTGCAGGCCCTGGGCACAACCGCCGCCGACATCTCGCGCCAGCTCAAGCTCACGCAACAGGAGTCGGCCGGTGGCCGCGCCGATGTGGGCGGCAGCGAGCAGCCCGTGCGCACCCTGGCCACCGTGGCCTCGGCGCGCGAGCTCGAAGCCATGGAACTGTCCCTGCCGGACGGGCGCCACATCCGCCTGGACCAGGTGGCCACCATCCGCGACACCGTGGCAGAGCCTCGCTCTGCCGCCCTGCTCAATGGCAAACCAGTGGTGGGCTTCGAGGTGGCGCGCAGCAAAGGCGCCAGCGAGCTCGAAGTAGGCGCCGGCGTGCGCCGGGCACTGGAAGAGCTGCGCGTGTTGCACCCGGACATGCAGATTACCGAGGCCTTTGACTTTGTCACCCCGGTGCAGGAGGAATACGACGGCTCCATGCACCTGCTCTACGAGGGCGCGGCCCTGGCCGTGCTGGTGGTGTGGCTGTTTCTGCGTGACTGGCGCGCCACCTTTGTGTCGGCCGTGGCGCTGCCGCTATCGGCCATACCGGCCTTCATCGGCATGCATCAGCTGGGCTTCACCATCAATGTGGTGACCCTCCTGGCCATGTCACTGGTCATCGGCATTCTGGTGGACGATGCGATTGTGGAGGTGGAAAACATCGTGCGCCACCTGCGCATGGGCAAGTCGCCCTACCAGGCAGCCATGGAAGCCGCAGATGAAATCGGCCTGGCCGTGATTGCCACCACCTTCACGCTGATTGCAGTGTTCCTGCCCACCGCCTTCATGGCGGGCATTCCCGGCAAGTTCTTCAAGCAGTTTGGCTGGACAGCCTCACTCGCCGTGGCAGCCTCGCTGCTGGTAGCGCGGGTGCTCACCCCCATGATGGCGGCCTACATCCTCAAGCCCATCGTCACGGCGCACACCGAGCCGGGCTGGATGCGCATCTACATGCGCTGGGCCAGCTGGTGCGTCAAGCACCGGTTGGTGACGGCGCTGGGGGCCATGGCCTTCTTCGTTGGCTCGCTGATGCTGATTCCACTGCTGCCCAAGGGCTTTATTCCGCCGGATGACAACTCGCAGACCCAGGCCTACCTGGAGCTGCCTCCCGGCTCCACCCTGGCGCAAACGCAGCGGACGGCCGAAGACGCCCGCCAACGCCTCATGAAGGTCGCGCATGTCAAAAGCATTTACACCACCATTGGCGGCGGTGCCGCCGGCAGCGACCCCTTCGCGCCTCAGGGTGCGGCCGAGGCGCGCAAGGCCACGCTGACCATCCTGCTCGACGAGCGCCATGCGCGCCCACGCAAGCAGGGCATCGAACAGCAGATCCGCGAGGCGCTGGAGCCCATTGCCGGCATCCGCAGCAAGGTGGGCCTGGGCGGCTCGGGCGAGAAATATGTGCTGGTGCTCAGCGGCGAAGACCCCGCAGCCCTGAACCTGGCCGCGCAGGCTGTGGAAAAGGATTTGCGCACCATTCCCGGCCTGGGCAATGTGGCATCGAGTGCCAGCCTGGTGCGCCCCGAGATTGCCGTGCGCCCGGACTTTGCCCGTGCCGCCGACCTGGGTGTGACCAGTGCAGCCATTGGCGACACCTTGCGCATTGCCACCCTGGGCGACTATGACGCAGCCCTGCCCAAGCTGAACCTCAGCCAGCGCCAGGTGCCGATTGTGGTCAAGCTCGACAGCGCCGCCCGGTCTGATCTGGACCTGCTGGGGCGCCTCTCGGTGCCAGGCACACGCGGACCCGTCATGCTCAGCCAGGTGGCCACGCTGGAGGTGGCCGGAGGCCCGGCGGTGATTGACCGCTACGACCGCTCACGCAACATCAACTTCGACATCGAGCTCTCCGGCCTGCCGCTGGGCGAGGTGGCTGCAGCCGTGCAGGAGCTCCCCTCTATCAAACAGTTGCCGCCCGGCGTGGCGGTGCGCGAGGTGGGCGACGCCGAGGTCATGGGCGAGCTGTTTGCCAGCTTCGGCCTGGCCATGCTGACCGGCGTGCTGTGCATCTACATTGTGCTGGTGCTGCTGTTCAAGAGCCTGCTGCACCCGGTAACCATCCTGTTTGCCCTGCCGCTCTCGCTGGGCGGCGCCTTTGTGGGCCTGCTGCTGGCCGACAAGAGCTTTTCCATGCCCTCGCTGATCGGGCTGATCATGCTCATGGGCGTGGCCACCAAGAACTCCATCCTGCTGGTGGAGTACGCCATCCTGGCCCGGCGCGAGCATGGCATGACGCGCCTGCAGGCGCTGTTGGACGCCTGCAACAAGCGCGCCCGCCCCATCATCATGACCACCCTGGCCATGGGCGCGGGCATGATGCCCATTGCGATAGGCCTGGGCGCGGCCGACACCAGCTTTCGCGCGCCCATGGCGATTGCGGTGATTGGCGGGCTGATCACCTCCACCTTCCTGAGCCTGTTGGTCATTCCGGCGGTGTTTACCTACATTGATGACCTGGGGCAATGGACTGCGCGAAAATTCAGGCCCCGGGCAGGCGCAGAGGCGGCAGCAAACCCAAGTAACATGACAGGCAAATGATTTATTGGGGAGGAAACGTTATGCCAGTGAAGGCCGAATACCCCGCTACGCCGACCACCTGACATGCACAGCCCCAAGCCGCCCGCTCATAAGCTGAGCGAATTCCAACCCCAATCACCAGCAGTATCCGAGGAAGAAAACCCCTGGAAGCTGGCGCTGGAGGGCTCCGGGCTGGGTGTTTGGGACTGGAACCTGGCCACTGGCGCCCAAACCCACTCCGCGCGCTGGGAAGAAATCCTGGGCTTTGCCCCGGGCGAATTGCAGCAGGGCTACCAAGAGTTTTCCAGCCGGGTGCACCCGGACGATCTGCCGATCCAGGTGCAAGCTGTCAAAGACTATCTGGACGGCGCCGTGCCCAGCTACTCGGTGGACCTGCGCATGCGGCACAAAGACGGCAGTTGGTGCTGGGTGATCTCTCGCGGCATGGCCGTGGAACACGATGCCCAAGGCCGTGTGCTGCGCATGATTGGCACCCACACCGACCTCAACCAGCGCAAGGCTGTGGAGGCGGAGCTGCAGGAGCGCTCCAACGTCCTGCGCGACACGCTGGGCAGCATCAGCCAAGGGCTGTTTGTGCTGGATGCGGCACACAGAATCATTACCTTCAACGCCCGCGCCTGCGAGTTGCTCGATCTGCATGCTGACTTCCTGGGCACCCAGCCCACACTCAAGCAGGTCAACCAGTTGCAGTTCAGCCGCGGTGATTTCGGCATCAACGGTGAACTGGTGGAAAGCCACGCCCGCGAATATGTGTTCAGTGAAGGCGAGGCCCCGGTACCCACCCGCTACCTGCGCGTCACGCCCCAGGGCCGCACGCTGGAAGTCACCTCGCAAATGCTGCCCGAAGGCGGCATGGTGCGCACCTTCTCGGATGTCTCCGACTATGTGCAGGTAGAAAAAGACCGGGAGCGGCTGGACCGGCTGCTGACGTCCATGCAAGCGCTGGCACAGGTGGGCGGCTGGGAAGTGGACATCGTGGCCGACCAGGTGTTCTGGACCGAAGGCACCTACAGCATCTTCGAGACCTCACCCGAGGACTATGCGCCGGGCACGGCCATGGGAACGGCCGAACGCTTCTTTACGCCGCAGTCCATGGAGTTCCTGCGGGCCTCGTATTTCGATACTACGCACCAGCCCAGCACCCACGACTTTGAGCTCGAAGCCATCACCGCCAAGGGCCAGCGCATCTGGCTGCACGCCGTGGGCACCTCGCGCTGGGAGCATGGGCAACTGCTGTCGCGCACCTCGGTGATCCAGAACATCACCGAACGCAAGCTGGCACGGGCCGCACTGCTGGACGCCGAGAACCGCTGGAAGCTGGCCCTGGAGAGCACGGGCGACGGTGTGTGGGACTGGCATATCCCCACGGGTGTGGAGTTCTACTCCAAGCGCCTGATCGAGATGTACGGTTTTACCGAAGGTGAGCTGGCCAACCAGGCCATGGAGCTCGACCAGCGCACCCATCCAGACGACCGGGCCCAGATGGAAATGGACCGCGACTGGCACTTCCAGGGCCTCACCCCCACCTACCACAACGAGCACCGGGTGCGGTGCAAGGATGGCGACTGGAAGTGGGTGCTGAGCCGTGGCATGGTGATCAGCCGGGACGCTGACGGCAAGCCATTGCGCATGATTGGCACGCACACCGACATCACCGAGCGCAAGGACGCCGAAGCGCTGATCCGCCAGCAGGCTTTTTTTGATGCGCTCACCGGCCTGCCCAACCGGCGCATGCTGCGCGACAGGCTGGAGCAGGAGATCAAGCGCTGCAAGCGCGACGGCCAGCAACTGGCCATCCTGTTCATGGACCTGGACCACTTCAAGGAAGTCAACGACACCCTGGGCCATGACAGCGGCGACCAGCTGCTGGTGGAGGCGGCCAAGCGCATCAAGCAGTGCGTGCGCGACTCCGATACCGTGGCGCGCATGGGTGGTGACGAATTCACCGTCATCCTGACCGACATCTCCAACACCAACCAGCTCGAGCCCCTGCTGCAAAAGATATTGCGCTGCATGGACGCACTGTTCCAGATTGGCGACGAGCAGGTGTTTGTGTCAGCCAGCATGGGTATCACCCTGTACCCCATGGACGGCACCGAGATTGAAGACCTTTACAAGAACGCCGACCAGGCCCTGTACGTGGCCAAGGGCGAGGGGCGCAACCGCTTCAGCTTCTTCACACCGGCCCTGCAGGAGGCCGCACTCACCCGCGTGCGCCTGGCCAATGACTTGCGTACGGCGCTGGTGGACAACCAGTTCCGCGTGCTCTACCAGCCCATCATCGAGCTGGCCACCGGCTCCATTCACAAGGCCGAGGCCCTGATCCGCTGGCAGCACCCCAAACGCGGCCTGGTCAGCCCGGCGGCCTTTATTCCGATTGCCGAGTCCAGCGGCATGATTGTGGACATCGGTGAATGGGTGTTCCAGCAGGCCGCAGCCCAGGTGCAGAAGTGGCGCCAGACCCTGCACCCGGAGTTCCAGATCAGCGTGAACCGCTCACCGGTGCAGTTCCGCCACGACGACAGCGGCCAGGCCTCCTGGGGCATGCAGATGCACGCGCTGGGCCTGCCCGGCGAGGCGCTGGTGGTGGAAATTACCGAAGGCCTGCTGCTCGACACCAACGCCATCGTGGGCGAGCAACTGCTGGCCTTGGGGGATGCGGGCATCAAGGTGTCGCTGGACGACTTTGGCACGGGCTACTCGTCGCTGGCCTATTTGCAAAAGTTTGACATCGACTACATCAAGATCGACCAGTCCTTCGTGCGCCACCTCATCCCGGAATCCACCGACCTGGCGCTGTGCAAGGCCATCATCGTCATGGCCCATGCGCTGGGCATGCAGGTGATTGCCGAAGGGGTGGAGACCGAGCAGCAGCGCAGCCTGCTGGCCGCGGCCGGTTGCGACTACGGCCAGGGCTATCTGTTTGCCCGTCCGATCAGCGCGTCCGAGTTTGAGACCCTGGTCAAAATGTCCTGAATGGCACAGACCCGCGCGGTCTGTTCCAATCGATGCCATGACCGCAATGCACACGATAGAAGAACGCCTGGAAGCGCTGGAAATCAAAGCCAGCTTTACCGAGGACCTGGTGGACAAGCTCGACCAGATCATCATCCGCCAGCAGCAGACCCTGGACACCCTGGTGGCCGAGCTGCTGCGCCTGCGCGATCAGGCTGCCAGCAGCAGCAACCAGCCGGGCCTGCGCAATCCGCGCGACGAACTCCCGCCACATTATTGAATTTATGCCCCCACGTTCGCCCACTGCGTGTGGCTCTCTGCCCCCCGAGGGGGCGCGTTACGCCTTGGGGCGGCCCGGCGGCGTAACATCCTTTTCCCGACACTGGAGCTGAAGATGCGATTCCCCCTGCCCGACCTCACCACCCTGCCCGCCGACATCCAGGCCAAGATTCTGGAAGTGCAGGAAAAATCCGGCTTCATCCCCAATGTGTTCCTGGCCCTGGCGCGCCGCCCGGCCGAGTGGCGGGCCTTCTTCGCCTACCACGACGCCCTGATGCTGCGCGAGGAATCCGGCCTGTCCAAGGGTGACCGCGAGATGATCGTCACCGCCACCAGCGCCGCCAACGCATGCCTGTACTGCGTGGTGGCGCATGGCGCGCTGTTGCGCATTTACGAGAAGAAGCCGCTGGTGGCCGACCAGGTGGCGGTGAACTACCGCAAGGCCGACATCACGCCGCGCCAGCGCGCCATGCTGGACTTCGCCATGAAGGTCTGCACCAACAGCCAGGCCGTGGACGAGGCCGACTTTGCCGCACTGCAGGCCCACGGCTTTGGCGACGAGGACATCTGGGACATCACCGCCATCACCGCTTTCTTTGGCCTGTCCAACCGCATGGCCAGCGTCACCGGCATGCTGCCCAACCCCGAGTTTTACCTGCTGGGCCGCCTGCCCCGGCCGCAGAAGTAAACCATGCACCCCCTTACGTCCCCACGTACCCGCTGGCTGGCACGCCTGGCCGGCCTGAACAGGGCCAGCCTGTGCGGCCTGCTGGCCGTGGCATCCCTTGCCGGCCAGGCCCACGCCCAGACACTGGCCCAGCCCGAGTTGCCCAGCGCCGTGGTGGACAAGCCAGGCTGGGCCACCCACACCTATGCGGTGGCGGCTGCCA
This sequence comes from Rhodoferax lacus, assembly GCF_003415675.1. GTDB lineage: Bacteria > Pseudomonadota > Gammaproteobacteria > Burkholderiales > Burkholderiaceae_C > Allorhodoferax > Allorhodoferax lacus. Next base: position 760,521 of record NZ_QFZK01000001.1, read on the forward strand.
ACCCGCTGGCCGCCCAGGCCGGGCAGGAAATCCTGCAAGCCGGTGGCAGCGCACTTGACGCCGCGGTGGCCGTGCAGATGGTGCTCAATCTGGTGGAGCCGCAAAGCAGCGGCATCGGTGGCGGCGCCTTCATGATGCACTTTGATGGCCGCTATACCCAGGCCTATGACGGGCGCGAGACGGCACCGGCCGGAGCCACACCCGGGCTGTTTCTGGACGCTTCGGGCAAGCCCCTGGAGTTCATGCAGGCCGCAGTGGGCGGGCGCTCGGTGGGCGTGCCCGGTGCCCTGCGCATGCTCTACCTGGCCCATCTGGACCACGGCCGCCTGCCCTGGAAGGACTTGTTTGCACCGGCCATCCGGCTGGCCCGCAAGGGCTTTGCCATCAGCCCGCGCCTGGCCACCCTGCTCGCTGCTGATGAGGCCCTGAAGACCGACCCGGTAGCCCGCGCCTATTTTTATGACGGCCGCGGCCAGCCCTGGCCAGAGGGCCATGTGCTGCGCAACCCCGAGCTGGCCGCCGTGCTGCAATCCATTGCGGAGATCGGACCCGACGCCCTGATGCAGGGCAAGGTGGCACAGGCGATGGTGAAGAAGGTGCAGGCGCACGCCAACCCAGGCTCGCTGGCCCTGAGCGACCTGGCCGCCTACCAGCCGCTGCGTCGCGAGCCCCTGTGCTTTGACTACCAGCTCCGACCCCAGGCCCGAACCCTGCGCATCTGCGGCATGCCGCCGCCCAGCTCCGGCACCCTGGCCATAGGCCAGATTCTGGGCCTGCTGTCCAACACCCCGGGCGCCGACCAGCCACTGGCCGACGGCGTACCTGCTGCCCAGTGGCTGCACCTGTACACCGAAGCCGCGCGCCTGGCCTTTGCCGACCGCGCCCAGTACGTGGCCGACCCGGCCTTCACCCAAGCCCCGGCAGGCAACTGGTCCAGCCTGCTGGCGCCCGACTACCTGGCCGCACGCGCCAGACTGATCCAGCCCGACGGCCCGCGCATAGAGGCCGTGCAGCCCGGAACGCCCGGCCAGAGCCGCGTGGGCTACGCACCCATGCCTGCGCAACCCGAATACGGCACCTCGCACATCTCCATCGTGGATGCCAATGGCAACGCCCTGGCCATGACCACCACCATCGAGGCCGCCTGGGGTTCGCACCTGATGGTCAACCGCGGCCTGGGTCTGGCCGGTGGCTTTCTGCTCAACAACCAGCTCACCGACTTCAGCTTCACGCCCCAGGGCGCGGACGGCGCGCCGGTTGCCAACCGGGTGGAAGCGGGCAAGCGGCCGCGCTCTTCCATGTCACCGGTGCTGGTGTTCGACAAACAGAGCAAGCAGTTGCTGCTGAGTGCTGGCAGCCCTGGCGGCGCCATGATCATCCACTTCACGGCCAAGACCCTGCTGGGCATGATTGCCTGGGGCCTGGGCCCGCAGCAGGCCATCAACCTGCCCAATTTCGGCACCTTGGGTGGACCGCTGTTTTTGGAGCAGGGTCGCTTCAACCCGGCCGTAGTGAGCGCCCTGCAGGCGCGCGGCCACACGGTGTCAGAAACCCCCATGCCCAGCGGCCTGCAGGCCATCCAGCGCACACCAGGCGGCTGGCTGGGCGGTGCCGACCCGCGCCGTGAAGGCCTTGTGCTGGGCGACTGAAAAGCGACCAGAACCTTGTCCGCATAATTGCCCCCATGGCCATTCCCCAAACCTTCATCCAGGAACTCGTCGCCCGCGCTGACGTGGTGGAGATCGTCGGGCGCTATGTGCCACTGAAGAAGGCTGGCGCCAATTTCATGGGCCTGTGCCCTTTCCATGGCGAGAAGTCGCCCTCGTTCTCGGTCAGCCCCACCAAGCAGTTCTACCACTGCTTTGGCTGCGGCAAGAACGGCAACGCCATCAGCTTCCTGATGGACCATGCCGGCATGACCTTCATCGAGGCGGTGAAAGACCTGGCCCAGCAATACGGCATGCAGGTGCCCGAGGAAGAAGGCACGCCACAAGACCGCCAGCGCGCCCAGGAGCAGCGCGAGAAGCAGCACACCCTCACCAGCGTGCTCGAGCAGGCCGGCGACGCCTACCGCAAAGCCCTGCGGGAGTCCGAACGCGCCATTGCCTACTTCAAGGGCCGCGGCCTGTCGGGTGAGGTGGCCAAGCAGTTCGGCCTGGGCTATGCGCCCGAGGGCTGGCGCAGCCTGGCCAGCGTGTTCCCGCATTACGACGACCCCTTGTTGGTGGAGAGTGGCCTGGTGATCAGCACGGCGGAGGAAGACGGTGCCGATGAAAAACGCTATGACCGCTTCCGCGACCGTGTCATGTTCCCCATCCGCAACATCAAGGGCGAGTGCATAGGCTTTGGCGGACGCGTGCTGGGCGATGACAAACCCAAATACCTCAATTCTCCCGAGACCCCGGTGTTCAGCAAGGGCCGCGAGCTGTATGGCCTGTTTGAGGCCAGAGCCGCCCTGCGCGAGCAGGGCTATGTGCTGGTCACCGAAGGCTATATGGACGTGGTGGCGCTGGCGCAACTGGGCTTTCCCAATGCCGTGGCCACACTGGGCACGGCCTGCACCACCGAACACGTGCAAAAGCTGTTTCGCTTCACCGATTCGGTGGTCTTCAGCTTTGATGGCGATGGCGCCGGACGGCGCGCCGCGCGCAAGGCGCTGGATGGCGCCCTGCCCTTTGCATCGGACGTGCGCAGCATCAAATTCCTGTTTCTGCCGGCCGAACACGACCCGGACAGCTTTATCCGCGCCAATGGCCGCGAGGCATTTGCCCGCTACGTGTCCGAGGCCACGCCGCTGAGCCGCTTTCTGATCGAGTCGGCGCGCGAGGGCCTGGACCTCAACACCGCCGAGGGCCGCGCCCACCTCTCCAGCAACGCCAAGCCACTGTGGACGGTGATGCCCGAAGGGGCGCTGAAGATGCAACTGCTGGGCGAAATTGCCGACCTGGTGCAGCTCACCGGGCGCGAGCTCTCCGAGCTGTGGAACCCGCAGGCCCCCAGTGCCAAGCCCGCACGCGAAGGCGGCTGGAAAAAAGGCCAAGGCAAGTTCGGTCAAGACGGCTATGGCAAGGGTGGCTACGCGCAAGGCAAGGGATATGGCAACAGCTACGCACAGAGCCGCAGCACCAGCCGCCCCGGTGGCCGCTCGCAACCGGCCAGCCGCGCCGACCATGCCACCCGCATTCTCTTGGGCCAGTCGGCCCTGTGGGACACACTGAGCAATGAAGACCACAGCCTGCTGTGCCATCTGCCCGAGCCGCATGGTCCGCTGCTGGCCTGGCTGGAAGGACAAATGCATGAGCACGGCGCCATGCCCTGGGAGTCCCTGCGCGAGCAACTGCGCGAGCACCCAGGTGAGGAACTGGTGCTGCGCCTGATGTCCGGACCGGCCATTCCGGTGCAGCCCATGGACGAGTCCGCCCCGGAACTGCGCGACCTGCTCAACCGCATGCTGGTGGATGACATCAAGGCCCAGGAGACCGAGGCCATCGAGGCCGCCAAGTCCGACCCATCCGCGTTGCAGCGCTACAAAACCCTGCGCGAACGCAGGGTAGAACTCATGGCCGTGCTGGAAAAAGCACAAACCGAAGGTATAATCCAAGGTTGATTCGGCAAGAGCGACAGCAACACCTCCGGTACAGGCCACATGCAGACACCGTTCTCAGCAGGCCACCACACCGCAAGGATTGCATTCCAAATGTTCGCCCTCACATCTTGCCTTGGGAAGACTTCCCACCCTGCCACCTGAGGCCGTAAAGCGCGACCCGGTTGGCGTTCGATCTGTTCGCCCGATATTTTTTTTGATGACCCGAGGTTTTCGCATGCCCGTTCAAAAATCAGCCAAGCCAGTTCCGACCGCCGCCAAGTCCGCCGCCAAAACGGCCGCCAAGACCGACAAGAAAGCGAAACCTGTGCCTGTGTCCAAAACTGCTACCAAAGCCGCTGCTGCTGCCGCTACCGAAGAAATCGTAGTCAAAAAGAAACCCGGTCGCCCGCCCAAAGCGGCGGCCACTGAGGGCACTGCTCCGGCCACCGGCGCCAAGCGCGGCCGCAAGCCCAAGGCTGCAGCGGCCCCCGCAGGTGGCGGCGATGACATGGACATGTCCGACATTGAAGCCGACCTGGTAGGCGAGCCCGAAGTTGCCACCACGGCCACGGGCGAGAAAGTCAAGCCCCTGCGCATGAAGATCAGCAAGGCCAAAGAACGCGCCTTGATGAAGGAATTCGGTCTGGACGAGACCGTGCTGTCCGAAGAAGACATGGCCAAGCGCCGCGCGCGCCTCAAGGCCCTGATCACCCTGGGCAAGACCCGCGGCTACCTGACACACGGCGAAATCTCCGACCACCTGCCCGACAAGCTGATCGACGCTGAAACACTCGAAGTGGTGATCTCCATGTTGAACGACATGGGTGTGGCCGTGTACGAGCAGACGCCGGATGCGGAAACCCTGTTGCTCAACAACAATGTGTCCACCGCCGCCACCGTGGAAGAAGCCGAAGAAGAAGCCGAAGCGGCCCTGTCCACCGTGGACAGCGAGTTCGGCCGTACCACCGACCCCGTGCGCATGTACATGCGCGAAATGGGCACGGTCGAGCTGCTCACCCGCGAAGGCGAAATCGAGATCGCCAAGCGCATCGAAGGCGGCCTGATGGCCATGATGGAGGCCATCAGCGCGTCTCCTGCCACGATTGCCGAAATCCTGCGCCTGGGCGAAGAAATCCGCGAAGGCAAGGTCGTCATCACCACCGTGGTGGACGGCTTCTCCAACCCCAACGAGGCCGATGACTATGTGGCCGAAGAAGACTTCGACGAATTCGACGAAGGCGACGACGACGACGGCAAGGGCGGCTCCAAGGCGCTGACCAAGAAGCTCGAAGAACTCAAGAAGCAGGCGCTGGAGCGCTTTGACAAGCTGCGCGAGTTGTTCGAGAAAATCCACAAAATCTATGACAAGGAAGGCTACGGTACGCCCGCCTACGTCAAGACGCAAAAGGCCCTGAGCGAAGAGCTCATGACCATCCGCTTCACCGCCAAGGCCATCGAGAAGCTGTGCGACATGGTGCGCGGCCAGGTGGATGACGTGCGCAAGAAAGAACGCGAACTGCGCCGCATCATCGTGGACAAATGCGGCTACCCGCAGGAACAGTTCATTGCCGAATTCAGCGGCCGTGACAAGCACAACCAGCCCGCACCCAGCAACCTCCTGAACCTGAAGTGGATCGAGAAGCAGGCCGCATCCGGCAAGCCCTGGGCCGCCGTGATGGGCCGCAACATTCCGCCAGTGCAGGACATCCAGCAAAAGCTCACCGACCTGCAGTCGCAGGTGGTGGTGCCCCTGGCCCAGCTCAAGGACATCAACAAGCGCATGAATTCGGGCGAGTCCTCCAGCCGCGCGGCCAAGAAGGAAATGATCGAGGCCAATCTGCGTCTGGTGATCTCGATTGCCAAGAAGTACACCAACCGTGGTCTGCAGTTCCTCGATCTGATCCAGGAAGGCAACATCGGCCTGATGAAGGCGGTGGACAAGTTTGAATACCGCCGCGGCTACAAGTTCTCCACCTATGCCACCTGGTGGATTCGCCAGGCCATCACGCGCTCGATTGCCGACCAGGCCCGCACCATCCGTATTCCGGTGCACATGATCGAAACCATCAACAAGATGAACCGCATCAGCCGCCAGCACCTGCAGGAGTTTGGCTTCGAGCCTGATGCCTCGGTGCTTGCCGAGAAGATGGAGATCCCGGAAGACAAGATCCGCAAGATCATGAAGATCGCCAAGGAGCCCATCTCCATGGAAACGCCGATTGGTGACGATGACGACAGCCACCTGGGTGACTTCATCGAAGACGGTGCCAACACCGCCCCCATGGAAGCCGCCATGCAGGCCGGTCTGCGCGATGTGGTCAAAGACATCCTGGACAGCCTGACGCCCCGCGAAGCCAAGGTGCTGCGCATGCGTTTCGGTATCGAGATGACCTCCGACCACACCCTGGAAGAAGTGGGCAAGCAGTTTGACGTGACGCGTGAGCGCATCCGCCAGATCGAAGCCAAGGCTTTGCGCAAACTGAAACATCCAAGTCGCTCCGACAAACTGCGCAGCTTCACTGACACGCTGTAATAGGGAACGTGGGCTTTTCGCCCACGGCCTCTGTATCGGGAGTTGATTTGGACACTGTCTTTGTCCTGCTGGACGACTGCCACGCCACCGCGGCAGCACCCACCAGCAGGCTGTACAGCGCATTCGTGCGCGAGCACCGCTGCACCAACCCGCTGAATCTGGACGCCGTCTGGCAGGCCGTTGCCGCCGACCAGGCGCGTGGCCTGCATGCCGCCGTCTTTGCCGACTACGAATGGGGCGCCAAGCTGCTGCAGGCCGGGCACAGGCATCTGCCAAAGAGTGATGGCAGCAGCCTTCGGGTGCTGATGTTCCAGACCCTGCAACACCTGTCCACTGAGGCTGTTGCCGAATGGCTGGCGGCAAGAGATGGGAGTGATGCGCCAACCCCTGCGGGTATCTGCGACCTGCAGCCCAACGTGGACGCCGCACGCTTCAACGCCGACATCGCGCGCATACGCAGCCTGATCAGCCAGGGCGAGACCTACCAGGTCAACTACACCTTCAACAAGCACGGCTCGCACTACGGCACGCCCGTGGGCCTGTACCGCCGCCTGCGCGCCATGCAGCCGGTGGCCTTTGGCGTGCTGGCCGCCTTGCCACAAGACCACTGGGTGCTGTCAAGCTCGCCCGAGCTGTTTGTGCGCAACGAGAAAGGCCACCTCACCACCCGGCCCATGAAGGGCACGGCCTCGCGCCTGGCCGACAGCGCACAGGACGCAGCGCGGGCCCACTGGCTGGCACATGACGCCAAGAACCGTTCCGAGAACGTGATGATCGTGGACCTGCTACGCAATGACCTGGGCCGCATCTCCGAGATCGGTTCGGTGCACGTACCCAAGCTGTTTGCGGTGGAAACCTACCGCACCGTGCACCAGATGACCTCCACCGTAGAGTCCACCCTCTTACCCGGCCTGGACTTCCCTGCGGTGCTGCGCGCCCTTTTCCCTTGCGGGTCCATCACAGGCGCTCCCAAGGTGCACACCATGGACTTGATTGCCCAGCTGGAGTCCGAGCCGCGCGGCCTGTACTGCGGCGCCATCGGCTGGGTAGATGCACCGCAAGCCGGAGAAGCCGTGGGTGGCTTCTGCCTGTCGGTGGCCATACGCACGCTCCTGCTGGGGCCAGAGGCCCAGGGACTTCGCCCAGCCACCCTGGGTGTGGGCGGCGGCATTGTGCTGGACTCTGAAGCCCAGGACGAGTTTGCCGAAACCCAAGCCAAGGCCCGCTTTCTCACCCGCATGGACCCGGGCTTTACGCTGTTCGAAACCCTGCGCGTCAGCCGCGGGCAGGTACGCCATCTGGTGCAGCACCTGCAGCGCCTGCAGACCAGCGCGCGGACTTTGGGCTTTCAGATGGACGAGGCCACCGTGCGGGCGGCCCTGGCGCAGCAAGTGCAGGCGCTGGATGCGTCACAGACCTGGCGCCTGCGGCTGGACCTGCAGCACGACGGCGGCCTGCGCTGGCAGCATGCTGCAGTGGCTCCCTTGCCTGCGGGAGCGGCCCGGCTGGTACTGAGCAATAACGCAGTGCCGCCGCAGGAAGCCCCATTGCTGAACCACAAAACCTCCTTGCGCACGGCCTACGACGCAGCCATCCAGAAGGCCATGGCCCACGGTGCGTTTGATGCGCTGTTTTTGAACGCGCAGGGCGAAGTCACCGAAGGTGCGCGCAGCACCCTGTTCGCCAAGCTGAACGGGCACTGGTACACGCCCCCTTTGGCCAGCGGCGTGCTCTCAGGTGTGCTGCGTGGGCGCTTGCTCGCGCGCTGCCCGGGCATTGTGGAAAAGCGCCTCAGCCTGCAAGACGTGCAAAACGCCCAGGAACTGCGCATCGGCAGTGCGCTGCGCGGACTTCAGCGCGCCGCGTGGCTCCGGGACGCACAGGGCAAGGTGGTTCTGGTCTGACGGCCACGTGCCGTTTGCAGCAAGGCCCCGGAAGGAAGTATCAGCGGGTTGCGCGTGCCGTGCGTTCGCGCACCAGGGCGAATGAAAACTGCATCACTTCATCCAGCGCCTGCTGCATGGCCTGGCGCTCAGGTTCCGTGAGGTAGAACATCATGTCCACATCGTGGCGCACGTAGCGTGCGGGCAAGCGGTTCAGTGAGAGACAGGCCACGTCAGCCAGCATGTCGGCTGTGTAGTCCTCGTATTCAGGGGCATGGGCGCGGCGAGCCACCTCTTCAAATACCAGACGTTCATAGTAGTTGTGAACCTGGTCAAAGTTGTATTCCATGTATTTTCTCCATAGCCGGTTGCGCTCATGATATGCGGCAACCTTAGCACCGAGCCCAGCGGCTGACAAGGGTGACAGGCCTGCCTTTTTACATCCTTGGCCCGGCTAGCTATGATTCTTGTAGCAGGCCCCGAATTCCGCTAAGCTGGTGCAAACAGTGCAAGAACAAAGGTTGAATGAATGAGTGCAAAGGATTCGGCTGCCATGGGCCAATTGCTCAGCCTTTTGGAGTCACGCTATGCCATGCGGGTACTCTGGGCACTGCGCGATGGCCATGCACAGACCTTTCGCCTTTTGCAGGACAGCGTGGGCGGCATCACGCCCAACACCCTGAACACGCGCATCAAGGAATTGCGCGAAGCCGGCCTGGTCCACCACGAAGGCGTCGGCTATGTCCTGACACCTGCGGGCGCAGACCTTGCCAAACGCCTGGGTGAACTGCCCGCCTTTGCCAGCAAATGGGCTGCAGGCGTTTCCCGGCCGGTCAAATAGCCTGCAGGGCACGAAGCCCCGGCAGAGGCTTGCGGCATAATTTAGGGCTTTTCCGCTCGCGCCGCAGTCAGGCGCCGCAGCAGCGGCCAGATAAACCAAAGGATCATTCATGCAAACCACAGCAAGCGGACTTCAGTATTTGGACACCACCGTGGGCGAGGGCGCCGAGGCCGTTGCCGGCCAGCAGGTCAAGGTGCACTACACCGGCTGGCTCTACAACGACGATACCCAGGGCAGCAAGTTCGACTCCAGCAAAGACCGCGGTGACCCCTTTGTGTTCGGCCTGGGTGCCGGCATGGTCATCAAGGGCTGGGACGAAGGTGTGGCCGGCATGAAGGTGGGCGGCGCGCGCACCCTGATCATCCCCGCAGCACTGGGCTATGGCGCACGTGGCGCCGGTGGCGTGATTCCGCCCAATGCCACCCTCAAGTTCGACGTGGAACTGCTGGGCGTAGCCGGCTAAACAGCGGCCCGTGCCACCTGTGCTGCTGCCGGCAGCGCAGGGCTCTTGAAAGCGCTTTGATTGCCCCCACCTGCGGGGCAACGTTTTATCTGCAGGACGATTTACAAGCATGTCTGAACAAGCCTCCAACCCCACCCCTCCCCAGTCCAACCAGCCCAGCCCCGAAGAACTGGTTGCGGCCCTGAACGCCAATGAGGCCGATGCCATGGCCACCCTGCAGGCCGAACTGGCCACCTTGCAGGCCAAGAGCTCGGAGCTGGCCGACCAGTACCTGCGCGCCAAGGCCGATGCCGAAAACGCCCGCCGCCGCGCCGAAGAAGAAATCAGCAAGGCCCGCAAGTTTGCCGTGGAAGGCTTTGCTGAAAGCCTGCTGCCCGTGGCCGACAGCCTGGAAGCCGGCCTGATCATCAAGGACGCCACCGCTGAGCAAATCCGCGAAGGTGCCCAAGCCACGCTGCGCCAACTCATTGCCGCACTGGAGCGCAACAAGGTGATCGCCATCAACCCGGCCCCCGGCGCCAAGTTTGACCCGCACCAACACCAGGCCATCAGCGTGGTGCCCTCCGAGCACGAAGCCAACACCGTGGTCAGCGTGCTGCAAAAGGGCTACTCGATCGTGGAGCGCGTGCTGCGCCCGGCCCTGGTGACGGTGTCCGCCCCCAAATAAATACCAGCCAGGCAGCGCGCCGCTGGCGCGCAGGGCTTGAAAGCCGAATATCCGTCCACACTTTATGGACATCTGAATTTTTTTGAATAGCTAGGAGTACATCATGGGAAGAATCATTGGCATTGACCTCGGCACCACCAACAGCTGCGTGGCCATCATGGAGGGCAACACCCCCAAGGTGATCGAGAACGCCGAAGGCGCGCGCACCACCCCGTCCATCATTGCGTACCAGGAAGACGGCGAAGTGCTGGTGGGCGCGTCCGCCAAGCGCCAGTCGGTGACCAACCCCAAGAACACGCTGTACGCCGTCAAGCGCCTGATCGGCCGCAAGTTCACGGAAAAAGAAGTGCAAAAGGACATCGACCTGATGCCCTACAAGATTGCCGCTGCCGACAACGGTGACGCCTGGGTCGAAGTGCGCGGCAACCGCATGGCTCCCCAGCAGGTGTCGGCTGACATCCTGCGCAAGATGAAGAAGACCGCCGAAGACTACCTCGGCGAAGAAGTCACCGACGCCGTCATCACCGTGCCGGCCTACTTCAACGACGCACAGCGCCAAGCCACCAAGGACGCTGGCCGCATTGCCGGTCTGGACGTCAAGCGCATCATCAACGAACCCACGGCTGCGGCCCTGGCCTTCGGCCTGGACAAAAACGAAAAGGGCGACCGCAAGATTGCTGTGTATGACTTGGGCGGCGGCACCTTTGACGTGTCCATTATTGAGATCGCCGATGTCGATGGCGAAAAGCAATTCGAAGTGCTGTCCACCAACGGCGACACCTTCCTGGGTGGTGAAGACTTTGACCAGCGCATCATCGACTTCATCATTGCCGAGTTCAAGAAGGACCAGGGCGTTGATTTGGCCAAGGACGTGCTGGCCCTGCAGCGCCTGAAGGAAGCCGCCGAAAAGGCCAAGATCGAGCTCTCCAGCAGCAGCCAGACCGACATCAACCTGCCCTACATCACGGCTGACGCCTCCGGCCCCAAGCACCTGAGCATCAAGCTCACCCGCGCCAAGCTGGAAAGCCTGGTTGAAGAGCTGATCGAGCGCACCATTGCGCCTTGCCGCACCGCCATCAAGGACGCTGGCGTGAACGTGGCCGACATCCATGACGTGATCCTGGTCGGCGGTATGACCCGCATGCCCAAGGTGCAAGAGAAGGTCAAGGAGCTGTTCGGCCGTGAACCCCGCAAGGACGTGAATCCCGATGAAGCCGTGGCCGTGGGCGCTGCCATCCAGGGCCAGGTCTTGAGCGGTGACCGCAAGGACGTGCTGCTGTTGGACGTGACACCTTTGTCCCTGGGTATCGAAACCCTGGGCGGTGTCATGACCAAGATGATCACCAAGAACACCACCATCCCGACCAAGTTTGCCCAGACCTTCTCCACTGCCGACGACAACCAGCCGGCCGTGACCATCAAGGTGTTCCAGGGTGAGCGCGAGATTGCAGCGGTGAACAAGCTGCTCGGCGAGTTCAACCTCGAAGGCATCCCGCCGGCCGCGCGCGGCACGCCGCAGATCGAAGTGTCGTTTGACATTGACGCCAACGGCATCCTGCACGTGGGCGCCAAGGACAAGGGCACCGGCAAGGAAAACAAGATCACCATCAAGGCCAACTCCGGCCTGTCGGAAGAAGAAATCCAGAAGATGGTCAAGGACGCCGAGATCAACGCCGCCGACGACAAGAAAAAGCTGGAACTGGTGCAGGCCAAGAACGAGGCCGAAGCCAATGCCCACAGCGTCAAGAAGAGCCTGACCGAGTACGGCGACAAACTGGACGCCGGTGAGAAGGAAAAGATCGAAGCCGCCATCAAGGAAGTCGAAGACGCCCTGAAGTCGGAAGACAAGGACGCCATCAAAGCCAAGAGCGAAGCGCTGATGACCGTGAGCCAGAAGCTGGGCGAGAAGATGTACGCCGACATGCAGGCCAAGCAGGCTGCTGAAGCCGGTGGTGCTGAAGCTGCGCCCGAGCAGGCAGGCCAGGCATCAGCCAAGCCCGCAGACGACAACGTTGTGGACGCTGAAGTCAAGGAAGTCAAGAAGGGCTAAACCCCTTTGGCGTGTATTCGCCACATGCGCGCCGCGTTGGCCACCTTGGGTGACCCAACGCGGCTTTTGTGTTGTATTTTTTGTCGCGGATTGACCCCGATTTAACATGGCCAAAAGAGACTATTACGAAACGCTGGGCGTGCCCAAGAACGCCAGCGAAGAGGACATCAAGAAGGCCTATCGCAAGCTGGCGATGAAGCACCACCCGGACCGCAACCAGGGTGATACGACCAAAGCCGCCGAAGAGAAATTCAAGGAAGCCAAAGAAGCCTACGAGATGCTGTCGGACGCGCAAAAGCGCGCCGCCTACGACCAGTATGGCCATGCGGGCGTGGACCCCAACCGCGGTGGCGGCGGCGGTGGTGAGGGCTACGGCGGCTTTGCCGAAGCCTTTGGCGATATCTTTGGCGACATGTTCGGCCAGCAGCGCGGTGGCCGTCCTGGCGCCGGCGGTGGCCGCCAGGTGTTCCGTGGCAGCGACCTCAGCTACGCCATGGAAATCACCCTGGAAGAAGCTGCCCATGGCAAGGACGCGCAAATCCGCATCCCCAGCTGGGACAGCTGCGACACCTGCAAGGGCAGCGGCGCCAAGCCTGGCACCCAGGTCAAGACCTGCAGCACCTGCAGCGGCGCAGGCACGGTGCAGATGCGCCAGGGCTTCTTCAGCGTGCAGCAAACCTGCCCCACTTGCCGCGGCAATGGCAAGGTCATCCCCGAACCGTGTGCAGCCTGCCACGGCCAGGGCAAGATCAAGCGCCAGAAGACGCTGGAAGTCAAAATCCCTGCCGGTATTGACGGCGGCATGCGCATCCGCAGCGCAGGTAACGGCGAGCCCGGCACCAATGGCGGCCCGGCCGGTGACCTGTACATCGAGATCCGCCTGAAGAAGCACGACATCTTCGAGCGCGATGGCGATGACATCCACTGCTCGGTGCCCATCAGCATGGTGACAGCCGCACTCGGTGGCGAGATCGACGTGCCCACGCTGGCCGGCAAGGCAGCCATCGACATTCCCGAGGGCACGCAGACCGGCAAGCAGTTCCGCCTGCGCGGCAAGGGAATCAAGGGCGTGCGTGCCAGCTACCCTGGCGACCTGTACTGCCACATCGCGGTAGAGACGCCGGTCAAGCTGAGCGAGCACCAGCGCAAGCTGCTGCGCGAGCTTGATGAATCCTTCAAGAAGGGTGGCAGCAAGCATTCGCCCTCAGGCGATAGTTGGTCGGACCGTTTGAAGAGTTTCTTCAGCTAATCCAGCCAGGATTGCGCCAGTCGCTATCCAAGCCATGCCGCCAGGTCTATAAAAGGGCCTGGCGGCATTTTTCTTTGGAGGTGCACCATGGGCGTGAACATCAGCTTTCTGGGCGGGGCCGACACGGTTACCGGCTCCAAGTACCTGGTCCGGCATGGCAACGAGAGCCTGCTGGTGGACTGTGGCCTGTTCCAGGGCTACAAGCAGCTACGCCTGCGCAACTGGACGCCGCTGCCGGTGCTGCCGAATGCAGTGGGGGCGGTGCTGCTGACCCATGCCCATCTGGACCACAGCGGCTACCTGCCCCTGCTGGTCAAAGAGGGCTTTGCCGGCCCGGTGCTTGCGTCCGCCGGTACGCGCGACCTGTGCACCATCCTCTTGCCCGACAGCGGTCACCTGCAGGAAGAAGACGCCGGCTTTGCCAACCGCCACGGCTTCTCCAAACACACACCGGCCCTGCCCCTGTACACCCGCCAGGATGCGCTGGACTGCCTGCCGCACATCCGGGCTGTGCCTCTGCACCAGGCCTTCTCGCCCTTGCCCGGCTGGCGCGCCACGTTCAGCTCGGCCGGGCACATCCTGGGCGCCTGCAGCATCCTGCTGGAAGTGGCGGGCCGTCGCATCCTGTTCTCTGGCGATCTGGGCCGCCCCGATGACAGCCTGATGCTCCCACCCGACCGGCCGCCCATGGCCGATACCGTCCTCATCGAATCCACCTACGGCGACCGCAGCCACCCTGCAGACACCTTGCTGGCCGAGTTGGGCCCGGCCCTCAAGCGCCTGGCCGCACGCGGCGGTGTGGCCGTGGTACCGGTGTTTGCCGTGGGCCGCGCCCAGGCCTTGCTGCATGCCATCCACCAGCTCAAGTCCAGCGGCGAGGTTCCACACGCCCTGCCCGTCTTCCTGGACAGCCCCATGGCCGTGCACACCACCCACCTGTTTGAACACCACCCCGGCGAACACCGCCTGAACGCCAGCGAGGTGCGGGCCCTCACCCACAGCGCCACCATGGTCAGCAGCGTGGATGAGTCCAAGGCCCTGGCCGCGCGCCACGGCCCCATGGTGATTCTGTCGGCCAGCGGCATGGCCACCGGCGGGCGCGTGCTGCACCACCTGGAGCAGCATGCGGGTAAAGAGCGCAACATGGTCATCCTCACCGGTTACCAGGCCCCCGGCACGCGCGGTGCCACCCTGGCCAGCGGCGCCAGCAGTGTGCGCATCCACGGGCGCGATGTGGCGGTCCAGGCCGAGGTGGTGACACTGCAATCCGCCTCGGCACATGCCGATGGTGGGCAACTAATGGACTGGCTGAAGTCCATGCCCGCAGCCCCCGCGCAGGTGTACGTGGTGCACGGCGAGCGCGCCGCGTCCGACACCTTGCGCGCGCGCATCGAGCACACGCTGGGTTGGCGCGCCCTGGTACCTGAACACGGGTCCACCTGGCCTGCCTGATGGACGTTGCAAAATAGGGGCATGTCCGCCCCGTACCTGACCGCAGCCTTTTACAAATTTGTCGCCCTGCCCGACTTCGAATCCCGCAAGCCGCCGCTGCTGGCCTTGTGCCAGCAGCGCCAGGTCAAAGGCCTGATCCTGCTGGCCAGCGAGGGCATCAACAGCACCATCGCAGGTGCGGCGGACGATGTGCGTGCCGTGCTGGACTATCTGCGCGCAGACCCGCTGTTGGCCGACTTGCAGCACAAGGAGTCGTGGTCGCACAAGGCACCCTTTCACCGCATGAAGGTGCGGCTCAAGAAAGAAATTGTCACCATGCAGGTGCCCGGCATCAGCCCCACCCACATGGCCGGTACCTATGTCAAACCGGCTGACTGGAACGCACTGATTGCTGACCCGGAGGTGGTGGTGGTGGACACGCGCAACGACTACGAGGTGGAGATTGGCAGCTTTGCCCACGCCATCAACCCGCAGCTCAAAACCTTTGCCGAGCTGCCCGCCTGGCTGGATGCGCAGCCGCAACTCGCGGCGGCGGCATCCGGCAAGAAACCCAAAGTGGCCATGTTCTGCACCGGCGGCATACGCTGCGAAAAGTCCACCGCCTACCTGCGCGCGCAGGGCTTTGAAGAGGTCTTCCATCTCGAAGGCGGCATCCTCAAATACCTGGAGACTGTGGAGCCCGCAGACAGCCTGTGGACGGGCGAGTGCTTCGTGTTTGACGAACGCGTATCCGTGGGCCACGGCCTTAAGCCCGGGCCGCACGCCCTGTGCCGCGCCTGCCGCCAGCCGCTGGAGCCAGGCGCAACAGACTCCCCTTTGTATGAAGCCGGTGTAAGTTGCCCGCGCTGCCACGCCAGCACCTCGGACGCGCAGAAGAACGGCGCCCGCGAACGCCAGCGCCAGTGGGAGCTGGCGAAGGCGCGCCAGCAGACGCATATTGGTGATACCTGAGCCATGCGCGCGCCGGTCCTGTACTCCTTTCGCCGCTGCCCCTATGCCATGCGCGCACGCCTGGCGCTGCAGGCCAGTGGCCTGGAAGTGGAACTGCGCGAGATCCTGTTGAAAGACAAGCCCCCTGCCCTGCTGCAGGCGTCACCCAAGGGCACGGTGCCGGTGCTGGTGCTGCCCGATGGACCGGTGCTGGAGCAGAGCCTGGAGATCATGCACTGGGCCTTGCAGCAACATGACCCCTTGAAATGGCTGCCCACGGACGACGTTGCCATCGACGATACCCTGGCCTGCATAGCCACCAATGACGGCCCCTTCAAGCAAGCCCTGGACCGCTATAAATACCCGACCCGCTTTGGGCTTGTCGACGGACAGGCGCCGCGTGCTGAAGGTTGCAAGGTCCTGCAGGCTTGGGAGCTGCGCCTGCAACGGCAGGCGTTTTTGGGCGGCTCACAGTGGGGCTTGGTGGATGCGGCGATTGCACCCTTTGTGCGCCAGTTTGCGCATACCGACTTGCCATGGTTTGCCGCACAAGACTGGCCGCGTCTGCGCCAGTGGCTGCAGGCCTTTGAAGATTCAGCGGCCTTTGCCGCCGTGATGCAAAAAGAGGCGGTGTGGACGGCCGGCGATGCGCCACGCCTCACGCGCTTTGCTCCACCGGCTGCGCCCTGACACAGCCCTGTGCCAGCTTAGTAGGCGCTGCCCTTGAGCACAAGGCCCACCAACACCGCAAGCAGCATGGCCAGTATCGGGAAGATGCTCAAAGCGAAACCCAGGGTACGGCTGGCCGGGTCTTTGCTGTAGGCGCGCCAGTACACCAGCCGACCCACCAGGTACACCGCACCACCAAGGGCCACCAGGCTGGGCGACCAGTAACGGGCTGCCAGGTACATGGCAGGCAGAAGCGGCACCAACAACTCCAGCGTGTTCATATGCACCCGGTACATGCGCTCGAACTGCGGATGCCCGCTTGTGGCGGGCGCATGCACGCCGTATTTGCCGCGGGCACCGCCCACCATCACACCGAAGGCAATAAATTGCAGCACGGCCAGCACGGCCACCAGGTCAATCCACATCATGGGGTTTGTCTCTCTTGTTAAAGTATTCGGGCGCGTGCCGCAGCATACTCGCGCTTGAGCTGCGCAATGTAGCTGGACGCCGACTGCACCTGGGTCACGGCGCCAATGCCCTGGCCGCAACCCCAGATTTCTTTCCAGGCCTTGGCCTTGTCGCCGGCAAAGTTCATCGCGCTGGGGTCGCTTACCGGCAACTTGTCGGGGTCCATGCCCGCAGCGCGAATGCTGGGCGCCAGGTAGTTACCGTGCACGCCGGTAAACAGGTTGCTATAGACAATGTCATCCGAGTCGCTGGCCACGATGCACTGCTTGTACTCCTGCACAGCGCGCGCCTCTTCGGTGGCAATGAAGGCCGAGCCAATATAGGCAAAGTCCGCACCCATGGCCTGCGCCGCCAGCACGGCATCGCCGGTGGCAATGGCGCCACTGAGCGCCAGCGGGCCGTCAAACCACTGGCGGATTTCCTGCACCAGGGCAAACGGGCTTTTTACGCCCGCATGGCCCCCGGCCCCAGCGGCTACGGCGATCAGGCCGTCGGCGCCTTTTTCAATCGCCTTGTGCGCATGCTTGTTGTTGATGATGTCGTGCAGCACCACACCGCCATAGGAATGCGCGGCCGCGTTCACGTCTTCGCGCGCACCCAGCGAGGTGATGATGATGGGCACCTTGTACTTCACGCACAGGGCCATGTCGTGCTCCAGCCGCGCATTGCTCTTGTGCACGATCTGGTTGATGGCAAAGGGCGCGGCCGGGCTCTCGGGATGCGCCCTGTCGTGCGCTGCCAGCGCCTCGGTGATCTCGATCAGCCACTCTTCCAACTGCTCGGCAGGCCGGGCGTTGAGTGCGGGCATGGAGCCCACCACGCCATTGATGCACTGGGCAATCACCAGTTTGGGGTTGCTGATGATGAAGAGGGGCGAGCCGATCACCGGAAAAGGCAAACGGTCCAGAGGCGGTGGCAGTTTTGACATGGTGGTCCCCAGGTTTTAGAACGCGTCCAGCGCCATGGCGGTGACGCTTTCCGAGCCGTCCACAATGGCGTCGCGCACACCGGGCGCCTGGCTCAGGATGTGGTCGGCATAAAAGCGCGCAGTGGTGACCTTGGCCTGCATGAAGGCCATATCGTTGCCGGCAGCCACGGCCTTCTCGGCCACCAGCAGGGCACGCGCCATTTGCCAGCCCGACATCAGATTGCCGGCGAGCATCAGATACGGCACGCTGCCAGCAAACACGGCATTCGGGCTCGCCTTGGTGTTGCCGGCCACAAAGTCCACCACGTCCAGGAAGGCCAGACGTGCGGCCTTCAGGCGCTTGGCCACGGCCAGTGCGTGGGCTGTGCCGCTTGCGAGCAGTTCGGCTTCAGTCGTCTCGATCTGGCCGGCAATGCCCTTGGCTGTCTGGCCGCCGTCGCGCGCCGTTTTGCGGCCCACCAGGTCGTTGGACTGGATGGCGGTGGTGCCTTCGTAAATCGTCAGGATCTTGGCATCGCGGTAGTACTGGGCCACACCGGTTTCTTCAATGTAGCCCATGCCGCCATGCACTTGCACGGCCAGCGAGGTCACGGTGAGGCTCATCTCGGTGCTATAGCCCTTGACCAGCGGCACCATGAATTCATAGAAGGCCTGGTTGGCTTTGCGCGTATCAGCATCAGGATGGTGGTGGGCGGCGTCATAGGCGCTGGCGGCTGTGGTGGCCATGGCGCGGCAGCCTTCGGTGTAAGCACGCATGGTCATGAGCATGCGGCGCACATCGGGGTGGTTGATGATGGGGCCTGCAGCAGGCAGCGATCCATCCACCGGGCGGCTCTGGATGCGGTCGCGCGAGAAGGTTACGGCCTGCTGGTAGGCGCGCTCGGCAATCGCAATGCCCTGCACGCCCACGGCGTAGCGGGCCGCATTCATCATGATGAACATGTACTCCAGGCCCCGGTTTTCCTGGCCCACCAGATAGCCGATGGCGCCGCCGTGGTCACCGTACTGCAGAACAGCGGTGGGGCTGGCCTTGATGCCCATCTTGTGCTCGATGCTCACGCAGTGCACATCGTTGCGTGCGCCCAGGCTTCCGTCACCGTTCACCAGAAATTTGGGCACTACAAAGAGAGAAATACCCTTCACACCTTCGGGTGCGCCCTGCACACGGGCCAGCACCAAGTGCACGATGTTGTCGGCCATGTCGTGCTCACCCCAGGTGATGAAGATCTTGGTGCCAAACACCTTGTAGCTGCCGTCGGGCAGCGGCTCGGCGCGGGTGCGCACTGCAGCCAGGTCAGAGCCGGCTTGCGGCTCGGTCAGGTTCATGGTGCCGGTCCAGGTGCCGCTGATGAGCTTTTCCAGGTAAACGGCGTTGAGCTCGTCCGAGCCGGCGGTCAGCAGCGCTTCAATGGCGCCGTCGCTCAGCAGCGGGCACAGGGCAAAGCTCATGTTGGCGCTGTTGCACATCTCGATGCAGGCCGCACCGATGGTCTTGGGCAGGCCCTGGCCGCCAAAGTCTGCGGGGTGCTGCAGGCCTTGCCAACCGGCCTCGGCGTATTGCTTGAAGGCTTCCTTGAAGCCGGGGGTTGCGGTGACCACACCGTCTTTGAAGCTGGTGGGGTGCTGGTCGCCGGTCCAGTTGAGCGGGGCGAGCACGCCCTCGTTGAACTTGGCAGCTTCTTCCAGCACGGCCTGGGCGGTATCCAGACCGGCATCGGCAAAGGCCGGGATCTGCGCGATCTGCTCAATGTTGGCCAGGTGTTCGATGTTGAACAGCATGTCCTTGACGGGGGCGGTGTAACTCATGATGACTCCACAGATAAAAATTCGAAAAAAAAGGGCACCTCAATGGATGCCCTTGTACGCTGTGCAAATTACAGCGCCTTGACCAGTTCAGGCACGGCCTCAAAGAGGTCAGCCACCAGGCCATAGTCGGCCACGCTGAAGATGGGTGCTTCGGCATCCTTGTTGATGGCCACAATCACCTTGCTGTCCTTCATGCCGGCCAGATGCTGGATGGCGCCGCTGATGCCGCAAGCCACATAGAGCTGGGGAGCGACGATCTTGCCGGTCTGGCCCACTTGCCAGTCGTTGGGCGCGTAGCCCGCATCCACCGCGGCACGGCTGGCACCCATGGCCGCACCGAGCTTGTCAGCGAGCGGCGTGATGATCTCGGTGAACTTCTCGCTGGAGCCCAAGGCCCGGCCACCGCTGACGATGATTTTGGCGCTGGTCAGTTCGGGGCGGTCGTTGCGGGCAATCTCGGAGCCCAGGAAGCTCACGCTGGCAGCGGCGGCAACGGCAGCGATGCTGTCCACGGCGGCACTGCCACCGGTAGCTGCTGCCGGGTCGAAGCCGGTGGTGCGCACTGTCAGGACCTTGGTGGCGTCCGTCGCCTGCACGGTGGCCATGGCATTGCCGGCGTAGATGGGACGCTCAAAGGTGTCGGGACTGATCACCTTGGTGATGTCGCTCACCTGGCCGACATCGAGCTTGGCGGCCACGCGCGGGGCGATGTTCTTGCCCGAAGCTGTGGCGGCAAAGACGATGTGGCTGTAGGCGGAGGCAATGGAGAGAACTTGCGCCGTGACGTTCTCGGCCAGGCCATGGGCCAGACCGGCTTCATCGGCATGGATGACTTTGGCCACACCAGCGATTTGCGCGGCCGCAGTAGCCGCAGCGCCTGCGTTGTGGCCAGCAACGAGTACATGCACATCGCCACCGCATTGCAGGGCTGCTGTGATGGTGTTGAGCGTGGCAGCTTTGATGGATGTGTTGTCGTGTTCGGCAATTACAAGAGAAGTCATTTAGATCACCTTCGCTTCGTTTTTCAATTTGTCGACCAATGCAGCCACATCGGCCACCTTGATACCGGCGCTGCGCACCGGCGGCTCCACCACTTTGAGGGTCTTGATGCGGGGGGCAACATCCACACCCAAGTCTTCGGGCTTCACGGTTTCCAGCGGCTTCTTCTTGGCCTTCATGATGTTGGGCAGCGTGACGTAGCGCGGCTCGTTCAGGCGCAGGTCGGTGGTGATGATGGCGGGCAGGGTCAGGCTCAGGACTTCCGAGCCGCCGTCC
>NZ_QFZK01000020.1 GCF_003415675.1 Rhodoferax lacus
GGCGCACGGCCTCTTCGATGGCGATTTCGTCAAACGGGTTCATGCTCATCTTGACGTTGGCGATGTCTACCCCGCTGCCGTCCGATTTCACACGGACCTTGACGTTGTAGTCCACCACGCGTTTGACCGCGACGATTGCTTTCATGCACTTCTCCAAAAATGGGGGCGCCAAGGCGCAGGGAAGGGCGCCACACGGGCGCCCTGCTTGTTGCTATTCAAAAATTGATCAGGAACGGGGCTTGATGTTCTCGGGGTCGTACAGGGCGCCGTAGCCCACCGCTTCCACCGTGACCGGATAGATATCCTCAAAGTACTGGACTTGCAGCTCACGTCCCACCTGGCAGTATTCATGTGGCAGGTAAGCCAGGGCAATGTTCTTGCCGATGGTCGGGCCAAAGGCGATGCTGGTGGTGTACGAGCGCCGTCCCTGGGAGTCGATCAGCGTGGCGCCGGCTGCGGGGTCCATCACCGCCAGGTTGCCCAGCGGATAGCGCGCAACACCTTGGCTGTCGATGTTGTGCGTCATGGTGAGAGTACAGAGCGTGGCGGGCTGGTGTTCGCGCTCGCGGAAGGCTAGGTGGGCGGCCTTGCCATGGAAGTCGGCGGCCTTGACCTTGGGGCGGGCCAGGTCGGCCTCATACAGGTTGTACTCGGTCAGCAGGTCCCCGTTTTGCAGGCGCAGGCTCTTCTCCATGCGGCGGCTGTTGGCGTAGGTTTCCACGCCCACGGGCGTTACGCCCAGGGCATACAGCGCGTCCCACAGGGCCAGGCCGTCTTCGTACTTGAAGTGCAGCTCCCAGCCTTGCTCGCCCACATAGGAAATGTGGAAAGCCAGCACGGGCACACCGGCCAGCTTCAGATTGCGCAGGGCCGCAAACGGGAAGGCCTCCGAGGTCCAGGCCTCGGGCTCGTCGGCAATCTTCTGGATGGTGGTGCGTGCGTTGGGGCCCCACACACCCAGGCAGCCGTAGGCGGTGGTGGTGTCGGTGACGGTGACGTTGGAGCCGCGGTCCTGCGCCATGCGGCGCACCCAGGTGAAGTCGCGGTGGCCGGCATCGGCGCCGTCCACAATGCGGTAGTGGTCCTGGCCCAGACGCAGCACCGTCAGGTCAGCGCGCACGCCGCCCTTGGCGTCCAGGAAGTGGGTGTACACGCCCTTGCCCACGGCGGTGTCGCCACCCACCTTGGCCACGCAGATGTATTCCAGCAGGTCGGCCGCATCCGGCCCCACCACATCAAACTCGGCGAAGTGCGAGACGTTGATCATGCCCACGTCTTCGGTCATCTTGAGATGCTCGGCGTTCGAGACGCGCCAGAAATGGCGGTTGTCCCACTCGTTGGCACGCACTGGCACCTTGTCGCCATAGACTTCCAGCAGGTGTTCGTTGCTGGCATAGCCATGCGCACGCTCCCAGCCGGAGAGTTCCATGAAGTAGGCGCCCAGCGCTTTTTCGCGCTCGTAGAACGGGCTCTTGAAAATGCCGCGCCCGGCGCTGTAGGGCTCGCGGTTGTGCACCGGCGGGTTGTAGATCTTGAAGGCGCCTTCGTAGCAACGGTCGTGGATGTACTGCTCTTCCTGTTGGTAGGGGTAGAAGCGGGCCACGTCGATGCGGGCATGGTCCAGATGGGTGGTGCCGTCGGTCATCCAGTCGGCCACCAGCTTGCCCACGCCAGGGCCGTCTTTTACCCACACGGCTTCGGCGTACCACAGGCCGCGCACCTTGCTTGATTCTCCAATCGAGGGGTTGCCGTCGGTGGTCACCTGCAGCAGGCCGTTGAAGGAGTATTTGTCGTCGTAGCCCAACTCGCCCAGGATGGGCGTGAGCTCCATGGCGCGCTCCAGCGGCTCCATGATTTGCTCCAGTTCCAGGTCGCGCTGCGAAGGCGACAGGCGCGCCTGCTCTTTTTCGAGCAGATCGCGCGGGTGGCACATGCGCGGGTTCTTCTCTTCGTAGTAGCCCCATTCGATCTGGCCGCCTTCGGGGGTTTTCGGATCCCCGGTGTCGCGCAGATAGGCCGAGTTGCCCTGGTCGCGCAGGAGCGGGTAGCCGATGTCCTTGCCGGTGCCGGCAAATTCCAGATAGGGTTTGAAGAAGGTAAGCGGGTGGTCCACCGGCATGATGGGCAGGTCTTCACCGGCCATGCCGGCAATCAGGCGGCCCCACAGACCGGCGCAAACCACCACATAGTCGGCGGCAATATAGCCGCGTGTGGTTTCCACGCCCTGGATGCGGCCGTTTTCTATGCGCAGGCCGGTGCAGGCCGTGTTGGCAAAGGATTGCAGCTTGCCCGAGGCCACAGCTGCATCGACCAATTCACCGGCCACCATTTGCGAGCGGGGTTTGACCAGGCCCGCATCCGGGTCCCACAGGGCGCCCTGGATCATGCTTTCTTCGAGCAGCGGGAACTTGGCCTTGGCCTCGGCGGGTGTGATCATCTCCACCCGGTTGCCAAAGGCCTTGCCTGAGGCCACGCGGCGCTTGAGCTCGACCATGCGCTCGTCATCGCCCACGCGGGCGACTTCGATGCCGCCAATGCGCTCGTAGCGGCCCATCTTGTCGTAGAAGTCGATGCTGTACTTGGTGGTGAAGATCGTCATCTGGTCATGCATCGTGTTGAAGCAGAAGTCAGATGCGTGGGCGGTGGAGCCCACATCGGTGGGGATGGCCGATTTGTCGATGCCGACAATGTTGTCCCAGCCGCGTTCGATCAGGTGGTGCACCACCGAGGCGCCAACGATACCGCCTTGGCCGATGATGACGACCCGGGCTCGTTCAGGAAAAGTGGCCATGGTTGCGCTTGCTCCTAGGGGGAAATGGGGGTAACAGAAAGATGGGAAGAATAAAAGAAAGTGTATTCACCCTTTGGGGTGTCGGCACCGTAATTGCGACTGCCGTTTGCGCAATAACGGCCAGAAATTTTTAAGGCTGCATGTGCCGCAGCAGGCTGCGCAACTTGGCCGGGCGCACGGGCTTGTGCAAGAGCGGCAAATCGGCCGCTTTGACCTCCTGCAAAAAGTCCTCATGCGTCTCGCCGCTCATCAGGCAGGCGGCGATCTGTACCCCGGCTTGCCCCCGCAGCGCAGTGATGCAGGCGATGCCGGTCTCGGATGCGCCCAGGTGGTAGTCACTCAGGATGACATCGGGCACCCCATGCTGGTGCAACTGCTGCAGCGCCTGCACCTGGTTGGCCGCCTCCTGCACCTGGCAGCCCCAGGACAGCAGCAACTCCCTCACGGCTTCGCGGGCTTGCGTGTTGTCCTCGATCACCAGCACCTGCAGGCCGCTGATGTCGCCCAGGGCGGGTTGCAGGCTTTCGCCAGTGTGTTGCACCAGTGGCGTGCCCGGCTCGCACCGCGCCAGAACGATGGAGAAGCGGGTGCCACAGCCGACCTGGGAGCGCAGCGTAATCCCGTGGCCCAGCAGGGCCGCGCTGCGCTGGACGATATTCAGGCCCAGCCCCAGGCCAAAGTTGCGGTCGCCGGCGCGGTTGGAGAGCTGGTAGAACTCCTTGAAGATGTCCTCATGGTGCTCGGCCGGTATGCCGATGCCGCTGTCGCGCACCTCTATGCATACGCTGCTGCCATCGTCGCAAGGCCTGCAGGCCACCAGCACGCCGCCCTGCTCGGTGTAGCGAATGGCATTGATGACCAGATTGAACAGCATGCGCTGCAGCAGCAGTGCGTCGCTGGTGGCCCATAGCGTGGTGGGGCGCACACGCAGGCGCAGGCCCTTGGTTTCGGCCGAGCTCTCCAGTGCGCTGCGCACCGAACCCAACAGGTCGTTCAGATCCACCGGCCCCATGCGCACCTGCACATTGCCCGAGTCCAGGCGCGACAGGTCCAGCAGGCCGTCGAGCAAATCCTGCATGGCCTGCACCGAGAGCTCCAGGTTGTCTACCAGCTGGCGCATCTGGGGCTGCATAGGCAATTGCCCCAGGCGTGCCACAAACATGCCCAGGGCATGCGAGGGCTGGCGCAAATCGTGGCTGGCCGCCGCCAGAAACCGCGACTTGGCGAGCGTGGCACTTTCAGCCTGCTCTTTTTTGCGACGCAGCTCCAGCGTGACCGACTCCACTTGCCGCTCCAGATCGTCACGTCCCCAGGCCAGCCGCTTGGCCATGAGGTTGAGCGAGACCTGCAACTCGCGCAGGGGGTCATCCGGCAAGATGTCCTGGCTGGTTGCGAAGTTGCCCTGGCCAATGCGTTGCACCATCTGCGACACGCGCAGCATGGGGTTGACCACCCGGTCACCCAGGCGGTAAGCCAGCAAGCCGCCCAGCAGGATGCCGGACAGGCCCACCCAAAGTGCGGTCAACAGGGCCGAGCGCTTTTTGCCATCCAGCGCCTTGCGCGACACCTCGACGACGGCACTGCCCAGGGCCACGGTCGCCTTGAAGGTTGGAGTCTCCTGCGGCGAGAACATGTCTTCCACGGGCACCACCGAAGGCAGTATGGGCTGGGCGAGCACATCGATTTGCAGTGCGCGTTGCCGCTCGACGTACTGCAGGGCTTCCAGGTCGGCAAAGCGGCGCAGGGCAGAGGTGCCGCTGCTGGCAACGGCCCGGCCTTCGGCATCAAACACCTGGACCGAGATGACGCCGGGCTCTCTCTGCATTTCCTGCACCAGGCTTTGCAGGCTGGCGGTATTGCCTGAGAACAGGCCATAGGCGCTGAACACCGCCGCCTGGTGGACCAGCAGGCCCACGCGTTGCTGGTGCGACGCTTCCAGGTCCTGCACCCGGCCCTGCCAGAAGATGCTGACAATAGTGATCACCACCAGCAGCACCGGCAGTATGGAGGCCTGCGCCATGCGCGCGCGTATGGCGCGACCCATCATGGCCGCTTCTCCAGCTTGTGCAGGCGCTCGGACAGGGCTTCCGCATCCAGCGACAGTCCCAGTGAACGCGCCACATAGGCATTCACACTGACGCTGAAATCCGCTGGGTATTGGCTGGCCGGCAGGTTGCCGGTCTGCAGGTAGTGGCTGGCCACAGACGCCACCTTCAGGCTCGCTTGGGCTGCCGTGGTGTGCACCGAGAGCAAGGCGCCGGCCTTCACGTAGGCCGGTGAAAACGCCAGCACCGGTGTCTTGGCGCGGTAGCTGGTCAACAAGATATTGGAAACACTGGAGGCGTTGTAGACATTGCCATCGGCCACGGCCAGCAGCACATCGGCATCGGCCAGGGCCGAGCGCAGCGGGCCTATCAGGGGCTGGCCTTCGGTGATCAGCCCCTCGGAGAGTTCCAGTCCGCGCCCCTGCAGGGCTGCCGTCAACAGGGCCTGCTGCGTGATCGATTCCGGTCCCCACAGCACACCGACACGCCGAACCGCAGGCAGTGCCAGGCGCAGCAGGTCAAGCTGACGGGTAAAGGGTTGGTCCAGGTACAGCGCCGACACATTTGCCTGGTTTTTCCGGTTGGACTCGGAGAGCACGCGCTCATAGCTGATGCGGGGAATCAGGGCCGCAATCAAGGCGGTCTTGCTGTTTTGTGCGGTGACCTGTCGAAACGCGTCCGTGCCCAGGCTGACGATGAGCCTGTGGTCCAGCGCATGCAGGCTGGCCTCGAGAAATTCGGCGGTGGTGAGCAGTTGTATGTCCTGGCGTGCCATGCCGGTGCGCACCAGTTCCTGAACCAGGCTGTCGGAGGCCTCCTGGATCGCGGGGGTCTTGTCGTTGTAGACCACGGTGACCAGATGCGCCAGGACCGGCTCGCCGGCACAGACCAGGCAGGCCCAGAGCCACAAGCGGATGCACAGGCGGTAAAGACGCATGGAGACGGCTGTCAGTGTTCGATCTTGAGGGTCAACATGGCCCGGCGATTGAAGTAGAACTTGTGGTCTCCGTCCTGGTACGGACTCTCCAGGTTCTGCACCGTCAGGCCCAGCTCGGCCTTTTGGCCAGCCAGGCGGAAGTCCTTGGCCAGACGCAGGTCGGTACGCTGCATCCCGTACAGCCATTGGTTGTCGGAGATGGACATCAGTGCCACATCGTCGGCTTGGCTGTGCAGGAGGGACATGTGCCATCCCGTGTCAAAACTGTGCAGGAGGGCCAGGCTTGCGGCATAGCGCGGTGCGCCATGCGCCGTGCGGAACGCCGACTCCACCCCGGTTGCGGTCTCCATCTGTATCGTCGTCCATGTTTGCGAGAACAGCAGCCGGGTCGCGGCTACGGGCTGCCAGTTGATTTGCCACTCCACGCCACTGATCTCGTCCCTGGTGCCATTCAGATTGAACTGGGGCCGGCTGCCCGGCACGATGGCCGTCTCGGTGTGCGAAATGCCATCACGAATCTGCTCGCGGAACACCCGCACATCGCTGTTGACCAGCGCGTCCAGCGGCGCAAAGTAATAGCCCAGCTCCTGCGAAAGCAGTTTCTCCGGCACCAAGGTGCCGTTGTTGTATGTGTAGTAGCCGGTGAGGTTCTGCCCGCTGGTGTCACGGTACTGCACCTGGCCCCATTTTTCGTAGGCACTGGGGGGACGGAAGGCCGTGGACGCACCGGCCCGCAGGGTGTGGCCTGGGGCGATGCGCCAGTTCAGCATCAGCCGCGGCGACAGTGAGTCGCCGTCGGAATCACTGTGCTCTGCCAGGGCACCTGCGTTGAGCAGCAAGGCCTCCGTGATGCGCCATTCGGCACTGCCAAAGAGGCGGTAAAAGTTGGTGCTCACGCTCCCCAGTGTGTCAAACAGCGGTGGTGATACGACCCTCTCGCGGCGGAACTCTGCTCCCCACACCGTGCGCAGTGTGGGGCTCAGGCGCATGGTGTGCTGGGCCGTTATGGTGTCCACATATTCCTTACCGCTGAAGTCCACAGTGGCGCCGTAGAAGTCCACGGGGCCGGTGTGTGTCAAGTAGGCAAATCGGTCGTTGTTGGTGTGTTCGGTATGCGAGGCGCTGATGCTGAGGTCTTGCGTTTCGCCCAGGCTGCGGCGCCAGTCGGCCTGCACAAACTGCGAGCCCAGGGACCAGCGGCGTGCCGGGTTGCCTGCGATGTTGCCCACCTCGCCGCGCCCGGCATAGATGCCCAGGCCGCCCAAGCGGAGGTCCAGCTCCGCACCATGCTCCAGGGCAAAGTGGGAGGTGAAGTTCACCCGTTCGGTATGGTTCTTGCCAAAAGCACCCTGCAAGCCTTCATCGCTCACGCTGTCGGTGCTCAGGCGGAAGTTGGCGTCCAGGGCATTCCAGCCGATGCTGGCAGCTACATCGGCAATGCCGTTCTCGCCACGCGTCACCGAGGCTGCAGCCCCCAGGGTCTCTCGCACATCGCGCGAGACAATATTGACCACGCCCAGAAAGGCCCGGGCGCCATAGCTGGCGGAGTTCGAGCCGCGCAAGATCTCGATGCGCTCAATGTCGTCCAGCGCCAGCGTCTGCCAGCCAATGCCGGCCGAGCCCTGCAGCAGACCGGAGTAGACCGAGCGGCCGTCCACCAGCACCTGGATGCGGTTGGCCCAGTCGTCATTGCGGCCATGGTAGGTGGCCATGGGCGCGTCGGTTTCAAAGGATGTGGTGGTCTGGAAGCCTGGCACAAATCGCAGCACGTCGACCACGTTGCGGGCACCGGTCATGCGGATGAACTGGCGGTCCAGAATGGTGACCGCGCCCGGTGTGTCTTCCAGGGTCTGGGCCAGCCGTGATACCGATATGACAGTGGGTACATCGGCCAGGTAGTCGCTTTCCGAAACGGCTGCGCCGGCTGTCTGGGTCAGCAGGCAGGCAAGGCAGCACAGTAATTTGGAAACCATCGATCACACTCCCTGACAGCTGCCACAAGGGTCCATGGCAGCGGAATTTGTTGAGGCCTATTACAACATCAGGCTGTGTCTGTGTGTTTGGGTGTCAAACGCTGACGGACCTCAATGCCTGCTGGCGAAGGCCTGCATATGAAACGCCGCATGTTCAGGGGTGTAACGCTGCCCTGCACCCACCGGGCAGGCGCGCCGTGCCAGACAGCCGCCTTGCATGCAGGCCTCACCCTGGCCGGAGTGCAAATGGCCGGCGCAGGCCTGCAGCACAAAGGCTTCGCCGGTGTAGGCCTGCACCGGGCAGGCCTGCAGGCAGGGCTGGCCGCTGCAGCTGGCGCACAGGTTGGTGACGCAGGGTGCTGCCGATGCGGATTGGACTGGCGTGATGCTGCCGTTGTTGGCGCTTGCCACAGAGCCCGGCAGGGCCAGTGCAAAACGGTAGGCATGCCACAGGCCGTGCGCAGGGTGGATGCGCAGCATCATGCGGCTGGCCTGGGTGGCCTCGGCGCGGTCGGCCCAACGCTGGAACGGGTGGTAGGGCGGGCCGTCAAACGGGAACAGGGCCACACCGCCCAACCGTGCTGCCAGGTCTTCGCCGATGGCGCGGCTCCAGCGGTCCAGCGGGTCTGGCAGGCCGTCGCTGTAAAAAGCCGAGGCCTTGAAATATGGCCAGAAGGCCGAGCCCACTACGCCCACCATCCAGACCACGCCGGGCTGGCTTCCATCCGGCAGGGCGGGCAGGGTGTCGCCATCTTGCGGCTGCCAGCATCCGCGCAGACGCAGGCCGTGGGCGGCCAGAGCGGTCTCCAGGACCTGCTGGGTGATTGCCTGGATGGCCATGGTGTGGTGCTTCAGTGGGCTCGGATGCAGGGCTTGCCGCTGGCCGTGGCGGTGACGATGGCTTCGAAAAACATATTGCCGTCGATGTCGTTGTTCACCGTGTTGTCGGTCTGGCTGAAGTCCACGCGCACGCCATCGGCACCTGCATCCAAGGCGTTTTGGGTAGCCTCTGCGGCGGCCAGTTCCCGGGCTTGCGCGATGGCCGCGTCCACTCCGGCAAAGTCCTTGGGGCCGCTCTTGGTGAAGACGCGGAAGGTGCCGCGCACCGGCTGGGTAACGGTGATGTGGATGCGCTGCGACACCTCGCCCAGCACCGCGCCCACGGCATTGGCCACTTCGGCAAAGGGCGGCACCTTGAGCGCCATGCCCAGGCTGTGGGCGACTGCGGGGTAATAGCTCGAGGCCGGTGCGCCCACGGCCACCAGTGGCATGTCGGGGGCGAAGCGCAGGGCGAAGACGGAAGACGTCGCGTGCGTTGCAGGGCTTGTGCCAGGGTTCGCCGCCGTGGCAGTAGAGGCACCTCCGTCGCCGTGTCCCGCCGCTTTGCCGTTGCCCCCCTGCAAGGCCATCTGCGTCAGCAGCGCGGCCATATTGCTGGCGCGGTCCTCATTCATCTGCCCGGCGTCGTTCAGGCCGGCCTCAATGAGCTTCTGGCAAATCGTGGACAGCACCAGGTCCACCACCTGGCGTGAGGGCGCCACGGCGTCGCCCAGCGTCCAGGTGCCCAGGCCGTACATGTAGCGCATCTGGCGCGCCCAGACGCGCGCGCCCAGCGTGGCAGCGTCCTGGCTCCAGTGCGTGGCCATGCCCAGCACGTGCGCCGCATCACTGGGCGTGAAGCCGCTGTAAATGGCCAGGCCCTTGCGCTCCAGTCGCGCCAGGGCGCGCGAGAGCGGCCGGTCTTCGATGTTGCTGCGCTCCAGGTCCACCGGGCCTTTTGCCAGGCGTTCCCAGGCGCGCAGCTCGTCGTCGGGCAGGCGGTTAATCAGCGCTTCGTCGCTTTGCAGGCGCAGCGCAAAGCGGATCTGGCTGCCATGCGGTGATTCGTTTTGCTGGCGCTCCAGCACCGGCAAGACCTCGGGGTGCTCATGCGCCAAGAGGCTGATGGGCACCACGCGGCGCGGCCCAATGGCCAGACCCTTGCCCCCCAAGAAACGCACCTCGCTGTCTCCCCCTAAGCCAATCGAATACACCTTCACCGCTTCCACCATGGGCCGCCAGTCGCCAATCAGCGCGCCGTCCACACTCAGCTCGGGTTTGCCATTGCGCACCACCGCAATGTCGGTGGTGGTGCCGCCCATGTCGGCCACGATGGCGTTGGCCACGCCGCTGAGCGCACAGGCGCCGATTACGCTGGCGGCAGGGCCACTCAGCACGGTGCCCACGGGCCGGTCCAGCGCGCTCTGCGCATTGATCAGCGTGCCGTCGCCCTTGACGATCATCAGGGGCGCCTCAATGGCGCGGGTGTGCAGGGTGCGCGTGACCGAATCGATCAGCGCCTTGACATGGCTAATCATTCGCGCATTGAGCGCAACCGTCATGGCCCGGCGCGGCGCGCCCAGGCTGCTGGCCAGTTCATGCCCACAGGTGACCGGCTTGTCTGTGAGCGCCTTGACCCAGGCGCGCAGCTGCAGCTCGTGCGCCGGGTTGCGCACCGCAAAACTGGCCGAGATGGCAAAGGCGCTCACGCGCGGCGCGTGTTTCAGGATGGCCTCTTTGCTGGCCTCCTCGTCGAGCTGCGTGATGGCGTTGCCCCCGGCATCGTGGCCACCGGGCAGCGACACAATGGCCTCAGCCCCCAGCAACTCCACCATGCCACTGGCCTTGATCTGCGCAGCGTCATACCCGGCCAGCAGCACGCACACTGGCGAGCCCTTGCCCTCGACCACCGAGTTGGTGGTGAGCGTGGTGGAGAGTGATACCAGCGCTACGCGCGTGAGTGCTTCCTGCGGCAACTTGTCCAGCGCCCCGCCAATGCCCACGGCCAGATCAAAGCGCGTGGTCAGGCTCTTGGCCGCGGCGATGACCTGCTTGCGGTCATCGAGCAACACCGCATCGGTGAACGTGCCGCCGGTGTCAATGCCGAGGAAATAGTGGGAGGACATGCGTGTGGCGTCTGGTGGTGAAACGAGATGCACAGCTTAGCGCCTGTGACCACTCTCCAAACAACGCGCACGCGACAATTTCAAACCCATTCGCGATGTGCGCGATAGCTGTAGTGCGAAGGGAAGCCCCGCCCCCAGCCACGCGCAGCACGCGGCTATTGGCTATCCCGGCTTGCAGGCCAACAGGCCCGCAAGCCAAAGACAATTCAAAGACCTAAGACCCGGCCTCGCACAGCCACTTGAACAGGTACTCCGCAAAGCTGCGTCGCACCGTGACCTCGTAGCTCTGCTCGGCCTGCAGGCAATACAGAACCACATTGGCCTTGGCGATATGGCTTTGCGCCAACGATCCGGCCGGGAAGCTGCGCGCATGCAAATCGAGCGGGCAACCGCGCGAGAGCAAATCGGCGGCCGCAGGGCCTTGCACGGACAGCGTCGTGCTGCCCGCCCCCATGGACACCACGGAGAAATGCTTGCCCGCCAGTGCCGCACGCAAAGCCGCCTCTACCGCTTCACCCGTGCCGCCCGGCAGCTTCAACAGCCACTCATCCGGCCCCAGCCAAAACAGCTGGCGGCCTTCACCCACACTGGCGGTATTCGCCACCACCGGCAGAGCCAGCCCGGTCGCTGCCAACACGGCCGAAACAAAACCGGCATCCGTGGCATCGCCACGCAGCGTCAGCATGTCCAGCAAGGCAATCTCACCGAGCAGGCAGCTGCGGCCGTCCACCGTCAGTTCGCGTTTGCCAAGTCCTGCAATACCCACCAGGGGGCTCTCAAGGGTCACATTAGTCATGGTGGTGTTTTCCTTCGGGGTCATAGAACACCGGGCTGGTGATGGTGGCGGCTACATGGCGGCCGTCGACCAGCGCGGCATAGACTTTTTGGCCCATTTTTTGTTGGCCGTCGCGTACCACGGCCATGGCAATAGAGCGGCCCAAAGTGGGGCTGAAGTAGCTGGAGGTCACGTGGCCAATCATGGGCACGGGGTTGGCCACCGTGGGCGCATGGATTTGTGCCAAGGCCGTGAGCTGCGCGCCTTCGGGCAACACGGTTTGCGCGTCGTCGGTCAGCAGGCCCACCAGCTGTTTGCGGTTGGCACTGTTGGTGTGGCTGCGGGTCAGCGAGCGGCGGCCCAAAAAGTCCTTGGTCTTGGAGACCATGCCGCCCATGCCCAGGTCATACGGGGTGATCGAGCCGTCGGTGTCCTGGCCCACGATGATGTAGCCCTTCTCGCCGCGCAGCACGTGCATGGATTCTGTGCCGTAGGGCGTGATGTTGAAGGCTTCACCGGCCGTCATCAGTGCCTTCCACACGTGGGCACCGGCGCTGCTGGGTACGTTCACCTCAAACGACAGTTCGCCCGAGAAGCTGATGCGCATGATGCGCGCCTTGACTCCGGCCACCGTGCCTTCGCGGTAGCTCATGAAGGGGAAGGCGGCAGCGGACAGGTCCACGTCCTGGCACACCTTCTCGACCACGGCGCGGCTCTTGGGGCCCACCACAGCAAAGGTGCTCCACTGGTCGGTGACGGTGGTCATGTAGACCTTCATCTCCGGCCACTCGGTCTGCACCCAGCGCTCCATCCAGGTCAGCACGCGGGCCGCGCCACCGGTGGTGGTGGTCATCAGGAAACGGTCTTCGGCCAGACGCACGGTGACACCGTCGTCAAACACCATGCCGTTTTCGTCCAGCATCAGGCCGTAACGGGCCTTGCCTACTTCGAGCTTGAGCCAGGGGTTGGTGTAGAGCCAGTTCAGCAGCTTGGCCGCGTCCGGTCCCTGGATGTCGATCTTGCCCAGGGTCGACGCATCCATGATGCCCACGCTGCTGCGCACAGCCAGCACTTCGCGGTTGACTGCGGCGTGCATGTCTTCACCGGCCTTGGGGAAGAACCAGGGGCGCTTCCACTGGCCCACGTCTTCAAACGGCGAGCCCGCAGCCACATGGTGGGCATGCGCGCTGGTCTTGCGCTCGGGGTCAAACAACTCGCCGCGCTCCAGACCCGCAAACAGGCCGAAGCTGATGGGCACGTAGTTGGGGCGGAAGGTGGTGGTACCCACTTGCGGAATGGTCTTGCCCATGGCCCGTGCAGCCAGCGCCATGCCGTTGATATTGCCCAGCTTGCCCTGGTCGGTGCCAAAGCCCATGGCGGTGTAGCGCTTGATGTGCTCGATGGACTCAAAGCCCTCGCGGATGGCCAGTTCGATGTCGGCCGCGCCCACATCGTTTTGCCAGTCCACAAAGGCCTTGGCGCGGCGTGACACTTTCTCGCCGGTCTCGGCAATCCAGAACGGAACGATGGCCTCGTTGGAGGGCTCCACTACGGTGTAGCGTGCCTCGGCAGCGGCGAAGCCAGCTTGCGTGGCAGCTGCGCTACCGGCGTGGCTGGCTTCCGCCATGGTGTGGTTCAAGGTGCCAGTGGCATTGCAAGCGCCCACGCTGTATTGGTTGGGCATGGAGGCGCCCGGCTTGAAGCATTCCAGCGCGTCGCTCCACAAGGCTTTGCCGCCGCTGTGCGAATACAAATGAATAGCCGGGTTCCAGCCGCCGGACATGCCCACGGCATCCACGCTCAGGGTTTTGCGTTGGCCATTGGCCTTGTCGCCCACCTGCTGGACCACGGTCACGGAAGTCACCATGGCGCCGCCGTCGGCCTGCACCGGCACATAGCCGCGCAGCACTTCTATGCCAGCGTCGTGCGCCTTTTGCGCCAGGCCGCCCACCACCGAATGGCCGGCGCGCACGTCCACCACCGTGACGGAAGCGCCCGCGGCCTTGAGGGTGAGCGCGTCGCCATAGGCGGTATCGTTGTTGGTGAGCAGCGCAATCTTCTTGCCCACCAGCACGCCGTAGAGCTGCGCATAGTCGGCCAGCGCGCTCGACAACATGATGTTGGGCAGGTCGTTGTTGCCAAACACCATGGGGCGCTCGTGCGCACCGGTGGCCAGCACCACCTGCTTGGCGCGCACACGCCACAGGCGCTCGCGGAAACCTTTTCGGTCTGCCAGCGGCAAATGGTCGGTGAGCGATTCGCGGATGGTCAGAAAGTTGTGGTCGTGGTAACCGAAGACCACGCTGCGCTTGAGGATCTTGACGGTGGGCAGGTTGGCCAGTTCGGCCTCGGCCTTCTTCACCCAGTCCACAGCCGGCATGCCATCAATCGTGCCCTGCAGGCGGTGGGCGGTGCCGCCCAGCGTGCATTGCAGCTCGGCCAGAATCACCCGCGCACCGCTGCGGCCCGCAGCCAATGCGGCTGCCAGGCCAGCCACGCCGCCACCGGCCACCAGCACATCGCAATGCGTGTTCTGGTGGATGTAGCGGGCGGTGTCTTCCACCTCGGGCGCCGCACCCAGGCCACCGGCCTTGCGAATGAAGCGCTCGTAAAACATCCAGGCCTTGGCGGGCCACATGAAGGTCTTGTAATAGAAACCGGCCGGGAACAGGAAGGAGAAATTGCGGTTGATGCTCAAGGCGCGGCTGAGCGCATTGGGCCAGGCGTTGACGGCCTCGCTTTGCAGGCCTTCATAGAGCTCCACCTCGGGCATCT
Organism: Rhodoferax lacus; assembly: GCF_003415675.1. Lineage (GTDB taxonomy): Bacteria > Pseudomonadota > Gammaproteobacteria > Burkholderiales > Burkholderiaceae_C > Allorhodoferax > Allorhodoferax lacus. Next base: position 14,242 of record NZ_QFZK01000020.1, read on the forward strand.
TGGCGTTCGGAATCGTGTTCTTGCCACTCTCCAACTGCACCAGGGCCGAGGGCTCCTCGATGCCGCTGGTGATGATGCCGCGCGGGCGGTGGTATTTCCAGGAGTGCGAGAGCACGCTTTCGCCCGCGGCCAGCAGGGCCGAGGCCAGGGTGTCGCCGGCAAAGCCCGCGTAGCTGCGGCCGTTGAAACTGAACGAGACCTTCTTGGTGCGGTCAATGCGCGCACCCAAAGAGTTAATACGGCTGGCGCTCACGCTTGGCCTCCTGTCGTGTTTGCGGGTGCGTCGGGATTTTCACCAACCTTGTAAAACTTGCTGAACACATAGCTCACGGTGTGGCGCTCGGCATTGAACCAGCGGCGGCATCCGGCCACATGGTTCCACTGCTCGCGGTGCACGCCCTTGGGGTTCTTGCGCATGAACAGGTAGTCGCCCCACTGTTCATCGGTGAGGGCATCGGTGTCCAGCGGGCGGGCGATGTGGGCTTCGCCACCGCAGGAGAATTCGCTTTCGGCACGTGGGCCGCAATAGGGGCAGGTAATTTGTAGCATAGTAATTTTCAGTGCGCGACGGCAGCGGCTCCGTGTTCGTCGATGAGGTGGCCGCTGGTGAAGCGGTTCAAGGCAAAGGCGGCGTTGAGCGGGTGCGGGTTGTCCTGCGCAATCGTGTGCGCCATGACCCAGCCCGAGCCGGGTGTGGCCTTGAAGCCGCCGGTGCCCCAGCCGCAGTTGAAGTACAGGCCCTTGATGTGGGTCTTGCTGATGATGGGGCAGGCGTCCGGTGACACGTCCACAATGCCGCCCCACTGGCGGTTCATGCGGATGCGGCGGAAGATGGGGAACATCTCGCAGATGGCCTGCAGGGTGTGCTCTATGACGGGGAAGCTGCCGCGCTGGCCGTAGCCCACATAGGAGTCGATACCGGCGCCAATTACCAGGTCGCCCTTGTCGCTCTGGCTGACATAGGCGTGGATGGCGTTGCTCATCACCACGGTGTGGATGATGGGTTTTACGGGCTCGGAAACGAGGGCCTGCAGCGGGTGGCTTTCCAGCGGCAAGCGGATGCCCGCCATCTCGGCCAGCACGCTGCTGTGGCCAGCGGCCACCACACCGATCTTCTTGCTCTTGATGGTGCCGCGCGTGGTCTCGATGCCCACAATCTGCTCACCCTCGCGCTGGAAGCCCACCACTTCGCAGTTCTGGATGATGTCCACACCCAGGCGGTCCGCGGCGCGGGCAAAGCCCCAGGCAATTGCGTCGTGGCGGGCCACGCCGCCGCGCGGCTGGAAGCTCGCGCCCATCACGGGATAGCGCAGGCTGGTCTGGTTCATGATGGGCACAATGCCCTGCACCTGTGCGGGGGTGAGCACCAGGCCGTCCACGCCGTTCAGGCGGTTGGCGTTCACACGGCGCTCGATGTCGCGCATGTCCTGCAGGGAGTGGCCCACGTTCATCACGCCGCGCTGGCTGAACATGGTGTTGTAGTTCAGGTCCTGCGACAAACCCTCCCACAGCTCCATGGCTTTTTCATACAGGTGGGTGGCTTCGTCCCACAGGTAGTTGGAGCGCACGATGGTGGTGTTGCGTGCCGTGTTGCCGCCACCCAGCCAGCCGCGTTCGACCACCGCGATGTTGCGCATGCCGTGTTCCTTGGCCAGGTAGTAGGCGGTCGCCAGGCCATGCCCGCCACCACCCACGATGATGGCGTCGTACTCGCGTTTGGGGGTGGGGCTGCGCCACTGCTTTTGCCAGTCCTCGTGGTAGGACATGGCGTTGCGGGCCAGGGAAAAAATAGAAAAGTTGCTCATATGATTTTGCTTAGCATTCGATTACGTTGACAGCGAGGCCGCCGCGCGAAGTCTCTTTGTATTTCGTCATCATGTCCCGCCCGGTATCGCGCATGGTTTTGATGACCTGGTCCAGTGATACAAAATGCGTGCCATCGCCGCGCAGGGCCATGCGCGCGGCGTTCAGGGCCTTGACGGAGCCCATGGCGTTGCGCTCGATGCAGGGGATTTGCACCCGTCCGCCCACCGGGTCGCAGGTCAGGCCCAGGTTATGTTCCATGCCGATTTCGGCGGCGTTCTCCACCTGCCGGGGTGTGCCGCCCATCACAGCAGCCAGACCGGCCGCAGCCATGGAGCAGGCCACGCCCACTTCGCCCTGGCAGCCCACTTCGGCGCCGCTGATGGAGGCGTTTTCCTTGTAGAGCTGGCCGACCGCTCCGGCAGTGAGCAGGAAGTCACGCAGGCCTTTTTCATTGGCACCCGAAATGAAGTTCAGGTAGTAGTGCATCACGGCCGGAATGATGCCGGCTGCACCATTGGTGGGCGCGGTGACCACGCGGCCACCGGCGGCGTTTTCCTCGTTCACCGCCATGGCGTAGACGTTCACAAAATCCAGGATGGTCAACTGGTCGCGCAGGGCCTGCTCGGGGTGGTTGCTGAGTTCGCGGTGCAACTCGGGCGCGCGGCGCTTGACCAGCAGGTTGCCGGGCAGGCGCCCTTCGGTGCGGATGCCGCGCTGCACGCAGGCACGCATGGCCTCCCAGATGCGGTCCAAACCTGCGTCCACCTGGGCGTCGCTGCGCCAGGCGTGCTCGTTGGCGCGCATCACCTGGGCAATCGACAGACCGGTGCCGGCGCAAATGCCCAACAGGTCGTCGCCGCTGCTGAAGGGGTACTTGACCTTGGTCGGGTCAGAGACGATGACCGGGCCGTCCATGGGCGAATCGGCCTCTTCCTGCGACACCACAAAGCCGCCACCCACCGAGAAGTAACGGCGCTCGGTGAGCACCGTGCCATCCGAACCAAAGGCGACAAACTTCACGCCATTGGAGTGGTAGGGCAGGGCCTCACGGCGCAAAAAGGTGAGGTCGTTCTTCTCGCTGAAGGGCAGCGGGTGCGAGCCCGCCAGCAGGATCTTGCCCTCATGGCGCATGTGCTTGAGGCGCGGCTCGATGGTGTCCGGGTCAATCGTGTCGGGCATCAGGCCCTCAAGCCCCAGCATCACCGCCTTGTCGGTGCCGTGGCCCTTGCCGGTGGCACCCAGCGAGCCGTACATGCGCACTTCCACCCGCGCAATTTTGTCCAGCCAGCCCTCTGTGCGCAGGCGCTCGGCAAACATGGCCGCGGCCTTCATGGGCCCCACGGTGTGGGAGGACGAAGGCCCAATGCCAATCTTGAACAGGTCAAAAACGCTGAGTGCCATGGTGGATGTGCTCTGGTTGTAAAGCGCTGGAGAAACTTCAGGCGGGTGCGGGGAAGCGGCGGCACAGCGCGGTGATGCGGCCTGCCACATCCTGCTCCACGCTAGACAGATCGCCCTTGGCTGCCATGCAATCCATCACATCGCACATGGCTGTTGCCACGGTCTCGCACTCGGCCACGCCGAAGCCGCGGGTGGTGATGGCCGGTGTGCCAACGCGGATGCCGCTGGTCACAAAAGGCGACTGCGGATCGTTGGGCACCGAGTTCTTGTTCACGGTGATGTGGGCGCGGCCCAGGGCGGCGTCGGCGTCCTTGCCGGTCAGGCCCTTGGCCACCAGGCTCACCAGCATCAGGTGGTTGTCGGTGCCACCGGAGATGACGTCATAGCCACGCGCCATGAAGATGGCGGCCATGGCGCGGGCGTTGGCAATCACCTGCGCCTGGTAGGTCTTGAACGCGGGCTGCAGCGCTTCCAGAAAGGCGACGGCTTTGGCGGCAATCACGTGCATCAGCGGGCCGCCTTGCGTGCCGGGGAAGACCATGGAGTTGAGCTTCTTCTCGATGTCCGGGTTGGCACGGCACAGAATCATGCCGCCGCGTGGGCCGCGCAGGGTTTTGTGGGTGGTGGTGGTGACCACATCGGCAAAGGGAACCGGGTTGGGGTAGAGGCCTGCGGCCACCAGCCCTGCAAAGTGGGCCATGTCCACCCACAGCAGCGCGCCCACCTTGTCGGCAATGGCGCGGAAACGGGCAAAGTCCAGGTGGCGGCTGTAGGCGGAGTAGCCGGCCACGATCATTTTGGGCTTGACGGCAATCGCCTGCGCTTCCAGCGCGTCGTAATCGATCAGGCCGGTGGCGGTGTCAATGCCGTACTGCTCGGCGTGGTAAATCTTGCCGGAAAAACTGACCTTGGCGCCGTGCGTGAGGTGGCCGCCGTGCGCCAGGCTCATGCCCAGGATGGTTTCGCCGGGTTGCATTAGCGCCATGTACACAGCGGAGTTGGCGCTCGAGCCAGAGTGTGGCTGCACATTGGCCCAGTCGGCCCCGAAGAGCTGCTTGGCGCGGTCAATGGCCAGCTGCTCGGCCACGTCCACAAACTCGCAGCCACCGTAGTAGCGCTTGCCGGGATAGCCCTCGGCGTACTTGTTGGTCAGCACGCTGCCCTGGGCTTCCAGCACCAGGGCGCTGGTGTAGTTCTCCGAGGCAATGAGCTCCAGGTGGTCCTGCTGGCGCTGGGCTTCGGCGTCCATGGCGGCTCCGAGTTCGGGGTCAAATGCGTTCAGAGCGGAGTTCGATGCCATGGATTGCCTTCATGTAGGTGGGTAAGGGGTGCGTGGGTGGATTGTGGAGACTGCCCCCGCGGGTGGTGTCGGCATTACGACACGGGGGAATGTGCAGGCGACATGGCGTGGGGCGATCCGCGCATGGCATGCCAGTGCTGATCAGCGGGAGCGTTGCAGAACGGCCTTGGAGAAGTCCAGAAATTCGTCCAGGTGCTGGGTGATGATGCCCACCGTGATGGGCAACAGCAGTGACTGGTAGTCATGCACAGCGATATTGCGAAAGCCCACCATTTTCTGCATGGCTTCTGCGAGCTCCTTGCCGATCCAGCCAGCCCGCTCCAGCAGTTCAAAGACATCGCGGGCGCTTTGCGGAACCCCCAGTTTGTCGCGCCGGATCAGGTGGTGGCCCATGTCCAGCGCCGCTTCGCAGGCGCGTTGGATGTTCAGGATGGCTGCATCCTGGCGCGAAAAGTTGCTGGCAAAAGCATCGCCGGCGGCCAGATATTCTTCCCGCACGCGGGCGACACAGCGCTCTATGGCGGCGGCCTTGTTGAGGAGCACGTCATCGACCATAGACCCGTCCGTCCCTGGCAATGTCGGCCAGCGTGCCCGCACGGGCCGCATCCAGCGCCAGCTTCTCGCCCATCACAAAACACGCGAACAGGTCGGCCTCCAGGCCTTTGGCCCATAGCCGCTGGCCCTGGGTAAGCACCTGGTACTGCATCACCGTGCTGGCCGCACGCAGATCCAGCAGATCGACCGGGCATCCTGCAAGGTCTGCCAACTTGTGGGACAGCTCCCACAATACCAAAGGGTCGGCGTAGCCTGCCACCAGCACCGCCAGATCCAAGTCGCTGTCGGTACGTGCTGTGCCCGCCATCTGGCTACCAAAGGCATAGACCGCCAGGACGCTTGGAAAGGCGTTGCGAAGCGCTTGGACAACAGGGCCATTGCTTTGCAGCAAGCGCTCTACAAGCCCCGCATGGGCGGCGCGTGCAGTGGTTTGCTTTTGGGTTGAAGCCTGAAGGTCCAGCATGGGCGGATTATGCGCGGCAGGCGCGGTATGGAACAGTGTTAGTCCGAATCACGGCCGAATAGCGGAGGCTGGTCCTTGGCCGTGTTCTAGGCAGCCAGCTTCGCGCTGGCCAGCCGGTTCAGACTCACCCCTTGCTCTGCAGCCGTGAGTGCCAGCTGGCGGTGCAGCATGGGAGGGATGCGCACGCGGAACTCACCGCTGTAGCTTTTTTCGGCCAATGCGTCGGGCACGGGTTCGCCGCTGGCCTGCATGTCTGCAACCACATCGACCACTACTTTTTGAATGCCTTTGAGCGCCGCTTCCGGGGTCTTCGCCAACCAACTCAGTGACGGAAATTCTGCGCACAGCGCGACATGCTCCTGGTCTTCGGGCGACCAAGTAACGCGGTAGGTGTAGTGCTGAATACTCATGGTTTCCCCTCCAACTTGTCTATGGCCTGCAATACCTGCCGGACCTGATAGGGCTTGGCTTTGCCCTTGGCGTTTTGTATGTTGACACGCGGGTCGCCCGGCCAAGGCGTCTTGAAGATGGCGTGGCTGCTACCGTCCTGACGCGGCTTGCCAAAGTAGATTTGGCACACCTTTTTCAAATCGCTAAAGCTGACGTTGGCAGGCTGATTGCGCATCTGCGTCAGCAGTTTTTCAACGCTTGTCATGGGCGTCAATGGTGTCATTAGTGGCACCACTTGTCAAATGGTGGAGGGGTGGCGGATTCAGCCCTCTGCCAACTCCGCCTGCCGCCGCGCCGCCTGAATCGTGTTGTGCACCAGCATGGTGATGGTCATGGGCCCCACACCGCCGGGCACGGGCGAAATGTAGGAGGCTTTTTGGCGCACACCCTCAAAGTCCACATCGCCCACCAGGCGGCCGTCGGGCAGGCGGTTGATGCCCACGTCGATCACCACTGCGCCGGTGCGCACCATTTGCGGCAGGATCAGATTGGGCACGCCGGCGGCCACCACCAGAATGTCGGCCAGGATGGTGAACTGCGCCAGGTCGCGTGTCTTGGCGTGGCAGATGCACACCGTGGCGTCGCGCTGCATCAGCATCATGGCCATGGGCTTGCCCACGATGTTGCTGGCGCCCACCACCACCACGTTCTGGCCTTCGATGGGGATGTTCTCGTATTCGAGCATCTTGGACACACCATAGGGCGTACAGGGCGGAAACACGGTCTCGCCCTGGGCCAGCGCGCCCACGTTGTAGAGGTGAAAGCCGTCCACATCCTTGTCTACCGAGATGGCGGCCAGCACGCGCTTGGCATCAAAGTGCTTGGGCAAGGGCAGCTGCACCAGAATGCCGTGCACCAAGGGGTCGGCGTTCAGGGCCAGGATCTTGGCCTCCACCTCGGCGTCTGGCGTGTCGGCCGCAAAGGCGTAGACGGTGGAATGCAGGCCGACCTCGGTGCAGGCCTTGACCTTGTTGGCCACATAGACCTTGGAGGCCGGGTTGTCACCCACGATGATGACGGCCAGGCCGGGGGTGACGCCACGCGCCTTCAGGGCGGCGGTTTCTTCGCGGCACTGCGCACGCACATGCTGGGCCACGGCTTTGCCGTCGATGATTTTTGCGACCATATTTCCGAAATTCTGTAGGGGTTTAGGGACCCGTCAGATGCTAGGGTGCGGCCCTGCCCCAGTGGGTGATCGGGGCGACTGTTGGCGCCGCGTTTGCGACAAAAACCAACCCCTGCCAGACCCTCGGCGTTGGCATGCAAATGCGTGTCGCAAACAGGTCAAAACTATGCGCTGCGGCTGCAATACTATGAGTATTCATACCGCTGGCCATGCGCATTCCTCATGGCGGCACGCATCTGGCACTGGAGACACCGAATGAACGACACCGTTGTACAAGCTGAAACCGCAACACCCGAAGCAGCCGAGGCCCCGCGCGGCCGCCGTGCCGGTGGTGGACGTGAGGCCAAACGCGCCGCCCGCAGTGCGCGCAGTGCCCAGTCTGTGCCCTACATCACACGCAAGATCCCCTACTTTGAGGTGATCGATGAAGAAGGCCTGCAGATTATTGAGCGCAACGCCGACACCATTCTGGAAGAAGTGGGCATCGATTTCCGTGACGACCCGGAAGCGCTGGACCTGTTCCGCAAGGCCGGTTGCGACGTCAAGGGTGAGCGCGTGCGCTTCCCCCGCGGCCTGGCGCGCAAGCTGGTGCAGGACACTGCTCCCCGCGAATTCATGCAGCATGCCCGCAACCCGGCGCACAACGTCGTCATTGGCGGCAAGAACACGGTGTTCGCCCCGGCCTACGGCTCGCCTTTTGTGCGGGATCTGGACAAGGGCCGCCGCTACGCCACCATTGAAGACTTCCAGAATTTTGTGAAGCTCACCTACATGGCCAATGCGCTGCACCACAGCGGCGGCACGATTTGCGAGCCGGTGGACCTGCCGGTGAACAAGCGCCATTTCGACATGGTGTACTCGCACATGAAGTACAGCGACAAGCCCTTCATGGGCTCAGTCACCCACCCCGAGCGCGCCCAGGACACGGTGGAGATGACCAAGATTTTGTTCGGCGACAACTGGATTGACCCCCTCACCGGCAAGCCGCGCACCGCGGTGATCAACCTGATCAACGCCAACTCGCCCATGACCTTTGACGAGACCATGCTGGGCGCTGCCAAGGTTTATGCGCGGGCCAACCAGGCTTGCATCATCACCCCCTTTATCCTGGCCGGTGCCATGTCGCCGGTGACGGTGGCCGGTACGGCTGCGCAGACCCTGGCCGAGGCCCTGGCCGGCATGGCCTTTGTGCAGCTGTGCAGCCCTGGCGCGCCGGTGGTGCTGGGCAGCTTTGCATCGAGCATCTCCATGCAGTCGGGCGCCCCCACCTTTGGCACACCCGAGCCCGCTTTGGTGCTGTACGTGATGGCCGCACTGGCGCGCCGTCTGGGCGTGCCCTTCCGCTCGGGTGGCGGCCTGTGCGGCTCCAAGATCTCGGATGCGCAAGCCGCGTCCGAATCCGCCAACACTCTGCTGCCCACCTGCCTGGGTGGCGTGAACTTTGTGCTGCACACGGCCGGATGGCTGGAGGGCGGCCTGTCCATGGGCTATGAAAAATTCATCATGGACGTGGACCAGGCCGGCATGATGCACACCCTGCTCAATGGTGTAGACCTGACGGAAAACGGCCAGGCCATGGACGCCATCCGCGAGGTCGGCCCGGGCAAGCACTTCCTGGGTTGCGCCCACACCCAGGCCAACTTCGAGAGCGCTTTTTACCGCTCGCCGATCACCGACAACAACAGCTTTGAGCAGTGGGAAGCCGAAGGCTCGCGCGACCTGACCCAACGCGCCAATGCGCTGTGGAAGAAGCAACTGGCCGAGTACGAGGCTCCGGCCATGGATGTGGCCACCGATGAAGGCATTCTGGATTACGTGAACCGCCGCAAGGCATCATTTCCTGATTCCAACATCTGAGTCCCGATTAAGATCGCAAGGCGCACAGCCGAAGGGCTGTGCGCCTTTTTCTTGCGCCACGCGCAGCGGTTTTTATATAGGGATGGTATGGGCGTCAACAAGCTTCTGATTCCGCTGGCCTCGCTGCTCAGTGGCCTGGCCCTGCTGGTGGTGGGAACCGGACTGATGTTTGCTGCCATTGGCGCGCAGGCCGGGTCGGCCAACTTTTCGGGCCTGGTCACCGGTCTGGTGATGTCGGCCTACTTTGCCGGTTTTGTCTACGGCACCTATGCCTGCCCCCTGATGATCCGCCGCGTGGGCCACATACGCGCCTTTGCCGCCATGGCCTCCATCGCCTCGGCCTTGCCCATGTTCCACGCCCTGTGGACCAATGCCTGGGCCTGGGGAGTGTTGCGCTTCATTACCGGCGTGTGCCTGGTGGGCCTGTACATCGTGGTGGAGAGCTGGCTCAACGTGGTGGCCACCACGGCGCAGCGCGGCAAGGTGTTTGCAGCCTATATGGCGGTGAGCGGCATTTCCATGGCCGCCGGGCAGTGGCTGATTCTGGTGGGCGACCGCTTTGGCTTTGTGCCCTTTGCTCTGGCGTCCATCCTGTTCTCCTTTGCCCTGATTCCCATCACGCTCACGCCGGTGCCCGAGCCCGAGGCCATGGAGGTGCCGCGCTTTGTTTTGAAGGAGTTGTTCTATATCTCGCCCATTGGCGTGATTGGTACTCTGGGTTCGGGCCTGCTGGGCGGCGCCTTCTACAGCCTGGGCCATGTGTTTGGCCAGGGCGTGGGCTTTAGCGAGCGCGGCATTGCCACCTTCATGGCCGCCACCATTCTGGGTGGTGCGGCCTTCCAGTGGCCTATTGGCCACCTGTCGGACAAGCATGACCGGCGCTGGGTGCTGTTCTGGGTGTGCGCTCTGTGCGCTTGCGTGGCGGGCCTGGGCTTTTACCTGGCGCGTGAATTTGAGGCCTCGCTGATCGTGCTGGGCATTGTGTACGGTGGCCTGTCCTTTACGGTATATGGTCTGAGCGTGGCCCACGTCAATGACCTGATTGACTCCAAGCGGGTGCTGGAAGTCACCAGCGGCCTCTTGTTGCTGTACGGCATTGGCTCCACCATCGGCCCAACCCTGGCCGGCGGCGTGATGGATGTGTTTGGTCCTGAGGCGCTGATGCTGTACTTCGCCATCGTGCTCGGCTTGCTGGCTGTGAGCGTCTGGGCCTTTGCACCTGCCAAGTACATCCACGCCGAACAAAGCAGCCACAAGACCGACTACGTGGTCATGGGAAGTGGCTCGCAGGCCGTGCTGCAGATGGACCCGCGCAGGCCCGACTTTCAGCACAGCAGGCCGGCGCCGCCTTTTCCCGACCCGGGACACTGATTTGGCTTGAGGTCCGTGGCTGCGCGTACTGTTGCCGGATTTAGGCCGCCCAGTGGAAGCGCACGACGGCCATGCCCAGCGCGAACAAATAGGCATAGGCCAGGCGGTCCATGTCGACGGTCTCCTGCCCGCGGCGCGCACGCCAGCGGCCGATGGCAACGGTGGTAGCCGCCGCTGCCATCGGCGCCAGCAGCAAGGTAGCCAGACGCCCGGCATGGCTGTGCGTCAGTGAGTGCGAAAACACCAGCAGACTCAGGCCCCCGGCGATGCTGCCCAGCAGCGCATAGCCCAGCATCAGCCGCCATTTGCTGCGCGACTCGGGGTGCTCGACTTCGCCGCGTGTCAGGTGGATGCCGGCCTCGGCCAGCGCCTCTGCAACAATCTGCAGCACGGCCTCGGCGAACACTTCAAACAAGGAGCTCAGCATGGTGGCCAGAATCTCAAACAGCCATTGCAACAACACTTCCATGCTCAGTCCCTGGTGGTGGAAACAGGGGCTGCTGGCTGCCAGGCGCCTGGCGCCAGGCCGTCCAGCGTATAGGGACCCATGGCGGCGCGCACCAGGCGCAGGGTAGGGTGGCCCACGGCGGCAGTCATGCGACGCACTTGGCGGTTGCGGCCTTCACGAATCACCAGCTCGATCCAGGCGGTGGGAATGTTCTGGCGCTGGCGTATGGGCGGCTCGCGTTCCCACAGCGCCGGGGCGGTTTCCAGCAAGCGGGCGCGGGCAGGCAAGGTCAGACCATCGTTGAGCTGCACGCCCCGGCACAAGGCCTGCAGCGCGGCGGCGTCTGGAACGCCTTCCACCTGGGCCCAGTAGGTCTTCTCCAGCTTGAAGCGCGGGTCGGCAATGCGGGCCTGCAGTTGGCCGTCATCGGTGAGCAGCAGCAGGCCCTCGCTGTCGGCATCGAGCCGCCCGGCCACATAGACGCCGGGCAGGTCAATGAAGTCCTTGAGCCCGCGCCAGCGCCCTTCCGGAGTGAACTGGCTGAGCACCCCGTAGGGCTTGTTGAAGCGGATCAGCCGGGAGGTTTCGGGCACATGCATGTGCGCTCAGCTTAGCCGAAATCAGGCGGGGCGGGGCGCACCAGGCGCGGCTCAGGCCGCCGCGTTGGGCCGCCCGATGGCCTCGGCCACAAGGGTGGCCTGCAGCAGGCCGGTATCGTCGCGCGCGTTGGGCATGTACTGCTTGGTGACGCTGAGCTTGACCTGCGGGTGCGGCGCGCCCATCTCGATGACGGCATCGCGCGCCAGTTGCTCGGCCAGCGCCTGGGCTGCGGCCAGGGCCTCCGTTGCATCGGTGAACTGGCGCGTGCCGGCGGTGGAGTGCAGTCGGAACAGGCCGCTGCCATCGCCCAGCACTTCCACGGTGGCGCTGTGTGCCACCACGCCGGTGGCCGCGCCCACGGCATTGGCCACTTCGCAGAATTCCGGGAACACCATCTCGCAGCCCAGGCGGCGCTGCACCTCTTCGTAGTACACCTTCACCGGCCCGCCCACGGCCACCACGGGAATGCTGGGGGTCAGGCGCACCGTGGCCAGGCCGAGCTGCCCTGCGCCGCTGCACACGGCCTGCGTCAGGGCGTTGTCGGCCATCTCCACACCAAAGGCGGTTTGCAGAATGGCCAGGCCCGTGAGGCGCACCGTCTCGTTCCAGACGGCGCTGGCAAAGTTGCGGGTGCGCTCGGGGGTGGGCAGCTTCATGTCGCGCAGGCGCGCGGCCAGTTGCGTGGCCATGGTGGCAGCCTCCAGCGACCAGTTGGCCTGCAGGCCCAGCACATGCGACACGTCCGAGGGCGTGAGGCTGCTGACCTGCACCAGGCCCTTGCGCTGCAGGCTGGCAATCGAGCGCTGGGAGCTAAGCGACGTGGCCAACTTGCGCAGGGGCTGCGGTGCATGGGTGATGGTTTGCAGGGCCTCCAACTCGCGCGCGGACAGGCCGTTGTGTTGCTTGTCGGTGCTGGCGGCAAAGGGCAGCAGCACAAACTTGCCGTGCATGGAGCCGCCGCCTTGCACATCGTCCAGGTCGGCGCGCAGCATGGCCAGTACCTGCGGATAGCGCGCCGCAATCAGCGAGACAGGGGCCACGCGCTGCGGCCCGACCTGGATGCGGCCATTCGCATGCAACGTGATTTCGCTGTCGCCCCCGAGTCCAATGGTGCGCACATCGATGGCCCGCACCATGGTGCGCCAGCCGCCCACTTCGGCACCTTCCTCGCGCACCTTGGGGCGGCCGTTGATCAGCAGCCCGAGGTCCGTGGTGGTGCCGCCCATGTCGGACAGAATAAAACTGTCCAGGCCGCTGAGCCACTGCGCGCCCACCAGGCTGGCGGCGGGGCCCGAGAGCACGGTCTCTATCGGCCGTGTGGCCACCGACTCGGCCAGGGCCAGCGAGCCGTCGCCCTTGACGATCATCAGTGGGCAGGCAATTTTCAAATGGGCCATGGCGCGCTGCACGGCGCCAATCAGGCCGGAGATGCGGGGAATCAGACGTGCATTCAGCACGGCTGTCAGGGCCCGGCGCGGTGCGTCCAGTGCCGAAGACAGCTCGGTGGACAGCGTGACCGGTTTGCCGGTCAGGGCCACGATGCGCTCGCGTGCGGCCTGCTCATGTGCGGCATTGCGCACGGCAAAGGCGCCGGCCACGGCATAGGCATCCACCTTGGGTGCCATGGCCAGGATGGCCGCGTCCAGCGCGTCCAGGTCCAGCGGCCTGGCGGCATCGCCGTTGTGGTTGTGGCCGCCATCAATGACGGCCATGGGAATCTCGGGAAAGGCCTTGGCAATGCCGGTGCGCTCCACCATGGCCGCATCAAAACCGATCAGGATGACGCCGGTGGCGCTGCCGTGTCCTTCGACCACGGCGTTGGTGGCCAGCGTGGTGGAGACCGACACCATGGCCACGTCCTGTGGCGGCACATCGTGCGAAAGCTTTGCCAGCGCCTGGGTGATGGCTTCGGTCACGCCCACGGCCAAGTCGCCCTTGGTAGTGATGGCCTTGGCGGTGGCGATGATGCGGTGGCCGCGCGCCTCGATCACGGCCGCATCGGTGTACGTGCCGCCGGTGTCTACGCCAATGAGGTAGGTGGTCTTGCCCGGCCTGTCATCCGACGCAGCCGCCTGGCCCGCGGGGCCCGCCATCAGGAGGCGTCTTTGCCGGTGTCGCTGGAACCTGCCGAGCCGGCACTGCGCCGACCGCGCCCGCGGTTCAGGTTGGCACCCGCTGCCGCACCGCCCGCGCGGCTTTGCTCACCGCCCCACTGCGCACGCGCGCCAGTGGAGATGTCACCCAGGGCGCTGACCACCTCTTCCATGCTGGGCGCTGCGCCCTTGGTGTGGGCGTCGAGCGCGTCCTTCATGGCACGCAGGTGTTTGGGCGATGTGCCGCAGCAGCCGCCAATGATGCGGGCACCCGAGTCCAGCGCCATCTTCGCGTACACGCTCATCAGCTCGGGCGTGCCGTTGTAGACAATGCTGCCGTCCACGTACTGGGGAATGCCGCAGTTGCCCTTGGCCACCAGCACCACGTCCGGGCCCATGGCGGCGGACAGGTTGTGGATACATGCCACCATCTCGGACGCACCCACGCCGCAGTTGCTGCCGCAGGCCGCCAGACGGGGCACGAGGGACTTCTCGATCTCGGAAAAATCGCTGGGCGAAATGCCCATCATGCTGCGGCCATTGGTGTCAAAGCTGAGCGTGCAGACAATCGGCAAATTGGCCGCAGCCGCACCGGCCACCGCTGCTTCCACCTCTTCGCGCGACGACATGGTTTCTATCCACAGCACGTCAGCACCTCCGGCGGCCAGGGCCAGGGCCTGCTCGGCAAAGGCCGCTTGCGCCAGCTCCTTCGTGAGCGGGCCAATCGGCTCCATGATTTCGCCGGTAGGGCCCATGCTGCCAGCCACCACCACGGTGCGGCCGCTCTTGTCGGCCACCTCGCGCGCAATGCGGGCGGCGGCGCTGTTGAGCTCAGCCATGCGGCCCTCGGCCTTGTGCAGTTTCAGGCGATACGTCGTGCCGCCAAAGCTGTTGGTCAGGATGATGTCGGCACCGGCATCCACAAAGCTCTGGTGGAGTTTGGCAATGCGCTCGGGGTGCTCGGTGTTCCACAGCTCGGGCGCGTCGCCCGACATCAGGCCCATGTCAAACAGGTTGCTGCCCGTGGCGCCGTCGGCCAGGAGCCAGGCTCGGGTGGCGAGCAGGTGGGTGAAGCGGTTGGGTGTGGTGGTGGTCATGGCGGGTGGCGCAGCCTGGGGCGCGCAGTCATTGAAGGTCAGTGCACCATTTTGCCTCAGTGGCCCCGGCCAAAAAGGCCTGGGGTTTCTGCGGCAGTGGCGCGGGGCAAGGTGGGCCGCGGCGTGGCAGCTAGCCACGCCGTGTGCTTCAGCGCTGCCGGGTTTCCCACTGCGGGTGCACCCAGGCCGGTGCGGGCGAGGGTGGCAGGGCCTGGCCCTTGATGGCATCGGCAATCTTCTCGGCCATCATGATGGTGGGCACGTTCAGATTGCCGCTGACGATGAGCGGCATGATGGAGGCGTCCACCACGCGCAGGGCCTGCACGCCGTGTACTCGGCCCTGGCCGTCCACCACGGCCATCTCGCCCGTGCCCATGGCGCAGGTGCAGCTGGGGTGATAAGCGGTCTCGGCGCTGGCGCGGATGTGGGCGTCAATCTGCGCGTCGGTCTGCACGTCCTTGCCAGGGGAGATTTCTTCACCGCGGAAGGCGTCAAACGCCTTTTGCGCAAACACCTCGCGCGTGAGGCGGATGGCGGCGCGGAACTCCACTTTGTCCTGCTCGGTGCTCATGTAGTTGAACAGGATGGTGGGCGCGTCCAGCGCGCTGTTGCTGTTGATGCGCACATGGCCACGGCTGGTAGAGCGCATGGGACCCACATGGGCCTGAAAGCCGTGGCCTTCCACGGGCGAGTTGCCGTCATAGCGCACGGCCATGGGCAGGAAGTGGTACTGCAGGTCGGGGTGCTTGACGCCCGCGGCACTGCGGATGAAGCCGCCGGACTCAAAATGGTTCGTAGCCCCCAGGCCGGTGCTAAACAACACCCACTCGGCACCGATGGCGGCCATCTTCAGCGGCTTGGTGGCGGAATACAGGGTGATGGGCTGTTTGCATTCGTACTGCACATAGGTTTCCATGTGGTCCTGCAGGTTCTCGCCCACGCCCTTCAAGGCCTTGACCACCGGAATGCCCAGGGGTTGCAGCAGCTCGGGGTTGCCGATGCCGGAGAGTTGCAGCAGCTGCGGCGAGTTGATGGCGCCGCTGCTCAGGATGACTTCGCGTTTGGCGCGGAATTGAATCCGCTTGCCGTTGTATTCGACCTCGACGCCGACAGCGCGCGGCTGGTCCGTGCCCTCGAATAAAAGACGGTGCGCCAGCGTGAGCGGCAGCAGCTTGACATTGCCTCGCTTCAGGGCCGGGCGCAGATAGGCCATGGCCGTGCTCCAGCGGCGTCCCTTGTAGGTGGTCATGTCCATGGGGCCGAAGCCCTCTTGCTGGTAGCCGTTCATGTCGGCGGTATAGGGGTAACCGGCTTGCTTGCCCGCCTCGATGAAGGCGTTGTAGAGCGGGTTCTCGCAGGCGCCGGTGTGCACATGCAGCGGGCCGTCGGAGCCGCGGTAGTCGTCGCCGCCCACTTCGCGCGTTTCGGCCTTTCTGAAGTAGGGCAGGCAATGGGCGTAGGTCCACTCGGGGAGGTTGTGCTTCTCGGCCCAGCCGTTGTAGTCCTGCGCGTTGCCGCGGATGTAGACCATGCCGTTGATGCTGCTCGATCCGCCAATCGTCTTGCCGCGTGGGCAGTGCACACGGCGGCCGTCCAGCGTGGGTTCGGGCTCGCTCTGGTACTGCCACGTATAGCGCGGGTTGGCCATGGGGTAGGCAAAGCCGCTGGGCATATGGATGAACAGGTTGTGGTCCATGGGGCCGGCCTCGATCACCAGGATGCGGGTGTTGAGGTCTTCGCCCAGGCGGTGGGCCATGACGCTGCCAGCCGAGCCGGCGCCGATGATGATGTAGTCGTAGTCTGTTTGCATGGACTTTATATTGTTGGGTTACTGTGTTCTTGGGGGGCTGTGTGCCAGGGTTTGCGCGGGCCGAGGGCAGTGGAGGCCAGCCTGTGTACGCCGATGGCAGCGGGGTAAATGATTCCGTCCGTGTCCCCCGCAAAGGGCTTTGCCCTCTGCTCCTCCTTTACCTACCGGAATCATCCACCCCACTGCCATCGGCAGCCTGCGCTGTTGGTGCGCGATGACAGGGTGCCCAATGCATTCATGCCGCACTCCTGCCAACAACGCTGGCAGACTCAGGACGGCGTGGCGCTCAGCGCCGGTAGGTAAAGGAGGAGCCCGAAGGCGCAGCCTTTGGGCGGGGGACACGGACGGCGCTGAGTGCCACGTTGGCCTGAGTCCAGACGTGGCTTCGCATCGCACTGCGTCCAAAAACTGCGTGCATCCAGAAGTGACTTTGCACCCCGTTGCGAAGTAAGCAGTCGGTGACACGGTGTCTACAAACTCAGCGGTAACCGGTCGCCACTTCGCCCATTTCCACGTACACGGTTTTGAGCTGCGTGTAGTGGTCCAGGGCGGCCATGCTGTTCTCCGAGCCGATGCCGGACTCGCCCACGCCGCCAAACGGCATCTCGATGGGTGTGATGTTGTAGTTGTTGATCCAGCAGATGCCCGCCTTCAGCGCTGCCGCCACGCGGTGGCCCTTCTGCAGGTTCGTCGTGAAGACACCGGCAGCCAGACCGAAGCGCGAGTGGTTGGCGCGGGCAATCGCTTCGGCTTCGGTGTCGAAGGTGAGCATGGAGAGCACCGGGCCGAAGATTTCTTCACGCACGATGCGCATGGAGTCTGTGCAGTCGGCAAAGATGGTGGGGGCTACGAAGTTCGAGCCCTGGCCTGCGACTGCCACGCGCTCTCCGCCGCAGACCAGGGTGGCGCCTTCGGCCACGCCGCTGGCAATGTAATCCATCACCTTGGTGGCGTGGGCTTCGGAGATCAGCGCGCCAACTTCGGTCTCGGGGTTCATGGGGTCGCCCACGCGCAGCAAGAGCGTGCGCTCCTTGAGGCGCGCCAGAAATCTGTCGGCAATGCCACGCTGCACAAAGACGCGGGTGCAGTTGGTGCAGACCTCGCCCTGCGTATAAAAGTTGCCCATCATGGCGGCGGCCACGGCCTGCTCCAGGTCGGCGTCGTCAAAAATCACCAGGGGTGACTTGCCACCCAGCTCCATGGTCACGCGCTTGAGGGTGCCTGCTGCCGTCTGCATCACCCTCTTGCCGGTAGCCACCGAACCCGTCACCGAGACCTTGGCCACACCCTCGTGCGCGGCCAGCATGGCGCCGGTGGCACCGCGCCCCTGCAGCACATTGAAGACACCGGGCGGCACACCGGCCTCCAGATAGACCTCGGCCAGCTTCACGGCGGTGGCCGGCGTCAGCTCCGAGGGTTTGAAGATCATGGCGTTGCCTGCGGCCAGCGCGGGGGCTGATTTCCAGCAGGCGATCTGGATCGGATAGTTCCACGCGCCTATGCCCACGCACACGCCCAGGGGCTCCTTGCGGGTGTAGGCAAAAGCGTTCTTCAGCGGGTACTGCTGGCCGGTGAGCGTGGCAGCGGCCCCTGCAAAGTATTCGATGCAGTCGGCGCCACTGGCTACGTCCACCACCAGCGCTTCCTGGAGCGGCTTGCCGCAGTCCTGCACTTCCAGTGCGGCGAGTTCGTCGTTGCGGCTGCGCAGAATATCGGCGGCGCGGCGCAGGATGCGGCCCCGCTCGGTAGCACTCATGGCCGACCAGACCAGGAATCCGGCTTGCGCGGCGGCGACGGCCCCATCCACATCGGCCTGTGACGCGTCATGCACGGCGGCATAGGCCAAGCCTGTGGCCGGGTTGAGCGAGTCAAAGCGCTCGCCACTGCCCTGCACGTGCAGGCCGTTGATAAAACTGGAAATCACAACTTCGCTCATGGCAATCCTTGCAGGGCCCGGTGGCAATAGTCCCCAGGCCAAAAAACAACTCCGACCCAGCCAGGCTGTGTCGGAGCGGTGGCGGTGGTCCCTTTGCGAGGGCCGCCGCTCGGAGCGCTGCGGTGCGACGGGCACTGCAGCGCGGTAGTGGCTGGCTTATTTCAATGCGGCCTTGACAGCGTCCAGGCCGGGCTTGCCGTCCAGGGTGGTCACACCGGCCAGCCATTTGTCCAGCACGGCAGGGTTCTTGGCCAGGAAGTCCTTGGCGGCCTTGTTGGGCTTGACCTTTTTGAGGATGGGGCCCATCACCTGGTTTTCGATGTCGGTGGTGAACTGCAGGTTCTTCAGCAGGCCGTAGACATTGGGGCACTTCTTCTCGTACGAGGGAGGAATGGCGGTGTAGACCTTGGCTTCGCCCAGGTTGGGTCCGAAGATGTCGTCGCCGCCCGACAGGTAGCTCATCTTCATCTGCACGTTCATGGGATGCGGCTCCCAGCCCAGGAAGACGATGGCCTTCTGGTCCTTGATGGCGCGTTGGGCTTCAATCAGCATGCCGGCTTCCGACGACTCGACCATCTTGAAGCTCTTGAGGCCAAACTTGTTGTCCTTGATCATGCCGGCGATCAGCGCATTGCCGTCATTGCCGGGCTCGATGCCGTAGATCTTGCCGCCCAGGTCTTTTTCGAACTTGGCGATGTCGGCAAAGGTTTTGAGGCCCTTGTCAAACAGGTAGGTGGGCACAGCCAGGGTGTACTTGGCGCCGACCAGGTTGGGGGTGTCCAGCACCTTGATGCTGCCGTCCTTCACAAAGGGCTCGATCTGCGGTGTCATGGACGGGTTCCAGTAGCCCAGGAATACGTCGATCTGCTTCTTCTTCATGCCAGCAAAAGCGATCGGGATAGAGGCGATGGTCACCGTGGGCTTGTAGCCCAGGCCTTCGAGCACCACCGAGGCCATGCCGGTGGTGGCAGCGATATCGCTCCAGCCCACGTCGGCAAAACGCACGGTCTTGCAGCTGGCGTCATCGGCCAGTGCGGTTTGTGCGGCCAGGGCCGCAATGGCGGCTACGATTCCTGCGACTTTCATCTTCATAGTGACACTCCTGAAAAAAAGGGACTAACGCTCTTGCTGGATGGGGGAAACGGTTATGCCTGCACGGGCTTGGGGTCGCGCCGCGAAGGCCTGCGCCCACGCTGGCCGGCGTCGGTGCTGGACATGGTGCGCTCGGGCAGTGTGACCTCTTTGCGCAGTTCGTCAAACGGTGCCGTGAGGTGGGGGATGGCCATGGCCTCGACAAAGAACTCCTGGAAGCGTGGCTCCACGGCGGTCTCAATCTTCTCTACCCTGCGCACTAGTGCCTCGATGTCTTTGCGCGAGCGCTGGTTCAAGAGCGCGATGCGCGCGCCGGTACCGGCCGCGTTGCCGGCAGAGGACACGCCGCTGAGTTTGCAATCCGGAATCATGCCCAGCACCATGGCGTACTTCACATCGATGTGGCTGCCAAAGGCACCGGCCAGGCGGATGCGGTCCACCGTGGTGATGTTCAGGCGCTCCATCAAGAGGCGCACACCGGCATAGAGCGCGGCCTTGCCGAGCTGGATGGCGCGCACATCGTTCTGCATGATCTTCAGGGGCCGGGCTTCTTCTGTTGCCTTGTACAACTCGTACGAAAACGTGCGGCCGTCTTCCTGGATGCGCGGGCTGCGCGCGGCCAAGGCGCCGTCAATCGTGCCGTCGTGGCGGATGATGCCGGCCAGGTACATCTCGGCCAGGGCTTCGATGATGCCGGAGCCGCATACGCCGGTCACGCCCGAGCCTGCCACCGCTGCATCAAATCCGGGCTCGTCGGACCAGAGGTCGGAGCCAATCACCTTGAAGCGTGGCTCCAGCGTAGTCGGGTCAATGCGCACGCGCTCAATGGCGCCGGGTGCGGCGCGCTGGCCGCAGCTGATTTGCGCGCCCTCAAAGGCCGGGCCGGTGGGGCTGGAGCAGGCCAGGAGGCGCTGGTTGTTGCCCAGCACGATCTCGGCGTTCGTGCCCACATCCACCAAGAGCGTCATCTTGTCGGTCAGGTCCGGGCGCTCGGCCAGCAGCACGCCGGCCGTATCGGCCCCCACGTGGCCGGCAATGCAGGGCAGCACATAGATGCGGGCATTGCGGTGGATGGCAAAGTCGATCTCCACCGCCCACAGGGTGATGGCGCGGTCGGTGGCCAGGGCAAAGGGTGCGCCGCCCAGCTCGGTGGGGTCTATCCCCAAGAGCAGGTGGTGCATGATGGGGTTGCCCACAAAGGTGGCTTCCAGAATGTCCTGCGGCGTGATGCCGGCCTGGGCCGCCACTTCATGGGCCAGGGTGTTGAGGGCCTCGCGCACGGCGGTGGTCATTTCCTTCTCGCCGCCGGGGTTCATCATCACGTAGGACACGCGGCTCATCAAATCTTCGCCAAAGCGGATCTGCGGGTTCATCAGCCCCGCAGATGCCACCACCTCGCCCGAAGCCAGGTCGCACAGATGCGCGGCAATGGTGGTGGAGCCAATGTCCACCGCCAGGCCAAACACTTTTTCCTTGAAGCCCGGCCACACGGCCACGATCTGATGGCCGGCATGCACCGCCACGGTCACCTTCCAGTGGCCGGCGCGCAAGGCCTTTTGCAGCTGCTGCAGCACGATCACATCGCAGGCCAGGTCGGTCAGGCGCCACTCGAACTCGAGCGCGTCTTCCAGGCGGCGCAGGTCGCCGCTGGGGTCGTGCATATCGGGTTGCTGCACCTCCACATAGTGCAGGCGGATCAGCGGGTCCAGCTCCACGTCGTGGGCCTCGGCCTCCTTGCGCACCACCTGCTTGTGCACCTGGCTGCTGGAAGGCACATCGATCACCACATCGCCCAGCACTTGGGCCGAGCAGGAAAGCCGGCGCCCATCCACCAGCGGTTGGGTGACGCAGTAGTCTTCTTCGACCTTGCCAAAGGGCGTGAGGTGGTCGAGCTTGGAGGTCAGGCCGTGCTTGGGGAATTCGCCTTCAGAGACCAGCACCTGGCAGCGCCCGCAAATGCCGCGTCCGCCACACACCGAATCAATGTCCACCCCCAGGGAGCGTGCCGCCTGCAGCACAGGCGTGCCCACGGGAAAGCGGCCGCGCCGGCCGGAAGGGGTAAATACGACCAAGGGGTCTTTTTGACTCACACATCACTCCAAAAAATCAATTGCGCCCTGCGCCAGACCGGTGTTTCGCCGGCCCTGGTTAGCCCACCTCCTGGGATGGATGAAGGCCAGTTTATTCGCGTTTGCGGCGGCTGCCGCCTTCGCGCCGTCCGCGGCCCATTTCGCCGTCGGCGCCCATCACCGGGTCCGCGCGGAACTTGCGGATCCAGCGCATGCAGTCGGGGTCGTGGCCCATCATCACGTCGGCCGACATGATGGCCTTGACCACCTCGGCGTGCAGCGGGTTGGTGATGGCAGAAGTCATGCCCGCGGCAATCGCCATGGTCAGGAAGCCGGCGTTGATGCCGTTGCGCTCGGGCAGGCCGAAGCTGACGTTGGAGGCGCCGCAGGTGGTGTTGACCTTGAGTTCGGTTTTCAGGCGGTGCACCAGTTGCATCACCTGCACACCGGCTTGGTTGATGGCGCCAATGGGCATGACCAGCGGATCGACCACGATGTCGCAGGCGGGGATGCCGTAGTCGGAGGCGCGGTTCACAATCTTGCGGGCCACTTCAAAGCGCACATTGGGGTCTTGCGAGATGCCGGTCTCGTCGTTGGAGATGGCCACCACGGCCGCGCCGTATTTCTTCACCAGCGGCAGCACGGTTTCCAGGCGGTCTTCCTCGCCGGTGACCGAGTTCACCAGGGCCTTGCCCTTGTAGACGGCCAGGCCCGCTTCCAGCGCGGCGACGATGGAGGAGTCGATGCTGAGCGGCACATCGGTCACCGACTGCACCAGCTGAATCGCCTTGGCCAGCATGCCGGGCTCGTCGGCCAGCGGGATGCCGGCGTTGACGTCGAGCATGTGGGCACCGGCTTCGACCTGGGCCAAGGCGTCGGCAATCACGCGGCTGTAGTCGCCGGCCATCATTTCGGCGGCCATGATTTTGCGGCCGGTGGGGTTGATGCGTTCGCCGATGATGACGAAGGGGCGGTCAAAGCCTATGACCACTTCCCGGGTGGCAGAGCTGATGATGGTATCGGTCATGTGGTTTCCTTTTCTGTGTTTGTAGGGATGTCTCGGCCGGGGTACCAGGGCACGCGGCCCTGGAGTACGCCCGACTTCTGGATGATTTCAGCCACCGACTCTTCCTGCCGGTAGGCCATGACGTGTACGCCGGACACGCCCTTGATGTCCTTGATTTCCTGGATCAGATCGATGCAGATCTGGCGGCCTTCCGCGGCGGGCTTTTCGGCTCCGGCCATGCGCTTGACTACGTCATCCGGGATGTGGATGCCGGGCACGTTGGTGCGCATCCAGTCGGCGGCCTTGGCGGTGCGCAAGGGGCCCACGCCGATCAGGAAGAAGGCCTTGTTGGGCCCTTCCAGCAGGCCCAGATCTTCCATCTGCTGCATGAAACTTTTCAGGCGCGGCACGTCGTAGCAGTACTGGGTCTGCAGGAATTGGGCGCCGGCGGCGATCTTCTTGGCAATGCGTTCAGCGCGCCACTCATAGGGCGGCACAAAGGGGTTGGCGGCGGCGCCAAAGAAGACGCGCGGCGCAAAAGTGACCTTGCGTCCGCTTTGGAACTTGTGTTCGTCGCGCAGGGTGCGGCCGATGTTGAGCAGGCTCATGCAGTCCAGGTCAAACACCGGCTTGGCCTGCGGGTGGTCGCCCGACTGCACGCCGTCGCCACTGAGGCACAGCATATTGGCCACACCCATGGCAGCACCGCCCAGGATGTCGCCCTGGATGGCAATGCGGTTCTTGTCGCGGCAGGAAATCTGCATCACCGGCGCGTAGCCAATGCGGGTGAGCAGGGCGCACACCGCGATGCTGGACATATGGCAGTTGGCGCCCGAACCGTCGGTGGCATTGATGGCGTCCACATAGCCGTCAAAAATGCGGGCACGCTTGTATACGTCTTCGGGATCAGCCGAGTCCGGCGGGTCCAGCTCGGCCGTCACCGCAAAGACTCCTGCGCGCAGCACGCGCTCCAGGCGCCCGGGCGAGGTGTGGCCGGGCAGGATGGGCAGCGGATAACCCGGGACCGGTTCGTCGTCGAATTTCATGGTGCTTTGGGTGTGCTGGTGGCGGAAGGGGCAACGGCCGCTGCAGCGGCAGGCGCAGCTACCGGCTTGGGTGGTGGTGGGTTTTTGTCGCGTGCCACCTTGAGCCAGGAGGAGCGGCCTTCCAGGCGGCGGTCCACGGGCAGCTGCACGATGCGAATCGCCTTCTTGCCTTCCACCATGCGCTCGCTGCCGGCAAAGGCCTCGACCCAGACGCAGCGCATCTCGGGTTTGACTTCGCAGTGGCCGTTGGCGCGCACACCGCCGCAGGGGCCGTTGCGGATGTTCTTGGGGCAGTTCATGGAGCAGGACATGCCGGTGGAAGACAGGGCGCACTGGCCGCACATCTTGCAGTCAAACAGCAAACCTTTGGCCACTTTTTCAAAAGCCGCCACCGGCTTTTCGACGCGCTCGTAGCCGATCCAGTTCCATACCGGATGCAGGGCGACGAAGGCCTTTTCGAACGCGGCGTAAAAGATTTCCATGCCACGGGCATGGCGCACGGACCAGCGGCGCACGGCGTACATCTCAGGCCGCTCCTGTGGTGTCAGAGGCGCCGGTGGCGTCTGTGCTTGCATCGGTCGCCGGGGCTGCGGCTTTGGTTTCGTCCACGCCGTGCGCGCGGATCAGGCGCAGCAGGTCTTCGTCTGAGTATTGCGCTTCAATCTTCGCGGCCTCGGCATCCGCCTCGGCCTGCATGTCGTCGCTGCAGGCGCGGGGCTCGCTGCGCTTCCAGTCGGCCAGGTAGTCGGCCGAGCCGGACTTGCCCGCGCGCATGGCGGCCCGGTCCACTGCTTCCTGGAAGCGGTGCGAGAGTTGCACCTTGCCGGTCTCGCGGCCCTTTTTGACCACCACTTGCGCGGGGATGTCGCGCCAGGAAATTACGATTAGTTTTGCCATGTGATGGTGCTCGTGGTTACGCTTGAGGCCGCAGCGGCGCTGGCGTGTTGCAGGCTGGTGGCCAGGCCACCGTAGCCGGTGACGTGGTATTCGAAATCCAGGCCCAGGCGCTCTGCCGCAGCGCGCCCGGCGGCGATCTTGTCAGCCGATTCCACCTGCGCCAAATAGGTCAGCTTTTTGTAGTGGCCAAAGTACATGGGCAGCAGCTCCGGGTGCTTGGCTATGCCCAGCCCGTGGATGATGAGGCGCTCGAAATGCTGCAGCAAAAAGTCGGTCAGGTAGAAGGTGCCCAGCTCGGCCTCGGCCAGTGCCTCGAACTGCGCACTGCCGGCAAAAAATTCATAGCAGTGGGCGCCGGGAATGCGCTCCACGCCTTCTTCCTGCAGAACGGCATCCAACAGCCCGCCTGTGCCGCAATCGGCATAGGCCACAAAGATGGTGGTGAATTTGCCGCGTGCCGCCTGTATCTTGGCGCGCACGGCCTCGGGGATTTTCTCGGGACGGTTGTG
Source organism: Rhodoferax lacus (assembly GCF_003415675.1). Lineage (GTDB taxonomy): Bacteria > Pseudomonadota > Gammaproteobacteria > Burkholderiales > Burkholderiaceae_C > Allorhodoferax > Allorhodoferax lacus. Next base: position 39,174 of record NZ_QFZK01000020.1, read on the forward strand.
CAGGTCGGCGGGCAGGCACTGCACCACCATGTGCGGCCAGTGGTTCAGGGTGCGCAGCGCCACGATCTCGCGCGCCAGCGCACCGCAGGCAATGACCAAGAAGGCTGGCTGTGCACCCATGGCAGCAACGTTGTGCGTGGCGGACTCAGGCGACAGACAGCTTTGGGCTTTTAGGCCGCAGCAGCAGCGCGGCGTGCGGCGATCAGGGTCTTGGCGGTTTCCACGGCGATGCCGGCGTCACGGCAGTAGGCATCAGCACCCACGGCTTTGCCGAATTCTTCGTTGAGCGGCGCGCCACCGACCAGCACGATGTAGTCGTTGCGAATGCCCTTTTCCTTCAGGGTATCGATGACCACCTTCATGTAAGGCATGGTGGTGGTGAGCAGGGCGGACAGGCCCAGGATGTCGGGCTTGTGCAGCTCGATGGCTTCCAGGTATTTCTCTACCGGGTTGTTGATGCCCAGGTCAATCACCTCAAAGCCCGCGCCTTCCATCATCATGCCCACCAGGTTTTTGCCGATGTCATGGATGTCGCCCTTGACGGTGCCGATGACCATTTTGCCGATGGGCTCCACGCCAGTCTCAGCCAGCAGGGGGCGCAGAATTTCCATGCCGCCCTTCATGGCGTTGGCTGCCAGCAGCACTTCGGGCACAAACAGGATGCCGTCGCGGAAATCGACGCCCACAATGCGCATGCCTTCGACCAGTGCGTCATCCAGCACGCGGGCTGCAGTCCAGCCCCGGCCCAGCAGGATGTTGGTGGCTTCCACCACCTCTTCGCGCAGGCCGTTGTACAAATCGTCATGGACCTGTTCCGTCAGTTCCTCGTCGTTCAAGGTGTTCAGATCCAGATCGTCTTCAAATTCATTGGCCACCGCTAACTCCTGATAAAAGATGTGCCCGGATGACCGTGTTGCCACAGCCTGAGCGTGTTGAAAATGGTACGAGTCGCCTCCTGGCAGGGCTGACAAAATAGCGACTTTGGATTGTCGTCACACGACAGCTGGATTGTCACGCAAATGGCTTGGTCGTTCGGGTCGAAATCGCCGTCGCTGCAAGATAATTCGGCTGGCCGCCAGTCCCTAAACTGCCCTCAGTGACAGCACAGGCCTGTCCCCCACAACCGATTGTTAACCCCAGGAGTTCCGTTCCCATGACCGTTCCACTTGAAGGCAAGCCCCATTACATCCTCACGGCTACCTGCGACAGCCGCATGGGAACCGTGGCCCGGGTGTCGGGTTTCCTGGCCTCGCACACCTGCTACATCACCGACATGCAGCAGTTTGATGACGTGATCACCGGGCGTTTTTTCACCCGCATCAGCTTTTACGGAAACCCCGGCAGCACCCCCGAGCTGGAGGCTCTGCGCGAGCAGTTCGAGGCCGTGGCCAAGCTCGAAGTCATGGAGTGGGCGATCGTGGAGGCGGACAAGAAGCCCCGCGTGATGATCATGGTGTCCAAGTTTGACCACTGTCTGGTGGACCTGCTGTACCGCAACCGCACCGGCGAGCTGAAGATGGAAATCAGCTGCGTGGTCTCCAACCACCCCGATTTGCGCAGCCTGGTGGAAGCCCAGGGCATCCCCTATGTGCACATTCCCGTCACAGCCGAGACCAAGGCCGTGCAGGAAGACAAGCTGATGGCGCTGGTGGAAGAAACCCAGAGCGAGTTGGTGGTGCTGGCGCGCTACATGCAGGTGCTCTCCGACGACCTGTGCCGTCGCCTGCGCGGCCAGGCCATCAACATCCACCATTCCTTCCTGCCCGGCTTCAAGGGCGCCAAGCCCTACCACCAGGCCCATGCGCGCGGCGTCAAGCTCACAGGCGCCACGGCCCACTATGTGACGGCGGATCTGGACGAAGGCCCGATCATCGAGCAGGTGGTGCAGCGGGTGGACCACACCTACACGCCGGAGAAGCTGGCGGCGGCAGGGCGTGATTCGGAATGCCGGGCACTGGCGACTGCTGTGCGCTTGCATGTGGAGCGGCGGGTGTTTTTGAATGATTCGAAGACGGTGATATTCGGTTGAATATTGTGTTGGCTGCAGCCTTGGGTTTTTAACTCCCCCATCCCCCCCGCCCCTTACCCCCCGTCGGGGTAAGGGGCGGGGGGGATGGGGGAGTCATAGACCATGCCTCGCAGGAAATAGCCTCACCCAGACAGAAGCTGCAGAGGCCAACAGCCCCAAGCCAGGCTAAATCTCCAACTCAGCCTCCCCCGGTTCCTCCCCCATGGACACCTTGCGGCTGTTGCGCCGCTCCGCACTCGGCGTGTGCCCAAACAAATCGCGGTAGCACTTGGAGAAATGCGGCGGCGACTGGAAGCCGCAGGCCACCGCCACCTCCATGATCGACATAGAGGTTTGCAGCAAAAGTCCGCGGGCCCGGCGCAGGCGCATGTCCAGGTAGTACTTGGTGGGCACCTCGCCCACATAGCGCTTGAACAGGCGCTCGATCTGGCGGCGTGACACGCCCACCAGGTGCGCAATCTCGTCCAGTGACAGCGGCTCTTCCAGATTCGCCTCCATCAGGGCGGCGGCCTCGATCAGGTTCTCGTGGAACAGGCCCACGCGCGCCAACAGGGGCACGTGCTGGCGGTCCTGGTCGCTGCGGATGCGGTCCAGAATGAACTGGTCGGAAATCTGCGGCGCAATGTCGCGGCCCAGGTGGTTCTTGATGATGTTGAGCATCAGGTCAAGAGGCGCCACGCCGCCCGAGCAGGTGTAACGGTCGCGGTCTATGGCGTAGAGCTGCTTGGAGAACTGCACAGCCGGGAACTGCTCTTCCAGCGCCGACATGTTTTCCCAGTGCACCACCGCCTTGTACTTGTCCAGCAGACCGGCCTTGGCCAGCGCATAGCCGCCGGTGCACAGCGAGCCCAGGGGCACCAGGCGTTGGGCCAGGCGGCGCAGTTCGGCAATCAGTTCGGGGGTCACGGCCTGCTCGACGTTGACGCCGCCGCAGACAAACACGATGTTGGCCGGGCCAATGTGGTCAATGGCCACTGTGGGTGACATGGACAGGCCGTTGCTCGCGGCTACCGGCCGGCCGTCCATGCTGGCCAGGGTCCACTCGTACACATCCTGCTCGGCCACGCGGTTGGCCATGCGCAGGGCTTCCACCGCGCTGGACAGCGCTATCAGGGAATAGTTCTGCAGCGTCAGGAAGACAAAGCGGTGCTTGGGCAGCGGGCCGGTGCGGCGGGGGGCGGAGAAATCCATCAGTAGGGTCGGTTTTCAGGAGCCGTTGTCTTTGGGTTTAAGGCCGAGTTTATCCCTCCAGGTTTGACGTTTGCCCTGCGCGCCAAAAGTTTCGGTGATGCGGTCCAGCATGATGGCCAGCAGCACCACGGCCAGGCCCGATTCGAAGCCCAGGCCGATGTCCAGGCGCTGTATGCTGGCCAGCACATCGTTGCCCAAACCACCCGCGCCCACCATGGAGGCGATGATGACCATGGACAGCGCCATCATGATGGTCTGGTTGATGCCGGCCATGATGGAGGGCATGGCGCCGGGGATCTGCACCTTGAACAGCACCTGCGTAGGCGTGCAGCCAAAGGTGATGCCGGCCTCGACCTGCTCCTTGTTGACCTGGCGTATGCCCAGGGACGTCAGACGTACCACCGGGGGCATGGCAAAAATCACCGTGGACAGCACACCGGGCACGCGGCCCAGGCCAAACAGCATGGCTGCCGGAATCAGGTAGACAAAGGCCGGCATGGTCTGCATGAAGTCCAGCGTGGGCCGCACGATGGACGCAACCCGGTCGCTGCGCGCCGCCCAAATCCCCAAGGGCATGCCCAGCACCAGGCTGATGACCGTGGCCGCAATGATCAGCGCCAGGGTGACCATGGTCTGCGGCCAGAAGCCGGTGGCGTCAATCACATAGCAGCAGGCCAGGCAGAACAGGCCAAATTTCCAGCCTATGCGCCAAAAACCAATGGCTACCAGCAGGGCGGTAATCACCGGCATGGGAATGGCCTGCAGGCCCAACTCCAGTCCCTCGGTCAGGGTGCCAATGCCGGAGCCCATGCGTTCCAGCGTGCCGCCGTCGTTATCGATCACGAACTTGACACCGCGGTCCACCCATTCGCCCAAAGGCAGGGAATCACTCATGACTGGCCTCCACTTCTTCCACCATTTTCTTCAACAAAATTGTCTGGGTGACCGCACCCAGATAGCGCATGTCGGCATCCACCACCGGCAGCGGCACCGGGTTGGTGACCAGGCGGGCTATCAGGTTGCGCAGCACCAGCGAATCGGCCACCGGCTGGATGTGCGGCACAAAGGCGCTGGAGATTTCGCTGGTGCCAGACTCCAGGCCGCGGAACATGGAGTCCATGGTCACCGCACCCTGCAGGCGGCCGTCCTGGCCGACCACAAAAGCGTAGTGGCGCTGGGTCTCGCGCAACTGGGCAATGGCTGTGCGCATGTCAGCCTGCGCATCCGCACTGGCGCGTATGACCAGGGTCTCGTTGGCGCTGGCCACATCCTTGGCCACCAGGTATTTGTTGACATCCACGCCCTTGAAGAAGGCGCGTACATAGGCGTCGCTGGGGTTGCGCAGGATCTCGTCGGGGGTGCCGATCTGCACAATGCGCCCGCCCTCCATGATGGCAATGCGGTTGCCAATATGAAAAGCCTCGTCCAGGTCGTGCGACACAAACACAATGGTGCGCTGCTGCTCGGACTGCAGCTTGAGCAGGAGCTCCTGCATCTCGGTGCGCTTGAGCGGATCCAGGGCCGAGAAGGCCTCGTCCATCAGCATCAGCGAGGGGTCCACCGCCAGGGCGCGGGCCAGGCCCACGCGCTGCTGCATGCCGCCCGAGAGTTCGGCGGGCATGCGGTTGGCAAAGGCCTTGAGGCCAACCTGATCCAGCACCTCCATGGCGCGCATTTCGCGGGCCTTACGGTCCACACCTGCCACTTCCAGGCCAAAGGCGGTGTTGCGCAACACCGAAAGATGGGGCAGCAGCGCAAAGGACTGGAACACCATGGCCAGGTCCTTGCGGCGCAGCTCGATCAGGGCCTTCTTGGTCATGGTGGCCACGTCATTGCCGCCCACCAGGATCTGGCCATGGGTGGGCTCGACCAGGCGGTTGAGCAGGCGAATCAGCGTGGACTTGCCGGAGCCCGAGAGCCCCATCAGGACGAAAATTTCGCCTTCGTTGACGTGGAAGTTGGCGTCCTTGACGCCCACCACCATGCCGGTCTGCTGGAAGATTTCATCCTTGCTCTGGCCGCGCTGGAGCATTTGCATGGCCAGTTGCGGGTCTGGCCCGAAGACTTTGTAGAGATTTTTGACGACGACTTTTTCGGCCACAGGTGTTGTCCTTGGGTTCACTAAGCTTTGTGTTGGGCTGCTGGCTGCGCCGTAGCGCTGCACTCCCTTTGCCATGCAGGAAGCGGGCCATGCTAACGGGCCAAAGCGCAGTTTGATCCCAAAATGCGCCGCCCGATTGTCAATCTGCGACAGGCGTGCAGCCGACTAGGGAATCCACCTAGCCAATGCAGTGCATTTGACGGGGTTCAGTGTGCACTGCGTGACAAATAGCGCTTGCGCCAGAACACCAGACCGAGTGCGGCTGCGATGGTCAGCATGCTGCCCATGGCCCACCAGAAGCCGGTGTGCAGATGCAACAAGGGAATGAATTCAAAATTCATGCCGAAGATGCCTGCAATCAGGTTCAGGGGCAGAAAGATGGCGGTCAGCGCGGTGAGTGTGCGCATGATGTCGTTGGTGCGGTGGCTTTGCGCGCTGAAGTGCATTTGCACAGCGGCCTCCACACTTTGCTCCAGACGTCGTACATGGTGGACCACGCGTTCGATGTGTTCCAGCACGTCGCGGCTGCGCACCTGCAGCAGCTCGCGTTCACGCGCCTCGGTGGCCTCAGCCACCAGGGGCCATGTTTTGACAGCTTCAATCCAGTCCTGAACACAGGAGCGCTGGTCTTCGCAAACCTCATCCAGTTGGTGCAACGCCTGGCGCGCATCGAGCAGCGCGGCCCAGTTGGCGAAACGGGTTTTGGGATCCAGCAACTCGGTCTGCCAGTGGTCCAGCTGGTGGGTAAGCTCGCGGCGCAGGGCCAGATAGCCATCCACCATCAGGTTGACGATGCGCAGCATCAGGTCGGCCGGGCTGGTGGGGTAGCGTGTTCCAGCGGTGCGGACGTCCGCGCGCGCATCGATAGCGCTGGTCTGCATCAGTTTGGATGCATAGGTATCGCGCACTGCGCAATCACTGGGGTGTACGGTCAGTAGCACGCGGTCGAAAATGGCAAAGCCCACCGGGTTGGTGTCAATGCGCCGCAGTATCGGTGGCCCGCCCCGCTTGGTGCCGTTGATGGGGGGCTTTTTGTCTGTTGTGGCCGCAACAGCAGTTGCCAGGCGCCGGAACACCACCACATCGTATTGCGAGGTGTAGTCGTAATGCGATGGCAACTGGGTGTTGAGCAAATCCGAGACATGCAGGTCCAGCAGGGCCTGCCCGCACAGTTGCTGCAACACGGCCTGGATGGTGCCCAGTTGAGCTTCGAGCACACTGTGCGTGCAACTGATCCAGACAAATCCGGTGGCGGGCAGCCCGTTCTGCAGCAAACCCTCCAAAGACAGGCCCTCACTGACGGCGGTGTTCTGGATGTGGAAGATGCGCATGGTCGGGCCGCGTGCGTAAGGGGCTCTGGCCTAGCGGTTCTGCAGCAGCGTCGCAGCTTCTATGGCGAAGTAGGTCAGTACGCCATCGGCTCCGGCACGCTTGAAGGCCAGCAGACTCTCCAGCATGACAGCGTCATGGTCCAGCCAACCATTGGCGGCCGCGGCCTTGAGCATGGCGTATTCACCCGACACCTGGTAGGCGAAGGTGGGAATGCGGAATGCGTCCTTGACGCGGCGCACCACATCCAGATAGGGCATGCCGGGCTTGACCATCACCATGTCGGCGCCCTCGGCAATGTCCATGGCGACTTCGCGCAGGGCCTCGTCGCTGTTGCCGGGGTCCATCTGGTAGCTTTTCTTGTTGCTCTTGCCCAGGTTGGCGGCAGACCCCACGGCGTCCCGGAACGGGCCGTAGAAGGCGCTGGCGTACTTGGCGCTGTAGGCCATGATGCGGGTGTGCACCAGCTTCTCGGCTTCGAGTGCGGCCCGGATGGCGGCAATGCGGCCGTCCATCATGTCGCTGGGGGCCACGATGTCCACGCCGGCGCGGGCCTGGGTCAGCGCCTGCTGTACCAGCGCGGCGGTGGTTTCGTCATTCAGGATATAACCCTCGGTTTCGGGTCGGGTGTCGGGCAGGCCGTCCTGGCCGTGGCTGGTGAAGGGGTCCAGCGCCACGTCGGTCATCACACCGAGGTCGGGAAACTCTTTTTTGAGGGCACGCACCACGCGCGGCACCAGACCGTCCGGGTTCAGGGCTTCGCTGCCGCGGTAGTCCTTGAGCGACTGGTCCACCACGGGGAACAAGGCCATCACCGGGATCTGCAGCTTGACGCACTGCTCGGCCACCGGCAGCAACAGGTCCAGGCTCAGGCGCTCCACGCCGGGCATGGAGGAAACCGCCACGCGCTGCTTTTGTCCATCCACTACAAAAACCGGGTAAATGAGGTCATGGGCCGTCAGATTGTTCTCGCGAACCAGGTTGCGGGTGAAGGTGTCGCGGCGCAGGCGGCGGGGGCGTCCGGCGGGGAAAGGTGCATAAGGTGTCATGGGGAAAATTGTGCCTGAAAGAACACGCCAGGGCGGATGGATACTGTGGAAAATATCAGACTTGTGGGCGTGGATATTGGTGAAAAGCGCTTGTGCTGGGACCAAATGCTTGTTACATTTCGCTCGGGTAGCTTGCTACCTCCCGCTTTTCCTCCCTGAGCGGGGCCTTGATGTGTGACAGCAAATAGGCTTACCACCCCAGCCCACGTGCTGGGGTTTTTTTTGCCATCTCACAATTTGCCATAGGGCCGTCCCAAGGCAAATGCGCCCCTGAGGGGGCAGCGCACTACGCGCAGCGTGGGGGCTACACTAGCTCCATGCTCTGGATCAAGTCCTTCCACATCGTTTTTGTTGCCAGCTGGTTCGCCGGGCTGTTCTATTTGCCGCGCATTTTTGTCAACCTGGCGATGGTGGCGCCTGGCTCGGTGGCGGAGCGGGATCGCCTGCTGCTGATGGCGCGCAAGCTCATGCGCTTCAGTCACATGCTGGTGGTGCTGGCCCTGGGCTTTGGCATCTGGCTCTGGTCACTGTATGGCTTCGGGTTCGGCATGGGCGACGGCCAAGGCGTGGGCTGGATGCACGTCAAGCTCTTGCTGGTCGTGTTTGCGGTCATCTACCACGGGGTGTGCGCCCGCATGCTGGGCCAGTTTGAAGCGGGCATTGAACACCATAGCCACGTCTGGTTTCGCTGGTTCAACGAAATCCCGGTGCTGCTGCTGATAGGCACTGTCATTTTGGTGGTCGTCAAACCTTTCTGAGGCAACACACCATGCACAAGACCGCCGCCACGCCACTGGCGTTGATTTGTGCGGCGTTGATTGTGTATGCCAGCCTGTACCCCTTTGCAGATTGGCGCGACCAGGGAATGGAGGCCTGGTCTTTTCTTCTGGCATCCCCGCCACGTTACTGGACCGGATTCGATGTGGCCATCAACCTGGCGGGTTATGTACCCTTTGGCGGCTTGCTTGCACTGAGTGCCATGCGCGCCGGACGTTCTTCTCACCCCGTACTATTTGCCCTGTTGGTGGCGTCTTTGCTGTCGCTTTGCTTGGAGACCTTACAGAGTTTCCTGCCGGTCCGGGTGGCTTCGCGAGAAGACTGGCTGCTCAATGCAGCGGGGGCCTGGCTGGGCGCCTTTGCAACCCTGGCGCTGGAGCGTCTGGGTGCCATTGACCGCTGGAGTCACTTTCGCATGCGCTGGTTTGTAAGGCATTCCAGGGGCGGGCTGGTTTTGTTGGCAACCTGGCCGCTGGCGCTGCTGTTTCCGCCCGCTGTTCCTTTTGGCCTGGGTCAGGTTTTCGAGCGTATCGAGGCAGAAGTGGCGGACCAACTGGCCGACACGCCATTTCTGGTTTGGCTGCCGGTGCGCGACATCGAGCTGCAGCCGCTGCTGCCCAGCACTGAGTTGCTGTGCGTGATGCTGGGTCTGCTGATTCCCTGCCTGCTAGGTTTTTGCGTCATTCGACCCGGCCTGCGCCGTTTGCTGTTTGTGCCACTTTATATAGGGTTGGGCACGCTGGTCACCGCCCTGTCTGCCATCTTGAGTTGGGGGCCGGGGCATGCCTGGGCCTGGCTGGATCTACCCTCGCAAGTGGCTTTGGTACTTGCACTGCTGCTGGCGGTTGTGCTGTCGTGGGCGCCCAGCCGCGTTTTTCCGGCGCTGGTCCTGTTGGGGTTGGGGGTGTACCTGAGCATCCTGAATCAGGCACCCGAAAATCCGTATTTCGCCCAGACCCTGCAAGCCTGGGAGCAGGGCCGCTTTATCCGTTTCAATGGGTTGGCCCAGTGGCTGGGCTGGCTTTGGCCTTACGCGGTTTTGGGTTACGCCCTGTCGCTGATCTGGCAGCACGACGCAAAAAACTAAAATCACACCATGTCTGAAACCAATCCAACAGCACGCCCCTACTTTGAGCGGCACATATTTTTCTGCTTGAATCAGCGCAAGAACGGCGAAGCCTGCTGCGCCAACTTCCATGCCCAAGAGGCGTTCGACCATTGCAAGGCGCAAGTCAAGCAAGCGGGCATCAGTGGCCCGTGCCAGGTGCGTGTGAACAAGGCGGGCTGTCTGGACCGCTGCGCGGCCGGGCCGGTGGCAGTGGTCTATCCCGAAGGCGTCTGGTACAGCTATCTGGACAACGCCGACATCGATGAAATCGTGGAATCCCATCTCAAAAACGGCCAGGTAGTGGAGCGCCTGCTGACACCAGCGCACCTGGGTCGCTAGGTCATGAAGGCATCGACACTGCGAACCAGCATCTCCGGACCTGCCGGGCTGATCGAGGTGGCCGTCGACGAAGCGGCGCCAGGAATGGCCCCATGCGGAGTCGCGGTAATTGCCCACCCCCATCCGCTGTTTGGCGGCACCTTGGACAACAAGGTGGTGCAGACCCTGGCGCGCGCCTTTGTGCAGTGCGGCTGGCGCGCAGTACGCTTCAATTTCCGTGGTGTGGGTGGCAGCGCGGGTACTTATGACGAGGGCAATGGCGAGCTGCAGGATTTTCTGGCCGTGGTGCAAGACCAGGCACCCGCAGGCGCGCTGGCATTGGCCGGGTTTTCTTTCGGCGCCTTTGTCACCAGCCATGCGATTGCCCAATTGGCAGGCCAGCGCCCACTGGACAAACTCGTGTTGGTCGGTACCGCGGCCAGTCGCTTTGCGGTAGCGCCCTTGGCGCCGGAACTGCATGAGCGCACGCTGGTGGTCCATGGCGAGGTCGATGACACGGTGCCCCTGTCCGACGTGCTGGACTGGGCTCGACCCCAGAAACTTCCTGTTACCGTGATCCCCGGGGTAGAGCATTTCTTCCATGGACAATTGCCGCTGTTGCGCTCGCTGGTGGCCCGCCACCTGATGAGCAATCTGAAGCCCGTCTAATTCTTATGGCTCTTTGGTTCCCTTGCGAACCTTTTATTGCCTTCTCCCATGAAATCATTTCTCGCCATTGTTCTGGCTGCTCTGTGTTTCTCCGTGGCAGCGCAAATGCCCCAGCCGCCCGAAGTGGCTGCACGTGCTTACATGTTGCTGGACGTGACTGCCAACCAGATCCTGGCGGCCAAGGACATCGACTCCCAGGTGGAGCCCGCATCGCTGACCAAGCTGATGACGGCCTATTTGGTGTTCGATGCACTGAAGTCCAAAAAAATCGACATGAAGCAGGCCTTCCCGGTCAGCACCCGCGCCTGGAAGATGCCGGGTTCGCGCATGCTCATAGACCCCAAGATGCAGGTGCCAGTGGAAGACCTGATCCAGGGAATGATCGTGCAAAGCGGCAACGACGCCACCATGGCCCTTGCCGAGGGCGTGGGCGGCACGGCTGAAAAGTTCGTCCAGATGATGAACGCGCAGGCCCGGGCGCTGGGCATGAAAAGTACCAGTTACAAGAATCCAGAAGGCCTGACCGAAGCCGGGCACACGACCACGGCACGCGATCTGGCCATTCTGGCCACCCGACTGATGGCTGATTTCCCTCAGTACGTTGGCTTTTATGCCGTCAAGCACTATCACTATCCCGGCACGCCCGCTGCCAATGACAGTAACCGCAACTTGCTGTTGTTCCGGGATCCGACCGTGGACGGACTCAATACCGGCTACACCGTTGCCGCCGGTTTTTGTATGGTTGCCACGGCCAGGCGCGATTTCACCAACCTGGTGGTTGCGGGTGCAGCTACAGGAACACCGGCCGCCACCGGCCGCCGGCGCCTGCTGTCCGTCGTGCTGGGCGCAGAAAGTGAAATCGCCCGCGCCAATGAATCGCAGAAGCTGCTGAACTGGGGCTACACCGCCTTTGAAGCGGTCAAGTTGTTCGATGCCAACCAGCCGGTGGTGGCGCCCCCGATATGGAAGGGAGCCTCGGCCACAGTCAAACTGGGGCGCATGCAGTCCGTCGTGGTGACGGTGCCCAATGGCATGGCAGCCAAAATCAGGACGCAGGTCTTGCGCAATGACCCATTGGTGGCGCCGGTGGCGCAAGGTCAGCAACTGGCAACTTTGCGTGTGACGGCCGGTGATCAGCCGGTGGTGGATGTGCCACTGCTGGCGCTGGATGCTGTCGAACAGGCCGGGGTCATTGGCCGCGCATGGGATGCCATGCGCCTCTGGATACGCTGACCACTCCTTACGTGGCGGCTAAACGGTCTTGCGGGAAACCCCCAGACCTGATACATTCGAAGGCTTTTCGGAAATTCCGAAGGGATTCACGTTTTCGAAAAGTTATTTTGTAAGAACCAAACGTTTAGGGACGTTTATTTTCAGGAGGCATAAGTGCCAACCATCAACCAACTAGTGCGCCAGGGGCGCGAAGTCGAGATTATCAAGTCCAAGAGTCCTGCGATGCAGAACTCTCCCCAGCGTCGTGGCGTATGCACCCGTGTGTACACCACCACGCCTAAAAAGCCTAACTCCGCTCTGCGTAAAGTTGCCAAAGTGCGCTTGACCAACGGTTTTGAGGTGATCTCCTACATCGGCGGCGAAGGCCACAACCTGCAGGAACACAGCGTGGTGCTGGTTCGTGGCGGTCGTGTCAAGGACTTGCCCGGTGTGCGTTACCACATTGTGCGTGGTTCGCTCGACTTGCAAGGCGTGAAAGACCGCAAGCAGTCGCGCTCCAAGTACGGTGCGAAAAAGCCCAAGGCTAAATAATTAGCCTGAGCCATGGGCCCACAGCCCTGGATTCAAAAAAGTTAAAAGGTGTTTGTTTGCTGCGTGGCGCGGTGAATGAACGTAGTGACCCGCTGTTTGGGTCGAGTAAGTGAGAGTCTTATTGAATAACTCTCGAGGTGTCCGCAAGGATGCCAACTGAAGCAAAGAGGTGAAAAAATGCCACGTCGTCGCGAAGTCCCTAAACGTGAAATCCTGCCGGATCCCAAGTTCGGCAATGTAGAGCTGTCCAAATTCATGAACGTGATCATGGAAGGCGGCAAGAAAGCTGTTGCAGAGCGCATCATTTACGGTGCCCTGGAACTGATAGGCAAGAAGCACCCCGATAAAGACCCGGTGGAAGCCTTCAGCGTTGCCATCAACAACGTCAAGCCCATGGTGGAAGTGAAATCCCGCCGCGTGGGTGGTGCCAACTACCAGGTGCCGGTGGAAGTGCGCCCTGTGCGCCGTCTGGCTCTGTCGATGCGCTGGATCAAGGAAGCCGCACGCAAGCGCGGTGAAAAGTCCATGGCTCAGCGTCTGGCCAACGAGTTGCTCGAAGCAACCGAAGGCCGTGGCGGCGCCATGAAGAAGCGTGACGAAGTCCACCGTATGGCTGAAGCCAACAAGGCCTTCTCGCACTTCCGCTTCTAAAGCGAAAGCGGCGGCGTCCATTTGGATGCTGTCGCACTTTGGCGGTGCCTGCGCACTGTCATAAAAGGGGCTCAGAATGCTGAGTCCCTACTCACGCTGCCGGGTGCGGCGTGACAGTTTTCCGATACAGACAAACCAAGGATCCATCATGGCTCGCACTACCCCCATTGAGCGTTACCGCAATATCGGTATTTCTGCGCACATTGACGCCGGCAAGACCACTACCACCGAGCGCATTCTTTTTTATACCGGCGTGAACCACAAGATTGGTGAAGTGCACGACGGCGCGGCCACCATGGACTGGATGGAGCAAGAGCAAGAGCGCGGCATCACGATTACTTCCGCTGCCACCACCTGCTTCTGGAAGGGCATGGACGCGTCTTTCGCAGAGCACCGTATCAACATCATCGACACCCCCGGACACGTGGACTTCACGATTGAAGTCGAGCGCTCCATGCGCGTGCTCGATGGCGCTTGCATGGTCTATTGCGCAGTGGGTGGCGTGCAGCCCCAGTCTGAAACTGTGTGGCGTCAAGCCAACAAGTACAAGGTGCCGCGTCTGGCGTTTGTGAACAAGATGGACCGTACCGGTGCCAACTTCTTCAAGGTCGTCGAGCAGATGAAGCTGCGCCTGAAGGCGAGCCCCGTGCCCATCGTGATCCCCATTGGCGCTGAAGAAAACTTCACCGGCGTGGTCGATCTGCGCAAGATGAAGGCCATTATCTGGGACGAAGCGTCCCAGGGCATGAAGTTCACCTTCGAAGAAATTCCTGCGGACCTGGTTGCCAGTGCCAAGGAATGGCGCGAAAAGATGGTGGAAGCCGCGGCCGAAGCCTCTGAAGAGCTGATGAACAAATACCTGGAAGAGGGTGATTTGACCGAAGAGGAAATCACCCACGGTCTGCGCGTGCGCACCTGCGCTGGCGAAATCCAGCCCATGCTGTGCGGCACCGCGTTCAAGAACAAGGGCGTGCAGCGCATGCTCGACGCCGTCATTGAACTGATGCCTTCCCCTCTGGACGTGAAGGCCATCAAGGGCTTTGACGAAGACGAAGTGGAAACCACCCGCAAGGCCGACGACAACGAAAAGTTTGCTGCCTTGGCATTCAAGCTGATGACCGACCCGTTTGTGGGCCAGTTGACCTTTGTGCGCGTCTACTCCGGCGTGCTGAAGAAGGGCGACACCGTTTACAACGCCGTGCGCGGCAAGAAAGAGCGTATTGGTCGTATCGTGCAAATGCACGCCAACAACCGCGAAGAAGTCGATGAAATCCGCGCTGGCGACATCGCTGCCTGCGTGGGTCTGAAGGATGTGACCACGGGTGAAACCCTGTGCGATCCTTCGGCTGTTATCACGCTCGAACGCATGGTGTTCCCGGACTCCGTGATCCGCCAGGCTGTGGAACCCAAGACCAAGGCTGACCAGGAAAAAATGGGTATCGCTCTGAGCCGTCTGGCTGCAGAAGATCCTTCTTTCCGTGTGCAGACCGACGAAGAGTCGGGCCAGACCATCATCGGTGGTCAGGGCGAGTTGCACCTGGAAATTATTGTGGACCGCATGAAGCGCGAATTCGGCGTGGAAGCCAACGTGGGCAAGCCCCAGGTTGCCTACCGCGAAACCATTCGCAAGCAAGTCACCGAAGTGGAAGGCAAGTTCGTGCGCCAGTCCGGTGGTAAGGGCCAGTACGGTCACGTGGTGTTCACCGTCGAACCCAACGAAGCCGGCAAGGGCTTCCAGTTCGTCGACGCCATCAAGGGCGGTGTGGTTCCTCGCGAGTTCATCCCCGCTGTGGAAAAGGGCGTTATCGAAGCCCTGAACCAGGGCGTGTTGGCTGGCTACCCGGTGGTGGACGTCAAGGTGACGCTGACCTTCGGTTCGTACCACGACGTGGACTCGAACGAAAACGCGTTCAAGATGGCCGCTATCTTCGGTTTCAAGGAAGGTTGCCGCAAGGCCAGCCCCGTGATTCTGGAGCCCATGATGGCTGTGGAAGTGGAAACGCCTGAAGACTACGCCGGCAACGTGATGGGCGATCTGTCCTCACGCCGCGGCATGGTGCAGGGTATGGACGACATGGTTGGCGGCGGCAAGGCCATCAAGGCTGAAGTTCCCCTGTCCGAAATGTTCGGCTACTCCACCACTCTGCGCTCCATGTCGCAAGGTCGTGCAACGTACACGATGGAATTCAAGCACTACGCGGAAGCCCCGCGCAATGTGTCCGAAGCCATCATGGCAGCGCGCGCCAAGTAAATTTGAAGTTGTCTGCGACGGTGTGCCGCCCTGTTCCCGTGCGGGGCGAATCAGCAACATCGTGCAAACATTAAACCAATACACGGGAAAAGCTCTTTGGAGAACGATATATGGGTAAAGAAAAATTCACACGTACCAAGCCTCACGTCAATGTGGGCACCATTGGCCACGTTGACCACGGCAAGACCACGCTGACTGCAGCCATCACCACGGTGCTGGCAGCCAAGTTTGGCGGCTCTGCCAAGGCTTACGATCAGATCGATGCAGCTCCGGAAGAAAAAGCCC
>NZ_QFZK01000021.1 GCF_003415675.1 Rhodoferax lacus
ACACGTCTACCAACACAGCGGGCCAGCCAGATCGGGGAATTACTGCCGCACCGCTGGCAAGACATTGCTGTCTAACTGTCAGGCATGACCGAGGTCAGCGGTCAATATGGGATGGCCGGACGCATACGCTCTACGGAACACCGCCTCAATCATATTTGCAGTTGTTGGCGCCTGGCTGGCAATCATCTACCCCGAGCGCCTGAAAATGTCCTTCGGTAAAGTTAAGGTTGATTCCAGCAATGGCAGTGGCCCAAGCATGGGGCTACTTCTGACCCCAGCCGTTCATTCAACCATCATGCTCGTTGTCCTATTGCTAGTAGGTGTTACGGCACCTTTACTTAAGCAAATCCCACAAGTAATTGCGCATGTGGAGCTGTTTAGAGGCGTTTCATTTTCGATGCTGATCGCATTGACCTTGTGGCAGGCCGCAATAGTTGTAATGACACTCTTCCCTGCAGAAATGGTGTTGACTACCTCCCAACATGAAAAGGCCGCTGCCGAAATTAGTGGTCGATTTGGACGACTTCGCCGATAGCGCGCCAAAGAACTAAGTAGCGTTTGGCTGTCAGCAAGAAAAGCCAGTTAAACGGGGCAGGCGGGCGGGTGTCAACCTCTAGGTTGGGCCGATGAGCTTTACGCTTTAGCAAGTCACTTGCCAACATACGAGTGGAGGACGACTGGGCATCAGTAGACGAGAGGCCGGGTTACCGCTTGAGTATTCGCTCGTCAGACCGCCGCGTCGAAAGACACGGCGGTATTTTTATGTTCTGTCGATCGGCCATCTGTCAAAGCTGGTAATCGTAATCAACAGTTAACGGTGCATGGTCACTGAACCTCGTCGCTTTGAAAATGGACGCAGCCTTGGCAGTCTTGGCGACGTTCGGAGTGGCAATTTGATAATCCAGACGCCAACCAACGTTCTTGGCGTAAGCCTGGCCCCTGTTGGACCACCACGTGTAGCAGTCGTCCGTGGTATCCGGGTGTAGCTGGCGATAGACGTCGACCAACCCAGCTTCGTCAAAAAGCTTGGTCATCCATGCACGCTCTTCGGGCAGGAAGCCGGAGTTCTTCTTGTTGCCCTTCCAGTTCTTCAAGTCGGCCTCTTTGTGGGCGATGTTCACGTCGCCCACAAGGATGAACTCCCGCTCCGCCTTCAACGATAACAAGTGCGGATACAGCACGTCCAAAAACCGAAATTTGGCTTGTTGGCGGTCTTCGCCAGACGAGCCACTGGGGAAGTAGCAGCTGATGATGCTGAATTTACGATCCGCGCGGTCAAAGCGTGCCTCCACCCAGCGCCCTTCGTCATCAAATTCCGGTACACCAATGCCGGAAATCACAGCACTTGGCTTTTCCCGGGTATACATGCCAACGCCGGAATAACCCTTTTTCTGCGCATAGTGGAAATTCCCCTTGAGTTGGCCAGGGCTGCAAAATATTCCGTCGACGTGTTCGTTCTGCGCCTTCACCTCTTGGACACCGACTGCGGTCGCTTGCTGTTCATTGAGCCATTCAAAGAAGCCCTTGCTTGATGCAGACCGAATGCCATTCAAGTTGGCGGAAATTACTCTCAACATTTATTGATCCAATTTAAGCTGCGACGGCGTATGTCACAAAACCCGATTGTCTGACAAAGCCACGCCAAGGTGCACGTTAGCGCACTCAACATGGCCAGTCCCCGTCATGGCCCGCACTGCTTGAGCCGAAATCCAAGTCTGGCATGGGCTGATGGTCCGTTGAGTGTGCGTTCACGTCCATGCCAAAGGGGCTACCGCCGACATCGAACCCAGCACAACCGTCAACCATTGGCAGCCCTGTCGCAGGGTTAACATCCATTGAGACGGGTGCTGGGTCAGTGTCAGGCATGCTGTCGCCGCCGAAAAGCCAGTTCCAGATAGTCATTTGTATCCTCCATATTCAAAATAGCGGCATTGCAGCACCGTGCAATGCCCTGTGCCTCAGTCCTCGCCAGGAAGCATCAGCGTAATGACCGCCTCCGCTGCATCGCCTGGTCCAATGTTCATGTGCAGGGTCGTCTTGCGCGGCATTCGGCCCTTACCGCCTCGCGGCACGCGGTAAAACTGGACGGCCACGGTTCCTCCCTGAGCACGCCGGGCTGCCAGGTGCGACATCCACAGAACATCCCAAAGTCTCCCGGCTTCATCCTGGTGAGTTTGCCGACTGCTGTCCTGGTCACTCCATTCAACGAAATCAGCCCATGCGGCACTCGTCATAGCAACGGGTACGGTGAATCCGGCCTCTCTTGCCATCGTGGACACGTCCACCAGCACGCCGTCCGCAATCGCTTGGGCTCTGCTGTAGCCGTAAATGATTGGCCCGCACTGTGAGGCCTCATCGTCGATTGTGGGCGCGCCAATGGGGGCGCGATTGGTTGGGTTTTCCATCGAATTCTCCTTTAGGGTGTGGGTTGCATAGCTCGCATGCAAACCTGCCCGTTGGCGAAACCGGGGGTAGCAAATAGCCAGCGCCGATCTGACGGAGGGGGTTCACCCGGTCTGCACGTAGGAAGACTGGGGACACCGTCGGAATGGGTCGCAGACTTCACGCTTGCTAGGCGCGAGGGGAGGCCCCCTTAGCTGAATTGGAGCCCGCCTTTGCGACAGCAAGGGCGATGGTGTTGGGGGAGCCAACGCGAGGCGGCGGGGGGATGTCCACCGTGGGGGCGAGCGAAGCCGAAACCATGGTGCACATGCCCCCTTGAGCGCGATAGGGAGCGTTACCGACAGGCCGGGACATAGGCCCGGTGTGCACAAGCACATAGCGCCCGGTCGGCCAGCATGGCCGAATCGCCCGAAGTTTCGGTAACTCAGGTCGTTGTGTTCAGCACGTCGTTAATCGTCCTGGCGACCACGTACCGCGCCGGATTTTCTTCCACGCCCAAAGCCTGAAAATGCGCCTTGCCACATTCAATTTTGGCACTCTCCTTATCGCGCAAGTCATCGGTGAAAAGGCTGCTCTTGGTCTCCACCACAAAATACAAACGCTGCGTGCCGTCCTTCTCGATCAGCAACGCCCAATCCGGGTTGTAACTGCCCAGCGGCGTTGGCACCTTGAACCACCCTGGCAACTTGGCATACAGCACAACGTCACCGTTTTTCTCCAAGGCATCGGCAAAATCGCGCTCAGTCGTCGAGTCATAAACCACGTGCTCGTAAATGGACTTGCTGGTTTCCATCAACATGTTCTTGAGGTAGCCCGTCAGCTCTTCCTTATCGAACAGCTCTTGCGCGTAAAAATGTTCGTCACCCAGCCGCTGGTACTTAATGCCATCGACCAGCGCCATCCGCTTGCAACGATTGACGACCTCTGCAGTCAACTCAATGAACTGCTGCGGGTTTCGCCTGAAGTCATCCAGACGGCCACTGCTGGTCAAAATACTTGTGATGCTTCGCCGCGTGAGCTGGGTGCGGTTTTGCAAATCCGTCAGCAAGTCCGGCAGCTCAATGTCGGACTCATCCAGAACCACGGTGGAAGCACCGTCTTTTTCGGTGGCCTCCACGCCTGCCTTGCCGATAGCAATATCGGCCTTGCGCCATTGCAGGCGTGCCTTGGCGATGGGCGGTGCCTTCTGCAAAGCAGCCGTGCAGTCTGCGATCAGTTTGGCATTGTCAAACTGAACGCGGTAGGTCGTCTGGTGCTTGATGCGGTCCCACAATGCCTTGAACTCATCGCTCAAGATGATGGCCTTGCCATCCTTGCCCTTGCGCAAGGGCACTTGCTTGCGCTCGTCGGCATTTTTGATTTCCAGACGGCCAGATACTTTGCGCAGCACCTCCGCTATCTGGCTGCGCTGCGGGTCGAACTCTGCTGGCAGGGCCAGCGTACCGTCCTTCAGGGCCACTTTCAAAGAGTCCTGCACCTTCCCCTTGGCATCGATATGGCCAGCGGCTTTAAGGTGCTCCCAAAGGGCCTTTGACAGGTCAACGCCCAATGGGGACACCTGGCCGTCGGCACCCGTCACCGCGATAGCGGCAAATTGATGCTGCTCCACGATGCCAAACCGGATACCGGTTTCAGCCTCGTATTCCTTTTGCAAGTTCTCAGCAAACTGCTCATAGGTTTCCGTGGCAATGACGGTCAACCTGTTGACCTCGAAGCCACGTACCCGCTCGCCGCTTTGCTTCACGCACAGGCGCAGACCCCGGCCAATGGTTTGGCGGCGCTCGCGCTCCGTGCCGATTTCACGCAAGGTGCAGATCTGAAAAACATTTGGATTGTCCCAACCCTCTTTCAGAGCAGAGTGCGAGAAGATGAATTTCAGCGGCGTATCAAAGCCAAGAAGCTTCTCCTTCTCCTTCATGATGAGGTTGTAGGCCCGCTCCGCGTTGTCCCGGTTCCCCGCATTGTTCTCTGCCGTGTCGGACCAGCCGCCCTTCTTGTCGATGGAGAAATAGCCGTTATGCACATCCTCAGCGGCGCTGGACAGGTCAATCTCAGCAAAGAGGCTCTGGTAAGCGGGCAGCTTCGCTGCGCGCCGATATTCATCTTCAAAGATACGCGCGTAGTCGCCCTTTACGGCGTTGCCGTCGGCATCGTATTTGCGATACCGCTCGACGGAGTCGATGAAAAACAGCGACAAGACTTTGATGCCCATGGGCACCAAGCGCTTTTCCTTATCAAGGTGCTCCTTGATAGTGCGGCGTATCATTTCCCGCTGCACGGCCAGTGCATCCACATCACCATGCGCCTGGCCAATGGCCAGATACGCCTCGCCACCAGGAAAGCGTAGCTCCAAGAGCTCTTCGTCCTTGGCTGTGTTGATATCTCCCACACGGAAGTCCGCGTAAATCGCGCGCTTAGTTGTCTGTTGCAGATCATCGCCGTCACTGACGGTGACCTCCTGGGGTTTCACGCCGCTGGCGGTCTGAACATGCAACTCGACTTTGGCACTGATAGTGCCCCGCTTGTTGCTGACCGACACCAGTCGCACATAGGGCTTGTTGTAGGCGTCTTCCACCGTGGCGGATGCCACCTCAATTTGCTTCACCAGCTTGCGCTCGTAGGCATCCACCGCATCAAGTCGATACACCATGTGGTGCTTGTTGACGTGGGTTGCGGAGTACCGAAGCGTGCACAGTGGGTTCATGGCATCCAACGCGGTCTTGCCCGCGCCAGTCAGGCCACCGTCCACGCTCTGTGGCTCGTCCACGATGACGATAGGCCGCGTGGCCTTAATCAAGTCGATAGGCTTCTCTCCCCCGGTCTTTTCGCTCTCTTTGTAGAGGTTGTTAACGTCCTTCTTGTTAATGGCACCGACGGTGACCACCATGATTTGAACGTTGGAGCTGGTGGCGAAATTTCGCACCGGGCCTGGCTTGCTGGAGTCGTACAAAAAGAAGTCAAAGGGAACACCGGCATACAGGCCCTTGAAGTGCTCTTCGGTGATTTGCAGGGTCTTGTAAACACCCTCTTTGATGGCGACGGACGGCACCACAATGACAAACTTGGTGAACCCAAAGCGTTGGTTCAATTCAAAAATAGTGCGCAGGTAGACGTATGTCTTACCCGTGCCAGTTTCCATTTCCACGGTGAAGTCACCCGAAGCCAGAGAACTGGATGGCTCCAGTCCGCAGCGCAATTGGACATCTGACAAGTTCTTGTGAACCTGGTCGTCCAATAGCGTCAAGCGGTTGCCCACGCCGAGATCCGTTTCAGCGACACCCAGTGTCATTTGCTGCTCGGGCATCTTCATCGTCACCGTAAACTCGGTGCGGCATGCCTCCTGGCCCCGGAACAGGTCGCATACGGCCTCAATGGCCTGCAGTTGGTAGTCGAGATTTGGCTCGAAGTGAAGCTTCATCGCCCGGCCCTCACAGACTGCGCACGTTCTGAATGCCGTGCTGCTCCAGAATGGCGGCCAGATTGGTCTTTGCGACATCGTCGGCAAAGGCACTATCTAGGAACACGCAGGTGGTATCGCCAGCTGGTGCAAGCTCCTTCCGCCATGCAACGATGCCCGCCGCCAGCGCATCCACTTCAGCGCCCGCAATTGCAGGTGCAAGGCAGGCCATCAAGACACCGCCGCCTACCGCATGCAAGTCCTTGCCCGCGACCTTGCGCACTTCGATGGGTACACATAAATCAAGGCCAAGCTTGAGCAGCAGCTCATACAGGATGTCGGACTCTGTACGCCCTTCAAGCACATGGTCTTGGTACTCAATGACGGCTTGGCCAAGGTCTGTAGGTTTGGGATTCCAAGCTCGAATATTTGAGCTTTCTAGCTTGAAAGAACGAAAGCCAAAGTCAGCCTTCTTTTTTGTAGACGTGGCTTTGATTTTCAAAGCACCCCGTCTCAGGCGTTCCTTTGTTAGCTCTGCAATTGTTCTCCTTTTCCCTATCAGGTCGCAGAAATCTGAGGCAGATTTTTGTTCACTATTTGTCGGGTCAAGCGGCTCAGGCAACTGAACCAAAATAAATCGCCGCATGGAGTCATCGGCTTCATTTTGAGCATACACAGCATGGCCAGTAGTACCTGAGCCAGCAAAGAAATCCATCACCAGATCATCTCCTTTGGTTGCCATGTTTACAACGTGCTGAAGAAGCTTTTTCGGCTTTGTGTGATTGAACACTTTCGTAGCGAGCAATTCCCCAATTTCGGCAGTTCCGTCTTCGTTGTATCCATGCGAGTCCCACCAAGACTCAACCTTGCGCCGCATTGAAGGTCTTTCACTCAAAAACTTCTTTTGAACTGGCTTTGCGTTGCCGGATTTCCCAAAAATTATGCGCCCCTCTTTGATTCGAGATAGAACATCTTGTTCGTTAAACACCCAGTAACGACCCGCCGCTGGAAAGTGTGTTTCCCCGGTTTTGGGGTTCACCACACCGAAGTAGGGTCCCTCATGATTAGCTGACAGATCAGATGTTGTCCAAGGACCTCTAATATCGTCGTCAGGATTTGAATACTCGCTATCCAAATACTCCTTCGATATCGGTATGCCAAGCAAGGTGTTCTCTTGGAGAGAACGACCGTAGCAAACGATGTAGTCGTGAACTGGCGGGATCACACCCATGTTGTTTCCGTTGGTTTTCTTTTTCCAAAGTACCGTGCCCGCAAAATTCTCTTCCCCGAAAATTTCATCGCATAGGCGGCGTAAATTCTGAAGCTCGGCATCGTCAATCGAAATGACTATCGCCCCATCATCTTTGAGCAAATTTCTTGCGATTTTTAATCGCGGATACATCATGTTCAACCAGTCGGTGTGGAACCGACCGCTGGCATCTGTATTGCTACTGATTTTCTGACCTCCGGCCAACTGCCCAGTGAGTTCAAGGTAGTTCTTAATATTGTCTTGAAAATTGTCAGGGTAGACGAAGTCCTTGCCTGTGTTGTAAGGCGGATCGATGTAAATCAGCTTGACCTTTCCTGCGTAACTTTTTTGCAGGAGCTTGAGCACCTCAAGGTTGTCACCCTCAATCATGAGGTTTTGGGTGGCATCCCAATCCACGCTCTCGTCCGGGCATGGACGTAGCGTTCCGGTGCTAGGCGAGAGCGCCAACTGCCGCGCTCGTCGCTTGCCATGCCAATTAAGTCCATATTTTTCATCGTTATCGGTTGTGGTCTTGTCGCCCACCAATGCCTTGAGTACGTCAATGTTGACCGCTATGCCGTTTGCCCCTTCGGTGATAAGTTCCGGGAACAATCTCTTGAGCTGTCCTAGATTGGCGTCAATTAGATCTGCCGATTGAGCTGCTGGGCTGCTTGCTTCGATTTTTTGCATAGTCCTCACCTTCATTGGTTCTGTTTCATAGATGTGCACGGGCCACCGACAATTCGGCCTGTACGCGTTTCAGCGCCAAGTTGAGTTCAACCTGGCGCGGCAATTGTTTTTCCTTCGCGGCCTGCGTACGCAAGCGTGCAGCCTCGGCCTCCAGGCGCTCGCACTCTTGCAGCGCAAGGCGGCGCGCATGGGCATTTTCCGGGGTGTCCGCGACCTTGAAGGCCCCGGTATGCCGGGAGGCCTGCAAGGCCTGAAGGCACTCCATCCAACCCTGATACAGGGCCATCAGCGAGGCTTGCGGCTGGCTGCGCAAGGCGACGGCCTGGCTGAATGGGTGCGAGGTATCCAAGTCGTCCGCCAAGGACACCGTTACCACGTCGCCATCCAGCACCACCTTGCCCGCCTCGTTCTGCGCCCAGCGCTTGTGCACCATTGACACAGACAGCCCTTGCGGTGCGTCTAGCATCAGCACGACGGGATAGGGCACTGCACGGTGCACCAGTTCCGACAAGCGCAACACGTTGGCAGGCTTGCGAGCCTGGTCATCGACAACGCCGCGTAGGGTGATGCACAACACCGCAATCTCAAGATATTCCCGGACCTCATCGCCGAACTCCGGCACGCCGATAGTGTTGGGCTTCAAAGCGGCCAGCCATTGGAACTCTTCAATGGCTTCATTGAGCAGTCGCTTGTCCGCTGCGGTGGGTGCGCCATTTTCAACCAGCATCTTCTTGGGCACGCGCTGATCCACACGGCAACCAGAAGGCAGTTCCAGCGCTGCAACGAACTCTTGAACCCTCACGCACCAGTCCCAGGCAATACCACCATGAAGGCCACGACCTCAAAGTCGTTACTGCCTGCGAACTCGCCTTTCATGGCGTGCGTGCCTCCCGGCGAGAACAGGCTGGCCACGGCACGTTCTTCGTTCTTTCCCACGACGGATGCAACGGCAGACGCAAGCAACTTTTGCGCATGGCGCATGTCTTCGCCTTGGCGCGTGTCCTTGTCGAAGCGCGCGCACGCGCCATCGTCGGTCAGTTCACGGCCCAGTGCCAGGCGCTTGAGTCGGTCAAGGATGCGTTTGGCTTGGGTGTAGGGCAGCAACACTGCGCCGTCGTCGCCCACGTGCACCAGGTAGTGCGGCGCAAGGGGGTAGTCAGAGCCCTGGCCTTTCGCGGCCACGGCCCCTTCTGCCCGCAGGCAGAAAATGACACCGGATGCAATGTCGGCATCAATGCTGGTCGTGACGGCATACGCCCCCAGTGGCATGCCGTCCAGCTTGCCGGGGTGCTCTTTCAAGTATTGCGCCAGGTCGATGCGGAAGTCCGTGAGCGTCAAATCGGTGATGGAAACACCGTTAGACAAGTCCTCCATGTCAATCACGGTGTCCTGCAACTTGAGCAACTGCTTGCGCCGGTACTCCAAATCGTTCATGGGGTTGCCGGACTGCTGCTCGATTAGGTTTTCTTCGCCAGTGGCTGAGACATCCAGCAGTACCATGCGCCCGCTGACGCGCTGCTCCAAACCAATGTATTCCTCCAGCTCCATATTGGGCCAGAAGTTGACCAGTTGGATGCTGCGATTGGGTGAACCGATTCGGTCGATACGGCCAAAGCGCTGAATGATCCGCACCGGGTTCCAGTGGATGTCATAGTTGACCAACCAGTCACAGTCCTGCAAGTTCTGACCTTCAGAAATGCAGTCGGTGGCAATCAGCAAGTCCACTTCGCCCTCGTCGGCCATTTCTGCCGGGCGCTCTTTGGCGCGCGGTGCAAAGGCCGACAAGACGCTGCTCATGTTCTTGCGCAGCCCTGGCAGGGTCGTCTGAATTCCAGCGCTGCCCGTGACCAATGCGGCATCAATGCCCAACGTGCCTTTGGCCCACTCTGCAAGGTTCTGGTAGAGGTACTGCGCAGTATCGGAGAAGGCAGTAAAGACAATCACCTTGCGGTTTCCCGCATTGATGGGGTGGCGGCACTTCTGTTCAATCATGTCGCGCAGCAGGGCCAACTTGGCATCGCGCGAAGCATCCACCTGCCTGGCTGCGGCCAGCATAGTCGCCAGGCGGTTGCGGTCTTCAATCAGGTCCTGCTTCCACCGGATGAGGTCCACGTCACTGAGCAACACCTTGACCTTGCGCCCCACCAGTAGGGCCTCGAATGCAGGGTCTTCAATGTCCACGTCGGCGATGTCAATTTCTTCGAAGCCTTCCGCATGGGCTTCAATGTGCGCCAGCGTGGCCTCCACGTCTTTAAGCTGCCGCTGAATGGTCAGCGAGAACGACGACACGGCGCTCTCCATGCGCTTGAGGATGTTGACACGCAAGAGGTGGATCAAACTTTCTTCACGATCAGCCTGCCGGAAGAAGCTTTCGCCGCCGCGAATTTGGGTGCTGTACTTGGCATCGTAGGCCGCTTGCTTTTGCGGCAACACATAGCGCAATGGCGCATAGCTGGCGAGGTTCAACCGCCGAATTTCCAGGTTGATTTCTTTGATGGCCCTGAACTGGCCTGCCAAGTCCACGTCGGCTTTGATGTTGATAGGGGGAAGTCGGTCAGGGAAGCGTCCGGTTTCACTGGTGCCGTAATACTTTTCCACGTGCCTGCGCGAGCGGGCAATGGTGAGGTGGTCCAGCAGGGTGAAGTAATCGAAGCCCAACATTTCGACCAGCTTGGTCGGTGTCTTGTCGGCCTCGCCCATGTCCAACCAACGGTTGAACTGGGCCTGGGCTTTGCGCGTCGTTGCTTCAATGCTGGAAATGCCGTGCTCTAGCAGCGCGGTGTCGTCACCTTCGGTGACGAATGAAATCTGATTGCGCAAGTCGGCTAATCGGTTGTTAACCGGGGTGGCGGACAGCATCAGGACGCGGGTCTTGACGCCCTCCTTGATGATTTTGCGCATCAGCCGGTCGTATCGGCTTTCCTTGCCCTTGTGCGTGGCCTTGTTGCGGAAGTTGTGCGACTCGTCGATCACGACCAAGTCATAGTTGCCCCAGTTGACGTGCGAGAGGTCAATGTCGCCCGAATTGCCACCGTCGCGGGAAAGGTCCGTGTGGTTCAGGACATCGTAATTGAAGCGGTCAGCCGCCAGCACATTGCGCTTGTCATTGGCCTTGTAGAGCGTCCAGTTGTCTCGCAGGCGCTTCGGCGCGAGAACCAACACGCGGTCGTTTCGCAGCTCGTGGTATTTGATGACGGCCAAGGCCTCGAATGTCTTACCCAGCCCAACGCTATCGGCAATGATGCACCCGCCAAAGCGGGCCAGCTTGTCAATAGCGCCCACAACACCGTCCCGCTGGAACTTGAACAATTTTTTCCAAACCACCGTGTTGCGGATACCCGTGGCCGACTTGACGATACGTTCTTCGTCCATCTCATCGCCACGATCCCCAAACATGTGATTGAGGATGAGGGTGTAGAGCGTGAACGGGTCGCGGTGTTCGCCCATGCCCTGCAGGGCCGCTATAAGGGCCTCACGGGCCTCTGGTCGGGCGCGTAAGGCTGCCCATTGGTTGTCGAGCCATTTGGCCAACTGCGCCGCTTCTGCGGGAGTTTCTGAGCCTTGAATGAGGCTCAAGGGGTTGCCGGGGGTAAGCCCAAGGCCATCGGTGCTAAAAGCGAATGACCCAAGCACCACTTGTTCAGCATCGCCTGCGGAATTCCGCATGACTGCCGCGCCCTGTGGCACTGGTCCGTGCGCCTGTCGTAGCTCCACCTTTGCGGCAATCCATTTGGCGCACTGGTTTGCCAGCCATCGGGACTGCAGGCGATTGCGGGCGGCTCGGTCGCCCGTCCCGCCAAGGAATTCCAGCCCATCGGTATCCGGGGGCAACAGGAGCTGCACACGTTCAAGCCCGGCCAGCGCAGCGCGCAGTTCAGCAAACGCGAATAGCGAGAACGTGGGTGTGACGCATCCAAGCTGGTGCCCAGCTTGAAGATGCGGGCGCATCAGGTCTATGACCCGATCCGCCCCACTGTTGAGGATGATTTTCATATTGTCCCGGCTCCCTGCCTTAGCCGCCTGTGTTGGCGGTCGATTGCGCTGCTATCCATCCGTCAATATCCGACCGCTTGAACCGCCATGTCGCCCCGACTTTGAAGCCTGGCAACTTCCGGTCTACCGCCAGGCGGTAAACGGTGCGTTGATTGACCCGCAGGTACTCCGCAACCTCTTTGACAGTCATTACAGAGTCTGCTGCAGTGTTCATAGGGTGGATAGGCTTTCTTATTGTGTCGTTTGAGTGTAAGCCAGTGCAATGCAGTCTAGGACGAGGCATGCGGAAGTTGGCTGCTATTGCCGCAGGCAATGGGGAACCGCTGCGGAATGACAGCGGGGCAAGTGCGTCCCAGCACGTAGCCCCTGGGCGCAGCGCGTCGCCCACGACGCCCAGCCCAGGTTGGGGGAGCCAGGCCCGAGCCGCGTTCCCAGCGGCGACCGCACCCCAGTGCGGACGGGTAGGCCTACAACGCGCTTGCCGCGTTTTGGCCGAAGCCTGGGGGCGATAGCCCCGCCCCCCGGACCGGAGGCCGGGGCAAGGGGGAGAGAGTCGCAGACCGTGGCGTCCAGCCGCGCGTTTTCGGGGGCATGTGCTGCCGCCGAAAACGGATTTCCCCCTTGCCCCGGCCTCGAAGAGGACAAGTGGGGCGCGGTATTGAGCCGTGACCTGCCCCTAGGCAGGTAGCCACCGGCCCGACGTCCAGGAGGGGAAAGGTGGTGGTAGGCGGTCTTCTACTTGTGTCTGCTTGGCAGTCACAAAGTCTTTCGCTGTGTTGTCGGTATGGCGTAGCTATACCGAAGTGGGACACAAGAGTGTGTGCCATCAACAACACAGGAGATAGCCATGTCGAACGACATTTTCCCGGGATTCCCAACGGCTGCGCAGGCACCGTCAATTGAGATTGAGCAGGCGCAACAGCCGCTCGACAAACGCATTGTGGGCGAGCAGCAGCGGATCGGCGTCTGCCGATACCTCCATCGCTTCGGATGGCTCACGTCACGTATGGTAGCGGCATTGGTTTTCGACCATGCCGCGCAGGCTTGGCCGCTAGCGCGTCGCTGCTTGAAGTCAATGCTCGAAGATGGGCTTGTTATCAAGCGAGCCCTTCCCCAAGGTGGGACCGAAGTCTATCTTTTGTCAGCTAAGGGGGCAAGGTTTTTGAATGAGTTTGAAGGGCTTGACGCAAGTAGCGGGCAAGGGCTGGCACTAGGCAACCCCGTGCACCGGGCGTGCAGTAACTGGTACCTCATCAAAGCCATTCTCGCCGGATGGGACGTTATTACAGAACACGAAATTTCCACTGACCGGTGCCCCGTGCGCGTACTTGATGGCAAACAAGTGGACGGCATCATGTTGGGCGAGGGCGAGGCTATCGTCTTGGAATGCGAGAACGCATGGAAAGCCACCAAAGCGCGCAACAGCATCGTTTCGTTTTGCTCCAGGCACCTTGACCAAGAAAGGCTGACCATGATTACGCCCGACTACCCGATTCGTCAGCTGACTCTTGTGTGCACCAACCAAGACGCGCTAAGGCACATGGTAGCCAGCTACCATCAAGCCTTCCGAGAGCTGCGGATTACTGAAGGGCAGTTGCAAATGGTAAACGTGTCGCTACTTCCCATCTCGCGCAGCTTAGTACCAGGCGAACAATTGGACACTAACCTGTGGTTCGATGAAATGCTGCCATTGCTGTAGAACTCAGGCAAGGAAAAGGGGTGGATGACGAAAGTCATCCACCCCTTTCTGCTGCAAGAAATGTCGGCGCATGTGCCAAACAATGATGGCATCCATTCTCATGCCGCTGTCTTGCAGGCTGCCACAGCCCACAAAACTGCCTCGGGCAGTTTGATGCGTACCGCGCGCGTGTTCTGAAGATCAAACGACCGGCGCGACTTCGCTACGGTCATAGACATGGCTCTGCGGTAGCGAAGTTTTAGCTCTCCATCAAGGTTTTACGCAGGGACTCCCGTCACCTCTCCCACCAGTAACAGCGTCACTGTCGGCGCACGCCCTGGCTGCTGCGCAACGGAAATCAAGCCTGCGGTTTTGAGTCGTTGCAGCCCTTCGTACTTAGCGTCTCGCGCGACACCCATAGCGGCGAGGTCGGCATTGGCGAGCTTAACGGTCATTGACCCAGCAAGCCCTGCACGGAACCACAACGCAACCCCAAGGTGCAGCGCTTTGCCTGGCAACTTGCCCGCATGCTGTAGCCAGTCCATCGGGACCGGGCCTTTCAGAAATGTGCCTTGGATACGTCGTGGCGGGCTTGCAGGTTGTGGGTGGCCTGTCCGAGCGGTGGCAATTTCATAGCTGCGAAGATTCATAGCGCGGCCTCCGCACCGATTTCGTCAAGCAGCTCGTTCACTACACCCCACATGACATCGCCGCGTGGGTCGTTAAAGCGGTCGGGCGCATCTATTCGCTTAACGTCTGAGCGCAGTTCGAACCCGGCCAACACCGCCATACTGGCCTCTCGCATAGTCTCCTGCATCGTCAGGACCTGCTCGTCCAGCCGGTCGAGCGGGGCTTCGATGAGCACCGCGTCGTGCACGGGCGCAATCACGGAGATTCCGCGCTCCGTCGCCAGCGTGCAGGCCAGTCGCAACATTTCGGAGCCATTGCTTTGCATGGGCCAATTCCTGACCGAGCGGTCGTTCACTGTGCCGGACAAGCTGAGCTGCCAGCCGAATACCGTCCACAATTTTCGATACGCCATTGCATAGTCCGAAACACCATCCGACCATTGCCAGAACCTGGCATAGGTGCGACGGTGCAAGCTGAGGAGTTCCCTCGCGTAAGGCGTCGTTCGCTGGATACGCCGCGCCAGTGAGTCTTCACCCATCCCGTACTGGACGGCCAGAACGCACGCCTTAAATTGCTCCCGGACTGCGGCGTGGGTGTGTTTCGTGGCGTCGCTAGGCGCGGCACCCGCTTGCACAGCGAATGCCAGATAAGGGTCGCCTGAGCTGTACGCTTCTTTCATTGCCGCGTCGCCAGAAAGTGCGGCAGCAATGCCAAATTCCTGCTGGCTCCAATCCACATATGCCAGGCCGTACCCTTCCTTGGGTTTGATAAGCCCTCGCAGCCAAGCGGAAAGGCCAAAAACGAATTTTGAATTCGACGGTTGATTGCGTCCAGTAGTGGATCGCAAAATGGACAGCATTGCCCGATTGCGCCCATCTGCGCCAACGGCCAAGTCGTTCAGGCGCATCTGCCCCAGTGCGCTACGCAGCTCTTTTAACGGGCGCAGACGCGGGTGGGTCTTGCACTGCTCTGAAAATGTGTCATCGTCCAGGCATGGGCGGCCGGTGGGCGTGGTTGGCCAATCAATGCCGTGACTTGCGACATAGTCCACGAACTTTGCGGCTTTGAAAGTCCGGCCATCGTAGACGCCGTAATCCGCATCGATGCGCGAGATGAGCTTGTCACGAATGGCACCCCAATGCTGGCGCAGACTGCCCAACATGGTCATGTCAATTGGGATGCCCGCATGCTCCATGCACGCGACGGCGCGGGTGTACCGACCGCGCAGCAATGCGTGTTCAAGTTTCTGGTGTTCGTTGAATACCGGCGCCATGACGGCATACAGCTTTGCGGTCGCGTCTACGTCGGTTTGACAGTAGTCGAGAATGTCCACCCGTTGCTGGGGTGTGTACTCTCCGCCCGCAATGATGAGCTGACGCATCGCTTCTTTTTCCATGGACTCAATTCCGTCAAGCCGGAAGTATGCGAGCGCACCGAGCAAGCCAACGCCATGCGGCAGAACTTTTCCATTTGTGAGCGTGCGGAATTCTGCGTACAGGTCCAAGACGTTTTCGGGCATTGGCCAGCCCAGGGCCAGGTGGCAGTTCATTTCTGCGGGGGCGTAGTACGCCACTAGCAGGGAGTCGTGGCCAATGCCGTAGGGCGGCAGTGCGCCGAACTGGTCAGCCCACAGACGGACAGGCGGACCACCGCCCAAAAGCTCTTGGGCAACCAAACAAACCGGGACAGGTCTTTCGCCGGGATCGGCGCGGAACTCGAAGTCCACGGCCCACACTTCCGAAAAGGTGCGGGCCACGATTACGCCTCTCCGTTCAACTTGCGCATGAAGGGATGGTCCATGGAGTCAATGAGCCGACCGTCGGCAAAAGCCATGTTCAGCAGCTCTTCAAAGGACTTCTCGGGCCACTTGGGTTTGCCCTTGTCCACCACAGCCGTTTTAGTGACGTAGTGGCCTGCAGTCTTGACCGCCACAATGCGCACCCACTCCTTTTGCGCAATCGCTGCGGCGGCATGGCCAGACTGCCACCACGCGTTGGTGCTGCCATCGGAGCCAGGCAGTCCAACCGGAAGGAGAAAGACATTGCCTGCGTCATCCATCGCGGTGTAGAGCATTGTCGCTTTGGCCTCATCCGCCACGGCATACAAAATTTTGGGATGTACTGCATACATCACTCCCATCTCGTCGACGAGGGTGGCCAATGCCATCCGAAAATTTGGGGAATCGTGAACTCTGACGTAGGTTGTCTTGGTCGGTTTTTTGACCGCCACGGTGTGAACGCGGGTTTCCAACCCAATTGCCGTGTCGAAGTCTTGGGTCAAGGCAAGCTCGGACATCGAGAAGCCGCCAGCGGCGGGCTTTTGCGCAGGCGCTGCTGTTGGCAAGCGCAGGGACTCCGCTGCGGCTGGCGCGGTGTTGATGGTTGTAGTTTTGGAAAGTGACATGGATAGCTCCTGTGAGTTAAGACATACGCCGGGTGGCGCGCGATGTCCGCGCTTTCCGTCACTTGGTGTGGTGTTGGACGGCAGCTGCTGACTCACAGTCAAGTGACCAGTTTTAGCCTTTTGCGGCTGATCTACACAAATTGACACGCTGTCCCCAGCCTTATCCCCCGGTCGTTCCAAACCTATTTAGGGGGTATTCAATTGCGTTGTAAAAAAGCGTCGGGAGAATTGGTTCTCCAGCGGTTTTCACGCTGAAAAACTTGTTCCAAATCGGAATTTATTTATTTTCGCCAAAGGACGAGTTCTTTAATTGCGCGTTTGATCGAGGGTCTTGAAAATACAAATATCAGTTGGCCGACCGATAAATTTTTACCAACCAAAATTTGCTTTTCACATGACCTTATATTCCACGCTCCATCCTAGAACCAAAGCTTTAATTGACGCTGCAAGGCGAAATAATGCGAAGCTCAAAATGCCAGTAAGCGGGCGCTATTTGCTCATCAATGCATCGATTTCAAACGACCGTATTGCTGGCGCAGACCCAGAGGACTTGCTTGTTCCAGGTCTGTACAAGGCATTTGTGCCTGATGATTTGAGCATCGGCTTGGCGGCTCGCTGTGCATTTGAAGCTTTTAACTGTGTGGTTCCGATTTCCAATCTTGACACCATTGAGCTCGCAGTTTGGGACCCCGATTCGGACGCCGTGATTGAAATCGATTTTGAAACTGAAATCGACAGCATGGAATTAGGGAATCGCTGTCTTGGGTTTGAGCAATATGCCGTAACGTCCTACAGCATTAACCCAAGACCCTATCCGATGGAAAGGTTATTCCCGTAAATATGCGGCATGGGGCATGTATGAGCATGCCCCGTTTTTCAAGGTGCACTACTGGCGCATTGGCCACGATCTAAAGAGATTTGCTGTGGTGGTGGACCACAGGTAGATGTCGGGTAGTACGACACCCGGCTCATATCTTCTATATCAATAGAACTGCATTGTTTCAATCCCTGGGTCGCATTGTCCTCGCGCTGCTTCGTTGAGCCTCCGAACCCAAAGGACGCTCCACTAATTCTTGTCAGTGATTGACTTGGCGTTACGG
Source organism: Rhodoferax lacus (assembly GCF_003415675.1). Taxonomy (GTDB): domain Bacteria; phylum Pseudomonadota; class Gammaproteobacteria; order Burkholderiales; family Burkholderiaceae_C; genus Allorhodoferax; species Allorhodoferax lacus. The sequence goes on from NZ_QFZK01000021.1 coordinate 17,544, forward strand.
TTCTTAGCTCTTTTTAGCATCGCGGGGGGGGGATTAACGCCGTAAGTCGCGCCATTCCGCGCATGCACCATGAAGTACTTCCCGTTCCAAACTAATCGCGTCACAACTTGGCTCAGCGCCTGTGCAACCTTATGTCGCCCCTCCACATTTGCGCGGTCAGCAACTACCTCTGCTGCATTTTTGGCGAGTTCATCGCCAAAGTTTCTGTCCAACAAAGGCACTGCAGCTAGTGCGTCCCTGGCTCTCGTGATTACCGCCTCCGCATCGGCTTTGTCTTTCTCGGCTGCGGCCAAGCGCGTAAGCAGCAATTGGCTGTGCCCAGACTCCTCTAGCGCGTCCAAGAGCCGTTCTGCACGAGCATTCGCATCCGCTAGTCTGGACTGCGCTAGGCCTAGCTCTTCACGGGCAGCAGCGGCAGAGTTGTCAGGTGTGAAAGCTGCTTGCTCCAGCTGGGCAACAGCGGACAAGACCGGTCCCAACAAGACCTTCTCGGCTACGCCGGGGCAGTCTGATGACCCATTGATGCGTCCAAGGCAGTAGTAACGCGGATAGCCCCGACCGGTTGGCGGTTTGCGGTCCATGCGTTCTCCACATGAACAGTAAAAAATCCCGGAAAAGATGTCGGCCTTAAGGCCTCGTATACGAAGCGGACCTTCTCTGCTGCCTAATGACGCTTGCACCTGGTACCAGAGTTCGTCCGAGACGGCCCGTGGAAAGTAATTGAGAACAGGATCAACGTGGTTCGTCATCTTGCCCGCGACCATCTTTTTTGGTTGCCACTCGCCTAAAACTCTCCGGTCACGTAGCAATCGACTAACGCCGGTGTGTTCCCAGCGTGTAGATGTGTTCTTCCTAATCCGCCAAGGCAACGGCCAGGCTTCCTGATTCGCCCTCCTGGCGATTGCGATGCCCCCATGCCCTGCTGCAGCCAATTCAAATGCCTTCAATACAGCGGCGGCTTTATCTTCCACCATTTCCCAACCGGAACGGTCTTGTTTGGGTACGGCCCAACCGGGACCGTGCCCGTGGGACACAACTGCCAAGCCAGATTTCCGTTTATCCTGAAATTGGTCACTGACGCGCTTTGCCTTTTTGGAGCTTTCTTCGTGTGCCCGCGAAAAAAGGAGAACGGACAGCATGAACGACATAGTGTCCTGGATCGTCGTTTCGTTCCACTCGTGGTTGTCGATGTGGGAGACAACACGAACGCCTGTGTTCACAATTTTCGTGAGCACAGCGATGGCGTCAGGAATTGATGCGCGGCTGATACGGTCAAGACTTTCGACCAAAAGTATTGACCCTTTGGGTACCCTGCCTGCCTCTGCCGCAGCCAGGAAACCTCCCATGGCCCCGCGCATTACGTTGTCACCGGTATATGCAGAAATCCCCAAGTCCGAGAGCGCGAGGCTTTCGTCAAGCACATAACCTCTTTCCAAACACCAAATGCGCGCCGAGTGGGTCTGTCGTTCGAGGCTGTGTCCAGATGCTTGGCGACCTGAAGAAAACCGGCGGTACGAGTAAACGAGGGTGCTTGATGGAGGCATGTCAGTCATGCCCCAATTATCGTAGAGTTTTTGCCGTATTGACTACCATTTGTCCACCCCTGCGCTGGCGGCAGGCGCCCGCAACGTGGAGATTTACAAGGGCGAAAAGTTCTCCGACCATGCGCCCATCACGATTGGCTACGACTGGTGAATGCCGGCTGGTGACATACAGCGGGGATAGAATCCAAGGGTAAACCCCAGTCTCTTGGGTGCGGATTGGATGGCTTACCTGCCTGGCGATTGCCCGCGCAGCCTGTTCAAGAAATGAGGCTTCCGTGACCAAGACCATCGACATCACCGAACTGTGTTTGCGTGACGCCCACCAAAGCCTCCTGGCCACCCGCATGGCGATGGAGGACATGGTGCCCGCCTGTGCCGATATCGACCAGGCCGGCTACTGGTCGGTGGAGTGCTGGGGCGGCGCCACCTTTGATGCCTGCATCCGCTTCCTCAATGAAGACCCCTGGGAGCGGCTGCGCCAGTTCCGCACCCTGCTACCCAACTCGCGCCTGCAGATGCTGCTGCGCGGCCAGAACCTGCTGGGCTACCGGCATTACGAAGACAGCGTGGTGGACCGCTTTGTGGACCGGGCCGCGGTCAATGGCATGGACGTGTTCCGCATCTTCGACGCCCTCAACGACATCCGCAACATCCGCCACTCGGTGCAGGCCGTGCGGCGCAACGGCAAGCATGCGCAGGGCACCATCTGCTACACCGTGAGTCCCCTGCACACCACCGAGACCTTTGTCGAAATGGCCGAGCGTCTGGTGGAGCTGGGTTGCGACTCGATTTGCCTCAAAGACATGGCCGCACTGCTCAAGCCGCAGGCAGCCTTCGACATCGTCAAAGGCATCAAGACGCGCTGCGGCGAGGCCGTGCGCATCCATGTGCACACCCATGCCACCACCGGCGTGACGCTGGTCTCGCTGATGAAGGCCATTGAAGCCGGGGCCGACTGCGTGGACACCGCCATCAGCTCGCTCAGCCTGGGGCCGGGCCACAACCCGACCGAAAGCCTGGTGGCCATGCTGGACGGCACCGGCTTTCAGGCCACGCTGGACAAGGACCGCCTGCACCGCATCAAAAACCATTTCGCGGCCCTGCGCCCGCGTTACCAGGCCTTCATGTCCAACATCATTGGCGTGGAGACCGACATTTTTGACAGCCAGATACCGGGCGGCATGATCTCCAATATGGAAAGCCAGCTCAAGCAGCAGGGCGCGGGCGACCGGCTGGAGGAAGTGTTCTTCGAAGTGCCGCGCGTGCGCGAGGACGCGGGCTTTCCGCCCCTGGTCACGCCCTCCAGCCAGATCGTGGGCACGCAGGCCGTGTTCAATGTGCTGATGGGCCGCTACAAGGTGATGTCCAGCGAATTTGCCGACCTGATGCTGGGCTACTACGGCAAGACGCCGGGCGAGCGCGATCCGGAGGTGCTGGCCATGGCCGCCGCACAGGCGCACAAGCCCGCCATCCTGGAGCGCCCGGCCGACCTGCTCAAGCCCGAGTGGGAGGCCTTGCAGACGGCGGCCTGCGCGCTGCCGGGCTGCGACAGCAGCGAGGAAGACGTACTGACCTACGCCATGTTTCCGCAAGTGGCCCCCGGCTTTTTTGGGAAGCGCGCACAGGGCCCGCTCAACCTCGGGCGCGATCCCGAAGCCGCCGCCCCTGCCAGCGCGGGCGGCGCCCCGACAGGCGCCCAGTCCGGCGACAAGGCCCTGCGCACGCCGGTGAGCTATGACGTCAAGCTCAACGGCCGCTCGCACCGCGTGAGCATCACGCCCGTTACCTCCTGAGCAGGACACACCATGAACACCATGCAGAAGAAAATTGAAGAACTCCAGCGCCGGCAGGAAGCGGCCTACCTGGGCGGCGGCGCCGACAAGCAGGACAAGCAGCGCAAGGGTGGACGCCTGACGGCGCGCGAGCGCGTGGCCGAACTGGTGGATGCGGGCAGCTTTGACGAAGTGGGCCTGTTTGCCACGCATCGCTCCGCGCTGTTTGGCATGCAGGGCAAGCCCCTGGCGGCCGACGGGGTGGTCACAGGCGCGGCAGCCATTGGCGGGCGCCTGGTGCACCTGGCCAGCCAGGACTTCACCGTGGCCGGCGGCTCGGCCGGGGAGATGCACTCCATCAAGGTGGCCGACATCATGAAGGCGTCTCTGAGGGCCGGCTCGCCCTTTGTATTTATCAACGACTCGGGCGGTGCGCGGGTGCAGGAGGGCATTGCCTCGCTCTCGGGCTACGGAAAAGTGTTCCATGCCAATGTGCTGCTGTCCGGGGCGGTGCCGCAAATCTCGCTGATCTGCGGCCCCTGTGCGGGAGGCGCGGCCTACAGCCCGGCGCTCACCGACTTCATCATCCAGACGCGCCAGGCGCAGATGTTCATCACCGGGCCGCAGGTCATCAAACAGGTCACGGGCGAGGACGTGAGCGCCGAAGAACTCGGCGGGGCCGATGCCCACATGGTGCATTCGGGCGTGATCCACTTCATTGCCGAAGACGACCACCACGCAATCCAGCTCTGTCACAAGCTCCTGAGCTTTCTGCCCTCCAACAATCTGGAAGACCCGCCGCAGACCGAGGGCGACCCCTCGGTGGAGCCCAACCCGGTGCTGGAATCCATACTGCCCGAGGAAAGCAAGCAGGGCTATGACGTGCGCGATGTGATTGCCGCCATCGTCGATGCCGGGGACTTCCTGGAAGTGCAGTCCGGCCACGCCATGAACATCGTGGTGGGCTTTGCCCGCGTCTGCGGCGGCTCGGTGGGCATTGTGGCCAACCAGCCCTCGGTGCTGGCCGGTGCGCTGGACATCAACGCCTCCAACAAGGCCGCGCGCTTCATCCGCTTCTGCAATGCCTTCAACATTCCGCTGGTGACCCTGGTGGATGTGCCCGGCTTCATGCCCGGCGTGGAGCAGGAGTACGGCGGCATCATCCGCCACGGCGCCAAGCTGCTGTTTGCCTACGCCTCGGCCACCGTGCCCAAGATCACCGTGATCCTGCGCAAGAGCTACGGCGGCGCCTACCTGGCCATGTGCGGCAAGGACCTGGATGCCGACCGCGTATTTGCCTGGCCCACCGCCGAGATTGCCGTCATGGGCGCCGAGGGTGCGGCCGAGATCGTGTTCCGCAAGGAGATTGCCGAGGCCGCCGACCCGGCTGAGCGCCGCAGCGCGCTGATCAAGGAATACCGCGACACCTTCTCCAACCCCTATGTGGCCGCCGAGCTGCGCCTGGTGGACTCGGTGATCGAGCCCAAGCACACGCGTCGCCACATTGCGCAGGCCCTGGAATACCTGCGCATCAAGCGGGTGCCGCGGCCGCACAAAAAGCACGGGCTGATGCCGCTCTAGGACCGCACCATGCAAGAACCCAACCCAGACACACTGGCCCTGCTGGCGCAAATGCGCCAGGAGCTCGACACCCTGCGCCAGCGCGTGGCCACGCTGGAGCAAGGCGCGCTGCAGGCGGCTGCCTCGTCAACCGCCGCTGCACCACCCAGCGAAGAAGACCTGCTGCTCATCTCCGCCGCCGTGGCCGCCTTTTTGGGCGTGCGCGCCCGCGTGCGCCAGGTGCGCCTGGTGCACTCCAGCGCCTGGGCCCAGGTCGGGCGCATGGGCAGCCATGCCTCGCACCACACCCATTGATTGATTGTTTGATTGGATCTGCCGTGAAACTGCGCATAACCCTGGATGAGCGAACCTTTGAGGTCGAGGTGGAGGTGGCCGAGACCGAGCACGCCGATCTGCCGCCGGCCTACCCGGTGGGCACGGCGCGACTGAGCGGCAGTGCGGCCAGCGCGCCCGGTGCAGCCAAGGCGGGCAGCGCAGCCCCCCCGGCAGCCGTGGCCGACGAGAGCCGTGCCTGCCGCAGCCCGGTCTCGGGCGTGGTGGTCAAGGTGGTGGCTGCACCAGGTGCCAGCATCCAGGCCGGTGAATCGATTCTGGTGCTCGAAGCCATGAAGATGGAGACCAACATCACCGCACCCGTCTCGGGCATGATTGCGTCCATACGGGTGCAGCAGGGCGACCGCGTCCAGACCGGTGACGTGCTGGTGGAATTTACCTGAGCCCTGCGGGTACGGAATTTGCATGTGTTCATTCCTGTCACAGGAGGTTCACATGGATCATTTTTTCAAGGATATCCTTCTGGCCATCACCGTCACCATGGTGGCCGTCCTGCTTTCCGGCGTGGTTCAATGGCTCAGGCCTTGAGAACGCGCCAAGCGGCCGCACAATAAGGGGTGATGCAAGAAACAGGGGGAGCGCGGCACAAGCCGCCGTACAAGAAAGATGGCTGTCATGGGATTACGTAAAAGCTTTTTGGCCCTGCTGGGCCGTGAAGAGGCAGAGACAACGGACACATCCGATGCGGTGCTGGAACACATCCGTCTGGCCATGCTGAGCGCCATTGAGGTGCACTGCGACACCCAGGACATCGCCGTCTACAAGCCCATACGCTATGCACGGGACCTCTCCGCCCTGTGGTTCATGCGCCCCCACCTGATGCAGGCCATTGCGGCCAGCCGCAGCGAAGCCATCGCCATCGAAGTGCTGCACCAGATCACCGACCTGTTCAAGGGGCACCTGGCAAGCGCCAATGCCTCCCGCTTCGGCTCGCTGTAAAGCGCCACGCAGCCTGATTGCTGACAGTCGGCCACGCGCTGTTTTGTGGCCGTCAAACTGAGGTAAATTGTCAGCACCACACACAACGGGAATGGGAGCCAGCATGTCATCCATCGATTCATTTTTTGAATCCGTGAAACTTCCGTCCATTCCTGACCTGGCCCATTCGCTGATCCAGACGCTGAACGACGAAGACGCCTCCCTGGACGAGGTCGGCGACCTGATCACCCGTGACCCGGCCATCTCCGCCAAACTGCTGCGCCTGGCCAACAGTGCCCAGTTTGGTTTGCCACGCGGCGTGGGCACCATTGAAGACGCCATCGCCATGGTGGGCATGAACAAGGTGCGCACCCTGGCCCTGGGCGCCTGCCTGAGCGGCTCGTTTCCCGTGGTGGCTGGGCTTGACACCCACAGCTTCTGGAAGACCTCCATGGCCTGCGCCGGCTACTCTGAATGGCTGGCACGCAAGGTGGGGGTAGATGCGCAAACGGCCTGGCTGACCGGCATGATGCTGCGCCTGGGTGAGCTGCTGATTGCACAGGCCCAGCCCCAGGCCCTGCTGGAAATCGAACAGCTGCCAGCGCCGCCAGGCACGCGCTGGCAGCGCGAGAAAAAGCTGATCGGCTACACCGAGGGCGAGCTCACCGCCGAACTGGCGCGCCGCTGGAATTTCCCCATGCAAATGGTGCAGGCCCTTCAGCGCTCCGCCGACCCGCTGGTGGAGCAGGCCTACTCCAGGCTGGGCGCCATCATTCACCTCGCCGGCCTGCTGGCTGACACACCCAATGCCGGGCCGGAGCAGGTGCCAGACCTGCCCTCCGACGTGCTGGCCAACCTGGGTTTGGGGCTGGACTGGATGCAGGACCACTTCCCCAGCAATGCCGATTTCATAGACGCTGCCTAAAAACAGGCCAGTTCATCGGACCGGCATCCGCTTTAGTCACCGGTTTGTATGACAGGGGGTGGTATTCTTCGTCCAACGATTTTGACGGAGGATGAATGGGCGCATTGATACGCGAGGTCTGCACTGCATGACCACTCCCACGCTGGACAGGGTTCTGGACGCTGTGTTGCGGGTGGACGCGGGCCTGAATGTCCAGTTCATTTCCGAATCGGGGCAGCGTTGGTTTACCCGGGTTCCAGGCTCGGAGCTGCCCAGAAACTTTGCCGAAATCGTGCACCCGGAGGACCTGCCCGGCTTTCGGCAGTCCATGGCCGATGCTCCCGAATCCTTTTCCTGCGACCTGCGTGTCCTCAAGGGCGGCACGGAGTGCTGGATCAACCTGCGCAGCTACCTGCTCACGGCGGTACAGCAGCATGTGTTTTGCATCGTCGACATCTCCATGTGGAAGACCGAGGACTCGGCCCTGCGCCATGCGGCCCTGCATGACGAACTCACCGGCCTGCCCAACCGCGCCTTCCTGAAGAAGGCGGTGGAACAGCGCATGCTGGATGGCGTTTTTCCTTTTTCGGTGGCCTTGCTGGATCTGGACGGCTTCAAAAAGGTCAACGACACCTATGGCCACGCCATGGGCGACGCCGTGTTGATCGAGACCACCAAGCGGCTGCAAAAGCTGCTCAATCCGGGCGACATCATGGCGCGCCTGGGCGGTGACGAATTTGTGATCCTGTTTGACGGCAAGAACGCACAGGCCGCACAAAAGGCCCTGAAGAACGTGCTGCTGGCGGTGGCCCGCCCCTATGACACGGCGCCGCACAATGCCTATCTGGGAGTGAGCATCGGCGTGGCCGAGTACCCCATGCATGGGGAGGACTACTCCATGCTGCTCAAGAACGCCGACACCGCCATGTACTTCTCGAAGAAGTCGGGCAAGAACCGGGTGACGGTATTTGCGCTGACCGATGCCAATGTGGATTTCTCCATCAAGGCGGCCATCCACAACGGGATACAGGAGGGCGAGTTCTTCATGGAGTACCAGCCCCAGTACGACATGGACCGCCGGCTCATAGGCGCCGAGGCCCTGATGCGCTGGACCAACCGGGACCTGGGCCGGGTCGGCCCGGACCAGTTCATTCCGATCGTGGAGGACTCGGGCCTGATGCCCTTCCTGGGCAAATGGGCGCTGCGCTACTCCTGCCATCAGCTCAAGAAGTTCCATGCCCTGGATCCGGACTTTGTGCTCTCGGTCAACGTCTCGCCCATCCAGTTCAACAGCGACCACTTCGACCAGGAAGTGCTGGAGGTGATTGCCGAAACCGGCATTGACCCCACCCGCCTGATCCTGGAGATCACCGAGTCCACCCTGATGAGCAGCCAGGAGAAAACCGAACGTGCGCTGGCCCATTTGCGCGAAAAAGGCATCCGCTTTTCCATTGACGACTTTGGCACCGGCTTCTCCAGCCTGTCGTACCTGACGCGCCTGCCGGTGTCGAGCATCAAGATCGACCGGGCTTTCATCACGGCCATGGGCGCCGGTCCCTCGGCGGAAACTTCGGACAACAAGCTGGTCTGCGCCATGATCAACCTGGCACACAGCATTGACCTCAAGGTGGTGGCCGAAGGTGTGGAAACCGACATGCAATACGCTTTTCTGAAGAACGCCGGCTGCAACCTGGTGCAGGGCTACCTGCTGGGCAAACCCATGTCGGCCGACAGCATGGTGCGTGCGTTCCGGCAGCAACTGGAAGTGGCCGCATGAGCTCCGCCGTTGTCGACAAACTGCTGCTGGCCATCCGCGACTCCAAGGGCGTGCCAGCCAGCGAACGCTCGGTGGCATCGGTGCTGGGTGCGCTGGACAGCAGCAACGAGGGCAAGCACGCGGTTGTGAGCCACATCATTGAAGACTTTGCCCTGACGCAAAAAGTCCTCAAGCTGGCCAACTCGTCGATGTACGCGCCCTTTGGTGCGGGCTCAGCCTCGGTAAGTTCCGCCCTGGACGTTCTGGGCACGGACGCCGTGCTGCACCTGGTGCTGGGCGCCGACCTGATATCCGAAGAAGACCTGCAGCAGGACGACAACCTGTCCCGCACCCTGCTGGCCTCCGAGCTGGCACGCAGTGCCTGCGATGACCGCGTCGAGGATGCCTCGATTGCCACCCTGATGGTGGAGATCGGCCGCCTCATGACCGGCAAGTACCTGCCCACCGAGGCCCAGACCATTGCCACACGGGTGGCCGAGGGACAAGACCCGCAGGACGCTGCCAGCGCCGTTCTGGGCATGTCCTACCAGGAGCTGGGCGTGGAACTGGCGGCACGCTGGAACTTGCCCGACACCCTGCGCTCGGTCATCAATGGCACGGGCGACCCCACGCTGGTGGGCATTGCCCGCTTCTCCAGCGCGGCGTCCTCCCTGATTCACGAAGGCAAGCTCGAAGCAGCCAACACCTTGCTGCTCAACCTGGATGTACCCGGCGTGAACAAGGCGCAGTTGGGCGCACTGGTGGGCCGCAAGGTGGAAGCAGCCCGGCAAGCGGCAAGAGCCGTATCCGGCGGCTCTGCCGAGGCCGATCTGGGCGTGCTGCTGCAGACCTTGCAGGACAAGAAGAGCTCGCTGGAAGAGCTGACCAAGGCCCTGCTGGCGGGCCTGACCGACTCCCTGAAGACCGCGCATTGCCTGCTGTTCATGCTGACCCGCTCGGGCGAGCAGCGCGTGCGCTATGGCCACGGCAAGGGCGTGGACGAACTGCGCAACAAGCTCAAGGTGTCTGCCGACTTCCTGCCCACCGCGTTCCATGCTGCCATCAAGAAAAACATCGATGTGTCGATTGCCGATGTCTCCAAACTCAAGGACGCGTCCCTGCCGGAGGGCTACCGCACCTTGCTGCCCCACGTCACGCGCTTCATCATCCTGCCCATAGCCACCAGCCGGGTTTCCGGTCTGCTGTATTGCGACTGGGACACAACGGGTGCTCTCAATCAGTCGGAGATTGAAGCCCTGAAGAAACTGCGCAACATGCTGCTGCCTTTCTTCCCGCAATAAGGCCCGTGGCACACGATATTTATTGCAGGACTTCTGACTTACCCGCGTTGTAATGCACGCAGGCTGGAGGTATAAAGATTTGGTCGGTCTTTTTACTCCAATACATTCAGTCGAAGGAAATCCCATGAAACCGTTTGCAGCTGCATCCTCCCTTGTACTGGCCCTGGTTGCCATCATGGCGCCCATCCAGGCCACGGCCGACACCAAGGCCACCGCGGCAGAAGCCACGGCGATGGTGAAAAAAGGTGTGGCCGCACTCAAGGCCGGTGGCAAAGACCATGACAAGCTCTACACCGAAGTCACCGCCAAGGACGCCAAGTGGGTCGACCGTGACCTGTACCTGGTGGTCTACGGCATGGATGGCAGCGTCAAGGCCCACGGTGCCAACGCCAAGCTGGTAGGCAACAACCTGATGGACATGCTCGACATCGATGGCAAGCCCTACATCAAGGAGCGCATCGACCTGGCCAAGTCCAAGGGTTCGTTCTGGCAGGACTACAAGTTCACCAACCCCACCACCAAGAAGATAGAACCCAAGAGCATGTACTGCGAGAAGGTGGACGAACTGGTGGCCTGCGCCGGTATCTATAAATGAGGCTGGGCTACAAGCTGCTGGCCGCCCCTCTGTTGACGGCGGTCGTGGTGATTGCTGCCGGACAGATCAACGGCTACTTGCAGAATGTGCAGGCCGACAAGGGCCTGGCCTCCTCGAAGGACAGCCTGGACCTGTTCAAGACCATGGCCAGCGCACAGCAACAGGTGGCCGAGGTGCATGCCGGCGTTTACCGCACCGTGGCACTGGTGGATTCGCTGGACGCGGACAAGGTCAAGTCCATGCGTGCGGAGTTCACCACGCAATTGGCCGGTGTGCAGCGCGTGGTGACGGCCCTCGCCGAAGACACCGCGCTGGATGCCAAGGTGCAGGGCGAAATCAAGACCGCAGCCGCCCTGGTTGGCTCGTATGCCAAGCAGGCCGATGCGGCCATCAACTTCGCGCAGATCGATGCCAACACCGGCATTGGCGCCATGCAACGCGCGGAAGTGACTTTCAAGCAACTCATCAAGGCCGCAGGCGAGATCACGGCAGAGATTGAAACCCGCTCGCATGACACCATCACGCAGTCGCGCGAACAGGGGCGCAGCATCAGCTGGACCCTGGCGCTGGTGTCGGTGCTGGTGGGTGGCGTGGCCGTGCTGCTGGCCTGGCGCATGCAGCAGAAAATCGTGGCCGAACTGGCCCATGCGGCCCACGTTGCCCATGAGGTCGCGCAGGGCAATCTGGCAGTAGACGCCAGCACCCGGCGCGACGACGAGGTGGGCGACCTGCTGCGCGCCATGGGTGCCATGGCGCAGCAACTGAACCAGTCGATTGCCACGGTGCGCGAGTCCTCCGAGTCGATTCGTCTGGCCAGCGCCGAAATTGCCACCGGCAACCAGGACCTGAGCCTGCGCACCGAGCAGACCGCCAGCAACCTGCAGAGCGCCTCGAGTTCCACCGAACAGCTCAACCACACCGTCAGCCAGTCGGCCGCCGCGGCGCAGCAGGCCTTTGCCCTGGCAGCCAGTGCCTCTGCGGTGGCGGCCCGGGGCGGCGCGGTCATGGGGCAGGTGGTATCCACCATGGAAGAGATCAACGTCAGTGCGCGCAGGATCTTCGACATCATTGGCGTGATTGACGGCATTGCCTTCCAGACCAATATCCTGGCGCTCAATGCAGCGGTCGAGGCGGCCCGTGCGGGGGAGCAGGGGCGCGGCTTTGCCGTGGTGGCCAGTGAAGTGCGTTCCCTGGCCGGGCGTTCGGCCGAGGCGGCCCGGGAAATCAAGACGCTCATAGGCGTCTCGGTGGACAAGGTGGACTCGGGCTCGCGTCTGGTGACCAGTGCCGGGCAGACCATGGACGAAATTGTCGGCTCGGTGCAGCGTGTGTCAGACATCATCGGCGAGATCTCTGGCGCGGCCAGCGAACAAAGCCATGGCATTGGCCAGGTGAACACGGCCGTCAACGAACTCGACCAGATGACCCAGCAAAACGCCGCCCTGGTGGAGCAGTCCGCAGCCGCGGCACAGAGCCTGCGCGAGCAGGCCCAGCGGCTGGCCCAGGTGGTGTCCACATTCAAACTCTCGGGCCAGTCCGGGAACGTGCTGGCGCTGCGCTGAAAACACCCATGCCTGCCACGCAAGCCCTGGCCGAGGTGGCACAACTGACTGCGGAGCTGCAGGCCTGCAGGGACCTGCTGGCCAGACAAACCCGGTCCCTGCAGGTGGCCGAGCAAAAGGTGGCCAGTACCGAGCTTGAGTTCAACCGCGACTTCGGCTCCTTCCTGGACAAGACCAGCGACTTCGTTTATTTCAAGAACCGCGAAGGGCGCATGCGGTTTTGCAGCCAGTCGATGGCCACCCTGTTTGGCTATGCCGATTGGCGCGAGATGGTGGGCCGACTGGACCGCGAGCTCTTCCCGCCGGAAAGCTCAGAGGTCTACGCTGATGAAGAGGCCTACGTCTTTGCCCAAGGCCAGCCCCTGCTCAACAAGGTCAACAGCTACCGCGGCGCCAACGCGCAGCAGGGGTATGTGCAAACCAGCCGCTGGCCACTCTTCAACGCGCAGGGCGAGGTGGAGAGCATCTTTGGCATCGGCCGCGATGTGACCGACAACCGCCAGACCCAGGCGCATATCCAGCTGGCCGCCAGTGTGTTCACGCATGCGCGCGAGGGCATCATGATTTGCGATGCGCAGGGCAGCATCGTGGATGTCAACGCCTCCTTCAGCCGCATCACCGGCTACCGCCGCGAAGAGGTGATTGGCGCCAATCCGCGCATCCTCAATTCCGGGCGGCAGGACGCGGCGTTTTACGCCGCCATGTGGCAAACCATTGTGAAGGCCGGCCACTGGTCCGGTGAGATCTGGAACCGCCACAAGAGCGGCGCGGTCTATGCCGAGATACTCACCATCAGCACCGTGTTTGATGCCGAGCAGCAGGTCAAGAACTACGTGGCGCTGTTTACCGACATCACGCCCATGAAGGAGCACCAGAGCCAGCTCGAGCACATGGCGCACTACGACATGCTCACCGGCCTGCCCAACCGCCTGCTGTTTGCCGACCGCCTGGGCCAGGCCATGCGCCAGAGTGACCGCAGCAAGCACTCCCTGAGCGTGATCTATCTGGACCTCGATGGCTTCAAGGCCGTCAATGACACCTATGGCCATGAGACCGGTGACGCCTTGCTGGTGACGCTGGCACAGCGCATGCGGCTGGCCCTGCGCGAGGGCGATTCGCTGGCCCGCTTTGGTGGCGACGAATTCGTGGCGGTACTGGTCGGCCTGGAGCATGCCCACGACTGCGTGCCGGTGCTCGAGCGTCTGCTGCTGGCCGCAGCCGAGCCGGTCAAACTGTCGTTCAATGACGAGCCTGTCAGCCTGCACGTGTCGGCCAGCATAGGCGCCACCATCTACCCCAAGGACGGCGCCGATGCCGACCTGCTGATGCGCCATGCCGACCAGGCCATGTACCTGGCCAAGCAAGCCGGCAAGAACCGCTACCACCTGTTTGATGTGGCCCACGATACCGCCGTCAAACACCAGCGCGAATGGCTGGACCAAATGCGCCGGGCGCTAAAAGAAGGCGAGTTTGTGCTGTATTACCAGCCCAAGGTGGACATGCACAGCGGCCTGGTGTTGGGCGCAGAGGCACTGATCCGCTGGCAGCATCCCCAGCGCGGCCTGCTGCTGCCCGCCGAATTTCTGCCGGGCATTGAAAACCATGAACTCAGCGTGGAAGTGGGCGAATGGGTGATCGCCACGGCGGTGGCGCAGATCGGTGCCTGGCAGGCGCAGCACCTGTTGCTGTCGGTGAGTGTCAACATCGGCGCCCTGCAGTTGCAGCAGCACCATTTTGTAGACCGGCTGATGGCTATTCTGGAGCGCCACCCCGACGTGCCGCACCGGCACCTGGAACTGGAGATCCTGGAGAGCAGTGCGCTCAAGGACATTGCCGTGGTGGCCCAGGTGCTGCATGCCTGCCACGCCCGGGAGGTGCGCATTGCGCTGGATGATTTTGGCACCGGCTACTCCTCGCTGACCTACCTCAAGCACCTGCCCGCCGAGACGCTGAAGATCGACCAGAGCTTTGTGCGCGACATGGTGAGCGACCCGGAAGACCTGGCCATCGTCAACGGTGTGATCGGGCTGGCCCGGGCCTTTGGCCGCCAGGTGATTGCCGAAGGTGTGGAGACCGCCCAGCAAAGCGCGCTGCTGCTGTCGCTGGGCTGCCACCAGATGCAGGGCTTTGGCATTGCCAGGCCCATGCCGGCCGCGCACTTCATCCCGTGGATGCGCCAGTGGCAGGCCAGCCCCTTTGTGCACGCGAGTTAAGGCGGCGCTGCACGCTATGCTTGAGCCTGTCCACGCCGACTCCGGCTGGGCCCCCTATCTTTTCCAGGTACCCATGCGCCCCTTCCCTTTCCTGCGAGCTCCCTCCCTGCAACTGCTGCGCCGCGCCGCCATGGCCGGCTTGTGTGCCACCCTGATGGGCCACGCCGCCTGGGCGCAAGACGTTGTGGTGCAAAACGCCTGGGTCCGCGCGACCGTACCGGGACAAAAGGCCACAGGCGCCTTCATGAGCCTGTCCTCGGCCAGTGGTTCGCGCCTCAAGTCCGTCACGACCCCCGTGGCCGGTGTGGCGGAAGTACATGAAATGCGCGTGGAAGACAACATCATGAAGATGCAGGCCCTCAAGGGCGGCCTGGAGCTGCCCGCCGGCAAGACCGTGGAGCTCAAGCCCGGCAGCTACCACCTGATGCTGATGGACCTGAAAATGCCCCTGCCCAAAGACAGCCGCATTCCCCTGACGCTGGTGTTTGTGAATGCACGCGGCGTGGAGAGCAAGACCGAGCTGACCCTGCCCGTCAGCGTGCTGGCGCCCACACACTGAGGCCTGCGCACCCATCCACATAAAGGAAGGGTGTGCCAAAAATTACCGGTTTATTGCAAGCGCTCCAACTTATCGGTATTTACCTGCCGTTTGCCTTGCGGCAATAATCACACCATGCAAACCCTTCGCAACGCCAAACTGATCGCCCGCTTCGTGCTGGTCTGGTTTGCCTTGTCGATCGGTGTGGCCATTGCTTCGCCCATGGTCAATCCGCAAGGCATGCAGCTGGTCTGCTCCGGCTCCACAGCCATGAAGATTGTGGTGACCGATGACAACGGCCAGGCCACCACCAGCAGCCACACACTCGAGTGCCCGCTGTGTGCCAGCATCAGTGCCCCGCCTCCCATGGAGATCGTGGCCTTTGGTTCGGCGGCACCGGTGGCCTTTGCAGCGCCCCTCTACGGCGCCAGTGACATCCCGCTCACCCTGACCGCGCCTCCGCCTGCGCGCGGCCCCCCGGCGCGCTCCTGAAGCCTTGCCTGCAGGCATCCACTTCGTGGCTGCCTGCAGCGCCCTGTATCCCGGGAAGGTGATTGCGTTGGCCCTGCTGTGCAGGGCCCGCACCCATCCCGCCTGTCTGCATCCCGATCACGGCGCACCTGCGTCGCCCAAAAAATGAACCACACACCTTTTGCAGTCCACACAACCCTGCGCAAAACTTCACGGCTTGCCATGGCAAGCCTGCTGGCCATTTGCGCTTGCGGCCTCGCCATCGCGCAGAACGTCACCATCAGCAAGCCCTGGGCGCGCGCCACCGTGCAAGGCCAGAAGGCAGCGGGGGTCTTCATGGACCTGAGCGCCGCTGTCGGCACGCGGCTGGTGTCCGCCTCGTCGCCGGTAGCCGCCTTCGGCCAGGTCCACACCATGCGCATGGAGGGTGACATCATGAAGATGCAGGCCCTCAAGGAAGGGCTGGAACTTCCCGCAGGAAAGACCGTGGAACTCAAGCCCGGCGGCTTCCACATCATGCTGATGGACCTGCGGATCCCGCTGCAGAAAGACAGCACCCTGCCGCTGACCCTGGTGTTCATGGACGCCAAGGGCGTGGAAAGCCGCACAGAGATAACCGTCCCCGTGCAGGCCATGGGCCAGGCACCACACACCCACACCAGCAACTAAAGGAGAACCCCCATGAAACACTGGATTGTCGCTATCGCATGCTGCCTGTCACCCGTTCTGATGGCCGCGCAGGCACTTGCCTACGACGACGCCGAGCACCAGATTACCCAGGTGATGACGAGGCAATTTGAAAAACCTGAGGCCGCACTGACGGTGCTTCCCGTCAGCGTCGAGGGCGATTACGCGGTAGCCGGCTGGCTGCAGGGAACGCGGGGTGGTCGGGCCCTTCTGAAAAGGGACAAGAACCACTGGGCCATTGCCGTCTGCGGGGGCTCCGGGCTGACCCAGGCCAGCGTGCTGCAGTCCATTGGCATGCAGGGCGATGCCGCAGCCCGACTGGCCGCGGCCGTGGTGGCAGCAGAGGGCAAGCTGGGTGCAGACAAGCGCAAGCTCTTTGACGGATTTGAGGGCATGGTGAAGGTGAATGCGGCACAAGGCCATGCCGGGCACAGCGAGCACGCACCGAAATAAGCCTGAACCCGGCCAAGCTGCACATGACACGCACCCTGCTTTCAGAAAAGCTGCGCCGCCCCACTGCGGTGTGGTGGACTGTGCTGGTGGCCGTGTTGTTTGCACTGGCCCCCACGCTGACCCATGCGCTGGCCTGGACCGGCCTGGCAGGTGCCCAGCGTCTGGAGATTTGCTCCACCCAGGGCCCCCAAGCCCTTGCGTCGGCGCAGGCCTATGCCGTGGATTCCCCTGACGGGCAGGAGTCCACCACCCAGCAAACCCACTGCCCGTCTTGCCTGCACCAGGCAGACCGGTGTGCGCCTGCGCCCCACCTGTTGACTTGCGTCTTGAAGGTCACTGACGGACAGCAGGAGATGCCGGACTGGCAGGCTTTTTTCCACCTGGATCCACCCGCGCTGTGGGCCCCGCCACGCGGCCCACCCTCTGCAACAGGCAGTTGATCTGGCAGGCCGACAGGCCTGCCTTCAGGCACGCCCCGTACGGGGCGTGCCATCCATTCCTGTTCACTGTGGAGGACATTCCATGCTAAAAAATTCAGCAGCGGGCGCTGGTGCGCCCTCTTCAACATCCATTCTTTCGCTTCTGGCGGTTCTGGCACTGGGCCTGTCAGACGCTGCGTCAGCCCATGACACAAGCACAGACAGCACGGCCCCGGTCAAGTCACTGGGCGTGGTAACGGTCACCGGCGGGCAGCCCACCTCGCTGCCCACCCAAATCCCCACCACCATCGAAGGCATTACGCGCGAGCAGATCGAGCAGACCACCAATGCCACCGACAGCGAGGACGCTCTCAAGTACCTCCCCAGCCTGCTGGTGCGCAAGCGCTACATCGGCGACTACAACCACGCCGTGCTGTCCAGCCGCGCCTCGGGTACCGGCAACAGCGCGCGGTCGGCCGTCTATGCCGATGGCATCCTGCTGTCGAACTACCTGGGCAACGGCGCCACCTACGCGCCGCGCTGGGGCATGGTCACGCCAGAGGAAATCGAGCGGGTGGATGTGATGTACGGCCCGTTTTCCGCGGCCTACCCCGGCAACTCGGTGGGCGCCGTGGTGGACTATGTGACGCGCATGCCCACGCAGTTCGAGGGCCACGCCAAGATCAGCCTGATGTCGCAGCCCTTCAAGCTGTACAACACCGACACCACCTACAACGGCAGCCAGGAAAGCGCATCACTTGGCAACCGACAGGGCGACTGGTCCTGGTTTGCCGACCTGAACCACACCGACAGCCAGGGCCAGCCGCTGACCTTTCCCACCCGCTTGCTGTCCCAGGGTGTTGCCAGCAGTGCGGGCACCGCTGTCACAGGGGCCGTGCGGGACGCCAACACCGGCAATGCCCCCATCTACATCCTGGGCACGGGCACGCAGTACCACACCATCCAGGACCACGCCAAGGTCAAGCTCGCCTATGACTTCAACCCCACCCTGCGCGCCAGCTACACCCTGGGCCTGTGGCAAAACACCTCCGAGGGCCGGCCGGTGTCCTACCTGAAGGACGCCAACGGCAAGGCGGTGTATGCCGGCGTGGTCAACATCGGTGGCCTGGCGTTCAATACCAGTGCCCTGACGGGTGGTGATTTCCCGCTGACCAACGACAAGCTGGTGCACAGCATGCAGGGCCTCTCGCTCAAGAGCCACACCCAGGGCGTATGGGACTGGGAGGTGGCCGCCAGCCTGTACAACTACGACACCAACATCCAGCGCCAGAACGGCACCGGCTCACCCGCCGCCAATACCAGCAACCCTTTGCCAGCCGCGCTCAATGGCGGCAATGGCACCATCACCGATGGCAATGGCACGGGCTGGAATACGCTGGCCCTCAAAGGCATCTGGCGTCCGCAGGGCCCACAGGGTGCGCACCTGGTGGACTTTGGCTACCAGCAGGACAGCTACCAGCTCGGCAGCCGGACTTCCCTGACGAACAACTGGATTTCCGGCGCGCCCGGCACACTGGTCAACGAGGTGGGCGGGCACACCGCCCTGCGCAGCGTCTATGCACAGGACAGCTGGGGCTTCCGTCCCAACTGGAAGACCGTGCTGGGCGCACGGATTGAAAACTGGACAGCAGACAACGGCTTCACCACCTTTGGCGTGGGCAATGCCGCCAACACGCAGTACGCCACGCGCAATGAAAGCTTCGTCTCGCCCAAGGCCGCCCTGTCCTACCAGTGGGCAGACGACCTGTTGGTGAAGGCTTCCGTCGGGCGTGCCGTGCGCATGCCCACGGTGTCGGAACTGTATGGCGCCACCACGGTGTCGGCCACATCCCAATACATCAACGACCCCAAGCTGCGCCCCGAAAAATCCTGGACGGCGGAATTCACCGCCGAAAAGGATCTGGGCAACAGCCTGCTGCGCATCACCTACTTCGTGGAAGACGTCAAGGACGCGCTGTACTCCCAAAGCATCCTGGGCCTGCTGCCCAACCCCAACACAGCGGTGACGCGGGTACAGAACATTGGCCGCATCCTGACCAATGGCCTGGAGCTGGCCTTCAATGGAGAGAACGTGCTGGCCAAGGGCCTGGACCTGTCGGGCAGCATCACCTACACCGACTCGCAGATCATGGAGAACGAAGGCTATGTGGTAGTTCCGGGTGACACCATCGGGAAGCGGCAATCCAACATCCCCACCTGGCGTGCCACGGCACTGGCCAGCTACCGCGTGAATGACCACTGGAGCACCACGCTGGGTGCACGCTACAGCGGTCCGCAGTTCCGCACGTTGAACAACGCCGATGTGAACGGCTACACCTACCAGGGCGTGAGCGAGTTCTTCACCACCGATGTGCGGGTGCGTTATGCACAGGGCAAGCGCTGGAGCGCGTCCTTTGGCATCGACAACCTGAACAACTACCAATACTGGAACTTCCACCCCTATCCCAACCGCAGCTACGTCCTTGAGTTCAAGGGCACCATCTAAAGGAGACTCTGAAAATGAAATCTGTTACCCCCATTTTTGCGGCCTGTGCCGTCCTGCTGGCCGCCAGCGCAGCCCAGTCCCATGTGGTCCTGCAGGACGCTGCTGCCGCCGCCGGCGCCAGCTACCGCGCCGCCTTCCGGGTGGGCCACGGCTGCGAGGGTGCAGCCACCACCGGCATCCGGGTTCGCATACCCGAGGGCTTCCAGGGAACCAAGCCCATGCCCAAGCCGGGCTGGACCCTGACCACAACCAGCGCCCGCCTGGCCAAGCCCTATGACAGCCACGGCAAGACCATCACCGAAGACGTGGTGGAAGTGAGCTGGACTGCCAATGGAAAAGACAACGCCTTGCCCGAAGCCTGGTACGACGAATTCGTGCTGCGGGGCACCACCCCGGCACAGGGTGGGCCGCTGTGGTTCAAGGTCTTGCAAACCTGCGAGAATGCCCAAAACGACTGGTCGCAAACTCCCTCTTCAGGCACCTCCACCAAGGGTCTGAAGGCGCCTGCAGCTCTGCTGGAGGTGATTGATTCCGGGGCCTCCGCTGCCCACGCCCATTGAACCAACTGGCCCACACCTTGCAACGCTTCCGGCCCTCGCAAACCATGGCACTCATGTTGTGCGTGGTGCTGCTGCATGTGCTGGGCCTGTGGGCCCTGCAGAGTGGCCTGTTGCTGCGCGCGGTCGAAGCCGTGGTGTCTGTGGATGTCATCAGCGAACTGGTGGAGCTGCCCAAGCCCCGGGTGGAGCAGCCCCCTGCTCCACCACCATCGCCACCCAAGGCGCTGCAAAAGCCCATGCCCAGCCAGCCTGCGCCAAGCCCGTCGGTGGCCGCGCCGGCTGCACTGCCTGTGGCCATTGCCGACGCGACACCAGCGCCCAATGCCGTAAGCGGTGTCACCGCGCCGCAAGCAGCAGCGCCGCTGCTGGCCGCGCCCGTGTCCCCCAGCACGGCCAGCCCGGTACCCGCGCCCAGGGTGGAGCTGCCCTCCAGCGACGCCGACTACCTGCACAACCCCAAGCCGGAGTACCCCGGCCAGAGCCGGCGCCGCGCCGAGCAGGGAAAGGTGCTGCTGCGCGTCTTCATAGGCGCCGATGGACTGGCGCAAAAGGCCGAGATCAAAACCTCCAGCGGCTTTGCCCGGCTGGACCAGGCGGCACTGGCAACGGTGCTGGCCTGGCGCTATGCGCCGGGCAAGCGCGCTGGCGTGCCCGAAGCCATGTGGTTTGACGTACCGATTAATTTTGTTTTGGAGTGACGACTGATGAACCCCTCGTATGGCTTGGTGAATGTGTGGGACCAGGGCGACCTGGTAACGCGCGCCGTGCTGCTGGTGTTGCTGGCCATGTCCCTGGCCTCGTGGATGGTGATCCTGCTCAAGCTGGTGGCGCTCAGGCGCCTGCGGGCCCAGTCACAGGGCACCGAGCGTTTCTGGCATGCCCGGGACTATGCGCAGGGCCTGGCCGACCTGGGAGCGGACGCGGACAACCCGTTTGCGGCCTTGGCCCAGGAGGGCCAGAAGGCCACACAGCACGTGCGCACGGAACAAGGTACCCAAGAGGCCGAGCTGCACGAAAGCTTTGACCTCAGCGAATGGGTGACCCGCTGCCTGCGCAACAGCCTGGATGACAGCACGGCCCGGCTGCAGGCGGGCCTGGCCATCCTGGCCTCGGCCGGCTCCACGGCGCCCTTTGTCGGCTTGTTCGGCACCGTATGGGGCATCTACCATGCCCTGATGGCCATTGGTCTGGCAGGCCAGGCCAGCATTGACAAGGTGGCAGGGCCGATTGGCGAGGCGCTGATCATGACGGCCCTGGGCCTGGCGGTGGCCATTCCGGCGGTGCTGGGCTACAACGCCCTGGTGCGCGCCAACAAGGCTGTGCTGGCCCGGCTCAACCGCTTTGCCTACGACCTGCATGCCTACCACGTGACCGGTGCGCGCGTGGGCACGGCCAAGCCCCAGAAGGCAGGAGCCTGACATGTCCTTTGGCACCCAGGATGACACCGACGAGGTGATGAACGAGATCAACATGACGCCGCTGGTGGACGTCATGCTGGTGCTGCTGATCATCTTCATCATCACCGTGCCGGTGATGCAGCATGCCGTCAACATCGACCTGCCGCGCGCCAGCAACCAGCCCGAAAACGCCAAGCCCGAAACCATACGCCTGAGCGTGGACAGCAGCGGCGCCTACTACTGGAACGATGCCCCGGTGTCGGATGCGGCCCTGGCCCTGCAACTGCAGGCCGCGTCGGCACAGACACCCCAACCGGAGCTGCACATCCGCGGTGACAAGGCGGTGCGCTACGAGCGCGTGGCGCAGCTCATGGCGCAGGCGCAGAAGGCCGGGCTGCGCAAGATCGGCTTTATCACCGAGCCCGTGCAGTAGAGGCCGGAATCCTTATGGCGGGGCCGGGTCGGCGGCTTCAAAAAACCGCACCACATTGCGCCCGCTGGTCTTGGCTGCGTACATGGCCGCGTCGCCCTGCATCAGCAGCTCCGAGGCTTGGGGCAGCCCGTTGCAAAACAGCGCCACACCGATGCTGGCAGAGGCCAGATGCGTCACAGGAGCACCGGGCCCGGGCGCCTGCAGTGCGTAGGGTGTTGCCAGACTTTTGCGGATTTTCTCGGCCACGTCGCCCACCATGTGCGCAGCGCTGGCGCGGTCGTTGTCGAGTTCGCCCAGCAGCACCACAAACTCGTCGCCACCAAAGCGGGCCACGGTATCAACCTCGCGCACACAGGCGACGATGCGGTTGGCCACTTCCTGGAGCAGCAGGTCACCCAGTTCATGGCCATAGCGGTCGTTGAGGGGTTTGAAGTTGTCCAGATCCAGAAAGATCAGTGCGCCGTGCTTGTGCGACCGCTTGCTCTGGGCCAAGGCCAGGTTGATGCGGCTGTTGAGCATGCGCCGGTTGGCCAGGCCGGTGAGGGGATCGAAATAGGCCAGGTAGGCGGCCTCGTCTTCGGTGGCCTTGCGCTCGGTGACATCGACGATGGCCGCCACCGCCAGCGAATCCTTCAGCAGGCTGGCACTGATCTGGTACCAGCCGGTGCTGCCATCCCTGCGCTTTTGCCGGATCTCTTCGTGCAGGTTACCGCCGCCCAGCAGGATTTCCTGCGCCTTCTGGCTGAACGCAGCGAAGTCCTCGTCGCTGGCAAACAGGGTGCGCGTCGGCAAACTGGCCAACGCGCCTGGCGCGTAGCCCAGCATGCGGCAGGCTGCGTTGTTGGCCCACAGCAGCGTGTGTGACTGCAGGTCCACACGGATGAGGCCGATGAAGTCACTCGACAGCACGGCGCGCTGCTCTGCCACCAGCACCTCCATGGCTTCCTTGGCCTGCCGGGTGTCATCCAGCGCTTGGGTGCTGCCCTCCAGTGCCGACTTGAGTTGCGCCTGGACCTGCAGCAGTTCGGCATTCCTGCGGCGCACCACGCGGATGTGCAGCGCCAGCGCGGCCATGCTCAGGCTCAGAAAACCAATCGCCAGCAAGGCCAGCAGCCAGTTGCGCCGCTCGTATTCCTGGCGCGTCACATACACCACCTGCTTGCCCTGCCAGCGCTCCAGAATGGCCTGGCGCGTGCCGTCGCGCGCCATACCGGCCAGACCCGCGTTGATGCGCTCCAGCAGCAGGCGGTTGCCCTTTTTCACCGCGATGCGCGACTGGCTGCTCACCAGCGGCGGCTCCACCACGGTGATGCCCTCCATGCGGCTGATGCTGAGCTCGTACTCTCCCACCCAGCGGTCCACAAACACCGCGTCGAGCTTTCCCTCGCGCAGCATCTCGAAGGCCGCATGCCAGCTCGGCACCGTGACCAGCTGGATGCCGGTGTGCGGCCTGAGGTACTGGATGGGAAAGCCTCCGCCCTCCACGCCCACACGCTGTCCGTCCAGCGACTGCAGGTCGTGGATGGCGCTCAGGCCGCCGGAAACAAAGAGATGGAAATGGGAGTCCAGCAGCACGTCGGAGAAGTCGTAGAGCTTCTCGCGCTCGGCCGAGGGGTTGATCTGGATGAGGGCATCGGCCTGGCCCGCGAGCACCTGGGCTTGTGCCGCCTGCCATTCCACCGCCTGCACATCCACCTGCAGACCGGCATGCGCGGCCATCGCGCGCGTCAGGTCCACGGCCACACCCTGGGCACTGCCGCCGCGCGCAAAGACCACGGGCTCTATGCGCGCATTGCCCAGAAACACCAGGGGCTGGGCCCACGCCAAGCCATGGGTCAGCACCAGCAGCACCAGGGCCGCAAACATCCCTGCGCGATAGCGTGCCGGGACTGTCATGGCCTGCGAGGCTGTAGCGCCTTAAAAGTCGATGGCCAGCGGCGTGGGCAGCTTGTCATCCAGGTACAGGCTGTACTCGTCCCAGACGTCGGCGCCGTAGTGCTTGTCGCACAGCGCTTCGATATCGGCCAGGGTGATGAACAGGGTGCTGAACATGGTGTCGTAGTAGAAGGGCTCGCTGGTGCCGGTCTCTGTGTCTTCCTCGTGGTGGTAGCCGTGCACCCAGACGCGCTTGCCAGCGTAGCGGGCTTCAAAGGCGGCGCGGCGCTTGAGGTATTCGGCCTCTTCGTATTCGTCGTCGGCCATCTTGCGCAGGTGGTAAGCGTTTCCGTGCAGCGGGTGGGCCGGGTCGAGCTGCAGGTCCACCATCTGCCAGACGGTGGAAATCTGGGTGGCCACATTGGCCAGTTGTTCGGGGGTGATGTCGCCCTCCCAGTGCACCACATCGATACAACGGGAGTTGCCCACCTCTCCGTCCCAGATGCTGGCGCTGTGTTTCATGGTCTTGGCGTTCATAAAGCGTTTGTCTTCCGTGTGGCTGTAGTAGCCCTATCTTATGTGGCTTTGCACACTTGTGGCAGGAGCCAGCGACACCTGCGCCGCCCTCAAACCCCGGGGCAGGAAAAAATACACGGCCCGCGAGGCATTGGGACCCTCGCCGCAAATGTATGATCCGCTTGAATATCCCATAAAGACATGTTCAACACCCCGCACCTCCTGGACCAGCTGGTTAGCCTGACCGGCATCCGTGACCTGGAGTTGCTGGAGTCGAGTCTTCTCAAAACACTCAACGGCTTCATCCTTCCCTCTGTACTGACGCTGTACAAAGTGTCCTCACGCGGCGAGATACGCTCACAGCTGGTGTTCGGCCCTGAGCGCTGCACCGTGATCCGGGAAAACTTCCAGGTGCAGCCGGAGCTGATGCAGGCCTTTCGAGAGCACCGGGCGTCTGAACAGGGCAGCCTTCAGCTGGCGCTGGCGGACTGCATTCTGTCCGTGATGACGGTGATGGAGTCGCGCTCCAGCACCACCTATCTGGTGATTGGCAGCCAGCAGAGCCTGCGGGAAGAAGACAACCGCATGATTGGCGGCATGCTGCAGATCTACCGCAACTTCTGCCAGTTGCTGCAGGAGTCCCAGACCGATTCACTGACCGGCCTTGCCAACCGCAAGACCTTTGACGAGTGCTTCAGCCGGGTGTACGAGTTGCAACCGCTGGATGAGGAAGAGTGCGCGGTGGCCGTGGAGCAGCGCAAGCCGCACCAGCAGACCACCTACTGGATTGCCATGATCGACATCGATCACTTCAAGTCTGTGAACGACCGCTTCGGCCACCTGTATGGTGATGAAGTGCTGATCCTGCTGGCCCAGTTGCTCAAGAATGCCCTGCGCAACGACGATCTGGTGTTCCGCTTTGGTGGCGAGGAGTTTGTGCTGATGATCCGTTGCCAGGACCGCGCGGAAGCCGCCGGCCTGCTGGAGCGTCTGCGCGCATCGGTGGAGGAACAGGTGATCCCGCAGGTGGGTCACATCACCATCAGCATGGGCGCCACCGAGATGATGCGCAACACCTTCGCCGGCACGCTGCTGGACTACGCCGACAAGGCGCTGTACTACAGCAAGCAAAACGGCCGCAATCGCCTGACCTTCTTCGAAGACATGGAGAGCATGGGCCTGGCCACCCGCGAAACCGCACCCAGCGAAAACCTGGACTTTTTCTAAGAGCGTAGGGGCTCTGCAATCCCGCGCCGGGCCACCCCAAGCGGGATTAGCCCCCTGAGGGGCAGCGTAGTACACGCAGTGACAAGCATGGGGGCCAGGTTTTCCCGCTGGGCCGCCCCAAGGGAAAACGCGCCCCCTCGGGGGGCAGCGCAGCACACGCAGTGGCAAGCGTGGGGGCCCTATTTTTTTGCGCGCTCGTACAGCGGCATCACCCGGGGCAGGTTGGCCTCGATGTCGGCAATGCGCGTGCTGCCTGCCGGGTGGGTGGACAGCCACTGCGGTGGCGCATTCTTGTTGGCCGCACCCATCTTCTGCCACAGCGTCACCCCGGCACGGGGGTCGAATCCGGCGCGAGCGGCCAGCTCCATGCCCACCAGATCGGCCTCGGATTCATCCGAGCGACTGAACTCCAGCGTCAAGAGTTGCGCACCGTAGTTGGTCACGGTCTGGCCTATGGCGCCCAGGCCAAAAATCTGGCCGATCAGGTTCGCACCCATGCCAGTGGCGGCGTTCTTGCCCATGCGCTCACGCGCATGCTCGCGCAGTGCGTGGGCAATCTCGTGGCCCATGACCATGGCCGCCTCGTCATCGGTGAGCTTGAGCTGCTTGAGGATGCCGCTGTAAAACGCGATTTTGCCGCCCGGCATGCAAAAGGCGTTGATCTGCGTGGAGCCAATCAGGTTGACCTCCCACTGCCATTGTT
This sequence comes from Rhodoferax lacus, assembly GCF_003415675.1. Classification (GTDB taxonomy): domain Bacteria; phylum Pseudomonadota; class Gammaproteobacteria; order Burkholderiales; family Burkholderiaceae_C; genus Allorhodoferax; species Allorhodoferax lacus. Next base: position 43,808 of record NZ_QFZK01000021.1, read on the forward strand.
TGGCCCGATCGTTCCAGGCAATGGCAAAGGGGATGAGGCGCTGGGCAATGCCGCGCAGGCGCTTGAGCTGCTGGTTGTCGGCCGGGGCCAGGGCATTCTTGCTGGCCGCCTGCTGCAGCATTTGCGCGTACTGCTGCCCTGCCGACTTCTCCACCGCGTCAGCCGGTACCAGCTTGGTAAAGGCAGAGTTGCCACCCACATTGACGCCCTCCTGCTCCAGCGCCGTGCTGGCCAGGGGCAGCGCCAGCAGGGCACAGGCCAGCAGCAGCGCCAGCGGCAAGCGTGGCCCGAAGGCGCGCGCTCCCGGCCAAATGCTGCGAAGGCGGGTGATGCGGGAGAGGGTGGACGTGGTTCGGTTCATGGTGCAAGTATTATTCCTCGTATGACCCTTTCAACGCACGTGGCCGCCGCCCCAGCCGACAAACCCAGCTGGGCGCAGACCCTGAAGGTGTATCTGGAGCCCGCCTCGCTGCGCATGCTGTCCCTGGGCTTCTCGGCCGGGCTGCCGCTGCTGCTGGTGTTTGGCACGCTGAGCTTCTGGTTGCGCGAGGCCGGGGTGGACCGCAGCACCATCGGTTTTTTGAGCTGGGTGGGTCTGGCCTATGGCTTCAAATGGGTCTGGTCACCCTTGGTGGACCGCATGCCCATTCCCCTGCTGACACGCTGGATGGGGCGCAGGCGCAGCTGGCTGCTGCTGGCCCAGACGCTGATCATGGGCGGGCTGGTGAGCATGGCGCTGACTGACCCCAAGCTGGCGCTGGCACCCATGGTCTGGTGCGCCATCGCTGTGGCCTTTGGCTCGGCCACGCAGGACATTGCGCTGGACGCCTTTCGCATCGAGTCAGCCGACGTGGAACACCAGGCCGCCCTTGCCGCCACCTACCAAACCGGCTACCGCCTGGCCATGATCTGGGCCGGAGCTGGCGCGCTGTGGATTGCCGCGCGCGCTGAAGTGGCAGGTGCGGCCGCGTACCAGCACGGTGCCTGGCAAACCGCCTACCTGGTGATGGCTGCGAGCATGCTGCCCGGCGTGTTGACGGTGCTGTTCTCGCGCGAGCCCGCGCCGCGCGCCCTGCCCCATGCCAGGAACGCCGCGGAGTGGCTGCAAGGCGCGTTGGTGGAGCCCTTTGCCGAGTTCCTGCGCCGCTACCGCTGGCAGGCCGGGCTGATCCTGGCGCTGATAGCCACCTACCGCATCAGCGACGTGGTGATGGGCATCATGGCCAACCCCTTCTACGTGGACATGGGCTACACCAAGGACGAGGTGGCCACCGTCACCAAAATCTACGGTGTGGTGATGACCCTGGTGGGCGCTTTTGTCGGTGGCGCCATGGCCCTGCGCATGGGTGTGATGCGGGTGCTGATGCTGGGTGCGGTGCTGAGCGCGTCGAGCAACCTGATGTTCGCCTGGCTGGCCGGCCAGGGGCACGATGTGGGCAAACTGGTCTTTGTCATCTCGGCCGACAACCTGGCCAGCGGCATCGCCTCCTCGGCCTTTATTGCCTACCTGTCTTCGCTCACCAACGTGAACTACTCGGCCACGCAGTACGCGCTGTTCAGCTCCATGATGCTGCTGCTGCCCAAGCTGGTGGCCGGCTATTCGGGCGTGTACGTGGACCACTTTGGCTACGCCGCCTTCTTCACCGCCACCGCCATGCTGGGTGTGCCGGTGCTGGCGCTGGTGGCCCTGGCATCGCGCATCACGACAAAAGCCCATGGTGACTGAATCCGCCGGTTTACCTATCTTTACCCCCACTTCAGCTGCGGCCAATCGCTTTGTAAAGCGTCAGCGCTAGACTGCAGCGCATGAGCCAACACCTGCTGATGATTGAAGACGATGCCCGCCTGGCCGCCATGGTCGGCGAGTACCTGGAACAAAACGGGTTCACCGTGAGCAAGGCGCCCGATGGCCTCTCCGGCCTCTCACGCCTGAACCAGGCCGGAGACAACCACCCGCCCGAGCTGGTCATTCTGGACCTGATGCTGCCCGACATCGACGGCCTGGAAGTGTGCCGCCGGGTGCGTGCCTTGCCGTCGAGCATGGCGCAGATTCCCATCCTCATGCTTACCGCCAAGGGCGACCCCATGGACCGCATCATCGGCCTGGAAATGGGCGCCGATGACTACCTGCCCAAGCCCTTTGAGCCGCGCGAACTGCTGGCCCGCGTGCGAGCCATTCTGCGGCGCAAGACCGAGCCCGCCATCGGCGCCAACCAGAGCCTGCTGCGCTTTGGCTCACTCAGCATTGACCGCGATGCGCGCACCGTCACGGTAGGCACCGATGAATGCGACCTGACCTCCTACCAGTTCGACCTGCTGGTGGCCCTGGCCGAGCGTGCCGGGCGCGTGCTCACCCGCGACCAGATCATGGAGGCCGTGCGCGGGCGTGAACTCGAAGCCTTTGACCGCTCCATCGACGTGCACATGGGCCGCATACGCGCGGCCATTGAATCCGACCCCAAGGACCCCAAGCGCATCCTCACGGTGCGCGGTGTGGGTTACGTGTTCGCCCGTCAGCAGGAGTGAACACTGTGCGCAGCACCCTGGCCTGACCATGAGCCTCTTGTTCCACCGGCTGTATGTCCGCATCTGGCTGGCCGTGGTGCTGGCGGTGGCGGTGCTGACACTGCTGGTGGGCTATGCCTGGCGCATGACGGCCGAGCCGCCCCTGCGCGAGGTGGTGGTGCGCAATGCCATCGGTGACGTTATCGGCAGCGGACAGGCCCGCCTGGGCCGCGGGCCTGAGGGCAAGGGCTGGCGCCCCAACCGGGCACCCGCCGATACCGGCGGCCCCGGCGGCCCCGGCGAATCCAACGCCGAGGAAGACCAGGAGGCACTGCGCGGCAAATACGGCTACGGCCCGGAGTTCCTGGTGCGCATGAACGACGGCCAGACCATGCACCTGCATCTGCCCCGCCCGCCTGCCGCCACTTGGCGTGCGCCGTTTGGTTTTGTCTGGACGCTGGGCCTGGTGGCCGTAGCCGTGGCCCTGGCCATCTATCCCATCGTGCGCCGCCTGACACGCAGGCTGGAGACCCTGCAGCGCAGTGTGGAACGCTGGGGTGATGGCGACCTGAGCGTGCGCATGCCCATTGGCGGTCAGGACGAGGTGGGCTTTCTGGCCACGCGCTTCAACAAGGCAGCCGAACAGATAGAAACCCTGGTGAAGACCCGTGAGGCCTTGCTGACGTCGCAAAAGTCGCTGCTGGCCAATGCCTCGCACGAACTGCGCTCACCGCTGACCCGCATCCGCATGGGCCTGGAGCTGATGGGCAACAACACCAGCCTCACGGCCCGGCAAGAGATCTCGCGCAATATTGGCGAGCTCGACCAGCTGATTGACGAGATCCTGCTGGCCAGCCGGCTCGACGCACGGGAGGCCGACCTGGGCACCGTGGAACTGGTCGATCTGGTGGGACTGTCCGCCGAGGAATGCGCACGTACCCAGGCCACGCTGGATGTGGAGACCCCCTCGGTCGTGGTGCCCGGTGTGGCCAAGCTGTTGCGCCGCGCGGTGCGTAACCTGCTGGAAAACGCCAGGCGCTATGCATCGGGAGAAGTCACCCTGGCCATCCGCAGCGCGGACGGCTTTGCCACCATCGCGGTCAGTGACCACGGCCCCGGCGTGCCCGAGGCCTTGCAGGAACGCATTTTTGAGCCGTTTTACCGGCTGCCTGGCGCCTCCGAACGCGAGGGCGGGGTTGGCCTGGGCCTGGCGCTGGTGAAGTCCATTGCACAGCGCCACGGTGGCAGCGTGCAGTGCCGCAACCGGCCCGAAGGCGGCGCCTGCTTTGAAGTAAGTTTGCCGCTGCATAGTTAGCGCCTGGTTCCGCCGCCGGGCCGCCCCAAGGCGAAACGCGGCCCCCTAGGGGGGCAGGGCGCCACACGCAGTGGGCAACCGTGGGGGCCTGCTAACTGGCTTTAAGGAAGATGTCGCGGTCCGGTGCAAAGTTTTCGTGCAGGGGCAGGAGGGCCCCGCCCAGCGCGCGCGCATCGGAGCCAATGCTGCCTGCCACGAGGGTGGCGGGCCACAGGCCCTCCCAGTCATAGGTAGCCAGGGCCGCCTCGGTATGGTCAATCAACCGCGTCAGCATGGCCCGTGAGAAGGAACCATCGATGACGACCGCATCAATGTCCAGAAATGCCGTGCCACTGACCACACACTGCGCCAGCGCCAGCGCGGCGCTGGCGATCCAGGCGCTGGTGTGCACCTCAAAAGGTGCCTGCATGGCGCGTGCGTCGTAGGCGGCAGTAGGGTCCAGGCCCTGTGCCTTGAAGCGCTGCTCGAGCTCCCACAAGGAGGCGTGGGCAATCAGTTGCTCAGGCATGCCGCGTCCGCTGGAGACCTGCAGCGGCAGAGAGGCCACGGCGCCGGCATTGCCATGCACGCCGCTGTGCAGGTGCGAATTGATGACCAGGCCGCCACCGACAAAGGTGTCCACGAACAGGTACAGGAAACTCTTGAGGTCGCGCCCGCGCCCGGCCACCAGCTCGGCCACGCAGGCCGCAGCCGTGTCGCGTGCAAAACGCACTGGTGCCTCGGTAAAGGATTGCACCTGGGCTGAGAGGTCAATGTGGTTCCACTCATCCGACACGCTGGGCGGCAGGCCCAGCATCTTGTGCCAGCCACCCAGGTTGAAGGGCGCGGCCAGGCCCACGCCCACCAGACGCGGCGCCAACGCCCCCAGGTCTTCATGAATCGCCACCATGTGTTGCTGGATGGCGGGCAAAAGGGTTTGTGCCTCCGGGAAGGTATAGGGCATGGATTCACGCCTGCGCACCGCGCCAGTGAAGTCCACCAGCAGAAGGTCGGCACTGCGCCGGCCGATCTTGATGCCCAGGGCGAAAGCCCCATCCGGATTCAGCGCCATGGGTACCGAGGGCTGGCCTATGCGGCCGCGCAGCGGCTCATGGCGGATCAGCAGGCCATCTTCTTCCAGCCGGGAGGTAATCAGGCCAATGGTTTGGGCGGTGAGGCCGGTCAGCCGTGCCAGTTCGGCTTTGGGCAGACTGCCGTTGAGGCGAATGGCATGCAGCACCACGCGCTCGTTGAACTGGCGCATACCCACGTGGTTGGAGCCGCGTGGACGCAACACCGGTGGCGCACCCAGACGACCACCGGACTGCGCAATGGGTGTGTCGACTGGTGTGGCTTCAAGGCTCATGGGCGCAGAGTGTCTCCTATAACGCCCTTGCGCAGCAAAAAGTTTCCGAACGGCTGCAACTCGCCGGTCAGCACAATGGCAAAAGCGGACTTGGTGCGCTCGTAAAATGCGAAGCGCTCGATCGCTTCGGCCGACTGCCCGGCGAGGAAGGCGGGTTCCAGGTCGGCCAGCACTTCGCGCTGCAGGGCCGAGCGGTAGCTGCCCGCTTGCCCGCTGACCTGCATATAGCCCACCGGATGCACCTCATCGGCCACCAGCGGGAGCAGCGAGGTCACGGCCTTGACGGCACGCGCCATGCCGATCCCGGGCAGGCGGATGATGGGCTTGCCACCGGCGTAGCGCACTGCGGTGAAGTTGGCATCGGCCAGGACGATGGCGTCGTCGTGGCCCATTTCCATCAGCACCTTGAGCAACTCCGGTGTCAATACCGGGTCGATTCCCTTGAGCATGTTGTCGTCCTCTGTCTAATGTGCCAGCGCTTCTTCGGGCAGGTCACTGACGGATTTTGCACCCGTCATGACCGCCACAGTGTCGCTCATGCTGATTTTCTTGGGGTCCACCACGGCCGCGCGCTTGCCCAGGCGGGCAATGTGGATGCGGTCGGCCACCTCAAAGACGTGCGGCATATTGTGCGAAATCAGCACCACGGGCAGGCCCTTGTCGCGCACCCGGCGAATCAGCTCCAGCACCATATTGCCCTCTTTCACACCCAGCGCGGCGGTGGGCTCGTCCATGATGACCACGTGCTGCGCAAAGGCCGCCGCACGGCCCACAGCCACGCACTGGCGCTGTCCGCCGGAGAGCGTTTCCACCGCCTGCGTCATGGAGCGGATGCCGACCTTGAGGTCGTTCATGCGGGAAATGCTTTCCTCGAGCATCTTCTTCTTGTCGATGAAGCCCAGCAGGCCCAACAGGCCCGAGCGGCGCAGTTCGCGGCCCAGGAACAGGTTCTCGGCAATAGTCATGGCCGGGGCCACGGCCAGGTCCTGGTAGACGGTTTCAATGCCGGCATGGCGCGCGTCCAGCGGGCTCTTGAAGTGGATCACTTTGCCGTCGAGCTGGATCTCGCCTTCGTCGGGGATCGTTGCACCTGAGAGGCACTTGATCAGCGAAGACTTGCCCGCGCCGTTGTCACCAATCACAGCCAGGATTTCGCCTGCACGCAGTTCGAAGTCGGCACCATCGAGCGCCGTGACCTGGCCGTAGCGTTTGATCAGGCCTTTGGCCTGCATGACGATTTGGGGTTGAGCAGACATTAACGGCCTCCTTTGCGGGACATTTGGTCAGTGGCCACGGCCAGGATCACCAGGATACCGGTGACCAGAATTTGGTAGACGGAGGACACACCCATGAGCGTCAGTCCGTTGCGGAACACGCCCACAATCAGCGCACCCACCAGTGTGCCCAGGATGATGCCTCGGCCACCAAACAGGCTGGTGCCGCCCAACACCACGGCGGTGATGGCGTCCAGGTTTTCGGTTTGGCCGCCATTGGGGTCACCGGCACCGGTACGCGCCACGGTGAGCATGGAGGCAATGCCGTAAAACACACCGGCCAGCACGTACACGCCGAGCAGCACCTTGTCGGTGGAGATACCGGCCAGGCGGGTGGCTTCGGGGCTGTTGCCCACGGCGTAGACGTGGCGTCCCTGTGCGGTGTCGCGTAGCCAGACCCACATAGCAACGTACAGCGCCAGCATCAGCACCACACCGTAGGCCACGCGGGCGCCGCCGAAGTCAAAGGTGTCGCCCAACAGGCTCATGCCGTCAGGAATGTTGGTGACGGTTTGTGCCTTGGAATAGAGCTGGGTGCAGGCAAAGGCGATGTTCAGCGTGCCCAGGGTCACGATGAAGGGCGGCAGCTTGACGCGGGTGACCAGCAGGCCATTGAGCAGGCCGAACAGGGTGGTGGCGGCAATGCCACAGAGGATGGCCACCGGCGCAGACAGCCCGTAGTCGGCAGCGAATTTGGTCATCACGATGGAGCCCAGGGCCATGACCATGCCGCAGGACAGGTCGATACCTGCGGTCAGGATGATCAGGGTCTGGCCGATGGCAATGGTTCCCACCACCATGACTTGTTGCAGGATCAGGGAGAAGTTCTTCAGCGTGAGGAAGTTCTCATGCTGGAAGGAGAAAAAGGCGCAGGCCAGTACCAGAGCGATGGCCGGACCTAAAGTTCCCATGGGCGGGAGTTTGGCTTTGAGCGTGTTCATGGGATGAGCGTGGGGGGTTTAGGGGTAGGAAAGCCCTGCGCTGCAGGGCTTTCGGGGACGGGCCTGCAGTGTGCGGGCCCGGACTCAGACCGGGGGCTCGTGCACCCCGTGGTCTGTCAATACCAATCAGTCACCCCAGCACTGGCCACGGGCGGTCTTGGTGTCGATGCTCTTGACGCCGGCCATGGGCTTGGAGGCCACCAAATCCACACCGGTGTCGGTGTAGCCGGACTGGCGCTTGCCGTCCTTGGCGTACTGCAGGCCAGCGGCCACGCCCATGGCGGCCATCTTCAGGGGGTACTGCATGCTGGTGGCGGCGATCACGCCTTTTTCCACATTGCCCACACCGTTGCTGCACATGCCGTCAACGCCCAGGATGACCACGTCTTTTTCCTTGCCAGCGGCCTTCAGCGCCTTGTAGGCACCAGCGGCTGCGGGTTCGTTGATGGCGTACACCACGTTGATCTTGTCGTTCTTTTGCAGGCAGTTTTCCATGCCGGTCTGGCCCTTGGCGGCGTCGCCAAAGCTGTCGGCCATGCAAACCACTTCAGCGGGCTGGGCCAGCTCGTTGCTCTTGGCGTCCAGGGTCTTCAGGCCGTAACCAGCCAGGAAGCCGTTGTGACGCTGTGCGCCCACGGGGTGACCAGGGAACAGGTCCATGGTGGCGATCACAGGAGCCTTGCCCTTGAGAGCGGCCTTGGCGTAAGCACCGATGAGTTCACCGGCCTTGTAGTTGTTGGTGGCGAACAGGGCGTCAGCGCCTTCCACCGGGCTGTCCAGGGCGATGACTTGCACGCCTTGGGCCTGGATCTTCTTGATGGTGGGGATGATGGCGTCGCCGGAGGACGTGATCAGGATGGTCTTGGCGCCAGCGGCAACCATGTTTTCCATGGCGCTGATCTGGCCTGCGGTGTCACCGTCTTGCTTGCCAGCGGCGCTGAGCAGCTTGGCGCCGCCCTTCTTGGCAGCGGCTTCCGCGCCTTCCTTCATCTTCACGAAGAAGGGGTTGCTTTCGGTCTTGGTGATCAGGCCGATGACGGTTTCAGCGGCGAAGGCGGATGTTGCTGCGGAGGCGGCAAAGGCGATGGCTGTGAGGGCCAGGGTGGTGGATTTTTTCATGGTCAGTCTCCTCGAATGGAATGGTCAGTGGATCGTCAGTTATCAGGGTTTCTGCCCTGGGTTTGGTACGCCGTGGCTCTTAGCGTGGCTGGACTATATGCGTTTTGGACTTATTAAATCAAGTTACTTTAGTAATGGAAAACCCCTAGTCAGTACAAAAAAGTACGGATTTCTGCGTCCACTACCCGGTGTTGAGCAGGATGAAGCTTTGAAATCCATCTGTTTTTGGGAAGCCAGGTCGACCGGACCCAGCCGTGCAGGCAGCACTAGAACGTCCGCTGCGGTACAAATAAATGCCATAAATTGGCCTGATTCATACAAATATGGCCAAAAAATATCATTTTTACTAAATTAATAGGGGTTCCACCAATAAATTCACCCGAATGGGGGATGTTCAAACCTGCGGTCGCCCCATAAAGTTCACCCAACTGCTGTCACAGTGCGAAAAACCAGAAGATCTGCCAAGCAAAAGGCGGACTTCACTAAGAAATCCAACGACGTCCCTTAGGGGACTTTTAAAGCCACCGCAAGGTGGCTTTTTTTTGCCTTCGCAGTCGCCAATCAAGAATGCTTCGGTGGATATTGCCCAAAACCCTTTTTTCGGTCGACAAGCGCGAGGGGAGATGCTTGGGGGATAGGCCAAATCCGCATGGGCCACCTGAAAAATCTCGGCATCGCGCCGCGTTTGTTTGTCTTCGTCGCCGTAAGTGCCATCCTGATGCTGGTGCTTGCGCGGATCCATCGGACCGTCTTGGACAACTTGGCCGAACGGCAGGACCCGCGCGTCCCCAGAACGAATTCTGCAACCCGGAGCAGCGCGTGAATCGCCCCGGGTTTTGAGGAGGCTCCAACATTTGAGAAGATGGAGCCATGAGAAAGTCAACGAAGTTTTCCCCCGAAGTCCGCGAACGTGCAGTGCGCATGGTGCAGGAGCACCGTGGCGAATA
>NZ_QFZK01000022.1 GCF_003415675.1 Rhodoferax lacus
GGCGCACGGCCTCTTCGATGGCGATTTCGTCAAACGGGTTCATGCTCATCTTGACGTTGGCGATGTCTACCCCGCTGCCGTCCGATTTCACACGGACCTTGACGTTGTAGTCCACCACGCGTTTGACTGCTACCAGGACTTTCATGTTTGCTGCTCCACAGGTTTGAATTCGGTTTTCGACTTGACGTGCACGTCAACTCTTTTGATTGTATGCGGCCCGGACAGTCTTGACGTTTTCACGCAATCCGGGCCCCTTGATTCATGCAAAATAGAACGGTCGTGCTTTTTGCATTGTAGTCCGGTTTAGATCTGGTGCACCACCCGCTGCGGGTAGGGAATGTCAATCGCGTTGGCACGCAGTGCCGCCAGAATAGCGATATTGATGTCAGACTTCAGGCCGCCCTGCCCGACCCCGGGATCGGCAATCCAGAAGCCCAGGGTGAACTCCAGTCCGTCCACACCAAAGTTGGACAACTGCGCCACCGGGCCGGGCTCCTGGAGCACGCGCGGCTGGTCCGAGGCCGCCTTGAGCAACAGTGCGCACACCAGCTCCACGTTGCTGTCATAGCCCACCGAAACCACGGTGGACTGGTACACAAACGAGTCCGCCAAGGACAGGTTTTCCACCCGGCTGGTGATCATCATCTCGTTGGGGACTATGGACTCGCGGCCAGCCAGGGAACGGATGACGGTGTAGCGCGCGTTGATCTGGGTAATCACGCCCTCGAAGTTGTCCACCCGCACGTTGTCGCCAATGCGCATGCTGCGCTCACCCAGGATGACAAAGCCCGACACATAGTTGGCCGCCAGCTTTTGCAAACCCAGGCCAATACCCACGCCCACCGCACCGCCCAGAACGGAAAGGGCTGTGAGGTCAATGCCCACTGAAGTCAGCGCCACGATCAGGCCGACAAACATCAACAGTGCACGGGCAGCATTGCTGATGGCCTTGCGCACCGAAAGCTCCCCGCCCGTGGCGTTGCGCAGCACGCGCGTCTCGATGCCAGCTGAAATCCACAAGGTGACGATCAACACCGCAACAGCCGTGAGCGCACCTTCGAGCACATTGCGCACCGACAGCGTGCTGTTGCCCACCTTCCAGGAGATCTGATCCAGCTCATTGAGCACCACCGGCAGCAGGCCACTTACCCACAGCACCATCAGCAGCCAGGCCAGCCAGGAAATGGTCTGCTCCAGCGGTTTGACCCACTTCGACTGCGTAAAGGCAACCTGCAACACCTTGACGCCCACACGGATCACCAGCAAGGACACCAGCACCGGGATGGCCACCTTGAACAGCGCCACCGACACAAATTTGGAGAGCACATCGCGCGCCACATAGGCCAGGCACAGCAAGACCAATGGGAACAGCGCGCCGTCTACATTGCGCCGGCCAAAGAAGATGGAGCGTTCATCCTGCATGCCCAAGGCGCGGCGCAGTCCGCGCACCAGTGCCCAGGCCAGCAACACGCACAAGCCCAGTGCCGCCAATTCCATCAGCACGGTGGGCTGGGACAGAGCGTTGAGCCAACCCTGAAAATCATCAATCGGTTCGGGGGCAGAGGGCTTTTGCATTCTTGATCGGGATTTGAAAAATTATTACAGTCCGGCCAGCACGCGCACATGGGCTTCCACGCTGCGTGCCAGGGCATCGAGCTTGTAGCCGCCTTCCAGACAGGAGACCAGGCGGCCCTTGGCATGGCGCGCGGCCACCTCCATCAGCTGCTGGGTGATCCAGGCGTAGTCGGCCTCCACCAGCGCCATCTGCCCCAGATCGTCTTCGCGGTGGGCATCAAAACCGGCACTCACCAGAATCAGCTCGGGCTGGAAGGCTTCCAGTCGCGGCAGCCAGGTGTCGCTCACCAGTGCGCGGATGGCGTCCCCCGCGGTGCGGGCGGGCACCGGCACATTGAGCAGATTGCCGGCCGTGGATGTGGTGCCGCCAAACGGGTAGAACGGGTGCTGGAAAAAGCTGGCCATCAGGATGCGCGCGTCGCCCGCCACGATGTCTTCGGTGCCATTGCCGTGGTGCACATCAAAGTCGATGATGGCCACGCGCTGCAGGCCGTGGCGCTCCAGCGCATAGAGGGCCGCCACCGCCACATTGTTGAAAAAACAAAAGCCCATGGCCTTGTCGCGGCAGGCGTGGTGACCGGGCGGGCGCACAGCGCAAAAGGCATTGTCCAGCTCGCCGGCCATCACCGCATCGGTAGCGGCCAGGGCCGCACCGGCGGCACGCAGGGCGGCGTCCCAGGTGTGGACATTGATGCGGGTGTCCGGGTCAATCTGCGCGTGCTTGGGGCCACCCGCCTGCATCTCGTCGCGCAAGCCGTCGGTCAGGCCGCGCAGGGATGCAATGTGCATGCGGCCATGGGCCAGTTCCAGGTCAGCAATCGGGGCCTGCGGCGCCTCGCGCCGCAGCAGCGCAGCCATCACGCCGCTGTCCTGCAAACGCTGCTCTATGGCGGCCAATCGGTACGGGGATTCGGGGTGACCAAAACCCATCTCATGCAGGCTGCAGTCGGCGTGAAAAAAGAAACCGGTCTTGTTCACAGGAGGACTCGCAATTTGGAAAATTCGGGTAACGTCCTGCCATGGACGTACAACATACACTCAAAAATTTGACTCTTCAGCTTAACACGGTGATTGTGGGCAAACCCAGCCAGATCCAGGACTGTGTAGCCTGCCTGCTGGCCGGTGGCCACCTGCTGATTGATGACGTCCCCGGGGTCGGAAAGACCACACTGGCCCATGCGCTGGCACGCAGCTTCGGTCTGCAGTTTTCACGCGTGCAGTTCACCTCCGACCTGATGCCCAGCGACCTCTCGGGCGTCTCGGTCTACGAGCGCGGCAAGGAAGCCTTTGTGTTCCACCCCGGCCCCATCTTTGCGCAGGTGCTGCTGGCTGATGAGATCAACCGCGCCAGCCCCAAGACCCAAAGCGCGCTGCTCGAAGCCATGGAAGAAAAGCAGGTGTCGGTAGAGGGCGCCACCCGGCCCCTGCCCGAGCCCTTCTTTGTGATCGCCACGCAAAACCCGCTGGACCAGATCGGCACCTACCCGCTGCCGGAATCGCAGCTGGACCGCTTTTTGATGCGCATCTCGCTGGGCTATCCGGACCGCGCGGCCGAGCGCGAACTGCTGGCAGGACGCGACCGCCGCGCCATGGTGGACGCCCTGGCCACGGTGATGCAGCCGGGCGAGCTCAAGCAGCTGCAGGCCCTGGTGCAGGCCGTGCACTGCGCAGACCCTTTGCTGGACTATGTGCAGGACTTGATAGCGGCCACCCGTTCGGGCCAGTGGTTTGTGCAGGGCCTGAGCCCGCGCGCCGGCATCGCCCTGCTGCGCGCCGCGCAAGCCCAGGCGCTGCTGAGCGGGCGCGACTATGTGGCGCCTGACGATGTGCAGGCCATCTTGCCGCAGACCATTGCGCACCGCTTGGTGCCCGTGGATAGCGCTTCGCGTGGGGCACAGGAGCAGGTTCGCGCCATGCTGGCAGCTGTGCCGCTTCCCTGAATGACTGGCTGCATGGCTTTGCATACGAACTTCCGTTGTCATTTTGTTTGGGGTGGGGTTGTGCCCTGCGGGGCTTTTGTAGGCCCCCCCTATCCCCCCCGCCCCTTTCACCCCCGCCGGGGTGAAAGGGGAGCCAAATCGGACAGCACATTTGGTTACGTCGCTTCGGCTGCGGCCTTGCAGGCGCAGCGATGGGATGCATTGCCTTTTCCCCTTCAATTTGCGTTGGCCCCCTCTGCGTATCCGGCGCTCGGAACTCGTGACGTGAGGCCTGGGCAAGCCACAACAGTGGCGACGCACCGAATTTTTTTCCTTAGTCGGAGCACAGAAGCAAAATCGGCTGTCCGCATCAGGCACCCCTTACCCCGACGGGGGGTAAGGGGCGGGGGGGATGGGGGAGTCAAAACAAACCCCTCACCGCAAAACAAAACCCATCACTCCAGCGGAAGATAAAAGTGTCCGCCGACAAAAAGCTCAAAAAGCCCAAACTGCCCAACCCGCTGCTCCACCCCGTGCAGCACGTCCGCGCACGCATCAACCGCTTCTGGGTGGGCCGCCTCAAGCCCGCCGACAGCACCACGCTTACGCAACACAACGTCTACATCCTCCCCACCCGCCCCGGCTGGATGCTGGGCCTGACCCTGCTGGTGCTGCTGATTGCCAGCATCAACTACCAGCTCAACCTGGGCTATGTGTTGACCTTTTTGCTGGCCGGTTGCGCCGTGGTGGGCATGCATGTGTGCCACGGCACGCTGCGTGGGTTGTCCATGCACCTGCTCACGCCCGAGCCCACGTTTGTGGGCAGCGCCGCCCTGTTGACCGTGCAACTGCAGAACCCGCGCAAGACGCCGCGCTACGGCATTGGCCTGGCCCTGCTGGGCACGCAGCAGTGGAGCTGGACCAATGTAGAGGCCCAGGGGAGCGCCAGCGTGCACATTGCGGTGCACCCGGACAAGCGAGGCCTGCAGGACCTGCCCGCGCTGACGGCAGAAACCCACTTTCCCCTGGGCACCTTCCGGGTCTGGACGGTGTGGCGGCCTGCGGCCAGGCTGCTGGTGTATCCGGCAGCCGAACGGCAGGCGCCCCCACTGCCGCCGGGCGCACCCAGCGCGGGCGGCACTGCCACCGCGCAACGCCAGGCCAGTGGCGAGTTTGACGGCGTGCGCGCCTACCGCCGGGGCGATGCACTCAAAACCGTGGTCTGGAAGAAGGTCGCCAAGGCGGGCCAGCTGGTCAGCCGCGACACCCAGCAGGCCCAGCGCTTTGAGCTCTGGCTGGACCTACAGCAGACCGGCCACTTTGCAGGGTCTGCGGCTTCGCTGGAGCACAAGCTCTCGCGCCTGTGCGCCTGGGTGCTGGCCGCCCACCGGCAGGACTTGCGCTACGGCCTGCGCCTGCCGGGCCAGGACATCGCACCCGACAGTGGTGAGGCGCACAAGCGCGCCTGCCTGACGGCTCTGGCCCTGTACTGATTGGCCCCACCCATGCAACTGCTGCACCGCCTCAAACACCTGCCGCGCGATACCCGCGACACCCTGTTCCTGCTGCTGGTCATCGCCTGGATCTTGCTGCCGCTGGTAGAGCCCCTGCCCCTGTGGTGCAGCGCCATGGCGGCGCTGGTGCTGCTGTGGCGCAGCTGGATTGCCGTAAAGGGCCGGCCCCTGCCCTCGCGCTGGTGGCTGCTGCTCTTGCTGCTGCTGGCTGCGGGCGCCACCTGGTACAGCCACCACACGCTGATGGGGCGTGATGCGGGCGTCACCTTTATTGCCGTGCTGCTGGCGCTCAAGACGCTGGAAATGCGCGCCCGGCGCGACGCGTTTGTGGTGTTCTTCCTGGGCTTTTTTGCGCTGCTGTCGAACTTCTTCTTCTCGCAAAGCCTGCTCACAGCAGCCTCGATGGTCATTGGCCTGCTGGGCCTGCTGACCGCTCTGGTCAACCACCACATGCCGGTGGGCCGCCCGCCCCTGCTGCTGGCCGCGCGCACGGCGGCCGGCATGGCGCTGCTGGGTGCGCCCATCATGGTGGTGCTGTTTGTGCTGTTCCCGCGCATTGCGCCGCTGTGGGGTTTGCCGGGAGACGCCATGGGCGGGCGCAGCGGCCTGTCGGCCACGGTGCAGGTGGGCGCCATCGCCAGCCTGGCGCTGGACAGCAGCGTGGCCATGCGGGTGCGCTTTGAGGGCGCAGTTCCCGCGCAGCGCGACCTGTATTTCCGCGGCCCCGTGCTCTCCACCTTTGACGGGCGCGAGTGGAAGCCGCTGCGCTCGTCCTTCCCACAAGCCCTGCAGCTGGCCAGTCGGCTGCAGGTCAGCGGCACCCCGATCAAATACGAGCTGACCCTCGAAGGCAACCGCCAGCCCTGGCTGCCGCTGCTGGACGCAACGCCCGAGCCACCCACCCTGAAGGGCTACACCACCCGCATGGACTCGGCGCTGCAGTGGACCACCGATAGACCAATAGGCGAGCTGGTGCGCCTGCAGGCGCAAAGCTACACGGCATTTCGCCACGGGCCGCTGCAACAGGAGCTGGGCCTGCAGGACATGATTGAATTGCCCGCGGGCTACAACCCGCGCACCCTGCAATACGCCCTGGAGATGCGGCGCGACCCGCGCTACGCCAGGGCCGATGCCCCCACCCTGGTGGCGGCCGTGCTGGACAAGTTGCGCACCGGCGGCTACCGCTACACGCTGGACCCCGGTGTGTATGGCAGCAACACGGCCGACGAATTCTGGTTTGACCGCAAGGAAGGCTTTTGCGAGCACATCGCCTCCAGCTTTGTGCTGCTGATGCGCGCGCTGGACGTACCCGCCCGCATGGTCACCGGCTACCAGGGTGGCGAGCTCAATGGGGTGGACGGCTTCTGGACCGTGCGCCAGAGCGATGCCCACGCCTGGACCGAGGTGTGGATGGCCGGCCAGGGCTGGGTGCGCGTGGACCCGACCTCGGCCGTGGCCCCGGCGCGCACCGGCAGCCTGCAGCGGCTGCTGCCGCCGCGCAGTGTGGTGGCGCAGGCCCTGGGTGCCATCAGCCCGGGCTTCGAGATCAACCTGCGCGCCCTGTGGGAAGCCAGCAACAACCGCTGGAACCAGTGGGTGTTGAACTACTCCCAGAGCCAGCAGCTCAATCTGCTGCGCAACATCGGCTTCAATGCGCCGAGCTGGGAAGACCTGGGCTCGGTGCTGATCGCCCTGGTCGTGGGGGTGAGCCTGCTGGGCGCCGCCTGGACCCAATGGGACCGCAGCCGCCAGGACCCCTGGCTGCGTCTGCTGCAGGCAGCGTCGGCCAAGCTGCAGCGGGCTGGCTTGCCCGTGGCGCCCAACACCCCGCCGCGCCAACTGGCCCTGGCCTTGCAGGGCCATGCGGGGATGGAAGGCATTCAGGACTGGCTGCTGCGCCTGGAGTCCTGGCGCTATGCACCCAAGGCGGACAACAGGCCCCGCACGCTGGGTACACTGCGCAAGGAGTTTGGCCAGCTGCGCTGGCCGCAACGCCTGCCACCCACTGCCTGAGACCGACGACGTGAAACCTATAACAAAAACCATCGCCACCTTGCTGCTGGCCGTCTGCGCATTGCAGGCCGTGGCCACCGTGAAGAAGCCCATCAAAAAAACCAGCGCCAACCGAGCCGCAGCCCTGGCCGAGAGCGCCGCAAAAAACAAGGGTCCGCTCTATGACGGACGGGCCGAAGTGATGCAACAGGCCGATGCCATTGCGGCCAGCCGGGGCCTGGAGCGCGACTGGGTGCGCCAGGCCATCGGCCAGGCGCATTACATGCCCGGCATTGCCAAGGCCATCCTGCCACCGCCCGTGGGTGTACCCAAAAACTGGGCGCTGTACCGCAGCCGCTTTGTGGAGCCCCTGCGCATCAAGGCCGGCACCAAGTTCTGGCTGGCCAACCAGGACACCCTGCAGCGCGCCGAAGAGCAGACCGGTGTGCCCGCCAACATCATTGTTGGCATCGTGGGGGTAGAGACCATTTACGGCCAGAACGTGGGCAACTTCCGCGTGATTGACGCGCTTTGCACGCTGGCCTTTGACTTTCCGACCGCCCACCCCAAGGCCGAGGCCCGGGCGGCATTTTTCCGGTCCGAGCTGGAGGAATACCTGGCGCTGACTGCGCGCACCCACACCGACCCGCTGGCCCTGCGCGGCAGCTATGCCGGTGCCATGGGCTGGCCGCAGTTCATGCCCTCGAGCTGGAGCCGCTATGCCATCGACTTTGATGGCGACGGCCGGGTCGACCTGTTCAACAGCCAGGCCGATGTCATCGGCTCGGTGGCCAACTACTTCCAGGCCTTTCACTGGCAGCGCGGCCTGCCAACCCATTACCCGATGCGCTTTGACGCCGCCACGCTGGACTTGCCCGCCCTGCTGGCACCCGACATCAAGCCCAGTTTCAGCGTGGCCGAACTGGCCGCCAAAGGTGTGGTGCTGGAAGGCGCGGGCGCTGTGGCCACGGGCCCGCTGGCACTGATCGAATTGCAGAACGGTGAAGACGCACCGCTGTACGTGGCCGGCACCGAAAACTTTTATGCCATCACCCGTTACAACTGGAGCAGCTACTACGCCATGGCCGTGATCGAGCTGGGGCAGGCCGTGGCCGAGGCGGTGGCCGCGCGCAAACTGGCCCAGGTACCGGTACAAAACGCAGCCACCAGCGAAGCGGGCATGACAAAATAAGCCATGGCCACAGACAATGCAGCACCGGGGATGATGACGCTGGACCGCACAGACGGCAGCGCCACCCTGGAGCTGTACCGCGCGGCCATCGGACCAGTGCACACCGCGTACTACCTGAAGGCCTTTACCCGGTTTGACGCAGCAGGCAAGCCCGGCCCGAGCTGGAACTGGACGGCCGCCCTGCTGAGCTTCAACTGGCTGCTGTTTCGACAGCTCTGGTCCTGGGCACTGGCCTATGTGGGCGCCGTGGCAGGCACTTTGCTGCTGCTGTTTGGCATTGGCAGGCTGCTGTTTCAACTGTCGGACACCAGCCAGTGGGTCTTGCTGGCATTGGCGGTGCTATTGTCGTTTCTGGTGCCCGGTGCCTATGGCAATGCCTGGCTCTATGCCGCTTGCAACAAGAAGATGGAAGCGGCGCTGGTGCCTGCGGCCAGCCTGGAAGAAGCCTGCGCCTGGTTGACGCAGCGCGCGCCCCGGCGCAAACAGCAAGGCATTTTGGCGGCCAGCAATCTGGCCCTGATAGCCCTCTTGGGTGGCACCGTGCTGTCCTGGCCCAACAGCCATGAACTGCCCCTTCAGACCGCCAAGATGGAGCAGGCACGCAGCACGCCAGGCGCAGACCTGCAAAGCGGGCTGGCGGCGCAAAACGTGGCGGCAGCGGCCAGCGCACCTGCACCTGCACCTGCACCTGCACCCGCCGCTGCAAGTTCTGCTCCGGCAACGCCTTTGGCAACCCCTCCCCAAGCTGCACCATCAGCGGTGGCCACACGCACCAGCCAGGGACTGGTGCAAGCTGAACCCACATCAACACCAGCAGCAGCAAAGGGATCAGCACCAACACAGGCCATAGCTGCAGCGCCAGCATGGTCCGCTGCATCGACACCCGCATTGCCTGCGGCCAAGGCCGCAAGCGCCCCGGCGGCGGCGTCCAGTGCACTTGCGGCAGCGGCACCGACCGCTGAAAGCACCAAGCCTCCGCCAGCCAAGCTGACCCGGGCCGAGCTGCGCGCCAAAGCGCTGCAGGAAAAGAAAGAGAAGCTGGCCCGTGCCAAAGAGGCCAAGGCCTCGAAGGCGGCTGCGGCCAAATCCCTGGCACAAGAAAAGTCCAAGGCACCGGCTACCGCTGCTGCACCCTCACCCTCACCTGCACCGGCATCTGCGCCTGCCTCTGACAAGTTCCTGATCAACGTGGGCCTGTTTGCCGACGCCAACAATGCCCGCAACGCCTATGCCAAGCTCAGGGATGCCGGTCTGCCCGCGTTGTCACAGGAAATCAAATCGGCCAAGGGTGTGCGCACCCGGGTTCGCGTGGGCCCCTACGACAGCCAGTCCGAGGCTGACCGCGCCGCAGAAACCATACGCACCCTGCAGTTGGACGCCGCGGTGGTCAAACCCTAGGCCGCAGGGGCACCGGGAGCCTCAGGCCACAGCCACACTTTCAAAGACCGGATGCAGGGCGTCCACCCAGGCATCGACCTCTCCGGCCGACACGCGGATGTGTGCCAGACAGGCGTCGCCATGCTGCTCCCATTCGCGCTGTACTTCCACCCCTTCATGGCGCGCCACCAGGCTCTCGGCCACCAAGCCCATGGCCACCAGGGTGCGTGCCTCTTCCGGGAAGCGGGTGTCCGTCAGGGCGGTGAAGTCGTGGTGCAGGCGCACGGCCGCCACAATGATGGGCGGCAGGCACCAGGTCTTGGCAACAATGGCGCCCACCACCGCATGGTCGGTCTTGTGCGCGGCATTTTCGGTTTCGGTGAAGCTGCGGTCCTGGCGGGCCAGCGCTTCGGCCAGCGTACCGGCGTAGCCTTTTACGCCCTGCATCATGATGGGTATGCCAACATGGCAAAACAGGCCACAGGTGTGGGCCACATCGGCATCCACACCGTAGAGCTGGCGAGCAATAAAGCCCATGGCCAGGGCGCGGCGGGTGGAGGTTTCCCAGAAGTGCTCCAGCAAGGGCGAGTTGCTGCGGATGGCGTTGCGGGTGAGAAAGCTGGTGAGTATGCCCACCGTGGGCCCCACACCCAGCATGGACACGGCCTGTGCCACCGTGTCAGCCGCGCGGGCGCGAGCGTACAGGGGGCTGTTGACGGTGCGCAGCAAAGAAGCCGCCATGGCCACATCGCTGGACGCAATCCGCGCAATTTCCGAAGGGTCCGGGTCGGCCTTGTCCACTTCCTTGCGCAAGGCCACCAGCAACTCCGGACAGGGGGGGATGGCGATATCGCGCACCGGCCCCTGGTTTCTGGCGTGGTCCAACTCCCTTTCAATATCTGCGACTTTCATGCGTACCCCTTCGGCACGCATTATCGCGGGATTGCTCCCCCCTTCAAGCGCCCGCGACCAGATACTCGCGGCTGATGTGTGCACCCAGATCGTTGACGCGGTCCAGGAACTGCGTCAGGTAGGCATGCAGACCGGTGGCCAGAATTTCATCGATGCGGCCGTACTTCAGGTCGGCGCGCAGCTTGCCGGCGCGGCGCAGGGTTTCGCTATCGGGGTCGCTGGACACCAGGGCCAGGTTGTTGACCACCTCGTTCAGGCTGGCATGCAGCGAGCGCGGCATGTCGGACTTGAGGATCAGCAACTCGGCCACGCGCTCGGGGCGGATCACATCGCGGTAGACCTTGCGGTAGACCTCAAAGGCCGAGACGCTGCGCAGGATGGCGCTCCAGTGGTAGAAGTCGTACTCTTGGTCGCGTGCATCGGCGGCGCCATAGAAGTCGCTTTGCACGGCATGGAACTTCACATCCACCAGGCGCGCGGTGTTGTCGGCGCGCTCCAGGAACGTGCCCAGGCGCATGAAGTGCAGGGCCTCGTCCATCAGCATGGTGCCTACGGTGACGCCGCGCGAGAGATGCGAGCGGAACTTCACCCACTCGAAGAACTGCGAGGGGTCGGCATCGAACTCGCTGCTCTTGATCATGCGTTTGACTTCCAGCCAGGTCTGGTTTTGTGTTTCCCAGACTTCGGTGGTGAGCGCGCCCCGCACGGCACGCGCATTCTCGCGCGCAGCGCCCAGGCAGGAGACGATGGAAGACGGATTGCTCTCGTCCTTGACCATGAAGTCAATCACATCACGTGCTTTGACATCACCGTATTGCTTGGTGTAGGCACCCGTAAGTTCGCTGATGCTCAGCAAACCCTGCCAGCCCATTTGCGCCACGGCGTCGGACTGGGGCAGCAGCGAGGTCTGGTAGTTCACGTCCAGCATGCGGGCGGTGTTTTCGGCCCGCTCGGTGTAGCGGGACATCCAGAAAAGGTGGTCGGCGGTTCGTGACAACATAGTTCAAGCTTCCAATATCCAGGTATCTTTGGTTCCGCCGCCTTGGGATGAGTTCACCACCAGGGAGCCGTCTTTCAGGGCCACGCGGGTCAGGCCGCCGGGCACCATTTGCACCGTCTTGCCCGAAAGCACATAGGGGCGCAGATCGATGTGGCGCGGGGCAATGCCGCTTTCCACAAAGGTCGGGCAGCTCGACAGGCTGAGCGTGGGCTGGGCAATGTAGCCGCTGGGGTTGGCCAGCACGGCCTTGCGGAAGTCTTCGATCTCGGCGGCCGTGGACGCAGGCCCCACCAGCATGCCGTAGCCACCGGCACCGTGTACTTCCTTGACCACCAGGTCTTTGAGGTTGGCCATGGTGTAGGCCAGGTCGTCCTTGTTGCGGCACATGTAGGTGGGCACGTTGTTCAGGATGGGCTTCTCGCCCAGGTAGAACTCGATCATCTTGGGCACGTAGGGGTAGATGGACTTGTCGTCGGCAATGCCGGTTCCCACGGCGTTGCAGATGGCCACGTGTCCAGCGCGGTAGGCTTCCAGCAACCCGGCGCAGCCCAGGGTGGACGTGGGGCGGAACACGGTGGGGTCCAGGTAGTCGTCATCGACGCGGCGGTAGATCACATCCACACGGCGCGGACCGCGTGTGGTGCGCATGTAGACGAACTTGTCTTTCACAAACAGGTCTTGGCCTTCGACCAGTTCCACGCCCATTTGCTGGGCCAGGAAGGCGTGTTCGAAGTAGGCGCTGTTGTACATGCCAGGGGTCAGCACCACCACGGTGGGCTCATCGGTGGTCTCGGGGCTGCTGGCGCGCAGGGTTTCGAGCAACAAGTCGGGGTAATGCGCCACAGGCGCCACGCGGTGCATGCTGAACAAGTCGGGGAACAACCGCATCATCATCTTGCGGTCTTCCAGCATGTAGCTCACGCCGCTGGGCACGCGCAGGTTGTCTTCGAGCACGTAGTACTCGCCATTGCCCGCAGCATCCGGGGCGCGCACGATGTCCACGCCGGAGATGTGCGAGTACACGTTGTGCGGCACATCCACACCCACCATCTCGGGGCGGAACTGGGCGTTGTTTTCGATCTGCTCACGCGGGATCAGGCCGGCCTTGAGGATTTCCTGGTCATGGTAGATGTCGTGGATGAAGCGGTTGAGGGCGGTGACGCGCTGCACCAGGCCTTTTTCCATGCTCAGCCACTCGTCTGAGGGGATGATGCGGGGGATCAGGTCAAAGGGAATCAGGCGCTCGGTGCCGGCACCGCTCTCGTCTTTTTCACCGTACACCGCGAAGGTGATGCCGACGCGGCGGAAGATCATTTCTGCTTCTTCGCGGCGCTTGGCCATCATGTCGCCGGGTTGGCGTGCCAGCCACTCGTCGTAGATTTTGTAGTGGTCACGGATCTGTTCACCCTTGGAGAAAAACTCGTAGGGGAGCTTGGTGTACATCTCGTCAAATTTCTGCATAAATCCTCTTGAACACAATCTTCTGTTGACTATCTAAGCAAGCTTCGCACCAGCATACTAACCCCATCGCCGCATGGTTTTGATGCACTGTTATGGGACACGGTGGCTCCAGTAGTGCATCTGTGCGGTGCGGCTGCAAATCACCTCCTCGTACCCATCAGAGCGCCAATTCATGGCACCACAATGGGGTGAGTCGTGCACCACAATGCCGCGCTCCTGATAACGCAGCATCACCTCGGGTGCCGGGTGGCCATAACGGTTGCGGTAACCCGCCTGCACCCAGGCCTGGCGCGGCTGCACCGCATCCAAAAAAGCCTCACTGCTGGAGGTCTTGCTGCCGTGGTGCGGCACCAGCAGCACATCGGCCTTGATGTCCGCTTGCGCAGCCAGCAGTTGCTCCTCTTGGGGGCGCTCGATATCCCCCACCAGCAGCGCCGTTTGTGGCTGTGGGCCGGTGCTTCGGATGCGCAGCACGCACGACACGGCATTGGGCTTGTGCGGTTTGTCATAGTCGGCGGCTTGGGGGTGCAGGATGTCAAACTGCACGCCGTCCCACTCCCAGTGCTGGCCTGCCTCGCAGCGCTGCACCGGGCGCCGGGTTTGCAGGCGGTCATCCGCTGCCACGGAGCTCAGCAGCGTGGCCTGCGGCTGCATGCCCAGCACGGCGGGGGCACCGCCGACATGGTCAGTGTCGCGGTGGCTGAGCAGCACGGTGTCCAGGCGGGTATGCAGGGCTTGCAGCAGGGGCAGCAAGACACGGTGCCCGGCATCGCTGTCCAGGCTGTAGCGCGGCCCGGCGTCATACAGCAGGGCATGACTGGCCGTGCGCACCAGCACCGCGTTTCCCTGCCCTATGTCGGCGGCCAGCAGCTCGAAGTGCCCATCCGGCGGCAACGGTGCCTGCCATAGCAGGCAAGGCAGCAGCAGCGGCAGGCCCATGCCCCGCACAGAGCCAGGCAAGCGAGCCACCAACAACACGCCACCCAGCACACCCGCTGCCGCCAACCACCAAGGTGCGGTGGCCAGGCTGAGCGTGGCCCACGGCCAGGCCGCCAGCCATTGCAGCAACTGCATCAACACTGCGATGGCGTAGCCCGCCAGGTCCCACAGCCAAGGCAGGGCCACACCCAGCATGGCCAGCGGTGTGACCACCAGGGTGACCCAGGGAATGGCAAAGGCATTGGCCAGCAGGCCCACCAGCGAGACCTGCCCGAACAGCAACAGCGTGAGCGGCGCCAGGGCCACGGTGACCACCCACTGCTCGCGCATCAGGGAACCCAGATGAGCAAAAACGGCGCGCAACCAGCCCGCTGGCGACGATGCCTTGCCTTGCGCAGACCCGGCGTCCGTGGCGAACAGCACACCCACGGCCACAAAGCTCAGCCAGAAGCCCGCCTGCAACAAGGCCCAGGGGTCGCTGGCTACCACCAGGGCACAGGCCAGCATCCAGGTCTGCGGCCAGGGCCAGCGTGCGCCCAGGCAGCGCAGCAGCGCCACGGTGACCAGCATCAGGCAGGTGCGTTGGGCCGGTATGCCCCAACCGGAGAACACAGAATAGGCGCAGGCCAGCAGCACACCGCCCAGCAAAGCGGCCGTGGGCGCTGGCAATAGCAGGCACAGGCGGGCAGAGCGCCGCCACAGGTAGCCCACCAGCCAGGCGGCACCCCAGGCGAACATGGTGATATGCAGGCCCGAGATGCTGACCAGATGGGCCACACCCGTGGCGCGGAACACATCCCAGTCCACACGGTCAATGGCGGCCTGGTCCCCCACCACCAGCGCGGCAATCAGCCCGGCTGTCTGCTTCTGCTGCACCGACGCAAAAATGCGCTCACGCACGCTTTGGCGCATCAGAGCCACCGGATGTGTCCAGGTTTGGTCCAGGCGTTGCGGCGGCGCATCGGTGCTGCTCGCGCGCACATAGGCCGTGGCCTGCACGCCGCGCTCCCACAGCCACAGCTCGTAATCAAAACCAAAAGGGTTGCGGCTGCCGTGCGGGGCCTTGAGGCGCAGCGTCAGGCTCCAGCGCTCGCCAGCGCGAACATCGCCGGGCTGCCCCTCAGAGCCCGCAGGCTCGCCACCAGGCAGTGTGCCGCCACCAACGCCACTGCTGTACCACCCCACATCCACGCTGGAGGGCACGCGCACGGCACGCCCGTCCAGCGTGGCAGTGTCAGTAGCCAGGGTAAAGCGCAGGCCCGCCTCGTTGCGCTGCGGCATTTCGGTGACCACACCCACCACGCGCAGGTCGCGCCCCTCCAGCCCCGGGTCCAGAGCCTGGGCATCGAACACCAGGCCGCGCAAACCGGTACCGGCAAAACCCAGTGCAGCGGCACACAGCAGCCAGGTCAAGGTGCGCCGGCCTTGGGGCCCAGCCCTGAACCCATGGCGCCTCGGCCAGCCGACCGCCAGCGCCACTGGCGCAGCCAAAGCCAGGTAAGCCCACACCGGCCACAGCGCACCCTGCTGCAACTGCAGGGCCGTACCCACCACCCAGCCCAGCAGCGCGGCAAAAGGTCCGTTGCGTTGGACTGCGAAATCGGAAGCAGCAGAGTCGGGCATGGACTGCATACTAGCTCTCATCCGGGCATGGCCCGTCTCTTGCTTTTGTTTTACTGACGGCTATTGGGGCCAGGTAATTAACTCTTGCTACCATTGAAGCGAACTGCACGAGCCTACAAGGCGAAACGCATCCATTAAATAAGTACCCGCACATGTCCATTCACGCAGCGCTAAACCACGTCACCCACTACTCCTACGACCGACTGGTCGCTCTCGGCCCCCAAGTGATACGGCTGCGCCCCGCGCCCCATTGCCGCAGCAAAATCATCTCGTACTCGCTCAAGGTGGAGCCCGAGAACCACTTCATGAACTGGCAGCAGGACCCGTTTGCCAACTACCAGGCACGCCTGGTGTTCCCGGACAAGACGCAGGAGTTCAAGGTCACCGTAGGCCTGGTGGTGGAGATGGCGGTGTACAACCCCTTCGACTTCTTCCTGGAGCCCGAGGCCGAGGAGTTCCCCTTCGTTTACGCCGACGAGCTCAAGGAAGAGCTCATGCCCTACCTGCTGGCTGACCCCATGACGCCGCTGGTGGCCGACTACCTGAAGAAGATCGACTACACCAAGCGCCGCAGCGTGATCTTCCTGGTGGACCTGAACCAGATGGTGCACAAGGATGTGAGCTACACCATCCGCATGGAGCCCGGTGTGCAGACGCCGGAAGAAACCCTGACCAAGGCGTCAGGATCGTGCCGTGACTCGGCCTGGCTGATGGTGCAACTGCTGCGCAACTGCGGCCTGGCCGCGCGCTTCGTGTCGGGTTACCTGATTCAACTGAAGCCCGACGTGAAGGCCCTGGACGGCCCCAGCGGCACCGAAGTGGACTTTACCGACCTGCACGCCTGGTGCGAGGTCTATCTGCCCGGCGCAGGCTGGGTGGGCCTGGACGCCACTTCCGGCCTGCTGGCGGGCGAAGGCCACATCCCCCTGGCCTGCACACCACAACCCTCGGGTGCCGCACCGATTGAAGGCGGCGTGGACAAGAGCGAGGTGGAGTTCGACCACCTGATGGAAGTCACCCGCCTGTATGAGTCGCCCCGCGTAACCAAGCCCTACACGCCCGAGCAATGGGCCGAGGTGATGGAACTGGGCGAAAAAGTGGATGCCGAGCTGATTGCCGGTGACGTGCGCCTGACCATGGGCGGCGAGCCCACCTTTGTCGGCGTGGATGACCGCGAAGCCGCCGAATGGAACACCGATGCGCTGGGCCCAACCAAGCGCCACTTCGCCACCGCGCTGGTGCACAAGCTGCGCGACGAATACGGCCAGGGCGGCTTTCTGCACTTTGGTCAGGGCAAGTGGTACCCCGGCGAACAACTGCCGCGCTGGGCCCTGAACATTTACTGGCGCGCCGACAAGCAACCGGTCTGGAGCAACCCGGCCCTTTTCACCGACGAGCGCGATCCCACCCACTACACCAGCGAAGACGCTGGCAACTTCATTCGCACCCTGTCGGCCAAGCTGGGCCTGACTGACCAGTACGTCACCGCCGCCTATGAAGACAGCTGGTACTACCTGTGGCGCGAACGCCGCCTGCCTGTCAATGTGGACCCCTTTAACAGCAAGCTCGACGACGAGATGGAGCGCAGCCGCCTGCGCCGCGTCTTCGAGCAAAAGCTCGATTCCGTGGTGGGCTATGTGCTGCCCGTCAAACCTGCGGTGGGCCCGCGCCTGACCGGCCCCGAGTGGACCACCGGCCCCTGGTTCTTTCGCGACGAGCGCATGTACCTGATGCCTGGCGACTCCCCCATGGGCCTGCGCCTGCCGCTGGACTCCCTGCCATGGGTGAGCGAGGGCGACTACCCCTACCTGATCGAGCTGGACCCCACAGCCCCGCGCGGCAACTTGCCCGCGCACGCCAGCTTTGCCGCCCGCTATGCACCCGGCATGAGCGCCGGTTCGCCCTTTGCCACAACCGCCACTGGTGGTGCTTCTGCAGCCACCCCAGCGACCACGGGTGCCAATGGGGTGAGCGGTGTGCGCCGCGCCAGCGACGCGCCCTACCTGGCTGGCCCCGGTGCCGCCAGCGAAGCCGCTCGCCGCCTGCAGCAAAACCGTGCCACCACCGCCACCAGCAGCGTGGCCGCCAACGCGCAAGTCGCATCGCAGCCAGAACCCACTGACTTTGCCCGTGAACCCAAGCGCCAGGAATCGGCCCACTGGATCACCCGCACCGCCCTGTGCGTGGAAGTGCGCGACCCGCGCCGCGCCAACGGCCCCAAGGCCGAGGCCGTGGGCAAAAAATCTGGCGTGCTGTATGTGTTCATGCCGCCGCTGGAACTGCTGGAAGACTACCTGGACCTGCTGGCCGCGATTGAAGCCACCGCCACTGAACTCAAAGTAAAGATCGTGCTGGAGGGTTATCCGCCCCCGCGCGACCCACGCCTCAAGCTCCTGCAAGTCACACCCGACCCCGGCGTCATCGAGGTCAACATCCATCCGGTGAACAACTGGAAAGAGTTGGTGCGCAACACCGAGTTTTTGTACAACGCCGCCTTTGAGTCGCGCCTGTCAGCCGAGAAGTTCATGACCGACGGCCGCCACACCGGCACGGGTGGTGGCAACCACTTTGTGATGGGTGGCGCCACGCCCTCGGACAGCCCCTTCCTGCGCAAGCCGGAGTTGCTGGCCAGCCTGCTGCTGTTCTGGCACAACCATCCCAGCCTGAGCTATCTGTTCAGCGGCATGTTTGTCGGCCCGACCAGCCAGGCCCCGCGCGTGGACGAAGCCCGCAACGACCAGCTCTACGAGTTGGAAATCGCCATCGAGCAGATCTACAAAAACCGCGAGATCCACGGCCAGAGCATGCCGCCGTGGCTGGTGGACCGCACGCTGCGCAACATCCTGATCGATGCCACCGGCAACACCCACCGCAGCGAGTTTTCTATTGACAAGATGTACTCGCCCGACTCCTCTACCGGCCGCCTGGGCCTGCTGGAGTTGCGTGCCTTTGAGATGCCCCCGCACCCGCACATGAGCAGCGTGCAGCAGCTGCTGCTGCGCGCCCTT
This sequence comes from Rhodoferax lacus, assembly GCF_003415675.1. GTDB lineage: Bacteria > Pseudomonadota > Gammaproteobacteria > Burkholderiales > Burkholderiaceae_C > Allorhodoferax > Allorhodoferax lacus. Next base: position 18,513 of record NZ_QFZK01000022.1, read on the forward strand.
GTGGCACGCTTCTGGAAGACACCGTACAAGGCGCCCGTGACCCGCTGGGGCACCGAGCTGCATGACCGCTTCATGCTGCCCACCTTCATCAAGATGGACTTTGATGATGTGATGGCCGAAATGAACATGGCCGGTTATGCGTTTGACGCCAGCTGGTTTGCACCGCACCTGGAATTCCGCTTCCCGCTCTTGGGCTCCATATCGACCATGGGTGTCGAGATGAGCCTGCGCAATGCGCTTGAACCCTGGCACGTCATGGGCGAAGAAGGCGCACCTGGCGGCACCGCCCGCTATGTGGACTCCAGCCTGGAGCGTGTGGAAGTGCGCGTCAGCGGCCTGAACGAGAGCCGCTACGTGGTCACCTGCAACGGTGAAGCATTGCCCATGCAAAGCACCGGCACCGTGGGTGAATTTGTGGCCGGCGTGCGCTACAAGGCCTGGAACCCGCCCAGCAGCCTGCACCCCAGCATTGGCGTGCATGCACCGCTGACCTTTGACATCGTGGACACCTGGATGAAGCGCTCGATCGGTGGCTGCCAGTACCACGTGGCGCACCCGGGTGGCCTGAGCTACGAGAGCTTCCCGGTCAACTCGTTTGAAGCCGAGAGCCGCCGCATGTCGCGCTTTACCGCCACCGGCCATACCTCCGGCACCATGGTGATTCCCCCGGCCACCATCAACGTGGCGGCCAGCAAGGAATTTCCGTTTACGCGGGATTTGCGGCGCGGTTAAAAAGTCTGCACCCTGTACTGCCCCGCGGTAGTACAGGGTCGCAAACTATAGGGTCCCACAGATGGAAGAAATCAGCTGGAACGACTTCACCAAGGTGGAAATCCGCGTGGGCCGCATCGCCAGCGCGGAAGTATTTGCCGAGGCGCGCAAGCCCGCCTACAAACTGCAGATCGACTTTGGTGCCGAGATCGGCCTGCGCAAATCCAGCGCGCAGATCACCGCGCACTACACGCCCGAAGAACTGGTAGGCAAGCTGGTGGTGGCCGTGGTCAACTTCCCCAAAAAACAGATCGGGCCACTGATGTCCGAATGCCTGGTGACCGGCTTTTACGATGCCAATGGCGCGGTCGTGCTGTGTGTGCCGGACAAACCGGTGGCGCTGGGGACCAAGCTGCTGTAGGGGCTGCTTTTTGCGGAGCGGCACGGTGCCGATTCACAGCCGGGGTTGCATACATCGCTCAAGAATGTGTATTGATGTGTAGAATAACCAAGCATGAAAAGCTCCGAAGTCATCAAACAGTTGAAGGCTGACGGCTGGTATCTGGTGCATGTTGTCGGCTCCCATCACCAGTTCAAGCACGCCACGAAACCGGGCAAGGTGACAGTCCCTCACCCCAAGAAGGATTTGCCTCCGCCCACCGTTCGCAGCATCTTTAAGCAAGCCGGTTTGTGAGGCTCTATGTTCTATCCAGTCTATGTGCACGTTGGTGACAAAAAGCATGCCCATGGCATGACCATTCCCGACTTCCCCGGCTGCTTCGCTGCTGCCGACGAATGGGACGGCATCCCTGCCGCCGTGCTGGAGGCTGTGCAGGCGCATATGTTTGGTGACAGCGAGGGCGCAAAGCCGCCCACGGCATTGGAAGCACTGACCAAAGACCCGCAGTACCAAGGTGGGGTGTGGATGTTGGTGGACATTGACCTGTCAAAAATCGACACCAGTCCCGTGCGGCTCAATATCAGTCTGCCCAGCAACCTGGTGCATGAAATTGACGCCTGGGCCAAAGACCACAGCATGACCCGCTCGGGCTTTCTTGCAAAGGCCGCAGAGCTGGCCATGCGCTAGCGAGCCGTACAAGCATCCTTGGTGTGCCCGGAGGGGATCGAACCCCCGACCCACGCCTTAGAAGGGCGTTGCTCTATCCAACTGAGCTACGGGCACGTGCTGTGTTGACAGCGGTGTTGCCACATAGGGCAAGGCCTAGATCATATCGTCATATGGCGGACGTCTCCCCACTGCAGAGTAGTCCGCCACAGGCACTATTCCTTGCGAAAAACAGGGTCGCCAAGTAAAGCCTTGCGTCAAGATCGCGCCGGTGCCTATACTGAAAACTGAACGAGTCAGTGCACGCACAGTTTTCCACCAGGAGGTCTTATGGACGCTATTGGTAACTTTGTAGCCCGCTTCGCGCGCAGCCGCGAAGAGGAAATGAGCCTGGATGACTACCTGGCGGAGTGCAAGCGCAACCCCCTGGCCTACGCCACGGCGGCTGAGCGCATGCTCAAGGCCATTGGCGAGCCGCAAGTGCTCGATACCCGCAACGACCCGCGCCTGTCGCGCATCTTCGCCAACAAGCTGATCAAGATCTACCCCGCGTTTTCCGAATTCTTCGGCATGGAAGACGTGATCGAGCAGGTGGTGAGCTACTTCCGCCACGCCGCCCAAGGTCTGGAGGAGCGCAAGCAGATTCTGTATCTACTGGGTCCGGTGGGTGGGGGCAAAAGCTCGCTGGCCGAGCGGCTCAAATACCTGATGCAGCAGGTGCCGTTTTATGCCATCCAGGGCTCACCGGTGAACGAGAGCCCGCTGGGCCTGTTTGACGCCACCGAGGACGGGCCCATTCTGCGGGACAACTACGGCATTCCCACGCGCTACCTGCAGCGCATTTTGTCACCCTGGGCGGTGAAGCGCCTGGACGAATATGGCGGTGACATACGGCGCTTCCGGGTGGTCAAGCGTTACCCCAGCACCCTGAAGCAGATCGGTATTGCCAAGACCGAGCCGGGTGATGAAAACAACCAGGACATCTCCTCGCTGGTGGGCAAGGTGGACATCCGCAAGCTCGAAGGCTTTGCCCAGGATGACCCGGACGCTTACAGCTTCTCGGGTGGCCTGTGCCTGGCCAACCAGGGCCTGCTGGAATTTGTGGAGATGTTCAAGGCGCCCATCAAGGTGCTGCACCCGCTGCTCACGGCCACGCAGGAGGGCAACTTCAAAGGGACCGAGGGCTTTGGCGCCATACCGTTTGATGGCGTGGTGCTGGCCCACAGCAATGAGAGCGAGTGGAAGACCTTTCGCAACAACAAGCACAACGAGGCCTTTCTGGACCGCATCTACATCGTCAAGGTGCCCTACTGCCTGCGCGTGAGCGAAGAGGTGAAGATCTACGAAAAGCTGATCCGCGAATCATCGCTGGCCGAGGCCAAATGCGCGCCCGGCACCTTCAAGATGATGAGCCAGTTTGCCATCCTCACACGCCTGAAGGCCCCGGAGAATTCCAGCCTGTACAGCAAGATGGCGGTGTACGACGGCGAGAGCCTGAAGGACACCGACCCGCGCGCCAAGAGCTACCACGAGTACCGTGACGCCGCCGGGGTGGACGAAGGTATGACAGGCGTGTCCACGCGATTCGCCTTCAAGATCCTCTCCCGCGTGTTCAACTTTGACAGCAGCGAGGTGGCAGCCAACCCGGTGCACCTGATGTATGTGCTGGAGCAGCAGATCGAACGCGAGCAATACCCCGCCGAGCTGGAGCACAAATACACCGCCTTCATCAAGGAGCTGCTGGCGCCGCGCTATGCCGAGTTCATCGGCAAGGAAATCCAGACCGCCTACCTGGAGAGCTACAGCGAATACGGTCAGAATATTTTTGACCGCTATGTGACCTATGCCGACTACTGGATACAGGACAACGAATACCGCGACACCGACACTGGCGAGGTGTTTGACCGCGCCGCCCTGAACGCCGAGCTGGAGAAGATAGAAATTCCGGCGGGCATTTCCAACCCCAAGGATTTCCGCAACGAGATCGTCAACTTCGTGCTGCGTGCGCGCGCCAACAATGCGGGCAAGAACCCGGCCTGGACCAGCTACGAAAAGCTGCGCGTGGTGATCGAGAAAAAAATGTTCTCCAACACCGAAGAGCTGCTGCCGGTGATCAGCTTCAACGCCAAGGCCAGCGCGGACGATGCCAAAAAGCACGAGGACTTTGTCACCCGCATGGTGGCCAAGGGCTACACGCCCAAGCAGGTGCGCCTGCTGTGCGAGTGGTATTTGCGGGTGCGCAAGAGCTCCTGACGAGGCACCCACGGACAAGCCCATGGCGCTGCACATTGTGGACCGCCGACTGGCGGGAAAGAACAAGTCCATTGGCAACCGGGAGCGGTTTTTGCGCCGCTACAAGGAGCAGATCCGCGAGGCCGTGCGCGGCGCAGTAAACCAGCGCGGCATCCGCGATCTGGAACAGGGCGAGACCATCCAGATCCCCAAAAAAGACATCCACGAGCCGGTGTTCCAGCACGGGCCCGGCGGCGTGCGCGACCTGGTGCACCCCGGCAATGTGGACTACCAGCGCGGCGACCGCATTGCCCGCCCACCACCAAGTGGTGGCCGCGGCAGTGGCAACCAGGCCAGCGACAGCGGTGAAGGCGAGGACGACTTTGTCTTTACCCTGAGCCGCGAAGAATTCATGGACGTGTTTTTTGAAGACCTGGCCCTGCCCCACTTGGTGCGCAGCCAGATTGGCGAGACGCCAGAGTTCGAGAACCGGCGCGCCGGCCACAGCCGCGACGGCACGCCCAACAACCTGGACGTGGTGCGCTCCATGCGCGGCGCCCTGGGCCGCCGCCTGGCCATGGGCGCGGGGCTGCGCCGCGAACTGGCTGACAAGCGTGCCGAGCTGGCACGGCTGGAGGCCTGGGACGGCTCGGACGGCCACGCCCTGCGCCGCCTGGGGCTGGAGATCCGCGAGCTGCAAAGGCGCCTGAAGCGCATACCGTTTCTGGATCCGCTGGACCTGCGCTTTCGTGCGCGGGTGCAGACGCCGCTGCCGCACATCAAGGCGGTGATGTTCTGCCTGATGGATGTGTCGGGTTCCATGGACGAGGGGCGCAAGAGCCTGTCCAAGCAGTTCTTCATCCTGCTGTATCTGTTTCTGACCCGGCACTACGAAAAGATCGACATTGTTTTCATACGCCACCACTCACGCGCGCAGGAAGTGGACGAAGCCACCTTCTTCCACACCACCGAGACCGGCGGCACCGTGGTCAGCAGTGCGCTGGAACTGATGCACACCATCATCACCCAGCGCTACCCGGCAAACGAGTGGAACATCTATGGCGCGCAGGCCAGCGATGGCGACAACTTCAACAACGACAGTGTGCGCTGCCACGAATTCCTGGCCCACACCCTGCTGCCGCTGTGCCGCTACTACGCCTATGTGCAGGTGGCCGATGAAGAACAAAACCTGTGGCAGGAATACAGCCACCTGCAGGAGGCGCATGCAAACTTTGCCATGCAAAAGGCAACAGAAGCCGAGCAGATCTACCCGGTGCTGCGCGCGCTGTTCCAGAAGGAAGCGGAGAGCGCATGAGCAACACCCTGCCCGACCAGAGCGACTGGACCTTTGACACCCTGGAGCGCTACCACGAGGCCATCCGCATCGCCGCCGAGCGCCACGGCCTGGACACCTACCCCAACCAGCTGGAGATCATCAACGCCGAGCAGATGATGGACGCCTATGCCAGCGTGGGCATGCCGGTGAACTACCGGCACTGGAGCTACGGCAAGGAGTTCATCGCCACCGACAAGCGCTACCGGCGCGGCCACATGGGGCTGGCCTATGAGATCGTCATCAACTCCAACCCCTGCATCAGCTACCTGATGGAAGAAAACACCACCGCCATGCAGGCCCTGGTGATAGCCCACGCGGCCTACGGCCACAACAGCTTCTTCAAGGGCAACTACCTGTTTCGCATGTGGACCGATGCGGGCTCCATCATCGACTACCTGGTGTCGGCGCGCCGCTATGTGTCCGATTGCGAGGAACGCTATGGGCTGGACGCGGTGGAGACCCTGCTGGACTCCTGCCACGCGCTGGCCAACTTTGGTGTGGACCGCTACCGCCGCCCCAGCAAAAAGAGCCTGGCCGTGGAGCAAAGCGAGCGCAAGGCGCGCGAGGCCCATGCGCAGCAGCAGGTGTATGCGCTGTGGAGCACCCTGCCCCAGCGCGACAGCAAGGCCGATGGCGTGCCCGCACCCGAGCGCTTTCCGCCTGAGCCGCAAGAGAACCTGCTGTACTTCATCGAAAAAAACTCTCCGCTGCTGGAGCCCTGGCAGCGCGAGATCGTGCGCCTGGTGCGCAAGATTGCGCAGTACTTTTATCCCCAGCGCCAGACCCAGGTAATGAACGAAGGCTGGGCCGTGTTCTGGCACTACACCCTGCTCAACACCCTGTATGACGAAGGCCGCCTGAGCGACGGCCTGATGCTGGAATGGCTGAGCGTGCACAGCAATGTGCTGTACCAGCCGCCGCTGCGCAGCCGCGCCTACAGCGGCCTCAACCCCTACGCCCTGGGCTTTGCCCTGTACAGCGACATTCGCCGTATTTGCCAGAACCCCACGGATGAAGACCGGCGCTGGTTCCCCGACATGGCCGGTGCGCCCTGGCGCCCCGTGCTGGACCAGGCCATGCGCAACTACAAGGATGAGAGCTTCATAGGCCAGTACCTCAGCCCCCGCCTCATTCGCGACATGCGCCTGTTTGCCATCCACGACGATGAGAACGCCATCGACCTGGAGGTGAGCGCCATCCATGACGATGCGGGCTACCGGCAGCTGCGCCAGGCCCTGTCACAGCAATACGACCTGGGCACGCGCGAGCCCGATATCCAGGTCTGGAACGTCAACCTGCGCGGCGACCGCACCCTGGTGCTGCGCCACACCCAGCACAGCGCCCGACCCTTGGGTGACAGCACGCTGGAGGTGCTCAAGCACACGGCGCGGCTGTGGGGCTTTGGCGTGCGGCTGGAGAGTGTGGATGCCAGCGGCACGGTGGCCAAGGTGTGGAGTGTGGCGGCGCCCAGCGCCTAGTCGGCAAGCACCTTGAAATGCACGCGGCCCAGCGTGGACGCAATCAGACGCGCGTTGGGCTCATCGGTGTTTTGCACCCAGTCTTCTGCGGCCTGCTGTGTGCGGCCAAACTGCATGTGGCGCGCCACCAGGCGCTCATGTCGCAAGGCGGGGTCCACTTCCACGTACCAGATCTCGTCCAGGAGTGCTGCCACCTGGCTCCAGCCGCCCTGGTCCAGCGCCAGGTAGTTGCCCTCGGCAATCAACAGCCGGGCCTTTGCAAAGATGGGGATGGCTCCGGCAACGGGTTCCTCGATCTCGCGGCGGAACTCGGGGGCGTACACCGTCTCATCCGGGGCCTGCTGGCGCAGGCGCTTGAGCAGCGACACATAGCCATAGCTGTCAAAGGTATCGGGCGCACCTTTGCGTGCGGCGCGCCCCAGCCGGGCCAGCTCCACGTTGGCCAGGTGGTAGCCATCCATGGGCACGATTTGCGACTGCTCGGGGTACAGCGCCTGCAGCCGCAGCGACAGCGTGGACTTGCCAGCCCCCGGCGGGCCAATGATGCCCACAAGGGTCCGGACATCGCGCGCCATGAACGACTGCAGCCGCTGGCTGGCCTCGGCAAAGCTCAGGGTTTTCAATGTCTCGGGCTGTGTCATGGTGGGATTTATTCTTCAGATTGCGGGATTGGGGATTTTGCACTCAGCCGCTGCCATGCGACCCATCCAGCCGCCTGTCACGCTACCAGACTTCGAGCTTCAGGCGACGGCCCAGCTGCGCAAATGCCTTGTCGCGGCTGACCAGTGTTGCATCTGCCGCGACCGCGTGGGCGGCGATCATCATGTCGAAGTCACTCAGATTGATACCTTGGGCTTCCAATGCGCTGCATAGTGCTCCGTAACAGGTGGCAACCGGCGCATCCCATGGCAACACGTCCACGCGCAGCAGTACCTGGGTCAAGGTATGTCTCAAACGCACAGGGTCCCCCTTGCGGTGCATGCCGTACTCCAGCTCCGCCAATGTCACGCTGGACATCACAACCTGCCCAACGGGCAACCGGGTCAAACGCGACAGCAACTCGGCATCGCGCCCTTGCATGATGTGGCTGACCACATTGGTGTCGAGCATGTAGGGTTGGCTCATCCCTTCTGGCCCTCGAAGGGGTCCCGCCGCGAGCGGGTCTGGCGGCGCGGTATGAGCATGTCGTCATCCTTGTTCAGTGCCACCGCATCGAGCAGCCCTTGCCAATCACTTGGTTTGCGCGACAACACCACATCGCCCGTGGCAGGGTCCCTGCGGATAAAAACCTCGGCCACGTCAAAGCGGAACTCCAATGGCAAGCGCACCGCCTGGCTGCGGCCTGTGACAAATATTTTGGCTGTTTGGTTCATTGTGAATTCCTTCATACCAAATGATATGTCTCATGGTATGCATCAAAACCTCATCTGTCAATGCGCCATCGACAGCTGAAATTTAACGTCAGGCTTCAGGCCGCTTTAGCGAATGACCGGTGTGCTGTGGAGTGACTGTGAGGACTTGGAGCTGATGGGATCCTTCAAAACGGTGCCACAGGCCTTTGGGAACCATAAGCTCTCCTGCACATGCGAGATCACCCTCACCTTGCGGCCCGGGGATTGCAAGTTGTCCAACGCGTCCATGGCGATGCGCAGGGACACCCGCAGGCTGACCATCGAAAGCTCGCTCACCGGCCGGGAGGCCGGCATCATTGGCGCCATTGCCCTGGGCGCGGACAACACGCTGTCTACGCAGGGGCTCAGAGGATTCAGGAGCGGGGAGTGAGGCAAGGGAGCGGGCGCTGCGTCCGGCTACCGAGGCTTTTTTGCATGCAGACCGATTAGCTTTGCTACTATGCGAAGCAGTCCAGTCAATGTTGAGCCCCAATGCCCATAAACCGCAGACCCTCCGAGGTACTTCGCACACATCGGGAATTCATCCGAGATGTTGCGCTGCTTCACCGCACGGAAAACCTGCGCGTTTTTGGCTCAGTCTTGCGAGGTGAAGATACCGAAAGCAGTGACCTGGACCTGTTGGTGGACCCCTTGCCGGGCGCCACGCTGCTGGACCTTGGTGCCATACAGATCGAGCTGGAAGAAGCCCTGGGTATAGCCGTTGATGTGCTGACACCGGGCGACCTGCCGGAAAGATTCAGGGCGCAGGTTTTGAGCGAGGCCGTTCCGGTGTGAACGCTCAGCAAAGACGGCTTCGCTACGAAGATTACACACGGCACATTCTGGATGCCGCCAGTCAAGTGCGCACCTACCTCGCGGGTGTCAGCAAAAAAGAGTTCCTCCTGGACCGAAAAACACAGGATGCAGTCATCCTGAAATTGCTGGTGATCGGCGAGGCAGCAGCGCAAATTCTGGATGAACACGGAGCAGTCGCGCAGACGCAGCCCGATATTCCGTGGCACCAGATGAAGGGTATGCGCAACCGAATGGTTCACGGCTACTTCGAGACCAACCTGGATCTGGTGTGGGAGACGGTGCAGGTCTTTCTTCCAGACCTTGAACGCAAGCTGCAGCGAACACAATAGTGAGACGGGCTCGCCAACGAGTTTTGAAAATTTCAAGACGCACGAGCCCCTTTCTGCCAATCACCCCACCACCACCCGGCTCAATCCCCCCGCCTGGCGCTGCACCTGCACCCGTGTGCCAATGCGCTCGGTCATCTCCTGCACATGCGAGATCACGCCCACCTTGCGGCCCAGGGATTGCAGGTTGTCCAGGGCGTCCATGGCAATGCGCAGGGAGTCGGCGTCCAGGCTGCCAAAGCCTTCGTCGATGAACAGCGACTCCACGCGCACGCGGTGTGAGGACAGCGACGCCAATCCGAGCGCCATGGCCAGCGAGACCAGAAACGATTCGCCGCCCGAGAGCGAGTGCACCGAGCGCACTTCATCACCCATGTCGCGGTCCACCACCAGCAGGCCCAGGCTGCCTTCTATGCGCTTGAGCTGGTAGCGCGTGCTCAGGGCCTGCAGGTGGCTGTTGCCGTAGCCCAGCAGGATGTCCAATGTGAGCTGCTGGGCAAAGTTGCGGAACTTCTTGCCATCTGCCGAGCCTATGAGCTCGCCGAGTTGCGACCAGACCTTTGCTGCGGCGGTCTGCAGGGCTATCTGTCCACGCAGTGCGCCTGATGCGGCTAGGCGTTCGTCGTCGCGGGCTAGGTCCAGCTTCAGGGCCGATAGCGTTTCGGCGAGGGTTGTGATGTTGGTGTTGAGCTGGTGCAGCTGCTCTTGCAAGGCCTGTTCGCTGTCCTGCGTGGCGCGGGTTGCCTCGTGCGCAGCCAATGACTGCCTGCGTGTCTCCAATACGGCATGCGCCTTGGTGACTGCGCTCTGCAGGGCTTGCAGGGCCTGGCGCTCTTGCGTTATCCACGCTGGCTCCGCGGCCAGCAGGGTTTGCAGTGCGTCTGTGCCCAGCGTATGGCCTTGCTGCGGGCTGTCGGGCTCGGCCTGTGTCCGGTTGTTGAAGTCGCGCAGCCATTCACCCAGCTTGCGCTCTGCCGCGGCGTGCGCGCTATGTTCCTGTGCGAGTTGCAACGTGGCCAAACGCAGGGATTCGTTCAGGCGCGTGACGCCGGCTTGCACGGTTTGCAGTGCCGTTTGCGATTCATTCAACTGGCTCTTGGCCTGGTTGATGGAGCTACTCAAGCTGGCTTCCACCACCGACACCGCCCGGCCCTGCAGCAGACTGGCGCGCTCCGTTTGATAGCCCTGCAAGGTGGTTTGGACTGTCTGGCACCGGTCCATCTGCATTTGCAGTTGCTGCGTGGCCTGGTCGCAGGCACTGGCTGCCGCCTGTGTCTGAATCTGCAGCTCGGCCATGCGCTGCGTAAGAAGTGTTTGGCCTTGCTGTTGCTGTGCCCAAGCCTGGGCATTGGCTTGGCATTGCGCCACAAATGCCTCTGGCGCGGCACTCCAACGCTCGCGCCAACTGGTATCAGCAAAGGCGGCATCCAGTTGGGTCAGGGTGCTGTCCAGTTGCTGGGCCAGCTCAGCCAGCTTGTGCTGCGTGCTGTCCTGGGCTTGGGTGGTCTGGCTGGCGCTGGAGCTCAGGCGGGTCACAGCATCCCGGGCTTGTGCCAAGGCGGTGTTGGCGGTGTTGAGAGCCCGTTGTGCCGCGTCCTTGTGCTGGAGGTTCCGGCGGTGCGCTGCCTCTTGCGCGCTGAGGTCAGCCAGTGCCTTGCGGGCCAGGTCCTGGCGCTCTTGCAGCCACGCGTTGCGCGCATTCACGGGAATGGCGTCCACCTCGGACTGCAGGGCCAGTGCGGTCCACTCCTGCACCAGTGCGGCGTGCTGGGCGGCAAGCTGCTCCAGCTCGCGGGCGCATTGCACCAGGGCCTGGGTGGCGCTGGACTGGTTGGCGGTAGCCACGGCGTGCTGCTGCTGCACGGCCGTGAGTGCAAGCCGGGCTTGGGCCACATGGTCTTGCAGGCCGTGCAACACGGCATTGAGCGCAGGGTTGTGGTCCGTATAGGGGTGGTCGAGCGCGCCGCAGACCGGGCACGGCTGCTCGGGCTGCAGTTGCGTGCGCAGAGTTTCAGCGCCCTTGCTGGCGGCCAGTTGGGACAGTTGCAGCGCCTGCTCGGCAGAGTGCTGCGCGCTAGCCAGCAGGGGCTGGCTATGGGCGCACTCCTGCAGCGTGCGTTCGCTGTCAGCCAGGGTGTTGGTGTGCGCCTTCTGCTGTTCTTGCAGACGGAGGCGCTGGGCGCGCACATCGCTGCGCTTTTGCCACAAGAGTGCGGCGGCCTGCAGGTGATCGCGCTGTTCTTCGAGTGACTGCTTGTCTTGGGCTAGGGCGTCGGCATCGCCTGCGGCGCAGGCCTGAATCTGGATAGCCAGATGCTGTTCAGCGGTGTTGGCGAAGGCTGTGGCTTGCTGCAGAGTGGTGTGCGCGGTCTCCAACTGCTGCTGGGCGGCGGCAGCTTGGAACTCCAACGCACGGGCCTCGGCCTGGCTAGCTCCTTGGCCAACCAACACGGTTTGCGCGTTGGCAAACAGGGTCTCCCAACGCGGCCAGCCCTCCTGCAGGGCGCGCAGGGGCGCGTGGCTTTCTAACCAACCAACAGTGCTTTGCAGGTCCGCTTGGGTCTGGGTGCTTTGCTCTGCCAGGGCCGCTTGGCGCTGGGCCTCTGCATCCCTGTGGGCCTGGGCTTCGGTTTGCGCAAGTAACGCCGCCTGCACCTGCGGTGTGACAGCCAGGATGCTGGCGTCGAGCGCGCGGGCCTGGTCGATGGCGGGCTGTTGCTCGGCTTTGGCGGCATCGGCCTGCCGGGCCTCTTCACGCGCGGCATCGAAGGCGCTCTGGCAATTTAGTGAGCTCTCCTGTGCTTGGGCCTGCAGGGCCGCAGCGTCGGCCTGCGCCTGCGTGGCGGCCGCAGCAGAAAGGGTCAGGCGCTGCAGTTCGGCCCACAGGGGGCGTGCGCTCTGCACCTGCTCCAGTTGGGCCAAGTGCGCATGGCGGGGCGCGGCTGCCTGTAGCTCGGTGATGGCGGCTGCGTGCTCGGTGCTGGCTTGCTGCAGCGCGTGCTGGTGTTGGGCTTGCTGTTGGAACCAGCGTTGGTGGCCTTCGACGTCTGCCTTTTGCGATGCCAACAAGGTGGCGGCAACGCCCTGGGTTTGCAGTGTGGCGTCCTTCTCGGCGCGGGCCTCTGCCTCCATCGGCAGCTGGTCTTTCAAGCGGCTGTGCAGTTGCGCCAGCACCTCGTTCTCAGTCTTCATGCGGGCATAGGCCTGGCGCGAGATGGCAGAAAAAGTCTCGGTGCCGGTGAGGGTTTGCAGGAGCTCGGCGCGCTCGTCGTCGGGGGCTTTGAGAAAGGTGGCAAAGTCGTTTTGCGCCAGCAGCACGGCGCGGGTGAACTGCTCAAACGACAGGCCTATGCAGGCCTCGATCAGGCGCAGGGTTTCGGTCTTGGTGTGGTCGCCCAGACGCTGACCGTCCACGATGCGCTGCAAGGTGATCTCGCTGGCTTGCAGCTTGCCATCAGACTTTGCGCGGGCGCGCCGGGCGCTCCAGCGGGCGCGGTAGGCCACGCCGTCGTTGCCCACAAAGTCCACTTCGGCAAAGCCTTCGCTGGCGCCCCGGCGCAGCAGGGTGCGCGGGTCCGAGGGCGAGACATCGTGTTCTCCCACATCGGGGATGCTCTCGCCCTTGGCTGTCGCCTTGGCCAAGCGTGGTGTGCGCTCGTACAGGGCCAGGCAAAGGGCGTCTAGCAAAGTGCTTTTGCCCGAGCCCGTGGTGCCGGTGATGGCATACAGCCCGGCGCTGGCCAGGGGTTCGCGCTCAAAGTCGACCACGAATTCGGCGGCCAGCGAGGCCAGATTTTTGCCGCGAATGGCGAGGATCTTCATGGCCGGGCTCCTGCGTCCAAAGCGTCCACAGGGGCGTTGAGAAGCTCGGTGAAGGCGGCCATGAGGTCATCGGGCGGTGCCTCATCGAACTTGTGCTGGTAGAGGCGCTCGAAGTAATCAGCGGGCTGAAGGCGGCTGAGTTCATCGATGCTCACGACCGGTGCCGCGCTCTCGGTGCCTTTGCGCGCCGAGCTGGTTTCAATGCGCACCAGGCGCACTGGCTTGCCCGTCAGAGCTTCTTCCACCTGCAGGCGCAGGCCCGGCTCGGGCTGGCTGAGCTGCACGCGCACCTGCAGATAAGGCCACTGCTCCTGCGGCGCGTCCGTCAGACCGTCTGCAAATTCAAGGGCTTGCAGTGCCTGCAAGACCTCCTCCAGCGGTGCGGCCTGTTTGGGCACGCGCAGCATATCCACGCTGCGCGGAATCAGCAGCGCGCGGGTGCTGGCAACGGCCTCACCATCCAGTTCCGCGATTACCACTTGGTGCTGGTAGTCCACTTCCGAAAACGACATGGGCAAGGGGCTGCCGCAGTAGCGGCGCGTGGCATCTCCCCCCACCTGTTGCGCCAGGTGCAAATGGCCCAAGGCCACATAGGCAATGCCGGGGGCAAACACCTTGGCCGACAAGGCCTCGGCCCCGCCGATGACGATGTTCCGCTCCGACTCCACCGACACCTGGCCCCCGCTGATGTGGCAATGGCCCAGCGCGATGATGGCTTGGCCCGGACTGCGCAGCTCCAGCGCGTAGGCATAGGCCTGGGCATAGATGGCCTCTACGCCCGCCCTGTAGGCGTCTGCCGCGCCCTCCACACGGGGTACATCGCCGGGGCGCAGAAAAGGCATGGCAATGCACCAGGCGGCCACAGCGCCGGTTTTGCTTTTGAGCGGCACCACGATGCGGCTGAAGTCCGCGCCCGGCTCTGCATCGGCGCCCGCGCCCGCACGATTGCGGCCGGTGTGCCCCACCACATAGGCCTCCAGCAGCGCGAGAAACGGTGCCGGTGCTTCCATACGGCCGGGCGAATCGTGGTTGCCCGCCGTCATGACGATGCCCAACTGGGGCACGCGGCGGCGCGCCTCGGTCAGGAACTGGTAGAGCTGGTTCTGAGAGGCAGAAGACGGGTTGGTGTTGTCAAACACATCGCCCGCAATCAGCAGCGCATCCACCTGCTCGGCCACCAGCGTATCGAGCAGCCAGGCCAGAAACTGCGCGTGCTCATAGCTGCGGTCAAATTGGTTGAGGCTCTGGCCCAGGTGCCAGTCAGAGGTGTGCAAAAGTTTCATCGCTGCATTGTGGCCGCAGCGCGGCGCAGGGCGTGCGCTCGGGCGGGCTGGGGAAACAGCCAACAGATGCGCCGGGATAGGAGGGGTGTGGGGTCGTGTGGTGAGCCTGGGTTGGCTCTAGCCTGTAGAAGCGGTTGAATGGTTCCCGCCTGTGGCAATTTTAAATTACCAATTAAATCGAATCACAAAGACTGTGCCGACCCGCCAATTTGCAAGCGATTTACCTGTGCCAAATCTCTCTTGGCAGGCGAAATTATCGAATCAAGAATCGAATCAAAATACCCCTTGCTGGCGTCGAAATTTCCCACGCCAGCTGCGCTTTTGATCAAGCCCCCAAGCCACCACTGCGAATCACTTTCGCATCCACCGCGCGCCACAGCACGTCCAGTTGTGGCAGCACCAGGGTCAAACGGGTCTTGGCGCGGGTGACGCCGGTGTAGAGCAGCTCGCGCGTGAGCACGGCCACGGGCTTGTCGGGCAGCACCAGGCACACATGCGCAAACTCCGAGCCCTGGGACTTGTGCACCGTCATGGCAAACACGCTTTCCACAGCGTCCAGGCGGGACGGCAGCACCCAGTGCACGCCCCCCTGCCCGTCCGGGAAGGCCACGCGCAGGCCCTTGGCGTGGGGCAGGCACAGGCCCACGTCGCCGTTCATCAGCGACAGGTTGTAGTCGTTGCGCGTGACCATGACGGGGCGCCCCGCATACCAGCCCTGGTCCTGAAAACCCAGGGCAGCGGCGATGCGGCGGTTCAGCGACTCCACTCCCCAAGGCCCTTCGCGCACGGCGCACAGCACCTGGAAACTGGCAAAGGCTTGCAGCACGCTCAGGGCTTGGGCATCGGTGCAGGGCTGGTCGTTCAGGTCCTGCAACTTTTCCAGCCAGCCATGCCAGCCGTGTTGCAGCAGCGTTGTAAGTGTGGGGTCTTGCGGGCGCTGCGGCTGTATGCGGTCCACTACCGCAGCGGGGTCCGCCTGCCACTCTGGCGCGGTGCGCCACAGCGCGCGCACGGTGGCTTTGTCTCCGGCGTTGACGGCCTTGGCCCAGATGCCAATGCCGCTGTCATCCCGGAAGCGGCGGCTGAAGCGCAGCATCACGGTTTGTTGGGCCAGGGCGGCGCCCATTACGGTGGGACGTACTCCCTGACCCTGACCTTCGTTGCCGTTGTGGTGCGCGTTGGCGGCGGGCGCCCCATCCGACCAGGCTTGCACATCCACACCAGCAACTTTTTGCAGCCAATCCGCCGTGCTCTGGCTGTAGTGGCCAGCGTCCGAGCCCTCGCAGAGCTGCGCCATCACGGCACCGGCTTCCACCGAGGCCAGCTGGTCCTTGTCGCCCAGAAGGATCAGGCTGGCGGTGAGGGGCACAGCCGCCAGCAGGCGGGCCATCATTTCCAGATCGATCATGGAGGCCTCATCGACGATGACCAAGTCCACTGCCAACTCGGGCGTGGGCTGGTCCGCGAGGTCGGGGCGGATGTGCAGCAACTTGTGCAGGGTGACTGCCGGGGCCACATGGGCCGGGCGCAGCGCCTCGGGCAGTTGGGCGATGGCCGAGGCAATGGATTCGCTCAGGCGCGCTGCGGCCTTGCCGGTGGGCGCGGCCAGGGCCACACGCAAATTGCTGCTGGCTGCCGATTGCAGCAGCGCCAACAGGCGCACCACAGTGGTGGTCTTGCCGGTGCCGGGGCCGCCGGTGATCAGGGTGAGCTTGTTGCGTGCCGCCAGGGCGCAGGCCACCTTTTGCCAATCAGGCACAGGCGGTGCATTGGAAGCAGTGTTCGCAAGGCCATCTGGCATGGGAAACAACTGCTCCAGCAGCTCCTTCAACTTCTCTGGCAATGCACAGGGCTGCTGCAGTCGGGCCTGGATGGCGGCGCGGATACTTTGCTCAGCCAGCCAGTTGCGACGCAGGTACAGGCGAGTGCCCTCCAGCACCAGCGGGCTGGTATCGCCCTCGGTCCAGGGCAGCGTGGCGGCGGCTGCGGTCAGGCCTGTGGGCAGCAGGGATTGCAGACGCGCATCCCAACCGAGCACGGCCACGCCCTGCTCCAGCAGCTGCAGGTCCAGGCAGGCGTGTCCGCGTCCGAACTGGTGGCTGGTGAGAGCGGCCAGCATGGTGTGGCGCGCGTCCAGGCTGGGCTGCGAGTCCTGCAGGTACTTGGCGAAGGCCTGGTCCAGGCCGGTAAGAGGCAACTGCAATGGCGCATCGTCCTTGGAGGACGCTGCAAACGTCGGCTCGGACTGCTCTGGTTGGCCGCGCCGTGCGGCTGGACTTTCTTGTGGCTGCACGTCTTGCTCTTGCTCTTGCAGATCACCTTCAGCAAACAGCAGGGGAAGTTGCTGTGTCTCCACAGGAGCCCCTTTGGTCCGCGGCTTATAGTTTGGCGAGCGCGTCATGTCAGCACCTCGCTGCTGGGGGATCGCTCTGCGAAAGCAGCGTCCAGAGTTTCAATCAGGTCTTGCGGTGGACGGTCTACAAACAGGCCGCCTCCGGGCTGGTCGGTACCGCGCAAAAACAGGTAGAGCGCGCCACCCATGTGCTGCGCGTAGTCGTAGTCCGGCAGGCGTGATTTGAGCAGCCGGTGCAAGGCCAGGGTGTAGAGCGTGTACTGCATGTCGTAGCGGTGCTCCAGGATGGCGGCCTGCAAGTGGGGGCCGGCGTAGGACGCCAGGCGGTTGGACTTGTAGTCCAGCACAAAGTAGCGACCCTCGTGCTCCAGCACCAGGTCCATGAAGCCGATCAGCATGCCTTCGAGCTGCAGCGGCTGCAGCGGCTTGCGCGCCTGGCCGGGCAGCACGTTCTGGGTGATCAGCGCATCCAGGTGGCTGGCGGCCAGGGCGTGCACGGGGAAGGTGAATGACATTTCGGCCCAGGCGCGACTACGGTCCAGGTCGGCCAGCACCAGGGGCGTTGCGAAACCGAGGCCCGGCAGTTGCAGCGGTGCGGTGGCAATGCCTTGCAGCCAGCCGATCAGCGTTGCGCTGTGGTTGGCATCGAGCTTGAGGCGCTGGGCTTTTCTCTGCAGCAGCGCCTGCCAATCACGCTTGGCTGCGGATGCTGGCTCGCCGGACACGCCCGCTGCTTGCGCGGCTGAACGCACCAAGGTCCGGCTCTTTGCTGCAACCAAATCGTCCGCGTCACCCAATGCACTCGCACCAGGCACGCCATCTGCAACAGTTGCAGCATGGACGGCGCCATCTGCTCCCCCAAAACTCGCAACCGGCCAACCCCGCTCAAACTGCCACTCCAGCAAGTCATGCAACAAGGTGCCGTAGCTGCTGCCTGCGGGGAAGTCGTTGTAGCGCGGCAGCTCTTCTGCAACAAGACCGGCCTCTGTCAGATCAGACAGGTCCGCCGAGCCGGGCGTGGCGCTGTCAATCAGCGCGTCGTCAATACGGGCATCGCGGTCGCTGGCTTGCATGGGTACTGCCATAACCTCGTGGCCCAGGTCGCGCGTCAGGGCGCTGAAGCTCGCCGTCCACCAGCGGCTGTGCAGGCTGCGTGTGGGTTGCAAGGCACCTTTCCAGCGCTTTATTTCCACTTCGGGGTGGTACTGCGTGGCGTCGGGCGCGGGGGCAGCGGCCAGGGCTATGTCCGCGCAGTCCGACCAGCGCTGCACGCATTCCAACAGGTCACCCGGCACTTTGCGTTGCAGCAACTGAGATACGGCGCTTTTGACCTTGGGCGTCTTGCCCTGCACGTCCTCCTGCACCGGGGTCAGGCCCAGCCACAGCGCCCGCTCGGCGCGCGTCATGGCCACGTACAGGAGGCGTATGTCTTCAGAGAGGCGCTCGGCGTCGTCGCGGCCGCTGTCCTTTTTTTCCGCCATAAAGCCCGACACAAAGGGCAGGAACACCAGCGGATATTGCAGGCCCTTGGACTTGTGGATGGTGATGACCTGCACCAGATCAGCGTCGCTCTCCAGGCGCAGCTGCGCGGTGTCGCCGCTGGCCTTGGGGTGCTGCAGCTGCTGCTCCAGGTGGCGGATGAGTGCAGCCTCGCCCTGCAGACTGGCGCTGGCAGTCTGCAGCAGATCGCCCAGGTGCAGCAGGTTGGTGAGGCGGCGTTCACCGTCGTGGTTTTGCAGCGCACCTGTGTCGCCGCCTGAGGCATCGGGTGTCGCAGTGGCATTGAGCAGCCGCTCCGGAATGCCCTGGTCGTGTAGCAGGCGGTGCAGCATGGGCAAGAAGCCCTGGCGTTGCCAGACCGTCTGCCATCCGTGGAACTGCTCCACCCGGTGGTCCCAGGCTTCCTCGTCCTGGAACAGCGCCTCCAGTAGATCAAACGGCAGGCCCCAGAGCCGCGTGGCCAATGCGGCACGCACGGCCTGCGTGGAGCGCGGCTTGGCCACGGCCGACAGCAGGCGCCACAGGTCCAGTGCTTCCTGCGTGGCAAACACGCTGTCGCGCTCGGACAGGTAGACACTGCGCACACCACGCTGAGACAGCGCCTGGCGCATGGCGCGCGCCTCGTCACCGCTGCGCACCAGCACCGCCATGTCACCGGGTGCGGCGGCACCGGCATTGAGCAAGTGCACCATCTGGCAGGCAAATGCAGCGGCCATCTGGCGCTGAAAAATTTCCTTGCGCGGCGGCTTGGGCGCACCCGCACCCGCGCCCACATGCCATACCGTCAGGGCAGGCTGCACAGTGCCATGCACCAGCAGCGGCTGCACCTTGGCGTTGCAGGCCTGCACGGTATCGAACGGCACCGCGCCAAAGGTTTGCACTGCGCTGTTGAACACATGGTTGACAGCAGCCACCACCTGCGCGGTGGAGCGGTAGTTGCCCGACAGGGTGTAGATGCCCTGGGCCTCTTGGCGCGCGTCCAGGTAAGTGGCCAGGTCGGCGCCGCGAAAGCTGTAGATGGCCTGCTTGGGGTCGCCAATCATCAGCAGGCCGGTGTCTGCGCTGGGCGACTCTCCATAAATTTTTGAGAGGGCACCGTACTGCCAGGGGTCGGTGTCCTGGAACTCGTCCACCAGGGCCACCGGGTACTGCTGGCGAATGGCAGAGGCCAGCCGCCCGTCCGGCGCCTGCAGCGCAAAGTACAGGCACTGCAGCAGGTCCGAAAAATCAAACTGCGCCAGCTCGCTCTTGGCCTGTGTGTAGGCCGTGGCGATGTGGCTTGCGGCGTGTTGCAAGAGGCCCGCGCCCACATCGGGCTCGGTTTGCAGGTGCTGGTACAGGGCGTCGAAGTGGCCGAAGGCGGCGTAACCGGTCGCTGCCGCCCAGCCCTTTTCCAGCAGGGTGGACAGGGCAAAGCGCTGCAGCAGCTTGTTCACCTCACTGCGCTGCGTCTTGCCCAGCGTGAGCAGAGCTGGGCCTTGCGCCCACTCGCCCAGCTTGGCAGGCCAGGCCCAGTTCTTTTGGTAACCCTTGATCTGCTTGGCTGCAATCACATCGTCCAAAATGGCCACCAGTTCAGGCGTGCAGGCCTGCAGTGCGGCGGCTTCCAAAGGCAGAAAGGCAATCTGCCAGGCCTCCCATTCCTGCAGCAGGGCGTGCGGGTCTTTGCCGTCGGGTACGGCCTCGCCCGGCTTGCGTTCGTTTTGCGCCCACACGGTCTTGAGCTTGGCGAACAGCGCATCGGGGTCTGAGCCCAGCTCCCGCAAGGCACCCAGCTGCGCCAGGGGCACGCTGTAAAACCATTGGCGCCAGTAGTCCTGCACGGCAGACAGGCGCAGGGCGTCGCTGTCTTCCACGCGGCTTTGCTGGAACAGGCTGGCGCTGTCAAACGCGTGTTGCTTGAGCATGCGACTGCTCCAGCCGTGGATGGTGAAGATGGCCGCGTCGTCCATCCACTGCGCCGAGAGGTCCAGGCGCTGGGCGCAGGCGGGCCATTCTTCTATCGGATATTGGGCGCGCAGGTCATGCAGAAAAGGATCGGCCGGAGCGTCTGCGGTTTCTTGCCCTTTGAAGAACAGCGCGGCCTGCGCCAGGCGTTCGCGCACACGGCCGCGCAGCTCGGCGGTGGCGGCGTCGGTGAAGGTCATCACCAGAATCTGCGGTGGATAAAGCGCTGCGAACAAGCCTGTGCCAACTGCTGCTGCACCGAAAGGGGCAACATCGGCTGCCTCAACGTCCGCCTGCGGGGCGAGGCGGCCATGGCCCAGCACCAGGCGCACATAGAGCGCAGCCAGGGTCCAGGTCTTGCCGGTGCCAGCCGAGGCCTCTATGACCTGCAGGCCGGTCAGGGGCATGGTCAGGGGCTGCAGCGCTTGGGCCGTTTGGGAGGTTTGCGGCATAGCAGGCACCACGGATAGATGGGATGTCTTGGCGGTGCTCATGCTTCTTCCTCTTCCGCGTTCTGCGCTGCCGCGTCGGCCGTCACGCGTGCCTGCGCGAACAGCGCGCCATAGAGCGCCTGTGCCCAGTGCGGCAGCTCGTCCTCCAGGTCCTGGTAGCTCTCGAAGGCGCGGGACAGGTAGGGCGATTTGGACCTTTCGCAGGCGCCTTTGATGACGTCATCAAACACACCTTGGGCGGCCTCATGCGGGTCTTTTTGCTTCTCGGGTTTTTCTGGCTGCTCCCGCGCCAAGCGCGCGTTTTTGGCCTCGGCCTGCAGATAGGCCCAGGCGGTCTTGCAGGCCACGGGCAGCGGGCGCAGCCAAGCCTGCTGGTAGGCGTCCACCAGCGTGGCCAGAATGCCAATGGCCTCTGGCGGGGCCAAAGGTTCCAGCACCACCTGCCCGTCCAGCCCCATTTGCACACTGGTGAGACGTATGCCACTGGCGCAGGCCACCAGATGGTTGGCCCAGAGGCTGGCGATGATGTGACCACGCGCGCTGGGGTCTTTGCTGCCGCCTTCCAGCACGGCACCCAGGCGCTGGCTGATTTGCAGCAGCGGCGAGGCTTCAATGGGTGACCTCTTGACCACATCCGCGTTGGGCACTGGGCGCAGGGGCGATGGCGACGCAGCAGCATCAAACCCAGCACCTTGTGCTTGCAAGGCGGCTGGGTCTTGCGCGCTCCAGAGCCCGTTCAAGGTGCCGGTGATGGGCATGCCGTTGATGTTCAGGTCAATCGACACCGCCGGGCTCTCGAAGGCAAATGTTTCGCGCCAGGGTGTGCGCCGCTCCAGCACCACCTCCAGCTCGCGCGCCAGCGCTGCCGACTGGCGCTCGCCAAAGGCGGCCAGGGGTAGTTGGCCGGAGAGTTTGAGTGCGCTCAGGGCGCGGGTGCTGTCCGGGGCGTTGAGCAGGGATTGGCCCACCTGGTATTTCTCCAGGCCATGGAGCGAGAAGGGTTCCAGCTCCTGCTGCGCCTCTTCCACCTCGTCAAAGCGGATGCGCAGGCGCGCGCGCAAAAACACTTCCACGGGCTGGCGCAGCAGCTGGCGCAGGTCGTCTACGGTCAGGGCCTGGGGTGGTTCGACAACACCAGCCATGCCGCCCTTCGCGCCCTCTTGCAGTGGCGCAGCCAGTGCCCCGCCATGCAGCCGCGCCCACTCGTTGTCAAAGGTCTGAAACTTTGACTTCTCCAAAAAATAGACCTCTGAGTACGCCTGCAGCGGTTGCGCCTGCGCCACGCGCTGCGGTGTCCAGCCGGTGTTCAGGTGGTCCATCAGCTGCGCCACCAGCACCGAGGGTGGCTGCTCGGTGTTGTCGGTGGCACGGTGGCCCTGCCAGCTAATAAACAGGCGCTCGCGCGCCGAAAGCAGGGCCTCCAGAAACAGGTAGCGGTCGTCCTCGCGGCGCGAGCGGTCACCGGCGCGCCAGCTGTGGGCCATCAGGTCAAAGTCGCGCGGGGCAGTCTGGCGCGGGTAGTCGCCGTCGTTCATGCCGAGCAAACAGATGGCGGCAAACGGAATCGAGCGCATGGGCATGAGGGTGCCAAACTGCACGCCGCCGCCAAAAAAGCGCTGCTGCAAACCGGACTCGCTGATCTGCGAGAGCCAGTGTTCACGCACCACGTCCAGCGCCAGGGGCATCTCCAGCTGCGCATCAAAGCAGGCCTGCTGCCAGGCCTCCAGCGGCTCCAACAGGCGTTGGATCAGGCGCTCGTCCGCATCGTCGCTGGCTTCAAAGAAGCGCTCCACCACCTGCGCCAGGGTGGCGCACCACTGCTCTGGTGTCTTGTCGCCATCCAGCTCTTGCAAAGTCAGGGTGATGGCGTCCACCCAGGCCAGCAAGTTGCTGACCAGGCTTGCATCCAGGCTGCGGATGGCGGCCTGCGGCAGAGTGGCGCCCCAGGCGTCCCCATTGCCCACGGCGTAGCCCAGCAAGAGGCGGCGCAGGCCAAAGGCCCAGGTGTTCTGGTCGCGGTCGGCCACGGCCTGCGGTATGCCCCAGCGCTGGCGGTGCTGCGCATCCAGCCCCCAGCGCACACCGGCTGTGGACAGCCAGCCCTGCAGCTGCGTGATGTCGGAGGGGCTGAGGCCAAAGCGCTGGCGCACGGCAGCCACTTCAAACAGGCCCAGCCAGTCCACCAGCGAGACGCGCGCGCGCGGCAGATTGAGCAACTGCTCCAGCGCCTGCACCAGCGGCGCCTGGCGCGCGGTGGTGTCGGCCACCGAATACGGAATGTGGCGCGCCTGCCCCCTGGCAAAGCGGCCGAAGACGGCGTGGATGTGCGGCGCAAAGGCCTCCATGTCGGGCACCATGACCATCACATCGCGCGGCTGCAGGGCGGCGTCCATCTCGAACCAGGACAAGAGCGTGTCGTGCAGCACCTCTACCTCGCGCTGCAGCGAGTGGGTGGTGCAGAAGGTGATGGACTGGTCGTCGGGGTGCAACTGCAGTGGCTCCGCGGGCAGCGGCTCCAGGTTCAGGATGGCCGATTGCAGCTGGGCCAGTTGCGTGGGTGTTTCGGACAGTGTGGCCGGGTCCACAAAGGCGTCCACCCGGCTGACCTGGCCGCGGTAGGCCTCCACCTGGTCAAAGCCGTCCAGCAGGTGCAGGTAGTCGCGGCCCTGCTTGCCCCAGGAGGCAAGCAGGGGGTGGGTAGCGGCGTGCTGTTCGGCGCTGCCGCCTGTGGCGACTGCACCGCCCCGCAGGGCACCCGGCTTGGCCTGCTGGCGTTGCCGCACCTGCTGGCGCAGCAGGCTGTGGCCTTCCACGATATCGCCCCAAAAATATTGACAGGGGTTTTGCACCAGCAGCAGCACCTGGGCCGCCTGCCCCAACAGGGCCAAGGCTTCCACCGTCTGCATGGACAGCGACGAGATGCCAAACACCACGATGCGCGGCGGCACGCCCGCTGGCCGCAGACCGGTGCTCTTGCAGGCCAGCACCTGCGCCTGCAGCGTGGCCATGAAGCGCGCATGCACGCTGGCCCGCGAGGCATCGGCCAGAGCCTCGCCCACATCAGCGCGGATGTCACGCCACAGCTGGGCCTGCCAGGCGTGGGCCTCTTCCAGCGCCACGGGTTTGCCGTCGTGGCCACGCAGCAGGTCATGCCCCTGGGCCCAGTCCGTCAACCAGTCGGCGCGGTAGCTTTGGTAGGCATCGAACACATCGGCGATTTGCTGCGCCAGCTGGTACAGCCTGCGGCCGGCCACGGCATCGCCCTCCACTCCGCTCCCCGCACTCAGGTAGCGCAACAACGGCGCATACACCGGCTTGCTGGAAGCCAACACAGGCAGCAAGCGCATCAGCCGCCACAGCAGGCTGCTCTTGTCAAACGGCATATGCGGCGGCACGGCCTGTGCGCCCAGCACCTGGCGGTAGACCTGCCACAGGTAACTGCCGGGCAGCTCCATACGGGTGGCGGCGCAAATGCCCAAAGCGCCCTCTTCGGCCAGCGCCATCTCCAGCCAGTGCTTCATGCCATTGCTTTGCACCAGGATGGTCTCGGCCTGCAGCACCGGCAGGGGCTGGTGTTTAAGCACATACACCAGCAGCTCCCGCAGGTCTTCCAGGCGGTTGCCGTGCAGCACCATGAATCCGGGCGGATACAAGGTGGGCTGCGGGGTGCTGGGGGCTTGGGGCATGGCGAATCAGAAAGGTGAATGCCGAGTATGAAGCAGGCAAAGCTCAGGGCGTGAGCCAGCACCCCACAAAACACCCGAAAATTCTCACCCGCGTGGCTGATTCAGAACGACCAAACGGAAGTCACCGATTGCGGCGTCACATAGATTCTTGCGCCACGCGAGTCAGTGCGCTCCTCAGCCAGCAGCGAACCCACCGCGTAACCCACCAGGGCGCCTGCAACCGTGTCCGAAAACCAGTGGTTGCGGCTTTCCAAGCGCCCCCAGGCTGCTAGCGCGGGCAGTGCGTACAGCCACGGGCTGTCATGCAGCTTGGCATAGGGCGTGACCATGGCCATGGCCACGGCCACATGGTTGGACGGAAAGCCCGACTGCCAAGCCTGTGCATTGAAGCCGGAGAAGCTATGGGCACCCATCTCCTCATTCGGCCGTGCGCGGCCCACGGTGTATCGCAGCAAGGCACTGGCGCCCAGCGCATAGGCACCCGCCTGTAGCGAGGTAAACGCCGTCTGCTGGGCGCCCTCCCCGCCCACGCCGGTCAACATGGCTGCACTCCAGACGGCCACAGCGGCTGGCAGGTTATTGCCCAATTGGGCTGCGTCGTGCAGCGCGCCCTGTTGATGGCTTTGTGCCCAGTCGTCTGCCGGCTGGTCCAACTGGCTGCTGAGCAACAGCGCCCCGCCCAGCAACCACCAGGACGACTGCGGCACATCTGCCAGTCGGGTACCCAGATAGTTGCCGCTGGTTGCCAGGCGTGAAAACACGCCTTCGGTTGGCTGGGCCAGCACGTAGGAGCGGTCTTCGGCGGTCTGGGGCGTATCTACCCGGCTGGCCTGGAAGCCAAAGGCCTGGCG
This sequence comes from Rhodoferax lacus, assembly GCF_003415675.1. Lineage (GTDB taxonomy): Bacteria > Pseudomonadota > Gammaproteobacteria > Burkholderiales > Burkholderiaceae_C > Allorhodoferax > Allorhodoferax lacus. The sequence goes on from NZ_QFZK01000022.1 coordinate 43,763, forward strand.
GCTGCGCTGGCGCGTCAGGTCAAACAGGGTAAACCGCCGGTCCAGCCGCGCACCACCATCCCGCGTGAGCGGTGCCCAGACAATATTCGCAGTGCCCTCGGAAGAGCGTGGCAGCAAGGCGTCAAAGGGCACCGTCACATAGAGGCCCTTGTCAAAACTGCCCTCGCCAAACTGGTCGGCGCTGACATTGGTTTTGGTAGCCCAAGCCCCCACGCTCACGCCGTTGCTGTAAGTGCGCTTGAGGTCCACCGTGACACCGGTGTCCCCGGCCAGGTACTTGCCCGCGCTCAGCTTCAATTGGAGGTCGTTCCAACCGGTGTCCCAGTACAGCGTGGCGTGGCCCGTGTCGGCTGCGTAGTCGCGAAGGCCCAGGTCCTGCGCAAAGGAGCGCTGCTGCACGTGGTTGACGTCCACACCAAACGCCAGCCTGCCCTGCCAGGGCCGGTAGAGCCATTCAGCACCCACACCCGCATACATGGGCTCCAGAAGCCCGCCATACACACTGCCATAGTGCCCGGCACCCATGTCCTGCACATGCGTGAGCTGCAGCAGGGGCACGGTCAGACGCGAGGTAGTGGCATATTCGCGCTGGTAGGTACGCACCCGGGGCAGGTTGCTGGGTGCGTCATAGACAAAGTTGGCGTAGTTGTCCAACAGGCGGGCATCGGCCTCGGCGGTAAGCCAGGTGCCATTGCCAAAGCGCTTTTCCAGCGTGCCGTTGACGCCCAGGCGATACAGCAGAAAGCTGTCGGGCCCGCCCAGTATCTGGCTATAGCTTGGGCCCCAATCGGCGCTCAGGCTGTCACTTGCCTCCTGCGTGTTGCGTGCAGACGTTGCCTGGGGTGTACCGGGAAACACGCGCTGCGTGGGCAGCTTGAGCGATGGGGGCACTGCCTGCTGCTTTTGCAGCTGCCATTCGGAGCGGTCAACCTCTACTGTGGCGCCCGCCAAGCCGTGCTCTTGCAGTTGCAGTTTGAACTGCTGTATGCCAGCCGGCGCCTCGTCATGCAGGATGGCCGCAGCCCGCTCCAGGCGCTCCTGCAAATAGGCCACCTGGCCGGTGTCGGCGGTCAGGGTAATGTCCGTGGCGCCCTGCTCCAGCCCCTGCACTTGCCAACCGGTATGGCGCTCTATGCGCTGGGCCGTGTGGTCCTGGTCCCAGATGCCGACGGGTCGCGCCGCCCCCACAGGGCGCAGGCCCAGGGGCGCATCAAGCACCTTGGGTGTGGCCAGTGTATTGAGGGCGTCGTGCAGCGTCAGCCCGAACATCCACTGGTTGCCGCGCTCAAAGCCCACGGTGAAATCCACATGCGGCGAATAGCGGTACACCGCACCCACGTTCAAGGGGCTGCTGGCTGGCAAGGCATTGCCCAATGGCTCCTGGCTGTAGTTGTTGCCCTCGAACTCCAGCTTGAGCAGCCATGCATCCCCCGGCGCGTGCCACTGCACGCCACCAAACAGGGCCGTGGGGCCGTGGAACATGCTTTGAAAATTGGCATTGCCACCGTTGGTGTCAGTGACCACAGGCCTGTCATTGAACGATGCCCCCAACACCGCCAACGGGTTGCCCACATTGCCCCGCGCGCCCATATAGCCCCAGCCCAGCCCCAAGCTGGCGTCCCAGTTACCCCAGCGCTTGTTAGCCACCACGTACTCGGCCGAGAACAAACCGGTGCCACCCAGGTCGCGCGCGCCCACGGCAAACTGCGGCATATAGGCAGACTCGTCATTGAGCTGCACCTTGATATCAATCGACTTGTCTTTGTACGACTGCGTGCCCGCAATGTCTGCGCCGTACAAGCGGTTGGCAATATCGGTATAACGAAAGCCACCCTCCAGCCTGTCCATGGGCTGAAACATCACCGTGCCCCGCGTATAGGGGCTGGCCTTGCTGAGCTGAAAGCGCACATCGCCCTCTGGCGCCATACGGGCTGTGGGCGTTTGCAACAGGCCCACCTCACCCCAGTCACTCGCGCTCAGGGGCAGGTCGCGCAAGCGTGGCAACAAGCTTTGCGGCAAAGGGGCAGGCAAAGTGGGCAGCGTAGGCCACAAGCCCTCACCCGGCGCCTGCGTTGCCAGAAAGCGCGCAAGGTTGTCCTGCGTGGCTTTTGAAAGCCCGGCGCCCCGCGCAGGTGCCCACACCCAGGCACCGGGTGCAGGAGGCAACTGCCGCTGGGCGTTCCACACGGCTGCGCCAAAGCGCAGCACCCGGCCATCGGGCTGGACTATCCACACTGTGTCAGGGGCAGTGGCATCCCCTGCGCCGCCACAGGCCTGCAGGTAATCGGCTGCCATCGCCGCCACACTGTGCGCCACCAGGCACGGCATGCCAGAGTCGGTCAACACGGTCACATACAGCGGCCGGGGCAACACCAGCACTGTGTCATTGGCGCCCAGCACCGGGTCTTGTGCGGGCTTGGACTGCAGCCAGCGCGCATCTGGTATGGCCACGCTCAGTCGGCCGGTGACGGGCAAGGCTTGCACCAAGGCACGCAGACTGCCATCCGGCAAGCCACTTAGCACCGCCTGCTGCAAATGTTGCTGCGCGGCCCGCTCGGAAGGCACACGCCACTGCAGGGCCGTCATGTCGGCATCACCGTAGGCATTGCGAAGCAACCAGTCGCTCAGGCGCTCGCCGGCCATCGCCGCACCACACCATAGCGCGCAGCACAGCCAGATGGCACGCAAACCCCGCCTCATGGAGCATCCACCTGCACGGGCCAGGGCTGCAACTCCAGGCAATAGGCCGCATCCAGGCATTGGCGCGAATAAACCACGCGCTGCTGCCCCGGTGCGCCCTGCAAGGCATACCAAGCCTGGTCAACACCCGCTTGTGCATCGTTAACCGTGCGCTCCACAAACCAGGTAAGCGTTGCTGCTTGGGCGTCCGACCAACCCAACACCCGGGCATTGGGTGGCATCGTGGGGGCGGGCTGCAACTGCAGCGCGTCTTGCAGACCAAACTGATAGCCCGGCTGCACATCCCTGCTGCGCGTGTAGGCCCCAGGTGCCCAGAGCGGCAGGCCTGCGGGGTAATGCACTGCACGCCAATCCAGAGGCAAGCCATAGGTGCCCACAATGCGCCCCGCCTGCAGCTTGAGCACCTCGCTCTTGGCGGAGTACCACACCTCAACAGGCTGCTGTGGCAGCCCATCCACATAGCCCAGCACCATCAGCGCCGGGGTGCCATGGTTGACTCTGACCAACAGGTAACGGTAAGTGGGGTTGAGCTTGGCGGACAGCACGCCCTGCGAGGCATTCTCTGAAGCGCCCGGCCAGGCGGCCTGCAGCGTGTCCAGCAAGACGTGACGGCCAGACGCACAGCCGCCCAACGCAAAAATCACGCAGACCAGCACCGCTCGCCATACACAAAAAAAATTCAAATCAAAGGCCCAAAAAAAGACGCCCACAGGGGGCGTCTTGTTGCTCAGGATTGGATTACTTCTTTGTTGTACCCGTAGTGCTGGAAGTGGAGCTACCTGCAGCAACAATGCCCACCGCCACGATTGAAAAGGCCACGAAAGCCGGGTCCACAGTACCCATAGCGCCTGCAACGGCCTTGTCTGCACCAACACCTGGGCGTTGATTTTTATCAGCATCAGAAGTCTGGGCTATGGCAGAAGACGCTGCAGCTGCAGTAACCAAAGCGATCAATACAATTTTCTTGAGGTTCATGTGGCACTCCTGTAGTTGAAAAGTTCACTATCTACAAAGATTGCGGGACGCTTTGGGTGCTTTGTAGTTGGGCAGACAATGCAGGGAACAATTTGTTGATTAAACGCAAATATTAAAATATACGAATCGACATAAATGTGACCAATGATTTTTTATGTAGAAAAACCGATTGCAGACTCACATAACCCTTTTCCGAACTTCATAAGCGACACAAAGCAAATCAACTTGCATTTTATTGCAGATCAACAATATACTAATGGATTGAACTCAATCACTACCCGTAAAAAGTAGACCTAAATATTACAAACTGTCTTAATAAACAATACCAATGGTAAGAAAATTGCTTATTTAATATAGAAATTTCTATAGATTTTCTGAATAGGAAATAAAAAATAAAGCACACAAGCTTCAATCCACATCATTTACATGATAAATTTAAATGAAATATCAAGACTTACATTACACACCTGTACCTCAGGGATTTCCAGGTAGATCTAAGTACTTCATCCAGTTTTGGTACATCGTCAATGCCACACTTTTCCGCATGAGTCCTCATGCGATGTACGGCTGGCGGCGCTGGTTGTTGCGCAGTTTCGGGGCACAAATTGGCAATGCAGTCAAATTGCGTCCTTCCTGCCAAATCACTTACCCTTGGAATGTAAGCATAGGCGAACATAGCTACATTGGTGACGAAGCCATCCTCTACAGCCTAGGGCGCATCGAAATAGGCGCACATGTCTCCATCAGCTACCGAACGTTCCTTTGCACTGGATCACATGACTTCCGTGATCCTTCATTTCCACTGACCATCGCACCAATCGTGGTGGAGGACGAAGCCTGGTTGGCAGCTGATGTCTTCGTCTTTCCAGGCGTCAAAGTGGGTAAAGGCGCTGTAGTTGGCGCACGCTCAAATGTGCGACATCGTGTCCCGGAGAACACGATCTGCTCGGGTGACCCCTGCGTAAATTTGAGTTTGAGGACACACAATGCATAGCATTTCCTCAGCAAATTCGACATCCATTTCGCTATAACACCCCCAATACATTAAGCAGTAATATTTACAAACATGTCAGTCTAAAAATAAAGACAAGAAAATAAATCAGTTACACCCCAAAAAACACATTCCTAGCGGCAAGCTAATTTTCGCAAAATTCCATTGCAAATAAATTCTATATTTTTGGATATTTTTTGATAAATAATTCTCAACATAATGAAGGCACCAATTACCCATGCATTCTTTTTAAAAAAGATATGCATATTACCAATAATAAATACTTTCATGGAAAATCTCTTTGCTATAATCTTCATAGAATTTTTACTTGCAATTGATATATGTCCATTTCTTGGGGCAATGTACGCCCATTGCAATGGAGTATGCCGCAAAATATTAGGAAGCCTTGATGTGCATATTAAAATCACAAGTCTTTCATCATTTGAACACTGAATCAGTTCGCGCATCAATTCCAAAGGCTGAGGATGATGTTCAAAGACCTCAAAGGCAGAAATAAAGTTAATAACCGAAGGATCAATCCTAACGTTTTTATCCGATGAATGTGGATCGTAAGATATATAATCAAACCCGGTTGCCCTCATATTAAATGCAGTCTTACCGTTGCCGCCGCCAAAATCGAGCCCTTTAATGACATGAGCATATGGTTTTAAAATAAATGCGAGCTCTGCAGCCTGCCTATCGGGCCTTATGGCTTTATATTCTTTATCCACATCAGAGTAATAAATATCATTATATATATCTCGCTGCCAGTCCGAAGATAAAAAGCGATCCATGTCTGTGGTGAAGATAAATCCGCACCCTTGACATAGCCAGTATTTGACATTTACTCCAGATTTTCCAAGGGGAAATGGCGACTCATTCGAACAAGCCTTAAACTTATCAACACTACCAATACAAATGCAATTAGCCCAGCAAATTTTGCATACTTCCATTATCTTCAACTCTCATTTCTTATAAAGCCACATTGAAGTGAAATATGACAGAACATAGTACAAAGCACGGACCGGCGAGTATATTTACTTCTGAATCTTGAAAATTGAAACCAAGTTTGGCGACAAGAAGTCAATATCGACCCTTGGGAAAAAAATCAATCTTGTAATTAAATTAATTGCTTTTTTGACTACAAATGAAAATACTCCATGCGAAAAATGCAAAATGCCAACTCCAAGTATTGGCTGAAACTCACCACCAACAAAAATAATTTGCAAATTTAATTGTGTTGAAAAGTATCGAATCTTCCCACTCCCAATTGTTGTTATATGTGTAACATCACCATTCTGAATTCTTAGACCAAATGGAGAGTCTCCGTTTGGAAATCGCGCTAGAAAGATGCCATCATTTTTAAGCACACGCTTTATTTCCAATAGGAAATTGGACAACTGATCTTGGTTTATATGCTCCAACACATCAAATGCCACAACCAGATCAAAGTAGCTTTCCTCAAATGAAGACAAATTTTCAGAATGTACTACTTTGAATCCATCCCTGCTGGCAATTTTCACAAGTGATTCGTTAACCTCGGTACCGTAAACATCCCATCCATTCTGGCGACAAAAAGATAGAAAGCCACCATTTCCAAACCCGACTTCCAAAACCCTGGATTTATTCGAAAAGTGATTTCGGGTGCGTGAAATTTCTTTAGAGAAATATGCCGAATCCCTTTTTGTCAAATCCCCGAATTTTCCATCCCATTTTTTCCAGTTCAAGTAATCTGTTCCATATTTACCACCCAGACCCTCAATACTTCGTTTCATTTTGACTCCTTCTATATAATTTGATATTTAAATTAATATCAAATAACTTAAAACCGGATGGAATTCTTGTTAGATTATGCCGATACGCATCTTTAAGTTGACGCGGATGGAGGTGTGCAAATTCTGACAGGCAAACTGCACTCCTCGATACTGAACCGATCGGGCCACACCACAGCACGCCATTGAACGGACAATTTTGCTGGACTGTGATTTTCACGAGCTGCTGCAATCACAACCTGAGCGTCGTATACCAACTGGGAAAGCTGAAGTTGTGGTGAACGCACAAACTTTTCCATGTCCTCTGTCCCTAAAACCAATGAATTCGTAGGCGCCCCGATACCCTCAAAGGTTGTCAGGTTCCCAACCACGACGATGCCGTGCGCAAATGCTTCCAGAACTTTGGATTTAACTCCGCCGTCAACAAAAGAAGGGGCCAGCATCACACTGCCTGCACCATAGGCTTCTGCAATGTTGTCTACGAACCCGTGAACGATTAAGCCGGGAACTAGCGCGTAAGCCCCCTTTTGACGACCATAGAGATGCAGCGGCACCGCAGGGCGTAACCGTAACCATATGTCGACCAGGACCTCGATGGTGCGACGGTTTTGCAACAAACTGTCACTACCCACGAAAACGAAACGGCTGATAGTGGGACTCGGCATGCTCGGAATCGCCTGAGGCATTGGCGGTGGAATGGTGGTCACTTTTACAGAAAGATTGACGTGCAGCGACTCCCTCAACTGGGCAGCCTCCACGGATGACACAAGCACAACCGCATCAGCAGCTGCCAATATCCGATGCTCAAGTCCTGCCAGTGCATGCGCCTCATACCTTGAAATGACACTTGATGCCAACGACTGAATTACATGCCGCTCGTATGCGTCCGGCAATCCCATGTTGAATCGATCGCCATGATCAGGCATCGTCCCCACGAAGGAGATCATGGAGACTATGAATCAAGTGTCGACAGTGGCGCGCCCTCGCCGGCGTGAGTACAGCGT
>NZ_QFZK01000023.1 GCF_003415675.1 Rhodoferax lacus
TGAAGGCCGGCGGCATCATCGCCTGCGAAGACCCGCGCCATCCCTTTCCCGCCATGCACCCCGAAGTGCGCCGCGGCCTGCTGGACACCGCCAAACGCCTGGACCCACTGGTCCTGCGTTGGGGCCGCTAAGCCCGCCAAGCCCGTCACCGATTGCACGGCCATGGCCACGGCCACGGCGGCCGCTCCTTTTTTTCAAAGCATTGATCCATGACTGTTCATCACAACCTCATCAACGGCGAGTGGGTCTCTGGCCCCGCCTCCAGCCCCAACATCAACCCCAGCAACCTGGCCGATGTGGTGGGCGAATATACCCAGGGTGATGCCAGCCACGTGGAAGCCGCCGTGGCCGCCGCCCGCGCTGCCTTTCCCGCGTGGAGCACCAGCGGTATCCAGGCGCGTAGCGATGCACTGGACAAGATCGGCAGCGAGATACTGGCCCGCCGCGAAGAGCTGGGCACGCTGCTGGCACGCGAGGAGGGCAAGACCCGCCCGGAAGGCATTGGCGAGGTCACCCGTGCCGGCCACATCTTCAAGTTCTTTGCAGGCGAGTGCCTGCGCATGGCCGGTGACACGCTGCCCTCGGTGCGTCCGAACATCGGCGTGGAAATCACCCGCGAGCCCATCGGTGTGGTGGGCCTCATCACACCCTGGAACTTCCCCATCGCCATCCCGGCCTGGAAAGTTGCCCCGGCCCTGGCCTATGGCAACTGCGTGGTGCTCAAGCCGGCCGACCTGGTGCCGGGCTGCGCCTGGGCGCTGGCCGAGATCATCAGCCGCTCCGGCATTCCGGCCGGTGTGTTCAACCTGGTGATGGGCCCGGGCCGCGTGATTGGCGATGCACTGGTGCAGCATGCAGGCGTGGACGCCATCAGCTTCACCGGCTCGGTGGGTGTGGGCACGCGCATTGCGCAGACCTGCGCGCAGAACCTCAAGAAAGTGCAGCTGGAAATGGGTGGCAAGAACCCCCAGGTCATCCTGGACGACGCCGACCTGAACCAGGCCGTGGAGCTGAGCGTGCAGAGCTGCTTTTATTCCACCGGCCAGCGCTGCACGGCTTCGAGCCGCCTGATCGTCACCGACAAGATTTATCCGGCCTTCATCGCCGCCATGCAGGCCCGCATGGCACGCATTCAGGTGGGGGATGCCTGCGCCGCCGGTACCGACATCGGCCCGGTGGTGTCGCAAGCCCAGCTGGAGCAGGACCTGTCGTATGTGGAGATCGGCCAGGCCGAGGGTGCCACGCTGCTCACCGGTGGCCAACGCGTGCAGCGCGAGACCGAGGGTTTCTATTTGCAGCCCGCGCTGTTCGTGGACAGCACCGCCGCCATGCGCATCAACCGCGAGGAAATCTTCGGCCCCGTGGCCAGCGTGATCCGCGTGGCCGACTATGAAGAGGCCCTGGCCGTGGCCAATGACACGCCCTTTGGCCTCTCAGCCGGCATTGCCACCATGTCCCTCAAACACGCCACCCACTTCAAGCGCCATGCGCAGGCCGGCATGGTGATGGTCAACCTGCCCACCGCCGGGGTGGACTACCACGTGCCCTTTGGCGGGCGCAAGGGCAGCAGCTATGGTCCGCGTGAGCAGGGCACGTATGCCCGCGAGTTCTACACCACGGTGAAGACGGCCTATACGCTGGCCTGAGTTGCCAGGAAAAAACTACTTCTTCACCACCCCATAGCGCAGCAGCGTGCGCCCGCGCGCTGCCGCATGGTCCACCACAGGTAACGGATAGTCCTTGCCCAGTGTGACGCCTGCTGCAAGTAACTCCATGGGCTTGGCCATCCACGGCGCGTGGATGGCCTTGTCGCTCAAGCCTTTGAGGGCTGGCACATAGCGGCGTATGAACTTGCCCTGGGCATCGAACTTCTCGCTTTGGGTCACCGGGTTGAAGATGCGGAAGTAGGGCTGGGCATCGCAGCCGCTGGAGCTCACCCACTGCCAGCCGCCGTTGTTGGCCGACAGGTCAAAGTCGTTCAGGTGCGTGGCAAAGTAGCGCTCACCCCAGCGCCAGTCCAGCCCCAGGTGCTTGACCAGAAAACTGCCCGCCACCATGCGCAGGCGGTTGTGCATATAGCCGGTCTGGTTCAGCTGGGCCATGGCCGCATCCACCAGCGGGTAGCCGGTAGCGCCTGCGCACCAGGCGGCATACAGGGCGTCGGCGCGCTCGCCTTCTTCCCAAGCAATGGCGTCGTACTCGGGCTTGAAGGCGCCGGTGGCCACCTGCGGGAAGTTGGCCAATATCTGCACATAAAAGTCGCGCCACACCAGCTCGGCCAGCCAGGTCTGGGCACCTGTGCTGCCCTCGGCCATGCGCTGCCGGGCCAGGTTCACCAAATGGCGGATGGACACCGTGCCAAAACGCAGGTGCACGCCCAGGTAGCTGGGGCCTTTGACGGCGGGGAAGTTGCGCGTCTCGTCATAGCCGTCCATGCGGCCCACAAAATCGTCCAGCAGTGCGGCACCACCCGACAGGCCGGTGGGGATGGCCAGCGTCTGGAGGTTGGTGGTCTCAAAGCCCAGGTCCTGCAGCGTGGGCACCGCGTGCGCATGGGCCGCAGGTCTGGCGGCCAGTTGGGCGCAGGGCGTGGGCAGCGTGTGCAGAGGCTGCGGTGACGTCCCCAACTTGGCTAGCCAGGCGCGCAGGTAGGGTGTGAACACGCCATAGGGCTTGCCCATTTGGGTGAGCACCTCGCGCTCTTCAAACACCACGTGGTCCTTCATCTGCACCAGGCTTGCGCCCTGGGCCTGCAGGACCTTGTGCACGGCGGCATCGCGCTGCAAGGCGTAGGGCTCGTAGTCCTTGGCGGCAAACACGGCCTGGGCCTGCAGGGCCTTAGCCAGTGCGGGAATCTCGTGGCTGGCCGCGCCATGCAGCACGATCAAGCCGGCCTTGGTGTGGCCTGCGGCCTGGCGCAGTGCGGCATCCACTTCCACCAGCGATTCGCGGATGAATTCCACGCGCCGGTCCTGGCGGGGCAGGGCGTCCAGAATGGCCGTATCGAACACAAACACGCAGTGCACCTGCTGGCATTGCGCCAGCGCAGCGGCCAGTGCCGGGTTGTCCTGCACGCGCAGATCGCGCCGCAGCCAGACCAGGCCGGAGGGAAAAAGTTTTTGCATCGGTACCGCTAGAATGAAAACATGACCGGCGATTCTGCACCCATCAATCTCACCAACCACTTCCTGATAGCCATGCCCGGGCTGGAAGATGCCCTATTCGGCAAGAGTGTGGTGTATGTCTGCGAGCACACGGCCCGCGGCGCGCTGGGTCTGGTCATCAACAAGCCGTCCGACATGCAGCTGCCCGCGCTGTTTGGCAAGGTGGACCTGGACCTCAAACGCATGGACCTGTCGCACAGCCCGGTGTTCCAGGGCGGCCCGGTGCAGACCGAACGCGGCTTTGTGCTGCATGAACCAATCTACGTGGGCACCGACCAGGAGACGCTGTACGCCTCCACCATGAGCATTGCCGGTGGCCTGGAGATGACCACCTCCAAGGACGTGCTCGAAGCACTGGCCAGCGGTGCCGGGCCGCGCAGGGTGCTGATCACCCTGGGCTATGCAGCCTGGGGCGAGGGCCAACTGGAGTCCGAGTTGGGCGAGAACAGCTGGCTCACCGTAGACGCCACCCGTGAAGTGATTTTTGACACACCAGTGGAAGAGCGCTACGAGCGCGCCCTGGGCCTGTTGGGTCTGCAGTCCTGGATGATTTCCAGCCAGATCGGCCACGCATGAGCGGCGCCGCTGGCAGCAGCGCACCGGTGCCCGTACCTGCCAATCTGGTCACCTTCATGGCCTTTGACTATGGCGAGAAGCGCACCGGCGTGGCCGTGGGCAATCGTATGCTGGGCACGGCCCAGCCGCAGGGCTCCATCCATGCACTGGGCGATGCCCGCTTTGTGCAGATTGCCTTGCGCATCAAGGAATGGGAACCCCAAGCCCTGGTGATCGGCGTGCCCTACCACCCGGATGGCGCCGCACACGAGAACACCACACGCGCCAAAAAGTTTGGCCGCCAGTTGCATGGCCGCTTTGGCCTGCCGGTGTTTGAGGTGGATGAGCGCTACAGCACCACCGAAGCCCTCTCCAGTGGCGCCCGCGATGCGGACGCCGCCTCGGCCTGCATTATTCTGGAGCAATTTCTCAGGCAGCTCCTATAGTTGGCGAACCATCACCCCAAGAAGGACGCGGCCATGCAGCTGACCCAACTGATCTATGTGAGCGTGTTGGTGGACCGTGATGAATCCGTGCTGGGGTCTATCCTGGAATCCTCGGTGCGCCGCAACCTGCAAAACGGCATTACCGGCATGCTGCTGTATGCAGACGGCAACTTCATCCAGGCGCTGGAGGGCACCGAGGCCGCCGTGCTGGAAACCTACCAGCGCATTTGCAGCGACACGCGCCACGACTACGTCACCACCGTGCATGCCGATCCCTTGCGCGCGCGCTGTTTTGCCCAGTGGAGCATGGGTTTCAGGCAGCTGGGCAGCCAGGAGGCGGCAGATTTCCCGCAGTACGCCCCGTATTTTGAATACGGGTTTGACGCCAGCGCCCTGCAGGCGGCGCCCGGCGTTGCCCTGGACATGCTCAGGCTGTTCTGCGGCGGAGAAATGTGAGCAGGCCTTGAAACTAAAATGGCTGCACATTCCATGGGGCCAGACGCTATGAACCAGAACAACGAAGCAATCCACGCAGGCAACGGGCCCGCGCCCGGCGCACCCGCACCATCCGGCGGCCTGTTCCTGGATGCCGAGGCCCTGTACAAGGAGCTGCTGCGCGGCGTGCAAATGCTGATGCAGGCTGACAGCCGGTTGGTGGGAATCACCTCGGGCGGCGCCTGGCTGGTGGAGCGTCTGCAGCGCGACCTGCATCTGCCTGGCAAGCCCGGCGTGATCTCTTCTGCCATGCACCGCGACGACTTTGCCAAGCGGGGTCTGGCCAGCAGCGCGCAGACCCAGCTGCCCTTTGACATCAACGGCGCCCACATCGTCATCCTGGATGATGTGCTCTACACCGGGCGCACCCTGCGCGCTGTCATCAACGAGCTGTTTGACTACGGCCGCCCGGCCAGCGTCAAGCTCGCCGTGCTGGTGGACCGTGGCGGGCGCCAGTTGCCCGTGCAGGCCGACTTTGCTGCCGCCCGTGTGGCGCTGGGCGAGCAACAGTCTTTGGCCCTTGCGCGCAATGAAACCGGTGCGTTCAGCTTCGAAGTGAAAAACAAATGAACGTTAGCCCCCACGTTCATCACTTCGTGTATTCACTGCCCCCCAAGGGGGCGCAAGCCTTCCTTGGGGCGGCCCTGCGGAAGTCTTAATATGCTCTACAAACGTAACCCCCAACTCAACAAGAACGGCGAACTCATCCACCTGCTGTCGGTGGAGGGCCTGCCCAAAAGCATACTCACCCACATCCTGGACACCGCCACCAACTTTGTGTCGCTCAACGACCGCGAAGTGAAGAAGGTGCCGCTCCTGCGGGGCAAGAGCGTGTTCAACCTGTTCTTCGAGAACAGCACCCGCACCCGCACCACCTTCGAGATTGCCGCCACCCGCCTCTCGGCTGACGTCATCAACCTGGACATTGCGCGCTCCAGCGCCGCCAAGGGCGAGTCGCTCTTGGACACGATTGCCAACCTGAGTGCCATGGCTGCGGACATCTTTGTGGTGCGCCACAGCGAGTCCGGCGCGCCCTACCTGATTGCCCAGCATGTGGCGCCGCACGTGCATGTGATCAACGCCGGTGACGGCCGCCACGCCCACCCCACGCAGGGGCTGCTGGACATGTTCACCATCCGCCACTTCAAGAAAGACTTTGCCAACCTGACGGTGGCCATTGTGGGCGACGTGCTGCACTCGCGCGTGGCCCGCTCCGACATCCACGCCCTCACCACCCTGGGCTGTGCCGAGGTGCGCGTGGTCGGCCCCAAGACACTGGTGCCCAGTGACATGGCCTCGATGGGTGTGCGCGTTTGCCACACGCTGGAAGAGGGCATCAAGGACTGCGACGTGGTCATCATGCTGCGCCTGCAAAACGAGCGCATGAGCGGCGCGCTATTGCCCAGCACACAGGAATTTTTCAAGAGCTTTGGCCTGACGCCCGAGAAACTGCAACTGGCCAAACCGGATGCCATCGTGATGCACCCCGGCCCCATCAACCGCGGCGTGGAAATTGATTCGGCCGTGGTGGACGGCCCCCAAAGCGTCATCCTGCCGCAGGTGACCTTCGGCATCGCCGTGCGCATGGCGGTGATGAGCATCGTGGCAGGCAATGAAGCATGAATATGATTACTACATCCCCTTTTTGGAGCACCGGCATTGACCAACTGAAGGCGTATACGCCGGGCGAGCAGCCGCAAAGCGGCGGCTGGGTCAAGCTCAACACCAACGAGTGCCCGTACCCGCCGTCGCCCCGGGCGATTGCAGCGATTCAGGCCGCCACCGGTGAGCAGCTGCGCCTGTACCCGGACCCCAACGGCACAGCCTTCAAGGGCGCCATTGCCAGGCACTTTGGCCTGGGTGCAGACCACGTGTTTGTGGGCAACGGCTCTGACGAGGTGCTGGCCCACGCCTTTCTGGGCCTGCTCAAGCACAGCCTGCCCATCCTCTACCCGGATGTGAGCTACAGCTTTTATCCGGTGTACTGCGGGCTCTACGACATTGCCTACACGCAGGTGCCGTTGGGCCCCGACTTTGCGGTGAACGTGGCCGACTACTGCGTGCCCAACGGCGGCATCGTGCTGCCCAACCCGAACGCGCCCACCGGCATGGCGCTGGGCCTGGACCAATTGCGCGTGCTGCTGGGCGCCAACCGCAACTCCGTGGTGCTGATCGACGAGGCCTATGTGGACTTTGGTGCCGAGAGTGCGGCGTCGCTCATCCCCGAATTTGACAACCTGCTGGTGGTGCAGACCCTCTCCAAATCGCGCGCACTGGCCGGTTTGCGCGTGGGCTTTGCCCTGGGCCACCCGGCCCTGATCGAGGCGCTGGCGCGCGTCAAGGACAGCTTCAACTCCTATCCATTGGACCGGCTGGCCCTGGCCGGTGCGCAGGCCGCCATCGAAGACCAGGCCTACTTCGAGCAGATCACCGCTGCCGTGGTGAAGAGCCGCGACTGGCTCACCGCTGAGCTGACCCAATTGGGTTTCCACACCCTGCCAAGCAGCGCCAACTTCGTCTTCAGCAGCCACCCCGTGCACCCGGCCGCCGATCTGCTGGCTGCCCTGCGCGAACGCAAAATTCTGGTGCGCCACTTTGCCAAGGGACGCATTGCCAACCACCTGCGCATCAGCGTGGGCACGCAGCAGGAATGCGAAGCGCTGATTGACGCCCTGCAGCACATCGTGTCCCAGACCGCCCCCAAGAAAGAAGCCACAGCATGAACATCCTGATCCAGGGCGGCCGCGTCATCGACCCCGCCAGCCAGTTCGATGCACTGGCGGATGTGGCCATTGCCGACGGAAAGATTCTGGCCATCGGCAGCCTGCCCAGTGGCTTTGTGCCAGAAAAAACGATCAACGCCAGCGGCTGCATCGTGGCCCCCGGTCTTGTCGATTTGTCGGTGCGTCTGGGCGGCATGCTGGCTTCTGAGCTGGCCGCGGCTGTGGCCGGTGGTGTCACCAGCGTGGTCTGCCCGCCCGACACCGAGCCGGTGCTGGACGTGCCCGGTCTGGTGGAGATGCTGCACTACCGCTCCGAGCAACTCAGATTAGCCCGCGTGTTCCCGCTGGGTGCGCTTACCCGCAAGCTCGAAGGCGAAGTGCTGGCCGAAATGGCCAGCCTGACCGAGGCCGGTTGCGTGGGCTTCAGCCAGGCCGAGGTGCCGCTTGCCAACACCCAAGTGACGCAGCGCGCCCTGCAATACGCCAGCACCTTTGGGTTCACGGTGTGGCTGCGCCCGCAGGAACTGCACCTGGGCAAGGGTGTTGCGGCGAGTGGCGCGCTGGCCACGCGCCTGGGCCTCTCCGGTGTGCCGGTGGCCGCCGAGACGATTGCCCTGCATACCATTTTCGAGCTGGTGCGTGCCACCCGTGCCCGCGTGCACCTGTGCCGCATCAGCAGTGCTGCTGGCGTGGAGCTGGTGCGCCAGGCCAAGGCGGAAGGCCTGCCGGTGACTTGCGATGTGAGCATCAACTCGCTGCACCTGACCGATGTGGACATCGGCTTCTTTGACAGCCGCATGCGCGTGACCCCCGTGCTGCGCCAGCAGCGCGACCGCGACGCCCTGCGCGCGGCCCTGGCCGACGGCACCATCGATGCCCTGGTGTCCGACCACACACCGGTGGATGAAGACGCCAAGGCCTTGCCCTTTGCCGAGAGCGAACCGGGCGCCACCGGCCTGGAGCTGCTGCTGAGCCTGACGCTGAAGTGGGCCGCCGACAGCGGCGTGGGCCTGTCCGATGCCCTGGCCACCATCAGCAGCCGGCCGGCCGGTGTGTTGGGTACGTCGCTGTGCGCGCTGAGCGGTCAGCTGGGAACGTTGGGCGTAGGCCATGTGGCTGACCTGTGCGTGTTTGACGCCGCCGCACATTGGGAGGTGCAAGCCGCTGCGCTGCGCAGCCAGGGCAAGCACACGCCCTTTGGTGGCTACGAGCTGCCGGGCCGGGTGCGCGCCACGCTGGTGGGCGGCGCAATAGCCTTTGGCGCCTGAACGCTGGGGGCCGGTGCCGGTCAGGCTCCGGACTCGCTGCCAGCGTTGAAGAACTGATAGCGGTTGCGCCCGGCCTGCTTGGCCAGGTACATGGACTGGTCGGCGCGGCGCAGCAGCAAATCCACATGGGTGCCATCGCGCGGGTAGACGGCAATGCCCATGCTGGCTGACACCTGGATCAGCGCATCACCCACGGTGACCGGGTCCGCAGCCGCTTGGAGCAGGCGCTCCAGCACGGGCTGGGCATCGTCCGCTTGCTGCAGGTCCACCAGCACCGCCACAAACTCGTCACCACCGATGCGTGCCAGGGTGTCGCCATCGCGCAGGGCGCCCTTCATGCGCTGCGACAGCGCTATCAGCAGTTCATCACCCACGCCGTGGCCATGGTGGTCATTCACCGCCTTGAAGCCATCCAGGTCCAGGAACACCACGGCCAGCGTTTGCGCGCGGCGCTGTGTCTGGCTGATGGCCTGACGCAGACGGTCAGCCAGCAGCAGGCGGTTGGGCAGGTGGGTGAGGGCATCGAAATGCGCCAGGTCTTCCAGCCGCTTCTGGTAGTTCTTCATGGGCGTGATGTCCACCAGCAGCACCACGTAGTTGCGCACCGTGCCCTGGGCATCGGTGACGGCGCTGATGGTGACCATCTCGGCATAGGGCTCGCCACTCTTGCGCGTGCTCCAGACCTCGCCACTCCAGTGGCCTTGCGTGCCCAGGTCGCGCCAAAGGGACTCGTAGTAGCCCTCGGAGTGGGGCCCCTGCTGGAAGATGTGCGCCTGCTGGCCCAGCACCTCCTGGCGGGCATAGCCGGTGATGGTGGTGAAGGCCTTGTTGGCGTCGACGATGCGGGTGTCGGCATCGGTGATCACAATGCCTTCGCGCACGTGGCTGAACACATTGGCTGACAGTTGCAGTGTGTCGCGTGCCAGCTTGCGCTCGGTGATGTCGGTAAAGCTGGCTTGCACTGCGGGGGCCCCGGCGTACTGGATCAGGGTGGCGTGCATTTGCACATCAATCACCGACCCATCGAGCTTGAGCAGCTTGATCTCGACGGGCGGTGGATCGATGCCGGTTTCTTCCCGCAGCCGCAGGCGCTCCAGCGTACCCCCGCGGTAGTCTGCATGGGTCAGATCCACAATGGACAAACCCATCAAGTCCTGTGCTGCGGCGGCTCCGAGCGTACTGGCCGCTGCAGGGTTGGCATACACCACCAAGCGGTCCTGGTGCACGATGATGCCCATGGGCAAAAACTCCACCAGCGAGCGAAAACGTTCCTGGCTGTCGTGCAGGGCGGCTTCTGCGGCCTTGCGCTCGGTGATGTCGCGCAGCACTACATGGATGGCGTCCTGACCCTGGTACTGGATGGACGTGCCCTGCACCTCCACATCAAAGGCCGTGCCGTCCAGGCGCAAAAACCGCGACTCGGTCATGGGCTGTATGGTCATGCCGCCCACAATGGCCTGCATGCGCGAGAGCTGCTGGCTACGGTAGTCGGGGTGAATCAGCGTCTGTGTGCCAGTGCCGATCAGCTCGCTGGCATCACGTGCTCCAAAGGTGCGGACGGCAGCCGGGTTCGCATACAGGATGGTGCCCATGCGGTGCACCAGCACCGGGTCTGGCGAAAACTCCACCAGCGTGCGGTAACGCGCTTCGCTGTCACGCAGCTTGCGGGCTTCGGCATCCTTTTCAATGGCGATGCAGGCCAATGCAGCGCATTGCTGGATCAGCACCAGGTCTTCGGTATCCGGCGCGCGCTGTTCCCGGTAGTAAATGGCAAAGGTGCCCAATACCCGGCCTGTGGCCGAGAGCACCGGTTGCGACCAGCAGGCGGCCAGCCCGGCCTGTGCAGCCAGCGCTTTGTAGTTCGCCCAATAAGGGTGGCTTGCAATGTCCTCCACCACCACCCGCTCGCCCGTGTAGGCAGCGGTGCCACAGCTGCCCAGGCCGGGACCTATGGCCATGCCGGTCAGTGCAGCGCTGTAAAACGCAGGCAGGCTGGGTGCAATCACCCGCTCAAAGAAAGTGCCCTGTGCGTCCAGCAGCATCAGGCTGCACAGGGCGCCGGACCGTTGCTTTTCCAGGCCTTGCAGCAGGGTCTCCAGAATGTCGAGCAGGGGCTCGCTGGCCACCAGCATTTCCAGCACGCGGCTGCGGCACTCGGCATCCCATTGCACAGGCAAGCCCGGGCCGGGCAGATTGCCGGAAGCCGTCATCGCAGGTACAGCCCGGTGTTGATCTTCCACTTGGCAGCCGATTCACTGCTGACAATGCGCTCCTTGACCGTGGGCTTGGCCAGGTTCAGGTCGCGCGGTGCCACAACCATGTCACGCCGGCTGTCCAGCACCACGCGTACCACGGGCAGCAGCAGGTTGGCCTGATTGGTCTCGGTCACGATGGCCACCATGCCGCTGTCGAGCAGCACCAGGGTGCCCACCGGATAAATGCCCACGCACTGGATGAAGCGCTGCACCAGTTCGTTGTTGAACTGCTGCTTGGTCCAGCCAAAGATGCGTTGCAGCGCCTGTGAGGGTTCCATGGCGGGCCGGTAGGCACGGGTGGAGGTGAGCGCTTCGTACACATCCACAATGGCCGCCATTTGCCCCAGCGGGGCAATCTGGTCACCCTTGAGCCCTGCGGGATAGCCGCCGCCATCCATGTGCTCGTGGTGCTGGGCCACGATGGTGAGCGACAGATCCGAGATGCCCTCAATGTCACCCACGATGTCCACGCCATTGCCCACGTGGGCGCGGATCTGGGCGAACTCTTCGTCGGTCAGCGGGCCTGCCTTGTTGAGAATGGCGTCGGGCGTGTGCACCTTGCCCACGTCGTGCAGCAAGCCGCCAATGGCGGCCGCGCGTATGGTGCGGCGGTCCATGCCCATGTGGTGGCAAAAGTTGACCAGCAGCGCACTGACGTTGATGGAATGCTCAAAGGTGTAATGGTCTTTTTGCCGCACCCGGCCCAGGCAGGAGAGGGCGCCCGGGTTGCGCAGCACCGACTGGATCATCTTCTCGACCACCGGCTCCATGCGCTCGAGCTCCACCATGCGGCCCATGCGCACATCGGACATCACATCGGTCATGAGGATGCTGGCCTCACTCAGTACCACCTGTGCGGCCACCAGTTCTTCGCTGAGGGATGTGGGCTTGACCGGCGGCTCGGGGGAGGGCGGCAGGGGTGGCAGATCCAGGTCCAGATCCACATCGAGAGCCGGGGCAGCACTGGCGCCATCGGACTGCACATCCAGACCGCGCGCGGTGTCTATGGAGACCTTGCGTATGCCGTGGTCAATGATTTTATCAATTTCACTTTGCTGCGCTATCCGGAACTGGTTGACCAGAAAGGGGTGGGCCATCCATCCACACTCCATGTCGTGGATAAACATGCCAACCCGCAGTTGTTCGGAATCGATGCGTGTGATCATGGAGCGCTGGGCGGTGTATGCCAGATGCGTGGGAATCAGTGTATCAGGACCACTTTGGGCAAGGCTTACAGGTGCGTTAGCGCACGTTACGGTTGATGCATGTCAAGCAAGCTGTAGTGTCTGCCCGTGTTTTTCTTTCAGCCCGCCAAAAAAACGGAGATGATGCGCGGACATACAGGAAACCCCAGCGAGGCCCCATGAACCAGAGTACTCCAGCGCCTGCCCAGCGTGAGCGCGTGATGCGGGAAGATGACTTCCTGGTCTCCAAGACCGACCTCAAGGGGCGCATCACCTACGGCAACCGCATCTTCATTGAATATTCCGGCTACTCCGAGGCCGAGCTGCTGGGACGTCAGCACAACATCGTGCGCCACCCCGACATGCCGCGCGGCGTCTTCCAGTTCCTGTGGCATACGCTGGAATCGAAGCAGGAGTGCTTTGCCTATGTGAAGAACCGCTCCAAGGACGGTGGCTTCTACTGGGTGTTTGCCAACGTCACCCCTTCCTATGGTGCCGATGGCCGGGTGGATGGCTACTTCTCGGTGCGGCGCAAGCCGCGCGCCTCGGCGGTGACTGCGGTCAGCGCCTTGTACCGCCAGATGCTCCAGGAAGAACAGCGTGTGGGAACCAAGGCGGCCTGTGCCGCATCCCTGGCACTTTTGAACACCACACTGGCCCAACACGGAGTGAGCTATGAATCCTTCATTCTTTCGGTCTGAGTCCGTGCGTGCGGTAGCCATCGCACTCGCACTGTTGCTCCTGGGGCTGCTGGCGCAAGTGCTGTGGCTGGGCGTGTCGCCAATGGCCTGGTTGTGCCTGTTGCCAGCCTTGGTGCTGCTGGCTTGGACGCTGCGGCGCCAGCGCGCCCAGGCCCTGGTGCTGGCCCAGCTCAGCCAGATCGCCTCGGAAGTGGCACATGGCAAGTTTGACCACCGCCTGACCCACGTGGCAGAGGGCACCGAACTGGGTGATCTGTGCTGGAACATGAACGACATGCTCGACCAGATCGAGGCCTGCTTCCGTGAACAGGCTACCGCGCTGGCCAAAGCCGCAGAGGGCAGCTTTGCGCGCCGCTCGCAGACCACCGGCTTGCGCGGCGGATTTTTGGCCTCGCAGCAGGCCACCAACGCGTCGCTCTCCAGCATGGAAGACAAGGTCCGCCAGGAGCAGGCCGCCGCATTGGAGAAGCAGGCCACCCTGGCGCGCGAACAACTGGAAGCCAGCCAGAACCTGCGCATCAAGATGGCACTGGACAGCTTGCCCGAATGCGTGACGGTCTGCGACGACCAGTCCCTGCTGGTGCACGCCACACCGGCGGCCTTGGCGCTGCTGCAAAAACTCGCCAGCCCCGGCACCCTGGTGCAAGATTTGTTTGGCCAACGCCTGGGCACCCTGTTCAGCAAGGCAGAACTGGCCAACCGGTTTGAGGCCGCCACGCGCTCAGGCGAGATGGTGGACATGGAGGTTGCCGGGCGCCAGATCCGCCTGCGCGCCAAGCCCATCCGTTCCGCTTCCAACGCCACCATTGGCTGGGTCACGCACTGGCAGGACCGCACCGAAGAGCTCGCCTCCGAGCAGGAGCTCGCACACATGGTGGACGCCGCCGGCCAGGGCGACTTCAGCCGGCGCCTGTCGCTGGACGGCCGGGCCGGTTTCTTTGCCAGCATGTCCTCGGGCATGAACCAGCTCATGGACACCAGCGAACAGGGCTTGCAGGATGTGGCCACGCTGCTGGCGGCCTTTGCCCAGGGTGACCTGAGCCTGCGCATCCAGCGCAGCTATGCCGGCCTGTTCGGCGAAGTCATGGGCAACGCCAATGCCACCGCCGACAGCCTGGCGCGCGTGCTGGGCGAGGTGCGCGCTGCCACCGACGCACTCACAGACGCGGCCTCGCAGGTCAGTGACACCGCCACCTCGCTGTCGCAAGCGGCCAGCGAGCAGGCGGCCAATGTGGCCCAGACATCGGAATCGGTGGGGGCCATGTCGGTCTCCATCACGCACAACAGTGACAACGCCCGCATCACCAATGGCATGGCCACCAAGGCCAACCGCGAGGCCGCAGAAGGCGGAGAAGCGGTGGCGCAAACCGTGCTGGCCATGAAGCAGATTGCCTCGCGCATTGGCATTGTGGATGACATCGCCTACCAGACCAACCTGCTGGCGCTCAACGCCGCCATTGAGGCCGCGCGCGCTGGAGAACACGGCAAGGGCTTTGCCGTGGTGGCGGCCGAGGTGCGCAAGCTGGCCGAGCGCAGCCAGACCGCGGCCAAGGAGATTGGCGAGTTGGCAGCCAGCAGCGTGGCCACCGCCGAGCGCGCAGGTACCCTGCTGGAAGCCATCGTGCCCAGCATCCAGAAGACCAGCGAGCTGGTGCAGGAGATTGCCGCGGCCAGCAGTGAGCAAAGCGAAGCGGTGGAGATGATCAGCGGCGCCATGGGCCAGCTCAGCCAGGCCACGCAGCAAAACGCCTCGGCCTCCGAAGAGCTGGCTGCCACCAGCGAAGAGCTGTCGGCGCAGGCCGGGCAGCTGCAGCAGTCGATCGACTTCTTCAAGATCGGCGGCTGAAGCGTGGCCCTTGCAGCCGGATAACTTTCAAGCCGCGCTCTGGTTGGCCACCACCTTGGGTGTGCAAACTCAGAAGGGCACGCTCAACTGGAGCCACCAGCGGGTGGTCTCCAGGCTGCCGTCCTGGTCACGGCCTGTCACAGTGCGGTTGGGGTTGCGGCCTATGCGCTGGGCAACAGTTGCCAAGAGAGTGGCGCCATAAGGCCCTTTCCAGCCCAGCGACAGGCCAAAGCCGGAGAGGCTGTAGTCGCTTTTGCGGCTGTTCACGTGGCCGGTGTCATAGAAGCCGCTGAGCAAAAAGCCCTGGGGCAGCGCAAGGCGCAAATCCAGGTTGACCAATTGCCCCTGATCGCCCGCCCCCTCATTGGCCGGGTAGGCCCGCACGCCGTTGGCACCCCCCAGGTAAAAGCCCTCGGCAGCGTCCAGGCGCTGGTCGGTGATCTGTCCGCCAAGCGAGGCCAGCAGGCTGAGTGAGGGCGTGATGGTCTGGATGCGCTTGAGGTGGTAGCCCCACTTCTGAAAGCTCTTCGCAAGGGTGGTGTTTTCGGCAAGGTCCAGGTTGCCGTAATCGAGGGCACCACTGACCAGAGAGAGGGACGCCGTGTTGTAGCCGCCACCACCCAGCGCGTCGTGCAAGTTGCCGCTCAAGACAAGGCTAAGGTCATCGATCTGGTAGTCGGACTGCACCTCCTGGTTGGCCTCGTTGTGGTAACGCCTGCGGTCGTAGGCCAGGCCCATGGAGAGATTCTGCCAACGCGAGCGGATGAGTGGGTAGCTTGCCTCCAGTCCTGCGCCTTCGGAGTTGCCGCTGGCCTGGAGTGCGGAAAACTCGGCGCTTGTGAGCCGGTAGTTGAACTGGGAGGCATTGACCCCCACGCGCAGCCCGTTCGCGGTCACCGGCACGCTGTAGGCCAGGCGCACATAGTCGGAGCCCTCGGAGTGCAACACATCGCCGGACAGCCTGTCGCCCAGGCCCAGCGGGCTGTTGAGCTTGGCGCTGAGGATGATGCGCTCACTGCCGGTGCTGCGTGCACCCTGGTTGTCCATCTGCACATCGGCGGACAGCAGGGGTTGGTCGGTAAATTTCAGCACCAGTGCGGTCTGCCCGTCCGCCGTGCCTTCACTGAGTGCGCCGCTCACCGAAACGCCCGGCAGGTCATCGGCCAGCAACAACACACGCTCCACTGCGGCAACGTTGAGCGGTGCGCCTTCCTTGAGGTTGGCGGCGGCGATTGCCAGCACATTGCTCATTTTCAGGCGCACGGGTTCGGGGCCGGATGTGTTGGCACCCGAAAACACCGCTTCAACAATCTGGATGTGCACCTCACCACCGGCAACGTCCTGCCGGGGCAGGAAGGCACGCGCCACCCAGCCCGCCTCGCGGTAGCTGGCCGCCACAGCGGCCGCAGCGGCCCGCAACTCTTCAAATCGCAGCGGACGGTTCAGGTAAGGCTGCACCACGCCCAGCAGTTGCGCATTGGACAGCAGTGTGTTGCCCGTAAAGCGGAAGCCGCTGACGGTGACCACCTCGCGGCTGTCCGGGCCCATGCCTTCTGTGGTTTGCGGGATGGTGAATTGGGGTTGCTTGGGCGGCTCGTCGCGAACACGCTCGCGCTCAATTTGTTGGCGCAGGGCGCCGGCGCCGGGCGCGACCTGCGCCTGGGCAGCGTCCCAGGCCAGCAGGGCACACACCAGGATGCCTGGCCAGGCCGGTGCAGCGGCCTTGTATGCATTGAGACTTGATGTGGTGCAGGTTGTCATACGGCATCCAGTTGATTGCTTGGCAAACTTCAGTGCATGCACGCTGGTGTGTGCGATGGAACCAAACCCTCCCGTGGTGTCTGGCGAAGGGAATTTCACATGGATAAAATTTTTTGGGCAAGCATTGGTCTGCTGATCAGCCCCTATTCAAGCCAGCGCCGGGCGCTGGCTTTGGGGCGCCGGGCAATCAATGCACTTTGACCAGCACACGGCTATAGGCATCCATCACATACAGGTTGGTGCCATCGGATACCAAACTGAGCGCGCGGTAGAACCGCAGATTGCGATTGGGGGTTGCGGCGGTGCTGGGGGCCGTATTGTTGTCGATCAGATACGAAAAACTGGGGTTGTACGGAGGGGGGAGGTGCAGGGTGCCACCGGGGTTGTTGGTCCAGTCGTTTTCCAGAGTGCCCACCAGCGTGCTCACCACGCCAGTGGCCAGGTTCATTTGCTGCAATGACTGCCGTCCCCTGTTGGGGTCGCCCGCCATAAAGTACAGGTTGGTACCATCGGTCGTCAGGCCGTACATGTAGCCTGCCAGACTCATCAGGTTCGGTTTTTGCGTGCTGCCCGGTGCCGGATAGGTAAACGTGCAAGCTCTACACTGGCTATCCGTTAATAGTCCGGCAATGGTGGTGACCGTATTGGTGGCAAGGTCCACTGCGCGGATGGTGTTACCGATTAGGTCACTCACATACATGGTAGTGCCCGCTTGGTTGATTACAAAGTTTGCGGGTTGGAGGAATCCGGCAGCGGTACCTATCCCATCAACATCCATGGTATTCGTGGTGTTACCCAGAGGGACGCTTACCGCACCCGTGGCAATGTTGACCTTGCTGATGACGTTCGTGTCACCACCCGTGTACAGCGTGGTGCCATCGGGGGTGATGGCCAGCCCCTTTGGGAAGTACGTATTGCCAGCAGTAATGGTCGCTATGGTGGTCACCGCATAGGGTGGGCTGAGCGATATTTTGCGGATGGAATGGTTGTTGGAATCGGCCAGGTACAGGTTGGCCCCATCGGTGGTCAAACCATTGGCGCTTCCGCCAAAGACGGCGTTCAGGCCGATTGGCGCATCCACCGCAGCGTTGCCGGATGTCAGACTGCCGGCAATGGTGGTTGTCGCATACGGTGGGGTGAGCGACACTTTGCGGATGACCGACACCCCGACAGTGCTCTGGAATTCGACTATATAAACATAGGCACCATCGGTGGTGGAGCCATATGCGATGTCAAACGCCGCATTCACCCCCACCGCGTTGTCACACGGTGCGGTGCAGGTCCCACCCCCGGCCATGGTGGTGACAAGCACGCCCGGCACGGCATTGGGTGTGCCCGCGCCCGACAGGGCCGGGGTCAGTGGCACGGCAGTGTTGGGTGTACCGCCCACACCCAGGCAGGTGATGGCCACACTGGTGATATTGGTGGTGACGTTGCTGCCCGTGCCGTTGACACCGCAGACCTGGGCAAGTGGCTGGGTTGCCACGGTGATGTTGTAGCCGCTGCCCGTGGCCACAGGGACTGGCATGCTGAAGCTGCCATTGGCGCTGAGTGTGATGGAGTTGGCGGTGTCGCCATTGTTCACCACGGTCAGGCTTTTGCCACTGAGCAGGCCCGTGACCGTGCCGCCTATGCTAAAGCTGCCAGAGGCAGTCGTGGCGCAGACCACGCTGACGTTGGTGACGTTGGTAGCCATGTAGGCCAGGGTGCCGTTGCTGACGGTGCAGGTCTGGCCTGTGGGTTGGGCGGCCACGCTGACGTTGTAGCTGCCACCCAGGGCCACGGGCACGCCCAAGGTGAAGCCGCCGTTGGACGTGACAGCCAGGGCGCTGGCCGGGTCGCCGTTGTTGATCAGGGTGAGCGTGCCGCCAGTGAGTCCGGCAATGCTGCCCCCGACGTTGAAGCTGGTGGTGCCGTTGCCGCCTCCGCCGTTTACGCCGCCGGTGCCAGCGCCCCCGCCCGTGAGCCCGGGGGTGATGGTGGTGCCGGTGCTGGGAACGCAAACGACGTTGATGGTGCTGATGTTGGCCACCACGCCGGCCCCGGTGGCGTTGGCCACCGAGCAGAACTGGCCGCTGGGCTGGCCACTGACGGTGACGGCGTAGTTGCTGCCTGCTGCCACAGGCAGGCCAAAGGTAAAGCCGCCGTTGGCCGTGACGGCCAGGGCATGGGCCACATCCCCATTGTTGACCAGGGCAACGGTGCCACTCAGGCCGGTGATGGTGCCGCCGATGTTGAAGGTGGTGGTCCCATTGCCGCCGCCGCCCGTTACGCCACCCGTGCCCGCACTGCCGCCGGAGCTGCCCGCACCGATGGTGGTGCCGGAGCTTGCCACGCATTGGATGTTGACATTGCTGATGTTGGCCGCACCCATTGCGCCATTGCCGTTGCTGATGGTGCAGAACTGGCCAGCGGGCGTGCTGCCGATGGTGACAGCGTAGCTGCTGCCCACGACCACGGGCAGACCCAAGGTGTAACCGCCGTTGGATGTAGCAGTGAGGGCGTGGGCTGCATCACCGTTGTTGACGAGGGTGATGGAGCCGACCAGGCCACTGATCACACCCCCCACATTGAAGGTGGTGGTTCCGTTGCCATTGCCACCAGCGCCGCCCGTGCCAGGGCCGCCGGGGGCGCTGGGGTTGGTGCTGCCACCCGAGCTGCCGCCACCTGTGGTGGTACCAGCGCTGGCTACGCATTGGACGTTGACTTTGCTGACGGTGGCTGTGACACCCATCCCGGCGCCGTTGCTGACCGAGCAGAACTGGCCGCTGGGCTGTCTGCTGATGGTGACAGCGTAGCTGCTGCCCGCAGCGACAGGGCTGGACAGCGTGTAGCTGCCGTTGGTTGTGACAGTAAAGGTGGTGTCGGGGTCGCCGTTGTTGATGAGGCTAAGCCGGGTACCTGTGGCCAAGCCTGTGATGGTGCCGCCAATTTTGAAGGTGGCAGCATCACTACTTTCACCATCACCGCAGGCGCTGAGCAGGCCAAGGCACAGGGTGATCAGGCTGGTGGATACGAGGCGGGCTGTGGTGAGACCACTGTGCTGGTACAGGATTGGTTTTTTCATGCTGCTCCCTCTGAGGCCTATTCAAAAACTCGCAAAAAGTTTTTGCAGAATTTGAGGGGCATTTCACATGGATGGAATTTATTGGACAAGCATTCGTCAATGCACTTTGACCAGCACGCCGCTACTTGAATCCAGCACATACAGGTTGGTGCCATCCGATACCAAACTGAGTGCAAAGCTAAACCGCAGGTTGGCATTGGGGGTTACGGTCGTGCTGGGTGCGCTGGTGTTGTTGATCAACACAGAGGCGTTGGAAGTGCCCACCAGCGTGGTCACCAAACCAGTGGCCAGGTTCATTTGCTGCAACGACTGGAACCCATTGTTGGGGTCGCCCGCCATGAAGTACAGGTTGCTGCCATCGGTCGTCAATCCCATCATGCTGCCTGCCAAATGCACCGGGGTCGGTTTTTGCAAGCTGCCCGGTGCCGGATAGGTAAACACGTTTCCTACAGCATCAGTCAAATCTCCGGCAATGGTGGTGACTGCATTGGTGGCAAGGTCGACGGCACGGATGGTCACACCATAGTAGCCAATCACATACAGGGTGGTACCCGCTTGGTTGATTACCAAGTTGAGGGGTTGGTAGAACCCGGCAGCGGTGCCCACCCCGTCAACATCGGAGTTGATGCCGTTGCCCAGAGGCACACTCACCGCACCCGTGGCAATGTTGACCCGGCTGATCTTGCCATTGTCACCACCCGTGTACAGCGTGCTGCCATCGGGGCTGATGGCCAAGCCCCATGGGCCGTAAGTTCCACCATCAATGCTTGCTAAAGTGGTCACCGCATACGGTGGGCTCAAGGATATTTTGCGGATCGAATGGCTCAGGGAATCGGCCATGTACAGATTGGCCCCATCGGAGGTCAGACCATTCCAGCACGGGCCAAGGACGGCGTTCAGGCCAATGGGCGCATCCACCGCAGTGGTGCCAGATGGATTGCCGGCAATGGTGGTTACCGCATACGGCGGTGTTAGCGACACTCTGCGGATGACCAAGGGACCGGCAACGTAGTCGATCGCATCGGCGATGTAAACATAGTTGCCATCGGTGGTGGCAGCTTCTGCGCCTATGAATGCCGCATTCACCCCCACCGCGTTATCACACGGTGCGGTACAGGTGCCGCCCCCGGCCATGGTGGTCACAAGCACGCCCGGCACGGCATTGGGTGTGCCCGCACCTGACAGGGCCGGGGTCAGTGGCACCGGGGCGATGGCCATACCGCCCGCACCCAGGCAGGTGATGGCAACACTGGTGATGTTGGCAGTGACGTTGCTGCCCGTGCCTTTGACACCGCAGACCTGGGCCGCAGGTTGGGCTGCCACCGTGATGTTGTAGCCGCTGCCCGCTGCCACAGGGACTGGCATGGTGAAGCTGCCATTGGCGCTGAGGGTGATGGGGTTGGCGGTGTCGCCATTGTTTACTACGGTCAGGCTTTTGCCACTGAGCAGGCCCGTGACCGTGCCACCTATGCTAAAGCTGCCAGAGGCAGTCGTGGCGCAGACCACGCTGACGTTGGTGACGTTGGCAGCCATGTAGGCCAGGGTGCCGTTGCTGACGGTGCAGGTCTGGCCTGTGGGTTGGGCGGCCACGCTGACGTTATAGCTACCACCCAGGGCCACGGGCACGCCCAAGGTGAAGCCGCCGTTGGACGTGACAGCCAGGGCGCTGGCGCTGTTGCCGTTGTTGATCAGGGTGAGCGTGCCGCCACTGAGTCCGGCAATGCTGCCCCCGACGTTGAAGGTGGTGCTGCCGTTGCCGCCTCCGCCTGTTACACCGCCGGTGCCAGTGCCCCCGCCCGCAAGTCCGGGGGTGGTGGTGGTGCCGTTGCTGGCAACGCAGACGACGTTGATGGCGCTGATGTTGGCCACCACACCGGCTCCGGTGGCGTTGGCCACCGAGCAGAACTGGCCGCTGGGCTGGCTGCTGACGGTAACGGCGTAATTGCTGCCTGCTGCCACAGGCAGGCCAAAGGTAAAGCCGCCGTTGGCCGTGACGGCCAGGGCATGGGCCACATCCCCATTGTTGACCAGGGCAACGGTACCACTCAGGCCGGTGATGGTGCCGCCGACGTTGAAGGTGGTGGTGCCGTTGCCACCGCCGCCCGTTACGCCGCCCGTGCCCGCACTGCCGCCGGAGCTGCCCGCACCGATGGTGGTGCCGTTGCTGGCCACGCATTGGATGTTGACGTTGCTGACGTTGGCCCCGACCACGCCTGCTGCGTTGCTGACCGAGCAGAACTGGCCGCTGGGCTGTCTGCTGACAGTGACTGCGTAGCTGCTGCCAGCCACCACCGGCACACCCAAGGTGTAGCCGCCGTTGGCCGTGGTCGTAAGCGCAGTGGCGGGGTCGCCGTTGTCAATCAGGGTGATGGTGCCGCTAAGGCCACTGATAACACCCCCCACATTGAAGGTGGTGCTGCCGTTGCCATTGCCACCAGAACCGCCCGTGCCGGGTCCACCAGACACCGTGGGGTCGGTACCGCCACCCGAGCTGCCGCCACCGGTGGTGGTGCCGGCGCTGGCTGTGCATTTGATGTTGACGTTGCTGATGTTGGCCGTACCCATTACGCCAATGCCGTTGCTGACCGAGCAGAACTGGCCCGCGGGCATGCTGCCGATGGTGACAGCGTAGCCGCTGCCCACGACCAGAGGCACACCCAAGGTGTAGCCGCCGTTTGATGTGGCAGTGAGGGTGTGGGCTACATCGCCGTTGTTGATGAGGGTGATGGAGCCGCCAAGGCCACTGATAACACCACCCACATTGAAGGTGGTGCTGCCGTTGCCATTGCCACCAGCGCCGCCGGTGCCGGGGCCACCGGGAACCGTGGGGTCGGTGCCGCCACCGGAGGTGCCTCCACCGATGGTGGTGCCGGAGCTGGCTATGCATGTGATGTTGACATTGCTGACATTGGCCGCACCCATTGCGCCACTGCCGTTGCTGACGGTGCAGAACTGGCCAGCGGGCATGCTGCCGATGGTGACAGCGTAGCCGCTGCCCACGACCACGGGCAGACCCAAGGTGTAGCCGCCGTTGGAGGTGGCAGTGAGGGCGTGGGCTGCATCGCCGTTGTTGATGAGTGTGATGGAGCCGACCAGGCCGCTGATCACACCGCCTACATTGAAGGTGGTGGTGCCGTTGCCATTGCCACCAGCGCCGCCCGTGCCAGGGCCGCCGGGGGCGCTGGGGTTGGTGCTGCCACCCGAGCTGCCGCTACCTGTGGTGGTGCCAGTGCTGGCGACGCATTGGACGTTGACTTTGCTGACGTTGGCTGTAACACCCGCCCCGGCACCGTTGCTGACCGAGCAGAACTGGCCCGAAGGCATGCGGCTGATGGTGACTGCGTAGCTACTGCCCGCTGCTACGGGGCTGGACAGGGTGTAGCTGCCGTTGGCTGTGACAGTAAAGGCGGAGTCGGGGTCGCCGTTGTTGATGAGGCCAAGCCGGGTACCTGCGGCCAAGCCTGTGATGGTGCCGCCAACGTTGAAGGTGGCAGCATTCCCACTGTCATCCTCACCGCAGGCGCTGAGCAGGCCAAGGCACAGGGTGATCAGGCTGGTGCATACGAGGCGGGCTGTGGTGAGACCACCGAACTGGCACTGGACTGGTTTTTTCATGCTGCTCCCTCTGAGGCCTATTCAAAAACTCGCAAAAAGTTCTTTCAGAATTTGTGGGGCATTTCACTTGGAAAGATTTTTTTGGGCAAGCAGCCGTCTGGATGGTTTGCGTCGGCGGTGAATCACCCGCAGGATTGGGTCAAAATAGGCCCAAGGAGCATCTTGTGGAAACAACACCCGAAGCCATTACCCGCACCCAGGACCGGCACAGCCACATCAGCATCCGGCTGCAGTTGCAGGACGGGGGCAGCTGGGAGTTCCTGGACGCCATTGGCTGGAACACGGTGGGCTTCAACTTCTACTTTGCCCGTGCGCTGGAGGGCCCGCAGCTTGAATTCAAGCGCGGGCTGTTTCACTTCACCGGCACACTGGCCTGGAGCGCTCCCAATTTTGATGACGAGGTGGTGCAGTCCGCCATCGTCAACGAGCTGGTCTACAAGCGCGCCAAGGATGTCAGCACCGATGCCAGCCTGAACGCCCGCCTGCTGCGGCTCATACGCGTGCCCGGCATGGTGGAGCAAAAGCGTCGCATACTGGCCTCGCTGGGCCTGGACATCGTGGACGCCAAGCTGGCCCAGTTGGTGGACAAGCGCAAGCAGGAGAGGCCGCTGTTCCACTACGGTGTGCAGGTGCAGTCGGAGGTGTGGTCGGCGGTGGCGGAAAAGGCGCTGGACATGTCCTCCGCGGTGATTGCGCTGGAAGCCTGGTCCAAGTCCCTGCACAAGAAGTAGCCGCCCTGCGCGGCAATAATGGGCATCCTCCACGCGAAAGCCCTTATGCCAACAGCCCAAACCTTGCCACCCCGCCTGCACGACCTGGGTGGCGGTTTTGTGGTGCGGCGCCTGCTGCCCTCCGCGCAGCGCCAGGCCGTGGGGCCGTTTGTGTTCTTCGACCACTTTGGCCCGGTGCAGGCCCAGCCCGGCGACAACCACGATGTGCGCCCGCATCCGCACATCGGCCTGTCCACCGTCACCTACCTGTTTGAAGGCGCGATGCTGCACCGCGACTCCACCGGTGCTGTGCAGCGCATGGAGCCGGGCCAGCTCAACTGGATGACTGCCGGCCGCGGCATCGTGCACTCCGAGCGCACACCGCCGGACCTGCGCGACCAGAAGCGCACCTCCCACGGGCTGCAGCTTTGGATGGCCTTGCCAGAGAACCAGGAGGAGTGCGAACCGTCCTTCCACCACTTTGCAGCCGATGCCATCCCCAAGGTGGCACTGGGAGGTGCGCACATCACCGTGATGGCGGGCACGGCCTTTGGCGTGCGCTCGCCGGTGCCTGCCAAGTCCCCCACCATTTACCTGGACATGGTGCTGCAAGCTGGTGCTGCGTTGACCATTCCCGCAGACTATTCCGAGCGCGCCCTGTATGCGCTGGACGCTGGTTGCACACTCGACGGCGTGGCGCTGCCGCAGCACCAGATGCAGGTGTTGTCCGCTGGCAGCACGCCGCTGCTGCAGGCGCAAGGCATGGCCCGGGTGGTGCTGGTGGGCGGCGAGCCGCTGGGCCACCGTTTCATCGTCTGGAACTTCGTCTCCAGCCGCAAGGAGCGCCTGCTGCAGGCCCGGGAAGATTGGATTGCACAGCGCTTTCCCGCCATTGCCGGCGAGACGGAGTTCATTCCCTTTCCTGAGGGCCGCGCATGAACCGCAACCTCTGGCTGCTGGCCCTGGCGCAGGGCCTGTTCCTGACCAACAACGTGACCTTCATTGCCATCAACGGCCTGGTCGGCCTGGCCCTGGCACCGCAGGCCTGGATGGCCACCCTGCCGGTGATGGGCTATGTGGTGGGCTCGGCCCTCTGCACCGGGCTGGTGGCGCGCACGCAGGCACGCTGGGGGCGCCGCGTCTCATTCCAGCTGGGGCTGGTGGTGGCGCTGCTGTCGGCCGCGCTGGGGGCCTGGGCGATGCTGGATAAATCGTTCTGGCTGCTGCTGGTGGCCACGGTGGTGGCCGGCTACTACAACGCCAATGCCCAGCTTTACCGCTTTGCTGCGGTGGAGCTGTGCGCGGCCAGCTACCGCGAGAAGGCGGTGTCGCTGGTGATGGCCGGTGGCCTGATGGGCGCGGTGATTGGCCCCAACCTGGCCCTGTACACCAAGAGCCTGCTGCCCATCGACTTTGCCGGGGCCTATGTGGCGCTGGTGGTGGTGGCGCTGCTGTCGCTGGTCACGGTGTCGTTCATCCGCTTTGCGCCACTGCCTCCGCGCAACACGGCCGCAGCGCCGGGCCGTCCGCTGTCTGCGCTGGTGGCGCAGCCGGTGTTTCTGGTGGCGCTGCTGTCGGCGTCACTGAGCTACGGCGTGATGAACCTGCTGATGGCCGCCACCCCGCTGGCCATGCAGACCTGCGGCCTGCCCTTTGCCAGTACCGCCTGGGTGCTGGAGTGGCATGTGATTGGCATGTTTGCGCCGGGCTTTTTTACCGGCAGCCTGATCCAGCGCTTTGGCGCCTCCAAGGTCATGGGCGCGGGCGTGCTGCTCAACCTTGCCTGCATCGGCGTGGCCCTGACCGGGCAGGAGCCCAACCAGTTTCTGCTGGCGCTGTTCCTGCTGGGTGTGGGCTGGAACTTTCTGTTCACCGGTGCCACCACCCTGTCGCTGCAGGGCTACCTGCCCGAGGAGAAGGACCGCGCGCAGGGCCTGATCAACTTCTGCATGTTTGCCACCATGGCCCTGACCTCGTTTGCCTCTGGCGCCCTGGTCACCACCCACGGCTGGAACTGGCTCAACATCGGCTCGCTGCCGCCGGTGCTGCTCATGGGCGCGGGGCTGCTGTGGCTGGCCCGTGTGCAGGCCCGCGCCAAAGCGGCCGCAGCGGCACAGGCCGTGGCCACACCCTGAGCATGGCGGGGCTCAGGCGCCGCCAGGCCACTGCCCTTTTGGCCGCAGCCGTGTTGGCCGGGCGCACGGTTGCTGCCACCACGGCCACGTCGGTCTCTGCGGCGGGCGCTGATGCCGCGCGCTGGCTGCCCTGGCCGGCCGAGCGCGCGCGCCCAGCCCTGCGCCTGCCCGACCTGGACGGCCGCGTGTGGGACCTGACGCAGGAGCAGGGCAGGCCGGTGGTGCTGAACTTCTGGGCCACCTGGTGCGAGCCCTGCCGCGCGGAGATGGCATCCTTTGAAGTGCTGCAAAAGCAGTTCCAGGCCAGCGGCCTGAAAGTGGTGGCCGTCAACTTCAAGGAGGGGCAGGAGCCGGTGCGGCGCTTTCAGAAGGCGCAGGGTCTCTCCTTGGCCATGGTGCGCGATTCCTATGGCGAAGCCGCACAGGCCTGGGGGGTGCACACCTTCCCCACGACATTTGTTATAAACCCCGCTGGCCGCCCCGTGCTGCAAGCCGTGGGCGAGGTGGACTGGGGCAGCCGCGCTGTCCTCCAGAAGCTGCAGGCCGTCCTGTAGCACCCCCGTTTTTTTTTATCCTCTCAAGCAGATCCCGTCATGACCCTTTCCCGCCGAAACCTCATCCAAGCCGGCTGCGCCGCACTGGCCGCTCCCGCATTCCTGGGCCGCGCCTGGGCCGCCGAGCGCCGCTTCGCACCCCAGGTCGAGGGCTGGAGAAGCTTCGAGATCAGCACCACCATCACCCTGCCCGAGGCCAGTGGTGTCAGCCGCATCTGGCTGCCCGTGCCCGACGTCAACAGCGACTACCAGCGCAGCGGCGAGAGCAGCTGGACCGGCAACGCCACGGTGGCCCGCATTGCCACCGACAGCAGCCACGGCACCCGCATGCTGTACGCCGAGTTCGCTGCCGATGTGGCCGCCCCCACGCTCACCCTCAAGAGCCTGGTGCAAACCCGCAACCGCGCTGTCGACTGGACGCAAACCCGTGTGGCCAGCGAAGACGCGGCCGTGCTCCAGGCCAACCTGGCTCCCACCAGCCTGCTGCCCGTGGACGGCGTGGTGCGCGACACCGCACGCGCGGCCATTGGCGGCGCCACCACCGACGTGGACAAAGTGCGCGCCATTTACCAGTGGGTGGTGGACAACGCCTTCCGTGAGCCGACCACCCGCGGCTGCGGCACGGGCGACATCAAGACCATGCTGGAGAGCAAGAACCTGGGCGGCAAGTGCGCCGACCTGAACGCCGTGTTTGTGGGCCTGTGCCGCGCGGTGGGCGTGCCCGCACGCGATGTGTATGGCCTGCGCCTGGCGCCCTCGGCCTTTGGCTACAAGGAACTGGGCGGCAACTCGGCCAGCCTCAAGGGCGCGCAGCACTGCCGCGCCGAAGTGTTCCTGCAGCAATACGGCTGGGTGGCCATGGACCCGGCCGATGTGCTCAAGGTGATGCGCCAGGAAACCCCGGAGTGGATCAAGGACAAGACCCACCCCGTGGCCGCCCCGGTGGCCTCTGCCCTGTTTGGTGGATGGGAAGGCAACTGGGTGGGCTGGAACAACAGCCACGACCTCACCCTGCCCAACTACTCGCGCCCGGGCAAGCTGCCCTTCCTGATGTACCCGCAGGGCGAGAACGCCGCAGGCCGCTTTGACGAACTGGCGCCTGACAGCTTCCGCTACACCATTGCAGCCAGGGAAACCACCGTCTGATACCGGTACCACGGCAGCGCCTGCTGCCAGCATGAAAGAAGGGCCTGCCGATCATTCGGGGGCCCTTTTTTCATGGCGCTTCACAGCGGCAAATGCACCTTGATTCGCACACCTTGTTGGCGTCTTAAGCGTGTCTTAAGGAACTGCCGAAACCCCTATTCCATTCGCTTCCCGAAGTAGTAATCACCCGCCTGCAAGGTGGGGTGTCTACCCATTACCGATTCCCGGGCAAAAACTATTCTCACCCTCACGAATAGAAATTTCACGGTATTCAGAAACAGGGGTGGGCTGCGCAAAGCGGTTTCAGCCGTGTTTCTGGGTTGGTTTGTTCAGCATCCCGGGAGCGTCACAATGGAAACCCAGAGCATCGCCAAGTTGTTCGGCCTTCGCAGGCATATCGCAGCCAAAACCGCGCTTATGGCGTGGGGCCTGTGCATGGCCTTTGCGGCAGCCGCAGGGCCACTGTCACTGTCCGTGCGGGGTGTGGGCCACAGCGGCATTGATACCGGAGTGGAGCTGACGGACTACCGCTGGACGGTGGAAGAAGACGCCACCAAGCTGTCCGTGCCCGGCGTGCCCGCCACCCAGGCCAACTACTCCTTCAGCTTTCACACCAGCTACATGCCGGTGGTGGCGGCAGGCCGCGTAGGCACCGAAAAAACCGGTGTGGTGCAGGACCCGGATGTGGCCCGCCTGTATGCCACCACCTTGCCCGAGGTGTGTTCCCTGACCTCCGGAAGCACCTGCCTGGATCCGGCCAAGCGCTATTACGTGTCGGTGGCCGCCGATGGCCACCAGATGGGTGGCGCGCCGGTGGTCTTCAGTGGCGGCAACGCATCGGCCAAGGTGTTTGTGAACCAGTATGCGCTGCCCACGGCGCAGGTTTCGGTGTTTGCCTTCAATGACAACAGCCCCATCAATGGCGCGCCCGACCTGCCCCAGGAAACCGGGCTGGCCGGCTTTACCGTGCAACTGATGGAAGCCGGTGGCACCTATGGCCAGTCGGGCGGTGCAGTCACGCAGGATGGCTTTGGCAATCCGCTGGGCACCACCTACAAGCGTGACCCCGCCACCGGCGGCGCCTTGCTCAACGCAGACGGCAAGCCGGTGGTGGCCGTCAAGGGCAACGGCATCATTCTGACCGGCCCGGACGGCACGGCGGTCATCAAGAACCTGTTTCCGGCCAAGTACACCGTGTTCATGGTGCCGCCCGCCAACACCGACTGGCACCAGACCTCCACCATCGAGGGCACCCGTGGGTCGGATGCCTGGGTGAAAAACAACGAGCCCAGTTTCTTCCAGGAGTTCGGCCCCCCAGGCCACCATGTGTTCATGGGCTTTACCAAGTCGGGTTGCGTGCAGGGCACGGGCGGCAGAAACAATCCCGGCCGCTGCGCGGGCCTGACGGGTGGAACCCCCCACACCATCACCGGGCGCGTTGTGAATGTGCACAACTCGCGCACCCCCAACTACGCTTTTGAGAAGGGCGCACCGGTACCCGAGTGCTGGGTCGGCCTGAATGAAACCGGCGGCGGCACCCGTGCCCTGTATGCCGCGGCCTGCAAAAAAGACAGTACCTTCAGCATTGCCGGCGTGCCCCCGGGCACCTATGAACTGGTGGTCTGGGACGAGCCGCTGGACATGATCATTGGCACCCAGACCGTCACCGTGGGCAGCACCAACGTGGACATGAAAGATGTGCCGGTATTCAGCTGGTTCGGCCGCTACCAGGGCCGTGTGTTCCAGGACATCGATGGCACCGGCCTGCCTTTCTTTGCCGAAGCCTTCAATAAGCCCTACATCAAGGTGGACCCGGTCACCGGCCGGGAGTCACTGGACACCAAGAAGTACGCCGCAGGGGACCTGAAGCCAGCCTTTGGTGAAGGCATTGCCAACAACATCCGCTTCCGTGACGGCAGCATCTACCAGTCCGTGGTCACCAAGCAGGACGGCACCTTTGCGTTCACCGAAGTGTTCCCCTTCTTCAACTGGATGATTGCCGAAATTGACTACGCCCGCTTCAAGGCCACAGGCGCCACCATGGTGGCTGATGGCGGTGGTGTGATTGATCCGGCAGCCAATGCGGCCAAATTGTGGAAGGCCGAGAAGGGCAGCTTTGGCAGCAGCGACCCCACGCAAGCCTATGACCCCTGGATTCGCCTGAACCCGCAACAGCAGGCCGATGGCAAGTACTACCGCAACGAGAACTGCGCCGAAAACGGCGGCCAGTGCGCCACCCTGCTCGAAGGCATGCAGACCTTCCTGGGCCAGACCAACCACATCGAGTGGGGCAAGCAGCCTTTTGCCGGCCAGCTCAACGGACCCAAGAACGAAAACGGCGGTATCGCCGGCATCGTGCACTACTCCATTACCCGCGCCGAGGATGATCCCCGTCTGGCCACGGCCGAGAACTGGGAGCCCGGCGTGCCCCGCGTGCAGATCAACATGTTCCTGGACTGCGACGGCGACGGCAAAGTAGACCAGCCCAAGAATGACGGCAGCGGCCAGTGTTCCGCGCTCAGCTCGGCGGGCTACCAGTACGCGCAGCCCGATGTGGACAACTACCCCTTCTGCTGGCGCGAACCGGATTCCTGCGGACTCGATGTGGGCCAGCAAGGGCCCGAGGACATCAAGAACAGCGGCCCGCTGGAAACTGCCTTCAGCTTTGGCGACGTGTTCCGCTGGGGCAGCCCCAATACGCCTGCGGCCGACAAGCAGTTGCATGTCGGCATGGGAGCCACCGACAGCTGGGACGACAACCTGCCCAGAGGTTGTGTGAAGGCTGCTGCTGGCCCGGTGGGCAACGGCAACACGCCGTTCAAGGACACGCTGGACTGCTTTGACGGCCTGTACAACTTCAACCAGCTGCGCCCCTCCGTGTTCGATGGCGGCTACGCCTTCGGCCGCGTGGCCGGCCAGGCCGAGCTGCCGGTGCTGATTGGCACCGAAGGCAAGGGCACTTACATCCTGCAGGCCATCGCGCCTCCGGGTTACCTGCACCAGGGCAATGGCGACAAGAACGTGACCTTTGGTGACACGCTGGCCGCGTCTCCGGCCGCGCTGCCTTTCCCCTGCGTTGGCATGGAGCTGCCGGTGCCTGAATTCC
Organism: Rhodoferax lacus; assembly: GCF_003415675.1. Lineage (GTDB taxonomy): Bacteria > Pseudomonadota > Gammaproteobacteria > Burkholderiales > Burkholderiaceae_C > Allorhodoferax > Allorhodoferax lacus. Next base: position 30,732 of record NZ_QFZK01000023.1, read on the forward strand.
TGAGCCTGTTCCCGGGTGAACCCAACCCCAACTACACCGGCCCGGGCCAGACCTGGAACAAGTGCGACATGAAGGCTGTGGCCCTGCTGCCCGGCACCAACCCGGCGCCCGACTTCTTCATGTTCACCGAAGCACCCGTGGCCGGCCACGGCGTGGGCTTCATCCTGGATGACACGGCCACCGAATTCAACCGCTTTGCGCCCACCTTTGGCGAGAAGTACGCACCCCCGTACCTGCCTATCTCGGTGCAGGACTGGACCGGCCGGGAAATCACCCGCGCCTACTCCGACCAGTTTGGTTCGTACAACTTCCTGGTGCCTTCGAGCTTCACCATCAACCCGCCATTCCCCTCGGGCGTGATGCCCAACATGATCGTGTCCTGCATGAACCATCCAGGCCCGATTGAAGACACGCGTGAATTGGTGGGCGGCGTGGCCAACCCGACCTTTGGCCAGAAGATCATCGACCCCTACTTCAACCGCAAGTACACGCAGTTCTGCTACACCCTGCAGTACCTGCCGGGCAAGACCACCTACCTGGACACACCGGTACTGCCGATTGCGGCCTTTGCCAACATCGACAAGAACCCGCTGGACTGCGAGTGCCAGGACAAGACACCGGCCATCTACAGCGCCAACAACAACAGCACCAACAGCAACGGCGCCAACGCCAACTATGGCCCCTGGGTCAACAGTGCAACGGGAGGCGGACTGACCATTGTGTCCATGGGCGCCCAGGCGGAAGTTCCCAACCCGGCCTATGACCCGGCGGTGGACGGCTCGCCCAAGAACATCCTGCGTGACTACGGCTTTGGCACCGTGCGGGGCACCGTGAAGCTGGGCAACACCACGTTGGCCGTGAGCACCTGGACGGCTGATTTGCTGACGGTGACGGTGCCAGCGGGCACCCCGTCGGGCCAGCTCACCATCACCCGTGGTGACAACGGCAAAGAGTCGGTGGTGGGCCTGACGGTGCACACCGGCATCACGCCGCCCAAGGTGGTGGCGCCCGGCGCCAGCATCCAGGCGGTGATTGACGATGCCAACACCCGTGCCGGTGACCTGATCACCGTGCCGCCCGGCACCTACAACGAGTACCTGATCCTGGACAAGCGCGTGCGCCTGCAGGGCTGGGGTGCCGGTTCGGTCACCATCAACGCCTCCAAGTCCAGTGCCGGTGGCCTGGCTGCCTGGCGCAAGCTGCTCAACAAGAAGGTGGACGCACGCTGCGGCACCGACAACGGTTCTCTGGCTGTGGATGCCTGCCCGGCCAACACACCGGTGGACGTGGATACCGGAGCACCCACCGTAGTGGCAGGACGCAACCGCACATTTGATCCGCTGCCCGGCCAGACCTTGGGCATCAACAAGTCCAACAACGAACCCATCCTGTTTGGTGCCGAAGAAGGTGCCGGCATCCTGGCCGTTGGCCGCGCCCGCCAGCTTAACGATGGCAGCTTTGTCTGTGCCTCCGCTGGCTCGCAGGACTACCGCATTGACGGCCTGACCATCACCGGTTCGGACTCTGGTGGCGGTGTGCTGGCCAGCGGCTACAACTGCGGCCTGAACATCACCAACAACCGGGTGGCCTCCAACTACGGCACCTACGGTGGTGGTATCCGTGTGGGCCACACCGCGCTCGACAGCGCCGACCTGTTCACCGATGGCAACAACAACAACGTGCTGATCGATCACAACTGGGTCTCGCAAAACGGCGCCTCCGAAATTGCCTCCGGCGACGGCGGTGGCGGCGGTATCACCTTGGGCACCGGCTCCAACGGTTACCAGGTGACCAACAACTACATCTGCGGCAACTTCTCGATGTCCGACGGCGGTGGTATCAGCCATGTGGGTCTGTCGAGCGGTGCCAACAGCATCGTCAACAACAAGATCCTGCTGAACCAGACTTTCAACCAGAGCGCAGATCCCACGGGCGGTGGCCTCTACATTGGCGGCCAGGTCCCCATTGGCGGCGGCACCTCGGTGGGCACGGGTAGCGTGACGGTGGACCGCAACCTGATCCAGTACAACCATGCAGGCGCCGGTGCCGGTGGTGGCGTGAGCATTGCGCGCGCCAGTGGCAACAACGACAACCTGCTGCTGACCAACAACCTGATTGCCAACAACGCGGCAGCCTACACCGGTGGCGGTGTGGCCGTGGCCGATGTGAGCAACCGGGTGCGCCTGGTCAACAACACGGTGGCCGACAACGTCAGCACCGCGACCAACCGCCAGTCCTTCCCGGCTGGCCCCAAGGTCCAGTCCACGGCGCAGATTGGTGGCATTGCACGCGTCAGCGGCGCGGCTCCCACACTGCTGAACAACATCATCTGGAACAACCAGTCGTTTACCTGGAAGCTGACACCTGCCACTGCAACCTCGACCGAGCTCACCGCCTTGACGCCCGCCGGTGTCAGTGACCTGAGCATTGGTACGGCAGCACCCCTGCTGGCTTCCAGCAACAGTGTGCTGAGCACCAACGACAGCCTGACCAATTGCAGCAACTGCCGTGTCACCGACGCGGCCGGCATCGCCTTTGTCAAACGCATCAGCCTGGTCAGCCAGATCGACAACGACCAGCCGCTGGTACTGCCCGAGACCACCATCATGCAGACGGCGCTGACCTTTGACGAGGGTGGCAACTTCATCAACGTCAACTTCAGCCCGCTCACGCCCTGGGACCTGGCCGACCCGAGCAAGCTGCGTTCGGACTACCACATCGCCGCGACTTCGGTGGCCGTGGACAAGGGCGCCAGCGGTACCGGTGTGCCGACGGTGGACTACGATGCGCAGACCCGTGTCAGCCCGGTGGATGTGGGTGCCGACGAAGTGCAGGCGGTGGTACCTCCACCCCCCGTCAAGCCCACGCTTGCTCCGCTCGACAGCTTCAACCGCGCCAACGCCAACACGCTGGGTGGCAGCTGGAGCCAGGCCGCCCTGCAATTTCTTGGCGCCAGCATCCGCGTCAACAACAACCAGGCTTCTGCAGTTCTGCCCGGCAATGCCTACTGGAATGGAACAGGTGCTGTATTCGCTGCCAAGCAGGCAGCAGCCTTCACCATGGCCACCAACACACCGGCCGGCAACAGCCTGCTCCTCAAGGCCAGCGGCAATTTCAACTTGGGTGCCTACCAGAACGCCATACGGGTGCGCTATGTGCAGAACACCGGCGTGGTGGTCGATACCACAGGCAACGGAGGCCTGAGCTACACACCGAGCGGCACCCTCGCCGCAGCCTTGCTTGTGGGTGACACGCTAACTGCCCAGGTGGACGCCACCGGCCTGGTGACGGTGTGGAAGACCACCGGCACCACCAACACCTTGTTGGGCACGGCTCCCACCAGCTTCACGGCGGGCGGTCGCATCGGCCTGCAACTGCCCAATGGCGGTCGCGTGGACGACTTTGCCGGAGGCACCGTGCCATGAGCCCGGCGCACAAGCAGCCATCCAAGCGCGATGAATTGAACACAGGGAGTCAGACCATGATCACCAAGACCTTTCGCAAAACCCTGCTGACATTGGCAGTGCTGGCCGCACTCGGTGCTGCGGGCTCGGCCAGCGCCGCTGTGTATGTGCAATGTGGCCCCAACAACAACGGGGTGGCGACAGACGGCTCCATCCAGCCAGCCTTCCGGACCGGCCCGGCGGTGACCGGCAGCGCGGAGTGCATGCACCTGACCGCAGGCGACGGCTTCATCTCCATGGCCGACGGGCGCACGCTCTACACCTTTGGCTTTGCCGATGTGTCGGCCAAGCCGGTCAGCGACGTGATCCTCGACACCCTGGCGGCCACCTTTGCGGCCCCCACCATCGAGCTGCAGCAGGGCAAGGATTTTTACCTGACGCTCACTAACGTGTCCATGGCCATGCGGCCCGACCTGTTTGACCCGCACACCGTGCACTTCCACGGCTTCCCGCAGCAGCCGCCCGTGTTTGACGGCATGCCCGAGGGCTCGTTTGGCGTGAACATGGGCTCGTCGGTGACCTACTACTACAAGCTCAATGACCCCGGTACCTATATGTACCACTGCCACCAGGAAGCCACCGAGCACATGCAGATGGGCATGCTGGGCAACCTGTATGTGAAGCCGTCGCAGGACGAGATCCTCAAGCTGACCAACCCGGCACCCAACCCGCTCAATATTCCCAAGACCCTCAACGGGCGGCGCCTGGCGGGCTATGTGTACAACGATGGCAATGCCTCCACCGGCTACCACAAGGCGTATCCCCTGCAGCTCGGCTCCATGGACCATGCCTTCCACGAGCTGCACCTGGCCGTGCAGCCCCTGCCGTTCAAGGACATGAAGGACACCTACCCCATGATCAACGGGCGCGGCTATCCCGACACCGTCAACCCGGCGCCACTGCCAGCCCCCCTCGAGAAGGCCGAGTACCTGGCAGCCCAGAACAAGACGGCCGACAGCTCGCAGCCCGTGAGCTCGCACATCAGTGTTGACCGGGGTGAGCGCATCCTGCTGCGCATGACCAACCTGAATGTGACCAACTACTACACCATCACTACCCAGGGCCTGCCCATGAAGGTGGTGGGCATGGGGGCACGCCAACTCAAGGGGCCCACCGGCACCGAGCTGTATTACGACACGGCCTCTGTCACCCTGGGCGGCGGTGAGTCTGCCGAGGTGCTGATCGACACCAGCCAGGTGGCCGCAGGAACCTATTTTCTGTACACCACCAACCTCAATTTCCTGAGCAATTTTGAGCAGGACTACGGCGGCATGATGACGGAAATCGTCATCAACTAAGCGCTGTAGCTGCACCCGACCCATTGATACCAGTCAGGAGAGACGCAATGAACAAGACGAAAATATTTGCATCGCTGCGCGCGGTGGTCCAGGCCGGCCTGGCCGCCCTGGCGCTGAGCCTGGCAGTACCTGCGCATGCGCTGGTGGCGGGTTGGGCCGGTGAAGAGCCCACAGCGGAAAACGGACAGGTTCGCACCTTCAGCCTGACGGCGCGGGAAGACTTCATCAGCACCTCGGACGGCGGTAGCCACTACACTTGGGGCTACGCCCATGGCACCGACTTTGTCATGCAGTACCCCGGCCCCACCCTGGTGGTGAACCAGGGCGACACGGTGCGCATTGTGCTCAACAACACCTTGCCGGTGCCTGTGTCCATTGTGTTCCCGGGCCAGTCGGGTGTGGTGGCCAGTGGCGGCAATGCCGGCCTGCTCACCCGCGAGGCGCCCGCCGTGCCCTACGGCCAGCGCACGGTGCTGGGCGGACCCAGCTACACCTTTGTGGCCACCGAGCCCGGCACCTACCAGTACCACAGCGGCACGCAGACCGATTTGCAGGTGGAGATGGGACTGGTCGGCGCCCTCATCGTGCGCCCCGCCGGCTTTGCCTATGGTGACGGCAGCAGCCACACCAGCCGCCGCGCCTACCAGCAGCCCGGTACCCAATACGACCGCGAGAACCTCTTCCTGCTGACCGAGATGGACCCTGCCGTGCACTGGACGGTGTACACCCAGGTGCAGTCGGAAATGCCCGTGGTAGTGGACACCACCCAGATCAAGCCCAGCATGTGGTTCATCAATGGCCGCAATGCACCCGACACCCAGCTCGACGACTACGTCTACTGGCTGCCCACCCAGCCCTACAACGCCCTGCCACGCATGCACCCCGGCGAGCGCCTGCTGATGCGCGTGGTCAATGCCGGACGCGACCTGCACCCCTTCCACCACCACGGCAACCACGCCACCGCCATTGCCAGGGATGGCCGTGTGCTGTCCAGCAACCCGTCCTTGCTGACGCAGGCGCCAGACCTGGTGTCCCCGGATTTCACCGTGCGCTCGGTACCCGGTCAGACCATGGACCTGATCTATGAGTGGACCGGCAAAGGCATTGGCTGGGACATCTACGGCACGGCCGATACCAACGTCCATACCTGCACACCCGATGCCAACGGCCTGCACAGCGTGGCCAGCGACCACAACTACCGCGAATGGTGTGCGGACCACTACAAGGCCCTGCCGGTGGTGATCCCCGGCCAACTCGACCTGTCCTTTGGCGAGCACGCCAGCGGCAGCCCCTTCCTGGGCCAGACCGGCTCCCTGCCGCAGGGCCACCCCGGCCTGAACACCACGGGCGGTTACTACCACATGCTGCATTCGCACAACGAGAAGGAAGTCACCACCGACAACATCTTCCCCGGCGGCATGATGACCATGCTGATCGTGGAACCCTGGAGCGTGGACCTGGACGCAGAAACCGGCGTGGCCATCACGGGCGGTGGTGTGGCAGCGCTGCCGGCCATGGCGGTGGTGAGCGAATCGGGCGTGGGCAGTCTGACCAACGGCGGCACCACGCTGGACTTTGGCGACATCCCCAATGGCACAAACCAGGTCAATGTCCTGACACTGCAGAACACCGGCAACGCACCGGCCGTCCTCGGTGTGCCGGTGGTGACTGGCAACGGTTTCAACTATGTTGCAAACAGCAGCACCTGCGCTTCGGCCACCGTGCTGGCCCAGGCGACCTGCACGATCAGTATCCGGTTCACCGCGTCCAGCTTCAACAACAACATCCGGACCGGCACGCTGTCGCTGAGCTACAACAGCAGCACACCCGTGGCCCTGAGCCTGACCGGCCGTTGAGCGCCTGACACACCGGCCCCCTTCGCCCAAGCAGTGAACAAGCAACAGACTTACCAAGTGGAGAACGCAATCATGAGCACCCATCAATTCAAGCCAGGCGCTCTGGCGCTCGCCATTGCCGCAGCGCTGCTGCCTGCGAGCCAGGCGCTTGCGGCCGAGTATTGGTTGAAGGCCGTTGCAACAACCGCCAGCATGCCCAATCCGGATGGCAGTGCCGTGCCGGTGCTTGTGCCCATGTGGGGTTACCAGAGCTGCACCGGCTTTGCCTCTGCTGATACCTGCGCTCCCGCCAGCGTGCCCGGCCCGGCGCTGAATGTGCCCGCCGGTGAAACCACGCTGACCGTGCACCTGCAAAACAACCTGCCCGCGCCCACCTCGCTGGTGGTCAATGGCCTGCACAAGCCCATGGCTCCGGTATTTGCCACCGATGACCAGGGACGGCGGCGCGTGCGCTCGTTTGACAAGGAAGTCGCCGCCGGGGCCACGGAGGTCTACGCCTGGACCGGCATCAAGCCCGGCACCTACCTGTACCAAAGCGGCACCCAGCCCCAGGTGCAGGTGCAGATGGGCCTGTACGGCGCCGTCATGGGCAACGCGGTGGATGCCAGCCCTACAGCCAGGGCCCAGGCCTATGCCGGTGTGGCCTACGACAACCAGGCCACCTTGCTGTACAGCGAGATCGATCCCGCGCTGCACGCGGCCGTGGCGGATAACAGCTACGGCACGACTGCGGGCCCCACCAGCACCTTCAACTACCAGCCCAAGTATTTCCTTATCAATGGCCAGCCCTATCCGGGCAATGCCGTGATTGCACCGGTGGGTGCGCCGGGCACCACACTGCTGCGCCTGCTCAATGCCGGCCTGACCACGCATGTACCCATGATTGACGGCCTGCACTGGAACGTGGTGGCCGAAGACGGCAAGCCCTATACCTTCAGCGCCAGGCAGTACACCGCCTTGCTGCCCGCTGCCAAGACGCTGGATGTGGTGCTCACACCGGCAGCTGACCTGGGCGGCGGCACCCGCTATGCGATTCTGGACCGGCGCCTGAACCTGTCCAACAGCGGCCAGGCACAGGGGGGCATGCTGGCCTTTCTGGGCTACGGTGTGCAGGGTGTGGCCGGTGCTGTGGGCGCAGCGCCAAATGGTGCGGCACCCACGCCGGTGGCCGACAGCTATGCCGGTGTGAAGGATGTTTCCATCAGCATCAGTTCCGCCGAAGGCGTGCTGCTCAATGACACCGACCCTGCCAACCCCCTGCCGCTGCGGGCCGTGGCGGCATCGGGTGCCACTGCGCTGGGTGGGTCGTACCAGCTCAGCAGCAGCGGTGCCTTTACCTACACGCCGCCTTCCGGTGTGGTGGGCGCCGACACCTTCAGCTATGTCGTGACCGATGGCCGGGCCCTGAGTGCGCCAGCCCTGGTGACGGTGACCGTACAGAAGCCGCTGGCTCCTGCCAACATGGCCGTGCTGGATGACTTCACGCGCACCGACGCCAGCAGCCTGGGCAACACCGGCGCGGGCACGGCCTGGAGCCAGCAGGTCGGCACCACGACCTCGGTGCCCGACCTGGGCATTGCCGGTGCAGCCGCCAGGAGCAACGGCGTGACCCTGGGCGGTCTGGCCTTGCTCAACCAGCCGTTCGCGCCAAGCCAGGCGGTTGGCTTCAGCGCCACCCCGTTTGCGGACTCGGCGCTGGTGCTCAAGGCCAGTGGCGGCAGCGCCAATGCGCCGGCCAACTATGTGCGCGTGCGCTGCGAGGCAGGTCTGAACAACAGCAACCCGGAGCTGGTGATCGCCACCATCCTGGGCGGCAGCAATGTGTCGGTGGCCGCGCGCCAGGCCGGCTTTGCCACCACCGCGTGCGCGGGTGGCGGCACACTGGCCGCAGCCATCAGTGCCAAAGGCCTGGTGACCGCCTTTGTCAACGGTGCCTACGTGGGGGGCGTGCAACTGCCCGAAGTGTCCGCCTGGACCGGTGCTGGCAAGCTGGGCATCCAGCTGCAGACCCTGGGTGCGAGCATCGACAATTTCAGCGGCGCCTCTTACTAGCTCTCCAGGTCTGATGTAATGGCCACCATGATGTTCGCCAAACAAGCCCTGCGCGCAGGCCATGCAGGCCTGCTGCTGGGCGTGCTGTGCACCGCCCTGCAACTGGCCGGTTGTGCCAGCTCCTTGAAGGATGCGGCGTCTGAGTCTTCGGCAGAGTCGGCCGCTGCCGCGTCGTTGGAAGAATCGCTGGAAGGGCGCTGGGGCATCCGGGTGGAGGGCTTGCGGCTCTCGGCGGCCAACTCCATGCTGGACTTCCGTTACCGCGTGCTGGACGCCAAAAAGGCCGCACCGCTGCTGGACGGGAAGAACCAGCCCTACCTGCTGGACGCGGCCCACGGCGCCACGCTGGGCGTGCCCGACACCCCGGTGCTGGGGCGCATACGCCAGACCGCACGCAACAACAACATCCTGACCGACCGCACCTACTTCATCATGTTTGGCAACCCCGGCAAGGTACTGCGCAGCGGCGACAAGGTCACCCTGCTGCTGGGGCAGGTAAAGATAGCCGACCTGTCGGTGCAGTAGCACCGGAGCAGGTCAGGTCCATGGCATTGCGCTGCGCCCGCCCCACCTGCGCACGGTTGTTTTTGCCTGCCCTCTGGGTGTTGGCCTTCTGTTTTGTCTTGCCCACCCACGCCGCGCAGATCAGCCCGGAGCTGGAGCGCGCGCTGCAGCGCAGCGGCTCGCATGCCGATACCGCCGTGCTGCTGCGCTTTGCCGACGCGCTGGACCTGCAGCCCTATGCCACAACCGACCGCAGCCTGCGCGACAACCGCCTGCAACTGGCCCTGCAGGCACAGGCTGTGCGCAACCGTGCTGCCGTGCAGCCCCTGCTGCACTCTGTGGGCGCAGAGCGCATCCGCGACCTGTGGCTGATCCATGCCCTGGCCCTCACGGTGCCCGCCAATGCCGTGCGGCAGTTGGCGGCGCACCCGGCTGTGGCGCGGCTGGACTTGGACTCGTTTGTGCAGGGCGGGCGCAGCCAGCGCACACCCCCGTCCCGCGCCAGCGCGGGCCCGTCCGATGCCGAAGGCTCAGCACGGGTGCAGCCCCAGCCCCCGGTGGCGCCACCGGCGGTGGTGGAGTGGAATCTGGAGGCCCTGCAGGTGCCGGCCCTCTGGGCCCTGGGCTATCTGGGCCAGGGCATTACCGTGGCCACCCTGGACACCGGCGCTGACCTGGCCCACCCGGACTTGCGCAGCCAATGGCGCGGTGGGCGCAACAGCTGGTTTGACCCGCATGGCGAGCAGGCCACGCCCTATGACGCAATGGGCCACGGCACACAGGCGCTGGGCGTGCTGGTGGGGGCCTCGGGCATCGGTGTGGCGCCACAGGCCCGCTGGATTGCCGCGCGCCTGTACAACGGGCAGGGCCGGGCCAGCATGAGCGATATCCACCTGGCGTTTCAGTGGCTGCTCGATCCGGATGGCGATGCCAGCACCCTGGATGCGCCAGATGTGGTGAACGCGTCGTGGTCGCTCAGCGGGCGCTCGACCGGCGCCTGCGTGCTGGAGTTTGCCGACGATATCCAGGCCCTGCGCAGCGCCGGCATGGCCGTGGTGTTTGCGGCCGGCAATGATGGCCCCAAGCCCGGCACCAGCAACAGCCCGGGCAACAACCCGGGGGTGCTCTCGGTGGGCGCAGTCGACAGCAGCGGGCAGCTGGCCCGTGCCACCAGCCGCGGCCCTTCGGCCTGCGATGCGGGCGCCTTCCCGCGCCTGCTGGCTCCGGGCGTGGGCATTCGCACGGCCGACCTGTCGCACGGCGGGCTGGCTTCCTACACCACGGTGTCGGGCAGTTCACTGGCCGCGCCGCATGCCAGCGGTGTGCTGGCCCTGTTGGCCGGTGCGTTTGCACATGCCTCGGTGGCCGAACTCGAGGCTGCCCTGGAGGGCCGCGTGCAGAATGCAGAAGCAGGCACATCGCCCAACGCGGTGGAGCCAGGGGAGCCGGTGAAGCTGGACGCACTGGGGGCCTACCGCATATTGCGTGAAGCGCAGAGCAGACACAAGCAAGGGATGTCCAAACCATGAATTTTTCCAGGCGCACAGCGCGGGCTTTTGTCGGGCGTTTGCCAGCCCGCCTCGTGTGGGCTCTTGCAGCATCCTGGCTGCTGGCCGGTGCGGCCCTGGCGCAGACCACGGCGCCGCAGGCAGCCGAGGCCAGCGCACCGCCCAGCCCTGAGATGCAGGTGCTGCTGGCCATGGGCCAGCGCATTTACCGCGAAGGCCTGGGCAGCCGGGGGGAGCCGCTGAAGGCGCTGGGCGCCGGCCAGACGGCGCTCTCCGGGGCCGCGGCGGCCTGCGCTACCTGCCACCGGCGCAGCGGCTATGGCAGCACCGAGGGGCAATACTCGGCGCGCCCCATCACCGCTGCGGCCCTGTTCGCCGAGCAGACCCTGGCCGTGCGCAGCCCGCGCATCAAGGCCCAGCTGGGCAGCCGCCAGCGACCACCCTATACCGAGGCCCTGCTGGCCCGGGTGCTGGCCACCGGCATCGACTCCTCCGGCAAGCCCCTGGAGCCGCTGATGCCGCACTACGCCCTGAACCCGCAGGAGCTGCAGGCGCTGTCGGCCTATCTGGCCACCCTGTCACTGCAAACAGCGCCCGGTGTGGACGCCGAAGAAATCCACTTCGCCACCGTCATCCAGCCCGGTGTGTCGGCCGAGCGGCGGCGCGCCATGCTGGATGTGATGCAGGCCTTTTTTCGCGACAAGGGCGCCAACATGCGCCAGGACGAATCGCGCCGCGAGGCGGGCTCCATGCGCATGTACCGCTCCTACCGCAAGTGGGTGCTGCATGTCTGGGACCTGAGCGGCCCGAGCAGCGGCTGGGCCGCGCAGCTGGACGCGCATTACCGCGAGCAGCCCGTGTTTGCCCTGCTGGGCGGGCTGGGTGATTCGGACTGGGGCCCCATCCATGCCTTCAGTGAGCGCTTTGAAATACCGGCTCTATTTGCCCAGACCCTCATGCCGCAACTGCAGGGTGGCAACCAGTACAACCTGTACCTGTCCCGTGGAGCCGCACTGGATGGCGAGGTGCTGGCCAGCTACCTGGCTGAATTGAATGAAGGCGGTACTGTGGTGCAGGTGTACCGCCGCTCCGAGAGCGCGCTGGTGGCCGCAGCGGCCCTGCGCCGCGGCATGGGGGCGGATGCTGGCCGCTTGCAGGATCTGGTGCTGGACGGGCCACCGGATGCCGCCTTCTGGGACAAGGCCTATGCCGCCAAACCCGGGGCCATGGTGCTGTGGCTCGATGCGAGCGACCTGCAGGCAGCCCCAAGCGCACCAGCGGCGCTGCCGGTCTATGTGTCCTATGCACTGCTGGGCGGCAAGCTGCCGGGCCAGGCCTTTGTGGAGGCGGGCAATGTGCGCATGGTCTACCCGTCGGACCCGCCGCCGCGGCATGAGTCGCGCCTGTTGCGCAGCAAGATCTGGCTGCACAACAAGGGCCTGGCGGTGAGCCAGGAGGCCGTGCAAATCAACACCCTGTTTGCCATCACGGTGGCCAGCGACGCGCTGGGCCACATGATGGACAGTTTCTCGCGGGACTTCTTTGTCGAGCGTGTGGAGCATGTGGTGGGGCAAACACCCGCACCCTCCATGTTCCGCTCGGTCAGCCTGGGGCCTGGCCAGCGCTTCCTGGCCAAGGGGGCCTCGGTGGTGCAACTCGGCACCACCGGCCCCCAAAAGGCCTTGTCGCCCTGGGTTGTGCCCTGAAGAACCAAGAAGAGAGGCTAATGCGCCACGAGGGGTTGGCTGTGGTGGTTGACCATGATGGCCCGGTGGCTGAAGTAGCTGGGCTTGTCGATCAGGCCCAACTCCAGCGCCACCAGCACCACGTCGGTGGCGTTCTTCAGACCCAGTTTCAGCATCAGGCTGGCGCGGTGCTTCTCCACGGTTTTGGGGCTGACCGACAGGAACTCGGCCGCACTGCGGTTGGTGCGGCCTTCGGCAATGAGCTGCAGCACGCCGCGCTCGCGCTTGGTCAGCACGTCCAGCTCGGTTGAGCGCGACCTGGACTGTTCGGGGTACAAAAAGCCACTGACCAATTGGCCCGATACATCGGGGCTGAGGTACTTCTTGTCCTTGACGGCACTGCGCACGGCAATCAGCACCTCTTCCAGCGTGGCGTCCTTGAGCACATAGCCATCCACGCCGATGCGCATGGCGGTGCAGACATGTTCTTCGGTGCGCGAGGCCGTCAGCAACACCGCCTTGATGCGCGGTTTGCGGCTCTTGATCTGGGTGACGATATCCAGGCCACTGGTGCCGGCCAGCTTGATGTCCAGGATGAGCACGTCCGGGTCGGCGCGCAGAATAGCCTGGACTACATCGCGTCCTCCGGCCATGTCTTCCTTCACCACCATGTCGGCCTGTTGGCCCAGCAAGGCGCCCAGGCCTTTTCTGAACAGCACGTTGTCATCGACCAGCATCAGATTGGTTTTCGTCATTTTCAGTCCCCTTGTTTTTCGTTCATGCTGCTGCCAGGTTCCGGCGTGGAAAGCCGACCCTCACCCGCAGGCCGCCCAGCGGCGAGTCCTGCAATTGCACTGTGCCGCCGTGCATGGTGGCCACCATTTGCACAATCGACAGCCCCAAGCCCACGCCGTCCGGGCCGCACTGGTCCAGCCGGTTGAAGCGCTCGAATGCCTTGCTGCGCGATTCGGCAGGGATGCCCTTTCCCGCATCGTCCACACAGAGCACCAGTTCGTCCGCCTGTTGCACTGTCGTGATGTCGATGCGGCCGCCTTCGCTGCCGTACTGGATGGCGTTGGACAGCAGGTTGCGCAGCAGCAGGTAGATGGCGAACTCCGCGCCCTGCACGGTGGGTGCCTGCCACTGCGTCTGCAGCACCATGCCTTTGGCCCGGGCACGGGCGGCCTGGTCATCCAGGACCTGCTGGTAGACCAACTCAAAAGACACGGGGCCAAAGTGTTCGGCGGTGCCGTGGCTGGCGCTGTCCAGGCGGGTCAGGTCAATGAGCTGGTCAAACACATGCGAGGCCCGGCTCACGCCGCTGATGACTTCCTGCAAGGCCTCCTGCTGGTCCTGCACACTGCGGGCCTTGAGAGCGAGTTGCGCCTGCGCCTTGATGCCGGCAAGCGGCGTGCGCAGTTCATGGGCGGCCAGGGAGGTAAAGCGCTGTTCGGATTGCAGGGCCTGGCTGGCGCGCTGGAACAGGGTGTTGAACTCTTCAATCACCGGCAGGATTTCGTGGGTCGGCCTGTCGATGGAGAGCGCCTGCATTTGCTTGGGGTCGAGCACGCGCAGGCGGTGTACCAGGGCATCGAGCGCGTCGGCCGAGCGCCGCAACAGAGTCCAGGTGGTCACCATGGCAAACAGCAGTGGCAGCGCGATGGGCAAAAAATAGTAGTGCAGCAGGGTGGGGGTGTCGTTGTCCCGGTCTTCAAACTGCTCGGCCACCTGCACGATGTAGGACTGGTCGGCCGCAGGCAGGGAGAACATGCGCCCGGGCTTGCCGTCCACCATGCCGTTTTCAAAGCCCAGTTGCTCCAGCGGCATCAAGGGTTTGCCCGTCAGGGGCATATTGGTCTGCAGCAGCGTGGGCCCTTTTTTCAGCCAGACCTGAAAGCTCAAATCCATATTGGCATTGGGCGGCGTATACAGCCGTGGTGCGGCGCCGGTAGCCAGGCTGGCGGCCTCTGTGGCCCCATCCCGGCTGAATTCAATCACGGTTTGCGCAACCTCTGCGAGGTGCATGTCCAGATGCTGGCGCTGCTCGAGCTGCTCGGCCCGCTGGGCGCCATTTACGCCCAGAACCAAGGCAGCGGCAATGGCCACCGAGGTGACCACGGTGACCTTGCGCTGCAGTGATTTGACCAGCAGGATTTCGGCCATGGCCTAGAGCGCGGGCGCGATGGTGTAACCCACACCCCGGATGGTGTGGATCAGGTCTGCGCGGAACTTGCGGCGCAGCATGTGGATGTAGACCTCGATCGCGTTGCTTTCGACTTCCTCGCCGTTGCCGTATAGCGACTCTTCAATCTGGCGGCGCGACAAGACCTGGTTCTTGCGCCGCACCAGCATCTCCAGCACCCAGAATTCGCGGTGGGTCAGCGGTACGTTGACGCCATCCCAGGTGGCGCACAGGCGCAGCGGATAGAGCCGCAGCGGGCCGTGGGTGGTGGCGTGTGCGTCGGCATCGGCAATCGGAAAGCGCCGCAGCAGGCTGCGGATGCGGGCGGTGAGCTCGTCCAGGTCAAAGGGTTTGACCAGGAAGTCGTCAGCACCCCGGTTGAGCAGGTTGATGCGGTCACTGATGCTGCCGCGCGCGGTGGTCACGATCACCCGGATGTCCATCTGGGCGCTGTGCAGGCGCTCCAGCAGCACGCTGCCGTCCATGTCGGGCAGGCCCAGGTCGAGGATGACGAAATCATAGGTATGGCAGTTCACGGCTTCGGTGAACTGCCAGCCGCTGGTAATCCAGTCCACGGCAAAGCCGTCATGTCCCAGATGCTTCTGCACGGCGCTGCCCAGCATGTGGTCGTCTTCGACAAGGAGTACGCGCATGTTCATCCCTCTGGCTGTTTTATTTTGCCGGGGACCTTGAACTGGCTCTGTGGGGTACCCGGTGGGCTCATCCTGAGGTCAATCGGCTCGCTCCAGCCCTGTTGACGACAATCAATTCTCACACTCGCTTACACGAGCGCGTGGGATGGCTCAGGCAAAAAATGCCCAAAACTGAGGAATATTCACGGTCTGAGGGATGTATGTGCACCTTGGTTGACCGGGCGCAAGCCCTGGACTGGTCTTGGCAGGTAAGCCACAGGCCAAGCGGCGCCAACGCTACCGCACGGTCACCTGCGCGGCACCGGCCGACAGGCTGCCGATGACTGCGGCATCGGCAAAGTCCTGCGCCCGCAAGATCTGCAGCACGGCATCGGCGGCTTCCGGCGCACAGGCAATGAGCAGGCCGCCACTGGTCTGCGGGTCTGACAGCAGGTTTTGCTTCCAGCTGGCAAAGCCCTCGGGCAACACCATGCTGCTGCCATAACCATCCCAGTTGCGTGGCGATGCACCCGTGCAGGTGCCGCCCTGGGCAATGGCCGCGGCCAGGGGAATCAGCGGCACGGCATCGAACTGCACTTGCGCTGACAGGCCCGAGCCACGGCAGATTTCCAGCAAATGCCCGGCCAGGCCAAAGCCGGTGACATCGGTCATGGCGTGCACCTCGGGCAGGGCGGAGAGCGCAATGCCGGGCGTGTTGAGTTTGGTGGTCCAGCGCACCATGTCGGCATAGCCTTCCGTGGAGAGCACGCCTTTTTTCAGCGCGGCCGAGAGCATGCCCACGCCCAGCGGCTTGCTCAGGATCAGCACATCGCCGGCCCGTGCCGCACTGTTGCGCTTGATCTTGTCCGGGTGCACCAGGCCAATGCCCACCAAGCCGTAAATGGGCTCGAGCGTGTCGATGCTGTGGCCACCGGCAATGGGGATGCCTGCCGCTTTGCACACGTCCTGGCCACCGGCCAGGATCAGGCGGATGGCTTCTTCGGGCAGCTTGCCCAGGGGCATGCCCACCAGCGCCAGCGCAAACAGCGGCGTGCCGCCCATGGCGTACACGTCCGAGAGCGCGTTGGTGGCGGCAATGCGGCCAAAGTCATACGGGTCGTCCACGATGGGCGTGAAGAAATCGGTGGTGGCGATGATGGCCTGTTGGTCGTTGATGCGGTAGACGGCGGCGTCATCGCTGGTCTCGGTGCCCACCAGCAGGTCGGGGGGCAGAAGCGGCATGTTCACGTTGGCCAGCAGGCGCGAGAGCACAGCCGGTGCAATCTTGCAGCCGCATCCGCCACCGTGGCTGAAGGAGGTGAGGCGCAGAGGGGCCACAGGGGCTGCGGGGGAGGGGAGGGTGGTGCTGGGCATAAAATTGCTCTTTAGATTCAACATGCAACGGGATACCCATTGACGCCAATTGATCATACCCGTGCGACGGTTGAAGAGCTCGCTGGCTTTGACGCCCTCATCGACGCGCGCAGCCCCTCTGAGTTTGCCGAAGACCACATCCCCGGCGCCATCAACTGCCCGGTGCTTGATGACCAGCAGCGCATCATTGTGGGCACGCTGTACAAGCAGGTCTCGGCCTTTGATGCGCGCAAGGTGGGCGCGGTGCTGGTGGCGCGCAATGTGGCCACCTATATCGAGACGATGTTTGCCGACAAGCCCAAGGGTTGGACGCCGCTGGTGTACTGCTGGCGCGGCGGCCAGCGCAGTGGCGCCTTCACCCATATCCTGCGCGAGGTGGGCTGGTCGGCCAAACGGCTCACAGGCGGCTACAAGTCCTGGCGCGGCCATGTGATTGAACAGTTGGCCGTTGTCCCACAGGCCCTGCGCTTTACCGTGATCGCCGGGCCCACCGGCAGCGCCAAGACGCGCATCCTGGAGGCCATGCAGCAGCAGGGCCAGCAGGTGCTCAACCTCGAAGCCCTGGCCGCGCACAAGGGCTCGGTGCTGGGTGACTTGCCGGGGCAACCGCAACCCTCGCAAAAAATGTTCGAGACCCAGGTGCTCTCCGCCGTGCAGCAGTTCGACCCGGCGCGCCCGGTGTATGTGGAGTCCGAGAGCAAGCGCATCGGCCAGCTGCGCGTGCCCGATGCGGTGTTCCAGGGCATACAGGACGGTCAGTGGCTGCGCGTGCAGGCCAGCATGGAGCAGCGGGTGCAGTTTTTGCTGCGCGACTACGACTACTTTTTGAGCGGCCCCGAACTGGTGACCCAACTGGAGCGGCTCAAGGAATCCTGCGGCGGTGAGACCGTGACGCGCTGGAAGGGCCTGGCCCAGGCCCGCGACTTTGCCACCCTGGTGGGCGAGCTGCTGGCGCAGCACTACGACCGTTTTTATCTGCGCTCCATGAACAAGCATGCCGAGGGCGCAGACCACAGCCGCTTTGCTACCAATGATCTGTCGGACGCAGGCATTGCGGCGCTGGCGCGCGAGATCGGCGCGCGCAGCGACGCAACGTAGGCCCGGCTCTGGGGCCGGTTACTTCACCAACAGCACGGGCTTGCTGCAGGTGGCCAACACGCGCTGGGCCACCGAGCCCAGCAGCACATCGACCAGGCCGGAGCGGCCCTTGGAGCCCATGACCACCAGGTCAAAGCCCTTGTGGGCCAGGTTGACGATGGTGTTGGCCACAGGCCCGGTCTGGATGATGGCGTTGTGCTTGATGCCGGCCTTGACCAGCACCGCCAGTGCGGCCTTGAGTTCGCGGTCACTGAGCTCGCGCAGATAGTCCTGCACCGCCTCGGCACCCACCAGATGCTCGGCATGGCGCAGGCCCTGGTCATCGTGCACGGTGACCAGGGTGATCAGGTCTTCGCTGCGCAGATTGACCGACAGTTTGGCGGCGTACTTCACCGCATGCAAAGAGGCTTTCGAGCCGTCGACGGCGACCAATATTTTCATGATGTTCCCGAGGTAGTTATGGGGTCACTGTAGCAGTGTCGCTGCCTGGCATGCACTGACCGTGAGCGTCCTGTCGGGTGCGGCTATTGCAGCGCTGGCACGCGAGACCGGCGCGCGCAGCGGCACCAGGCTGTAGCGCGCAGCCTCCAGCCCTTGGGCGCCTGGGTGCCGGTCGCTCTGGATCAGCACCTGGTTTTCATGCAGCTCGATGCTGGAGCCAGCCACCAGAAAGCGGTCCACCGCGTCGCCCGGGCGGGTCAGCCACAGACAGCCGCTGACCACTTGCAGGCGCAGGCCTTCACTCGCGTTGATCATGCGGGTCTGGCGGGCCAATAACGTAAGGGTGTGCGTGAGGGTGCGGGCGGGGGATTTTGCTGGCATGGTGCTTCTCCTGTGGTGAAGCCTTTACTGTGCTTTTTTGCATCGCTGCTGCACAGGCACAAGCTGCACCCAAGTGCAGCACAGCAGGGCAGCCCATTGGACCATCTGTGCTGGCAGGTTTGACGCTCATCTGTACTGCTGCCTCTGTGGGCACAGGGCGTACGATGCAGTCATGGCCGACACCCCGCTTCTGTACCTGCAAATTGCCCTGCGCCTGGCGCAGATGATTGCCAGTGGCGCGCTGCAGCCGGGCCAGCGCCTGCCCTCGGTGCGCGATTCGGCCGCACAAAACAATGTGTCGGTAGCCACCGTGGTGCAGGCCCTGGCCACCCTGGAAGAGCACCGCCTGGTGCAGCCACGCGCCAAGTCCGGCTACTTTGTGGCGGCGGCCAGCCGGGCCAAGGCGGCCGCGCTGGTGCGAAAAATCCAGCAGGAGCCCGAACCTGCCAAGCTGCAGCCCGGGCCCCGGGCCAGCGAACAGGTGATTGATGCAGCCACCCGCGCCGTGGTCAGCTTTGCCGGCTACTCCCCCAAGGACAAGGACTTTTTTGACAACGACCGCATTCGTGTTGCCCTGGGCCGCGCCACGCGCCAGAAGCGCAGCACGCTGACCGAATACACCAGCTCCTCGGGCACGCTGGCGCTGCGCAACGCGGTGGCCCTGCGCGCCCTGCACCTGGGCTGCGCGCTCAAGGCCGATGACATCGTCATCACCTCGGGCTGCATCAATGCCGTGGCCATGTGCCTGCAGACGGTCACCCGGCCGGGCGATCTGGTGGCCATCGAGAGCCCCACCTTCTTTGGCTTTCTGGACCTGCTGGAGTCGCTGGGCCTCAAGGCTCTGGCACTGCCCACCGACCCCCGCACCGGCGTGTCCTTGCCCGCACTTCAACTGGCGCTGGATACGCAACCCATCAAGGCCCTGCTGCTGGTGCCCACGCTGTCCAACCCGCTGGCTTCCGTCATGCCGCTCACGCACAAGCGCGCCCTGGCCCGGCTGGTGGCCAAGCACCAGCTGCCCCTGATTGAAGACGTGGTGTTCAACGACCTGCTGGCCACCGATGCGCGGCGGCGCGCCGTCAAGGCCTATGACAGCGAGGGCTGGGTCATGACCTGCGGCTCGTTTGCCAAGACCGTGTCACCCGGCATACGCCTGGGCTGGGTGGACGCCGGGCGCTGGAGCAAGGAGCTGGCCACCCTCAAGCGCGTGCAGGGTGCTGCCACGAATGCGGTGCTGGAGTACGCCCTGGCCGACCTGTTGACGCAGGGCAGCTACGAGGCCCACCTGCGCCGCCTGTGCCTGCTGATGAAGCAGCGCCTGGGCCAGGCCCGCAAGATGATCCTGGCCAGCTTTCCTGCGGGCACCAAGGTCAACGACCCACCGGCCGGTTACACCCTGTGGGTGGAGCTGCCTGTGGCGGTGGATACCATGGACCTGTTCAACCTGTGCAAGCGCGCGGGCATCACCATCGGCCCCGGCCAGGTGTTTTGTGCAAGCCACCGCTACCGGCACTGCCTGCGTCTGAGCTTTGCCGGACTATGGGAGCCGCGCGAGCAGGCGGCCTTGCTGGAGGTGGGGCAGCTGGCCTGCCAGTTGCTGGCGGGGGCCCGGGCGCAAGGCTCCACCGATACGCCCGAGGCCACGCGCATGGACTTCATCTGCGCCAATGAGATTTCAGCGCACGAGTTGTGGTGAATGGGCGGCCAGTCCATTCGAACCCGCTGTGCCCCGCAAGACACCCATGCGGGCATGGCACCCCCCCGCATTGCCGACTCAGTGCAATTCGACCATCAAGTCCCGGGCATTGATGGTCTCGCCCGCGCGCACATGGATGGCGTGCACCACTGCATCACGGTCGGCGCTCAGCATGGTCTCCATCTTCATGGCCTCTAACGACAGCAGCGGGTCGCCCTTCTTCACCAATTGCCCCACCTTCACCGCCACCGTGACCACCATGCCGGGCATGGGTGCGG
>NZ_QFZK01000024.1 GCF_003415675.1 Rhodoferax lacus
ACCCGTTCGCCACTCGCCACCAGGATTGCTCCCGTGCTGCCGTTCGACTTGCATGTGTAAGGCATGCCGCCAGCGTTCAATCTGAGCCAGGATCAAACTCTATAGTTCGATCTTGAATTTTTTCGCATATTTCTATGCAACTCATAAATTGGAATCGACGTGAATATCATCTCTGACTTTCACATCTTTTTTACTTCATGAGCGTTTGTAGGTCAGTTAAGACCTAGTTCCGAAGAACTTGGCTATTCACCTCAAACGCCCACGCTTATCGGCTGTAAATTTTTAAGGAACACAAGAGGCTTTTTACCACCTTCTTGCTAACTTCACTGTGATCAGCGAAGCCTTGAATTATGACACAGTTTTAAGGCTGTTTGCAAGTTTCTTGATAAAGTCTTTTTATTTACTCTATCCCGATTCCCGCCTGCACCGTCATCAGCGCAGCCTTCGATTATGGCACGCTTTCAACAGGTTTCAAAGAAGGTCGTAAAAAGAATCGAAAGATATGGGCGGGCGCAGGGAGCCTGGGATGCGCCTACGCACCTGAGCAGACGCTGTTACTAAACTCTGTAGCGGTCGTTGCTTCCGCTCAGCTTGGTAAGCAAGGCCGGCGCTATCGACAAAAGTGGCAGCACCTCGTCAGCTGCTCCGTGCAGGATAGCCTCGCGCGGCATGCCAAACACCACGCAGCTCGCTTCGTCCTGCACATAGTTATAGCTGCCGCAGTCGCGCATTTCCTTCATTGCCTTGGCGCCATCATTGCCCATACCGGTGAGCATGATGCCAAACGCATTGCGTCCCACTACGCGTGCGGCTGACTTGAACAGCACTTCCACTGAAGGCTTGTGCCGGTTAACCAGCTCCCCATCTTCTACGACACACACGTAATTGGCCCCACTCTTGTCGATGCGAAACTGCTTGCCTCCTGGCGCTATGTAGGCGTGCCCAGGCAGGATGCGATCTCCGTTTGCCGCTTCCTTGACTGAGATTTGGCACAAGCCATTCAGCCGCGCCGCAAAACTTGTCGTAAACCCCGGGGGCATATGCTGCGTGATCACAATGCCAGGCGAATCAGCAGGCATGCGCACCAGAATCTCCTTGATAGCCTCAGTGCCTCCGGTGGAGGCGCCAATACAGATCAGCTTTTCTGTCGAAATGCGCCCAATGGCCTGGTTGCGTGGAGCAGCAGCAGCCTGCGAAGGCACTGCAGTAGTTGCTGGCGCAACACTACGGCGCACATGTGCCTGCGATGCGACCCTGACCTTGTCCACAATCTGGCTGGCCAAGTCATTGATGCCGTCCACCACGCCAATACGGGGCTTGGCAACGAAATCCACAGCCCCCAATTCCAAGGCACGCATGGTGATGTCTGCACCGCGCTCGGTCAGCGTGGAAATCATCAGCACCGGCATGGGCCGCAGGCGCATGAGCCGCCCCAAGAACTCGATGCCATCCATCTTGGGCATCTCAATATCCAGGGTGATGACGTCGGGATTGAGTTCCCGGATCATTTCACGGGCAATCAGAGGGTCGTTGGCAGTGCCAACACACTCCATGTCTGCTTGGCGGTTAATGATCTCCGCCAGCAAACTGCGCACCAATGCGGAGTCATCCACCACCACAACGCGAATCTTCTTGGTCAAACCAGGTCCTCAAAACAAATCTACAGAGCCGCCCGCATTGGACTTGGCAACGGTGGCTGCATTTCCCCGTCGCTCTTCCACCGCCAGCGTTTCCGGATGGGAATGGGCAAGCCGCTTCACCAACGCCTTGCCTGTGACCGGGAAAAAGCACACCTTGCGCGGATGAATGTCCAGCACGTCCTCGGAAACAATCGGAATGCGCTCAGTTGACAAGTAGTCCTGCACAAACTGGGTGTTGCGCTCCCCCACATTCATAGTCGTGAACCCGGCCATGACCTGGGCACCACCAAAAACCTTGGCCTGCATGGTCTCGCGGCGCGCACCGAGCTTGAGCATCTCGTTGATCAGCAACTCCATTGCGTAGGAACCGTAGCGGCCTGACCCGTCGCCGGTATCGCCATCGGGCAGCATGAAATGGTTCATGCCACCAATGCGTGCGCGGCCGTCCCACAGGCAGGCCGCAATGCAGGAGCCCAACACCGTCATGATCACAATCTCTTCATTCGATACAAAGTACTCACCCGGCAACACTTTGACCGCGTCGTATTGAAAGTGGTGGTCCGCATAGAAGAAGGACGCTTCCCCCGGCTTGCGAGGCTGTGCCTTGAACTGGTCGACACGGGACACGCGGCCGCTTGGCAATGTTTTTGTAGGTGGAATAGACAGGGCAGACTTGGCTGAGGCCGCAATGGCACCCGACAGGAATTGGCTCATGTGTAGCCTCCCGCGTGGAAAAAACCATCCGGCATGTGCTTAACGGCGCTCATATGCGGTCTTCCCTTTAAGAACAAAGAGATCGCGGGAATCACTGAAATTTTCCGCATGACCAACAAAAAGGACGCCTCCCGGCTTCATGACGCGGTGTATGCGTTCCAGAACACGCCGCTGCGTCTCGGCATCAAAGTAAATCATCACATTGCGACAGAACACCACATCAAATGCCTCCTTGAACGGCCAATCGTCCTTGATGAGATTGACGATAAGGAACTCCACCAATTGCTTGAGTTCCGGCTTGACCCGCACCAACCCCGAGTTGGAGCCCTTGCCCCGCATGAAATACGCCTGCATTTGGGCCGCACTGATGCCCTTGAGCGACTCGCCCTTGTACACACCGTTGGCAGCAGTCGCCAGCACCTTGGAATCGATATCACTGGCCATCAGCGAAAAACGGGGCCGACTACCCAGGGCCTCCAAGGCCGTCATCACAATCGAATACGGCTCCTCGCCGGTAGAGGCCGCACTGCACCACACGCGCCAGGGATGGGTCGCAGGCTTGGATTTCAAGTGCTCCGCAAAAATCTGGAAATGGTGCTGCTCGCGAAAGAATGAAGTGAGGTTGGTCGTCAGCGCATTAACGAACTCTTGCCACTCGGGGCCGTCCGTAGACTCCAGCCAGCTCAGGTACTCCTTGAAGCTCTGGTGGCCCGTGTCACGCAGACGGCGCGACAGGCGGCTGTAGACCATGGCATGTTTGCCGTCATGCAGGCTGATGCCAGCGCGCCTGTAAATCAGATCCTGCACCCGGTCAAAATCGGCATTGGTCCAAGCGAACTCCCGGCCCTGCATGCCGGTTGCGTCACCTGTGGAATCGATGGCAGCGTGTGTACTCATTTTGCGTCCATCAAACTTTTAACTATTGGTTTCACCGGCCTCCCAAAGGCCAAACTATTCACCTGAACTGACAAGGCCCATATCTGGCGCCGACATCAGGCGCTCTATATCCAGCAGAATCAGCATACGGTCGCCCAGCGAGCCCAGGCCCATGACGGCGCCACTATCGATCACACTGTCGATATCGGGCGCGGCTTTCAGGGACTCGGGTGGCAGTTCCATCACATCGCTCACTGAATCCACCACGATGCCCACAATGCGCTGGCGCAGATTCAGGATGATGACCACGGTAAAGCTGTCGTACTCCGCCTTGGCGCAGTTGAACTTCAGGCGCATGTCCACAATCGGCACGATCGTGCCACGCAGATTGACCACGCCCTTGATGAAGCCGGGCGCATTGGCAACGCGCGTTGGCGGCTCGTAGCCCCGGATTTCCTGCACCTTCAGGATATCGATCCCATACTCCTCCTGGTCCAGGCGAAAGGTAAGGTACTCGCGGGCGCCGGTGCTTGTGAGTTCGTCCATTTTTTCCATCATTCCCATTGCGTGCTCCTCTAGTGCCTGGACCGGCGCACCAGGGCTCCGGTATCCAGAATCAGTGCGACCTTGCCGTCACCCAAAATCGTGGCACCCGACACATTGGGTACCTTGCGGTAGTTCGACTCCAGGTTCTTGACCACCACCTGCTGCTGGCCGAGCAACTCGTCCACCAGCAGCACCACGCGGCTGCCATCGGCCTCCACCACGACCATGATGTCGCTGTTCTTTTCGAAATCAAAGCGCGGCACCTGGAACACTTTTTCCAGCTCGATCACCGGCATGTATTCGTCGCGCACCTTGACCAGCTGCGAGCCCTGCCCCACGGTGCTGACCGCATCCGACTTGACCTGGAACGACTCCACTACGGATGACAGCGGCAGGATGTAGACCTCGTCACCCACACCCACCGACATGCCGTCCATGATGGCCAGTGTCAGCGGCAGGCGCACCGCCACCCGCATGCCAAAGCCTTCGGCCGAGTCGATTTCGACTGTGCCATTGAGGGCTGCGATATTGCGCTTGACCACGTCCATGCCAACGCCACGGCCGGACACATCAGTCACCACTTCTGCGGTGGAGAATCCGGGAGCAAAAATCAGCCCCCACACATCGGCGTCCGACATCTGGTCGGACACATCCAAGCCGCGCTCACGGGCCTTGTTCAGGATCTTCTCGCGCGACAGGCCCTTGCCGTCGTCGCGCACCTCGATCACGATGGAGCCACCCTGGTGCGATGCCGACAGGGTGATCGTTCCGGTTTCGGACTTGCCAGCTGCCAAACGGTCGGCCGGCATCTCAATGCCGTGGTCGCAGCTGTTGCGCACCAGATGGGTCAGCGGGTCGGTGATCTTTTCGACCAGTCCCTTGTCCAGTTCAGTGGCCTCGCCTTGGGTGACGAAATCGACCTTCTTGCCCAACTTGCCTGCCAGGTCGCGCAGCATGCGCGGAAAACGGCTAAACACAATGGACATGGGAATCATGCGGATCGACATGACCGATTCCTGCAGATCGCGGGTATTGCGGTCCAGATCGGCCAAGCCGGTCAGCAACTGCTGGTAGATGGCTGGGTCCAGCGCGCGGCTGTTTTGCGCCAGCATGGCCTGGGTAATCACCAGTTCGCCCACCAGGTTGATGAGCTGGTCCACCTTGCTGATGGCCACACGGATGGTGGCCGCTTCGGGCTGGGCCGCAGGAGACGCCGCTGCCTTGACGACGGCTTTGGGGCTGGCCTTGATTTCGGCTGCCATCTCGACCGCAGCCACCTCAGGGGCAGCGGATGGTGCACCCGGTGCGCCGTCAAAGAATCCAAAACCGGCAGAGGCCTCGGCAGCCACTGGTGCTGCGGTGGGCGCTGATGGTGCACCCGGGGCTCCATCAAAGAAGCCGTGGCTGGCATCCTGCACAAAGGCCGCAGCGGGCGTTGCCGCAGCATCGCGTATTTCAATTTGCTCGCGCGACACGTGAAAAGTGAACAGGTCCAGCAAATCATCGTCCGTCGAGGCGGTCTGCACGGCGAACAGGCGGAATTCCTTGCGGTCCGAACTGAGCGGCTGAATCGTGCCCAAGCCGGGAATATCGCGGAACAGTTCGGCAATGGCATCGGCCTGTGCCGGGTTCTCCAAAGGCCCCACCTTGATTTCAAGCTGGCGTTCACCGGCCACAACCGGCGCTGCTGGCTTGGGCGCCGCCACCGGGGCCACCACGGGTGCAGGTGCTGGACGTGCAACAGCCGCAGCAACAGGCGCGTTGCCCGCAGCCAAATCGGCAATCCGCTTCACCAGGTCACCGGTTGGAGGTGCCGGGCTGGTATCTCCCGTTTGGTGCCGCGCCAGCAGGCTGCGCGAAGCATCGGCAGACTCCAGCAGCACGTCCACCATCGCCGAGTTGGGTTGTAACTCGTGGCGACGCAAACGGTCCAGCAGGGACTCCATCTTGTGCGTCAGCTCGGCCACGTCGGCAAAGCCAAATGTTGCAGCCCCACCCTTGACCGAATGCGCGCAGCGGAAAATGCCGTTGAGCTCTTCGTCATCGGCGGTTTCCAAGTTCAGATTCAGAAGCATGGTCTCCATCAGATCCAGGTTCTCGCCCGCCTCTTCAAAGAAGATTTGGTAGAACTGACTCAGATCGATATCGCCGCCGCTGCCACTGTCTTGATGCGTTTCGGACATGTGTTACTCCTGCAAATTTCTTGTTCGGGTGGTGGCCGCTGCTTAGCGGATGACCTTCTTGATAACGTCCAGCAGCTTGGCCGGATCAAAAGGCTTCACCAGCCAGCCGGTGGCACCCGCCGCACGACCGGCCTGCTTCATCAGGTCACTGGACTCTGTTGTGAGCATCAGGATCGGGGTGGTCTTGAACTGGGGGTGGTCGCGCAGCTTGCGGGTCAGGCCCAGCCCATCCATGCGCGGCATGTTCTGGTCGGTCAGCACCAAATCAAAGGACTGCGCCTGTGCCTTCTCGTAGGCATCCTGTCCATCCACGGCCTCCACGACCTGGTAACCCGCTCCGGTGAGCGTAAAGGACACCATCTTCCGCATGGAAGGAGAGTCGTCAACAGCAAGAATTACAGGCATCAAATGCTCCAGCTCGTCATTATTTGGCTTTCAATTCAGAAAAGTTCGATGGAACCTGCGTCCATCTCGTCCTGGGTTACCGGGTTGGGCCGCTCAGGCACCTCTTCAACAAAGGGAACGGCCTCACCGTCCTCAGACCCCATGGACTCCGAGGCCAGCCGATAGGCGCAGCCTTGCAGAATCTTGGAAGTATGGGAAATCAGTTGGGAGGCCATGTCCTGGAACTGCAATTCGGTCACGGCAGCACGCAAGGTACTGCGAACCAGATCCAGCTCCTTGGACGAAATCAATTCGGGGTTGGCCAGATTGGCACTGGCAGAAGTAAAGCGCTCCATCAGGTTTTCCATGGTGTGCGCCAGCAGGCCATCAAGGCGGTTCAAGTCATGCACCACCACCAACAAAGAGTCTTGCACTTCCGCCACCAGCATCAGTGGCATTTGCACGGATGGCGCGCTCGGTGTTGTCAGTGACACTTGCATCGTCAGGATTCCTCCAAGCCGCTCTGTATAGGAAAGTACTTCATCTTGTTAGCACCACTTTTCTTCTATGGCGAGGTTAGCAGGAAACTAGGGCATTGTGACCATTTTGGCCAGCCAGGAGGCTTTTCGCAAGCAAAAGAACTTGCACCTTGCGTCAGCGCAAACAGATAATCAGCGCCAATGTCCACGGCAAACCCAGCACTCCTCCCGCGTCTCACTATTTTGCATCTGGAGGACTCCGAACTGGACCACACGCTGGTCTGCAGAGCACTCACCAAAGACAAGCTGCCGTTTCAAATTGTCCGGGTTGATTCGCTGGCAGACTTCTCCCGGCAACTGACAGAGCAGCCTTTTGACATCATCCTGGCCGACTACCGGCTACCCGGCTTCACCGCGCTGGACGCCTGGGGCCTGTTGCAGACCAGCAGCGTGCGTTTGCCCTTCATTTTGTTGTCGGGTGCGATCGGTGAATCCGCAGCAGTGGCCGCCATACAGATGGGCATCAGCGATTACCTGCCCAAGGATGACCTGCACAAGCTGGCCCGTGTGATTGGGAGCACGCTGGAGGTCTTCAAGGCCAAAGCCGCCGAAGCCCGCGCGGTCTCCGAACTGGCGGCATCCGAGCGGCGCCTGGCCCATTTTGCCCAGCACCTGCAAACCGCCATCGAGAATGAACGCGCGTCCATTGCGCGTGAGATACACGACGACATCGGCGGCTCCCTGGCTGCGGTTCGCCTCGACCTGGCCTGGATGGCCCGCCACGGCCAGACAGACGACATGCGCGAACACGTGGCCACCGCCAACGACATGCTGCAACACGCCATAGGCGCCAGCCAACGCATCATGATGAACCTGCGCCCGGCCATCCTGGACCAAGGGCTCTACCCCGCCATTCAATGGCTGGCCGAAAGCTTCCAGCGGCGCAGCGGCGTCAAGACCTCACTGGTTTGCAACCAGCCCGGCATGCAATCGAACAAGTCCATCCAGCTCACGGCCTACCGCACGGCACAGGAAGCACTGACCAACATCTCCAAATACGCCCAATGCAGCCAGGTCAAGCTGGACCTGTCCAATGCCGAGGGTGTTTTGACACTGGAAATCAGCGACAACGGCGCCGGCATTTCAGACGCCGCGCTCAACAACCCCGATGCCTTTGGCATACGGGGCTTGAAGGAGCGCGCCAAGGTGGCCGGTGGCTGGCTAGACATCAGCACCCGGCCGGGACATGGCACCACCGTCATACTCACCATTCCCCTGGACGGGGACACCAGCACACCTACCGAGGCCGATTTCCTGTGATCAAAGTTGTTTTATGCGATGACCATGCCATGGTGCGCCGTGGCATCCGCGACACCCTGAGCGAAGCTGTCGACATCCAGGTCACGGGCGAGGCCGGCAGCTACTCCGAGGTGCGCGAGGTGCTGCGCACCACGCCCTGCGATGTGCTCATACTCGATTTGAACCTGCCCGGCCGAGGGGGGCTGGAGGTGCTGGCCAGCCTGCGCGAGGGCGGCTCTGCGGTGCGCGTGCTGATCGTCTCCATGTTTGCTGAAGACCAGTACGCCATCCGCTGCCTGCGCGCCGGTGCACACGGCTACCTGAACAAGGCTGGCGACCCCACCGAGCTGGTGGCGGCCGTGCGCACCATCTCGCAGGGCCGCAAGTATGTGAGCGCTGCCGTATCAGAAATGCTGGTCAACAACCTGTCAGAACCCAGTTCCGAAACCCTGCACTCCACCCTGTCGGAGCGCGAGCTGCAGACCCTGCTGAAGATAGCCTCGGGCCGCAAGCTGTCTGAAATCGCTGAGGAGCTGATGCTCAGCCCCAAGACGGTGAGCGTGTACCGCGCGCGCCTGCTGGAAAAACTCAAGCTTGGCAATAACGCCGAACTGACGGTCTACGCTATCCGCAACGAACTGGTGTGAATGTAGCCCCCACGCTTGCCACTGCGTGTGCTGCGCTGCCCCCCCGAGGGGGCTGTCCCGCCTTGGGGCGGCCCGGCGGCGGGACGTGGCCCCCACGCTTGCCACTGCGTGTGCTGCGCTGCCCGCCGAGGGGGCCGCATTTTTTCTTGGGGCGGCCCTGCGAAAAAACAGGGCTTCCGGCCCGTTCAGCCGAAGATGTCGATCACGCGGCCCATGAGCGTGATGAAGGGCTGGTCCAGCATGGGCAGGGTAAAGGCAATGCCGATCAGGCCCACCAGCAAGGTGATGGGAAAGCCGATGGCAAAAATGTTGAGCTGCGGCGCCACGCGTGAAATGATGCCCAGCGCCAGATTGGTGAACATCAGCAAGCCCACCATGGGCAGGGCAATCCACAAGGCACTGGCAAACAGGTCGGCGCCCAGTTTGTAGAGCTTCATCTGACCCATGGCCTGCAAAAAGTTCTGGTCAATCGGAAAGGCCTGGAAGCTGCGGTTCACCGCCATCAGCACCATCAGGTGGCCATTCATCACCACAAAGAGCAACGAGGTCATCTGCGAGAAGAAGATCGCCACCGCGCTGGACTGGTTGTTCATGGCCGGATCAAAGAACGAGGCGAAGTTCAGCCCCATCTGGAAGCCCACCACCTCGCCAGCCAGTTCCACGGCGGCGAACACCAGGCGCACGGCAAAGCCGATGGAGATGCCCACACCCACCTGCTGCAGCAATACCCCCAGGGCCCGCGGGTCGTTGAAGCCGATGATGTCAGCCTGCGGCAGACTGGCCTGTGAGGCCAGGGCCACCAGAAACGCCAGCGCCACACGCGCCCGCACTGGAAACACCCTGGAAGAAAACACCGGCGCCGAGGTGAACACCGCCAGCACACGGACAAAGGGCCAAAAAATGGGCGAGATCCAGGCCGCCAGTTGCGCCTCGGAAATACTGATCACGCTGGCAACCCTGTGGCCTAGGTGACCGAGCCGGGAATCGCTTCCATGGTGCGGCGTATGTACTCCACCAGCATGGTCAGCATCCAGGGGCCGGCAATCGCAAACACGGCAATCACCGCAATCAGCTTGGGCACAAAAGCCAGCGTGGCCTCGTGGATCTGGGTCACGGCCTGAAACAGACTGACCAGCAAACCGACCAGCAGCGCCGTGCCAAGCACGGGGGCAGATACCATCAGCAACATCAGCAGGGCTTCCTGGCCCATGGTCAACACCATTTGAGAGTTCATGCGGCGTCCTCTAGTTCACAAAGCTGGCTGCCAGCGAACCCACCAGCAGGTTCCAGCCATCGGCCAGCACAAACAGCATCAGCTTGAACGGCAAGGCCACCAGCACCGGCGACAGCATCATCATGCCCAGGGACATCAGCACACTGGCCACCACCATGTCAATCACCAGGAAAGGGATGAAGATCATGAAGCCGATCTGGAAGGCCGACTTCAGTTCACTGATCACAAAGGCCGGTACCAGCACGCGAATGGGTGCCGCATCCACCGTGGTGTCCGCAGGCAACTTGGCCAGCTTCACAAACAGGGCGAAGTCCGACTGGCGTGTCTGCTTGGACATGAAGCTGCGTATAGGGCCCTCTCCCTTGCTAAGCGCCTGCTCAAAGGAAATCGTGTTGTTGGTGTAGGGCAGGTAGGCATCGGCATACACCTTGTCCAGAGTCGGCCCCATCACAAAGAGGGTGAGAAACAGGGACAGCCCCACGATGACCTGGTTGGGCGGTGCCGACTGCGTTCCCAGCGCCTGGCGCAAGAGCGAGAGCACGATGACGATGCGGGTAAAGCCCGTCATCATCAACAGCACGGCCGGCAAAAACGACAGCGCAGTAAAGAACAGCAGGGTCTGGATGGGCACCGAATAACTGGTGCCGCCCTGGCTGCTGCCAATGATCAGGGGCAGTTGGCCCTGGGTCTGGGCGTGCGCCAAGCCGTGCAGCATCAGTGCCAGCAGCACCAGGGTGGCCTTGCCAAACGCGCTCTGGACTCTCATGCGGACTCGGCCACCGGGTTGGCAGGCACGCTCTCGGCGGGCGTGGTGTGCAGGCACTGGATGGACTGGGGGGTAACACCCAGCACCAGCCAGACGCGGGCATTGTGTGGCCCCACCTCTACCGTCACCACGCGTTGCTGCGCGCCCAGCGACAGCACAGACACCACGCGGGAAGGCCCGGAAATGCCGGGAATGGACAGGCCGTAGTGCTTCTTGAGGCGTTCAATCAGAAAGGGCAGGCTCACCAGCACGCACAAAAACAATCCGATCAGAATCAGGGACTGCGTCATTCCAGCCTGCAGCTTCAGCTCTTGCTGACGCGGCGCAGCCGCTCGGATGGCGTCACCACATCGGTCAGGCGGATACCGAACTTGTCGTTCACCACCACCACCTCGCCCTGGGCGATCAGGTAGCCGTTGACCAGCACATCCATGGGCTCGCCAGCCAACGCATCGAGCTCCACCACCGAGCCCTGGCCCAGTTGCAGGATGTGCTTGATGGGCACCTTGGTGCGGCCCAGCTCCACCGACAGCAGCACCGGAATGTCCAGCACCATGTTGATGTCCTGCATGGATGCATCGCCACCGCCTGAGCTGAAGGGGCGCGGCGCATCGCCCGAAAGCACCGAGCCGGGTTGTGCATCGCCCGCACCATCGCTGGACTTCTGCTCCATCAGGGCCTCGGCCCAATCGGCCATGCCGTCGTCCGCGCCTGCGTCGGGTATATCTTCAGTGGCCATGTCTATCCCCTAACCAGTTCTGGTCGTTACCGCGTAAAGCCTTCTCTATGCGGATTGCGTATTTGGCATTGTGCGTGCCGTAGTTGCACTCGAAGATTGGAACACCATCCACGGTCGCCTGGATACGGGATTCACGCTCGAGCTCAATAAAGTCACCTTTTTTAAGCGACAACAACCGCTCCACCGTGGCCTCGGCCGTGGCCAGATGGGCCACCAAGGTGACCTCGGCGGCCTGGATTTCCCGGGTCAGCACATTCACCCAACGCTTGTCCACTTCAACCGAGTCGCCCTGCGTGCTGGAGTACAGCACATCGCGGATCGGCTCCAGTGTCGAATACGGGAAGCAGAAATGGATGGAGCCCGCGATGTCTCCAATTTCCAGCTGGAACGAGGTCGAAATCACAATCTCGCTGGGCGTGGCAATGGTCACGAACTGGGGCTGCATCTCGGAGCGCTGGTATTCCAGCTCCAAGGGGTAAATGCCCTTCCAGGCCTTCTTGTACTCTTCGGTGATGACATCCACCAGCCGGTTGATCACGCGCTGCTCGGTGGCCGAAAAGTCGCGCCCCTCGATGCGGGTCTGGAACTTGCCAATACCGCCAAACAGGGTGTCGATCACGCCAAACACCAGGCTGGGTTCACACACAATCATGCCGCTGCCACGCAGGGGGCGAATCGCCACGATGTTGAAGTTAGTGGGCACGGCCAGCTCACGCAGGAAGGCGCTGTAGCGCTGCACCGACACCGGCCCCACCGAAATTTCGGGGCTGCGGCGTATGAAATTGAACAGCCCCTGGCGCAGGTTGCGGGCAAAGCGCTCATTGACAATTTCCATGGTGGGCATGCGCCCACGCACGATGCGCTCCTGGCTGGAAATGTTGTAGGCCCGTACCTCGCCATGCTCGGCATCTTCTTCGACCGATTTCTGGCTCTCACCCGTGACGCCTTCGAGCAGGGCATCGACTTCTTCCTGGGAGAGAAAAGACTCGCTCATGGTGTTACAGGCCTCGCGCTGCTTACTGGATGATGAAACTGGAGAACAGCACGCCCGTCACCGGGTACTCGGCGTGCGCCGCTTTCTTTTTCTTCTTGGCGCCTTCGGCCTCGGCTGCGGGGGCTTCTTCTTCACCGCCACCAAATGGGGTGATGGCTTCCCGCAAAATGGCCTTGGCCAGTGCCTCCTTGCCCTCGGGCGTGAGCAACTCGACCGCCGTCTTTTGCGAAATCAGCATCAACACGCCGCTGCGTATGGTGGGCAAAAAGGCCTTGACGGTATCGGAGGCGTGGGCATCGGCCACCACCAGGGTAACGCCCACCTGGGCCACGCGGTCACCGCCTGCGTCGGCCAGGTTCACCACCATATTGTCCATGGGCAAATAGGCCGGGGGCGTGACTTTGCCATCGTGCGCGGCCGCCTTGGGCGCATCACCGCCGTCTTCTTCGGCTGCCGCAGCTGCACGCGGCTTGAGCACCAGGAAATAGAACCCAGCGCCACCCAGCGCCAGCACGGCAACTACCGCGCCGATGATGATCAGCATTTTCTTGCTCTTTTTGGCCGGGGCCTTGTCGTCTGCGCTTGCTTCAGGTGCTGTAGCCACTGTTATTCCTCAATCACTGTATTCGGCTGATTATTGACCCCAAAAACCCTCTCTAAGGTTCAATAAGGCCTGTAATTGCACAGCCTATCCTGATTTTCGCCTTTGCGCGCCACCCTACACAAAAAGATCAACGGAGCGGCCGGCCCCGCCTGTCCTGTTGCCGCGCAGGTTCACGCCGGTTTCCGCACGGGCCACTTGCAGGGGGGCAGTCACACCCTGGCGGGCGGTTTGCCGGTCGCGGCGCTGGCCGCCATCGGCTTGGCCACTGCCCGAGCCGCCTACCGAGACGCCGGTCAGCACCAGGCCCTCGCGCAGGAGCATCTCCTTCAATTGGGCGCCAGCCCCCTGCAGCACATCGCGGGTTGCCGCTTCATCGGTGCGGAAGCTGATCTGCGCCTCGTTGCCCTGCAGGCTGATGCTGACCTCCACCGGAGACTGGCCCAGGCCGTCGAGCTTGAGCTCGGCGTTTTGCACATTCTGCGAGACCCAGTAGCTCACCTGCTCGGCCACCTGCATCTCGGGTGCCAACACGGGAGCGCCCGCCCCCGGCTGCGAAAAATCGGGGGCACTGACGCCCAGCGCAGTGCCTGAATAGGTGGGCTCGACATTCTGGAACGCGTTGCCCTTGCGCTCTCCCTGCGGCTTTTCCTGCCTGGCCAGCAGGGGTGCCAGCAGCGGTTCCAGCGTGCGCCCACCCGCCGGGTCCCTGGCCTGTTCCAGGGCCGCCATGAATTTGTGGGGCTCGACCCGTTCACTGCCCGCCGCTGCGCTACTGTTGCCAGGCGCACTGCTGTCGGCACCCGGCGGCAGGGCCGCTTTGCCCGCCTTGGTGTGCACATGGGCCTGCTGCAAGCTGTGGGTGGAAGACTCCGCGACCTCCAACCCGGGCGCTGCGGCAGTTGCCGCGGCTGCTTTGCCTGCCCCCTCGCCCAATGCAGCCAGGCCCTTGGGTGCGGGTGCCTGGCCTGGCACGGGGCCAGCCGCTGCTACCGGCGCAGCAGGCAGGGGCTGCGTGGCACTCAGCAGCGCGGCCTGTTGGGCCATGGCCGCAGGGTCGGATGCCAATTCGGCTGCGCTTGGCGCCAAGGCAGCGGGGTCTCGCACCAGCGCAGTGGCTTGTTGCGCGAACACGCTGGCATCCTGCGCTGCCGCGGCAATCTGCGGGTTGTTTTGCAGCAAGGTGCTGGCATCAAAGGGGGCGGCAGTTGTCGGCACGTCGGTTGCTGCATCGGGCACCAAGGCCTGCCCCGGAGCGTCAGCCGCAGCCTCCCCCAAGGCGCCCAGTATCGCCATGAACCCTCCCCCTCCAGCCCCACCCGCCCCTGCATCACCTGCATCTGTTTTGGCACGGGCACCGTGGCTGGCCGCAGTGCCAGAGGCCTTGGAGTGGTTGGCCGCAGCCGGGCTTTTTTCAATCGTCATACATGCTCCTGCGTGTTTCTGTCAGCGCGGTCCCTGAAGTGCCGCATGGCGGCAAATTCGTCGGTAGCGCGCTGCTCGCGCCGCTGTTGCACCACCTGCTGCTCCATGCGCCGCCCTTTCAGCACCTGCTTGAAGGCTGCCAGCCGGTATTCGGCCTGCAGCAGGGCCTGGTGCGCCGTGGCCAGTTGCCGCTCCAGATTGGCCACCACCCCCATCTGCTGCGTGGCCGCATGCTGCAGGCGGTCCATGAACTGGTAGTGGTGCCGGATCAGCTCCACCGAGAGGTTGACGGAGTGGCCGCCGACCCAGCGCGCGTCTGTGTCGTTGGAATAGCTTTGCAACTGCTGCAACTGGCCTTGGGCAAATTGCAGGGTCTTCTGGGCTTGCGCATGTTTGCGCGCCTGCGCATCCCGCTGTTGGGTGGACTGCTCTATGGCCAGCTCCAGGGCTCTGAATTTAGGCATGGCCGGCTTTCATCAGACCGGGTTGCCGGTATACGCGGCATTGCAGGCCTGGGCCATCTGCTGCACCACCGGCGCCAGGGGAGCGGACTCGAACATGTCCTGCTGCAGGAAGCGGCCCATGTCGTCGTGCAGGGCAATGGCCTCGTCCAGACCCGGGTCCGAGCCCGGGGCGTAAGCGCCGATTTGCACCAGGTCGCGGCTTTTTTCGTACTTGGAGTAAATCGCCCGGAAGCGCCGCGCCAGCTCAAAGTGCTCACGCGAGACCACGTTGTGCATCACGCGCGAGGCCGACTGCTCGATGTCGATGGCGGGGTAGTGCCCGGCCTCGGCCAGGGTGCGGGACAGCACGATATGTCCGTCCAGAATCGCGCGCGCAGCATCTGCAATCGGGTCCTGCTGGTCATCGCCTTCGGACAGCACGGTATAGAAGGCGGTGATCGACCCCACGCCGTTCAGCCCATTGCCGCTGCGCTCCACCAGCTGCGGCAGCTTGGCAAAGCAGCTTGGCGGATAGCCCTTGGTGGCCGGTGGCTCGCCAATGGCCAGTGCAATTTCGCGCTGGGCCATGGCATAGCGGGTGAGCGAATCCATCAGCAGCAGCACGTGCTGGCCCTGGTCCCGGAAGCTCTCGGCAATCGCCGTGGCGTAGGACGCACCCTGCATGCGCAGCAGCGGCGGCGCATCCGCCGGTGCGGCCACCACCACCGAGCGGGCACGGCCCTCGGCGCCCAGAATGTCTTCAATGAATTCCTTGACCTCACGGCCCCGCTCGCCGATCAACCCGACCACAATCACATCGGCCTGGGTGTAGCGGGCCATCATGCCCAGCAGCACGCTCTTGCCCACGCCAGAGCCTGCAAACAGGCCAATACGCTGGCCGCGCCCCACAGTCAGCAGGGCGTTGATGGCGCGCACGCCGGTGTCCAGGCTGTGGCGCACCGGGTCGCGGTCCATGGCATTGATGGTCTTGCGCTCCATGGGCCTGGCCACCACGTTCGGAATGGGGCCCATGCGGTCCAGCGGCATGCCCTGCGAATCCACCACCCGCCCCAACAGGCCTTCGCCCAGAGGCAGGCGCAGCATGCCGGTGTCCGACGCAAAGTCAGCCGCGCTGGCCTTGTGCAGGGAGGGCACCGGCACATAGCTGGCCGCTGGCGCCACACTGGCACCACTGGAGAGGCCGTGCACATCGCCAGCCGGCATCAGAAACGCGCGGTCATTGGCAAAGCCCACCACTTCGGCCAGCACCGGCTCGCGCTTGCCAGAGGTCACCACACATTGCGAGCCCACGGGCGCGCGCAGGCCACTGGCCTCCAGCACCAGACCGGCCAGGCGTGTGAGCGTGCCACGCATTTCCGGCGTGGAGCTGCGCACCACACGCGCTTGCGCACGCTGGAAAAAATCCTGCCATTGCGGGGGTGATCCGGCCAGGGTGGCCGGAGTTTCCAGCAGGTCTGGGGCTTCAGTGGACATCAAGTTCCTGCTCCCAGGTGGACTCCAGGCCCAGGCTGGCCACGGCCTTGTGCCAGCGGCGCTCCACCGTGCCGTCCACCACGGTGCCTGCAGCTTCCACCAGACAGCCACCGGCAGTGAGGCTGGCATCGGGCACCAGCGTCAAGTTGAGGTTGGGAAATTCGCGGCCCAGGTCTTCGGCCATGACATCCAGATCCACCGGGTGCATGCGCACCGCCGCGAGCTTGGTGTCCACCGTCAACATGCCCAGGGCTTCCTGCAGCACCGGCTGCAAGGCATTGGGGTTGACGCTGAGTTCGCGCCGCAGGACCTGGCGGGCCAGTTCGCAGGCCAGCTCCAGCACGCCCTTGGCCAGCATTTGTTGCGACTGTTCCACCTGCTCCTGTGCCGACTGGAACAACCCCAGAAACTGGTGAGCCGCATCCTGACCCTGGGTGGCAATGTATTCGCTGATCAGGCGTTGGCCTTCCAGCGTGGCATGGGCATGGCCCTGGGCATAGCCTTCGGCATAACCGGCCTGGTGGGCTGCGCCATCGCGGGCACGGTCTTCGGCTTCGGCCTGTGCTTTGACCTTGGCGGCAAAGCGCAGGGCCGCCTGGTCGACCGGGTCAAAGGCCCAGTCGCTGGCGGCAACAACGTCTTCGGCCGCAATAAAGGAGGAATGGGCGCGTGACATCAGACCATGGCGTCTTCGCCACCTCCGCCGCCGATGACAATCTGGCCCTCGTCCGCCAGGCGACGCACGGTCTTGAGGATTTCCTTCTGCTGCGCCTCCACCTCGGACAGGCGCATGGGGCCGCGAGATTCCAGGTCTTCCTTGAGGGTGGCCGCAGCGCGGGTGGACATATTGGCCAGGATCTTGTCCTTGAGTTCGGGTTGCGCACCCTTGAGGGCCACGATGAGCACATCCGTGGACACTTCCTTGAGCACCATCTGGATGGCCTTGTCGTCGAGCTTGAGCACGTCGTCGAACACAAACATCTTGTCCATGATCTTCTGCGCCAGATCGGCATCGTGGCTGCGGATGGATTCGATCACCGTGCCCTCGATGGCGGTGCCCATCAGGTTGATCATCTCGGCGGCCGTCTTCACGCCACCCAGCGAGGCCTTGCGGATCTTGTCGCCGCCGGCCAGCACATTGAACAGCACTTCATTCAGGTCCTTGAGCGCCGTGGGCTGGATGCCTTCCATGGTGGCCACGCGCAACATCACCTCGTTGCGCTGGCGCTCGGGCAGTTGCTTCAGGACGTCTGCGGCCTGGTCAAACTCCAGGTGCACCAGGATGGCGGCCACGATTTGCGGGTGTTCGTTGCGCAGCAGTTCGGCCACCGACAGCGGGTCCATCCACTTCAGGCTCTCGATGCCGGAGACGTCGCCGCCCTGCAAAATGCGGTCAATCAGCAGCGCGGCCTTGTCATCACCCAGTGCCAGCTTGAGCACTGAGCGCACATAGTCGCCCGAGTTGGAGACCAACAGGCTCTGCGAGGCTGCCACGCCATGGAACTTGAGCACCACATCGTCCACCCGCTCGCGGGTGATCTGGGAGGTCTTGGCAATCGCCTCGCCCAGCTTTTGCACCTCTTTGGGTGACAAATGCTTGAACACTTCTGACGCCTCTGCTTCTCCCAGAGACATCATCAGGATGGCAGCGCTTTGGAGTCCGTCTTCGTTTGACATAGTGTTTTATTCGGTGCGCCCGATTACTTAAGCGGCCGCTTCCCCGTTGATCCAGGTTTTCACTATGTTAGCCACTGCAGCCGGGTTGTCACGCGTCAATTTGCGTGCCTCTTCCATGCGCAGCTCGGAATCACTGATCACCGCAGGCTCATTGCTTGCCCGGGGTGCGGCCAGTTGGGGGCGTTCGGGCTCCTCGGACTCGGTGGCATCGAGCTGCATGTCACGTGCGTGCGGGCGGCTCTCTGCCAGGGTCTTCAGGGCCGGCTTGACAAAGCCCAGCAGCACCAGAGCAGCCAGGGCCAGGGTGCCCAAGGGCCAAGCCAGGCTTTGGGCCAGGTCCAGGGCCATCGGCTGGCGCCACAGGGGGATGTCAGCCACCTCCACCTTCTCGGTCGCAAACGGCGCATTCATCAGGTTGACGGAGTCACCCCGGTCCTTGTTGAAGCCCACAGCCTCGCGCACCAGGGCGGTCATCTTTTCAATCTGGGCATCGGTCAGCGGTGTGCTGGTGGTCTTGCCCTTGTCATCGGTCTTGTTGAAGTTGTTGATGACCACCGCCGCATTGATGCGCTTGACCACGCCCGAAGCACCCTTGACCACATTGATGGTCTTGTCCACCTCGTAGTTGACGATGGACTCCTTCTTGACGCTGTTGTTGGCACCGCTCTGGCCGGCGGCCGTCAGTGGCTGGGGCTGGCCGTTGATGGGCGCAGAAGACTGGGCCGGCGGCTGGTTGGAAGTAGCGCCGGGCACGCCGGCGGGCGTGCTGGCCACACCGTTGGTGCTTTCCACGGTTTGCTGGCTGCGCACGGCACTGGTGTCCAGCGCCAGGTTGGGCTTGTGCGACTCGGTGGTGGACTCGCTTTGCGAGAAGTCCACATCGGCGGTCACTTGCGCCTTGACGTTCTGTGCGCCCACCAGAGGCTCCAGAATGTCCAGGATGCGGCGGTTGTACACCGCCTCCAGCTGCTGGGCATACTGCAGTTGCTCGGCATCGATGTTGAGTCCGGAGGCGGAGCCATCACCGGCCTTGGAGAGCAGCTTGCCGGTATCGTCCAGCACGCTCACGGCAGAGGGTTCCATTTCCGGCACGCTGGAGGACACCAGATGCACAATGCCGGCCAGCTGCGCCTTGTCCAGGCTGCGCCCGGCGTTGAGGCTCAGCAGCACCGAGGCCGAGGGCTTTTGCTGGTCGCGGAAAAAACCATTCTGGTTAGGCAGCGCCAGGTGCACACGGGCATTGGACACCGAGCCGATGGACTGGATGGAGCGGGTCAATTCGCCTTCCAGGCCGCGCTGGAAGGTCAGGCGTTCCTGGAACTGGGTCATGCCAAAGCGGTTGGACTCCATCATCTCGAAGCCCGTCACCGAGCCCTTGGGCAGGCCCAGAGACGCCAGCTTCAGGCGTGCATCGTGCACCCGGTCGGCGGGCACCAGGATGGCGCCACCACCGTCGGAGTACTTATAGGGAATGTTCATGGTGCCCAGCTGGGCGATGACGGCGCCGCCATCCTTGTCGGCCAGGTTGGAGTACAGCACCCGCCACTCGGCCTGGCGGCCCATCACCAGGCCACCGATGGCAATGGCAACAAACAGCACAATGCCCAACACCAGGCGCATGCGCTGCCCCTGGTCCAGGCCGCTGAAGCGCTGGACGATGGTCGGGTTCACGGTGATGGCGGTAGGTGCTGGCATACGGGCTTCCAATAGTGCAAGGTCCACTTCACCCTGCGATTGGG
Source organism: Rhodoferax lacus (assembly GCF_003415675.1). Lineage (GTDB taxonomy): Bacteria > Pseudomonadota > Gammaproteobacteria > Burkholderiales > Burkholderiaceae_C > Allorhodoferax > Allorhodoferax lacus. The sequence goes on from NZ_QFZK01000024.1 coordinate 19,881, forward strand.
TCTGATTATTCGACCCACCCCGCAAAACATTAGCTTGAAAAGCGCCGTGTTTACCGCCTATTTGAAAATAATGCCCCCGCGCCTTGCGCCCTAGTATTAGCCCCAATCAAGTTCACCCGGAAACTGCCATGGACCTCAAACTCTCACCCCTGACGATGCCCACCTCGGTGCGCCCCGGCGCGGGTGTGCGTCCTGGCGCCACGGCGGGCGTGGCTGACTCCGGGGGCGGCTTCTCTGGCGCCCTCAAGAGCGCCCTGAATTCGGTCAGCGCCGCGCAGAACGAATCCACCCGCCTGCAGCAGGAAGTGCAGATGGAAAACCCCAGTGTGAGCCTGGAACAAACCATGGTGGCCATCCAGAAAGCCCAAATCGGCTTCACGGCCACGCTGCATGTGCGCAACCGCATGGTGCAGGCCTACACCGACATCATGAACATGCAGGTATGAAAAAAGCCGCTTGGAAAAGCGGCTTGGTGGTTCAGTGCAGCAGCTGCGGTCCGTCCAGCTTTTGCTCGCAGTGGGCCAGCCAGGGCTCGGCCAGGTAGCGGATCTGGGCATCGTTGTGCAGGATGCGCAGCATGATTCTGGACTTCTCGGCAATGGCCAACTGGTCCAGCTTCTCGGTTTGGGCCCGGTAGCGCAGCTGTTCGATCAGTACGGCGCATGCACCTTCGTAGCGCATCACGCCATCCCAGTCTTCGGCTTTGGCCGCGCCCAGCATCTTGGCGCTGCTGTCTTCAATGGCCTTGTAGTAGTCAATCAGTTGCTGGCTCATGCGTGTGCTCCCGAAGCCGATGCAGACACGGGCTGCAGATACGCCGGCTGCTTGCCGTCGATCTGGTTCCAGCCGCTGGACACCAGCTCAATCAGGCGGCTGACTTCTTCCAGCAGGCCCATGTCGTTGCGCACATTGGCCAGGGTGATTTGTTTCACGCAGTAACGGTACAGGTTGTGCAGGTTGGCGGCCAGCTCTCCGCCCTCTTCCAGATTCAAGGGCGCAATCAGGCCCTCTTCGAGGATGCGCACCGCCGTGCCGATCTTGCGGCCCTTGAGCCCGACGTCGCCGGCCGTCATGGCCATGCGCGCGCCACCCAGCGCCTGCAGCAGCGCGTCAAACAGCAGACTTACCAGTTTGTGGGGGTCCGCACAACTCACACTGGTTTCAACACCAACACGCTTGTAGGCAGCAGCAGACCGATTGGCGACAGAGGTAAACATGATGCAATTCCTTATGTTCTTGCATTAATTATCGACACTACTGCTGCTGACTGAAGGACTTTTTCCGGGGAAATCCGGGTGAACCTGCGTAAAGGTTTTTCAGCAATTTTGCAGCGCGGGCCCCCCATTTAAAGGGAAGACCCGGCGGTTTGCAAGCCAGGCAGGCGCTAGGCCGTCGACTTGTTCCAGGTGGTGACCTGCTGCGCCACGTAGGCGTTGAGCGCGTTGAGGCCGGCCATCTGCGTATCCAGTGCGGTGTACTGCTTGCGCAAGCGCGCCTCCACCGCTGCCGCACGGTCGTTCACCCGCGTCTGCTCGGTGCCGTTGTTGTTGAGCACTTTTTGCAGGGCATTGGCCTTGTTGGTCACCAGCCCCCCTGTGGCCAGAACGCCTGTGGCCAAGGCGTAGAACTTTTTCGCAAAGCCGTCGGTCAGCGGGTTGCTGTTGTTGGCGGTAAACAGCTTCTGCAGTTCGGTTCCATTGTTTGCCGCCGTGCTCAGCTTGGTGGTGTCCAGCGTCAGCGAGCCATCGAGCTGCCTTTGAATGCCCACGTCAGCCAGCCGCTGGTAGGCACTGCCCGCGCTGATGGACCCCAGCATATTGCGCAGCACGTTCTGCATGCCGACAACCGTGGAGTCGCCCTGGAATATGGCCGCAGTCTTGGTGGCTGAATCGTATTTGGTCCCATCGGCCAGCGACGCCGCCAACGTGTTGTAGGCCGTCACAAACGCCTGCACACTTTTGACGGCCGGGGTCACATCTTCACGGACCGCCACCGTCACCGGCGCCAGCGCTTCATTGACCAGCCCGTAGTTGGTGGTGGTGGTGGCGCTGAGCACAATCGTCACGCCGGGAATGTTGTTGGTCAGGGTATTGGTCTGGGATGTCACGGCCATGCCATTGATGCGCGCATTGGCATTGGAGCCATATTGCACCGGCAAGCCTGCCGTTGCCATGCCAAAAGCACCTGCTGCGGGGTCGAACGACAGGCGCGACAGCCCTGCGTTGTCAGTGGCGACGCTGTCCGCGTCGGTGGTGACCTGCAAGCGAAAGCCCGAAGAGGTGCCAGTCACCTTGGACTGCAACAGCAAGCGGTCACTGGTGCCGTCATTGAAGGCCGTTGCCACCACGCCGGAATTGGCGCTGTTGATCTTGGCCGCCAGGCTTGCCACGGTGTCCGTGGCCTCGGCGGTAATAGTGATATCCGAACTGGCGCCACCCGGGGTAAAAACCCCTGCTGCCCACGACCCGGTACGCAGCACCAGGGTGCCGGCGCCCACCAGGCCACCGGCCGGGAGGGTGGGTGACGTGACCGACTGCGGCTTGGCCAGGCTGTCCACATCCAGGCTGATGGAGGTGGCATTGGCAGTGGCCGTGGCCGTCACGGTAGCCGCGGCGGTGTTGGAGCTGGAGGCCGTGCGCGCCGACCACGCAGTGGGGCTCATCATCGCCTTGGCGGCATCTGCCAGGGCAGAAAACTCGGAGTGGATGGTGCCAATGGCGGAAATCTGGTTTTGCACCAGGGTGGCCTTGGCGGTCAGGGTTTTCAGCGGATTTTTTTCCAGCGCCACCAGTTGCGTGATGATGCTTTCAACCTGTAACCCACTTCCAATACCTGCAGATGAAATCGTAGCCATACCAGCAACTCCTTAGCCATCAAAACCTGGCAAGTGTCCCATCTTGGCGTGGAACATAAACCCGGAACTAGCCCGGATTGCACCGGGTATTGCCCCAAAAAGCAAAAAAACGACGGAGAACTTTTGTTCCCCGTCGTTTCAGTATCGACCATTTGTGGAACAACTTGAGCGCTTGGGCGCCCAAGTTGCCTGCACCTTAGCGCAGCAGGGCCAGCACGCCCTGGGGCAGCTGGTTGGCCTGGGCCACCATGGCGGTGCCGGCCTGTTGCAGGATCTGCGCACGGGACAGGTTGGCCGTTTCTGCGGCAAAGTCTGTGTCCTGGATACGCGAACGGGCTGCGCTCAGGTTGGTGCTGGTGGTAGCCAGGTTGGAAATGGTGGTGTCAAAGCGTGACTGCAAGGCACCGAAGCTGGCACGTTGGCCGTTCACTGCAGCGAGTGCCGAGTCCACGGTGTTCAGTGTGCGGGTAGCAGAGTCAACGGTGGACACGTCCATGGTGCTGGCGGCCTGGAGCTGGCTGGACTGAGCGCCCAGGAAATAACTCACGCCGGCAGCACCGGTGGTGCTGACCACGCCAAACGTCTTGTCAGAGTCCAGAGTCACGGCACCGGTTACATAGGCGACACCGGTGGCAACCACTACAGCCGCACCACCGATGGTGGCCGTACCCGTGGCAGACGAGTTGGTGATGGCAATGTCAGCACCCGAAGCATTGGTCAGTGTGAGGCCGTTGCCAGCCGAATTGAGCTTGGCAGTCACACCGGTTTGCGAACTCTTGTCGTTGAACGCGGTGATCGCGGCAGCCAAACCATCCGCATTGGCCGCTGCACCTGTGGCAAACGACACGGTCACGGCAGACGAGTTGTCCGACTTGACCGTCATGGTGAAGCTGTCGGCAACCTTGAAGGTGGCGTCCACTTCGGTACGGGCAGTGGCCGATACACCGGTCACACCGGTTTGTGCATTTACGTTGGCAGCAACTGTCTTGGCGCTGTCGCCAGCGGCCACGCCAATCACCTTGGAGCCGACCGCGCCGTTCACGGCAAAAGTGGCATCGGCAACGATGGTGCTGGTAGCACTGACCACGCCCTTGGAAACGTTCGAACCGGCAGTGGACCCGGTCACCAGATCACCGGTTCCACCGGCGGTAGTCGCCACCACCGAGCCAATGCGGTTGTTGCCGTACTTGCTGGTGCTGAAGTTGGCCGTCGTGGCGGTAATGGTCTGGTTGGCATTGGCACCCACCTGGAAGGTGGCCGAGCCGAAGCTGCCGTCCAGCAGCTTCTGGCCGTTGAACTCGGTGGTCTTGGCGATGCGGTCCAGTTCCGAAGAGAGCTGGCCCACTTCAGCATTCAGGGCGGCACGGTCACTGGCGGAGTTGGTGGCATTGGCGGACTGCACAGCCAGTTCACGCACACGCTGCAGAATGGTGGTGGCAGAGCCCAATGCACCTTCAGCCGTTTGCGCCAGCGAGATGCCGTCATTGGCATTGCGGGAAGCCTGTGTCAGGCCGCGGATTTGCGAGGTCATGCGCTCCGAGATGTTCAGGCCAGCGGCGTCGTCCTTGGCGCTGTTGATGCGCAAACCGGAAGACAGGCGTTGCATGGCTGTCGACAGCGAGGCCTGGGAAGATGTCAGGTTGCGCTGGGCAGACAGGGAATTGATATTGCTGTTGATGCTGTTTGACATGGGATAACTCCTAAAAAACTATCTATATCCGGCGAATTGCCGATCTAAACGCCAGCATCGCTGCTGACCGCCATGACCGGGGTAGCCCCTTGGCATCTCCGGACGACAGGTGTTTGAGACCCGTTGGAATAGTTTTCGGATGCCTGCGGACAAACTTGAGAACAATCTGCAGCGGCGCATTGCCAGCGCAAGGCCTTGGTGCTCTCAAGCAGAAGAGCACGGTCTTTGCCGCCCAGTATTTGCACATAGGCGCCCGGCCGGCCTGCAGCGGCGTCTGAATTGCACATTTGCCGGGTATTTACCGCTCTTATCGGCAAATCACCCCGGCGCGACCTCTCCACAATTTACCCATCGTTTCTGATTGTCTGTGGGTAAGCAGGCTATGCAATCGGCAGCGAAGCCGATTTGTACATCTTTAAAGGAGTTTCGCCGTGGCATCCACCATCAATTCAAATATCTCGTCCATGACGGCCCAGCGCAACCTGAGCACGTCGCAGTCTTCCTTGGCGATGTCGATGCAGCGACTCTCCTCGGGTTTGCGCATCAACAGCGCCAAGGACGATGCCGCAGGCCTGGCCATTGCCGACCGTATGACCTCCCAGATTCGGGGCACCACACAAGCCGCACGCAATGCCAACGACGGCATCTCGCTGGCGCAGGTGGCGGAAGGGGCACTCGGCTCTGCGACCACCATCCTGCAGCGGGTACGTGAATTGGCCGTGCAGTCCGCCAACGCCACCAACTCGGCCAGCGACCGTGCCGCACTGAACGCCGAAGTGGGGCAACTGGCCTCCGAGCTGGACCGCATCTCCAAGACCACCGAGTTCAACGGCCAGAAGCTGCTGGACGGCAGCTTTGGCTCGGCCACCTTCCAGGTGGGCGCCAATGCCAACCAGACCATTACCGCAACGACGGCCAACTTCAGCACCAGCAAATATGGCAACAACCGTATTGGTTCGGTGGTGGCCGCCACCGCAGGCGCAACCGGTGACCTGGTGACCGGCTCCACCGCCAATGCCGTGCTGTCCACTGCCGTCGCCAGTGCCACAAGCCGCATTACAGCAGGCACCTTGACCGTCAACGGCGCCAGCGGCAGCAGCACCGCCATTACCGTGGCAGCCGGAGCCAGTGCCAAGACGGTGGCCGCAGCCGTGAATGCCCAGTCCGGCACCACGGGTGTCACCGCGACGGCGCGCACCGACATTGACCTGACCGCGTTCACCGCTGCCAGCAGCTACACGATTGCGATCACCTCCGACAACAGCACCGCTGTGAATGTGGCCTTTTCAACAGGCCCTGCTGCCGGGAGCACCGCGGACAGCCTGGCTGCTGCGATCACGGCGTTCAACGACAAGACCTCCCAAACCGGCGTGAGCGCCAAGCTCAACACCGCCGGCACCGGCATCACGCTGTCCAACGCATCGGGCGCCGACATTGTGCTGGTCAACAACGCGGCCACAGGTTCTGTGTCGGCGGGAGGCGTAGCCATTGCAGCCGGTGTCACAGCCACCATCAACGGTGCGCTGACCCTGGATTCGGACAAGACCTTCGGCGTTGTGGCCACCGGTGGCCAGGCAGTCGCGGGCACGGGTTACTTCAATGCCGCAACCGCAGGCAGCCAGCTCCAGGCCGCCAACACGCTGGACGTGTCCACCGTGGATTCGGCAACCCGCAGCCTGTCCACCGTGGACTCGGCCCTGGCCAGCGTCAACGGCCAGCGCGCCAGCTTCGGTGCCCTGCAGTCGCGCTTTGAATCAGCCATCTCCAATCTGCAAAGCACGGCAGAAAACCTGAGCGCCTCGCGCTCACGCATCCAGGACACCGACTTTGCGCTGGAAACCGCCAACCTGTCGCGCGCCCAGATCCTGCAGCAAGCCGGCACGGCCATGGTGGCGCAGGCCAACCAGTTGCCACAGCAGGTGCTGCAACTGCTGAAGTAATCGCTTCGGGGCCCTCAGGCCTCTGACGTACCGCTTTGCACTGCAAGGCCAACCCTGGGGCTGCGCTCCAGGGTTGGCCTTGCAGTGCTTTGTGCTTGGTGAAACCGCAGCACGCGTATGCAGGCGGGTGCCAGCCGGAAGTCCACAGCCAGACAGCGCTGTAGGAAGTTCCCTTACACACCTGCGCTGGCGCACTGACATGCGAACCATCCAAACCCTGATTCAAGTTTCTGGCTCAGGCTTCCAGAATTGCATCCATGGTGAACGGCAAATGAATAGATGCTGTTCACCCCCTACATACATGTTTCACTTCTGGAGCCAGCCATGACAAACGAACAAATTCTTTCTGAAATCCGGGAAGCCAATTTGACCTATCTGATGCTGGCCCAGAACCTGATCCGCCAGGACAAGGCCGAAGCCCTGTTCCGCCTGGGCATGTCCGAAGAGTCGGCCACCATGATCGGCGCCCTGTCTCCCGCCCAGATCTTCAAGATTGCCTCCGGCAACATGCTGCTGTGCCGCTTCCGCATGGACGATGAAGTGGTCTGGAACCTGCTGACCAACCACACCGCTGCCAAGGTGGACAACGACTCCACCACCCGCCTGCACGCCAGCATCCTGATGGCCGGCCGCTTTGCCGAAGCCCTGTAAGCCAGACCACCACATATTCCGGAGCAGCACCATGGCCACCAAAAGCGTTTTGAATGATTCCAAGCAAGTCGAGCGGGCTGTGGCCCTGATCAACCTGGGCGCGCGCCTGCAGGTGCTGGAGAGCGAAACCGACCTGTCCTACGAGCGCCTGTTGCGCCTGTACAAGGAAGTGGCCGGCCGCTCCCCCAGCAAGGGCCAGCTGCCCTTCTCCACCGAGTGGTTCCTGACCTGGCAGCCCAACATCCACGCCTCGCTGTTCCAGAACACCTACGAGTACCTCACCAAGGTCAGCGCGCTGGAAGACATTGACGCCATCATGAAGGCCTACAAGCTTTACATGGAGCAGATCGCCGCCTGCGGCGTGGAGCCCCTCTTGTCCATCACCCGCGCCTGGCGCCTGGTGAAGTTCATTGACAACAACATGCTGTCCATGACCAAGTGCTCCAAGTGCGGCGGCCACTTTGTGTCCGAAGCCTATGAGAACAGCCGCCACTTCGAATGCGGCCTGTGCTCGCCACCGGCACGCGCTGGCAAAGGTGCCGGTGCGGGCGGCATATTGCTGCATTGAATTCAAGTGCAGGCCCCGGCAGGACGATATGATGGGTACAGGCCGTCAAAAGCCCCCCATTTAAACCCCTAGGCTCCCGGGCCTCGCTGTCACACTCACGCCTATGTTTGTAATCATCGGATGGCTCGTCTGCCTGGCCTGCGTATTCGGCGTGTTCATCATCCACGGCGGAAACATCAGCGTCATCTTGCACGCCCTGCCCTGGGAAATGCTGACCATTGGCGGCGCCACGGTAGGCGCCTTCCTGGCCAACAACCAGATGAAGGTGGTCAAGTCCACCCTCAAGGGGCTGGGCGCCTGCTTCAAGGGCAGCAAGTACAGCAAGGCGCGCTACATGGACCTGATGGCCCTGATGTTCGACATCCTGCAGAAGGCCCGCAAGGAGGGCCTGATGGCGATCGAGAACGACGTGGAGAACCCCCACGAATCGGCCATCTTCAAGAAATACCCCACCGTCGGCCATGACCACCATGTGGTGGAGTTCATCACCGACTACCTGCGCATGATGGTGTCCGGCAACCTCAACGCCCACGAAATCGAGTCCCTCATGGACAGCGAGATCGAAACCCACCACCATGAAGAACACGCCGCTGTGGCCGCCATCCAGCGCGTTGCCGGCGGCCTGCCGGCTTTCGGCATTGTGGCCGCCGTGCTGGGCGTGGTGAATACCATGGGCTCGGTGGGCCAGCCCCCGGCCGTGCTGGGCGGCATGATCGGCTCGGCCCTGGTGGGTACCTTTCTGGGTATTTTGCTGGCCTATGCCTTTGCCGAGCCGCTGGCTGGCCTGCTGGAGCAAAAGGTGGAAGAGTCGGGCAAGGAGCTGCAATGCATCAAGACCACCCTCCTGGCCAGCATGCAGGGCTACAACCCGTCTACTGCCATCGAATTCGGCCGCAAGGTGCTGTACTCCACCGAGCGGCCCACGTTTGCCGAGCTCGAAGCCTTCGTGAAGAAGAAGTAAGGCCATGGGAGTCTGAGCATGGCAGGGGACGCCAAGAAACTACAGCCGATCATCATCAAGCGGGTCAAGAAGGGCGGCCACGCGGTGCATGGTGGCGCCTGGAAGATTGCCTACGCCGACTTCGTGACCGCCATGATGGCGTTCTTTTTGTTGATGTGGCTCTTGGGCAGCACCTCCGAGGGTGACAAGAAGGGCATCTCCGACTACTTCCAGTCCCCACTGAAGGTGGCCCTGGCAGGCGGAAGCGGCTCGGGCTCGAGCAACAGCCTGCTCAATGGTGGCGGCAACGACATCAGCCAGAGCGTGGGCCAGACCTCCAGGGCCGATGGCGACGAGAAGCGCGCCAAAAAAGTGGCCACCGAACAGTTCCGGGCGGCCGAGGTCAAGGCCGACTCGCGTCGCCTCTCGGCCCTGGGTGCCAAGATTGCGATGACCATTTCCAACAACGCCAAGCTTGCCGAGTTCAGCAAGCAGATCAAGATGGAGCTCACGCCCGACGGTTTGCGGATCCAGATCGTGGATGACCAGAAGCGGCCCATGTTTGACAGCGGCAGTGCCGACGTCAAATCCTATATGCGCGACATCCTGCGTGAAATCGGCCTGGCCCTGCTGGACGTGGAAAACAAGATCAGTCTGGACGGCCACACCGACCGCCAGGCCTTTGGCGACCCGGTGCGCGGCTACAGCAATTGGGAGCTGTCTGCCGACCGCGCCAATGCGGCCCGGCGCGAGCTGATGATCGCGGGTATGCCCGAAGGCAAACTGGCTCGGGTGGTGGGCATGGGCTCCAGCGTGCCTTTTGAGCCCGACAATCCCAACGCCGCCATCAACCGGCGCATCAGCATTCTGGTCATGACCAAGGAAGCGCAGGAGCGCTTGCTGGGCCAGAGTGCGCCCGTGGAAGCGGAACCCGAGGCGGTGCCACCCGCTGCGGCGGCGAAAACGACACCATAGTGACCGAAAATTTCGGTCATACTAATGATCAACAGAAAAATCGACCTCGAAAGAGCAAGTCATGTCCAAAGAATTACGCTTTTTAATCGTTGATGACTTTTCCACCATGCGCCGCATCGTGCGCAATCTGCTCAAGGAGAGCGGCTATGCCGACGCAGATGAGGCCGAAGACGGAGTCATTGCCCTGCAAAAGCTTCGCAACAGCACCTTTGACTTTGTGGTCAGTGACATCAACATGCCCAATATGAACGGCTTCCAGTTGCTGGGAGAAATCAAGAAGGACGACAAGCTCAAACACCTGCCGGTGCTGATGGTGACCGCAGAAGCCCGCAAGGAAGACATCGTGATGGCGGCCCAGCAGGGTGCTGCCGGCTACATCGTCAAGCCCTTTACCAAGGCCACGCTGGAAGACAAGGTCAACAACATCCTGACCAAAGTTGGGCTGAAGTAAGCATGGCCACGCAGGACTCCACCCCCGTAGATCCTGCATCCGCCTCGGCGGCGGATGTGCACCAGCAGCTCGGAGCCCTGACACGCCAGCTACACGACTCCCTCAACGGCCTGGGCCTCACCGCCAAGGTGCAGAACTGGGCAGGCGAACTGCCCGACGCCAAGAGCCGCCTCTCCTACATCGCCCGCCTCACCGGCGAGGCCGCTGAAAAAGTGCTCAACCAGGTCGACCAGGCCAAGGCCCAGCACGACTTCATCACCTCAGAGACCCACCGCATAGGCCAGCTCATCGTCAAGGATCCGGTGGCCGCTGTGGCCAAGGGCCATGTGATGAATTTCATTGAAGACGTGGACCGCGCCAGCCGCAAGGTCGACGAGAGCCTGACCGCCATCATGATGGCGCAGGACTTCCATGACCTCACCGGCCAGGTGATTGCCAAGGTGGTGAACCTGGCGGCCACCATCGAAGAGCAACTGGTGCAGCTGCTGATACAGACAGCGCCGCCGGACGCCACCGTCAAAGCCCCCTCCACCCACGAACCCTATGTGCCTGCACTCGATGGTCCGGTGGTGGATGCCACAGGCAAAGTGGACGTGGTGACCAACCAGTCTGAAGTGGACGATCTGCTCGCCAGCCTGGGGTTCTAGACAGAATTGAAAGGGCGACTGAACAGGCCGCCTTTCCCCCTGCTATTTAGCCTTTAGAAACGGGAGGGGCTTACGACAATGGTCAGAACTACACAAAGTTCTGACCATGGAATCCGGAAGCCAAGACCGCAATTTACCCGCCTCACAGCGCAAGCTCCAAAAAGCGCGCGATGACGGACAGGTAAGCCGCTCCGAAGACCTGACCCACCTGGCCGTGCTGGGCGTGGGCTCTGTGGCCATCCTGGTGCTGGCACCGGCCTTCTTTGACCACCTGCGCCTGGACATGATCCGGCAGCTCAGCTTTGACGGCAGCACCCTGCTAAGCCCCCGCACCCTGTTCCCGCGCCTGAGTGATTCGGTTACCGTGGGGCTGGCCGCCAGCGCCACCCTGGCCGCCATTGTCATGACCGCCATCATCATTGCCGCCGTGGCATCCGGCGGCTGGGTCAACAGCCTGACCCCCTTGATGCCCGACTTCAGCCGCCTCAACCCGCTCACCGGTTTTGCCAACCTGCTGAGCAAAAAGAAAATCATCACCACGGGCAAGATGCTGCTCATCACCGCGGTGATGTTCACCGTGGCCACGCTGTTTTTGCGCAACGGCCTGGTGCCTATCTCTTCGCTGCTGCTGCAGCCCTCGGCCTCGGCCGTGGCACACCTGGTGCAGTGGATCACCAATGGCCTGGGCCTGATGCTGCTGGTGCTGCTGCTGGCCGCCCTGGTGGACGTGCCGCTGCAGAAGTTCCTGCACATGGGCGAGATGAAGATGTCGCACCAGGAAGTGAAACAGGAAGGCAAGGAAAGCGACGGCAATCCGCAGATGAAGCAAAAGCAGCGCCAGCGGCAACGCGAGATGTCGCAAAAGAGCAGCGTCACCGCCGTGCCCAAAGCCGACTTCGTGGTGATGAACCCGACCCACTTTGCCGTGGCCATCAAATACGACGAGAAGACCATGGCCGCGCCCCAGGTGATTTCCAAGGGCAGCGACCTGCTGGCCCTGAAGATCCGCGACATCGCCAAGAACCACTCCATCCCGGTGCTGCAGTCGCCCATGCTGGCGCGTGCCCTGTATGCCAATGCCGAGCTGGACCGCGACATTCCCTCAGCCCTGTACACCGCCGTGGCCCAGGTGCTGGCCTATGTGTACCGCCTGCGCGCCGCTCTCAAGGGCGAAGGCCCCATGCCCGACGAAGTGCCACAACCCTTTGTGCCGCCGGAACTTGATCCCCACTCCAAAACCCTGAAAGCGGTGACCGTATGAACGCCCAGCTGAAAAGCCTGCAGCAGTGGTACGGCAGCAACGCCCACGTGGTCCAGGGCGCTGCCGCCCCCATGCTGGTGGTGGCCATCCTGGCCATGATGGTGCTGCCCCTGCCACCCATCCTGCTGGATGCGTTCTTCACCATCAACATCGCCGTGGCCCTGATGGTGATGATGGTGGCCGCCTATATGGTCAAGCCGCTGGACTTTGCCGCCTTCCCCAGCGTGCTGCTGCTGACCACCCTGATGCGCCTGTCGCTCAACGTGGCCTCCACCCGGGTGGTGCTGCTCGAAGGCCATACCGGCGCCGGTGCGGCCGGTGCCGTGATCGAGGCCTTTGGCCACTTCCTGATTGGCGGCAACTTTGCCGTGGGCCTGATCGTGTTTGCCATTCTGGTGGTGATCAACTTTGTGGTGGTGACCAAGGGCTCCGAGCGTATTGCCGAGGTGTCTGCCCGCTTCACCCTGGACGCCATGCCCGGCAAGCAGATGGCCGTAGACGCCGACCTGAACGCCGGCCTGATTGACGAGAAGGAAGCCAAGCGCCGCCGTGCCGAGGTGGGCGAAGAAGCCGACTTCTTCGGCTCCATGGACGGTGCCTCCAAGTTCGTGCGCGGTGACGCCGTGGCCGGCATCCTGATTCTGCTGATCAACATCTTTGGCGGTCTGACCATCGGTGTGCTGCAGCACGACCTGAGCGCCAGTGAAGCGGCCAACACCTACATCCTGCTGGCCGTGGGTGACGCGCTGGTGGCACAGATTCCGGGCCTCTTGATCTCGGTGGCTGCGGCCATGGTGGTCTCGCGCGTGGGCAAGGACACCGATATCGGCAAGCAGATCGTGGGCCAGATGTTTGCCTCGCCACGGGTGCTGGCCATCACCGCCACCATCATGTTCGTGCTGGGCATCATCCCCGGCATGCCGCACTTTGTGTTCCTGGCCATTGCCGCGGTGCTGTTCTACGGCGCCTGGGCCCTGGCCAACCGCCCGGTGGTTACCGAGGCCGAGGTGGTGGCACCTGTGGCCACCAATGACGGTGAAGCCTCCTGGGACGATCTACAGCCCGTGGACCAGCTCGGCCTGGAGCTGGGCTACCGCCTGATTGCGCTGGTCGACAAAACGCGCCAGGGCGACCTGCTCAACCGCATCAAGGGCGTGCGCCGCAAGTTTGCACAAGAGGTGGGCTTTCTGCCGCCCCCCGTGCATGTGCGCGACAACCTGGAGCTCAAGCCCAGTGCCTACCGCATCACCCTGCGCGGCGTCATCGTCGGCGAGGGCGAGGCCTTCCCGCAAAGCTTCCTGGCCATCAACCCGGGCGGCATCACCACACCGCTGATTGGCACGGCCACCACCGATCCGGCGTTTGGCCTGCCGGCCCACTGGATCGACGCCGGGCAAAAGGAAGCAGCGCAAATGGCCGGGTTTACCGTGGTTGATTCGGAGACTGTGATGGCCACCCATTTGTCACACTTGATGCAAGTTCAAGCCTCCAAATTGCTCAGCCGTACAGAGACCCAACAACTCGTGGAACACGTCGCCAAACTGGCCCCCAAACTGATCGAAGAGGTCGTGCCCAAAATGGTCTCGATTGCCGTCTTCCAGAAAGTCCTGCAGCTGCTGCTCGACGAGTCGGTGCACATCCGCGATATCCGCACCATCATCGAGTCGATTGCCGAAAACGCCACCTCCACCACCGATCCTGTCGAGCTGGCCAAGCGCGTACGCGTGGCGCTGTCGCCCGCCATCGTGCAGCAGATCTATGGCCCCACCCGCGAGCTCAATGTGATTGCCATCGACCCCGGTCTGGAGCGCCTGCTGGTGCAGGCCCTGGGCAACACGGCCGGCCCGGCCCTGGACCCCGGCGTGGCCGACATGCTCTCCAAGACCGCTGCCGAGACTGCCATGCGCCAGGAAGAGATTGGTCTGCCTGCCTGCCTGCTGGTGCCGGACCAGATCCGCGGCTCGATTGCCCGGCTGCTGCGCCGCGTGGCACCCCGTCTGCAGGTGCTGGCACACAGCGAAATACCCGAAACCCACACGATCCGCATTGGTCCGATTCTTAGAGGTGCAACATGAACATCCAACGCTTTACCGGCGCAACCTCCCGTGAAGCCCTGGCCAAGGCCCGCATGGCCTTTGGCGACGGCACACTGATTTTGTCCAACCGCCCCATTGAAAACGGCGTCGAGGTGGTGGCAACGGGCGAAGACAGCCTGGCCACCCTGGGCGAGGACAACAGCGCATCGTTTGGCCAGTCGGGCCAGCGCAACGCCGGCTTTGGCCAGGAGCGCCAGACCGCGAGCCCGCAGCGCGCCGCAGAACCCAGCTTCAAGGAAGTGGCCAGCGCCGTGGAAGACGACGCTGCGCAACTGGCCATGAGCACCCTGTCCTTCCAGGACTATGTGCGTGAGCGCATGGCCCGCCGGCGCCAGGAAGAGGCTCCGGAGGGCAGCAAACTCATCCGCATCCCGCGTGACGACACGCCCGAGACCCGCCCGCAGGAGCCCCGTCCCTCCTCCTCCAGCAGCCCGGCGGCCCACAGCTTCCAGCCGGCCGCGCCCGAGCCCAAGCCCCTGGTGATCAAGGTCCGGCCCGAGCCCGAAGCCGCAGCCCCGCAGGCCTTGTCGCCCAGCATCAGCCGCGAGCTCAATGCCATGAAGGATCTGATTGAAGACCGCTTCAACACCCTGAACTGGCTGGGCCAGGCGCGCCAGAACCCGATCCAGGCCAACCTGATGCTCAAGCTGATCCGCGCGGGCTTCTCGCCCACGCTGTCGCGCACGATCCTGGAACGTCTGCCCGAAAACGCCGACGCCGCCCAGTCCATGCACTGGGTGCTGGATGTGCTGGAACGCAATCTGCACACCGATGCCCAGGGCCCGGCCCTGCACCAGGAAGGCGGCATCTTCGCCCTGGTGGGTGCCACTGGCGTTGGCAAGACCACCACCGCGGCCAAGCTGGCCGGCCTGTGCGCACGCACCCATGGCCCCAGCAGCGTGGGCCTGATCACACTCGACTCCTACCGCGTGGGGGCCCAGGAACAGCTGCGCGCCTACGGCAAGATGCTGGGCATCGTGGCCCACCTGGCGCATGACCGCGCCGCCCTGCAAGACCTGCTGGGCCTCTTGTCCAACAAGAAAATGGTACTGATTGACACCACCGGCCTGGCCCCGCGCGACCCGCGCAAGCGCGAGATGATGGACCTGCTGGAAATACCCGGCGTGAAGCGTCTGCTGGTGCTCAACGCTGGCGGCCATGGCGACACGCTGGAAGACACGGTGGCCAACTTCAAGCAGCCGGCCAACCAGCAGGTGATCTTTTCCAAGATTGATGAAGCCGTCAAGCTGGGCCCCGCCCTGGACGTGGCCATCCGCCACCAGTTGGTGCTGCGTGGCGTGACCACCGGCCAGCGCGTACCCGAAGACTGGGAAGCGGCCAATGCCAACAAGCTGGTGCGCTCGTCCATGCGCTCGTCCGGCCATTCGGTGTACGACCCCAAGATCGCCGACCTGGGCTTTATCTTCAGCCACGCCAGCCAGTCCACCGCCGGAATGCTCCATGCATGATGTACCCCTGAACCAGGCTGTCGGGCTGCTGGGCCTGGCCGCACCCCTGGCCCCCCAGCTGCTGGCCGTGGTGTCGCATGGCGACGCGCGCACCGAACAGCCCCTGCTCTGGCAACTGAGCAGCGCCCTGAGCGAACTCGGCTACAGCGTGACGGTGCTCGATGCCACCATGTCCGAGACCGTCAACAACCCCGGTCTGCAGCAGCTGCTGGACTACCAGTTTGGCCACAGCGCCCTGGAGGACGATGGGCCGGCCTGGAACGTGCTGCCTGCCGCCATGGGCCTGCAATCGCTGTGCGCGCCGGGCGCCAAGCCCGCCCACAGCCTGCAGCGCCTGGGTCAGGCCTTGCAGAGCAGCGGCGTACTGGTGCTCTATGCCGGCTCGGACGTACTGATCCGCCTGCTGGGTGGCTCGACCGTGCGGCCGCTGCTGAGCGTATCGGGTGAAAAAAGCTCGCTGCTGACCAGCTACCTGGCCTTGAAACGCCTGTTGCGCAAAGGGCGCCTGGAGCCCACCATCCTGAATATGATGCAAGATGCCGCGCAAGGTACCGGAGCCGCTGGAGTGGCCCATGCCCTGCGCGAATGTGCCCGGAATTTTCTGGCGTACGATGTCCGTCCTGTACGTATTGATCCTTTGCAGCCCGAAGCACACATTGAAGCCGACATGCGCCGCCTGGTCACCCGGCTGCTGGAGCATGCGATGCCATTGCCATGCGGCACGGCGCAAGAGGATGCAGGATTTGAACAATCGGCCGAACGGCCGCGTGAACGGGTAAGGTTTGGGGAAATGAGCAGGAGCCATTGATGTACACGGCCAAAGGTCAACTCGACCGCAACGCGCTGATCAAGCAATACCAGCCCTTGGTGCGCCGTCTGGCGCACCACATGATGGCCAAATTGCCACCCAGCGTGGAAGTGGATGACCTGATACAGGTCGGCCTGATCGGCTTGGCCGACGCCCTCACCCGGTTTGAGTCCTCGCAGGGCGTGCAGTTCGAAACCTTTGCCACCCAGCGCATACGCGGCGCCATGCTCGACGAGCTGCGCGAGAACGACTGGATGTCGCGCGGCTCGCGCAAAAGCCAGAAAGACATCGAGACCGCCATGCGCCGTGTGGAGCACAAGCTGGGCCGCACGCCGCTGGAGTCCGAGATTGCATCCGAACTGGGCATGAGCCTGACCGACTACCAAAGCCTGCTGGGCAAGGTGCGTGGCACGCAGCTGGTCTACCTGGAAGACATGTCAGGCCGCAACGAAGACGACGACTCCTACCTGGACCGCCATGTGGCCGACAGCGAGGCCGACCCGCTCAACGTGCTGCGCGACCACAAACTGCGCGAAGCCCTGGTGGCTGCCATCAAGCTGCTGCCCGAGCGCGAGCAGTACATCATGAGCATGTACTACGAGCAGGACATGAACCTCAAGGAAATCGCTGCCGTGCTGGATGTGACCGAGTCCCGCATCTGCCAGCTGCACAGCCAGTCGATTGCGCGCCTGCGGGCCAAAATGCGATCACATTAAGCCCCCACGGTCGCCCACTTCGTGTGGCTTCCTGCCCCCCAAGGGGGCCGCGATTCGCCTTGGGGCGGCCCGGCGGCGAATCCTTGCTCGCCAAGTTGCACCTTTGTTTTATCGGCCTCTTCAGGCCGCCAGCACGTTGAAGGCGCCGCTTTGCCGCGCCACCGATCCATACACCGATGTACCGCCCGAATACGTGGACTTGGCCGCTGTGGGCACCACCACCTTGAGCGCTTGCAGGTTCATGGCGGCCTGGCGTGACAGGTTGTCGCGCAGCATCTGCAGGCCTTTGGCCATGGCCAGCACGCGCCGGTGCAGCTCAGCCTGGTTGGCCTGCACCTTGTTTTGGGGGGGCAGCAAACGGGCCAGCTCCACACTCAGGATTTGCAACAGGGCTGCGGCGGCCTGCAGGTGGGCTGCGTCACCGGCCGCCAGAAATGCCGCGACCTGGTTGAACTGACGTTCGACCAGGTCGAGTTGTTGGATTGCGGGGTTTTGCATCTCAGACTCCCTTTGCCAGCGTTATGGCACGGGTTGAGGCCCCCCGGCTTAGGCTTGTTTGGGTGCGGCGGCCAGCATTTCCTTGGCATTGGAGAGCAGCTTGTCGGCAATCGCCTCCGCGTTGGGTGAAAAGCTGCCGTTGGCAATGGCGGCCTTCATGGTGGCGACCTTTTTGGCATCCACCTCGGAAAGCTGGTCCTTGCCCAGGGCGCGTGCGGTACTGGTGATGACCACCGCCACCCCGGCATTGGAGGCTGCGGACGTGGCTGTCTGCGCCGCCTCCGCAGGGGCTTTGGGGGTGTTCGTTGATGGCGTCTTTGACGCCAGCAGGTCGGGTGTGGTGTGGCCGGATACTTTCATTGCGTGCTCCAAAACTACGATACGCGTAGCCTCGTATGGTGGTTATCGGCTCGAATCTAACGGACTTTAGGAAAAATTGCATGGTCCCGGCCCTCACAGGTCAATTTTCACCGTACGTGCGTCCAGCACTGTGCCGCTGGTGATGCGCCCGTTGTCCATGCGCACGCGGGTCGACTGGCCCACCACCCCGGCAGCCAGGGCCTGGGCATCGCTGGTGACCTGGAATCCCGGGCCCTCAGCCACCACCCGCACCTGGGTCCCGGCCTGAAACACCTGGGTGGGCCGCACCACACCCTGGCGCAGCACCTGCCCGCTGCTGAGGGTGCGTGAGGCGGTCTGGCCCAGCCACAAGGCCGGGTCCTGCAGCACCGGGCTGGTTTCTTCGGCCCAATCCACTTCCACTGAAGCCACATCGTTCTGGGTCACCGGGTTGCCGGCCATGATCTGGCCGCGCACCACCCAGGCATTGCCATAGGCCTTCACCTGCACCGGCACCGACACATTCCAGCGGGCCATGCCATCCACACAGCGCAGGCCCACGCGGCTGTGGCCCCACAGGCGGGCACCGGGCGGCAAATAGGCTTCCACATTGCCGCAGGGTGCGAGCTTCAGGCGGCTGTCCAGCGCACCCACCGACACTTCCATGCGCAAGCGCACCGCCGGGTCGGGCTGCGACTGGGCCACCACACCGCGCGCCCACTTCAGGGCCATGGCGGGGTAATCGGGCTCCGGCATCTGGGTCTGTGCCCGGGCATCGCGCAGCATCAGCATCCAGGCCACCACGCACAACAGCACGGCCAGCCTGGGCCAGCTGCGCCGGGCAGGGCTCACAAATAGGTAATGACGCATAACGGGACTCCTGTGTGCGGGGGACATGCGGGCAACTATAGGCAAGCCCCCCACAGACTAAGACCCCAAATACAGGCCAAAACCCCCGCTATTCCCGGGCTCAAAAATTAAAGCTTTTCCCATAATTGCCTCACGTCGCAAGCCACAGGCTCCCCCTGCAGCTTGTCTTTCCCCCAACGAGGACCGCCATGTTTGCCAATTTGACCAGTGGACTGGACTTTCAAGCCAAGGCTCTGGTGATCCGGGCCGAGCGCCAGCGGGTCATCGCCAGCAACATTGCCAACGCCGACACACCCGGCTATGTGGGCCGCGACGTCAATTTCAAGGAAGCCATGAACGCTGCACTGGGCAGCAGCTCGGCCTCCACCCCGCTTTCCCTCAATGCCAGCAGCAGCACCACAGGAGCCAGCAATGCGCGACATATTCCCATGCAGAGCACGCTGGGCAGCCTCAAGCCCGACGGATCTCCTGCCCTGGCGTACACGCTACAAACCCAGCCCGCCATGGATGGCAACAGTGTCGACCTGGACCAGGAACGTGCCAGCTTCGTCAACAACGCCGTGCACTACGAAGCCACTCTTCGCTTTATTAACGGCACTTCCAAGACCATCTTGAGCGCCATTCAGGGCCAGTAGGTCTGAGACATACCGCAGGAGCCCACCATGTCCATGTTTTCCATCTTCAATGTGTCCGGCAGCGCCGTCAGCTCGCAGGCCCAGCGCCTCAATGTGGTGGCCAGCAACCTGGCCAATGCAGACGCCGTGGCTGGCCCGGACGGCAAGGGCTACAAGGCGCGCCAGGTGGTGTTCGAGACCGTGCCCATGGGCTCGCAGGACGCCACCGGCGTGCGGGTGAGCCGCGTGCAGGAAAGCCAGGAGCCGCTCAAGCGCACCTACAACCCCACACACCCTTCGGCCGATACCGACGGCTATGTGACCCAGTCGAACGTGAACCCGGTGGAAGAGATGGTCAACATGATCTCTGCCTCGCGCTCCTACCAGAACAACGTCGAGGTGATGAACACCGCCAAGACCTTGCTGCTCAAAACCCTGCAAATGGGCCAATAAGTCCTTAAGGAAATCCTATGGTCGCCGCCGTCACCTCCTCCTCTTCTGCCTCATCCAGCACCGCCCTGAGCAGTGCCAGCACCAGCGCGCAGGCGCAGACAGACCGCTTCCTGAAACTGCTGGTGGCCCAGCTGAGCAACCAGGACCCCATGAACCCCATGGACAACGCGCAGATGACCAGCCAGATTGCGCAGATCAACACGGTCTCGGGCATCCAGCAGCTCAACGACACCATCAAGTCCATGTCGGCCCAGTACACCTCCATGCAGGTCATGCAGGGTGCGGCCATGATTGGCCACCAGGTGGTGGCCGACGGCAATACCATGAGCGTGAACGCCGGCGCGGGCACCGCCGCAGTGAGCCTGGACACCGACGCCACCAACGTGCAGGTGCAGGTGATCACCCCGGGCGGACAGGTGATTGACCAGTTTGACATGGGCGCCCTGGCCGCAGGCACCCACAACATCAACTGGGACGCCTCCAAATACACCGGCTCGGGTGCGCCCACTTTCACGGTCACGGCCAAGCAGGGCAGTGCCAGCGTCACCGCCACACCGCTGGTGCGCGACACGATTGCCTCGGTCGGCACCGACTCCAGCGGCGCGATGAACCTGGCGCTCAAGGGCGGCACCAGCATCAAGTACGACGCCATCAAATCCATCCTCTAACCACCACAAGGAATCCACCATGAGCTTTCAAACAGGACTCTCCGGCCTGAGCGCCTCCAGCCAGAGCCTGGACGTGATCGGCAACAACATCGCCAATGCCAACACCGTTGGCATGAAGTCCTCACGCGGTGAATTCTCCGACCTGGTGGCCTCTGCCATCGGCGCGGGCGGCACCAGCAACACGGCGGGCATCGGCGTGGCACTGTCCACCATTTCGCAGAATTTCAGCCAGGGCAATGTCAGCATCACCGGCAACACGCTGGACGTGGCCGTCAATGGCGGCGGCTTCTTCCAGGTGACCAAGACCGATGGCACCACCGCCTACACGCGCGATGGCCAGTTCAAGCTGGACAAGGATGGCAACATCGTCAACAACGGCGGCTCCTTCCTGATGGGTTATCCCACCGACATCAATGGTGTGCGCACCAGCCAGACTCCGCAAAACCTGGTGGTGCCAACAGGCGCGCCGATTGCCGCCAAGCAGACCAGCGCCATCGTGGCCGAGTTCAACCTGGACGCGCGGGCACCGGTGGCCACCAGCGTCACGCCCAACACACCGCTGTCCACGTATGGCACCTCGCTTACCGTGTTCGACTCGCAGGGTCAGCCGCAGGCACTCAATCTGTACTTCAAGCGCATCGCCTCGCAGGCAGCCGTTGCCGCAGCGCCACCGGTGGCAGCCGTCCCCGGCATCGACAAATGGGAGGTCTACACAGGCTCCACGGCAGCGACAGCCACCCTGCAGGGCCAGCTTCAGTTCGACCAGAATGGCGTGCGCCTGGCAAGCTCCACCTTCCCCCCTGCCGCCGGCCTGACCATTACGCCACCTGCCGGCACGGCCGTACAGCCCTTTGCAGTCACGGTTGACACCGCCAGCGTGACCCAGTACGGCACCAACTTTGCCGTCTCCAACCTGTCGCAGGACGGCTATACCTCGGGTGAGTTCACCGGCCTGGCCATCGACAACAAGGGTGTGATCACCACCCGCTACTCCAACGGCCAGACGCAAAAGAGCGGCGGCATGATTGCACTGGCCGACTTCCGCAACGTGCAGGGCCTGGCCCCGGTGGGCGGTGGCGAGTTTCTGGAGAGCTACAAGTCCGGCGCGCCCGTGCTGGGCCAGCCCACGGTGGGCCGCTTTGGCGAGTTGCGCTCGGGCGCGGTGGAAGAGTCCAACGTGGACCTGACGGCCGAGCTGGTGAACATGATGACCGCGCAGCGCAACTACCAGGCCAATGCCCAGACCATCAAGACCCAGGACCAGGTCATGTCGACCCTGGTCAACCTGCGCTAACCGGAGCTAGAACATGGATCGCCTGATCTACACCGCCATGACCGGGGCCAATGCCGCCGCCAACCGGCAGGCGATTCTGTCCTCCAATCTGGCCAATGCCTCGACCAACGGTTTTCGGGCCCAGCTCGAAACCTACCGCGCCGTGCCGCTCAACGGCGAAGGTGCCAGCACCCGTGTGTTTGCGGTGGAAGCCACGGCCGGCTTCTCCAGCCTGCCGGGCCAGGCCCAGCAGACCAACCGCCCCCTGGACGCCATGACCACCGACAAGAGCTGGTTTGCAGTGCAAGGCCTGGACGGCAACGAGGCCTACACCCGCAACGGCAGCTTTGAAGTGACCGCCGACGGCACACTCACCACCGCCAATGGGCGCACGGTGCTGGACATCGGCGGCTCGCCCATTACCGTGCCTGCGGGGTCGGACGTGACCATGGGCCATGACGGCAGCATCAGCGCCAAGGCGCCAGGCCAACCCATCCAGGTGGTGACCAAGCTCAAGCAGGTCACGCCCACGGCGGAAGACCCGCTCAAGCGCGGCGAGGACGGGCTGTTTCGCAGCCTCTCGGGCGAGCCACTCAACAACGACGAAACCGCGCGCCTGCATGTGGGCGTGCTGGAGGGTTCGAACGTGAATGTGATCGAGGCCATGGTCGGCATGATCCAGACCGCACGCCAGTTTGAAGCCCAGACCAAGCTGATGACCACCGCCGAAGCCAATGACCGCTCTGCCGCGCAGTTGCTCGGCCTGCAAGGCTAAGCACCCGACCAGAACAAGGAAAAGGAACCGCATCATGATCAACTCCCTTTGGATCTCCAAGACCGGCATGGAAGCCCAGCAAATGCAGCTGGACGTTATCTCCAACAACCTGGCCAATGTCTCCACCAACGGCTTCAAGAAGGCGCATGCGGTGTTCGAAGACCTGATGTACCAGAACCTGCGCCAGGTCGGCTCCAACACCGCCGAGCAAAGCACCCTGCCCACCGGCCTGCAGGTCGGCCTGGGTGTGCGCACCGTGGCCACCAGCCGCAGCTTTGCCCAGGGCAGCATGCAGCAGACCAGCAACAACCTGGATATGGCGGTGCAGGGCAACGGCTTCTTCCAGGTGACCATGCCCGACGGCACCACCGGCTACACCCGGGACGGCTCCTTCCAGCTCGACAACCAGGGCCGCATGGTCAACTCCAACGGCCTCCTGGTGCAGGGCGGCATCACGGTACCCAGCAATGCCACCAACCTGTCGGTGGCGGCCAACGGCACCGTCACAGCTGCCATTCCCGGCACCGTGGCGCCGCAGACCATAGGCACCATCACCCTGGCCAGCTTTGTCAATCCGGCAGGACTTGAGCCCAAGGGACAAAACGTGTATGCCGAAAGCGCGGCTTCCGGCCAGCCCAATGCCGGCACCGCCGGCAGCAATGGCCTGGGCAGCATCATGCAGGGCTTTGTGGAAACCTCGAATGTGAACGTGGTGCAGGAACTGGTCAGCATGATCCAGACCCAGCGCGCCTATGAAATGAACTCCAAGGCCATCCAAACCTCCGACCAGATGCTGCAAAAGCTCGGCCAGCTGTAATCCCGCAGGCCAGAAGACCCGAGGCACCCCATGACACCCCGCACCCGCAACCTGGCCCGCCGCAGCGCAGCCGCCCTGGCCGTCGCCCTGTGCGCCGCCTGCGCACCCCTGCCGCAAAAAGTGGTGGTGGACTTTGCCGAGCCCAAGCCCAGCCCCACGCCCGCGGCAAACGCCGCGGCCACGCGCAGGCCGCCCAACGGCAGCCTGTTCCAGCAGGCCAGCTACCGTCCGGCCTTTGAAGACAGCCGCGCCCGCCTGCTGGGCGACATCGTCACCATCCAGATTGTGGAAAGCCTGGCCGCCAGCCAGGTCACCGCCTCCACGGTGAACCGCAACACGTCGTCTGACAACACACTCTCGGCGGCGCCGCTCAGCAGCCTGATCGGCATGGACCTGATGAATCTGAACATGGCCTCCAAGACCAACAACGATTTCTCGGGCAAGGGCGGCACCACCGCGGCCAACACCTTTACCGGCTCCATCAGCGCCACCGTGATCGAGGTGCTGCCCAACGGCAACCTGGTGGTGGCCGGTGAAAAGCAGATCGGCGTGAACCAGAATGTGGACGTGATGCGCTTCAGTGGCACGGTGGATCCGCGCCTCCTGCAGCCCAACAACATCATCAGCTCAACCCAGGTGGCCAATGTGCGGGTGGAGTCGCGTGGACGCGGTGCGCAGGGCGAAGCGCAGACAGTTGGCTGGTTATCCCGCTTCTTTTTGAGCTTTAACCCGTTCTAAAGAGTTCCAGAATTGTGCCGAGGGGTAAAGGATTCCATCGAATCCCCCCGTTACCGACCTTGCACAATGAAAACCCAGAACCACGCACCCTCAGGCACCGGCCAGCAGCAGCTGCTGAAGTCCTTGGTGCTGGTCTGCCTCACCCTTTTCAGCCTGTTTTTTTCGGCCCCGGCCTTGGCCGCCCGCCTCAAGGAAATCGCCTCCATTGAAGGCGTGCGCAGCAACCAGCTGAGCGGCTTTGGCCTGATCGTGGGCCTGGACGGCACGGGCGACCAAACCACGCAGATGCCCTACACCACCCAGGGCCTGTCCAACTACCTGCGCCAGCTTGGCATGACGCTGCCGGTGGCCCAGCTCAGCCAGCTGCAGATGAAGAATGTGGCCGCCGTGCTGGTCACCGCCCAGCTGCCCGCCTTTGCACGCCCGGGCCAGACGCTGGACATCAACGTATCCTCGGTGGGCAATGCCAAGTCGCTCAAGGGCGGCACCCTGATTGCCACCCCGCTCAAGGGTGTGGACGGCGAGGTCTATGCCATGGCCCAGGGCAACCTGATCGTGGCCGGGGCCGGGGCGTCAGCTGGCGGCAGCAAGGTCACCGTCAACCACCTCAGCGTGGGCCGCATTCCGGACGGCGCCCAGGTGGAGCGCGCTGTTCCCACCGCCATCCTGGAGGGCAGCAGCATCAGCCTGTCGCTCAACGCCTCGGACTTCCAGACCGCCCGCAAGGTGGCGCAAACCCTGAACACCAAATACGGCCCGGGCACGGCCATCGCGCTGGACGGCCGCACGGTGCAGGTGCTGGCACCCGCAGCACCCAACGAGCGCATCGGCTTCATTGCCGAAATGGAAGAGCTGCCCATCGAGTCCAGCATCCAGTCGGCCAAGGTCATCATCAACTCGCGCACCGGCTCCATCGTGCTCAACCAGGCCGTGACCCTGAATGCCTGCGCCATTGCGCACGGCAACCTGTCCATCAGCATCTCGAGCAACCCGCAGGTGAGCCAACCCAATGCCCTGTCGGGCGGCCAGACCGTGGTCACCGACAAGCCCACCATCGACATCAAGGCAGAGCCCGGCAAACTGATCCAGCTGCCCGCAGCAGCCCAGCTGGCTGACGTGGTGAAGGCGCTCAATTCCCTGGGCGCCACGCCGCAGGACCTGTTGGCCATTCTGCAAGCCATCAAGTCGGCCGGTGCCCTGAACGCGGAGCTGGAGGTGATCTGACATGAGCTACGGTTCCATTCACGGCACATCGTCCTTCACCCAGGGCCTGGCGGCAGACAGCCAGTCGCTGGCCAAGCTCAAGCTCGAGGCGGGCACCAGCACGCCCGAATCCATCAAGGAGGCGGCCAAGCAGTTTGAGTCGCTGTTCATGAAGGAGCTGATCAAGAGCATGCGCGACGCCAATGCCAGCATGAAGTCCGGCATGAACGACAACGCCGGCTCCGACCTGGGCACCGACCTGCTGGACCAGCAGTTTGCGGTCCAGATGTCGGGCCAGCCCGGCGGCCTCTCGCAACTGATTGCGGCCCAGCTGACCCGCCAGGCTGCAGAACAGAAGGCCGCAGCCCTGGGCAATACACCGGCAACGGCCACCACACCCGCCACACCAACGACCGCGCCCGCAGACCCGGCGCGCAATGTCGGCAGCCACAGCAACGCGGGCAAGTCTGGCCGCGCGCCCACGGCCGGGCAGGTGGAGTTTGTGAACAAGCTCTCGGACGCGGCCGCCCAGGTCGAGAAGGCCACCGGCATACCGGCCGGCTACATGATCGGCCAGGCCGGCCATGAAACCGGCTGGGGCCAGCACGAGATCCGGCAAAAAGGCGGCGCGCCCTCGTTCAACCTGTTTGGCATCAAGGCCACCGCAGGCTGGACCGGCAAGGTGGCTGAAGTCACCACCACCGAGTATGTGAACGGCGTGGCCCACAAGACGGTCGCCAAGTTCCGCGCCTATGGTTCATACGAAGAGTCGTTCAAGGACTATGCCAAGCTGATTGGCGACAGCCCGCGCTACGCGCAGGCCAAGCTGCAGACCAGCAGCCCCCAGGCCTTTGCCAGCGGGTTGCAAAAGGCCGGCTATGCCACCGATCCGGAATACGCCGCCAAGCTCAGCCGGGCCATCAACACCACGCTGCAGATGCGCCGTGTGCAGGTCTGAAGGAACAGACCATGGGCATTCTCAACATCGGTACACAGGCACTCAATGCCAATCTGCTGGCCTTGCAGACCACGGGCAACAACATTGCCAACGTCAACACCGCCGGGTATTCGCGCCAAAGCGTGATCCAGCAGACGGTGGCTGGCCAGTACACCGGCGCGGGCTATATCGGCAAGGGCGTCACGGTTGCCACCATCCAGCGCAATTACGACCAGTTCCTGACACGCCAAAGCGCGCTGGCCGCATCCACCCAGGCCGCCGATGCCACGCGCTCGGACTACCTGGCGCAACTGAGCAACATCTTCCAGGGCGGAACAGACGGCATCGGCGCCTCCATCAACGACATGATGAACTCCTTCTCGGACGTTGCCAGTGCCCCCACGGACCTGACCGCCCGCACGGTGGCGCTGACCCGCATTGACGAGACGGCGCGGCGCATGCGCGCGGCTTCGCAAAGCCTGGACGATTTGCAGACCGGCATCAGCCAGTCCCTCACGGAGAAAATCGGTGCAGTGAACACGCTGGCAAAAAACATTGCCGCCGTGAACGAGCAGATTGCGCGCGCCATGGGCAACAGCCAGCCCCCCAATGACCTGCTGGACAAGCGCGACCAATTGATCAAGAACCTCAATCAGTACGTGCAGACCACCTCCATTGCGGCCGACGATGGCTCGGTGGGTGTGTACATCGGCGGCAGCCAGGCGCTGGTGCTGGGCGCCAGTGCAGCCACCCTGTCGCTGGCCAAGAATGACTTTGGCGACACGCTGCAAAACAAGCTGGTGATCACGCAGGCTGGCAATGCGGTCACCATGGACGAGAGCCGCTTGGGTGGCGGCGAGATCTCGGGCCTGCTGCGCTTCCAGAACACCGACCTGGTGGAGGGCCGCAACCTGCTGGGGCGCCTGACCACGGCCGTGACCGGCAGCATGAACGCCCAGCACGCGCTGGGCCTGGACCTCAATGGACAGCCCGGCGGCGACCTGTTCACCCCGGTGAGTGTCAACAACATCCTGACACCCACGGCACCTGCCACCCTCAATACCGGCAGTGTGACCTATGGTTCAGGTGCCGCCACCGATTTGACACTGGCGGTTACCAACACCAGTACACTGGTGGCATCGGACTACCTGGTCACCGTGACATCGCCGACGCAGGTCAGCATCACACGCGTGTCCGATGGGGTCAGCGTTCCGGTGAACGTTGCCAACCCGTCTGTGCCCATTACCTTTGACCCGACCAACGCCGCAGTGCCCATCACCTTTGACGGCCTGACCCTGACCAACCTGGCCGGTGCCAATACCGGTGACCGCTTCTACCTGCAGCCCTTCAGCACTGCAGCCAGCAACATCACACGGGAGTTCTCCACCCCCAGCGCGCTGGCTGTGGCCAGCCCGATTGCCGGCAAGATGGGCACAACCAACAAGGGCAGCCTGCAACTCTCGTCGCTGGTGGCCGGCGTGAACCCGCCCACCAACGTGCCCGTCACCATCACCTTCACATCGGCCAGCAGCTACACGCGCAGCGACGTGGCGGGCAGCTTCACCTACACCTCGGGCAAGCCGATTCTGGGCACCGGCACACCCAGCGCCTGGTCCCTGACACTGCAAGGCGCACCGCAAAACCTGGATACCTTCACCCTCCAGGACATCAAGACCACCAGCCTGGACCTCAAGCTCAATGGCGGCAACGCCTCGGCACTGATGGCGCTGCGCGATGTGCCCACCTTTGACGGCGCGGCCATGTCCGATGGCTATGCCAGCCTGATTTCGGAAATCGGTGTGCGCGCGCAAAGCGCCAACTACTCCGCCACGGTGTCTACCAACATCGCACAGAATGCCGAGAAGGACCGCACCGGCGTCTCGGGCGTCAACATGGATGAGGAAGCCGCCAAGCTGCTGCAGTACCAGCAGGCCTACCAGGCCTCGGCCAAGATGATCCAGGTTGCACAAACCATTTTCGACACCCTGATCCAGACGCTGGGCCGCTAAGCCCGACACAGGAGCCACCATATGTCTGTCACCTCTTTTTCCCGCCTGGGCACGTCCAACGCTTACGACAGCACCATCGCCAATCTGCAGAACCGCCAGAACACCCTGTCCAATGTGCAGGAGAGCCTGTCGTCCGGCAAGAAGGTCAACACGCCCTCGGACGACCCCACCGCTGCCGCACAGGCCGAGCGCGCCCTGAACCGCCTGTCGCGCATTGCCACCGACCAGCGTGCGCTGGAGGTCCAGCGCAATTCGATTGCGTCGGCCGAGAGCACGCTGGGCGATATCACCGATGCGATGCAGCAGGTGCGCGAACTGGTGGTCAACGCGGGCAGTGGCACCCTTGCCGCAGCAGACCGCAAAACCATTGCCAACCAGATCACCGGCCTGCGCCAGCACATCCTGAGCCTGGCCAACACCCTGGACAGCAACGGCCAGCCGCTGTTTGGCGCACTGGGCAGCGCCCTCACACCGTTTGCCGGACCGGCCACCGCGCCCGACTATGCCTTCAACGGGCTGCCGGGAACCGCAGCCGGCGCCACCTATGCAATTGCATCAGCGCTGGACGGCGACAGCGCCTTCATGCTGCAGGCCGCACGCGACGGGGTCTACAACGTCAAGGTGGGCAGTGCCTCGGGAACCCTGAGCACCGGCAACATCAGCAAGACCAATTCAGCCCTGATCAACGGCTCCTCGTATTCCATTCAGGTCACCGGCTTTGCCGCCAACACGGTGACCTACAGCATCACCGAGACACCTGTCACCGGCGCTCCCACCACCACAGCCGGCGTTACTGCACCGTGGACCGCGGCCGGGGGCTTCAACGTGACGACCATGCCCGGACTGTCACTGACGGTCAATGGCACACCCGCTGCGGGGGACACGGTCACGGTGGATCCCAACTCCAGTGTGTTTGCAACGCTGGACCATGCGGTGACCGACCTGAGTGCAGCCAACAACAGCACGGCAGCCACCCAGGCTGTGTCGCAGGCGCTGAACAACATCGACATCAGCATGGCCCGCATCTCCGCGGTGCGTGGCCAGGCGGGCGACCTGCTCAACCGCGCCGACAGCATCTCCAGCACCAATGACAAGCGCACCATCGAACAGACCGCCAACAAGTCCCGCGCGGAAGACGTGGACATGGTGCAGGCCATCTCCGACTTCCAGAAGCAGCAGACCGGCTACCAGGCGGCGCTGCAGTCGTATGCGCAAATCCAGAAGCTCTCGCTCTTCAACTACATAAGCTGACGCACACCTTGCTGCTGCAGCCTGCAAGCTGTTTGTTGGCTTGTGCATTGAGGCTATCGGTGCGACCATGCGAAGGTCCAACTACAAACAGTGTCATCTCCCGTGACTTCCAACTCCCCAGCAGCGCCTCTGCGCACCGGCCCGTCCAGCGGCCTGGCCTACCCCCCGACCTACGAATCCCTGCGTCCCTTCTTTGACCCCGGCACCCAATGGTGCAATGTCTCGCAGGAGCACCTGGCCTATCGCACCCTCAAGGACCTCTTTCCGGCACTGAGCGCCCAGGAGAGCTTTTTGATCGTCATCACCGCGCGGCAGCTATTCCGCTGAAATAGCGCCCCCACGCTTGCCACTGCCCAGGAAGGCGCTCAGCGCCTGACGCTTGTGCTGCGCTGGTCGTGCCGATGCCAGAGGCATGCTGCTCTTTGGCCTGTCCCGGTCTGCGCAGGCAGACCGTGAGCCGCAGGCCTCAGCCCCAAGGGGGCTGTCCCGCCTTTAGGCGGCCCGGCGGCGGGACGTGGCGTCCATGCTTGCCACTGCGTGTGCTGCGCTGCCCCCCGAGGGGGCTGTCCCGCCTTGGGGCGTATATGGACGCCCCCGTTTGTGCAAGCTTTCAGAATCTGACGGCGTACAGGAGAAGATTGCAGTCGTATATCCGGGCTTTGTGCACTTGCGTGTGCGGCCCCT
>NZ_QFZK01000025.1 GCF_003415675.1 Rhodoferax lacus
TGGCAACAAAGTGACCTGGTGCCGGTCTTGACCCTCAACGAATCTGGACATACTCAATCCTCCACAAGGCTTGCTATGTCATAGCAAATTGCGCGCCAAATTCAAGGTGTTTCCACACAGCCTCGGCCCATTCCGCTCGTTAACCCGCACATTGCAGGCCACGCACGCAGCGAAGGCTTGGTGCTGGTGACGAAATACCTATCGGAATTCGTGCGCGTGCCTACGCTCGAAGTAGAGAACTGGGTCCAACCGGGCCTGTAAATAACGGGGCGTCGCCGTCATTTTGACAAAATCTCAAATGAGATGGTAATGGGCTGAAACTGAGGAGTGATCGCAATGGCAACACATACTTCCATGCTCCACATTCGGGTGGACAATGACATGAAGGAACAAGCGACAGAGGCGTTGACTGCGATCGGCCTGTCTGTGTCAGATGCGGTGCGCCTGTTTTTGCGCCGTGTCATTGTTGACCAGGCTTTTCCACTGGAACTCAAAGTGCCAAACGCCGAAACCCTTGCGGCCATGGAAGAGTCGCGTGCCATGATGTCAAAACGCCGCGCCGCTTGTGCGGCTCAAAGAGGCCATGATGCTGTTGATTGCCAATGATGCGCCTCTCGGCCCTGCATGGCTGGATCACCCATTGAAAGGGGAATGGGCCGTTTGGTTTGATTCTCCGGGACGATCTTGCCCATGCCAGGCGCGTAGCGCTACCCCGTACTGACGTTGTCCGCCCCAAAAAAGGCGCGCATTTGCACCACACGTCCGTCCGCATTGAACCGGAATACATCAATAGGGCGCACCGCCATGCGCTGGCCGTTCATGGGAAAGCTGACGCGAAAGGCAAAGGCCGCCTCGTCGGCCACCGCGCGCACCGGGCCTTCGAGTTCCACCTCCAGCTGCATGGCCACCGAGGCCGCGTAGAAGGCGCGGATCTCGGCCAGGCCCTTCTTGGGCGGGCTGCCCACCGGGTCTTCCACCACGGCATCGTCGGCAAACAGTGCGACGATGGCATCCAGATCGGCCGCATTGAGAGCGCGCACATAGCTG
Organism: Rhodoferax lacus; assembly: GCF_003415675.1. Classification (GTDB taxonomy): domain Bacteria; phylum Pseudomonadota; class Gammaproteobacteria; order Burkholderiales; family Burkholderiaceae_C; genus Allorhodoferax; species Allorhodoferax lacus. The sequence goes on from NZ_QFZK01000025.1 coordinate 1,048, forward strand.
TGCACGACAGCGTGCATATGTTCTTGCGTTGGCATGCCTGGCCTTAAAACTGGGTGGGGCGCGTCATGGCGTCGATGCCGCCGTCGGCATAGAGCTGGATGCCGTGCACAAAGCTGGCGGCCGGGCTCATGAGAAAGGCCACGGTGGCTGCTATCTCGGACGGCTCGGCACGCCGCGCAATCGGCGCCACAAAGTTCTTGATGGCCTCGCTGAAGCGGGGGTCCTGCAGGCCGGCTTGCAGCAGCGGTGTCTCCGTGGCACCGGGCGCAACCGTGTTCAGGCGCACACCGGCGGCACCCCAGGGCTTGACGCGCTTGCGCACGGCCACGGTCAGGGCGTTCTTGGAGCCGGCATAGGCCAGGTTGCCACCTTGGGCCGCAGCAGCCGTGACGATGGCGTTGACCTGCGCCTCGTCACCGGCCTCGCAGGCCTGGGCCAGCGGGTTCTTGTCCCAGGGCAGGTGCACCGAGGCCACCGAAGAAATCACCACAGTGGCCGGATGCTGGCCTTTGCTGAGTGCGGGCAGCAGGGCATCGAGCAACTCCACCGCGCCAAAGTAGTTGACCGAGGCAATCAGCGAGGTGGGCACGGTTTGCCCGCCCAGCCCGGCACACAGCACCAGGCCGTCCAGGGTGCCGTTGCAGCGCTCCAGCGCCTGCGCGATAACGGCCTGGCGGCCCGCGGCGTTGGACAGGTCGCCCAGAATGTCGGCATTGCGCAGGTCCACGCCAATGACGGTGTGGCCTGCGGCTTGCAGGGCGGCAAGGGTGGCGGCACCAATACCGGAGGCGGAGCCGGTGACAAGGGTTACGGGCATGGGGAGAGTCCTTTGGGGTGAGGGGTTGTGCAGGGGATAAACGGGTTTCAGAGGGCCGCCGCGAGTTCGGGCACAGCAGCAAACAGGTCAGCCTCCAGGCCGTAGTCCGCCACGGAGAAGATGGGCGCTTCGGCATCCTTGTTGATGGCCACGATGACCTTGCTGTCCTTCATGCCGGCCAGGTGCTGAATGGCACCGCTGATGCCGCAAGCCACATACAACTGGGGGGCGACGATCTTGCCGGTCTGGCCCACTTGCCAGTCATTGGGCGCATAGCCCGCATCTACCGCGGCACGCGATGCACCCATGGCCGCACCGAGCTTGTCGGCCAGGGGGGTGATGATCTCGGTGAACTTCTCGGCACTGCCCAGAGCGCGGCCACCCGACACGATGACCTTGGCGCTGGTGAGTTCGGGGCGGTCGTTCTTGGCGATTTCAGAGCCCAGAAAGTTCACGCTGCTGGCGGCTGCCACAGCGGCAATGCTTTCCACGGCGGCGCTGCCACCAGTGGCTGCAGCCGGATCGAAGCCGGTGGTGCGCACGGTGAGCACCTTGGTGGCATCCAGCGCCTGCACGGTGGCCATGGCGTTGCCCGCGTAAATGGGGCGCTCAAAGGTGTCGGGGCCAATCACCTTGGTGATGTCCGATACCTGGCCCACATCGAGCTTGGCGGCCACGCGCGGGGCGATGTTCTTGCCCGAGGCGGTGGCAGCAAACACGATGTGGCTGTAGGCGGAGGCAATGGAGAGCACCTGCGCCGTGACGTTCTCGGCCAGACCGTGGGCCAGACCGGCTTCATCGGCATGAATCACTTTGGTCACACCGGCGATCTGTGCTGCAGCCGCAGCCGCAGCAGCGGCGTTGGAGCCAGCCACCAGCACATGCACATCGCCACCACACTGCAAGGCAGCCGTGATGGTGTTCAGGGTAGCGGGCTTGATGGAGGTGTTGTCGTGTTCGGCAATTACGAGAGAAGTCATGATCAGATTACCTTTGCTTCGTTCTTCAGTTTATCGACGAGTGCCGCCACATCCGCCACCTTGATCCCGGCACTGCGCACCGGCGGCTCCACCACCTTCAGGGTCTTGATGCGGGGCGATACATCCACACCCAGGTCTTCGGGCTTCACGGTTTCCAGCGGCTTCTTCTTGGCCTTCATGATGTTGGGCAGCGTCACATAGCGCGGCTCGTTCAGGCGCAAATCCGTGGTGATGATGGCGGGCAGGCTCATGGATAAGTTCTCCGAGCCGCCGTCCACTTCGCGGGTGGCCAGCAGCTTGCCGTCTTCCACAGATACCTTGCTGGCAAACGTGGCCTGTGGCCAGTCGCCCAGGGCTGCCAGCATCTGGCCGGTCTGGTTGCAGTCGTCATCAATGGCCTGCTTGCCCAGGATGACCAGGCTGGGTTGCTCCTTGTCCACCAGCGCCTTCAACAGCTTGGCAACCGCCAGGGGCTGCAGCTCGGCCGTGGTCTCCACCAGAACCGCACGGTCGGCGCCAATGGCCAGGGCGGTGCGCAGGGTCTCGACGCACTGGGCCGGGCCACAGGAGACGGCGATGACTTCACTGGCCAGGCCTTTTTCCTTCAGGCGCATGGCCTCTTCCACGGCGATTTCGTCAAACGGGTTCATGCTCATCTTGACGTTGGCGAGTTCGATGCCGGACTGGTCAGACTTGACACGCACCTTGACGTTGTAGTCGACCACGCGCTTGACCGCGACGAGTATTTTCATGGGGTTCTTCTCAAACAAATGGACTTGCTGCCACTATCGGGCAAGAGAAGGGTGCTGGCAGCGTCCAAACGGACGATGACTGCCAGCGCAGGAGCCACACAATGCAGGCAGTACACCCTGTCGCCAGAACCGCCCCTGAACGCTCCTTGACCGCTCCATGAACACTCCCTTCTCTCCCCTCTTCCAGAGCGGCCGCATCGGCACGCTGGCGCTTCGCAACCGCATTGTCATGGCGCCCATGGGCTCGAATTTTGCCGAGACCGATGGGCATTGTGGCGAGCGCATCCAGGCCTATTACGAGGCGCGTGCCCAGGGCGGCGCGGGGCTCTTGACCATGGGTGTGTGCGCAGTGGCCTACCCCCACGGCACCGGCGAGCCGTTTCAGGTGGGTGTGTCGCGGGACGACTTCATCCCCGGCCTGGCCGCGCTGGCCGCGCGGGTGCACCGCCACGGCGCCAAGATTGCCATGCAGCTGCAGCACAGCGGCAAGAACTCTGCGCAGGACCTGGCCCAGGGCCGCGAGGTGTGGCTGCCCTCGCAGCCCAAGGCGCCGCCGGTAAGCGACATGATGGCGGCCATCACCCGCCAAGAGCTGTCCACCTTTGTCGGCATTGGTCCGCACGAGCCGCGCATGCGGGTGATGGACCAGGCCGACATTGACCAGATGGTCGAGTGGTTTGCAGCCGCCGCCCTGCGCGCGCAGCAAGCCGGGTTTGACGCCGTGGAGTTGCACGGCGCGCACAACTACATCCTGGCGGGTTTTCTGTCGCCCTACTACAACCAGCGCGAGGACGCCTATGGCGGGCCGCTGGAGAACCGTGCGCGCATGCTGCTGCAGACGCTGGCGGCGGTGAAGGCGCGCGTGGGCGCGGACTTTCCGGTGTGGGTGCGCCTGGACGCCGAAGAGCTGCGCACACCCGGCGGCATCACGCTGGCCGATGCCATTGCCACGGCCAAGCTGTGCGAGGCCGCGGGGGCCGATGCCATCAGCGTCTCGGCCTATGCCATGCTGACCAGCGGCGTGGCGTTTACCGAGGCCCCGATCCCGCAGCAGCCCGGTGCCTTTTTGTCCAACGCGGCGGCGGTCAAGCAGGCGCTGACGATTCCGGTGATTGCCTCGGGCCGCATCGAGCCCGAGGTGGCCGCCCAGGCCATCACTGCGGGCCAGCTCGATTTTGTGGCCATGGGCCGCAAGCTGCTGGCAGACCCGGAGATCCCGATCAAGCTCGAGCGCAACGCGCCCGAGTCGGTGCGCCCCTGCATTTATTGCTATGCCTGTGTGAGCGAGATTTTTGTCAACCGCCGCGTCAAGTGCGCGGTCAACGCCCTCACCGGCCACGAGTTCGAAGCCGCTATTACGCCCGCGCCAACGCCCAAGCATGTGCTGGTGGTGGGTGGCGGCCCCTCCGGCATGGAGGCCGCGCGCGTGGCCGCCCTGCGCGGCCACCGCGTGACCCTGGCCGAGCGCTCGGACCGGCTGGGCGGCACGCTGTTTTTTGCCGCCCTGGCCTATCCGGAAAACGGCCGCCTGCTGGACTACCTGCAGCAGCAGGTGCGCGCCCTGCCGGTGGAGGTGCAGCTCAACACCGCGGTGGACGCCGCCTATGTGCAGCGCCTCAAGCCCGACGCCATACTGATTGGCAGCGGCGCACGCCGCGCAGCACCGGCCATTGCCGGGGCCGACCAAAGCCATGTGTGGAGCGGTGATGAACTGCGCCGCCTGATGACCGGCGACCGCGCCGACGAAATCGCCAAAGCCAAGCTCAACCTGGCCGAGCGTGCGATGTTCAAGGCTGGCGGCATGCTGCGCGTGACCGACAGCACGCAGGCCCTGCAAGCCCTCTCCAAACTCTGGATGCCGCTGGGCAAGCGCGTGGTGATTGTGGGCGGCGGCTTGGTGGGGCTGGAGCTGGCCGAGTTTTTGCTGGATCGGGGCCGCCAAGTCACGGTGCTGGAGCCGGGCGAGCGCGCCGGTGTGGAGCTGTCCATCGTGCGGCGCTGGCGCGTGCTCGACGCGGTCAAGTCGCACGGCACGCTGCAACTGCGCGCACAGGTGAGCGCCATCACCCGCAACGAAGTGCTGTGGACTGACAAGACCGGTGCTGAGCAACGCACCCCGGCCGACTCGGTGGTGCTGGCGATTGGCGCCGAGGCCGACGACGCCGTGGCCGTGGCGCTGGCCGACTGTGGTGTGCCCCTGCAGCGCATGGGTGACTGTGCCGGTGTGAACTACATCGAAGGCGCCATGCACGAGGGCCACCGCGCCGGGCGCGAGGTGTAGGGCAACGCCAAGGCCTGCCGTTGCCGCAGGCTTTCATGCCGCTTCTGGCTTACCAAGTGTTTGCTCCGGGCGCAGGCACCCGATGGCCATGGCCACCAGGCTGTCCAGAAAGGCGGGGGATTCCAGCTGCTCCGGCAGGTCCTGCAAGGCCGAGCGGATCACGCTGCGCAAGCCCTGCCCCAGCAAATAGGCCGCCAGTGCCGGGTGCGGCGTGCGGATCTCGTGTGCATACATTTGCAACAGCGGCAACCAGGTCGCATCCGTGAACTCCAGCGCGGTGCGGTAGGGGCCGCGCCACATGCCCAGATGCAGCGCTGCATGGTGGCGCAAATGGAAGTCCGCATTCAATTGGTACAGCCGCAACTCCACACGAACAATGTTGGCCAGGATTTCGCGCAGTGCCGTGGCCAGCGGCACACCTACCAGCCCTTCGCGCATCTGCAGCAGGTGCTCGGTCTCCTGGTCCAGCACACGCTCGTACAGCATGGCCACAATGGCGTCCTTGTTGGGAAAGTACTGGTAGATGGAGCCCACGCCGGCACCCGATACTTCCGCAATGCGGGCCACCGTCAGCGCCGCATCCCCCTCCTCGTCCAGGATGCGCAGGCAGGCCTCGGCCACCGCCTCGACCAGCGCACGCGAGCGCTGCTGGTGGGGGTGTTTGCGCGGCGTGGGAAGCTGCGCCGGAGCGGGCGCGCTCCCGGCCGGGGAAGGGGTGCGTTTCTTGTGCATGGAAATGCGAGTGTTCTTGCTGCGGGCTGGCGATGACCAAAAAAAATGCAATGCGATCAAGGACTTGCGATGCGTATGCGCCGCCGCAAAAAGCGACTTTCGCAGAGCAGGCAGGCTGCCTAAACTTTGTTGTGTCGACCGAAAAAAATCCGCTTACGCAGCCGTTGCCAGAGCAAGGATACCGGATACCGGCCGCCCAATTTCCCTACAGGAGACAAACCATGACATCCCTCTTTACTGTGCGCCCGCTCGGCCCCGCCATTGGTGCTGAAGTGCTTGCACTCGATCTCAGCGAAGCCCATCTGCAGGAAACCCTGGCGTCCATGGAGGCCGCACTGGTCCAGCATGAAACCCTGGTGCTGCATGTGCCGGAACTCACACCGGCGCAGCACCTGGCGATTGCGGAACACTTCGGCGAGCCCGAAGTGCACACCTTCTTCCCCAACCTCGGGCCGGGCTTCGAGCAGATCACCATCATCGACTCCAAGCTCGGTGACCGCGCCGACATGTGGCACCACGACGAGAGCTTTCTGCCCAGCCCGCCGATTGTCACCATGACGCAGGCCAAGATCCTGCCGCCCTGCGGTGGCGACACCTGCTGGATCAGCATGACCACCGCCTACGACGCGCTGTCCGGGCGCATGAAGCAGTACCTGGACGGCCTGCAGGCCTGGCACGACATGAACCGGCCCATCACCGCGGCCCTGCGCCAGAACGTGGTGAACCACGCGCGCTACCTGGAGATCGTGCAGATGAACCGGCGCCACCTGCACCCCATGGTCATCACCCATCCGGTCACAGGCCGCAAAGCGCTCTATGTCAGCCCGACCTACACCACCCACATCGAGGGCCTGTCCAATGCGGAGAGCGACGCCATCCTGGCCCAGTTGCATGCGCACTGCCAGCAGATCCAGTTTGGATTCCGCCACCGCTGGACCCTGGGCGACATGGTGCTGTGGGACAACCGCAGCGTGCTGCACAACGCCATCCTGGACTACCAGCCGCACCAGCGCCGCATGCAGCGCGCCTCGGTCTTTGCGCGTGGACCCTGGCATGCGTGAGGCGCAGCGCGCCCTATTTTTTTGAACACGAAGGAGACCGACATGGCAATCGATGGAGTGAACACCGAACTGCTGGCCCGTTACGCCCCCCGCCCGGGACGGCATGCGCTGCTGCCCGATCTGACGCCGCAACAGCAAGTGGCACTGCAGTGCCGCATGCTGCACCGCGAGGGCTACAACGACCACATCGCCGGCCACATCACGGTGCGCCAGGACGACGGAACCTACCTGGCCAACCCCTGGGAGCTGACCTGGGGCGAATTGACCGCCTCCGATATCCTGCGGCTGGACGCGCAGGGCCGCGTCATCGAAGGCGACTGGAACATCACGCCGGCCATCAACCTGCACATGGATGTGCATGCAGCGCGCCACGATGTCAGCGTGGTGATCCACAACCATCCCGAATGGGGTTCGGTGTGGTCGGCCGTGGGGCGTGTTCCGCCCATCTATGACCAGACCTCGGCCCTGGTTGATACCGACCCGGTGCGCTACGACGAGTACCGCGGCACGGTGGAGGACGGCACCCTGGGCCGTGCCGCAGCCGACGCCCTGGGCCCCCACAAGTGGGCGCTGCTGGCCAACCACGGCGTGCTCTTGGTGGCCAATGGCCTGCGCCAGGCGCACCTGCGGGCCATCACGCTGGAGTGGCGTTGCCGCATGGCTTGGCGCGTGGAGCTGCTGGGCGGCGGCACACCCCTGCCCGCAGCCGTGGCCACCGAGACCGGGCAGCGCACCGACGCCAATGGCTTTCCCTTCCTGTGGGAAGCCATGGCCCGCGAGGAAATCCGCCGCGACCCCAGCGTCCTGGAATAAAGGAGTGCGCAAGCCCGCTGTGTTGCTGATGGCCCGCCTGCCCGAGGCCTTGGGCGCGCGCCTGCGCGCACGCTTCGACTGCCATGTGGCGGCCGAGCTGGAGGGCGCCGCCCTGCAGGCACTGGCCCCCACGCTGCGTGGCATGGTGGCCACGGGCGAATCGGTGGTGAGCCGCGAACTGTTGGCCCGTCTGCCGGCGCTGGAGATCATTTCGGTGCTGGGGGTCGGCTACGACGGCATCGACATGCAGACTGCGCGAGCGCGCGGCATCTGTGTGGCCCACACACCGGGGATCTCAACCGACGACATTGCCGATTTCGCCATGGCCTTGCTGCTGGGTGCGGCACGCCAGGTGGTCAGCGCCGACCGCTTCGTACGGCGCGGGGACTGGACCACCGGACGCTTCCCGATGACGCAGCGCGTCTCAGGCAAGCGCCTGGGCATTGTGGGCCTGGGCCGCATCGGCAGCGCGGTGGCGGTGCGTGCACGCGCCTTTGGCATGGACATCGCCTACACCGGGCGTGCGCCCAAGGCCGATGTGGCCTACCGGTGGTGCAGCGATGCGCAGGGTCTGGCGGCCAGTGTCGACTACCTGGTGGTGTGCGCCAGCGGAGGCGAGGCCACGCGGGGAATGATTGACGCGGGCGTGCTGGCTGCGCTGGGCCCCAACGGGGTACTGGTCAACGTGGCGCGTGGCTCCCTCGTCGATGAAAACGCTCTGGTGCAGGCGCTGTGCGAACGCAAAATTCTGGCGGCCGGCCTGGACGTCTTTTGCCACGAGCCGCAGGTGCCTGAGGCCCTGCTGGCGCTGGACAACGTGGTGCTGACACCGCATATGGCCAGCACCACCGACGCCACGGTGCAGGCCATGCTGGAGCTGGTGTTTGCCAACCTGGCAGCGCATTTTGATGGGCTGCCCGTGCTGGCCCCGGTGGGGTAAGCCTTGCAGCAGACTAGAAGTTCGGCGCCTCCAGGCCGCCGTCCACACCCAGCACCTTGCCGGTGATCCAGCCCGCAGCGGGTGAGGCCAGGAACAGCACGGTCGCGGCAATGTCCTCGGGCTGGCCCAGGCGGCCCAGGGGCGTGGTTTTTTCCATGCGCTCGCGCCGCTCGGTGGTGAGGAAGGGCGCCAGCGCGTCGGTCAGGATGGTGCCGGGCTCAATGGCGTTGATGCGCACCAGCGGGCCAAAGTCCTGTGCCAGGTTGCGCGTGAGCTGGTTGAGCGCGGCCTTGGCCGCACCATAGGCGCTGAAGTTTTTTTGCGCATAGCGCGCCGCCACCGAGCTGATGTTGACCACCGCACCGCCACCGGCCTCGCGCATGGCTGGCACGGTCTTCTGGATCAGGGTGTAGGCCGGCACCACGTTCCAGGCCAGCACCTCGGCGAGTGCCGCGCCATCCATCTTCAGCGGGTTGTTGGGCCCGGCGCCACCGGCGTTGTTGACCAGAATGGTGATGCGCCCCAGCTCAGCCAGGGTGCGCGCCACCACCGCGTCTTGCGCGGCGGCTTCGCTGATGTCACCGGCCACCGTGATGGCACGCCGGCCCAGGGCACGAATCTCCTGGGCCACGCGGTCCAGGTCGGCCTGGGTGCGTGCGCACAGCGCCACATCGGCACCGGCCTGGGCCAGCATCAGCGCGCAGGCGCGGCCTATGCCCTTGCCGGCACCGGTGACGATGGCCACCTGGCCTTGGAGAGAAAAAAGGGGGCTTGTGTTCATGGGATCGGTGCTTGGTGGCAATGGGATTTAGGCGGCGCGGTCAGGGCATGAGGGCGTCAGGCTCAGGGCGTGACGGCGCCACGGATCATCTGCACAAAGTTGTCGTTATAGGGCGGCAACATGCCCCACTCGCGGCGCGGGTCGTGGCCACCGGCGCTGTAGACGGCGCGTGCGTGGCTGAACTCCAGAAAGCCCTCGTGTCCGTGGTAGTGGCCCATGCCGGAGGCGCCCACACCGCCAAAGGGCGCGTCGTGCAGGGCCGGGTGCATGGTCACGTCGTTGATGGAGACACCGCCCGAGAGCGTGTGGTCCAGCACCCACTGCTGCTCGGTGGCATCGTTGCCAAAGTAGTAGAGGGCCAGCGGGCGCTCGCCGGCGTTGAGCTCGGTCACCGCGTCAGCCAGGGCGCCATAGCTGCGCACCACCAGAGCCGGGCCAAAGATTTCGTGGCTGGCGATCTGGCTGTCCGCTGGGGGGTTCACCACCAGGCGCAGGGACATGCGGCGCTGCGCTGCGCCCTCTGCGGTGGGCCAGTCACCGGCCATCAGCACGCGGGCACCGCGCGCCCCGGCATCGGCCACATAGGATTCCACGCGCGCGAAATGCTGCGCGTTCACCACCGGTGTGACGTCGGCGTTGCCGGCAATGGCGGGGTACTGGTCGGCGTAAAAAGCCTGCAGCCCGGCCAGCAACGCTTCGAGTTGCGTGGCATGCACCCACACCACATCCGGCGACACGCACAGCTGCCCCGAGTTGAGCGCCTTGCCCACGGCAATGCGCTCGGCCACGCTGCGGATGTCGGCGCTCTGCCCCACCAGCACCGGCGATTTGCCGCCCAGCTCCAGGGTGACCGGCACCAGGTTGTGGGCGGCAGCCTGCATCACCCGTTTGCCCACGGCGGTGGAGCCGGTAAACACCAGATGGTTCCAGGCCTGCTGCGAGAAATCGGCCGCCACCTCGGGGCCGCCGGTGACCACAGCCAGCTCTTCGGGAGCGAAGGATTCGGCCACGGCCGCGGCCAGCACGGCAGCGGTCAGCGGCGCAATCTCCGAGGGTTTGAGCACCGCCCGGTTGCCTGCCGCCAGCACACTGGCCAGCGGTGAGAGCAGGGTGAACAGCGGCGCATTCCAGGTGCCTATGATGCCGACCACACCCTTGGGCTGGTACTTGACCCAGGCCGTGGCGCCAAAGTTGTCAAAGGGGGAGACGCTGGGGCGGGCTTGGTCGGGCATCCAGGCTTCGAGCTTGTCGCGCGCGTGCTTAAGCGAGGCCAGCGAGCCCACCACATCGTTCATCATGGAGAACACCACCGGGCGGCCACCGAAGTCGGCACCCATGGCTTCGCACAGCGCATCGTTGTGCTTGACCAGCAAATCAATCACGCGCTGCAGGCGGTCCTTGCGCACCGCCGCGCTGACCGGGCCCTCGCTGCGAAAGGCGGCTTGCTGGGCCGCGAGCAGCGTGCTTGCGGAAGAAGAGGTGGCGGCAGGGGTGGACATGAAGGCTCCTGAATAACGGGTGGGTATGCGGGACGACATCGTACCCACGCCACCACGGTAGCAGAGGAGCCAAGGGCGCACTTCGTCCAAAGGGACGATGGCAGCGCCCAGGCACGCCTGCACCATGGCGCATGAACCCTGCACACCCTGTTGTATTGATTACCGGCGCCAGCCGTGGAATAGGCGCCGCTGCCGCCGTGGCCTTTGGCCGGGCACGCTGGCGTGTGGCCATCACCGCGCGCAGCGTGCGTGATGGCGCAGAGCATGCCCACCAGTTGCGCCGCCCCGATGGCAGCCTGCTCGCGGGCAGCCTGGAGCGCACCGTGCGGGCCGTGCAGGCCACCGGCAGCCCGGTGTTTGCGCATGCCATGGACCTGATGGACACGGCCTCCCTGGACCGCGCGCTGGACGCCACCCTGGCGCACTATGGCCGCATCGACCTGCTGATCAACAACGCGGTCTACCAGGACCGCGAGATGAACGCGCTGCTGCTGGACCTGGACGATGGCGCCCTGCAGCGCACCTTGCAGGGCAACGTGCTGGCACCGATGCACCTGACGCGCCGCCTGCTGCCCACCCTCATCGCGCAAGGCGGCGGCCACATCATCAATGTCTGCTCAGGTGCCGGCAAGAATGATCCCCCGGTGCCGGCCGACCAGGGCGGCTGGGGCTTTGCCTACGGCGCCTCCAAAGCGGCCCTGGCCCGCATGGCCGGTTGCATCAACCGCGAGCTGGGCGCCCAGGGCGTGCGCGCCTGCAGCGTCAACCCCGGACTGGTGAGCACCGAGGCCGTCAAGACCACGCTGGGCGACGACGGCGTGCTGGCCCAACGCTATGGCGCCATGCCACCCGAGGCCATTGCGCAAGCACTGCTGTGGCTGGCCAGCGATGCGCGCGCGCCAGACCTGGCCCGGGGCCCGGGTATGGTGGATTTGCAGGCGCTGGTGAAGCAGTACGCGCTGGCTTAGGGTAGAAACCGCTGAACCCGGAACCGGAGTGCTGCAGCTGCCGGCATTGTGGCAAGTCTGCGCTGAAAGCGTGTGTTTAGAACGCTGGCCTTTGGGTGGGTGCGCAGGAGGGGTATGCAGGGCGCCGATTTGCGGTACCCCGCCATGAGGTGCCCGGCATACCCCCTCCCCGCGCAGCGAGTGGAAAAGCCTTATGACTGCAAACGCGGCACAAGAGTCCGGCATACGCTGCCGTCCTGCCGACTTCTTCAAAGCCGCCTGTTAGGGCAACCTGACCGCGAGCCCACACCGCGCCCGCGCCGGCCGCCTGCCCTAGTCCAAACAGGGGATGTTTGAAGTGCCGCGCTGCAGGAATATCCCTGCACAAATCACTTTCAAACAGGAGCACACATGGCCACTACCAAAGAATACCGCCTCGGTGAATTCACCTATCCCCGCGGCTGGTTCATGATCGCCGAATCGACCGAACTCGATACCCACAAGCCGCTGGCCGTGCGGTTTTTCGGCAAGGACTTTGCGCTGTACCGCGGCCGCGCCACCGGCAAGGTGGTGCTGCTCGACGCCTACTGCCCGCACATGAAAACCCACTTGGCAGCACCCAACACCACCAGCTATGTGATCCTGGACGGCATGGGCACCAATGTCGAAGGCGACGGCATCCGCTGCCCCTACCACGCCTGGCGCTTTGGCGCGGACGGCAAGTGCGACGACATCCCCTACCACCAGGGCGAAATTCCGGCTGCAGCCTGCGTCAAGAGCTGGACCGTGCTGGAGAGCCTGGGCGCGGTGTGGGTGTGGCATGACCCCGAAGGTGGCGAGCCCGAGTGGGAGCACCCCAGCATTGCGCAGTGGGACAACCCGCAATGGGTGCAACCCAAGTGGGACCACCTGGGCATCGTCAACCAGCATCCGCAGGAACTGGTGGACAACATCTGCGACTACGGCCACCTGAGCCCCATCCACGGCTCCACCGTGGCGCGTTTCGAGAACGAGTTTGCGGGCCACAAGGCCACCCAGCGCCAGTGCGGCGGACACCGCACGCTGGTCAGCCCCGACGGCGTGAGCGTGGACCTGCACACCATCACCACCTACAACGGCCCCGGCGTTCTGATCTCGGACCTGACCGGCATGTACGAAGCCATCATGGTCATCACCCACACGCCGGTGGACGACGGCAATGCCAAGGTGTGGCACAGCCTGCTGGTGCGCGCCACCACCGACAAGCCCGTGGCCAGCAAGACCGACGCCATCGGCGCAGCGCAATTCCAGGCCATGGCACTGACCGCGTTCCTGCAGGACATCGAGGTGTGGAACTTCAAGGCGCCTTGCCTCAACGGCCTGTTCATCCCCAGTGACGGCGCCTTCATGAAGGCACGCATCTGGTACAAGCAGTTTTACAACCCGCGCGCCAAGAAGCAGGAGTACCTGGACCAGTGCGAGGGTATCTATGTGCCACGCGGTATTCCGGCCTACACGCAAGAGGCACAGGAAGCTGCCACGGCCTGATCACCACAGGCCCATGAAAAAGACCGGCACTGCCGGTCTTTTTTTTGCCCCCAAGGAAGTGACTGCGCTGATTGAATGGGACTGCGAGCGCGATACTTCAAGAGGAACGTCTGGCGCTCTTCACATCACGATCGCTTCGAGGCGGAAAATGCCTGCAGATGCCCGAATCTCTTTCATGTGACCATGGCCTGGAAGCGTCTTGGTCTCTATCGTCACCAGACCGACTTTTGCCAACTGGTCAACATCCCGTTTGACGGCGCTGCGATCGCGATGCAGCCGCCCGGCGATGACTGTGATCGAACCTGGTTCACCCTTGACACTGCGAAACACGTCAAGCCGGCTGGCAGTCAGCAGGCGCAGAAGATCGGCAGGGTCCTCAAAGCTGACCGTGCGCTCCTCTGACACAGTTTGGCCAGCGTCAGCCAATCGTGCCAAGGCCTTCCCCCGGCGAAAGAACTCCTGTTCGTTGCCTGCTTTAAGGGTGATATTTTTCATGGTGTGCTCCTGAGTGCAGTCCAGTCGGCCTGGAACTGATCTTCAATGTCCTCAAAACCAGTGAACTCAACCGCAGCCACAACGCCGAAATAGTGCCGGTGGTGATAGCCATGTTGGTTGTCATAACCAACCACGCGTCCGTTGTCGCCAGCGTGCAAGGCGTAGTTGACATATGCAAGGTTGTAACGCGTCACCTGACCTTGCGCATCAACCCAAATTTCACGTCGAAGCTGACCATTCCCCCGCTTGTGCGTGATGTGGTGCGTATCGTCAACAATTTTTCGATCAGCCATGATGAATATTATCACGGCTGACACCATGGCATGGTTGGATTTGTCGGACTGGTTGGTCGGCTGCAGGGCCCATGACACGGGACCCAAAATCAGCTCCGTCACGTGACTATGGGCGCCGCTCAGGGGCGGCGGTGGCTGACCCCGGTGGCCATGAAGACGGTGTCCTGCATCGCGCACACGGCATGCAAGTACGCCGCTGCTCCGGTCTGCAGAGGTGCTGCCGCGCCTGCCTGCAGGTCTGCTGCAGCGCCAGCCCGCAGGGGCTGGGTTTGCAGGGCCAAGCGCAGCGCGTCGGCGCTGGCAAACCACCATTCCACAATGGCGTCGAAGTCGTAGCCCGGCGGCCGCGCGGCTTCCACGGTGTTGAGCACCACGCACCTTGCATCGGCCCAGGCGGACGCTGATTGCGCCAGCGCCTGCTGGAAATCGGCCGGACTTACGGCGGCTTGGCGGCGCACAAACGCTACCAGCACAGCATCGCCTCGCGGCCCTTCATGTAGCCCCCCATGAAGCCCTGCATGTGCCCCTGCATTTGGCCCTTCATGTGGCCCCTTCAGTGGCGCCGCACGTAGCACCTGCTCGCTGGCCACCAGCGTGAAGTCGCGCACATAGCGGTCAAACACGCGGGGCTCGTCGGGGCGCATGATGGCCAGGGTTTCGGCGTCACTCCAGATGTCGTTGGCAGCCTGGCGGTCGCGCAGGCCCAGCAGGTTCACGCCATCAAAGTCGGTGCTGCAACCCGCTGGCACCGCGTCCAGCAGGCGGGCACACTGCGTCACCGACAGCACCTTGTCCTGCACATTGCGGCACTGACGGCCCAGGGCCGAGTGCTCGCGCCAGGCTTGGGCAAAGTCTTCGGGGGCCAGGGCCGGGTTGCGGCGCGCCAGGTAAATCATTTTCCAGTGCATGGGGTGGTCTCAGGGGTTGGAGGCGGGGTGGGCATGCGGTTGGCATCCAGTGCGGGCAGGTAGGCGCGGCGCGCCCGGGCAAAGGCCAGCAGGGCGGGCAGCAGCATGGCCAGCATCAGGGACAGGGCCCAGGCCAGCGAGGCCGTGCCGGCCACGGGCGCCAGCCGGTCGCTGAGCCAGCCGGTGAGGATGGCGCCCAGTCCGTTGCCGATGATGGAGCCCGCCAACAGCAGCATGGCACTGGCCGTGGCACGCCGCTCGGGCGCCACCACCAGACTCAGTGCTGCGTAGGTGGGTGCCACCCACCAGGTCAGAAAGAAGGCATAGAGCACCACCAGCAGCGTGGCTGCCTGCACACTGCCTGCGGGCAGCATCAGATAGGCCAGCCCGGTCGGCAGGGCCGCCGCCACCCCCAGCATGGGCACGCCTATCTGCCAGCGCGGATCGCGCCGCGTCAGCACGTCGGCAAGGGCGCCGGAGACCAGTCCGCCCACCATCGAAGAAAGGGCTGCTGCCCCCGAAATCCAACCCGCAGCGCGCAGGCTCAGGCCGTGGTGGCGCACCAGCAAGGCGGTGTTCCAGCTGCCAAAGGAATAGCCCGCCAGCAGCACACAGGCCGCCGCCACAATCAGCCAGCGCGTGACCGGGGCGCTCCAGATTTCGCGCACCGCGCCAAGCGAAGACTGACGCGCATCCAGCGGGTTGCCGCTGGCACTGCGCCGGGGTTCCTGCACCGTCAACCAAAACAGGCATGTCAACAGCAAGGACACACAACCCACAGACGCCAATGCCACACGCCAGCCGTAGGCCTGCGCCACCCAGGAGCCGCCCACCAGTGCCATCAGCGCACCCAGACTGCCACCACTGGCAAACACGCTCATGGCCCGCGCGCGCTGCTCTGGCGGATACAGATCGGCCACCATGGACAGAGAGGCCGGGTTGCCGCCCGCATCGCTGACGGCGCCGCCGCTGCGGGATAACAGCAGCATCCAGAAGCCCGAAGCCGTAGCACCCAGGGCCGCCAGCGCACCACCCGCGCCGCGGCACACCATGATCAGGCGCCGGCGTTCATGCTGGTCAGCCCAGCGTCCCAGGGGCACGCCCAGCAGGCCGAAGGTCAGGGCAAAACCCAGGCCGGTGATCAAGCCGATCTGCAGATCCGTCAGCCCAAACTCAAGTTTGACCGGCTGGGTCAACACCGCCAGGATTTGGCGGTCCATAAAACTGAAGGCGGACAACACGGTGAGCAAGGCCAGGGTGTAGCGCGGTCTGTGCAGGCCGGTCTCGTACGCGTCGGCCGGCGGGGAAACATGCATGGTGGTCCAGTCAGGTAAGCAGAGGTTCTATTTTTGGCGCAAGCCGATGCGGCTACATCGTCCGCGCAGACGATGCCAAGACCGAGGCAGCGCGTAGAGTCGCGCGCAGGCCCCAGCACATACAAACCCCATGGAGAGCAACGGATGCACTATCACAATTCAAAGCAAAGCACATGGCAGCGCCCAACGCCTTTGCGTCTGATCGCGGCCCTGACTCTGGCCCTGGCCGGCGCCACCCACGCCCAGACCAGCCCGGCCCAGCCCAGCCCGGCACTCGACCCGGCCCTGCTGATGCAGGGCTTTCCACCGCCACCGGCCTACCAGATCCACATCGGCAACTGGCAGCACTACCCACAGAAGATCTGGTCGTTCCAGCACATGCGCGAGCTGTTTCCTACCCGCCCCTTGCAGGCCGTGGGCCCGGTGCGTGCGCTGCCCGTGGCGCTGCAGGCGCTGGACACTTTGCAGGTGGGCACCGCCGAGGCGCCCCAGACCTGGCCGCAGATGCTGGCCGCCACCCATGTGGATGCGGCGCTGGTGCTGCACCACGGGCGCATTGTGGAGGAGCGCTACTTCAACGGCATGAAGCCGTCCACACCCCACCTGCTGTTCTCGGCCACCAAGTCGATGGCCGGCCTGATGGCCGCAGTGGCTGTGGCCGAAGGCCGGCTGGATGCCAACGCGCGCGTGGACAGCGTGCTGCCCGAACTGGCCGACAGCGCCTGGGCTGCGGCCACGGTGCGCCAGGTGCTGGACATGACCGATGGCGTGCAGTTCAGCGAGGTGTACACCGACCCGCGCTCCGACATCTTCAGCTACATCGGCGCCATGGGCTGGGCCCCGGACCTGCAGGACCCAAAAAAACCGCGCGGCATCCAGGCCATGCTGGGCACGCTCAAGAACGTGCACCCGGAGCCACGCGGCAGCGCCTTTCGCTACCACTCGCCGGCCACCGATGTGACAGCCTGGCTGGCTGCGCGCGCCACCGGCATGTCACTCACCGCATGGATGCAGCAGCGGCTGTGGAGCCAGCTGGGCATGGAGCACGATGGCAATGTGCTGCTGGACCCGGCGGGCACCGAGGTGTCGTTTGCGGGCCTGAGTGCCAGCACCCGTGACTTTGCGCGCATCGGTCAGATGCTGCTGCAAAAAGGCCGCGTCGGCACTGCACAGGTCATTCCGGCCGCGGTGGTGGACGAGCTCACCCAGGGCGGCGACCCCAAGGCCTTTGAGACTGCGGGCATGCCGCTGCGCAAGGGCTGGTCGTACCGCAGCCAGTGGTGGGTCAACCCCAATGCGCCGCGCTCCTTTGCCGCCATGGGCGCCTTTGGCCAGCGACTGTTTGTGCTGCCCGATGACGACATGGTGGTGGTGCTGGTGGGCAGCCACCCGCAGCCGGTGGCCTCGCTGGTGGATGCTCCGCAGTTTCGCGCCATCCAGATGCTGACGGCCCACCTCAAAGGCAAATAAGCCGCTTGCCGGGCTGCCTTGCAGCCCGGTTCAGGCGCCAGGTGCCACCCGCTCCCGGGCATAGGCCTGCATGGCCAGGAAGAAAAACAGCACCCCCAGCGCATAGCAGCTGCCAGTGGTGAAGGCCAGCGCATAACGCAGCGACTCGGCTCCGAAGTACGGCACCAGGCTGTCACTCAAGAACCCCACCAGCAAGGGCCCCAGGCCGCCGCCCACCATGGTCATGCCCAGGTTGAAGAAGGCCACCGTGGTGGCGCGGCGGTGCGGCGCCACCAGGTCGGCCAGCACGGTATAAACCGGCGCGGTCCACCAGACAGCCGTCAGGCCAAACAGCACATACCAGCCCACCGCGTGCGGCACCACCATGCTGCCGACGTGCCAGACCTCGCCGGCCGGCATCAGATAAAACGCCAACCCGGTGGGCACCGACAGCACGCAGCCCAGGAGCGGCACGCCCACGCGCCAGCGGGCGTCTCGCCGGGCCAGCCGGTCGCACAGCCAGCCACTGGCCAAGGCACCCACGGCCGCAGCCACACCGCCCAGCAAGCCCATCACGGCACCCGCGCCCTGCAGTGTCATGCCGTGGGAGCGCACCAGGAAGGCCGGCGTCCAGATGCCGATGCCGTAACCGGCAAAGCCCATCATCAGGCCGGCCAGCGTGATGCGCACAAAGGCCCGGGAGGCGCGCAGGTGGCGCACCAGGGTGCCCAGGGATTCCACAGACGCTGCCGCGTCCGCACCGGCCTCCCAGCGGCCACGCGCGGGCTCCACGCCGCTAAAGCGCAGCAACACAGCGGCCACCACACCGGGAATGGCCATCCAGACAAAGGCGGCGCGCCAACCGTGGTGCTGCGCAATCCAGCCGCCCAGCGTCAGCCCGAACAGAATGCCCAGCTGCGGCCCCAGCCAGTACACGCCCATGGCGCGCCCGCGCTGTTGGGGCGGGTAGTGGTCGGCCACCATGGAGAGAGAAGGCGCCGTGCCACCGGCCTCGCCGATAGCCACACCGACGCGCGCCAGGGCCAGCGTCCAGTAGCCCGTCACCATGCCGCACAGCGCCGTCATGCCGCTCCAGGCAGCGCAGCAATAGGCCACAAAGTTGCGCCGGTTGGCGCGGTCGGCGTAGCGGCCAAAGGGAATGGCCAGCACGCTGTAGAACAGCGCAAAGGTCAGGCCACCGAGCACGCCCATGGCGGTGTCCGAGACCTGGAACTCCTGCTTGATCGGCTGCATCAGGATGCCCATGATCTGCCGGTCAATAAAGCTCATGGTGTAGACAAACAGCAGCAGCACCAGGGTGTAGTGGCTGCGCCAACCGTAGGCGGCCCGGGCTGTGGCAGGGGCGTTGGAAGGTGTTGTGGTTTTCATGGGAGCCTATGCGGTGCAGGAGCCACCGTTGAGGGGCAGCACCTGCCCGCTCATCCAGCTCGCTTCGTTGGACACCAGGTAAGCCACGGCAGCGCCCACGTCTTCAGGTGTTCCGGCCCGGCCCACGGCGGTGGTGCGCTTGGCGATCTCGTCGTAGCCAAAGTTGTTCATCGCGCCCAGCGACACCGCATTGGCGTTCACGCCCGAGCGGCCCACCTCGTGCGCCAGGTGGCGCATAAAGCCCAGGGCGGCCGACTTGGCCGCCGCATAGTTGGACAGGCCCATGGGCATGCCCAAACGCCAGGACTCGGAAGTGATGATGACGATGCGGCCAAAGCCGCGCTCGCACATGCCGCCCACCACATGCCGGGTCAGGCCCAGAATGGCGCGCAGGTTGAGGTCGAGCTGGCGCTCAAAGTCTTCATCGCCCAGGTCCTTGAACGGACGCAACGAATTGGGCATGCCCGGGGGCACACCGGCGTTGTTGACCAGGATGTCGATCTCGCCAAACGCACTGCGGGCCGTGGCCACCAGTTGCTCGCGCACCGCGGCCAGCGTGATGTCGCCGGGTGCGGCGCAGACCGTGAAGCCGTCGGCCTGCAAGGCGGCCACCGCTGCTTCGGCGCGCTCCGGGTAGTAGTCGTTGATGACCACACGGGCCCCCTGCTGGCACAGTGCGCGCACCACACCCAGGCCCATGCCCTGGCCGGAACCGGTGACCAAGGCCACGCGGCCGTCTAGTTGAAACATGCTGTCTCCTGTATTGCTTGAATACAGGCAAGCATGCCGCTTGACCCCTGCGCGCGAATACTGCAAACGGACGAGTTCGCAGCAACAAAGCCACCGATAGGTGCGGGGAAAAATCAGCGCCGCGCAGGGCGGCTTGGCAGCAAAAAAATGCGCGCGGGCTAGTCGCGTGTGCCCAGCCAGGCCACGCTGTTGAGGAAGATGCGCACCAGCTCGGTCTGGCGGCGCACACCGGTCTTGGAGAAGATGGAGCGCAGATGGGCCCGCGCCGTGTTGCGCTTGATGCCCAGCAGGTCGGAGGCCTCGTCCAGCGACAGGCCGTTGGCCAGTTCAATGGCCAGCGTGGTCTCGGCCGGGGTCAGTTGAAACAGCTGCTGCGTCAGGCGTACCGGCGGGTGGGCCTGGCCCTCGGCATCGCGCACAAACACCGCCACACTGGGGCGCTGCTTGCCCTCGGTCCATTGGTCAGAGGCAATGCTTTGCACCACCACGCCCCAGCTGTGTCCGCCCGAGGGGCGGCTGATGGCCAGCGCATCGGTGAGCGACATCTTGGCGGCCTTGGGGTGAATCAACGCATCGCGGATCAGGCGCTGCAGCACCCGGTTCTCATTGGGGTAGCTGGCATCGAGCTGACCGCCGGCAATGCGCAGGCCATCGGCCATGTCCAGAATGGCGGTGGCCGCCGGGTTGCACTCAATGACATTGCGGTCCTGGTCCAGCACGATCACCCCCACCATCAGCTGCGCCATGGCATGGCTGTACAGCGAGATGACCTTGCGGTCCTGGTGGATGGACAGGTGCAGGTTGAGCGCGCGCTTGATGTGCGGCAGCAGGCGCCTGCCCAGCGCCAGGTCCTGCGGCGAGAACGGCGGCGCGCTTTCGGGCCGGGTGATGCGAAAACCGTACACCGCACCGCTGCTGACCTCGATATCGGCCGCCATCACGTGGTAAACGCCCAGCGACTTGCACCAGTCCTGGTAGTAGGCCGAGGCCTTCCACTCCGCCTCGGGCAGCACGTCCGCAATGGTGACCAGCCGGTCCGTGGGCATGCCCGTGAACGGGCTCATCATGATGTAGGGGTTGCCCAGGGCGATGCTGCGGTTTTCCTGGGAGTTGGAGACGATCAGGCCAATGTCATCGGCCGAGCCCGGACGCACAATCAGGGACGCAAAATTGCCCTGCAGTTCGTTGCGTATCAGGTCCAGGCAGTTGGTCCAGCCGTTGGGGTCCAGGGCGGCCTCGTACACTGCATCGAGCATGCGGCCAAACTGGTCCAGCGACACCGATGCATCCGCAGGTGCAATGGCTTGCGACCGTGGTGGCCCCTTGGCGTCGGTGGGCGGATTTTTCATGACGGAAGCACGGGCAAGATGGGGAGGTCAGGCAGGATAGCAGACTTGCGGCACGCCGCCATCAATTCAATTCGAACAACCCTGCCGCCCCCATGCCACCACCAATGCACATGCTCACCACCGCATAGCGCACACCCCGGCGGCGCCCCTCCAGCAGGGCGTGGCCCACTAAGCGCGCACCCGACATGCCAAAGGGATGGCCAATGGAGATGGCACCGCCATTCACATTCAAACGTTCATCCGGGATGCCCAGCGTGTCGCGGCAATGGAGGACCTGGCAGGCAAAGGCCTCGTTGATTTCCCACAGGCCAATGTCCTGCACCGTGAGGCCATGGCGCTGCAACAGCTTGGGGATCGCATGGACCGGGCCTATGCCCATCTCATCGGCCGCACATCCGGCCACGGCCACACCGCGGTAGGTGCCCAGCACCGGCAGGCCGCGCCGCTGGGCTTCAGCGGCCGACATCAGCACCGAGGCCGACGCACCGTCCGACAACTGCGAGGCATTGCCTGCGGTGATGAAGGCACCCTCGGCCACCCATTGCCCGTTCTTCCACACCGGTTTGAGTTTGGCCAGGCTCTCGGCCGAGGTGTCGGCGCGGTTGCCTTCGTCC
Organism: Rhodoferax lacus; assembly: GCF_003415675.1. Taxonomy (GTDB): domain Bacteria; phylum Pseudomonadota; class Gammaproteobacteria; order Burkholderiales; family Burkholderiaceae_C; genus Allorhodoferax; species Allorhodoferax lacus. The sequence goes on from NZ_QFZK01000025.1 coordinate 22,741, forward strand.
TGCATCAGGGTGACGGTCTCGTTGCCGGTGACGTTGCCCTCTTTGTCAAACAGCTGCTTGCTGGTGGCCAGCGGCACGATCTCCTCGGCAAACCGGCCTGCAGCCTGCGCGGCGGCCACACGCTGCTGGCTCTGCAAGGCGTAGGCGTCTTGCGCCGCCCGCGTGATGCCGTAGCGCTGGCTGACGATTTCGGCCGTCTCAATCATCTGGATGTAGGCCGTGGGGCAGGCCTGCAGCACCGAGGCGGACTGGGCGCGGTAGCTGTTCTTGTGCTTGTTTTGCACCAGCGAGATCGACTCCAGGCCACCGGCCACGGCGATGGTCAGCTCGCCCGCCATGATGCCCTTGGCCGCCGTGGCAATGGCCATGAGGCCGGAGGCGCACATGCGGTCAATCACCATGCCGCCCACGCTCTCGGGCAGGCCCGCGGTGTAGGTGCACAAGCGCCCCAGGTTGTAGCCCTGGTTGCCCTGCTGCGCGGCAATTCCCAGGACGACGTCATCCACCTCGTGTCCGGCAACACCGGCTTTGGCCAACGCGGCGCGGATCACATGGCCACCGAGCACGGGGGCTTCGGTGTCGTTAAAGGCACCGCGATAGGCCTTGCCAATGGGCGTGCGGGCGGTGGAGACAATGACGGCGTCTTGCGGGTTCATGGGGTTTTCATTTCATTCAAAGTAAAGGCGGCTGATGGTGTCCACCACACAGCCGGGTTTGTCGCTGCCTTCGATCTGCACGGTGATGCGCACCACCAGCTGCACACCGCCGTTGGGCAGTGCCTCGGCCGCAGTGATCTGGCCCTGCCCGCGTATGCGCGCATTCACCACAACCGGCGCCGGAAAGCGCACTTTTTCGCAGCCATAGTTCAGGCCCATCTTCAGGCGCTGGAACTGCACCAGCTGCGGCAGGAACAGATTGGCCAGCGACAGCGTCAGGTAGCCATGCGCCACGCACGCACCAAAGGGTCCGCTGGCCGCGCGCTCGGGGTCCACATGGATCCACTGGTGGTCGCCGGTGGCATCGGCAAAAGTGTTGATGCGCGCCTGGCTGACGGTGAGCCAATCGGTCACACCCAGGTCGCGGCCCACGGCACCCAGCAGGGCCGCAGCGGAGTCAAAAGCCTGTGCTGTGCCAGCCATGCTCAGGCCCTTTGCGAGCTGACCGAGACCACCTCACCGGTCATGTAGGAGGAATAGTCGCTGGCCAGAAAGACCATGACGTTGGCAATCTCCCAGGGCTCGGCGCCGCGGCCAAAGGCTTCCTTCTCCGACAACTGCTGCAGCAGTTCCTCAGAAGCAGATTTTTTGAGGAAGGCATGGATGGCAATGGAGGGCGCCACCGCGTTGATGCGCACGCCAAACTCGGCCGCCTCCAGCGCCGCGCAGCGCGTGAGCGCCATCACGCCGGCCTTGGCTGCGGCGTAGTGCGCCTGCTGCTCCTGCGCGCGCCAGCCCAGCACCGAGGCGTTGTTGACAATAACGCCGTGCCCGCGCGGCTGCATCACCTGGAGCGCAGCGCGCGTCATGCGGAAGGTGCCGGTCAGCGTGACATCCAGCACCTTGTGCCACTCGTCGTCTTGCATATCGACAATGCGTTTGCTGGTGCCCAGGCCGGCGTTGTTGACCAGCACATCGATGCCGCCCAGGCGCTCTTCGGCGGCCTGCACCAGCGCATCCACCTGGTCCTGGCGGCTGACATCGCAGAGCTGGCCGTACACCGCCTGCAAGCCGGTGTCCTTCTGGATGGCCGCTACGGCTTCCTGCAGGCGGCGCTCATGCACATCGGACACAAACAGCGCGCGGCAGCCTTCTTCGGCGGCGCGCTTGGCCACGGCAAAGCCGATGCCGGCACCGGCAGCAGCGGTTACCAAAACCGATTTGCCGCGCAGCAGGCCGTGGGCGGGAACGTAGTCAGGGGCGGGTTTCATCGGCGTCGTCTTCAGTCGTTGTAGAGCCACGATGATGGCGCTCGTGCTGCGGCGCCACATCGTCTGCATGGACGATGGGCGCGCGCCGCACACCGTGCGCACGCACTGCGAGGCGGGTCGACAAAGTGCGCGATGAATTGCGCGCGCCGCCTGGCACGCCGCTTAGCGCGGCATGCCCAGTGCGCGCTCGGCCATCAGGTTGAGCTGGATCTCGTTGGTGCCGGCATAAATGGTGTCGGCCCGGCTGGACAGCCAGAGCTGCTGCAGCGACTCGCACACCGCATCGTCCGGCCCCGCCTCGCAGGCACCACCCAGCACGTCCATGGCCAGCTCGCCCAGGTTGCGCCGCCAGTTGGACCAGGCATATTTGGCAATGCTGGCAGCGCGCGCATCGCCCGGTGCGCCGCTCACGCGCAGCGCATGGTCGCGCAGCGTCTGCAGGCCCAGCGCGGCCTGGGCCAGGCGCTGGCGCAGCAGCGGGTCACGCGCCGCGCCATTCGCGCGGGCCACATCCAGCACATCGTCGAGCTCGGCGCGAAAGTGCGCCTGCTGGCCCAGGGTGGAGGCACCGCGTTCGCAGCCCAGCAGGTACATGGCCACGGCCCAGCCCTGGCCGGGCGCGCCCAGGTGCAAGCTGCCCTCGGTGCGGGCGCCGTCAAAAAACACTTCGTTGAATTCGCTGCCGCCGGTGATCTGTTTGATCGGGCGCAGGCTCACGCCGCATTGGCGCAGCGGCACCAGCAGCAGCACCAGGCCCTTGTGGCGCACCGAGTCGGGCTCGCAGCGCGCCAGCACAAAAATCCAGTCCGACTCATGGGCCCAGGAGGTCCAGACCTTCTGGCCATCAATCACCCAGTCGCCACTGTCAGGGTCCAGGCGCGCGCGGGTGCGCACGGCGGCCAGGTCGGAGCCGGCGCCCGGCTCGGAATAGCCCTGCGCCCAGTAACTGGTGCCCGCCAGAATGCCGGGCAAAAAACGCTGCTGCTGCGCAGGCGTGCCGTGGGCAATCAGGGTGGGCGCCAGCAGGGTTTCACCAATATGGCCCAACCGCCCGGGGCCGCCGCAGCGCACATACTCTTCATGGAAAACGATTTGCTGGCCCAGCGGCAGGTCGCGCCCGCCATGGGCTTGCGGCCAGCCCAGGCCGGTCCAGCGGCCCACTGCCAGCTGCTGCTCCCAGCGCTTGGCCAGCGCGGCATCGTAGCCCGGCGCGCCCAGACCGGCGGCACCCCGCAGCGCTGCAAATTCTCCGCACAGGTGCTCTGCCATCCAGGCCTGCACCTCGGCGCGAAAGCCCTGTTCGGCAGCCGTCTCTTGCACGTTCATGGGTGGGCCTCCGCCAGGGGTTTTTCATCCAGCAATTGCACTGCGACCTGCTCGCACCACCAGCTCACGGGCCCCAGGCGCTGGCTGGCCAGCTGCGCGCGGCGCAGGAACAAATGGGGATCAAATTCCCAGGTGAAGCCCATGCCGCCATGTAGCTGTATGGCCTCACGCGAGCAGTACAGGGCGGCCTGTGTGGCCTCCATGCGGGCCTGGGCCGCATGCAGCAGCAGCACTGCAGCGGCGGGCTCGGTGTCGGCCACGGCCGCAGCACCATAGACGGCGGAGCGGGCCTGCTCCAGGGCCACCAGCATCTGCGCACAGCGGTGCTTGACGGCCTGGAAGCCGGCAATGGATTTGCCAAACTGCACGCGCTGCGCGGTGTAGGCCAAGGTGAGGTCCAGGCAAGCCTGCGCCACGCCCACTTGCTCGGCGGCCAGTGCAATCGCGCCCAGGCAACGGGCGCGCTGCCAGGCCTGGTCCAGCGCGGGGCCACGGGCCAGGCAAGCGGTGGCGGGAAGTTGCACATCGGTGGCGCGCACGTTGGCACTGCGGCGCGTGGCGTCCACTGCCTGCAGCGGCTGCAGGCTCAAGCCTTGTGCATCGGCCGGCATGGCGAACAACAGACACTCCCCCAGCGCGGTGTGTGCGGGCAGCAGCAGGACATCGGCCAGATGCGCCGAGCCCACGGCGGGCCAGTAGCCGCTGAGTAGCCAGCCTGCGCCATTGGCGATGGCGCGTGCACTCGCACTCGCACTCGCACTCGGAATGGCGTTGGCGTTGGCGTTAGCACTTGCACACGCCGCCCACTGGAGGTCGGCATCCGGTTGCGCCATGGCCACTGCCAACATCTGCTCGCCACTGGCCAGGCTGCCCAGCAGTGCCGCGGTCTGCGCGCTGCCGGGCAGGCTGCGCAGCAGGCTGGCAGCCAGGGCTACGCTGTCAAAGAAAGGGATGCAGGCCAGGTGGCGGCCCAGTTGCTCTTGCAGCAGGGCCAGCTCTACCAGGCCCAGCCCCAGGCCGCCAGCGTCTTCGGGCAGGTGCACACCGCACCAGCCCATGGCGGCCACTTCCTGCCACAGGGCGCGGTCACAACCGTCACCCGTTTCACTGGCTACGCGCACCTTCGCCAACGTGCTGGAGCTTGCCAGAAAAGCCACTGCGCTATCGACGATGAGTTGCTGCTCGTCGCTCAGTGCCAGGTCCATGGTCCGTCCTTCAGGTTCCGTATACTTTTTGCGCTGGTACGCCCTGCTGCACCAAATGGTCCACCACCGCAGTCAGCTCAGACGGGTTCCAGCGTGCGCCCTTGTCGCGGATGCTGCCGGTGCGCCAGCCATCGGCCAGGGACAGCTCGCCTCCCTTGGCTTCAAAACAGCGCCCGCTCACATGGCCGGACAGTGTGCTGCCCAACCAGACCACAATGGAGGCCACATTCATCGGGTCCCACACGTCAAAGCCATCCAGGGGCTTTTTCACCATGTCGGGCATACCGGCTTCGGTCATGGCGGTGCGCGCGGCCGGTGCCAGGCAATTCACGGTGATGCCGTAGCGCCCCAGCTCGGCCGCCTGCACCAGGGTCAGGCCGGCAATGCCGGCTTTGGCAGCGGCATAGTTGCTTTGGCCGATGGAGCCCTGCAGGCCCGCGCCGGAGCTGGTGTTGATGATGCGGGCGTCCACCGGGTTGCCGGCCTTGGCCAGGTCGCGCCAGCGCCGCCCCAGCACGTTGGCCAGGCAGAAGTGGCCCTTGAGGTGCACGCGTATCACAGCGTCCCAGTCGCCTTCGGTTAGCGACAGGAACATGCGGTCGCGCAGGATGCCGGCGTTGTTGACCAGCACATGCACTTCGCCAAACGCGGCCAGTGCCGCATTGACGATGTCCTGCGCCCCGGCCACGCTGGTGATGTCACCGCCATTGGCCAGTGCCCGGCCACCCAGTGCTGTAACTTCATCGGCCACGGCCTGCGCGGCCTCCAGGCGAACATCGTTGACGACGATGTTGGCGCCCTCGGCCGCAAAGGCCAGCGCATAGGCGCGCCCCAGGCCGCCGCCGGCACCGGTGATGAGAACGGTGCGTTGTGTGCAAATACCCATGTTTACAGTCTTTCAATAATGGTGACGTTGGCCTGGCCGCCGCCTTCGCACATGGTCTGCAGGCCGTAGCGCCCGCCAGTGCGTTCGAGTTCATGCAGCAGCGTGGTCATCAGCTTGGCGCCCGAGGCGCCCAGCGGGTGGCCCAGCGCGATGGCGCCGCCATTGACGTTGGTGCGCGCGGGGTCGCAGCCGGTTTCTTGGAGCCAGGCCATGACCACTGAGGCAAAGGCTTCGTTGATTTCCACCCTGTCTATATCGCCGATCTGCATGCCGACTTTTTTGAGCGCACGGGCGGTGGCGGCAATGGGGGCGGTGAGGTGCCAGATGGGGTCGTCCCCCAGCACGCTGAGGTGGTGTATGCGGGCGCGCGGTGTGAGGCCGTAGCGCTTGAGCGCGGCTTCGGACACCACCAGCACGGCGGCTGAGGCGTCACAGGTGGAGCTGGACACGGCCGCGGTGATGCCGGGGTAGGCGGCATCGACAGGCGCCAGCGTGGCCATTTTTTCCAGCGTGCTGGCGCGTGCGGTTTCGTCCATGGTGAACAGGGTTCCATCGGGCAGCGTGTAGGGCACCACCTCGCGGTCGAAGCGGCCTTCTGCGATGGCATGCAGGGCGCGGTCGTGGCTTTGCTTGGCAAACACTTCCATGTCGGCGCGCGACAGTTTCCAGTGGTCGGCAATGCGTTGCGCGGCATAAAACTGGTTGACCGGCGCGTTGCCAAAGCGGGCCTGCCAGCCCAGGCTTTCGGCAAAGGGGGTGCTAAAGCCCAGCGGCTGCCCGGCCAGCATGGCCGAAGAAATGGGGATGGCGCTCATGGTCTGCACGCCACCGGCCAGCACCACGTCCTGGGTGCCGCTCATCACCGCCTGCGCTGCAAAGTGCACCGCCTGCTGCGAGGAGCCGCACTGCCGGTCAATGGTGGTGCCCGGCACGGTCAGCGGCATGCCTGCGGCCAGCCAGGAGGTGCGGGCAATGTCGCCGGCCAGCGCGCCAATGGTGTCCACGCAGCCAAAGATCACGTCGTCGTATTCATCGGCGGGGATGGTGTTGCGCCCGACGATGGCGCGTATCACATGGGCGCCGAGGTCGGCGCCGTGCACGGCTGCCAGGGAGCCCTTGCGCTTGCCGGTGGGCGAGCGCAGGGCGTCGACGATAAAAGCTTCTGCCATAAGAGGTGGGGTCCGGGTTGGTTCTGACGGGGGCCAGTTAAAGAGGGGCCGCTATTGGGGGGCCAGGGGCGTGGACTGAAAAGTGGCGCCAGGCCCCAGCAGGTGCGGAGACAGCAGCAGAGCGGCCAGGCGTGTCTGGTGGAAGGCGCGGTCGCCCCAGGCGGCATCGAGCGCCCAGGCGCGCTTCATGAACATCTGCAAATCAACCTCCCAGGTGTAGCCCATGGCGCCGTGCACCTGGATGCCCTTGCGCGCGGCGATCCAGGCCGCGTCACTGCAGGCCAGCTTGGCGTGCGCTACGCGCACTTCCAGGTCTTTGCTGGCCGCGTCCAGCGCGGCCACGGCGCGGTACAGCACCGGCTTGGCAAATTCAATTTTGGTGACCACATCGGCCAGGTGGTGCTTGACCGCCTGGAAGGAGCCAATAGGCTTGCCGAACTGCTTGCGCTGCGCGGCATAGTCCACCGACAAATCCAGCATGCGCTGGGCCAGGCCCACCATCTGCCCGGCCACGCACAGGGCGCCGCGCGCCAGTGCCAAGTCCCACAGGGCTTGTCCGCTGGCGCCATCGGCGGCGAGCGTGTCCGCCGAGGGCTGACACTGCACGGTGGCCAGGCGGCGTGAGGCATCAATGCTGCGCAGCGGCGTGATCTGCACCGCACTGCCGGGCACGGCGTGCAGCTCCAGACCCTGCGCGCTGGCATGGGGCAGCAGCAGCAGGTCGGCCAGGTGGGCATCGGCCACCCAGGGGTTGACCGGGTGGCCCACGGCGATGCGGCAGCTGCCCTCCACAATGCGCGGCAGCCAGGTGCTGCGCAGTGCGTGGCCAAGCGGCAGGCCGGTGAGCATGCCCGCGGCAATACAGGCGGTGTCGGCCAACGAGTCGGGGATGGCGTAGTAACCCAGTTCCTGCGTCATCAGGGCCCAATCCATATCGCCCAGGCCCAGGCCGCCTTCAGCCTCGGGCACCGACAGGCCGGTGAGGCCCTGCTCGGCAATCTGGCGGCGCAACTCGGGCGAACGCCCGGCATCGGTCTCCCAGACCTCGCGCAGGGTTTCCGGCGCGGCCTCGGTCATCAGGAGGCGGCTGACCGAATCGCGCAGTGCGATCTGCTCATCGCTGAGGGTGAAGTCCATGGTGTGCTCCGCTTAGGATTTGGGCAGGCCAAGCACGCGCTCGGCAATGATGTTGCGCTGGATCTCGTTGCTGCCGGCATAGATGGGGCCGGCCTGCGCGAACAAAAATCCTTCCAGCCAGTCGTGCACCTCGGGGTCGTCCACCAGCTCGGCGCGCGGGCCCAGGATGCGCATGGCGGTTTCGTGCAGCTGCAGGTCCAGCTCGGACCAGAAGATCTTGTTGGTGCTGGACTCGGCGCCAATGGTGGCACCCCGGTTGAGCCGGCCCACCGTGTGGTAGCTCGACAAGGTGTAGGCCTCGGCCCCCATCCAGGCGCGCAGCACGGCGTCGCGGATGGAGGGGTCGCGGTCGGCGCTGGCCTGGTGCTTGCGGTAGAGCTGCACCAGTTTTTGCGCGCTGCGCTGAAAGCGCGCGGGTGAGCGCAGCAGCAGGCCGCGCTCAAAACCGGCGGTGGCCATGGCCACGTTCCAGCCCTGGCCTTCCTCGCCCAGCAAATGGTCCAGCGGCACTTTGACGTCGTCAAAAAACACCTCGGCAAAGGCCTGCTTGCCGTTGAGGGCGCGTATGGGGCGCACCGTGATGCCGGGCGCATCCAGCGGCACCAGCATGTAGGACAGGCCGTGGTGGCGGCTGGACGCCGGGTCGCTGCGGAACAGGCCAAACAGCCAGTTGGCAAACAGGGCGCGGGTGGACCAGGTCTTCTGGCCATTGAGCACGTAGTGGTCGCCCTCGCGGATGGCGCGGCTGCTGATGGCGGCCATGTCGGAGCCGGCGTTGGGCTCGCTCCAGCCCTGCGCCCACATGTGCTCGCAGCGCGCCATGCGGGGCAGAAAGCGCGCCTTCTGTTCGGGCGTGCCAAATTCCATCAGCGTGGGGCCCAGCAGCAGGATGCCGTTCTGGTTGACGCGCTGGGGCGCATCCAGCGCCCAGTATTCTTCTTCAAAGATCAGCCACTCGATCAGGCCGCAACCGCGCCCGCCCAGCTCCTTGGGCCAGGTGATGCTGCTCCAACCGCCTTCGGCCAGTGTGGCCTCCCACAGGCGGTGCTGCTCAAAGCCCTCGCGGGTGTCGTAGCTGGCAAAGGCCTGGCGTGGCACGTGGGTGTGCAGCCAGTCACGCACTTCCTGGCGAAAGGCCTGTTGTGCCGGGGTGTAGTTCAGGTCCATGCTTGTGCTTCCGTCTAAAACTTGGCTTCGCGCTTGTCGACAAAGGCAGCGCGCGTGGCCGCCGAATCCGGGCTCATGTAGGCCTGCAGGGTGAAGCCCTGCTCCCAGCGGTACTGGTCTTCCAGGTTGGCGGGCTCGATGCCGGTGAGGGCCTCCTTGGCGATGCGGATCATGGCCGGGCTCTTGGCGGCAATGCGCTCGGCAATGGCCATGGCCGTCTCGCGCAGCTGCGCGCGTGGCACCACGCGCTCGACTGCGCCCAGGCGATGGGCTTCCTGCGCGCCAATCATCTCGCCGGTAAAAAACAGGTAGCGCGTTTTCTGCACGCCAAACATGCGCTGCAGATGGGCCGCACCGCCCATGGCGCCACGGTCCACTTCGGGCAGGCCGAAGCTGGCGTCGTCGGCGGCAATGACGATGTCGGCCGCGCCGCAGATGCCAATGCCCCCGCCCAGCACAAAGCCGTGCACGGCGGCAATCACCGGTACCTTGTTCAGGTGCACGGCCTTGAAGGTGGCGTAGTTGCCGGCGTTGACCGAAACGATGAGCTTGTCATTGGCGGCCAGCTCCTTGATGTCCACCCCGGCGCAAAAGCCGCGGTTCTCGGCACGGATGACGATCACGCGCACAGCTTCGCGCTCGCCCAGGCTGGCGATCTCGGCGGCCAGGCCGTGCCAACCGGCGGCGTTGAGGGCGTTGACCGGGGCGCGGTCAATCACGACCTCGGCCACGCCGTTGCTGTGCAGGGTGGAGTGAAATTGGGATGGGGATGTCATGGTGGGATCTTTCAGGCGGCCTGGACGGCGAGCTGGTTCAAAGCCAGGCGGCGCGCGCGCGCCTGGGTGACGATGCCCTGGATCACCTGCTCGCAGCTGTCCAGGCGCCCTATCAATGCGGCCACCTGGCCGGCCGACATCACGCCCTCGGCGGGCAAACCGTCGACCATGGAGCGCTGCAGCAGCATGGGGGCGTTGGAGGCCATCACGGTCTGGGCCACGCTGGCCGGGTCTTCGCGCAGGGCTTGCCACAGCACGCCCCAGGCGTGCTGCAGGGTCATGCCCGTCTGGGCCTTGTATTGCAGGGCCAGTCCCACGGCCAGACGCAGGCGCTTGAGGGGCGAGGCCTTCTCCAGCATGGCCAGGTATTCGTTAGGAATCATGCGCTGGGGCATGCCGTCCACCAGGTGCGAGATCTGGATTTTTTCCGCATCCCGCACGGCCAGGTAGCGCGCCAGCGTGGCACCGGGGATGCCGGAGTCGTTGGTCATCAAAAAGCGCGTGCCCATGGCAATGCCCTGGGCCCCATAGGCCAGTGCCGCCAGCAGGCCGCGGCCATCGTAAAAACCACCGGCGGCAATCACCGGCACCTGCACCGCATCCACCACCTGGGGCAACAGCACGGTGGTGGGCACCGAGCCGGTGTGGCCACCGCCCTCGCCGCCCTGCACGGTGATGGCGTTGGCCCCCATCTCGATGGCTTTTTGCGCATGCTTGAGCGCGCCCACGGTGGGCATGCAGACAATGCCGGCATCGCGCAGACGCCCGATGACCTTTTTGTCCGGCCCGCGCCCGTAGCTCACGGCGCGCAGGCGGTGCTTCACAGCCAGGTCCAACAGCTGCTGCGCGTTGGGCTGGAACATGTGGAAATTGAGGCCAAAGGGGCGGTCGTCGGTGATGGTGCGCACACGCAGGATCTCGGCCTCGATCTGGTCGGCCGCAATGGTGGCGCCAGCCAGAAAGCCAAAGCCCCCGGCCTGCGTGGTGGCAGCCACCAGCGAGGAGCCGGCCACCCAGCCCATGGCGGTCTGGATGATGGGGTACTGGCAGCCCAGCAGTTCGCACAGCGGGGTTCTGAAATCGGTGTCGCTCATCGGGTGTCGCTCATGGAGTCTGGTTCAAGGGGTGTCGTTCTTTTTGTTGGCTGCCACCATGGAGCGCGCATCGTGCCCACCCAGCGTGCCCGCACCCAGCACCTGGCTTTGGGCGTGGGCAAACTGGTGGTAGCCAAAGGCCATGTCCATGCTGCTGCGCAGGCCCTGCAGCTCCTCGATGCGGTTGATCACGGTCTTGGTGAGAGCCAGCCCCAGGCGGGGCTGCTGCGCCATGCGGGTGGCGATGGCATCGGTCTGCGCCTGCAGCTCAGTGCGCGGCACCACGCGGTTGACCATGCCCATCTGGTAGGCGCGCTCGGCCGTCATGCGCTCCCCCAGAAACAGGAACTCCTTGGCAATGCGCGGATTGAGTTCGTGCACATGGGCAAAGTACTCCACGCCGGGAATGCCCATGCGCACCACCGGGTCCTGGAAGAAGGCGTCATCGCTGGCAATGATCAGGTCGCAAATCCAGGCCAGCATCAGGCCCCCGGCAATGCAGCCGCCCTGCACCATGGCAATGGTGGGCTTGGGGATGTCGTGCCAGCGGCGGCACATGCCCAGGTAGACCTCCTGCTCGCGTGCAAACAGCTGCTCGGCGCCGGGCTTGTTGGTGTGGTCCCACCACAGGCTGCTGCGCTCAAAGGGCTTGTTGATGTCGCGCCCCGGCGTGCCGATGTCATGGCCGGCGCTGAAGTGCTTGCCCTCGCCGCGCAGCACGATGACCTTGACACTGTCGTCATCGGTGGCGCGGCGGAAGGCCGCATCCAGCGCGTAGGTCATCTGCGAGTTTTGCGCGTTGTGGAAGGCGGGCCGGTTCATGGTCAGCGTGGCCACGCCGTCCTGGCTGGTGTAGAGCACCGGCTCGGCGGTCTCGTACACCGACTGATCTTCCCGCTGTACAAAGCCGTCGGTGTTGGGGTCCGTGCTGTCGTTTGCCATGCTGAGCTAGCCCAGTGCCGAGGCACGCAGGTTGTGGGGGTCCAGGCGCGCCAACAGGGCCAATTGCGCGGGCGTGGGGTCGGGCGTTTGGGGGATGTGGTCGGGCAGATGCAGCGGGAAGCCAGTGGCCTCCTGCACCTGCGCGGCGGTGACGCCCGGGTGCAGCGAGACCAGGCGCGCCTGGTGTGCGGGCCCACCAAAATCCAGCACGCACAGGTTGGTGAAGATGCAGCGGATGTCGATCTCGTCCAGGCTCCAGCCGCGCGCCAGGCGCGCCGGGTTGTAGCCCACCGAGGCCACCATGTCCACCTCGCCAGACACCAGCACCTTGGTGCTGTGGTTGGGCACAAAGAAGGAGTTGGCGTGGTTGATGGAGTTGCCCGGAAAGCCGCGCACGCCCAGCATCATGGATTTGGGCTTGTCGTAGTCCGCACCCACCATGGAGATGTTGGCCTGGCCAAAGCGGTCGATCTGCGTAGGGCCCACCATGGCGTGGCGCTTGCCACCCCAGACGTTGTCAAAAATGCGCGAGAAGCCCATCCAGGTTTCGCGCTGCGGCACATAGCCTTTGCGCGGCCCCACGGGCACCGGCTCGCTGACCAGCCAGGCCTCGGAGTCGGTCATCATCAGGTCGGTATTGATGGACACCATGCACAGCGATGCGGCCAGCCGGGCCACCACACCAATGCCGGTGGCCAGCACCTCGCCATCGTCCTTCCAGGCCTGCGCGGCTGCGCAGATGACCCGGTCTACCAGGGTTGTTTCAGTCATACCGTACCCGTTCAAAATACCGGCAGTGGCAACTTGCGCACTGCGTCTGTTCCACCCACCCGCTCCAGGTAGTCCTGCTCGCTGCAGTCCACATAGCGCTCGGCATATTTCTGCCAGCCACCGGGCTCCTTGGCGCTGGCGGCGTATTCCTTGAAGTGCTGCACGTCAAAGCCGTACAGCGGGTCGCAGGAGCTGGGGTGCGCGCCGCAGGGCAGGTGCACCACGCCGGTGGTCTCGGAGCGTTCCCAGTAGACGTGGCGGGCCTCGTCGCCCTGGGCGAAGTAGCTGCTGTCCACCAGCTCATCGCAGCTCACAAAGGTGTTGCGGGAGGCACGGGCAAACAGGTCGTCCATGTACATGTCCGGGCCCTTGATCTGGCAGACGCCGCGCGCATCGGCCCGGTCCACGTGCAGCAAGGCCACATCCAGCGGCAGGGCCGGCATGGCCACCCAGTCCTTGCGGTCGTAGGGCGAGGCCACCAGCGCAATGCCAGGGTTGCGTTTGAGCACATCGGTGCCCAGGCCCACGCGGGTGGGGATGTAGGGCACGCGCATGCCAGCAGCCTTGAGGCCCAGCATGAACAGGCCCTCGTCAATTTCCATGACCTCGATGGCGCCGCTCTGGCGCGCCATGCGGAAGTAGGGCTCCAGGGGAATGAAGTCCAGCGACACAAAGGCAAAAATCAGTTTTTTGACCTTGCCGGCCGCGCACAGCATGCCCACATCGGCACCACCGTAGGACACCACGGTGAGGTCTTTGAGGGGAGAGCGCAGGATCTCGCGCACCAGGGCCATGGGCTTGCGCCGCGGGCCCCAGCCGCCAATGCCCACGGTCATGCCGTCCTTCATCTGCGCGACCACATCGGCCGCACGCATTTGCTTGTTGGACATGGGGCTCAGGCCTTCTCTTCCGTGAGCGACTTGGCAGAGACACTGAAGTCGTGGCCCCAGAGGCTTACGCGGGTGAACTCGTGGGCAATGTGCTCTTGCCAATCGATGACAGCGCCACCGTAGCCAAACTCCACATCAAAGTTGGAGGGCGCGCGCATGTAGAAGGAGGTGACCTTGTCATTGGTGTGCTGGCCCAGCGTGGCGGTTTGCGGCACCTTGTGCGCAAACATGCGGTCGATGGCACGGCCGACTTCGGGCATGTTCTCCACCTCCACCATCACGTGCACGCAGCCGCTGTCCACCGGAAAGCCAGCCAGGGCCAGGCTGTGGTGGCGCCCGTTGTTGCAGTGGAAAAAGTGGATGGGCAGGCTGGGGCCGGCGTCGCCTGCGGGCTTGAAGTTGAACAGGTCGGCCAGGCCAAAGCCCATCACGTCCTTGAAGAAGGCCACCGTCTTCTCAAACTCTGCGGCTGGCAGCACGGTGTGGCCCATGCCAATGTTGCCGGTGACAAAGCGTGACACGCCAGCGGGCGAGGCAAAGTGCGCAAAGTCGGACTGAAAGCCCCACACCACTTCATGGCGGTTGCCCGACGGGTCCTGAAAAATGGCGACCTGCTGCACGCAGCGCTGCTTGCACAGGGCGGCATCACCCAGCGTGTACGCAACGCCGGCAGCCTGCAGCACGGCCAGTGCCGCTTCAAACGCGGGCTGCCCGGCCACTTCCCAGCCGGAGGCCACATAGGCGTCGCGTGCGCCGCTTTGCACGGCAAAGCGGAATTGGCGTTCGTCCATGCGCACATACAAACCGCCATCGGGTGCGGGCGCGGTCATCATGCCCAACACGCCTTCGGCGAAGTTTTTCCAACGCGGCAGGTCGGTGCTTTCTGCGACTACGTAAGCCAGTCCACGGATGTCCATCATGTTGAGTTCCTTTGGCCCCGTGAGTCAGGGCTTATGCAGTTGATTGTGCGAAGACGGGGGCTGTGCAACATCGTCCATTGAGACTAACGCTCGGGCTTCTTTTGCACCCCTGTGGCGGGCGCAAACCGACCACCGTTGCAGGGGCGGCGTCACGCTGCCAGGAGCCAGCTTGCGCGGCGTCACGCCATGGCGTAATCGGTATAGCCCGCAGCGCCCGGCGTGTAGAGCGTTTTACGGTCAAAGCGGGCCAGGGGCTGGCCGCTTCGCAATCGCTCCACCAGATCGGGGTTGCCAATGAAGTGGCGCGCAAACGAGAGTGCCGCGCCGGGGTGCGCCTGCAGGCTCTGCGCTGCGTTGTCCGGGCCAAAGCCGTCGTTGAGGATCAGGCGCTCACCGAAGTGCGTGCGGGCCAGGGCGAAGGCGTCGATATCGGGCACCGGTGCACGCATCACGTGCAGATAGGCGAGGTCCAGCGCGGCGGCCTGGCGCATGAGCTCTGCATGGGTGGCGGCAGAGTCTTCGTCGCTGGTGTCGTTGTAGGTGTTGCCCGGGTTCAGGCGCAGGCCCACCCGAGCTGACCCTATGGCCTGTGCCATGGCCTGCAGACATTCGATGGCAAAGCGCGCGCGCTGCGCAGCACCGCCGCCGTAATGGTCGGTGCGCAGGTTGGTGCCCGAGCTGAGGAACTGCATGGGCAGGTAGCCGCTGGTGCCATGCAACTCCACGCCGTCGAAGCCGGCCGCACGGGCATGCAGTGCGGCCTGGCCGTAGCCGTGCACCACCGCGCGCACGGCATCCGTGCTCAGGGCCTGTGGCATGTCATAGGGCTGCATGCCGGCGCTGTCGGTGACGATCTCACCGGCGGCCTGCAAGGCGCTGGGCGCCACGGTGGCCACACCCGCGGCCTTGATGTGATGGCTGCCAATGCGCCCACCATGCATGATTTGCAGCACGATGCGGCCGCCGCGCGCATGCACGGCATCGGTGACCCGCTTCCATCCTGCCACCTGTGCAGCCGTGGCGATGCCCGGCTGGCGGCAGTAGGACTGGCCTTCGGCGCTGGGCCAGGTGCCCTCTGCCACGATCAGCCCGGCTGCGGCGCGCTGCGCATAGTGCTCCGCCATCAGGGGGCCGGGCACGCCATCAGCGCCGGCACGGTTGCGCGTCATGGGTGCCATGACGATGCGGTTGGCGAGGTGCAGGTCCCCTAGCGCAAGGGGTTCAAACAGCGGGTTCATGGCTGCGTACCCACGCCGCCCGGGCCTGCACCGGGGCGGCTTGCCCCAACGCGGTTTTGCTTGTGCCTCTTCTCTTGCTTCTGCTTCATGTCATGCTCCTGCCAAAGGCCCCCAGCGGGCCCGCTGCAGGCAGCGTAGGCCCGGGGCCTGGTGGGGGCATCGTCCGACAAGACTAAAGAGCGCGTGCCGGGGCGGGCCTCGCAGCGCAGGCTGCGCAACTTGCAGGACCAGAGCTTGCTGCTGGCAGCGCGGGCTGCGGGGCCCGGCCGGGCACCTGCCGCGACCTAGGGTTCGCACCTAGTCCAAAAGGACGCATCCCGCTGGTGCGGCCAGTGTCAAGCTCGTGCCCAGGTCTTGACCTACACGCACTGGGATTCCCAGCGGCAGCACCCTGCACCCCTTGAGCCCGTTCACCCCGGGAGCACTTATGAACGTCGATCGCATCACCCACATTGCAGCAACACTGGTGCTGGTCCTGCTGCTGTCGGGCCATCTGGAAACCGTCTGGGAGGGCTGGCGCACCTCCGGCGAGGCGCCGGCGCAGCCAGTGCCAGAGGTGACACAGGAAAGCGGTGGAGGCAGTGCCCATTGGCCTGCTTCCATGTCGCTTGCCACGCTGATGGGCGCAGCCTTTCCCTGATTCCTTTTCCGCAGCCATGCAGGGCCATCTGCCTGCTGGAGCAGATACCTACCACAGGCCCCGGGGCGCCTCCATCCACAGAAGCTGTGCGCTGAGTTGGGGATAACTTGTCGGGAAACCTGCCAAACCCGCATGCCTGCTTGCTTTACACAGTCTGCCTAAAAACCATGCAGACAGTTTTTGGCTGGGGTTTTTGTACAAATATTTTTAGCGCTTCCACTTTTTCTTGGCGGAAGTGTTGAGCGGAAGCTCTCCACGCAGGCGTCGCAGGTCCTCTTCTGTGAGGTCTTCGCTTTCGTCGTCACCGTAGGCGTTGCTGCTTTCTTGTTCCTGGCCCTGCCCGGGCGCACGGGCAGGTTTTTCGAATGGGCGCACACTGTTCTTGCTTGCGCGCGCAGGGCTTTTTTTCTCGGGCCTTGGCGCGCTCTCCTTGGGCTTGAGCGGCTCGGCGCTGACAAAAGGCTGCAGATGCGGCAACGTGGGATCTACCTCCAGCCGATAGTAGTGACCCGAGGCCAGCTTGATCTTGATGGTGTTGCCGTCCAGCGTGGCGTGGCCCGAGGCGATGTAGCCGCCGGTGTTGGTGGCGTGTCCGAACAGCATCACGGTGCGGCCCCACTGCTCACGCGGGACGCAGTCAAAGACGTTGGCAGCCTCCACATCGGGCATTTTTTCAACCAGCGTGAACTTGCCTTCAGTGGGTTCAAAGAAAAGCGCTGCGCTGCCCTTTTTGAGGGTGATGGCACCCACGACTTCACTGCGCTGCACCCTGCCATCGAGTTCTGCAAGATAAAAGCTCTGGAAGGCCTCGATGGCCGCGGGTGTGACGGTTACAGCTTGCATGGCTCAGGCCTTTCTTCGGTGCACGCGCATCAGGCGGGCGAAATTCTGGGAAACAAGGGTTACGCCAAGGGCGCCCAGCAGAATGACTCCGCTGGTACCGGTGACGGGAATCAGGGCGCCGCTCAGGGCTACCCCTGCGGACTGGCCCATGAAGTAGGAAGCCGCAAATGCTGCAACTGCCGCCCCTCGGCGTTCGGGGGCCATTTGGGTGGCGTTGATCTGCAGGGTGTTGTGCAGCATGTAAAAACCCAGGCCCGCGCAGAAGCAGGCGGGGATGGCCCACCACCAGGTGGGGGACAGGGCAACAACGGCATAGGAAGCGGCCACCAGCAGGCCGCCCCAACGGCACAAGCCCACCTCGCCCAGGCGATGGGCCAGGTAGTAGGCACTGACTGCGAACAACAAGCCGCCCAGCCCGAAGAGCATGACTACCTGCCCGGCCATGGACAGCGGTATGGCATGCATCTGGTGCAGGTGGGTGACCAGGAAAGCGAGCGAACCGAAGATGGCAGCACCTTCAGCGAACACGGTGAGGAGCACGACACGCGCCCACGGAACGGCCAGGACCTGCCCGAACTCGGAGACCATGCGTTTGGTGGCGGAGCCCTGGGGGGGTGAGGTCTTCCTGGCTGCTGCAGGCAGACGTGCGTTGAGCCACAGCAGGTAGGCGCCGCCCAAAGCGAAGTAGACGGCTATGGCTTCAAAGGGCGTTCTCCAGTGCAAGTGGTCGGCTGCGTAGCCACCGAGCAGCACGCCAGCAGATACGCCCAGCACCTGGCCGATCATGAACTTGGCCAGGATGGGCTGGCGTCGCTCGTACGATGTGACATCGCCAATCCAGGCCATCGCCAGCGGGATGATGGTGGCCGCTGAGACACCTGCCAGGGCTCTGGCAACCAGCAGCAGCTCGAAGGTAGGGGCCATGGCACACACGCCCGTGGTCAGCGCACAAGAGACTGTGCCCCAGGCGATGACGCGGTATTTGCCGAAGCGATCCCCCAGCGGGCCAAAGATCAATTGGGATGCACCATAGGCGATGGCGAAGACGGTGATGACCAGTGCCGCATGGCCCAGGGTCAGAGAGAACTCACTTGCCAGTCCTGGCAACAGCGGATCGGACACCCGCATGGAAATACCGCTGCCAAATGCCGAGATGGACAGAGCCAGGATGGCACCGGTGGGCAGTTGGACATCTGCGGGGGCAGTGGGGAGAGCTGCACCGCCAGTAGCCTTGAGGCCCGTTTGAATGGAGGTGGTCTGGCTCATCCGGCTTGCCACCCCGTGATGGGAGTGGTCAATTCAGTCGTTGCCCCTGGGATTTGAGTTGTTCCATCAGGGCATCGGGCGCGCCGCCTTCTGCCAAATGGGTTTTGTACCAGACCGTCAGGATGCTGGTGATCACCGGCCCCGGGTTTTGCAGAACTTTATCGAAGCTCAAGCCGTTGATCTTGCAGACCAGCTTGACCAGGTCCATGTCCAGATCAATGGCGTCATCGTCACAGCGGCGGACTTTGAGGTCGGAGAAGGAGTAGCCTTCGGGCAGCTTCAAGGTAAGGACTGAATCGGTTGTCATAGTCGATTGGTCATGCAACATGGCTAGAGGCAGATACAAAAAAGGCCCACTGTTGTGAGCCTTTTTTGCTGCGTTTTACTGCATGCTTTTTTGGTTGCGCGAGAAGGATTTGAACCTCCGACCTGGGTTATGAGTCTAAAAGAATCGCTGGCTTTCTACAGCGATCAGTTTATCCCAAAAGGCTTAAAAAGGCGATTTACAGCCTTAAACACATCAAATTCTGTGACACGCAAGCCCCGCCTTACCTCTATCTAAAACATACGATGTCACAGCCAACCTCCAAATCGACATTGCTACACGTCCACAAATTGAGACCCTTAGGTTGAGCTGGAACCAAAATAGCCCGACAACCTAGCCAAATAAAAACAACAGTCACGATGCATAACTAATGCGCCTCGCGGGCTGAAGCATTAGGCCTGAGACAGCTCAAAGCAAACTAATCGTAAATATTTTTTAAAAAAGCATCTGACTTTATGCGCACAAGCATAAATCCGGCTCAAAACGATTTGAGCCAGGTTGCTCGGCATTGAAAATATCAGTAAACTAATTCTCAGTAACTCGCAAGCCATGTAAGTTACTACAGAGCAAGCGGCGTAAAGCCTTTGCTCTTCCGGTTCTTCGGAACTCAGGGCCGTTTGTTTTACGAACTCAGCCCTTTCCTTTGTGCAGCTTTTTTCTGTACATATAGATTGCACCTTTGCCTTTGAGCAAAGTGATCTCGGGATTTCCATCCCTAGTCAGCAAACATTCAAAGTTTGCGTTGCTGCCATGAGGTATAGCCACGACCTCCAATTCATGCGATCGCTTTAGCTATGCAAACGATCGCCATGTATCCAATCGCACCCTCAAGTCCCACTTAACTTGAGCGAATTGCTCACCCAAAAACCGCGTACTTTGGCGCACGCGTAGGCAAAACTTTGCCATCAGCCAACGATGCCTTCCTGTAGTGGGGAGGAGGCATGCAATCCCCTTAACCCTTTTGAAGGAATTTCTATGTCTTTGCTTAACTACGTCCAAATCTTTGCGCTGCCTCATGCTGGGGAGGATTACCTCTGCCCGTCTCTTTTTCAATTCATATCAAGGGAGGTGTGAAATGGAAATGGAAAAACCCTCTGTCAATATCCTGAAGCACAGTCGTATCCTGGATAACCTGGTTACCCATTCGGATTCGCGGGTGCGCATCGCGGCTGCGGACTTTATCGCGGCCTTTCAACCACCGGCAGACGCCCCTTACATAAAGTTGGTCTTAAGCCGACTGCAACTCGGCTTAGCTTTGCTCAATACTGATTTGAAGTTAGACCAAGCTTTTGGATACCCAATTTCATCAATTTCAACGTTGGCAAACGCTGCACAGGCTATGGAAGATGATGAGCCGCGTGCTGAAGAAATTCCCACATCCAAGTGGCTCAAAAAATTCGCAGCGTACGGAGCCATTGTTGAATTAGCTGAAGACGACACCCATTCACTCAAAGCACTTGCCGCTGCATTTGCCCTCAGTCAGCTCAATCAGAAATCTATAGACAAGAAGTTTGCAGATCAAATCCGGCTCCAGACAAGATCCCCTGCATCAGAAACCGTCAAAAAAGAGCGCACTTGGGAAGTTAGGCATCAGTCAAATCTCAAGAGTATCAAGTCGCTTTCAGGATGCACGCCCTTTTCGTCTGATGTTGAGTTTCAAGAGGCTGCATTGAGCCACTACATTGCTGACACAAAGTATGCAACTCTCGCGGAACGCCGTGGTCTTTCTGATGATCGCGCCCTTACACCAAATGCCTTCAAGGATGCAGCAGCTGAGGTGAGGCTAGGCCTCTTTGAATTCAATGCTGTCTCAACTGCCATCGCTGTCGGATTTTTCTCCGGCCTGACCTGGCCTCTTGCAAAGCGGACACCACTGACGGCGCCTGTGGGTGACAACTGGGTAATCTGGCTTGATATCCCGAATGGCTGCTATCACGTCAATCTCAACCCGGTCGTCCGTGGAGCGGCAGAAAACCGGGGGGACGAAAAATACGTTCCCGCGACTCGCATCTTCCGTCGCTATTTGCCCCAGCTTCTCGTGAAATCGCTTCAGTTTTTGAGTCTGAAACGCCCTCACCTACTTAGCCTTGAAGCACTGTGCGATTGCATTGATATTCCCAGCGAGTTTGACATTTGTCGCACTGACGACCGGCGGATCAAGAGTTCGATCGCGAGACTCTATAACAGCAGGACCGTGATCTCCAACATGCTCTGCATCTCCAGTGTGTCTGCAAACCTGACATTGGGACTTCTGCAGCGTATTCCCCACTCAAGGCTGTTTTACAACGCCACAAATCCCCAGAAGTTTAATGAAGCAACGGTGAAGCTAGCTGCCTTGCTTGACTGGGGAGACATACAAGTCCAAGACGACGATGGCCCGTCCATTGGCTCATCCGTCAATCCTGAGCTCCAGGCATTAAAGAACATTGCAACTCAACTCGCCAGTGCGGTGCAGGACTCCATGCCACCCAAAAACTATCGTTGGCGGCATCTTAGGAAATTCCATAACTCCTTTGTGGACTATGTGATTTTCTTGCTGAGTTTGAGTGCCATGGGTCGTGATACCGAGGCACTCTTGGTCCAGTCGATCACAACAATTGCTGCAACTGGCATGACCGGTCTGCACGACAAGATCACACGCAACAGTCTGGGTGCATCACCTATTGTGCTTTCCAGCATCGTTAGAGCGCAGGTCAAGGCCTACATGCTGCACATGAAATGTCTGCTGGCACGATTGGCGACGCTCGATCATGGCGATACGCCTGCCCATGCACGCATCTCGGATATTTTGAATGACGATGAGGTTGACGCGTTTTTCCATATGCCCGACGAACCCGAGAAGGCGCTGATTGTCCGCGGAGCAGCATCTCTGTACCGCGATCTTGAGGGCTGGTTAGAAATTAAGCCTGATGCGGGCCGGCACTTCTGGGAGTCCATGTTGACCCAAAACGATACCCCGGAAGATTACGTCGATGCACAGGCTCGGCACACCGTCAGACATTCACGCTACTGGAGTGCGAACAGTACTCTGGCAATAGACCAAATGCAAGAAGTACTTGCCCCCATTCAAGACAGGATCTTGCGGCAAATGGGTATTGATCTGATCTGGGGGTTACGCAAATGAGGAAGATATTTGACATCAACCTGCCATCATTCGAGCGCCACCCATTGCCAGGGGATATTGAATACCGCAGTACCGCGACGACGTTTTTGCGTGCCAAGGAGTTCTCTGATTGGCAGCAAAGCTTCTTGAAGTCGTTTTCAAAGTTTCCCATGGAAAAACTTTGGTGTGCCTCAATCATGTTGTTTGAGGCGATTTGTACACAAGAGTCCTTCCTAGCAATTCAAACCAACGGTACTGTCTATCGCTCACAAAATGTTGCGCGTCTTGAGTGGACACTACCAAACGGGCGCACGGATGCCAGAGTTTTATCCTCGATTTCGGTGATTGCTTTAGATCTTATTGGCGGGGACCCCCAATGTGGAGGTAATTTGGTAGCAGAGATGGAGGCAACGATTCCCCTAATTGCCACTGATCTGCCCAAACTGGTCAACCCTGCACAGTGCTTCGACGCGTGCGCACAAGCTTGGGTATTTACAGTCCTTCCTCAGTTTCTCTTTGCGCACGTGATTGGTGATGCGCCAATGGCAGCTCTGCATCAAACCGTGCTGGCAAGGAGGGACAGTGGCTTAGCGTTAAACGCATTTTCAGAGGCAAATTTCATGCAGGTAGATGAGGACTCTGCTCTGGAGGGCTACTTCCACGCTGAAGTAAACAACGAGAGCAACGCAGTAATTAGCAAACTAATGGCGTGTCTCACGATGTCAAATCCTGAGGGTCTCGATGACAAGCAACTCCAAATCCGCATTGCAAAGAACCTGCGCGCACTGTCTGCAGATGCAGAGGGTGCCGGCCCGATGAGCTGTCTTATCTTGTCGCATTGCATCAAAATGCTTGCATCAGGTACACATGCGCTGAGATCCTCGCTTGGATACATCAAATATGGCGCGCCCGCAGTATTTCAGGGTTTGGTTGGCCTAGACATTGAAGCACTGTCATCACAAGAAATCTCCAAGGCATACGCCAGGGGTCTCAACTCTCTGGCTGGCGAAAACCTTCGTAAAGCGCGCGCCTATGCTGGGCACTTTCATCAATACATCAGCGAGTGGATTGACGTTGCGCCTCTTAGCTACTCTGCATTGCCTGATGTCGCTGCGACGCCTATTGATGCGAATGTGGTGTGGATCCATGAGCGAGAGCTTCTACAACGCTGTATCAAGCAACAGACACCTCTGGACGCACGACTTTCCTTACAGACTTCGCTTGTGGTTGACCTGGTCTACGCTTGCAAGGCCCGTGGCAAAGAAATCTTTCTGTTGCAGACCCGCAATATCCGCGTTTCGGCCGGTGTTGTGGAGGTGGAAATTGTCTCTTGGGGACGGCTGCACGGAGTCAAAACCGAGGCTTCCCAACGTGTCCTCACCATTGCTGATCAAGCGCTGGCTTCGCGCGTGCTTGAATGGAAGAACATGCGCTCCTTGGAGGGCGCTGAAAGCCATAACCTCTTGTTTGGGACGAGGGGTGAGCCTACGCGATGCTATCGGCTGGGGCTGATGTACCCATGGCTAAACCAAACGTTGAAATTTGTCACCGGAGATGTACAAAGCTCACTTCACCATCTGCGCCATGCCGCCGCTGATGATGTCTTTGTGACGCTGGAGTTCGATAACGAATTTCACCAAGCTATGGATCAGCTCTGCATGGATATGGGACATGCATCGCTCAGGTCAACCCGCAGCTATTTGCACAGCTATCCCGCGCTGATTCGCATGCGGCTGAACGTCCACCTTCATAGACTCACCCTCTCAAGCTTCACAGTTGATGCACTGACACATGTTAAGAATGCTACTGTCCGTCGGCGCAATGCACGTGCTCGAATCAAAGGAGACGCAAATGCCTGATGAAAAAATGCAGCTGTCAGATGTTAATCGGAACCAAGGCTATTGGACGGGAGTAATGGAGCACTCGAATTCCATCCTCATTCCGGTTTCAACAACTGCTGTTTCACTCTGTTGTCCACTGATTTGTCCTCCGATATCGGTCGCGCACCCGTTCACCCTAATAGATTTCTCCTGGGTCTTGCAAGACATTCAAGCGGGCTACTCCCCCGAGCAGGCATCCAAGCAACGCGGTGTGGACCGGTAATCCCCCCGATAAACCAAAGGTCCGAGAAGTAGAATTTTCCAAGAAGGAAGTTCTACGTGAAGAAGTCAAGATTTACCGACAGCCAGATCATGGCTGCCTTGAAGCGTGTTGAAGCCGGTCTG
>NZ_QFZK01000026.1 GCF_003415675.1 Rhodoferax lacus
CCAAGGACGAGGGCGGTCGCCACACACCGTTCTTCAACAACTACCGTCCCCAGTTCTACTTCCGTACAACGGACGTGACCGGTGCGATCGAGTTGCCAGAAGGCAAGGAAATGGTCATGCCTGGTGATAACGTGTCCATCACCGTGAAGCTGATCAACCCCATCGCCATGGAAGAAGGCCTGCGTTTCGCTATTCGCGAAGGCGGTCGTACCGTGGGCGCCGGTGTGGTTGCCAAGATCATTGCCTAAGGAATCCGAAGGGGTATAGCTCAATTGGCAGAGCGTCGGTCTCCAAAACCGAAGGTTGTAGGTTCGATTCCTACTGCCCCTGCCACCCGGCTTGGCTGAAGGTGGCAAAAAAGAGCCCGCTACATTGTCGCGGGCTTCAGCGTCTTAAGGGTGCTGAAATCAAAGCTGGTTCAAGGCGTGAGAAGTAAGAGAAGTGCGAAGTTAGAGATATATGGCCACAACACAAGTTCAAACCGTTAACACTGGGGCAGACAAAGCCAAGCTGGGTGCAGCCGCCGCATTGGTGCTGGCTGCCCTGACAGGCTTTTATCTTCTGGGCCAACAAGGCCAGTTGGTGCAATGGGCGGTTTTTCTGGTGTGTCTGGCGGCTGCCATCGTGGTGTTTTTCCTGTCTGAATCTGGCCGTCAACTGGCTGCCTTTGGTCACGACGCCTGGCGCGAAGTCAAGAAGGTGGTCTGGCCTGCCCGCAAGGAAGCCATGCAGATCACTGCCTACGTGTTCGGCTTTGTGCTGATCATGGCCCTGTTCCTGTGGCTGACCGACAAGACACTGGAATGGCTCTTTTATGACCTGATTCTGGGGTGGAAAAAATAATGACCGACACTGTTGAAACCCCTGCTGCTGAAGTCGCTGTACCTGCCACTCCGGTGAATCCGGATCTGCGCTGGTATGTGGTGCACGCCTATTCCGGCATGGAAAAGGCCGTTGAACGCAACATCCTGGAGCGCATTGCGCGCGCCGGCATGGAATCCAAGTTCGGCCGCATTCTGGTGCCCATGGAAGAGGTCGTTGAAGTCAAGAACGGCCAAAAGAAAACCACCGAACGCAAGTTCTTCCCCGGCTATGTGCTGGTGGAAATGGTGATGGATGACGAGTCCTGGCATTTGGTGAAGCACACCAACAAGGTCACCGGTTTTGTGGGTGGCGCGAAGAATCGCCCGGCCCCCATCTCCGAGGCTGAGGTCATGAAGATCGTCAACCAGATGCAGGAAGGCACTGACAAGCCGCGCCACAAGGTGGAGTTCGTGGTGGGCGAATATGTGCGCGTCAAGGACGGTCCCTTCACTGACTTCAATGGTTCGGTGGAAGACGTCAACTACGAGAAGAGCAAGGTGCGCGTATCGGTCACCATCTTCGGCCGGTCTACTCCGGTGGAGCTGGACTTCTCGCAGATCGAGAAGACCTGAGCACCTGCTGCAAATTCAGGGCTCGCAAGAGCCCGACCACTGTCGGTACTTTTCAACTCGGTACCGGCTTTTAGAAGTGAGTTGTCAACCCCGGGGAGCCGGGGTGGCGAAATGGTCGCTACCCAGGCGTTATCACCCGTAAGGAGAAATCATGGCGAAGAAAATCGTTGGTTTCATCAAGCTGCAAGTGCCAGCTGGTAAAGCCAATCCATCCCCCCCGATCGGCCCGGCCCTGGGTCAGCGCGGCCTGAACATCATGGAATTCTGCAAGGCATTCAATGCGCAGACCCAAGGTGTTGAGCCCGGACTGCCACTGCCTGTGGTGATCACCGCTTTTGCGGACAAGAGCTTCACCTTCATTATCAAGACCCCGCCCGCGACGGTCCTGATTAAGAAGGCTATCAAGCTGGACAAGGGCTCTGCCCGTCCGCACGTGGACAAGGTCGGCAAGATCACCCGTGCACAG
The DNA here is from genome assembly GCF_003415675.1 of Rhodoferax lacus. Classification (GTDB taxonomy): domain Bacteria; phylum Pseudomonadota; class Gammaproteobacteria; order Burkholderiales; family Burkholderiaceae_C; genus Allorhodoferax; species Allorhodoferax lacus. The sequence goes on from NZ_QFZK01000026.1 coordinate 1,903, forward strand.
CTCGAAGAAATCGCCAAGACCAAGATGAAAGACATGAACGCCGCCGATCTGGACGCTGCTGTTCGTACCATCGCCGGTTCTGCCCGCTCCATGGGCGTGAATGTGGAGGGCGTGTAAATGTCCAAGCTCACCAAGAAACAAAAGACCCAAGTCGGCAAGATCGAGTCCACCAAGCTGTACCCCCTGGGTGACGCACTGGTCCTGATCAAGGAATTCGCCAACGCCAAGTTCGATGAGTCCATCGACGTGGCCGTGCAACTTGGCATCGATGCCAAGAAGTCCGACCAGGTGGTGCGTGGTGCTGTCGTTCTGCCTAACGGCACCGGCAAGACCAAGCGCGTGGCTGTGTTCGCCCAAGGCGCCAAGGCTGAAGAAGCCAAGGCCGCTGGCGCTGACATCGTCGGTATGGACGACCTGGCCGCTATGGTCAAGGCCGGTGACATGCCTTTCGACGTCGTGATCGCGGCTCCTGATGCCATGCGTATCGTCGGTACCCTGGGCCAGATCCTCGGACCGCGTGGCTTGATGCCCAACCCCAAGGTTGGCACCGTCACCCCCGACGTCGCTACCGCCGTCAAGAACGCCAAAGCCGGTCAGGTGCAGTTCCGTGTCGACAAGGCCGGTATTGTGCATGGCACGATTGGCCGCCGCTCGTTTGACAACGACAAGCTGCAAGGCAACTTGGCTGCTCTGGTAGACGCCTTGAACAAGGCCAAGCCCGCTACCAGCAAGGGCGTGTATTTGCGCAAGGTTGCTGTGTCGTCGACCATGGGTGTCGGTGTCCGTGTGGACATCCAGACCATCGCGGCGTAATCGTAATTTGGGTTGCCCGCAAGGGCGGCCCGATGTGGTGGGCTGCAGGCATCGCAAGGTGCCGGCAGGTCATCCAAGACCGTTGGCGGGCAAGCCGGCAGCAATGCCGGCAAGCACTTAATAACGGAAGCCGGTGTCACAACCAGCATCCGGGCCAACGCAGATGGCGATCCCGCTGCAGATGGAATGAAATTTCTGTTAACAGTTGGTCGCTGCAATGTGGAGCGCAATGTGGCATTTGCTGCAAAGCGCATTTTTAAGGAGTAGACCTTGAGTCTTAATCGCAGTGAGAAAGAAGCGGTCATCAGTGATGTGACCACCCTCGCCGCTAAAGCTCAAACGCTTGTGATCGCGGAATACCGCGGCATCACGGTCGCTGACATGACCAAACTGCGCAACAACGCGCGCAGCGCCGGTGTGAGCCTCAGTGTGTTGAAAAACACCCTGGCTCGCCGCGCTGTGGCCGGTAGTGCATTTGAAGTTGTGGCTGACCAGATGTCCGGTCCTCTGATCTATGGCTTTTCTGTAGACGCAGTCGCCGCCGCCAAGGTGGTGTCCGAATTCGCGAAAACCAACGACAAGTTGGTGATCCGTGCCGGTGCGTATGGTGGAAAAGTCCTGGACGTGAACGGCGTTAAGCAATTGGCAAGCATCCCTTCGAAGGAAGTGTTGCTGGCGCAATTGTTGGGCTTGATGCAGTCTCCCATTTCCCGTACGGCACGTGTGCTGGCGGCATTGGCAGACAAAAAAGGCGCTGGTGCAGATGCTCCCGCAGAGGCAGCCCCCGAGGCCGCCGCCGAAGTCGCAGCGTAATAGCGCGACCCGTAGTAACCAAACTTGTTAGGAAATCAAAATGGCATTCGATAAAGACGCATTTTTGACCGCGCTGGACAGCATGACGGTCATGGAACTCAACGACCTGGTGAAAGCCATCGAAGAGAAATTTGGTGTGAGCGCTGCTGCTATGGCAGGCCCCGCAGCTGCAGGCCCCGCTGCTGCAGTGGCTGAAGAGCAGACCGAATTCAACGTGGTTCTGATGGACGCAGGAGCCGCCAAGGTTTCCGTCATCAAGGCCGTTCGTGAAATCACCGGCCTGGGCCTCAAAGAAGCCAAGGACCTGGTTGACGGCGCACCCAAGAACGTCAAAGAAGGCATCTCCAAGGCCGACGCTGACGCTGCTGCCAAGAAGCTCATCGAAGCCGGCGCCAAGGTCGAAATCAAGTAATTCGGTATGGAGCTACGGCTCCATCCTCGAATTACAAGGGGCTGGTTTTCGGACCGGCCTTTTGCGCTTTCAGAGCGCACCTAAAAGCCCTGTGTGAATCAGTGTTTTTAAGTGTCTTCTGACCCCGACTGCAGAAGACGCCTTGGTACGGGCCGTGTGCAATGCACGGCCGTCCGCCAATGATTGGTAGTGGCCAATCACCAAGCCGGTTGAGAGTGATGCTCAACACGACAGTCGCCTGGGACCCCCAAGGTTCCCTTAGTCTTTGCCCGGAGATCGAATGGCTTATACATACACAGAACGCAAGCGAATCCGCAAGAATTTCGGCAACCGCGACAGCGTGCTTGAAATCCCTTACCTGTTGCAGATGCAGAAGGACGCGTACACCGCGTTCCTGCAAGCGGACATGGCGCCCAAGAAGCGCACCAACGAAGGACTGCAAGCAGCCTTTGATGCGGCCTTCCCCATCGTCTCCCACAACGGTTTTGTGGAGATGAAGTACCTGGAATACAACCTGGCCAAGCCAGCGTTCGATGTGCGTGAGTGCCAGACCCGTGGCCTGACCTTTGCCTCGGCCGTGCGCGCCAAGGTACAACTGATCATTTATGACCGTGAGTCCTCCACCTCGCAAAACAAGGTGGTCAAGGAAGTCAAGGAACAAGAGGTCTACATGGGCGAAGTGCCCCTGATGACCACCAAGGGTTCCTTCATCATCAACGGCACCGAGCGTGTCATCGTGTCCCAGCTGCACCGCTCTCCTGGCGTGTTCTTTGAACACGACAAGGGCAAGACCCACAGCTCGGGCAAGCTGCTGTTCTCGGCGCGCATCATCCCCTACCGCGGTTCCTGGCTGGACTTTGAATTCGATCCCAAAGACCTGCTGTACTTCCGCGTCGACCGCCGCCGCAAAATGCCGGTCACGATTCTGTTGCGCGCCATTGGCTTGAACAACGAATCCATCCTGGCGAACTTCTTCGTCAACGACAACTTCCGCCTGATGGACAGCGGCGCACAAATGGAATTTGTGGCCGAGCGTCTGCGCGGCGAAGTGGCCCGCTTTGACATCACCGACAAGAGCGGCAAGGTCATCGTGGCCAAGGACAAGCGCGTCACCGCGCGCCACACCCGCGATCTGGAAACCGGCGGCACCACGCACATCAGCGTGCCCGAAGACTTCCTGATCGGCCGCGTCGTGGCCCGCAATGTGGTGGCCCCTGACACCGGCGAAATCATCGCCAAGGCCAACGAGGAAGTAACCGAGCTGCTGCTCAAAAAGCTGCGCACCGAAGGCATCAACGACCTGGCCTGCATCTACACCAATGAGTTGGACCAAGGCGCCTATATCTCGCAAACCCTGCGCACCGATGAAACCGCCGACGAATTCGCCGCCCGTGTTGCCATCTACCGCATGATGCGCCCCGGCGAGCCGCCAACGGAAGACGCAGTCCAGGCCCTGTTCCAGCGACTGTTCTACAACCCGGATACGTACGACCTGTCGCGCGTGGGCCGCATGAAGTTCAACGCCAAAATGGGCCGTGCCGAATCCACCGGCCCCATGGTGCTGACCAACGAAGACATCCTGGCCGTGGTCAAGATCCTGGTTGATCTGCGCAATGGCCGTGGCGAAGTCGATGACATCGACCACCTGGGCAACCGACGCGTGCGTTGCGTGGGCGAACTCGCCGAGAACCAGTACCGCACCGGTCTGGCACGTATCGAAAAAGCCGTGAAGGAACGTCTGGGTCAGGCCGAGCAAGAGCCCCTGATGCCCCACGACCTGATCAACAGCAAGCCGATTTCCGCAGCGCTCAAAGAGTTCTTCGGTGCCTCGCAGCTGTCCCAGTTCATGGACCAGACCAACCCGCTGGCGGAAATCACCCACAAGCGCCGCGTATCGGCCCTTGGCCCGGGCGGTTTGACGCGTGAGCGTGCCGGCTTCGAAGTGCGTGACGTGCACGTGACCCACTACGGTCGCGTCTGCCCCATTGAAACGCCTGAAGGCCCGAACATCGGCCTGATCAACTCCCTGGCCCTGTATGCCCGCCTGAACGAGTACGGTTTCATTGAAACCCCGTACCGCCGCGTGGTGGACAGCAAGGTCACCATGGACATCGACTACCTGTCGGCCATCGAAGAAGGCAAGTACGTGATTGCCCAGGCCAATGCGGCCCTGGACAAGGACGGCGTGCTGACTGGCGACCTGGTGTCTGCCCGTGAAAAGGGTGAATCCATTCTGTGTGGCGCCGAGCGCATCCAGTACATGGACGTGTCGCCCGCGCAGATCGTGTCCGTGGCTGCTTCGCTGGTTCCGTTCCTGGAGCACGATGACGCCAACCGCGCCTTGATGGGTGCGAATATGTCACGTCAGGCTGTGCCCGTGCTGCGTCCGGAAAAGCCCATGGTGGGCACCGGTATCGAGCGCGTGGCCGCTATCGACTCGGGCACCGTGGTGACTGCAACCCGTGGCGGTATCGTGGACTATGTCGACGCGACCCGCATCGTGGTGCGCGTGAACGACGCCGAGACCGTGGCCGGGGAAGTCGGTGTGGACATCTACAACCTGATCAAGTACCAGCGTTCCAACCAGAACACCAACATCCACCAGCGTCCCATCGTCAAGCGTGGCGACAAGCTGGCCAAGGGTGACGTGGTGGCTGACGGCGCATCGACCGACCTGGGCGAAATCGCCATCGGCCAGAACATGCTGGTGGCCTTCATGCCCTGGAACGGCTACAACTTCGAAGACTCGATCTTGATCAGCGAGCGTGTGGTGGCCGAAGACCGCTACACCTCCATCCACATCGAAGAACTCGTGGTGATGGCGCGTGACACCAAGCTCGGTGCCGAGGAAATCACCCGTGATATCCCCAACCTGTCCGAGCAGCAACTCAACCGTCTGGACGAGTCCGGCATCATCTACGTGGGTGCCGAGGTTCTGCCGGGCGACACGCTGGTGGGCAAGGTCACACCCAAGGGCGAGACCACGCTGACTCCGGAAGAAAAGCTGCTGCGCGCCATCTTCGGCGAAAAGGCCAGCGATGTGAAAGACACCTCGCTGCGCGTGGACCAGGGCTCGCAAGGCACGGTCATCGACGTGCAGGTCTTCACCCGCGAAGGCATCACCCGCGACAAGCGCGCCCAGCAGATCATTGACGACGAGCTCAAGCGCTTCCGTCTGGACCTGAACGACCAGCTGCGCATTGTGGAAGCCGACGCGTTTGACCGTATTGCCAAGCTGCTCGACGGCAAGCCTGCCAACGGCGGCCCCAACAAGCTGGCCAAGGGCACCAAGATCGACAAGGCCTACCTGGCTTCCGTCGAGAAGTTCCACTGGTTTGACATCCGTCCCGCCGATGAAGATGTGGCCACGCAACTGGAGAGCATCAAGAACTCCCTGGAGCAAACCCGCCACAGCTTCGACTTGGCTTTTGAAGAGAAGCGCAAGAAGCTCACCCAGGGCGACGAGCTGCCCGCAGGCGTGCTGAAGATGGTCAAGGTCTACATCGCGGTCAAGCGCCGCCTGCAGCCCGGTGACAAGATGGCCGGTCGCCACGGTAACAAGGGTGTGGTCTCCAAGATCACCCCGGTGGAAGACATGCCCTACATGGCTGACGGTACCCCCGTGGACATCGTGTTGAACCCCTTGGGCGTTCCTTCACGGATGAACATCGGTCAGGTGCTCGAAGTGCACCTGGGCTGGGCCGGCAAGGGCCTGGGCCAGCGCATTGGCGACATGCTGCAGCGCGAAGCCGCTGTGGTGGAAATCCGCGGCTTCATGGAAAAGATCTACAACGGCACGGGCCGCAAGGAAGATCTGGCCCAGCTGTCCGACGAAGAAATCCGCGGCATGGCCGAAGAGCTGACCAACGGCGTGCCGTTTGCGTCCCCCGTGTTTGACGGTGCCACGGAAGCCGAAATCGGCGACATGCTGCAACTGGCCTACCCGGATGCAGAAGCCAAGGCCAAGGGCCTGACTGCCACCCGTACCCAGGCGCAGCTGTATGACGGCCGCTCGGGCGACGCTTTCGAGCGCACCACCACCGTGGGCTACATGCACTACCTGAAACTTCACCACTTGGTGGACGACAAGATGCACGCCCGCTCGACCGGTCCTTACAGCCTGGTTACCCAACAGCCCCTGGGCGGTAAAGCCCAGTTCGGTGGACAGCGTTTCGGTGAAATGGAAGTGTGGGCACTGGAGGCGTATGGCGCTTCCTACGTGCTGCAGGAAATGCTCACCGTCAAGTCCGATGACGTGCAGGGTCGTACCAAGGTGTACGAAAGCATCGTCAAGGGCGAACACTCCATCGAAGCCGGCATGCCGGAATCGTTCAACGTGCTGGTCAAGGAAATCCGTTCCTTGGGCCTGGACATTGAACTCGAACGCTCTTAAAGAAGGGAAAGAACTCACATGAAATCTTTACTCGACCTGTTCAAGCAGTTCACCCCCGATGAGCATTTCAATGCCATCAAGATCGGCATGGCTTCGCCCGAGAAGATCCGTTCCTGGTCTTTCGGCGAGGTGAAGAAGCCCGAGACCATCAACTACCGCACCTTCAAGCCCGAGCGTGACGGCCTGTTCTGCGCCAAGATCTTCGGCCCCATCAAGGACTACGAATGCCTGTGCGGCAAGTACAAGCGCCTTAAACACCGCGGCGTGATCTGCGAGAAGTGCGGCGTTGAAGTCACCCAGACCAAGGTGCGCCGTGAACGCATGGGCCACATCGATCTGGCCGCACCCTGCGCCCACATCTGGTTCCTGAAGTCCCTGCCAAGCCGTTTGGGCCTGGTGCTGGACATGACCCTGCGTGACATCGAACGCGTGCTGTACTTCGAAGCCTATGTGGTGACCGACCCCGGCATGACCCCGCTGAAGAAATTCAGCATCATGTCCGAAGACGACTTCGACGCCAAGTTCAAGGAATACGGCGACGAGTTCCAGGCCAAGATGGGCGCTGAAGGCATCAAGGACCTGCTGCAAGGCATTGATATCGATGGCTCCATCGAGAAGCTGCGCAACGACCTGACCGGCTCCGAGCTGAAGATCAAGAAGAACGCCAAGCGCCTGAAAGTCTTGGAAGCCTTCAAGAAATCCGGCATCAAGCCCGAGTGGATGGTGCTGGACGTGCTGCCCGTGCTGCCACCGGACCTGCGTCCGCTGGTACCCCTGGACGGCGGCCGCTTTGCCACCTCCGACCTGAACGACCTGTACCGCCGCGTGATCAACCGCAACAGCCGTCTGCGCCGTTTGCTGGAACTCAAAGCGCCCGAAATCATTGCCCGCAATGAAAAGCGCATGTTGCAGGAAGCCGTGGACAGCTTGCTGGACAATGGCCGCCGCGGCAAGGCCATGACAGGCGCCAACAAGCGCGCTCTGAAATCCCTGGCAGACATGATCAAGGGCAAGTCGGGTCGTTTCCGCCAGAACTTGCTGGGCAAGCGCGTGGACTACTCCGGTCGTTCCGTGATTACCGTGGGCCCCACGCTCAAGCTGCACCAGTGCGGCCTGCCGAAACTGATGGCCTTGGAACTCTTCAAGCCCTTCATCTTCGCGCGCCTGGAAGCCATGGGCATTGCCACCACCATCAAGGCGGCCAAGAAGGAAGTCGAATCCGGCACGCCGGTGGTGTGGGACATCCTGGAAGAGGTCATCAAGGAACACCCCGTGATGCTCAACCGTGCGCCTACGCTGCACCGTTTGGGTATCCAGGCCTTTGAGCCCATCCTGATCGAAGGCAAGGCTATCCAACTGCACCCCCTCGTTTGCGCGGCCTTCAACGCCGACTTCGACGGTGACCAGATGGCTGTCCACGTACCCCTGTCGGTGGAAGCGCAGATGGAAGCCCGCACGCTGATGCTGGCCTCCAACAACATTCTGTTCCCTGCCAATGGCGAGCCTTCCATCGTTCCTTCGCAGGACGTGGTGCTGGGTCTGTACTACACCACCCGTGACCGTATCAACGGCAAGGGTGAGGGTCTGATTTTTGCCGACACCGGTGAAGTGCAGCGCGCTTTTGACGCGGGTGAAGTCGACCTGAACGCGCGTATCAACGTGCGTCTGACCGAGTACACCAAGGACAAGGAAACGGGTGAATTGATCCCCTCGACCAAGCTGTGGGAGACCACCGCCGGCCGTGCCCTGCTGTCCGAAATCCTGCCCAAGGGATTGCCCTTCTCCAACCTGAACAAGGCCCTGAAGAAGAAGGAAATCTCCAAGCTCATCAACGTGTCGTTCCGCAAGTGCGGTCTCAAAGAGACTGTGGTGTTTGCCGACAAGCTGCTGCAAGCCGGTTTCCGTCTGGCGACCAAGGCTGGTATCTCCATCTGCATCGACGACATGCTGGTGCCGCCCGAGAAGCACGAGATCATTGGCCGCGCCCAGAAGGAAGTCAAAGAGATCGAGCAGCAGTACGTCTCCGGTCTGGTGACAGCCGGTGAGCGCTACAACAAGGTGGTGGACATCTGGGGCAAGTCGGGTGACGAAGTTTCCAAGGTGATGATGGCGCGTCTCTCGAAAGAGACCGTGACCGATCGCCACGGCAAGCAAGTGACGCAAGAGTCCTTCAACTCCATTTACATGATGGCCGACTCCGGCGCCCGCGGTTCTGCAGCGCAGATTCGCCAGGTGGCTGGTATGCGGGGTCTGATGGCCAAGCCTGACGGCTCCATCATCGAGACGCCTATTACCGCCAACTTCCGCGAAGGTCTGAACGTGTTGGAGTACTTCATCTCCACCCACGGTGCCCGTAAGGGTCTGGCCGACACGGCCTTGAAGACAGCCAACTCCGGTTACCTGACACGTCGTCTGGTGGACGTCACGCAAGACCTGGTCGTGACAGAGCAGGATTGCGGCAGCCACAACGGTTATGTCATGCGCGCCATTGTCGAAGGCGGTGAAACCATTGAATCGCTGCGCGACCGAATCCTGGGCCGTACTGCAGCCGACGATGTGCTGCACCCCGAAAACCGCAGCGTGCTGGCCGTGGCCGGCGAGATGCTGGACGAAGACAAGATCGAAGAGCTGGAAGCAGCTGGCGTCGACGAAGTCAAGGTGCGTACCGCGCTGACCTGCGAAACCCGCTTTGGCATTTGTGCCAAGTGCTACGGACGCGACTTGGGCCGTGGCGGCCTGATCAACGGCGGCGAAGCTGTCGGTGTGATCGCTGCCCAGTCCATCGGCGAGCCCGGCACGCAGCTGACCATGCGTACCTTCCACATCGGTGGTGCCGCCTCGCGCGCTGCCATCGCATCCAGCGTGGAAGCCAAGTCCAACGGCGTGATCGGCTTCAACGCCACCATGCGCTATGTGACCAACAGCAAGTCCGAGTTGGTGGTGATTAGCCGTTCCGGTGAAATCGTCATCCAGGACGAGCATGGCCGCGAGCGTGAGCGCCACAAGGTGCCGTACGGCGCGATCCTGACCGTCAAGGCTGACCAGACCATCAAGGCTGGCGCCATTCTGGCCAACTGGGATCCGCTGACCCGACCCATCATTACCGAGTTCGCTGGTAAAGCGCACTTCGAGAACGTGGAAGAGGGCCTGACGGTTGCCAAGCAGCTCGACGAAGTGACCGGTCTGTCCACCCTGGTGGTGATCGATCCGAAGCGCCGCGGTTCTGCCAAGGTGGTGCGTCCTCAGGTGAAACTGATCGACGCCTCCGGCCACGAAGTGAAGATCCCAGGCACCGATCACTCGGTGACCATCGGCTTCCCTGTGGGCGCCCTGGTGCAGGTGCGTGACGGTATGGACGTCGGCCCCGGCGAAGTGCTGGCCCGTATCCCCATCGAAGGCCAGAAGACCCGCGACATTACCGGCGGTCTGCCCCGCGTGGCCGAGCTGTTCGAAGCCCGTTCTCCCAAGGACAAGGGTGTCCTGGCCGAGACCACGGGTACCGTGTCCTTCGGCAAGGAAACCAAGGGCAAGGTCCGCTTGCAGATCACCGACCCAGAAGGCAAGGTCTGGGAAGAACTCGTGCCCAAGGAAAAGAACATCCTGGTGCACGAAGGCCAGGTGGTCAACAAGGGCGAGTCCGTGGTGGACGGCCCGGCCGACCCGCAGGACATCCTGCGTTTGCTGGGCTCCGAAGAGCTGGCCCGTTACATCGTGGACGAAGTCCAGGACGTGTACCGCTTGCAAGGCGTGAAGATCAACGACAAGCACATCGAAGTGATTGTTCGCCAGATGCTGCGCCGTGTGGTGGTCGAGGCTACTGGTGACTCCGGTTACATCAATGGTGAACAGGTCGAGCGCTCGGAAATGCTCAACACCAACGACCGTCTGCGTGCCGAGGGCAAGGTGCCTGCCGTGTTCACCAACCTGCTGTTGGGTATCACCAAGGCGTCCTTGTCTACGGACAGCTTCATCAGCGCGGCTTCCTTCCAGGAAACCACCCGCGTGCTGACCGAAGCCGCCATCATGGGCAAGCGCGATGAGCTGCGTGGCCTGAAGGAAAACGTGATCGTCGGTCGCCTGATCCCCGCTGGTACCGGCCTGGCCTACCACGAAGCCCGCAAGGTGCGCGAAAGCATGGACGACGCCGAGCGCCGCGCCATTGCCGATGCCGAAGCGGCCGAGTTGGCTGGCGAGACGGTGCAGGAAGCCTCTGCGGACGAAGGAATCGCTGGCGAGTAATCACCAGTCCTCCTGGCAAAGCGCCAGTTAAAGCAACTGCTTTGGCTGGCCTTTGTGCAACGCCCCAAGCCCTCTTGACGAAGGCTTGGGGCGTTCTTTTTGGAGGCTGCGGTTTATCAAGTATGCTGATTGCATGAGCGCGTCCGTCCTGTTTGGTTTGCTGGCTGCCGTCACCGTGTTCTGGTGCGTGGGGCTGTACAACCGCCTGATGCGCATGCGCGCACGCGGCCTGGATGCGCTGGGCTCGGTGGAGAAACACCTGCGCAGCTACACCAGCCTGATCAACGTGCAGTTCCCCGATGAAGAGGGCTCCTACATCCCCATGGAATGGGCGGGCCTGGTCAGCAGCGTCAAGGCGCTGGATGCGCAGTGCAAGGCAGCGCGCGCCGCGCCGCTGCAGCTGCCTGCGCTGCAAGCTTTGGCGCAAACCGTGGATGCCATCGAGTTGGAGTGGACGACCTTGCGCGAACAACCCGCCGATCTGGCGGGGCCCACCATGCCCGAGGCGATGCAGAAACTGTGGGATGAAGCCGCACTGAAGGTGCGCACCGCGCGCGGCGGCTTCAACCAGATTGTGGAACGCTACAACCAGGCGCTGGACCAGTTTCCGGCCAGCCTGGTGGTGGAGATGATGGGCTTTAAAGTAGCCGGTACCTTATAAGAACAACAATGCAAAACAAACCCGAACAAGTCCCGCTGTGGCGTCAGTTGCAGGCCACCGCCCAGGTGATCCAGGCGGTGCGCGAGGGCCAGTCTGGCAGCGCGGCCGTCGAAGCGGTGCAGGCCGACTTGCGCCCCGGTGTGCAGGCCCTGGCCTTTCATGCCTGGCGCAACCTGGGCCGGGCCGAGGCCCTGCGCAAACAGCTCGCCAAGCGTCCTCCACCCCCTGCAGTCGATGCACTGCTGTGTGTGGCCCTGGCCTTGGCCTGGACCGATGAGGACGCCCCCTACGACGCCTTCACCCTGGTCAACCAGTGTGTGGAAGCGGCCAAGCGTATGCCCGACACGCGCGCCCAGGCCAGCTTTGTCAATGCCTGCCTGCGCCGTTTCCTGCGCGAGCGCGAGGCCCTGGTCGCCAGCACCGACACCGACCCGGTGGCGCGCTGGAACCACCCGGCGTGGTGGATTGCGCGCCTGAAAAAAGACCATCCCCAAGCCTGGCAAGCCCTGCTGCAAAGCGCCAACCGCCAGGCCCCCATGACCCTGCGGGTGAACGCGCTGCAGACCACGGTGACGGAGTATCTGCAGGAGCTTGCAGGCTGCGGCATAGACGCCCATGCCGTGGGAGACAGCGGCATTGAATTGGAGCGCGCCTTGCCCGTGGGCCAGTTGCCCGGCTTTGCCACGGGCCGCGTCTCGGTGCAGGACGCAGCGGCCCAATTGGCGGCACCGCTGCTGCTGGACGGATTGTCCCAGCCGAACCTGCGGGTGCTGGACGCCTGCGCCGCCCCTGGTGGCAAGACCGGGCATTTGCTGGAACGGGGCGTCGCCCATGTCTCGGCGCTGGATGTGGATGCCAGGCGTTGTGAGCGCATCAGCCAGAACCTTGCACGCTTGGGGCTGCAGGCGCAGGTACTGGCGGCCGATGCGGCCCGCCCCGACCTGTGGTGGGACGGACAAATCTTTGATGCCATCCTGCTGGACGCACCCTGTACCGCCTCGGGCATTGTGCGCAGGCACCCCGACGTGCGCTGGCTTCGCCGCGAAACCGACATCGCCCAACTGGCCGAGCTGCAAAGGAAGTTGCTGCAAGCCCTGTGGCCCTTGTTGGCACCGGGCGGGCGCCTGTTGTACTGCACCTGCTCGGTCTTTCTGGCCGAAGGCACGCAGCAGGTGCAAACGTTTCTTGCACACAACACAGACGCGGTGTTGCTGCCCTCGCCGGGCCATTTAATACCGGGAAAACCCGCTAAATCGGGCGGCGTCCCGGACAATCGGGCGGGTGATCACGACGGATTTTTTTACGCCCTCCTGCAAAAGCAAGCTGTCTAGCACCGCCATGCGCCTGCTGTTTGCATGCCTGTTGCTGCTGGCTGCTGTGGCCCATGCCCAGGTGGCTACCGACATCACACAACTGCGCCTGGAGCGCTCTGACGACGAATGGCAGCTCTCGGCCCAGCTGCAGTTCGAAACACCCATGGCCGTGGAAGATGCGCTTCTCAAGGGCATTCCCATGGTGTTCGTCTACAGCGCCGATGTGCTGCGCGAACGCTGGTACTGGTACGACAAAAAGGTGCAGAGCGCTGAGCGCCATATGCGCCTGGCCTACCAGCCCCTGACGCGTCGCTGGCGCCTGAATGTGGGGTCCGGTTCGGCTGCCAGCAGCGGCGTCGGTCTGGCCTTGAACCAGAGCTTTGACTCGCTGGCCCAGGCGCTTTCCGCCATCAAGCGCGTGGCCAAGTGGCGGATTGCCGACGTCTCCGATCTGGACGCCAGCACCAAATACAAAGTGGATTTCCGTTTTCGCCTCGACCTGGGCCAATTGCCGCGGCCCTTCCAGATCGGCGCCCTGGGGCAGTCGGACTGGGACGTCTCTGCCAGTGTTGTGACGCCCCTGGTTGCTGAAAGCAGCAAATGAACGATTCCGGTTTTGGCGCACTGCCCAGCGTGCGCCACAGTTCCCGTGCCGTGCGGCGGGCCGTGACCATCGGGTCTTTGCTCATGTTGTTGATCGGCCTGGTGTTGCTGTACATGCTGATGCAGGCCACCAACAACCGCGATCTTTACGAGCGCAACTATGCGGTGCTGTTTTCGGTCAATGTGGCCGTTGCCTCCCTGCTGTTGCTGGCCACCGCATGGGTTGCCTACAAGCTGTTTATGCGCCTGCGCCAGAGGCGCTTTGGCAGCCGATTGCTGGTCAAGCTGGCAGCTATATTCGCGCTGGTGGGAATCGCACCCGGCCTGGTGATTTACGTGGTGTCGTACCAGTTTGTGTCGCGTTCCATCGAAACCTGGTTTGACGTCAAGGTGGAAGGCGCGCTGGAGGCCGGGCTGAATCTGGGGCGGGTAACACTGGACACGCTCTCCAACGAATTCACCATCAAGGTCAAGGCCTCTGCGCCCCAGCTCAATGAGGTATCAGAGGCTGCTGTGGGGCCGCTTCTGGAAAAAATGGTAGACCAGTTGGGCGCCTCGGACATTGCCATCTGGTCTGGCAGCGGCACCCTGCTGGCCTCTGGCGGGCAGACCCGCATCCAGCTCAGCCCCGACAAGCCCAGCAGTGCACAGTTCCGCACGGCCAGAGCCGAGCGCGCGGTCTCCTGGATCGACGGCCTGGAGGACGCAGCGCCCGACGCCTTGACCACTTCACGCATCCGCGTGCTGGTGCCGCTGGCGGTGGCCGGTCTGGGCCTGAACCCCATGCCGCGCTTCCTGCTGGTGTCAAAGGCGCTGCCGCGCAACCTGGTGGCCAACGCCCTGGCCGTGGACGCTGCCAACCGCGAATACCAGGAGCGTGCCCTGGCCCGCGAGGGACTCAAGCGCATGTACATCGGCACACTCACCCTGAGCCTGTTTTTGGCGGTGTTCGCGGCTGTGTTGATGGCCGTGGTGTTGGGCAACCAGCTGGCGCGTCCTCTGCTGGTTTTGGCCGAGGGCGTCAGCCAGGTGGCAGCCGGTGACCTGACCCCCAAGCTGGCTATGCAGGGCAATGACGAACTCGGCGGCCTGACCCGCGCCTTTGCCACCATGACCGCGCAACTGGCCGACGCGCGCCAGGCCGTGGAGCACAGCATGTCGCAGGTGGACTCTGCCCGCGCCAACCTGCAAACCATTCTGGACAATCTGACGGCTGGCGTGATTGTGCTGGGCGCACAGGGGGAACTGCTGTCGGCCAACCCGGGTGCCACGCGCATTTTGAGAGCGCCGTTGGCCGCACACATCGGGCAGCCTCTGGACTCTATCGCCGGCCTCGCCGACTTTGGACACGCGGTGCAGGCCCAGTTCACCGACTTCATGCTGGCCAAGCTGGAGCACGAGCCCGACCACTGGCAACAGACTTTTGAGCTGGGCGGCAGCAACGCACCCATGCACTCGCCCTTTGACCACGCACTGACCATCGTCGCCCGCGGGGCAGCACTGCCCGGTGACTCCCGCTTGCTGGTGTTTGATGACATTTCCGAGATCGTCTCGGCCCAACGCGCCCAGGCCTGGGGCGAGGTGGCACGCCGACTGGCCCACGAGATCAAGAACCCGCTCACACCCATACAGCTCTCAGCCGAACGGCTGGAGATCAAGCTCTCCGGCAAGCTGCAGCCACCCGAGCAACAGGTGCTCAACAAGTCGGTCAAAACCATCGTCGACCAGGTCGACGCCATGAAGCGGCTGGTGAATGAATTCCGGGACTACGCACGCCTGCCAGCCGCCGAACTCAAGCCCGTGAACCTCAATGTCCTGGTGCAGGACGTGCTGCAACTCTACGAAACCGAAAGCCTGGGTGAGCACCACCATGTACCCGTGCTGCTGGAGCTGGACGCAGCCTGCCCACCGGTGCGGGGAGACGCGCAGCAACTGCGGCAGGTCATTCACAACCTGCTGCAAAACGCCCAGGATGCCAGTGATCTGCCTGGGAACACACCGCCCGGGCCTGTGGTGGTTCGCACTTCCTGGCAGCAAGCCAAGGGCCGGGTGCGCCTGAGCGTGCTGGACCAGGGCCCCGGTTTTGATGAGGCGATTCTCAAGCGTGCCTTTGAACCCTACGTCACCACCAAGCCCAAGGGAACCGGTCTGGGCCTGGCCGTGGTCAAGAAGATTGCCGATGAACACGGCTCACGTGTGGACATTGCCAACCGCCTGGTAGACGGCAAAGTGGCTGGCGCACAAGTGTCGTTATCATTGCCTGTTGTAAATAGCTCACAGACCTGAGCTGTATAGATTTCCAAAGGGCTGCGCGCACACGATGGCAAATATTTTGGTGGTGGATGACGAGCACGGCATACGGGACCTGCTTTGGGAAATTCTGAATGACGGTGGTCACCAGGTGGAGCTGGCCGAGAACGCAGCGCAAGCGCGCTCGGCGCGGCTGCGCGAGCGCCCTGACCTGGTGTTGCTGGACATCTGGATGCCCGACACCGATGGCGTCACCCTGCTCAAGGAATGGTCCTCCACGGGGCTGCTGAACATGCCGGTCATCATGATGAGCGGGCACGCCACCATCGACACGGCGGTGGAGGCCACCAAGATCGGTGCCCTGGCCTTTCTGGAAAAGCCCATCACCATGCAAAAGCTGCTCAAGGCCGTGGAGCAGGGCTTGGCGCGCGGCACCCTGCGCAAAACGGCCAGTGTGGACGTGTTGCCGCGCGAGGCCGTCAACCTGGATTCCGTGGCCACCGTGCTGACGGTGGCGCAAGTGGCACTGGACAGTGGCCCGCAAGCCAGTCAGAGCTTCATGCTCGACAAGCCGCTACGCGAAGCGCGCGATGAGTTCGAGAAGGCCTATTTCGAATACCACCTGGCCTGCGAGAACGGCTCCATGACGCGAGTGGCCGAGAAGACCGGTCTGGAGCGCACCCACCTGTACCGCAAACTCAAGCAACTTGGCGTGGACCTCACCCGCGGCAAACGCAGCGCCCTGTAATTTGAGCAAGCACTTTGCTCTTTTTGGAAAGAGTGCTGATTCTTGCTGTTATAATCTTAGGCTTGGCCCGGTAGCTCAGTCGGTAGAGCAGAGGATTGAAAATCCTTGTGTCGGTGGTTCGATTCCGCCCCAGGCCACCAAATTGAGAAGCACGCACCAATGTGTTTCTTGATGACTGCGCAAGTGGTCACCATGCGGGAATAGCTCAGTTGGTAGAGCGATACCTTGCCAAGGTATAGGTCGAGAGTTCGAGCCTCTTTTCCCGCTCCATGGTTTATCTGTAAAAAGCCCGTCCGGAAGGATGGGCTTTTTGCTTTGTGGGGTTGGGTTGCTTTGTGACGGGCCGCACACCCGGTCAAGTGATGCTGGTCTTACCTGTGGACTTGCCAAGCCTCCTTTGCCTCGCTATCCCCCCTACATTGCCCCTTGGTCTTGCGATTGCGGTCCCCAGTGGCATGCCTATTGGCCCCCATTGGGCATAGCGGCATGGGCAGTTCGGTTGGGTTCGGTGGGCTGGAATTAGCTATAGCACTCCAAGCTTGTACGACATGAACTCCCTGACTTCCTTGTGGTCGAGGGATATCACAAATTTCGCCGACTCTGACTAAAGGTGAGTGCAAATGGGTGACGCGAACTTTGCGGTATTCAAATCTCATAAATGGTGTTGTTTTTAGGCGAGAAACTAGCAATATCCCCCAATTGGGGGATGTGAGATCAAGAAAGCTGTGTGAATATGAAATTGAACTTGGTTTTTTCATATTTCAATGCTTTATAGAAAAGGTCTCCATGAATCTTAAGAAAATGCAGTCGACTGCATTCTTGCTTTTGGTCGTAGGCGGGTTGTTCGGTTGCTCCTCTGTTCCCATGGGGGATTCGCAACGAGACGCAGAACTAAAAAAGTTTGTAAATCCAGCCGAAAAAGCAGGAATCTACATTTATAGAAACGAGAATTTCGGTGCCGCCAATACGATGCACATCGACGTTGATAATGTGCCAGTAGGGCAAACTGCTGCCAAGACATATTTGTACAAAGAGGTAAATCCAGGAAAACACAAAGTTACCTCAACTGCAGAGAATACAGACACCATAGAAATTGAAGTCAAACAAGGCACTCTGAGCTTTATATGGCAAGAAGTGAAGATGGGGTTGTTCGCCGCTCGAACAAAGCTCTACCAAGTGACCGACGTAGTCGGTAAAGCTGGCGTACTTGAATCCAATTTGGCTCAGTCCAGATAGCACACTTTACAGCAGTGTAAAAACGTACCTCATTCAAGTATTGGCGTACATATTCCTTAAAATTAAATAAATCAAAGATTTCATGACAACACTTATCATCAAGACAATATTGACATCCTTAGTAATTGCTGCAGCAGGATGTGCTACTAGACCCGAGAGTATCCCGGCTTCCTATGTCTCCCATGAAAAGTACATGGGTAACAATTGCCTTGAATTGGTCAGCTCAATGAGCGACGCTCGGGCAAATCTTGATAAATTCTCAGCGATGCAAAATAGCAAAGCAAATACCGATGCGGCAACAGTGTTCTTTGTTTTGATACCTGCAAGTAAACTAACGGGAGACAGCGCCGGCGATGTTGCAAAATACAAAGGTGAAGTTGAAGCTATTGAAACTGCACAAGTGAAGACTGGGTGCAAAAAATCGAGCTGATATTGGATTTGGAACGTTTAGTTTCAATGGTGTAGGTCGAGAGTTCGAGCCTCTTTTCCCGCTCCATGGTTTATCTGTAAAAAGCCCGTCCGGAAGGATGGGCTTTTTGCTTTGTGGGGTTGGGTTGCTTTTTGCGCTCCAAGGTAGGAAAAGCGCTTTTACTGCGGTACCATCCTTGCATTCACAGGACGAAAGCCCATGTTCAGCAGGATTTTTGGCAAGCGCGACAAGTCTGCCGATGCACCCAACAAGGTGGCACAAGACAAGCGTGGTTTGTCAGATGCAGGCGACGACACAGACTCTGACCTGGGCACTCTGAACAGAGCCCGCCCCGGCAAAGGCACCCGTCTGCCCAACACCACGTTTGCGAATGCAATTCCAGTAGCCCAGCCTGCCAGCCCACCGGTCCGTCCAGTAGTTGCTGCCTCGGTTGCTCCGGTCGCTGTTCACGTTGCCCCAGTTTCCAAGGCTCCGGCAAGGCCGTATACCAACTTCCCGGCTGACCACCAGATTGACTTCGTTTTGCCCACCGCGCCCATGGGCTTGGAGCCGGAGCTGAGCCTGGAGCAGCGCAAAACCAATGCCTTGCATATCGTCGAAGTGCACCACCAGCGCATTGCCAACACCATTCGTACCTTGTGGGGTTACAGGGAATGCAGTGTGTACATCAACCGCTTGATCATGGCTGGTGGTGATGGCATGGGACATGCCCGCGTTGGCTTCAATCAGGACGCGGCGGCCGCCATGCTGGAGTTGTCCGATGTGCATGATGCCGAGTTCGGGCCTCCGTCCACTCTGGGTGGCGCGCTGGGCCTGTCTATTTAGTCTGCTGCCCGGGGGGGCCGCTGCAGGCCCTTAGCGCAGGTTGGCTGATGCAGCCGCTGTGGCCTGTGCCTTCAGCGCAAATTCCGCCCGCAGCGCCCGCAGTTTTTCTCGCGGGTCTTCCTTGGTCGTGGCCTGGTCCAGTGCCATCTCGGCAATAAAGCGGCTGGGCAGGGCGGCTACCAGCTCACGTCCCTTTTTACGCCGCTTGGCCCAACTCACCGCGAGGCTGCGCTGGGCGCGGGTAATGCCCACGTACATCAGGCGTCGCTCTTCCTGCAATCTTGTGGCCAGGTCATCGGCCACGGCCTCTTCGTCGCGCACTACGCTGCCATCGGCGCCGGTGGACTCTTTGAGCTTGAAGGGCAGCACGCCTTCGTTCACGCCCACCAACATCACATGCGGCCACTCCAGCCCCTTGGAGGCGTGCAGGGTGGAGAGGGTCACCACGTTCTGGTCTTTTTCGCGTTCGGTCAGGGTGGAGAGCAGGGCGATGGTTTGCGAAACCTCCAGCAGGTTTTTCACTTCACGCTCGTCGACCCCGGCCACACCTTCGACCTGGCCGCCACAGCGCTGGGCCATCCACTCGCAGAATTCGATCACGTTGGCCCACTTGGAAGCCGCCAGCTTCTCGCTTTCCTCACCGTCATACAGGTGCTTTTCGTAGCCGATTTCCTTGAGCCACTCGGCCAGGAACAGGGTGGCGTTCTCGGCACCTTCGGTGTGGCGGGCGCGAAACTGCAGGTCGTTCACATAGCGGCCAAACTCGTGCAGGCTGCCAAGCGCCTTGCCACTGAGCGCGGCGCCCAGCGAGGAAGAAAACAGGGCTTCAAACAGGCTGAGTTTGTACTGGCTGGCATACACGCCCAGCGTGCCCAGGGTCTGGTGGCCAATGCCGCGCTTGGGTGTGGTGACGGCGCGCACAAAGGCCGGGTCATCGTCGTTGTTGGCCCACAGGCGAAACCAGGCACACAGGTCGCGGATCTCCGCGCGGTCAAAAAAGCTTTGGCCACCCGACACCTTGTACGGGATGTTGGCTTTGCGCAGCGCCTTCTCGAAGGGCTTGGCCTGGTGGTTGGCGCGGTACAAGACCGCAAAGTCGCGGAACTCGCGGTACTGCTTGCCGTCCTGCGCCAGCGAACCCTCGGCGCGCAGGCTCTGGATACGCGCCACCGTGCGCTCTGCCTCGTGCTCCTCGCTGTCGGCGTCCACCACACGCACCGGCTCGCCCTCGCCCAAGTCACTCCACAGGTTCTTGGGGAAGAGCTTGGGGTTGGGGCCAATCACATTGTTGGCAGCCCGCAATATGGCCGAGGTGGAGCGGTAGTTCTGCTCCAGCTTGATGACCTTGAGGGCCGGGAAGTCCACTGGCAGTTTGCGCAGGTTATCCAGCGTGGCGCCACGCCAGCCGTAGATGCTTTGGTCATCATCACCCACGGCGGTGAAGCGGGCCACATCGGCCGTCTCGCCCACCAGCAGTTTGAGCATCTCGTACTGGGTGGCGTTGGTGTCCTGGTACTCGTCCACCAGCACATGGCCCATCTGGGCTTGCCAGCGCTGGCGCACCTCGGGGTGGTTTTGCAGCAGTTTCAGGGGCAGGCTGATCAGGTCGTCAAAGTCCACACTCTGGTAGGCGCTCAGGCGCTCCTCATACCGGGCCATGACCACGGCCACCTGCCGGTCCAGGTCGTTGGCGGCGGCGGCCAGGGCCTGTTCGGCATTCAGTCCGGCGCTCTTCCAGCCGCTGATGGTCCACTGCCATTGGCGTGCGGTGGCGGCATCCACCGTGCCACCTGCATCTTTGAGGATGCTGGTGACGTCATCGGTGTCCAGGATGGAAAACGCTGGCTTGAGGCCCAGGGCCGCGCCATCCTGGCGCAGCATGCGCACGCCCAGAGAGTGAAAGGTGCAGACCACGACGTCCTTGGCGGGCTTGCCAATCAGGCTCTTGGCGCGCTCGCGCATTTCTGCGGCGGCCTTGTTGGTAAACGTGATGGCGGCAATGCGTTTGGCTGCCATGCCGGTCTGTATCAGCCGCGCAATCTTGTGCGTGATCACCCGCGTCTTGCCCGAACCGGCACCCGCCAAGACCAGGCAGGGGCCGTGCAGATAGTTCACAGCCTCTTGCTGGGCCAGGTTCATACCGGAGTTGGTGGGGGAAGACATGCGCAGGGGATGGGGAAGCAGACCGAAAGGCGAGGGCTGATCTTAACGGCTGTGTGGGCAACCCTCAGGGGAGGAGCGAGCGTGTCGAACGCCGTGTCGCAGTTAGCTGGCGCTGACTTTTCTCTAGATGGCCAAGGGGTCTACGTCCACCGCCCAGCGTATCAGTCCCTTGCACTCCGGCGCTGCCCGCGTGCCATGCAGCACATCGTGCCAGGCCGCCAGAAACTTTTGCAGCGCGGCGCGCGAAGGGCTTTCCACCAGCATCTGGGCGCGTTCCACATTGGCCACGCGCTGGATGCTCATGGGCACAGCCGGGTACACGAACACCTGCTCCAGAATGACTTCCCAGCCCGGCCACTGCGCCATGTCGGTGAGCGCGCTCTGGCGCGCCAGATTCAGAAAGGCCTGGGCTGCCTCCTGGGTGCGGGCCTCGGCCCGCACCAGGGCCTGGGCGCTGAAGGGCGGCATGCCGGCCTTTTGCCGCTCCTGCAATTGCTGCTCGGCAAAGGCCGGATAGTCATGGGCCTTGAGTGCCGCATACAGGGGGTGGGCGGGCTGGAAGGTCTGGATCCAGACCTCGCTGCGGTCGCCCAAGGCGGCGTCACGCCCGGAGCGTCCTGCTGCCTGCATCAAGAGGCTGAATAAACGTTCGGGTGCGCGGAAGTCGCTGGAGAACAGGGCGCCGTCGGGGTTCACTGCGGCCACCAGGGTGATGCGGCGGAAGTCGTGGCCCTTGGCAATCATTTGCGTGCCTACCAGCACGTCCACCTCGCCGGCGTGGACGGCTGCCAACTGCGTCTCCAGGGCGCCCTTGAGGCGCGTGCTGTCAGCGTCAATGCGGGCGATGCGCAGCGGCAGGCCTTCTGGGTGTTCAGCGCTTTCGGTGCCGGGCCTGCGCACATCGGCCAGCAACGCACCCAGTTGCTCTTCGAGCTGCTCGGTACCGCGGCCCATGGGCTCGATGTCCGGGTTGCCGCAGGCGGGGCAGGCGCGCGGCACACGCTCGGTAAAGCCGCAGTGGTGGCAGCGCAGGGTGCGGTCAATCTTGTGGAAGACCCGGAAGGCCGAGCAGTGCGGGCACTCGCTTTTCCAGCCGCAGTCGGCGCAGTGCAGCACCGGCGCATAGCCGCGCCGGTTCAGAAACACCATGCACTGTTCGCCGCGCGCCACGCGCTCCTTGATGGCTTCGAGCAGCGGAAGTGAGAAAACCGCCCGCCGTGGCTGGTGGTTCATGTCCACGCGGCGCACCAGCGGCAGGCCGTCGGGCGTGCCGGACTGCCGGCGCATGGCGTTGCGCGCGCCCTGGTCGGGGCTTGCTGCATGGGCTGTGAATGTGGCTGAGTCGGTACCCGCGCTGCCGGTGTCTTGCGCAGTGCCAGCATCGGGCATGGCCAGGCTGCCAATGCGGCTGGGCATGTGCAGGCGCAGGTAGCGTCCGCCTTCTGCGGACGGGCGGCTCTGGTACCAACTCTCCAAAGAGGGCGTGGCCGAGCCCAGAATCACCTTCGCG
The DNA here is from genome assembly GCF_003415675.1 of Rhodoferax lacus. Lineage (GTDB taxonomy): Bacteria > Pseudomonadota > Gammaproteobacteria > Burkholderiales > Burkholderiaceae_C > Allorhodoferax > Allorhodoferax lacus. The sequence goes on from NZ_QFZK01000026.1 coordinate 24,312, forward strand.
CCTTCGAGCTTGCCGCGGTACACCGCCAAATCACGCGCCGAATAGCGTGCACCCTCGCTGCTTTTGTAGCTGGGGTCGTGTTCCTCGTCCACCACGATCAGGCGCAGGCAGGGCAGTGAGGCAAACACCGCCATGCGGGTGCCCAGCACAATGCGCGCCTGCCCGCTATGGGCTGCCAGCCAGCTTTTGAGGCGCTGCGGGTTGGTCATGCCGCTGTGCAAAGACACCACCGCCTGCTCGCCGTACACCGGCCCAAAGCGCGCCATGAAGCGGGCCTCCAGCTGGGGCGTGAGGTTGATCTCGGGCACCATGACCAGGGCTTGCGCCGCGGGGTCGGCGGCCAGTTGGGCGGCTACGGCGTGCAGATAGACCTCGGTCTTGCCGCTGCCAGTGGCGCCAAACAGCAAAAACGGCCCGCTTTGCGACTGGATCTGCGCCAGCACCTCTGCCTGCTCGGGGCTGAGCGCCTGGGCGGCTTGCACCGGGGCGCCCAGCGAGTCCGCAGTTTTCTTGCGCTTGAGGCGCCGCTGCATTTGCAGGGGCGACAGGTCACGCAGTTGCGGCGGCAGGGCAGCCAGCGCCACTTCGCCCACCGAGCGCTGGTAGTACTGCGCGGCAAAGCCCACCAGTTGCTGCCAGGCCGCACCCAGGGGGGCAATGCCTTCCAGCGTGCCGGCAATGTCGCGTACTTTGTCCGGGTCGATCTCGCCGGTGGCCTCAGTCACGCCTGCTTCCCAGACGATTCCCAGGGTCTCGCGGCTGCCCAGAGGCACACGCACCAAGGTACCCGGGGCCAGCGCCTGGGGGCTTCGGTAGGTCAGCACCGGGCCCAGGGCGGAGTGCGCAGGCGTCTGCACCAGAACACATAACCGGGTGTTCATGGTGAAGGCGGGAAAAGCGGCAAACCGGTCATTGAGCGTGGAAGGCAGGTGCCGCTTGGGGTGTTTTGTTGATGTGAATCTGAGGAAAAGCGGCTAAGTGCTTGATTTACAAACCTTTTGTAAGCAGTCCAAGATTTCTGTGGATAACTTTGTTCATATCTTCTCTGGAGCCCCGCCAAAGCCTTGTGCCGTAAGGCTTTGGCTGAAATGCCCGGAAAAAAAGCAAAGTTTTAAATCCTTATAAATCAACAACTTACAAGCGCTATCGAGTTTGTAGCGGGCTCTGCACGGTTTTAGCTTTGCTGCTCTGCCGCATCACCTATTTTGTGCATAAGTGATGAGGCCGCTGTTTGTCAAGTCGCCAAAACGTGCTAGGTAATTCAGCTTCTTTGGGCTTTGGAGTGGCTGTGCACGGCTTCCACCAAGGCCGCCACGTTCTCCGGGGGTGTGTACTGACTTATGCCGTGACCGAGGTTGAAAATGTGGGTGGGGCCGGTGCCCGAACCCTGGAAGGGCGTGCCAAAACTATCCAGAACGCGCGCCACTTCGGTCGCAATCTGGGCCGGTGGGGCAAACAGCACATTGGGGTCGATATTGCCCTGCAGGGCCTTGCCGGGTCCGTTCTCGGCACCGCCCACCAGGGCACGCGCGGTGCCCAGGTTCACGGTCCAGTCCAGCCCCAGCACCTCGCAGTCCAGCGGTGCCATTTCCTTGAGCCACAGGCCGCCGCCCTTGGTGAACACCAGGCGTGGCACGATCTGGCCATCCACGCCGGTCCGTTTGAGCTTGGCCAGCACGCGGCGGGTGTACTCCAGCGAGAAGGACTGGAACGCGCCATCGGCCAGCACGCCGCCCCAGCTGTCAAAAATCATCACGGCCTGCGCGCCCGCATCGATTTGCGCATTCAGGTAGGCGGCCACGGCATCGGCGTTGACAGCCAGCATGCGGTGCATCAGGTCGGGGCGGGAGTACAGCATGGTCTTGACCAGGCGGTAGTCGTCCGAACCCTTACCTTCGACCATGTAGCAGGCCAGCGTCCAGGGGCTGCCGGAAAAGCCGATCAGCGGCACCCGGCCGTTCAGCGCCTTGCGGATGGAGGTGACGGCGTCAAACACATAACGCAGCTTCTCCATGTCGGGCACTTCCAGCTTGGCCACGGCGGCCTCGTCGCGCACAGCGGTGGCAAAGCGCGGGCCTTCGCCCTGGGCAAAGGAAAGCCCCAGGCCCATGGCATCGGGCACGGTGAGGATGTCACTGAACAGGATGGCGGCGTCCAGCGGGTAGCGCTCCAGTGGCTGCAGGGTGACTTCGGTGGCGTAGTCGGTGTTGGTGGCCAGGCCCATGAAGCTGCCCGCGCGGGCGCGGGTTGCGCAGTACTCCGGCAGGTAGCGACCAGCCTGACGCATCAGCCACAGCGGTGTGTAGGCCGTGGCCTGGCGCATGCAGGCACGCAAGAAGGTGTCGTTCTGGAGCGGAGCGTAAGTGGTCATGAGGCTGGATATTCGGTCGTTGCAGGGATGGGCGATTGTCGCAGTTCACCCGCCGCCAGGGTTTGATTTGGCACAGGTCAAGGGAAATTGCCCAGTATGCCCGGGCGCCCGGGCATCAGAAGCCCGCGCTTACAGCCGCGCCAGCGCCGTGCGCAACTCGTCCGCGCTCAGGATTTCCGACAGCACCACCGGCGCCTGCCCGGCCTGGTAGAGCACGTACACCGGCACGCCGCTGCGCCCCAAGCTGCTTAGCGCCTGGCTGATGGCGGGGTCCCGACGCGTCCAGTCGGCGCGCAGCAGTGTCACCTTCTTGACAGCAAAGTCGGCCAGCACTTCGGGCTTGGAGAGGGTGGTCTTTTTGTTGTACTGGCAGGTAATGCACCAGGCCGCCGTGAAGTCCACAAACACCGGCTTGCCTGCGGCCAGCTCGGCATCCACCCGGCCCGGCACCCAGGCCTGCCATTCTCCCGCCTGCGCTTCCGCCTGTGTACCCGTTGCGCTGCCAGTCGCAGCTTGTGCCTCTTCCATTTTGAAAATATTCGGGCCCAGGCTCATAGCCAGCCACAGGCCGCCCACCAGGGAGAGCGTCGCCATGACGGTGCGGCTGCGCCCCTGCAGGTTCAGCGCCCAGACCAGGAGCGCCAAGCACAGCAGCAGGGCCAGCAGGCTGGCCGCACCATCCACACCGCTCAGGTGGCCCAGCACCCACAGCAGCCAGACCACGGTAGCCCACATGGGAAAGGCCATGAAGCGGCGCAGCGTGTCCATCCACTGCCCGGGCTTGGGCAGCAGCTTGCCAATGCGGGGCACCCAGCTCGCGGCCAGGTAGGGCAGGGCCAGGCCCAGGCCCAGTGCCGCAAAAATGCCCAGGGCCTGCAGGGCGGGCAGGGCAATCGCATAGCCCAGGGACGCACCCATGAAGGGCGCGGTGCAGGGCGAGGCAATCGCCACAGCCAGCACGCCGGACAGGAACGCATCGCCCAGCGGGTGGCGCAGTTGTGTGGCGGCCAGGTTGCCGGGCAACAGATTGCCTACTTCCAGCAGGCCCATGAGGTTCAGGCCAATCAGGGTGAACAGCAGGGCCAGCACGGCAATCACGCCGGGCGATTGCAGCTGAAAGCCCCAACCCAGTTGCTCGCCGCCGGCGCGAAGCCCAAGCATCAGGCCACCCAGCGCCAGAAAGGACAGCACCACCCCGGCGGTGTAAGCCAGGCCTTGGGCGCGGTGGCTGTGGCCTTTTTCCGCGGGCTTGGTAAAGGCCAGCACCTTGATGGCCAGTACCGGAAACACGCAGGGCATGAGGTTCAGTATCAGCCCGCCCAGCAGGGCCGCGGCCAGCGCCAGGCCCCAGGTGCCCAGGCTGGCATCGGCCAGCGGTGCGGGGGTGTTCGGGTTGCTGAGCTGGGTGTTCACGGCAGGGGTCAGCGGACCGGTGTTGATGGGCGGCCAGGTGCCTTTAACCTCCGCTTCGGCACGCTGGCTGGGGCCATCCAGCGCCAGCACAAAGGCCAGCCTGGCGGGTGACTCGCTGCGCAGGCCCGACAAAGGAATGGTGGCCGACCAGCTGCCGTCTGCCGCCCAGCTTTGCGCGCCGCCTTCGGCAGAGGGTGAGCGGGCGGTCTCTATGATCTCGGGTGCTTCGATAAAGGCATTGAGGTTCTTGCCGCGCCATGCTGCGGGCAGGCCCTGCGCAGTCAGTGTGAGGCCGTTCTTGCTGACCTCTGCACCGGTCTTGCCTGCCAAGGCCACAGGTTCTGCAGCACGGGCCTTTTCAAAGTTGCCAGCGTGCAGAGCCGTGGAGCCTTTGATCGGCACCTGCAGCACAAAGCTGCCGTCCTGCGGCACGCACTCCTGTTTGCACACCAGCCAGGAGGCCGAGAGTTTCACTTCCAGGCTGTCGGCCAGCGCGCCGGGCGCAAAGCTCTTGGCAATGGTCAGTGGCACTGGCAGCAGCACCGTGCCCTCATAGCCATAGTTGGACAGGCTGCCGATGTTGATTTTTTGCGGCGTGGGCCAGGCAATCTCGCCAGCGCTCACACCGGCGGGCAGGTTCCACTGCAGCTGCGTAGGCAGGCCGGAGTCGCCGGCGTTCTTCCAATAGGTGTGCCAGTGCGGCTGGTGTGCCAGTTGCAGGCCCACCCACACCGTCTTGCCCGCGGCAATGCCGTCAGGGGCAAAGGCCAGCAGTTCGGCACGCACCTGCTCGGTTTGCACCACGGCGCTGGTGCCGCCTGTGGCGGGTTTGGGGAACTGGGCCAGAGCCGGGCTCTGGAGTGCCAGCAGCAGTGTGACAACTGCGGCCAGGGCAGCGGGTAGGCGGGAGGTGAAGAGCGAAAACAGCCGGGTCATCACCCATTGTCGCCTCAGTCGGATGACGGCGCTGTGTCGGTAAAAACAGCAGGCAGCTGCTTGTTCACGTTCTCCTGGCCAAACACCACCGTGATGTCGGCCACCGCCACACCAAACAGCGGCGCCAGAAAGCGCACCATGTGGTCGGTGGCCTTGCCGTCCTTGGGTGCGGCGGTGACGCTGATCTTGAGTTGCGTGCCCTTAGGCTTGCCAATGGCGTCTTTGGCCGCAGCCGGTTTGCCCAGCACATTGAGCACCAGCACATCGCCGTCCCAGCCAAAAAAGCTGTCGCCGGTGCTGTTGCGCGGGGCGCTTGCTTTTGCGGGTGTTTGTGGCTTTGCCAGGGCCTTGGGTCGTTGCTTGGATGCCATGCTTTGATAATACGGTCATGTCCGCCCGCATTGTCCTTGCCACCCTGAACGCCAAATACATCCACGCCAGTCTGGGCCTGCGTTGCCTGATGGCCAATATGCAGCGCCATGGCGGCGCGGACCTGGCCGCCATGACCTGCCTGCAGGAGTTCACCATCCAGCGCCCGGCGGGGGAGATTGTGGAGTCGCTGCTGCAGTCCCTGGGAGATGCGGATGTGCGTGTAGTCGGACTGGGTGTGTACATCTGGAACGTGACGCAGACCACCGAAGTCGTCCGCCTGCTCAAGGAGCGGAGCCCGGACGTAAAAATCGTCTTGGGCGGCCCCGAGGTCAGCCATGAGCTGGAAGGCCAAACCATCGTGCAGCTGGCCGACCATGTGATCACCGGCTGGGGTGATGTGAGCTTTCCCAAGCTGTGCCGCGCGCTGGTGTTGGGCCCGCAGCCCCTGATGAAGGTCATTGCCGGGGAGCAGCCCCCGCTGGACGCGCTGGACCTGCCCTATACCCAGTACAGCGACACCGACCTGGCGCAGCGCGTGCTGTACGTGGAGGCCTCGCGCGGCTGCCCCTTCAAATGCGCCTTCTGCCTGAGCGCCCTGGACAAAACCGCCTGGGCTTTTGAGCTGGAGCCGTTTCTGGCCGAGCTGGCCACGCTGTATGCCAGGGGCGCGCGCAATTTCAAATTTGTGGACCGCACGTTCAACCTGAAGGTGGACACCTCGGTGCGCATCCTGCAGTTTTTTCTGGACCGGCTGCGGGCGGCACCTGGCGACTCCCTGTTTCTGCACTTCGAACTGGTGCCCGACCATTTGCCCGACGCGCTCAAGGCGCTGGTGGCGCAGTTTCCTGCGGGCGTGCTGCAATTTGAAATCGGCATCCAGAGCTTCAACCCCGCAGTGCAAAGCCGCATTGCCCGCAGGCAGGACAACGCCAAAACCGAAGACAACATCCGCTGGCTGCTGGCGCACACCACGGCGCATTTGCACACCGACCTGATCTTCGGCCTGCCGGGCGAAGACTGGCAGAGCTTTGCAGATGGCTTTGACCGTCTCTATGCCCTGGGCCCGCATGAAATCCAGCTGGGTGTCCTCAAGCGCTTGCGCGGCACGCCGCTGGCACGGCGCAGCCTGCCGGGTGCGGTGGCCGAGGACGGCATGCAGTACGCCACCGAGCCGCCCTACACCGTGCTGCAGACCGATGCTGTCAGCGCCTCGGAAGTGCAGCAGTTCGTGCGCCTGGCCCGCTACTGGGATTTGCTGGTGAACTCCGGGCGCTTTGGCCAGAGCAGCCGCCTGCTGCTGCAGGGGCCCAGCGCCTTTGCCGCCTGGGCCGACTTCTCACAGTGGCTGTGGCAGCGCACCGCCAGCACCCACCAGCTCACCCCCGAGCTGCTGCTGGATGCGTTGTTCGATTACCTGACGCTGGAGCGTGCACTTCCCATGGATGCAGTGCGCGCAGCGCTGCTGGCGGACTACCTGGCCAGTGGTGCGCGCTCCAACCCGCAGTGTCTGCAAGGGCTGCTGCCGCGCCGGGAAAAAACGGGACCACAGAAGGCCGGCGTGGCACAAAGGCAGATGCGCCACCAGGCGTCGGCCGCGCAGACCGATACAGCAGGCTCTAAGATAGACGCATGAGCACCTCATCACGATTCTGGGCGCACTGGACCACGCGCGACTTTGCCAAGGCGCAGGCCTCTGGCCGCCTGGCGCAGACCATTGCCATCCTGCCGGTGGCGGCCACCGAGCAGCATGGCCCGCACCTGCCCCTGAATGTGGACAGCGCGCTCGTCGACGGTGTGGTGGCTGCCGCTCTGCCGCATATCGCTGCTGATGTGCCCGCCCTGTTCCTGCCTACGCAAACCACGGGCCTGAGCCCCGAGCACGCCGCCTTTGCCGGCACGCTGACCCTCAGCGCAGAGACCACACTCCGCCTGTGGACCGAGCTGGCCGAGAGCGTGGCGGCCAGCGGTGTGAAGAAACTCGTGCTGCTGAATTCCCACGGTGGACAGGTCGGTTTGATGGACGTGGTGGCGCGCGACCTGCGCGCGCGCTTGGGGATGCTGGTCTACAGCGTCAACTGGTTTGGCCTGCCGTTGCTGGCGTCGGATGGCAGCGATGTGAACGCGCTGTTCAGTGCCCACGAACACCGCTTTGGCATCCACGCCGGTGAGATCGAAACCTCGATGATGCTGGCGCTCTCCCCCGCGCTGGTGCACATGGAGTTGGCGCAGAACTTTGCCTCCACCTCCGAAGACCGCTCCAAGGCGTTCGCGATTCTGGGCAACGGCAAAAGCGCCAAGCTGGGCTGGCAAATGCAGGACTACAACGCCGTGGGTGCCGTAGGCAACGCAGCCGCTGCCACCGCGGAGAAGGGCCACGCCCTTCTGGACGCCGCAGGCCGCGCGCTGGCACAGCTGCTGGGGGAGCTGCACCAACTCCCCCTCAGCACACTGGCCAACGCGCCTCAGGCGTAGCTAATCCAGTCCGCATACTCGGCGGTGTCCAGATGCGGCAAGGTGTTGAACGTGTGCAGGGTGTGGCGTTTGGGCGTGAAGGCCAACTCGCTCACAGCCGTGTTGCGCAGGCGCATGTTCAGTTCCACAAAGGCCTGCGGGCTGCTGCCCAATAGCTGCGCCACGGCCGTGGCAATGGGGCCGCCGCTGCTCACCAGCAAGACGTTGCCGCTGTGCTCGCGGCGCACATGGTCCAGTGCTTCCACAATGCCTTGCACAAAGTCTGCATAGCGAGGCATGCCCTGTGGCGCAGCACCGCCTCCGGCCCATTGCTGCAGGCCCTGGCGCAGCAGCCGGAAGTGTGCGCGGTAGGCCTCGGGGGTGGTGGGTCGTGGCGTCTCTCCGGCGTGCACGCTGCCAATCACCGCCGCGCTGTCGTATTCGTTCAGGCCCGGCCAGACCGAAGCCTGCAGCTCCTGTGCGGTGGCTGCCGTCCCCGTGGCATCCGCCCCAGTGCGCAGGCCCGCTGCAATGCCCGCCCAGGTTTGCGCATGGCGTTTCATGCCGCCCACCAGCACCGCCTCAAAGCACAGCCCTTTGGTTGCAAAGTATTCGCCCAGGCGCAGGCTTTGGCGGTGGCCCAGCGCGCTCAATTGGTCGTAGTCGTCAGCGCCCAGCGAGGCTTGTCCGTGGCGGACCAGATACAAAGTTCCCATGGCCCGACTTTAATTGGGGATGCCACGGCGACGCTGTAATGCGGGGGACAATGACATGCATATTCGTCAATACAGCCACGCTTTCACCCACCGTCCACCATGCGCTTTGAAGGCATCATTACCCAATGGAACGAAGACAGGGGCTTCGGATTCATAGAGCCCACACTGGGCGGGCAAACCATCTTCGTTCACGCCAGTGCATTGCCGCACAGGATCAAAAATGCACCGTTGCACCGGGGCGTGAGTTTTGAAGTGGAACTCAACCCGCAGGGCAAGAAGCGCGCACGCAATGTGCTGCTGATTCAAGCGGTGCGGCCCAGGCAAGTGCAACGAGAAACGCCATCCGCGAAGCCGGGCTTTGCGGGGTGGCTGGCCATCCCGGTTTTTGCTGTGGTGTACCTGGTCACCGCCCTGGTCTGGCATGTGCCCTACCGCGTGGCCCTGGTGTATCTGGGTTGCAGCCTGGCCTGTTGCGTGGCCTATGCACTGGACAAGTCGGCCGCGCAGGCCGGTCGCTGGCGCATCTCTGAAAACACCTTGTTGATGCTGGGCCTGGCAGGCGGCTGGCCGGGCGCGATTCTGGCCCAGCAACTGTTGCGCCATAAGACCAGCAAGCAGTCTTTTCGTGTCGCCTTCTGGTTTACCGTGGTGTTGAATGTGGCAGGCTTTGTGGCGCTGGCTTCACCGCAGCTGCGGGGCTTTGACAGTCTGCTGCGTTGGGCATCCACAGAGCCCGGAAGAAGCGTCAAACAAACAGCCGAGGGTCAAACACAAAGGGCTGACGCTCCAGCACCAGGGTGATGGTGCCGTAGTCCGGATGCGCCGGGTTGAGCAGCAGGTTGCGCTCGGATGGTTCCACGTAAGAAGGCACCCACAGGCCCAGGCTGACGCCACTGGTCAGCCACTGCATACCCAGGGACTGGGCGCTCGCTTCGTCGGTACGCCAGTCGGCTTGCAGGCCCCAGTCCGGCGCGTCCAGCAGCGTGGCCGTGTCTGGAATCTCCAGTCGCATCAGGGCCTGATTTTTGGGGGTGGCGCCGTTGCAGTGCACGCGCTTTTCCAGCTGGCACAGGGCCCGGCTGGAGCCCGCGTACACCATCTGCAACAGGCCTTTGGTATGCCAGCGGCCATGCCCCAAGGTGGAGCCCAAACCCAGGGCGCTGAGTAGCTGCCCCAGGGCGGGCGCCGGATGTTCGCAATAGCCAATACGCCAGACGGCCGTCAAACCACACCGCCGTATTTCACGGCCACCAGAATGTCTTTGGCGCGTTGCGCGCCGAACGAGGTTTTGGCCGCCTGCAGGGGGCTCTCGCCGTCCAGCATGGGGTGGGGTTTGCGCAGCCAGTTGGCCGCGTCTTCATCGGACTCAAAGGTGTCGCTGGCCATCTCGTCTAGCTCCAAGAGGCGCAGCACGCCCTCGGCCGAATGCATGGGCAGCAGCTGGTCCTTGGCAGCGCGGCGGCTGACGGTGGTGCGGTCCAGGTCCAGGTAATCCACCACCTGGCCCTTGCCCACGCCCAGGTAGTCGCTCAGCGGCCCTATGGCTTTGCTGGAGATGCCGTTTTTGACAATGCGGTAGGCACTGCTGCTGTTGAGCCCCAGTAACTTGCCCTTCACGCTCACGCGTGCTGTGGAGGGTGCGGCCTTGGGGGCGTCCACGATGTAGCGCCAGACCTGCTCGCGGGCTTCCAGTCGGGTGACCAGAGGGGCTTGTGTGAAAGGGTTTGCGGTAGTCATGTTGCAATTACATCACGACAATGATTCATTTGCAACAAGCCCGGCTGGGCCATCCGGGGGGCATTAGGGCGCTGCCGTGGCCGCGCCCAGCCTGCGCGTCAGCCGCAGCGCTGTCAGCAGGGCCAGCGTGCCAAAGATGATCAGCCCCGCGCCCTGGCCTGCCATCACCTGCACCGGGCCGTATTGCGCCCCCCACAGGGCAAAGGGAATGGTGCCCAGCGTGGCGCGGGCCCAGTTGAAGCCGGTGGACCACAAGGGGCGCCCCAGGTTGTTGAAGGCGGTGTTGGCCACAAACAGTGCGCCGGCAAAAAAGAAGCTGGCGCACACCCAGCTGCAAAAGGCATGCACCATCTCGGCGGCTACGCCTTCGAGCGAGAAGGCGCGGATCAGGGGCCCCTGCAGCAGGGCCAGCAGCAGCCAGGCCGTGCCCACCGCCAGCAGCATGAACCACACGCTGGCGCGCATGCATTCGCGTACCCGGGCAAACTGCCCGGCACCCAGGTTTTGCGAAAGGATGGGGCCCACCGCGCCGCTGAGCGAATAGATCAGCCCAAAGGCCACGGGCGTCACCCGGTCAATGGTGGCCTGGCCTGCCACGGCCGACGCGCCAAACTGCGCCACGCTGTGGGTGACAAAGGCTGCACCCACCGGAGTGGCCAGGTTGGTGAGCACGGCCGGGCCGGCAATGGCGGCCAGGGTGCGCGCATCCGCTGCCAGGTGTGCGCGCTCCACAGCCCCGAGCAACTGGTGCACACGCCACACCCCATGCAGGCCGATCACCACCATCAGCGTGCGGGACATCACGGCCACGATGGCTGCGCCATCCAGCCCCAGGCCAAAGGCAAAGATAAACAAAGGATCCAGGCAGGCTGTGGACAAGGCGGCCGACAGCGTCACCAGCATGGAGCGCCGCGCATCCCCTACGGAGCGCAGCAGGGCCGAACTGGCCATGCCCAGGCCCAAAAAGGGGAGGGACGGCATGGTGATCGTCAGGTAACGCTGGGCCAGCCGCGCCACCTCACCGGTGGCACCCAATGCCGTCAGCAGCGGATGCAAAAAGAGCACCGTGCCCAGCCCCAGAACGGCGGTAATCCCCACCATGATCAGCAGGCTGTGCGTGGCCATGCGGCGCGCACGGACTAGCTGGTTCTCACCAATCAGGCGCGCCACGCAGGCGGTGATACCAATCATCATGCCGATGCAGATGGAGGTATGAAAAAAGGCCACCACACCCGCAAAACCCACGGCCGCAGCAATCTGCTTTTCGCCCAAGAGCGAGATGTAGAACAGGTTGATCAGGTCCACCGCAAACACTGCCACCAAACCAATGGCGCCGGTGCCCGCCATCACCACCACGTGGCGCAACAGTGAGCCGCTTAAAAAGCGGGCAGCCGGTGCCGCCGGGGTATTGGCGGGTCGAGCTGCCGGGGCAGCTCGGGCTGGGGTGGAGGCGTCGGTTGGGCTGGGCATGAAGTGCTGGAGTGTGTCACGAATGGGCGGGCTGCGGGTCGGCTTCATTCCAGCGTTTCCACCCGCACGGCGCGGACCTTTCCTTGCACAGCTGGCAACTGCTCCAGGCTGACCAGCGCCCGGCGCAGTGCGGCATATGCAACGGGTTGCGTCAGCACCACATGGTGGGCGCTGTGGTCGGGCTGCGCGTAGCGCCCGTATATGCGCGCCTGCAGGCCAAACCGCGCCAGGGTGCGCAGCAAGGCGCGCTCTGCTGTCGGCGTGGCGCTACAGATGATGCGCAGGTACCAGGCGCTGGTGGTGTCGGCCATGGGCCTGAGCGGCAGGTCCGCCATGGCGTGGCTTTGGAAGGCCCGGTGCGGCACGCGCTCAGAGGGGTCGCAGGCCGCGCTGCGGGCCACATCCACCAGGTCGGCAATCACGGCCGATGCCGTTTGCTCGGACCCTGCGCCCGCGCCGTAGTACAGCGTGGTGCCGCTGGCGTCGCCATGCACCATGACTGCATTCATGGAGCCGTCCACCCCTGCCAGCAAATGGTCGCTACGCAACAGCGCCGGATGCACGCGCACCTCCACACTGTGGTCATGGCGCCTTGCCACGCCCAGCAATTTGATGCGGTAGCCCAGTGCCTCGGCACACGCCAGGTCGACTGCCTCCAGCTCCGTGATGCCCTCGGTGTGCACCTCGGCAAAGGGAACCTGGGTGCCAAAGGCGTTGGCAGCGAGCAGGCATAGCTTGTGCGCCGCATCGGTGCCCTCCACATCGAAGCGCGGGTCGGCCTCGGCAAAGCCTTGGTCCTGCGCGTCCTTCAGGGCATTGGCATAACCAATGCCCTTGCTGCCCATCTCGGTCAGGATGAAATTGCTGGTGCCGTTGACGATGCCCGCCACCCACGCGATGCGGTTGGCCACCAGCCCCTCGCGCAGCGCCTTGATGATGGGGATGCTCACGGCCACCGCAGCCTCATAGGCCACGATCACCCCACGGGCCTCGGCCGCAGCGAAGATTTCCGCGCCATGCTCGGCCAGCAAGGCCTTGTTGGCCGTGACCACATGTTTGCCGTTGGCGATGGCCTGCAACACCAGTTCGCGCGCCAGCGTGGTGCCGCCCATAACTTCCACCACCACATCGATGTCTGCCCTGTTGACGAGATCGAAAGGGTCAGTGGTCAGCGCGACTGCGCCGCCGACGATGCGCCTGGCCCGCTCCAAATCGCGTACCGCCACGGCCACAATTTCCATCGGCCTGCCGCTGCGGGCCACGATGTCCCGCTGGTTGCGCGTGAGCACGCGCCAGGTGCCCGCGCCCACTGTGCCCAGGCCCAGCATGCCAATGCGCAGGGGTGGCAGGGCGACCGAATAGTTATGCAACATGAAACTCTCCAAACAAATGACAAGCCAGCTGCCTTTGCTGGTTTTGTTCGAAGTGACACCACCAGGCAGCCGGAACGGCCACCTGCACGCCGTCAGGTGACCGTGCTGGTAATGGTGGTAATGCGTGCGCCCAATTCCCGTGGGTAAGCGGGCGCAACGCCACAGGCCATGGGGATGGCGAGGGCGGATGTTGCTGGGAATGGGCACTGCATGGGAACAGTGTAGCAAAGCGATGGTGTGCTGGCCCGCTGAAAAGCTGACCCGCACCACGCCGTCAGCCGCTCAGCGGTTGCCCTTTTTGCCTGCCTGCCTATGATGGTTTGGGCGACAGCTTCCATCGAAAAACTACAAGGACCAGCATGAAAAAATTTTTGCACGTGGGCTGTGGCCCCATGGATAAAACCGGGCTCAAGGGCTTTGCCGGGGCGGACTGGCAGGAGGTGCGCTTTGACATCGACAAGAGCGTCAACCCCGATATCGAGGGCAGTCTGGTCGATATGTCCAAGGTAGAAAGCAGCTCGGTGGATGCCATCTATTCGGCCCACAACCTGGAGCACATCTATCCGCATGAAGTGCCTGCGGCCCTGGCCGAGTTTTGCCGGGTGCTCAAGCCCGATGGCATGGTGGTCATCACCTGCCCAGACCTGCAAAGCGTGTGTGCGCAAGTGACCAACAACCGCTTGCTCGAGCCCCTCTACGGGTCACCATCGGGCCCCATCAGCGCCATTGACATTCTGTATGGACACCGGGGTTACATGGCCCAGGGCAACCTCTACATGGCGCACAAGGGCGGCTTCACGCTGGACTCCCTGAAGGACAGCTTGCTCACGGCTGGCTTTGCCAAGGCCATTGGCGCACGTCGCCCTCTGGCTTTTGATGTGTGGATGCTGGCCGCCAAGCAAGAGCTGCCGGACGCGCAGCTGCAGGAGCTGGCGCAGGCGTTCCTGCCCTGACAGGCGCCGCTCTTACAGCAGGGCGCGCTCGGCCCCGGCCAATGCATGCAGGGCCGTGGTGTCAAACAGTGCCACGCTGGCGTCTGCTGCACCCACCAGCAAGGTGATCTCGGTGCAGCCCAGGATGATGGCCTGCGCCCCTTGCGCCACCAGGCTGGCCATGATGCGGCGGTAGTGCTGGCGCGAGGCCTCATGCAACTGGCCCAGGCATAGCTCTTCAAAAATAATGCGGTGCACGGTGTCGCGGTCTGGCTGTGAGGGCAGCAGCACCTGCAGGCCGTGTTGCTGCACCAAGCGGTCCTTGTAGAAAGCCTGCTCCATGGTGAAGCGCGTGCCCAGCAGGCCGATGCGGGTGTGCCCGGCACGTTGGATGGCTTCGGCCGTCGGGTCGGCAATATGCAGCAGCGGGATGTCCACCGCCGCTTCAATGGCCGGGGCCACGATGTGCATGGTGTTGGTACACAGCAGAAGAAAGTCGGCACCGGCGGCTTGCAGGCTGCGGGCGGCATTGGCCAGCATCTCTCCCGCCGTGGCCCAGTCCCCGGCGCGCTGCAGTTCTTCGATGGCATGGAAGTCCACGCTCACCATCACCAGCTTGGCCGAATGCAGGCCACCCAGACGCGCCTTGATGGCCTCGTTGATCTGGCGGTAGTACAGCGCGCTGGACTCCCAGCTCATCCCGCCAATCAGGCCTATGGTTTTCATGCGGGCACCGCAAAGGCCTGCTTGAAACCAAAGGCCTTGTCGGTGGGCCCCATGGCGCGCAGGGTCTGCAGTTTTTGCAGGGCCTCGTTTTCATCCGGGCGGTGGCCCTGCGGCACCCACCACAGCACAGTGGTGGCTTCGGGCGTGCGCGCGAACCATTCCTTGCGCCGCTTCATGATGTCCACATGGGCTGATTTGTAGACGTAGTCGCTCAGTGCTTCCACGCTGCTCCACACCGACAGGTTCACCAGCGTGTCGTCACCAAAGGGGCGCAAGGCCGTGGCGTTGCCCCCGTCATCCTGCAAGCGCCAGACAAAGCCGGGGGCGGCCTCGGCCAGGGCATTGATGCGGTCCAGGTTGGCCACAAAGTCAGCCATTTGCGGGCTGTCCAGCGGAGCGTTCATCTGCGCGATATTGAGTTGGGCGAGTTCGTATGCGGCCATGGCCAGCCTCCTCTTGGATGTTGTTTTACTTATGCAAACCGTGCGGTCCACTGGCGCAGATTGTCGGCGCTGGCAGTGGCGCCGCCACACACAATAACCACGATGTCCTGAAAATCTGCAAGGGCTTCGGGCTGGCCGTAGGCCACGGCCAATGCTGCACCGCAGGCGGGCTCCACCAGCAGGCGGTGGTCGTCCAGAAAACGGGTGCAGGCGGCCACGGCTTCCTTGTCGGACACCAGCAGGCTGCGCACCCGGCCGCTTTGGCCGAGTTCAAAAGCGCGCTCGCACACCTGGCGTGCGCCCAGCGAAGTGGCGATGCTGGTGATGGCTTCCAGCTCCACGCGTTGCCCGGTATGCATGCTCTGGTGCAGCGATGCCGCTCCCTCGGTCTCTACCGCCAGCAGTGGCACATCGCCCCAGCCGTTGCGCTCCAGTCCCTCGGCCACCCCGGCCAGCAGGCCGCCCCCGCCCACGGCCAGGAGGACGGCGCCGGGCTTGCGGCCGGTGGCGGCCACCTCGTCCACCAGGGTGGCGTGGCCACGCCACAGCAGCGGGTTGTCAAAGGGATGCAAGAACGCGTCGGTGTCGCCCAGCAGGGACTGCGCCAGGGCGTTGGCTTCCTGCCAGCTAGCACCGTGCACGATCACCTCAGCATCTTCGTGCTGCAGCAAGTCTTTGGCGCGCTCCGAGGTCGTGGCGGGCACGACCACCGTAACGGGCACGCCCAGCAACCGCCCGGCATAGGCCACGGCCAGACCCGCATTGCCGCCTGAGGAGGAGACAAAGCGTTTGGCGCCAAGCTGCGCATAGTGCTCGCAGGCCAGGCCGATGCCGCGGATCTTGAAGGAGCCGGGCGGTTGCAGGGCTTCGAGCTTGAGCCAGACCGGGCGGCCCGCGGTGCGGGACAGCGGGGCAGACACGATGAGTGGGGTGGGAATATGCAGGGGCATGGTGTTTAAAGCGAGGCCACGCCGGCAATGCAGGTGACCGAGTCGCCGCCCACCCAGACCTGGCCACTGGCGTCCTGCTCGATATAGACGCGGCCAGCGCGGCCTATGCACGTGCCTTGGGCGGCCACGTAACGCGTGGGCGCATGGCCCTCGGCGATCAGCCATTGCGCCAGGCTGGCATTGAAGCTGCCGGTGATCGGGTCTTCGGCCACTGCCAGGTCGCTGACGAACATGCGTACCTCTACGCTCGGTTCGTCCTCCGCCTCGCTGTGTTCTGCCATGGTGTTGCCGCCAAAAGCCCGCGCCTCGCGGTTGGAGCGCCGTATCAGGCCAGTCTGCGGCCCGGCAGCTGCCACCGCCGCCACGCCCACGCCACTGCATCCGGATTGGGCCAGCACAGCCTTGAGTGCAGAAAAATCCGGGGCGAGTTCCAGCACGCTGTCGGCGCTGTCGAGCAGCAGGCCAAAGTGCGAGGGACCGTTCACCAGGCGCTGGCTGGCAAGTACCTGATGCGGCTGCAGGCCCAGTGCGACGAGCAGAGAAGGCTGCAAGTCGCTGGCAATGTCCTGGCGCTGCAGGGCGGGCGCGGCAAAGGCCAGGCGCGTGCCCGCGCGGCGTATGCGCACCAGGCCCACCTTGCATTGCTGCACGATGCAGTCCGCATCGCGCGGCACGCCGCCGCGCTCCAGCCAGGCGTGGCAGCTGCCCAGCGTGGGGTGGCCGGCGAAGGGCATCTCGTAGGCAGTGGTGAAGATGCGCACCTGGTAGTCGGCACCTTCCGCTGCCGCCTCGGGCGTGGGCGGCAGGATGAAGGTGGTCTCGGCCAGGTTGGTCCACATGGCAAAGCGCTGCATGTCGGCATCGGACACCTCAGCTGCGTCCAGCACCACGGCCAGGGCGTTGCCGTAGTAGGGCTGGGCCGTGAACACGTCCACCTGCAAAAAAGGGTGTAGGCGGGGCATGGGTGGCAGCCTTTCCTACAGCGCCTGCTGTTCCCGGATGGCCGCAGCCAGCGCTGCCACACCGCGGTGAATCTCTTCCACGCTGGGGGTCACAAACGACAGGCGCATGCTGCGCGCGTCCGGCTCACCCGCATAGAAGGGCGCGCCGGGCACAAAGGCCACACCCTTGTCCACGGCATGGGGCAGCAGGTCCACCGCATTCATGCCCACAGGCAGGCGCGCCCACAGGAACATGCCGCCTGCGGGTGCGTTCCAGGTGAGCGATTGCTCGGGCTGCGTGGCGGAGTCGGGGAAGTGCTGGGCCAAGGCCTGCAGCATCGCATCGCGCTGGCTTTTGTAGAGGGCGCGGATGGTGGGCACGTGGCGGCTCAAAAAGCCGTCCTGCATCACCTCATGGATCATGCGCTGGTTGAAGCCCGGGCTGTGCAGGTCGGCGGCCTGCTTGGCCTGCAGCAGCTTGGGGTACACAGCCGTGGGCGCCACGATAAAGCCCATGCGCAGGCCCGGTGCCAGCACCTTGGAAAACGAGCCCAGGTAAATGCCGCCAGCCGGATTGCGCGCTGTGAGCGAGGGCGGGGGCGGCGTGTCAAACCACAAGTCGCCATAGGGGTTGTCTTCCATCAGCGGCAGGCCCAGTTCGGCAGCGGTCTGGCTGAGTGCGGCGCGGCTGGCTTCGGTCATGGTGCGGCCGGTGGGGTTCTGGAAGTTGGGCAGCACGTAGAGAAAGCGCGCTGCCTGTCCGTTGTAGTGGGCTTTGGCACGCAGATCGGCCAGGTCCAGCCCCTCTGCATCGCTGGCCACGCTGATCACCTCGGGCTCCATGGGCGTGAAGGCCATCACCGCGCCCAGGTAGGTGGGCGACTCCACCAGCGCGCGGCTGCCTTTGTCCAGCAGCACCTTGGCCACCAGGTCCAGGCCTTGTTGTGAGCCGGTGGTGATCAGCACATTGGCCGGGCTCACATCCCAAGCCTGGCCTTGGGCTGCGGCCTGCTCGCTCAGCATGGCGGCCACGGTTTCGCGCAAGGGCGCATAGCCTTCGCTGGCGGCGTATTGCAGAGCACCTGCGGGATCGTCGCGCAGCACCTTGGCGCAGGCGGCTTCAAACTCGGCCACCGGAAAGGTCTTGGAAGAGGGCAGGCCACCGGCAAAGCTGATGATGCCGGGGCGCTCGGTGACTTTGAGGATCTCGCGGATTACCGAGGGGTTCATCCGGGCGGCGCGCTCGGACAAGGTCCAGGGGAAAGTGGGTTTGCTCATGTTCTTGTCTTGGGTGTTTGTTGTTGGCGTTGTCGGTACGGGGCTGCTGTTTATTGTCGCGGTATCGTCAGTGCATGAACATGGGAACCAGCGAGGCTACCAGCGCCAGGGCCATGGTGTTGTTGAAGATGCGCAGCTTCAAAGGGTCCTGCAGAAAACGGCGCATGCTGCTGCCAAACGCGGCCCAGCTGCCCACGCAGGGCAGGCCCAAGCCCAGAAACAGGCCACCCAGCATCAGCACCTGCGCCAGGCTGGCGTCCACCGGCAAGTAGGCGGTCATGGCCGTCATGCACATCACCCAGGCCTTTGGGTTAACCCACTGGAAGGCGGCTGCACCCCAAAAGCCCAGCGGCTGTGCGTTGCTGGCCACATCACCGGGCACCGTGCGCGAGGTGGCCAGCTTCCAGGCCAGCCACAGCATGTAGGCGCCGCCCACGTAGCGCAGGCACTCCAGCACCACCGGGTACTGGCCCAGCAGGCCATGCAGGCCCAGACCCACCAGCACCTGCATCAGGCTGAAGCCGATGCTGATGCCCAGCAGATGCGGCAGGGTGCGGCGCAGGCCGAAGTTCACACCGGAGGTCAGCACCATGGTGTTGTTGGGGCCGGGCGTGATCAGGCTGACCAGGGCAAAGAGGCTGGCGGCAAGCCACACTTCCTGGCTCATGGCGTGGCCTTTGCGGCAGGGGCCGGGTGCAGAACGGGTGCCGGGCTGGAAGCCAGCCGCTTGCCGAAAAACACCACCGCCACCACGCCCAGGGCAAAGCCCAGGGTGATGGGCTCCAGTACCTCGCCCAGCAGCGGCACGGCGGCCAGGATGCTGAAAAAAGGCTGCAGCAACTGCACCTGGCTCACGCGCAAAGCGCCCCCCATGGCCAAACCCCGGTACCAGGCAAAAAAGCCCGCCCACATGCTGAACACGCCCACATACACCAGGGCCAACCAGGCGCTGCTGTGGATGGGGATTGAGGGCCAGTTCAAGAGCGCACCCGGTACGCTGAAGGGAAGGGCCATCACACAGACCCAGCAAATCACCCGCTCGGCACCCAGCTGCGGCGTGACCTGCGCGCCAAACACATAGCCCATGGCGGCAGACAGAATGGCGCCCAGCAGCAGCAAGTCGGCCCACTCCAGCGCGAAGCCGCCCGCGTGTTGCGAGGCGCGCAGCAGCGAAAAAGCCACCACCATGGCCGCACCCAGCCCGGCGCAGACCCAAAAGCCCAGGCGCGCCCGCTGGTGCAGCACCCAGGCCGCCAGGGCTGCGGTGGCCAATGGCAGGAGGGCCGTGAACACTGCGGCATGGCCGGAAGAGACATGGCGCAGCGCGAGCCCCAGGCACAGCGGAAAGCCCACGGCATTACCCAGCATGGCCAGCAGCAAGGGCTTGCGCTGGGCCGCAGTGGGACGGGGCGAGCGTGTCATGCCCAGGAAAAGCAGCGACAGGCCGCCAGCCAGTGCCGCGCGGGCAAAAGTGATGAACCAGGCCGAGAGCTGCGGGTCTTCGGTGGGGCCGGTGGCAAGGCGCGTCATGGGCAGGGTGACGGCAAAGATGGCCACACCCAGAACACCCAGCCACATGCCTTTGGTTTCTTTTTTCATGGAGCGGCCGGTGTGGGCGTGGGGTGGGAATGCATGCGGTCGACTGTACGGGTAAAAACAACACAGTTGCAGTACAGTCAGGCTGAACATTTTCAAAACTGTATTGCCGATGGAACTGACACAAGCCCAACAGGAGGTCCCGTGGTGGCCAAGGTGATGAAAAGCAGCGCCCAGTCGCTCACCGAGCAGTTGGCAGCGCGCTTTGCCCAGCGCATACGCGACCGGCTGCTGGCGCCGGGTGCGCGCCTGCCCTCGGTGCGCCAGTGCGCGCAACAGCAGGGCGTGAGCCCCTCCACCGTGGTGGGCGCCTATGACCAACTGCTGGCGCAGGGCCTGGTGGAGGCACGGCGCAACCGCGGCTTTTTTGTGCGTGACAGCGTGCAGACGCCGGGCGAATACGCGCTGATGCAAAGCCAGACGCGGGCCCGGTTGGACGGGCAGGCGGACGGGCC
Source organism: Rhodoferax lacus (assembly GCF_003415675.1). GTDB lineage: Bacteria > Pseudomonadota > Gammaproteobacteria > Burkholderiales > Burkholderiaceae_C > Allorhodoferax > Allorhodoferax lacus. The sequence goes on from NZ_QFZK01000026.1 coordinate 44,472, forward strand.
AGAACAAGGGACTGGGCCGGGCGCATCAGCCCAGGGCGCTGTGAGCCCGCCGCGCGCGCCGCTCAACGCAACGGCGCTGATACGCGGCATGTTCCATGGCATCAGCGACAAGCCCCAGCCCGGCATGGGCGTGCTGCCGCAGGAGTGGCTGCAAACCACGTTTCTCGCCAGTGCCGTGCGGCGCTTTTGCAGCGCCAAGGAACTCAACGCCTTCTCACTGCAATACGGCGAGCCCGCGGGTGACGCCGGTCTGCGTCGGGCCCTGTCGCAAAGGCTCAAAAGCCTGGCGGTGCAGGCCGGGCCTGAACAGATCATCACCACCCTGGGCGCCACCCATGCGCTGGACATTGTCAGCCGCACTCTGCTGCGCGCCGGGGACTATGTGATGGTGGAGGAGCCCGGCTGGGCCGTGGAGTTTGCGCGCCTGGACGCTTTGGGCATGCGCATCCTGCCGGTGCCGCGGCGCTCCGACGGGCCGGACCTGGAGGTGATGGAGCGCTACGCCCAGGCGCACGCGCCCAAGCTGTTTGTGAGCGTGAGCGTGCTGCACAACCCCACTGGCTTTTGCCTCACGCCGGCCAGCGCGCACCGCATATTGCAACTGGCCAACCAGTACAACTTCCATGTGGTGGAGGACGACACCTACAGCCACTTTGCCTCGGACCATGCCACCCGGCTGTGCGCGCTGGACGGCCTGCAGCGCACCATCTACGTGGGCGGCTTTGCCAAGATCCTGGCGCCCAACTGGCGCGTGGGTTATATGGCCGCGCCCCCCAACCTGGTGGAGCGGCTGCTGGACACCAAGCTGCTGTCCACGTTGACCACACCCGCGCTCCTGGAAAAAGCCCTGGCCTGGTGTGTGGAGCAGGGCCAGATACGCCGCCACGCCGAGCGCATACGCCAGCGCCTGAACGGCGCGCGCAGCCGCAGCGTGGCTCTGGCGCAGGCGCACGGTTTTACTTTCGCGGCCGAGCCGGTGGGCCTGTTTGGCTGGGTGGAGACCGGGGTGGATACGGACGCGCTATCGCAGCGCATGCTCGATGAGGGCTATCTGCTGGCGCCCGGTGCGCTGTTCCACGCACGGCGCACGCCCAGCAGCCTGATGCGCATCAACTTCGCCACCACGCAAGAGCCGCTGTTCTGGAGCACGCTGCAGCGGCTCTGCGCCGAGTAATAGGTGCTTGGCAAGCATGGACGCCACGTCCCGCCGCCGGGCCAATGGAATGGACGCCCCCCTCGCATTAGCGGCATCAAAGTGCCAAAGTGAGGGGTGTGTTTTCAACCCTCTGAAGCGAAAGGAGCGTCCACCATGGAGATTACGACAATTGGTATTGA
>NZ_QFZK01000027.1 GCF_003415675.1 Rhodoferax lacus
CAGTCTATCCATCTGGAGCAATGGCGCCAGAGTAGGAGAGTGGACCATTCCCGCGCGCGGTGACATGCAGTTGCAATACGACAAGGCTTGGGTGCAATCCAGGCTTGGCCGGCCGTTATCGCTCTCACTCCCGTTCAACCTGGAAAACCTGCCCCATAAAGGTGAGAAAGTCCTCAATTACTTTGACAACCTGTTGCCCGACAGTGACGCTATCCGCAAGCGCATCGCTGCACGCTTCAAGACGGCATCCGTCGATCCGTTTGATCTGCTCATGGCCATCGGGCGAGATTGTGTTGGCGCAGTACAGCTACTGGGTGCGGATGAAGAACCCACAGAATTCGATCAGGTGCACGGTACGCCGCTGTCGTCAGCGCAAATAGAGCAACGGCTGAACGAAGCAAGCGCAGGGGCAGGCTTCGCAGCCGCCAGGGCTGACGATGCGGACTTTCGGATTTCGCTCGCAGGCGCCCAGGAAAAGACGGCATTCTTGTGGTGGGACGGCCGGTGGCAGCAACCCCATGGGGCAACCCCAACTACACACATTTTCAAGATGCCAATGGGGTTGGTTGGCGGACGCAAAGCGGACTTCTCCACTTCAGTGGACAACGAGTGGTTGTGTCTGCGCTTGCTCAAAGCGTATGGCCTGCCCGTGGCCGATGCCGAGATTCAGACATTCGGCGTACGGCGCATACTGGTGGTTGAGCGCTTTGACCGGCGCGTAAATGCAAGCGGCCAATGGATCATGCGCTTGCCGCAGGAAGACTTCTGTCAAGTGGAGGGCGTGTCTCCATTGCAGAAATATGAGAACGACGGCGGCCCCGGACTGCAGGCCTTGTTCAAGACCTTGCGCCAATCTGAAAATGCCGAGCAGGACATGCACACCGTAATGGCCGCGCAGTTGCTCTTCTGGTTGCTTGGCGCGCCTGATGGGCATGCCAAGAACTTCAGCGTGCACCTCCTGCCAGGCGGGCGCTTTCAACTGACCAAGCTCTACGACGTGATGTCCGCATACCCGGTCATGGGAGACGGCCCAAACTTGTGGTCTCCGCTTGAAATCAAGATGGCCATGGCGCTGCTGGGCAAGAACCGGCATTACCACATGCACAACATCCTGCGGCGCCATTTCAACAGCACGGCACGCAAGGTCGGCTACGCAGACAATGCCGAGCCCATTATTGAGGACATCTTGCAGCGCACGCCTTCTGCCATTGAGGAGGTCAATGCAAATCTGCCGCCGGGCTTCAACCAGAAGGTAGCGGATACGATTCTGGGCGGGGTGCGGGATACGGCAATGAAATTGGCGGCCATGCCTGTCACCTGACAGCCACTCACCGCGTCAAGGCCATGAAGAGTTGCGGCAACTGCTCGGGCAGTCGCTCCACGTGGTCCATCACCGTGTAGTGGTGGCCGAAGATGTCTGCCACATAGGCATCGGCCTGGGCATCGAGGTTGATGCAGTAGCTGAAGATGCCCTGCTGCTCCAACTCGCGCACCGACTGGCGTGCGTCGTCAATCAGCAGGCGCGCATCGCTGCAGTCCACATCAGCCGGTTGGCCATCGGTGAGCACCAGCATCAGCTTCTTGTCGGCCGTCTGTGCACCCAGGTAATGGGCGGCATGGCGCAGGGCCGCGCCCATGCGCGTGGAGTAACCGGCCTGCATGGCTGCCAGGCGGCTCTTTACCGTATCGCCCCAGCGCTCGCCAAAACCTTTGATGTGCAAATAGCGCACCTCGTGGCGCGTATTGGAATGGAAGCCGGCAATGGCCAGCGGGTCACCCAACTGGTCCACCGCCCAGGCCAATAGCGAAACCGCCTCCTGGCTGAGTTCCAGCACGCTTTGCTGCGAACCCGGAGCACGCGCGTTGAGCGACTCCGACAGGTCCAGCACCAACATCACGGCAATGCTGCGGCCATTGCTTTGGCTGCTCTGCTGCACGCGCGTGTCGGGCTGCAGGCCGCAGCGCAGATCAATCTGGGCCTGGCAGGCGGCGTCCAGGTCCAGCTCGCTGCCTTCTTCCTGGTGGCGCAGGCGCGCACGGTCCTGCGGCTTGAGGCTGTCGAGCAGGCGCTTGAGCCGCTTGGCCAGTGCCGTGTGTTTCTCCAGCAGCTGGTCGATGTGCGCGCCGCTGCCAGAGGGGTGCAGGCGCTCGTACAGGCTGACCCAGTCTGGCCGGTAGGACTGGCTGGCGTAGTCCCACTCCGGGTAGAGCCGCGGCGGCAAGCCCCGTTCCTCCTGCGTGCTGCGTGCAACAGGAGGCGCATCAAACATCTCCTCGTCATCGCTGCGTTCATGGAACTTCCACAGATGGCGGTTGTCATCGCGGTAGGCAATTTCGGTGTCGGTAAAAAACGTGTTGGGCAGCTGGTCGCTTTGCAGCCGCGTCTTGGCCACATAGGCAATCGCCAGATTGGCCATGGCTGCTGTGCTGGACTCGCCCTGCGCCATGGTGTCGAAAAAGGCTTTGGCAAACTGCAGCAGTGTGCCATCGGTATAGGTGTGTGAAGGGTCCAGCAGGGCGCGTGAAAGCATAGCCAGGCGGTGGCGCTGGCAGGACTGCGTGGCCGGGTCGCAGGCGCCCTCGGTGGGTGTGGCGTGCAGCGCGCAAAAAATGCGGCGCAGGCCCGGGTACAGGCGCATGGCCAGCAGGTCCACCCGGGCATCCTCAAAGAACTCTACCGCCAGGCGCTGCAGCGGGCTCCAGTTGTCGGCAAACAGGGCCTGGCTCCAGCGCCGGTGCGCAGCCATATGGGCCAGCGCTGCACGGTAGCGGTCTATGCCGCTGGTGGGGCCCAGCGCGTCATACACATCCGGCAGGCGCATGCCGCTGCTGTCCCAGTAGGGCAGGTCACGTCCCGGCCTGCCGGCCTCTGCGCTGAAGGGAACCAGCTGCTCGGTGCCGTGCCACAGGCTGCGCAGATACAGCTCCAGCTGGCGCATGTGGTCCAGCAGAAGCGTGCCCTGGCGCTCGCCCTGCAGCACGGCACGGCTGTCGGGCGACTGCAGGCTGAAATAGGCCTGCTGGCGCTCGGGGTGCTCGGGGTAGTTGCGCACGCCAAAATCAATCCAGCGCTGCAGGCCCGAAAGCGAGAGTTGGCTGAGCACCTGCGGCAGGTGCTGCAAGAGCGGTGGCAGGCAGGCACTGGCATAGGTTTTGTGCGCACCGTGGATGGAGCCGCTGGTGCGCTCCATGGTCTGCAGCACGATGTCCAGGCAGGTTTGCAATGCGGACTCTTCCGGCATGGCGGCCAGGCGCGGTGCCACGTCAGCGAGCGACTGGAGCAAGGGTGCGATGGTGCGGCCGTTGGGCGAGCGCGTCATGGTCTGCACCGCGGCCAGTACGAAGGGCAGAGCGGCCTCACCCAGGTGGGACGCCAGCCCGGGCCAGGTCTTCAAAAACACCAGCAAGGGCTCGGCCCCACGGCCCAGCTTGCCCAAGCCCCGCGCCGCATCCAGATAGGCCTCCACACCTTCGGGTGAGAGCAGCTTGCGTGCCTGCGGCAGGCAGTCCTCCAGCACCTGCGCTGCCTGCGGGAAGCCGCTGTCCAGGCGCTGCAGGGCGGTGTTCACCCCAGCACCGCGTCAATGGCGTGGGTCAGTGTGGCAATCATGTCGGCGTCATCGGAGATGGGCCGCACCAGTGCCATCACGCAGGCGTCGCGCGGGCTCACGCCCCCCTGTATCAGGGTTGCGGCGTAGACCAGCAGCCGGGTCGACAGACCTTCGGCAAGCCCGTGGCCCTTGAGCCTGCGTGCGCTGCCGGCCAGTTGCACCAGCTTGGCTGCCATGCTGGCCTGCACGCCGGTCTCGGCCATCAGCACGGTGGCTTCCAGCTCGGGCTGCGGGTAGTCAAAATCAAAGCCCACAAAGCGCTGTTTGGTGGATTGCTTGAGGTCCTTCATCAGGCTCTGGTAGCCCGGGTTGTAGGAGATCACCAGCTGAAAGTCGGGGTGCGCGTGAATCAGCTCGCCGCGTTTGTCCAGAGGCAGCTGGCGCCGGTGGTCGCACAAGGGGTGGATGACGACCGTGGTGTCCTGGCGCGCCTCCACAATTTCATCCAGGTAGCAAATGGCGCCGCTGCGCACGGCGGTGGTCAGCGGCCCGTCCAGCCAGCGCGTGCCGCCGGCCTCCAGCAGGTAGCGGCCCAGCAGATCGGACGCGGTCATGTCCTCGTTGCAGGCCACGGTGATGAGTGGCCGGCCCAGCTTCCAGGCCATGTACTCCACAAAGCGCGACTTGCCGCAACCGGTGGGGCCCTTGAGCATGACGGGAAGCCGCGCTGCGTAGGCTGCGGTGTAGAGCGCTACTTCGTTGGTCTGCTCCAGGTAGTAGGGCGGTGGGGCTGTGGGGTGTGCCATGGCTTGGGCCTCGCCCAACCTTAGCGGTGCACGCCCAGCTTCTCGCGCCAGCCCGGATACAGCTTGTCCGCGTCCCCCGGAAACGAGGCAAAGGCCCGGGCAAATTCCTGGTGCTCTTTGGCAAAGGCAATCGGGTCGGCGCCGGACTTCCAGCACTCATACGACTGGCGCAGCGAGATGGCACCGGCGGCAGGTGAATCAATGTGGCCGTAAGAGCCGCCGCCCGAGGTGTTGATCACATTGCCGTGGCCCAGGTTCTCAAAAAATCCGGGCAGGCGCAGCGCATTCATGCCGCCCGAGATGATGGGCGTGGTGGGCTTCATGCCGTACCACTTCTGGTAGTACACCGGGCCCTGGCACTCGTCGCGCTCGATCATGTAGGCGATGCCTTTGTCCTCGTTCTCGCCCTCCATCTTGCCGTAGCCCATGGTGCCCACGTGGATGCCCGATGCCCCCTGCAGGCGCGACATTTTGGCCAGCACAAAGGCGGTGTAGCCGCGCTTGGCCGAAGGCGATGTGACCATGCCGTGGCCGGCGCGGTGGTAGTGCAAATACTGGTTGGGATACTGGCGCCGCGCCGTGGTGACCATGCCGGGGCCGCCGACAAAACCGTCCACCAGAAAGGCCACCTTGTCGGCGTCCGCACCAAAGGTCTCCAGCACGAAGTCGGCGCGGGCGCACATCTCGTAATGGTCGTCGGCCGTGATGTTGGCCGAGAACAGCTTGGGCTGGCCGGTCTCATCCTGCGCGCGCTTCATGGCATCGGCCACCAGCGGCATCACCTTCTTCATGGGGGCGAAAGTCTGGTTGCCCTGGGGCTCGTCGTTCTTGATGAAGTCGCCGCCCAGCCAAAACTGGTAGGCCGCGTGCGCAAAGGGCTCGGGGCGCAGGCCCAGCTTGGGCTTGATGATGGTGCCGGCGATGTAGCCGCCGTTCTGGATGGGGCGGCCCAGAATGCGCCACATGTCGGAGATGTCCTTGGACGGGCCGTCAAACAACTGGATGGCGCGCTCGGGCATATAGAAGTCGTGGATCTTGGCGTGCGCGATGTCGCCCATGCCCTGGTTGTTGCCGATCACCAGCGTGAGGAAGGACACGATCATCATGCGGCCATCGGTGATGTTGCGGTCAAACAGGTCCAGCGGGTAGGCAATGCGCATGTCCTCGGTGGCCTCGTCGATGTAGTACACCAGCGCGTCCACACCGCGGGTGAAGTCGTCGGTGGTGCTGACCTCCACGTTGGTTCCGGTGGACGACTCGGCGGCAAAGTGGGCTGCGGCCTCCAGGTAACCGTGGCCGGACTTGGGTTTCATTTTGTAGGCCACCAGAATGTGGCGTCCGCCTGCGATGAGTTCGCTTTCCTTCAGGCTGAGGTCGGCGTAGCGGTTCGATTGGTCCATGTGTTTTCTCCAGTGGTGTGCATCAGGGGCTGTCAATGGAGTGGACTATAGGGACGGCTATTCATCATGAAAATTCAAATAAACTGATCGTCGAATCAGTTTTTTCTGATGATTTGGGGCGGCGTGCCTTCAGCTCCAGGAATCCATCAACGCCCCGCCTTGCTCAATCAAGAAGTCCTTGAACGCCTGCGTTGCAGGCGACAGCTTCTTTGAACGCAAGTGCGTCACATACCAGTGCCCTGAAGGCGGCAGGCCCTGCACATCCACAAGCGCAATATGGCCGCTGGCCAGTTCATGGCGCAAGGTGCGCAGGGACAGAAAGCTCAGCCCCATGCCGGCCATCACGGCCTGTTTGATGGTCTCGTTGCTGGGCATTTCCATCTCGATGCGCAGGGCCGTCTTGTGCTGCGCAAACAGGCGCTCCATGGCCGCGCGCGTGCCCGACCCCTCTTCGCGCACCACAAACTTGTAGTCCGCCAGAGCCGAGAACGGTAGCTGGCGGCGGCGCACCAGCGCATGGTTGGGCGCGGCCACAATGGCCAGGGGGTTGCTGGCAAAGGGTGTGGCCTCGCAGTCCAGCCCGGAGGGGCTGCGGCCCATCACCACCAGATCGGCCTCGTTGCGGGCCAGCAGGCCCAGCACGTTCTCGCGGTTGTCAATTTGCAGCTGCACATGGATGCCCTCAAACAGCTTGCCAAACTGCACCAGCAGCATCGGGATGAAGTACTTGGCAGTGCTGACCACGGCCAGGTCGATGCGGCCTTTCTTCAGGCCGATATATCCGTCCATCTGCGCCTCCAGGTCCTTGAACTGGCCCATGGCGGCCTGGGCGTGGTGCAAGAACACCTCGCCCGCATGGGTCAGTCGGATGTTGCGCCCCACCGGCTCCAGCAGGGCCAGACCAAAGGCGTCTTCGAGCTGGCGGATCTGCATGGAGACGGCGGGTTGGGTCACAAACAGGCGCTCGGCCGCCTTGGATACCGACTTTTGCCGTGCCACTTCCAAAAAGGTTTGAATCTGCTTGAGTGTGTAAGGGCGCATGCGAGCCTTATTGCATTAGTTAAAGCTGATGGATTTTTAAAAAAACGTGATTAGAGTTTATGGATTCGACCGATTAAAGTAAATCCGTGGTCACCCAAACGGGGGCCTTTTTTCACAACCCAAGCGAGGTACGCTGGCATGCTCAAGGCGCTGATTTTTGATGTGGATGGCACGCTGGCCGACACCGAGTCGGCGCACCGCGCGGCCTTCAACCAGGCCTTTGCCGAGTTCGGCCTGGACTGGCAGTGGGACGAGGCCCTGTACACCGAGCTGCTGCACATCTCCGGCGGCAAGGAGCGCATGCTGCACTACTGGAAAGCCCGGCAGCCCGACATGCGCGCCCTGAACGCCACGGCCCTCTCCGACAGCATCAATCGCCTGCACGAACTCAAGACTGCCGCCTACGAGGACAGCGTCAACAGCGGCGCCGTGCAGCTGCGCCCCGGCGTGCTGGCCCTGATGTCAGAGGCCCATGCAAACGGCCTGCAGCTGGCGATTGCCACCACCACCTCGCCGGTGAACATTGCCGCCCTGCTGCGCCGCGCGCTGGGCGCGGACTGGCGCCTGAACTTCAGCGCCATTGGCGACGCCTCCACCGCGCCCGTGAAAAAGCCCCACCCCCAGGTCTACCTGCAGATGCTGGCCGCCCTGCAACTGCCGGCCAGTGAATGCCTGGCCTTTGAAGACTCCCGCAACGGCCTGCAGGCCAGCACCGCGGCCGGCCTGGCCACGGTGGTCACGCCCACCCACTACACGGCCGACCACGACTTCAGCGGTGCCCTGTGTGTGCTGCCCGATCTGGGCCATACCGACCTGGCGCGCCTGGGCAAGCTGCATACCGAATTTTTGAACTGAAAGCTTCCATGACCCCCACGACCTTCAAGCCCGGCGTCCTGCGCCTGGCACCCAGCATTCTCTCGGCCGACTTCTCCCGCCTGGGCGAGGAGGTGCGCGCCATCGAGCGCGCCGGGGCCGACCTGGTGCACTTCGATGTGATGGACAACCACTACGTCCCCAACCTGACCATAGGCCCGCTGGTGTGCGAAGCCATCCGCCCGCATGTGAACATCCCTATCGATGTGCACCTGATGGTGGAGCCCGTGGACGCGCTGATTCCCCTGTTTGCCAAGGCCGGTGCCAACATCATCACCTTCCACCCGGAGGCCTCGCGCCACGTGGACCGCACCCTGTCCATGATCCGCGAGCTGGGCTGCAAGGCCGGCCTGGTGCTCAACCCCGCCACGCCGCTGGCGTGTCTGGACCACGTGATGGACAAGCTCGACCTGGTGCTGCTGATGAGCGTGAACCCCGGCTTTGGCGGGCAGAAGTTCATTGCCTCTACCCTCACCAAACTGCGCGCCGTGCGCCAGCGTATTGACGCCCACGTGGCGGCCGGTGGCCAGCCGATCTGGCTGGAGGTGGACGGTGGCGTGAAGACCGACAACATCCAGCACATCGTGCAGGCCGGTGCCGACACCTGTGTGGCCGGCAGCGCCGTGTTCGGTGCACCCGATGCCGACGGTGGCTACCGGAGCGTGATGGCCGAACTGCGCCGCCAGGCCCTGCCAGCTTGAACGCGCAAAGAATTAAATACCAAGAAAGAGACCCATGCCCCATACCAAAAGCGTCACCCACCGCTCCACCCTGACCCAGTTCCTGATCGAGGAGCGCAGGCGTTTTCCCGACGCCAGCGGCGACTTCAATGCCCTGATCCTGGACGTCGCCATTGCCTGCAAGGCCATTGCCCGCGCCGTGGCCTTTGGCGAGCTCGGTGGCGTCATGGGCAACCACGATGCAGAGAGCGGCGGCAGCATCAATGTGCAGGGCGAGACGCAAAAAAAGCTCGACGTGCTGAGCAACCAGGTCTTCATCCAGCGCACCGAATGGGCCGGGCACCTGGCCGGTATGGCCTCCGAGGAAATGGACCTGCCCTACCAGATCCCGGCGCAGTACCCGCGCGGCAAATACCTGCTGGTGTTTGACCCCTTGGATGGCTCCAGCAACATCGATGTGAACGTGTCGGTGGGCAGCATTTTTTCCATCCTGCGCGGCCCCGACAGCGGCGCCGATGTGTGCGAGGCCGACTTCATGCAAAGCGGCGCCAAGCAGGTGGCCGCCGGTTACGCGCTCTATGGCCCGACCACCATGCTGGTGCTCAGTGTGGGCAACGGCGTGAACGGCTTCACCCTGGACCCGAATCTGGGCGAGTTCATGCTCACCCATCCCAAGCTGCAGATTCCAGAGGACACGCAGGAGTTCGCCATCAACGCCTCCAACAGCCGCTTCTGGGAGGCGCCGGTCAAGCGCTATGTCGACGAGTGCCTGGCCGGCAAAACCGGGCCGCGCGCCAAGGACTTCAATATGCGCTGGATAGCCAGCATGGTGGCCGAGGCCCACCGCATCCTGATGCGCGGCGGTGTGTTTTTGTATCCGCGCGATACCAAGGACACGAGCAAGCCAGGGCGCCTGCGCCTGCTGTACGAGGCCAACCCCATAGGCATGCTGATGGAGCAGGCGGGAGGACGCGCCTCCACCGGAGAAATGCCCATGATGGGCGTGCAACCCACCAGCCTGCACCAGCGCATAGGCCTGGTGTTTGGTTCCAAAAACGAGGTCGAGCGCATCGAGCGCTACCACGCCGAGCCACAGCAAAAGGAATCGAACACGCCCCTGTTTGCCGAGCGCAGCCTCTTCAGAGACTGAACGTCTCCAACCCTCTTTTCAACTTCAGGAGACAGTCCCATGTCTGAACGCCATCCCATCATCGCCATCACCGGCTCCAGCGGTGCCGGCACCACCTCGGTGACGCGCACCTTCGAGAATATTTTCCGGCGCGAAAACGTGGACGCCGCCGTCATCGAAGGCGACAGCTTCCACCGCCACGACCGCAAGGAAATGAAGCTGCGCCTGGCCGAAGCCGAGGCCCAGGGCAACAAGAACTTCAGCCACTTCGGCCCCGAGAACAATATGTTCCCCGAGCTCGAAGCCCTGTTTCGCGACTACGCCGCCACCGGTACCGGCAAACGCCGCAAGTACCTGCACGACACCGAGGAGGCCGCCCCCTACAAGCAGGAGCCCGGTACCTTCACACCCTGGGAGGACGTGCCGGCGAACACCGACCTGCTGTTCTACGAAGGCCTGCACGGCGCCGTGGTCACGCCCGAGGTCAACATCGCCCAGCACCCCGACCTGCTGATCGGCGTGGTGCCGGTGATCAACCTGGAGTGGATCCAGAAGCTCTGGCGCGACAAGTCCAAACGCGGCTACAGCACCGAGGCCGTGACCGACACCATCCTGCGGCGCATGCCCGACTACGTGAACTACATCTGTCCGCAGTTCATGCACACGCATGTGAACTTCCAGCGCGTGCCCATGGTGGACACCAGCAACCCCTTCATTTCGCGCGACATACCAAGCCCCGACGAGAGCATGGTGGTGATCCGCTTTGCCAAGCCCAAGGGCATCGACTTCCAGTACCTGCGCAGCATGGTGGACGGCAGCTTCATGAGCCGCGCCAACACCATCGTGGTGCCCGGCGGAAAAATGGAACTCGCCATGCAGTTGATATTCACACCGTTCATCTGGCGCATGATGGAACGCAAGAAGCGGGGAGCCTGATATGAGCCAGCAACCCACCCCCGAGATGGCCCGCAACATGGCCAACGCGATTCGCATGCTGGCTGTGGACGCAGTCGAAAAGGCCAAGTCCGGCCACCCCGGCGCGCCCATGGGCATGGCCGATATGGCCGAGGTGCTGTGGAATCGCCACCTCAAGCACAACCCGGCCAACCCGCACTGGATGGACCGTGACCGCTTTGTCCTCTCCAACGGCCACGGCTCCATGCTGTTGTATGCGTTGTTGCACCTGACCGGCTACGACCTGCCGCTGCAGGAACTCAAAAACTTCCGCCAGCTGCACAGCAAGACGCCCGGCCACCCGGAGGTGGACGTCACACCCGGCGTGGAAACCACCACCGGCCCGCTGGGTCAGGGCCTGGCCAATGCCGTGGGCATGGCGCTGGCTGAAAAATTATTGGCCGCCGAATTCAACCAGGGCGGCCACACCGTGGTGGACCACCACACCTACGTCTTCATGGGCGACGGCTGCCTGATGGAGGGCATCAGCCACGAGGTCTGCTCGCTGGCCGGCACGCTGAAGCTGTCCAAGCTGATCGCGTTCTACGACGACAACGGCATCTCGATTGACGGCCATGTGGAAGGCTGGTTCACCGACAACACGCCGCAGCGTTTTGCCGCCTATGGCTGGAACGTCATCCCCGCGGTCAACGGCCACAGCCCGGCCGACCTGGACGCCGCCGTGCGCGCGGCCCAGGCCCAGGCGGCACGTCCCGATGGACGGCCCACGCTGATCTGCTGCAAGACCATCATCGGCATGGGCTCGCCCAACAAGGCCGGCACGCACGATGTACATGGCGCAGCCCTGGGTGCGGCAGAAGTGGCGGCCACCCGTCTCGCACTGGACTGGCCTTATGCACCCTTCGAGATTCCCGAGGACATTGCCCAAGCCTGGAATGCCGTGGCACGTGGCCAGACGGCCGAGCGCGCCTGGCGCACCCGCTTCGAGGCCTATCGCTCGGAATTCCCGGCACGCGCGGCCGAGCTGGAGCGGCGCATGGCGGGCGACCTGCTGCCCGGCTTGGCCGAGCAACTGCCCGAACTGCTGGGCGCCATTGCGGCCCGCCCAGACCCGGTGGCCACCCGCAAGGCCAGCCAGAATGCGCTGGACCTTCTGGCCCCGCTGCTGCCCGAATTCTTTGGTGGCAGTGCCGACCTCACCGGCTCCAACCTCACCAACTTCAAGGGCTGCACCAAGGCCGGTGTGGACGCGCAAGGCCACTTCCAGGCCGGCAACCACATGAGCTACGGCGTGCGCGAATTCGGCATGGCCGCCATGATGAATGGCATGGCCCTGCATGGCGGCTTCATCCCCTTTGGTGGCACGTTTCTGACCTTCAGCGACTACAGCCGCAACGCCATCCGCATGGCTGCGCTCATGAAGCGCCGCGTCATCCACGTCTTCACCCACGACAGCATTGGCCTGGGCGAAGACGGCCCCACGCACCAGAGCGTGGAGCACATTCCCTCCCTGCGCATCATCCCTGGCCTGGACGTGTGGCGCCCCGCCGACGCTCTGGAGACCGCCGTGGCCTGGGCCTGTGCCGTGCAGCGCAAAGACGGCCCCAGCGCCCTGTGCCTGTCGCGCCAGAACCTGCCGCGCGTGACCACCATCGACATGCAGGCCCGCATTGGCCAGGGCGGCTATGTGCTGTCGGACATGGAGGGTGCGCGAGCCGTGATCCTCTCCACCGGCTCCGAACTGGAGCTGGCCCTGCAGGCCCAGACCACGCTGGCCGCTGAGGGCATCGCCACACGCGTGGTCTCCATGCCCTGCAGCAATGTGTTTGACCGCCAGTCCCATGCCTACCAGGACCAGGTGCTGCCCCTGGACCTGCCCGGTGTGGCGATCGAGGCCGCGCAGCCGGACTTCTGGCGCAAGTACGTGGGCCGCAGCGGCGTGGTGGTTGGCATGGCCACGTTTGGCGAGTCGGCTCCGGCCAAGGATTTGTACAAACACTTTGGCATCACGGCCGAGCGCGTGGTCACTGCCGTACACCTGCTGGTCAACCGGGCGCACAGTGCGGCCTCTGCACGCACCCTGGCCCCGTCGAACTAGGGAACACAGTATGTCTCTTCCCTATGACCTGGTCATGTTCGACCTGGATGGCACGCTGATTGCCACCGCCCCCGAAATTTGCGACGCCGTCAACGACACCTTGCGCCGCTTTGATCTGGTGGACGTGAGCCTGCAGCAAGTCAACGACTGGATAGGCCACGGCACGGCTGCGCTCCTGGTCCAGGCGCTGGCCTCCAGTGGCGGCGTGTCTGTCGCCAGCGTGCGCATGAGCGAGACCTTGCCGGCCATCGCCGCCGAGTTCGACAGCCACTACCAGCGCCGCTGTGGCACCCGCAGCCACCTCTACCCGCAAGTGCGTGAGACGCTGACCACCTTGAAAGCGCAGGGCGTGAAGCTGGCCGTGGTGACCAACAAGGAGTCGCGCTACACCCAGACCGTGCTGGACGCGCACCAGCTCATGCCGCTTCTGGACTGGGTGGTCAGCGGTGACACCCTGTCCACCAAAAAGCCCGACCCGGCCGGCATCCTGGCCTGCCTGGACAAGTTTGATGTAGCCCGCACGCGTGCGCTGTTTGTGGGCGACTCCAGCATCGACGTGGCCACGGCGCGCAACGCTGGCGTTCCGGTCTGGGCGCTGCCCTATGGCTACAACATGGGCCACCCCATTGAAGGCTGTGGGCCGGACCGCGTGATTGCCGATTGCTCGGCGCTGATTTCCATTTAAATTTCAAGGACAGGTTTCATGGCTATCCAAATTGGCATCAACGGCTTTGGCCGTATCGGCCGCAACGTGCTGCGCTCGGCGCTGCAAAACTTCAGCGACATCGAAGTGGTCGCCATCAACGACCTGCTCGAGCCCCATTACCTGGCCTACATGCTGCAGTACGACTCGGTGCATGGCCGCTTCAAGGGCGAAGTGTCTGTTGAAGGCAATACCCTGGTGGTCAATGGCAAGAAGATCCGCCTGACCCAGGAAAAAGACCCCGTCAACCTGAAGTGGAACGAAGTCGGCGCTGACGTGGTGATCGAGTCCACCGGCATCTTCCTGGACAAGGCCGGTGGCGAAAAGCACCTGGCAGCGGGCGCCAAGAAGGTCATCTTCTCGGCCCCCTCCAAAGACGACACCCCCATGTTCGTGTTTGGCGTGAACGAGAAGACCTACAAGGGTGAGGCCATCATCTCCAACGCCTCCTGCACCACCAACTGCCTGGCCCCTTTGGCCAAGGTGGTCCATGACAAGTTCGGCATCAAGCGCGGCCTGATGACCACCGTGCACGCAGCCACTGCCACACAGAAGACCGTGGACGGCCCTTCCAACAAAGACTGGCGCGGCGGCCGCGGCATTCTGGAAAACATCATCCCCAGCAGCACCGGTGCGGCCAAGGCCGTGGGCGTGGTCATCCCCGAGCTGAACAAAAAGCTCACCGGCATGTCCTTCCGCGTGCCCACCAGCGACGTGTCGGTGGTGGACCTGACGGTGGAACTCAACACCAGCGCCACGCTGGCCGAGATCTGCGCCGAGATCAAGCTGCAAAGTGAAGGCGCGCTGAAGGGCGTGCTGGGCTACACCACCGACAAGGTCGTGGCCACCGACTTCCGTGGTGACACCCGCACCTCCATCTTCGACGCCGACGCCAGCATCGCCCTGGACGGCACCTTCGTGAAGCTGGTCAGCTGGTACGACAACGAATGGGGCTACTCGAACAAGTGCCTGGAAATGGTCCGCGTGGTGGGCGCCTTCACAGGAGCCGCGCTGTGAAGGTCCTGCGTTTTGCCGATGTGGTGGCCAGCGGCTTTGCCGTCGGCCGCCGGGTTTTTATTCGTGCCGACCTGAACGTGCCCCTGGATGCGCAAGGCCGCATCACCGAAGACACGCGCATACGCGCCAGCCTGCCCTGCATCCGCATGGCGCTGGAGGCCGGTGCAGCCGTCATGGTCACCAGCCATCTGGGGCGTCCTGTCGAGGGCATCTTCAGCGAACAGGACTCGCTGGCCCCGGTCGCCCAGCGCCTGGGCGAATTGCTGGGCCGCGAAGTGCCGCTGGTGCGCAACTGGGCCGAGGCACAGGGCCCGCTGCCGGTAGAACCCGGCCAGATCGTCCTGCTGGAAAACTGCCGCTTGAACGTCGGCGAGAAGAAGAACGACGAAACGCTGGCGCGCCGTCTGGCCGCGCTGTGCGACATCTTTGTGCACGACGCCTTCGGCACCGCCCACCGCGCCGAGGCCACCACCTACGGCATGGCGCAGTACGCGCCGATTGCCTGCGCAGGCCCCTTGTTGTCCGCAGAGATTGACGCCATCCACCTGGCTCTGCAAAACCCGGCGCGGCCGCTGGTGGCCATCGTGGCGGGCTCCAAGGTGTCCAGCAAACTCAGCATCCTCAATGCCCTGGCCAGGAATGTGGACCAGCTGATTGTGGGCGGCGGCATTGCCAACACCTTCATGCTGGCGGCCGGATTGAACATCGGCAAAAGCCTGGCCGAACCCGGCCTGGTGGACGAGGCCCGCGCCGTCATCGAGGCCATGCGCGCGCGCGGCGCCGAGGTGCCCATTCCGACCGATGTGGTCACCGCCAAAAGCTTTGGTGCCGATGCCGTGGCCACCATCAAGGCCGCCAGCGCAGTGGCCGATGATGACCTGATTCTGGACATAGGCCCCGAGACCGCTCGGCGCCTGGCCGAGCAACTGCAGCGTGCCGGCAGCATTGTGTGGAACGGCCCGGTGGGAGTGTTCGAGTTCCCCGCGTTCGAGAACGGCACGCGGGTGATCGCCCAGGCGATTGCCCAGTCTGCCGCCTTCAGCATTGCCGGCGGCGGTGACACGCTGGCAGCCATTGCCAAGTACGGCATCGAAAAAGACGTGGGCTACATCTCCACCGGCGGCGGCGCTTTTCTGGAGGTGTTGGAGGGCAAGACCTTGCCGGCGTTCCAGATTCTGCAAGCGCGCGCTGCGGCTTGATTCATTTTTTTATCCAAGGAAATTTCCCATGGCTTTTGTTTCCCTTCGCCAGGTGCTGGACCACGCCGCCGAAAACGGCTACGGCGTGCCCGCCTTCAACGTCAACAACCTGGAGCAGATCCTCGCCATCATGGAGGCCGCGCAGGAGACCGACAGCCCGGTCATCCTGCAGGCCTCGGCCGGTGCGCGCAAATACGCGGGTGAGGCCTACCTGCGCCACCTGATGCTGGCGGCAGTGGAGACGCACCCCGACATTCCGGTGGTGGTGCACCAGGACCACGGCACCTCGGCCGCGGTGTGCCAGCAAAGCATTCGCTCGGGCTTTACCAGCGTGATGATGGACGGCTCGCTCATGGGTGACGGCAAGACCCCGGCCAGCTACGACTACAACGTGGACATCACCCAGCGCGTCTGCCAGATGGCGCACCCCATCGGTGTCTCGGTGGAGGGCGAACTGGGCTGCCTGGGTTCGCTGGAAACCGGCGAGGCCGGTGAAGAAGACGGCATCGGTGCCGAGGGCAAACTCAGCCATGACATGCTGCTCACCGATCCGCTGCAGGCGCGCGACTTTGTGCAGCGCACTGGCGTGGACGCCCTGGCCATTGCGATTGGCACCAGCCACGGCGCCTACAAGTTCACACGCAAGCCCACCGGCGACATCCTGGCCATGGACCGCATTGCCGCCATCCACGCCCAGATTCCCAACACCCACCTGGTGATGCACGGCTCCAGCAGCGTACCGCAGGAATGGCTGGCCATCATTCGCCAGTTTGGCGGCGACATCAAGGAGACCTACGGCGTGCCGGTGGAAGAAATCCAGCGCGGCATCCAGAGCGGTGTGCGCAAGATCAACATCGACACCGACATCCGCCTCTCCATGACCGGTGCCATGCGCCAGGTCTTCGCCCAGCAGCCCAGTGAGTTCGATCCGCGCAAAGCCCTGGTGGCAGCCAAGAACGCGGCGCGCGGCATCGTCAAGGCCCGCTTTGAAGCCTTTGGCTGCGCCGGGCAGGCGTCCAGAATCAAGCCGGTGGCGCTGGAGGCAATGGCCAGGCGGTATCTGTAGGCCCAGGCATTGGAAGCCTGAAAGGTAGCCGCTTAAAGGTGCAAATATTTGGTTTTCATGTAAGAATATTTCCTGTGAAAGACAAACAAGGCCCTGTATGAACACCCAAGTCA
Source organism: Rhodoferax lacus (assembly GCF_003415675.1). GTDB lineage: Bacteria > Pseudomonadota > Gammaproteobacteria > Burkholderiales > Burkholderiaceae_C > Allorhodoferax > Allorhodoferax lacus. The sequence goes on from NZ_QFZK01000027.1 coordinate 16,592, forward strand.
AACCCAAAGTCGATCCGGGCGAAGTGCTCGCCAAGGCTACGCGCCGCGCGAGTCAGTACCTGGGGCAGTCGGGGGCTGGGCTGGCACGAACCATTGGTTTGAGCGAGCCCACCGTATCGCGTCTGTTGAAAGGTGAAATCACGCTGAATCCGGACAAGAAGGAGGGTGAGCTGTCCTTGTTGCTGGTGCGCGTGTACCGCTCCTTGGATGCCCTGGTGGGCACAGACGACCAAAAGCGGGTGTCCTGGATGACTGCTTACAACAAGGCCTTGGGTGGTGTTCCATTGCAGCTGATTGAACGGGCCGATGGGCTGGTCGCGACATTGAACTATCTGGATGGCATGCGGGCGCCGGCATGAGTGAGCGTGGCGTCTGGGATCCAGCCTGGTTCGAGGGCGGCATGGCCCCCAAGTCCATGCTAGCCTGGCGCGGCGTCGAGGCCCAACACGTGGTGTCCACCATGCGCCTGGTGGACAGCCGTGCAGAGCAGGAGGCTTTGGAGTTGTTGCTGGAGCATAGCAAGCCGCCACAGCCGGCGATGCATGCGCCCAAGCACTATCTGCTCTACACGCCGTTTCGCTACCGCCCGCCGCACCCCAGCCGCTTCCGCCGTGCAGGCGAGCGTGGTCTTTGGTACGGTGCCGAGCAGCTTTACACAGCCTGTGCAGAAGTCGCTTACTGGCGCAACCGTTTCATATTGGACAGTGCGGCGCTGGTGAAAACAGAACTGTTGACCGAACACACTTTTTTTCAGGCAGAGGTTCAAGGCTTGGCGCTGGATCTGATGCAAGTCCCCTGGGTTGAAGCACGGAGTGCCTGGACCCATGGAAGCGACTACAGCGCAACCCAGGCACTCGCTGAGGCCGCCCGCTACAAAGGCGTGCAGTGGATTTGTTACGAGTCCGTGCGTGCCCCTGGCCAGCGTTGTGCCGCCGTTCTGGACGTAGACGCGCTAGCCATGGTGGATGGGGGTAAGACCATGCAGACTTGGCACTGCAAGGCGTCCAAAGACGCGGTCATGATGGTGTGTGGGGCTGACACCCAGGTCTGGAAATTTTGATTTGCAAGGCCGGGATGTTCCCGCGCAAGGCGCGTGGTTTTCCAGGGTCGCGCCGCGACGCTAGTGGGCAGGCGCCTGGTTGTCCGCCACCGGCAGTTCCAGCACAAACTCTGCCCCGCCTTGCGCATGGTTGCGCACCGTCAAGGTTCCGCCGTGCTGCTCCACGATGCCGTAGCTGATGGACAGGCCCAGGCCGGTGCCCTGGCCCACGGGCTTGGTGGTGAAGAAGGGGTCGAAGATGCGCAGGATGTGCTCGGGTGCAATGCCGGGGCCGTTGTCGCGCACGCGCAAACAGGCGCGGCCCTTGGTCACCTCCACCGTGATCCAGATCTGCGGTGTGATGCTGCCGGCGCCGCTCACCGCATCCAGCGCGTTTTGCAACAGATTCATCAGCACCTGCTGCAGCTGCGCCGCACTGCCCGTCACGGTGCAATGCGCGCCGGGCTGCCAGTGCACTTCGAATGGCAGAGGCGAGCCCTTGCTGATCCAGTGCAGGGCGCGCTCCACCACGTCATTGAGGTTGACCGGCAGGCTGACCTCGGGGTCCATGGCAGAAAAGCGCTTCAGGTCGTTGACGATGTCGGCGGTGCGCTGCGCACCTTCGAGCGTGCCCGCAATCAGCGAGGGCAAATCGTCCAGCATGTGTTCTATGCGCAGCTGCTTGCGCAGGGCCTGCACGGCCGCAGCGTCCTGGCCCTCGTGCACCGCGTTCACATAGGTGCCCAGGCGCGCGCAGTAGCGACTCAGGGCATGCACATTGCCCAGCACAAAGCTGATCGGGTTGTTGAGCTCATGCGCCACGCCGGCCACCAGGCGCCCCAGCGAGGCCATTTTTTCCGAGTGGATGAGTTGCTGCTGGGTGCGCTTGAGCGCGTCGTGGGCGTCCTGCAACTCCTGGTTGGTGCGCTCCAGCTCGGCGTTCTTTTTCTCCAGCTCGATCTCGTCGGTGATGAGCTGCGAATACACCTCGTCCATCTTCTGGATCACGTCCAGCCAGGTGGATTCGTCCACGCCTTCGAGCCCACCAGGAGAGGGCGCGTGGGGCAGTGGCGGAGAGATGCGCGGCGGCATGCGTTGCAGTCTACGGGATCAATGCACCGTGCACACCATGCACGGATCAAAGGAGCGCACGATGTGCTGCACCGCCACCGGCGTGGTCTCGCCCGGCTGCACGGGGGCCCCCACCAGCGCCTGCTCCAGCGCACCGGGGGTTCCGGCCGCATCGCGCGGTGAAAAATTCCAGGTGGTGGGCGCCACGATCTGGTAGTTGGCAATGCGGCCTTTGCTGGCCACCACCCAATGGCCCAGGCTGCCGCGCGCGGCCTCGCTCAGGCCCACGCCCACGCCTTCGGTAAACGCGGGGGTGGGCACGCAATAGGCTTCGTTGGGGCGCAGCTCCTGCAGCCACTGCTCCATCAGGGGCACCACGCGGGCCAGCTCCAGCAGGCGCGCAAGCACGCGCGTAAACACCGTGCCACCATGGTGTGCTACGGCGTCAACGATCAAGGCGTGCTGGCTGGCCAGCTGGCGCGCAATGGCGCCGGTCTCAATCACCTCACCCGCCAGCCGCGGCGCCTTGTTCCAGGTGTAGGCCGCGGGCTTGTCCATATCGGGCAGGGTGATGCCGTCCTGCGGATGGCGCGGGCCTGCCAGGTCAGAGAGCCAGGCGTGGGTGGCATCCTCGGTGATGCTGCCTGCATCCAGAGGCGACGCTGCGCCCTGGTGCCAGACGCCACCGCCCAAAGCAAAGCTGCCATCGGGCTGCGGGTAGGCACCAAAGCTCATGTAGCGCCCCGGGCCTGGGCCCAGGCCACTCAGGCCGCAGTCCTGCACCATGCTGAGAAACAGGCGCAAGTCGCCGCGCCAGGGGTCCTGGGCATGCCACTGCCACAGCGCTTCTTCACTGTGCAGGCTGCTGATGAATTCCAGCGGCTCGGCAAACAGCTCGCGCTCCAGAAAGCGGCGGAACTCGCGCACCTTGACCAGCAGACGGCCGCGCTCGGCCACCTCGATCGGCCGCGTGGAGCCGCCGGGCTCTATGCTTTGCGTATGCGGCCACTTGCCCGCCAGCGTGCCCAGCAGGGTGAACCAGCGCTGGCGCGCGGCAATCGCAGCGCGCGTCTGCTCGCCGCTCTGCGCATCAAAGCGGCGCACGGCTTCGGCATGCCAGGCCTGGTTGGCATACACCGGCCGCGTGAAGTCCGGCATGAAGAACAGATAGAAGTGCGTCAGGTGATCGGCCAGGTTTTCCGTGGCCAGCACGATGTTGGTGGCGTGCTGGCCATTGGGCGGCATATGGATGTTGGCCAGGCTGGCCAGCGCGCGTGCGCAGGCCACCGACTGCGACACCGAGCAAATGCCGCAGATGCGCGGCACATACACCAGCGCGTCCTGCGGCTGCTTGCCCTGCAGGATCTGCTCAAAGCCCCGGTACATGGGGGAGTTGACCTGGGCCGAGCGCACCCGCCCGTCCTCCAGGTCCAGGCTGACTTCCAGGTCGCCCTCCACGCGGTTAAACGGTCCTACCAGCAAACGGGTCACGGCAATGGGTTCACTTGAGACGGGTTTTGCGGGCAATGGGTGCCACCACCAGATGGTCGGCCACGGCATTGAGTTTGACGCGCCGCGGCGTGGCCGATTTGGACAGCGAGGCCAGCGCCACAAACCAGGCCTTGGGCATGTCGGTGGGCAGGCCAATCGGTATGCCGGCAATCTTGGGTGTCGTGTGAAACGGGTGGCCGGGTTCCTGAAAACCCGGCTCGGTGCAGGCGATGCAGGCATAGCCGCCGCGCGTGCACGAGCCCTCGCCATTCCAGGGCCGCAGGTTGCAGTCGGCATGCACCTGCGTGCCCTTGCAGCCCATGTGCTCCATCATGCAACCCAGGTCCGAGGGCTTCTCGGCGCTGGCTTTGTATTCGTAGTACTCGTTGCGCGAGCAGCCGTGGTGCACCAGCTGGTCGGCATAAAAACGCGGGCGGCCCAGGCTGTCCAAGTCCTCTGCCAGAAGGGTGTTGTCTGCCAGCGCCATCAGGCTGTCCAGCACCCAGCCCGGGTGCGTGGGGCAGCCGGCGATGTTGATCACCGGCAGGCCGCTGCCCGAACGAAACGCTGCACCCAGCAAACCACCCACGCGGTCGTCTTCGTACTGCAGGCCGCAGGCATCGGTGGGGTTGCTGCCGCCCGCCGTGATGCCACCCCAGGCGGCACAGCTGCCCACGGCCACCACATGGCGCGCCCTGGCTGCCAGCTGTTCCACCCAACGGACCATGGGGATGCCAGTGCCGGCCAGCACATGAAAGCGCCCTGTGCCATTCGGGCCGCGCAAGAGTGCGCCTTCTATGCACAGCGCGTCAAGCCGCAGCGTGCCGGCCTGGATGGCGCTCAGCATGGCGATGAGCTCCTGCCCGCTTTCCAGCGACAGGGAAGGGTGCCACAGCAGATTGATATTGGCATCGCGCAGCTGGCCGTGGAAGTCGGTGGTGTCGGCGCACAGCAGCGACATGCTGCAGCCGCCGCAGCCGCCGGATTGCAGCCACAGCACATTCAGGGGTGCGCCCATGGTCAACCCTCCAACCCGAAGCGGGCCATCTTGCCGCGCAGGCCCACACGCGAGAGGCCCAGCTCGGTGGCGGAGCGGGTTTTGTTCCAGCGGTGGCGCAGCAGGGTTTCGCGCAGCACCATGGCTTCGATCGCGTCCAGCCGTTCGCTCAGGGTGCCGGTGCGGGGCAGGGCGCTGCCATGGGTGCTGGCTGCGGCGCTGGCCAGACCGGCCTGGCCGTGCAGCACGCGGGAGGACAGCGACTGGGCGGCAATGGCGTCGCTGTCGCTGATGGCGATGGCGCGCGCAATCTCGTTGCGCAGCTCGCGGATGTTGCCGGGCCAGGGGTAGCCCATCAGGCAGGCCAGGGCCTCGTCGCTCAAGCTGGCATCGGGGCGGCCCAGCTCGGCGCCCACTTCGCGCACCAGGCGCCGGGCAATCGGGGCGATGTCACCGGCGCGCTCGCGCAGCGGTGGCACGGTGATGGTGATGCCGGCAATGCGGTAGTACAGGTCTTCGCGGAACAGGCCCTCGCGCACACGCTGCTCCAGGTCGCGGTGGGTGGCGGCCACCACACGCACGTCCACCGGCACCGGGTGGGCCGCACCCACCGGGCGCACCTCGCCTTCCTGCAGTACGCGCAAGAGGCGCACCTGAAAGGCCGGCGAGGTCTCGCCAATCTCGTCCAGAAACACCGTGCCGCCGTGGGCGCGCTGGAACAGGCCCGGGTGGTCCTCATAGGCGCCGGTGAAGGCGCCGCGCTTGTGGCCAAACAGTTCGGACTCCAACAGCGTGTCCGGCATGGCCGCGCAGTTCTCCACCACAAAGGCACCGGCCGCGCGCGGGCTGGCGTAATGCACGGCGCGGGCCAGCAGCTCCTTGCCGGTGCCGGACTCGCCCAGCACCAGCACGCTCAGGTCGTAGCGGGCCACGCGCATGGCGACTTCGCAGACGGCGTCCAGCGGGCTGCCGGGCGCGCGCTCGATGCGGTCGAAATCAAACACGCTGCGCGCCTTGGAGAGCTTGGCCTGCGTGCGCTGGCGCAGCACCGGGGTGCTGGTGCGCAGCTCCAGGTGCAGGCGGTTCGTGTCGCGCTGCAGGTTTTGTGCCTCCACCGCATTGCGCACCGTGGCCAGCAGGTGGTCGGGCACCCAGGGCTTGAGGATGTACTGGTAAATGCCGGCCTCGTTGATGCCGGCAATGATGTCTTCCGAATCGGTGTAGCCGGAGATGACGATGCGCACCGTGTCCGGCCAGCGCTCGCGCACCTCTTTGAGGAACAGCACGCCGGTGAGGCCCGGCATGCGCTGGTCGCACAGGATCACGCTGATGGGGTTGCGCTCCATGCAGAGCCGTGCGGCGTCGGCGTCGCTGGCGGTGAACACCATGAAGTCTTCGTCCAGGGTGCGGCGCATGGCCTCCTGGGAGCGGACCTCGTCGTCCACCACCAGCACGCTGGGCAGGTTGTCGGGCAGGTTCATGTGCGCTTGTGCGGCTTCATGGCCTGTGGGCGGCCAGGTGGCGCGGCGTCCAGGCGTGCGGCAGCTTGTGCACAAAGTGGTAGCGCGCCACATGGTAGCTGGGGTCGAATCCGTAAAAATTGCGGTGCATGCGGTTCAACTCTTCTTTTCGGTAGTCCGCCAGGGGGCGGGTGGCTTCATCGGTGGCGCGGACCTGCTGCTTTTGCTGCAGCCGGTGCTGGAAATTGTAGGCGCTCGCCAGGGCCAGCGCACGGGGAATTACCTCGGTTTCCAGGTCCGCAGGGGTGTTCAGGCAATGGTCTATCAGGCCCCTGCGCTGCGCGTCCTGGGCCAGCAAGGGCAGACGCTGGCGCATCAGCGCCTGCGCGGCCTCCAGACCCAGGCGGCGCGGCAGCAAGTAGGTCCAGTATTCCGAGCCATACAGATTACCCATGTTGCGGTAATGCGGGTTGAGCACCGTGCCCGGTGCGGCCCAGACCTCATCGGCGGCCAGGGCCAGAAACACGCCACCGGCGCCGGCATTGCCACGCAGCACGGCCACAGTCAGGCGCGTGGTGTCTTCGATGAGGGCGCGCGCCACATCGTTCATGGCGTTGATGTTTTCCCACGAGGCGTCGGCCGCGCTGCTGCCCACCTGGTGCGCTGCGGCTTCGATGCAATTGAGGTGGATGCCGTTGCTGAAGAAGTCCTGGCCACCCAACAGCAGCAGCACGCGGGTGGGGCGGGTCTTGAGGTGTTGCAGTGCCTCCAGCAGGCGCTGGCATTGCGCCGTGGACATGGCGCCGTTGTAGAAGTCGAAGGAGAGAACACCGATGCGTGTGCCACTGTCCTCGCGCTCCCAGTAACGCAGCTCGGCCCATTCATCACCCTCGCGCTCCAGCGGCAAGTCCCACACGGGCAGGTGTGCGGCCTCTTCGGCAAAGGCCAGGGTGGCGGGCAGCTTGAAGGGGGCATCCGTGCCACAGGCGCGGGCCAGGCGCACCTGGCCCATCCAGATGCCACCGTCCACGGTGCGGCGCAGGAGCGCGCCGTCGCGTTGGGCGACGATGGCGCCGGGGGCAATGGTGGCCAGCGCCTGCAGCGCCGAGCCGCTGGCCGGGTGGGCGTCAAAGACATGGCAGCTGTGGCCGAACAGGTTGTCCTGCACGCCGGGTTGGCCGTCGGCGCTGCGTATGCGCGCCAGGATGTGTGCGGTGCTGTCCTGCTGCCAGTCGATGCGGCGCGTGGCTTGCGGCATGGCGGGGCGCCAATGGGTTTGCACAGAAGCAGAAGCAGGCGGTGCTACGGATCCCGCCTGTGCTTCCACCAGCGCCACCGCCTGCAGCACCGCCGCCACCGCCGCGCGCGTCACCTCTGCGCGGTACAGGCTGCCCTTGCTGCAAGCCCGCAGGGCAAAGCCGGCATGGGCCCAGACCGGGCCGGCGTCAAAGTCGCCGTTGGCCTGCAAGACTGTCACGCCCCATTGCGGCTGCTGTTCCAGCACCGCCCAGTCCAGGGCCGCAGGCCCCTGGTCACCGGGCGGGCCGGGGTGCACCACCAGGCACAGCACCGTGCGCCAGATCGACTCCGGAATGCGGCGTTTCAAAAACGGCGCAAGCAGCAGATCCGGCTGGAACAGGGCGCAGGCTTCCTCGGTCACCGAGTCGGCAATGTCCAGCTCCACCGACAGCGTGTGGCCGCGCGCCTGCAGCTCGGCGTACAGGCGCTGCGAGAGACTGTTGAAGCTGTGGCACAGCAGAAGAATGCGCATAGGGATTGGGAAGGCAGGGCAGCGTAAACAGCGTCAGCAGGGTGGCATCGGCTGCAGGCTTAGCAAATACGCGGCAGCTGCTCACCACTGAGCCAGTCCACCACGCGCCGCCCGCCAAAGCTGGTGTTCATCTGCACGAAGTGGTGCGCGTCCTCGGTCACCACGCCAATCTGCACCGCCTGTGCGCCCAGGGGATGCGCCTGCATGGCGGCCAATACCGCGGCGGCCGATTCGGGGGAACAGATGGCCACCAGCTTGCCCTCGTTGGCCACGTACAGCGGGTCCAGCCCCAGCAGTTCGCAGGCCGCTTCCACTTGCGGTGCGACGGGAATGGCGGCTTCTTCCAGCACCATGCCCACGCCGGACTGCCCGGCGATTTCGTTCAGCGTGGTGGCCAGGCCGCCGCGCGTGGGGTCACGCAGCACGCGCACGCCGCCCGGTGCTGCTGCCAGCATGGCCGCCACCAGGGTGTGCAGGGCGGCGGTGTCGGACTCCATCGTCGTCTCAAACTCCAGCGATGCGCGCTTGGACATCACGGCCACGCCGTGGTCGCCAATGGTGCCGGAGAGCAGCAGCACATCGCCCGCGCGCGCATTGCGCCCGGAGATGTGCACGCCCTCGGCCACCACGCCCACGCCGGTGGTGCTGATGAAGACGCCGTCGCCCTTGCCGCGCTCCACCACCTTGGTGTCACCGGTGATGATGGGCACGCCGGCCTCGCGCGCGGCAGCAGCCATGCTGTCCACAATGCGCTTGAGCTCCGACAGGGCAAAGCCCTCTTCCAGAATGAAGCTGGCCGACAGGTACAGGGGTGTGGCGCCCAGCATGGCTACGTCGTTGACGGTGCCGTGCACGCTCAAGGCGCCCACATCGCCGCCCGGAAAAAACAGCGGTGAGACCACATGGCCGTCGGTGGCCATGACCATGCGCGCCCCCACGGGAATGGGGAAGCTGGCGCCGTCATCGCCCTGGCGCAAAAAGGGGTTGTCAAAGGCGGCCAGAAACAACTCTTCGGTGAGCTGCGCGGCCGAGCGGCCACCGGCACCATGGCCCATGTCGATGCGGCCGTGTTTGATGTCCAGCGGACGGATGTAGTTTTTCTTGCTCATGGATTCAGTCAGGCGGCAGCGGTTTCAGCCACGATGGCAATGTCACGGAAGCGTCCATACGAATAGTGCGCCGCGCAGGCCCCTTCGCTGGACACCATGCAGGAGCCCACCGGGTTTTCCGGGGTGCAGACGGTGCCGAAGATCTTGCAGTCCGTGGGTTTTTTGACGCCACGCAAAATCGCGCCGCACTCGCAGGCCTTGTTGTCGGCCACCGGTTCATAGGTCAGGGCAAAGCGCCGCTCGGCATCAAAGGCTGCAAAGGCCGGGCGGATCTTGAGCGCGCTGTAGGGCACCTCGCCCAGGCCGCGCCACTCAAAGCTGGTGCGCAGCTCGAACACCTGACTCACCAGAGACTGCGCGTTCTGGTTGCCTTCGCGCGTGACGGCGCGGGTGAATTCGTTCTCCACCTCGAAGCGGCCCTCGTTGACCTGGCGCACCAGCATCAGCACGGCCTGCACCACGTCCAGCGGCTCGAAGCCGGCAATCACCACCGGCTTGCGGTACTCATCGGCAAAGTGTTCATACGGGGCAGATCCGATGACGATGCTCACATGCGCCGGGCCAATGAAGCCGTCAATGGGCACGGTGCCGAACTGGCGCACCTCGGGCGATTCCAGAATGTGGGTGATGGCCGAGGGGGTCAGCACATGGCAGCACAGCACGCTGAAATTTTCCAGCGCCTCGCGTTGGGCATCGCGAATCACCAGCGCGGTGGGCGGTGTGGTGGTCTCGAAGCCGATGGCAAAAAACACCACCTGGCGCTCCGGGTTCTGGCGCGCAATGGTGAGCGCGTCGGCGGCCGAATAGACCATGCGGATATCGCCACCGCGCGCCTTGGCCTTGATCAGCGAGAGGCCGTTGGAAGCCGGCACGCGCATGGTGTCGCCATAGGTGCAGACGATCACATCGCGTTCCAGCGCCAGCATGATGGCCAGGTCAATGCGGCCAATGGGCAGCACGCACACCGGGCAGCCCGGGCCATGCACCATGCGCACATTGGCAGGCAGCAGCTCGGCAATGCCGTAGCGAGAGATGGCGTGCGTGTGGCCGCCGCAAAATTCCATGAAGCTGTAGTTGCGCGCGGGCTGTACCTCGGCGGCAATGCGCTCGGCAATCTTGCGGGCCAGCTGGCCGTCGCGGAATTCGTCTATGTATTTCATGCCGTCACCTTGTCGTGTTTTGCAGCGTCTTCTGCGCCCAGGGCCGCCATCTCGCCAAACAGGGCCAGCGTGCGCTCGGCCTCTTCGGGGTCTATGCGGCCTATGGCATGGCCCACATGAACAATCACGTAGTCGGCCACGGCCACGCCGCTGACCAGGGCGATGGAAATGGTTTTGCGGATGCCGCCCAGGTCGACGATGGCCTGGTCATGGGGCAGGAGCTCCACCACGCGGGCAGGAATGGCTAAACACATAGAGGGCTTTCGTGGAGGGGGTGCGCGCGTGGGTGCGGGCTTGGTTGGGAGAGCTGATGTGCCGCAACCCAGGCCTGGCCCAGGGCCAGACCGGCGTCGCCGCAGGAATGTGTGTGGGCCTGCAGCACGCGCAAGCCCCGTGCACGCAAGCCACTGCAGACGCGCGCGCTGAGCAACTGGTTGGCAAAGCAGCCGCCACCCAGGCAGACGGTCTCCACCTTTTTTTGCTGCGCTGCCAGGGCTGCCCAGTCGACCAGGGCATCGGCCAGGGACTGGTGGAACCACAGGGCGGCAGCGGGGGCGTCACTGGCCGGGGTGTCGAGCAGGCGGGCCAGCAGGGGCCGCAGGTCCAGTTCGTCCAAGGCCTTGATGTGCAGGCCATGCAGGGACTCTGGCGCGCCGGTTTGCTGGGTAGCCGCTGGGGTGTGCGCTTGCCATTCACTGGCCATGGCTTCCAGGGCCATGGCGGCTTCTGCCTCGTGGCTTTGGCGCAGACTGAGCCCCAGGCTGGCGGCAGCGGCGTCAAACCAGCGGCCGGTGCTGCTGCTCAAGGGGCAGTTGAATTGGCGCTCCAGTATCTGCTGCACCGTGCGGGCGGTAAAGCTGCCCACGTCCGCGCTGAAGCGCGGTGCGATCTCGGCACCGCGACCCAGTGCGTGCAGGGCAGAGGCCGCCATGCGCCAGGGTTCGCGCGCGGCCACGTCACCACCGGGCAGGGCCAGGTTGTGCAGATGGCCCAGGCGCTCCCAGCCGTAGGGGCTGACCCAGAGCAGCTCGCCGCCCCAGGCCAGGCCGTCGCTGCCCAGGCCCACGCCGTCCAGCGCCAGGCCCACCACAGCCTCCTGCACGCCATGCTCGGCCATGATGGCCGCGATGTGGGCGTGGTGGTGCTGCACGCCAATCGCCGCAATGCCGTATTCCTCGGCCAGGGTCTGCGCCAGCTGGGTGCTATAGAAGTCGGGATGCAGGTCGTGCGCAATCGCAGCCACCGGCGTCTGTGCAGTCTGCAGCAGCGCGCGGGCCGATGCGTCCAGCGCGCGGCAGGCTTCGGGGTCGCTCAGGTCGCCATGCAGGGCCGACCAGTGCAGGGCTTGGGGTTCCAGCAGGCAGGCGGCATTTTTCAGCCACGCGCCGCAGGCCAGGACCGAAGGCAGGGGAGCGGACATCAGGCGTTGTGCAGATGGGCAAACACGTTGCGCGCCGGATTGGCCTCAGGCTGCGCGCGCAAGCGGGCCACTTCCGCCTCCAGCTCGGCCACACGCTGCTGCAGCACGGCCGCCTCCTGGAGCTGTGTCTGTAGCGCCTGTTGCGTGGGCTTGGTCGCCATGGCTGCTGCCAGCCAATCCAGCCAGAGGTCCATGCCTTCGCCCGTGGTGGCCGAGAGCTGTATCACCTGGATCGCCGGATTGACCCGGCGCGCCAAGGCGATGCAGCGCTCTACGTCAAAGCGCACATGGGCCAGCAGGTCCATCTTGTTGAGCACCATCAGGGTGGAGGCGGCAAACATGTCCGGGTATTTGAGCGGCTTGTCTTCACCCTCGGTGACCGAAAGAATCGCCACCTTGGCCGCCTCGCCCAGGTCCCACACGGCGGGGCAGACCAGGTTGCCCACGTTTTCAATGAACAGCAGGCTGGGCGTGTCGCCGTGGGTATGGCCGTGCGTGTGGCTGTGCGCGTGGCCATGTGCCGCGGCATCGGGCTGTGCGTGTGCATGTGCATGCAGCTGGGCAAAGGCCTGGGCCACCATGGGTGCGTCCAAGTGGCAGCCCTTGCCGGTGTTGATCTGCACGGCCGGCGCGCCGGTGGCGCGTATGCGGTCGGCATCGAAGCTGGTTTGCTGGTCGCCCTCGATCACGGCCACCTGCAGGTCGGGCTGGCGCGCTTTGAGAGCCTCGATGGTGGCGCACAACAGGGTGGTCTTGCCCGAGCCGGGGCTGGACACCAGGTTCAGGGCGGTCACGCCATGGCCCTCAAAGTGCTGGCGGTTGTGGCGGGCGATGCGGTTGTTCTCGCCCAGGATGTCGGTCTCCAGCTTGATGGCCCGCGCCTGGCTCATGCCCGGCACCGAGACCCTGGCGGCACCGGCACCGAAGTGCAGATCGCCCTTGGCGTCCGGTGTGACTGTGGCCGCCGTATGTTGCTGTGCATGGGCATGACCGTGATCGTGATCGTGATCGTGGTCATGGCTGTGGTCATGGGCCGTTGTGGCGCCGGTTTCTGCGCATCCGCAAACTACACACATGGTGGTGTCTCCTGTTTATTCTGTGATGAAGGGGTTGGCGAGTGCGTGGGCAGCTTCGGGGGCAGGTGCCGGGTCGTCTTCCACCAGCATGTCCACAATGCGCAGCTCGGTGCCGCCGGTGGGCTGCAGCTGGTATCCGCCGCACTGGGGGCAGGCGTCGCCGCGCCGCAGCAGTGCCACGCTGGTCGAACAGGCCATGCACCAGGCCTGGCCTGCGGGCTCGTCGATCTCCACGCGCGCACCGGCCAGGCAGGTGCCAGGCGCCAGGGCTTCGAGTGCAAAGCGCAGGGCCCGGGCTTCCACGCCGGCCAGCTGCCCGGCCTCCAGGCGCAACACGGTGACGCGCGCAAAGCCTTCGCGGCGGGCCGTGTCTTCGACCACCTGCAGAATGCCGCCGGCCAGACTGGCTTCATGCATGGGCGCTCTCCCGGGCTGTGGGGCTGGCGGTGGTGTTCAATTCGTGTTGCACGCAGGGATCGTACGCGCTGAGCAGTCCATCGATGGCGCGTATCACCGCGTTGCCGGCATGGGCAGGCATGCTCTCCAGGGCCTCGGCCACTGCGCCCTGCGGATGGAAATTCCATTCGGTGGGTGCGAGCACCTGGCAGGACAGCACGCTGCTGCCGCTGGCATCCAGCTGCACCTGGTGAATCAGCAGGCCGCGCGCCATTTCAATCCAGGCCAGGCCACTGCGCGGCGCCGTGGGCAGGCTGCCCATGGCCAGCCAGTGCGCGCCGCAGCGCCGCGGTGCATCGGGCAAGGCCAGGCGAACCAATTCGGCCAGGCGTGCACCCAGGCGCAGCCAGGCGGTGTTCAGGCGCTCGGGCTGCGACTGGCTCAGCCGGGTCCAGCTGCCGGTCTCGGCACAGCGGCCACGCCACAGCGGGCGGCGTGTGAAGCCGGGGTCGCGCTGCAGGTCATCGGCCAGCATCAGCAGGCTGGTGTCGCTGCTGTGCACGCGCAGCAGGGGCGACTGGGGGCCAGCCTGGTCCAGCAGGGGGCGCGCACGCTGCAGCATCTGCGCCACGCACAAGGGCTTGCTGGCGCTCCAGTGGCGCAGCCAGCTGGCGGGATCCTGCTCCCAGCGTGCCAGCCAGGTGGCGGCGTCCATGCCCAGCAGCTGGGTGTGGAGCCAGTCTTGCAGCAAGGGTAGATCGGACAGCGCGGTGGACGCAGCCGCTTGCGGTGGTGATGTGGACGCGGCTTTGACAGCCGGGGCACCGGCGGCCACGCCGCGCAGGCCAAACAGCGGGCATTGTTGCAAAAGGACGAGCGCCTGCTGGCTCAGCGCCTGCGCATCGGCCTCTGCCTCTTCCTCTTCCTCTGCATCTGCGTGGGTCAGCAGCTGGCCCGGCCAGTCCAGGGTGATGCGTCGCACATGTTCCTGCAGGGTTTCGCGTTGCAGCGTGAGCGCGGCCTGGGCCGTGTCGCCGCGTACCGTGCCACGTGCGGCAGCCACCGCCATCTGCGCGCACAGCCGGTGTGATTCACCGCACAGGCTGAAGATGCTGGCCAGGCGCGCGGCCAGTCCATCGGCGGCCATGCCACGGGTCATCGCTGCGGCCCAGTCGCGCCGGCTGCTGTGCAGGTTGTGCGGCCGGGCCTGGCCGGGTGAGAGGCGCAGCTTGCCGGCCAGCGCGTCGCTCGGGCTCATGGTGTGGCTCCGGGGGTGGCGCTGCGGCGGCCCAACAGAAAGCCGCGACGGCCGGGCATGCTGGAGAGGCCGGGTGCAGCAGGCGCTGCGGCCTGCGGCGCGGCCGGGCGCGCGGGCGCAGCTTGCCCGGGCACAGGCACAGGCACAGGCACAGAAGCATTGGCCGACGCCAGCTCAGGTGGCTTGCGCAGCTCGGCCAGCACCGCCTCGGCCGTGGCCACCGCGGTGGCCTGGTTCTTGAACTCAAACATGGGCGAAAACAGCGAGCAGGCGGCGTAGTTGCCAAAGCGCTCTTCGTGCGCGGCAATGAAATCAAAGCGCTGGCTGCCCACGGCATGGGCGCTGCTGCTGCCCACCAGCGCGGGCTGGTCCTGGCGCGCCAGGCGGAAGCACACCAGGTTCATGAACCAGGGTGTGATGAGAATGCCCACCGCGCTGAGTGGCGCGTCGGGCGCGTCGGTGGCGGTGTCTGTGGCAGGCAAGCCCATCACCTCAAAGCCCACCGTGGCCACCCGCAGCGCCGGATTCAGAATCGGCACGCCGTGCATGCGCACCACGCACACCTCGTCAAACAGGGCGCGCAGCGCCGCAGTGCGCTGCTGCAAGGCACGCAGGGCAGAAGAGGCGGGAGATGCGTGGTCCATGGCGACTTAAGGCGTATCTGTTGCAGGGCCGTCCACCAGCACCATGAACTGCTCGGCATCGCCATCGCACTCGGGGCAGCGCCAGTGGGCTGGCAGGTCGTTGAAGGCGGTGCCGGGTTCTATCTGCCACACCGGGTCGCCCAGCTGCGGGTCGTAGACCCACCAGCAGATCTTGCACTCCAGGCGCGTGGAGGCCGGCAGCTGGGCACCGTTGCCCAGGAAGCTGCCTTCAAAGCGGGGCGGGCTGCTGGAGATCATGCGTGCTCCACCCACTCCAGCACTTCCTTCAGGCGCGCATACGAGTCGTCCAGGTCTTCCGGTGCGGCCAGGGCCACTTCGGGAATCCCGGTCACTTCCACGGTGTTCAGAATCACCAGGTCCTGCGAGTTGTAATAGACCACGCGCCAGCAGTGCGGCGTGCAGGTGTTGGTGATGCGGCAGTTGCCGTAGCCGCGCGAGAGAATCAGCACGCGCCCGGTGCCCAGGTGGTGGTCCAGAAAGCCGATGTCTTCATCGGACATGGGCAAGAGCGTGAGGTTCACCACATGCGGTGGCTGGCCAACGGTCCACGTGCGCCACTGGTCTTCAATTTCTTCCAGCAGGGACGGGGCGTTTTGCACATTGGGCGGCAGCGCGCCGCTCCAGCGCGGCACGCTGTCCCAGACATCGGACTGCGCCGTGTTGGTCAGGATTTCGGGCACGGCGCCCAGCTCCAGAAAGTCCGACACCACCACACCGCCCACCGACTGGATCACGCGCCAGACGCCGGCAAACACCGACTCCTGCACCACCAGTTCCACCTGGCCGTCGGCGGCGGCCTTGACGATGGCGCTGACCTCGCCCTCGCCCAGCACCTGGTTGATCAGGGTGCGGTCGGGTGCGCTCAGGTGGTTCAGGTCCACGCTGCGGTTGGCGCTGCCCTGGCAGACGGCCTCCAACTCCACCAGCGCTGCGCGCAGGGCCTGGTGGGCGCCCACGCGGGCTGCTATTTCTTCGGGCTCGGGCAGCACCGGTGCGCGGTAGGTCTCCATGCCCTGGGGCATGGCCATGTAGTCCAGCACATCGTCTTCAATTTGACTGCCGGGGCCTATGCTGACCACGGGAATGGGAAAGTCTTTCATTGCGCTGTGTCCTTGTCGGGGTGTGTGGGGCGGTCGGTAAAAAGGGGCTTTAGTGGCAGGCTGAATCCGAGGCGGCCGGGCCCATCACCGCAATCGGTGCGCGCGAGGTGGGCATGGCCAGGGCCTGCTGCATCTCGCGCAGAAAGTCTTCCCAGTCGTGCATGCCGCTGAGCGTGGTGACGTATTTGCCGTCGCGCAGAAACAGCAGCGTGGGCCAGCGCTGCGAGCCGTAGCGCCGGGCCAGTGCCGCCTCTTTGTCACGCTCCACCACGCCGATCTGGAAGCAGTTGTTTAACGCGCGTTGCAGCTCGGGCAGCACCACCGCCACGTCCATGCCCTGGGGGAACTGCACCGGGTCGCCGGCAAACAGCACCACGCGGTCGCCGCCCTCGGCAGACCAGGCGGCGATGTTGCTCTCGTCGACCCAGGTGGCATGGAATGCGTTCACCAGGCGCGCAATCAGGGGGGAGGTGCCGATATCGGCTTTGGGGGCCTGTACGGGCAGCTTCACCAGGGTCTCGCTGCCGGTGGTGTCGAGGGGGCTCAGAGTGGCTTGTGTCATGGGTGTCTCCGGTTTGTTCAAGGGTGGGGTGCGCCGCACAGGGCGGCCATATCGGCCTGGCTCATGGCCGAGGGCAGTGCAAAGCCCACGGACAGGTCGTGCGCTTCGCCCTGCAATGCGGCCTCCATCAGGTCCAGCGTGGCGTTGATTTCCTGGGCACGCTCGGGGCTGAGCAGTTCCTGCGCGCTGTCAATGAAGACCAGCACCCAGTCGCCCGGCTGCAGCCTGCCCACCAGCGCGGTGTTGATGCGGCGCGTCTGGCCACGGCCCAAGCACTGGGCGTGGCCGGGTTCTATGCGGCTGATTTGCATGGGGATGCCGATACACATGGCGGGCCTTCAGGCGGTGGCGGGAAAAAAGCGTTCGTCGCCGGTGCGGCAGGCCAGGGTTTCATCGGGCCGCTGGCCTTCATAGACCTGCAAATCCAGTTGCGAAAACGTGACCACCTCGCGCTCGGTCAAGGGGCTGGTGCGCGGCACCGGTTGCGCGCCCCATTCGCGCAGCGTGGCCAGGCCCAGCGCCAGGGCGTCTTCCAGGGCCAGCTTGACGCGGGGGCGCAGGCTGCCGCCGTAGTCGTCAATTTCTTCGGGCTGGCAGCCGATCAGCAGCACCTCCTGTGGGTACTTCTCGGTCAGCAGGGCCAGCATCAGCACCTCCTGGAAACCGGTCTGGTGCAGGCTCATTTTCTTGGCGCCCATGAAGCGCGGAACGGCGTCGTTGGCCACGGTTTTGAGCTCGCCCGGCTGCAGGCCGTAGTCCACCGCATCAAAGATCAGGAGGCGGGTGGCGGCCTGCACATGCTGGATCAGGTAGAGGCCCTGGGTGCCGCCATCGATGAGCTGCACGTGATCGGCAAATTCGTAGCGCGCCTGCAGGGCCTGGATGCAGCGCACGCCAAAGCCTTCATCGGCCCAGAGCACATTGCCTATGCCCAGCACGCAAATGGTTTCTGGAGTGGCGCTGTCACCACCCTGGTGACAGGTGGTATCGGGCGCAGAAGTGCGTTGGTTCATAACAATCGGTCCAGAGGGTTTAGTGGGAGCCGGCCAGCTGCGCGCGCAGCTGCTTCCAGGCGTAAAAGCTGTCCCAGGCGGCCTGCAAGGCCAGCCAGAAGTTGGCGTCGCTGTGGAACACCAGGGCGCAGCGGATGGCGGTGTCGGGTGTCATGTCGCGCTGGCCCTGCACCAGCTCATGCAGACGCCGGCGTGACACGCCCAGGCGCCGTGCCGCTTCCGACTGCGACAGGCCCAGCGGTGCCAGGTAGTTGTGGCGCAGGAAGCGCCCCGGGTGCCAGGGCGCGCGCGGCGACACACCCGGGGGCAGGCCCGGTGCGCGTGGGAGAGGATGCCGCGCGGCTTGCATGGCCCCTACTCCTTGAAGGTGCGGTGGCCGGAGACCATGGTGCTGATCACGCTGGAGCGGCCCATGATGTCTTCGCGGATGGCGGCATACACGTGCAGGATCACAAAGATCAGCATGCCCCACAGGCCCAGGTGGTGCCAGGTGTGCACGTCCTGCGACTGGCCCATGAGCGGTATGACCCAGCCAAACAGACGCTCCTGCCAGGAGCCCATTTGCGAGCCCTCACCGTACAGGGCAAAGCCGGTGAAGGTCATGAAGACCGCCATGGACAGAAAGCCGAACACCATGGCAAAACGCGCCAGCGGGTTGTGGCCGACAAAGCGCCCGGGTTGCGGCGTCAGGAAGGCGTACCACTTCAGCATGCCCAGCAGCTCCACCCAGTAGACGCGCTGGAAGATCGGCACCCAAAACAGTTCGCGCGCATGGTGGTTGCCCACGATGGCCCAGTAGATGCGGCCCAGCAGTCCCACCGCCAGCACATAGCCGGCCGTGAAGTGCGCGAAGCGGATGTAGCCCATCACGTAGTGGTCACTGGCCTCGCCGGCTACCGTGGGCAGGGGCGAGCCAATGAAGTAGCCGCTGATGGCCAGCACGGTGATGGCCAGGGCATTGATCCAGTGCCAGGCCCGTACCGGCGCCTCGTAGACATAGACCGATTTGACAGACGCGGCATGTGCCACGTCCTCGGCCTCGGTTTTCTCAAAAGAGCTGAGCCCTGGTTGGGGCGGCTGCACCAGTGTCTTGTTCATGTCGGTCTCCTGTTTTTATCAGGCCCGCCAGGGGCCTGTGCTTTCTTGTGACAGCGCTGGCTCAGAGTTGCTGCAGCAGGTACAGCCCTGCACCGCCCAGCACCAGGCCGGTGGCCGCAGTCGCCACCTTGGCGCGCTGGGCCATGAAGCGTTGCATGGACAGACCGAAGAGCACACCGCCGCCGTGCAACAGCGTGGTGGTCAGCACAAAGCCTGCTGCATAAGCACCAAAGCCTGCCAAGCCAGAGGCCGGCAGTTCCGCGCCGTGTGCCAGGCCGTGCAGCGAGGCGGCCAGCGCCACCAGACCCAGGCCAGCACCTGCCGGCAGGCGGCTGTTGGCAGCCACCAGCATCGCGCCAAACAGCACCACGCTCAAGGCAATGGCGTGCTCCAGATACGGCAGGCTCACGCCGCTGGCACCCAGCACCGCACTGAGCAGCAGGGCCAGCAGGAAGGTGGCCGGCCCTTGCCAGGTTTTGCCGGCCGGCAGTGCGCGCACCGACCAGACGCCCACGGCCACCATGGCCAGCAGGTGGTCCAGACCCAGCGGGTGGGACAGGCCTTCCATCACGGTGTGGACACCGTGACCGGTGTGTGCCTGGGCCATGCCGCAGGTGAGGGCGAGACAGGCCAGCGCGCTGCGCTTGGCCCAAGAGGTGTTGAACAGATACGTCATGCAGTCTCCAATAGGTGTGTAGGGGGGCAGGGCTTTAGCGCACGGTGACCGTGGCCATCTCTTGCCCCTCGGGGCTCATCACGTGGGTGGAGCAGGCCATGCAGGGATCGAAGGAGTGCAGGGTGCGCAGAATCTCCACCGGCTGCTCCGGGTTGGCCATGGGCGTGTTCATCAGGCTGGCCTCGAACGCGCCGATCTGGCCCTTGTGGTCACGCGGGCTGGCGTTCCAGGTGCTGGGCACCACGCACTGGTAGTTCTCGATGCGTCCGTCCTTGATCTTGATCCAGTGGCCCAGGGCACCGCGCGGTGCGGCCACGGTACCCACACCCTTGGCTTCCTTGGGCCAGGTGGCGGGGTCCCACTTCTCGACGTTGGCGGTGGCGGTGTCGCCGGCCTTGATGTTGGCCACCATTTCCTTGAAATCGTCGTACATCATCTCGGCGCAGTACTGCGACTCCAGCGCGCGCGCCAGGGTGCGGCCAATGGTGGTGGGCATCAGCTGCTTGACGCTGTAGTGGGTCTCGGCCATGCCCAGCGCCTTGGGGAAGACGCTGTTGATGATGGAGGCCGAGTAGTCCACCTGTTCCTTGACCCGCGTGCAGTGGGTGTTGCCCTGCTGTGCATGCGCGTAGCCCAGGATGTAGCGCGACAGGGGCCCCACCTCCATGGCGTGGCCGCGCCAGCGGGGCGACTTGACCCAGGAGTACTTGGCGCTTTCGTCAATCTGCTCGATGTTGGTACGGGTGCCCTTGGACTTGGCGCCGAGTTCGTAGTTGGGTTCGGTCACACCGTCCCAGCCGTGCAGGCCTTTGGTTTCGTCGCCGTACTTGTACCAGCTGTGGGTGACGAATTCCTGCACCTGCTCGGGGTCGCGCGGGTCCACCGGATAGATCTTGTCCCAGTTGCCGTCCAGGATGGCGCCGCCGGGCAGCTTTTGCGTGCTGTGGTCGCCCATGACTTTTTCATAGGTGCCGTAGTCCATCACATTGGTGGCCGAGAGGCCGCCGCCGTAGAGCCAGCCGGCGTTCTTGTAGATGGTGCCAATGGCCAGCACATCGGGGATGTAGACGTTGTTGTTGAACTCGATCATTTCCTTGATGCGGGCTTCGACAAAGTTCAGGCGCTCCATGTTCACCGGCGCGCCGGCCGCACCCTCCTTGTCCAGGTTGATGGCGCAGGGCATGCCGCCCACCAGGTAGTTGGGGTGCGGGTTTTTGCCACCAAAAATCGTGTGCACCTTGACCCATTCCTTCTGCAGGTCCAGCGCTTCGAGGTAGTGGGTCACGGCCATCAGGTTGGCTTCGGCCGGCAGCACATAGGCCTTGGAACCCCAGTAGCCATTCATGAAGGGGCCGAGCTGGCCGCTCTCCACAAACTTCTTCAGCCGGTTCTGGATGTCGCGGAAGTAGCCGGGCGAAGACAGCGGGTGGCTGGGCGAGACGGCCTGCTGCAGCTCCGAGGTCTTCTTGGGGTCGGCCTTGAGGGCCGAGACCACGTCCACCCAGTCCAGCGCATGCAGGTGGTAGAAGTGCACCGCGTGGTCATGCACCTGCAGGGTCTTGGCCATGATCTCGCGGATCAGGTAGGCGTTCTTGGGGATCACAATGCCTAAAGCATCTTCCACCGCACGCACCGAGGCCAGTGCATGGCAGCCGGTGCAGACGCCGCAGATGCGTTCCACAAAGGCCCAGGCATCGCGCGGGTCGCGGCCCTTGAGAATCACCTCCAGGCCGCGCCACATGGTGCCGGTGGAGACGGCGTTGCGGATGATGTTCTGGCTGTCCACATTCACCTCGACGCGCATATGGCCCTCGATGCGCGTGACCGGGTCAACCACAATGCGTCGGCCTGTGTCGTCCAGCTTGAAACCTTGCGTTTCGTATGCACCCATGATGTTTCCTTCTTTCTTTTGCGTTGTGGCTTAGTGCGCAGACGGGGCGGTTTCGCTGGCCCGGCTGTCGGTCTTCTGGTTGGCGCGCTTGATGGCCGACACTGCGGCGTGGGCCACGGCCGCAGCCCCGACCACGGCGGCGGCCGTGCCACCGATCTGGTCGGCATTGGCTTCAATGCCGAACTGGTGGATGTTGGTCAGGCGGTCATAGAACGAGCCCTTGTCCCAGAAGCCGTCTTCCGAGCAGCCTATGCAGCCGTGGCCGGCCTGGATGGGGAAGCTGGTGCCCTCGTTCCAGCGCGTGGTGGAGCAGGCGTTGTAGGTGGTCGGGCCCTTGCAGCCGACCTTGTACAGGCAGTAGCCCTTGCGCGCGGACTCGTCGTCAAACTTCTCGACGAACTGGCCGGCGTCGAAGTGCGGCCTGCGGTAGCACTTGTCGTGGATGCGCTGGCTGTAAAACATCTTGGGGCGGCCCTGGCGGTCCAGCTCGGGGATGCGGTCAAAGGTCAGCATGTAGGTGATGACGCCGGTCATCACCTCGGCAATCGGCGGGCAGCCCGGCACCTTGATGATGGGCTTGTCAAAGATCACCTTGTGGATGGGTGTGGCCTGCGTCGGATTGGGCTTGGCCGCCTGCACGCAACCCCAGGAGGCGCAGGAGCCCCAGGAGATGATGGCCTTGGCGTCCTTGGCCACGTGCTTGAGCTGCTCAATAAAAGGCTTGCCGCCGATGATGCAGCTCATGCCGTCCTGGTTCAGGGGCGGGTTGCCTTCCACGGCCAGGATGTAGTTGCCCTTGTACTTGGTCATGATCTCCTCCAGGATGGCCTCGGCCTGGTGGCCGGCAGCTGCCATCAGCGTGTCGTCATAGTCCAGCGAGATCATGGACAGCACCACATCCTTGGCCAGCGGGTGCGCCGAGCGGATGAACGACTCGGAGCAGCAGGTGCACTCCAGACCGTGCAGCCACAGCACCGGGGTGCGCGGTTTGGTTTCCATGGCGTGCGCAATCTGCGGCACAAAAGCCGGGCCCAGTCCCAGGGACGTGGCCGTCAGCGAGCAGTACTTCATGAAGCTGCGACGCGAGATGCCTTGGCGGCGCATGACCTGATAAAAAGTTTCCATTGGGAAATGTCTCCGGTTGATTTTTTGGGCCTGCCGTGCGCGCAGGTTTGTTCCATACCGCAAGTCACGCGCCAACCTGCAGCGCTCTACGGGTAAGCACCTACGGGCCTTTCCAAGTGGCTGTTTTCATTGGGGAACTTCAGGCGCCACAGGGCCACTTGCTGTGGCGCTGCCGTGTGTCTTGCGCGCAAGTGGAAGCTGGGCTTGCAGAAGGGGATACGGATTGCAAGCTGGGTGTCTACTGCGCTGCCGCCTTGGCGTTGCGTTTTTTGCAGGCAAGGCCGGGGCTGTGCGTGGGTGCAGGCCACGCCGTGGCTGCGTCATGCCGGCCTTGGCACAGATAGTGCGCAGGGCAGTGCCAGCGCGTTGGCGCATCACTAAAAAATAGACGGAGACACAAGCCATGGCCTTTCTTTTTCGCGCCGGCATTGCCAGGCGCCTGTACCTGCTTTCGTTCGTGCTGATTGCTGCCCTGGTGCTGGTGGCCAATGCGGCCTGGGTCAGCCTGACGGCGGTGGATGATCTGGCACGCCAGTCCCTGCTATCCCAACAGGGCGCCACCTTGCAGCAGGCGCTGGGCGCTATCAGCCGCAACGCGCTGGAGGCGCGCACCCGTGTGTCCGTCATGGTGGTGGCGGTGGCTCTGGGGCTTCTGGCCTTTTCGCGCTATATCTCGCAGCTGCTGTTGCGCCGCATTGCGCTGGCCCAGCACATGGCGGAAAAAGTGCGTGATGGCGATCTGACCCGCACCTTGGCCGATGCCAGTCGGGATGAATTCCAGCCCCTGCTGCAGGCACTTGCCAGCATGCAGCAGGCGCTCATGGGCATGGTGCTGGACGTGCGCCAGGGCGCGCTGGCCGTGGCCATGGCCAGTGCAGGGATTGCCCGCGGCAACGGCGACCTGAGCCTGCGCACCGAAGACCAGGTCCTGGCCCTGGAGCGCACCGCGCAGTCCATGTCCGAGCTGGACCACATGGTGCGTGGCAATGCCGAAGGCGCCCTGCAGGCACGCGACCTGGCGCACAAGGCCGCGGGCGCGGCCAGCAACGCGGCCACGGTGGTGGAGCAGGTGGTGGACACCATGCGCGGCATAGACGAGAGCGCGCGCAGCATCGTGCAAATCATTGCCGTCATTGACGGCCTGGCTTTTCAGACCAACATCCTGGCGCTCAACGCCGCCGTGGAGGCCGCGCGTGCCGGTGCCCAGGGCAACGGCTTTGCCGTGGTGGCCGGCGAGGTGCGCGTACTGGCCCAGCGCAGCGCCCAGGCGGCCAAGCAAATCCAGAACCTGGTCAACACCAGCGTGGCCCGCTCAGGGCAGGGCAGTGCGCTGGTGCACCGCGCGGGCAATGCCATGCTGGAGGTGGCCACGGCCATCGGCCACGTCACCCACATCGTCGAAGCCATCAGCGCCGCCAGCCAGCAGCAAAGTGCAGGCCTTACCAGCGTCAGCGAGACAGTCATGCAACTGGGCCAGTCGACACAGCAGAACGCGGCCCTGGTGGAAGAAATATCGGCAGCGGCGCAGGGACTCAGAAGCCAGGCCGATGCGCAGGTGCAGGGGGTGGCGGTGTTTCAGCTGGAGGGGGACAGGTATTGAGTTGCACCGGGTTTCATGCGGGTTGTGAGTCGCTCCCATTTGTTGCACCGCGGGGTACGCAGCCGCCTAGCTGAAGTTAACCTGAAGCCAACAGAAGCGTCCAAGGCTGGTAATGCACTTCATAATCAAGATCCACCCGCTTTTCGAGATGCATACCTTTCATCATGGATAAATTCTTGCTGCAGCAGCAGGTGCTGGAGCGGCTCGCCGAAGACCTGCTACAAGCCGAACAGGCAGTGCGTGCGGCCCATGAAACGGCGACTCACGAAGAAAACATTGCCGAAAACAAATACGACACATTGGGACTCGAAGCCGCCTACCTGGCCACCGGCCAGGCTCGGCGCGCCGAAGGCATCCGCCAGGCGATGGCCAATTGGCGCCAATTCCGCCCGCGCCCCTACGACGCCAGCAAAGGTATACAGCTCGGCGCGCTGGTCTGCCTAGTCGATTCCGACGACAAGCAGCAACTGGTCTTTCTCGGGCCGGATGGGGGCAGCATGAAGTTGGTCAACGGCGCTCAGCTCGTTCAGGTCATCAGTAGCGAAGCCCCTTTGGGCAGGGCCGTGCTTGGCAAATGTGAGGGTGATGAGGTGTGGATACAGGTCGCTCTAATCCAACAGCAATTTGAGGTGCTGCGGGTTTATTAATCCGCAAGCAAGGCCATGCCAAATTGGTTGAGGTCAGCAGTCGCGCTTGGAGGCTAGGCTTCGGCTGTGGGCCGAGGCTGTGTGGAAACACCTTGAATTTGGCGCGCAATTTGCTATGACATAGCAAGCCTTGTGGAGGATTGAGTATGTCCAGATTCGTTGAGGGTCAAGACCGGCACCAGGTCACTTTGTTGCCA
>NZ_QFZK01000028.1 GCF_003415675.1 Rhodoferax lacus
AATGGATGTGGTCCTACAATCACGACCGCCCAAATATGGCCCTGGGCGGTTTCACCCCAAAGCAGCATCTGGCCATGGCTGCATAACTGTTCTACTTTTAGGTTCAGTGGAAATCGGTGGGATTACCCGTGGGGTTGGCATAACCACTTTCTATACGCGAAAGATAGGTTCGGTAGATTCCGCAGCGTTCAGATAAGTCCTCTTGTGAAAGATGCGCACTATGTCGCAAGGCTCGTATGCGTTGCCCCACTAGCTTCTTGTAGTCGATCACATCGGTTGTCATGATGTCTGCGTCGCCATTTCGAGTTTAGGAAATGGTATTTGAAACTGTGTGCAGTCCATTCACATTGACGATCTTCGTGTTGAGAGTGAATCACAAAGTAAGTCCTTAAATACCTCTACGCGCAATAAACAGGGGTTTTCTTATTTAGATTCAACGCACTTTGACGTCTGACCATCGGCCTTTCGATACCCAAGAATCCCCTTTTCTATACCTTGTTCGCCGAACTTCTACAGGAACTGCTACCGGCTTCTATAAGCCCGCTACCAAGTGTTTAGCGATCCCTGGGCTGCGATCCAATAGCCAAATAACCGTCCAAATCCGCCTATTTTCGCCCCCAAGGGGCCTGGAAATACCATTAGCAGATTTTTTGGAGACACGAAATTCTCAAATTGTCAGGACTTTGTCTCAAGTCTCCCCTCTTGAATACGCATTTGGCCTTCACATTGCGTTGTGTCATTCTGGACTATCGGAAAAGTTTTTACGCTTCCGATACTTGAGGGAGTTATGTATGGGTTTCACTACACACAGTTCCACTTTTAAAAAGCCCAACTCTGCGTTGGTGATGATGCCTAAAGTCGGAAAACTGACAGCGATCACACGGAAAATATTCAATGTGATGCTACAGGTGACGCAAAGTCAGATTGCGGAACTGTCTAGGACAGGCCATGGACTGCAGGCAACCCACCGCTTTAGCGCCCGCCTGAGTGCCCTTGTGGCTCCGATTGAGATTGGCGATTCGAATTTGATTAGCTATGTCAAGAACTCCTTGCGTGAAATGCGCAGGGTCGAATTGGATTGGGAGGCGCCAGATGCCAATAGCGATGTTATCTGGACCAACATGAGTCTCTTATCGGAAGTGCGGATCGTCCGTGACAAACGCCGCAATGTCTTGTATGTTGAATGGGCCTTACCTCCAGGCTTGCTGGAAGTCATTGCAGATCCGGTCCGGTTTACGCCGATTGATATCGCACAGATGGCCCGCCTACGTACCTATGCCGCCGTGGCCCTGTACGAAATCTGCTCGCGGTATCGTAGCAACCCCAGCGGCGTGACCAGTGAACAGCACGTTGACTGGTGGATTGGCGCCCTGTCGCAGAGTCCTTTGCCCATTGACCCCATAACCAAGCTGCCAAAATCCAGAAACTGGAGCAAATTCAAAGACGACCAGCTCAATGCGGCCATTGAGGAAATCAATCACAAGTCGGATCTGCTTATCGAGCTGATGGAGCAGAAGACCGGCCGCAAATTGACTTCTGCACAGTTTCGCGTGGCACGCAAGCCCTCGCCTGTTCAGGCTAGCCTGCCCAAGCTAAGCGTGTCACTGGCACGGGCCGCAAGTCAGCTGGGTTTGAGCCTGTCGGAGATTTCCAATTTGCTGAAGCAAGGGCATGGTGAGTCTGTGCTCCATATCGCCATGGACAGACTCCAAGTTCGCTTGGCACGACAGGACCTACCTACTGTCGATTGCCGCTCTGCCTACTTACGTGCGGTACTCAATGAAACGGGTAGCTATGTGGCGTCATCGTCTGCATTGCCTGTGAATCCCGCGCCCGTACAAGACCTTGATCAAGACCTGGTACCCGCACTCACTCACAAGGAGCAGCGCCGGTCTATCCTGCGCGATGAATTGCTGCATCTGGGCCATGCACAACAGAGCGGCTACGCACATATTGCCCTGCAACGACTGCAATCCATGGGCATGGCCAACTCCTCGTTGTCCCACAAAGTTGCCAATGGGGATTGGAGTTCGGGCCTGTTGCTGAGCAAGATGATCGAGGCTTATGCCATGGAAAGGTACGGACTGAGTTGGAGTCTGGAGCCGCAACAGGAGACAACATGAGTGATCAGGACGCAGTGGTTTTGGCCAAACTGCGTGTTCCACCCCAAGCGGTAGAGGCAGAAGCCAGTCTCTTGGGTGCACTATTGCTGAATAACGCAAACTTTGAACTCATTGCCGATCTGGTGGTGGCGGATGATTTTTACCTTTACCAGAACCAGACCGTTTTTCGTGCCATTTCTGAGCTTGTTCAAAGCTCGCGCCCGGCAGATGTCATTACGACACACGCCTACATTCAGAGCATGGCGCAGACGCATTCCGTTGAAGGCATTGACTACCTCAATGCACTGGCTCAGTATGTGCCCAGTACATCGAACATCCGAAATTACGCTGAACTGGTACGTGAGCGATCAATCTTGCGTCAGTTGGTACAAGCTGGTGATGCGATAGCGGCAAATGCCTTCAATGCGGCGGGCCAATCCTCATCCAGCGTACTTGAGCATGCGGAAAGGCTGATCCTGTCTGTCGGTGCGCGCGGCCACATGCACGAAACCGCCAAAGCCCTAGGTCCCCAGATTGCGCGATTTTTGAGCCAACTGCAGGAGCGCGCTGACTGCCCGGGGCAGAAGTGCAGTGTGCAGACTGGCTTTACGGACTTGGACCAGGTCACAGACGGGTTCCAATCTGGCGATCTGGTGGTGATTGCCGGGCGACCCTCCATGGGTAAAACGTCTATCGCCATGAATATCGCGGAACACTGCGCCATCCGGCAAAAATTGCCAGTGCTGGTCTTCTCACTGGAAATGTCCGCTGATCAACTCACCCAGCGTATCGTGGGCTCCGTTGGCCGGGTCAATCAGAAGGACCTCCGGAGCGGCATGCTGAGCGAGCACGAATGGGGAAGAGTCAGCGAGGCGGTTGAGGGGCTGCGAGGAGCCGTGCTGGACATTCAGGATATGGGCGTGGACACAGTCGCCGGTATTCGCACTGTCGCCCGCAGAACGGCAAGACGCCACAAGGGACTCGGACTGATGGTTGTCGACTACCTGCAACTGCTGGGAGTATCAGCCGACAGGTCAGGGGTGGAGAACCGCGCAAATGAAGTGGCCCAGATTTCGCGTGGGCTGAAGTTGCTGGCCAAAGAACTGCAGTGCCCTGTCATCGCCCTGTCGCAGCTCAATCGCAGCGTCGAGTCACGTATTGACAAGCGGCCGCTTATGAGTGACCTGCGTGATTCAGGCGCCATTGAACAGGACGCAGACACCATTCTGTTTGTGTATCGAGATGAGGTTTACAGCAAGGAGGCCTGCAAGGATCCCGGCGTGGCAGAGATCATCATCGGCAAGCAGCGCAACGGACCTACTGGTACGGTTCGTCTGGCCTGGTCGCCTACCTTGAGCCGTTTTGACAATCTGGTGCGTCCATCCTCTTGACAAGGCCGTCCAGACCTTGTGAATGCGCAATCGCTGTCTTGGCATTGCGCCCACACTGCTACCATGGCTTCTGTATTCGAACGCTTTCTGTTTGCGGCGACTGCACTGGATGTGCGGGTGGCGGGTTGTGCCAAGGCTGTGGACATTACGGCTCGCCAGCAGGTGCGTCTGTCTCGCTTGCTCTACAGTCTGGCCCACGGCAACAGTCTGTATGCGCCCTATTTGCGCGATTTTCTGGATGGCAGCACCCATCTGCAAACGCTGCCGGTCTTTCAGCGCAGCGATTTGATGCAAGACTTCGACAAATGGGTGACTGACCCGGAGATCCGTCTGGTCGATTTGCAGGAATTCACCAACGATCCGGGCCGCATCGGCGAACCATATAACGGCAAATACACGGTCTGGAAGAGTTCCGGCACCGCAGGTCAGCCGGGCTTTTTTGTGCAGGATCCCTCTGCCATGGCGGTATACGATGCGCTCGAGGCTTACCGATGTCTTCCCAGTGTTCCTCTGCAACGCTACTTGGACCCTCTGTTCCTGAACGAGCGCATCGCCTTTGTGGGGGCCACCAGCGGCCACTTTGCGAGCATGGTGTCGGTACGCAGGCTGGCAGATATCAATCCCTGGATGGCTCAGGTGATCCGCAGCTTCTCCATCCTGCAGCCCACAGTGGCCCTGGTGAAGCAACTCAATGACTGTCTTCCTAGCATTCTCGCCACCTACCCAACGGTTGCCAGCATGCTTGCCGAGCAGACCGCCATGGGCACCCTCCACATTGCGCCCAGCGAGGTTTGGTGTGGTGGTGAAACCTTGAGCGCCGCGGCACGCACCCGCATCGAGCACGTCTGGCACTGTCGCGTCACCAACAACTATGGTGCATCCGAGTTCCCAACTATGGCCTCCGAGTGCTCGCTTGGGCACATGCACCTGAACAGCGACTGGGTAATTCTGGAGCCCGTCGACGAGCATTTCAAACCAGTCCCGCCCGGCCATGTCTCGGCAACCACGCTGCTTACAAACCTGGCCAATACAGTGCAACCGGTGCTTCGTTACGACATCGGAGATCAGCTCACCTTCATGGACCGGCCCTGTGCCTGTGGTTCACCCCTACCAGTTATTTACGTCACAGGTCGCAATGATGCGTCCTTGAGGATGCGGGCTGAACATGGCGAATCGGTTGTGCTCTTGCCAATGGCGCTGACCACGGTGCTGGAGGAACAGGGGCATCTGTTTGAGTTCCAGTTGCGACGGGTCGACGGACAGACGCTGGAGCTGGCTATCCCCCAGAGTGGTGTGCAGGGCGACGCCGCCATAGAACGGGCTTGCACAGCGTTGCAGCAATTTTTACAAATGCAAGGCTTGAGCCAAACCCGTATTGTGCGTCGAACAGGCACAGCATTGCAGCGCGGTAGCAGTGGGAAAGCCCCACGTGTGTTGGCCGAATGACAATTCTCAACGGCATCTGAAGCCCAGACACGTACTGTAGGAAGCCTGCAATCAGGGAACCTATGATCTATAGTACTTTACGTTCAATCAGTTGGTGGTTGCCTATCGGCCTACTGGCATGGTGCAGCCACAACATGGCGGCCACTGTGGCATCAACCGCCTTCTATTACGGCTCTCCGCTCCCCGTGGCAAGTCTTGCGACTTACGACCGCGTTGTGGTGGAGGCCGACAATGTTGTCAACCTCGAGGCCTTGCGTTCAGGTGGCGCCAAGGTATTTGCCTATCTAAGCGTAGGAGAGGCAGAGGGCTGGCGGGAGTCATCGCGCAATCTGCCCAGTGAACTTTTTCGCGGCAGCAATTCCCAATGGCAGAGCCGCGTTGCGGATCTGACCCAACCAGGATGGAAGCAATATCTGCTGGAAAACCGTATGGCGCGGCTGTGGGACAAGGGTTACCGTGGATTTTTTCTGGACACCCTCGACAGCTACCAACTCGGTACACCGACGCCTCAGATGCAGCATTTGCAGGCGCAAGCGCTGATCGACATCATTCTTTCCATGCACAAGCGCTTTCCCGGCTTGGAACTGATTTTCAACCGCGGCTTTGAAATCTTGCCCGACGTCGGGAAACTGGCCGTTGGATTGGTGGCCGAATCGCTATTTCAAAGTTGGAATCCCATCACGCAGTCCTATGGCCCGGTGTCTGAGAGTGACCGGGAATGGCTGCTGACCCGTCTGAATGAGGCTCGTGACCGTTACGGACTGCCGGTCACCGTGATTGACTATGTGGCGCCGGATCGGGCCCCATTGGCCGAAGAGACCGCCCGCCGCATTGCCGCCTTGGGCTTTTATCCTTGGGTCGCAACACCCAGTTTGGACGTGGTTTACAGCTGGAGGCAAGAATGAAGGCGCATAGCACATGGGTGGTCCTGTGCGTCGGCCTGTTGCCGCTGCCCGGCTTGGAACGTGTATGTGCGGCGCC
Source organism: Rhodoferax lacus (assembly GCF_003415675.1). Taxonomy (GTDB): domain Bacteria; phylum Pseudomonadota; class Gammaproteobacteria; order Burkholderiales; family Burkholderiaceae_C; genus Allorhodoferax; species Allorhodoferax lacus. The sequence continues at coordinate 5,921 of NZ_QFZK01000028.1, forward strand.
ATTGGCTGCTCCTGCTGCCACCAACGATACGCAGACCCTGTGGCTGCGCTCGCGTGTCCAGGCAGCCGCGGTACACATGGCGGCGATAGAGCAGCTATACAGCAACTGGAGCGCACAGGCCCCTGGTAGTCCGGAGCGCGACAGAATGACCCCCCCGCTGCTGGGTCAATTGCAATCGCTGCAAGCAGAAGCAGTCAACCCGAACGCCCTGCAGCGTGCGGCCACCATCAGTCTGGCACTGGTCCAGCCCGGAATGGCCGCCCGGCTGTACCAGCAACTGGCCCGGATCGACCCCAACCGAGCGGTGGAGTGGCTGGAACATTCAGCTCAGCAGTACCTGGCCAGCGGAGCACCTGGACAGGCCGCTGCACTTTATGAGTTGGCCGGAAAGAAGATGCCCAAGGGCGCGTCACGCCTGCGCCTCACCATGTTGGCAATGAATGCGCACTTGGCCAATCGTGATGGCCGGCGCGCCTTGCGACTCGCCAAGGCAAATGCTGCACTCTTCGCCCAAAACAACGAGTTCATGCAGCAGGCCGTCGGCATAGCTATTGCCCAAAATGATCTTCAGTGGGCAAAGGGCGCAGGACGCAAACTGCTGGCACTGTCTCCAAAAGACCCCGCACAACTTGAACGGCAAATACAGCTGGAGCTTGCAGCCCATGACCTGGATGCGGCGCGCGCACTGGCACAGCAGCAGGTGCAACTTCAGCCCGACAACGTAGCGCAGCGCACCCGCTTGGCACGTATTGCAGATTGGTCAGGGCAACCCGAACTTGCACTGCTGCATTGGCAACACCTAGCCCGCACGGTGCCTAGCCCGGAAGTGTTGGAGCGGACTTTGCAGGTAGCCCTTGCTCTGGAGCGGGATGCGGTATGGCTCAAGACCGCACACCAAGTCAGTCTGGTGCGCGCCCTGACAGGTGAAGAACTGCAAGGGCTTGCCCACATCACGGCCCGCGCTCAAGCGCCCGGCACCGTGGTGGAATTTTTGGAAGACTATTCTCAGCGACGGCCGATGCCGGCAGCGCTTTGGCAGGCGCTGGCTACAGCGCAGGAACAACTCGGACATTATTCTGCAGCACTGGCAATATGGCAAAGCGCCGATGGCTTGGAAGAACCCACAGCGGCGATGGCGCGTGCACACCTGCTGCTGCTGCTGGAACGGCCACAGCAAGCACTCGACGAACTGCGCGCAGAACGTCCAAAGGTCAGCCCTGAACATCTCGATTTTTGGCGGGCCCAAGGTGATTTGGAGTGGGACTACGGTTCAAGAACTGATGCCCTGGATGCCTACGTCAAGGTCTGGACAAGCGGTTCAACGGACACCCACGCTGCTGAGCGGCTTATTGCAGGATGGGCAGAACAGGGCGAATGGGAGCAGGCCGTCACATTGGCTTGGGAAGCTTATCAACGCCTGGATCAACCACGTTGGCTGTTGCTGGCTATGGACGCAGCCGCACGCGGCGAACAATGGGACCTATTGCACCGTGCAGCGGCCCGTGCACAAGATGTTGAAGCGCGTTTGGCCGACAGTGAAATGTACTGGCTGCTTAAGGCGCACGTAGCGGCCCACGAACAACACAATGACTTGGCCCTTGAAGCCTATCGGCACGCGCTGACATTGAATCCCAATGCGGTGCCCTTGCGTGTGCAGTTGCTGGTCATGACGCTGGCCGATGGTCTGGAGCCGCAACTGGCCGAGCAATTGCAACAGTGGCAAGCTGAAGCGCAAGAGCAGTCCGACTACTGGCCGGTTTTTGCCTTGGGTCGTTTGCACCTGCGGCAGTTGATGGACTCCATGGACTGGTTTGAGCGCCAAGTGCTGATCCAGCCCCAGGACTACCGCTGGCAAGCCGACTACCTCTATTGGCTGGGTCGCATTGATCCACAAACTCTGGAGCCTGGGACCAGGCAGGATATCCTGGGACGGATGCAAGCCCTCTTGCTGCGCCAGGACCTGCCCCAAGACAAGGGCCAGGCAGAAATGCTGTTGAGCCTGGCCGCCGTAGCACGTGCCTGGGAGGGAGACCGCGCATCTGATGCGGTGCTGCAGGACATACTGACACTGGGCTATGGGCAAGCGCCGGTATTCCAATTGCTGGTGGATTCGAGCCTGTCGCGCAAGGATGTCGACGCGGCACGCCGTTGGCTGCAAAGCGCTGAAGCGCAAAAGCTAGAAATGCCGGCTTACCAGCACTTGGCACTTGCACTCCAAACCAACGACCTGGCGGCCATAGAGCAGGTCCTAGGTGAGCGCGGTAATGCACTCGGTGCCGCCGACCGGGTGAGCGCTTTGCGCCGATTGGGCCGCAACGCGGAGGCTCTGGCCCTGGCTGACCGGGAACTGCTGGACGCGCCGCTTGCTTCCAAAGATCGCCTGCAAGAGCAGCGTGATGCCTTGCGCCTGCAGCAATCCAGTGAGGTGACACTGGGTTACCGGGCGCGGGACTTTGCCGGATTCAAGCTGGGCATCACCGAGTTGGCCGGCAGCTTTGCCACCGATACAGCCCGCCTGAAATTCCGCGTTGCTCATAACAACTTGAGCAGTGACGGTCTGCAAGTTCTGACCGACCACGTGGATGCTGAGAACGAGCTTGCTCTGACGGCCGAGTTGCAGCAGCAGGCCGACCCGGTGGAAATCACCCTGGGCGCCAATGCGCGCACGGACAACACACTGCTCTTTGCCCGGCTGGATTGGGCGCATGCCCTTGAGGCGAACAACAGCATGCACCTGGACCTGCAGTTACATAACCTGTCCGACCTTACTCCGGCACTACGCCTAGTGGGCAGCCAAGACAAAGTGGCGTGGGTCCTGCACCACACAGCGTCGGACTCGCTGGTCGGACATGTGGGCTTGGCATGGCAACAGTTCAACAGCCGCAGCGGTGTCTTTCTGGGGCAGGGCTACCGCACCGAGGCCGCGCTGGAGAAGACCCTTTCGACCACGGAACCCCACTGGTCCGTGCGCCTATCCGGCAGCAGTGACAACAATCGCTTGGCCGATGGTCTGCCCTCCGATGTGTCGGGTTCGTTGCTTCCTGCCGGTCAGACCATACGCAATGTTATTGCGAGCAATTTCAGCACTGCCGGGATTGGGACCACGCTGAACTGGGGAATGTCCGATGGCCTGCTCCGGAGCACCTCCGGCATGCTCGATGCTTGGGCCGGGCAGCAGTGGCCTAGCAACGAAAACGCCTACGCCGTGCGTGCGGGCATTCACATTCCCCTCAACGCGACCGGTACCGCCCGGGTCCGCTTGGAGGGTCATTACACCAATGTGGTGGGCGGCGCTACTGCACAAGCCGACCGGGGTCTTGGCATGTTGCTGCAATACCGGTTCTGACCATGAAAAATTACACCAGCCATCTGCTTCAACGTGCTCATGTAGGCCTGCGCAGCCTCAACCTGCAGCTCACTGTGATCTCTGAGGTACTTATGTTTGGGCTGCTGCTGCCGGTGCTGCTGCTCTGGTGGCTTCCAAGCGGGCTAGTAGGCGCGGTGTGGTTGACACTGGTACTGGTACCGCTCTGGCTGGGCCTGCGCTTTGGCCTGTTGGCGGGCAGTCTGGTAGCCGGCCTGACGGGACTGGTCATCTTTGCCATGGGATCCTTCCAGGCTAACAAGAAACCGGAATTCCCCAACGTACATCTGCTGGTCATGTTGGCCGTCGGCATGGCGTCCGGTGAAATGCGCGATCGCTGGGCCCACAAGGCCGCGCAGTTGCAGACCCTGGGTCAGTACTGCAGCACAAGACTGAAGCAGTTCACAGGTGCTTACCAGGTCCTGCAGATATCACACGCGCAGCTGGAACGGCGTGTGGTCGACAGCGCCGGCAATCTGCGCCAGGCCCTGCAGCGCCTGCAACAACGGTCCATGGGCCTGCAAGGTGGCGCTTCCCTGACAGATTCTGGACTGGGCTCCTGGTTGTTGGAGATTTTTGCCGATCTGGGCAACGTGCATGCAGCCGCACTGTATGAAGTGAATGCACGCGGCATGCTGCGGCATCCGGCTGTGGCCAGGCTGGGACCTGCAGCGGAGTTGTCCATGTTTGACCCGATGCTGCGCGAGGCGTTGTCCAACGCCCGTCTCACCACGGTCCGTACGGATCCCGAGCTCTCCCATGGGAACGTGCTGGCCCTGATTCCGATTGCAGACTCTCAAGGCCGAGTGCATGGCGTCGTGGCCATTTTTGACATGCTCTTTGTCAACATGCAGCAGCAGACTTTTGAAGTGCTGGCAGTGTTGGGTCAGCACCTGGGCGACATACTGTCAGGGCGCCCCCATAGTGTGGATGAAGCGCAGGGCTGGGGGTCTTTTAGCGACACCATACGGCACCAATTTTCGCAGGCGGACCATGCGGTTTTCCCGGTGGCTTTGGTCGCATGTACCGTCACTGCGCTTGAGAGACGCGATGCACTGGCCGCCCATTTGTGCCGCGGCGTGCGAGGGCTGGATCAATGCTGGGTCATGCTGGACCGGCAGGGGCGACCCGTAATCCTCAAGACCATGCCTCTAACCGATGCTGCAGGAGTTGCAAGCCATATGGCGCGTCTGGAGCGGGAAATGCCCGGTAGTAGCTTTGGTTTTGTACGCCATGAATGGTTACTCCACGAAAGCCCAAGCGCGGAAGATGTGCTGGTATCCGTCCGCCAAGTCTGTGCTTTGGACCAGTTCGAACCGGAGTCCCCCATCGGACGCGCATCAGCCAACGGGAGCAACACATGAAATCCGCCGGCTCGATCGCTGTGCTGGCCTGCGTGCTGGATAGCGCGGTGCTGCTGTCGGGGCTGGCCGCCTCGGACTGGACCACTGTGCTGGGCTGTACCTTCCTACATGGGACAGCCTGTATGTTTTTTGCCCAGGGAATTGCCGGTGAGCTGATCTCAGGCCCTGAAGCTAGGCGGCAAGATGCTGCAGTGGTGGGGTTCGTCCTGGCCTGTGTGTTACCCGTGCTCGGCATGGTAGGAATGCTGCTGTTGGTGGTACCAGCCCTGGGTCGGCGCGCCGAGACCGCAGCGGCCTTGCCGTGGCGCCAGTTACCCACGCCTGAGCTGCCTGCCAAGGCGCCCCTGCACGGCGCTGCCCATGGCCTGTTCGGCTCGCGCAATCTGGATGCCATCTTGCACAACGCATCCAGGCCTACCGCCCGCGTAGCCGCCTTGCTGGGCACCCTACGGCTTCCCGATGTCCAGGCAGCCGTGCTGTTGAGAAAAGCGCTGAAAGACAAAAACGAGGAAGTGCGTCTGCTGGCCTATGCCCTGTTGAACCGCAAGGAAAAAGCCGTGGAGGCACGAATCCACGGCTTGCGCCAAGCATTAGAAATCGCCACGCCCGGGCAGGCCTGCACGCACCACCGGGCCTTGGCTCATGCTTACTGGGAACTCTACTTACTGAGCGCCCAGCACGTGGCCAGTGGCGCCCAAGTGCTCTCCTACGTCTGCGAACACGCCCGCGACGCACTGGAGCATCGGGCCGAGGACGGCGGACTGCAATTTCTGCTTGGCCGCGCGCTTTTGCGCCAAAAGCAGTGGGGCATGGCACGGCAGGCTTTCCAAGATGCCGAAAGCGCCGGCATGGAGCCCCGCCGTACGCTGGCCTATCGCGCCGAGATCGACTTCAGGCACGCCAAAGCCCACGCGCCTTGTTCACCTCATAGGCCTGAAGCGGCCAAGGCGCAGCTGGACCCCGGCTATGGGGTGGTGGAAGGGCTGGACCATGAAACAGCAAGAGCCTGAAGTCGATGTCACCCTCTTGCTCGAGGGCTCCTATCCCTTTGTACGGGGTGGTGTATCCGCATGGGTCCATGCACTCATCCAGGGCTTACCTGAATTGCGCTTCTCCCTGGTCTACCTGGGTGCCGAGCAACGTGCCGAGGATACAGTGCAATACCCTGTGCCGGTCAATGTGACGGCGCTGCACTGCCATTATCTGATGGATGCTGGCCAGGAAAGCAAGCCCACTGTAACGGAGGGCGATGCGGGCTTCTTTGCCGACAGCGCCCAGTTGCATGCATGGATGCGCAAGCCAACGGGGCGTCCTGAACCGCGCTGGATCGAAAACGTTCTGCTGCAGTCCGAGCGCCCGGATGGCGCCTGCGCACAGGACTTCTTCCACAGCAAGGCTGCCTGGCAACAGATCAGCGAGAGCTACCTGCGCAATTGCCCGCTGTCCTCATTCCAGGCCTATTTCTGGTCGCTGCGCAATATGCATGCGCCCCTGTTTCGCCTAGCCCGCGTAGCGCGCAGTATTGGCCCCTCACGCAGCTACCACGCAATCAGCACCGGCTACGCAGGACTGCTGGGTGCGATGCTGCAACAGCACACCGGGTGCCCGCTGCTGCTGACCGAACACGGCATTTACACCAAAGAACGCACGATCGAATTGCAATCCTTGCACTTGCGTGAGCAGCAGGGCTTGCTCACCCCCCCAGGCAATGTGGGTATGGCCTATGCCGACGAGGCATGGGTGCGCATGTTCGAGGGAATGGGGCGGCTGACCTACGCAGCAGCAGATCCCATCATTTCCCTCTATGAGGTCAACCGTCAGCGCCAGATTCTGGATGGCGCCGAGCCCGCCCGCACACGGGTGGTTCCAAATGGGGTTGACGTTGAAAGGTTCGTACCCTTGCGCGCGCAGCGCAGCCAGCACATTCCACCGGTATTGGGTTTGATTGGCCGCGTGGTACCCATCAAGGATATCAAGACCTTCATTCGTTCGATTGGCACACTGGCGCTACTGATGCCACAGGTGCAGGGCTGGCTGATAGGCCCTGAGGAAGAGGATCCGGGCTACGTGAGGGAGTGCAAGGCCCTGGTGGAAAGCTTGGGTCTTGGCGCGCACATCCGTTTTTTGGGTTTTCAGAAAATCGATGACCTGATGGCTCAGCTCGGCTTGGTAGTACTGACCTCAATTAGTGAAGCCTTTCCGCTGGTCATTGGCGAGAGCCATGCCAGCGGCATACCGGTAGTGGCCACGGACGTGGGGGCTTGCCGCGACCTGATCGAGGGCAGGGACGCAGAGGACCGCGCACTCGGCCCAGCCGGGGCGGTAGTACCGATTGCCGATCCAGAGGCCTTGGCACTGGCAGCTTTTCAGCTTCTGAATGAACCGGGGCGTTGGCGTTGCGCCCAGCAGGCTGGCATTCAGCGGGTTGAACGCTACTACCGTCAATCACAGGTACTCGATAGCTACCGTTCGCTTTACCGCTCGGTGGGAGCCGCCTGATGGCTGGCATCGGCTTTGAACTGCGCCGCATGCTGGCACGGGACAGCATGCTGAGCGCGACCCAGGCTTATGCACTGGCCAGTGTGATTGGCAGTGGCCCCTGGATATTGTCGATTGTGGTCATGCTCCTGATCGGCCTGGGGCAGTTCCAATTGGAAGCCAGCTCACTACTGCAGCGCTCTTTCCAGGTATCTGTCACCTATGTGATGGCGGCCTCACTTGTATTGACAGGGCCCTTCCAACTGGCTTTCACCCGCTTCGCAGCAGACCGGCTGTTTGAGCACCAGAATGCGCGCATCCTCCCCAATCTGTGGGGCATGCTGTTGCTCACGCAGCTGCTGGCTTTCGTGCTGGGTGTGCTGATCTTGCTGCTCTGGTTTCAAGGAGGGACATTTTCCATCCTCTACCAAATTTCCATGCTATGCGCTTTCGTAAGCCTGAGCGGTATTTGGATCATCATCAGCTTGGCCTCGGCCGTACGCCAGTATCACCGTGTATTCCTGGCCTTCGTCCTGAGCTACGGCCTGACCGTCGCAGCGGCGATCTGCCTGCGCATTTGGGGCTTGCAGGGCCTGGTCCTGGGCTTCGCCATCGGACAGTGCTGCCTCTTCTTCTCCCTCTTGGCCTTGGTGGTGTATGAATTTCCGGCACAGCGCCTGCTCGCATTTGATTTCATGAACCGGCAGCAATGCTACCCAAGTCTGATGCTGACTGGCGCCTGCTACAGCGTGGCACTTTGGGTTGACAAGGGTCTTTTTTGGGCGGATCCGCAGACCGGGCAGGCCGTGATTGGGGCACTGCGCGCTTCGCCCTCGTACGACATCCCCATATTTCTGAGTTCTCTGACCTTGATACCCGGTTTGGCGGTTTTCCTGGTGCACCTGGAAACGGGAGTGGCACTGCAATGCGAGCAGTTTTTCAACACCATTACCAGCGGTGGAACGCTTGCGCAGGTTCGAATCGCGCGGGAGCACCTGGTCACAGCCATTCACCATGGGCTGTTGGCCGTGGTCAAGGTGCAGGGGCTAGCAACCGTGTTGGCGATGGCCACGGCGCAGGATGTACTCACTCTACTCGACCTGCCAGACCGCTACCTGCCGCTTCTCAAAGTGCAATTGCTGGCAGTCGCCATCGAACTGGTGTTGTTGTGCGTGCTCAACGTCCTGTTTTACCTGGACCAGCGCCGCTTGGCTCTGCGCATCAGCGTGGCCTTTGTCTTGTCCAACGCCCTACTTTCCTGGGCCTCCCTGCAGCTGCCGACAGTGTGTTACGGATATGGCCTCCTCCTCTCTGCGCTGCTGTGCAGTGGGCTGGCATTGCATGCCCTATGGCAGGTACTGCGACAGCTGGAGTACCAGACCTTCATGCTTCGGCCAGTTGCCTTATGACACGTTGTTCCACTTTCATTTCATCAAACCAAGGAGGTAAATATGCGTTCTTCCCCTGCCCCTTCCCTAGCCCGTATCGGCAGCCGCAGCGCGGCTGTGTGTGTCGGGCTAAGCTGCCTTTCTATGCTGTGCTGCGCTTACGCCGCAGCACAGACACCTCCAGGCGACAAAGAATCCGCTCCTGTTGTGGTGACAGACGCACCACTGAAGGTGCCGCACAAGCATCGCACGGTTAAGCCCGGCATCGCCAAGCCCAAAACCTATTCCAGCAATCCGCAGCCTCTGCTGAAGTCGCTGCGCCAAACGAGGAGCGCATCATGACCTACCCAACAACAGGCTGGTTTGATGCCAAAAGGCCGATTGAACTTCCCCGAAACAGACTGCGCTGGTGCAGCCAGTTTACGCATTGGCTGATGGCTCTGGTCGTGGTTTTCGCGTGCCAGCCTTGGTTGGCACGCGCTGAAACACCGGTCTCCATTGATATGAAACTGCTTGTGGTTTCAGCCGATGGTACCGAGCCGGTTTACGCAGCCATCCAGGCCACCCTGAATCAACTAGGTATTCCCTATGACACCCTCATTGCCAGCCAGACACCTTTGGCTGCGCAACAACTTTCAGACGGCTTGGGCAACGGGCACTACCAAGGCATTTTGCTGACCACGGGCAATCTTGCCTATCAAGTAACCCCGGGCGTCTGGGATAGCGCTTTCACTGCAGCAGAGTGGAGTCAGCTATGGCAGTACGAGGCCGACTTCCGTATCCGCCAGGTCACGCTTTACACCTACCCTGCCGGCGCGCCCGATAACTACGGCCTCAATGTTGTGACGGCACAGGGCACTGACACGCAGCCTCTGACGACGCAACTTACGTCGGCCGGCAAGCAGGTCTTTGGCTACCTCAACACCAAGAACCCGATTCTGATCCGCAATGCATGGACATACCTAGCCACACCAATTGCTGCTAGCAACCCGGTACCGCTGCTAACCACAAGCACAGGCTATGCCATTGCCTCCATCTATACCTACCCCAATGGACGCCAGAATCTGACGCTTACCACCGATGGCAACCCGGACCTTACGCATACCCTGCTACTGGGCTATGGCGTGGTCAACTGGGTCAGCAAGGGCATTTTCTTGGGCCAGCGCGGTGTCTATCTGAATGCCCAACCAGACGATGTCATGATTCCCGATGACCTGTGGGACGTCCGTTCACTCACTGACACCACAGGTCTGGAGTACCGTATCTCGGGCACCGACTACAAGCAACTCATTGCCTGGCAAAGTGCCTTGCAAGCATCCAACCCCATGTATGCGCAGATTCGCTTGGAAATGCCGTTCAACGGCGTGGGCGTATCCGGCATTTATCCAAAAGACACGCTGACATCGGCAATCAAGAACAACCCCAACGCGTTCAAGTGGATCAGCCATACCTACGACCATGAGTTGCTCACAGCCATCACCTATAGCGCTGCCACGACGGAACTGAAAAACAACCAGCAGGTAGCGCAAAAAATCGGCTTCAATCGCTATTTCAGGGACAGCATGATTCAGCCAGAAATCTCCGGTCTTGCCAACCCGGAATTCCTGCGAGCGGCCTACGACTTCGGGATTCGCTACATATTGTCCGACACCTCGCAGCCGGGCTGGGCTAACCCGAGCCCGAATACAGGCTTCTACAGCAGCTTCCAACCTGGGATTCTGATCATTCCGCGCTACCCTACCAATCTGTATTACAACGTTTCAACACCTGCTGAATGGGTCTCGGAATACAACCATTTCTATGGACCAGGCGGACTCTTCCCAACTTGGGACCATGCGCTGACTTATCCCGAGGTGCTGGACAAGGAATCCGAGGTCTGGTTGCGCTATTTCTTGAAATACAGCATTAATTCGGTGATGTTCCACCAGTCCAACCTGCGTGCATACGATGGCACCCATTCCCTGTTGGGCGACCTCGTGAACGCGGCCCTGACCAAATACGGCAGCATGATGGCACTGCCGGTACGCAGCCCCAGCCAGCATGACACTGGAGTGCTGATGGCGGCACGCATGGCTTACAACGCCTCCGGGGTCAGCGCTCGCCTGCAGCTTGGTACGAATAACACCATCGTTCTCAAAGCCGCCACGGCCGTACAAGTTCCGTTGACCGGCGTCAGCTATGGCAGCAACACGCAGCTTTATGGCGGACAGACCATCTCCACTGTGCCGCTGACAGCCAACACGCCACTCACTATTCCGGCACCGGCCTGGTGATAGCCCTGCCGGGCCTGGGGCGTCGGGTTCCGGTTTGAGGCCAACCATGCAATAACCCCCTCTTGGGCAGGAAAGCGCGTAACGAACCTGGCCTGCCCAAAGGAGGGGATCTCATGGACAGCTTGGGCGGGGACATTCAGAGCCACAGCGCAAGGGGATCTAGCGTAACTGCCAACCCCTGTAGCGCAGCCCCTGTGGACGGAAACTACCTGTGTCTGTGAGCGCTTCGGGGCAATACCCCACGCACCAGAATGGATCAATGGCATTACGGTGAGAGCAAAGGACTTCCACTTCCAATAGTGCGTGGCATGTCCGCAGCGATCTCCCAATCCGCCTGAGTGGCAAGCGCATAGCGCGCCCGCCCAGCAGCCTTGGCCCGGTACAAGGCCGCGTCTGCAGCATTGATCAGCGCAACGGGGCTGAACCTTGCAGGATCATCCAAACAGGCCACCCCTATGCTGACGGTCAGCGTAGGCGATGTCGGGGAAGCAGCATGCGGCAAGCCCATCAGCTGCATGTCCACCATGCACTTCTCTGCGACTTCAAGAGCACGCGACACATCAGCGGCAGGAAGCAGCATGACAAACTCTTCACCGCCAAAACGCGCCGCCAGGTCACCAGCGCGGCGCGTGCACTGCAGCAGCACTTGCGCGACCCTGCGCAGGCAGGCGTCACCGGCAAGGTGTCCATAGTGGTCGTTGTATTTTTTGAAATGATCGATATCCACCATCAACAAACTGAGTTCATTGCCGTTACGGCTTGCGCGCTGCCATTCTGCAATCAACGCCTCGTCGAAACGACGTCGATTCGCAATGCCAGTCATGCTGTCCGTATTCGACAGCAAGTCCAGCTGCCGGTTTCTGGCCTCCAACTGGCGGCCCTGACGCACCAGTTCAGTCACGTTGACACGCACGACCACCAAGTAGCCGTCGGGTGTCAGGGTCTCGAAGTTCTTGACCCATCGCCCCCCCGAAAGCTCCTGCAGGGCTGGTTCTTTATGGTTTGGCCGCGTAGCTGCCACAGGGTCCTGACCATAGACAGAATCCATAGATCCACCAGCGAGTTGTCCACCGCGCCGGTCAAGGGCTTGCAGCGTGACGAAGCTCTTGCCCACATCCTCGGGAAAAAAGGAAGCACTGCGAAGGCAGTTGTCGCCCTTGTTGTACCAGACCAGTTGGTCATGGTTATTCCATATCTCCAGTCCCACATCCAGAGATTCCAAGCAGGACGCCAAGTCAATTGGTAAGCAGGGAGCGGAGGAAGACTGGCTCATACTGATGACAGGACTGGATGGCACGGTGTGGACGCCTTACGGTATTGCGACTAAGTCTGTGATACCGGCACCCAGGCGAGCTTGCGTTTTCTCAACCGGGCATGACGAACGACAGCTTTCCCTTGTACTGGGACATCAGTCGCAGGAGATCGCCCAAATCGGTCCTATCATCCGCAATGGGGCGTGCATGCACCTGCATATACAGCTGCGAATCCTCCCAGTGTCCGCCGCCACTCAATTGCAGCGCGCCTTCCAGGGTGTCGAGCAGCAGCGCAGTATCCCCATTACCTTGCAAGACCAGGCGGTAGCTGCCAATGGGCAAGGTGCCGGAAATGCGCGAGTGCACGCTGGGGGCTAGCAGGGTTAACGCCCCACGGAAGGCAAGGCGCCGGTCGATTGAGGACAGCTCAAAGCCATCCGTACTCAAGTACAAACTGCCCTTAAGCTGGATCGAATTCCAGGGATAGCCCAAGCCGGCCAGCAGCGAGGCCGGCCATATGGATACGCTAGGCAGCATCTTTGCATGCCACCCGCGCAGGTCGGGCATGATGTGCAGGATGATGGCACTTTCCGTACAGCACTCGGCGTGCAATTGCAGGCCCACCCAGCCACTTTGCATCGTGACTCCCCAAGACACTTGTCCAGGCAACCGCGTGGAGTCCCTGCTACCCGGACCACCGCTGAGGACCAGCTGTGCCGAACCTTGCCATACCGTGCCCTCGCCATGCACGAGCAGAACGTGACCATCACTCCACTGCTCGACAACAGGCTTTACCCAGCGCGCTGGGGCAAACAGTAGGATTCCCAACAGCAAGCCTACTGCAGCTCCCAAGGCAAAACCCACCCACACCCAATGGTCAGGGGATGTGTCAGCTGCCTTAGAGACCTCGGTTGAATACTGCAAGAGCTGAAGCCTCTCAAGGGATGCACACAAAGATGGAGGTGAATTTCTTGCATTGGGACGCCAAACACAACTACCCCTTTTGAGTTTTCACAAGCTGCAGAAGGTACAAAACGCAAAAATAGCCGTCTGTTGCGGAACTGTCCGCTGGCACTTTTTAAAGGAAATACCATGTCCAGACTAAGCCTTACACCTATGAACGTTCCGGATGCATTTCAGTCGATGTATCGACAGATGGTAGAGCCATGGCGCAATGACGACTGGCTATTGGAAGATCTATTCAGACCAAGTCTTCGCGCCATGGACCCGATCTTTGGTCCATCATTCGATATCTTGGCTCGAAGTTTCTCCAATAACCTGCGCTTGGGTGAAAGCCTGTTAGGCGGCCTGGATGTGCATGTAGATGTCGTGGAAAAGAACGGAACGTATCGCGTGCGGGCAGATCTGCCAGGAGTCAAGAAGGAAGACATTAACGTGCGCATTGACGGCAATACCGTGAACATCGAAGCCAAAGCCCAAGATAGTGCCGAGAGCAAGGATACAGATGGAAAGGTCGTATTCAGCGAACGCTATTGTGGTGCAGTCTCCCGCACGTTCAAACTCGACAAGGACTTGGATGAAACCAAGGCGACGGGCAAATATACCGACGGTGTGCTGACGCTTGACCTTCCCAAAAAAGCGGGTGTTTCCAAGGTTGAAACGAAAGCTATAACGATCCAGTGAGGACCGTAGCACCTAGGCGCTGCCGTGGTCAGTCCATGGGGTTGGCACCACGGCACCGATAGCGGTCTTGGCCTCTCAAGAGAGGTCCCTTGGTTCCGCTGCACGTACGCAAAGATCGTGGCGGGCACCGAGGTAACCGACTACCCCTTGCGTCGATGGGAAATCGGATATGGCCACTGCCATACGCTGCAGTTGCTGCACTGCAGGGTGTATGAGGGCACCATGCCGAATGCTTGTACTAGGAATGCTTGGTAGGGTGTCCTACGCCAGTCTTCTGAATCAAGCCGCATCTCAGGCTTGGAAGTTGGCGTTTCGCCCTATATTGGTCGAAGCCGTTCATGATGGCCGATCTTTGTGTGCCGTGAATTCAGCAGCGTACTCGATCTCTGAGAAGCAGTCACAAGTGGATACCGCTTCAATGGGCGGTTATCTTAGCGATGCATTGTCCGAAACGCAAGCGTACGCACCACCCCCACGAACGTGCCACATCGGCTATTGCACCTGAACCATCTTGGAGTCTGTCAGAGAAGCCACTTTCTTTGGCAGTTCGAGCTGCAGCAAACCGTCACTGAACTTTGCAACTACCTTGCCCTCATCCACATCCTGGGCCAGAGTAAATGCGCGGCGAAGCGTTCCATGGCGACGCTCGTTGCGCAACACTGTAATTCCATGGTCTTTGAGATTTTTCACGGCGTAGGCATGCGCATCAATTTGCAACCTGTTGCCGTCAATGCGCACACTAATATCTTCCTTCTTAACACCTGGCAAATCAGCAAGGACTTTGTAGGCACCATTCACTTCTACCATATCGACGCGGATATCGCTCAGATCGGTCTCCCAATCGGCTTTCCAACTGGATGCCGCACGGCGGAACATACGTTCCATTGAATCATTCAGCCGCTTGTCCAATATACGCAACTTATTCATTTCAAATTCCTTTACATTTATGGATAGATTAAGCCCTTTACCTGCACTGCTGCAGTGGAGTAGCTAGGTCCACACCAGCCTAGGCCATAGATGGGAGCAAAACTTGATAAGTCGCAAGTTCGCCGATGATTGCGTGCAACACTGATATGCCAGCAGCCGTTCCCTCAAACCCGGAGTTGCAGCATGCCTGTTACCAAGCCCTGTTCGAACGCAGTTCCGTCGCGCTGCTGATTGTGGCTTCTGACACCTTGCGGGTCCTGGCTGCCAATGAGGCAGCGGGACACTGCTTCGACTACCCGGTAGAACGCATGCTCGAGTTAAATCTGGACGTTTTATTCCATCCGGATGACAGGCTATCGATTCAGCATGCATTGCAGTTCAACAAGCAGCAGCTGGAGCCCATACATTGCAGAACGTTCCGCTCTATGGGGGAGGCCGACCTTGTGGAAATGGAAGTGTCCAAGCTGGAATGCAACGGTACCCACGTTTGCATGTTGTTCATTCACGAATTGAAGCAGCTGCGGCCGCCCATCCCGCACTCGAACGCCACCATTCAGCCGCCTCTGGTTGACATTGAGGACGGATTCCTTCAATTGGACCAGAAAGCACGGTTCACATTTGTCAACGCCAAGGCGGAGAAACTGCTCCATCGGCGTGGCGAGGATCTGTTGGGTCAGGTCATATGGGAAAGTATTCCTGAAGCCCTTCAGACAGATCACCATTTTCATTTCACGATGGCCCTTCAGGGGCATTGGCCCAGTAGCTACGACGTGATCTATCCTGACTGTCAGGTGCGCCATCAGGTGCGCGTGTACCCTTCCAGCAATGGCATCTCCGTTGTCTTTCGGGACGTCACGCAGCACCACATTGAGTTGGAACGCCTCAACCAGGAACAGGCCCGATTAAATGCCATTGTCAACGCCTCGCACGAGGCCATCATCAGCACCGATGCACATGGCTTGATTCAGATTTTCAGTCCGAGTGCCGGGCGCATTTTTGGTGTCCCGCATGAAGCCATGTTGGGCAAAAGCGTGGAGATGCTGCTGCCCGAGCGCTTCCGTGCGGCCCACACCAACATGCGGGAGGAGTTCGCTCGTACGCAATGCACAAGTGGCCGCATGATGGGATTGCGCAGAGTCAAGGGGCTGCGATCCGACGGCGTGGAGATTGACCTTGAAGGGACTATTGCGAACGTACTGATTCAGGGGCATCCGGTTCTGATCACTACCTTGCGCGACGTCACGCACAACCTGATTGCCGAAGCGGAACAACAAGTCATGCGTAAGCGCCTCTCACATTTGACGCACCGGCTAATGTTGCAGGAAAAGGATTTGATCAGACGGATATCGCTGGCCCTGCATGACCAACTGGGCCAAACCCTGGCCGCCGTCCGTATAGTTCACGAGACCATTGCAGCCTTACGCTCGCAGGGAAATTCGGTCGAACAATCTCGACTATTTGGTCAACTTGGCACACTCATCGAGCAGTCAATTCGCGAAGTGCGTGTGGTCTTGGCGGACCTGCAGCCTCCGATGTTGGGTGAAAATGGTCTGGCAGCCGCACTGGACAATGAGCTGCGCAACCGTGCAGGTTCACAAAAGGACATGCAAATGGTGCTCCAGGCACCACCAGAAGTGGCCGGCATCCGCTGGCCTGCTGCGGTCGAGCATGCAGTCTTCATGATCGCCCGGGAGGCAGTAGAAAACGCTATTCGACACTCTGGAGCCAACCTGCTGAAGCTGTCATTGGCAGGCAGTCCCGCGGATCTGACCATGGAGGTCTGGGACAACGGATGCGGTTATCCGGCCAATGCGGAGGCGACTGCTGGACACTTGGGTTTAGCCGGCATGCACGAACGGGCGAATTCCATTGGTGCCCATATCACCCTGAATTCTGGTGATAAAGGGGGTGCGCACCTCAGTCTGCATTGGGAGAATGCAGAATGATCAAGCTGTTCTTGGTCGATGACCATCAAATCATGCGTGAAGGTCTGCGTGTGTTGCTGCAGACTTGGGGCTACCAGGTGGTGGGAGAGTCCGCCGATTTGACGCAAGCCTTGGCGGCAATCCAGAAACTACAGCCCGATGTACTTCTGTTGGATCTGCACTTGGGTGATCGCTCCGGGCTGGAATTGCTAGCCGAGTTACAAAGCCGCAATATGCACACCCGCTGTGTGGTCCTGAGCATGCTAGCCCAGCCTAACATGATTGCGGAGGCATTGCGACTCGGGGCACTGGGTTATGTGCTTAAGGGCTCCGCTGGGCGCGAGCTTGCGACGGCCATTGAAGCGGCAGCATCTGGTCAGCGCTTTTTGGGCCCAGAGGTCTCTGCAATGGCCGTACAGTCATTTACACAACCGCACTCCGCAGATCCGGTTGAGACCCTTTCACCGCGGGAAAGGCAAGTGATTTCCATGGTGGTTCAAGGTCTGTCCAGCGCAACCATCGGAAGCTTCTTGCACCTTTCACCGAAGACGGTTGCAACCTACCGCAGCCGTCTAATGGCAAAACTCAACGTCAAGGACGTGCCAGCGCTGGTGCGACTGGCCATCCGCCACAAAATGTTTGAGGATGGGCATCCCTAGATTTTTGGATGCAGCGAGTGAGTGCCTCTATCAAACAAGACCGACAGTAAGAGTCAAAGTCTCCCTACAGACACCAGGGTGGACCACACCTAGAGTACGAATCTTACATCGATAGGCGCGCCCACCGGGCACACGGTGTGAGGGATTCAAGCAACATGCATGTACACGAAGCACCAAGCACCGAAACATCCGTATATTCGCCTGTCAGTGCTCGCTCCCCTTGGGTGAATATGGACCGTGACCATGCTTCCTTGAGCGAGGTCATGTCATTGATAGGTTATCGAGCCCCTGGTACCACCTTACAGAGTAGTCTGAAATTTCGTATACGTCGCTTACGTGCAGGTCAGAGCGTCTTTGTCATGGGACAGTTGTTCGGCGGACTCTATGTGGTCAGACTCGGTGCGCTGAAATCAGTCATTACACACACGGATGGCTACGAACATGTAACTTCCTTTTCCAACCGGGGTGACGTGCTGGGAAGCGATGGGGTGTGCGACGGGCACTATTGGTGTGAAGCCGTCGCATTAAACGATTGTGAAGTGATACGCTTGCCCGCTGATATCATTTTCTCCTCCGATCGCAGTAGTGATGATGTGGAAAGAATGCTGTACTGGGCCTCCAGTCGTGAGGTGACGCGCGAACAAGCCGCCATTACGGTAATGCATACAGCGAAGTCGGAAGTCCGTGTCGCACGTTTTATATTGGCGCAGTCTGAACGTTTTGCGGCCATGGGCTGTTCAGCGTCTCGTTTTACCTTGCCCATGACGAGACGCGATATCGGAAGCTACTTGAGCTTGACACTGGAAACAGTCAGCCGTGCCTTCTCTACTCTGCACCAGTTGGGCATTATTCATGTATCCAGTCGAGATATCACCATTTGTTCGATGGACACACTGAGGACTTACGAAGGCTGACAGCATTTCCTCTGAACAATCTGTGGGAAATGCGTTACAAGATCAATCCCTTGAGCGAACAAGAGTTGCGCTCGCGCGCACGTAATCGTTTTCGCATTCCCGGTACCGCCAATTCTGCCGGGCAGCCCGAAACCGATGTCCCGAGATTGCTGGAAGACCTCGCCGTCAGCAAAATCGAATTGGAGATGCAGAATGAGCATTTGCAGGAGACGCGCTCCAAAGTGGAGATGGCGCTCAAGCAGTCCTCGGAGCTCTTTGATTTTTCACCGGTAGCCTTTTTTCGGCTTGACGCCAAGGGCATCATTCTCAAATCCAATTTGGTCGCCTCGAAGATGCTGGAAATGGATCGTACGCATCTGGTTGAGAAGCCATTTGATCAGTTTATCGTTGCGACGCAGCGAGACCAAATGCATACTCTGATGGAGCGGGCATCTCACTTCGGCGTGAACGAGCACTGTGAATTGGTTCTTCTGGAGGCGGGCTTAGCGGCACGGCATGTACAAGCCGATTTGGCCCCTCTCGCTCCTGGCCAGGGCTTCCTGCTGACACTGATAGATATCACGGAGCGGATACGGCTTGAGCATCAGTTGAGAGACGATGAACAACGTTGGAAATTTGCTCTGGATGCCGCAGGCGACGGCGTCTGGGACTGGAATGTTCAAACCGGTTGCGTAAAATATTCGAGCAAGCTGTTGCAGCTATTTGGCTACGGCGTGGATGAGTTTAGCGGCACACTGGACGCTTGGCGAAACCTACTACATCCGGAAGATCAGTCGAATTTCTTACTTACCATGCAAGCCTGCTTGTCCGGAACGAATCCAAGATTTTCTATCGAACAGCGGGTTCTTTGCAAAGACGGAAGCTACAAGTGGATTCTCTGTCGCGGTGCGGTTTTTTCTGCAGCGCAGGATGGTACAGCTAAGCGATTGATCGGAACACACGTAGACATCACGGGGCGTAAGCAAATGGAACTCCATTTCCAGAAAATGAGCGGCCTGCATCAAGCCGCCTTTGATTCATTGCCAAGCCGGGTGGCGGTCCTCGATAACGATGGCCTAGTGCTTCAAACCAATGCTGCATTGAATGCCCACCTCCAGAGTCTGGCCCATGGCTATGCATCAGAAGATGGATTGATAGGCACACACTATGCACGGATAATTACCGCCCTGATTGGTTCTCAACCGGATATTGAACAAGAGGCGATGGACGCCGTTTCAGAGGTTATCAAGGGAGTCCGTCCGGGTTATGAGTTGGAATATGCCTTGTCCACAGATTCTGTGGAGCAATGGTTTCTCATGAATGTCACACCCATTCGCGATGGTACGGCCCGCGCTGCTGTCAGTCTCCAGGACATCACTCAGATTCACAAGGACCTCGGGCAAAGCTTGGATGAAGCACATTTTCTTCGTGTGGCTGAGGCTGAACTATCCCGCGCGGTCCGCTATGGGCACCCGCTGATGATGCTGTGCTTGGGACTGGATCCCAATTCATATACCGATGCGCGTCCAACCCTGATGAACAATTTGGTCCGTATCATCCAGGGCTTGCTGCGAAGTGCTGATATTCTGGGTCGGGCACAGCAGGACACTCTGGAAATTGTCTTGCCCAACACGGCGCAGGACGGTGGCGAAACCTTGGCATCGCGAATCGTCTCCAATGTCTCAGCCTGTCCAATCGATGTGAATGGCCGCTTGGTCTACCTTTCGGTCAGTATCGGAGCTCGTCAACGGTTTCAGGAGGCCTCTTATGCCGCACTCCAAGCCCGTGCACAAGTGGCCTTGCAGTTAGCGCGTGACCGCGGCGGCAATGGTGTCGTGCTCGACACGGCTGGTAGTCCGTGCCTCTGGTAATGTATGGTACGCGTGGACTGGCCGCGCTGGATTCGCTCATCTTGCCGCAGCAACTACCTACGCAGGAGCAATTCCTCCACAGGAACATCACCCGGTTCGCTGAAATACCTAAGAAACCAGTTGATGGCCAGGACTGTGACCGCATCAAGCGTGCCAAACTCTTCAAAGAGATGGGTGGCACGGGGAATAATTTTGAGATCAGTCAGGCAGGCCATGGTCTGCGCACAAGCGCGATTGACGGCCAGCACATAGGGATCTTTCGCCCCTACGATCAGGAGTGTGGGTGCACGCACGTCAGCCAAGTAGCCGTCGGCCATGTCGGGTCGACCGCTGCGGGAAACAATGGCACGGACTTCGGACGGCATCAGTGCAGCAGCAACCATCGCTGCCGCAGTGCCGTAGCCGGAAGAAAAAAGTCCAAGAGGCAGTGACTTAGCTTCGTAGCGACCTTTCAGCCACAGCAAGGCATCCTGCAAACGCTCAGACAACATACTGATGTTCGACTGTGCTACCTGCTGCAGGGCCTCTTCGTGAGTAAGCAGATCGAACAGCACAGTTCCCAGACCATAGTCGTTGAACAGTTTTGCCACGTGGCGGTCGCGCGAACCCTGCCTGCGACTTCCACCGCATTGTGAAAAAACGACCATCCCACGGGCTTGGACGGGCAATCCCCACTCACCTGCCAGGCCATGTGAACCGATCATTCCATTTTCCCAGACGATGGCAGATTTATCTGAAGGAATCATCGCCGAGCTACAGCGCGCTACCGCTGTCCGTGTCCAAGTTCTGATGGGCGTTGTTCGCGAGCGCACTCTTTACAATCAGGCAATCGGTCGTGAGTACCAAACCGGCAATCGATGCTGCATTTTGCAAAGCTAGGCGGGTCACTTTGGCTGGATCAATGACTCCCATCTGAAGCAGATTTCCATAGCTGCGTGTGACTGCGTTATAGCCAAACGCCGGCTCGCTGGACGCCTCGACACGATCCACAATGACCGACGCTTCCTCACCCGCATTGAAGACGATTCGACGTAAGGGGCCCTCCAACGCGCGCATCACGAGACGAATGCCCGAACTTTCGTCCAGCGTGTAACCCGACATGGTGGATAGAACATTGCGTGCACGCAGCAATGCCACACCGCCGCCCGGAACAATCCCCTCGTCGACTGCGGCACGCGTCGCATGTAAGGCGTCTTCCACACGCAATTTGCGTTCCTTTAGCTCAGTCTCTGTGGCCGCTCCCACCTTGATGAGTGCGACTCCACCGGAGAGCTTCGCTGCCCGTTCATCCAGTCTTTCCCGGTCGTAATGGGTACCGACCGTCTCTCGCTCTTTGCGAATGAATGCAACCCGCTCTTGAATGGCATCAGTTTGTCCGGTGCCACCAATGATGGTGGTGCTATCTTTTCCCACTTCTACCCGGCGGGCATGACCTAAGTCTGCATAGGTTGTTTTGGCCAGCGTAAGGCCCATCTCCTCGCTGACTACATGGGCGCCGGTCAATGCGGCCAGGTCCTGTAGCAAAGCCTTGCGCTGCTCACCAAAGCCGGGCGCCTTGACGGCGCACGTCTTGAGTGAACTGCGGATGGCATTGACGACCAGTAGCGACAGAACGTCACTATCCAAGTCTTCTGCGATCACCAACAAAGGGCGTGCCTCCTTGAGCGCCGCTTCCAGCAGCGGTAACAAGTCAGTGATCCGGGACAGCCTCCCATCGCAGAGCAAGATCGAACAATCTTCCAAGACCGCCAAATGTCCATCGGTGTTGTTCACGAAGAAGGGAGAGAGATAGCCGCGGTCAAACTGCAGCCCATCCACCACTTCCAGCACACTGAGCAGTCCAGATCCATCCTCAATCGCAATGGCTCCTTCGCGCCCGACCTTCTCCATGGCTGATGCTAGCAGGTCACCGATAGATCGGTCATTATTGGCCGCAATCGATGCCACATGGGCAATGTCTTGGGGCGAGGTACACGGTTTAGCCATGGACTGCAGGGCCCGCACTACAGCCGCTGTCGCCAGTTCCATGCCATGCTTGAGCTCCATGGGATTCATGCCACCGGCGATATAGCGTCTGCCCTGGATGATCATTTCTCGCGCCAGGACCGTAGCCGTGGTGGTTCCATCACCAGCCATTTCGCTCGTACGAGTTGCGACTTCACATAGCAATCGAGCACCCATGTTTTCAAAGCGGTCTTCCAGTTCAATGGAACGAGCAACAACTACCCCAGAATTAACAATTTGTGGGGCACCAAGTGCGTCCTCAAGTATCACGGTGCGTCCCCGTGGACCTAAGGTGACACTGACGGCCTCGGCCAGCGCATCCACGCCGCTGCATATTCGCTCACGAGCCTCTTCATGAAAGAGTAGTTTCTTGGGACTTGGCATAGAGTACTCCGTAGTGTCAAACACTGGTTATGCCAATTATTCGAAGCACTGCAAGGAATCTGCTTGACAATCCGCATGCAGTATCCAGCGCTTGGGGCCAGAATCTGCATTCTTCGCGATACCGGCTAAGGAATATGGCCATGTACAACCATGTCTTGGTAGCTGTGGGGGATTGGCCAACAGCTATCGCCGCTTTGGACTGAGGTATCAATGTAGCCAGGACCTTTGATGCCAGTCTCACACTAGTCATCGTATACGACCTGTTCCCATTGCCCCCGGGTAGCTATCAAATCTGGCCAGGACAGCATCCGATCTGGCCAAGCTTCGCGTCAAGAAGCACATCAAACTATGCAATCAGCATGCGACCGGGCAACAGCCGCTGGTCTGCGCGTGGTTTTTCAGGCACAGGAGGAAGCACGAACCTGGTATGGCATCACTGGTGCGGCCCACAGTTGCCATGCCGATCTCGTCGTGATGGGATTGGATGCCCCTAGCAGCCTGAATCGGTTGACACGGTCCAGCGTGGCAGAGCATGTTCTCCAAAGAAGCATGCTTCCGGTTTTGGTCGTGCGTACCTGAGTGGCGCCGCACACGATCATTTCAAGGGCTTGCACCGAATAAAGAGGTAATTTCGGAACTGTGGCCACAATGCCTAGGTTGGACTGACCGTTGGATTCCTAATGAGTGCACACCACACGTCCGACGCGCTCGGCAAACCACCTTTGGGGTTTAGCCAAAAGCCTGACTACTGCTCCACAAGCCAAGAGGTCCGAGCTCGTTGGCTGCGTGTATGCGCTTTGATCTCGCTGCGTGAGCCGGCAAGAATCGAAGTTTGCAAATGGACACGCGCACTCAACACAATGCCTAACGAGGCCTGGTCAAAATCGTGGGGGGAAAGGCCGTCCACCGCCTTGCTGCGTCGACTACTGCGATTGGATTGTTGCATGGTTCTTCCTCATTTTTGGATTGACCCGATTATTGATAAAGACGTTTAGCACGCTGTTGACAATTCACAAATTGAATTTTTGTCACGATTGCAAGCTACTTGGTTCGTAAGAAAGGAGGTTCTGTGGATAGCTACCAAGAAAAACTAGCCCCTATTTTTTCGCAAATCATTTTGCAGAAGGAATTTGAGCAACTCCAGATTTTGCGCGAGGCATATGAGCGCTTCCGTTCGCGGCCATATGCACTCCCCAATCTAAAACATGACTATGTCACGTTCGACCAAGCAGCCCGTGAATTCTCGGAATTGTGCGTTGCGCACGAGCGCCTGCGGAGCAATACATATGGTAAGTGCAGTGTCTGTGGGAACAATATTGATCTGCGGCGTCTCAATGTGTACCCGGCCACGTTGCATTGCCTTAGCTGCGAGCCCAAAGTGAATCACCCTATCCCACTCACCGAGCTCAATTGCATATGAAAGTTCTGGTAACTGGGGGGGCAGGCTACATTGGATCGCATACCTGTGTGGACCTCTTGAATTCAGGGTATGACGTATCCGTCTTCGACAATTTCAGCAATAGCAACCCCGAGGTTCTGCAACGCATTAGGCATATCACTGGTAAAAACGTGACTTTGTACCGGGGTGACCTGCGGTGTAAAGCCCAGGTAGTCAAGGCACTGTGTCTGAGTGGCGCAAAGGCAGTGGTGCATTTTGCGGGTTTGAAGGCTGTGGGCGATTCTGTACAAATGCCCGTGCGCTACTACAGCAACAACGTCGTGGGCACTACGATTCTGCTTCAGGCCATGGAGGAATGTGCCGTTCATGCGCTGGTGTTCAGTTCATCAGCCACCGTCTATGGCCAGCCCCAGTGGCTGCCATTGACGGAGGACCACCCCCTGTCTACCACCAACCCTTATGGCCAGACCAAGCTGGTCATCGAGGATATGCTGCGCTATCTCTGTCGCAGCAATCCTAGATGGACTACCGTTCTGTTGCGCTATTTCAATCCTGTAGGTGCACATGACAGTGGTGCGATGGGTGAAGATCCACAGGGTACTCCCAGCAATTTGATGCCCTACGTCGCTCAGGTTGCCGTGGGGAGACGGGACCTACTTCAGGTCTGGGGTGGAGATTACGATACCCCGGATGGAACCGGTGTACGAGACTATATTCATGTCATGGATTTGGCAAGGGGACATGCACGCGCGCTGGAACAGTTGAAGGCTCTGCAAGGCTGTATAGAGATTAATCTGGGCACAGGAACCGGGTACAGTGTGCTCGACATCGTTACAGCGTTCGAACAGACCAGCGGTAAGAAAGTTCCCTACCGTATCGCACCCCGACGCTCCGGGGACGTAGCCATATGTTACGCCGATGTCAACAAAGCTTTGCAGATTCTAGGCTGGAAGGCGGAGCGCACTCTGAACCAGATGTGCTCCGATGCGTGGTGTTGGCAAAGCAGCCATCCGTTTGGCTATGCGCAGGAGTCCCTGTCCGCCCAAGCAGCGTCTAAAAGTTATAGCCGACACGCAACCACCCTGAAGTGCTAGGCGGTTTCAGTCCGATACCGTTGCCATGAACCAGAGGGCTGGTAGGAAAGAGTTGCTGTATATCGGTTTGCAAATAGAAATGCTCTCCAACAAGGTTGCGCATACCAAGCCCGTAGCTCACAACCTCCATTTCCCAATCAACCACCCCACGAGCCGTTTCTTCGTGTAATGAGGTGCCTTCATACCCAATATTGGCGTACGCCCATGAATTGTCCGAAAGCTTGAATCCAGGCTGAAAGTGGACTGCGTAAACCTTCTTTCGACCCTGGGAGCCTATACTCGCATGCGATTCCGCTTCGCCCACAGCGTTATCCGAAAGGTGATAGCTCGCATCCAAGGACCACACCATGGAAGGACCGGTGGACCAGGCCCATACCCTCTGCAGGCGGTACTCCTGCGTCGTCCTAGGCAAGTTTCTGAAAAGACGGATTGCGGGTGTGAGTTCAGGTGCCGGCGCATCAGTTATTGCATGGAACTCCATGCGGGCGCTGTAAAGTGGGTGAGATTGGGCAAGCGCATTGCAGGTCCAAAAGTTCACAGCGAGAAGAACATATGGCATGTATCTTTTCATGTAATTGCTCCCTACTAGTCACTCAGTTGGAAGCCCCAACTATGGAAAGTCTCCAACCGCCGCGTTGAGTCCCCCTTGCGAAATATCAAGAAGAAACCAAGACTCAGGGCGTTCTCAGAACAGTGCGCAACCGCAACCGCAACCGCAAGCTCAAGTCCTCAACATATGTGCAACCAGGGCTTGCCACAACCGTTCTTTCTCAAGTAGCTGGTCGACTTCCATTGCCATTTGAAAGGTAAAACCAGCATTCCGGGCGCGCTTCAGAGTGGACCTGTGACATTGGATCACCTGGCATCGGCGGCGGAGCCCAGCCATTGCGGTCTCAGATCCAAGCCGGTGATCCCGCCAAGCTGGCTGTGCTGAATATCCTGTGTGCGTACCGCGCTTGTTACGATGATTTGACACAGGTTCGTGGCTGGATTCCATACGGTTGTTGATTTTGAGCCTACACCGGAATACGTTTCGGCCACGCTACGAATTTCGCCATCCCGTTGCTCTGTCTGCACTCCAAGAAACGCCTTGGCCACATCAATGGGCGTCTTGAATCTGCGGCAGCGTCGATCTCTTGCGCCCGGTCATCCAGATATAACCGTACCTATCCATGAATCCCATATCGCCTGTATGCAGCCAACCAGTGGCGGTCAGGACCTGCTCCGTTTCCTGCTTTCTTAACCAATAGCCTTGCATGACCTGAGGTCCACGGATCCAAATCTCACCGGTAGTTCCCTGAGGCACTTCTTGACCCGTTTCGTTTTTAACGGCGATTTCAGTCGCGGGCAGAGCCTGTCCTATGGTTCCGATCAACTCCACATTGTCCAGCAACTTACACGATGCGGCCGAAGTGCATTCCGTGGGTCCATAGGCTTGAATAATGGGAACACCGGTAGCCTTTTTCCATCGCTCCGCAACGCTAGCTTGAACCGCCATCCCAACTGCATGGGCACACTTGAGTGTCGGCATTTTGGAAGCTGCAAACCCCGGAGCCTTCAGCAGTGAGCCATAGAGCGTATTCAATCCCAGTATGACCGTTACCGGGTAGTGTCCCAGTGTTTGCGCGATGA
Organism: Rhodoferax lacus; assembly: GCF_003415675.1. GTDB lineage: Bacteria > Pseudomonadota > Gammaproteobacteria > Burkholderiales > Burkholderiaceae_C > Allorhodoferax > Allorhodoferax lacus. The sequence continues at coordinate 32,473 of NZ_QFZK01000028.1, forward strand.
GACCCAAGTCTTTTGAATCAGCAAGCAAAATGGAGTGAGCGCCAACACCCGAAAGCACCATCCACGGTGCCAACACATCAATCCGCCAAAGTGGCGAAGGACAAACACACACCTCCTGTCCTCTGCGCAGAACAGGTGTGATCCACTCACCTAGTTGGGCCATAACTGCCAGCAGATTTCCATGCGTCAGCATCACACCTTTTGCCAAACCGGTACTTCCCTTGGTGTATTGCAGTAAGGCAATGTCCGCAAGGTAGGATGCCGGTTCCTGCAATTCAAAGCCCTCTCCCCCCCGAAGAGCGGCATCGAACGGCTCGCTCTCTGCAATCTGCCAGGGACCCGACTCCTTTGTTCGGTACTTAACACTGGCACTGGTCGGTGCTCCCATGGCATGTGGTCGCAGGTCGTCCGGTTGGGTAATGACAACGCTCAATACCAAGTCGGGGTTCCACTCCAGCACCCGTTGCAGGGTTGGCACCATTTCTTCGCAAACCACTATGGCCGAAACATCAGCATCCTTGAGCTGGTATTCCAGTTCCTCGGCAGTGGAGTCCGGATTGATATTCACCACCACCAGGCCTACGCGCCAGGCCGCAAGGAGTGCTACCGGGTACTGCAACAGGTTGGGCATCATAAGTGCAATGCGGTGACCATGCCTCAAGCTCTGTACGTTCTGCAAGTAGGCTGCGAAGTGGCGACTGTACCGGTCCCACTCTGTGTAGCGAATGGAGGTATCTAAGTCACTGAAGGCTGGTAAATTAGCAAATGACTGGCAAGCAGAGCGCAGACATGCTGACAGCGAGAGGTACGGGCTGACGTCAACTGTTGCTGGAACACCTGTCGGATAGCTATTCATCCACCGTTGTTCCACCTTGTGCTCTCCGGAGGTGGGGCAAGCTGGAACGATTGCCTGATTAGCCGACGGGTCGCCTCGTCATCCGCATGGGTCAGAAGCAGCTGCAGTTGGGTTTGCTGCAACATTTTTTCAATAGGAATGAGCTCCCGCTCCAGGGCTACGCGATGCGCCGGACTACCCTGGGATGCTTTGGCACGCATGTCCCGGATGGTGCCTTTCATATCGTCCAGTATCTTCTGATTCCTCAAGGCCAGATCCCGTCGAGATACGCTTTGCTGCCACAGCGCTTCAGGATCAGCCATATTGTTCCAATGGCTGCAAGCCAGAATCGAAGCACAAGCCAGAATGGGTAGGATGACGGTGTCAGTCGGAATTTTCATACTGGCATTTTTTCCCCGACTTTCTTTGCGCAGTTGAGAATTCTCAAACGGCACGGTCACAGCCTTCCTAGAGTGGAGCCATCGCCGACTTCACACCCATACCCCTTGGCGAGGGGGGCAAATCTGGGAAGACAATATGATGCGAACCGATGCGGAACTAAAAGCCGATTTGATGGAGAGGATTGACTCACTACCTTCCATCAATAAAGCAGATATCGAAGTGTTTGTGGACCACGGAGAGGTGACTTTGAACGGCCACGTGGACACCTACCAGACACGTTTTCAGGTCGAACGGACTGCAAGGCGGGTGCAGGGAATGCGCGCACTGCAGATCAAAATCAAGCCAACTGAGACCATACACAAGCGGGGATCGCGCTAGCTCTTTAATCGTAGGCGGGCTGAGAGGCCTGCGGAACTGGCTCCGTACAGCAATGGGGGGCTAATTTGAGGCCCGTAGTCACCTCTCCAGGCCCTTGCACGCGTTCCCAGACGAAGTAAGGCTGCACCAACAGGTGCCAGTCTTTGCACATAAAGACCGCGACAGCCAGTTCGCGCCGCACTACCTGCGCCCTTGATTTTCCAAGAACCGTGTTGTCCCTAGCCAAGATTTTCCGTTAACCCCATTTGGAATCAACAACCTAAGTTGATCCGCGCCAAGGTTATGCCGGTTACATCGGGCAAATGTTTCGGAGGGCAAAAAAACTTTAGAAGTTTTTCGGTTCTGGCGCGATCAATACCTCCATCACTGCAACGAGCAATAAATGCCAAGACGATATCATCGTTCCGATTTAGACAAGCTGACGAGTGATGGCGAGAACATTCGCTTCGAATTCTCCCGATCTTTACATGCAACGCACCGACTCTATATTAATACAAGTCATTAGCCACTATTTAAGAAGCCACCAGACAACGGAAATCGGATCCAGCTCCAGCCCTAGCAGGGATGCAGGAATCCATTTTCACATTTAATTTCTAAAAAAAGGTTCTTCTTTTCGTAAATTGTCCTCAAACTAAGGAGACTGACGGCATTCTTGCGTTCCGCTTCCAAACGTCACAAACGTACGGAGCGATCAGATGCAAGACAAGTCATGCGCATGCTGCAGCCTTCCTTTCACGCCGGTTCCACAGAGGCCGGATCAACTCTACTGCTCGAAATCATCGTGCCAAAAGGCTCGACGACAGCGCTGGTATCAAGGAAAGCTGCAAACCGACCCAGACTATCGCGAGAATAAACAGCGACTGCAGCGCGAATGGATGGACCGGAATCCTGGATACTGGCGCCAGTATCGAGACGATCACCCCGAGTATGCCGAGAGAAATCGCCGTCAGCAGAGAGATAAATGCGGTTCTCTCCCAGTGACAAGCCTTGCAAAGATAGATGAGTCCGGCTTGCGTGACCCATTTGCAGCGGGAATCTATCGAATTTCCCCTGTTCTTGGGAGCCAATCTCGGAAGAGCAAGGTATGGACTGTCGAGATTTCACTCGTCTGCCTTGATTCCAGCTGCCGAAATGGTCATTGCAAAGTCACCTCTTGCAAAGACAGTACGTGATGGTTATTGGTGGCCATATCAGGTAACTTTGCGGCAACAAGCGCTCGACAACCCAGCTCGGAAGGCCATCGCAATGATGTACTGCAGGGATCGGCATGTCCTTTACCTTTTAAGAAGTGGGCTTTTGAACCTATGGTTTCAGATGAGTTGTCAACGGAAGCGTCTATTCCGCCGGTTCAGTTCCGCGCAGCCGAATACGTCCGCATGTCCACGGAACATCAACAGTATTCGACTGAAAACCAAGGGGACAAGATCCGTGAATATGCAGCACGACGTGGAATCCAGATCGTGCGCACCTATGCTGACGAGGGCAAAAGCGGCTTGAATATCGGTGGTCGGCTGTCACTTCAGAAGCTAATCAGGGATGTGGAGTCAGGTCAAGTGGACTTTCAGATGATTTTGGTCTACGACGTCAGCCGCTGGGGCCGATTTCAGGACGCCGACGAGAGCGCGTATTACGAATACATCTGCCGGCGCGCTGGTATCCAAGTCACATATTGTGCTGAGCAGTTCGAAAACGATGGGTCACCCGTGTCCACCATTGTCAAAGGGGTCAAGCGAGCCATGGCCGGTGAGTACAGCCGCGAACTCTCCGCGAAGGTATTTGCTGGGCAGTGTCGATTGATTGAGCTCGGATATAGGCAGGGTGGGCCTGCAGGGTTTGGACTACGTCGGGTGCTAATTGACCAAGGCGGATCCATCAAAAGTGAACTTGCTCGTGGCGAGCATAAGAGCTTGCAAACAGACCGAGTTATTTTGATCCCTGGCCCAGATTCTGAGGTGGAAATTGTGAATCAGATGTATCGCTGGTTTATTGATGAAGGACTGCCTGAGTCAAACATTGCCACCAGGCTCAACGAGAAGGGAGTGCGGACTGATCTAGACCGGAACTGGACTCGCTCAACTGTCCGTGAGGTGCTGAGCAATGAGAAGTATGTGGGCAACAACGTTTATAACAGAATCTCATTCAAACTCAAAAAACACCGTATAGCCAATCAACCGGATATGTGGATCAAGAAAGAAGGTGCATTTGAAGCACTGGTTTCACCCGAGATCTTTTACACGGCCCAGGGGATAATGCGGGCCAGATCCCATCGTTACAGCAATGATGAGCTCATTGAAAAACTGCGGAACCTATACCAACATCGTGGATTTCTGTCTGGGCTAATCATTGACGAAGCGGAAGACATGCCATCAGCTTCTGCTTATATTCATCGTTTCGGCAGCCTGATCAGAGCCTATGAGGCTGTCGGATTCACGCCAGACCGTGACTACCAGTTTCTGGAAGTGAATAGATTTCTCCGCACTCTGCACCCAGAGATCATTAGCAACACGGAGCGGGAAATTGTCAATTTGGGCGGTACGGTTGTACGGGATCCCGCCACAGATCTCCTGCAAATAAACCACGAGATCTCCGTATCTATTGTTCTTGCGCGGTGCCAAACCCACGGAAACGGACGTCACCGCTGGAAGATCAGGTTCGACACCAGCCTTGAGCCCGATATCACTGTAGCGGTGCGTCTTGATCAACCCAATAGGGCGCCACTGGACTACTACTTGCTTCCGAGGTTGGAATTTGGTTGCCCTCGCATCAGCTTGGCAGAACACAACAGCATTGAATTTGAAACTTTCCGATTTGACAGCCTGGACTATCTCCATGGCATGGCCGAGCGCACCCGCATTAGGAGAGCCGCATGAGTAAAGAACATAGGTCAAATGAATTGCGAATAATTCCATTGGAGCTCATTGACGTACTGAATCCTAGGGAAAGAAATACACGTATCTTTGAGGACATTGTCGGCAACATAAAAAACATTGGACTCAAGAAGCCCATCACCGTGACGCCCCGAAGAAACTCGGAAGGCGTGGAAAGATATTTGCTAATTTGTGGTGAGGGTCGGCTAAAAGCATACAAAGCGTTATCTGAAAGGACTATTCCAGCGATCGTCGTACATGTCAGTGATGAGGATGCCCTCATCATGAGTCTCGCTGAGAATATCGCCCGCCGGCAAGCAAGGACGCTGGAACTGCTATCTGGCATAGAAAAGTTGCATGAGCAGGGCTATGACAAGAAAGACATTGCAAAAAAAACTGGGCTCGGGGTTGACTACATCCACGGCATTCTGCATCTCTTGAAGAATGGTGAGGAGCGGTTGCTTGTTGCCGTGTCAGGTGGTCGTATTCCCCTTGGAGCAGCACTCAAAATTGCCGGGGCTGGGAGCGCAGACAAAGATATTCAAGCTGCATTGCAAGACGCATACGAAAGCGGCCAATTACGCGGGAACCACCTTCTAAATGCCAGAAAGGTAATTGAAAAGCGACGTACGTTGGGGAGAACCATTGCGCGTGGAGCATCTAGGAAGGTTTCAGAAGTGACCTCGTCAAGCCTTATACGTACCTACCAAAACGAAGTTAGCCGTCAGAAGATGATGGTGAAAAAAGCCGAATTCGCGCAGCAATGTCTTTTGTTCACCGTCGAAGCAATGCGGCAACTTCTGGCGAACGAAAACTTTGTGAACTTACTTCGGGCGGAGGGTCTGGAGAGCATGCCAAAGTATGTGGCAGATCGGATTGAACATGGAGGGCATGCAGCATGAGTGAGCGACCGCTCGGATTCATCCCAGAGCCGATGATTGTTCCCATTGACAAACTGCTACCCACCAGGAAATCGCCTGAAGGTATGCGTCCGGCAATCCCATGTTGAATCGATCGCCATGATCAGGCATCGTCCCCACGAAGGAGATCATGGAGACTATGAATCAAGTGTCGACAGTGGCGCGCCCTCGCCGGCGTGAGTACAGCGTG
>NZ_QFZK01000029.1 GCF_003415675.1 Rhodoferax lacus
CACGCTGTACTCACGCCGGCGAGGGCGCGCCACTGTCGACACTTGATTCATAGTCTCCATGATCTCCTTCGTGGGGACGATGCCTGATCATGGCGATCGATTCAACATGGGATTGCCGGACGCATACCGTAGAGCTTCAAATAACGGCCATTGCTGTGCAAAAGGTACGTTCTTTCCCAGCAAGAACCCTACGACGCAGGCAATGCAAGCGCAGCAGAATACCAACAGCAAAAAAATAACCCTAAGCATCTTCTAAAAGCTGCAAAATTTGGTCGCGTTGCGCATTGAGCGCCTGAGCCAACATTTCAGTCTTCACTACGCCGGAGGCACCTAACTCTACGTTTAGAGCAAATGTGTCGCTTGCCCTCGAACGATTAAGCCAAATGGTGCTGCCTTCGCCATTCAGTTCAAAACCAAGGTCCTCCCAGCGAGACCCGTCATCGTCCGCGTCATCTGCCTCTATCATCGCTTTCAGTTCTTCCTCAGTGGGCGTGTATTGAAGCTCAACCCTCGCCGAATGAACTCCGACTTCAACATCTGAGTTCCTAGTCAGATCACCACGGATAAAACGCACCAGAGACTGAAAAGTTGTTCGGTCCACGACATTCTCAAGCGTGACTCGCCCAACGCGCAATACCTTCTTTATCTTGGCATGGTTCTCTAACAGGTAGGCCCGCCGCCCCTTCTTGTTGAATGTGACCAACTGAAACTTAGGCTTTGCTGCTGTCGCTATGTTGTCACCCTTGTCGGTGTAGCCTGCAATGTAGGATTGGCCTTCAGCATCTACGGCATCTATGGCATATTTGGACTCCAGTGCCAAAAAATCATATGCATAGTCTGACATGGCCTTCAACCCCGTGGTGAAGTCGCGGAATTTGATGCTTGCAACGACATTTTTCTCTGGGATAACCCAGAAGTAAGTCGCATATCCAGGGATCGAATTTTCCACGACCTCATTCATGTGGACCTGGGGCGCACCAACGATAGAGTCCTTGCTAACTGATGTGATGCTTCCGTCAGTCGAGGGGACTTCATTCCAGCAGGCCAGAATCCATCCATTTCCGCATGGCACCATCTCCAGCATGTAAACCGGCATAGTGTCCGCATCTGGAGCCGGGTCGGTCAACTTGGTTAAAGAAAGGGCAAGCCCGTTGCTCCAATCGGCTAGTTGCTGGAATGTGTCAGCTAAGCCCCCGAAGCTGGGCAATTTCTCGCCACGCTTGTAAAAACCGCATTTTGCGGCCGTGTAGAAAGTAACCCTTGCGTCTTGCATTCGATTATTGCCTTGTTTTTCAGGCGCACTCTTATATGACTCGGAAACAGATCCGGTATGGGTTACGCCTCCCTTTGAAGTGCATACGATAACCGAAAGTACTCGCAACTTGAGGCTTTGCAGCTTTGGGCAATGCCTTGTGCTCAAGTGCCAGCTTCGACAGCGTTAGAAATGTAGGTTTGTTTGTCGCATTGACTACCATTGGGCCTCTCCCGACCTGGCCGATAAGGGGCTGGCGGCGGCGATCTGAGTTTCGGCGACCACCCGCCGTTGAATATTGAATGCGAATTCACGTATCTAAACCTTGGCTACGGTGATCAAGGATTACTTTTCTGCGTTGCCAAACCTGCCGCTTTCGCATCTGCGTTTCGCCGTCCGCCCCAATAGGACGCCTTAAACGAAAGAAGGTAAACTGGTCAAGCAAATCGCCAAAATTTGGAAAATTTCCCGCATGTCCAAGTCGGTTCCCGCGAAGATCCAACCTTCTTTGCTCGTATGGGCAAGGGAGACGGCTGGATATTCCTTGGAGGACGCGGCGTCCAAGCTGCATGTCTCTGTCGACAGGCTTCATGCGGCAGAGTCCGGCACCGCCATGCTGACGTTCCATCAGTTGCAATTGGTTGCTGGCGTATTTAAGCGGCCATTGGCGCTTTTTTTCCTGTCAGCTCCTCCCCCTCGGGAAGCATCAACGCATGACTTTCGCCTTGACCGGGAAGTTGCGCATCATCCGCCGGCTCCGTCCGTCAACATTGAGCTTCGACGCGCCCGTCAAAGGCGAGACGAGGCTTTGACGCTTGCGCGTGAAATTGAGGCGGTAGTCCCGACATTTGAGGCACAAGCCTCGCTGCACGAGGATACGGAAAGCGTCGCTGCCCGAGTAACGCAACTCCTGCAAGTCACTGACGAGCAATCACGAATATGGAAGACGCCAGAAATCGCGTTCAAAGCTCGCAAGTCAGCCGTGGAATCGCAAGGGGTGCTTGTGTTCGAGGCGAGCAGAGTGCCGACGGAACAGATGCGCGGAGCGGCCATATTCTTTGATCAGTTGCCGGTGATTATCCTAAACGGCGCTGATGCGCCCGCAGGCAGAAGCTTTACTCTGATGCATGAGTTGACCCATCTGCTTCTTCGGCAAGGCGGCATTTGCGACCTCGCACCGTCCGAGGACATTACGCCTGACGCCAGGATAGAGCGCTTCTGCAACGCAGTAGCCGCTGCAGTGCTGATGCCGGCGAACAAAATTCTGGCGATGCTGGGCGATAGGGGCGCAAGAGACTGGACTCTGGATGAGCTTGGATTGCTGGCCAAGCCCTTTTGCGTCAGTCGCGAAGCCATGCTGGTTCGCCTCATCACCTTGGGCCACGCGTCGCAGCGGCAGTACATTGCCTTGCGATCGCAGTTCCGTGAGGAATATCAGCTCTTCAAGCTATCCCAGCGTCAAGATGGCGGAGGAGGGCCTAGTCCGGCTGTCATGGCGGTGAAAAACCTGGGCCGACCGTTTGTGCGCTTAGTGCTCGATGCCTACGAGAACGACCGCATCGACCTGTCCACGGTGTCTGACTACTTAGGCGTGAAGATTCGCCACCTCCCCCGCATTCGCGAACTGGCTGCGGGGAGCATGGCTGAAGCATGACGACGATTTATTGCATAGATACCAGCGCAGTCATCGACGCAGGGGAGCGCTACTACCCCATTGACATCTTTCCAGCATTTTGGGACAAGCTGGACGGTCTCATCCAGGACGGCCGCCTGAAGGCTCCGCAGACTTTGATAGACGAGCTGGAAGCCAAGGATGACGCTTGGCGCGCCTGGGTCTATGAGAGGCGGGAGCAGATGATTTGGGCGATAGACGAGTCTATTCAAGAGGCACTGTCCAAGGTCATGCCTGTCTATGCCGGTGTGGTCACAAACCTTGACAGCATCAAGGGCGACCCGTTTTTCGTTGCCGCGGCGATGGCGAAAGGCGCCACCCTTATTACCAGTGAAAAGCCCAGGAAGGGCAACGTCAAGATCCCCCGCATTTGCGACAGCCTCGGTGTGGCCTGGAGCCCAATGCTTGATGTTGTGCGCTTTGAGCGTTGGCGTTTCTGAGTCGCAAGAAAAATAAATGTGGGTTTTTTGTCGCATTGACTAGTCCAGACGCCAGCCCACATTCTTGGCATAAGCCTGGCCGCGGTTGCTCCACCAGGTGTAGCAGGCATCGGTGGCCGTGGGTTCCAGCTGGCGGTACACGTCCACCAGGCCGCCTTCGGTCAGCAGCCGGGTCATCCAGGCGCGCTCCTCGGGCAGAAAGCCGGAGTTCTTCTTGTTGCCCTTGTAGTTCTTCAGGTCGATTTCCTGGTGGGCGATGTTGATGTCGCCGCACAGGATGAAGTCGCGCTGGCCCTTGAGCGCCATGAGGTAGGGGTACATCTCGTCCAGGAAGCGGAACTTGGCCTGCTGGCGCTCTTCGCCCGACGAGCCGCTGGGAAAGTAGGCGCTGATGATGGAGTGTTTGCGCTTGGGTGTGTCAAAGCGCAGCTCCACGTAGCGGCCTTCCGGATCGAACTCGGGCGAGTTGTAGCCCACCACGACATCGCTGGGCTCCAGCCGGGTGTAGACGCCCACGCCGGAGTAGCCCTTTTTTTCGGCCAGGTGGAAGTAGCCCTTCAGGCCTGAGAGGGCCTCAAATTTGTCCGCCAGGTCCGGCGCCTGGGCCTTGATCTCCTGCACGCAAATACAATCGGGCGCAGTCTGTTCCAGCCAGGCCTCCAGACCTTTGCTGGTGGCGGAACGGATGCCGTTGAGGTTGAGGCTGGTTAACTTAAACAAGGAATCTCCCATGTCGAATCAAGACCCATCGCCTGCCCCGGTGGCAGACCCATTGGCGCAGGCGTTTGTGGCGTTTGCCGTGGAGTGCGGGGTGCTGCGCTTTGGTGAATTCAAGACCAAGGCGGGTCGCATGAGCCCGTACTTCTTCAACGCGGGGCTGTTCGACGATGGCGCCAAGCTGCTGCGTTTGGCGGAATTCTATGCCCAGCGCCTGCTGGAGAGCGGCATTGAATTTGACATGGTGTTTGGCCCGGCCTACAAGGGCATTCCGCTGGGTGCGGCACTGGCGGTGGAGCTGGCGCGCCGGGGCCGCAACGTGCCCTTTGCCTACAACCGCAAAGAGGCCAAGGACCACGGCGAGGGCGGCACCCTGGTGGGCGCGCCCCTCAAGGGCCGGGTGCTGATCGTGGATGACGTGATGTCGGCCGGCACTGCCGCCCGTGAATCCATTGCCATCATCCAGGCTGCTGGCGCCACGCCGCATGCCGTGTGCATTGCGCTGGACCGTCAGGAGATGGCCACAGACAAAGGCCAGGATGTGCCCTATAGTGCGGTGCAATATGTGCAACGCACGCTGGGTTTGCAGGTCTGCTCGATTGCCAGGTTGTCCGACCTGATGCAGTACCTGGAAGCCGGGGGTCACGCCACGTCGGCGCAGGACCATCAGCGGGTGCTTGCATACCGCCAGCGTTACGGGGTTGAGGAAAGCTAAAAAATGAAACGATCAAGTCAGCTGATGCTGGCAGTGGCAGTGTGCAGTGCGCCTTTTCTTGCATGGGCGCAAGGTACCGTTGTGGGTGGCATCTACACCTGCGTGGATGCCCAGGGCCGCAAGCTCACTTCGGATCGTCCCATTCCCGAATGCCTGGACCGGGAGCAAAAAGTGCTCAACCCCAGCGGCACCGTGGCCCAGAAAATCGGCCCCAGCCTGACCGCTGCGGAGCGCGCCCAAAAAGAGGCCAAAGACAAGCAGGAGCAGGAAGCGAACAACCGCACGGCCGAAGACCGGCGGCGCGACAAGGCCTTGCTCATGCGATTCCCCAACCGCGCCGCGCACGACCGGGAGCGCGCCGAAGCGGTTGCCCAAAGCGTTGCCGCAGCCAAGGTGGCGGTTGCGCGACTGTCAGAGCTTGGGGTGCAGCGCAAGAAGCTGGACGATGAAATGGAGTTCTACCGCAAGGACCCGACCAAGGCGCCGCAGTACCTGCGCCGCCAGGTGGAAGAAAACAACCTGAACATGGACGCGCAGAAGCGTTTGATCCTGGACCAGGAAGAGGAAACCAAACGCATCAACACCCGCTTCGACGCGGAGCTGGTGCGCCTGCGCCAGCTCTGGCCGCCCGGTACTCATTGACAGCGCTGGCCCCCGTTGGCCAGCCCACTCCGGTTCACCGCATTGATGCCAGCTTGGCGCGCAGCAGATCATTGACCTGTTGCGGATTGGCCCGGCCCTTGCTGGCCTTCATGATCTGGCCTACCAGGGCATTGAGCGCTTTCTCATTGCCAGCCTTGAATTCGGCCACGTTCCTGGCGTTGGCGGCGATCACGTCATCCACGATCTTCTCCAGCGCGCTGGAGTCGTTCATCTGCTTGAGGCCCAAGCTCTCAATGAGGGCATCGACGCTGCCTGCGTTCGCGTCCGTGTTTGCGGCGGCTTTCCACAACTCGTCAAAAACTTGCCGGGCCGCGTTGTTGGAAATGGTGCCGTCATTGATGCGGCCAATCAGTGCAGCCAATGTCCCGGCGTTGATCGGCGTCTGCTCAATCGACAGGTCTTGCGCATTCAGGCGCCGTGCCAACTCGCCAGTGATCCAGTTGCTGGCCAGCTTCGGGCTGGTGCAGGCCTTGGCCACCGCTTCAAAATAGGCCGACAGGGCCAGGCTTTGCGTGAGCTGCGTGGCGTCGTATTCACCCAGGCCATAGTCGGCCACAAAACGCGCCGCCATGGCGCGCGGCAGCTCGGCCATCTGGCTTCGCACTTGCTCCACCCAGTCGCGCGCGATGCACAGCGGGGGCAGGTCGGGGTCGGGGAAGTAGCGGTAATCGGCCGCGTCTTCCTTGGTGCGCATGGCGCGGGTCTCGCCGGTGTCGGGGTTGAACAGCACGGTGGCCTGCTGGATCTTGTTGCCGTCCTCGATCTGCTCGATCTGCCAGCGCACCTCGTAATCGATGGCCTGCTGCATGAACTTGAAGCTGTTCAAATTCTTGATCTCGCGCCGCGTACCCAAAGGCCCACCGGGCTTGCGCACCGACACATTGGCGTCGCAGCGGAACGAGCCCTCCTGCATGTTGCCGTCGCAGATGCCGATCCAGGTGACGATCTTGTGCAGCTCTTTGGCATAGGCCACGGCCTCCGCGCTGGAGCGCATGTCCGGCTCGGTGACGATTTCCAGCAGCGGTGTGCCGGCACGGTTCAGGTCAATGCCGCTCTGACCAATGAAGTCTTCGTGCAGCGATTTGCCCGCGTCCTCTTCCAGGTGGGCGCGCACCAGGCGTACCGACATTTTTTTCTCGTCCAGGAAGAATTCCACGTGGCCACCCTGCACCACGGGAATCTCGAACTGGCTGATCTGGTAGCCCTTGGGCAGGTCGGGGTAGAAATAGTTCTTGCGCGCGAACACGCTCTTCTCGGCAATGTGTGCGCCCACGGCCAGGCCGAATTCGATGGCGCGTTCCACCGCGCCCCGGTTCATCACCGGCAGGGTGCCGGGCAGCGCCAGGTCCACGGCGCAGGCCTGGGTGTTGGGCTCGGCGCCAAAGGCGGTGGCAGCGCGCGAAAAAATCTTCGATTGCGTGGACAGCTGGCTGTGCGTCTCAAAGCCGATGATGACTTCGTAGCCGGCGACCAGCGGCGCGTCCGGGCGGTCCAGGAGGATGGGTTCGTTCATGCTTGCCATATCAAAATCCTGCGGGCTTGGCCGCGTGAAAGCCGGTGGCCAGCTGAAAACGGTGGGCCGCGTTCAGCAGGCGTGCTTCCTGAAAATAGTTGCCGATGAGCTGCATGCCAATGGGCATGCCCCGGTCTTGTTCGGTGTTGGAAAACCCCACCGGCAGGCTCATGCCCGGCAGACCGGCCAGCGAGCCCGGCAAGGTAAAAATGTCGGCCAGGTAGTTGGCCACCGGGTCATCCGATTTTTCGCCCAGCTTCCAGGCCACGGTCGGTGCGACCGGTCCGGCGATCACATCGCAGACCTTGAAGGCGTTCTGGAAATCGTCGGCAATCATGCGGCGGATCTTTTGCGCCTGCAGGTAGTAGGCGTCGTAGTAGCCGTGGGACAGCACATACGTGCCGATCATGATGCGCCGCTGCACCTCGTCACCAAAACCCTCGGAGCGGGTCTTCTGGTACATATCGGCCAGGTCGGTGTACTGCTTGGCACGGTGGCCGAATTTCACGCCGTCAAAGCGGCTCAGATTGCTCGACGCTTCGGCCGGGGCAATGATGTAGTAGACGGGGATGGACAGCTCGGTGCGCGGCAGGCTGATGGGCACCAGCTTGGCACCCAGTTTTTCATATTCAGCCAGTGCTGCGTTGACGGCTGCGCGCACGTCGTCGGCCAGACCGGCGCCAAAGAATTCCTGTGGCACACCAATGCGCAGGCCTTCAATGGAGTCCTTCAGGCTGCGGCTGTAGTTCTCGGCGGGCACATCCAGCGAGGTGGAGTCGCGGTCCAGATCCGGGCCGCACAGGGCGGTGAGCAGCAGGGCACAGTCTTCTGCGCTGCGTGCCATGGGGCCGGCCTGGTCCAGGCTGGAGGCAAAGGCCACCATGCCATAGCGTGAGGCCCGGCCATAGGTGGGCTTGATGCCGGTGATGCCGCAAAAAGACGCCGGTTGGCGGATCGAGCCGCCGGTGTCGGTGCCGGTGGCTGCGGGTGTCAGGCGCGCGGCCACGGCCACGGCGCTGCCGCCCGAGGAGCCGCCGGGAATGCGCTCGGTGTTCCAGGGGTTGCGCACCGGTGCCGGGGCGTCAAACCCGACGGGGGGCACGGCCGAGTTTTCGTTGCTCGAACCCATGGCGAACTCGTCGCAGTTGAGCTTGCCCAGCGTGACCATGCCCGCGCCGGGCGCACCGCCCGCCACACCGGCGCCCAGTTTGGCGACCACGGTGGCATCAAACGGGGAGCGGTAACCGGCCAACATGCGCGAGCCCGCTGTGGTGGCAAAGTCCCGGGTGACGAAGATGTCCTTGTGCGCAATCGGCACGCCTTCCAGCGCGCCTGCCGTGCCGCTGGCAATGCGCGCGTCGGCTGCCGCGGCCTGGGCCAGCGTGACCTCGGTGTTTACATCGACATAGGCGCCCAGGGCGCTGTGGGCGGCGGCGCGCTGCAGAAAGTGCTGGGCGGCTTCCACAGCCGACACCTGCTTGCTGGACAAGGCGGTAGCCAATTGCTGCACGCTCAGGTCGTGCAGGGCAGTTTGGGAGAGAGAACTGGTCATGGTGGCGCGCCTTATTCAATAACCTTGGGCACCAGGAACAAGCCGTTCTGGACTTCCGGGGCGCTGGCCTGGTTGGCCTCGCGGTTGTTGGGCTCGCTCACCACATCGTCGCGCAGGCGCAGGGCGATGTCGCCGATCGTGGCCACCGGATGGGCCAGCGGCTCCACGCCAGTGGTGTCCACGGCGCGCATCTGCTCGACGATGTCAAAAAAGCTGTTGAGCTGGCCCAGCATGCGCTCGCCGTGCGCGGGACTCAGCTCCAGGCGTGCCAGTTTGGCGATGCGCGCGATGTCGGAAGAAGTCAGTGACATGGATGAAAGGGGATTGAAAGCAAAGGTAAAGGGGTGCCAGACGGGTGGCGCTGCACAGGGTATTCCCAGGCGATCGGTTATTATCCTGCCTTTGGCCTTCGGTGCGCTCCAACGCACTATGAAGTGCCCAAGCCACCACTTTTACTGAATAGAACACGGCGATGGACGGGCGAAGCCCCTGTTTGTGCCTGAGAGGATTTTGCGATGTTTGGATCTTTCCGTCGGTATTTCTCCACCGACCTGGCCATTGACCTCGGTACGGCCAACACCCTGATTTTTGTGCGCGACAAGGGCATTGTTCTGGACGAACCCTCGGTGGTCGCCATCCGCCACGAAGGCGGGCCCCAGGGCAAGAAAACCATCCAGGCCGTGGGCCGCGAAGCCAAGGCCATGCTGGGCAAGGTGCCCGGCAACATCGAAGCCATTCGCCCCATGAAGGACGGCGTGATTGCCGACTTCACCGTCACCGAGCAGATGCTCAAGCAGTTCATCAAGATGGTGCATCCGCGCGGCATCTTCAAGCCCAGCCCGCGCATCATCATTTGCGTGCCCTGCGGCTCCACCCAGGTCGAGCGCCGCGCTATCCGCGAAAGCGCACTGGGCGCCGGTGCCAGCGATGTGTTCCTGATCGAAGAGCCCATGGCAGCGGCCATTGGTGCGGGCCTGCCGGTATCGGAAGCCAGCGGCTCCATGGTGGTGGACATTGGCGGTGGCACTACCGAAGTCGGCGTGATTTCGCTGGGCGGCATGGTCTACAAGGGCAGCGTACGCGTGGGCGGCGACAAGTTTGACGAAGCCATCATCAACTACATCCGCCGCAACTACGGCATGCTCATTGGCGAGCCCACGGCCGAAGCCATCAAGAAGCAAATCGGCTCGGCCTTCCCCGGCTCCGAGGTCAAGGAAATGGAAGTGCGTGGGCGCAACCTCTCGGAGGGCGTGCCGCGCAGCTTTACCATCTCTTCCAACGAAATTCTGGAAGCGCTGACCGACCCGCTCAACAACATCGTCTCGGCCGTGAAGAACGCGCTGGAACAGACCCCGCCCGAACTCGGTGCCGACATTGCCGACCGCGGCATGATGCTCACCGGCGGCGGCGCCCTGCTGCGCGACCTGGACCGCCTGCTGGCCGAAGAAACCGGCCTGCCGGTGCTGGTGGCCGAAGACCCGCTGACCTGCGTGGTGCGCGGCTGCGGCATTGCGCTGGAGCAGATGGAGCGCCTGGGCTCCATTTTCACCAGCGAATAAGCAGCGAGGTCAGCGATGCCGCTGGGTTCGCTGGACAGAGCTCCCCCCCCGTTCTTCCGCCAGGGCCCTTCGGCCCTGTCCCGGCTTGCCGTCTGCAGTGCCCTGGCCCTGTTCCTGATGGTGGCTGATGCACGCTTCAAGGTCATGCAGCCGCTGCGCATGGCGTTGGGCACTGTGTTGTATCCGGTGCAGTGGCTGGCCTTGCAACCGGTTCATCTGGTGCAGGGTAGCAGTGAATATTTCTACAGCCTGAACGCGGCCCAGCGCTCCAAGGAAGAGGCCTTCAAGCAATTGGGACTGCAGTCCCAGAAGGCCAACCAGGTGGAGCAGCTCACGCTGGAGAACGAGCGCCTGCGCAAGCTGCTGGACCTGCGCCAGCGCCTGCAAACCACCGGCATTGCTGCCCAGGTGCTGTATGACGCGGCCGATCCGTATTCGCGCAAGGTGGTAATCGACAAGGGCCTGCTGGACAAGGTCAAGCCGGGCTCGCCGGTGCTCGATGAGCGCGGTGTGCTGGGCCAGGTCACGCGCGTCTACCCCATGGTCAGCGAGGTGACGCTGATCACCGACCGCGACCACGCCATCCCCGTGCTCAACACCCGTACCGGTGCGCGCGGCGTGGCCTTTGGCGACACCTCTACCCATGCCGATGCCATGGAGCTGCGCTACATGGCGGCCAACTCGGACGCGGTGGTGGGCGATCTGCTGACCACCAGCGGTGTCGATGGCATCTACCCGCCCGGCCTGCCCGTGGCCCGGGTGGAAAAGGTGGACCGCCGGGTGGATGCCATCTTTGCCCGCATCTACTGCGTGCCCGCCGCCTTGGTGTCGGGTGCCAGCCATGTGTTGGTGCTGGAGCCGCTGACCGACCAGGTGCCCGCACGACCGGCACCCGAGCCGCCCGCTGCGGTGCGCAACAAACGCGGAGACCCCATCAAGCCATGATCATGCGCCAGGGTCAGCAACTGCTGCTGCCCGCCAACCCCCTGTTTGTCTGGGGCAGCCTGCTGGCTGCCATGTTGTGCGACATGTTCCTGAACATGGGCCTGACGGGGCGAGCTGCCTGGGTGCCCGACCTGCTGGCCGTGGTGCTGGTGTTCTGGACTGTGCACCAGCCGCAGCGCGTGGGCATTGGAGCCGCCTTTGTGTTTGGCCTGTTGATGGACGTGCACCAGGGCGCCCTGCTGGGTCAAAACGCCCTGGCCTACACCGTGCTCAGCTTCTTTGCCGTCACCATACAGCGCCGCCTGCTGTGGTTTCCGGTGCCCTTGCAGGCCTTGCAGGTGCTGCCGCTGTTCATTGCTGCGCATGTGGTGGAGGTAAGCCTGCGGCTGCTGGCCGGTGGCGCCTTTGCGGGCTTCTGGATGCTGTTGTCGCCCCTGCTGGAAACACTGCTCTGGCCGCTGGCCAGCATTGCGCTGCTGGCGCCCCAACGGCGCGCACCCGACCCCGACGCCAACCGACCCCTATGACGGTCCTGCGCAACGTCGAGGCGGACCTGGCGCGCTTTCGCGCCCGTATCTTTGTGATCAGCCTGGTGGTGCTGGTGTGCTTTGTGCTGCTGATCTCACGCCTTTTGTATCTGCAGATCTGGCGCCATGACGATTTGCGCGCGCAGGCGGAAAACAACCGCACCTCCATCGTCCCCATCGTCCCCAACCGCGGCCTGATCCTGGACCGCAACGGCATCGTGCTGGCCAGCAATTATTCGGCCTACACGCTGGAAATCACCCCCAGCAAAAGTGGTCCGCTGGAAGAGGTGCTCGATGACCTGTCCGGCGTGCTCGACATCACTGCGCGTGACCGGCGCCGCTTCAAGAAGTTGTTGGAAGAGTCGCGCAGCTTCGAGTCCCTGCCCATTCGCACCCGTTTGACGGATACCGAGGTGGCCCGCTTCGCCGCGCAGCGGTTCCGCTTTCCCGGTGTGGAAATCAAGGCCCGGCTGTTCCGCAACTACCCGTATGGTGAACTGGCCAGCCACGTGATCGGCTACATCGGCCGCATCAACCAGGCTGAGAAAGAAAAGATCGACGAGGGCGATGACCCCGACAACTACCGCGGCACCGAGTACATGGGCAAGCTGGGCGTGGAACAAAGTTACGAGGCGCAGCTGCATGGCACCACCGGGGTGGAAGAGATTGAGACCTCGGCTGGCGGGCGCGCCATGCGCAAGCTCGCCAGCAACCCTGCCACTCCGGGCAACACCGTCAAGCTGTCCATCGATATCAAGCTGCAGCAGCTGATCGAGGCCATGTACGGTGAGCGCCGCGGCGCCTTGGTGGCCCTGGACCCCAAGACCGGCGAGGTGCTGGCCTTTGTCAGCAAGCCCACGTTTGATCCCAACCTGTTTGTCGAGGGCATAGACAGCGAAAGCTGGCAGGCCCTCAACGAGTCGCCCGACAAGCCCCTGCTCAACCGCGCGCTGCGCGGCACCTACCCGCCAGGCTCCACCTACAAGCCCTTCATGGCGCTGGCCGCCCTGGAGACCGGCACGCGCACGCCCGAGCAAAGTGTGTCCGACCCTGGCTTCTACATGTTTGGCGGCCACCGTTTCCGCGATGACAAGGAGGGTGGGCATGGTCTGGTGAACATGTACCGCTCTATCGTCGTCTCCTGCGACACCTACTACTACACCCTGGCCAATGACCTGGGCGTGGACACCATCCACGAGCAGATGCAGCGCTTCGGCTTTGGTGACCTGACCGGTGTGGACATCCTGGGTGAGACACGCGGCCTCTTGCCCTCCACCGACTGGAAGCGCCGCGCCTACAAGCGCGCCGACCAGCAGAAGTGGTATGCCGGCGAGACCATCTCACTGGGCATCGGCCAGGGCTACAACGCCTTCACCATGCTGCAGCTGGCGCAGGCCGTCTCCACCCTGGCCAACAACGGCGTGCGCCACCCGCCCCACCTGGTGACCGGTACCCAGGAGGCGGTGAGCCACGTCCTTGTGCCCACCACGCCGCCGCCCAGTGTGAACCTGGGCCTCAAGCCTGCCAATGTGGAGGTGATCCGCAAAGCCATGGTGGGTGTGACCATCGAAGGCACCTCGGCGCGCGCCTTTGCCGGCGCTGCCTATGCCAGTGGCGGCAAAACCGGCACGGCGCAGGCCGTGGGCATTGGCAAGGACCAGAAATACGATGCCAGCAAACTCGCCGAGCATCTGCGCGACCATGCCCTGTACGTGGCCTACGCCCCGGCAGACGACCCCAAGATCGCCCTGGCTATGGTGGTGGAGAACGCCGGTTTTGGCGCCGAGCACGCCGCCCCGATTGCGCGCCGTGTGCTGGACTATTGGCTGGCGGGCCAGTATCCCAACGCGGAAGACCTGGCAGCGGTCAGCAAGGGCCAGGCGGCCGCGCCCATAGGCAAGCCGCGGTTGGTATCCGAGATGCCCTGGCCTCCGGTGAGGTAGGGCCCCCACGCTCCCCACTGCGTGTGGTTCGCTGCTCAGCGCAAAAAAGCGTCGTAGCCCGTCTTGCAGATCAGCGCCGTGACCACGGCAATAAACACCCAGCGCACAAAGCCGGTGCCGTGCTTGAGCGCCATGTGCGTGCCCGCCAGGCTGCCCACCACATTGGCCACGGCCATGGCCAGGGCGAAGTGCCACCAGATGTGGCCCTTGTAGATGAACAGCCCCAGGGCCGAGAGGTTGGTGGCGGTGTTGAGCACCTTGGCTGCCGCCGAGGCGTGCAGGAAGTCATAGCCCAGGAAACGCACCAGGCAGAAGACAAAAAAGCTGCCGGTTCCGGGGCCGAAAAAACCGTCGTAAAAGCCGATGGCAGCCCCTATGCAGCAGGCCAGCGCGACTTCCATCCTGCCGGTGAACTTCGGCGTGTGGTGGCGCCCCAGCTCCTTCTTGGCCAGGGTGTAGCCCAGCACCAGCAGCAGGATGGCGGGCAGCAGTTTGCGCAGGTAGTCGGGGGATACCACCGTCACCAGCCAGGCACCTCCCAGCGAGGCGACAAAACCGGCCAGTGCCGCGGGAAGGAGCGCAGGCCAGGGCAGGGTGACGCGGCGGCTGTATTGCAGCGCCGCCATGCCGGTGCCCCAGACCGAGGCGCCCTTGTTGGTGCCAAAGAGCGTGGCCGGATGCGCGTTGGGGAAGGTGGTCAGCAGGGCCGGAACCAGAATCAGGCCACCACCGCCCACCATGGAATCGACAAAGCCCGCGAACAACGAGGCCAGGGTGACAACAAGCATTTCCATGCGGGGATTGTCGCTGCCTTCTGTTTCAATTGAGAGCGCGACCCTGGGTTCTTCAGTGCTGTGGGGACTGAATCACCATTGTGGAAAATTTCTATTCATAGGTGCGGGCTTGCTTTAGCCCCTTCAAAAGGCTTTCCGCCTTTTCCTCTGGTACTTCGAATATCTGGTAAGTGTGGTGTGCGGAACTCAGAGTGGTTCCCCAATAGGATTCCGATCCCTGGATTAGCTCAACCCGAACCACGGTGCGCTTGTTTTCGATGAGATTCACATCAAGGCTATTCGCTTTGATGCGAATAGTGGGGCCCAGTGCCCAAGAAGGGTCTGGCAACATGGATACAGTCAATTTTCCGGGCGGGTAATCTTTTGCGGTGTATCCACCCTCACCCCTACCGTTTATGACTGTCCCGCAGCGTTTTCCGTTGCACAGCACTTGTGGCTTGAAATTCAACTTTTCTTCCGGCGAAGATTGGTTGAAGATGACTAACTGTCCTTTGCTGTTCTCTATCGCGGGATACTTTTCAAATGGCCTTCCGTAGGTCGCGCAACCCGAAAGAAGAATGGTCAGGGCAATCAAGTAGAGTAGTTTTTTCATCCCTCGATTTGAAAGCAGCCGGTCACCGGTCGCCCCCCAATTTGTTCACGCAGGTGCACCGATACTGACGATGTTCAGAGTGTGTCATTTCTCGGCAGGATGGACGAGCTTTCAGCGGGCAAAAAAAAAGCACCAGACTGGCTGGTGCTTTTTTGTGGCACGTCGTGGTGCCACTGTTCTTGCTTTGAGTTGCCGCCTTGATACGTGTCAGGCAGCTAGTTCCTCGGGATCGTTTTCTTATCAAGTCTCGTGCCGATGGAAGGAATGTCTATCGCTCCAACACGCGAACGAATGGAATGTAACCTTTGGGTCACTTCTTGGGGATTGGGACTTACCCTGTGAAGACGGGCTTATCTGTCTGTCGCCTCTGCGTCCTCGGCTATCCATTGCGCGGCCTTTTCGGCAATCATGAGGGTGGGCGAGTTGGTGTTGCCGCTGGTGATGCGCGGCATGATGCCGGCATCGACCACGCGCAGGCCGGCCACGCCGCGCACCTTCAGGCGCGTGTCCACTACGGCCATCGGATCGTCGGTACGCCCCATGGCGGTGGTGCCTACGGGGTGGAAGATGGTGGTGGCAATGTCACCGGCCAGGCGGGAGAGCTCGGCGTCGGTCTGGAATTGCACGCCGGGCTTGTATTCCTCGGGTGCGTACTTCTGCAAGGCCGGTTGGGCCACGATCTGGCGCGTCAGGCGCAGCGAGTCGGCCGCGATCTGGCGGTCGGCCTCGGTGCTGAGGTAGTGCGGGGCGATGGCCGGGGCCTGGCGGAAGTCGCTTGAGGTGATGCGCACATGGCCGCGGCTGGTGGGGTTGAGGTTGCACACACTGGCCGTGAAGGCATTGAAGCTGTGCAGGGGCTGGCCAAAGGCCTCCAGGCTTAGCGGCTGCACGTGGTACTCCAGGTTGGCGTGGGGCTGGGTGGGGTCGCTCTTGGTGAAGGCCCCGAGCTGGCTGGGCGCCATGCTCATGGGTCCGCTGCGTTTGAGGGCGTACTCCAGGCCGATCTTGGCCTTGCCCCACAGCGAGTTGGCCTGGGTGTTGAGGGTCACGGCGTTTTTCACTTTGAAGACCGCGCGGATCTGCAAATGGTCCTGCAGGTTTTCGCCCACACCGGGCGTGTCCTGTACCACCGGAATGCCCAGCGACTGTGACAGGGCGGCCGACCCCAGGCCACTGAGCTGCAGGATCTGCGGCGAGCCAATCGCACCGGCCGAGAGGATGACCTCGGCGCGCGCCTGCACGGTGACCATCTCGCTGCCGTTCCACACCTGCAAGCCGGTGCAGCGCAAAGGGCGGCTGCTGTCGGTGCCGGTGTTTTTTTCGACGATGAGCTTGGACACCTGCGCACCAGTCCAGAGTTCAAAGTTGGGGCGGGCGTAGCAGGTGGGGCGTAAAAAGGCCTTGGCCGTATTCCAGCGCCAACCGGCTTTCTGGTTCACCTCGAAGTAGCCCACGCCCGTGTTGTCGCCGCGGTTGAAGTCGTCAGTGGCCGGTATGCCGGCCTGTGTGGCGGCCTGGGCAAACGCATCCAGCACATCCCAGCGCAGGCGCTGCTTCTCCACCCGCCATTCGCCCCCGGCCTGGTGGTGGCGCAGGGTTTTGCGGTAGGTGGTGCCCGCATCCTGGAGCAGCTCGGCCGGGGTGCCGCGCGCGCCGTGCAGGCTGCTGGCGCCCTTGTAATGGTCTTCGTGCAGCTTGAAGTAGGGCAAGGCGTTGTCCCACTGCCAGCTGGCGTCGCCGGTGAGCTGGGCCCACTGGTCGTAGTCGCGTGCCTGGCCGCGCATGTAGATCATGCCGTTGATGCTGCTGCAGCCGCCCAGCGTTTTGCCGCGCGGGTAGCGCAGGGCGCGGCCGTTCAGGCCGGCGTCGGGTTCGGTGTTGTAGAGCCAGTCGGTGCGCGGGTTGCCGATGCAGTACAGGTAGCCCACCGGGATGTGGATCCAGTGGTAGTCGTCACGCCGGCCGGCCTCGATCAGCAGCACGCGCTTGCTGGCGTTGGCAGACAGGCGGTTGGCCAACAGGCAGCCGGCTGTGCCGGCGCCTACGATGATGTAGTCAAAAGTGGTGTCGCTCATGGGTGTGTAGGGGTACGCTGCTCACAGCAGCAAAAAGAAGAGGGCCGCCACGGCGGTGGGAAGCAGGGCGCCTAGCAGCAGGCCAATGGCGCCAATCGAGCCGTCGTTGAATCCGCTCTTGAGCAGGGCCACGCCGGCCGGGTTGGGGGCATTGGCAATGACGGTGAGACCGCCACCGGTGACGGCCCCGGCCACCAGCATGTACTGCGAGGCGCCCGATATCCCTTCGATCAGCGAGCCCAGGTAGGTGAGTGCGGCGTTGTCGGTCACGGCGGTCAGGGCCACGGCGCCAAAGAACAGGGCCAGGGGCGCCAGGCTGGAGACGATGGGCTGCAGCCACCACTGCTGCAGGCCACCGAGCACCACCAGCCCGGCCAGGAAGAATCCCACCAGCAAGCCTTCTTTGAGGATCAGCGGGCTCTGGTAGCGCGCATAGGCCTGGGTATAGCCCAGAAAAAACAGGAACAGGCCCAGGAACAGCACCGGGTGGTGGGCCAGCACCACCACGCCGCCCAGCACCAGCAGGTGGATCAGGCTCACGGCCAATGGCATGGCTTCATCGCTGCCGCCTGCGGCCTGTGCCGCCTGCCCCAGATGCCGGCGCAGCAGAAAAGCCATGCCGCTGGCGTTCACCAGCACGGCCAGTGCGGCCTTCCAGCCAAAGGTGCTGGCCATGAAGGCGGTGTCCCAGTTCCAGGTGGTGGCCACCATCAGCACGGGTGGAGCGGCGTAAGACGTCAGCGTGCCGCCTATCGAGATGTTGACAAACAGCACGCCCAAAGCGCCGTACTTCAACCACTCGGGTATGCCGTCGCGAAATATCTGGTTGGCGAGCATGAGCGCGGCCAGTGTCATGGCGGCTGGCTCGGTAATCAGCGAGCCCAGGAGCGGCACCACCGCCAGACCCAGCCAGGCCTGCACCAGCGGCGTGGGCAGGGGCACCAGGCGGGCCACGCCCGCCAGCAACCGCTGCACGATGGAGAGCACTGGCTTGGAGGCCGCCACCACCATCACCACAAACACGAACAGCGGCTCGGTGTATTGCAGCGACTCGGCATAGGCAATGGCCTGCGTGCCGCCGGCCAGCAGGGCCATGCTGGCAATCAGCACAAAGGCCCAGAAGCCAAACACCACCTCCACTTCGCCCAGCAGGTGCAACAGCCCGGCGTGGCGCGGATGGCGGTGCGCCAGCACCTCGAACTGCTTGGCGCAAAAGGTGTGCAGCAGGGCCAGGCCAAACAGCACCGCACCCACGGTCTGCATCAGGCTGCTGTGAACAATCGGCTCGGCCATGCTTTAGCGCCCGCTCCAGACCGGTTTGCGCTTGTCCTGAAAGGCCTGTATGCCCTCCCGGGCATCCTCGGTGAGGGCGAAGAGGGCGATCTGGCTTTCGGTAAAC
Organism: Rhodoferax lacus; assembly: GCF_003415675.1. Classification (GTDB taxonomy): domain Bacteria; phylum Pseudomonadota; class Gammaproteobacteria; order Burkholderiales; family Burkholderiaceae_C; genus Allorhodoferax; species Allorhodoferax lacus. The sequence continues at coordinate 18,359 of NZ_QFZK01000029.1, forward strand.
GACATGGATTCCTCGAAAGCCATGGACTCCACGGCCTTGAGCGTATAGAGGCCGCGGCGAATGGCTGCGGGCGATTTGTCCAGCACGCGCTCCAGCAGCCACTGCAGCTTGGCGTCCACGTCATCGTCCACGTAATTCACCAGACCGTACTGCAGGGCCTGCGCGCTGCTGATGGGCTCGCCGGTGATGCACATCTCCACCAGCACGCGGCGCGGAATCAGGTGCTGCAGCACGCTGAGCACCTGGGCCGGGAACACACCCACCTTCACTTCGGGCAGGCCAAACACGGCGTGGCTGGAAGCCACTGCCATGTCGCACATGCTCAAGAGGCCCATGCCACCGGCCATGCAGGCGCCGTTGACGCGGGCAATCAGCGGGATGGTGCTGGCGCGTGCGGCACGCAGCACCTGCGCCAGGTGGCCCTGCGGCTCGGAGTAGTCGGTGGTGAAGGCGCTGGCGCTTTGCAGGTCGGCCCCGGCGCAAAAGGCCTTGCTGCCCGCACCGGTGAGCACCATGGCGCGGATGCCACGCTGGCCCTGCGCCTGCACAAAGGCCTCGGCCATGGCTGCCAGCACGCCGTGGCTCATGGCATTGCGCCGCTCTTCGCGGGTGATGGTCAGCCACAGCACATGGTCGCGCAGCTCAACCGACAGTTCGGGTGTGGAGGAAAAGGGGCGGGTGCTGGACATGGCGGGGTGTGCAAAGGGTGGAGCCTGTATTTTGCTTGCAAGCGGCGCACAAGCGGTACCATGCAAACCATAATCTTTTTGCCCCCCCTCCAAGCCCCGTGCAAGACCCCCAGCCCCGCATCGTCAAGGAAGCCTCCGCCAACAGCGAGAGCGTGACTCTGTACGGCAGCTGGAGTGCGGCCACCCTGGCGCAACTGGACAACTGGACCGCGCTGGAAGAGGCCCTGCCCCGCCATGCCAAAGCCCAGATGGAAGCCAGCTGGGACCTGCGCCAGATCACCCGGCTGGACCACACCGGCGCCCAGCTGCTGTGGAACACCTGGGGCCACGCCTGGCCGCGCCATGTGCTGGTGCTGGACCTGCAGCGCGCCACCCTCAACCGCGTGGCCCGTTTCACTGTGTTGCCGCCCAAGCCCGAGCGCCACAGCCTGTGGCAGCGCTTCCTGCAACTGGGCCAGTGGCTCATGGGCGTGGAGAGCCATCTGCTGAGTGCCCTGCGCCTGACCGGCCAGCTGCTGCTGGACCTGCTGCAGTTTCTGCGCGACCCCAGCCGCGCGCCCTGGCGCGACATCTCGGGCCACATCTACCGCATTGGCGCCACGGCCCTGCCCATCACCGCCCTGGTCGGCTTTCTGGTGGGCGTGGTGCTGGCCTACCTGATGGCGCGCCAGTTGCGCCAGTTCGGGGCCGATGCCTTCATCGTCAACATCCTGGGGATGGCGCTGATCCGTGAGCTGGGGCCGGTGCTGGCCGCCATCCTGATTGCCGGGCGCTCGGGCTCGGCCATCACGGCGCAGATCGGCGTGATGCGGGTGACCGAAGAGCTCGACGCCATGCGCGTCATGGGCATACGCTGGGGCTACCGCCTGGTGCTGCCGCGCGCCTTGGCGCTGGCGCTGGTGATGCCGTTGCTGGCGGCCTGGACTACGGCGGCTGCGCTGCTGGGCGGCATGCTGGCCACCGACCTCACCATGGGCCTGTCGCCGGAGTATTTTCTGATTGCCTTACCCAAGGCGGTGCAGCTCTCCAACCTGTGGCTGGCCATGGCCAAGTCAGTGGTGTTTGGGTTGCTGATTGCGCTGAACGGCTGCCATTTCGGCCTGCGTGTGCTGCCCAATACCCAGAGCCTGGGTGAGGGCACCACCGCCTCGGTGGTCACTTCCATCACCATGGTGATCCTGGTGGACGCGCTGTTTGCGGTGCTGTTCAAGGGGGTGGGACTGTGAATGCGCAGGCCACATCTTCAGCGGTCGTGAAGATTGAAAACCTGTGCTCGGCCTTCAGCACACGCGGTGTTCGCGCCGTCATCCACCAGGACCTGAACCTGAGCATTGCCCAGGGCGCGTTCCTGTCCATCGTCGGCGGCTCAGGCAGCGGCAAGACGGTGCTGCTGCGCCAGATGCTGGGGCTGGAGACGCCGCAAAGTGGCAGCGTCACGGTGCTGGGCGAGCCCGCCAGCGAGCTCGGCCGCGCAGGGGCCGCCAGCCGCGTGGGCATGCTGTTCCAGCACGGCGCGCTGTTCTCGGCCTTTACCGTGCTGGAGAACATCGCCTTTCCCTTGCGTGAGCTGGGCACCCTGCCGCGTGCCCTGATCCACGACACTGCCATGGTCAAGCTGCAGATGGTGGGGCTGGACCCGTCGGCCGCGCACAAGATGCCCTCGGACCTGTCGGGCGGCATGGTCAAGCGCGTGGCGCTGGCGCGCGCGCTGGTGATGGATCCGCCGCTGCTGCTGCTCGACGAGCCCACCGCCGGGCTGGACCCCGATGCGTCGGACGCCTTTTGTACCCTGCTGCGCTCGCTGCACCAGGAGCTGCGCCTGACGGTGGTGATGGTCACGCACGACCTGGACACCATCTTCGAGCTCAGCACCCGCATTGCGGTGGTGGCCGACAAGCATGTGATCGTGGACGCAGAGCCGCGCGAAGCCATCCGCTTTGACCACCCCTTTGTGCACGCGTTCTTTTTGGGAGAGCGCGGCTACCGGGCCATGGAAGTTTTGCAGGGCCAGTCGGCCCACAGGCCACAAGGCGTATAAAAGAGATACCGATGGAAAACAAATCCCACGCCCTGGCCGCCGGCACCTTTGTGCTGCTGCTGGTCGCCATGCTGATCGCTCTGGCGGTCTGGCTCACGCGCGACACCAGCAGCCAGCGCAGTTTCGAGATCTCCAGCAAGGACGCCGTCTCCGGCCTGCAGCCGCAGGCCGGGGTGCGCTACAAGGGCGTGCAGGTAGGGCGCGTGACCAGCATCACGCTGGATACCCAGACGCGCGGCAACGTGCTGGTGCGCATTGCCGTCAGTGACGCCGCGCCCATTACCACCAGCACCTTTGCCAGCCTGGGCTTTCAGGGCGTGACGGGCCTGGCCTTCATCCAGCTCGATGACAGCGGCGAGTCCACCCAGGCCTTGGCCACCAGCAGCACGCGCCTGGCCCGCATTCCCATGCGCCCGGGCCTGATGTCGCGCCTGACCGAGCAGGGCGGCCACATGCTGGGCCAGCTTGACCAGGCCAGCCAGCGCCTCAACGGCCTGCTCGATCCCGACAACCAGAAGGCCATGGTGGAAGCCGTCAACAATCTGTCCAAGGCGGCTGCCAAACTGGGCACACTGGCCCACCATGCCGACCAGGTGCTCACCGGCAACGGCCCCGAAGGCAGTGCCAGCCTGCCGCGGGTGGCTGCGCAGGCCGAGAGCAGCCTCAAGAGCATGCAGGTCACCGCCGAGCGCCTGCGCGACAGTGCCGAAGTGGTCAAGGGTTCGGCCGAGAACTTCAGGCGCACCACCACCCGTATCAACGAACCCGGTGGCACGCTGGACAAGATTGCCCGCAGCACCGAGGCCCTGGCCGCCACCAGCACCGCGCTCAATGCCACGCTGCTGCCGCGCCTGAATCGCACCACCGATGACGCCGCCCGCACCGTACGCCAGTTTGGCCGCGTGGCCGAAGGCCTGGCCGATCAGCCGCAGTCCCTGCTGCTGGGCCGGGGCGCGGCGCAACCCGGCCCGGGCGAGAGCGGCTTTGTGCCACCCCCGTCTGACAAGTAAGGCCCACCATGCAGAACCCTTTTCAAAACCCTTTGGTTCCACCCCGCGTGCAGGCCCTGCTGCCACGCCTGGTGGCCGTGCTGGCCATGGCCGTTCTGACCGGATTGGCAGGCTGCTCCACACCCGCCGCCCGCGTCACCGTGTATGACTTTGGCCCCGGCAGCACCGCCCCGGCCATGGCCAACCGCATGGCACCCCTGCCCACCGTGCTGCTGGCCGAGGTGGAGGCTGCTGCCGCGCTGGACAGCAGCGCCGTGCTGTACCGCCTGGCCTATGCCGATGCGCAGCAACCGCGCCCCTATGCGCAGGCGCGCTGGAGCATGCCGCCGGCGCAACTGCTGCGCCAGCGCCTGCGCGAGACGCTGGGCCAGCGCCGCAGCGTGCTCGCGCCCATGGACGCGGTGGCCCCGGGCACGCTGACATTGCGCCTGGAGTTGGAAGAATTCAGCCAGTTGTTCAACACCGCGCAAAGCAGTGCCGGCCTGGTGCGCGTGCGGGCCACGCTGGGGCGCAGCGGCACGCCGCCCAAGCCTGTGGCGCAAACCTCCTTTGTAGTGCAGCACCCTGCCAGCACGGCGGATGCTGCCGGTGGCGTGCGCGCTTTGGCACAGGCCAGTGACGCACTGATCGTGCAACTCGATGCATGGCTGCAGCAGGCCGCAGCGGCCGAGGCGCCAACACCATGACAGACCCGCTGGCAGCAGGTGTGGCACTGGAGTCCTTGCCGCTGTTTCCCCTGAACACTGTGCTGTTTCCCGATGGCACGCTCAGCCTGCAAATTTTTGAAGTGCGCTACCTGGACCTGATTGGCAAGTGCTTCAAGAACGGCACGCCGTTTGGCGTGGTGTCACTGGTACAGGGTCGCGAGGTGCGCCAGCGCGACACGGCACAACCCACGGGTGATGCCTTTGCCAACGAGGTGTTTGCCGATGTCGGCACCCTGGCGCACATCGTGGAATTCGCCACACCCCATGCCGGGCTGATGGTAATCCGCTGCAACGGTGGCGCGCGCTTTCGCATCCGCGAGCGCCGCCAGCTCAAGCACGGCCTGTGGGTAGCCGATGCCAACACGCTGGCGGCCGACCTGCCCAGCCCGGTTCCTGAAGATCTGCTGCCCATTGCACAGGGCCTGGCGCATGTGGTCGAACAACAGGAGCAGCAGGCCGGGCTGTCGGCCCCGCTGTTGAACCAGCCCTACCGCTTCGATGACTGCGGCTGGGTGGCCAACCGCTGGTGCGATGTGCTGGCCATTCCTGCGGCCACCAAGCAGGGTCTGTTGCAGTTGGACAGCCCGCTGTTGCGCCTCGAACTGGTGGGCGATCTGCTGGCCAAAATGTCCGGCTCCTGAACTGCCAGACGGCCCGGCAGGGGCTACGGGTTTGTACCCGCGCATGGCGCTGGCCTAATTATTTTGTTCTCCCTAGTATGCAAAGCACGTTAGCCGTTTTCCAGGGCTGAACGCGTGCCCGGCGGGGCATTCGGTGCCTTTTGGAATGCGCCATCCACAGCGGATACGAAGGGGTACACCATGGTCGTTGATCCAGCCATCATTCCGGCGAACGAGGCCGAACGCATCAAGGCACTGCGCCGTTACGACATTCTGGATACACCGCCCGACGGCACGTTTGACAACGTGACCAAGCTGGCCGCCAAACTGTTTGGCGTGCCGATTGCCATCATCAGCCTGGTCGACTCCGACCGCATCTGGTTCAAGTCCCACCACGGCGTGGACGTGCCGCAAATTGACCGCGACCCGGGCCTGTGCGCCTCGGGCATTCTGGGCGACTCGCCCTATGTGCTGACCAACGCCATTGAAGACCCGCGCTCCCTGGCCAACCCGCTGGTGGCCGGCTCCTTTGGCCTGCGCTTTTATGTGGGTGTGCCCCTCAAAACCCATGACGACTACAACCTGGGCATGCTGTGCTGCCTGGATGCCAAGCCACGCAGTGTCTCGCAGGCCGAGCTCGACGATCTGTCTTGCCTGGGCCAGTTGGTCATGGACCAGATGGAGGTCCGTCTGGCTGCCCGGCGCATTGACGAGCTGCGTCACCAGATAGCGCAATCGCAGGAGCGCATGAAGCTGGCTGTGCGGGCAGGCAATGTGGGCGTGTGGGGCCTGGACATGGCCAGCCAGCGCTTTGACTGGGACGAGCAAATGCACGCGCTGTACGAAAGCCGCCCGTCTGACTTTGCCTATTCGCCTGCCGAGTGGCTGAACCTGGTGGCGCAGGAAGACCGCCCGCGCGTCACCCAGGCCTGGAATGCCACCGTGGGCCGGGGTGTGCCGTTCGAGCAGGAGTTCCGGGTGCTCACACTGGATGGCCAGATGCGCTACCTCAAGGGCCTGGCGCAGGCGTTCAGTGGGGCAGACGGCCGCACCGCGCGGGTGCTGGGAACCAACTGGGATGTAACCGCCGAGCGCCTGGCCTCTGAGGCCCTGCGCCGCGCCAAGGAAACCGCCGAGGCGGCCGAGCGCGCCAAGAGCAGTTTTCTGGCCAACATGAGCCACGAGCTGCGCACGCCGCTCAACGCCATCATCGGCTTTGCCGAGGTCATGAAGCACGACAGTAGCCTGTCCAAGGTGAATCGGGAATACATCAACATCGTCAACCACAGCGGCAGCCACCTGCTGTCGCTGATCAATGAAGTGCTGGACATGGCCAAGGTGGAGTCGGGCCGCATCGAACTGCTGGAAAACGACCTGAACCTGCCCAGCTTTCTGAATGCGGTGGCCGCCATGATCGGCATGCGTGCCGAGCGCAAGGACCTGCGGCTGGTGCGTGACTTCGACGCCCGCTTGCCCGAGTTTGTGAAGACCGATGAGCTCAAGCTGCGACAGATATTGCTCAACCTGCTGAGCAACGCAATCAAGTTCACCGCCAAAGGCGAGGTTGTGCTGAAGGTGGCTTACCAGCCATCGGGCTTGCCTCAACGGGGCCGCCTGCACGTGGAGGTACGTGACACCGGGCCGGGCATGAGCGCCGAGGAACTGGGCAAGCTGTTCACGCCCTTCCAGCAGGGGCAGGCCGGTCGCAAGTCGCAGGAGGGTACCGGGCTGGGCCTGGTCCTGAGCCAGAAATTTGTCGAGCTGATGGGTGGCTCCATCCGCGTGCAGTCCACACCGGGCGTGGGCAGCAGCTTCGCATTTGACATTGCCCTCACGGTGGCCGAGTCCGGCCGGGCCCAGGACACCCTGCGTGAAGTTGCCGCCCTGGCGCCGGGCCAGGCCCGCAAGAAGATTTTGGTGGTGGACGATGTGCCACTCATTCGCACCGTGATGGAACGCCTGCTGGAGACGGTGGGCTTTGAGATCTGCACAGCGGGCAACGGGCGCGAGGCGGTGGAGGCCTTCCAGCGCTTTGAGCCCGACTTCATCTGGACCGACCTGGTCATGCCGGAGATGAATGGCGACGAGGCCGCCCGCCAGATACGCCAGCTGCCCGGTGGCGACAAGGTCAGGATTGTCTGCATGACCGCCAGCGCCCTGGTGGAAGACCGCGCCCGCATTCTGGAGAGTGGTGTGGACGACGTGCTCTTCAAGCCCATCCGCGAGTCGGTGCTGCTGGCCACCATGCAAAGCCTGCTGGGATTGCAGTACATCTACCGCGATGAGGTGATGGAGGCCGGCCCCGCCGTGAGCGACGAAGACCTGCTGGAGAGCGCCAACCTGTCCTACATGGAAAAGTCCTGGCGCGAGAGCTTTCATGCCGCCACGCTCAGTGGAGACACCGACAAGATCCAGTCCATGGTCCAGACGCTGGCGGCAACCCACCAGGAGCTGGCCCTGGTCCTGCAGACCCTGCTCGATGAGCTCCAGCTCGAGAGACTGGAGCTGTTTGCCCGTCTGCAGCTCAAGCCGCGGGCGCCCTGATGACACTGGCCATTGCGCTGGCCGAAGCCCACATCCTGGCTGTTGACGACAACCCCAACAACCTGAAGTTGCTGCGCACCATCCTGTCCGAAAAAGGCGTGCACCTGCGCCTGGCCACCAGTGGCGAAATGGCACTGCAGTCGGCCCGGCTCAGCCCGCCCGAGCTGATACTGCTGGACATCAACATGCCAGGCATGGACGGCTTTGAGACTTGCCTGCAGCTCAAGGCCGATCCGCAGACGCAGGACATCCCGGTGATCTTCCTGAGCTCGCTCTCGGACGGTGCTGACATCGTCAGGGCCTATGCCTGTGGCGGTGTGGACTTTGTCTCCAAGCCCTTCCAGTCCGAGGTGTTGCTGGCCCGCGTGGGCACCCAGATCAAGCTGTCGCGCATCTACCAGGACTTGCAGAAGGAAAACCAGGAACGGCGCCAGGCCGAAGCTGCCGCCGAGGAGGCCAACCGCATGAAGAGCGAATTCCTGGCCAACATGAGCCACGAAATCCGCACCCCCATGAACGCCATCATTGGCCTGACCCATCTGGCCCTGCGCACCGGGCTCGATGCGCGCCAGCGTGGCTACCTGGACAAGATCCAGAGTTCGAGCAAACACCTGCTGGGTTTGCTCAACGACATCCTGGATTTTTCCAAGGTGGAGGCCGGGCGTCTGAATGTCGAGAGCATTGCCTTTGACCTGGGCCAGGTCATGCGCGATGTGGTCAACGTGACCAGCGACAGGGCCGACGCCAAGCACCTGGTGCTGGGCTGCACCATGGCGCCAGACGTTCCGCTCACCCTGCGGGGCGACCCCTTGCGGCTGGCGCAAATCCTCATCAACTACGTGAACAACGCCATCAAGTTCACCGCCAAAGGGCACATTCAATTGCGTGTGAGTGTGCTGGAGCGCCATGCGCAGGAAGCCCTGCTGCGCTTTGAAGTGCAGGACACGGGCATCGGTCTCAATAACGGGCAAATCGAGCGCTTGTTTCGCAGCTTCAGCCAGGCCGATGCCTCGACCACGCGCATGTATGGTGGCACCGGTCTGGGTCTGGCCATCTCCAAAGGCCTGGCCGAACTGATGGGCGGGCAGGTGGGCGTGGACAGCGTGGAGGGCGCAGGCTCCACGTTCTGGATGACCGCACGCCTGGGCCTTGCCTTGCCTGGCGAGATTGCGTCGCACGCGGGGCATGCGGGTGGAGCCGGTCGGGAACAGTTGCACAACCGGCACGGCGCGCGGTTGCTGCTGGTGGAGGATAACGAGCTCAACCAGATCGTGGCCACCGAACTGCTGCGCGACGCAGGCTTCGTGGTGGACGTGGCCGAACACGGCGCGGCCGCACTGGAGCGGCTGCGTGCGGCGCACGCAAACGCAGTACAGCCGCCCTACGCACTGATCCTGATGGACATGCAGATGCCCGTGATGGACGGCCTGGAGGCCACCGCGCACATCCAGCGCCATCCGCTGTGGCGCAGCATTCCGGTGGTTGCCATGACGGCCAACACCATGGAAGGCGACAGCGAGCGCTGCCTGGCCGCCGGCATGGTGGACTTTGTTGGCAAGCCCATAGACCCTGAGCATCTATGGGCCACCCTGGCGCGCTGGATTGCGCCGCAGGCCGTGCGTGCGACCGAGGGTGCAGCCGCGGCAAACCCCGCGGACGCAAGCGCCGTGGCGCCACCCGTGGGTATTGACGGACTGCAGGTGGATGCCGCCATGCGCCGCATGCAGCACAAGGCCGATCTGTACCGCAAGCTGTTGCAGTCCTTCGTGAAGGCACAGGCTGACGCACCCGCGCTGGTGCGCGCCGCCTGGGCCCAGGGCAACCCCAGGCTTGCCGAGCGCACGGCCCACACCCTCAGGGGCGTGGCGGGCAACGTCGGTGCAGAAACGGTGGCAGCCCGTTCGGAGCAGCTGGAGATGGCCATCCGGCTGGGGCTGGACAGCGCTGCCATTGAAAAGGAAATACAGGCCACCGAGGCAGCCCTGGCGCCCCTGGTTGCCGCTCTGCAGACCTACCTGGAGGCCACAGAACCCGCCGTGTCGGCTGCGCTCGGACAGGTGGCCCAGGACAGGCCCGTGCCGTGGGACAAGCTGCGTGCCCTGCTGCAAAAGGATGATGCGGCCGCTACCGACTGTTTTCAGGAATCAGAAGCCGCCTTCATGCGCGCACTGGGGCCGCAGTTTGATGCCCTGCAGCAGGCCATGCAGGCGTTTGACTTTGAAGGCGCCTTGGCCCTGCTGGAGGGGCGGGGCGCGGCATCCTGATGTTGCCCGTGCCTAGTGCCCCAAGGCCGGGAACAGTTTCACCAGCCCGTCGGACATCACTTCCACGGCCAGCGCGGCCAGAATCAAGCCCATCAGCCGTGTCATCACGCTGATACCGGTCTTGCCCAGCACGCGGGCAATCGGCGTGGCCAGCGAAAAGCAGGCCAGAGTGGCCAAGGCCACCACCACGCCATAGCCCACCAGGGTGGTGAGCTGCAGTACGGTCTTGGCCTTGTCGGCATAAATCACCACCGTGGACATGGTGGCCGGCCCGGTCAGCAGGGGAATGGTCAGCGGCACCACGGCAATGCTGGATCCCTGCGCCGCCTTCTCGGCGCCGTCCTCCATGACATGCGTGTTGGGCTTGGCCTCGGCCGGTTGCGCGTTGAGCATGTTGAGCGCGCTGGTCAGCAGCAGCATGCCACCGCCCACCTGGAAGCTGGCCAGGCTGATGCCAAAAAATTCCAGGATCTGCAAGCCCGCCAACGCACTGACCGCGATCACCACAAAGCAGCTAAACGACGACACGAACACCGTCTGGCGCCGTTGCTCCATGGAAAAGCCCTGGGTGTAGTGGATGAAAAAAGGGACGATGGCCAAGGGGTTGACGATGGCAAGCAGGGTGATCAGCGGTTTGAGATCCATGGGGGCTCTGGTGGGTGTGCGGGCTTGCGCATGGTAACGGCAATGCTAGAGTGCTCGCGTTCGTTCATTGCGCTCCTCCCATTCAATTCAAGCAAAGGAAGCTTCCATGTCCATGGTTACCCTGGTTTTGTGGGCCGTTTTGGCCCTGGTGGGGCTGGTTTTGGTTGTTGCGGCAGGCAGGCCCGACACCTTTCGTGTGGAGCGCAGTCTGCTGTTGCCCGCAAGCGGCGAGCAGGTACTGGCCCAGTTGCAGGACTTCCGCCGCTGGGCCGCCTGGTCGCCCTGGGAGCACATCGACCCCACCATGCAGCGCAGCTACAGCGGCCTGGACAGTGGTGTGGGCGCGGTCTACGCCTGGACGGCCACAGGCAAGGCCGGTGCCGGGCGCATGCAGATACGCGAGGTAGAGGCCCAGCGCTTGCTGATCCAGCTGGACTTCAGCAAGCCCTTTGTTGCCCACAATATGGTCGAGTTCACTTGGAGTCCGCAAGGCACGGACACCCAGCTCCACTGGGCCATGTACGGCCCCAGTCCCTTTGTCTCCAAGCTCATGGGCCTGGTGTTCAACATGGACAAAATGATTGGGCGGGATTTTGAGAAGGGGCTGGCCAATTTGGCAGCGGTGCTGCAAAGCCAGTCTGGAGGCGCAGCGCCCATTTAGGGCTGGCAGCCCATCCACAGGCGGGCTGTGGATGGACAGATAAAACGTTGGCTGATCAGCTCTCGTCGGACAGCAGCACGTTGTAAATCAGCGCGCCCAGTGCGGCACCCACAATCGGTGCCACCCAGAACAGCCACAGGTCGCCCATGGCGCCGGTCTGTGCAAACAAGGCCGGGCCGGTGCTGCGCGCCGGGTTGACCGAGGTGTTGGACACGGGGATGGACACCAGGTGGATCAGCGTCAGGCACAGGCCAATGGCCAGGCCACCAAAGCCGCCCGCGGCCTTCTTGGCGGTGGAGCCCAAAATCACGATCAGGAAGATGGCGGTCATGGCCACCTCAGTCAGCAGCACCGACATCAGGTTGAAGCCACCGGGCGAGTTGGCGCCGTAGCCATTGCTGGCAAAGCCGCCCACACCCGCAAAGCCGGTCTTGCCCGACACGATCAGGTAGAGCAGGCCGGAGGCCGCAATCGCACCCAGCACCTGCGCAATGATGTAGCCCGGCAATTCAGAGGCGGAAAAGCGCTTGCCAATCACCAGGCCCACCGACACGGCCGGGTTGAAGTGGCCGCCCGATATGGGGCCGAAGGCATAGGCGCCTGTCACCACCGTCAAGCCAAAGGCCAGCGAGACGCCCAGCAGGCCAATGCCCACGCCCGGAAACGCAGCTGCCAGCACGGCGCTGCCGCAGCCGCCCAGCGTCAGCCAGAAGGTGCCCAAAAATTCCGCTGTCCACTTTGCTTTGTTGCTATTCATGTCGAATCCTGAAGTTGAAGGAGGGGGTACTGTGGGGGAAAAGAAGTACCCCTAAGGACATAGTCTGTCCATGAAAGGACAATATAGCAAACTAACAATGCGGCATGTAGGGCATCAATTCTCAACCGCCTTCGTCAGGCTTTTGGAGCCGTGTATTTCCGGCGTCGCGCAGCGACCCAGGGCAGCACGCACAGGCCCGCCAGCATCAGGCTCAGGCTTTCGGGTTCAGGTACGGCAGCGGTCAGGATGATGAGCTGGGAGTGGGCCGTCAGGTCCACGGAGCCATCCGCCGGTTGGTACTGTTCCGCTACCAGGTAGATGGTGCCGTTCTCGTCGATGGTGACGCCTTCGATGCCATTGTTGGGAAGCACATTGCTCAGGTCAAGACTGCTCACGACCACACCTTGGCGTGTCACCTCGATCAGCTTTCTGGAGCCCAGGCTCAACACCAGCAAATGGTCTGCAGCGGGGCTGCCTGCAAAGGAGTCCACGGATGCCAGGGTTTGCACATCCGACAGGGTGCTCAGTCCCATCAGCGCGGGGTTGAACAGTTGGGCCGAGACGGCGGTGCCACCGCCCGTGGGCGATGCGCCATTACTCGGCAGGGCTGCAGGCAGCCCGCCCGTGGCGGCTGCGAAGGTCAGTGTGTGGGTCAGGATGTTTTCCGGACTTTGCTGGATCACCGATACAAAGCTGCCGTTGCGGGGGTCATAGCTCAGACCCTCCATGCCGTTGTTGCCCACGCTGGTGTTGCTCATGGAGACCATGCTGTTGGCCAGGGTGGCGCTGCCGCCCGCGCTGTAGCTGAACTTGTAGGCGTCCTGCAGGCGCTCCTCGCCAAGCACCAGCACACCGCCGCCCACATAGGTCAGCGCTTCGGTATCGTGCTTGGTGCTGCCTGTGCCCGTCCAGTTGAAAGCCATGGTGTCCAGGGTCTGGCCGGTGCGCGAAATCTCCACTACGCCGGTGCCTTCGTCACCGACAAAGAACAGGGTGCCGCGGTCGCGGGCATAGGCAATAGCCGAGCCCTCCAGGCCGGAGATGCCACCGCTGGTGCCGCCCAGGATATCGAGCGAATAGGTGGCGGCAACCGAATAGTTGCCCAGGTTGATGGAATCGGCCGCCTGGGCCGTTACGGAGAAGGCCGCTGCCAGGGCCAGGACAAGGTGTTGGATGCGCATGGTGGGGTGTTCCTGAATCAGCGTTGACGCTTGCGTGCCACGGCACCTACGATGGCCATACCGGCCAGCATCAGCGCCAGGGACTCGGGCTCGGGCACGGCACCCACGGAGCCGATTTCGCCGCCGGCAGAAGTGAAGGCGCCATTGGAGCCCCTGGCGCTCAGGCGGGTGATGCCGCCGGTCAGGCCAGCCGCATTGTCGAAGGAAGTGCCCGTGGTGGCTGCACCAAAAGACACGTTGGCCATCAGCGCGCCGCTGCCGTCAAAGATGTTTACTGCATCACCACCGGCACTCAGGCCCACGCCAGAGCCACTGTAGCTGCCAACGAGCAGACTGGCGGGCACACTGCTGCCAAACCAGCTGTTCAGGAAGTTGGTGATGGTTGTGGACGGAGTGGTGGTTTCCATGAAGATCACGGACTGGCCCGCAGCAATGCTGCTGATGCCATTCAAGGCCACGGCGGTCGAATAGCTGTTGGAGTTGTCGTCCATTTTCCAGCCTGTGATGGATACGCTGGAGCTGCCGGTGTTGGTGAGTTCAAACCAGTCGGCAGCATAGCCTGACGCGCTGCCCCAAGGTGCCACTTCGGTGATGGTGATGGCCGCCTGTGCGGGGGTGGCCAACAGGGCCAGCATAGAGGCGGCAACGCATGCGAGGGCCAACTTGGTTGATTTCATAGACGTAGTTCCTGAAAAATGGGGGGCAAAAACACAGGCTCACGCGAGCCATGCCTGCCGTTTGTGTTGGGCAGAGCACGCACGCTCCTTTCTTTATTTTTGCAAACCAATGTTTCAGTTCGTCGGCGGTGACCGGCTTGCGGCCTCATCCGTTCGGACGCTAACGGACACCGGCATCGCCCTGGGCGCCAAGCCAAGGGTGGTGAGCGACGATCTTGCCGCACCTTGGTTGCTTCCTGTGTCCTGCGTGGCGCGTCGCCGCAAGCAAAAGGCGCAGTCCTGAGCGACTGCGCCCGCCAAAGGCTGGTAGGCTGTGAATTTTGATCTGCAGCCCTATGCCCTTCACTGTCCCCTTGCGCAGGTTGATGTCCTGCTTGCTGGCCTGCCTGATGCTCTCTGCCACAGCCGTGCATGCAGACAGCGCGCCGCTGCGCATCCTGGTGGGCTTTCCCCCCGGCGGTGGCACCGATGCAATTGCCCGCACCCTGGCCGACAAGCTCAAGGATGTGCTGGGTACGGCCTTGGTGGTGGACAACCGGGCCGGTGCCGGTGGCCAGATTGCAGCGCAGGCGCTCAAGGCCGCAGCGCCCGATGGCAACACGGTCTTCCTGTCGCATGACCACACCATCTCCATCCTGCCCCAGGTGGTGAAGAACCCTGGCTTTGACCCAGCCCGGGACTTTGTGGCGGTGGCCGGTGTGGCCACCTTTGTGAATGCGTTTGCGGTGTCCGGCGGCACCCCGGCACGTACCCTGCCGGCCTATGTGGCCTGGGTGCGCAACCAGAACGCCGGGCATGGCAATGTGGGTGTGCCCGCACCGGCTTCGGTGCCGGAGTTTCTGGTGCAACTCATGGGCAAAAAATTCGCGCTGGACCTGCAGGCCGCGCCCTACCGGGGCGGCGCGCCCATGATGGCCGACATGCTGGGCAACCAGATCGGTGCGGGCGTGGGGTCGGTGCCGGATTTGATCGAGAACCACCGGGCCGGCCGGCTGCATGTGGTTGCCGTCATGGGCGCGAGCCGCACGGCCATCCTGCCCGAGGTGCCCACCTTTGCCGAGCTCGGCTTGGCGGGCTTTGAAGAGCCTGCCTATTACGGCGTTTTTGCTCCGGCGGGTACGCCGCGTGCTGTGCTGGACAGGCTGTCGGCAGCCCTGGCCCGGGTGCTGGCCATGCCCGATGTAAAAGACAGACTATCCAACATGGGCCTGAGCGTGGCCTACACCAGCGGGCCGCAACTCACCGGCCGCGTGCAGGCTTACACCAAGGTGTGGCAGGGCATCATCCAGGCCAGCGGCTTTGTGGCCCAGTAGGGATTGGGTTGGGGTGGCCTGCTAGCCCCGGCCAAACAGCCGGGCCAGGAAGCCGCTACGCGCTGCGGGCTGCGCAACGGGCGCGGGTGTGTGCTTCTGGCTGGCGTGCCATTTTCCAAAGCGCAGGTCGTGGGTCATGATGTGGCCTATCAGCCACTTGTTCAGGAAGCGGCGCAGCTCCTGCACACGCTCCTCGGTCCAGTCTTCTTCGTTGCCCAGGAAGTCTGCCACATGCGCACCGAACTCCTCATGCAAGCGCAGGTGCTGCTCAAAGGCCGGGTAGCCGCTGGACTCCATGAGCTCCTGCTCATTGGAAAAATGCGTGACCACATAGTCCAGCAACTCTTCCACCGTGTGCTGCACCGACTGCAGGTTGAGGGCGCGCACCAGGGTGAACAGGTGGCGGTGTTCCTGGTCCACTTGAGCAATGCCAATCTTGAAGCCCTCGCGCCATTCGATGACGTAAGGTGCTTTTCTCTCGACGGCTTCGGCGGTCATATGCAGACTCCCTTGTGAATTGGGAAAATTCTAGTGAACAAGGGCGTCGGCGTAACGGCTTGGCGCTTCAATTGCAGCGCGGTTTGTGTGTTGGTTGATCTGCATCAGGGAATCGGACGAACCACCATCTGCTCATATGTTTTGGCCACAAAAAAGGCGCCCCGCAGGACGCCTTTTCAGGAGTGAATCCTCCAGCCAAGCTGCTACAAGGCTGCGGTCATCTCCGGAGCCGCCACAAACAGGTCGGCCACCAATCCATAGTCGGCCACGCTGAAGATGGGTGCTTCGGCATCCTTGTTGATGGCCACAATCACCTTGCTGTCCTTCATGCCGGCCAGATGCTGAATGGCGCCGCTGATGCCGCAAGCCACATAGAGCTGGGGAGCGACGATCTTGCCGGTCTGGCCCACTTGCCAGTCGTTGGGGGCGTAGCCCGCATCCACAGCCGCGCGGGATGCACCCATGGCCGCACCGAGCTTGTCAGCGAGCGGCGTGATGATCTCGGTGAACTTCTCGCTGGAGCCCAAGGCCCGGCCACCGCTGACGATGATTTTGGCGCTGGTCAGTTCGGGGCGGTCGTTGCGGGCAATCTCGGAGCCCAGGAAGCTGATGCTGGCAGCGGCGGCAACGGCAGCGATGCTGTCCACGGCGGCACTGCCACCGGTAGCTTCTGCCGGGTCGAAGCCGGTGGTGCGAACCGTCAGCACCTTGGTCGCATCGGTTGCCTGCACGGTGGCCATGGCATTGCCGGCATAGATGGGGCGCTCGAAGGTGTCAGGGCTGAGCACCTTGGTGATGTCGCTCACCTGACCGACATCGAGCTTGGCGGCCACGCGCGGGGCGATGTTCTTGCCCGAAGCGGTGGCGGCAAAGACGATGTGGCTGTAAGCAGCCGCAATGGAGAGCACTTGCGCGGTGACGTTCTCGGCCAGGCCATGGGCCAGACCGGCTTCGTCGGCGTGCATGACTTTGGCCACACCAGCGATTTGCGCAGCAGCAGTAGCCGCAGCGCCTGCGTTGTGGCCAGCAACGAGTACATGCACATCGCCACCGCATTGCAGGGCGGCGGTGATGGTGTTGAGCGTGGCAGCTTTGATGGATGTGTTGTCGTGTTCGGCAATTACCAGAGAAGTCATTTAGATCACCTTCGCTTCGTTTTTCAGTTTGTCCACCAGAGCGGCCACATCGGCCACCTTGATACCGGCGCTGCGCACGGGAGGCTCCACCACTTTGAGCGTCTTGATGCGCGGGGCAACATCCACACCCAGGTCTTCAGGCTTGAGGGTTTCCAGCGGCTTCTTCTTGGCCTTCATGATGTTGGGCAGCGTGACGTAGCGCGGCTCGTTCAGGCGCAGGTCGGTGGTGATGATGGCGGGCAGGGTCAGGCTCAGGACTTCCGAGCCGCCGTCC
>NZ_QFZK01000002.1 GCF_003415675.1 Rhodoferax lacus
CAGCCGCTGCCGTCCTGGAGCGTGAGTTTGGTACCAACACGGCCTTCGTGGACAACACCCACAACGACAGGGGCTGGGGCCCGCGCACCTTCAAAAACTTCAAGGCCGCAGCCGATGAGGCAGCCGCTTCACGCCTGTATGCCGGCATCCACTACCGCTTCGCCATTGAAGGCGGCAAGCCGCAGGGGCAGTGCGCGGCCCAGGCGGTGCTGGCACTCAGGTTCAAGCGCTGAGCCGACGCATCGCGCAGGACTTTTGCACCAACATGCTTGAAAGAATCAGTGCCGCACTTGTTTCGTTGTCACCGGCGGAGCAACGCGTCGCCCAGCTCGTGTTGTCAGATCCACTGACCTTTTCCAGATTGCCCGTGTCCGAGCTGGCGGCACTGGCTGATGTCAGTGCGCCCACGATCGTGCGGTTTTGCCGCAGCCTGGGTTATGACGGATTGAAGGTCTTCAAATCCAGGCTTCAAGGCAGCATGAAGGAGGGCGTTGCCCACGTGCATCGCAGCCTCCATTCGGACGACAAGGTCAATGACATCTTGGTCAAAGTCATAGACGACACCATGGCAGCGCTGTCCACCTACCGTTGCAATGCCAATCGGAAGAAAATTGAATCGGCAGTCGCTGCGCTGGTCTTTGCACACCACAACAACAAGCGCATTGAGATCTTTGGCCTGGGAAACTCCGGCATCGTGGCCCAGGATGCGCAACACAAGTTCTTTCGCCTGGGTGTACCCAGCACCGCCTACGTTGATGTGCACATGCAGGTCATGAGCGCGTCTGTGCTGCGGCCGGGTGACTGCGCAATCGTGATCTCCAATTCGGGCAGAACCAGGGACTTGATGGAGAGCTGCGCGATTGCCAACCAGAATGGCGCGACCACCATCGTCATCACCTCCAGCTTTTCGCCATTGGCATTGGCGGGCCGCATTCACCTGGAGGCCGATCACCTCGAAGGCTTTGAGCGCTATTGCCCCATGGTGTCGCGCCTGCTGCATCTGGCCATCATTGATGTGGTGGCCACCAGTGTGGCCTTGCGCATCGGCATGCAAGACCTGGCTCCAAGCCTGAAGCAAATGCAGTCAAGCCTAATGGACAAGCGGATGTATTGAGGGTCGCGGCTACGCGACCCCTACCGCTAGGCCGCGACTTCGTAGCCAGCGGCCTTCATCACCCGCAGCAATTCCTTGTGTCCGATCTGGGCCATCTTCAAAGGCGGGTTCGGCTTGGGGTCCTGCTCGGCTTCCACCACAAACCAGCCTTCATACCCGTTTGATGCCAAACGCTTGGCAATGGCTTCAAAGTCCAGCGAACCGTCGCCGGGTACGGTGAAGGCGCCCTTGAGCACCGCATCCAAAAAGCTCTCCTTGCTGCGGTCCAGTCCGTCCACCACGCTGCGGCGGATGTCCTTGGCATGCACGTGGCTGATACGCTTGGCATGCTTGTCAATCACCCGCAGTACATCGCCACCGGCGAACGCCATGTGGCCCGCGTCAAACAGCAAGGGCAGGGTGGAGCCCGAGTGCTTCATCATCAAGTCCAGGTCTTCTTCGGTCTCTATAGGTGCGGCCATGTGGTGGTGAAAGGCAATGGGCATGCCCTGCTCAGTGCACCACTCGGCAAACTCTGTCATCTTGCGCGCGTAGACCTTGATCTGGTCTTCCGAGAGTTTGCGTCGGGTGTTCAACGGTGCCATGCGGTTGCCCTGAATGGTGCCTGCCGTTTCGCCGTAGACGATGCAAGGGGCACCCAGCGCCTTGAAGGTGGCAATTTGCTGGGCAATGCGATCTTTTTCACGCGCCACTTCCGAGTCCAGCAGCAGGCCGGAATACCAGCCGCCGCACAGGCTGATGTCGTGTGCCTTCAGGATGGGGCCGAGCACGGCCGCATCCTGCGGGAACTTGCCACCGGTTTCAATGCCGGTGAAGCCAGCCATGCGGGCCTCGCTCAGACAGGTCTCCAGGCTGACATCACCACCGAGCTCCGGCAGATCATCGTTGGACCAGGCGATGGGTGCGATTCCGAGTTTTGCTTTCATTTGGCTTTCCAAGTAGGTGCATGGCTTGCAATGCATCGATTGCAAATGCGTTAAAAATAGCAATGATAATTGCAATCAGGAAGATGTTGCAATAACATATCAGGCAATTACGAATCTGCAACATTGGAGACGGTTATGAAAAGCAAACCCAAACTTGGTATCGGACTCATAGGCACTGGCTTTATGGGCAAGGCCCACGTCTTCGGCTTTACGTCGGCGCCCCGCGTGTTCGATCTGCCCTATGACATCGAACTCCGGATGGTGGCGGATGTAACGCCTGAACTGGCCGAGAAAGCGCGCGGTGCCCTGGGCTTTGCCAGCGCAACCCATGATTGGCGCGACCTGCTCAAGGACCCCGCCATCGACATCATCGACATCACTTCCCCCAATGCCCTGCACAAGGAAATGGCCCTGGCCGCCATTGCCGCAGGCAAGCACGTCTATTGCGAGAAGCCGCTGGCTACCCTGTCCAGTGACGCGATGGAGATGACCCTTGCAGCAGAAGCGGCAGGCGTGAAAACGCAGGTGGGCTTTAACTACCTGTGCAATCCCATGCTGGCCTACGCCAAAGCCATGATTGCAGCGGGTGAGCTCGGTGAGATCCGCAGCTACCGGGGTGTGCATGCGGAAGACTTCATGGTCGACAAGGCGGCGGTCTATGGCTTTAGGCATGACATTGCAGGCGGCGGTGCGCTGGCTGATATCGGCAGCCACGCGTTGGCAACTGCCGAGTACCTGCTGGGGCCTATAGACCGGGTGATGGGGCATAGCGTCACCGTGATTGGTGAGCGTCCCGACGGCAAGGGCGGTATGAAGAAGGTGGAGATTGACGACCTGAGCCGTTCCTTTGTGCGCTTTGCCAGCGGAGCCACGGGCAGCATAGAAGCCAACTGGCTTGCAACGGGCCGCAAGATGCAGCACGACTTCGAGGTCTATGGCTCGCGCGGCGCCCTGTGCTTTTCCCAGGAGCGCTTCAACGAGCTGCATTTTTATTCCGTGGATGACAAGGCTGGCCAGAGAGGGTTTCGCCGCATCGAAGCCGCACCCGACCACGCGCCCTATGGCCGCTTCTGTGTCGCACCCGGGCACCAACTGGGCTTCAATGACCTGAAGGCCATTGAAGTGGCGGGCTTCCTGGACGCGATTGCGGGCCTGAGGCCGGAGCCCTTCAACTTCCGCGCGGGCTTTGGCATTCAGCGCCTGGTAGAGCTTGTGCACCGGTCTTCACGCGAAGAAAAATGGCTGGACGTGGCTGGCCACTAGATAGCCACGCTGGGGATTGGGAAGCTTGCGCACCGGTGCAGACCGCGCAATCTTCCCCCGGAAGCCGAAAATTACCCAAAAACACAGGGGGTGCTGTTCACATATTGCAACAAACGTTGTAAATTCAAATGTATGCAACAAGCCGAAATTCCAAAAGACTACGAAGAACTCATCCGTGTAATCCATGATCGCTATGAAAAGATGAGCAAGTCTTATCAGGCGATTGCGGTCTACCTCACGCAGAACCCGAATGAGGTCGCCATCAAGCCGGTGAACTCGATTGCAGAGACCTGTGGAATCCACGCCTCCAGCTTTGTGCGTTTTGCACAGGCTCTGGGCTACAAGGGCTTCAAGGAACTGCAGCAGGTTTACCAACAACGCCTGTCTACCGCAGCACCCGGCTTCAATGCCCGGGTCAAGGCGCTGCAATCGGAACTGGCGGACCACCGTGGCTCGTCAACCTTTTTGCAGGACCTGGTGCACAGGGACATTGCATCCCTGCAGGAACTGATAGAGCTGACATCCAAGGCGGATATCGCCAAAGCCACCAAGATGATGGAGGTGGCCGACACGATCTACCTCATTGGTCAACTCCGCTCGGCACCTGTTGTGGACCTGATGCGCTACGTGCTCACTATGCTGGGCAAACGCGCGGTGCTGCTGGATGCCAGTGGTGGCCTGACGACGCACATGGCCAATCTCATCCGCCCCCGCGACATGCTGATTGCCGTGTCGTTCCGTTTCTATGCGAACGAAGTGGTGAATGTGGTCGAGAGCTGTGGCAACCGCAATGTGCCCATTCTGGCGATTTCGGATTCCACGCTGTCTCCCTTGGCGAAGAATGCGTCCGTGCTGTTTACCGTACCCGAACATGAGTACTCGTTCTCACGTTCGCTGGCAGCACCCATGTGCCTGGCGCAGGCACTGCTGGTAAACCTTGCTGCCAAGCTGCAAAAACAGGTGGAGCCACGCATACCCACCGTCACCCAGCAAAAGCAGAAAGCTTCCTGAACAGCGCCGCGTGCCTGCAGGCGCGCCAGGCCGTCACCGGTCTGCCAGGGCTGTCTCCTGCGTTGGGGCGGGGTCATGTGCCAGCCGCACCTCCTGCAGGTAGACCAGCGGCACCACAAAGGACGACAGCAACGCGCCCATGCGCCCGGCGTACCACCCCAATGAAAGCCGCGAGCCACCCAGCATGGTGATGGCGTTGTCGCACAGCAGGGCCACCAGGGCCAAAGCCAGCCACACATGCAGTTGCGCACCCAGACCCTTTAGCCGCCACACCTGAACCAGGGCCAGTAACAGCAGCAGCTGCAGGGCTGGCGCCAACCCTGAGCGCGTGATGCGGCTGTAGTCCCCACCCAGGTCCATCACCGGCAGGCTGCTCTCGAAAACCGTCACCCAGAGCGCAACGGCGACAAACACAGCACAGGCCATGGCTGCTGTGTTGTGCAGGGATTGCCCGGCGGGGATGCGGGCACCGGGCTGGCTGCGCTCGCTCATGGCATAGAACAGGATGCCGACAGCGGGTGCGCCATGCCAGAAGAACCACAGCCAGGTCAGGGTTTGCGGCCCGCCCAGCAGCTGGCCCTGCTCCAGGAAGGCGCCCGGATAGGCCAGCAGTTGCAGGATCAGTGTGCCCGCCGTGAAGTACGCCGCAGCTGACAGGTAGGACAGCGAACGCAGGCGTGTGCTTTTGAACTGCCCGCCCAACAGATAGCCGCCCACCATATAGGACAGGATGACCGACGTCTGGTAGGACGGAAAGAAGGCCTTGAAGCCCGGCAGCTTGAGGTCTGCGAAGGGAGCCAGCACAAGGGTCAGCAGCACCGAGCCTGCCATCAGAAGGTAGGCACAGCGGCGTTGCGCTGCGGTGCTGTGGCGCAGGACTGGCGGGGTGTCATGTGTGTTGAATTGAAGTGACGTGGTCATTTCGGGATTCCCTCTGGGTGCAAGTTCAACACCTGCATCCTAACGCACGGAGTGATCGCATGGACGCCGGTGGGGGCAGGCACAGTTACCATAGAGGCCAACACGAGGAGCGGAATGTCGGTCAAGCAGCGCATGAATCCAGTCCGTTGGTGGGTCTTCCTGGCTGCGACCTTTGCGGCTTTGCCTTTCCTGATTTTTGCGGCCAGTTCCTTCGGCGAGATGGCCCGCACCAGGCGTGTTGACATTGAGCGTGAAATGGTGGAGCGGGCCTACGCGTCTGCGGCACTGGTGGAGCAGCGCCTGTCGGTTAGCGCCGCTACGCTCAAGGTGCTGGCCGAGTCCGAGGCCGCGCAGGCGGGCGACATTCCCAGGCTCTACGCACTGGCCAAGCGGGTGGCTTCCGGTCTGCCCGAAGTCAGCGCCATCAGCCTGGTGAGCGCACAGGGTAAGGTTTTGTTTTTTACCCTGCTGCCCTATGGGAGCCCTGCTTTTGCTGTCAATGATAGCGACGCGCTGGAGCGCGTATTTGCCACCGGCAAACCGGTGGCCTCCGAGCCCTTCCCGTCACCAGCGAATGGCCACAGCGTTACCTCCGTGGCGGTGCCCGTGTACCAGCACGGCAAGATGGTCTATGCGCTGCGCATGATCATTCCCAGCGCCACACTCAGCGCTCTGCTGGCAACCCAGCACCTGCCGGTCGATTGGACCGTCGGCATCCTGTCGCGCACCGGCTTGTTGCAGGGGCGCTCGCGATCGGGTGAAGCCTATGTGGGAAAACCTGCCTCGGATGCGGTCATGGCGGCCTTCAGGAACGGGCGCAAGGGCATCTTCGACAGCATTAACAAGGAGGGCGAGGCAACCAAAGCGGTCATCGTTCCCCTGGTGGACTGGGATTGGCATGTGGTGCTGGGTGTCCCGGCCGCACAGTTCAAGGCGGAGGTGGTCTCGGTGGCAACCCTGGGCCTGAGCCTGGTGTTTGCGGCCTTGGCGTTTGGTGCCCTGCTGGTGCTGGCCCTGGTGTATGGCGGCAAGTCCCTGGTCAGGGAGCCGGGACGGGCCAAGGGTGGGGAGCCCCTGCCGGCAAGCAGCAACTGGCCGGCGGTGCTGGCGATTCTGGTGGCCACCGCCTTTGCAGGCCTGGGTGCCTATTCCTCCAAGGCAAGCGGCGAGCGGCTGGACAGCCAGCAGGCCAGGGAGCGCACGCTGGAAGAAGACCGGCACCTGGTCTCGGCACTGCAGCTGGCGTTTGCCCAGGTGGACACCGGCACCAAGGGTTTTGCCAGCACCGGCGACGAGGCGCAGTTGCAACCCTATCTTCAAGCGGCAGAGCGCATTCCGGGCATCAGCGCGGAGCTGCAGTCCCGCATCACCAGCCACACCCGGCTGCAGTTCAGCTGGCGTGATCTGGACGAACTGCGCACCGCGCGGGCCCTGGCCGCATCGGCCGTTGTGGAGCTGCGCCGCACCCAGGGCGGGCGGGTGACGGCCAGGCCGGATCTGTTTGAGAGCGGCAATGCACTGGGCAGCAAGCTGGACTTTCAGCTCAAGATGCTGGACCTGCAATTGGTCCGCGAAATCCAGCGTGTGGAGCGTGGCATGCAGTCGGAGCGGCAAGAGGTGACGCGCCTGCAGACACTGGCTGCCTTTGCCATTGCGGTATTGCTGGTTGCGGCTCTGGGCTTCTGGTTTTATGAACGCAGCAAGCGCCTGAAGCTGCTCGCGGAGCTGGCCCACAGCAATGCGACACTGGAGTCCCGCGTGCAGGACCGCACGCAGGCCCTGGTACAGGCCAACCAGAAAATCCGTGAGTTCAGCTACGAAGCCCAGCACCTGGTGGACGTGGAGCGCAAGCGGCTCTCGCGCGAGGTGCATGACCAGATTGGCCAGATCTTTACCGGTATCAAGATGATCGCCCACAGCCTCAAATCCGACGTGCTCGACAAGGGCCAATACGCGGCCATGCTGGATGCCATTGACGGGGGCGTGAAGACTTCGCGCAGAATTGCAGCTGAACTCCGCCCCCCCCCTGCTCGATGACTTTGGATTCCGCGCCGCCATGGAGCACTACCTCAAGGGCGCGCTGGCCAGCACCGACATGGGCTTTGATGTCCAGTTCCCGGATGACCCCGGGCTGAGTGTCCAGCAACTCAACCAACTCTTTCGCATCGTGCAGGAGGCCTGTACCAACACCATGCGCCACGCCCAAGCCCAGCAGATCGAAATCACCGGAACCCTGGTGGCAGGCGGACTCGAAGTCCGGGTGGAGGATGACGGACGTGGCTTTGCGCGCGCCGACATCCGCCCGGGCGCCCTGGGCCTGGCCGGCATGGAGGAGAGGGCCGCACTGATGGGTGCGCAGCTGCAGGT
This sequence comes from Rhodoferax lacus, assembly GCF_003415675.1. GTDB lineage: Bacteria > Pseudomonadota > Gammaproteobacteria > Burkholderiales > Burkholderiaceae_C > Allorhodoferax > Allorhodoferax lacus. The sequence goes on from NZ_QFZK01000002.1 coordinate 7,603, forward strand.
GGGCGCGCGTACGGGCGGTGGCACACAGATCGTGATCCGCATCGCCCACGGGCCCCAGGCACAGGAGCACATGGCATGAGGTTTTTGCTGGTTGAAGACCATCCCATCTTCCGTTTCGGGCTGCGCCAGCTCATCCTGCAGCGCTGGCCGCAGGCGGTGTTTGCGGATGCCGAGTCGGTGGAAAAGGCCTTGCAGGAAATCCGGCAGTGCGAATGGGACATCGCCATCGTGGACCTGAACCTGCCCGATGCACAGGGCCTGGAGGGCCTGAGCCGCATCCGCAGGGCCAGTGCAGGCTTGCGCATCCTGGTGCTGAGCCTGCATGAGGAGGCGGTCTATGCGCGCCAGGCTCTGCAGCTCGGCGCCCAGGGTTACCTGACCAAGGAAAACGCGCCCGATGAGCTGGTGCTGGCAATCGACAAGGTGCTGGCCGGCGGGCGCTACCTCTCGCAGAACATTGCCCAGTCCCTGGCCCTGGGCGAGGGCCGGGACGGTGGCGAGGACGCCATGGAATCCCTGGGAAGCCAGGAATACCGCGTCATGCTGCAGCTCATTGCCGGCGTGCGGGTGTCGGAGATTGCGCTGCAGATGAACCTCTCGCCCAAGACGGTCAGCACCTACCGCACCCGGCTGTTCGAGAAACTCGGCGTGGGCAGCAATGTGGAGCTGGCCCTGTACTGCCGCCAACGCGGCATCACCGGCGAACTCCCCTGAGGCTGACACGGGCGCAGGCCCGGCGGTAGGACACGTCCTACCGCAAATCAGCGGCCGCTGACCGGCCTGTCAGCCTATTGCGACTTGGCCCTCCAGGCCCCCCTGGGCAGACTCTCCCTATCCAATAAAAACAGGGAGCCCCTCATGAAAATCGTGATTGTGGAAGACTCGGAGCTGATCAGTTCACAGATCATCCGCGCGCTGGGCATAGACCCGCGCATCCAGATCATGCGCGTGGTGGCCAGCGAGCGTGAGGCCATTGACCTGATTCTGGCGCTCAAGCCCGATGCCGTGCTGCTCGACCTGAGCCTGTCGCCGGGCACCGGCCTGGCTGTGTTGGCCAAGGTGCGCCAGGCCGGCATTGGCAGCCGCGTCTTCGTGCTCACCAACAGCGTGGAAGACGAGGTACGCCAGCGCTGCGAGGCCCTGGGCATTTCGGGCTTTTACGACAAGTCCTCGGAGTCAGAGGACTGCTTTCGCAAGGTGCTGCAACTGCTGCCGCCGCTGCCCGATGACGAAGACCTGCGCCTGCAGGCGCTCTACCAGACCATGCTGCTGGATGCGCCGGAGCAGGAGGAGTTTGATGCCATCACGCGGCTGGCCTGCAACGCCGCAGGCACACCCATGGCCCTGATCTCGCTGGTGGACAAGGACCGGCAGTGGTTTCTGTCGCACCGGGGCCTGCAACTGCGCGAAACCTCGCGCTCGATTGCGGTGTGCGCCTACACCATCAACGGACGCCAGTTGATGGAGGTACCCGACCTGGGCCTGGATGCGCGCTTTGCCGACAATCCCCTGGTGGTGGGAGACCCCAGGCTGCGTTTTTATGCGGGCATGCCGCTGGTGTTGGAGTCTGGTCAGGCCGTGGGCACCTTGTGCGTGCTCGACACCCAGGCCCGCCAGCTGAGCGTGCAGCAAAAGTTTGCCCTGGAAGCCCTGGCCCATTGCGTGGTGGTGCAGATGGAATTGCGCAGCAAGGTCAGCCTGCTCGAGCGCGAGGTCAAGGGCCGCCACGCCGCCGAGCAGCGCTACCACGTGCTGGCCATGCAGGACAGCCTGACCCAGTTGCCCAACCGGCTGGCCCTGCTGGACCGGCTGGGCCAGCAAATCCGCACCTCGGCGCGCGAGGCCTCCCGCTTTGCCTTTCTGTTCATCGACCTGGACCGATTCAAGCTCATCAACGACAGCCTGGGCCACGAAGCCGGCGACACCGTGCTGCAGACAGTGGCCCACCGCTTGACCCAGACGCTGCGCGAATCGGACACGGTGGCGCGCCTGGCCGGCGACGAGTTTGCCGCGATCCTGTGCAACCTGCCCGACGATGCACAGGCCCCGGCACTGGCAATGGCGCAGAAGATCAACGCCAGCCTGCGCCTGCCAATCCACCTGGAAGGCACCGACCTGCACCTGCAGGCCAGCATCGGCATTGCGATCTACCCGGACCATGGCGACAACCTGCGTGACCTGATGCGCCATGCAGACCTGGCCATGTACCAGGCCAAGCGTGAGGGCGGCGGTTGCAGCGTGGCCTATGCTCCGACCCTGGAGGTCAATTCCTCACGCCTGTTGATGCTCGAAGACGAGCTCGAGCAGGCCCTCGAGCAGGGCGAAATCATTGCCCACTACCAGCCCCAGCTGGACCTGCAGAAAGGCGCGCTGTACGGCATGGAGGCGCTGGCGCGCTGGCAGCACCCGCGCCTGGGGCTGCTGGGGCCCGACCACTTCATTCCCCTGGCCGAGCGGCGCGCGATGATCCGCAGAATCGGTGCCCGCATGCTGGAGCTGTCGCTGGCGCAGATTGCACAGTGGGACGTACAGGGCCATGCCGTACCCAAAGTGGCGGTGAATGCCTGCGCGCTGGAACTCAACCCCGGCTACCTGGAGATGGTGCTACGGACGCTCAAAAAATACGGGCTTGCGCCGCAGCGCCTGGAGATTGAAATCACCGAGTCCGTGCTCTGCCCGGATGGTGAAATGGCTGTCGGCGTGCTCAGGGCCCTGCGCAATGCGGGGGTGCAGATTGCCGTGGATGACTTTGGCAGCGGCTATTCGTCCCTGGGCCAACTGCGCAAGCTGCCCCTGAGCACACTGAAGATCGACCGCAGCTTTGTCAGCGAAATCGTCAACAACCGTGCCGATTGCACCATCGTGGATGCCGTTGTGAAAATGGCGCACAGCCTGGGGCTGCATACCGTGGCCGAGGGGGCCGAGACCGCGCAGCAGCTCGGTGTGCTCAAGCAGCTCGGTTGTGATGCGGTGCAGGGCTACGTCCATGCCAGGCCCATGGCGGCGCTGGCCTGCAGTGCCTGGCTGGACGAAAGAACAGCGGCCACCCGCTCCGACGTCCTGCTGCCGCGCATCGCCGTGGTCGACGATGAACTGGAGATGGTGCAAACGGTGGCGGCCATGCTGCGCGACACGCCCTATGCGGTTGACGAATTCACCACCGCCCGGGGCTTTCTGGCCAGCCCGCACGTGGGCAACTACCACTGCACCATACTGGACCTGTCGCTGCCGGACCTGGACTTCTTTGACCTGATTGCCCAGGCCGCGCCAGGCCTCAACCAGAGTCCGCTGGTACTGGTGAGCGGCCACCCGCAAGCCGTGGTGGATGTGGCCGCAACGGTGGCACGCAGCCAGGGATTCATTGTGAGCGACACCATCCACAAGCCGTTCACGCGCAGCCAGCTGCGCGCTGCGGTGGGCATTCCCGCCTGAAACGCAAGGCAAGGGCTATTCCATGCACCCACGCGGGTTGTTGACGGGTTTTTCAAGGTGCCTGCGTGCACTCCTCGGTCTGGAGAACCGGGTGCGACTGGCCGCCTGCCTGTTGGCCTTCGCCCTGGTCCTGGGTATTGCCCTGCAGACCTGGGCAAGCGTGGCTTCGATACGCCGCGATGCGCTGGAGAACGCAAGGTCCCTGAACGAAAAAGTGGTGACCGGCGATGAGGCCCGGATCCGCCAGACCCTGGCGGCCATCGACACCGCGTTGGGCGTGATCGTGCAGGATGTCCAGAGCAACCCGCGCTACAGCCATACCGATCTGGTGCGGCGCATGGGCAGCCTGCGCCTGGACCCAGCGCAACGGCCGGTGATCACGGTGGCGGACTCCCGTGGCAGGGTCTATGCAGTAGCGGCCATTGGCATCAGCGACCCGGAGCCCCTGGGCAGCCTGAATGTCGGCGATCGCGATTACTTCCTGCGCCAGCGCGACAGCCAGTCCGATGCCCTGCAGATTGGCGTGCCGCTGATGACCCGCAGGTTCAAGGTCGTGGCCATGCCCATCACACGCAAGATCCTGGCTGCCGACGGCAGCTTCGGTGGCGTTGTCACCCTGTCGATCCGGCCGGATACCCTGTCCACCGTGGGCAGTGCCCGGGCGCCGGAGCACAACAGCGTGCGCGCTGTCCTGACACGGGAAGGGCGCGTGCTGATCCGGCAGATGGGCGACCAGCTCAGTTATGGGGACGACGTATCGAAGTCACAGCTCTTCAAGAATGTGGACACCAATGCGGTGGGCAGTTTCATTGGGCCCAGCGCTGTGGATGGCGTGGTGCGCCTGCGCAGCTACCGCCTGCTGGAGCCTTATGGCATTGTGGTGCTGTCTGCTACCGGCCAGGAGGCAGTGCTGGCCGGCACGTCCGGCCATGTGCAGGGCGTTCTGTTGGCGGGGGGGACTGCCATCACGCTGTGCCTGCTGGTGCTGGCGGTGATGCAGAACACCATGCGACGCCGGCGCAACCATTTGCTGGGCATGGCCCGTATGGCTTCGCGCGAGGTCTTTCTGCTCGGGCAGATTCCTGTCATGTTCCTGTTTGCCAGGGTTGAAGAGGCGGGCTGTGTGGTCTTCAAGTGCAATGAGCACCTGCTGCGGACGCTGGAACGCAGCAGCGCCGAGGTGCTGGGCCAGCCACTGCAACGGCTACTCCCCGGTCTGGATCCAGCGGCGTGGCCAGGCGATGCCGCGGCACCCAGGCAGTTGCAGACCCCCTCGGGCAAGACGGTGTACGTCATGGTCACCGTCAGCCAGGCCAACAGTTTTGTGCAGGCCGGTGACGTGGTCACGGCGAGTGAGGGGGGTGAGGCCTTTTGCATCAGCCTGACCGATGTCAGCCAGTCCGTGGAACTCAAACGCTCGCTCTTCACCAAGGACCTGAACTTTCAGCGACTGCTCGATGTGCTGCCCGAACACATCCGTATTTTTGACAGCCAGGAGGTCCTTGTCTGGTCCAACTTCAATGCGATCGAATACTTTGGTATGGGTCAGGACACGTCGGGCATCACACTGGCCTCACTCAGGCACCGCATCCATGCCGGGGACCTGGCGCCCCTGCTCGCGGGCCGCAACAGGCTGATGAAAACCGGCCGGGCCCAGGAGGCGATGGAAGCCCGTCTGCAGCGCTTTGACGGCGTCTACCGGTGGTTCTCGATCCGCCTGGCCTCCATGCTTGACGAGGCCGGCAGCGTGCAGAAGACCATTGCCATCTGTACCGATATCGATGACCGCAAACGCATGGCCGAGCACGCCGCCCTTTCCCAAAGGCTGGAGACCACCGGCCAACTGGCCGGTGGCATGGCCCATGACTTCAACAACCTGCTCTCCATCATCATCGGCAACCTGGACCTGGCCCGCCTGAGCGTGCGCGACCCCGAGCAGGGCCGGCAACTCTCCGTGGCGCTAGGTGCCGCAGAGCGCGGTGCCAACCTGGTCAAGTCCCTTTTGACGCTGGCCAGCCAGCAGGTGCTGCAGCCAGTGGTGGCGGACATCAATGCCATGCTGGGCGCCATGTTGCCGCTGCTGCTGCATGCAGTTGGCCCCAGGGTCCGCGTCAGCCAGGTTTTGCATGCGGATGCCTCACTGGTCCTGGTGGATGTGGCCCGCATGGAGTCCTGCCTGCTGAACCTGGCCGTCAATGCCCGTGATGCCATGCCGGAGGGCGGCTCGCTGGACATCGCCGTGGACATGCAAGACCAGTGGCATGCGGGCCAGCGGGTGGACTATGTCTGCATTGCCATCGCCGACACCGGCCAGGGCATGCCGGACGCGGTGCAGCGCCGCGCCCTGGAGCCGTTCTTCACCACCAAGGAGCGCGGCCGCGGCACCGGCCTGGGGCTGGCCATGGTGGCAGGGTTTGTGCACCAGAGCGGGGGCCAACTGGACATTGCGTCCGAGGTGAATGTGGGCACCACCATCACCATACGCCTGCCGGTGTGCCAACAAAATGCCCTGCTGCCTGCGCACGCGGCAGGCCAGCCGCAGCCGCAGCCGCAGCCGCAGCCCTGCGCGGGAACCATTCTGGTGGTGGATGACGAGGTGGACATCGCCAACCTGGTGGCCGGCTGGTGCCGCAATGTCGGCTACCGCGTACACCTGGCCCATGGTGTGGAAGCCGCCATCCAAGTCCTTCGCACGCACCGCATCGATCTGGTGGTGAGCGATGTGGTCATGCCCGGCCGGCTCAATGGTTTCGACCTTGTCGAGTTTGTCACCGAAGAGTTCGAAGGCACCCGCGTCCTGCTGATGTCAGGCTATTCGCGCGAGGCCATTGTGCAGGAGGGCGCGCAGTCATTCCCGATGCTGTTCAAGCCGGTCCGACAGACCGAATTTGTGAATGCCGTGGCCGCTCTGATGTCCGCACAGGCGCCCGGTGCGGACCCACTCCTTCAGCGTGCGTTGGCCACCACCTCCAGAATCTTGCTGCCCAGCTCTTCGGCCACAAACTTGCCGACATAGGCATCGGCCCCTGCACTCCGTGCGTGGTTCTCGGTGGCAGTGCCTGAGAGGGAGGAGTGGATCATCACCGGGATGCCACCGTAGCGCGGGTCATCCTTGATGTAACGGGTGAGGGTGAAGCCATCCATCTCCGGCATTTCCAGATCGGTCAGCACCAGGGCTACCTTGTCGCGGATGGGCACACCCTGGGCCTGCGCCTGGGCCTGCATGTCGGACAACTTGTCCCAGGCTTCCTTGCCGCTCTTGGTCATGATGACCGGCAGGTTCATGGCCTTGAGGGCCTGTTCGATCATCATGCGCGCCACGGCAGAATCATCGGCCGCCAGAATCACCGAGCCCTTGGGAATGGAGCCTTTGGGCATGACGGTGTCGTCACGGAAGGTGTGGTGCTGGTCGGGGAAGACGTCGCGCAGGATCTGCTCCACATCCAGTACCTGGGCCAGGCGGCTGTTTTCCTTGTCGCCGTCCAGGCGCGCCAGGCTGGTGACCAGGCCACCGCCCGTGCCCTCGGCTGACAGGGCCTGCTTCCAGTCCAGGCGCACGATCTCGTCCACCTCTTCCACGGCAAAGGCCTGCGTGGTGCGGGCAAACTCGGTGACCAGCAATATGCCCATGCCCTTGACCGGTTCGCAGCCCACGATCTTGGGCAGGTTGACCACCGGAATCAGCTGGCCGCGCACATTGGCAATGCCCATCACATGCGGCCCGGCGTTCACCATGGAGGTGATCTCGGGCATGACCATGATTTCGCGCACCTTGAAGACGTTGATGCCAAACAGCTCGTGTTTGAGCGCGCCATTGGGCTTGCCCAGGCGGAACAGCAGGAGCTCGAACATATTGTTGCTGGAAGCGTTGCTGCGCTTGTCTTTTTCAGACGCAAAAGATGTGGCCATTGCTGGTCCCCCTGGTCGTTATGGTTCAGAAAATGTGCTGCGAATACGTCGAAGCGTTATAGCCATTGTGGACCAAATAACAGGCCTTGGGCCACTCGCCTCGCATCCGTCTGTTGCAGGTCAATAGTGCGGCGGCGTGATCACCCACAGCACCCGCGTGGCGGTTGTGCCCGGGTTGGCACAACGGTGCACCTCTGTGCTTTTGAAGGCAAAGCTGTCGCCCTCCTGCAGGGTGAAATGGCGTCCGGACACCCACAGCTCCAGCGTGCCTGAGAGCACCAGTCCGGCCTCGGCGCCGTCGTGGCTGTAGTCCTCGCTGTCGGCGCCGGGGGCGATGGTGCTTTGCAGCAGCTCCAGCGGGCCACTCAGGTTGGGCGAGAGCAGTTCTTCGGTGATGCCCAGGCCGGTAAACGACATGCTGCGCCGGTTGCCCGCGCGCACCACGATGTCACGCTCGCTGGCGTCGCCCACCGTTTTTTGCTGGAAGAACCAGTTCATGTGCACACCCAGGGCGTCGCTGATTTTCTTCAGCACGCCAATGGGCAGGCGCGAGTGGTTGCGCTCCAACTGGCTGAGGTAGCCCACCGAGATACCCGCCTGCTCGGCCACGGCCTTCAGGGTCAGGCCCTTGATCAGGCGCAGCTCGCGCAGCTGCGCGCCAATGTCGGCCTCCGGGTCAAAGTGCGGTTCGTTGGAGCCGGGCGCGGACGGGGCATCGGGTGGTGGCAGTTGCAGTGCTTGTATGGCCATGGAGCTTGCGTTGTGTTGCGGCCTCCAGTTTAGCTTTTGATGCGCAGGCTCTTGGGGTCATAAAAAGGTACCAGCGATGGCGTGGCTGCCATGCGCACACCGGCCACCTCCACCTCGTAGCGGCCCTGCAGCAGCTGTGCCGCATCGCCCGCGCCCGGCGCAGTGCCAAACTCCACATAGCCCATGCCCAGCGACTGCCCCAGGCCGTGGCCAAACATGCCCGAGCTGATGCGCCCGACGATGACACCATCGCGGTAGAGGGGCTCGTTGTGGTACAGCAAAGCGCTGGCATCCTGCAGCGCAAACTGCAGCAGCTTGCGGGTGAGGCCCTGCTGCTTTTGTTGTTGCAAGGCTTCCTGGCCGATGAAGCCGCCTGGCTTGTCCATGGCCACGGCAAAGCCCAGGCCGGCCTGCAGCGGCGTGTCTTCGTCGCTGATGTCATGGCCCCAGTGGCGGTAGCCTTTTTCCATGCGCAGGCTGTTCAGGGCGTGGTAGCCGCAGAGCTTGAGGCCAAAGGCCTGGCCCGCCTCCATCAGCACGTCAAAAACGCCGGGTGCGCATTCGGTGGGGATGTACAGCTCCCAACCCAGCTCGCCCACATAGGTGATGCGGCTGGCGCGCACGCGGGCATAGCCCAGGTCGATGGTCTGGCTGGTGCCAAACGGGAAGGCTTCGTGGGACATGTCGGTGCTGGTCAGGCTTTGCAGCAGCGCGCGGCTCTTGGGGCCCATCACACTGAGCACGGCCATGCTGGAGCTGACATCCAGGGCAAAAGCGCGGGCATCGGCTGGAATGTGGCGCTGCAGCCAGGCCAGGTCGCGCGTCTGCGTGGCCGCAGCAGTGACCACCATGAAGCGGTCAGGGGCCTCGCGTGTGATGGTCAGGTCGGCCTCGATGCCGCCGCGCTCATTGAGCCACTGCGTGTAGACCATCTTGCCCACCGGCACGGCCACGTTGTTGGCGCTGATACGGCCCAGCACGGCCTCTGCATCCGGCCCCTGCACCACAAACTTGGCGAATGACGACTGGTCAAACATGCCCACGCCGTTGCGCACGGCCAGGTGTTCGGCAGCCGAGTGTTCAAACCAGTTTTGCCGACCGTAGCTGTATGCGTATTCGGGCTTCACGCCGGGGGGCGCAAACCAGTTGGCGCGCTCCCAACCGGCGGTTTCGCCAAAGCAGGCGCCGTGGGCCTTCAGGCGGTCGTGCAGGATGGACTGGCGCACGCCGCGCGCGGTGGCGGGCTGGCGGAAGGGCCAGTGCATGTCATAGAGCAGGCCCAGTGTTTCCACCGTGCGGTCGCGCAGGTAGTGGCGGTTGCGCTGGAAGGGCATGCAGCGGCGGATGTCCACGTCCCACAGGTCCATGGGTGGGTGGCCGTCCAGCATCCAGTCGGCCAGCACCTTGCCCGCGCCACCGGCCGACTGGATGCCGATGGAGTTGAAGCCCGCGGCCACAAACAGGTTGCGCACCTCGGGGGTTTCGCCCAGCAGGTAGCGGTCATCCGGGGTGAAGCTTTCGGGCCCGTTAAAGAACAGGTTGATGCCGGTGGTGGCCAGGGCCGGGTAGCGCTCCATGGCGCTGCTGAGCAGGGGTTCGATGTGCTCCAGGTCATCGGGCAGGGCGTCGAAGCTGAAGCTCTCGGGAATGCCCTGCATGCCCCAGGGCTTGGCCACGGGCTCGAACCAGCCCACCAGCAGCTTGCCCGCGTCTTCCTTGAAGTAGGCGCAGCCGTCCGGGTCGCGCAGCACGGGCAGGTCGCTGTGCAATCCGGCCATGGGCTCGGTGACGATATAAAAATGCTCGGCCGCATGCAGGGGCACGGTGGTGCCGCTTTGCGCACCCAGCTCGTGGGCCCACATGCCTGCGCAGTTGACCACCATGTCGGCGCGTATCTCGCCCTGTGCGGTGCGCACGCCCACGGCCTGGCCGTTTTCAATCAGGATTTTTTCGACCGGCGTGTTCTCGAATATTTTGGCGCCACGGCTGCGTGCGCCCTTGGCCAGTGCCTGCGTGGTGTCTATGGGGTTGCAGCGACCGTCCTTGGGCAGGAACACGCCGCCCACCACGTCACTGGTGTTCACACCGGGCCAGCGGTTGGCCACTTCCGTGGGCGACAGAGTCTGCACTTCCAGCCCAAAGCACTTGGCCATGGAGGCGCCGCGCAGCAGCTCTTCCATGCGCGCGGCATGGGTGGCAATGGCCATGGAGCCGGTTTGCCGGAAGCCCGTGGCCTGGCCCGTCTCCTGCTCCAGCGTGGAATACAGGTTGGTGGTGTATTGGGCCAGGCGGGTGAGGTTGTAGGTGGCGCGCAACTGGCCCACCAGGCCGGCCGCATGCCAGGTGGTGCCGCAGGTGAGCTGCTTGCGCTCCAGCAGGACCACATCGGTGCAACCCCGCAGCGTGAGGTGGTAGGCCAGGCTGCAGCCCACAATGCCGCCGCCCACGATGACAACACGGGCACGATCGGGCAGATCCATAAGGCCTCCAGAAGTAAAAATGTTTGACGTTTTTATTCTATCGTGAAATTTGTAGCAATAATTTCACGAAGGCCGCTACAATTTCTGCAGATTCGCAATCGTGCTGCGCTTTTCCCGCTTTGCCTAGTGGGGTTGTCGCGGGGCCCGGAGACATACCTATGACAGAACATGTGAGAGTCGTCGTGATCGGTGGCGGGGTGGTGGGCTGCAGTGCGCTCTACCACCTGGCTGCTTTGGGAATCAAGGATGCGCTGCTGCTGGAGCGCGATGAGCTCACCAGCGGCTCCACCTGGCATGCGGCGGGCAACCTGCCCACCTTCTCCACCAGCTGGAGCATCCTCAAGCTGCAGAAGTACTCGGCCGCGCTCTACCGCAGGCTGGCCGCCAGCGCCGATGACCCCATCAACTACCACCTGACCGGCTCGGTGCGCCTGGCCCACACGCAAAGCCGTATGGACGAGTTCCGCCACGTCAAAAGTATGGCCAAGGCCAATGGGCTGGAATACGAAATCCTCTCGCCCAGCGAACTGCGCGAGCGCCACCCGCTGATCGAAACCCACGACCTGCTGGGCGCGCTGTGGGATCCGCTGGACGGCGACATTGACCCATCCCAACTCACCCAGGCCCTGGCGCGCGAGGCCCGGCTGGCCGGTGCCACCATCCGCCGCCACACCCGTGTGACGTCGCTCACCCAAAAGCCCGACAGCAGCTGGGTGGTGGCCACCGACAAGGGCGAGATCCACTGCGAAATCGTGGTCAACGCCGCAGGCTACCGCGCCGGCGAAATCATGAAGATGGTGGGCCGCCACCTGCCCCTGGCGGTGATGTCGCACCAGTACCTGGTGACCGAAGACTGCGACGAGCTCATCGCCCGTGGCAGTGCGCGCCTGCCCCTGCTGCGCGACCCCGACACCTCGTATTACCTGCGCCAGGAGCGCAATGGTTTTATCCTCGGGCCCTACGAGTGGAAGGCCACACCCATGTGGCAGGACGGCATGCCCGACGACTTTGCCAACCAGCTCTGGAACGACGACTTCGACCGGCTGGAGAGCTACATCGAAGACGCCATGGCCCGCGTACCCGCCCTGGGCCGTGCCGGCATCAAGCGCGGGGTGAACGGCCCCATTCCGTATTCGCCCGATGGCAACCCCTACATCGGCCCCGAGCCAGGCCTGCGCAACTTCTTCCACTGCAACAACTTCAGCTTTGGCATCACCCAAGCCGGGGGCGCAGGCAAGGCGCTGGCCGAGTGGGTGGTGCACGGCGCCCCCGAGTGGGACCTGTGGAGCCTGGACCGCCGCCGCTTTGGCGACTATGCGTCCAGCGCCTACACCGTGGCCAAGGCGGTGGAGGTGTACCAGAACGAATACGCGTCGAGCTTCCCCTACGAGGAGCGCGAGGCCGGACGGCCCCTGCGGACCTCGCCCACCTACGCAACACTCAAGGCCAAGGGCGCGCGCTTTGGTGCGCGTGGTGGCTGGGAGCGGGCGGTGTACTTTGACCTCAAGGGCGAGTTGCCCCAGGAAGAAAAATTGTCGTTCCGCCGCGAAAGCATCTGGCACGGCGTGGTGGCCCAAGAGGTGCAGGCCGTGCGCGAGCGCGTGGCCGTGCTGGACCTGCCGGGCTTTACCAAATACGAGCTCAAGGGCCCGGGCGCAGCCGCGCATCTGGACTACCTGACCTGCTCCAAGCTGCCCTCCCTGGGCCGGGTGTCACTGGCCTATGCGCTCACACCGGCAGGCAAGCTGTGGAGCGAGTTCACCATCACCCGCTTGGCCGAGGACCATTTCTACATCATCAGCGCAGCCATTGCTGCCACGCATGACATGGACTTGCTCAGCGGCACGCTGCCCACGGGCAGCCCGATTACCGTGCGCGACATATCGGCCGATCTGGGCACGCTCATCATTGCCGGGCCACGTGCGCGCGAGGTGATGGCGCAGATCACCACCACCGACCTGAGCAATGCCGGCTTCCCCTGGCTCACTGCACGCGAGATTGCCACCGTGGCTGGCAACTGCTATGCCATGCGGGTGAACTATGTGGGCGAGCTGGGTTGGGAGCTGCATGCGCCGGTGGCCATGATGCAGACGCTGTACGACGCCGTATGGCAGGCGGGCGAGGCCCACGGTATCCGCGACTTTGGCCTCTATGCCATGGACAGCCTGCGCGTGGACAAGTGCTACCGCGGCTGGAAGAGCGATCTGGAGAGCGGCTACACCCCGCTGGAAGCATCGCTGGACCGCTTTGTGGATGTCAAAAAAGCCAGCTTTGTCGGGCGTGACGCCCTGCTGGCCGAGCACGCGCGCGGCCCCAAGTTCCGCTTTGTGCCCATGCTGTTTGAGCAGGACGGCGAGGCCGAAGCGCCTTACTGCGCCCAGGTATTCCACGGCGACACCAATGTGGGCCTGACCACCTCGGGCGTGTGGAGCCACACCCTCCACAAGAGCGTGGCCCTGGCCTATGTGCGCACCGATCTGGCCGTGCCGGGCACGGTGCTCGAAGTCGAGGTGCTGGGCACACTGCGCCGCGCCACCGTGCAGGCCGAGCCGCTGTACGACCCCAAGAATGAACGGCTGCGCGCCTAGGCGCTGCCAGAGTGTCCCGGTATCCGCAGAGAAACCTACATAAAGAGGCAAGACATGAGCGCAATCCCTGAAACCATTCCCCGCCGCGGCGGTGCCCGCGAGGCCCGCCGGGCCGCACGTTCTGCCGAGCTTCCGGATCACCTCAAGCCGGTGCGCCCGGGCATGAACGGCGGCCGTTACAAGCCGCTGAGCGAGGCCGATGTGCTCAAGATCCACCACGCCGCACTGGACGCGCTGGAGACCATTGGCTTTGCCGATGCGCCGCAAAGCGGCATTGACGCCATGGTGAAGATGGGCGCCAAGCTCACCGACAGTGGGCGCCTGCTGTTTCCGCGCGCCCTCGTTGAAGACACCGTGGCCAACGCGGCCCGCCACTTCGTGCTGCACGGCCAGGACCCCAAGTACGACATGGAGCCCTGGGGCGACAAGGTCTACTTTGGCACCGCAGGAGCGGCGGTGCACATGGTGGACGCCAAGACCGGCGCCTACCGCGAGTCCACCACGCAAGACCTCTACAACATTGCCCGCGTGGTCGACACGCTGGAGCACCTGCACTTCTACCAGCGCTCAGTGGTCTGCCGCGACCTGCCGCTGCCCGAGGAGATGGACTTCAACACCACCTATGCCTGTGTTTCGGGCACGACCAAGCACGTGGGTGCGAGCTGGGTGGCCCCCGAGCATCTGGAGCAAAGCCTGAAGATGCTGCACATGATTGCCGGTGGCGAGGACAAGTGGCGCGAGCGCCCGTTTGTGAGCCAGTCCAACTGCTTTGTGGTGCCGCCCATGAAGTTTGCCTTTGATGCCTGCAAGTGCCTCGAAGTAGCCGTGCGCGGCGGCATGCCGGTGTTGCTGCTCTCAGCCGGTCAGGCGGGTGCCACGGCACCGGCCTCGCTGGCCGCAGCCCTGGTGCAAGAGACAGCCGAATGTCTGGCAGGTCTGGTGTATGTCAACGCTATCAAGCCCAAGGCCCCGGCCATGTTTGGCACCTGGTGCTTTGTGTCCGATCTGCGCACCGGCGCCATGTCGGGCGGCAGCCCGGAGCAGGCCCTGCTGTCGGCCGCCAGCGCGCAGATATCGCGCTATTACGACCTGACCGGCGGCACCGCCTCGGGCATGACCGACTCCAAGGTGCCCGATGCCCAGTGCGGCATGGAGCGCGCCTACAACCACGCACTGGTGGGCAATGCGGGTGCCAACCTGATCTATGAATCAGCCGGCATGATGGCCAGCCTGATGGGCTTTTCGCTGGAGAGCCTGCTCATCGACAACGACCTGATTGGCGCCGTGCAACGCACCATTCGCGGCATCGAGGTCACCGACGAATCCATCTCGCTGGACACCATGCGCCAGGTCTGCCTGGAAGGCCCGGGCCACTACCTGGGTTCGGACCAGACCTTGCAGCTCATGCAGCGCGACTACATCTACCCCACCTTGGGTGACCGCTCCAGCCCCAACCAGTGGGAAGAGCGGGGCCGACCCTCTCTGGTGGACCGCGCATCGACCAAGCTGGAGGGCATTTTGTCCACCCACTACCCGACGCACATTCCGCAGCACATTGACGAGGCCATCCGCGCCCAGTTCCCGGTGCGCCTGCCACGCGAGGCCATGCGCGCGGGCTGAGCAAACAATCAGCGCGGCAATTGCGTGGCTTTGGCCCGCGTGCGCCTGGCCTGCTTGGGTGCCTTCTTGGGCTTGTGGGGGTGCTCAAACAGTTGGGGATAGTCGCCCATCAACAAGCCCAGTGATGCAATCGACAGTTCGATTTGGACTTGGTAGAGCACGCCGGTGATGGAGACTACTGAATCAATCGACTTTTTCATGTCCTGCCCCTTTTGGGTGAACCATCCACGCATGGGTGGGTGGTTCAGAGCACGATAGCAGTTGGCAATCAATTGGGTCAGGGGTATGCAGACAGGGCTGATGGCTACAATGCAGGCCTCCCGACATAGTTCAATGGATAGAACGGGGTCCTCCTAAGACTCAGATACAGGTTCGATTCCTGTTGTTGGGACCATGTGATGATTTCACAAGGTCTCAGAACACCTCAAAACCCGCACGTTTCCCCAGCGTGGCGGGTTTTTTATTGTCTCGGGTGGTCTCACGGGGTAACATGACATACCGACAATTTGACGGTATCTGTGACGGTATCTCCAAAAGTCACATACCGACATACCGTCAAAGGGCGCAAATCATGGCACTGACAGACACCTTCGTGAAGAACACCAAGCACACGGGCAGGCCCTCAGGCGACAAGCATGCAGACGGTGGTGGCATGTATCTGTTGATAAATGCCGGTGGGAAATATTGGCGCATGGACTACCGCTTCGCTGAAAAGCGCAAGACGCTGGCGCTGGGCACCTATCCCGAGGTCTCGCTGCTCAAGGCACGGCAGCGCCGTGAAAAGGCCCGTGAACTGCTGGCAGACGGTATCGACCCCAGCACAGCCAAACAGGAAGAAAAGGCCGTGAAGCTGGCAGCGGCCGCAAACACCTTTGAAGTGGTGGCGCGTGACTGGCTGACCAAGACCAAGGCCAACCGTGCCCAGGTCACGCAGGACAAGGTGACGGCGTGGCTGGAGAACGATGCGTTCCCCTACATCGGCAAGATGCCTATTGCAGACATCGGCCCGCGTGACGTGTTAGAAAAGGTCATTCGCAAGGTGGAAGCCCGCGCAGCTATCGACACAGCGCACCGGCTTAAGCAGCTATGCGGGCAGGTATTCCGGTTTGCCGTGGTTTCAGGGCTGGCTGACCGTGACGTTACCGCTGACTTGCGCGAGGCACTAGCAACCAAGACCACCACGCACTATGCGGCAATCACCGACCCCAAGCATCTGGGCCAGTTGATGCGTTCCATCTTCGATTACACCGGACACCCATACACGGTAGCTGCGCTCAAGATGACGCCTTTGGTGTTCCTGCGTCCCGGTGAGCTGCGCACCGCTGAATGGTCAGAGATTGACCTTGACGCGGCAGAGTGGCGCATACAGGGCAGCAAAATGAAAATGAAGGTTGACCACATCGTCCCGCTGTCGACGCAGGCCGTGGATATCCTGCGCGGCATCCATCCCGTGACGGGCCACGGGCGGTATGTTTTCCCCAGTCTGCGCACTGGTGAGCGCCCTATGAGCGAGAACACCATCAACGCGGCACTGCGGGGCATGGGTTACGCAAAAGAAGTCCACAGCGCCCACGGCTTCCGGGCTACGGCCAGAACCATCATGGATGAGGTCATGGGCGAGCGTGTAGATCTGATAGAGCACCAGCTGTCCCATGCGGTCAGAGACCCCAACGGACGCGCCTACAACCGCACGGCGCACCTCCCGGCACGCCGTGCGATGATGCAACGTTGGGCGGACTACTTGGATAAATTGCGGGTGGGCGCTGAGGTAATTCATATCAAGGCGGCATAACAAATTCCGCGTACTCCGGTGCGCGGTCGGCCTGGGAGCATTGATTGGGAGGCCTCTTTCTCGGGATAACGAGTCGTCACTGTCAATCGATGCCAATGGCATTGTGTTTTCGGCCATCGTGGATCAGGGGCACACTACGTGTCCCGGTTGGCGGAGTCGCTTCAGTGCCGTGGGCATCTCTTCCAGCCTTCCACAAAGCCCAGCTGGCCCTGAACCGGTTTGATTCGGCCGACGCACACCAAGCTTTTAACCCGGACCTCCACCATGTATTTGGCATGTGCGCCGTCCACGCCATTCCAGTCTTGCAGCACCTGATTGAGCGGATCAGTGGGGCGCCTGCCCACAGCTAGCGGGATGATTTGGTATGGCTTGAACTGATCGGGATCCCCTTCGAAATGAGCCATCAGGTCGTGCTTAAGCTTGTTGGTGACGGATGGCGCGGATACTGCAACCCACTTGAAGGCCAATGTCGCTATTATTGGCCCATGTCAGTCTGACCGCAGCTAGGGAAAAAATGCCAGATCAAACAGCGAAATTCTTAATCCGCACTTTGCGCACAATGGCGGCATTCGCCCTCTTGGGCGTGCTGGTGTCGGGGTCGGTGCAAGGAGTGGTTTCGTTCCTATTCGATTACTACGATTTTGATCTTCGGCCAATTGGCGGTGTTCTTGGCGCAGTAACCCCATCCGTCTTCAAAGTTGGTCGCTCGTAATTGCGATGGTTGTTGATGGAAATTGGATCGACATTAGCTCGTTGCTGGTGGCTCTTCTGTATGCATGATGGAAGGTCCCACATAGGAACGGGAAATTTGTTTCAAAAGACACTGCGCAGAATATTGCAAACGGGTGCTCGCTACTGCCCCTCTTCTTGCTTGGCCTGTCAATCGTTTCCAGCTCATTGCTGACAGAGTTGATGCACGCAAACAAGCTAATTTTGTCTGTGGCTGGAATATGCGCTTTGCTCGCTACGCTTGAAGACGACTTCTAGCGCGCTGCCCTACCAAAGCCGCCTCAAGGATCAATTAGGCGACAGCGAGGCGTTGAGTGCAAACCCAAGTCTTGCTCAATGGTCTAGCACCTATAGGACCTCAATACGCTGCTCCGAACGATGCTGTTTTGAATCAGAAATATCACCCGGATGGGGGATGGATGCGTCGGTCGGGTGCTGTTACGGTCACTGTACACAACTAGGAGAGAAAGTGGCCAGAAGAGGAAAGACCAGTCCGCTGGAAGACGTGTTCGAGTTGGTGGCGATGCTGCCGTGGTGGGGTGGCGTGGCGGCCGCCATTGCCTTGTACGTTGGCCTCCATGCCTATGCAAGCCAAGTGGTGGCACCTGTCACCACCACACCTCAACTGGTTGGCTCCGTCTCCGGGACAATCTTCCGGACTATTGCCGGCTTCTTCCAGTACATCCTGCCGGTCATCTGCCTGGGAGCAGCCGCAGCGTCGGCCTGGAAGGCTTCTCAGCGCAAATCCCTTGTCCAGGGCGTTACAGCCAGTACCTCTGCCTCATCACTGGACGGCATGACCTGGCTGGAATTTGAGGGCCTGGTGGGCGAGGCCTTCAGGCAGAAGGGCTACAAGGTCTTGGAACTGGGCGGTGCTGGCCCAGATGGCGGAGTGGATCTGGTCCTGACCAAGGGCAGCGAAAAGTTGTTCGTCCAGTGCAAGCAATGGAAGGCCTTCAAGGTTGGCGTGGACGTAGTGCGTCAGCTCTATGGCGTCATGGCCGCTAAGGGCGCTGCAGGCGGCTTTGTCGTCACGTCCGGCAAGTTCACGACTGATGCCCTGGAGTTCGCCCGGGGCCGCAATGTCACGTTGTTGGATGGCGATCGGCTCTTCGCCATGTTGCAGGCGGCGAAGGCTGGACGCAAGGCCGGCATCAGTTCAGCTACCGCCCAAGTTGCTGCTGCGCCCTTGGCCGCACCTGGATGCCCGGTGTGCGGATCAGCCATGGTCAAGCGGGAGGCGAAGCGCGGCACGAACGCCGGCAATGCCTTCTGGGGATGCTCCAAATATCCCAAGTGTCGGGGTACGGTGCAAATTTAGGAAGATGACTTTTGTGAGCGAAGCCCCCGGGTTCTTGTGTGCCAACTGCCTCGCATTGTGAACCCAATGGAAACCCACTCGGTTATCCGCAAGGTCATGGTGACGAGGCCAAGCACCTCAATCCAGTCGATTGTGCATATTCCAAATATTTATGCGTCTTGGTATTACATGTGGTCTGGTGATGCAATAAAAACTGGTACATTTACGGCAGCAATAAAGCCGGAGAGACACACCCGGCAAAACAATCAGCGGCCATTTTGATGGTCCCGCTCGCTCTAAATTTACAACCCGCCCTAGGTAACTACGGCGGGTTTTGTCGTTCTGGAGTACTCAATATGTAAAAACCTCCCCATCCCTCTTTGACTAGTTGGCTCGCACTTGTGCGGGCCATTTTTGCTTTTGCCCGCCCGGCTCGCCTGGTGGGCTTTTTTTTGGGAAAAATTTATATGAACATCAAGAAGGCATCCGCCAATCCCAGGCAGCCGGTGCGCGTATCACCGCATGGAAATTTCAATTTTGACGAGCTGCCGGACACTGGCTTCATGCGACAGCCAAAAGTTCTGGAGGTCGTTCCGTTCTCTTCAGCTACTTTGTGGCGCCATTGCAAAAATGGCCAATTCCCAAAGCCGGTGAAGTTGTCGGAACGTGTGACCGCATGGAACGTAGGCCTGATCCGCCAATGGCTGTTGGCCCAAGCTGACAAGGGCGAGGCAGTGTAATGGCACGCAAAAATAGCAACGGGTTGGATGGTACAAACATCCAACCCGCCGAGACTCACTCAAAAACCAAGAACATAAAGTTTAGCAGCAAGTCAACCGCCACGGAAGCCCAGCACGCTCGCATCCTTGAAGCCTTGCGCACTGGGGCAAAGACGAGCTATGACCTCCGTTGCCTTGGCTGCTACCAAGCACCGGCACGGATCAAGGAGTTGCGTGACAAGTTTGGCTTCAACATAGAAACCGAGCTGGTTACGCTGTACGACCATGATGGCTACATGCATCCGCGTGCTGCCCGCTACACGTTGATAGACGGGCCAGGTGATGCATGAGTAAGCACGCAAAACCAATGCGCGACCCACGCGGCCACAGCCTGCGCATCTACGACGACGTGTACGACAGTCACGCATTTGCAGCCCTATCTCCCCACGACGTACTGGCATACCTGGCACTGCTGCGCGAATTGAAGGGCTTCAACAATGGCGACCTCTCGTTGCCGCTCACCCGTGCGAAGAAGTGCGGTATCAACCACCACGTCACATTGGCACGAAGTCTGCGCGCCCTCTGCGCTGTTGGGTTGGTGTCCATCACACAAAAGGGTGGCTGCACTCGTGGCGGGCAGCGGAAGCCGACCTTGTACCGAGTCACTGACCGCGAGTGCTTCGAGATCCCCGCCAAGCTGCTGGACGCCACTAAAGAGACCAACGAGTGGCAGCGCATCACCAGTGTCCAGCAGGCGGTGGATCTGATTGCAGCGGCCGAGCTTGCTGTGAAAAAGGAGCCTGAAGAAAAAAATAGCCCAGGACACGACGTGACAGCCACCGTGTCACGGGGTGTCCTAGTCGGCTCAAAAACCAGGACATGGTGTGACACCTGGAATGGTGGACCAGGACACGGCGTGACTATGGCAATAAAGGGCTCAAACCCAATGGCCATGCGGGTTGCGACAGGGTTTTTGCAGGAAGAGGAAAAAGCAATCCATAGGACACCGCATGTACCACCTTTATATGTTGCCATCCCTACACCTGCTTATCGCTGCACAGGCCACCACAACAGACACCGCTGGCTAACCCAAGGACAGCTTGGCTTCCTGGTCAGTCTGACCTCCACACACCAATCCATTACCCATTAAGAGGCCGAAACATGAAACCACTTTCGCATGCCGAGTTCAAAGCCGAGATGAACACCGATGACAAAGGCACGCTCATCACCATCACCCAGACAGAAGGCTACTTCGAGCCCATGGAGGTATCTCTGCACCCTTGGCAGCTCCGGGCCATCCTGAATCACTTTAGTGTGCTTGGCGCTGACAAGGAGGCCGAAAAGAAGATCGCCGAGCTTGAGCGCCGGATGGGAATGGTGCGAGACCGCATCAACACCCTTCACGACTACCTGTGCAACAATTCCGACCACAGGCATGCCGACCTTACATGGGAGGTGACCTACGCAACGGCGACACTGGACCTTGCGGATGAGTACTGTCACGACTTGGATAGCGCGCTGATTGAAGCTGTTGAAGCGTCAGGTCAGAAAGTAACGGTGGCACCATGAAGAGCCCTTGCTCTCTCTGCGGTGGTACTTCTGACGTCACACCCTGTGGTGTTGGTCACTTGTGCCAGGAGTGTGCAGAATCAAATCGGGTGGGGCGTGACTCGACCACCAAGCGGGCCAAGCTTCTGCAAAAGGCGCTCTCCGGGAAGGCCAACATGGCGCGCATCACTGCAAATGGCGGAACGGTTTCCGACATTGAAGCCTATGCCGTAGAGTCGGCGGCACTGCTGTCCATGGATGAAACCCAGGGAGGCATCCTGGTGGGCGCAGGAGGCGAAGCAATGTCCCAGGATGACCCGGGGTTGCTCGACACCATGAAAACGCCTGGAGTGGCCGCTATGGATGCTTCCCGGGACCGCCTACGGTTGGTGTCCCAGGTAGGCGTCGACTGTGCGGCGTCAGCCTTGGACGCGTCCGACTCCATTCAAGCTGCCAACAGTTTGGAGCGCATGTTGAGTCATCAACTGGCTGTCTGCCACACCACCGCGATGAACTACGTGGCGAAGGCCAATCTGCAGCAAGACCCACAAAACTCAGTTCGCATGATGAACCTTGGGATTAGAGCCATGGAGACCTTCCAGCGCGGGCTGATGACGGTAAAGCGCATGCGTGGCTCAGGCGAGCAGCGGATCACCATTCAGCACGTCAACGTCACAGGCGGGGGGCAGGCGGTCATTGGCCAGGTTCAGCCCCGTGGTGGTGCTGGAGAGAAATGATGGAAAACCCCATGAAGCCCATTTGTGGCGCACATGCCAGAACAACCGGTAACCCCTGCCAAAAGCAGCCTCTCGACAACGGCCGTTGCAGGCTGCACGGCGGGTTGAGTACCGGAAGGCCTCCAACCCATGGCTTCTATACCAAGGAGGCCATAGCCAATCGGGCCAGGTTGCGCGACTTGATCAAGGGCATCAACGCAATGATTTGCAAATGAGTTCAAGAAATTCCATCCGGCCAAAACCAACATCCAACAGCAATGTCTGGACCACTATAAATTGAACAAATCGGAATACTCAATGAAAAATGGATTGACGCCCGCCGCCCGCCAGATCCGTTTCAATCAACAGGCAAAATCACCCGTTTGGGGGATATCGATTGCCGCAGGTAACGCTCATACTAGAAGAAAAACAAGTAAGCATATTGGACACAAGAAGCGACGAACATTTAAATTTTATGTTTGTCACATTTGTGCTCCTCCTGATGATCTAGTCACTTTAAATAAAGCTTAAACCCATGAAGATTGCCTGCGAAAAAAATATTGTAAAGTGGTTGCTCATTCTTGGGAGTCTAATAGTCTTCAGTGTTCAAGCAAGAGAATTATTCGATGATGGGAAAAAGCCAACTTTAACTCAGGGGCAATCCATTTTATCCGATGACACCATTGGAGGATATCCAATTTATGTTGGTGGCGAAATCTGGCGGTTTGAGGATGCAACGCTGTCTGGCTCAACAGGAAGCGCTGACAGTATTCCATTAGGGCTGTTCCGAATGAGACTTTCCGGGAATGGTTCATTGACCGCATATCAAGGTGTTCAGGCCAACCTGCGATCGAACAGCTCTAGTCATTGGAGCGGCTCTCCTTGTAGTGGCGGGCATCTTTACATGCGGAACAAAGCTCGTGGAAAAAATGATAATTGCCTGACGATAGACGCTGTTTCAACCCAGATTGGATCGCAGTATAGAACACTTATAAATGTACACGTAACCGAAACAGGATCTAGCGGAAAATACTACTCTGCAATTGTGTCTTTTGATGCAGAGAGTTTTGGGTTTCCTGGGTCGACAGTTATTGAATGGAATAAGAATGGTCTGCAAGACGATAAAAAGAGAGCTACTGCTTTTTCTAAAATTACTGCATGGGCTGAAAAATATCAAGATGCAGCGGAAACTTTGATGGATTACAACTACTCAAAAGATGCATTCGCAAACGTGCCAACCATCAGCGCTTTGATGGCAAACTTTGGACCTCAAAGCGACATAAAGCCGCAATCTATTTCTAATGCGGAAGATACTTATGTGTATTGCAAGAGCACCAAAAAAGTGATTGTTGAAGGCTCAGAAAAATGCCCGCCTTCCGATGAGAAGAAAGACACTGGAGGGAAGTCTGTGGAGCAACGCATGCAAGACCTAAAGAGGTTGTTTGACAGCGGCCTAATTGACAAAGAGCTATATCAAAAAAAGCAGGAAGATATCCTTAAGTTGCTGTGATCTTCGCCGGGGGACTTTCGGCATCTTGTCCTTGAACTGAAGGACATGGTTGTCACTTGGATCTGTGGAGGTTCAGTACCGTTGCTGGACATCTGTCAACCTGTTCCCCGCAGAGATGCCATCCATATCCTGATGCTCTGGCTTCAAGGTTTGACTATGGCGCCCAACCTTTTTGCCTGAGGCCGGAAGCTGTTGAGCCAGTCCGTTGCACCTTCCGCAACGCACATTGAGGCCTTACTGGTGGCTTTAGCTTGAGTTCTTGCTGACGCGTTGGCAAGTTGCCAAGGTCGTGGCGAGGAAAGCGGGGGTAGTACGTAGAAAGAAGGGGCGCAACATGGACGAGAAAAAGTATGGGTGGGGCGGTACAAAATTGACTCTTGAGCAGCTAAGGGACGTTGATCCTATGGCCGCGAGTGATATCGAAAATAGGCCAGAACGACCGATTCAAACCAAGTCTGAGAAAAATTTTTCCGACGGATTGTTGGTATGGATGGGAGTTTGCATTGGAGGTCTAGCAGTATTTTTTTGTTGAAGTTTTTTCGTTGATGGAGTGACTGTAGAACCTACAGGGCTGGTAGCAGTCTAAACAAGACACTAAGCGCGGCATCAGTGCACAGCTAGTCCGTTGCCTAACCGTTCGATTCCTGTATTCATTGAAATGGGTTACAGTCGTTTCACATCCTGAGCTGGACTGACGTCCGCACCAACCTGCCCCCGGGGCAAGGTGGTCTGCCAAAAGCAATGTGGCCCAACGGGGCAACCAAGCCGAACAACGTCAACCCTCTCATGAGGGTTTTTTCATTTCTGGGCCTGGTTGGGCCTGCGTTGTGCGCGAATCGACCGGGGGGATTTGTTCCAGCTTGTGGCCCCCGACACATTGTCAAAGCCACTAAAGAGGAGATTGAAATGAACCAAGTTCGCCGGTCCGCCGCCGAGTCAGCTGTGCAGAATTGCAGCACACCCACCCATCCGGTAAGTGCAACCTCACGAGCGACTCTTTTTGACAATGGCGACTTCGCATACTTCGCCGATGTCACCCCGGTGTGTGAACCTGTTGGCGGCTACTGCTTGAAAATCTCCAGTCGCTTGAACTCTGCCAAAGACGCTGATGCTGAGCAGGTTCACTTCAAGGCATGCCTGGATAGCCACGGCTTGAAGGCTCTTGCGCACCTCATCACAGTTGGAACGGAGCAGGGCCATGGCAAATGATCGGCCCCTTCTTCTATGACCCACTGATGAGCCTGGATGATGTTGACTCATTCTCGAAGTCGGCATCCAAGCCACGCAGGTTCATGGAGCTGATGGATCACCACTACCGGACATCTCCTCGCGCGCTGGTCGTGCCGGTCACTCAGGCGGATCTCTACCGTGTCCATGACAAACACTTCGTTGACGGTGTGTTTGGTGGATCTGTCCAGAACGGCTTCCACAACTTCGACCAGCGTGTGCCGCAGGCCTGCTTGTGGACCTGTGGTGCGATGGTATCGGCCGCCCTGCATGCACCCTACCGGCAGATGCCTGTGTGCGTCCCTGCATCCGGCTTTCACCACGCCGGCTACGACTTCGCAGAAGGCTACTGCACCTTCAATGGATTGACACTGGCGGCCGATGCATTCGTCCAGGCCAACCCGGGCGCCAAGGTGGCCATCCTGGACCTGGACTTCCACTTTGGCAACGGCACGGATCACATCTTGACCAGCCTGCCAGAGCTGCAGCGCAATGTCCTGCACCTGACCAGCGGCTTGTACTTCCACCCAGAGGATGACCCTGACGAGTTCTTCCTGTGGTTGGAAGAGTGCGTCGAGGAGATCAACGCCTTCAAGCCGGATCTGCTTCTGTACCAGGCTGGCGCAGACATGCACAAGGATGACCCGCTTGGCGGCATCCTGGACAACGCGCAGATGGAACAGCGCGACCTGACCGTCTTTCGCAAGCTGCTGTACCCCACGGTATGGAACCTGGCCGGCGGATACCAGCCGGGTGACGACATGCACAGCAACCCAGTGCTGCAACTCCACCGCATGACGGTCGGAGCCTCAAACAAATCTGGCGCTGCCAGGATGAAGATCAAGGAAAGGGACAGGCCATGAGCACGGACAAGTTTGGTCCTGACAGCAATTCGAACGAAATATCAAGTCCGCCGCCACCTTGGTTGGAGAGGCGTCTGACGGCCTTGGACGAAGCGTTGCGCGCCTCTGGCCATACTTTGACGGTGACGGAGCCGTCGGATGCTACCGAATTAACAGTGACGTTTCCCCAGGGCCGTCGACCACGGCCAAAAGCGGCAGACTGGCGCGCTGCGTACAGCCGGGCCCACTACGACTTTGAAGCGAATGAGCAGACCTATGTACTGCGGGTGGGAGAGAAAGGTCAGGCCGTGGCGGATCTTCTACAGTGTCTTAATGCGTCCGGTGCGGCCTTCATTTCTGCCCACAACCCAGCAAGCCTGCAGCTCGGTCCAGTCCACAACAGGATGGCGGACAGAGCACTTAAGCGCGACTTGAAGGGCTCTGGTGCCTTGGTGTTCCCTGGCAACGGCGGAGACCCTGCGGGAGCCTGGCCAACAGAACCAAGTCTGATGGTGGTTGGCATGGATAGGAGCCAGGCCGAGAGGTTGGCCAAACGTTATGGGCAATACGCCATGTTGTGGATCGACGCCAACGGCTTGGTCACCTTGGTTGAGCTCACGGACCTGGACAAGGCGATCCGCTACCCATTGAAAGTGCCACCATTCTCCTGGGTTGAGCTGGGATTTAACTGGGGTGATGAGTTTGCTACCCTGCGCCTCACGCCGTCCGAATGGCTACGCATCCTTCAAGGCAATGACTTCAGCAAGACGAGCCGGTCGGGCTATGACGGCCGGAGGTTTATCCTGACCTGGGATTTCTCCAAGGGAACGGGCCTATATGTCAACTATGGACGCGATGGTGGCACCGCCTACGATGGCAAGCTTGTCGGTGTATCGATCACACTGGAGGCATTGGCTTGCTGACATCTGCTTTGAACTCACCCGCCAGGCTGGGGCATGTTGAGATCATGATGTCCGGTGGCCAGACGGGCGTCGACCGTGCGGCACTGGATTTCGCTATTGAGAGCAAACTACCTCACGCTGGATGGTGCCCCAGGGGTCGCATTGCCATTGACGGAGTTTTGCCAGCCAGATACCAACTGCGAGAGACAGAGTCGGATGGCTACCGCCAACGTACAAGGCTCAATGTTCAAGATAGCCAGGCGACCTTGCTGTTGAATGTGGGTGCACTGGACGGCGGCACATTGCAGACCCTGAAATTCACGCAAACAATGGTGCGCCCGTGCCTGGTTGTTCAGATGGACATTGCCGACATCGCCAATGCGGCCATTGATATCCAGCGCTGGCTTGAACCCCATCAGATCAAGACTTTGAATATTGCCGGCCCCAGGGAGGAGAAGCGGCCAGGAATCTACGCAATGACGTTTTTGCTTCTTCGGCATTTGCGTGAGCTCCCTCCGAATAGGAATTTATGGACCTAGTCACGGTAATATCTCGCTGGCGCTGGGCCAACAGTTCTTTTTGTACTACAGTAAAGCGAGCGTTCGGCATCGATGGGTTGCAGCCGTTACCATTCCACGAATGGGAGCAAAGATAACCAGAGACGAGTTCGTGGCAAGGTGTATTGCCAAGCACGGCAACACCTACGAATATTCGACAGTTGAGTACACCGATAGCAAAACGCCGGTGCAAATCAGTTGCCCCACACATGGCCCTTTTATGCAGGCCCCCGGCAACCACTTGGCTGGGAAGGGTTGCCGAAAATGCGCCTCGGAAGCCGCTGGCGATCGATATCGCAAATCCAGTGATAGTTTCGTGGAACAGGCCCACAAAGTACACGGCGACCTTTACGATTACTCTGACGTGAATTACAGGACTGCCCGTCTTAAAGTGTCCATTCAGTGCAACGTGCACGGACCGTTTGACCAAGTTCCGTATGTGCACCTGAAGGGTGCTGGTTGCCCATCGTGCGGTAATGCCTCGAAGGGGCAATCCAATCGCACAACGCAGTCGCAGTTCATCGAACAGGCTCGGGAGAAGTATGGACTGAAGTTTGATTACCAGGCCGCCCAGTACGTTGATGCATGGACGCCTGTGGTAATTGGCTGTCCAGTCCACGGGGTGTTTGCTCAGGCCCCGGTGATGCACCTCCGTAAGTCTTCCTATGGCTGCCCTCAATGTGCCAATGAGGATGCGACGAATCGGGGGCGAGGCCCAAGAGCTGCCAGACCACAGGATCGAATTGGCACTGCCGCATTTATTGAGCGTGGCGCCATCGTGCACGCAGGCAAGTACGACTATTCGCTGGTCGACTACCTGACCTCAAAGGACAAGGTTGCAATCATTTGCCCCATTCACGGTGAGTTCATGCAAGACGCGAATGGTCACCTATCTGGCAGCGGGTGCCCCAAATGCGGCAATGAAACGATTGCTTCCAAACAAAGGCAGTCGGTAGATGCGTTCATCGCAAAATCAAAGGCAGTGCATGGGGACAAATACGACTACTCAAAGGTGACATATAAGACAGCCAGGCTTCCAGTAACGATCATTTGCCCAGTACACGGTGAGTATGAGCAGGTCCCTGGCCGTCACGTGAAGAGCGGCTGCCGAAAATGTGCCGACGATGATCTGCCCGGCGCCTATTCGTTCAAGGTGCTTTCCCGCGACCGGGCTCTAGCCGAGCGGCCTGCGGTCCTGTACTACCTGCACTTTGAGTCAGAAAGCGGTGAGAGCTTCTACAAGATCGGCATCACCCTGAAATCCATCAAGCAGCGGTTTGCGGGGTATGGGGCCGCCGGCTATAAGTTCAAGGTGCTGGGTGAAAAGAAGCTCACTCTGATAGAGGCTTTCAAGGCTGAGCAGACCCTGGTGGGGGCTCACGTAAAGGCCCATCATTACAGTCCGCTCCGGGGGAACAGGGAACGCACCACCAAATTCGGGGGCAGAAAAGAATGCTTCAGTGTGGCACTTCCTGCGAATCTGATGGAACTGTTTAGACAATGACGACTGTTCCCCGCACCATAAAAGCCGTCACTGGTGAAGACCTAGGCGCCATGTCGGACCCAAAGTTGGCCACGTGGCAGTCAGGGTGGGATGCGTACACGGCGAATGGTATTCTGGCCAGCAGGGAATGGGACCGTCGTCAGGCGGTCCGGCTGATGCAAGAACAGTTTGACCTAGACCAGAGGCTCATGAATGCCAATGTAGCCGCTATGCAAAGTGCGGCAATACTGTCGGTCCTAGGAGCATTACTGTGTGTAGTGCTGGGCGCTTATCTCACCAAGATGTTTGGGTAGCTCTAATCGCCGTGTCGCAAAACAATCACATCGGGACACATCGATAAATGACGGTACTTTTGACGGTATTTTCATAATAGGAGTTCAAAGAACCTAGCATCCATGCGGCCTACAGCCAGGTTTGTGATTCCTGTTGTTGGACCATGTGCACTGGCCAAGCCCTCAATCTGCGGGGCATAACAGTCAGTGGCGCTCGGGCAACGCAAAGTTCCCAAAAATCGCGTTACTAGGGTAAACCCTTAAAACCTCCGTTAGACTTGGGCCATGCTCGATTCCTCATCCGTTGGTTTTGTCGCCGCCGTCTCCACCACCTTGTCCTTTGTGCCACAGGTGGTGCAGAGCTACCGCTCGCGGGATGTGTCCGGAATTTCCTTGGGCATGTATTCATTCTTCACCTTCGGGGTGGCCCTCTGGCTGGTGTACGGGCTGATGACGCGTGACTGGCCGGTCATCGTTGCCAACGCGCTGACCCTGGTGCTGGCGCTGAGCATCCTGGCCCTGAAGATGGCCTCCCTCAAGAAGGAAGCTTCGAAAAAGCCGCTGGCAGGCTAAGCCAGCTACCTATTTGGTCAGGTGCCGCATGGCCTCTTCCAGGCCTTTGAGGGTGAGTGGGAACATGTGCTGGTGGACGAGTTGCTGTACCAGCGCAATGCTCTGGCGGTATTGCCAGACGCCCTGCGGCTCGGGGTTGATCCAGGCGAACTTTGGGAAGGCGCTGGTCAGGCGGCCAATCCACTCGGCACCAGCCTCGGGGTTGTTGTATTCCACACTGCCACCGGGCTGCAGGATCTCGTAAGGGCTCATGGTGGCGTCGCCCACAAAGATCAGCTTGTAGTCCTTGTTGTATTTGCGCAGGATGTCCCAGGTGTCGAACTTCTCGGCAAAGCGGCGCCGGTTGTTCTTCCACATGAAGTCGTAGGGGCAGTTGTGGAAGTAATAAAACTCCAGGTGCTTGAACTCGGTCTTGGTGGCGCTGAACAGCTCTTCCACGCGGGCAATGTGCTCGTCCATGGTGCCGCCCACGTCCATGAGCAGCAGCACCTTCACATTGTTGTGGCGCTCGGGCCGCATCTTGATGTCTAGGTAACCGGCGTTCTCGGCGGTCTTGCTGATGGTCTCGTCCAGGTCCAGCTCTTCCACATGGCCCTCGCGGGCGAACTTGCGCAGGCGGCGCAGCGCCACCTTGATGTTGCGCGTGCCCAGCTCCTGCGTGTCGTCATAGTCCTTGTAGGCGCGCTGGTCCCAGACTTTGACGGCGCTCTTGTTGCGGTTCTTGTCCTGGCCTATGCGTATGCCCTGCGGGTTCTGGCCATAGGCGCCAAAGGGCGATGTGCCGCCCGTGCCTATCCATTTGCTGCCGCCCTCGTGGCGCTCGTTCTGTTCTTCCAGGCGCTTCTTCAAGGTCTCCATCAACTCGTCCCAGCCCATCTTCTCGATCTTGGCCAGTTCTTCGGGGCTGAGGTTGAGCTCCAGGTTCTTGCGCAACCACTCCAGCGGCAGCTCCTGGGTGAAGTCGGTAACCAGCTCCACCCCCTTGAAGTAGGCGGCAAAGGCGCGGTCGAACTTGTCGTAGTGCTTTTCGTCCTTTACCAGCGCGGTGCGGCTGAGGTAGTAGAAGTCATCCACCTGGTAGCCCGTGCCTTCTTCGTCAGTGCCCGGCGTGGCATGGCGCGGGCCCACCACGCCTTTTTGCAAGGCTTCCAGCAGCACCAGGTACTCCTTGACGGAGACCGGCAGCTTGGCTGCGCGCAGGGTGTAGAAGAAGTCGAGCAGCATGGCGTTGTGCTGGGTGGGCCTTTGCAGGTCCTAGCCGCGCGGCTTATTCAGCGAATGCAGCAGCTGCGCCTTCACCTCGGGCCACTCGCCCGCGCGCAGGCTGTACATCACGGTGTCGCGAATGGTGCCGTCGCGGCGCAGGGCATGGCCGCGCAGCACGCCGTCCTTTTTTGCACCCAGACGCTCGATGGCGGCCTGTGAGGCGAAGTTGAAATTGTCGGTGCGCCAGCCCACGACATGGCAGCCCAGAGTTTCAAAGGCGTGGGTCATCAGCAGCAGCTTGCAGGTGGTGTTGACGTGGCTGCGCTGCACGCTTTTGGCATACCAGGTCCAGCCGATTTCCACCCGCTTGAGGGCGGGCACGATGTCGTGGTAGCTGCTGCTGCCAATCACCCGGCCGGTGGCGGCTTCCACCGCCACCCAGGCAAAGCGGTTGCCGGCCTCGCGCATGGCCAGCGCGTCTTCGATGTACTTGCGGGTCTGCTCGGGCTCGGGCACCGAGGTGACGCGGATGTTCCAGAGTTCGCCATCGGCGGCGGCGGCGCGCAAGCCCGCCTCGTGTTCCAGAGACATGGGGCGCAGCTCGACGCCGCGGTCTGCCAGGGTGACGGGTTCTACAAATACCATGGGGTGTTCTATTCCTTTGGGTTGTTGTTGCCTGTGGCGCGGGAGCGCCAGCGGCGTGCCAGTTGCAGCCCCGCGCCGCCGCCCAGGCCGACCAGCACAATGCCGCCGATGCTGGCGTTGCCGTAGCCCGGGGCAAAGATGTCCAGGCCCAGCAGGCGGCCGATCCAGAAGCCCAACAGGGCGCCACCGACAAAGCCGATGGCATCGGAGAGGCCTTCGATCCACAGATTGCTTTTCATGGGGTGCGGGCCTTTAGCGGTTGTTGCGCTGCATGAACATCAGCTTTTCAAACAGGGTGACGTCCTGCTCATTCTTCAGCAGGGCACCGATGAGCGGTGGCATGCTGGTCTTGTCGTCCTTGGCATGCAGGGCTTCCAGGGGGATGTCTTCGGCCAGCAGGAGCTTGAGCCAGTCCAGCAGCTCGCTGGTGGAGGGTTTCTTCTTCAGACCTGGCAGTCCGCGGATTTCGAAGAAGGTCTTCATGGCGGCGTTCAGCAGCTCGGCCTTCAGGCCGGGGAAGTGCACATCCACAATGCTTTGCATGGTGAGGGCGTCAGGGAACTTGATGTAGTGGAAGAAGCAGCGGCGCAGAAAGGCGTCGGGCAGCTCCTTCTCGTTGTTGGAGGTGATGAACACCAGGGGCCGGTGTTTGGCGCGTATCAGTTCGCGCGTCTCGTAGCAGTAGAACTCCATGCGGTCGATTTCGCGCAGCAAGTCGTTGGGGAATTCGATGTCGGCCTTGTCGATCTCGTCAATCAGCAACGCCACCTGCCGGTCTGCGGTGAAGGCCTGCCACAGCACGCCTTTGACAATGTAGTTGTGGATGTTCTTGACGCGCTCGCCGCCATCAATGTCCGAGAGCTGCGAGTCCCGCAGGCGGCTGACCGCATCGTACTCATACAGACCCTGCTGCGCCTTGGTGGTGGATTTGATGTGCCATTGCAGCAGCGGCATGTCCAGCGCCTGTGCCACCTCTTCGGCCAGCATGGTCTTGCCGGTGCCCGGCTCGCCCTTGACCAGCAAGGGGCGCTGCAGGGTGATGGCCGCGTTCACGGACAGTTTCAGGTCTTGCGTTGCGACGTAATTTGGGGAACCTTGGAACTTCATAACGATGTACGTGGCATTAGGGTTGATCAGGATCAATGACTGCGCAGGTAGCAGGGGTAGACCGATATAATGCGCCAGTCAATTTATACCAATCACTCTTGGATTGTCCGCGCAAAATGAACAAACTGTTTTCTACCGTAGCTGCCGCGCTTGTCGCGTGTGTGACTCTTGTGTCTGCGCACGCGCAGGAAGTTGCGGGCGATGCCAAAGCGGGCGCCAAGAAGAATGCCATGTGCATTGGTTGCCACGGCATCGTGGGCTACCAGGCCAGCTTCCCCGAGATCCACAAGGTCCCCAAGATTTCCGGTCAGAGTGCCAAGTACATCGCCAGTTCCTTGAATGCCTACAAAAAAGGCGAACGCAAGCACCCCACTATGCGCGGCATTGCAGCCTCACTGACTGACCAGGATATCGCCGACCTGTCGGCCTATTACGCTGCCAGCGGTGTGGTGGAAGGCACATCCGCCCTGGCTGCAGCGCCGGCGGCTGCCGGACATGCCGCCGAGCTGGTGGCCAAAGGCAATTGCACTTCCTGCCACGGCGCCAGCTTCAGTGCGCCCATTGACCCAAGCTACCCGCGCATTGCCGGCCAGCATGATGACTACCTGTTTGTGGCACTCAAGTCCTACAAGAATGACAGCAGCGCCCAGGTGGGACGCGCCAACGCCATCATGGCCGGCGTGGCCAAGCAGTTCTCGAATGCCGAGCTGAAGGAACTGGCCGCTTACGTGGGCAGCTTGCCCAGCGACCTGAAGACCGTGCCTGAGAGCCGCTTCCGCTAAGCCAGAGCCTTGCATCGGTGCTGCCCGGCGCGCCGGTCAGCCAACACAAAAAGCGCCACCGATGTGGCGCTTTTTTTTAGTCCTTGGTGGCGTGGCGCTGGATGCAGGCGATATAGCTGTCGCCATCCGGCGGGCGCCCGCCCTGCTGGCTGTCCCACAGCATCTTGCCCAGGCACTCCATGGCCTCATGGTGCGCCTGGTGCAGGGAGTTGCGTTTGTGGGTGAGCAGTTCCACGGCCTGGCGGATGCCGCGGGGCTGGTCAATGCTGCACTGCTCGCTGATGGACAGGTGCATGGACAGATGCAGGAAGGGGTTGGTGCGGCCCGGCTCGCTTGTCTGCATGCTGGCCAGCGCGGCCTCCACATCGGCGAAGTCGGCGTGGTACTCCGGGTGCTCGTCCATCCAGCGTGCAGCCAGCGTTTCTATGGCTTCCAGGGGTTGACCATCGCGGGCCTTGGCAAAAGCGCCGCAGAAAAAGCGGCGCACGTCTTCTTGGGAGGGGCTGAACATGGCATCAAGCGTAGCACGCCGCATGGCCCTGTGCGGTGTTGGCAGGCTGGCGTTGGTTACATTTGAGCCATGAGTTTTCCGCTGATTACCGACCCTTATTTTTACGCTGTCACCATTCCCGCCGTGCTTTTGTTGGGCGTCAGCAAAAGCGGCTTTGGTGCCGGTTTTGGTTCTCTGGCTGTGCCCATGATGGCATTGGCGGTGACGGTGCCGCAGGCTGCCGCGATCTTGATGCCTGTGCTGCTCCTCATGGATGTGCTGGGTATGGCGGCCTTTCGCAAAGACTTTGACATGGCGCTGCTGAAGTTCATATTGCCCTTTGGTGTGCTGGGCATCGTGGTGGGTGCGCTGTTGTTCAAGGTGCTGGATGCGCACACGGTGGCGGCCATGGTGGGCGTGTTTACGCTGCTGTTTCTGGCGCAGCGCCTGCTGTTCCCGCCCAAGCCCAACAGCCCCTTGCCACCCAAGTGGCTGGGCGCCTTGCTGACGGTCACGTCCGGCTTCACCAGCTTTGTGGCCCATGCGGGTGGGCCCCCCATCAATGCCTATGTGATTCCACTCAAGCTCTCGCCCATCAAGTTCACGGCCACCATGGCCTTTTTCTTTTTTGTGGTGAACCTGTGCAAGTGGATCCCCTATGCCTGGCTGGGTCTGCTGGATACGCGCAATATGGCCACATCGCTGGTGCTGTTGCCGATTGCGCCCATCGGTGTGTGGGTTGGCGTGCGCATGGCGCGACGCATCAGCCAGGTGCTGTTTTACCGCTTCCTGTACCTGGGCATGTTGCTGACCGGCCTGAAGCTGGTCTGGGATGGCTTTGTAGCCTAGGCGCACGCTGTGCAAAGCAGTAGTCTGCGGGTTAATATGGCCCGCGGTATCCGCACCATGGTGGGCATTTTCCAGGAGGTCCTTTATGCCGGTAGTCGTTATTGCCAATCCCAAAGGCGGCGTGGGCAAATCCACGCTGTCCACCCAGGTTGCAGGCTACTTTGCTTCACAGGGGCATGCCGTCATGTTGGGCGACGCGGACCGGCAGCAGTCCAGCAAGCTGTGGTTGGGATTGCGCCCGCCGTCAGCCCCCGCCATCAGCAGCTGGCAATTGGATGCGGACCAGATTGCCAAGCCGCCAAAGGGCACCACCCACGTGGTGCTGGACACCCCGGCCGGGCTGCACGGGCGGCGCTTCAAGGACATCATGAAGCTGGCGGACATGGTGTTGGTGCCCTTGCAGCCCAGCATTTTTGACATCTTTGCCACACGTGCCTTTCTGGATGAACTGGCGCAAAACGCCAACGCCTCCAAGGCGCGTATCGGTCTGGTGGGCATGCGGGTGGATGCACGCACCATCGCAGCCGACCAGCTCGATACCTTTGTGCAATCCATAGGCCTGCCCATGGTGGGCTATGTGCGCGACACGCAGAACTACATCCATCTGGCGGCACAGGGCCTCACCGTGTTCGACGTGGCGCCCGCCCGGGTGGAGCGCGATCTGGAGCTGTGGCAGCCGATTTGCCGCTGGCTGGACCAGCGCTGAGTTTGGGGGCAAAGCGCAACACGCAGTGAGCGAACGTGGGGGCCTGTCTTATTTGAAGCCGTTCTGACGCCAGGCTTCAAACACCGTCACCGCCACCGCGTTTGAGAGGTTCAGGCTGCGCTGGCCTTCGCGCATGGGCAGCTTCAGGCATTGCTCGGGGCCAAAGCTGGCGCGTACCGCCTCCGACAAACCCTTGGTCTCCGAGCCGAACACCAGCCAGTCGCCCGGCAGCAACCGCACATCAAACGGGCCGCGGGTGCCGCGCGTGGTCAGGGTGAACAGGCGGGTCGCGTCGGGCCTCTCGGTTTCCAGAAAAGCCTGCCAGTCGGCATGGCGCTTGAGCGTGGCGTACTCGTGGTAATCCAGCCCGGCGCGGCGCATCTGCTTGTCTTCCATGGAAAAACCCAGCGGCTCCACCAGATGCAGGTGGCAGCCGGTATTGGCGGCCAGGCGGATGATGTTGCCGGTGTTGGGAGGGATCTCCGGCTCCACCAAAACGATATTGAACATGCCCGATTATTCCGTACGCGCCACCACCAGCGCCGTGATGTGCAAGGCGCCTGCGCGACGCAGCACCCGTGCGGCTTCAAACAGTGTGGCGCCGGTGGTCATCACATCATCAAGCAGCACGATGCGTTTGTTCTGCACCTCCGCCAAGCGCGTGGGCTCCAGCGCATAGGCGCCGCGCACGCCCAACAGCCGCTCGGCACGCGGCAGGCTGCTTTGGGCGGCCGTGTCTTTCACCCGCAGCAGCACACCGGTTTGCACTTTGTCGGGCAAAAGTGCACGCGCCAGGACCAGCGTCTGGTTGAAGCCGCGCTCTTGCAGTCGCCTGGGTGACAGCGGCAGGGGCAGCAGCCAGTCGGCGCGATCCAGGGCAGGCTCCACCCAGGGCGCGGCGCGCAGCAAGGTGGCCAGGCTGTGGGCCCAGCCTGTATGTTCCTGAAATTTGAACTGGGTGATCAGGCCCGCCCAGGGGTAGTCGTAGGGCACGACCGCCAGGGCCTGGTCCACCGGCGGCGGCTGGACCAAACAGGCGCCGCACTGGCGCATGCCAGCCAGCACCGGCAGGGCGCAGGTGTGGCAGCGCGCCACGGGCTGCGCAAAGCGCTGAACGCAGTCGTCGCACACGGCGCGCGCAGGCCAGGCATGGCACACCGCGCACTGGCTGGGCAGGCGGCCTGCAATCCCCTGGAGCAGTCTGCGAAACATGGCGCCAATATACTGGCCCCTCGTTTTCTGCATGACCATGAGTACCCAACGTCCCCCCACCATCGATCCTCAAGCCGCCCAGCGTTGGGCGTCACAGGCACCGTCCGAGTCCGCCTGGCTGCATGAGGAGGTGGCACGGCGCATGGAAGAGCGCCTGCAATGGATTGTGCGTACGC
Organism: Rhodoferax lacus; assembly: GCF_003415675.1. Taxonomy (GTDB): domain Bacteria; phylum Pseudomonadota; class Gammaproteobacteria; order Burkholderiales; family Burkholderiaceae_C; genus Allorhodoferax; species Allorhodoferax lacus. The sequence continues at coordinate 43,746 of NZ_QFZK01000002.1, forward strand.
CCGCGAGCTGGGTGCACTGGCGGCCTTTGCAAGGTGGCCGGCAGGTGCACGGGCCCCTGGTTAAACGCTACCCCAAGGCACAGTGCTACGTGCAACAGGCCAGTGAAGCCCACAGGGACATGGCGCGCTTGCAGTTTCAGCAAGCCTGGTGGAAGCCCGAGCGCTGGATGGGCAGCAGCCCGCAGTTTGTTGAGCCACCCCAGCCGGTGCAGATGCTGTGGGCCAACATGGCTTTGCATATGGAGGCCGATCCACAGGGCCTGATACAGCGTTGGCATGCGGCGCTGGCGGTGGATGGCTTTTTGATGTTCTCCTGCCTGGGGCCCGACACCTTGCGTGAACTGCGCCCGGTTTATGCCGACATGGGCTGGCCTGCACCCAGCCATGAATTCACCGATATGCACGACTGGGGTGACATGCTGGTGCACGCGGGCTTTGCCGAGCCGGTCATGGACATGGAGCACATCACCCTGAGCTATTCCAGTGCCGACAAACTGCTCGAAGAACTGCGCGGTCTGGGGCGCAATCTGCATCCGCAGCGCTTTGCTGGTCTGCGTGGGCGGCAATGGCGCAAGGCCTTGTGCGACACACTGGAGCGCCGATTGCGCGGCCCGGATGGGCGACTGTCACTGACCTTTGAAGTGATCTATGGCCACGCCTTCAAACCGGTCCCCAAGCTGACGGTTCAGTCAGAAACACGTGTTCCGCTCGAAGAAATGCGACGCTCATTGCGCCAGATCAAGTCTTAATTTGCATGGTGTCTGACTTTCGCGCTTGACATGCGGTAGCGCACGTCAAGTTCAGGTAAAGCGCTGGGCTACAATCGCGCACAAATAATGTCTGGCGCAGCAATGCGACTTGGCCTCGGCGCAGACCGCTGGTTCCAGCAAAAGAGACGAAATACAGAAGCATGAAAGAGGTAAGAACGATGAAGAGCGTTTTCAATGGGCTGGCTTCCTGGATGTGGGCTGCTGCCCTCTGGTTCGGTACTGGCGTGTTTTCGTTGGCGCACGCCGTGTCCGATCTCCCGGGTGGCCCTGGTGTGAACCAGCTCAACCTGACCCAGGGTGTCACCAAAATCTCAGCAGACCAGGCATGGCTGCATTGGTTCATGCTGATCGTCTGCACGGTGGTCTTCCTGGCCGTGTTCGCCGTCATGTTCTATTCCATCTGGAAGCACCGCAAATCGCAAGGCCACAAGGCCGCCAACTTCCATGAAAGCGTGGCAGTTGAAATTGCCTGGACCCTGGCGCCTTTCATCATCGTTGTGGCCATGGGCCTGATGGCTACCAAGACTGTGGTGGCCATGAAGGACACCACCAACGCCGACCTGACCATCAAGGCCACCGGCATGCAGTGGAAGTGGGGCTATGACTACCTCAAGGGCGAAGGCGAAGGCATCGGCTTTGTCTCCACCCTGGACACCGCGCAGCGCGAGATGTCCAACAACGGCGGCCCCAAAAAGGGCGAGGTCGTGGAAGACTACCTGCTCAAGGTCGACAACCCGCTGGTGGTTCCCGTGGACAAGAAGATCCGCATCATCACCACCGCCAACGATGTGATCCACGCCTTTATGGTGCCGGCCTTTGGTATCAAGCAGGATGCCATCCCTGGCTTTGTGCGCGACACCTGGTTCCGTGCCGAAAAAGTAGGTGACTACCACGGCCAGTGTGCCGAGCTGTGCGGCAAGGAACATGCCTACATGCCCATCCATGTGAAGGTGCTCTCGGCCGCTGACTACAGCGCCTGGGTGGCGGCTGAGCAGAAGAAAATGGCCGCCAAGATGGATGATCCGGCCAAGGTCTGGGCCCTGGACGACATTCTGGCGCGCGGCGAAAAAGTCTACGCAGCCAATTGCGTGGCCTGCCACCAGGCCAACGGCAAGGGCGGCGGACCGATCAAGCCCCTGGACGGCGCAGCCGTGGTGCTGGATGCCGACAAGAGCAAACAGATCCTGGTGCTGCTCAATGGCCAGAACAATGCTGCCATGCCATCCTGGAAGGCACTGAGCGATACCGACATTGCGGCGGTCATCAGCTATACCAAGAACCATTGGTCCAACAAGACCGGCCAGCTGGTGCAGCCCGCCGACGTCCTGGCCTTGCGCAAGTAGTTGCCCACGGGTAATCAACGCAAGACCACCAGAAGTGAATTGAGAAGGAAAAGACAATGAGCGCAGTTCTCGGCCAACACGACCACGCCCATGGCCACGATGATGGGCACCATGACGACCACCACGCCCCCACGGGCTGGCGCCGTTGGGTGTTTGCCACCAACCACAAGGACATCGGTACCCTGTACATGATGTTCAGCCTGACCATGCTGATGATTGGCGGCGTATTGGCACTGCTGATCCGTGCCGAACTGTTCCAGCCTGGCCTGCAACTGGTCAACCCCGAGTTGTTCAATTCGCTGACCACCATGCACGGCCTGATCATGGTGTTTGGCGCCATCATGCCGGGCTTCGTGGGCTTTGCGAACTGGATGATTCCGCTGCAGATCGGCGCAGCCGACATGGCCTTTGCCCGCATGAATAACTTCAGCTTCTGGCTGATGATTCCTGCTGGCGCCATGCTGGCCGGTTCCTTCTTCATGCCCGGTGGCGCACCCGCTGCCGGCTGGACGCTGTACGCACCGCTGACCCTGCAGATGGGCCCCTCCATGGACGCCGGCATTTTTGCCATGCACATCCTGGGCGCCTCTTCCATCATGGGCTCGATCAACATCATCGTGACCATCCTGAACATGCGCGCTCCCGGCATGACGCTGATGAAGATGCCCATGTTCGCCTGGACCTGGCTGATCACCGCCTACCTGCTGATCGCCGTCATGCCGGTTCTGGCAGGCGCCATCACCATGACGCTGACCGACCGCCACTTTGGCACCAGCTTCTTCAACCCCGCCGGTGGCGGTGACCCGGTGATGTACCAGCACATATTCTGGTTCTTCGGCCACCCCGAGGTGTACATCATGATCTTGCCGGCCTTCGGCATCATCAGCCAGATCGTGCCGGCCTTCGCCCGCAAGCGCCTGTTCGGCTACGCCTCCATGGTGTATGCAACCTCTTCAATCGCCATCCTGTCGTTTATCGTCTGGGCACACCACATGTTCACCACCGGCATGCCGGTGACAGGCCAGCTGTTCTTCATGTACGCCACCATGCTGATCGCGGTGCCCACCGCCGTGAAGATCTTCAACTGGATTGCCACCATGTGGCGCGGCTCCATGACCTTCGAGACCCCCATGCTGTTTGCCGTGGGCTTTATCTTCGTGTTCACCATGGGCGGCTTCACCGGTCTGATCTGCGCCATGGCGCCCATCGACATCCAGCTGCAGGACACCTACTACGTGGTGGCCCACTTCCACTACGTGCTGGTGGCAGGCTCGCTGTATGCCATGTTTGCCGGCTACTACTACTGGTGCCCGAAGTGGACCGGCGTGATGTACAACGAAACGCGCGGCAAGATCCACTTCTGGTGGTCGCTGATTGCCTTCAACATCACCTTCTTCCCCATGCACTTCCTGGGACTGGCCGGCATGCCGCGCCGCTACGCCGACTACCCCATGCAGTTCGCTGACTTCAACGCAGTGGCCTCCGTGGGTGCTTTGGGCTTCGGTCTGGCGCAGGTGTTCTTCATCTTCTTCATCGTCATCCCCACCATGCGTGGCAAGGGTGAAAAAGCACCCCAGAAGCCCTGGGAAGGCGCCGAAGGCCTGGAGTGGGAAGTTCCCTCGCCCGCACCCTTCCACACTTTTGAGACACCTCCCAAGCTGGATGCAACGGCAACCCGCGTGATTGGTTAAGGCCATGGCAATGACACCTGAGCAAAAGAAATCCAACCTGCGCATGGGCCTGATCCTGGCCTCGGTGGCGGCGGTTTTCTTCATCGGCTTCATGGCCAAGATGATCATCCTGGGCCTGTAAGCCATGAACCTGGTGCGCCTGAACCGACAGATGCTGGGCAAATTGGCCGTGGTGACGGTGGCCATGTTCGGCTTTGGTTACGCGCTGGTGCCCATGTACAAGGCGATATGCGAGTTCACCGGCATCAACGTGCTGGCGCTGGGCGAGCAGGCCATACCGGGCGTGAAGTCCCAAGTGCCTGCCAACACACAAGTCGATTTGAGCCGCACCATCACCGTTGAGTTCGATGCCAACTCGCGCGGACCCTGGGAGTTCAAACCGGCTACGCGCTCGCTGCAAGTGCATCCGGGTGAACTCACCACGGTGATGTACGAGTTCCAGAATGTGCAGAACCGCCGCATGTCGGCGCAGGCCATTCCCAGCTATGCACCGCAGCAGGCGCAGGCCCACTTCAACAAGGTGGAGTGCTTCTGCTTTAACCAGTACACGCTGGAGCCTGGTGAAAAGAAGGTGTGGCCCGTGGCCTTTGTGATTGACAGCAAGCTGTCCAAGGACGTGAATACCATTACCTTGTCGTACACGTTTTTTGAAGTCGGCAGCGGCACACCCCCGGCACCGGTTGCCAGTGTGAAGTTGCCCGCTGTGGCCGGGCTGGGCTCGTAATGGCGGATGCGCCCCAGGGTGACAAGCGCACCTCCGGTTCGATAGCGCACAGCATGAAGCTGGTGGCTTGGTCGATGTTGGGCATACGCAGCCGCAAGGGCTACCAGGATGACCTGTCCAAGGTCAATCCGGTGCATGTGCTGCTGGTGGGTTTTGTGGCGGTGCTGCTGTTGGTGGTGTCGCTGATTGGTTTGGTAAATTGGGTCGTGGCCAAGTAGGGCACGGCGCGGATCACACGTTGTTAGAAGAATTTGAAGGAATGGAGCAGAAATGAGTTCAAGCGCACACGGAACCACACCGTACTATTTCGTACCCGGGCCCTCACGCCACCCGGCCATGGCTGCCCTGGGCCTGTTCTTTGTCATCCTGGGTGCTGGCCAATGGGTCAACGGTGCTGAGTGGGGCAAGTACTCCCTTTTGTTTGGTATGGCCTGGTGGCTGTTTGTGCTGTACCAGTGGTTTGGTGATGCCATTTCCGAGAGCGTCAGTGGCCAGTATTCGCGCCGCATCGACATCTCGTTCCGCTGGAGCATGAGCTGGTTCATCTTCTCTGAAGTCATGTTCTTCGGCGCCTTCTTCACCGCCCTGTGGTGGGCGCGCGCGCACTCGGTGCCCGCCCTGGGCAGCCTGGACAACGCCATTCTGTGGCCTGGCTTCAAGGCCGTATGGCCCAGCCTGGCCGCAGGCGTGACGGCCTCACCCGCTGGCACCGTGGAAGCCTTCACCACCATGGGCCCCTGGCCTTTGCCCACCATCAACACGGCCCTGCTGCTGACCTCCGGCGTGACCCTGACGATTGCCCACCATGCCTTGCTGGTGAACAACCGCAGCCGCACCATCGGCTTCATGTGGGCTACCGTGCTGCTGGGTATCGTGTTCCTGTTTGTGCAGGGCTACGAATACCACCATGCCTACTCCGAGCTCAACCTCAAGCTCACTTCCGGCGTTTACGGCTCGACCTTCTTCATGCTCACGGGCTTCCACGGCTTCCATGTGCTGGTGGGCATGCTGATGTTGCTGTTCATTACCCTGCGCCTGCAAAAAGGCCACTTCAGCGCCGACAACCATTTTGGTTTTGAGGGCGCGGCCTGGTACTGGCACTTTGTGGACGTGGTCTGGCTGGGTCTCTACATCCTGGTGTACTGGCTCTGAGCGAAAAAGGCTCCCAGAAAAAAGGCACCGCTTGCGGTGCCTTTTTGATTGGTGCCGTATAACCCTACAGGCCTATTGCCCGGCCGCGATGCCGGTCGGATGCACCCAGCCCATTTTCCAGGACACCAGCATGCACACAAACAGCAGCACCGAAAAGCCCACCCGCATGGCCAGTGCACGCGCCATGCGTTTGGACTTGTCCGGCGCTTCTGCCTGGCCCCCGCGCAGCATGAAGAACAGGGCCGCGCCCAGGCTGGCAATGATGGCCAGGAATGCAAGTGCAACAAGGTATGACATGGTCAGGATTATCCCGTGAAAGCCCGAACACGGTTGGTGCTGATCACCCTGGCCACCGTGCTGGGCATTGCCACGACCGCGTCGCTGGGCCAATGGCAACTCAACCGAGCCGCGCAGAAGGAGTCACTGCAAGCCAGCATGGACGCGCAAAGCAGCAAGCACCGGGTGGACGCGGCCCTGCTGCTGGCCACTGCCGACCCGACCACGCTGGTGCATCAGCATGCCTTGCTGCGCGGGCAGTGGCTGGCTGACCAGACGGTGTACCTGGACAACCGGCAGATGCACGCGAAGGTCGGTTTTTTTGCCGTTACACCCTTGGCGCTGGAAGGTAGTGGCCATGTGATCCTGGTGCAGCGCGGCTGGGTACAGCGCAATTTTGAAGAGCGTGACAAGGTGCCGGCCATTGAAACGCCATCAGGCAATGTCACAGTGGAGGGACGTATCGCCCCACCCCCCGGGAAGCTATTCGAGTTGGGCACGCCCTCGCAGGGCGCGATACGGCAAAATCTCGACCTGAGCCAGATGCAGGCGCAACTCCAAGCGCACATGCTGCCCGTGCTGCTGGTGCAGACCGGTGCGCCCAGCGAAGGCCTGTTGCGTGACTGGCCTGCCGTCAACCTGGGTGTTGAAAAGCATTACGGCTATGCCCTGCAATGGTTTGGCATGGCCACCTTGATGGCTTTGCTCTACCTCTGGTACCAGTTTTTAAGACCCTATTTCCACCGCACCAAGGACTCCAAGCCCCATGCATAGCGACAGCCCGCAAGACGACCAGCCCCTGGGCCTGACAGTTCACACCATGCCCACGGCCGCGCAAATCGCTGCTGACCCGGTGGCGCGTACCCGCGTGGGTCGCTGGAAGATGGCCCTGGTGCTGCTGATTTGTGCCGCACCGGTGGTGGCCTCGTATTTCACCTACTACGTGGTGCGCCCCGAGGGGCGTCGCAACTACGGCGAACTGATCACGCCGCAACGCCCTTTGCCGGATCTGGCTGGCACCACACTGGACGGCAGCCCGGTCAGCCTGCGCGTGCTCAAGGACCAGTGGCTGCTGATCAGCGTGGCTGGTGGCGCCTGTGACGCTGCCTGCACCAACCATTTGTATTTCCAGCGACAACTGCGTGAAGGGCTGGGCAAAAACAAGGACCGCCTGGACCGCGTCTGGCTGGTAGACGATGCGGCCCCGGTGGCCGACACATTGCAACCGGCCCTGCGCGACTCTACGGTCATCCGCGTGCCGCGCGAGGCACTGGCCCAGTGGCTGGCTGCGCAACCCGGCAAGCAATTGGAAGACCACCTCTACGTGGTGGACCCCATGGGCAACTGGATGATGCGCTTTGCAGCCGGCGTCGACTTGCAGACCGCACCGAAGATCAAGAAAGACCTGGAGCACCTGATGCGCGGCTCCGAAGGTTGGGACCAGGCTGGTCGCCCCTGAAGTCCATGGCTGTTCCGCTGTACAACCTGTCGCCCGTGCTGTCCATTCTGGCCTTCGGGCTGTTGCTGGCCATTGTCCCGGTGCTGTGGGTGCTCCAACGTCAGCGCACGGGCGTGCCCGGCGCACGCCTGCGGGCGTTGACGGTACTGACTTTGTTTCTGACGATGGACCTGGTGCTGTTCGGCGCCTTTACGCGCCTGAGCGACAGCGGTCTGGGTTGCCCCGACTGGCCGGGTTGTTACGGCGAGGCCAGCCCGCTGGCGGCCCATGCGCCCATCAGCGCGGCCCAGGCGGCCATGCCCAGCGGGCCGGTAACCGTCTCCAAGGCCTGGGTGGAAATGGGGCACCGCTACCTGGCCACCGGTGTGGGCGCACTCATCACCCTGCTGATGGTGGCGTCCTGGCTTGGCTTCAAGCATGACAAAGGCCCACGCAGCCTGGGCCGCTGGCTTCCCACAGTCACCTTTGTATGGGTCTGCGTGCAGGGGGCCTTTGGCGCGCTCACCGTTACCATGAAGCTGTTCCCGGCCATTGTCAGCCTTCACTTGCTGGGCGCCTATGGTTTGCTGGCTTTGCTTACCCTGCAGGCCGTGCGCGCCGGGGCAGGGCGCTTGCCTGCCAACGGAACATCAGGCAGCCGGCTGCCGCCACCCTCCACAGATGCACGGGTCCCGTCGCCTGCGGGCCGGGCCCACGGCCTGCCCACGGTGTGGATTGCGGCGGCGCTGGCCCTCTTGGTGCTGCAGGCCGCCAGCGGTGCCTGGGTCAGTACCAACTACGCCGTGCTGGCCTGCAGCGAATTCCCCATGTGCCAGGGCCAGTGGTGGCCGGCCATGGACTTTGCGCGTGGCTTTGTGCTTTGGCGTCCCCTGGGTGAAAACGCCGACGGCACGGTGCTGAGTTTCCAGGCCATGACAGCCATTCACGTGGCCCACCGCCTGCTGGCCATGTTCACTGTCTGTGTGCTGGCAGCCTTGGCCTGGCGCTTGCACGCACACACCAGTGTGCAGTTGCAGGCCCGCTGGCTGGGCGGCCTGGTACTGCTGCAACTGGCAACCGGCCTGAGCAATGTGGTGCTGGGATGGCCAATGTTTGCGGCCATCCTGCACACGGGCGGCGCGGCAGCGCTGGTGGCGGTATTGGTGTGGCTGCTGGCCGCACAACAAAAAGAATGACTGAGACCCTATCCATGATCAATATGACGGTGCTGCGCCAGTTCCATGCGCTGACCAAACCCCGCGTGATTCAGCTCATTGTGTTCTGCGCCCTGATCGGCATGGTGCTGGCGGTGCCCGGCATGCCCAGTGCCGCGGAGGTGTGGCTGGCGTTCATCGCCTGCGTGGGCATCTACCTGGTGGCGGGTGCGGCGGCCGCCTTCAACTGCATTGTCGAAAAAGGCATTGATGCCAAGATGAAGCGCACTTCCTGGCGGCCCACTGCCAGCGGCCAGTTGAGCGACACCCAGACCCTGGTGTTCTCAGCCCTGCTGTGCGTGGTGGGCTCCACCTTGCTGTACGTCTGGGTCAATCCCCTGACGATGTGGCTGACCTTTGCCACCTTTGTCGGATACGCCGTGGTCTACACCGTGATCCTCAAGCCGCTGACACCGCAAAACATTGTGATTGGAGGGGCGTCCGGTGCCATGCCACCGGTGCTAGGCTGGGCTGCCATGACGGGCGATGTGGGGCCCGAGGCCATCATCCTGTTTCTCATCATCTTCCTGTGGACACCGCCGCATTTCTGGGCCCTGGCCCTGTACCGCGTGGAGGACTACCGCAAGTCCGGTCTGCCCATGCTGCCGGTGACCCATGGCAGCGAATTCACCCGCCTGCACATCCTGCTCTACACCTTTGTGCTGTTTGCCGCCTGCCTGCTGCCGTTTGTGTATGGCATGAGCTCCTGGCTGTACCTGGCCGCGGCCGTGGTGTTGAGCGTGGGCTTTTGCTGGTATGGCTGGAAGCTGCTGCGCAACTATTCAGATGAGCTGGCACGCAAAACCTTCCGCTTTTCCCTGATCCACCTGAGTGCGCTGTTTGCGGCGCTACTATTGGATCATTACCTACTGTGAACCCGCATTGAGACAGCCATGAACAAACGACACACCTTGCAGCGCCTGGCAGCCTGTGCGCTGGCGGCAGCAGCACCGGCCTTTCTGGTGGCTTGCTCTGAAGCCAAACCCAGCTTTACCTCAGTGGACGTGACCGGGGCCGACTATGCCAAGGCCTTTGAGCTCAGCGACCACAACGGCAAAGTGCGGCACCTGACCGATTTCGCCGGCAAGGTGGTGGTCATGTTCTTTGGCTACACCCAGTGCCCGGATGTGTGCCCCACCACCATGGCCGATATGGCGGGCATCAAGAAGTCCCTGGGCGCGGATGGCGAGCGCCTGCAGGTGTTGTTCGTCACGGTGGACCCGGAGCGCGACACGCCCGAGCTGCTCAAGGCCTACATGGTGAACTTTGACCCCAGTTTTCTGGCGCTGGTGCCTACGGCCCAGCAACTGCCGGAAGTGACACGCGACTTCAAGATCTACTACAAAAAAGTGGAGGGCGAGACGCCCACCAGCTACAGCATGGACCATTCGGCTGGCAGCTACATCTTTGACGCCAAGGGCCAGTTGCGTCTGTTCACCCGCTACGGCAGCCCCAAAGAGGCGCTGACCAAGGACATTCAGACATTGCTGAAGGCTGGCTGAAAACAGCGGGTGACTGCCCCAGCAAAAAGCCCCCGTGGTGCAAACCAGCGGGGGCTTTTTGTTGACAGAGCGTGTCTGATCAGGCGTAAGCCGCCAGTGCCGTCTTCATCTTCTTCATGGCCGCCACCTCAATCTGGCGGATGCGCTCGGCGCTCACCCCGTATTCGGCGGCCAGGTCGTGCAGCGTCATGCCGCCCGAGTTGTCATCATTCACTTTGAGCCAGCGCTCTTCCACGATGCGGCGGCTGCGCGCATCCAGGCTTTCCAGGGCGGTGGCAATGCCGTCGGTGGCCAGCACATCGCGCTGGCGCGCCTCGATCATGGCCAGGGGCTCGTGGCTGGTGTCGGTCAGGTAGGCAATCGGGCCGAAGGCGTCTTCGCCATCGTCCGACGGGCTCGGGTCCAGCAGCACGTCGCCACCGGAGAGCCGGGTTTCCATCTCGATCACTTCTTCGGGCTTGACCTTGAGCTCGCGCGCCATGGTGGCGATCTGCTCGGGGTTGAGGGTATCGCGGTGCGTGCCCAGGTCGGCGGCGGCATCGTCGCTCTTGAAGCGTTGCTTCATGGAGCGCAGGTTGAAGAACAGCTTGCGCTGGGCCTTGGTGGTGGCCACCTTGACCATGCGCCAGTTCTTCAGGATGTATTCGTGAATCTCGGCCTTGATCCAGTGCATGGCATAGCTCACCAGGCGCACACCCTGGTCCGGGTCAAAGCGCTTGACCGCCTTCATCAGGCCCACGTTGCCTTCCTGGATGAGGTCGCCATGCGGCAGGCCATAGCCCAGGTACTGGCGTGATACCGATACCACCAGGCGCAGGTGCGAGAGCACCAGCTTGCCGGCGGCTTCCAGGTCGTTGTCATTCTTGAACTTGCGTGAGAACTCCTGCTCTTCTTCCAGGGTGAGCATGGGCAGGCGGTTGGCCGCGCTGATGTAGGCGTCCAGGTTGCCCAGCGGCGGCACCATGGACCAGGGATTGGTCACGGACAGGGCTGAGCGGGGTGCGGTGAGGGAAGCAGTCATTGAGGGACTCCTTGTATGCGTGAGGCAAATATTAGCACTCTTGGATGGAGAGTGCCAATCGCTTCCCCCAATGGCCCAGATCGACTGGGGCTATGGCCTTGTAGGGCCCCTAGAATCCGTGCATGACCACCGCCACACCCCACCCTGTACTCACCGCCATCGAAGCCCGCGTTCTGGGCACCCTGATGGAAAAGGCGCGTACCGTGCCCGACAGCTACCCCTTGTCGCTGAACTCCCTGCTGCTGGGCTGCAACCAAAAGACCAGCCGCGAGCCCCTGATGGAGCTGGAAGAGTCGCAGGTGGCCACGGCCACGGCCAATCTGCGTGAACTGGGTCTGGTGCACGAGACCAGCGGCGGGCGCACCACCAAGTTCACCCACAACTTCCAGCGCGGCATGAATGTGTTCGAGCAGGCGGCCGTCATTCTGGGCATGCTGATGCTGCGTGGCCCGCAGACGGCCGGCGAGCTGCGGCTGAACACCGAGCGCTGGTACAAATTTGCCGATATTTCTTCAGTGGAAGGCTTTTTGGATGAACTGCTGGAGCGCTCAGAAGAGAAGGGCGGGCCGTTGGTGGTCAAGCTGCCGCGCCTGGCCGGTACCCGTGAGCAACGCTGGGCGCACCTGCTATGCGGACCGGTGGATGTGAGCGAACTGGAGTCCGGGCGCGCTGCCCACACGCCGGGCGGCACGGCAGAGCGGGTGGAGCGGTTGGAACAGGAAGTAGCCGCCTTGCGCCTGGTGGTGAATCGGCTGTGTGCCGAGCTGGGCGTGTTGCCTGATTCGGATATTTCAAAAACGTCGCTGTAATTGCAGCCTGGAGAGGCTCTGCCTGGCGCATTTTTGGATAGTATTCATAAACGTGCCTGCACGCACTTAGTGTGCGCAGGACGCCACCTCCATAAAGGACGCCCCATGAAATTGCGTAGCCAAATACTCGGTTTGAGTCTTGTCGGGGTGCTGGCCTCGGTGGTGGTGGGGGGTATAGGCTTGTTCAGCACCTTCGATTTGGCGGCGAAGTTTGATGGCTCGGTCAGCATGGGTCTGGCACTGCAGAAAAGCCAGGAGGCCGACATGATGCATGACGCCATCCGTGGCGATGTGCTGTTGGCCTTGCTCAGCGCGCAGTCCAAGGACACAGAGGGCCTGGCTACATCGAAAAAAGACCTGGAAGACCATGCCCAGACCTTCAACGCGGCACTGGCTGAGATGCAAAAACTGCCGCTGTCCCCATTGGCGGTAGGCGAGGTCAACAAGACCGGGCCTGCGCTGCAGGCCTATGTGGATAGCGCCCACAACATCCAGAAACTCACCGCAAGCGATGCCACCGCGGCACTGGCCGCCATGCCGGAATTCCAAAAGGCCTTTACGGCACTCGAAGACGCCATGGAGCGGCAAAGTGCAGCCATAGCCACGGATGTGGAGGCCTACACCGCAGCCACCAGGGCCAGCGTGGCAAGCGCCAAGTTGCAGGTGGGTGGCCTGTTGCTGGTGGTGACGCTGGGCTTGGTGTTTTTGTCTGTGTGGCTGGGCAGAAGGCTTTCGCTCCCGCTGGTCAAAGCCGCAGAGGTGGCCGACAGCCTGGCCAAGGGCAATCTGAACACGTCCGTGCAGCCCAGCGGTTCGGATGAAACCGTGCAACTGCTGCAGTCCATGGCGCTGATGCAAACCGGCATCTCTGACATGGTGCGCAAGGTGCAGGCCAACGCGCAGGGTGTGGCCGGGTTCAGCGCCGAAATTGCCCAGGGCAACCAGGATTTATCCAACCGGACCGAGGGCCAGGCCAGTGCGCTGGAACAAGCCGCTGCCTCCATGGGCGAGCTTGGCTCGCGCGTACAACACAACGCCGAGAGCGCGGGCCAAGCCAACCAACTGGCCATGAATGCATCCCGCGTGGCCGTCCAGGGCGGCGAGGTGGTGGGCCAGGTGGTGGAGACTATGCGCGGCATCAACGACAGCTCGCGCAAGATTGGCGACATCATTGGCGTGATCGACGGCATTGCCTTTCAGACCAATATCCTGGCGCTGAACGCCGCCGTGGAAGCAGCCCGTGCGGGCGAGCAGGGCCGCGGCTTTGCGGTCGTGGCCTCTGAGGTGCGCAGCCTGGCCGGCAGGAGCGCCGATGCGGCCAAGGAAATCAAGGCCCTGATCAACGCCAGCGTCGAGCGGGTGGAGCAAGGCACCGCCCTGGCCGACCGTGCGGGGGCCACCATGGCCGAGGTGGTGGGCTCGATTCGCCGGGTGACCGACATCATGGGTGAGATCACCGCTGCCAGCAATGAGCAGGCCAATGGGGTGTCCCAAGTGGGTGCTGCCGTGGCACAGATTGACACCGCCACGCAGCAAAATGCCGCCCTGGTGGAGCAAATGGCCGCTGCCAGTGGCAGCCTGAAGGCGCAGGCCGAAGAGCTGGTGGATGCGGTGGCCGTGTTCACGCTGGAAGGACATCAGCAAGCTGGTCGACCCATGGCACGCGTGCAACAGGCCAGTGCTGCGCTGTCAGCGGCGCCGCGCCCGGCCCGCTTGGCGCCGCCTGCAGCGCGGCCACGCGTGATTGCGGCACCGCCGGTAAAAGCGCGCACCGCCTTGGCCGCCAAGCCCGCACCCGCAGGCATGCCTCCTCGTCTGGCCAAGCCGGCGCCTGCCGCGCCTGTGGCCAAGAGCGCGCCCGCTGCCAAGGATGAAGAATGGGAAACCTTTTAGGCCACGCAGCTGCGCAGCCGCGCAGCTGACCTGCTGCTCAGGACACCGGCCAGGTGTCTGACAGGCGGTAGCCCTGCGGATACGGGTCACTGGGGTCCAGCGTGTGCTGGTGCGTGCCGGTAATCCAGGCCGTGCCTGATATCACTGGCACGATGCCCGGCAAGGTGCCCACCTTCACCTCGGCCGCGATGTGGCAATCAAATTCACTGCCGATGATGGAGCGCGCCAGGTAGCGCTCGCCCACCTGTATCTGGCCTTTGGCATGCAGCACGGCCATGCGCGCCGAGCAACCCGTGCCCGTGGGGGAGCGGTCAATCTTGCCTGGGCGTATGGCCACCGCGTTGGCGCCGACCCAAGCACCATCCACGCGCTCCAGGGGACCTGCGAACTGGCAAAACGAGATGTGCTTCCAGTCCGGGTTCTCGGGGTGCACAAAGCCCAGTTGCTCGGTGGCGGCCTGGGTGATCTGCATGCCCAGCTGTGCCAGCTCGCGCGCCTCGTCCGGACGGATGGCAAAGCCCAGGGCTTGCGCATCCACGATCACAAAGCTGTCGCCGCCATAGGCTGTGTCCACCACCAGTGTGCCCAGGCCAGGTACTTCCAGATGGGCGCCCAGCTGGGCGGCAAAGGAGGGCACGTTGCGCACCGCAATGCGTTCGGCCTTGCCGTCCTTGCAGGTGGCGGTGACCTCGATCAGTCCGCCCGGCGGCTCCAGCACCATTTTGGTTACCGGCTCGGTCATGGGGATGATGCCGGTCTCCAGCAGCACGGTGGCCACGCAGATGGAGTTGGAGCCCGACATGGGTGGCGTGTCGCAGGGCTCCATGATGATCCACCCCATCTGCGCGGCCGGATTCTTCGGGGGCACCAGCAGATTGACATGGCGGAACACACCGCCGCGCGGCTCGTTGAGCATGAAGTTGCGAAGCGTCTGATCAGACGCAATAAAGCGCGACTGTTCCCAGATGCTGGCGCCCGGTGGTGGTGCAACACCACCCACAATCACATCGCCGACTTCACCGGCTGCGTGGCAGCTCACCACATGAATGACCTTGGTTGTTTTCATCGTGCGACCTTGTTTTGTATGCAGGCGATTGTGGCGGAGGACGTTGCCAAAAGCAGGCACCAAATAAATGCACGGCTTAAGGGTTTGTCCGCAACTTTGCTTTTCGGGAATGCGATATCTTGCTCCTATTCAGGCCCGCATCTTGCATAAGCAGGTCTGTGTGTTGTTCCCTTCTCAATAGAAAGTCAGTTTTATGAAATTCAAATCCAAGTTGTTGCCACTTTCCATTGCCGCTGCCGCCCTGTCCATGGCCGCGATGGGCTCTGCCCAAGCCGAAGACCTGGTGGTCAAGATCGGCCACACCGGGCCGCTGTCTGGCTCCAACGCCTTTGCCGGCAAGGACAATGAAAATGGTGTGCGCATGGGCGTGGAAGAAGTCAATGCCAAGAAGATGATGGTCGGCGGCAAGACACTCAAGTTTGAACTGGTGTCCGAGGATGACCAGTGCGACCCCAAAGCCGGTGTGGCCGTGGCGCAAAAATTCACCGATGCCGGCATCAAGTATGTGATGGGACCGTATTGCTCGGGTGTGGCAATCCCCGCGTCCAAGATTTACAACGACGGTGACGCCATCCTGTCCACCGTGGGCAGCAACCCCAAGGTCACCATGGGCGGCTACAAGAGCGTGTTCCGCGTGATTGCCGGCGACAACCTGATCGGCAGCAGCATGGCCCAGTACGCCTTTGGCACCCTCAAGGCCAAGACCGCCGCCGTGATCGATGACCGTACCGCCTTCGGTCAGGGTCTGGCCGAAGAGTTTGTGAAAGAAGCCAAGGTGCTGGGCCTGACCATCGTCGGCCAGGAATACACCACCGACAAGTCCACCGACTTCAACGCCATCCTGACTACCATCAAGTCCAAGGCGCCTGACGTGATCTTCTACGGCGGCTATGCCGGCCAGGCGGGCCCCATGGCCAAGCAAATGAAGGGTCTGGGCATCAAGGCCAAGATGCTGGGCGGCGATGCCATCTGCGTGGCTGAAACCGGCAAGCTCGCTGGCGACGCTGCCAACGACACCGTTTATTGCGCACAAGGTGGCGCCATTCTAGACAAGGTCGCTGCCGGCCCGGCCTTCAAGGAAGCCTACAAGAAGAAGTTCAACCAGGACCCCGATGCCTACGCCGCATCCTTCTTTGACCAGACCATGTTCATTGCAACCACCATGGCCAAACTGGGCACGGTGGACTCCACCAAGGTCAGCGCCGAACTGCACAAGGCCAGCTACAAAGGCATCGTGACCACCTACGCGTATGACGACAAGGGCAATCTGCAAAAGGCGCCCATCACCGTTTACACGTTCAAGGCTGGCATGCCCACGCCAGTGCAATAATGTGTTGACGCTCAGGCGTTAAGACTCAGGGCAGCAGTCATACAGGCTGCTGCCTTTTTTTTGGGGGGTGCTTGCCAGGCTGACCCATCGGTATCAATGGGCAAAGCCGCAACACCACGGGCACGAACGTACGATTGCGGGTACCATTCATCGACGCATATGGATCGAAGTGAAATATTGCGTCTATAGAATGAAGTGGGGGTTCAGCGGCTGAGGCCGCTTGCTTCAATTACATAAATCGATGCATTGGCACACATAACGTGAAATATGATCCAGCCTGATCAGGACATCCGCCACCGGCTTATGGTTGCGCGCTTGCCGACCATGCCTCAAATATTGCTCAAGTTGCTTGAGCTCTGCCAGGCTGACGGCGCCGGCATGGCGGAGATGGCAAAGCTCATTGCCAACGATCCGGGCATGACGATCAAGATCCTCAACGTAGCCAACAGTGCGGCCTACCAGCGCGGTGGCCAGAAGACGGGTCTGATGCAGGCGCTCAGCGCCATGGGCTCGGACATGATCAAGACCCTGGTCATCAATGAATCGGTGCTGCAGGCCTTCAATGGTTTTTCAGGCTCCGCCAGCAATGATTTGCGCAGGTTCTGGAAGCATGCCCTCAGCACGGCGGTCATGGCGCGTGAAATTGCCCGGGCCATGGATTACGCCCAGCCGGAAGAAGCCTATCTGGCGGGGCTCTTGCACGATGTTGGGCGATTGGCCCTGCTGGCTGCAGCGCCTGCCGAATATGCGGTGAATTTTCAGGCCGATGACAGTGATGGCTTGTGCGCCATCGAAATGCGGACCTTGCAGATATCGCACGTGGAGGCAGGCGCCTGGGTGGTGGAGCGCTGGAATCTGGATTCCTTCATGGCAGACGCCATCCTCTACCACCACGAACTGGCACTGCGCGTGGAAGGCGCGCACCCGCTGATACGCATGGTGAACCTGGCGCACCAACTCGCAAACCACGACCCGGCACTGCCGATAGCGGCCGAAGCGGGTGCACTGTGCAAGCTCTCGGGGGACAACCTGCTGGCCATCTCCCAGGGCGCTGCGGCGCAGGTTCTCAAGGCGGCAGGCTTTTTGGGCATTGATCTGGCGGGCGTGGATGATTTCGTGGCCCCGACGGCCGTTGCGCCGCCGGCTCCGAAGGTGGACCCGGCGCAGCAACGGCTGGGCGACGAGATCCGCAACATGACCTTGCTCAGCGAATTGGGGCAGGCCTTTGCCAGGCAAAAGGACGAGGTGCAGTTGCTCAAGGTGGTGCGTCAGAACGCACAGCTCCTGTTCGGGCTGACGGACCCGACGGTTTTCCTGATGGACAGCAACGGGCCTGCGCTCAGGGGCGCCTCGGTGTCCGAGCAGCATCAGCGCTTGGCGGGCTTCGCTATCCCCTTGGCGGTTGGGGGTGTAATCGCCGAAGCGGCCATACAGCAGCGTGTGGATTTTCTGGGACGCCAGGCGGGTTTGCAAAGCCTGGCCGACGAGCAACTGCTGCGCATTTTCAATGCCGACTTTGTGTTGTGTGTGCCGATGGTGGTGGGCTCACAGTGTGTGGGCGTTCTGGTGGGTGGTGTGGCTGCCTGGCAGGTGGCGGACCTGCAGGGTCGGCAGAAGTTTCTGCAGTCGTTTGCCGCGCAGGCAGCAACAGCCTGGCAAGCACTGACACGCGACCGCGGTGACATGGATCCGCGCCTGGATGCGGTCCGGCAGGAACATCGCGAGAGCTCGCGCCGGGTGGTACACGAGGTGAACAACCCGCTGGCCATCATCAAGAATTACCTGGAAGTGCTGGATGACAAGCTGACCCGCCAGGAGCCTGTTGGCGGCGAAATCAGCGTCCTGCACGAGGAGATAGACCGCATCGGCAACATCATGGGTGAGTTTGTGGGTGTGGCACCCAAAGCCCAGCGGGGCACAACCGACATCAATGAGGCCGTGAACAAACTGGTGCAGTTGTTTCGCGACAGCAAATTCCTGCCGCCATCGGTGGAGATTGCGGTGCGCCTGCCGCCTCAGGCGTGCGAGATCGAAGGTTCGGCCGACACGCTCAAGCAGATCCTGGTCAACCTGGTGAAGAACTCCGTCGAGGTGTTGCCAAAGGGTGGCCGCATCGACATCGTCAACAACGGGCAGGTGCAGCGCAATGGCCGCTTCTACTATGCGCTGTGCGTCAGTGACAACGGCCCCGGCATACCGTCCGAGCACCGCAGCAAGCTGTTTACCCCGGTGCAGAGCAGCAAGGCCGGTCCCAACCGGGGCATTGGCCTGAGCATTGTGCAGGGGCTGGTCAAAAAGCTGGGGGGCACGATTGCCTGCGTCAGCACCAGCACCAAGGGCACCATGTTTGAAATATGCCTGCCTCTTCCTGCGGCGCAGGCACAGGCGGCCATTGCGCCCTCGGTTCAAGACTTCGTTTGATGGGCCCGCGACACCATGTTCAACCTTGAAACATCCACACTGCACACCGCACCGCGGGTCCTGTTGGTGGATGATGATTTGCGCATGCTCACCAGCCTGCGCGATCTTCTCAAGGGACGCGGATACGACCTGGTGTGTGCACAGGGCGGCCGCGCTGCACTGGAGCTTCTGGACCAGGGCTCATTCGAACTGGTGATACTGGACCTGCATATGCCGGAAGTCAGCGGGCATGACGTCATGGACTTCATGAACATCCGCAACCTGGGCATGAATGTCATCGTCACCAGCGGCGCCAGCGAAATCGACGCGGCCATTGGCGCCATCCGACGTGGAGCCTTTGGCTACCTGCGCAAACCGTATACCCGTGAAGAGCTTCTCAAGACCGTTGGCAATGCGCTGCGGCAAAGTGAGTTGCAGGCGGAAAACAAACGCATCGCCTTGCGCCTGGAGAGCTCCGAGAAGATGTACCGCTCTCTGGTGGACAGCTCGCCCGACATCATCTACACGCTGGACCAGGAAGGCCGCTTCACCTTCGTCAATGACCGTGTTCAGCAACTCCTGGGCTTCACCCGCGACGAACTGATTGGCAAGCACTATTCGCTGCTGATTCATGACGCGGATATGGAGCGGGCCAACTATGTCTTCAACACGGGCCGAAAAGAATTCCGGCATTCCCGCAGCGTCGAGCTGCGCATGAACAGGAAGCGCGCCGAAGGCGATGCGCGTACCTTCAGCATCGAACTGGTCACGATCGATCTGGGAGTGGGTGAAAGCGCCGGTGCACAGGAAGCGGCAGCGCGCGGCCTGGTAGGAACCTATGGTGTGGCACGTGATATTACCGACCGCAAGCGGGCCGATGAACAGATTACCTACCAGGCCTATCACGACATCCTGACCGACCTGCCCAACCGTGCCCTGTTCCGCGACCGGCTTGGCTTGGCATTGTTGCAGGCCAAGCGCAACGAGAACTGCCTGGCAGTGATGTTCCTGGACCTGGACCGCTTCAAGGTGGTCAATGACACCTTTGGCCATGGGGTGGGCGACAGCCTGCTGCAACAGGTGTCGCTCAGGCTCAAGGCCTGCCTGCGCCGCTGCGACACGCTGTCGCGCATCGGTGGCGATGAATTCACGGCAGTCCTTCCCGAGCTCAATGACCGCCAGGATGCCGTGCTGATAGCCGAAAAGTTCGTCGAATGCCTGCGCCAGCCGTTTCAGCTTGCCGGGCAGGCGGTGCATGTTTCTGCAAGTATTGGCATTTCCCTCTATCCGCAGGACGGACGGGCACAGGAGGAGCTTGTGCGCCGCGCCGACATGGCGATGTACCACATGAAGTCCTCAGGCAAGAACGGCTATGCCTTCTTTGACCCGGCCCTGCTCGATACCTCCCTGCAGAAGATCACCCTGGAGCATGACCTGCATCTGGCACTGGAGCGCGGGGAGCTCGAGATGTTCTACCAGCCCCAGATCGATGTGGCCACCCACCGCATGGTGGGTGCCGAAGCCCTGATGCGCTGGAACCATCCCCAGCGCGGCTTCCTCGGGGCGGCCGAGTTTTTGCCCTTTGCCGAAGAGAGCGGGTTGATGATTCCCATCAGCGACTGGATGCTCGAGGCCATCTGTCGTGACCTGCTGGACTGGAACCTGGTGGGGGGTGAGCCCTTGCGGCTGTCACTCAATATTTCCCCGCAGTACCTGGACCGGGGCGACTTTTTTGACAAGCTCAAGGATGCGCTGCTGCGCCATCAGATTTCACCGCACCAGATCGAGGTGGAGGTGACGGAAAACATCTGCATCCGCAACCCGCAAAAGGCCATTGAACAGCTCGACAAACTCTGCCAGCTGGGCGTGAGCGTGGCCATTGACGACTTTGGCACCGGCTACTCTTCCCTGTCGTATCTGCACCGTTTTCCGATTCACACCATCAAGATCGACCGTTCATTTGTGATGGAAATCCGTGATCCGGGCATGCAGTTCCCCGTGGTGCTGGCCATTGTGGCCATTGCACAGGGGCTGGGGCTCAATCTGGTTGCGGAAGGGGTGGAAACGCCGTTGCAGGCGGGCTACCTGGCGGATGCCGGTTGCAGGGTCATGCAAGGGTTTCTGTACCACCAGCCCAAGTCGCAGGCCATGCTGTTGCGGCTGCTGCAAGACCAAATGGATGCGGCCACCAAATACCAGGAAGTGCATTCCCGCAGGGCCCGTCAGCCCAGTTTGTGGGACGTTTCCATGCACGGCGCACTGCGCTGAGTCGGGCATGCGCTAAGCTGGGTCCATGGCAAATGTTGCAGTTATTGGTGCGGGTTTTGTAGGCTTGTCTTCGGCCTGGTGGCTGGTGCGCGATGGCCACCAGGTCACGCTCTACGATCCGGCGGGGGCCGCGGGCGGTGCCTCGTTTGGCAATGCCGGCACCTTTGCCAACTACGCCTGCATTCCGGTCAACAACCCCACGGTGTTTCGGGACCTGCCGCACTATCTGCTGTCGGGCGATAGCCCGCTGCGCCTGCGCTGGGGCTATCTGCCACAGCTCATGCCCTGGCTGCTCGGGTTTTTGCGCAGCTCCACGACAGCGCGCTACACCCGCTCGGCCACTGCACTGGCCATGCTGCTGGGGCGGGCGCAACAGGGTTATGCCGAGATGTTGACACTGTCCTCACTGCAGGGCTTTGTGCGCCCGCGTGAGTGCCTGTACCTGTACTCCAGTGTCTCCACCTTTGAGGCCTCACTGCCCACACTGGAATTGCGTCGCTCACTGGGCGTGAAGACCCGCATCCTGGACCAGGAGGCCGTGCAAGCCCTGGAGCCATCGCTGCAGCCCCTGTTTGCGCGCGGTGCGCTGTTTGAGGGCTCGTGGCATCTGTCGGACCCATCCGCCTTTTTGCAAGCCCTGCAAAGCTGGCTGGTCGCACAGGGTATGCAGGTTCGGGCCACCGCGGCGCAGGCCCTGCAGCCGCAGGCCGAGGGTGTGGTCTTGCAGACGGCCGAAGGCTCAGCCCGCCATGACTACGTGGCCGTGTGCGCTGGCGCCCACTCCAAGGCATTGGCTGCGCAATGCGGCGACCACGTTCCCCTGGAAGCCGAGCGCGGCTATCACCTGATGTTCCCGGGGGCCTCGCACCTGGTCTCGCGCCCGGTGGGCTGGGCCGAGCGTGGCTTTTACATGACGCCCATGGCCGAGGGCCTGCGCGTGGCCGGCACGGTAGAGCTGGCCGGCATGGGCCCGCAGAAGCACCAGGGGCTGCTGGACCTGCTGCGTTTTTCTTCGCAGCGGGCCTTGCCGCAGTTGGGCCAACCCGTGGCTCCCTGGCTGGGCTTTCGGCCCACGCTGCCCGATGGACTGCCGGTGCTGGGGCGCTCCAGCGCCTCGGCGCGGGTGGTCTATGCCTTTGGGCACCAGCACATCGGTCTGACCCTGGGTGGCCTGAGCGGCATGGTGGTGGCGGACCAGGTGGCGGGGCGCGCCTGCGACCTGGACCTGAAGCCGTTTTCGGCCACGCGGTTTTAGCTGCGCACAGGCGCGCGAGCAGTCCGTATCCATCCCCAGCCACGGAAGGCCAGGCACCAGCAAGCCAGAAAGCCCAGGACGAGTGCTGCCGTGGTGAAGTGCGGATCTTTGCGGAACAGCCAGTACAACGCCAGGCCCTTGAGCACGGTCCACAGCAGGCGTGCCAGCAGGTCCAAAGCGGATTCACGTGGCACAGCCTCGTCGCATCCGGTCTTTGCCGCTGCACCATCCCCGCCGAAAGTGCGGTCCACGGCACCCATGCACAAGCCCGCCAGGCAGCCACAGGCCAGGCACACCCAAAGGGAATGTCCCCAGGTCCAGGCTACAAAAAACAGCAGCACGGCCAGCGCGGCGCACGCGGGGGCAACCCAGGCGCCCGGCTTTTTCGTGTGCTCCTCTTCTTGCCCGGCCTCCAGCACCGCTTCATGGGAGGACAGGAAGCTGTCGGCCGCTGCGGACAGCACCATGCCCGCCGCACCCAGCACCAGGCCCAGCTTGGCCAGATGGGCAGCAGCCGTGACCCACAGCAGCGGAAACCCGAAGGCCAGCAGGAAAAACAGCAGGTAGTAGGCCGATCGCATGGCGAAGTGTTCACGGTTGCCGGCAATGCCGCTCCATACCCAGGTGAAGATGGCACCCGCCACCAGGCCAATGACCAACTCCAGGATCAGGGCCGCCGATTCGGCCGGTTCATGGGGCGGGGCCAGCTCTGTGCCAGTCACCCAGGCATGCAGGGTCACCCCAAAGAGGGCGTCGGACTGGCCGCGCAGCCTGAACTGGTCATTGATACCCCACTTGCCGCCGATCACCACAATGCGGTCCGCCAGCCTGTCCGGTTGTGCCATGGCCTGGCTG
This sequence comes from Rhodoferax lacus, assembly GCF_003415675.1. GTDB lineage: Bacteria > Pseudomonadota > Gammaproteobacteria > Burkholderiales > Burkholderiaceae_C > Allorhodoferax > Allorhodoferax lacus. The sequence goes on from NZ_QFZK01000002.1 coordinate 66,753, forward strand.
AAGCTACTGGCGGCAACAGACACCGGGCGTATCAATTCCTTCTTTGTTTTCACGCCCGCCTGCAGGGCTGGGGCCTGGCATTTGGCGTGCCAGTCGATGGCGGCATGTTCAGGCGGCGTGTGCTCTTCCAGACTCTCGGCTGCTGCCTCGGCTGTGACCACGCCCAGGGTGGGCAGAGTTTGCGTCTTGTTGAAATACAGGCCGTCCACATGCAGGTCGGCCGAGGCAAACTGCACGCTGTTGTCAAAGCGCTGGACCCATGCCTTGTCCAAGGGGCCCGGCTCCGGTGTGGAGTAGCCCTGTGGGCACACCATCACCAGGCGGGTGACTTTGGCCAGTGACTGCAGACTTTGCAGCAAATGTTCGCGTGCGGGCCAGTCTTCGATGGACGCAGGGGAGAGGTCCAGGTCGACGGCCACCACGCGCGGAGGGGATTGCGTCATCGCCTCAAACAACTTGCGCAATGCATCCGGATTCAAGGGAGACTGTTGCTGGAACACACCGCGAAAATCGGCATCGTCAACGCCCACAACGGAAATGCAGTTGGCCAGCGCCCTGGGGTTGTCGTCTTTACAGGGCGGCGGCACAAAGTCCGGCTCAGACAGGCTGTTGAGCAAGGTGCTTTGCACATTCGTATCGACAAACTCACCGATGCTGTTTTGAAACAACTGCAGTGTCCAGGCCACCACGGCGGCCATGACCACCGTGTGAAATATGCGTCCACCCCACATGCCCCAGAAGGGTTCGCCCACCAGCCAGCGCGCTATGGCCTGGCGCTTTGATTCAGTCCAACGTATCACCACCGCTCCCCTTTTCATCCATTTGTTTTTTGCGCATGCCCACGGCTCCGCGTAAGCCATACTAAAGCACGGCGTGGGTTAATATATTCGCGGTATACAACAATTAATTTTTCAGGGAAACATGAATGGACCACTTTGAGCAGCCCCGCACTTGGGTACGCCGTGCGGGCAAATACGCCCTGGTATTGACGGGCATTGCGCTGCTATCGGGATGCCTGGCCGCAACGGTTACTTCGATCGGTCACTTCGTCTCGGACACGATGGCGCCCAATGTGACCTTCTTTGTGCCTGCCAAAAATGCGGAAGCCGGCGCCCTGAAATCGGTGCTGGTGGTCAGTGACAATTTCCCGGTTTCCCAGCAGGTCGCCATGGAGTTTGAGTCGCAGATGAGCAAGCTGCGCGTCAACGAACGCCCCGCCTACACGATCGCCAAGCTGGGCCCGCATTTCAACGGCCAGCCGGGTGATGCCCAATTGGCCGAGCTGGCCAAAAGCAATGGCGTCGAGGCCGTGTATGTGCTGACCGGTGGCGGCTCGGACGTCAAGACCGTCAACACCCAGGAAGACCGCATGGGCTGCTCGGCAGAAACCAAGCTCTTCGAGCCCTGCCCCAAGGGCCGGGAAACACACACCAAGGTGAACTGCACTACCACCACCGGATCGGTGGCAGTGCGGCTGCGGGTGTACCGTGCCGTCGATGGCCGCTATGTTTACGCCGACTCCATTGGCGGGGGCAGCAGCCTGGCCCGTTGTGACGACCAGAACACCGCGCGGCCCGACAACAACCAGTTGGCCTACAGCGCAATGCTCAACGCGTCGACCAATGCCATGCATATGGTGGCACCGAGCTATGAGCTGCGCCCTTTGGACATCATGAGCGCAGACGCTGCCGTGCCTGCCGCCCAGAAGAAGGACTTTGACGCCGCCTACGAGTTTGCCAAGGTCAAGCGCACCGACGAGGCCTGCCAACGCTTTGAGGAACTCTATCTGGACACCAAGGTGTCGCCGGCGCTGACTTTCAATGTGGCTTTCTGCAACGAGATGCGCGGCGACCTGTTGCGCGCTAACCAGGGTTACAAGCGCGCCTCGGAACTGGTCAATGCGCCCGAGTCACAAATTGACCGCCGCCTGGCCGTAACCGAAAAGGCGCTGCGCGAAAACCCCATGGCCTTTGTGCCCGTGGCGGCGGCGCCCGTTGGCGCCTTGCCAGTCGCGGGCCGTGGGCTGGGCGGTGGCAAACGTGTGGCACTGGTGATCGGCAACGGACGCTACCAGCGCAGCGCCCTGACCAACCCCACCGCCGATGCGCGGCTGGTGAGTGACCGCCTCAAACGCATTGGCTTCGATGTGTTGACCCTGGAGGATGTGCCTGCAGCCCGCTTTGAGGCAGCCACACGGGACTTTGCGGCCCGTGCCAAGGGCGCTGACATCGCCCTGTTCTATTACGCCGGCCACGCCCTGCAGGCCGATGGTGAAAACTACCTGATGCCGGTGGACAACGCCAAGATGCGCACCATGGAAGACGTGCGTGACGGTGGCGGTGTGCAATTGGCCAGCATCATAGCCAGGCTGGATGTGGCTGCACCCTTGGTCAAACTGGTGGTCATTGATGCCTGCCGTGACAACCCCTTGCCCGCCTCCAGCCGCAGCCTGGCCGGTGGTGGTCTGGCCGCCATACCCCGCGCGCCCCAGGGTGGGCTGATTGCCTTTGCCACCTCACCCGGCCGCACGGCCGAAGACGGCACCGGCAAGAACAGCGTGTTCAGCAAGAATTTTGCAGCCTTGGTGTCCACGCCCAATCTGGGCATTGAGCAGATGTTCAAGCGCGTGCGCGAAGCCGTGAAGAAGGAAACCAATGGCCGCCAGGAACCCATGGAAACCAGCAACCTCATTGGGGATGTGATGCTGGTCCAGGCCGCTGCCAAGTAAAAGGATTGCCATGTTTTCCCGCCTGAAGTCTGAGTGCCGCGCGATTCCCGCAGCGGGTGTGTTCGTGTTGCTGTCAACCCTGCAGCTCGCTGCTGCGGCTGCCACGCCCTGCCTGTACCGCGGTCTGGATGCCGACGCGCGTGTCATCAACCGTTCGGGTGAGATCAGCGCACCGTTTCCAGCATCCCTTTCGTCCAATGACTGCAGCCGCCTGCGTGTGGCCAACGGTGTTGTGGTGGTGTACGGCGTGGGCGCGGATGGGGCCCAGCTCACCTCCAGGCAGGTGAGCCGGGGCCCGCTGCTGCCCGCATCAGACGGTTCCAGTCCTGCAACGGCCGATACCGCGGGCATCCTCAAGCAGATCGTGGTCGTACTGGAAGGCGTAAGCCGCACCAAGACCGGATCCTCCCGCAGCGCGGAGGGGGACTACCTGGCCGCCAGTCTGCCCAGCGGAAGGTTGGCGCAACCGGTGGCAGACCTGAGCCTGCAACTGGGCCCAAGCCCGGATGCGAACCTGGGTTCCTTTGAAGTGCTGGTGGGAGGCAAGTCGGTGCAACGCCAGAATGGCCCGGCCCAGTGGATCAAGTTTCCCTTGTCTGTGCTCAAACCGGGTGCCAATGTGCGCTGGAAGCTGGAGTACTCCGGCACCAAATACGAGGGTACTTTTGCGGTGGAGCCTGCCGGCACGATGGAAGCGCTCAAGCAGCGTCTGCAAAATGACTCCCAGGGTGACACCGATGAAATTGTCACCCAGCTGCGTGTGGCCTCCGGACTCAGCGCCGAAGGCTATGCCTGGGATGCGCGTGAACTGATTCGCACGGCTCTGGTGCCCTGAGGCGCCGCTGCGCACCAAGCCGCAGGCCCGTCTGATCTAGCGCAAAGCCCGGCATTTCAGCCGGGCCACAATGCTTTGGCCCTGCCCGTGGCACACTCGCAGGCCCCGCGCACACGCCCGCGGGCAATGAATACCCTGAAAGATCTGAACCATGAAACGCGATCACGCCGCATCCCCCTCTAAAAACAGTGAAGTGCAAGCTATCAGCTTCGATGTGCTGAAAGAAAAATACCTCAAACCCGGCGAGACCGGCTTTGAAGATGTCTTCAAACGCGTCGCCCGCGCCCTGGCCAGCGTCGAAAAAGAAGAGCAGCGCGAACACTATGAAGCCGTGTTCCTGGAAAACCTGTACGCCGGTGCCATTGGCGCCGGGCGCATCATGAGCGCCGCGGGCACCGACATTCAGGCCACCCTGATCAACTGCTTTGTGCAGCCCGTGGGCGACTGCATCCAGGGCCTGGACGATGGCGGCTACCCCGGCATCTACGAAGCCCTGCGCGAGGCCGCCGAGACCATGCGCCGCGGCGGCGGAGTGGGCTATGACTTTTCGCGCATCCGCCCGCGTGGCGCCGAGGTCAAGGGCACGCACAGCATGGCGTCTGGCCCTTGCAGCTACATCAATGTGTTCGACCAGTCCTGCTCCACCGTGGAGAGCGCAGGCGCGCGCCGTGGCGCCCAGATGGGCGTGCTGCGCATCGACCACCCGGATGTGCTGGACTTTATTACCGCCAAGCGCACCCCCGGGCGCTGGAACAACTTCAATGTGTCGGTGGGCATGCCGGATGCCTTCATGCGCGCCCTGGACGAAAACCAGCCCTGGGAACTGGTGCACCGCGCCAAGCCCGGCGCTGAGTCAATAGCTAACGGCGCCTACCAGCGCGCCGACGGCCTGTGGGTCTACCAGACCCTGCAGGCGCGCGAGCTGTGGGACACGGTCATGAAGTCCACCTATGACTTTGCCGAGCCCGGCATCCTGTTCCTGGACCACATCAATGAGGACAACAACCTGTCCTACTGCGAAGACATTGCGGCTACGAATCCATGTGGCGAACAGCCACTTCCCCCTTATGGCTGCTGCGACCTCGGCCCCATCATCCTGACGCGCTTTGTGCGCCACGCCTTTGGCTTTGATGGTATTGCCGCCTTTGACTTCGAGGCCTTTGCCAAATCGGTGGCCACCCAGGTGCGCGCCCTGGACAACGTGCTGGATGTGACCTTCTGGCCCCTGCCCCAGCAGCGTGAAGAGTCGGCCGCCAAGCGCCGCATCGGCGTGGGCTTTACCGGCATGGGCAATGCGCTCACCATGCTGTGCCTGCGCTACGACTCGGCAGAAGGCCGCGAGATGGCCAAGAAAATTGCCACCTGCATGCGCGACGCCGCCTACAAGGCCTCGGTGGAGCTGGCGCAAGAAAAGGGCGCCTTCCCCAAGTTCGACGCCGCCGGTTACCTGGCCAAAGGCACCTTTGCCAGCCGCCTGCCGGCCGACATCCAGAAGTCCATCCGCAAGCACGGCATCCGCAACAGCCATTTGTTGTCGATTGCACCTACCGGCACCGTCAGCCTGGCCTTTGCCGACAACGCCTCCAACGGCATTGAGCCGGCCTTCTCCTGGATGTACCGCCGCAAGAAGCGTGAGTCCGATGGCAGCACCAGCGAATACCAGGTGGAAGACCATTCCTGGCGCCTGTACCGCGAGCTCGGTGGTGACGTCGCCAAACTGCCCGAGTACTTTGTCTCGGCCCTGGAAATGGCTGCCTCCGACCACATCGCCATGATGGAAGCCGTGCAACCCCTGGTGGACACTGCTATCTCCAAGACGGTGAATGTGCCCGCTGACTACCCTTATGACGACTTCAAGGGCCTATACCAGCAAGCCTGGCGCGCCCGCCTCAAGGGCCTGGCCACTTACCGTCCCAACGCCATTTTGGGCTCGGTGCTGGACACCGGCACGGCTGCTGCCAAGCCAGCTGCCCCGGTCGAGGCGCCCATCGACCCGATGCGCACCGTCATCGAAAAACGCCCCAAGGGCGCGCTCTCGGCCGTGGCCGAGAAGATCGAATACTGGACGCAGGAAGGCCACAAGACGTTGTACATCGTGGCCTCCTTCCTGCCGCTGCCCACCGCAGACGGCAAAGGCACGGTGCAGCGTGCCATCGAGTTCTTTATGCCCCTGGGTCAGAGCGGTGAGTCGCAGCAGTGGATCACCTCCACCATGCGCATGCTGTCGCTGGCCGCCCGTGGCGGTTTCCTGGAACGGGCCCTGCGCGACATGCGCAAAGTCGCCTGGGACCGTGGCCCGGTGCGCCTGGGCACGTATGAGAAGGCCGACGGCTCCCTGGTGCCGCTGTGGCACGACTCGGAAGTTGCAGCGATCGCCTATGCCCTCCAGCAAATCATCCAGCACCGCAACGAGGCGGCCGCCCACGTCGATGCAGCCGCCTCCGTGGCCCCGGCCCCGGTAGCGCAGAAACTGTCCGTGCCCGCATCGCCCCCGGCCATGGTCGGCAAAAAGTGCGGCGAATGCGGCGCCTATGCCGTGATCCGCAAGGACGGCTGCGACTACTGCACCCAGTGCGGTCATGTGGGAACGTGTGGATAGCATCCCCGATCTGCTGGCCGCGCTGATGCGCTCGCGGCAGACGATTCTGCCCAAGCGCCTGGCAGAACCGGGGCCGGATGCGGCGCAGCTGGAACACATTCTGGCAGCGGCCGCCTCGGCGCCTGACCACGGGCAGTTGCTGCCCTGGCGTTTTATCCGGGTGCCAGGCGAGGTGCGCGGCCTGCTGGCCGAGCAGTTTGCCGCAGCCCTGCTGGCGCGCGATGCCACAGCCCTGCCCGAACAGGTGGAGCAGGCGCGCGAAAAAGCCTTTCGCGCGCCCTGCCTGCTGTTGGTCGTGGTGGACGGCGTGCGGGGTGACCCGTCGATTGATCTGGGCGAGCGCCTGCTGTCGACCGGTTGCGCGGTGCAGAACCTCTTGCTCATGGCTACGGCCCTGGGCTTTGGCTCGGCGCTCACCAGCGGCAAGGCGCTCAAGGACGAGGGCCTGCGCCAGTTGTTTGCGCTGCAGGCGGGCGAACACGCCCTGTGCTTTGTCAGCCTGGGCACGGCCCAGGCCCGCAAGTCCGAGCGCCTGCGCCCGCAGGTGGCCGACTACGTCAGCCACCTCACGGCCGGGCAGGGCGTGGTGCGCGGCGTCTGAGGTCGGCTTTCTAGGCCCGTGTCTCTAATCTGCTGCAGCGCAGCAAAAAAGCCTTGCACGCCCGGCAAATCAACGTAAGATACGGTCCATGCTGCACTGCAACATCAATCAACCCGAGGCGGGTTTGTAGAGCAGAATTTTTTAAACCCTCTGGAGAAACCCATGACTGCTACTCTGACCGTTGAACAAATCCTCGCTGCCAACAAGACCGCTGCTGCTGAAGCCCAAGCCCTGGCTGCTACCGCTTTCGCTGGCTTTGAAAAGCTGGTTGCCCTGAACATTGCTGCTACCAAGTCTGCCCTGTTCGACACCACCGCTGACTTCACTTCCGCTTTCAGCGCCAAGAACCCCACCGACGCTCTGGCTGCCCAGGCTTCCCTGGTCAAGCCCCTGGCTGAGAAGACCCTGGCCTATGGCCGCTCGGTCTACGAAATCGCCAGCCAAACCAGTGCCGAACTGAGCGCTGCTGCCGAAGGCAAGTTCGCTGAAGCCCAAAAGACCCTGTCGTCCAACCTGGACAACATGGCCAAGAACGCACCCGCAGGTACCGAGTCCCTGGTGGCTGTGGTGAAGTCGGCTGTGGCCGCCAGCCAGAACGCTCTGGAGTCTGCCAAGGCTTCCGCCAAGCAAGCCGTGGCTACCGCTGAAAAGCAAGCCGCTGCCCTGGCTGACAACGCCCTGAGCGCTGTCAAGACCACCAGCAAGAAGAAGTAATTTCTTCCTGATGGACCCCGGGGCCTTGTGCCCAGGGGAACAAAAAAGCCGCCAGAGCAATCGGGCGGCTTTTTTTGTTTGGGGCGTTCAGGCTGCAGGCCGGGCCCGCAACTACAGCTTCAGGCTGGCGTCCACATCACGCTCAAACTGGGCGATGGCCGCGTCGGTGAGCGCGTCACCGGCCCAGGCAATCAGGCTGGCCGGGGGCAGGGTCACGGCGGCCGCGCCGCAGGCGATCAGCCGGGTCAGCACCTCGGGGGATTTGATGCTGGCAGCCAAGAGGTCTGGGCCACCATCCTGCAGGGCCACACAGGCTTGCATCAGCGGCCAGACATCGCGCCCGTCGGCTACCAGCCGGCCAATGTAGGGCGCCACATAGCGTGCGCCACAGGCCTTGGCCCACAGCAGCTGCACCGGGTTGGACAGGCCGGTGAGCAGAAAAGCCTGGCCCTGCGACTTCACGGCCTCTATGCAAGCCAGCCAGTCCGGGTGGCAGGGCAGCTTGATGGTGAGGGTGACACCTACATCGGCTGCGGTGCGCTGCAGCGGCTCCAGCCACTGCAGGGCTTCTGCAGCGTCAGGGCGGGGCAGTTGCAGCATCAGTTCGGCCAGGCCCGCGTCGGCCACGGCGCGCAGCAGGCCGGTGTAGGTGGAGAGGGTCACCGGCAGGCCGGCTTGCAGCACCAGCGTCGGGTTGGTGGTAACCCCTTGCACACTTGGGCAGCCAGCAGGTAGCGTCCAGGAAGAGGCGACTGCCGAATCCAGAAATACGTTCAAACCAATCCCCTTTGGGTGAAAAAAAGCGGTTACCAAATGTAGTGGCAAAATGCCCCAGCGCTGCGGGGAACTGGGTAGAAAACCCTGCGGCGGCGGTCTGGTTTTTCAACCCTCCAAGCCTTTTGGCACTAGCGCTATGACTCCCATTTTTGTACTCGGTGAAGCCTTGATGGACTGCGTTGCCAGGCCCGATGGCCTGCTGCACCCCCACGTAGGTGGTAGCCCCTTCAACCTGGCCCGCGCGGCCTCCCTGCGTGGCGCTGGCGTGCAGTTTTTGAACCGCTTCTCGCAAGACCAGTTTGGTGAGCAAATGCAGGCGCAACTGGCACAGGACCGGGTGCAGACCGTGCTGGGCAGCAGCCGCTTGCCCACCTCGCTGGCCGTGGTGCAGGTCAAGGACGGCCAGCCCAGCTACGGCTTTTACCGCGAAGGCATTGCCGACCGTGACTACAGCGTGGACGAGGTGCTGCAGGCCCTCTCGCAACAGGTGCCCGGCGTGCTGCACACCGGCTCGCTGATGCTGGTGCCGCCCGAACACCACAAGGTGCTCGCCGTGCTGCAAGGCGCCAAGGCCCAGGGCTGGACCATCAGCGTGGATGTGAATTTGCGCCCCAAGCTGGCCGCCGACCTGTCTGCCTATGTAGATGCCGTCAAGCAAGTGGCCGCCCTGGCCGACTGGATCAAGGCCAGCGACGAAGACCTGGAGCTGCTGGGCTTTGCCAACCCCGGCAAGCACAACGCCGCCGAGATGGCCCGCAGCTTTGCTGCCAATGGAGCCAGCCGCATTGCGCTGACCTTTGGCAGCCTGGGTGCCTGGCTGAGCGTGGACGGCCAGACGGCAGAGGCCGTGGCCCCATCGGTGCGCGTGGTGGATACCGTGGGCGCAGGCGACACCTTCTGGGGCAACTGCCTGGCCGACTGGACCCTGCAGCCCGAACACGCCGGTGCCCGTGTGGCCGAGTCGCTGCAGAACGCCATGCGCGCCGCCGCCATCAATTGCACCCGCGCCGGTTGCCAGCCGCCTACCCAGGCCGAGTTGTTCGGCCAACAACAGCAGCAACAGTAGAGTTTGCCTGGCCCGGGGTCTGTGGCTGTTGGGCCCTCAGGCCCAGCAGACCGCGTCCTCGCAGGCATACCAGCCCGGCATGCGCTCCTGCACTGCTGTCTCGATACGGCTGCGCCGGATTTTCATGGTGGGCGTGAGCAGGCCGTTTTCGATGGACCAAGGCTCATCGGCCACGACCAGCATGCGCAGTTGCTCGTAGTCGGCCAGTTGGCTGTTGACGTGTTGCAGTAGCTGTGAAAGTTCGTGCTCCACCCGGGCTTTGACAGGCGCCTCGCCGGTGCGGGCGCGCAAATGCTCGGCCAGCACCACCAAGCCATAGACTGCCGCCTGGCCCACGCCAGAGACCATGCTCAACTCGATCATCGGGTGGGCATTGAGCAAATTCTCGATGGGGGCGGGTGCGATGTACTTGCCCTTGGATGACTTGAACAACTCCTTGACGCGGCCGGTGATCTTGAGCAGGCCATGGGCATCGCGCTCGCCCTTGTCGCCAGTGCGAAAAAAACCGTCTGCGGTAAACACCTGGGCGTCCAGATCGGGCTGTCTGTAGTAGCCCAGCATCTGCCCGGGTGACTTGAGCAGCACTTCGCCTTCCTCGCTCAGCCGCACCTCGACACCGGGCATCGGGATGCCCACACAGCCAGGTGCATTGAAGTGCGGGGTGGAGGCATGCGAGTAGGCAAAGTCCTCGGTCATGGCATAGCCCTCCATGAGGTTCAAACCCAGGCGGCGGTACCAGACAATCAGTTCGGGTGGAATCGGCGCCGAGCCACTGGCGGCCAGCATGGCCTGGTCCAGCCCCAGGCCTTTGAGCACCTTGCGCCCGACCAGGCGCCCCAGCAGCGGAATGCGCAGCAGGCGCTCCAGCTTCTGGGCCCGCACCTTGTGAAACACACCCTGCTGGAACTTCAGCCACAGGCGCGGTACCGACGCAAACACATTGGGTCGCGCGCGGTTGAGGTCTTGCAGGAACGTGTCCAGCGACTCGGCGAAGTAGACGTGGGTGCGGCCGTTGACCAGCGCCGTGCATTCGATCCAGGCGCGCTCGTAGATATGCGCCAGCGGCAGGTAGGACAGCACGCGCATCTCGGCATCGGTGCCGATGTATTGCTGAATGTAGTGCTGCATGCCCACGCTGGATGCTGTGGCGGCGGCAAAGCTGTGCATCACGCCTTTGGGCTGGCCGGTGGAGCCCGAGGTGTACATCAGGATGGCCATGTCCGTGGCGGCCCGCATCACCCGTCCGGTGAGCGGCGCGGTGCGGCGGGTGATGGCATCCCAGCTCTCGTAAGGCGTGGCCGGGGCCAGGGGCAGGGCAATGCAGGGCAGGTCTGCCGGCACGGCCGAAGCCTGCTGCTCCCACTGGTCCAGCTTGCCGACAAACAGCAGGCTGGCACCGCTGTGCTGCAGCACATATCGGATGGTCTCTGCGGTCTCGGTAGGAAAGATGGCCACCGTGGTGCCACCGGCCAGCCAGATGGCCAGCTCGGCAATGAAAAAGTGGGCGCAGTTTTTGGACAGAATAGCAATGCGTGCACCCGGCTCCAGGCCCAGCGACCTGATGTGCGTGGCCATGCGCCGCGCCTGGTCCATGGTTTGGGACCAGGTGTAGTCCCGGACCTGTCCGCCGCCTATGGGCTGAGAGAGAAATACCTGGTCGGCAAGCGCCAGTTCGTGCGCGTACACGTAGTCCAGCATCAATTTTTCCGGGGTCTGGTTTGTGGATTCGGAATGCATGATTTGCATTGTGCGGATATACGTAAAAAGAGGTGCGGTGCTTACCCTATCGGTATTACCCCCAAGCTGGCCCATGTTCCAATGTCGGCATGAATCCTGATGCACACAAGCTCTGGGCAGCACCCCAGTGGGCCTTCTCCATTTTGCTGGCCCTGCTGGGCATGCTGGGGCCGTTTTCCATCGACACATACTTGCCCGCGTTTGCAGGCATTGCCACCGCACTGAACGCCACGCCGGTGCAGATGCAGCAGACCCTGTCTGCCTATCTGTTCGGCTTTGCCTTGATGAGCCTGTTCCATGGCTCCCTCTCGGACAGCCTGGGCCGCAGGCCGGTGGTGTTGTGGGGCCTTGCGGTGTTCATCCTGGCCTCCATGGGGTGTGCGCTGTCGCAGAGCATTGGCCAACTGATCTTCTTTCGCGCAATGCAAGGCTTGTGCACCGGTGCGGGCATTGTGGTGTCGCGCGCCATCGTGCGCGATATGTACCCGCCCTCGCAGGCGCAAAAGGTGATGAGCCAGGTCACCATCTTTTTCGGTGCCGCACCGGCGATTGCGCCCATGCTGGGCGGCTGGCTGCTGATCCATTCCAGCTGGCATGCCATCTTCTGGTTTCTGTGCGGCGTGGGGGTGGTGCTCTGGGTGGCCAACTACCGCTTGCTGCCCGAGACCCTGCACGTGGACCAGCGCCAGCCCTTCCACCCCAGGAACCTGCTGGCGGGCTACTGGAAGCTGGGCTCGGACCCGCGCTTCTTGCTGCTGGCTTTGGCCAGTGGGGTTCCCTTCAACGGCATGTTTCTCTATGTGCTGAGCGCGCCGGTGTTTCTGGGCGAAAGCCTGGGACTGCCTCCCGAGCACTTCTTCTGGTTCTTTCTGTTGACCATCGCCGGCATCATGGCCGGTGCCTGGGTCAGCGGCCGGGTGGCGGGCAAGTTGGCACCCAGGCACCAGATCCGCAACGGCTTTGCCGTCATGCTGGGCATTGGGCTGCTGAATCTGGCAGCCAATCTGCTGTTCAAGGCCGATGTGGCCTGGTCGCTGTTGCCCATCGCCATCTTCGCCTTCGGCTGGGCGCTGATGGTGCCGGTGGTCACGCTCCTGGTGCTGGACCTGCACCCCGAGCGCCGTGGCATGGCTTCGAGCCTGCAGATGTTCATAGGCTCCAGCGCCAATGGCCTGGTGGCCGGCGTGGTCTCGCCCCTGGTGATGCACTCGCCCGTGGCACTGGCCGCAACCTCGCTGCTGCTGATGGGCATAGGCCTGTGCTCCTGGACATTCATGCGCAGGCGTTGGCCAGAAATCGGCTAATATGTGTTAATCAGTGATCAGAGAGCGATGCCTGACCTGGTTCAAACATACATTCGGCATGCCCCGTAACGGCCCTGTAAAACAACAGATCCTGGCATAGCCACCTGCGCCCCACGTGCTGCTTCGCACGTGCCTCTGCGCAACCCCAAAAACAAGTCATTGGAAGACGGCAGCCCGCCGATGCGGATTCACGCCAGCACACAGCCGGTGTTGGACCCCGTATGGCGGGCAAGGGTTCAAACAATCTATCGGGAAAAAAATCATGAAGCTTCAATTAAAAAAGCGTTTGGTTTGCGTAGCGGCAGGAATGACGGCCTTGTTGGCAGCGTGTGGAGGAGGCGGCGGTGGCGGTAACGCGGGCGCTGCCAATGGCGGCGGTACCACCGCCCTCAGTACCACCACACCCGTCACCATCACGGTGGTGGATGGCCCGATTGCCGGTGCCATGGTCTGCCTGGACAAAAATGAAAACGGTGCCTGCGACACCGAAGATGCGCCCCGCACCACCGACACCAACGGTCAAGCCACCTTTACGGTCCCCAACGCAGAAGTTGGCAAGTATCCAGCCCTGGTGTGGGTAAACAAAGGAGCCACAGACCGGGACACTGGGGCTGTGCCGACGCGCTACACCATGAAAGCGCCCAAAGACGCAGTCCATCTGGTGACTCCGCTCACCACCCTGGTGCAGACCCTGGTGGAAACCACCGGGGCCAGCACCCAGGACGCCGCGGCTGCGGTTCAGTTGCAACTGGGCATGAAGAATTCCCCTCTGGATGATTTCACCCAAAACGGGGATGCCAATGCCCAGGCCATTGCCAATGCGGTTGTCGTCACCGCCCAGGCGCAGGCTGATTTGCTCAAGGATGCGGTGGGTGCAAGCACCAGTTCCGGCACTGTCATCACGCAGCTACAACTGGACCAATTGGTTGCGCAAAAAGTGCTCGACTTCGCAAGCTGGTTTGCGTTTGTGGCTGCCGACAAGCTTGTTACGGGTGCTACCAGTGCAACCGCCCGGGTCGCTGTGCTCAATGTCAAGGCACAGGAGATGCTGGGCAGCTCTGGCATACCGAATGCCCCCAGTGCCTTGTTGGCCCTGGCGCACATCAGGCAAAGCCGCCCGGGCAACGGCTTTTCGTCAGGCCTCGCAAGTGCCTGGCTGGCCTACCTCTCCTTCGATGCGCCCGATGATGTGTATGCCCGGTACATCACCAGCAGTGCCTCTGAAAACACACCGGCGGGCAACAACACGCGTTACCACAACCTGCGCTACCAGGCTTACCCCAACGGCGATGTGTCGACATGGGCCACGCAGGGCGGCCCCAAGTGGGGAGGCACACTGCACTGGAATGGCAGCAGCTGGAAAGTCTGCGGTATCCAGGACGCACATATCTCGTCTGTTCCGGATGCCAATGGCAACAGCAGCTACAACGAATGCGATGGCCTGGAGCGCGGTACCACCAACAGCAAAACGGTCGACATAGGTGGGCAGAAGATGCTGGAGGTGTACCAGTCCATCCTCAGCCAGGGCTATTTCAACCTGCGCGTGGGTGACTCGCGCGCCAGGGCCACCACACTTCTGGGTACGGCTGTGTTCCCCGCAGGATCCAAACTTGGCTTGAGAAAAACCCTCAACACCAGCAATGCCTTTGCCTATTACCCCGGTAGCGGCAATTACCTGGAACTGCCGGATGCGCAATTGGCAGCGGGCAATGCTGCGGCTTGCGATGCTTCGGTCGACCCGCAGTCCTCCAGCCAAGTTTCGCTGGATCAGACCATTGCGAGGTTGCGCGGCACACCCTGCGTCTACGCCTCATGGTCTGGCAACAGAGGCTTGAACGGTGCATTTCTGGACTCGGGCAGCAGGAACGAGGGCTGGGGAAACACCACACTCAGTCTGGGCAGCCTGGGCGATGCCAAGACGGTAGCCAACCTGAATGAGGCCACCGCTTTCTATACCGGCAACACGCTGGTGCGGGTGGCCTTTGGTGATGCTGGCCTTGCCAAATACTATGCCTGCCAGGAAAGCTGGTCGGGAAGCGTGCGCAACTGCACTGCAGCAGGTACGGGCACCTATGTGATTGAGACCCTGGGCGACGCCCGGGTGTTGTATTTCACCGGGCTGCCACAGATGCTGCGTGGTGCCCAAAGCTGGGAGCGTGTCTACATTGAACGCCAGGGGCAAGTGCGTTACGGCTACCGGGATTTGCCGTATCCGGCAACCAGTGCCTGGCTCAATTTGCCAGCCGCCAATGCCTTGTTGGTCCAACTGGGTACCGGCCGGAGCATTGATCCCGGCGTGGGTCTGGCCTTGACGGCTTCGTCCTACGAGGGCACCTACAAAGGTATCTTTTTCGGTGACGCAACTGCCCCTTCTGTTTCCGGCCTGTTCACGTTCAATCTGGCAGCCGGCAAGGTTCCGACATGTTCTGGAAGTTCCAATGCATTGGTGTCAGCAAGCAACCTCGGTGGCACCTTCACCTGTTCGAATGTCGTGTTGAATCCCGGAGCCGCGGGCAGCACGGAGGCAAACATCACGTTTGGTACCACCAGCAGCGGGGAAAGTTTCACTGGAAAAATCAATTTCTACACCGGTGCAGTTTCTGGCTCCTGGATCAGCACCAGCGGTGCAAAGGGGGCATTTAGAGGTTTGCGCCAATAGCCTTTGCAATACGGTGCGGCGCGCAGGTGCCGCCCTCAGCCCCTTGCAGACTCCCTGTCTCAAGGGGTTTTTTTTTGGGTAGAGCAAAGCGGTCTGGTGGCAACCAAGCAGCACAGGGTCAGGTGTCTTTCAAGGAGTTGTAAGTAAACCTTGCATCTTCAACGTACCCCTGCGCCCCCGTCTTAAACTGTCCCATTTGCCTTTCGGAGGTTTCGTGCCAATCCAACCCATTCCGTTTATCGCCACCATGCTGGCAGCCTTGTCGGTTGCGGCCAGTCCATCCTTCGCCGCCAAACCCGAATGGGCTGGTAAAGGAAACAAGCACCAGCAAGGCGAGCAGGTCGAGCAGGGCCAGGTGGAAATCCAGATTGGCGCCTACTTCGGTGAGCGCCAGCGACTGGAGGTCTCCAACTACTACGAGACCCAGGGGCGTGCTGGCAAATGCCCGCCAGGTCTGGCCAAAAAGCACAATGGTTGCCAGCCGCCCGGCCAGGCCAAGAAGTGGCAAATGGGCCGCCCCTTGGCACGCGATGTGGTGTTCTACCCGGTACCTGACGCGGTGGTCGTGCGCATTGGTCTGCCGCCAGCGGGCCACCGCTATGTGCGCGTGCTCAACGACGTTTTGCTGATAGCCATAGGCACGAACTTGGTGGTGGATGCCATCCAGGATTTGATGCGCTAGGAACAACATGGTTTGATTTCCAGCCGGGTAGCGTCTGCTCCAGATACCACCCGGCTGTTCTTTTGGCGGGCCTGTGTTTATACTGTTCAAATAAACAGTATCAAAGCCAAACCCTTGCCATGACTGCCCTGGCGCGTACCACGCCCTTTGTTTTGCACGACATCCATGCAGATGTCTGGCATGCGCACGCACTTTCGCAGGCGGTGCTGCCCGTGCTGGCCACGGGCGATGCGGCGCTGGATGCGCAGTTGCCTGGAGGTGGCTGGCCGATTGGGGCCCTGACCGAAGTCCTGCAGCCCCCGGGTGTGCACAGCGAGTGGCGTTTGCTCCTGCCCGCCCTGGCCCGCAGTGGTCTGGGCCCGGTGGTACTGGTGGGTGCGCCCCACTTGCCGTTTGCACCGGCCCTGGCGGCCCAGGGGTTGGCGGCGCAGCGCCTGCTGTGGGTCAAGGCTGTTGCACCAGCGGCGCGGCTTTGGGCATGTGAGCAGGCGTTGCGCTGTGCCGAGGTGAGCGCTGTGCTGGCCTGGCTGCCACAAGCCCGCAGTGACCAACTCCGACGCTTGCAAATGGCCGCGGCCGAGTACGGCAAGCTGCTGTTTGTGATGCGGCCGCAAGCGGCGCAGGACGAAGCCTCGCCGGCTGCTTTACGCCTGTATCTGCAGCCGCAATCGCAAACTGCCCATCCCAGTTCGCCTGCTGTACCCGCCCAGGCTGGGGCTGACAGCCTGCAAGTGCGGCTGCTCAAACGCCGTGGACCGCCACTGGGCCAGCCCCTGCAGTTGCAGGCTCGCGCAAGCCGCCTCACCCTGCTGCTGGCCAGCAGCCAAGCCCATGCACTGGATTGCCGTACAAGCCGCGCCTGAACCGTCGTCCACCCCGCTGCTCACCCTGCCACCCATCGACGCAGTGTCCGAACCGGCGAAAGAACCAAAGCCAGCGGCCTTGGTGGATGTGGACACGGCGCTGGTCTGGTGGGCCCTGCAGTTCACGCCGCTGGTGGCGCGCGTCGAGCATTCCCTGGTGCTGGAGGTATCGGGCAGCGAGCGGCTGTTTGGCGGACGCGCCGCGCTGCTGCAGCGTCTGTTTGCAGAGTGCCCACCCGCCGTCGCACTGGCGCATGCCCAGGGCGAGACATCCCTGCTGGCACTGGCCCGTCTGTGGGCCCAGGCGCCCGAGGCGCCTCTGCAGGCTTTGCCCCTGCACACACTGGCCGCCGCGCGGGCCCACCTGCCCACCCTGGAACGCCTGGGCTGCAGTACCTGGGGGCAGTTGCGCGCCTTGCCACGCGGCGGGTTGGCGCGGCGCTTTGGAGCAGGGCTGGTGGACGCGCTGGACAGCGCCTGGGGCACACGCCCCGAGCTCTACCCCTGGCTGAGCCTGCCGGAGGTGTTCGATGTGCCGCTGGAGCTGTCGGCTGCGGTGGAAACAGCGCCGGCCCTGTTGTTTGGCGCACGGCGTTTGCTGGCGCAGTTGCTGGTCTGGCTGCGGGCACGCCAGCGTGGCGTGCTGGCGCTGGAGCTGCTGTGGGAGCTCGACGCGCGGCGCTCCAATGCCCTGCATGTGGACGCCCACCACCAGGGCGGCGCACAGGGGCGTCTGGAGCTGCGCACGGCCGAGCCCACGCAGGACATGCAGCATCTGCAGCGCCTCTTGGGCGAACAGCTGGCCCGGGTGACCTTGCCCGCGCCGGTGCTGTACCTGCGCCTGCGCAGCCTGCAGACCCAGGCACTGGGGGGTGAGTCGCACAGCCTGCTGCCCGAAGACCAGCGCAAGGGCGACAGCCTGCACCAGATGCTGGAGCGCCTGGGCGCGCGCTTGGGGCCTGAGCAGGTGCTGTGCGTGCAGCCGCAGGCCCGCCACCTGCCCGAGCAGATGCAGGCCTGGGTGCCCTGGACACCTGGGCCCCTTAAAAAAACACCGTCGGATGCGCTGTCAGCCCAGGCCGCGCTCTTGCCCACCTGGCTGCTGGCAGAGCCGCAGTTGCTGCAGCTCAAACAGGACGGCCCGCACTACCAGGGCCCGCTGACCCTTCTGGCCGGACCGCAGCGCCTGGAGACTGGCTGGCTCGAAGGCGAGCCCGCCTTGCGCGACTACTTTGTGGCGCGCAGCGCAGAGGCCGGGCTGGTGTGGATTTACCGCGAGCGCCTGGCTGCGAGCGGACAAAAAAATACCAGCACAGAATTGCGTCTGCGCTGGTATTTGCATGGGCTGTTTGCTTAGAAAGCGCTCAGCCGTTGCAGCTGACTTAGAAGCGCCAGCCGAGGCCCACGCCGACCAGCAGGGGGTCCACCTTGAAGGTGCCCTTGTTCACGCCGCCCACATACACGTCAGTGCCGATCATGACTTTCTTCACGTCGAAGTTGAAGTACATATTGCCGGACAGGGGTACGTCCACGCCGACCTGCAAGGCGGTGCCGGTGCTGGAGTTGTTCAGCGTGGCGAGACCACCCAGGATATCGGTGGTGGTGAACTTGGTGTAGTTGATACCGGCGCCAACATAGGGCTTGAAGCCGGTGAAGTTGGTGAAGTGGTATTGCACCAGCAGGGTGGGTGGCAGCTGAGACAGGGTTCCGATATTGGCACCATTGGACTTCACGTCGTGCTGCTGGGGCACTGTCAAGATCAGTTCAGCCGCGATATTGGGGGTGAAGAAGTAGCTGATGTCCACTTCGGGCAGCACGATGTCGTTCACGGTCAGACCCAGACCGGTGGAGTCGGTGTTGGCGCTGGACAGGCTCACCGCACGTGCGCGAACCATCCAGGGACCTTCCTTGGCCTGTGCGAAGGCCTGGGTACTGATCAGGCTTGCTGCGGCGATGGCCAATGCGGTCAGGACGTGTTTTTTCATGTTGAATACCTTGTGTTGGTTGCTAGGGAAATCCCTGGTACCGATTTCACAATGGTTCAACATCCGCGCGTTTGCGACAGGTCAAAGCCGCAAGGGTGTGGCATGCAAAGCGCTGTCAATAAGCTGACAGCTGCCTGTTGCATGCCCGCACTGCAGAAGCCTACAGGCTGTGCGTCACCAGCTTGAAATCCGGGTCCTCTGCATAGCTCTTGACCTGGTAGCCCAGGCCGCGCATGAGCTTGAGCATGCCCGCGTTGTTGGCCAGCACCAGGCCCTCGATTTCGGCCAGACCCTTTTCGCGCGCCACGTCCATGATGCTTTCCATCAGGCGCGAGCCCAGGCCCTTGCCATTGAAGTCATCGGCCACCACCAGGGCGAACTCGCAGCTGCTCTGGTCGGGGTTGGTGACATAGCGCGACACGCCCACAATGCGCTCGGTCTCGCTGATGTCGCCCTCGGGCGTGGAGGTGCGTTCCTTCACGACGGCCACCAGGGCCATCTCGCGGTCGTAGTCGATCAAGGTGAAGCGCGCCAGCATGCTGGGCGGCAGCTCGGCCATGCTGGAGACAAAGCGGAAGTAGCGGCTCTCGGGCGAGAGCTCGCTCACCAGCTTCTTGAGCATGTTGGCGTCATCCGGGTGGATGGGGCGAATGGTGTATTCGCCGCCACCGCGCAGCGGCAGGGTCTTCTCGTAGCGCGCCGGGTAGGGCAGGATGGACAGGTGGTGGTAGTCGCTGGCGCGGCCGTTGCTGGTTTGCGGCGCGCTGTCAATGACGATGCGCGCATCCACGGCCACGGCGCCGGACTCGTCCACGATGATGGGGTTGATGTCCATCTCCCGCAGGTGTGGCAGCTCGCACACCATCTCCGACACACGCAGCAGCACCTGCTCCAGCGCATCCATGTCCACGGCGCTGGCACCGCGCCACTCGCCCAGGGTTTCTGCCACACGCGAGCGGTCAATCAGGCGGTGCGCCAGAAACTGGTTGAGCGGGGGCAGCTCCATGGCGCGGTCGTTGAGCAGCTCGATCATGGTGCCACCGGCGCCAAACACAATCACCGGGCCAAACGGATCGTCGGTGACCAGGCCGACATAGATTTCGCGGCCACGCCGTGCATGCGCCATCTTTTGTACCGTCACGCCATTGATGCGGGCCGAGGGCTGTATGCGTTTGACGCGCTCCACCATGTCGTTGTAGTTGTCGCGCGCGCTGGCCGCATTCATGATGTTCAGGGCCACGCCCTGCACATCTGATTTGTGGCTGATGTCGGGTGAGTCGATTTTGAGCGCCACCGGAAAGCCCAGCTGCGCCGAGATCATCATGGCTTCCGTCGCATTGCGCGCCAGGATGGTCTGCGTCACCGGGATATGGAAGCACGACAGCAGGGTCTTGGACTCCATCTCGGTAAGCACCTTGCGGCGCTCGGCCAGCACGCTCTCGATGATCAGGCGCGCGCCCTCGATGTCGGGCTTGCCCAGCGTGGACAGCGGCGGCGGGGTCTGCTGCAACAGGCGCTGGTTTTGGTAGAAGGTGGCGATGTTGCCAAAGGCGCCCACCGCTGCTTCGGGTGTGCGGAAGGTGGGGATGGCGGCCTCGTTGAGCAGCACGCGGGCTTCCACCACCGAAGCGTCCCCCATCCAGCAGGACAGCAGGGGCTTGCCCATGGAGCGCTTGATCTCGGCCAGGCCTTTGGCCACACCGGTAGAGTCGATGCCGGATTTGGGCGAGAAGATCACCAACACGCCGTCAATCGTGGCGTCATGGTTGGCCGCTTCAATGGCGGCCTTGTAGTGCGCGGCGGTGGCGTCTTCTGACAGGTCAATCAGGTCGCACAGTGAAGCCAGCTCAGGCACCAGGGGCTTGAGTTCGGCGACAGACTGCGCCGAGAGCTTGCCCAGGTGCAGGTGGATTTCGTTCACCCAGTCGGCTGCCAGCACGCCCGGGCCGCCGCCATTGGTGACGATGGCCAGACGCTTGCCCACCGGGCGGTAGCGCGAGGCCAGGCATTTGGCCGCGGAAAACAGTTCCACAAACGAGGTGACGCGCACGGCGCCAGCCCGGCGCAGGGCGGCATCAAACACATCGTCGCTGCCGACAATGGCGCCGCTGTGGGTTTGTGCGGCCTCGTTGCCCGCGGGCTTGCGCCCGGCCTTGAGCACGATCACCGGCTTGGCGTTGGCAGCTGAGCGCAGCGCGCTCATGAAGCGCCGGGCATTGGAGATGCCCTCCAGGTAGACGATGATGCTTTGCGTGCGCGCATCGTTGGCCAGGTAGTCCAACACCTGCGCAATGTCCACCGAGGTCTTGGGGCCCAGGGATACGACCGACGAGAAGCCCACCGCGTTCTGGCTGGCCCAGTCCAGCATGGAGGCCGTCAGTGCTCCGGACTGGGATACCAGCGCCAGGGAGCCGGGCTTGGCCAGCGGGCCGGCAATGCTGGCATTGAGTTGCAAGAGCGGGTTCTGGAAGCCCAGGCAGTTGGGGCCCAGCAGCTGCACGTTCTCACGTTTGGCCACCTTCTTCAGGGCCACTGCCAACTCACTGGTGATGCCGCTGGAGATGATCAGGGCCGAGCGGCAGGTCATGCGCCCGGCAATTTCCAGCGCTGCCAGCACGTCCTCGGGGGGCAGGGCGATGATGGCCAGATCGGCCCGGGTCTGCGCCAAGTCGGCCAGGGTGCCGCTGGTGTGAATGTCCAGAAAATGCAGCTCTCCCTTGAAGGTCTGGGCCTTGATGTTCTCGGCCAGTTGGCGGGCCTGTGCGGTGTGGCCTTCCTCACTGTCGGTGGGGCCGGCAAAAACCAGAATGGATTGGGGGGCGAAGAGGGGGGAGAGATAGTGTTTGTCCATACGTTCAATCAGCGCCTATAAGCACCTTGACGTGCGCCGTGGCGCTGCGTGCAAGAGGGCTCAAGACATAACCGCCTTCCAGGCAGGAAATCATGCGTCCCTGGCAGTGGCGCTTGGCCACTGCCATGAGCTGCTGGGTCACCCAGGCGTAGTCGGCTTCGACCAGACCCAGGTTGCCCATATCGTCTTCGCGGTGGCCGTCAAAACCGGCCGAGATGTAAATCAGCTGCGGCTTGAAGGCGTCGAGCGCCGGAATCCATTGGCTGGTGACGGCCTCGCGGAATTTGTCAGAGCCCGAGCGGGCTGGCAGACCCACGTTGACCATGTTGGTGGCTGTGCTGTTCTCGCCCGAGAAGGGGTACAGGCCGGTCTCGAAAATCGAGCACATCAGAATGCGCGGGTCGTTCTGCAGGATGTCTTCACTGCCATTGCCGTGGTGCACATCAAAGTCAATCAGCGCCACGCGCTGCAGACCATGGTGCTCCAGGGCATGCATCACGCCCACGGCCACGTTGTTGAAAAAGCAGAATCCCATGGCCGCATTGCGCTCGGCATGGTGGCCAGGCGGGCGCACGCTGCAAAAAGCGGCGGGCACGCCACCGGCAATCACCAGGTCGGTGGCCTGCACCGCAGCACCGGCAGCGCGCAGGGCAGCCAGCGCGGTGAAGGGGTTCATGCTGGTGTCGGGGTCCACACGGTGGTAGCCCTCTTCAGGCGCGGCGTTCAGGATGCTGTGGATGTACTCAAGGCCATGGGCGCGGGCCAGCTGTGCCTCGGTGGCCAGCGGCGCGTCATAGCTGCCCATGTAGTCCAGCAGACCCTTGGTCAACAACATGTCATTGATAGCGCCCAGACGCTCAGGGCATTCCGGATGGTCGGCACCCATTTCGTGGCGGCTGCAGTCAGGGTGCGTGATGTAGGCGGGTAGCAAGGGAGGTCTCCTGGTGACTGCTGGCGCTGTATGTGTGCTGGATCTGGGGCAAGCACAGTCTAGGCCAGTCTTGGTGTGTTGGGATTGACGCACATCATGTCGAAGTGCAGCCTCAAGCGTCGCGCCTTTCCATGACATCGTCCTGACAGGGCGTGACAGGATGGGCGATACTGTGTATAAATACAGTTATGGAAAATCCTCAACTGTCGCAAGCTACAAACTTCATTCTCTACACAGCAGCCAATGGTGACATACACCTTCAAGTGGCGGTGCGCGACGAGACTGTTTGGTTGACTCAAAAAGCAATGGCCGATCTCTTTGCCGTTGGAGTGCCCGCCATCAACAAACACCTGAAGAACATCTTTGATACCGGGGAGTTGCTGGCTCCGTCAGTTATTTCCATTTTGGAAACAACTGCTGCAGACGGCAAAAGGTACAAGACCAAGTACTACAACCTCGATGCCATTATTTCCGTTGGCTATCGGGTCAATTCCAGGGAGGCGACCCAGTTTCGCATTTGGGCGACCCGTACGCTGAAGGCTTACATCATCAAAGGCTTTGTGCTGGACGATGCACGCTTGAAGCAAGGACGGCAGGTGTTCGGCAAAGACTACTTCGATGAGTTGCTGGAACGCATCCGCGAGATACGCGCCAGCGAGCGCAGGTTCTACCAAAAGATCACTGATATCTATGCACTGTCGGTGGACTACGACAAACGGGCCACAGTGACCAAGGAGTTTTTCGCCACCGTGCAAAACAAGTTGCATTGGGCGATCACCGGAAAGACTTCGGCTGAAATCATTTACCAAACTGCAGACGCTGGCAAACCCCATATGGGCTTGATGGCATTCAAGAATGCACCGGATGGGAAAGTACTGAAGAGCGATGTGGTGGTTGCAAAAAATTATCTGCCTGAGCAACACATTCGGGAGTTGGAACGCATTGTGTCTGCCTATCTGGATTTGGCAGAGAACCGCGCCGAGCGAAAAATCCTGATGAAGATGTCTGATTGGGTGGCTTTTTTAAACAGCTTTTTGGAGCTTTCTAACTATTCGATTCTTCAGGATGCCGGTCAGGTCAGTTCCGAGTTGGCACGGATCAAAGCCGAGAAGGAATTCGAAAAATTCAGGGTGCAACAAGACCAGGAATATCTTTCAGACTTTGACAAAGCCGTTAAAGAGTTGGATAAGCCCGGCCGTAAATAGACGCTGCACGGATCCAGTGAACCCGATCATGGTGTGCATGTTTTTCCATGACCCTCCCCGCCTACGCCGAGCTGCACTGCCTCTCCAATTTCAGCTTCCAGCGTGCTGCCTCGCAGCCGGAAGAACTGGTGGAGCGCGCGCACAAGCTGGGCTATAGCGCGCTGGCCCTTACTGACGAGTGCTCGGTGGCCGGCGTGGTGCGCGCGCATGGCGAGGCCGAGCGTTTGAAGCTCAAGCTGCTGCTGGGCTCCGAATTTGTGGTGCGACTCGACGGTGGTGCCGTCTTCACGCTGGTGGCCCTGGCGCACAACCTGGCGGGCTGGGGCAATCTGTGCGAGTTCATCACGCGCGCGCGCCGGGCCGCACCCAAGGGCGAGTACCTGGTGCGCTGGGTTGATGTGCAGGAGCAGACTCTGGCGGACTGCGAAATCATTCTCTGTGGGCTGGACAGCCTGGGCATGGAGGCCGCCTGGGCGGTGGGAGTCCGCATACACGCCTTGTACCCCCAGCATGTCTGGCTGTCACTCACGCTGGGGCTGGCGGGCACGGACGCCCTGCGCCAGGAGCGCGCCCGGCAGCTGGCGCGCCTGACCGGTTTGCCCCTGGTGGCCACTGGCCAGGTGCAGATGCATGTGCGTTCGCGCAAGCCCCTGCACGATGTGCTGACTGCGGTGCGCATGGGCAAGCCGGTGGCGCAGTGCGGCTTCGCCCTGCAGGCCAATGCCGAGCTGCATTTGCGCACGCGCGCACGCCTGGCGGCCCTCTATCCGCCCGCACTGCTGGAGGCCACGCAAACCATTGCCGCGCGCTGCCACTTCAAGCTCCAGGAGCTGCGCTACCAGTACCCGCAGGAGGCCGTGCTGCCCGGCCAGACCCCTGCGCAGACCCTGCGGCAATACACAGAAGAGGGTGCGAGGGAGCGTTACCCCGCAGGCGTGGGTGCGACCGTGCAGGCGCAGATCGAACACGAGCTGACGCTGATCACCGAGCTGCGCTACGAGATGTATTTTCTGACCGTGCACGACCTGGTGCGCTTTGCGCGCGGCCGCGGCATTCTGTGCCAGGGGCGCGGCTCGGCGGCCAACTCGGCGGTGTGTTACTGCCTGGGCGTGACCGAGGTGAACCCGGCCCTGAGCAACCTTTTGTTCGAGCGCTTCATCAGCCGCGAACGCGACGAGCCGCCCGACATCGATGTGGACTTCGAGCACCAGCGCCGCGAGGAGGTGATCCAGTACATCTACACCAAGTACGGCCGCGCGCGTGCCGCCATCACCGCTGTGGTGGCCAGCTACCGTCCGCGCAGCGCCCTGCGCGATGTGGGGCGCGCCCTGGACATCCCGGAAGTGCTGATCACCGCCATGGCCAAGGAGCATCCCGGCATGTACAGCCGCGAAGTGTTGGTGGAGCGCTTGCAGTCGGCCATCGAGCGGGTGCAAGGGGAGGTAGTGTTCAAGCTGCCGCCACCGCGCCGCCTGGCCCAGTGGCTGGACCTGGCTTGCCAGTTGCAGCGCTTCCCACGCCACCTCAGCCAGCACGTAGGCGGCTTTGTGCTGACACAAGGGCCATTGACGCGCTTGGTGCCGGTGGAAAACGCCTCCATGAAAGACCGCAGCGTCATCCAGTGGGACAAGGACGATCTGGACGCAGTGGGCCTCCTGAAAGTGGATGTGCTGGCCCTGGGCATGCTCAGCGCCATACGCCGCTGCCTGATGCTGATCGAGCAGTGGCGCGGCAAGCCCATGCGCATGCAGGACATCCCCAGCGAAGACAGAGCCACCTACGCCATGATCTGCCGCGCCGACACGGTGGGTGTGTTCCAGATCGAGAGCCGCGCGCAGATGAGCATGCTGCCGCGCCTCAAGCCCCAGTGCTTTTACGACCTGGTGGTGGAGGTGGCCATCGTGCGGCCCGGGCCCATCCAGGGCGGCATGGTGCATCCGTATTTGCTGGCGCGCGCCAATCCGGAAGCGGTGGCGTACGCCAGCCCGCAGATCCGCGAGGCATTGAAACGCACCCACGGCGTGCCGATTTTTCAGGAGCAGGTGATGCAGGTGGCCATGGCTGCGGCCAACTTTTCTGCCGGCGAGTCCGACCAGCTGCGCCGCTCCATGGCGGCCTGGAAGCGCAAGGGCGGGGTGCACAAGTTCCACGACCGCTTGGTGGGCGGCATGCTCAAAAATGGCTACACGCAAGAATATGCCGACCAGCTCTTCAAGCAGATCGAAGGCTTTGGCGAATACGGTTTTCCCGAAAGCCACGCCGCCAGCTTTGCTTTGTTGGTGTATGCCAGTTGCTGGCTCAAGTGGCACGAGCCGGCCTGCTTTCTGGCCGCCATGCTCAACAGCCAGCCCCTGGGTTTCTATGGCCCGGCCCAACTGGTGCAGGATGCGCAGCGCCATGGCGTGCAGGTGCGCGCGGTGGATGTGGCGCACAGCGAATGGGACTGCACGCTGGAGGTGCCCGATGGCCCGGGGGCGCAGCTGCTGCCCGGCATGTCTGCGCAAGACCCTCAGCACCAGACCACGGGTCAGCCCCTTCCTTCACCTGAGCGCGCACTGCAGCCCGCCGTGCGCTTGGGACTGCGCATGGTCAGCGGCTTGTCGAGCGCGGTAGCCGAGCGCATCAGCCAGCAGCGCGCACTGTCCCCCTTTGCCAGCACGCAAGACCTGGCCCTGCGCTGCCAACTGGATGTGGGTGACCTGCGCGCCCTGGCCAGTGCCGACGCCCTGCAATCTTTAAGTGGACACCGCCGCCAGCAGGTCTGGGAGGCTTCCGCCTTGCGCCTGGCCCCGGCCCTGCTGGCCGGTGTGCCGATTGACGAAGAAGCTTTGGAACTGGAAGCGGCAGGCGAAGGCGAAGAGGTGGTGTTTGACTACGCTGCCTTGGGGCTTAGCCTGCGCCGCCATCCGTTGGCGCTGCTGCGCGCGCAGCTCACCCCCAAACGCTTGCTGACCGCCGAGCAGATGCGCCACTATCCCAGCGGCCGCCTGGTGCGCGCCTGCGGCATCGTCACCATGCGCCAGCAGCCGCAGACCGCCAAGGGCGTGGTGTTCGTGACCCTGGAGGACGAGACCGGTAGTGTGAATGTGATCATCTGGAAAGCCGTCAAGGAGCAGTTCCGTGAGGTGCTGTACCGCGCCCGCTTGATGGCCGTGTATGGCATCTGGCAAAGAGATGAAGTTGCCCCCAATCCTGGCTCCGCCAGGCCCCCCGATGGGGTGCAACCGTTCTTGGGGCGGCCCGGCGAACGGCTGAGCGGCGGCGAAGTGCGCCACGTGGTGGCCAAGCGCCTGGTGGATCTGACGCCGCTACTGGGCGAGCTCAGCACCGTGAGCCGGGACTTTCACTGAAGTGGCAGAGACGATGGGTGCCGCCATGCATACGGTGCCGTTCAGGCCAGTTCAGCCAGCAACTCGGGGTGGCGGCTGATTAGCTTGAGCAGGCTTTGTGCCGCACCGCTGGGAACCTTGCGGCCCTGTTCCCACTCCTGCAATGTGCGGACCGAAACGCCAGTGGCGCGGGCGAATTCGGATTGCGACATGCCCGATTGCGATCGTGCGGCCATCAGTTGCCACTTCGGGCCGGTCAGCACTTCCTGCTTTTGCACCACACCATCAGGGCCGGCAACCGTGCGGCGCACACTGCCATCGGGCAAGGGCTCGAACGTGGTGCTGCGGACCGTCTCCCCGGCCTTGAGCTGGCGCACGGACTCCAGCAACTCGGCACCTATGTCGCGCTTGGCGTCACGCGCCTTGAGTTGTGCATCAGTCATCATGGTCCAGTAACTCCTTGAGTTGTTTCAACACCCCGCCCGAGATCGAGTCGCGAACGCTTTTTGCATAAATCACCAGCAGCCATATCTGTCCTGCGGCATTGCGTGTGTAGTAGCACACCCGCACTCCACCCGACTTTCCGCTGCCGGATCGGGCCCAGCGCACCTTGCGGACACCGCCAGAGCCTTTGACCACATCACCCGCATCGGGTTGCTCCAGCAGGTACTGCTGAAACGCGGTGTAGTCGTCTTCGCTCAGGTAGTCGTAAACCGTTCGGGCAAACAAGCTGGACTCGATAAATTCATACCGCATGGGTTCAATCATACGCTTTAGGCGTATAGATGCAAGCCTAACGCCAGAGCGTCGCTGCAT
Organism: Rhodoferax lacus; assembly: GCF_003415675.1. Classification (GTDB taxonomy): domain Bacteria; phylum Pseudomonadota; class Gammaproteobacteria; order Burkholderiales; family Burkholderiaceae_C; genus Allorhodoferax; species Allorhodoferax lacus. The sequence goes on from NZ_QFZK01000002.1 coordinate 94,435, forward strand.
GCAGCCCTGACGCTGGACGGTGGCTGTCTGCGCTCAAGTCCTGGGCGACTCAGCCCGCAGCGACGTTGCAATCCCGCCGCAGCAGCGCCAGCGCGTCGTACAGCTTGTCGTCGTGGTCGCTCAGCAGCAGCGCCTCGGCCTCTTCCCAGAATTCCTGCCACAGCTCCAGATAGTCGTTTTGGTACTGCTCGGGGGCATTGGCCAGGATGTAGGGTGCCACCAGCTCGGGGCTCACGCCGGACTTGCGTACCTTGCGCACCAGGGCTGCGGCACCCTTGGCCGTGAGCAGGGTCTTGTGGGCGCTGCCGCTGGCGATGCACAGGAACAGGGTGAGCAGCGAGCTGTCATCGCTGTGGCCGCCGGTGGCCTTGTTCCAGGCGCTTGACGCGGCGCGGTCGAAGTCGTCCACCTCGCTTAAGCCGTCTTCCACCCAGAAGTAGCGGCCCATGAAGGCGGGTGTCTGGTCAAACAGCTTGCGTGCGGGCAGCGTGCTGTCCAGGATCTTGGGCAGGTCAGTCAGCACGGTCTTGCGCACGCCGTCCACCACGGCCTTGAATTCGGCGGGCAGATCGCGCGGCATGGGAATGGCGATGCTGGCTGCCTTGGAAGCTGCGGCCTTTTTGCGCAGGGCGGCGATGGTCTTCTGGAACGCCACCCAGTCTGGCAACTGGGTCTGTTTGGTGGCCAGCACCAGGAGCGCCGTTCGGATCACGGCCTCGGCGTCGCGGCCCGCGTCTTCCAGGTCGTCGGCATCGATACCCAATGAGTCTGCCAGCCACAGGGCCGCATCAATCACCTGCGCTACCTGCTGGCGCTTGGTTAGTTCGGCCTGGTAGTCGGCCAGGCTGCGCAGCGACCATTTGGCCAGCTGCGGAATGTGGTCGTCGCGGAAACCACCTTGTTCGTTCATGCCAAAGTGGCTGCTTTGCGGCATGGCAATCAGCGCCTTGAGCATGTCTGACGCGCCCTTGGAGCGCGACAGCAGCGAGTTGTCGCGCAAGGCCTCGGCGGCTTTGCGCAGGTCGCCGCGGCTGCTGTGCTCCAGATTCAGGCTGACCAGGTTGACGATGCGCGCGCGGGCTTTTTCCAGCTCGGGGCGCAGGAACTCGCTGCCGAAATAGCGCGCAATCTGCACCATGCCCTTGGGAGCCTCAAGCTGCATGGCGTCGAGCTTGGCCGCATCAATCAGGCCGTGCTGGATTCCGTAGGCCAGGGCCTTTTCAAAAAACGGGCGGGCATCAAACAGCGCAATACCTTGCGCGGCTTGGGGCGAGAGCTGTGCTTCGGACATGGGCAGTTTCAAATGACGCACTTCATGGCAAGCTTAGATGGCCGACTCTTCATCTGCGTCCAGCGCATCGAGTGCGGCCGGTGTGGCTTTGCCGCGGTCGGTGTCGCTGGTCTCCACCTTGCCGTCGTCCTCTTCCATGTCTTCGTCTTCACCCAGGCCGGCATCGTGGGCGCGGGCCTTGGCGCGCAGCACCAGCAGCATCTCAATGAACAGGTCCGGACATTCGTGGCGCAACAGCCAGGCCAGTTGCATCCAGTCCTGGTCGGCCACTTCGTCTTCTTCCACGCGCGGTTTCACATAGGCGCTGGCCAAGAGGGCCGTCTCGGACAAAATTTCGCCGTCGTCTTCCACCGCGTCGAAGGTGCCGCTGCGGGCAAAGGCCTCGATGCGGCTCCACTTCTCCGTGAAGTAGTCGGCCAGGGCTTCGGAGCCGCCTTCCAGATCGCCGATGGCGGTGAGGAATTCCACCGGGTCGGCATCTTCGCGGAAGATGATGCTGTTCATCATGCCGCGCAAGTGGGTGCGGCTCAGGTCCTTGTACTGCTTCTCGATGACCACGGCACGCGCGAACATCTGCGGTGTGACCAACAGGTTGATGACCGACTCCTTGGAGTTGTCGTACTCGCGGATCACGGCCAGGATGTCCTTCGGTGGCAACTGCTCCAGCACCACCATCAGTGCGTGGTCACCTTCGGCGTCGGCCAGTTCCACCAGCGCGGCCTCGGCCGCCACGATGTCGCCGGAGGCAATCAGGCTTTGGGTTTTGGCTATCAGGGCCAGTGCGTTCATTTACGTTCCTTTTTGAGTGATAAGCCAGCGCCGGGCCGCCCCAAGCTGGCTTGCGGCCCCCTCGGGGCTGAGGCCTGCGGCTCCCGGTCTGCCTGCGCAGACCAGGACAGGCCGAAGAGCCGCATGCCTATGGCATCGGCACGTTCAGGGAGCCACATCAGTCTTTCCTGTCGAAGCCTTGTTCCACCATCCAGTCGTTGCCCGCCTCTTCGCGCGCGCGGGCGTCAGCCTCGTCTTCTTCGTGGTCTTCGGTGTGGGTGTCGTCGTGGCGCTCGTTGCGCACCTCGTCCTGGTCTTCTTCGTCGTCATCGGCGCTGGCCAGTTGTGCACGCTCGGCGGCAGTCAGCGGCTTGTTGTGCATGTATTCCAGCGCGCTGGCAATGGTCATGAACCAGGCTCCCATGGGTTCTTCCAGAATGGTCTTCACCATATCGCGGGCCCACGGTGCAATCTCGATGCCGTCGCTGATGCTGTCCCATTCGGGCAGGTCGTCAGCGTCCTGCGCCAGCAGGTGGTCCATGGCGGCCGGGCTTGTGAAGCGAAAAGCCTGGTGCAGCACCACTGCCACCATCTCGGGGCTGAGTTCCATCATCTGCAGCAAAAAGCCCAGCTCCTTGCGTTTTTCGGCCAGGCGCTTGCGCAACACATCCTTACCCTCGGAGTCGGAGGTCAGGTCGTCGAGTTCGGCCTGGTAGGCCGAGCGCAGTTCAAGAAAGAAGGTGGAAATGCTCATGGGGGGTTCTCGGTTTTTATTGTGTCAGCGCTGCGCGCAGGGGATCGAAATAGGCCTGCCAGATCTCGCGTGCCGTCTCGGCCGGGTTGTCCAGCAGGTTGCGGCGGCGGTTGTCGTCGTAGGCCTGGCGTTTGGCGTCATCGCTCAGCACGTCATAGGCTTCCTGCACCGCGCGAAAGCGTGCTGCCGCATCCGAGGCGCTGTTGCGGTCCGGGTGGAATTGAGAAGCCTTCTGGCGAAAGGCCTTTTTGATATCGGCCAGCGTGGCGTCGCTGCCAAGGCCTAGGGCGGTGTAATGGTCGTTCATGCGGCCGACGGGCGTGGGTTGGGAGAATCGGTGGGCCGGGGTGGGATGTGCTGGGCCCAGTGTGCGCCCGAAGGGCTATTTTACTGTCAGTAATAATGCACCATGGAGTTCACCCGCATGCTCAAAAACGTTTGGATACGCCGTCTGCTATGGGCCGCAGGCGCTTGGCTGGCCTTGTGGGCGCTGGCCTGGTTGGCCCTGCCGCCCTTGCTCAAGAGCCAGGCCGAATCACGTGGTTCCGCAGCTTTGGGGCGCACGCTCACCATAGGCGCGATTGAGTTCAAGCCCTGGACGCTGGAGCTCACTGTCTCCGACATACGCATTGCTACGGCTGACGGCAAGTCCAGTCAGTTGGCCATACAGCGCCTGTATGCCGATGCCGAAATCCAGTCACTCCTGCGCCTTGCGCCGGTGGTGGATGCCATCACCATAGACCAGCCGCAGCTCGCACTCACGCACCTGGGCGACGGGCACTACGACATCGACGATGTGCTGCAGCGCCTGCAGTCCGCACCCGAAACACCGGCATCAGCACCCTTGCGCTTTGCGCTGTACAACCTGGTGCTCAAGGACGGTTCGCTCAGCTTTACCGATCACGTAGGTGGCGCCGAGCGCGTGCACAGCCTGCGCCAGCTCAACCTCGCGCTGCCCTTCTTGAGCAGCTTCGATTCCCAGCGAGAGGTGACAGTGCAGCCGCACCTGGCCTTCGAGCTCAATGGCAGCGCCTTCGATTCCGGCGCACAGGCCACACCCTTTGCCCCCGATGCCAAGGGCGAGGCCAGCCTGCAGGTCACGCATCTGGACATCGCGCCCTATTTGCCCTACTTGCCCGCCAGTCTGCCGGTGCGGCTGAAGGCAGCCGTGCTGGACAGTTCGCTCAAGCTGGCGTTTACCAAAGGGCCGGTGCAAAAACTGGTGTTGTCCGGCGCCATCAAGGCATCTGCCATCCGGGTGGATGACAAGGGTGGAGCGCCGCTGCTGTCGGTGGATGCGGTGCAGGCCGTGTTGACAGAATTGCGCCCGCTGGAACACATCGTCATGCTGTCCTCCCTGAGCGTCACTGCACCCGAACTGGCAGTGAGCCGCAACCCGGCAGGTGCCTGGAATGTGCTTGGCAGCCCGGCCAAGTCCGCGCCTGCTAATGCCTCTGCGGCGACCCCGGCCGCACAGGCGGCCTCAGCTCCTGGCGCCGAAGCCCAGCCCGCTGCCTGGCAAGTGGCGCTGGAACTTTTCACCTTGAAGGACGGGCGCGTGCGCCTGAGCGATGCCAGTGTGTCACCCGCTGTGCAACTGGCCCTGAACGATACCCAGCTGGAGGTGCGCGATGTGCATTGGCCGTTTGCCAAGCCTGCCACTTTTGAGGCCTCGGCCAATCTGCAGGCAGCGCCTGCCAAGGGCGCCAAGGCTGCCAAGCCCGCCCACATCGCGCTGCAGGGCGAAGGCACGGACGCAGCAGGCAGCGCCCGGGTCAAGCTCTCCGAACTGGATCTGGGGCTTGCCGCACCCTATCTGGCGGATGTATTGCTGCCGCACGCCGGCGGCATGCTGGAAGGCGAGCTGTCTGCCAACTGGAAGGGCAGCGATCTGCAATTGCAGGCGCCGCGTCTGGCCCTGCATGACTTTGCCCTGACGTTGCCAGCGGGCAAGACCGCGTTGCGTGCAAGAGACTTGCCTTCTTTCAAGTTGCTGGAAGTCAACGACCTGGGGGTTGACCTCACCAGGCATGCGGTGCGTCTGGGCAAGCTGGCCCTGCAAAAGCCCCAGGTGCGTGTGGCACGCGCGGCCGATGGGCAATGGATGTTTGCGAGCTGGCTGGCGCAGCCCAAGCCGGCCTCAGCCCCACAAGCAGCAAGCTCGAAGGCACCTGCCCCTCAAGCGCCAGCAGGCGGCGCCAAGCCCGCGCCCTGGACATTGACCCTGGCCGATGCAACCCTTGCCGATGGCACCCTGACCTGGGTGGACCGCGTGCCCGCCAAACCCGTGTTTCTGGAACTCTCCGCCCTGCAGGCGCACATCAAGCAGGTAACGCTGGACGGCAAGAAGCCCGTGCCGCTCAGCCTGTCCGCCCAGGTGCGTTCGGTGCGCACCGACCCTGGCAGCCTGCGCTTTGATGGCAGCCTGGCCTGGGACCCTGTGCTGGCCCAGGGCACGTTGGAGGCCAAACAGTTTCCGGCCCAGGCACTGGCACCTTATGGCGCCGGGCACTTGCGGCTGGACTTGCTGCGCGCGGACACCAGCTTCAAGGGCCAGGTGCGCTATGCCAGCCTGCCCGCCGGGCCGGACGTGCAAGTACAGGGGGATGCTGCGGTCGAAGAGCTCCGGCTTAACAGCGCCCTCAAGAGCGCCAGTGGCGAGGACCAGACCGAGGAGTTGCTGACCTGGAAGGCGCTGTCGCTGCCGGGCATTGATTTCACGATGTCGCCCGCCAAGCCGGTGCGCCTGAAGTTGCGCGAGGTGTCCCTGTCCGATTTCTATGCACGCCTGATCGTGAACCCCGAAGGGCGGCTGGTGCTGCAGGACCTTACACGTTTGGAAGACGGTGGCACGGCGTCCAGTGGCGCCGCGGCAGCGCAGGGCGCAGCATCGGCACCGCAGGCCGCCGCCTCAACACCTGCAGCAGCCCAGGTTGCCTCAGACAATGACCCGGTGATCGAGGTCGGCGCCATCCGTCTGGTGGGCGGCCATGTGGCGTTCTCGGACCGCTTCATCAAGCCCAATTACTCGGCCGACCTGACCGAGCTCAGCGGCAGCCTGGGCCGCTTCAGCTCGCAAGCCCCCAAGGGCGAAGTGCAGATGGCTGACCTGGACTTGCGTGGCCGCGCCGAGGGCACGGCCAGTCTGGAGATTGCCGGCAAGGTCAACCCCCTGGCCAAGCCGCTGGCGCTGGATGTGAATGCCCGGGTGCGCGACCTGGAGCTCTCGCCGCTGTCGTCCTATGCCATCAAGTACGCCGGTTACGGCATTGAGCGTGGCCGCCTGAGCGTGGACCTGCACTACACCGTCAACCCCGACGGGCAACTGCAGGCCAGCAACAAGATCATTCTCAACCAGCTGGTATTTGGCGATGAGGTGAAAGGCGCCTCCAGCCCCTTGCCGGTGAAGCTGGCCGTGGCCCTGCTGGCCGACAGCAATGGGGTGATTGACCTGGATGTGCCTCTGAGCGGCTCGCTCAATGACCCGCAGTTCCGCGTCTGGCCGCTGGTCTGGAAGGTGGTGGGCAACCTGATTGCCAAGGCGCTGACTGCGCCCTTCAGTCTGATCAGCGGCCTGGTCAGTGGCTCTGGCGCGGCTGATGAGCTCAGCTTCGTTGCCTTTGACAGCGGCACGGCCACCATCAGTGCCGCCGCTTTGCCCGGCCTGGACAAGGTGGCACAGGCCCTGCGTGACAAGACCAGCCTGCGCCTGACCCTGGAAGGCACGGCCAGCCTGGAGCGCGAGCAATCCGCCATGCAACGTGCGCGCCTGAATGCGCTGCTGCTGGCCGAGAAGCGCCGCCAGGCGGCAAGTGCCGGCAAGGACGTGACGGCAGTGGCCGCTGTTGCGCCCGAGGAATACCCGGCCCTGCTCAAGGCGGTGTACAAGCGCTCGGACATCAGGAAGCCACGCAATCTGGTGGGCCTGAGCAAGGACCTGCCGGAGGCCGAGATGGAGGCACTGCTGCTGGCCAGCCTGCCAGTGGACGAGGATGCCGTGCGCCAACTGGCCCTGAGCCGCAGCCTAGCCGTGCGTGAATACCTGGGCAGCCACCAGGTGCCCTCGGAGCGGGTGTTTCTGGGGGTGGTCAATACATCCCCGGCCCAGCCGGACTGGCAGCCCCGCGTTGAACTGAGCATTGAGCACCATTGAACATGCCCCGGTTCTGCCCTGCTCTTGAAGCCCCTCACGCCTGGCTGCGTGCCGGCCCCGCCCCTTTGCTTGCGGCGCTTGCGCCAGGCCGTGCATGACGGGTAAGGTCCAGCGCGCGCTGGCTGCCTTGCTCTTGCTGCCCGTGGCCCTGCTGCTGGACCTGTGGGCACGACCGGAGTTGCCACAGCCAGCCAGGGCCCGCTTTGCATTGGATGCCCCAAGCCCGTTGGCCGCAAACCCCAAGCCACTGGCCGCCGGAAACATCCCCATGCCTGACGGCGTTCCCGCCGCCCATGCCAGCAACCTGCTGGCCATGCCTGAAGGCCAGGCTGCGGTGCTCACTGCCTTCTGGTTTGCCGGCGACCGCGAGAGCGCGCCCAATGTGCAGATCGCCGCGTCCCAGTTTGACCGCGCCACCCGGCAGTGGCTGCCCGCGCGCTTCGTGGTGAACCGCCATGCCATGGCTGAACAGTTGGGCTTTGGCGTGCGTCGCCTGGGCAACCCGGTGGCCTGGCTGGATGCGTCCGGCCGCATGCACCTGTTCGTGGTGGCCACCGGCTGGGGCGGATGGGCGGCAGCGCGCATCCTGCATCTGGTGCAGGACAGCGACAGCAGCCGTCTGGCTGAGTTGTCGTTCAAACCGGTGCGCGTGTTGCCCCTGTCATGGTTGTGGAACACCAGCATGTTGGTGCGCAATGCGCCGCTGGCCTTGCAGGATGGCGGCATGCTGCTGCCAGCACATTTTGAAATCGGCATCAAGTACCCCGTGGCCCTGCGCTTTGACCGCAGTGGCGGGTTCCTGGGCATGGTGCGTGTGTCCCGGCAAGCCCACATGCTGCAGCCCACTTTTCTGGCGCAATCGGACACCCGGTGGCTGGCACTGATGCGCGATACACGGCCAGACGGTCACGTCACGGTGGCCCAGACACAGGACGGGGGCCTGCATTGGAGCGACTTGCCCGACCTGGCCCTGCTCAACCCGGACGCAGCCGTGGCTGGCATGGCATTGGCACCCGGCCAGATGGTGCTGGCGCATAACAGCTCGCCGCATTCGCGCGAGTTGCTGGACCTGAGCGCCTCGGCAGACGGCCTGCAATGGCAGCCGCAGTTGCCCCTGGTCCATGGCGGCGCGGGCGACGAATACTCCTACCCGGCCATGGCCTGGGCCGATGGTTCGCTGTGGGTGAGCTACACCGATCACCGGCGCAGCATTGCCTGGCAGCGCCTGGGCCCGGCCGAGGGGCAACCCTGATGCAAGCGTCTGACGTGTTTGCGCTGGCGCTGTCCACCAACGCCCCGGCATTGCCGCAGGCCGTGGCCATGCAAGCGGCTGTGACCGTGGGGTGGGCGCTGGTCCTGTCACTTCTGGGTACGCTGCTTTGCAGCCGTTTGCCACTGGCGGCACGCCGCCTGCTGGCCGCTGGCCTGGCGCTGTGGACGCTGCTGCTTGGCACCTGGTCGCCCGACTATTGGCTGGGACTGGCGTTTCATGCACCCAGCCTGTCGGCCATGCTGCTGTGTCTGGTGTGGTTGATGCGCAGCCTGTTTCCCTCGAAGGCAGGCTCTGTGGCAGCGCAGAAGGCTTTTGCCGGTATGGCTTGGCCGTGCGCGCCAGCCGAAACGGCCTTGCTGGGCGCAGCGGTGCTGCTGGGCTATGTGCTGCTGCTGGACACCTTTGCCGTGTTGCCAATGCAGATTTATGCCTGGGGATTCAGTCCGGCCCTGTTGTTGGGTTTGCTGGCCTTGGGTCTCGTGCCCTGGGTCTTGAGCGGGGCGCGTGCAGAAGCAAGGAATCCAGCGCTGTGGGTCGTACCCGCCGCCTTGCTGGTATTTGCTGCGACCCATCTGCCCACTGGCAATGTGTGGGACGCCGTGCTGGACCCGTGGCTGTGGCTGGTGTTGCAGCTGACCTGGCTGCGCAGGCGGTATCGGCGCCGCTCGGCTTGAGCGCCCAAGGGCTTCAGGGCGCCTTTTTTACCAGCAGCCACTCGCGGCTGAACAGCCAGTCCTGCGGGTCCCAGATGTTGTCCAGGGTGATCTCGCCCGATTTGTGGCGGCTCCTGATATGCCAGCGCTGCGCCAACAGCTCACAGTGCGGCAGGCAGGTGGGCTCTGCCTGCTCTTCGTTGTCCTGCAGCCAGACCACCGCGTCAAATTCGGTGAGCAGGCGCTGCAGGCGCTCGGGTGCGGGCATGTCAGGGTAACGTTCACCGGTGTTGCGGCTTTCCGCATCGAAAGGAAAAATGCCCGCGCCCGGCAATACGAAGCGGTAGCGCTCGAACTGGCCCGTAAAGCCGTTGGGCACTGCCACGCGCTGGCCCTGCATGCGGGCCTGGATGGCTGGCGAATAGTTGGCCTCAGGCCGGGACAGGGGCGCCACCATCAGGCCAAAGCAGGCATACACCGCCGCACAGGCCAGCAGGCTGGCGTTGCGCGTCCAGCGCGCATTGAACAGGCCCAGAAACACCGCCAACAAGCCCACCGCAGACACCAGAACTGCCAGTGCCGACAGCATGGGCACACCGACATCGAGTTCGCCAATGACCCAGGAAATGCGCGCCAGCATCACCAGCGCCGGAGCCAGCAGCAGCAGTGTGGCCACCGACCAGATGCGGCCAATGTGCTGCCACAGCATGGCCATGGCCATGGCCAGTGCGGGCACCGCCGGTATCACGTAGCGATCGGAACGCTGGCTGGGCAGCATGAAGACAATCAGCCAGACGAGCAGCCAGACCAGCAACACGCGCTGCGCCGGGTCCAGCTGCGCATAGTTGCGCCAGTGCAGGCCGCGCCGCACGGCCAGCCAGCACAGGCCCAGGCAGGTGAAGGCCAGCAATCCAGCGTTGACCGGGTAGGCCAGCAGCTGCGTCCACATCGGGTAGGGGCCACTCAGGGCCGCCTGCCAGTAGCCCATGGTGTTGGACATCTTGCCCGCGTTCTCGCCCACCACAAACTCTTGCCAGACCGCAGCCGGGTCCGGGTCGAGCACAAACCACAGCGCAAACAGGCCCACGCCGATCAAGGCACTCCAGGTCACGCCTGCGGTGGTGCGCAGCACCGTCTTCCAGTTGAGCGTCGGCCCGCTCCACAGCAGGGCGCACCAGAGGGCCGCACTGGCGGGTGCCACCAGCGCAAAGGATTTGTAGGCACAGCCCAGGCCCATGGCCACACCAAACAGGCTGTAGGCCAGCCAGCCCGGGTTGGCTGGCGTGGTGAGCACCGCAGAACCCGGCGCCGGGCCGTCCCAAGCCGGGTTAGCCCCCTGAGGGGGCAGAGAGCCACACGCAGTGGGCGAACGTGGGGGCTCAATTCTTCGCGTGCGCAGCCACAGCAGCCACCACATGGGCAGGGCCAGCCAGAAGGTTTCCGGGGCTGAGGTCAGGTACACCCGTCCATAGCGGAAGGTGGAAAAGTACAGCAGGTAGAGCGCGGCCGCCAGGCAGGCCGTGCGGCGCTTACCAGTCATGCGCCAGGTAAAAAATGCCAACAGGGCCGTGGTGGCAAAGGTGTAGCCCACGCTGGGCAGGCGCAGCCACAGCTGGCTCCAGTGCGATCCCCAGTTGCTGGCCACGATGGCCTGCCAGATCAGCAGCGGTGGCTTGGTGTTGCGCATGCCCGCCAGCTCGCTTTGCAGCGGCAACCAGTGGCCCGACTCGGTGGTGACGCGGGCGATGTGGATGTACACCATTTCATCGCCATTGGTGGGAGCGTAGGGGCTGCCCAGTCCCAGCAGGTACAGCAAGACAATCAGCAGCAGCAGGGCTGGCCACAGTATGGCGGGACGGAGCAGGGCGCGGGCTAAGGGCATGCAGTCAGAACCAGAGGGGTGCCCGAAGTGCCAGGTCGTGCCTGGCTAGGGGCGGCGCTTGAAGGTCCATTTGTCATTGGCCAGAAAGTTGCTCACGCTGGCAACGACGATGGCAATCACATTGGCCAGACGGTAGTCCATGGTGCCCGAGAGCAGCAGGGTCAGGATGTATTGCAGGGCGCTGCCGAAGCCGGAAGCCGCGGCGTATTTGCCAAACTCCCGCGTCAGCTGGCCCGTGCCCGGGTGTTCCGCATCCATGTGCTGTGCCAAAGCTTCGGCCTTCACACGGTCCGACCAGGTCCACAAGCGGTTCCAGGTGAAGTTGTTGAGGGTGGCCAGGGTAATGGCCAGTGCCAGCGAGGCATAGGGCTTGCTGCCCGCTGGTTCGATGGCGGTGAACAGGTATTCATGCCCCAGGTGCAGCACCACCAGATTGACCACCGTGCCGCTTGCACCGACGATGCCAAACTTGAGGTAGCGGAATTTTTCCAGCCAGCGCAGGCCATTGAGCACGCCGCGCCGCAGAAGGGATGTGTCGCTCATGAAGAAAGGGCGTTGCCCTGTAAAAAATGCAGGGCCTGGTCCAGCACCGGGTCAGGTGCGATGCGCTTGAGGCACTGGTTGTCCCCATCACAAAAGGTCAGGCGGTGGTTGTAGGCCGACAGGCAGGGCGAGCAGGCAATACCGCTTTCCAGCACCGTGTTGCGGCTGCCCAGGGGGCCATACAGTTTGCCGGTCTCGGGGCCAAAAAACACCATGGTCTGGATGGGTGTGACGGTGGCAAAGTGGCCGGGACCACCGTCATTGGTAATAAGCAGCTCGGCGGCATGGAACAGCATCAGCAGCTCGCGGATGCTGCGCGTGTAGCCGGTGAGGTCGATGCAGGAGCTGCTTTGGATTTGCGCCATCAGGTCCTTGGCCAGTTGCGCATCGTCCTTCAGGCCGATCAGGCCCACACAGTAGCCGGCGGCGCACAGCCCTTGGGCCACGCGTGCGTAGTGGGCGGCAGGCCAGGCGCGGACCGGCAGGATGCCGCCGCCCGCATACATGAGCACCAGTTTGCGCCCGGAGGTAACCGGGTGGTCGGCCTGCACCTTGGCGCGGTAGGCCTGCAGCTCCTGGGCGGAGAAATCCACGCGCAGTTCGGTGTCGGTGGGCAGGTCGCGGATGGGGGCGGCCTTGTCGCGCGGCATGCTGCCTGCGGACTCCAGCGCATCTACCAGTGACAAAAACTGTTTGCTGATGTGCTGGTAGGGGTTGTAGGGAATGGCGTGGTTGATGAAGCTGCCGCGGTACAGGCCTTCCTGCGTGTGCGGCGTAAAGCCCACGCGCACCGGGGCGCCGGTGGTAAACGAGAGCAGGGCGCTGACGCGCGAAAACAGTTCGCAGTCGATCACCGCATCCAGCCCCAGGTAGCGCATCTCGCGGCTCACGCGCAGGATGTCGCTGACCAGGGATCCGCCCGAACTGTCATCCAAGCTGTGCATGAACTCCGGGTTGGTGAGTTGCAGCAACTTGGAGACTTCCTGGTTTTTCTTGAGTTGCAAGATGTGCAGGTTCACGCCCGGGTACTGGCGGCGCAACTGGGCGAACATGGGGCCTGCCAGCACAATGCTGCCCATCTCGGACAGCAAGATCACCAGAATGTTTTTCGGCTTGTGCACCGGCTTCACCGGCCCACCCGTCAAGCGCACCCAGCCAGACACCACGCCGCATAGCAGTTGGCCTACCCAGCGGTCTATGAAGCGTTGTGTCTGGAGTTTCATGGGTACTTCTTACAGGCCTGCCGCTGCACGCAGCGCGGCAGCCTTGTCGGTCTTCTCCCACGAGAACTCGGGCTCTTCGCGGCCGAAGTGGCCGTAGGCCGCGGTCTTTTCGTAGATCGGGCGCAGCAGGTCCAGCATCTGGATGATGCCCTTGGGGCGCAGGTCAAAGTGGGCGTTCACCAGGGCGGCAATTTTCTCGTCGGAGATGACGCCGGTGCCTTCGGTATAGACCGTCACGTTCATGGGCTGGGCCACGCCTATGGCATAGGCCACCTGGATCTGGCACTGCTTGGCCAGACCGGCCGCCACAATGTTCTTGGCCACGTAGCGGGCAGCATAAGCGGCCGAGCGGTCCACCTTGGAGGGGTCCTTGCCAGAGAAGGCACCGCCACCATGCGGGCAGGCGCCGCCGTAGGTGTCCACAATGATCTTGCGTCCGGTCAGGCCGCAGTCGCCTTGCGGGCCGCCGATGACGAAACGCCCGGTGGGGTTGATCAGGTACTTGGTGTCCTGCAGCCATTCTTTGGGCAGCACCGGCTTGATGATTTCCTCGATGATGGCTTCCACAAAGCTGGCCTTCATCTTGGTGGAGGTCTCGGACTGGTCCGGGCTGTGCTGGGTGGACAGCACCACGGTGTCAATGCTGTGGGGCTTGCCGTCCACATAGCGCATGGTGACCTGGCTCTTGGCGTCCGGGCGTAAAAAGGGCAGGCGCCCGTCCTTGCGCAGTTGGGCCTGGCGCTCCATCAGGCGGTGGGCGTAGTAAATGGGCGCGGGCATCAGCTCGGGTGTCTCGTTGCAGGCGTAGCCGAACATCAGGCCCTGGTCACCGGCGCCGGTGTTGAGGTGGTCATCGGACGCATGGTCCACGCCCTGGGCGATATCGTTGGATTGCTTGTCATAGGCCACCAGAACGGCGCAGCCCTTGTAGTCGATGCCGTATTCGGTGTTGTCGTAGCCGATGCGCTTGATGGTGTCGCGCGCCACCTGGATGTAGTCCACATGCGCGTTGGTGGTGATCTCACCGGCCAGCACCACTAAGCCGGTGTTGGTCAGGGTCTCAGCCGCCACGCGGGACTTGGGGTCCTGCTTGAAGATCGCGTCAAGGATTGCGTCAGAAATCTGGTCAGCTACCTTGTCAGGGTGGCCTTCAGAAACAGACTCGGAAGTGAAGAGGAAGTCGTTCGCCATAAAAAGTTCTCCAAAAGTTCAACAAGTCGCGTTGCTTGGGCTTTTGGGCTTGCAGCGAACGCTTTAGCAGATTTGCCCGGAGGGGCAGGGCACAATGGCAGCCTTCCAACAGAAAAAAGCCTTTGTGCGTGTCGCCCTGCAAGTAGTTCCATAACTCAGCGACACGGCGTATTTTATCCCATCCATGACACTTTTATTTCGACTGCTTTCGCATCTGCCGCTGTGGGCATTGCAGGCTTTCGGCTGGCTGCTGGGCTGGTGTGCATTTCTGGCTTCTGGCGAATACCGCCACCGGTTTCTGGATAACGTGGCACAGGCCGGCGTGAAGCGCGGGCAATGGTTGCCCGCAGTCGGGGAGTCCGGCCGTCTGGTTGCCGAGTTGCCGCGACTGTGGATGGGCCGCGCGGTGCCCATTTTCTGGGACGGTGCGGAGTGCGTGGAGTCGGCACTTGCCGAGCAACGTGGCATTGTGTTTTTGACCCCCCACCTGGGCTGCTTTGAAGTGACGGCCCAGGCCTATGCCCAACGCTTTGGCGTCAGGGGTCAGCCCATGACGGTCCTCTTCAGGCCGGCGCGCAAGGCCTGGTTGCGTGACCTGGTCGCTGGCTCGCGCAGCCGCCCCGGCCTGGCCACCGCGCCCACCACGCTGGCGGGTGTCAAGCAGCTCATCAAGGCGCTCAAGGCCGGACACTGCGTAGGCTTGTTGCCCGACCAGGTTCCGCCAGAAGGCCTTGGTGTGTGGGCACCTTTCTTTGACAAACCGGCATACACCATGACCCTGTCTGCGCGCCTGGCACAGCAAACCGGTGCGGTGGTGCTGGTGGCTTGGGGCGAACGCCTGTCCTGGGGGAGGGGTTTTGTGGTTCATGTCGCGCCACTGCAGCAGCAGCTCTCCGGCGACATGTCCGAGGCGGCGGCGCAAATCAACCAGGCCATGGAGAAGCTGATTCTGGGCAAGCCGCAACAGTACCTGTGGGGTTATGCCCGTTACAAAACGCCCAAAGGAGCTGCGCCATGACGCGCTTGACTTTGCTGCTTTTGCGCTGGACGGCGGTCTTGCCTTTGCCCTTGGTGCGTGCGCTGGGTGTGGTATTGGGTTGGGCCTTGTACTGGCTGGTTGCCTCGCGCCGTCACGTGGTACACACCAATTTGCGGCTGTGTTTTCCCCAATGGGACGCGCGTCAACTCCGTGTAGCCACGCAGCAAACCTTTGTCTATTTCGCCAAAGCCTGGCTGGACCGGGGGTGGCTCTGGCATGGCGCTGACAGCACCCTCCGAAGTCGCCTGCACCTGAAGGGCGCGGTGCACGAACTACAAGGCCAACAAGCGACCGTGATCTTTGCTCCGCATTTTGTCGGGCTGGATGCGGGCTGGACGGCCATCACGCAGCAGCTGGACCGGCGCTTCACCACCATTTACACCAACCAGGCCAACGTGGTTGCCAATGCCTGGATCCTGCAGGGGCGGCAGCGTTTTGGCGCGGCACGGCTGTTCGGGCGCGTGGAAGGGGTCAAGCCCATCATCGCGGCACTCAAGGCGGGCGAGCCGCTGTACCTGTTGCCCGACATGAATTTCGGGCCGGAGGACTCGGTGTTTGTGCCGTTTTACGGCGTGCAGGCGTGTACCGTGCCTTCGTTGTCGCGCTTTGCCCGACTGGGGCGAGCCAAGGTGGTCCCGCTGGTGACGCGCATGACTGTGGATGGCTATGACGTCGAGATCCTGCCGGCTTGGCAAGACTTCCCAACGGCAGATGTGGTGGCCGATACGGCGCTCATGAACCAGCGCCTGCAGTCCTACATCGACACCATGCCCACGCAGTACTACTGGGTGCACAAGCGCTTCAAGGACCGGCCCAATGGGGAGGTGCCGCCTTACTGAGTGCGGCCATTGCGTGCCAGGGACTTGGTGGCCCTTGGGCGGCGAGTCCAATCAGGCGTCTGGAGCCTCGGGCACTTCTGCTTCATCCACTGAAGGTAATGCTTTGGCAGAGGCCTTGGCAGCATCGGGGTGCGCCCATTTCCACAGCAGTTGCGCCACGTCCTCAATGCCCTGGCGCTTGGGGGCCGAGAACAGCATCACATCACCACCACCGGCCTGCAGCTTGGTGATGGACAGAATCTTGGCGGCTTCGGTGCGGGTGAGCTTGTCGGACTTGGTCAGCACGATCAGGAACTTCAGACCTTCTTCCACGCGGGGGCGAATCACTTCCAGCAGGATCTCGTCGAGCTCGGTCATGCCGTGGCGCGGATCGCACATGAGCACAATGCCCATCAGGTTTTCGCGCGACACCAGGTAATTGGCCATGACCTGCTGCCAGCGGATCTTGTCCTGCTTGGGCACGGCCGCATAGCCGTAACCCGGCAAGTCGGTGAGCACCGCGTCCATCACACCCTGCTTGCCCAGGGAAAACAGGTTGATGTGCTGGGTGCGACCCGGCTTCTTGGAGGCAAAGGCCAGCTGCTTTTGCTGCGTCAGCGTGTTGATGCAGGTGGATTTGCCCGCGTTGGAGCGGCCCACAAAGGCAATTTCAGGCACGTTCAGCTCGGGCAAGAAGTGCAGCTGTGGCGCGGTGGTCAAAAACTTTGCAGTATGCAACCACCCCATTGCCACAGTAGCCGTGGACTTTTCAGGGACTGTTTTTGTGGGCTGGGTTGAAGCTGGGGTGCTTGGGTTTGAGGATGTTGACATGGATAGATACGGTAAACCCAAAGCGCCATTGTAGAATGGTGCAGTTTTGCTCCTCAGAAACCACTCCATATGAAGTTGATTGCCCCCCTGCTCATCGCTGGCTTTGTTGCCGCTTTCTCTTTCTCGGCCGTGGCCAATGAGGCTGCACCCGCCAAATTCAAACCCGATCTTGCCAAAGGCGAGGCCAGCTATGGCGCCGTGTGCGCCGCATGCCACGGACCGGATGGCAATTCCGCCGCGCCCGCTTATCCCAAGCTGGCACAGCAGCACCCTGAGTACCTGGTCAAGCAACTGCAAGAGTTCAAAGCCGACAAGCGTGCCAACGCCATCATGAAGGGCTTCGCCAGCGCCTTGTCCGAAGAAGACATGAAGAACATTGCCTACTGGGTCGGCTCCAAGCAGTCCAAGCCGGGCTTTGCCAAGGAAAAGGAGCTGGTGACCTTGGGTGAGCGCATTTACCGTGGTGGTATTGCCGATCGCCAGATCCCGGCCTGTGCGGGCTGCCACAGCCCCAACGGTGCGGGCATTCCTGCACAGTACCCGCGCCTGGCTGGTCAAAACACCGAATATGCGTCTGCCCAGCTGACTGCCTTCCGTGACGGCGTGCGCAAGAACAGCCTGCAAATGACCGGTGTTGCCGCCAAGTTGAATGACCGCGAAATCAAGGCGGTAAGCGACTACATCGCTGGATTGCGTTAAGCCATTGCGACCGGGGCCCTGCAAGGGAGCCCGCCATGGTCGGCAAGGTTTCAAAGAAGCGGGTTCCTCTCAAACGGAACCCGTTTTTTTTGCCCTTATGAACGTGCATATTTTGGGCACTATGGTAGCTTCTGGGCATCGCCGTTTCCCTGTTTGAGGTCATGCTTGTAAGAACGGGCGTGGTCATCGGACCAACGGTGAACAAAGGACGGTTTTATGCTCATCAAATCCACCCGCCAGGGTTCAGGCCAAGTGCTTCCCAGCGAAATCACTCCCCAGTCGGTCTACAACCGCAGGCGCGAACTGCTCAAAGGAATTGCCACATTGGCAGCAGGCGCCGGCATGGCTTCGTGGGCGGGGCGCGATGCTTGGGCTGATTCAGCCTGGGGCACGCGCCCAGGAAAGCTCGCCGCATTGAACGCCCAGGCCTCCAAAGTGGAGGGAGCGCTGACCATGGACAAGGTCACGCCCTACAAGGACGCCAGCAGCTACAACAATTTTTACGAATTCGGCACCGACAAATCCGATCCGGCCGCCAACGCCCACACCCTGAAGACCACACCCTGGACAGTGGAGATCGAGGGCATGGTGAAGAAGCCTGGCAAGTTTGCGCTGGACGATCTGCTCAAGCTCAGCCCCATGGAAGAACGCATTTACCGTCTGCGCTGTGTCGAGGGCTGGTCCATGGTCATCCCGTGGGTAGGCTATTCGCTGGCCGAGCTGATCCGCAAGGTGGAGCCTCTGGGCAGTGCCAAGTATGTGGAGTTTGTCAGCCTGGCCGACCCCAAGACTATGCCCTTTGTCGGTTCCCGCGTGCTGGACTGGCCTTATGTGGAAGGCCTGCGCCTGGATGAAGCCATGCATCCGCTCACGCTGCTGGGTTTTGGTATGTATGGAGAAGTCCTGCCCAACCAGAGCGGCGCGCCAGTGCGCGTGGTGGTGCCGTGGAAGTATGGCTTCAAGAGCGGCAAGAGCATCGTCAAGATTCGTTTTACCGACAAGCAGCCCGGTACGGCCTGGAACAAGGCGGCGGCAAATGAATATGGCTTCTATTCCAACGTCAATCCCAATGTGGACCACCCCCGCTGGAGCCAGGCGTCCGAGCGGCGCATCGGCGAAGACGGACTGTTTGCCAAGAAGCGCAAGACCCTGATGTTCAACGGCTACGAAGCGCAGGTGGGTCAGCTTTACGCCGGCATGGACCTGAAGAAGTTTTACTGAGGACTGGCGCCATGCGTTCCGCTGTCAATCGCTGCTTGTCCAGTGGCTGGGCCAAGCCTGCCTGGTTTGTGCTGTCTTGTCTGCCGGCAGCTTGGCTGGTGTTCGCAGCCCTTGGCGACCAACTCGGTGCCAATCCTGCCGAGGCTCTGGTGCGCTCTACTGGCGACTGGACCCTGCGCGCCCTGTGTCTGGTGTTGGCCATCACACCCGTGCGCACGGTGCTGGGCATTGCCGCGCTGGCGCGCCTGAGGCGCATGGCCGGGCTGTTCGTCTACTTCTATGCCGTGCTGCACCTGCTGGCCTACAGCTGGTTTGACATGGGCTTTGACGTGGCGGACATTGCAAAGGACATCGTAAAGCGTCCATTTATCCTGGTGGGGTTCAGTGCCTTCGTATTGCTGACCCCGCTGGCCCTGACGTCGTTCAATCGCGCCATCAAGGCCCTGGGTGCCAAGCGCTGGCAGACTTTGCACAAGCTGGTGTATGCCGTGGCGGGTCTGGCCGTGTTGCATTTCTTCTGGATGCGCGCTGGCAAGAACAACTTTGCCGAAGTGGCCGCGTACGCCTTGATTCTTGCTGTGTTGCTGGGCTGGCGCGCTTACCGGCGCTGGCACCTGTCCTGGCGCAGCTATTTGGGTGCTGTGCCAACGGGTGGTGCTGGCAGATAGAGCGGGCCGGTCTGCCCGCAGGCCGTGAGATTCAACACACAGACAACGAGGACAAGCACGCTGACTAAAATTCGGTTTGCATTCAACATGGTGAAATTGTAATGACTGACCTCGAATATCTGGACCAAGCCGAAGCGCTGCTCAATCTGGTGGAAGCTTGTTGCGACCGGATGAATGATGACAGTGACGCGGATATTGACAGCCAACGTGTCGGTGCCATGGTGACCCTGACCTTTGCCAACCGCAGCCAGATCGTCATCAACCTGCAAAAGCCGCTGCAGGAAATATGGATGGCCGCCAAGGCCGGCGGCTACCATTACCGCCTCAAGGACGGGCAGTGGATGGATACCAAGGGTGCGGGCGAGTTGCTGGCCGAACTGTCGCGTCAGGCCAGCACACAGGCTGGCATGACGTTGCAGTTTTCTGTCTGATCAGTTTTTGAACAGATCCAGAATTTTCTTTTTCTCTTCGGTGGGGGCTGGCGCTTGAGTTGGCTCTGACTTGTCCTCAGACTTCAGAGCGGCAATGCCGGCGCCTTTGGCAAATTCTTCAAAATACCATTCGCCACCTATGTGCGTCACGCCTTCTGGTGCCGTGGGCTCCATCACTGGGACACCCTTGAGTGCAGTCTCCATGAAGCTGATCCAGACCGGCAGGCTCAGGCCGCCGCCGGTTTCCTTGTCGCCCAGTTTGCGCGGCGTGTCATAGCCTATCCAGGTGACTGCGGTAATGGTCGGCTGAAAGCCGGCAAACCAGGCGTCCAGGGAATCATTGGTGGTGCCGGTTTTTCCGTAGACATCTGGACGTTTGAGTATGGCCTGCGCTTTGGCAGCAGTACCGGTACGAGTTACTTCCTGCAGCAGACTAGTCATCAGGAAGGCATTGCGCGGCTCGATCGTGCGCTGGGATTCATCCAGCACCACCGGCGGAGTGCTCACCAGCACCTTGCCACGCTGTTCGCTGATGCTCGATATCAGCCAGGGATTGATCCGGTAGCCGCCGTTCGCAAACACGGAATAGGCCCCCGCCATTTGCATAGGGGTGACTGAGCCTGCGCCCAAAGCCATGGTCAGGTAAGGTGGGTGCTTGTCGGCTTCAAAACCAAAGTGGGTGATCCAATCCTGGGCATATTCGGTGCCAATGGACTGAAGGATCTGGATGGAGATCATGTTTTTGGATTTGGCCAGTCCCCGCCGCATCGTCATGGGGCCTTCGAAGGTGCCGTCGTAGTTTTTGGGCTCCCATGGCTGCCCTCCGGTGACCCCCGCATCAAAGAACAGCGGCGCATCATTGATGACCGTTGAGGGCGTGAAGCCCTTTTCAAGGGCGGCCGAATAAATGAAGGGCTTGAAACTGGAGCCTGGTTGGCGCCACGCCTGGGTGACGTGGTTGAACTTGTTTTTGGCAAAGTCAAAGCCCCCAACCAGTGCGCGGATGGAGCCGTCACGCGGGTCAATCGCCACGAAGGCGCCTTCCACTTCGGGCAATTGCGTAATCTCCCAGCCGCCCTTGGTGGTTTTGGCAACGCGTATCACAGCACCTCGGCGCAGCTTGATGTTGGGTGCCGCTTTGTCCGATAGACCTGACTGCGCCGGCTTCAATCCGTCACCGGTAATCTCCAATGTCTCTCCTGCTGCCCGCATGGCCAGAATGTGCCGGGGATCCGCCTCCAACACCACGGCGGACATGACGTCACCGTTGTCTGGGTGCTCGTCCAGCACGTCATCCACCGTGTCTTCCAGTTCCTGTTGGACAGTGGGCAATGCCACAAATTGCTCGGGCCCGCGGTAGATCTGGCGTCGCTCAAAATCCATGATGCCCCGGCGCAGGGCTTTGTAAGCAGCGTCCTGCTCGGCCGAGTGGATGGTTGTCTGTACGTTCAGGCCGCGCGTGTACGTTTCCTCGCCGTACTGGTTGAACATCAACTGGCGGGCCATCTCCGCCACGTATTCGGCGTGTATTTTGGAGCTGTCCGGGCCGGTTCTGACATTGAGCTCCTGGGCCTTGGCTGCTTCCGCTTCCTGTGCTGTGATGAAGCCGTTCTCCACCATGCGGTCAATGATGTAGAGCTGGCGCGAGCGCGCCCGCTTGGGATTGCTGATGGGGTTGTAGGCCGAGGGCGCCTTTGGCAATCCGGCCAGCATGGCTGCCTCGGCGATGGTGATGTTCTTCAGGGGCTTGCCAAAATAGGCTTCCGAGGCGGCCGCAAAACCGTAGGCCCGGTTACCCAAAAAGATCTGGTTCATATAGATTTCCAGGATCTGGTCCTTGCTTAGCAAGTGCTCCAGCTTGAAGGTCAGCAGTATTTCGTAAATCTTGCGGGTGAAGGTCTTTTCAGACGACAGGTATACATTGCGGGCCACCTGCATGGTGATGGTGGACGCACCCTGACTCTTGGAGCGCCCCACGTTGGCCAGTCCAGCCCGGATCACACCCAGGTAGTCCACGCCTCCGTGTTGGTAGAAGCGCGCGTCCTCAATGGCCAGAACGGCGTTGGACATGACCTTCGGGATATCACGAATGGGCGTCAAGTTGCGCCGCTCTTCGCCAAATTCTCCCAGCAAGTCGCCTTCCATTGAAAAGACCCGCATGGGCAATTTGGGGCGGTAATCTGACAGGTCCGAAATATCTGGCAAGTTGGGAAAGGCCACGGCCAGTGCGATGGCCAACAGGATCAGCCCACTGAGCAGTGCGGCAACTCCCAGGCCAAGGACCCACGCCAGAGCCCGCAACGCCCAATGCATAGAGGGCTTGCTGGCAGATGCAGGTGCGGAATCAGAAGCGGGGGGCTTGGTTGGCATAGAAAGTACGGTTAGGTCGCTGGCGCATTATAAAAATGCATGAATGTCTGGCTCCAACGATATATTGGCTATTGTTGGGTGCTTGGTGCAAAAGTACGTGCAGAATGTTATCCGTCAGCGTTGGGGCTTCATGGTTCGTCTGCTTTTGGCAACGCCAAGAGCCAATCGAATTTTAAAAAACCTTTGCGGGACAACGAGCTTGCTGATAGCATTCAAGTGAATTCTTAAGTAGGGCTGGCACGGAGTCGGTCTGTTTCAGGGGACAGTTTTGATTTCATTGGGGGCGCTTTTCAGCCGTCAACCGGCACCATTGCTCGGGCTGGACGTTAGCACGTCTGGTGTCAAACTGGTCGAGCTGGGCCGTGACAAGGCTGGCAATCTGGTGTTGGAACGGTGCGCCATAGAGCCACTGGAACGCGGCTGGATTACAGACGGCAATATCGAAAACTTTGATGAAGTCGCCGCGGCTATCAAGCGGCTGGTAAAGAAAAGCGGCACCAAGACCCGAAATGTGGCGATGGCCTTGCCGCCATCGGCTGTGATTACCAAGAAAATCATCCTGCCAGGTGGCATGTCCGATGACGAACTTGAGCAACAGGTCGAGACCGAAGCCAATCAGTACATTCCCTTCCCCTTGGATGAAGTCAGCCTGGATTTCTGCGTGATCGGGCCCAGCACCACGTCAGTTGGTGATGTAGAGGTGCTGATTGCTGCTTCCAGGCGAGAAAAAGTGCAGGACGTCCAAGGGCTTGCCGAGGCAGCAGGCTTGACTCCTGTGGTGGTGGACGTCGAGTCCTACGCTTCGCGCCTTGCAACCAGTCGTCTGATTGAAAATTTGCCCAACCACGGCAAGGGTCTGATTGTGGCTTTGTTCGAAGTGGGTTCTCTCACCACGAGTATGCAGGTGATGCGGGACGAAGAAGTCTTGTATGACCGTGACCAGGCCTTTGGCGGCGCCCAGTTGACGCAGCAAATTGTCCGTCAATACGGGTTCTCGGCGGAAGAGGCAGAGACGAAGAAGCGCAGCGGTGAACTCCCCGAGGACTATGAGGCAGCAGTTTTGAAGCCCTTCATGGAGTCCATGGTGCAGGAGTTGGGACGGGCACTGCAATTTTTCTTCACCAGCACGCCACACAACAAGGTGGACTACATTCTTTTGGCCGGCGGTTCTGCGGCCTTACCTGGTTTGACCGGAGCGGTCACCCAACACACTTCCTTCCCCTGCAGCCTGCTCAACCCGTTTGACGGTATGGAAATTGGGGATGGTGTGAGGCTGAAGAAGATGACGCGTGAGGCACCTTCTTACCTGACGTCCTGCGGCCTGGCCCTGCGGAGGTTTGCTCTGTGATTTTGATCAACCTGCTCCCGCATCGGGAAGCTGCCCGCAAACGCCGCCGCGACGTATTCAACGTCACTCTGGGAGCCTCTGCTCTCTTGGGTGGTTTGATCGCCGGTGCGATCTTCCTGTGGTACCAATCAGAGATATCGTCGCAGCAAAATGCGAATGGAATTCTCGCTGCTGAAATCACCAGGCTGGAAGGACAAATCAAGGACATTGCAGGGCTTGAGACGGAAATTGCAGCACTGAAAGCCAGGCAGCAGGCCGTCGAGGATCTGCAATCCGATCGCAATTTGCCGGTCCACCTGCTGACCGAGTTGGTCCAGCAATTGCCGGATGGTGTGTTCATCGCGAAGATGGTGCAAGCAGACCAATCGGTGACCATCACCGGCACGGCGCAAAGCAATGAACGTGTGTCTGAATTGCTGCGCAATTTGGGCAACAATACCCCTTGGTTTGCAAAGCCGGAGTTGGTCGAAATTGTTGCAGGCAGCATTACCCTCTCCACCAAAGAACAAAAACGGGTATCCAATTTTGTGATCAAGGTTCGCTTGGTGCGTGCCACCGAGGCAGAAAAGTCATTGGCGCCGGCCACTGGGGCTTCGGGGCCTAATGCGATGGCATCCGCGCCTGCAAAGGCTGCATCCTTACCAACGAAGCAATAGGGGCGGGCCATGGCTAGCAAATCATCACCCTCTTTCGACTTCCAGGCATTTCAGAACAATCTGAAGTCGCAGTTTCTGGATCTGGATCCGCGCGATCCATCGCTCTGGCCTGTGTTTCCGCGCTATGCCCTTTTTCTTGCGACCACACTTGGCGTAATCGCCGTTTTGTGGTTTTTGTGGTTGGGTGGTTCGCAAACGGAACTGGAAGCCGAGCAAGCCAGGGAAGTGACGCTTCGCGATGACTACAAAGTCAAGCTGACAAAAGCCGTGAATCTGGACGTTCTGAAGAAGCAGCGCGAACAGGTTCAGCAATATGTGACCCAACTCGAAAAGCAGTTGCCCAGCAAGGCTGAAATGGATGCACTGCTATCCGATATCAATCAGGCTGGCTTGGGGCGCAGTCTCCAATTTGATCTCTTCAGGCCCGGCCAGGTTGCAGTGAAAGAGTACTACGCCGAACTGCCTATATCCTTGAAGGTGACCGGCCGTTACCACGACATCGGTGCATTCGCTTCAGACATCGCGAATCTGTCCCGTATCGTTACTTTGAACAACTTGTCCATCGTACCCAAGGCCGATGGTGCTTTGTCCCTTGAATCCACTGCCAAGACATTCCGCTATCTGGACGCTGATGAAGTAATGGCTCAGAGAGCCGCTTCAGCACCGAAGAAAAAATGAAGCGAATCTACACACTCCTTTTGATTTTGCTGGCCACTCTCCTGGCCGGATGTTCTGCTTCCAAGGAGGATGGCATTCGCGAGTGGATGGTACAGGAGCGCAACCAGACCAAGCCACGTGTCGCCCCCATCAATGCGCCCAAGCAATTCATCCCTGAGCCCTACACCAATGCGGCAGCCATAGAGCCATTCAGCAATCTGAAGTTGACCCAGGCGCTCAAGCGGGATTCCACACAAGTCACCTCCAACGCCGCGTTGGTAGCGCCGGAGTTGGCGCGCCGCAAGGAGCCCATGGAAGCGTTCCCGCTGGACGCCATGTCACTTGTGGGCAGTATCATCAAAGCGGGTCAACCAGTGGCCTTGGTGAAAGTGGACAACCTGTTGTACCAGGTCAAGCTTGGCAATTACCTTGGATTGAATTTTGGGCGAGTCACAAAGATCACTGAAACACAGGTCACTCTTCGGGAAATCGTGCAGGATGCGGTTGGCGAGTGGATTGAACGCGTTGCGACGTTAGAGTTGCAGGAGAGGTCCAAATGAATACAAATAAATTTCGGTTAGGGTCTGACATGTGGCGTCGTTTTGTTTTTGCATCAACCTTGATGGTTCTGGCCCCCTTGGCTTGGGCGCAGACCGCGATTGAGTCTGTGACAGGATCCATGCAGGGCGGTGTGGAATATGTGCGCATCGACTTATCCAAGGCGTTGGACAGTGTTCCTGCCGGTTTCACCATTCAGGCGCCTGCACGCATCGCGCTGGACTTCCCGGGTGTGGTCAATACCATGGGTCGCTCCACCATCGATATCAATGAAGGCAATCTGAAGTCCGTGAGCGTGGTGCAGGCCGGTGACCGCACCCGTGTGGTACTGAACCTGAAGCAGCCCACCACCTACAAGGCCGAGATACAGGGCAAGTCTTTGCTGGTGATGCTGAACACTTCCAGCGCCAATGCACCGAGTTCTTCAGCGCCAACGGTTTTTGCTGAAAACCGGACCCGCGACATGCAGGCCCTGAAGGATGTCGATTTCAGGCGCTCAGCCGATGGATCCGGCCGCGTCGTGGTGACCCTGCCAAACAACAATGTCGGTGTTGACATTCGCCAGCAGGGCAAATCGCTGGTTGTGGAATTCATGAAGAGCACCCTGTCTGAAGGGCTGCGTCGCCGAATGGACGTGGCGGACTTCGGTACGCCCATCAAAACTGTCAGCACCACACAGGTAGGTGACAAGGTTCGCATGGTCATCGAGCCGCAGGGCGTATGGGAACATTCTGCCTACCAGAACGACGAACAGTTTGTTGTCGAGGTCAAAGAAGTCAAGGTGGACCCGAAGAAGCTGACGCAAGGCATTGGCTACAACGGCCAGAAGCTGTCATTGAACTTCCAGAGCATCGAAGTGCGCTCCTTGCTGCAGGTGATCGCTGACTTTACGAATTTCAACATCGTGACCTCTGACAGCGTCAGTGGCTCGGTCACCCTGCGCCTGCAGGATGTCCCTTGGGACCAGGCACTAGACATCATCCTGCAAGCCAAAAGCCTGGGCATGCGCAAAAGCGGAAATGTGATCTGGGTCGCACCCAAGGATGAAATTGCCACCAAGGAAAAATTGGATCTGGAGTCCATGACGGCGGTTCAGAATCTGGAGCCTGTCAAAACCCAGTCCTTCCAGATCAACTTTGCCAAGGCCGCAGAAATTGCAGTTCAAATCACGGGCGGTGGTGGCGGTGCGTCTCCTGCATCGGGAGCCGGATCGGCGCGCATCCTGAGCGCACGCGGCAGCGTGATTGCAGAGCCTCGCACCAACCAGCTTTTCGTGACCGACATCCCCAGCCGTTTGGAGCAGGTGCAGAGCCTGTTGGCCAAGCTCGATGTCGCCGTCCGGCAAGTGGTAATCGAGGCCCGTATTGTTGAAGCCTCCGACACCTTCAGCAAATCGCTGGGTGTCAAGCTGGGCGGGTCAGCCGCGGGCAATAGCGGTGGAACGATCAACCGGGCCTCTGGTTCGGTCAATTTGCCAGCGTCCGGCAATGTGGCTGGCACGTTTGCACTGAACATATTCAACTCAGCGGCCGACCAATTCCTGAATCTTGAAATTACCGCGTTGGAGTCGGACGGCAAGGGCAAGGTGATTTCCAGTCCCCGCGTTGTTACCGCTGACCAGACCAAGGCCCTGATTGAACAAGGCACGGAGCTGCCCTACCAAGTGGCGTCTTCCAGCGGAGCCACCAGCATCCAGTTCCGCAAAGCCAACCTCAAGCTGGAGGTGACGCCTCAAATCACTCCCGAGGGCAGCATTATTCTGACTCTGGACGTGAACAAAGACACGGTGGGCCAGCTGACTCCCGGTGGCTATGCCATTGACACCAAGCACATCCAGACCCAGGCGCTGGTCGAGAACGGTGGAACCATTGTGATTGGTGGCATCTTCACTGAAGACCAGACCAACCAAGTGGACAAAGTTCCATTCTTTGGTGACTTGCCCATTCTGGGCAACCTTTTCAAGTCGACTTCCAAGTCCTCCAACAAAAAGGAAATGCTGGTCTTCATTACCCCCAGGGTGTTGGCTGACCGCAGTTCATCCAACTAAAATCGTCTGGCCGGGATCGATGGACTCGATTCCGACCGGCCCAGTACTCCCTACTTCGCCGCTGCAGCCAAGGCTGGCTCAAGCGGCGTTGGTGCGTAATGGCTTTGAACTAACTGGTGGAGTCTGCTATTTCGGTTGCTTTGATTGGCCTTCCAGGCTCTGGCAAAACCACTGTCGGGCGGCAACTGGCCCGGCGGCTCCAGTTGCCCTTCGTAGATTCTGACCACGAAATCGAAATCCGGATCGGATGTTCCATCCGCGAGTTTTTTGAGCGTGAGGGTGAGGTGCGTTTCCGTGACATTGAAGAGGAAGTGCTGGACACCCTTACCCAAGCGCCTGCCAAGGTTGTTTCTACCGGGGGCGGTTCTGTGTTGCGAGCAGCAAATCGTCAGCATTTGCGTGAGCGTGGCCGCGTGGTTTATCTCAAGTCCACTCCTGAGGAACTGTTTCGGCGTTTGCGCCACGACACAAACCGACCCTTGCTGCAAGTGGCGGACCCGTTACTGAAACTGAAAAACCTGTTTGCCGAGCGTGACCCTTTGTACCGCGAAGTGGCGCATTTTGTACTGGAAACCGGTCGACCCTCGGTCTCGACTTTGGTGAACATGATCATGATGCAACTTGAACTCTCGGCGCACCAGAACAAGGGCTGAACAAGGCCGGTGGGTGGGCCTCAAGGGTCTGTTGCAAAAGCTCTAAACTTGGACCATGAGCAAGTCCCTATTTCAAACCGTATCCATTGACCTGGCCGAGCGCAGCTACGACATCCATATAGGCTCGGGCCTGTTGAACCTGGAGGCCATGCTCGATGGCTTGCCAAGGGCCACCTCGGTGTTGATCGTCAGCAATGAAACCGTGGCCCCCTTGTATGCCGCACGCCTTGCTGAATCACTTGGCAAAAAATACGCCCATGTGTTGACCCTTGCGCTGCCCGACGGTGAAGTCCACAAGAACTGGCAAACCCTCAACCTGATCTTTGACACACTGCTGCAGAACGGCTGCGACCGCAAGACCCTGCTGGTTGCTCTGGGTGGAGGTGTGGTGGGCGACATGACTGGCTATGCCGCCGCCAGTTTCATGCGGGGTGTTCCGTTCCTGCAGATTCCCACCACCTTGCTGTCACAGGTCGATTCCTCGGTAGGTGGCAAAACGGGCATCAACCACCCGCTGGGCAAAAACATGATCGGAGCTTTCTACCAACCGCTGCGCGTGATTTGCGACCTGGACACTCTCCAGACGCTGCCGGACCGTGAGCTCAGCGCCGGGCTGGCCGAGGTCATCAAATACGGACCGATTGCCGACCTGTCCTTCATGGACTGGCTGGAGCACAACATGGACGCCTTGCGGGCCCGTGATGTCACTGCCATGGCGCACGCCGTGCAGCGCAGCTGCGAGATCAAGGCCTGGGTGGTGGCGCAGGACGAGCGCGAAGGCGGCTTGCGGGCGATTCTGAATTTTGGCCATACGTTTGGTCATGCCATCGAGGCCGGCATGGGCTACGGTGCCTGGCTGCATGGCGAGGCCGTAGGCTGCGGCATGGTCATGGCTGCCCAGTTGTCGCTGCGCCTGGGGCTGGTAGATGCCGGCTTGGTGGCGCGCCTGCATGCGCTGACACTGCGTGCAGGATTGCCCGTAGTGGGCCCCGTTCTGGACGCTACCGATAATGCCGGCCGTTACCTGCAGCTCATGCGCCTGGACAAAAAGGCGGACGCGGGTCAGATCAAGTTTGTGCTGATCGACGGAGCGTCCAAGGCCACCGTGCAAGGTGCTCCTGATGCACTGGTGCGCGAAGTGATTGACGCATGTTGCAAGGCCTAGACCTGCCTGCGGCCCATCTTGCGCCGGGCTTGGCGTCGTATGCCAGTGACCCTGCGCATTCGCGGGGACGCCGCATAGGGGAGCGTGCGCCAGCCACACGCACCGAATACCAGCGCGACCGCGACCGGATAGTGCACTCCACGGCCTTCAGGCGTCTGGTCTACAAGACGCAGGTATTTTTGAACCATGAGGGCGATCTGTTTCGCACCCGCCTGACGCATTCACTGGAGGTGGCGCAACTCGGCCGCAGCATTGCACGCTCACTGCGCTTGAATGAGGACCTGGTAGAGGCTATTGCCCTGGCCCACGACCTGGGGCATACCCCTTTTGGTCATGCCGGCCAGGACGCCTTGCATGAATGCATGTCCGAATTTGGCGGCTTTGAACACAACCTGCAAAGCCTGCGCGTGGTCGACTTGCTGGAAGAGCGTTATCCCTTGTTCGACGGCCTGAACCTGACCTTTGAAACCCGGGAGGGCGTTCTCAAACACTGCTCCCGCAACAATGCCCGTCTGCTCGAAGCGGCCGAGCATGTCTATGCCGATGGACAGGGCGGTGTAGGCCAACGTTTTCTGGAGGCCGCTCAGCCCAGCCTGGAGGCGCAGTTGTGCAATCTGGCAGACGAAATCGCCTACAACGCCCACGATATTGACGATGGCATTCGCTCCGGATTGATCACGCTGGAGCAGGTGCGGGCCGTTCCCCTCTTCAACACCTATTGCGAACAGGCCCTGTCCGCGCATGCCCATTTGCACCAGCCCGCACAGGCGCGGCGCCTGATGTACGAGAGCATTCGCCTGATGCTCAGTGACCAGGTCTTTGCCGTGATTGCAGCCACCGGCGAGGCCATTGCGCAGGCCGGGGTAGAGAGCCCGGGCGACGTTCGCCGCAGCGTGCCCCTGGTTGTGTTTGGCAGCGACATGCAGCAGCGTTCGGCCCAGCTCAAGAGCTTCTTGTTTGCGCACCTGTACCGCCACCCCCAGGTGGTGCACACCATGTCGCAGGCCAAACAGGTGGTGCGCGAACTGTTTGACCTCTACTGCGTACGACCCGGCGAAATGCAGGCGGGGTTTGCCCTCAGGTCTCAGGCAACGCAGGCCGCAACGTGGGATGCGGGTCCGCCCCTTCAACGCAGCGTTGCCGACTATATTGCCGGCATGACAGACCGTTTCGCTTCGCGCGAACACCATCGCCTGACTGGACAACATCTGCTGACCGGGGCCGACTGAATGCCTGTCTACTGAACCCGACAAACAAGACATATGAATATTGAACAGGCAGCGCGCGATGCGCTGGTCATCGAAGACACGCGCCGCTGGGTGCAGCGAGCCGTCATTGGCCTGAACCTGTGCCCCTTTGCCAAGGCGGTCGAGGTCAAGCAGCAAGTGCGCTATGCCATCAGCACAGCCACGGGCGCAAAGGCCTTGCTGGCAGATCTAAAGCGCGAGTTGCTGGCACTGGTTGCGGCAGACCCGCAGTTGGTGGACACCACATTGCTGATCGCTCCCAACGGATTTTTTGACTTCCTGGAGTTCAATGAGGTGTTGGCGCGTGCCGACAAACTGTTGGCCGATCTGGATCTGGAGGGTGTGCTGCAGATTGCCAGTCTGCATCCGCACTACCAGTTCGCCGGCACCGAGCCAGACGACATCACCAATTGCACCAACCGTGCACCTTACCCAACCCTGCACCTGTTACGCGAAGACAGTGTGGACAGGGCTGTGGCGGCCTTCCCCAACCCGGAAGCCATCTTTGAGACCAATATGCAAACCTTGCAGCGATTGGGTCACGAGGGCTGGACGGCGCTGGACCTCTCCGCCCGCCTCAAACCGGAGGACATGCCATGAAGCGCGCCCCAAGCACAACACCCAACCCGCTGGCAGAGGAATTGCGGCCTGGCCAATCCATTGAGCTCCTGAAGGAATTGCACATCCTGACCCGTGAGGGCAAGCTGAATCAGGACTCGCGGCGCAAACTCAAACAGGTCTATCACCTGTTCCAGTTTATTGAAAAGCTGCTGGACGAACTGCCTGTGCAGCCCGGGCGCGAGCTGACCCTGGCAGACCATGGCGCAGGAAAGTCCTACCTGGGTTTTATTCTGTACGACCTGTACTTCAATACACGATCCAGTGGCCACATCTACGGCATTGAAACCCGTGCAGAGCTCGTGCAAAAGTCCATGCTGCTGGCCAGCAAACTGGGCTTTGAGCGCATGTCCTTTCTCAATCTGACCGTGGCCGAGTCTGCCGACAGTGCGCTCTTGCCGGATCGGGTTGATGTGGTGACGGCACTGCATGCCTGCGACACCGCCACGGACGATGCCATCGCCTTCGGCCTGCAGAAAAAGGCCCGGGCCTTTGTGCTGGTGCCCTGTTGCCAGGCCGAAGTGGCACGCCATTTGAACCAGGGCAAGGCACTGTCACTGAACCGAACGCCCCTGGCCGAGCTGTGGCGCCACCCGCTGCATGCGCGGGAAATGGGCAGCCAGCTGACGAATGTGCTGCGCTGCCTTTACCTGGAAGCCTGTGGCTATCAGGTTACGGTGACCGAATTGGTCGGATGGGAGCACAGCATGAAAAATGAGCTGATACTGGCGCGCTATACAGGGCAGCGCAAGCGCAGTTCAGCTGACAGGCTGATGGCCATTCTGAAGGAATTTGGCATTCTTTCCCTGCTTGACGTGCGGTTTACACAGCTGCAAGACAATCATCCGGTCAGTGAACAGGTCGACGCTTAAGCGGTTTGCAGCGTTACGGTTACAGTGCCCAATATTTATTTGTGGAGTTGAGAATGAAAAAAGCAATTCGTCTGGTTCTGGTGGTTTCGATTGCCGTTCTCCTGGGCGCCTGCGCCAGCAGCAGCCCCGATGTCATCCAGCGTGGCGATGCCCAGCGCATGGCAAAAATTGAAGATGCAGTGGTTCTCTCCGTTCGCACAGTCACGGTGGATGGTAGCCAATCCGGTGTGGGTGCCACCGTTGGCGGCGTTGTCGGCGCCATTGGCGGCTATGGCGGCAGTGGTGTGCAACGCGAGGCTCAGGTACTGGGTGTACTGGCTGGTGTGGCTGGGGCGGCTGCAGGTAACGCCATCGAGCGATTCTCAACCCGGGAAGAGGCTGTCGAAATTCTGGTCCAACTCAAGGGTGGTGAGCGCCGTGCCATCGTGCAGGCCAAAGCTGCAGAAAAACTCGAAGCGGGCGACCCTGTGATCATCGTCACCACAGGCAGCAAAGTCCGGGTTACCAAAGCGCCTAAATAGGAATTCTTGACGCTATGGCCCGCCTGCCACGTTTGAGTTTCGCGGGCCTGCCCCATCACGTCATTCAGCGCGGTCACAACGGCCAGCCCATATTCCTGCAGACTGCTGATTACCAACTGATGCTGGATTTGCTGCTCGAATATGCGCGCAAATTCCAGGTCGCGGTACACGCCTATGTGCTGCTGCCCAACCACATTCACCTGCTGCTGAGCCCCGAGGCCGTCAATGGCCTGCCGTTGATGCTCCAGTCGGTAGGGAGACGCTATGTGCGTTACTTCAACGACCAGCAGGGGCGCAGCGGCACACTCTGGGATGGGCGTTACCGCTGCACTGTGATGCAACCCGAGCGGTTCGTCTTGCCCTGTATGTCCTACATGGATCTCAATCCTGTGCGTGCTGGTCTGTCGGACAGTGCTGCGGACTATGCCTGGTCGAGCCACGGGCACTATATCGGCCGTCGGGTAGACCGCTTGGTCACGCCCCATGCACAATTTTGGGGACTGGGAAACACCCCATTTGCGCGCGAAGACGCCTACGCACAACTGGTCCAGGCCGGTACCGATGCAAGCCAGCAGTCTGTCCTGACCGATGCCACCCTGAAAGGCTGGGCATTGGGCGACGCCGCCTTCGTGCAGGCCCTGCAAAAAGACAGCCCACGCCGCCTTGTCAAAGGGCGTGCCGGCCGGCCAGTCAGAGCCTTGCTCAAACCCCAGTGAACGCATGGCGGTGGGTGATGGGGCCGATCGTTGGTAATTAATGTGTCCCTAATTAAAAACTGCGGCCTGTTGTGTTTTTTAAAATGGGATCTGACCCTGTTTAATTTTCTTGGCATCTTTGTTGCATTGCAGTAAGCTCCACGTCCACTGTCATTTTCAGGAGCGCGCCATGACGACGGCTGCAGAAATCAAGCATCTTTCAGACCACGGTCTGTATTCCACTTCACAAGAACACGACGCCTGCGGCGTTGGCTTTGTGGCCCATATTCGCGGTGAGAAGAGCCATTCCATCGTCAAGAACGCGCTCAAGATTCTTGAAAACCTGGACCACCGGGGCGCAGTGGGCGCTGACAAGCTCATGGGCGACGGCGCCGGCATCCTGATCCAGCTGCCCGACGCGCTGTACCGCGAGGAGATGCTGGCCCAGGGCGTGACCCTGCCAGCCCCCGGCGAATACGGTGTCGGCATGATCTTCCTGCCCAAAGAGCACGCCTCCCGCCTGGCCTGCGAGCAGGAGATGGAGCGCGCGATCAAGGCCGAAGGCCAGGTGCTGTTGGGTTGGCGCGACGTGCCGGTCAACCGTGACATGCCGATGTCGCCCACGGTGCGTGAAAAAGAGCCCATCCTGCGCCAGGTTTTCATTGGCCGCGGCAACGACGTCATCGTGCAGGACGCGCTGGAGCGCAAGCTGTACGTGATCCGCAAGACGGCCAGTGCCAACATCCAGGCCCTCAAGCTCAAGCACAGCAAAGAGTACTACGTGCCCAGCATGTCCAGCCGCACGGTGGTCTACAAGGGCCTGCTGCTGGCCGACCAGGTGGGCGTGTACTTCAAGGACCTGGAAGACGAGCGCTGTGTGTCGGCTCTGGGCCTGGTGCACCAGCGCTTCTCCACCAACACCTTCCCCGAGTGGCCCCTGGCCCACCCCTACCGCTATGTGGCGCACAACGGCGAGATCAACACCGTCAAGGGCAACTACAACTGGATGAAGGCGCGCGAAGGCGTGATGTCCTCGCCCGTGCTGGGCGAAGACCTGCAAAAGCTCTATCCCATCAGCTTTGCTGGACAAAGCGACACCGCCACGTTTGACAACTGCCTGGAGCTGCTGACCATGGCCGGCTACCCCATCAGCCAGGCCGTGATGATGATGATCCCCGAACCCTGGGAGCAGCACAGCACCATGGACCCGCGTCGCCGCGCGTTCTACGAATACCACGCCGCCATGCTCGAGCCTTGGGACGGCCCGGCCTCCATCGTGTTCACCGACGGCCGCCAGATCGGCGCCACCCTGGACCGCAATGGCCTGCGCCCCTCGCGTTACTGCATCACCGATGATGATCTGGTGATCATGGGCTCCGAGTCCGGCGTGCTGCCCGTGCCCGAAAACAAGATCGTACGCAAATGGCGCCTGCAGCCCGGCAAGATGTTCCTCATCGACCTGGAACAGGGCCGCATGATTGACGACGAAGAGCTCAAGGCCAACCTGGCCAACAGCAAGCCCTACAAGCAGTGGATCGAGAACCTGCGCATCAAGCTGGATGACGTGTCCTTTCAGGAGCGCCGCACCGCCCATCCCATGACTGACGTTGTGGCCAAGGTCGAGCCCAAGCGCGTAACCGATCAGGTCTCCCTGTTGGACCGCCAGCAGGCCTTTGGTTTTACCCAGGAAGACCTGAAGTTCCTGATCGCCCCCATGGCCACCGCCGGGGAAGAGGCGATCGGCTCCATGGGCAACGACAGCCCGCTGGCTGTGCTGTCCGACAAGAACAAGCCGCTGTACAACTACTTCAAGCAGTTGTTCGCGCAGGTGACCAACCCGCCGATTGACCCGATCCGCGAAGCCATCGTGATGTCGCTGGTGTCCTTTGTGGGCCCCAAGCCCAACCTGCTGGACATCAACCAGGTCAACCCGCCCATGCGGCTGGAGGTGAGCCAACCGGTGCTGGACTTCCAGGACATGGCGAAACTGCGCGATATCGAAGCCCACACCAACGGCAAGTTCCGCAGCTACACGCTGGACGTGACCTACCCGCTGGCCTGGGGCCATGAAGGTGTGGAAGCCAAGCTGGCTTCTCTGTGTGCCGAGGCTGTTGACGCCATCAAGGGTGGCAAGAACATCCTGATCATCAGCGACCGCCACATCAGCGCCACCCAGGTTGCCATTCCGGCCCTGCTGGCCCTGTCTGCCATCCACCAGCACCTGGTGATTGCCGGTCTGCGCACAACAGCCGGCTTGGTGGTGGAAACCGGCACTGCCCGCGAAGTGCACCATTTTGCGGTGCTCGCCGGTTACGGCGCCGAGGCCGTGCACCCCTACCTGGCCATGGAAACGCTGGCCAGCATCCACAAGGATCTGCCGGGTGACCTGAGCGCCGAGAAGGCCATTTACAACTACGTCAAGGCAGTGGGCAAGGGCCTGTCCAAGATCATGTCCAAGATGGGTGTCAGCACCTACATGAGCTACTGCGGCGCCCAGCTGTTTGAAGCCATCGGGCTGTCCACCGAGACCGTCAACAAATACTTCACCGGCACCCCCAGCCGCGTGGAAGGCATCGGCGTGTTTGACATTGCCGAAGAGTCCATCCGCATGCACCTGGCCGCCTTTGGCGACAGCCCGGTGCTGGCCAACGCATTGGAAACCGGGGGCGAGTACGCCTGGCGCGTGCGCGGCGAAGAGCATATGTGGACGCCCGACGCCATTGCCAAGCTGCAGCACAGCACGCGCGCCAACAACTGGAACACCTACAAGGAATACGCCCAGATCATCAACGACCAAAGCAAGCGCCATCTGACGTTGCGCGGCCTGTTCGAGTTCAAGCTGGACCCTTCCAAAGCCATTCCCGTGGACGAAGTCGAGTCCGCTGCGGAAATCGTCAAGCGCTTTGCCACCGGCGCCATGTCGCTGGGCTCCATTTCCACGGAAGCCCACGCCACACTGGCCGTGGCCATGAACCGCATTGGCGGCAAGAGCAACACCGGCGAGGGCGGGGAAGACCCGGCCCGTTACCGCAACGAGCTCAAGGGCATCCCGATCAAGCAGGGCGACTCGCTCAAGAGCGTGATCGGCAATGACGTGGTGGAAGTCGACCTGCCGCTGCAGGCCGGTGACTCCTTGCGTTCGCGCATCAAGCAGGTGGCCTCAGGCCGCTTTGGCGTCACGGCCGAGTACCTGTCCAGCGCCGACCAGATCCAGATCAAGATGGCCCAAGGCGCCAAGCCAGGCGAGGGCGGTCAACTCCCCGGTGGCAAAGTGTCCGAGTACATCGGCCGCCTGCGCCACAGCGTGCCCGGCGTGGGCCTGATTTCGCCCCCGCCGCACCATGACATCTACTCGATTGAAGACCTGGCCCAGCTGATCCACGACCTGAAAAACGTGGCCCCGCATTCCGGCATCAGCGTCAAGCTGGTGTCTGAAATCGGTGTGGGCACAATTGCTGCCGGTGTGGCCAAGTGCAAGGCCGACCACGTGGTGATTGCCGGACATGACGGCGGTACCGGTGCCTCGCCCTGGTCCTCCATCAAACACTGCGGCAGCCCTTGGGAAATCGGCCTGGCCGAAACCCAGCAGACCCTGGTGCTCAACCGTCTGCGCAGCCGCATCCGCGTGCAGGCCGACGGCCAGATGAAGACCGGCCGCGACGTCGTCATCGGGGCCCTCCTGGGTGCTGATGAGTTCGGTTTTGCCACCGCACCGCTGGTGGTGGAAGGCTGCATCATGATGCGCAAGTGCCACCTCAACACCTGCCCGGTGGGTGTGGCCACGCAAGACCCGGTGTTGCGCCAGAAGTTCTCCGGCAAACCAGAGCACGTGGTCAACTACTTCTTCTTCATCGCTGAAGAAGTGCGCCAGATCATGGCCCAGCTGGGCATCCGCAAGTTTGACGACATGATTGGCCGCGCCGACCTGCTCGACACCCGCAAGGGCATTGAGCACTGGAAGGCCAGCGGCCTGGACTTCGGCCGCCTGTTTGCCATGCCGCAAGTCGGCCCCGAGGTACCCCGCTTCCAGACCCTGACCCAAGACCACGGCCTGGAAAAGGCCCTGGACAATGTGCTCATCGCCAAGAGCCGTGCGGCCATCGACAAGGGCGAGCGCGTGCAGTTCATGGAGCGTGCCCGCAACGTGAACCGTTCCGTGGGTGCCATGCTCTCCGGCGCTGTGACCAAGGTGCACCCCGAAGGCCTGCCGGACGACACCATCCGCATCCAGCTGGAAGGCACGGGCGGCCAGTCTTTTGGCGCCTTCCTGTGCCGGGGCATCACCATGTACCTGATTGGCGACGCCAATGACTACACCGGCAAGGGCCTGTCCGGCGGCCGCGTGGTGGTGCGCCCCAGCATCGACTTCCGGGGCGAGGCCATCAAGAACACTATCGTTGGCAACACCGTGATGTACGGCGCCACCACCGGTGAAGCCTTCCTGAGCGGCGTGGCCGGTGAGCGTTTTGCCGTGCGCCTGTCGGGTGCCACTGCGGTGGTCGAAGGCACGGGTGACCATGGTTGCGAATACATGACCGGCGGCACCGTGGCCGTGCTGGGCCAGACCGGACGCAATTTTGCGGCCGGTATGAGCGGCGGCATTGCCTATGTGTACGACGAGGACGGCAAGTTCGCCACCCGCTGCAACACCGCCATGGTCAGCATGGAAAAAGTGCTGACCGCCGCCGAGCAGGAAGCTTCCATCGATAAGGCCGTCTGGCACCGTGGCGAGAGCGACGAGGCCCAGCTCAAGAAGCTGCTGGAAGACCACAACCGCTGGACCGGCAGCAAGCGTGCGCGTGACCTGCTGGACACCTGGGAGACTTCGCGCCTGAAGTTCGTCAAGGTCTTCCCCAACGAGTACAAGCGTGCTCTGGGCGAAATCCATGCACGCAAGGAAGCCGCCGCCGTCACCAAGACGGCCGCTGCCACCGCCAAACAACAAGCCGCTCTGGCAAAGTAAGGATTCAACATGGGAAAGATCACAGGCTTCATGGAGTTTGAGCGCATCGAAGAGGGCTACAAGCCCGTTGCCGAGCGCCTCAAGAATTACAAGGAATTTGTCATCGGTCTGGATGATGCGCAGGCCAACAAGCAGGCCGCGCGTTGCATGGACTGCGGCACGCCGTTTTGCAACAACGGCTGCCCGGTCAACAACATCATTCCGGACTTCAACGACCTGGTGTTCCGGGGCGACTGGAAGAACGCCATCGACGTTCTGCACAGCACCAACAACTTCCCTGAGTTCACCGGCCGCATCTGCCCCGCACCCTGCGAGGCCGCCTGCACCCTGAACGTCAACGAAGAAGCCGTGGGCATCAAGTCCATCGAGCACGCCATCATCGACCGTGCCTGGCACGAAGGTTGGGTGGTGCCCCAGTTGCCCAAGGTGAAGACCGGCAAGAAGATTGCCGTGGTCGGCTCCGGCCCAGCCGGCCTGGCCGCTTCCCAACAGCTGGCACGCGCAGGCCATGATGTGACGCTCTTCGAGAAGAACGACCGCGTGGGCGGCCTGCTGCGCTACGGCATCCCCGACTTCAAGATGGAAAAAACGCACATCGACCGCCGGGCTGAGCAGCTCCAGGCCGAAGGCGTGACCATCCGCACCGGCGTGCTGATTGGCGACATGCCCAAGGGCAGCAAGGTCACGAACTGGGCCAAGGAAACCATTTCCGCCGAACAACTGCAAAAGGACTTTGACGCGGTGCTGCTCACCGGCGGCTCCGAGCAATCGCGCGATCTGCCCGTGCCCGGCCGCGAACTGGACGGCATTCACTTCGCCATGGAGTTCCTGCCGCAACAGAACAAGGTCAACGCCGGCGACAAGCTCAAGGGCCAGTTGCGCGCCGACGGCAAGCACGTCATCGTGATTGGTGGCGGCGACACCGGCTCCGACTGCGTGGGCACCAGCAACCGCCACGGCGCGGTCAGCGTCACCCAGTTTGAAGTGATGCCCCAGCCACCGGTGGAAGAAAACCGCCCCATGACCTGGCCCTATTGGCCGCTGAAACTGCGCACCAGCTCCAGCCATGACGAAGGCTGCGAGCGCGTGTTTGCCATCTCCACCAAGGAATTCGTGGGTGAAAAGGGCAAGGTCACCGGCCTCAAGACGGTTCAGGTCGAGTGGAAGGACGGCAAGATGGTCGAAGTGGCAGGCTCCGAGAAGCTGCTCAAGGCCGATCTGGTGCTGCTGGCCATGGGCTTTGTCAATCCGGTGGCCACCGTGCTGGAAGCCTTTGGCGTGGACAAGGACGCCCGTGGCAATGCCAAAGCCAGCACCGAGAACAGCCAGGCCTACTACACCAATGTGCCCAAGGTGTTTGCCGCTGGCGACATGCGCCGCGGCCAAAGCCTGGTGGTGTGGGCCATCCGCGAAGGCCGTCAGGCCGCGCGCTCGGTGGATGAGTTCCTGATGGGAGCCAGCTCGCTGCC
Source organism: Rhodoferax lacus (assembly GCF_003415675.1). Classification (GTDB taxonomy): domain Bacteria; phylum Pseudomonadota; class Gammaproteobacteria; order Burkholderiales; family Burkholderiaceae_C; genus Allorhodoferax; species Allorhodoferax lacus. The sequence goes on from NZ_QFZK01000002.1 coordinate 133,712, forward strand.
ACGCTGACCTCGGGCCCGGCGCTGGGCTAAGCGTTTTCCCTTATGATGCAAAAGCCAGCTTCGTACTGGCTTTTGTTTTTTTATGGCACCACCTTCCTCCACTTCTCTCGTCGAATTTCAGAACGTCCGCTTCGGTTACGGCGAGCGCCTGATTCTGGATGACGTGTCCTTCACCATCCCGCGTGGCAAGGTCACGGCGCTCATGGGCGCCTCGGGCGGTGGCAAGACCACCGTCATGCGCCTGATTGGTGGCCAATACAAGGCGCAGCAGGGGAAAGTGCTGCTGCATGGACTCAAAGACTCGGGCGAGGTGCTGGATGTGGGCCAGATGGACCGCAACGCGCTGTACCTGGCGCGCCGGCGCATGGGCATGCTGTTCCAGTTTGGCGCGCTGTTTACCGACATCAATGTGTTTGACAACGTGGCCTTCCCCTTGCGCGAGCACACCAACCTCAACGAAGACCTGATCCGCGACGTGGTGCTGATGAAGCTCAACGCAGTGGGCCTGCGCGGCGCACGCGACCTGATGCCGGCCGAAGTATCGGGCGGCATGGCCCGGCGCGTCGCCCTGGCCCGTGCCATTGCCCTGGACCCCGAGCTGGTCATGTATGACGAGCCCTTTGCCGGCCTGGACCCGATTTCCCTGGGCACCGCCGCACGGCTGATACGCCAGCTCAACGACGCCATGGGCCTGACCAGCATTGTGGTGTCGCACGATCTGGAAGAGACCTTCCACATCGCGGACCAGATCATCATCCTGGCCAACGGCAAGATTGCCGCCCAGGGCACACCGGATGAAGTGCGCAACAGCGACAACCCGCTGGTGCACCAGTTTGTCAACGCCCTGCCCGAAGGACCCGTGCAATTCCACTACCCCGCAGCCAGCGTGGATGCAGATTTCTCCAATGGAGCGCAGTCATGAGCTGGTATCGCCCCTCCGAGCTGGGTTTTTCCGTGCGCCGGCAATTGGCCGACATGGGTTTTGCCGCACGCCTGTTCCTGCGTCTGCTGGCCTCCATTGGCGCCACCCTCAAGCGCCCGGCGCTGCTGCGCGACCAGATCCATTTCATGGGCAATTACTCGCTGGCCATCATTGCGGTGTCCGGTGTTTTCGTGGGCTTTGTGCTGGGCCTGCAGGGCTACTACACACTGCAGCGCTATGGCTCTTCCGATGCGCTGGGCCTGCTGGTGGCACTCAGTCTGGTGCGTGAACTCGGGCCGGTGATCACCGCCTTGCTGTTTGCCGGACGGGCCGGCACCTCGCTGACGGCAGAGATTGGATTGATGAAAGCAGGGGAACAACTCAGCGCCATGGAAATGATGGCGGTGGACCCGGTGCAGCGCATTCTGGCGCCGCGTTTCTGGGGCGCGGTGATTGCCATGCCGCTCCTGGCTGCCGTGTTCAGCGCTGTGGGTATTCTGGGTGGCTGGGCCGTGGGCGTGGCCATGATCGGCATTGATTCGGGATCGTTCTGGAGCCAGATGCAGGGCGGGGTGGATGTGTGGGCGGACGTGGGCAATGGCGTCATCAAGAGCGTTGTCTTTGGTTTTGCCGTCAGCTTTATCGCCCTGCTGCAAGGTTACGAGGCGCAGCCCACGCCCGAGGGTGTGGCGCATGCCACCACCCGCACGGTGGTGATGGCGTCGCTCACGGTGCTGGGTCTGGACTTTGTCCTGACCGCAATGATGTTCAGTATTTAGGAGGAGAAAAAATATGCAACGCTCCAACACGGATGTATGGGTAGGCTTGTTTGTGCTGCTGGGTGGCGCTGCGCTGCTGTTTCTGGCACTGCAGTCGGCCAATCTGCTGACACTCAACTTTGACAAGGGATACCAGGTGTCGGCCAAGTTCGACAATATTGGTGGCCTCAAGCCCAAGGCCGCGGTGAAAAGCAGCGGAGTGGTGGTGGGTCGGGTCGAATCCATTACCTTCGACGACAAGACTTTCCAGGCCAAGGTCACGCTGTCCATGGAAAAGCGCTATGCCTTCCCCAAGGACAGCTCACTCAAGATTCTCACCAGTGGCCTGCTGGGTGAACAGTACATTGGTATTGAGGCCGGTGCAGACACAGCCAACTTGGCAGCAGGCGACGCCATCAGCACGACGCAGTCGGCCGTGGTGCTGGAAAACCTGATAAGCCAGTTCCTCTACAGCAAGGCCGCCGACGGCCCCAGCGCAGACAAGGCCAAGCCATGAGCTTGTCGAACAGCCGCCCGAACCTTTGGCGTGCATGTCTGCTGCTGCTGGCAGTTTTGGCAGTGCAAGGCTGTGCCACGGTGCCCCAGCCCAATGCCCGGGATCCGCTGGAGTCATTCAACCGCACGGTGTTTGGTTTTAACGAGGCGGTGGACAAAGCCGTCATCAAGCCCATTGCGACCGGCTACCTGGCTGTCACACCCAACTGGTTGCGCAAGGGTGTGGGTAATTTCTTCAACAACCTGGAAGACATGTGGTCGGTAGTCAACAACGGCCTGCAGGGTCGCGGCAACGACTTCAGCGACAGCGTGGGCCGCGTCATGGTCAACACGACCATTGGCCTGTTGGGCGTTGTGGATGTGGCCAGTGATCTCAATATCGAGCGCCACACGGCCGACTTCGGTTTGACCCTGGGCCGCTGGGGTGTACCGCCTGGGCCCTATGTGGTGTTGCCGATTTTGGGGCCACGCACCTTGCGTGAAGTGGCGGCGCTACCGGTTGACAGCGCAGGCATGCCGGTCTATCAGATCGGTGATCAGGACACGCGCACGTGGTTGCCCCTGGTGAATGTTGTGGATATTCGTGCCAGGTATCTGAATGCCGGGAATGTGCTGGAGGGTGCGGCCCTGGACAGCTATACCTTCCGGCGTGACGCCTATTTCCAGCGGCAACGCAATCTGCAGTACGACGGCAACCCGCCGGATGAAGACGCGGAGCCTTGATACAAGCTTTACAGGCAGGCAACGCAGGCAAATGGGGTGCGGTACATAATGACAACCATGTTCTTCAGCAAAAAAGTGGCTATGAAAAGAGACTTTCTCCGTAAACTGGTTCTTGGTTTTTCTCTGGTCGCAGGTTTGGGCTTGTCCATGCATGCGCGTTCAGAAGACGAGGCGCCTGATGCGCTGATCAAGCGCCTGTCGGTGGACGTGCTGGACACCATCAAGGCCGACAAGTCCATACGCGCTGGTGACATGGGCAAGGTCGTAGCCCTGGTGGACGCGCGCATTCTGCCCAACCTGAACTTCCAGCGCATGACGGCCTCAGCTGTGGGCCCCGCCTGGCGCCAGGCCACACCGGACCAGCAAAAGAAGTTGCAGGACGAGTTCAAAATTCTCCTGGTCAGAACCTATGCCGGCGCCTTGGCCCAAGTGACAGACCAGACGGTTTCCATGAAGCCGATGCGCGCTGGCGCCGATGACAAAGAAGTCATTGTGCGCACCGAGGTCAAGGGCAGCGGAGACCCCATCCAGCTGGATTACCGCCTGGAAAAGACACCAGGGCAGGGCGCTGGCTGGAAGATATACAACATCAACGTGCTGGGTGTCTGGCTGGTGGAGAACTACAAAAGCCAGTTCGCTGCAGAAATCAATGCCAAAGGCCTTGACGGCCTGATCACCACGCTGGTAGAACGCAACAAAGCGAACGCCAAAAAGTCCTCCTGAACCCCGAGACCGCCATGTTGATCCTTCCCGCCATCCTCACCCAGCTACAGGCCAGCGATTGCCTGGAGAAGCTCACGCAGGATATGCAGCGCGAGGCCGAGAAGCAGGTCGTGGTGGATGCAGCGCCGCTCAACAGCTTCGACTCTTCAGCCTTGGCGGTGTTGCTGGCCGTACGCCGCGAATGCGCCCGTGCCGGCAAGCTGTTTGCGGTCAAAGGGTTGCCGGATCGTCTGCGTGATCTGGCCGCACTCTACGGCATTGAAGGTCTGCTCACTGCGGCCTGAGGCTGGCGCCCACGCTTGCTACTGCGTGTGCGCGCTGCCCCCCAAGGGGCCAAGCCCAGTTTGGGGCGGCCCGGCACTGGGCTTATTCCCTTTACGGGGCTGCCCTGCGGGGCCCGGTTAAAATAGCGGTCTCCCATGGCCGCAATCTCCTTCCAATCCGTCTCCAAAGCCTACCCTTCGCCCAAGTCTTCCAAAAGCAGCGAACGGCCCGGCACCTTTCTGGCCCTTGACGCGGTCAGCCTCGATATCCAGGAGGGCGAATTCTTCGGCCTGCTGGGCCCCAACGGAGCCGGTAAAACCACCATGATCAGCGTGCTGGCCGGGCTTACACGTGCCACCAGCGGACGCGTCAGCGTGCTGGGCCATGATGTGCAGGCCGACTTTGCCGCCGCCCGCCGCGCCCTCGGTGTGGTGCCCCAGGAACTGGTGTTCGATCCCTTCTTCAACGTGCGCGAACTGCTGCGTATCCAGTCCGGCTACTTCGGCGTGAAGAACAACGGCGCCTGGATTGACGAACTGCTGGAAAGCCTGGGCCTGGCCGACAAGGCCAACGCCAATATGCGCCAACTCTCCGGCGGCATGAAGCGCCGCGTGTTGGTGGCGCAGGCCCTGGTGCACAAGCCTCCCGTCATCGTGCTCGACGAGCCCACCGCCGGTGTGGATGTGGAATTGCGCCAGACGCTGTGGCAGTTCATCGCCAAGCTCAACCGCGAAGGCCACACCGTCTTGCTCACCACCCATTACCTGGAAGAGGCCGAGGCCCTGTGCGGCCGCATCGCCATGCTCAAAACCGGACGCATTGTGGCGCTGGACAAAACCAGCGACCTGCTCAAAGCAGCCTCCAGCAATGTGCTGCGTTTCAAGCTCGATGCCGAAATGCCCAAGGCCCTGGCGGACAAGGCCCGCATCACCGGGCGCATCGTGCAGTTCCCTGCCAATGACGCGCTGGAAATTGAACGCTATCTGGCCGCCGTGCGCGAAGCCGGGCTGGTGGCGCAGGACATCGAAATCCGCAAGGCCGACTTGGAAGACGTGTTCCTGGACGTGATGACGCAGAACAAGGATTCTGTGCACGGTGTGGGAGCTGTGGCATGAACGGTTGGCAGACCCTTTTGTACAAGGAATCCTTGCGGTTCTGGAAAGTCGCGTTCCAGACCATCGCCGGGCCCGTGCTCACAGCCATGCTCTACCTGCTGATCTTCGGACACGCGCTGGAAGACCACGTCAAGGTCTACGACAAGATTGGCTACACCGCCTTTCTGGTGCCCGGCCTGGCCATGATGAGCCTGCTGCAAAACGCCTTTGCCAACAGCTCGTCCTCGCTCATCATGAGCAAGGTCATGGGCAACCTGGTGTTTCTGCTGCTTACACCACTGTCTTACGTCCACTGGTTTGTGGCCTACGTGGGTGCCTCGGTGCTGCGTGGCCTGATTGTGGGCTTGGGCGTGTTTGCAGTCTCGCTGCTATTCACCTACACGGGCTTTGAAGCCCCGGTTTGGATCTTCGTGTTTGCCGTGATGGGTGCGGCCCTCATGGGCACCCTGGGTCTGATTGCCGGCCTGTGGGCCGAAAAATTTGACCAGCTGGCTGCCTTCCAGAATTTTGTGGTCATGCCCATGACCTTCCTGAGCGGCGTGTTCTATTCCATCCACTCTTTGCCACCCTTTTGGCAGGCGGTGAGCCATTTCAATCCGTTTTTCTACATGATTGACGGCTTTCGCTTCGGCTTCTTTGGCGTCAGCGACGTGTCGCCCTGGCTGAGCTTTGCTGTGGTGGGTTCCACCTTGCTGGTGGTCAGCCTGATTGCCTTGCAACTGCTGCGCAGCGGTTACAAAATCCGCAGCTAACTATTTTTCACGCCAACCTCACCCGGGCCCGCCCGCACACCCCATGACAGCAGAAGAACTCCAATCCCTGATCGCCACCGGACTGCCCTGCGAGCAATGCACCCTCGAAGGTGACGGGCGCCACTGGTACGCCACGATCGTCTCCGCTGCCTTTGAAGGCAAGCGCCTGATCCAGCGCCACCAGCAGGTCTATGCCACGCTGGGCGGCCGTATGCAAACCGACGAGGTGCACGCCCTCTCCATGAAAACCTACACACCGGCCGAATGGGCCGCCAAAGCCTGATGGACAAATTACTCATTCGCGGCGGCCGCCCGCTTAACGGCGAGGTGCTGATTTCCGGCGCCAAGAACGCCGCCCTGCCCGAGCTGTGCGCAGCCCTGCTGACTGCCGACACGCTGACCCTGCGCAACGTGCCGCGTCTGCAGGACGTCTCCACCATGCTCAAGCTGATCCGCAACATGGGCGTGACAGCCGATGTGCAGGCCGACGGCTCGGTGGTGCTCAATGCCGCGGACCTCACCAACCCGGAAGCCCCCTACGAGCTGGTCAAGACCATGCGCGCCTCGGTGCTGGCACTGGGCCCCTTGCTGGCGCGCTTTGGCCACGCCAAGGTGTCACTGCCCGGCGGCTGCGCCATTGGTTCACGCCCGGTGGACCAGCACCTCAAGGGCCTGACCGCCATGGGTGCGGACATTGCAGTGGAGCACGGCTACATGGTGGCAAAGCTGGCCAATGGCCGCACCCGCCTCAAGGGCGCGCGCATCGCCACCGACATGGTCACCGTTACTGGCACCGAGAATTTCCTCATGGCTGCGGCCCTGGCCGAAGGCGAGACCCTGCTGGAAAACGCCGCGCAAGAGCCCGAGATTCCTGATCTGGCCGAGCTGCTCATCAGCATGGGCGCCAAGATTGAAGGCCACGGCACCAGCCGCATCCGCATCCAGGGTGTGGAGTCGCTGCATGGTGGCGCCCACCAGGTGGTGGCCGACCGCATCGAGACCGGCACCTTTTTGTGCGCTGTGGCGGCCACTGGTGGCGATGTGTTCCTGAAGCACGGCCGCGCCGAGCATCTGGACGCCGTCATCGACAAGCTGCGTGACGCCGGTGCCACCATCACCGCGCTGGAAGACGGCATCCGCGTGCAGTCCCAAGGGCGGCTGAAGGCCCAGAGCTTTCGCACCACCGAGTACCCCGGCTTCCCCACCGACATGCAGGCCCAGTTCATGGCGCTCAACTGCATCGCGCACGGCACCAGCAAAGTTACAGAGACGATCTTTGAGAACCGCTTCATGCACGTCAACGAGATGGTGCGCCTGGGCGCGCACATCCAGATCGACGGCAAAGTGGCAGTGATCGAAGGCGTGGAAAAATTGTCAGGCGCCACCGTCATGGCCACCGACCTGCGGGCCTCGGCCAGCCTGGTGATTGCCGGCCTGGTGGCCGAAGGCGAAACCCTGGTCGACCGCATTTACCACCTGGACCGTGGCTACGACCAGATGGAAGCCAAGCTGCGCGCCATCGGTGCGGATATTGAAAGAACCAAGTGATCACCTTAGCCCTGTCCAAAGGCCGCATCTTTGAAGAAACCGTGCCCCTGCTCAAGGCCGCAGGCATCGAGGTGCTGGACGACCCCGAAAAATCGCGCAAGCTGATCCTCGACACCAACCAGCCTGGCGTGCGCGTGCTGGTGGTGCGCGCCACCGACGTGCCCACCTATGTGCAGTACGGTGGCGCCGACATGGGCATCACCGGCAAAGACACCTTGCTCGAGCACGGCAGCCAGGGCCTGTACCAGCCGCTGGACTTGCAGATTGCCAAGTGCCGCATCAGCGTGGCCGTGCGTGCCGACTTTGATTACGCCTCCGCCGTCAAGCAGGGCTCGCGCCTCAAGGTGGCCACCAAGTACGTGGCCATTGCACGCGAGTTTTTTGCCTCCAAGGGCGTGCACGTGGACCTGATCAAGCTCTATGGCAGCATGGAGCTGGCTCCCCTGGTGGGCCTGGCCGATGCCATCGTCGACCTGGTCTCCACGGGTAACACCCTCAAGGCCAACCACCTGGTGGAAGTCGAGCGCATCATGGACATCAGCTCGCGTCTGGTGGTCAACCAGGCCGCGCTCAAGCTCAAACAGGAACCGATTCGCGCCATCATCGACGCCTTTGCCGGCGCTGTAGGAAAGCCATGACTTTGCAAGCCAAGCCCGTTCGCCTGTCCACCGCTGATCCGCAATTCGAAGCCAAGTTCAAGGCGCTGCAGCACTGGTCTGCCGACACCGACGCCGCCATCGAGCAGCGCGTGGCCGACATCCTGGGCGATGTGCAGCAGCGTGGCGACGCTGCCGTGCTGGAATACACCGCGCGCTTTGACGGCTTGCATGCCCAGAGCGTGGCCGCATTGGAACTCTCGCAGGCCGACTTCAAGGCCGCCTTTGAAAGCATTCCCGAGGCCCAGCGCAAAGCCTTGCAGGACGCCGAGCGCCGTGTGCGCAGCTATCACGAAGCCCAGAAAAAGGCCTGCGGTGAGAGCTGGAGCTACCGCGATGAAAACGGCAGCCTGCTGGGGCAAAAGGTCACACCGCTGGACCGCGTGGGCATTTATGTGCCGGGCGGCAAAGCCTCTTACCCATCCAGTCTGATCATGAACGCCGTGCCCGCCCACGTGGCGGGTGTGGCCGAGATCATCATGGTGGTGCCCACCCCCGTGCGTGGCAGCGTGGCCACCGGTGGCAGCGGCAACACTGAGGGCAGCGCCGGTGCCACTAAAGGTGAGCGCAACGAACTGGTGCTGGCCGCCGCCTATGTGGCCGGTGTCACCCGCGCCTTCACCATCGGTGGCGCGCAGGCCGTGGCCGCTCTGGCCTATGGCACGGCCACCATTCCCGCCGTGGACAAGATTACCGGCCCCGGCAATGCCTATGTGGCTGCCGCCAAGCGCCGCGTGTTTGGCACCGTGGGTATCGACATGATTGCCGGGCCCAGCGAAATCCTGGTTCTTGCCGACGGCAGCACGCCCCCCGACTGGGTGGCCATGGACCTTTTTTCACAGGCCGAGCACGACGAATTGGCGCAAAGCATTCTGCTGTGCCCCGATGCTGCCTACCTGGACGCGGTACAGGCCGCCATTGACCGCCTGCTGCCCGAGATGCCACGTGCCGCCATCATTGCCAAAAGCCTCAATGACCGCGGTGCCCTGATCCTCACGCGCAACATGGAAGAGGCCTGCGCCATTTCCAACCGCATCGCCCCCGAGCACCTGGAAGTCTCCAGCAGCGAGCCGCACCGCTGGGAGCCATTGCTCAAGCATGCAGGTGCCATCTTCCTGGGCGCGTTCACCAGCGAATCGCTGGGCGACTACTGTGCCGGCCCCAACCACGTGCTGCCCACCAGCGGCACGGCGCGTTTCAGCAGCCCGCTGGGCGTGTACGACTTCCAGAAGCGCAGCAGCCTGATAGAGGTGAGCCAGGCCGGCGCCCAGGTGCTGGGCCCGATTGCCGCCGAGCTGGCTTTTGGTGAGGGGCTGCAGGCCCACGCGCGCGCTGCCGAGATGCGCCTGAAATAGGACTTGCTGCCCTGATGCGACCGCCAGCCATGCAAACATCACTTCGGACCAGCCCTGGGCCCACCCCTTGGTCCACTGTGTGCCGCCTGGGGTCTGTGTGCGCCTTGCTCGTGCTGACAATGCAAAGCGCAGGCGCCATGTCCATCCGCGAACTGCGTTTGCTGGAAAAGTCGGACACCAAGCAGGGTGCCAATTACAAGCGCTACTACCTCGTAGGCGTGATGGAAGGCGCGCTGGAGGCCCATGACAGCGGCGTGCGCGCCGGCGCCAAAGCCTCCATTTGCCTGAATGGCCGACGCCTGCTGCCCAGCATGGCCGAGGGCCTGTACCAGACCGAGCTGCAGCGCAACCAGGACCTGTACGAGGCCGACATGCCGGTGACACTGGTGATGCGCAATGCCCTGGGTTCGGTCTACACCTGTTGAAGCGTTTCTACAATGCACCCATTGCTTAACCACTTTTTGCGCATTACCGTAGCCACCGCTGCGGAGAATGCACCGCTGCTTGCGGCACCACAGGAAATCCTATGACCAGCTACCCCCTGACCGAAGTCCCCGCCACGCCCGCTGCGCGCACCGCCGAAGTTTCCCGCAACACGGCCGAGACGCGCATCCAGGTCAAGGTGAATCTGGATGGCACCGGCAAAAGCCGCCTGTCCACAGGCATCGGTTTTTTTGACCACATGCTCGACCAGATCGCCCGCCATGGCCTGATTGACCTGGATATCCAGGCCGAGGGCGACCTGCACATTGACGGCCACCATACCGTGGAAGACGTGGGCATCACCCTGGGCCAGGCCGTGCACCAGGCAGTGGGCGACAAAAAGGGCATTCGCCGCTACGGTCACGCCTATGTGCCGCTGGACGAAGCCCTGTCGCGCGTGGTGATTGATTTTTCCGGACGTCCCGGCCTGGTGATGGATGTACCCTTCAAGAGCGGCTCCATCGGCAGCTTTGACACCCAACTCACCCACGAATTTTTCCAAGGCTTTGTGAACCACGCTTTTGTCACCCTGCACATCGACAACCTGAAGGGCGAAAACTCGCACCACCAGGCCGAAACCGTGTTCAAGGCCTTTGCCCGCGCATTGCGCTTTGCGCTGGAAATTGACCCGCGCTCGGTGGGCACCATTCCTTCCACCAAGGGTTCGCTCTAGCATGAAAGCATCGGCATGAAGAAGGTTGCAGTCGTCGACTACGGCATGGGCAATCTGCGCTCCGTCACGCAGGCCGTCATCCATGTGGCCGCCGAGGCCGGTGTGGAAGTAGTGTGGGCGCGCACGGCGCAAGAGGTCATGGACGCCGACCGCGTGGTGCTGCCGGGCCAGGGCGGCATGCGCGACTGCATGCAGGACCTGCACGCCTGCGGCATGTTTGATGCCGTCATGCACGCTGCTGCCAACAAACCCCTGATGGGCGTGTGCGTGGGCATGCAAATGCTGCTGGACCACAGCCAGGAACTCGACACCCCCTGCCTGGGCCTGATCCCCGGCGACGTCGTCAAGTTCGAGCTGGCCGGGCAAACCCAGCCCGATGGCAGCCGCTACAAGGTGCCGCAAATGGGCTGGAACCAGGTCTGGCAAACCGCCCACGGCGTGCCCCGGCACCCGGTGTGGGGCGAGGTGCCCGATGGCAGCTACTTCTACTTTGTTCACAGTTACTACGCCAAACCGTATGATCCAAGCCACAGCGTGGGCGAAACGGACTACGGACAGCGCTTTTCTTCGGCCATTGCGCGCGATAATATTTTCGCAACCCAATTTCACCCCGAAAAAAGCGCTGAGCACGGCCTCTCCCTTTACCGCAACTTCCTTCACTGGAACCCCTGATTCTTCCCCTCGGCAAAAACCGCCATCATGCTTCTCATCCCCGCGATTGACCTGAAAGACGGTCACTGTGTACGCCTCAAACAAGGCGATATGGACCAATCAACCACCTTTGGTGAAGACCCTGCCGTCATGGCCAGAAGTTGGGTCGACAAGGGCGCCAGGCGATTGCACCTGGTAGATCTGAACGGTGCCTTTGCCGGGCACCCGAAGAACGAGGCAGCCATCCGCAAGATTCTCAAGAGCGTGGGCAGCGAAATCGACGTGCAACTCGGCGGCGGCATCCGCGACCTCGACACCATCGAGCGCTATCTGGATGCGGGCCTGCGCTACGTCATCATCGGCACCGCAGCGGTCAAGAACCCCGGCTTCCTGCAAGACGCCTGCACCGCCTTTGGCGGCCACATCATCGTGGGGCTCGACGCCCGCGACGGCAAGGTCGCCACCGACGGCTGGAGCAAGCTCACCCGCCATGACGTCATCGACCTGGGCAAGAAGTTTGAAGACTACGGCGTCGAATCCATCATCTACACCGACATTGGACGCGACGGCATGCTCTCGGGCATCAACATCGAAGCCACGGTCAAGCTGGCTCAAGCCCTCACCATCCCCGTGATCGCCTCGGGCGGCCTGTCCAATATGGCCGACATCGAAGCCCTGTGCGAAGTGGAACAAGAGGGCGTGGAAGGTGTGATCTGCGGTCGCGCGATCTACAGCGGCGACCTGGATTTCGCCGCAGCGCAAGAGCGCGCCGACGAATTGAACGGCTAGACGTGGCCCCCACGCTTCTCGCTTTGCGTAATGCGCTGCCCCTCAAGGGGGCGAAGTCTCCTCGGGGCGGCCCTTCGGAGACTTGAGTGCTCGCTAAAAGAATTATTCCCTGCCTCGATGTAACCGGCGGGCGGGTCGTCAAGGGCGTCAACTTTGTGGAACTGCGTGATGCCGGTGACCCGGTGGAAATCGCCGCCCGCTACAACGACCAAGGCGCTGACGAACTCACCTTTCTGGACATCACCGCCACCAGCGATGGCCGCGACCTGATCCTGCACATCATCGAAGCCGTGGCCTCGCAGGTCTTCATTCCACTCACCGTGGGTGGCGGTGTTCGGGTGGTGGAAGACGTGCGCCGCCTGCTCAATGCCGGTGCCGACAAGGTCAGCTTCAATTCGGCAGCCATCTCCAACCCGCAGGTGATTGAAGACGCCTCCCTCAAATACGGCGCGCAGTGCATCGTGGTGGCGATAGATGCCAAGCGCCGCACCACTGAAGATGCCCTGCGCCTGGTGGATGGCAAAGCCATTGGCCCGGGCTGGGATGTCTTCAGCCATGGTGGGCGCAAGAACACCGGGCTGGACGCGGTGCAGTGGGCGGCCAACATGGCCCAACGCGGCGCCGGCGAAATCCTGCTCACCAGCATGGACCGCGACGGCACCAAGTCGGGCTTTGACCTGCAACTCACCCGCGCGGTGGCCGATGCCGTGTCGGTGCCGGTGATTGCCTCGGGTGGTGTGGGCACCCTGGACCACCTGGCCGATGGCGTGCAGCAGGGCGGCGCCGACGCGGTGCTGGCTGCCAGCATTTTTCATTACGGCGAATTCACCGTGGCGCAAGCCAAGGCCCGCATGGCCGAGCGCGGCATCCCGGTGCGGATATAGCCGACAATCGCTGGATGAACTGGTTAGACGAAGTCAAATGGGACGCGCAGGGCCTGGTGCCTGTCATTGCGCAGGAGCAGGGCACGAACGATGTCCTGATGTTCGCGTGGATGAACCGCGAGGCGCTCGAAAAAACCGCTGAGCTGGGGCGCGCTGTGTACTTCAGCCGCTCGCGCGCCAAGCTGTGGTTCAAGGGCGAGGAGTCCGGCCATGTGCAGACCGTGCATGAGATTCGCATCGACTGCGACAACGACGTGGTGCTGCTCAAGGTCACGCAACTCGGACACTCGCCTGGCATTGCCTGCCATACCGGCCGCCACAGCTGTTTTTTTAGTGTTTTGAAGGACGGAGCCTGGCAAAGTGCCGATCCGGTCTTGAAAGACCCGGCATCCATCTACAAATAGGCCTATGTCATCCCACATCACTTCCCAGGACGCCTTGGCCGGTCTGGCCGCTGTCATTGAAAGCCGCAAGGCGGCCAATGGGGGCGACCCCGGCGCCAGTTACGTGGCGCGTCTGCTCCACAAGGGCCCGGACAGCTTTCTCAAGAAAATTGGTGAAGAGGCCACCGAAGTCGTCATGGCCGCCAAGGACGCTGACCATGGCGGTGACAAGACCCAGATCGTCTATGAAGTGGCTGACTTGTGGTTCCACTGCATGGTGGCCTTGGCCCACTACGGCCTCACCCCCGGCGATGTGATTGCCGAGCTGCAGCGCCGCGAAGGTACCAGCGGCATTGAGGAAAAAGCTTTGCGCAAGGTGCTTGCGCGCGAGGAGGGACAGGCATGACACAAGACTTCACAAGCCCCATGACCCCGGACCAGGCGAGCCTGCAGCGGATGCAGTCGCTCAACACCGTGGGCACCATCAGCTATGTGCTGCATTTGCTGGTGGCCGTGGGTGCCGTCATACCCGGCGGGCAGTTTGGCCCGGTGTTTCTGGTGGTGGCACTGATCATCGACCTGGTGAACCGCGACAAGGCCGAGGGCTCCTGGCACGCATCGCATTTTCGTTGGCGCATTCGCACGGTGTTGATTGCTGCGGCGCTGTACCTGGTGACGGCACCTTTGTGGGCCTTTTTGATATTCCCTGGCTATATCGCGTGGATGGCCATTTCGATCTGGTTCCTGTACCGCATCGTCACCGGCTTTGTGGCCATGAACAAGGGCCAGGAAATAGGGCAGACACCATGAGTGACTTGCTGCGCGCCCACACAGCTGCACACGACCCCGATTGCATCTTCTGCAAGATCGTTGCCAAACAAATCCCTTCGGGCATCGTGTACGAAGACGAAGAAATTTTTGCTTTCCACGACATCCATCCGTGGGCGCCGGTGCACTTCTTGCTAATACCCAAGATGCATATTCCTTCCATGGCCCAAGTCGGCCCTGATCAAGCCGGGCTGCTGGGGCGCATGATGGCCCTTGCCCCGAAACTGGCTTTGGAGCAGGGCTGCAACCCGTATCCAGAAGGCGGCTATCGTATGCTGACCAATACCGGCCGTGAAGGCGGCCAGGAAGTGCAGCATCTGCATTTCCATGTCATGGGCGGTCCGCGCCCTTGGCTGCGCGGGTAGAGATCTGCCTTGCGCGCAGACTAGAATCATCATCAATCGTTAGGAGTAATTCATGGGTTCATTTTCTATTTGGCATTGGCTGATCGTTCTGCTCATCGTGGTGATGATTTTCGGCACCAAGAAACTCAAGAACATGGGGCAAGATCTGGGTGGGGCCGTCAAGGGCTTCAAGGACGGCATGCGCGACGGCACAGCCGCTGCGGAAGAGGCTCCCGCGGCACCCAGCCAGGTGGCCAATGCAGCGGCTGAAAAGAACACCATCGATGTGGAAGCGCGGCACAAGTCTTGATCGCTGCTGTTTCCTTTGTGATGTGCTCTTGCGTTAAACCCGCGTGATCGATCTCGGCATATCCAAGCTGGCGCTCATAGGTGCTGTTGCCCTGATCGTCATTGGCCCTGAAAAGCTGCCCAAGGTAGCTCGTACCGTGGGCACCTTGCTGGGCAAAGCGCAGCGCTACGTGTCCGATGTGAAGGCCGAAGTTGGCCGCGCCATGGAACTCGACGAACTGAAGAAGATGCGTGACACGGTGGAAAGCGCCGCGCGCGATGTGGGCAACACCATACAGACACAGGCCAGCGAGTTTGAGAACTCCTGGTCGCACAGTGATGCCGCAGCTGCGCTGCCCGTTGAAGCCGAGCCACCCGCCTACAAGCACCCTGGCAAGAACTGGCGCCTCAAGCAGGGCGCCACACCCCACTGGTACAAGGCCCGCAACGGCGTGCGTACCAAGGCTCTGTCCGGCGCGGCCCGTGTTGCCCGGTTCCGTCCCCGCCGCACCAGCTGAGGCTTTTGTTTTAGTGATACCCGTTCATGGCCTCTGACAACTCCAAAGAAGACGAACTCGCCGGCACCGAGCAGCCCTTTGTGGCGCATCTGGTGGAGCTGCGCGACCGTCTGGTCAAAGCCGCCATTGCCATTGGCGTGATGGTGGCCATTCTGGCCCTGTACCCCGGCCCGGCCGCGCTCTATGACATCCTGGCCCAGCCTTTGGTGGCGTCGCTGCCTGTGGGCGCAACCATGATTGCCACTTCGGTCATCTCGCCCTTCATGGTGCCCTTGAAGATCATGATGATGGCCGGCTTTCTCATGGCCTTGCCCTTTGTGCTGTGGCAGGTGTGGGCCTTTGTGGCACCCGGCCTGTACTCCCACGAGAAGAAGCTGGTGCTCCCGCTGGTGGTGTCCAGCACCATCCTGTTCTTCATTGGAGTGGCCTTCTGCTACTTCTTTGTGTTTGGCCAGGTGTTCAAGTTCATCCAGAGCTTTGCGCCCAAAAGCATTACCGCTGCCCCCGATATCGAAGCCTATCTGGATTTTGTGTTGTCTATGTTCCTGGCCTTTGGCCTGGCTTTTGAGGTGCCTATCGTCGTGGTGGTGCTGGCGCGCATGAATATTGTCAGCATTGACAAGCTCAAGAGCTTCCGCAGCTATTTCATCGTGGTGGCCTTCGTGGTGGCGGCTGTTGTGACGCCACCGGATGTGGTGTCACAGTTGGCGCTAGCCATCCCCATGTGCATTCTGTACGAGTTGGGTATCTGGGCGGCACAGCTGTTTATCCGCCACACCCAGGCGCCCACCGACGAGCCCACCAAGCCAACCACCAGCCAGTCGCCTTAGGGCGGCCCGGCGGCGAAACTTCTGGTTAGCGCGGCGCTGCCTTGGGTTTGGGCCGCACGCCGGGCGTGACGTCCAGCTCCACCTTCTGGCTCTTGCGGTTGATGGTGAAGCGGGCCGCCGTGCCGGGCTTGAGGGACGCCACCACCGACAGCAGCTGCGTCACGTCGGCAATCTTGCGCTCACCAATCGCCTCGATCACATCGCCCGGCTTCACTCCCGCCTGAGCGGCGGGGCCGTTCTGCAGCACACCGGTAATGATCACGCCCTCTGTGAGCTTGGTGTTGAACGTTTCCGCCAGCTCGGGAGACAAATCGTTGGGCTCCACACCGATCCAGCCGCGCGTGACCTGACCATCCTTCACCAGCCCTTCGAGCACCAGCTTGGCGGTGGACACGGGAATGGCAAAACCAATACCCATGCTGCCGCCCGAGCGTGAATAGATGGCCGTGTTGATGCCCAGCAGGTTGCCGTTGGTATCCACCAGCGCGCCCCCGGAGTTGCCGGGATTGATGGCGGCATCGGTCTGGATAAAGTTCTCAAAGGTGTTGATGCCCAGCTGGTTGCGACCCAGCGCGCTGACGATGCCGCTGGTGACTGTCTGGCCCACGCCGAAGGGGTTGCCAATGGCCAGCACCTGGTCGCCCACCTGAATTGCATCGGAGTTGCCCAGCACAATGGTGGGCAGTTTGTCCAAGCCGATCTTGAGTACAGCCAGATCACTGTCTGGGTCGGTGCCGATCACCTTGGCCATGGTGTGGCGGCTGTCGTTCAGGATGACTTCAATTTCATCTGCGTCCTCGACCACATGGTTGTTGGTCAGTATGTATCCGCTGGCACTGACGATCACGCCACTGCCCAGGCCGCCCTGGGGTTCGTTGCCCTGGTCGCCGTAAAAGAACTTGAACCAGGGGTCATTGGCATTGGGGTTCTTCCTGGCGGCCTGGCTGGTGCTGATGCTGACCACGGCGGCCGACGCTTTTTGCGCCGCAGTGCGCAGGCTGCCTGGTGGAATTTCGCCCGGGGCCGCAGGAGGCGCCTCAAAGAGTGCTACGCCCGCACCCATGCTGCCCGGCACATGGTCCAGCCACTGCGGCTTGAGGGTTGCCACCACAAAGTAGGCCGCCAGGAATACGGTAGCGGTTTGCGAGAAGAGGAGCCAGAGACGTTTCATAGGGCCAAATTGTAGGCCGCCAGCCTTGGCCTGTTGGCTTGGCGGTACATTGCAGTCCAGAGTCCACCATGCGCAGCCCCTCCCGCTCAGCCCAGACCCGTCAGCAGGTCATCCATATCGAACCGCTGGCCGCCGCCAAGCCGCCCATGGGGGCAGCCTGCAACGGATGCGGCCTGTGTTGCCTGGCTGAGCCCTGCCCCCTGGGCGTGTTGCTGTCGCGCAGCCGAAGCGGTCCCTGCAAGGCGCTGCGGTGGGTGGAGGCAGAGCGCCAGTACCGCTGTGGTGCACTGGGGCAGACTCAGGCAAGCCGCGGCCTGGTAAGACTGAAAGCATGGTTGACGGCCTGGGTGGTGCGTCGCTGGATTGCCGCGGGCGTGGGCTGCGACTGCGATCTGGAGCCCACCGCATCCGCCACAATCAGCGCTACAAGTCCCATCTCAAGCAACACCTCTCATGATTGAACGCCAGCAACTTCTGAACGCCCTCGATACCCTGCTGCAACCCGAGCGCTTCAAGGACTACGGGCCCAACGGCCTGCAGGTCGAGGGGCGTGCACAGATTGGAAAAATCGTCTCCGGAGTTACCGCCAGTCTGGCCTTGATTGAGGCAGCCGTTGCCGCTCAGGCCGATGCCATCTTTGTGCACCACGGCCTGTTCTGGCGCGGCCATGATGGATGCGTCACCGGTTGGCTGCGCCAGCGACTGGGCCTGCTGATGCAGCACAACATCAACCTCTTTGCCTACCATTTGCCCCTGGATGCCCATCCGGAACTGGGCAACAACGCGCAGCTGGGTTTGCATCTGGGCTTCACGGCAGACGGGCGCTTTGGCGATCAGCAACTGGGCTGGCTGGGCCAGGCGCCCGAGGCGCTCATGCGCAGTCCGCAGGTCCTGGCGCAGCATGTGGAAACCAGATTGGGGCGGCCGGTCACACTGGTGGTCGGCAAGCCGGGCGCCATGCGGCGCATTGCCTGGTGCAGTGGGGGTGCGCAGGGCTATTTCGAAGCGGCGATTGCCGCAGGCGTAGACCTCTTCCTGACCGGTGAGATCTCCGAGCCGCAGGCCCACTACGCACGTGAATGCGGTGTCAGCTTCATTGCCTGTGGCCACCATGCCAGCGAGCGCTATGGCGCGCCTGCCCTGGCTGCCCAGGTGGCGGCGCAATGCGGGCTGGCGCATCATTTCATTGACATTGACAACCCCGCCTGAAAGTCGCCATGCCGCAGCCTCCGCCTTCCACCCGTCTGCCCATCGCCATCACCCTGGGTGACGCCGCAGGCATTGGCCCGGAAATCATCGCCAAAGTCTTTCGCCAAGAGCCAGAGCTGCTGCAAGGCTGCTTCGTCTGGGGCGATGTGGGCAGCATGCGGCGCGCCAGTGCGGCGTTGGGCGTACCGGGTGTGCCTTACCCGCTGGCCCGGATCGCCAGCCCGCAGGAAGTCTGGACCGTGCCTCCCCATTGCATTCCCGTCCTGCAGGAGGGCGAGGCGCTGGTCCCCGTTGTGGTGGGCCAGGTCAGCGCGGCAGCCGGAGCCTTTGCCGGGCGCTGTGTAATGGCTGCCGCCCAGGCGGCCATGCAGGGCCGCATTGCAGCGCTTGTTACTGCACCTTTGCACAAGGAGGCGCTGTCCGCCGCCGGTGCACCCTACAGCCTGTATCCGGGCCACACCGAAATGCTGCAGGCCGTGGCGGCCCAGCACCTGGGCAAGCCGGTGGGCGAAGTGCCGGTACGCATGATGTTGGCCAATGACGAGTTGCGCACGGTGCTGGTCAGCATCCATGTGTCGCTGCGTGCGGCTCTGGACGCGGTCACCTTTGACAACGTGCTGCAGACCCTGCTGATCACGCATGCGTCCCTGCAGCGGGTGCTGGGGCGCGCACCCCGCATTGCCGTGGCGGGTTTGAATCCGCATGCCGGGGAGGGTGGTCTGTTTGGGCGGGAAGAGCTGGAGGTTATTGTTCCTGCCATGCAGGCTGCAGCCAGTCAGGGCTGCAATGTGAGTGGGCCGTGGGCGCCCGATACCGTCTTCATGCGCGCGCGCCAGAAGCCGGGACAGCCAGCCGAGTTCGACGTGGTGGTGGCCATGTACCACGACCAGGGGCTTATACCCGTGAAATACCTCGGAGTAGAGAAGGGCGTGAATGTCACCCTGGGTCTGCCGCTGGTGCGTACCAGCCCGGACCATGGCACGGCCTTCGACATCGCCGGCAAGGGCTGCGCCGATCCGTCCAGCCTGCTGGAGGCGATCCGGATGGCGCAGGCCCTGTCAGCTTGAGCGTGCAATTTGCTGCAGGGCCGCCCCAAAGCAAATTAGCCCCCTCGTGGGGGCAGCGACCCACACGAAGCGGGGGAGCGTGGGGGCCCTATCTCTTCAGGCTGTCGCGGATTTCGCGCAGCAGGATGACGTCTTCGGGTGTCGCTACGGGCGCCGCTTCTGCAACGGGCTCTTCCTTCTTCAGGCGGTTGAGCTGCTTGACCATCATGAACACAATGAAGGCCAGAATGGCGAAGTTCACGGCAATGGTGATGAAGTTGCCATAGGCAAACACCGGCACACCGGCTTTCTTCAGCCCGGCCAGTGTGGTGTCGGTGCCGGCAGGAATGCTGCCCAGCACCACAAACATATTGGAAAAGTCCACCTTGCCAATGACAGCGCCGACGATGGGCATGAACAAGTCAGCCACCACCGAGTCCACAATCTTGCCAAAGGCGCCTCCAATGATCACACCCACAGCCAGATCGACTGCATTGCCCTTGATGGCAAATTCCTTGAATTCCTGCACCATTCCCATAGAAACTCCTTGTTGGTTTGGAACCGGAGTGTACTTGCGCAGCCGTCGGGCATCTACTGACACGTAGCTGACCGAGTGTCCGCCACTGGTCAGCTACAATCGCCGTTTGCCCATAGTTGTGATGTTCATTGAGGATTCTCATGAGTGAAACCCTAGTCGACACCAAATCGATCGACGCCAGTAAACGTACCTGGATGATTGCATCTGGTTGTGCCGGTGCAGTGGGCGGCATTGCCGTCGCTGTTCCTTTTGTCAGCACCTTCCAGCCATCGGAGCGCGCCAAAGCTGCCGGTGCTGCCGTCGAAGTGGATATTGCAGGCATCAAACCCGGTGAAAAAATCACCGTGGAATGGCGTGGCAAGCCCGTCTGGATCCTGCGCCGCACGCCCGAGCAAATCGCAGCCCTGCCCAAGCTCGACGCGCAGCTCGCTGACCCCAAGTCCGAGCGCAAGCGCGGCGAAATGACGCCCGAATACGCCCTCAACGAAGGCCGCTCCATCAAGCCCGAATTCTTCGTGGCCGTGGGCATCTGTACCCACCTGGGCTGCTCGCCTTCCGACAAGCTATCGGCCGGACCGCAAGCCTCGGTGCCGGACGACTGGCAAGGCGGCTTCCTGTGCCCTTGCCACGGCTCCACCTTCGATCTGGCTGGCCGTGTCTTCAAGAACAAGCCCGCGCCTGACAACCTCGAAGTGCCGCCGCACATGTACCTGTCCGACAGCAAGCTGCTGATCGGCGAAGACAAGAAAGCCTGAGGACATACGACATGGCGACATTCAAGGAAATTTCTCCCAACGCATCGGCTGGTGCCAAGGTCACGAACTGGTTTGAAAACCGCTTCCCCACCGCCTTCGATGCCTACAAGGTTCACATGTCGGAGTACTACGCTCCGAAGAACTTCAACTTCTGGTACATCTTCGGCTCGCTCTCGCTGCTGGTGCTGGTCATCCAGATCGTCACCGGTATCTTCCTGGTGATGCACTACAAGCCCGATGCCAACCTGGCCTTCGGCTCGGTCGAGTACATCATGCGCGATGTGCCATGGGGTTGGCTGATCCGCTACATGCACTCCACAGGCGCCTCCGCCTTCTTTGTGGTGGTCTACCTGCACATGTTCCGTGGCCTGATGTATGGCAGCTACCGCAAGCCGCGCGAACTGGTCTGGATTTTTGGCTGCGCCATCTTCCTGTGCCTGATGGCCGAAGCCTTCATGGGTTACCTGCTGCCCTGGGGTCAAATGTCCTACTGGGGCGCCCAGGTGATCGTCAACCTGTTTGCTGCCGTGCCCTTTGTCGGTCCCGACCTGGCCCTGCTGATCCGTGGCGACTTCGTGGTGGGTGATGCCACCCTCAACCGCTTCTTCAGCTTCCACGTGATTGCCGTGCCTCTGGTGCTGCTGGGCCTGGTGGTCGCTCACTTGCTGGCGCTGCACGATGTGGGCTCCAACAACCCCGACGGTGTGGAAATCAAGGGCCCTGACGCACCGCGTGACGCCGCTGGCCACCCGCTGGACGGCATCCCCTTCCATCCCTACTACACGGTGCACGACATCTACGGCGTGAGCCTGTTCCTGTTGGTGTTCTCTGCCATCATCTTCTTCGCGCCCGAGTTCGGCGGCTACTTCCTGGAGTACAACAACTTCATCCCGGCCGACCCGTTCAAGACCCCGCTGCACATCGCTCCGGTCTGGTACTTCACGCCTTTCTACTCGATGCTGCGTGCCATCACCAGTGAGATGATGTACGTGCTGGTGGCCGGCGTGCTCGCTGGTGCTGCGTTTGGCGTGTTCAAGGCGCCACTGCCCAAGATCTTCAAGCCCGTCATCGCTGTGGCGGCCGCTGCCGTGATTGCCATGATGCTGTCGATCGACGCCAAGTTCTGGGGCGTCGTGGTGATGGGTGGCGGTGTGGTGATCCTGTTCTTCCTGCCCTGGCTGGACTACAGCCCCGTCAAGTCGATCCGCTACCGCGCTTCCTGGCACAAGTACATGTACGCCGTGTTCGTGATCAACTTCCTGATCCTGGGCTGGCTCGGTACCCAGCCACCGTCGCCCGTCGGCGAGCGCGTGTCGCAACTCGGCACCCTGTTCTACTTCGGCTTCTTCATTCTAATGCCCGTGTGGAGCCGTATTGGCGAGCCCAAGCCAGTGCCCAAGCGCGTCAACTTTGTTGCCCACTGAAATGGAAACAAACACAATGAAAAAAATACTCGCGTCCCTTCTCCTGGTCCTGGGCCTGTCCCTGACTGCCCAGGCCAACACCGGCGGCATCGCCTGGGACAAGGCCCCCGCCAAGACCAATGACCTGGCTGCCCTGCAAAACGGCGCCAAAGTGTTTGTCAACTACTGCCTGAACTGCCACTCCGCCTCCTTCATGCGTTACAACCGCCTGAAAGACATCGGTCTGACTGAACAGCAGATCAAGGACAACCTGCTCTTCACCTCCGACAAGGTGGGCGACACCATGCAGGCCGCCATTGATCCCAAGCAGGCCAAGCAATGGTTCGGCGGCAACCCGCCCGACCTGACCGTGATTTCACGTTCGCGTTCGGCACAGGGCCAGGGCACGGGTGCAGACTACCTCTACACCTACCTGCGCACCTTCTATGTGGATGACACCAAACCCACTGGCTGGAACAACCTGGCTTTCCCCAACATCGGCATGCCCCACGCCCTGTGGCAATTGCAGGGCAAGCGCGCTCCCATCTATGAAGTAGTTGAAGAGCACGGCAAGGAAGTCCACGTGTTCAAGGGCTGGGAGCAAATCACTCCCGGTACCATGACGTCCGAGCAGTACGACCAGACCATCGGTGATCTGGTGAACTACATGCAGTGGATGGCAGAACCCGCGGCCAACACGCGTGTGCGCCTGGGCGTGTGGGTCATGTTGTTCCTGTGTGTGCTGACCTTCTTTACTTGGCGTATGAATGCTGCGTTCTGGAAAGACGTCAAGTAATTTTTTTGCTGCAGGTCCCCAGCACTCCTTGCGAGTGCCGGGACACCAGGGAGTGGGCTGGCAATTCTTGCAATTGCGGTAGCCCACTCTTTTTAATTTTTAGGAGTCTCTTGCCATGATGGTGCTGTATTCAGGAACAACCTGCCCCTTTTCCCACCGCTGCCGCTTTGTGTTGTTCGAAAAAGGCATGGACTTCGAAATCCGTGACGTGGACCTGTACAACAAGCCCGAAGACATCAGCGTCATGAACCCCTATGGCCAGGTGCCCATCCTGGTCGAGCGCGATCTCATCCTGTATGAGTCCAACATCATCAACGAATACATTGATGAGCGCTTCCCCCATCCCCAGCTGATGCCCGGCGACCCGGTGGACCGCGCCCGCGTGCGCCTGTTCCTGCTCAACTTCGAGAAGGAACTCTTTGTGCACGTCTCCACCCTGGAAGCACGCGCCTCCAAGGGCAACGAGAAGGCCCTCGAAAAAGCCCGCGCCCACATCCGTGACCGCCTGACCCAACTGGCCCCCGTGTTCCTCAAAAACAAGTACATGCTGGGCGACAACTTCTCCATGCTCGACGTGGCCATTGCCCCGCTGCTGTGGCGCCTGGACTACTACGGTATCGACCTGAGCAAGAACGCTGCACCGCTCTTGAAGTATGCCGAGCGCGTGTTCTCGCGTCCGGCCTACATCGAGGCGCTGACGCCTTCTGAGAAGGTCATGCGCAAGTAAGCACAAGGGTGGCCCATGTTTGATGCCAAAGAATCCCACTCCACGCGCCCCTACCTGATACGCGGCCTGTATGAATGGTGTACCGACAACGGTTTCACCCCGTTCATTGCCGTGCTGGTCGATGACTCGGTGCGCGTGCCCAATGAGTTTGTGAAGGACGGCGAAATTGTCCTCAACATCAGCTTCGACGCCACCAGCGCCCTGAAGCTGGGGAACGACTACATCGAGTTCAAGGGCCGCTTCGGCGGTGTGGCGCGCGACATCCTGGTGCCAGTGGACCGGGTGCTGGCCATCTACGCCAAAGAGAATGGGCAAGGCATGGCTTTCCCCTTGCTGGCCAGTACGGCAAGCCCTGCCTCATTGGCGCCTGTAGAGCAGCCATCTACAACCACTCCTGAAGGCCCACGCCCCGGTGGCGGTGGCCGTCCATCCCTCACACGCATCAAATGATTTGGGTGTTGCAAGTGTCAAAGTGCCTGTTTCCCTGGGTTAGAATTCAGCCCGTGCCGCTTTAGCTCAGTTGGTAGAGCAACCGCCTTGTAAGCGGTAGGTCGTCAGTTCGATTCCGACAAGCGGCACCACCCCCATCCAGTCCCCTCTCCGCAAAGCCTGACTCAGTCCGGCTTGCGCGACATTTGAACCTTCAATCGAATTGCGTTAACCTCCCAGCCCTTGGAGCGCAGGTGCGCCAGCAAGGACGGCAACAGTTGCTTGATTTTTGCGGCCACAGCGTTGTTGTCCAGCAGCAGGCACCAGACCGGCCCCTCTATCGGGCCGGGGTGCACGCAGTCCCGCAACGAAGGCGGCATCAGGGTCTGGATCGACTTCAGGCGCTGTGACGATTCAGTGGCCAGCTCGAACAAGCGGTTGAGTGTTTCAGAGTCCTGGGTTGCTTGTAGCAGCGTAATGGCACGGGTGCGGCGGATCATGGCCCCTTGGAAGGAATGGTATGCAATTGATTATCACGGATGCAAGGCTTTCCAAAAGCCGCTCCATCCAGCTCAGTGGCCTGCGCCTGTGCGCAGTGGCGCTGGGCTTGTCATTGTGCTTGATGCTGGTGTCTGCAGTCCTCTACCACTGGGTGTTTCTCAAGGGCGCCCGCGAGGGCTGGCCCGTGATCTCCACCCTGGTGCGGCTGGTGGTGAGGGATGAAGTGGCCCAGCGCGAACGCTTCATGCGCGAGAACATCGACGTCATGGCCAAGCGCCTGGGCGAGATGCAGGCCAAGATGATGCAACTGGAGTCGCTGGGCGAGCGGGTATCCGGCTTGGCTGGCATCAACCCCGCGGACATCCGTGCCAGGCCGGGGCAGGGCGGGGTGCTGGTGGCTGGGCATGACCTGTCCATGGAAGAGCTGCAGGCTGCCCTCAGCGACCTTGAAAAGGTTAGCCAGCAGCGCACCGATGTCATGACTGTGATCGAGTCGCGGCTGTTTGAGCAAAAAATAAAACAAATGATGGTGCCCACCGAGCTGCCCGTGAAAGACGTCAGCCTGGGCTCCAGCTTTGGCTGGCGCATTGACCCGTTTACCGGGCGCTCTGCCCTGCACACGGGCCTGGATTTTCCGGCCGAGGTCGGCACGCCCATTCTTGCTGCCGCTGGTGGTGTGGTGGTGGCACAGGAGTACCACCCGCAATACGGCAACATGATCGAAGTCGACCATGGCAATGACCTGATCACCCGCTACGCCCACTCATCGCGTGTGTTCGTCAAAAAGGGTGACCTGATCAAACGCGGTCAAAAGATAGCCGAAGTGGGCACCACCGGACGCTCCACCGGCGCCCATTTGCACTTTGAAGTGCTGGTGCAAGGCGTGCCACAAGACCCGCAAAAATTCCTGAACGCAGGCAGTCATCTGGCAGCCTTGGGCAAACGCTAAAATCAGCGGTTTAGCACGCCGTGCAGGCTGCCCGCGCCCCGTGCGCTTGCGTTTTGCCGGATTGCCCTCATATCACCTAGATTAGAAAAAGGACTGCGCTGTTCTGTAGGCCCGCTGTGGGAAACAGGCCAGTCTTGCTTGCATGGCCACCAATATTCTTACCAAAATCTTCGGAAGTCGTAACGACCGGCTGCTTAAAACTTACCGTTCCGTGGTGGCCCGCATCAATGCGCTGGAGCCCGAATACGAGAAGCTCAGTGATGAGGCTCTGAAGGCCAAAACGCAGGAGTTCAAGACCCGCGTTGCCAACGGAGAGACCCTCGAAGCCATCCTGCCCGAAGCCTTTGCCGTGGTGCGCGAGGGCTCCAAGCGCGTCATGAAGATGCGCCACTTCGATGTGCAGATGCTGGGCGGCATGTCGCTGCACTACGGCAAGATTTCCGAAATGGGCACGGGCGAAGGCAAGACGCTCACCAGTACCCTGCCGGTCTACCTGAACGCACTGACCGACAAGGGCGTGCACGTGGTTACGGTGAATGACTATCTGGCCAGCCGTGACGCGCGCTGGATGGGCCGCCTCTACAACTTCCTGGGCCTCACGGTGGGTATCAACCTGCCGCAAGCCCCGCGCGAGGAAAAGCAGGCCGCCTACCGCGCCGACATCACTTACGGCACCAACAACGAGTACGGCTTTGACTACCTGCGCGACAACATGGTCCACGAGGTGGGCGACCGCGTACAGCGCGGCCTGAACTTTGCCATCGTCGACGAGGTGGACTCCATCCTGATTGACGAAGCGCGCACGCCCCTCATCATCAGCGGGCAGGCCGAAGACCACACCGAGATGTACCTGGCCATCAACAAGATCGTTCCCTTGATGACCAAGCAAGAGGGCGAGGCCGACCCCCACACCGGCGAAGGCATCACCAAGCCGGGCGACTTCACGGTGGATGAAAAATCGCACCAGGTCTACCTGACCGAAGCTGGCCACGAGAACGCCGAGCGGGTTCTGGCCAGCATTGGCCTGATTGCCGAAGGCGCCTCCCTGTACGACCCGGCCAACATCACACTGATGCACCACCTGTACGCCGCGCTGCGTGCCAACCACCTCTACCATCGCGACCAGCACTACGTGGTGCAAGAGGGCGAGATTGTGATCGTGGACGAGTTCACCGGCCGCCTGATGACGGGTCGCCGCTGGAGCGACGGCCTGCACCAGGCCGTGGAAGCCAAGGAAGGCGTGGAGATCCAGGCCGAAAACCAGACCCTGGCCTCCATTACCTTCCAGAACTATTTCCGGCTGTACGGCAAGCTCGCCGGCATGACCGGCACTGCCGACACCGAAGCCTACGAGTTCCAGGAAATCTACGGCCTCGAGACCGTGGTCATTCCCCCCAACCGCAAGAGCCTGCGCGAAGACCAGCTGGACCGCGTGTACAAAACCACGCGCGAAAAGTACGAGGCCGCCATCAAGGACATCCGCGAATGCTACGAGCGCGGCCAGCCGGTGCTGGTGGGCACCACGTCCATCGAGAACTCCGAAATCATTGCCCAGCTGCTCGACAAAGACAAATTGCCCCACCAGGTGCTCAACGCCAAGCAGCACGCCCGCGAGGCCGAGATCGTGGCCCAGGCCGGACGCGCCAAGATGATCACCATTGCCACCAACATGGCCGGCCGGGGTACCGACATCGTGCTGGGTGGCAGCATCGAGAAGACACTGGAAGCCGTGGAGGCCGACGAATCCCTGGACGCTGCAGCCAAGCAGGCCCGCATTGCCGACATCCGCGCTTCCTGGAGCAAAGACCACGAGGCCATCAAGGCCCTGGGCGGCTTGCGCATCATCGCCACCGAGCGCCATGAGTCGCGCCGCATTGACAACCAGCTGCGTGGCCGCTCCGGCCGCCAGGGTGACCCGGGCTCCAGCCGCTTTTACCTGAGCCTGGATGACTCGCTGATGCGCATCTTTGCCGGTGACCGCGTCAAGTCCATCATGGACCGCCTGAAGATGCCCGATGGCGAAGCCATTGAGGCCGGCATTGTGTCGCGCAGCATCGAGAGCGCGCAGCGCAAGGTGGAGGCCCGCAACTTCGACATGCGCAAGCAGCTGCTGGAGTACGACGATGTGTCCAATGACCAGCGCAAGGTGATCTACCAGCAGCGCAACGCGATCCTTGACGCGCAAGACCTGAGCGCCCAGATCGCCTCGCTGCGCGAAGGCTGCTTTGAAGACCTGGTGCGTCAGTACGTGCCTGCCGAGTCGGTGGAAGAACAGTGGGACATCTTGGGCTTGGAGAAGGCGCTGCAGGAAGACTGGCAGCTGGAGCTGGGCCTGGAGAAGCAGATTACGGACGCCAGCGCCATCACCGACGAAGACATTCTGCACACCGTGGCCAGCGCGGCCGATGCCGCCTTCAACGCCAAGGTGGAGCAGGTGGGCCAGGCCAACTTCACCCAGTTTGAGCGCATGGTGCTGCTGCAAAGCATAGACACGCATTGGCGCGACCACCTGAGCGCGCTGGACTACCTGCGCCAGGGCATCCACCTGCGCGGCTATGCGCAAAAGCAGCCCAAGCAGGAATACAAGCGCGAAGCCTTCGAGCTGTTCGGCCAGTTGCTGGATTCGGTGAAGAATGATGTCACCAAGGTGCTGATGACCGTGCGCATCCAGTCTCAAGAACAGATCGACGAAGCTGCGCAACAACTCGAAGCCCGGGCGGAAGCCATCTCCAACGTGACCTACTCCGCCCCCACCGAAACCGGCGAGGTAGAGACAACCGTTGATGCTGAAACCGTAGGCCTGGCCCGCACCGCCAGCGCCACCGCAGCGGCCGCCGCCGCAGCCAGCATTGGCCGCGTTGGCCGAAATGACCCTTGCCCTTGCGGCAGCGGCAAGAAGTACAAGCAGTGCCACGGGAAGCTGGCGTAGCGCTACAAGGGCCCTTTGAAATGGGCAACTTGCTACGCTGACGGAATATACCTTTTAAGGTAATAATTGCCATGCGCGCAAAAGACAAACCACTTGGATGGATTGGCAGCAGCAAGAAAGACCTGATGGCACTGCCGCTGGATGTGCGCAAGTTTTTCGGGCATGCCCTGGATTTTGCTCAGCGTGGTGACAAGCACGATGCGGCAAAGGTACTCAAGGGTTTCGGTGGCGCCGGCGTGCTGGAGTTGGTGGAAGACGATCAGGCTGGCACATACCGTGCTGTTTATACCGTCAAGTTTGCCAGCGCTGTTTTTGTGCTTCACTGCTTCAGCAAGAAGAGCAAGCGCGGAGTCGAGACACCGAAAGAGGACATGGACATCATTCGCGCGCGGCTCAAAGTGGCCGAGGCACTTGCAAAGGAGCTGTGATATGACGAAAAAATCCGCCGTTCGCACCATCAAGGGCATAGATGTAGAAATGGGCTCAGGAAATGTCTTTGCCGACCTCAGCCTGCCCGGTGCCGACAAGCTCAAGATCAAGTCCGGACTGGTTATCGAGATCACCAAGGCCATGCGCAAGTTGGGCCTCACTCAGAAGGCTGCGGCTGAGCGCATGGGCATTCCCCAGCCCAAGGTGTCGGCCATGGTGCGTGGCGACTTCACCAACTTGTCCGAGCGCAAACTGATGGACTGCCTGAATCGCCTGGGCTATGACATTGAAATCAAGGTGCGGCCTGCAGCAGAGCCTTTGGGGCATTTGATGCTGGCGTTTGCCTGAATTTGGGTAATACGCCCACCTCTCTACTTGAAAGACAAGAAACCTATGCCCGTTAACCTGCCCCTGCCCGACGCCGCCACGCTGTACCCCATTGCTGGTGTGCGCATCGGCGTGACCGAAGCCGGTATCCGCAAAGCCAACCGCAAAGACCTGACCGTTGTGTTGCTTGACGCAGGTGCCAGCGTGTCGGGCGTGTTCACCTCCAACCGCTTTTGCGCAGCGCCCGTGCAGCTGTGCCGCGAGCACCTGGCCACTGGCCCGGGTGTGCGTGCCATGGTCATCAACACCGGCAACGCCAACGCCGGTACCGGCGCCGATGGCCTGGCCCGTGCGCAGCGCTCCTGCGCCGCACTGGCCCAGCGTCTGGGCATCACAGCCGAACAGGTGCTGCCGTTCTCCACCGGTGTGATCATGGAGTCGCTGCCCGTGGAGCGCATCGAGGCCGGTCTGGACGCAGCCATTGCAGACGCCACACCAGACCATTGGCTCAAGGCCGCCGAAGGCATCATGACCACCGACACCCAGCCCAAGGCCTTTGGCGCCCGGGGCCTCGTGGGTGGCAAGCAAATCAGTGTCTCGGGCATCAGCAAGGGTGCCGGCATGATCCGCCCCAACATGGCCACCATGCTGGGCTTTATTGCCACCGATGCGTGTGTAAGCCAGGCGGTGATGAAGCAGCTCTCCTTGGAACTGGCCGAGGGTTCGTTCAACCGCGTTACCGTGGATGGCGACACCTCCACCAACGATTCGCTGGTGGTGATCGCCACCAACAAGGCCGGCAACGCAGTCATCGATTCGCTGGCATCAAGTGACGGCCAGGCGCTCAAGGCGCTGATGCTGGATGTGGCGCGCAAACTG
Organism: Rhodoferax lacus; assembly: GCF_003415675.1. Classification (GTDB taxonomy): domain Bacteria; phylum Pseudomonadota; class Gammaproteobacteria; order Burkholderiales; family Burkholderiaceae_C; genus Allorhodoferax; species Allorhodoferax lacus. The sequence goes on from NZ_QFZK01000002.1 coordinate 163,803, forward strand.
GCCCAGGCCATCGTGCGGGACGGCGAAGGCGCCACCAAATTCATCAGCGTGGTGGTGCAGGGTGGCCGCACCGCGGAGGAATGTCGCAAGGTGGCCTATGCCATTGCCCACTCGCCCTTGGTCAAGACCGCCTTTTTCGCCAGCGACCCCAACCTGGGCCGCATCCTGGCCGCCGTGGGCTACGCCGGTATTGACGACCTGGACCAGACCGGCATCGAGCTGTACCTGGACGACGTGCATGTGGCCACCCAAGGCGGGCGCAACCCGGACTACCGCGAAGAAGACGGCCAGCGCGTCATGAAGCAAAGCGAGATCACCGTGCGCGTGGCACTGGGCCGGGGCGACGCAACAGAGACGGTTTGGACCTGCGACTTCAGCCACGAGTACGTCACTATCAATGCAGACTACAGGAGTTGAACACCCCCGTCCAGGCTCACTGCGTGTAGCCCGTTCCCCCCTTGCAGGGGGCAACACCAGCGGCCCGGCAGAGCCGGTTCCGCGGTGTTCCTGGTATTGAAATCACTTCGCTTCGGACATGGAAATAGGTATGGATATGAACGACCAACTGACCGCCTTCCTGGCGCGTGCCGAGCTGTTTATGGCCCGGGTGGAGGCCTCGCTGCCGCACACCTTGAGCGAGCCCGACTGGAACGAGTCCATCGCCTTCCGCTACCGCCGCCGTTCCTCCGGCCAGGGCATCCTGTCGGCCGTGCACCACGTGGGCGCCATGAGCCTGGCAGACCTGAAGGAAATCGACGTCCAGAAGGAAAAGATCCAGCGCAACACAGCGCAGTTTGTGCGCGGTGCCACCGCCAACAATGTGCTGCTTACCGGTGCACGCGGCACCGGCAAGTCGTCCCTGATACGCGCCTGCCTGCACGCCTATGCCGACCAGGGCCTGCGCCTGATCGAGGTGGACAAAGCCGATCTGGTGGACCTGCCTGACATCGTGGAACTGGTGGCCGCCCGACCTGAAAAATTCATCGTGTTCTGTGACGACCTGAGCTTTGACGAGGGCGAGCCCGGCTACAAGGCGCTCAAATCGGTGCTGGACGGCTCGGTGTCGGCCAACACGGCCAATGTGCTGGTCTATGCCACCAGCAACCGCCGCCACCTGCTGCCCGAGTACATGTCCGAAAACCTCACCTACACCCACACGCCCGAGGGCGAGGTGCATCCGGGCGAGGTGGTGGAAGAAAAGATTTCGCTCTCCGAGCGCTTTGGCCTGTGGGTCAGTTTTTACCCCTTCACCCAGGACGAATACCTGCATATTGCCGCCCAGTGGCTGAGGGTGCTGGGCGTGCCGCAAAGCGAGATAGAAACCGCCCGCCCCGAGGCGCTTCTGTGGGCCCTGGAGCGGGGTTCCCGCAGTGGGCGCGTGGCCTGGCAGTTTGCACAGGACTACGCCGGGCGCAAGTCCGCTTTATGAGCGACACGGCAGGCCAGCCCCACCAGGCAAAGCCACCGCTGGTGGCCGACGCCCACGCCGAGCGCGCAGGTGGCCCTAACCGCCCTGTGACCGAGGTGGCTGTGGGCGTGCTGGTGCGCCCAGATGGCGCCTTTTTGCTGACCTCACGCCCCGTGGGCAAGGCCTATGCGGGTTACTGGGAATTTCCCGGCGGCAAGCTCGAAACCGGTGAATCCGTGGAGCAGGCCCTGCACCGCGAACTGCACGAAGAACTCGGCATAGCCATTGGTGCCGTCACGCCCTGGCGTGTCGAGATGGTCGACTACCCCCACGCCCTGGTGCGCCTGCACTTCTGCAAGGTGTTTGCCTGGAGTGGTGAGCTGCAAATGCGCGAGGCCCAAAGCTTTGCCTGGGAACAGTTGCCAGTGCAGGTGCAGCCGGTGTTGCCGGGCACTGTGCCGGTGCTGGAATGGTTTGCCGCAGAGCGTGGATTTGCGGACGCTACGCACACCACGGTTGGCGCCAGCTAACCTGGGTTACTTTGGAGGCCATTGCTGCGCACCATGTAGCAGACGAAGTATTTCAATGCGGTTTCCCTTGATGCGGTAAATCACAAGGAATGGGGTGTGGCTGATGACCAATTCGCGTGTGCCTTTTACGCGCCCTGGCCGTCCAATTTTGGGATGCTGCAAAAGCATTTCTACTTGCTGCGCAATGCGGTCACCTTGGGAAATTGCCGCTGTGGGATTGTCATCGGCGATGTAGTCGAGTTGCGCGTCCCTGTCGTCAATGGCACGCTGCAACCACAACAGGATCAAGACTTGATTCCTGTACTTTGTAAATATTCAGCCCGTTTCTTTTGCCAGTTGGCTTTTGCTTCAGTGGAAGGTGTCCATTCGGCATCGGGTGAATCGGCCTCTCTAACAGCAAGGTCCACCTGCTCCTTAAACCAAGCGTCATAGCTGTCGTCTTCCTGCTTCTGCTGGAGAGGACCAGTGATGGATGTGTTCATGGGTGTATGCAATCAAAGTTGGAAAATTTTCCAACTTTCACGTGAAAAGCGCAATGGCAGACCAACGCCCGGCAGACGCAAAGCCTACTGCAGCTTCGGATCCCCATACAGCCCATCTTCCGGTGGTGCCTCGGTCGGCACGCGAAAGGCTTCGCTGGCCCAGGCGCCGAAGTCCAGGTTCTTGCAGCGCTCGCTGCAAAACGGGCGGAACGCGTTGCTGGCCGCATAAATGCTTTTGCCGCCACAGGCGGGGCAGCGCACGATTTTGGTGGGAATGGATGCATCCATGGCTATACCTCTGCAGCAAGGCTCAGGAGCAAAGGGCCAGCTCGAACGCACCGTCGGTATGGGCAGGGTGCATCTTTTCGTCAGCATCCAGTCGCATCAGGCGGATGGACACCATCAGGCGGTTGCCGCTGATCTCGGGAATGAGCTGCAGCTCCGGGTCCAGCGCCAGACGCAGCAACTGGAAGGTGCGGCCCTGTGGCAGGTTTTGCTGGAACTGGCCACCGGTAGCCACCACTTTTTGTGGTGAGCCCGAGTCGCGCAGCATCTTCAGCAGCAAATGGATGGAGTCGGCCAGCGGCGCCAGGGTACCGGCCCAGCGGTGCAGGTCCTTGATGCGCAGGTCCGCGCTGCGGTGCTGCCAGGCAAAGTAGGCCGGCAAGTCAAACTCGCAGGTGCCACCAGGAATACCCACGCGGCTGCGAATGCTCATCAGCCAGTCGTTCTCGGTGAGCGATTGGCCGGCCTTGCCGGACGTGGCATTCAGCGCGTCAAAACAGCCTTCCACCTGACCAACAACCTTGTCCAGAACCGACTCGGCAATGGCAGGGTTGCCGCGGTAGGAATTGAGCACCTGCTTTTGCTTGTCCAGGTCCTTGAGCACATCCGACTTCAGGTCGGCGCGGGCGCCCACGTCCATCACTTCAAAGATGGTGGTGAGCGCAAAGTGGTGGTCCAGCGGGGCCTCGCGCGAGACCAGTGTGGCCAGACGCAAAAACAGGTGTTCAAGCCGCAGGTAAGTGCGTATGCGTTCGTTAAAGGGATATTCGTAAAGAATCACGCTGTGCTTTCGGGTGGGCGCATCATAGCCCGAACTGTGGCGCCATTTGCCGCACCATTTCGGCCAGTGCGGGCAATCCCATGCCATCGTTGCACAACACCGTGTCGGCAGCAGCCAGGCGCCTGCTGCGACTGGCCTGGGCGGCCATGATGTGCCGCACCTGGTCCGCCGGCAACCCGCTGCGCGCCGTCACACGGCTGACCTGCGTGGCCTCGCTGCAGTCCACCACCAGCACCCGTTGCAGCCGCTTGCGCCAGTGGCCGGATTCCACCAACAAGGGGATGTCAAAAACAATGCAGGCCTTGCCGGCCGCGCTGTGCGCCTGTGCCTGGTCTGCAATCTGCTGGCCCACCAGCGGGTGGACTATGGCTTCGAGCTGGGCCTTGGCCTGTGGGTTGCTGAAAACATGCAGGCGCATCTGCTCGCGGTTGAGTGCGCCGTCTGCCGTGACAAAGGCGGCCCCAAACTGCGCCAGGATCTGGGGGATGGCAGCGCCCCCGGCCGCCGTGGTGCTGCGGGAAATGGCGTCGGCATCAATCACGGCCGCACCGTGCGTTGCCAACATCTGTGCCACGGTGCTCTTGCCGCTGCCAATGCCGCCCGTCAACCCCAGGGTGAAGGGTGTTGTCCGCACGGCTTACAGGCCAAGCACCTGGCGCAGGGCCTGCGGTCCGAACACCAGCGCAGCAAACCCGGCACCTGCCAGAAACGGGCCAAAGGGCACATAGCCACCCTCGCGCAGGTTGGCGTTGATCTTCATGGCGATGCCAATCACCGCACCAATCACCGAGGCCATCAAAATCATGGGGATCAGCGTCTGCCAGCCAAACCAGGCGCCCAGGGCGGCAAACAGCTTGAAGTCGCCAAAGCCCATGCCCTCTTTGCCGGTTGCCAGCTTGAAGCCCCAGTACACCAGCCACAGCGACATATAGCCCCCCACGGCGCCCCATAGCGAACTCTCCAGCGTCACGGGTATCCACTGCAGGGCAGCGGCCACCAGGCCCAGCCACATCAGCGGCAGGGTCAGGTCATCGGGCAGCAGCGTGGTGTCCCAGTCAATCAGGGCCGCCGTGAGCAGAATGGCCGAGAACGCGCACCAGGCCAGACCCGTGGCATTGGCGCCATGCGTCCAGATGCAATAGAAGAACAGCGCCGCCACCGTGATTTCCACCAGCGGATAGCGCGCACTGATGTGCGCTTTGCAGGCCGAGCACTTGCCGCCCAGGGCCAGGTAGCTCAGGACCGGAATGTTTTCATACCAGGTGATGGCGTGGCCGCAATGCGGGCAGCGCGAGCGCGGCACTGCCAGGTTGAAGGGTTCCTGCTCGGGCAGCTCCAGCTCCATCATCTCGGCGCCTTCGGCCTTCCACTGGCGCTCCAGCATGACGGGCATGCGGTACACCACCACGTTCATAAAGCTGCCGATCAGCAGGCCCAGCAGGGCGACCAGGCTGGCATCCAGCCATTGCACGCCGGACAGCATCAGACCACTTGGCCCATTTTGAAGATGGGCAGGTACATGGCCACCACAATCCCGCCAATCACGGTACCCAGCACCACGATGATGATGGGCTCCATCAGGCTGGAAATGCCCGCCACCATGTCGTCCACCTCGGCTTCGTAGAAGTCGGCGCACTTGCCCAGCATGTGGTCAATCGAGCCCGACTCTTCACCAATGGCGCACATCTGCAGCACCATGGACGGGAACAGGTTGGCATTGCCCATGGCGGCCGTGAGCGCCGTGCCGGTGGAGACTTCCTGCTGGATCTTTTGCGTGGCGTGCAGATAGACAATATTGCCCGCAGCGCCCCCCACCGAGTCCAGTGCTTCCACCAGCGGCACACCGGCTGCAAACATGGTCGACAGGGTGCGCGTCCAGCGCGCAATGCACGACTTTTCAACCAGATCACCAAAAATCGGCAGCTTGCGCATCAGGCGGTCCATGAACTCCTGCACCTTCTCGTTGCGCTTCCAGGATTGCAGGAAGAAGTACACGCCGCCGCCAATACCGCCAAAAATCAGGTACCAGTATTTGACGAAGAACTCGCTCATGGCAATCACCATCAGCGTGGGCGCGGGCAGCTCGGCGCCAAAGCCCTCGAACACCGTCTTGAAGGACGGCACCACAAAGATCATGATCACCGCCACCACCACAAAAGCCACAATCAGCACGGTGATGGGGTACATCAGCGCCGACTTGATCTTGGACTTCATGGCCTCGGTCTTTTCCATGTACACCGCCAGCCGGTCCAGCAGCTGGTCCAGGATACCGGCCGACTCACCGGCCTCAATCAGGTTGCAGTACAGGTTGTCAAAGTAAATCGGGTACTTGCGAAACGCCGTGCTCAGCGAGGTACCGGTTTCCACATCGCCGCGAATGTCATTGAGCAGCTTGGTCACGCTGGGGTTGGGGTTGCCGCGGCCCACAATGTCAAAGGCCTGCAGCAAGGGCACACCGGCCTTCATCATGGTGGCCAGCTGGCGGGTAAAGATGGACAGGTCCTTGGCCTTGATGGATTTGCCCGAACTCATCCGGCGCTTCTTGATCTTGCTGGGCGTCACACCCTGGCGGCGCAATGCGGACTTGACCTGGTTTTCACCATTGGCGCGTATTTCCCCCCGCACCTGCTTGCCGTTCCTGTCCTTGCCCTCCCACTCGAAAACTGCGTCCTTGTTTTCGGCAGCTTTTGCTGTTGTTGTCGCCATAGGTTCCCTTCGGCTTAGCCTTATTCGTTGGTCACAGCCAGGACTTCTTCCAGCGAAGTCAGCCCCATGCGCACCTTCTGCAGGCCGGATTGTCGCAGGGATCGTACGCCCTCACGCTCGGCCTGCTTGGCAATATCCAAGGCACTGCCGTCCGCCAGGATGATGCGCTGAATCTCCTCAGAAATGGGCATCACCTGGTAAATGCCGACGCGGCCCTTGTAGCCCAGGTTGCAGCTGGAGCAGCCCACCGGGCGGTAGGACTTCCAGGTGCCATCCAGGGCCTCTTCGGTAAAGCCGGCGTCCAGCATGGCGGGGCGGGGAATGTCCACCGGCTGGCGGCACAGCGTGCACAGGCGCCTGGCCAGGCGCTGCGCCGTGATCAGGATGACGCTGGAGGCAATGTTGAAGGGCGCAATGCCCATGTTGCGCATGCGCGTGAGCGTGGTCGGCGCGTCATTGGTGTGCAGGGTGGACAACACCAGGTGGCCGGTCTGCGCCGCCTTGATGGCAATGTCGGCCGTCTCCAGGTCGCGGATTTCGCCCACCATGATGATGTCCGGGTCCTGCCGCAGGAACGACTTGAGCGCTGCGGCAAAGGTCAGGCCGGCCTTCTCGTTCACATTCACCTGGTTCACGCCCGGCAGGTTGATTTCTGACGGGTCTTCCGCCGTGGCGATGTTCACGCCGGGCTGGTTCAGCAGATTCAGGCAGCTGTACAGCGACACGGTCTTGCCCGAGCCGGTGGGGCCGGTCACCAGAATCATGCCGTAGGGGCGGCTGATGGCTTTCAGCAGGCGTTCCTTCTCTTCCGGGTCGTAGCCCAGGGCGTCAATGCCCATCTTGGCGCTGGCCGGGTCCAGAATCCGGATCACGATTTTTTCGCCGAACAGCGTGGGCAGCGTGCTGACGCGGAAATCGATCACCCGGTCCGGGCCGATCTTGAGCTTCATGCGCCCGTCCTGGGGCACACGCTTCTCGGAGATGTCCATGCGCGAAATCACCTTGATGCGCGAGGCCAGCTTGTCCTTGATGGCAATCGGCGGGCTGGCGATCTCGCGCAGCTGGCCGTCCACCCGGAAGCGCACGCGGTAGGTGTGCTCGTAGGGCTCAAAGTGCAGGTCCGAGGCCCGCATGCTGAAGGCATCGAGCAGCATCTTCTGCAGAAAGCGCACCACCGGCGCGTCTTCCACCTCGGCTGCGGCCTGGGTGTTCTCGATGATCGAATCGGACGCGTTTTCGTCGAACTCAAAATCCCCGCCAATGATGTCTTCCACCGCTTCGGTGGCCGACACGGTGTTGGCCTCCACCATCTTGGAGAGCTTGTCGTACTCGGCAATGATCCAGTCCACGCCCATCTGCGTGGAGAACTTGATCTTTTCGGCTGCGCGCTGGTCGCTGGGGTCGGCCGTGGCCACCATCAGGCGGTTGTTGCGCTTGCTCAACACCACCAGCCGGTAGTCCTGGCAGGTCTTGTTGTCCAGCAGGCCCTTGGGCAGGCGCTGCGGGTCAATGGCATCCAGGTTGATCAGGGGGGCGGCAAAGGCCTGCGACAGGGTGTGCGCCAGGTCAGACGCGGACACAATGCCCGAGCCCACCAGTTCGGAGATGAAGCTCGTCTTGTTGGCGACCGACTTGCCGTAAATATCCTCGGCGGCCTTTTGCCCCAGCTTGCCTGCGGCAACCATGGCCCGTCCCAGGCCGGGAAGTGCAATAGCCGAGGCATCTTGCAGGGTGGAGTCGACAAAGGCAGCCATTGTTTACAGAGTATCCCTTACGGAGCGGGTGGGGCAATCATCGCTGATTGACCCTCTAATGTAAACGCTGCCCGCTGTTGCATAACTGCACAGGGGGCTGTTGCCAAAACATCGGTGTTACAGGCTGTTAAATGCCGCGCCCACCGCGTCTTTGGCTGACAAACGGGGCTCTCTGCCTTCCAGCGGCCAGTCAATGGCCAAGGTGGCATCGTTCCAGGCAATGCAGCGCTCATGCTCGGGCGTGTAGTAGGCCGTGGTCTTGTACAAAAATTCGGCGGTCTCGGTCAACACCAGAAAGCCGTGGGCCAGGCCCGCGGGTACCCAGAGCTGGCGCTTGTTGTCGGCGCTCAGAATCTCGCCCACCCATTGGCCGAAGGTGGGGGAATCCTTGCGGATGTCCACGGCCACGTCAAACACCGCACCCTGCACCACGCGCACCAGCTTGCCCTGGGCGTTTTGCACCTGGTAGTGCAGGCCGCGCAGCACGCCCTGGCCCGACTTGGAATGGTTGTCCTGCACAAAGTCGGTCTTCACACCGGTGGCCGCTTCAAAGGCCTTGTGGTTGAAGCTCTCGAAGAAGAAGCCGCGCTCATCGCCAAACACCTTGGGCTCCAGCAGCATCACATCCGCAATTTTGGTGGGGATGGCTTTCATCAGTACACCGCCTCGGTCAGCAAACGCAGCAGGTACTTGCCGTAGCCGGACTTGGCCAGCGGCTTGGCCAGCTTCTCCAGCTGGGCGTTGTCTATCCAGCCGTGGCGCCACACCACCTCTTCGGGTGCGGCCACTTTCAGGCCCTGGCGGTTTTCTATGGTGTAGATAAACTGGCTGGCCTCCAGCATGGACTCGTGCGTACCCGTGTCCAGCCAAGCGTAGCCGCGGCCCATGGTCTGCACGTCCAGCTCGCCGCGCTCCAGGTACATGCGGTTCAGGTCGGTAATCTCCAGCTCGCCACGCGCGCTGGGCTTGACCTGTTTGGCCAGCTCCACCACCTGGGCGTCGTAAAAATACAGGCCGGTCACGGCGTAGCGGCTCTTCGGAACAAGCGGCTTTTCTTCCAGGCTGATGGCGTGGCCCTCGGCATCGAACTCCACCACGCCGTAGCGCTCGGGGTCATTCACGGCATAGGCAAACACGGTGGCGCCATGCTTTTGGGCGTCAGCGTTCTTCAGCAGCGCGGCAAAGTCGTGGCCGTAGAAGATGTTGTCGCCCAGCACCAGGGCGCTGGGGGCGCCGTCCAGAAACTGCTCGCCAATCAAAAACGCCTGGGCCAGGCCATCGGGTGAAGGCTGCACCGCGTACACGATGCGGATGCCCCACTGGCTGCCGTCACCCAGCAGCTGCTCAAAGCGCGGCGTGTCCTGCGGCGTGGAGATCACCAGAATCTCGCGGATGCCGGCCAGCAGCAGGGCGGTCAGCGGGTAGTAAATCATGGGCTTGTCGTAGATGGGCAGCAGTTGCTTGCTGACCACCTGCGTTGCCGGATACAGCCGGGTGCCGGAGCCCCCGGCCAGGATGATGCCCTTGCGCTGTTTGGTGTTGGTCATGGTTTATTGTTTCCCTGTAATTTCGGTAAGCATGCGCGCCACGCCTTGCTGCCACTGGGGCAAGACCAGGCCAAAGGCTTGCTGCAGCTTGGCAGTATGCAGGCGCGAGTTCAGTGGACGTTGGGCTGGCGTGGGGTAGCTGGCGGTGCTGGTGGCGCCCACCTGCTCTGGGCCGGCCTTGAGCGTCCAGCCCAGGCCCTGTGCGGTTGCCAGCACAAAGCGGGCATAGCCATGCCAGCTGGTCTCGCCGCTGGCCACGCAGTGGTACAGGCCCGCCAGCTCCGGCTTGTGCATGGCCGCGCGCACGGCATGTGCCGTCACGTCCGCCAGCAGCTCGGCCGAGGTGGGTGCGCCAAACTGGTCGTTGATCACGTTCAGGCTTTCGCGCTCGCCGGCCAGGCGCAGCATGGTCTTGGCAAAGTTGCCACCGCGCGCGCCATACACCCAGCTGGTGCGAAAAATTAGGTGTTTGGGGTTGCTGGCCACAGCCTGTTCGCCTTCCAGCTTGGTCTGGCCGTACACGCTCAAGGGGCCGGTGGCATCACCTTCCTGCCAGGGCGTGCTGCCGCTGCCGTCAAACACATAGTCGGTGGAGTAGTGCACCAGCCAGGCGCCCAGCTTGGCGGCCTCGGCGGCCAGCACGGCCGGTGCCAGGGCATTGATGCTGCGCGCCAGTTCAGGCTCGGACTCGGCCTTGTCCACGGCCGTGTGCGCCGCGGCATTCACAATAAGGTCGGGCCGCACGGTTTGCACCGTCAGCGCCAGGCCTGCCAGGTCGGTAAAGCTGCCGCACAGGCCCTGCGGGTTGCTTGCGCTGTGCGAACCCAGGGCCACCGCCTCACCCAGCGGCGCCAGGGCGCGCTGCAGCTCCCAGCCCACCTGGCCATTGCACCCAAGCAGCAGAATCTTCATGCGCTTTGGCCGTATTGCTTGCTCACCCAGTCGCGGTAGCCGCCGCTCTGCACATTGGCCACCCACTCCGGGTTGTCCAGGTACCACTGCACGGTCTTGCGGATGCCGGTGTCAAAGGTCTCGGCCGGTTTCCAGCCCAGGTCCTTTTCAATCTTGCCGGCATCAATGGCGTAGCGGCGGTCATGGCCGGGGCGGTCGGTCACGTAGGTGATCTGCTCCTTGTAGGGCTTGCCATCGGCGCGGGGTTTGAGCTCATCCAGCAGCGCGCACACCGTGTGCACGATCTCCAGGTTGGGCTTCTCGTTCCAGCCGCCCACGTTGTAGGTCTCGCCCAGGGCACCGGCTTCCAGCACGCGGCGTATGGCGCTGCAGTGGTCCTTCACATACAGCCAGTCGCGAATCTGCTGGCCGTCGCCATACACCGGCAGCGGCTTGCCCGCCTGCGCGTTCACGATGATCAGCGGAATCAGCTTCTCCGGGAAGTGGAAAGGCCCGTAGTTGTTGGAGCAGTTGGTGGTCAGCACCGGCAAGCCATAGGTGTGGTGGTAAGCGCGCACCAGGTGGTCGCTGGCGGCCTTGCTGGCCGAGTAGGGGCTGTTGGGCTCGTAGCGGTTGGTCTCGGCAAAGGCCGGGTCCGTCTTGCTGAGTGAGCCATACACCTCGTCGGTGGACACATGCAAAAAGCGGAAGGCCGCCTTGGCCTCGGGCGCCAGTCCACCCCAATACGCACGCACCGACTCCAGCAAATGGAAGGTGCCCACGATATTGGTCTGGATGAATTCGCCCGGGCCCGAAATGCTGCGGTCCACATGGCTCTCGGCTGCAAAGTTCAGCACCGCACGCGGCTGGTGTTGGGCCAGCAGGCTGGAAATCAGCGCTGCGTCGCCAATATCACCCTGCACAAACACGTGCTTGGGGTGGCCCTGCAGGGAAGCCAGGTTTTGCAGGTTGCCGGCGTAAGTGAGTTTGTCCAGGGTGACCACGGTTTCTTCGGAACCTGCCAGCCAGTCCAGCACAAAGTTGCTGCCAATAAAACCGGCGCCGCCGGTTACGAGAATGGTCATTGTTTTAATCCAGATATCAAAAATATTTTCGCGGAAGCATCAAGCGCAATATACACGGGCAATATGCAGGTTCAGCTCTTTGCGCCTGCTAGGGCCGGATGATCAGATCCGCAATTACGGGGTTGTGTTCCGACTCGCTGATGCGCCCCGCTTCTGCCTTGTGCACTGCAAGCTCGGGGCTGACCAAAATGTGGTCTATGCGGTACAAGTCCACGCCCCGGCTCAAGGCATGTCCATGGGTGTAGCCCCAGCCTTGGCCTGCTTCCGAGAAGGCGTCACGCAGTCCGGCACGCTGCAGGTTGGCAAATACGGGGGATTGCTCAAGCGTGTTCATATCACCCATCAAAATCAACGGGCCTGCAAAGCGTGACAGGTCCGCTTGCAAAGCATCAGACTGCGCAAGCCGCTCTGCCACATGCATTCGCCAACTCTGCAGACCTTCTGGAAAGTTATGCCTAGCAGCCATCAGCGCATTGCGGGGCCGCGCCAGGTGTGCTGTTACCACTTGCAGATTTTGCAAACCAAGGCGCACCGTGCATTGCAAATACTGGGCCGCGCTGCATTGCTGGTAGGGGCCGGGCAGCGCACTCAGCCCCAAGTTGCCAACACGGCAGTCACGCAGCGGATAGCGGCTGGCCAAGACAAACTCCCCAAAGGCAACCACATAGGGCAAGCCTGAAATCGGCTGCGCAATCTGGATGGGTGTGTTCGTCCACTCGGTGTCACGCGTCAGCCACCACTGCGCATCTTGCAGGGCGATGATGTCGGGTGCGTATTGCTGCATCTCGCGTTCAATACCTTCATACCCGCCCTTGGTCTTCCAAACATCCAAGGCTTTCATGTTGTAGGTCAGCACCCGCACCGGTGTGCCTGCGGCGGCGGCTTGCTGTGCAAAATTCCAATGAAAGTCCAGCGTGCCAAAGGCAAACAGCGCCAGGTTGCACAGCGCCAGCAGCCTGAACACTGGCCGCAACAACAAAGAGCCCAGCAAGGCGGCGCACAGCAGCAACAGCAGCCAGTAAAAGGGCAAGAACCGGGTCAGCTCGCCCACCCACACCGGTATGCCACCCACGTTTTGCACCACCACAAAAGCCAGGTGCACACCCAGTGCGCCCAGCAGAACCCAGCCTGCCAAAAACCGTGCTGCTCTCAAAATCATGGGTAATGCAAAAGCCCACGCCTCAGCGGGTGGGCCGCGTGCCCCAGCTTGTGCGCAGCCACAATGACCACTGCAGTGAAAGGCGGCGCCAGGCATCGGCAAAGCCGAAGGGTTGCCTGCCCTTGAGCAGGCGTTTGCAGGTGTTCATTACTTCGGCCACGCCACTGAGCACCAGGCTGTTCATGGCACCCGGCAGCCCATGGTTCTTGCGGTAGTACAGCAGGGAGCTTTCCGTCTGCAGCGCTTCGAGTTGGCGCCCGCCCTGGCTGATGGCGCCTTCAGACTTGGCACTTTCCCCACCCCAGTGGATCACCGTGGTGTGCGGATAAAAAACAACCTCCCACCCCGCCTTCTTGGCGGCCAGGCAATGGTCTACCTCTTCCAGGTACAGGAAGTAGCGTGGGTCAAACAGGCCCACCTGCGCAATCACTTCCCTGCGCACCAGGTAGTAGCAACCCACCACCCAGTCCACAGAGCGCACGCTGTCGTGCGCCCAGTTCATGTCGTCCACCATTTTGGTGTGTTTGAAGATGCGGTTCAGCCCGGTCTGCAACAGAAAGGTGTTCCACGGCGTGGGGAAGTAGCGGGCGCAGGGTTGCAGCACGCCATCGCGCCCCTCCAGGCGCACACCCAGAATGCCGCACTTCGGGTGCGCATCCATGTAGGCCAGTGTGCTGGTGAGTGTGTTGGCTTCCACAAAGGCATCGGTATTCACCAGCAGCACATAGCGGCCGCTTGCCAAGGGCAGCGCCTGGTTGTTGGCGCGGCCAAACCCCACGTTTTGTTTGTTGACAATCAGCTGACATGCCGGGAAGTCGCGCTGGATGATTTCTACCGAATTGTCCTTGGACGCGTTGTCAACAAAAAGGATCTCGGTTTGCAAGCCCGCAGAGGCTGCTCTCAGCGTGGCCATCACTTCATGCAGCAAATGTGCGGTGTTGTAGCTGACAATAATGATGCTGATGTCCATGCAATTTCTTCGAGTCTGTGCGGTGATGATAGTGCAGCCCAAGTGTTGCCGTTAGTCCGTTTGGACTATTGAGCCCGCAGGGTCGTTTTATTACAGTTGCCCCAAGCCGCACTACATGTAGCAGGCTTTACAGGGGTAAATAATATGAAGCGTTTTCTTTTGCTGTGCGTAGCACTGTTGGCCTCTGGCATTGCCCAGGCCGCACAAGTGGCCGCAACTGCCAATGCAGAGCCGTCGCCCTATTTGCTAGTGCTGGCCGGTGTTGCTCTTATTGGCACTATCGCGCACCGCCGCAACAAGCTCAAAGCCCGCGCCTGACCGCATTGCTGCGCGTCGGGTGTGTTGTCGTGGGCGAAATGAAAGCCCGGTCACATTTACGCGGTAACATTACGCAATGACTATATACATGGCGGTTACCTCTGAATGCTGAAGCTCACACGCGACGCGAGCCCACTGCGTCTTGAGGATTACGGCAGTTTCAGTGACCTGATCCACGAAGTGTTGGGCGTGCGCAGGCACATCGACCTGATGCATTGGCTCCAGGGTGGCCTGCAACGCTATATTCCCCACGATATCCTGATTGCCGCCTGGGGCGACTTCCGCCTGGGTGTGATCCATTACGACGTGGTGTCAGCCCTCTCTGGCGTGCGCTCCGAGAGCGTCATGGCCGAATCCATTTCCCCCTTGCTGATAGGCCTGTTCAACCGCTGGGTGGCACAAGACCGCCGCCCCTTCTCTCTTAACGTGGGCCACGACGGTTTTGCCTGGGAAGGTGTTGCCAGCAGCGGCCCGATTGCCGAAGCCATGGCCGAGATGAAGTCATCCCTGGTGCATGGCATTGGCGACCAGCGCGGCCGCCATGATTGCCTGTACGTGTTTTTCAGCCAATACCCCAAGCGCCGCAGCCACGAGGCCAACGCCATCAAGATCCTGCTGCCTTATATAGACGCCGCACTTCGCCAGGTGGACCTGATGCCCAACCAGTACCAGGCCAACAAGGAGATCCAGGCCGCTGTGGCTGCAGAGCCGGAAGGCTCTGACAACGAAGTGCTGAGCGAGCGCGAGGCCGAGATCATGAAGTGGGTTGCCATGGGCAAGACCAACGGCGAGATTGGCAGCATCCTCAACGTGAGCTCGTTCACCATCAAGAACCACATGCAGCGCATCTTCAAGAAGCTCGATGTGTTCAACCGCGCGCAGGCGGTGTCCAACTTCAAGTCTTCCTACACTGCAGGCGGCGCCACCAGGTCAGCCAAGCAAGATGCCTGAGGAAATCAAGGTCAATCTGTCCAGCGCCAAGGAATCCCGCCCGCCCCTGGGCCGGGACAATCTGCTGAGCATTTTCGAGCTGGGGCTGGAGCCCTTTGTGCTGGTGGTCTCGCTGTGGGCGGTGGCCCTCTATTTTGATGGTGAGCTTTCTGCCCCCTACCTCATCCTGACGGTGCTGCTGTTTGCCATCACCTTTCCGGGCACACCGCGCCTGGGTATGCCCATGTTGCAAACTGTGTGGGCTGTGGCGATCAGTTGGGCCTGGACTGCCTCGCTGCTGGTGTTGACAGGCTACGCCACGGGCTACGAGCGCGAGTTTTCACGCCAGGCCATGCTGACCTGGCTGGTCATTGCGCCGGTATCGGTGTTGCTGGGGCATATTCTTTTGCGCCTGGCGGCACCCGCGCTGGTGCGCCTGCAGGGCCGCCCGCGGCGCGCCATTATTGTGGGCATGAATTCGCAGGGCGTGGCGCTGGCCAGCCGCGTGGGTGAGACGCCCTACACCCGCATTGAGCTCTACGGCTTCTTTGATGACCGTGACCTGGACCGGTTGGACGCCTCCAGCGACTACCGCATGATTGGCAAGCTCAGCGAGCTGTCAAAGTTTGTGCGCGAAAAAGACATTCAGCTGATCTACCTGTCACTGCCCATGGCCTCGCAGCCGCGCATTCTGCAGGTGCTGGATGAACTGAAAGACACCACCGCCTCGATTTTCTTTGTGCCCGACATGTTTGTCACCGACCTGATCCAGGGCCGCACCGGCTCGGTCTGCGGCATGCCGGTGATATCGGTGTGTGAAACCCCGTTTACCGGTGGCCATGGCTTCATCAAGCGCATCAGTGACATTGTGTTGTCCATCATTATTCTGCTGCTGATTTCACCCATCCTGGTGACGGTGTTCATTGCCGTCAAGATGGGTTCGCCCGGG
This sequence comes from Rhodoferax lacus, assembly GCF_003415675.1. Classification (GTDB taxonomy): domain Bacteria; phylum Pseudomonadota; class Gammaproteobacteria; order Burkholderiales; family Burkholderiaceae_C; genus Allorhodoferax; species Allorhodoferax lacus. The sequence continues at coordinate 179,598 of NZ_QFZK01000002.1, forward strand.
CCGGCCATCTTCCGGCAGCGCCGCTACGGCCTGGATGGCAAGGAAATCGTGGTGTACAAATTCCGCTCCATGACGGTTACCGAAGACGGTGGCAAGGTCACCCAGGCCACCAAGAATGACAGCCGTGTCACTCCCCTGGGTGCCATACTGCGCCGCACCTCCATTGATGAACTGCCACAGTTTGTGAATGTGCTGCAGGGGCGCATGAGTATTGTCGGGCCCCGCCCGCATGCGGTATCGCACAACGAGATGTACCGCAAGCTTATCAAGGGCTATATGGTGCGGCACAAGGTCAAGCCCGGTATTACCGGCTGGGCCCAGATCAATGGCTGCCGCGGTGAGACAGATACCCTGGACAAAATGCAAAGCCGCATTGACTATGACCTGGACTATCTGCGCAACTGGTCCCTGCGCCTGGACCTGTATATTATTTTCAGAACCGTCAAGCTGGTCTCCAAAGACCAGCAGGCGTATTGAACACCATGCCAAATAGCCCCAACGGACTATTGTTGTATTGGAATTTGCAACTGCATAATGCTTTGGGACGTAATAAGAGCAGAAGCGCCGTAATCAGCTAGCAACGGGGACCGTATAGACATGACATCACAATTTGCAGAGCTGCAGCCATCCGCGGAGCCCCTGGGCGCCGTAAGCGGGTTCGTCAGCGAATTCATCGAGGCGGTTGGCCCGCAGCACATGTTCGATGAGTTCAGCCGCCAGGAAACGGCCTTGCTCAGCGAATACCTGGAGTGCTTTGGCGTACCCCGCGACTCGGTGGTTGTGCGTGAAGGCGATGAAGGCGACTTCCTGGCCATCCTGGTAACCGGCAAGGCGGTGATCCTGAAGGGCGAAGAGGGCGCGCAGAAGTTCATGCACGAACTGCAGCCTGGTGAAATGATTGGTGAAATGTCTTTGATAGACAACCAGCGCCGCTTTGCCAGCTGCATCACCACCGAACCCAGTGACTTTGGCGTGCTGACCCGCGACGGCTTTCATGCCCTGCTGGCCGACCACCCCCGCCTGGGCAACAAATTCATGCTGATGCTCTTGCGCCTCAGCACCTCCAAACTACGCAATGCCGCCGAACACATGTCCGGCGACCTGATCACCGGGGCTATCTAGCACTTTATGTTTTCTATCCGTCCTTGCTTTGTGCGTCCTTGCCTGGTTGCAGGCGCTGTTGTTTTGGGTTCCACCGGCGCCATGGCGCAGTCGCAAGACCTGGTGAAGTGGCGCGCCAGCGCCAACGTGCAAAACAACAACAACTTCTTCAACACCAACACGGCCCCGGTGTCCGAGCGCCTGACCTCAGAAACACTGGGCGTCAACCTGTCCATACCCTACAGCCTGCAGCGCTTTGAGCTGGATGCCAGCGTGGTCGCCAGCCAGTACCAGAGCAACACTAACTTTGACAACACTGGCACCAACTACAACGGCACCTGGTTCTGGAGCTTTACGCCCGAGTTGCATGGCACGGTGACCAGCTCGCGTGCTGAAACACTGGTGGCTGCCAACGACAGCGTAGACCGCACACTGCGCAACAAGACCACCGCACAAAACAATGCCATTGCCGCCGCCTATGACCTTGGTGGCCCCTGGCAAGTAACCGCAGGCGTGGTGAACACCAGCACCATCAATGAGCGCGCCGTGATCGGCCAGTCTGACAACCACGCCACCGGTGCCAATGCCGGTGTGCGCTATGTGCTGGGCTCCGGCAATTCGCTGGCCTATTTCCACCAGGTATCCAATGGCGACAGCAACACCGACTACGTGCTGACCACCGACGACGTGGCCGTGGTCTGGGTGCTGAGTGGCAACACCACGCTCAATGGCCACGTGGCTTCTGTCAATCAAAAATTTGGCGCCACCCCCCAGTTTGATTTCAGTGGCACCAGTGGCGCAGCCAACCTGGTGTGGCGCCTGACGGGCAAGACATCACTCACCGCCGGTTGGCAGCGCGATCTGGTCAGCTACCAGACCCTGGGCTCCACCCACACACAGACCGACTACTTCACCATTGCGCCTGTGTGGCAAATCAGCCCGGTTACCTCGGTGCGCGCCCAATACCGCACAGGTACCCTGGATGACAAAGGCAACCCTTACGGCACAGCGTCATCGCGCCAGGACCGCCTGCAGGACACCTCGCTGTCTTTTAGCTGGCAGCCGTACCAAAAGCTCAGCCTGTCTGCAACCATCGCCCAAACCAGCCGCAGCTCCACTGTGGCCAACACAGACTTTACTGCCCAGCTGCTGACGCTGGGTGCCGTGTTCAGCTTCTAGTCTGTTGTATTGGTCTGCATGTACGCATTGTCTGTATCGCCTCGTTTCGTTCTTGGCTTGTGTGTGGTGGGTGCTGCAGCGTTGCTGGCAGCGGGATGTGGCAACAAAGACCCCATGGCCGCCCAGGTGGTGGCCACCGTGGACGGTGCCGACATCAACCTGCGGCAGTTGAATGAGATGCTGGCCAAGACGCCCGACATCACGCCAGAAAACATCTCGCATGCCAAGACAGAAATCCTGGGCACCCTGGTAGAGCAGCAGCTGGCCGTCAACCTGGCCATCACCAACAAGCTGGACCGCAAGCCCGAAGTGGCCAATGCCATTGAGGCCAGCCGCCGCGAGATCCTGGCCCGCGCCGCCATGGACCAGCTCGCTGCAGACCTGGCCCCCGTTGGTGAAGAAGAGGCCAAGCGCTACTACGCAGAGCACCCGGCCCTGTATGCCGAACGCCGCATCTTTACCCTGCAGGAAATCGTGCTGAAGAAGTCCACCCCCGGCATGGACAAACTCCGTGCCCAGGTGGGCACTGCCAAGCGCATGGAAGAGGTAGCCGCCTGGCTGAAAGACAAAAAGGTGGACTTTCAAACCACCGAGGGCACCCGAGCCGCAGAGCAGATTCCCATGGAGGTGCTGACCAAGCTGCAGCGGTTCAAGGATGGCCAGATGGGCCTGATTGAAGGGCGCGACGCTTACACCGTGGTGCGCCTTGTGTCTTCAATCGCACAACCCATTGCCGCCAGCAAAATTCTGCCCGCCATCACCGCGTTTTTGAGCAACCAGCACGCTGCCGCCACCATCAAACAAGCTAAGCTTGATATGAAGAAAAACGCCAAGCTGGAATATTTTGGCGAGTTTGTGGGTGGAGAAGCCGCGTTCAAGGCGGGGCGCAAGGCGCTGGTGCAAAGCGAGGCAGATGAAGAAGCGCAAATCAATGCCAGAGCCAAGGCCGAAGCCACTATTGTCGAACAAGGAATCAAGGGACTCTAATGACTACATTCAATACATTTCGCACCTGCGCTGTTTCTCTGCTGCTGGCCGTTGCCAGCCTGGGCGCCGTGCAGGCACAAGACAAGGTTTTTGATGACCGGCTGGGCGCTGGCGACACCGTGCGCATCCAGGTGTTCCAAAGCCCGGAGCTCACACTCGAAACCCGCATCCAGGAGTCTGGCGCCATCTCGTACCCGCTGATTGGCTCTGCCAAGATTGCCGGCCTGACCATTCCCGCTGCCGAAAAAACCATTGCCGACGCGCTGACCTCGGGTGGCTTCATGAAGCTGCCCCAGATCAGCATCACCCAGGTGTCTGCGCGCCGCAAGCAGGTGTCTGTGCTGGGCAATGTGGGCAAGCCCGGCCAGGTGGCTTTGGAGTATGCCGATACACGCCTGTCGGACGTGCTGGCCCTGGCTGGTGGCATTACCTCTGTGGGCTCTGACACCGTGATCATTACCGGCCAGCGCAATGGCAAGCCCATGCGCCAGGAAATCAATGTGGCTGCCACCTACCTGGAAGGCAAAAGCGGCAGCGACATCCTGATGGCCGGCGGTGATGTGGTCTATGTGCACCGCGCCCCGGTGTTCTATGTGTATGGCGAAGCCCAGCGCCCCGGCTCTTTCCGGCTGGAGCGCAATATGAGCTTCATGCAGGCGCTGGTGATGGCTGGTGGCCCCACGGTGCGTGGCACCGAAAAGCGCCTGCGCCTGAACCGCCAGGCACCTGACGGCACGGTAAAGGAACTGTCACCCGACATGAAAGACATGGTGCAACCCGATGACGTGATCTTCGTGCGCGAAAGCCTGTTTTAAGCGAGCCGCAGCATGAACCCGAAACAAATATTTTTAATTGTCTTTGCGCATCGCTACATAGCGGCACTGGTGTTTGCCGTGGTGCTTGTAGGTGGCACGTTTTATACGTGGACGGCACCCAAGGTATACCAGGCCAGCACCGACCTGCTGGTGGACTCCAAGGTAGACCCGATTGCCGGGGCGGCTGCCACGGCCGGCAACTATGTGGCCACGCAAATTGCCATTTTGCAAAGCGAGCGCGTGGCCGTTGGCGTGATCAACCGCCTGAAAATTGCTTCGAACCCCGGCCTGATTGAGGACTGGAAAATAGCCACCAAGGGCAAGATCCCCCTGGAAAACTACTACGCCAACCTGCTGCGCAAAAACCTGCAGGCCGAGGCACTGCGTGGTAGCAACATCATCCGCCTGACCTTTGAGGGCAAAGACGCCAAGTTTGTTACCGCCATCGTCAACACCTATGCACAGGCCTATCTGGACCTGACGGTGGACCTGCGGGTAGAGCCCGTGCGCCAGTATTCAGAATGGTTTGACGAGCGCCTGAAAACCTTGCGTGCTGACGTGGAGCAAAAGCAAACCAAGCTGTCCGAATACCAGCGTACCCATGGGCTGGTGGGAAGCGACCAAAAAGCCGACGTAGAGAGCCAACGCCTGGATGCCCTGATGTCGCAGCTGGTGTCTATCCAGAGCGAAAACATGGCCATCAACAGCCGCCAGAAAACATCGGGTGGTGAACTGTCGCCTGACGTGCAAGCGAGCAGCGTGGTGCAAAACCTGCGTGCCGATTTGAACCGTGCCGAAAACAAGCTGACCGAGCTGAGCGTCAGCTTGGGGCCCAACCACCCCCAACGCGTGCAACTGGAAGGCCAGGTGGCCGAGCTGAAGCAGCAAATAACCGTGGAGATGGGCCGCGTGTCCGGCAGCACCGGTGTGGCCAGAACAACCGCCAGCCTGCGTGAAGGCGAGCTGCGCGGCGTGATTGCGGCCCAAAAAGAACGCGTGCTGTCCTTGCGCAGCCAGCGTGATGAAGTGTCCGTGCTGGCGCAAGACGTGGAAGCTGCCAAGGCCATTTATGAATCGGTGCTGCAGCGTAGCAACCAACTCAACCTGGAGAAGCAGACCGACCAGGCCAATGTGTCCATCCTCAGCCCGGCCGTGGAGCCAGCCTACCCCTACAAGCCAGACAAGCCCAAGTTTTTGGCCGCCACTGTGATGGGCGCATTGGCTGCAGCATTTGCGGCTGCCATGGGCCTGGAGATGCTGAACCGCAAGGTGCGCGTGGTGCAAGACATCATGGTGGACGATGTGCCGGTGCTGGGCATCATCGAGCGCCGTGGCGACGTCTATTCGTTGACAGAGCGTCTGGCCTTGTTTCAGAAGTTTTTTACCAAGCGCCGTGTGCGTAAAGAAATTGCGGCTGCCAGCCGACTGGGAAGCCTGTAATGAACAAAGACAAAGAACACTTTCACTCTTCCCTGTTCCCGGCCGACATAGACATTGACCTGGACGAAGGCCCGGACGGCCCCTCCACCAACAACACGCCCAAGCGCTCCATTGGCAAGATATTGGTGGACGCGGGCGTCATCAGCCAGGACGACGCCATCCGCGTCATGTCGTACCAGCGCGAAAAAGGCATACGCTTTGGCGAAGCTGCCATCCACATGGGCCTGATAAGCGAGGGCGACATCCGCTACGCGCTGTCGTACCAATATGAATACGCCTATTTGCCCCGCAGCAGTGGCAAGGCCACCAACCCCGAGCTGGTGGCGGCCTATATGCCCTTCAGCCACGAGGTGGATCAGCTTCGTTCCATTCGCAGCCAGCTCAAGCTGCGCTGGTTTGATGGCTCTGAAGGCCGCGCCATGCTCCCTGTTCTGGGGGCCGGCAGGGCAGAGGGCGGCAGTTACTTGGCCGCAAACCTCGCCATCGTTTTCGCCCAAATGGGCGAGCGCACCTTGCTGATTGATGCCGACATGCGCACCCCGCGCCAGCATGTACTGTTTCAAATCAGCAACCAGCTGGGTTTTAGCAGCTTGCTGGCAGGGCGCTCGGATGTGGCCAGTGCGCTGCAAACCATCTCCTTCATGCCTAACCTGCAGGTATTGACTGCAGGGCCTGTGCCACCCAACCCCCTGGAACTGCTGAACCGCGCCAATTTGGCCGAGTTGATGGAGTGGGCCAGCAAGGCCTATGACGTGGTATTGATAGACACGCCCTCCATGTCCGTCGGTGCAGATGCCATGCTGATTGCTGCAAAGGCTGGCGCAGCGATGGTGGTGGCCCGGGCCAATGAAACCAAGCTGTCTGCTTATGTGGAAATGATGGATGCGTTGAAGCGTTCCAATATCAATATTGTGGGCGCTGTTTTGAATAACCCACCACTTATTGACGTTGCGCACTGAATCGCTAGACTTCGGAATATTCAATGCCTGAGTACATAAGGGCGCTAGTTTTTATACTGGTGATGACAGCGCTGGTGTTTAAGTTCAGCGAAGCGCCTGCAACCGCGATAGCGATTGCTAAAGGTGATTTTAAATCGCGTCGAAACACATGGATTTATATAACATTAGCTGGATTCTTGTCGCAAAATATATGGATATTTTATGCGATTGTGATTATCTTGGCACTTCGAGCAGCAAAGAAGGATTCCAATAAAGTAGCACTCTTCTTCTTCTTGATACTGGCAATGCCGGAGTTGAACGCTTTTGTCCCAGGATTTGCAGGCATCAGTTATTTTATCGCAGTTACTTACCAGCGAGTATTGGTTTGGATAATTTTGTTGCCTATATTTTGGAGAATTTTATTTGCACCAAATCAAGGTAAGTTCAAATGGAACTTTGCAGATATTGTTCTGGTTCTATATTTTTCGCTTAATGCTATATTGCAATTCCAGTATCTAGTATTTACTGAGTGGGTCCGCTACCTCTTGGGTTGGGTATTTGATGTATTAATACCGTACTTTGCAATTAGCCGTACCATAAAAGACATTAAGAGCTTCAGAGATGTGGTGATGTCTTTTGTTGTTGGTGCGATGGTGATTTCAGTGGTGGGTATTTTTGAATTTAGTAAGCAATGGTTGGTTTACCAAACGTTGAGTGATGCCATCGGAGTTGATGGCGGTATGGGTTACATGGGGCGTGGAGGCAATCTTCGCGCAATTGCTACTACAGGCCAAGCAATTGTATTGGGCTATGTGTTGGCAATAGCACTAACACTGTATGTCTTTTTGAATAAAAGCGTGCCGAATAAAAAAGCATATTTCATTGGGTTTGCTTTGCTCATTGCGGGAGAAATATCTCCTCTGTCTAAAGGACCATGGGTGGGTGTGGCAATTGCAATAGTCGTAAGCATAGTATTTGGAGCGCATGCTTTTTCTCGGCTTGCAAAGGCAATGATCGCGGTATTAATGGTCTTCACATTGCTATTGTTTACAGATTACGGAGATACCATAATTTCTTATTTGCCATTCGTGGGGAAATTAGATGAGGGCAGCATGGATTACAGGCGTTTGGTCATTGAGAAATCTATGTCTGTAATTTATAATAATCCATATTTTGGGTCGAATGATTATTGGCTTTATCTTGAGGATCTAAGGCAGGGGCAGGGCATTATCGACATTGTAAATAATTATATTGGTGTAGCCTTGAATTCTGGTTTTGTGGGATTGTTTCTTTATCTATTATTCTTTTGTAGTGTGTTTTCTCTTATGTTTCGTAGCATGCGGCGCACAACATTTTCGTCTGAGGAGCATGAGTTAGGTCAGGTCTTGATTGGTGCATTGGTAGGTATTATGGTTATGATGTCGTCTGTTAGTGATATTCTAAATGTTCCGCTTTTGTGTTGGGGAATTGCGGCTATGGGTATTGCCTACTCCAAAATGGTGTTGGCTACAGATAAAAATTCTACATGAGTACGTAGTTTGATATCAAGTAGCCTAATCCTGCGCCCATGCCGGCAAATAGAAATGAGCGCAATTCATGAAGTATAGAAAATACCGCGTTTTTATACATGCCGTACCAAAGCAAAAATAGTACGGGGACCTCTGTCAAAGCAACAGCCCAAACTACACCATACATGCCGGCATAAGCCCATCCAAAGGGTATGCCAACCAGTATTACAGCAGCTCGAAGTGAGTTCTGGAGCACGGCATATTTTGGCTTTCCAAGAGCAAGGAGACAGGATTCACTGCTGGTTAAAATGGAAGACATAAGCAGTCTTACACACAGTATTTGCAGCATCCAGCCAGCATCCCTGTAGCGAACGTCATAGAGCAATGCAATAACTTGAGCACCTATTAACATTAGTACGGCGATGGGTACCACCATCAGTCCATCAGTGAGCAAACGAGTCTTGTAAAAAACGGTCAGCAATCGAGATCGGTCTTTGTTGATAATATTGCTCAAAGCAGGGAACATAACATTGCTGTTGATCTTGCCCATTACACCGCTCACGACTTCACTTAACATAATTGCAATGCTGTACACGCCAAGTTGCGCAGCTGTCAAATACTTTCCCAGCATCATCCTGTCACCTTGCGAGTAGACAAGATAGATACAGCTGCTGAGTAATACCCATTTTCCAAAGTGAAATACCTCGGTGGCGACCGCAGGATCCCAGCGCAGCCGATTTCGCTTTCCTGGCAACAATGCATGGCTGTAATAAACTTGAAAAAATGCGCATATAACAACGCTGCCAATTAAAGCAGCTACGCTTGGGTAGAAATAAGCCCAAACTAATATTACTACTAGGCCAATAATATCATTGGCAAACTCCAGCATGGTGAGGCGACCGTATATCATGTTTCTCTGCATTACATAAACATTGGTTGAGCTAAAGCCTTCCAGCATATGAGCAAAGCCTGCTATGGGTATTAGCCAAACCAAGTCTGGCATTGCATAAAATTTTGAAACTGGATATGCAACAAGTGACATAGCTACGAAAAACAATAAACCCCGCACTATCTTCATAGTCCAGATGGTATTTAAAAAATCTTCTTCACCCCCTCTTTTATGTCTTAGTGCCGCCGCAGATAGGCCCGCATCAGACAACATTACCATGCCAAAGGAGACTGACCACACAATGGCCATGAGACCATATGCTTCAGGAAAAAGTAGGCGAGTCAATATCAGGCTTTTACCAAAGCGCAAGAGTTGGCTCGCCCCCATGCCAAGCATGGTCCAAGCAGTGCCTGTGAATATTTTTTGACGTAACGACTCAGAATTGGTGGTCATGTATGTTCTTAATTGAAGCATAAGGCTCCTCATTGGAGCTTGTTTGATCATTGTAAACAGCCCACTCTTGTCGTACGACGCCGGATTCTGCAGCGGGGTACGGTATTTTTGTCAAAGCCCAAACGGGCTCCATTTCGTGCCCGATAATTTAGCCATGTTTAAAAATATACGTGCCGACCTCAAAGCCCACGATGGGCACTGGGCCGCACAGGGGTTTTGGGCATTGCTGGTGTACCGGTTTGGCCGTTGGCGCTACACCATCTCCACGCCGCTGCTCCGCAAGCCCTTCTCTTTTGTCTACAAGTTCCTTTTCAAAATGGTCCAGGTCTTTGCCGGTATAGAACTGCCCTGCGAAGCCACCATTGGCTCCAACTTCATCATCGACCATTCAGGCGGCATCGTCATCAGCGGCTACACCGTGTTCGGGGACAACTGCCGCATCCGCACTGGCGTAGTGATTGGTCTCAAGCGCTCCACCCACCCTTGCGCACCGCGGTTTGGCAACAACGTAGACATTGGCGCTGGCGCCAAAGTGCTGGGCGACATCACCATTGGCGACAACGTGCTCATTGGTGCCAACGCCGTCGTTACCTGCGATGTGCCATCCAACTCCATTGCGGTTGGCATTCCGGCCCAAATCCGACCCATGAAGGAACACTCCATTTGATGCCGGATGCAGCTTCGCCACTTGCCGCTTCGCCCGCGCTCTTGGCAGTCGTCGCCATCGGCCGCAACGAAGGCCAGCGTTTGCAAGCCTGCCTGGCCTCTGCCCTAGCCAGTGGCCAAGTGGGCGCTGTGGTGTATGTGGACTCTGGCTCTACCGACAACTCGGTTTCCATGGCCTTGGGTCTGGGCTGCAGTGTGGTCAACCTCGACATGGCGCAGCCCTTTACAGCAGCCCGTGCCCGCAATGAAGGCTTTGCCCGCGCCTTGCAGTTGCTGCCCAAGCTGCGCTATGTGCAGTTTGTGGATGGTGACTGCGAGCTGGTAGACGGCTGGTTGGCAGCAGCCCTTGCGTTTGCAGGCGCACACCCGGATGTGGCAGCAGTGTGCGGCCGCCGCCGAGAGCGCTATCCCCACAATAGCATCTACAACCAGCTGTGTGACATTGAATGGGACACCCCCGCAGGCCCGGCCAAGAGCTGCGGTGGGGATGTGCTGATGCGCGCAGATGCGCTGCAGGCCGCAGGGGGCTACAGGGCAGGCCTGATAGCCGGAGAAGAGCCAGAACTGTGTGTGCGCCTGCGTGCGGCAGGCTGGCGCATCTGGCGCCTGGACCACGAAATGACGCTGCACGATGCAGCCATCCTGCGCTTTGGCCAGTGGTGGAACCGCAGCAAGCGGGCTGGCTATGCCTTTGCCCATGGTGCGGCCCTGCATGGTGCCAAGCCAGAGCAACATTGGGTCCGCGAAACACGCAGTGCCTGGCTGTGGGGGCTGTGGCTGCCATGCAGTATGCTGTGCCTTGCTTTACTGACCCATGGGTGGGCATTGGGTCTGTTTCTTGCATACCCACTGCAGGCACTGCGCATTTACCTGCGCAACCGCAACAAGCTGCCGGCTGCGGGCTGGCATGCGGTCTTTTTGGTGCTGGGCAAGTTTCCGGAAGCACAGGGCGCACTGCGCTCATGGGTGCAACGGCTGGGGGGAAAAACCATGACACTGATTGAATACAAATAAATTGCCGCTTGCTCGATGAATTTACGCATCACCTATTTCGTCAACCAGTACCCCAAAGTAAGCCACAGCTTTATCCGCCGTGAAATCATGGCCCTGGAACGCCTGGGCTTCAGCGTGCAGCGCGTGGCCCTGCGTGGCTGGGATGAAAAGGTCACCGACAAAGACGACATCGCAGAGCAGGGCAACACCACCCATTTGCTCAAGGGCGGCCTGCTGCCTTTGCTGGCAGCCTTTGTGCGCACAGCCGTCACCGCGCCGCTGCTGTTTGCCAAAGCCGTGCAGCTGGCCTTTGGCATGTCGCACCGTTCCGAGCGCCCCTTTGTGTACCACCTGGTGTACCTGGCCGAGGCCTGCCTGCTGCTGGGCCATCTGCGCCGCTTTGGCAGCCAGCATGTGCACGCTCACTTTGGCACCAACTCCACTGAGGTGGTGATGCTGGCCCATGCCCTGGGCGGGCCGGGCTTCAGCTTTACCGTGCATGGCCCGGAAGAATTCGACAAACCCCAGTTCATAGGTCTGGCAGAAAAAATCAAGCGCTCGGCCTTTGTGGTGGCCATCAGCTCGTTTGGCCGCAGCCAGCTGTTCCGCTGGATTGACTACACCCAGTGGCCCAAGGTGCATGTGGTGCACTGTGGCCTGGAAGAATCCTTCCATGCGCTGGCGCCTTCGCAGCCGCCCGACATCCCCAGGCTGGTGTGCGTGGGGCGCCTGTGCGAGCAAAAAGGCCAGCTGTTGCTGGTGCAGGCCATGGCCTTGCTGGCACAGCGCGGCATCCGGTTTGATCTGGTGCTGGCCGGTGATGGCGAAATGCGCCCCGAAATTGAAGCGCTGATAGACCGAAGCGGCCTGCGCCAGCAGGTGCGCATTACCGGTTGGATCAGCAGTGACCAGGTGCGCAACGAACTGCTGGCGGCGCGCGCCATGGTGCTGCCCAGCTTTGCCGAAGGGCTGCCCGTGGTGATCATGGAGGCCATGGCCCTGCGGCGCCCGGTGCTCACCACCAGCATTGCCGGCGTGCCAGAGCTGGTGCGCCATGGTGAAAGCGGCTGGCTGTTTGCTGCGGGTTCGGTGGAAGAACTGGCCGAGGCCATTGCAGCGTGCTTGTCTACGCCTGTGGAAGTGCTTCACGCAATGGGCGCACGCGCCTACGAGCGGGTGCTGCAGCGCCATTCGGTGGACACCGAGGCAGCCAAGCTGGCCGCCCTGTTTCAGCAAGCCATACGCCAAGCTGTCTGAGCCATGCTGAGCCTTGCACAAACCCTGTTGACCGCCCTGGCGCTGGCCCTGCTGCTGCCCTGCACCGTGCTGCTGGTGCAGGTGCTGGTCGCCTTTGTGTCACGCCAGACCAATCCGGTGCCTGACGCCGACACAGCCAAGGTACCCACCCGCGTTTGCATCCTGATGCCGGCCCACAACGAAGCCTTGGGCCTGGAAAAAATACTGCGCGCATTGCTGCCCCACCTGAACGCCCACACGCGCCTGCTGATGGTGGCCGACAACTGCAGCGACAACACGGCAGACCTGGCGCGCAGCATTGCCGCAGGCCAGCACCCGATTGAAGTGGTAGAGCGCCAGCATGCAGAGATGCGCGGCAAGGGCTATGCCTTGGACTTTGGTGTGCGCCATCTGGAGGCCAACCCGCCTGATGTGGTGCTGATACTGGATGCCGACTGCGAAGTCACCGGCAATGCGATAGGCACCCTGGTGGCACAGTGCGTGGCGCAACAGCGGCCGGTGCAGGCGCTGTACCTGATGCGCAACCTGCCAGGGGCTTCCACCAAGAGCCGTCTGGCCGAATTTGCCTGGCTGGTCAAGAACCTGGTGCGGCCCTTGGGCTTTCATCGCTTGGGCCTGCCATGCCAGCTGATGGGTACCGGCATGGCATTCACCTGGGCGCATATCAGCCGGGCCAGCCTGGCCACAGGCCACATCGTGGAAGACATGCAACTGGGCCTGGACCTGGCACGCAACAATGCAGCGCCGCTGTTTTGCCCGCAGGCTTTGGTTACCAGCTATTTCCCCACGTCCCATGAAGGCATACAGGCGCAGCGCACCCGCTGGGAGCACGGCCACCTGGGCGTGATTGTGGGCCAGGTGCCCGCGCTGTTTGCACAGTCTGCCATGCGCCGGAACCTGGGTTTGTTGGGCATGGCGCTGGACTTGTGCGTGCCGCCTCTGGCCTTGCTGGTTTTGTTTTTGGTGGCCGTGTGCGCCGCCACCGGCACCTTTTGGTTGGCCTTGGGCGCAGGCCTGATGGCAATGCAGCTAGCCGCAGTGGCCCTGGTGATCGTGGGCATTGCAATCGTGCTGGCCTGGCTGCGCTTTGGCCGCGACACCATCAGCTTCAGGCAGCTGTGTGGTGTGCCGCTGTACATCGTTACCAAGATACCGCTGTACTTCTTTTTTCTGGTGAAGCGGCAGGCTTCGTGGGTGCGCTCCAAGCGCGATGGTGAAACATGAAGAGCACGCAAGCCAATTTTGATCGCAAGGTGCATTGCCTGATGGGCTTGCCCTTTGACGCCATCACGCTGGCACAAGCTACTGAGCAGATCCGCCAGGCGGCCTTCAACCGCACACCGTGTTTTTTTTCTACGCCCAACCTCAACTTTTTGATCGCTGCGCAAAGCAACAAGCCGTTCCGCGAGTCGGTGATCAAGAGCGACCTGAGCCTGCCCGATGGTATGCCCATTGTGTGGATGTCCAGGTTGCTGGGCATACCCATTACCGAGCGCGTGGCCGGGTCAGATGTGTTTGATGCCCTGCGCAAAGGCCGGGGCCGCAAGATCAAGGTCTACTTCTTCGGTGGCCAACCAGGCATTGCCGAGAAAGCCATGCAGATACTGAACGCCGAAGACGGCGGCCTGCAGTGTGTGGGTTTTGAAACCCCGGGCTTTGGCAGTGTTGCCGAGATGAGCACGCCAGACACCATTGCAAAGATCAACGCCAGCGGCGCAGAGTTTTTGGTGGTGTCTTTGGGGGCCGTCAAAGGCCAGGCCTGGATTGAACACAACCTGGCAGCCCTTGATGTACCCGTGGTGAGCCACCTCGGCGCCGTGTTGAACTTTGTGGCCGGCAATGTGCGCCGTGCGCCGCGCTGGATGCAAAACATCGGGCTGGAGTGGGTGTGGCGCATTGTGGAAGAGCCCACCCTGTGGAAGCGCTACCTGAATGATGTGCTGGGCCTCTTCAAGTTTGGCCTGGGCTTGGTCACTGTTGCGAATATTCGCCAGGTGCTGAAGCGGGACGCAAAGAGCGACCTGGCGCCCCTGGAGCTGCGGCATGTTTGCAATCAAGACACCCTGGACATTACCGTGTCTGGTGCCTGTGTCAGCAAAAACCTGAAGCCGCTCAAGGCGCTGCTGGGCCAGTATGCCAATCAGCAGCTCAACATCAGGCTGCATGTGGAAAACGTGCTTGCCATTGACAGTGCTTACTTGGGGCTGCTGACCCTTGTGTGCGGACAGCAATTGAACCGGGGCAAGAGCCTGCAAATTGAAGGGCACAAGAGTGCCGAGTTTTCTTTTGATGTTGTTTCTGAGTCTGCGTAGATGGAACCCACTGTGACCAATCCACAAAAAGACTTGCGTGTGCTGATAGTTGCCGAGCATGCATCGGCCAAGTTTGGTGGCGAAGCCGTGTTGCCGCTGCATTACTACCGTGTGCTGCGCAAGCGCAACATACCGGTATGGCTGGTGGTGCACGAGCGCACCAAGCAGGAACTGCTGACCCTGTACCCCAATGACCAGGACCGAATACGGTTTGTGCCAGACACCAAGCTGCACCGGTTTTTGTGGAACGTAGGCACCAAGCTGCCAGACCGCATCTCCAACTTCACGGTTGGCTTTCTGATGCGGGTGGCCAGCCAGATCATTCAGCGCCGCCTCATCAAGCAGCTGATCAAAGAGGTGGGCATCAACGTGGTGCACCAGCCCATGCCCGTGTCCCCCAAGGAGCCATCGTTGCTGTTCAACTTGGGGGTGCCGGTGGTGATTGGCCCCATGAATGGAGGCATGGACTATCCACCAGCCTTCAGGCGGCTGCAGAACAAGTTTGAGACAGCAGCAATGGCATTGGGGCGCAGCTTCTCCAGCACGCTGAATACATTCTTACCCGGCAAGAAGAATGCTGCAGTGCTGCTGGTGGCCAATGAGCGGACCAGACTGGCTCTGCCTGCTTGCCTGAAGGATGTAAAGACACAGATCCTGGTAGAGAACGGTGTCGATCTGTCGCTCTGGAAAGACGCCGCGGTCAAGCCAGAAACAAAGCCAGACCAAGTGGTGCGCTTCGTCTACATGGGCAGGCTGGTGGACTGGAAGGCGGTAGACATACTGATCACCGCGTTTGCCATTGCCTCCAAAAGTGCCAACATTGCGCTTTCGATTATTGGGGATGGTGACCAGCGTGCCGCATTGGAGCAACAAGCCAGAGGCCTGGGCGTATGGGCTGAAGGAACCGAAGCTGGAAAGATCTTCTTTGTTGGCTGGAAGGCACAGGCGGAGTGTGCGCAATACCTGCAGAGCTCTGATGGCCTGGTGTTAACAAGCCTGATGGAGTGCGGTGGTGCCGTGGTGCTCGAGGCAATGGCAATGGGCTTGCCTGTTGTTGCGACCAACTGGGGCGGACCAGCGGATTACATAGATGCGCGTTGTGGTGTATTGGTTCAGCCAACCGGCCGCGAGGCCTTCACCCGCGACGTTGCCGATGCTTTGGTTCAGTTGGCGAGCAATGCGGAACTCAGAAAGACCATGGGACGGGCGGGGCGCTCCCGCATAGAGAAAGAGTTTGACTGGGAAATCAAGGTAGATCAGATGGTGCAGATCTACACGCGAGAGGTACAAGCAGCATGACCACGGAAGTCTCGGCCACCGAACCAGATTGGTCTCGCGAAGCAAAGCCTTTTTGGGCCTGGCATCCAGCAAAGTCGTTACTGACCTGCATACGCGACTACCAGCGCGCAGCAAGTAGGCCTGGAGTGTTTGCCTTGGTGTGCAAGCACTACGCGAAATTCCGCCACATATTTTGGGCCGCCATAACCGGGGCGGATATTCCCATTGCCTGCAAAATAGGCGGTGGCTTGTTGATTCCACATCCCAATGGAATCGTGATACATCCTGATGCTGTCATTGGGCCCAATTGCCTGATATTTCAACAGGTAACCATAGGTGGAGGTAACAGTGGCGTACCCACGGTAGGGGGGCATGTGGATATTGGCGCCGGCGCCAAAGTGCTGGGCGGTATCAAGCTGGGTAGTCATGCAAAAATTGGTGCGAACGCTGTTGTAATCATGGATGTACCGGAAAACTGCACCGCCGTAGGTGTGCCCGCCAAGTTGATGTTTAGAGACCATTAACCATTTGGTCAGATCAGTAAATTAACAATACACATATGAAAATCAAGGTGCAACAATGAAAACCAATGACACAAAGCCGCGTCAAGTGTTCATCGTGCTCAGTGCAAGTGCGCTTCCTTATGCAGAGAAAGGAATAGAGAGCTTGACAAAACATGTCATGGAGCCCATTTCCCTGACGTTGCTGACAGACGATGAAAGCGATAAAGTCAAAATAATTGATGCACTGACCAAGCTGAGTCTGGACACACGGCACACATGGCAGGTCTACAGCCAGGCAGATGCCGATCTCCGGGCTGAAACGCAGTTCAAACCCTATCCGAACTTGAGCAGGTTTCGTATGGGGCACCCATGCTGGCGCAAGATTACCGACCCCCTTTTGTTTGCCGAAGCCGGGTCAGAAATCATCGTTCTGGACCCAGACCTTTACTTCCCCAATTTCTTCAAATTTGAGCCAACACCTGTAACCGGGATTTACCTGATGTGGCAGCCACCTAGTTGCTTGCTGCCACATGAGACGGTAATGCGGGCCTACAACAGCGGCATTCCATTGGCACACCATGTTGATATCGGTGTAGCACAATTGCGCAATAACCTCGACATGGCATGGCTCGACCAGTTGATAAAAACATTGGGTGGGGCAGATATACCCAGAGTTATGCACGTTGAGGCCATTGTATGGGCTGCGTTGGCAATGAAAGTCGGTGGCGGCTATTACGATCCAAGCCATTGGTATTGCTGGCAGTATCGGCAATGGAAGAGACTCTTGCTAAAGCTGGGCGTATCTGGGACGCGAATGCTTGCCATGGAGAATATCAAGAGTGTTAAATGTTTTCATGCAAGTGGGATTGCCAAATGGTGGGTGAAAAGTGCATGTGAGAGGAACCTTTTTCCAGCACCAAAGGAAGTATCCAATGCTTTGTCTATACGCTCTTTTATAGATATGCCATTGGCGATATATGAGCACGACCAAAGGATAAAGAATTTGGCACGCAAACTTGGTTATTATGCCATTATGAAAAAGTAGGATAATCGTCGGAATATGAATGCTACTATTATGTATGCTGGACAAGCTAACCCGTTTGTTGGTTGGCTCGCGGTTGATGAATTTGCTGAACTACTTGCATATTATCTTGATGCGACGCTAGTGTCACCAAAACCCATTGATCAAGGTCGCTTTGCAAATTTTGTAATGGGTAGAAGCAGGTTTGAGCCAATAGAATCACCAGGAGGCGATGTATTGGTAGTTGTTGCCCGGTCTCCTAATGATCTCAATATGGCGAAATCTATTTCAGGATACAGAAAGAAATTTGCAAAGATTTATGGAATTATCACCGATTCATATCATGAAGAAGGCTATGTTGACGTAACTTCAGAATTTGATGCAGTCTTTGTTACAGCACATGGTGATATGGATTATGTAAAAAATAAGTATAAAATAAATGTGCACCAGATGTACCAAGGTATTGATACCTTGCGTTGGGGCCCACTTGCATCATCTATTCGCAGTGTTGATATAGTAGGTTTTGGTCGTATGCCAACCGCATATCAAGAAAAATTAATTCAAGCTTATCACCAACCATCTAATCCCTATTTATATCTGCATTCCCCTTTGGGAAATGTAAGAGGACCAACAGTGGGTTTGGAAAGAGGAATGCTTTTTAAACTACTGCAGAGGTCTAAAATATCTTTAGCATTTAATCTCCATGTAGGTGCAACTGGCGATCGTCCGATATCTATGATGGTTACAAGTCGTTGGCTTGAATCAATGTTGTCAGGTTGCATTGTTGCGGGTAAGCGCCCAGTGTCGCGTATGGCAGATGACATGCTGTCTTGGGAGAATTCAACGATTGAGCTATCTGATAATGCAAATGAAGCAATTGAGGAGTTGGACAATATACTTGAAAATGAAGAACTCTATGCTTTACAGCGTATGAGTAACACTTACCATGTCATGACGAAGCATGATTGGAGGTTTCGATTGAATGATTTGGGAAATAGTTTTCAACTCTCGTTCAATCAGCATCTCCTTAGAGATATCGAGATAGTTGAATATAATAGTCGAGCCTTTGTTGCTCATTATTAATATAATGAGCAACAAATTTACGTCGGAATATGTGCCGCAACTTGATAGTTTGCGATTTTATGCAGTTCTATCAGTATTTATAACTCATTTCATACCAAGTGGCGATCCAATAAAGGACGCTCTTCCATGGGGTGAATTGGGTGTCCAGTTTTTTTTCGCACTTAGTGGTTACCTAATAACTGGAATTCTACTTTCTGCAAGGTTGCAAATGGAATCTGGAGATGACATCGGGGCACTGCTCAGAAATTTTTACATTCGCCGTGTGCTGAGGCTTTTTCCTGTATATTATTTATATTTGACAGCGGTGCTGGTGAGTTTGGCAGCTGCACGCGAGCATATATGGGCGTTCTTTCTATATATCCAAAACTTTCTGTTTGCAGATAATCCAGCTATCTTTAGTAAGATGTTAGCTCACTTCTGGACGTTGGCTGTAGAAGAGCAATTCTATTTAATTTGGCCATTTTTACTTCTGTTCACACCATTATCTAAAATACTTAAATCTATTTTGATAGTGATTTTAATTGGCCCCATATTCAGGATTCTTGGCTTGAATTTCGGATTTACAGAATTTCAAGTAAATATGATGATGCCAGCCCATTTTGATACATTTGGTATAGGCGGCATGTTGGCTGCGGTTAACTTATTAAAGCCAACCTATAACAGAACTATGGGCCATATATGTCTGGTTATAGGTACACCGCTAATGATTGTATATCTGACACTTCATAGGATGCATGAATATGCTGCGTACGAACTTCTTTTGGGACCACTAGGCGCTGGCTTGTTTTTCACATCTATTCTTTGGCACGTAGGTGGCCGCCGCGGAAGATATTCGATGACATTATTAAATTTCCCAGTCACTGTCTATCTTGGTCGCATAAGCTATGGAATGTATGTTATTCATTTTAATGTCCCTGGACTGATGCGAGAAAAAATTCTTCCAAGATTAAACTTAACAATATCAGATATGCCATGGCTAAACTTCATTCTATACGGCCTGACAACAGTAGCGTTATCAGCGCTAAGTTGGCATTTTCTTGAAAAATTTGTAAATCAATTAAAAATTTATTTTCCTTACAAAGTTAAATCTAATTTGTATAGACCCATAAACGGCGGGTAATTATGCCTTGCGGTCGAATTGATCTAGAGAAAATGCTTGAAGTGCTAATAAATCATCAGGCGAACCTGAGATCCAGCGCGTTATCAGTTCACCTGTTTTTAAAGGTACCTGAATTGCAGACCAAGCTTCGGCCGAAGATTTCGATACTTCAAGATATTTTGTCGGATTGCGTATTAGAGTTTCAATCGCATCGGCAAGTGAACTAGCATTACCCTCTTCAAACATTAGAACACCATCTTGATTACCCAAAACCGGTACGAACATGGGGTGACTCGATACTAGGAGAGGTGTGCGAGAACACAGACCCTCATAGATGGCCATTGGCAAACCTTCTGGGTATGTATGACGACTTGGAACTACAACCGCATCATGATTGCGCATATATTGAAGCACATCAGAATTGGAGACGCGACCTTTAAAGTCTACGTACTCAGAAATACCCCATCGAGCGGCTCTTAATCTCATTTCATCAATTGCGCCGGTGCCTGCGATTGTTACTCGTACATCTACCCTTCTGCTACGTAGTATGGCTGCGGCCTCAATCAAATCGCCGACACCTTTCGACTCAAGTACTGAACCGACATAAAAAAGTGTAAATTCTTTCGATGGGTCCGGAGCAGACTTTGGCATATTCATCTCTGGCGTAGCATGTGCTGGCCAATCCCAAGGCAAAATCTTATTTGAATGAACGCCGATCTTCACCAAGTTGCGGGAGGCCGGGAAATTGTGATTTGTTATGAATTCAAATTTCTTTAAATTTAGAATTCTTGCAAGTAAGCCTTCAAAAAAACGGCCACGTATTGATGTACTGGAGAAACTGTCTGCAAAGTTGGGAAGAACTCTTTTACATCGAAATAATCCCCACATAAGTACAGGCATCAGTGGTGTACTCACTATGAGATGCGATGGTTTGAGGTCCTCTAGGGTCTTAAATAGAGCCCATAATTTCCGATTGTTAGTCCACCCCGTCCCAATTGATCGAACGCCGTTTGGGAGCAAATCATCATGAGATTTTGACGGTAAAGCTATTACTGTTACATCCATAGACCTGGCAAGACCACCAACGAACTCGATGGAGTAGCGCTGAGCGGCATAATTCTCAGGCCCGCCCGCTGCAAAGCGTTGAAAAGCCTCGCGGTAGTCGCCATATTGAACAAAAACGATGTGGTTACGGCTTGGGTTCATTGGAATAGGTGATCCGGTAAAAAAACAGATTAAATCGTCAATATGTAATTTAAATAAGCTTAAATTTATAAGAGTAAAGTAAAATGATTGGAAGGAATAAAATTTCCAAAAAAACACATCGTGTACCTATTAAGATAGTATTGAGGTAAATTACTTTGAAAAGAAATGTTGCATTGGACACGTTAAAGATTGGCTTGGCGTTTATGGTGGTTGGATTACACGCCAGATTTTTATCTGACGTAAGTCCACTCGCCGAGTATTTGACTGTAAATGGAATTTTTCGTATTGCTGTACCCATTTTCTTTCTGATCAATGGTTATTTCTTTTATCCGACAATTGTAAGTGGTCGACAGCGAATGTGGATTAGAAAGGTACTTGTGTTGTACATACTATGGATGATACTATACTCTCCGTTTTGGATTAGATTTCCATTTTTTGGATCAGTACAAAATGTGAGTTCAACACTACTGGAAATAGTAAAAGGATATTATCATTTATGGTATGTTGTAGGCATGGTAGGAGCGGCGTCTACATTAATAGTACTTCAAAATATAGACATTAGAAATTTGAAAGCAGTTATCTTAATCTGTTTTCTTTCGGGTGTCTGTATTCAATATTTTGGAGCTTTCCATTTAATCAATAATAATTATATAGATAAAATATTAAATATGAATGCCGTTCACAAGAACTTCCTTTTTGTATCTTTTCCATTTTTTGCCATTGGATTTATACTGAATAAATATAAAATAGTCGAATTGGTGTCTATGAGAGCCGCGGTTAGACTAAGTCTTCTGGGGTGTATGGCACTAATCGGTGAGTCATATTTCAATAGTTTTAAATTGCCTATGGATTTGGGAGTGGATAATTTAGCTTCATTAATAATTGTCTGTCCGGCAATTTTTATTCTATTCCTTAAGTTGCAAATATCAAGCAATAGCAAGCAGTTGTCAAATTATTCC
Source organism: Rhodoferax lacus (assembly GCF_003415675.1). Lineage (GTDB taxonomy): Bacteria > Pseudomonadota > Gammaproteobacteria > Burkholderiales > Burkholderiaceae_C > Allorhodoferax > Allorhodoferax lacus. The sequence continues at coordinate 201,285 of NZ_QFZK01000002.1, forward strand.
AGTGGAATATATTTCATCCACATATTGGTCCTTCAATTTTTAGACCAATACAAATCGTTAGGTGAAACACTAATCACGATCTTAGTATTTCTTATATCCGGAGTCTTGTCTTACTTTATTATAGAAATAAACAAAAGAGTGCGATTTATACTTTAGGGTACTTTGGTGTAACTTTTGGCTGATCTTTTGCATTGGTTTCCTATTTTAAAAAATGTTCGTATAAATACCATTCATGTTGAAAAAAATCATGAGGTGCGTGCATTTATTTTAGAAATATATAATATGAATTAAACCAACTTCTTCAAAATTTGCTGCACAAGTGCTTGTAGTGCTCCAGCGGCAAATGGATCATTTCTAAATATAAAAAGCATGAATTTTGAGTATACTGTTTGGACTCTAAGCCAAGACTTATCTTCAGTTAGAAGTTTCTCATATTGACGTGCCGTGCATACGTAGGGAGATAATTCAAGAAAAATTCGAGTATAGTAATCTCTAATATTCAAAAATGGACTTACATTGTTTTTCATGAGCCAAGGTTTCGTACTTGCCATTGCATGAATTATTGATGGATGGCGATCACTATTTTTCAATATAAGACGCTGCCTGAAAGTTAGGGCAGAAATGCCTTGATGATGAAGTATGTCATTAGGGTGTTTTAATAATAGAACTTTGAGTGAAGCATACTTTTTAGATGCAACCAACGCACTGAGTGCATCCTGATCACCCAGCATAAGGGTGTTCCTAAGTGATACAGGCTTTTTCTGAGAATCTTGATATTGAGGCAGCTTAAGTAATTTAGCCCAGTCTTCAAGAAAATCTTTGTGCACTTCATCGACTAGCACCAATGCTGAGTTGATTGCTCCATCAATGGCATTTTTCTGAGGCTCTAGGTCGAAGGCCTCCGCTCTAAAATTCGAACCATTTGGGTAACTATGTGGATCCAGTGTTGAAACCAAAGTCTGTTCAGGTAAGTCTGCAAGCCAAGTAATTCTACTGTCGAGGATGATATCGGTATCCAACCATAGACATGTCTTTGCACCCGTCCGTAATCCGTCGATCAATACATGTGGTTTGATGTTGTAGCTACCTGTTCCTTCAAGTGCTTTGGTTATCAATTCAATATTCGGGATATTTTCAATCCATGTTTTAAATGATATGTTCGGTGACGGAAAATGTAAACGAATTGTTAGTTCTGGATGAAATTTCCTAATGGAGATTATGAGGAGCTTTACCGCGACTACATGCGTCTCTCTGTCTTCATAGAGGCAAATTAATGGATTCATTGCTGTTTTCGATAATTCGGATTAATTTATCTACCAGGTTGCCGTCAAAATATATATTCATTTAGAATTATAGATTCCTTTTTGCTAATTGTTAGCTTACTCTGCTCATATCACCAAATTGTGAAGGATTTTAGACTGTCGAATATCGTACTGATGCCCAAATATTGACCATGCATATTCTATTTTTGCGGAGACCACATTGCTCGTGCTATTTTATCGTGATCGCTACCAGGTGAATTCTTCATGTACTGAAGTGCGAGCGTACACATACTATTGTCTGATGGATTTTTTATGTTGTAATTTTTCATGTAGTCACTGTACGCTGAATACTTAACTCTTCCCGCTCCAGATAAAATTATGCTTCCATTTTGTGCGGCGTTGCCAGTATTTACTCGTGCAAAACAGATGCCTAGTTGCATTTGGCGTATGCATTCTCTCTCAATTTCTTCAGGAGTCGATGCGTATACCGATGCACTACTTAAAATTAGAAAATAAAATAATGCTCGTGTTAGTGAATTCATGAAAGTATCATTAATTTTCTTTTTTGTGTTGCTTTTTATTTATATGGTAATAATCACTAACGCTGGCTTATATTCGGTGTTGATAATTCCAGTGTATGTGGTATTTGAGATTATTGGGTAAACTTTTATTTTGAGCCATATTGTATTTTGTGATGTGTCTTTGAAATAAATTAAACCAGTTGTATCGGCTATGACATTGGCTAAACTTCCGGTTGACGTCAGAAAACGACCGCGTCCGGCGCCAACTGCAGTAGCTGTTGAAGCTTGGGAGCAAATTGCGCGACCAGTACCATCTCGGGCAATACTAGTACCATTTCCCCCTTGTTGGTAAACAACAGGATTCAGAGAAGAGTCAAAAGGTACCCCAATAAGAAAAATATCCGATATGTTTTTCTGTAGGTTAATTTCAAATTCACAGTAATTTCCTAGAGGAATGCCTGGAAAGGTTAGTTTGTATCGACCGCCTTGATGGGCAGCAAAGTGCCTCATGTTCCCAAGCATTACTGAAGTATTGCCATCGGGTATATTCCAGTTTCCAACCTCAGCACCGTTTGAGTCTTGACGACTAACGCCGATTGCGCCTTGAAAGCTGTAAAGATTTCTATCAGTCGCATTTTTTAAGTAGCTAATCCCAAAATACTGATCCGTTGTGACCTTGCCGTTAGATGGCACACCTGGCGTTATATCGACTGGAGCGGTTGCACTATATGTAAAAAAGGGATCGTCATAAACCCAATACTTTCCTTGAACTCCAAACACTCCATTCTTGTCATATATTGCACCGGCAATAGCCCAATTGCGATTGAACATGGTAGCGCCATCCTTAAATGATGGTAGCGTTCTAAATGGAGCGTCACAGTCTATTTGCTTTAAATTTGTGTTTTCGCTAAAGGAAAATATACCTTGTATGTACAAGTCCCATAATCTAAACAATCCGCCGCCAGTATACGTACTTGTTCCATAGTCTTGTGCTCCTGCTATGCGTTTGTAGCCAACAGCAATAATATCTTTGAAATTGAGCAGTTCATGGTAGGTTGCAAATGCTGCACGATAACTAGAAACTCTTTTTGATGTAGAGTTATTCATTGATTCAGCTACCACTAGAGAGTTACGCATAACGGATGTCTCTATCGTGGCTTGGCCAAATACGTCCATTCCTGCATTATCAGCACATACAAATTTTTGGTATTGACCTTCGTCTATTCGATTGCTATAACCGCCCGCGGAGTTTTTGAATGTGTTAACTCTTGTAACAGGGTTAGAGAAAAAACTAGCCATATATCTGGATTGAGTCGTATTGCCCAGATCATCTTCAACTATATCGTTCGTCAAAACTCCGGCACCTTTGTTGCCAATTGCCCAGTTATCATCCAATAAAGTAATTGGAGTATTGATGGGCGCAATAGAAACCTTTGTACTCAAACCAAAGCACTTTGTGGCGAATGAGTTCCACATGCCGGAGCCTTCACTGTCATTGATCCAGTTGCTCTGAAATGTATTTCGTGGATTTGTATTCCATATTCCTGCGGAACCATTGGTTGTGTTAACTCCAAGCGGCTGTGGAGAGCAGGCCTGATCATGGTTCTGTAAACGATTTGAAAGAGTTGGTGCACGAATTTTCATTACTACATTGTTTGTAATAACGTTGTCCTGTTCTGATCCATCTTCGAGGAAAATTGCGTGTCCTGTTATGTCAAAACCAACATTTGAGTCCAGTATTACGCCATGAGTACCATGAATGGTTATCATGCGTTGGCTGGATTCGGAAAACGAGCAGTTCTTTGCATAATTGCCGACCACCGGAGCAATGAATGCACCACTGGACACGGCATCCATGCCACTGGACATGACATAACTCATCATGTGCCAATGGATCGGGTAACGGCCGAGTGCGCCCGCTTGCCCTACTCTGCGGAATTGAACTCCGTCCAGTTTTATGGAGGTGGCATTGCCCATAAACATGCAATGAGCACCAAATTTAGCGGATGTCCAGGCCGTATCATTCGCACCCTGAACAATAATATTTCTGGTCAAGTTAATGACGAATGCACGCTCATCCAAGGCAGTGGGAGTCCCCAAGGGGCCACTTGTAGTTTCCCAAGCCTTGTTTGTAGTAATGCCTGTGACCGATTCGCCAGTTACCGAAGAGGGCTGGTCCGTTACATACTGGATAACGCCCCACCGTTTGCTTGCAATAGCCGTTCTGGTGGTTATGCTGTTGAGTCCGGTGTTAACGCTAGCAAGTACGAGTTTTTCAGGAACCGACACGCCGTAAAAGTCAGTGGTCCCGATAACAATCTCGTCATTAGCCCTCCAGCCCGTATTGTCAATAACCGTAAAGCTGGATGCTCCTGCGGCCGCGTGTGCAGCAAGTTTGGTGCGCTTGGTTGCTGGGGCAACTCCAACCAGGGACAGTCTGCCACCAGATTCCACCCGAATAGATCTTCCTTCCCCGCTGTTCGTAAAGCCCATGCTTGTTCCCAGCACGGTGCGCCTGACTCGGCTCGCTTCTGAGCCATTCAGCGTAATTGTGGCGGTCAGGTTGGCCGGAAAAGGCGCGGCCTCTGTTCCAATCTGTAGGGCCCCGGAGCCCATGATGTTGATGTTGCCGGTCGTCAGGCTGATGCTTTTGCTGTCGGGGGATGTGGGGTCCAAGGACCTCAAGGTGCCAAATATCGTCAAAGTGCCACAGACACAGTCCCCATCCAAGAAGACCGTCTGGGCCGAGCTGATGTAGATGTTGTCCGATGCAGTGGGAACAAATCCCGAGGGTACTCCAGCTGCCGCCCATGTCAGCGGGTTGGACCAATAGCCGCTCTTGGAGGGCGATGCCGGTGGTGTGGTGGGTGGGGTAATGACGCTGCCGTCGCCTGTGCCAGAGCTGGGGTTGGACACGGTGCCAGTGCCACCGCCTGAGCCTGACCCTGCGCTGGTGCTCGCGTTGGCACTGGAACTGGAGCTGCTTCCGCCGCCACCGCCACCGCATGCTGTGACGGCTGCTTGTATGGCGGCCGTCATGGTTGCAGCCGAGGTCAGCCTTAGAAAGTTCTTGCGCGTAATGTTCATGTTATTTCCCTTGACACACCCTGATACCAACGTCGTACTTTATGTTTGTCCATTTGACCGCAAATGAAGCCGCTTTACCCGAACTGATTCATTTGGAAACAACTAATTTTTACACTCTATTGTGACTGCCCAGCATTCGGCCAGGCAGAACTATTGCGGGCCTTCATGCACCTCTTGTGTGAGCATCGCCTTGGCATGCACCAGAAGGGTAACTTGTGTTAATCAGTGTGTGCAAATAGTGGGCCTGTTTGGCTATGACGGTTTGGCGGGCGCGGCACAACACAAATAACATTGCAACACTGAGAATTACGCACACCCTGCCTTATGGATGTGTGTGCGGGCATGGTAAAGTGATTCAAAGAAAACATGCGACTAGGGAGTCGTTGTGCACATTCACAATAAAAGGCTGGGTAAATAATCGCATGCGGCATAGTTCCTTAACCTGTCTGGTCCTGGGTGACGAGCCGTTAGCCATTCATTGTGTGCAAGACCTGCTGGACCGTGGCCACAAGGTGCTGGGTCTAGTTACCCAGGCTGAAGTGGTGCGGCGCTGGGCCACAGAGCAAAACATCCCCCTCCTTACTGCCGAAGACTACCCCGCGTTGCTGCAGCAACAGGCGGTGGACCTGGTGCTGTCCATTGCCTATTCCGGGTTTGTTTCCAAAGACGAGGCAGCCCTTGCGCGCCTGGCCTCTGTTTGCTACCACGATGGGCACTATCCGCGGCGGGCGGACATGCATTCCACGGCCTGGTCTTTGGCGCAGGGTGCACGCCAACACGAAATTATTTGGCAGTTTTTGACCGGTGATGCAGGGCAGGGCGCTGTGCTGGAGCGGCGCACGCTGGATGTGGCGCCCAGAGAGACTTCGGTGTCGCTGAACATGCGCAATTCGGCCATGGCCCTGGAGAGCTTTCAGGTGCTGCTGGCGCGCCTGGAGCAGGGGGACCTGCAGCCCATGCTGCTTGACGCTGAGCCACAGGCAAATATGGTCTTGCGTGATGAACGGCCAGCCGCTTTGTGTGTGATTGATTGGGCTGACAGTGCGGTGGGCATAGACGCGCTGGTGTGCGCTTGTGACTTTGGCCAATACCCCAACCCGTTTGCTGCGACCAAGCTGTTGCACAAGGGTTGCGCCATCATCGTGCAGGCAACCGAGCCGATTGACACGGTGCTGAGCACGTTTACCACGCTGGAGCCCGGCCAGATCACCGAGGTGGATGACGAATCCATCACGGTTGCCTGCGGCCAGGGCGAGCTGCGTTTGAAGCGGCTTTCCACACTGTTTGGTGAAGTGCTGACCGCCCGCCAAGCCCTGACCTTGCTGGGCCTGAAGGTGGGCGAGGTGATGGATGGCTTGCCTGTGGCAAGTGCGGACCTGTTGTCTTCCTTGTCCATGGATCTGGCAAAGACCGAGGGGCATTGGCTCAGGGCCTTGACGCAGCGGGTGGCGCCCAGCCTGCCGCTGATAACAGGCGACAAGAGTGCACACACCCAGGGTCTGCGCCTGGCCATGGAATGGAGCCACACGCCTGAAACGGCGGCAGCGGTGTTTGCCTTTACCCTGTCATGCCTGATGCAGCAGGACCGCTTTGACCTGGCGTTTGCCGCCACCAACGGTTTGGCCGATGAAGCCCATGCGGCTGCCAGCGCCTTGTTGCTGCCAGTAATGCCGCTGGCCGTGGAGATAGACGCAGCGCGTGGTTTTGAGGCCTTGGTACAAAGCCTGAGCGAGCGCATGGCCCTGCTAAAGGGTGCTGCCGTGTTGGCGGATGTGGTGGCGCGGCACCCGGTGCTGCGTGGCCAGGCCGATTTGCGTGCGGGCAGTGTGTCCGAGATAGCGGTGTTGCTGCAGTCTGCAGACGCACCCGCAGACGAAGCCCTGCCCGCAGGTGTGCACCTGGCCCTGGTGGTGCAGGTGGCACCCACTGTGCGCTACTGGCTGCGCAGTGCCGATGGCGTTGCTGCCAGCTTGGTGATTGATATTGCACAGTGCCTGTCTGTGGTGGCCAACAAGGTGGTGCAGCAGCCTGCCCTGGCGCTGGCTACGGTGGACGTGCTGGATGACGCAACGCGCACGCGCCAGGTAGTGGCCTGGAACGCAACGCAGCGGGCGTTTCCGGAGCAGCTGCGCATCCACGAACTGTTTGAAACCCAGGTGGCGCTGCGCCCGGAGGCCACTGCCCTGGTGTGCCAAGGCCAGACCCTGAGCTTTGCCGAGCTGGAGCGCCAGGCCAACCAGGTGGCCAACGTGTTGCAGGGCCGTGGCATTGGCCCGGGCCAGTATGTGGCTGTGTTGGTAGAGCGGGGCTTTACCCTGATAGCCAGCCTGATTGGCGTGGCCAAGTCGGGTGCGGCCTATTTGCCCATTGACCCGACCTACCCCACAGAGCGCGTGCAGTTTGTGCTGGGGGATGCCAACTGCGTGGCGGCCATTGTGTCGCCAGAGTTTGCGGGCCGCTGCAACCTGCCTGAAGAGCGGCTGCTGATTGCGGGCAGTGATGTGTTTCGCAGTGCGGCAGCCACGCGGCCGGTTTGCAGTGCGCTGCCCACGGACGTTTGCTACACCATTTACACCTCCGGCAGCACGGGCAACCCCAAGGGCGTGGTACTGACGCACCGCGCGGTGGTGAACACCCTGGACTGGGTGAACCGCAGCTTTGGCGTGGGCCCGGCGGACCGCCTGCTGTTTGTGACTTCGCCCAGTTTTGACTTGTCGGTGTATGACATCTTTGGTGCCCTGGGTGCCGGTGCATCGGTAGACATTGCCACCGCTGCGCTGCTGCGCGAGCCGGCAGACCTGACCCAGTATGTGGCCCGCGCTGGCATCACCATCTGGGACTCTGCACCGCCCGCGTTGGCACGTTTGGCCAGCTTCTTCCCCGACGTGTTTGCGGGTGCCAGCCTGCGGCTGGTGATGCTGTCAGGAGACTGGATACCGGTGTGGCTGCCAGACAAGCTGATGGCAGTGTTTCCGGGCGTGAAGGTAAAGAGTCTTGGGGGTGCCACCGAGGCGGCCATCTGGTCCAACTACTATCCGGTGGACAAGGTAGACCCGGCCTGGACCAGCATCCCCTATGGTTACCCGATACAGAATGCGCGCTACTACATTTTGGACACCCATCTGCGCCCGGTGCCGGTGTCCATTCCGGGTGATTTGTATATTGCCGGTGACTGTCTGGCACAGGGCTACCTGAACCGTGAAGAGCTGACGCAAGAGCGCTTTGTTGCAGACCCGTTTCATGCCGGGCAGCGCATGTACAAGACGGGTGACCTGGCACGCTTCTGGTCTGACGGCACCATGGAGTTTTTGGGGCGGTCTGACTTTCAGGTGAAGATCCGTGGCTACCGGGTAGAGATAGGCGAGGTGGAGTCTGCCCTGCGTGCCTTGCCCGGTGTGCGCGATGCCATCTGCACCACCTGGGTGGATGGGGCAGACCAGAAGTCATTGGTGGCCTACCTGCTGTCGGCCGATGGCGCTTTGCTGGACCCGGCCGGCATCAAACAAAGCCTGGCAGGCAAGCTGCCGGACTATATGGTGCCTTCGTATGTGATTGCGATGCGGGCCTTTCCGTTGTCGGCCAATGGCAAGCTGGACCGCAAGGCCTTGCCATCGCCCTCGGAGGCAGCCAGCACGCAAACCTACCGCGCGCCCGGCACCCAAATGGAAAAAGCCCTGGTGGGCATTTGGCAGGACGTGCTGAAGCGGCCACAGATTGGCGTGGGCGACAACTTCTTTGATATTGGCGGCCATTCGCTGCTGGCGGTGACCTTAATGACCCGGCTGCGCAACCAGTTGCAGCTGACGGCACCCCTGTCCAAACTGATAGAGCACCCAACCATCGAGCAACTGGCGCACTACCTGGACACTGCGAACCAGGGCGCCATGACTACCCCCACGCATGGCCTGATGGAACTGCGCAAGGGGGGCTGCCACAACTTCTTCCTGGTGCACGATGGCGACGGCGAAGTGCTGCTGTACCGCACGCTGGCGCAGCATCTGCCCGAGCAGTTCAATGTGTATGGTGTGCCGCCCAGAAGCCTGCCGCGCATACCCATGGCGGACCGCACGCTGGAGCAGATGGCTTCTTCGTATGTGGCCGAAATCCGTACCCGCCAGCCTGTGGGGCCGTATTACCTGGGTGGCCTGTGTGCAGGCGGTGTGATTGCCTTCGAGATGGCCGTGCAACTGGAGCGCGCGGGCCAGCAGGTGGGTGTGGTCACCATCATGGATGCGGTGGAGCCGCTGACCAAGCCACGCGCATTCTTTACCTCCAAGCGCCGCTGGCAGCGGTTTGCCAGTGTGTTTGCCGATGCAATGCAGGGCAAGGAAATGACATCCCGCACCTTCCCGCTGCTGGCTGCCTTTGGTACGGCGGTGCGCAAGGTGCTGAACGTGGTGTTGTATGAAACCACGCTGCGAATAAAAAGAGCCTTTACCAGCTTCCGGCTGCGTTTGCTGGACCTGGTGTTGGCGCGCGGCTGGATGTGGCCCAGCTTTTTGCCGTCCCTCACACCGCGTGAAATATATGTGGGCGCCATTGGCAAATATGTGCCGGGCGCGCAGATAAAAGCTTCGGTGGTGGTGATGAAGGCATCGGAAGGTGCCGATGCCGATGAGCCGCTGATCTACCAGATAGAAGACCCGATGTTGGGCTGGGGCCGTGTGTCCAAGGGCGAACTGGAAGTGATGGACGTGAAGGGCGGGCACTCCAGCATGTTGCAGATGCCGCATGTGGAAGCCCTGGCGCGCCAGTTTGCAGACGTGCTGCCCAAATAAGCATGCCAAGCCCTGTGCAGACACCATCGGCCAAGGCATCGGGTGCGCGCGTGACAGCGGTGATAGTGACCTATCAATCCGAGTCCACCGTGGCCACCGGCATGGCCTATATGCGGCGCTGCTTTGATGAAAAGGTAATGGACTGTGTGGTGGTGGACAACGCCAGCAAAGACCGCACCCCTGAGCTGTTGCAGGCCTATCAGGACTGGGCTGAGGTGGTGCTGTCAGGCAACAACAACGGCTTTGGGCGCGGCTGCAACATCGGGCTGGACAAGGTGCGCACCGAGTACACCCTGTTCCTGAACCCGGACGCGGTGCTGGAGCCGGACGATGTGCGCAAGATGCTGGCCTTTATGGACGCGCACCCGGAAGTGGGTGTGTGTGGACCCGCCACGCTGGTGGGGCCGTCACGCGAAGAGTCTGCATACCAGATTGCCGGGCGCCGGGAGACACCCACAGACCTGGTGCGCGCCGCCTTGTCTATGGCAGACATTGAAGCGCTGTACAAGCCCATAGTGCCTGGCACGGCGGCCTTCAAGACCGGTTGGGTTTGTGGTGCCGTGATGCTGGTGCGCACCGAGCACATCAAGGCATTGGGTGGGTTTGACCCGCGCTTCTTCTTGTATTGGGAAGAGGTGGACCTGTGCAAGCGCATAGAGGACAGTGGGCTGGGGGTTTGGGCGTTGCCGGAAGCGGTGGCTTGGCATATTGGCGGGGTGAGTTCGTCACAGGATGCAAGCCGCATTGAAGGCTGTATCTCGGAGCATTTTTACCAGAGCCGACGGTATTACATGGTGAAGCACCATGGGTGGGTAGCTGCAACTGTCGCGGAAGTGTGCGAGTTTGGCGTGCTGGCGTTGCGCACTCTGACGGACATGGTTCGCGGGCGCGGCACAGACCGCATGAAGCCGCGAATGCAGGCAAAGCTATTGAGCTCGCCCGAAACCAACTAGCCCAAAGGGACCTTATGGCGACAGATGTTGATGGGCGCTGGCACCTCGGAATAGGCGACCCCACCGTTATAGGCTGGGTGACGGTGGCTGCATATGGTGTAGCCGCACTGCTGTGCTACCGCTGCAACAAGCGATATGCACGAACAGAACAGGGCCAATTTTGGTTAGTTTTGACAACAGTAATGCTAGCTTTTGGCATTAATAAGCAATTAGACCTGCAAACTTGGCTGACTGAAATTGGTAGGGATGCCGCGTTTGAATATGGCTGGTATGGTCGCCGCAGAGTGGTTCAGGCTTTGTTTATTGCTGGACTGTTGATTTCTGCGCTGTTGATGCGTGACTGGTTGTCACAAAAAGTATCTGGAATGGGGAAGTATGTGCGCAGGGCTTCGATGGGACTATTGGTTTTAGGATTATTTGTGCTAATTCGCGCAACGTCATTCCATCATATTGATGAAATTTTAGGTTTTTCCCTGGATGGTTTATCTATTAATGAGGTTTTGGAGTTGAGCGGGATTTTTATCGTAATCTGGGCATCTTCATCTCGTTTGTGGAATATTGATGTTAGATGATTTGGTAAACGCAATTTAATAAGTACGCCTTGATGATTGTGAATGTACTATATATTCGATGCAAATCGTAGGTTTGTACATGTTGGTTGGCTCTGCTTGCCAAGTACTTAAGAGATTAAAAATATATAGAATAAAAAGGTTTGAAAATTTAGCGCTTTATATCGATATTCTATAAATTACGTGCATATAAATATGTCAGTCTAACTGCTTATGTGGAGGATAATTTTTGCGGTGGGATTTTCGACGTATTCTTGAATTTGATAAGTCGACTCCATGCTATGGCCGGTCGTTCGAAGAGAATATGTGCAATAGCTGCTATCGCGATGCAAATAGTCATATTAAGAACAACTGCCAAAACGTCAGTCGCGACACTAGTTACGACGAACCGCCTTAAGACACGCATAAAAATGCCGGTAATCGGTAAGTGAAACAAATATAGACTGTAAGAGATAAGGCCTAGCTTTTGAATGGTGTGGAAGGACAAGAAGCTTATAGATTTGGATGCATTCAATATCAAGCAAAAGATAATTCCAGTTATACCAACGCATTGCGCAAAAGTATTCTGAAAAATGCTTCCAATAAAAAATATAAAGAGGCTATAGCTAAATGAAATTATTCGACTCTTTGGTTTTCCATCGAGACAATCTCCGCAAAGAACACCTGTCATAAAGCTGTACCAAAATCCAATAAAACCACCTTGCCAGAATGTTGTGTGCACCAATTCGGCAGGCCAAAGTAGCGCAACTAATGAACTAGACCAGATTAACCAATCTCTTTTGAACTTTTCTATTCCTAATGAATTCCTATCAGCTAGCCATAGTAAAGTAGTAAATGCAATATAGAATTGCACTTCTATACAAAGTGTTCAGAACACGCTGAGGATTTGCCCCATTCCAAAGAAGCTTTGCAAAAAAAAGAGGTGTGCAGCAACTGCTTTTCCATCTGGAATGGTCACTTCGGTCTGTCCATTCATATGCTTAGCCATAATTGTAAAAATACCAAACGCTATTGCTACATAATATGGTGGTGCAAGACGGACTAACCGGCGACCAACGAAGCTGAAAGCATTGCATGGAATCATTTGTATCTGAAAGGTTGTCGCTTTCATAACAATTCCACTTAAGACAAAAAAGATGGGCACACCTAGATGCCCTGCCTCGAAAATTGCAGAGCTTAGCAATGCTGGTAATGTCGATAGTAACGATGCGATATGGCCACCTTCAGACATATGAAATAGAACCACCCATGTGGCTGCAAAACAACGAGATGTGTCTACTAAAGATAGCCTATAACTACTGATTGTAACTAATGCGCTCATTTTATTTTAACCTTTGCTTTTATCTTTTTCATATGGGTTAGCTAAATTTCGCGCCCTTTGTGCAGTATCGCATTTTAATTGTTGATGTGGTATATAAATGGATGCAAAATCAAGACTAAATTTAATTTTTATGTTCTGCGCATTAAATGAGAGTTAACCTGCACGTGAAATTTAGGACAAAGTGAATTTTGGGAAAGTGATCTCTGCTGCTAGTGGGGATATGACGCAGGGGTGATTCATTAACTATCATTTTGTTCAGATACTGCGAGAGATAGGCCAAGACAGAGTGCCGAATGTAGCCAAGCGTCACTTAGTGAGTGATGGGACGATTTACGTCTTTCGCAAGAAGTTTGGCCAGCTCGATATCGAGGAGGTCAAACGCCTTAAGGAGCCGGAGGCGGAGAACGCGCACCTGAAGAAGATTCAGGTCGAGGATGCGCACGTGAATAAGTAATCCCTCCGATAAGGGGCGGATTCAGGCGGTCAACGCAACACCCAAGCAAGCAGGGATTATGGAGGTGTGCGATGGTTAGTGTTTTTTGGCGCTATGACTCCGGATGGAATGGTTCGCATCTGACAGTTGTGGCGAAGGGGAACCCTATGAGTGTGATTGCCCGCGACATTGCAAAGCCTGCGGCTACGGATTATTCATACCTGCTGTACCACGGCGGGATCATGCCCCGACTCAGAAGTCGGCGTTCCGGATGTCTTTCAATGGAAGAGAGAGTCAATATCTCGTGGAGTGGCTAGCGGATTAGGTTACTGTGCAATTGCTCGGTAACAAGAGCGTTCGGCCTCAACTATTTCTAGAGAGGTGAACCGCAACGGTGGCGCTGAAAAATACCGTGCTTTAGAGGCAGAGAATTGCTTTCTTAAACGTTACCGTCGCCCTAAGCATTTCCTTCTGGACATGCAACCACAGTTGAAATCTGTAGTGACCAGGCTACTGGAGGAGAAATTGTCGCCAGAGCACTTGTCAGGCTGGCTCAAACGGCATTCGCCACACGGGAAAACCATGTGCATTTCGCACGAGAAAATTTACCGTTCGTTGTTTACTCGGGCTCGTGGCATGTTACGGGAGGAATTGAAGAAGAACCTCCGACTAAGCGAATGTTTCGTCATGCCCGAACCCACCACGCAGCTGTTGGCCAAAGAATTCCCGGTGCGATTTGAATTTGGGAATGCCCTGCGGATGTCGAAAGCCGAGCGCTTCCAGGCCATTGGGAAGGGGATCTGATCGTTGGCAAAAAAAATAGCGCCATAGCTACCGTTGTCGATCGCATCTCGGGTTTTGCGATTCTTTGTAAATTGGTGGATCGAAAGTCGGACAGCGTCATTGAGTCGTTGACAAAACAGATGCGCCAAATGCCATCAGACTTGTATAAAAGTTTAACTTGGGATCGTGGCATGGAGCTGGCAAGTCACGAGCAGTTCAGTGCAAACACCAACAAGGCGGTGTGTTTTTGCGATCCGGGATGCCCTTGGCAACGCGGCACAAACGAAAATACAAATGGGCTGCTAAGGCAGTACTTCCCAAAGCGAACTAGTTTGGATGGATATACGCAAATACAATTAAACCAACTTGCTGAAATAATAAATTCCCGACCCCGGAAGATATTAGGATACCGAACACCGGTAGAAGTGTTGGCCCCACTGTTGCGATGACCGCCTGAATCCGCCCTAGTGGAAAATGGGGGGATTACCCATGTGAATGTGCAATTCGCTGCCCATTCAAGACGCTGCCTGTGCTTCTAGTCGCTAGTTAGACCATGAACAGGTAATCGATCCGCAATATATTGCGATCCATAGTATCCAAGGTGAATCTTGTCGCGGTACAAGGACAAGTCATTCTTCACGCCATTGCACATCTTGTCATCGCACACCATGGTGTAGGGGTCCCACACCTTCACCTGGGGGTAGTCCTTCAAGACGCGGAACACCATGCTTCTGTAGCCCAGGTTGATCTTGTCAACGGTTGCGCGGTCCACGTCGCACGAGCTGCGCTTGGTGCCCTTGATGCTGACGGGGCGGATGTTGACGCAGTCTTCCGGTATGAAGTCCAGGGCCGGAATGCTGAGCAGGTAGACCACCTTCTTTTGTGATGCCAGCAGCCGGTCCAGAGTTTTGCGGATGGCGTTGGCAAAGATCAGATCGGGGTCATCCAATTGCGGGCTGGACAGGGAACGCACCCGATAATATTCGGCCTTGTTGGCAACGGCGTCCAGGGTTTCGTTCATGTAGGTGGCGCCTGTCATGGACAAGATCACCGTATGGATGCTGGGTGCGCCCTCCACATACTTCAGCATGTCGGCCATGGTTTGGTCGCAGCGTGACATGCCGGTGTCTCTGGAGGCATCAATATCCAGCAGCGGTGGGCAGCCGCCCTTGCCGATTTCCACCAGATTTTCTGTTTTGGAATGTTCGGTGATTTTGTCCGCCAGACCCAGGAAGAAGTGGTTGGCGGTGCTGTCACCCAGCAGTGCGATGGTGGCTGGGCGTTTCAGGTCCATCATGTTGCAGTAGTCTGGAAACTTGTTATCCAACTGCTGGATGCAGGCTGCGTCGTTGTCGTAGCCATTTTCATACCAGTCAAAAGAGCCAACGTTTTTGGCTACCTTTTCCAGGGCCGGGAATCTGTCTGGAAGACCCTTGGCCTTGTTGACCAACCCACCCACAAGGCCAATGCCCAGCAGCGCCAGCAGCAGTACGATGGGCACGACTTTGGAGGGTGACTTGCGCACCCGGTTTTCTACCAAATGGTAGGTGGCGGCAGCCGCCAACACCGAAAACAGTATGGCGCTGCCAATGACCCAAACGTCCAGCTGGTTGTTGCTGAGTATTCGCCCAAAATACAGTGCAGGCCAGTGCCATAGGTACAGGGGGTAACTGATAAGGCCAATATACACAACCGGGCGTGCGCCCAGCAGCAGGCGGTTGGCTATGGCGTCTTTGCCGGCCAGGATGATCAGGCTGGCACCTGCGCAGGGCAGCAGCGCACGCCAGTAGGGAAAGAGGTCGGTAGATTTGAATGCAATGGCAGAGCATGCAATCAGCAGCAAGCCCAGCACCGACATGGTGTTTTGCCGGGTGGCTGCACTTGTGCCCGCCAGGGGCGCAGGCAGGCGGGGCACAAAGGCAATGAAGGCGCCCACAAACAGTTCCCACGAGCGGGTGATGGGGTTGAAGAATACGGCTTCCGGATGGCTTTTGGAGTAATACAGGCAAAGGCCAAAAGATACCAAAGCCACTATGCCGATGACCCTGTGCAGGTTTCTTCGGGCTTTTACCGCAATGGCCAGCACAATGGGCCAAACCAGATAAAACTGCTCTTCGATGGAAAGTGACCAGAGGTGCAGCAGGGCCTTGAGCTCGGAGCTGGTGTCAAAATAACCAGCTTCTTTCATCAAAACAAAGTTGGAAATATAGACAGCACCGCCAAAGACGTGTTTGCCAAGCGGCTGGTACTCACGCGCCAGCAGGAAAAAGTAACCCAAGACCAGGCAGGCCAGCAGCACCATGATAAGTGCCGGGAATATCCGCAAAATGCGCTTTTCGTAAAACCTGCGGAAGGAAAAAGTGCCGCGCTGCAGGTCGTTGGCAATGATGCGGGTGATTAAATAGCCCGAAATAACAAAGAAGACGTCAACGCCTATGAAGCCGCCAGTCAATAGCGTGGGGTAGGCGTGATACGCCACCACCAACGATACGGCGATGGCACGAAGCCCGTCAATGTCTGGTCTGTAATCTTGATTGTTTATATTCATAACGTCCTGAAGGCACGATGTGCCTGTGGGACGTTTTTGAACGCGTCACTTCCTGGCAGCCTTTTTTCCCGATTTTTTACAGTGTAAACAGTATTTATTGCTGTCCAAGGTATTGTTGGCCCAAGCCCGCAAATGGTCTGGGGCATTTTGCGACCAAAGTCTGATGGAGGGCGAAGCGTGCCATCAGAGCAGGTTCCAATATCCAAAATACGCCGCCATCCCAAACAAAATGGCATTAGTTCCTGCGTGGGCCAGGATGGCGTCTCCAATGTGGTTTGACCGCAGTCGTACCCACGCAAAAACCAGGCCAGCAAAGGTGCCGGCCAGCCAGGCGTTGTGCAAGGCGCCAAAAGCCACGGAAGAGGCCACAACGCCTGCAAGCCGCACCGGCAAGGCGCCGCTGGTTTGTACCGCTGTGCCGGACAGCTTGCAGAGCAGGTAGCAGCGGAATGCAAGCTCTTCTGCAATGGGGACCGTAGCCACGGCGCCCACAAAGCGCAGGGCCAGCCAGAGCAGGGCCCAGTGGGTTGGCATGGCGTCCAGGTGGGCCTGAAAGAGCGCGTTGTGGGGGCTGTCCGTGCCCAGCAGCCAGGCCCACACCACCGCCACCAGCACGGCGGCAATGGCGGCGTCCCAACGCGGGCGGTAGGCGGGCAGTTTGAGCTGTGGCCACACCTTATAGAGTGCCAGTGCAACCAGAGCCACCCGCAGCGGGTAGAAATAGTCCACCACCGAGGTGAGTGCAGAGGTAAGCAGCGTGGCAGCCAGCAAGACCACCAGGGGCACCAGGGTGGATAGGGCCAGGCCATCGGAGGCGGCCTGGGCCCCGGGGCGGGCGGGCAGTGCGAGGGACTTTTTGCGCAGCATCTGGCTGTTGTCAACAATCCAGAGCAAGGCCACCGAGGTCAGGATGAAGGTGATCCACCCCGCCTGCGAATGAAAGCCGCCCACTGCGACTTCGGGGGACCAAAAATAGCCCATGCTGATGAGCACCGCAATGCGTACGCAGTTCAAAAACCAGATGCAGGCGGCCCCCAGCGGGAAAAGTACCAGGGTGTGCGGAAACTTCAGCTCTTTGCGGTGCATGACCAGATAGAGGGCCGTGAACGCGACGATCAGGCCAATGCCTTCGTAGCCTGAGCATTGCGGGGCGATGGAGACGGCGAAGTCACCCAGGCCCAATACTTTGGTGTCGGCGTTTACATAGATGAGCTGGTCGCTGAACAGGCTGAGCAGCCAGGCCGAGACGGCAAAGGTCCAGTCGGCCAGGATGCCCCAGCCGCCCTGGCTGCCAAGGGAAATAAACCATGTGATCAGGGTAACGGGCAGTATCAACAGGACATAGCCCCGCTCGCGCAGCAAATAGGCCTTGAACCGCTCCGCCGGTGCCAAGCACAGCAGCCAGAGTGTGACCACGGCGCAACCGCAAACCAGCCAGGCCAGGGCAACCCAGGCGTGCATGGTGCGGGTGGCCAAGGTTGCCTCAAACACCCGTTGGCTGAGGTAGACAAAGACGGCATACACCAGCAATTGCACGGGGAGTATGCGGGCCAGGCGCTGGTAGGAAAGCCCTGCAGCCATGCGGCGCAGTGCGGCGAAGAAGGCGCCTTTGCGCATGAAGACGTACAGCAGGACAGCCAGCACAGCGGCTTTGGCCACCTCGCCTATGTGGCCCAGACTTCTTTGCCAGGCGGCGATGTCCTGCACGTCCAGCAAGGCTTTGGATTGGAAGCGCAGGGTGATGAACAAAAACTCGGCGCAGAACAGCAAGACGACCAGCAACACCACCGCTGAACGGCTATGGGGTGCAGTGGGCAAGTGCGCGGATGTCTTGGTTTTCACAGTGGGTGCCAATGTGAGCGAGGGCCAGCAAAAAGGCCCTTGGTATTACCCAAGGGCCTCTTGGCCTGTTTGGCCGGTGTCGAAGCAGCAGTTAAGACTTGCGGCGCTCGCGCATGATCAGAACCACACCACCGAGCAAGGCCAGGGCCAGCGAGGCGCCAGCACCATTGATCTCGGGAACGCTGTGGGCGCTGCCTGGACGGTCAAAGTCGCCCTTTTTGATCTGAGGAACTTGCACGTGCTTCTTGTTGTCATCATCGTTCTTGCGCCCGTCAGCAAAGGACGGTGCTGCAAAGGCCGCGAGCACGAGTGCTGCACATACTGTCTTGAATATTGGTTTCATCATTGCTTCCTGAGTGTTGTGAGCCAATGGTAGCGGCAGGCCCAGCTGCCACCAATAGCCCGTTCGGACTAACAGGGTGTGCAAATTACCCAAAAAGAGGGGGTTGGTCGGGGTGAGAGGATTCGAACCTCCGATCTCTTCGTCCCGAACGAAGCGCCTTACCGGACTAGGCCACACCCCGCGGTGCTTGACATGCAGGCAGCGTAATCAGTGATTGCGCTCCAGCAATTGGGTCGCCAATTGTATCAAACAGTCGGTGTGTTCTCCGGCCGGCAGGCGCTTGGCGGCGGCGATGGCGCGCAGTGCTTCCTGGCGGGCGGCGTTGCGGGCTACGTCGAGGGCGCCGGTGCTTTTGACGATGCTGACGATTTGCTCGAGCATGCTCAGGTCGCCGGTTTCGATGGCTTTTTTGATGGTGTCTGCCTGCTCTGCGCTGCCGCGCTGCATGGCGGCAATCAGGGGCAGGGTGGCTTTGCCTTCGCGCAAGTCGTCGCCCAGGCTTTTGCCCATGACGGCGGCGTCACCGGCGTAGTCAAGCACGTCGTCTATGACCTGGAAGGCGGTGCCCAGGGCTTGGCCGTATTCGGCGCAGGCTTCTTCCAGTTCGGAGCTGGCCCGTGCCACGATGGCGCCTACGCGGGCGCTGGCTTCAAAGAGTTTGGCGGTCTTGGAACGGATGACGTGCAGGTAGCCAACTTCGTCCAAAGCGGCGTTGTGCATGTTCATGAGCTGCATGACTTCGCCTTCGGCAATGACGTTGGTGGCGTCGGACAGTACTTGCATGATGCGCATGCTGTCGGCGTCCACCATCATCTGGAAGGCGCGCGAGTACAAGAAGTCGCCGACCAGCACGCTGGCCGGGTTGCCAAAGGTGGCGTTGGCGGTGGGGCGGCCGCGGCGCAGGGCCGAGTCGTCCACCACGTCGTCATGGAGCAGGGTGGCGGTGTGGATGAATTCCACCACGGCGGCCATGTTGAAGCGCTGGGCGCTGTCGCAGCCCAGGGCACCGCAGCACAGCAGCAAGAGGGCAGGGCGCAGGCGTTTGCCGCCGGCGGTGATGATGTACTGAGAGACGCTGCCTACCAGGGGCACGCCGGAGTTGAGCCGTTGTGCAATGACCTGGTCGACCTGGTGCATGTCTGCATCAATAAGGGTGAGCCCTGTAGAAGAGCTGCTGGAGTTGACTTGCAAGGCTTGTGACCGGTTGGTTGTTGCGGCGATTATAGAAAGCTGATTGGCAGGGTTTGCTGACTGTGGCCTGTGCAGGTTTACGTTATTGGCACATGGCTCTGTTCACCTGGCCTTCGATTTCGTTGCAGGCCTGCATCAATTGATTGAAAGGCAAGGCGTTGCCAACCATCACCGCGTCAGCAAGCATGTTTGCGTAGTCTCGCGCGAGTGCCTCAAGCGCCTGTCCTTCGGGCACGATCTTCAAATGACCTGTTGCCGCCGACAGGTAGTCGATGGCTCTGCCGCTTGCGTCCTTTTCGACAAAGAAAAAGGACTTGTGCTCTGCGACGGCCTTGGACACGACGCGATCCGAGGCGGCGTCACCCATAAAGGCGCTGCGCCCTATTGCAGCCAAGTCGTGCCAATGCCGGGCGTATCGCTCGCTGCGTATTCGGCCTTGCGCACAGTAGACATGTGCTGCTGTAGCTTTCTCCCAGAATGTGCGGGTGACGCTCATAACCACGGGTAAAGCGGTTGGAAAAGATACGCCTTCCACATGCCCTTCCATATCGCAAGCCACGGGTAGTTGCTGATGGGGTTCGCCGGTTGCGCGGGCACCAAATTCCAGCGTAACCACCGGGGAAACATAGCCAGTACCTTGTTTGATGGCCGGGTAGTACAGCTGCAGTTTGTCATTTTCAGGGCCGTCAATCTGCAGTTTGGCGTCCATGCCTTCACGCGCCAGCGCGGCTTCAAGAACAGGACGGACACCCGTGGTGATCCATTCCGGCAGGCGATCACGTACCGCCTTGGTCCATTTGTTGGCCTGGCTGCGATTGGCGGGCAGTGACTCATCACCGGTAACAAGGTCACTGAGCAGTTTGCGAATATCCAAGGTGAGGTCAATGTCCTCGGAGAAGCGATCAATGATTTTGTAGGCCTTGGACAAAGAGGTTCCGCCCTTGAACGTCAGGTCGGCAGTCAATGGCGAATCGAAGAGTGCGCCAAGCGCCCACACCACCCAAGCGTCCTTTTCAAGCAGGTGTGTTGGACGCCCGGTTTTTGCCCGGACCTGTTCCAGGACTTCGCGCTGATCCAGTCGGCTGAGGGCGAAGTAGGCCTCAGTCACGAGAGGCCTCTTGACCGATAGCTCTTGCCATCCAGGAGGGCAGGGCAGCACGGGCTGATGTCAGCGCCTGCCATTCTTCCTTCGGCAAGGTGTGGTGCAAGGTTGTCAGTGATTTGTCGACATGGGATGGCCCCATCCAGGCCAGCGCGCGCACCGCATTTCCAGCCGGGCTGACGCCCAGGGCCAACATCCAGCTTGGCGCATGCTTGATGAGTATTTCCGATTGGCCGAGCTTGATCTTTCGGGTTCGTCCGGATGTGAGGTAGACCTCGCGGATGGGCACCTGCTGTGTGAGCCCCAAACCGCTGGCGGCCATCGCACCGTGTGGGGTTACCGTTTCACCGCTTTGGGCAGCCAGCGAAGCAACGACTTTTTCCGGAGACGGAGCACGCGTTCCGAAGCGGCTGGATACAGGGTTGACATAGGCGCCCCGCCCCACGCGAAGCAAGTGATTTTCTTTTGACAGCCGGGACAGCGCCTGATCTACGGCTGCCCGGCTGCCCAGGTGCAGAAACTCCTTGGGCGAGAGCACGCGCCCCTCGGGCATAGACCGGGAATGCAGCAGGATGGATTCGGGCAAAGTGCTCATGGAAGACCTTGGGTTGAGAGAATCTTAAGTCACTTTCTGACATTTGCCGCAAAAACAAACTGTCATGGGTAGCTTGAATCAGGAGTGTTTGGAGCAACGGGACATTCGGTCTATAATCCGAGGCTCTGCGAAAATCCGTTCGTGGAGTCAAGACAAAGAGGTCATCATGTACGCGGTCATAAAAACCGGTGGCAAGCAATATCGGGTTGCTGCTGGCGAAAAAATTAAAGTAGAACAGATTGCTGCGGACGTAGGCCAAGAGATTGTGTTCGACCAGGTTCTGGCTGTCGGCAACGGCACCGAACTGAAGGTTGGCACTCCCTTGGTGTCCGGCGCAACGGTTACTGTCACAGTAATCTCTCACGGCAAGCACGACAAAGTGCGCATCTTCAAGATGCGTCGTCGCAAGCACTATCAGAAACGTCAAGGGCACCGCCAGCAGTTCACCGAACTGCAAATCGGCGCGATTGCTGCTTAAAGGACACGGGTCATGGCACAGAAAAAAGGCGGCGGCTCTACGCGAAACGGGCGCGATTCCAAGCCCAAAATGCTCGGCGTGAAATCTTACGGCGGTCAAGTTATCAGCGCTGGTGCGATCATCGTGCGTCAGCGTGGTACCAAGTTCCATCCCGGCACCAATGTCGGCATTGGCAAGGACCACACGCTGTTCGCGCTGATCGAAGGCACGGTTTCTTTCGCAGTCAAGGGTGCCCTCAACAAGCACACCGTGAGCATCACTGCAGTCTAGTCTGCAGCAAGCTCCCCGAAGAACCCTGCGCTTATCCAGCGCGGGGTTTTTCATTTCTAAGCAGGTACACCATGAAGTTCGTTGACGAAGCCTATATAGATATCTCTGCTGGAGACGGTGGGGCGGGGTGCGTCTCGTTCCGGCATGAGAAGTACAAAGAATTTGGCGGCCCCAATGGCGGCGATGGTGGCCGTGGTGGCCATGTCTACGCGGTGGCCGATATCAACCTGAACACGCTGGTGGACTTCCGTTTTTCGCGTCGCCACGACGCGCAGCGCGGGGAGCACGGCATGGGCTCCGACATGTTTGGCGCAGCCGGCGCCGACATCACCCTGAAGATGCCCGTGGGCACCATCATCTCTGACGCCGAAACTGGCGAGGTGCTGTTTGAGCTGCTGGTGCCAGGCGAGGTGATCACCATTGCCAAGGGCGGCGACGGCGGCTTTGGCAACATGCGCTTCAAGAGCGCTATCAACCGCGCGCCACGTCAGAAGACGCCCGGCTGGCCCGGTGAGAAGCGCGAGCTCAAGCTTGAACTGAAAGTCTTGGCCGATGTGGGCCTGCTGGGCATGCCCAATGCGGGCAAGTCCACGTTCATTACGGCGGTGTCCAACGCCCGTCCGCGCATTGCCGACTACCCCTTCACCACCTTGCACCCCAACCTGGGTGTGGTGCGCGTGGGCCCGGAGCAGAGCTTTGTGGTGGCCGACTTGCCCGGACTGATTGAAGGCGCTGCCGAAGGCGCCGGTCTGGGCCACCAGTTTTTGCGCCATTTGCAGCGCACCCGTTTGCTGCTGCATATTGTGGACATTGCCCCGTTTGACGAGGGTGTGGACACTGTCAAGCAGGCCAAGGCGATTGTCAACGAGCTGAAAAAATACGACCCCAACCTGTACGCCAAGCCGCGCTGGCTGGTGCTCAACAAGGTGGACATGCTGCCCGTAGAAGAGCGCGAGGCCATCATCAAGGACTTCATCAAGCGCTACAAGTTCAAGGGGCCGGTGTTCCAGATCTCGGCGCTGACGCGCGAGGGCTGCGAGCCGCTCATCAAGGAAATCTACAAACACGTGAAGGCCCAGCAGCAGGCTGAGCAGCCGCATGTGGAAGTGGACCCGCGCTTTACCGGCGAAGAGCCTCCCGCCAACCCCTGAGCCGCCTACAGACCGCGTGACCAAGAAAACTGCATCTTCCGCACTGCGCAAAGCCAAACGCGTAGTCATCAAAGTCGGCTCCAGCCTGGTGACCAATGAAGGCCGCGGCCTGGACGAGCAGGCCATTGGCGAATGGTGCCGCCAGATTGCACACCTGATGGGCGACGGGCGCGAGGTCATCATGGTCTCCAGCGGTGCTATTGCCGAGGGCATGAAGCGCCTGGGCTGGACGGCACGGCCCAAGGCCATTCAAGAACTGCAGGCCGCTGCCGCCGTAGGACAAATGGGCCTGGCCCAGATGTACGAAACCAAGCTGCGCCTGAACGCATTGGGCAGCGCCCAGGTGCTTCTGACCCATGCCGACCTGGCCGACCGCGAGCGCTACCTGAACGCCCGCTCCACCCTGCTGACCCTGTTGAAGCTGGGTGTGGTGCCGGTGATCAACGAGAACGACACGGTGGTGAACGACGAAATCAAGTTTGGCGACAATGACACCCTGGGTGCACTGGTGGCCAACCTGGTGGAAGCCGATGCACTGATCATCCTCACGGACCAGAAGGGCCTGTTCACGGCCGATCCGCGCAAGGACCCCTCTGCCCGCTTTGTGCACGAAGCCAAGGCCGGTGACCCGGAGCTCGAGCAGATGGCCGGGGGTGCTGGCTCCAGCATTGGGCGCGGCGGCATGATCACCAAGATTCTGGCAGCCAAGCGCGCCGCGGGCTCCGGGGCCTCCACGGTGATTGCCTGGGGCCGTGAGCCCGACGCGCTGATCCGCCTGACGGCGGGCGAGCCCATAGGAACGCTGCTGGTGGCACAAACCCAGAAGACGCAGGCCCGCAAGCAGTGGATTGCTGACCATTTGCAGATGCGCGGCGCCGTGGTGGTGGACGCCGGTGCGGTGGCCAAGCTGCGCGATGGGGGCAAAAGCCTGCTGCCCATTGGCATGGTGCAGGTAGAAGGCGATTTTTCGCGCGGGGATGTGATTGCGGTGCGCGACGACAGCGGCACCGAGATCGCCCGCGGACTGGCCAACTACTCCAGCGCCGAGGCGCGCCTGATATGCCGCAAGCCGTCTTCAGAGATTGAGCGGCACCTGGGCTATGCAGCCGAGTCCGAGATGGTGCACCGCGACAACCTGGTGATTACGCGCTAGTTGCCAAGAGAGCGCCTGCCCAGGCACTCATGCGTTGGCTTGAACCTGCTGAAGTGATGTAGTAACATTTCTACCTCTCTTGAACATGCGGGGTAGTTGCCATGACCATCACCACCTTATCAAGCCGGGAGTTCAACCAAGGCGCTAGTGAGGCAAAGCGGGCTGCAAACAATGGGCCTGTGTTCATCACAGATCGGGGCCGACCGGCCCACGTGCTCCTGAGCATTGAGGACTACCAGCGTCTCACAAAGCAACGGCGCAACATTGCCGATGCGCTTGCCATGCCGGGTGTTGCTGACATCGAGTTTGAGCCGCCCCGTATGAACTTTGAAGCGCGGCCGGCTGATCTCTCATGATGTTTGTTCTTGATACCAACGTGGTGTCTGAACTGCGCAAGGTGCACCTTGGCAAGGCGGCCCCGAGCCTGATGGCATGGACCGAAAGTGTTGATGCAGCTGATCTTTATGTATCAGCCATCACCATCATGGAACTGGAACTTGGCGTTCTGTTGATTGAGAGAAAGGACGCCACCCAGGGGGCCTTGCTGCGCTCGTGGCTGGAGCAGCACGTGTTGCCTGAATTCTCCGGGCGCACGCTGCCTGTCGATACCGCGGTGGCACAACGCTGCGCCCGGCTGTACGTACCTGACAAACGCGGCGAGCGTGATGCACTCATCGCGGCGACTGCCCTTGTGCACGGCATGACAGTGGTCACTCGCAATGTCGCAGATTTCCTGCCCACCGGAGTCAGCCTCGTCAATCCGTGGGATTTCAGTTAGACCGCTTGCCTAGGCCTGGCTTTTGCCCACTGCGCAGTGCGTCAATGATTTCTTGCTTGCTGGTTGCCAGGCGGCTCTGGCAACCGCCTTGCCGTGCAAAGGCCTGGGCGTGGCGGGAGGGCATGTTGTCGTTGACCGGTTTCCAGTCTGTTTTTGCCTGTGTGACCCATGCGCCAGACGCGTTGAGCCGTGCGTAGGTTTTCACTTCATCGGTAACGCAGCGTATGCCTTCATAGACCGCGTTGGTGCTGCCGGTGGCGTTGGCCATGACAATGACATAGCGCACCACGCCATCACTACCCACAGCAATGGTTTCCGGGTCCACGCCCACTTTGATCGACACATAGCTTGGCATGTCGATGGGAATCAGCCGGTCTTTGGAAAATGCGGGGGGCGGGGGTGTTGCTTCTTCCGCCCAGTCCGGGTTGTCAGTGCCGTTGCCGGACTGCGCCAGACTGCATGTGCCAGACAGCGCCAGCATGCATGCCAGAGTCAGCCGGGCCAGGTTGTTATTGCTCATTGGAATCCGTGAGGTCGCCATGGGGCAGGCTTTGCCCGGCGGCTGGTTCGCTGCCTATGGGGGTGAAAGGGGCAAAGGGTGCGAGCGGCGCGGGTGCACTTTGGCGCGCGCCCGGGTCAGCGTCACGCGTGCGGTTGCCGTGGCGCAAATAGCGGTTGCGGATTTCGCTGCGCGGCAGAAAGCGGGCCAGCTCGGTCAGGGCCATTTCATACACGCCACGTTTGAATTCGACTACCGACTCCAGCGGTACCCAGTAGTCATTCCAACGCCAGGCGTCGAACTCCGGGTGGTCGGTGGCGCGCAGGTTCAAATCCCAGTCGTGGCCGGTCAGTTGAAGCAGATACCAAATCTGCTTCTGGCCCTTGTAATGGCCACGCGCGTCGCGTCGGATGTACCTGTCTGGCACCTCATAGCGCAACCAGTCTCGGGTACGGGCAACGATCGCTACATGCTGCGGATGCAGCCCCACTTCTTCGTGCAATTCACGGAACATGGCCTGCTCGGGAGTCTCCCCCCGGTCAATGCCACCCTGCGGAAATTGCCACGAGTGGGTGCGTAAACGTTTGCCCCAAAATACCTGATTTCTCTGGTTGAGCAGGATGATGCCGACATTGGGGCGAAAGCCGTCCCGGTCAAGCATAATCAAACCCCAATTCTTAAACTTCGTTCATTATGCACAGCAACTGAGGTGCATCAAGGGACGAAGCCTTCTGCAGCCTTTGAAGAACATCCAAGCAGCGCCATGAAAGCCTCCCAATTCCTTATCTCCACCCTCAAAGAAGCGCCGGCCGATGCCGAGGTGGTCAGCCACAAACTGATGATGCGTGCGGGGATGATCAAAAAGCTGGGCGCCGGCATTTACAGCTACATGCCCATGGGTCTGCGGGTGGTGCGCAAGGTGGAAGCCATCGTGCGCGAGGAGATGAACCGCGCTGGCGCTGTGGAGCTGGCCATGCCGGTAATTCAACCCGCCGAGCTGTGGCAGGAGACCGGCCGCTTTGAGGCCATGGGCCCGGAACTGCTGCGCATCAAGGACCGCCATGAGCGCGACTATGTGGTGCAGCCCACCAGCGAAGAGGTGGTGACCGACATCGCGCGCCAGGAGATCAAGAGCTACAAGCAGCTGCCCAAGAACTTCTACCAGATACAGACCAAGTTCCGCGACGAGCGCCGCCCGCGTTTTGGCCTGATGCGTGGGCGCGAGTTCACCATGAAGGACGCCTACAGCTTTGACCGTGACCAGGATGCCGCCAAGCTGAGCTACCAGGTCATGGCGAAGGCCTACCGCAAGATTTTTGACCGCTTTGGCCTGGTGTACCGCGCCGTGGCCGCTGACAGCGGTGCCATTGGGGGCGACCTGTCCGAAGAGTTCCAGGTGATTGCCGCCACCGGTGAAGACGCCATCGTCTACTGCCCGGGCAGCGACTACGCCGCCAACATGGAAAAGGCCGAGGCGCTGGCGCCCCAGAGCCCACGCGCAGCGGCCACCCAGGCGTTGGAGAAAGTCTCCACCCCCGGCATGAGCACCTGTGTGGACGTTGCCAACTACCTGAAGCTGCCGATTGAAAACTCGCTCAAGACCCTGGTGGTGGCTACCGATGAGCGTGATGACAAGGGCGAGATCGTCAAGAGCCGTGTGTGGCTGCTGCTGATTCGTGGCGACCGCAGCATGAACGAGGTGAAGGTTGGCAAGATACCCGGCCTGGCCGGTTTCCGCTTTGCCACACTGACCGAGATTGACGAGCACTTTGGCTGCGAGCCCGGCTACCTGGGCCCGGTGGGCCTGAAGAAGCCGCTGAGCGTGGTGGTTGACCGCGAAGTGGCCGTGATGTCCGACTGGATTTGCGGCGCCAATGTGGCCGACTACCACCTGAGCGGTGTGAACTGGGGCCGTGACCTGCCCGAGCCCGATGTGATTGCCGACCTTCGCAATGTGGTGGAGGGCGACCTGTCGCCGGATGGCAAGGGTGCGTTGGCGATTGAACGCGGCATTGAAATTGGCCACGTGTTCTACCTGGGCACCAAATACAGCCGCGCCATGAACGCCACTTTTCTGGATGTGAACGGCAAGCCGCAGTTCATGGAGATGGGCTGCTACGGCATTGGCATTACCCGCCTGCCTGCAGCTGCCATTGAGCAAAACCACGACGAGCGCGGCATCATCTGGCCGGATGCCTTGGCACCGTTTACCGTGGTGTTGTGCCCCATCAGCCCGGACCGTTTCCCCGATGTGAAGGCCGCCGCCGACAAGCTGTACGCCGAGCTGATGGAAGCCGGTGTGGACGTGATTCTGGACGACCGCAACGAGCGCCCGGGTGCCATGTTTGCCGATTGGGAACTCATCGGTGTGCCGCACCGCGTGACCCTGGGCGACCGGGGCCTGAAGGAAGGCATGGTGGAGTACCAGCACCGCCGCGATGCAGCAGCCACCAGCGTGCCCGTGGCCGAGGTTCTGGGTCTGATCCAGGCGCGCCTGAAGGCCTGAGCATGGTGGCGTCGGCGCAGGGTGGGCCCAGTCGACGCGGCGTGTTGACCTTGTTGGGCGCACCCGCTTTGATGGGGCTGCCACAACTGGCCCGGGCAGGTGCGCAAATCGAAGAACCCTTGGCTGATGCGGTACGCAATGCCCTGAGCACAGCCGTCAGCAGCAGCGAGCCGCCCGAACCCGTGTTTGCCGATACCGAGGCGCGGCTGCACTACCTGCGCTGGAAGGTGGAGATGAACCAGCGCCTGGTGGCGCGCAATTCCGATCTGAAAACCCTGCAGGACCGAGACGAGTTCCTGCAGACGCTTTGGTACAACTGCAAGCGCACGCGGCTGGATGTGGCCCTGGTGTTGGGTCTGATCCAGGTGGAGAGTAACTTCCGCCGCTTTGCCGTGAGCAGCGTGGGTGCGCGCGGCTACATGCAGGTAATGCCGTTCTGGACCCGCAGTATTGGCGACGGCAACCCCAACAACCTGTTCCACAAGAAAGTGAATTTGCGCTTTGGCTGCGTGATCCTGCGCCACTACCTGGATCTGGAACGTGGCGACGCGTTTCTGGCGCTGGGGCGCTACAACGGCTCACGCGGCAAGGCGCCGTACCCCGATGCGGTTCAGGGTGCCCGCCGCCGCTGGGAAATCAAGGCCTGAACAAGGCCCGGATTGGTTTGGTGTTCAGGCCGGTTTGGCGGCCAGCGTCTGGGCCAGTTCGCCGGATTCGTACATTTCCATCATGATGTCCGAGCCACCAATGAACTCGCCCTTGACATAGAGCTGGGGGATGGTGGGCCACTGGCTGTAGTCCTTGATGCCCTGGCGGATTTCGTCGTCTTCCAGCACGTTGACGGTCTTGACCGCCTTGGGATCCACGCCGCAAGCTTTCAGGATCTGGATGGCGCGGCCCGAGAAGCCGCACTGGGGAAAGCTGGCCGTGCCCTTCATGAAAAGCAGGACTTCATTGGACTTCACCAGTTCATCGATACGTTGCTGTGCGTTGCTCATGTCAAAAACCTCTTTAAGTGCAAGCCCGGATTATTTCATCTTTGTTCAAGGCTGGATGCAATGAGCCGGTCTGGCCGCCAAAGCGGTGGGGTTTTTTACTGATAATCGGCCATCCCCACCTGTTCAGGTCCTCACCATGAAAATCGAAAAAAATTCCGCCGTTACCCTGCACTACACCGTCTCCGACACCTCTGGCAAATTGCTGGAGGAAAGCAAGGAGCCCATGTCCTATCTGCACGGCGGCTATGGCAACACCTTCCCCAAGGTGGAAGAAGCCCTGGAAGGCCAGCAAACCGCCTACCAGACCACGATTGAACTCAAGCCCGAAGATGCCTTTGGCCTGCGCGACGAAGGCCTGCTGCAAACCATTCCCAAGAGCCAGTTCCCGCCCGGCGTGAAGATTGGCGGCCAACTCGAAGGGCGCGATGACAGCGGCCACAGCATTGTGTTCACGGTGCTCAAGATCAAGGGCGACACGGTGTACCTGGATGGCAACCACCCGCTGGCTGGCAAGACCCTGCGCTTTGGCATCAAGGTGCTGGAGGTGCGGGCTGCCTCGGAAGAGGAAATTTCCCATGGACATGTGCACGGTGCACACGGCCACCACCACTGAACTGGATCCATAATGCGGGCCTAGGGAAGATAATTACAGTTTTTATCAATAAAAGGGTCTTTATGCGTCCAGCATTTCCTCGCGCCTTGTCGGCACTGATTGCGGCCACGGCCTTGTGCTTGGCGTTGCCTGCGGCAGCACTCCAGCCCGCCGCTGGCAAGGTGATCTTGTCCATTTCGGGCAATGTGGCTGAAAAGAACACGGCCACTGCGGCGGTATTTGATCTGGCCATGATCGAAAAGTTGCCACAGCGCAGCTTTACCACGATGACCCCCTGGGACAAGCAGCCCATCAAGTTCACCGGCCCCTTGTTGCGTGACGTACTGGCAGCGGCCAAGGCAACAGGTACCACCATCAAGGCGGTGGCCCTGAATGACTACCAGAGCAGCATTCCGTTGGAGGATGCACAGAAGTTCGACGTCATCCTGGCCCACAAGATGAATGATGCCGACATCCCGGTGAAGACCAAGGGCCCCTTGTTCATCGTCTACCCCTACGACACCAAGCCCGAGTTGCGCGCCGCCACCTATTACGAGCGCTCGGCCTGGCAGCTCAAGTCCCTGACGATTGAATAGCCTGCAAATGCAGGCCCGTACCAACAACCAGCGCTACCTGCTTTGGCTGGCGCTAGGTACGGCGGCCATGGCGCTGGCCATGGCTTCGTTGCTGGTTTTTGTGCTGGCGCAGAAGCGCGCCATCGATCAGAGCAGCGCTATCCAGTCGGACTCCCTCACGGCGCTGGCCTTCCAGTTTGAGCGGGAGTTCTTGCGCACCCGGCAATCATTTGCCGTCGCGTTGGCTAACCCGGACGCCGCGGATCTGGACGAGCTCACGTTGCGCTACGATATTTTCCAAAGCCGGTTGACCCTTCTGCGCGAAAGCCCAGGCGTCTCCCTGCTGGCTTCACGCAGCGAGTACCAGAAGGTCATCCCCCGGCTGGAGCACCTGGTGTCTGAATCGGATCAGGCGCTGTCGGGAAAACCCATGGATCGCGGGGCGCTGGCCCATGCGCTGGCGGAGTTCAACAGCCTGGGCTCTGATGTGCAGGCCTTGACGCTGGCAGCCAACTCCGAGGTGGCGCGCTTGCTGGAGCGCCAGTCGGACACGATGCGCAAACAGAATGCGCTCATCGTGTGGCTGACAGTGGCCCAATTGGTGCTGCTCCTGATTGCTTCGGGTGCCTTGGTGCTGCGCCAAAGGCGGCTGGAAGCCGAGCGTCTGGCCCTGGAGAAGATGACCGATGAACTCCGCGAGGCACATTTCCGGGCCGAAGCCGCCAACCGTGGCAAGAGCCAGTTCCTGGCCAATATGAGCCATGAGTTGCGGACCCCTTTCAACGGCCTGATGGGCATGCTGGGCCTGATGCAAAGCACGCCCATGACGCCGCAACAGGCCGACTACATTGAGACGGCACAGGGTTCTGCCAGCCACTTGTTGACCTTGTTGAATGACATTCTGGATCTGTCGGCGCTGGAGACCGGCAAGATGACCATCAAGCCCGCTCCTCTGGATCTGCCGCGCCTGCTGCGTGAGGTGAACGCGCTCATGCTGCCTCTTGCCAAGAGCAAGGGCCTGGGCTTCCAGATCCATGCGCCATCCGGGCCTTTGGCGCCCGTGCTGGCCGATGAGACGCGCATCAAGCAGATCGTGTTCAATCTGGTCAGCAACGCCATCAAGTTCACGGCCCAGGGTCGAGTGGACGTCAGGGTGTCGTGGCAGCTGCTCCCCGACGCAATCCAGGAAGTTGCCTTCGAGATTCAGGACACGGGCCTCGGCATGGACGCCTCGGTGCTGTCCCGCCTGTTCCAGCGCTTCTACCAGGTGGACGACAGCAGCACGCGGCGTTTTGGCGGCACGGGCCTGGGGCTGGAAATTTCGCAGTCGTTGGCGAACATGATGGACGGCGAAATTACGGTGCGCAGTGAAGTGGGCGTGGGTTCAACCTTTACCGCCACACTGCGCTTGCCCCTGGACACCGCTGCCCCCGCGTTGCCCGCGGTGGTCCCTGCAGGTGCCACGCAGGTGAGTCTTCCCTTGGTGGCTGCACCGGTGCCCGAGCTTGCACATACCCTGCGTGTGCTGGTGGTGGAGGACCACCCCATCAACCAGAAACTGGTGGGGGTGCTTCTGGGGCGCATGGGCTGCCACATCAGCTACTGCGAAAACGGGCAACTGGCCGTGGAGCAAGTGCAACGCGAGGCGTTTGACCTGATCCTGATGGATGTGAATATGCCGGTGATGGACGGGCTGGCCGCCACCCGTCTGATCCGGGCCTTGCCAAGCCCTGTAGCGGACACCCCGATTGTGGTGCTGACGGCCGATGTGATGAACGAAGCCAGCGAGCAGGCGCTGGCGGCCGGTGCCAACGACTTCATCAGCAAGCCGCTCAAGGTTGAGCAGTTGCGTGCCATCATTCAGAAGCATGCCGTAGCCAGGACTTTGCATAAGTAGATTTATTGCTTGAATATCAAAAATTTGGCAATTAAATTGCTAAAAACACCTTTTCAATAATTTTTTGGCAATAGTCTGCGCTTCTTGTTGGCATACCATACTTCTTAGACGGCTTCGTATGCAAAGCCCAAGGAGTTTCACCCGTGTTAGCCCAGCCCGCCACCAAATACCGCGCCTTCCAGGGCATTCAGCTCACTGACCGCCAATGGCCCTCGCGCACCCTGACCAGCGCACCCCTGTGGATGAGCAGCGACCTGCGCGACGGCAACCAGTCGCTGTTTGAGCCCATGAACGGCGAGCGCAAGATGCGCATGTTCCGCACCCTGTGCCAGGTGGGTTTCAAGCAGATTGAGGTGGCTTTCCCCAGCGCCTCGCAAACCGAGTTTGACTTTGTGCGCAGCCTGATTGAAGGCGGCAATATTCCGGCTGACGTCACCATCGAGGTGCTGACCCAATCGCGTGAACACCTGATACGCCGCACCATGGAGTCGCTCAAGGGCGCCCGCAGCGCCATCGTGCACGTGTACAACGCCACCGCCCCGGTGTTCCGCGAGGTGGTGTTTGGCATGCAAAAGGCCGAGATTGTGGAGATGGCCCTGCAGTCGGTGCGCCTGATCAAGCAACTGGCCGCCGAGCAGCCCGAGACCGCCTTCACCCTGGAATACAGCCCCGAGGTCTTCAGCAGCACCGAGCCTGAATTTGCGCTGGAAATCTGCAACGCCGTGACGGCCGAGTGGGGCGCAACCCCTGCCAACAAGGTGATTCTGAACCTGCCTGCCACTGTGGAAGGCTCCACGCCCAACGTGTATGCCGACCAGATTGAGTGGATGCACCGCAACCTGGCGCGGCGCGACAGCGTCATCCTCAGCCTGCACCCGCACAACGACCGCGGCACCGCCGTGGCCGCTGCCGAGCTCGGCCTGATGGCCGGTGCCGACCGGGTGGAAGGCTGCCTGTTTGGCAATGGCGAGCGCACGGGCAATGTGGACATCGTCACCCTGGCCCTCAACCTCTATACGCAGGGTGTAGCGCCCGGCCTGGACTTTTCCGACATCAACGCCGTGGCCCGCACGGTGGAGTATTGCAACCAGTTGCCCATCCACCCGCGCCACCCCTATGTGGGCGACCTGGTCTTTACGGCCTTTAGCGGCTCGCACCAGGACGCCATTAAAAAAGGCCTGGCCGCGCAAAAGCCGGACACGATTTGGGACGTGCCCTATATGCCCATTGACCCTGCCGACCTGGGCCGCAGCTACGACTCGGTGATCCGCGTCAACAGCCAGAGCGGCAAGGGCGGTATCGCCTACCTGATGGAGGTGGATTACGGCGTCGTGATGCCGCGGCGCCTGCAGGTGGAGTTTTCGGGCGAGGTGCAAAGCTACACCGACGCACACGGCGGCGAGATGACGGCACAAGACATCTGGAAGCTGTTTGACGCCACCTACCTGCACGCTGCCAACGCCGGTGTGCGCTATGTGGACCACCATCTGTTTGAGGCTGCCGCCGTGGGCAGCATGCATGTGCAGGGCATTGAGCTGCATTTGGAGTCCCACGGCAAGCCGCTGCATCTCAAGGGCGCTGGCAACGGCCCTATTGATGCCGCCGTGCACGCCCTGCGCAGTGCGGGTATCGAGGTGCAGGTACGCAGCTTTGAAGAACGCTCCACCAAAGCCAGCCACCAGGGCGCGGACGCCCAGGCCTGCGCCTTTCTGGAGCTGGCCGCGCAGGGTGCCGTCAACGCCAAGCAGGGTGAGCGCTTTGGCGTGGGGCTGGACAGCAACATCGTCACCGCCTCCATCAGGGCGCTGGTCAGCGGTGTCAACCGTCTGGGCCTGGCTGCAGCGGTTGCCCGTGTCGAAGTGGAAGACGCGGCTGCGTGATCTCGCACGTCAACATCGGCATCACGGATTTCGAGCGGGCCTTTGCCTTCTACAGCGCCGTGCTGCCGGAGCTGGGCCTGGTACTGAAGTTCAGCGAACCGGATAAGCCCTGGGCGGGTTGGGTCTCACCCGAGGCGCCTCGGCCATTGTTTCTGATTGCACGCCCCTTTGATGGCCAGCCGCACGCTGGGGGCAACGGCCAGATGGTGGCGCTGCAGGCCCGCACCCGGGCTGCGGTGGACCGCGTTTATGCCGAGGCCATGGCCCAAGGCGCGCGCAGCGAAGGCGCGCCGGGCCTGAGGGTGCATTACCACGCCGACTACTACGGCGCCTACTTTCGCGATCTGGATGGCAACAAGCTGTGCGTGTGTTGCCACGCGGCCGAGAGCACGGCTTCTTAGCGATAGAAGGGTGCCCGGGAGCGGCACCCTGAGGGCCTATGCCTTTTTCAAAAAGCAGGCCTTCAGCATAAAGCTGCCGCCGTCCATCTTGCAGTCCACCTCGTGGTCGCCACCCACCAGGCGGATGCTTTTGACCTTGGTGCCCATTTTCAGCACGGTCGAGCTGCCCTTGACCTTCAGGTCCTTGATCAGCACCACCGCATCGCCGTCTTGCAGCACCTGGCCGTTGGAGTCTCTCACTACCGCATCGGCATCGTCTTCCGAAGCAGCGGCGGCTTGCGGCCACTCAAAGCCGCAATCGGCGCAGACAAAGTTGGTGCCATCGGGGTAGGTGTTTTCCAGTGTGCACTGGGGGCAGGCGGGTGTGGTCATAGTGGGGCTCAACAAGAGAATGGGTTACTGGACGCTCGGGTCCAGGCTGCAGGCGTGGAATACGTCGTCACGCTTGCACAGCAGTCTGGTGGACGCTGGGCACCTGGTGACCAGCACGTTGCGGTCCCTCATGATATCGTTTGATCTGTCGGCGTTCAGAGTACCCCTCGCCTCAATCTTGCTGCCGATTGGATGCATTTCCCGGTCGGGGACCTCTGCGCTTTTATCAGCAATGAATTGCGGATACCCAAAAATTCGAAGGTGGCAAATATGGGAATTGGTGGGCCGAAATTGAATGTTGGAACAGCCTTCAGGATTGCTGTGTTGTCTATGGCCTGCCTGATGACTGCAAAGGCGCATGCTGAATGGAAAGTCCTGACGGTCAACTTCGACAAGACAGTCACTATCTGGGTCGAGTCCTCATCCATGAAGAGGCGTGACGACTATGTTTTCGCCTGGGTGATCTACGACCGCGAAGATGCAGCAGAGGACGGTGCAATGTCCTCCAAGGCCCTGAACCAGTACGATTGCGCTAACCGCCAGGCCCGCACTTGGCTGCAAAGCGTCTATACCAAATCAATGGCGGGCGGTGAGCGCATGACACCGCGGCGCAAGGCGCAGTGCGAGGCTGGTGATTCCCTGGAAATCCGCCTGGACGACGATTGCGCCCAGACCTGGAAGCCGGTTATGAACCGCACGACCGGTTCAGACATTCTGAAGGAGCTGTGCGTGGGGCAGGCGGCTTACGTTTACCGGTAGCCGTTTGACAGGTGCGGGTTGGCACGTGCGCCGCTGGCATGCACAAGGAGGGAAAGTAACGGCAAACTCAGTCTCTTCATGTCAGTTGTCTTCGCCGTTGGCTCGAATGAACGATTGCCAATGCAGTTTCACAGCGTATCAAAGTGCTTGCAAGCACCTGCTGATGCGCAATTGCCCGCCGCTGCAGCGCTCAATGCCTGCCAGATCGCAGCGCGACTGCACCTGGTCAAAGCCCGCCTGCAGCAGCAGGACGCGCACCGCCTCGGCCTGGTCATAGCCATGCTCCAGCAGCAGCCAGCCGCCAGGCAGCAGGTGGGCAGAGGCTTGGTCGATGATGGTGCGCAGGTCATTCAATCCATCCGCACCACTTGCCAGCGCCTGCAAGGGCTCGTGGGTGAGGGCGGCCAGATGCTCGTCCTCGGCGGCTATGTAGGGCGGGTTGGAGACTATGAGCTGGAAGCTGCCTTTCAAACCGGCCAGCCAGCTGCCCTGGTGAAACTGCACATCCAGCGTCAGCCGCGCGGCATTGGCACGTGCTACGGCCAGTGCGTCGGTGCTGAAATCCAGGGCGTGTACCTGCCACAAGGGGCGGCTGTGCTTGAGGGCCATTGCGATGGCGCCGCTGCCGGTGCCCAGGTCGATTGCGGCGGGCTGTGCGTGGGCCGTGGGTGACGTACTTTCGGCGGATGCAGATGCAGATGCAGATGTGGGTGTCGTTGACGGCGTGCTGTGCAGGCTGTCCATGGTTTCCAGCGCCCAGTCCACCAGGGTTTCGGTGTCGGCGCGCGGGTCCAGCACGCGCACGTCCACGGCCAGCGTCAGGCCGTAAAACTCTTTCAAGCCGGTGATGTAGGCCAGCGGCTCTCCCGCCGCCCGGCGCTGGGCCACGGTTTGCAACAGTGCCTCGGCCTCGGCGGGCATGGCGTCCGTGCCGTGGGCCAGCAGCCAGGCCCGCTCGCTGCTGGCGCGGCCCAGCGCGTGCAGCACCAGCAACTGCGCGTCCAGCCGCTCCAGCCCCAACGACTGGCCGTAGCGCACCGCCTCGTCAATGCGCATGCCGCGCTCCGAAGCGGGTGAGAAGGTGAACGCAGATGGGCATGCCGGTGCAAAGAATCAGGCGTTGAGTTCCAGCGCCGCCATTTGCTGCGCGGCCTCATAGGCCTGCAGTGCGTCGATCACGTCAATGAGGTCGCCCTCCATGATGTTCAGCAGCTTGTACAGGGTCAGGTTGATGCGGTGGTCCGACAGGCGGCCCTGCGGAAAGTTGTAGGTGCGTATGCGGTCACTGCGGTCACCGCTGCCCACCAGGCTCTTGCGTTCGGCCGCATCCTTGGCGGCGCGCTCGGAGCGGTCTTTTTCGTGGATGCGGGCGGTCAGTACCTTGAGGGCTTGGGCCTTGTTGCTGTGCTGGCTACGCCCGTCCTGGCATTCGGCCACGATGCCGGTGGGCAGGTGGGTGATGCGCACGGCCGAGTCGGTTTTGTTGATGTGCTGGCCACCGGCGCCGCTGGCGCGGTAGGTGTCAATGCGCAGGTCGGAAGGGTTGATTTTGATGGCCTCGGCCTCATCCTGCTCGGCCAGTACGGCCACGGTACAGGCGCTGGTGTGGATGCGCCCTTGGGTTTCGGTGGCGGGTACCCGTTGCACGCGGTGGCCGCCGGACTCGAACTTCAGCATGCCATAGGCGCCGCAGGCTCCGCCACTGGTCATCACCGTGCCTTCGATGCGCAGCACCACTTCCTTGTAGCCGCCGAGCTCGCTCTCCGACGCGCTCATGATCTCGGTCTTCAGACCCTGGGCATCGCAAAAGCGGGTGTACATGCGCGCCAGGTCCGCCGCAAACAGGGCCGATTCATCGCCCCCCGTGCCGGCACGGATTTCCACAAAGGCCGGACGCTGGTCGTCCGGGTCTTTGGGCAAGAGCATGCGCTGCAACTCCAGCTCCAGTTGGGCCAGCTCGGCGGTGGCGCCGTCAATTTCTTCCTGTGCCATCTCGGCCATGTCGGCGTCGTCGCTGGAGCCCGCCAGCATCTCCTGGCCCGCTGCCAGGTCAGCTTCACGCTGCTGGTAGCGCGCCCAGCGGCTGGCCACAGCGCCCACTTCGGTGTGCTCGCGTGAGAGGGCCAGAAACTGCTTCATGTCCTGCATGATGTCTTCGCGCGAGAGCAGGAATTCCAGCTCGCCCAGGCGGTCGGCAAAGCGGGAGAGTTGTTGGCGTAAAAAGGGTTTCATGGGATTTTGGAATACAGAAGAACAAGAACACCGCCTGTCGATGGCGGCCACAGCGGCGGCAGGGCAGCCCCGCTAACGTTCTTTGCGCAGGAAGAAGTGTTCGATGGCGTTGGCGGCGCGCTCGCGCGCCTGGGCATCGCCCGTGCGCAACTCGGCCATGGCGCCGTGCAGCATCTTTTGGGTGAGGCCCCGGGCCAGCGCTTCCAGGGTGGCGTCCACATCACCGCCTCGGGCCAGCGCCTTGCGCGCCTTCGCCAGTTCGCCGGCACGCCACTGGTCCGCCTGGGCGTTGAGCTGCTGAATCAGGGGCACAGCATTGCGCTGCTCGATCCAGTGCATAAAGCTTTGCACGCCGGCATCCACAATCGCCTCGGCCTGGGCCACTGCCGCCTGGCGGCTGGCCTGGGCGGTTTGCACAACACCGGCCAGGTCGTCCACGGTGTACAGGTACACGTCACCCAGGGCCTTGACCTCGGGTTCGATGTCGCGAGGCACAGCCAGGTCCACCATGAACATGGGGCGGTGGCGACGTTTCTTGAGGGCACGCTCCACAGCACCCAGGCCGATGATGGGCAAGGTGCTGGCGGTGCAGCTGATGATGGCGTCGAACTCGTGCAGGCGGTCTGGCAGGTCGGCCAGGCGCATCACCTCGGCGCCAAAGCGCACGGCCAGCTTTTCACCGCGCTCCAGGGTGCGGTTGGCTATGGCCATCGATTTCGGATTCTTGGCGGCAAAGTGGGTGGCGCACAGCTCGATCATTTCGCCCGCGCCCACAAACAGCACCTTCACCTGGGCCAGGTCTTCAAACAATTGGCCCGAGAGGCGCACGGCCGCTGCGGCCATGCTGATGGAGTGCGCGCCGATTTCGGTGGAAGTGCGTACTTCCTTGGCCACGGCAAACGAGCGCTGGAACAACTGCGACAGGGTGGTGCCCAAGGCACCGGCGGCGTCGGCGGCACGGACCGCGTCCTTGATCTGCCCCAGAATTTGCGGCTCGCCCAGCACCATGGAGTCCAGCCCGCTGGCCACACGGAAGGCGTGGCGTGCGGCCTCATCGCCTTCCAGGTGGTAGGTGTGGGAGCGCAGTTCGTGGGTGGATACGCCGCCGCTCTGGGCCAGCCAGGCCAACGTCTGCTCCATGGCGGCTTCGTCGCCGGCGCAGTAGATTTCGGTGCGGTTGCAGGTGGAGACAATGGCCGCTTCCGGATTGCGGGCCAGCGAATCGCGCAGGGCCTGCAGATGGGGCTCCACCTTGTCCATGGCGAACGCAAACCGGCCCCGCATGTCCAGCGGTGCGGTGGTGTGGTTGATTCCTAATGCCCAGACTGCCATACGTTGTGTTGCGGATTATAAAATCCCGTTCTTCCCTGTTCCAATGGGGTTCGTTCTTATTGCGGACCCAATCACACCATGAGCCTGCTCGGCTTGCTAGACCATCTGCTGAATTTCATCGCACCCGCCTTGGTGGTCGGCCTGTTGGTGGCGGCCCTGGCGCCACTGGTCATGAAAAAGGCACGTCCCCATCATACTTGGCTCACCCAGGCTGCTATAAATTCTGTAGCTTGCGGCCTGACCCTGCTGGCCGGGCTGCTGGTCTTTGGCCGCGACGGCAAGATGCTCACCTATGCCGCCATGGTGCTGGTCTGCGCCAGCTGCCAGTGGTTTGCCGCCAAGGCCTGGCGTGGCTGAGCTCCTGGCTGTATCGGGTTCCTGCGCATGGCACTAGCCTTTGTGCCTGCTGGCGCGCAGCACGTTGCAGTGCTGCAGTCCTTCATTCTGGACCACGGTGCCAACGTCTGGAACTGGCTTCCCGAGGACGGCATTGCGGGGCACATGCAGGACATTGCTGCCGAAAAGGCCCATGGCGTGCTGGCCATGGACGGTGACCAGTTGGTCGGCGCGGTCACTTATTGCTCGACCCTTGATTTTTCCCGTTACCAGTCTGCGCAGCGCCAAGACGCCCCACACGGCTACATCTGTGAGGCCGTGGTGCGGCGTGACCAGGTCGGGCGCGGCCTGGGCGCACAGTTGCTGGCGCGTGCGGTTCAGGCCTTGCAAGGGCTGGGTCTGCAGGAAATCTACATAGACCGGCACGAAGAAAACGCAGCCTCCGCCGGGATGATGCGCAAGGCGGGCTTTGTGGAGTTAGCCACCTTTGCCGAGCCTGCCCGCAGGCCGCATGGCTCGGGGCGCACGACGGTGTGCCGACTTTTGGCTTAAGGCGCGGCGCTATTGATACTGTCAGCGCCACCGGAACTTGCCGGGCGCGTTGTGTCACCCGCCACGTATTCCAGAATATCCCCGGGTTGGCAATTCAGCACGGCGCAAATGCGCTCCAGCGTGTCAAAGCGCACTCCCTTGACCTTGCCGGATTTGAGCAGCGAGATGTTCTGCTCGGTAATGCCCACGAGCGGCGCCAGGTCGCGCGAGCGCATCTTGCGCCGGGCCAGCATCACATCGAGATTGACAACAATGGGCATTAGACAAAGCTCCGGTTTTCTTCTGCCATTTCCATGGTCCAAGCAAAGACGTAGGCAAACATCAGCAGCGCCAGGCAGAACAGCACGGCCAGCAGGTCCACGTTCTGGAAGCGCCATTTCCAGACCTGCTCAGCCACAGGCAGGTGGGCTGTGAGTAAAAAGCTTTGCAACGGGCGAGCCAGCTGCGCAAAGCCTTCACAGGCAATGGCGAACCAGGCGCACATTGAAATATGGCGGGCTGCAGCGCCGCTCCAGCGCGCCGGTTGGCCCAGGTACCCCAGGAATTTCCAGCCTTGCACCACGGACACCAAGAGCAAAGCCCAGGCAATCAAGTCCAGAGCCAGCGCGCCAAGCCTTTGGGATGCACCCATGGCGGACAGGTCGCGGCCTATGAAGCTTCCGAAGTGCCGTGTCACCTTGTCTGCATCCATCCACCAATTCAGGATGTTCCACAACATCCAGAGGGCATACCCGGCGCTTGCCAAGCGCATCAGGTGTGCCACGCGCTGCAGCTTTTGAATAGCAGGGTGTTGAAAAGTGCTTGTGCCGATCTTGGTCGGCTCTTGCTGGGTCTGCATGGCAATCTCCAATTAAGTTGCGATGCGACAATTATGTATTGTTTAACAATAAAAAATCAACTCAATGAAATATTTTTCAGATCGATGGACTGAACACGTCCACCCGGTCAGTGATCACGCCATCGGTGCCCAGGTCCATCAGCCGCTGGGCCTCTGCTGCTTCATTCACGGTGTAGCTCAGGGTTCGAAAGCCTGCAGCCTGTGCTTGCGCCACGGTGTCGGTATTCCAAAGCGTGTGGTTGCAGACGATGGCTTGGCATTGCAGGGCTTTGGCTTTTTGCAGCCAGGCAGACCAGGGTTCGCCCTCCAGGGCATCGATCAGCAGGCCGCGCGGCAGTTCTGGCCTTGCCGCCAGCGCGCCTTCCAGCGCGGGGATGTCAAAGCTGGTGAGCAGTGGGGGAACAGCAACGCCTTGCCACAGACGCGCGGCGTGCTCTGCCACCACTTCACCGGTGTGGCGTTCTGTGCCGGGTGTGGGTTTGATCTCGATGTTCAGAAAGTAGCCGTTGCGAATGCAATAGCGGGCCACCGCCTCCAGCGTGGGCAGTGGCTCACCGGCATAGCTGCGCGAGTGCCAGCTGCCAGCATCCAGTTGCGACAGGGCGCTCCAGGGGTGATCACCGCCGATGTCGCTCACGCTCGCAGGGCTG
Source organism: Rhodoferax lacus (assembly GCF_003415675.1). Classification (GTDB taxonomy): domain Bacteria; phylum Pseudomonadota; class Gammaproteobacteria; order Burkholderiales; family Burkholderiaceae_C; genus Allorhodoferax; species Allorhodoferax lacus. The sequence continues at coordinate 242,862 of NZ_QFZK01000002.1, forward strand.
TTGCTATGTTTTTCGGCGGCGTTGGTGGTGCGGGCCAATTCGGCATCGTGCATCAGGAAGGGCACGCCGTCGGCACTCAGTTTGGCGTCGCACTCAAACATGCGGTAGCCGTGGCTGGCGCCCAGGCGGAACGCGGCCAGGGTGTTCTCGGGCGCAAGCTTGCCAGCGCCGCGGTGGGCAACCCAGCGCGGATAGGGCCAGGCGGGGAGGGGGGCAGTTTTCATGGGAACTCCGGGTGTGCAAAGTGATGCTCAAGGGAATGGGATGCGGGTGTCATGCCTTGAGCAACTCAAGTGCCTGCGCCGCGGTAACGATGTGCAAGCCTTCTGGCAAGGAGATGGCTTCCAGCAAGTCCTTGTCGCCGCTGATCAGGAGCTCTGCACCAGCTGCGCGGGCGGTCTCCACAAATGTGTCGTCATCGCGGTCGCGGCAGTAGTGTTCAGGCTCTGGAATCTCCACCCAATGGGCGATGGCGTTAAAGTCGTGCAATACCTGTTGGCGGTTTTCAAGGCTGATGTAGCGGTCAAACTTGGGGCGGTACAGCCGGGTTCGCAATTCATCGAAGGTCGGTTGCGAGAAAACCAATGTGTGTTGCTGCAGTGCCAGGCTCACCAACCGGGCCGGAGCACCTTGTGAGGAGAGCACCGCGCTGATCAGGACGTTGGTATCAATGACCAGCCTATGACTCGTCACGCAGCAGGTCTTCCAGTACCTCCGGCGTCAGCCCGGCCCGTTCGGCCTCTGCTGCGGTTCGCTCCAAGGTGTGTTGCAAGCGGTCGGCATAAAAGGCGCGCATGGCCTCATAGTCCTGGGCCGAGACCATGACACCCACTACCCGGTCACGGCGCATCACGCGCACGGGCTCCCGCTGGGCCAGGTCAATGAAATGGCCAAACTGGGTTTTGGCCTGGTTGGCTGAAAAGGTTTGCATACCAAAAGTCTAGCACCAATCGAACGATTGGGCTGTTTCGGTTGGATTTTTACAGTCGTCCCTGCCTGCACCAGCGGTGTGGCCTTTTCAGAACAAATCAGGTCGCATTGCTGCACTGCGGTACCATCGCGGCTCTGCCATTGGCGGCGTGGGGATTGGCGGTCCAGCCCCTTTTCGCTTGCCCACACACCACCCGATGAACGCCCCGACACTTCATACGCATTTGACCAGCGCCAGCCCTGCAGCCCATTCCGAGGCACAGCAGCCCCATGAGCGCATTCGCGAAATTCCCTATAACTACACCTCGTTTTCCGACCGCGAAATTGTGATCCGCCTCTTGGGCTCCAAGGCCTGGGACACGCTGAACCAGCTGCGCGAAGAGCGCCGCACCGGCCGCTCAGCCCGCATGCTGTACGAGGTGCTGGGCGATATCTGGGTAGTGCAGCGCAACCCCTATCTGCAGGACGACTTGCTGGACAACCCCAAGCGCCGCGGCCAGTTGGTGGAGGCCCTGAACCACCGCCTGGGCGAAGTCGAAAAGCGCCGCACCCCCGATGCCGACCGCGAACGCGATGCCATGGTGGTTGGCCTGCTGACGGCTGCGCGTTCTGCCGTGGAGCAGTTCGATGACAGCTTTGAGGCAGTGGCCAACCTGCGGCGCAAGGCCCAACGCCAGCTCAACAAGGTCACTGCCAAGGACAACATCAAGTTTGACGGCCTCTCGCGCGTCAGCCATGTGACCGACGCCACCGACTGGCGTGTGGAATATCCGTTTGTAGTGCTCACACCCGACTCCGAAGAAGAGATGGCCGGTCTGGTCAAGGGCTGTATCGACTTGGGCCTGACCATCATCCCGCGCGGCGGCGGCACCGGTTACACCGGCGGCGCTGTGCCCTTGACCTGGAAAAGCGCGGTGATCAACACCGAAAAGCTCGAAGCCATGAGCGAAGTGGTCATGATGCGCCTGCCCGGCCTGGACCGGGAGGTGGCCACCGTCTGGAGCGAAGCCGGTGTGGTGACACAGCGCGTGGCCGATGCGGCCGAGCGCGCCGGTTTTGTGTTCGCCGTGGACCCCACCTCGGCCGAGGCCAGCTGCATAGGCGGCAACATCGCCATGAATGCCGGTGGCAAAAAGGCCGTGCTTTGGGGCACGGCCCTGGACAACCTGGCGAGCTGGCGCATGGTGACACCGCAGGCCGAATGGCTGGAGGTCACCCGCGTCAACCACAACATGGGCAAGATCCATGACGCAGAGACTGCCAGCTTTGAGCTGCAGTACTTCAAGGCCGATGGCAAGACCAAATTGCGCACCGAACGCCTGGACATTCCGGGCCGAAGCTTTCGCAAGGAGGGTTTGGGCAAGGACGTCACCGACAAGTTCCTGAGCGGCCTGCCCGGCATCCAGAAGGAGGGCTGCGACGGCCTGATCACCAGCGCGCGCTGGGTGGTGCACCGCATGCCGCAGCACACCCGCACCGTCTGCCTGGAGTTTTTTGGCGACGCGCGCAATGCCGTGCCCAGCATCGTGGAAATCATCGACTTCATGTTTGCCGAGCAGAAGCGCAGTGGCGTGCTGCTGGCCGGTCTGGAGCATCTGGATGACCGCTACCTCAAGGCCGTGGGTTACGCCACCAAGTCCAAGCGCGGTGGCCTGCCCAAGATGGCCTTGTTCGGCGACATTGCCGGCGATGATGCCGACGCCGTGGCGCGTGCTACCTCGGAAGTGGTGCGCATTGCCAACTCGCGCTCGGGTGAGGGTTTTGTGGCCATCAGCCCGGAAGCGCGCAAAAAATTCTGGCTGGACCGCAAGAAGACGGCAGCCATCAGCCGCCACACCAACGCCTTCAAGATCAACGAAGACGTGGTGATTCCCCTGCCGCGCATGGCCGAATACACCGACGGCATCGAGCGCATCAACATTGAGCTCAGTTTGCGCAACAAGCTGGCCTTGTGCGACGCACTGAGTGAATTTTTGAGCAAGGGCAATCTACCCCTGGGCAAAGCCGATGCCAGCATCGATGTCCCAGCGCCCGAACTGCTGCAAGAACGCGTGGACCAGGCCCTGGCCCTGGTGACCGGGGTGCGCACCCAGTGGCAGGGCTGGCTGGACCAGGTCGAGCCGCTGTTTGCCCAACTGCAGGACCATTCCCTGCGCGCCAGCTGGAAAGCCCAGCTGCGTGGTCCGCTGAAGGAAATCTTTACCGGTGGCGCTTTTGCCGCCGTGCTGCAGGAATGCACCGCCATCCACCAGCGCGTGCTCAAAGGGCGTGTTTGGATTGCGCTGCACATGCACGCAGGTGACGGCAATGTGCACACCAACATCCCCGTCAACAGCGATGACTACGACATGCTGCAGGCCGCCCATGGCGCGGTCAAACGCATCATGGCACTCGCCCGTTCGCTGGACGGTGTGATCTCCGGGGAACACGGCATTGGCATTACCAAGCTGGAGTTTTTGAGCGATGCCGAGCTGGCACCGTTCACCGCCTACAAGGCCAAGGTCGATCCGGAAGGGCGTTTCAACAAGGGCAAGCTGCTGCGGGGCACTGACGCATATGCTGATCTCACCAATGCGTATACGCCGTCCTTTGGACTCATGGGACACGAATCCCTGATCATGCAGCAGAGCGACATTGGCGCCATTGCCGATTCGGTGAAAGACTGCCTGCGCTGCGGCAAGTGCAAACCGGTATGCGCCACCCATGTGCCACGCGCCAACCTGCTGTATAGCCCGCGCAACAAGATTCTGGCCACCTCGCTGCTGGTGGAAGCATTTTTGTACGAAGAGCAGACACGCCGGGGCGTGAGCATCCGCCACTGGGAAGAGTTTGAGGACGTGGCCGACCACTGCACCGTGTGCCACAAATGCGAGTCGCCCTGCCCGGTGAAGATCGACTTTGGCGATGTCACCATGAACATGCGCAACCTCTTGCGCAAGATGGGCAAGAAGACCTTCCGCCCGGGCAATGCCGCGGCCATGTTCTTCCTCAACGCCACCAACCCGCAGACCATCAAGCTGGTGCGCGCAGGCATGGTGGGCGTGGGCTTCAAGCTGCAGCGCCTGGCCAACCAGGTGTTGCGTCTGGCCGCGCGCGCCCAGACCAACAAGCCACCGGCCACGGTGGGCACTGCGCCCATCAAGGAGCAGGTGATCCACTTCATCAACAAGAAGATGCCCGGCGGCCTGCCCAAGAAGACGGCGCGCGCGCTGCTGGACATTGAAGATGGCGACTACGTGCCCATCATCCGCAACCCGGTGTCCACCACCTCCGAGACCGAGGCGGTGTTCTACTTCCCCGGCTGTGGCTCCGAGCGCCTGTTTTCCCAGGTGGGCCTGGCAACGCAAGCCATGCTGTGGCACGCCGGTGTGCAGACCGTGCTGCCGCCCGGCTACCTGTGCTGCGGCTACCCGCAGCGCGGCTCTGGCCAGGCGGAAAAGGCCGAGAAGATCATCACCGACAACCGCGTGCTGTTCCACCGCGTGGCCAACACGCTGAACTACCTGGACATCAAGACCGTGGTGGTGAGCTGCGGCACCTGCTACGACCAGCTGCAGGGCTATGAGTTCGACAAGATCTTTCCGGGCAGCCGCATCATCGACATCCACGAGTTCCTGCTGGAGAAGGGCATCACCCTGGTGCCCGAGGGCGGCGCAGGTGCTGGCTACCTGTTCCACGACCCCTGCCACAGCCCCATGAAGCTGCAGGACCCCATGAAGACCGTCAAGGCTCTGGTGGGAGACGCGGTCCTCAAGAGCGAGCGCTGCTGCGGCGAGTCCGGCACACTGGGCGTGAGCCGCCCCGACATTTCCACGCAGATCCGCTTCCGCAAGGAAGAGGAGTTGAAGAAGGACGAGGCAGCACTGCGGACGCTGACGGCCAGTGCGCCCGGTGCAGACAACACAGTGCAGGCCAAGGGCAATGTGAAGATACTCACCAGCTGCCCGAGTTGCCTGCAGGGCCTGAGCCGCTACGGCAATGACCTGAACAATGGCCTGCTGGAGGCGGATTACATCGTGGTGGAAATGGCCAACCAGATCTTGGGCCCGGAATGGTTGCCCGCGTACGTGAAGACAGCCAATGCCGGTGGCATTGAGCGGGTCTTGGTGTAAGTCCTACAATTTGCCTATGGCTGGATTACAAACAGGCTCGCCCACTCCACAGGCTCTCACGGTGCATGCGCAATCGCGCATGCTCGAAATCAGTTTTTCTGACGGTGCGAGCTTTCGCATTCCCTTCGAGCTGATGCGCGTGTATTCGCCCTCGGCCGAAGTGGCGGGCCACGGCCCGGGCCAGGAAACCCTTCAGACGGGCAAGCGCCTGGTGGACCTGACCGGCCTGGAGCCGGTGGGCAACTACGCCGTGCAGCCACGCTTTTCGGATGGCCACGACACCGGCCTTTTCTCCTGGGACTACCTGTACTTCCTGGGTTCGCAGCAGGAGCAACTGTGGGCCGACTATGAGCAACGCCTGCAGGCCGCCGGCGTGCACCGCGATGCGCCCATGCCCGAAAAAGGTGGTCATAGCTGCGCCAGCCACTGATCTGGATCTGTCGGCCTTCTGCACAAGGCCGGTGCGCGAACGCAACGCGCTCGCAAATGAATAGCTGATTGGGCAGCCTTTATCGTGCTTGCGGCGGTGAACTGCTTAAAATCAGTGCATGACTACCACCCATTTTGGTTTTGAATCCGTAGACGAGGCGGAGAAGGCACGCAAAGTGCGCGGCGTGTTCGACTCGGTCGCCCCCAAGTACGACCTGATGAACGACCTCATGTCCATGGGCTTGCACCGCGCCTGGAAGGCCTACACCCTGATGGTGGCCAACCTCAAACCCGGCGACCGTGCGCTCGACATTGCAGGCGGCACTGGCGACCTGGCACTGGCCTTCTCCAAAAAAGTGGGCGCCAGCGGGCAGGTGGTGCACACCGACATCAACGAGGCCATGCTCAGTACCGGGCGCAACCGCCTGCTGGACGCGGGTGTGTCCCTGCCCACCCTGGTGTGCGATGCCGAGAAGCTGCCCTTTGCCGACAACTATTTTGACTTGGTCAGCGTGGCCTTCGGCCTGCGCAACATGACCCACAAGGACATCGCTCTGGCCGAGATGAACCGCGTGCTCAAGCCCGGCGGCAAGCTGCTGGTGCTGGAATTTTCCAAGGTGGCGGCGCCGTTGGAGAAGGTGTATGACTGGTATTCGTTCAAGGTGCTGCCGCGCCTGGGCAAGTTGGTGGCAGGCGACGACGCCAGCTACCGCTACCTGGCCGAGTCCATCCGCATGCACCCCAGCCAACAGGAGCTAAAGGCCCTGATGCACAAAGGTGGTTTCGGCCATGTGGACTACCACAACCTCACTGGTGGTGTTGCCGCGTTGCATGTTGGAATCAAGTGTTGAACAAATTTAAATTGGAGCTTGTATGAAGTGGTCTGTGTCCGCGGTAGTTTTGACTCTCGCTTTGGCCTTGGGTGGCGTAAACGCCGAGGCCGCCAAGCGCCTGGGCGGTGGGGGCTCGTTTGGCAAGCAGTCGAGCAACGTGACACAGCGCAGCACGGCACCAGCGGCTCCCGGCGCGCCTGCGCAAAGTGCGACCAACGCAGCCAAGCCGGCACCGGCGGTGGCCCCTGCGCCTGCACGCCGTCCCTGGGGCGCCATGCTGGGCGGCCTGGCTGCTGGCTTGGGACTTGCCTGGCTGGCCAGTTCGCTGGGTATGGGCGAGGCCTTTGGCCAGATTCTGATGTTTGGTCTGTTGGCCTTGGGGGTGATGATGTTGGTGGGCTTCATCATGCGCAAGCGCAATGCGGCCCCGGCCGCTGCACAGCGTAGCCCTTTCGCCTTCCAAGGTGCTGGCGGAGCGCCTGTGCCCCAAGCCTACCGGCCCGAAAATGTGGGTAACGATGCCTCGGCCCGGCCCTTTGAGCGCAGCAACCTGACGCCCATTGAATCGGGTGCCGGTGGTAGCTCGATGATTGGCTCCGCCCTGCAGGGTTCGCAGAACTGGGGTGTGCCTGCAGGTTTTGACAGCGAAGGCTTTCTGCGCGCGGCCAAGGGAAATTTTGTCACCCTGCAGGCGGCTTGGGACCGCTCCGACATCCCCGCGCTGCGCGCCATGATGACGGACGGCATGCTGGGTGAAATACGCACCCAGTTGGCTGAGCGCGAAGCCCACACCGGCACAGCACCCAATAGCACCGAGGTGGTGATGATCGAAGCCCATCTCTTGGGTATCGAGGAGTTGGCCGACGAATATATGGCCAGCGTGGAGTTCTCCGGCATGATCCGCGAAGAACCCTCGGCCGGACCCAGTCCGTTCCGTGAAGTCTGGAACATGACCAAACCAAAAAGCGGCAACAGCGGCTGGCTGGTTGCCGGCGTGCAAGCGCTGCAATAAGGAATAATCGGGGCTATGGCAACACAGTCCCCCTTTTCTTTCCTGGAAGAACTCTTCCAGAAGCTCCCCGTTCCCACGCCACCGGCCTGGGTGATTGACGAAACCCACCGCCGCGTGGTGCTCATGCTCAACCATGTGTTGATGCAGGAGCCTCAGGCCATGGAGCGCCTGGTGCGCCAGAGCGGGCGGGTGGTGCTGGCGCAATGGCGCAGCTTCACGTTTACCTTGCTGGTGACCCCGGCCGGTTTGTTGGACCTGGCAAGCGCGGACGCCACGCCCGACCTGACCCTGGTGCTGACCGAAGAGTCCCCCTTGGCCCTGGCCCAGACCCTGATGGCCGGCACCAAGCCCCCGGTGCGCATTGAAGGGGACGTGCAACTGGCCGCTGAAGTCAACTGGCTGGCCGACAACGTGCGCTGGGACGTGGAAGAGGACCTGTCGCGCATCATTGGCGATGCACCCTCGCACATGCTGATGCAAGCCTGCCGCACGGTGGGCGGCGGACTGCGCGATTTCCTGGGCCGCAAGGCCGCGGACGCCACAGACACACGCCCTGGCACTTCGGCATGAGCCGCTTGTTCCGGGGGGCGTTCATCATCTGGATCGTCCTGCGCTATGGCCTGGACGAGTTGGTGCTCTCCAGTTTTCAAAAGCCCTGGCTGCACTGGATTGCCAAAGTGGTGTCGGTCGGGCGGCGCGACGCGCCACGCGGCCAGCGCCTGCGTGAAGCGCTGGAGCGACTGGGCCCTGTGTTCGTGAAGTTCGGCCAGGTGCTGTCCACCCGGCGCGACCTGATGCCGGTGGACATTGCCGATGAGCTGGCCCGCCTGCAGGACCAGGTGCCGCCTTTCCCTGCAGCCCAGGCTGTGGCCATCATTGAGCGCGCGCTGCGCAAGCCCTTGGCCGAGATTTTTGTCTCCTTCGACCAAGTGCCGATCGCCAGCGCCTCCATTGCGCAGGTGCACTTTGCCGTCATCAAGGACCGCAGCGGCCGCGAGCGCGACGTGGCCGTCAAGGTGCTGCGTCCCGGCATGTTGTCGGCCATTGACAGCGATCTGGGTCTGATGCGTTTGATGGCAGCCTGGCTGGAGGGTTTGTCCAGCGACGGCAAGCGCCTCAAACCCCGTGAGGTGGTGGCCGAATTTGACAAGTACCTGCATGACGAACTTGACCTGATTCGTGAAGCCTCCAGTGCGGGCCAGTTGCGCCGCAACATGGAAGGCCTGAACATGGTGATGATTCCCGAAATGCTGTGGGACTTCTGCACCACGGAGGTGTTGGTGATGGAACGCATGATCGGTGTGCCCATCAGCCAGGTAGAACGCCTGCGTGCGGCCGGTGTGGACATCAAGAAGCTGGCGCGCGACGGGGTTACGCTGTTTTTTACCCAGGTGTTCCGGGACGGCTTTTTCCATGCCGATATGCACCCGGGCAACATCCAGGTCAGCCTGGCACCCGAGACCTTTGGGCGTTATATCTCGCTGGACTTCGGCATCGTGGGCACGCTCACCGAGGTCGACAAGGAGTACCTGGCGCAGAATTTCGTGGCCTTCTTCCGGCGCGACTACAAGCGCGTGGCCGAGTTGCACATTGAGTCCGGCTGGGTGCCTGCCAGTACGCGTGTGGATGAGCTCGAAGCTTCGGTGCGTTCGGTGTGTGAGCCGTATTTCGACCGCCCACTGAAGGAAATTTCCCTGGGTGTGCTGCTGATGCGCCTCTTCCAGGTATCGCGCCGCTTCCAGGTGGAGATTCAGCCGCAGCTGGTGCTGCTGCAAAAGACCCTGCTCAACATCGAAGGCCTGGGCCGCGAGCTCGACCCCGACCTGGACCTGTGGGCCACGGCCAAGCCCTTCCTGGAGAAGTGGATGCTGGGGCAGGTGGGGCCGCAAAAGTTCTGGGAGCAGCTCAAGTCGCAGGCGCCGCATTACGCCAAGCTCTTGCCCGAGCTGCCCATGCTGGTGAACAACTACCTCAAGCGTGGTGCGCAAGCGTCCGGCTCGGACAAGCTGGTGGCTGAGCTGCTGCAGGAGCAAAAACGCACCAACCGCATGCTGCAGTGGCTGATCGCCATGGTCATCGGTTTTTCTGTGGGGCTGGTGGTGATGCAGTTTGTGGTGCGGGTCCGGCCTTTCTAGCCGCACCTCTATAATTGAAGGCTTTGCCACCACCGACAAAGCCTTACATCCCATGCCCATATACGCTTACAAATGCGAGTCCTGCGGGTTTGCCAAGGACGTCCTGCAAAAAATGTCGGACGCACCGCTGACCGACTGCCCGTCGTGCGCCAAGCCGGCTTTCCAGAAGCAGGTGACTGCTGCAGGCTTTCAGCTCAAGGGCTCGGGCTGGTATGCCACCGATTTCAAGGGTTCTGGCGCTGCGCCCAGCACCGCGGTGGCACCGGCCGCCAGTGGCGAGGCGGCACCTGCTGCTGCATCCAGCGAGACACCCGCGACCAGCAAGGCCGAAACAGCTGCGCCCACCGCGCCTGCCGCAACCCCTGCGGCAAAACCTGCACCGGCCGCAGGCTGAACCACTTTTTCCACCGGAGCCACCGTGCCCTTTAAAAAATACCTGCTCACTGGCCTGATGGTCTGGCTGCCCCTGGCCATCACCATCTGGGTGCTGCTGTGGTTGATGGGCACCATGGACTCGGTGTTCTTCGGCCTGCTTTCCATGCTGTCGGCGGTAACGCCCACCTATCTGGAACCCCTGATCGAGCGCCTGCACCACATTCCCGGCCTGGGCGTACTGCTGGTGGTGTTAGGCCTACTGTTGACCGGGGCCCTGGTCACCAACGTGGCAGGCCGCTGGTGGCTGCGTCAGTGGGACACCTTGTTCACCAACATCCCCATCGTCAAGTCGATCTACAACAGTGTCAAGAAAGTTTCCGACACGCTGTTCTCCAGCAACGGCAATGCCTTTCGCACCGCCATGCTGGTGCAGTACCCGCGTGCGGGCAGCTGGACCATTGCCTTCCAGACCGGCGTGCCCGGCGGCGAGGTGCAATCCCACCTGGGTGCGGACATGGTGAGCGTGTACGTGCCCACCACGCCCAACCCCACCAGTGGTTTTTTCCTGATGCTGCCGCGCTCCGAAGTGATAGAGCTCGACATGAGTGTCGACGAGGCGCTGACCTACGTGATTTCCATGGGCTCGGTGGCACCGACGGCGCATCCGCATCCAGGCGCAGCGGGTGCTGTTGCGCCCACCCTTCCCAACACCTCTTTATAAAACCAGCTGCCGACAGTGCAGCGTTCTGAAAGCAAGCCATGGCCATGCGCTCCCACTATTGCGGTCTTGTGACCGAAGCCCTGTTGGGCCAAACCGTTACCCTGTGCGGCTGGGTCAACCGCCGCCGCGACCACGGCGGCGTGATCTTTGTGGACCTGCGCGACCGCGAAGGTTATGTGCAGGTGGTCTGCGACCCGGACCGCGCCGACATGTTCAAGGTGGCCGAAGGCGTGCGCAATGAGTTCTGCGTGCAAATTGTCGGCCTGGTGCGTGCACGCCCCGAAGGCACCGTCAACGACAACCTCAAGAGTGGCAAGATTGAAGTGCTGTGCCACGAGTTCAAGGTGCTCAACCCGTCGGTCACGCCTCCATTCCAGCTGGACGACGACAACCTGTCGGAGACCACCCGCCTGACCCACCGCGTGCTGGACCTGCGCCGTCCCTACATGCAAAACAACCTGATGCTGCGCTACCGCGTGGCCATGGAAGTGCGCAAGTTCCTGGATGCCAACGGCTTTGTGGATATCGAAACCCCCATGCTCACCAAGAGCACGCCCGAAGGCGCGCGGGATTATCTGGTGCCCAGCCGTGTGCATGACGGCCATTTCTTCGCGCTGCCCCAGTCGCCCCAGCTGTTCAAGCAGCTGCTGATGGTGGCCGGCTTTGACCGCTACTACCAAATTACGAAATGCTTCCGCGACGAAGACCTGCGCGCCGACCGCCAGCCCGAGTTCACGCAGATCGATATCGAGACTTCGTTCCTGAGCGAAGAAGACATCCGCGACATGTTCCAGGGCATGATCACCACCGTCTTCAAGAACACCATTGGCGTGGATCTGGGGGAGTTCCCGGTCATGACCTACCAGGACGCGGCCCGCCTGTATGGCTCGGACAAGCCCGATCTGCGTGTGAACTTGCAGTTCACCGAAGTCACCGACGTGATGGCCGACGTGGACTTCAAAGTCTTCTCGGGTGCTGCCACCATGAAGGGCGGCCGTGTGGTGGCCCTGCGCGTGCCGGGTGGCTCCAAAGAAGGCGGCGGCATCAGCCGCGGCGAGATCGACGCCTACACCGAGTTCGTCAAGATTTACGGCGCCAAGGGCCTGGCCTATATCCGCGTGAACGATGTGACCAAGGGTCGCGACGGTTTGCAGAGCCCCATCGTCAAGAACATCCACGACAAGGCGATTGCCGAAGTGCTTGCGCGCACCGGTGCCCAGGACGGCGACCTGATCTTCTTTGGCGCAGACAAAGAGAAGATCGTCAACGACGCCATTGGTGCCCTGCGCATCAAGATCGGCCACAGCGAGTTCGGCAAGAAGAACGGCCTGTTCACTGCCGGCTGGCGCCCCATGTGGGTGGTGGACTTCCCCATGTTCGAGTTCGACGAGGACAACCAGCGCTACACCGCTGTGCACCACCCCTTCACCGCGCCCAAGGAAGGTCACGAAGACTGGATGGTCACCGCGCCCGAGAAGTGCATCTCGCAAGGCTATGACATGGTCTTGAACGGCTGGGAAATGGGTGGCGGCTCGGTCCGTATCCACCGCGCCGATGTGCAGCAGAAGGTGTTCGATGCCCTGAAGATCACGCCCGAAGAAGCGCAGGTCAAATTCGGCTTCCTGCTCGACGCCCTGCAATACGGCGCGCCCCCGCACGGCGGCCTGGCCTTTGGCCTGGACCGCATCGTCACCATGATGACGGGTGCCGAGTCCATCCGCGACGTGATTGCCTTCCCCAAGACCCAGCGTGCCCAGTGCCTGCTCACGCAAGCCCCCAGCCTGGTTGACGAGAAGCAGTTGCGCGAATTGCACATCCGCCTGCGCAATACCGAGCTGGCTGCCAAGCCAGCGTAAGGTAGCGCACGGAGGCGCGTCCTCCTGTGGTGCACAATGAAAGGGCGCTTTTTGAGCGCCCTTTTTTATGAGCGACGCGCTGGGCCGCCCCAAGCAAGCTCGCACCGCAGTGCGCTGCACGGAGGTTTTTTTGCTTCAACCCTTCAAGATCCCCCTGTCCGTGCTGGTGGTGATTTACACCCCGGCGCTCGATGTATTGCTGATACGCCGCGCGGACACGGACGACACGGTGTTCTGGCAATCCGTCACCGGCAGCAAGGACGCGCTTGAGCACAGCTTTGCCGAGACCGCCATGCGCGAGGTGCTGGAAGAAACCGGCATCGACTGCAGTGAAGGCTCCCCTCTGCACAGTGGCTTGCAGGATTGGGAATTGGAGAATGTCTACAACATCTACCCGCGCTGGCTGCACCGCTATGCGCCTGGCACCGTGTTCAATACCGAGCGCGTGTTTGGCCTGCAAGTGCCCGCAGGAACGCTGGTCACGCTGAGCCCGCGCGAGCACACCCATTACCAGTGGCTGCCTTTTGTGGACGCTGCAGCGCAGTGCTATTCGCCCTCGAACGCGGAGGCCATCCTCATGCTGCCGCGCTTTGCAGGCGCACTGGGCAAGGGGCAGTCCGCATGACCCGCCTGCGCATTGCCACCTACAACATCCACAAGGGCGTGCAGGGCATGGGCCCCAACCGCCGCCTGGAGATCCACAACCTGGGCCACGCGGTGGAGCAGTTCAATGCCGACATCGTCTGCCTGCAGGAGGTGCGCAAAATGCACCGGCGCGAGGCGGCCTACTTCAAGCACTGGCCTGAGGAGGCGCAGGCCGATTTTCTGGCGCCCGAAGGCTACAACGTGGTCTACCGGACCAATGCCATCACCCGGCACGGCGAGCATGGCAACGCCATCCTGTCGTGCTGGCCGGTGCTGGCGCATACGCACGAAGACATGTCGGACCACCGCTTCGAGCAGCGTGGCCTGCTGCATGCCGAGGTGGATGTAGACGGTGTGTCGGTGCATGTGGTGGTGGTGCACCTGGGGCTGATACGTGCCAGCCGCGTGCGCCAGTTGGCGCAGCTGGCGCAGTTCATTGCGCGCGAGATACCGGCCCAGGCGCCTCTGCTGGTGGCGGGCGACTTCAACGACTGGGGCGCGCTGTTGTCGCGGCCGCTGGCCACCGTGGGCTTGCGCAGTTGCTCCGGCAGCCAGACCCCCACCTTTCCGTCGCGCATGCCGCTGGTGCAGTTTGACCATATCTATGCGCGGGGTCTGGTGCCGGTGTCGCAGCAGGTGCCCAAGGGCCGCATCTGGTGGCGCATGTCGGACCATTTGCCGCTGATCGCCGAATTTGAGCTGGCGCCCCCTTGAGCTGATATGCCCAATATGCGAGCCGGCCATAGCGTGCAGTTGCTCACCACCGGGCAGGCGTTCTTTCCTGCGCTGGTGGAGGCAGTGGATGCGGCACTGCACGAGGTGCGCCTGGAGACCTACATTTTCCACGAGGATGCCGTGGGCGAGTCGGTGATCGCTGCGCTGGAGCGAGCCGCCCTGCGCGGTGTGGAGGTGTATCTGGTCGTGGATGGCATTGGCACACCCGAGCTGCCGCGGCACTGGCAGGAGCGCCTGCGTGCCAGTGGCGTGCAGTGGCAGCAGTTCTTGCCACTGGGCTCCTTGGGCCTGTTGATTCCCGGTCGCTGGCGCCGCCTTCACCGCAAGCTGTGTGTGGTGGACCGTGCGCAGGCGTTTTGCGGCGGCATCAATGTGATGGATGATTTCTTCGAGCTCAACCACGGGGTTCAGGAAACCGCCCGTTTTGACTTTGCAGTGCAGGTGCAAGGTCCCCTGGTGGGCGATATCCACCAGGCCATGGAGCAATTCTGGCAGCGGTTGCTGGCAACCCGGCAGCTCGAGCATGGACGGTTTCAGGGTGCGCGGCGCGCACTGGAGCATCTGACGGTCTTGCCGCGCACCACGGCCGAACCTCTGGGGAATGGAACGGGCTTGCCTGAGCGCCCAGTCCCGGGCATGCGCGCAGCGCTGCTGCTGCGCGACAACCTGCGCAATCGCACCGGCATCGAGCGCGCGTACCGTTCGGCAATAGCCCGCGCGCGGCATGAGGTACTGATTTCCAATGCCTACTTTCTGCCCGGAGCCAAGCTGCGCCGCGCCCTGGTGCATGCGGTGCAACGGGGTGTGCGGGTAAGGCTGCTGCTGCAGGGGCGCTATGAGTTTTTCATGCAGTTCCACGCCGCCAAACCGTTTTACGACGCGCTGCTGGAAGCCGGTGTGGAAATACACGAATACCAGGCCGGCTTTCTGCATGCCAAGGTAGCCGTCATCGATGGCAAGTGGGCCACCGTGGGCTCGTCCAACCTGGACCCTCTGAGCCTGCTGCTGGCGCGCGAGGCCAACGTGGTGGTAGACGATGTGGCCTTTGCCCAGACCTTGCTGGAGCCCCTCAATGCAGCCATTGCGCAGCACAGCGTGCAGCTCGACCGGGCCCGGTTTGCCCACCGGCCCCTTTGGCAGCGCCTGCAGGGCAGGCTGGCCTACAGCCTGATGCGCCTCACCCTGTTTTTGACGGGCAGGGACTACTGATGCCATAGCGGCGCTGCCATGGTTTTCAGGGTCCCTGCCGCTATAACCCTACTGTTTAAAGACTGGTACCATCATTCCATGTTAATGAAAATGCAGAGCAGCATGAACCCAAACGATGCCGACGAGGGGACTCCGGTTTCCGTGAAAATCCGGGAGCGCATCACAGCATCGCGCAAACGCTACAACGCCAACGACAACATTGCACAGTTCATCGAGCCAGGTGAATTGGAGCTGCTGCTCGACGAGGTGGAAGAAAAAATGAAGGGCGTGCTCAGCAGCCTGGTCATAGACACCGAGCGCGACCACAACACCGGCAACACGGCACGCCGCGTGGCCAAGATGTACCTCAACGAGGTGTTCAAGGGCCGCTATGTACCAGCACCCACCATCACCGAGTTTCCCAACGCAGAGCACCTCAATGAGCTGATGATTGTGGGCCCCATCACGGTGCGCAGCGCCTGTAGCCACCACTTCTGTCCTGTGATCGGCCAGATCTGGATTGGCGTCATGCCCAATGAGCACACCAATGTGATCGGTCTTTCGAAATATGCACGCCTGGCCGAATGGATCATGGGTCGTCCGCAAATCCAGGAAGAGGCGGTGGTGCAACTCGCTGACCTGATCCAGGAAAAAACGCAGCCTGATGGCCTGGCCATCGTCATGGAGGCCAGCCACTTCTGCATGTCCTGGCGCGGCGTCAAGGATATGGACAGCAAGATGATCAACTCCGTTATGCGCGGAGCCTTCCTCAAGAATCCGGACTTGCGCCGCGAATTTTTGTCACTGATTCCCCGGAAAGGCTGAAGCCATGTTGGTTCGTTTGTTGTATGCCAGCCGTGCCATTGACCCTGCTTGCAGTGCCATTGAAGACATTCTTTCGCAGTCGCGCCAGTTCAATCCGGGCAGCGGCATCACAGGTATCCTGTGCTATGGCGGCGGCATTTTCCTGCAGGCCATAGAAGGCGGGCGCAATGCGGTCAGTGAGCTCTATGGCCACATCCAGAAAGACCCGCGCCACAAGGACGTGGTGCTGCTGCACTACGAAGAAATTTCCGAACGCCGTTTTGGCGGCTGGACTATGGGTCAGGTCAACATGTCCAAGGTGAACACCAGCATCCTGCTCAAGTACGCCGAGAGGCCCGAGCTGGACCCGTACGCTGTATCTGGCAAAGTGTCGCTGGCGCTGCTGGAAGAACTGATGGCCACAGCGAGCATCATCGGCCGCGCCTAGCAAGTAAATGCCCATTTCAGCCCTGGCCCTGGTGGTTCTGGCGGGGCTTATCCATGCCTTGTGGAATATCGCTGCCAAAAAGGCCAATGGCGACGTGCGTTACGCGTGTTTCATCGCGCTGTTCACGGTCCTGGTGTGGGCGCCCGTGGGACTGTACCTGGCTTGGCAGCAATTACCGCAATGGGACGTTGCCGCCTGGGCCTGTGTGGTGGCCAGCGGACTGATCCATGTGCTGTATTTCATCGTGCTGCTACGTGGTTACCGCGAGGCCGACCTCACGGTCGTCTATCCACTGGCACGCGGCTCCGGTCCCCTGATCTCATCGCTGGTGGCTGTCGTGCTTTTTGGTGAGCATATTTCTGTCTACGGCTTTGCCGGCCTGGCCGCCGTAGTGCTGGGTGTCTTCCTGGTTGCAGGCGGGACGGGCATCTGGCACAACGCCCACAGCCCGGAGCAGCGCAGCCGCATACACCGGGGCCTGTTCTACGGCCTGCTGACCGGCTTTTGCATTGCCAGCTATACCCTGGTGGATGGGTACTCTGTCAAGGTGCTGTTGTTGTCGCCCATCCTGATGTTTTACATGGCCTGTTGCGTGCAGGCGCTGCTGCTGCTGGCGCCTGTCGTGCAGGACCGGGCCTTGGCACGGCAGCACTGGCAGCAACAGTGGAAATCGGCTCTGCTGGTGGGGGCCTTGAGTCCGGTGTCCTATGTGCTGGTGCTGTATGCCCTGCAAATCGCGCCCATCAGCCATGTGGCGCCTGCCCGCGAGGTATCCATGCTGTTTGCAGCGTTGCTGGGCGGGCACCTGCTGCGCGAGGGGGATCGCCTGGCCCGCATGATGGGGGCGGCCTGTATTGGTCTGGGCGTGGTCGCGCTGTCCCTGGGCTGAGCACCGATGGCAACAAGCACGCCACCGCTCCAACTGTTGGGTTGTGATTTTTCAAGCAGTCCCACGCGGCGCAAGCCCGTGCTGCTGGCTTGGGGCACCCTGTCACAGGGCAGAGTTCAACTGCAGCGCCTGGAGCGGCTGGAAACGCTGGACAACTTCGCAGCCTGCATGGCACGTGATGAAGTTTGGCTGGGAGGCTTTGACATGCCTTTTGGCCTGCCGCGTGAATTGGTTGAAACACTGGGCTGGCCGCGCGAGTGGGAGGCCTGCATCGGCCACTATGCGGCCCTGAGCCGCTCCGAAATTCGCGACTGTTTCGCGGCCTTTTGCGATGCCCGTCCCGTGGGCGGCAAATTTGCCCATCGCGCCACGGACCGTCCCGCTGGCAGCAGCCCGTCCATGAAATGGGTGAACCCGCCTGTGGCCTACATGCTGCATGCGGGCGTGCCGCGCCTGCTGGCTGCAGGCGTTTATGTGCCCGGGCTGCAGCCGAGGGCCAAGGCCACTGCCAAAGTGGCGCTGGAAGCCTATCCTGGCCTGTTGGCGCGTGAAGTGTTGGGGCAGCGCAGCTACAAGAGCGATGATCGCGCCAAGCAGACGCCCGAGCGCCTGATTGCACGCAAGGATTTGCTCACCGCCCTGGAACTGGGGCAGACCCGTTTGGGCCTGCGCTTGAAGCTCAGCCACGCGCAGCACGATGCGTTGGTGGATGATGCCAGCGGCGACAGCCTGGACGCCGTGCTATGCCTGATGCAGGCTGCATGGGCCCAAACCCAGCATGTGGCAGGCGCTCCGCTGTACGGATTGCCTGCTGACATGGATACATTGGAAGGGTGGATCGTCACCGCCTGAGGGCAGCGCAGTACACGCAGTGGCAAGCGTGGGGGCCACAACCCGGTGCTGGGCCGCCCCGAGCCGGGTTGGCCCCCTTGGGGGGCAGCGCAGCACACGCAGTGGCAAGCGTGGGGGCCACAACCCGGCGCTGGGCCGCCCCGAGCCGGGTTAGCCCCCTTGGGGGGCAGCGCAGCACACGCAGTGGCAAGCGTGGGGGCCACACTTAAATGCGCGGAATCACCGTTTCTTGAATCTTCTGTGCGAGCTGGGTGATCGCCAAGGATGCAGGGCAGCCTGGTGCCGTTTGCACCAGCAGTTGCCTGCGCATCACGGCCTGACGCACGGTGGGGTCGGCTGGAATGTCGCCCATATGGATCAGCTTGATCGGGCGGCCTGGTTCGGTGACGACAAAACGGTCCAGCACCTGCTGCAGTTGCACGGTGATGGCACGGCCGTCACCCAGGCGCGCCGTCTGGTTGATCACCATGCGAATCACTTGGCGCTTTTGTTGGCCCACCAGCACTTTGATGGTGGCGTAGGCGTCGGTCAGCGACGTGGGTTCTGGTGTTGCCACTACCACCACCTCGGAAGCCAGTGACACGGCAAACAGCACCACATCCGAAATGCCGGCGCCCGTGTCCAGCAGCACGATGTCGTAGTGCGGCACCAGGCCGGTCATGATGTTCAGAAATTCGTTGCGTACCTCGGGGGTCAGGCGCGAATACTCAACCATGCCCGAGCCTGCCAGCAGCACCGAGAAGCCCCCCGGCGCCTTGATGATGGCGTCTTCGAGTTTGGCCTTGCCGGTGAACACATCGTGCAAGGTGGTCTTGGGGTACAGGTTGAGCACCACGTCCAGATTGGCCAGGCCCAGGTCGGCGTCCAGCACGAGCACGCGCAGTCCGCGCTTGGCCAGGGCAGCAGCCAGATTGGCCGACACAAAGGTCTTGCCAACGCCGCCCTTGCCGCTGGTGACAGCGACCACTTTGCCCAGAGGCTTCAGCGGGACATCGAGCAATTTTTCAGCTTTTGCGGGTGGAATCACTTCATCAGACATCAATTAACCCTCTGCCCCGCGGCACTTGCCGTGCCATCACCCGATTCAATCCAAGCCGGTTCGCCCAGCGCCAAATGTCCGAACAGCATGTTTTTCTCTTCGGCGCTGACAAATATTTCCTGCTGCGTATCCAGCACCACCCGGTTGCGGCCTTCGTGCTTGGCACGGTAGAGCTGCACGTCGGCGCGCTCGGTCCACAAGGCCGCTGTGGAGCGCACCCATTCCGGAGCGTAGGCGCCACCGATGCTCACCGTAACTTGAAGCGACAGAGCCGGGTTGATGGCTATCTGCATGTTCTCGATGGTCTGGCGAATCCGCTCTGCCACCGTGATCCCAAAAAACGCGTGGCAGTTGGGCAAGACCACGGCAAATTCCTCGCCACCGTAGCGGGCCACCGTGTCCATAGGGCGCACACATTTGGCCAGGGCCTGAGCCACGACCTGGAGCACCATGTCACCGGCTTGGTGGCCGTGGGTGTCGTTGACCTTCTTGAAGTGGTCGATGTCCACCATGAGCAGCAAGGCCGGCTCTCCTGAACGGGCCACCATATCGGTGGTACGGTCCAGCACTGAACGGAAATGGCGGCGGTTGGAGAGTCCGGTGAGCGGGTCTTTGAGCGAGAGTTCGCACAGCCCGTCAATCACTCTTTGCAGATATTCAACCGGCGACTCCACCGCAGCGGGCAGTGCCAGACCGGAGTCACGGTCCAACAGCGCGCGGGCGTCATCTAGACGCAATTGATCCAAGGCAACGAGGGATTCTGGTGTTGGTGATGCCACTGTTGGGGTGCTTTAAGTTCTGCGCCAAAGTCTAACAGCAGGAGTTGCACTCATGGCAACTTTATCGTGCAGAAATGCAGGCTTTGCATCAGTGTGTCGGGCGGTGGCTGCATACCGGGCACGATGGATTGCGTGGCAGGCGAATTTCGTTCCACTCCATGGCGCGCCCATCCAGCATCAACAGGCGGCCATTGAGGCTGCGGCCCGTACCCACCACCAGTTTGAGTGCTTCGGCGGCCTGCATGGAGCCGATGATGCCCACCAAGGGTGCAAACACTCCCATGGTGGAGCAGCGTGCTTCTTCAAAAGTCACGTCGGGCGGGAAGGTGCAGGCATAGCAGGGTGCTTGCGCGTCGCGTGTGTCGTAGACGCTGATCTGCCCGTCAAACTGGATTGCTGCGCCCGATACCAGGGGCTTGGCATGCTGCACGCAAGCAGCATTGACCGCGTGGCGCGTCGTGAAGTTGTCACAGCAGTCCAGCACCACGTCGGCGGCTTGCACCAGCACGTCCAGTGAGTCAGCGTCCGCGCGGATGGGCAGCGCCTGCACTTCCACCAGCGGATTAAGCTCCTGCAGGGTGCGCTTGAGCGAATCCACCTTGGGGCTGCCCACAGAATCGGTGCGGTGGGCAATCTGGCGCTGCAGGTTGGTCAGGTCCACGGTGTCGTGGTCTGTCACTGTGATGTGGCCCACACCGGCACACGCCAGGTACATGGCAACCGGTGAACCCAGGCCGCCGGCACCAATCACCAGCGCCCGTGTGGCCCGTATCCGCTCCTGGCCCTCGATGCCAATTTCATCGAGCAGAATGTGGCGCGAGTAGCGTAGCAGTTCAGCGTCCTGCATCGTGGGCCAGCCCGTGCCTACTCTTCTTTCTTGACTTCCTGGCGCTCCACCAGGGTTTTGCTCACCAGCACCGGCTTGCCCTTGAGCTGGTTAATGGCCTGCATCAACTGGAAGTCCTGCTCGGAGCCGTACTCGGGGGCTTTGCGCTCCGATGGGGGCTTGCGCGATTCCTCCTCCAGGCGCTTGAGCGCGTCTTCACGGGCTTTTTCGCGCTCCGGGTCTTTCTTCTCTTCGCCCTGGCCGCTGGTCAGGTGCTTGTCGTAGTCGGCCTCACGCATGCGCAGTGCGGCGTAGGGGCTGCCTTCGGCGGTGTCATCGACCATCACTTCGGGGACGATGCCCTTGGCCTGGATGGAGCGTCCGCTGGGCGTGTAGTAGCGTGAGGTGGTGATCTTCAGGCCGGTGTCTGGCCCCAGGGCGCGGAAGGTTTGCACCGAGCCTTTGCCGAAGGTCTGGCTGCCCATCAGGGTGGCACGCTTGTGGTCTTGCAGGGCACCGGCCACGATCTCGCTGGCCGAGGCCGAGCCTTCGTTCACCAGCACGACCAGTGGGACCTTCTTCAGCCCGGCGGGCAGGGTCTTGAGTGCGTCTGCCCCGGGGATGCCACGGAAATCGTCATAGGTGGCCTTGAGTACCTGCTTGCTTTCGGCGGTCTGGCCATTGGTGGAAACCACCACCGCATCATCCGGCAAAAAGGCGGCAGAAATTGCCACGGCGGCGTTCAGCAGTCCACCCGGGTCATTGCGCAGGTCCAGCACAAAGCCCTTGATCTTGGGGTCTTGCCGGTAGATCTCGTTGACCTTCTTCACGAAGTCATCCACCGTGCGTTCCTGGAACTGGTTCAGGCGTACCCAGGCGTAGCCCGGCTCGATCAGTTTGCCGCGTACCGATTGCTGCTTGATTTCTTCGCGGATGATGGTCACCGGGAAGGTGCGGTTTTCGTCCTTGCGGTAAATCGTCAGCAGCACCTTGGTGGCGGGCTCGCCGCGCATGCGCTTGACGGCTTCGTTGAGGGTCAGGCCCTTGACGGCGGTTTCATCAATTTTGGTGATCAGGTCATTGGGCTTGAGGCCGGCGCGAAAGGCGGGAGAGCCCTCGATGGGAGACACCACCTTGACCAGCCCGTCTTCCTGCGTGATCTCGATGCCAACGCCGACAAACTTGCCGGATGTGCCTTCCCGGAATTCCTTGAAGGACTTCTTGTCAAAGTATTGCGAGTGTGGGTCCAGCGCCGAGACCATGCCGGAGATGGCGTCGGTGATGAGCTTCTTCTCGTCCACCGGCTCTACATAATCGCTTTTGATCATGCCGAATACGGCGGCCAGCTGCTGCAGCTCTTCCAGGGGAAGCGGTGCCAGCGCGCTGCGTGCCACGGTCTGCAGGGACACGGTCGTGAGTGCGCCCGCGACTACGCCTATTGCAATCCAGCCGGTGATTTTCAATTTTTGACCCATATATGTTCCTGTCTCGTCTCAATATACACCGGCAGACGCATTCGGGCATTGATCGCCCGGTGCTGCAAAAGTGAGTAGGGTCTTTGGGCGCCGGTCCGCGTCAGGCCTTGCCTTGCGAGGCTACGGCCGCAGCAGCTTTGGCCGCGGCTTCGGCATCGCCCAGGTAGTAGTTGCGGATCGGCTTGAGGTTGGCGTCCAGCTCATAGACCAGCGGAATGCCATTGGGAATGTTGACACCCACAATGGCGTCGTCGGCGATGTCGTCCAGGTATTTCACCAGGGCGCGTATGGAGTTGCCGTGGGCGGCAATCACCACGTTCTTGCCGGCACGGATCGCAGGGGCTACCGCTTCGTTCCAGAACGGCATGACGCGGGCCACGGTGTCTTTCAGGCATTCAGTCAGCGGTACCTGGTCGGGCTGCAGCTTGGCGTAGCGCAGGTCGCTTCGCTCGCAACGCGGGTCAGTGGCTTCCAGCGCAGGCGGGGGCGTGTCGTAGCTGCGGCGCCAGACCAGCACCTGCTCTTCGCCAAATTGCTTGGCCATGTCGGCCTTGTTCAGGCCCTGCAGGGAGCCGTAATGGCGCTCGTTCAGGCGCCAGGAGTGCACCACCGGCAGCCAGGTGCGGTCCATCTCATCCAGGCAATGCCACAGGGTGCGGGTGGCGCGCTTGAGCACGCTGGTGTAGGCCAGGTCAAACTCGTAGCCCTCGGCCTTGAGCAGGCGCCCGGCATTCTTGGCCTGCTCGATGCCGGTGGCCGTCAGGTCCACATCGGTCCAGCCGGTAAAGCGGTTTTCAAGATTCCAGGTGGATTCGCCGTGGCGTACAAGAACGAGTTTGTGCATGGTGGATGGGGGATGTTGGAGGGGCAATGGCCCGTCTTTAAAAAGTGCAGGCAACGCATTCTAAAATGGCGGGCTAATACTTTCGCAGGTGCGATGGTACGAACAAGGAACAAAGTGAACTTTATTGTCAATAACTGGATGTTGATTGCCATCGCCCTGGCCTCTGGCAGTCTGCTGCTGTGGCCGGTGATTCAGGGTGCGGCTACCGCAGGTCTGTCCCCGGCAGGTGCGGTATTGCTGATGAACCGCGAAAAGGCTGTGGTGGTGGATGTATCCGAAACCGGTGAATTTGCCGCAGGCCACATCGTCGGTGCCAAGAACGTGCCGCTGGGCGACCTGGAAGCCAAACTGGGCGCTGCCGTGAAGAACAAGAGCCTGCCGCTGATCCTGGTCTGCCAGACCGGCGCGCGTTCCGGCCGGGCTTTGGCCATTGCCAAAAAGCTGGGCTATGAGCAGGCGCAAAGCCTGGGCGGCGGACTCACAGCCTGGAAGGCCGCCAACCTGCCGGTCGAAAAAGCCTGAAGCCAGCCCACCAAGGAACACCCCATGCAAGCCGTCAAGATGTACACCACTGCCGTCTGCCCTTACTGCGTGCAGGCCAAACGCCTGCTGCTGTCCCGGGGCGTGGCGCAGATCGAGGAAGTGCGGGTGGATGCCCAGCCGCAAGAGCGCATGAAGATGATGGAACTGACCGGCCGGCGCACCGTACCGCAAATCTTTATCGGCGAAACCCATGTCGGCGGTTGCGACGACCTGATGGCTTTGGACGCCAAGGGCGGCCTGCTGCCACTGCTGAACGCGGGCTGACATAATTCTCGCCAATAATCCCTGATCCCAGCCCGCCAGGAACAGCCTGGCGGGCTTTGTTTTACTTAGAAAGAGTTTTTTCATGGCCGATCAAGATCCCGTTTTCCAGATCCAGCGCGTTTACCTCAAAGAGGCATCGCTGGAGCAGCCCAATTCGCCGGCCATCTTGCTGGAGCAGGAACAACCTTCGGTGGACATCCAGTTGGGCGTGGAAGCCACTCCCGTTGCCGAAGGCATTTACGAAGTGGCGGTGACCGCCACCGTGCATACCAAGATCAAAGAGCGGACCGTGTTTCTGGTGGAAGCCAAGCAGGCCGGTATTTTTGAAATCCGCAACCTGGAAGAAGAGCAGTTGGGTCAGATCATGGGCATTGCCTGCCCGCAAATCGTCTATCCCTACCTGCGCGGCAATGTGGCCGACCTGATCCAGCGCGCAGGCTTCCCGCCCGTGCACCTGTCGGAAATCAACTTCCAGGCCATGTACGAGCAGCAGCGCAGCGAAGCCGCTGCCGCACCTGCGGGCACATTACCCCAGTAAGCCGATGCGCAGGCAGGCCTGTGCCTGCCGGCTGCTGTCGATTGCTTTGGACCTGCCATGAAAATTCTTGTACTCGGCGCCGGCGCCTGGGGTACGGCCTTGGCCATCAGCGCGGCCCAAACTGCCAGTCACCACCAGGTTACGCTGTGGGCGCGTGATGCGGCCCAGGCCGCTGCCATGCAGGCCAGCCGCAGCAATGCGCGTTACCTGCCGGGCATTGCCCTGCCTGACGGGCTGCAGATTGCCGGTGGCAGCCTGGAGTCTGTGACCCATGGCCTGGGGCCCAAGGACCTGCTGGTCGTGGCTACACCCATGGCCGGGCTGCGCGCCATGCTGACCCGGCTGCGCGACAGCGCGGTGCCGGTGGTCTGGCTGTGCAAGGGCTTTGAGGCCGAACGCGACGACAGCTTTGGTCTGCTGGGCCACGAGGTGCAGGCGCAGGTGGCGCCCGCCCTGCTGGCGGGTGTGCTCAGTGGCCCCAGCTTTGCGCAGGAAGTGGCTCTTGGCAAACCGACGGCGCTGGTGGCTGCCAGCAGCCACGCGCCGGTGCGCGACGCCATGGTCCAGGCATTCCACAGCCGCAGCTTGCGCGTTTATGCCAACGACGATGTGGTGGGCGTGGAGGTAGGCGGTGCCGTGAAGAACGTGCTGGCCATTGCCACAGGCCTGTGTGACGGCCTGCAACTGGGCCTGAACGCCCGTGCTGCACTGATCACCCGTGGCCTGTCTGAAATCACCCGCTTGGGGCTGGCACTCGGTGCCAAGGCTGAGACCTTCATGGGATTGAGCGGCCTGGGCGACCTGGTGCTGACTGCCACTGGAGACCTGTCACGCAACCGGCGTGTGGGCATGGCGCTGGCCCAGGGCAAGACCCTGCAGCAGGCGGTGGACGAGCTGGGCCATGTGGCCGAGGGCGTGTACTGCGCCCACACGGTGCTGCAGCGCGCACGGCAGCTGGATGTGGATATGCCCATTACCGAGTGTGTGGTCGAGCTGCTGGTGGGCCGCATCCGCCCCGATCAGGCCGTGGCCCAACTGATGGGGCGCGAGCCGGGCACCGAAGTGCCGCTGGCCTGAGCCTCACGTGACCCACACGCAGTGGGCGAACGTAGGGGCTCTTAGCTTGCTGCTACCTTGGCTGCGATGTGCGCCAGGGCTTCCTGCACCTGGTCCACCAAAATCAGGCACAGCTCGCCCTCTTTCAGTTTGTCCATGGCCGTGTCGATGGCCAGGAACTCACCAAAGATTTCCGAGGATTCGGTGGTGCGCTTGGCGCCCTTGAGGCCTTCGCGCAGCAGGGCAATCACTTCGCCATCCTTGCGCCCGCGCTGGCACTGGTCTTCAAACAGCACCACCTCGTCAAAGGCCTCGCCCAGGATTTCGGTTTGCTGGCGGATGTCCTGGTCGCGCCGGTCACCGGCACCGCTGATGACCACGCTGCGGCGGGTGGCCGGTATGGCCTGTACCGCCTGCACCAGCGCCGCCATGGCGTCGGGGTTGTGGCCGTAGTCGGCAATCACGGTGGCGCCCCGGTACTTGAACAGGTTGAAGCGCCCGGCGGCGTTGTCGTTGTCGTTGGAGAAGCTGGCCAGGCCCGCCTCGATCGTGGCCCAGTCCAGCTTCAGGGCCCAGACGGCGGCCACCGAGGCCATCACGTTTTCGACCTGGAAGCCAATGCTGCCGCCCAGGGTGACGGGCACTTTGCTCAAGGGAATGTGGTGCTTGAAATCTCCCTTGGCAGCCACCAGGTTGCCTTCTTCCACAAAGACCACAGCGTGGCCTTGCGCACGGTGCGTGGCCATCACCGGGTGGTGCCGGTCCTGGGCGAAGAAGGTCACAGCACCCCGGGTCTTGGCCGCCATGGAGGCCACATTCGGGTCAGCCGCATTGAGCACGGCCACGCCGTGCTTGGAGACGTTTTGCACGATCACGCGCTTGAGCACCGCCAGGTCCTGCACCGTGGTGATGTAGTTCAGGCCCAGGTGGTCACCGCTGCCCACGTTGGTGACTACGGCCACATCGCAGCGGTCGAAGGCCAAGCCCTCGCGCAGCACGCCGCCGCGCGCGGTTTCCAGCACAGCCGCGTCCACATCCGGGTGCAGCAGCACGCTGCGTGCGCTCTTGGGGCCGCTGCAGTCGCCGGTGTCTATGCACTGGCCGTCCACGTAGACGCCGTCGGTATTGGTCATGCCCACGCGCATGCCGTTGGCCTTGAGCAGGTGCGAGATCAGCCGCACCGTGGTGGTCTTGCCGTTGGTGCCGGTCACGGCCACCAGGGGGATGCGCCCGGTCTGGCCGTTCTTGAACAGCATGGAAATAATCGCCTCGCCCACCGGGCGGCCCTTGCCAAAGGAGGGCGCCAGGTGCATGCGCAAGCCGGGGGCGGCGTTCACTTCCACCATGCCGCCGCCTTGCTCTTCCAGGGGCCGCAGAATGCTGTCGCTCACCACGTCCACACCGCAGATGTCCAGGCCCACCATGTGGGCGGCGGCCACTGCACGCGCGGCCACGTCGGGGTGCACATCGTCAGTCACGTCGGTGGCTGAGCCGCCGGTGGAGAGGTTGGCGTTGTTGCGCAGGTTGACGCGCTGGCCCTTGAGTGGTACCGACTCGGCACTGAAGCCCTGGTTGGCCAGGCACTCTTTGGCGATGTCATCAAAGCGGATTTTGGTGAGCGACGTGGAGTGGCCGGAGCCACGGCGCGGGTCCTTGTTGACCTGCTCCACCAGTTGCGCAATGCTGCTCACGCCATCGCCAACGACCTTGGGCGGGTCGCGCCGGGCCGCAGCCACCAGCTTGTCGCCCACCACCAGCAGGCGGAAATCGTTGCCGGGCATGTAGCGCTCCACCAGGATGTCGTCGCGGAAAGTGGCAGCCACCGCATAGGCTTTGCGCAAAGCCTCTTCGCTGGTGATGTTCACCGTCACGCCCTTGCCCTGGTTGCCGTCCAGCGGCTTGACCACGACCGGCAGGCCAATTTCCTGTGCGGCCTTCCAGGCGTCATCGGCGTCGCTGACGGCGCGACCGGCAGGCACCGGCACACCGGCTGCGGCCAGCAGGCGCTTGGTGAGCTGCTTGTCCTGCGCAATGGCCTCGGAAATGGCGCTGGTGGAATCAATCTCGGCGGCCTGGATGCGGCGCTGCTGGCTGCCCCAGCCAAAGCGCACCATGCTGCCTTCGGTCATGCGGCTGAACGGTATGCCGCGGGCTACGGCCGCGTCCACGATGCAGCCGGTGCTGGGCCCCAGGCGCACGTCTTCGTCCAGATCGCGCAGTTCGGTGAGGGCCGCAGCCAGATCAAACGGTGTGTCATTCAGGGCCGCTTCGCACACGGCCTGTGCCATTTCCATCGCCTTGCGGCCCACGGCTTCTTCGCTGTACTCCACCACCACCTGGTAGACGTTGGCGTCCAGCGTGGGCATGGTGCAACTGAAGGTAACCGGGCAGCCGGCCTGGGCCTGCAGCCCGAGGGCCACGGCTTCGAGCACATGGGCCATGGCAATGGTGTCCTTGTGGCCGGTGGGCTGCAGCGCACCGAGTTCCGGAAAGCGCTCGCGCAAGCGTGCTTCAAAGGCCGGCAGGTGCGCAATCGAATCTTCGGGTGGCAGGCAGGACACAATGGACTGAATGGCCGTGTGGTGGCTCCAGAGATTGGGGCCGCGCAGGGCGCGAATACGGGTGACTTCCATGGCGTGCTCAGTAAGGGGTTTTCTTGGGGGCGGACTCGAAGGTGCGCAGGCCGGCGCCTATCAGCTCCACCGGAATGTCCAGGGCCCAGGCAGCGGCCACTGCGGCCATCACCATTTCCGGTTTGGAGGCCTTGGCGGGCTTGAGGGTGGAGAGCGACAGGCTGGCGGCCAGTTGCGCACCCTGGGCCAGCACAATGCTGTCGCCCTGCAGCACCACCACGCGCTCACCGGCTTCGCGGTGGGCGGCGACAGCCGCGTTGTCGGCTTGCAGGCTGTAAAAAATCACTTTGCCGTCACACAGTTCGGCCATCTCCACGGCCTGGTGGTCATCGGCATTGAGGACCGCCGTACCACTGGGCAGCACCACATCCACCTGGGTGCGCGCCACCTTGTAGGTCTGCTCGTCGTCCAGGATGTCGAAGTGCTTGAGGCCCTCCGTCCAGGCCACGTCGGTCACCACGCCCACGGTGCATTTGTCATAGGCCAGGCCCTCGCCCAAAATCATGCTGCCGGAGTTTTCGAACACGGCCGCCTGCACCGAGCGGTTGATCAGCACGCGCTGACCGGCTTCCCAGTGGGCGCAATCGGCGGCGTCAATCTGGCGCCCGTCCAGGTACAGGCCTTCGCTGCAGGCCAGGCCCACATGCCTGCCGCTGATGTGCACCAGCCAGGCCACCAGGCGCGCAATGCGGCCGGTGTTCTGGGTGCCGGTGATGCCGACGATGGGGATGCGCCCGTCATGGCCTGCGCTGAACAGGTGGTCAATGATGGCGCGACCCACTGGCTGGCCAGTGCCGTTGGAGGGTTTGATGTGGGCCAGGAGCCCGGGGCTGGCATTCACCTCGATCACACAGGCGCGCTGGCTGCTCAGGGGCTTGGTAATGTCTTCCATCACCATGTCCACACCGGCAATGTCCAGGCCCACCACGCGCGCGGCCAGGGCGGCAGCGGCGGCAATGCTGGGGTGCACCTGGTCGGTGACGTCGAACTTGACGTTGCCGTTGCGCTGGATGAGCACGCGCTCGCCGTCCTGCGGAATGGATTCGGGCGTGAGGCCTGCGCGTTCGAGCTCCAGCATGATCTCGCCGCTCTTGCTGGGCATCAGTGCGTTGAGCGGTGAGTCTTCGCCGGAGCCGCGGCGTGGGTCGATGTTGATTTGCAGATCGGTCAGCTGGTCAATGTTGTGCACGGCATCGCCCGTGACCCACAGGGTCTCACCGGCTGCAGCAGCCACCATTTTCTTGCCCACCACCAGCAGGCGGTGTTCATTGCCGGGGATGTACTTCTCCACAATGACCGCGCTGCCATTGCCCTTGCGAAAGGCCAGCTCGAAGGCCGCATGGACTTCCTTCTCGGTTTTCAGGTCCAGCGAAACCCCACGGCCGTGGTTGCCGTCATAGGGCTTGAGCACCACTGGCACGCCGATCTCCTGGGCCGCTTCCCAGGCAGCATCGGCGCTGCGCACCAGTTCGCCCTCGGGCACGGGCACGCCGCAGGCCTTGAGCAGGGACTTGGTCAGGTCTTTGTCGCTGGCGATCTCTTCGGCAATGGCCGAGGTCTGGTCGGTCTCGGCCGTCCAGATGCGGCGCTGTGCCATGCCGTAGCCCAGTTGCACCAGGTTGCCGCTGGTCAGGCGGATGTTGGGAATGCGCCTGGCCGTGGCGGCATCCACAATGTGCGCGGTGCTGGGCCCCAGGCACAGGTCATCGACCATTTCCTGCAGGTCAGCCACGGTTTTGGCCATGTCGAAGGGCGTGTCCTGAATGGCTGAGAGCAGCAGGGCGCGGCCCGCCTCCAGCGCGGCGCGGCCCACGTCTTCATGGCGGGTGCGAAAGGCGATCTTGTAGACGCCGGGCTTGGAGGTGCTGCGGGCCTTGCCAAAGCCGGTGCGCATGCCTGCCAGGTTTTGCATCTCCAGGCACACATGTTCGAGTATGTGTGCGGCCCAGGTGCCTTCCTGCAGGCGCTGCAGAAAGCCGCCCCGTACACCGGGGCTGCATTCGTGCTCGATCAGGCCGGGCAGCAGGGTGGTCAGGCGTTCGTAAAAGCCGGGGATGGTGTTGGAGGGATGGTTCTCCAATTCGCCGATGTCCACCCATGCTTCGATGACCGGACGGTAAGTCCAGATGTTGGGACCGCGTAAGTGGGTAACCCTGAGGATTTCGATATTGATCTTGGCTTGCATGGGGCTTTGTGGCTTGGGCAGTCCACCGACATGGCGCTGTCCGCGTTGTGTATTCTCGCTCACTGTGGGACTAGGAATTCCGGAGCCAACCGCAGCGGTATGGCCTGTAAGTCCCGCTTGTGGGTGGTATGGTTAACTTGTCGCTGCTGAAGGGGCTGCAAGATGCGCCAATGGCTGAGCCCTTTGATCCGAAGAAAACATGAATTTTGCCTGTAATGACCACTGAAACTTCCCTTGTTCGCGCTGTGCCCGGCGAACTCGCCGCAGAACTCACAGCCCCCTGGCGCCACGAAGTTCAGACACAACTGCATCCCCTTGAAAACGTTCTGGCCGCCCTGGAGGTTGACCTGGACGCGCGCCTTCACTTTGTCAAAGGCCTGCTGCTCATCACCACCGAGCGTGTGCTGAGCCGCGAGGCGGGCACCAGCGGCTGGCGGGAGTGGACCTATTCTGCGGGCCTTTCCTTGCAGCACCATGACCACGCCGGTGTCGGCCATCTGGAGTTGCAGGACGCCACCGGCCTGCTGGCCAGCTGGCGCTTTACCCTGGGACAGAACCTGCACGCCATTCGTGTGGTGGACCAGTTTGGCGCGCAGTTGGAGAGCGTTGTGTCGGGCAAGCCGCTGGCGCAGGCGTTGAAGAATGTGTGCCCCAGCTGCAAGGCCCCCTTGGAGCCCGACCAGGAGGAGTGCCCGGTGTGTACCAAGGTGGTCCACACGCCGCCCAGCACCTGGACCCTGTTTCGCCTGTGGCGCTTTGCCAAA
The DNA here is from genome assembly GCF_003415675.1 of Rhodoferax lacus. Taxonomy (GTDB): domain Bacteria; phylum Pseudomonadota; class Gammaproteobacteria; order Burkholderiales; family Burkholderiaceae_C; genus Allorhodoferax; species Allorhodoferax lacus. The sequence goes on from NZ_QFZK01000002.1 coordinate 273,772, forward strand.
CCGTACCGCGGCCAGTTGTTCCTGGGCTTCTTCCTGATGCTGCTGGGCACCGCCGCCAGCCAGGTGCCGCCCTACCTGACCATCCCGCTGGTGGACGAGGTGCTGATCCCTTTCCAGAACGGCCAACACATTGAGCCCAGCACCATCGCCTTGTACCTCTCGGGCCTGCTGGCTTCGGGCATTCTGGCCTGGGGCTTGAGTTGGGCCAAGACCTACATCCTGGCCCTGGCCTCCGAGCGCATCGCCGCTGATTTGCGCACCACCACCTACGAGCATTTGCTGCGCCTGTCCCTCGAATACTTCGGCGGCAAGCGCACCGGTGATTTGCTCTCACGCGTGGGCAGCGAGAGCGACCGCATTGCGGTGTACTTGTCCCTGCACCTGACCGACTTTGCCAGCGATGTGGTGATGATCGTGATGACCGCCGTCATCCTGTTTTCCATGAACCCGTACCTGGCGCTGATCACCCTGGTGCCCTTGCCCTTCATCGGTTGGATGATCCACTTTGTGCGCTACCGCCTGCGCACCGGCTTTGAGAAGATTGACCGGGTCTGGGGCGAGGTCACCAACGTGCTGGCCGACACCATCCCCGGCATCCGCGTGGTCAAGGCCTTTGCGCAGGAGCAGCGCGAGGCCAAACGCTTTCGCGAGGCCAACAAGCACAACCTGATCGTCAACGACCGCATCAACAAGATCTGGTCGCTGTTCTCGCCCAGCGTGTCTCTGCTGACCGAGATCGGCCTGCTGGTGGTCTGGGGCTTTGGCATCTGGCAGGTGTCCAAGGGCGACATCACCGTGGGTATGCTGCTGGCGGCCATTGCCTACATCGGCCGCTTTTACGGGCGGCTGGACTCCATGAGCCGCATCGTGTCGGTGACGCAAAAATCGGCTTCAGCGGCCAAGCGCATCTTTGACATTCTGGACCACGTATCCAGCGTGCCCGAACCGGCCAACCCGGTGCATGTGGGCAAGATGGAGGGACGCATCGAGGTGCGCGATGTGGGCTTCCGCTACGGCAACCGCGAGGTGAACCGCGGCATCACCCTCAACATTGCGCCTGGCGAGATGATTGGTCTGGTGGGCCACAGCGGCTCGGGCAAGAGCACGCTGGTCAACCTGATCTGCCGCTTCTACGATGTGTCCGAGGGCGCGATTCTGGTGGACGGCGTGGACATCCGCTCGTATGCGATTGCCGACTTCCGCCAGAACATCGGCCTGGTGCTGCAAGAGCCGTTTTTGTTCTTCGGCACCATTGCCGAGAACATTGCCTATGGCAAGCCGGATGCCACCCGTGAAGAGATCATTGCCTCGGCCCGTGCGGCGCACGCCCACGAGTTCATATTGCGCCTGCCGCAGGGCTACGACTCCATGGTGGGCGAGCGCGGACAGGGCCTCTCGGGTGGCGAACGACAGCGTATTTCGATCGCACGCGCCCTGCTGATCGACCCGCGCATCCTGATCCTGGACGAGGCCACCTCGTCGGTGGACTCCGAGACCGAGAAGGAAATCCAGAAGGCGCTGGAGAACCTGGTGCAGGGCCGCACCACGATTGCCATCGCCCACCGCCTGTCCACCCTGCACCGCGCCGACCGCCTGGTGGTGCTGGACCGCGGCCGTGTGGTGGAAGAGGGCACGCACGACGTGCTGATGGCGGCCGAGGGCGCCTACTTCAACCTCTACCAGGCGCAGGCGCGCAACATGGATGTGGACATGGACGCCAGCCGTGGTTCGGACAATGCAGACAAGGAAGGTGAATGATGGCTGCCCCGCAGATTGTGGAACACACGCACTTCACGCTGGAGCGCAATGCCTTTGGCAAGCTGATCCTGACGACAGAGAGCGGTGTGCGTTTTGAGGGCGTGGTGCCGGTGCGCGCCTTCCCCATCCAGGCGCCGGAAATCGGCATTTCGCTGGTGAATACCGACAGCGAAGAAGTGGGATGGGTGGACCGGCTGGCCGATGTGCCCGAGCCCGCGCAAAGCCTGATCCGCCAGGAGTTGGCTGCGCGCGAGTTCATGCCGGTGATTGCGCAGATTGTGTCGGTCAGCAGCTTTTCTACCCCCTGCACCTGGACCGTAGAGACGGACCGTGGTCGCACCGAGTTTGTGTTGCGCGGTGACGAGGACATACGCCGCATTGGCAAAGACAACGCCTTGCTGATTGCCGACACGCATGGTATCCAGTATTTGGTGCGGGACCAGTTTGCCTTGAATACGGGCAGCAAGAAGATACTGGACCGGTTCCTTTGATTTTCTGATTGGTTGGTTCGCCCGGGTCTTGCGCCTGCTTCTTTGTTTGAGGTTGTTGGTTCGCTTGTGTTTCGTGCCTGCTTGGGTGGCAGGGTAGGCGAACCGGGTATCCCTTCTCCAGCCCTGCTCGCGGGCGTCTGCTTCGGGTTCGCCCACACCGCTTTGTTAACGCCATTGCTGGCGCGCTGGCTCTGTGGCAACCGCGAATGGGGGCTTGCGAAGGGACACCCGATCCGCCTACCCGGCGGTGCATGTTGGCGCTCAGCAGGGGTATCCCTCGCGGCGCTTGTCACGCCAGCAGCCGCCCGCGCGGTGCAGGCTTAAAGCATATGCAACCCACACGCGGTGCAGCTAAGAAATCAGACTTCCAGGTTGTCAATCAAGCGCGTCGTTCCCAATTTGGCTGCCGCCAGCACCACCAGCGCCTCCCCTGGATGATCCGGCTGCGGCACCTGCAGGTCCACGCGCCTGCGTGCCACCACGTAGTCGGGCTGCCAGCCTGCGTTGCGCAGTGTGGCCATGGCGTCAGCTTCCAGTGCCGCGTAGTCAGTGCGGCCGGAGCGGATGGCGTTGGCCAGGGCCTTCAGGGTTTGGGACAGCAACACTGCCTGCTGGCGCTCAGATGCGTTCAGGTACCCGTTGCGCGAGGACATGGCCAGGCCGTCGTCAGTGCGCAAGGTGTCCAGCCCGACGATGTTGATGGGCATTGCGAACTGCTGCACCATCTGGCGCACCACCATCAGCTGCTGGTAGTCCTTCTTGCCAAACACGGCGCTGCGGGCCTGGGTGCAGCTCAGGAGCTTCATCACGATGGTGGCCACGCCGGTAAAAAAGCCGGGGCGGAATTCGCCTTCCAGGATGTTGGCCAGCTCTACCGGGGGCTGCACCAGAAAGCCCTGGGGCTGCGGGTACAGCTCGGCCTCTGAAGGTGCAAACACGATGTCACAACCGGCCTGTGCCAGCTGCGCACAGTCAGCCTCCAGCGTGCGCGGGTAGGTGGCGAAATCTTCCTTGGGGCCGAACTGCAGGCGGTTCACAAAGATGGTGGCCAGCGTCACGTCGCCCAGGGGTTTGGCGGCTTTCACCAAGGCGATGTGCCCGGCATGCAGATTGCCCATGGTGGGAACCACTGCGGGGTGGCGGTAGGCCGCAAGCGCAGCGCGCAGCTCGGGCAGGGTGTGTACGATTTTCATAGGCAGTTTGCTACCAGGCGTGTACCGCGTTGTCCGGGAAGCTGCCGTTTTTCACAGCTGCTACATAAGCCTCCATGGCGCCGCGCACGCTGCCGGCGTCCTGCATGAAGTTGCGCACGAACTTGGGCATCTTGCCCAGGTTCATACCCAGCATGTCATGCAGCACCAGCACCTGCCCGGCCGTGCCGTTGCCCGCACCGATGCCGATGGTGGCGCATTGGGTGAGTTCAGTGGTTAGCTCGGCGGCAATCTGGTGCGGCACCATCTCCAGCACCAGCATGGTGGCGCCTGCGTCCTGCAGCTCGTGCGACTGGATGCGCAGCAGTTCGGCGCTGGCTTGCGTCTTGCCCTGCACCCGGTAGCCGCCCAGGGCGTGCACGGTTTGCGGCGTCAGGCCCAAGTGGGCGCAGACCGGAATGCCGCGCTCCACCAGAAAGCGCACGGTCTCGGTGGTCCAGCCGCCACCTTCCAGCTTGACCATGTGGGCTCCAGCCTGCATCAATACAGAGGCACTGCGGATGGCCTGCTCCTTGGACTCGTGGTAGCTGCCGTAGGGCAGGTCGCCAATCACCCAGGCCGTGGCTTGGGCACGGTACAGGCCACGTGTGACGCTCTCGGTGTGGTAGCGCATGTGCTCCAGGCTCACACCCACGGTGCTGGCCAGGCCCTGGCAGACCATGCCCAGCGAGTCGCCCACCAGAATGGTCTCCACACCGGCGGCATCGGCCACGGCGGCAAAGGTGGCGTCATACGCCGTGAGCATGGTGATCTTCTCGCCACGTGTGCGCATCTCCTGCAGGCGCGGCAGGCTCATGGGCTTGCGGCTGGGCATGGGGGAGGCCGGGGCAAAGGTGCCGTAGGGTGTGGCGTGCAGCGCGGCGGCAGTGCCCGTGGTGGCGTCGGTCATGGCAAGAACTCCTGCGGAAAAGTGGGGCAGATACTAACCGCTTACAAGCGGAGTTTTCAGCTGGGCGAGTAGGCCAGTCGCACATAGATGGGTGCGAAGGCCTCGGCCTGGGTGATTTCGATCAGGGTTTCCTTGGCCAGCTCCAGCATGGCGATGAAGGTCACCACCAGCACCGGGTGCCCGGCCTCGGGGTCGAACAGGTCTTCAAAGCCGACAAAGCGCCGGCCTTGCAGTTTTTTGAGCACGATGCTCATGTGCTCCCGAACGGACAACTCGGCGCGGCTGATCTTGTGGTGCTGAACCAGTTTGGCGCGCTTGAGGATGTCGCGCCAGGCCTCCTGCAGGTCCACTAGGTGCACTTCCGGAAAGCGTGGCTGCAGGCTTTGCTCGATGAAGATGCTGGCCTTGAGGTAGTCGCGCCCGTATTGCGGCACGGCGTTCAGGCGGGCCGCGGCCAGCTTCATCTGCTCGTATTCCAGCAGGCGGCGCACCAGCTCGGCGCGCGGGTCTTCGGCCTCTTCGCCCTCGGCCACCTTCTTGGGTGGCAGCAGCATGCGGGATTTGATTTCAATCAGCATGGCCGCCATCAGCAGGTATTCGGCCGCCAGCTCCAGGTTGCGCTTGCGGATCTGCTCCACGTAGACCAAATATTGCTTGGTCACGCTGAGCATGGGGATATCCAGGATGTTGAAGTTCTGCTTGCGGATCAGGTACAGCAGCAGATCCAGCGGGCCTTCAAACGCCTCCAGAAACACTTCCAGTGCATCGGGCGGGATGTAGAGGTCCTGTGGCAGCGCAAACAGCGGCTCGCCATACAGGCGGGCCAGCGCAACCTGGTCCACCACTTCGGGCATGGCAGCGCTCAAGGCAGCTTAGTCGTGGTTGGTCTGGTAGACGTAGGGCTTTTGCGCTACTTCGGCCTTGCGGAAACCCTTCCAGGCCAGACGGTCCACCACTTTGTCCCACAGAAGGGAGCGTCCCTTTTGCTGTTCCACTTCCAGTGCGGGCTTGAGGGCCTTGAGCTGGTCAATGAACTGGGTGGCGTCAGAACGGTAATCGGGGCGGCGGAATATGGACATGTGGGTAACCTCTTTGCGCTATTTTACGGTGTGCCAGGGTCCGGGTGCGCGTCCAGAGGCCCCAGGTTGGCGCTGCCCTCGATGGCCGTGGCTACATTGGGGTAGATATTGGCGGCCCCCACCGAGGCACAGAAGCCGCAGCGCTGGGCAATGTCCAGGGGCTGGTGCATCAGGCCGCAGATGACCAGGCGCACCCGGTTTTTGTGGCACGCGCGGGCCAGATCGCCCAAAGAGTCGGCTCCACTGGAGTCCACATAGATCACGTTTTTCAGGTCCAGCAGCAGGGTGCGTTGTGGCAAATGGTCCTGCAGGTCCTCGATCAGCTTGACCGCCCCGAAGAACAAGGCGCCATACAGGCGGTGTGCCTCCACCTGACCTTGCAAGCCTGCCAGCGCAGGGTAATCGGCCGCGCTGATGGGTTCGGTGCGCGAGAGGCTGGAGATGCGGTAAATAAAGGTAATGCAGGCCGCCACCAGGCCCACTTCCACGGCCACCGTCAGGTCGAACACCACCGTTAAAAAGAACACCGCCAGCAGCGTGGCCCGGTAGGGCATGCGGTACTGGCGCAGATGCAAGAACTCGCGCCACTCGCCCATGTTCCAGGCCACAAACATCAGGATGGCGGCCATCGCCGCCAGCGGGATGTCCTGCGCCAGGGGTGCAGCCACCAGCATCACTAGCAGCAGCGTGAATGCATGCACCATGCCGGCAATGGGCGAGGTGGCACCGCCCTTGACGTTGGTGACCGTGCGGGCAATGGTGCCGGTGGCCGGCATGCCACCAAAAAACGGCGTGAAGAAGTTGGCAATGCCCTGGGCCATCAGCTCCTGGTTGGGGTTGTGGCGGTCGTCAATCATGCCGTCGGCCACGCGCGCGCACAGCAGCGACTCAATGGCCCCCAGCATCGCCAATGTGGTGGCCGGGATGAACAAAAAGCGCACCGTCTCCCAGCTGAACGCGGGCCACTGCAGGCCCGGCAGCGCCGAGGGGATGCCGCCAAACTTGCTGCCAATGGTCTCCACCGGCAGGTGGAACACGGCCACCACCACGGTGGCCAGCACCAATGCCAGCACAGAGCCCGGCACCAGCCGCAGGCGCTGGTTCCAGACCGGGTTGCCAACCAGACGCGGCATGCCGAATTGCCAGCCTACGATCAGCGCCAAAGAGCCCAGCGCGAGCAGACTGGCCGCCGGGTTGAAAGTGGGAAGCGCTTGGATCAGCGCCTGGGCCATGCCGAAGAAATTGGCCGGCAGGTTGGCGATGGACAGGCCCAGAAAATCTTTCACCTGAGAGAGCGCAATCAGCACCGCAATGCCGTTGGTAAAGCCGATGATCACTGACACCGGTATGAAGCGCACCAGCGTGCCCATCTTGAACACGCCCATGGCAAACAGCATGACGCCCGACATGGCCGTGGCAATCACCAGATTGGCCAGACCGTAACGCTCCACGATGCCGTAGACGATGACGATGAAAGCACCGGCCGGCCCGCCAATCTGCACGCGGCTGCCGCCCAGAGCCGACACCAGAAAGCCCGCAATGATGGCGGTGAACAGCCCGGCCTCGGGCTTGAGGCCACTGGCAATGGCAAAGGCCATGGCCAGGGGCAGGGCCACCACGCCCACCGTCAGGCCCGCGCCCACATCCTTGGCAAAGCGTTGCTGGTTGTAGCCCTGCAGGGCGTCGAGCAGGCGCGGCCGAAAGTAATGGTTGAAGCGGGCTGCGATGGAGGGCAGGTCAGTAGCCATGGTGGTCAGTGCGGTTCAATCCAGTTGCGGGCGTCGTTGAGCACCGGGCGCAGCACCAGCAGCAGGAGCAGGACGGACAGGGGGACGGTGGCGTAATAGCCCATGGTCTTGAAGCCAATGGCACCGGCCAGCCCACCGATAAAAAAGCTGCCAATCAGCTTGAGGTGAATGGCCAGGCGCGCACGGTCCGCCACCACCAGCGTGTCGCGCGTCAGGCGGTTGACGTAGAACAGCTTGCCCAGCTCAATGCCCAGGTCGGTCACCAGGCCGGTGACGTGGGTGGTGCGAATCTCGGCGTGCGAGATCTTGGTGATCACCGCGTTCTGCAACCCCATGATGAAGCACAGCAGCAAGACCGTGAGCGGCGCAAACAAAGGCGCAAAGAAGTTGATGCCGGTGCCAAACACGCCGAACACCAGCAGCAAGCCGGCCTCCAGCAGCAGCGGCCGGCCATAAGCGCTTTGCATCTTGTGGCGCAGACCCCAGTTCACCATCCAGGCCGTGGTCATGGCGCCCAGCAAAAAAGCCAGCACCGCAGCGATGCCGGCCAGTGCCAGCTGCACCTGGCCCAGCACCAGGTTGTCAGCCACGGAGGACACGATGCCGCTCATGTGCGAGGTGTATTGCCCCACAGCCAGAAAGCCGCCGGCATTGGTGGCACCGGCCACAAAACACAGCGTGACCCCTAGCCGCAGATTGTTCTGGGCGGTGCGCTGCACCGAAGTCCAGCCGCGCAACAGGGGGATCATGGCTGCACCTAGTGAATCCGCATTCCGGGTGCCGCGCCGGGCCAGGGGTTGAGGATGTAGATGCCCGGGTTGGCCTTCTCATCGCCGTGGCTGGCAGCCAGCACCATGCCCTCAGACACGCCAAACTTCATCTTGCGCGGCGCCAGGTTGGCCACCAGCACGGTGAGCTGGCCGGTGAGCTCCTCGGGTTGGTACATGCTGGCAATGCCGCTGAAGACATTGCGCAGCTTGGGTGCACCGGTGGCGTCCTGCTCGCCAGCGTCCAGTGTGAGGCGCAAGAGCTTGGTGGAGCCTTCCACGGCCGCACAGGCCACGATTTTGGCGATGCGCAAATCGATCTTGGCGAAGTCGTCGATGGTGATGGTGGGTGCGAGTTCCTCGCCGCCGGGGGGCAGAATTTCCACGGTGGGTACGGCGGGCTCGGGGATTTCAAACAGGGCGTCGAGTTGCTTCACGTCCACGCGCTGCATCAGGTGCTGGTAGGGCTGGATGGACACTACATTGCTGTCGATGTCACTCCACTTTTGCATGCCCTGTCCGGTGAAGGTTTCCACCGACTGCGCCAGCGCAGGCAGGATGGGCGCCAGGTAGCGGCTGAGCACGGCAAAGGCGTTGATCAGCACCGAGCAGACCTGGTGCAGGGCCTCGTTGTTGGCGGCATCCTTGGCGAGGTCCCAGGGCTTGTGCTGGTCCACATAGGCGTTCACCTTGTCGGCCAGCAGCATGACTTCGCGGGTGGCTTTGCCCAGCTCACGGCTGTCGTACAGCGCGGCGATGGCGTCTGACTCGCTGCGCAGGTCGGCCAGAATGGCTGCGCCCACAGCGCCAAAGTCTTGCGTCAGTTTGCCCTCAAAGCGCTTGCTCAGGAAACCGGCGGCGCGCGAGGCGATGTTGACAAACTTGCCAATCAGGTCGCTGTTGACGCGGGCCATGAAGTCATCGGCATTGAAGTCAATGTCTTCATTGCGCACCGACAGCTTGGCTGCCAGGTAGTAGCGCAGCCACTCGGGGTTCATGCCCAGGCTCAGGTACTTCAAAGGGTCCAGGCCGGTGCCGCGGCTCTTGCTCATCTTCTCGCCGTTGTTCACGGTCAAAAAGCCGTGCACAAACACGTTGTTGGGGGTCTTGCGGCCGCTGAAATGCAGCATGGCCGGCCAGAACAGGGTGTGGAAGGTGACGATGTCCTTACCAATGAAGTGGTACTGCTCCAGCTTCGGGTTGGCCATGTAGGCCTCATAGTCCTGGCCGCGCTTGTCCAGCAGGTTCTTGAGCGAGGCCAGGTAACCCACGGGCGCGTCCAGCCAGACGTAAAAGTACTTGCCCGGCGCATCGGGAATCTCGATGCCGAAGTAGGGCGCATCGCGGCTGATGTCCCAGTCGCCCAGGCCTTCACTGGTCGTGCCGTCCGGGTTGGTCCGCACCGTGAACCATTCCTTGATCTTGTTGGCCACCTCGGGTTGCAGCTTGCCATCCTGCGTCCATTGCTCCAGGAAGGCCACGCAGCGCGGGTCCGACAATTTGAAGAAGAAGTGCTCCGAGCTTTTCAGTTCGGGCTTCACACCGCTGAGTGCCGAGTAGGGGTTGATCAGGTCGGTGGGCGCGTAGACCGAGCCGCACACCTCGCAGTTGTCGCCATACTGGTCTTTCGCGTGGCACTTGGGGCACTCGCCTTTGATGAAGCGGTCGGGCAGGAACATGTTCTTCTCGGCGTCGAAGAACTGCTCAATCGTCTTGCGCTCGATCAGCGAGCCGCCAGCGGACTCGGGGATGTCGCGCAGGTCGCGGTAGATCTGGCGTGCCAGTTCGTGGTTCTCCGGCGCGTCGGTGCTGTGCCAGTTGTCAAAGGCGATATGAAAGCCGTCCAGGTAGGGCTTGCGTCCGGCGGCAATGTCGGCCACAAATTGCTGTGGCGTTTTGCCGGCCTTCTCGGCGGCAATCATGATGGGCGCGCCATGCGTGTCGTCGGCCCCCACGAAGTTGACAGCCAGGCCCCGCATGCGCTGGAAACGCACCCAGATATCGGCCTGGATGTACTCCATGATGTGGCCGATGTGGAAGTTGCCGTTGGCGTAGGGCAGGGCGGTGGTGACGAAAAGTTGGCGCGGCATGGGGACGTGGGGCTTTCAGGCAGGCTTATGAGCTGGGGTGCTGATTTTAGTCGGGGCGCCAGCCACCCCGACAGAGCGCCACCAGGCTTTGGTCTATCGCACCCGCAAAGGGTCGGACCGCCGCTCCACAAAGGGCTGGCCCGCCCGCACCCGGAAGGTGGCCGCCTCGGGGTCGGTCCAGCCAAAAAACGCACAGACTTCGGCGCGTTGTTTTTGCGCATCGGCATAGCCCAGGGCCATCAGCTCGCTGGTGTAGCTGGATTCAAACAACAGGTAGCTGGCCAGGGCCGAGCCCTTGACGTCGGCCTGGGCCGACGACACGCCCACGCCGCCCAGCATGGTGCGCACCGCGTGTGGCAGCTCGTCAATGTGGCGCGAGGCCAGTACGTCCAGGCGCTGGCTGGGGGCAATCACCAGCAGCTCGATGGGCTTGAGGGCGCTTTGCTGGCGCAGGGCTTCGGGCACCAGCTGCAGGGTGTGGTTGATGCGCCGCACCCGCTCTACGTCCACGGCCAGCGCATCCAGAAAGATGTTGGACAGCGCATGGCCCGCAATCTGCGCAATGCTGGGGTAGCTGTTGGCGCTGCCGTTGTTGCCGGGGGCCTGGCCTTTGGGCTCGCTCATGCGCCCGGCGCCCACCACCAGCAGGCGCTCAGCCCCCAGGTGGATGGCCGGGGCCACCGGCGCGCTCTGGCGCATGGAGCCGTCGCCAAAGTACTCCATGTGCCCGCTGATCTGCAGCTCGGTGGCCGGGAACACAAAGGGGATGGCACTGGAGGCCAGCAGGTGGGCGTGGCTGATGCGCCCGCGCACTGCCAGGCGTTGGGAGCGCACCCAGGGCATGAGGCGTTTGTCGCCGTCGAAAAAAGTCACATGCTCGCCAGAGCTGTAGCTCGACGCCGTGACCGCCAGGGCCTGCACATGGCCCGTGCGTATCAGCTCGGGCAGGCGCTCCAGCGGCACCAAACGGGCCAGCAGGTCACTCAGGGGGCTGTTGTCCAGCAGCGAGCGCGGCTTGATGCGCCGCCACTTGGCCAGCAGCCAGCCGGCCGAGAGCAGGGTCATCCACTTGGCGCCGGAGCGCAGCATGCTCAGGTGGTCGGCGCGGTAGACCTGGTCGGCACTGAAGTGGCGCCAGGTGTCGGCAATCATGCGCACGGTGGCGTCGAAGTTATCGGCGCCACAGGCCAGGGCCGCGGCATTGATGGCGCCGGCCGAGGTGCCGGTGATGATGGGGAAGGGGTTGGGCTCGTTGCCTGCGCCGCAGCGCAGCCGGATATCGGCAATGGCTTCGAGCACGCCCACCTGGTAGGCGGCGCGGGCGCCACCGCCCGACAGCATCAGGCCCGCTGGCCTGCGCCGCTTGGTCTCTGCGACCATGACTTCTGTGTCGTTGCTTCCCATGCGAACGATTATGAAGTGCGACCCTGTTATTTACCGTGTGGAATTTGTGGGGTTAACCCTGAACATCGCGGCTATGCACCTGCGATACCGAGGGCAAAGCCCGGTTCGCTAGACTACCCGGTCCACAGGAGTAAGACATGGCAGTGACAGAACAAGCAATCATGGGCGCCTTGCAGGGCGTCATCGACCCGAACACGGGCAAAGACTTCGTTTCCAGCAAGTGCATCAAGAACCTCAAAGTCGACGGCGGCCAGGTCAGCCTGACTCTGGAACTGGGCTACCCCGCCCAAAGCCAGTACCCGCAGTTCATAGAAGCCCTGACAGCCGCTGCCAAAACGGTAGACGGCGTGCAGGGCGTTGCCGTCACCCCCACCCTGAACGTGACGGCGCATGCCGTGCAGCGCGGCGTGGCCTTGCTGCCCGGCGTGAAGAACATCGTGGCCGTGGCCTCAGGCAAGGGTGGCGTGGGCAAGAGCACCACCGCGGCCAACCTGGCCCTGGCCCTGGCCGCCGAGGGCGCGCGCGTGGGCCTGCTGGATGCCGACATCTACGGCCCCAGCCAGCCCATGATGATGGGCATTGAAGGCCGCCCTGACTCCGAAGACGGCAAGACCATGGAGCCCATGGAAAACTACGGCGTGCAGGTCATGTCCATCGGCTTTCTGGTAGCCCCGGACGAGGCCATGATCTGGCGCGGCCCCATGGCCACCCAGGCGCTGGACCAGCTGCTGCGCCAGACCAACTGGAAAGACCTCGACTACCTGGTGGTGGACATGCCTCCGGGCACCGGCGACATCCAGCTCACCTTGAGCCAGCGCGTGCCCCTCACCGGCGCCGTGGTGGTGACCACGCCGCAGGACATCGCCCTGCTGGACGCCCGCAAGGGCATCAAGATGTTCGAGAAGGTGGGTGTTCCTATTCTGGGCATTGTGGAAAACATGGCGGTGCACGTGTGCAGCAACTGCGGCCATGTGGAACACATTTTTGGCGCCGACGGCGGCAAGAAAATGGCCGCCGACTACGGCATGGACTACCTGGGCGCCTTGCCCCTGGCCATGCAAATCCGCGTGCAGGCCGATGGCGGCAAGCCCACCGTGGTGGCCGAGCCCGACAGCGAAGTGGCCGGCCTCTACAAGGGCGTGGCGCGCAAGGTGGCCCTGGCCATTGCCGCCAAGAACAAGGACTTCTCCAGCAAGTTCCCCAGCATCACCATCAGCAAGAACACCTGATGCCTGCCGCCCGGCCCGAAGTGTCATGAACCTGCTGCCCTCCCTGCGCTACCTGGTGGCGCTGCAAGAGCACAAGCATTTCGGGCGCGCTGCTGCTGCCTGCCACATCACGCAGCCCGCGCTCAGCAACGCCCTGCGTGCGCTGGAGCGGGAGTTCAATGTAGTCATCGTCAAGCGTGACCGCAATTTTGTGGGCCTTACACCCCAGGGCGAGCGGGTGCTGGCCTCGGCCAAGCTGATGCTGCATGAGCATGCCAACCTGCAGCAGGACCTGCAGAGTGAAACCCTGCTGCCACGTGGCGCCATCCGCATAGGCGCAGTACCCACGGCCGTGCCGATTGCAGCGCGCTTTGCGGCCATGCTGCACGCCCGCCACAGCGGCATACAGCCGGTGGTGCTGTCGCTGAGTTCCTCCGAGCTGGAGCGCGGCCTGGAAGACCTGACGCTGGACCTGGCCCTGGGCTACAGCGAACGCATGCGGGTGCAGGAGCGCAAGCTCACCGCCTGGCCGCAGTACACCGAGCATTACTTTCTGCTGCGCCGCGCCCCCAAGCCCAGTGCCAAAGGCCTGCAGCTGGCCAAGCCCATGCGCTGGAAGGACGCCGCCGCCTTGCCCCTGTGCCTGCTTACACCAGAGATGCACAACCGCGCCATTGTGGACGCCGCCTTCACCACCGCCGGTGTGCGCGCAATCCCTGCCATAGAGACCAACTCCATCATGACCATGATGCTTAGCGTGGTCGATGGCAACGTTTGCAGCGTGCTGCCCGGCGCACTGGTGGACACGGTGCGCGGCTACAAGGAGTTGGAGGCCGCGCCCCTGATAGGCCCGGATGTGAAAACCCGCATCGGCTTTATCTCCCACGCCCAGGCGCGCCCCTCGCGGGCGCTGGAGGCGGGTCTTGTGCTGGCGCAGGACGGCGCTTGGCTGCGCCATGCGGCGGCGCATAGTGGGTTGCTGGCGGCTTGAGTTCGGGCGAGTGCTGAGAGGCTGATTGCGGTCTTGTTCGCTCGCTCGCTGCGGTGCAAGGGCTATGCCGGGCTCCTCATGGTGGAGTACCGCAAATCGTCGCCCAGCATAGCCCTTACACCGCGAGTGTGGGTTGGCCGAGGTTCAAAAGCCACTGAGCAGAAAGGTAGGCTGCTGAAGATGGGTGGAGTTGCTCAGAGTGACTGATTGCCAGTAATCAATGGGTTAATTTCGATGTCGGGTTTGCCGCGTTTGCGGTCATACGTCTTTTTCGCTCGCGGCGCGGGAAGGGGGTAGGCCGGGCATCTCATGGCGGGGTACCGCAAATCGGCGCCCGGCCTACCCCCTTCCCGCGCGACCCCCGTGTGAACCCGCGATTCAAGACAGTGCGCGTCGGTTGTACGGTCGGTGTTTGGTATTTTTCGTCAAGCGCAGCCGCGCCCCAGTGAGCAGGAGGGACAAGGGCGGGCGACGATTTGCGGTACTCCGCCATGAGGAGCCCGCCCTTGCCCCTCCTGCGCACCCACCCGCCGGTGCGAGATCTCTGACCGCCAGATACCGGACGTATTTGAAGACCCGCTTCCAGCCCTTCAGAGCCTTTCTCGGCCAAGGCCGCAACAGTTTCTTACGCTGTACCCCTGACTTCCCTCTCCGCAACCAACCCCTAACCCTGGCAGGTGATGCGGGTGCCCGGGCGCAGGCCCCCATTCGCGGTTGCCACAGAGCAGGCCAGACAGCACGTAGTTAACGCAGCAACGCAGCAGCACCCAAAGCAGCCGCCCGCGAGCAGGGCCGGAGAACGGGTACCCGCATCGCCTGCCTCCCACAAAAGCAGGCGCGTGAATCCATAAAAGTTGGAGCGCAAATCCACAAGAACAGGCACGCAACCACCCAAGGCCGCAACGCCAATTGCCGCACCGCGTCATTCAATCCCCGAATCAAGCCATGTAGCGATTCAATTGGACGGCTATCAGTCCGGCGTCCGATACTCCGCCCACGCCGCAAAGACGTCAGTGAATGTCGCGCCGTCAATAGACTCAAAAACATAAACACGTAGGAGACACCATGACAACTGCATCCCCCGGGCTGCTCGACAAAGAGCGCATCATTGCCGGCCCCGGCTTCAACCGCTGGCTGGTACCCCCGGCAGCGCTGGCCATTCACCTGTGTATCGGCATGGCCTATGGCTTTTCCGTGTTCTGGCTGCCTTTAAGCAAGGCACTCGGCATCAAAGAGGCCATCAAGTGCGGGCCCGAGGTGGGCTTTATGGGCCAACTCTTCACTACTACCTGCGACTGGCAAATCTCCACCCTGGGCTGGATGTACACCCTGTTTTTTGTGCTGCTCGGCTCCAGTGCTGCCACCTGGGGTGGCTGGCTGGAACGGGCCGGCCCGCGCAAGGCCGGTGTGGTGTCGGCCGTGTGCTGGTGCGGCGGCATGCTGATCTCGGCATTGGGCGTGTACCTGCACCAGTTCTGGATGATGATTCTGGGCTCCGGCGTGATAGGCGGCATTGGCCTGGGCCTGGGCTACATCTCGCCCGTGTCCACGCTGATCAAGTGGTTCCCGGACCGCCGCGGCATGGCCACCGGCATGGCCATCATGGGCTTTGGCGGCGGCGCCATGATCGGCTCACCCCTGGCGGCTGACCTGATGAAATACTTTGCCACCCCCACCGATGTGGGCGTGATGCAGACCTTCATCGTGATGGCGCTGATCTACTTTGTCTTCATGATGGCGGGTGCCTTTGGCTACCGCGTGCCCGAGACCGGCTGGATGCCCAAGGGCTGGAGCGCGCCCACGGGCCAGACCGCCAACGTCATGATCACCAAAAAGCATGTGCATGTGAAGAAGGTCTGGGGCATTCCCCAGTTCTGGCTGATCTGGATGGTGCTGTGCATGAACGTGAGTGCGGGCATTGGTGTGATCGGCATGGCCTCGCCCATGCTGCAGGAGGTGTTTGGCGGCTCGCTGATTGGCGTGGCCAAGAAGTTTGGTGAACTCGACAAGGCGCAACTGGCCTCCATTGCCACCGTGGCCGCCGGCTTTACCGCGCTCTTGAGCCTGTTCAATATCGGCGGGCGCTTCTTCTGGGCCAGCCTGTCCGACAAGCTGGGCCGCAAGCTCACCTATGTGGTGTTCTTTGTGCTGGGTGGTGCCATGTACTTCAGCGTGCCCGGCAGTGCCGCAGCGGGCAGCACGGTGCTGTTTGTGTCGGCCTTCTGTGTGATTCTGAGCATGTATGGCGGCGGCTTTGCCACCGTGCCGGCTTACCTGGCCGACATTTTCGGCACGCAGATGGTGGGCGCCATCCACGGCCGCCTGCTCACGGCCTGGGCCACGGCGGGTGTGCTGGGCCCGGTGGTGGTGAACTACATGCGTGAGTACCAGCTTGGGCTGGGCATTCCGCGCGAGCAGGTCTACAACCAGACCATGTATATCCTGGTGGGTATGCTGGTGGTAGGTCTCATCTGCAACCTGCTTGTTCGCCCCTTGGACAACAAGTGGTTTATGACCGAAGCAGAATTGGCAGAAGAAAAGCGCCTGGCCCATGACAAGGCCGTGTCCAACGAGGTGCACCGCGCCAATGGCGGCGGCGCCGACACGGTCAGCCCCGCGGTGGTGGTGCTGGCCTGGGTGGCGGTAGGTGTGCCGCTGGCCTGGGGCGTGTACCGCACCCTGCTGAGCGTGGCCAAGTTTTTCGCCTGATCTTTTTATTACTGGTATTGGTAAGAGCACATGCATCCTTCTGCAGCCCCTGATGTGAAGCCCGTGACCCTGGGCACGGTGGACGATATGCGCGAGCGCATCCGTCGCAAAAGCAAACTCAAGGGGCGACAGCCGGATGATGTGTCTCTGGCCGAGGTGCGCGCCCTGATCGGGGCCGCACCGCACCGGCGCGACCTGCTCATCGAGCACCTGCACAAGCTCAACGACGCCTACCGCTGCCTGCATGACCGGCACCTGGTGGCCCTGGCCCGCGAGATGAACATCCCCATGGCCGAGGTCTACGAAGTAGCCACCTTCTATCACCACTTTGAGGTGGTGAAGGGCGACGCCGCCGCACCGGGCTTGACCGTGCGCGTGTGCGATGGCCTGAGCTGTGAGCTGGCCGGTGCCCAGGATTTGCTCAAACGATTGCCCGCGTTGTTGGGCAGCACCGATGTACGTGTCATCCCCGCACCCTGCCTGGGCCGCTGCGAGCAGGCCCCGGTGGCCGTGGTGCACCAGCACCCGGTGCCACAGGCCACGGTGGAGTCTGTGGCCAGCGTGGTCCAGGCCGCCCAAGCCCAGCATCCGCAGGCGCGCATGGACAGCGTGTTTGTGGCGTCTGCCCTGGCCGAGCGCAGTGTCTCGCCCGAGCCGCATGCGGTGGACGTGGCGCCAGACTACACCGGCTACGATGCCTACCGGGCCCATGGTGGCTACAGCCTCGCTGCCGCCTTGGTGAATGGCGAGCACGATGCCGAAGCCGTCATCAAGGCCATGGAAGACTCGGGCCTGCGCGGTCTGGGCGGGGCAGGCTTTCCGGCCGGGCGCAAGTGGCGCATCGTGCGCGACCAGCCCGCACCGAAGCTGATGGCGGTGAACATCGACGAGGGCGAACCCGGCACCTTCAAGGACCGCACCTACCTGGAGCGCGACCCGCACCGTTTTCTGGAAGGCCTGCTGGTGGCAGCCCAGGTGGTAGGCATCGAGAGTTGCTACATCTACCTGCGCGACGAGTACCATGGCTGCCGCGCCATCCTGGAGGCCGAACTGGCCCGGCTGTACGCCAACCCGCCATGTCCCTTGCCGCACATTGAACTGCGCCGCGGCGCTGGTGCCTATATCTGCGGCGAAGAGTCCGCCATGATCGAGAGCATTGAAGGCAAGCGCGGCGAGCCGCGCATGCGCCCGCCCTACATCGCCCAGGTCGGCCTGTTTGGCAGGCCCACGCTGGAGCACAACTTCGAGACCCTGTACTGGGTGCGCGACATTGTGGAAAAAGGCGCAGGCTGGTTCAGCAGCTTTGGCCGTAACGGCCGCAAGGGGCTGCGCAGTTTCAGCGTGAGCGGGCGCGTCAAGCTGCCCGGCGTGAAGCTGGCGCCTGCAGGCATTACGCTGCGTGAGCTGATTGCCGAATACTGCGGCGGCATGCAGGACGGCCACACGCTCTACGCCTACCTGCCCGGTGGCGCCTCGGGCGGCATCTTCCCCGAAAGCCTGGCCGATGTGCCCCTGGACTTTGACACCCTGCAGCCGCATGGCGGCTTCATCGGCTCGGCCGCAGTGATTGTGCTGAGTCAGCACGACTCGGCGCGCGACGCCGCCCTGAACATGATGCGTTTCTTCGCGCATGAGAGCTGCGGCCAGTGCACGCCTTGCCGCGTGGGCACCGTCAAGGCGGCCACGCTGATGGAAGCCCATGTCTGGGACACAGAGACCCTGGAAGACCTCAACCAGGTGATGACCGACGCCTCGATTTGCGGCCTGGGTCAGGCGGCGCCCAACCCGGTGCGCTGCGTGGTGAAATATTTCGCGCACGAAGTACGCGGCGCAGGAGCAGCAGCATGAACGCCCCCACCAAGCTCAACGAAGTCACACCCGCAACGGTCACCTTCACGCTGGACCAGAAGACCATCCACGCCTTTGAGGGCGAAACCATCCTGAAGGCCGCCAAGCGCCACGGCATCGACATCCCGCACCTGTGCTACAAGGACGGCCTGCGCGCCGACGGCAACTGTCGCGCCTGTGTGGTGGAGATCAAGGGCGAGCGCACCCTGGCGCCGAGCTGCTGCCGCAATGCCACCGCCGGCATGGAGGCCTTGGCCAACAGTCCGCGTGCTATCAAGAGCCAGAAGATGGTGCTGGAGATGCTGCTCTCCGACATGCCGGATGTGGGCTACAAGTGGAATGACGCGGAAGATAAACCGTCGGTGCACCCAGGTTCCTCTGACACGGCGGTGACAGTGGGCGGGCCGGGTGACGATTTGCGCTCGCGCCATGAGGAGCCCGGCCTGCCCGCTGGCGCCGCCGGGGCAGAGGCGATCACCCATAACGCAACAAATACAAAAACAACAGGCCAACACGGCGAACTCAGCGACTGGGCCAGCCGCATGGGCGTCACGGTACGTCCCCAACTCAAAGCCCTCCGAAGAGAGCAACCCAAGGCCGACGTTTCACACCCCGCCATGGCCGTGAACCTGGATGCCTGCATTCAGTGCAACCGCTGCGTGCGCGCCTGCCGTGAAGAACAGGTGAATGATGTCATCGGCTACGCCATGCGCGGCTCGCACAGCGAGATCGTGTTTGACCTGGGCGACCCCATGGGCGATAGCACCTGCGTGGCCTGCGGCGAATGTGTGCAGGCCTGCCCCACGGGCGCACTCATGCCCAAGACGCAAATCGGCTCGCAAGTCGTCGACAAAAAAGTCGACTCGGTCTGCCCCTTCTGCGGCGTGGGCTGCCTGCTCACCTACAACGTCAAGGACAACAAGATCGTCAGCGTGGACGGCCGCGACGGCCCGGCCAACCACAGCCGCCTGTGCGTCAAGGGCCGCTTCGGCTTTGACTACGCGGCCAGCCCGCAGCGCCTGACTGTGCCGCTGATACGCAAGGCCGGTGTCGCCAAAGACCCGGCCCTGCTGCAAAACCTGAACCGCGACAGTGCCGACTGGTCCGAGGTATTCCGCGAAGCCACCTGGGAAGAGGCTTTGTCATTCTCCGCAGGCAGCCTGGTGCGCCTGCGGGACACCCATGGCAAGAAATCGCTCGCCGGTTTTGGCTCGGCCAAGGGCAGCAACGAAGAGGCCTATCTGTTCCAGAAGCTGGTGCGCACCGGCTTTGGCAGCAACAACGTGGACCACTGCACCCGCCTGTGCCATGCCTCCAGCGTGGCGGCCCTGTTGGAGGGCGTAGGCTCCGGCGCGGTGAGCAACCAGGTCAACGACGTGCAGCACTCGGACCTGATTTTTGTCATCGGCTCCAACCCCACGGCCAACCATCCCGTAGCCGCCACCTGGATGAAGAACGCCGCCAAGCTGGGCGCAAAAATCGTGCTGGCCGACCCGCGCATCACCGACATCGGCAAGCACGCCTGGCGCACCCTGCAGTTCAAGCCCGACACCGATGTGGCCATGCTCAATGCACTCATCCACGTTGTGATTGAAGAGGGCCTGGCCGACCAGGACTTCATTGCCAAGCGCGCCAACAATTACGAGGCCTTGCGCGAGAACGTCAAGGGCTACAGCCCCGAGGCCATGGAGCCCATCTGCGGCATTCCGGCCCAGACCCTGCGCGAAGTGGCGCGCGCCTATGCCAGCGCCAAGGGCGCCATGATTCTCTGGGGCATGGGCATCAGCCAGCATGTGCACGGCACCGACAATGCGCGGTGCCTGATCGCACTGGCCACAGTCGCCGGCCAGATCGGCAAGCCGGGCTCTGGCCTGCACCCTTTGCGCGGTCAGAACAATGTGCAGGGCGCATCCGACGCCGGACTCATCCCCATGATGTTCCCCAACTACCAGCGCGTGACCAACAAAAGCGCACACGCCTGGTTCGAGAACTTCTGGGACACCAAGCTCGACGACCAGCCCGGCTACACCGTGGTGGAAATCATGCACAAGGCGCTGGCCCCGGAGAGTGACCCACACAAGATCCGCGGCATGTACATCATGGGCGAGAACCCCGCCATGAGCGACCCCGACCTGAACCATGCGCGCCACGCGCTGGCCAGTCTGGAGCATATGGTGGTGCAAGACATCTTCATGACCGAAACCGCCTGGCTGGCCGACGTGGTGCTGCCCGCCACCGCCTGGCCGGAGAAGACCGGCACCGTCAGCAATACCGACCGCATGGTGCAGCTCGGCAAGCAGGCTATTCAAGCGCCGGGACAGGCCAAACCCGATCTGTGGATCATCCAGGACATTGCCCGGCGCATGGGCCTCAACTGGAATTACGAAGGCGAGTTTGACGGCGTGGCCGCTGTCTATGACGAAATGCGCCAGGCCATGCATGCGGCCATCTCGGGCATTACCTGGGAGCGCCTGCAGCGCGAGTCCAGCGTCACCTACCCCTGCCTGAGCGCGGAAGACCCGGGAGCACCCACCGTGTTCCTGGATAAATTCGACACCACGGACGGCCGCGTCAACCTGGTGCCTGCCGACATCATTCCGGCCAACGAGCGGCCCGATGCGGACTTCCCCTTTGTGTTGATCACCGGCCGCCAGCTGGAGCATTGGCACACCGGCAGCATGACGCGCCGCGCGGTGGTGCTGGATGCTATCGAACCGATGGCCACGGCCTCCCTGTGCGGTGCCGACCTGGTCGCCTTGGGGCTGGAGGCAGGCGATGTGGTCACGGTGCAGTCGCGCCGCGGCGAAGTGGCCATCCATGTGCGGCGCGATGACGGCACGCCGCGCGGTGCGGTGTTCATCCCCTTTGCCTACTATGAGGCAGCAGCCAACCTGATGACCAATGCGGCGCTGGACCCGTTTGGCAAGATCCCCGAGTTCAAGTACTGCGCCGTGGCCATACGCCGTGGCGGCACGCCCACGTTTGTGGCGGGCTACGGCACGGCGGCACTGGCGGCCTGAACCCATGACGACCCTAGCCACCCATGCGCCGCTGTACCTCACGCAGGCCAGCGCTGCACTCACGCACAGCGTGGACGTGGTCAACGAGTTTGGCGAGACCTACCAGCTCGCCATCCCATCGGAGCGCGCCCTCACCGTGTATGTGGACAAGCGCGAACTCATCACCGTCATGACCCTGGGCGCACACCCGGAGTGGCTGGTGCTGGGCTACCTGCTCAACCAGCGCCTGGTCAGCAGCTTTGACGACATCGAGTCCGTCACTGTGGATTGGGAGGTGGGTGCGGCGGCCGTGAAAACGCGCAGCGGCATTGCCGACCTGGAACAAAAAACCGCACGCCGCGTGGTCACCACCGGCTGCGGCCAGGGCAGTGTGTTTGGCGACATGATGGACGGGCTGGACGCCCTGCAGTTGCCCGACACCCGCATCACCCAGGCCCAGTTGTACTCCGTGGTGAATGCCATCCGCCTGCAGCAAAGCGTGTACAAAACGGCCGGCTCGGTCCACGGCTGCGCGCTGTTTGCCGGGGAAGAAATGCTGCTGTTTGTGGAAGACGTGGGCCGCCACAACGCCATCGACACGATTGCCGGCTGGATGGCCTTGAACGGCGTGCAGCCCGAGGGCAAGGTGTTCTACACCACCGGGCGCCTGACCAGCGAAATGGTGGTCAAGGCCGCGCAAATGGGCATTGCCGTGGTGGTGTCGCGCAGCGGCATGACCCAGATGGGCCACTCTGTTGCCCAGCGCCTGGGCCTGTGCGCCATAGGCCGCGCCACCAACAAGCGCTTTGTCTGCTTCAGCGGCGCCGGGCGCTTGCAGCTGCAGCCGGAGCTGGCGGGATTGCCGGTGCGGGCGGCTGCATAGCGTCTGATTTCTTAGCGCAGCATGTCGATGTGCGCAATGCCGTCCTCGTCATAGGGCGCTGACACGGTGACAAAGCCAAAGCTGGCGTAGAAGGCTTCCAGGTACTGTTGCGCGCCAATGCGCAGGCGCGCCTCCGGGTACAGCGCTTGGGCTTCTGCAATACCGCGCCTGAGCAGCGCGCGTCCGGCACCGGTGCCGCGGCCTGCTGCGGTGGTCAGCACGCGGCCCAGCGAGGCTTCGGCAAATTTCACACCGGGGGCCAGCACGCGCAGGTAGGCGCAGAGCTGGGCCGTGGGGGTGTCGTCGCTCCAGCCCAGAAGGTGGTGCGCGTCCTGGTCCAGGCCGTCCATGTCCGGGTACAGGCATTGCTGCTCCAGCACAAACACCTGCTGGCGTGCGGATAGCACAGCGTAGAGCTGTGCGCCTGTGAGTTGCTCAAAAGAAAGACACTGCCAGTTCATGGACTCCAATCCTTTCTGGCTCGGCCGTCCGATGGTATGCATCAGCTAGGCCAGCACCAGCAGGTTTTCAAACGCAAAGCTCAGCGACACCGTGTCGCCGCGCACCGGCAGCTTCTGGTTCGGGTCATTGAATACGTCCATGGAAACCACCTCAGCGCCCAGGTGCGTTCGCATACGCACGATGGAGCCCAGAAAGCTCACATCATCCACCACCGTCTGCACCGTGTTCTTGCCGTTGGTGACTGCGCCGGGAGCATCCAGGGTAATGGCTTCGGGGCGGATCGCCAGGGTGCATTTCTGGCCGTTCTTCAAATCATCCAGCGGGTTGCTGGTGACCAGCACCTGCGTGCCCACACGGATCTCGCCCTTGGCCGTGTCCACCACCTCGCCGGAGAGTTGGTTGAGTGTGCCAATAAACGAGGCCACAAAGCGCGTGCGCGGAAAGTTGTAAATCGCCGAGGGCGTGCCGGTCTGCTCCACACGGCCTTCGTTCAGAACCACGATACGGTCGGAGATGGACAGGGCCTCCTCCTGGTCGTGTGTGACAAACACGGTGGTGATGTGCAGCTCGCGCTGCAGCTCGCGGATTTCTTCGCGCAACGAGATGCGGATCTTGGCGTCCAGCGCCGACAGCGGCTCGTCCAACAACAAGACCTTGGGGCGGTTGGCCAGTGCGCGCGCCAGTGCCACGCGCTGCTGCTGGCCGCCCGACATCTGCCAGGGGTAGCGCTCGGCCAGGGCATCGAGCTTGATGAGCTTGAGCATCTCGCGTACGCGCGCTTCGGTCTCGTCTTTGCCCACATTGGCTACCTTGAGGCCAAAGCCGATGTTCTCGGCCACCGTCATGTTGGGGAACAGCGCATACGACTGGAACACCATGCCCACATTGCGCTTGGCTGTTGGCACATGCGTGACATCCTTGCCGTCAAACACGATGCTCCCTACCGAGGGTGCTTCAAACCCCGCCAGCATGCGCAGGATGGTGGTCTTGCCGCAGCCCGAGGGGCCCAGGAAGGTGATGAACTCGCCCTTCTCGATCGAGATGGAGAAGTCATGCACGGCGGTCTGGCTGCCGAAACGCTTTTGTATGTTGGAAATTTCCAGGAAGGCCATGGCGTGAATCTTTTTATTGGGTGGGTTAGCGGGTGGGCTTGGTGTGGGCGTTGCGGCCAAACACATTGATAAGGCCCATGGAGGCCCAGGTCACGATGAAGGCAATCACGGCCAGGGCCGACGGCTCATACGCCCGGTTGGCGCCTATAAGCTGCAGGTAAGGGCCAAAGGCCGGGCGGTCCAGCAGGCTGGCCATGGTGAACTCGCCAATCACCACGGCGAAGGTCAGGAAGGCACCCGACAGAATGGCCGAGCTGATGTTGGGAAATATCACCCGCAACAAGATGGTGGCACGCTTGGCACCCAGCACCTCGGCGGCCTCGGTGAGTGTGCGCACATCAATCGTGCGCAGGCCCGTATCCACCGAGCGGTACATATACGGCAGGGACAGCGTCACATAGCTGCAGACCAACAAAAAGTCGGTGGCGTGCTCGCTGCCGGTGAGCGGAATGATGGAGCTGCTGTTGTACATGCGCAGGTAGCCAAACACGATGACAATGGCCGGTATCACCAGCGGCAGCAGCGTGATGAACTCCACCAGCGGGCGCAGCTTGGGCATGCGCAAATGCACCCAGTAGGCGGTGGGCACCACCAGCAGCACGCCCACCAGAATGGTGGCAATCGCCATCACGATGGAGTAGCCAAAGGTGGCCTGGAACTGCGGGTCGCCAAACACCACCTTGTAGGCCTCAAAGCTGTACTCACCGCGCTTCATGCGCAGGCTGAATTCAAAGGTGGCAATCAGAGGCAGCAGGAAGTAGGCGCTGCCCACAGCCATGGCAATCCATGCACCCAGGCGCGATTCTTTTGTGGCTTTGCTCGCGGTGCTCATGCGCTCCTCCGGTCGGTCTTGCTGCGCAACACCATGTAGCCGGCGTTGGCCAGGCCGGTGATGACAATCATGCCCAGGGCCATGGCGTAGCCCAGATTCGGGTTGTGCAGCACGTCGCCGCGTATCTGCGCATAGAGCAGGATGGGCACGATGTTGAGCGAGCTGCCGGTGAGCGCATAGGCCGTGGCCACCGCGCCGAAGGCGTTGGCAAACAGCAGCAGCATGGCGCCCAGGATGCTGGGCCATAGCACCGGCAGGGCAATAAAGCGCCAGTACTGCAGGGTGCTGCCGCCCAGGCAATCGCAGGCCTCGCGCCACTCTTTCTTCAGGCCTTCAAGTGCCGGTGTGATGATCAGCACCATGAGCGGAATCTGGAAATATAAATAGGTGAGCGTGAGGCCCGTGAAGCTCAAAATCGAAAAGCCGGTGGAATAGATATTGATATCCAGATAGGTGCGCAGCAGGATGGTCACCAGCCCCATACGGCCCAGCGTGGCCAGAAAGGCAAAGGCCAGCGGCACACCGGCAAAGTTGGAGGCCACACCCGAGAAGGTCATCAGCGTGGGCCGTATCCAGCCCGGCAGCTTGCCCAGTACTGCAGCCCAGGCCAGCAGGCAGCCCAGCAGGCCACCCGCCACGGAGGAGGCGATGCTGATCTTGAAACTGATCCAGTAGGCGCTCAGCACATTGGGCTCCAGCAGGCCGGCCAGGTTGTTCAGCGTGAAGTGTCCCTCGGC
The DNA here is from genome assembly GCF_003415675.1 of Rhodoferax lacus. Taxonomy (GTDB): domain Bacteria; phylum Pseudomonadota; class Gammaproteobacteria; order Burkholderiales; family Burkholderiaceae_C; genus Allorhodoferax; species Allorhodoferax lacus. Next base: position 298,990 of record NZ_QFZK01000002.1, read on the forward strand.
ATCCTGGAATGCGCCCACCATCAGGTAGGCCGTGGGCAGCAGCATGAACATCAGCGCAAACACAAAGAAGGGCAGCACGCCCAGCAGGTTTAGGTTGAGTGGCTTGTTGCCAGGGGGCGCCGGTATGCGCCCGGGGTTTGGAATGGAATCAGCAGACACGGTGCAACTCACTGGTGAAACAGGGCAGGCCGGGGCCCAAACAAAATCGGGCATGACCGCAAGAGTCATGCCCGATGGGAGGCTGTCAGCGGGTCAACTTACTTGACCGCTGCACCTACGACGGCATCCCACTGCTTGGTGATGACTTCCTTGGCAGCACCCTGCTGATCCAGCGTGGGGAACAGGGCCTTGGCATAACCAGCAGCCGGAGGCAGCTTGTCCAGTGAGGCCTTGCTGAACTTGTTCTTGGCAACCATGTCGTTGAAGCGGATGGGGTGGCAGTAACCGTTGAGCAGGCCTTGCTGGCCTTCGTCAGAGTACAGGTACTCCATCCACAGCTTGGCGGCATTGGGGTGGGGTGCGTAGGCGCTGATGGCCTGCACATACACGCCCGCCACCACGCCGGTCTTGGGCACTACCACGTCGACCTTGGGGTTGCCAGCGAGCTTGTCGCGGTCGGCCAGGGCGTTGTAGTCCCAGCTGATGATGATGGGGGTGGTGCCCTGGGCCAGCGAGGCCGCCTTGCCGATCACCGGCACAAAGTTGCCGGCCTTGTTCAGGTCAGCAAAGAATTTCAGGCCCGCAGCGGCGGCCTTGGAGGTGTCGCCACCGGAGATGCTCAGGCCTGCAGCGTACACACCCTGGATAGCCTGGTTGGAGGCACGTGGGTCGCCAGCCAGGGCCACGGCGTTCTTGTACTCGGGCTTCTGCAGATCGGCCCAGTCTTGCGGTGGCTTGACCATGTCGGAGTTGACCTGGAAGGCCAGCACGCCGTAGTAGTCGCCAACCCAGTAGCCTTCAGGATCCTTGGCGCTGTCAGGGATGCTGGCCCAGGTGGATACCTTGTAGGGCTGCAGCAGACCGGCGGCCTTGGCGCTGGGGCCAAAGGACAGGCCGACGTCAATGGTGTCGGGGGCCTGGGGGCCCTTGTTGTCCTTGTTGGCCTTGATGGCCTCGATTTCATCGCCGGAACCTGCATCGGGATTGAGCTCATTGACCTTGATGCCGTACTTGGCCTTGAAGGCGTCAATGATGGGGCCGTAGCCACACCAGCTGCGCGCCAGCGCGATCACGGTCAGCTGGCCTTCGGCCTTGGCTGCGGCAATCAGCTGGGCCGACTGGGCGGACGCGCTTTGCGCACCGCAAACGGCCAGGGCGGCCAGGGCCAGTGAAGTCAATTTATTTACATGCATAACGGTTCCTATGAAGTTGCCAGCGCAGTGTGGCGTTAAAAGAAGTCAGTTCCGTGACAATCAGTTTACAGTTAGCAAACGTATTTGGATACAAATAAAAATGGATCAAGATTTAGTGACGATGACCATGCACCTGGTAGGTGCCATGGCAGTCGGTGGTGTGATTGGACTGGAGCGCAGCTACCACGGCCGACCGGCGGGTTTTCGCACCCACACCCTGGTGTGCCTGGCGTCGAGCCTGCTGATGCTGGTTACGCTGTACCAGAGCAAATGGCTGCCGGCCGGGGCCTCCATGGACTCCTTCCGCACCGATCCCACCCGCATGGCACAGGGCATCATGACGGGCATCGGCTTTTTGGGCGCGGGGGTGATCTTCAAGGAGGGCCTGAGCGTGCGGGGCCTGACCACGGCCGCATCGATCTGGATCACCTCGGCCATTGGCGTGCTGATCGGCATCGGGTTCTATTACCCCGCCATCGTGGCCACCATACTCACCGTGGGTATTCTGTCGCTGTTCCGTTTGATAGAGGCGCGCATACCCTCGCACCACTATGCCCAGCACTTCATTGCCTTTGACCGCAACAACGCCATGGAAGAAGAAGAGGTGCGCGCACTGCTGGAGAAGCATGGCTTCACCATCGCCAACATCAGCTACCGGGTGTCCGACGATGGGGCGGATTTTGAATACCGCATGGTCATACGCACGTCGGATGCCCACAAATTCTCGGCACTGGCCCGCTACCTGCGCGCCAGTGTGCAGATCAAGACCTTCCGCATCTCGCCCACGGGCGATTGAGACAGCGCGCACATGCCGGGCGCTCATCGTTAGCACAGCGGCAGGCCTTTGCGCTTGTGGTTACGCACACTTACATTCGAAACAGTTTGCTCACGACTTATCCATAAGATGCATGCCGGCTTTGGCGATACTGGACTCTACGTATTTACTTGACGGAGCTACCCATGAGCCTTGCAGAATCTGCCAAACGCATTCACCCCCTGGTTGCAGTCGCAGCCGGTGCAGTCACCCTCTTCAGTCTGGTGGGCATTGCCGCCATCACGGGGCTGCTGCCCAACTCGTATGGCACCACCGCAGAAGGCAACCGCGACAATCTGCAAGGCACTTCCATGTCCGCGCCTGACCAACGCAGCGCAGACAACTGGGACAACGGTGTGCCCGCAGCCAAGAGCCAGCAGCAAAGGCCTGTCAGCCACCTCAAATCCGGCAACACAAACGTGGCCGCGCAGGACACGGCACAGCGCAATGCACCCGTTGCACCTCCCGCACAGCCAGCACCGGTTGCCCACAAGGCGCCACAAAACAGCCCGGTGGGCATTGGCGTGGGCGCCGTCGTAGGCGGTGTGCTGGGCAACCAGGTGGGCAGTGGCGACGGCAAGACCCTGGCCACCATCCTTGGCGCCGTGGGCGGCGGCTACATTGGCAACGAAATCGCCAAGAAAAATCAGTAAGCACCTGCGCACACCGTGGCCCTACCGGCCACTGGGGCCAGTCTGGCACTTTGCCGCCCTGGCGCTCCTGCTGTGCGCCAGTGGCTGTACCACCGTACTGTCCGAGAGTGCCAAAAGGGCTGCTGAAAGCCGCAACAGCAGCGACTTCATTACCGACGCCCAGATCGGTACCAGCCTGTTTTCCGCGCTGGCTCAAAAGGACACCGCCTTGGCCATGGACGTCAACATCGATGTCTGGGAACAGCGTGTGCTGCTGACCGGCACGGTGGCAGACGCCCGCACGCGGAACGAGGTGGCGCAGTCCGTGCGCGCCGACAAGCGCGTGCTCAAGGTCTACGACGAAATCCAGATTGTGTCTGCCGAAGAGTTGGCCCGACGCCGTGCCTCGGTCGCCAAGCGCGACGCCAACAAGAAGGAAGGCCTGGAGCGCTTTGCCAGTGACTACTGGATAGAGACCAAGATCACCGGGCAACTGCTCTCCACCCGCGATGTGTCGTCTGTGAACTTGCGCTGGCGCTCTGTGCGCAACACTGTCTACGTCCTGGGCCGGGCCCAGTCCGCAGACGAACACCGCAAGGCCATGGAGGCCATACGCGCGGTAGACGGCGTGGCGCAGCTGAAGTCGTTTGTGGAAATCAAAAAGTATCCCTAGCCAACTTCGCTGGATGCGACGCCGTCTGGTCTGCTTTCGACGTGCTGGCACAGCAGCCTCACACGCAAAAGCCCATCCGTCAGATACTGCTGTGCTCTGAACTAGGAGCGCCATGCAAGACGAAGACAAGTTCCCGGGCCGCGTGGCCCGCATGCTCAGCCGCTGGTCTGGGCAGCGCCTGACCTTCACCCGCAAAACCACAGAAGAAGGCGAGGTGCTGCAGCACACGCCGCCCGCACCAGGCGAGCTGGATGCTGACAAAGGCGTCTACATCGAGGCACCCAAGGCCTTGCCCATCCTGGCCGAATGCGAGGTGCTGGTGGTGGGCGCGGGTCCGGCCGGACTGTCTGCCGCACTGGCCGCGCGCCGGGCCGGTGCCGATGTGGTCCTGCTGGAGCGCTTTGGCTGCTTTGGCGGCGCCATCACCACCGTGGGCATGGAAACCCTGTCCTGGTACCGCTACGAGGGCACCATCGAGTCCGAAGGCATTGGCATCGAAATGGAGCGCCGCGCCGCCGCCATGGGCGGCACGGTGAAGTGGCCCTACAACGACAGCGAATGCCTGGATGCCGACTTCTTCAAGGTGGTGGCCGACCACCTGGTGCGCGAGTCCGGCATACGCCCCATCCTGCATTGCTATGCGGTGGATGTGATTTTTGAAGAAGGCTCCAAGCGCCTCAAGGGCATCATCACCGAGAGCAAATCGGGCCGCCAGGTGGTGCTGGCCCAGCGCATCATCGACTGCACTGGCGACGCCGACATTGCCCACCTGTCTGGTGCCAGCTACCGCAAGACCCCCAAGGACAAGATGCTGGGCATGACCACCGTGTTCAACGCCTCCGGCGTGGACAAGGAACGTTTTCTGGAATACACCGAGGCGCAACCGGCCACCTACGCCGACTGGAGCCGTACCTGGCAGCAGCAGACCACGGGCAAGGAAGAAGCCTTGCGCAGCCCCTACCTGGACAAGGAGTTTGATACAGCCCGCGCCCTGGGCGTGATCCCGCAGGACAGCACCAACCTGGGCGGCTCCTGGTCTTCGCTTACAGAGGCAGGCGAGGCCAATAACCTCAACCTGGTGCACATGTACGGCTTTGACCCCACCGACGTGAACGACCTCACCCGCGCCGAGATGCAGGGCCGCGGCGAAGCCCTGCAGGCTCTGCTGGCCCTCAAGGCCGTGGTGCCAGGCTTTGAGAAAGCCAAGCTGCGCAACTTCGCCATGACGCTGGGCGTGCGCGACTCGCGCAAGATCATCGGCCGCACCAACCTCACCGGTGACGATGTGCGCAACCAGGCCACCTTCAGCGACTCGATTGGCATCTTCCCGGAGTTCATCGACGGCTACGCGGTGCTGATCCTGCCCAGCACCGGTCGCTACTTTGAGGTGCCCTATGGCTGCATGGTGCCGCTCGAAGTGGACAACCTGCTGGTGGCCGGGCGCTGCGTGGCCGGTGACATGGTCTCGCACGCGGCCATGCGCAACATGATGGCCTGCACCGTTACCGGCCAGGGGGCAGGCGTGGCGGCAGCTGTCTCCATCCGCCAGAAGCAGAGCACGGCCGAGGTGGATATGGCCGCCGTGCAGGCCGAGCTGGAACGCCAGGGGGTGCGGCTGCATTGAGCAAGCAGGGCCGGCACCTGCGGTGGCGACTGCCATCGCACCGCAAGCCATAGGCCTTCTGTGGGTTGCTGCACCGTGCATACACACACATGCGCTATGGTTGCGCCATGAAGCAATCTTTTTGGAGCCTGGGCTGGCAAAGCCTGTGGCGTGATGTACGCAGCGGCGATTTGCGCCTGCTGATCGTGGCCGTGACACTGGCCGTGGCCGCACTCAGTGCCGTGGGCTTTTTTGCCGACCGCCTGCAGGGTGGTTTGCAGCGTGATGCGCGCCAGCTCTTGGGCGGCGACGCGGTCATCGCCAGCGACAACCCGACGCCTGAAGTGTTTGTGGCCAAGGCGCGGGCACTGGGCCTGTCCATGGTCACCACACTGGGCTTTCCCACCATGGCGCGTGCAGACGACGCCAAGGGCGGCGGCTCCAAGCTGGTAGCGCTCAAGGTAGTGGAGCCGGGCTACCCGCTGCGCGGCAAGCTGATGCTGGCCACCGGCATTCCCTCCAAAGATGAGGCCGCCACCGGCATTCCCCGGCCCGGCGAAGTCTGGGTCGATCCCTCCCTGCTGGAGTCGCTGGGTGTGGTGCGCGGCGACAGCTTGTTGCTGGGCGATAGCCGTTTCACCATTGGCGGCGTGATTGCGCTGGAGCCGGACCGGGGCGCGGGCTTCATGAACTTTTCGCCGCGCGTGATGATGCGCAGTTCTGATGTGGCCGCTACCGGCCTGATACAGCCTGCCAGCCGCCTGAACTACCGCCTGGCTGTGGCCGGTGCCGATGAGCCGGTCAAGACGTTTGTGGACTGGGCCGACAAAGAGGTGAAAGACGGCGCCAACCGGGCCGAGCGCGGTGTGCGCGGCGTGCGCGTGGAGTCGCTGCAGACCGGGCGGCCGGAGATGAGCCAGACGCTGGACCGCGCCAACAAGTTCCTCAGCCTGGTGGCCCTTCTGGCCGCCTTGCTGAGCGCGGTGGCCGTGGCCCTGGCCGCGCGCGCCTTTGCCGCCAAGCACCTGGACGACTGCGCCATGCTGCGCGTGCTGGGCCTGAGCCAGCGCGCCATAGCGTCCAGCTACACGGTGGAGTTTGCGCTGGTGGGCGTGTTTGCCAGCGCCCTGGGCGTGCTGCTGGGCTTTTGTGTGCATTACCTGTTTGTGGCGCTCATGGCGGGCCTGCTCAACACCGCGCTGCCAGCGGCAAGCCTGTTGCCGGTAGCCCTGGGCATGGGCATGGGCCTGACCCTGCTGCTGGCCTTTGGCCTGCCGCCGGTGTTGCAACTGGCGCAGGTGCCGCCGCTGCGCGTGATGCGCCGCGATGTGGGCAATTTGCGGCCCGCGTCCATGGGCGTGCTGGCCGTCGGTGTGCTGGGCTTTGCCGCGCTGCTGCTGGTGGCCAGCAGCGACCTGACACTGGGCCTGATCGCCGTAGGTGGTTTTGCCGGGGCCGTGCTGCTGTTTGCAGCCATGAGCTGGCTGGCCGTCAAGCTCTTGCGCCGCAGTGTGAGTGAGCAAACCGCGCCACGCTGGCTGGTGCTGGCCACGCGCCAGATTGCCGCGCGCCCGGCCTTCGCCGTGGTGCAGGTCAGCGCGTTGTCGGTGGGCATGCTGGCGCTGTTGCTGCTGGTGCTGTTGCGCACCGACCTGATTGGCAGCTGGCGCCGCGCCACCCCGCCGGATGCGCCCAACCGCTTTGTCATCAACGTCATGCCCGAACAGGGCCCGGACTTCCGCGCCGCATTGGCCAAAGGCGGTGTAGAAAAGTACGACTGGTACCCCATGATCCGCGGCCGCCTGATTGCCATCAACGGGCGCACCGTGTCGCCCGAGGACTACACTGACGAGCGTGCCAAGCGCCTGGTGGACCGGGAGTTCAACCTTTCGCACAGCGCCACGCAGCCGCCACACAACGAAATTACGGCCGGTGCCTGGACGGCCGAGGAGGCGGGCGCCATCAGCGTGGAAGTGGGCATTGCCAAGACTCTGAGCCTCCAGTTGGGCGACAAGCTGGAGTTCGACATGGGCGGCGTGCAGACGCAGGCGCGCATCACCTCGCTGCGCAAGGTGGACTGGAGCTCCATGCGCGCCAACTTCTTTGTGCTGTTCCCGGTGGATGTGCTGGCCGACGTGCCCAGCACCTTCATGACCGCCTTCAAGGCCCCGGCCACGGCCGGCTTTGACAACGCGCTGGTGCGCCAATTTCCCAACGTTACCGAGGTGGACATGAGCAGCGCCCTGAACCAGGTGCAGCGCGTGCTCGACCAGGTGATCCGCGCGGTGGAGTTTTTGTTCGGCTTCACGCTGGCCGCCGGGCTGGTGGTGCTGTTTGCTGCCGTGAGCGCCACGCGCGAAGAGCGCGCGCAGGAGTACGCGGTGATGCGCGCCGTGGGCGCCCAGGCCAGCCTGTTGCGCCAGGTGCAGCGTGCCGAGCTGGCCGGGGTGGGTTTGCTGGCGGGCTTTCTGGCCTCGTTGGTGGCCAATGCCGTGGGCTGGGCGCTGGCCCACTATGTGTTTGAGTTTGAATGGACGGTGAGCCTGTGGCTGCCCATCTGGGGCGCTCTGTGCGGAGCCGTATTGGCGCTGGCAGCAGGCTGGTGGGGCTTGCGCGATGTGTTGCGCAGGCCGGTGGTGGAAACCTTGCGCAGGGCGGCCAGTTAGGCGTTGCTCAGGCTGCTGCCGAAGCGCGCGGTTCCTGTTGCGTGGCGCAGTGCACGCTGCCGCCACCAGCGGCGATGGCGTCCATGCGCAACTGCTCGACCACTCTCCCGGCAAACACCTGCTGCAGCAGGTGCCTGGCAGCCTGGTCCGCCTTGTCATCACCAAATTTTTGCGAAATAACGGCGCCATTGCACAGGTAAAAGCCGATGTAGCCCGCCGCAAAGTTGGCGCCTTGCGCCTTTGGGCCCAAGGCTTGCGGCGCTTGCAAAACCGCCACCTCCAGTTGCAGGCCTCGGGCGTCCCGGGCCTTGCGCAGAATCTGCAGGTGCGCCTGGGTCACCGCGTGGTCATAGGATTGGGGGTCGGGGTCATAGCCGGCCACTACAACACCGGGCCTGGCAAAGCGGGCATAGAAATCGGTATGCCCATCGGTGATATCACGCCCGCGGATGCCTGGCAACCAGATGATCCGGGTCAGCCCCAGCAGGCGCTTGAGTTCGGCCTCTACAGCTTCTTTTCCCAGGCCAGGATTGCGGTTGGGGTTGAGAACGCAACTCTCCGAGATGATGGCCGTGCCCTGTCCATCCACCTCCAGACTGCCGCCCTCCAGCACCAAGGGGGTGTGCAGCAGTGGCACGCCTGCATGCCCGCTTATCAAAGCCGCCACGCGGGCGTCCTGGGCATGGGCCTGCTTGTTGCCCCAGCCATTGAAGTTGAGCTGCAGCGCGCCCCGTTCCCCGGGACGGCTCGGATTCACCACAAAGCTGGGGCCGGTGTCGCGTATCCACAAATCATCCAACGCAGCCTCAATCAGACGGATGGGCGCGCCAGCCAGCAGCTTTTCGGCGGTGGCGCGCTCTGCGTGACGCACCAGCATGGAGACCGGCTCGTAGCGGGCAATCGTTCGTGCCAGCTCCGCCAGGTCGCGCTGCACTGCGGGTAGCAACGCCTGGCCCCATATGTCGGCACTGGCACCAAACGCCATCCAAGTCCGCAAGTGCGGTTCCCCCTCATCGGGCATGCGCCACGGAATCTGCGCTTGGCTGTGGCCCGGCGAAGCCCAGGACAGCACACTAGCACCCACGCATGCTCCGGTTTTTGTAAGCAGTGTGCGGCGTGTGCCCATAGGATTTGTCTCCTCTACAAGGCCTGCATCAGACAAAGGCCGAAACAACCATGCTTGAAAACGCCACCACGATGCCGCCCATATAGAGCCGCAGCGTGCGCGTGTAGTAGCGAGTCATGTCCTGTGGCTGCGCCGGTGCAAGCATGCGGTACAAGGCGACCAGCAGCAGCACCACACCCAGCAAGCAGCCAGCAAAGACGATGTAGTCGGCCCCACTGCCCAGATGGAAGGCCGGCTCAGTCACCCACTGCCCCAAAAAGCCCATCAAAAAACCCAAAATGACACCGATCGACGTCACCATGGGCTGCCGGTAGTCTTTGATTTCCATGGGTGTGGCCCTTTCCATTTCCTGCGGTCAGCGCATTGTTAACCAAATCGTGACGCGCAAACTACCGACGTTTGGGTGCTGCTCACGGTTCACTGCGCACGCCTTGTGGGCCACGGTGCCTGCCCCGTGCATGTGAAAATGGCCCACCCCCAGACTTGAGAAAGCCCGTATGAATGACGAAGAGACGCAGGGCGAATCGGCCTTTGCAGTGATCGGCGGCGAGCCTGTAATCCACGCCCTGGTGGAGCGCTTCTACGACCTGATGGACCTGGAACCCGCCTACAAGGAATTGCGCGCCGCACACGGCAGTGACCTGGTGCAGGCGCGCGAAAAGCTCAATTGGTTTTTATGCGGCTGGATGGGCGGGCCGCAGCACTACACCGAGCGCTTTGGCCACCCGCGCCTGCGTGCGCGCCACATGCCCTTCAAGATCGGCATCCAGGAGCGCGACCAGTGGCTGGCCTGCATGGGCCAGGCCATGGCCGAGGTGCAGGTGCCCGAGCCTTTGCGCACCCGCCTGCAGGAGTCGTTCTTCCAGACGGCCGACTGGATGCGCAACCTCTGAGCCCCTGGTGCGCTGCGGCGCGTCGCGCTAGCGAACAATAATCGCCATCGCCTCCTCCACGCTGTCCACCAACTGGATGCGGCGCTTCAGGTCGTCATTGGATATCAGGCCCCGCGCCAGCACGGTGTTCTCCAGCCATTCCAGCAGGCCAGACCAGAAGGCGCGGCCGAACAACAGCACGGGTACCTCGGGCATCTTGCCGGTCTGTATCAGGGTCAGGCATTCAAACAGTTCGTCCAGGGTGCCTACGCCACCCGGCATGCAGACGAAGGCCCGGGAGTGGCGGCAAAAGGTGATCTTGCGCGATGCAAAGTGTTCAAACATCAGCGACAGGTCGTGGTGCTGGTTGGGGGTCTCAAAGGGCAGCAGGATGTTGAGCCCCACGCTGGCGCCGTGCATGCCCGCGCGTGCTCCCTTGTTGGCCGCCTCCATGATGCCGGGGCCTCCGCCCGAGATCACCGGTATGCCGGCTGCAGAAATGGTGCGCGCCAGCTCTATGGTGCTCAGGTAGCAGGCGTCGTCGGGCTTCACGCGGGTGCCGCCAAAGATGGTGACTGCCGGAGCCAGGCTGTGCAGCACCTGGTTGGCGCTTTCGAGTTCCATGGTGATGCGCTTGCCGATGCTGGATGTGAATGGGGACGTCATGGTCTTGGTTTCCTTCTAGATGGCCGTCAGGCCGATAAGGGTGATGCACAGTACGCTGGCACTGATCTCCCAGGCCCGCAGCGCCTGGCCGGTCTGGTGCTTGCAAAGTGGGTACACGGCAAACAGTGCGAACAAGGTCATTGACAGGCTTTGGGTGAGCAGCAGGGCCAATACGGCCGTGCCAACGAGGTAGGGCAGTTCGCGGGGAATGTGTTGGCCGGCGCCGCCGGGCGCTGCGGTGGAGCCCTCGGGCATGGCGGCAATCGCGTGCCGGGCAATGATGAAGCCCACATAGGCCAGGCCCACCACGCAGGCGCACACCGGTATGCGCTGCGCCAGCGGCGCCAGAAACACCAGGGCGGCAAAGCCCGCTGCCATCAGGCCTGCAGCCCACAGTGTGCGTGCCCCACTGAGCACGCCGCCCAGGCTTTCAAAAAACACCAGCAAGGGCGCACTGCCCAAAAAAGGGCTGATCAGGAACACCACGCCGCTCATCACCAGGCTGCGCTCAAAATGCTTCAGGCGCCCATCGGGGGTGCACAACTGTGGCGCGCAGGCCGCCATCGTTTCCAGAGTGGCCACCACGTCAACCACCACCACATAGAGCAGCATCAACCCATCGCCCAGAAAGCGCCATTGCAGTGCATCGGCAAAATCGGGCAGCACCAAAGCAAGCGGTGCGGTGGGCACCGTGGAGGTTTGGGGGGTGAGGTTGGACAGCCATGCCAGGACAGACGCAATAGCGATGCCAGCCAGAATGGCATAGCCATTCCACTTCCTGCTCCGGCTAACCAGAAACACGCCCAGCAGCCCGGCCAGAAACAAAAAGGCTTCGGCGCCCAGGTGCAAGCCCGGTGCGGAGTTGCCGCCGCCCAGCCCCACCACCCGCAGGGCAGCCATCAGCAAATACAGGCCGATGGCCATTTGCCCCGTGGCTTTGAGCACCGGCGGCATGCGCCTGAGCGCTGCCTGCAGACCACCGCAGCACGCCAGCGCCAGAAAGGCCAGGCCCGCATAGAACTCCAGTCCCAGAACGGTTTGAAAGGGCACGCCACGGGCCAGCATGGAGGCCACCAGGCTGGCCGGAACAATGCCCGGCCCCACCGCAAACGGCAGCCGGGTGACGCAGGCAAATAGCAATGTGCCCACCGCACAGGCCAGTGCGGTAGCGGCTACCGTGCTCAGGTTGTGGTCCAGCATGGAGGGGATCAGCATGGTGATGTAGACACTGCTGAGCAAAGTGACAAGGCCGCCGCGCAGGTCGTGGATCCTGTTGGGCAAGCGGGCTGCAAGATTTTGGGTCATGGATTGAGTGGGGTGGGCCATGCGGCGGCTCAACCACCCATTGGAGTGGCCTGGCGCATGGCAGTGGATAGGGAAGGGGGCTGGTGAACGCGGTGGTTCAGCGTCTGGGGTTCAGTGTGGCGGCTGTTTGGGGTGGCATGGGGCTTGAATGCGTTGTGTCGCTGGGTGCGATTATTGGGCCCAATTTGCCAACCGGGTACGACTTGAATTGAATGCTACTGAGTGGTATGTAACGCCGAAAATCCAGCTGGCTTTGTGCTGGTTCGGGCCTTACACTGCATGCCAAAACTACAGGGAAACCCATGCATTTAGCTCTTCGATCGCTGGCCGTTGCTTGTTGCGGCGCGCTTGGCGCGGCCGCACTGGCGGCCCAGCCCCCGCTGCACAGCGGCGACTCCCTGGAGCCCGCGCTGCTGGAGTCCCAGGGCATCTACATGTTCGACGGACTGTTGGCCACGGCCCTGATGTACGGCGTGCAGAACATGGGCCAGGTCAGTGATGCCGGTCTGAATTTGCTGGGCCCGCATGTGGACTGGAACACCGGGGCCAGGCCCTTTCGCAGCGCGGCCAAGCGGGCCCTGCTGGATGCGCGCCAGGCCTGCAAGACCCTCCACGAAACCTTTGCCCAGAGGGACTGCCAGAAGGCGCTGGCGCAAGGCTTTTCGGACTATGGGCGCAACGCCAGCCAGGCCCCCTTCATCCGGGTGGCCTACAAGGGGGTGTTGCACTGGAACGAGAACAGCGAAAGCCTGGACATGGTGAATGCCAATCCGCAGGCGTTTGGCCGCTCCGAAGGCTGTATGCCCAATGCCATTTGCGCCTCGGCCGGTGTCTACAACGCGCAGGGCTCGCACAATGTGTTGTGCCTGCATCTGCCGCCCCAATACAGCGACCATATCCAGGCCGGCCCCCTGCCAGAGCCGCTGGCCCGGACCCTGTCGGGCCAATACGGCAACATCATGGCACTGGGCGCCAGCATGGTGTTTGAAGTGACCAAGCCTGTGCGTGCGCTGAGCCAGTACCGCCAATGCACCAACCCCTGGTTCAAAGGTGACAGGCTCTGGGCCGAAGGCTGGATCACGCCCAGGGCCATGCTGTTTGGCGACGCACAAAATGCCGGCTTTGTAGCGACACAGCTCCGCTTTTTGCCCCGACCCTAGCCAGGAAAGCACAACGCCATGGGATGGATGGACATCGCTGATGCCCACGGCGTGCACAGGCAGTCAACGGTACGCAGGCAGGCGCCTTACTGGCGCTGGCGGGCGCCCAGTTTGCGGTACACCGTGGCCCGGCTGATGCCCAGGGCCAGTGCGGCTTGTGCCACATTGCCGCGGGCCTGCTCCACGGCTTGGTGAATCAGGGCGGTCTCCATGTCCTTGAGTCCTATGCCGCCGGCCAGCACATGGCCCTTGTCAAAACGGGCGGGCATGTTCTCGAAAGCCGGCTGCACCGCCATCGCACTCAGGCTCAGGCCACTCCACAGCGGCAGGTCCAGGGTGTTGTGGCTGCGCCGTGCCGCGTCAAACAGCATTTGCAGGGGCAGGCCAAAGAGGTCGCTGGCATGCACACGTGCGCTGGTCTGCAGGCCCGACACCATGTGCCGCGCCACCCGGTTGGCACCCGTCACCCAGCCGTCTGCGTCCAGGCACAGCATGCCGTCGGCATCAGTGCCCAAGGCGTTGCCCGGCCAGTTCAGGCGCAGCAGCAAGCTGTGCGATTGCGCCAGCACCAGTGCATTGCCAATCTTGCCCGCCACCTGTGTCACCAAGTGACTGAGCTCGGGCCGCTCCATGGCCTCGATGCCGGTGAGGTCCAGCATGCCTACGCAGTCGCCCGCGGGGCCAAACACCGGGGCTCCGGCGCAGCTGTAGGCAGACGTGTTGGAGAAAAAATGTTCGCCCCGGTGCAGCCACACCGGCTGCTGCTCGGTGAGTGCCGTGCCAATCGCCGTGGTGCCCACGCGTTGCTCGGACAGGTCGGTGCCGATGCGGGTGATCAGGTCGGCGCGGCGGTCACTGCGGTCTATGGGGCCGTTCACATCCACCACCACACCGTGCTGGTTGGTCAGGATCACAAAGTAGCCGGTATTGGCAATCGCGCGCCCCAGGTTTTCCAGCAGGGGCTTGGCGGTTTGCACCAGGTGGCTGTTGCCCTCGCTGGTCTGGCGGCTGTGCGTCTGCGAAATCAGCTCGAACTCGGCCGCCCTGTTGGGTGCCATGCCGGACAGCAGGCAGCGCTGCCAGGAGCGCGCCACCCAGGGCGGCACCAGGCTGTCCAACTGCTTGCGCTCGCCCAGCAAATCCTGGCGTGCCAAGGCGATGCTGTCCATGCGGGCGCTGGTGGTTGACGGGGCGTTCACGGTGGGCATGGGTGGGGCTGAAAGTGGGGGTCCGCTGGGCTGTTGGCCCTGCCGAGGTTACAAGCCCATTGTGTTGCAAATTGAGAAATTCCGGCTTTGCGCAATCCCGACTAGGGTTATCCCTAGACGGTCTGTGGTCTATCGCTTCAACAATGCGTAGGCAAATCATTTCATAGGCACGGCACTGCATAGGTTGCAGCCAGGCCTCATGCCCACATACAGGAGTAAGCATGCAAAAGCTGTTGCATATCAACGCCGACAAGTGCACCGGATGTCTGCAGTGCGAGATGGCCTGTTCTTTCGAGAACTACGGCACCTTCGCTACCGCCAAATCGCGCATCAAGGTCTTCAATTTCCACGAAACCGGCAAGAAAGTGCCCTACACCTGCACCCAGTGCGACGAAGCCTGGTGCCTGCATGCCTGCCCTGTAGAAGCCATCACCGTGGACAAAGCCACCGGCGCCAAGGTGGTCAACGAAGCCACCTGCGTGGGCTGCAAGGTCTGCACCATCGCCTGCCCCTTTGGCACCATCAACTACGTGGAAGAAACCGGCAAGGTGCAGAAGTGCGACCTGTGTGGTGGCGACCCGGCCTGTGCCGATGCCTGCCCCACCAGCGCCATCACCTTCATCGACGCCAACTGGACGGGCCTGGGCAAGATGGAAGCATGGGCCAACAAGCTGGGCAACCAGCCCTCTGCATCTTAAGGAGCACCAAAAATGTCTTGGGCAGGAAAAATTCTTCGCGTTGACTTGACCGCAGGTACCGTCAAGTCCGAACCCCTTAATATGGAATGGGCCCGCGCCTACATCGGCTCGCGCGGCCTGGGCACCAAGTACCTCTGCGAAGAGGTGGATGCCACCGTGGACCCGCTGTCTGCTGCCAACAAAATCATCTGGGCCACTGGCCCCTTGACCGGCACCATGGCCTCTACGGGCGGACGCTACACCGTCATCACCAAAAGCCCGCTCACCGGCGCCATTGCCTGCTCCAATTCGGGCGGCTACTGGGGTGCCGAGTTCAAGATGGCCGGCTGGGACATGGTGATTTTTGAAGGCGCTTCACCCAAGCCCGTGTACCTGTACGTCAACGACGATGTGGCCGAGCTGCGTGATGCCGCCCACCTGTGGGGCAAGAGCGTGTGGGAGACTGAGACCACCCTCAAGAAAAGCCTGCAAGATCCGCTGACCCGCGTGTCGAGCATCGGCAAGGCCGGTGAAAACGGCGTGCTGTTTGCGGCCGTGGTGAATGACATGCACCGTGCGGCTGGCCGTTCGGGCGTGGGCACCGTGATGGGTAGCAAAAACCTCAAAGCCATTGCCGTGCGCGGCACCAAGGGCGTGGGCAACATCAAGAACCCCAAGGCCTTCATGCAGGCCGTCAAGGACAAGAAGAAAATCCTGGCCGAAAACGGTGTCACCGGCCAAGGCCTGCCCATTTACGGCACCCAGGTGCTGATGAACGTGATCAACGAAGTGGGCGCCTTGCCCACTCGCAACCACCGCGACAGCCAGTTCGAAGGCGCCAAGGATATTTCCGCCGAAGCCATGGCCACACCGCGCGCCACCGACGGCAAGAAGCACCTGGTCACCAACCAGGCCTGCTTTGGCTGCACCATTGCCTGCGGGCGCATCAGCAAGATGGACCAGAGCCACTTCACCGTCTCCACCAAGCCGCAGTACTGGGGCGCCAACGGCGGCCTGGAATACGAAGCAGCCTGGGCCCTGGGGGCGGCCAATGGCGTCAAAGACCTCGAAGCCCTGCAATACGCCAACCTGATCTGCAACGAAGAGGGCATTGACCCCATCAGCTTTGGCGCCACCATCGGTGCGGTCATGGAGCTGTATGAAATGGGCGTGCTGACCAAGGAGCAGCTGGGCATCGATGCCAAGTTCGGCTCGGCCGAAGCACTGGCCTTTCTGGTGGATGAGACGGTGAACGGCCGCGGCTTTGGCAAGGAAATCGGCCAGGGCTCCAAGCGCCTGACCGCCAAGTACGGCCACCCCGACCTGAGCATGAGCAGCAAGGGCCAGGAGTTCCCGGCCTACGACGGTCGCGCCATCCAGGGCATTGGCCTGGCCTATGCCACCTCCAACCGTGGCGGCTGCCACCTGCGCGGCTACACCATTGCGTCCGAGGTGCTGGGCATTCCGGTCAAGACCGATCCGCTGGAACACGAAGGCAAGCCTGAGCTGGTGAAAGCCTTCCAGGACGCCACCGCTGCGTTCGATTCGTCGGGCTTGTGCATCTTCACTACCTTTGCCTGGGGCCTGGCCGATCTGGCACCGCAGCTGCAAGGCGCCATCGGCGACGAGTTCACCACCGAAGAGCTGGCCCATATTGGCGAGCGCATCTGGAACATGGAGCGCGAGTTCAACAACCGTGCCGGCTTCACCGCCAAAGACGACAGCCTGCCCAAGCGCCTGCTGACCGAAGCTGTGAACAGCGGCCCGGCCAAGGGCAAGGTCAACATGCTGGCCGAGATGATGCCCAAGTACTACGCCGCCCGCGGCTGGGATTCGGAAGGCCGCCCCACAGCGGACACCCGCGCGCGCCTGGGGCTGTAGACCAGCGCGCTGACCGCTGCTGCCCAACGCCACGCGCGCAGCAGCAGCGGCTGGCAGCGGTCGGCAGTGTCTGGCACCAGTTGGTGAATGTTGGCAGCAAGCAGCCGCAGACCATTTGCCAACAGTCCCTGTCACAAAGGCGGTCATCCACGGGCCGCCTTTCCTTTTTTCTGGAGTACACCCCATGACCCACCACTTGATTTTGGGCGCTGGCCCGGCCGGCGTGATTGCCGCGGAAACCATACGCAAACTGGCGCCGCTGGACCGCATCACCATCGTCGGTGACGAGCCCGAGCCCAGCTACTCACGCATGGCCATTCCCTATTTGCTGATTGGCAACATCGACGAGCGCGGCACCTACCTGCGCAAGAGCCCCACGCACTTTGCCGACCTGAAGATCGAGGTGCTGCAGGCCCAGGTCACGGGCGTGGATGCCAAGGCCAAAACCGTGGCCCTGAACAACGGCCACAGCCTGGCGTTTGACACGCTCTTGGTGGCCACCGGCTCGCACCCGCTGCACCCGCCCATTGCCGGCATCGACAGCCCCGGTGTGCACACCTGCTGGACGCTGGACGATGCGCGCAAGATTGCGGCCCTGGCCACCCAGGGTGCGCGCGTGCTGCAGCTTGGTGCAGGCTTTATCGGCTGCATCATCATGGAAGCGCTGGCAGCCCGTGGCGTGCAATTGAGTGTGGTGGAAATGGGCGACCGCATGGTGCCCCGCATGATGGGTCCCACCGCCGGCGGCATGATCCGCGACTGGTGCGAGGCCAAGGGCGTGCAGGTGTTCACCTCCACCAAAGTGGAGTCCATCACCCCGGGCAAGCCGCTGCAAGTGAAGCTGTCCAACGGAACCACCGTAGAGGCCGATCTGGTGATCAGCGCCGCCGGTGTGCGCCCGGCCATTGGCTACCTCAAGGACTCCGGCATCACCTGTCTCTTGGGTGTGTTGACCGACGAGCATTTGCAGACCAATGTGCCCGGCATCTTTGCCGCCGGAGACTGCGCCGAGGCCTTTGACAAGGTCAGCGGCAAAACCATTGTGTCCGCCATCCAGCCCAATGCGGCCGAGCAGGCCCGCATTGCCGGCGCCAACATGGTCAGCCAGGCGCGCGGCCAGGCCTTGAGCGCCGAGCTCAAGGGTGTCACGCAAATCAATGTGCTCGACACCCTGGGCCTGATCTCCACCAGCTTTGGCGACTGGCAGGGCCGCCCCGGCGGCGAGCATGTGGAGCTGACCGATATAGCAGCAGGGCGCCACCTGAGCCTGCAGTTCCAGGGCGATGTGCTGGTGGGCTGCAACAGTGTGGGCTGGACCGAGCATGTGGGCGTGATGCGCGGCTTGGTGGAAGGCCAGGTCAAGTTGGGCGACTGGAAGGACGTGCTGAAGAAAGACCCCACCAAACTGGTGGAGGCTTACCTGGGTGCGGCTCAGGGGCAACAGGAATGGTCGGGTGCCGATGATGCGCGCAGGCGCTAGCATGCAGGCTCAAACCGTGTGCCTATGAAAATCACCTTCAAGCTGTTTGCTTCCCTCACCGACTTCCTGCCGCAGCAAGCCCGCTACGCCAACCAGGTCGAGCTGGAGGTGGCACCCGGTGCCACCATTCTGCAGATCATCGAGCCTTTTGGGTTGCCTGAGAAAATGGTGCATCTGGTGCTGATCAACGGCCGCTATATCGCGCCCGAGGACCGCGCCACGCTGGCCCTGCAGCCCGGTGACGTGCTGGCCATCTGGCCACCCATTGCAGGCGGCTAGTATGGCCCCCACGTTCGCCCACTGCGTGTGGCTCTCTGCCCCCCGAGGGGGCGCGTTTCGCCTTGGGGCGGCCCGGCGGCGAAACATGGCCCCCACGTTCGCCCACTGCGTGTGGCTCTCTGCGGCCTGAACTTCTTTATGCAATCTGTTTACGAAGAGCGCTTTGAGCGCGATATGGCCTGCACCGAGGCCGACTGGCTGCGCTGGCTGCCCGAGGCCATTGGCCAGCACCACTGGAAGCGCCAGGAGCGCACCGTGGGTGTGCGCATTGGTGACGGTGCCTTGGGGCTGAAGTGGCAGGTGGCGGAACCGCGTGTGATTGCGCTGGTGGCTATGCCGCGCCTGGCGGTGAGCTTTCGTTTTGCGGGGGTGGATGATGTGGCCCGCCACGCTTTCATGAAGCGCTTTGATTTGTATATGCAGCGTGGAGGCGGCTAGCTCCTGCTGGTCCCGGCAGGCCCTAGGCTTTGGGCAGCACGGCGTACAGCATCATGGGGCTGAGCAGTTCCAGTCCCACCAGATACGCGCCTTGTGGTGCATGGGCGGCTTCGGCCCTGGCCTGGCTGCACCAGGCAATGCGGCCAAACACTTCGAGCTTGACATGGCTGTCCTGGTATTCCAGCGTGACACCCTCGGACTCCGGCAACTCATGGGTGAGGAAGAAGCTGATTCCCGCGTGTGAAATATCACGCAGGCGTTCCACGGCGATACGCCTGCCCTGCATCAGCAATGTCACGGCTCCCGGAGGCACCGCGCCCAACTGGATCCGGGGTATGAGTCGTTTTTCCTGGTAGGACATGGTGTATATATATGGCTTATAAAACCGAATGGCGGAGTCCGTCCCATTTACTGTAAGCTAGTTATGGGAACGGAGGGCTGAAAATGGCCCCGGTCAGGGAAGATTCAAATATAAATTGGGGCTAGGCTAAGTGGCAACACTCACAACACCAGAGCTATTGCGGCGCGTGCCGCTCTTCGAGCATCTGTCCGATACGCAGGCGGTATCGCTCATGGGTGCACTCGAGAAAAAGCGCTACAAGCGTTCTGAGCGTCTGGTCGAGGCAGGCCAAAAGACCAACATGCTGTTCGTCATCCTGTCGGGCACGGCCAACGTGGTCGTCACCAACTCCAGCGGCAAGGAACTTGTCTTGGCCACCCTGGGCGCGGGCGACTGCATTGGCGAAATGAGTTTGCTGGACAACCAGCCGCACTCGGCCACCGTGGTCACCGCTACGCAGGTAGACGTGCTGGTACTCACCCGCGACGGATTCAACAGCTGCATATTGCACAACGCCCAGATGGCCGTGGCCGTCATGCGCGGCTTGGTCAAGCGGTTGCGCAAGGCCAACCAGAAAATTGCATCCCTGGCGCTCTTGAGCGTGTTTGGCCGGGTCGCACGCTACGTGCTTGAAATGGCCGAAGAAACGCCCAGCGGCCAGCTCATAGTCAGAAAAAAGATATCGCATGCCGCGATTGCCCGCGAGGTGGGTGCCTCGCGTGAAATGGTGAGCAAGGCGCTCAAGGAATTCGAGGCCCAGGGCTTTATCCGCAAGACGCCCGATGGCATGCTCGCCATCACCGAGCGGCGCACCAAACCCCGGCCATGAGTTACCCTGCCTGTGCCCTGCTGCTGGGTGCCTTGATAGGCTGCCAGAGCCATGCACAGGTGTATACCGGCCTGAGCGAGAGTGGCTCGGTGGTGTTGTCCAGCAATCCGGATGACGCGGCCACCACGCTGCTGATTGCGGCCGAAAAAGTGGTGGTGCAACTGCCCTTGGCCGAACCCGCGTTTTCGAGTGCAGTGCCTGCCAGCTATTGGCCCTTTATCCAGGAGGCCAGCCTGGCCTACCAGTTGCCCTCGGAGCTTATCCATGCGGTCATCCTGGTGGAGTCCAACTACAACCCGCGCGCCAGGTCAGCCAAGGGTGCCCAGGGCCTGATGCAGTTGATGCCGGCCACGGCCCGGCGCTTCGGCTTGGCCGACAGCTGGGACCCGCGCCAGAACATCCTTGCCGGCAGCAAATACCTGCGGTGGCTGATGGACTATTTTGGCGAGGATATGGAGCTGACCGTTGCCGCCTATAACGCGGGTGAGGGTGCGGTGATGCAGGCCGGGCGCCGGATTCCCCGGTTTGCCGAGACCGAAAAATATGTTCCCAAAGTGCTGTCCATCTATAAGCGGGCCAAGCGCCTGGCCTGACAGGTTGGAGCCACCCTAGCGGGTGCGCGGCACGGGCTGGATGTAACCAGGCGGCGTAGGTGTGTTGGGGCGCGCCTGCGGCGGCAGCGGTACCACAGGGCCTGCCGTTCCAGGGGTGGTATAGCCCTGGCCTGCGGCCAGCACGGGGTTGGCGGCCGGCAGGGCCGAGCGAAACACCCACTCGGCATATTGCTCCTTGTCCACCATGTCCTTGTCGCGCAGGGAAAAACCAAAGACCTTGAGGGGCTTGTCAGTGGAGGGGCTGTACACGCCCACCAACTGGCCACTGGGCAGGCGAACCTCGCCCCATTGGGTGCTGTTGGTGATGGGGTCGGCGTAGAGCTGGCGCAGATGGCGCAGGGGCTTGTCGGGTGTGCGCACGTCCTCCAGCAACTCCTGCAGGCTCAGGGGAAAGCGCCGCGCTGCGGGCGGCGACTGCAGATAGAAGCGGGTAATGGCCTGGCGAAACTGGTTGCCTACAAACAGCAGTTCCTGCTCTTTTTCGCGCTGGCGTGTCAGGGTCCAGACCTCCGAGGTGGCGCCCAGGCCAATGCCCAGAATGGCCAGTCCAATCAGCAGCGCGATATAGACAAAACCACCCTGACGGGGAGCCAGGCTACCACTCGGCATAGGGAATGCCATCATCGCCCGCACCTTCGGCGCCGCTGTTGATGTTGTAGACACCGCCGCCCTGGCCGTCTGCGGGGGGAATGATCAGCCAGGCCTCGGAGCTGTCGGCAATCGGGTCCCAGGGCAGGGTGCGCAAATAGCGTTTGGCCACCAATTCGGCGAGCTGCTCCGGGTAGCGTCCGGTGTCGGCGTGGAACTTGTCCAGCGCATCGCGGGTGCTGGCCAGATTGGCCTTGAGCACCGTCTCCTTGCTGCGCTCAATCGAGCGGAAATAGCGCGGTGCGGCCAGCGTGAGCAGCAAGCTGATGATGGTCATGACCACGATCAGCTCGATGAGTGTGAAACCCCGGTGTCGAGTGCGCATCACCAGTCCTTGTAGGCTATGCCGTTCAGGCCGACGGCGGCCGAGCGCGAGTACACATCAAACACATCCGCGCCGGGCTGTGGATTGGTGGCGGGGCTGGCGTAGCTCCGCAGCCCCCATTGCGTGGCGCCCTCAGGCCCGGCCTGCGCCATCAGGGGGTCGCGGGGGAGTTTGCGCAGGAAGTACATCATCTGGTCGCGCTTGGGGCTCTTGGCATCGGGCACGCCGGTCACCAGAACCTCCAGGGTGGGTGGGTAGCCACTGCCCTTGGTCTCTTCCAGGATGCGGCCCTCGTCCACGGCCTGCTTGTAGTTGTCCAGCGCGGTGCGTATCTGGCGCAGCGCCTCGCGCAGTTCGCGCTCGTTGCTGCGGCGTTCGGCGAGCTCCAGCATGGGAAACGCGACCGTAGACAGCAAGGCCACGATGGTGACCGTTACCAGCATTTCGATCAGCGTGAACCCGCGTGGGCGCACAGATGCGCGCAGGGCTTTCATTGTGCGGGCTTGGGGTCCTGCTCGGGCACAGCGGTGTCTGCAGCTGGCTCGGCTGCCGGGGCCAGCATGGGCACAGGCGCCAGCAGATTGACTGGGGCGGGTACAGGTGCCGGTGCGGGCACGGCCGGGCGAGCCAATCTTGAACCCGTAGGAGCCGGAGCTGCAGCGGGTGCGGCTACGGCAGGTGCAGCAGCCGCCGAGGAGGCCGACGAGGCTGACGAAGACGAAGCCTGGCGGTTGCCAAAGCGCATGTTGTTTTCTGTGCCCGACCACATTTCCAGCAAGTCACTGTCGACCTGGCGGTTGTTGCGGATGATGCGCGGCGTGATCGACATGATGATTTCTTTTTTGTTCTTCACATCTGTCTGCTTGCCAAACAGGCGGCCCAGGATCGGGATGTCACCCAGGCCTGGCACGCGCGTGGCGGCGCTGGTGTCCTCGTCCTGGATCAGGCCGCCAATGACTTCGGTCTGGCCGTCTTTCAGGCGCAGCACGGTGTTCACGCTGCGGGTGCCAATGGTGTAGGCAATGGTGCCGGTCTTGGCTGCATCGGCATTGGGGGCACCCGCCGAGCTCACCTCCAGCGCCATGCGGATGGCCACTTCACCGTCGGCGTAAATGGTTGGTTCGGCCTCAATCTTGATACCCACTTCCACGTACTGCACGCTGGTGTTGTACACCGCCCCCACACCGGTTGTTGCGGTGGAGCCTGGCACGGCTGCGGTGGAGATCACGGGCAGGCGGTCACCCACCAGGAACTTGGCCTTTTCCTTGTTGCGTACGCGGATGCGTGGTGTGGCCAGTGTGTTGACGTCCGAGTCGGTCTTTTTGGCCGTGACCGTCACACCCGTTGTGGACACGAAGTCCCCCCGGCCCAGCGCAGCCAACTGGTCCAGCGTCATCGAGGTCAGGCTGGTGCCAAAGGTGGTGGGCAGGTCTATGCCCAGGGCCAGGGCGCGGTCGCGCGAGACTTCCATCACATCGACTTCCAGCATCACCTCGGGCTCGGGCTGGTCCATGGCCACGATGAGCTTCTCGATCATGCGGATGATTTGCGGCGTATCGCGCACCACCAGCGAGTTGGTCTTTTCGTCTATAAAAATGTCTTTGGTCTTGGTCATGGTCTTGACCATGGCCATGACGTTTTTCGGGTCCGCATTGGTCATGGCAAAACGGCGGATCTTGAGTTCAGCGTACTCACGCGACTTGGCCTCGGTATCGGCATAGATCAGGATCGAGTTCTCGCTCAAGATGCGTTTGGCTGTCTGGGTCTGCATCAGGATCAGGTCGATGGCCTCCTCCACCGGCGTGTCGCGCACAAAGATGGTGACCTTCAGGTCGGTCTTGACGTCCTTGTCGAACATCACGTTCAGGCCGGTGGTCTTGGCAATCGCCTCCATCACCATGCGCAGGTTGGCATCGCGGAACTGCAGGGTGACGGGCTTCTTGCCCTTGAGGTTCAGGGCGGCGCCATTGAGCAGGCTGTTCTGCGCGGTGGCCTGGATGATCTGGCTGCGCAGTGCCAGCGCACGCACGTGGGAGGGGTTTTCCACCAGCACGCGGGCTATGGTGTTGCTGGCGGCATCCAGGTCGCCCTTGCCATATTGCAGGGCCGCATCGTCCACGCGGGCGGACTGGCGGCGTTCGGCGGTGATGTCGTTGCTGGCCTGGCGGGCGGCGATGTTGCCGCGGTCCAGCGTCAGCACGCGGGCATAGCGCTGCAATGCTGCATCCCAGCGTTGCTCGCTGCGCTCCTTCTCGGCATCGCGCAACAGGCGCGCTGTCAGGGCGTCGCGCTGCAGAATCCAGTCTTTCTTGAAGTTGGCGTTGCCGGGGTCAGCCTGTTTGGCCTGCTCCAGCTTGCTCAGGCCCTCTTCAAGCTTACCTTCATCGATAAGGGAGAGACCCTCACTGTGCATGCGGTCTGCAGCACAGCCGGCCAGAGCCAGGGCCAGCAGGGCAGCCAGCACGGTACGGGATGGAAATTTTATTGTTTTCACTGGGAACCCCCGGTGGATAAAGATTGCGAAGTGCCCAAGGGCAAATAGGTGAGTGTCACTTTGCTGGCCTCAATGCGATCAATGCGGTAGGTGTTTTCAAGCGTTTCGCCCACGCCTGCCGTCAGCACACGGTTGCCCCGTACCAGCATGACCACATGGGTATCGCCCTGTGCGAACTGGCCCATGTAGACATAGGGCAGGGCAGGCGCAGTGGGCGGCGGTGTAGGAGCGGGCGGTGGCGGTGGGGGGGGAGGGGGCGGTGGCGGCGGCGGCGGGGGCACCACCACCCAGGTGCTTTTGGCAAACAGGGTGCTGGCGCTTTTTTCGTTCAGCGTGCCGCGCTCCTGCGAGCCCTTGAGGGTCTGGTCCAGGCTGGTGGCCGCTGCAACCAGCGGGCTGCTGTCTGCCGCTGAAGCTGGGCGCAACTTGAGGGTCTTGCCGGCCTTGGCCGGCTCCGACACTGCCTGCTCGTCCGGGCCCGGAGCAAACCAGATCAGGGCCGCCGTCAGTGCAGCGCCTGCGCCTATCAACAGTCGGGTGCGCGCAGGTGTCATGGCTGTGTGTCCATATAGACCAGGTACACCAGCTTGGCTTCTATGGCCTCGTCGTCCACCTTGTCGCGCTTGAAGACGGCGTTCTCCAGAGCCACGGTATTGTTTTCCTGCAGCACGCTGTCCATGAAGCCCAGTACCTGCCTGAAGCTGCCCTTGACCGGCAGCGAGACGCGAAACCGCGCCAGCCGGTCGGTGCCGGTCTGCAGGCGCGCGTACTCCCCTGTCTCCAGGGCCAGGCCCTGCTTTTCGGCAGCCTTGTAGATGCGCTGCAGGGTCTCGGGCAGCTTGTCGGTGGGTGCAAAGCCGCTGTAGAACACACGCAGCTGCTCTTCGTGGTCGAGCGCCGAGTTCACCGGCAAGCTGCTTTTGGTAGCCACCTGCTGCTGCAGCGATTGCAGCTTGCGCTGGGTGCTGGCCAGGTCCTTCTCACTGGTTCGCACCAGCGTGTACCAGCCAGCCAGAGCCATCAGCAGCAGGACTATGCCCAGGCCGCCGGTGATGCCAAGCTGGTCCATGCGGTAGCGCAATTGGCGCTGCAAAGCCACACGCGTCATTCGGCAATCCTCCAGATGGCGGAGACACGGAAGCGCACCGGCTTCTCCGGCATGTCCTTGTTGATGGCATGCGACTGCAGCACCACCTCGGAGAAGTCGGTGCTGGCCTGCAGGTCGCCCACAAACTGCAGCATCGATTCCAGCGTGCGGGCCTCTGCCACCAGCACCACCGAGCCCTTTTGCGTGTCCGGCTCAACCGAGATGAAGGCCACCTTGCCGGCTATGGAGGACTTGCCCAACTGCACAAAAAACCGTTGCCAGGGCAGGCCGAGTTGCACCGAGGCACTGTGCGCGCGCTGCCAGGCCTGTGCCAGGTCCTTGGGGTTCATGGCGGCCACTTTGGGGGCCGTGCCCAGGCGGGTCATTTCGGTCTGCACCCGCTGATGCTGCCCGGCCAATGCGGGCACCTGCACCAGCTGCCAATAGGCCAGCACGCAGGCCAGTGCCAGGGCGCCCAGCAGCAGCACGCTGGCGCGCAGCCAGTAAGTGCTGCGCGGCAGGGCCACCAGATCAAAGTAAAAGCCCTTCATGTCCTGGCTCCCAGCAGTGCAAAGGCGTACTTGGCGCCGGGCTCGCCGGGCGGCGTTTTCAGGGGTGTGAACAGCACGCCGTCCAGCGTGCCAAAGGGCAGGTGCTCAAAGGCCGGTGCATGCACAAAAATCTGCAGCAACTGCGATGCCTTCAGGCTGGTAGAGGCCAGCATGATCTCCTGGTGCACGCGCGCCAGCAGCTCTTGCGGGCTGTCAAACTCGGCATGCACCGAATAGATCCAACTCCAGGCATCGTGGCTCCAGCAGCCCAGCGTCAGGCGCCCCTCTTCCAGGTTGATGAGCCAGCCACTGGGCCCCAACGCACTGCGGTGGGTTTGCAGGGTGGCGGTAAATGCGGTTTGAACCGAAGCCACCTTGCAGCCGCTTTGCCCCACATGGTTTTGCAGCAGCGCAAACAGGGTTTTGGGAATGGCAACCGACAGCCGCGACTGGCCAGGCCGCCCGGCGCTGAAGCCGAAGTGCCAGTCCGCGCTGGCGTTGGCGCCGTACACGTCATCAAAATTGAGCATCGCCATGGCCAGGTCTTCGTCGGCGTTGCGCAGCCCGGCCTGCCAGGGGAAGCAGGCGTAGCGCGCCAGTTTGTCCGACAGCACCACGTGCAGGCGTGTGGTCTGGGTCTGGCGCACCAGCTCGCCTGCCACGCGCACCAGATCCTGCCAGTTGTCGGCGATCTGTATCGAGGCGTTGCGCTGGTGGACTTCCACGGGACGCTGCCCCATGCCCACGGTCTTGACGGCCTGGATGCGGTCCGGCGTGACGTACAGCAGCAGGGTGTCAGGCGATAAAAGTGACACGGTTGATCTCGCTTAATGTGGTTTCGCCGCGGCGCACCAGGTCCAGGGCCGATTCCCGCAGCAGCCGGGTCCCGTTGGACTGGGCTGCCTTCTTGAGTTGCCGGATCGGCGCACGCGCCACGATCAGCTCGCGGATTTCGTCATTCAGGCTGAGCACCTCGGCAATCGCCTTGCGCCCCTTGAAGCCGCTGCCACGGCAGTGGCCACAGCCCCGTCCGGCACGAAAGCGCCAGCCGGCTACATCGTCTTCGTGCAGGCCCGAGGCCTTGAGCAGGTCCGGGGCGGGGTAGTCGTCGTCTTCGCAGTGCTTGCAGTTCACCCGCAGCAGGCGCTGGGCCAACACCCCGTTGAGGGCCGACACCAGGCTGTACATGTCCACGCCCATGTGCATGAAGCGGCCAATCACGTCAAACACATTGTTGGCGTGCACGGTGGTAAACACCAGGTGGCCGGTGAGGGCCGACTGGATGGCGATCTGCGCGGTCTCGGAGTCGCGGATTTCACCCACCATGATCTTGTCCGGGTCATGCCGCAGGATGGAGCGCAGGCCACGGGCAAAGGTCAGGCCCTTCTTTTCGTTCACCGGAATCTGCAGCACGCCGGGCAACTGGTATTCCACCGGGTCTTCAATGGTGACGATCTTTTCCGCACCGGTGTTGATCTCGGAGATGGCCGCATACAGCGTGGTGGTCTTGCCGCTGCCGGTGGGGCCGGTGACCAGCATCATGCCGTAGGGTTCGGCGGCCAGTCCGCGCAGCACGGCGGCCACGTCTTCATCAAAGCCCAGCGTGGTGAGCTGCAGGCCCTTCATCTGGTCCGAGAGCGACTGCTTGTCCAGAATCCGCAGCACCGCGTCTTCGCCGTGGATGCTGGGAATGATGGAGACGCGCAGGTCAATCAGCCGCGCCTGCAGGCTCACCCGAAAGCGCCCGTCCTGCGGCACCCGGCGCTCGGAGATGTCGAGCTCCGACATCACCTTGATGCGCGAGATGGTCTGCTCGGCCAGGTCTGACGTAGCCACCGAGCCCACTGTGCTCAGCACGCCGTCGATACGGTACTTGATGACCATGCCAGCGCTGGTGGACTCCAGGTGGATGTCACTGGCGCCCGCGCGCAGCGCATCAAAGAGGGTGGAGTTGACGAACTTGATAACCGGGCTGGCGTCTTCGCTGATGGTGCGAAAGCTCAGCTCTTCCACCGACTCGTCCTGCAGGGGCACGCTGCCGCCCTGGCCGCCGCCCAGCGACTCCATGGCGCGCAGGCCTTTTTCCTGGCGTGTCAGGTAGGCCGTGATGTCGCTGCGGTGCGACAGGCATTTGCTGTAGGCGAAATCCAGGTTGGCATCGGCCCACTGGCGCAGCTTCTGGTCAAACGGGTCGGAGACGATCAGGTTGACCTGTCCTTCTGTGTCACGCAGCAGCAGGCATTCGTGGCGCAGCATGTCCGGGAAGGACATCAGGTCCATGGCGGCCACCATGCTGTTGATGGAGGCCATGGACACCACGGGCAGGCCCACGCGCTGGCCCAGGGCTTCCAGAAACTGGGTGTTGTCGAGTTCCAGGATTTGCTGCAGCGGCTCCACCATCGGGCGGTTTTCCACCGTGGCCCGGTCCTGTGCCTCACGCATGAGGCCCATGAAGGCCGAGGGGGTGGCGCTGGCTTTGTCGTTCATCGGATGCTTCCTGCGAGTTCGAAGATCGGGAAGTACATGACCACCACGATGAAGCCAACAACCAGGCCGATGAAGGCCATCAGCAGTGGTTCGAACAGTTTGACGAACCAGTCAATCCACTGGCTGATCTCGCTGTCATAAAACAAGGCAATGCGCTCCATCATTTCACCCATCTGTCCGGTTCTCTCCCCCACGCGCAGCATACGCGCGGAAACCGCGCTGGTCAGGCCGGTTTTCTCCATGGCCTGCGAAATGGGGGTGCCTTCCCGTATCAATTGGGTAGCAATACCCAGTTGCTGGCTGAGCGCGCCGGGCAGCAGGCCCGACACCAGCTCCAGCGAGCCCACCGCCGGCATGCCGCCACGCAGCAACATGCCCAGCGAGCGGTAGAAGCGCGCCAGCTGGTAGATGCGGATGCGCTCGCCCAGTGCCGGAATGCGTTGCAGGGCCTTCACGATGTGTGTGGGTGTTTGTGGCCGGGTGAGCCAGTAGCCCAGCGCCACGATGCCCAGGCCAATGGCCACCAGCAGCGCCATGCCGTAGTTCTGGGCAAAGTGCCCCCAGCTGATCAGCAGGCGCGACATCCAGGGAATTTCGCCGCCCAGGTCTTCAAAAATCTTGGCAAAGCGCGGCACCACATAGCCCATCAAAAAGGCAATCACCAGGGTGCCCACCACCATCAGCAGCACGGGATAGATGCTGGCGCTGATGATCTTTTTCTTGACCGTGTCGAGCTGGCTTTGGTAGGCCACATATTTTTCCAGCGCCTCGGGCAGTCCGCCGGTGCGTTCACTGGCGCGCACCGTGGCCACGAACAGGGGCGGGAAGGTGCCGGGGAACTGCGCCAGCGCGTTGGAGAGCGAGCTGCCGCGAAACAGGTCCTCCACCAGCTTGCCCAGAATGTCTTTGCGCTCGCTGCGGGTTTCCTTTTCGTTCAGCGTCTCGATGGACTCCACCAGCGCCAGGCCGGCATTGAGCAGGGTCAGCAACTCCTGGCTGAACTGGCCAACCGGAAAGTCACTGCTGCGCTGGCGCCTGCCGGGCAGGCCGATGGCGCTGCCACCCGTGACCGAGAGCACGCGCAGACCCCGTTCGGCCGCGGCCTTGAGGGCCAGTTCGCGGCTCGATGCCTCCAGCGTGAACGTACTCACTGCGGCAGACCGGTCGATGGAACGGATGGTGAATTGCATGGATAGCGCAAGCGTGCCGGTTTCTGCCGTGCACCGGGGCTATTCCCAGCTGCCCAGGTCGGCGTCTTCACCGGTGCCGCCGGGCACACCGTCCTTGCCGAACGAAACGATGTCGTATTCGCCGTGGGTGCCCGGGCGCTTGTAGGTGTACTGCGCCCCCCAAGGGTCGGCGGGCAGGCCCTTCTTCAGGTAGGGGCCGTCCCAGCGCGCTTCATCGGCGGGCTTGGCGGTCAATGCCGCCAGTCCCTGCTCGCTGCTGGGGTAGTGCCCGGTGTCCAGGCGGTATTGGTCCAGGGCCTTGCCAAAGGATTCAATCTGGGCACGCGCCACCTTGACCTCGGACTTGCCGACCTGCTTGAAATACATGGGCGCCACATAGCCCACCAGCAGGCCGATGATCACCATCACCACCAGCAGTTCCAGCAGCGTAAAGCCGCGCGCCTTCAGGGTTGTGCGTTGCATGGGTTCAGCTCTTGCGTTGGTCGCGGTACTCTTTGACGACTTGCTCGGCCGAAGGGAAGCCCTCGATCTGCACCCAGCTCCTCTTGCCGCCGCCGTTGATGAACATCAGCGGCACATGGTTCATCTTGTCGCCGCGGTAGGCGCCAAAGGCCTTCTGGATGGCCACGCTGTTGGCCAGCGTGCCGCTGTAGTGCTGCCACTGCGGCTTGGCTTCAAAGTTCTTGGCGTAGGCCAGCAGGCGCTCGGGCGTGTCGTACTCGGGGTCAATCGAGATGGACAGCATGCGCACGTTTTTCAGTTCGTTGCCCAGCAGGTCCTGGGTGCGGGAAAGTATCTGGCTGGTGACCGGGCAGACCGTGGTGCAGGACGTATAGATAAAGGCCAGGATGACCGGCTTGTTGCCTTCGAGCTCACGGGCCAGTGTGGTCTTGCTGCCGTCCTGGCGCACCATGGGTGTGGCCGTCACGGTGACATCCACCATGCTGCGCTTGGTGGGCGCGCTCTTGTCTGGGTGGGCGTGGTGGGCATGCGGGTCCATGGCGGACATGTCGTGGCCGGTATGGTTTTCCTGTGCCAGCGCGCCAGGCGCCTGTGCCAGCCCCGTTGCCAGCAAGGCTGCCGCCGCTGCACGCGCCACGTGGCGCAATTGATTTGCACATTTCATTATTTATATTCCCAAAAATTAATCGGGCGCCCCTGTTCCGATGTTACGTGAGGTCAGCCACGGGCGACTTAAAACCGCTTAAGAATCGCAGCACTGCCTGCGCATGTGTTGCGTAAGCGCGGTCGCTGCGTTGCTTACTGGCCCAAACGCGCCTGGTAGGTTGTGCGGTCCACAGCCAGGTAGCGGCGCGAAATGGCTGGATTGGTATTCATGTAGTTGGCGGCCGACGCCTCCTGCACCATCAGGTTGCGGTATTGCGAGAGGATGGCCTGGATGCCGGTCAGCGGGGCGGCCGGTGTGGTTGCGCCCGCACTCGTGCCAGTGCCGGTGGAGCCGCTGGCTGTAGTTCCCGTCGTTCCGGTGCCGCCGTCAGTGCCGGATGCGCCGGGCGCGCCCGGGGTATAGGTGGCGCCATACGAGCCGCCAGCGGAGGGCTGGGCGCTGCTGGTGGCCAGCGACTTGCTTTCGCTGGCCGCACTGCGGCTTTCGGCATCCGACGCCTGGTAGCTGTCCATGGCGCTGGAGCTGCTTGCCGTGTCTGCCTCCTGGGGGCCTTCTTCGGCGACCGTGTCGGTGTCCTGTGCGTCCTTTGCAGGGTCCTTGTCGGCCAGGCGTTTGCCCCGCAGTGTGGACCTGGAGGCTTGCACGCTCTGGCGCGGCACGGGCATTGCCAGTGTGGCGGCAGCAGCGGTATTGGCAGGGCCTTCTGCGACCACAGCCTGGCCGGCATCCGGCTCATCCAGATTGGTTAGTTCTATGGTTTCGGACGCGCCCTGGCGCAGCGTGATGTTGCCAGCAGCCCAGGTGGGCAGTTGCAGCGTGGCGCCCAGCAGGATGCAGAGGGCAAGGGTGCGGGAAGTCGGCTTGGTCATGGCAATTCTCCTGATGTAATTCACGGAACAATCCAAGGTGTTTCGGTAACCAGCAAGTCCGGCGCCGAGGCGTCGTAATGTGCGATGTATGCGCCCTTGGACGCATAGCGTTGGCCGGGGCCCAGGTTCAGGCGCGGGTAGATGGTGGTGCCTTCGCGCTTGCCATCCATGTGCTCGGCCCTTCCGGGGGCAAAGCTGGGTTGGGGAATGCCTGCTTCCATGGGGATTTTGCGGACCCGGGGGCGCACCAGGGTCTGGTCGCGCATCTCGTCCTCGGCCTTGCGGCCCTCGCGCTGGCCGATCATGTTTTCGGCCCGCTCCACCATGTAGTCGCGGTACAGGTTGTCCAGCATTTCTGCCAGGGTGTCGGTCAGGAAGTTGACGGCGAAATACACCTCGGACTGCAGCGCCAGATCCACGATGGGGATGCGCCTGAGCTTGAGCCAGACGTACAGATAGCCCATGTTGGTGTCGCGCACGGAAGGGGTGGCATAGGGGTAGACCAGGCGCATGTTGCCGCGCAGGGACTCTGGCATCAGGCCCACGCCGCCACCCAGCAACTGGCCCGACGCCACGCGCACTGCAGGCACCTGTGCCAGCACCGGCTCCAGCAGCCGCAGGTCGGCCGGGCGCAGCCACAGCATCAGGGTGTCAGCGGCCGTCAGGCTCTTGAGTTGCTGCTGCAGTTTGCCGGGCATCTCGGCCTCGCTCCATTGGCTCAAGTCGAGCACGGTTGTCTTGAGGCCTTTGGTTTCGCTGGCCAGGCCCAGGGTTTTGGCCAGTGCGTCGGCTGCGCCCAGGCTGGCATCACTGCTGCGTGCGATTTGCACCAGGCGGCCTTTTGCTTTTTGTTCGCGCAAGTAGCTGCCCAGCACCTCGGCTTCCAGGGGCAGGCCCTTGTTGAAGTAGAACGCGTAGCGCGGGGGCGTGGAGCGTTGCGGCGCTGATGCCACCGAGGGAAACCAGCAGGGAATATGTTCGGATTCGCAGAAGGCCTCCACCGGAGCCCAGGTGGTGTTGCTGATGCCGGAGAGCAAGGCGAAGGGCGGGGCCAGGCGCTTGTATTCCTGCAACTGGGCGGCCCAGGTGTCTGGTGCGCCTTGCAGTTCCCAGACATCGAGGGCCCATTTGTTTTCGGTGCCCAGCACCAGCTCGGCTGCGCTGACCATGTGGCGGCGCGCGGTGTTGCCCACCACGGTGCTGCCGTTTTTTTGCATGAAGGCGGTGCGCAGCATGTCGAGCATGATCTTCTTGCGCTCCGGCTCCACGCCGGGGGTGATGACCGTGGCGAAACGGATGGTGCGGTCTTCCACGCCCGGGGATGGTGACACAGAGAGTTGGCGCAGGTAGTCACTCACCAGTTTCAGGTCGGCATCGGCCAGCGCGTAGCGCGGCATCAGCGGGCTCAGGATCTGGCCATTGCTGCCCACGCCTTCGCGCAGGGCCTGTCCCAGTGACGCTTCGGTGTGGGGCGCGCGCTTCTGGCTCATGCGCTTGCCGATGCGCGGGTCCATCACGGCCAGTGGGCGTTCGCCCTCTTGCGGAAACAGGAAGCGCCCGGAGATGGGCGCCACCTGGATGTCACCCTCCACCGAGCCCATGCCGCTGGGGCGGTGGCAGTTGGCACAGGCCGCGGCACTGCCCACCAAGCTGGTGCCATCGGCCCGGGCGCCGCTGAGCTTGGCGCCGTTGGCCAGCACGCCCTCTTCAAACAGGCGCCGACCTGCGCCCAGCCGTGCATCGGCAGGGTCCTGCGCCAGGGCCGGAGCAGCCAGGCTGGCCAGCAGGCACAAGCCCGTTGCCCATGACTGCAGTCGGGAGGGTGTGGAGAAGCGCAAGCGGGTCAGCACGGGTTGGGCCTTTCAGGTTCAGGGCTTGGTGATGCTGACCAGTTCCACCTCGAACACCAGTGTTTCGTTGGGTCCGATCTCTGAGCCCACACCGCGCGTGCCATAGGCCAGGTTGGGCGGAATGACGATGGTCCACTTGGAGCCTGCGGGCATGAGCTTGAGGGCTTCCTTCCAGCCCATGATCAGGTTGGCCAGCTTCATGTTGGCGGTCTTGCCTTCGGGCGTGGCGTCAAACTCGTAGCCGGTGGTCAGCGTGCCGCGGTACTTGACGACGATGCCGTCTTCATCCGTGGGCTTGGGGCCTTTGCCTTCGGTGTTCACCAGGTACTGCACACCGTTGGACAGCGTTTTGACGCCCGCGCGCTTGGCAAAGACTGCGCGGAACTCATCGCCACGCTTGCGGTTGATCTCTTCGGCGTCCTTGCGGTTGGCGGCCATCTTCTGGCGCATTTCGGTCACGATGCTGTTCATCGCGGCCTTGATGTCCTTCTCGGGCATCAGCAGGCGCTGGTTGCCCAGTGCGTCCTGCATGCCTTTGAGCACCAGGTTCAGGTCCAGTTCCACGCCGTCCTTCATCAGGTTGCGCGCGGTGGTCACACCAATGGCATAGCTGGTGGCTTGCCGGGGTTCCTTGATCGGGTTGTCAGACTCCGGCGCTGTGGCCGTTGCGGTGGCCGGTGCAGCCGGGGCTGCGGTTTGTGCCTGCGCCAGCGGACCGGCCAGCAGGGCGGCCAGCAACAGCGGTGTAGCCAGAGCGGTTGAATATGTATTTTTCATGTGGAAAGCACTCGCAAGAGTGCTGTCTGTGTATCTGCGTTTATAGGGGGAAAAACCGGCACCTGCCTTACAGGCGGGTGCCGGTCAAACCCGAGTCAGCCGTTCGCGGATCAGGGTGCGCGCACCCCTGTCGTTGTTGTCACATAAGAACTGCCGCCTGCTGCGTTTGTGGCCTGCACACGGAAGTAGTAGGTGAGTAGACGCACGACGTTGAACGATGCGCTGTTTGCATTAGCCGGCGCAGTGGTGCCGTTGACCCAGTTGGTTCCATTGAGGGAATACTGCACCGTATAGCCGGTTGCTGTTGCATCGCTGCTGCCCCAGGTCACAGTGGCCCGGTCTTGCGCAAAATTGCCAGTGATACGCGCTATCGTGGGAACGCCGATGCTCGAAGGCGCAGCCGGAACGGGCATGGCCGGTACCGTATCCGTCACATTCGACTCGGCCGAGTTGCCCGCAGCATTGAAGGCGTAGACCTTGTAGACATAGGCCAGGTTGGCAACAGCGCTGGTATCCCGGTAGGTGACCGTGCCTGTTCCATTGGCTGCACCCACAGCGCCATTGAGTGTGGTGAAAGCACCCACCACGCCATTGGTCACCGTTGCACGCATCACCCGGAAGCCGGCCTCAGCCACCGAGTTGTCGGTCCAGCTCAGGTTGACACCGGCATTGGTCCTGGTCGTGAAAGCCAGCAGGGTCGGTGCGTTGGGCGCGGTGGTCACTGCCAATGTGGTGCTGGCAGAGCCGTTCTGGCCAATGGCGGTCACACGGTAGCGGTAGGAGCCATCGGTCTGCGGGGGCAGCAGCGTCACCGTGGTGCCGGTGGCGTTGGCCAGCGCGGTGATGGTGTCGGCAGCCACGCCGCCATTGCCGCTGGTGAAGGTCTCGATGGTGTACTTGAACTCGGTCTGTGCGTTGTCGACCCAGGTCAGCTTGTTGCCAACCAGGTTCAGGCCGGTGGGTGCCAGGGCGCCGGCTTCAGCGGCGTCAAATACCAACGGACGCATGAAGTCGTTTTCCTCATGGCCCAGGATGTGGCAGTGCCAGACATATTCCCAGCCGTAGTCGACCATCTTGTTCACCACGTCAGCCGGGTTGCCGGTTACCGTGTCCACTTGCGTGAAGCCGGTGGGCACGCCCAGAGGCTGCGACGGGTCCATGGCACGCACGCTGTTGGGCAGACCGAAGCCAGCCAACACCGGCTTCTTGGGACGCATGGCCACCACCACGTCTTCCAGCGGGTTGAAGCGCAGGGTTTCTTTCCAGCCGCGTTCGTTGTCTGCCGGTGGTTTGATGGTGCCATCCCAGCCGATGCGGTTGATCACCTGCACGTTCATCAGGTGGAAGTGGATCGGGTGGGCATCCACACCGTTGTGCGTGATCTTCCAGATCTGGGTTTCGCCGTCGGTGAACTGCTCGGTGGCAGGGTCCACATAGCCAAGCGGAATGGTGGTTTGCACCAGTGCGCTGGTAAAGGGCAGTTCCACGCCCAGGGTCGCGTTCATGCGGCCGTAGGTGGGGTCAAACAGTTCCTGGATGGCCTTGTTCTTCACCACCAGGCTGCCGGTGTTGCTGGCCGTTGCCTTCGCAGCGACTCCACCTGCAATGAGGTTTCCACCCGTGAAGGAAATCGTGGGCAGCGTGGCGTAGGGATTGCCAGGGTTGGTGATGCGTACATCAAACACCGAGCCAATGGGTGTGGCCGCAGCAGCAACACCATTGGCCAGCTGGGGCGCGGACAGGGTGACTGTCAGATCCGCCATTCTGGCGTAGCCGCCACCGCCGGCCTGGTTGGGCTTGGTGGGGTTGGAGACAACGACGCTGACCTCGGCCACACCGCCAGAGCTATGGGCGACGGCCTGACGGCCCCCCACGGCAGGTGCACCAATGCTGACCGTGGGCGCGCCAGCGTAGCCCTTGCCCGCGTTGGTGATGGTGATGCCTGTGACCCTGCCGCCGACAATGGTTGCCGTGCCGGTTGCCTGGACGCTGCCCGTGGGCTGGCCGTTGCGCATCAGCGGCGGGCTGGTGGGCGCCGAGAACGTGACCTTGGGCGCTGCCACATAGCCGCTGCCCTGGTTGTCCATGATCACCTGTACCACCTTGAGGGTGGCCTCGGCAGTGGCACCCGAGCCCGGTGCGCCCACGTTGTTGGTAATCGTGACACGGGGTGCCACGGTATAGCCGCTGCCTGCGGTGTCTACATTGAAGGCGCCGACCCGCAGCGAGGATACGGCCTGCGCCGTGCCAGCGCTGAACCGCACAGCTGGCGCAGTCCTGTAGCCCAGACCACCGGTGTGGGCAGTCGCTGCGCTGTCAGGTGCCAACAGCACGCTCAGGCCGCTGCCCGATCCGGGTTGGTAGTTGAAGGCGGGCTCCTGCAGTGTGCCGGTAAAGATGCCGGCATAGGCACGGGTGCCATCGGTGTTTACCGAAGTGCCTTCGCTCCAGCTCTTGGCGCCACCCGCCACCGAGTTGTTGTAATAACCCTGGCCCACGAGGGGCGCTTCCTGGGTGCTGGCATACACAGCGGGCAACGCGGTAACGGCTTTGGCAATCACGCCAGGATTGGGCACGGCGGCGGTGTCACCCACAACGAATTGCATCACGGTGCGGGTGTTGGGGCCAAAGCCGGCTTGTGGGGTTTCCACGCTGCCAGCGTCGGCTTCGTCGGGCTTGCCGGTCCAGTGGTCGTTGCGCGGGTCGAAGGCGGGCACGGGAGCGGGTGCATCGCTGTACAGGATGATCTTCTTGCCGGCATAGGCGCTGAAGTCAATCAGCACGTCTGCACGCTCGGCATTGCCGAGGAACAGGCCGTTGGTGAAGGTGTTGAGCACGGTCACGCTGCGGCGGTTGTACTCGTAGCCCATGGGCGTGGCGTCGATCTTGGCCACTTTGGGCAGCAGGCCACCTTCGTTGCCAATCTGGTAGAAGGCCGGGCCCACAGTGGCAGGGTCGGGCACGCCGCCGTCACGGCCGTCGGTAGGCCAGGTGGAGGGCCAGCAGGGGGCTGCGGCGGTGGGGGGCAGTTCAGCGCCACTGGCGTCGGTACCGCAGGCAGCAATGCCGCTGGCGACCTGGGGCACGGCGGGCACCATCTTGACTTCGGTTTCCACCACGGTGGCGGTGGCTGCTGCGCCAGAGCCCAGGTTGTCCAGCGATGTGATGCGCACGCTGGGCGGCACGTTCTTGTCATAGCCCGTGCCGGCGTTGATCACGCGAATGGCCGAGATGGCGCCTGTGGCGTCGACTGCGGCTTCGGCGGTGGCGCTGGTCACAGCGCCCGCTGCGTCCAGAACCTCAACCAGCACCTGGCCTGCGGTGTAGCCTGTGCCGCCGCTGCTGAGGTTGATGGTGGACACCTGGGTGTCGGCCACGAACATGCTCAGGTTGAGCATGCGGTCATTGGCGGCATTGAGAATGCGGAAGCGGTAGGTCTTGGGCTCCACTGCCAGTTTGGGGTAAGCCACGCCGTTGACCAGCGGGGTATCCATCCAGGCTTCGGGCGTGAGGGTCACGTCATCCACAGCACCGGTAGGCAGGTTGTAGAGCGCGGGGAACACCGGCCAGAAGTAAGGGCCCCAGTCCCAGCGGCCAACCGCATTGGTGCCGTCCACCGAGTTGTTGGGATCCTGGTTGAGTTCGTACACGTGGGGGTACCACATGTCGCCTGCCTGGCCCCAGATTTCCTTGGCAGCGCCGGTATTGGTCTTGTTCCAGCGTGCATCCTGCAGGGCAATGTCGTCGGGCACAAAGGTCTTGTCCTGGATCACCAGGGGAATGGCTTCCATTTCACCCGGAATGCCCTGGCTGGTGAGCAAGGCGTCCTGCACGGGGTCCTTCAGCACATAAGGCGCAGCCATGCCGGCGTACACATTCAGGCGGGTCAGGCCGAACGAGTGGTCGTGGTACCACTCCAGACGACCGGACTGGCCGTTGGGGAAGTAGTAAGTCATGGCGCCAGGACCGGGATCGGGCATGTCGGGCACGTTCTGGGCCGAGGGGCCGCGCAGGTAGGAGTTCAGCACATCGGCGTCGGCAATGGTGCCGGCCAGGCTGATGGGGTCGGTCGTGTTGGCTTCGCCAGCCGGTGTGATCCATTGGTGCGGCGTGCCGTCGCTGATCCAGGGGTTGTCACCACCGTGCAGGTGAATCATGGCGCGGTTCTGGCGGTAGAGGTTGCGGCCGTCCGGGCCATAGCCGGCACCTGGCAGGGTTTCGTCAACTGGCAAGAACAGGTCACCATTGCGGGTTACCACGCCGTTGGCATCGGTAGACGATTTGCCCACGGGCAGCAGGTTCAGGAACTTCAGACGGGTAGCGCGACCCTTGGTGGCCACAATGGCGGGGCCGAGGTAATGCGGCTTCTCAAAGCCAAAGGCGTTTTCCATGACGCGTGCACCGGCGGCATCAAACATCAGGCTTCCGTCGGCATTCACGGACTGGATCTGGATCGGTGTGCCATTCGGGTAGAACAACTGCACGCCGCCACCGCCGCGCTTGATCTGCACATAGCCGCGCAACAAGGTGGGCTTCTTCAGGTCGGAGTGCAGGCGCTCGGCGTATTCGACGACCGCGATTTCGTAGTAGTCGGAGGTGCCAGCCACATTGGCAGCAGAGTCACCAGGCCAGCGCTGGGCAGCAGCCACAGGAATGTATTTTGTTTCTGCCGGGTAGTCGGTCAGGGTACCGGCGGCTGTGATGCTGTCCGGCAGGCGCAGGCCTGGCAGGTTGTCTA
The DNA here is from genome assembly GCF_003415675.1 of Rhodoferax lacus. GTDB lineage: Bacteria > Pseudomonadota > Gammaproteobacteria > Burkholderiales > Burkholderiaceae_C > Allorhodoferax > Allorhodoferax lacus. The sequence goes on from NZ_QFZK01000002.1 coordinate 337,750, forward strand.
CAAACTTGCGCAGCGCCTTGCCGGTTCCGACGACGTTGTCGTATCCGGCGGCTTCCTTGGGCACGTTGAAACGTGGGCCACTGGGTGTGTGGGCGTAATAAGTGGGCACCCGGATGTCTGCACCTGCAGCATCGGTGTCACCGCGCACACCCCAGCCCGCACCGGCTTGCGCGGCGCTGGCAGCCATCAACATGGAGAAAGTCAGGCATGCATGTGCAACCGGGCTACGGCGCAAATTGGAATGCAAACCCTTGGTACCTTTATTTTTCATAAGAAACCCCTGCGTGAGTCGAACCATTTATTTTGGAAGGCCGATTGCGGCACTTCTGCGCCCAATCGGGTTCTGACCGCCCGCTTGGGTTTGATCAGTAACTGGACTTTACAAATGCTTACCCTTTGGAAGGGGATGTGCTCTGAGTGATTCTTGGCCGAAGTGCCAAATATTCACCAATATGCCGACTTGTTTAAACTTTTATTCTTAAGGAAGCAGTAAGAAAACAAGCGATGGGGTGAAAATTGCATGACTTGTTTCATTTATCACCTTTGGTATCTTCGCGTCCGTGAGCTGGCATGCCGTAGAGTGCAGCAAAATAAAGAACATGCATTTCAGGGAATCTTCAAAGTGGATGACGCAACCGTCTTATTCGTAGACTTGGTGGGCAGCACAGCGCTGTACCAGTCACTCGGCAACGCCCGCGCGGCGGAGCTGGTGTCGGGTGTGACCGGCTGGATTGGCCGCGTGTGCGAAGCCGCCGGTGGTCGCGTCATCCGTCGCCTGGGGGACGGCGTGCTGGTGTCTTTTGCGAAGGGTGCTGCGGCCTTTGAATGCGCCATTGCGCTGCAGCGCCGCCAGAGCCAGCACAATGCCGACGCCCCGGATCACGCGCAAGTGCAAATCAAGATCGGTCTGGCGCGGGGATCCATGGTGGAGTCGGGCACGGGATGGGTGGGAGATGTCATCAACCTGGCAACCGACCTGAGCGACCGCTGTGGCCCCGAGCAGATCCTGGCCTGTGGCGTTTCGGTGGACCAGATCAAACTGGGTATCTTTGCCCGCTTTCGCAGCCTGGGGCTGATGCACATGTTGGGCAAATCAGAACCTGTGGATGTCTTCCAGATTGAATGGAAGAACGATTCCAACACCGGCGTTCCAACCGTGCGTGCGGCTCTGGAGGTGAACGACTTCTCTGACAGCAGCCTGGCCACCGGCATACGCCTGGCATGGTCTGACAGGCAGGCTGATTTTTTGCGCGCTGACTTGCCCATTGTGCTGGGCCGCCATGCAGAGGCCGACTTCCAGGTGGAAGACCCCCGTATTTCCAGGCGCCACGCGCGCATCTACGAACTCGATGACGCACTGGTGCTGGAAGATACCAGCAGCTATGGCACCTCGGTGCGCTTTGCCTCGGCCAATACGGTGCTGACGCTGCGCAACCAGGAGTGCGTGCTGCACGATGATTGCGAGATCGCCTTTGGCGCCTCGTTCGACCAAAGCAACGTGCCCCAGCTGCGGCTGAATTTCTTCAGCTAGGCGCCGCCTACTGGGGCTGGCGGGCTTTGCGGGGAAAGTCCCACCAGGGCAGCACGCGGCGCAGGGACTGCACCTCACCACAGTGCCAGGCACGGTAGCCGGGCATGGCCGATAGCTGCGCCTGCCAGGCCGGGCTTTTGAGCAAGTCCAGCAGCGCTACGATGGCTGGATCCTCCAGCGCGGATTTCAGGCACACCAGGTGGTAGCTTTCTTCCAGCAGGGGTACAAAGTCCAGCCCCTGCGCCCGCGCCGCCACCTCAATACCCAGCCCCACATCGGCCGCACCGGAGGCAATCGCATGGGCCACGGCGGTATGCGAGGGCTCGGTGCGCTCATACCCGGGGAACTGCGCTGCGGGCAGCGCGTCCTGCGCCAGCAATTCGTCCAGCACCACGCGCGTGCCGGCGCCCAGGGGCCGGTTGACAAAGCGTGCGCCGCTGCTCTGCACATCGTGCAGCGTGCGCAAGCCCAGCGGATTGCCTGCGGCCACCATCAGGCCCTGGGTGCGGCTGGCGAAGCCGATGATTTTGTGCAAGCCGGGCTTGAGCAGGGGCTTGTATATTTTTTCGGCTACCGAACCCTGCTGGGGGCTTTGCAGGGTGTGAAAACCGGCCATCACGCAGCGGCCTTCGTTGAGCGCGCGTATGGCATCCACACTGCCGCTAAAGCGCATGTCCAGATGCAGGCGTGCGTGGGCCGCAGATACCGCATCGCTGGCCAGTGCAAACTCGCGCAGCGCACCCAGCGCATGGTCGTGGCTGGCATAGAGCATCACCACATGCGACTCCGGGTCAAAGGCCACGGCAAAGGCGCGCTCGAGTTCGCTGCGCAGGGCTTCAATCTGGGGTGCCAGCCGGGCCTGCGCCTGGCCTTCGGCCCACATCAGCTTGGAGCCGAATTCGGTCAGGCGCGCATTGTGGCCTTTTTCCCAGACCAGCAACTCGCTGCCCAGCTCGGTCTCCCAGCGCTTGAGCTCGCCCCAGACGTGGCGGTAGCTCAATCCCAGGGCACGTGCGCCGGCCGAGATGGAGCCCTGGGTGGACACCGCCTGCAACAGGTCAATCAGCGGGTTGCGGACCTGTGCCGGGCTGCTCTGGCGCGAGAGGGTATAGTGGAACTGGAGCCTATGCACAGGGATTCATATGGTTGGGTTATCGGGTAGCGACTACGATACCTGAAGTTATGACCAGCTTCACCGATAGCGCCGCCATGGCGCTGACACTCATTGTTTCCCTGGATTCCCAATTGATGGCCATCGTGGCGCGCTCCCTGTGGGTCAGCGTCTGGGCCACGGTGATTGCCTGCGCGCTGGGCCTGCTGCTGGGTGCGCTGCTGGGTGTGGCCCGCTTTGCCGGGCGCAACACCGTGCTGGCCCTGCTCAATACTTTTTTGGCGGTGCCCTCGGTGGTGGTGGGCTTGGTGGTCTACCTGCTGCTTTCGCGCACAGGCCCCCTGGGGTTTTTGGGCTGGCTGTTTTCCTTCAAGGCCATGGTGCTGGCGCAGGCCTGTCTGGTGCTGCCCGTGGTCACGGCGCTCACCCGCCAGGTGGTGGAAGACGCCGATGTGCTGCACGGTGAGCAACTGCAGTCGCTGGGCGCACGCACGCTGCTGCGCAGTTGCCTGCTGGCCTGGGATGAGCGCCATGCGCTGCTCACGGTCATGCTGGCCGCTTTTGGGCGTGCCATCTCCGAGGTGGGGGCGGTGATGATTGTGGGCGGCAATATCGACGGCTTCACCCGTGTCATGACCACCGCGATTGCGCTGGAAACCAGCAAGGGCGATTTACCCCTGGCGCTCGGGCTGGGCCTGGTGCTGCTGGCCGTGGTGCTGGCGCTGAATGTGGTGGTGACGGTGCTGCGGCGCTGGCGCGAGAACGAAGAGGGCACCCGTGTGGCCCAAGCCACCATGCAGGCTGCGGTATGAGCGCCCACAGCGCCAGGAGCGCTGTGGGCGCCGTGTTTGCGCTGGAGCAGGCAGCCGTGCGCTTTGGCCACGGCACACGCGCCTTGCAGGCCCTGCAGAATGTCAGCCTGCACATAGCACCGGGCGAGCGTGTGGCCCTGATTGGCGCCAATGGCTGCGGCAAAAGCACCTTGTTGCGCTTGCTGCATGGCCTGCTCAAGCCCAGCAGCGGCGCGCTGCGGTGCGACGATAGTCTGGCGCAGGCCATGGTGTTTCAGCGCCCCTATGTGATGCGCCTGTCGGTGCATGCCAATGTGGCCCTGGGCCTGTGGCTGCGTGGCCAGAGCTGGACGCAGGCCGGGCGCCTGGCCCTGCAGGCCTTGCAGGCGGTGGGCATGGCGGAGCACGCGCAGCGGCCCGCACGCCAGCTCTCGGGCGGGCAGCAGCAGCGCCTGGCTTTGGCGCGGGCCTGTGCCCTGCAGCCCCGCGTGCTCTTGCTGGATGAGCCGACCTCCAGCCTGGACCCCCATGCCAAGCGCGAGGTGGAGTCCCTCATCCAGACCATCGCCGCACAGGACCCCGCCATGACCGTGGTGTTTGCCAGCCACAACCTGGGCCAGGTCAAGCGCCTGGCCAGCCGCGTGCTGTATCTGGAGCAGGGCCGCGTGCTGGCCGACTTGCCAGTGCAGGAGTTTTTCGGGGCGGGACTGCTCGCAGAGCCATACCGCCAAGCCCATTTGTTTGTCAAAGGAGAACAGGTATGAAACACAATCCAACACCCCAAAAGCGCACTGCGGCGGGTCGCCGTCTGACCCTGCTGGCCCTGGCCTGCAGCGCCGCCTTCGGCCTTGCCGCAGGCTCACCGGCGTGGGCACAATCGCCCGCCATCGTGATGGCGTCCACCACGTCCACCGAGCAGTCCGGCCTGTTTCCTTATCTGCTGCCCGAATTCAAAAAGGCCACGGGCATTGATGTGAAGGTGGTGGCGGTGGGCACCGGGCAGGCCATTGACATGGGCCGTCGCGGAGACGCCGATGTGCTGTTCGTGCATGACCAGGTGGCCGAAGAAAAAGTTGTGGCCGAGGGCTTTGCCCTCAAGCGCCTGCCCGTCATGTACAACGACTTTGTGCTGATTGGCCCAGTGGCAGATGCCGCCAAAGTAAAGGGCAGCAGCATTGTGGAAGCGCTGAAGAAAATTGCCGCCACTGATGCTGGCTTCATCTCGCGCGGCGACAAGAGCGGCACCAATGCGGCGGAGTTGCGCTTCTGGAAGGCACTGGGCGAGGGCGCCAGCAAAGGCACGGGTTACAAGGAGTGTGGCTGCGGCATGGGTCCGGCACTCAACATGGCCGCCAGCACCGGCGCCTATGTGTTGGCCGACCGCGGCACCTGGCTGAGCTTCAAGAACCGGGCCGATCTGGCGGTGCTGGTAGAAGGCGACAAGGCGCTGTTCAACCAGTACGGCGTGCTGGTGGTGAACCCGGCCAAGCACCCGCATGTGAAGGTGGCAGAGGCGCAAAAGTTTGCCGACTGGGTGACCTCGGCGGCCGGTCAGGGCGTGATTGCTGCCTACAAGATCGACGGCCAGCAGCTCTTCTTTCCCAACGCCGGCAAGTAGGCATTGCCGAAGGGCCAGGTGCGCAGCACCTGGCTAACCGATGGTGTTGACGAAGTCGGTGGCGAAGAGGGAGTTGCGGAAGTTCCCGCCATCGTCGCTGTGCCTGAGCATGGCCAGGTTTTGCAGTTCGCCAGCGGTGATGGGCATGGAGAACAGAAAGCCCTGCATCTCGTCGCAGCCCATCTCCACCAGGATGTCGCTCTGGCCCACGGTCTCCACGCCTTCGGCAATCACCTTCAGGTTGAGGGCGCGCGCCATGTCAATGATGGACTTGGCAATCGAGCGCGCCTCTTCGCTCTCTTCCAGGTCGGAGACAAAGGCACGGTCGATCTTGAGTTCGGCCGCTGGCAGTTTGCGCAGCGAGCCCAGGCTGGAGTAGCCGGTACCAAAGTCGTCAATCGAGACGTGAAAACCGGCCCGGCGCATCTTCTCGAAGGTCAGCTTGGTGGCCTGGGTGTCTTCCATGGCCACGGTCTCGGTAATCTCGCAGGTGAAGCGTTGGGGCTGCACACCGTGGCGTTCCAGCACCGCCTGTATGCTTTCCACCAGGTCATCCTGGCGCATCTGGTAGCCGGAAATATTCACCGCCACCCGCATGCGCAGGCCGCTCTTTAGCCAGACCCCGGCGGTGCGGCTGGCCTCTTCAATCACCCAGGGGCCAATAGTTCCCATCAGGCCGTATTTTTCTGCCAGAGGTATGAAGATGGTCGGGCTGACGAAGCCGCGCGTGGGATGGTGCCAGCGCAGCAGGGCTTCGGCTGCGGTGACCTCCAGGCTTTGGGCATCGATCTTGGGCTGGAAGTACAGCTCGAACTGACCGGCCTGCGCGGCCTGGCGCAGCTCATTGACCAGCACCGCTTCGTCGCGCGCCTGCACCGCCATCTTGGGGTCATAGACGCAGTAGTCGCCACCGCCGCTGTTCTTCATGCTGCGCATGGCCAGCGAAGCACAGCTCAGAATTTTTGCGCGCGCACCATGTTCCGGATAAGCCGCAATGCCGATGGAGCAGGTGGAGTGCGCCTTGTTGCCGGCCAGCTCGAAGGGCGCCGTGAGCTGTGCCTTGATGCGTTCGGCCAGCAGGATGCCGATGTTCACCCCGCCGTTGACCAGTACCCCAAATGCACTGCCGGGGATTTTGCCGAGCCGGGCTTGCTTGTCGGCGCTTTCCACCAGCCGGTCGGCTGTGTCCTTGAGCACATGGCGGGTGAATTCGTCACCAAATCCATCCTGGATCAGACCCAGGTTGTCCAGGACGATGGTCAGTACGGTGAAGGAGCCACCCGACTTGTCGACCCGCTGGGCCGCTTCGTCCAGGGCTTTGTCAAAAGCCTCGGCGCTGAGCAGGCCGGTGCGTTCGTCCAGATCGCTGCGGATGGCCATCGCGCTGACGGCCCGGTCGCGGTCAGAGGTTGCCTGCAAACGCTTTGTGCGCTCATGCCAGTAGAGCCACATCAACAATGCAGCTACGGCCAGACTTGCCAATTGCCATGTATCCATCAGCGGGCAAGTGTGCAGTTTGCCAAAGCTGGCGTTTGAACCACTGTGCCAATGTGCATGGAACTCCCCCGATGTTCAGTTTCAATAGAGCCCACGCGGGGCTTTTCTGCATTATGGGTGCAAAAATCGCACATTAGGCAATGCGCTTACAGCGCAGCGCGCACCGGCTGCAGCAGCACCACCAGAGCGCCCGCACCACCATGGGCCGGCTGCGCCTGCACAAAGGCCACTACCTCGGCCTTTTGCACCAGCCAGCGGTGCACCTTGTCCTTGAGCACCGGCTCTTTGCCGGGTGAGCCCAGGCCCTTGCCGGTGACCACGCGCACGCAGCGTATGCCCTGTTTGTGGGCATCACGGATGAAGGTGGTGAGGGTTTCGCGTGCCTCATCGGTGCGCAGGCCGTGCAGATCCACCTGGCGCTGTATGGACCACTTGCCGCGGCGCAGCTTTTGCGTCACATCCGGCCCCACGCCCGGGCGCCGAAAGCTCAGGCGCTCATCGGTTTCCAGCAGGGTGGTGACGTCCACCTCGTCACTGATGGCCTCCTGCAGGGCGGCTGCCTCGTCCAGCAGATGCTGTTTGGGAATCGGCTTGGGAGGTGCTGGCTTGAGGTCGGCGAGCTGGCTTTGCGGCAGGCGCTGCACCTGGCCCACAGCGGCCTGGAACAGGTTGCGCCGGGCGGCTTGCTGCTTGGCCTCGAGTGCACGCTGGGCGGCCAGGGCGGCGGCCCGCAGGGCCTGGGCTTCGATTTCTTTTTTGACCGACTTCAGGTCGGCCAGCGAATGGATTTTCACAGCAGACCCCGCTCGGCCATGGACAGGGCCAGGCCCTGGCCGATGATGATGTGGTCGAGCACGCGCACATCGATCAGGGCCAGTGCGGCACGAAGGTTGTTGGTGAGGGCCTTGTCAGCAGGTGAGGGCTCCACCGAGCCGCTGGGGTGGTTGTGCGCCAGCACCACGGCGCAGGCGTGGTGGTGCAGGGTGCGCAGCACCACCTCGCGCGGGTAGACGCTGGTCTGCGTAAGCGTGCCGCGAAACAGCTCTTCGGTATGCAGCAGCTTGTTTTGCACATCCAGAAAACACACCACAAACACCTCGTGCTTGAGGTGGGCCAGCTGCAGCTGCAGGTGCTGCTTGACGGCATCCGGGTCGGCCAGCACGGTGTTTTCCTGCAGGCGCTGGGCGATGGCGCGTCGTGCGAGTTCCATCACGGCCAAGATCTCGGCGCGCTTGGCAGGCCCCAGGCCCTTGACCTCTTTCAGGTCGTCGGGGGTGGCATTGAGCAGTCCGGCAATGCCGCCAAAGCCACCGGAGCGCGGGGTGGGCCCGTCCCCCGTGCGGCGGCTCCGGATTTGCAGCAGCTCGTCGGCCATTTGCAGCACGCCCTTGCCCGCAATGCCGGTGCGCAGCAGCAGGGCCAGCAGTTCGGCATCGCTCAGGGCGGAGGGGCCGCGGGCCAGCAGTTTTTCGCGCGGCCGGGCCTGTGCAGGGAGGTCTTTGAGGGACATGGCGAGGCTTTCTACAATAGGGGCCAGTTTATCGGGACTTCTATGACCACTGTGCTTCCCCGTGTTCACGCGGGATCATTCCTCACTCTGCATTACCGCCTGGGCGGACCAGCGGGTGACATCATCAATACCTTCAGCGGCAAGCCTGCCACGCTGAGCCTGGGCACGGGTGAGCTGTCCCCGGCCATGGAGGAGTGCCTGATCGGCCTGGAGGAGGGCACGCGCAGCACGTTTGAGCTGCCCGCAGGCGCCGCCTTTGGCCCGCGCAACCCCGACATGCAGCAGTGGCTCTCAAGCAAGGTGCTCACCGACATGGGCGACCCACACGAAACCTACAACCCCGGCGACGTGGTCGAGTTCCCCACACCCGACGGCAAAGGCAAATTTGCCGGCGTGGTGCAGCAGGTGGGTGAGGCCTCAGTGCTGTTCGACTTCAACCACCCGCTGGCTGGACAGCCAGTGAGTTTTGAAGTGCAACTGATTGGCGTGCTGTGACCAAAGAAATACTTTTAGCGGAGCCGCGCGGCTTTTGTGCCGGGGTGGACCGTGCCATTGAAATCGTGGAGCGCGCGCTCACCAAGTTCGGCGCGCCCATTTACGTGCGGCACGAAATCGTGCACAACACCTATGTGGTCAATGACCTCAAGCAAAAGGGCGCCATCTTCATCGAAGACCTGGACGATGTGCCCGCCGGTGCCACGCTGGTGTTTTCGGCCCACGGTGTGAGCCGTGCCACGCACAACGAGGCCGAGGCGCGTGGCTTCCAGATATTCGATGCCACCTGCCCGCTGGTGACCAAGGTGCATGTGGAAGTGGCCAAACTGCACAAAGAGGGCTACGAGTTCATCATGATCGGCCACAAGGGCCACCCCGAGGTGGAAGGCACCATGGGCCAGCTCGACAGCGGCATCCACCTGGTGGAAGACGTGGGGGATGTGGCACGGGTGAACCCATCACAGACCGAGAAGCTGGCTGTGGTCACGCAAACCACGCTCAGCGTGGATGACGCCGCCGAGATCGCCGCCGCTGTAAAGGCACGCTTTCCCATGGTGCGCGAGCCCAAGCAGCAGGATATTTGCTACGCCACGCAAAACCGCCAGGACGCCGTCAAGCTGATGAGCCCGCAGGTGGATGTGGTGATCGTGGTGGGCAGCCCCACCAGCTCCAACAGCAACCGCCTGCGTGAAGTGGCGCGCAAGCTGGGCACCGCCAGCTACATGGTCGACAGCGCCGAAGAGCTGCAAGCCGAATGGTTTGACGGCAGCCTGCGCGTGGGCCTGACCGCTGGCGCCTCCGCACCCGAAATACTGGTGAAGGCCGTGATAGACCGCCTCAAGGCGCTGGGTGCCGTGTCCGTGCGCAAGATGGATGGCATTGAAGAAACCGTGAAATTCCCGCTGCCCAAGGGTCTGCGCCTGGACAACAACCCCCAATAAGATACCAACATGCTGGACATCAACCACCTCCGTAAAGACCTCGACTCCGTCGTGGCCCGCCTTGCCACCCGCAAGAACCCGCAAACCTTTCTGGACGAGGCCGCCTTCCGCACCTTGGAGACCGAGCGCAAAGCCATCCAGATGCGCACCGAGGAACTGCAGAGCAAGCGCAATTCCCTGAGCAAGCAAATCGGCATGCTCAAGTCCAAGGGCCCGTCTGGCGCGGCCGAGGTGGATGCCGTCATGGCCGAGGTGAATGGCCTCAAGGCCGAGCTCGACAGTTCTGCCACCCGCCTGGAACAAATCCAGGGCGAGATGCAAACGCTTCTGCTGGCCGTGCCCAACCTGCCACACGAGAGCGTGCCCGTGGGTGCCGATGAACATGGCAACGTGGTGGTGCGCAGCTGGGGCACACCGGGCACTTACGCTTTTGACATCAAAGACCATGTGGACCTGGGCGAACCCCTGGGCCTGGACTTCGAGATGGGCGTGAAGCTCACCGGCTCGCGCTTTACCGTGATGAAGGGCCCCGTGGCCCGTCTGCACCGGGCCCTGGCCCAGTTCATGCTGGACGTGCAGACCCTGGAGCATGGCTACACCGAGTGCTACACGCCTTACATCGTCAACGGCGAGACCCTGCGCGGCACCGGCCAGCTGCCCAAGTTTGAAGGCGACCTGTTCGCTGCCAAAAAAGGCGGCCAGGAAGGCGAGCAGCAGCCCGACCATACCGCCCTCTACCTGATCCCCACCAGCGAAGTCACCATGACCAACTTCGTGCGCGATGTGGTGCTGGCCGAGAGCGATTTGCCCATGAAGCTCACCGCCCACACGCCCTGCTTCCGCTCGGAAGCCGGCAGCGCCGGGCGCGACACGCGTGGCCTGATTCGCCAGCACCAGTTCGACAAGGTCGAGATGGTGCAAATCGTGCACCCCGAGAAGAGCTACGAGGCGCTGGAAGAAATGACAGGCCACGCCGAAGCCATTCTGCAAAAGCTGGGCCTGCCCTACCGAGTGATGAGCCTGTGTACCGGCGACATGGGCTTTGGCGCGGCCAAGACCTATGACCTGGAGGTGTGGCTGCCTGCGCAGAACACCTACCGCGAGATCAGCTCGGTCTCCAACTGCGAGGCCTTCCAGTCGCGTCGCCTGCAGGCCCGCTTCAAGAACGCCCAGGGCAAGAACGAGCTGGTGCACACCCTGAACGGCTCCGGCCTGGCTGTGGGCCGCACGCTGGTGGCGGTGCTGGAGAACTACCAGAATGCCGATGGCTCCATCACCGTGCCAGAAGCACTGCGCCCCTACATGGGCGGCCTGGAGAAGCTGGCCGTCTAATCTTCGGCTGCAGGTCGCCAGAAGGCGGTCTGCGTGCTGCTAGAATCTCGGCCTGTGCTGAGAAGCGCATGGAAGAGTGGCAGAGTGGCCGAATGTACCTGATTCGAAATCAGGCGTACCGAAAGGTACCGTGGGTTCGAATCCCACCTCTTCCTCCAGAACAAGCAAAGCCCCAAGTGATTCGTCGCTTGGGGCTTTTTGCTTTGCGCTGGTTGTTTGAATCATGCGGTTTCAGGAAAAAATTCACTATCAAATCTAAATAGGAGTAATTCGCATTTAGAATTGACGCATGGAAATTCTTCTTGTGCCACAGCCATGACCCGCGCCACCGCCCACGGTGGAACGGCGCAGCGAGCCCGTGTCCACCGCCTGTCCCCAACTGCACTGGCGCTGGTGCTGCTGGCGCATGCCGGGCTGTTTGCAGGTTTGCTTTCCATGCAAAGCTTCACCCCGCCCGAGCCAGCAAACGCCCTGATGGTGGAACTGTTTCAAGACCCGGTGACAGCACCCAAGTCGCCTGTCCTATCCCCATCCAGGCCAGTCGCGGAACCCGCGCGGCCGCAGCAGACACAGAACAGGCAGCAACCCAAGGTGGCGCAGCCCCTGTTGGCTTCCGAAAGCGCCCAAGCCGCCCCCTCTTTTGAGGCGGCCAAACCGGAGAAAGCCACGCCAGCCGTGGCGACTTCTGCAGTTGCAACGCAAGCCAGTACCGCGCCAGCGGCAACACCTGCAACTGCGCCTGCTGCTGCGACCACTGCCCCCCGCTTTGACGCCGCCTATCTGGACAACCCCGCGCCGGTGTACCCACCACTGTCCAGGCGCGCGGGCGAGGAGGGCCGGGTGCTGCTGCATGTGCTGGTCGAGGCCTCGGGTGTGGCGGCGCAGGTGGAGGTGCGCAGCAGCTCCGGCTTTGAGCGGCTGGACCGTGCGGCCATGGCGGCAGTCAGACGCTGGAAGTTTGTGCCGGCCAAACAGGGTGCCGAGGCCGTTGCGGCCTGGGTTCTGGTTCCGATTGTTTTTGGTTTGAAAGGGTAAATGAATATGAACGAAACACTGGGCTTTGCCCATTTTCTGGAACACACCGATGCCGTGGCCCGTGGGGTGCTGGCCGTGCTGTTGCTGGGCTCGGTAGTGAGTTGGTACCTGATCGTGACCAAGGGCATTGGGCTCATGCGTGCCAGTCGGCAGAGCCAGCGTTTCCTCAAAGTGTTCTGGGATGCCCCCAACTTGGAGGCCGTGGCCAGCGAACTGCGCAGCACGGGCACGCCCGAGCCGTTTTCACATTTGCTGCATCACGGCTTCACTGCGGTGGACCACTTGAGCCGCCGCGCCGGTGCGCCCAGTCTGGTGGATGCTGGCGCACCCGATGAAATGCTGACGCGGGCCCTGCGCCGCGCCATCGAAGAAGACAAGGCGCGCCTGGAGTTTGGCCAGACTTTTTTGGCCACTGTGGCTTCCAGCGCCCCCTTTGTCGGGCTGCTGGGCACGGTGTGGGGCATCTACCATGCATTGATGGCCATTGGCCTGTCGGGCCAAAGCTCGCTGGACAAGGTGGCAGGCCCCGTGGGCGAGGCGCTGATCATGACCGGTATAGGCCTGGCCGTGGCGATTCCCGCGGCAATAGCCTACAACAGCTTTGCCCGCGCCACCCGCAACACGCTCACCCAGCTCAATTCGTTTGCCTACGATGTGCACAACTTCCTGGCCACTGGCATCAAGGGCTCGCCGCTGCGTGACGATGCGCGTGCCACCAGTGACAAGGTCATCACCCTGGCCCGCGCCAGCGGCGTGGGAGTGGGCATGGGGGCGGCTGCGGCCGGTGCCGTATGAGCTATGGCAGCCTGGAGACGGGCGACGACAACGCACCGCTGGCGGAAATCAATATGGTGCCCCTGATCGACGTGATGCTGGTCTTGCTGGTGATCTTTCTGGTTACGGCCCCCATGCTGACGCATGCGGTCAAGCTGGAGCTTCCGCGTGCGGCCTCCAGTCCCCAGATCAGCAAGCCCGATAGCGTGCAGCTGTCCATTGACGCCAGCAACGCGGTCTACTGGAATGGACAGGTGGTGGATGCCGCAGCGCTCCATGCGCGCCTGGCAGCCGCTGCCATTCAGCAGCCACAGCCCGAACTGCACATCCGCGCCCAGCGCACCACGCCCTATGAAAAAGTGGCCCAGCTGATGTCGGATGCAGCGCGCGCAGGCGTCACCCGTATCGGCTTTGTGACCGATCCGGCCAGGCCATGAGTGCAAGCCCGGCACCCCAAACCGACCTGCCCCGGCTGGCGCGGGGCGCTGAACCGGCCCGCATTGAAGCAGCACGGCTTTTTGGCGCGCAGCGCGAAGTGGTGATCGTGCACCGCGGAGAAGCCTACCGCTTGCGCATCACGCGCCAGGACAAATTGATATTGACCAAATAGGTCTGCCCCCCTTTGCAGCCAGCCAGACGCGTGTGTGACGCCAAGCCAGCCATTCATCCAGAAGAACCTTACAGGAGTGACTGACCATGTCCCATCGCAAACCCATCGCGCACGCCGCGCAAACCATGAAAGCCCTGCCAGCGCAGACCGTTGCCAAGGCACATACGTCCGCCGGGTGCAGCCGCAGCCTGCTGCCCCTGGGCGCCTTGATGCTGGCCGGAATGTCCAGCTTTGCGCCCCAGGCCATGGCGCAGCCATCCGCTGACGCGGCCAAGGAACTGCCCGCCGTTCAGGTACAGGCCACGGCCGACAAGCCTGACGGCCTGCGCGCCACCACCACCCGGGTGGGCAAGGTCCTGCAGGACCCGCAAGACATCCCGCAGGCCATTACCACGGTGACCCACGAGCTGATGGAGCAGCAGCAGGTGGGCTCGCTGCGCGAGGCGCTGCGCAATGTCTCGGGCATCTCCTTTAACGCCGCAGAGGGCGGGCGTTCGGGCGACAACATGAACCTGCGCGGCTTCTACACCTTTGGTGACATGTACCTGGACGGCATACGCGACACCGCGCAGTACAACCGCGAGACCTTTGCCCTCGAACAGGTGGATGTGCTGCGTGGCGCGGGCGCCATGCTGTTTGGCCGCGGCCAGGCCGGAGGCGTGATCAACCAGGTCAGCAAGACACCCCTGTCGTACGAGCAAAACAAGATCACCACCAGCGTGGGCACCAACGGCTATACCGAGCTTGCGGCCGATATCAACAAGCCCATCAATGAGAGCACCTCCATCCGCATCAACGCCATGAAGCGTGACGAAGGCAGCTGGCGCAGCAACCCCACCACCGGCACAGAGGCCGAGGTGCATCGCCAGGGTGTGGCCATCAGCCTGGGCCTGAACCAGGACACCGACAACAAGTTCTGGCTCAACTACCTGGAGCTGCAAACCCATGACAACCCGGACTACGGTGTCTCTTTCGACGCCGCCACCCGGGCGCCGGGCACGGCCTTGGCCGCAAGCACCTTTTTTGGCAACGACAAAACGTTTGACAACAGCGATACCCGGCTCACCACCCTGGTCAACGAGGTCAAGCTCTCAGGCACCAGCCAGTTGCGAACCCAGCTGCGCATGGGCGACTATGACCGCAGCTACTGGGCCAAAACCCCCAGCCTGACGACCGTGCCCGATGCGTCCGGTGGGGTTGGCGGCAACCAGACCCGCGTGTCCCACTACAAGACCACCACCCTGCAGTCCGACTACAGCAACCAGTTCAAGGCCTTCGGTATGGACCACGAGGCCATTGCCGGCGTGGAGTACCTGAATGAGGACAGTTATCGCAAGGCACTGCAAAACTACGGTACCACCGCCGCGCCCGACTTCCGCCCTTACCAGCAGGCGCTGACTGGCACGGCCAGCAGTTTCAAAAGCGATTCCTACGCCGTCTACGTGCAAGACACGGTGGAGTTCGTGCCGCAGTGGAAGGCAACAGCTGGCGTGCGCCGCGACCAGATGGATGCCAAGTACAGCAGCACCACCTCGCCCGCCTTGAAGTACGGCGAGAACAGCTACCGTGCAGCCCTGTCCTTCCACCCCACAGATGACATCCACTACTACCTGTCCTGGAGCGATTCCTTCAGCCCCACAGCCGACCTCTACCAGTTGACGGTGGTGCCCCAGCCGGCCGAGCGCAGTGACGTCATCGAGCTGGGTGCCAAATGGCTGCTGCTGGACGGCGACCTGTCCCTGCGTGCCGCCATTTACCAGGCCACCAAGAACTGGGAGCGCAGTGCCGATCTGGAATCCACCGCAACCATTCTGACCAAAATGCGCCGCACCAACGGCATTGAGCTCGAGGCGGCCGGCCGCATCACCGAGAAGTGGGAAGTCTTTGCGGGCCTCTCACTCATGGATGCCCGCATTCTGGAAGTGGCCGAAAACGTCAATACCACTACCGGCGCCATCACCCTGGCCAATTCCGGATACGCAGGCCAGGTGGCCCGCAATTCCCCGCCCTACACCTTCAACCTGTGGACCAGCTACAAGGTCGACAGCCAATGGACCGTTGCTGGTGGTGTGGAAGCCAAGGGCGAACGCAACGCGGTCAACCCCAGTAGCGCGCTTGCCGTACCCACGCTGAACGGCGCGTACCACCCCAACATCGCACCGTCGTACGTGCGCTGGGACGCCATGGTGGCCTACGAGATCAACCAGTGGAAGCTGCAGTTCAACATCAAGAACCTGTTTGACCAGCTGTACTTTGATGCGGTGTATGACAACGGCGGCTTCACCGTGCCCGGCGTGCGGCGCAGCGCCACCGTGTCGGCCGAATACCGTTTTTAAGTTCAAGGCCACAGGCCAGAAGGAAACCCGCGATGCTGCTCACCCTGGACAACGTGCTGTCGGCAGACGAGCTGAGTATTGCGCGCCAACTGCTGGCCGAAGCCCACTGGGCCAGCGGCCAGATCACGGCCGGGCCGCAGGCTGCGATGGTCAAGAACAACCAGCAGCTGTCTGAGGAGGCGCCGCAGCTGCCGGCTTTGCGGCATCTGGTGCTGCAGGCCTTGAGCCGCTCGGCACAGTTTTTTGCGGCGGCATTGCCGCTCAAAATCCTGCCGCCTTTTTTCAACCGCTACAGCGGCCAGAGCAACAGCTATGGCTTTCACACCGACAACGCCATGCGCCTGGTGCCGGGCCAGCCCGGTGCCTACGTGCGCTCGGACGTGTCGGCCACGCTGTTCCTCTCGGAGCCTGAGAGTTACGAGGGTGGCGTGCTCACCATTGACGACACCTTTGGCCAGCACGGCGTGAAGTGCAAGGCCGGCAGCCTGGTGCTGTATCCCTCGTCGTCCCTCCATGCGGTCAGCCCTGTTACATCGGGCGAGCGCCTGTGCTGCTTTATGTTTCTGCAAAGCATGGTGCCCGATGCGGGCCAGCGCCGCCTGCTTTTTGATATGGACATGGCGTTGCTGCAATTGCGCCAGGATCTGGGCGAAGCACCCGCCGTGGTGCAGCTCACCGGCACCTACCACAACCTGTTGCGGCGCTGGGCACAAACATGAGCGCGCCGGGTGCAGATGCACGGGCTGTGCAAGTTGCCGAGGCTGAGGGACTTGCCGCACTGGCCTGTGTCGAGAGCGTGGACGCCTACCGGGCATTGGCCCGCGCAAGGCTTGCGCCTGGCATTTGGAACTATCTGGACGAGGACGACAGTGCCGGCAATGTGCAGGCGCTGCAGCAAAGCCGCTTGATGCCGCGGCCCTTGTGTGATGTGCGTGGTGGCCACACACGCGTGAGCCTGTTCGGCCAGGTGCTGCAGCACCCCCTGCTGCTGGCGCCGATTGCCTACCAGCGCCTGTTCCACGTTCAGGGCGAATGTGCCAGCGCCATGGCGTCTGCGGCGCAGGGCGGGCAGTGTGTGCTGAGCAGCCTGGCCAGTCAGCCCTTTGCGGACATTGTGTCTGCGGCCCGCGCCGGCAGTGGCGAGGCAGGGGCTGGCGCCTGGTTCCAGCTCTACTGGCAAGGCAACCGCGAGCGCACAGTGCGCCTCTTGCAGCGCGCACTGAACGCGGGCTGCAGTGCCATCGTGTTCACGGTGGACGCGCCCATCAAGCGCGCCACGCTGGTACTGCCGGCCCATGTGCAGGCCGTGAACTTGGAGCCTGCCGATGCGCGCGGCGCAGCCAGTGCATTGCCACTGCATGCTGCCAGCAGCCAGGTCTTTGGTGGCTGGATGGCCGAGGCGCCCACCTGGGACGACGTGCGCTGGCTGCGCAGCCAGACCGGTCTGCCCCTGCTGCTCAAAGGCCTGCTGCACCCCGACGATGCCCAGGCGGCGCTGGACGCCGGTTGCGATGGCATCGTGGTCTCCAACCACGGCGGGCGGGTGCTGGCCGGTGCGCCCATCAGCCTGCAGGCGCTGGACGCTATCGTGCAGCGTGTGGCGGGCCGTGTGCCGGTGCTGTTTGACAGTGGTGTGCGCAGCGGGCGCGATGTGTTCGTGGCCCTGGCCCATGGTGCTGCGGCCGTGCTGCTGGGTCGCCCCTACGTCTGGGGGCTGGCTGCACAGGGTGCGCTGGGTGTGGCCCATGTGATTCGCCTGCTGCGCGACGACCTGGAAATGACCATGGCGCTGACCGGCTGTGCGCAGCTGGCCGATATCGGTCCTCATTGCCTGAGCCCTGTTTCATACATCGCTTGATCCAGTCAGCCAGCCTGTGGCCGACTCTGGTTTGCGCCAGCGCAGTGTTGCGGCAAATACCCCGCCGTTGGCACTTGCGGCGCGCCAAGCTCCCCCGATAATGAAAAGAAGGGAGAGCCACGCATGTTCAACAACCTGAGTATCAAGGCACAGATCGGTATGGCCTTTGCCTGCCTGACCGCCGTCTTTGGCATTACCCTGCTGGTGCTGGGTGCCATGCTCTCGCACCTGGGCTCGGGGGTGGCGCAAATCAGCGCCGTCACACTGCCCCATGTGCTGGTGGCCGATGCCATGGACATGAGCCGCTCGGAGGTGCAGCAATTCCTCACCGACGTGTCGGCCACACACGACCCGGATGGCTACAAGGATGCCGAGGCCGCGTACAAAACCTTTCACGAGGGCATCAAGACCTTTCGCACCTACTACCAGGGCGATGCACAGAACAGCCAGCAGCTCGACCGCATGGAGGCGGACTTTGACAAGTTTTACTCGGTGGGCAAAGCCATGGCTGCCGCCTATATCGACAAAGGCATGGAGGCTGGCAATCTGCTCATGAAAGGGGCTGCTGGCGCCCCGGGCTTTGATGCCGACAGCGAGACCATTCGTGCCGAGTTGCAGGCTTTTCGCAAGCAGCAGGTTCAAGAAGCCAGCGCTGTGACGTCCGGCGCGGTGGATTCGGTGGCCAGCATGAAGCTGGGCATGCTGGTCAGCGGGCTGACTGCGCTGGCCCTGGCCGTGGTGTTTGGCCTGCTTATCATCCGCTCGATCACCGCGCCCCTGAACGCGGCCGTGGCTATCACGCACACCGTCGCCTCGGGTGACCTCAGCCAGCGCATTGAGGCGCCCGGCAGCAATGAGGCGGCACAGCTGTTGCAGGCCCTCAAAAACATGCAGCAGCAGCTCACCGGCGTGGTGTCAAAGGTACGCGTGGGCGCCGATGGCGTGGCCCTGGCCAGCGCGGATATTGCGCAGAGCGAGGCCAACCTGTCCCAGCGCACCGAAACCCAGGCCGCCTCGCTGGAGCAAACCTCGGCTGCGGTGCATGACCTGAGCGAGCGCATCAAGCAAAACGCCCTCAGCGCACAAAAGGCCAACCAGGTGGCCCTGAGTACCTCCGGCATGGCAAGCAAGGGCGGCCAGGTGGTGGCGCAGGTGGTGGACACCATGAAGGGCATTACCGAGTCATCGCACCGTATTGCCGACATCATCCAGGTGATTGACGGCATTGCCTTTCAGACCAACATCCTGGCCTTGAACGCAGCGGTGGAAGCGGCGCGCGCCGGCGAGCAGGGCCGCGGTTTTGCGGTGGTGGCCAGTGAAGTGCGTTCGCTGGCCGGCCGCAGCGCCGAGGCGGCGCGGGAAATCAAAAGCCTGATCAGCGCCAGCGTGCAGCGGGTGGAGCAGGGCACCGAGCTCGTGGATGAGGCCGGTGCCACGATGACCGAAGTGGTGGCCAGCGTGCACCAGGTGACCGAACTCATGGGCGAAATCAGCCTGGCCAGCACCCAGCAAAGCGAGGACGTGTCCCAGTTGGGCGATGCGGTGGCCCTGATGGACCAGATGACGCAGCAGAACGCCGAGCTGGTGGAAGAAATGGCCGTGGCAGCCAGAAGCCTCAAGACCCGGGCCGATGACCTGGTGGACACCGTAGCGGTATTCAAGCTGGCCTGATCGCCTCAGCAGCGCCGCTTGCGCAGGATAGCCAGGCGCAGCGCCTTCAACTGCAGCTGAGGCTGAGTGCCTGCAGCGGCTCGCCGCTTTGCGGGTCTGTTACCACCAGGTTGATGCGGCGCGGGTGCGCGGCATCGGCCGCCAAGGCAAAAAATTGCAGCGACTGCGCACCCTGGTAACGCCCCAGCGGCGTGTACTGGCGCACCACAAAGTCGTGTTTCAGGAATTCGCCCGCGTTCTCACCCGCCTTGACGCGCGAGCTGTGGCCGTCTTCTGTGACCGTCCAGTAGGCCGTCCAGGCAGCGTTGGCATCGAGCGGCTCCACGCGCGCCTCAAAGCCATCGGTGGCGCCCACGCGCTGGATGCGGATGCTGGCCTGGGCCGCAGCCTTGGATTCGGTGACCGGTTGGCTGGTTCGCCAGTCGCGCCCGTTGCGCACCACCTGCGGTGTGTAGATGCTTGCCTGCTGGTTGTGCGCGGCAATATCTCTTTGCCGCGCGGTGAACGTGGCCTGCGCAAAGCGGTCCTTCCAGCCGATGTAATCCCAATACGCCACATGAAAGGCCTGGGCCACGACCGGTTGCCCCTTGAGCGTGGACAGCCACTGGTCCGCTGGCGGGCAGGAGCTGCAGCCCTCGGAGGTGTAGAGCTCCACCACGGGTGTGCGCAGCGCGCCGGACCGGGCCTCGCACACAGGCGTTGCAAGCGCTGCCAGGGGCAGGGCGCAGCAAGCGCTGGCAAGCAAGCTGGCGATGGGGAGTGGGATGGTGGGCAGTGGCATGGCGGTCTTTCAATCGGAAGGTATGCGATTGGTCGCCGCAGGTGCGCTGCCTCTTACACCCTTGCTGCTGCTATTTTCCGCTCCAGCGCGGCGCGCGCTTCTCACCAAAGGCGCGCGGGCCTTCCTTGGCATCTTCGGACGCGAGCATGGCACTGTAATGGCAGAAGCTGCCGCTGCGCATGCTGGTGTAGGCCTGCTGCACGCTGTGCGCTTCGGTGCCGCGCAGCACTTCTTTCACGGCGGCCAGGGCGAGCGGTGCGGCTTGCACCAGTTGGGTGGCCAGCTCCTGTGCGGTGGCCATCAACTGTTCGGCAGGTACCACGCGGTTGACCAGGCCCCAGCGCTCGGCCTCCTGTGCCGACATGCGCCGCCCCGTCATCAGCAGTTCGGTGGCAATGGCGCGCGGCAGGCGCTTGGGCAGGCGCTGCAGGCCGCCGGAGTCGGCCACCATGCCCAGCTTCACTTCGGGCAGGGCGAACTCCGCATGGTCGGCCGCCACAATCAGGTCGGCGGCCAGGGCCAGCTCGAAGCCGCCGCCAAAGGCCAGGCCGTTGACGGCGGCGATCACTGGTTTGCTCAAGTTGAAAAATTCGGTGAGCCCGGCAAAGCCGCCGGGCCCGTGGTCGGCGTTGATGGCCTCGCCCTCGGTGGCGGCATTCAAATCCCAGCCGGCAGAGAAAAAGCGGCCGGTGCCGGTGAGGATGGCCACGCGCAGCGCCGGGTCGTCCTGCAATTGTGCAAAGGCCGCGTAGAGCGCGCGGCTGGTGGCCACGTTGATGGCATTGGCCTTGGGCCGGTCCAGGGTGATGGTGAGCACGCCGTGCTCGGCATGGGTGCGCACAGGGGTGTGGGTGTCGGTCATGCGGTGCCTTGCTGTGTGGGGTGGGAGGTGGGCGAGATGCCCGACAGGTGAATCAGCGCGTCCACTGCGAGCACGCCCGTGCGGAGCACCAGTATCGGGTTGACGTCGAGCTCCAGCAAGCTGCTGGCGTGGGCCTCTGCATAGCTGGCAATGGCGGCAATGGCTTTGACCAATGCATCCACATCGCCTGCGAGCTTGCCCCGGTAGCCATTCAACACGGGCCAGATCTTGAGGCCCTGCAAGGCGCTGCGGATGTCGGCATTGGAGACAGGCAGCAGCAGCGTGGCCGAGTCCTTGAGCAACTCTACCCAGATGCCACCGGCACCCAGGGTGAGCGCCAGGCCAAACTGCGCGTCGCGTGTGATGCCCACGATGATCTCGGCCACCACCTCACGGGCCATCTGCTCCACCAGAAACGTGTCGGTGAGATGCGCCATGGCGTCTACTGCGGCTTGCACCGCGGCTGCGCTTTTCAGATTCAGTTGCACGCCACCGGCCTCGGTCTTGTGCGCCAGGGTGTCAGACACAGCCTTCACCACCACGGGAAAGCCCAGGCGCTGGGCTGCGTCTGCAGCCTCGTGCGCGTGCACGCAAGCGCCTTGGGGAATAGGCAGTCCAAAGGCGTGCAGGGCCTGCTTGCTGGCGACTTCGTTCAGCATATGGCTGGCGCTGCTGCCAGCACCACCGGTACGGGCACTAACGCCAGCGACCGCCAGCGTTGTGCTGCAATGCGCCTGCGCCGCGCCAATGCGCGCGGCATGCGCGATGGCCAGCATGCAGTCGGCTGTGCCCTGCATGGGCGCAATGCCCTGGGCCAGCAGGGCCTGACCCACCGCATCGGGCAAGCCCTCGGGTAGCGTTGTCAGCACCACGGCGGCAGCGCCGGTTTGCTTTTGTGCGGCCACAAATCCGTCCAGCGTGGTCTGCCAGCTAGAGCCGTCACAACGGTCGGCGCGCGGGAAGTCCAGCACCAGCACATGGGCGTCAAAGCCGCAGTCCATGAGGCCTGCAAAGCATTCGGTTTGCGCGGCCAGATCGCCCCAGATATACGTGTGGTAATCCAGCGGGTTTGCCACAGTGACCTTCTCGCCCAGCACGGCCAGCAGGCGCGCGTGCGCTGCAGCGGGCAGGTCCGGCATGGTCAGGCTGTGGGTTTGCGCAAGGTCAGCCACCAGCGAGGCTTCGCCGCCCGAACAACTGGCCGAGACGATGCGTTTGTCCCTAAGGCCACCATGCACATGCAAGAATTTGAGCGTCTCCAGCAGACTGGCCACGTCCAACACGCGGGCTATGCCGCAGCGCGCAAACAGCGCGTCGTACAGCGCGTCCGGTCCGGCCAGCGAGCTGGTGTGGCTCATGGTGGTGCGCGCGCCCAGCTCCGAGCTGCCGGCCTTCAGGGCCACCAGCGGCACCCGCTTTTGCAAGGCCTTGAGTGCCACCCGTGAAAACGCCGCCACATCGTCCAGCCCCTCGATGTGCATGCCGATGGCGGTGACGCGCGGGTCGTTTAGCAGCGTGTCAATGATGGCGTCCATGCTGTCGCCGGCTTTGTTGCCCACGGTGATCAGGTAGGCCAAGGGCAGGGCGCGGCGCTGCATGGTGAGGTTCAGGCCAATGTTGCCGCTCTGCGTGATGATGGCCACGCCGCGCTCCAGGCGTTGCCCGCCATGCTGGTCCGGCCACAGGGCCACGCCGTCCAGGTAGTTCAGCAGGCCGTAGCAGTTGGGGCCAATCAGTGCCATGTCGCCTGCGGCGGCCACTAACGCGTCTTGCAGGTCTATGCCCGCGCCACCCACCTCGGCAAAGCCGGAGGCATAGCAGATGGCACCGCCCGCTCCGCGCGCTGCCAGTTGCCGCACCACCTGCACCGTGGCCTCTGCAGGCACGGCGATGAAGGCCGCATCCGGTGCAGCGGGCAGTGAGGCCACATCGGCAAAGCAGGGCAGGCCTTCCATCTCGCTGCGTGTGGGGTGCACCGGCCAGAGCGCGCCCGTAAACCCCAGCTTGCGGCACTGGCGTATCACTTCCACAGCGGCCCGCCCACCGAAGACAGCGATGCTGCGCGGCGAGAAAAGGCGTTGCAGGGGTGTAGCCCCCACGCTCCCCGCTTCGCGAGGTTCGCTGCCCCCCGAGGGGGCGCTCACGCCTTCGGGCGGCCGTGCGGCGTTCGGTGCGCTGCTCACGCGCCATGCGCGCGCAGCATGGCGCGCGAGATGATGTGGCGCTGGATTTCGCTGGTGCCGTCCCAAATGCGTTCCACCCGCGCGTCGCGCCAGTAGCGCTCAATCGGCAGCGAGCCCATCAGGCCCATGCCGCCAAAAATCTGCAGGGTCTGGTCGGTGATGCGCGCCAGGGTTTCCGACGCAAACAGCTTGGCCATGGCCGCGTCTGAGTCCGT
Organism: Rhodoferax lacus; assembly: GCF_003415675.1. GTDB lineage: Bacteria > Pseudomonadota > Gammaproteobacteria > Burkholderiales > Burkholderiaceae_C > Allorhodoferax > Allorhodoferax lacus. Next base: position 360,901 of record NZ_QFZK01000002.1, read on the forward strand.
CATGCGGCCTTGGTCGCACTTCCAGGCGGCTTGCAGGGTCAGCAGCTCGGCGGCCTCCAACTCGGTGGCCATGTCGGCCAGCTTGAAGCCGGTGCCCTGGAAGCGCCCAATGGGCTGGCCAAACTGCTTGCGTGTGGCGGCCCACTCGGTGGCCAGGTCCAGCACGCGCCGGCCCCGTCCTACGCTGGTGGCAGCCACCGTCAGGCGCGTGGCGCCCAGCCACTCGCCCATCAGCTCAAAGCCCTTGCCCTCTTCGCCCAGGCGCTTGGTGGCGGGCACGCGCATGTCGTCAAAAAACAGCTCGCACTGGTGGTAGCCGCGGTGCGATACGCAGGCCGGCCCGCGCCTGCGCGTCATGCCCGGGGTGTCAAAGTCCACCAGAAAGCCGGTGATGGTTTTTTTGGGTCCGGCTTTGGTTTCTTCCACGCCGGTGGCGGCAAACAGAATCACATAGTCGGACATGTCGGCATGGCTGATGAAGTGCTTGCTGCCGTTGATCACATAGTCATCGCCATCGCGCACCGCGGTGGTCAGCATGCCGCGCACGTCCGAGCCCGCGTTGGGTTCGGTCATGGCCAGGCAGTCGTGGCGTTCGCCGCGTATGGTGGGCAACAGGTACTCTTCAATTTGCGAGCCGGTGCAGCCGCGCAGGATGTTGCTGGGCCGCGCAATCAGCATCTGCAGGCCGTAAGAGGCACGGCCCAGTTCGCGCTCCAAGAGTGTCACGCCAAAATTATCCAGACCGCCGCCCCCCAGTTCTTCGGGCATGTTGGCTGCAAAAAGACCGACTGCGATGGCCTTGGCCTGTATCTCGGCGGCCAGCTCGGGCGGGACCTCGTCGGTGCGCTCCACCAGGTCTTCGTGCGGATACAGCTCGGCCTCAATGAAGGCGCGGGCCGTGTCCACCAGCATGGTGTGTTCGTGGCTGAGTTCGAAATGCATGGTGTGGTTCTCTGGCAAAGGGGTCGTGCTGTTTGCTGGGCGTTGCGTTGCGCTATGTGCGGGTGTCAGTGCAGTTGCCTATTTACGGCGTATGCCAATGGCCGCCCCAGCCTGCGCCGGGCGCGGCAGCACCGCGTGGGCCGCGTGGATGGCCTGCATGTGGCCCAGCAGCCACGCCGGCATGGACGCGGCGCGACCGGCTGCCATGTCCACATGCACCAGCATTTGCTCGCCCGTGGCCAGCAGTTCGCCGCTGGTGGCGTTGAACATGCTGTGGAAGATGTGCACGCGTTTGTCATCCACATCCAGCACTTGCAGCGTGAGCCTGAGTGGGTCACCTTCTGACGCTTCGCGGATGTGGTGGATTTGCGTTTGCACCGTGTAGAGCGAGTGGCCGCCGGCATCGCGGTAGCTCTCGTCAATGCCGACAAAGCGGAAGAAGACATCCGAGCTGTCGCCAAACACCAGCAAAAAGCAGCTCTCGCTCATGTGGCCGTTGTAGTCCACCCACTGCGGCAGGACGGTGGGGCTGTGCAGTTGCAGCGGAGCGGCGATGGGGGCATTCGCATCCCAGGCTTGTGCAGGTGTGTTTTCCAGCGGCGTGCTGACGCGGCCCAAGGATATGTGCGGATCGCTCATGGTCAGCCCTGTGTTTTGGGAGCGGGCAGCGCAATGCTGCGTCCCGCGTTGGCAGGCCGGGGCAGGGTTGCATGGGCCTGCGCCAGGGGCAGCAGCACAGCCGCCACCTTGGGTGCAAAAGCAGCAGTGCGCGGACCCGTCTGGGCATTCGAGGTATCAATGTTGGCCAGCATCTGCTCGTTGGTGGCCAACAGCGTGCCGTCATCCTGCCGGTGCAGGGTGTTGAAGACGTGGACACGCTTGGCATCCACACCCAGAATCTGCGTGCGCACTTCCACGGCCACGCCGGCGTGCACTTCCTGCACGTAGTTCAGGTGCACCTCCAGCGTGTACATGGTGTGGCCGGTGGCGGCACGGCCTGCGGCGTCCAGGCCTATGTGCGCCATCAGCGCGTCGGTGGACAGGCTGAAGATCACCAGGTAGTAGGCGTCGTTGAGGTGGCCGTTGTAGTCCACCCAGGCCCTGTCCACCGGGCCGCTCCAGGTGATCAACAAATTATTCATCCAGCGAAATGCCGTGCTTGATCTTGGTGGCGCGCACCGCCTCCTGCACCGCCATCAGGCAGTCGTCGCGGTAGCGTTCCATGTCGGCAATGCTGTGGGTGCCGAGCTGCACCTCGGTGCCCTCCACCACTTTGTCAATCAGGGCATCGGTCAGCTCGGGTGCCACCAGCTTGGTCCAGGGCAGCTTGAGGGCCGGGCCGAACTGTGACATGAAGTGGCGCATGCCCGCGTCACCACCGGCCAATGTGTAGATCAAAAAGCTGCCCATGAAGGACCAGCGGATGCCCGCGCCATAGCGGATGGCGTCGTCAATCTCGCCGGTGGTGGCCACGCCGTCGTTGATCAGGTGCAGGGCCTCGCGCCATTGGGCCTCCAACAAGCGGTCGGCGATGAAGCCGGGCACTTCCTTGCGCACGTGCAGGGGCTTCATGCCCAGGCTTTTGTAGAAGGCCATGGCCGCCTGAATGGCATCGGGCGCCGTCTGGGTGCCGCCCACCACTTCCACCAGCGGCAGCAGGTAGACGGGGTTGAAGGGGTGGCCTACCAGGCAGCGCTCGGGGTTCACAGCTTTGGCATAAAACTCGCTGGGCAAGAGGCCGGAGGTGGACGAGCCAATCAGCACATCGGGGCGTGCCGCAGCCGTCACGCGCGTGTGCAGGTCGATTTTCAGCGACAAGGTTTCGGGCGCGCTTTCCTGGATGAAGTCGGCGTCCTTCACGCACTCTTCCACGGTGGCCACAAAGCGCAGCCGCGTGGGCGAGGCGCCGGGCTTGAGGCCATTGGCCACCAGGGCAGGCCAGCATTTGCGGATGCGCTCCACCAGCTGCGCTTCGGCGTTGGGGGCAGGGTCCCAGGCGATCACGTCCAGGCCGTTGGCCAGGGCGCGGGCAATCCAGCCGCTGCCGATGACGCCGGTGCCCAGGGCGGCAAAGGTTTTGATGTCGGTGTTGAAAGTCATGTCGTGTCCTTTGTGCTTAGCGCTTCTTCAAATTCATCTTCACGCGGCCCTCGGCCGGCGTCATGGGCCGGGCGCCCATGCATTCGATCAGCTTGATGACACGCTCCACCAGAGAGCCGTTGCTGGCGGGCACGCCCTTGTCCAGCCACAGGTTGTCTTCCAGACCGACGCGCACATTGCCGCCCAAGAGCATGGCCTGCGCGGCCATGGGCATTTGCATGCGGCCAATGCCAAAGCCGGCCCAGGTGGCCCCCAAAGGCAGGTTGTCCACCATGGCCTTCATGGTAGTGGTGTCGGCAGGAGCCCCCCAGGGGATGCCCAGGCAGAGCTGGAACAGCGGGTCCACCAACAAGCCCTCTTTGATCATCTGCTTGGAGAACCACAGGTGGCCGGTGTCAAAGATTTCCAGCTCGGCCTTCACACCCAGCTCGGTGATGCGCTTGGCGCCCACGCGCAGGGCCTGCGGTGTGGAGACATAAATCGTGTCGCCATCGCCAAAGTTGAGCGTGCCGCAGTCCAGCGTGCAGATGTCGGGCAGCAGCTCTTCCACATGCACCAGGCGGGTGAGCGGCCCCACCAGGTCGGTGCCCGGGCCGAAGTCACAGGGCCGCTCATCCGGGCCAATTTCCAGGTCGCCACCCATGCCGGCGGTCAGGTTGACGATGACGTCCACACCCGAAGCCTTGATGTGCTCCATCAGCTCGCGGTACAGGGCCGGGTCGCGGCTGCCTTTGCCCGTTTGCGGGTCGCGCACATGGCAGTGCACCACCGTGGCTCCGGCGTGCGCTGCTTCAATGGCCGCATCGGCAATCTGGCGCGGGGTCACCGGCACATGGGGGTTCTTGCCAACCGTGTCGCCCGCGCCGGTCACGGCACAGGTAATGATGATGTGTGGGTTCATGCTTGGTAGTCCGGTTCTTGCTGGTTGAGGATGGTTTTAAGGGCGTTGAAATGCAGTTCGCTAAAGCGCGTGGGGTAATCGTTCCATTGGCCGCAGGCGGTGCGAGCCACGGCCTCGGGGATCAGGGCGAGTTCACGGCCGGTGGCCAGGGCTGAGACCTGCAGGGCACAGGCTTTTTCCAGGTAATACAGCTCGTCAAAGGCCTGGGCCACCGTGGGCCCCACCACGATCACGCCGTGGTTGCCCATGAAGAGCACGCTTTTGCCTGCGCCCATCAGGGCGGCCACGCGCGCGCCCTCGTCTGCGTCCAGCGCCATGCCTGCGTAGCCGCGGTCGTAGGCAATGCGGCCATAAAAACGGCAGGCGTTCTGGTCCAGCATCAAAAATTCAAAGTCTTTCAGGCAGCACAGCACGGTGGCGTTGTGCATATGGGTGTGCAGAATGCAGCGCGCCTGCGGTAGCGCGCTGTGCAAGGCGGCGTGCAAGTGCCAGGCCGTGGGGTCGGGTGCGTTCTCGCCGCCGTAGGTGGTGGGGTCGTTGGCGTCCAGCAATAACAGGTCGCTGGCACGTATGCGTGAGAAATGGCTGCCCACCGGGTTGAGCAAAAACTGGCTGCCCGACGCGTTGGTGGCCACGCTGAAGTGGTTGGCTATCGACTCGTGCATGCCAAGCCGCGCGGCCCAGCGGAAGGCAGCGGCCAGGTCGGTGCGCAGGGTGGGGATGTCGCTCATGGTGAACGCATCGTATGCGGTGCGACTGGGCATGTCTCCTGTTGTTACGACGCTCTGTTGACGTAAAGCGACTTCATTTGCCCGGGGAAACACCGATGGCTCCCATGGGTCAACTGGTGGTCTGGCTGGGGCGTTGAAATATCGCATGATGCTGTGCGTCTTTGCGTAAATACTTTCAAACCTCAACGAGTTGGAGCCCCCAATGAAAACATCCACTTTCCTGACCGCATCGGCACTTGCCCTCTTCACCCTGGTTCATACGGCGCACGCCCAGGCGCCCCTGAGTCCCAAAGCGCAACTGGCTGCCGACAACAAGGCAGCAGCGTCGCGCTATGCGAGTGACAAGGCCTTGTGCAATGACGAAGCCGACTCGGCTGCGCGTCTGCAATGCCGCCGCGATGCCAAGTCCGTGTATGACAAGGCCTTGGCCGATGCCCGTGCTCGCATGGCGGCAGCCAGCACAACAGGCAAGACCTCGCAGGGCGCCAAGTCTGCTGCCCTGTGCGCAGCGTGCGGCAAAGTGCTTTCGGTCTCCTCGCAGGAAAAGAGTGGCGAGGGCAGTGCCCTGGGCCTCATCGGCGGTGGCGTGGCTGGCGCCATTTTGGGCAACCAGGTGGGCCAGGGCGCCGGCAAGGACCTGGCCACCATAGCCGGAGCGGCAGGCGGCGCCTATGTCGGCAAGAAGATCGAGGAAAAGGCCAAGAGCCACACCGTCTGGACCGTGGGCGTGCAGTTTGAGGACGGCAGCCAGGCCAACTATGAATTCGCGCAAGACCCCGGTTTCAAGGCGGGTGATGCGGTCAAGAAATCCGGCAACACCGTAGTGCGCTAAAGCAGTACCCGCAGCCGCAGCCAGTGCCGGGCTCAGCCGGCGCTGGCTTCCACCAGTTTGGGTTTGAGTCCGTGCAGCACTGCATGGGCATTGAGCGAGCGTATGGGGATGCCCAGGTCGCGCGGGATGCGGTTGTCCAGTTGCAAGGCCAGGTAGCGCTGGCAACACACCCGCAGAAAGCTGGAGTAGTTGGGTATGTCGCCCCGGTGCTCCAGCAGTTCGTCATACAGCTTGGACAGCAGCTGCGGCACCTGCATGCCGTCGCGGCTTGCGATTTCCTCCAAAGTATCCCAAAACAGGTTTTCCAGGCGTACGCTGGTGACCACACCATGCAGGCGGATGCTGCGCGTGGTGGCCTCGTAGCTCATGGGATTGGCTTTGACAAAGATCTGGCACATGCTGGACTCCCCGCAGTTGGCGACAGCCCCCAAGCATAGGCCCGGGGGCTGTGCAGCGCTAGTGGCTGATGGTGGTGCCCAGCAGGGCAAAGAACTGTGACAGCCAGGCCGGGTGTGCCGGCCAGGCCGGGGCGGTCACGTACTGGCCGTCGGTCACTGCCGCGTCAATGGCTATTTCGGCAAAGCTGGCACCTGCCAGTTCCACTTCCGGGCGGCAGGCCGGGTAGGCGCTGATGCGCTTGCCACGGATGATGCCCGGTACCGCTGCGAGCAACTGCGCACCATGGCACACGGCCGCAATCGGCTTGCCGGCCTCGGCAAACTCCCGGGTGATGGCCAGCACGCGGGCGTTGAGCCGCAGGTACTCCGGGCCACGGCCACCGGGAATCAACAAGCCGTCATAGCTGGCGGTGTTGACTTCGGCAAAGCTGGCGTTGAGCGTGAAGCGGTGGCCCGGCTTTTCGCTGTAGGTCTGGGCGCCTTCGAAATCGTGGATGGCCGTCATCACATAGTCGCCGGCCTTCTTGTCCGGGCAGACCGCGTGCACCGTGTAGCCAATGGCCAGCATGGCCTGAAAAGGCACCATGGTCTCGTAGTCTTCACCGTAGTCACCGCACAACATCAGGATCTTTTTGGACATAAGGGCCTCCAATTTGAAAGTGAACCACCAGTTTAGGAACGCGCCCAGCCAAGCGGTAGCAGTCGGCTACTACCGGGATAGGGGTTTGCCCTAGGGCAGGCTCTGTTTCATGGTTAAATGGCAAAAATTGCTAAAAAATGGCAAAATACTGAAAAATTCACTTCAATTTGATAGGATGCGGTCAGGGTCCGAGATATTTGGATTCCCTTCTATCCCGTTTTGAGCCACACAACATGAACTACATCGTCATCGTCGATGACCACGCTGACATCCGCAGGCTGCTCAGCATCACGCTGGGCAAGCAGTACGAGGTGGTCGAGGCCGAGAACGGGGCAGCGGCAATGGTTGCCATCCATAAACACCATCCGGTTGCGGTCTTGCTGGATGTGATGATGCCCGGCGAGCTGGACGGCTTGCAGGTGCTCGATGCCATCCGGGCAGACAACACCACAGCCCACATTCTTGTGGCCATGTTGACAGCGCGTGGCCAGCAAGCCGACGGCGACGAGGCGCGCCGCCGTGGCGCAGACGCCTATTTCATCAAGCCCTTTAGCCCCCTGCAAGTCGTGTCGTGGTTGCGCGACCACCTGAAATGAACGCTGATCTTCAAGCCGTGCCGGGCGAAGACGCCCTGAGCGCGCAACTGTTTCGATACGCGCAGGACCTCGACACCCTGATGCAGCAGCACAACCGTCTGCAAAAGCACCACCAGATGCTGCTGCAGTCGCTGGGGCAGGAAGTTCCCAGCGACAACCTCTTGCCCAACCTGCTGGCAAGGACTTCGCCCCTGCACTGGATAACCGACCAGCAGGGCAACATCCTGCGGACCAACAGCGACAAGCCGCGCTCCCGCCGTCTGGGTACGGGCATGCAAACCGGCAAGAACATTCGCCAGTATCTGGCGGAGCAAGACAGTCCGGTGGTCGAGCATGTGCTTGCCCGCCTGGGCCTTGCAGATGCCCATTCGAGCGCCGTGCAAATGCAAGTCCAGTGGGTAGCCGGCGACTCCGCGCAAAAGATTCTGCTGCTGGATGCATTGCTGATGCCCGTGATTCAGGATGGCCAGCTGGAAATTCACTGGTACCTGCAGCCCGCGACGCAGGGTGATTACACGCCCCTGCAGGCACAGACGGCCTTTGTGCACAGGGTGAAGTCCGAACATGGCGCCCTGGTGGTCAGTCCCGAGGGGAACGTTGTTGCAGCCAACGGTGGCTTCTGTCGCATCAGCGGCTACTCCGAAGTAGAACTGGTCGGCCGCAACACCAACATGCTGGGCTCGGGCCGGCACGATGCCAGCTTCTTTCAGGACTTCTGGCTCGAACTCATGGACACCGGAAGCTGGAACGGCACCCTGTTCAACCGGCGCAAATCCGGGCAGATATTTCTGGGCTGGAAAACCATCCGCATGATTGAAGACCCGCAGGGTCAGGTGCTTTCCTACATGGAAGGCAACGTGGACATTTCGTACGGCGAGCCCTCCGTCAAGCAGATGGAGGCGATTGCCAACACCGATTCCCTGACCGGCCTGCCCAACCGCCGAATGCTGATGGAGCGCTTCAAGCATTACCTTGCAGACGCTGACCTGTTTCAGGACGAGATCGCCCTGCTGTTCATCGACCTGGACCGCTTCAAACCCATCAACGATGAACTCGGACACGCCGTGGGTGACCTGGTGCTGCAGGAGGTTGCCAACCGCATGGGCAAAGCCCTGTTGCCCGAAGACCTTCTGGCAAGGGCTGGCGGCGACGAGTTTGTGGTGGTGCTGCGCGGCAGGAAGCGGGTGGAGATGGCCGAGGCCATAGGCTCACAAATCCAGAATGCCCTGGCGCAGGGGCTGCAGATCCAGGGTCGCCACCTGGGAATAGGCGCGAGCATCGGCTGCGCGCGCTACCCGCTGGACGGCAACGACATGCTTACCCTGCTGCAGCGTGCCGATGCAGCCATGTACGGTGCCAAGCGCTTTGGCCTGCCCTTTTGCTTTTACGACGAAGGCATGGACGAGGCCGATCAGCCCAATCTGGAGTTGGACCTCTGGCAGGCGGTTGACCGCGGCGAAATCACCCTGGTCTATCAACCGCAGATTCGCAATGACAAGGCCAGGTCACTGCGAGGCTGCGAGGCACTCATGCGCTGGAAGCACCCTGTTCTGGGGGATGTGGACACGGCACAGTTCATTGCGCTGGCCGAGAAAAGCGGTGCCATCGTGCACCTGGGCTGCTGGGCCCTGGAGCATGCCTGCAGCCAGATGCGCCTTTGGCGTGAGCAGGGCTTGCCGGAGTTCACCCTGTCGCTCAATGTTTCCCTGCGCCAGTTGCGCAGCCCCCTGTTCCTGGGCGAAGTGCTGCGTGCGCTGCAGGACAACGGACTGTCCGCGCAGCAACTGGAAATGGAGCTGAGCGAAACCCAGGCGTTGATGTGCGTGCCCGGCGACATCCAGCACATTCAGGCTCTGCGGGAAATTGGCGTGCGTATCGCCATTGATGACTACGGCATCTCTTTCTCCAGCCTGTCGCGGCTCAATTGCCTGTCGATCAGCAGCTTCAAGATCAATGCCCAGTGCGTGCGCGACCTGAGCACCAGCGCCGATGCACGCGCCATCAGTAACTGCATGATCGCCATCAGCAAAGCCATGGGAATCGAAGTCATTGCCCAGGGCGTGGAGACCGAGGAGCAGGCGGCCTTGCTGGCACAGCAGGGCTGCCAGGTCATCCAGGGCTTTTACAGTGGGCACCCCGTCGGGGCAGAGGCCCTGGTTGAACTCGCAAGGGCAGGCTGAAACATGCACTCCACCAATATTCAGGCCGAAAGGTCAGAGGGCCACTTGGGTCGGGACAGCATTCTGGTGGTGGATGTAGACCCCGGCAACCTGGCAAGAATTTCGGGCATGCTGGATGCAAACTACAGGGTCTTCGTCACCCCGATAGCAGCCGATGCCCTGGAGTTCGCGGTGCGCGAGCAGCCCGACCTCATCCTGCTGGATATTCTGACGCCCGGCAATCACGGTTACGCGCTTTGCAGACAGCTCAAGGACAACCCGCTCACAAAGCACATTCCGGTTGTTTTTCTGGCCGGTCGCACCGACCTCGAGCACGAAGAGACCTGGCTGCAAATGGGCGCAGCCGACTACGTCACCCACCCCATACGGCCGGGCATATTGCTGTTGCGCCTTCATGCACACATGGCGCAAGCCACGGTGAGCCGGGCCATCCGCCAGAGCAACGACATATTGAAGGTTGAAGTTGCCAACCGCACCCGGCAACTGCTGGCCATGCAGGACATCACCATTCTTGCCATGGCCTCCCTGTCCGAGACGCGTGACAGCGACACCGGCAACCACCTGTTGCGCACCCAGAACTATGTGCGCCTGCTGGCGCAACACATGCAGGACAAGCCGGGCTACGCAGATTTCCTGAGCGATGAAGTCGTCAACATCCTTCACCGCTGCGCACCGCTGCATGACATAGGCAAGGTCGGTATACCCGACCGGATATTGCTCAAGGCCGGGCGCTACACCGAAGAAGAGTACGAGCAGATGAAGCGCCATCCGGCCCTGGGCCGCGACGCACTGTCGGGCGCCCAGCGGCTGGCTGGTGGTTCAGATCAGTTGCCAGGCGCGCAAGGCCATTTCTTTGAAATCGCCAAGGATCTGGTTTATGCGCACCATGAAAAATGGGACGGAACAGGCTACCCCGAGGGCCTCAAGGGATGCGACATTCCTGTGCCTGCGCGGCTGATGGCTGTGGCCGATGTGTATGACGCACTGATCAGCCCACGCGTCTACAAACCCGCCATGACACATGCCAAGGCAAAGCAGATCATCCTGCAGGGACGCGGCACCTTCTTTGCGCCGGAAATAGTGGATGCCTTTATGGACCTCGATGCTGAATTCCAGCAGATTGCCCGGCGCTTTGCAGATACCGACGGTGACTTGGCAGTAAAGGCCGATTTTGCCTTGAGCGCCTTTGGGCCTGTGGGTTCATTTATGTAGTTTCAACTTGCCGCAAGAGTCTGCCCGTTGGTGCAAGTGAAGGCGGCTCTTCCTGTATTTTGATGCCTTGGATGCAGCACATTTCGCGTGGAAACCCATTCATAGTGAAGGGGCCCCGGCTGCATGTTTGCGCTGTCTCAGTGCCCCGTTTCCTTGGGTTCGCCTTTTGCTTTTGTATTGAAGGTTTTCCACAGCTGGCCGGCAATCACTTGCAGGCGCTCAAAGTCCACGGGTTTGCCAAGCACTTCCACACGGTCTGGCAGTCCGCCGTGGGCCTCGATTTCTGCACCTGACAGGCCCGACACCACAACGATTCCCACGTCCTGAAAACGCTGTATGGCGCAAATGCCGCGCACGATATTGAAGCCGTTGACGCCGGGCAGCCGCAAGTCGCAAACAATCATGCGGGGCTGCACTTCTCCGGCCAGTACCAGGGCCTCGTAACCGTTGGGTGCCACGTAGACGGTCACACCAAAGGACCAGGCGCTCATGTGATGTTTGTAGAGCCGGATCAGATGCACATCGTCCTCAACCACCAGAATGGGCATCTGGTAGGGGCTTTCCAGGGCCGCTTTCTTTTTTAATTGTTGCGCGACGACTTCCTGCACCGAGGCGTGGGCAATGCGGCGGTGGCCGCCAGCGGTCTTCCAGCTTTTGAGCAAACCGCGTTCCACCCATTGCTGCGCGGTGGGTACTGAAATGCCCAGAAGCGTGGCCGCCTCACGCGTGGTCAGATAATTTTCCAGACTCATGGCTTCTTGCTTCTTCGGGTAAGACGATGGTGAACTGGCTGCCTTCACCGGGTGCGCTGATGATGGAAATGCTGCCGTGGTGGTGTTCCACAATTTCCTTGGCGATGCTCATGCCAAGGCCTGTGCCCGGCAGGCGCCCGGAGGTGTCGGCACGGTAAAAGCGGGCAAATACCTTGCTGCATTGTTCGGGTGTCATGCCGATGCCGTGGTCGCTGATGCGTATGGCCACGCGCGGGGTTGTGTCCTTATCGGACAGCCGTTCAACCTCAATCCGCACAGCACCGCCTTCGGGCGAATATTTGTAGGCATTCGAGAGCAGATTCAGCAGCGCCTGGCGCAGCTTGCCCGCATCTGCCAGGAGGGTGATGGCCTGGGCCGGCATTTCCAGCTCGGGCTGCGCACGCCCGGCCGGGCATTGGAAGGACTTGGCCATGTCGGTCAACATGGTCTGCAGGTTGATGGGCAGGTACTTGAAGTCCTTGCCCCGGCGCGCCTCAATGCGTGCCAGGTCCAGCAGTTCGTTGAGGATGTCCACCATCAGGCGCGATTGCTTGTGGATGATGCCCAGAAATTCCTGCCGGGATTCTGTGTCCACATCCTGCGTGAGCAGCACTTCGGAAAACCCGAAGATGCTGGCCATGGGGGTGCGCAACTCGTGGGCTGCGGTGGCCAGGAATTCACTCTTGAGAACCTCCACCTCGATTTCCTTGGTGATGTCCCGCACATGCAGAAGCTGCGAAATGGTGCCCGTGTCGCTCAGACGTAGCTGCAGCATCAGGGTGCGTTGGCCAGAGTCTTTGAGCTCTATGGTTTCCACGGCATTGGCCGGATTGCTTTCGGCTTTGCGGCGCATGGCCGACAGGCCACCAAAGCGCGCCGATGTTTCGCACTGCTCGGCCAGCCAGGCGGAAAAATCACGGGCTTCCATGCCTTCGAGCGTCAGGGCACCCAGACCGGTCAAATGCCGGAAGGCCGGGTTGACGAACTTCACGCACTGGTTACGGTCGAAGGACACAAAGCCGTCGGGGCTGAGGTCAAACACGGCGTCGAGTTGCTCCTTGCGCTCGCGGATTTGCGCCTGTGCCTGTAGCCTGGCATTGGCATCGCGGCGCAGCAACCACAGGTAGCGGCTCAGGCCGCCTGCCAAAGCCAGTATCAGCAGCGACACCAGCCCGGCCTGCAGGTACAGCGCCTGCGCGGCTTGCTCCTGGTTGGCCATCAGGAAGCGCATGTCCACGCCGGCCATCACCACCATGTCGGTTTTCGGCATGGTGCGGTAGTAAAACAGCCGCTCTACATCGTCCACCACGGAATGCTGGATGTAGCTGCCAAAGGGCTTTTCGTGAATCCGTTGCGCAAACAAAATGGAGCGTGAGGCGTCGGTGCCAAACTCGGTTTTGTCTCCCACGCGGCGGGCCCGTGCGATGCCGTCCTGACCATAAAGCGCCGTCAAGCCGCCAGGCCCCAGGTTCAGCTCGCCATAGAAGTTGGTGAAGTAGGTCGGGTCTATGGACAGCACCACCACGCCGCCAAAGCTGCCATCGGAATTGTTGATGCGCCGCGTCAGCTGAATCGACTGCTTGCCCGAGGCCCGCCCGATGACCGGCTTGGATACATACAACTGCCCGCTGTCCTGGTGCACATGCACCTTGAAGTGCTCTCGGTCCGACAGGTCCGGATGGGTGGCAATGGGCAGGCTGGAGAGGGTGTAAATGCCTTTGGCATCAATGATGCCGATCTGGTTGAAAATTTCCGCATCAATCACACCCTGCCTTGTCAGGGCCGCCAGATCCAGCCGTGAGCCCAGATCCTGGTAGCGCGACTGCACAAAGCGTATGACCTGGTCGGCACTGCGAAAGGTGCGTACAGCGTGTTCCTGGCTCAGCCGGGTGAGATTGGACAGATCGCGTTCGGCGGACTGGATTTCACGCTGGCGTCCCTCGGTTACCAGCCCATAGACATGGGCACAGGTCAGCAAGCACAGCAGGACGGTCGCGGTCCACAACAAGATGAGCACGGTGTGGTGCCGTGACTCCAGGTCACCCAAGGGAAATTTGCGCATGAGGGAGCCGTGTCTAGAGGTTCGCGTAACCCAGCCGTTTGCGGCTGATGGTGATCTCGGCTGCAATCTGCTGCAGCCGCTCGAAGGGCACGGGCTTGCTCAAGACTTCAATGCCGTCCGGCAGGCCACCTTGTGCTTCGATGGCCGTGCGGTCCAGGCCTGACACCACCACCATGCGGGTGCCGCTCGCTTCGGGAATTTTTTGCAGGGCCCGCAGCATGGCAAAGCCATCAATCCCGGGCATGCGCAGGTCGGTGATCAGCAGGTCCGGGCAGGTGCGTCCCATGGTCAGCAGGGCGGCAAAGCCATTGCTGTTCAACTCCACGCTGGGTGCCATGGGCCAGGCGGCGATCTTTGCCTTGTAAAGGCGCAAGAGGCTGGAGTCATCTTCCACCACCAGCACGCTCAGCCGCTGTCCGGTCTGGGGCGCCTCTGTTGGCTGGGGCAGGTCTGGCGCAGAAGAGGGTGCTTTGTGCAACAAGCCTTCCACCGACTCCCGTATGACGCGCCTGTGGCCACCGGCTGTTTTCCAGGCCTGCAACAAGCCGCTTTCCACCCACAATTGCACGGTGCCAACCGACACGCCCAAGCGTGTGGCGGCCTCCTTTGTGGTGCAAAATGATTTTTCAATAACGGGCATGGGGATGTACCTGCATGTAACTTTGGGAATACATCAAAAATGTATTTATTGTTGAATTTTGACACTTTTTGCCACTTTTGGCGATAATCAAACCAACAAATATACGATCAGGGTAGAAATTTTGAATTACGTGGTACTCACCAACGCGGCTGTTTCGCTGTTCGGCGGGCTGTGCCTGCTGTCGATTTGGCAGATGGACCGCACCCAGCTCTTTGCCAAGAACATCGCACTGGCGCAGTTGTGCAACCTGGCTGGGGTGATGTCCTACATCGCTTGGCGCAGTGCCAGTCCTGTGCTGCAGGACGTGGGTCTGGGCGGCATTGCCCTCTTCAGTGCAGCCGTTTTCAGTTTCGGCACGCGTGCCTTGTTGCAGCTTGCGGGCAAAGCCGTGGGCCAGGTCTGGCAGGCCGCGGCCTTTGTGCTCCTGGGACTCACCTACGCCATTCTGGTGGTCAATGGCTTGCAGCATATTTACGGCTGGCTCAACACGCTGATCTACCTGGGTGTGGGGCTGTACGGCCTGCGCCTTCTGTGGGCACATGCCTGGCCCGAGCGTTTGGCAGCGGCCATCATCGCCTTGCTGGGTTTGAATTTTTTGCATGTCGCCCTGCTGGGTGAAGCTGGGCTGACTGAGCAACTCGCCATCGGCACGGTGCTGCGTGTTGTCCTGTTTCTGGTGTTTGCCATTTCCGCGGTGGAGCGCACCCGGGCCCTGTCCGAGCGCATGCGCCAGCGCTTTGAACAGCTCAGTGAAAACTCCTTCCAGGGCATCCTGATCGCTGATGAGCAGAGTGTGCTGTATGCCAACGGCGCTTCGCGGCGCATCCTGGGCCCGGAGATTTTTGAAAGCACAGAGTCTCCCAGCCTGCAAAGGCTCATTGCCCTGAAGTTGTTGACCCTGCAGGAACTGTCGGAAATGACCCAGGGTGGTCAGCCCTTTTCCGAGATCCAGCGTGACGCCCTGCGCGCCGATGGAACTGCCATTCATGTGCGGATGTCGAGCTGGCTGACCCAGTGGGACGGCAAGCCGGCAGTCCACATCCTGCTGTTGGACGATACCGGGCGCCACCTGGCCAAGCAGCAGGTGGCGGCCGGGCAGGCCGAGCTGGAAAAGCAGCGGATTGAATTTGTCGAGCGCTCCAAGAACGCACTGATAAAAACCAACGCCGAGTTGGAGATGCGCGTGATGCAAAGAACCCAGGCGCTGGAGCAGGCCAACCTGGCCAAGAGCCGGTTCCTGGCCAATATGTCGCACGAGATCCGCACGCCCATGAATGTCATCCTGGGCCTGTTGCAGCTCCTGCGCGGAACGCCGCTGTCCTCGCTGCAATTGGACTACTCCGACAAGGCAGAGAGTGCGGCCAAGTCGCTTTTGGGCCTGCTCAATGACATCCTGGATTTCTCCAAGATCGATGCCGGCAAGATGGAGCTCGACATCCAGCCCTTCGAGCCCGAACGCCTGATGCGCGACCTGTCGGTGATTCTGTCGGGCAGTACGTCGGACAAGCCGGTGGAGTTGCTGTTCGATCTGGATGCGGCCATGCCCGCAGCTGTGATGGGCGACTCCATGCGCCTGCTGCAGGTGCTGATCAACCTTTGCTCCAACGCTGTGAAGTTCACACCTGAAGGTGTGGTGATTGTGAAATGCAGCGTGCAGGGCTCCACCGCGACCGAGGTGACCCTGCGCTTTGCCGTGCAGGACACCGGCATCGGCATTGCGTCAGAAAACCAGCGGCATATTTTTGATGTGTTTTCGCAGGCAGAGGCCTCCACCACACGGCGCTTTGGCGGCACCGGGCTGGGCCTGTCCATCTGCAAGCGCCTGCTGGACCTGATGGGCAGCACCCTGACGCTGGAAAGCACCGAAGGCCAGGGCAGCCATTTTCATTTCGACCTCCAGTTGCCCCTGGCAGATCGTGTGGTGGAAAGCGTCGCAGTGCCACGACAGCCCCAGGCCGGGCCGCTCTCGGTGCTGGTGGTGGATGACAACGCCCAGGCCTTGCGCCTGATCAGCGCCATGACTTCCAGCCTGGGCTGGGATGTGGATGGCGCCCAAAGCGGCCGCCAGGCCATTGGCCTGGTCCAGGACCGCCTGGCTTCTGGCCACGGTCCGCACCATGTGGTCTTCATTGACTGGGAGATGGACGGGCTGGATGGCTGGCAAACCCTGGAGCGCCTGGAGAGCCTGTACCCGCCGGGGCAATCACCGGTGGTGGTGATGGTCAGCTCGCATGGGCGTGAGCGCCTGAACCAGCGCAGCGAGCGCGAGCTGTCGCAGTTGTCGGCCTACCTGATCAAGCCGGTGACCTCGGCCATGCTGGCCGAGGCCGTGGACTGCGCCTTCCAGGGGCGCGGCAATTTGCGCGCCTCCCCGCGTGCGCCGGTGCTCCGCAAGACCCGGCTGGATGGCATGCGCATCCTGTTGGTGGAAGACAACCCGCTGAACCAGCTGGTGGCACGCGAGTTGTTGCGCGCCGAAGGGGCGATGGTGGAAACGGCAGACCACGGACGTGCCGGCGTGGAGGCAGTGGCGCAGGCCACCGTGCCCTTTGATGTGGTGCTGATGGACATGCAAATGCCGGTGATGGATGGCTGCACGGCAACGCGCGCCATTCGCCGCATGCTGGACGGCACGCCCCTGCCGGTGATTGCGATGACAGCCAACACCATGCAGTCAGACCGCGATGCCTGTATCGCGGCAGGCATGAATGACCATGTGGGCAAACCCTTTGACATCACCTACCTGATCGAGGTGCTGCGCCGGCACACCGGCCGTATTTCAGAACAGGAGCAGCGCCTGCATGCAAGCGCTGCACCGGCGCCGCTCGTGCCCGAAAATTCCATCGCCTGGCAAGTGGCGTTGCAGGACATGGGTGGCGACCAGGACCTCTTCCTGCAGGTGCTGGGCGCCTATTTGCAGGAACTGCCCCTGCTGCCTGACCAGTTGGCGGTATGCCTGCAGACGGCTGACCGAAAATCGGCCCATCGCATGGTGCACACGTTCAAGGGCATTTCGGCCACGGTGGGTGCCAAGGCCATGGCGGCACAGGCCTTGCTGCTGGAGCAAGAGCTCAAGGACCCGCAGTCCGATCTGGCTTCCCTGACCAGCCTGCCGTCTTTTCTGAAAGAACTGCAGCACGCCCAAGCCGAGCTGGCGCTGGTGCAGGCCGGGATGGTCGGGTCGGTCTGATTCCCTGCAGCGCTTCTACCTGAGCTGGGCCAGCGCCCGCAGGCGCAGATGCGCGGCATCTTCCCAGTCCGGCGGCACCGAGTGCTTGGCATTCACATAGTGGTTGCTGAACACATCCAGATAGGTCTCCAGCGTGTCGGCCGCATGCTGCTCACCAGCCATGGCCAGGCACAGCGCGCCCACTTCGGAAGTGCACAGGTGCTCATCGCGCTTGGAGCGGCGCAACCGGTAGCGTGACAAGGCCTCGGGCTGCAGGCTGAGCACGGGCAGGTGGTTGAGGTAGGGGCTCTTGCGGAACATCTTGCAGGCCTCGGACCAGGTGGCATCGAGCAGAATGAAAAGCGGCTTCTTGTGGGGAGTTGGCAGCAGCTCGGTGACCACGCGCTCGGGGGGCGCGAACTCGGCGGGAAACACCACATAGGCCTGCCACTGCGGATCGGCCAGCAGCTCCAGCAGCTTGGGGTCGACCGTGGTGCGCGCCCAGCCAAAGGCTGTGGTGTCACCCACCACGTCGGCAATCAGCCAGCCGGTGTTGCTGGGTTTGAGCGGCTCGATGTCGCACATGATCAGGCACATGCCGGCCTGTGTGGCCACCACCGGGCGCAGCGCGCACAGGCAGTGGCTGAAGATCACACGGCAGCCGGGGCAGCGCGGCGCGCGCGAGCCACGGGCAATAAAGGGCTTGGCACTGCGCGCCAGGCGCGTGGCGCGCAGGCGGTCTACCGCGTGGCGTGGGGGGGCTGCCGTGTCCGGCTCGGGCAGGCTCACTGAAAATGCGTGGCGCGCACATCACGTGCAGCCAGCGCTTTGCCGATGCGGGTCAGGCTTTCCATATGGGCCACCGAATCAATCATCTGCACATCGGCGGCTGCAATGTCGGAAAGCCCCAGGCCCGCCAGGCCGCGCTCGGTGAGGTCCACGTTGTAGCGCACGTAGTCAAACAGCTTGGTGCCGCCCGGTGCGGGCACGCCCACCATGTCGCCCAGGTTCTTGTCCATGGGCTGGCCGTGGTGGCACACGCCAAACAGGCGGCACAGGAAGTCCTGCTCGATCACGCTGGAGAGAATCAGCGAGGCCGGCAACACCGTGGCGTCGTACACCAGGTTGATGTCGTTGGAGCGCAGGTCCTTGCGGCTGTGCGGTGCCAGGCCCGTGCCCACCGACACCAGCTCCAGGGAACCGGGGCCGGTCTTCCAGTTCATGCCGTAGGGGGCGGCGGTGGCGTGGATCACAGCCTGGAACGCCGGGTTGCAATACGAGGACACCGAGCCGTCAATGAACACCAGCTCGCGCCCACCGACGGTGACCACCTCGGGCGGGAAGAACGAGGGGGCGGCGGCACTGGCGCGCACCAACTGCCACAGGGGCAGGTCAAGCTGGCGGTCGCCACGCACCTCGGCGTTGTACGGGCTTTGCGGGTTGTTGGTCAGGGTCCAGGTTTCATCGGCATTGCTGTTGCGCACAATCATCATCAGCATGCAGCGCAGTTTGGCACTGCCCAGATGCGTGTCCACGCCAAAGACGCTGCGCAACTCCTCAGAGAGCATCTCGTCCTTGTACTTGTACTTGAAGCGCTCGTAAAAGTGCGAGTGCGCAAACATCCGGGAGCCACTGTCCAGGTAGAAACTGCGGATCTGGTCGCACGACAGGCCCAGGCTGACGGCCGTGGCAATGATGGCGCCGGTGCTGGTGCCCGCCACCATGTCAAAGTGGTCGGCCAGCACCAGGTCGGGCTTGCCATAGCGCTCGCGCAGCAGGGCCTCGATCGCGCTGAGCACCTCCACGGCAATCAGGCCGCGTATGCCGCCACCGTCGATGCTGAGGATGCGGTGACAGTCGCTCGCCTTGGCTGCGGAGCCGGCCTCTGCAGGGTGGAGTGTGGTGTCGTTCATGGTGCGCTTTATTTTGGAAGGTGTGGGCTGTCTCTGGCATGAAGCTTGCACGCCGGACAAGCAGTTCGCTGCTTCCCTTTGCACGCTGCCATTGTCACCCGCTGCAGCACTGCCAGGCAGTCTATAGTGATACGCCAGATACAAATAAAGTGAGTCGTTGCATGGAGTCTCCCGAACCCGCCGCATCCCTGGCGATACCCGTCCTCCCGCCGGCCGGTGCGCGCGCGCCCGGGGCGGGGCGCCGGCGGTTTTCCATCCCGGGCATGGGCCGGGACAGCGCCCTCTCCGTCAGGTCGAGTTTGCTGCTGGCCTTTGCCTGTGTGTTGATGGGGGCACTTCTGATAGGTGCTTTTTCACTTTTGCAAATGCACCGCATCAATGCCTTTACACAGGCCCTGTACGAAAAGGAGTACGTTGCCAGCCTGGCTGCCGAGCAAATGCGGGGGCTGGTCTTGCGGGCCAGCCGGGCGCAGACCCAGCTGCTCACGGCCACCACAGCCAGTGAGCGCGAGGGGCTGGGCCGGGATGTCAACAGCAGTCTGGCCGCGATCGATGCCCGCCTGGCCACCGTGGCAGCCCTGTCGGACGGGGAGGAGTCCAAAGCCCTGACAAGCAAGCTGTCGGAGGCCCTGGCCAAGTGGTCCCAGCGGCTCAAGGCCTATGTGGATCTGGTCAAGGCGCAGCCCCTGGAGCTGGTGCAGATGAGCGCAGACGTTCCCTCGGAAGATGCGGGTCTGCTCAATGAAACCCGCAAGATCGAGACCCACGTGGATGCCGTTGTGAAGCTGCGTGGCGCGTCCGCGCAAATCACCATAGACCATGCGGCCAGCATTTACGGCACATCGGCAGGCTGGGTGGCAGGCACCATGCTGGGCCTGATTGGCCTGTCCGTGGGCATCAGCCTGTGGGTGACGCGGCGGCTGTCGCGCCAATTGGGTGGCGAACCCGCCTATGCCAAAGCGATTGCGCTGCGCATTGCACAGGGTGACCTGTCCATGCAGATCGAACTGGCCAGCGGCGATGACGAAAGCCTGCTGCATTCGCTGCAGGCCATGCAGGGCCAGCTGGCCCACACCATGCGCCAGATTGCGCAGAGCTCCACCGAAGTGGCCAGTGCCTCGCGCGAAATTTCGCTGGGCAACCAGGACCTGTCGCTGCGCACGGCACAGCAGTCCGAGTCGCTGGATCACACGGTGTCCAACATGGGGCAGATCACGGCGGTGGCCGAGCGCTATGCCTCCAGCGCCACCGAGGCCGCGGACCTGTCAGCCAAGGCCACCCAGGCCGCTCTGCACGGTGGCGAGGTGGTAGCCCGCGTGGCCCTGACCATGCACAAGATCAGCAAGACCACCGAGGTCATCCATTCCCACATCAGCGAGATTGAAGGTATTGCCTTCCAGACCAATCTGCTGGCACTCAACGCCGCTGTGGAGGCGGCACACGCAGGCGAGCAGGGACGTGGCTTTGCCGTGGTGGCCGCCGAGGTGCGGGCCCTGGCCAAACGCAGCGCCCTTGCAGCGAGCGAAATCAACACCATGATCGACAACTCCACCCGCGAGGTGAAGGAGGGACTGGCACTGGTCAAGGAGGCCGACCAGACCATTGCCGACATGGCCGGTGCCGTGTCGGACGTGAGCCAGGTGATGAACAAGGTGTCGAGTTCCTCACAGGAGCAAAGCCAGGGCATTGGCGAGATCAACGGCGCCATCTCGGAGCTGGAAGGCACCACGCAGCAAAACGCCACGCTGGTGCAGCAGGGCGCTGCGGCAGCGCACTCACTGGATGAGCAAGCGCAGCGCCTGCAGCATCTGGTGGCACGCTTCACACTGGCCTGAGAAGTCCCGGGCTACTTGGTGTAAAAGCCCACGCCCAGCAGCACGTCACCCACGCGCTGGACCAGCGTGTGCTTGGACTCCACCGCGTTGGTGGCCGGGTTGCGCCAGACGTAGTGCACGGTGCCGCTGCCGGACTTTTTGGCCACGGCAATCATCTCTTCAAACAGCGGGTTGCCCGCGGCGTCCTTCATGCCGCGCACGTCCATGCCATTGAGCTGGGGCGAGGCGCCCGAGGCGCGGTATTTGCCGTCTTCCAGGCCGATGGCAAACACGTACTGGTCATCCTGCACAAAGTCGCCTTGCGGGTTGTTGAAGCGGGCAAAGGCGGCATCCGGGGTGTTGCTCTTGAGGAAGCCCACGGCACGGTCCAGCAGGGCCTGCGCTTCGGCCCGGGTGGCGCGCGGCGTGTAGTAGCCCACACTCACCACATAGCCGTCCACCAGGCTGTACAGGCTGGTCTTGACCTCGATGCGGTTGTCTTCGGGGTTGAGCCAGCGGTACTCCACCGCGCCGTTGGGTGACTTGGCCGCAGCCTCCAGCAGGTCACGCACCAGTGGCTTGCCGGCGGCATCGCGCATGTCGATTACGTTGTGGCCGGCCAGTGAAAACTGGTTGCCGCCATTGGCATGCATGAAGCCGTCAGTACCCAGCACATAGACAAAGTAGGGGCCATACACAAAGCTGCCACTGCGGTCGTTGAAGGCCTCAAAAGCTTCCTTGGCGCCGTTGTGCTTCAGGTAGGCCACAGCAGCCGTCAGCAGCTCGGACGCGCGGCCTGCCTTGGCCCGGTCAATCGAGCCCAGCTTGGCCGGTGCCGGTGCCGGTGAATCTGCTGCAGCCGCAGACGCTGGCAGCGCCATGCCGCAACCCAATACCATGGCCGCAGCCAGCCCCAGAAGTCCCGTACGCAGATGTTTCATGCTTGCCCCTTGTTCTTGAAAATGTGTTGTGAACGAAAGGGGGCAAGGCTAGTGCCTGCGCCGCGTGGCCCGCATGACCTGCGTCAAAGCGGTTGGCCTTGGTCGCAAATTGCGACAGCCGGTGCTCAGGCCCGTGTGGGCACTAGGGTGCCGGGGCGCGCCGCCCCAGGCTCACCAGACCGGTGGACAGCGTGGTCCCGGCAATGATGACCAAGGCACAGACCACCATCCAGGGTGTGATGTTTTCGCCCAGCAGCAGCACGCCATAGAACACCGCGAAGGCGGGGATGGCAAAGGTCACCGACAGCGCACGGGCCGGGCCGGCGCGCTCGATCAGGCGGAAGTACAGGATATAGGCCAGGCCGGTGCACACCACACCCAGCACCAGCACCGAGGCCCAGCCCTGCAGACTGGGCGCCTGCGCGGGCCAGTACAGCAGAGTCAGCGGCAGCAGCGCGATGCTGGCGCCGATCTGGCTGCCGGTGGCCGATACCAGCGAGGGCAGGCCGCCCATGTAGCGCTTGGCCACGCTGGCTGCCGAGCCGTAGCACAGGCAGGCAAACAGCACCGCCAGCACGGCCCATCCGGTGGTGGCGCCCTTGGCATCCGGATGGAAGCTGGCCTCGTCCCAGGCCAGCATGGTGACACCGGCAAACCCCACGGCCAGGCCCAGCAGGCGCGAGCCGCTGGGCCGGTCTTTCAGCCAGGCCCACGCAATCAGCGCGCCAAACAGCGGTACGGTGGCATTCAGGATGGCCGAGAGGCCCGTGGTGATGAACAGCAGCGCATAGGTGAAGCAGACAAAGGGTACGGCCGAGTTGAGCACGCCTACTGCAAAGGTCAGTTTCCAGTGCTGGCGCAGTGCGGCGCCCTGGCCCTTGTACAGAAGCAAGGGCAGCAAGAACAGCGCGGCAATGCAGACCCGCAGGCCTGCGGCGGGCAGGGCGCCGAACGCATGCGCGGCCACGCGCATGAACATGAAGGAGGCGCCCCAGATGGCGGCCAGCAGGATGAAATCAATCAGCCAGGGTTTCTTTGCAATAACAGTCATGCGCTGATTGTCGCGGCCGGGGCCTGCTCCCGTTGCAACAAGGCTGTCTTGCGCTCCAGCCCCCCGGCATAGCCGGTGAGCGAGCCGTCAGCCCCCACCACCCGGTGGCAGGGCACAAGGATGGTGAGGGGGTTGCGGCCCACTGCCGCACCCACGGCGCGCACGGCGGCCGGCCTGCCTATGCGCTGGGCCAGCGCGCCATAGCTGGTGGTGCTACCCGCAGGGATGGCCAGCAGGGCCTGCCACACCTGTTGCTGGAACACGGTGCCGCCCAGCGGGTCCAGTGGCACATCAAACAGGTGGCGCTCACCCGCGAAGTATTCGCCCAGCTGCACTTGCGCCTGCAGCAGCACGGGGTGGTCCGACTGCTCCGGCCAGGCCTCGGTGGCGGGCATGTGCTTCTGGCCGTTGAACCAGGCGCCGGCCAGGCCTTGGGATGTGGCGGCCAGTGTCATGGGGCCCAGAGGGCTTGCCCAGCTGCAGCGCACGATGGGGCCGCTGGCCGGGTTCCTGTTCTTGCTTTGTTTGATGGAGGTGGTGGAAGTTTTCATGGTCAGGCACCTGGCAGGGGAGTGGGTTTGGATAGAGACAGGGAATGCCAGGCCCGCACCACGGCGTAGCTGCGCCAGGGCCGCCAGGCCTGTGACAGGCGCTCGGCTTGCACTGCGGGCGTCTTGTGCTGGCGCAGGCCCAGTGCGGTATGCAGGGCTACGTCGCCTGCGGGAAAGGCATCGGGCCAGCGCAGGGCGCGCATGGCAATGTAGCTGGCCGTCCAGGGGCCAATGCCGGGCAGGGCCTGCAGGGCTGCCATGGTCTGCGCCACATCAGCACCGGGGCGCAGGTGGATGGAGCCACAGGCCACGGCGCGCGCCAGTGCCTGGATGGCGGCCTGGCGCTGGCGCACGATGCCCAGGCTTCCCAGCGTCTCGCCAGAAGCCTCGGCCAACACGGCAGCCGAGGGAAATGTATGGGTGAGCGCGGGGAAGGGCGTGGCCATCTGGGCGGGCAAGGGCTGCCCCAGCGCCTGCACCAGCCGCGCGGCCAGGGTGCGTGCGGCAGCCACCGTGATCTGCTGGCCCAGGATGCCGCGCACCGCCAGCTCCAGACCGTCAAGCGTGCCCGGCACGCGCAGGCCTTCCAGCCCGGCAAAGCGCGCACCCAGACTGAGGGCTATGGCAGTGGGGTCGGCATCGAGGTCCAGCAGTTGGCGCAGGTCGGCCATCAGCCGCGGCAGGGCCGGCAGCAGGCTTTCGCTGATCCGGAATTCCACACCGTGGGTGCCGGCCACAAAGCAGGCCTGCACCCAGCCCGTGAGACGCTGGCCCTGGTGGTCCAGGGCCAGGCTGCGCTGGTAGCTGTGCGCCGCCATATCCACCGCCTCTACGCCGGGTATGGCGCGCTGCTGCAAAAAGGCCAGCAGGGCGGCCACGTCATAGGGCGGGCGGTAGCTGGCCTTGAGCACCAGGCCTTGCACGCTGGCACCTGGCCTTTTGCTGCGCGCCGGCGCTTCTTCTGCCGCACCCTGGCGCAGGCCGCGCGGCTGCAGCCGGTAGTGCGCCACAAAGGCGGCGTTGAAACGGCGCAGGCTGGCAAAGCCGCTCAAGGCCGCTACTTGGCTGATGGGCAATGGTGTGTCCGTCAGCAAATGCTTTGCGCATAGCAGGCGGCGGGTCTGCAGGTACTGCAGGGGCGAGATGCCCCATTGCGCCTCGAAGATGCGGCGCAGGTGGCGCTCGCTCACACCCAGCCGGGCGGCCACACCGGCCATGCCGCTCAGGCCCGCACTGTCCACATCCCTGTCGCGTGCCAGCGCATCCAGCAAACCGGTGGCCTGCTGCGCCAACAGGGCCGAGGCATCCTGGGTGGACCAGGCCACCGTCGCGGCCGGGGCTAGCTCCGGGCGGCAACGCAGGCAGGGCCGAAAACCTGCTGCTTCGGCCTGCGCTGCCAGCGCATAGAACTGGCAGTTTTGCGGCTTGGGCGTGCGCACCCGGCAGACGGGGCGGCAGTAGATGCCGGTGCTGGTCACGCCAGTAAAAAACTGGCCGTCAAAACGCGTGTCGTGGGCCAGGAGCGCCCGGTAGCAGGCGTCGGAATCAAGGCATACTGCGGTTGCGGACATGGCTGCATGATACGCAGGAGGGGGCCAACAAACTGGCCGTTTCCGGACATGTGCCTGTGCTGCCTTACCTGGCCCCAAGCCGGTGTCTTACGGACCACATGAACATATTGATCGTCAAACTGTCCTCGCTGGGGGACGTGATTCAGACCATTCCGGTCGTGCATGATTTGCTGCAGCAGTTTCCCGACGCCCATATCGACTGGGTGGTGGAGGAAGCCTTCGCACCTCTGCTGGCGCGCGTGCATGGCTTGCGGCGTGTGCTGCCGGTGGCACAGCGGCGCTGGCGCAAGTCACGCTGGAGCGCCACCACCCGCCAGGAGCGCCACGCCTTCAAGGCACAACTGCAGCAACAGGCCTATGACGTGGTGATTGATTTCCAGGGGCTGATCAAGTCGGCCTGGCTGGCCCGCGGGGCACGCCTGGCGCCCGGCGGCTTCAGTGCCACCTATGGCAACCGCAGCGAGGCCTGTGGCTATGAGTGGCCGGTGCGCCTGCTGCTGCAGCGCGCCCTGCCCATGCCCACGCGCATCCACGCTGTGGCCCGCTACCGCCTGCTGGCCGGGCTGGCCCTGGGCTACACGCCGCAGGGCGTGGCGCATTACCCCATTGAGCGCCCCAGCGCGCCGCCGCAGGCCAGCGTGGTGCTGGCCCATGGCACCACACGCGCCGACAACGAATGGCCCGAGGCCGACTGGGTGGCACTGGGCCAACGTCTGGCCGCGCAGGGCCTGCGCAGCGCACTGCCCCAGAGCAATGCCACCGAGCTGGCGCGCGTGACCCGCATCGCCCAGGCACTGGACGGCTGGGCTGATGTGTGGCCGGGCATGGGCCTGCCCGAGGTGATGGACCGCATGGCGCAATCCAGTGGCGTGATTGGTGTGGACTCGGGCCTGAGCCATATGGCCGTGGCCTTGGGCTTGCCCCATGTGCAGATTTTCAGCCAGCCGCGCGCCTGGCGGGCCGGGCCTGTGGGCTGCACGCACCAGGTGGCGGTGGGGGGCGAGCAGGCGCCCGATGTGGACACAGTGTGGCTGGCCTGGCTGGCCGTGCGCCAGGCCGCAGGCGCCTGAGGCAGCCCGAAGCGCAGCAACCCACCACCTACAATGCCAAGCGCAACCAACAATCGCTCTCAGGGCATATCGACAAGGGAAACGCATGCAGCTCAACGCGGGTATTTTCAAGGCCTACGACATCCGGGGCATCACGCCCACCACCCTCAATGAAGACATTGCGCTCGGCCTGGGCCGCGCCTTTGGCAGCGTCGCCATGGCACAGGGCCAGACCACCGTGGCCGTGGGCCGTGATGGCCGCCTGAGCGGCCCCGGTTTGGCAGCCGCGCTGATACGCGGCCTGATGGAGGCCGGTGTGCAGGTGATCGATGTGGGCATGGTCACCACGCCCATGCTGTACTTTGCGGCCAATACCCTGTGCGCCAGCGGCATCCAGGTCACCGGCAGCCACAACCCGCGCGACTACAACGGCTTCAAGATGGTCATGGGGGGCCGTGCCATTTACGGCGAAGACATCCTGGCCCTGCGCCGCATGATGGAAGCCGAGAGCTGGACACTGCAAAGCGGTGGTGCCAGCACCTTGGCCGATGTGCTGCCGGCCTATACCGCGCGCATCGTGGGCGACATCCAGCTCAAGCGCCCCATGAAGATTGTGGTGGACTCCGGCAACGGCGTGGCCGGTGCCTCGGCCCCGGCCATCCTGCGCGCCATTGGCTGCGAGGTGACCGAGCTGTTCAGCGAGGTGGACGGCAACTTCCCCAACCACCACCCGGACCCCAGCAAGCCCGAGAACCTGCGCGACCTGATCGCCGCCCTCAAAGAGAGTGATGCCGAACTCGGCCTGGCCTTTGATGGCGACGGCGACCGGCTTGGCATCGTCACCAAAGACGGCAGCAACATTTACCCGGACCGCCAGATGATGCTGTTCGCCCGCGACGTGCTCTCACGCGTGCCCGGTGGCACCATCATCTTTGACGTGAAGTGCTCGCAGCGCCTGGCCCCCGAAATTGAAGCGGCTGGCGGCAAAGCGCTGATGTTCAAAACCGGCCACTCGCTGATCAAGGCCAAGATGCGCGAGATCGACTCGCCCCTGGGCGGCGAGATGAGCGGCCACATCTTCTTCAAGGAACGCTGGTTCGGTTTCGATGACGGCACCTATGCCGGTTGCCGCCTGCTGGAAATCGTGAGTGCTGCAGCCGACGTGGGCGCCATGCTCAACGGCCTGCCCACCAGCTTCTCCACACCCGAGCTCAACGTGCCCTGCGCGGAAGGCCAGGCCCACGGCCTGGTGGACCAGCTGGTGGCCAAGGTCGACTTTGCTGCACCCGCTGTGGTCAACACCATTGACGGCCTGCGCGTGGACTGGCCGGACGGCTTTGGCCTGGTGCGCGCCTCCAACACCACACCGGTGCTGGTGCTGCGCTTTGAGGGCCACACGCCTGAGGCGCTGGAGCGCATCCAGAGCGCCATGCTGGCGCTGCTGCGCTCGGTCAAGCCCGACGCGCAGTTTGAGGAACCCGCGCATTGAGTCTGGGCCGCGCCATCGTGCCCGGGGGCTTTGCCATGCCGGTGATACGCGGCCTGTACTCCCTGGCCCTGTGGCTGGCGCAGCCGCTGCTGCGCCGCAAGCTGGCGCAGCGTGCGCGGCAGGAGCCGCGCTATGCCCAGGCGGTGGAGCAGCGCTTTGGCCAATATAGCCTTCCCCCTGAGCCAGCGGGCGCCAGCCCGGCGCTGGTCTGGCTGCATGCCGTCTCGCTGGGCGAGACACGCGCCGCCGCCGTGCTGATAGCCGCCCTGCGCGAGCGCCATCCCGGCATGCGCCTCTTGCTCACCCACGGCACGGCCACGGGCTGGGAGCAGGGCACAGCGCTGCTGCAGGCGGGTGATGTGCAGGTCTGGCAACCCTGGGACACGCCCGCTGCCGTGCAGCGTTTTCTGGCACACTTCAAGCCCCGCTTGGGCCTGCTGATGGAGACCGAAGTCTGGCCCAATATGGTGGCCGCCTGTGCCCGCGCGGGCGTGCCGCTGTGCCTGGTCAATGCCCGCATGAGTGAGGCCTCCATGCGCCAGGCCCTGCGGCTGCGCTGGCTGTCGCGCCCGGCCTACGCCGGCCTGCACACCGTGCTGGCACAAACTGAAGCCGATGCCACGCGCCTGCGTGCCCTGGGTGCCACCGTGCAGGCTGTTACCGGCAATCTGAAGTTCGACGCCACGCCCGATGCCGCGCTGCTGGCCCAGGGTCGCGCCTGGCGCGCGAGCAGCACGCGTCCCGTGCTGATGTTCACCAGCTCCCGCGAAGGTGAGGAGCAGATGCTCATCGATGCCCTGCGGGCCACCCCCATGCCCGGTGTGCAGTGGCTCATCGTGCCGCGCCACCCCCAGCGCTTCGAGGCCGTAGCGGCGCTGTTCGACGCCGCAGGTTTCAGCGTCTCGCGCCGCTCCGCATGGACGGACGCACCGCAGAGCGCCGAGGTCTGGCTGGGCGATTCCCTGGGCGAAATGGCGCTCTACTACGGCCTGGCCGATGCGGCCCTGCTGGGTGGCAGCTTCGCGCCCCTGGGCGGGCAGAACCTGATCGAGGCCGCCGCCTGCGCCAGCCCCGTGCTGATGGGCCCGCACACCTTCAATTTTGCGCAAGCCGCCGAGATGGCAGAGGCTGCCGGTGCGGCCCTGCGCTGCGCGGACCTGCCCGATGCCCTGCGCCAATCCAGCAAGCTCCTGGCCGATGCCGCAGCCCTGGCCCACACCCGCCAGGCGGCATTGCAGTGGAGCGTGGCGCACCAGGGTGCCACGCAGCGCACGCTGGATGCGTTGCAGAAAGTGGATGCACTGCAGGCGATGAATTCTTTGCGGGCTTGAGGGCGCCAGCTTGGGCAGGATAGAATCCACCGCTTGGTGATCGGGAGAGACTGTGGGCCCAGCCGCACAGCGCCGAAGGAGCAACCGCCCCGGAAACTCTCAGGCAAAAGGACCGATCACCGCAAAGCACTCTGAAGAGTTGCCGGAGCTAGTCGCACCGGCACACCGCAGGAGCAAGCCGCCCGGCAGCCATGCCAGGCGGTGAATCTCTCAGGTACCAAACAGAGGGGGCGTAGGCCGCGCATGGTGCGCAGCCCTACCCATCCCCTTTGACTGTTTTGGAAAACCTGAGAACCATGCACACGACCCCTGCCCAATCTACTTCCGTGAAATCTGTTGCCGTGATCGGTGGCGGCATCACCGGCGTCACCACCGCCTACGCCCTGGCCCAGCGCGGCTTTGCCGTCACCCTGTTCGAGAAGCACCGCTACGCGGCCATGGAAACGTCCTTTGCCAACGGCGGCCAGCTCTCGGCCTCCAACGCCGAGGTCTGGAACCACTGGTCCACCATCGTCAAGGGCCTGAAGTGGATGCTCAAGAGCGATGCGCCGCTCCTGGTCAACCCCAAGCCCAGCTGGCACAAGCTGTCGTGGTTTGCGGAGTTCATGGGCAACATCCCGCACTACCGCCGCAACACCGTGGAGACCACCCGTCTGGCGGTGGCCGCGCGCGAACACCTGTTTGCCTGGGCCCAGGCCGAAGGCGTGGACTTTGACCTCAAGAAAGAGGGCATCCTGCACATTTACCGCGACAAAAAGGGTTTTGAGCACGCGGGCAAAGTCTCCGAGCTGCTGGCCCAGGGCGGCCTGCCGCGCCGCGCCGTCACACCCGCCGAGATGAAGGCCATCGAGCCCACACTGGCGGGTACCTACTACGGTGGCTATTTCACCGAGAGCGACTCCACCGGCGACATCCACAAGTTCACCAGCGGCATGGCCGCAGCCGCCGAGCGCCTGGGCGTGCAGTGCCGCTATGAGCAGGATGTGGTGGCCCTGCACAGCGACGGCAAGGAAGCCCGCGTCACCGTGCAGGAAGGCGGCCAGCAAACCGTGCACCACTTCGACAGCGTGGTGGTCTGCGCCGGTGTGGAGAGCCGCAGCTTTGCCGCGCAGCTGGGTGACCGCGTCAACATCTACCCGGTCAAGGGCTACTCCATCACCGTCAATCTGCTGGACGCGCACAGCCAGACCTGTGCCCCCACGGTCAGCCTGCTCGATGACGAGACCAAGCTGGTCACCAGCCGGCTGGGCGCCGACCGCTTCCGCGTAGCCGGCACGGCCGAGTTCAATGGCTACAACAAAGACATACGCGCCGACCGCATCCGCCCGCTCATTGAATGGGTGAACCAATGCTTCCCCGGCATCAACACACGCCAGGTGGTGCCATGGGCCGGCCTGCGCCCCATGCTGCCCACCATGATGCCGCGCGTGGGTCCCGGTCGCCACGCCAATGTGTTCTACAACACCGGCCACGGCCACCTGGGCTGGACGCTGTGCGCGGTGACGGCCGACCTGATCGGCCAGGTGGTGCAGGATGCCTACCGGCCCAGCGTCATTACCAGCGCGGTCAAGCCGCAGGTGCGAGCAATCCCAAGCCGAATACCTCAACAGTGAGAAGCGGTGCGCCTTCCTTCGCGCTGACTCGCTACACTCGAAGTCAACCACCGAGGTAATGCGATGTCGAGCTATATTGAAGGCGCCCTGGTCAAGGACGAAAAACTGGTACATGTGGGCCACATCAGCCTGTGGTCACTCTGGCACTTGTTGGTTGCAGGCGTTGTGTTGATCCCGCTCTTCGGGGCCGGGCTCATCCTGCTGGCCATCGCCTTCGTCCGGTACAGATCTTTCGAGCTGGGCGTCACGACCAGGCGCGTCATCGTCAAACGCGGCTTCATCAGCCGGCAGACCATCGAGATGAATCTCAGCAAGGTCGAGAGTGTCCAAGTGGAACAGAGCGCGCTGGGTCGGATCTTCAATTTCGGCACGCTCATCGTTGCAGGTACCGGTGCGTCCCACGCACCGATGACGGGCATTGCCGAACCCATGGCGTTCCGCAAGGCATTCATCGAGGCGCAAGACAGCGCTAAAAGTGCTGCCTGAATAGTCGCAGATGACGGCTCCACTTGGCCCGATTCTGCAATCGCTTCGGACCATCTGCAGTCACCGGATTGGATTGTCCTTGCTGTCGCTCAAGGCTGGTTGTCGCTCCATTGCAGCCACAGCCAATCTGCTCGGGACTTCTCGTAAGGAGTCATAGGGCTGAGGGCCATATTGCCGATCAAGTCCTGGGGTCACAATCGACAGGTGGACTGCAATAAGACGGGACCCGACCGGAAGCGGGTATCCGTATGTGGCAGCCTTAAGTGCGTCCACCTTCGCCGCGAGGTCTGACAGAAATGCTTCAGATCGGCGCTTCCACCCCCGACATCTGAAGTACTGCGGGTGGCAACCTGTCGCCACGGACATGCACTGCCGCGGATGACCGATCTGACCGCTCTCTAGCGGCTGTTGGCAACCTGAGACCGACCGTCAACAATGTGTCTACCAGTTCGTCAAAGTGAGCACCCGGAGCCTCTGAGTCAGTGCGAGCATCCAACGCATGGTGCGCAAGTGCACTTTGGCGTAATTCAGTTAAAGCTGGCGGCTTATATCTCGATATAGTACATCGCTCACTGACGCTTTCCGGCGCAGATGGGCGACCTGAAATAACATACGGTTTCGTCCAACATGTCGCTTGCATTGCCCTACGATTTCACACCACCCGAGACGAAGCTGAGGGGTCTGTCTCTCAACGCAAAGATTTGTGTCGCGGCAACCGCATTGGTAGTCATAAGCCTGGGCATCACGGCTACCGTCATCGGGTTAAAGAGCAGCGTCACAGCGGAAGAGGCGACCATGCAACTGGCCCGCACCTCCGCGCGCGAGGCCGCAGGCGCCTTGCAAGCCCGTATTGGTACCAATCTCTCAAGTGTGAGTGCGTTGGCAGGGGCCATGGTCAGCACCAAGACAGCCAACATTCCATTGCAGAGGGCGCAGATCGGTGAGTTGTCCAAATCTGTCCTGGCCAGTTCCATGGACTTTATTGGCGCTGCCGTGACCTGGGAGGCTAACGCTCTGGATGGCAAAGACGAAGAGTTTGCCGGCAAAAAGCCCGAGTACGACGCTACGGGTCGGTACATGCCCTATTGGACCCGTAAAACAGATGGCAGCTTGAATGTGGACCCCATCGTGTTTGACCCGGCCCCTGGTGCGAATGACTGGTATGACATTCCCAAACGGACGGGCAAAGTCCTGTTTACGGAACCCTATATCTACCCCATTGAGGGCAAAGATGTTTTGATGGCTTCGTTGGTCGCTCCGATTATGGTTGGCGGAAAGTTTATGGGGGTCGCCAGCGCTGACTTTTCGCTGAACCAATTACGAACGATTTTGTCGGAACTGAAGGCGGTTGATGGTGCGCATCTGGCCCTGATCTCCAATGCTGGTTTATACGCAAGCCACCCGGAGGCCCAGTTCATCAACAAGAAGGCAGACGACATTCCGGCGGCGGGCCTGGACGCCATCAAACAAGGTAAAGCCTACGAGTACCTCGACACGAATGAAGTGGTTCACCTGTTGCAGCCCTTGGTCATCCACAAAGACACGCTGCCTTGGAGCGTGCGCATGAGCTTTCCCCATAGCGTTGCCACTGCGTCCTCGCGCCAACTCATTGTTTACGCATTGGTTGCGGCCATCCTGTGCGCACTGGCAACGGCTGCAATTCTGGTGACAGTTGTGTTTCGTTTGATGCGACCCCTGCGTGCGCTCAGTTTTGCCATGACCAACCTGTCCAGTGGTGACGCGAATTTGAGCACCCGGCTGGAAGTCAATGGCAATGACGAGCTTTCGGCCATTGGCTCGGGTTTTAACCAGTTTATTGGAAAGATTCGTGGTGTTTTGGGCCAGGTGCGGAGCAGTGCGGATGGCGTGGCCACCGCCAGCTCGGAAATCGCCCTGGGCAACAATGACCTCAGTGCCCGCACCGAGCAGCAGGCCAGTGCCTTGCAACAAACGGCGGCGAGCATGGAAGAGCTGAATGCCACCGTTCAACAAAATGCCCAGAATGCCAGTCAGGCCAACCAGTTGGCGATGAATGCGTCTTCAGTTGCGGTGCAAGGTGGACATATTGTGGGTCAGGTTGTGCAGACTATGAAGGGCATCAATGATTCCTCGCGCAAGATTGCAGACATCATCAGTGTGATTGACGGCATTGCTTTTCAAACCAATATTTTGGCCCTGAACGCCGCAGTCGAGGCAGCGCGTGCGGGTGAGCAGGGCCGGGGTTTTGCGGTGGTGGCCAGCGAAGTGAGATCCCTGGCAGGCCGCTCGGCAGAGGCGGCCAAAGAAATCAAATCCTTGATCAGTGCCAGCGTCGAACGTGTGGAGCAAGGGACGTCACTCGTGGACAAGGCCGGTGAAACAATGGCGGAGGTCGTGGCCAGCATTCGCCGGGTTACAGACATCATGGGGGAGATCAGCGCTGCCAGCAGTGAGCAAAGCTCTGGGGTGGCCCAGGTCGGTGAGGCTGTTAAACAAATGGATCAGGCGACCCAGCAAAACGCTGCGCTGGTGGAGCAAATGGCCGCAGCGGCCAGCAGCCTCAAGTCGCAGGCCGAAGAGTTGGTGAATGTGGTGAGCGTTTTTCGCTTGTAGCAGGCTCAGACACTGTTTTCAAGAGCAGCCAGTTGTTGCGCCGCTTCATAGGCTTGCAGGGCTTCCACCGCGGCGGTCATAGTGAACCTGGTTTGATAACTGATCGTTCGCATAGGGCACGATGCCGAAGACCCTGAGCGTCTGCTCAGAAGGGTTGATCGGTAGCTCCGGATAGCCGACTGTCGGGAGCGGCCGCTCCCAGCCCTTCAGACTCAATCCGAGCGAAAATCCCAATGACTCCTGACGCCGCATAAGCGACATACCGGTCTCATGGGTCAGTCCCATTTCCTGCTTGACCCACCAGCCATTGCATCCTGTGACCCACCCCGGTGGAAGCTACGGGACTGATTTACCCTTGGGGCCCATGGCACACAGCATTGCTTCCGCTGCGACAAGCGAACTCCTCATCAAGAAAAGCCGCTTTATCGGCTGTGTCCAACCGGTGCCTGACCGGGCCAGTGCACAGGCCATGGTTGCCAGCCTCAAAAAACAGCATCCAGCTGCCGCCCACGTCTGTTGGGCGTTGATGGCCGGAGGGCATTCTGCTGCGGTTGATGACGGTGAGCCCAGTGGCACGGCAGGAAAGCCGATGCTGGAGGTGCTTCGCCACCAGGATCTGGACGGCGTACTCGCCACCGTGGTTCGCTACTACGGCGGTATCCAGTTGGGGGCGGGCGGCCTGGTGCGGGCTTACACCGACTGTGTGGCGCAGGCACTCAAGGGCGCAGCCAAGACGCCCATCGTCAAGGTCCGAACACTGCAGTGTGCCGTGCCCTATGCGATGGAGGGGCTGTTGCGCAGAGTGCTTGAAGCGGCAGGCGGTGCCCTGCTTGGTGTCGAGCACGGTGCTGCGGTGGCGATGACGTTCAGCATGGATGTGGCTGCTGCCGATGCCCTGGTGGCCCATTTGAATGAAGTGGGCCAAGGCCGGATTGTGTGGCTGGACTTCAACGGGTCCTGAAGCATTTTTACGAACGCTTCGAGGCGGCCTTTGCCGCCGCCTGCCGGGGCGCGAGAGAGCTGACGCTCACTCTGTCCGATCCGTTGGAGGCCATACGCATCGGCTTTGCTATCACACGGTCCTTGAAGACCGGCTTGCCAGAGGTGGTCTGAGGCCAGACCATTCTCAGGATGGTGCCTGCATTTGGCGGCCCCGTTCCTACTGCGCCAGTTGCGCGTTGATGGGCTGCAGGTCTTCGTCCTTGAGCAAGCCACTGGCCTGGCGCAGCTTGAGGCCACCCATCAGCACGTCATAGCGCGCCTTGGCCAGTGTGGCCTTGGTGCTGTAGAGCTGGCTTTGCGAATTGAGCACGTCAATGTTGATCTTCACACCCACCTGGTAGCCCAGCTTGTTGGCGTCCAGGGCGCTCTGGCTGGAGACCTCGGCGGCCTCGTAGGCCTTCACCTGCGACAGGCCGGACTGCACGCCAAAAAAGGCCGTGCGTGTGGCTTGCGCCACGGTGCGTTTGGCGGCGTCCAGGTCACTGCGGGCCTTGTCTTCCAGGGCCAGGGTTTCCTTCACGCGGTTCTGGATGGCGTAGCCGGCAAACAGCGGCAGGTTGAAGCTCAGGCCCACGCTGGCCACGTTGGTGGTGTAGCTACCGTTGGTGGTGGAGCTGCCATTGTTGTTGGCGGCGCTGTAGCTGCCGGTCAGGTCCAGGGTGGGCTTGTGGCCGTCCTGGGCTTTTTCGGTTTCCAGCTTGGCTACTTCCAGCGCAATGCCGGCCTGCTGGATGGCGGGGTTGTTGGCCTCGGACTGCTGCACCCACTGGTTCACATCGGCCGGCTGCACTTCGCCCAGCACAACCGGGGCACGCAGGGGCTTCGGAGCGGTGCCGCTTTTGCCCACCAGCTGGTCCAGGGTGAGGGACTTCACGCGCAAATCGTTGTCGGCGGCCAGTTCCTGGGCCACGGTCAAATCAAAACGGGCCTGGGCGTCGCGGGTGTCCACGATGGTGGAGGTGCCGACTTCAAAATTGCGCTTGGCCGAGGCCAGCTGTTCGGCCACGGCATCTTTTTGGCTGCGCAAAAAGGTCAGTGTGTCGGTAGCGGCCAGCACATCAAAGTACGCCTGGCTGATACGCACGATCAGGTCCTGGTCGGCGGCCACCAGTTGGGCCTGCGCAATCTCGCTGCTCTTTTTGCCCTGCGCATAGGTGGCCCAGTTGCCGGGCCGGTACAGGGGTTGCGAGGCAGAGAGGGTGGCCGACTGCGTGTTGAAGCTGCGCCCGCTGAGCGTCGACAGCGAGCTGTCTTGGTTGGTCTGGCTGGCGCCTGCACCCAGGTTGACCGTGGGCAGAATGCCGGCCTTGCTTTGGTCGCCCTTGGCTACCGTGGCCAGCGCCTGCGCTTTGGCGGACTGGTACGTGGCATCAAAATCCTTGGCCGCGTTGTACAACTCCACCAGACTTTGCGCCTGTGCCGCACTCGCAAAGCCTGCGCCCAGGGCAACCAGCAAAGGCAGGCAAGAGGGGCGGGGCTTGGCGGTTCGGGTGCGGTTCATGAAAAGCTTTCGTGTAGACGGAAATCGGCTGTGTGTCGGGTGGGGTCAGTAGGTGGCCAGTGTGGGGTCCACTTCGGCGGCCCAGGCATGGATGCCGCCGGCAATGTTGGCCACGTTCTCATAGCCGCGGCTGGCCAGGAACTGCGCCACCTGCATGCTGCGCCCGCCGTGGTGGCACAGGCAGGCTATGGGGCGCTGCGGGTCCAGCTCGGACAGGCGCAAGGGCACCGTGCCCATGGGGATGGTCAGCAGGGTGAAGCCCTCGGCCTTCACGCTGGCAATCTGCAGCTCGGAGGGCTCGCGCACGTCCAGCACCACCGGTGCGCTGTCCGGGCCCACCTGCTGCAGCCAGGCGCTCAACTCACTAGGGCGAAATTGTGTAATCACAGGGGGTAATCCTCGTCGGGTTCAGAACGTGAAGTGCGACTTCTCGGCAAAGTTTTGCAAACGCGGCGCATCGCAATCCCAGGGTTGCACGGTGTGGTAGTTGGTGGCGCTGGTGCGGGTCACAAAGGTGGCGCACATCACCGGCTCTTCGCCCACCACGGCGCCCAGACGGCCGCCCACCTTGAGCTGCTCCAGCAGCTTGTGCGGCACCTCGGCCACCGAGCCGCCCAGCACGATCACATCGAACGGGCCCTGCGCGGCGGCACCCTCTGCGCCATCACCCTGGCGCACTTCGGCGTTGCTGATGCCGGCCTTTTGCAGATTGCCTTTGGCAAAGGCCACCAGCTCGGGCGACAGTTCCAGCGACAGAACGCTCGCGGCCTGATGGGCCAGCAGCGCGGTCAGAAAGCCCGAGCCGGTGCCGATCTCCAGCACCTTGTCGGTTTTCTTGATGGCCAGGTCCTGCAGCAGACGCGCTTCCAGACGCGGGGCCAGCATGCACTGACCGGCGGGCAGGGGAATTTCCATGTCGGCATAGGCCAGGGCTTTGAAGGCTTCGGGCACAAATTCGTCGCGGCGCACCGAGGCCAGCAGGTGCAGCACACCAGCGTCCAGCACGTTCCAGGGGCGGATCTGCTGCTCGATCATGTTGAAGCGGGCTTTTTGGACGTCAAGGGTAGGCATTGAAAATACTCCTAGGGGGTATGTTGAAGGATTGTAAGCAATTTTAGGTGACAGACGCACCGGCACCCTGCTTTGTACCGCTGAAACGGCGGCGCAGCCATTGCGCAAGATCATCCATGTAGCAATACACCACGGGCACCACCACCAGCGTGAGCAGGCTGGAGGTGATGACGCCGCCAATCACCGCCTGCCCCATGGGGGCGCGCTGCTCAGAACCCTCGGACAGCGCAAAGGCCAGCGGCACCATGCCGAAGATCATGGCCAGGGTGGTCATCAGGATGGGGCGCAGCCGCACGCGTGCGGCCATCAGCAGGGCCGCACTACGCTCCATGCCGGGGACCGTCTCTCCGGCCTCATTAACATGGTCTTCCCGGGCGCGGATGGCAAAGTCCACCAGCAGGATGGCATTCTTGGTCACCAGGCCCATGAGCATGACCACACCAATCACCGAGAACATTGACAGCGTGGAGTTGAACATCAGCAGCGCCAGCACCACGCCAATCAGCGTCAGCGGCAGGGCGGTCATCAGGGCCAGGGGCTGCAAAAAGCTTTTGAACTGGCTGGCCAGAATCATGTAGATGAAGATCACCGCCATGGCCAGGGCCGAGACGGCATAGGCAAAGGACTCGGCCATGTCCTTGGTGGAGCCGCTGAACTGGTAGCGGTAGCCCGGCGGCATGGCGATGGTGTCCATGGCGGCCTTGATGTCGGCCGAGACTTCACCGGCGGCACGGCCCGATACGTTGGCGGTAATCGACACCTCGCGCGTGAGCTCGCGCCGGTTGATCTGGTTGGGGCCGGTGGAGGGCACCACGCTGGCCAACTGGTTCAGGCGCACCAGGCGTGTGCTGCCATCGGCGTTGGTCACGGTAAAGGGCAGCAGCTCCAGGTCCTGCGCGCTGTTGCGGGCATCGGGCGCCAGGCGCACATTGACGTCATAGGTCTGGTCGTCGGGGGCGCGCCAGTTGCCCACGGTGCGGCCCGCCACCAGGGTGCGCAGGGTGTTGCCAATCTGGCCCACATTCAGGCCCAGGTCGGAGGCCGCGTCACGCCTCACCTGCACATCCAGGGTGGGTTTGTTGGGTTTGACGCTGGAGTCCAGGTCCACCAGGCCGGGGGTTGCGCGGATCTTGTCCATGGCCAGCAGGGTCAGGCGCTCGAGCTCGGCGGTGTCGCTGCCCAGGATGGAAAAGGTCACCGGCTTGTTCCCGCCAATCGCGTCCAGCAGGCCGGCGTGGGTGACGGTGAGGCCCGCCACTTGGCCCAAGCGCTGGCGCAGCACCACGGCCATCTGGTCCACGCTGCGGCTGCGCGCCTTGCGGTCCACCAGGCGCACGTAGACGCTGGCGTACATCTTGCCCTGCGCCGTGCCGGTGTTGATGGTGGACAGGGTGTAGCGCACCTCGGGGAAGCTGCGGATGATGGCCTCGGCCTGCAGGGTCTTGGCCTCGGTGGCCTCCAGCGAGGAGCCCACCGGCGTGTAGAAGTTGACCGACATTTCCGAGAAGTCGGCCTTGGGCACAAACTCGGTTCCCAAGAGTGGCAGCATGAAGAGGCTGGTGGCAAACACCACCACGGCCAGGCCCACAGTGGCCAACCTGTGCAGCAGGGCCCAGCGCAGAATGCCCTGGTAGGTGTGGGCCAGTTGCTCGGTGGCCTGGTCAAACCAGCCGGTCACGCGGCCAATGGTCTTGTCGTACAGGTTGCGGGGCGCGCCGGCTTTGCCGTGTTCGGCAATGCTGGGGTCGTGCCAGATGCTCGAGAGCATGGGGTCGAGCGTGAAGCTCACAAACATGGAGATCATCACCGCGGCCACGATGGTCAGGCCGAACTCGTGGAAGAACTTGCCGATGATGCCGCCCATGAAACCAATCGGCATGAACACGGCCACGATGGACAGTGTGGTGGCCAGCACCGCCAGGCCAATTTCCTGCGTGCCGTCCAGCGAGGCGTTGAAGGCGTTCTTGCCCATGGCCACGTGGCGCACGATGTTCTCGCGCACCACGATGGCGTCGTCAATCAGCAGACCCACGCACAGACTCAGCGCCATCAGCGTGATCATGTTGATGGTGAAGCCCAGCATGTTCATGAAGAAGAAGGTGCCAATCAGCGCGATGGGCAGGGTCAGGCCGGTGATCACCGTGGAGCGCCAGGAGTTCAGGAACAGGAACACGATCAGCACGGTGAGTGCCGCGCCTTCAAACAGGGTACGACGCACGTTGTCCACCGAGACGCGGATGGCGCGCGAGCCGTCGGTAATGGGCTCCAGCCGCACGCCCGGGGGCAGCTGCTTTTGCAACTCGGCCAGTGCTTTTTGCAGGCCGTCCACCACGGCGATGGTGTTCTCGTCCTGCGACTTCTGCACATTGAGCAGCAGGGTGCGCTCTCCGTTGTACAGCGCCAGGCTGTCCACTTCCTGCGCGCCGTCGGCAATGCGGGCCAACTGGTCCACGCGCACCGCCACGCCGTTCTTGCGCGTCACGATGATCTTGCCGAAATCCTCGGGCCGCTTCATGCGCGCCTCAATCTGGATCACGCGCTCCTGCCGGGCATTCTGGATGGTGCCCACGGGCACCTCCTGGTTCTCGCTGGTTACAGCAGACACGACCTGTTCGGGTGTCACGCCCAGCGACTCCAGGGCCTGCGGGTTGAGGTAGATATTGATCTCGCGCCGCGTGCCACCCACGGTGGTCACCGAGCCGACACCGCGCACATTCTCCAGGCGTTTTTGCAGCGTCTGCGTGGCCCAGTTGCTGAGCTCCACCGCATCGGGCACTTTGCCCTTGGCAGTGGTGGCGTCTGCCAGCACGGCCACCGACCAGATGGCGCGGGCTGCGGGGTCAAAGCGCAGCACGCGTGGCTCCTTCACCTCGGCACGCAACAGCGGCTTGATGGCGGCCACTTTCTCGCGCACGTCATCGGCGGCCTTGCGTCCGTCTACCGACAGGTCGAACTCCAGGATGACCACCGCCTGGCCCTCGTAGCTGCGCGAGGTCAGGGCCTTGATGCCGGCAATCGAGTTGACGCCTTCTTCAATCTTCTTGGAGACCTCGCTCTCCACCACTTCGGGCGAGGCGCCGGGGTAGTCGGCAGTCACCACCACTACCGGAAAGTCGATACTGGGGAACTGGTCCACCTGCAGGCGCTGCAGCGAAAACAGGCCCAGCACCACCAGGGCCAGCATGACCATGGTGGCAAACACCGGGTTTTTGAGACTGACGCGGGTGAACCACATCAGGGCTTGCCCGCCGCAGCTTGTGTGCGTGTTACCTGCGTGCCTTCGCGCAACGCGCCCACGGTGCCCAGCAGCACCTCGGCTCCATCGCTTGCGCCTTGCACTTCCACCATGGCCACGCCCTGGCGCTCACCGCTGGCGCCCAGGGTGACGCCTTGGTGTGCCACATGGCCGTCCACCAGGGTCTGCACATAGGGCTGCGGCTTGTCGGTGCGCACGGTCTCCAGCGGCAGGGCCAGTGCAGTGACCCGGCCAATGGCCAAAGTCCCCTGGGCAAAGAGGCCCTGGCGCAGGCCGGGTGTGGCCTCCACCGACAGGTACACCAGCACCGAGCGGCTGCCCGCAACCGTGCTGGGGTTGATGCGGGCCACGCGGGCGCTCACTGGCTGGCTCAGCCCTTCAATCGTCAGGGTCGCGGTTTGCCCGGCCTTCACGCGCACCGAGTCGGCGGCGCTCAGGGCGGCTTCCAGTTCGAGCGCACGCAGGTCCACGATCTCCAACACCTTGGCATCAAGGGCCACGCGCTCGCCGTTTTGCACCAGGCGCTGGGCGATCTGCCCGTCCACCGGTGCGCGCAGCACCGTGTCATCCAGCGACTTGAGCGCCAGGTCCGCGCCAGCCTGGGCCGCTTTGAAGGTGGCCTGGGCGCCAGCCAGATTGCTCAGCGAGGTGTCCAGCGCAGTCTTTGAAATGAAGCCCTGGTTCACCAGCGACTGGTTGTTGTCCAGGCTGCGCTGGGCAATATTGACCTGCGCCCGTGCCGCCTCGGCCTGCTGCTGGGCCTGGCGCACGCGGGCCTGGTACTCCGTGGTGTCGATGCGGCCAAGCACTTGTCCGGCGCGCACAAAGTCGCCTTCGCGTGCGTTCAGGCCCTGTATCTCACCGGCCGCGCGGGCTTTGACGATCGCCGAATTCACTGCCTTCAGGGCACCGGATATCGCCAGCACCTGGCTGAGTTCGGTGCGCTGCACACGGACCACATCGCTGGCTGAGAGCTCCATCGTGGCCTGCAGTTTTTGCGTTGCCAATTGGGCTTGCAGGGCCTCCTTGGCGGCTGAGCGTGACGCCAGGGTGCGCACCACACCGGCTGCCAGCAGCACGCCCATCAGGCCCAGCACGATCCATTTCACAGGGAGTTTCATCGGGGCTTCTTCTTGGGTTCGCGGGGTTCGCTGGACGGGGGGGAGGCGCTTGCGGCAGGTGTGATGCTCAGGCCGTGCAGAATGGTCTTGACCTGAGACGCAATGTATTGATGCGGGTCGAGCGCGATGCGCGCATCGCCACAGCTGCCGCGGCCATGCTTCCACATCATGAGAAACGTCATGGGCGCCAGCACGCTGTAGACGCCGTACACCGGGTCCACGGCACGGAACTCGCCACGCTCCACGCCGCGCTCCAGAATGCGCACTATCAAGGCATTGCCCGGCTGCACCACCTCCTGCTGGAAGAATGCCACCAGCTCCGGGAAGTTGCCCGCCTCACTCATCATCAGTTTGGGGATGCCCGAGGCCTTGGTATTGCCCACGCGCTCCCACCAGCTGGTCATGCAGTAGCGCAGCAGGTCTTCGCTGCTGCCCTCGTAGGTCTTGAGCTCTTCGGCCCACTCGGTAAAGCGGCCGCTGATGTTCTCGCGCACCACCGCCTTGAAGAGTTCTTCCTTGCTGCTGAAGTACAAAAACAGCGTGCCCTTGGACACACCGGCGCGCTGCGCTACCTCTTCCACGCGGGTGGCTGCAAAGCCTTTTTCGAGAAACAGGTCCAGTGCGGCATCCAGCAGTTCGCCCGGACGCGCCTCCTTGCGGCGCTCGCGCTTGGCGCGCACCGTGCTGACGATCTGGCGAATGGGGCAGGGACTGGTCATTGCAATTACTGACTGATGGGTTATTAGTTTAGCCTAAGGTGCCAGCAGCCGCTGTTCCAGATGGGTTTTGAAGTCGCGCCTGGTGTGGATGAACAGGTGGACGATCAGGTATTGGCTGTCGAATGCATAGACCAGCCGGGTTTGCCGTACCAGGATCTGGCGGTATTGATCGAACCCGAGGTCGCCGAGTTCCTCCAAACGGGTGCCCAGCAGGGGATTGAGGGCGATACGGCTGATGGTGTCCTTGAACTCCCTCTTGACCTCTGACCAAACCCTATCGCCGAACTGCGTTCTGACATGCCGCCGGATCTCCCGGAAGTCGGCCTGCGCCGCATCGAGAATGACGGCTTGGCGGCTCATTCTTCCGCATCCATGGCATCAAAGAAGTCCTGCGAGGACTGGAACTTTCCCTCCTCAAACGCCTTCTTGCCAAGGCTCAGCAACTTGAGCAGTGCCATGGTTTCCTGCTGCTGTTCGTAGGCCCCAATGTCCATCACAACCATCTTGGCC
Source organism: Rhodoferax lacus (assembly GCF_003415675.1). Classification (GTDB taxonomy): domain Bacteria; phylum Pseudomonadota; class Gammaproteobacteria; order Burkholderiales; family Burkholderiaceae_C; genus Allorhodoferax; species Allorhodoferax lacus. The sequence goes on from NZ_QFZK01000002.1 coordinate 403,637, forward strand.
TCACCGTTCTGCGTGATGATGATGGCTTCCGGGTTGGTGGCAAAGTTCTTGACGATGTCGGCAGCGTTGGACTTGAGAAAAGAGATGGGCTTGATCTGTGCGGCCAGGGACATGCGGAACTCCTGTGGTTGGTGTTGGCCAAATATAGTCCAAATTCAGTCTTTGCAGTGTGCCGACCACCCACAAGGTCAAAGCCTGCGGCGTAAGATCAAATGCAACATAGATGAACAGGATGAAGACGTATGACGGACACATTGCAAACCCTGGTTCTGGGTGGCGGCTGCTTCTGGTGCACCGAGTCGGTATATGTGCAGGTGCGCGGCGTGGAGGATGTGGAGTCCGGCTACTGCAACGGAAAACTGCCCAACCCCAATTACGAGATGGTGTGCACCGGCCAGTCTGGCTACTGTGAAGTGGTCAAGCTGGTGTTTGACCCGGCCCAGGTCAGCACCCGTGAGCTGTTGGAAATCTTCTTCGTCATCCATGACCCGACCACCCTGAATCGCCAGGGCAATGACACTGGCACGCAATACCGCAGCGGCATTTACTTCACCACCCCCGAGCAGGAACAGGTGGCCAAAGACGTACTGGCTGAGCTGTCCACCAGTGGCCACTACAGCAGCCCGGTGGTGACCGAGGTGCTGCCACTGAAGGACTACGCTGCGGCCGAGGACTACCACCAGGATTTTTTTGCGCGCAACCCCAACCAGGGCTATTGCATGGCCGTGGCTGCACCCAAGGTGGCGAAGTTCCGCAAGACCTTTGCGCGGCTGCAGAAGCAATAGCGCACCTGCCATTTCACAGGCGCTTCACACGCGGCGGTTAAGCTGCGCGCCATGATTCGAAGCACCGCACTCACCTACCAATACACCGGCGGTCCGCGGCTGGAGTTTCCCGATGTGGACCTGGCGCAGGGCTCGGTGCTCTTGCTCAGTGGTCCCTCGGGCTGCGGCAAGTCCACCTGGCTGGCCTTGGTGGCGGCCCTGGTGGCGCCCACCTCGGGCACGCTCACCGTGGCTGAGCAGCCGCTGCAGAAGCTGCAAAAAGTCGCTTCCGATGCCTGGCGCGCCCGCACCATTGGCTTTCTGCCGCAAAAGCTGCACCTGAGTGCGGCCTTGTCGGTGCAGCAGAACCTGGCCATGGCGCAATGGGCCAGCGGGCAGGCCGAAGACCCGGTCCGCATCCACAGTGCCTTGCAAGCTTTGGGCGTGGCCGAGCTGGCGGGGCGCAAACCCGCACAACTGTCCGGTGGCCAGGCCCAGCGCGTGGCTCTGGCCCGCGCCGTGCTGCTGCAGCCGCGCGTGATCCTGGCGGATGAACCCACCGCCAGTCTGGACGATGAAGCGGCATCTGACGCGGTGAACCTGTTGCTGCAGGCAGCCCGCCAGCAGCAGGCCACGCTGGTGATTGCCACCCACGATGCACGCGTGTCCCGCCTGCTGCAAGAGGGTGGCTCTGCGCCCACTGCGTTCGAAGAACTGCGCCTGAGCCGCCCCGCCAAACTGGGGGCCACAACATGAAGACGCTGTCCTTCGCCTGGCGCTATTTGTGGTCGCGCCCCTTGGGTGCGGCGCTCAACGTCCTCCTGCTCAGCCTGGGCCTGGCTTCCATCACGTTTTTGCTGCTGGTGGGCTACCAGGTCAGCCGGGCTTTTGATCGTGACCTGGCCGGTATCGATGTGGTGGTGGGCGCCAAGGGCAGCCCGATGCAGCTGATTCTCTCGGGCGTGCTGCACCTGGATGTGCCGCCGGGCAATGTGCCGCTCAAGGCGGTGCAGGCACTGGCACAGAACCCGCTGGTGGCCAGCGTCATTCCCATCAGCCTGGGCGACAACCTGCAGGGCTTTCGCATTGTGGGCACCTCGCATACCTACATCTCGCACTACGGCGCCACCCTGGCCCAAGGGCGCTTGTGGGATGCACCGCTGCAGGTCGTGGTGGGTGCCACGGCTGCGAAGACGCTTGGGCTCGCCATGGGCAACACCTTTGCCGGTGCCCACGGGCTGGGTGCGGGTGGCCATGCGCACGGCGACAGCCTGTATACCGTGGTCGGCATTCTGGCGCCCAGCGGCAGCGTGCTGGACCGCCTGATCCTGACCGACACCGCATCGGTGTGGACGGTGCACGCAGACCATGCTGTCCATGCCGCGCACGATGACCACGACAAAGGTGACGATGGCGACGCCGAGGACCAGCCCGTGGCCGATGACGCGCGTGAAATCACCCTGGCCCTGATCAGCTACAAGACGCCGCTGGCGGCCATGAGCTTTCCGCGCTACGTCAACAGCCAGACCGAGATGCAGGCGGCAGCACCGGCCGTGGAAATCAGCCGCCTCTTGAACATGCTGGGTCTGGGCACCGAGGTGCTGCGCGCCTTTGCCGGTGTGCTGCTTCTGACTGCAGCCCTGAGTGTCTTTATTGCGCTGTGGAGCGCGGTGCGCGAGCGCCGGGGCGATCTGGCACTCTTGCGCATGTTGGGCGCGCCACCTTCCAAGGTGGCAGCCCTGCTGCTGTGCGAGGCCCTGTGGCTGGGCCTGCTGTCCGCTGTTGCCGGTCTGGCTTTGGGTCAGGCCTTTGCTGCCATGCTGGCCTGGGCCCTGCAACTGGACCACTCCTTGCTGATAGGTGGCATGGTGTGGCCCGCAGCGCTGTGGCTGGTGCCTGCCATGGCTGTGGTGGTATCTTTGGGCGCGGCCTTGCTGCCCGCCTGGGGCGCCTACCGCGTCAGCGTTCTGGAACTGCTTCAATCACGGTGAACCCCATGAAAAAATCTTTATCAATCGCTTGCATCGTGCTGTGCCTGTTGGCCAGTGGTGGCAATGCCCTGGCGCAAGCGGCAGCCCCTTTGGCCGGTGTGCCCATGGGCGTGGGTGCCGGTGTGCACAACCCCAACAGCCCGTTTGCACCCTTGCAGGACCGTGCCGACGTGCTGCCCTGGTCGGTGCTGACCAGCGTCAAAACCAAGGTGGAAAAGAACCGTGTGCTGCCCGTGTTTTCCACCAGCATCCAGTCACTGAACCAGAAGAGCCAGCGCGTGCAGGGCTTCATGATGCCGCTGGAGCCGGGCGAGAAGCAGACCCACTTTTTGCTCAGCTCGGTGCCGCTGACCTGCTCGTTCTGTGTGCCCGGTGGTCCCGAGAGCATGGTCGAGGTCAAGAGCCGGACCCCTGTGAAGTACTCCATGGAGGCGGTGGTGGTGGAAGGCCAGTTCGCCGTGCTCAAGGACGACCCCTATGGCCTGTTCTACCGCATGACCGAGGCGGTGGCGGTCAAATAAGCCGCCGTGTTTCTGTCAGGGCGCCAGCCGCTCGCGCAACCAGCCGCCATCGGCCTGCTCGCTGTAGCGCAGCCGGTCATGCAGACGGCTTTTTCGGCCCTGCCAGAACTGCCAGTTGTCGGGCTTGAGCCGGTACCCGCCCCAGTGCGGCGGGCGTGGCGGTTGCAGCAGGAACTGGGCGGCATATTTGGCGGCGTTGGCCACCAGTACGCCGCGACCGGAAATCACCTCGCTCTGTGGTGAGGCCCAAGCGCCGATGCGCGAGTCCATCGGGCGGCTGTGGAAATAGGCATCGCTTTCCTCGGCGCTCACGCGCTCCACCACACCTTCGATGCGCACCACACGCTCCAACTCCACCCAATGGAACTGCAGTGCGGCAAAGGGGTTGCCCGCCAGCTCGCGGCCCTTGCGGCTCTCGTAGTTGGTGTACCAGACGATGCCGCGCGCATCAAAGCCCTTGATCAGCACCACACGCGTGGAAGGCCGCAGGTCGCTGCCCACGGTGGCCAGCGTCATGGCGTTTGGCTCGGGCACCTCGGCTTGAATGGCTTCGGTGAGCCACTGGTCAAACTGTTGCAGGGGGTTGGCATTGGAGGCGCTCTCGTCGAGTTCGGCGCGCTCATAGCTTTTGCGGAGGTCGGCAATGGATTTCATGGCTTCAGTATAGGCAGCAGCCACAGACGGTAGAAATGAACACCCATTCGTTCAAATAGTAATGGACCAAGAATCTGAATCCAAGTAAATTGCCCCGGCAAACGGGGTACTTTGGGAGCACAGGTGGTCACAAAACAGTGGGGTTCGGCATTCACGCTTGAGCAACGCCGCAGGCAACTTTTTTACGGCGTGGGCCTTGGCCTTCTGTTGATTGCCGGCGCGGCCGTCTCACTGCTGAGCTATATGCACCAGCAAACGCAAATGCAGATTGTCACGGCCAGCCAGAGCCTGGCGGTAAACCTGCAGCAGTCTGTAGAGCAAATGCTCGATTCTGCAGACGTTATCCTGCAGACGGCCGCAGACGACATCGTGCGCCGCAGGGCGCAAGGCAGGTTGCGCGCCGGCGACCTTGCCGACCCGCTGCGCCAATGGTCGGCGCGCACGCCGGGTGTCGAAATCCATGCCACCAACGAGTGGGGCGTTCAATACCCGTCCCCCATTCTTCTGCCCGACGAATTGATTGATGTTTCGCAGCGCGATTTCTACAAGCTGCACCACGGCGCGACCGGCCACACGCCGTTGACGGCAACCCCTGTTTTTGACAGCCTGCGCGGGTCCTGGGTCTGGGAGTTGTCGCGGGCTGTGCGCACCGGCGACGGCGCCTTCCTGGGCGTGGTGTATGCCCGCATGGACACCCGTGGTTTCCTGAGCCTGTTCGCAGACGCCACGCTGGAGCCCCACACCACGGTGTCACTGCGCGACCGCAACCTGGTGCTGGTGGCCGGGCGCAAGGAGTCCAGCGCCACCTACCCTCTGCCTACCGGCACCGTGGGCATTTCCGGGCAGATGCGTCAGGCCATGGCGGCAAACGCGCTGCGGGGCAGTTATGTCAGTGCAGCCACTGGGCTGGATGATTTGCGCCGGACTTTTTCCTATGCGCGCAGCCCGAAATACGGCTTTGTGCTGAACGTGGGCGTCACCGGAGACGCTGCCCAAGCGGCATGGCGAAGGCAGGCCTGGATTGTGGGGTCGGTGGCGCTGGTGCTGGTGCTGTTTGTCGGCATGTCGGTGCGCATCGTCATGCGCTCCTGGCGTGATCAGCAGGGGCATCTGCTGGCTTTGCGCCAGGCACATGAAGCCACGGAGTTCAGCAACATGGTGCTGGATCAGGCGATGGAGATGGCCCAATGCGGCACCTGGATGGTGGACATTGCCCGTGATGGTGCCGTGCCCGGCATGAGCCAGCGGGCAGCGCGCCTCATGGGCATGCCTGCGGAGTTTGAAGGCCCGTCGCATGCAGCCGACTGGAAGCGCTGCATGCTGGAAGCTGCGGGCCAGGAAATGTGCGATGCGCGCAGTGCCCAATTCGAAAAACTGGTCTCCGGTGAGAGCGAGCACTACGAGGCCAGGTACCCGCTCAAACGCATGGACAACGGCGTGACCATCTGGCTGCATGAAGTGGGCACGCTGATCCGTGATGCGCAAGGTGCGCCCTGTTTTGTGCGCGGCGTGATGCGCGATATCACCCTGGAGCAGCAGGCCCATGAGGCCATCCTGGCTGCCATGCAAGAGGCCGAAGCCGCATCACAAGCCAAGGGCGAGTTCCTGGCCAATATGAGCCACGAAATCCGCACGCCCATGAACGCCATCATCGGCCTGTCCGGGCTGGCCCTCAAAAACCAGATGCCGCCGCGCGTGCACGACTACCTCAGCAAGATCAAGCACAGCGGCGAAAGCCTGCTGCGCATCATCAACGACATACTGGACTTCTCCAAGATCGAATCCGGCAAGCTGGAAATCGAGCATGTGCCCTTCGAGCTGGAGTCGGTAATAGACAACGTCATCAACCTCATGAGCGAGAAGGCCGAAGCCAAAGGTCTGGAGCTGCTGTGCAGCCTGGACCCGAATTTGCCCAAGCACCTGGTGGGCGACCCCTTGCGCATTGGGCAGATCCTGCTCAACTACGCCAGCAATGCCGTGAAGTTTGCCAAGCACGGCGAGGTGTGCGTGCACATCCGGGTGCAAAGCGCTACCGAAACCGAAGCGCTGCTGCATTTTTCGGTCAGCGACAGCGGCATTGGCCTGACGCCCGAGCAAATGGGGCGCCTCTTCAAGAGCTTTGAGCAGGCCGACAGTTCCACCACGCGCCAATATGGCGGCACCGGGCTGGGACTGGCCATCAGCCGCAGCCTGGCGTATTCCATGGGTGGGCAAGTGGGGGTGGAGAGCCAGTTGGGCCAGGGCTCCACTTTCTGGTTTACCGCCCGCCTGGGCATTGGCTCGCCCGAGAAAATCATCACCCGGCCCAGCGTGGATCTGCACGGTTGCCGCGTGCTGGTGGTGGATGACAACGATGCCGCAGCCCTGGTGCTGTGTGATTTGTTGCTGGAACTGGGCTTTGCGGCCGAGCATGTCAGCTCCGGTGCGGCGGCCTTGCAGGTGCTGGGCCAGGCCGACGGCAACAATGCGCCATTCGACTTTGTGATGATGGACTGGCAGATGCCAGAGATGGACGGCCTGGAGACGGTGCGTGCCCTGCGCCGCATGCATCCCAAGAGCCTGCCCATGGTGCTGATGGTTACCGCCCACCGGCGCCAGGAACTGGTCAACAGCGCCGAGCTGCTGGGCATCCGCTATGTGCTGGCCAAGCCGGTCAATGGCTCCGTGCTCATCAACACCATGATGCAACTCATGGGACATGCACCGCGTGAAGTATTGCGGGGGCCACAGTCCCCTGCCGCCAGCGCGCTGGAGGCCTCCATGGCAACCCTGCGCGGCATGCGCATCCTGCTGGTGGAAGACAACGAAATCAACCAGTTGGTAGCGGGCGAGCTTCTGCGCGAAGTGGGCCTGGTGGTTGAAATGGCGGACAACGGACAGATCGGCGTGAACCAGGTGCATGCCCGCCATTGGGATGGCCAGCCCTACGACATCATCCTGATGGACATGCAGATGCCTGTGATGGATGGCATCACGGCCACGCGCCTGTTGCGCGAAACCTATTCGCAGCAGGACCTCCCCATCGTCGCCATGACCGCCAATGCCATGCAGGCCGACCGGGACCGCTGTCTGGCCGCCGGCATGAATGGGTTCGTGAGCAAGCCCATTGATCCGGAAGAGCTGTGGCGCGCACTGTTGGCCGTAGCCCGGGGGCGTGGTGCAGCGCGGGTGCTGCCGCTTGCGGACGGCGCCAACGCGACGCCTGCGCCTGAACACCCGGGGCAGACGCATGCCGAGTTGCTGCAGTCCCTGGGCCAAGTGCCGGGGCTGGATGTGCAGTTGGGCTTGCGCCAGTGCAACCACAACGCGGCTTTGTACGTGGCCATGCTGGGCAAGTTCGTCAAATCGCAGGCCGATGCCGTGCACCAGATCCGGCAGTCATTGGCCCATGGTGACGCAGCCACCGCCGAACGCCTGGCCCATACCCTCAAGGGGCTGGCCGCCAGCCTGGGCGCCCAGGCTTTGCAGGGGCGTGCCGCCGATCTGGAGTATGGACTGCGTGCCGGCACCGAGCTGCAGGCCTTGGGCAGCCTGATCGCCTCCACCCAGATTCCGCTGGATGATCTGATGCTGGTCTTGGGCGCACTGCCGGGGTTGAACACGGACGAGGCCAGGCCCGTCAGCGCCCACATGAGCCCGTCGGAGCAGGCGCAGGTGCAGTCGGTCCTGCAAACCCTTTTGCGACTGCTGGAACAGGACGACTCGGAAGCCGTGTCGCTGTGGCAGGACCATGCGCCCGGCCTGCGTGCCGTGCTGGGCCGGGCCGCCGAGGTGGAGCAGGCCATCAATGGCTTTGCCTTTGACGAGGCCTTGCGGCTGCTGCAGGCTGAGGCCTGAAGGCACGCCACAGGCGCTTCTGTAACCCGCTGGTTACCGGGGATGCGCACAAGGAGGAATTTCCAAGTTACCATTCGCCATGTAATTTAGTTACACCTTCCTCCAGAATGTGAGAACGCCATGGCCGCACCCCAGAATTCCCCCGCCCTGCACCCCGCAGTTGTCGCCGTCACCCGCCGCATCCGCGAGCGCAGTGCGCCTACCCGCAGCGCCTACCTGGCCCTGTTGGATGCCATGGCTCAGCGCAGGCCCGGCGCCGAGCGCATGGGCTGCGCCAATGTGGCGCACGCCTTTGCCGCGCTGCCCGGCGCCGACAAGTTCAAGGTAGTGGCCGAGAAGGCGCCCAACATCGGCATCATCACCGCCTACAACGATCTGCTCTCGGCCCACCAGCCGCTGCAGCACTACCCTGACCTGATCAAGGCCGAAGCGCGCAAGCATGGCGCCACGGCCCAGGTGGCCGGCGGTGTACCCGCCATGTGCGACGGCGTGACGCAGGGCTTTGAGGGCATGGAGCTCAGCCTGTTTTCCCGCGACACCATCGCCATGGCCACCGCTGTAGGCCTGAGCCACGATGTGTTTGACTGCGCGCTGATGCTGGGCGTGTGCGACAAGATCGTGCCCGGCCTGCTGATTGGCGCGCTGCACTTTGGCCACCTGCCCACCGTGTTTGTGCCGGCCGGGCCCATGACGTCTGGCCTGTCCAACAACGATAAATCCAAGGTGCGCGAGAAGGCAGCCCAGGGCTTGGTCGGACGTGAAGAGCTGCTGGCCGCCGAATCCGCCGCCTACCACGGACCCGGCACCTGCACCTTTTATGGCACCGCCAACAGCAACCAGATGCTGCTCGAGGCCATGGGTTTGCATGTGCCAGGAACTGCCTTCATCAACCCCGGCAACAGCGTGCGCGAAGAACTCACCCGCGAAGCCGCGCGCACGGTGCTGGGCATCACCAAAGCCAAGCGCTTTGCGCCCATCGGCAAAGTGGTGGACGAGCGCTGCATTGTGAATGCCATGGTGGCCCTCTTGGCCACCGGCGGCTCTACCAACCACCTGATCCACTGGGTGGCCGTGGCCCGTGCTGCGGGCATCGTCATCGACTGGAATGATTTCTCGGCCTTGTCGGATGTGGTGCCGCTGCTCACCCGTGTCTACCCCAACGGCAGCGCCGATGTGAACCAGTTCCAGGACGCCGGTGGCCCGGGCTTTGTCATCCGCGAATTGCTGGATGCGGGCTTCATGCACGCCGATGTGCTCACCGTGCGCAGCGGTGGCCTGCGTGAATATTGTGGCGTCCCTGCAGCCCAGGCCGACGGCTCGCTGCAATGGACTGACGCGGGTGCCAGCAAAGACGAGGCCGTGGTGCGGCCCGCCTTGGCACCGTTCAGCGCCAGCGGTGGCTTGAAGCTGCTGCAGGGCAACCTGGGCCGCAGCGTGATCAAGATCTCGGCCGTGCCGGATGACCGCCACATCATCGAAGCACCCTGCCGCGTGTTTGACTCGCAGGACGCCCTGCATGTGGCCTTCAAGGCCGGTGAGCTGGACCGCGATGTAATCTGCGTGGTGCGTTGGCAAGGGCCCCAAGCCAATGGTATGCCCGAGCTGCACAAGCTCACCCCGCCCCTGGCCGTGCTGCAGGGCAAGGGCTTCCGCGTGGCGCTGGTCACCGATGGCCGCATGAGCGGTGCCTCCGGCAAGGTGCCGGCCGCCATCCACGTGTCGCCCGAAGCGGCCGCCGGTGGCGATCTGGCCCGTGTGCGCGATGGCGACGTGATCCGGCTGGACGCCAATGCCGAGACCCTGCAGGTGCTGGTGGATGCTACCGAGTGGGCCGCACGGCCTCTGGCCACCATGCCCGAGGCCTTGCGCGCCGCCAACGGCGTGGGCATGGGACGCGAGCTGTTTGCCAATATGCGGCGCAACGCGCTGGCGGCAGAGCAGGGCGCTTGCACTTGGTTGTAAGCAGCCTCCAACACACTTTTGAACAGGAATTTTGATGAGCACACCCCAAACCTTTACCTCCCTGCAAGTGATGCGGGACGCCCCGGTGATCCCGGTCATCGTATTGAACGACGTGGCCCACGCCGTGCCCATGGCCCGCGCGCTGGTGGCCGGTGGTATCCGCATGCTCGAAGTCACGCTGCGCACGCCGCAGGCCCTGGCCTGCATTGAAGCGATTGCCCGCGAAGTGCCCGAGGCCGTGGTCGGTGCCGGCACCGTGCGCTCACGGGCCGATGCCGTGGCCGCAGCCAATGCCGGTTCGCGCTTTGCGGTCAGCCCCGGCTACACCAGCGCCGTTGGCCAGGCCTGCCGCGATGTCGGCCTGGCCCTGTTGCCCGGCGTGGCCACCGGCAGCGAAATCATGATGGCGCAGGAAGACGGCTTCACCCAACTCAAATTCTTCCCCGCCATGCAGGCCGGCGGGCCCGCCATGCTGAAAGCCTGGAGCGGCCCCTTCTTTGATGTGCAGTTCTGCCCCACCGGCGGCGTGACGCTGCAAAACGCACCCGAGTTCCTGGCCCTGCCCAATGTGGTGTGTGTAGGCGGCTCCTGGCTGGTGCCGGCCGACGCCGTGGCCTCCGGCAACTGGGCCCGTGTGACCGAACTGGCCCAGGCCACGCACGCGCTGCGCAAGAGCGCTTAAGCGCCTGAGCGCCTGAGCACCACGCCAACCGCTGCTGCTGATCGCGCGAACCTTCCGCAGGCTAGACGCTTGCATTCACCAGCACCGACTAGGCAGCGCAAGCCGAAGCCCGGCAAATGAGGTGGCGCTCCCGATTGGGGCCATGGCGTGCCGTCGTATAGCCAGCGGGAGTGAGGCTTTTTCACTCGCTGCGCGGCCAGGGGGTATGCCGGGCACCTCATGGCGGGGTACCGCAAATCGGCGCCCGGCATACCCCCTGGCCGCGCGCCCCCCGTGAGAACCAGCGATTCAGGACAGTGCGCGCCGTTTGTACGGTCGGTGTTCGCCCTTGCCTCTCCTGCGCACCCACCCGCAGGTACGAGACCTTCATTTGCCAAATAGCGCACGCATTTGAAGACCCGCTTCCAGCCTGAAGTTGAACGCCAGCGTGGCGTTCTCATGACCGCAAGCGCGGCCCCCATCAACTGCCACTGCGTGTCCCGATCCCAGTGGTGCGCAACTTCAAACATCGTTTGCGTCACCTGGAACAAACAGCCATCGGCTGACATTGCCAAGTAGGACTTACGCCGCGCCTGGCGGCAACGTGTTGTCGGCCGCGCGCCCTTGCTGGTGGAACTGCCAGGCCAGGTGCGCCAGCAGCGCCAGAAACACCACCGAGCCACCCAAGAGCGTGCGCGCACCGGGCAGCTCGCCGTGTATCAGCCAGACCCAGATAGGCCCCAGCACGGGTTCGGCCGTGCCAATCAGCGCCGCCAGCGCCGCGGGCAGCAGGCGCGCGCCGGTGACAAACAGGGCCATGCCCAGGCCCAGGTTGGCCGCGCCAAACAGGAACAGCAAACCCAGGTCGGCGCCGCTTACGGCAAAGTGGCCCACCAGGCCGCCCGAGACGCCAGCGGCAATCAGCGTGCCCAGGCAGACTGCCGGCATCATGGCCACATCCGAGTGCCGACGGGTGATCACCGTGGCACAGGCAAACACCACGGCCACCAGCAGGGCCAGGCCGTCACCGATGGGGGATACGGCGCCGCCCAGCGAGGCCGACACCATGATGGCCACGCCAGCAATCACTGTGGCAATGGCGGCCCAGGTGGCCAGGGAGACGCGCTCCCGGAACAGTACAAAGCCCAGCAGGGCGGCAATCAGCGGCACACCGGCCTGCATCAGCAGCACATTGGCCACCGTGGTGTAGGACAGGGCCACTACAAAGCAGGTGGAGGCGGTGGCAAAGCACAGCGCCACGCCCACGCCGGGCAGGCCCATGGCAATGAACAGCTTGCGTGTGGTGGCCGGGCCGTCCCGGTAGAGCATGAAGCCCAGCAAAAAGGCGGCCGCAAACACCGAGCGCCAGAACACCGTGACCCAGCTGTCACTGGTCTCCAAAAAGCGGGCAATCGCACCGCCAAAACTCCAGACGGCTGCCGATCCGAAGACCAGCAGGGCGCCGCGCCGCTCCTGGTGCATAGGCGGCTCAGGCGTCGCGCTGGATCAGCTCGATCTTGTAGCCGTCCGGGTCGGTGACGAAGGCAATCAGCGTGTTGCCGCCCTTGACCGGACCGGCCTCGCGCGTCACGTTGCCGCCGGCCGCTTTGATCTTGTCGCAGGCCGCATACACGTCTTCCACGCCCAGGGCAATGTGGCCGTAGGCCGTGCCCAAATCGTAGCTCTCGGTGCCCCAGTTGTAGGTGAGCTCGAGCTCGCACTGGGCCGGGTTGGCCTCATAGCCCACAAAGGCCAGGGTGTACTTGTATTCGGTGTTTTCCGAGGTGCGCAGCAGTTGCATGCCCAGCACCTGGGTGTAGAAATCGATGGAGCGTTGAAGATTGCCAACGCGCAGCATGGTGTGGAGTAGTCGCATGCACCAGATTGTGGCGCATAAGTTCGAAGCACGCGTGCGCTGTTGCAGAATGGCGGTCCCGCCTGCAGCCCTTTTTCAGCGAGTCCGCCATGCACACCTTCACCCAAGTCGTCCTGTTTACCGATACCGATGGCCAAGCCCGCTTTCGCGAAGAAGCCATCCCGCTGCCCCAGGGCAATCCGCAGTCCATGTTGTCCGAGGTGTTTGCCTCTGGTGGCTTTCAGCTGCGCTACAGCCCGGTGGGTTTTCGCAGCACCTTCCATTGCACGGGCGCGCCGCAATGGGTGTTCATCCTGAGTGGGCAGATGGAGATTGGCATTCAGGGCGGGGTGTCGCGCATCTTCAAGCCGGGCGAGCATTTCTACTCCGCCGATGTGCTGCCCGAAGGCGCCGTGTTTGACCCGACGGTGCACGGCCACTGGAGCCGCCAGGTCGGCCCCGATCCGCTGCAGACCCTGTTTGTACGCGGCTAGCCCCGCTGCTGCATGGCGTACACCATGGCGTTGATAGGTGCCACCACCTCGCGCAGGCGCAGCAAATCGTTGAGGCCCGCCAGGTCGGGCAGTTGCAGATAGGTTTGCAGGTAATAGAACTCCGGGCCCTGTTCCTGGTCGAGTTGGTAAGCGCCCAGATCTTTCACCTCGCCACGCGCCAGTTTTTCACCCAGGCGGGCGCACAGGTAGCAAAACGCTTTGGCCGTTCTGTGGTCCTCGACGGTCGGTCCGCACGGTGTCAGCAGCACGCTGTCTATTGCCCTGACGCGTTCGATGATGACGGCAGGCAGTTCCCATTGCTGCATCAGCAGGCTGCCGATCTCTGCCGCGCACAGACCCAATTCGTTTTGCTCAATGCGGCTGCGTTCCAGCATGCCCTTGGCCAACATGGCCTTCGCCACAGGGCGGGGCAGCAAGGAGTGGCTTGCAACCTGGCCCAGAAACGACAGCACGACGTGCGTAACCAGGGTCCCTGGCTCCGGGAGTTTCAGGTGTTGCGCGAGCCTGAAACACAGTTCGCTGGCGAAGGCGCTGGCGTTCCAGAGCCCCGTGAAAATTCTTTTGACCTCCGGGTCATCCGAGCGGAAGGATTCGTCCAGCAGGTATTGCAGACAGATACTGCGCACGGTGTTGGTGCCCAGAAAGGTGACCGCATGGCCAATGCTGCTCAACGGAGATTGCAGTCCATACAGTGAGGAATTCACCGCCACCAGCACCTTGGCTGCAATTTGCGGTTCTGCAATCACCATGTCACTGAGTTCACTGGCATTGGCCTGTGCCAGGTACTGGGGCGACACCAGTTTGTGCAGCGCGCTGGGCGGTCGTGGAATGCGGCTGAGCAGTGCCCCTATGTCCTGCGCGTCCTGGGCCGGAAGGTCTGCGCCGCGGGTCGGCACAAAGCCTCTCAGCATGGACGCGATGTGGGGGTTGGCTGCGCGTATGACAGGGTGTGCCACCGATGGTTTGGCTGCCATTGGGGCGCTGATTGCTGCCGACGCCCTGCGCAAGGATGTTTGTGCGGGTTTGACACCGGCAGGCGCAGTGCGTGTTCGAGGCGCATTGCGCTTGCCTGGCCGGAAAAACAAAAACAGTGCGGCGGCACCGAGCGCCACCAACAGCACAGTCAGGTAGTTCATATCACGCTCCCTTTTGCATCGCGCGCGTGACGCGCGTTTCAGCGCGCGATTCTCACCGAAATACCAATTTCTGGTGTGAAATTACCGGCTGGATCCACCACCGCCCGAACCACGCGGGCCACGGGGGCCGTTGCTCGGGCCATTGGCGCCGCCGTAGCCACCACCGCCGCCACCACCACCACCGCTGCGGCCACCGCCACCATAGCCGCCACCGCCACCATTGCGGTTGCCGCCACCGTAGTTGCGGCGGGCGCCGCGCTCGGCCATCATGTCCACGCTGGTGCGCATGGGGTCAGGCTGGCCGGCCGGGGGGCGCGGTTCGCGTGGCTCGTTGGCAAAACCTGCGGGCTGTTGCGGCATGCCATTGCCACCATTACCCATGGGGCGGCCACGGCCCTGGCCCTGCGGGGGACGGGCGCCTTGGGGACGCGGGGGCTGGAATTCGCCGCTGCGGTCATTGCGCTCACCGCGCGGGGCGCCGTTGCCGGCACCGGGTCCACCACTGCGGCCGCGGCCTTGGCCACCACCACCATTACCGCCACCATTGCCACCACGGCCACCGCCACCACCAGCGCCTGCCTTGTTTTCCCGCACACGGGTCAGCATCTCGGTGCGCGCAGCTTTTGCGGCAGCTTGCATCACATCACGGCTGGGCGGCTTGCCGGCACCACCCCAGATGGTCTGGCGGCCCATGGCAATGGGCTCACCCTTTTCACCTGGCTCGGGGCCGAAGCCTTCCACGATCTTGACTTCGATGTTTTGCTTGGTGAAGCGCTCGATGTCCTGCATGAAGCCTTCTTCGTCCAGGCACACCAGGTTGACCGCGGCGCCGTCGGCACCAGCGCGGCCGGTGCGGCCGATGCGGTGGACATAGTCTTCGCTCACATTCGGGATTTCGTAGTTCACCACGTGCGGCAGGTCGTCGATGTCAATGCCGCGGGCGGCAATGTCGGTGGCCACCAGCGCGCGCACATCGCCGCTCTTGAAGCCGGCCAGCGCTTGCGTGCGGGCAGCCTGGCTCTTGTTGCCGTGCAGGGCCATGGCGGAGATGCCGTTCTTTTCCAGGAACTCGGCCACGTTGTTGGCGCCGAACTTGGTGCGGGTGAACACCAGCACCTGGCTCCAGTTGTTCTCGTTGATGATGTGGGCCAGCAGGGCCTTCTTCTTGCCGCGGCCTACCGGGTGGATCACCTGGGTGATGCGCTGCACCGTGGTGTTGCGCGGGGTGACCTGCACGCTTTGCGGGTTCTTGAGCAGGTTGTTGGCCAGCTCGCGGATTTCGTCGCTGAAGGTGGCCGAGAACAACAGGCTTTGCTTGTCCTTGGGGACAAGCGCCAGCACTTTCTTCACGTCGTGAATAAAGCCCATGTCCAGCATGCGGTCGGCCTCATCCAGCACCAGCATCTGCACCTGGCCCAGGTCCAGCATGCCTTGCTGTTGCAGGTCCAAGAGACGCCCGGGTGTGGCTACCAGAATGTCCACGCCCTTTTTGAGCTTGGAGATTTGCGGGTTCATGCCCACACCGCCAAAGATCACGGTGCTGCTGAGTTGCAGGTACTTGCCGTAGGTGCGGATGGACTCTTCCACCTGGGCTGCGAGTTCGCGGGTGGGGGTCAGCACCAGGGCACGGATGCCGGTGCCGCCGAATTTGTTCTGCGCGCTGCGGCTCATGGAGAGGCGGTGCAGCATGGGCAGGGTGAAGGCTGCCGTCTTGCCGGTGCCGGTCTGGGCGCCGCCCAGCAGGTCGTGGCCCAGCATCACCAGGGGGATGGCCTGGGACTGGATGGCGGTGGGGGTCTCGTAGCCCTCTTCGCGCACGGCCTTCAGGATGGCCGGGGCCAGATTCAGTTCTTCAAAGTTCATTGGATATATGCGCCCTTCCGGGACGCCGGGGTACCGGCCGTTCCACCTGCGGTGCAGGTGGTCAGTCAAAGGCAGATGGATTCAAAAGATGGGACGCAATGTGTGGTTGGGTCCCCCAGCCAAGATGCTGGCATTGCGGGCAACTGATTCGCCGCAATGCAGGTATTGTCGCACGTTGTGCACGCGCAGGCGCCCGGGTTGCCGCAAGTCCGTTGCAGAGGCCGTGATCTTGTGTAATTTTTTGTGAAAGCATGCGCCGATTCGCTAGCCAGCGTGGCAGCCTGCTGACAAAATGGTTTCACAATGAGCAAATTCATGTTGCGCCGCTTGGGAGTGGCAGATGACCCGGGGCACTACCAGCCCAATCTGCAGGCCTGTCTGGATGCGGTGCTGGAGCAAAGCCCCATCCTGATGGATGGTGTGCTGGAGGGACTCAAGCCCTTGCTGCTGTCCCAGGGCGAGAAAAAGCCGACGGCCGATGAGGTCTTGTTGCGCGACACCCTCAAGGAATTGGGCGAGCAGGCTCCTGCCCTCAAGGCCAGTTTTGCGGCCCATTTGCGCACCTACGTGTTTGGTGGACAGTCCAGCCGGCATGCGGCGCGCCAGCTCATACGGTTTGAAGATTTCCAGTTTCTGGATTCCGACCAGATCGACGCCAATATCGAGTTCGCCCAAAGCCAGCAGGCGGTGCAGTTGGCGGTGCAGGATGTGCTGCCCACACTCAACGCCATGGTCAGCCACCTGCTGGGCTGGTCTTCGGTGCTGGCGCACCTCAATCCGCTCAAGCCAGACGCCTTCGTGCATGCCTTGCGTGAGGCGCTGGAAGAGTTTGTGCCGGAGCGCGCAGCACGTGCCCTGGTAATGCACCGCGCCTCGGGCCTGTTGGGCGTGGGCTTGCACCAGTTGTACCGCGAGGTCAGCGAGTGGCTGCGCTCCCAGGGCGTGGAGCCGGTGCACATGGCTGCCCATGCCAGCACCGGCCTGTGGAATCCGGACAACGCGTCCCAAAGCACGGTGGTGCGCAGCATGCTGACCCTGGACAAGTTGCGCCGGCTGCTCTCGGGTGAGCTCGACCCGAATCCCTCCCCCGATGGGCGCATGGATTTTTCGCACACTGTGCCGGCCTCGTTTGAAGCCTTGCAAGACATGAAGTTGGTGGAGCCCATGATGAAGCGGCTCTCCGACCGGGCCAGCAAGACGGTAGCTGCCATGCTCAAACTGGCCGAACCTGCGCCCGTGGTGGACATGCTGGCGCAGGAAGACGAGCCGGCGCAACGCAAGAAGCTGGGTGTGCAATTGGGGCGGGAAGTGGTGCTGCTGATGCTGGACAATTTGATGCAGGATTCCCGCCTGCTGGAGCCCGTGCGCGCCAGTCTCAAAGCTTTGGAGCCCGTACTGGTGAAGCTGTCGCAGCAGGATGGTCGCCTGTTCAGTGAACGCCAGCACCCGGCGCGCCTGTTTCTGGACCGCATGACGCACCGCAGCCTGGCTTTTTCTTCCACCGAGGCGCCGGGCTACACCGCCTTCCAGGAGTCCTTTGACGGTGCGGTCAGGCAGCTCTTGGCTGGAACGGGTGACGCGGCGGCCTTTGGCAAGGTGCTGCACGGTCTGGATCAGGCCTGGGGCAAGGATGAGGCCGATCAGCACGAGCGTGCGGCCCTGGCGGCGCGTGGTCTGCTGCATGCCGAACAGCGCAATCTGCTGGCCCAGAGCCTGAGCCAGGAGTTTGGCGAGCGTCTGCAGGGACTGAAGGTGCCTGACATGGTGGTCGGTTTTTTGCGCGGCCCCTGGGCCCAGGTGGTGGCGCAGGCCCAGCTCAACTTCGCCGATGGCACGGACGATCCGGGTGGCTACAAGGCCCTGGTGGAAGATCTGATCTGGAGCGTGCAGCTGCGCCTGACCCGTCGCAACCGGCCACGCTTGGTGCAAATGGTGCCCGAGATGCTGGTCCGGATGCGCCGGGGGTTGGAGTTGATTTCCTATCCAGCCAAACGCATGGACGTCTTTTTTGACGCGCTGATCGCCTTCCATGAGCAGGTCTTTGACACCCCCAAACCCACGGCACCCGAGCCCGTGGTGCCTGCACCTGCCACACCCGCAACGCCCGTCAATGCGACCGGTGGCTTTTGGATTGCTGACGAAGAGGCTGCCGAGTCCGGTTTCCTGGATGAGGAGCTGGGTTTGGCAACGCCCTTGCCGCAGCCGCGCCCGGAGTCGGCCGACCAGGCCATCTGGAGCGTGGACACGCTGAACACCGGGACGTGGGTGGACCTGGCCCTGGGCGGTAACTGGGTGCGCGCCCAGCTCACCTGGGCCAGCCCGCAGCGCACGCTCTTCATGTTCATATCCAGTAGCGGCATGGCGCACTCCATGTCGCGCAAGACCATAGACCGGCTCAAGAAGTCCCGGCTGATACGTACCGTGTCCGACGGCCGGGTGATGGACAACGCCCTCGATGCAGTGGCACAAACCGCTCTGCACAACGACTTGCTGGCACCCAAGCCCAAAGCACGTAAATAGCGTGTTTCCCGCCAGTGGCGGGCGTGCGCAGTCGATAATGCTGGCTTTACCTCTCCCAAATAATTCGCACCGCAATGGCCCAATACGTCTTTTCCATGAACCGGCTCGGCAAGATCGTGCCGCCCAAGCGTCACATTCTTAAAGACATCACGCTGTCCTTCTTCCCCGGCGCCAAGATCGGTGTGCTGGGCACCAACGGCTCCGGCAAGTCCACCCTGCTGAAAATCATGGCCGGCTTGGACAAGGAAATCGAGGGCGAAGCCATCCCCATGGCGGGCCTGAACATCGGCTACCTGCCCCAGGAGCCCCAGCTCGACCCCACCCAAACCGTGCGTGAGAGCGTGGAAGCCGGCATGGGCAAAGTGTTCACCGCCAAGGCCCGTCTGGAAGAGGTGTACACCGCCTACGGCGATGAAAACGCCGACTTCGACGCCCTGGCCGCCGAGCAAGCTGAGTTGGAGGCCATCATCGCCACCGCTGGCACCGACTCCGAGCACCAGCTTGAAATTGCCGCCGACGCCCTGCGCCTGCCCCCGTGGGACGCCAACATCGGCGTGCTCTCCGGTGGTGAAAAGCGCCGCGTGGCGTTGTGCCGCCTCTTGCTCTCCAAGCCCGACATGCTGCTGCTCGACGAGCCCACCAACCACCTGGACGCCGAGTCGGTGGACTGGCTGGAGCAGTTCCTGCAGCGCTACCCCGGCACCGTGGTGGCCATCACCCACGACCGCTACTTCCTGGACAACGCGGCCGAGTGGATTCTGGAAATGGACCGTGGCTCCGGCATACCCTACAAGGGCAACTACTCTGACTGGCTGAGCCAGAAGCAAAGCCGCCTGGAGGCCGAGCAAAAGGGCGAAGAGTCGCGCGCCAAGGCCTTGAAGAAAGAGCTGGAATGGTCGCGCCAGAACCCCAAGGCACGCCAGGCCAAGAGCAAGGCGCGTCTGGCCCGCTTTGAGGAGCTGAGCGACTTTGAATACCAGAAGCGCAACGAAACCAATGAAATCTTCATCCCCGTGGCCGACCGCCTGGGCCATGAAGTCATTGAGTTCACCGGCGTGACCAAGTCCTTCGGCGACCGCGTGCTGATCGACAACCTCAGCTTCAAGATCCCGGCGGGTGCCATCGTCGGCATCATCGGGCCGAATGGTGCCGGCAAGTCCACGCTGTTCAAGATGATTGCCGGCAAGGAGCAGCCTGACAGTGGCACCGTGAAGATCGGCTCCACCGTGAAGATGGCCTTTGTCGACCAGCACCGTGACGACCTGGCCAACAACAAGACCGTGTGGGAAGACGTCTCCGGCGGCTTGGACATCCTCAACGTGGGCAAGTTCCAGATGGCCAGCCGCGCGTATTGCGGCCGCTTCAACTTCAACGGCGGCGACCAGCAGAAGAAGGTCGGCATGCTCTCGGGCGGTGAGCGTGGACGTTTGCACCTTGCCAAGACCTTGATTGCCGGCGGCAATGTGCTGATGCTCGATGAGCCGTCGAATGACCTGGACGTGGAAACCCTGCGCGCCCTGGAAGACGCGCTGCTGGAATTTGCCGGCACCATCATGGTCATCAGCCACGACCGCTGGTTCCTGGACCGCATTGCTACCCACATCCTGGCCTGCGAGGGCGACAGCCAGTGGACCTTCTTTGACGGCAACTACCAGGAGTACGAGGCTGACAAGAAGAAGCGCCTGGGAGAAGAAGGTGCCAAACCCAAGCGAATGCGCTATAAGGCTCTGAAATAATCTTTCTCCGAGAAGCCATGCCCACAGCGCCAGCCAATCCTGCTTCCACATCCTCTGGCCAAAACCAGGAGCTGTACCGCACGACGCTGCAGGAAGCGGCTGCAGGTGGTTCTGTGCTGATGGGCAAGATGGTGGATTCCGCGCGCCAGATTCTGCAGGCGCAGGAAGCCTCGCTGCGGGACCCCAAGGAGCGCGAATTGGTGGCCACAGCAGCCAACCAGTTGCGGCGCCAGGAGCAGAATCTCTACGCTGCCTACCCGCAGGCCTTGCTCAGGGCGTTTGGCGGGCCTCAATCGGGCTATAAGTCGCAGACCTTGTCGGTAGCAGACGTTCATTTCGACCAGCTGGAGTTGATGGACGAGGCGCAGGTGCAGATCAGCGTCACGTTGGCCCGCATCCGGCAATATGTCATGGAAACTGCGCTGGTCAGCCTGAGTGAGCTCAATTCGCTGATCTGTGGCCTGCAAGGCATGGGCAGCGTGCGTGCCGAGCACAATCCGCTGCGGCCCGACAGCTACATCGGTGCCCTGAAGGAAGTGGTCGAGCAGACCGAGTTGCCTCGAAGCATGCAGCTGCTGTGGTTTAACGCGCTGACCACGGTACTCGGGCCGGAATTGCGCGCCTTTTACGTGACGCTTAATGCCCAGCTGCGCCAACAGGGTGTGACCACGGTGGGCTTTGCTGTGCCGGCCGGATTTGGCAGCCACACGGGTGGGGCCGCGCTACCGTCAGCCGCTGCGCCAATTGCGGCTGCGCCAACTGCCCCTGCTGCTGCCGTTGATGTTGAAACTGCCATGCAAACCCAGGCCGCGCCCTTGGTTGATGAAATGGTGCATGTGCCGCCTGCCTTCCAGAGCAGGGCCCGCGACCCCAGGCTGCTCACATTGGATAAATTGCGGCGCTTGCTGGTCGGTGAACTGGCTACGCCAAGTTCCGGGGGCAACCGTGTGGCGGAATTTTCGGCCCAATTTGACCAGCAGTATGAAGGCAACAATCTGGGCGTTCCTCAAGGCCCGCCCTCCGAATTTGCCGAGACCCTGCCCGCCGCGGTGGAAGCCCTCACCGAGATGAAGCAGGTGGACAGGGTCGTGCAAAGTTTGCAGCAGCGCCGCACGACAGAGTCCGCAACAGCACATCCTCAGGCGCACTCCATCGAGGCCCAGCGCCAGTCGCTGCGCCAGGGCGCCAGGGATGTGGCACAGGCCATCAGCCTGGAGGTGGTAACACTGATGGTGGACAACATGGCCCGCGATCCGCGCTTGCTGGAGCCTGTGTGCCAGGTCATACGCGGCCTGGAGCCGGCCCTGTTGCGCCTGGCGCTGGTTGACCCGCGCTTCTTTACTGACAAGCAACACCCTGCGCGGCGCCTGCTGCATGAGCTGACCCATCACAGCCTGGCCTTTGAATCTGCCACAGCCGCTGGCTTTGACCGGTTCATGGGCGAGCTGCAGGAATCACTGGCCCCCTTGTTGCGGGCGTCGATCGAGAGCGGCGAGGTATTTGAGGCCCGGCTGGCCATCCTGCAAAAGCATTGGAATGTGGACTCCCAGGCCCGCTCAAAGTACCAGGACCTGGCGGTGGATGTGCTTGCCCATGCCGAAGCCCGCAACATCCTGGCCGAGAAAATTGCCCACAAAATCGAGAAGCATCCGGATTCAGCCAAGGTGCCTGCAGTTGTTCTGGACTTTTTATGCGGACCCTGGGCCCAGGTTCTGGCGCAAGCGCGTATCAAGCAGGGGGTCGGTTCGCCGGCGGCCGAGAAATTCGAGGCTTTGGTCCCAGCTTTGCTGTGGAGCGCGCACCCTGAGCTGGCCCGTACCAATCCCGCAAAACTGACCCGCGTGGTGCCTCGTCTGCTGACAACGCTGAGGGAAGGTCTGGACACGATCCAGTACCCAGTCACACGCACCAGCAACTTCCTGGAAGCGCTGATGGCCATTCACCAGCAGATCTTCCGCGCCAATACGGTTCTGCCCAGTGCGGATGCGGGCGTCAACGCCACCTTGCCCGAGATGGCGCTGCCTGACCGGGTTCGTCCGGTGGCGGATGGCAACCCCTGGATTGCGCCCGAAGAGGCACTGGCGTCCAATTTTGTGGAGTTACAGGAAAATCCGGCCGATGCAGATCCAGCGGATGCTCCATTGGTGCCCGAGCTTCTGCCCGACTTGCTGCCAGCATCGGACCCGCAGGCGATGACGGAGAGCGACTTCTCCCTGGGCAGCTGGGTGGAGATGTGGACAGCTGGACAATGGCAGCGCACCCAACTGACCTGGGCCAGTCCGCACGGTACCTTGTTCCTGTTCACAGGCATCTTCGGGACCACGCAGTCCATGACGCGGCGCTCGCGCGACAAGTTGCTGGCCACCGGACGCCTGCGTCTGGTGTCAGGTCAATCGGTTGATCAGGAGGCACTCGATGCAGTGGCCCAGACTGCTATGCGCAATAGCGTGGACAGTGTGCTGTAAATGCCAGCGGGCCTGGCTGAAATCCTGTTTTATGCGTGCATTCCATTAGCCTTTGCAGCCGTGTTTGTGGCTGCAGTCTGGGCGCCCCAGTACATCCAGAGACTAGCCATGGCCAGGCCCGCGCAGCGCCTGGTGCTGTACCCGGTTCCAATGCTGATCGCGCTGCTGTGTCTGGCTGCAGGCCTGGCGGCAACCGTTTACTTTGCAGACGCCGCACGCCATGCGGCCTATGACGATGCGCGTACCCATTTCCTGAAGGTTTCCGATCAACTCGAATCCGATGTACAGACCCAGTTCAATGACATAGAACGTGTGCTCAACGGTCTGCGCGGACTCTATGAGTCCAGTGATGATGTATCGGTCAGGGAGTTCAGGCGCTTTGTTGAATCCAGCGACCCTCACCAGGTGTCGCCGGGCTTTCGGGGCTTGGGATTTATAGAGCGTGTGCCACGCCCGGAGTTGGCGGCCTTTGTTGCCAACATGCGCCGCAATTTCCTGGCCAGCTACGAGGCGCGTACCCATGGTGACAAACCGGACCTGTTCCTGGTCAAGTACCTGGAGCCCTTGAGCCGAAACGTGGAGGCCATCGGCTATGACATTGGCTCCGACCCGCAGCGCCGTGCCGCAGCAGAGTCGGCCATGCGTTCGGGGCAGGCCACACTGACGCCGCGTATCAGCCTGCTTCAGGATTCCTTGAAGCGGCCAGGATTCCTGTTGCTGTTGCCCATTTATGCCGGTGCCAGTGAACCCGACAGCCAAGACTCCCGCGTGCGCGATCTGCTTGGCTGGGCCTTCGCACCCGTGGTGCTCTCCGAACTCATGGCCAGTGGCGCAGGGGTGGATGTGCGCCTGGTCAATTACCAGCTGTTTGACGCCCCGGATCTGAACGCGAAATCCCTGTTGTACGACAGCCAATTGCCGGCCGGTGAAGTGAATGCGCCCGAAAGTCTGACGCGCCAGGAACACAGCGCCTTCTCGGTCGTCCGTGCTGTGTTGCTGGGTGGGCAGGTCTTGTATTTGCGCACCAATTCGAGCCCGGCCTTTGAGCAGGATTTCCATCCACGCGAGCATCTGAAGGCGGCCGTACTCGGCTCCGGCCTGAGCGTGCTGGGGGCGATGGTGCTGTGGTTGCTGATGGCCGGGCGCGCACGTGCAGTGGACCTGGCCCAGAGCATGACCCATGACCTGGAGCGCCTGGCCATGGTGGCCAAGCGGACCTCCAATGCGGTGTACTTTGCCGATACCCAGTGGCGCATCTCCTGGGTCAATGAAGGCTTTACCCGCATGAGTGGTTTTATGCCGGAAGAGGCCATTGGCATGCGGCCCAGCCAGTTGCTGCACAGTCCCCTGGCGGACCCGCAAACGCCGCTGATCATTGACAGCCAGGCCGAGGCTGGCGGGCGCGTAGAGATTCAGGTCTTGCAGCGTAGCAAGGCTGGCCGGGACTATTACGCCGACCTGGAGGTGCTGCCGATCCTGGACAGCAAGGGCCGTATCACCGGCTATCTGTCGGTGCAAAGCGACATCACGGAAGTCGTGCAGGCCAAAGCGGCGCTGCTGCTGGAAAAAGAGCGTGCAGAAAACATTCTGACGGCTACCAATGTGGGAACCTGGGAGTCCAACATGCAGACCGGCGAGCAGCGATGGAACGACCGTTGGAGTGCCATGCTGGGATTTTCCCGCGAGGAAGTTGTGCCTGGTGTGGACCAGTTCTGGCAACAGCGCGTGCATCCGGTGGACCGCGAGCGCCTGAAACAGGCCATGGCAGACTGCATTGCGGCACGCACGGACAGCTACGCCTGCGATGTGCGCGCACTGCGCAAGGACGGCCAATGGATGTGGGTGCTGAGCCGTGGCAAGGTCATGTCCCGCAGCCCGGATGGCAGCGCCGAGTGGGTAGGTGGCATCCACACCGACATCAGCGAGAGCAAACAGGTGGAGCTCAACCTGCGGGATCTGGAAGCCTTTCTGGACCGGGCCGGGCGCATCGCCGGTGTGGGCGCATGGCAGCTCGATCTCAAGACCCGCAAATTGGTGTTCAGCGCCCAGACGTGCGCCATTCACGGCCTGCCAGCGGACTATGAGCCCACGGAAAAAACGGCCCTGGATTTCTACCCTGAGGCTGACCGCCAGCGTGTGGTGGATGCGGTGAAGCGCGCGGAAAAGGACGGCACCTCCTGGGATCTGGTGGTGGAATTCCGCAACGTGCAGGGAGAACAGCTGTGGGTACGTCTGTTCTGCGAGGTCGGTTTCGACGACAGTGGGCCGGTTCGCCTGATGGGTGCGTTCCAGGATGTGACCAAGAGCTATCTGTCGCAACTGGAAGTGGAACGCAGCGGCGCGTTGCTGCGCGGTGCGATTGAGGCCATCAACGAAGCCTTCGTGCTGTACGACCCGCAAGACCGGTTGGTGCTGTGCAACGACAAGTTCCGCGCCATCAATTCCAGGTCATCCGACTTGCTGACCTATGGTGCAAGCTTTGAGAGCATCATCCGCGGCGGTGCCGAGCGTGGGCAGTATCTAGAGGCACTCGGGCGCGTGGACGAATGGGTAGAGCAGCGCATGGCCGCGCACCGCAGTGGCAATGTGTCGATGGAGCAGCAGTTGCAGGATGGGCGCTGGCTCAAGGTGATAGATCAGCGCATGCCTGACGGCCATACCGTGGGCTTCCGGGTTGACATCACCGAGCTCAAGCTGGCCACCGCAGCGGCAGAACTCACCAGCGCGCAACGCGGCGAAGAGCAAAAGCGCATGCAGAGCATTCTGGAGGGCACCCAGGTGGGTACGTGGGAGTGGAATGTGCAGACGGGCCACAGCCTGTACAACGAGCAGTACGTGGGCATGCTGGGCTACACCTTGCAGGAGCTTGAACCGCTGGGCTATGACACCTTTGTGCGTCTGGTGCACCCCGAGGACCTGGCGGCCTCGGCCCAGAAAATGCAGGAGCACTTGCGCGGGGAGAGCAGCGGCTACGAAATCGAGGTGCGCATGCACCACAAGCAGGGGCACTGGATATGGGTCCTGGCCAAGGGCAAGCGGGCCAAGGGTCCGGATGAAGGCCAATCGGAGTGGGTTTACGGAACCCACATGGACATCACCGAGCGCAAGCGGGCCGAGCAGCAACTCGCCCAGACCATGGCCACACTGCAAAACGTGCTGGATTCGGCCACCGCCGTAGGTGTGGTGACCCTGGGGCTGGACCACACCGTTCGCGTCTTCAACAAGGGCGCGGAAAACCTGTTGGGCTATTCCGCCCACGAGTTGGTGGGCCAGCAAAGCGCCGACCGCTTCTTTGAACTCTCCGAGCTGGGCGCGCTGCGTGAAACACTGGAACTGATGCTGGGCCATGTACCGGATCTTGACGAGGTTTTTGCACACGTTGTGCAGACCCGCGACGCGCAGGAATGGACCCTGGTGCGCAAGAACGGAACGCGCTTCAAGGCCAGCCTGATCTTCTCGCCCATGCGCGATGTCCAGGGTGCGCAGGAGGGTCATCTGGCCGTGATCTACGACATCTCCCGGCAGAAGGAATACGAGTCCTCCCTGCGGGAGGCCATGCGCCTGGCCGAGCAGTCCAGCGTGGCCAAGAGCCAGTTCCTGGCCAACATGAGCCATGAAATCCGTACCCCCATGAACGCCATCCTGGGCATGCTGCAATTGCTGCGCAACACCGCGCTGAACGCCCAGCAGGGCGACTATGCCGAAAAGGCGGTGGGTGCTGCGCGATCACTGCTGGGCTTGCTCAATGACATCCTGGACTTCTCCAAAGTGGAAGCCGGCAAGATGCAGCTCAACCCGGAGCCCTTCCTGCTGGATGGCTTGCTGGGTGATCTGTCGGTCATCCTGTCATCCAACCTGGGCGCCAAAAATGTGGACCTGGTGTTCGACGTGGATTCCGCCATACCGCGTGAGCTCATTGGCGATGCCATGCGCCTCAAGCAGATCCTGATCAACCTGGGTGGCAATGCCGTCAAGTTCACCGAAAAGGGCGAAGTCGTGGTCCGCTGGACCCTGCTGGCACGCACCCCCGAGCGCGTCAAACTGGGGGTTGCCGTGGTGGATACCGGCATTGGCATTGCGCCAGAGAACCAGTCGCGCATTTTTGATGCCTTTACCCAGGCCGAAGCCAACACCACCCGGCGTTTCGGTGGCACCGGCCTCGGGCTGGTGATTTCGACCCGTCTGATACGCCTGATGGGTGGCGAATTGCAGCTCAGCAGTGTGCTGGGGCAGGGCAGCACCTTCAGCTTCACGCTGGAACTGCAAGCGGCTGATTTCCAGCCGGCTGCGCCACTGCTGACGGTCGGGCCGGCAAGCAGGACCGAGGCTGCAGTGCGGGTCTTGCTGGTAGATGACAACCCCCAGGCTTTGGCCACCAGCGCAGCCATGATGCGTGGGCTCGGCTGGGATGTGACGCTGGCGGCATCCGGTGCGCAGGCCCTGGACCTGCTCAAGGCCGATCTTGCGGCACAGGCCGCACCGTGGGATGCCTTGTTCGTGGATGCCGAAATGCCCGACATGGATGGCTGGGATACGCTGCGCAACGTGTGCCGCCTGTACGCCAGCCGCAAACCACCTCTGCTGATCCTCCTGAGCCGGCAAAGCCGTGGCGCGCTCTCACACCGTACCGAGCGCGAGCAGGAATTGCTCAACGGGCTGATGGTCAAGCCTCTTACTGCAGCCATGTTCACCCGGGCACTGGAGCAGGCGCGCAACGGCTCGGGCTTGCAGCCGACCCAGCCGCAGGTCAGCCCCCAGCGTCTGCACGGCATGCGTGTCCTTCTGGTGGAAGACAACCTGATCAACCAGCAAGTGGCCCAGGAATTGTTGAGCGCGCAGGGTGCCCGTGTGACCCTGGCCGACAACGGCGCACTGGGGTTGGACGCCATACGATCTGCGCAACCGCCTTTTGACGTGGTGCTGATGGACCTGCAGATGCCGGTGATGGATGGCCTGAGCGCCACCCGCTTGCTGCGTACCGACAAGCGGTTTGCCGAACTGCCAGTGATTGCCATGACCGCCAATGCCATGCATTCGGACCGGGAGGATTGCCTGACCGCTGGTATGAATGACCATGTGGGCAAGCCCTTCGACCTGAATCAGCTGGTTCAGACGCTGATCACACACACCCGCTGGGTGGAGCGCACCGGTCCAGTCGGCGGTATTGTGCGACGCCGGGCCCAGCCCTCCGTTGTGCAGCCAGCCTTGGTAGATGCCGTCCAAGCCGGGGCCGACGGCCTGGAGATTGGGCTGGCACTGGCACGCATGGGCGGCAACCGGCAACTGCTGCAGCGGGCCATCACCGGTTTTGTTGCCGATGCCAGGCTACTGCCAGAGCGGCTGGATCAATGCCTGCACCAAGGTGATCTGCCAGCGCTCAAGCGCGAGTTGCATGGCTTCAAGGGGCTCTCGGCGACGGTAGGGGCGCCAGCCCTGTCTGCCTTTGCGGCCGAGGCAGAAAAGCATCTGCAAAGTCCGCAAGGCGCACTGGCCTGGCAGGCAAGGGCTCCAGAGCTCACCGCGCTGCTCGGGCGGTATCTGCCCCTGTTGGAGGATGTGGCGGGGCAGCTTGGGGCAAACGCGCATGGCGACAGTCCGGCCGTTGGCACCGTGGATACACTGGAGCTGGCGCCACTGCGTGAGCTGCTGGTTGCCTTGCAGACCTCCGATATGGTGGCCTTGGAGTTGTATGCCGCGTTGCGCCAGAAAATGGGTGCCGGCATTTCCCAGGCCATGGAACCGCTGGACCTCGCCATGGCGGATCTGGAATTTGAAGCCGCCGCAACCGAATGCGAGAAGCTGTTGCGGAATATTGATACAAGACAAGGCCCCGTATTTTCATGAGCAGTGTGTACACACCCAACACCGTGTCCCCGGGACGCCCCTTGAAGGTCCTGGTGGCGGAAGACAACATCATCAACCAGCGTCTGGTCGTTGGCCTTCTGACCCAGTTGGGGTATACCGGAATGGTGGTCAGCGACGGTGAAAAAGCGCTGAAATGTCTGTCCAAAATGCGGGTGGACCTGGTGCTGATGGACGTCATGATGCCCAATATGGACGGCTTGCAGGCTCTGGCCGCAATCCGTGCCAAGGAGGCTGTCGAGGGTGGCCATCTGCCCGTCATCATGGCCACCTCGCATGACGAGCCGGGCGATGCCGCGCGCTTCAAAAAGGCAGGCTCTGACGGTTACCTGGCCAAGCCCCTGGAGCTGACGCGCCTGCAGTCTGAAATTAGCCGCGTATTGATAAAAAGCTGAGCGCTAAAGGGGTTACTATTTCAGCAGGCAGTTTTGTCGCAAACCCTGCGGGGTCCTGGAAGTAACCATGTTTTTAGAATCGTCACGTCGCAAGTCCAGAGGGTGGTTGGGCCCGGGAGTTGCCTGGATGCAGCGCCTGCACATGCCGGTCAAATTGGCCACCATGGCCCTGCTTTTGGGTTTGCCCCTGGTGCTGGTGACCTACTTCCAGATGTCCACGCTGTTCAACGAACATGCCAAAGCGCGCGACGAGTTGCTGGGCGCCCAGATGATCGAACGGGTGAGTGATGTACTCACTGGTGTTCAGGAGCTGGGTGCCTATTCCGGGCAGTCGGGCAAGCCCGATGCCGACAAGGCACGCGCTGAAGTGCTGCAGCAACTGCAGACCCACACGGCCGCACTGGACACCTGGCTGCCACAACACCCCAAGCCGGACTGGGCCAGGCAGTGGACACAGCCGCAGGCGCTGGTGCAGGCATTGCAGAGCCCCGCTGCCAGCGAAGCCGCGCATGCGCAGGCGTTGGCTGCGGCCGACAAGGGCCTGCGCAGGTTGGTGGGCCTGCTGGGGGAGCAGTCGGCGCTGGCGCTGGATCCGGTGGCACAAACCTATTTTTTGCAGGACATCCTGACCCAGAAGTCCATTGCCTTGATGGCTTCGGTCAACACCCTGCGCGCCATGGCAGCATCACTGCCTGAGCCAGCCGCGGAGCAGCAAAGCCGTGCCACAGCCCTGCTCAGCATGGCTGCTTTGCTGGACAGCCAGGTGGAGGCCGTGGCCGAGAACCTGGACGCCATGGAGCGTGCTGGCGCCACGGAATTGCCCAAAGGTGCCCGTGAGGCACTGGTGGCCGCCAGTGCCTTTGGCAACCAGGTACGTGCACTGGTGGCCAAGCAGGCTTCGCCTGAAGCCTTGGCGCTGGTCAGTTCGTCGGGCGCCCAGGTGGTGAGCGCCGGCAGCCTGTTTCGCAAGAATGCATTCGGGCAATTGGCCACCATATTGCAGCTGCGCCAGGACAAGGCCTTCTTGGAGGCCAGTATTCTGGGCGGTCTGGCGGTGGTGGGCCTGTTGTTGGTGGTGTACCTCATCCTGTGTTTTTCAGTAGCCACGGTGAGCAGCATCCGTGCCCTGAACAGCGCGATCTCGGAAGGCACCCGCGGCAATCTGGCGGTGCATGTGGAAGTGCCTGGCAGCGATGAAATTGCCGACATCAGCAAGGAATTCGAGAACATGCTCAATGTGCTGTCCACACTTGTGGCAGACGTGCGCAGTGCCTCCAGCATGGTCACGCATGTGGGCGCTCAACTGGTGGAAGACGGGCATTCCCTGTCGCAGCGCACCCAGTCGCAGGCCGTCAGCCTGGAAGAGGCCGCGTCCAACGTCGGGCAGGTCAGCGACACCGTGGCGCGCAACTCCGAGGCGGCCCAGGAGGTCAGCCTGATGACCAAGAGCCTGCATGCCGAAGCTGGCAACGCCAGCACCCTGATGGGCAAGACGGTCAGCGGCATGGGCGCGCTGCAGACCACCTCGACGCGCATGCGCGAGATCATCGGCACGATTGACGGCATCGCCTTCCAGACCAATCTGCTGGCGCTCAACGCAGCGGTTGAGGCCGCCCGTGCGGGTGAGCAGGGCAAGGGCTTTGCCGTAGTGGCGGCCGAAGTGCGCAACCTGGCACGGCGCAGCCAGGGTGCTGCGGCCGAGGTGCGCACGCTGATTGCCGAGTCCGCCACCCGCGTGAGTGAGACGGTTACCGAGATCGAGGCGGTGAGCGGCCTCATGACCAGCCTGGTGACCGGAATTTCCGAGATTGCCTTCAACGTCGAAGCCATGGCCGACGGCAGCACCAAGCAAAGCATTGCGCTGACAGAGGTGGTGCAGGCCGTGGGAGACCTGGACCGCGTCACCATCGAAAATTCGGGCCTGGTGGACCGCACCTCGCACCGCTCCAGCCGCCTGATGCAGCGCTCGCGTCAATTGGAAGACGCAGTCACCTACATCAAGCTGCGCCAGGGCACGGCCGATGAGGCGCTGGCACTGACCAACCGGGCCCACGAATTGCTGCAGGCCGTGGGCTTCGACCACGCCTTCCAGGTCTTCCACGACAAGGAAGGCGGTTTTGTGGACCGCGACCTGTACATCTTTGTGTTTGACCGGCGCGGCGTCTACCGCGTCATGGGTGCAGACGTCAACCGCGTGGGCAGCAGCCTGTTTGACGCACCGGGTGTGGATGCCCAGCAGCTGCTGGACGACGCCTGGCACCGCTGCGAGCAGGGCGGCGGCTGGGTGGAATACAACATCATCAACTTGGCTACCGGCGATGTGCGCGGCAAGTCCAGCTATGTGCTGCCTGTCAACGACGAACTGCTGGTGGGCTGCGGCGCCTACCGCAGCGCCTTGACGGACGCCGACAGCAATTTAGGCAGATAGACACCCGGCGCCAGCCACCGCCTTTGCTGCGCCGGCGTGTTTAAAGCGGGTGCTCGGCGTAGAACTTGCCACCGTGGTACAGCAGGGGTGAGGCGCCTTCCTGGTGCTGGCAGCGCTCTACTTCGCCCACGAAGATCACGTGGTCACCTTCCTCGTAGCGGCTGCGGTTGAAGCACTCAAAAGTGGCGGCCGCGCCATCAATCAGCGGCGCGCCACTGATGCCCAGCGTGTAGCCCACACCCGCAAAGCGGTCCACCCCCTTGGCGGAAAACTGGCGCGCCAGGTCCTGCTGGTCGGCACTCAGGATGTTGATGGCGTAGTGCGAACCGGTGCTGAAAGCTTCCATGCTGCTGGCCGACTGGGCCAGGCTCCAGAGCACCAGCGGTGGAGACAAGGACACTGAATTGAAGGAATTGGCAGTCAGGCCCACCATGACACCGCCGGCGGTGCGGGCCGTCACGATGGTGACGCCGGTGGCGAACATGCCCAGGGCGGTGCGGAACTCGGTTTTGGAGAAGGCGGGGGGGTGCGCCTTGAGTGCGCGGGTAGTGGACAGCATGGGCTGAATTTAACCGAGATTGCATGTTCGGTTGCGCAGGTGCTGGAGAGACCCCTGGGACCTTTCATCAGAATCTGCACCCTGCGGGGCTTTGTTGCCCCGCAGGAAAGCCAAGCATCCAAAACGCGCCTTCAGTGCCCGAGAATCTTCGACAAGAAGTCCCGACTCCGCTCACTCTGCGGGTTGTTGAAGAAATCGTGCGGATTGTTCTGCTCCACGATCTGCCCCTGGTCCATGAAGATCACCCGGTCGGCCACCGCTTTGGCAAAGCCCATCTCGTGCGTCACGCACAGCATGGTGATGCCCTGGCTGGCCATCTCGATCATCACGTCCAGCACTTCCTTGATCATCTCGGGGTCCAGCGCCGAGGTGGGCTCGTCGAACAGCATGATCTTGGGCTTGAGGCACAGGGCGCGCGCAATTGCTACGCGCTGCTGCTGCCCGCCGGAGAGCTGCAGCGGGTACTTGCCAGCCTGCTCGGCAATGCGTACGCGCTTCAATTGCTCCATGGCCTTTTCTTCGGCGTCCTTCTTGGGCATCTTGCCCACCCACATGGGAGAGAGCGTCAGGTTCTCCAGCACGGTGAGGTGCGGGAACAGGTTGAACTGCTGGAACACCATGCCGACTTTCTTGCGCACGTCGTCAATGGCTTTCACGTCGTCGGTGAGCTCCACACCGTCCACGGTAAGGTGGCCTTGCTGGTGCTCTTCCAGGCGGTTGATGCAGCGGATCAGGGTGGACTTGCCCGAGCCCGAGGGGCCGCAGACCACAATGCGCTCGCCGGTTTTGACCTGCAGGTCAATATCGCGCAGCACGTGAAAATTGTTGCCGTACCACTTGTTGACCTTGTCGAAGGTGATGATGTTTTCAGACATGTGTATTCCTTAGCCTTAGCGTTGCTTGCTTTTGTTGACCTGCTTTTCAATCCAGATGCTGTAGCGCGACATGGAGAAGCAGAATCCGAAATAGATCAGGGCGATGAAGAGGTAGCCCTCGATCTTGAAGGGCCGCCAGTTGGCATCCGAGTTCAGGGCCAGGCTCATGGCACCGGTGAGCTCGTACAGGCTCACGATGGTCACCAGCGAGGTGTCCTTGAAGGTGGAGATGAAGTTGTTCATGATGCCCGGCACCACCATGGCCAGGGCCTGCGGCAGCACGATCTTGCGCTGGGTTTGCCAGTACGACAGGCCCAGGGTGGCAGCCGCCTCGATCTGCCCCTTGGGCACGGCCTGCAGGCCACCACGTATCACCTCGGCCATGTAGGCTGCGGCAAACAGGGTGATGCCCGCCAGCACCCGCACCAGCACGTCGATGCTGAAGCCCTGCGGCATCAACAGCGGGAACATGAAGGAGGCCATGAACAGCACCGAGATCAGTGGCACCCCGCGGATCAGCTCCACATAAATGGTGCAGACGCTGCGGATGGCGGGCAGCTTGGAGCGCCGCCCCAGGGCAATCACCAGCGCAATCGGGAAGGCCATGGACATGGACAGCGAGGCCAGCAGCAGGGTCAGCGGCAGGCCGCCCCAGCGGTCGGTATCCACCTTGGCCAGGCCGAACACGCCGCCCGACATCAGGGTGAAGAAGAAGGCCAGCACCACCACCCACAGAAGGCCCAGCGCGGGCCGCCAGAAGGCGCGCATGCAGCTTACGATCAGCAGGCCCAGCAGGGCGATGGTGGCAATGAGCGGGCGCCACTGGTCTTCAAACGGGTAGCGGCCGAAGATGATGATGCGGAACTTCTCGGCCACCACGCCCCAGCAGGCGCCCACAGCGGTGTGGCAGGCATCGTAGTCCTTGGCCCAGACGGCGTTGACCAGGGCCCAGTTCAGAAAGCGCGGCACTGTGGCCAGCAGCAGCAGGGCAATGGCAATGGTGCCCAGGGCGGTGCCCAGCGAGCCAAACAGGTTGGATTTGATCCAGGCCACCGCGCCCTCGGTCTTGACCGGGGCGGGGCGCGCAGCAATGGGTTGGAATGTGATTGCGGTCATGGCTTAGCGCTCCTTGATGGCCGAGCGGTTGTTGTACCAGTTCATGCCGAACGAGGTGGAGAGCGAGGTGCTCAGGTACACCAGCATGATGATGGCGATGCACTCCACGGCGCGGCCGGTCTGGTTGAGGGCGGTGTTGGCAATGGACACCACGTCCGGGTAGCCAATGGCCACGGCCAGCGACGAGTTCTTGGTGAGGTTCAAAAACTGGTTGGTCACCGGCGGGATGATCACGCGCAAGGCCTGCGGCAGCGTCACCAGGCGCATGGTCTGGCCGCGTGAGAGGCCCAGGGCAGCAGCAGCCTCGGTCTGGCCCAGGGCCACCGACGAGATGCCGCCGCGCACCACCTCGGCCACGAAGGCGGCGGTATAGACCGTCAGGCCCAGCAGCACGGACAGGAATTCGGGGGTGAGGGCGCCACCGTTTTCAATGGCGAATTCGCCTTGCACCGGCATGTTGAACTCCATGGGCGCGCCGCCCACAATCCAGCCCACAACGCCAAAGCCAATGATGATGCCCACTGGCACCCAGAACAGGCTCTTGGGCACACCGGTGCGCTCGAAGGACTGGATAGCCCAGCGGCGGTACAGAAAGGCCACCACCACGGCAACAGCCATGCCGATGGCGGCAAAGTACTGCCCGGTGGCCCACACTGGTATCGGAAAATTCAGTCCGCCCTTGCTCAGGAACAGCGGGCCCAGCGTCAGGGGGGTGCTGGATTCGGGTAGCACCTCGGTGAACATCAGGTACCACATCAGCAACTGCAGCAGGATGGGGATGTTGCGGAAAAATTCCACATAGCACAGGCAAATGCCACGCACCAGGGCGTTGCGCGAGAAGCGGCCCACGCCAATGAGTGTGCCCAGAATGGTGGTCAGGATGATGCCCAGGATGGCCACCCGCAGCGTGTTGCTGAAGCCCACCAGAAAGGCCTTCCAATAAGGCTCGGCCGAGTCAAAGGCAAACAGGCTCTCGCCAATGTCAAAGCCGGCGCCGCCCAGCATGAAGTCCCAGCCGCTCTGGATGCCGCGGGCCTTCATGTTGACCTGCGTGTTGTGGGCCAGGTAGAGCACGGCCGCAAGAATCAGGGCGACGGTGACGACCTGATAGACGATGCCCCGGAAAGCCTGGCTGCGCCAGGACCAGGAGGGTTTGGGTGGTTTGTGCGAAGTGGACATGGATGCATCTCCATCAGGTTGCTACCAATACCAAGGGGGCAGTGCAACGGGTGTGCGCCTGCCCCCTGGGCTGTGTGCGCGCTCCGCAAGGAGCGCAGAGCATGCGGATTAACGCAGTGGGGGAGCGTACTGGATGCCGCCCTTGTTCCACAGGTTGTTCAGGCCGCGCGGAAGTTGCAGAGGCGATTTGGGTCCGACATTGCGTTCAAACATTTCGCCGTAGTTGCCAGTGGTCTTGACGGCACGGGCCAGCCATTCCTTGTCCAGGCCCAGCAGTTTGCCGGTGTCTTCGGTGGAGCCCAACAGGCGGCCCACGATAGGGTCTTTGCTGCTGGTCTTGAGTTCGTCCACATTGGCGGCGGTCACACCGTACTCTTCGGCTTCGAGCAAACCAAACACGGTCCACTTGACGATGGCT
Organism: Rhodoferax lacus; assembly: GCF_003415675.1. Classification (GTDB taxonomy): domain Bacteria; phylum Pseudomonadota; class Gammaproteobacteria; order Burkholderiales; family Burkholderiaceae_C; genus Allorhodoferax; species Allorhodoferax lacus. The sequence continues at coordinate 438,949 of NZ_QFZK01000002.1, forward strand.
GTCCATTCGTCATCGCCGCGGCGCACCATCGGGCCCAGGGGCTCTTTGGAGATCAGGTCGGGCAGGATGGTGTGGTCGGCAGGGTTCTTGGCCACCTTGTTGCGGGTGGAGGCCAGGCCGGAGGCATCGGTGGTGTAAGCCACGCAACGGCCGGAGAAGTAAGCACCTTCAGCGGCTTCGAGCTTTTCAAACACGATAGGCTTGATACCCAGGCCAGCAGCCTTGGAGAAGTCGGTCAGGTTCTTCTCGGTGGTGGTGCCGGACTGCACGCACACGGTCTGGCCCTTGAGCTGCTTGGCGCTCTTGATCTTGCTCTTGACAGGCACCATGAAGCCCTGGCCGTCGTAGTACACAACGGCGGTCTGGCTCAGGCCCAGCGAGGCGTCACGGGTCAGGGTGAAGGTGGTGTTGCGCGAGAGCACATCGACTTCGCCGGACTGCAGGGCGGTGAAGCGGGCCTGTGCGTTCAGGGGAACGTACTTCACTTTTTCGCCATCACCCAGGGTGGCTGCGGCCACGGCGCGGCACACGTCCACATCCAGACCGGTCCACTTGCCACCGGAATCGGCTGCGCTGAATCCGGCCAAGCCGGTGTTCACGCCGCAAATCACCTGGCCACGAGCCTTGATGGCGTCCAGTGTCTTGCCAGCGAAGGCAGGGCCGGCAGCCAGCGTGCCAAGTGCGGCCACAACGAGCGCAACCGTTTTCAGGGATTTCATTGTCATCTTCAGTTTCTCCAGTTAAAAAAAGTCCACTGCTTCGGTGCTCAGGCACCAAAGCAGTGAATGTATCGGCATGTGCATGCCCGGGGCACAGGGTTTACTCTTGAATGTCATGCAAATAATGTATGAGCTAATTTGCAAAGCATCCATGCCATGGGGCTAATGCAATAAGCTTGCCAGCGTGTGATGCTTTACCAAGGGTGTGCGAGGCATGGTCGCTTGCAGACGGCTGGCAAACTCAGATCGCCACGTAGCGCCCGGTGCGGTGGTTGATGGCCAGGGTCTGGTTGAGCACCACGGCGCCCAGCACCGAGAGCGCGATGTGCCACCAATCGGTGAGCGCAAAGGCCAGCACCACGATGCTGCAGTCCAGCGCCATCTGGATCAGCCCGGCGCGCCAGCCAAAGCGCTCCTGCAAATACAGCACCAGCACATTGAAGCCACCCAGGCTGGCGCGGTGGCGAAACAGAATCAGCATGCCCGTGCCCATCAGCAGCCCACCGGCGATCGAGGCGAAGACAGGGTTGATATCCCCCAGCGTGATCCACTGCGGCAGCAGATTGCTGATGCCTGCCAACAGCGCCACCGAGGCAAAGGTCTTGAGCGTAAAGGCCAGCCCCATGCGCTGGTAAGCCAGGCCGTAGAAGGGCAGGTTGATGGCAAAGAACACCAGTCCGAAATTCCAGCCGGTGGCGTAGTGGATCAAAAAGGCGATGCCCGCCGTGCCGCCCGTGATCAGGCCGGTGCGGCCAAACATCACCACACCGAGTGCCACAAACAGGGTGCCGGTAATCAGGGCCTGGATGTCCTCGTGCGGGCGGTGGCGCAGGTCGGGCGTGGGTGCTTCCATCAGGCCGCTATAGCCTGTGCAGCGGCTTGGGGCGCGTCCTGGGTCGCACTGCCGCAGCTGCCTCCTCCGCAGCCCTGGATTTCTGCCTCGGGCAGTGCCAGCGGGTTGTGCATCATGCCGGTCACCGGGTCAAACCCGGCCGAGCGCAAATGCAGGGCCAGGGCCGCGTCCATGCTCTGCACATGGTTGGCAAACCACAGCCCCAGCTCGTGGGCCATCTGGCGCACCAGGTCCAGCTCGCCCAGCAGACCGCGCTTGCCGCCTTCGCGCATCACCTGCAGGATGACGCTGTGCTGGGTGGCGTGGCAGTTGCCCGCGGCAAAGCCGGTATCCAGCATCCACTGGTCTTCGCGGTCAAAGTGGTCCTGGGTGTGGTCTATCAGAAGCGCCCAGCAAGACAGCAAGGTGTCATCGGGCGCCTGCACGGCGTCACCCAGCAGGGCGATGAACTCTTCATGGGTGTCGTCCATCAGGGGCATGTCCAGGGCCAGGGTGGGGCTCCAGGGCATGGGAGTGGGCATGGGGGCGGCGTTGGCCGTGGTGTTTTGCATGCAGGCTTCTCCAAATCGAAGGCCGCACTGTAACGCGTGGCCAAAGCCAGGCGCTTGATACAGGTCACACAGCGGCCAAAGTGGGTCTGACCGGGTGCGGCTGGCGGCGCAGATAATCAGGGTCCGATTTTCAGGCTCTGGACTCCATGACCCATTCGTTTCCCCCTCCCGCACTGGCGGGTGTGCAAAATTTGGACTATGTGCTGCAGCAGCAGGGCTATGCCGTGCTGGGTGCCGCCCAGGTGGCGCAACTGGCTGGTGTGGCTTTGGCCGACCTGCTGGGCTGGAACCCCACTTGGGACAACCTGCCACCCGACGCCTACCTGCGCGATGGCGGACGCTACCGGCGCAGGCGCCACAGCTGCTTTGTGGTCAATGGCCCGCAGGTAGAACAGGTGCCACACCGCCCGCATTGGCAGCCCGTGGCGTACAACGCCCTGCACGGTGGCCTGGAGCGCCACTTTGAGCCCATGGCGGCAGAGCTTGTGGCGCAGCCTGCATGGTCGCTGTTGCTGGCCTGGCTGGGCCGCGTGTGCTCCGGTCTCAAAGGCCAGCAGCCCTGGTTTGTGGAGGCGCACCCCTTTCGCATTGACACCACCGATGGCATTGGCCGGCCCACGCCCGAGGGCGCGCACCGTGACGGTGTGGACCTGGTGGCGGTGTTCCTGGTGGCGCGCACGGGCGTGAAGGGCGGCGAGACGCGGGTGTTTGAGGCCGACGGCCCCAATGGCCAGCGCTTCACCCTGTTCGAGCCCTGGTCGGTGCTGCTGCTGGATGATGCGCGTGTGATCCACGAGTCCACGCCCATCCAGCCCCTGGAGGACGGTGGCCACCGCGACACCCTGGTGGTGACCCTGCGCGCCCGCGGCTTCCAGGCGGACGTCCAGATGGGCGCGCGGTAGACGCAGATCAATAAGCGCGTCTGCGCTCCGGGCTACACTGTTCCTTGTAAGCCAGTGGTACGGATGCAGGTCCAGAATTTCACGCCAAGTGGAAGTCCACTCTTATTTCAATTTCCAAGCAACTAGGAGACAAAAGCATGAGCAAGCGTGATGTAGTAGTTTTGGGCATTGCCCGTTCGGCCATCGGTTCTTTCGGCGGAGGCCTGGCGGACATCGAGCCCTGCGAGCTGGCCGGTACCGTGATGAAGGAAGCCGTGACACGCTCCGGCGTGGACCCCAAGGCCATCAACTACGTAACCGTGGGCAACACCATCCCCACCGAGAGCCGTTTCCCCTACGTGGCACGCGTTGCCTCCATCCAGGCCGGCCTGTCGCAAGAGTCCGTCGCCATGGCGCTCAATCGCCTGTGCTCGTCGGGCCTGCAAGCCATCGTCACTACCGCCCAGAACATTCTGCTGGGTGATTGCGACTACGGCATTGGCGGCGGTGTGGAAGTGATGAGCCGCGCCGGTTACCTGTCGGCTGCCATGCGCAACGGCGCCCGCATGGGCGACAGCAAGATGATCGACACCATGGTGTCTACCCTCACCGACCCGTTTGGCGTGGGCCACATGGGCGTGACCGCCGAGAACCTGGTCGCCAAGTGGGGCATCACCCGCGAAGAGCAGGACGCACTGGCCGTGGAATCGCACCGCCGTGCCGGTGTGGCCATTGCCGAGGGCCGCTTCAAGTCGCAAATCGTCCCCATCGTCAAGAAGACCCGCAAGGGCGACGTGGTGTTTGACACCGACGAGCATTGCAAGCCCGAGACCACCATGGAGTCGCTGGGCAAACTGAAGCCTGCTTTCAAGAAAGAGGGCGGCTCGGTGACTGCCGGTAACGCGTCTGGCATCAACGACGGCGCTGCCTTCTTTGTGCTGGCCGATGCCGCTGTGGCCGCCGCTGGTGGCCACAAGCCCATGGCGCGTCTGGTGTCGTATGCGATTGCCGGTGTGCCCAATGAAATCATGGGCGAAGGCCCCATCCCCGCGACCAAGCTGGCCCTGAAAAAGGCTGGCCTGACCTTGGACCAGATGGACGTGATCGAAGCCAACGAAGCCTTTGCAGCCCAAGCCATTGCTGTGGCCCGCGGTCTGGAACTCGACATGGCCAAGACCAACCCCAACGGCGGCGCCATTGCCCTGGGCCACCCCATCGGCTGCTCCGGCGCTTTCATCGCCACCAAGCTGGTGTATGAACTGCACCGCACGGGCGGGCGCTACGGCCTGGCCACCATGTGCATTGGCGGCGGTCAGGGTATCGCCGTGATTTTCGAACGCCTGTAACCTGCAGGGAATTGAGGCCAGCTACCGTTTTGCCGCATCGGCAGGACGGTAGCTGGCCTTTTTCATGTGCATGCGCTCATGGCAGTTGGCGTGTGACCTTGGGCCACCACCACGCGTCTACCGACCATTTTCCAGGTCCCCACAGCAGAATGCCCAGCAGCAGTGCACCCCAAAACTGGTGCTGCTGCAAGGCTGCCGGTGCGATCTCGGACAGGCTCAGAACAGCCACGATGTTGACGAATGACAGGCTCAAGGCAGAGAAGCGTCCCAACAGTCCGAAGACCAGCAGGACCGGGAAGAACAACTCACCAAAGGTGCCGGCCACTGCCGCTACGTCGGGTGGCAACAACGGGACATGGTATTCATCGGCAAACAGGGCCAGGGTGGTGTCCCAGTCTGCAATCTTTGTCAGCCCTGAGCGGAAGAAGGCCATGCCGACGAAGACGCGGGCTGCCAGCGTGGCGGGTGCCTGCAAGTGGGTCAGCAAGCGTTGCGCTGTAGCCAGCAATGGCAGCAGTGTGGTGACGCGTTGTGCGGTGGTGAGATACATGGGGTGGAGTGCCGGGTTAGTGGGTTAGTGAGTTAATACTTGGAAATTTCAGTTGGCTGTGATGGCAGAGCACCCAGTGCGCCTGCATGCAACAGTTCGCTTAGCAGGGCGACGGCTGCTGCAGCGGCGCCTTCTTCGCCGACGCATTGGGCCAGTGCTCCACACACCTGGCCGAAGTGCTGGCCTGCCAGCAGGCCCTGCACAAACACCACTTCTGCGGTGTTCAAAGACTTCCACTGCGTGTTCATGCCTTGGCGCCAAACCAGCAGGTGGTGGTTCAGGGCTGCGGGTGGGTCCAGTTCGGTCTGCCCCGACTTGAGTGCGTGCCATATCGGGCCAATGGCCCATTGCAGTTCCAGCAGCTGCACCGAGGGGTGCAACGCAAAGCACAAATCTGCCCAGTCGGCCGCTGGCACGGCGGCCAATTCCGCAGCTGTCAGCGTTGCAGCGGTGCCAGCATCAAAGGCCTGGCGCAAAGCCCACTCCATGCGCGCCAAATCCACCAGGGCAGGGTGATCCACAAGCGCTTCGTTGGCCCGCATGAAGGAGCACAGCTGGTGCCCAAACCAGCGCAGGGAATAGTGGGCAGAGGGGTGGGCCTCGATGTAGGCATTGGCCAGGGCGTCAAAGGCCTCGTCTCCCATCACCAGAGGCAGCACCTCGAAGTTGTCGCGCAAGGCTGCACGCAGACGCGCACGGTAGGCGTTGCGGTACACCCCAAACTGCAGCACGCCTCTGGCATCCAGTAAAGCCGGCTCCAGGGGCCGGTCTTGCAGCAGCGCGTCTTGAAACGCGCTTTGCAGAGTTTGAAGTTGCATCATGCTGCGCACTCCAGCGGTGCTGCTGCTGTGGCAAGGGCTTGGGCTTGCACCACGCGGGCATGGTCCAGCTCGTCGAGCAATACCTGCAGTGCCGGAATGTCGTCGTCGCGCTCGATCATGGTGGGCACGCTGCCGCAGCGTTGCAGGGTGTAGCCGTAGAGTTGCCACACAGCCTCGCACACCGGCTGGTCGTGGGTGTCTATAAGGTAGGCGCCATGCGTTTCGTGGCCGGCCAAATGGATCTGGCGTACGCGAGATGCTGGTATGGCATCGATATATACATGTGGATCAAAGCCATGGTTGACGCTGCTGACGTATACGTTGTTGACGTCCAGCAACAACTCGCAGTCCGCCCGGCGCAGCATCTCGCCAATGAACTCCCACTCGGGCATCTGGTTGGAGGCAAAGGCAACGTAGGTCGACGGATTTTCCAGGACCAGTCGTTGCCCCAGAAAGTCCTGAACCCGCAAGATGCGGTCGGTGACGTGGCGCAATGTCTCTTCGGTGTAGGGCAGGGGAAGCAGGTCGTGCATATTGATGCCCTGGGTACCGGTCCAGCACAGGTGGTCTGACACCCAGCCGGGCTGCACGCGCTGTACCAGCGCCTTCAGATCACGCAGGTAGTCCTGGTTCAACGCATCGGTCCCGCCAATGTTGAGCGACACACCGTGCATGACCATGGGGAAGTCCCGGCGAATGCGGTCCAGGTGCCATAAGGGGGCTCCCCCTGGAACCATGTAGTTTTCGGACAGGATCTCCAGCCAGTCGACACGGGTCTGGTGTTCTGATTCAAACGCAGCATAGTGTTCGGTACGTAGCCCGAGACCAAAGCCCTGAATGGAGTGCATAGCAAGCCGTACGAAGTGTTAAAAAAACAGGCCCGGGTGTGAAGCGGGCCCACCAAGCGATGTGCAGTTATTTGACGACGGTGCCACCGGCGGAGGTGCATTCCTTCGCAGAGGACTTGCTGTTCCAGCCCATGCCTTTGCAGCTGTTCTGGCCCTTGCATTCGTTCTTGGCGGTCTTGCAGTCAGAGGTGCCCTTGCAGCTGTTGATGCCGGCGCAATGCACCGACATGTCGTCGGCATGGGCCACCGTGATGGGGGCGCTCATAGCGAACAAAGCGGCAGCGGCGCTGGCAATGGCGAGGGTGGTTTTGAAGTTGTGCGACATGGGTTTTCCTTTGGCAGTTGAAACAAGGGGTTGAAGTGCAATCAGGGCCAATGCCTTGGATGCTTTTGCACCTGCTTGCTCTCAGTAGTCGGGCCGGCATGCGGAAACTTACGGAAAAAGTTTCCCGTTCTGAAAAAAGTTTTTTCAGGTCCTTGCGATCCAACTTGTCGGTTGCCTCAGGATGGCGGTGCTTGCGTCCATTCTTCAGGCGCAAGCATGCAGCAAGCAGCGGCTCAGTCTGCTGCTGCCGCGCCGTGCTTCAAGATCGCACGTCTGCCACCGGCTCGGCGCCAAAGTCGCTCCGGTTCAAAAAAGCCAGCAAGCGTTGGGCTGCGTCCGTCGGGCTGGTGAGCTGCCCTTTGTCTTTGAGTGCGGCAAACCCGCCCTGGTCGGGGAACAGCGTGACATCGGCGCTGCGCAGTTGCACTTGCATGTCGGTATCAATCACGCCGGGGGCGAGCGAGCAAACGCGTGCACCGTGCGGCAGCAGCGCCTCTTCCAGCGCCAGGCAGCGCGTGAAGTGGTCCATGCCGGCCTTGGCCGCGCAATAGCTGGCACTCGATGCCATGGCGCGACGGCCCAGGCCGGAGGAAATATTCAGCACCTTGCGCGGCACCTGTGTCCAGCTTTGGGTTGACGCCAGAAAGGCGGCGCTCAGCAGCATGGGCGCCTCCAACCCAACGCGCAGGGCGCGTGCCAGATCGCTTGCATCGGCCACGCGCAGGGGCGTGAGCGCGGAGATCACACCGGCGTTGTTGATCAGGGTGGCGCTGGCCAGTTCTTCTGGCTTGAGCGCACCCAGCCAATCCCGCAGGCGCTCTGCCACGGGCTCGGGCACGCTCAGGTCGGCCTGCCACTGCAGCAGCTCCGCGCCGCGGTCTGCGGCCTGCTGTTGCAGCGCTGCGTTGGTCTGGCGCGAGATGCACAACAATAAGGCATCGGGGGCCAATAGTTGTTGTGCCATGGCCAGTCCCATGCCGCGGGAGGCGCCGGTCAGGATGGTCAGATTTTTTTGCATCGGAGGTACCTTGTTCGTGAGCGTGGTGAAGGGCGTTGCCTGTTGCAGCACATTTTGACCCAGCGCATTTTCACCCCGGAAGCGTCCCGGGATAATGCGCGCCATGCAACCCAAGACCCCCGAACTGCTGGCCCCGGCCGGCTCCCTCAGCATGCTGGAGACAGCCTTTGCCTTTGGCGCCACCGCCGTCTATGCCGGCCAGCCGCGCTACTCGCTGCGCGTGCGCAACAACGACTTTGGCGAACTGGCCGCCCTGCAGCAGGGTATTGAGCGCGCCCACGGGCTGGGCCACAGGTTCTATCTGGTGTCCAACATCTATCCGCACGACAACAAGCTCAAGAGCTATGTGGCCAATATGAGCCCGGTGATCGCGCTCAAACCCGACGCCATGATCATGTCCGATCCGGGACTCATCATGATGGCCCGCGAAGCCTGGCCCGAGATGGAAATCCACCTCTCGGTGCAGGCCAACACCGTCAATTCGGCGGCGGTGAAATTCTGGAAGAGTGTCGGCATTGCCCGCGTCATCCTCTCGCGCGAGCTCTCGCTGGACCAGGTGGCCCACATCCGCCAGGAATGCCCGGACACCGAACTGGAGGTGTTTGTGCACGGCGCGCTGTGCATTGCCTATTCGGGGCGCTGCTTGCTCTCGGGCTACTTCAACCACCGCGATGCCAACCAGGGCAGCTGCACCAACTCCTGCCGCTGGGACTACAAGACCCAGGCCGGTGTGGAAGACGCATCCGGCGACATCCTCACACCCCAAGCCGCGCGCGAGCGCGAGCACCCGCAGGGTGTGTACCTGATCGAAGAAAGCCAACGCCCCGGCAGCTTCATGCCCATTGAAGAGGACGAGCACGGCACCTATGTGATGAATTCGCGCGACCTGCGCGCCATTGAGCACGTACAGCGCCTGGTGGCTATGGGCATTGACTCGCTCAAGATCGAGGGCCGCACCAAAAGCCCCTACTACGTGGCCCGCACCGCCCAGGCCTACCGCAAGGCGATTGACGATGCCGTGGCCGGACGCGAACTCGACCCGGCCCTGCTGGGCCAGCTCGAAGGCCTGGCCAACCGGGGCTACACCTCCGGCTTCTTCCAGCGCCACACGCCCGAGGCCACGCAAAACTATTTGCGCGGCTACTCCGAGTCCGGCCGCAGCCTGTACGTGGGCGACGCCGTGGCCTTCGATGCCGCGCGTGGTCTGGTGCAGGTCAATGCCCGCAACAAATTTGCCGTGGGCGACAGGCTGGAAATCATCCACCCCAGCGGCAACTTCGACGTGCAGGTCACGCGCCTGGAAAACGCCGACGGCGAGGCCGTGCAGGTGGCCTCTGGCAGCGGCCACACCGTGTGGATGGACTTGCCCGCCAGCTGCGTGGGGGCGTTTGTGGCGCGCTATCTGCAGTCAGAGGAAGCAGCGGTGGCAGTGCCCGTGGCCGAACTGATTGCCGATTGATACCATCAGCGCCATGGACATACGCATAGACGATCTGCGCGGCGCGGCCACCATTGCGCTGCTGGAAGCGCACCGGCAAAACATGTTCGAGCACTCGCCGCCCGAGAGCGTGCATGCGCTGGACCTGGACGGCCTGCGCCAACCCGGCATCACCTTCTGGTCGGCCTGGGAGGGCGATGTCCTAATGGGCTGCGGCGCGCTCAAAGAGTTGAATGCAGAGCAGGCCGAGCTCAAGTCCATGCGCACGGCCGATGGCCATTTGCGCAAAGGCGTGGCCGCAAAAATACTCCAGCACATCATCGCGGTGGCACGCAACCGACACTACAAGCAGCTGTATCTGGAAACCGGCCCGGTGGCCGCATTCGCTGCGGCACGTGCGCTGTATGCACGCTACGGCTTTCGGGAATGCGGGCCGTTTGCGGACTATCCGGAAGACCCGTACAGCGTATTCATGGTGTTGGACCTGACTGATGCGCAAGCCTTGGAATGACTTTGAAAGCCCGTGAGCCGCACACAGCGCAGGCAGGTGGTCAGGGTTTCCCAGGGCTCAGGCGCAGCATCAAGGTCATGGGGTGCACGGGAGACACCTGAAACCCGTAGCTTGCGTAGAACTGCTTTGCACGCTCGCTGATGGCGTGGACCAGCAGGGCTCTGACCCCTGCGTTTTGCGATACGGCCACTGCCCGGTTGACGGCATCTTGCAGCAGTGCCGCACCGACTTGTATGCCTTGGGCTTGGGTGTCAACGGCCAGGCGAGCCAGCACCAGGACCGGAACAGGGTCGGGCATGTTGCGTCGAACGGGACCGGTTGCCAACTGGTGCGCGACAGCACCGGCCGCCAGGGCATAGTAGCCAAACACGCGTTGCTCTGGGTCGGCCACGACAAACGTGCGGCTGGCACCACTCAGGTGGTTGAGCATGGCGCGGCGCTTGAGCCAGTCGTCCAGCGCGGGCTCTCCGCAAGAGAACTCCTCCAGACGATGGGACGCTGTCAAAGGCTCTGGAGCGCAGAGCAGCAAACTCATGCCTTTGTCGGCTTGGTCTTCCAAGGCGCACGGACCGCCATGAGTCGTTCAAGCCCTGGGTTGTGCGCCGGTGGGGCGTCGAGCAATGCGTTGAATTGCCGGAACTTCTCGGCATCCAGGCTGAAAAAAACCTGGTCCAGCACCACGGACTGCGCTTTGTCGCAGGCGGCCTCAAGCATGAAGTCTGAACGGTTCTTGCCCAGCAGCGTGGCCGCGTGGTCAATCAAGTCCCGCTGCTCGGGAAATGCCCGCAAATTGATGGCGGCGTCGCGCATGAGGTACTCCTAATTTGCATACACAATAGATATACGAATGCTACCGCCATGGCCAGGTGTTGTCAAACCCGGAGGCCTGCGCTCTCACACCTCCGCCCCCTCCACCAAAAACTTCACCTTCCGCACCCCGTTCCATTCCTCCGCGTCCAGGCGGAAGGCCAGCTTCACGCGGGCCGGGAGTTGTTCGGTGTGGCCGAACCAGATGCCGTCCACGGGCTGGCCCTGGTGTTTGAGTTTGAGTTGCAAATGCTTTTCACCCACCAGCCGCTGAGACAGCACTTCAACTTCTTCGCTGAAAGTGGGCGGGGCAAAGCCCTGACCCCAGACTTCCTTGTGCAAGGTGTCCACCAGGTCCACGCGCAGGTACTTGGGGTCCAGTGCGCCATCGGTTTCCAGGCGGCGCGTAAGCGTGGCGGCATCCAGCCACTCCTGCGCCACCTGGGTCAGGCCCTCTTCAAATGCATCCAGCCCGTCTTCATGGATGGTGCAGCCTGCGGCCATGGCGTGGCCGCCAAAGCGCAACAGCACGCCGGGGTAACGCTTGGCCACCAGGTCCAGCGCGTCACGCAAATGAAAGCCGGGGATGCTGCGGCCCGAGCCTTTGAGCTCATGCTCCTTGCCGGGGGCCTGGCTTGCCGCAAACACAAACGAGGGGCGGTGCAGTTTGTCCTTGATGCGCGAGGCCACGATGCCCACCACGCCCTCATGAAAATCCGGGTCGAACACGCAGATGGCAGGGGGCGGCTCATCCCCCTCGTCGAACAGTGACTCCACAATGTCCATGGCCTGCTCGCGCATGTCGCCCTCAATCACGCGGCGTTCGCGGTTGATGCCGTCCAGCGCCTTGGCCAGTTCGTCGGCACGGCCCGCATCATCGGTCTGCAGGCACTCGATACCCAGGGTCATGTCCGACAGGCGGCCGGCGGCGTTGATGCGCGGCCCCAGGGCAAAGCCGAAATCAAAGGTGGTGGCCACAGTGGCCTTGCGGCCGGCTGCGGTAAATAGTGCTGCCAGACCGGCAGGCATGGCGCCGGCGCGCACGCGCTTCAAGCCCTGCGCCACCAGGCGGCGGTTGTTGGCGTCCAGCTTCACTACGTCGGCCACGGTGCCCAGGGCAACCAAGGGCAGCAAGGCGTCCAGCTTCGGTTGGTTGCTGGCATCAAAAAGGCCGCGGTTGCGTAACTCGCTGCGCAACGCCAGCAGCACATAAAACATCACGCCCACACCGGCCATGGATTTGCTGGCAAAGCTGCAGCCGGGCTGGTTGGGGTTGACGATCACATCGGCATTGGGAAGTAAAACCCCCACGCTCCCCACTGCGTGTGGTTCGCTGCCCCCCGAGGGGGCCGTCCCCGCCTTGGGGCGGCCCTGCGGCGGGGCGACCACTCCGGCATTGCCCGTGGCAGGCAAATGGTGGTCCGTCACCAGCACCTGCAGACCCAGCTTCTTGGCGTGCGCCACGCCGTCCATGCTGGCAATGCCGTTGTCCACGGTGATCAGCACATCGGCGCCGCTGTCAAACACACGCTGGGCAATCGGGGCGGTCAGACCGTAGCCGTCAACCACGCGGTCGGGCACCAGGTAACTCACATGCCGGGCACCCAGCAGGCGCAGGCCGCGCAGGGCCACGGCGCAGGCGGTGGCGCCGTCGCAGTCGTAGTCGGCCACGATGCAGAGCTTTTTGTCCTGCGCGATGGCATCGGCCAGCAGCACGGCAGCTTCGCTTGCGCCCAAGAGCGAGGAGGGCGGCAAGAGCTTGGCCAGGGACTCGTCAAGCTCGTCCATGCCGGTGACGCCGCGCGCCGCATACAGGCGCGCCAGCAGGGGGTGAACGCCCGCCTGCTCCAGGGTCCAGACAGAGCGCGGGGGGACGTCGCGGGTGGTGATGTGCATGGTCAGTTCAATATTTCTTTAGAGGCTTTGCAGCAGGGCCGCGAGGTCGGGCTTGGCAAAGCGTTGGCGGGTACGCGCCCACAGGCTTTGCGGCTGCCGACTAAAACTTTGGGCGGCAGTTTCGCCGCATAGCGTGAGCTCTACAGGTTGGCCTGCGCGGGCCTGTTCCAGCAAGGGTTTGAAGACGGTGGCGTCCAGGTCCTGCCAGGCCGCCGTCCAGGCGGGGGCGTCGTCGCGCAGCTGGGGTTGGCGCAGCACCTCCACCACCTTGCAGTCGCTGGACGCGTGGAAGTCCGCTGGCAAGCTGCCCGTGCCGCTCACCCAGAAAGAGGTAATGGGCAAGAGGCCGCGCGCCGCGCGGGCGTCATTCAGGGGGTGCGAGTAGAGCAGCATCTGCAATTCGTTTTGCAAACGGCGCAGCGGCTGGGCCTGCGCCTGGCGCGGCAGCCAATGGTCTACGGCGCCGCCGGAAGCCCGTGCCAAAGAGGCTGTGGGCAAGTCCTTGAAGGCCGCACCCGTGGCCAGCCAGTTGCCGCCGTGCAGGCCGTGCAGCGCAATGCCGTCTTCGGCCAGAAAGGCGCGCAGGGCCTCCATCACCTGGCGCGACTCGTCGTCGCTGATCTGGGTGTCCGCGGGGTCGGCCATGCGTACGTGGTCGGCATTGACCTGCCAGTGGCAGGGTGTGAGCCAGGCCCAGTCGTCGCCTGTGGTGGGCGCTGGTAACCGCAAGGCCTGTGCCTGCAAGGCGGCCCAGGGCAGTACGCCGTCCTGTGGTGTCAGGCCCATGGCACGCGCTGCCAGCATCTCATGCAAGGGGGACAGCGTGTCTTCTTCGCAGGTCGAACGCAGCCCCGGTGTGAGCAGGCGTAACAGGGCATCGAGCTGTGGCAACTGCAGTGGGGACAAGGCCTGCTGGCATTGCGGGCCCAGGGGTTTGGCGTAGGTAATCAGGGTGGGCATGGGTGTGTATTGTCCGTGCAACTTGCCGGGTGCTTCGCAGGCACACCTTCAGGGCCGGTACGTAATGCCACAATCCCCCCGTGAAACAAATTCCCTACGAACTGCTGGTGGGCTGGCGCTACACCCGCGCGGGCCGGGCCACCCGGCGCAACGGCTTTATCTCCTTTATCTCCGGCGTCTCCATGCTGGGCATTGCCCTGGGCGTGGCCGCGCTCATCATTGTGCTCAGCGTGATGAACGGCTTCCAGAAGGAAGTGCGTGACCGCATGCTCAGCGTGGTCTCGCACATCGAGGTCTATGCCCAGGGCGGTGCGGCCCTGCCGGACCTGGCCACCACCCTGCTGGAGGTCCGCGCCAACCCGCAGGTGATTGGTGCGGCCCCGTTTATTGCCGCGCAGGCCCTGCTGGCGCGCGGCGAGGACATGAAGGGCGTGATGGTGCGCGGTATTGACCCGGCGCTGGAACATGAGGTGACGGATCTGGCCGGTGGCGCGCAGGCAGCGGTGCTGGGCCAGCTGAAGGCCGGTGAATTCGGTGTGGTGCTGGGCGCCGAACTGGCGCGCTCGCTGGGCGTGCGCGCCGGGGACCGCGTGACCCTGGTCGCCCCCAGCGGCGAAGTCTCACCGGCCGGTGTGGTGCCGCGCCTCAAACAGATGACGGTGGTGGGCACATTTGACTCCGGCCACTATGAATACGACTCGGCCCTGGTGATGCTGCACTGGCAGGACGCCGCGCGCATCTTCCGCCTGGAAGGCCCCACCGGCGTGCGCCTGAAACTCAAAGACCTGCAGCAGGCGCGCAGTGTGGCCTCCGAGCTGAGCCGCAGCCTGACCGGCGCACTCTATATCCGCGACTGGACGCAGCAAAACCGGACCTGGTTTGCCGCAGTGCAGGTGGAAAAACGCATGATGTTCATCATCCTGACCTTGATCGTGGCGGTGGCTGCCTTCAACCTGGTCAGCACCCTGGTGATGACGGTGACGGACAAGCGCGCTGACATTGCCATTCTGCGCACGCTGGGTGCGAGCCCGGGCAGCATCATGGGCATCTTCGTGGTGCAGGGCGCCATGGTCGGCGTGATCGGCACCTTGGCGGGCCTGCTTCTGGGCCTGGGCATTGCCTTCAACATCGATGTCATCGTGCCCGCGCTGGAACAGCTGCTGGGCGCCACCTTCTTGCCCAAGGACATCTACCTGATCAGCCGCATGCCCAGTGATCCGCAGACGAGCGATATCCTGCCCATCGGCGTCATCGCCCTGGTGCTGGCCTTTGTGGCCACGCTGTATCCCAGCTGGCGCGCCAGTCGCATCAACCCGGCGGAGGCGCTGCGCTATGAGTGAAATCATTGTCCCCGGCGCCGGTGGACCCATACTCACCTGCCGCGGCCTCACCAAGCGCTTCCATGAGGGCCGCCTGGATGTGACCGTGCTGCAAGGCGTGGACCTCGATGTGCAGCGCGGCGAGACGCTGGCCATCGTGGGCGCCTCGGGTTCGGGCAAAAGCACCTTGCTGCATTTGCTGGGCGGGCTCGATGCCCCCAGCAGCGGCAGCGTTACCCTGTGCGGCGCGTCCATGGCCGCCTTGAGTGCGGCCGAGCAGGGCCGCCTGCGCAACCGGCACCTGGGCTTTGTCTACCAGTTCCACCATTTGCTGCCCGAGTTCAGTGCCCTGGACAACGTGGCCATGCCCCTGACCATTCGCCGTGTGCCGCGCTCTGAAGCTGTGCAAGCCGCCTCCGACATGCTGGCCAAAGTAGGCCTCTCGGAGCGCATGCTGCACCGTCCCGCGGAGCTCTCGGGTGGTGAGCGCCAGCGCGTGGCGATTGCCCGTGCCCTGGTCACGCGGCCTGACTGTGTGCTGGCCGATGAGCCCACCGGCAATCTGGACCGATCCACCGCAGACGGCGTGTTCGCCCTGATGCTGGAGTTGGCGCAGGCCCACGGCACGGCCTTTGTGCTGGTCACGCATGACACCGCCCTGGCCTCGCGCTGCAAGCGGCAAATGACCCTGGTGCAGGGCCAGCTGCGAGCCCTCACCTGAGAATCCCCGCCATGCAGTGGATTGACAGCCATTGCCATCTGGACGCCTTCGAGTTCGGTGGCGACGTGCTGCCGGTGCGCGCGCAGGCCCGTGCGCAGGGCGTAGCGCACTGCGTGATCCCGGCCGTGCACGTGGCCAACTTCGAGGCCGTGCGCCTGCTGGCCCACAGCACCCGGGACAGCTATTGCCTGGGCATCCATCCCCTCTATGTGGGGCAGGCCAGCGAAGACGACCTGGCCACGCTGGACGCGCAGCTCACGCAGCACCACGACGACCCGCGCCTGGTGGCCGTGGGCGAAATCGGGCTGGACTACTTTGTGCCCGCGCTCAGCCAAAGCCCGTTGCTCGAGAAGCAGGAGTATTTCTACCGCGCCCAACTCCGGCTCGCGCGTCAGCACGGCCTGCCGGTGGTGCTGCATGTGCGGCGCTCGGTCGACAAGCTGCTCAAGCACCTGCGGGATTTCAGTGGCGACAAGCCCCTCTGTGGCATTGCCCATGCCTTCAATGGCAGTGAGGTGCAGGCCGCAGAGTTCCTCAAACAGGGCTTCAAGCTGGGCTTTGGTGGCGCTGTGACCTTTGAGCGCGCCCTGCAATTGCGCCGTCTGGTCTCCAGCCTGCCGCTGGACGCCCTGGTACTGGAGACCGACGCCCCGGACATCCCGCCGCACTGGCTCTACACCACGGCCGAACAGCGCAGCACGGGTGTGGCGCAGGGGCGCAACACGCCGGGCGAGCTGCCGCGCATTGCGGAAGTGGTGGCACAGCTGCGCGGCCTGGCGTTGTCTGATCTGGCTGCGGCTACGCGCGCCAATACCTGTGCGGCCTTGCCCAAGTTGAATGCCTTGATGGTCTGAAGTCCCCTCTGCGCAGGCCTTGATCCTGCTGCCTGATTCAGGTGCTTGGAAGGACAGGTCTGGCGGACTAAGATGGTGCTTCCATCCATGCCAGGCACCCGGAGTTTGCACATGAAAAAAGCCACCGTAACCAAGACGGCCCCTGCAGCCGCCAAGAAGCCCGCCCTGACCGAGGTGCGTGCCGCAGCCCGCGGCGACCGCGCCCCCTCCACCCGCAAGCGCCCGCTGGAAAAATTCAGTGCCGAGCAGGCTACCCTCGCTGCCCAGGACAGCCAGGTCGAAGCGGCCCTGTCGCTGCTGGCACCAACGGCCCACGGAGTGGCAGTGACCACGCAGCAGCGCGCAAAATCCCTGCGCGCCCTGATGGATGGCGCCTCGCCCGACGACCGGCGCGTGCTGCGCGCGGCCATGCTGCAGCGCGAACCGGCACCCGAAAAAGAGAACCCCGACGAAATCCTGGCGCCCGACTGGCGCGAGGGTGCCTACCCCTACAAAAACCTGTTGCGCCGCAGCGTTTACGAAAAAGAGAAATTCCGCCTGCAATGCGAGCTGCTCAAGCTGCAGGCCTGGGTGAAGGACACCGGCCAGCGCGTGGTGATCCTGTTTGAGGGCCGCGACTCGGCGGGCAAGGGTGGTGCCATCAAGCGCTTCATGGAACACCTGAATCCTCGCGGCGCGCGCGTGGTGGCCCTGGAAAAACCCTCCGAGACCGAGCAGGGCCAGTGGTACTTCCAGCGCTATGTGCAGCACCTGCCCACGCGTGGCGAGATCGTGATGTTCGACCGCAGCTGGTACAACCGCGCCGGGGTGGAGCGCGTCATGGGCTTTTGCAGCGATGCCGAATACGCCGAGTTCATGAAGCAGGCCCCCGACTTCGAGCGCCACCTGGTGCGCAGCGGCGTGCACGTCATCAAGTTCTGGTTCAGCGTCAGCCGCAAGGAGCAGCGTCGCCGCTTCAAGGAGCGCGAGGGCCACCCGCTCAAGCAGTGGAAGCTCAGCCCCATCGATCTGGCCTCGCTGGACAAGTGGGAAGATTACACCCGCGCCAAGGAGGCCATGTTCTTCGACACCGACACGGCCGATGCGCCCTGGACCGTCATCAAGAGCGACTGCAAGAAGCGCGCGCGCCTGAACGCCATGCGCTACGTGCTGCACAAGCTGGCCTATGGCAACAAGGACCTGTCGCAGGTGGGCAAGCTTGACCCCCTGATCGTGGGGCGCGCCCATGTGGTCTACGAGCGTGGCGAGAAGTCCGGCGCGCTGATGTGATCTGGCCCCCACGCTTGCCACTGCCCAGGCAGGCGCACAGCGCCTGGCGCCTGTGCTGCGCTGGTCGTGTCGATGCCAGAGGCATGCTGCTCTTCGGCCTGTCCCGGTCTGCGCTGGCAGACCGTGAGCCGCAGGCCTCAGCCCCAAGGGGGCACGCTTCCCCTTGGGGCGGCCCGGCGGGGAAACCAGGCCCCCACGCTTGCCACTGCCTATGCTGTGCCGCCATGCTGGTATAAATCCCCATGGCAATTAAAGAAGCAACCCACCACCCCGAAGTCAATTTCTCGGAAGAAGGCCCCATCCGTCACCTTCACCTGGGCAGCGAATGGATACAGGGCTCCATGCTGGTGGACGCGCCCTATGTGCTGGTGCATGAGTACATCCAGCGCATGATGGCGGGGCTGCTGTTCCTGGACCCCGCCAGCGTGCCCGAGCGCCAGGCCCTGCAGCTGGGTCTGGGCGCGGCGTCCCTCACCAAGTTTTGCCACAAGGTCTTGCGCGCCAGGAACACTACCGCCATCGAGCTCAACCCGCAGGTGCTGCATGCCTGCAAGGGCTGGTTCAACCTGGGTGCCGACAACCCGCGCATGCAGGTGGTGCTGGCCGATGCGGCGCAGGAAATCAAGAAGCCGCGCTGGCTCGGCGCGGTGGACCTGCTGCAGGTGGACCTGTACGACGAAGAGGCTGCAGCGCCCGTGCTCGACAGCCCCGATTTTTATGCCGACTGCCGCGCCACCCTGACGGAAGAGGGCAGCATGACGGTGAACCTGTTTGGGCGTTCGTCGAGCTTCCAGAAGAGTGTGGACAAAATAGCCGCCGCCTTTGGCATGGATGCCATCTGGGCCTTCAAGGCCACGCGCGAAGGCAACACCGTGGTGCTGGCGCAGCGCACGGCTTCGCGTCCCAAGAGCAGCCTGCTGGCCGAGCGCGCTGCCATCATCAGCAGCGAGTGGGGCCTGCCCGCTGAAAAATGGGTGCGCGCCTTTAAACCGGTACAACCATGAGCACACCAGCAACTCCAGGCCAGACCCCGGCGCCAGCCGTCGCCCCCGCGCCCAGGCATGTAGGCCCGCTGGAGTGGCGCAAGCTGGTGCAGTGGCTGCAGCGCGATGGCGTGATCTCCGAGGAAGAGGCTGCGCGCACAGTGGCCCGCTGCTCGGTGGCCGAGAGCGCGCAACACCCGCTGGTGCGCCTGGCCAGTGTGTCCATGCGCCGTGCCAGTGACCAGAAGCCTCTGGACATGGAGCTGCTGGTGCAGTGGCTGGCCAGTCGCTGCGGGATGAACTACCTGCGCATCGATCCGCTCAAGGTGGACGTGGGCAAGGTGGCCGACTCCATGGGCGCCGTCTATGCCGAGCGCCACAAGATCCTGCCGGTGACGGTGCTGCCCCTGGAAATCACCGTGGCCACGGCCGAGCCCTTCGTCACCGACTGGGTGTCCGAGGTGGAGCGCCAGTCGCGCCGCACGGTGCGCCGCGTGTTGGCCAACCCGCAGGAGATCCACCGCTATACGGCCGAGTTCTATGCGCTGGCCAAGTCGGTGCGCGCGGCCAACAAGTCGGGCAATAACGGCGGCGCCAGCTTTGAGCAACTGGTGGAGCTGGGCCGCACCAACAAGCAGCTCGACGCCAATGACCAGGGCGTGGTGCAGGTGGTGGACTGGCTGTGGCAATACGCCTTTGACCAGCGCGCCAGCGACATCCATCTGGAGCCCCGGCGCGAGCAGGGCGTGATCCGCTTTCGCATCGACGGCGTGCTGCACCCGGTCTACCAGATGCCCATGGGGGTGCTCAGTGCCATGTGCGCGCGCATCAAGCTGCTGGGCCGCATGGACGTGATCGAGCGCCGCCGCCCGCAGGACGGCCGCATCAAGACCCGCAACCCGCGCGGCGACGAGGTGGAAATGCGCATCTCCACCCTGCCCACGGCCTTTGGCGAAAAGATGGTGATGCGGATTTTTGACCCCGACAACGCGGTCAAGGACCTGGACGCCCTGGGCTTCTCCAGCCATGACGCCACGCGCTGGGAGTCCCTGGTCAAGCGCCCGCACGGCATCATCCTGGTGACCGGCCCCACCGGCTCGGGCAAGACCACCACGCTGTACTCCACCTTGAAGCGCGTGGCCACCGAAGAGCTCAACGTCAGCACGGTGGAAGACCCGATTGAAATGATCGAGCCTTCCTTCAACCAGACCCAGGTGCAGCCGCAGCTGGACTTTGGTTTTCCGCAAGGCCTGCGCGCCCTCATGCGCCAGGACCCGGACATCATCATGGTGGGCGAAATTCGCGACCTGGAAACCGCCGAGATGGCGGTGCAGTCGGCCCTCACCGGCCACCTGGTGTTCTCCACCCTGCACACCAATGATGCGCCCTCGGCCGTCACGCGCCTGCTGGAGCTGGGCATTCCGTCCTACCTGATCAATGCCACCTTGCTGGGCGTGCTGGCGCAGCGCCTGGTGCGCACCCTGTGCCCCAAGTGCAAGGTGCGTGACGAGGAAGCCACGCGCGAAAAGCTGGGCGAGATCGTCAAGCCCTGGCAGATCAATGGCGGCTACAAGCCCTACAAGGCCGTGGGCTGTGTGGACTGCCGCATGACCGGTTTCATGGGCCGCATGGGCCTGTACGAACTGCTGGAAGTAACCGACGCCTTCAAGGCCCGTGTCACCAAGGAGCCCTCCATCGAAGGCCTGCGCAAGCAGGCCCTGAGCGACGGCATGCGGCCCCTTCGCCTGGCCGGTGCCTTGCGCGTGGCCGAAGGCCTGACCGTGGTGGACGAAGTGCTCGCCTCCACGCCGCCCATGGAATAGACACCCCACAAAACGCCCCAACGTTTCGCCATGCACCTGAAGAACCAAAAAGACTTTCTGTCCGGCCTGCTGTTCATGGTCTGCGGCGTGAGCTTTGCCTGGGGTGCTTCCAGGTACAGCATTGGCAATGCGGCGCGCATGGGGCCGGGCTACTTTCCGCTGGTGCTGGGTGCGGTGCTGACGGTGCTGGGTGTCTTCATCGTCTTCAAGGCCCTGGTGTTCGAGACCGAGGACGGCGGGCGCATGGGTGGCTGGGCCTGGCGGCCGGTGGGCTTTGTGGTGCTGGCCAATGTAGTGTTTGGTGTGCTGATTGGCGGGCTTGCATCGGTGGGCCTGCCGCCCATGGGGCTGGTGGCATCTATCTTTGCGCTGGTGGTGATTGCCGCGCGGGCCGGGCAGGAATTTCGCTGGAAGGAAGTCCTGCTGCTGGCCTTGGTGCTGGCGCTGGGCAGCTACCTGACTTTCATCGTCCTGCTCAAGCTGCAAATTGCGGTCTGGCCTGCCTTTGTGGCCGCCTGAACGCCGCCCAGCATGGAACTGCTCAACCACCTGGCACTCGGTTTTGGTGTGGCCTTTACGCCCATCAACCTGCTGTATGCCCTGATCGGTTGCCTGCTGGGCACACTGATTGGCGTGCTGCCCGGCATCGGGCCGGTGGCCACCATTGCCATGCTGCTGCCCGCCACCTACACGCTGGCGCCTGCGTCGGCGCTGATCATGCTGGCCGGCATTTACTACGGTGCGCAGTACGGCGGCTCCACCACGGCCATTCTGGTCAACCTGCCGGGTGAATCGTCTTCGGTGGTGACCTGCATTGACGGCTACCAGATGGCGCGCCAGGGCCGGGCCGGGCCCGCGCTGGCAGCAGCCGGCCTGGGCTCGTTCTTTGCGGGTTGCGTGGGCACTCTGATCCTGGCGGCCTTTGCCCCGGTGCTGACCGAGCTGGCCTTTCAGTTCGGGCCGGCCGAAACCTTTGCGCTCATGGTGCTGGGCCTGGTAGGCGCGGTGGTGCTGGCCTCGGGCGCGCTGCTCAAGGCCATTGCCATGGTTGTGCTGGGCCTGCTGCTGGGGATGGTGGGCACGGATGTGAATTCCGGCGTGGCGCGCTTTGCCTTTGACATCCCCGAACTGAGCGACGGCATTGGCTTTGTGGCCATTGCCATGGGCGTGTTCGGCTACGGTGAAATCATCAGCAACCTGGCGCAACCCGCGCAGGCGCGCCAGGTTTTTACGGCCAAGGTGCAAGACCTGTGGCCCACGCGGCAGGACTTCAAGGACATGGCGCCGGCCGTGCTGCGCGGCACGGCCCTGGGCTCGCTCTTGGGCATTCTGCCCGGGGGCGGCGCCTTGCTGGCCTCGTTTGCTTCCTATGCGCTGGAGAAGAAGATCAAGCCCAAGCCCGGCGAGGTGCCCTTTGGCAAGGGCAATATCCGCGGCGTGGCCTCGCCAGAGTCGGCCAACAACGCCGGGGCGCAGACCGCGTTCATTCCGCTGCTCACGCTGGGCATTCCGCCCAATGCCGTGATGGCGCTGATGGTGGGTGCCATGACCCTGCACAACATACAGCCCGGCCCGCAGGTCATGACCAGCAACCCCGAACTGTTCTGGGGGCTGATCGCCTCCATGTGGATTGGCAACCTGATGCTGGTGGTGCTGAACCTGCCGCTGATCGGCATCTGGATCCGGCTGCTGAGCGTGCCCTACCGCTGGCTGTTTCCGGCCATCGTGCTGTTCTGCGCCATAGGCGTCTACACCACCAACCACAGCATCTTTGACATCTGGCTGGTGGCCGGCTTTGGCCTGGTGGGTTATGTGTTCCACAAACTGGACATGGAGCCCGCGCCGCTGCTGATGGGTTTTATTCTGGGGTCGATGATGGAAGAAAACCTGCGCCGCGCCTTGCTGCTGTCGCGCGGCGACTGGAGCGTGTTTGTGGTGCGTCCGCTCTCGGCCGGGCTGCTGCTGGTGGCCCTGGTGTTGTTGGTGCTGGTGCTGTTGCCCGCCGTGAAGACGCGGCGCGCCCAGGCCTTTGTGGAAGACTGAGGGTGCTTTGTTGAAGACCTCTGCAGATTTGGTAGGCTCGGTGCCAACAACCATTTTTTGTAGCGCACGCCAAGGATATCCATGCTGACGATTCGCCCTCCAGAACCCTCTGACCGCGCCGCCTGGGACAGCCTTTACCAGGGCTATGCCGACTTTTACCAGGTGGTGCAGACGCCCGAGATGCGTGAGCGCGTCTGGGGCTGGTTGCAAGACCCCGCGCATGAGTGCCAATGCCTGATGGCCTTTGATGCAGAGGGCAAAGCCCTGGGCCTGGCGCACTTCCGTGCCTTTGCCCGCCCGCTGTCGGCCAGCACCGGCGGCTTTCTGGATGACCTGTTTGTGGACCCCGCTGCGCGCGGCTCGCAGGCCGGCACGCAGCTGATAGCCGCTGTGCGCGCCCATGCCGAGAAGCACCACTGGAGCGTGGTGCGCTGGATCACCGCCGACAACAATTACCGCGCCCGTTCGGCCTACGACAAGATTGCCACGCGCACGGCCTGGATTACCTACGACATCAAGCTCTGACCTGTATGCACTCGACCACTCCACACGACGAACACTGGCCCCCGGTTGGCACAGGGCCCTGGACCCGCTGGTGGGGCTACCTGACGCGCTGGCTGATTTTCGGATTTGCCGTGGGTGCTTTCTCGCCCGTGGTGGAGGGCCCCGAGCCCTGGTGGCAGCGCAAGCTCTACCAGGTGTTGGTGCAGCTGGCTTTTGGCCTGGCTTGCGCCGTGGTCTTCACCCGGGCCGAGAACGCGCTGAATACGCCGCGCGTGCAGTGGAAGTCCTGGCTCATCGTGGCCCTGACCTGGCTGCTGGTGCAGGTGGTGTATGCCACCGGCCTTGCGCTCCTGGGCTGAAGCGGTGTTCAGGGTCTGCGGTAGCTGACCTGCTGCCTGGACCAGTATTTGGAGCCCATGGAATCCAGACGCACCACGCCGCCCTTGGAGGGCGCGTGCACGAAGCGGCCTTCGCCCACATAGATGCCGGCGTGCGATGACACACCGTTTTGGGTGAACACCACCAAGTCCCCGCTGCGCAGGGCGCCGGCATCCACAGGCTGTCCCCAGTCCACCAGGGACGCCACCGTGCGCGGCGCCAACACAGCCGCGCTGAGGCGGTAGACATAGCCGATCAGCCCGCTGCAATCAAACCCCGTCTCGGGTGTGTTGCCGCCATAGCGGTAGGGCGTGCCCACCAGGCTGAGCGCATGCAGGGTCACGTCGCTGGCCTGCTCCTGGTTGAGGCGCGCCGCCACTTCGGGCGAAGGCGCACCCTGCCAGGCACGGCTGGAGGGGGTGGCCGCGCCGCCAGGGCTGGTGGTGTTGGCAGGTGGGCTGGTAGGTGGGCTGGCGCAGCCTGCCAGCAGTGCCAAGGCCAGGGCCCCAGCCATGCCCAAGGTCGGCGTTGGCAGCAGGCGGCTTGCACAGCGGTGTTTCTGCAGGGGCATGGCTTTAGCTTAAGCGGGTCAGGCGCTCAGGTAAACAGCGCGTCAAAGCCAGCTTCGGGCTCGAAGCGCTTGTTGCGAAAACGCAGGCGCGTGGGGCCGGGCATGGCCACGGTGGCGACACTGTGGCGCGCATCGCCGGGGTAGCAGATCACGCGCTCGCCCTGCTCGTCAAAGGGCTCGGGTTGAATCAGGGGCGGCGGGCTCTGGCGGGCGGCTTGCAGCACGCTGGCCACATAGGCAAAGCGCGACAGGTGGGCCAGCGTCAGGATTTGCGGCGGGGCCAACTCGATGTCCCGCGCCCAGTACTGTTGCAGTGCCAGGCGTGGTGACAGCCAGGCACTCTCTGTAGTCTCCACATCATCGTGGCGGGCCACCTGTGCGCTTGGCAGGGCGGCTACAAAGAAGCGGGTATCAAAGCGCTTGCTGGACACCGAGGGCATTTTGGGTGTGATCCAGCGCGACCCGGGCAGCAGTGCGCTGGTCTGCAGGCGCAGCTTCAAGTCGCCAAGCACCTGGTTGAAGGTGCGCCCGGCCTGCAACTGCGTCGCCAGTTGCAGGCTGTGGCTGTGCGAAGCACCTTCGGCAAACAGCACGCCGCACTCTTCAAAGGCTTCACGCAGGGCGGCTACGTACAGGCCCTGCGCTTGGGTCACCGACAGATTGGCTTCGGCCAGGGCCGCATGCAAGTGGCCGGTGTTCTGGTCCAGATGGGCTGCGGCATCCAGCAGCGAGTCGCCGTCGTCGAGCTTGCCGCCCGGGAACACATAGGCGCCGCCCAGCACATCCGAGAGGCCGTGGCGCTTGACCAGAAATACCTCCAGACCCTGTGGACTATCCCTGAGAATGATGACCGTCGCCGCGTCCCGCAGCGGCGTGTGGATGATGGCTGAGCTGATGTCCATGGGTGTAAGCGCGGTACCTGTTTTTGAGGAGACTGGAATGGCAATCGATTTCAAGGGTCTGGTGGCAATTGTGACCGGAGCCGGTGGCGGTTTGGGTCGCCAGCATGCCCTGGCCCTGGCCGCGCGCGGTGCAAAGGTGCTGGTCAATGATTTGGGTGGCGCCCGAGACGGCTCGGGCGGCTCGCTCACGGCCGCGGACGCGGTGGTGGCCGAGATCCGGGCAGCCGGTGGCGAGGCCATTGCCAACGGCGCCTCGGTCACTGACTGGGAGGCGGTGCAGGCCATGGTGCAGCAGGCGGTGGATACCTGGGGCCGCATTGACATCGTGGTCAACAACGCCGGCATATTGCGCGACAAGACCTTTGCCAAGATGGACCTGGCCGACTTCCGTCTGGTGCTTGATGTGCACCTGATGGGCGCGGTGCACTGCACCAAGGCGGCCTGGCCGCACATGGTGGCGCAAAACTATGGTCGCATTCTGCTGACTACTTCGAGCACCGGTCTGTACGGCAACTTCGGTCAGAGCAACTATGGTGCCGCCAAGATGGCACTGGTGGGTCTGATGCAGACCCTGGCCCTGGAGGGTGCCAAGCATGACATCCGCGTCAACTGCCTGGCGCCCACTGCGGCCACGCGCATGACCGAAGGCCTGATGCCCGAAGCTGTGCTGGCAGCCCTGCAGCCCCAGGCCGTGGTGCCGGCCATGCTGGTACTGGTGTCCCGGGACGCCCCCACGCGCACCGTGCTGTGTGCCGGTGCCGGCAACGTGGAGGCTGCGCACATCACACTCACACAGGGCACCTGGATCGGTCTGGATGGTGATGCGCCAGAACGTCTGGCAGAGCAGCTGGAGCAGGCATGCGACCGCACAGCAGAGATGGTGCCGGCCAACGGCTCGGCCCAGGGTGCCCACGAAGTGGGCCGCGCCCTGGAGAGGCTGCGCCCGGCCTGAACGGCCTTCAGCGCATGGCCGGCGGGCTGTTGGCGGTGTCCGGGCCGCCGCGCTGTTCGCGCTCGCTGGCCAGTGCCTGTTGCTCTGCCTCGTCAATCACCTGCACGGGAATGGCGGAGGCGGCTGTCACGGTGACCGTGCCGGAGCTGAATTGCGGCGTGAAGATGTGCATGCCCTCCTGTTGGCCGAGCACCTGCAGTGGCTGGGACATCAGTATGCAAAGCCTTTCCCCCAGGCTCATGCCGGACTTGTTTGCCTTGGCGGCAGACAGCACCACCACAAAGCAGCGCGGATGGTAGAGCCCGACCACGCAGCGAAACCCCACGGCACGCCGTATGCGCGCCGCCATGGAAGCCAGGATTTGCTGTTCGACGCCGTGCCCTGCCTCTTCACTCAGCGCGTACAGGTTGCGCAGGTGCAGGCAGATCACGGTGCAGGTGGTGTTGAGTCGGGCGCTGCGCCAAAAAGCATCATCCACCTTGGACAGCAGCAGTGAGCCGCGGGGCAGGCCGGTGGCCGGGTCCATACCCTGCGACAGGCCGGCCAAGTGTTCCAGGCGACGGATCTCGCGGTTGCGGCTGATGCCCAGTGAAACCATCACCAGATAAAACAGCACGGTAGCCATCGAGGTGACGATCCAGGTCGACAAGTTGCCATTGCCGTGGTCCAGCTGGTGCGTATACAGGCCGGCCATGGAGATGGCCAGGAACAGGCATCCCACCACCATGGTGCGTGCCAGTTTGTCACCCAATTGGGCCGCACGCGCTGCTGTCAAAGTGGCCAGTAACACCGACAGTGCGTTGACCGAAGCCGCAAGCAGCAAGATTTCGTCACTCTGGGTGTCGGCAAACAGGGTGCAGAGCACGGTAATGCCAACGGCTGCACAGACCAGCATGACAGAACCCAGGACAATGGTGTGGTGCACCAGCCGGTCTTCGACTGATACCCCCAGCCATTGGCCCAGGTAGGTCAGCACCATGGCGCCACTGAGCGGCCCCAGGCTGGCCTTGAGAATCAGCACCGGCACCAGGGGCAGGCCGGGAAACAAATCTTCCGGCAGGCCCGACAGCAACACACAGCTGAAGCCGGTCACGCCCATAAATACCAAGTTGCGCCAGGCCGTAAAACTTTTGCTGACGACCACATCCACTACGGCCATGGTGCCAATGGTCAGCAGACCGCCCAGCATCACCGCCCAAACCACAATTTCCAACGTATTCATATCCCCGTATTGTGATGCCTTCGGCCCCCCTCTTGCCCTTGCAGAGCAGAAGTCACGGGCCTGTGTTAACTTCACGGCCGACGAGAAATACGAAGGGCCACAGCTATGGACAATTATTCGAAGGGCCCCGCATTGGTTGCCCCCACGCGGCTCGCAGCCATGCGCCGCGGTCTGGAAAAAGAAAGCCTGCGCGCGCTGGGCAATGGTCGCCTGGCCATGACACCGCATCCGGCGGCGCTGGGCTCGGCCCTGACGCACCCGAACATCACCACCGATTTTTGTGAATCCCAGGTCGAGCTGATCACCGGCGTGCACACCAGTGTGCAGGACTGCATCAACGAGCTCACCCGCGTGCAGCAAGTCACCATGCGCGCGCTGGGCGAGGAGATGCTGTGGGTCTCCAGCATGCCCTGCGGCCTGCCCGCCGATGACGAGATTCCGCTGGGCCAGTACGGCAGCTCCAATGTGGGCCGCTCCAAGACGGTGTACCGCTCGGGACTGGGCTACCGCTATGGCAGGCGCATGCAGACCATCTCGGGCATCCACTACAACTGGAGCCTGCCCGAGGTGAGCAGCGAGGCCTACTTTGGCCTGATCCGCAACTTCCGTCGCCACGCTTTTTTGCCGCTGTATCTGTTTGGCGCGTCCCCCGCGGTGTGCTCCACCTTTGTGGCCGGACGCGAGCACAAGCTGCAGCCGCTCAATGGCGGCACCATGTATTTGCCGTATGCCACCTCGCTGCGCATGGGCCGCCTGGGCTACCAGAGCGATGCGCAGGCCTCGCTGGCGGTGAGCTACAACAGCCTGGCTGGCTATGCCGCCTCGTTGCAGACGGCGCTTACGCAACCCTATGCGGCCTATGAGGCCATTGGCACCAAAGGCCCGGATGGCGAATACCGCCAATTGCAGACCACCTTGCTGCAGATCGAGAACGAGTTCTACGGCACCATACGCCCCAAGCGCGTGATCTTCCCTGGCGAGCGCCCCCTGCATGCGCTGCGCGAGCGCGGTGTGGAGTATGTGGAAGTGCGGTTGATGGACCTGAACCCTTTTGAGCCCATGGGCATCACGGCACAGACGCTGCGCTTTCTGGATGTGTTCCTGCTGCACTGCCTGGAGTCCGACAGCCCGGATGATTCACCTGCAGAAATTGCCGCCATCGGCCGCAACCAGCACCGTGCGGCCGAGCGTGGCCGCGAGCCCGGCCTGGAACTGGAAAAAGGCCAGGGCACGGCCACCCTGGTGGACTGGGGCATGGAGATCGTGCAGCAGCTCAAAGCCATCGCGGCGCGGCTGGACACGGTGCACGGCACGCAGGATTATTCAGCCGCTGTGGCTGCCGCTGAGCAGGCCTTGCTGCATCCGGACACCACGCCTTCGGCGCGCGTGCTCAAAGCCGTGCAGGATGAGTTTGATGGCTCGTTTGTGGCCTTTGTGCGCGCCCAGTCGCTCAAAACCCGCCAGGCCATGCTGGACCTGCCCTTGTCGGACGCGGATGCCGCGCATTGGGCTGGGTTGAGTGCCAAGTCGCTGCAGGACCAGGCCGCCATTGAGGCCGCCGACACCATGCCCTTTGACATCTACCTGCAGGAATATCTGTCGCCCAAGCGCCTGGTGGCCAGGCCGGTGGCGATAGCGGCCTGAGGGTCCGAGGGTGTGACGGCATGAGGGCAAGAGGGCCCTTGGCCGAAGTGCCCGACAATCGGGGCTCTTTGGTTTTTGACAGACAGGTTGATTGGCATGGCAATTCAGTGGTTCCCCGGGCATATGCATTTGACCCGCAAGGCGATAGGCGAGCGCATCAAGGAGATTGATGTGGTCATCGAGTTGCTGGATGCGCGCCTGCCCGGCTCGAGTGCCAACCCCATGCTGGCCGAGATCACCAAAGGCAAGCCCGCCCTCAAGGTGCTCAACAAGCAGGACCTGGCAGACCCCACGCGCACTGCGGCCTGGCTGGAACACTTCAACGCACAAAGTGGTGTGCGCGCGCTGCCCCTGGACGCCAGCATGAGCACCCCTTCGCGCGCGCTGGTGGCTGCCTGCCATGCGCTGGCGCCCAACCGCGGCGGCATGACCAAGCCCATGCGGGTGCTGATCTGCGGCATTCCCAACGTGGGCAAGTCCACGCTGATCAACACCCTCAAAGGCAAGCGCGCGGCCAAGACCGGTGACGAGGCCGGTGTGACCAAGCTGGAGCAGCGCATCACCATTGCCGACGATTTCTATTTGTACGACACGCCGGGCATTCTGTGGCCGCGCATCATCGTGGCCAAGAGCGGCTACAACCTGGCCGCCAGTGGTGCGGTGGGCCGCAACGCCTTTGAGGACGAAGAGGTGGCCCTCGAATTGCTGGACTACCTGCGCCAGCACTACGCCCCGGCGCTGGAGGCACGCTACAAAATCAAAGACGCGGCCAGTTTCACGGACGAGCAGTTGCTGGAAGGCGTGGGCCGCAAGCGCGGTGCGCTGCTGGGCGGCGGCAAAGTGAACCTGAACCACGCCGCCGAAATCGTCATCCACGACTTCCGCTCCGGCGCCCTGGGCCGCGTGACGCTGGAGACACCGGCCGAGTTTGCGCAGTGGCTGGACGTCGGCGAAAAGCTGGATGCCGAACGCCAGATCAAGAAAGACGCGATTGAACTCGCCCGCAACATCCGCCTGAAAAAAGTGCCGCGTCCTCCCAAGGCGGGCAGCCGTGGTGCCGTGGAAGAGGGCGACGACGAGCCATCGGACTGAAAACCCCTCAGCATCTCAGAGACCACGTTCGCCATGTGCACCAACTACGTTCCCTCCACCCGCCAGGAGCTTGCTGCCAAGCGCCTGGGTGTGCTGGAGCTGCCGCACGAAGACTGGCCTGATGCCGTCTACCCCGGCTATGTGGCGCCTGTCTTGTTGCGGTCTGGTGCGGACAGCCTGGAGTGCCGCCTGGCCCGATTTGGCTTGATTCCCCGCTGGTGCAAAAACGATTCGCAAGCCCGTGACATCAGCCGCAAGACCTACAACGCGCGCAGCGAAACCGCGTTCGAGAAGCCCAGCTTCCGCGAGCCCTGGGCGCAGCGCCAATGGGCACTGGCGCCCATGCGCCACTTCTTTGAGCCCTGCTGGGAAGCGGAGCCAGGCCAGGCCGCACGCGCGGTGCGCTGGCAAATCGGCATGGCCGACCAGAGCAACTTTGCTGTGGCCGGACTGTGGGAACGCTGGGAGCATGCCTCGGACGGCGCGGTGCGCGAAAGCTTCACCCTGCTCACCGTGAACGCCGATGGCCACGCGCTGATGGGGCGCATGCACAAACCGGGTGAAGAAAAGCGCATGCCCGTCATCGTGGCCGAGGCGGACTACGCCGCCTGGCTCAACGCCACGCCACAAACGGCGGGCCACTGGATGCGGGCTTGGCCGGCCGCGCAGATGCAGGGGCAGCCTGTGCAGCGTGCGCTGCTACCCGGTTCCGATGCGGCCCCGGCCCCTATCCTGCCGGGCCACAACCTGCCGCTGTTTTAGGCTGCTGCGCCGCTGCGTTATTGCGCGGCCTGCCTGAAGAAGGCTACCCGCTCGGCGTCGCTGGGGTGGGAGGCAAAGGCAATGCCCAGCATCGACTCTGAGCCCTTGTCCTGCGCACCGCGCTTGGCCCGCTCTTGCTCCAGCTTGGCAAACAGGGTGACCATGGTGGCAGGCGAGATGTGCGCGGTCTTGAGTACCTGCACGGCGAACACATCGGCCTGGTGTTCTGCCTGGCGCGAGTAATGGGCCTGCCCCAACAGGGCGGGCACGGCAGCCAGCACGCTGCTGAAGTCGCCCAGCACGATGGAGCTGATGCTGCCCACCACCCCGACCTGCACCAGCATGCGCAGGCCATCGCGGTGCTTCACGTGGCCGAGTTCATGCGCCAGCACGGCGCAGAGCACATCGGTGTCGCCATCGACCAGGCGCACCAATTCATCTGTCAGAACGATGGTGCCGCCCGGCAGGGCAAAGGCGTTGGGCCCAATCCGGCTTTTGCGGAACACGAGGCGCCAGACCGGCACCTGCGCTGTGGACAGCGCTCCCGCGACCTGCTGCCAGGCCGCCTGAATCCGCTGTTGCTCGCTGGCGCTGAGTTGCGAGGGCTGCATCAGGCTACTGTCTATAGCGGCCAAAGTGGATTCCCCCAGGCTGTTGTCCACGCTGGAGGGCGTGGCGGCCACCAGCGCTTCAGTCAGCAGTGGCAGGCCCCAAGCATAGGCCGCCGCGAGCAGCCCCACCAGCAGCACGGCGCTGGCCAATGCCGAACGCCAGCTTTGCTGCATCTTCACCACCAGTGAGTCCCTCTGCCCGCTGGCGCCAACCCAGGCATCCCAGGCCGTGGCATCGTCGCTTTGCACCAGACCGCCCTGTGCCAGATGCGCCACGCGCTTGCCGTGGCGTGTGCGTTCCGGCCATTGCACCTCGGCCAGCGGGATGCGCATGGCAATGCCTTCTCCATCGATGTGCAGCAGGCCTTGCTGGAGGCGCAGCTGCACCGGGTGGGACTGCGCGGAGCGGCCATCCATGTAGTTGGCCGACAGGCTGCGTTCAGGCGCCGTGTCCATGGCATCAGAGCCCAATGTCGAAGCCCAGGAAGTCACCGGCGGCATCACCTGCCGCATCCCCGGCGTTTTCCAGCCCGGCAGTGCGAAGCTGCTCGGGCAACAGCGTCGTGGAAACAGAGACTGCTTGCAGCCGCAGGCGCCGGGTGGCGACGGCGGCAAAGGGCCAATACAGGCCCAGCGTGAACACCATGAAGAACCAGTTCTTGAGCGTGAGCCACAACAGCGAGCCAAAGCTCAGGCGGCTGTGGAATTGCACCTGGCTGCTCGCAGTGTGGTTCCAGATCAGATCTTGCGCGCGTGCCTGGGCATAGGCGTAAACGCAAAAGAACAAAACCATAAACAGCGGCAAAAAGCCCAGCGCGGCCAATGCCTTGGCACCCAGGTTCGAGGCCGCTGCGGCGTCGGTGGCCTGGCCTTGTACGCTCATCAAGATGGCGCCCATCACCATGACTGGCACGGCAAGCCCGAAGTAGACACCCATCACTTTGAACGACAGCTTGTAAAAGCTCCAGGTACTGGCGGAAAAATGGGTTTGCTGTGCGCCCAGCGCGTAGTTGGAGTGCTGGTACTTTTTCAGCTTCCACAGCAGCCAGGGCCATACCAGCAAAGAGCCCAGCCCGAGCACGATCATGGCCATTGCCAACCAGAAGCTGGGGGGCTGACCCGGGCTTTGCACGACGCCCACGCCCACGAGCAGGGCCGCTGGCACAAACAGCGGCAGTGCGGCCCGGTAGGCACCCGCCAGACTGCCCGAAAACCGCAGGCGCAGCCCCCGCCAACTGGTATTGGCCAGGCGAAATTGCAGGGACGATTTGAGCAAAGCGGGCCACAGGCCAGCAATCACCAGCAGGGCCACGAATCCGGCCGTGGGCGAAAACTTGCCCGCAGCCGAGTAGCAGCCAAACAGCAGTGCCACCAGGGCATAGCCCTTGAACATTTTTTTTGGGGTCGCCATGAAAACCCAGAGGCTCACCGCCCACCAGGGTGTTGCCATAAAAGTAGCGCAGTTTGCGCACCTTGGCCCAAGGGAAGTAGATGCCCAGTGTGCACAGCATCAGCAGCAAATTGACGATCCAGATCCGGAAGTATTCACTGCCGGAGGCCGTGAATACCAATGGCATTTCTGTGTGTTCTCCGTGCTCTGTCGGCACAGTATCAACCGGTTCTTCCATGGAGCAACCTTTCTTGTGTTGGCGCTGCGGGATGCAGCCGTTCATGAAAACAGGGGGGCTTATTCCACCTTTACGCCCTTCCAGAAGGCCACGCGGTCGCGTATGGACTCGGCTTCGGGCTTGGGGTCGGCGTAGTACCAGACGGCATCGGTGTTGAGCTCGCCGTTGACCATCAGGCTGTAGTAGCTGGCCTGGCCCTTCCAGGCGCAACTGGTCTTGTGGTTGCTGAAGGTGATGAACTCGCGTTTAAGGGACGCAGCGGGGAAATAGTGGTTGCCTTCCACGAGCACGGTGTCGTTGCTTTCGGCGATAACGGTGTTGTTCCAGGTGGCCTTCATGGCGGTCTTTCTAAGTAGTGGAGGGATTATGGTTGTGAACACTGATAGTGTCATTCTCTTGGCGGCTCTCTTGATGGCTATTTGACACTTGTCAAATACAGGTTGTTTGGATGGGCGCATGATCAAGGCTCACAACAACACCCAAGCGAGGCTTTTATGTTTAAGAATATTCTGCTGGCTACCGACGGCTCTGCCGCATCCGAACACGCTGCCAAGCTCGCTGTGAGCCTGGCACGCGTCCACGGCGCAGCGTTGACTGCGCTTTATGTGTCTGACCCTTACCCCTATCTCGGTGTGGGCGAAGTCAACCCCATGGGCTACCAGGCTTACTCTGCCGCTGCGCAGCAGCTGGCGGCACAGGCCCACGCCCAGGTCGAGACGCTGTGCAAGGCCGAGAGCCCTGCCATCGCACTGCAGGCCCGTTTGGTGGAAGACGTGGCTGCTGCCAGCGGCATTGTGGAAAGCGCCAAGGAACTGGGCTGCGATCTGATCGTCATGGGTTCGCACGGCCGTACCGGCATTGTGCGGCTGATGCTGGGCAGCGTGGCCACCAAGGTGGTGGCCGAGTCCAGCATCCCCGTGCTGGTTACACGCTAGCCACGAAGTGGCTGGGTTCCGGCTCCGGGTCTGCCTGCGCAGGCGCGGACAAGCCGAAGAGCCGTATGCCTCTGGCATCGGCACGACCAGAGAGCTACGCGAAGCGAGCGAACGTGGGGGCCTAGTTCAAACCAAGGAACTGTTCCAACGCAGCCGTCTCCATGGCGCCTGCGTTGGTCACCACCGCGCCGGTGCTGGCGTTCTTGGCCACGATATAGGGCACGGACTCAACGCCCATGCTGTTGAACAGCTCGGTGTTCTTCTTGATGGCTGCTGCGATGTCATCCGGAATGCTGCTTGAAGCGGCGGTGCCGCCAGACCCTGCCAGGATGGATATCTCATGCGTGGTCATGGCATCCACCGGGTTGGCTGCCGTCAGCAGTGCGGCTCCCTGAGGCAGGCTCTTGGCGTTGATGAAGGCCACCGGCATCCACACAAACTTGACTTTCTTGTGCAGCGGCAAAGCCTGCTGCCACAGGTGACCGCAGTGCGGGCACTGCGGGTCAAACATCACATATACCGTGTTGGTGCTCATCATCGAGCCCACGGTAAAACCCCGTCCCTCTTTGGCCAGCAGCGCAAAAGAGTCTGCCTGCTTCACGCTGCCAGCAGCGGGCTTTGGTGCGTCGCCTTGGGGTGAGCAGGCAGCCAGGTTGAATGCCAGGGCCGCAGCCAGGGGCAGGGTGGCAGCACGCAAAAGGCCGCGTCGGGAGGGGTGGGGGGCAGGAGAGGTCATGCCAAAAGTATACGTTTACTGGCTCAGGATGATGTTGACGATCACACCCGTGGCGATTGCAATCAGGACATAGTCCGCACCCACCTGCACCCAGCGCTGACCTTGAGGGGGACGGCGCAGATGGTGTTCGCGGTAGTCCACTTCGTAGGCGCGATCGCGGTACACACGTTCGATGTAGCCGCCGCGGTGGTATGCCGGTCCGCGTGCGTTGTAGTCAGGGCGGCGCTCGTTCCAGCGGCCGTCGCGCTGGTCGTAGCGCTGATCTTCCCATTGACGGGAGTGGCGGCCATTGTCGTGCCGGTACTCGTCACGGTCACGGCCGTGGTCGCCCGCAAAGGACAGGCTGCTGCCCAGCAGGGCGGTAACGGCGAGCGCGCACACAGAGGCGGAAAATTTCTTCATACAGACTTTTTAGTAAACAGGCGCCCATGGTCGCCCGTGGGCACGTCGATTTTGCAAAGCGGGCCGTTTGAATTGCAAGCAAACGTAGTGCGTTTGCTCTCAGGGCGTGCGCGTCCAGACCAGCAGCAGGTTGTTGGCGGGCAGGGCGAAGCGCTGCTGCAGGCGCAGGCCGGCTTGGGTGGCGACCGCCTGCACGTCTTCCAGGCGGCGCAGGCCCCAGTCCGGGTCTTGCAGGCGCAGGTCGCGGTCAAAGTCCTGGTTGCCCCTGGAGGTTTCTACCGTGTCTTCCAGATAGGGCCCGTAGGTGACCAGTACCCCTTCGGGTGACAGGTGCCGGGCACTGCCGTGCA
Source organism: Rhodoferax lacus (assembly GCF_003415675.1). Taxonomy (GTDB): domain Bacteria; phylum Pseudomonadota; class Gammaproteobacteria; order Burkholderiales; family Burkholderiaceae_C; genus Allorhodoferax; species Allorhodoferax lacus. The sequence goes on from NZ_QFZK01000002.1 coordinate 474,174, forward strand.
TGAGTGCCGCACAGGTGGCCCAGGGCGCGATGTGCAGCATGTTGGCACAGTAAATGGCATCGAAGGGCTGCGTCTCTGCGGGCAACCAGGCTGGGCTCATCACATCGACCAGCAGCGGTGCATGGACATTGCCTAACTGACCCTGTGCGATGCGCGCCATGACGCTGTCCAGCGCCGCAACCTGCGCATCGGTGGGCTGCCAGGTCCAGGCGGGCAGGTGCTGTGCGAACCAGGCCACATGCTGGCCGGTGCCTGAGGCTATCTCCAGGGCCGTGCCTTGCGTGGGCAGCACCTGGCGCAGTACTTCCAGTATGGGCAGCTTGTTGCGCTCGGCGGCAGGGCTGAAGGCGGGCTCTGTCAGGGAGTCGGGTTTCATTTACAGGTCTTGTGCATAACGCAGCAGCATTTGGTCCTGGGTCTCGGCGGGGATGTCGCCGCCAATCTGGTCTTTCATCATCTCGCCCATGGAGGGCATGACGGAACGCGCCACATGGCGCTTGGCATCCCACAAGCCCGAACGCATGAGTGCCTTGGCGCAGTGCAGATAAGCGGCTTGCACGGTGACGCGGATCACCAGTTTCGGGCTGCGTTTGGCATCGGCACACGCGGCCAGGTCGTGCGGGTCTGTAGACAACACGGCCGTGCCATTGACGCGCAGGCTTTCGTCCACACCGGGCACCAGAAACAGCAAGCCGACCTGGCCGGTCTGCAGAATGTTCTCCAGCGTATCCAGCCGGTTGTTGCCCGGTGCATCCGGCAGCAGCAAGGTGGTGGCATCCAGCACCTTCACAAAGCCCGGCTCGCCCCCGCGCGGCGAGGCATCCAGTGCCAGGCTGCTGGCCGCACTGGCCACCACCACCAAGGGCGACAGGGACACAAAGCGTGTGCAATGCGCATCCAACTGCGCCAACTCTTTCTTGACCGAACGCTCGCGCGCCGGGGCATAGAGTGCGCGCAGGGCCTGCACCGTGCGGATCTGCATGGCTATTCGGCGGAAGCTTCGGCGCCGGCGCGCACTTGGCGGTGGCCGTGTTTGGACAGGATTTCGATGTAGAACTGCTCGCCATCGCTTTTGACCAGCGCATCGATCAGGGGAATCAGCTCGGCCAGGTGGGCCACCTGGGCGTTGGCCTCGGTGCTGCCAAACTTGCAGTCAAAGTCCCAGAAATCCACGCCCTCGGGCAGTTCGCGGCGGCGTTCGCGCTTGATGTATTTGCGGATTTCGTGCTTGGTGGCTTCGAGCATGCGCTCGGGATTTTTGCCTTCTGACTTCAGGGGAAACGTTTTTTTCATGGGGGATGTCCTTAAGCAGCGATGATACGTCCCACATGCAAGCCCATCACACTACCCGCCACCCCACACCCGACAAAGATGCCATTGCCCTGCTGCCAGAATTTGAGCGGCTGGGCCTGGACCGCATCACCCTGGTGTCCAACGCACCGCAGGCACACGATGCCTATGCCCATTTGGCCAAAGCCACGGCCTGGGGCTTTGACACGGAATCCAAGCCGACCTTCAAGGTGGGCGAAGTGTCGGATGGACCGCACATCGTGCAGTTGTCCACCACCGAGCGGGCCTGGGTATTCCAGGTGCATGACCAGGAGTGCCGTGCCGTGGTGGCGGAACTGATGGCGCTGGGCGGCATAGCCAAGGCCGGTTTTGGCCTGGGTGACGACCGCAAACGCATCATCCAGAAGCTGGGCGTGGAGCCCGCCGGTGTGCTGGAGCTCAATACGGTGTTCCAGCAGCGTGGCTACCGCAAGGACATGGGTGTGAAAGGGGCGGTGGCAGTGCTGTTCAACAAGCGCTTCATCAAATCCAAAAAGGCGGCCACCAGCAACTGGGCCAATGAGCGCCTGACCGAGGCGCAGCTGGTGTATTCGGCAAACGATGCCTATGCCGCCATCCGCGTGTTTGACGCGCTGGGTCTGGGCCTGGGTCTGGTTTAGCGGGGCAGCTGGGACTGCACCCAACGCACGATGTCCTGCGTGCCCATGGCACCGGCCTGGCGCGCGACTTCACGGCCGCCACTGAAAAGGGCGAGCGTGGGAATGCTGCGGATGTTGAAGCGCGCGCCCAGTTGGGGCACTGCCTCGGTATCCACTTTGGCCACGCGCACACGGGGTTCCAGCAGTGCGACGGCCTGCGCGTAGGCCGGGGCCATTTGCCTGCAGGGGCCGCACCAGGGCGCCCAGAAGTCCACCAGCACCGGTATCTGGTTGCGCATGATGTGTTTGTCAAAGGCGGCCTCGTCCAAGGACACCGGCTGTCCGGTGAACAGCGGCTTTTTGCACTGTCCGCAGTCAGGCGCGCTGCCCAGTTGGTCAGCGCGCACGCGGTTGGTGGTGTGGCAGTGCGGACACACAATGTGCAGGGAATCAGTCATGGCCTGTAGATGGATGCCATGCTGGTGAATAACAAGGGTGCAAGCGCCAATGAATGACGGCTTGTGCTCTGGCAGCCGGCAAAGGCTCAGTGGGTGACAAATTCGTAAACCACTTCCTCGCTGTCCACCATGTCCAGGATGTCGTCGAGTTGGTCTTCGTCCTGCGTGCTGGACCAGGTGTCTTCCGGGTCGGTGGCAAACAATGGCTCAATGGCAATGTCCAGGAACTGGCCATTGGGCATCTTCAGCACGCTGGTGCCTTCGGAGGTTTCCACCAGTTCCCAGTCGTCCGGTACCGACATTTCCAGCTTGATGTTGACGTTGAGTTTTTTCATGGGGAATCCTTTGTGGGCATAAGGGGGCGAGGGTAACCGATGGCTTGCACTACGATGGAGCACATCAGGAGGAGGCGCGATGGTAATCGGTATCCAAAGGCGTTGGTACACAGCCCTGTGGCTGGTGGTGGCGCTGTTTGCAGCAAGTGCGGCGCGGGCTGGGCAAACCGCGACCGAAACCTATGCAGGTCGCAGCGCCGTGGTCTACCTGCCCACGCACTTGCCCGCCCGTGGTCTTCGCGCGTTGGTGGTGGTGCTGCATGGCGGTCTGGGCAATGCGCAGCGCATTGCCGACCAGCAGTCCGAAAGTGCCCTGAACCTGAATGCGCAGGCCGAGGCCAACGGCTTTATCGTGGCCTACCTGAACGGCACACCGGTGGCGCGCCTGCTGGGCGCGCAGCGACAGGGGTGGAATGCCGGCAATTGCTGCGGGTTGCCTGCCCAAAAGCAGGTCAACGATGTGGCCTACATCCAGGCGGCAGTCCAGGGGATTGCAAAAAAGTATGGCGTAGAAGACAAGCGCATCTTTGGCGTGGGCCATTCCAACGGAGCGATGATGACGCAACGCATGGTGTGCGAAACCTCGCTGTACGCGGCCGCTGTTTCCATTTCTGGCACGCTGGAGAACGGTGCCAGCCAATGCCCCGCGGCACATGGCAAACACATCCTGGCCCTGCATGGTGCTGATGACCAGAATGTGCCCATTGCCGGTGGGCGCGGCAGCAAGGGCTTGTCGCGCACGGCCTATGCCTCGCAGGCAGCGACTGCCCAGGTGTGGCAGGCATCGGGTGCTGTGTATGAGCTGCAAGTCATCGCCGCAGCGGACCATGCGGTGGATGCGATTGACGCGCAACTCACACAAACGACGGGTCAGTCACTAAGCCATACGGTGGCACGCTACCTGGGCCTGGTAGCCCCATAGTTAGCCAGGGTCTTGCGATATTCGCTGTCTGGCGCAACTTTTCTGAAAACGCTTACACAGCTGAATTATTATCCTAACCTATGAAAAATCCGAGCGCCAAGCGCAGTACAAAAGAGCCTGTAACGGCGCAATCAGCAACAGTCACCCTGGACATGGTGGCCAGGGAGGCGGGCGTTTCCCCGGCCACTGTGTCGCGCATCATGAACGGCACGGCAGTGGTCAGTGCCGCACGCAAGGAAGCGGTGGACGCCGCCATTGCCAAGTTGGGCTTTGTGCCCAATCCGGTGGCGCGCGGCCTGGCGGGCGGTCGCACCTTCAGCATCGGCGTGGTGACCCAGACCCTGGACAGCCCCTTTTATGGTTCAGCCCTGCGCGGCATTGAAGAGAAGCTGTTGCCCCTGGGCTACAGCCCCCTGTTTGTCAGCGGCCAGTGGAATGCCGAGGTGGAAGCGAAATGCATGGATGTGCTGCGCTCACGCCGGGTGGACGGCATCATCGTGCTCACTGGGCGGCTCACCGACAAGGCGCTCAAGAACTACGCCAAGACCATGCCCATTGTGGTGACGGGCCGCAAACTGAGTGCGCCCGGCCTGGCCGCGCTGTACTGCGACAACGTGGAAGGCGCACGCCTGGCCACACAGCACCTGATTGGCCTGGGCCACCGCCAGATCGCCTTCATCTCCGGCGACCCGCAGCACCCCGATGCCGCAGAGCGCTTCCAGGGCTACCGCAAGGCGCTGGAGGAGGCACGCATCAAGTTTGATCCGGCCCTGGTGGCCGAGGGCGGCTTTTACGAGGCCAGTGGCCTGCAGGCGGTGGGTGACTTGCTGGCCTCGCGCAAGCGCTTTACTGCCATCTTCGCCGCCAACGACCAGATGGCCGTGGGTGCAGCGCTCGGCCTGAGCCGCCACTCGCTGCGCGTGCCCGAAGACGTGTCGCTGATCGGTTATGACGATTTGCTGTCTTCGCTGTACTCCAACCCGCCGTTGAGCAGCGTACACCAGTCCGCCTATGAACTGGGGCAACTGGCCGCTGATGTGCTGTTGCAGTTGCTGTCCGGCGAGAAGCCGGTGTTCCAGGTACCTGCCCCGCGCCTGGTGCCACGCGAATCCTGCCGCCGTCTTGCCGTTTAACTTCGCTTTTTACCGGGAATACCCTGAGCCATTTAGTGTGAAAGTGCTGCCTATAATGAAAGCGCTTTCACAACTTCAAGTGCCCCCACAGGAGATCCCATGCCCGCAGCCACCCCTTCCTTCCGTGCCTCGTACAGATTTTTTCTCGCCGGTCTGGCCAGCCTGACCCTGCTGGCATCGGCATCGGCCCAGCAAACCCTCACCATTGCCGCCTTTCCTGCTGTCGATGAAATCGCCAAATCGGCTATCCCGATGTGGAAGAAGAAGCATCCGGATGTGGAGATCAAGGTCATCAGCCGCGCCTTCGCCGACCACCACACCGCCATGACCACGGCGCTGTCCACCTCGTCCAACCTGCCCGATGTGATGGTGGTGGAATACGGTTACGTGGCCCGCTTTGCCGAGGGTGGTGGCCTGGAAGACCTGGGAGCCGCGCCCTACAACATCAAGAGCCAGCAGGCTCACTTCGTGCCCTACGCCTTCCGCCAAGGCACCACCAACGCGGGCTCTGTCGTGGCGGTGCCTTCCGACATTGGCCCTGGCACCTTGCTCTACCGTGACGACCTGCTGAAGAAGGCCGGTGTGAAAGAGGCCGATCTGACGCAATCCTGGGATTCGTTTGTGGCCGCGGGCGTCAAGATCAAGGCCGGCACCGGTGCCTACCTGGTGGCCCATGCGCGCGACGTCAAGGACATCGTCATCCGCTCCGACATCAAGCCTGGCGAAGGCCTGTACATCGACAACAAGGGCAAAGTGCTGGTGGATTCCCCGCGCTTTGTGCGCGCCTTTGAGCTGGCCAAGAAGGTACGCGAGCAAAAGCTCGACGGCAAGATTGGCGCCTGGTCCAACGAATGGTCCGAGGGCTTCAAACGCGGCACCATCGCCACCCAGCTCTCAGGCGCCTGGCTGGCCGGCCACATGAACAACTGGCTGGCGCCCGGCACCAAGGGCCTGTGGCGCGCAGCGCAATTGCCCGAGAAAGCCTACGGCTCCTGGGGTGGCAGCTTCTACACCATCCCCAAAGTGTCCAAAAACAAGGCCCTGGCCTGGGAGTTCATCCAGATGATGACGCTCAGCCCCGAGATGCAACTCAGCGCCTTCAAGTCGCAGGACGCCTTCCCGGCACTGGTCGACGTGCACAAGGACGCCTTCTTTGACCAGCCCATCGAGTTCCTGGGCGGCCAGAAGGCGCGCCTGCTGTGGCGCGATGCAGCCAACAAGATCACCGCGGTGGATGTGCACAAACTTGACCCGGTGGCCGAAGAAATCGTCAACACCGAAATGGACAAGGTACTGGACCAGGGCAAGGATGTGAAGACCGCGCTGGCCGATGCCAAGGCACTGCTGGAACGCCGCGTGGCGCGCGCCCAAAACTGACAGGAGCCGGCCATGTCAAGCATCGCGCCGCACTCCACTGCCGCAGCACCCCAGGTCGGCACCGCGCCAGCGCGCCGCGGCTGGCGCATCAAGCCCCAGCATGTGCCGTATCTGCTGGTCAGCCCGTTCCTCGTTCTGTTCCTGGTGTTTGGCGTCTTCCCGTTGGCGTTTTCGTTCTATCTGGCGTTCCAGACCTGGGAACCTACCGCCGGCCTGTCGAGCATGAAGTTTGTCGGCCTGGACAACTTTGCCTTCGCCATCAAGGACGAGTGGTTCCTGAAGTCGCTGCTCAACACGGCCTGGCTGGCCGTGGCTTCAGGGGTGCCGCAGCATGTGATCGCCATACCGCTGGCGTACTTCATCCACACCTCCTTCAAGCGTACGCGCAATGCCGTGATAGGGGCCTACTTTCTGCCCTACATCACCAGCACGGTGGCCATTGCCATGATGTTCGGCACGCTGTTTTCCACTGACTACGGCATGATCAATATCGCCCTGCATGCGCTGTCGCAGGTGCCAGGCCTGGGCTGGCTGATATCAGGCGTGCCCATCGATTGGCTTAACCGCGCCGAGAATGTCAAGCCTGCTGTGGCCATCGTGGTCTTCTGGCGCTACATCGGCTTCAACACCGTGCTGTATCTGGCAGCGCTGCAAACCATTCCCAAAGACATCTACGAGGCCGCCACCATGGACGGCGCGCGCCGCCTGCAGCAGTTTTTTTACATCACGCTGCCCAGCCTCAAGCCCATGATTTATTTCGGTGTGACGCTCAGTGTGGTGGGTGGCCTGCAACTGTTTGAAGAACCCTTCATCCTCACCGGCGGGCGCGGTGGCACCGACCAGGCCGGCATGACCACGGCCATGTACATGTACCGCACGGCCTTTGAGTTCAATGACTTCGGTCTGGCCAGCGCACTGTCGTGGCTGTTCTTCGTGGTGGTGGCGCTGCTCACCTGGCTTACCAACCGCGCCTTCAAGCCGCGTGACAGCTCGCACTGAGCGCACCGAGAGGACCCACACCATGAACACCGAAAAACTCGCTCCACGCGCTGCCTATCTGCTGGTGGGCATTGGGGCACTCATCATGCTCACGCCCTTCTATTTCATGTTCGTGTTTGCCACGCATTCGCGGACTGAGATTTTCAACCTGCCGCCGCCGCTGTTTTTTGGTGACAGCTTTCTGGTGAACCTGCAAATCCTCACCGACAAGATTCCGTTCTGGCGCAGCCTGGGTTGGAGCCTGTATGTGGCGCTGGCCTCCACGGCACTGACCTTGCTGTTCTGCTCCATGGGTGGCTATGCCTTTGCCATGTTCGAGTTCAAGGGCAAGCAGCCGCTGTTCCTGCTGGTGATGGGCACCATGCTGCTGCCGTCCTTCCTGGGCATGATTCCCACCTTCATGATCATGGATGCCTTTGGCTGGATCGACCAGCCACGCGCCCTCTACATTCCGGGCGCGGCCAGTGCCTTTGGCATTTTCATGATGCGCCAGTTCATAGGCTCGTCCATCCCCAAGGACCTGATTGAGGCCGCGCGCATGGACGGCTGTGGCGAGTTGGGCATTTACTGGCGCATCGTGCTGCCCCTGCTCAAGCCCGCCATGGGCACGCTGGGGCTGATCACCTTCATTGCCTCCTGGAACAACTTCATCGGTCCGCTGATCGTGATGCGCTCGCCCGAGATGTACACCTTGCCCCTGGCCCTGCGCAGCATGCAAAGCCCGGTGAACACCGAGTGGGGCGCTGTGATGGCCGGCTCGGCCATTGCCACGCTGCCGCTGCTGGTGCTGTTTGCCATTTCCTCGCGTCGGCTGATTGATGGCCTGACTGCGGGCGCCGTCAAGTAGGCCGCCGCAACGCGTGCCTGGGCGCCAGAGTCTTTTTCCATTCATTGCACTGACTGCTTTCATGAACAAATTTCCCCAACCCACACTGGGTTCCACCTTCCCCGAAAAATTTGTCTGGGGAGTTGCCACCAGTGCGTTCCAGATTGAGGGCGCAGCTTTTGCCGATGGCAAAGGGCCGTCCATCTGGGATGACTTCTGCAAGCAGCCCGGCGCCATTGCCGATGGCAGTGATGGCCTGCTTGCCTGCGAGCATTACCAACGCTGGCAGGACGACCTGGACCTGGTGGCCAGCCTGGGTGTGGATGCCTACCGCTTCTCGGTGTCCTGGCCGCGCGTGCGCCCAGGCGGTGCCGGTGCCTGGAACGAAAAAGGCCTGGACTTTTACGAGCGCCTGGTGGATGGCCTGCTGGCACGTGGCATAAAGCCCTACCTCACGCTCAACCACTGGGACCTGCCCAGCGAGTTGCAGGCCACAGGTGGCTGGACCGACCGCAACACCGTGCACCGCTTTGTGGAGTACGCACAGGGCATTGACCGCCGCATGGGCGACCGGCTGGCCACCATCACCACCCACAACGAACCCTGGGTGATGTCGGTGCTGGGCTATGAGCAGGGCATCTTTGCACCCGGCATCAAGAGCCGCGCGGCTGCCATGCAGGCCTCGCACCACCTCATGCTCAGCCACGGTCTGGCATTGCAGGCCCTGCGCGCGCAGGGCAGCAAGGCGCGTCTGGGCATTGTGCTGAACCTGTCCCCCGTGCAGGCAGCCACCGATTCGGATGCAGACCAGGCGCAGGCCCACCTGGAAGACGGCAAGCTGCTGCGCTGGTATATGGACCCCTTGTTCAAAGGCCACTATCCGGAAGATGTGATCGGGCATCTGGGCGCCGATGCACCGGTGTTGCACACCGGGGATCTGGCAGCCATTGCCACACCCATGGACTTCATGGGGGTGAACTATTACTCGCGCTCGGTGGCCAGTGCCAATGGTCCCTGGGACACCCGGCAAAGCGGCCACCCGCTCACAGAAATGGGCTGGGAGGTCTACCCCGAAGGCCTGACCGAACTGCTGGTGCGCATGCATACCGATTACCCGGTGCCACCCTTGTACGTCACCGAAAACGGTGGCGCCTTCAAGGACCTGGTGCAGGACGGCCAGGTGCATGATGCCGACCGCACCGACTACATCGCCCGCCACATCGAGGCCGTGGCCCAGGCCATGCGGCAGGGCGTGCGCATGGAGGGCTATATGGTCTGGAGCCTGCTCGACAACTTCGAGTGGGCCTCCGGCTACGCCAAGCGCTTTGGCATCGTGCATGTGGACTACGCCACGCAAAAGCGCACGCTCAAGGACAGCGCGCACTGGTACTCCAACATGCTGCACGCCCGCAAAGGCAGGGCCGCAGCCGCATCCATCCCCCACAACACGACCACACCCGCTGAGCAGGTGGCAACACAAGGAGCATAAGAATGGGACAAGTCAGCCTGAAAGGTTTGCGCAAGAGCTTTGGTGCCGTGGACGTCATACGCGGCATTGACCTGGAAGTGCGCGATGGCGAGTTCATGGTATTCGTGGGCCAGTCGGGCTGCGGCAAGTCCACCACGCTGCGCATGATTGCCGGTCTGGAAACTATTACCTCTGGCGACTTGCTGATCGACGGCCAGCGCGCCAATGACCTGCACCCGGCGGACCGGGGTGCTGCCATGGTGTTCCAGAGCTACGCGCTGTACCCGCACATGACGGTGGCCGAGAACATGGGCTTTGCCCTGAAGATGGCCGGCGTGGACAAGGCCCAGCGCGAACAGCAGGTGGGCCGCGCCGCAGAAATTTTGCGCATGACGGATTTGCTGGGCCGCTTTCCCAAGGAGCTCTCGGGTGGCCAGCGCCAGCGCGTGGCCATTGGCCGTGCGATCGTGCGCAAGCCCAAGGTGTTCTTGTTTGACGAGCCGCTCTCCAACCTGGACGCTGCCCTGCGCGTGGACATGCGCGTGGAGCTGTCGCGCCTGCATGCCGAGCTGGGCACCACCATGATTTATGTCACCCACGACCAGGTCGAGGCCATGACACTGGGCGACCGCATTGCCGTGTTCAACAAGGGCTCCATCGAACAGCTGGGCGCACCGCTGGAACTGTACAACCGGCCTGCCACCGAATTTGTGGCCGCCTTTATTGGTGCACCGCGCATCAACCTGATAGACCGTCCGGCCGCCAACGCCACGCTCGCACACCAAAGCCTGTGGAGCCGCTTGCAAGACGCGTCTGGCCAGATTGCCAAGCGCGTGGGCCTGCGCCCTGAGCACCTGCTGGTAACCACCCCCGAGCAGGGCGTACCCGCCCAGGTGGTGCTGGCCGAGCACCTGGGCGACTCGTCCATCATCCACCTGCGGGTGGACGGCGTGAACGGTTTGCTCAATGCCAAGGTGCCTGCCAACCAGTCGCATTGCAGCGCCGGGCAGACGGTGGGTCTGCTGCCTGATGCCAAATGGTCGCTGGGGTTTGGTGATGATGGCCGCCTGATGGCCTGAGCAGCCCCCTGATTTCTGTATGGAACTGCTGAAGAACAAGCCTGCTGCTGCGCGCAGAACGGGCTGGAAGCTGGTGTGGCGTGACGAGTTCGATGGCGATTGTGTGGACCGCAGGAAGTGGGACTTTGACATCGGCAACGGCTTCTTCGACTACCACAGCCACACGTGGGTGCCGGGATGGGGCAACGAAGAGCTGCAGTACTACACCGACTCACCCAACAATGTGTTCGTCAAGGATGGCGCCTTGCACATACGCGCCGTCAAGGAATCGCTGCACGGCTGCGGCTATACCTCGGCCCGACTGAAAACACGCAAGCGCGATGGCAGCCCGCTGTTCAACCAGTGCTATGGCCGCTTTGAATTTCGCGCCAAGGTGCCTTGGGGCAAGGGCCTGTGGCCGGCGTTGTGGATGCTGCCGCAGGCAGACACCTACGGCCGCTGGGCTGCCTCGGGCGAGATCGACGTGATGGAGATTCATGGTGAAGAGCCCGACAAGACCCTGGGCTCCACACACTTCGGCTCCACCTACCCCAATCGCTCGCTGGTGACCCACACGCATCCGTTGCCCGCAGGCAGCCTGGTGAGTGACTGGCACGAGTACGCGGTGGAGTGGGAGCCCGGTGTGATCCGCTGGTACCTGGACGGCGTGCATTGGGCCACGCAGGACTTCTGGTGGAGCTGCAGTAAAACAAAAAGCGGCGCCGGTGTGGAAGCCCGCCGCGCGGCCGACATCAACCCCTGGCCGGCGCCCTTTGACCATCCGTTTTACCTGCTGATGAATGTGGCCGTGGGTGGCAACTTCCCCGGCAACCCGAACCCTGCCACGCAGTTCCCGGCCGAGCTGGTGGTGGACTATGTGCGCGTGTATGAGCGCGTGGGCGGCTACGCAGAGCCCAAGCCGCGAGGCAAGGGCCGCATGCCGTATGCCAAAAATAAATCCTGATTCATACCCTGATTGCCATGTCACGAACCATTGCTTCTGAGCCTGGCGCCGCCTTCACACCCGGCGCACCTTTCGCCAAGGGCGGCACGCCAAACGTGGCGCCCCTGGTCTTGCCAAAGACCGAACACGACCAACTGCTGCAGACCTTCCAGGCCCGCTTGCAAGCCCGCACGCATGGTCTGTGCTTCAGCCCTTATCTGGACGGGCAGGGGCCAGGCACGCAGCTGCACGAGCCGCAGATCCGCGCGCGCATGGAGGTGATTGCGCCGCACACGCGCTGGGTGCGCAGCTTCTCCTGCACCGAGGGCAACGAGCTGATTCCCAAGGTGGCCCACGACCTCGGCCTCAAGACGCTGGTTGGCGCCTGGCTGGGCACCGACCTGGAGATCAACGAGCGCGAGATCGAAGGCGTGATCGCGGTGGCCCGTGCAGGGCACGCCGATATCGTGGCCGTGGGCAACGAGGTGATGCTGCGCGAAGACCTGAGCGAGGACGCGCTCATTGCCTACATCGAACGCGTCAAAGCCGCCTTGCCCGGCATACGCGTGGGCTATGTGGATGCCTATTATTTGTTTGAGCTGCACCCGCGCATCACCGCCGCCTGCGATGTGCTGCTGACCAATTGCTACCCTTTCTGGGAAGGCTGCCCGCTGGACCAGGCACTGCCCTATATGCACAGCATGGTCCGCCGCACACAGGCCGTGGCACAGGGCAAGCAGGTCATCATCAGCGAGACCGGCTGGCCCGACAAGGGCACCAACTTCTGGGGCGCCGTGCCTTCACCGGATGCAGCCCTGCGTTACTTCACCGACACCTGCGCCTGGGCCGAAACGGACGGTGTGGAGGTGTTCTACTTTGCCGCCTTTGACGAGGCCTGGAAGGTAGGCGCCGAAGGGGACGTAGGCGCCTACTGGGGCCTGTGGGACAAGGACGCGCAGGCCAAATACCGATGAGAAGCACCTTCCCATTTCCAGCGGGCAACGCCATTTGCTACTCGGGCTACCGGCGTGACCAAAGCCCCGACAACAAGACCTATCCATCGCTTGCAGAAATCCGCGAAGACCTGGCCCTGCTGAGCCAGCACTGGCGCTACATGCGCCTGTATGACTGCAGCTTGCATGCCGAGCGTGTGCTGCAAGTCATCCAGGAGGACGGGCTGGATTTGCAGGTCATGCTAGGCGCCTACCTGGGTGCCGAGATGAACAACTTTGGCTGCCCCTGGGGCGGCACCTACAGCGAAGAGGCACTGGAGTCCAGCACACGAGCCAACCAGGTCGAACTGGAAAAGCTGGTGACCCTGGCCAATACCTACCCACAGATTGTGTTTTCCGTGGCGGTGGGCAATGAGGCCACGGTGGACTGGACCGACCACTTTGTGCCGGTGGCCCACATGGTTGCGTACGTGCGTTGGGTCAAGGCGCGCATTGCGCAGCCAGTGACCTTTTGCGAGAACTACGTGCCCTGGCAGCACAAGCTGCGCGATCTGGTGCCCGAGGTGGACTTCATCTCCCTCCACACCTACCCGGTGTGGGAGTACAAGTACATCCACGAGGCGCTGGAATACACCAAAGACAATGTGCACAGCGTGGCGCGCCTGTACCCCGGCAAGCCCATCGTCATCACCGAAGCCGGCTGGGCCACCAACTCCAACGGCCGCGGCATACAACCCGAGAACGTGTCCCAGCATCTACAGGCCGTGTACTACGAAGACCTGATGCGCTGGTCGCGCGAGAGCGGCATGCTGGTGTTTGTGTTCGAAGCCTTTGACGAGCCCTGGAAAGGCTCACCCGACCCGCTGGAGCCGGAGAAGCATTGGGGGCTGTTTGATGTGGACAGAAGGCCGAAATTGGTGATGCAGGAGTTGTTTGCATAAGGGAAGGACTAGAGGACGTAGCTCGCAATAGCCCGTGGCGGCAAGCAAATAGCCCAACGCATGCCTCGGATTTTTATATCGAACGGCACCTCGTTTTCACTTCGGTTCATCACCACCACCACCACCGTCTGGTCCGGATTCAGCAAAGCGGTGCACTCCAGCACCTCCCGGGTGGCCGCACACAAAATGCGCCGCGCACCGGGGCGGACAAAGCGTGAGAAATGCCCGATGTAGGTGTAGGAGACTTGTGGCAACACCAGATCATTTTCGGTGTCGGCCAACAGCGGGGCGCTGCAGTAGTTGCCAACATGGTTGGGGCCGCCCTGGGTGTCGAGCAACAGGTTCCAGTCAATCCAGCCCACGGTCCAACGGTTCAGGTCGTTGATCATGGAGCAGGCGTATCGCTCGCCCACTTCCCACTCGCCGGTATGGGGGCCGCCCTCCTGGCAGCCCTCGGTGAACAGCAGTCTTTTGTCCGGCCAGGCATCGTGCACCAGCTGCACATGCTCAAAGTGGTCTTCCACATACCAGTGAAAGCCCGTGCCCCACACGTAGCGCGCGGCTTGCGGATCGGACAACACCACGCTGGCACGCTCTACCATCTCGTCCCGGTTGTGGTCCCACACGATGATGCGCACGTGTTGCAGACCTGCCTGCTCCAGCGCAGGGCCCAGATGGTCGCGTACAAAGTCGCGTTCTTCCTCGGCGCTGTAGACGCAAGAGTCCCAACGCTGCACGGCCATGGGCTCGTTCTGCACCGATACGCCCCACACGGGCACACCTTCTTCGGCATAGGCCTGTATGAATTTGACGTAGCACTGTGCCCAGGCCGCGCGGTACTGCGGCAGCAGCTTGCCGCCATGGTTCATCTGCCCATTGCTCTTCATCCACGCAGGCGGGCTCCATGGAGACACCAGCAATTTGAGTGGTGTACCCGCCACCTGCTGCGCGGCCTTGATGAAGGGCAGCAGGGCCTGCCGGTCCCGTTCAATCGTGAAGTGTTCCAGCGGGACGTCATCGTGCACTTCGGCGTGGGCATAGTTTCCCAATGCAAAGTCACAGCTGTTCATGTGCACACGACACAGGGTGTAGCCATGCCCGGCCTTCGGGTCGAAGTAGGCCCGCAGCACCTGAGCGCGCTGCACGTCACCCAGCTTGAGCCAGGTCACGGCAGCCGCTTCGGTGAACGCACCGCCAAAGCCCTCGATCTCCTGAAAGGCTTTGTCAGGGTTGACCCACACCACTGGCCCTGTGCCATCGGTTGAATCGGTTGACACGATCGGAAACTGTTCTTCCAGCGAAGTGCCACGGTGCTTGGCTGACAAGTAGCTGCGCAGGTAGGTAGGTGATGTCACGTGCAATTTCCTGATTGGTGTGCGGGCGGTGGGTAAAGCCGATCCGGCTAAGGGAAACACCCTATTCGAATGCAAAGAGAAACCCTTAAGATCGTTTTATGAAAGCGCTTTCATAAATTATGTGGGCAATTTCATCAAGATGCAACAGAGACATATTTCTCACCACGACCACGAAAGCAGCAACATGAAATTTTCACAACACAGAATTCCCCTGACAGCGCTCAGCCTGGCCACAGCCGCATTGATTTCAGCATGCGGCGGTGGCGGCTCTGGCACTACGGCAACCACCTTGTCCGGTGCCGTTATTGATGGTTATGTAAAGGGAGCCACAGTGTGTCTGGACGTGAACTCCAACCGCGCCTGTGACACTGGGGAACCCTCGGCCACTACCGATGTCAAAGGCGCATACAGCATCACCGTTCCCGCAGGTACAAGCACCAGTGGCTTGCATCTGATAGCAGTGGTACCGGTGGGGGCGTTCGACAGTGATGCACCATCCACTCCGATCGCCAATGCCTACAAGATGATGGCGCCGGTAGATATGCCAACAGTTATTTCGCCTCTGACGACGGCAGTCTCGGCAGAGATGATCGTCAATGGCAAGTCCACTGCGAATGCGCGTATTGATGTACGGTCCGCTCTGGCGCTGCCCGTCGGCTATGACTTTGCGAAAGACCACGTCGCGACAGCAACGCGGGACATTCCCGCGGGCAACGTAGCGAAGGTGATGGCCGCCATCCTGGCCGTCAAGGTCGGAACGGGCACGCCTGATGCGACATCGCTGGGCCTTGCCTTGGCGCAAATCAAGACAGGAACGACTGCCGCTGATGCTTACGCGAGCAGCGATGTGAGTGGTGTGGTGAGTGGTATCTTGGGAACGCCAACGCCAACGCCAACGCCAACGCCAACGCCAACGCCAACGCCAACGCCAAGCTCTGGCACGGTGATCGCGGACTTCGACACCGTCCTCGCGACCAATGTGGCGGACACCAATGGCGGCACCGGCAGTGTCTCCGCAACCCCGCCTGCGGGTGGTGGCGCGGGCTCGGCCTATGCACTGCTGCGTTCGGGGGGACAGTCTTACGCACTAGGGCTTCTGCAAACCACGGCGGTGCCTTTCACGGCTACTCGCAAAACCATTTCGGCACGTGTCTACTCTCCCACCGCCGGCATTCCGATGGTGCTCAAGCTCGAGAACAGGGCCTCTGCTGGCGCCATCTCTACTGGCGACACACAGGCCAACGAAGCCGTCGTCGTCGGCTGGCAGACCCTGACTTGGACCCTCAACGCCGATCTCACCAAGACATACGACTTGATCGTGCTGCTACCCAACCTGAATACGGTCGATGTTGCCCCAGGCAAGACCTATTACTTCGACGACATCACGTTAAATGCCGCCGCTTCGCCAACACCCACACCGACACCGACGCCGACACCAACGCCGACCAACTTGGTAGCCAATGGTGATTTCACCAGTGCCGCGGCTGATGCAAACTGGTACGGCAACGCCAAAAATGTCCAAACGACTAGTGGTAACAGCTATAACGAGGCCAATGTAGCTACAGCAGGCAATGCTTATGATGTGAATCTTTCGTACAAAGTTAGTATTCCCACTTCAGGGGTCAGCTACAAACTGCGGTTTAAAGTTTCGTCAAACCGTGCTAGAACAATGCTTGCTGGTATTGGCCAGCAGGGCGCTCCCTACGGCGCTGTTGTTCAGACTGTCAACCTCACTACGACCCAACAGACTATTGAGCTGAGTCTGACATCCAACTTTGCTGACACTAACAGCCGCGTGATTTTCGATATGGGCGCTGATACAGGGCAGGTAGTGATTGATGATGTAGAGTTGGTACTGAATACAACACCCGCACCTACCCCCACTCCCGCCCCTTCCGGTGGACCCACCGCTGCAGCGTCGGTGCCGACTGCATTGGCTGGCAATGTGAAGTCGATATTTAGTGACACCTATACTAGCGTTACGGTGGATGAGTGGGGACCAGACTGGGGCGTCAGTTCGTCACGGATAACCGATGGGGCTATAGCAGGTAACAACTATAAAACTATTGATGTTTCAGCTGGAAAAACGTTTGCAGGCATTTCATTCGTTAGCAACAAATTTGATGCAACCACCTATGCAACGTTCAATATGGATTACTGGATCGACACACCCATACTTGCGGGGCAAGTAATTAGCATCAAGCTATCGAACCACAATGGAACTGGGGAAACCAGTGCCGTTGAAAGCACGGTCACAAGTATCACCGGTGGTAGCTGGCAACGGATCTCGATCCCATTGAATTCCTTTACGCAAGCGGCAACCAGCCTGAGCAGAAACAACATTGCGCAAGTTATTCTCACTGCCTCAAGGGCTGACGGTGCGCAGCCCGTTAAGATTTATATGGATAACTTGTATTTCGGTAAATAAGCGGCAACCAATCAATGGGCTGAAAGGACGCCGACTGTAATACTCAGTCGGCGTCTTTGCTTTCTGATGCTGCGTTTTGGCTATACCTTGATTGCCACATGAACATGGCGGCTATCCATTTATCAGCGGTCATCTTGGACTTCGTCCACCCTTTAAGGCTTTGTTTGTTAAAGGTACCATGCCGACCTCACTTCGCAGAAAAATGCCACAGCGCCTACTATTGACTTCTATCATTGCAATCTATTGCATTGCCAGCCTCCTGGGCTGTGGTGGCGGCGGCGGTGGTGGAGCTTCATTTGCTGCTTCACCGGCATCCGTTGCTTCGTCCACCGGTGTGTTCCTGGACAGTACGGTTCAAGGCCTGCGCTACGACACCGCTACGCAGCATGGAGAAACCGATGCGAATGGCCAGTTCAAGTATCTGGCCGGAGAGTCGGTCACGTTTTCAGTTGGTAACTTGGTGCTGGCCAGCACGCCTGGCAAGAGCCTCATCACACCATTGGACATCGCAGGCACCACCAACGTGGCTGATCAACGCGTGACTAACATGTTGGTATTGCTGCAGAGCCTGGACGCCGATGGCAATACCAGCAATGGCATCGCCATCCCAGCTGCGGCATCTGCCGCCGCACCGACTGGAATCGACTTCGATGTGTCGCCCACTGCATTCAGATCGATGGCAGCCATCACTACCTTCCTTGCCAATGCGGTGGGAGCAAGCCGGCAAATAGTGTCGGCTGCAGACGCAGACCTCCACTTTCAGAATAGTTTGAATACGGGCCTGGGTGGCACCAAGATCAACATCGCACCTTTTGCCATTGCAGGAACAACGCAAAGCGTTGCACAAGGCAGCGCCGCGCAACTGGATGGCAGGGCAAGCGGAGATGCCAATGGCGATACCCTTTCGTACCAATGGTCTGTAGTCAGCAGGCCTGCAGGCAGCGTGGCGGTGCTCACCGGGGCCACCACGGCCACGCCCAGCCTGGTGGCGGATGCTCCGGGCGACTACCTGCTGGGCTTGATGGTCAGCGATGGTGTACTGTCCAGCCCGATATCGGTCGTGAAGGTCAGCGCCACGGCACCCAACAGCGTGCCCAGCGGCTATGCCCTGGTGTGGTCGGATGAATTCAACACCAGTGGAATCCAGTTGCCTGACCCCAGCAAATGGAGCTATGACATCGCACAAAACAAAGTGGGCTGGTTCAATGGTGAACTGCAGTATTACGCCAATGGCCGACTACAAAACTCCGCTGTGCAAAACGGCAGCCTCACCATAACGGCACGCAGGGAAAGTCTGGCCGCTTCGGTAAGCGACTGGGGAGGGCAGAACTACACTTCTGCGCGGCTGTTTACCAAGGGCAAGTCCAGCTGGACCTACGGCTTTTTTGAGATACGCGCCAAGCTGCCTTGCGGTGCGGGCACCTGGCCTGCCATCTGGACCCTGGGCTCAACAGTAGACGTGTGGCCCGACCAGGGCGAGATCGACATCATGGAGCAGACCGGATGGGACAAGGGCACTGTGTTGGGCACCATCCACACGCTGGCGGGCTCTGGCGGCAATGGCAGCACCGGATCGACCGCCTTGGCAACGGCCTGCAACGCTTTCCACAATTTCCAGATCAAGTGGACTCCGACAGCCATCGACTTCTATGTGGATGGCGTCTCTTACAGGCCCACCTACAACAAACCCGTCAATGCATCTGGATGGCCGTTCGACAAGCCCCAGTATCTGTTGTTGAACGTGGCCGTGGGCGGTGTGCTGGGTGGCACGGTCAATGACGCGACCCTGTCCAATACGGGCTTGGAGGTGGATTACGTGCGGGTGTACCAAATACGCTGAACCTGGCGGTTAGCCATACTTGCGCTGGCGCATCCATTTGGTGGCAATCCATTTTTCACCCGACAGAACCGGTGCGCCGCCGTGCAGTGTGCTTGGATCGATTTGTCCGGAGGCGTTGCAGTACTCAAAATAGATGGCGGATCCCCTCTTGGGAACGACTGTGAGATGGATGGATGGAAAGATGGTTTCACCACCCCGTTCTACGTCATTCAGGTAAAGGATCAAGGTGCTCACCCGTTGACCACCCTTTGCGAGATGAACACCGCTGCCCACTTGTTCTGGAGGAAAGTAGTCGAAGTGCGGCTTGTATTCGCCGCCAACTTGGTAGTTCAGTATTTGCAGACCTTCGCCATTCTCCACGGGCCAGTGCATCAGCTCCGCTATGCGCGTGTCCAGACTGGCGATAAATGCATTCTCGTTCACTGCAAAATGGGTTCCGGAACTGCCGCGGTCTGCAATCACTTTATGCGTACCGTTGGTGGGGTCCACAATCGTGGAGCGCTGCAGCTTCATACGCGCCAGGTCGATGAGCTGGTCGCACTCATCGAATGACAGCACGTTGTCGAGTAGCGCGACAACGGGTTGGCCCATTCTCATTGAAACCCTGACGTCGCGGTCGCTGGTTTGGATGACGCTGCCAACCTGGGGCATGCGCGGGGAGGAGTAGGTGTAGGCCTGCGTGACGGGTCCAGACGCAATACTTGCTTCGGTGCCCGACATGGCCTGCAATACCGCCATGCCCGCCGCGACGGGGTCGATGCCGGCTTCTGCCATGGATGCAATGAGCTGGGTCTCATTGCATCCGCGGGCCAGGTTGTCACGAACCCATGTCTGCCACTCTGCGCTCAGGGTTGTCATGTTTTCGCGCAGATTTACATCCGCCCCAACGTGCCCGCCGCCACCGTCAACGTCTTGCCATCGCTGTACTTCACCGTGATGGGCGTCTTACCCGCGTTGTAGGCCAGGTAGGTGCGCTGGCCATTGGCTTGCTTGAACACGGCGAACAGCGTGGTGTTGGCCGTCACGCTGAAGTCGGGCGTGCCCATTTCCTTGAGGCTTTGCAACCAGTGCAGGGCGTGCGTGCGGGTGTCGCCCAGCTCAAACGAGCCCCAGCGGTTCCATGAGGCCAGGCCTGCATCCGGGTCGGCCAGGCCCAGGTACTTGGCAAAGATGTCCTGCCAGATATCGACTGGCTTGCCGTACAGGCCGCGGGCGTTCCAGATGGCGGTCTCCGGGCCCAGTGAGGCCACGCTCTTCTTCACAAACGCAGGGTCTTGGCCCAGGTAGGTAGAGACGGTGGTGATGGGCAGCAGGTTGATGCCCTTGATCTGGCGCGGGTCGTCAATCCACCAGGTGTTGTGGGCGTACATGCCGCCAAACAGCATGCTGACCTCTACATTCTTGTACTCCGGGGCAAAGACCTTCCCGTGGATGTCAAACCAGTAGTGGTTGATGGCGTTGATTTCAGTGGTGTACATGTACAGGCCCAGGTCGCGCAGCGCCCGGTTGCCCTTGATCTCGCCCCACAGAATCAGCCCGGCCCAGGCGTTGACGGCCTCGGAAGAAGATTCCTGGTTGTTGCCCAACTCGCCCATGCCAATGCCGGAGGCCCAGGAGTGGCCTTCATAGGGGTCAAAGTTGCGCAGGAAGGGGAACTTGGCGTTGCTGCGGTCGGTGCTGGCAATGTCGGCAACCAGCAGGTCCACCATGGGACCCCATTGCGCGTCCGAAGCCCATTTGGGGTCGCGCAGGGCAATGTCGGCCGCAGCGCGTATCCAGTAGCCGTAGGTGAAGTGGTGGTCATTGAGCTGCTCCACTGTGAAGAACTCTTCCGGGTAGCTGGCCACCGTGCCCTGCTGGGTGTCGTAATGGAAGTAGCCGCCGCCTTCGCCGGTGAACCACGATTCCGCGCGCTTCTTCACCAGGTCCAGCAACTTGTCACGGCCTTCCAGGTCGCCTTGCTGTTCGACCACATCCATGAGTTTCAGGATGCGCTGCAAGCCCTTGCCCTGCCAGTAGGGGCCTTTGCCCTCTTCCAGCATCATGCGCCGGGCATTGCGTTGGTCCAGTTTCATGAGCTCGGCCAACTCGGTCTTGCGGCCAGCGTCGGCCACACCGGGCCAGAACGGCACGAAGCCGGTGTAACGGGCCGTGGTTTTGAAGCTGTCGGCCTCCAGCAAGCGGATCTTGCCGCGCACCGTGTCATAGGCCGGTCCCAGGCGCGGCTCTACTGTCGCATTGTTAAACCACTGATGGGGGTACAGGCCCAGCAGCGCGCCGGTGACCGGGCCTTCCATGGTTTGGGTGGTGGCGGTGAAGGTGGTTTCTATCTGGCTGGAGGCTTCATCAAACTTCCAGTCCACCCGTGTGTCTTGCACAAAGGAATAGGCGTGCTTGGCCAGCAGGGCCAGGGTCTCGGGCTTGTCGTCCGGCAATGCGGCCACCGACAAATAGCCCTTGCCCGGGGGCAGGTGCAGCAGCCATTGGTCGGCTCCGCTGGGCTTCCAGTCACCGCCCGTAGGGCCAAACACGGCATAGCTGGCCGCCGTGGTTTGAACCAGCAGCATGCGGGCATCGGCGGCGCTGACAGCGGCCTTGGAGCCTGCTGGAATTTTGATCTGCGCATCCCCCCGGCCAATTTGCACAAAGGCATAGGGCATGCCATGGGCCATGCCTACGGTCATGTTGTCTGCGCCCTGGGCCATGGAAATGTCCGCCGACCAGTCGCCGTGTTTGGCGAGCTTGGACTGACCCGGCTGAAAGGCTGCGGGCGCAATCAGCAGCGGCAACTGGTGGGGGTAGCGAATCTCCACATCACGGCGCACCGTGGGGCGAACTTCCTTGACCGGTAGCGCCACTTCCAGCCCTGCCGCTGTGGGTTTGACGGTCAGAGGCTGCACAAAGAGTGCTTCGGGCTTGGCGCTGTAGACCACGCTGGAATACCACTGCGCGGATTGTGCCGGTGTGTTGGCCAAGGCGGCTGTGCGCAGGTTGGCTGGCGGCACCGTGCGGTCACCACTCTTGGGGGCAGTGTAGTAGCTCCCCATTCCCAGCTTCACGGTTTGTGCCTGCACCGTGGCAAAGGCCAGTGAGGCCAGGGTCAGTTGGAGGCAAGAGCGCGTCAGCTTGTTCATCGCCGGATCCTGTTCAGGTTGAAGTGGTTCCGCCATGATACTGAAAGCGCTTTCAAAATTGGCACGGGTTAACCCGAATTTTCTCTGCGGGATCACTAATCAGCAGGGCTAGGGAAAACACGGGGGCGGTTTTGATTGACGCACCGGAGCGACGTAGCTATTCTACTGAAAGCGCTTTCAAACTTAAATTTACTCCCATGAAAAACCGAATCAAACCATGTGTCTTTGGACGGATCCCGGCCTCTCAGGTTCGGCGCACAAGGGCATCGGGCGCTCTGAAAGCCACCGCTGCAGCCGCCATGTTGCTGGGTGCGACCCTGAGCCACGCACTGGATTTTGGTCCGGACGGCATGTTCAGTCTCACCGGCTTTGCCGAGGCCACGGTAGGCGTGCAGGGGAACTATTGCCTGAACTGCCAGGTGGTGCCCGACACGGTGTCCAAGCAGCTGCGTGTTGCCGATGCCATCATTCCTGGAAAGCACTACGAGACCGTCACCACCACCAATTGGCAAATCCAGCCCTATCTGGGTGCCAAGTACAACCTGGGCAATGGTTTTGAACTATCGGGTCTGCTGAGCCAGCGCTGGCGCCAGGGAACCATCAACGGCGCCTTCGTCGAGACGCGCTACGGTGGCACGGTGGATGTGCCCGATTTTTGGTACGAGAAGAACATTGCAATTCGCCACGAAGACTACGGCAGTGTGCGCATAGGCTCCATGACCACCCGCGGCTGGAGCGTGGCTGACTTTCCATACGGCGGCAACCTGGGTGTGTCCGATTCCTGGGGTTCCAGCGGCGCGGGCTACGGCATGCTGACCAATGCCATCCGCCTGGGCAGCCGCCAATTGGATGTGGCCGAAGGCGATTTGTTTCTGGAACTGACCTATGACCAGGGCAATGACCACTTCAAGCGCCTGAGCCCGCAGTTCTATGAGTTGTACGCGCAGTTCCACAAGGGCGACCTGGTGGTTGATGCGGTCTATCAGGATGCGGTCAACGGTGGTGCCGGTGCCTGGGGCCATGCACCGTTTACGGGTGTGACACCTTATGCCCAGGATGACAGCTTTGTCGGCACAAACGGGGCGCAGTTCAGTGGCACCCACCAAAACATCGCCATGGTCATGGCGCGCTACCAGGTCAACGCGAAGGTTGAAGTGTCCGGCGGCATCCGCCAAAACAAGTGGAGTGGCGCCAACGTTGCCTACAACCCCGCTGACAACTGGACCAGCGGCTTCAATGTGGACTACAGCAACCCGCTGGCCATAAGCCCACCGGGATACGCGGCGTCGTCGGTAGACTTTTTCCTGGGCGGGCGCTATCGCACCGGCCCATGGACCTTCTTCACGGCCATGGTCTTTTTGGGCGAAGCCGAGACCAAAAACCCCAGCGACCGCGGCCAGCACAACACGGCGACCATCAACACCTTGGGTGCCAAGTACGACTATGCACCCGGACTGCAGTTGGAGGCCACGGCAGGCATGGTGAATTACGGCAGGAAGGGGCTTTCGCCCATGTCGATGCCCGGCAACGCCTCGTTCAGCAATGTGGATTCCCGCATTTCACAAGATGGTCAGTGGGTGACCGTTGGAATGATTTACAGCTTCTAAAAATGACACAAGACCAATCCACCCATAACCGCCTATTCCCGACCGGAGCAAGCATGGCCCCCATTCCTCACAACGTATCGTCTGTCAAAAGGCTGGGCTTGGCTTTGGGCCTTGGTGCGGCACTGTTGCTCAGCGCGTGTGGCGGCGGCGGTACCACCTCGGACCAGGGCAGTGGCGCCAGCCCTGCGGCCTCTGCAAGCGGGCTGCGCGCGCTGCCTGCTGTGTTTACCACTGCCAAAGCGGTGGCCTATTCCCCTTACCGCACCGCTACCACGGATGCCGGACGGGCAAGCGAAGTCATTACCGATGTACAGGTCAAGCAAGACCTCGATTTGCTGGTGACGGCCGGCATTGGCTTGATACGCCTGTTTGACAGCTCCGACAAGGTGGCGCTGCGCACGCTGCGGGTGATTCGTGACAATGCACTGCCCATCAAGGTGATGCTGGGCATCTATGTCAACTCATTCGAGAATGCAAGCGATCCCGTGGTGCGGGCGCGGGCGCAGGCCGACAACGAAGATGAAATGGCCCGTGGCGTGACACTGGCCAAGACCTATGCCGCCGAAGTGGTGGCGGTGAGCGTGGGCAATGAAACCATGGTGTCCTGGTCCTTCAACCCGATCTCGACCGTGGCCATGGCGGCTTACATCAAAACGGTTCGTGATCAGGTCCCACAGCCGGTCACCACCGATGACAACTACGCGTTTTATGCGGGCTTCGCGCGCAACGCCGCAGAACAGCCAGGCGAAGTACTCCGTCAAATTGACTTTGCCTCGATTCACACCTATCCGATGCTGGATGCGCAGTACAGCGACACCAGCGACACCGACCTCTTGCCAGACTGGGACTGGCAGCAACTCGGCGTCACCGACCTGACCAAACGCGCTGCGGCCAGTGTGGACGCTGCCATTGGAAAAGCCCAAACCGACTATGCGCGCGCGCGCAGCTACCTGGACAAAAACGGCCGCGCCAATATGCCCATCGTGATTGGCGAAACCGGATGGAAGGGCGCCGACTCGGGCGGCAGTGCGCTCTACAAATTCCAGGCCCATCCGGCCAACCAGAAGATGTACTTCAGCCGCCTGCTGGATTGGGCCCTGGCCTCGCGCAGCAACAACGGCCCCAAGGGCATTGTGTACTTCGAGGCCTTCGATGAACCCTGGAAAGGCAATGATGACAAGTGGGGCCTCTTCACCAAGGACCGCACGGCACGCTGTGCCGCGCAAGCATTGAACCCCACGGCAACGTGGACCAAAGACTCCACAGCCTGCGCCGACAGCAATGCCCTCTACTTCGTGCCACCAGTGCTCAATGCAGCGCTGACCACGCCCAGGCTGACGATCTTCAATGAATCCGTCACCGGATGGCCTGCAGGTATGCGGGCAGATGCATACGAGACGGGCACCTTCAACCTGATCTACCCCAATACGGGCGACTCGGCACCCAGTGACCTGGGCGCATCGCTGGGGGCAAGCAACTTCTTGCAGTTGGACACGTTCACGCCCAAATCCTACGGTTGGGGTCTGCTGTGGCAGTCGTCCAGTACACCTGCGGTTTCCGCGAACCTGTCCAGCTTTGCCAACGGCTCGATTCGCTTCAGCGTCAAAACCGCCTATGCAGGTTCGCTGCGGGTAGGCATATCCAGCGACACCTCGCTGGGTGCGGTAGTCGAGTCCTTTGTGCTGGTGTCCAACGGCAACTATGGTTACTGCAGCAGTGCCTCACCCGGTTGGTGCGATGTAACCATCCCACTGAGTGCGTTCCAGGCGGCCAACCCCAAGCTGGACCTGCGCTATGTGCTGACGCGCTTCTCCATCTCGGACGTGTACACGGATACTGGCAACACGGATGCGACCGGCAAACCTGCCATTGCCCTGGACAACATCTATTGGATTCGGTGAGGTAAGGGGTAGCTGCGGCTACCCGTATACCGTTATGGCCCGGTGGGCGCTTCAACCGGAGCAACTTGCCGGGCCTTTTTTTTGGCGCTGCACATCACCTCCTTCACCTTCCACCCTACCCGGCGCAAAAGGCAGCGTTGCTATGCAGCCCCAGCCCGATTGACCGGACCCCTTGCCCAGAAGATACTCCGGGCTATGCAAGCCGCCACCCCCGATACGGATGATTCCTCCAGTACCCCTGCCTTCGTGGCACCCCCTGTGCACCTGAAAGAGCCCCTGCCCAACCTGGCAACCTGGGCGCACTTCTTTTTGAAGGCCGATATCCCGGTGCTGGAATCCACGGCGCTGGCGCTGGAGGCCATGCGCCAGAATGAAGACGAGGTGGACGCCGGCATGCTGGCCGAGCTGATTGACACCGACCCCTTCATGACCATGAAGGTACTGGCCTATGTGTCGGCCAAACGGCGCAACCAGGAAAGCACCCAGACCGAGACTGTCATCAGTTCCCTGGTGATGATGGGTGTGGCACCCTTCTTCAGGAACTTTGGTGTGCAGCCAACCGTACAGCAGCAACTGGCAGACCAGCCAGCCGCACTGGAAGCCCTGCAGGCCCTGCTCAAGCGTGCCAACCGTGCGGCGCACTTTGCCACCGGCTTTGCGGTCCACCGGGGTGATACCGATGTGGCGGTCATCCGGCAGGCGGCCTTTCTGAACGACTTTGCCGAGATGCTGATGTTTTGCTATGCCCCGACGCTGGAGATGGAAGTGCGGGCCATGCAGCACGCCAACCCGACGCTGCGCACGGTCAACCTGCAGCGCTTTGTGTTCAATATCGATCTGAACGATCTGCGCCAGGAGCTGATGATGCACTGGCGGTTTTCCGAACTGCTGGTGCGCATCAGCGACGGCAAACACGCCGAGCACCCCACGGTGCGCAACGTGATTCTGGCCGTGCGCCTGGCACGCCATACCGAAAACGGATGGGACAACCCGGCCCTGCCGGACGACATTGAAGAGATCTCCAAGCTGCTCAACGCGCCGCCAAGGGTGACCCGCGGCTTTGTCTACAAGATTGACCAGCCGACCTGAGGCCTGCGGCGCGCAGGCCCGGTTTCAGGGTTTGCTAAAGGGCACCCAGGTACCGTCGTTGGACTTCAGCACATAGCCGCCCGCCGGGTTGCGCAGCATCACCACATCGTCGTTCTCGGCCACAAACGGGGTGGTCTCCAGGGTGTCCAGGCGCTGCGCCAGGGGGATGCCACCGGGCACAAACGGGTTGTCCCGCATCAGGTCGGCCAGCAGCGCGTTGAGGCCAAAGTAGCTGATGTCCTGCTGCACCAGCACCGGCCCCACCCGGCTTGCAGGCGCCTGCATGCCGATGAGCTTGATGGCCGCTGGCACCAGGGTGATCTTCGGGTCCGGGATTTCGCGCATGCCCGGTATTTGCACCGCATCACCGCGCAGCGAGGCGCCATGCTCGGGCACCAGCAGCAGCACCACCGGTCTGCCACTGGCCTCCAGCTGCGTGACAAAGCGGTCAAAGTCAGCCAACAATTTCAAGAGGCGTGGCTTGTAGGTGTCCAGGCTGCTGCGCGCGGTGCTGCCGGGCAGGCGGTTGCCGTCGTGCAGCGAGATGGTGTTGTAGTACAGCGCCACCGGCGCACTGCCTTTTTGCAGGCGCTGCGTCCACCACTGCGACAGCAGGCCGTAGTCGTCGTACACCGGCGTGCCATCAAAGCTTTGCATCTGCACCGTGCCGTTGCGGTTGGACTCCATGCGCCCGCCAAGCCCTGCCTCGTGCTCCACGATCTTGGCAAAGCCGTCAAAAATGCCGTTGTGGTTGAGCAGGCCGCTCGTCCGCAAACCGGCTTTCTCCAGCGAGGGGAATGTGTAGCAACTGGCGTCCGTGCCCTGGTATAGGCGTGCGTGTGCGCTCTGGCCGCAGTTGCCCCGGAAGATGCGGAAAGTGGCCGGGCCACTGTAGCTGGCCGCAGAATTGAAGTGGCTGAAAAGCACATCAAAGCGCTGGAGCAGGGGCGCATTGCGCGCGTTGGCAAGGTCCAGATCGTCCCAGGACAGCGAGCACACATGCAGCACGATTACGTCAAACGCGGGTGCTGCCACCTGCGCCGGAAAGACCAGCTTGCGCAGATGCTCGGCCGCGTAAAAGGCTTGCAGCTGGGTGTCGTAGGGCGCCGCCTTGGTGGCACCTTCCGGATCGGCGGCCTGCGCCAGGGCGGCCTCGGCGGCGGGCGTGGCAGGGCCCAGGGCGGCCAGCAGCGGCACACTCAGAATGGCCAACACCGCCAGCGTGGCGAAGCGCAGCCAGCGTGCCAGCACGGCGTAGGCCAGCAGCGCCAACCCAAATGCCACCAGCGCCTGCGGGCTGACCACGCGTTGCACCAGCTCCAGCAGGTAGCTCGCACTGAAGCCGCCCACGGTACCCAGCTGCGACCAGACCCGCTGCGGCGTGGGCAGGAACGAGTCGTGGTACAGCAGGGCAATGGCCAGCGGCCACACCAGCCAGGTGCGCACGCGCTGCCAGCGCCCGGGTGGCAGGGGCCAAAAGGCGGCAACGGCCAGCAGCAGGTTCCACACCCAATGGAAGCCCAGGCTGTGGGTGTAGTACAGGCCGGTCTTGAGCAGGAAGTACAGGCTCAGGTGGCTCATGCTTTGCCGGCCTTGGCTGCGCGGCGCTGCAGTAGTGCGTCCCTGAAATGGTCACGCACGGAGAGCAGCAGCTTCCAGTAGCCCCCCAGGCCCAGCAGCGCAATCTCTTGCAGGCCTTGCAGGGGGCGGTCGGCGTCGTGGGTTTCTTTCCAGTTCAGCCAGGCGTCGGGGCGGGCAAAGGTGCACTGCACCAGATGCACTTTTTGCGGGTGGGTCAGGGCTTCAAACTGCAGGCCCAGGCTGCCGGGCTTGCTCAGGAGCACCTGCGCGGAAAAGCTGTGCTCCTCGGCACCGGCCCACAGGCTGACGTGCACGCGCTCACCCGCTTGCACCTGCGTTGCAATGGGCGTGCGCAGGCCCAGGCCCGACATGGAGTAGTCCTGGCACTCGCAGTGCACGGCCTGCCCGTTGTCCAGGTACAGCACGGCAGGCAGGCGCGTCTGCACGCGCTGCGTGCGCCGCACCTGGCGCGCCTCCGATGCCACACCCATGGCCGCGCCCAGAATCAGCATGCTGTAGGCCGTCCAGGCCAGGTTCATGGCGACGGTGCCGGTCTCGTGCACATTGAGCACAAACAGCCGCAGCAGGCCCATGCAGAAGGCCGCCAGGTTCAGCAGCACCAGGATGCTGTAAGGCGTGGAGATAACCCAGTCAAAGTACGACTTGGCCACCAGCCCGCCCTTGGCCGTGACATTGAAGCTGCCCGAGCGCGGCCTGATCATGGCCAGTGCGGTGGGCACCATCACATAGGCCGCCAGCACGGTCTCGTACACGTCGGCCCAGGCGGTGTGGCGGCTCTCGCCTTGCAGGTGCGCATTGGCAAGCGTGGACAGCGTGATGTAGGGAATCACGTAGAGCGCCAGCATGGTGGCGCTGGCGTTGATGATGTGCCACTCAAAAAACAGATAGGCCATGGGGGCCGTCAGGAACACCAGCCGCGGCAGGCCAAAGAAGAAGTGCAGCATGGCCGTGGAGTAGCACAGGCGCTGCCACAGGGACAGGCCTTTGCCGAACATCGGGTTGTCCAGCCGGAAGATCTGCGCCATGCCGCGCGCCCAGCGGATGCGCTGGCCCACATGGGCCGACAGGCTCTCGGTGGCCAGGCCGGCGGCCAGGGGCTGGTTGATATAGGCCGAGGTGTAGCCGCGCCGGTGCAGCTTGAGGGCGGTGTGGGCGTCCTCGGTGACTGTCTCCACGGCGATGCCGCCGATTTCCATCAGCGGTGCACGGCGGATCAGGGCGCAGGAGCCGCAGAAGAACGTGGCGTTCCAGAAGTCGTTGCCGTCCTGTATCAGCCCATAGAACAGAGAGCCCTCGTTGGGCACGCGCCGGAAGGTGCCCAGGTTGCGCTCGAACGGGTCGGGCGAAAAAAAGTGGTGCGGGGTTTGCAGCATGGCGCATTGCGCCTCGCGCTGGAACCAGCCCACACAGGTCTTGAGAAACAGCCGCGTGGGGATGTGGTCGCAGTCAAAGATGGCCACCAGCTCGCCATCGGTCTGGTGCAGCGCGTGGTTCAGGTTGCCCGCCTTGGCGTGCCGGTTGTCGGGCCGGTCCAGGTAGTGGATGCCCACGGCCTCGGCGTAGTCGCGGAATTCCGGGCGGCGGCCATCGTCGAGCAGGTAGATGCGCAGTTTGTCACGCGGCCAGTCCAGACCCAGGGCGGCCAGCACGGTGGGCTGCACCACGCTCAGGTCTTCGTTGTAGGTGGGGATGAACACGTCCACCGTGGGCCAGGTGTCGGGCGTGCCGACCAGCAGCGCGGGCTCGCGTTTGAGGGGCCAGGCGGTTTGCACAAAACCCAGCAGCACAATCAGCCAGGTGTAGGCCTCGGCTGCCAGCAGGCCATAGCCGAGTGCGGCCTCGGAAGGGGAATCAAAGTCCAGCGTGGAGGTCAGCCGCCACCAGACGTAACGACCCAGCGTGACCATGCTCAGGCTGGCCAGTGCCAGCGAGGGAAAGCGCCCGGGCAGTCGGCGCAGCACCATGGCCGAGCCCCAGCACAGCACCATGAAGAAAAACTGCCCCAGGGCGCTGAAGGGCGTGGTCAGCACCAGCGTGGCCAGCACGGCAATGGCGGTCAGCAGCAGCCACTGAAATTTGCGATTTTCCAATCGGGGTGCGAGTGCGGCTTCGATGCGCAGACCAAAGGTGACAAAGTCATGGCGCTGGGCCAGGCGGTCCAGTGCGGCCATGCAGGCACGCAGCGGCCAGGCTGCCGCTTGCAGAAGCAGGGCCAGGCCCTGACCCATGCGGGCGGCGCCCCAGCCAATCCAGTGCCACAGGCCCAGCAGCACGTCCCAGGCCATGGCTTGCGGGGTGATGCGCGTCTGCGTTGGCTGCAGCAGCAAGGCGCGCAGCCAGGCCTGCGGGTTGCCGGGCGGCGGCACTTGCAGTTGCAGGGCCAACCAGTGCAGGGCGCGGCGCCTCATGCCTCTCCCTGTGGGCTGGTCGGGCACCGGGCCAGCAGCCAGCGCGCGATGCCGTTGAGGTCATGGGCCGATTGCGCCTGTGGCGCGTGGGCGCTGACGCAGTGGGCTGCCGCGAGTGCGGCGGGCACGCTTTCGTCATCGTGCAGCACATAGGGCGCCAGCAGTTGTGGCCACTGCTGTTGCAGGGTTTGCAGGGCCAGGCGCTGCGCGTCGCGGCGCGGATTGAAGCGCGTGGCCAGCAGGGCCAGGCCAGCGCTGGGCCGGGCCTGGTCCAGCAGGCGCTGCACCTGCGTTTGCAGCAGCGGCGCACGGGGCGTGGTGTCCAGGCAGACCACCACCAGGTCGGCGCAGCGCAGGGCCTGTGTGGCCAGTGCCTGTGGCCATTGGGGCGTGTCCAGCAGCACCAGGCTGTTGTCGTCCCAGGCGCAGGCTTGGAGCTGCGTGGACAGCCAGTGCGGGTCGTGCTGCAGGTTTTGTGGGGCGCTCTGCAGCGTGGGGCTGCCAAAGGGCAGAAAGCGCACCTGGGCCGAGTTCTCCAGTGCGGACTCGGCCCACCACTGGCCCTGCTCTACCCTCTGGGCCCAGCCGTCTGGTGCGGGGTGGGTTTGGCCCAGATGCAGGCCCAGGCTGTTTTGGGCGCACAGGTCCACTGCCATGCACGGGACACCGACGGCACTCCACAGGCTGGCCATGTTGGCCACCACGGTGGTCTGCCCGGTGCCACCCAGGGGCGAGACAAAGGCAATGCAGCGCAGGGCTTGGGTCATGTTGCTTCCTGGTCCGAAGCCGGGGACAGTGCTTGCGCAGGGGATGGGGCGCGCTGCGCTGCTGGCACATAGGGCCGCAGGTAGTGCCAGCGCGTGCGGCCCAGACCGCTGCGCGGCGCCAGCCAGCGCAGCAAACGCCGCAGCGGCCATGCCAGCAGCAGGCCCAGCAGCACATAGCCCAGGAGTTCAAGCAGCATGGGGTGTTCCTTCGGTCTCGGACACGCGGCGTGCCAGTGGGCGGGCTTGCACGGTGGGTGTGGGTGCGGCACCTGCGATGGCCGGGCGATCCGGTGTATCCGGCACCGGCTGAATGCCAGGTGCCGCGCCAACGGCCTTTGGCTGGCTGGTCGCGGGCAGGCTGGCTGCGGCTTGCAAGGGTTGGCTTGCGCGTTCACTGCGGTAGCGGCTGTAGTCGGGCACACCCAGGCGTGCCGCTTCGCGCAGTGCGCGCAAGGCGGTGCGCATGCCGTCCACCGAGGTGTAGAGGGTCTGTGCGGCAAACAGCTCGCTGGGCGCAATCGAGAACAGGCGCGCCAGTGCCGGGTCCACATCGGTCTCGGCGCAGGCGAACATGAACACGTACAGCGCGTTCTGGTCGGCACTCAGCACGTCACCATCGCGCAGGGCCAGGCTGGCCTGTATGGCATCCAGATGGGCCACATGGGTCTGCATGGTCAGGCGCAAAAAACTGTGTGGCAGACCGGCGCTGTGGGTACGGGTCAGCATGGCTTCCACGCTGTCACAGAACGCCAGCATCGGCAGGTAGCCGCGCTGGGCGTCGGGCATGAAGTCGGCGCGTGCGCTCTCGAAGTCGGGCGCGATGGCGCGTGCAAAAGTCTGGTCGTGCAGCTCGTGCAGCAGCCGTTGCAGCCGGGCAAAGCCGACTTCCCGGTAGACCACCGTATTGGCGCCCAGGTGCAGCAGGGCCTGCTCCAGGTTGGCGCGCAGTTTGTCCTGGGTTTCATGCACCACGATCTTGAGGGCGCGGCCGTGCTGGCTGCGCAAGCGGTGCACCAGGCGCAGCAGCTCTTCCTGTTGGCCAGAAGGCCCGGAGTGCAGCAGCACGGTGGCAGCAATCGCGTCCTGTGCGGCAAGCTGCACATCGGCCAGGGTGTCTACCACCTGCCAATCCGCGGGCGCGGCGCGCTGTCCGGCCAGGGCCGCGCGCGTGGCGATCACGGTGTATTGGTCGGGGGCTTCGACCAGGCGTGCCAGCTGCCCATGCATCTGGCTGCCGTCGAACGCGAGGCGCTGGGTGGCAGCATCTTGCGTCAGCCCCAGGCGCACTTCATACAGCGGGCCCTGGCTGCCATTCCAGCGTTCCACCAACAGCAGGGGGTGCTGGGCCTGGCTGCCCATCAGGGCTACGTGCTCAAACACCGCAGCCAGGCTGCGCAAGGGGCCCAGCACCTGCTCGACACTGTCCCAGGCGTTGAAGGCAAACACCACCGGGCGCGTGCGTGTGCGGCACCAGCGTCCCATCTGCAGGCCCCATTGCTGCACCTGGGCCACGCTGTGCCCCAGGTGAGCGCGCGGTGAGGCCAGCACCAGCAGGGCATGACGGGGCGAGAGCCCGGCCTGTTCCAGTTCTTCCAGAACGGCCTGCATGCCAGCGCGGCGCTGGGTTATGTCAGCAGCCATCAGCCAGACGGTCAGCCGCCCCTGTGTGCAGGCCAGCGCCAGGGCAGGGTGCAGCAGCAGCGGGTCGGCAGCGGCTTCGTTTTCTGCCAGCAGGACTACGGGGCCGTGTTGCAGCATGTCCTGCAGCAGCGCTTGCGCCCACTGCAGGTCAGGTGCGCGGTTTTGCCACGCCAAGGCCACTGGCGTGCCCACCGGCAGGTGGCCCAGGCCCTGGGGCAAGGCATCCAGCCCCAGGCCGCAGGCTGCAGCAGCCGGGGGTGTGCGCTGGAGCAGGCTGCGCAGGGCCTGTGGCAGCAGGCGCCAGAGCGATGAATGGGGCAGGGCGGTGTGCATGGCTAAAACTGTGAATACGCCTGAACCGGCCGCGGGCGTTGCACGGTGGTCTGGCGCACCGGGTCGAAGGCGTAGCGGGCGTAGAACAGCAGGTTCAAGGGGGTGTAGTAGTCGGACACCTCGTGCTCCAACCTGCCACCAATGGCCAGGTGGGGCGTGACCTGGTATTCGGCCGCGCCACTGACCGACCAGCCGGTGCCGGTGCTGCTGCTGGCGTCGTAGCGCGGGTTGCCTGCGCGCTGCTGCATGGCCGCATCACCCGGGTAGTAATCGGTGGCGTTGCTGGAGCTGCTGGAGGCCGACACCGAGGCTTTTACCAGCCAGCGCAAGGGGCCCGTGTGGCCACTCCATTCCACGGGGAATGCCAGCGTCACGTTGCGCTGTGGGCTGTAGTAGCCGCCATGCCCCCAGGTGTAGCCGGAGAGGTCTTTGTCGTGCTGCAGGCCCGAGAGTGCCACGCCGATGTTGACGGTTTGCTCCGCACTGCGCCAGACATCGCGGTCGGCTGCCAGGCGCCATTTCAGGCGGCTGTTGTCGGCCACGTTGAGCCCCGTCAGCATGGCCAGGCTGGCGCTGGCCGATGTGCTGAATGGCCCCAGTTCGGTGGACACGCGCCCACCCACACCGGTGGCCACCACGCCGCCCCAGACGGCCCCGGTCTGCGGGTCCTGGGTGCCTGCATACGACAGCAGCGTGCCAGTCAGGGGACGGCGCGACAGCTCGGCGCTGTAGGCAACATTGCCGATGTCGCCGCCATAGCGCAGTCCGCCCACCCAGTTGCGCACCGCAAAGCCTACGCCCGTTTCGCCCAGGTCCCAGCGCAAGTCTTCACCCACATAGCCCAGGCCCACATTGACCCCATCGGCCCGTTGCGCCAGGCCGCGGGTGATCAGCTCGGTGCCAGGCTGGGCAAAGGCATCGCCCCCGGCATAGCTGCCAGCGTCCAGTTGCACCTGGTCAGCATGAATGAACAGATTGCCGTCATAGCCCCAAGGCAGCCAGGCGACGACGGGGCGCTCCCAGCCGCGCAGGCTGCCCAGGCCTTCGGTGGAATTCTTCTCCAGCGTTTCCTGGCCGACTTCTACCCAGGCCTGGCGGCGGGCTTCGATGGCACGGATGTCGCGCTCCAGTGCGTCTTGCGCGTCTGCTGTGCTTGGGCTACCCGCCTGCACCGATGCCAGCGCGTTTTGCCGTGCCTGTTGGAACAGGCCCAGGGCCTCGCCATAGCGGCCTTCGCTGCGCTTCTGGCGTGCGCTTTGCAGCAGGGTGTTGCTTGCTTGCGCCCGCAAGGCCACATTGAGCCGCTGCTCCAGTGCCTGCATGCCCGCGCTGCGTTCGGCTACCGGAATGCGCTGCAGGTCGGCCAGTGCGGCCGCATCGTCATCCAGGGATGCCAGCAGCAGGGCGTGGGCATAGCGCATGTCGGTGTCGGCGGGCGCACGGGCCACACCCTCATCCGACACGCTGCGTGCCTGCTCGGGCAACTGCAAGCGTGCGTACAAGCGGGCCAGGTCATAGCGCAGCCAGGCGTCGTCGGGGGTTTCCTGCAGGGCTTGCTCCAGCAGGCGCAGCGCCGGGCTCAGGCGTTCGGCTTTGAGCTCCCCATCGGCCTGGGCCCGCAGGCTGTCGGCGCGCGCTGCGGCCAGGGCGGACGCGGATGCTGGGGCTGCTTCGGGTGTAGCTGGTACTTCGGGTGCTGCGGGTGCAAGGGGTGCCGGTTGTAGGGCCGACTCGGCCTGCTGCGCGGTGACCACTTCGGGCCGGAGCGCCAAGGCCAACGCGGCTGGGGTGATCGGCGCGCGCGCGGACGCTGACGATGACGTTGGCGCGGTCTTGGCAGCCGCTTTGGTTGCGGTGCTCCTGGTATCAAGCAGTGGGCGCGTCAACGCGGGTGTCTGTGCCACCTGCGGGGAGCCCTTGGCACCACGGCCGGTGATGCGGGCAATTTCCTGCCCCAAGGCACCGTAGCGTGGCGGTCCAGCGGGAAACAGTTCGAGCGCCAGCACGGCGGCGTCTGCGGTGCGCCCGGCGCGGGCCATCAGGCGCATGCGGGCCAGCTTCTCACGTTGCAGGGTGTAGATCTGGACCAACTGCTCCAGTTCACGGGTAGCGGGGTGCAGGGGCTGGCGCGTTTGCAGGGTGGCCAGAATTTTACGGGCCTCATCCAACTTGTTTTCGCGCAGTGCCAGGTCACCCAGAAAGGCCAGCCCTTCGGGAGAGTCGGGCTCCATGGCCAGCAGTTTGTCCAGCTTTTGGCGGGCAATGTCGGTGCGATTCTTGTCGCTCCAGCGCTGCGCACTGCCCAGCAGCTCGGCGCGCAGCGCAGTGGGCGCCCCATCGGCCCATGACCACTGAGAATGTGCGGCCAGCAACAGGCAGGCCAGGCTCAGCTTGCCAATGGGTTTGTGTGCCTGTGCCGGGTTCATGGCTGGCTCCAGCGTGGCAGCAGGCTGCCATCGGCGGCGTAGCGGTAGTAGCCGTCCATCCAGCCCAGGGCAAACAGCGTCAGTGCCTGCTCGTAGTAGGCGTCGGGCTGCGGGGGCAGGCCCTTGAGCCTTGCCCGTTGCGATTGCAGGGCCGCAGTGTCCTGTTGGGCCTGCAAGAAAGGCAGCAGCGCAGCTGAAAAGCCGGGCGGACCAGCACGCTTGGCCTGCCCGCTCAGGATGTCTATGGATTCCGGTGGCTCGCCGGTTTCACGCACATGGCGGGCCATGGGCTGCAGGGCCTTGAGCAGCTCGGTCCGCCCGGGTGCGTCCGCATGCAATGTGCCAGCCCACAGGTACACGCGGATGGCGTTGTAGCTGCCCTGGCTTGTATCGGCGTCTTCGCCATCAGCAACAAAGCCGGAACCTGCTGCATAAACCGTCCAGTCGGCGGCAAAGCCTTTGGGGGCTGAGGCCAGGGTGAGCTTTTGGGCACTTGCTGCCAGCGCCTTCCAGGCAGCGGCCGGTTCGGCATGGCGGGTGAGCCATTGCATGAGCTGTGGCGGGCAATAGCTGGCGTTGAGCCGCCAGCGGCCCTGGCCCAGCGCAAAGCCCTGGGGGCCGGGTAGAAGCGTCAGGCCCAAGCCCGGCAGCTCCGCTGTTTCTTCGCGCAACACGCGCGCGCTGACCAGGCGCGACAGCGCGCTGTAGCGGCGCTCATTCCACAGCCGACCAGCTTCGCCCAAAGCGTAGGCCAGCCAGAGATCGGCATCCGAGGCCGGGTTGCGGTCCAGCACGCCCCACGCACCGTGGTCTTGCCGACCCCACTGCCAGGCTGGCAAATGCGCGGACAGGTCACCCTGGCACAGGTTGTCTTCGGTCCAGCGCAGCAGGCGCTCAAAACCATAGCGGTCGTTGGAGACCAGGGCAAAGAACAGGGCGTAGGCCTGGGCCTCCGAGACGGTGTGGCTGCGCTCGCTGTTGCTGTCCACCACGCGGCCATCGGCGCTTACGAACTGGCGCGCGAAGGTGTTCCAGGCTGGCCAGGTGCCAGTGGAGATGGCCGTGGGTGAAGTGGCATGGGCCCGGCCGTGCAGGCCCATCAGGCCGGCACTGCAGCAGACCAGGGCGCCCATGGCGTGGCGGCGCTGCATGGCAGGTCTCATGCCTGTGGGTTAAGGCGCCGCCGCGCCATGGAACGCAGGCCGACGAACACGATAAAGCTCAGCAGCAAGCCGGTGGCAATGCCCACCAGGGCCAGCAGCGTGGGGTGGCTGTGCAGGGCAAACCAGAGCTTGCGCCACCAGGGCAGGTCACCCACGTAATACACCGGGTTGATGCGAAAGCTCTCCACGGCGTCTGCGCGCAGCAGGCTGAGGTCACCGCGCATGGACTGCACCTTGGCCGGGTCGGTCAGGGCATTGGCAATGGTTTGCAGGCTGGCCGTGTCGGTGGCGGTCAGGACCACCACCGTGCGATCGGCGTCCAGCGGAGACTGCAGTCCGGCAATGGCGGCCAGTGGCCCTTTGCCTTCCAGAATGGCCTTGCCACCTGCGGAAGCCAGGCGCCTTTCGTTGTCGATGCTGAAGAAGTCCATCACATTGCCCAGCGCGCGGTCCAGGGGGCGGATGGAGCGCGTGCCCTTGTCGATCAGGGCTGGCAGGTTGTGGCCCCACCGGGCCAGCAGGCCGTCGCTGTCGGCGTGCGCCACCACCAGCAGGTCGGTGCCCCGGGCCTGCTCCCAGTCAGCGGCCTTCAACAGCTTGAAACGCGTGCCTGCCAGGCCGGTGCTGGCACCCAGACGGCCCAAGGCGGTGAGATACAGCTCCACATCCGCCACCGTGGTGTCGTTGGGCAGGATGACCGAGGTTTGTGCCAGGTCTGCGTATTTGGTAAACGGGAAGCCGCTGTTGCCATAGGCGGCCATGCTGGGCATGGCCAGGTAGTGGTAGAAGCCGGTGAGGTCGATGGTGGACTGCGGGTCCACGGCGGCGCGCATTTCGGGCGGCTGCACGGTGCGGCAGCGGCCCAGGTCGGTGGGCGGAATCTGGAAGGCGAATTGCAGCTGGTTGTCACCGCCGATCAGGAAGGCCGGAATTTTGTAATCCGTCTTGGCTTGCACGCTGCTGTCATCGAACAAGGGCAGCAAGATGTTGCTGGCCACGGTGTTGGCGTCTTCGCTGGAGGCCAGCGCATACGATTTGATGAACTGGTCGTTGATCGACAGGTCCAGCGTACCTTGGTTGGACAGGACGGTGGGCGTGTAACGGTACTGCAGGTTCATGGGCACGCCCCCGGCATTCCAGGTGAAGAGATCGGGCGCCATCTGGGTGTTGACGCGGATGACGTCGTTGAGCACCGTTCCGCGAATCTGCAGGTCGGCCGCGTTGGGCACCAGTTCGCCCAGTTGCACCGGACGCTTGGTGCTGATCCAGCGCGGAGCGTCATAGGCTTCGCGCGGCGCGGTCGGCTCCAGCAGGTTCACCGCCATGCTGTCGCCGCTGAGGGCAGCGCGTCCGCTGGCCAGCACCTCGGCGGCTTGCTGTACCTGGGCATCGTCCTGGCCCAGCACCAGCAGGAGCTTGGCGCCGGGCAGGGTCGGGTGGGCCAGCATGGTCAGCGTGGGTTTGCTGACCGGGGGCAGGTCTTTCAGGAAGGCTGGACGGTTCTGGTTGCTGGCCAGGACGATGGCGTGGCGGTCCGGCAGGCTGTTCTCCACCACCTGGAAGCGGGTGCCGCGGTAAGACGACAGCATGCCCATCCAGGTGGCCACCGAGCCTGCCGCCTTGAGCAGTCCGGTGGACGGGTGGGCGCCGTAGACAAACTGCAACTGGAGTTGCCGGTTGTCACGCGGGTCGAAGAAGGGCGCGGGCAGCAGGGCCAGATCGCTCTTGAGTGGCAATTGGCGCAGGCCCAGGTCCAGGTAGCTGTCGTTGCTGATGCTGGCCCACAGGCTGGTGTGGTTGGGGGCTTCGCACTCCAGCGTGTAGTGGCCTATGAGCTGAAAGCGCAGGCGGTTGAAGTCGGCAAAGTAGCGCGGGTCAATCGCAAGATCAGCAGACTGCTGCGCGCCCAGCTTGTCTTTTTCCACGGCCACGGTTTGCAGCACTTCGTCGTTGAAATAGACCTTGAGGTGGGACACGCCCGGCAACAGGGCCGGTGACAGGGTAAAGATCAGGTGCAGGCGCGCAGATTCCACCACTTCGTCCAGCCGCACCCCCATGCCGGCGCTGGCGCTGCCTTCAATGCCACGCAGGGAGAGGGGCCGCGAAATGCCCATGGCCTTGAGGCTGATGCGCTGCTGGCGCAAGGGCAACTGGTTTAGGGCGGCTTTGGTAGAGAGGGCGGCGGCGGGGATGGCGCTTGGTGCAGCAGACAGGGCGACAGGGCGGGGTTTGCCAAGGGGCGTCAAGTGGCTTTGAGCCAATGCGTGCGGCATGGAGGTGAGGCACGCGCACAAAACGGCCATTCCAACCCGCGCAAATCTGTTCTTCGTGTCTTGCATTTTTTATCTTGTCTTGTGACCGCAAGGGTGTGCTTCCAAAAAGCGCCACGCAAGTTGCGAATCAGGAGATCGCTCCATATTTATCTAGTTGGACCCCTGTTTATATCAACATTTGCCTATTTATTTGAATTTAATTTGGATTAAAGATGAGCCGAAGGTGTTGCTTCTGGCACTTGGCAGGCATTCTGCAAAACATTGCGCATTTTCCGCTTTTCCATTTTTTTGGTCTATTCTGGGCGGCTGATCCATCCCGGAAGAAGGAGGTTTGCATGTCCAAAGACACGGCAATTCAGGTGCGTTGGTTAGGCGATGTGGAAGAGCATGACTACCCTGCGGCGGAGTCGTACCTGCATCTGTTGCATACCGAAGATGTTGCGCATGCCATAGTCCAGCGCCTGCGCGGGGCTTCGCTCAAGCAGTTCAAGGCCAAGGATATTTTTCGGGCTTCCCAACTGCCTTTGCTGGCCGCAGGCAATTCCCACGTGCAAAAGGACAGCAAGAAGATCAGTGACGGGGTGTTGTTGTCACCGCTGCTCTTGCTCAGGGATGAGGCGCAGGGGAGGGTGGTAATTGCTGACGGCTACCACCGGCTGTGCGCGGTTTATGCAGTGGATGAGGATGCGCTCATCCACTGCAAAATCGTCTGAATGTCAGTTATTTGCTGTGGCCGCTTTTGCCACCGTGACCGCCTTGGCCACCATTGCCACCCTGACCACCAGCGGATGCATGGGATTCGCCCTTGGATGTGGTTTTTGACTCACCCTTGGCTTCGCCGTGTTCTGCGCCATTGCTGGAAACGTGGAATTCCCGTGACGTCACTCCGGCGGCAGCCAGCGCAGCGCGGTCTGCCTTGAGCGCCTGAATGGCAGCAGTCAGGGCCGCTTTGTCGGCGGCCACTGCCGTAGACGCCGAGATGGCTGCAGCGCTGTCTGTGGCGAGTGTTTTTTTGGTGGCTGCCAGTGCGGCTTTGTCAGCAGCGATGGCGCTGGTGTTGCCTGCAGCCAGGTCAGCCTTCAGCTTGGCTTCAGCGGAGTCAACCGCAGCTTTGTCTGCGGTAATGGTGGCGGTGTTCAGGGCGGCCACCACATCGGCCTTGAGTTGCGCTTGGTCGGCTTTTACCGTCAACTTGTCTGCTGCCAGAAATGATTTGGCAGCTGTCTCCAGTGCCTGTTGATCTGTCTTGAGTTGTGTCTTGGCAGCTTGCAGCGCGGCTAGGTCCGCCGCGGTGTCCTTCGAGGCAGCCCTATCGGCCTCGTATTGGGCTTGGGCAGCCTTGAGTGCGCTCAGGTCGCTGGCGACGAGGGCCTGTGCAGCACTGACCTCAGCGGGAACTGTCACCGCGTTCGTTGTTGTTGGCGTCGTGGTGGTGGTGGTTTGTGCCTGAGCACCTGCGAAGGCCAGGGCCAGAATGGCAGCAGTGACAGCTGAGCGTTGGTATTTGTTCATGCGGGAGTCTCACAATAGTGTTGTCAAAGCCGGGATTTTGAGCGCCAGTCTGTGTCTGCAGTGTTAACTGGCCGGCGTCATTTGCAACGAGTTGTGCGTGCATTTGCTGGTCCGCCGGCTTATTGTGACGGTGCTTGATTTGACGCAAGCGGGGTCACTTCTGGTCGGTCGGGTCACGGGCATGCGGCCACGTAAAATGCCGACTCATCCTCTTCCACTGTCCACATGGCCTATCGCGTCAACATTTCCTTTAACACGTTCACCCGCTTTTTGGTATTTTGT
This sequence comes from Rhodoferax lacus, assembly GCF_003415675.1. Taxonomy (GTDB): domain Bacteria; phylum Pseudomonadota; class Gammaproteobacteria; order Burkholderiales; family Burkholderiaceae_C; genus Allorhodoferax; species Allorhodoferax lacus. The sequence continues at coordinate 515,276 of NZ_QFZK01000002.1, forward strand.
GCTTTGGTTCATTTCGGGGTCGCAGTTGCAGGGGGCCGTCCCAATTCGGTCTATCTGGAAGACCTGACTTCCTTCGAGTTGCGAACAGCTGTGGCAGATGGGCACACCACAGTGCTCGTGCCCATAGGAGGCACCGAGCAGAATGGCCCCCACATGGCGCTAGGCAAACACAACACACGTGTGAAAGCGCTGGCGGGACAAATTGCACAAAAGTTGGGCAATGCCATTGTGGCTCCCGTGTTGGCCTATGTGCCAGAAGGTGCCATCTTCCCACCCGTTGCGCATATGCGCTTCAGCGGCACGATCTCGATATCGGAAGCAACCTTTGAATCTCTGCTGGAATCTACGGCCAGGAGTTTCAAGCAGCACGGTTTTCACGACGTGGTGTTCCTCGGGGACCATGGCGGCTACCAGAAGAGTGAAGTGCGAGCCGCCGACAAGATCAACAAGGAATGGGCTGCCGACAGTCGCTTCCGTGCCCTGGCTTTGACGGCCTATTACGAGGCATCCCAGGGGCCCTATATTCAGGCCTTGCGCAGCAAGGGATTCTCCGATGCCGAGATTGGTACCCATGCCGGCTTGGCTGATACATCACTGATGTTGGCCATAGACAAGGCATTGGTGCGAACTGACTTGCTGGCGGAGGGCGCCAAAACCGGACCCGGCGACGGTGTTTACGGTGATCCCAGAAAATCTTCGGCGGATCTGGGGCAGTTGGGTGTTCGCGCAATCGTGGACCGGTCTGTGCAAGCCATACAAGACGCTGTAAAACAGCATGCCATACGATAACTATTACAAGTAAGAGCTTTGAACATGAAATACAAAAAGACCAACGCGTTGGCCCAATGCATCCTGACACTGGCGGCTATGTCCAACTTGGGTGGTGCTTCGGCTGCTACCCCGGTTTCGACCAAACCGACAGTAAACACCGTGCCCGGCATGGCTGCGGTGGTGGACCCGGATAACCTCTATAGCGAGATACGCACCGGCCAGATGCTGCCCGCTGTCAAGGAAGATCTGGAGCGCGTTTACGTGCCCAATTTGCGCGGCAACAACGTGACCGTGATTGACCCGAACACGCTGAAGGTCGTGGACCGCTTTTCGGTGGGCCGTGCGCCGCAGCACATTGTTCCCTCGTGGGATATGCGAACACTCTGGGTTGCCAATAACGCCGAGCGTGGCAATGACGGCAGCCTGACCCCAGTGGATCCGCGCACGGGCAAGCCGGGCAAGGCGATTGCAGTGGATGACCCGTACAACGTGTATTTCACACCTGACGGACAGTCCACTATTGTGGTGGCCGAAGCCAAGCACAGACTGGATTTTCGCGATCCCAAGACGCTGAAGTTGCAGTATTCGATTGAAGCGCCCAAGTGCGGTGGCATCAACCATGGTGATTTTTCTATTGACGGTCGCTACGCTATCTTCACCTGCGAATTCGAAGGCAGTGTGGCCAAGATTGATATGGTGAACAAGACCCTGGTGGGCTACCTGAAACTGGAAATGCCAAAGACACGTTTCAAGGACAGCGTTAAATCGCCCAACCCGCTGGAGACCGAAATTTGCACTTCCAAGAAGGGCATGCCGCAGGACATTCGCATATCCCCCAATGGCAAGCTTTTCTATATTGCTGACATGGAAGCGGACGGTTTGCATCTGCTGGATGGTGATGCATTCAAGGAGGTGGGCTTTATTACCACGGGTGTGGCCGCTCATGGCCTGTACCCCAGCCGGGATGGCAAATTGCTGTATGTCGCCAACCGAGGATCGCACTCCATTCATGGCAAACGCAAGGGCCCCGGCAGTGTTACGGTGATTGACTTCGCGACCAACAAGGTTGTCTCCAACTGGCCTGTGCCCGGTGGTGGCAGCCCCGACATGGGTAATGTCAGCAATGATGGAAAATGGCTATGGCTCTCCGGCCGCTTTGATGATGTGGTGTACCGCTTCGACACCACGTCTGGCAAGGTGGATCAGGTACGCGTCGGCCTGGAGCCGCATGGTCTGGCTGTGTGGCCACAGCCCGGCCGTTACTCACTCGGGCATACCGGCAATTTTCGCTAGTCTGACAATTTGTTCCACCTGCATGGCAATCGGCTGCGGTGTGGGTAAGGTACCGTCCAGTACAGCCTGGATGTAACGCGCAGTGCTTTGCGCATCGCAGGGTGGCAAATCTGGCAGACTCGTCAGCGTGCCGCCTTGATGTTCCAGCTCTGACTCAAGCTGCCCATGTTGAATGCAGCGCATTTTTGGCATTCGACGCGGATCGGCAACGGCTTCGCCTTCAGTTCCGCGAATCAGCAAGGCGGTGGATTTCCTGAGGCACAGCACTTGTTCCATCGATACCGCATATTCCGGATGTGTGTAGCTGGTCACCAGGACTTGCGGGCCTTCACAAGGCTGCATCAATTTGACAAGGCTGTGTGCCGGATTGCGCAGGTTGACGACGCGACGCACGTCCAGCAGACGCTGCAACCCCGCGTGTAGCAGTGCGGTGGGATAGAACGCAACCTGTCCCTTGGCCAGTGGTTCAGCAGTGCTTTGAGCAGTAATGCCGAGAGCGCTCAAAACCTCGGATGCGCCTATGCGCTTGTCTTCGGTTGCTGTGCCGTGAATCAGCACGGGCAAGCCCTTGCGCGCCAACAGAAGCGCCAAGAGCGGTGTCAAAACCGGAAGCTTGCGCGCACCGTTGTAGCTGGGGATCACTACCGCGGCACAATCTGGGCCTGTAGGGGAAATCCGAACTGGCGTCAGTCGCTGATGCAAGGCTTCCAGAAAACCACACATTTCTTCAGGTGTTTCACCCTTGATGCGCATCGCAATGCAAAAGGCGCCTACCTCCAGATCAGTCACCGCACCGTCCAATATTTGGCCAAACATATCTGCCGCCTGGCTCTGAGAAAGCGCACGTGCGCCTTCCTTGCCGCGACCGATTTCCTTGATGAAGTGTCCTATTGCCATTGCTCAATTGTCCATCAATGAACAAGGAAGTGAAATGACTGCAGATGGACGTTGTTTGGGGCCTGTATTCATCATATTTTGATCAAGTTGTTTTTTGATGCAGTGGGCAAGATTGCACCATGTTTAACCGTGAGGCGGTCGCTGTCAAACGCACCGAAAAGTGGACCATGAACACTAAATCCAAATCACACCAACCTTTGCAAGTGGTGTTGGGAAGCCAAACCATCAAGGCGTTTGTCGCAGCACCTAAAGAGTTCAAAGTTTTGGGCATTGTTCGCATGGGCATGGAGTTTGGCCTATTGGCAACCACCGCAACAGGCAGCTACGTTCGTGTTAACGGTTCCACCGTCAAAGCACTCAGTACCGATGCCGTGGAAGATGCGATCCGCATTGCCCGCGCAACAGGTCGTGGTGAATCTTATGCAGCTTCCCGCTCTCATGCCGTGGTTGCGTCTCCCGCCGTTATCGTGCGCAAGCGCCGCCGTCATGTGCAGGTTCCCGAATTCCAGGCGGAACCTGCGGTGAACGCGTCGCACCACGCCGCAGCCGCCTAAATGGTCTTGCGCCAATAGTGATAGCGCCAAACGGCCTGGAAGCCCAGGCCTTGGTACAAATGAAGGGCAGGCGCGTTCCCTGCCTCCACTTGTAAAAAACAACGCTCCATTTTTCTGGTTTGTGCCTCTTGGCCCAGTGCAGCTATCAATGCGGTGGCATGGCCCTTTCCCCGTTCGCGCGCCACGGTGCGCATTCCATGCAAGCTGACCCACCCATGGCTAAATGCAGCCGTACCTGCGGCAATGGTTCCTGATGCATTGCTCAGACTGGCATACACCAGGCATTTGCTGCGGCTCAGGGCACGCACACGGTTGGCGCCGTCCACCACGTCAAAGTCCTCTGATAAATAAACCGATTCCCAAGCCTCCGTAGGGTTCGTGCTGAGCACTGCTGCGCATTCCGGAAAGGCTATAGGCCACTGACTCACCAATCCCGCAAGCGTCAGGGTGGGTTGTTGGGCGGTATAGCCCTTGCTCAGCAACTCTTGTCGCAAGGGCTCCAGACCAGGGACATCCGCAATACGGAATTGAGCCATCAGTCCGCGATCGGCATAGATCGTTTCAATGGTGGACACCAGGCCGCAGTGCACTTCGTCGTGGCGCAACGGCACCGCACTGATGGCGCGGCCCACCGTGCTCTGGTCGTAGGGCAGCAGCCAGCCGGGCAGGGCGCCCACTTCAGCCGGGGCCACTGCATCCAGCGTGGCCCGTTCCAGAGATTCAATATCGATGTCCATGGCCTTACTCTAAACTCTGCGCCCTATGGTGCAAAAGTTGTTGGTGTTGGGAATTGAATCGTCATGCGACGAGACCGGCGTGGCCTTGGTGGAGTGCGAGGCCGCAACCGGCTCGCCGGAGGTGCCGCGCCTGCTGGCACATGCCCTGTACAGCCAGATTGAAATGCACCAGGCTTTCGGCGGTGTAGTGCCTGAACTGGCCAGCCGTGACCACATCCGCCGGGTGCTGCCGCTGACACAGGAAGTCCTGACTGCTGCGGCCTGCACGCTGCAGGACATCGACGTGGTGGCCTACACGCGCGGCCCTGGCCTCGCAGGTGCCCTGCTGGTAGGTGCGGGTGTAGCCTGCGCCCTGGGTGCGGCGCTGGCGCGACCGGTGCTGGGCGTGCACCACCTGGAGGGCCATCTGCTGTCGCCCTTTCTGAGTGCCGACCCGCCGCAGTTTCCTTTTGTGGCCCTGCTGGTGTCTGGCGGCCACACGCAGCTGATGCGCGTGGACGGAGTCGGGCGCTATGCATTGCTGGGCGAGTCGATTGACGATGCGGCTGGTGAAGCCTTTGACAAGTCGGCCAAGCTGATGGGCCTGGCCTACCCTGGCGGGCCCCTGTTGGCGCGCATGGCCGAGGCAGGCAACCCCAAGGCCTATGCCTTGCCCAGGCCGCTGCTGCACAGTGGCAATCTGGATTTTTCCTTTGCGGGTTTGAAGACGGCGGTGCTGGTGCAGTCGCAGAAGATGCTTGCGGCCGATGGGGTGGCCCATTTTGAAGCCTTGCCCCGCTCACAGCAGTGCGATCTGGCGGCGTCCACCCAAGCAGCCATCGTGGACGTGCTGGTTAAAAAGTCCATGACGGCTCTGAAGGAGACTGGGCTCAATCGATTGGTGGTGGCGGGAGGCGTGGGCGCCAACCGGCATTTGCGCAGCGAACTCAATGCGGCCAGTGCCAAGCGCAATATCCGGGTCCATTACCCGGAGCTGCATTTGTGCACCGACAACGGTGCCATGATTGCCTTGGCCGCCGGTATGCGCCTGCAAAGCGGGCAGCAGCAGGCCAGCATGGCATACGCCTTCGACGTCAAACCACGCTGGCCCCTGGATACCCTGTAAGCGCCCCTTACTGGACCGTGATTTCGGTGGCGTTGCTGACGGGCACCTTTTTCGTCAGCTTGAGCGTGAGTACACCGTTTTCCAGCTTGGCTTCGCTCAAGCCCGCGTCAATGTCCTGTGGCAACTCGTAAGCCGCGCGGTACTGGCGCTCTGCGCCCTCGCGGCTGCTGATGCGCACAACAGCGCCTTCGATGGAAATGGCCAATTGCTCGCGGGCAATGCCGGGCATGTCCAGCTTCAAATGAAAGGCGCTCTCGTCCTGCTGGTACTGGGTGGACGTCTTGCTGGTCTCGCTGTGCGCTTCGCTCAGGAAACGCTCCAGAGCACGGCCGCTGTGGGCGTAGACATTGCGGCGCAGGGCAGGGTGGGTGCTGGCAAATAACATGGGTAACTCCTGGTACAAGGTGTACGTGGCGCGCCGCTCACCATGAGCGCCGCATGCTTCCAAACTGCGACCGTCCCCAGCGAATTCAAGTAAATTCCCGCATCTTTATTGTTGCGCGATTGGCCTTGAAAACAGGGTCGGCACCGCTATCTGGCGTGCCCGCAGGCCTGGGTTGCAGCGCATGCCGCAAGGCAGGCGGCGGGATGCAGTCGTGCACTCAGCTATAATCTGCGGGCTTTGCACAATGCAAGGCGCACGTTCGGAGCAGTTCCAGCACCGCACGCAAGTTCATCAACCGGGACAGCCCTCTGCAAAGAGCGGTGCCCACACAGGAAAAAAAACATGATCGCATCCAGCATCAAAGCCACTGTTGTCAAAGACAACGCCCGCAGCGTCGGTGATACCGGTTCCCCCGAAGTGCAAGTTGCACTGTTGACCGCCCGTATTAACGAACTCACTCCCCACTTCAAGACCCACGCCAAAGACCACCACGGTCGCCGCGGTCTGTTGCGCATGGTGAGCCGTCGCCGCAAGCTGCTCGACTACCTGAAGAGCCGTGACGCTGACCGTTACACCGCGCTGATCGCCAAGCTGGGCCTGCGCAAGTAAGGGATCACAAGATAAGTGAGGCGCCTGAGTTAGGTCACTAGCTCAGGCGTTTTTTACTTCGGAGACAGCAAAAGCAGAGCGAAGCTGTGTCATTCCAGCGTCATTTGACGCAAGTGCCGCTGGAATGGCATCGTGGACTGCGAGCTTGAATCCGGGTCTGGGCGAGGTGACCTGTACCTCCCATTTCATTTCCGAAATCAATGGAGAAAAGCATATGACGATGTTCAAAAAAGTAAGCAAAACCTTCCAATGGGGCCAGCACACGGTCACCATGGAAACCGGCGAAATCGCCCGTCAGTCCACCGGCGCTGTGCTGCTGGACATGGACGGCACCGTGGTGCTGGCCACCGTGGTTGCCAAGACCGAAGGCAAGGCCGGTCAGGACTTCTTCCCCCTGACGGTGGACTACCTCGAAAAGACCTACGCTGCGGGCAAGATCCCCGGCAGCTTCTTCAAGCGCGAAGGCCGCCCCAGCGAGTTTGAAACCCTGACCAGCCGCCTGATCGACCGCCCCATCCGCCCCCTGTTCCCCGAAGGCTTCTTCAACGAAGTGCACGTCGTTGTGCATACCGTGTCCCTGAATCCCGAAGTGGATGCCGACATTGCCGCCATGATTGCCGTCAGCGCTGCGCTCTCGGTCTCTGGCGTGCCGTTCAGCGGCCCCATCGGTGCGGCCCGCGTGGGCTACGTCAACGGTGAGTACGTGCTCAACCCCGGCCAGACCGCCCGCAAGGATTCGGTGCTGGATCTGGTGGTGGCAGGTACCGAAGCCGCTGTGCTGATGGTGGAGTCGGAAGCCAAGCAACTGTCCGAAGAAGTCATGCTCGGTGCCGTGGTTTACGGTCACCAGCAGGGCAATATCGCCATCAACGCCATCCACGAACTCGTGCGTGACGCTGGCAAGCCGCTGTGGGACTGGAAAGCCCCCGCCAAGGACCAGGCCCTGATCGCCAAGATCGACGGCTTGGCCAAGGACAAGCTGGTTGCTGCCTACCAGATCCGCAACAAGCAAGCCCGCACCCAGGCCTGCCGCGCAGCCTACTCCGAAGTCATGGCCGCCCTGAAGGCCGATGGCGCATCGTTCGACTCCGTGGCCATTGAAGGCCTGCTGTTCGAGATCGAAGCCAAGATCGTGCGCAGCCAGATTCTGGCCGGTGAGCCCCGCATTGACGGCCGCGATACACGCACCGTGCGCCCCATCGAAATCCGCAACGGCGTGCTGCCCCGCACCCACGGTTCTGCCCTGTTCACACGCGGCGAAACCCAGGCTCTGGTGGTCACGACCCTGGGCACCGAGCGCGATGCACAGCGTATTGACGCACTGTCTGGCGAGTACGAAGACCGCTTCATGCTCCACTACAACATGCCTCCCTTCGCCACCGGCGAAACCGGTCGTGTGGGAACGCCTAAGCGCCGTGAAATCGGCCACGGCCGTCTGGCCAAGCGCGCACTGATCGCCTGCCTGCCCGACAAGGACGCCTTCCCTTACACCATGCGTGTGGTGTCGGAAATCACCGAGTCCAATGGTTCCTCTTCCATGGCTTCGGTCTGCGGCGGCTGCCTGTCCCTGATGGACGCCGGTGTGCCCATGAAGGCGCACGTGGCTGGTATTGCCATGGGCCTGATCAAGGAAGACAACCGCTTTGCCGTGCTGACCGACATCCTGGGTGATGAAGACCACCTGGGCGACATGGACTTCAAGGTTGCCGGTACCACCAACGGCATTACCGCGCTGCAGATGGACATCAAGATCCAGGGCATTACCAAGGAAATCATGCAAGTCGCTTTGGCCCAGGCCAAGGAAGCCCGCATGCACATTCTGGGCAAGATGCAGGAAGCCATGTCGGAAGCCAAGACCGAAGTGTCCAATTTCGCTCCGCGTCTGTTCACCATGAAGATCAACCCCGAGAAGATCCGTGACGTGATCGGCAAGGGCGGCTCCGTGATCCGTGCGCTGACCGAAGAAACCGGCACCCAGATCAACATCGAGGAAGACGGCACCATCACCATCGCTTCTGCTGATCCCGCCAAGGCCGAAGAAGCCAAGCGCCGCATCGAGCAGATCACCGCTGAAGTGGAAATTGGCAAGGTCTACGAAGGCCCGGTCACCAAGATTCTGGACTTCGGCGCCCTGATCAACCTGCTGCCCGGCAAGGACGGACTGCTGCACATCAGCCAGATCGCCCATGAGCGCGTGGAGAAGGTTTCCGACTACCTGTCCGAAGGCCAGATCGTCAAGGTCAAGGTCATGGAAACCGATGAGAAGGGCCGCATCAAGCTGTCCATGAAGGCCCTGCTGGACCGTCCTTCGCACGGCGACCACCAGGGTTAAGACGCAACAGCGTCAGGGCCCAAAGGCCATCTGCGACCTGTGCGCAGATGGCCTTTAACCCTCAAGCTCCATGCACGTTATTGAAATTGCATCTTTCGGCCCTCCGGACGTCCTGCGTCTGGCAGAGCGCCCCATGCCGATCGCTGGTGCGGGCGAGGTGTGCCTGCGCGTCCGTGCCAGCGGTGTCAACCGCCCGGACGTGCTGCAGCGGGCCGGGCATTACCCGGCGCCTGCTGGCGCATCCGACATCCCCGGTCTGGAAGTGGCAGGCAGCATCGTCAGCGGTGATGCACAGGCCATGCAAGCTGCGGGTTTGCAACTGGGCGACCGTGTGTGCGCACTGGTGGCGGGTGGCGGCTATGCCGAGTATTGCGTGGCGCCCGTGGCCCAGTGCCTGCCAGTGCCCAAGGGCTTGAGTGACGTGGAGGCTGCCAGCCTGCCAGAGACTTTTTTCACCGTCTGGAGCAATGTGTTTGACCGCGGCCGTCTGGCCGCTGGTGAAACGCTGTTGGTGCAGGGCGGAACGAGCGGCATTGGCGTGACGGCCATCCAGTTGGCCAAGGCCCTGGGTGCCAAGGTGATCGCCACCGCAGGCAGCGATGCCAAGTGCGATGCCATACGCGCACTGGGTGCCGACCACGCCATCAACTACAAGACCCAGGACTTCGAAGCAGAAGTCAAGCGCCTGACCGATGGCCGGGGAGTGGATGTGGTGCTGGACATGGTGGCTGGTGATTACGTGGCGCGCGAGCTCAACTGCCTGGCAGAAGATGGCCGTCTGGTCATCATTGCGGTGCAGGGCGGCGTCAAGAGCGAGATCAATGCCGGGCTGGTGATGCGCAAGCGCCTCACGGTGACTGGCTCCACGCTTCGTGTGCGGACGGTGGCCTTCAAGCAGGCGATTGCACAGGCCTGCTTGGCCAGGGTCTGGCCGCTGCTGGAAGCCGGGCGCATCAAGCCTGTGATTCATACGGTATTTGATGCAATAGACCCATCGCAGGCAACGGGAAGCGGTGCCTCTGCGGCGCACACCTTGATGGAGTCCAACCAGCATGTGGGCAAAATTGTTTTGAATTGGGGAACAGCATGAAGAAAAAACTGATCGCCGGTAATTGGAAAATGAACGGAACGGCTGCATCCAATGCGGCCCTGCTCAAGGCCTTGCTGGACCAGTCTGCGGGCTGGAACTGTCTGGTGGCCGTGTGTGTGCCCGCCGTCTACATGGCGCAGGTGCAGGGCATTGTGGAAGGCACCGGCATTGCGTTGGGCTCCCAGGACGTATCGGCTTACGAGTCAGGTGCCTACACCGGTGAAATCTCGGCCGCCATGCTGAAAGACTTCGGCACGCGTTACGCCATCGTGGGCCATTCGGAGCGCCGCCAGTACCACGGCGAAACCGATGCCATCGTGGCCACTAAAGCCACACGCGCCCTGGCCGCGGGCATCACTCCCATCGTGTGTGTAGGCGAAACACTGGCTGAGCGCGAGTCTGGACGCACCGAAGAGGTAGTCAAGCGCCAACTGGCAGCGGTGATCCATGCCAACGGCCACTGCATCAGCGAGATTGTGGTTGCCTACGAGCCCGTCTGGGCCATTGGCACCGGCAAAACCGCCACGCCTGAGATGGCACAGCAGGTGCATGCGGTGCTGCGTGCCCAATTGCAGGCTGCCAGCGAACACGCCGACCGCGTGCACATTTTGTACGGCGGCAGCATGAATGCCGCCAATGCCGAGCAACTGCTGGCCCAGCCCGATATCGATGGCGGCCTGGTGGGCGGTGCTGCCCTCAAGGCGGCCGATTTTTTATCCATCATTGCCGCGGCCAAATAAGGCTGTCAGCAAGCATTTCACGATTTAGGAGAGAAGTATGAGCGTAGTGGTTACTATTATTTTGACGGTTCAGATGTTGTCGGCCCTGGCCATGATTGGCTTGATTCTGGTGCAGCACGGCAAAGGTGCAGACATGGGCGCGGCCTTTGGCAGCGGTGGCTCCGGCAGCCTGTTTGGCGCCAGCGGCAGTGCCAACTTTCTCTCGCGCACCACCGCCGTGCTGGCCACGGTTTTCTTTGTCTGCACGCTGGCTTTGGCCTATTTTGGCAACCTGCGTCCCAGCAGTTCCGGCAGCGTTTTGGAGTCGGCCGCAGCCGTGGCACCTGCTGCCAGTGCAGCCCCTGCCGCACCGGCTGCTCCCGCCTCTGGCGCGGCCCAAATTCCCGCCAAGTAATTCGCATCCCCCTAGGAGAAGCGGGGGGAATTCAGGGTAAACTCTAGGCCTGCTGGATGAGCAAAAGCCGCAAGGTTCCTCATGCAAATTCGGCAAGTAAAAGCCGCCGTCGTGGTGAAATTGGTAGACACGCTATCTTGAGGTGGTAGTGGCGAAAGCTGTGCGAGTTCGAGTCTCGCCGACGGCACCAAACAATTTGGCTTGAACCGGAGTTTTGTCCGCGTGAAGTCAGTTAACGGTGATTAGATCCAAAGATGAACCTAGATCAGTATCTTCCCGTCCTCATGTTCATCTTGGTCGGCATTGGTGTCGGCGTAGCCCCTCAGGTGATCGGCTACATCCTCGGCCCCAATCGCCCGGACGCGGCAAAAAACTCCCCTTATGAATGCGGCTTCGAGGCGTTTGAAGACGCCCGCATGAAGTTTGACGTGCGCTACTACCTGGTGGCCATCCTGTTTATTCTGTTCGATCTGGAAACTGCTTTCCTGTTTCCCTGGGCAGTCACGCTCAAGGAAACTGGCTTGATGGGTTTTCTGATTGGTCTGGAATTTGTGGGTGTATTGACCATCGGTTTTGTCTATATGTGGAAAAAGGGCGCCCTCGATTGGGAGTAAACAGATGATTGAAGGTGTACTCAAAGAAGGTTTCGTCACCACGAGCTACGACTCAGTGATGAATTGGGCCAAAACCGGCTCCGTCTGGCCCATGACCTTTGGCCTCGCTTGCTGCGCTGTGGAGATGATGCACGCAGCCTGCGCCCGGTATGACATCAGCCGCTTTGGTGCGGAGGTGTTTCGCGCCAGTCCGCGCCAGTCCGATCTGATGATTGTGGCGGGTACGCTGACCAACAAGATGGCGCCGGCCTTTCGCAAGGTCTATGACCAGATGTCCGAGCCGCGCTGGGTGCTCAGCATGGGCTCCTGCGCCAATGGTGGTGGCTACTACCACTACAGTTACTCTGTGGTGCGCGGCTGTGACCGCATCGTTCCTGTTGATGTGTATGTGCCGGGGTGTCCTCCCACTGCGGAAGCGCTGATCTACGGCATCATGCAACTGCAACTCAAAATCCGTCGCACCCAGACCATTGCACGGGCCTAAAGGAAGAGCATGACAACATATTCCGTGCGCCCTGAGGCGACCCGTGATGCCGTGCTGGCCGCGTTGGGTGCCAAGGTTCAAAATATTTCGATTGCACTGGGCGAAGTCACAGTCGTTGTGGCTGCTGCAGACTACCTAGTGGCTGCCCAATTGCTGCGGGACTCTGTCGGTTGCCAGTTTGAGCAACTCATCGATCTGTGCGGCGTTGACTATTCCGAGTACAAGAATGGTGACTACACCGGGCTGCGTTTTTGCGCGGTGTCGCACTTGCTGTCGGTTTCACTCAACCAGCGTCTGCGCCTGAAGGTGTTTGCGCCCGATGATGGCATGCCCATCGTGGCCTCGGTCTCCAAGCTCTGGTCCTCGGCCAACTGGTTTGAGCGGGAAGCTTTTGACTTGTATGGCATCGTCTTTGAAGGCCATGAAGACCTGCGGCGCATTCTCACTGACTACGGCTTTATTGGTCACCCCTTCCGCAAGGACTTTCCCGCAGAAGGCCATGTGGAAATGCGTTATGACGCCGAGCAGGCGCGTGTGGTGTACCAGCCCGTCACCATCGAAGCGCGTGAAATCACACCACGTGTGATTCGCGAAGACAAATACGGCGGGACACAGTAACCATGGCCGAAATCAAAAACTACACCCTCAATTTCGGACCGCAACACCCGGCGGCACACGGCGTGCTGCGTCTGGTGCTGGAGCTCGACGGCGAAGTGATTCAGCGCGCTGACCCGCACATTGGTCTCTTGCACCGTGCCACCGAAAAGTTGGCCGAGACCAAAACCTATATCCAGTCTCTGCCCTACATGGACCGTCTCGACTACGTGTCCATGATGAGCAATGAGCACGCCTACTGCCTGGCGATTGAAAAGCTGTTGGGCATTGAAGTGCCGATCCGCGCGCAATACATCCGTGTGATGTTTGCCGAGATCACACGCTTGCTGAACCACCTGATGTGGCTGGGCTCGCACGGCAATGACCTTGGCAGCTCCACCATCCTGATCTACACCTTCCGCGAGCGCGAAGACCTGTTTGACATGTACGAGGCCGTCAGCGGCGCGCGCATGCATGCAGCCTATTTCCGCCCGGGTGGTGTGTACCGCGACCTGCCGGAAACCATGCCGCAGTTCAAGGCCAGCAAGGTGCGCAATGCCAAGGGCATGGAAGAGCTCAACAGCAACCGCAAGGGTTCGCTGTTGGACTACATCACCGACTTCACCACGCGCTTCCCCGCGTGCCTGGCCGAATACCACACCCTGCTGACCGACAACCGTATCTGGAAACAGCGCACGGTGGACATCGGTATCGTCACGCCCGAGCGCGCCATGAACCTGGGCTTCACCGGCCCCATGTTGCGTGGCTCCGGTATTGCCTGGGATCTGCGCAAGAAGCAGCCCTACGAGGTCTATGACCAGCTGGACTTCGACATTCCCGTGGGCAGGACCGGCGACGTGTATGACCGTTACCTGGTTCGCATGGAAGAGATGAAACAGTCCAACGAACTGATCAAGCAGTGCGTAACCTGGCTGCGTGCCAACCCCGGCCCTGTCATTACCGACAACCACAAGGTGGCGCCTCCTTCGCGCGAGTCCATGAAGACCAGCATGGAAGAGCTGATTCACCACTTCAAGCTGTTCTCCGAAGGTTTTCGGGTGCCCGAAGGCGAAGCCTATGCGGCGGTGGAACATCCCAAGGGCGAGTTCGGCATTTACATCGTCAGCGATGGTGCCAACAAGCCCTACCGCCTGAAGATTCGCCCACCTGGCTTTGTGCACCTGTCAGGCCTCAACGAGCTGGCCAAAGGGCACATGATTGCCGACGCCGTTGCCGTGATCGGCACGATTGACATTGTTTTTGGAGAGATTGATCGATGATCTCCGACGCTACCAAAGCGCGCTTCGCCAAAGAAGTTGCCAAGTATCCGGCCGAGCAGGCCCAGTCGGCCGTGATGGCCTGTCTGTCCATCGTGCAGCAGGAGCTCGGCTATGTCAGCTCCGAGAGCGAAAAAGTCGTGGCCGACTTTCTTGGCATGGCGCCCATGGCCGTGCACGAAGTGACCAGCTTCTACAACATGTACAACCAGAAACCGGTTGGCAAGTTCAAGCTCAATGTCTGCACCAACTTGCCCTGCCAGTTGCGTGACGGCCAGAAGGCTCTGCACCACCTGGAACACAAGCTGGGCATCCACATGGGTGAAACTACGTCCGACGGCCTGTTCACCCTGCAGCAAAGCGAATGCCTGGGTGCCTGCGCCGATTCTCCCGTCCTGCTGGTCAACGACCGCAAGATGTGCAGCTTCATGTCGAATGACAAGCTGGACCAATTGGTTGACGGCATCCGTGCCGCGGAAGGCAAGGCATGAGCGCACAGGACATCATCGACCAGTTCGCCGCCACCGGCGTCCAGACCTGCTTCCATGACCGCCACATCAATCCGCAAATCTATGCCGGACTGAATGGCTCCAACTGGCGCCTCAAGGATTACGAATCGCGCGGCGGCTACCAGGCCTTGCGCAAGATTCTGGGCAAGGACGGCTCCGAGCCTAACGCTGAAACCGGCGTGGCCGGCATGACGCAAGACCAGGTCATCACCACCGTCAAAGAGTCGGCCCTGCGTGGCCGCGGCGGCGCGGGCTTCCCCACGGGCCTGAAGTGGAGCTTCATGCCCCGCAAGTTCCCCGGCCAGAAGTACCTGGTCTGCAATTCTGACGAAGGCGAGCCCGGCACCTGCAAGGACCGCGACATCCTGCAATTCAATCCGCATATCGTGATTGAAGGCATGATCATCGCAGCCTACGCCATGGGCGTGAGCGTGGGTTACAACTACATCCACGGTGAAATCTTTGCTTCTTATGACCGCTTCGAAGAAGCCCTCGAAGAGGCCCGCGCCGCCGGTTACCTCGGTGACAAGATCATGGGCAGCGAGTTCAACTTCCAGTTGCACGCAGCACATGGTTTTGGTGCCTACATCTGCGGCGAAGAAACCGCGCTGCTCGAGTCGCTCGAAGGCAAGAAGGGCCAGCCCCGCTTCAAGCCACCGTTCCCGGCCAGCTTTGGCATGTACGGCAAGCCCACCACCATCAACAACACCGAAACCTTTGCTGCTGTCCCCTGGATCATCCGCAACGGCTCGCAAGCCTATCTGGAATGCGGCAAGCCCAACAACGGCGGCACCAAGATCTATTCGGTCAGCGGTGACGTGGAGCTGCCCGGCAACTACGAAGTGCCCATGGGCACGCCGTTTGCCAAGCTGCTCGAGCTCGCCGGTGGCGTGCGCAAGGGCCGCACCCTGAAGGCTGTGATCCCTGGTGGATCGTCTTCGCCCGTGCTGCCCGCCTCCGTCATCATGGAATGCACCATGGACTATGACTCCATCTCCAAGGCTGGCTCCATGCTGGGCTCGGGCGCGGTCATCGTGATGGACGACAGCCGTTGCATGGTCAAGGCCCTGCAGCGCCTGAGCTACTTCTATGCCCACGAATCCTGTGGCCAGTGCACGCCCTGCCGCGAAGGCACAGGCTGGCTGTCCCGCGTGGTGGACCGCATTGAAGGCGGCACCGGCCGCGCGGCTGATCTGGACCTGCTGGACAACGTGGCAGAGAACATCATGGGCCGCACCATTTGTGCCCTGGGTGACGCAGCGGCCATGCCCGTGCGCGCCATGATCAAGCACTTCCGGCACGAATTTGTGCACCACGTTGAGCACAAGACCTGCATGGTCACGGCCAACGCCACCAACGTCTGACCGAGTCAAAAGCATGATTGAAATCGAACTCGACGGCAAAAAGGTTGAAATCTCTGAAGGCAGCATGGTGATGCATGCGGCCGACAAAGCTGGAACCTACATCCCCCATTTCTGTTACCACAAGAAGCTCAGCATTGCAGCCAACTGCCGCATGTGCCTGGTGGATGTGGAGAAGATGCCCAAGCCCATGCCCGCCTGTGCCACGCCTGTGACCCAGGGCATGATCGTGCGCACCAAGAGCGAC
The DNA here is from genome assembly GCF_003415675.1 of Rhodoferax lacus. GTDB lineage: Bacteria > Pseudomonadota > Gammaproteobacteria > Burkholderiales > Burkholderiaceae_C > Allorhodoferax > Allorhodoferax lacus. The sequence continues at coordinate 531,269 of NZ_QFZK01000002.1, forward strand.
AAGGCCATCAAGGCGCAGAAGTCGGTGATGGAGTTTTTGCTCATCAACCACCCGCTGGATTGCCCCATCTGCGACCAAGGCGGCGAATGCCAGCTGCAGGATCTGGCTGTGGGCTACGGCGGATCCACTTCGCGCTACGAAGAAGAAAAACGCGTCGTTTTCCACAAGGATGTGGGCCCGCTGATCTCCATGGAAGAAATGAGCCGCTGCATCCACTGCACGCGTTGCGTCCGTTTCGGCCAGGAAGTCGCCGGCGTGATGGAACTGGGCATGTCGCACCGCGGCGAACACGCCGAGATTGAAACCTTTGTCGGCCAGACTATCGACTCGGAACTCTCCGGCAACATGATCGACATCTGCCCGGTGGGCGCGCTTACCAGCAAGCCCTTCCGCTACAGCGCCCGCACCTGGGAGCTGTCGCGCCGCAAGTCGGTCAGCCCACACGATTCCACCGGCTCCAACCTGATCATCCAGGTCAAAAGCAACAAGGTGATGCGCGTGGTGCCGCTGGAAAACGAAGCCGTCAACGAATGCTGGATTGCAGACCGTGACCGTTTTTCCTACGAAGCCCTGGACAGTGCCGAACGCCTGACGGCGCCCATGCTCAAGCAGGGTGGCGAATGGAAGACGGTCGATTGGCAAACCGCCTTGGAATACGTGGCCAACGGCCTCAAGCAAATCAAGACCAACCACGGCGCCCAGTCCATCGGTGCGCTGGTGAGCCCGCACAGCACGCTCGAAGAGCTGCATCTGGCCGCTGCACTGGTGCGCGGTCTGGGCAGCGAAAACATTGACTACCGCCTGCGCAATGCCGAGTTCGAAACTTCGGACAAGGCACGTTACCTGGGCACTTCGATTGCATCGCTCACGCACCTGGAACGCGTGCTGGTCGTGGGCACCAACCTGCGCAAGGACCATCCGCTGTTTGCCCAACGCATTCGCCAAGCCGCCAAGATGGGCTGCCAGGTCAGTGCGCTCAATGCACAGTCGTTTGATTGGGCCCTGCCTGTGGCCAACGCTTTGAATGTGCCTGCCTCCAATTGGGTGCAAGCCCTGGCCGATATCGCTGCTGCCATTGCCGCTGAGAAGGGCGTTGCTGCACCCGCGGCGGGAAGCGCCAGTGAAGTGGCCCGGGCCATTGCTGTCAGCCTCCTGGGTGGCGAGCGCAAAGCCATTCTTCTGGGCAACGCGGCAGCCCACCATGCCAAGGCTTCCAGCCTGCTGGCACTGGCCAACTGGATTGCATCCGAGACCGGTGCCACCGTGGGTTACCTCACCGAGGCTGCCAACACCGTAGGTGCGCAAATCGCCGGTGCCCTGCCGGGCATGGATGGCTTGAACGCAGGGCAGATGCTGTCCGGCGGACTCAAGGCGGCCATTCTGCTGAACACCGAACCCGTTCTTGACAGCGCTGCCGGTGAGCAGGCTGCCATGGCCTTGGACAAGGCCGACATGGTGGTTACGCTCAGCCCCTTCAAGGCCAACATGGCCTTTAGCGATGTGTTGCTACCGATTGCACCGTTCACCGAAACGGCCGGAACCTTCGTCAATGCCGAAGGCCGCGTGCAGAGTTTCTTTGCGGTGGTGCGTCCCCTGGGTGAAGCCCGTCCGGCCTGGAAAGTGATGCGCGTGCTGGCCAATCTGCTGGGCCTGCCCGGTTTTGATTTCGAGTCTTCACAAGAGGTGCTCGCTGCGATGCACCGTGACAACGGTGGCGCGCCCGCGTTCGTTCCTGCAAGCCGCCTGGGCAATGCAACGACTGCGTCCATTGATGTGACCCCAGCCAATGGGGCGCCGGTTGTGGCATCGATTTATCAGCTCGACAGTCTGGTGCGCCGCTCGACCAGCCTGCAATTGACGGCCGATGGTCGCGGTGCTGCAACCCAGGCCGCAGGGCAGGAGGCATTGGCATGATTGACGCAATATTCAACGCAGGCGCAGGGCTGGTGAGCGACGCCTGGTGGGCAGCCCTGGTCTGGCCGGTGATCTGGACGCTGATCAAGATCGTCGTCGTGGTCCTGCCGCTGATGGGCGCTGTGGCCTACCTGACGCTGTGGGAGCGCAAGTTCCTGGGCTGGATGCAAGTGCGCCTAGGGCCGAATCGCGTGGGTCCTTGGGGGCTGCTGCAGCCCATCGCGGACGCCATGAAGCTGCTGACCAAGGAAATTCTGGTTCCTACCGCAGCCAACAAGGGCTTGTTTTTCATTGGTCCGGTGTTGACCATCATGCCGGCCATGGCCGCCTGGGCGGTTGTGCCCTTTGGCCCTGATGTGGCTCTGGCCAACGTGAATGCCGGTCTGCTGTATGTCATGGCTATCGCCTCGGTGGAAGTCTACGGCGTGGTGATTTCCGGTTGGGCTTCCAACTCCAAGTACGCCTTCCTGGGTGCCATCCGCGCCTCGGCACAGATGGTGAGCTACGAAATCGCCATGGGCTTCTGCCTGGTGGTGGTGCTCATGGTGTCGGGCAGTATGAACCTCACGGATATTGTGATGGGGCAGAGCAAAGGCACCATGGCGGACATGGGCTTGGGCGTTCTGTCCTGGAACTGGCTGCCGCTGCTGCCGATCTTTGTGATCTACATCATCTCCGGCCTGGCCGAAACCAACCGCCATCCTTTTGACGTGGTGGAAGGCGAGGCTGAAATTGTGGCCGGTCACATGGTTGAGTACTCGGGCATGTCCTACGCCATGTTCTACCTGGCGGAATACGCCAACATGTGGCTGATCTCCATCCTGGCAGCCACCCTGTTCCTGGGCGGCTGGCTGTCCCCGGTTGCTGCGCTGGACTTCATTCCCGGCTGGATCTGGCTGGGTGCCAAGACCTTCCTGGTGGTGAGCTTCTTCATCTGGGTGCGCGCCACATTCCCCCGCTTCCGCTATGACCAGGTGATGCGCCTGGGCTGGAAAGTGTTCATTCCCCTGACGCTGGTATGGCTGACGGTGGTGGGCATCTGGATGCAAACTCCCTTCAACATCTGGAAGTGAAGGAAGCCACTATGTCTAACCACTTTGTAGCCCGCACGCCCTCCGTTTTTTCGCTCAAGGACTTTCTCTACAGCTTTCTGCTGATTGAACTGTTCAAGGGCTTGGCCCTGACTGGCCGCTACCTGTTTCGCCGCAAGGTAACGGTGCAGTTCCCGGAAGAAAAGACGCCTCTGTCCCCACGTTTTCGTGGCCTGCATGCCCTGCGCCGTTATGAAAACGGCGAAGAGCGCTGCATTGCCTGCAAGCTGTGCGAAGCGGTTTGCCCGGCCATGGCCATCACCATCGAATCCGATGTGCGCGCCGACGGCTCACGCCGCACCACGCGGTATGACATCGACCTCACCAAGTGCATCTTCTGCGGCTTCTGCGAAGAGAGCTGCCCGGTGGATTCGATTGTGGAGACCCACATTCTGGAATACCACGGTGAAAAGCGGGGCGACCTGTACTTCACCAAAGACATGCTGTTGGCCGTGGGTGACCGGTATGAGAGCGTGATCGCGGCTGCCAAGCAGTCCGACGCCAAGTACCGCTAAGGCCCATGACAGAAAGAATTTGAATATGAATGTCACAACCGGTCTTTTTTATGTCTTCTCCACGGTCTTGCTGATCGCAGCATTCCGTGTGATTACCGCGCGCAACCCGGTGCATGCCGTGTTGTTCCTGGTGCTCACCTTTTTCCAGGCCGCCATGATCTGGATGCTGCTGAAAGCTGAGTTCCTGGCCATCGTTCTGGTGCTGGTCTATGTGGGGGCGGTGATGGTGCTGTTCCTCTTCGTCGTGATGATGATGGACATCAACATGGAGAACCTGCGTCAGGGCTTCTGGAAGCACTTTCCCTTTGCTGCCCTGGTGGGCGTGATCATTGCGCTGGAAATGTCCGCCGTACTGATGAAAGGCTTCCGGGGCGCGGAATTGGCAGGCACCGCTGAGCCCATGGTGTCCAACACCAAGGAACTCGGTGTCGTGCTGTTCACGCAGTACATCTACCCGCTGGAGGTTGCTGCAGCCATCCTGCTGGTGGCCATGATTGCCGCCATTGCATTGACACTGCGAGCCCGCAAGGACAGCAAGTATGTAAGCCCCGGCGTGCAAGTTCGCGTCAAGGCACGCGATCGTATGACGGTGCTCAAGATGGATGCCACGCAAGTGGCTCCCGAGCCAGCACCGGTTGCTGCTGCAGAGGTAAAAGCATGACACTCACACTAGGTCACTTTTTGGCATTGGGCGCGATTCTGTTCGCCATGTCCGTTGTTGGCATCTTCCTCAACCGTCGTAACCTGATTGTGTTGCTGATGGCGATTGAGCTGATGCTGCTGGCGGTGAACACCAACTTCGTTGCTTTCTCCTATTACCTGCATGACATGCACGGCCAGATCTTCGTGTTCTTCATTCTGACGGTAGCCGCTGCCGAGTCCGCTATTGGCTTGGCGATCCTGGTCTTGCTGTTCCGCAACAAGTCCAGCATCAACGTGGACGAACTGAATTCGCTAAAAGGGTAACCAGAAAATGTCTCAAACCCTTTCCGCCTCAACCCTGATATGGGTTCCGCTCGCACCCCTGGTTGGCTCCGTGCTGGCCGGTGTGCTGGGCACCAAGTTCGGTGGCAATGTCATGGGCCGCGTGGGCAGCCACAGCCTGACCATTCTGGGCGTACTGGTGGCCTTTGTGCTGTCGGTACAGACGCTGCTCAGCGTGGTGCAGGACGGCGCCCGTTTCAACGAGACCCTCTACACCTGGATGTCGGTGGGTGGCCTGAAAATGGAAATCGGCTTCCTGGTCGATGGCCTCACCGCCATGATGATGTGCGTGGTGACCTTTGTCTCTCTGATGGTCCACCTGTACACGGTCGGCTACATGCACGAGGACGAAGGCTACAACCGTTTCTTTGCCTACATTTCGCTTTTCACCTTCTCCATGCTGATGCTGGTGATGAGCAACAACTTGCTGCAGCTGTTCTTCGGCTGGGAAGCCGTGGGTCTGGTGTCGTACCTGCTGATCGGTTTCTGGTTCAACAAACCCACCGCCATCTTTGCCAACATGAAGGCCTTTCTGGTCAACCGTGTGGGTGACTTTGGCTTTATCCTGGGCATTGGCCTGATCGTCGCCTTTGCTGGCACGCTCAACTACACCGAAGTGTTCGGACGGGCCGAAGAGCTGTCCAAGCTGGCCTTTCCTGGCACCGAGTGGATGCTAGTTACCGTGATCTGCATTTGCCTGTTCATTGGTGCCATGGGCAAGTCGGCCCAGTTCCCCTTGCATGTGTGGCTGCCTGACTCCATGGAAGGCCCCACACCGATTTCCGCGCTGATCCACGCCGCCACCATGGTGACGGCTGGCATCTTCATGGTGGCGCGCATGTCGCCCCTGTTTGAGCTCAGCGACGCGGCCCTGAATTTCGTGTTGGTGATCGGTGCCATCACCGCGCTGTTCATGGGCTTTTTGGGCATCATCCAGAACGACATCAAGCGCGTGGTGGCCTATTCCACCCTGTCGCAGCTGGGTTACATGACCGTGGCCCTGGGTGCTTCGGCCTACTCGGTCGGTGTATTCCACCTGATGACGCACGCCTTCTTCAAGGCCTTGCTGTTCCTTGGTGCCGGTTCCGTCATCATGGGTTGCCACCATAACCAGGACATCCGCTGGATGGGTGGCCTGCGCAAGTACATGCCCATTACCTGGATCACTTCGCTGCTGGGCTCTTTGGCTTTGATTGGCACACCCTTCTTTGCCGGTTTCTACTCCAAGGACAGCATCATTGAAGCTGTGGCCGAAAGCCACCTGCCCGGTGCTGGTTTCGCCCACTTTGCCGTGCTGGCAGGTGTGTTTGTGACGGCCTTCTATTCTTTTCGCATGTACTTCCTGGTGTTCCACGGGAAAGAGCGTTTTGACCAGAATCCGGATGCCCACCATGGCGACCACGACCACGACCACGATGCGCATGACGCCCATGGGCATGACGACCATGGCCACGGCCATGACAACAAGCCGCACGAATCCCCCTGGGTGGTGTGGGTGCCGCTGGTCCTGCTGGCCATCCCCTCGGTCATCATTGGCTACCTGACGATTGACCCCATGCTGTTTGGCGACTTCTTCAAGGGTGCGATTTTCATCGACCACGAAAAGCACCCCGGCATGGAGGAGATGGCTCACGCCTTCCACGGACCTGTGGCCATGGCGCTGCATGCACTGAGCACAGCACCGTTCTGGCTGGCCCTGTCGGGTGTGGCACTGTCCTACTACATGTACATGGTCAACCCGGCCTTGCCCACGGCCATCAAGAAGGCGGCGATGCCGATCTACACCTTGCTGGAAAACAAGTACTACCTGGACTGGATCAACGAGAACATCCTGGCCCGTGGCGCCCGCGCTCTGGGTACCGTGCTATGGAAGGGTGGCGACCAGATGCTGATCGACGGTGCCGTGGTGAACGGTTCCTGGAAACTCGTGGGCTGGGTGTCTGGTGGCGTGCGCAAGCTGCAAACCGGCTATCTGTACCACTATGCCTTGGTGATGATTCTGGGCATCTTTGTCCTGATGACGTACTTCGTTTGGCTCAAGTAGGAGAAAGAAAAAATGGGATTGTTGAGCCTTGCGATCTGGACGCCCGTTGCGTTCGGAATAGTTCTTCTGGCACTGGGTCGCGACGACCAGGCTAAAACCGTGCGCTGGGTCGCACTGATTGGTGCGCTGGTCAGCCTGCTGGTCACGCTGCCGCTGTACGGCCAGTTTGACAACCACTCGGCTGCCATGCAGTTTGTGGAAAACGCGCCCTGGATTGAGCGCTTCAACATCAACTACCACCTGGGCCTGGACGGCATCTCGTTCTGGTTTGTGCTGCTGACTGCCTTCATCAACGTTGTGGTGGTGATTGCCGGATGGGAAGTGATCACCTCGCGCGTGAACCAGTACATGGGCGCCTTCCTGATCCTGAGCGGCCTGATGATTGGCGTGTTCTGCGCACTCGACGGCATGCTGTTCTATGTGTTCTTTGAAGCCACGCTGATTCCCATGTACCTGATCATCGGTATCTGGGGCGGCCCGAACAAGATCTATGCGGCCTTCAAATTCTTCCTGTACACCCTGATGGGCTCGCTGCTGTTGCTGGTTGCCCTGATTTACCTGTACACCAAGTCCGGTGGCAGCTTCGATCTGGCCGTTTGGTACGCCTTGCCCCTGAGCAGCAGCGCACAAACCTATATCTTCTTTGCCTTCCTGGCTGCCTTTGCGGTCAAGGTGCCCATGTGGCCGGTGCACACCTGGTTGCCCGACGTGCACGTGGAAGCGCCCACCGGTGGTTCTGCTGTGCTGGCTGCCATCATGCTGAAGTTGGGTGCCTACGGTTTCCTGCGCTTCTCGCTGCCTATCGCACCCGATGCGGCGCATGAGTGGGCCGGCTTCATGATTGCACTCTCTTTGGTTGCCGTGGTGTACGTGGGCCTGGTGGCCATGGTTCAGCAGGACATGAAAAAGCTGGTGGCCTACTCTTCGGTGGCGCACATGGGCTTTGTCACCCTGGGCTTCTTCATCTTCAGTGACCTGGGTGTTTCGGGCGGCATCGTTCAGATGATTGCCCACGGCTTTGTCTCGGCTGCCATGTTCCTGTCCATCGGCGTGCTGTATGACCGCGTGCACTCCCGTGAGATTGCCAGTTATGGCGGCGTGGTCAACACCATGCCCAAGTTTGCGGCCTTTGCCCTGCTGTTCTCCATGGCCAATTGCGGCCTGCCGGGTACTGCCGGTTTCGTGGGCGAATGGATGGTGATTCTGGGTGCCGTCAAATACAACTTCTGGGTTGGTTTTGCGGCAGCCAGTGCGCTGATTTTTGGCGCGGCCTACACCCTGTGGATGTTCAAGCGTGTGTACCTCGGACCGGTGGGCAATCACCATGTCAAGGAGTTGTTGGACATCAATGCCCGCGAGTTCCTGATGCTGGCCCTGCTGGCGGTTGCTGTGTTGTACATGGGTATCTATCCCAAGCCCTTCACGGATGTGATGGACGTTTCAGTCACGCAATTGCTCAAGCATGTTGCAGTGTCGAAGTTGAACTGATCACACTGAATTGAGAGATAAAAGATGATTGACAATATCAGTTTGATCGCGGTCTACCCCGAGATCATGTTGCTGGTGATGGCCTGTGTCATTGCCCTGATGGACCTGGGTGTGAAGACACCGCTGCGTGGTGCAACCTATGTCATCACCCTGATGACACTGGGTGCTGTTGCGGTGCTGCAAGCCATGTACGCCTCTTCTGGCATGACGCACTACGCCTTTGGCAACATGGTGGTCAGCGACTCCATGGGCAACTGGCTCAAGTGCTTTGCCACGGTAGCCATGATGATCACGCTGGTGTACGGACGCCCCTACGCCGGTCAGCGCGACATGCTGCGCGGTGGCGAGTTGTTTACCCTGAGCATCTTTGCCTTGCTGGGCATGTTTGTCATGATCTCCGGCAACAACTTCCTGGTGATCTACCTGGGTCTGGAACTGCTCACCCTGTCGAGCTACGCCCTGGTGGCCTTGCGCCGCGACCATGTGCCCGCCACCGAAGCCGCCATCAAGTACTTTGTGCTGGGTGCCATGGCCTCCGGCTTCCTGCTGTATGGCATGTCCATGCTGTACGGCGCCACCGGCTCGCTGGACATCACCGCCGTGTTCAAGGCCATTGCTTCGGGCAATGTGCGCCACCAGGTGCTGATCTTTGGGTTGGTATTCATCGTCTCCGGCCTGGCGTTCAAGCTCGGTGTGGTGCCTTTCCACATGTGGATCCCCGATGTCTACCAGGGTGCACCTACCGCCATTACGCTGATGATTGGTGGAGCCCCCAAGTTGGCAGCCTTTGGCATGACCATGCGCCTGCTGGTGGAAGGCATGTTGCCCCTGGCCATCGACTGGCAGCAAATGCTGATGGTGCTGTCGATTGGCTCGCTGCTGGTGGGCAATCTGGCGGCCATCATGCAGACCAACGTCAAGCGCATGCTGGCCTTTTCCACCATCTCGCAGATGGGCTTTGTGCTGCTGGGCCTCATGGCCGGTGTGGTCAATGGCAACACGCTGTCGGCAGCCAATGCCTACAGTTCCTCCATGTTCTACGTCATCACCTATGTGCTGACCACGCTGGCGGCCTTCGGTGTGCTGCTGCTGCTCTCGCGTGAAGGCTTTGAGAGCGAAGAGATTGCCGACCTGGCCGGTCTGAACCAGCGCAGCCCGCTTTACGCCGGCATCATGGCAGTCAGCATGTTCTCGCTGGCCGGTATTCCCCCGTTGGCCGGTTTCTACGCCAAGCTGTCGGTGCTGCAGGCCCTGGTGGCGTCGGGCGAGCAGGTTTATCTGTACCTGGCGGTGTTTGCGGTGCTGATGTCGCTGATTGGCGCCTTCTACTACCTGCGCGTGATCAAGGTGATGTACTTTGATGCCCCCATCACCGCCAGCAATGTTGTGGCCGGTGCCGATGTACGCGTGGTGCTGTGCCTCAACGGCGCTGCCATCCTGGTGCTGGGCCTGATGCCCGGCGGCCTGATGGCGCTGTGCGCCCGCTCTGTGCTCCAGATGCTGGGCACCTGAGTCCGCGTCAGCCGTTAGAGCCGTCTCCGGGCTGCAAGTGTCTTGCAGCCCGTTTTTCATTGGAAACAGGGAACACGCCTTTGTCCACTGCTGATAACAAACACCTGATGGAAACCCAAAAGTCTTCCGAGGAAGTCTTCAAGGGAAACTTTCTGCACGCCTTTCGTGACCGGGTTGTGCTGCCCGACGGCAGTGAGGCCACCCGTGAGTACGTGGTGCATCCCGGTGCCGTCATGGTCATCCCGCTGCTACAGGACGCACAGGGTGCCTGGCGCGTGGTGCTGGAGCGGCAGTACCGCTATCCCGTGGGCCAGGTGATGATCGAATTTCCGGCAGGCAAGTTGGATGCGGGCGAATCCGTCTTCAGCTGCGCACAGCGCGAGTTGCAGGAAGAAACCGGTTTTAGTGCCACCGAATGGGCACGTGCCGGGCTGATGCACCCGGTGATTGCCTACTCCACGGAGTTCATAGACATCTGGTTTGCACGCGGCCTGACGGCTGGCGCACAGCAGTTGGACGCCGGAGAATTTCTGGATGTCTTCACGGCCACGCCCGAAGAGTTGCTGCAGTGGTGCCTGCAAGGCAAAGTCACCGATGCCAAGACCCTCGCCGGTGCCTTGTGGTTGCAGAATACGCTGGCCGGCAACTGGGACTTGCAGTGGCAGAGCGCCCAGAGCCTGGCATAGGTCAGACAATAGCGCCATGAAAGTTCTGGATCTTCAATGTGCGCAAAATCACACCTTTGAAGGCTGGTTTGCCTCCGAAGATGACTTTGTGTCGCAGTGCGCCCGTGCCCTGGTGCAATGCCCCCTGTGTGGCGATGCTTCGGTTCACAAGAAGCTCAGCGCACCACGCCTCAATCTCAACACCAGCCGCCAGGACAGGCAGGCAGCCACGGAGCAAGGAGCTGGCCCCTCCACGGGCCCGGCGTATGCGTCCGGCCATCCCATATTGACCGCTGACCTCGGTCATGCCTGACAGTTAGACAGCAATGTCTTGCCAGCGGTGCGGCAGTAATTCCCCGATCTGGCTGGCCCGCTGTGTTGGTAGACGTGT
>NZ_QFZK01000030.1 GCF_003415675.1 Rhodoferax lacus
CAGACCGGCTTCAACACGCTTCAAGGCAGCCATGATCTGGCTGTCGGTAAATCTTGACTTCTTCACGTAGAACTTCCTTCTTGGAAAATTCTACTTCTCGGACCTTTGGTTTATCGGGGGGATTACCACGGTAAGTCACATATGGCCAAAATTCTCTCTAAGCTCCGCGTCCTCCTCGTAGACGACGAACCCATCATGCGTAGACTCGTGATGGAGCTTCTGCTACAGATCGGCATCCACCAGATTCATGAAGCAGGAGACGGGAAGGGCGCTTTGGTGGAGGCCATCAAGTTCCAGCCGGATTTGGTTCTGTCTGACATTCACATGGATCCGATGGACGGCATCGAGTTTGTGAAAAGGCTTCGAGCATTGCCGAATCCATATTTCGCCCATGTCCCCGTCATAATGATGACTGCCGACACCAGCAAGGACACCCTAACCGAAGTGCTGCCCCTCGGTATCAAGGGATACATGATCAAGCCTCCGACGCTGGAAGCGCTGAAGGCCAAGATCAAATCGGCCGTGAATTAGGTGAGCCTTTCCGGGGACCGTTCTCAATATATTCATCAAGACCTACCACCGTTATCTCAAAGTACTAAAATACTCGATGTCGCAATTAATTATGCGTCAGTTGGATATCTGTTAACTTGGAAATGATTGTGAATATGTCAACCCTAAAAGAACTCATTGCTCAAAAAGAAGCACTTGAAAAGCAAATTGAAGAAACTCGCCAGGCGGAGTTGTCGGAAGCCGTGAACAAGGTTCGCGAGCTGATCGCCGAATACGGTTTGACCCAGGACGACCTCTTTGGAACCACACGAGATACAAAGAAAGCAAAGCCTGAAGGTTCCAAGGTTGCTGCTAAATACCGTGACCCAGTTTCTGGCAAGGAATGGTCTGGACGTGGCCTGGCTCCGAAATGGCTTCAGGGCCGTGACAAATCAGAATTCTTGATTGCTTGATCTAATAGGTCAAATTTGAGAGTGAAAGGCCCGCCATGTGCGGGCTTTCTTTATTGTTAATTCAGCTCGCTGTAGTAAATAGATATGCAAATTTTCTTAAATCAAAATCAAAACGTTTGATATCCCCCGTTTGGGGGGGTGACATGTTTATTGCAAATATACGTTAGTACGTTTGAGCTATTGATGTACGGAGGATTCGAATTATCCTTGAACTTTCACAATTAAATTTCCCATGAAATACATCTTGCGTTTATCACTGTTGTTCGCCATTTTGGGAGCAGGATCATCAGCCTTTGCTGAGAAATTCGACTGGTCGTATAAATTCATCACATTTGCAAGTAACTACCAAAGTGACCCTCCATTGACTGTGAGCGGGACATTTGATGGAACCGCTAACGGAAATATCGTAACTGGAATTACAGCCTTTTCACTTAAATTCAATGGTGTTCCTTATGAGATGCGCTATGGGATGGATATCAAAAGCTACGTATGCGCCACAGCATGCGTAACCAATGGAAACGCCGCTGTAGCTTCGTTCGATGGACTTGCCAATAATTTCTTTATACGTGACCTCGATAGAACCTTAGCGAATCCACCAATTGATGGCGCTCAAGTGTTAATTTGGTCACCAAACATCAATTATCCAAGTGGATATGCGATGGCGTCGAACCCACCCACAATTGGTTCATATGACGCAGGATACTCAGGTCCTCTGGATATCTATTCTGCCAGTCGCTGGTCTATGGTGGTCTCAGTACCCGAACCAGAAACATATGCGCTAATGTTGGCAGGACTTGGATTGCTCTTTGTTGCTTCACGCAAACGCAAATCTAAGTCAGCTTGGCGTATGGCAGTCTGATATTTCTGGGTATGCCCAAATGAGTATTTTCAAATAACTCACCCATGTGGGGGATAGCACATTCACAAATTTTTGGTTATCCTTAAACATTAACCGTCATTTGACGAAGAAATAAATAATCAATGAACTTCCAAGACGCCATCAAGACATGCTTTTCAAAATACGCTGAGTTCAAGGGAACTGCATCACTTTCTGAGTACTGGTGGTTCTCTCTGTTCATTGTCCTAGCAAGCGTCGCCACCACTATGGTGTCCCCAGTTCTGAGCGGGCTGTTCTCATTGGGTGTGCTGTTGCCATCGCTGGCGGCAGCGACCAGGCGCCTGCATGACACAGACCGCAGCGGATGGTGGCAACTGATCGTCTTTTTGCCTGTTGTGGGGTGGATCATCCTGATCGTGTTCTTGGCGCAGGGGAGTAAAGCGACGAGCAAGTACTGAACGTATCAAACCCAATTGCCTAATTATGTGATTAGCAGCGCTGGACTCTACATATGTCCTTCCGCTTCCGTAAAACCATCAAGCTCTTCCCCGGTGTGAAGATCAACCTGAGCCAGTCAGGCATCAGCACATCCATCGGGGTGCCTGGTGCTACGGTGAACATTGGGAAGAACGGCACGCGCACCACCGTGGGCCTGCCGGGTACCGGCATCAGCTACAGCAAGAAGGTATCAGGTCCTGCCGGCCAACAGGTCCATCAGCAGGCTTTTGCGACGATCATGGAGGAGGGCGACGGCTCATGGTTCCTGTGGTTCATTGCCGCAGTAGCTGTGGGAATGGTGATCTATGGGCTGGCGTCGTCTCGCTGACCTGCTGGCAATCCGATCTTTTCGCCACACAAAAAGAAAACCCAGCAGGGTAAGTGCTGGGTCTTAACCATCGTCTGATGGCCTGCCAGGGAGGAGTTGCAGGTGACGTCAATTCGCCATCTAGTCAATGTACCGGTCGCAGGTAAAGCCAACATTTTGCATTTGTAAAGTACTCGTCTAGCTTGGTTCGAATTTGCGAATCAATACGACCAGTCCTCTGCAATCGCTGCCCAATCCAAACCCTAGATCTGTTGTTTGGTGCGGTTATCCAGCGCGAGCCCAAAGCCGTCCTGGAACCAGATCAGCACCGCGGTGGATGTATCAGCTTCAGGGTCTTTAGCCGGCGCCATTGATTCGAATATGGCCACGGTGCAGATCGGCGGCACAGCGATCCAACTCTCGTCCTCACTGGCTGAGTCGAGGCTGCATTCGAGAACGGGCGCCAGGCCTGTAGGTGCGCCTTCAAAGCTGGGGAACGCGACCTTGGCCTGGTCTATTGCATCGCCAAAGGAGCTCAGCGGGTGTTTGACCCCTTCCAGCATGCCGTCCTGGCTGGAGAACTGGACCATCTTCGTCATGCTGATGGTGTGTCCACTGGCCAGGTCAAAAGTCAGGCCGAATGTGGGCTCCCCATATTGGGGTGGTAGTTCTTGCCTTGGCCGTAGCGGCAGATCCTCGACCCTGAAATTGAAGACCTGGTTGATTGACTCCAGGTTGGCATTGCCAAACATGTTCACGTACTTGCGTTGCGTGATGACGAATGCGCGCTCGAATATTGGTTTTGACATTTACGACTCCCCTTAGATTTGAGGGTACAGCGGAGGGCGATGGCTGTCTACTGAGTCATCGACTCCGGCTTTGTGTTCGCATAAATCACCTTGAAGGCCAAACGAACTGCACGTTTTGCTTCAGCTTCCAGAGAGGCTTGAAATGCTGGTATGTCATCAGACGATGGCAGCTTCCAAAGCTTTGAAACTGAACCAGGCTCACCAGAATGTAGGATTTCGTTCCGAATGGTCCGAAGCCAATCCAGATCTTTGTCGTCACCCAATAGCTCAAACGACTTTGACGAATAGTCTTCAGTGGACACCGGTTTCGGAAGGGTAGGGGTAGGAATCTGAGTAAGTAACTTTAGGGCAGGGTGGAGGACAAAGGTGAGTCTTTACTGGGACTGCAGCACAGCGGCGATCCCGCAGAAGTCTCCAGAAGCCATAGGAATCGCTCTTGGCAGGTCTCTATTCAGGGTCTAACCTCCCTATGTCTGCAGGCAGAGAGTTCCAGCCCGGAAAATTCACACTTAGGTGATGGTTTACGGGGACCAGTTGTAAACCTTTACGCGAACGCCCCTAACTGGACCCAAAACGTCCTGAACATGCGGTCAGGCGGCGTTTTGTCATCCCTCCAACTGCCCAAAGGTGAGCTTTTAGGGGGAGCTGCGCAAGGTGAGTTCCTGCACCGCTCCTAGCTGCGCCAATGCCGAGTTCAGTACGAAACCGGCGCCCAGACGTTAACGCGACAGTCAAGGTGAGACTTTACAGGGACCTTGGCGGCGTGGTCAGAACCGAGATGATTCCATGAGCATGCGCCAGATTGACCTGCTAAAGACGGGTCAGACTGTGGTTCAGGGCAACTCACAGTCTCTGGTAGCGGCGAGCGTTTGGGTTTGCCGACTCGCCAGGCACAGCGAATGGTTAGCTGGTATCGCGCTGAGGGTTCAGGTGAAGTTACAGCGAATCTGTAAGCCGCTTTATTTGTGTGCAACCGGAAGTATCTGGATCTTCCATAGAGTTTGAATCTGCCGTATCGTTTCTGGCCATTAAAAACCTTGTTGGCAGCCGATGTCGGCATGCCAGAAATCAATTTCAACTCAACGAGGAGATGCGCATGCTTGACAACAATTTCGCTTTTGCCGTGGTTCACTCGCAGTTCCCCCATGTTGGGCACAGGCTCAAAGATCACTGGAACGAACCAGACTTCCCTGAAGTAATCGAAGAGCTCTTGAACCCAAACCCCAAGCGCCAAGGCTTCCCGAGAGGGGTGCTCAATGCATTGCGTTCTTTGGCGCCTATGCATGAAATGGAGGTCAATTATTCGGAACGACTAGGCGATCAGCCACAACTAACACTGAACCTTGAGCACTAATGGACGTGATGGCCGATTCGCAGACTAATCCACGGTTTTGTGCCTATCGGATGGTGTTGCAGGCGGGGTTGGTTAATACGAATCCAACTCACCTGCAGCAGCAACTGTGCAAACGAAAGTTCTTGATCATCGAAATACCTCATTAGGCCCGCAGGCAGCGCCTCTGTGCCAATACAGCATAGCCAGTGGTTGGATTTAAGCATTGCCGCTGGCGGGATTAGTCCAGCATATGCAAAGGCCCTTAAAACAGACCCGCCAACCTTTTCAGGGGTTGGCGGTTGTGGTGAGAACCCCGGGTCAGCTTGTCATGCTGACACGTCTGGGGACGTTCCCATCCGTTTTGATGCTAGGCACCAAAACTTGACCCAATTTCTTGAGTCCCCCAATTCCATGCCTCTCTGGTTCGCTTGCGCTGGCCGCTTGAGACACGGCTTCAGAATAGCTGCTGCTATGGAGGCGGGCTTACGAATCCGCAAGTTTCTTGACGCTAGATGTCCAAAAACCTCTCTCGGCTTGACTTGAACGAATTGGACGGGCTGCCAGAGCACTGCTCTGTGCTCGTCGACTGCCGTAATCGGCGACTGCATTTCGCACGGCGTGGCTACCCTCATACTTGGCACCCCAGAACCCTAGGCGCGCTCCTTTCGCGAGACCGTGCTGAGCATGCGCTTCGTCAATGTGTATCCATCATGCAAATTGCGTTGGACAGCGGCCTGAGAGAAGTCATAGTCACGTGATGCGCTCTCATCGTTACGCGCTTCGCGCACAATGCGCATGATCGGCAACGATGCTGTCTCGCCCATCAACTGGATGTACAAAGGTGACTCTTTGATGCGCTCACACGCGTCGGTCTCAAGGCTACCCATCAACTCCTCAACTAGGCGGTGGAAATCGTGCACCAGTTCGCGGGTTCTGACATCGTTAACCAACCGCTCGCTGTAGCCAATTTCGTCACGGCGCGCCTGTACTTCGAGCAGATTTTTTGGAAGCGCCCGCTTGTTGGGAAACAAGTCAATGACGAAAGTTCGTTTGCCATCTGCCCCACAACGCTGCACGACCATATCGAGCGGGGAGTTCGAGACAATGCCGCCGTCCCAATAGTGACGGCCATCAATGGTAGTCCAGCCGAATCCTGGCGGCAAACTGCAGCTGGCTAAAATATGGTCCGGAGTGAGCATGTCGGAATAGCTGTCAAAGACCTCCATCTCACCCGTCTCCACGTTCACGGCGCTGATCAACAACCGTACCGGGCTCGCTCGCAGACCGGAGAAGTCCACATACTTCAGCAACAAGCGTCGCATTGGCGCGGGGTCGTAGAAACTGGTCCATGCCTGCGGCCCTAGGGCCACAGGCGACATCCAGTGCGGCACAAAGAAGTTGGGAATGCCGAAGTTCAGAATATGCCAGGCAGTCAGCAGGTCCCCCATGGGCCCTGGCGAGATGCCATATATATCCAACGCCAATTCGTTCCAGAACGCCTCCAGTGCTGCGGCCATGCGCGTGGCATTAGCGGCCATGATGGCGCCATTCAATGCGCCAATCGATACACCCGCGACGATGTCCGGGCGAATGCCGGACTCCTCCAACGCCCTGACTGCGCCACACTCAAAAGCCCCCAGGGCACCCCCCCCCTGCAGGATCAAGACAGTCTGATTCGGGAATGCTTCAAGGCCAAAGTCAGGGTCGCCCAACCGAGATTTGATGGCCTTGACATTCACACCGTAACGAATCAAGGACGCAATGGATTTGGTCTCTTTGGCCGGGCGTCCCGTCGAAAAAAGGCCCCGTATCACGTCGCCTTGCATGTACAGGAGTGCCATGGAGCGCTGTGCCAGAGAACCGCGCACGATGTGCTCATTGCTTGCGTGTACGGTGCCAAAGAATTCAAAAGTCACGCCAAACAGTCCAGAAGAAAAATACGACACTTGGTCGTATGTCAGGCGCTGACCTAACATGTTCTTTGCTGCAAGGCGACCCTGCTTGATGGCGTTATCCCAGTGCTCCCAGCGGCGGCGCTCGCCCGACACGTGATCCGGAAAGTTGGCTACGTCACCTGCCGCAAAAATATGCGGGTCTTCGGTTTGCAAGTGCTGGTTGACCACAAGACCGTCCAATTCCTTTAGGCCGCTTCCAGCGAGAAACGCGGTGTTGGGAGTGACTCCCTGACCCAGAATCACTAGGTCACAAGGCAACAGGGCGCCCGAGTGAAGTTCTACTTGCGTGATCCGCCCAGCTGCTGTCAAGAAGGCCGATACGGTTTCAGACAGCAAAACCTGCACCCCCTTTTCTCGGCACAGTTGCAGGAAGAAGGCACTGATTTCTGCAGACTCAAGAACGGGAAAGACACTGTCACATTGTTCAATCACTGTAACCGAAGCACCTTGCTGCCTCAACGTCGAAGCTATTTCCAGGCCAATAAAGCTGCCTCCTACGACGACGACGTTGCGGGCCGATTGCGCGGCCTGGCGTACCGCCTGGGCGTCATCCAGCGTATGCAGGCAAAAAATGCCCTGTGCATCGGCGCCCGGTATCCGAGGTCGCAGTGCAGCAGCACCAGTGGCAATCAGCAGCTTTCCGTAGCCGATAGCGCCCGCCTTGTCTGTCTGGACAATTTTGCGTGTCGTATCGACCCGCAGTGCTGTCGTGCCCAACAAATACTCTATGCCTAGTTCCCGATAGCGCTCGGCACGTAGAACAGTAATTTTCTCAGCCGTGACTCCCCCACTCATAAACGCCTTTTTATCGAGTGGTGGCCTATGGTAAGGAAGTACGTTTTCAGTGCTCAAGAGGAGGATGGAACCATGCGCGCCTTCGGCACGCAACGTCTCTGCCGCAGAGGCACTCGCCAGGCCTCCACCCAACAACAAAAAGTCTACCAACCGGTGCTTGCTGGTACTAGGCGATGCGGCTTCCAACATGATGGTCCTACAGGCCGGACCCTAAAGCCCAACTGTCCTGACCTGCACGCGATATCCGGCACTGCACCACCAGGTCTTGGGTATTCCAACCGGCGTGCTCACCACTCAATGCGTCGTTTAGATCGTTATGCAGCGTGCTGTCAAAGTGCGTGTCATCACCCCTGCGTGCACAACAGTGGGCCTGTGGAGGGAGACAGAGAGCGAAATCCATGTTATCCATGCTTACGGCAAAGGCACAGTCGAACATACCCGACCAGTTTTCCCGTGCGGCGCTCACAACACTTTGAGTGCCATAGCCGAAAACACGGATTGTGGTGAGTGCGGGCACCACGACCGGCACGTCGGCATTGATTGCGGATTGGCCGAAGGTGTTCATTTTGCACCCCACCTGCATCGCATTGCTCATAATGACGGCTTGCGCCTCCATAGCATTCTGGGCCGAGCGACTGAGCGTTTTACTGATCAAGGCTGCACCCCAGTCAGTTGCCGACACACCGTTCAGGCTTCGCCGTATGTGCCAGTGGATGTGCGAACTGGATTGCATACAACGACGTCTCTTGGGACCATGTCAAGTCTCCCTTCAATTGGGAATCCAAAGCGTCAAGGGTTGATGCAAATAGCCTGGTTACGATTGATAAATCGCACTCAATGGAACAACTTTGGTATCAGATGGCAGCATGGGCATGTTTAATCTATGCCGCCAGTCGCGCCATGTGAGAAATCTGAGTCAGAGACCGTTCGACTCTTTATTTCCGGACCTTGAAACTGTCAACCTGCCTGCCCTCGCAGACATTGGCAACACAGGACCGAGCGATGCCTAAGTGACGAGGCGCTACGAACAGTAGCAACCTCCTGCAATTGCGGGTATTTGCAGATGTTCGCCTTCTCGCATGGCAGTGCGAGCCTAACCATCGGAATCCGGAAACATTGGTCACAGTATTTCCCGGAATAGGGCTTTGATAACAACTCTGGAGGCTCTACCTTCGTGCAAGGTTTCGATATCCAAACAAAACCTGCAGCGCTGGCCAGAGGGCGTCAATACAATGAGATCATCTTCATCGGCAGGGGACTCCATCAGGTGACGGGCAAACTCTGGTCCCAAATTACGGACAGGTAACTGCCTATGGATGAAGTCCACGATGCCATCGGCACCCCGGATATCGCCGAAGGGCGATGCCGTTGACCATAGGGCATCAGGGTGAAGTACTCTGACCGCTGCATGGGAATCGCGTCTGTCCAAACAGTCAAGAAACCGCATCAGAAGGAGTCGTTTGGAATGTCGTGCTGCATAGTGCGTATGCAGCAGTGCACGGGCTTTGACGGAATTGGGCCCATCCAACTGCGTGGCGTATAAGGCAAGAACATCGGGATTCTCGTGCGCACACCGCTTGGGCGCGACCTTGTCCAGCGCATAGGTTGCGCTCATGCGCTTCTCCAAGATCAGTGGATCAATGGACTTCGGTTCACCGCCGCCGCCCAGACAGCCTCCGACACAAGCCATTACTTCAATTGCAACGTACGCATCGCGCCACGTCTGCGTTGCAAGCATGCCTTGCGCTGCAGCAATGCCGTTGCAGACCGCAACTTTGCCTATGCCGGGAACTTCAGCGACTTTGATGCCCTGGGCTACGCCGCGGAGTTGATGCCATTCCAAAGCCAGAGTCTTGTCATGCCCACGCAAATGGGCCGCAGTGCGCAACAGCGCCTCCATGACGCCTCCCGAGGCAGCAAAAATCTGTGCGGCACCCGTGCTTTCACCAAGAGGTCGGTCAAAACTGTCCTCTCCCGATAGCGCAGCGAACGCAATACCGCGCGCCTTGATCATCCGAGCCAGTTCACGCGTGGTCAGAACATGGTCAATATCACCGCTGATGCCAGGGCGTTGTGCCTCGTCCTTTTTGGCCGTGCAGGGCATCACACTCACAACATAGGGCTCTGCCTTACCATTCGCAAATTCGGGACCAAGCGCAGCTGTGAAGCCAGTACGTTTCGTGAGTGCACCATGCATTTGCTGGGGTGATTTGGTGGTACTCAGGTGCGGCAACAGATCTGACCGATGGATCTCTACCCAGTTCACCCATCCGGGGCAGCAGGACGTAAAGAGCGGTAGGTGCTCCGTGCCCTTTAGGCGTTCCAGGAGCTCTGTGGCCTCCTCCATGACAGTCACATCAGCCGCAAAATTGGTATCGAAGACATAGTCAAAGCCCAGCAGCCTCAAAGCGTGGATCATTTGGCCCGTGCTGACCGTACCGGGCTCCATTCCAAATTCTTCGCCAATTGCAACACGCGTTGCCGGTGCAACCTGTACAGCCGATACCCGCATGCGGGTATCGAGGGTATGCAGGACCGTATGCCAGTGTGGGGTCTCGATCAGGGCGCCTACCGGGCACACCAGCGTACATTGACCACACGATATGCAAGGAGTGTCTGCCAGCGGTAGATCGAAAACTGTGACCGGTAGGCGCTCAGATCCGCGCTCGGCAAAACCGATGACATATTGCTGTTGTCCTGAAGCACCACACGCCTCTGCACACAAGCCGCATTCAACGCATTTGGAAAGGTCACGCCAGATGCTAGGCGATGTATGGTCTATCAGGCTGTGCTCTGGGTGATGGATGGATCCTCTGGGAACGTAGCCCCAGTCTATGTCCCATGAATCTTCGCCTATCAGCTGCTGCAGGCGACAAGCACCATTGACTTCACAATCCCTGCACGCATTGGGATGACGTGCCAGCAGCCACTGGGTATTTCTCTTCCGAAAATCCTGCAAATCTTGTGAATCGGTTACCACCACGTCACCCGCCTTGGCTTGTGTAATACAGGCAGGTTGCGGCCGAACGACTCCATCTAGTTCCACGAGGCACATACGGCACACTGCATGTGCCGGTAGGCAAGGGTGGTAACACAGCGTTGGAATATGCACGCCGACGGCCTTGGCGGCATCGAGCAAAGTGGCACCCACATTTACCTGAGCAGAGCGACCATTCACCCTCAGCTGCACCATGGATGGTCCACTGAATTCGCTGTTGGCAGCAGGCAGATTGCAATCGTGTCCCAAAGCGTCTCCAACATTCAAAGAAGTCCTGTGTCGCAATGTACTCAGACAGCAAAAACGACATATAGGTAGTACCAAGGTCAAAGGACCTTGGCACCAGGTGTTCATGCACAGCAACCATTCCTGCGAGAGGTAAAGCGACTTGGATTCATATAGGGCTAGCTTCGTCGAACCAACCTCTGGGCAAGCAGCGAACCTCCAAGCCTGAGTGTTCCTCCATAGCGCACCAGGGGTAGGCCAGAGCACGCGTAGCTCAATCGAGCTCAAAAATCGACCACCCAACAGTCTGATGTCAGTCCATGTGGTTGGACCTGCAGCACCTTGTCAAGTGAGGTACCCCTGCTAAACCATCAACGTCAACAACATCAGTTTGTGATGGGGGGTGCCCGGCATGAAACCGATTGAATTTCCAGCATTTCTAGAGCGGCGGACGACCGGTGCCTTGTACACCTTCGGCGCGGGCCGTGAGATACGCATAGAGATCCAAGATATGGAAGTTCACACTCGGACTTCCCTCCCAAGCGGGCATCTGAATGGCTGGCTCCTTGCGCCGCATTACTGTATCAGTCAATGCCTCTAAAGACTCGCTGTTGCTGGCATCAAATGTAGGCTGCAGGTTATTCCAGTCATAGCGCTTGAGCACCAATCCGACGAAACGGCGCGGACCCATCCGCTGTATCAAGGGCATCAAGTCAGGGCCAGTCTCAGCACCTACTGCATCGGTTCCATGGCAAGCCGAACACTTATCCTTAAACACACGCCATCCCGAATAGACCGAGCCTGGTGGCCTTGAGGACCGCGCAAGCTCTTGTGCGGCCTGCAAGTTTGTCACATCCATGGCTACATCCCCAGCACAAGCGCTCAGCACCATGACGGCCCCCAAGACACAGCAGTGCAAAACCATCAAGCCTAGAGAAATCACTAAACGCGTTGGCAATCCGGCCTTTGTCCTTACAGTGGCATCTAGAGGCACCGCTCGACCACGTTCAAAACTGGTAGCCTACCCCGAACAGTCCCTCGGTGGCGTGAACCTTGAAGTCTGTACTCTGTCCGGGAAATGTTGCTGAACTGTAATAAATTTGCTTGACCTCGGCCTGAAGATACAAATTGTTGTCAAGCATAGTACGAAGCCCGAGACCATAGCCAATACCATCGATAGACTTGTCGCCGCTTCGACCAGCTACTTCACCCTGCATGTTGGCATTTTCGTATCCGACTTTGCCGTATGCTAAGGTTTTGTCCGATACCTTGAAGCCTGGTTCCAAATAGACTGAATAGGCATTTTTCCTTTTCAGAGAAAAACCACCTGTGGACGTGCCTGCATCTCCTGCAGAAACATCGGTTAGGTTATAGCTGGCACCTACCGAAACAATGAATGATGGGCTCAAGGACCATCCCCAAGCGCCTTGCAAATTGGCGCCCTGTGAGTCCCATCCTATCCCACTGATACGATCAGAACCGGAACTGATTTCCGTACTGTTAGATTGCAGCCCCAGGTTCAATGCCACGCTGCCGCCTTCAAACGGATTCTGCTGTGCATTTGCATATGACGAGCAGACTACGACAGCAACCAAAATAACATGATTAAAGCGGATTTTCATGGTGCCCTTCCCATTCAAGTTGGCACGGGAAAACCGTGCATGATTTAAGTTTCTGGCCGCTGTGAAGCCAATGGTTTGAGAAAGCGCAATTCGGCTGCTATCAGTGGATGACCATCAGCCGACATCTATCGCAAGAAATGTAGATTGCTGATTACCACGTCAGTTAACGAACCTGCAATCGATCTAAATACTCCAGCAGCATCAAGATACGCGCGCGAACCAATGATTCGGAATCGTATAGCCCGCGTGCTTCACGAAGATTCGCGGCGTTTTGGATCCTGAATTCGCGCCCCCAGACGGGCATTTCACGGCTACCATGGATAGGTACATCTTCACCTTCTATGACATCAAAGAGTCTCTTCATAGGCAGTACGCCGTGATTTGCTTTGGCAAGAACAGTCAGATCCGGAGACCGACGTTTCAGGAAATCTACCAAGGGACCGCCGCCCTTTCCATCCTTGCCGTGGCAAGAAGCACAATGTGATTCAAATTCTTCCTGGCCGATGTCTTCCTTGGCTTGAACTTGGGCCAACGTACAGCTACTGTACGCTGCTATGCCGATTGCGAGAAGCATTCCATACGGGTTGATTTGCGCCATGTGATTTTCCTTAAGGTTTGAATTTCACTGTATATGCTGCCCGCACTTAAAATTGGATAGATTGTCAAATATCAATTTTGCAATAGTGCATCGATTGGCTCAACGGAAGGAACCGGTGCTGACCGCAGGTTTGATCATGGGCGGAATGACAGCATGCATTTCAAAGATACGAATTTCGCATGTCCCCGTCTATGTCAATTTCAATTGGAAGTCGACAAATGAAGTAATTTTGCGAATGCGCAAACCTATGCTATCCGCAAAGAGCCAGATTGGAAGGGTATTAAAGATTTGTCAATATTGAAGATTCAATTCTTGGTTCTAATTCATCGATTCGGCGTGACTTCCGTTAAACCTGAGGATCTGCTTTTTATGATACGTTCACTGAATTTTCCTAAAGGGATACTTCTTTTGATTTGCAGCTTTCTAACTGCATCTGGCATTTGCTTTGCTTCTGACAAGTTGACAAATGGAAAGATAGAATTTCAAAGCAGCTGCAGCAGCTGTCATGGGTTGTTGGGCAGGGGTGATGGGAAAATGGCAACTGGTCTTGTACCTCCACCACCAGATCTGACTATGCTTTCGGCCAGGAACGGCGGCACGTTTCCCTTACAACGGATCAAGCAAGTGATCGATGGCCGAGACGCCAAGGCCAACGATCCTCACGGCTCTCGTGAGATGCCGGTCTGGGGAGATGTGTATCGAACAGACGACGGACAGCCGCAAGACCTCAACGTACGCAATCGCATCGAATACCTTTTGGCTTACCTGCAAGATATACAGAGGAACTAGTTTCCGGCTAGCGAGGCGATTCAGGCAAAAGGTAGATCTGACCGGAAGCTGTCGTCATAGCCAGTCGCTTCACTTGCAGTTGGGAAGCAATTAAAGCTTGCGGTCTTTCACCATCATCGTTTACGCAGCTGTGATTGGTCAGAACAGAAGCACGAAAATACTGCCTCAGGCTCTCCACACGTGCCCCCCTTCTTGAACAGCTCTGCACTATTGGCTCGTATGAGGTTTACTTCATCCAACGAACTTCTCCCAGCCTCTATTCCACCGTCACACTCTTAGCCAAATTCCTCGGCTTATCCACATCCGTCCCCCGCGCACATGCGGTGTGGTACGCCAGCAGCTGCAGCGGCACCACATGCAGCATGGGGGATAGCTCCCCGTAGTTCTCCGGCATGCGGATCACGTGCAGGCCTTCGCCGCTTTCGATGCGGGTGTCGGTATCGGCCAGCACATAGAGCACGCCTCCACGGGCGCGCACCTCGTGCATATTGCTTTTGAGCTTTTCCAGCAGGGCGTCATTGGGCGCTACGGTGACCACGGGCATGCTGCTGGTGACCAGGGCCAGGGGGCCGTGTTTGAGTTCACCAGCCGGGTAGGCCTCGGCGTGGATGTAGCTGATTTCCTTGAGCTTCAGGGCGCCTTCCAGGGCGATGGGGTAGTGCAGGCCGCGGCCCAGGAAGAGGGCGTTTTCGCACTGGGCGAAGTCGTCGGCCCAGGCCATGACCTGGGGCTCCAGGGCAAGCACGGCTTGCAGGGCGGCTGGCAGGTGGCGCATGGCTTTCAGGTGGCGTGCTTCTTCGGCTTCGGGGAGGCGTCCCTTGGCTTGGGCCAGGCACAGGGAAAGCAGGAACAGGCCCGCCAGTTGTGCGGTAAAGGCCTTGGTGCTGGCCACGCCGATCTCCACACCGGCGCGCGTCACATAAGCTAGGCTGCATTCGCGCACCATGGCGCTGGTGGCCACGTTGCAGATGGTCAGGGTGTGATGCATGCCCAATGACTGCGCGTGGCGCAGGGCCGCCAGGGTGTCGGCGGTTTCGCCGCTTTGGGTGATGGTTACCACCAGGGTGTTGGGGTTGGGCACCGAGTCGCGGTAGCGGTACTCGCTGGCCACTTCCACCTGCGTGGGGATCCTGGCAATGCTTTCTAGCCAGTACTTGGCGGTGCAGCCGCTGTAGTAGCTGGTGCCGCAGGCCAAAATCAGCACCGAATCAATCTGCGCAAACACGCGCGCGGCGTTGGCGCCGGGCTGGTGGTTCATTTGCTGGTCAAACAGCTCGGGCGTGATGCCCTCCACGCCTTCCAGGGTGTCGGCAATGGCGCGGGGCTGCTCGAAAATTTCCTTCTGCATGTAGTGGCTGTAAGGGGCCACTTCGATGCAATTGGAGCGGACATCAACCACCCGTATCGGGCGCTCGGCGGAGGTGAGCAACTTATGGGCTTTGTCGAACACTACGTATGTCTTAGGTCGGACATCCACCTGATCACCCTCTTCCAAGTAAATGATCTTGTCGGTAAGGCCGCTGAGCGCTAATGCATCACTGGCCAGATAATGCTCATTGCCGTCCTTGCCAATCCCCAAGATCAAAGGCGATCCAACACGTGCCCCAATCAAGCGGTATGGTTCATCTTTGCAGACAACTGCAATTGCGTATGTACCGTGCAACTGCGCTGTCGTCCTTCTGACTGCATCCGCCAAATCACCCCTGTACAAGCTGTCAATGAGGTGAACAATGACTTCACTATCAGTCTGGCTGTCGAACTTGTAGCCTTTTAACTCCAACGAGAGGCGTAACGCCTCGTGGTTCTCAATGATACCGTTGTGTACCAAGCCGACATTTCCGAACGTAGCGTATGTACCGGCTCCTCTTCCACAACTGAAGTGCGGGTGAGCATTACGTACCACTGGTGCCCCATGCGTAGCCCAGCGAGTGTGAGCTATTCCCAACGAACCCTTCATGGAGATGGTGTCCACTTGTTGTGCCAGCTCAGCCACGCGCAATGTACTTCGGACCCGGCGCAGCCCAGGCTTATCACTTTGTACATAGACAGCCACTCCACAGGAGTCATATCCTCGGTATTCCAGCCGCTCCAGACCCTGAACTAGCAGGGGAACAATGTTGCGGTTTGACACCGCGCCAACAATGCCACACATACGAACACTCCTGTGCTTTAGACAACGCACTATTGGGGCTTATATCCGTACTTGGACGCTTGACCATTCGCATCCTTGATAGCAAATGGTCTCACACTTGACACGCAATATTTTGCAGCGGTTAAACCTATCGATCCCGAAAACGACCCTCAACGTAAGGCAGCCAACTTGTGCTCGAAGAACGGCTGGATGTGGCTGATATATTCCTTGAACCGATGCCAACATCTCAACCAACGCCTGGAGCGTGAAATGGCCACTGGCGCGGGTCATGCGTCTTGAAAATACTCGCTTACGCATATTCCAGGCTTCCTCCCGCCCTGCTGCAGCGAATGTATCTACTCTCAAACTTAGCCAAGCATGCGGAATCGCAAATCATTTGCCTAAAATTCGCTCATATTGCGCTTGGTGGGCGGAAGGCTTGTGCCCATTTGCGAATACGCCGATGAGTGCCTGCCCGTGGGGGGCAAAGTCACATCCTCTAGTAAAGCCATGGACTTACGGTAACGATTTAGGAGGAACCCATGTCTCATTTCTGCCCATTGCTTCCCTTCGATGCCTTGGTTGCTTTTCATAAGACAGATCCGCAAGGATTTGAGAAATACCGATCTGTTCAATTGAACCTAGCCGTGGTGACAGCGCCAATAGAATACCGTGCGGGATTGACAAAAGTGTTGGACCATATTGATGCGACGCGCAAGTCAGCAAAGTCTGCCCAGGAAGCTGCTGCAAAAGCACATGCCTTGATGTCCACGTCTCTTGCTTCACTTGCCGAGGGGCTGCATGACTTGCACTCCTCCAGTGCTGAACTGCAGACCATCCTCATCCTCAATGACTTGAAGAAGATTTCCCACTTCAGACCAAACTAAGATTCTTCAGAGCTCTGAAAGCTTGCACTGTCAATCCGAAATTAATCCGTGGAACGCCCAGCGTGCCAAGTCGCGTAATCACTATTGCTAATGCCGTTTTTCTTCCTTCCCCTGTCGGATCTGCCTTGATTCTCTGGATATCTGTGAGAAGGGGCAACGGTCGCGTAGCAGAAGAGCTAACCACTAGGCTACCCTTGTCCCCATGGCATTTGCACTCATGCGCAAGTCCCTCGCTTTGATATCCTCGCTCGGCCCTGCACACATAGTGACCGACGCGACCGCAACTGTCAGGTCGCACTGTACGCCTTGCACTCTCACCTTGGCATCCAAGGCCATGACCTTGCATCCGTTCCGAAGATTAAGGAGGAACACCACATAGTGTTGCTACAGCCACTGTCAGGGTACA
This sequence comes from Rhodoferax lacus, assembly GCF_003415675.1. Classification (GTDB taxonomy): domain Bacteria; phylum Pseudomonadota; class Gammaproteobacteria; order Burkholderiales; family Burkholderiaceae_C; genus Allorhodoferax; species Allorhodoferax lacus. The sequence continues at coordinate 17,154 of NZ_QFZK01000030.1, forward strand.
GGGAACGTAAGCAGCACTGGCTCACCCACTCCATGGGCAGGAAAGATCGAAATTTTGGCGCTCATAACCACATATTGACTGAGGTATAAATGGGGACAACCAATCACCCGGATGGCATCCGACTCATGACCCTTTGCTCACGCTACCACATTCCTAACTTGGTCATCGTCAGCGGGCTGCTACTCACCACCCTGGCTTGTGCCCGTACCGTTCATTCTCCCTGTGTTGCTTCACCGCAATCTATCCCAGCAAGGCTAGGTAACGCGCGCAACGCGACGGCCTTTTTTGATCTTGTAGCAGGCATGACCGAACGCCAACGGGACAGTGCAATCCTAAGCGAACTTCAATCCGGCAACATTCCCGACTTTTTACGCAATCTGCAACCGGTCTCATTGGTCAGTAGGGCCTCTGACGGCACAGCCTTGAGTCTTACACTCTGCGTCATGGCCGATTACCTAAGCATAGGCTCGGATACGGATTTTTCCCGAATGCCCATGGAACTGAATACCGCGCTGTTGGTAGCAGAACAATTTGGCTTCACACTGCCCACGCCCCAGATGGTTGACCTGATTTACGGTCAGGCTCCCTTGCATATGGCACCGCAGCCCTTGCCCGCCGGCAACGATATGCGCAGTTCAGAGTATTACCGTCTGCATAACGTCATGGTCAAGCTGCAACGGGAAGCCAGCGGCATGGGACTAGAGGTGCTGACTGCCGGGCACAAGAAGGATCTTGTGCTGAGCACCCGGCTTTGGAATATGCCCGGGCGGGTTGCCATATACGGCTGGCAGCTCCCCTCGGGGTTACCCATACAGCCGCTCAGTACCGTGCACGGTAGTCATTACGCGGACTACAGCCATGGTGTGCGATTGGTAAGCAACACTGTTTATGTCAATGGTGCAGCACGTTCCATGGACGATGTCATTGGGGATCCTAAACTGGCGCCCTTACTCAGCACCGAGGGACCACTACCATCACTCACCGCGTGGTTGGCTCGGATTGTCAACCGCACGGATGGCAGCTGATGTTTTGGGCATTCAGTGCGGCGCAAGCGAATTGCAGCAACGAAATCCGAGATGGTAATTGGCATGGCTGTTGGGGGCCATGACACGACCGCCGTGCCAATAGGGTGCGCGCCATCGGCACCAATCCTCATGGGCACGTATGGAGTCAAAAACAAACCAGCTCCCTTTCATTTCGGTGTATCCAAGGGACTGGCTTCCACGGCTGGACATCTGGCTTGGATCCAGTGGTAAATTCATGTGCTCTGCCGCATTTCCATTCAAGTCGTAGACGCCCAAGTTGCTGTGGCACTGGGGGAATGCCCCCGTCGGATAGGTATTTGAGCCGCAAGCGCTCCATCCGCCGCCAGGACAATCCGCTGTCTTATGGCTTGCCGTCCCGCAGACACCTGTCTTGTATGTGGGACCATAACTCCAACGTTTGTTTTCCGAGAACGCCTTGTTGTGTGCAAAGCGCATTAAACTTTGGGCTTCAGCAGGTGCCCTCCCCCTGGCCAAGTCAAAACGATAGTCAGGCGGTAGTAGACGACCGTCGCAAGCGCCCTCCCATTCGTGGGCATCACACAGACGTTTGCCCATAACCTCACATATCTCGGCGGCTTCCTTCGCGCGCACCCAAACAACGGGATATTCGCAAGGAATATCCGGGAACTCAAATTGGTCTATGCAGGCACTCGCTTGATCCGGTGTTTGGGTCTTTGGATCGTACAGGGGTGCCATGAAAGGCCGCCCGCATATGCGCGAGAATCCGACGTTAGGTTGCATGCTTCCGGCGCGCTCATCGCGGCACTGCTGAGGCGTCATCGGATGCACAGAAATGCTAGGGTTACCCTGGCCGATAAAGCCCGACTTGCGAAATATCTCGCGAATGCGCTGTGTCTGGCCGTCACTCAGCCCCTGTTCACGCTGCAGGGATTGCAACAGAAGTTCATTTTGCTCAATTAGCGAACCTGCGTGCGATGGCAAGCATATTGCAGGCAAGAAAATCCAAAGCAACGAGCGCAACATGGGCCTCACTGCTCTACCCCACGTTTCAGGATATAGAAGAAGTCCCGGTTGCTGGGAAAACCAAGAAAGCGGGGGCCCTGGCCGGAACCGGGAACTGGATCGAGTTGTGCCATGCCACTCATAAGATGCTCCATCTGAAGTCCTTGCCCAGTGCGCAAAAGCAATGCTAGATAGGTGTGCTCTAGTGCATTCATATCCAGATGCATCGCATAGCTGCAGCCATATGCCTGGAAGACCCTAGCCATGGCTGACGGTGTTGCCGTGGAGAAGTAGCCGTAAACAAGATAGCGATGGCTTGGCTGCTCGATCAAGCACGCTCCTGCCCTGAGTGTGCGCAACTTTTCATCTACTGACCCCGACCAGTTACCTGGGCCCCACGCACCCACCAGTGCACCCGGCAGACCCACACCACCCGCGGGGTTGCGCTCCAAAAGCGGCACACCGTTTTGCCGGGCATGCCGCACGCGCAGTTTCAGTTCGGCATCATTTACGGACCACGTTTTCATACCCACTTGACCATCGCTCAAGACGTAAAGTGTCGATAGATCCGGTACCAAACGGCTATACACAATTCCCTGTTCGACAAAGCCATAGTGACTCCCCTGCTGTACCGAAGCCAGCGGACCATAGCGGAATGCCCCATGCTCACGCTTGAACCCGCCGGTGAAGGTGGCAACTACTCTTGGCTGCAAAGCCGGACTCACCATCCCGGGACGAACAAGTGGCACAGCACTGCCGATGCCATCCGGACCGCTCAACTGCGCATCACGTTGCGTCAGCGGCACGCGTGCAGACCATTCCAGGCGCGGATGATCGGTTCCCAATGCAAAGCCCACTTCGAACAAAGAGAGATCGAATGCCACCAGGTAGGAAAGTGCGGATGACTCTACGTCATCCAATGCTAGCGTCACTCCGTTAGACCGATATGGGCGCTCCATCAAGGCCCCCGGCTGAGTCATACTGACATACACGCCGTCCAACCCCGAGGCTGAATACCATGTGCCCTGTCGTAGTCCTCCATGAACTCCCACGTCGATTCCGAGGCCTGTAGCCTCCACGTTAAGTGCGGCCTTAGTCAAAGACACTTCGGCGGCTGGAATGCCAATACTTGCCACCGCATTCCCTGGGAGCGTAGACGATGGTACTGGGCGTGTGTACTCGGCAAATTCATCTTGGTAAAAATGTTGCCGCACCAAATTGATGATCTTCTCGCCGTGCCAGACATGGTCGCGCAGGAACTGCGTTGAAGCCTCCAGGGCTGTACCGCTACCTCTCACTGGATTTCGCAAATACAGCTGATGACCACACACGGGCGCGAACGGCAATCCGGATCGCCGTGCCAAGGCCAGTATGTCACCAGGCCACAAGCGACAGCTTTGCGTCAATCCACTTGCCAACACGATCAGCTGTCCCGGTGTGTCTACCTTGAGTGCCAGATGCTGAGTAGCCGGGGCTGAGTTTTCGAGGTGGTAGTACTGCCGATCACTGCCCCCGGGCTCAAGCACCGTTAAAAGAAAGCCGGAATTGATCACCGGGTTCAGGTTCGTCAATTCAAGTAGACCTTGTTTTCCCCCGGCACCCCTCAAGACCATGGACTGCGTGCTGCTGGCAGTCTGAAGATCCAAGATGGAATGCGGCGCAGAACGTGCCGTCAGTCCGACTCCGAGGACACAACCGATGATAAATCGCCATCGCAGGAGCCTAAGAATTTGTTTCATATGTCCGCTAAGGAAGCCGTCAAGGTTAGCAAGCCCAGCACCCGACTGGCCGGGTCATGCAATGCAAAGGACACGGGGTCATCTTGAATCCTTCCCCTGTAGGCCATCATCCACATATGGGCGACCCAAAGCAGTGACAACGCGCCCACCATCCACGTCGCCAGACGCCCTTCGCCTGCTGCTATCGCAAGGGGGAAGTAGGCAAACAGCCCGCAAGCCACACAGCAGGCCGAAATGCCTACCCCAGCCACGCTGCTCGCTCGATCCATAGAGTAGCCACGGACTGGTGTATTGACGCCCATCAGGTCGCGCAATGTCACCATCTCAGCATAGCGCTTGAGTAGGGCCAGGCCGAAAAACATCAAGCCGCTACAAGTCAGCAGCCAACTGGAGACCAATGCGCCTGCGGCCAAAGCACCCGCTGTGATCCGCAGGCAGTAGCCGACTGCAAGTGTTGCGGCGTCAACAAACGGAATGTTCTTCAGATACAGCGTATAAACCAGCATCAACAGCAAATAGATGAACAAACAGACCCTAAAAGCAGAGGGCAAGAACATCGCTATGCACCACGATGCCCACCAAAAACCTGCTAGCAGAACCAGCGCACGTTGGATGGGCAAGGCGCCAGATGCCAGCGCGCGCCTCCTCTTGTGAGGATGTTGCCTGTCTGTTCCCAGATCCAACAAATCATTCAGCAGGTAGACGCCAGACGCTGCCAGGCAGAAACAGGCTAAAGCTAGAAATACGTTGAATAGCGTTGTGGAATCGTATTGCTTGTGATCCAGCAGCAGGGGTACCAGGAGCAACAGGTTTTTCATCCAGTGCGAAACTCGGATGGCGCTAATATAGCTGGCTAGGTCGATCCTTGCGTCAGAGTTAAACCGCTGAACATGCGGCATACGCCTTATTTCGCTGCGCAAATATACTGACGGATTGACAGCCCATCCCTGCCGAGCCGAAGCCCAAACCGGCAAGTCCCCACTACTATTGCCTATGTAGTCAAAGCCTTTTATCCCATAAGCGGAAACTAGCCTGTCCTTCTTGGACTCGCCGCTCAAATTAAGGGTTCCATCGCTAGCCAAGACCTTGTCGAACAGAGCACATCGGTTTGCCACAGCCATGGCAATGCCATAGTCAGATCCAGTAGCCAAAATCAGGATACGTCCTAGGCGCTTTTGTTCCCGCAAGTAGTCGACCAGAGGCTGGTAGATAGGCAAGGTTTTGGCATCAAGCGCAGCGACGCCAGTCAAATCTTGTTTGAGTCTGGCCATGGCCCAAGGAAGCGACAACAGTCTCTGTAAAAGCCAAAGCGGTTTGGCCCGCGCTGCTGCAAACAGTGATTCGAGCAACGTATCCGTTCGCAACAGGGTGCCATCCATATCAACGACCAATGGAACAGGTGCCGGTGGCTGCTTCATATCTGGCTTAAAAGAATAAGGGGGTGCGCGCGGCCAAAAGAGGCTTTCATGGTGATACGTCGAAATAAGAGTGTCCGTCGGATGCCGGTGCACTCAAAAAATCATTCCTCAGTCTATCAATCGCCATACAAAAAAACTTGCGGATTGTCACGGGCCACCCGGGCCTAATCGCACCTAACAGAAATCCTTACCGTTCACTATTCAGAGGCATGGAGACGCAAGCGGGAAGGTTTTGACCTCCCTTCAGCAGGGCGGTTGTGAAATCGCAATCGGATGGCAATTTCAAACGCTTAGCCTTCGTAGATCTTGAACGACGCTGGAGACGAATATGAAAACCGACACTGAACTGCAACACGATATCGTTAGTGAGTTGGAGTGGGATCCGGCCATTCATGCGACTCAGGTTGGCGTTGCAGTGAAAGATTCAGTAGTGACGTTGACCGGACACCTCGACACCTATGCTGAAAAATTCGCCATTGAGAAGGCTGTGAGTCGAGTTCAGGGCGTCAAGGCAATTGCATTGGAGATGGACGTCAAACTGTCACCGAATCACAAACGCAGCGACACCGAAATTGCCACCGCCTCAGAAACCGCCCTCAAGTGGCATTCAGAGATCCCTGCTCACAGCATTCAATTGACGGTAGAGAAGGGCTGGGTAACACTCAAAGGCGAAGTGAATTGGGATTATCAAAGGCAGGCAGCAGCCAAGGCCTTGCGCTCACTGACTGGAGTCGTTGGGGTGAGCAATAACATCCGTATCAAGCATATCGTGACACCTGCGAATGTTTCTATACGTATTCACGATGCCTTGGCACGCCATGCAGAGCGCGAGGCCAAGCATATAGATGTGGAGGTCAAAGGGGATATGGTGACCTTGCGTGGTGTGGTGGATTCCATGGCTGAAAGGAATGCGGCCTTTGGGGCAGCTTGGTCGGCACCTGGTATTTCTAACGTACACAATGAAATCCGGATAGCCACTTGAATCCGCTTCGCGGGTGGGTGGAGCTATTTCCATACTTCATGGACCAAACGCATGCACTGCATGCTTGAGATGCAAGGCGACATTAATTGGCAGGAAAAGAGGGACCCTCCATTTGCGGTCTTGGTACTTTGTTGACTCTAGTTCGGCGGAATTCCGCGATGGTCTGGTTTACGCGACTCGCCTGAACATAGGTAGCCTATCCGAAACGCACTCACGGTCCAATCTAAATGCTCGGACGCGAGGGGCTCAGTTCATTGGTGAAAGTCCCAATAGACATTCCGCCGCAGTTACCTACGCCCACCTCTCCTCCACGCCCATCCGAGTCGTTCACATATTACGCTACATACCAGCATCAGATTCTGCTGCGTTCGATTTGCATATATGTGCAAACTGTTGGTATGATTGGGAGCACGTGAGCAAGTGCACATATCAGATATTTGATATCCATCGCAAGACAATGAAATGGGAGATGGCGCCATGAAGGTCAAATGCATGCTTGGACATAAGGCCGGGCAGGACAGTGAAAGCGTTTGCAAGATGATGCCGTTCAACGAAATTTTTCGGCGCTGCGAGGCTTCAATCAGAGTTACTTGTCGGAGCAACTTACCGCAATTCATTCCATACGAATTTGCGGTCAAGGTGTCTAGCCACACCACACGCCTCACCGGCATCGAAGGCACTGGCTTCTCTTTGCGCTCTGAATCATCAGTGCTGGTGTTTTTTCAGACTGTCGTACATCAATGCATCTCTGCGAATTTAAGAAGCAAATCAGCATACTTTGAATTAAAAATTTGAGCTGTGATGCGAACTTCCTACCAACCCAAAGATACCTTGATGTGGGAAGCAAGCATTGGATGCATATATTTTGGATTGTTGCTAACGCTGATCCTTTTTGAGCTCAACCAAAGACAGTCGATTCAAGATCAACTGGAAATACGACCTCAGTCACCCATCACACTGGTCTTTCAGTTTGATCGTGAAGTCCTGAGACTTCGACAGGCCATCAATCTTGCCTTAGTCTCAAGCCAGCCCATTGACAGGGAAGACATCCTCTTGAGGCTGGATATTGCCCACAGCCGTATGGACTTGCTGACCAACAGCCCTTCTGCAGCGGAAATTACCTCATCCAACAAGGTACGTTCAGTTCTAGAGAGGTTTTCCACCATTGAAGTACAAATCGGGCAGATAGTTAATGCGCCCGAAATCAATACTGACGCTTTGGGTAAGGCCCTACTTCAGTTGGACGAGCTCCAACAACCGATACAAGCGCTCAGCTTTGAAACAAGTAACCGAATCTATATCGCACTTGAGAACCAGTTCCAAGCCACACTAAAACAGATCAATTTAATTATTTCTCTTCTGATTGCCCAGATGCTCGTGCTTCTCCTTGGGTTTGCAATTTTAAAAAGAAGACAAATAGAGCTAGGGGAGTTGAACAACACGCTGCAATTGCGTGTCGCCGAACGAACTGAAGCGAAGGCTGAGGCAGAATCCGCAAACCATTCGAAATCGCGATTTCTGGCTGCCGCCAGCCATGACTTGCGACAACCACTTGCTGCCTTGGCACTTTACACGGGGATGCTGGGCACCGTTGTCAAAGAAGGTAATGGGCGTTTGGTTTCCAACATACAGAACTGTGTGGCAAGCCTGAGTGAACTGCTCAATGATTTGCTGGACATGAGCAAGCTCGAATCTGGCATCGCAGCAACCAACATATCAATTTTCTCTATCGACGAACTGTGCACTTCGATGCTTGCGAATTATGGTGCAACTGCGACCAAGAAGGGCCTCCGTCTGCGTTGCAGACATGCTCCAGGCATTGTCCTGCGAACCGACCAGCAACTTTTCAAGCGACTCCTGGGAAACCTGATTGACAACTCACTTAAATTCACGATTCAAGGCGGTGTCTTAATCGCAACCCGACATCGCCAAGGCCGGATGTGGGTTGAGGTATGGGACACAGGCATAGGTATACCCCAAAGTGACATTGTCCATATATTTGAAGAATTCAGGCAACTTGGCGATGCTGGCCGCTACCGGGGAAGCGGATTGGGGTTGACCATTGCAGCCCGCATTACCTCCGTTCTTGGCCTGAAAATGCGAGTTGACTCATGCCCCGGTAGGGGCTCGGTTTTCGCGATCGAATTGCCTGTAAGCGATGAACTTCCACCTACACCCCTACCGGTTTTGCCCGGCCACTCTGTATTCACTATTGGGCTGGTGGAAGACAACCGGGCCATTCTGGCCGCCCTGGAGGTTTCACTGAACAGTCTTGGCCACACGGTATTTAGCGGAGCTACAGGGGCCGAGTTGATAGAAAACCTGGGGGAAACGACCCCAGACATTGTGATTTCTGATTTCCAACTTGAGTCCGAGCATTCAGGGCTGGACGTTATCGAATCACTGCGGAACCAGTATGGCCAAGATATTGCTGCTATTGTTTTAACGGGTGTCACGGACCCCAATCTGACGAAGAATTTGGTAGACCATGGTATCGCCGTCTATACCAAGCCTATCTGTTTGCAGGACTTGCAGGCATTTATCGGAAAAGCCCTTCAGAAGGGTCATTGAGGAGACCTGCCCATGCACAGAACCCTTGCCTGCATTAACCTAATTGGAACGCCCAAGGGCAATGTAAAGTCCATGCGCCCCTACCCTGGCGACCCAGGAAATCGAACTCTTGATTGCGACAGGTAAGTTGTACCGCATGCGACTGCAACCCTACCGAAACCAGGTCAACCCGGGGGAAGGTGCGCAAATTATGCTGCTAGGGCGTGCGTACCTGCAGACAGTTTCCTAGAGCCCCACAACGTATCTCTGAAGAAGCCACACCTTTCGATGGACTCTCTCAAAAAATGCCCTGACCAAAGCATTCTGTCGGAATGTCCTGCGCCTGACCTGCGCTTCAACGCAGAGACCCGTGCCACGCATGAGTCAGGACTGAGCAATGTACTCACGCTACCGCATTCCTTGGAAGTATCTCAAGCCATGTTGCATGAATTGCGGCTTCGCCAGATTGAACTTGAGTTGCAGAATCAGGCGCTACGCGAATCCATGATGGAACTGCGTTCCATGCAGGAACAATATTTTGATCTCTATGATCTTGCCCCGGTGGGTTATTGCAGCGTGGCTGACGACGGTTTTATTATCCAGGCTAACCAAACCCTAGCATCCTTGGTTGGCAGATCGATTGAGTCATTGAGAAACTACGCTTTTTTGAAGCTGGTCTTGCCTGCTGATCGAGATATCGGCTACCTACTGCAAAGGCATCTCGTCAGGGTCGGTGACACACGCGCAATTGAGTTAAGAATGCTCAAACAGGATGGCAGTTCATTCTGGGCCCAATTGTTGACGCGGGTGGCCCGGCTCCAGGGGGAGACATCAGTGCTTCGGATCGCGCTGCATGACATCACTGAACGCAAGCGCGCGGAAGACATCGTCTGCCATAACCAATCATTGCTCGCGAGTGCCGAATTCAATCGTTGCGTTATTGATTCCGTTCCCGCTCGTATTGCTGTGTTGGACAGGCTTGGGGCCATAGTGGCAGTCAACCAGCCATGGAAGCAGGTGGCGATGGGACATGGAAGCGCGGTCGGTGTAACGGCCGTTCGCACGGGGGTGGGGGCGAATTACCTGGCAATTTGTCGCCAGGCTTTTGCGACTACACAGGATCCGTATGCACAGATGGCCACTCAAGGGATCGAAGCCGTATTGGCTGGCCATCTCCCGATATTTTCCATGGAATACCCGTGCCATCACGCGGAGGGTTCCGAGTGGTTCGAAATGAAGGTAATGCCCATGGGGGAGGATATTCAGGGTGTAGTGGTTGCCCACACGGACATTACTGAGCGAAAGCGTAGTAACCAGGCACTTGTTGAATCGGACGCCAGGTTCTCCCAGTTCATGGATACGCTTCCGGCAATTGCCTTCATCAAGAATGAACGGGGCGAACTGGTGTACGCCAATCGCCATTTTGAAAAGACCTTCCTTTTGGGCAACTGGGCGGGCTTGACGTCTTCTGACCTTTACCCTCCCGATGTTGCCCACAGACTGGATGCATCGGATCAAAACGCGCTGGATGTGGGGTATCTGGTTTCAGAAATTTCGATCGTGCGTCCTGACGGCCTGCATGCGGTGTACCAGGACCACAAATTCGCCATCCCAAGGCATGGCCTTCCTCCCTTGCTGGGCTGTATTGCGCTGGATATTTCGGAACACAAACGAATCGAAATGGCTTATCGGGAAGGTCAGGAGCATCTCACGCAGGCCCAAAGTATTGCCAGCATGGGTAGTTGGCGAGCTGATTTGTCCAGCGGCGACGTGCGCTGGTCGGATGAGCAATTCCGGATGCTGGGCTATTCTCCGGGTACGGTTGTACCCAGCTACGAAGCCTTCTTGCAGAGGGTAGTCCCAGAGGATCGCGAACGTGTGCGTACCGCCTTCGCACAATCCCTGTTGTTCGTTGGCCCTCACCAGATGGAATATCGCATACAGCTTCCCGACGGCTCGCAGCGGTATGTACTCGCCAATGGCATGGTTGAAAAAGACAGTAACGGTCACCCCAGATTCATAACCGGCACCCTTGTCGACATCACCGAGCGCATGCGAATCGCAGACGAGCTGCTCGCAGCAAAGCATGTAGCGGAACATGCGAACCGGGCGAAATCAAAATTCCTGGCGGCTGCCTCGCATGACTTGCGTCAGCCGCTGGCAGCCTTGGCCTTGTATGTGGGAGCTCTGCAACGCAAAGCAGATCCTTCGCTTCATCACCTAGTCAACAAAATTACCGAATGCTGCACCGCATTGAGCGAGTTGCTCAACGATCTTCTCGAGGTAAGCAAGCTCGAGGCGGGCGTAGTAAAGCCCCACCTGGAGCATTTCTCTCTAGATGAATTCATGCAAAAACTGCTGTCCATGCATTCTCCCGTGGCAGTAAACAAGAGTTTGAAGCTGCGCTGGCGTAACTGCGGCCAATATGCCTATTCCGATCCTGTGTTAATGCGGCGAATTGTGGGAAATCTGCTCTCCAACGCTATTCGCTATACAGATCAAGGAGGCGTTCTAATGGCTTATAGGCACCACGACGGTCGCACATGGCTGGAGATCTGGGACACTGGGATTGGCATAGCAGCTGACAAGATCGACTTCATTTTTGAGGAGTTCAGCCAACTCGACACAACCCTGAAAAACCCAGGCAGCGGACTCGGCTTGGCGATCATGACCAAGACCGCTGAATTGCTCGGTCTTAAGATACGCGTGCGCTCACGGGAAGGTTTCGGCTCCATGTTTGCAGTGGAGTTGCCAAGCGGCCACGCAGTTCAAGCAATTAAGCATCGGCAATTTAATGGACATAGGCGCAGTCTGCACTTTGCGATAGTGGAGAACAATGTACATGTTCTGGACTCCATCGTCATCGCCTTGCAATCGGCTGGTCATGAGGTTACATACGCACTGGATGGCAAGACACTCCTTGCCATTCTTGACAGTGTCCCCCCCGACATCATCATTGCCGACTATCGGCTGTCGGCACAGATCACAGGATATGACGTGATAGAGGCTGCGAGATCGCGATTCGGCGACACTTTGCCTGCGCTCATCATCACTGGTGACACCGACCCCTCCTTGATCCGCAAGATGTCGCAACGAGGTATCGCGATTCAGTACAAGCCTCTTCAGTTGGATGCCCTTTTGGCCTGCGCAACTGAACAGGTCGAAAGGAGTAAGACATGAAACTGCGTGTCATGCTTGTAGATGACCATGAGCTGTTCCGTGAAGCAATGTGCATGTTTCTGGAACTGCAGGACGACATTGAGGGTACGCTCGAAGTAGCAAATGCCGAGAGCATCCTGGATTGGTATCACGAGGACCGAATAGACGTAGTCTGCATGGATGTGGGAATGCAGGGCATGGATGGGGCCGAACTGACACGTAAGCTCCTGGCCTTTGCACCTGAAGCGCGGGTTGTAGGCCTCTCAGGGCATGCGGATATGAAAAGTGTGGCCCGCATGGTTGATGCCGGTGCCCTAGGATATGTCATCAAGGGTAGCGCTTCGGAAGAATTGCTCAACGCGATACGTGCAGCGAGTCAGAATCAACCTTACTTTGATGCAGCCTTAGGGGTTCATTCTCTAGAAAACCTCAAAGGCTACCTCCATCTTTGATGGAGGCCCACCCTGATGCCCTTCATGCCACTTTGTCAGCCAACCTACCCGACCGGTCAGTCGCAGCTGTAACGAAACCGGTCATTCAATGCCATCGGAAGCACCAGGGTTCTCAGATTCGCCGCTACGGCACTCGCACACATTTTGGCACGTTCGGTAGCATTGCTTGCCCACTTCGACTTGTATTCGGCGTTAAACACGGGCTTTCCAGCACTGGTAAATGCTGAGTATCCAACACACTCGTTGTATTGGTGGCACTGCTCGTTGATTGCAAAGTCAAAATAGGGCTGCAATGCAACGATCTGGTCTACGTCATTCTTGAGGGCTACTTTCAAGCCACGTGCACGTGCTTCGCTGGCGAGAAATCGGTTGTAGTCAAGCTGGGTCAGCGCGGTCAATGAAAAACCTGGCTGGTTGGTGTAGGCATCGACATTGTCCGGCTCGACGCCGTCGCAGCCGCGGCTCTTAGCGAGGTCCAAACGTGCGCTCATGATGCTGCGAACGTTTGAAGACCGGGTATCCAGCCATCTCTCACCAGCCCATCCGTCCAGTGGATTGCCCAAGTCGGCCGAATTGAACTTTACGTAATCTGGGCGCCAGTTTTCGCCACTACCAGCCGAGAAGTAGCAAACAACGTGCTTACCTTGGCTGTGCAGGGTGGTCAGAATACTGTTCGAGGTGTCAAACAGGTCGACGTCATACACTTTGACGTTGTAGCCGGTATTTATAGTCCCTGTGAGTTGCCACTGCCAGGTATCCGATATATTGGGAGTCCACGGTCCCGCAGCATTTGGCGCGACAAGCTGGGAACCTGCCATTGCAGCGACACTGTCAGTGGTATTGTGGATTGCCTGTGCGCGGGCTATGCGAGGCGCGATGTCTGCACTGACGGCAGCGTCGTTGCCAACGCCTCCTCCACCGCAGGCGCACAGAGCGACTATGGAGAGCAAGGTAAGCGGCTTCAGAATCCGCCCAGTTCGTCCCATTGTTGACGTTGCAGTGTACATAATGCGTAGCACTCCATATACAAAATATGGTCGGCATGCTATGAGGATTCCTTACACACCCGCACCACTTTTGTAACCGCATGTAGTTTGAAATCCTTGTCTGCAAGCGCTCTGCCTAGAGGCCCTGTATTTACATATTGTCACGCTTCAGGCAATGCTCGTGACGCACCGCTTGACTTATATTAATTCCGCTTCTTCATTTAGGAGTATGTCCTTCATTGATTCGCTACGTGAGATGCCGAACAGACCACGCCGGCATCGCTAGTCTGAGCGGCGTTGGTCCTCACGATGCGTATGTACTGACTATGCCGAATTTCGCAAACTTCCCAGCATGTATCGACATCACGATAGGTCCTACTTAACTCAGGGACGGACTCGAACAATGTTCAGGCACTTTTCTTTCTCGCCACAGGAAAGCACTTTCACTCCCACTCCAAAATTGGAAGTTATTCTGGGTGTTCACACCGTCAAGGCATTTGTTTCCGCTCCTAGGGAATACGACGTAATGGGCATTGTTCGAATGGGGTTGGAATATGGCTTGCTTGCTAGGACAGGGCCGTCCAGCTATGTCCGTGTCAATGGCTCTCAGGTCGAGAAGATGGACACCCGGGAGGTGGAAGCGGCGATCACGAGGTCACAGATGACTGGACGTGGTGAGTCTTATGCCATGTCCCGATTACACAGCGTTCACATAAACAAACCCCGGTGCGTTCCTACCGTTATCATTCGCAAGCATCGCAAAATCCAGCGCAGTGAGATCGGAAAGCTCGATTCGCAGTCCATGACAGCAAGGGACAACTGACTTGCCCTTGCGACTCCCACGGTAATCCCCCGATTTTGCATCCGGTACTCTCCGTAGGCTTGGTTGACACCGTGCCTTACAGACTTAGGCATGCCACGGAGCTCACCTGCCTCGCCTTGCAATTGGATACTGTCAAGCAAAAGCACCTTGAGGAACCCTTATACCCTTGAGGCGTCACAGACGCGCAGCTCCAGTGAATCAGCGAAAGGCTCATCGACACTGACCGCGGCCTCGTAACTGGCCAAATTCATATATCTGACCTGGGTGCATTTTTCCGTGGATGCACCAAATCGGACTCCTTGACAAGGTCGCTTATAGTGGCATCCAGAGCCGCCGCGAGTGCAACCATCACCAGCAGCGTGGGTAATCCCCCCGATAAACCAAAGGTCCGAGAAGTAGAATTTTCCAAGAAGGAAGTTCTACGTGAAGAAGTCAAGATTTACCGACAGCCAGATCATGGCTGCCTTGAAGCGTGTTGAAGCCGGTCTG
>NZ_QFZK01000031.1 GCF_003415675.1 Rhodoferax lacus
CCAAGGACGAGGGCGGTCGCCACACACCGTTCTTCAACAACTACCGTCCCCAGTTCTACTTCCGTACAACGGACGTGACCGGTGCGATCGAGTTGCCAGAAGGCAAGGAAATGGTCATGCCTGGTGACAACGTGTCCATCACCGTGAAGCTGATCAACCCCATCGCCATGGAAGAAGGCCTGCGTTTCGCTATTCGCGAAGGCGGTCGTACTGTGGGCGCCGGTGTGGTTGCCAAGATCATCGCGTAATTCGCACAACCATAAGGAATTACCATGGCCACCAAGCAAAAAATCCGCATCCGCCTGAAGGCGTTTGACTACAAACTCATCGACCAGTCGGCCGCTGAAATTGTGGATACCGCCAAGCGCACCGGCGCGATTGTCAAGGGTCCCGTGCCCCTGCCAACCCGCATGAAGCGTTTCGACATTCTGCGTTCACCCCACGTGAACAAGACCAGTCGCGACCAGTTTGAAATCCGCACCCATCAGCGCCTGATGGACATCGTCGATCCTACGGACAAGACGGTGGACGCCCTCATGAAGCTGGACCTGCCAGCTGGCGTGGACGTGGAAATCAAGCTGCAATAAGCTTTGTGAATCCGGTGCAAACCGGGCTCACCTGAGGTAGAGCGTAGCCTGCACTTGCGTCATTCGCAGGGGCAGGCTATACTCGCAGGCTGCGCCGAATTTTCGGTGCGGTTTTATTAACAGTCTTTCACGCAAAAACACTGCAACCAATTGAAGCTGCAGTGGTGGAAGTTACGGAGAAAACAATGAGTCTTAGCAATTCCTTAGGGTTGCTGGGTCGCAAGGTTGGCATGATGCGCCTATTCACGGATGACGGGGATGCAGTTCCTGTTACCGTGGTGGACGTTTCCAACAACCGTGTCACTCAGGTCAAAACCCAAGAGAACGATGGCTACGTTGCCTTGCAGGTAACGTTCGGTTCGCGTAAAGCTTCGCGTATCACCAAGCCCGTTGCTGGTCACCTCGCCAAGGCGGGTGTGGAAGCCGGTGAAATCATCCAGGAATTCCGTGTTGCAGCCGATACCGCTGCCAAGTACGCCGCCGG
Source organism: Rhodoferax lacus (assembly GCF_003415675.1). Lineage (GTDB taxonomy): Bacteria > Pseudomonadota > Gammaproteobacteria > Burkholderiales > Burkholderiaceae_C > Allorhodoferax > Allorhodoferax lacus. The sequence goes on from NZ_QFZK01000031.1 coordinate 1,072, forward strand.
TGCGCAAGTGCCTGTGACCGACGTATTTGTCGTGGGCCAAAAAGTGGACGTGCAAGGCACCTCCATTGGTAAGGGCTTCGCCGGAACCATCAAGCGTCACAACATGAGCTCGCAGCGCGCGTCGCACGGTAACAGCCGTTCGCACAACGTGCCCGGCTCCATCGGTATGGCGCAAGATCCTGGTCGCGTGTTTCCTGGCAAACGCATGACGGGCCATTTGGGTGATGTCACCAAGACCACCCAGAACCTGGACGTCATCCGTATCGATGAGACGCGCCAACTGCTGCTGATCAAGGGTGCTATTCCCGGATCCGCTGGTGGTTTTGTGACCGTCCGTCCCGCCGTGAAGGCAAAAGCCGCGAAAGGAGCGAACTAATGCAGCTCGAACTCCTGAATGACCAAGGCCAGGCCACTTCGAAATTCGAAGCGCCCGAAACCGTGTTTGGTCGTGCATACAACGAAGACCTGGTTCACCAGGTTGTGGTCGCTTTCCAGGCTAACGCGCGTCAGGGCACCCGTGCCCAGAAAGACCGTGAACAAGTCCACCACAGCACCAAGAAGCCGTTCAAGCAAAAGGGAACCGGTCGCGCTCGCGCCGGTATGACATCCTCGCCCCTGTGGCGCGGAGGTGGTCGTATTTTCCCGAACATGCCTGACGAAAACTTTGCCCAGAAGATCAACAAGAAGATGTACCGCGCTGGTATGGCTTCGATCCTCTCGCAACTCGCCCGCGAAGGCCGTCTGGCTGTGGTTGAGTCGATCAAGGTTGACTCTCCCAAGACCAAGGCTTTGGCTGCCAAGTTCAAAGCCATGAACCTCGACTCCGTCCTGGTCATTGCTGACGAAGTGGACGAAAACCTGTACCTGGCTTCGCGCAATCTGGCCGGCGTGCTGGTGGTTGAGCCCCGTTACGCTGATCCGTTGTCGCTGGTCCACTACCGCAAGGTTCTGGTCACCAAGGCCGCCATGGACAAACTGCAGGAGATGTTCGCATGAGCCACGGTCCTAATCTGTCCAAATTCGACGAAGGTCGTCTGATGCAAGTGCTGGTCGCTCCCATCGTGTCCGAAAAGGCCACCATGGTTGCCGAGAAAAGCAATGCTGTGACCTTCAAGGTGCTGCAAGACGCTACCAAATATGAAATCAAGGCCGCTGTGGAATTGATGTTCAAGGTGGAAGTCAAGGGCGTGTCTGTCGTAAACACCAAAGGCAAGACCAAGCGTTTCGGCAAGTCGGTGGGTCGTCGCGATAACATTCGCAAGGCCTACGTGACGCTGAAGCCCGGTCAAGAGCTGAACCTCGGTGGGGAGGCTGCGTAATCATGGCTGTTATCAAAATCAAACCAACTTCCCCAGGCCGTCGTGGTGTGGTGAAGATCTCGCGTGACCACCTGTACAAGGGTGCTCCTCACGCAGCGCTGCTGGAGCCACAATTCCAGCACGCCGGTCGTAACAACAACGGCCACATCACCACCCGCCACAAGGGCGGTGGTCACAAGCACCACTACCGTTTGGTGGACTTCCGTCGCAACAAGGACGGCATTCCGGCAAAGGTTGAGCGCATTGAGTACGACCCTAACCGTTCGGCTCACATCGCTCTGGTGTGCTATGCAGACGGCGAGCGCAAGTACATCATTGCGCCCCGTGGTCTGGAAGTGGGCGCAACCATCCTGAGCGGCTCGGAAGCCCCGATCCGCGTGGGCAACACCCTGCCTATCCGCAACATCCCCGTGGGTTCCATCATCCATTGTGTGGAACTGCAAGTGGGCAAGGGCGCACAGATCATCCGCTCTGCGGGTACGTCTGCCACCCTGCTGGCTCGCGAAGGCACATACGCCCAGGTGCGTGTGCGCTCCGGTGAAGTCCGCAAGATCCACATTGACTGCCGCGCCACCATTGGCCAGGTTGCCAATGAAGAGCACAGCCTGCGTCAGCTCGGCAAAGCCGGTGTGAAGCGCTGGATGGGTATTCGCCCGACCGTTCGCGGTGTGGTGATGAACCCCGTTGACCACCCACACGGTGGTGGCGAAGGCAAGACTGGCGAAGGCCGTCATGCAGTCGATCCTTGGGGTAATCTGACCAAGGGTTACCGTACCCGTAACAACAAGCGCACGCAGGTCATGATCGTGTCGCGTCGCAAGAAGTAAGGGGAAGGTTAAATGACTCGCTCACTCAAAAAAGGTCCGTTTGTAGACCACCACCTTGTTGCCAAGACCGAAAAGGCCGTGGCTACCAAGGACAAGAAGCCGATCAAGACCTGGTCGCGTCGCTCCATGATCCTGCCCGATTTTATCGGCTTGACCATTGCCGTGCACAACGGCAAGCAGCACGTGCCTGTTTACATCACCGACCAAATGGTAGGCCACAAGTTGGGAGAGTTCGCACTCACCCGTACTTTCAAGGGCCACCCTGCGGACAAAAAAGTCCAGAAGAAATAAGGAGGTGACCATGGAAACTCGTGCAACCCTTCGTGGCGTGCGTTTGTCGGTAGACAAAGGACGTCTGGTCGCGGACCTGATCCGCGGCAAAAAAGTTGATCAAGCCCTGAACATCTTGCAATTCACACAGAAAAAAGCTGCTGTGATCATCAAGAAGGTTCTGGAGTCTGCGATTGCCAATGCTGAGCACAATGACGGTGCCGATATCGACGAACTGAAGGTTACGACCATCTACGTCGAACAAGGTGCATCGCTGCGTCGCTTTACGGCCCGCGCCAAAGGTCGCGGAAACCAAATCCGGAAACCCACGTGCCATGTGTACGTGACGGTTGGTAACTGAAAGAGGCCAGGAAGATATGGGACAAAAAATCCACCCAACCGGCTTTCGACTGAGCATCAGCCGTAACTGGAATTCCCGCTGGTACGCCAGCAACCGCGACTTCGCCGGCATGCTGGCTGAAGACATCAAGGTGCGTGAGTACCTGAAGGCCAAGCTGAAGAACGCTTCGGTTTCGCGCATCCTGATCGAGCGTCCCGCCAAGAACGCACGCATCACCATCTTCTCGGCTCGTCCGGGCGTGGTGATCGGCAAGAAGGGCGAAGACATCGAGAACTTGAAGCGTGACCTCGGCAAGATGCTGAACGTGCCCGTCGCAGTGAACATCGAAGAAGTGCGCAAGCCCGAAATCGATGCCAAGCTGATTGCCGACAGCATCACCCAGCAGCTCGAAAAGCGCATCATGTTCCGCCGTGCCATGAAGCGCGCCATGCAAAACGCCATGCGTTTGGGCGCCCTGGGCATCAAGATCATGTCCGCCGGCCGTCTGAACGGTATCGAAATTGCGCGTACCGAGTGGTATCGCGAAGGCCGTGTGCCACTGCACACCCTGCGCGCTGACATTGACTACGGCACCTCTGAAGCCCGTACCACCTATGGTGTGATCGGCGTCAAGGTTTGGGTCTACAAGGGTGACACGCTGGGTCGTAATGACCTGCCTGCAGCCGTTGAACCCCGTAACGATGAAGAGCGTCGCCCACGTGGTCCCCGTCGCGATGACCGCGGTGGTGCACGTCCCTCCGGTGACCGTCGCCCTGCAGCTGGTGCGCGTCGTCCTGCTGGAGCCAATGCGGCTCCTGCAGACGGCAGCGACAAGCCTGCAGAAGCGCTCGGTGCCGATAACAAACCAGCCGTTAAGCGCGTTCGCAAAGTCGCCGCGCCAGCTGCAGCAGCTGACGGCAAAGGAGAATAACCATGTTGCAACCCGCTCGCCGGAAATACCGCAAAGAGCAAAAAGGCCGTAACACCGGCATTGCTACCCGCGGAAGCTCGGTCGCATTCGGTGACTTCGGTCTCAAATGCACCGACCGTGGCCGTCTGACGGCCCGCCAGATTGAAGCTGCACGCCGTGCAATTTCCCGTCACGTGAAGCGTGGCGGCCGTATCTGGATCCGTGTGTTCCCCGACAAGCCGATCTCCCAAAAGCCTGCTGAAGTGCGTATGGGTAACGGTAAAGGCAATCCCGAGTACTACGTGGCTGAAATCCAGCCCGGAAAAATCGTGTTTGAAATCGTCGGCGTGACCGAAGAGTTGGCCCGTGAAGCGTTCCGTTTGGCTGCCGCCAAACTGCCTTTGCGTACCACCTTTGTGGCCCGCATGATTGGCCAGTAATCAGGAGAAACAAGAAATGAAAGCTACTGAACTGCGCCAAAAAGACGTTGCCGGTCTGCAAACCGAAGTCAAAGAACTCCAACGAGCCCACTTTGGCCTGCGTATGCAAAAAGCCACGCAACAACTCAACAACACCGCTACGCTGCGCTCTGCGCGCCGTGATATTGCTCGCGCCAAGACTATTCTTGTCGAGAAGCAAAGCGCTGACAAATCCGCCAAATAAGGAGCAACGATGACGGAAGCTAAAAAATCCCTCAAGCGCACCTTGATTGGCAAGGTGGTCAGCGACAAGCGTGCCAAGACAGTCACTGTGCTGATCGAGCGTCGTGTCAAGCACGAACTCTACGGCAAGATTGTTGGCAAATCCAGCAAGTACCACGCCCATGACGAAAAGGGCGAGTACAAGATGGGTGACATGATTGAAATCACGGAAAGCCGTCCGATTTCCAAAACCAAGAACTGGGTTGCGACCCGTCTGGTGCAAAAGGCTGCAGCGGTTTAAGTCTTTGGACTTGTCCCCTGCAGGACTTTGAAAAACGGCCCACACTGTGGGCCGTTTTGCTTTTCGGCTAACAAGCGCAGCGCGCCTTGCTGGACAGAGCAAAATCACAAGCGATTTCGCGTTGGTATTTACATTTAGGAGCACCCCATGATTCAAGTAGGCGACACCCTTCCCGCAACCACCCTGATGGAATATTCCGAAGTGGAAGGCGAAGGCTGCAGCATTGGCCCGAACGCTGTGGATGTGGCCAAAGCCACTGCCGGCAAGACCATTGCCCTGTTCGCCCTGCCAGGCGCATTCACACCCACCTGCTCGGCCAAGCATGTGCCTGGCTATGTGGAGTCCTATGAGGCCTTCAAGGCCGCTGGTGTGGACGAAATCTGGTGCATCAGCGTGAACGACGCTTTCGTGATGGGCGCCTGGGCGCGTGACCAGAAGACCGGCACCAAGGTCCGCATGCTGGCCGACGGCGATGCCACCTTTGCCAAGGCCACCGGCCTGACCCTCGACCTGACCGGCAAGGGACTGGGCCTGCGCAGCAACCGCTACTCCATGCTGGTCAAGGACGGTAAGGTGGTGACCCTGAACAACGAAGGCCCTGGCAAGTTCGAGGTGAGCGACGCAGCCACTCTGCTGGCACAAGCCAAGGCTTGACCGCGTACTGAAGGCCGCGCTCTGGTATCAGAGATCGGCCTTCAGGTAGTGGGCACCCGCGATGGGGTTGAAGTAATACGGTGGAATGTCCTCAAAGCCCAGTTCATCGTACAAGCCCCGCGCGGCCTCCATATCGTCCAGCGTATCCAGCAGCACACAGGCAAAACCTGCCTGACGCGCCTGGTCCAAAATGGACTCGGTGAGCATCCGCCCTAGCCCCAAGCCCCGGCAGGCGGGACGAACGTACAGCCGCTTCATTTCACAGGCATTGGCGTAGTCCACGCTGTCCAAGGGGCGCAATGCACAGCAACCAGCTGGCTCACCAAACACTGTAGCCAGCAACAAGCCGCCACGGGGTTGCGCATACTCTCCGGGCAAGCCGGCCAGTTCCTCGTCAAAATGTTGGAAACACAGGTCCACGTTCAGGGACTTGGCATATTCCCGAAACAGCCCGCGTACTGATTCCAGATCCTGTGGGCCCCGGAATGGCTCGATCCGAATACCCGTGCTGTCGGCCCACAAGTCGCCGCCCGCTGCTGATTTAGCCATGGCTCAATGCCCTCATTTACGTGCGATGGAAGTTACCGGGACAAAACGCTACCATGACTACCCTGAATCGCCAATTGCAGAACAAAAAAAGGATGTGCCATGAAGAGACGCCAGTTTAATTCCCTTCCCCTGCTAGCGCTCGCTGGCCTGACGGCCGTGGCCGTACAGCAGGCCCATGCGCTGACGCTGGCAGACCTGTCCAACGCGGACGCCAGCAAAGGGCTCAAGACCGCGCTGGAAAAAGGTGCCCTGTCGGCCGTGGGTTTGCTGGGCGCCCAAGATGGATTTCTGGGCAATCCGCAGGTGCGTATTCCACTGCCTGGGTACTTGAATGACGCGGCCCAGTTGCTGCGCACCTTCGGGCAAGGCGACAAAGTGGACGAGTTGTTGACCTCCATGAACCGTGCAGCTGAAGCGGCAGTGCCCCAGTCCCGCGAGCTGTTGCTCAAGGCCGTGCAAAACATGTCAGTGACCGATGCAAAGGGAATTTTGAGCGGTGGCAACACGGCGGTGACGGACTTCTTTGCCAGCAAAACGCGCAATGATCTGTCCGCCAAATTTCTGCCGGTGGTGACACAGGCTACGGCCAAGGTAGGCCTGGTCGACAAGTACAACGCAGTCGCGGGCAAGGCCTCGGAGTTTGGACTCGTGAAAAAAGAGGATGCGAACATCCAGCAGTACGTAACGAACAAGGCACTGGATGGGCTGTTCTTCATGATTTCGGAAGAGGAAAAAAAGATCCGAGCCAATCCGGTCGGCTATGGCAGCGCCATCCTCAGCAAAGTATTTGGCGCGTTGCAGTGAGCCGCAAGACTGGCCAGACGCAGCGAATGGGACGCTGGGGGTTGTGTTGCCTCTCGCTAATTTGCTGCCTGCTGCTTGTGGCGTGCTCGCCCAGCCTGAATTGGCGCGAGGTGCAACTAGGCAGCCTGCGTACATTGTTGCCCTGTAAGCCAGACACGGGCAGCCGCCCGGTAGTGTTGGGCGGCCAAACACTGAAGATGGACATGATCGGCTGCGAAGCGGGGGGCGCACTGCTGGCCATCAGCAGGGTGCAGGCCACCGATGCGGTACAAGCGGCCAAGCTGATGGCCATGCTGCGCCAAGCCAGTCTGGACCAAGTGGGTAGCGTCGCCGTGCACCCCAGACCGAACAGTGGTGATGAAAAAACCAGCTACGACGTGCAGGTGGACGGCTCACGAAGCAAAGGTTTGCCCCTGCAGGTGCGCTTCAAATGGTTGCTTGCGGAAGCAGATGTCTACCAAATGGCCGTCTATGCGCAACGCCTGAGCCCGGAGCTCACAGATAATCTGACCAACGAGGCGCGTATTTACCAGGCCGGCGTTCGCTGACAAAAGCAGACAAACCCGTATTGCCCGCACAGCTTGTGTTTGCCGACTGGCAAAGCAGCCATAATCGTCAGACTACCCCGATCTAACCATGAACACCGGCATCCTCATCATTGCCCACGCCCCATTGGCCAGCGCCTTGCGCCTGGGGGTGTTGCACGTGTTCCCTGACGTTGGTCAGGGAATCCTCGCTCTGGATGTTCCGCCCAGTGAAGTGCCTGAAGTAACGCGTGCACATGCGCTGCAGATGCTGGACCAGTTGGGCACGCCCAATACCCTCGTGCTTACCGATGTGTTTGGCGCCACCCCCTGCAATATTGCGCAGAAGGTGGTGGACGGCGTGCAGTCCAAACTGGTGGCCGGCGTGAACCTGCCCATGCTTTTGCGCACCGTGAACTACCGCCACGAACCCCTGGATGTGCTTGTGGCCCGCGCCATGGCCGGCGGAACCCAAAGCATCATGCAAGTGGCTGTAACCGCGCCACAGAATCAGCAAAGAAAAATCAATGATCAACAGCACCACGACCATAGTCAATAAGTTGGGCTTGCACGCCCGTGCCTCTGCCAAGCTGACCAAGCTGGCAGGCTCCTTTCCCTGCGAGGTCTGGATGACCCGGGGTGAGCGGCGTGTGAACGCCAAGAGCATCATGGGCGTGATGATGCTGGCCGCAGGCATCGGAGCTGAAGTCCAGCTGGAAACCAGCGGTGGGCGTGAGCAGGAAGCCATGGACGCATTGCTGGCTCTGATTGCCGACAAGTTCGGCGAGGGCGAATGAAGGACATGCTGTGACCTTTTCGATCCACGGTTTGGCGGTGTCCCGCGGTGTTGCCATCGGGCGCGCCGTTCTGGTCGCCTCCAGCCGGGTCGATGTGGCCCACTACTTCATTGAGGCTACCCAGGTAGATGCAGAAATTCACCGCGTGCGTGCCGGGCGCGACGCCGTGATAGAAGAAATTCGCCGTCTGCAGGACAGCATCAGCCGCATGGGCCCCAAGGAGGCACCGCATGAACTTGGCGCCTTGCTGGATGTGCATCTGATGCTCTTGCAGGACGTGGAGTTGGTCAGCGGCGTCAAGCACTGGATAACCGAGCGCCTCTACAACGCCGAGTGGGCTCTGACCACCCAGCTGGAGGTGATCGCGCGTCAGTTCGATGAGATGGAAGACGCCTACCTGCGCGAACGCAAGGCCGACCTGGAGCAGATTGTGGAGCGCGTGCTGCGCGCCATGAAGGGCGCCGGATCGCCCATGGCCAGCCATGGCAGGCCAGCACGCAAGCAATCGCAGCAGGACCTGCTGCTGGACGACACGGTGGACGTGCCCCTGGTGTTGGTGGCCCATGACCTGTCGCCCGCCGACATGTTGCAGTTCAAGCAAAGCGTGTTTGCCGGCTTCATTACCGATGTGGGTGGCCGCACCTCCCACACCGCCATCGTGGCGCGCAGCATGGACATTCCCGCCGTGGTGGGTGCGCGCACCTGCAGCCAATTGGTGCGCCAGGACGACTGGGTCATCATCGATGGTGACTCGGGCGTGGTGATTGTGGACCCGTCCCCCATCATACTGGCCGAGTACGGCTTCAAGCAGCGCCAGGGTGAGCTCGAGCGCGGGCGCCTGCAGCGCCTGCTGCACACGCCGGCCGTCACCATGGACGGTGAGCGCGTGCAACTGCTGGCCAATATCGAAATGCCGGAAGACGCGGCACTGGCCCTCAAAGCCGGTGCCCTGGGTGTGGGCCTGTTCCGAAGCGAATTTTTGTTCATGGGCCGCCAGGGCAAGCTGCCCGACGAGGAAGAGCAGTACCAGGCCTACAAGCGTGCTGTGGAAGGCATGAAGGGCCTGCCCGTGACCATCCGCACCGTGGATGTGGGAGCCGACAAGCCGCTGGACGATTCGCTGCGCGACGACGCGCACCTGAACCCGGCATTGGGTCTGCGTGCCATCCGCTGGAGCCTGGCCGACCCCGCCATGTTCCTGACCCAGCTGCGCGCCATCCTGCGCGCCGCTGCACACGGCCAGGTGCATCTGCTGGTACCCATGCTGGCCCATGCCCGAGAGATACGCCAGACCCTGGCGCACATCGACCATGCGCGCGCCATGCTGGACAACCGGGGCGTGGTCTATGGCCCTGTGAAGCTGGGCGCCATGATCGAGATCCCTGCAGCAGCGCTCAGCCTCAAGCTGTTTTTAAAGCACTTCGACTTTCTGTCGATAGGTACCAACGACCTGATCCAGTACACGCTGGCGATAGACCGGGCCGACGAGTCGGTGGCGCATCTGTATGACCCGCTGCATCCGGCCGTGCTGCAACTCGTGGCCAACACCATTGCCGAATGCCGTGCCCAGGGCAAGGATGTGAGCGTATGTGGCGAGATGGCCGGTGACACTTCCCTGACCCGTTTGCTGCTGGGCTTGGGCCTGCGCAGCTTCTCCATGCACCCAGCCCAAATCCTGGCGGTCAAGCAAGAGGTTTTGCGATCCGATGCAGGCAAGTTGGCCGTCTGGGCAGAGCAGGTGCTGGCCTCCGAAGATCCGGCACTGCTGCTGGTGCGCCACTGAACAGGCCTTCAGCGGGCCTGCCAGTCGCCGCGCACTTTAGTTAGGGCGCTGGTCGGTGGAAGGCTTCTTCCACAGGTTGATGCCGCCATCTACCGCGTGCTGGTCTATGGCAGACAGCTCGGCAGCCGTGAACGCGAGGTTCTGCATGGCTCCCACCAGGTCCACAATTTGCGCCGGCTTGCTGGCGCCAATCAGGGCACTGGTAACGCGTGCGTCCCGCAGCACCCAGGCAATAGCCATTTGCGCCAGGCTCTGGCCGCGTGCTTTTGCAATCTCGTTGAGCGCGCCCACGTGCTTCAAGTTTTGCGGGCTCAGGTGGTCCGGGGTGAAGGAGCCACCACCGGGCCTATTGATGCGCGCATCTGCGGGAATGCCATTCAGGTACTTGTCGCTCAAGAGTCCCTGTGCCAGCGCGCTGAAGGCGATGCAGCCCATGCCGTTTTCTTCCAGCGCGCCCAGCAGGTCTTCTTCGATCCAGCGGTTCAGCAGGCTGTAGGAGGGCTGGTGGATCAGCGCGCGCACGCCCATGCTTTTGAGGATGGCCGAGGCCTCGCGCGTCTTGCCCGCCGAGTAACTGCTGATGCCCACATACAGGGCCTTGCCCTGTTGCACTGCGCTGGCCAGCGCACCCATGGTTTCTTCCAGCGGGGTGTCGGGGTCAAAGCGATGCGAGTAAAAGATGTCCACGTACTCCAGGCCCATGCGCTGCAGGCTCTGGTCGAGGCTGCTCAGCACATGTTTGCGCGAGCCGCCGCCCTGGCCGTAGGGGCCGGGCCACATGTCCCAACCGGCCTTGCTGGAGATGATGAGTTCGTCGCGGTAGGGCTTGAAATCGCGGCGCAGGTGCTCGCCAAAGTTGGTCTCGGCACTGCCATAGGGCGGGCCGTAGTTATTGGCCAGATCGAAGTGGGTTAACCCCAAATCAAACGCCGTACGCAGCATGTCGCGCTGGGCTTGGAAGGGCGTGGCATCGCCGAAGTTGTGCCACAGGCCCAGCGACACCGCTGGGAGTTTGAGGCCGCTCTTGCCGCAAGTGCGGTAAGGCATGCGGCCGTCATAGCGTTCGGTCTTGGCTTGGTAGTGCATGGGGTCTCGAAAAGTTATTTTGTGGTGCGTGCTGCAGACACGCCAGCACGCAGGCCCAGCAGGTAGCTGTCGGCTCCAAAGCCGCAGATCTGGCCCTTGGCGATTTCCGCAAACACCGAGGTGTGGCGAAACGCCTCGCGGGCGTGGATGTTGGACATGTGCACCTCGATGATGGGGCAGGTAAGTATGGCCAGCGCGTCGCGTATGCCGTAGCTGTAGTGGGTCCAGGCACCGGCATTGATCAGCACCGCATCCACCTGCTCGGCAAAGGCCTGGTGGATGCGCTCCACCATGGCGCCCTCGAAGTTGGTCTGGAAACATTCCACCGTGGTGCCCAGCTCCTGGCCGAGTGCGGCCAGGCGGGTGTTGATTTCATCCAGCGTCACCGTGCCGTACTGGACCGGGTCGCGCTTGCCAAACATGTTCAGATTGATGCCGTTGAGTACCAGAACTTTCATGCGTTTGCTCCTGTGCTGGGTGTGGCCACGGTGGCCGAATGGGCCTGCTGGTCGGCGTGGTAGCTGCTGCGCACCATGGCGCCCACAGCGGCGTGCTTGAAGCCCATCTTGTAGGCCTCGGCCTCGAACATTTTGAAGGTGTCGGGGTGCACATAGCGGCGCACCGGCAGGTGGCTGGTGGAGGGCGCCAGGTACTGGCCTATGGTCAGCATCTCGATATTGTGGGCGCGCATGTCGCGCATGACTTCCAGAATTTCTTCGTCGGTCTCGCCCAGACCCACCATCAGGCCGCTCTTGGTCTTGACGTCCGGAAACAGCGCCTTGAATTTTTTCAGCAGGTTGAGTGAGAACTGGTAGTCCGAGCCGGGGCGCGCTTCCTTGTACAGGCGCGGAATGGTCTCCAGGTTGTGGTTCATCACATCCGGTGGTGCGACTTTCAGGATCTCCAGCGCGCGGTCATCGCGGCCCCGGAAGTCGGGCACCAGCACTTCGATCTGCGTGGTGGGCGAGAGCTCGCGCGTCTTGCGGATGCACTCCACAAAGTGGCCGGCACCGCCGTCGCGCAGGTCGTCGCGGTCCACACTGGTGATGACCACGTAGCTGAGCTTGAGCTGGGCAATGGTTTTGGCCAGGTTGTCGGGCTCGTTCACATCCAGCGGGTCGGGGCGGCCGTGGCCCACATCGCAAAACGGGCAGCGGCGGGTGCACTTGTCACCCATGATCATGAAGGTGGCCGTGCCCTTGCCAAAGCATTCGCCGATGTTGGGGCAGCTGGCTTCCTCGCACACAGTGACGAGCTTGTTGGCGCGCAGCACGTCCTTGATTTCGTAAAAGCGGGTGGAGGGCGAACCGGCCTTGACGCGGATCCACTCCGGCTTCTTGAGCACTTCGGCTGCCTGCACCTTGACCGGAATGCGCGACAGCTTGGCCGCCGCCTTTTGCTTGGCCAGCGGGTTGTAGTCCGCGGTGCTCTGCACTTCCCGCACGGTGGCATTGAGAGGGGCCTCGCTGACGCTTGGGTGGCTGGTGTCTTCGCTGTGGCTCATGGTGGGTAGGCAGGTTGGTGGCGCCTCAGGGCGCCAGATAGGTTGCAAGCTTGCGGCTCAGAACGTCAGCGGCATCATCCCAGCTGACAGATACGCCGATTGTAGAAAGGTCCACGGTTTGCAGGGCCACATAGCCGCATGGGTTGATGCAGGCAAAGGGCTCCAGGTCCATGGCCACATTCAGGGCCAGGCCGTGGTAGGTGCAGTTGCGGCTGACCTTGATGCCCAAAGCAGCGATCTTGCCCAGTCCCCTGAAATCGGGTTCTGCGGTGTGCACATTGCTGGCATCCTTGCTTGGTCGGTTGGCCAGTGGCGCGTGGCCTGCCGGATCATCCAGCCGTATATAGATGCCAGGCGCACCGGCCACCCGATGTCCGGTCACACCAAAGTGCAGCAATGTGCGAATCAGTGCTTCTTCGATGCGGTACACGTACTCTTTGACGAAGTAGCCCGCCCGCTTGAGGTTGATCAGCGGATAGCCCACCACCTGGCCCGGGCCGTGGTAAGTGACCTGGCCGCCACGGTTGGTCTGCACCACCGGAATGCCCGATGGATTGAAGATGTGCTCAGGCTTGCCCGCCAGCCCCTGGGTATAGACCGGCGGGTGCTCGCAGATCCACAACTGGTCTTCAGTGGGCTCCTGCTCGGGCAAGTCCCGCTGCGCGGTAAAGGCCTGCATGGCCGCGTAGGTGGGTGCGTACTCCACGCGGCCGAGTTGCAAGAGCAGCATCAGTGCACCATCACAGCACCACCTTCACCATGGGGTGGGTGCTGAGCGTGCGGTAGAGCTCGTCAAGCTGCTCGCGGCTTGTGGCATTTACCGTGACGGTGACGCCCAGGTATTTGCCGCCCTTGCTCTCGCGCAGCTCGATGGTGGCGGCATCAAACTCCGGATCGAACTGCAAGGTGATGGCAGTGATGGCATGCACCAGCCCCTCCACCTTGGTGCCCATCACCTTGATCGGAAATTTGCTGGGGTATTCAATCAGTGACTCGGCGCGCGAGGGGGCAGGTGTTGCTTCGGGTAGTTCTGGAGTGGACATGGCGGTTCGGAAAGTGGACAAATTATGCAGCGCTGATTTCTGTTGCGCGGATGCCCGTGTATTTGTAAACGGCACGTAATGCCTGCAGTCTTTCTACGTATAATCGATGGCTGTGCATAAATTTGCAGCCTGTCTGTAACCTGGGCGTAATCTGAGATGGTGACAATTGCAGCTGATACAGAAGAGCAGGAAGTCTCCGACTTCACGCCGCTGACTGCTGCAGAAGCAAAGGCGCTGCGCGAGCAGCATCCGTCACTGTCGCCCTGGTGGGTGGTAGCGGGGCAGCTGGTGGTTGGAGTCCTGGTGGCTTTGATTGCATGGGCTGTAACCGAAAGCCAGACGGTTGGTGTTTCGGCTGCATGTGGTGCTCTGGCTGTTATTGTGCCGGCGGCGCTGTTTGCAAGAGGTGTGACCGGACAATTTGCTTCAGCCAATGCGGGTTCCGCGGTGCTGAGCTTCTTTGTCTGGGAGATGGTTAAAATTTTCGTGACGGTGGGCATCATGTTTGCGGCCCATCGTTTGGTAGCGGGATTGAGTTGGCCTGCCATGCTGTTGGGCTTGGTAGTGACAATGAAGGTGTACTGGATTGCTCTGGGTTTCAAACGAAAGCCAAAGCCCGGTGCAAATACAAACGCTTAACGGCAAAAGTAACTGATACGAGTAACTGATGGCTGCTGAAGAAAACGTTGCTGAACATGGCCTCACGGCCGGTGAATACATAGGTCACCACCTCAAGCATTTGCGCACCGGCGAGCAGTCGAGCGTGATTGACTTCTCGGTGTTCAATATGGACTCGATCTTCTGGTCCGTGTTGCTGGGTGTGGTTGGTTTGTTTGTCATGTGGCGCGTAGCGCGCAGTGTTACAGCCGGTGTGCCGGGTCGCATGCAGGCCGCTGTGGAGCTGTTGCTCGAAATGGTTGACTCCCAGGCGCGTGGCATTATCCACAACGCCGAGTCGCGCAAGTTTGTCGGCCCTCTGGCGTTGACCGTGTTTGTCTGGGTGTTCCTGATGAACTCCATGGACTTCTTGCCGGTGGACCTGATTCCCCTGATCTGGGAAAAGATCTATGGTGCAACCGGCGGTGATCCGCACCACGCCTACATGCGTGTGGTGCCCACCGCTGACCTTTCCATGACGCTGGGCATGTCCTGTGCCGTGCTGCTGGTCTGCCTGTACTACAACATCAAGATCAAGGGCATGGGCGGTTGGGCGCACGAAATGGTGACTGCACCTTTCGGTACCAGCAAGAACCCGATTTTTGCCCTGATTCTGGGCGTGCTGAACCTCAGCATGCAACTGATTGAATTCACCGCCAAGACCGTTTCACACGGCATGCGGTTGTTCGGAAATATGTACGCTGGCGAGCTGGTGTTCATGTTGATCGCACTCATGGGTGCGGTTGGTTTCGGGTCGGCTACAGGCATCGCCTTGTGGTTGGGTCATGTGGTTGCAGGTACCGGTTGGGCGATCTTTCACATTCTGATTGTTGCTCTGCAGGCCTTCATTTTCATGATGTTGACCTTGGTGTATGTGGGACAGGCCCACGACCACCACTGAGTTTGTCGGTTATTTCACTTTTGTTTTTCTTGTTAACTTAAATCCATAGGAGCTCTTTAATGGAACACGTTCTAGGTTTTGTCGCGTTGGCCGCTGGTTTGATCATTGGTCTGGGTGCTATCGGTGCTTGTATCGGTATCGGCATCATGGGTAGCAAGTACCTTGAGTCTGCAGCACGTCAGCCCGAGCTGATGAATGAACTGCAAACCAAGATGTTCCTGCTGGCCGGTCTGATTGACGCTGCGTTCCTGATTGGCGTTGGTATCGCCATGATGTTCGCCTTCGCCAACCCCTTCGTGCTGAAGTAAGCCCTTTCGCCTCATCCAACATAGAGAGGTGCTGTTGTGAGTATTAACGCAACATTCTTCGCACAGCTGGTGGTGTTTTTCATATTGGTGATGTTCACGATGAAGTTCGTGTGGCCACCGATTGCAAAGGCACTCGATGACCGTGCGCAGAAAATCGCAGACGGCCTGGCCGCTGCAGACAAGGCCAAAGCCGAGTTGACCAACGCCAACAAGCGTGTGGAAGACGAGCTGGTCAAGTCGCGCAACGAATCCGCTGGCCGCCTGGCTGACGCGGAACGCCGTGCGCAAGCCATTGTTGAAGAAGCCAAAGGCAAGGCAACCGAAGAGGGCAACAAGATCATTGCTGCCGCCAAGGTTGAAGCCGAACAGCAGACCGTGAAAGCCCGTGAAGCACTGCGTGAGCAAGTGGCTGCACTGGCCGTCAAGGGTGCCGAGCAGATTCTCCGCAAGGAGGTCAATGCCGGTGTCCACGCGGACTTGCTGGGCCGTTTGAAGACCGAGCTGTAAGAGGACACCATGGCTGAACTCGCCACTATTGCAAGGCCATACGCCGAGGCCCTTTACAAGGCTTCTGCTGGTGACTTGGCTGCGGTCAGCACCTGGGTCGACGAATTGGCAGCCGTTGCCGCTAACGCGCAACTGCTGCAATTCGCCGACAGTCCCAAGGTGACTTCTACTCAGGTCTTTGAACTGATCGCAGGTGTGGCCAAGTCGGCCCTGGGCGACAAAGGCCAGAACTTTCTGCGCACCGTGATTGACAACGGCCGCCTGAGCGCACTGCCTGAAATTGCCGCGCAATTCCGGGCCCTGGTGAATGCACAGAGCGGTTCGTCCGACGCGGTGGTCTACAGCGCCTTCCCGATTGAGCCGGCAGCTTTGGCGGATGTGGCAGCAACGCTGGAAAAGCGTTTCGGCCGCAAGCTCAATGTGTCGGTTGAATTGCAGCCTGAGCTGATCGGCGGCATTCGTGTCGTGGTGGGTGACGAGGTTCTTGATACATCTGTCAAGGCACGTCTGGAACAAATGAAAGTGGCTCTGACAGCGTAAGGCCTTCGCCTACGCTGCAGCCCTAACCAAAGAAAGAAGGAAAGAGTCATGCAACTCAATCCCGCAGAAATCTCTGAATTGATCAAGAGCCGTATTGAAGGACTGTCCGCCAGCGCCGACATCCGCAATCAGGGCACCGTGGTGTCGGTGACCGACGGTATCTGCCGCATTCACGGCCTGTCTGACGTGATGCAAGGCGAAATGCTGGAATTCCCGGCTGGCAGCGATGGCTTGCCAACCTACGGTCTGGCGCTGAACCTTGAGCGTGACTCTGTCGGCTCCGTGATTCTGGGCGAGTACGAGCACATCTCCGAAGGCGATACCGTCAAGTGCACGGGCCGTATTCTGGAAGTGCCCGTGGGCCCCGAGCTGATTGGCCGCGTGGTCAACGCCCTGGGTCAACCCATCGACGGCAAAGGCCCCATCAACGCCAAGATGACCGACGTCATCGAAAAGGTGGCTCCTGGTGTGATCGCCCGTAAATCGGTGGATCAGCCCATGCAAACCGGCCTGAAGTCGATTGACTCCATGGTGCCAATCGGCCGCGGTCAGCGCGAGCTGATCATTGGTGACCGCCAGACCGGCAAGACCGCCGTGGCCATCGACGCCATCATCAACCAGAAGGGTCAGAAGATGACCTGCGTCTACGTTGCGATCGGCCAAAAGGCTTCTTCGATCAAGAACGTGGTGCGCGCTCTGGAACAAGCCGGCGCCATGGAATACACCATTGTGGTGGCAGCCTCGGCTTCCGAGTCGGCAGCCATGCAATACGTGTCGGCCTACTCTGGCTGCACCATGGGCGAATACTTCCGCGACCGCGGCCAGGACGCCCTGATTGTGTATGACGACCTGTCCAAGCAGGCTGTTGCCTACCGCCAGGTCTCCTTGCTGCTGCGCCGCCCGCCGGGCCGCGAAGCCTACCCTGGCGACGTGTTCTATCTCCACAGCCGTCTGCTCGAGCGCGCCGCCCGCGTGAACGCCGAATACGTGGAAGCCTTCACCAAGGGCGAAGTCAAGGGCCAGACCGGCTCGCTGACCGCACTGCCCATCATCGAAACCCAGGCTGGCGACGTGTCCGCCTTCGTTCCGACCAACGTGATTTCCATTACTGACGGCCAGATCTTCCTGGAAACCAGCCTGTTCAACGCTGGTGTGCGCCCCGCCATTAACGCTGGTATCTCCGTGTCCCGCGTCGGTAGTGCTGCACAGACCAAGGTCGTGAAGGGCCAGTCCGGCGGTATCCGTAACGACTTGGCTCAGTACCGTGAATTGGCAGCCTTTGCCCAGTTCGCCTCTGACCTGGACGAAGCCACCCGCAAGCAGCTCGACCGCGGTGCCCGCGTGACCGAACTGCTCAAGCAAAAGCAGTACAGCCCGCTGTCCATCAGCATGATGAGCGCTTCGCTGTTTGCCGTGAACAAGGGTTTCATGGACGACATCGACGTCAAGAAAATCTTGTCGTTCGAGTCCGGCCTGCATTCCTACCTCAAGGACAAGCACGCCGCCCTGTTGGCCAAGGTGGAATCCACCCAGGCTCTGGACAAGGAAGCTGAAGCTGAGTTGACTGCTGCCGTGGCTGCGTTCAAAAAATCTTTTGCTTGATTTCCACCTGATCACAAGGAGCCTCTGATGGCAGCAGGTAAGGAACTACGCACCAAGATCAAATCGGTGGAAAACACCAAGAAGATCACCAAGGCCATGGAAATGATCTCGGTCTCCAAAATGCGCAAGGCGCAGGAGCGTATGCGCGCTGCCCGCCCTTACAGCAACAAGATCCGGGACATCGCCACCCATCTGGGACAAGCCAACCCCGAGTACGTGCACGCCTTCATGAAACCCAACGACGCCAAGTCGGTGGGCATGATTGTGGTGAGCACAGACAAGGGCTTGTGCGGCGGTCTCAACACCAACCTGTTGCGTCTGGTTACCAACAAGCTGCGCGAAACGCAGACTGCTGGACAGACAACGCAAGCGGTGGCGATTGGCAGCAAGGGTCTGGGCTTCTTGAACCGTGTGGGCGTCAAGGTGGTGTCCCATGTGACCCATCTGGGCGACAAACCGCATCTGGACAAGCTGATCGGACCGGTCAAGGTCTTGCTCGACGCGTATGCCAAGGGTGAAGTGAACGCGGTCTATCTTTGCTACAACAAGTTTGTCAGCACCATGAAGCAAGACCCCGTGGTCGAGCAACTGCTGCCCCTGTCTTCTACCCAAATGGAAGCACAGACCAAGGCGGCGGGAACCGGCCACGCCTGGGACTACCTGTATGAGCCCGACGCTCAGACCGTCATCGACGAGTTGCTGGTGCGCTATGTGGAGGCGCTGGTATTTCAGGCGCTTGCAGAGAACATGGCGTCCGAACACGCCGCACGCATGGTGGCCATGAAGGCCGCAACCGACAATGCCGGCAGCGTCATTGGCGAACTCAAGCTCGTTTACAACAAGACGCGTCAGGCAGCAATTACCAAAGAGCTGTCCGAAATTGTGTCTGGTGCAGCTGCTATCAGCGGCTAAGCGATTTCAAAAATTATTGGAGCGAAAAATGCAAGCCCAAGGAAAAATTGTTCAGTGTATCGGTGCGGTGGTTGACGTTGAGTTTCCCCGTGACCGCATGCCCCGCGTGTATGACGCTCTCAAGATGGAAGGCTCGCCGCTGACCCTCGAAGTGCAGCAGCAGCTTGGCGACGGCATTGTCCGTACCATTGCGCTGGGTTCTTCCGACGGCCTGCGCCGCGGACTGGTGGTCTACAACACCGGCGCCCAAATCACCGTGCCCGTTGGTAAAGCCACACTGGGCCGCATCATGGACGTGCTGGGCACGCCCATTGACGAGCGTGGCCCCGTGGACCAGACGCAAACCGCGTCCATCCACCGCAAGGCTCCTGCCTATGACGAACTCAGCCCTTCGCAAGAGCTGCTGGAAACCGGCATCAAGGTGATTGACCTGGTGTGCCCGTTCGCCAAGGGCGGCAAGGTGGGTCTGTTCGGTGGTGCCGGTGTGGGCAAGACCGTGAACATGATGGAACTCATCAACAACATCGCCAAGGCGCACAGCGGCTTGTCCGTGTTTGCCGGTGTGGGTGAGCGTACCCGTGAAGGCAATGACTTCTATCACGAAATGGCCGACTCCGGCGTGGTGAACCTCGAGAAGCTCGAAGACTCCAAGGTCGCCATGGTCTACGGTCAGATGAATGAGCCCCCGGGCAACCGTCTGCGCGTGGCGCTGACCGGCCTGACCATTGCCGAATCCTTCCGTGACGAAGGCAAGGACGTGCTGTTCTTCGTGGACAACATCTACCGCTACACACTGGCCGGTACCGAAGTGTCCGCTCTGTTGGGTCGTATGCCTTCCGCCGTGGGCTACCAGCCCACCCTGGCCGAAGAAATGGGCCGTCTGCAAGAGCGTATTACATCTACCAAAGTGGGCTCCATCACTTCCATCCAGGCCGTTTACGTTCCTGCCGATGACTTGACCGACCCGTCGCCTGCTACCACCTTCGCCCACCTGGATTCCACCGTGGTGCTGTCGCGTGATATCGCTTCTCTGGGTATCTACCCCGCCGTGGACCCGCTGGACTCCACCAGCCGCCAGCTCGACCCGCTGGTTGTGGGTGCAGACCACTACGACACCGCCCGTGCGGTGCAGGGTACGCTGCAGCGCTACCGCGAACTGCGCGACATCATCGCCATCATGGGCATGGACGACCTGGCTCCTGAAGACAAACTGGCTGTGGCCCGTGCGCGCAAGATCCAGCGTTTCCTGTCGCAACCGTTCCACGTGGCTGAAGTGTTTACCGGTTCGCCCGGCAAGTACGTGTCGCTGGCCGAAACCATCCGTGGTTTCAAGATGATCGTCTCCGGCGAGTGCGATCACCTGCCCGAGCAGGCCTTCTACATGGTCGGTACCATCGACGAAGCGTTCGAAAAAGCCAAGAAGGTCTAAGCCATGAACACCATCCACGTTGATGTGGTCAGTGCAGAAGAGTCCATCTTCTCCGGCGAAGCGCGCTTTGTCGCACTTCCTGGTGAAGCCGGCGAGTTGGGAATCTATCCCCGCCACACTCCGCTGATCACGCGCATCAAGCCTGGCTCGGTGCGCATTGAAAAGGCCGATGGGTCCGAAGAGTTCATCTTCGTGGCCGGTGGCATTCTTGAAGTCCAGCCCAACTGCGTGACCGTGTTGTCTGACACGGCCATCCGCGGGAAGGACCTGGACGACGAAAAGGCCAACGCCGCCAAGGCCGCAGCCGAAGAAGCCGTCAAGAACGCCAAGAGCGAAATTGATTTGGCCAAGGCCAGTGCCGAGCTCTCCGTCATGGTGGCTCAGCTTCAGGCCCTGCGCAAATTCCGTGTGAAGAAATAAGTCACCTCGCTACGGCCAAGAAAACCGCCCTCGGGCGGTTTTTGTTTTTTGGAGGAAAATCGCCGCCATGTCCAGAACCAAGCCCCAACTGCATGCCGCTACCCTGGGCGGAACCCCTGACGATGTGGAAGCCGCCTTCTACGAGGGCTTGCGCAGCGGAGATCTGGACAAACTCATGGCCTGCTGGGCCGATGAGGATGACATCGCCTGTATCCACCCCGGCGGCACACGTCTGCTGGGCATGGCCGCCATCCGGGCCGCGTTTGAAGCCATGTTTGCCAATGGCGGCGCCGTACCTGTAACCGCAGAACACATACGCCGCGTGGATTCCATGGCCAGTGCTGTGCACCATGTGCTGGAGCGCGTGGATGTATTGACCTCCGAGGGTGCGGTGCAGGCCTATGTGCTGGCCACCAATGTGTACCACAAGACCGCACAAGGCTGGCGCTTGGTGGTGCACCATGCCAGCCCTGGTACACAGGGTGCGGCCACCGAAATGCCCCACACGCCCAAAGTGCTGCATTGACACTGGCCAGAGCAACACGTGTAGCGACGGTGGCGCCAGTGCCTTACCAATCCCCAGCATGGTTGCCGGGCGGCCACCTGCAAACCATTTGGCCCGCACTGCATGGTCGGCGCATGCCCATCCAACTGCCTTACCAGCGTGCACGCTGGACCACGCCCGACCAGGACTTCATCGACGTGGACTGGCTGGTTGCTGCCCCCACGCTTGCCGCTGCGCGTGCTGCGCTGCCCCCCGAGGGGGCTTGCCTTGCCTGGGGCGGCCCGGCGCAGCGGCCTGCCCCCACGCTGATGGTAATGTTCCATGGCCTGGAAGGCAGTTCGCACAGCCACTATGCCCGTGCCTTCGCCAGCCACGCCGGCCAGCAGGGAATGGACTTCGCCGTAGCCCATTTCCGTGGCTGCAGTGGTGAGATCAACCTCGCCCCACGGGCCTACCATTCCGGTGACCATGCTGAAGTGGACTGGATCCTCCAGCGCTTTCGCAGTGAACACGCTGGCCCGATCATTGCCGTGGGCGTCTCATTGGGCGGCAATGCACTGCTGCGCTGGGCAGAGGAGGCCGGGCACAGCGCCACGAATGTGGTGAGCGCCGTGGCTGCCATCTGTGCACCCCTTGATCTGGCGGCGGGTGGATGGTCCCTGGGGCGTGGCTTCAATCGCTGGACCTACACCCCCATGTTCCTGCAGACCATGAAGTCCAAGGCCATGCGCAAGCTCCAGCAGCACCCCGGCCTGTTTGACAGACATGCGCTGCAGGGGGCCCACACCCTGTATGACTTTGACAACGTCTTTACCGCACCCCTGCATGGCTTTCGCAACACCGAAGACTACTGGGCCCGCGCCTCGGCCAAACCGCATCTGCATGCCGTGCGGATACCCAGTCTGCTCGTCCATGCGCGCAACGACCCCTTTGTACCGGCATGGAGCCTGCCCGTGCAGCGAGACGTCAGCAGCCATGTCACACTGTGGCAGCATGCCGAGGGCGGCCATGTGGGATTTGCACAGGGCAAGCCACCCGGCCAATTGCACTACCTGCCGCAGGCTGTTGGCGGTTGGCTGCAGCAGCACGCCGCGTAACCAAGGACCCAGGATGGATGACATCGTCAAACAGGCCATGCTTAAGTGGCCCAACGTTCCCCACTGCTATGGCTGGCTGGGCCTCGATGCCCGGGGCAACTGGTACATGCGGGACGACCGCGCACAGTCCCTGGGCAGCTTTGCCAGTGGCATACCCGGCGCCAAGGGCAGCTTGTTGCAACATGCGAAGCTGATCGAATTCATACAACGCAACTATGCCAGCGACGCACAAGGCCAGTGGTTCTTCCAGAACGGGCCGCAGCGCGTCTACGTGGAACTGGAGGCCACACCCTGGGTCTGGCGCGTGGCGTCTGACTTCCACATGACTGCGCACGATGGCACAGGCGTTGACTGGCAACAGTGCTATACCGATGAGCGCGGCTGGCTGTACTGCCAGACCAGTCTGGGCTTTGGCCTGGTCCATACGCAAGACGTCACCACTGCGGCAGACGCCATTGAGCAGGGCCTGTGGAACGTGCAGAACATCTTGCGCAGCGAACTGCCAGGGCGCTTTGGCTTTGCAATCAGTCCACAGGGAATGCAAGCAACAAAAAAGCCGGTGCAGTGACCGGCTTTTGAGTGGGATGGCAGGGGCCTACTTGGCAGCCTCTGCGGCAGCAGGAGCCTTGGGCTCGTCAAACTTGGCGCCCCCTGCATTGGCCATGTAGACCACGCCGCGCGCCACTTCCAGATCAGCCAGATCACCACCGCCTTGAGCGGGCATGGCACCCTTGCCCTTGAGGGCCGAGTTCCACAAAGCGTCAAAGCCCGTCTTGATACGAGGGCCCCAGGCGCCCGCATCACCCAACTTCGGAGAACCCACCATGCCGGACTGGTGGCAACCGGAACACACCGCCTTGTAGACTTCTTCGCCAGACTTCAGGGGACGGTTCACGTCGCGAATCTCGACCATGCCAACCTTCTGGATGCGCTCTGCAATCGCACGCTCCGGGTCCACAGAGCCGGCGGCGGGCTTGTTGCCCGAGGTCACAAAATAGACCAGGCCGATGATGATGAACACGGGAAGAATGAACGAATACGCTACAGCCAGCAGCAGTTGTTTGGGATTCTTGATGGGACCGGTGTGGTCCTCTTCGTGAACGTTGGCGTTGCTGTTGTCGCTCATGTATTCCTCTGCGGTGCGTTAGGCGTCTGAATGAAGGCTGGATTATAGCGGCCGCCCCGGAGATTGCGCCTACAATGCGGGATCACAATGCGGCTGTAGCTCAGTGGATAGAGTATTGGCCTCCGAAGCCTATCGTCATCCCGGCTTCCTGCGAAAATGTGAATATCGGTCTTTTTTAGAGTTGCGGCTGTAGCTCAGTGGATAGAGTATTGGCCTCCGAAGCCTATCGTCATCCCTGCTTCCTGCGAAAATGTGAGTATTGGTCTTTTTTAGAGTTGCGGCTGTAGCTCAGTGGATAGAGTATTGGCCTCCGAAGCCAAGGGTCGTGGGTTCGATCCCCGCCAGCCGCACCACCAGAGGGGAAACCGCAGAGTCGGTGCTCACATGAGCGATGCAAAGTCGCTCGGGGTGATAGTCAAAATCCTGAAACCCAAGGCACAGACGGTGTTTGGAGCAATCGTCAGGAGGAATTTCAGTGAACATCCTGTGCCCTGGCTGTGCCACGTTTGTGCCCAATCTGTGCCACGTGATTTTCAGTTGCGTCGAATTGTGACTATTGGCCTTGTGCCCGACTCAGGACCACGCAGCACCCTCCAGAGATTTCATTCTTTAGACTGGTCTCGAGTTCCACCAGTACTGAGATCAGCAAGCCAGATGCAAAACCAAAATCAGAGACAGAAAGCCGCACACAGATGAAAGAAGATGAGTTGGACCAGCTCCGAGCCACGGTTCGTGCGCCGTTCGCGGCTGACAAGGTCGCAGAAGACAAAAGGCTAAAGGCCGAAATTCTGCTGATGCGCTGTCATGTCCGCATAGTTGAAGACAAACCGGGCCGACTAGTGTGTGAAGGCAATTACGGTAAGGCCGTTGCTGACCAGAAGGAAGCCACCCTGTTTGACATCGAAACCCAGAAGCCTCTGCGCTGGCAACCCTACAAGAGCCACCTGTTCGCAGTTCACAGTGCCCTGTGCTGGGCTGCGTTGGGGATATCAATCGGTTGAAGGGTTGAATCCCGCTAACTGCAAAGACAGAAGTTACGACGAATCCCTCCACAGTAACTGTGAACTGAGCTGGGGATAACTGCGGGCCAAGTACCTCAAACCCGCATGCATATTAGGGTTGTGCAGGATGCTCAAAAAACAAGCTGAAGTGCCGCTGGCATGTGGAGAGTGCAGTGATACCTTTTGGCAGCAGTGGACCGACGGACTTTCGCTTTGGGCCACTTGCGGAAGTTGGCCGGTGACTGCGCTCTGGAAGACAATCGCTCCCATTTGTTGCACCGCGGGATACGCAGCCGCTTAGCTGAAGTTAACCTGAAGCCAACAGAAGCGTCTAAGTCTGGTAAAGCACTTCATAATCAAGATCCACCCGCTTTTCGAGATGCCTACCTTTCATCATGGATAAACTCTTGCTGCAGCAGTATGTGCTGGAGCGGCTCGCCGAAGACCTGCAGCAAGCCGAACAGGCAGTGCGTGCGGCCCATGAAACGGCGACTCACGAAGAAAACATTGCCGAAAACAAATACGACACATTGGGACTCGAAGCCGCCTACCTAGCCACCGGCCAGGCTCGGCGCGCCGAAGGAATCCGCCAGGCGATGGCCCATTGGCGCCAATTCCGCCCACGCCCCTACGACGCCAGCAAAGGTATACAGCTCGGCGCGCTGGTCTGCCTAGTCGATTCAGACGACAAGCAGCAACTGGTCTTTCTCGGGCCGGATGGGGGCAGCATGAAGTTGGTCAACGGCGCTCAGCTCGTTCAGGTCATCAGTAGCGAAGCCCCTTTGGGCAGGGCCGTGCTTGGCAAATGTGAGGGTGATGAGGTGTGGATACGGGTCGCTCCAATCCAACAGCAATTTGAGGTGCTGCGGGTTTATTAATCCGCAAGCAAGCCCATGCCATGTTGGTTGAGGTCAACAGTCGTGCCTGGAGGCTAGACTTCGGCTGTGGGCCAGGTGCGGTCATTGACGAGTGGCAGGTATCTGGAAGCCAATCGTGGTTCGAGATGCCGCGTCGGCACTGTCAGCGCTAGGTCTTGGATGCAGCGACTGCGGTCCTTTACCTACGACGTCACCAGTGGCCGCTCTGCGGCCGATAGCTGCTGTGAACTCTGACGCGGCGTTGATTGAAGTCCGTCAGGTAACGCGTGGGTCTCCCCCGCGCAAGCGCGGCAAGATAACCTTGCATCACTTAACAGACTTCAGATCGCCGCAGTCTTGATGAGTTTGCGCACGGCTATGCACCGCATCGCCGTACCAGACGGCCAACTTGCGCATGACCGGCTCACTACCCCAGCACCAGGTGCAGACCGGATCGGTGAAGGCCAGGATTTCTATTTGGGATGGGGACGGCCTGCAATGCTCCTCAAAAAGCCAGTTGGGTCACGACTTAAGCGATGCTCACGCCTATGGCCGGAAACACATCGGTGAACAGCAAGGTAATCAACTGCTGGCCTGTTGGTGTGGACCAGTCCTGCGCAATTTCTGCCATGAGCGTGTTGGTCGCAGTGAGCACCACGCCTGCGTCGTGCATGCGCTGACGCGAGAACTCTTCAGACAGCACGCTGGGTGAGCCCGACGCGTCCATGACAGCTTGAACGCCAAAGCCTTCTTTTGCTGCATCGATGGCCGGGAAGAGCAGGCATATGTCGGTCGTGACACCGGCCATAATCAGGTTCTTGCGCCCCGTGGCAAGTACCGCCTTGTGAAAGTCGGGGTAGGCCCAGGCATTCACGACACCGGGGCGTTTGACACGGGCTGCGAAGGCCTCGGGCAGGATTGCGGCAATCTCCGGCAGGATCGGGCCTTGGGCGCGCTCTTCCTGGCTGGACGTGATCACCACTGTTGATTCCAAATGAAGGTTGGGCCAAAAAAGTAGGAATTCCAGTCGAAAACTGAGCCACGTTATCCACAATCCTTGCTTCATTTTTGAGCAGGGGTGATTAGGAGTGATAGACGTGGGAACCCTC
>NZ_QFZK01000032.1 GCF_003415675.1 Rhodoferax lacus
GAGGGTTCCCACGTCTATCACTCCTAATCACCCCTGCTCAAAAATGAAGCAAGGATTGTGGATAACGTGGCTCAGTTTTCGACTGGAATTCCTACTTTTTTGGCCCAACCTTCATTTGGAATCAACACCGCAGATCCGAAACGAGTCAGGAGGTGACAAACCTGTAAAGGACTATAGTTATCCACAGTCACCAGACTAACTGTTGACTACAAGCCCCCTATCAAAATTGGATTGGCACTCACTGTCAAGATTCAATCGGCGTCAACAGCCCATGGGGTCTGTCTGGTGCAGACCACAGCCAATGGTCCGCGCAAGACCGTGTTCATTGAGGACGAAGCCGCGGCACATTGGCTGCAACAGCAGTTTGCGCTGAAGGGCATGGAAGTGGAAATCCGGTTCCTGTAGGTGCACAGGTACGCAACCATTGCCGCCAACCTGGTTTGACAATGCGTTTTATATTGATACACTAACGATGTATTAAACAAGTGGCGTTAATAAAACAGCATGTCCGATCCCGTCCAACACACCCTCAATGAACTCTGCGTCCTGGCCGATCTGCCGGTGCGCACGGTGCGTTATTACGTGCAGCACGGGCTTATCGACCGGCCGGTGGGGGAGACCCGGGCAGCACGCTATGGCGCGGCTCAGCTGGAGCAGCTGCTGCTGATCAAGAAGTGGAGCGCGGCCGGCGTGTCGCTGGAGCGCATCCGCGAGCTCTTGCAAGGTGTTGAAGCTGATGTGCCCGCGCGTGCCAGGCAGGCCGGCGCGGTAGAGGTGCACAGCCACCTGCATGTGGCCGATGGGCTGGAGGTGGTGATAGAGCCGGGCAGGGCGCAGCTCTCGCCCGAGCAGGTGCGTGCCTTCACGCGTGGCGTGATGGCGCTGTATGAATCGATTACAAAGGGGAAAACAAAATGAACGCAATGCGTCAGGCCGAAGTGGTGTGCGGTGGTGGTCAGCAGCCCATGCTGCTGGGTGTGCAGGCCCAGGGGGCGGTCAAGGGGCGGCTGCTGGCCATGCGCCTGCAGCAGCGCTTTCGCAATGCCAGCGATACCAACACCGAAATCAGCTACACCTTCCCCTTGCCCTTTGGCGCGGTGCTGATGGGTGTGGATGTGGAGCTCAATGGCAAAGCCCTCTTCGGCGAGGTCACTGCCAAAAACACGGCCCGCGCCCGCTATGAAGAGGCTCTCTCGGGGGGCAACTCCGGCATCCTGCTGGAGCACAATGCGGACCACAGCTACACGCTGGAGCTGGGCAACCTGATGGCGCGCGAGGCGTGCAGCATCACTGTGCGCTACGCCCAGGTGCTGCAGCTGGAGCAGGGCCAGATCCGGCTGATGCTGCCCACCACCATTGCGCCGCGCTATGGCAACCCCATCACCCAGGGGCGCTTGCAGCCGCACCAGGTGGCGGTGAGTGACCTCAGCGCCGAATACCCGTTTGACATCAGCATCACGCTGCATGGCGATCTGGCCAAGGCCAGCGTGGCCTCACCCAGCCACAAGGCGGCTTACCTCCCGCAGGGTGACGCTCTGGTCGTCCAGCTGGCGCAGCGCGGCTGCCTGGACCGCGACTTCATCCTCACGCTCAGCGATCTGCAAAGCCAGTCTGTGGCCCTGGCCTGCCCGGACGCCTGCGTGCCCGGCCAGACCGCCGTGATGGCAAGCTTCAGCCCGCAGCTGGAGGGCAGCACTGCGCAGGCCGTGGCCGCCAAGATTCTGGTGGACTGCAGCGGCTCCATGGCGGGTGACAGCATCGGCGCGGCCCGCAAGGCCCTGCACCGCATCGTGGCCACGCTGCAGGCGGCAGACCGCTTCAGCCTGTCGCGTTTTGGCGGCACGGTAGAGCACCGCAGCCGCGGCCTGTGGGGCGGCACGGCGCAGGCCAAGGCCTCGGCCACGCGCTGGATTGATGCGCTGGACGCCAACCTGGGCGGCACCGAAATGGAGGCTGCATTGGTGTCCACCATCGCCATTGCGCACCAGGGCAAGAGCGACATCCTGCTGGTGACCGATGGCGAGATCCATGGCATTGAAGACGTCATCGTCGTTGCCACCCAGTCGGGCCACCGTGTGTTCTTGGTGGCCATTGGTGCCAGCCCGGCCGAGGCGCACTTGCGCCGTCTGGCCATGGCCACGGGCGGCGCCTGCGACTTCGTGGCGCCCGGTGAAGATGTAGAGCCTGCTGTGCTGCGCATGTTCAGCCGCCTGCGCTTCAGCCGTGCCAGCCAGCTGCGGCTGGAATGGCCCGCAGGTACGGCTGTGCATTGGGCGCAGCCAGTGCCCGCGCAGGCCTTTGCAGACGATGCGCTCACCGTCTGTGCGTTCGTGGATGCAGCGCCCCTTCAGCAAGCCGGCCAGGTCCTGCGCCTGTGGGGCCGCCTGGACGGTGCGGACACCGAGGTGCTGCTGGCGCAGGCGGCTGTGGCCCTGGTGGAAAGCAGCGCCAACACGCTGGCACGGGTGGTGGCATCGGCCCAAGTGGCGCAAGCCACACACGACGCCGATGACCTGTTTGAGGGGCCAGCACAGGTGCAAGCCCTGGCCGTGCAATACCAGCTGGTCACAGAGCACACCAACTTCATCCTGGTGCACGAGCGCGCCGAGGCTGACAAGGCCCTGGACATGCCGCTGGCCCACCAGGTGCCACAGATGCTGGCAGCAGGCTGGGGCGGCACGGGCTCGGTCACCTTCTCTATGAAGCGGGCCTCCGTCTCTTTGAGCCTGCAGGTGGATGACATCGGCTTCGGTGTGCAGCACGGCAGCATGGCCGCCCCGTCCGTCTGGCGCACGACCCGCTCTGCAGCGTCAGCCCGCGTGGATGCCTTGAGTTCCGGTGGCATGGATGACTATGACATCCCCGCCTTCCTGCGCAAGCAGGCAGATGACGGCCCGCAATACCGCTACCGCAGCGCGCCCGATGACGCGGGCATCAGCCCGGCCGAGCTGTCAGACTGGTTGCAGGCCCACGCGCAAACCCAGTGGCCCAAGACCTACGCCGCATTGCGCCAGCTCGGGCTGGGTCTTGCCACCTGCGAATGGCTGGAGCTGGAAATTGGCAATGGGCAAAACGAAGCCGATGTGGTTGTGGCCTTTCTTGCGGCGGTGCTCGCATGCGGGCTCACCGCAGGGCAGGGAATCGGGCGCGCGGTGCTGGCTATCAAAACTGCGATGCGGCCTGCAAAGCAGCCGGTAGTCGATGCGCGCCTGATGGCTCTTGTTCGCAGCAGGCTTCAGGGGCTGCAGGCTTTGCAGTGGCCCGAGGCGGTGCGGAATTTTCCGCTCATGCTGGAGGCTTAAGTGGCGCTTGGCTGGACTTTTATAAAAGAGAAAAACCAGGCTCACGCCATGAGCCTGCAGGCATTTAACATTCACCTCGTCAAGCGGTTCCAACCTTGCTTTTTACGAGGAGAAAGTTACAATGGCCATTGCGCTGATTTACTTGTTAACTTGCAGAGCGCGTAAAAAATAACTGCTAAAGCAACCAAGCCCGCTTTGGCATTTTCGAGCCCCTTGCAGTCAACGCTGCAAGCCGTTCGCGATGGATGAAGTGGGCTTTTTTTGTTTGCAGCCCGCATTGAGAAATCGGTGTGGGCCAGTCGCTGGATTTGATCGACAGATTGCCAGAGCGACGCATAAATACTGGCTAAAGAACCGGCTCTCCAATCCGTTGGGAAGCCATTTTTCATAGTGACTTTTGGAGAGCTTTTTATGACCTGTTGCCACTGGTTCCCTTTGCGTTCGTAACGCACCCCTTTCGCTGACTTTTTACTGCGCATGCGCAGCCGCGTCCCGTTGCGGGAATGGGCTGGCCTGCGCCCGTCTATCCATGCATCAACCGTTCGAAGAAGGAATTTCAATGAAGGTTTTTTATCGCAAGGAGCAGACCGCTCCAGCCCAGCGTGCATCGCCCTCGGCCCACAAGCCGCGCCTGGTAGTGGAGGACTGGAAGGCGCACTTTGCCGAGTCCATCGAGCTATGCAGCTTTGAGCCGGCAACGCAAGAGCAGATTGCGCGTGCCCACCTGCCTGACTTTGTCAAAGGGGTGTTGGGCGGCAGCGTGGCCAATGGCTTTGGAAACCGCGACCCGGCCGTGGCCGCATCGATGCCCTTCACCTCGGGTTCCCTGCTGGCGGCGGCCGAATATGCCGTGCTGCACAGGCAGGCCGTGTGCTCGCCAACCTCCGGCTTTCACCACGCTTGCTATAGCGGAGCGGGCGGCTATTGCACCTTCAATGGCTTGATGGTGACGGCCCTGGCTTTGAAGGATGCCGGGCTGGTGGACCGCGTGGCGATTCTGGACTGTGACGCGCATTACGGTGACGGAACGGACAGCATCATCCGCACGCTGGGCATCGGCTGGATAGAGCACCACACGCAGGGCAACACCTTCTGGAATGCCGAGAGTGCTGCCAATGGAGCCTATGAACGATGGCTGGATGCGGCTTTGGCCAAGTGCCGCGGCTGCGATGTGGTGCTCTACCAGGCCGGCGCCGATCCGCATACCGATGACCCCTTGGGCGGCATCCTGACCACAGCGCAAATGCAGACACGTGACCGCACCGTATTCCAGCAGCTTGGCGCTGTGCCCTTGGTGTGGAACCTGGCCGGTGGCTACCAGGTGGTGCAGGGCGATACAGATGCGCAGCGCATGGAGCCGGTGCTGGCCCTGCACCGCCAGACCGCGCGGCTGCATGTGGAGATGTTTGGCTGACGGTGCGCTGCTGGCGCATCACCTATTTCTTAACCACTGAAAGGCAAACCATGAAAGCATTGATTACCCATGCCGGCGACTTCATTCGCCAGGTCGAACTCAAAGCGATAGTGCCCCAACCGGGCAGCTTCCATCTGCAGTTCAGCAGCCAGCTGACCTCGGCCCGCAACCCCGAGGAGTGGCAGCGCAATTTCGGGCTGATCCTCACGCGCGAAGAGCTGGGGGTGCTCAGGGACCTGATTGGCGCAGCTCTCTGACGGACCCACGTGAGGGGTGCAGGCCCCTCACTGGGCAACGATTCAATCTTGGCTTCAAGGAGAAGACGATGGGCAAAAAAAGTGATGTGGTGGATGTTGAAGCAGTGCCTGTGCAAACACAGGCCAGGACCCTGTTCGAGCGGGTCAGCGACTATGTGAATGCAAGTGGCTGGAGGTACACCACCCTGGCTGAGAATCGCTGTCTCTCAGTGGAACTGCGGCTGCGCAATGGCCATGTGAACGTTCTGGTCGAGACGGCGGAGGGGGAGGTGTGGTCCCGTGCGCTGGTGTATTGCAGCTATCCGGTCTATGTTCCCGAGCATCGGCGAGCGGCTGTTGCGGAGGCGCTGGTCCGCATCAACTACACGATCCATTGGGGCAGCTTTGATATGGACATGTGTGATGGAGAGGTGCGTACACGCATCGCTGTTGAAAGCGATCAGTTTATCGGCGAGGCCTTGATCGAATGTGCGTTCCGCAAATGTGTTGATCTGGCCAATCAATACCACGCGCCGATTTTGGCTTTGGCCTTTGGCAATGCACCAGCTGGCGATGTTCTGGAGATGGCAAGCCAGGGCAGTGGAGCAACCTTGCAATGAAGGGCGAGGCCGAAGTTCGCGATCAAGTGGCTTTTCTACCGCAACATCACCAACTCCGGCACCCCATCCACCCCACACCACACCACCGCGTTTTGCTCAAAGCGCGCACCCAGCACCTTGGCGGCCTCGCGTGACAGGCCCAGCACCAGGAAGCTGGCCTCGCCCGGCCATTGGTTCGATGGGTGTTGCCCCAAACCCACCAGATAGAAAAGGCCGCGCTGTTTCAGCTCCTGTGCCAGTGCGGCCTGGCGTGCGGCATTGGTTGATTCGTCCAAGGCCTGGCTGAACGGGTTGCAGGCTGTGATGAAGGCGCTGCACTCCACGTGTCTTGCTTTTTGCAGGGCAGTTAGTGCGTCGCTCGCTATGCCGATCTGCAACACAAATGGCTGCTCGCTCAGCACGTGGAAGTGTGTCTCGCGGTAAGCAGCGATGGTCTCGGGGCTGAGGGTGGAGTCTGTTTGCAAGATGCGCTCCGCTCAACGCTTGCCGATGCGGCGCAGGACATCCTGCGCTGCTCGCAAGTCCAGGGTGACTGGCTCCTCCACTTCAGAGTAGGGCATCTCCGCGCAGCAAAGCCGCTCGCGCTGCGCCAACGTTTCCAGCCAGGCATCGCCATACGCCACATACATCGGCAATTGGGTCAGGGCAGGGTGCTGGCGCAGCAGATACACAAAGCGTGGTGCGGGCTGGTTCAGCAGTGAGCCGAACAGGCCATCCAGCTGCGTGCTGACCAGATCACTGCCGCTGCCGTCCAGCCGGAAGCGCACGGTGCGGTTGATGTGAACGGTGAAGTGCGGGTCCAGGGGCTGTATCCGGACGTCGTAGTCGTGTGACAGATAGGCCAGGTTCCAGGCCTCGGGTGTGGTCAGCAGGCGCGAGGTGGAAGGCCCAAAGCTGGTGTTGCCTGTCGTCTTCGTATAGGTGGACAGGGGCCGGGGTGAATAGCGCAGAGTGGTTTGGTTGTTGGTGTGCGGTGCGGACATGGTGCGTGGGCCTGGTGGTGGTGGACACAGGCAGACTGTGCGGCACATGGGGCTCACTGCGCGAGCTTGGAGTGATAGACCTTTGTGGTGTCCCAGCCTCGCAGGCAGGGCTCGCCACGTTGGTGACCGGTTCGCTAAAGGAAGTTGGCTCAAGTTCAGTGCAAAGAGTAAACTTTGCCCAACGTGAGCAACGCTTGGAGGTTTTGATATGGATGCAACACATTCCCCGCTCGTCTCAGAATTCGAGACAGAAGAACAGGCCACCAGTTATGTGGCATGGGTCAAGGCCAAAGTGCAAGCAAGCCTTGAGGACACGCGCCCAAGCGTTCCGCATGATCAGGTGATGGCCGAAATGGAGGCAATCATTCTGGAAGCCGAGAGCCGCCAAACCCTAAAAAAATGACATTGCCGATTGTTTGGCGCGCCAGCGCGCGCAACGATTTGGCCGAAATCATCCGCTATGTGGCCAACGTCAATCCACTTGCAGCGCGGCGTTTACGTGAGGTGTTGATGGACTCCGTGCTGCCAACCTCCGAACATCCCTATCTGTATCGGCAGAGTCAGACCGTGCCAGCCTTGCGTGAAATTGTTGCGCACCCTAACTACATCGTCTACTACCGGGTTGCCGCTACATGTATTGAGGTGGTGAATGTTGTCCACACAAGGCGAGAGTTTCCAGGTGCCAATGGTGCGTAGGTCTGAAATTCTGCGCACCTGAACTTCGCTGAATCAACAGGAATAAACGATCACAACAACGCCGTTTCGCGCGTGAAGTCATCTTCGTTGTTGTCCAGCAAGGTGGCACCGGCTTGCATGGCTTGCAACAAAAAATGTGCCCGTGGAATGCCACACCACTTGGCCGCCATACCTGATGTCAGCTTGCCTTCCTTGAACAGGGCGGTGGCGGATTGCAGCTTGATCAGATCGCCAAAGCGCTGGGCGTCAAGATGCAGCCCAATCAAAATTTCCGGGGGAAATTCGATTTCGACGGTGTTCTTCATGGTGGCTCCAGAAGCGGAATTGCCGCATTGATGCCGTATTTTGATACGTTCGCACCCCGCACGTGTCCAGGTCCTTCACCCCCAAGCTCACGCCCTGAGCCTGCACCCCCCAACAATGCCCCCACAGCAAGCCGCAAGCGGTTTGCCAACGCCATGCCCGCAACACCCAACTCGCAAGGATTCCATGCTCGCCATTGCCTTTATTCGCGCCGTCTTGCTGTGCTGTGTACCTGCCAACGCCCGGCGCAAGAAGTGATGCGCTGCTGCATCGCCCGGAATGTGCGCTTGCGGGACAACTGACGGGAGGCTGAAGGCCTGCGGCCTCCCGCATGGTGAGATTCTGCGAAAAATCCATCCCCAATAAGTGTGAATGGATCTGTTGATAACTCTGGGACAGCTGTGCCAAACCCGCATGCCTATTGGGCTGGCACAAGATGCCTAAAAAGGATGCAGATCGTTTTTTGAAGTGTGTTAGAGCTTGCGCAATCGCAGGGCTTGGAATACACGCCCGGTATGGCCCCGCGATAGAATGCCGCTCCGGCCTGTTGACCAGGCTACACGCACACCTTCCTGCATTCATCCCCATCTTTTATCGGAGACACCATGCACCACGCTTCCCGCACTCCCGCAATGACACTCGCACTGACCCTGGCCATGGCCAGCGCAGGCCTGGTCCAAGCCGCCGACATCAAGCTCGGTGTGGCCGAGGCCCTGTCCGGTGGTGCTGCGCAATACGGCGTGGCCATCCGCAACGGCTTTCAGTTGGCGGCCGATGAAATCAATGCCAAGGGTGGCGTCAACGGCGACAAGCTGCAGCTCGTCATTGAAGACGAACAGGGCAAGAAGGAAGAGGCCATCAACGTGGTCAAGAAGCTGGTGTTCCAGGACAAGGTGCTGATGGTGTTTGGCCCCACGCTGTCCAACTCCATGTTTGCCGGCGGCCCTGTGGGCAATGCGGCCAAGACGGTGATGTTTGGCACCTCGGTTACCGCCAACGGCATCACCGACATCGGCCCCTATGTGTTCCGCAATTCGGTGATGGAGTCCGACGTGCTGCCCGTCACCGTGGCCACCGCGCAGAAGTTCTACAACCTCAAGAAGGTCGCCGTCATTTACGGCAATGACGACGCCTTCACCAAGAGCGGCTATGACGTTTTCAAGGGCGTGCTGGCTGAGCGCAACCTGCCCGTCACCACCACCGAGACCTATGTCAAGGGCGATGTGGACTTCAAGGCCCAGCTCACCAAGATCAAGGCCTCCGAGCCCGATGCTGTGGTCTGCTCCTGCCTGGCCGAAGAGGCCGCCAACATCATGATCCAGGCACGTGGCTTGGGCATCAAGTCGCCCTTCATTGGCGGCAATGGTTTCAACTCGCCCAAGCTGTTCGAGATCTCGCGCCTGGCAGGCGAGGGCACCTTTGTCGGCAGCCCCTGGTCCAACACCAACCCCGCGCCTGTGAACAAGGCCTTTGTGGCGTCGTATGCCAAGAAGTACAACGCCGAGCCCAACCAGTTCGCAGCGCAAGCCTATGACGCCCTGCACATCGTGGCCGCCACGCTCAAGGACATCAAGCTCTCGGGCGACCTGACCGCTGACCGCGAAGCCCTGAAGAACGCACTGCCCAAGGCCAGCATCAGCGGCGCCACCGGCCCCTTCAAGTTCCGCCCCGCCAAGACCAAAGACGGCAAGGTGGGTGGCTGGGATGCCGACCAGAAGCCCTTCATCTACGTGGTGCGCGGCGGCAAGTTCACCCTGTTTGAAGGCAAGTAAGCCCAGCACCGTCCTGCCTTGCAAAGGGCAGGGCCTGCGGCTTTGCCGCACCTGATACCCCACCACCATGCTTGAACAACAACTTCTCAACGCGCTGACGCTGGGCAGCGTGTATGCGCTGTTTGCCCTGGGTTTCACCCTGGTGTTTGGCGTGCTGGCCGTCATCAACCTCTCGCACGGCGCGCTCTTCATGGTGGGGAGCTATGCGGCAC
Source organism: Rhodoferax lacus (assembly GCF_003415675.1). Taxonomy (GTDB): domain Bacteria; phylum Pseudomonadota; class Gammaproteobacteria; order Burkholderiales; family Burkholderiaceae_C; genus Allorhodoferax; species Allorhodoferax lacus. The sequence goes on from NZ_QFZK01000032.1 coordinate 9,539, forward strand.
TGGCCATGGTGACCAAGCTGCAGGCACCGCTGTGGCTGGCCCTGCTGGGCGCCATGCTGGTGTGCGGCACGCTGGGGCTACTGATCGATGTGCTGGTGCTCAAGCCGCTGCGCTTGCGCAACGCACCGCACCTGATCCCCATGATCGCCACCATTGGTGTGAGCATCATGCTCACCACCACGGCCCAGGGCCTGTTTGGCGCCGAGGCCATGCGCTTCCCCGAAGGCACTTTGCCCGCTGGTGAATTCATCATTGGCGATGTGCATGTGCGCGCGCTGGAGATTGCCATCGTGGCCATTGCCTTTGTGCTGATGGCGGTGATGTTCACCATCCTCAAACGCACGCAGCTGGGCCGCGCGCTGCGTGCCATCTCCGAGTCGCCCAAGGCGGCCTGGCTCTTGGGCATTCCGGTTGAAAAGCTGTTCCACGCTACTTCGTTTGTGGCCGCAGCCCTGGGCGGTGTGGCCGGTGTGCTGATTGCATTGGACTTCAACGCCATCACACCCGGCATGGGCCAGCCCATGCTGCACAAGGGCATTGCGGTGATCATCCTGGGCGGCATGGGTGACATCCGCGGTGCGCTGATTGGCGGCCTGTTTCTGGGTTTTGCCGAGGTCATCAGCAAGGCTTACTTGTCCAGCCAGATGGGCGACGCGGTGGCCTTTGGCCTCTTGTTCCTGATCCTGCTGGTGCGGCCCGCAGGGCTGTTCGGGCGCCGGCTGGAAAGGAAGGCCTGAGCATGTCCTTGCCCCTCTGGTTCAATGATTTCTGGTCCACCTACAGCACCCTGGTGTTTACCGTGGGTGTGCACGCCATGCTGGCGCTGTCCATCTGGCTGACGCTGTCGTGCGGCCTGCTGTCGCTGGCCAATGCGGCCTTCATGGGCATTGGGGCCTATGCCTCGGCCCTGCTCACGCTGCAACTGGGCTGGCCCTTCCCGGCTGTGCTGCTGGCCGGTGGCCTGGCGCCTTCGGTGGTGGCCCTCATCATCGGTGTGCCGGTGCTGCGTCTCTCGGGCGTGTACCTGGCCATGGCCACGCTGGCCTTTGGCGAGGTGGTGCGCATCACCGTGCTCAACCTGGAGATCACCGGCGGCCCCGAAGGCCTCAACGGTATTCCGCTGGCCACTGAGGGCTGGCACATCGTGCTGCTGCTGGGCGCCACCATTTATGTGCTGCATCGGCTGCGCCGCTCCAAGGTGGGCCGTGCATTCGAGTCCATCAAGGAAGACGAAGTGGCCGCGCGCCTCATGGGCATCAATGTGGCCCGCTACAAGCTGCTGGCCTTTGTGCTGGGCAGCTTTATTGCCGGGGTGGCCGGTGCGCTCAACGCCCACTTCACCTTCTTCATCAGCCCGCGCGAATACGGCTTCGAAAACGCGGTGGACATCCTCACCATGACGGTGCTGGGCGGCACCTCCGGTCTGGTGGGCCCGATTCTGGGCGGCACCATCCTCACCCTGCTGCCAGAGCTGCTGCGCTTTTTGCATGACTTCCGCTCGCTGGTGAACGGCGCCGTGCTGGTGCTGGTGGTGCTGTTTCTGCCCAAGGGCATCTGGGAGCCGCGCCGCGTGCGGGCCTGGTGGACGCGCACTTTTGGAGTCGCCAAATGAGCGCCACCCTGTTATCCATCCGCCGCTTGAGCAAAAGTTTTGGTGGCCTGCACGTGCTGCAGGACGTGAACTTTGAAGTGCCCGCTGGCAGCATCTACGGCCTCATTGGCCCGAATGGCGCGGGCAAGACCACGGTGTTCAACCTGGTCACCGGCCTGCTGCAGCCCACGGGCGGCAACATCGATTTTCAGGGTGAGAGCCTGCTGGGCCTGCCCAGCCACCGCATCACCCACCGCGGCATTGCGCGCACCTTCCAGAACATCCGCATCTTCAAGGAAATGGACCTGCTGGAAAACGTGATGGTCGGCCTGCATGACCATCTGGAGTACGGCACTTTGGGCATGCTGTTCAACACCGCAGGTTACCGCCTGGCCGAGAAACGTGCCCGCGAACGCGCGCTCGAACTGCTCACCTGGGTGGGCCTGGACGGACGCGCGGATGTGCTGGCCGACAGCCTGTCGTATGGCGACCAGCGCAAGCTGGAGTTCGCCCGCGCACTGGCCACCGAGCCCAAGTTGCTCTTGCTGGATGAACCGGTGGCGGGCATGAACCCGTCCGAAAAAACCGTGCTGATGGAAGAGATACGCAACATCCGCGACCGGGGTTACGGCGTCTTCATGATCGAGCACGACATGCGCTTTGTCATGGGCCTGTGCGACCGCATCGCGGTGCTCAACTTCGGCCGCATCATCGCCGAGGGCACGCCCGATGCGATCCGCAACAACCCCGAGGTGATTGAAGCCTACCTGGGCAAGGAAGACGACTAATGACAACCTTGTTGCGCGTAAGCGACCTGGCCGTGGCCTACGGCCACATCGAAGCCGTCAAGGGCATTTCCTTCGAACTGCAGGCCGGTGACATCACCGCCCTGGTGGGTGCCAATGGCGCGGGCAAAAGCACCACGCTGCTGGCGCTCTCGGGCCTGCTCAAGGCCAGCCGTGGCAAGGTGGAGTTTGAAGGCGAAGACATCAGCCGCCTGGCACCCAACCAGATCGTGCAGCGCGGTGTGGTGCAGGTGCCCGAAGGCCGCGCCATCCTCACCACCATGACGGTGCTGGAGAACCTGCAGCTCGGCGCCTACAGCCGCAAGGACGTGGCCGGCATTGCCAGCTCACTCGAAGAAGTCTTTGCCTTGCTGCCGCGCCTCAAAGACCGCGCCACGCAGTATGCCGGCAACCTGTCGGGCGGCGAGCAGCAGATGCTGGCCATTGGCCGCGCCCTCATGGCCAAGCCCAAACTGCTGCTGTTGGACGAGCCTTCCATGGGCTTGGCGCCCATCCTGGTGCAGGAGATCTTCCGCACGCTGGTTGCCATCAACCGCAGTGGCCTGTCGGTGCTGCTGGTGGAGCAGAACGTGCGCCAGGCCCTCAAGATTGCACGCCAGGGTTTTGTGATTGAGACCGGCCGGATCGTGCTGGCCGACACCGGCGCCCAGCTGCTGGCCGACCCGCGCGTGGAAGCGGCTTATCTCGGCGGCTAGAAAAAGCCCTTGGGTATCTGCCCGTTTGCATAGGCCTCGCGCTCCAGCTCTTCGCGGAAGTCGGGGTGGGCTATGGCAATCAGGGCTTTGGCCCGCTCGGCCACCGACTTGCCCTTCAGGTTGGTCAGCCCGTATTCGGTAGCCACATACATGATGTCCGAGCGCGGTGTGGTGACGATGTTGCCCGTGGTCAGCGACGGCACGATGCGGCTGCGCCGCACGCCATTCTTTTCATAGGTAGACGCCAGGCAGATGAAAGACTTGCCGCCCTTGGAGGCATAGGCCCCGCGCACAAACTGCAGCTGTCCACCCGTGCCACTGATGTGGCGAAAGCCATCGGACTCGGAGGCCGCCTGGCCCTGCAAGTCCATTTGCGTGGTGTTGTTGATGGACACCATGTTGTCGTTCTGCATGATGTTTTGCGGCAGGTTGGTGTAGTCCACCGGGTGGAAGTGGAAGTCCGGGTTGCGGTTGATGCCCTCGTACAGATAGCGTGAGCCCAGCGCAAAGGTGGTGACGATCTTGCCCACGTCGAGCTGCTTGCGCGCACCGGTGATCAGCCCGGCGCGGTACAGGTCCATGATGCCGTCGGTCAGCATTTCGGTGTGCACGCCCAGGTCGCGTACGCTGCTTTCGCTCAGCAGGCTGCACACGGCATTGGGCATGCCGCCTATGCCGATCTGCAGGCAGTCGCCGTCCTGAATTTCGCCGGCAATCAGGTGCGCCACGGCGCGGTCCACATCGCTGGGTGGCGGGTTGGGCAACTCGGCCGCCGGGTTGGCGTTGCCTTCGATGATGTAGTGCACCTGGCTCACATGCACGCCGGTCTGCCCGCCCAGCACATAGGGCAGGCCGCTGGACTCTTCCACAATCACCACGCGTGCACGGTCGATCACCGCCTGGTGCCACAGGGTGGCTGCGCTGTAGTTGAAGAAGCCGTTCTCGTCCATGGGGCAGGTCTTGATGACCACGATGTCGACCGGCTCAATGAAGCGGCGGTAGTAGTCCGGAATTTCGCCCAGGTTGACCGGCAGGTAGTTGACGATGCCGGCATCGTGCTTGCGCCTGTCGTAGCCTGAGAAGTGCAAGTTCACCCAGTGGAAGTGTTCGCCCAGAGGGTCGGCCTCCAGCACGGCGCGGGGCCGCACCGTCAGACAGGAGCGGATCTTGACGCTACGCAGCTCGTCCTTGCGCGCTGCCAGCGCGATGTCAAACACATCCGGCTGGCCCAGCGAGGCGCCGTAGTCCAGCCACATGCCCGAGGTGACCATTTCTGCTGCCTGCTGTGCCGTGATTCGTTGTGCCATGTGCTGTGCTCTCCCGGGTGTACTGAATTGGTCTTCCAGTGTAGCCAGAATGCCGGGCACTTCACCAAAAGAGCTTTGCATGTAACTGCGGTGCCGCTACATTGCGGGGCACCTTGGCAGTTTGCCCATTCACCCCTTCAAAGTATCTTTTATGAAACATCGCCTGGCCCTCATAGCCCACGACAACAAGAAGGCCGACATGGTGGCCCTGGCCCGCGAGTTCGCGCCTTTTTTGCAGCTGTGCACCTTGTGCGCCACCGGCACTACGGGCGGACGCCTGGCCAATGAAGTGGGTCTGCAGGTGGAGCGCATGCTCAGCGGCCCCATGGGCGGCGACCTGCAGATCGGCGCGCGCCTGGCCATGGGCGAGGTGGATGCCATCATCTTCCTGCGCGACCCGATGACGCCGCAGCCCCACGAGCCCGACATCAACGCCTTGGTGCGCGCCTGCGATGTGCATGACGTGCCCTGTGCCACCAACCTGTCCACCGCGCGGCTGATGCTGCTGCAGTGGATGCAGCAGTCGCCCGTCTGAATTGACCCTGTGGGATCAGTGGCATAGGGGCCAGCGCAGGGCGTGGCGGGCAATAACTGGCACCATGCGGCCCTTGTCAACCATACAGAGCCCCCACACCATGACCACACAACTCGACAAAGTTCTCTACACCGCCCATGCCCACACCACCGGCGGACGTGAAGGCCGCTCGGTCTCCGACGACGGCCTGCTGGACGTCACCCTCACACCCCCCAAGGCCATGGGCGGTGCCGGCACCGCCACCAACCCCGAGCAGCTGTTTGCCGCCGGTTATTCCGCCTGCTTCATGGGCGCCCTCAAGCACGTGGCCTCGCTCAAAAAAGTGGCCGTGCCTGCGGATGCCGCCATCGATGCCAGCGTCGACATCGGCCCCATCCCGGCCGGCTTTGGCATTGCCGTGCGCCTGGCCATCAGCCTGCCCGGCGTGGACCGCGCTGTGGCCCAGGATCTGGTGGACGCGGCCCACCAGGTCTGCCCCTACTCCAACGCCACCCGCGGCAACATTGATGTGGCGCTGAGCCTGGTCTGAGCGCGGGCTGCCAGGAGCAGCCGCACTGTCAAACACTGCTTTCACCCCCCAGGAGATCAATACATGAACACCCTTTCCAAATCGCTGCTGGGCGCCGTTGCCCTGGCCTGTGCCGCCTGGTCCGGAATGGCGCAAGCCGAAGCCCCCATGGTCAAGACCCAGGCGCCCGGTTACTACCGCATGATGCTGGGTGACTTCGAGGTCACCGCCTTGTCGGATGGCACGGTCAAGTTGCCTGTGCTCAAGCTGCTGGCCGGTGCCAAGCCCGAAGTGCTACTGGCCGCGCTGCAAAAAGGTTATCTGAAGGAGACGGTCGAGACCTCGGTCAACGGCTATCTGGTCAACACCGGCGCCAAGCTGGTGCTGATTGACACGGGTGCCGCCGGCCTGTTCGGACCCACCTTGGGCAACCTGGTGGCCAACCTCAAGGCGTCGGGCTACAAGCCCGAGCAGGTGGACGAGATCTACATCACCCACATGCACCCCGACCACGTGGGCGGCCTGATGGCGGACGCCGCACTGGCCTTCCCCAATGCCGTGCTGCGCATCGATAAGGCCGACACCGACTTCTGGCTGAGTGAGGCCAACCTCAAGGCCGCACCCGACGGCAACAAGGGCTTCTTCCAGGGGGCCATGGCTTCGGTCAACCCCTATGTGAAGGCCGGCAAGCTCAAGACCTTTGAGGGCAATACCGAGCTCACGCCCGGGATCCGCACCCTGTCCACTGCAGGCCATACGCCCGGCCACACCGTGTACGCCATCGAGAGCCGGGGCGAGAAGCTCGCACTCTGGGGCGACCTGATGCACGTGGCAGCCGTGCAGTTTGCTGACCCCAAGGTCACCATCGCCTTTGACACCAACAGTGCACAGGCGCTAGAGGCCCGTGAGAAGGCTTTTGCCGATGCCGCAAGCCAAGGCTATGTGATTGGCCTGTCGCATGTGGCCTTCCCCGGTCTGGGCCATTTGCGCATGGCTGACGACAAGCAGGGCTACACCTGGGTGCCGTTGAACTACTCTTCGTTGAAGTAGGTCCGGCTGCTTCAGCCCGCCAGACGTGCGTAGTACTGCGCAATGGCAGGTGTCTCTCCCACCCGGCGCATGTGGGCGTTGAGCAAGGGCGCCACCTGTTCCACCACGTCCGTGGGCACATGGTCCAGGTTGCCGGAGCCCAGGCCGCGTACATAGCCAAACACCTTGAGGTCTGCCACCGTAAGGCGGTTGTCGGCAAAGTACTGGCCGCCATGCGCTTGCAACTGGCTTTGCAGCCAGCGCAGGTACACGGTCAGGGGGCCCGCCACAAAGGCCGTGCGTGCGTCCTTCAGGGCGTCGCCGGTCAGGCCAAAGGTGGCCGCCAGCTTGATGGTGATGTCTTCCACCGCGCCCAGCACCTCGTCACACAACAGCGCCTGGTAGGTATCCGTCGGATACAAACCGGCCAGCTTGCCCACGTAGCGGGTGATGGCATCGCTCTGGGTTATCTGCACGCCGTCCACATGCAGGGTGGGCACCTGGCCAAAGGGTGTGGACTTGCGCACCTCGGCAAACTCAGGAAAGGCAAAGCGCTTGTCTTCGAATGATATGCCGCCCAGGCACAGGGCCAGGCGTGCGGGTTCGCCGCGGCCGCCGTTGAAATCGAAGTAGGTGAGGGTGAGCTGGCTCATGGCGTGGATCTTTCAAGGGGTTGTGGCGTCAAGCGGTCGGCGCGGACGCGCCGGGCCAGATTCTAGGCCCCGCTTTCGCCTTGCGGCTAGAACTTGCGCCGCCAGCCCAGGGCCACAAAGTCCTCGCCATTGGCACCGTAGTCGTTGAGCCGGTCGTAGATGGTGCAGCGGTGGTGCAAGCGCACAAACACCTCCCAGGATTTTTCCTGGGGCGGTGCCACGGCCACTTCCAGCATCAGGAAGCTCAGCCACTGACTGCCCCGGCCGTCAGGCCCGCGCTCCAGCGGGCTGATGGCAGTGGTGTACGACAGGCCTATGGGGCCTGCGCGCACGGCGGTCTGCAAGTGCTCGTTCCAGGGGAAGCCACTCCAGCGCAGCACCGGCACCAGCGCCACCTCCTGCAGGCTGGCCTGGCCCCATTGCTGGCCCACCATGCCGTCGAGCTCCAGCGCCAGCGGCCATGATTCAGACTTCCACAGCGTCTTGCTGGCAGTCAGTGCCAGCAGGTACTGGTCCTTGTAGCCGGCGCGGCCATTCAGGAAGCCGGCAGGCTCGGTGTCGTAGTACGGGCCGCCATACACGCCCAGGCTCCAGCCGGAATCTTGCGCCCAGGCGCTGGCGGGCCAGAGCAGAGCAGCCATGCAGGCCACGCACAGGGCCTGCCACCAACGCCGGATTGCATGCATGGTTCACCCTTTCTCGCCACACGCTGTGGCATGGCTGCAAGTTACGGATGGCGCATGGTATGCCGCTTGCGATTCCGCAAGCAAAGTGGGGCCAAGGCGCGATGTCCACTCTTTTAAGGGAAAACCCCAGTGCCGCACCATCGGGCAACTGGTACGATGGCCCTACCAGCTGACCACCACCAACCACAGTCAATCCACCTCCAAGTCACCCTCCCGCATGGAACTCATAGACCGCATCCCCGGCGAACACGGCCGCGTCAGCAAGCGCACCGTCAAGGACCAGATCAGCGACAAGCTCGCCTACATGATCCATTCCGGTTTGCTGCGCGCGGGTGATGAGTTGCCCTCCGAGCGCCACCTGGCCACCACGCTGGAGGTCTCGCGCGAGACCGTGCGCGCCGCCATCGGCGTGCTGCATGCCCGCCGCATGGTGGACGTGAGCCAGGGCGCGCGCACCCGCGTGCTGGGCCCCGGCCTCTTGTCCATGCACGAGTCGGTCAGCACCCTGGGCAACCTGAAGGACCGCAGCTTCGAGGAGGTCACCGAGGCCCGTGCCGCGGTGGAGCTGCAGGTCATCTGGCTGGCGGCCCAGCGCATTACTGACAACGAGCTGGCCCGCCTGAGCCTGCTGGTGGCCGACCAGGAGCTCATGCTCAAAGACCCGGTGGGCTTCCAGATCTCCGACCGCGAATTCCACACCACGCTCTACAAGAGCTGTGGCAACGGGCTGCTGGTGGATGTCGTGTCCGACTTCTATGACTACGCGCTGGAATACCGCCGCCGCGCCCTGCAGCGCCCCGGCGCCATCCGCCACAGCGTGCAGGATCACCGCGCCATCGTCGAGGCCCTGAAGACCCGCAAGCCCGATGTCGCCGTGGCCGCCATGCGTGCCCACCTCGATCAGGTGCAGAAGACCACCATGAAAGAGATGGCGAACTAAATGATGCCCCCACGTTCGTCCACTGCGTGTGACTCTCTGCCCCCCAAGGGGGCGCGGCCCTCCCTTGGGGCGGCCCGGCGGGAGGTCCAGCCATGACCATCGAAATATTCGATCCCCGCGCAGAGGGCCTGGTCCCCGCCACAGAGACACTGCAGCGCCTGGCCACCGGTGCCGCTTGGAGCGAAGGCCCGATCTGGATGCAGGAAGACAGCAGCCTGCTGTGGAGCGACATCCCCAACAACCGCATGCTGCGCTGGCACGCCGACGAGGGCATGACGGTATGGCGCGAGGCCATCGAATTCACCAACGGCCACACCCGCGAGGCCGATGGTTCGCTGCTGCACTGCTCGCACGGTCACCGTGCCATTGTGCGCACCCGCCAGCCCCTAGGCCCCCACAAGGCGGTGGACGAGATCGTGGTCGACCGATTCCAGGGCAAACGCCTGAACTCGCCCAACGATGTGGTGGTCAAGCGCGACGGCAGCATCTGGTTTACCGATCCGCCCTATGGCATTGCCTCCAACCACGAAGGCCATCAGGCCGAGTCCGAGCTGGGTGTGAATTACGTGTTCCGCTACGACCCGGTCAGTGGCTCGCTCACCGCCGTGAGCGACTTCGTGGAAGAACCAAACGGCCTGGCCTTCACGGCCGATGAGTCGCAGCTGTATGTCTCGGACACCTCGGCCGCGCTGCGCAAAGATGGCAGCGGCAACCACCACATCGTGCGCTTTGATGTGGTGGATGGCAAAGCCTTGGCCAACCCGCAGATCTTTGCTGTGGTCAACCCCGGCTTGTCCGACGGCTTTCGCCTGGACAGCCGCGGCTGGCTCTACACCAGCAGCGCCGACAGCGTGCAGGTCTACCACCCGGACGGCACACGTCTGGCAAAAATCGCCGTGCCCGAAAAGGTGGGCAACCTCACCTTTGGTGGTGCTGCGCGCAACGAACTCTTCATCTGCGCCAGCACCTCGCTGTACCGCATCCGCCTGAACGCCACCGGCATTCAAACCCCTTAAGGAAACCCATGGCCCGAGATACCCTGCTTCTGGTTGAAAAATGCTCGCACTGCTTCAGCTGGTACGACATCGAAAGCGGTGAGCGCCTGCGCTCATTGCAGCTGCCCGACTACCCGCACGAGTTTGTGACCGACAGTGCCGAGCACTACGCCTACGTGGGCCACTACGGGGTGGAGACCTCGGGCCATGTGGGCGAGGGCGGTCATTCACTCCTGCAGATCGACATTCGTTCGTCCCAACTGGTACGGTCAATAGACCTGTCGCCCTTCAACCGCATCCACGGCCTGCAGATGGATGCGCAGGACCGGCTCTACGCCCTGAGCGAAGAGAAGTCCACCCTGCTGGTGCTGGAGCAGCCCGCCACCGACACCGCGCCGCGCCGGGCCGTGCCCTCGGGCGGCATCAAGAGCCATCTGTTTGCCCTGAGCCGCGACGGCCAGACGGCTTACTGCATGAACCTGCTCAGCCACACCGTCACCAAGGTCAAGCCCTGGGACCCGCTGTTCGCGCCGCTGGCCTGCCACCCCGGCCAGAAGCCCGAGGGCTACTGCCTGAGCGCTGATGAGCAGACCCTGTTTGTCAGCAACCGCTGGAGCAACACGCTCAGCGCCATCGACACCGCCAGCATGACCGTGAAGTACGAGGCCCCCTCGCGCGACGACGTCACCCGCCTGTACCGCGCAAACGACGGCCGCATGTTCACCAGCAACTACGGCGACCGCAGCCTGTCCGTCGTCAACCCCGCCACCCTGCAGGAGACCGCCTACCTGCCGCTGGGCGGGCGCTGCATTGCGCTGACCTTCCACCCCACCAAGCCACTGGCCTTTGTGTCGCTGGACTCGGACCGCGTGGCCGTGCTGGACCTCACCGAGCTCAAGATCCTGCGCTATATCGCCACACAAAAAGAGCCCGATGTGTCCAAGGTGGTGCTGCTGTGACGGCCCCGGTGCTGGAGTTTCGCGGCGTCAACAAGCGCTTTGGCGGCACGCAGGCGGTGGCCGATATCACGCTGGATGTGCGTGCCGGCGAGATCCTGGCTCTGCTGGGCGAGAACGGCGCGGGCAAGTCCACACTGATCAAGCTGCTGGCGGGCATCTACCCGTCCGACAGCGGTGAGATATTGTTTGAGGGCCGCCCCCAGTCGCAGTGGCGCAGCAAGGACCGCTCCAAGCAACCCGTGTCCTTCATCCACCAGGACCTGGGCCTGGTGGAGTGGATGACGGTCACAGAAAACGTGGCCCTGGGCATGGGCTACGCCAAACGCTTTGGCCTGATTGACTGGAAGGCCGCCGATGCCCGGGCGCGCCGCGTGATGCAGCGCGTGGGCTGCGATATTGACCCTTCGCGGCGCATCTTCTCGCTCACCCGCGCCGAGAAATCGCTGCTGGCCATTGGCCGCGCGCTGGAGGTGCAGGCCCGCGTGCTGGTGCTCGACGAGCCCTCGGCCAGCCTGCCCATGGCCGATGTGGAACGCCTGTTTGGCGTGCTGCGCAGCCTGCGCGCGCAGGGTATGGCCATGGTCTATGTGTCGCACCGGCTCGATGAGGTGATGGCCATCTCTGACCGCGCGGCCGTCATGCGCGACGGCAAGCTGGTGGGCATCCGCGAGACCGCCAAAACCGACACCAGCGAGTTGGTGCATCTGATTGTGGGCAAGTCACTCTCCAAGACCGTGCGCCGTGCCAAGTCCGATGGCACGGGTGCGGTGGTGCTGGAACTCAAAGGCGCTGCCAGCGGCAATGCGGGCCCCTTGAATCTGGCCATCCGGCAAGGCGAAGTGCTGGGCCTGATTGGCCTGCGCGGTGCCGGCCATGAAGCCATCAGCCGCGCCATCTTCGGGCGCGAGCCGCTGTCGGCCGGCAGCATGCACATGGGTGGCAAACCGGTGGTCTTCAGGACCCCGGCGCACGCCATTGCCGCTGGCATTGCCTACGTGGCCAGCGAGCGCCTGGACGAAAACCTGGCACCGGCCATGAGCGTGCTGGAGAACCTGTTCCCTAACCCGCGCCTGAATGGCGAGCGCGGCCTGGCGTTTGACCGGCGCCAGCGCGAGGGTGACAGCGCCATGCGCCTGATCAAGCTGTTTGATGTGAACCCGCCCGCACCGCAGGCGCAGGCGCAGCAGCTGTCGGGTGGCAACCAGCAGAAGGTGGTGCTGGCGCGCTGGTTCAACCTGAACAAGGCGCTGGTGGTGCTGGAGGAGCCCACCGCCGGTGTGGACGTGGGCGCCAAGCGCCAGATCTACGAGATCGTGCGCGAGCGCGCCGATGCGGGAACCGCCATTGCCGTGGTGTCCACCGACTTTGAGGAAGTGGCCACTGTCTGCACCCGTGTGCTGGTGTTCCGCAACGGCCTGATTGCCGCCGAACTCACCGGTGAGGCCATCACCGTGGAAAACCTTTTGACCCTGGCGGCCGGTGGCATAGCCCACGCCGCCCAAGCAACAACTGAACTGGAGACCGCATGACCACATCCATCCAATCCACTGCCCTGGAGCCGGACAACGCGCTGGACGGCGACGCCGCCAGCCTGCTGCAACGCCTGGTGCGCGCCATGCCGGTCTATGGCCTGGTGGTGTTGACCCTGGGCCTGGCCCTGCTGTTCTCACTGCTGCTGCCCGACACCTTTCCCACGCTCTTCAACCTGCGCGCCATTCTGGCCGACAAGTCGGTGATCGCCATCCTGGCGCTGGCTGCGACCATTCCCATGATCACCGGCAAGATCGACCTCACGGTGGGCTACGGCATCGTGCTCTGGCACATCCTGGCCATCAGCCTGCAGACCAAGTTTGGTGTGCCCTGGCCCGTGGCCGTGGCCATCGTGATTGCCTGCTCGGCGCTGTTTGGCGTGCTCAACGGCCTCTTGGTGGAGATGGCGCAGATCGACTCGTTTATTGCCACCCTGGGCACCGGCACCGTGATCTACGCGGTGGCCATGTGGCACAGCGGCGGGCGCCAGGTGGTGGGCGAATTGCCCGAGGGCTTTGTCGACATTGCCGGGGGCAACTTCCTGGGCTTGCCCATCGGCGCCTTCTATGTGCTGATTGTGAGTGTGTTGATGTGGCTGGTAACCGAGTTCACACCACTGGGCCGCGCGCTCTACGTGATTGGCGCCAACCCCAAGGCCGCGCAGCTCAACGGCATTGCGGTGCGCAAGCATGTGATGGGCGCCTTTGTGGCGTCTGGTGCGCTCTCGGGTTTTGCCGGTGTGCTGCTGGCCTCGCGCCTGCAGATCGGGCAGGCCAGTGTGGGCCTGGAGTTCTTGCTGCCCGCGCTGGTGGGTGCCTTCCTGGGCTCCACCACTATCAGGCCCGGGCGCGTCAACGTCTGGGGCACGCTGGTGGGCGTGGCCATCCTGGCCATTGGCATCTCGGGCATCCAGCAGTTTGGCGGCGCCTTCTTTGTCGAGCCACTGTTCAATGGCCTGACGCTGCTGGTGTCGATTGGCATTGCCGGTTGGGCGCAGCAGCGGCGCAACCATTCCATCAAACGCCGCATTGCAGAGCGCCAGCTCACCGACGCCCCCGCGCCCGCTACGGTGGCGCCCTCCAGTTCCCCCTCCACCGCTGGGTAAGCGGTACCCCTTGCAATTCCCCCTCTCATCAAAAAATCAGGAGACATCCATGAAAAAATTCAGTGCCCGCCTGGGCGCCATTGCGATAGCAGTCACAGCCGCCAGCTTTGCCAGCCAGGCCCTGGCCGACGAGTTTCTGGATATGGCCAAGAAGAAGGTGGAAGTGGCCACCATGTCCAAAAGCACCTGGGACGGCCCCACCACAGGCCCCAAGGCCGCTGCTGCCAAGACCATTGTGTTCGTGGCCGCTGACCTGAAGAACGGCGGCATTCTGGGCGTCTCCAAGGGCGTCGAAGAAGCGGCTGCAGCCATTGGCTGGAATGTGCGCGTGCTCGACGGCCAAGGCTCTGTCAGTGCCCGCACTGCTGCGCTGAACCAGGCCCTGGCTCTGAAGCCCGGCGGCATTGTGGTGGGCGGCTTTGACACCACGGAACAAAAAGTGGCGTTCGAGAACGCCTCCAAGGCCGGCATCCCGCTGGTGGGCTGGCACTCCGGTGAAAAGCCCGGCCCCAACACCACGGCCGGCCTGTTTGCCAACGTGACCACCACGGCCGATGACGTATCCGAAGTGGCCGCCCTGTCTGCCGTGGCCGACTCCGGTGGCAAGGCCGGTGTGGTGATCTTCACCGACTCGCAGTACGCCATTGCCGTCTACAAGGCGCGCGCCATGGAAGCCGTCATCAAGAAATGCGGCGGCTGCACGGTGCTGAGCTTTGAGGACAGCCCCATCTCGGAGAGCTCCACCCGTATGCCCCAGCTCACCACTTCGCTGTTGCAGCGCTTTGGTGACAAGTGGACGCATTCGTTGGCCATCAATGACCTGTACTTCGACTTCATGGGCAGCTCGCTGCAGGCCGCTGGCAAGAAGGGCGATGGCACGCCGAAGGCCGTGTCTGCCGGTGACGGCTCGGAAGCTGCTTACCAGCGCATCCGCAGCAAGCGCTACCAGGCCGGCACCGTGCCCGAGCCGCTCAACATGCAGGGCTGGCAGATTGTGGATGAGCTCAACCGCGCCTTCGCCAAGGTGGCCTGGTCTGGCTACGTCCCCAAGGTGCACCTGGTGACCGCGGACAACGTGGGCAAGGACGGCGGACCCAAGAACCTGTTTGACCCCGACAACGGCTACCGCAACGAGTACAAAAAAATCTGGGCCAAGTAAGCCTGTCGCCGGGCCACAGCGTTTGCGCTGTAGCCCGGCTTCTCTTGCGCTACAGCCCGGCTTTATTGCATGTTTTCCAGCTCCATCTTCTTCCTCTGAAACAACCGACATGACCGAACCGCTTTCCCAAACCGCAGGCCCCGCATTGCCCGTAGTGGCCGTCACCCTGGGCGACCCTGCCGGCATAGGCCCCGAACTGGTGGCCCGCCTGCTGGCGCGCGCTGATCTGCTGGCCCTGGCCAATGTGGTGCTGGTGGGCGATGCGTGGCTGTGGGACGAAGGCCAGGCCATTGCGGGCCTGCAGGTGCCCACACAGCGGGTTGGCAGTTTTGCCGAGGTGCGCGGGCGCAGTTCCACCGCCATGCCCGCCTTCCTGCCCATGGATACCGTGCGGCCCGAGCAGGTGGTACGCGCGCAGGCCGGTGCTGCCGGTGGCGCCTCGGTGCTGGCCGTGCTGGACAGCTGCATGGATGCCACGCTGGCCGGCCACATCGACGCCATCACCTTCGCGCCGCTCAACAAGCACGCCATGAAGCTCGGCGGCCTCAAGCACGAGGACGAGCTGCACCACTTTGCCCAGCACCTGGGTGTCACTGGCTATTTCTGCGAGTTCAACACCCTGAACGGCCTGTGGACCTCGCGCATTTCCTCGCACGTGCCCCTGAAGGACGTGCCCAAATACCTGGACCAGCAGCGCATCATTGACGCCGCGTCCCTCATCTACAAGTCCTTGCAGCAAAGCGGCAATGCCACACCGCGTGTGGCCGTGGCAGGCTTCAACCCGCACAACGGCGACGGCGGCACCTGTGGGCGCGAAGAGATCGACATCATTGCACCGGCCGTGCAAAAGCTGGCGGCCCTGGGCCTGCCGGTGCAGGGGCCGTTCCCTGCCGACACCATTTTTCTGAAGGCGCGCGCAGGCGAGCTCGATGCCATCGTCACCATGTACCACGACCAGGGCCAGATCGCCATCAAGCTGATGGGCTTCTCGCAGGGCGTGACCGTGCAGGGCGGCCTGCCCATCCCCATCACCACACCGGCCCACGGCACCGCCTTTGATATTGCGGGCCAGGGAAAAGCCAATGTGGACGCCACCGCCAACGCCTTCAAAATCGCCTGCCGCATGGGCCAGGCCCGTCTTTAACCGCCACCACACACCAAGAGGACCCACCATGAAAATCAAATCCGTCCGTGCCCGCGTCTACGAATGGAAGGGCAAGACCGTTCCGCCCCAGGGCAACTTCTGCTCCAACGCCATGGACCTGGTCTATGACAACAAGGCCAACCGGCATGCCGCGGGCAGCGACACCATGAACACCTTCCGCTTCCACTGCTGGACGGTGGTGGAGGTGGAGACGGATGACGGCATCATCGGCCTGGGCAACGTGGCCCTGGCGCCGCGCATTGCCAAGGCCATCATTGACGAATACCTCACGCCCCTGGTGCTGGGCCAGGACCCGTGGGACTACGAATACCTGAACCAGCGCATGTACCGCGCCACCCACGCCTGGGGCCGCAAGGGCGTGGGCATGGCGGCCATCTCGGCCATCGACATCGCCATCTGGGACATCCTGGGCAAGTCGGTGGGCAAGCCGGTGTTCAAGCTGCTGGGCGGACGCACCAAGGAAAAAATTCCCTGCTACTACAGCAAGCTCTACCGCACCGATATCAAAGACCTGCAGGCCGAGGCACAGAAGTTCAAGGACCAGGGTTTCAGGGCCTTCAAGATGCGCTTTGGCCACGGCCCCGCGCACGGCCAGCAGGGCGTGGTGGAGAACCTGAAAGCCGTGGAAGCGGTGCGCGAAGTCATTGGCTACGACAACGACCTGATGCTGGAGTGCTACATGGGCTGGAACCTGGAATATGCCAAGCGCATGCTGCCCAAGCTGGAAAAATTCCAGCCACGCTGGCTGGAAGAACCGGTGATTGCCGACGACATCGACGGCTATGCCGAGCTCAACCAGCTCACCAGCATTCCCATCTCGGGCGGCGAGCACGAGTTCAGCCTGTATGGCTTCAAGCAGCTGCTGGACCGCAAGGCCGTGAGCGTGGTGCAGTACGACACCAACCGCGTGGGCGGCATCACCATGGCGCACAAGATCAACGCGCTGTGCGAGGCCTACAGCGTGCCCGTCATCCCGCACGCCGGGCAGATGCACAACTACCACCTCACCATGAGCAGCCTGAACTGCCCTATGAGCGAGTACTTCCCCATCTTCGATGTGGAAGTGGGCAATGAGTTGTTCTATTACATCTTCGACGGCGACCCTGCCGCTGAAAACGGCTTCCTGCAACTCGATGACAACCTGCCGGGCCTGGGTCTGACTTTGAAGACCGAGTACCTGGACCACTTCACCATCACGGAGTAGCCGCATGTACTCCTTGTCTGCGCCCCGCTTGCGGGGTGTGTTTCCGGTCGTCCCGACCACCTTCACCGAGTCCGGCGCGCTGGACTTGCCAAGCCAGCTGCGTTGCGTCGATTTCATGATCGAGGCCGGTTCCACCGGCCTGTGCATCCTGGCCAACTTCTCCGAGCAGTTTGTGCTCTCCGACGAAGAGCGCGAGGTGCTGACACAGGCCATCCTGAAGCACGTGAACGGCCGCGTGCCGGTGATCGTCACCACCACGCATTTCGGCACCGAGGTCTGTGCCCAGCGCAGTGTGCGCGCCCAGGAGGCTGGTGCCGCCATGGTGATGGTGATGCCGCCTTACCACGGTGCCACCATCCGCGTGAGTGAAGAAAAAATCTACGAGTTTTACGCCCGCCTGTCGGATGCCATCCACATCCCCATCATGATCCAGGACGCACCGGTCAGCGGCACGCCGCTCTCGGCGGCCTTCCTGGCGCGCATGGCCAAGGAAATCGAGAACGTCTGCTACTTCAAGATCGAAACCGCAGGGGCGGCCTCCAAGCTGCGCGAGCTGATCCGCCTGGGCGGCGAAGCCATCGAAGGGCCGTGGG
>NZ_QFZK01000033.1 GCF_003415675.1 Rhodoferax lacus
CTGGAACCCATCGGCTACATTCCCCCTGCCGAGGCTGAAGAAAATTACTATCGGCAATTAGCCCGTCAGGCCGCAATACCGGCCTGACTTAACCCAACGGGCCTCCATGAAACCCGGGGCGATTCAGTTGTGCGGTTCCAGTAAGACTTCGCGTGGCTTGTTCGTAAATGAACTGCGAAGCAAGAAGCGAGGCAAGATATTGCAGATTGATTTCAACCGAGGGTTTCAATATTCCTATGTGTCGCTGCACACAGAAATCCCTGTCTGTTTCCACAAGAACGGCTCGCCCATAGCTCGCACCAACTACCGTATAAAGAATGTCGCCTCTCGCTGGGCGTCGGTACTCTGCAATTTCGTCGAAGTAATCCTTCGGCACAAAACGGCAACCGTCAAAATTTAGAAGCCCTGAGCTGATATTTCCGATCGTAAGAAATGCTACCCCTGACTCTGATACAGGCGGTGGTAAGTGATCGCCGTCTGTGATTACTTGGAAAATTGATTCCAGTCGCGCCCATGTCCATCCCTGCGGCAACGCAAACGGTTGCTCATCCGGTTCAATTATTGGCATAGGAATATCGCGCTTGATCCTACCTTCGGCGATAAGCTTATCTTTCTGGGCGCGGACTTTTTTGAGTAGTTCGCTGGCGGGTTCGTCCTGCTGGTCTTGGGGGACGAGCAGTCCGCGCACTGCAAGTTGGAGGATGGTCTGCTCCAGGGCATCAACGGATTCTGGGCGGTCGAGCAGGAGGTCGAAGTGGGTGGCGATGCGTTGCCAAGTCTCGGCCAGTTCCTCGGGCGTTTCGCTCTCAGTCAGAGTGCCCAACAAGGTGCTGACGAGTTGGGCGTGTTGCGTGGCTTCGAGCTGGCCTTTGGCTTCGAGGGCATCGCATAGGAGCATGAGTTCTTCGACGCGGGTGACGATTCGGGATTGTTCGGCAAGCGGTGGTAGCGCAATCACAATGCTATTCAGCTTTGCCTGATTCATCTTCGGCTGCGCCGTCCCTGTGACATAAGGCTCCAGCGAAATGGCGTTGATGAACAGCGCCAAGTAAGTTATCAGTTCAGGATTCGTCGTGTCGATGACATGCGCATGATTGTTGACCCAATACTTGCCATGTGCCAAAAATGCGATGGGAGTTGAACGGTTTATGAGGTTTGCGCCGTCCTCTCCAATCAGCAACAAGGTCTTGTCGAACAAGTAGCCATCAATTTTGTCAATCACGCCAGAAGCGCCGTAGTAGTCGTAGGTCTTTGCGCGGTTGTCCCGATCGCTGGACGAAACAGGAATGCGCTCGCCGTCACGATTGATTGAGGCATCACCAAACCGCACCCATTCCCAACTTTGAGGCAATTCAAACGGCTTCTCTTCATCACGAATCTCCGTCACCGGCTTGTCCCGCTTGATCTTGCCCTCGGCGATAAGCCGGTCTTTCTCCGCCCGTATCTTCTTCAGCAGCTCACTCGCCGGTTCATCATTAGGGTCTTGCGGCACCAGCTTGCCCTGCACGGCCAGCGTCAAAATCAGCTCCCGCAGTTTGGCCACACCGCCCGGTGCAGTAGCCAACAAATCCAAGTTTGAAATCAACATGTGCTTTCTCAACCCGCGCTGGACAGCGATTGGGCCAGGATGCCTTTCAGCTCATCGCGCAGGGCCTGGGCTTCTGCTTGCAGCCGCGCGTAGTCGGCCAGCAGTTGCTCCGGGTCGTGGCTCACCACATCTGCGGCGTGGGGGTTCTTCTGGTCCAGGTTGAAGTTGGCCGCCTTGATCTGCTCGATGCTGACTTTCCAGGCGAACGCGTTTTCCACGCGGCTGGCAAAGCCATCCGCTTCAGTGCCCCACCACGCCTTCTCCACATCGAACTCTTCGATGCGGATGGGCTTGGTCTTGTTGTAGTTCTTCACGCCGCTGGGGTACTGGTGCTCGTAGTACCAGATGTCTTTGGTCGGCTGGCCCTTGGTGAAGAACAGCAGGTTGGTCTTGATGCCGGTGTACGGCGCGAACACGCCGTTGGGCAGGCGGATGATGGTGTGCAGGTTGCACTCTTGCAGCAGCTGCTCTTTGATGCGGGTTTTGACGCCCTCGCCAAACAGGGTGCCATCCGGCAACACCAGCGCAGCGCGGCCCTGGTTCTTGAGCAGGTGCTTGATGAGCACCAGGAACAGGTCGGCGGTCTCCTTGGTGCGCACATCGGCGGGGAAGTTGTTCTCGGTGCCGGGCTCCTCCACGCCACCGAACGGTGGGTTGGTGATGATCACGTCCACTCGGTCGGCAGCACCATAGTCGCGCAGCGGGCGGGTGAGCGTGTTGTCGTGGGCGATCTGGCTTGGCACTTCCACGCCATGCAGCATCATGTTGGTGGTGCACAGCATGTGGGGCAGCTGCTTCTTCTCCACGCCCCGCACGCTGCGCTGGAGCGTGGCCTGGTCCTGCTCGTTTTTGACCTGCTTGCGCAGATACTCCAAGGCGCAGACCAGGAAGCCGCCAGTGCCGCAGGCCGGGTCCAAAATTACCTCTCCCAGCATGGGGTTCACCATGTCCACCATGAACTGGGTGACGGCGCGGGGCGTGTAGAACTCGCCCGCATTACCGGCGGATTGCAGGTCCTTCAGAATCTTTTCGTACAGGTCATTGAACTGGTGGCGCTCGGTCTGGCGGTTGAAGTCAATGGCGTTGAGCTTGTTGATGATCTGGCGCAGCAGCTGGCCGCTCTTCATGTAGTTGAAGGCGTCTTCAAACACGCTGCGCACCACATAGCCGCGCGGGTTGCGCTCGGCATCCCCGGCAATAGCTTTGAGCTTGGGGAAGAGCTGGCCGTTGACGAACTCCAGCAAGGTCTCTCCCGTGATGCCTTCGCCGTCGGTGGCCCAGTTGCGCCAACGCAGGTCTTCGGGGATGGGGCTTTGGTAGCGGTCGCGGGTCAGTTCAAGCTCTTCTTCCTGGGCGTCAAAGACCTTGAGGAAGAGCAGCCAGGTGAGCTGGGATATGCGCTGGGCATCGCCATCCACGCCGCTGTCTTGGCGCATGATGTCTTGAATGGATTTGATGACGGACGAGATATTGGACATGCAGGGGTTCTAACGCAGACAGGAAGGGACGCAGGAAAAGGTTGCGCGGAGCGTACCGCAGTACGGGCTATGCCGAGCGGTGGGCGTACAACTCGTTCTCCAGCAGTTTGATGGCCGACAGAAACTGCGGACGCCCGCCAAAGCTGCGCACCAGCTCCACCGGCGAGCCAAGGGTGTTGAGGGGCGGCACGGTCAGGATGTCATCGCTCTCAATGGTGCGAATGCCTTGGTCGGCGTACTTGTCGATCAGCGCGTCAATCACCTGGCGGGCTACCGGGCCATAGCTGGTGAACACATTGCGCTTCTTGACCCGGTTGGCGCGCTCACGGCGCGTCAGGGGTGGCATGTTCCAGGCCACATAGAGCAGCATGTCGAAGGGGTCCAGGTCTTTGCCCACTTCGAGCGCCAGGGCGTCAATCAGCACGCCATGCCCCTCCAACTCTTGCAGGAGGGCAGCCTTGCGGTCGGCTTCGTTCCAGGCTTGCAGGAACTGGTCTAGCGAGTTGTACTGCGCCGTGAGGTTGATGCGGGTGTAGTCGCGCAGGCTATCGGTAATGAGCTTGCCTTGTGTATTGAGGTACTGCACGCGCTCGCGGGCCACAGCAACCGTGACTGCACCGCCCACAACGTATTTCGTAATCTTGGGGGCGTCTGCATCACCGTGGCCAGCGCCGCCGAAGGGACTGTCAAGAGCCCCGCCTGCGGGGGCTTCTCCGGCATGGGGACCAGCGTCCTGCAGGTTGTCGTCTTCAGGCTCTGGCGGCAGCACGGGGTCATCGCCCGTGGGTTCGTAAATCTGCACCGGGTCGCCATCAAAGTCTTTGTCGGCAAAGATGTCGGTGGCGCGTTTGAAGTCCAGGATGGTGAACCAGGTCTTGCCCAAGTCTTCGCGCAGGCGGGTGCCACGGCCAATGATTTGCTTGAACAGCGTCATGGACTTGATGTTCTGGTCCAGCACGATGAGCTTGCAGGTCTGGGCGTCCACACCCGTGCTCATCAGCTTGGAGGTGGTGGCAATGACCGGGTAGGTTTTCTCAGGGTCTATGAAGTTGTCCAGCTCCTTCTTGCCCTCGGGGTTGTCGCCAGTGATCTGCACCACGTATTTGGGGTGGTCCTTGCAGATGTCGGCATTCGCGTTGGAGAGGGCTTGGCGCATGCGGCTGGCATGGTCGATGTCTTCACAAAAGACGATGGTCTTGTCGTAACGGTTGGTGGCCTTGAGGTACTCGGTAATCTTGGCGGCCACCAACTCGTCACGCTTCTCCAGCACCAGCTTGCGGTTCATGTCGGTGGCGTTGTAGACCCTGTCCTCGATGACGTTGCCCAGCTTGTCGGTCATGCCCTCCGGGGGACGCCAGCCGAAGGTGTCCTTATCCAGGTCGATGCGGACCACCTTGTAGGGGGCCAGGTAGCCGTCCTCGATGCCTTGCTTGAGGGAGTAGGTATAGACCGGCTCGCCAAAGTACTCGGTGTTGGAGATGTCCTTGGTCTCCTTGGGCGTGGCTGTCAGGCCGATCTGAGTGGCACTGGAAAAGTAGGTCAGGATTTCACGCCAGGCGGAGTCCTCATCGGCGCTGCCGCGGTGGCATTCGTCAACCACAATGAGGTCGAAGAAGTCGGGGGAGAACTGCTTGTAGATGTTCTGCTCCTCCTCCGTGCCGGTCACGGCCTGGTAGAGGGAGAGGTAAATCTCGTACGACTTGTCCACCAGCTTGGTGGATTTGTTGACCGCCACATCCAGCTGCTCGACGAAGTGCTTGCCAGTGGATGCATCGACCCGCTCCACACCCTTGGCATTGGGACTGAGCTTGGCCATGGCACCCTTGAACGGGCGGAAGTCGTTGACCATGGTCTGGTCGATGAGGATGTTGCGGTCGGCCAGGAAAAGGATGCGCTTCTGGCCGGACGGCTTGTCGGCCTTCCAGGTTGACTTCCACAGGCGGTAGATGATCTGGAACGCCGTGTAGGTCTTGCCCGTGCCAGTGGCCATGACCAAGAGAATGCGCTGCTGGCCCTTTGCGATGGCCTGCACCGTGCCATTGATGGCGTTCATCTGGTAATAGCGTGGGGTCTTGCTGGGCGCGTAGGGGTACTCAGCTACCTGGCGCACTTCGGCGGGCCAGCCCTTCCAGGCGCAGTAGCGTTCCCACAGGTCGGATGGCGTCGGAAACTGGTCGAGCGTCAGGTGGGTCTCCAGCACGCCATCGGCCATGGTGGCGTCCCGGAAGACGAAGCCGTCGCCATTGCTGGAGATGGAGAACGGGATGTTCAGCAACTCCGCGTAATTGATCGCCTGCGCCATGCCAGCACCCACCGCATGGGTGTTGTCCTTGGCCTCGACCACCACCAGAGGGATATTGGTTTTGTAGAAGAGCACGTAATCGGCACGGAGGACAGACTTCTTGTCACGGGCGGCATGGTTGCCACGCACCACCACACGGCCTGGCCGCAGGGTGTACTCGCGGTAAATCTGTTCGATCGTGTTCCAGCCCGCCAGTTGGATGGCTGGCGTGATGAACTTCTCACAGATGTCCGCTTCTGACAGCGTCTTTTTGTCCAAACCACTTACCTCAAGGATCCCGGAGTTAGCACGCAGATTGCATGCCGTTTGTTGCCGTATCTGATTATTGACGAATTCAGAAATTCAACTGCCTTTGGCTGGCCAGCAAAAGGCTTTGCAATCAATCAATTTCGCCCCCTTTTGGGAAAATATGATCTTTGGATGGCAGTGAAACAATTTCGTCAAACCGAAAGAGTATGGGGCTATAGACCTTCAACCTTTCCAAAACAGAATGCAGAGTCCATCGACATTTTGGCGCCCAACAGAGAGTGGTGATACTGGTGACCAACGTAGAACTAAGCGGGCGGCAACTGAAGGCCAACAAGCCCGGGCTGACGAAAATTTGCCGCGTATCGCCAGACCGTGCCTAGTGTCCTGCCGTCGGCGCTCCGCTTGAGCGAGTAGCTAGGAGTCACCGCGCACAGCTCGCTGCAGCGCCTCGATTGACAGCAGACCCTTGCGGTGGAGCATGCGGTGGCAGTTCGAACAGACGACGGCAAGATCTTGCAGGCGTGTTTCAGTCTCTTCATATCGAAGTGCCATCGGGAGCATATGGTGAACTTCGCAGAAGTCTCGCCCAAGTTCGCCGTACGTCGCAAAGAAGTCAAATGAACAGACAACGCAGCGGAGATGCCCGGTCTCCGCGACAACTTGTCGTCGCTTCTCTTTCACTATCTTGAGATTGCGCTCGCGCACGAGGTGACGCCGGATGTGTTGCGAACCTTCCGCTGCTATGTATTCGTCTACGTCGAATAGTCCTGGTGCTGTTCTGTCGCCGCAAAGCTGCGCCAGACGATACGCGAGCGGTCCGTCGACTGATGTGTACGTTCTTGGATATGTAGGCCACTTCCAATGTGGAAACTCTTCGCATAGCTCTTCGTGTGAGACTGGATCCTCAAGGGCAACGATTCTGGACAGTTGCGCCGTGTAGCGGCCCTTCCAGGGCGGCTCGTCGTTTCGAACCGCGTTTGAGCGAAGCTCACCCATGTGCGTGATTCCTGCGCCCATGTGAGACAGAATGCACTGGTCTCCCGGGCGGGCATCCTTTGGCGCGATCCAAGGAATGCTGGCCTTCGCATTGACCGCTGCATCGAGGTCTTCAAGGTCTGTGTCAGTACAGATGAGTATTCGGAGCATTGGCTAGCCGATGGGTGAGTTTGTGACGCCTACTTTGAACGGACAACTGCCTGCGGATGATTTTTTTCGGTGGAACTATTTCAAAGGTTTTTACTTGGTGTCTATAGGATTTCGATGTCGCAGGCAAAGGACCGCTTCCTCGGCTACCCCATAATGATCCTGTGACTGTTGATGGCCCATCGTGCAATTGGTCTGTTGTAGTCATTTTGAGATTTCTCAATCGTGTGTTCTCAGAGGTGAAGAAAGCCCTAAATTCCAATGTGCGGGCTTATGCAATTTTTCTGAGAACCTACATGTGAACGGCCATCCATAGCAGGCAAAGCCTTCACGCGGGTGGAATGAAGCGGATATCAAGGGTTTACAAAGCGCGCCTAACCTTTGACCATTCCCTATTCAGGGTCATTAGCAAAACCCTCTCTCACAATGAAGCCTGTTCAACGCCTATTCTGGGTATTTCTATTCGCACTCACTCTGCTCTGGTGGGCCAGTGACAGCACAGCCGCCGCCTCCTTGGTCAACCTGTTTGCCTGGCGCAATCTGCTCCTGCAATACAGCGGGGTGCTCTCTATTGGCGTGATGAGTGTGTCCATGCTGCTGGCTGTGCGACCGGTGGTGCTTGAACCCCGCCTGGGTGGGCTGGACAAGATGTACCGCCTGCACAAGTGGCTGGGTATCTCGGCACTGGTCACTGCCATCAGTCACTGGCTCATTGCGCAAGGCCCCAAGTGGATGGTGGATTGGGGATGGCTGGAGCGCCCCGTTCGCGGCCCCCGCCCACCACCGCCCGAAGAGCTGATCCACCGCTTGATAGCCTCCCAACATGGCCTGGCAGAAAGCGTGGGTGAATGGGCGTTCTATCTGGCAGTAGCCTTGATGGTGATCGCACTGGTCAAGGCCTTCCCCTACAAGGCCTTTCTCAAGACCCACACCATCCTGGCGGCCACCTACCTCGCCCTGGTGTTCCACGCCGTGGTGCTGCTCAATTGGGGCTACTGGACTTCCCCTTTGGGGCTACCCATGGCCTTGCTGATGGGCGCGGGCACGGTCTCGGCGGTGTTGGTGCTGTTGGGGCGAGTGGCACGCAATCGCAAGGTAGATGGCACCGTAGTTGGCGTTCACCACCATGCGCTGCTCAAGACCATGTCCATCGACATTCAACTGCAGGGCCCATGGGCAGGCCACAAGGCGGGGCAGTTTGCCTTCGTCACCCTGCATGCAGACGAGGGGGCCCACCCCTACACGATCTCCTCCGCGTGGCTGAACGATGGGCGCATTACGTTCATCATCAAGGCACTGGGTGACTACACCGGCACGCTGTCTCAACGCGTGCAGGTGGGCGAAACCGTGCGCTTGGAGGGTCCTTACGGACGCTTTACCTTCGAAGGCAGCAAGAAGCGGCAAATCTGGATTGGCGGCGGCATTGGCATCACCCCCTTTGTGGCCCGCATGAAGGCCTTGGCCCACACGCCTGACGAACGCACGGTGGATCTGTTCCACACGACGGCCGCCTATGACCCGCACGCCATTGGGCTGATGACGCAGGACGCACAGAACGCAGGGGTGCATCTGCATGTTTTGTGGGACCCGCGCGATGGCCGGCTGGATGCCAACCACATCGTGGCCAAAGTGCCAGACTGGAAGAATGCAGATGTCTGGTTCTGCGGACCAGCCAAGTTTGGGCAGTCGTTACGACGTGCCTTGGTGGCGATGGGCATGGACGGCAAAAGCTTTCACCAGGAACTCTTTGAGATGCGGTAGCTTGGGGACCCCACTGACTTTTTAAATCTGCAGCAAGCGGCAGCAGCTCAGGCCTTCTGCCACACCACGGCAAGCTTGCCGTGCTTCACTGCGGCCTCATAGATATCGCTGGGCGTAATGGTCTGGCGGACCAGAAAAGCACCAAAAAGACCGTGGTCCTTGAGCTCCAGACCGATGTAGCAATGGATGCTCTTGAGGCAGTAGTACACAAACTCCGAGCAACTGAAACGCTGGTGGGTTTTGGCGTCGTTGAACTGGAAGTCATAGCAGGAGCCAATCTTCCCCAGTGCTGAAAGCCGCACAGCCTCCAGCACGTCGGGGGCCTGGACGGTGTCGCCGCGTAGCAAGGCCTGGCGGATGGCCGCGGCGTCCTGGTGCAGGTTCTGGATGAGAGAGCGGTCGGTCTTGCGGGCCAGCTCTTGTGGCGTCAGTTGCAGGGTCTCTGGCAGCCGCAACACGGCCAGGTAGTCGCAGCGCAGAAAGGTCAGGATGTCCTCGGTGAATACGCCGCGCGTCATGGCATGCACCACCCTTTGCCTGCCCGCAGCAAAGTAACGGCGGTTCTCACGCACGGCGTTCATTTCCTGGTCTGTGGCTGCTACCCACTGCCCCTGCGGGTTCAGAACCTCCAGGCGCCGCGCTGCGATGGCACGGTCCGACGTGTCATTGAGGTCCCCAAGAAAAAGTGCTGCATGCGAGTAGCCGGAACCAGGACCGCTTTTGGCGCTCGTCAGCTTGATCAGCACCCCATCCAGGTAGCCATCAAAACCGCGCAGGAGAATGTCGCCGGGCTGCAGCACCCCATCCACCAAGGCACGCACTTCATCGCCGCTGATCCGGTAGGAGCCCGGGTCTTCCACCAGACCCAGTGGCGAGGTGAAGTACTTGATGGTTCCAATCCAGGCAATCAGGCCGTCCACCCGTTTCTCCAGCCAACCCGACCAGCCCAGGTAGGCGCGGTAGGGGTTGTCCTTGGCCGGGTGACGCTGGGTAACAAGCGCTGCTGCAAGTGCGGCAACACCCGTGGCGCTCCCCGCATAGGCAGGCGATTGCCCGGCAAACAGCCACCCATCCAGCACATAGAACACACCGGCAAAGGGCACGCAGAAGGGCGCTGCGCGGTAGAGCAGGAACAGCACCTTCACCAGCCAGGAAACCCCGACCAAGACCACCATCTCCAGCTTTGCCTTCATATTGCCCTCCTTTCAAACAGCTAGGTACGCACCCTCTCAACCTGCATGGGCCACGCCTCGTCCTGCAGGGGAATGGTCCTTTTCCACACCGGTGTCATCACGCGCTCCACTTGGTGCTCGGCGCACAGCGCAACCATATGCTGGGCCGTGGGCTGAAACTGCCAGAAGGCCCAACGCGCGGCAACGTCACGCAAGGACGGATGCAGCGACAGGCTCACACCATGCGGAGGCTGATGCTGGAAGCTAACCTGCTGCAGGGGAATGTCAAGGCCCAGCCCGCGCGCCTTGGTGTACGACTCCTTGAGCGTCCAGTATTGAAAGAACCTCTGGTTCTGTGCAGCTCCGGCCAGCCCCTGCAGGTCAGCGTATTCCGCTGCCGAAAAGCAGGCAGCCGCCACCTCCATGCGCGAAGTCCCGCAGCCCATGTATTCAACATCCACACCCACGGCCATGCCGGCAGCCACAGCCAGCACCACCAGCCCCTGGGTGTGCGAGAGGTTGAACGACAGGTCTGCGTCCAAGGCCTCGGGGTTGGCAATGCGCGGCTTGCCCTGTGCATTGGTCTCGAAGCGCCAATCCTGCGGCGCCACCGGCGCGTAGCGGGACAACACGGTGCGCACCAAAGCCCGCGTGAGCAGGTAGCGCCCGGCATCTTCGGCAAAACGAAACCGGCTCTCCTGGCTGCGCTCGGCCTCGGTCAGCAGCGCGCGGTAGCGCAGGCGCAGCGCGTCATGCTGCGCAGTGTCGTGGTCAATCGCGGTGTCGGCATAGGCGCACCAGAGGTGAATTTCATCCGCAGGCAGGCCTAGTCGCAATGGAACACCTCTTCCATGCTGGCCCAATGTTCACCAGGTTGTCGGCTGGCCAGCGGCACCTGGCAAGGGCTGCACACCGCCCACCAGGCTTGGGTCTCAGGGTCTGCAGCCATGCGCGCCATGTCCCCCGCAAAGTCGCTGCCGTGGTATTCAAAGTGGCTGAACAGCAGGTTCTCCGGCTCACGCAAATAGATGGTGTAGTTGCGGATGTGCGAGCGGCTGATTTGCGCCAGCACCGTCGGCCACACCGCCGCATGCAGGGCCTTGTATTCGGCCAGCTTGTCGGCCTGTATGCCTATGACCGAGCCATAGCGTTTCATGGGTTTACTCCTTGCGTTGCGTTCCCCCAGTGCGAATCTCCCTGGAAGCAGCACGGGATGGTATTCAGGCAAGCAACAACGCAATGTCGTCCATGGGGTAGTGCTTGCGGTTGTGCGTCCACAGCGGGCAGCGCTGCGTACGCGCCGTGGCCGCCAGCACGTAGTCCTCCAGCGATATGCCTTGGTAGGCCTTGCCATACTGGTTGGCATAGAGCCCTGCGATGCGCCCCGTGTCGGAGTCCATATCGATGCGCTGGCACAAATCAAACAGCGCCTCTATGTCCTTGTATTCGCGCTTGAAGGCTCCGGCATACACCTCGGCCACCACAAGCGGACAAATCAAAAAACGGGTTTGCGCTTCCATCAGTGCCAGAAAACGCTCCACCACCGCCGGCACTTTTTTCAGCAGGTCGATCACGATGTTGGTGTCCAGCACCACACGCTCGGGGGTCATGCTTTTTCAGCGCTTCGCACAATGCGGCTCTTGCTGCGGATGGCGCGCACGTAGTCTTCCGAGTCCACGCCCGCAAAACTCTCCAATGGATTGAGACGCGCAAAGAACGCCCGCGCATCGGCCACGGGGTCTTTTTGAATATCCTTTTCCAGGGTGCGGCGAATCAGCTCGGACACGCTTACGCCCACGCTGCGGGAGCGCACTTTCAGGCTGTCGTAAAGGGCGTCCTGCAGGTAAATCTGGGTACGGTGCATGGTTGGCCTCGTTCAATGTGCTGTATAAAACTATACATCAGCCCAACAACGCCCGCACATGGTCGTTCAAGAACCGCCCCTTGGGGTCCAGCCGGCGGCGCAGTGCGCGGAAGTCACCCGCGCGCGGGTAGAGCGCGGTGACATCGTCAGTGTCCAGAAAATGCATCTTGCCCCAGTGCGGGCGGGCGTTGAAGCCGCGCAGGATGGCATCCACATCGCGCAGGTAGTCCCAGTAGTCCACGCCGGGCTGGCCAGAGACGGACAGGGTGATGCTGTCCTGCTGGTGGAAGGGGCTGAGCCAGGCTGGGTCACCCGCGGTGAAGCGGTACTCAATGGGGAACAGCGCGTTGGTGTGCTTGGTGAGCATGAGCTCGCGCACGGCGCGCACTGCCGCCTTGCCGTGCTGCAGGGGCACGGCGTATTCGAGTTCGTGGAAGTTGGGGATGTACTCGATGGGGTAGATGTCGCTGGAGTACGCGATCTTCTCGAAGGGCGTGTGCATATCCGGCGCATCGGTGATATCGATCACCTTCATCTCGCACACATCGGCGGTTTCTTTTGTGGTGGTGCGCGGCGCATCGGCGGTGTCGGCCAGGCAGTACAGGTGGCGACTCTCGGAGGTGGGGCACCAGAAGAAGCCGAAGTGCCGGTGCGTGGCGGCCAGTTCGTCGTGGCGCTCCATGCATGTCTCGAAATCATCGCGCCACAGGTGCTCGTGCAGTTGGTAGGCATCCGTCACCTGCAGCGTGAGTTCCGAGATCACGCCCAGCGTGCCCACCGACACCTGCGCGGCATGCAGCAGGTCCTGGTCGCTGCCGTCAATCACCAACACGCTGCCATCGGCCTGCACCAGGCGCAGGCCCGCAATGGCGGTGGCCAGGCAGCCCAGGGTGATGCCGGTGCCGTGGGTGCCGGTGGTGAAGGCTCCCGCTACAGCCTGCGAGTCGATGTCGCCCTGGTTCACCAGCGACAGGCCGCGGCTTTTGAGTTCAATGGCCAGGTCGTGGATGCGGGTGCCTGCGGCCACGCGCACCTGCTTCTTGTCCATGTCCACCTGGTTCACACCACGCATGCCGGCCAGCGACAGCAGGAGCCCGCCCGTACCCACCACCGGCGTGAAGCTGTGGCCCGAGCCCGCCACGCGCACATTGAGGTCGCGCGCATCGGCCTCGGCCAGCATGGCGCTGACCTGTTCTTCCGTGGTGGGTGCGCCTTTAAAGCGCGCGATGCACGACTGGTTGCCCACCCAGTTGCGCCACAAACCGCCTTTTTCAAACTGCATGTTGAACCCCTTGTTGAAACCTTGTGTCTTCAGACTGCCGTAAAACCGTTGTCCACAAACAGATGCGTGCCGTTCACAAAACTGGCATCGTCGCTGGCCAAAAACAGGGCGGCAGTGGCCACCTCTTCGGGGCGGCACATGCGACCCTGCGCGGCGCGAATGGCGGCCTCGCTCACGTCCACACCGTAGCGGGTGAGGGCCTCCACTTCGCGCAGGCCGTGCGGGGTTTCAATAAAGCCGGGGCAGACCGCATTGCAGCGGATGTTGCGGTCGCGGAACTCTACGGCAATGGCGCGCGCAAACATGTGCACCGCGCCCTTGGTCAGGTTGTACAAAACTTCCATGGGCGTGGCCGCAATGGCCGAGATGGACGAGGTGCAGACAATGCGCCCGCCGCCTGCGGCGATCATGCCCGGCAGCACCGCACGCGTCATGATGAACATGGAGCGCACGTTGATGTCCATGAGGCTGTCGTACTCTTCGTCGGTGGTTTCCAGAAAAGGCTTCACCACAATCGTGCCCGCGTGGTTGAAGAGCACGGTGGGCGCGCCAAAGGTGGCCGTGGCATGGGCCACGGCGGCCTCCACCTGCGCACGTTGCGACACATCGGCCTGGGCGAAGGTGGCTTGCAGACCTGCGGCTTGTAGTTCGGCGGCCAGGGCGGCACCCAGGTCGGCTTGGCGGTCCACGATGGTGACCCGGGCACCCTCGGCCGCAAACAGGCGGGAGGCGGCGGCACCACAACCGGAGGCACCTCCGGATATCAGTGCGCTGTGGCCGGCAAGACGCTGGGACATGGATGGCTCCTGGGCTTTTACTGTTGGGCCTCCACTGTAGTGCCTTCTTGCGCCGCCCGCGCGCTTGAGCCCGCGCGCTGAGTGCCTGCTACACCCGCACTCAGCGCGCGCCGGCCTGGCGCAGCATGGCCTCCATGGCCGTGTGGCCTCTGGCGCGGGCCAGGGCCAGCGGCGTATTGCCCTCGCGGTCGCTCAGCTGCGTGCTGGCACCGGCAACCAGCAGGTCGCGCAGCACCGCCTGGTGCCGCGGCCCACCGTCGCCCAGCACGATGGACTCGATCAGCGCCGTCCAGTGCAGGTTGTTCACATGGTCCAGCGGGGCGCCGGCGGCAATCAGCTGGCGCACCACACCCACATGGCCCAGGTGGGCGGCCGCAATCAGGGCGGTGCCGTCATAACGGCTGGTGGTGAGCGCCGCACTCGCACCCAGCGACAGCAGCAGGCGCAGGCTGTCTTCGTCACCGGCCACGGCCGCAATGGTGACCGCGTCATAGCGCTCGTTATCAAGCTGCGCCAGCCGGGCGCCGGCCTGGACCAGAGCCGGCAGGACGGCACGCTGGCGTGCAAAGGTAGCGATGTGCAGGGCCGTGCGGCCCATGGCATCGCGCACCTGCACATCGGCGCCGCCGGCCAGCAGCCGGCGCAGCTGCCCCAGATCGCCGCTGTGCGCTGCCGCCAGCAGGCCGGTGTAAGCCGCGGCCTCGGCCGCACTGGGTGCGGTCTGCGCCAGTGCCGGGGTGGCGGACGCCGCCAGCGCGGCCAGGCCCAGCAGCGCACAGAGCAGCAGCCGGCGTGGCGCTGCTGCTGCCACAGGCAGGGCGGAGAGGGCGGAGAGGGCAGAGAGGGCAGAGAGGGCAGGCACTGGCTTACTTCAGCAGATCCTGCACGGCAGCAATGCCGGCCAGTGCGCATTTTTCGTCCAGGTGGCCGCCGGGCGCACCGCCCACACCCACGGCGCCTATCACCTCGTCGCCCACCTTCACCGGCACGCCGCCGCCCAGCAGCAGGTAGCCCGGGATCAGGGCGACATTGGCGGCTGCGGGGTTCTTCTGGGCGCCCTCCATCATGGCCAGCGTGGTGTTCTTGCCCGAGGCCGAGGTGAAGGCCTTGGCCTGGCTGGCGGCCAGGGTGTGCGGGCCTGCGTTGTCGGCGCGCTGCACGGCGCGCACGCCGCCGGCCCGGTCCACCACGGTAGCGGTGACGTTGAACTTGTCGGCACTGCAGGCCGCCACGGTGGCAGCGGCAATCTTGTTGGCCAGCTCCAGGGACATGTTCTTTTCGGTGCGCACTTGGGCGCTGGCGCCCAGGGCGGCCAAGCTCAGGAGCAGGGCGCAGGCGGTGGGGATGGATTTCATGGAAAGTCTTTCTTGGGGTCAGTGCAGCGGTTCAATCAACCGTGTGCCCACTGTAAAAAAACCCCGCCGCGCTGCCAATGCGTAGAGTGCCGACCGCGCCTACGTAGAACTACGCGCCCGGGCTGCGCGGCTGCGCGGCCAGTTCGTCCACCAGCGCGCCGTAGTGGCGCACCAGCTGCGCCAGCGACTCGGTCTCCAGCTTGGCAAACAGATGGGCGCGGTGGGCCTCCACGGTGCGCGGTGAGAGGGCCATGGAGCGGCCCATTTCCTTGTTGGTCAGCCCCGCCACGATCAGGCCCAGCACCTCGCGCTCGCGCTCGGACAGCTGGGCATAGCGCGCGCGGGCTTGCCGGTCGGTCTGGCGGCGCTCGCGCGAGCGCACATGCTGGCGCACCGCCTGCTGCAGCGCATCCAACAGCAACTGGGCATCCACCGGCTTTTCCAGGAACTCGGCCGCACCGGCCTTGAAGGCGCGCCGGCACAGATCCACCGTGCCGTGCCCGGTGAGCATGAGCACCGGCTGGTCTACCCCTTGGGCCACCAGCTCTTCCAGCACGGCCAGCCCGCTGATGCCAGGCATGCGCACGTCCAGCACGATGGCGCCGATGGCATCCCGGTCAAAGGCCTGCATAAAGGCCTGCGGCTGCTCCCAGGTCTGCACGCGCAGGCCCACCGTGCCTATGAGCAGCGCCAGGCTGGAGCGCACGGCGTCGTCGTCATCAATCAGGTGGATCAGGGGCGACAGGGGTGCAAGCGGCGAGAGGGGCTGTTTCATGGTGTGGCAGGGGTGGGTGTGGCCAGCGGCAGGCTGAGCACGAACTCGGCGCCCGCGGGCGTGGCGTTGCGTGCCGTGATGCTGCCCGCCATGGCGCCCGCCAGGGTTTCGCACAGCGGCAGGCCCAGGCCCAGGCCGCCTTCGCGGGTGGTGAAGAAGGGCTCAAACAGGTGCGCCAGCACATCGGCGCTCAGGCCCGGCCCGTTGTCCTGCACCGACAGGCTGGCCCGGGTGCCATCCTGCGCCAGGCTGAGGGTGAGCCTGCGTTCGCCAGCGCTGCTGCGCTCCAGGGCCTGCAGCGCGTTCATCAGCAGGTTGTGGATGATCTGGTCCAGCGCCACCGGCTCGGCCTGCACCAGCAGCGCGGCACCCGGGGCCTTGAGCAGGGGCCGCACCTGGCGCCGCTGCAGCTCGGGCTCCAGCAGGTGCAGGGCGCGGCGCACCGCATCCTGCAGCACCAGCGGCTGCAGGGCCGCACCCAGGCCGGGCTGCTCGACCAGGCTGCGCATGCGGCCCAGCACCGCACTGGCGCGGCGCGCCTGGCCCACGGCCTGCTCCATGGCCTGGCGCACGGTGTCCAGCTCGGGCTCGTCCTCGGCCAGCAGGCGGCTGGCGGCCTGGGTGTTGGCCAGCACCGCCGTCAGCGGCTGGTTGAGCTCATGGGCCATGCCCGCGGCCAGCTCGCCCAGGGTGTTGAGGCGCGCCACGGCACCCAGGCGCAACAGTTCCTGGGCGCGGTTGCGCTCCTCGCGCTGGCGCAGCCAGAGGCTGGAGGCCTGGGCCAGCAGCGCCAGCAGTGCCAGCCACAGGCCCACGCGGCCCCAGGGCAGCTCGTCCCAGCCCACATGGCGCTGGGCCAGCAGGTCCAGCGGCTGGCTTTCGGCGGCCAGCACTTTGCTGGCGGAAAAGTCCCAACCCCAGGGCGAGGCCTGCGCCAGGCTGCCGGCCTGCAGCACCGCGGACTGGCCGCCGTGCTGCAGCGTCAGGCGCATGGCAGCGGCCCCGGGTGCGGTGGGCCATTCGGCCCGGGGCACCATGCTGGGCACGTCAATGGTGAGCAGGTAGCTGCTGGGCTGCGCACCCAGCAGGATGCGGTAGCGGCCTGCGGCCAGGTCGGTGTCCACCAGCACGGCACGGCCCAGGAGACGCGAATCAGCGTCCAGCGCATCGAGTGCTGCGGTGGGCCAGCGGGCCTGGGAGGAGCGCCGCTGCAGCGCCACGATCTGCGGGTAGACCGAGGCCAGGCGCTGCTCGGGCTGGCGGCCGTCATCGGCCGTGGAGAGCAGGGCCAACGTGGCCAGAATGGCGTCATGCTGCACCACGCGCTGGCTCAGCAGGCGGTGGAAGATGCGGGCGTTGGTGTCAAACACCTCACGCTGCTGGCCCAGTTCGGCGCGCACCAAAAGCACTGCGCCAGCCAGCGCCAGCAGCAGCCATGCCAGCATCCACCAACGGGGCCGAAACAGACCGGATCGCATGGGCCCCTCCTCAGGTGATTTTGAACACCGTGCGCAGGGTGCGCGCACCGGCTTTCTCTTCAAACACCGCCCACTGCTTGATGCCTTTGACCAGAACCTTTTTGCTGATGTCCTTGGGCGAGGCTTTGGCCTTGAGCTTGGGGCCCAGCCAGTCCTGCAGGTGGTCGTAGGTGATGCCCTGTTTGCCGGTGGGCACCAGCAGTTCATTGCCGGCCACGGTGCCGGCGGAGGTGACTTCTATTTCGGTGGCGGGCATGGATTTCTTTCGTGCGCAGCGCAGCAGCAACATGCTGCGGCCTATTGGTTCAGGGCCTGCGCCAGTTTGCGGGTAACGGCTCGTGGGGAAAAGCGGGTGGAGAAGGCCAGCAGCCGGTTCTTCAGGCCGGGGATGGCAATGGCCTGGTTGCGCTGGAAGGCCGCATAGGCAAAGCGCGCCACCTCTTCAGCGCTTTGGGAGCCGAATTTCAGCAGCCTGACATTCTGCAACTTGTCACCCGCAAAGAAGGCCGTGCGCGTGGGCCCCGGGCACAGGCAGGAGACATGCAGGCCGGTGGGCGCCAGCTCTTCGTGCAGGGCCTCGGTATACGACAGCACAAAGGCCTTGCTGGCGTAGTACAGCGCCATGTTGGGCCCGGCCTGGAAGGCGGCAGTAGAGGCCACATTCAGCACCCCGCCCGCATTGCGCTCCAGCATGCCGGGCAGCAGCAGGCGTGTGAGCTGCGTCAGGGCCATCATGTTGACCTGCAGCATGTCCATCTGCTCCTGCACGCCCGATTGGGCGTGCGGCCCCAGCAGGCCAAAGCCGGCGTTGTTCACCAGCACATCAATCGTCAGGCCGCGCTGTGCCAGGTCCTGCGTTACCCGCACCGCGGCATCCGGCTGGCGCAGGTCGGCCACCAGCACCTCCACGCCTACCTTGTATTGGCTGCGCAGCTCTGCGGCCAGCTGCTCCAGGGCCGCCTGGCTGCGCGCCAGCAGCACCACGGCGTAGCCCTGCTGTGCATATACTTTTGCCAGCTCCAGGCCAATGCCCGAAGATGCACCGGTCACCAAGACACGTTGTTGTTTCATTTGCCATCCCGCTTCACAGAGTAAGGAACCACGCCCATGCAATCCAGTGTAACGAGCACCGCGCAGGCCCGCCTGCGCGCGCTCCCCAAGGCCGAGGTGCATCTGCATCTGGAGGGCTGCTTCGAGGCCACACTGCTGGCGCAATGGGCAGCGCTGGAACAGCGCAGCCTGCCCCGGCCGGTGGAGACGCTGTTCCAGTTTTCCGGCCTGTCGGAATTTCTTGAATTTCTGGACCTGGCCTGCGGCCTGGCCGCCACACCGCAGCGCCTGGCCGATCTCAGCTACGGCCTGTGCCAGCGTCTGGCAGCGGACGGCACCGGCTATGCCGACGTCATCGTCAACCCCACCCACTGGCACGCATGGCACGGCCGCCTGCCCGCCATGCTGGATGCCATGGATGCGGGCTTCAGCGCGGCCGAGCAGGACGGCCTGCCACCGGTGGGCCTGTGCATCAGCCTGCTGCGCACGCAATCGGCCGAGGCCGCCACCGAACTGGTGGAACAGCTCACCACCCTGCGCCACCCGCGCGTGGTGGCCCTGTCGGTGGACGGCAACGAGGCCACCGCCGGGCGCACCGGGCCGCGCTTTGCCGAGGCCTTTCGCCGTGCGGCGGCTGCGGGCCTGCGCCGCACCGTGCATGCGGGCGAATCCAGCGGGCCCGAGGGCGTGTGGGATGCGGTGAACCTGCTGGGTGCCGACCGCATAGACCACGGCGTGCGCGCCATCGAAGACCCGGCCCTGGTGGAGCTGCTGGCCGCGCGTCGCATTCCGCTGGGCATCTGCCCCACCTCCAACCTGGTGCTGGGCGTCTATCCGTCCA
Source organism: Rhodoferax lacus (assembly GCF_003415675.1). Lineage (GTDB taxonomy): Bacteria > Pseudomonadota > Gammaproteobacteria > Burkholderiales > Burkholderiaceae_C > Allorhodoferax > Allorhodoferax lacus. The sequence goes on from NZ_QFZK01000033.1 coordinate 19,136, forward strand.
TAGCAGCACACCCGATAGAGCGCCTGCGCCAGGCCGGTGTGGCCGTGTCCCTCAACACCGATGACCCGGCCCTGCTGGGCGCCAGCCTGGTCGGGGAATACCAGCTGTGTGCCAACGCCTTTGGCTGGAGCGACGCGGTGGTCCGTGACGTGGCACGCACGTCCATAGAGGCCAGCTTTGCCCCGGCGCAGACCCGGGCGCGCCTGCTACAGGAGCTGGCCAGTTGGTAGATGGGCTGCGGGCCAGGTCCTTCGCGGCGTTAGGATGGCCACAACGCAGAGGGTCTTCGACATGGTGAACACGGAACACGCAGGCCGCACGGCCTTGCTGGCAGGCGCCAGCGGCCTGGTGGGCAGTGCGCTGCTGACAGCGCTGCTGGCGGACGCGCGCTACCAAAAGGTGCTGTGCATTGGCAGGCGCAAGCTGGCCCTGCAGCACCCCAAGCTCACACAGCAGATCGTGGACTTCCAGGCCCTGCCCGCCCTGCCTGCGGTGGATGACGTCTTCATCGCGCTGGGCACCACCCTCAAGGTGGCGGGCAGCCAGGCGGCCATGCGTGCACTTGATGTGGACGCGGTAGTGGCCGTGGCGCGCGCTGCCCAGTTTGCTGGGGCCCAGCGGCTGGGTGTGGTGAGCTCCATGGGGGCCGATGCCAGGTCGGCAGTGTTCTACACCCGCATCAAGGGCGAAATGGAAGAGGCGCTGTTGCGCCTGGGCTTTGCCCAGACCGTGATCGCCCAGCCCAGCCAATTGACGGGTCCGCGCGAGGCGCTGGGCCAACCCAAGCGGGTGGCCGAGCGCTTGGGCTTGCAGGTGATGCGCTGGATCAAGCCCCTGGTGCCCGCCAACTACCAGCCCATTGCGGCCGAGCACGTAGCCAGGGCTTTGCTGGACGCGGTGGCACACAACACGCCGGGCGTCACCCGCCTGCTCTCAGGACAGATGCAAGCATGAACCAATCCACCCACGCCTTCCCCCAACTCGACCTGCCCGCGCCCTCGGGCGAGGCGCTCAAGGCCGCGCGCATGGCTGCGGGCCTGAGCCAGGTGGAAGCGGCCACGTTGATGGGCTACCCGGTGCAAGCCGGCAGCCGCGGTGGCCTGCAGTCACGCACCTGGCAGGCGCTGGAGAGCAGCAGCGACCCGCGCAACATGCCGGGGCCCATCTTTGCCCTGTTCCTGCTGCTCACAGGCCAGCATGCAACCTTTGAGCTGCGCAAAAAAAACGCCGCTGCGGAACTACTCCCCGCCTCCAAGCCAGGGCAACTCTGACCAGCTGGGGTCAGGCTGCCAGCTGCCGGCCCACTGCGCAATATCGGCGGCGGGCATGGGTCGGGCAATGCCATAGCCCTGCGCCAGATCACAGCCCAGGTGCAACAGCGCCCGCCCGTGGGCTGCAGTTTCAACACCCTCGGCAATCACCTGGCGCCCGAACGCCGCGGCCAGCCCGATGATGCCTTCCAGTATGGCCAGATCGTCCGGGTCATCCAGCATGTCGCGGACAAAGCTCTGGTCAATCTTGAGCAGGCCGACATGCAGGCGCTTCAGATACGTCAGCGATGAGTAGCCGGTGCCAAAGTCATCCAGTGCAAAGCGCACGCCCAGGCGGGCGCAGGTGTCTATCAATTCGGATACCTGGGCCACATCTTCCAGCGCACTGGTCTCCAGTATTTCCAGTTCCAGCCGGTTCGGGCTGAGCGCAGGATGCCGGGCCAAAACGGCTTGCAGGCGCTCCACAAAATCGGGCTGCTGCAACTGCAGGGCGCCTACGTTGACGCTGACCTGCAGATCCATCCCGGCTGCGCGCCAGCGCTCGACCTGCGTCAGGGCCTGGTCCATCACCCATTCGCCCAACTCAACCGACAGGGGATGGCTCTCGATCACCGGCAGAAAAGCCCCAGGCGCCAGCAGTCCGCGCTGCGGATGCTGCCAGCGGATCAGCGCCTCCACGCCCACCAGTTCGCCCGTTCGCATGTTCACCTTGGGCTGGTAGTGCAGCACAAATTCCTGGCGCTCCAGCGCGATGCGTATGTGCTCCAGGCTTTCATGGTGCACACGCAGGTTGCTGTCGTGGGCCGCATCAAAAACCTGGCACCGGTTCTTGCCGGCCAGCTTGGCCTGGTACATGGCCTGATCGGCCTGGCGCAGCAACTGGTCTGCATCCAGGTTCTGCTCCTGCGGGAAAAACGTCACCCCTGCGCTGGCTGACACCTGCAGCAGATGGTCACCGATCTGGACCGGCGTGGCCGCAGCCGCCAGAATGCGGTTGAGCATTGCAAAGCTGTCGGCCGCCTCATGCAGATCCAGCAGCACCGCCACAAACTCGTCTCCACCCAGGCGCGCCAGCGTGTCACCCTCCCGCAGCGCCTGCTTCATGTTGTTGGCAATGGCAATCAGAAGCTGGTCGCCGACCTGGTGGCCATAGCGGTCGTTGATGTCCTTGAACCCGTCAAGATCCAGGTAGGCGACGGCCACGCGGTCCTTGTGCCGCAGTGCCTGCGTCATCGCCTGCTTCATGCGGTCGGCCAGCAGCACGCGATTGGGCAGGTTGGTCAGGGCATCGTAATGCGCGATGTGTTCGAGGTGCTGCTCATGCTCCTTCTGCAGGGTAACGTCCGAAAACAGGCCCACATAGTTCTGGGTGACGCCGGCACTGTTCTTCACCGCACTGATGGTCAGCGCCTCGGCATACACATCGCCATTTTTGCGGCGGTTCCAGATTTCGCCGTACCAGTGGCCCTTCTCTGTCAGTTGCGCCCACAGGCTGGCAAAGAACGCCTTGTCATGCCGCCCCGAGGCGAGGATGCGCAGGTTCTTCCCGATGGCCTCCCCGCGCGCATAGCCCGTGATGTCGGTAAACGTGTCGTTGACATCCACCACCGTGCCCTGCGCATCCGTGATCGTGATGCCTTCGCGCGCATACGAGAACACGCTGGCGGCGAGCTTGAGTTTTTCTTCGGCGTGCTTGCGCTCGGTGATGTCACGCGTCACCGACAGCAGGCAGCGCTCGCCCTTCACCACCATCAGATGCGCCGACATCAGGCCCACGACGATGTGTCCGTCCTTGGCCTTGAAGCGGGCCTCCAGGTTTTCGTAGCGGCCGTCCCGCTCCAGGGCCTGCATGAAGCGCTGCCGGTCCCCACCGTCAGCCCACAGGCCGAGTTCCACCGAGGTGCGGCCCACGACCTCGTCGCGCCGCCATCCCGTCATGCGCTCAAAGCCTGCGCTGACTTCCAGGTAGCGGCCGTCCTCCACCCGGGTGATGTTGATGGCATCGGGACTGGTCATGAAGGCCGTGCGGTAGCGGATCTCGCTCTCCTGCAAGTCCAGTTCGGCCTGCTTGCGCCGGGAAATATCGCGGGCAATCATGGACACGCCCAGCACCCGCCCGGCGTCATCCAGAATGGGCGAGATCGTTGCCGATATCTCGACCAGTCGCCCGTCCTTGCTGCGCCGCACGGTTTCGAAATGTTCAAAGCGCTGGCCGGCGGCGGCACTGGCCAACAGCCTGGCGTCTTCGTCTTCACGCTCCGGTGGTACCAGAGCGTGCATGGTCTGCCCCACCATTTGCGCCGCGGCGTAGCCAAAGATTCTTTCGGCACCCGGGTTCCAGCCGGACACCACGCCGGCCAGGGTTCTGCTGATGACGGCGTCATCCGTCGAATGCACGATGGCTTTGAAGTGGTGCAGGTCCAGACTGGCCAGCCGGGCCCGGATTTCCGACAGCCACCCGAGCACACTGCCTTGTGCACCCGCAGGCACCTGGATGTCGCTGGTGAAGTCCCCGCTGCCCAGGCGAACGATGTGCCTGTGCAAGCCCTCCACCGAACTGCCCAGAATGGCATAGAGCTGCCTGCGCGTCATCCACAGCAGTAGCAACTGCACAAGCAATATGGCAATCAGCAGGTTGCGCATGCGCAGCGCATGGGCTTTGGCCTGTTGCACCTCCTCCATGGTTCGCTGGTTTGCCAGACGGGAGAACTCCCCAATGGGTTGCATGATTGCCGCCTTGGCCTGGCGGTAGGCGTCGTCATGCAGCATGCGAATGGCCCGTTCTGCGGAGCCAGGGCTTTGTGCAGGGTCGGCTTCCACCAGAGCCATGGCGGCGATCTCTATCTGGGTAAGCTCGTCCGAGCTCTTCTTGGCCTGGGCCAGTTGTGCAAATTCGGCTTCTGTAAAGCCGGCCTGGCGCATGGAGTCCAGCAATGCAACGGCGGCGCCAAAGGCTCTGGGCCGGGGCTGGTCCTTCTGGACCAGATCCCAGTACACATCCCAGTACTCCAGTGGCCTGGGCGACTTGCCGTCACGGATATCCAGAATCTCCTGGTAGAACGCCTTGTAGGTGGGGTCTGCGGTGGCCACAAAGGTTCGCACCATGCTGGACAGATCGTCCGATGACTGGCGCAATTCGCCAGCCAGCCGGATCGATTGCTGGCGCTTGTCGTTGGCCAGGTCGATTTGCTTTTCTGCGCGGACATACACGGCAAAGGCAACCATCAGGCAAAGCAGTGTGCCCACCAACAGCCAGATGATGGCCGAAAACCGCAACAGATTGCCCTGGATTGTTTTCACACTATTTTCCATTCAGGACAGGGGCATCAATGGACCGGCAAGAGCGCATCGGCAGTCTTTCAGTTTAGTCCTTCGCTGTGGCATGCGCTTGGGTGCTTTGCACCCAAACCAACGCAAAACCCCGCTGCAAGGCAGGCACAGCGTCTACTGCGAACCCTCAATCACACATTGCCCATGCTCTCAAATAGTCTGGTGTGCAGGTGTTCGGGGCATAGAATGAATGGACCTTTCCTTGGTTGGAAAGCCTTGAGCGGAGCAGTCAGGTTGCAAGGAGCTACAGGGTTCTGTCTGTGACGAAAAATATTCAAGCCGACCACTGGATAGTCCGCACCAACTACCAGAACCGAACCGCCTCCTTCCTGATGCTGTTTGCCATCGTGGGCGCGCAAATGGCCACAGACAATGTCGGGCCTGCGGCCTGGGCCTTTATGGGCTTTGTGTTTGTTGTCTATCCCCATCTTGCCTATTGGCGCGCCAGGCGGAGTGCTTCCCCCTACCGCTGCGAGATGAACAACCTGCTGCTGGATTCCTTCCTGTTTGGAATCTGTGCGGCGCTGCTGGGCTTTCCCACCTGGATCTCCTTCTCCCTGCTCATAGGCACTGCCCTGACCCATGTGCTCTACCGTGGCATTGCGGGGGTGCTGCGGTCTCTTGCGGCCATGGTGCTGAGTGCTGTTGCCAGCGCCGCCTTCCTGGGCTGGCAGATACCACCACAGACCACGGATTCGGCAACCGCACTTTGCATTGTCGGACTCACGCTGTACCTGCTGAGCCTGGCCAACGTGGCCTACCTGCGTACGCGCAAACTGCAGGACTCGCGTCAAAAGCTGCATACCAACGAGCAGGCGCTGCATGCGGTCAACACCGCCCTGCAGGAGCAGTTGGTGCAGATCCAGTTGCTGCAGGTTCAGCTCAGCGACCAGGCCAACCATGACGCACTGACCGGCCTGTACAACCGCCGCTACCTGGATACCGCCCTGGCGCATGAACTCGTCCGCTGTGCGCGCGAAGACAGCGCACTTTGCGTGATGCTGCTGGACATCGATTTTTTCAAGCGCGTCAACGATGACTACAGCCACCTGGCCGGTGACGAGGTACTGAAAAAGCTGTCAGCCACACTGATGCGGCTGACACGGGCCAGCGACATCGTGTGCCGCTATGGCGGCGAAGAGTTTCTGGTGATATTGCCCAACACGCACATCGGCCCGGCTTGCGAAAAAGCCGAGCAGTTGCGCCTGGAGTTTGCCGGGGAACCGGTGGCCTTCGGTGGCGCAGACATTGGGGTCACCCTCTCGATTGGCGTGGCCAGCTATCCGCTGCACGGCCAGACGCAGCAGGAGCTGATCCGCTGCGCCGACCACGCCCTCTACCAGGCCAAATCGACGGGGCGCAACCGCACCGTCGTGGCCACGGCCCATCACTTCACGGCAAAGCAGTAGAACAAGCCGTCACCACCGGTGGGGCGGATCTTTTCCTGGCTGCAACCCAGGGTGGGGTGGGTGGAATTCCAGGAGCTGGCCCAGGGAGCCGCCAAAGGCCCCACGCGGTCATGGTGACCGGTCATGGCCGAGCCTTCTGCGCTGGACTTGGTCCAGTTGCCACAGCTCATGTCGGAAAAAGGTGCGCCGGGAAAGGCCGTGCCGTCAGGGCGCGAGCCGGTCAGCATGTCGTGCTTGTTGGGCGTGTCACCACGGCCATTCACGGGCTGGCCGTTCTCGTCCAGGGCGCTCAGCTTGGTGATGTTGTTCTTGGCGGAATGCAGTTCCTCCACATTGCGGGCAACCACTTCGCCTTTGGCGTTCTGCCAAGGGCCGGTGCCAATGCGGTCGCGGGCGTTCACCGCACTGGGGTCGGCCAGCTTGGGCGCCTGGGTGCTCAGGTAGGCATGCCACTCGCGCTCACCCGCACCGGCTGCGGTGGCCAGCGTCTGGCAGTGCTTGTCGGCACCCTCCAAGCCACCCAGATCGCCCCCGTTGCCGGGGCCCTGGCTGGTCACGAAGAAGGTCATGGCCTTGGGGCCGGCGGGCATGCCGGCACAGGCCGCCAAACCGGCCACACACACGGCAGCAAGGCTCGCTGCTTTCACGAAATTGCGCATCGTTGTCTCCTCTGATTGGGGTTCACTGTATGGATTGGCATGCCGCCGTCATAGCGGCATCCGGCCATGATAGCGACACACGCCTTGGCATTCACCGTTACATCCGTTTACCTGAACTTTTGCGTTTCATCATGGCCGTGTCACGGGTGGGACGGCACCATAGCGGGGTGTCCAGAAGCCAGGTCTGTTTGCCGGCCATTCAGACTGCGCAGCCCGCGTATGCAGGGCCCTTCCGTATCTCCCATTGAAAGCAGCTTCCACCATGTCCGAGGAACATCCATCATTGCGCCCCCTGCCTGGCCCCGACACGGTGCCACACCTGGTGGCACGGGTGTTTGAAGAGTCGCCGCCTGCAGGGCGGGGCCAGTTGCTGGAGCCCTTGCTCAAGCCCCTGGGCCTTTTGTCGCTCGCCGCCATTGCCAATGGCATTTTTGCCAAAATCATATTGGCCAACGGCTGGTCCCGGCTCCAAGTCAGCGCAGAAGATGCCAGCCAGGTGGGCGCCCGTGACGTCATGGAACTGGTGCGCCATGTGCAACAGGTCAGCGCCCACGCCCTGGACAGCCTGGCCACTGTCATTTCCGCCTCGCCCGTGTGGAGTGGCTCAGCCGCTGCCGCCATGCTGTTGGCGGTTTTGGCCAAGCAGGCGCAAAGCCGCTCACCTGTGGTGACCAACGACTTTGACCCGCTGTAGGCGCGGCTAGTCTTTCAGCTCGATCAGCAAATCCTTGGCGTTGATGGTCTCGCCTGCGCGCACATGGATGGCGTGCACCGTGGCATCACGGTCGGCGCTCAGCATGGTCTCCATCTTCATGGCCTCTAACGACAGCAGCGGGTCGCCCTTCTTCACCAATTGCCCCACCTTCACCGCCACCGTGACCACCATGCCGGGCATGGGTGCGG
>NZ_QFZK01000034.1 GCF_003415675.1 Rhodoferax lacus
GGAAGCCTTCGCCTGCATTGACGGCGCCCATGCCAATGGCACTGGACGCGTTGTCACCGGCACCACCGGCCACGACGATGCCACTCTGCAGGCCGAGTGCACTGGCAGCAGTGGCACTCAGGGCGCCACCGGGCGCACTGCCCTCCACCACGCGGGGCATCTGCTTCTCTGTCATGCCTGTCAGGGCCAGCAGCTCGGGCGACCAGGCCCTCTGGGCCACATCCAGCCAAGCAGTGCCGCTGGCGTCCGACATGTCGCTGATGTGCTCGCCGGTGAGCATCAGGCGCACATAGTCTTTGGGCAGCAGCACTTTGGCCACCTGGGCAAAGACGGCAGGCTCGTGCTTGGCGACCCAACGCAGCTTGGGCGCGGTAAAGCCCGGCATGATGAGGCTTCCAGCCAGCTGGGCGGCAGCGGGGAGTGCTGCCATCATCTCCTCGCACTCCCGGGCGCTGCGGGTGTCGTTCCACAGAATGGCCGGGCGCAACACGCGGTCGGCTGCATCCAGCAGCACGGCGCCGTGCATCTGGCCCGACAGGCCTATGGCTTTGACGGCTGCGTATTGCGCCGGGTGCTGCTGCTGCAGGGCTTTCAAGGCGATGCCAGTGGCGCTCCACCAGCTGGCCGGGTCCTGCTCGCTGTGGCCGGGGTGGGGGCGCGAAACTTCCAATGTAGAGCCTGCCGTGCCAATGACGTGGTGCTGGTCGTCCAGCAGCAGCGCCTTGACCTCGGAGGTGCCGATATCAATTCCAAGAAACGTGGGCATGCAGAGTGTCCGGTGCAGGCCGTTGGCCGGTGAAGTCCAAGGCACGCGAAATGGCGTTGGATGGGCTCTCCAGAGGCCGCAGACGATAGTAGTGGGGGAGTGCTGCCGCGCCGACGGCGGTGGCCAGATCGCCGTGCCTGCAATGCGCAACCAGTGGAGCTTCGGCTGCGCTGTGTTCCTGCAGAAACTGCTGCTTGGCCTCTTCAAACAGATCAGGCCACCGCATCAATGACTCGCCACCCATCACAAAAATGGAGGGGTTGAACGCCCTCCACAGATTGTGCAAAAGTGCCGCCACCACCGACGCGCGCACACAGGGCTGGGCCAGCCCTTCCAGCGCTTCAGAGGCCAGCAGGGAATCCACACAGCCACTGCGTCCGCAGACCGTGCAGACAGGGCCATCCCCTTGAATAAAGGTGTGGCCGATAGCGCCTGCCGTGCCACTGAAGCCGGCGCAAATCCGGTCCCCCACGACAAGGCCCGTCTGAATCGATTGGGAGAAATCCAGATACATCAGGGTGTCGGCCCGCTGCCCGGAGAACTCGTAGGCACCTACCGCACAGCAATGGTATTTGCTATGCACAAAAAAGGGAATGTCCGCCAGCCCCTGCTTCTTGAAGGCCAACCGGACCCTTTGGACAATAGGTTCGTTCTTCCACGCGAAATCACTGGAAGACTTCAGGGTGCCCGTGTTTTCATCAAACACGCCTGCAAAGGAAATGCCAGCACCCCCCAGCAACAAGCCGGTGTTGTGAATCCTGTCGCTGGCTTCGGACACCAGGCTGGCGACCAGGGCCAATACAGTGCCGATGTCGGTAGAGGTGTTGTCGGCTTTGAGTGAAAACTGGATCTCGCCCGAGGTGGACACGGATACCAGCTGAACCCGGTCCCGACTGCACTCCACACCGATCAGCGCACGGGACTGCGAATCCACAAACAGCGATGTGGACGGTCTGCCCACAGGGCTCTTGGAGAAGAGCTCACTTTCCACCAGCCAGCGCTCCTCGATCAACTCCTTGACCAGCAGGCTGATGGTGGACTTGGTAAGGCCGGTAAATTGCGACAGCTGCGAGCGCGACATGCCAGGCTTGGCCTTGAGCATGCGGTACACGACGCCCTGGTTGATCAGCTTGAGCAGTTGTGGGTCACCAATTGCGCTCATGGGCTTCACTCATTGTTTCTTCATGGGGGCGAATGACCGCATGTGCCGGGTTGGGCTTGGCAATGTGGGGCGAGCGCGCCTGCACTTCCACCGGCAACAGGCACGCCAGAAAGACAGCTACCAGCGTCATCAGAACGGCGACCGCCAGGGACGAAAGTCCAACGTGACGGATAACACTGCTGAGCTTGTCTGCCATGGGACGGTCAGGCGGGGTCTATCTGCTCGGGCAAGCGGGTAACCTTCTTGCCCGCGATGATCATTCCCAGCACTTCGTCTTCGGTGACATCTGCGGTTTTGTAGGTACCCACCGTCTTGCCGTTCTTCATCACGCACAGACGGTCGGAGAGTCCGAAGACGTCCGGCATGTCGTGGCTGATCAGGAAGATGCCTACGCCGCGGGCCTTGAGGGTGCGCACCAGCTCATGCACCATCTGCGTTTCTTCTGGCCCCAGGGCTGCACAGGGCTCATCCATCACCAGGGCCTTGGCCTTGAAATACAGCGCACGCGAGATGGCCACCACCTGACGCTGGCCGCCCGAGAGGGCACGCACCGGAACGCGGATGTTCTTGAAGTTGGGGTTGAGTTGCTTGAAAACTTCACGCGCCTCCTTCTCCATGGCGTAGTCGTCCAAGGTGCCCCACTTGGTCTTGATTTCCCGGCCCAGGAACAGATTGGCCACCGCATCCAGGTTGTCTGCCAGAGCCAGCGTCTGGTAGATGGTTTCCACGCCGTAGCGCTGCGAGTCGGAGGGGCTCTCGATCCTGGCCACTTCGCCGTTGATGCGGATGTCGCCGCTGTCAATCGGGTAGGCACCGGCCAGCATCTTCATCAGTGTCGATTTGCCCGCACCGTTGTGCCCCAGCAGTGCCACCACTTCGCCCGCGTAGAGCTTGAGGGTGACCTTCTCGACGGCGTGCACACCGCCAAACGCTTTGCTCACGCCCTGGATATCCACCAGGGCTGTCTTTTTGGTATCAGTCATCACAGACGCTCTCCAGTTGCACGGCGATACATCACATCAAACACAACGGCTACGATGAGGACCTGGCCAATAATGACCAGCCGTTGTCCCACGCCGACTTCCATCAGCAACAAACCACTTTCCAGAAACTGGATGATCAGCGCGCCCAACACGGTGCCCAGCACACTGCCACTGCCGCCGGAGAGGGCGACGCCACCGATCACAGCGCCGGCAATCGCATACAGCTCCATGCCGGTACCCAGGGATGCGGTACCCGCATTCAGGCGCGAGATCGCCACCATGGCAGCGATGGTGGTCATCACGCCCAGCAGCAAATAGATTTTCAGCGTCACCCAGCGCACCGGAATGCCGACCAGGTTCGCGGCTTCCGGGTTGCCACCAATCGCGTAGATGTAGCGGCCAAAGCTGGTGCGGTTGACGATGAAGGAAATGAAGGCCACCACCACAGCCCAGATCAGCACGGGGTTGGGGATGCCCTGTGGGGAGGTCTTGCTTTCGATCTGGTAGGCGCACATGACGCCTACAAACAGCAGCACCACCGCAATGAAAAATCCGGAAATCAGAAAGTCAAAAATTACGGGCCGGGGCTCCAGTCCGTGCGACTGCATGGAGCGTCGGCGCGAAAAGGTATTGGCAACAATGACCAGGCTTGCCACCAAACCGAGGGTCCAGCTGGCCGTGGTGCCAATTGCTCCGTCGAGTCCGCCACCTATGAGCAGGAAGGTGGGGTCCGAAATGGGTTGTGTGCGCCCGTCCGAGAACAGGAAGGCAATGCCGCGAAACGAAACCAGTCCGCCCAGCGTGACCACAAAGGAGGCAACACCCAGGTAGGCCGAGAGCCAGCCCTGGTACAGGTAGACGGCCAGCGAGATGGCCAGTCCGACCAGGCTTGCAGGTACCCAGTTCCAGCCCTTGCTGTACATGAGGTAGGCAATGGCAACGCCTACGGTGGCGAGCACCGAGCCGACCGACAGATCGATTTGCCTGGCCACAATCACCAGCCCGATGGCGGCAGCCACGATGCCCACAACGGCCGACTGCTGCGCGATGTTGTACAGGTTTTCAGGGGACAGGAAATTGCCGGTGGCAACATGGAATGCCAATGCCATGACCACCAGGACCATGGACATGATCATCAGCCGGAGGTCCAGCGCGCTGATTTGGAATTTCTCTTGTATCGATCTCATAGTGTTCTCTCGTATTCGGTCGGCATCAACAAAAGGGGTGGAGAGACACATGCCTCTCCACCAACTGTCAAGGCTTCAAGAACCTGCTTACTTGCAAGCGGCCGGGCCGGTGGCCACGTCAACGCCCTTGCAGACTTCTTCCTTCGAAATCCAGCCAGCCTTGATCACCACATCCAGGTTGGCCTTGGTGATGGGGATGGGCTTGAGCAGGATGGATTGCAGGGCAACCTTCTTCTCGCCATCGCTGAACACGCCAGCGCCCTTTGGCTTCTCTTTCTTGGCCAGGGCCACAGCAACCTGGGCTGCAACCTTGCCCAGTTCGCGGGAGTCTTTCCACACGGATACAGTCTGGCTGCCCAGGGCAACACGATTCAAGGCTGCGTGGTCGCCGTCCTGGCCGGAGACTGGAACACCCTTCATGCCCTTGGATGACAGGGCTGCCACCACACCGCCGGCCATGCCGTCGTTGGAGGACACCACAGCGTCAACCTTGCCACCGGTCTTGGTGAGGATCTGCTCCATGTTCTTCTGGGCGGCTTCAGGCTTCCAGTCGTCGGTGTACTCTTCACCAACGATCTTGATGTCACCCTTCTTGATGGCAGCTTCCAGCACTTCTTGCTGACCACCACGCAACAGGTTGGCGTTCGGGTCGGTAGAGGCGCCCTTGATCATGGCGTAGTTGCCCTTGGGCATGGCGGCATAGATGGCTTGTGCCTGCAGGCGTCCGACTTCCTTGTTGTTGAAGGAGATGTAGAACACTTCAGGAGACTCGAACAGGCGGTCATAGGCGATCACTGGGATGCCCTTGGCCTTGGCCTTGGCCAGCGCAGGCGCAATCGCGTCCTTGTCCTGGGCCAGGATCAGCAGGACCTTGGCGCCCTTGTTGATCAGGCCGTCGATGTCGGCGAGCTGCTTCTCGGGGGATGCCTGGGCATCGGCCGCAACGTAGGAGGCGCCATGCTTGGCCAGCTCATCCTTGATGGCCTTTTCATCGGTGGTCCAGCGCTCTTCGCGGAAGTTGGACCAGCTCACGCCGACCAGCTGTGCCATGACCGAAGTGCTGGCTGCGGCGACCATTGCGGCCACGATTACGGAACGTTTGAATTTCATACAAGTCTCCAAAAAATTAATGATTCGCTCACATCGAAACTGGACGGGTTCGACAACACATTTCGATTCCCAGGCCGCCCCCTGGGCATTTCCACTTGCGCAGGTTCCAGGAACCTGAATCAAGACCACTGCCTATACCCACATCACCACCACAAGCACGTCAGCCCCACTTGGCCAGTTTCTGGCTGCTGTGCCGCGGGCCTCTTTTTTGCAAGCCCAATAGGCCAAAATGGCTTTCAACAACATGCGATGTGCCTTGTGGGTGTTGACGGTGGGTACACAACTGCTTAGACTCACTTCAACGTTTATTGCAGAAGTTATGCAACAGCAATTGCATTGAATAATAAAGCGCAACAAACATTGCACAATACGGGTTTTCCCCTAATTTCGTTCACTGCACGTAGTAAATTCAGGGCAATGTGGATGCCATGTTTGGCATGACGCTGCAGCCGCAAAGTACCCAGGCAAAAAAATGGCGTCATCCTTGCGGATGACGCCCAATCTAAGTACCCCCCCAACAAAATTACCTTACGCAGCGGCCTTTAATGCCGCCCGGTTGACCACCAGGTTCTGGTCAATGCAGCCGTTAAAAAAGTCCAAAGCGTTTTGCACAGAAGAGATGGCCATGCGCTCAGCACATTCCGCAGTGAGGCCTGCGATATGCGGCGTCAGAATGGCGTTGTGAAGACCAAACAAAGCGTTGTCCTGTGTGGGCGGTTCCGTCTCAAATACATCCACACCGGCACCGGCAATGAGACCGTTTTGGAGTGCTACGGCCAGTGCCGCTTCATCGATGACTCCACCCCGTGCCGTATTGACCAGCACGGCGTTGGGGCGCATGTAGGCAAGCTCGTCAACGCCAATCAAAGCCTTGCCGCTGTGCGGCACGTTGACGGACACGGCGTCGGCCCAACGCAAACCCTCTTCCAGGGAACTGACCGGCGTGACATCACCTGTGGGCCAACCGGCTTTCTCCAGATAGGGGTCATAGGCCCGGATCCGCATGCCAAAGCCCGATGCCATCCTCGCCAGGTGCCTGCCGATGCGGCCGTATCCAATGATGAACAGATTCTTGCCACTGACCTCACGTGCAGCCAGCAGATTACGCCAGCCCCAGCCGGAATTGCGCACCGATGTGTCCGCCTTGACGGTCTGCTTGGTCGCGGCAAGTATCAGCATCATGCTGTGCTCGGCCACCGAGACTGAGTTCACGTCACCGCAGACAGCCAGCGCAATGCCCCGCGCATTAACGGCTGCAAGGTCTACCGTGTCGTAACCCACGCCGTGGCGTGACACGATCTTCAGGTTGGTACCCAAGGCAATGGTGGCCGCGCTGCAAGGCTGGGTGCGAATCACCAGGCCATCGGCTTTGGAGATGAGCGGGGCGTAGCTGGCTTCGCTGACCTCTTCCACATAGTCGTAAGTGATGCCAGGCGCATTCTTGAGCAGCGCCATGCCACTGGGATGGATCTTTCCGGCAATCAGAAGGTGTGGCATCAATACGCTCCCTTGGTTTCAGCAGCGACTGCCGACTTTTCACCGGCCAGTTTCCTGAACTTGGCGACACTTTCCTGTGCGGCCGCGGCCAGCAGACGCGAGTCACCGGAGACGGTGGTCATGTCGAAACCCCATTCGATGGCACGCGCTGCGTATTCGGGTGTGCCGCAATGCAGGGCGGCGCGGATACCATTCTTCTTGCAGGCCGCCACAATCTTCTTCAGGGCCTCAATCATTTCCGGCTCTTCGCGGTCAAAGGCCGGTGCCAGACGTCCCTGCATCAGGCTGAAGGTGAGGTCAGCCGGTCCTACATAAATGCCGTCCAGTCCGGGTGTGGCTGCAATCGCCTCCAGGTTCTGCATGGCTTCGGCAGTTTCCACCATGGCAAAGGCCAGCATCTCGCCATTGGCCTCCTGCGCGTAGTTGGCACCGGCCGAGAAGTTGGCGCGGGTGGGGCCAAAGGAGCGCTGCCCCAGGGGCGGGTAGCGCATATAGCTGACGAACTCGGCCGCCTGCTCTGCGGTGTTGATCATGGGGCAGACCACACCATAGGCACCGGCATCGAGTGCCTTCATGATGATTCCGGGTTCCAGCCATGGCACGCGGGCCAGCAACGTCATGCCCGAGGCGCGCATGGCCTGAAACATGGGCAACACATCGCTGTAGTCCAGCGCGCCGTGCTGGATGTCAATGCAGATGCTGTCATAGCCCTGGGCGGCCATGATCTCTGCGGTAAACGGATTGCCTACCGACAGCCAGCCGTTAATGCTTGGCTTGCCTTGTCCCCAGATTTCCTTGAGTTTGTTTTTGATCATGTCTGTCTCTTAAAGAACAATTTGTGCGAGCTTGGTGTCCAGGTAATCGGCGATACCTTCGATGCCACCCTCACGCCCCATGCCCGAATACTTGGTGCCACCAAACGGCGCCTCAGACGCCGCCATGGCAAAGCTGTTGATGCCTACCATGCCGGCCTTGAGGCCAGCCACCGTGGCGCGTATGCGCTTGGCGCTCTGCGTGAAGGCGTAGGCCGAGAGGCCCATGTCCGAGGCGTTGGCACGGGCGATCACTTCATCATCGTCACGGAAGGTGGTGATGGCAGCGATCGGCCCGAAGTTTTCCTGCTCGAACACCTTCATGGTGTCGGTCACACCGGTGAGCACCGTAGGTTCAAAGAAGAAGCCCTTGGCGTGGGCCGGCGAGCGGCGCCCACCGGTGGCCACCTTGGCACCAGCTGCCACGGCGCTCTGCACAATGGAATCCATCTCATCCAGGCGTGCACCGTTGATCAGCGGGCCCATTTGTGTGGCGGCATCCATGCCGTCACCCAGCTTCAGTGCTTTGGCGCGCTCCACAAAGCCTTTCACAAACGCATCGTGCAGGCTCTCATGGACAAAGAAGCGGTCGGCCGTAACGCACACCTGGCCGGCATTGGCGTACTTGGTGGCAGCCGACACGTTGAGGGCAAGCTCCAGATCCGCATCGTCATAAATGATGAGGGGGGCGTTGCCACCGAGCTCCATGGAGGTCTTCTTCACCGTGTCTGCCGCGTCGCGCAGCATCTGCTGGCCAACCCGGGTGGAGCCGGTGAGGGACACCTTGCGCACGGACGGCGCGGCCATGATGGGCGCGTAGGTGGTGGACGTGGGACCTACTACCAGGTTCACCACGCCGGCAGGAATGCCGGCCTCGCGGATGCAGTCCACCATCACCATGGCCACACCGGGTGTCTGGCTGGAGGGGCGGATGACAATGGAGCAGCCTGCCGCCAGGGCAGGAGCCACCTTGCGGGCCACCAGGGCAGCAGGGAAGTTCCAGGCCGTAAAGGCAGCAGCCACACCCACGGGCTCGTGGCTGATCTCGAAGCGGCCACCGGGCACGCGGCTTTCCACCACGCGGCCGTAGATGCGGCGCGCCTCTTCAGCCATCCAGCGGAACTGGTCGATGGAGAGGTTCCACTCCCGCTCCGACTGGACCAGGGGCTTTCCCGTCTCCATGGTGATCATGGTGGCGCCTTCCGCGCGACGGCGCGTCATGACGTCAGCCACCAGGTGCAGCGCATCGGCCCGCTCGAAGGAGGACTTCTTCTTCCAGACCTCGAAGCCCTTCTCTGCGCTGGCAATCGCCTCCAGCGTATCCGTGTGGGTTGCGTAGGGCACGCTGCCCAAAGAATCCTGCGTCACCGGGCTGAAGACCGGGGCGCTTTGCTTGTCCGATGCCTGGCACCAGGCGCCGTTGAGGAACAGGCCGAATTTTGTGTACATGACTTAGCCCATTTCACTCATGTTGACGACTCGGCCGGTCTGCACAGACTTCAGCGCGGCTTCGGCCAGCATGAGTGCCAGGCGGCCATCGGCAAAACCCACTTCCGGCTCACGCTTGTTTTCAATCGCATCCACGAATTCGCTGACCTCGGCGGCAAAGGCCTCGGTGTAGCGTTCGATGAAGAAGTTGAGGTAAGGCTCGCTGCGCTCGGTGAACGTGCGGGTGGACAGGGTCGCCTCGTGGTTCTTGCGGTTCTGCGAGCTGGCCATGCCAAGCGTGCCCAGGGCTTCCACGCGCTGGTCGTAGCCATAGGCGGCCTGGCGCGAGTTGTTGATCACGCACTGTTTGCCGCTGGCCGTGGTCAGGGTGACGCAGACAGTGTCGTAGTCCTGCAATTCATTCATCAGGGCCGGGTCCACCAGGCGGCTGCCGGTGGCGTAGACCTGGGCCACTTCTTCACCCAGCATGAAGCGGGCCATGTCGAAGTCATGGATGGTCATGTCGCGGAAGATGCCGCCAGACACCTTCAGGTAGGCGGCAGGCGCCATGCCAGGGTCACGCGAGGTGATCATGACCTGGTGCAAGTCACCAATGTCGCCACGGCGCACAGCGTCGCGGGTGGCACGGTGGCCCGGATCAAAGCGGCGCACAAAGCCCAGCATGATGGGAACATTCTTGTCGCGCACCTTGGCGTAGCACGCGTTGACGCGGTCCAGGCTCAGGTCAATCGGCTTTTCGCACAGGATGGGTTTGCCAGCGGCAACCGCCATCTCAAGAATGTCTGCATGGGTGTTCGTGGATGTTGCAATAAGTATTGCATCCACATCTGGTGAGGCCAGAACCTCTTCAATGGACTTGGAGGTTTTCACTCCCAATTCCGCTGCTATCTTGTCAGCCGATGGCTGATGAATATCAAATACCGTGGCGAGACGGGCTCGCGGATGGTTCGCGATGTTACGAGCATGCATCACACCGATGCGACCACAACCTAAAACTGCAATATTGACCATAAGGTACCTCCTTGTGCAATAATAATTGCTGTGTATCGCAATTGTCAATAACTCATTCAACACTTGGAGATCAACATGCCCGAGAAGACTGTTCGCCTGACCATGGCGCAAGCGCTGGTCAAGTATTTGTGCAACCAGTTCACTGAAATCGAGGGCGAAAAAGTTCCCCTCTTTGCCGGTGTCTTTGCCATCTTTGGTCACGGCAACGTGACCTGCCTGTCCGAAGCGCTGGAAGCCGTGCAAGACACACTGCCCACTTGGCGCGGACAGAACGAACAGTCCATGGCCCTGGCCGCAGTGGCCTTTGCCAAGGCCAAGAAGCGTCGGCAGTTGATGGTTGCCGCCACCTCCATCGGCCCGGGTGCGGCCAATATGGTGACCGCTGCCGGCACGGCGCACGCCAACCGCCTGCCCGTGCTGCTGCTGGCCGGTGACACCTTTGCCAACCGCCTGCCGGACCCGGTGCTGCAACAGGTGGAGCACTTCAACAACCCCACCATCACGGTGAACGACAGCTTCAAGGCGGTGGTGCGTTATTGGGACCGCATCACCCTGCCTGAGCAGATCATCACCTCGCTGCCCCAGGCCATTGCCACCATGCTGGACCCGGCCGATTGCGGCCCGGCCTTCATTGGCCTGTGCCAGGACACGCAGGAAATCGCCTTTGATTACCCCGAAGAATTCTTTGCGCCCACCACCTGGGCCGTGCCCCGCCCGCGCGCCGACAAGGACAAGCTGGCCCAGGCTGTGGCCCTGCTGAAGACGGCGAAAAAACCGCTCATCATTTCTGGCGGTGGTGTGCGCTATTCGCTGGCCGAGCAACAGGTGGCTGACCTGGCCCTGCGCCATAACATCCCCGTGGTGGAAACCATTGCGGGCAAGGGTGGCCTGACCCACTACCACCCGGCCCATGCAGGCCCCATCGGCATTGTGGGCTCGACCTCGGCCAACGCGCTGGCCACCGACGCCGATGTGATCCTGGCCATTGGCACGCGCCTGCAGGATTTCACCACCGGCTCCTGGACGCTGTTCCGTCGCGATGCGCAGTTCATCTCCATCAACGCCGCCCGCTGGGACGCCACCAAGCACCGCGCCATCAGCGTGGTGGGCGATGCGCTGGAAACCGTGGAAGAACTGGAGCAAGCACTGGACACCTGGGAAGCACCCGCTAACTGGTTCGCGCGTTCGCGTACCCTGTTTGCCGAGTGGGAAGCCCTGCTGGAGAGCCACAAAAAACCCTCCAACGCGCTCATCCCCACTTATGCGCAAGTGGTCGACGTGATCAACAAGGGCGCGCGTGACAACGACACCCTGATTGCCGCTGCCGGCGGCATGCCCGGTGAAGTGACCAAGGGCTGGCGCGTCAAGGACCCTCACACCTTTGACTGCGAGTTCGGCTTCTCCTGCATGGGCTACGAAATTGCCGCCGGTTGGGGCCACGCACTGGCCAAGGACGGCAAAGGCACACCCATCGTGATGCTGGGTGACGGCACCTACATGATGATGAACTCGGACATCTACTCCACCGTGCTCTCCGGTCACAAGATGATTGTGGTGGTCTGCGACAACGGCGGCTACGCGGTGATCAACCGCCTGCAGCAATTCAAGGGCGTGCCCGGCTTCAACAACATGCTCAAGGACTGCCGCGTCAAAGAGCCCTTCCCGGTGGACTTTGTGAAGCATGCCGAATCCATGGGTGCGCTGGCCCGCAGCTGCCAGACCCTGGAAGAACTGGCACAGGCCATGGAGTGGGCACAAAAGAATGACCGCACCACCCTCATCACCATCGTCACCGACGCCTATGCCTGGGTACCGGGCGATGCGGACTGGGACGTGGGCGTGCCCGAGATCAGCACCCGTACATCGGTGCAGGAAGCGCGCGTGGCGCAAGAGCTGATTCGAAGCAAGCAGCGCGTTGGTATTTAAGCATTTGAACTAAGGAGATTTTTGTGAATCGACTCGATGGAAAAATTGCCGTCATCACGGGCGGCACCCAGGGCCTGGGCGCAGCCATTGCCCTGAACTTTGCCAAGGCCGGCGCGGCAGGCCTGGTGGTATGTGGCCGCACCGCCGCCAAGGGCGAAGCGGTGGCCCAGAGCATCCAAAAGGAAACCGGCGTCAAGACGGTGTTCGTGGCCGCTGACCTCAACAGCGTGGACGACTGCCGCAATGTGATTGAACAAGCCGACAAGGTGTTTGGCCGCATCGACGTGCTAGTGAACGCGGCTGGTCTGACCGACCGCGGCAACCTGCTCAACAGCTCGCAGGACCTGTTTGACCGCATGTTTGCCGTCAACGTGCGCGCCCCCTTCTTCTTGATGCAAGAAGCCGCCAAGCGCATGATCCGTGACGGCATTGCAGGCTCCATGGTCAACATTGGCTCCACCTCCGAACATGCAGGCCAGCCCTTCCTGTCGCCCTACTCCGCCTCCAAGGGTGCGCTTGCCACTCTGACCCGCAACTCCGGCTACGGCCTGATGCGCAACCGCATCCGCGTGAATCAGCTCGACATCGGCTGGATGGCCTCCGACGGTGAAGACCGCGTGCAGCGCGAATACCATGGTGCGGACCCGCAGTGGCTGGAAAAAGCCGCAGCGGCCCAGCCCTTTGGCCGCCTGCTGGCACCCGCCGAAGTGGCCAAGGCTGTGGCCTTCCTGGCGTCTGACGACAGCGGGATGATGACCGGCTCGGTGATTCACTTCGACCAGTCGGTGTGGGGCGCGTATGACGGCGGCCCACCGCACCCCGCAGAACCACTGAGCGAATAATTTTTTGCGAATCAATATTCGAATCACTCTTTAAGAAACAACACCATGAAAACCATCAAAGGACCCGGTATTTACCTGGCGCAGTTTGCGACCGATGAGGCACCCTTCAACCAGTTGGACACGCTGGCCCAATGGGTGGCCGACAGAGGTTTCAAGGGCGTGCAAATCCCCACCTGGGATACCCGCATCTTCAACCTGAAGCTCGCCGCAGAAAGCCATACCTATTGCGACGAGATCACCGGCATGCTGGCCTCCAAGGGACTGCAGGTCACCGAGCTGGCCTCGCACATCACCGGCCAGCTGGTGGCAGTGCACCCGGCGCACGACCAGATCATGGACAGCTTCGCACCCGCCGAGGTGCGTGGCAATCCGGCAGCGCGGCAGAAGTGGGCCGTGGAGCAAATGGGCTACTGCGCCCGTGCTTCCAAGAACCTGGGTGTGGACCGCCATGTGTCCTTCACCGGTTCGCTGCTCTGGCCCTATCTGTACCCCTATCCCCAGTGGCCCGAGGGCCTGGTGGACGAGGCCTTTGACGAGCTGGCCAAGCGCTGGTTGCCCATCCTGAACCAGTTCGAAGACAACGGTGTGGACCTCTGCTATGAAGTGCACCCCTGCGAAGACGTGCACGACGGCCTGACCTTCGAGATGTTCCTGGAGCGCGTGGGTGGCCACAAGCGCTGCAACATGCTCTATGACCCCAGCCACTTTGTGCTGCAGCAGCTCGACTACCTGGCCTTCATTGACCACTACCACGAGCGCATCAAGATGTTCCACGTCAAGGACGCCGAGTTCCGCCCCAATGGCAAGACCGGTGTGTACGGCGGCTTCCAGCCCTGGAAGACCCGGGCCGGGCGCTTCCGCTCGCTGGGTGACGGACAGGTGGACTTCGGTGCCATCTTCTCCAAATTTGCCACCTATGACTTCGACGGCTGGGCCGTGCTGGAGTGGGAGTGCTTCCTGAAGAACTCCGACGACGGTGCACGCGAGGGTGCGGAGTTCATCAAGAACCACATCATCAAAGTATCGGAACGCGCCTTTGACGACTTCGTGAAGTCGGGCGCAAACAAGGCTGCCAACCGCAGCATCCTCGGAATCTAAGGAAAATTGAAATGACGACAGACAACAACGCACGCCGCCCTTTGCGGCTCGGCATGGTGGGCGGCGGTGAAGGCGCCTACATCGGCAACATCCACCGCATCGCCGCCCGCCAGGATGGCGCACTGCAACTGGTGGCCGGTGCCTTTGACGTGGACGCTGCACGCGGCCACAAGTTCGCAGCCAGCCAGGGCCTGGCCGCTGACCGCTCGTATGGCGACTACAAACAGATGCTGGAAGCCGAACTCAAGCGCGAAGACCGCGTGGATGTGGTGGCCATCTGCACGCCCAACCACACGCACTTCCCGATTGCTAAGGCCTTCCTGGAAGCCGGCTTCGATGTCATTTGCGAAAAGCCCCTGACCACCACCCTGGAAGACGCGGTGGCCCTAGACGCGCTGGTAAAACAGACCGGCCGCTTCATGGGTGTGACCTACACCTACTCCGGCTACCCCATGATCCACGAAGCGCGTGAAATGGTGAGTGCTGGCAAGCTGGGCAAGATCCGTGTCGTGCAGGTGGAGTACCCGCTGGAGTGGATGGCCACCGCCATCGAATCCGAGGGCAATGCCCAGGCCGCCTGGCGCACCGACCCCAAGAAGTCGGGACGCGGCGGCTCCATTGGAGACATTGGCACACACGCCTACCACCTGGCCGGTTTTGTCACCGGCCTGAAGGCCCAGGCCATTACCGCTGACCTGGCCACCTTTGTAGAAGGCCGCCAGCTCGATGACAACGCCCACGTGATGATCCGTTACGAAGGCGGCGCACGTGGCCTGCTGTGGTCTTCGCAAGTGGCGATTGGCTGCTCCAACGGCGTGCGCCTGCGCGTGTTCGGTGAGAAGGGTTCGCTGCAGTGGTTCCAGGAAAACCCGAACGACTTGCTGTTCACCGGCCTCTTGGGCCGCACCGAACTGATCAAGCGCGGCGCAGGTGATTTGTCGGAAGCCGCCAAGTCCCGCACCCGTACGCCACCGGGACACCCCGAGGGCTACCTGGAGGCCTTTGCCAACCTCTACAGCGGCTTTGCCGAGGCCATCAACGCGCGCCGCGAAGGCCGCGCGCCGACAGCCATCGGACAGAACATTCCGCTGGCCTACGACGGCCTCAAGGGCGTGGCCTTTGTGGATGCGGTGGTGGACAGCTCGCAGGCCGATGGGCAGCCTTGGCTGACGCCTGTGGCGGTGTAAGAGGTATGGCCCCTTGCGGGGCCAGCCACCAAAAATGACTTTGGCGAAACCAACCATCAAGACCTGAGGAGTTCACATGCAAGTTACCGCCACCGAAGCCAGGGATCATTTTGGTGACATATGCGACCACGCCAAGACCGGGCCGGTCTTTGTGGAAAAAGATGGGCAGATTGATACGGTCATCCTGTCGGCAAGGCAGTTTGCCGAATTGCAGGCAGACAAGACCATCGAAGTGCAGTCACAACGCAAGCCACAGTTGGAACCATCACACGTTCCGCAGGGACATTGGTGCGACGTCATGCGTGTCTGGTGAGGGCTCATGTCAAATCATCGCGGCTACGGATTAGGTGCTTAACGAAATAAGAGCCCTGCTTTTTAGGCAGGGCGGTTGCCAGAAGCGTCATCAACTCCGTCGGGTCTGCTCCCTTTCCTCGATCCTGCGGCTGAACTGCTCGGCAGGCTGGCCTTCTGCCAGCGCTGCGCGCAGAAGGCCTTGCTGGCTCTGGGGCGCCAGTCCGTTCAGGGGCGGGTCGCGGTCCAGGTTGGTGGGGAAGGAGTAGCCCTCGGCACAGGCGGCCAGCGCGGCATCCAGGTCGTCGGGGGCCATGGTCCTGGCCTGGGTCAGCGCGGCCAGGGTCGGGTAAAGGGCTTGCGCCATGCGCACCCGGTCAATCGATTCCATGGCACGGCCAAAGGCCGACGATATCTGCAGCAGGTTGGCCATGCGCCGGATGTCCTTGGAGCGGTTGTGGCCCGCAGCATGCATCAGCGCCGGGTTGAAGAAAATGGCGTCGCCCTTGTTCAGAGCCAGCTGGATATGGTTGCTGTCAAAGAAGCTCTGGAAGTCCGCCATGCCAGACACCAGGTAGCCCGGCAGGTACTTGTGCGAATGCGGCAGGTACAGGGTGGGGCCGCTCTCCAAGGGCATGTCCACATGGGCCACAGCCCCTTGCAAGGTCAGCATGGGGGAGACGGTGTGCACATGGGCCGGATAACGCTGGGCCTGTGCCTGCGACAGAAAGCCCATGTGGTAATCCCGGTGCGCCACCTGGGCCGCACCACCCGGGTTGACACAGTTCACCGTGGAGGTCATCTGGTAGGCCGGGCCGAGCCAGGCTTCGCACACCATGGCCATCAGGCTGTTGCCGTAGTAGCTGGCAAACACATCGGGCGCGCGCAGGCAGAGTTTTTCCAGCGCGTTCCAGACCCGGTCATTGCTGCCGGGCTTGGCAAAGTGGTCGCCGCCAATGCCAGCCTTGTGCGTCTCTTCAATCAGGCGGTGGAATTGCTCTGTGGTCTCGTCCACCACGTTCAAGTCCGCATACAGGCCCTTCATGATCAGGATGCCCGGGCCGGTGGTCCAAACGCCTGCCCACTCCGCCATCAGTTGTGCGCGCCATGCACTGGCATCAGCCGTGGCTTCTTGGGCTGCGCGCAATGCGGCGCAGTCGTACAAGGGTACGCCTTTGATGATGGCACTGGCGTTGGGAAGTTCTTCGATGGCTGTGACGGTCTGGCAGAGCGCTGCCAGGTCGCTGACCTTGCATTGGTCCACGGTGAGCCACCCAGCGCGTGAGGCGCGTGCCTGGGAGTGCGATGTGTCTTGCATAGGTTTCTAAAAAAGTGTGTTGGGGTTTAAAGGGAACTTAAAGGGAACAGTTGACCCAGGCCTGCTGCTTCATGCTTTGAACGGCACTGGCAATCAGCTTGACGCCTTTGACACCATCGATGACGGTGGGGAATTCGTAGGGCAGCGCGCGGGTTTCCACGCCGGTGATGTGCGCCGTGATGGCGTCCGCGGCGTCGCGGTACAGGGTGGCAAACGCCTCCTGGTAGCCTTCCGGGTGGCCAATTTCTACGCGGGTGGCATGTTCGGCATGGGGGTGCAGGGCACCACCCAGGCGGCGTGTCTGCACCACTTCGAAGCCGTTGAGCTGGCGGTGCTTGAGTTCGTTGGGATATTCCTGGTGCCACTCCAGACCACCCTTGCTGCCATAGATCCGGAAGGACAGGCCGTGCTCCGAGCCCGCGGCGGAATTGGTAACCCACATGGTTCCACGCGCGCCGTTGGACCAGCGCAGCAAGAGGCCACCGTAGTCGTCCACGGCGCGCCCCTCCATGGTGGGGCCAATATCAGCCATCAGCGAAGTCAACTCCAGGCCGCTCACAAAGGCGCCCAGGTGGTGGGCGTGCGTGCCTATGTCACCCATCACCAGCGACCAGTCGGGCATCTGATCGAACCGCCAACCCGGGTTGGCCGAGTCGGCCTCCACCAGGGTGGCGAAGTAGCCCTGCACATAGTTCAGGTGGATCTGCCGGATCTCGCCAATCTCACCCGCCTGCACCATGGCGCGTGCTTGGCGCACCATGGCATAGCCGGTGTAGTTGTGGGTCAGGCAGAAGACCAGGCCACTCTTCTTGACCAGCTCGGCCAGACGCAATGCATCGTCCAGGTTGGTGGTCAGCGGTTTGTCGCAAATCACGTGCAAACCGGCCTGTAGTGACAACACACAGGCCTCGTAGTGATAGGCGTTGGGTGTCATGATGGCCACCACTTCCGCGCCGTCTGCGCGAAGGCGCTCGGCCGCCAGCATGTCCTGCACACTGGCGTAGGCACGTGCGCTGTCGATGCCAATGTCTTTGGCCGCAGCGGCACCGCGCGCGGCATCGGACGACAGCACACCGGCCACGATCTCATAGCGGTCATCGATGCGGGAGGCCACCCGGTGCACCGGGCCAATAAAGCCATAGCTACCACCCACCACGGCCAGACGCAGGCGTCGGCCCAAGGCCTTCATCGTCGCATTCGTGGTCATCAGATGGTGACCCCTTCGAGCTCTTCCATCATGGACTTCATCTCCTGTCCGCCAGCCATCATGTCCAGCACGGCGTCCTTGGCTATCTCACTCTTGCTGTAGGTGCCTATCGACTGGCCCCGGTTGAGCAGCGTGAAGGTGTCACCCACCGGGTAGGCATGGTTCACGTTGTGCGTGATGAAGATAACCGAGATGCCTCTGGCGCGCGCCCGCGTGATGAGCTTGAGCACGTTCACAGACTGCTTGACGCCCAGTGCGGCTGTGGGCTCGTCCAGAATCAGCACCTTGGCGCCAAAGTGGATGGCCCGTGCAATGGCCAGGCACTGCTTTTCGCCACCCGACATGGTGCCCACCGTCTGCCGTGCATCGCGCACGCGTATGCCCAGCGCTGCCAGTTCCACCCGTGCCACTTCGGCGGCGGCATCCAGGTCCATCACCGAAAACATCCCCATGAACTTCTTCATGGGCTCGCGCCCCATGAAGAAGTTGCGGGCCACACTCATCAAAGGCACCAGAGCCAGGTCCTGGTACACCGTGGCGATGCCCTGGTCCAGGGCATCGCGTGGGGACTCAAAGCGCACCGGCTTGCCGTCCACCAGGTACTCGCCCTTGTCCGGCGCATGCACACCGGCCAGCATCTTGATCAGCGTGGACTTGCCCGCGCCGTTGTCACCCAGCAGGCAGTGCACCTCGCCGCGCTTGAGCTTGAGCGTGACGCCATTGAGGGCGATGACCGATCCAAAGAACTTGCTGACGTTGTCCAGCTGCAAAATATAGTCGTTCATGTGCGCTCCCCTTAGTGCCTGGCGCCAACGAAGCGGCGGCGGATGTAGTTGTTGAAGACCACGGCAATCAGCAGCATCAGCCCCAGAAACACGCGGTACCAGCTGTTGTCAATGCTGGTGTAGCCAATGCCGATTTGCACCATGCCGAAGATCAGCGCGCCAAACATGGTGCCGATGATCGAGCCGTAGCCACCGGTCAGCAGGCAGCCACCAATCACAGCGGCAATGATGGCTTCAAACTCTTTTTGCACACCGCGGTCGGCAGAGGCCGAGCCTGCGTCTGCCACCTGCAGGATGGCAAACAGCGTTGCACACACGGCCGTGAATACGAACAGGCCCACCTTCACTTTGGCAACGGGTATGCCCAGGTTCTTCGCGGCATTCGCATCGCCGCCAATGGCCAGAATCCAGTTGCCCAGGCGCATGCGCCCCAGCACAAAGGCGCCTGCGCCAGACAGCACAATCCACCACACCACCGCCTTGGGTATGCCAATGGCCAGTGCGTTGCCATCGTCGCGCGCAGCCATCAGGCCCGCATGGGCCAGGGCGTTGAAGATGTCGGTGAAGCAGTAGCCGAAAAACAGCGTGGAGATCACGGGGTCCTTTACCATCAATTCCTTGAGCAACAGGTCGCCGTTGGCGGAGATGATGGTCTTGCCGGTGAAGATGATGGACAGCGCAAGCGACAGACCGCGCAGGATGAAGAAGGACGCCAGCGTCACGATGAAGGACGGCAGCCCGGTGCGTATCACCAGGTAGCCATTGAGCCAGCCCAGTGCGGCGCACAGCGCCAGGGCGAAGAGTGTGGCCAGCCAGATGGGCCAACCCCAGTAGAGCGCGGGAATGGCCAGCATCATGCCGCCAAACCCGATCATGGAGCCCACGGACAGGTCGAACTCACCGGCAATCATCAACAGGGCTGCGCCCACGGAGACGATGCCCAGATAGCCCGCAACCGTTGTCCAGTTGATGATGCCCTCGGAGCTGAACATACCCGCACCGGCCACCGTTCCAAAGACGATGAACACCAGTATGGTTCCGGCCAGCGCGCCAAACTCGGGGCGGGAGAGCAACTGCTTGAACGATCCAACCTTGCGCACGCGTTCATCGGCCTGGGCGACGGAGGAGATATTTTTTTGCATATCACTTGCAGGGGATACAGACATTTCTTCTCTTTTCTATTTTTCGAGGGTGGACGTGCGCACCTGGCCCACGTCCCCTGTGTGTGAACCCGGCGCGTCAGCGCCGGGTTCCAGCCGCGTGCTTAGCGGTATTGCCCTGCGTATTTTTCGACAGTGGCGATGTTGTCCTTGGTCACAAAGCCAGGACCCGAGTCGATGTGGCGTGCGCCGTAGATGGGCTCCAGGCTGTAGGCCTTGAAGCGCTTCTGCACGCGCGCATCGGTTTTCAGGCTGGCCATGACCTTGGCGAGGTCATTGGTCTTCATTTCCTTCATCAGGGCGAATACCGCAATCGGCACATAGCCCTGGATGTAGGGTTGCTGGTCGATGGCGAAGTTGATGGTTCCGTCCTTGATGCCACGTGTGATTTCGTCAGACAGATCGAAGGTGCCGAAATAAATCTTGCCTTTGATGCCCATTTTTTCAACGGCGCGCAAGGTGGGTGCTGCGGAGTCCGGGCCCAGGGTCAGGATGGCCTCGGTCTTGGGGTTTTGGCGCAGGTAGGCGCTGACCTTGGACTCCACGGTGGTGGGATCGGTGCCGGAGTCAATGGAGGACTTCTTGAAGTCCACACCAATGCCGTCGGCAAAGCCGTGGCAGCGGTCCCACGAGGCGTTGCTGGCGGCAAAGTGGTTCACGCACACAAAGCTCTTGATGCCTGCGGCCTTGGCGCGGTCACCCGCTGCCTTGCCAGCGGCGTATTCGGGCTGGCCCACGTGCATGATGGCCGTGAGCTTTTCGCTCTCGGCATGCGTGCCGGAATTGGCGGTGATCAGGGGGATCTTCTTGTCGGTAACGCGCTTGAGTGCGCCTTGCAGCACGCTGTAGTCGGCAATGGTGGCCACCACGCCGTCGTAGTTTTGCGCTGCAGCCTGCTCAATCAAACGAGCCTGGTCAGCCAGGTCGCCATTGGCGGGATTGCGGAAGTCGATGGTGACACCGAAGTCTTCAGCAGCCTGCTTCTGGGCGTTCTTGATGGTGTTCCACCAGGAGTCTGAATCTGGCGAATGGCCAATAAACACATAGCGATCGCCTGCAAAGGCTCCGCTTGCCATGACAGCTGCGACGGCGGCAAAGAGCACCTTACGCTTGAAATTCATACAAGTCTCCAGTTAAAAATTGTTCGCTTGTCTCGTACTGGTCGGGTACAAAACCACACTTCCATTCCCGGGCCGACCCCCGGGCAGTTACGCTCTTCAAGTTGTGCGATCTGCATTGACCGGACAGGCGCAAGTGCATAGACTCGCAACTTGTCTAGCCAATGCTCTCGTATGGCAACAAATATTGCGCTTTATTTTGATGTGCAATTTGCATTGCACAATTCGGGTTTACCCCATGACATGGTCGAGAGCAAAAATCGCCGGGTTTTCCGTGCTATCCGCAGCGCAAGCGCCCCTGGTTTTTGATAAATTGCGACATTTGTAGTATTGCAATTTATGTTGCAATTGCTGCACAATATGGCCACCGCGGAGCAGGCCCCAAGCGCCTTCCGCGCTTCACCCCAAACGCCTGTACCCCCTGTTTCCAGGGCATCTCCGTCACATGAAAAAAATCAAAAGCATATTGGTCGCCAACCGCAGCGAAATCGCCATCCGTGTCTTGCGTGCCGCCTCCGAGATGGGCATACGCACCGTGGCCATCTACAGCAACGAAGACCGCTTCGCCCTGCACCGCTTCAAGGCCGATGAGTCGTACCTGGTGGGTGCGGGCAAGAAGCCGATCTCGGCCTACCTGGACATTGCCGACATCATCCGCATTG
>NZ_QFZK01000035.1 GCF_003415675.1 Rhodoferax lacus
AATGGATGTGGTCCTACAATCACGACCGCCCAAATATGGCCCTGGGCGGTTTCACCCCAAAGCAGCATCTGGCCATGGCTGCATAACTGTTCTACTTTTAGGTTCAGTGGAAATCGGTGGGATTACCGGGACGCCCCGTGGGTTTTGCAATGGTGGATAAACGACGCGCTGCTGGCGTGGTGAGCAGCGAGAACCTGGTGGCGGGCGATGTGGAGGGGGGTGTGGTGTTTCTGCTGGATGACTTGATCGCCGGTGGCGGCACTATGCAACGTGCTGCCCTGGCCCTGCGCCAATCAGGGGCTGTCACGGTGTTGGCGTTTGCGGCCCACGGCCTGTTTACTGGCTCAGCGGCGGCAGTGCTGGATGATGGCTGCTTGTCAGGCATTGCCATAACTGACAGTGTGCCGCCATTTCGCCTAGCCGCTGATGTTGCCGTGCGCGCAAGGCTGTCCATCGCGTCAATTGTTCCAGCCTTCGCGCAGGCCATAGCCGCTAGCCACGAGACTTGGCGCCACAAGCGTTAGCGTTCTGCACCACGTGCAACGCCTGCACGACATAGCGTTGCGCCAGTAGTGGCCAACGGTGGGGCGTGCGCGGCAGTGGATCCTGCAAATGGGAGATTGCCAGACGGGCACGCAACAAAGCCTGGTGAGCCAGGTAAAAGGCTTGCAGTTCACGGGAGGGCGGGTTACCTAGCTCCTGCTGCAGGCCTGAAAACAGTTGCCTACTAACCCATGGCGCTCCGGCTAAATCGCATTCCATGCCTAACAAGGCCAGTTCATGGAACGGGTCGAGCTGACGTAACTTGGTATTGAACTCCAGACAGTCAATCACCAGTGGACGCGGCATCAGGCACACATGGTCGGGGCGTAGGTCTCCATGCCCCTCCACGAGCTGCCCCTGGGTGGCGCGCATGCCAAGCATGGGCGCCAGTTTGAAACCCAGATGGTCCAGGCCAGTGATAGCACATTCGGCGTCAGGCAAGTCAAAACCAGGCCGTAGAAGCAAGTCACGGTTGGCAAGCTGCTGTGTCTCAAAACGGTCTAGGTATTCGTTCTGTGTCATGGAAATGACTGGTGCCTCACGGTAAAAGCGCCCCAGCACCCTTACCAAGGCATCAATCGCCGCAGGACGCAGCTGAGAACTGGATATTCGCTGAGACAGCATGTACTGTGCGGGAAGCCTGCGCATCAGAACCAGCCAGTCCACGGTCTGGCCCGGCGCGGGGAGCTCGACTTCGGGGACCAGGGCAAACCGGCCCTCGTACCATTGAAGTGCGACCACGCCAAGGTAGACACCCGGAGCCAAGCGCGCGTTAAGCCTTACTTCCTCATGGCAAAAGAAGGCCCTGTCTTGTAGGCTGCGGAAGTCGAGATACGGTAGGCAGACGGGCTTCTTTAGTTTATAGACGCGCTGGCCTACGAGAAATACCCAGGACATATGGGTTTCCAGAGCCGTAACCTTACCGTCACCGATGGTGTAGCTGCTCGGTGCTCGCAGAAAATTAACCTTAGCCTCAAGATCGGCAACGCAGGTCCCCTGCGGGCTGGCAATCGTCAGAGGCCGCGCTTGAGCCTTCATATGACCCTAAAGTTTCCGAACTGCCACGGGTCACTGGTGTCCACAGCTTCGGGGAACAGCTGTCCTCTGCCTTGCAGTGGCGTCCAGTCGGTGTAGACCCCACCCACATCGCCTAAGTAGGGCTTGCAGAAATCCAGCATGCCCTCAAAGGGCAGCTCATCGGGTTCCACGATATCGCGTGCAGGGTTTTTAATAGCCCATACCACGCCGGCCGTGACGGAGCACGCGACCTGCAGGGTGGTCGCATTGTTGTTCGGACAAGCGGCGCGGGCCTGGGCAATAGAGAGCTGCGAGCCATACCAGTAGGCTTTATGGCCTGGGCCCATCAGCAAAACACCTAGGGCATCTGCTCCCGCGTCGATATCGTCTCCTAGGATATGGCTGCTGACGGGATGGCGCATTTGGTTTTGAACAAGTTCCTGCAGCGACATCCAGGCGCTGTCACAAGGGTGGTATGCATACAGTACCGTGGGACGATACAGCTCGCTTCCATCCGGGGTATAGGTCAGGTAATCGGCTATCGAGATCGACTCTGCGTGCGTAAAGAGGTAGCCGTGCATGGGCCCACACAATGGCGTCCAGGAACGCACCTGGGTGCTGACGCCGGGTCGGCGCAAGTAGAGGGAGTCGACACGGCCGGATACAGGCTGCTGGCAGTCTGCAGGCAGATGCCGTTCGTGGCTGCCCCAACCGAGTTCGCTGGGTTGGCAGGCTTCTTCCACTAAGGCGTTCGCCGACCAGGTGTTGACACATTCCCCCATACGCCTGCGATAGTTTCCCGACTGGGTGTCGTGCTCAGCGATGTGGATGGCGCGCACGTTGAGCATTGCTGCCAGATGGGCCCAAGCCATCTGTGTGGTGGGACCTTCTAGCTCCATGTCCGCATCCTGAGCAAGATGGATTAAGGCCTGCTTGAGAAAATGTGATACCAAGCCGGGCTTGGCGCCATGGGCGATGATGGCCGTGGGTGCATCGCGCCGCGGGCTGCGCAGTGCCAAAGCGGCCTCGCGTTGGGCCTGGTTAGTCCTGCTAGCCAGGGGAAGAGAAGCATCCGTAAACTGGCCACCCCAAGGTTCAATGCAGGTGTCCAGGTACAGAACGCCCCTTTCCCGGCAAAGTGCGATCAGAGCCAGGCTGCTGACACCCACGGACAGGTTGAGCAGAAAGTCCCCCGCCTGCAACTGGTGTGCCAACGTCGCCTGCATATTCTCGGGCGTAACGGCACATGGCATAAGGTCCACACCATAGGAATCGGCCAGCGCCTTGTGCGTGGCATGTGGGGTGATGATCAAGATCTGTTTGGGGCGGATGACCAAGTGGCGCAGCAGCAGCGGCAGGACGCCCTGCGCAACGCAACCAAAGCCCAATACCATGAGCCGATGGCGAAACTCCACGGCATATGTCATGACAGGCTTCCCGAGAGATGGTGCTGCAGAAAATATACCGGGCTGGTACTTTCGGACGATTGCGGATTCGCAACGGAGGCTGGTGAGCAGAGCTGCGTATACAGTGGCGTCCAACCCGTTCGCATGCTCAGGTCCGTTTCATGTGCGCAGAGTGCGTAAGCCGACGCATTAGGTGTGAAGTTCCAATAGGTTGTATGTGCTCATCTGGATTGAGTTTGAGAAACTGGGAATCGCCAAACCCCCAGGAAACTCAAGGAACCCAACCAGATGAACACCCATAAGAATGCCCGACTTACCTTTGCCCGTCGAGTGGAAATGATCCAAGACATCACCCAGCGTGGTTTTAGCCCCATTGCCGCAGCAGCCGCACATGGCGTGAGTGCGCCTACCGCACGCAAGTGGCTGGGTCGGTATTTGTCGTCTGGTGTGCCTGCATTGGTGGATGCCTCGTCCCGCCCAGAGGTGAGCCCGCGATCCATTGACCCGGGCAAGGCACTGGCCATTGTGGAACTGCGTCAGCGCCGCTTGACCCAGGCACGCATTGCCGCAGCCTTGGGTGTCTCCAAGAGCACGGTGAGTCGCGTGTTGGTGCGTGCCGGACTCTCGCGCCTGGCCGACCTGCAACCCGTCGAGCCGGTGGTGCGTTACGAGCACGATGCGCCTGGTGACATGCTGCACATTGACACCAATAAGCTCGGGCGTATCGTGCGCCCCAGCCACAGGGTCACGGGCAACCGACGCGACAGCGTGGACGGTGCGGGCTGGGAGGTGCTGTTTGTGGCCATTGATGACCACGCCCGCATTGCCTTCACCGACATGCATACCGACGAGAAGATTCCCAATGCCGTGCAGTTCCTGCGCAACGCACACGCCTATTACGCTTCGATGGGAGTGCAGATCAAGCGGCTGCTGACGGACAACGGTTCGGCGTTCCGATCCCGCGACTTTGCCCAGGCCTGCAAGGACTTGGGCATCCGCCACCGCTTCACCAGACCGTACAGGCCGCAGACCAACGGGAAGGCTGAGCGTTTCATTCAGTCAGCACTCAGGGAGTGGGCCTATGGCTTCACCTACCAAAACTCCAATGAGCGAACTGCTGCCTTGGACTACTGGAATCACCACTACAACTGGCACCGCCCGCATCAAGGCATCGGCGGTGTAACACCCATGTCCCGTCTCAACCAATCAAGAAACAACCTCTTGACTCTTCACAATTAGGCCCTCGCCGTCCTGCCTGGATTACAGTGACCTTGACGACCACCGCCATGCGCGTCGTGGTTAAGGGACAGTTGACCGTGCTGCCGCTTGATAAGCCGCAATGGACATTGCCTGTTAGCTGCTTACGCTGGCTCCACGTAGAACTTGGGAGTCCAACATGCGGTGCTTTTCCATCCTCATTTCAGTGACCTTGTTGGCAGCATGTGGCGGGGGAGGAGGGGGCGGTGGCAATGCACCTGCGCCGCCGCGCACAGGTATTCCAGAATCCTACTACCCCGTCAGTACGGGCTCCCGCTGGACCTACGACGTCACCAGCAGCACTGCGGGGTCCTACGTGGATGACATGGTCGTAGCTGGTTCAAGGGTTATTTCGGGCGCCAACGCTTGGGTCTTTTCAGAAAGCAACCCGGCGGGAGACGGCATGGCCACTGAAAGCTATTATAGGAAAGACCTACGTGCATTCACCTATCTGGGGCAGAACCTCTATGCGCCTTGGCTGGATGCACTGATCAGTCCCCTGGACCTGATGCGATTCGACGGAACATTCAGCGCGTCGACCTTGTTGAGCCGCAACAATGTGGATTTGGGACTGGATCTGGATGGCGACGGAATGAACGAGCGCGCCGATGTGGTGGTCAGTGGCACGGTGGAGGGCTATGAAACCCTGGTGAATGACCTGGGAAGCTTTTCCAACACGGCCCGCTTGCGCTACGATATTTCGGGAACCATCCGGCTGTCCACAGGTGAGAGCCGTAACTTTACTGAGACATTGAGAGAGTGGCGCGCACCTGAGTTGGGCAGCCTGCGGCAGTCGATTGACTCCAACGTTGCCGGTATAACGCATTCAGACCACCTGGAAGCACGGGGCCTGACTGTCAACGGGATAGCCGCAGGGATACTGGCACCACGTGATTTGATGACCAACCTTGCCGATGCCGATTCCGACACCACCCTCCCGGGTCAAGCCGCCCTGGCAAGTGATGGTGCGAACTACATCGTAGTAAGCAACCGGATGACCCCCTCGGGACCGCAACGGATCTTGCAAATCTTGGATCAAGCTGGGCAAGCTAAGGGCGACCCGGAACTGATAGCGGTTACCGATATCTGGGGTTCACCATCCGTGGCATGGAATGGAGCCAACTACCTACTCGTGACATGGGGTGGGAGCGTTGTGGGCATGCAAGGACAGCTTGTCAGTCGGGATGGGAGTGTAGGCCTCGGCAAGTTATTGGCCTCTGATGGATACAACAGGGCCATAGCTTCGGGGGGCGATAAATGGCTAGTGGTGTATGCCCGCACCGCGATTGAAGGCTCACTTTTTGGGCGATTCATCGACAGTGCGGGCAACCCAAGTAACGAATTTACGGTCGCCACCGGGGTGGCGAATGCGACGCCTCCTGCGCTGGCCTTCAATGGCCATGACTTCATGGTGGTATGGGTGTCGCGGTCAACGCCGACAGACCCATCCACGAGCAATATTTACGCGACTCGAGTGAGTCCGGATGGTGCGTTTAGGGACGCGGTACCCTTCTCGATAACTACGGCCGCTGAAGCACAGTGGTGGCCACAGGTTGCCTGTGGCTTGCCAAACTGCCTTGTGACATGGGTCGATCGCCGCAATTACCCGGGGCAGTCCTATAACTATTCACCTGGACCCGGTGATATCTATGGTGTGTTCGTAAGCCAAGGGGGCGAGGTGCAAAGCGGTCCACCGGATGTAGGTGGTATCCCCATTGCCCTGGGTCTGACAGCCAATGCAGGCCATCCGGCGTTGGCATACTCGGGCAGTGACTATCTAGCGGCTTGGTCCAGCGGGGCTTTCGTGAATAGTCCTGGCGGACCAACTGGTGTCTATGCCGCGCGGATCAGTCCGGAAGGTGTGGTGACAACGCGCACGGGAGGGGTTCCAGTCAGCGGCGAGCCGGAGGCGGCAACCATTTACGTTTACCCGGCCTTAGCCGCCTCATCATCAGGGGTGCTGGCGGTATGGCTAAAAAACCGGGAGTCGGCAGGCGCAAGCAAGAGCATTGCAGGAACAGTAGTTTGGCCCCGAGTGTCACGCTGACATTGAAGGAGCCAGTAATTGCAGGTCCACCGATTTCAGACAAGTAGCAGCACGTGCCTGTACGTATGCCCGACAAGATTTAAGGAGTGTCCTAAGCCCTCCAATACGCGGACGAAGCGTTACCTTGGGGGCACTTCGGGCATGTATGCGTCATGTCCAAAACCAACGCCATGGGACTCATTCACCTCTGCGTAATCTGACTTGCGTGTCCGCAATGCAAGTCCATTTCGATTGACTATCTTGTCTTGAGTCCGATTGCTCAGTTTGAAGGAGATGCTATGGATGCCTCCAACCTCAAAGGAGCAAATCTTGAGCTCTGAAATCAAACAGCCGTTGATCAAGAAGGGAATCCCGAGTTATTGGGGTGGATCCTCTGATGGATACGGCATCAAAGTGCCCAAGGCGTGATAGACCAAGGTCTTCACAAACACCACAGAGGATCCGTCATGAATCGTAATACAGGAATGAACGCTGGACAAATCATCGGCACTATGAATGGCTTGCAAGTCTTTGGGCTGGATATTGCAAAGTGTGTTTTTCAGGAGCACACGGTGGATATGGGAACAGGTGAGATCAGCAATATTCAGCTCAGGCGAGCCGGGGTAGTTGAACACTTTACCAACAAGCCGCCTTGCCTGATTGCGATAGAGGCCTGTGGTGGAGCCCATCACTGGGCACGAGAGCTCAAGAAGTTGGGCCACACGGTGCGCCTAATTCACGCCAAGGCAGTACGCCCTTTTGTGGCTGGCAACAAGACGGATGCAACGGACGCACGGGCCATCTGGCTTGCTGTGCAGCAGCCAGGAGTTAAGTTTGTAGGCGTAAAGACAACAGAACAACAGGCAACACTCACCCTGCACCGCCAGAGGGACTTGCTGATGAAGATGCGCACCATGCAAACGAATGAGCTCAGAGGTCTACTGTACGAGTTTGGAGCCACATTTGCTAAGGGGCG
This sequence comes from Rhodoferax lacus, assembly GCF_003415675.1. Classification (GTDB taxonomy): domain Bacteria; phylum Pseudomonadota; class Gammaproteobacteria; order Burkholderiales; family Burkholderiaceae_C; genus Allorhodoferax; species Allorhodoferax lacus. Next base: position 7,226 of record NZ_QFZK01000035.1, read on the forward strand.
CAAGGCGTTGTTCAAAGATGTTGCGCAGGCGCTGGACGATCTGGAAGATAAGCTGCCGCTAATGGTCAGAGACAGCTTGCGCGAGCAGGTTGAGCGCATCAAGGTGTTGGGCCAGGACATGCTGGCCATTGAAAAGCGACTGGCCTTGCAGCTCAGGGCGGACCCACAAATGCAGCGCATTGCCCAAATACCTGGGGTGGGTGTGCTGACGGCAACGGCGGCCATAGCAACGATGGGAGAAGCCACTGCGTTCAAGTCAGGCCGGGAATTCTGCGCCTGGCTGGGATTGGTGCCCACACAAACGGGTAGCGGAGGAAAGGTAAGACTGGGGAGCATCTCAAAGCGGGGCGACACCTACATGCGAACTTTGCTGATCCACGGTGCCAGAAGTGTCCTGCACCACGTTAAAGAACCAGGTCCATGGCTGCAACAGATCAAAGAGCGTCGCCCAGTCAATGTCGTGATCGTGGCGCAGGCGGCCAAGATGGCCAGAACGATTTGGGCGGTGACGGCCAAAGAGACTGATTACCAACGGGGCTTCAAGAGCGTCAGGCCGATTGCGGCGTGAAGGGCAAAAAGTCACATATTTAACCAACCAATCGAAAGGATATGGTTAGTCTTTGTAGGGTAGTAAGGCAGTAAAGAGTGAAGTGATGTGAAACAGGTCAGACCGGGGCGAGCTAAACCTGAATGATGACTCGGACCTAAACAGTCCGATACAGGAGATGAGGAGCTTGTCAGCGGATATGCATCGGGGCCCGTGAGCGAGTCTGGGAAACCAGGCGAACTACACAAGCAAGGCCGGATATAAGGACGCAGCCGACTTCTTCACAGAACAACACAAATTTTTCTTGCTACTCGGGAGGCATCCATATAAGTCATCATGCACCTCTTTCATTGCCCCGATCACCATACTCCAAAGATTCCCTACAATTGGCCTCTGGTGAATGCGCAGTCTTCGCTGTTTGCATTGTGTTTCTCATTGCATATTTTCGAAGTAAACACTGTCTGACTGCCGTACGCCTAGCATCCAAATAGGCCCCTAGAGGGCAAGCGTCTGCCGGTTGGTATCCGCTAAATGGCCAGTCCCTCAGGGTCTAGGCGTGACAGCCGTCAACCGGATTTTGAATCGCTTTGACCCCCAACGCCGTCACACCGCTGATTACCGCACCCGCAAAGCGCAGGCGTAAGCTCGTTGGGGGAGGATTAGAAAGTGATGGGCAAGCGGACTGTTACCGTGACATCCGGTGTATCGCGCGTCAGTCCGGCACCCACTGACAGGTTCAGTGAAGTGCTGCTGCTGAGGCGGTGGGAGTAGCCCAGCAAGAGAGTGCCCAGTTGTGTGACCACAGAGCCCGGAACGACTTCACCGTTCTGGCGGGTTCGGTCCACCATGCTGTGGTCATAGCCGATGCTAAATGATGACTTTTCGTTTAAAGCCAGACTCATTCCGAAATTGAATCCAAGGACTGCGCCTGGGGCGATGGTTCCCAAAAGTTCCTGTTGGCCATTCAGCAGAGTCAGGCTAACGTCATCGCGTTGGTAATTGTGGGTATAGCTCACGCTGCCAAAAAAAACTGCCGGGTCCGACGGGTAGAGCATCGTGAGGCTGGCCTGCAAGGAGTTAAAGCCAGATCCGGTAGGGAGGGCGGTCGGCAGACCGCTACCAGTGGCATTGGTAGTGTCACAACGCGGACTGCATTGGGTGGCCACTTCAAACGGGTCACGTCCCGTGCGACTTTTATAGCGTAAGCCACCAATATAGAACGGCTTGTCAGTGCCGCCCTCATTCAATTGGTAGCGCAAGGCGAGTTCCACGTCCCCAAGCCCTGAACCATTGGCGGAGAAGACGTCGTCTGTCGCTGCGCCACTACCGACCTCCCGGCTGACTGTATCGTCTGATCGGTAGGCATAGGGAACCCGCATTTCTAGCTCAAGTCGCTTGGTCAGACCTACGCGCCCCGACAAGGCCGCAACCATTGTGTTGCGTTTGACTTCACGTACGTCGACCAAACCAATCAGGATGGCTGGGATCACGGTGTAGCCAATCAACGCTACCCTATTGCTCGATGAATAGCCATACTGAAGGGAGGGCTCCAGCACAAAATGCCCGGGCTGAATGAGCACGCCAGGTTGCTCGAAGATAGCGCCCACCTCGGGCTGTAGTACATCGGCTTGTGGCGCCTTCCCTACAGGCACAGGCGCGGGCGCATCAGACGGCGGGTCGGACTCTGCAGTGGCTTGTGCCAGTTGAAGTTCCTCACTATAAACTTCGTCGTCATAAGGTGGATTGACCTGGGCCTGAGCAGTGCAGGCACAGACCATTAAGACTGCAGAACAGATGGTATGGATGACAGGCTTTCTGTTGATGTAGTGCATGAGTGCGACTCCCCTAATGTTCATGGATATGTTCGCAGTATCGAGAATGTTCAAGTCTCTCCGATTGCGAATAATCAATCGGGAGTACACCTTGCAAACTAACCTTCAAACCCCCCGTATGAAGGGTTCTCATGGCATTTAGGGAGGGTTTGGGCATGCCGCCAAAAAGTGTGTTGGTCGTAAGCTTGGAGATAGCTGAGGTAGAAATGCCGACTGAGTGGCTACCTTCAGGTTGGAAGGTGTTGCGTGTGATGGATGTGTGCAGTGCCCGTGAGGTTCTCACTGACAATACGTTTACGGTTGGATTGCTGCTGCTTGGCAGTGTGACGCCGCGTGATGTGGAGGCGATAGATGACCTACTTGAATGGAGGCAGTCCATTCCATGGGTGGGCGTCTTGTCTCCTCTGGCGTTGAGGGATGAAGGCTGTCGTCGATTGATAGTCAAGCACTTCTTCGAGTTCCATATGTCCCCGGTTGATGGACCGCTTTTAGCGCAGAGTTTGGAGCGTGCTGAAAGATATGCCGAGAAGGGTGAAGCAGGCTCGTTGAAGAATTCTCCTTCCAAATGTGCTGGGGATCTGGGTGACATGTCGATCATTGGGGACAGTCCAGTCATCAGGGAATTGCGTCGTCAAATAGTCAAGGTTGCCACGGTCAACGTACCTGTGCTGATATGGGGTGAAAGCGGAAGTGGAAAGGAGTTGGTGGCACATGCTATTCACAAAAATTCGCCACGTGCAGAGAAACCGTTTGTCGCGATGAACTGTGGCGCTGTACCAGCGAGTCTGATTCAGGCTGAGTTGTTCGGATACGAGCGCGGTGCATTTACCGGCGCGTTGAAAGACAAAAAGGGACTGATCGAATCCGCCGAGGGGGGGACCCTTTTTCTTGACGAAATAGGCGACCTGGCACTGGAGTTGCAGGTCAATCTGTTGCGCTTTCTTCAGGAGCGCACAATCGTCCGTGTGGGTTCGTCACATCCCCTCGATGTGGATGTGCGTGTCATTGCCGCTTCCCACATGCAACTCGAGGAGGCGGTGCGCTTGGGACGCTTCCGTGAAGACTTGCTTTATCGGCTGAATGTCTTGCCGATCACGGTTCCGACCTTGCGTGACAGAAAGGAGGATATCGACCTACTAGCACACTATTTCTTCAAGCGTTTCAGTGCCGAGAAGGGCCGCCGTCTGGACGACTTTGGAAGTCGTGCCATGTTGGCAATGTACCAGCATGATTGGCCGGGCAATGTGCGTGAGCTAATCAACCGTATTCGGCGGGCGATGGTGATGTCGGAAGGGCATCTCATCACACCTGAGGATCTGGGCTTGCATTGTGCTTCTGAGTTTGGACCGCGAGATGCACTGGGTGATGCTCGATTTCGAGCTGAGTGCGAGGCAATCCACGACAGCCTGGCAGGCAATGGTAATAACAAAACGCGCGCTGCACGTGACCTTGGAGTGTCACGCATGACACTGTACCGATTGATGGGAAAGCACGGCATCAGTGCTTGAGCGGGTTGTTTTACTAAGTCTGTTCGCACTGTCGCAACTATGTGACAACTACAAAAATAGATAAAAAGGTAATTCCAAGAGTCAATAAATAAATACTTTTTCGAAAAGTATAAGAAGTATGTAACACAAATGGGACATCAGGCAATCTGTTCTGCCTGACAAATGATTTGTTTCACTGGCTTTTTCGGAAAATATAGGTACTGATTTATCGTGGTTCTCCAATGGTTGGCAGCATGCATTGGTCTGAAATGACGATGCTGGCATCGAATTTGCAAGAAGGCTTGGTGGTTGGCCTCGTTAGCCAATCCGGTTTGTTTTCATCTTGTATTTAATTTTAGGAGTCATCATGAAGAAATCACTCTTGGCCTCTGCCATTGCACTAGCATTTGGTTTTGTCGGTCAGGCTATGGCCAACCCCGTTAACACAAACAGTGGTGCAGCAACCAACTCACCGCAGACGACGACAGCCGCTGCAGCGCAGACAAGCAACTCCGGCCCCACCGCCAATGAATATTCGACGGCGACCCAAAGTGCGATTAGCAATGCAAACAACGACCAGAGCGATCGGAGCGACAATTCCAACCAGAAGAACAACCAAAGTACCGGCAACGATCGGAACAACTCTGGTGCTGCTGACGCAGATGGAGCTGGTTCGGCTGCAGCCAATAACGGGTCGACTGCAACTAGCAATATGAGCAATGCCTTTAACAGCAGCAAAGCTATTGCCAAGGTGAATCTCAGTGGCACGGTCTCTGGCAATGCCATTCATGGAATTGGCAACCAGGCAGACAACAAGGGTGGTTCTGCCAACGGCGGAGTGGGTGGTGCCGGTGGCAAGGGCTATGGTGGCAGCGCAATGGGCGGCATTGGCGGCAGCGCTGGCAAAGGTGGTGCTTCCGGTGCTGGTGGCGCTGGTGGCGCTGGTGGAGACGGAGGCAATGCAGGTGCGTCGAATGGCAGCGCAAGCGCCGGTCCAGCATCTAATGGTAGTGCTCTCAATGGCAGCGCAAAAGCTGGATCTGGTGGCGATGGAGGCTCGGCCAAGGGCGCTATGGGTGGCGCTGGTGGCGACGGTAGCGGAACCGGTGCCGCGTCAATGGCCAAGGGTACGGGCATCGGTGGTGGCACCACCGCAAGCAACGGCAGTACCGGAGGCGGTTCTTCCGCAAGCAGCACTGGAATGGGTCTTGGCGCCATTTCGGGCACTGGCAGTTCCACCGCTGGGGCTGCCACCACAGGTGCAACCAGCGCGGGAGCTGGTACCACCACAGGTACATCCACACCTAACGCCACTGGAGGTACTGCATTGGGTGGAGCTGCAGGCTCTGCAGGCAACACGGGCGGCGCTGGCGGTACGGGTGGCTCTGCCACCAATGGTTCAGCCACCAACGGCGGCGCATCGGCCTCGGCAACCAATGGAGGTGCCAGCGGCGGTTCAGCACAGGGCGCGACGGGCGCAGTGGGTGCGCAAAGCGGCCAAGGCGGCGCCGGTGGCACTGGTGGCCAGGGCTTGGGATCTACCGCTGGTGTGGGTAACGGTGCTACAGGCGGTGTTGGCGGAGCTGGTGGCACCGTCTACGTTGATGCGGGCACCTTCAACATGTCCAACGTCATGAGCAGTGTGGGGCAGTCGGCTGCAGGCATCTTTGCTGCGGTGCAGAACAGCGGCATGAGTTCCATGGTGCAGCAGGCAGTGAATGTTCAGGCCAATCTGGGCATCGGCAAGTAATCACTACGGTTGCTCCATAGCAGTTGCGGGGCAAACGTAAGTTTGCTCCGCAAGTTTCATTGTTCCTACGGAGACCATCATGCGATCTATTTATCCACTGGTACGTTTGATCTTGGCATTGTCTGCGGGAGGCTTCGGCGTCTCAAATGCCCAAGAGACGACACGACAAGACTACGAGTTCGGTGCTCCTGCTCAAGAGGCCCAGCTTGACAACCTTCGGGGCGGCTTTGATTTGGTCAAAAACGACATGCAGCTGAGCAGCGCTGTCGCCGGGAATTCAGCCGTCAATGTGGTCACGGGGAACAATACGATTGGCGATGGTGCTTTTGCCAATGCCGGTGGCCTCCCAATGGTTATTCAGAACTCCGGCTCAAATGTCTCCATTCAGAACGCCACTATCGTCAACGTCCAGTTGAAATAGCTTCCATGAAAGCTCTGTGCATATCGACGATCCTGTGGTTGTGCTTGGCATGCGCCAACGTGCAGGCTGGAACCTTACAAATGGTGGGTATGGGTGTCGGCTCCTTTGATGTGCCCGTGACTAGCCTGCGTGAGTCGCGGTTCCTGGCTACAACGCGGCAACAGTACGATTTCAGTTGCGGATCTGCAGCTGTTGCCACCTTGTTGACCTACCACTACAACTACCCGGTATCCGAACGTGCGGTCTTTGAGGACATGTACGAACGTGGTAACCAGGAGAAAATCCGCAGAGAGGGTTTTTCTCTGTTGGATATCAAAGCGTATTTGGGACGAAAGGACTTCGTGGCGGATGCCTTTGAACTGCCATTGGCCAAATTGCTGGAGTCTGGCTTGCCTGCACTGGTGCTGATTTCCGAAAAGGGTTACAACCATTTTGTCGTGGTTAAGGGCATCCAAGACGGTCGCGTATTGATTGGTGACCCCTCAAGCGGAACGCATGCGATGTCCCAGGTTGCTTTTGAAAAGATTTGGCAATCCAGGTTGCTCTTTGTCATCCATAACAAGCAGGATCAGGCTCGCTTCAACAACTCGGCGGAATGGCGGGTTGCTCCCAGGGCCCCTCTTGCTTCTGGTTTGTCCTCTGACCCGTCCACCGCTCTGTCTTGGCCCAAGCTGGGCCCTGGTGATTATTAGAAGGAGATTTCCATGATCAAAAATTCCAATCGTCTGGCGTGCGTTGTGGCGTGTGCCTTACTTTGCAGTGCGGGCGTGGTTAAGGCGAACGCGCTGCACGGCATTTACAGCGAACCCTTCGATGCAACGGCGTGGCAAGCAGCAGAGGATTCCATTCTGGATTCAATGCGGGGCGGGTTCCAGGTCAATCCGAGCATTCCCGGACTTGCCATTTCCTTTGGCTTTACGCGGTCGGTGACCGTCAATGGAGACCTCGCCTCACAGATACATTTCACGTTGCCCGATCTTTCCCACATTTCGGTGGATCAGGCTAAGCAGGTGAGTGATGCCCTGGCCCAAGCAAGAATCGTCCAAACAGGTGCTGGAAACAGCGTGGTTGCGGGCAATGTCGGCGCAGTATCCACGGGCAGTTCGGTACCGAGTGACGGCAGCCTGGCTGCGAACAGCAGTGGCATAGCGCCAGTTGTTCCAGTTGCGGCCCTTACGAATCCAACCGTTATCCAAAACACCCTGAGCAACCAGCACATTCAGGCTCTGACGCAGATCGACACTGGGGTTAATAGTTTAGGGATGTTGCACGCCATCAACAGTCAGGGCATTCTGCGTGACGCAATTATTGGAGCAATTGGGGTCCGTTAAGGCATCACCAGAAAGCGGTCCCAAGTACACTTGGTATCGCTTTGGACACAATTCTTCGCAAAGCGGAGCCGGGGTCATTCATGCAGTCTCTAGGGGCTGAGTCGTTTGTCCGTTTCAATGGGATGATTCCCGGGATGGGAACGTGGGCGAGACGGATGATTCGTGTCAGGTGAAGTTGACCCGAATGGTTGGGCCTATGGTGTGTCTGGACTTCTTTTTCCTCCAGCAGCCGACTTCTAGGCGTATGCCGCCGCTACATGAGCACAGCCCGTTGTCGCTTATGTGCGGTGTGAATATTTAATGCAAATGCTCGCTTTGCACGCCTTAGCTCTTGGTGTAAATCTGCACCGGTACGCGGGTACCGGTAAGGCAAGTACAGTCCGCAGATTTGTACATCACCTCGGGCTGCCCTGTTGGCACAAGCTCCATGCCACTCTGGCCTGCTTGCAGGGGATGTCCCAGTTGAGTAAGTCCTTGCTCAGTCCAAGGGTCGGAAGGCAAACTTTCGGGACACTTGGATGCCGCCGTCCGGGCGTTCTTGTGGGCCGAAAGGCACACCACTGCCGCGACGCTCCAACGCTGGATATTGTGCTTGCAGCGCGTGGTCGTAAAGACGGCGTTGTTCCGGATCAGACAAGACGGCATATGCCTGGTTGATCAACATCAGCCGGTGGCCTGCCTCTGAGGCGCCAGAGCGCTTGTCTGGATGGTGGAACTGAGCCAAGTAGCGATAGGCTGCCCTGATGACCATTGCACTGGCACGCGGGCTCACTTCCAGTACTTCATACAGATTGGTCTGTAGATCCATGGAACCATGGTGGGACTTGAGGCTTGAATGCATGCTGTGATTTCCCAAAGCCGGCTGTCATTGCACTGCATCGGTAGACTTAAGGCTGTCGATCCATTTCCTGGTGAGCTGCAGCCATTCATCCTGAGCTTTTCCCCATGTGGCGAGCACAAAATTCTCAGGAGAGGCTTGTCTATCTAAGGTTTCCGCTGTCTCCACTGTCTTGTCCCAATTTCCGAGCCAAAGCAATTGGGAGTCGTACATCTGTTGCACGGCAGCAGCCACTTCCTTCGCATAAAGGTCCAACTGTTGACTTCCGGCTTCGGACTGTGTGGTTGCCAACTGCCAAGGGTTCTTTGCGTTTTGCAGCTTTTGCATTTCGGATGCCAAAGACTCGCCCCAGGAAAGCGTGGTATCCACGAGTAGGTGCTGCAGTTGCAGCATCCAGTCGTTGGATTGCTGTGCCGCATCAATCGAGGAATGCAGCAACTGACTAATCGTTGGCAGGGAGGACGCCTGTGATGTAGTGTGCGCTGTGCCATGGACCTTCTGGTTTACGTACTCATCTGTAGGGTGTCGGTTGCGCGCCATCGGATTCTCCAAGTCAAAAAGATCAAGACTTAATCTTGTGGGTTTGAGAGCCTAGGGCGTTGATGATCCGCAATTGAGAGACAAGTCACCCTTGATGTAGCCACTTGCCGAGTGGGCGTACATTGCCTGATGGATGCACCTGTTATGTCTGCCATACACGGGCTTCTGAGACTGCGGTGAAAAAACGCTGGAGGCTCCACACACGGGCTTGCTATTTCTCAAGTGGTCGCGGGGTCGTCCAGTTAGGCTGCAGTTGTACCGGGTGGCATCTTGCTGCCCTGGTTTCATTTTAGGAAGGTGCACCGTATTTGAGTGACATACCTGCTCCGTTATGCCTGATTACCGGGGGCTCCGGCTTCTTGGGTATCAATTTGACACGATCGCTACTTTCTCGTGGCTATGCAATCCGCACCTTGGACATAGAACCGTTTAATTTTCCTGAACAGTCTCAGATCGATGCGCGGTTGGGAGATGTTCGGTCGGTTCAACAGGTCGATTCGGCGATGTGCGATGTATGCGTGGTTGTCCACTGCGCCGCAGCCCTTCCTCTTGCTTCGCCAGCAGAGATTGCGTCGACCACTATTGATGGCACCCACATATTGCTTGAGGCCGCGAAGCGTCACGGCGTGCCGCGCTTTGTCTTCATTTCCACAACGGCCGTCTATGGCATACCCAACCACTATCCCGTCTTTGAAACCGATCCGCTTCAAGGAGTGGGGCCCTATGGATGCGCCAAAATCCGCGCTGAACAGTGGTGCATCAGCTATCGTTCGCCTAGCCTCTCAGTCACTGTGCTTAGACCTAAGAGCTTTGTTGGTGCGGAGCGCCTAGGTGCTTTTGAGTTGCTTTTCGACTGGGCATTTGATGGGCGCAACTTTCCTGTACTTGGAACTGGGGACAACCTGTATCAGCTGTTGGACGTGGAGGACCTTTGTGAGGCTATCCTTTTGTGCATCACCTTGCATTCTGACCGGGTGAGCACTACGTTCAACGTTGGCGCCAAACAATTCGGCACCTTGCGCCAAAGCTTTCAGGCTGTTCTAGATCGTGCAGGTCATGGTGGGCGCGTGGTGTCCTTGCCGCAGAGGCCAGCACAATGGTTGTTGTGCTTGTTAGAACTGATGCGGCTTTCGCCTCTGTACCGCTGGATATATGCGTCTGCCAGTCACACAAGCGTGGTGTCTACGCGACTTATCGAGGCAAACACAGGCTTTTCCCCACGCTATTCCAACGTTCAAGCGCTTGTGCGCAACTACGACTGGTATGTTGCGCACCGCAAAGAGATTCAGTCGCGCCTTGGAATCACCCATCGTGCTCCCTGGCGGCATGGCGTGCTGGCTTTGGCGAAATACCTGTTCTGAAGCTGACCTTTTAGTTGCTAACTGCCACAAGATGCCGGTGGGTTTGCCTCAGCGACATTTTTGTCGCTGGGTTTGGGCCAGTTTCTCTCCTTTAACCCGCGCGACCTCCCACACGTTCTTGTTTCTGTCAGACAAGGGCAGAGGACGTGCCTCGTCATGTACCACCAGGACGGGAATGCAGGTGCGCTGCAAAACTTGGTGTGTCACACCTCCTAACACCCAGCGCTGCAGCCCATGCTGCCCGTGTGAGCCCATGACCAGTAGGTCTGCGCCACAATTTTGCGCAGTATCCAGAATGCCTTTCCAAATCAGGTGCTCCTCGATCACAAAAGTGTGGGGGCAAATCCCCATGGATTGAATCATCTGACAGGCTCTGTTGATCGCATCGGCGGCAACCCGTTGTGATGCGGCCACGTAATGGGCGCATCCCTGCGCGAAGTCGGGACCCACGGAGGTAAACGGAAAAGGATCGACAACGCTCATGAGACAGAGCTCGGCGTGAAACGCCTTGGTCATTGCCACCGCACATTCAACAGCTGCCAGTGACCGGGGTGACGAATCCACAGGCAGCAGGATCTTTTTGAACATGGTTTAGTCAATCGAAAGCGTAATGGCATTCAATTGGAGGCGAGCAAGTTGCATTTCCAGGTAGTGCTTGTAGGTCAGGTGATGGAAGCCCCCAGAGTGACCGACCGCTTGCATGGGTCCGTGCCGCGGGGCAGCCCGGGGCTGAACGGCCGCCACGTCCGGGCTTACTGCAGGTATCGCTGTGATCACGGTTTCACCATATGCGGCTTGCCCACGGTCTGGGCTAGCAAAATTTGCTGGTCGGGACCAAGCCGCATGGCTTGCGAAAGAGTATGGCGGTCAAACCATGCACGCACGACATTCGACAGACCCTGAGATTCGCAGAAGAGTGCAACATTCTGCGTCATGGCGCCTGCACTGATGGCGCAGTAGAGTGTGCGCTTGGATGCGGTTACCAAGCTCATCCGCGAATGATCCGCCACATATACAAAGTCCAGAGGAGCCGTGTCAACGAAGTCCTGGTAGCCAGTGACACGGCGGACATCTTGCGCGATCACCATCTTGAGCAGGTGCTGGCCGGGTTCATACACATACAGACCCTGCGCCATGGCAACATACAAATCCACTTCCTGTGCATTCATTGCAGAGGGAGCCGTTCGGCCGCCGAGTTCAGGGCGGTTAACACCGCAGGCAGCCCACAACAAATTGGAGAGGGTTTGCAGGCCAAGAAGTTCGGGTAGGAAGTCACGTTGTGACTGCCGCCGCTTCAGTGCATCCATCACGCCGAGGCCACCGGTCGTTTCTGGTGGAGGTAATTCGATATTACTGGCACTATTGCGCTCTGGGTCTGGCAATTTCGTCCACCCCATCATTCCGAGTGCCAATTTTGTAAGTGTGTTCATGGTGTTGATGTTGGCCTATTGCCAGGCACGGAATACAGGCGTTCGCAGGGCACCCCAATGGCAGGCGGAAAACGCCTGGATGAAATGATCCAGCTCGGATGCGGGCAGCGGGTCAATCATCCATCGCTTTGCCCGTGTGCCTTGGGGGGCTTCTGCGCTGGCATGAATCTTCGCTGCATAGTGTCCCGACTCCTTGGGGCGCAGCACCGCGTTGGCGCGCGCTGGCTCCAACCTAGCAAGCAAGGCATTCAGGCAGTGCGATGAGCGATGTCCCCATGGAGCATCGGGCAAAACGTACACAACGCCATGCTCATCCTCCCAGTAGGGTGCTAAGGCCAAGGCCTTCAAAAGATCATCCTGACGAACGGTCTGGTTTTCCGTGAAAAGGGCCTTGCCTGGCCACTGTGACTTCACAGAAGCAAGCGGTGATTCGGGGCTGATGGTTTCCACAAGCGGTTCTCGGTAACAGGTTTAAGCTGAATGGCATCGACGGAAATTGAGCGTCTGCGCCGTTGCTTCCGAACAGGGTGGGGTGATTGTTGATATCCTAGGCGTCGGTTGGCTGTCAAGCATCGCCTTGTGAGGCCTGACACCAATCCAGAAGTTGCAGGGATTCTCTGCCAGTCACGCGCGAGCCAACAACCGTCGGCTGCGTAGGACGGCTCCTACGCTCGGTGGCATAGCTCAAAGTGCGCTGCAGGCCGGTTCGGACACTAACCCGATGCAGACCTGGATTCATCTCAATATCCTGGGTTATGCCGTTGGATCGGAGCATGCCATGGGTCGTTTTTCTGGCCGCGCTGTCCATGCGCTCTCGACCAAAGTCACAGCGCAGGCTGCCGCCGCCGTTGTCACTTTTGGCTGGTGCTTTGAGGGTGGCTACGGCGCTGCAGGACGCTGCGCTTATTATCGCGGTGCTCTTATCGATTTCGTTCGGAATACCTCCTATTGGTTGCTGCACACCGGGGAGTACATGCGATGCCTCCATCCCGCTTCCAGGCTGGGTAGTACAGATATGCGCCCAAGTGCCCTCAACGCAACTTTTGTGGTCTGTCAGGCTCACAAAACGATCTGAAGGTCTGGCCACAATATCTGCTGATGTGCCGGAAGGATTCCATTCGGTTTCACCCTCAACGTCATTCCACAATAGCACGTCATATTTCATGTAGAGGCACCTCTTCAATTGCAATGATTGGCACCTTGGCTGAGCTTGCAGGCTCCGCTGAAATAGAGCTTTCTGTCTTGCCAAGTCCAAAGAGATGTATCGACTGTACAAAGGGGCAGGAGGGCGAACTTGAGAATTCGCAAAGGATTTCCGCATCATGCGGCTTGCCGTTTAGCAGGTTCCTTTAGCGTTGGACTATCCATTGGGAGCAATGCACCAACCCATACATGGCATGCGATACCTTACGTTCATGTAGGCAACTATCCACCAGCTCAGTATGCGTCCGGCCATCCCATATTGACCGCTGACCTCGGTCATGCCTGACAGTTAGACAGCAATGTCTTGCCAGCGGTGCGGCAGTAATTCCCCGATCTGGCTGGCCCGCTGTGTTGGTAGACGTGT
>NZ_QFZK01000036.1 GCF_003415675.1 Rhodoferax lacus
CAGACCGGCTTCAACACGCTTCAAGGCAGCCATGATCTGGCTGTCGGTAAATCTTGACTTCTTCACGTAGAACTTCCTTCTTGGAAAATTCTACTTCTCGGACCTTTGGTTTATCGGGGGGATTACCTCCCAAAGTCCGTTCCAGCGACTCGCGCCACAGCTGGGCCCGCTTCGCGCCACCAAGATCGGGCGAGGCCACGCTCAGGGGTTGCTGATTGGTAATGGATGGCGCCCAGGCTTCGGCCAGCTGATCAAATGCCTGGTGCGCCTCGATATGCACGGTGGGACACCGAAAGGCATTTTGAAACGCTGCCACGTTGTGTGCCTCCAACACAATAAGCTGCGCCACACCGCTTGCCTCGAACCACTGGGCCAGATAGCGCAGCGTGACTGGATCAAAGGGCTGGGTCTGCCGGTCCTTGCGCGCGTAGGCCAGATAGGGGATGACGGCAGTGACGCGCGCTGCGCCATGGCCACGCAGTGTCGCAATGAACATCAGAAGGCAAAACAGTTTGTCGTGCGGGCTAGCATAAGGGCCGCCATGCAGGCTCAGAACCACATAGGCGTCGCTGCCACGTGGATCGGTAAGGGGCCGGATTTTGTGTTCGCCGTCATCAAAGCCGCGGTCCTCATGCGGGGCCAAGGCAACGCCGAGACGGCTAGCCAAGGTGGCACCAAAATCGGAATATTTGTCCAGTGCATACAGAAGCATCATGCTGGCCCCCTTTGCAGATTGGGATTCCAATAGGTTGCCACCAAATCGCGTAGCGGATGTGCTGCAGGACAGTCTGCGCCACCGCAATCGGCAGGCACCTGCCCGCTTAAGCCGTCACACAATTTTCCGACAGAACGCAGACCGTCTTGCGACAAGCGCACACTGTCGATCAAGTCTGTGCCAGACTTCCCCCCCAAGCGTGCCAGCACAAGCGGGGACGACTGATCTCGCACCGCCACTCGGTTACGGCGTGGTGGTCGCAGCACAGGCGCCCTCCACCGCAATCCAGCGCATGTCCAGCTCACATCCCCATTGCACACACAAATCACGATGGGATGCACTGGTTGCTAGCGACTTGCATGAGATACCCCGAGGTCGTTCAACATCCTTGAATGGTAAAAGTCCATTAAACCGAGCCGGTTGCGATATCGCAACCGGCACCTGGCACTACTGTATGAGCCGGACACTGCATCCGCTCAGGTTGCTCGGCCCACAGCCAATGAACAAAGGTCCTCTCTTGCACGGCAAGAACAATGAGCAGTCGCAACCAGCATTCAGGACATCATTGCAGATTCGGCATCAGCAACTCAGGGCATGAACTATCAAGTCTGGATTCTAGGGTTTGCGACACTGGAGTCAGAAAGCGCCAGAAGGTGCGTCCTGGCTTTGACAAATGGCAAGACAACAACCACCGGCAATTGAAGAATGGCACAAACAGACAAACAGACAAACAGATTCCAGGAGGATTCCATGGGAGAACGATTGACCATTGGTGAGATATGCACCCGCAGTGTGACCATCGCCTTTAGACGGACGTCGTTGAGCGGCGCGGCGCGACTCATGCGAGACAACCATGTAGGTTGCCTGGTTGTGGTGGAACATAACGACGGCCGCCAGACCGCTGTGGGCATACTGACTGACCGCGATCTGGTTACAGCCGTAGTTGCGCCGGAATTGGATATAAATCGCTTCTGCGTGGAAGATGTGATGAGCACTGACTTGGTCTGCGCACGCGAAGATGACTCATTAATTGACCTGATGCGCACTATGCGCCGCGAAGGGGTGCGCCGCATTCCGGTGGTGGGTCCGCAGCGAGAACTGCTGGGAGTGGTGACCTTGGACGATGCACTGGACGTCCTGGCCGAGGAACTCTGCCTGCTAGTCGGCACCGTTCAAAGTGGCAAGCAGCGCGAACGCAATACCATCCGCTAGGTCCATCGCGGAGCTAAAGTCGGCAGACAACTTCGCGCTAAGGCACCAACCCCAATTAAGCGCGCCGTCAACACACGACACACGGAGTTTTTAGCGGACGGTATACATTCACAATGTGGCGAACTCGCTCCCATCGGCCCGACTCTGCAGCACACCATCACACAGGGCTTGGAGCTCATGCAGATCGGCTTTTGCTAATGGGAAAGCAACGAACTTCCGTTCAACGCTACCCAGTCGGACCATGACGCTTCATCCGTACACTCTTGCGCTTCCGGACAGGGGATAATCCTTACGCTTCTCCTTCGCTCAATAAGCTCAAGATTGATCTCAATCTCAATATCGACCGATGCAAGCTTGGGGGGTGTAGTTGACCCAACACGTTTCATGCCTGAATACTAATGATCTGATGCCGGAATTTCAACACTGTAATTTTGCACATTTCAAGGCCAGGCTCTAGTGGAACCAGACACACTTGGGTTCGAACCATGGGCCATAATGCCGGCCTACAAAGACCAGGACACGACCGCTTGCGCCATGGCGGAAATCCCTAATTGTCTGAGCATCCTAAGGGATTTTTGCCCGAGGGTAATGGACTGGTTAGCACCCTCACCAAAAAGGCAGTAATCCTTCAAATTCACACGATTCCAGATCATGCAAACTCATGACGGATCCAAGAGACATCCATTTTCATGTGTGGTAATGGACTTGATTTTGGCCACGCCTATAGCCTTTAGTTCATACTAAAAGTGCAGTCTCGTGTTCCCGTCGCAATGAAATCAGCAAAATATCCAAAGGGCTGGTCAAGCAGCGTATGAAATATACGACGCCATTGCAGCAATCTGCGGCCTCGTAGGTCAGCACTGGAGTAGCGGGCCAAGTCAGATCAGTAGTATGAGCTACAGTCTTCCCGCGTTGCATTAAGAGCCGGGCGTTTCTTGATCGCGCTGAGCCGGTTCGCTTTGGCCTTGGGGCACATCTTGCTGAGCGTCAGCTTGTACTCCGCCAAAAAAACCGGCTTGTTTATTTTTAAGAATTCCGAGAAGTAACCGCACTCATTGTATTGAATGCATTGCTCGCTCACCACAAAATCGAAGGCCAGATAGATCCGTGAATCACGTGCTTGGTTGATGTCATTTTTTAGTCCTACCAGCATCCCGAGTCTATGCACTTCCGTCGCAACCCAAAGGTTGAAATATATCTGGTCTTCGAAGGTGAGCGGAAAGCCGCTGGATTCATGAGCAGTCTTGTCGTAACCATCCATGTTGTCCGGTTCAATGGCGTCACAACCCATGGTCTTTGCCCGATTCAACCGGGATGACAAAATAGTCGTAAGCACCATTCCGGTTTGGGACTTGGCTGCATTCACATCGCGGATGTCTAGCCACCGCTCATCAGGAAACCCTGAGTACACGGCGCCGAGAATACTAGAAGGAAACTTAGCAGCGTCATCCCGCCAATTCTCCCAAGATCCGACATCAAGGTAGCAAATTGCCTTGTATCCCTTGTCATGCAGCATTTTGATCGCGGTGCCCTTTTCGTTTTCAAACATGTCAATGTCGTAAATCTTGATGCTGGGATCAGGGTTGATCTTGATGGGTACCGCGAGTTGCCAGTCCCATTTCGGCGGTTGAACTGCTGGGTTTGGATCAAGAATTGGTGGCCAGTCGGCCCCAATCGCGGAGTGCGAAATGAGGAACACGGATGCACCAACCAGCATAGCTCCAGCAGATGCTTTCAAACGGCTCAGATAAATGTTCATAAATGCCACCTTTTTCAAAATTGATTTTTTATTTGATTGGAATGGGGCTTGCGACGTTTTGACAAACCGCATGTCGGCATCAGCAGTCCCTTGCTTTGGGAGATGTCCGGTGTTGCATGGTGAGCATGCGTGCGTAGGATCTGCTATGTACATGATGCAACGGTTCCTCTTCCCCGAAACAGCCTCAGTGCGCCGGCCTCAGGGTGAGTCCAGCGAGAAGTGGATACTCGCATGCTCCAGGGCTTTCATTTTGCCAAACGCATGCACGACCACTCCAGCGTTAAAGCGGGAAATTTACGAGAGAGTTCAGAGCAGTTTGGTGCTTTCTCTCAGAACCCTACACAGGCACTTGCTACCAGCGACCGGCAATAGGCCTGCATTTTCAATAGAGGCAACAATCCGTCATACAGTCCAATGGGCCCAATCTAAGGTGCCGCGTTTTCCGATGGACTGAAGGTTCTCGGCCAGCCACTGCTTAGTTCGAATACGCCCATGGTCCCTGAGCATCTCGAGAAACGGTCCGTATGCTAGTAATTTGGTTTCACTTCGCCGTAGCACATCCAGATTTTCAGCGTCAATCATGTGAAATCGCACCGTCTCCAAACGGCCGCGATCACTTACGTTCACTGCATCGGCCAGCATATGCATTTCACGGATAAAATGACCCGTAAATCCAATTTCTTGAATGCGTGTAGCAATTGACTCCACGCTCTGGTCCACATCATCCTGCAGTTGGGGCGCCAGCAGGATCAGAAGGATGTCAAGGGAACCCTTTCCGCGTAACAGCGGAAATACAGCAGGGTTGGCGCTATACCCGCCATCCCAATAGGGTTCGCCATCGACGATGACCGTATGGTGTAGGCGGGGCAGACATGCAGAGGCAAGCAGCATATCGAGCTGAAGTTCGTGCTCACGAAACAAACGCAATTTGCCAGAGTTGACATGGGTCGCTCCCACGAACAGGCGAAACGGTGATTTGCGCCGAAGGCCCTCAAAATCGATGTGATTGTTCAGGATATCCCGCAACGGGTTGAGACCAAGGGGATTGAGCTGGATGGGTGCAAACATTCCCAACCATTGCGTCAACACGCGCGCCACTATCGTAAGATTGATGGAGTCGCCCTGCCCCTGTGTCACTAGGGGCCAAGGTATCTGTTGACCGACTTCCATCCAGAAATCATCCAAGGCCGTACGGGCCCCTGTGCGACCTCCTTGCATCCAACCATTCGCAAAGACAACTGCATTGATTGCCCCTGCACTGCTTCCGCTTAGTGCACTAAACTCTATCGAAGGCTCTTCCAACAGCGCATCGAGAACACCCCAGGTATAAGCGCCATGTGCTCCACCGCCCTGTAATCCTAGATTAAGTAACCGGCTAGAGGGGACCACAGAAAAATCGGCGTTCCACCAACGCCTTAGAGAGGCCCATATGAGCTTCGCCTTGTCAGCCCGGGAGGCCAAGGGTGTCATGCTCGATCTGTGCATTGGATACCGTTTAGGTATAGCCATTTCTCAATCAACTTGAACCAGCATGTCATAGAGAGGGTCTCATGTTAGAAAAGGCAAGGTTGTGATTGCAGTCAGTACAGTTTTCATATGTCCCTCTGACCGTTTGCGAAAGTGCAATGTAAGGATGAGTATGAACGAATTCGTCAGAACGTTACTTATGAACTATCAACGCGAAAATCTTCCCAAGCTTGATACTTAAGCTGCATCAACGTTGATGTGAACTTTTTAAGGTACATCATGCAGAACCGAATAAAACATGCTTGTTGGCAGACACTCCTAGTGTCCTTAGTTCTCGTGTCTTTTACTACCAGCAGCTTCTCACAGGAGTCTGATACACAAATCGCAGAGGCCGCACAAAAGGCATTGTCGACACAAATGGGGGAAGCTTCCAAAGACCTTCAGGTGCAGGTAGTTAATGGCGATGCTAAGCTCCGCGGTTGGGTCAAGGGTCCGAAGGATGTGAAGTTGGCCGCCTACATAGTCAGTACGGTGCCTGGTGTTGTGCATGCTTACAGCAGCGGCGTACACACTTGGACCGCTACAGACCACAATTGATCTTATTCCCGTGACCTGCGGTCCGATATCCCAAAGGTCATAAAACGATCGGGTTCCGTCCTTAGCTGCATAGGGGCCTCTAGGACGATAGAAGACGCCAAGTCACAAAGGCCGCTTCCGGCATGTAGTGAACGAACGCAGTGATCTTGACTTTTCGCTATAGCTGATGTGGGGCTCTTCAACAGGATGGAACCTTCACAACAGGAGCGTGGCCGGGTATTCGATCAAGGGGAGACCTTGATTCAGCCGGTTTACTGTGAAGTTTGTGGATGGAAAATATAAATAGTTGCTCCAATCGACCACTATTCAAAATGGTTTGTTCGAAAATGGGCGCTGAGTTGCTATTTCGCAAGGGCTTGGTGTGGCTGATGGCTGGATCTTCGCCGCCTGCGCACAGCAACACATTCCGAAGAATTACGAATACGGCGTGAACCTACGAGCGCCAGTTCCCCTCTTCATGCTGTAAGTGCACATTACAACTTTTCGGATGCATGCGCCTGTCTCCCCCCCATGCAGTGACACCCGGATATAACGCGCTGGGCTTGCAGATTGTCAATCGGTTGGGGCAACGCAGGACTAGCATAAAAAGCCAACTACGTCCGATGTGAATGACTCTTTATGCAAGCAAAAAATTGGCTTCTAGGTTTGATCGCTGCCGCTTTGATTGTCGCGGCGACTTCCAAGGCCCTTGATTTGCATCCTAGCGTTTGGCTGACTAAAGAGGCCAGAGTTAAACCCGCAGTATCAGCGCCTACCAACCCGGCGCCACACGATCTGACACAGGCGCTCACCACCGCCTTCACGCCCAACTACCGGGCCATCGTGCAAATGGCGGCGCCTGCGGTGGTGGGCGTCACGGTGGCAGGACAACATGCACTGGGGCCGGACGATGTGGCGCCAGACCTGGATGACCCATTTTTCCAGTTCTTTCGCGGACTGCCGGGCTTTCAGTTGCGCACGCCAAAGCAGGCGCCCGGCGCCAAAGTGCCGTTTCGCAGCCAGGGCTCTGGCTTCATCATTGCCAGCGACGGGTTGGTGCTCACCAACGCCCATGTGGTACGCGAGGCCAAAGATGTGACGGTCAAGCTAAATGACCGGCGTGAGTTCAAGGCCCGGGTGCTGGGCGCGGACACGGCCACCGACATCGCCGTGCTGCGCATTGACGCCAAGAATCTGCCAGTGGTACGCCTGGGCGACTCCGAGCAGTTGCAGGTGGGCGACCCGGTGCTGGCCATAGGGTCCCCGTTTGGCTTTGAGCAGTCGGCGAGCCAGGGCATTGTGAGTGCCAAGGGCCGTTCGCTGCCAGGTGACTCGGCCGTGCCCTTTATCCAGACCGACGCCGCCGTCAACCCAGGCAACTCGGGCGGCCCGCTTTTTGATGGCAATGGCGCGGTGGTGGGCATCAACGCCCAGATCTATTCCCGCTCCGGGGGCTTCCAGGGCCTGTCATTTGCAATCCCGATTGCGGTAGCGCTCAAGGTGAAAGACCAGATAATTTCCACCGGCCACGCCAGCCATGCGCACCTGGGCGTAACCGCGCAGGACCTGAGCCAGGCTCTGGCCGAATCTTTCGGTCTCAAAATGCCCAACGGTGCGCTGGTCAGCAGTGTGCTGCCCCAAAGTGCGGCGGCTGCGGCCGGGCTGCAGCCGGGTGATGTGATCACCGAGGTCAATGGGGAGGCGATTGAGCGCTCCGGCGACCTTAGCAGTCGCATCAGCCAGCAGGCACCGGGTGACCGGGTGAAGCTCACCCTCTGGCGCGACAACAAGGAACTCGTGGTGTCCGTGAAACTCGGCAGTGCCGATGACAGTTCCACCGAAAAACCCAGGGCCGGCCAGGAAGCCAAGCCGGACGACCTGGATTTAAGCCTGCGCAATCTGACACGCGAGGAGATGGCCGCTACGCACCTGCAGTCAGGCCTGGTCATTGAAGGGGTGAGTGGCCCAGCCGCGCAGGCAGGGCTGGAACCTGGGGATGTGCTGCTCAGCGTCAATGGTCAGGCAGTCCAGACTCCCGATCAGGTACTGCGCCTAATGCGCAGAAAGCCCAAGGCGGTGGCGCTGTTAATCTGGCGCAACGGGGACCGAATCTTTATCCCCATTCAAATGCAGTAATTCAAAGGACCAGGGCAAAGGGCTGATGCCACAGCTAGCACTGCCGCTGGGCCTCTATTACCCGTTGGAAGTCGGACTGCCTGGCTTCAAAGCTTTGCTGTGTCGGGTCCTGCGTGGACCGGGCCGCATCCAGCTCCTTATGCTGCACACCCACCAAGGACGTGTCGTGGTCCAGCGCCTGCAGACCATCGGCCAACTGGGCAAAGGCCAGCAGCAGGCTTTGACGGTAGCTTCCCACCCGTACCGTGGTAACCGGATTCAGAGTGCCACTGGCCGTGACTGTGGGTGCTACGGCGCCGCTTTCCACGCGAGCGGTGACATATTCCCGCGCTAGCGCAGCTTGGCTGCGCCACACATAGGCGGCAATGGCCAACGCTGCCAGCGTTAGCTCAAGACACGCCGACTTCAGCAGTTGCAAAGGACAGCTCAGCCTTCAGGTCTTGATCTGAGGCTCTGACCAGCAGCACTGGCACCGGTGCTTTGCGCACGATTTGTTCTGCATCACTGCCCATCAGCCAGCGCCCAATTCCCCTGCGGCCGTGGGTGCCAATCACGATCAGATCGGCCTTCCATTCCTTTGCCTGCGCGATGACCGTGTCGGACACCTGTGTCCCCAGATCTTCCCGCAGGACGCTGTCAGCCTTTACACCTTCTCCCTCGGCACGGGCTTCGGCCTTTTTCAAAATCCGATGGCCTGTTGCCCGCATCTGGGGAATAACCTGGTCATGGTAGACCCCATAGGGCTCGAAGCCTGTGGAAAAAGTCAGGGCATCTGCGGCGTGAATCAGGCGCAGACTGGCACCCATCAGTTTGGCCAGTTTGATCGCCTCATCCAGTCCACGGTTAGAGGTGATGCTTCCATCGATAGGCACAAGAATGCGTTGGTACATCAAAGCTCCATCTGCATAAACATTGAAGGCCAGCTAACGGGGCACCAGAGATGGTGGCGTCTGAGAGATGGATGGCGGCGCACCGTAGCTGCAAGGCGCCGACTCATAGGCTGGCACCGTATTACCTTTGGTATACATGCACTGCTGGTAGGAAATGTCGTATTGGCGTTGAGCACGTACTGCCGACAGATTGCCTTGACCGACCCCGGCGGTACCCATGTTCCTCTCAAAACGGGCGTCATGACCGCCAACGCCTTGTAGCGCTGCGGGAGTCCAGCGGCGCAGGCCATTTATGGATCGCAATCTCACCACGGAATCGCTTCAGAACCGTCTCGTGCAGGTCATGCGCATCGTCATAGATGCAGCGTGATGGTCAAAATACCAACCGCTAACAATGAGGCTCACGAGGGTGCCATGGCATGTTTGGCCGCCACGTGCCAAGCTTGGGTAAGGATTCCGAGTCTCGGCCTGGGCATTTACGTCGTCATCCGCCACCCGGAAGGCGACCGCATAGAGCTTCAGTTTGCGTATGTTCATGATTTGACCCCATGCTGATTCCACATACCGATCGATGCGACGGCCAATCATGGTTGACGGGGATGAGCTCACTTTGATAATTAGCAAGCAGCCTGTAGGCTTGGGTTTTACATTTGAAAAATGCACGGCTCGAGCCCTCCGCGTTTTTTGCACGAATCAACAGTCATGGGTACTCCATGACATGGAAGATCGACGTCAAAGCTCACAAAGGCCTTTTGACTTTTGCGGTAGTCATCGCCACGATCGCGGTGACATTCTTGTCACCTTACGCGAAGTATTTTCGAAGCTATTGGAAGGACCAGGGCACATCACATGTACTGGTTCTTTCCGGCAATATCGAAGCCCATGAAAGTGTTATCAGCTTCAAAACTGTGCAGTCTCGCATCGTCTCGCTTCCCTTTCGCGAGGGCCAGTCTGTGCACAAGGGCGACGTGTTGGCGGTGGCCGACAACAGCGACTACCTGCAGCAACTGGAGATCGCGAAGGCCGGTCTCGAAGTGCAGCGGCGTCAACTCGAAACCGCCCGGCAGAACCTAACCACGGCAGAGCGCACGCTGAAGGTGGATGAGGCAGAACTCAAGCAACGACTGCTGGACCATCAACGGGCACTGAGTCTGCAGCAACAGGGCTTTTATTCCCAAGCTTCGCTGGACCAGACGGACACAGCGCTGACCCAAAGCCGTGCCGTCCTGGAGCGCGATCGCTCGGTGCAGACCGCCGCCGCGCGCAGTGTGGAAGTCGCACAGGCTTCCGTGCACAACAGTGCTGCACTTGCCACGGCGGCACGCATAGTGCTTGGCTACACCACACTGTTTGCGCCCTTCGATGGCGTGGTCAACGTGCAGCAGTCAGAGGTGGGTGAAGTGGTGGTGCCGGGTACACCCGTCGTCACGCTGACCAACTTGGACCACGTATGGTTGCGCGCCTATTTGAATGAATCGGACTTGGGCGGCGTGAAGCTGGGGCAGGCGGTTCAAATTAGCTTTGACGGCCAGAACGGGTCGGCCTTGGAAGGCCACATCAGCTTCATTGCGGAGAAGGCGGAGTTCACACCCAAGTCAGTGGAGACCCATGCCGAGCGAGTCAATCTGGTCTACCGCATCAAGGTTGACATTGACAATCCGGACCATCGCCTCGCCTACGGTATGCCGGCAGATGTGCATATACCTTTGAATGATGCAGGGCGGTAGAGTCGGTGCCTGAAAACCGCATGATTGAAGTCAGTGGCTTGAGCAAGCGCTTTGGCTCAGTGCAGGCTGTCACCGAACTAAGCATCTCCGTGCTGGCTGGCGAACTCTTCGGACTGGTAGGCCCAGACGGCGCCGGTAAGACCACCACAATGCGAATGCTGGCCGGAGTGATCCGGCCAGATAAGGGCAGAATCGTCATCGACGGTGTGGATGTGGTGGCCATGCCGGAACAGGTCAAGCGCCATGTGAGCTACATGCCCCAGCGATTTGGCCTGTATGACGACCTGACGGTGGAAGAGAATATCCGTTTTTATGCGGACCTGTTCGAGATGCCGCCCGCCATCTGGCGCGCGCGCGCCGCCGCCACGCTAGAGGCTGCCGACATGGCCCCGTTTAGAAGGCGACTGGCGGGTCAGTTGTCGGGCGGCATGAAGCAAAAACTCGGCTTGGTCTGCTCACTCGTGCATGCGCCTCGAGTGCTACTGCTGGACGAGCCCACGACCGGAGTCGATCCGCTGTCGCGGCGCGAGTTCTGGCAGATACTGTATTCGCTGCGCGGTGAGGGCGTCGCTATGCTGATCTCTACCGCCTATCTGGACGAGGCCGAACGCTGCGATCGCCTAGCCCTGCTGCATGCAGGCGCGGTCATGCATTGCGACACACCAGCTGGCCTGCGCGCACGCATGCCGGGTGTCATGCTGGACATAGGCATTGAGGCATCTCGCGAAGCCTTACAGGCTCTTGCCAGCCTGCCGGGCGTGATGGGCCTGCTACGCGTGGGCACCGGCCTGCATGTGCATGTGGACTTGCCCACACGCCAAGAGGCAATCGCCGCAACGCTGGTGCACGCGGGCGTTGCGGTGAGCTCTATCGCTGTGATCGCTCCATCTATCGAGGACCTGTTTGTCGCCCTGTTGGAGCATGGCAGTGTAAAGGAGCCTGACTGATGCAGGCCAGAGCGCAAAACCAAATTCAGGTTGTAGACCTGGTTAAGCGCTTCGGCGACTTTACTGCGGTCAACGGTGTAAGTTTTTCAGTCACTCGGGGCGAAGTCATTGGCTTTATAGGACCCAACGGTGCGGGCAAGTCCACCGTGATACGCATTCTGTGCGGGTTGCTTCAGCCTAGTGGTGGGCAGGCACTGGTGGCCGGGCTAGACGTGGCGCGCGACCCGGAGGGGGTGCGCCGCCACATCGGCTACATGTCGCAGAAATTTTCGCTGTACAACGACATGAGCGTGCTCGAGAACCTGCGTTTTTTTGGCGGAATTTATGGCGTGGCGCGCAGCGAGATCAATGCGCGATTGCGCTTTGCCATCGAAATGGCGGACCTAAAGGGCAAGGAGGACGCGCTAGTAGCCACCCTGGCCGGCGGCTGGAAGCAACGCCTTGCATTGGGTGCTGCGATTTTGCACCGACCCTCCATTTTGTTTCTGGATGAACCGACCTCGGGCGTTGACCCGGGCTCGCGTCGGCACTTCTGGGAACTGATACACAACCTGACGCAGGACGGCATCAGCGTAGTGGTAAGTACGCACTACATGGACGAGGCCGAGTACTGCCACCGTGTAGCTCTGATTAACCACGGACAACTGGTGGCCCTGGACACACCTGCGGAACTACGGCAGCGCTCGCTTGGTGGCGAGTTGTTGGTACTGGAGGGCGAGCGTATGGGGGAGCTTATAGCGCTGGTAAGGGCCCAGCCAGGTGTACAGGACGTTGCTACGTTTGGCCGTGACCTACACGTCCTAGTGGATGATTCGGCTGCACGCGTGCCGCAGCTGCGAGCCGTTCTGAAAACAGCGGGACGGGAGCAGGCCAGCGTTCGACGCACAAAGCCCTCACTTGAAGACAGCTTTGTGCACCTAGTGGGCACAAGCCGCGTGCGCCAAGGCAGTGCAGCATGAGGTGGCGACGCGTCAAGGCCATGGCGGTAAAAGAGAGCCTGCAAATCGTGCGCGACCCGCGCAGCCTGATAATCGCGCTGCTGATTCCCCTGCTGCAGATGTTTTTGCTAGGTTATGGCATCAGCCTGGATGTGAAGCAAATACCGATGTGCGCGCTGGACCAGGAGCGCAGCCAGGCCTCGCAAAACCTCTTGCAGCATTTCAGTGCCTCGCCCTATTTTTCGTTGCGGCACCAGGCCGTCAACATTGCGGAACTGTCTGCAAACCTGGATAGCGGAGGCTGCAGCATTGCCATTGTGATACCTGTGGGATTTTCAAGAAGCCTGGTGGCCGCAGGTAAGGGCGTAGTGCAAGCACTGCTAGACGCCACCGACACCAACACCGCCAGCATTGCCGCCGGCTATGCAACGGCTGTGGTGGCCAGCTATTCCGGGGATGTGCAACTGGCTACAGCCCAACGTTCTGGCTCCGTCATCCGCACGCTGACGCCGGTAGAGGTGAGGTCCCGCATCTGGTTCAACGAAGACCTAATCAGCCGAAACTTCATCATTCCGGGCATCGTAGCCCTCGTCATGGCGATTGTGGGAGCGCAGCTTTCCTCGCTCACTATTGCGCGCGAATGGGAACGCGGCACCATGGAACAGCTAACTTCTACACCCATCGAGCCGCTGGAGCTGATGCTGGGTAAGCTGTTGCCGTATTTTGTGGTTGGGCTGGTCGATGCCGGCATCTGCCTGGCGTTAGCCGTGTTCTGGTTTCAGGTTCCATTCCGCGGCACGCTGCCGGCCTTGTTGCTGAGCACATCCCTGTTCCTAACTGTGGTGCTGTGCATTGGATATTTTGTTTCCTCCTGCATACACAGTCAGGTGGGCGCCAGCCAAGTGGCGCTGCTGCTGACCATGTTGCCAACTACGCTGCTGTCGGGTTTTTCCTTTCCCATCGACCAGATGCCCGCTGCGGTGCAGAGCATCACATATCTGGTCAGCGGACGCTACTACGTGTCCATTTTGAAGGGGCTCTTTCTTAAAGGCGCAAGCTGGAGCGAGTTGCTGGAACCCATGCTGTGCCTAGCGCTGTATGCCGCCATCATGGCGCGGTTGGCCTCTAGCGCCTACCGCAAAACCCTGGACTGAACCGCACATGCTGGGTCGCATTTACCACCTGCTGGTTAAGGAATTCTTGCAACTGCGGCGCGACCGCTCAGCGCTCCTTCGCCTGCTAATTCCGCCGCTTATCCAAATGCTGCTGTTTGGCTACGCTGCTACATTCGAGGTCTTCAACGTGGCCATCGTGGTGCTGGACCAGGACCGGACGCAGGAGAGCCGCGCCTTGGTAGACAGCCTTCTGCACAGCAGCCGCTTCAAGCTGGTGCACTCTACAACCAACCGGTCTCAGGTGCAGGATTCGGTGGAGACCAGCAGCGCCCAGGTTGGCATCGTAGTTCCTCCTGGCTTTGCCAGCCTGTTGCGCGCGGGCTGGGCCAGCCCGGTACAGGTACTGTTAGACGGCACTAATTCGAACACAGCCCTAATTGCGCTGGGTTACGTGAACCAGATATGCTCTAGCTTTGGCCAAGGCTATGCGCTGGACCTAGCGCAGCGCACCGGGCGCACACTGGGGAAGCCCTTGGTGTGTTGGCGCCGATTGAATCTTGACCACCTGTGCCGATCGAATTTTGACCAGGGGCTTTTGCTGACAGCATGACTGCCAACTGTGGATAACTATAGTCTCTTGCTGGTTTTGCTGACTCCTTTTGAAT
>NZ_QFZK01000037.1 GCF_003415675.1 Rhodoferax lacus
AATGGATGTGGTCCTACAATCACGACCGCCCAAATATGGCCCTGGGCGGTTTCACCCCAAAGCAGCATCTGGCCATGGCTGCATAACTGTTCTACTTTTAGGTTCAGTGGAAATCGGTGGGATTACCCCGTGTCCGCAGCACCATCTTGTCCTTTTCCATGCTCACGTCGAATTTTGACAAGAATGATTGTCCCAGCAGTGATTCAGCCTCATCGTTTTCCATATTCAGACCGATGCCAATTGAGATGGGTTGAGAATCGCCACCGATGGATACAGGTACGCGGTCTGCCAACCTGCCGGGAACATTCCCATTGGCTGTATGGAATGTGATGGGTATTCCGAGATGGATATTGGCCTTTCGCGCGAAGGACTCGCTAACAGTGACAAGGCTAGCTCCGGTATCAACCATGAAAGTCGTGCTCACTCCATTGACGGCGCCCTTCACGTAGAAGTGCCCGTCTGTTGATCGGGGAATGCTCATCACTCCGGCCTGGATGATTTGTGCGGGCTTGACCTGCTGATAGTGCTTCATGCCCCAGTACAGCAGGCCCATCACAGCCGTCCAGAAGATGATCATTCCGATCAAGCTAGTTTGGCCGCGCTTTCGATTCATCCGAGTGGGTGCAGTCGCCTGGGTGTAGCCGGCAAACTTCGCGCGAGTCTTTTCTAGCTCGCGCTCTTTCATTAGTTCGCGGTACCAATCACGGTCTTGCATTCCCATGGGTGTTTAGTGCTCGATTTAGAACAGAGCGGCCTGCTCGACACGTTCTACATTTGGCAGAGGGTCTGCAGCGCTCCATTCTGTTCCCCGTGTGCGTTTCCAATAGAACCTTGCAAGCTCACCCATGATCAACGCTGATTCCCATTTACCATCTTCCAGTCTCTTCATGACGGCAGCGGACATTTGGCGTTCGATGAAGTTTTTCTTCAGCTCTACAAGCAGTTGTGACATGGCTATTGGATCTAAGCCTTCGAGTTCCGTGCGAACCACCGCAAGCTTTTCGCTCTCATTTTTTCGAAGGTTAGCCTGTGCTTCTAGTCCTGGATCTGGCTTCTTCACAACAGGTAACTCTATGTGGTCAGGCTGGTATTCAACTGGCACGGGCTTGTCAATTGACTTCCCAGTTAGCAATTTCTTGAGATACGCATGCCTTGAAAGGATTGGTGTTCCACCCATTGCTAACCTCGCTTCAAGACGCTCAATGCCCTTTGCAAAGGCTAATTCCCCATGGCGAATGAACAAGTCTTCAGCGATCTCAGCATCAATACCAAGCTGAATAGCACGAGCAACTTTGCTCATATCGATCGCTTTTATTTCTTTGGTGATAGCTTCTGACTTGATACGAACTTCGAATTGCAAAAACTCAATTGAGCGGCCAACCTTGTATTCGTGAACCGTTACGGTCAACTCGCTCACTTCGTTGACCTCTTCAACTGCAGGCTTGATAGTGTCTCTATTGAAGAATCGAAACTCGGTCTTGATTTTGTCGGGCACTGGTTTGCCTGTCAGTACTGGTAGCCACCAGTGCCAGTGCTGTTTGCTCGTCAGATGCGAGGGGTTGTCTTTGTAGCGAGCGCAAATTTCGTATAGGGCGAGGCCCGCATGCGAACGAAACTGGGCAATCGTTGAACGTCTGATTTGTGCGTACCGTAACGGGTAAAGCATTTCTTGTCGCAGAGCTGGAGGGTAGGCCCAGTAGATCCAGTTCTCGCCGTTCTTCTTCTTCAGATTTACTTGTGAAAGCAGACCACAAGCGCCCCACTCTTCAGTCTCACCTGGAGATGGAGATTGCCACTCCACAACGTGGGTAACCATGGACAAAAGATGCTTTTTGAGCTCTTTGACTGAGCCAGTAGAGCCGTCATATCCCCGGATCACCGAATTGAGAGGTGCACCAAACATTCCGGATGCCTGGTCCTCAACTCCTTGCTCCCTTGCTACGAACATCATCAGTGTGTAGGCCTGGCGCCCCACCCGAGTGATAGTGCCAGTCTTAGGAACCATAGCCAGTGCTGATACCGGTTTGTCGATTCTGTCTGGCCCGATGATCTCTAAGCTTTGCATCCCTTCATTATGTGTGAGATTGGTCTATTCACGTCAAGAATCTTTTTCCATGATCACTTCCGTCTGTTTTGGGCCATAGTTTTTCTCACACTTGTGAAGTCTCGCGCCTAAACGCCCCGTGGTTTGTCTCACACTGCGGCGTCCGACACCCTTAGTTGTATGTGAAATCTTCAAAAATTGTTGCTTCTAATAGCGGTTTGCGGCACTAGGGTCTCACGAATTGCAATTAAATTCATCAGCGCACTGGTACCGGGGTTTCCCTCACACATTAGATGCTTACTCTCACACATCCCGGGGTTTAGCTCACAATTCACCTGGTTTGTCTCACACAAAGTGAGCTAAGTCGTTGTTTCAATTGAAGAAAAATTTGCCAAAGGTATTAAACCTTCTAAAGGCTTTAAAAAAGAGAAGGAGAGAGGCTGTGGATAACTATCCAATTCAAGCAGTCCGAACTTCCAAAGTCATCCCAAAAGACGCACAATTGACGTAACCCCAAATTTTTGGCGTCTAGTAGGAATAAATACATGTCAATCAAAAAGAAGCCGGATACACGCGTATCGCTTGAAGATCTCATAGCTGCATCCAGTCGAGTTGGTGCAGTCATCGAAAGTGTGAGAGGAACAATGCTTGCTCCGGATGCAAGGAAAAGGCCTCCAACTTTCAGTACCAATCAAGTCGCTGCGATTTGCGGTCTTGAGAAGGCACAGATGGATTATCGAGTGAAGAAGGCCGATTTACCAGTTGGGGAAATGGAAAGCGGCCATCGTCGAAAGTTCAGCTTGGCAGACACACGTACCTGGGCTCAAACCACTCGCAGCAAGCATATGCGACCAGAGGGCGCCGAGGCCATCACGATCTCTGTAGCCAATTTCAAGGGAGGGGTGACCAAGACAACCACGGCAGTCACCTTAGCTCAAGGTCTAAGTCTTCGCGGCCACAAGGTCCTTGTCATCGATACGGACCCACAAGGATCCATGACTACCCTCTTCGGCCTGCTTCCCGACGTGGACGTTGCTGATGAACAAACGATTCTTGGCTTGTGCTACGGATCAGAGGTGTCAGTTGATTATGCTATTACTCCAACCTATTGGTCGGGCATCGACATCATTCCTGCGAACCTTGCGCTCTACTCGGCCGAATTCGCCCTGCCCTCACGACAAAAAACTGAAGGCTCCTTCGAGTTCTGGAATGTGCTGAACAACGGGATTGATGCTGCGCGCACAAAGTATGACGTGATCATCCTGGATACCTCCCCATCCCTTTCTTACCTGACTATCAACGCCCTCCTCGCTTCGGATGGCTTGATCATGCCTCTTCCACCCAGCACGCTGGACTTCACTTCAAGCGGACAATTCTGGAACCTGTTCAACGACCTCACTGCGAACTTGGTGACAAATCGTGGCAAGTCAAAGAGCTTTGATTTTGTAGATGTGCTGTTGGCTCGTGTCGATGCCAATGATGCATCGTCTAGTGTGGTGCGGGAGTGGATCACGGCGGCATATGCCGGTATGGTCTTGCCAGTAGAGATACCAAAGACGGCGTTGACAGCTAGTGCGAGCGCTGAGTTTGGAACGGTCTATGACACCGATCCGGCTAGCATCAACGCCCGAACTTACCGGCGCGCGTATGACGCCTATGAGCGCGTGGTCGAATTGGTCGAGGAACAAATCAACACGGCATGGAAACGTCAGACAGGAGAATCAAATGGCGCTTAAAGACAAACCGAAGGTCGACCTTAGCCACATCGGCTTGGCAACAGTGAATCGAGCCTCTGGCGCCAAGACAGCGATTGGCATGCATGCTGATGCGCTATTTCGGGATGAACAAGTCACCGCTGAAAACATAGAGCTCAAGCAAAAGCTAGCAGCTTTCGGTGACGCAAATCCGAGTCGCAAGTTGGATCCGAAGCTGATCAAACCAAGCAAGTGGGCGAACCGTAATGAGCTCTCTTATGACGGCGTAGAGTTTGCGGAACTGAAGCTTGAAATCGAATCTGCTGGTGGCAACATCCAGGCCATCAAGGTACGCCCTTCGAAGACGGTTGCAGGCGAATACGAGTTAGTATTTGGCCATCGCCGCCACCGGGCCTGCCTTGAGCTCGACATCCCCGTGCTGGCCGTGATTGAGGATCTGGTTGACTCGGAGTTGTTTTGTCAGATGGACCGGGAAAACCGTGCCCGTGCAGCACTCAGCCCCTGGGAGGCAGGTACGACCTATGCAAAGGCGTTGGACGAAGGCCTCTTTCCCTCAGCCCGCAAGCTGTCGGAAGCGGCGTCTATTGACCTGAGCCAATTGGGCAAAGCCCTGGCCCTTGCCCGATTGCCGGCAGATGTGATCAATGCCTTTTCCAATCCCTTGGAATTGCAGTACCGCTGGGCGCCATTGCTCACCCAGGCCATTCAAAAGGACCCGGACCTGATCCTGTCCCGTGCCAAAGAACTGTTGGCTGCGCCGGTCAAGCTCAAAGCCCCGCAGGTTCTGACCCGCCTACTGGAGGGGGGTGGAACGGTTCCACCCCCTGCTGCGAAGAAGGTCGTGGTCAAAGGCAAAGATGGTCAGTCAGCTGAAATAAAGCTGGATCCCTCGAAACGATCGGCTGTTATCAGCTTGGCCAACATCGATCCAAAACGATTCAGTGAAGTGGAGAAGGCAATCAAAGCATTGCTTTCCTAAGCAGTAAACAAGCTGCCATGTAGGGGAGTGGAACCGTTCCACCCCCCTATTTTTTTGTCTGAGTATTTTGTGAATGCCGTTTGAAGTTGCAGGGGGTGGAACGGTTCCACTACTCCCAACATGAGATTTATGAATAGAAAGTTCATAAAAAAGGGCCCCGTTGGAGGCCCTATCTCAATGCCAGCACGACCTGCCTTCAAGTAGTCTGTACCTTGCGGCGGCGCGCGATAGCTCCAATCAACCCTAATCCTGCCAGCAGCATGGCTAAGGTCTCAGGCTCGGGAACGGCCGCCAGGATGTCGCCACTGTGGACGGCAAGGGCGCTGTACTTGTTGCTGTTCGCAGCTGAAAACTGCTGGCCATCAATGGTTGAGAAAGCCCATGCTTGACCGCTCCTGGCAGAGTCAACGGTTCCAGACCAGTAGCCGGTGAATGTGAGAAACTGGAGGTCGCCAGCGTTCATGTGTTGAGGGGCTGTGCTTCCCAACTCGGTGTAAAAGAGGTGGCCCATCTCGCTTGTCGTGCAGTTGTAGCCTGCACAAACAACACTGTCGGTCGGCAGGCGCCAACCGGAAATCCCGTCAACTACCAGGCTGCTCGCCCAGGAAGATGCCTGGGCAAAAGTGCTCAATGAGCTCAGGCCGGCGTTGCTCAACCAGGTGACGTTGAGGTCCGCGTCGTACAGGCCATCGATTGTCCCATCGTTGTTGTAATCGCGGGCTTGCAGAGCAGCTTGGGCTGGGGTTAGGGAAAGGAATGCGGCCGTGGCGGCCAGCAGCGCCAAAAGGCGGCGTTTCGAATTCATGCTTTTAACTCCCAATTGCATTTATGTTTTTGCTGGCTTGATCGTATCGCACGGATGTGACGGGCTGTGGATGCTAAGCAGGGGGCGTCACAGGGCACCGCCAAGTGATTGTTTTGGTTCTGTGATGCAACAGCGACTCGGAGCAAATCAGATCGTTAGAAAGGCTCTCAACGTGATGTGACCAATCCTTGGGCGTTGAACTGAAAAGCGATCCAAATTTCAAAAAATTTCCGAATACCTTAAGGATCTAGCCCATACGGTTCGAACCGCCAACATCCAACCGACGGGGACAGCAGCTGCCGCTGCGGGCTCAATGGAAAGGAAGGCTGGGCAGGACAACCAGGGCAGAGGCCGGAAGATCTAGCGATCCCTGTTCGGCAGATCCTGCGAGGCTATGCACCTGATGCCAAGAAGCCGGCCGCCAGGAAGGTCACAGCGCAGGCAATCATGGCCCTGGCGCCTGTGACCGTTGACAAGGATCTGGAGGCCATCGCTGAGGCTGTCGTAAGCACCCCGCAGTACTCTGAATGTGGCCCTGGCTATCTGACGAAAGATCGCGGGATCTCGGCCGAGACACTTCGAGCGTTTCAAGTCCAAAAAGGGGAGTACGGCAACGCACTCTTTCCTCACTTGAACAAATTCAGCCAGTGGTGCGGCTACGAGGTGAAGAATCGTCCGCCCAAGGGAGAGACGCACTCGTTTACCGGTTTCTCCAAGGGCGGCGAAAAAGGCTTGTACTTCGCCTGGCAGGACCCGGAAGGGCAGGAACCGCGGCGTATCGTGATTACGGAGGCTGCCATCGACCTGATGAGCTACTACCAGCTTCACCACGCCACGCAGAAGGACACGATGTATGTCAGCACCGGGGGATCGGCGCTTTGTCCGGACCAGGAAGGTCAGCTGGTAACGCTACTGAAGGCCTTTCCCGATGCTAGCCTGGTCCTTGCAATGGACGCGGATCCAGCTGGCGACAGATTCGCTGCCAAAGTGGTCGGATTAGCACCTGTGGGCATGAAAATTGATCGACACACGCCGCCGCAGCACAAGGACTGGAATGATTACTTGTTGGCCAGTTTGGATGACAGGTCAATTGAGGCCGCTTGAATCCTGCGGAACGAAGTGAGAAGATGTGGGCATGAGCAACCGTTACCGCCTTCCAGACAAGGCAAAAGAGTGCCAGGCTGAGGAGCTCAAGCGCCGGTTTGCCCGGTCGTGGGGCGCTAGGGCAGGGCGGCGTCATGGCCGTGCCTGGCTGGTCTTTGTGTTGTGCGCGCTTGTCTGGCTCGTTGTACATTTCCTGCGGAAGTTTCAGGGCCTGCAATAGGTCCTGCCGGAACCTGACTAGGCTTCTAGGAAGCCCCTCCAGGCCCATTCCGGCCACGGATTTTTCTCTTCAAATGACGGACCGCGAGGTTTATTAAATCTGTTGTACGTCATGATTATCCCTATAATCACAACGAAATAAAAACCAATCTAAAAGAAGCTTTTCAACTTGAGTGACACCCAGGGGCCCATTTTCTCCTCTGAACGTCACACAAATCCGACCCTACGTGAACCAAGGACGCGCACCCCATGGAACAGCACAAGCAAGCCATCGAGGCCCTCCTCTTTCATAGCGTTCAGCCAAAGCGTAAGCCTGGCCGCCCAAAGGGTTCCATCGCAAAGGTCATGCAAGAGGCCAGGGCCCTGGGCGTTCACCACTTCGCCTTCGTGCGCTCCAGCATCCTCGGTCTCGATCTGGCCGAGAGCTTCAACCGCTACATGGCCTGGGCCGAGACCACCACCGATCTGCGCTATGTCCAGAATCGGCGTGATGGGCTACTGAAGCAAATCATTGAAGCGGGCAGGGCGCTGGATGCCACGCTGCCCACATCAGCCAAGATCACTCAGCTGCTGGATCTGCTGCGCAGCGATGCCAAAGTCAAACCAGCCGTTGAGCTTCCATCGCTTGAGGACTGGGCAGAAGCGGAGGGCATGGATCCGGACATGTGGTCAGAAGCTGATCTGCTGGATGAGTACAAGGCGCACTTCGGTTTGGACAATGCGGATGCGCAGGAAGCAGGCGCAGGTCTCAAAGATGTCGTCGGCGACCGGGTGAGGGCGCTCAACCACCTGGAGACGGTGCTATCTGTGATCCCGGCCGCCACGGACAGGCTGGAGAGTTGGTTTGCCAAGCCGGTGGTGAAGGTCATGCGCAATGTCGGCATCATCACCCTCGGCGACCTGGTGCGCTTCATCAATGTTTACGGCTACCGCTGGCACTCGCAGATCAAGGGCTTTGGTGTGCTGCGTGCCCAACAGGTTCTGCAATGGCTGATCCTTGAACAGGACCACCTGAACCTGGTGATCTCCGGCACGGTGAATGAGCCCAAGAGCAAACAGGAGTTGCGCGTGGCGGCGCTGGTCCCGGCTATCGGCGCTCCCCAAGGACTGGCACGGTTCGGTGCAGGCACGCTGGCTGCGAACGGCCTTGCTCGCATGCAGGCCACGCCCCATCTGGCCGGTGAGCGCGGCGACTTCCGTTCTCACATGGCCAACACACTGGGCGCCAAGAACGATCTGGAGGCGGTAGACATCTGGCTGGGTCGCTATGCCGAGAAGCCATCTACCCAAAGGTCCTACCGCAAGGAGGCTGAGCGGTATCTGCTGTGGTGCGCGCAGGAGTTGAGGAAGCCACTTTCAAGCGTGACCGCACCCGATGTGATGAAGTACCGAGCCTTCCTGCAGGCCGTGCCCAGCACGTGGATCCAGAAGGTTCCATTGAAGCGAACTGACCCGGCCTGGAGGGCATTCCGCACGCAGCCCAGCCCAGCCTCACAGAAGCAGGCGCTGGTGATCTTGCAGACCCTGTACGGTGGCCTGGTGGATGCTGGGTATCTCGTGGCCAACCCGTTCCGGTCCATCATGAAGTCGTTTGATCTGCCGGCCTCCAAAATGGACATCAAGCGCTCCTTCACGGAAGACGAGTGGCAGCACGTGCTGCACTGCCTGGATGCGCAGACCGCCGGGCCTGAGAACCTGAGGTTGAAATGCATTCTGGAGTTGCTGGTCACCTCCGGCATCCGCCTGGAGGAGCTGGCCAACGCCCGGCACAAGGACCTGCGACTGGAGTCCCTCCCGGACCTGCCCGAGACATGGATCTTGACGGTCACTGGCAAGCGCAACAAGACGCGCGAGGTGCCATTGAATCCCGATGTGGTCAGACTGCTTGGACTGCATGGCGGCGACTTCCTGGAAGATGACCTCGCACGTGAGGACCAAGCCGACCTGCCGCTCATTCGAACCTTGCATGCCTCGGTTGCGCAGTGGAGCAGAGGGCAGGGCGGTGAGCTGGTGGTTGGCGCCAAGAACGAATCAGGGGGCACTGCGCTGTCGGCCTCTGGCATTTATGCCGTGCTCAAGCGTTTTTTCCGCCAAGCAGCAAAGACGGCCGAGGTGGTGGGTCTGGATTCACGCCGGTTCGAAAAAGCATCAACGCACTGGATGCGCCATACCTTTGTGCGCCAGGCGCTGGTGGATGGCATGCCAATCGAGGTGGCCTCTGAGCTTGCAGGGCACGCGTCCATTGACACGACCTCGATCTACTCGACGCAGGAGCTGGCTCGCAAGATCAAGGCGGTGCAGGGGATGAAGCGGAGGGTCGTGGCATAAGTCGTTTGAACGCGTTGCTGGCTTTGACAAAAGAGACAAATTTGCATAAACTTTGTGCCAAATGGCATCAAACAAGGTTTATTTATGAACGCAGCTACATTGGCAAGCGAAAGTGTTTTGGGCTTGTCAGCCGCATCGGTATTGGGAGGCGAGCCTGTACTGCACACCTTCCCGCGTTCCGTTCTTGAGTGGATTGCTCTCGTACGCCATGGCATATCTGCAGGCGCCGTAGACTCTGCGGTGCGAGTAATGGGTATTGGCCAGTCCGAGTTAGCCAAAGCGCTTGACATCCCTGAGCGTACCCTGGCTCGTCGCAAGAAGGAGGGCCTATTGAGCCCAGATGAGTCCGGGAAGATGGTGCGCTTGGCCCAAGTGGTTGAGCGCGCGGTGTATGTGTTTGACGACGAACGTGCAGCATTGAGCTGGCTGAAAAGCCCAAACCCAGCGCTGGGAGGAAACATCCCGCTGTCACTTCTTGACACCGAACTAGGCTCAGGAGCCGTGTTAACTACATTGGGGCGCATTGAGCACGGTGTCTTTGCCTGATGGCGGCTGCTGTATCAGAGCGCACGGTGTGGCGAATCACAACACGCCGATTTGCAGACCAGGCTTTTTCTGGTGAAGGTGCAAGGCTGTATGGCGGACGATGGAATCAGGTGGGGCAGTCAGTAATCTATACGGCTGAGAGTCGATCGCTGGCACTGCTGGAGATGCTCGTGCAAGACGAGCCTTTGCGAGCCCACTATGTTTTGATACCAGCTAATTTATCTGAGGGTGTCAGCGTAGAAGCATTGGACTTGAACCAATTGCCAAAGGACTGGCGAACCCATGCAGGTCGCGAAGCTCTACAGGCTCTTGGTGGCGAATGGCTGCAGCAATCACGAAGCTGTGTGCTGGTCGTGCCCAGTGCAGTGATGCCTGCCGAGCTCAATTTTCTGATCAACCCATCGCACCCCGACATGAAACTGGTGTCCATTGGCAAGCCAGAAACACTGGACACAGATATGCGGCTGAGTTAAGTGCCTCCTATCGGCACGACATCGATCTACTCCACGCAGGAGCTGGCCAGGAAGATCAAGGCGGTGGCGGGGATGCGCAGAAGGGTTGCAAATGTGGACTAACCTACTTGCCAAGACATACCAAGTAGGTTAGAGTAATCGCATGGAGAAACGAACCCCGCATTGCAGGCTGATTGAGGTGAAAACCTTGGTGGAGACCGGCAAAGTGCGCGCGACAAATTCGGCTCGACTTGGAGCTTCCGCGCTGGGAATGGAACTAGCAGAGATGCTGGCGGTGCTGATGGCACTGACACCGAGCGATTTCTACAAGAGCATGACAACACATGCAGATAACAAGGTCTGGCAAGACGTGTACCGTCCGTCCACGGACGCAGGCGACGTGTATCTGAAGTTGACGGTCATTGATGACGTGCTAATTGTGTCTTTCAAGGAGCTATGAATATGAAATGCCCTGTTTGTGGCGCGGCGGAACTCATCCACGACACCCGCGATTTGCCCTACACCTACAAAGGTGAAACCACGACTATTCCCGCAGTGACCGCGGACTTTTGCCCTGCTTGCGATGAGTCCATCACGGATATGGTGGAGACAGAACGCGTGATGCGCGAAATGAATGCGTTCAATAAGCAGGTCAATGCCGCCATCGTTGACCCCGGATTCATCGTTGCAGTTCGCAAGAAGCTTGAGCTTGGACAGCGTGAAGCCGGCGAAATTTTCGGCGGCGGTATCAACGCCTTCTCTCGATACGAGAACGGCAAGACCAAACCGCCTCTGGCCTTAGTCAAGCTGCTCAAGGTGCTGGACCATCACCCTGACTTGCTCAACGAGGTTCGAGCGGCCTGAGCTGACCTGCCGCTCATTCGAACCTTGCATGCATCCGTTGCGCAGTGGAGCAGAGCGCAGGGCGGTGAGCTGGTGGTGGCGCCAAGAACTTTGCTGTATCGCGCTATTTCGCTCGTTTCAATTGAGCGTAAAAATTCTCATGCGGCCCCACCGCCATCAACAGAATCG
The DNA here is from genome assembly GCF_003415675.1 of Rhodoferax lacus. Taxonomy (GTDB): domain Bacteria; phylum Pseudomonadota; class Gammaproteobacteria; order Burkholderiales; family Burkholderiaceae_C; genus Allorhodoferax; species Allorhodoferax lacus. Next base: position 11,225 of record NZ_QFZK01000037.1, read on the forward strand.
TTGTTGGTTTCTTCTTGTTTGGGTGCAGTTCATACGCCAATAGAGTTTCCTGTCCGTTCATCTTGAACTTGTAGACAAAAACACCAACCAAGTCACCTCTTTTTTCTTCGCCTACTGATGGGTTTCCTTGGATGACTTTCACTGCATCATCCAAGACCTTCTTGTCTTTGGCGTGTAGCTTCTTGATGATCCGGTCAAACGACTTCGTTGAATTGAGAACCAGAGGCATCAGTCACCCAAAAACGTAGGGCACAACTTGGCCAGCCTTGGATTCTTCACGGGACAGCATCGTTTCCAGGATCAGTTGCAGTGGCATATCCGGGTTGTCTAGGACCGCCTTTCCAATACGAGCCCAGTATTCGATCTGCTTGGGTACTGACCGATGTTCGGCAGCAGCCACCGTCTTGGCGTCTTCCACCAGGGAATCAGAAAGTTTCATAGCAACAGCCATAGTTGAACCTCTTTAAATGGGTTGTATTTTATTGCGTCATGCAACCTTTTGCAACCTCACTGGGTCCGTTGACACGACATCGATCTATTCGACGCAGGAGCTGGCCAGGAAGATTAAGGCGGTGGCGGGGATGAAGCGAAGGATGGTGGGGTACCCTACAACCAAAAAGCCAGTAGGGGATACAACGATCCCCCACTATTGCTAAGAGGCCTCTATCAGTGTGTTGCTCACTCAGGCGGAAGTCCTAGCGATTTCACAAACTCTTTTGAATGCTTAATTTGTTTCTTGCATTCGGCGATCACTGCGGCTCGCGACTCGGTCTGTTCTTGGTATGAATAGGCAGCACTATTGACCTGCTCACGCAACCACACCTTGCGTGTGTGCACTTCGGGATACGTGTTCTTGACTAGTTTAGACAAGCGAACGTATCTGAACAATGAAGCTTCTGCATTGACTGCAATTAGGTCATGTCCAGATGATTCGTCGTATTTTGCGCAGACCCTGTGTAGGGCAATAACGTCCCATCCAAGTTCAGTCTTGGTTTCGATTTCCTGCATATTGGCAGCAGCATTGGCTACTCCGGAAAGAACGATTAAGGTCGAAAAGAAGGTGCTTTTGAATTTGAAAATCATTTGTTCACTCTACGACAGGTGCTTGCCTGCCAGACCGGTGAGCTCAAACATCGTGACCTCGTCCTTACCGAGTACAGCTTTCAGTTTCGCATCACACAGGATGTTGCGCTTGTTGGCTGGGTTTTGCAGGTTGTGGGCCTTGATGTATTCCCACAGCTTCTTGATGACTTCAGTACGGGGGAGTGGATCGGCGCCCACGACGGCGGCCAGTTGTGCGCTGGGCTTGAGGGCCTTCATGAAGGCTGATTCTTTTTTGGGTGCTGTTGTCATGTTGCTCTCCGCAATGTTTAGGGAGGGCGAAGTGTAGTCTCAGCACCGGTCCGTACTACAGAGTTACAACTAGCCCTTACCTGAGTTCACCTCTGCGGCAAGCTTGGCAAGTTCGTCGATGCCGCTTTCGGCCCAGCTCTTGAAAACGGTGATCTCCTTGCGCAGGGCATCAAGGGTTACCAGGTCATCGCCAGTTGCATCGCAACCATTCAGCAGCATGATCCAGTTGTTTGCCGTCTTGACGAAGCCTTCAAGAATGCTGCCGCGCCGGGTAAAGAAATGACTTCGCAGTTCCGGTGCCAACGGGATTTCCATGTCGGTAGCTTTGCGCCACATGTCCATGGCAACTTGGATGTTTTCAGGGTCGAGGTCAATCTTCATAGTGCAATGATAGCGACCCATAATGGGAGCCTGCATCGAGGGAAACTGGGATTGATACGAATGGACATCGCCCCCAACGCCTGGCCGCGCAACGCGGCTTCCAACGCAGCCAAACTGATTGCTGAGGCCGACGGCATCATCCTGACGGCCGGTGCTGGTATTGGTGTGGACTCAGGGTTGCCTGACTTTCGGGGCAACGAAGGTTTCTGGAAGGCGTATCCAGCATTGGCAAAGGCTGGTATTGGTTTCACCAGCATCGCATCACCTCGCTCGTTTCAACGCACGCCGCACTTGGCTTGGGGCTTCTATAGTCATCGTCTTGCGCTGTACCGGAGCATTGAGCCACACAAGGGTTTTGATGTGCTGCGCCACTGGGTGTTGATTCCAGCGTCAATCTGAGCCAGTTTGCAGTCGAATTTTGAGCCACACGGTTTAAAGGTATTTTTGGCTACTCGATTGTGGATAAGTCTACATCTGGAGCTTCCCCTTTCTGTATTTTTGCC
>NZ_QFZK01000038.1 GCF_003415675.1 Rhodoferax lacus
TGGCAACAAAGTGACCTGGTGCCGGTCTTGACCCTCAACGAATCTGGACATACTCAATCCTCCACAAGGCTTGCTATGTCATAGCAAATTGCGCGCCAAATTCAAGGTGTTTCCACACAGCCTCGGCTGGAAGCCGACTTTGCCTCCGCTCTAAAGCAGTCTTAACGCTGAAGGTAACCGGAGCGCTTTAGCGCGTCCCAATTGACTGCCATGTTTAAGCGCTTTTAGCTAGTCATGAAGGGGTGACCACAAACTTCGCTCTGAGGTAGCGAGCTATTGAAGAACTAGACATGTCGTCCAAAGTGCCGGCAACAAGTACGTTGGGTTTAACATCCTGATCTGAGACACGATCACTTTCAATCAACCACTCGCATAAGCATGAGTGGACTTGATGCATGGAATAGTGGGTTTCGCTCAGATCAATTTGCAAATTTCCAATATTAAATACAACACTCTTGTTATAACAACGCTCTGTTGTGTCGTACGCAAGAGTATGAAAAGTTGTTCCTGGGGGAAGTGTTCCAGCAGAGATCGTTCTCGAGGTCAATCGATCTTCTGACGCCCACGAAACGGCACCAAGAATTGGGTATGTTTCTGCAGTGATTTTCGGAATCTCATCATTTAAATGCTGCGCGAAATTCCTAGCTCCGACAAGCTTGCGTGCGTACACTTCCGCTTTCTTAAATCTGTCGTCTTTGTGTTTGAAGCCTTTGATTTGCGAGAGAACTGCAAAGAAACGGTGTGTACAGTCTATAAATTGCAACGCAAATTTCGTCGCATTCAGCGCGTCTTGGTGAGTGTGTTCGTGCGGCTCTTTCTTCTCGATCGCCATCAGCGTAGCCTTCAGTGCATCAAAGGCTTCGCTGAGTAACTCAAAAGATAGCCGCGCAGCTTCGATTCTATAAACTGCCTGGGCGTCTATCGTATTATTAATGGCCTTCATTTAACATCCCCGACACCGTGCTCTAAGGTTAAATTGAAAGGCTGGCGTAGCCATTCCAGCTCGAATGTAAGGTTAGGAGCATATTTGCCTTAAGTATTCGTGTACGAATTGTGGAGTATTGGTTCTGCTAAAAAATGATGTCATTTGAAATGACTCCGTATTTGGTGTGTCTTTTATGTACTCTCGTAGCTCGCGAATTATCGGTATCCAATATGGATTTCTCTCCATGACGAGAACTGAATATTGCGTTGGCATTTTCTTTCCGGTGGTTCCAAGATATTTTACGTCCTTCTGAAATTTTGCTACCCAGTAGAGCTCTTGATTTGGTACGAAATGAAGATACTCTGCATCTGACATTATTGTGTCGGTAAAGGGAACTGGGCCACCAGTCATGAAGCGGGTCTCAACGTTAGGATAAAAGACAACTCCATTGAGGATGCCTATATCATTCTTGATTTCGGCAATCATTGCTTCAATATCATGGCCGTATTTTCTATCGAAAATATTGACCGATGGATTGTTTTTTAGAATCGCCGCCTTGCAATAAGCCTCAAGACAATGGCCTATTACGAATAGGGTCGGGACTGGCATATTGGATATCGTGCATGCGTACGAAATTAACCACTGGTCGCCTAAATCTCTGAACTCATGATGCGTTGCCATGGTGGCTCCTAATGTTGACCTTGAGTGGGCCACAGCCGCTCACTCAGCATTGAAGATTGGCCACCACGCTCGCCGCCGCTGTGTGTCCGTTCGACGAACCCGTTTGCAGCATACCCCCTCCAACTTAACCCGCATTCGTATTCGACCGCAAACGACACGCGCTTTCTCCAGAAATACCAAAGCTACCGCCGTGGGCGCAAACTGAAAAATGACGTCTATTCGCATGACAGCTTTCGCGGCAATCTTGACATCCGCCACCTAACCCGGCCATCCCCTATCCGGGTGATTTTCATGCATGACGAACTGTATTTCAGCAGGGCCAGAACGGCCAGGCAGAGCAGGGCGCTCAAAACTCATCCGCCGTAGATCGCTGCATCGGCATGATGAACTTTTCGAACACCCACCCCTTTGCCCTCCTGCGGCCGGTGACTGTCTTGTCGAGGTAACTTGTGAGATCCAATTAGTACCCCTCGGTTAAACTGTTAGTCTAAATTTTGGGAGTGGCGGTAAATGAACAAAAAATGGCTAAACGTACTATTGTTTGGTGCGAGGCAATCTGATGGGAACTGGGCCATGAGTGCGCCCAAAGCCAGAAGTTCAGCGCTGAAAAGCGCAAAAACGAGGTGGTTTGAGTCAAGAACAGCGTCAAGGAAGCAATTGGGTATGCGTATCCCCTCAATCCTATCAACTGGGTGCATTTTTTTAATGTCATTGAACGCCTTCGCGCAAAGCGATCGCTTGCAGCAGGGCGCAGCCAAGAATTTCATTCCGGTAGCACCCGGCGTAGTCAAAGACACCAGTACAGGATTAGAGTGGATGCGCTGTGGCTTGGGTCAAGATTGGGATATGACAGCAAATACCTGTGTGGGAAACTTGAATAAATACTCCTATCAGGAAGCTCTTAGCATTACTCAAGAGATTAACAATAAACGTGGATTCGCTAAGCACACTGACTGGCGAGTGCCAACCATCCGTGAACTCTTAAGCCTGCGGTTTTGTCCGAAGGGCTATGAACCAAAAGCAATTATTGAAAATATACCGGACGGTGGAGTCGGTGCGCCCAGCTACTGCTCAGAAGGCAACGCAAGACCCACAATCGCCCAATCTATTTTCCCTAATACGCCGAGCAACGGAGATGAAAAATATTTTTGGTCCTCAACCCTTAATGCCAAAAACTCGACGCGTGCTTGGTACATGGGATTCAGCATGGGCGACCTCGACAGTGACGCTGGTACCACCGGCTCTGAGGTATTTTCAGTTCGTTTGGTGCGCTTTACAGGGAACGAGCGTGTTTCAGCTTTGGCAGGAATTCAACCAAAAGCGGTCGTGCAAAAATCTAGCTGCAGTCAGTTTTATCAAGGTCAAATAGTGAGAGGGAAGATTTTTAACCCCTACTATGTCGGTGAAGTAAAGGTCACAGGCGTTGGGACTAATATGGTTTCATTGGTGAGCATGAAGTCTGATGTCAGTGATGAATTAACCTGCGACAGATTGATTGAATTAATGAATAAGTAATATTATATATTCACATGTATTTTATAAAAATCAGAATTAGTGTCGTTGCTGTGATAACACTACTCATAATTCCTCATATCTGGCAAAACTGACAGACCCAACTTTTGGAGACCCTCAGGTCAAAGATTGGTAACCGGTCAAACACCCCCCATCTAGGTGATTTGCCATGATTTAGTGATTACCCTGTCGCTTTGGCAGTGGCGGGCTGTATACGGTCGGACACCGCGCTGTAAATCAGTTTTAGGTTTGAATTGGCCGACTGCGTGCAGCTCAGAGCAACATGCTTGAAGCGCATCTAGACAATTCGATATATCAGATCGCCGTAGCCCCATATCTCAGTTCCAACCAAGCCAGAGACGCTGGTCTACCCGAGAATGATCTCTTTTAAAGCCATCTACCTGCAAATGGGCCTTCCCGTTTGCTTATGCGGGTTCTCAGGTACTCGGAGTATTTGGCGGCTTGCCATCGCTTATTTAATCCAGACCGTCAGCGGATTGGAAGTCTCTACGTTGTTGTAGTAATACACCTCAATCGATTGTCCTGCGGTGTAGCCCGTACCCGTGGAAAGGCCAGCCCATTGACGGGTCACGGGGTCGGGGGTGAACAAGGATCTGGGTGCACCGTCGGGCCAAAACACGCCGACGGAAACCACATCGGCCGGAACGACGGAACCATGCACAAAGATGCGTCCATCGGCGTCTCTTTCCGCCATGGCTGCGCACCCGCCCGTGCTCATCTGGACATTGAGGGCAAAAGTGCAGTCGCTGATGTCGTACTTGCTGTTGTCCGTTGCCGACACCACCATGAAGATATAGGCATTGCCGGTGCCACTCAAAACGGCGGGGTCCAAGGTGGAGCTGCCTGTGTTAGGAATATTGCGCCCTACATTCACCCAATTTTTGCTGTTGATATTGCTGGCCACTTCACCACTGCTGCCGAATATGATAGCGCTGGGGTCGTCATTCAGCACATATATATTCACCATGGAGCTGTTGATTACATCGGTCTTCCAGGTGATGGCTTGCGGCACTCCGCTTCTCCAGGTTTCCCCGCCGTTGGGGCTCATTAGTGCATTGCGGGTGGGCGTGGAGCCACTGCGCACCAAGGTCGCGGGTGCCGTCACCATCACTGAACCCGTGGCCAGATAGGTAGCACCTCTGACGTCCTTGATCTTGAGTTTGAGTGCATAGCTGCCGGTCGCCGCATACACATGGGCAATCTGACTGCTGTTCCCCATGGTGACCGTTCCATCACCAAAGTCCCATTCATAATCCGTAATGGCACCATTTGGGCTGGACACAATCTGCGGCTCAAAAACCACCGCCACCGCAGGCAGGGGCGTCTGGGTGACGATCCGGATATTCGCCACGGGCGCCACCAGCGTGGCGATTGCAGCTCGAACGGCTTTTTCCGCATTTAAGGCTGGATAGTTGTTGGCGCCGTCCACGATGGTGTCAGCGTTGTCCAGAATCAGCCGCTTGAGCTGGGCCGCAGTCAAACTGCTGTTGATGCGCAGCACCATCGCAGCCACGCCGGAAACATGGGGTGCCGCCTGGGATGTTCCCTGTTCCAAGACCATATAGTCATTGCCGTACGACTTGGTATACCCGGTAGACATCACGCTCACGGTCTTTCCACTGCCGATAGCGCTACCCCCAGGGGCCAGTATGAATGCACTGGCCAGGGTGGTATCGCCCTGCGGTGTTTCCGTGTATACGGCCATTTGCCTCACGTCCGCATCCATGTGGAAGGCTCCCACCACAATGGTTTGCTCCGCGATTCGCTGAACAATTGCAGGAGCCAGACCGTGCTCCACTTGGGCCGACATGATCGCAGTATTCAGGCCATTGAAGCGGGAGGGAATGGCGCTCCAACTACCTTGCGGTGTCGTGATCCCCACGTCACCATCATTACCAGATGACTTGACCAACAACACTTCCCTGCGTTGATCGTAGGTTGCAAGTAGGCGATACAGCTCCGTGCCAAACAAAGCGGCTTCTTTTGCATAGCCATCCAGCTGTGCTTGGTTGATGGCATGCACGGGGCAAGGGCTTTCGCACTTCACCCTGTCAATCAGTTTGTCGTTGAGCGACAGGTTGATAACCTTGTTACCCGCGCGAATCGCATTTTCCAGTTGCATCAAGAGGTCAGAGTCGGAGACAGCTGTGTAGCCACTCAGCCCGACATACTGGTGCGCCACACCGGCCGCATACAGGCCATTGTTTTGGGTGGCCGCAATAGTTCCGGCCACGTTCATGCCATGTGCCGCGGTAAGCGCCGCGCCATCGGTAGTGCATATATACCCAATCAGCGGAACATTCGGACAATTGGTAGCCGTGTCGATGGCATGGTTCGCGGAGTCAAAAATGCCCTTGAACACCAAATCTGGATGATCGGCCCTAAAGTAGCCGTCGATCACTGCCACATTCACTTCATTGCCGGGCGCTCCGGGCATCAGAGCATTGGCCTCGGACAAATGGATGGCATCCAATGACCAGCGCGCAAGATAGTCACCCGATAGCAGTGGATCATTCCAGCCGGTGACAATGGAATCCAGGTGCGATTTTTTATTGAAACTGACGAAGTCAAATAGATTGCTGGCCTGGGCCAGACCTTTGGCCGATTCCAAATCGCCTGGCACTTCCACCTGCAGTCGCCTCGTGCCAACCGAATAGCCGACAACGCTCCATTTGTTTGTCTGGATAAAGTCCCGTGCTGCCTGGTACGTGGTCGTATCCTTGGGAATCAGGATCAGCTGCATGCTGACCACCTCCATACCGTCGTGCAAGGTGATGAAGGCGTCCAGAGTGGATGGCTTGGCATACGACACGGCAGGAGCCGATGCGCCGGTGTCGGCACCGGTTGCTGTGCCTTCGCCTCCTCCTCCCCCGCCACAGCTGGCCAACAAGACGCCGCATGCCACTAGCACGCTCCATTTGGCATAAGTCATGCCAATTCTCCCTGAGTTATTTTTTTATTTTTACAGCCATATGTGGATATTTCCTGAGACTGAGAGGATTGCTTTCGGAGGATTTGCCAATAATCTATATAGTTGCAAATCCTACTAACCCGTAGCTTGTCGAAGCTGATTCTGACTCATCTATTTGATCTAAACATCCCCTTTCGGGTGATGTTTGGCTTTGTCCGCAATCGCGGCTTTGTTGAACTTCACTCCCCCCTACAACGGACTGAATTCCGAAGTATTCGACCAGATAAGCGCACAATTCTCAGACCAGCCATCTGGCACATCGCATGCATAGAGTTGGGATCCACGGCAGATAGCGCACACCAGCGCGCGGTGGCGCTGGACATCACCAGAATTTGTGGAGATGGTGTTGGCGGACTCATCAATCGCGACTTGAACAATGGCCAGGAGTTGGTTGTCCTCTACAAGGTGAGGATTTCTTCTGCGGTGCTTGCCGATGGCATCAGCCAGGGTATCAGCCTCCCTTCGCTCCCAGTTCGCCATTGAATGCTCCCAATGCTTTGTATGACAGATGGTGCAATCATCGATGGACAGCTTTGGACTGGCAATAACCCAAATGGGGGATACGATTTGAAATTCACTGGTCTCAATACTTTTCGTTTAACGGCGTGGCACTGGCGCCTTCAAGCAATATCAATACTTATTGGCGGCAAACGCGTAAACTCTGCCCTCCCCCAATTTTCGTTAGCTAGTTTTTAATAAGTGGAGTTCCATGTCGTTATCCCAGAAAAATCTATCTTCCATCCAGAAGGCTGGCCAAGCAGCTCATGACGCAGCTGAAGCCATTTTGGTTACCGTGCGCACCCAAGCTGAGAGCATGGTCGCAAGCATGACCAACCAGCCATTTAGCGCGGAGTCTGAACAGGAAATCGCTCGGTTCAAGACGCTTTCCCGTCTGAGCCAAGGCTTGGTGGAAGTTGAAGCCAAGCTCCAGGAACTCTATGCAGTGGCCTCTGAACTGGCAAACCCAGCCTCCGACGTGATCGTTGTGAAGGCGGTCAAGCAGCTCAAGAACTCCAATGCCTTGGCCGTTGACGTGGTTGAGAAGCCCGCCAAAGCGATCAAGGTTGCCAAGGCGAAGAAGCCCGGCCGCAAGCGATCTGGGCTCACAGCAAACGATTCCGCGCTGCTGCACTACCTGCAAGGCGTGTTGAAGGCTGGCGAGTGGACAAATCAGACCGGATCCACCATGGCCGCTGGTTCTGGCCTGCCTCTGGGATCCGTTGGCGTGTCGCTCAAGAAGATCCTGGCATCCGGCGCTGTGAAGGCCGGCGCGCGTGGCATGTACCAACTGGGCGCTGCCATTGCAGCACCCGAAGTGACGGCCGCTCCTGCAAAGAAGGCCAAGCCTGCAGTGGCCAAGAAGGTCAAAGCAGCCAAGGCCGAAGTGCCCGCCGCTGCGGAGGTGAAAGCAAAGCCTGCCAAGAAGGTCAAGGCTGCACCGGCTAAGAAAGCAAAGGCAGTTTCGCCAAAGAAGTCCAAGCCTGTTGAGGCACCTGCTGCTGAAGCAGCTCCTGCAGCAGAAGCCGCTTTGGTCTAACGCACCAAGCGGAGTAGCCGCTACTTCAGATGGGGCCCTTCGGGGCCCTTTCTTTTGGGCTCAATACTTTGGCGAGAGCACCGCGGGGTCGCTTCGTACCATCAATCGTAGGCCAACTCGGGGTTCAGCAGATCGATGCCAGGCCCTTTGCATTTGATCCATGGACCTGAGGGATGCCCTATGCCATTCCAGGACTTGAGAGCCGTGGAAGCGTCAGCCTGGTGTTCATAGCAATACCGCAGCGCATAGCCAGATTCATCAAGTCCAACAACCAATGCCCATGTGAAGTTGAATCGTGAAAGCGCACACCAAGTGCCTGCATCTGTTTGCCGGATTTCCAAGTACCCGTTTTCAACCCACATTTGGGAGAGCGCCCTGACATGGTCAATTTGGCCACGCCTGCCGAAGTCTTTCGGTACCTGATTCATTCGATTCGAAAACGATGGCCGACTCTCAGGCTGCCTCTAAATCATCAGGCCACACCTGCCAGCGAAGCTCAGGCCTTTCCTGCCAGGGTTCACCTCGCTTGGCCACGACCACCATGCCGGGTGTTACCGCTGGCACGTCCAGGCGCACCAAGTCATCAAGGCCGCCACGTTCGTGCCACCGTCCAGGCAGTGCATTCGGGGGGGTGATAAGTTGCTGGTCCATAGTGCTGCATATCTTAGCGCCAAGTCGTTGATTCCATATCGGCAGATGGCTCACTGCCTCTTCAAGAACGCATCAATCGCATTGATCCCCGACAGCGACCGTGCGGGTATCCCAATATCACCCCGCCCCTCCACCTCGAACTCCCGCGGGTTGATGCGAATCATGTTGGCGCCAAGCTCGTCACACATGCGGCGTCCAAAATCTCGGACGGACGCAATGACGGAACCCGCACCGATCTCAATGACTACCACCCGGGCCTTAGTTGCCTTCGCATGCTCAAGCCAGGCGGCCTGATTGGCACGTTGCGGCAGGCTGCGCTGGGGCAGCCATCCGTTATCACCGAACATCACGATATTGGGCCTGGCCAAGCCTCCACAGTGAGGACAGGTTGGTAAGTCGTTGAGTAGCTGGCAGGTGTCGTTGTCCACCTCTGGTTTGAACCCATCAGCACTCCAGACTTCCGGCGTACAACCTTCCAGGCACTGCAGGTGGTGAATGGAGCCGTGGCATTCGTTGATCATGGCACCCGAGAAGCCCGCCTTCTGAAAGTGCCCATCCACGTTGCTCGTGAATATCCAGGTTCCCATCCGCGTCTTCGATCCCCAGTGTGTTGATTCCAAATGAAGGTTGGGCCAAAAAAGTAGGAATTCCAGTCGAAAACTGAGCCACGTTATCCACAATCCTTGCTTCATTTTTGAGCAGGGGTGATTAGGAGTGATAGACGTGGGAACCCTC
>NZ_QFZK01000003.1 GCF_003415675.1 Rhodoferax lacus
CAGCCGCTGCCGTCCTGGAGCGTGAGTTTGGTACCAACACGGCCTTCGTGGACAACACCCACAACGACAGGGGCTGGGGCCCGCGCACCTTCAAAAACTTCAAGGCCGCAGCCGATGAGGCAGCCGCCTCACGCCTGTATGCCGGCATCCACTACCGCTTCGCCATCGAAGGCGGCAAGCCGCAGGGGCAGTGCGCTGCCCAGGCGGTGTTGGCGCTGAAGTTCAAGCCCTGATTTGCGCCCATTCGCGCGGCACCCGTACCACCCGAGCAAGAACGCATGTCAAACGAAAATCAATCCTTGAATGGCGCCGTTGGCGGTGCCATGGTCAACGCCATGGAGGGCGCCGCCCTGGGGGAGGCCATTTACCGCAGCCAGAATGGCGGGCGCCCGTCCTCCATGAGCATGCTGCTGGCGAAATGTTTTGTGTTGTGGCTGGTGGGTTTGGCCATTTACGGTGCCTACGATTTTGCGAGCAGCAAGTACCGGGAGCACGTCACCCGGCAAAAGCTGCAGGCGGAACTGGAGGCCCGCAAGACGAGCGCCCAGAATTTGGCGGACAACAACCTGGCCCTGGCCCAGCATGAAAAACGCATCCGCGGGTTTGCCGGGTCCACCGTGTATGGCAATGCGTCGCCCGGGGGCAAGGGCAGTGCGGGCGTGTGGACCAGTGCCGGCACCTGGCAGGGCACGGTCAACTGCGGCGGTGAAAAGTATGGCATGCGGCTGATGCTGCGGCCCGAGGCCGGCGCCCTGCAGGGGCTGGTGGTCCTGTTCCCTGCCATGATCCGCAAGGACTCTGCGGATGCGTATTGGGCGTTTGACGTGAGCGCTTCTGAACAGGGAAAGAACCTCCAGATCAAGGCCGGGGACCGGGTCCAGGGAAAGCCGCGCTTCCAGCCCTTTGATGCCGAGGCCTTGTTGTGGACCTCCATCACGCCGGATCTGGTGCTGGGGGACAAGGGCAGCTGCCATGGCCACCTGTACGGAATGGTAGACCCGAAGGCCTTGAACCAGTACGTGAAAATACCGTCCGGTCCCTACCCCCGGCTCTCGGGCACCTGGGAGGGCAGCTACACTTGCAGCCAGGGGCCAACCGGCCTGACGCTCAATCTCTCATCCCTTGCCGACTCGGTCACGGGTACCGTGGCCTTTCACCCCCTGCCCGGCAAGACCGGCCCCACGGGGTCTTACACCGTCAGCGGCAGCTACGACAAACGCAAGCTGGTTCTGAAAAGCGGGGAATGGATAGAGCGGCCCGAGGGCTACTCCATGGTGGACATTGCCATCGATTCCATGGACGAGGTGAAGGGCGTGATGGCGGGCAAGATTCTGTTTCAGGGGTGCGGAAAAATGTCCGCGCAGCGCGCCTGACCCGGCGCAGGCTCAGCGCATCACCAGCGCCAGCGCCGCAAAGTCCCCCACGCGCTCGCCCAGCCCGGCGGGCACGATCTCCAGACCATTGGTGAGTGCGGGCAGCTTGCCATGCATGAAGGCCTGCAGGCGCGGCAGCAGGTAGTCCTGGTTGTGCCAGAACACACTGCCGCCCAGGGCAATGCGCTGCAGGTCCATGAGCGCGGTGATGTTGAAGAGGGCGCGGCCCATGACATGGCACAGCGCATCAATGATTTCTATGGCGCGGGCGTCGCCCGCCCGCGCGGCCGTGAACAGCGCCGAGGCATCGGCATAGCCTTGCGCGGCAAAGCGCCTGGCAATGGCGTTGCCTGCTACCAGCGCTTCCACATCGCCCACCAGGCCGCAGCCGCACAAGGCCTCATCGTTGTCAGACACAAAGATATGGCCGCCGTGCCCTGCATTGCCGTTCTTGCCGCGCAGGATGTGGCCGTCCACGCACAGGCCCATGCCGATGCCGGTGCTCCAGGTCACATAGGCACAGTTGCGCAGGCCCTGCAGCGCGCCCCAGCGGCGCTCGGCTTCCAGGGCCCCCACGCCGTCGTTTTCCACGCGCACGTTCTTGAAGGCCGCGCGCAGCGGTGCCTCCAGCAGGGCGCTCATCCAGTCATTGGGCAGGCCGCGCGCTTTGCCGGCCAGGCCGCCGCAGATGTTGGGTGCGGCCAACTCCACCAGGCCGTCGTTGAGCACAAACGGGCCGCAGGACGAGACGCCCACCGAGCCCACGCTGGACAGCGGAATGCCGGCCAACGCGCAGCTCTCGCCAATCATGCGGATGATTTGCTGGGCCAGGGCGTCGTTGTTGCCTTCCTTGGCAGTGGGCTCGGACACCTTGCCGCTGATGCCGCGGTGGTCGGCCATGCTAATGGCCACCTTGGTGCCGCCTATGTCCACACAGGCCAGGGGAGGGCTGCCCACGGGCAAATGAATGGTTGCGTCCAGTGTTGCTTGGTTCATGCTTGTCTCTTGTTGTCTTGCGTTGTCTTTTTTTTGACTGGTTTATTGTCGTCCGTAGTCGTCCTGCAGGCGCTCGATATCGTCTTCGCCCAGGTAGGCGCCAAACTGCACTTCCACAATTTCAACTGCTTCCTGTGTCAGGTTGGCCAGACGGTGCACCTGGCCCAGCGCGATGTCGCAGTGGCCGCCCACGCCCAGCTCAAACACGCGCTCGCCCAGGGTGACCTGGGCGGTGCCCTGAACCACCACCCAATGTTCGGCGCGCCGGTGGTGGCGCTGCAGGCTGATCTGCTGGCCAGGGTTGACGCCGATGCGCTTGATCTTGTTGCCGGCCACCTCGGACACGGTTTCAAACCAGCCCCAGGGGCGCTGGGTGCGTTCAATCGTGTGGGTGCGTGTGGTGCTGGTCATGCTGGTCAAAAATGAAGTTGCAATGCTAACGCATGACGTGTCTTTGAAAGCGCTTTCTTTTTGCCGGATCTTCAATTCGTTCGGGTTACTGCCGGGTTACCTGCCACAGGCGCTGCGCCAGACACGTTACAGGCGGTGTGTGCGGTCGCCGTGGGCAAAACCCAGGGCCTCGAACAGCGGGCCTTTGACCAGGCCTATAACCTTGAACAGCTCGCCCATCTCGTGTTCCAGAATCAGCTTTTGTGCGGCCACCCGTTCGGGCAGGGGGGCGTTTTGCATCAGGTCCACCAGGCCGCAGTTCATCAGGAAGTGCGCTTGTGTGGTGTAGCCCAGCACCTCCAGCCCGGCGTCCTGTGCGGCCACGGCCACGCCGGTGAAGTTCACATGGGCGGTGATGTCTTTCAGGCCCACGGCCTGCAGCGGATCGGCGTCGGCCTGGTGGGCGCGGTGGCACATCACCGTGCCCATGTGGCGCTGCGGGTGGTAGTACTCGGCTTCGGGGAAGCCGTAGTCCAGGAAGAACAGGGCGCCACGCTCCAGCCGCTCGGCCAGGGTGCGCACAAAGGCCTCGGCCTGGGGGTGGACCTCGGTCAGGTAGTCGTGTGGGCCCTCAATGTCCAGCGGTGGGTGCAGGCTGGTGGGGCGGTCCGCCCAGACCCAGGCGCCGTCCTGCAGCGCCACGCCGCGCTCACTCCACAGCCCTTGTGTGCGCGCCAAGAGTTGCACCGGCATGGCGTCCAGCACCTCGTTGCCCAGCACCACGCCCTGCATGCGCTCGGGCAGGGCGGCAGCCCAGTGCGCCACCTCCAGGTGTTCGCGCAGGGCGTGGCGCTGGCGCTCTTTGAGGCTGTCGGACAAATCCACAATGGTGTAGCGGTCCACGCGCTGGCCCATGGCTTTCAGTGCCGTCAGCAGTTGCAGGGCCAAGGCGCCGGTGCCCGCACCAAACTCCCAGATTTCGAAGCACTGGGTTGCATGCATGGCTTGGGCCACCTGTTGCGCCAGGGCGTAGCCAAACAGTGGCGTCATCTCGGGTGCGGTCACAAAGTCGCTGCCCGCGCCCTGCACACTGCCATCCGTCTGCCGCGTGCCCTGGGGCAGGGTGCCGAACTTGGTGGAGCCATTGGCGTAGTAGCCCAGGCCGGGGGCGTACAGGGCCAGTTCCATGAAGCGATCGAATCCCAGCCAGCCACCGGCTTGCTGCATCTCGGTGGCCATGCGCGCGTGCAGCGCGGCCACCAGGCGAGTCGCCTCGGTCGAAGCCAGGGATATAGGGGGGGTGGGTAAACTCGGAGCTGTTGTCATATCGCGCTGGATTGTCCCCCAATGTCTGCTTCTGCTCCCCACACTGTGTTGCCCCCTGTTGTTCTGGTCACCGGCGCTGCCAAGCTGCTGGGGCGAGAGATCGCCCTGCTGCTGGCCGAACAGGGCTGGCGCGTGGCCGTGCACTACCGCGACTCCGTAGAAGAAGCGCGCCGCACCGTGGCCGATTGCTCTGCCCTCACACCCGGCGCGCAAGCCCTGCGCAGCAACCTGGGCAACGAAACCGCGGTGCGCAACCTGCTGCCCGCGGTGATCGAGGCCTTTGGCCAGGTGGATGCGGTGGTCAACTGCGCCACCACCTTCGAGCACGACACCGCTGCCAGCTTCAGCTTTGCCGCCATGGAAAAGCACATGCGCAGCAACACCGGTGCGGCCATTTTGCTGAGCCAGGCCCTGCACACCCACATCAGCCAGCGCCGCAAGCGCCAACCGGAGGCCACCGGCGCGGTGGTGAACCTGCTGGATCAGAAGCTGCGCAACCAGACGCCGGACTTTTTGTCCTACAGCCTGTCCAAGGCTGCTTTGGGTGCGGCCAATGCCGTGCTGGAGCTGACCCTGCAGCCGCTGCTGCGCGTGGTGAGCGTGAGCACCGCTCAGCAAGCAGCCGCCGCACTGCAGCCGGTGCACCCCGCTACAACCCCTGCCACCCACCATGCTTAAGCGCGTTCTCATCACCGGCGGCGCCCAGCGTCTGGGCGCACTGCTGTGCCGCACCTTTGCCCACGCCGGTTGGGAGGTGTGGTGCCACTACCAGCACTCGGGCGATGTGGCCCATGCCCTGGTAGAAGAGTTGCGCAGCGCAGGCTTTGCCGCCTATGCAGTGCGGGCCGATCTGCGGGTGGAGGCCCAGCGCGCCTCCATGCTGGAGCAGGTCGTGGCCCAGGGCGGGGCTTTGCATTGCCTGGTCAACAACGCCTCGATGTTTGCGGAAGACCGTGCCACCGGTCTGGACATGGATCTGGTACGCAGCCAGCTCGAAGTCAACCTGATTGCGCCCCTGTCGCTCTCGGCACTGGTGGCCGCGCGGCTGCCGCCCGATGCACAGGCCGGCGACTGCAGCATCATCCATGTGCTGGACCAGAAGGTGTTCAACCTCAACCCCGATTACTTCAGCTACACCGTCTCCAAGCTGGCCCTGGAGCGCAGTGTGGCCCTGCAGGCCCAGGCCCTGGCGCCGCGTGTGCGCGTGTGTGGTGTGGCACCCGGCCTGATGTTCATCAGCGGGCCGCAGACCCAGGACAACTTTGAGCGATCGGGCAAGGTCAACCTGATGCAAACCGCGTTGGACCCGCAGCGCGTGGCCCAAAGCGTGCTCTTCCTGGCCGAAAACCCCTGCATCACCGGCGTGACGCTGGCTGTCGACAATGGACAACATCTGGTCCCTTTGACACGCGATGTGATGTTTGCCCTTGCCGACAATGGAACTCCCGCAACATGACCCTTGACCCCCGTACCGACCCCTTAAGCCGGCTGATCCTGTCGTGCCGGCGCATCTTTCTCAGGGACCATGCGGTGTCGGTGCAAATCGGCGCCCACGACTTTGAGAAGGGCCAGCCCCAGCGTGTGATTTTCAATGTGGAGCTCTTTGTGCCCTATGCCGAATCCACCCCCCAGACCGACAGCCTGTCGGAAGTGGTGGACTACGACTTTGTGCGCGAAGTGATCGCCCGGCGCGTGGCCAGCGGCCATGTGGACCTGCAGGAAACCCTGTGCGATGACCTGGCCACCCGCATGCTGGAGCATCCGCAGGTGTGGGCGGTGCGGCTGTCGAGCTGCAAGCCCGACGTGTATCCGGACAGCGCGGGGGTGGGGGTTGAGGTCTTCCGTATGAAAGAAAACACATGAGCCAAGTCAGCGCAAACAAATCCACCGGCAACCAGACCCTGACCCTGACCGGACTGCGCTTTGACGCCAGCCTGGGGATTCTGGAGTCTGAGAAAATCGAGCCGCAACCCATCCAGGTGGACGCCGAGTTGTGCCTGGGCTGCCAGCCGCTGCTGCCCGAAGACGATGAAATCAACCATGTGCTGGACTACCGCAAGGTGCGCCAGCTCATCATCGACGAGTGCACCTCCGAGCATGTGAACCTGCTGGAGACGCTGATTGGCAAGCTCAGCCACCGCCTGATGCAGCTGCCCGGCGTGGTGGGTGCGCGGGTGAAGATTGCCAAGCTCGAAATATTTGACGATTGCGAGGTCGCCATCCGCATGGAAACCGGACACTGGGCCACTGTGCCGCAAGGAGATTTACGATGAGTGCTGTCTGGGTCGAAGACGAGGCGCCTGCAGTCTCTGCAGACAAGCAGATGAAGATCGAGCGCGAAACCCACAAGCTCGAGAAGCGCCTGTGCCGCCAGGTGGGCCAGGCCATCATGGACTTCAACATGATCGAGGAGGGCGACCGCGTCATGGTCTGCATGTCCGGCGGCAAGGACAGCTACGGCATGCTCGACATCCTGCTCAAGATGCAGCAGCGCGCGCCTATCAAGTTTGAACTGGTGGCCGTCAACCTGGACCAGAAGCAGCCCGGCTTCCCCGACCACATCCTGCCCGAGTACCTGAAGAACCTGGGCGTGGAGTACTACATTGAGACGCAGGACACCTACAGCATCGTCAAGCGCAACATCCCCGAAGGCAAGACCATGTGCAGCCTGTGCAGCCGCCTGCGCCGGGGCATTCTGTACGGCGTGGCCAGGAAGCTCCAATGCAACAAGCTGGCCCTGGGCCACCACCGCGACGACATGCTGCAGACCTTTTTTCTGAACATGTTCTTCGCTGGCAAGCTCAAGGGCATGCCGCCCAAGCTCACCAGCGACAACGGCGAGTTTGTGGTGATACGCCCGCTGGCCAACGTGGCCGAAAAAGACCTGGTGCGCTGGGCCACGCACCGCCAGTTTCCCATCATCCCCTGCACCCTGTGCGGCAGCCAGGAAAACCTGCAGCGCGTGCAGATCGGAAACATGCTGCGCGAGTGGGAGAAGAAGTATCCCGGGCGCACCGAGACCATGTTCACCGCGCTGCAAAACGTGGCGCCCTCGCACCTGATGGACCCCAAGCTGTTTGACTTCAAGGGTGTGTCTGCCACCGGTGTGGAGGACGAAGAAGGTGACAAGGCCTTCGACGCCGAGGAATTCACCGCGCCCACCCTGCCGGGCCTGCAGGTGGTGGCGGCCTGACCATGACCGCCTTGACACGCTGCCTTGCTCGCATACCGGGTCGCACACTGGCCATGGCCGGCCTGGCCCTGCTGTGCGCCGCCCTCACGGGCTGCGCCTTGCCGCGCATGATTGACAGCGACGTGCAGAGTTTCACGGCAGCAGTGCCTGCGGTGCGCCCGGCGCTCTACCGCTTTGAGCGCCTGCCCTCGCAGAGCGCATCCGTTGCCCAGGACCAGATCGAAGCGCTGGCCGCGCAGGCCCTCGCCAAGGTGGGCCTCACACCCGCGCCGCTGGTATCGGGTGCCATTGCCGGCACCGCTTCCGCCGCGCCCAGTGCGCGCTATGCGGTCCAGGTCAGCGTGAACATCACGGCCATGGTGTCGCCTTACCCGCAGGTCGCGGTGGGCAGTTTTTGGGGTTCCCGTGGCATGCACCACCGCAGCAGCCTGGCCCTGTCGCTGGAGCCCACCTGGTACCGCCATACCGTGCGCTTTCTGTTGCGCGACAGCGCCACCGGCCAACTGGCCTTTGAGACCACGGCCAGTTTTGATGGCCCCTGGGCCGACAGTGGCAACCTGCTGCCGGTGATTCTGGATGCCGCACTGAACGGCTACCCGACACCCCCCGCAGGTCCGCGCAAGGTGGTGATTGAGCTGCCGGGCCAGCCGCCCGAAGCACCCGAAGCACCCGGAACGCCTTAGTGTCCGGCGCCACCCGCATCATCGCCGTGCGCCATGGCGAGACCGACTGGAACGTGGCTACCCGCATCCAGGGCCAGATCGACATCGGCCTGAATGACAAGGGCCGCTGGCAGGCCGAGCGCGTGGCCGAGGCTCTGGCCGATGAGGCATTGGATGCCATCTACTCCAGCGACCTGTCGCGCGCCCATGCCACCGCGCAGGCCATTGCGGCGGCCCAGCCCGCGCTGCATGCCCCGGTGCAAACCCACACGGGATTGCGCGAGCGCGGCTTTGGCAAGTTCGAGGGCCACACCTATGCCGCGATTGAAGCGCAGTGGCCCGATGAGTCCCGGCTTTGGAAAATCCGCGATCCGCACTTTGCCCCCCTGGGCGGCGAGAGTCCGGTGCAGGTGATGGCCCGTGTAGGCCACACGGTGAACGACATTGCCGCGCGCCACCCGGGAGAGCAGATCGTGCTGGTGGCGCATGGCGGCGTGCTCGACATGCTGTACCGCCTGGCCACGCAGCAAAGTGTGAGTGCTGCGCGCACCTGGGAACTGGGCAACACCGCCATCAACCGCCTGCTGTGGACACCCGAGGCGCTGACGCTGGTGGGCTGGGCCGATACCCGGCATCTGGATGGCGAGGAGCGCGACGAGTTCGGGGCCTGAGGGCGTATTGGGCATACAAAGTCCTTCGCAAGCCCCGCGCCTGCAGGGGGGTGCGCAGGAGGGGCAAGGGCGAGCTCCTCATGGTGGAGTACCACAAATCGTCGCCCGCCCTTGCCCCTCCTGCTCATAGGAGCGTTGCTGCTCTGAAAAGGTAAGAACCAGACCGGCTAGTGCGCACCATTCGGCGCACGTGCAGAAAACGTTGCGCACTCCAGGGGTCGCGCGGGGAGGGGATACGCCGGGCGCCGATTTGTGCTCGCACCATGAGGTGCCCGGCGTATCCCCTCCCCGCGCAGCGCGCAAAAACAAAACATCCAGCGAACCACAAGACCTCACGCCAAACAGGCCTTGCCCAATGTGTTCACAAAAATGGTAGTTTGTGTTTACTCAGGGTTTACCCCTTATCGATATACTGAAATCACCTTGATGCGCAACACCTGTTGCAACTTCTCGCAATTTTCCAAGCCGGGGCCACGTGGCCCCGATTTCATTCCCTGGGGGTTCAATATGCATGCATTGAAAAATGCCACGGTTTCCTTTTTGCGTCGCGCAGACGCCCATCTGCTGATGCTGGGCGCAGCCGGTTTGCTCGCCGCTTGTGGCCAGTCGGCCGCACCGCCTGCCGCTGCGGGCAACCAGGCTCCGCCGCCGGCCCAGGTGGGTGTGGTCACCGTCTCGCGCGCCACCGTGGGTTTGCAGACCGAGCTGCCAGGACGCACCGAGGCCTCGCGTGTGGCGCAGGTGCGGGCCCGCGTTGCCGGTATTCTTGAAAAGCAGCTGTTCCGTGAAGGCTCCGAAGTGCGGGCCAACCAGACCCTGTTCCAGATTGATGCCTCTCCCTACAAGGCCACGCTGGCGGGCGCCCAAGCCGCCCTGGCCCGTGCCGAGGCCAACCTGACCCAGGCCCAGGCCCAGGCCGAGCGTTACAAGCCGCTGGCCGAGGCCAATGCCATCAGCAAGCAAGAAATGGTGGCCGCCGTGGCCGCCCAAAAATTGGCCGAGGCCGATGTGGCCGCAGCGAAGGCTTCCATCCAGAGCGCCCAGATCAATGTGGGTTACGCCACCGTCACCACGCCCATCTCCGGTCGCATTGGCCGTGCGCTGGTAACCGAGGGCGCACTGGTAGGGCAGGGAGACGCCACACCGCTGGCGCTGGTGCAGCAAATCAACCCCATGTATGTGAACTTCACCCAGCCAGTGGCCGATGTGCTGCGCTTGCGTGCAGCCATTGCCAGCGGAGCACTCAAGTCCGCCGGGGGGGCCGATGCAGCCCAGGTGCGCATCGTGCTCGATGACGGCAGCGTGTACCCGTTGGCGGGCAAGCTGCTGTTTTCCGACCTGAGTGTGGATCCGACCTCGGGCCAGATTACCCTGCGTGCCGAGGTGCCCAACCCCAAGGGCGTGTTGTTGCCGGGCATGTATGTGCGCGCGCAGTTGCAGCAGGCCGCCGTTGCTGGCGCCATCCTCTTGCCGCAGCAGGCGGTGCAGCGTACCTCCCAAGGTGACAGCGTGAAAGTGGTGGGTGCCGACGGCATGGTGGAGACACGTACGGTCAAGGTCGGTTCGGGCAAGAACAACCAGTGGGTGGTTCTGAGCGGACTCAACGACGGCGAGCAGGTGGTGGTGGATGGCTTCCAGAAGATGCAGGGCAAGGCCCCGGTCAAGGGCGTGCCATGGACCCCGCCGGGTGCAGCGCCTGCCGGTGGCACGGCCAGCGCCCCTGCGGCGGTTGGTAGTGCCCCTGCGGCAGCAACCAGTGCCCCTGCGGTAGCGGCTTCCGCTGCGGCCAAACCGTAAGAGGCCCGCACCATGGCGCGTTTCTTTATTGACCGGCCCATCTTTGCATGGGTCATTGCCCTCTTTATCGTGGTGGCCGGTGCCGTGTCCATCCGGCAGTTGCCCGTGGCCCAGTACCCCTCGGTGGCGCCACCCTCCATCGTGGTGTCTGCTGCCTACCCCGGTGCGACTGCCACCACGCTGGAAAACAGCGTGCTCTCGGTCATCGAGCGCGAGATGAATGGTTCGCCCGGCCTGCTCTACATGGAGTCGGTGGCCCAGGCCGATGGCAGTGGCTCCATCAAGCTCAGCTTTGACCCCAGCACCAACCCCGACCTGGCGCAGGTGGATGTGCAAAACCGCCTCAGCCGCGCCGCGCCGCGCCTGCCCTCGGTGGTGACGCAAAACGGCGTGCGCGTGGACAAGGCGCGCTCCAACTTTCTGCTGTTTGCCATCCTGTCGTCGGACAACCCGGACTTTGACCCGGTGGCGCTGGGCGACTATGCCTCGCGCAACATCCTGCCCGAAATCCAGCGCGTGCCCGGCGTTGGCCAGGCCCAGCTGTTTGGCACCGAGCGCGCCATGCGCATCTGGATAGACCCGGCCAAGCTGGTGGGCTACAAGCTCTCCAGCGGTGACGTCACGGCAGCCATCGCCGCGCAAAACGCCCAGGTCACCTCCGGCACCATTGGCGATTTGCCCAATCTGCCCGGCCAGTCGATTTTTGCTGCGGTGGTGGTCAAGGGCCAGCTGACCTCGGCCGAGCAGTTTGGCAACATCATCCTGCGCGCCAATGCCGATGGCTCCAGCGTGCGCCTGCGCGATGTGGCGCGCATTGAGCTCGGCGCCCAGTCCTACGGCACCCAGGCGCGCCTGAACGGCCAACCCTCCAGCGGCATCGGCGTGCAGCTGTCGCCCAGCGGCAATGCGCTGGCCACGGCCAAGGCCATCCGCGTGCGCCTGGATGAACTCTCCAAATTCTTCCCGCCCGGCGTGAAGGCCACCATTCCCTACGACAGCTCCAAGTTTGTGGAAATTTCCATCCGCCAGGTGGTGGAGACGCTGCTGGAGGCGGTGCTGCTGGTGTTCCTGGTGATGTACCTGTTCATGCAGAACATCCGCTACACCATCATCCCCACGCTGGTGGTGCCCATCACCCTGCTGGGTACCTTTGGCGTGCTGCTGGGCCTGGGCTACTCCATCAATGTGCTCACCATGTTCGGCATGGTGCTGGTGATCGGCATTGTGGTGGACGACGCCATCGTGGTGGTGGAAAACGTGGAGCGCATCATGAGCACCGAGGGCCTGCACCCGCTCATGGCCACCCGCAAGGCCATGGGCCAGATCTCGGGCGCCATCATCGGCGTGACCGTGGTGCTGGTGTCGGTGTTTGTGCCGCTGCTGTTCTTCAGCGGCTCGGTGGGCAATATCTACCGCCAGTTTGCGGTGGTGATGCTCAGCGCGATTGTGATCTCGGCCTTCATGGCCCTGTCGTTCACACCGGCCCTGTGCGCCTCCATCCTGAAACCGGTGCAAGCAGGTCACCACCATGCCAAGAGCGGCTTCTTTGGCTGGTTCAACCGCGGCTTCAACAGCGTCACGCACGGCTACGAGGGCTGGGTTGCGCGTATCCTCAAGCGCACCGGCCGCTTCCTGGTGATCTATGCCGTCCTCATCGCCTGTGTGGGCCTGCTGTTCAGCCGCCTGCCCAGTTCCTTCCTGCCCAATGAAGACCAGGGCACCATTCTGGTCAACGTGCAGCTGCCCCCGGGTGCCACCGTCAACCGCACCAGCGGCGTGATGACACAGGTGGAGCAGTTCATGCTCAAGCAGCCCGAAGTCGCCGACATGGTCAGCGTGCTGGGCTTCAGCTTTGCCGGCAGCGGCCAGAACGCGGCCCTGGGCTTTATCACCCTGAAGGACTGGAAGGAACGCGCCGGTGCCGCAAGCTCCGCGCAGTCCCTGGCCGGGCGCGCCTTTGGTGGCCTGATGGGCATCCGCGATGCCTTCATCTTCCCGCTCTCGCCGCCTCCCATTCCGGAGCTGGGCAGCTCCAGCGGCTTTGCCTTTCGCCTGCAGGACCGCGGCGGCATGGGCCACGAGGCCCTGCTGGCAGCGCGCAACCAGTTGCTGGGCATGGCCGCACAAAGCAAGCTGCTCAAGGGCGTGCGCCCGGACGGTCTGGAAGACGCCTCGCAGTTGCAGCTCAACATCGACCGCAACAAGGCCAGTGCCCTGGGCGTGAACTTCACCGCCATCAACAGTGCTATCTCCACCGCGCTGGGCTCCAGCTATGTGAACGACTTCCCCAATGCCGGGCGCCTGCAGCGTGTGGTGGTGCAGGCCGATGCGTCCACCCGCATGCAGGCCGATGACCTGCTGCGCCTCAACGTGCTCAACAGCACGGGCCAGGTGGTGCCGTTCTCGGCCTTTGCACATACCGAGTGGATCACCGGCCCTATGCAGACCATCCGCTACAACGGCTTCCCCACCATGCGCCTCTCCGGTGAACCCGCAGCGGGCCAGAGTACCGGTGTGGCGATTGCCGAAATGGAACGCCTGGCCGCGCAGTTGCCCGCAGGCTTTGCCTACGAGTGGACCGGCCAGACCTACGAAGAAAAGCTCTCGGGCTCTACTGCCGCCATCCTGTTTGCCTTCTCGCTGTTGGCGGTGTTCCTGTGCCTGGCAGCCCTCTATGAGAGCTGGTCGATTCCCTTTGCCGTGATTCTGGTGGTGCCCCTGGGCATGCTGGGCGTGGTGCTGGCCGCGCACCTGCGCGGGCTGGAGAACGACATCTACTTCAAGGTGGGCCTGATCACCATCATTGGCCTCTCCGCCAAAAACGCGGTGCTGATCATCGAGTTTGCCAAGGACCTGGTGGCGCAGGGCATGGACCTGGTGGAGGCGGTGCTCAAGGCCGTGCACCTGCGTTTCCGCCCCATCCTGATGACTTCATTGGCCTTCATCCTGGGCGTGGTGCCTTTGGTGCTGGCCAGTGGTGCGGGCTCGGCCAGCCAGCGCGCCATTGGTACCGGTGTGATGGGCGGCATGATCACCGCCACTGCCCTGTCGGTGTTCTTTACGCCGGTGTTTTTTGTGGTGGTGCGCCGCATCTTCAAGGGCAGCGAGCGCCAGCGCCGCATGTACGCCCACGAGAAGCAAGAGGGTGAACTCGCCGCCCCCGTGGCTGTGGAACCGGATTGACCGCTATGAACCTCATGAACACTCTCCAACACATGGGCCTGACGGCACTGGCGGCATCCCTCGTGGCCTGCGGCTCCATGGCACCAAACTACGAGCGGCCTGCAGCCCCCGTGCCCGCACAATTCCCCGCCGCCCCCGTGGGTGCAGCCCCGGCAGGAACGGCTGCGGCCGACCTGCCCTGGCAAACCTTTTTTGCCGACGCACGCCTGCAAAAGCTGATTCAGATCGCGCTCGACAACAACCGCGATCTGCGCGTGGCCCTGCTCAACGTGGAACAGGCCCGCAGCCTGGTCGATGCCAGCAAAGCCAACCGCTGGCCCACGGTGAACGCCGGCCTGGGCCTGACACGCCAGACCGTGGGGGGTGGTGCCACTACCAGCAGCTATTCGGCCGGCCTGTTGGTAACGTCCTTTGAGGTCGATTTGTTTGACCGCTTGCGCAGCCAGTCCGACGCAGCCTTTTCGCAGTACCTGGCCAGCACCGAAGCCGGCCGGGCCGCGCAGATCAGCCTCATTGGCTCGGTGGCCAATACCTGGTTTGCCCTGCAAGCCGACACGGCCCTGGCCACACTGGCACAGCAAACCGTGAAGACGCGGGAAGAGTCGCAGGGCCTGTTCAAGCTGCGCTTTGACCAGGGTGCCAGTTCGCAACTGGACCTGAGCCAGGCCCAGTCCCTGTTGGAGGCCGCCCGGGTGAGCCTGGCGCAAAGCACGCGCCAGCGGCTGCTGGATGAAAACGCCTTGAACCTGCTGCTGGGCCAGACGGCGCCTGCTGATCTGATCGCAGCGGTGCCGCCGCCTGCGGCTCTGGCCGACCTGCCGGTGGGCTTGCCCTCAGAGGTGTTGTTGCGCAGGCCCGACGTGGTGCAGGCTGAGCAGCAACTGCTGGCCGCCAACGCCAACATCGGTGCCGCACGCGCCGCGTTCTTCCCGAAGATACTGCTCACCGCCAGCGCTGGCAGTGTCAGCAACGCATTGGCCGACCTGTTCAAGGACGGCACCTTTGGCTGGAGTCTGGCGCCGCAGTTGCTGCTGCCAATTTTTGATGCAGGACGCAACCAGGCCAATCTGGCCTCGGCCAAGGTGGCGCGCGAGGTGGCTGTGACCAACTATGAGAAGGCCATACAGTCGGCCTTCCGGGAAGTGGCTGACGCCTTGGCAGGCCGCGCCACCCTGGGCCAGCAACTCGCTGCCCTGCAGGCGCAAACGCGGGCTGAAGCAGAGCGCACCCAGTTGACCGGGCTGCGCTTCAAGAACGGCGCCAGCAGCTATCTGGAGGTGCTGGATGCCCAGCGTTCGCTGTTTGCCCTGCAGCAGGCCGAACTGCAGTTGACTAGCCAGGTCCAACAAAACCTGGCAACTCTCTACCGCGTATTGGGTGGTGGCTGGAAAGCAGCCGGGGAAAAATAGGCGCTTGCCTGCGGCTGCAAGACCAGCCGCAGGTCTTGGCGGGCCCAGTCTATTTCGATCCTGCTTCCAGCATCAGCAGGGCGTGGGGCTCCACGTCCAGCGCGTTGGCGAGGGTGACAAGAACCACCAGGGAAGGGTTGGCTGCGCCGGACTCGATCCGGCTCAGGTAGGTGCGAAAAATACCGCAGCGCTGTGCCAGTACCTCCTGTGACAGGCCTGCGCCTTTACGCAGGGCCCTGATCTTTTCGCCCACAATATTCTTGTAGTTAATTTCGTTCATATTTGATGCGCCGATCTGGCGACGGTTGCCAAGTTGGGAACACATTTATTCGCACATGATGCAAGGCGAGGCCCACAGCATACACATTGTGGGCAAGGTTGCTCGCTATGCACCATGGCGCACATAAAAATCACCGTCGAATCGATCGCCCAAGAATGCGCTCATACTCGCCAACAGCGCTTACGTGAAACTGAAGAAGGAAGACAAGATGTTCAAAGGTATTTTGCTGACCAAGACTGAGGGCGCCTATGCCGCCACGGTACAAAGCATTGACGACGCCGTGCTGGGCGAGGGCGACGTGACCGTCGGTGTCGAATGGTCCACGCTGAATTACAAGGACGGACTGGCCATTACCGGCAAGTCGCCCGTGGTGCGGCGCTTTCCGCTGGTGCCCGGCATTGACTTTGCGGGCACCGTCTACAGCAGCCAGAACCCGCGCTGGAAGGTGGGCGACAAGGTCATCCTGAACGGCTGGGGCGTGGGCGAGTCGCACAGCGGCGGGCTGGCGCAGACCGCGCGCGTCAAGGGCGACTGGCTGGTGGCCCTGCCTGCGGCCTTCAGCACCCGCCAGGCCATGGCCATAGGCACCGCAGGCTATACCGCCATGCTGTGTGTGATGGCGCTGGAAAAGCATGGCGTGAAGCCCGCCGACGGCGAGGTGCTGGTCACCGGCGCCAACGGCGGCGTGGGCAGCGTGGCCGTGTCCCTGCTGTCCAAGCTGGGCTACACGGTCACCGCCTCCACCGGGCGCCTGCAAGAGACGGCCTATTTGCAGTCGCTGGGTGCCAGCCACGTTATCGACCGCGCCGAACTATCGGCCCCCGGCAAGCCCATGGCCAAGGAACGCTGGGCCGCGGTGGTGGACAGCGTGGGCAGCCACACCCTGGCCAATGCCTGTGCGACTACCCGGTATGGCGGTGCGGTGGCCGCCTGCGGCCTGGCACAGGGCATGGATTTCCCCGGTTCGGTGGCGCCCTTCATTCTGCGCGGCATCACGCTCTACGGCATTGACAGCGTGATGGCACCGCTTGCCAAACGCGAAGAGGCCTGGGCCCGCTTGGCGCGCGACCTGGACGTGGCCAAGCTCGACGCGATCACCTCGGAGATTGCACTCGAAGACGCCATCGCCGTGGCCGCCGACCTGCTGGCCGGCAAGGTGCGCGGCCGCGTGGTGGTGAAGCCATAGACCAGCCCCAGGGCGAATCAGCCTACGCCTGGCTGCGTTTGCTGGTGTCGCTGGCGCTGATGACGATTGGCGGCAGCGGCATGTATGCCATTACCGTGGTGCTTCCGCGCATACAGCAGGAGTTTGGGGTGGGGCGCTCAGAGGCCTCGTTTCCGTACTCCGTCACCCTGGTTGGCTTTGGGCTGGGCGGCATTCTCATGGGGCGTCTGGCGGACCGCTTTGGTGTCATGGTGCCGGTGCTGGTGGGCGGTGTGGCGCTGGGCTGCGGCTTTTTGCTGGCGGGCTCTGCCCACAGCCTGTGGCAGTTCAATCTGGCGCAGGCCCTGCTGATCGGCCTGCTGGGCAGCTCGGCCACGTTTGCGCCGCTGGTGGCCGACACCTCGCAGTGGTTCAGCCGGCGCCGTGGCATTGCGCTGGCCATCTGCATGAGCGGCAATTACCTGGCCGGTGCGGTGTGGCCGCCGATTGCGCAGCACATGGTGGGCTTGTGGGGCTGGCGCGAGGCGTATGCCGCCATTGGCTACTTTTGCTTTGCCAGCATTCTGCCGCTGGCCTGGGTGCTCAAGCGCCGCGCGCCGGTGTTGTTGGCCGCCGTGGGCGCCGCTGCGCCTGCGGCCCCGGCTGCAGGTGCGCAGGGGCTGGCTGCACGCGCGGCCGTGTCCGAGCGGCCACTCAACCTGAACCCTTCACTGCTCACCGGCCTGCTCAGCGTGGCCGGTCTGTCCTGCTGCGTGGCCATGGCCATGCCCCAAGTCCACATCGTGGCCTATTGCAGCGACCTGGGCTTTGGCGCCACCGAGGGCGCGCAAATGCTCTCACTCATGCTGGGCGCGGGCATCGTCAGCCGTCTGGTGTCGGGCTGGATTTCCGATCGGCTGGGCGGGCTCATCACCCTGCTGATCGGCTCGCTGCTGCAACTGCTGGCGCTCACGCTGTTTCTGCCCTTCAAGGGCCTGGTGCCGCTGTATGTGATCTCGGGACTGTTTGGCCTGTTCCAGGGCGGCATCGTGCCCTGCTACGCGCTCATCGTGCGCGAGTACTTCCTGCCCCAGCAGGCCGGTGCGCGGGTGGGCACGGTGCTGATGGCCACGCTGTTTGGCATGGCGCTGGGGGGCTGGATGTCGGGTGCCATTTTTGACCTCACAGGCTCCTACCGCGCCGCCTTTTTGAATGGCATTGCCTTCAACCTGCTCAACGCCGCGGTGGTGGTGTTTTTGCTGCGCCGCGCCTGGCTG
Source organism: Rhodoferax lacus (assembly GCF_003415675.1). Classification (GTDB taxonomy): domain Bacteria; phylum Pseudomonadota; class Gammaproteobacteria; order Burkholderiales; family Burkholderiaceae_C; genus Allorhodoferax; species Allorhodoferax lacus. Next base: position 17,702 of record NZ_QFZK01000003.1, read on the forward strand.
CTGGCCCTGGCCCATCCCGGCGACGGCTCGCGCCTGGGTGCTATCGTCGAATGCTTCAACCGGAAAACATAAATGCAATACAGAACACTGGGCCGCACGGGCTGGCAGGTCTCCACCATCAGCTTTGGCGCCTGGGCCATAGGCGGCACCTGGGGTGATGTGGATGACGCCGAATCCATGGGCGCGCTGCACCAGGCGCTGGACCTGGGTGTGAACTTCTTTGATACCGCCGACGTGTATGGCGACGGCCGCAGCGAGCGCCTGCTGGCGCGCCTGCGCAAAGAGCGCAGCGAGCCTTTTTATATTGCCACCAAGGCCGGGCGGCGCTTGAGTCCGCATGTGGCCGAGGGCTACAACCGCCAGAACCTGCGCGCCTTTGTGGAGCGCAGCCTGAGCAACCTGAACGTGGAAGCGCTGGACCTGCTGCAACTGCACTGCCCGCCCACGCCGGTGTACTACATGCCCGAAGTCTTTGGCGTGCTGGACGAACTGCAGCAAGAGGGCAAGCTGCGCCACTACGGCGTGAGCGTGGAGAAGGTGGAAGAGGCCCTCAAGGCCATCGAATTCCCCGGCGTGCAAAGCGTGCAGATCATCTACAACATACTGCGCCAGCGCCCCGCCGATTTGCTGTTTGAGCAAACCCAAAAGAAGGGCGTGGGCATTCTGGCGCGTCTGCCGCTTTCATCAGGCTTGCTGTCGGGCAAGATGACGGCACAGACCGCTTTTGCTGCGGATGACCACCGCCAGTTCAACCGCCAGGGCGAACAGTTCGACAAGGGTGAAACCTTCTCCGGGCTGGACTATGCCAAGGGGCTGGCCGCCGTGGAGGCCCTGCGCCCGCTGGTTCCTGCGGGAATGACCATGGCCCAGTTCGCCCTGCGCTGGCTCACCATGCACCCGGCCGTGACCTGCGCCATACCCGGCGGCAAGCGCGCAGCCCAGGTGGCCGACAACGTCAGCGCCGCGGACCTGCCGGCCTTGACCCCGGAGCAGATGCAGGCCGTGCAGACGGTTTATGAACAACACGCCAAGCCCTGGGTACACCAGGGCTGGTAACACGACAGAAGAGACACCTATGACGCACACACGCGAGACCGTCGGCTTTATCGGCCTGGGCCTGATGGGCCACGGCATGGCCAAGAATCTGGTGGACAAGGGCTATGCGCTGTCCATTTATGCACGCACCGCCAGTGCCGCCACAGCCGATTTGCAGCAACGCGGCGCCGTGCTGTGCGCCTCGGCCGCTGAGCTGGCGGCCCAGGCCTCGGTGGTGTTCCTGTGTGTTACGGGTTCGCGTGATGTGGAGACCCTCATACGCGGCCCGCAGGGGCTGAAGGCCGGGCTGCAGCCTGGCAGCGTGGTGGTGGACTGTTCCACCTCGGACCCGACCTCCACCACGGCGCTGGCCGCCGAGTTGGCGGCCGTGGGTGTGCACCTGGTGGATGCGCCCTTGAGCCGCACGCCCAAGGAAGCCTGGGCCGGCACGCTCGACACCATGGTGGGTGCCGATCTCGCCGTGTTCAAACGCATTGAGCCCCTGCTGCAGACCTGGGCGGGCCGCATCGTGCATGTGGGCGCCACGGGCACGGGCCACCGCATGAAGCTGATCAACAACTTTGTATCGCTGGGCTATGCCGCCCTGTATGCCGAGGCCCTGACCCTGGCGCAGGCCGTGGGCATCACGCCGGCCATGTTTGATGCGGTGATCCGCAACGGCCGCATGGACAACCTGTTCTACCAGACCTTCATGGAATACACCCTGAACGGCAACCGGGAGGCACACAAGTTCACCTTGACCAACGCCTTCAAGGACCTGCGTTACCTGGAGTCCATGGCCGATGACGCGGGGGTGTCCAATCCCCTGGGCAATGCTGTCAAGAACAGCTTTGGCATGGCCGTGAAGCAGGGCGGGCCGGACACCATGGTGCCCATGCTGCCGGAGCTGGTGGCAGGTCTGAGTGCGGTGGTGCTGGCGCCCGGGACGCGGCCAGTTGAGTGAGCGCTCAGGGTTCGCGTCGCAGGCGTGATTCGTACAGCGTGAGCAGGCCACCGGCCGTGCCGCAGGCGGCAATCAGGCCTATGCCCAGCAGCGACATGTGGTCCGGGATGTGGTCAAACATGAACCAGCCGCCCAGCATGGCAAAGCCGATTTGCAGGTACATATAGGGCATGAGCGTGGCAGCGGGGGCGCGCTCGAAGGCCATGATCATGAGCATATGCCCGGCAGCTCCGGCCAGGCCCATGACCAACAGGCCCAGCCACAGGGCCGGGTTGTCAATGGTGGTCCAGAACCAATACAGCGGAATGCTGGCCAGCAGTGCGCCCACCCAGCTGGTGTAGAACTGGGTGGTCATGGCGGCTTCGGTACGCGCCATTTTGCTGGTCAGCAACTGAAAACCGGCATTGGCCACCACCATCCCGAGGGGCAGCAGTATGTGCCAGCTGTAAAAATCCAGCGTACCGCCGCCGGGGCGCACGATGATGGCGGTTCCCGCAAAGCCGCCCAGCACCAGGGCCACGCGCATGGGCGATACATACTCGCCCAGCAGGCGTGCCGCCAGCAGCGTGACCAGCAAGGGCGTGGTCATGACAATGGCAGTGAACTCGCCCACCGGCATCACATGCAGGCTGGAAAATGCCAAGAGGGTCACCACCATCAGCAGCGCGCCGCGTGTGAGGTGCATCCCCAGGTTGTCCGTCTTCAAAACCGCCAAGCCTTTTTGGGGCAGTATCAGTGCCGAGGCCACCAGTGCCTGAAAGAAATAGCGGGCCCACACGGCCATCAGCAAAGGCGCACCGACGGTGACACGCTTGGTGGTGGTGTCCAGCACGGCAAAACAGGCCACCGCAGCAAGCAGCAGACCGATGCCAGCCAGGGTCCTGGCGTTGGTGGTCAAAGGGCGGGTGGAGCTAGCCGACGCGGCAGGGAGGGGCATTGTAGGGAGTGTAGCTCAGGGTAAACCCTAGGAAATGAACTTGGGGCTGCTAAGATAGGCGCCATTCCGCGCGCGAGGTACGGATCGCTCCTTCAGCCCAACATCCAGTCTATTCCAATATGCAAAGCCTTCATTTCGACGCCGACACCCTTTCCTCCAAAACCATGTCGGCAGAGGCCGCCGCAGCCCTGATACCTGCTGGCACCCATGTCGGCATGAGCGGCTTTACCGGGGCCGGTTACCCCAAGCTGGTACCCCAGGCCCTGGCAGACCGCATCAAGAAGCTGCATGCCGCGGGTGAGGATTTCCGCATCGGCCTGTGGACCGGCGCCTCCACAGCGTCGGAGCTGGATGGTGTGCTGGCCGAGGCCGATGGCATCTCCATGCGCCTGCCCTACCAGTCGGACCCGACGGTGCGCAAGCAGATCAATGCCGGGCAGATGCAGTACACCGACATCCACCTCTCCCATGTGGCGCAGTTGGCATGGTTTGGCTTTCTGGGCAAGCTCGATGTGGCGGTGGTGGAAGTGGCCGGTGTGCTGCCAGATGGCCGGTTGATTCCCAGCACCTCGATTGGCAACAACAAGACCTGGCTGCAGCTGGCAGACAAGATCATTCTGGAAGTCAATTCGCTGCAAAACCCCGGCCTCGAAGGCATGCACGACATTTACTACGGCACCCGCATTCCGCCCCAGCGCCAGCCCATCCCGCTGCTGCACGCGGGCGACCGCATTGGCCAGCCTTACCTGGAAGTCGACTGGAGCAAGGTGGTGGCCGTGGTGAAGACCCACCAGCCGGACCGCAACAGCGCCTTTGCCGCGCCGGACGAAAACTCGCAGCGCATCGCCAACCACATCATCGAATTCCTGTCGCAGGAAGTGGCGCTGGGCCACCTGCCCAAGGAACTGCTGCCCCTGCAGTCGGGCGTAGGCAATATTGCCAATGCCGTGCTCAGCGGCCTGAATGCGGGCCCGTTCGAGAACATGACCAGCTACACCGAGGTGCTGCAGGACGGCATGTTGGAGATGCTCAAGTCCGGCAAGCTCAGCATGGCCTCAGCCACGGCGCTGTCGTTCAGCCCAGACGCGCTCAAGGAGTTCAATGACAACATTGACTTCTACAGCAAGCGCATCGTGCTGCGCCCGCAGGAGATGAGCAACCACCCCGAGCTGGTGCGCCGCCTGGGCGTGATTGCCATGAACGCCATGATCGAGGCCGACATCTACGGCAACGTCAACAGCACCCACATCATGGGCACCAGCGTGATGAACGGCATTGGCGGCTCGGGTGACTTTGCCCGCAACGCCTACCTGTCCTTCTTCATGACGCCTTCCACTGCCAAGGACGGCTCCATCTCCTGCATCGTGCCCATGGTCTCTCATGTGGACCACACCGAGCACGATGTGGAAATCATCGTCACCGAGCAAGGCCTGGCCGACCTGCGCGGCCTCTCGCCCACCCAGCGCGCCCGCCTGGTGATCGAGAAGTGCGCCCACCCCGACTTCCGCCCCGCGCTGCGCGACTACTTTGAACGCGCCCTGGCCAGCAAGGGCGGCAAGCACACGCCGCATCTGCTGACCGAGGCCCTGTCCTGGCACAGCCGCTTTGTGGAGACCGGCTCCATGCTGGAAACCCAGGACCAGCCCGAGGCCCGGCGCGCCTGAGGGCTGTCACAATCAACGCCCGTCAACACGGTGTTGATTGGCAACCCGGAAACGCCCCCATGCAAGCCACCGACTCCACGCCCCCACAGCCCAGCGGCTCCCGGGGCCACAAAGGCTATTGGCGCGCCGCCACCTATTTCTGCCTGCTGCTGCTGGCGGTGGGTGCTACGGCCGGCGTCAGCATGTACGAGCAGTTTGTGGCGCAGATTCACGATCTGCAGCAAAAAGTGCAGCAAACCGCACAGCTGCAGTACGTGGCCGTGCTGATGGATGACAAGGGCGAGCCTGCCATGCTGGTGACGCAGGAGTTTGGTCAGCCCTATTTGCAGTTGCAACGCCTCAACAGCGTGGTGGAAGGGCAGGAGGACAGCATGCAACTCTGGGCCCTGCCCGCCAGCGGCACCGCGCAGTCTTTGGGCGTTTTGCCGCCCAAGCTCAAAACCCTGCGCCTGCCCGCCACGGCCAGCGCCCTGGATGCCGTGTCCAAACTGGGCATGAGCGTGGAAGCCCGGGGCGGCGTGACGCAGGCCCAGGGGCCGCGCCTGCCCTATCTTTTGACGGGCAGCGTCATCCGCAAGGCGCTCTGAGGCCTTCTATTGGGCAGCTTGCCGGGGCTGCCACTTCACAGCCTGAGATCAACTATTTTTAAAAATATTAAAAATAGGCCTAAATAACCCCCTAAATCTGCCGTTATCAAAGGTACGTCCACCTAAAAAAGTAACCGGAGAGGCCTGGAGCCTGAACCAAAGTGTCGCTGCCATCCATTGAACGAAGCCCGAATTTGCGCCCTGTGGTTGCGGACGTGGTGCCGTCAAAGGCTGGCGCCATCATTCCGGTCGCTCCCGTCAATCCCGGTGTGGAGGCCAGCCCTCCGCTGACTCCCACCCCCAGCGTGGTGAACCATGTGAACCCGGCGCTGCAGTCCAGTTTGCAGGCGCGACCCTACGAGGGGGAACCCACCTACACCAGCGTGGCCGACCCGGTAAAGCGCAGCGCCTCCAGCCAGCAGGTCCCCCATGACTGGGCAGCACACCAGCCCGCTGCCGAAAAAGTGGAAACACCACCCCAGAAGCCGATCTCGCAAGTGCTGCTGGACAACCTGAAGTCCATGTGGACCGCCAGCGCCAGTGCCATACAGGTGGAGCAGGTCAGCAACCAGCTCACCCGCACCACGCCCACGGAGCCCACCCAGATCCCGGGCGATCTGGCCAAGCAGCTGCTGGTTTATCAGCCCAACAAAATCAAGAAAAACGAGAAGTTGTAGCCCCCACGGTCGCGCACTGCGTGTCGCTTCCTGCCCCCCAAGGGGGCCGCATTTTGCCTTGGGGCGGCCCGGCGGCAAAACATAGCCCCCACGGTCGCCCACTTCGTGTGGCTCCCTGCTTGCGGCGCGCCCATGCCCTAACATGGCGGCCATGCACACCACTGCCCTTGTACTTTTTTCCGGTGGACAAGACTCCACCACCTGCCTGGCCCATGCCCTGTCGCGCTACGAGCGCGTGGAGACCGTGGCCTTTGACTACGGCCAGCGCCACCATGTGGAGCTGGATGCGCGCCTGAACGTGCTGCGTGAGATGCGCCAGCAGTTCCCAGCCTGGGCGGCCAAGCTGGGCGAAGACCATTTGCTGGATCTGTCCATGCTGGGTCAGGTGAGCGAAACCTCGTTGACCCGCGACACCGCCTTCCAGATGGAAGCCAACGGCCTGCCCAACACCTTCGTGCCGGGGCGCAACCTGCTGTTTCTCACCCTGGCGGCCGCCCTGGCCTACCGGCGCGGGCTGCAGGTGCTGGTAACGGGCGTGTGCGAGACCGACTACTCTGGCTACCCCGACTGCCGCGACGACACCATGAAGGCCATGCAGCTGGCCCTGTCACTCGGCATGGACCAGCGCTTTCTGATCGAGACGCCGCTGATGTGGATAGACAAGGCAGCCACCTGGGAGATGGCACAGGAGCTAGGTGAAAAGACCGGCCAAAAAGGTGGCGGCCAGGCCCTGGTGGACTTGATCGTGGAGCACACCCACACCTGCTACCTGGGCGACCGCACCCACCGCCAGGCCTGGGGCTATGGCTGCGGCACCTGCCCGGCCTGCGAACTGCGGGCCCGGGGTTATGCGGGTTTTTCGACCAAGCGGAACCTGGCCTCGCCACCCTCAGCCTGAGGCTCCAGCACCCAGCGCCGCTGGTGAAAAGCGGCCACGCCGGGGCGGTGGGCAATCGACACCAGGCCGCCCTGGCGCTGGGCCACCAGAGCGGTCAGGCGCTGGTACAGCGTGGCCTCGGACGCCTCATCGAGCGCGCTGGTGGCCTCGTCGGCAAACACCCATTTTGGTTTTTTCAGCAGCACGCGCGCAAAGGCCAGGCGCTGCTGCTCGCCGCCCGAGAGCTTCTGGCTCCAGGCGTCATTGCGGTCCAGTTGGTCGGCCAGATGCGGCAGCATGGCTTCCACCAGCGCCTGGCTGAGTTGGGCATCGGTGTGCGTGCTGGCGGCCTGCGGGTAGGCCAGGGCATCGCGCAGCGGGCCGTCCGGAAAGTAGGGGCGCTGTGGCAGGAACATGGCATCGGCGCCGCGCTCCACCGTGCCGCTGGCAAAGGGCCAGATGCCCGCCAGGCTTTTGAACAGGGTGGACTTGCCGCTGCCCGAAGGGCCGCTGAGCAGCACCGTGTCACCCGCCTTGGCCTGCAGCTGCGTGTGGGCCAGCAGCACCGCGCCCGTGGGCAGACAGACGTTCAGGTCGTCGGCCCGCACGGCAACGTCTGCCGGCGCGGTGACGGCATCGGCCACCGGTGCCACTGCCTGAAAAGCAGCCTCAAAACTGGTCAGCCGGTCGGTGGTGGCACGCCAGGTCGCCAGACTGCTATAGCTGTCCACAAACCAGCTGAGTGCCCCTTGCACCTGGCCAAAGGCGCTGGAGATCTGCATCAGCTCACCCAACTGGATGGCGCCGCTGAAAAAACGCGGTGCAGCCACCAGAAACGGGAAGACGGTGGCGGCCTGGCCAAAAAAGCTGTTGAACCAGATCAACCGCTTTTGCGCGCGGATCAGCGCCAGGTAGTTGGCCAGCACGCGGCCAAAGCGCAGCTCCAGCTGGGCTTTTTCTACCGTCTCGCCCCGGTCCAGGGCGATGGATTCGCTGTACTCGCGTACCCGCAACAGGCGGTGGCGGAAATCGGCCTCCACCTTTTGTTGCTGGAAGTTCAGTGCGATCTGCGGGCGGCCAATGTAATGGGTCAGCACGCTGCCCACCACGCTGTAGAGCAGGGCCATCCAGACCATGAAGCCGGGGATGACGTATTCGCTGCCCTGGACGTGAAACGTGAAGCCGCCCGAGAGCGCCCACAGAATGCCCACAAAGCTGCCCAGGGTGACCACCGAATTCAGCAGCCCCATGGAGAGCGAGAGTGTGGAGCCGGTGAAGCTGCCGATGTCTTCCTGGATACGCTGGTCCGGGTTGTCGGGTACCTGGCCTTGGCCATTGCCGGGGGTGTAACGCGCCAGCTCAAAGCGGTAAAACGCCTGGTCCTTCAACCAGCGCTGCAGGTAGTGGCTGGTCATCCAGGCGCGCCAGCGCATCTCCAGCAACTGCGTCAAATAAAACTTGTAGACCGCAATCACGATGAAAGCAAAGGCCAGGTAGGTGAACCGCCCGAGTTGCTCCCAGAACACGGCGGCATTCTTGTCCTGCAGGGAGTCGTAGAACAGCTTGTTCCAGTCATTGAACAGCACGCTCATGTACACCAGCGCCAGGTTGAGCGCCACGATGGCTGCCAGCAGGCCGCGCGCCTGCCATTTGTGCTCGGAGGAAAAGTAGGGCTTGGACAGGGCCCAGACGCGCTGCGTTTGCTGTTTGGTGGCGGCCCATTTGCCGGCCAGGGTGTCGGTCGACGGCCCGCTGGACGGACTTGGCGTGCTGCTAATGGAGTTGGTGGACATGCCGGTGATCCCTGACTGTGTACGTGGGCGCGATGTTAGCCGCTGCCAAAGGCAAGGGCGTGTGGAGGGGCTGTTGCCACCGTGGGGTTCAGGTGCGCATCAGCCCGTCCAGCGCCGCATCCCAGGCGAAGCCGGGGAACATGCGCTCCAGTTCAGAGTTGCCCAGGCCTTGGGTACTGCGCAGCACATGCGCCAGCACGCCGCGGAAATCGTGGTGCACCGGCAGGTCACGCCCCTCGTGCAGATTGCCCTGCGCCAGGCCGCTCCAGTTTCCGTGCCAGCGCCCGCCCTGCACGCGGTTGCCCAAGAGCCACAGGGCATTGCCGTGGCCGTGGTCTGTACCGCGTGTGCCGTTTTCGGCGCTGGTGCGGCCAAACTCGCTGCACACCACGATCACATCGTTGGGCTGTGAAAAGTCGCGCCGCAGTTGCACCAATGCAGCGGCCAGGTTGCCCAGGTTGTTGGCCAGTGCGCCCGTGGCGGCACCCTGGTTGGCATGGGTGTCCCAGCCACCGGCGGACAGAAAGCCCAGGCGCAGTTGGCGGTCGCGGCGCATCAGGGTGCCCAGATGCTGCGCGTCCAGCAACAGGCCCTGGGCCGATCCTGCACCGTTGTTGGCGGCCTGCATTTCTTTGGTGTTCATGCCGGTATCCGCCATGTCGGCACTCAGGGTCTGGGCGGTTTGCATGCGGCTCTGGGCCCCGGCCCGGAAGGCCTGCGACAGGCCGTCCTGCCCGGCGTAGAGCTGCATCACGGCATCGTGTGTGCGGGCATCGCCCAGGGCGCCCTGGCGCGTGGCGGCCTGGCCACGTGGCACCAGTTGCACCATTGCCGGGCCCGAGAGGATTTGCGGATTGGCTTCGCCCACGCCCAGTGCTGCGGCCTGTGTTTTGTCTGAGGCTGTGCGCAGGCTGGCCAAGGCGTTGAGCCAGCCAGTGGCTGCGCCGCTGTGGCCTGGCCTGCCGATTTCCCATTGGTGCTGGGCATCGAAGTGGGAGCGTGTAGGGTCGGGCGATCCAGCGGCTGGAATCACCGCCAGCACACCCTGTTGCCACAGCGGCTGCAGGGCGGACAGGGCAGGGTGCAGGCCAAAGGTGTCATCCAGCCTGAGCGTGGTTAGTGCCGTGCCGTCGGGGGCGGCAATGGCAATGGTGGGACGCATGGCGTAGTAGCTGCGGTCGCCGTGCGGCACCAGGGCCGAGAGGCCGTCATAGGCACCGCGCAAAAACACCACTACCAGGCGGCCATCGCTTGCGCTGCCTTGGCCCTGTGCCCAGGCCATGGGTGCGGCCCAGGCGCTGCCCGCGGCCAGGAGGGTGGAGAGGAACTGCCGGCGCGGCAGGTGCGTGGGTTGCATGGGCAAGTGCTGGAAGGACTTGGGGTGCTGGAGGTCTTGGGAATCGGGCATGGTGTGCCTCCGCTTATTTGTACATGAACTCGGGGCTGGCCAGCAGCAGGCCGTTCTGCAAGCCCGGCTTTTGGCGTGCCACGGTGTCCAGCGTGGCCGCGCCAAGGTAGGGCCGCAAAAAATCCAGGTCGCCGCCCAGCTTGCCCAGGGCCAGGGCGTAGTCGGCGCGGCGCGTCAGGGCTTCGGGCGCGAGCCAGGTGGCGGCATCGGTCTTGTAGCCGTCCGGCGTTTGCCAGCCGTGCAGGGGCTGGCCGGCGTTGTTCAAAAAGCCTAGGGTCAGCAGCAGGGCACGGCGGTCTGGCGCGGCACCGGTGGCGGTCAGGGCCGAGCAGGCAAAGTCCATGGGCGTCTTGAACAGGCGGTTGGCCGGGTCCCAGAACTCGGGCGATTGCACCAGGGTTTGCAGCCACACTTTGATGTCGCCCTGGCTGTCCAGAAAGGTCTTGCTCAAGCGCTGGACCAGCGCCGGCGATGGTTGGTCGGCCACAAAAAACTGCGCCAGCCGCAGGCTCAGGCGCCGGGCCGTTTGCGGTTGGCGCGCCAGCATGCGGATGGCCTGCTCGCCCTCGGCTTCGCCCCGGCCCAACAGGCCTTCCGGGTAGCTGTGGCCCAGCACGCGCTTGTTGCCACCGTCATGCGTGCGCAGGGCAAAGCGGAAGCCGTCTGCTGCATTGGGCCCCACGGTCCAGCCGGTGAGCACGCGCGCGAGTTCGTGCACATCGTTCTGCGTGTAGCCGCCGTCCACCCCCAGGGTGTGCAGCTCCATCAGTTCGCGGGCGTAGTTTTCATTCAGGCCGCGGGTGCTGCCCTGCGCACCGCGCGTGCCATTGGCCACGCTTTGCGCCTGGTCCAGGTAATGCAGCATGGCTGGATGGCGCGCGCTGGCCAGCAGCAGGTCTTCAAACTTTCCCAAGGCATGGGCGCGCGCCACGTGGATCAGGTAGTGGCCCACAAAGGGCCGCACGGCGCCCTTGCCGATATAGACGTTGAGGTGGTTGAACCAGAACTCGGTCATGCGGGCGAGCAGGATGTTCTCCTGCGCGGGCTGGCTGCTGGCCTGCAGGCGCCAGACGGCCGTCTTCTCAATCATGCTGCGGTTGAAGTTCTGTGGCTCGGCGGGAACCGAGAAGTCCAGGCGCTGGCGTGCGTCCATGTTGGGCGTATCTGCTGTGCTGGCATTTTTTTCGGCGGTGTCGCCCGTGGCCTTCAGGCTGGCGCGGGCCTGGCGTTCGCGTTGTGCGCCCACAAAGATCTGCGGCAATGGGGCGTTGATGTCCTGCAGCTCAGCGGACAGCATGGGCGCGGACTGGCTGGCACGCTGGGCTGTGTCGATCTGCTGCAGGGCCCAGGCACGCGGGTTGCTGGCGGCCTGCAGCTCCTGGACCAGGCTGGCCGTGGGGCCATAGCCCAGGCGGGACAGCACGCGCCACTGTTCTGCAACCACCCGGTCCACTGCAGCAGCTGTGCCGCCTGGCAATCCTGCGGGCGGTGCGGCCATGGGTGCTTGCGCGGGGGGCTGCGCCCAGCCAGCAAGTGCCACGCCACCGGTGGCCAGAGCGGCACAGCGTGCGATGGTTTGCAGGGCCTGGCGTCGGTGCAGAGTGGGCGGGGCTTGGAGTCGCATTTTGTGTGGTTCCGCAGTGATGGGACAGTGTGCCATTGCCCAACGCCAACGAAGCAGCTTGCGACGACCATTGGCCCCCGTCTTTACCTGCTCTTTGTGATTCGTTGCAGGAGTCACGCTGGCGGGCGCATGGCCATGCCCGTGTTGCGCCTAATCCGCGTTGCGCGTGCCGCTGGCCACATGGCCGCTGGGAACGTGGCGGGCGGCGGATTCGATGTGGCCGGTCTGGTCGTCAAAGAAGAAGTCGGGCTCGAACTCGCGCAGGAACTCCCCCTTGTCCAGCCCGCCCAGAAACATGGCTTCATCCACCTCGATGTTCCAGTCCATCAGCGTGCGGATGGCGCGCTCGTGCGCCGGGGCGCTGCGCGCAGTGACCAGGGCGGTGCGTATGCGCATGTGCGGAATCTCGGCCTGCTGCATGCGGTGTAGCGCCACCAGCAGGGGCTTGAACGGGCCATCGGGCAGGGGCAGGGTGACCTTGTCCATCTCGTGCTGCTGGAAGGCGTTGAGGCCCTGGTTCTGGTAGACCAGTTCGGCCTCGTCGCTGAAGAGCACGGCGTCGCCGTCAAAGGCAATGCGCACTTCGCCCGGGTGCGCCTGGCTGGCATGGGCCGAGTGCGGGTAGACCTGGGCGGCGGGCACACCGGCGTTGAGGGCCGCACGCACATCGCTCAGGTGGGTGCTCAGGAACAGGTTGGCGTGCAGGGGTTTCAGGTAGCGCCAGGGCGCCTCACCGCGGGTGAACGAGCAGCGGATGATGGGCAGCTCGTAGTACTGCGCCGAACGCATCACGCGCAGGCCGCTGACCGGGTCGTTGCGCGAGAGGATGACCACCTCCACCCGCTGTGAAGGCGTCTCGTTGAAGGCCAGCAGTTTCTTCACGAGCGAGAAAGCCACGCCGGGCTTGGCCGGAATGTCCAGGCGCTCGCGCTGCAACTGCATGTAGGCGCGGTCGTCGCCTTGCTCAAACACCTGGTTCTCTTCTTCAAAGTTGAAGAGGGCGCGGCTGGAAATGGCCACCACCAATCGTCCGTCGAGATTCATGGCCATGGCGTGGTTCCTTTTGAAAAATTATTGCTGGAGGAACATGCGGTAGACCGGATTGGCGGTCTCTTCCACATAGGGATAGTCCAGCGTCTGCAGGAACTTGGCAAAGGCCTTGTCATCGGCTTTGGGCACCTGCAGGCCCACCAGGATGCGGCCGTAGTCTGCGCCCTGGTTGCGGTAGTGGAACAGGCTGATGTTCCAGCCCGGGCGCATCAGGCTCAGGAACTTCATCAACGCGCCGGGCCGCTCGGGGAAGACAAAGCGCAACAGGCGCTCCTCGTGCACCAGGGGCGAGCTGCCGCCCACCATGTGGCGTATGTGTTCCTTGGCCAGTTCGTCGTGCGTCAGGTCCAGGGTCTGGAAGCGGTGCTTGTTGAAGTTGGCGGCAATCTTGGTGGACTCGCCCTTGCCATGGGTGGTCAGGCCTACAAACACATGGGCTTTTTTGGAATCGCTCATGCGGTAGTTGAATTCGGTGACGCTGCGCGCTGCACCGGGCAATTCGCCAATCAGCTCGCAAAAGCGTTTGAAGCTGCCGCGCTCTTCGGGGATGGTCACAGCAAACAGGGCCTCGCGCTCCTCGCCCACTTCGGCGCGTTCGGCCACGAAGCGCAGGCGATCGAAGTTCATATTGGCGCCGCACAGGATGGCGCCATAGGTTTCGCCTTTGGTCTTGTGCTTGTCCACATACTGCTTGATGGCCGCCACGGCCAGGGCCCCACTGGGCTCCACAATGCTGCGCGTGTCCACAAAGATGTCCTTGATGGCGGCGCACACCGCGTCGGTGTCCACGATGATGAATTCATCCACCAGGCCCTTGGCCACGCGGAAGGTTTCCTCGCCAACCAGCTTCACCGCCGTGCCGTCCGAGAACAGGCCCACATCGGGCAGGGTGACGCGCTTCTTGGCACTGACCGACTGCGCCATGGCATCCGAGTCGTTCATCTGCACGCCAATCACCTTGATGCGCGGGTCCACCGCCTTGATGTAATTGGCCACGCCCGACACCAGCCCGCCCCCACCAATGGCCACAAACACGGCGTCCAGCCGCGCACCCTTCAAGGCGCCTTCCTGGCCGCTGAGGGTCTGCACCTGGCGCAGCATTTCCATGGCAATCGTGCCCTGGCCGGCAATCACATCCGGGTCGTCAAAGGGGTGCACAAAGGTCAGGCCCTGTTTCTTCTGCAGCAACAGGGCGTGGTTGAAGGCGTCGGTGTAGCTGTCGCCAAACAGCACCACCTCGCCGCCAAAGCCGCGCACCGCATCCACCTTCACCTGCGGTGTGGTGGTGGGCATGACGATCACCGCCCGCGTGCCCAGCTTGGTGGCACTCAGGGCCACGCCCTGGGCGTGGTTGCCAGCCGAGGCGCAGATCACGCCCTTCTTCAATTGCTCCGGCGATAGGTGCGCCATCTTGTTGTAGGCCCCGCGCAATTTGAAGCTGCGCACCGACTGCTGGTCTTCGCGCTTGAGCAGCACCATGTTGTGGATGCGTTTGCTCAAAATCTTGGCGGGCTCCAGCGCGGACTCTCGCGCCACGTCATAGACACGGGCGGTCAGGATCTTTTTCAGGTAGTCGGCGGGGGTGAGGTGTTTGCGTTTCGGAGTGGTCATAGCGGGCTCAATACAGCCTTGCATGATAATCCCGCCTCATTCGGCGCCGTTGCGCGCTGCTCTCACCAAGGATGAAGAACATGGAATGCACAGTCAGTTGGACCGGGGCCCTGGGTACACGCTCGGGGATGGGTTTTGTGGCCGAAACCGGCAGTGGCCACACCCTGATGATGGATGGCGCACCCGATGCCGCCAAGCCTGAGAACGGTGGCCAGAACCTGGCGCCGCGACCCATGGAAACCGTGCTGGCCGGCACCGGTGGCTGCACCGCCTATGACGTGGTACTGATCCTCAAACGCGGTCGCCATAACGTGCAGGGTTGCAGCGTCAAGCTCACCTCTGAGCGTGCCGAGGTGGACCCCAAGGTGTTTACCAAGATCCACATGCACTTCACTGTCAGTGGCAAGGGCTTGCCCGCTGCGGCGGTAGAGCGCGCCATAGCCATGAGCCACGAGAAATATTGTTCGGCCAGCATCATGCTGGCCAAGACGGCCGAGATCAGCACCAGCTTCGACCTGCTGGAGGTCTGAAGCCTAGATGCGCTCGGCCACGGTGGTCATCACCTTGGCGGTTGCGCGCATCAGGTGCTTCACCGGCGCAGGCAGCTCCGTCGCCCCCGCTGCCTGCGCCTCATGGGCATGGCGCATCTCATCGTCGTGCATTTGAGCCACGATGGCGCGCGAGGCATGGTCGCCTGCGGGCAGGCTGTCCAGATGGCTTTTCAGGTGGGCGCCCACCTGGGTTTCGGTTTCCACCACAAAGCCCAGGCTGACCGCATCGCCCATGCGCCCGGCCAGCAACCCCAGACTAAAAGCACCGGCGTACCACAGCGGGTTGAGTAGCGATGGGCGCGAGCCCAGTTCCTCTAGTCGCTCGGCCGTCCAGGCCAGGTGATCCACTTCGTCGGCGCTGGCCTTGTTGAACTGCTGGCGCAACTCCGGGTTGCGGGTCGACAGGGCTTGCGCGGCATACAGCGCCTGCGCGCACACCTCGCCCACATGGTTCACCCGCATCAACCCGGCGGCCTTCCGCTTTTCTGCGTCATTGAGTTCCGTAGGACCTTCGGGCAGGGTGGCGCAGGCGGCAGAAGCGCGTGGCTTGGCAAACAGGGTGCGCAGGGCGGTGTCGGCGGCAATGAAGAAGGAGTCCATAGTCAAGTCAGTCCCAAAGTTGCCGATAAGTGTAGAGCAGGCAGGCGCTTTGCAAGCCCGATACAAATTGTTGCAGCCTTGCAACGAAAGCACGGTGGGCCACGCTTAATTTGCCGCTTTCCTTTGCAAAACCCCCTCCGCTCTGGTGCAATACATACAACTTCCTTGATCTAGGAGGTTGGCCCGGGGTTCCTCCTGGAGCCCTTTGTTAAACCTTGGAGAATATTTACATGAAAAAGACTCTCGTTGCACTGGCAGTTTTGGCTGCTTCTGGCGCTTCTTTCGCTCAAGTCACCATCACTGGTGAACTGGCCATGGGCTACAAGAGCACCACCACCGCTGGTGCCGGTTCCGACTCTACCTCTTCTGGTCTGGGTGTGAACACGTCCGGTATTTTCTTCAACGCAACTGAAGACCTCGGCGGCGGCATGAAGGCTGTTGCCAACATGGGCATCGAAGGTCTGGACCGTTCCGAAGAAGGTGGCGCTTTGTATGGCACCAACGCTGACCTGAGCATCATCACTGGTGCTGGCACTTTCAAGCTGGCTGCTGAAGAGCAAAACGGTTCCTTGTCCGGTACCCTGGCTGCTGTTGCACCAGGCTGGCTGGGTCAAGACGGCAAACTGTTCGCTGCCAACAGCGACCGTGACTCCGTGTCCTGGTCCATGCCCATCGGCCCCGTTGCCGTGGCTGTGAAGCACTCTGAGTCCGCAGCTGGTTTGGGTGAAGGCGTTGGATCCACTGGTAACAGCGGCCAAGGCAACAACTCCATCAGCGCCAAGTACGCTGCTGGTGCTCTGGGTGCTTATGCAGCCTACAACCTGTACGACAACAAAGACGGCGGCACCTTCCTGACTCTGGACAACAAGCTGACTCTGGCTGGTAGCTACGATCTGGGCGTTGCCAAGTTTGGCCTGGGTTTCCAAGTTGCCAAGAAGGTCAAGGGTTCCACCACTGACACCTACCTGTCGTTCGCAGTGCCGTTCGGCGCTTTGACCGTTGGTGGCGAGTGGGGCAATTCCAAGGATGACCTGGACGGAACCGTTGTTGCTGGCCGCGCTGACGGAACTCGCACTGGCATGGGCCTGGGCGCTTCCTACGCTCTGAGCAAGCGCACCACCGTGCTGGTCGGCTACCGTTCTTGGGACAATGTCGCCAACAGCGGTCTCGGCTACGGTAAAGACACACAAACCCGTGTGTACCTCGACCACACTTTCTAAATTGATGCTGGCGTAAGCCAGCTTTCAATGAAGCAAGTTAAAAACCCCGCTGCAGCAATGCAGCGGGGTTTTTTGTTGATCTGGATGGAGTGGCTGGCGCGTGCTCAGGCGTAGCGCTTGTTCCGCAAGTTGTGCTTCATCTCGCTCAGCAGCGGTTGCAGCTTGCCGCCGCCAATGCGCAGGGCCACGCAGGTGGCCAGGATGTCGATGATCATCAGGTGCAGCAGGCGCGAGACCATGGGGCTGTACTTGTCGAAGCCTTCGGGGTGGTCGGCGCTCAGGTGGATATGGCCTGCGCTGGCCAGGGGTGAGCCGCTGGCGGTGATGACTATTGTTGTAGCGCCGTTCTTGCGCGCGATGTCGCAGGCGTCCATCAGGTCGCGTGTGCGGCCCGAGTTGCTGATCACCACCACGCAGTCCCCGGCGCCCAGGATGGACGCGCTCATGACCTGCATGTGGCCGTCGCTGTAGGCGTTGGTGTTGATGCCCAAGCGAAAGAACTTGTGCTGTGCATCCAGCGCCACCACACCGGAATTGCCGACGCCAAAGAACTGGATCTGCCTGCCCGCGGTGTAGCTTTCCACCAGGGCGTTGACGGCCTTCTCGATGGCCATGCTGCTGGCGTCGTTGCGGTACTTCAGGAAGGCGGCCACCGTGTTGTCGATGACCTTGACCATGACGTCGCTGGTCTTGTCATCTGCGTCCACGCTGCGGTGGATGAAGGGCACGCCCTCGTTGACGGTGCCCGCCAATTTCAGCTTGAAATCGGACAGGCCGTCATAGCCCACACTGCGGCAAAAGCGCACCACCGTGGGCTTGCTCACATGGGCCCGGTCGGCCAGCTCGCTCACTGGCAGTTTGGCAAAAATGCGCGGGTCGGCCAGGCACAGCTTGCCCACCCGCTGTTCGGCGGGTGCCAGGGAGGGCAGGGAGGCTTTGATGCGTTCCAGCATGGGGGGCTTTCAGAAATTTAAGACTCTTCGCTCCAGCAAAAGCCGTCGCGGGCGATCATGGCGCTGGACGCACTGGGGCCCCAGGTGCCAGCGGCATACAGGCGCGGGCCTTGCGGGTCGTTGGTCCAGTGGTCAATCATGGGTTCGACCCAGCGCCAGGCTTCTTCCTGCTCATCGCTGCGCACAAACAGATTCAGGCGGCCGTCGATCACGTCCAGCAGCAAGCGCTCATACGCGCCCACGCGCTCGGAGCCAAAGCGTTTGTCAAAGTCCAGGTCCAGTTGCACCGGGGCCAGGGTTTGGGCTGCCGCGCCGCGCACGTTGCGGTTGGCCTGGCCCTGGGCCAGCAGGTGAAGCTCCAGTCCGTCCTTGGGCTGCAAGTGGATCACCAATTTGTTGGCCACATTGGTGTTGGAGTTGAAGATGGCATGCGGGGTGGCGCGGAAGTTCACCACGATGCTGCCTTCGCGTCCGGCCAGGCGTTTGCCGGTACGGATGTAGAAGGGCACACCGGCCCAGCGCCAGTTGGAGATTTCGGTGCGCAGGGCCACGAAAGTCTCGGTATTGCTGCTTGGGCTGACGCCGGTTTCCTCGCGGTAGCCGGGCACCTTTTGTCCGCCGCTGGTGCCCGCTGCATACTGGCCGCGGATCACGTCGTGCGTCAAAGACTCTTTGGTCCAGGGCTTGAGGGAGCGCAGCACCTTGAGCTTTTCATCGCGGATGGCATCGGCATGCGAGTTGATAGGCGGCTCCATGGCAATGGCGCACAGCAGTTGCAGCGCGTGGTTTTGCACCATGTCGCGCAGCGCCCCGGTGTTCTCATAGAAAGCGCCACGGCTTTCCACGCCCAGGTCTTCGGCAATGCTGATCTGGATGTTGGCAATGTGTTCCCGGCGCCACAGGGGCTCGAACAGGGCATTGCCAAAGCGCAGGGCAAACAGGTTTTGCACCGCAGGCTTGCCCAGGTAGTGGTCAATGCGGAAGACCTGCTTTTCCTCGAAGAACTTGCGCACCGTGTGGTTGATGGCGCGGTTGGAAGCCAGGTCATGGCCCAAGGGCTTTTCCAGCACCACGCGGGTCTTGGGTGTGTTCAGGCCAGCGGCGGCGAGTTGCTCGCACACGGTGGTGAACAGGGCCGGGGCAGTGGCCACGTACATCACCACCGTCTTGGTGTCGCGCTCGTGCAGCTTGGCTGCCAGCTTGCCGTAGTCGTCGGGCTTGGACAGGTCCATCTGCACAAATTCGAGCAGGGCGGCAAAGCGCCCAAACTCCTCAGAACTGGGGCGTTTGGCCAGGTCCACGTTGTCAAAACGGGCCTGGATAAGGCTGCGGTAT
The DNA here is from genome assembly GCF_003415675.1 of Rhodoferax lacus. Taxonomy (GTDB): domain Bacteria; phylum Pseudomonadota; class Gammaproteobacteria; order Burkholderiales; family Burkholderiaceae_C; genus Allorhodoferax; species Allorhodoferax lacus. The sequence continues at coordinate 36,588 of NZ_QFZK01000003.1, forward strand.
TTTTCGTTGCCCAAGTCCTCCCGGCCCACGCCGATAATGCGTCCGCCTTCGGGCAAGGTGCCATGGCGGAAGGCTTGGAACAAAGCCGGCATCAGCTTGCGCCATGCCAGGTCACCGGTTCCACCAAACAGTACGAGATCAAAGCTCATGATTTGAAGTTACATAAATATTGACGTTGAAATGTAACTTTGTTTCATTGATAATTCAAGCGCCTTTTAACGAATAAAGCTGCCTACATGAACCAACTCGACGCGCTCAAGCAATGGACCACGGTTGTGGCCGATACCGGTGACTTCAAGCAACTGGACGCCTTCAAGCCGCAGGATGCCACCACCAACCCCTCCCTGATTCTCAAAGCCGTACAAAAGCCCGAGTACGCGCCGCTGCTGCAAGACACGGTGAACCAGTTCCGTGACCGCCCGCTGGACGAGATCATGGACCGGCTGCTGGTGCGCTTTGGCTGCGAGATCCTGTCCATCATTCCGGGCCGGGTCTCTACCGAAGTGGATGCACGCCTGAGCTTCAACACCAATGCCACGGTGGCGCGCGGTGAGCGCCTGATCGAGCTGTACCAGGCCGAAGGCATTCATATCGACCGCGTGCTGATCAAGGTGGCGTCCACCTGGGAGGGCATCCAGGCCGCCGAGCAGCTGGAGCGCAAGGGGATACACACCAACCTGACCCTGCTGTTTTCCTTCAGCCAGGCCGTGGCCTGTGCCCAGGCCAAGGTGCAACTCATCTCCCCGTTTGTGGGCCGCATCTACGACTGGTACAAAAAGACGGCTGGCGCCAAGTGGGTGGAGGCCGACATGGCAGGTGCCAACGACCCCGGCGTGCAGTCGGTCAAGCAGATTTATGACTACTACAAGAAGTACGGCATTGCCACCGAAGTGATGGGTGCGAGCTTTCGCAACGTCGGCCAGATCACCGCACTGGCAGGCTGCGACCTGCTGACCATCAGCCCCGATCTGCTGGCCGTATTGGCCGCAAACGATGCACCTCTGGTGCAGGCCCTGGATGCCAGCAAAGCCCAGACGCTGGACCTGCCGCATGTGTTCTTTGATGAGGCAGGTTTCCGCCTGGCCCTGAACGACGACGCCATGGCCACCGAAAAGCTGGCTGAAGGCATTCGCGCCTTCTGCGTGGATGCCATCAAACTGGAACAGTTGTTGCTGGGAGCCTGAACCATGGCACGTACACGATGTGATCGCACGCCCGCATGGGCCCAACTGCAAGCGGCCTATGCGGCCACTGGCAAAAGCTTTGACCTGCGCGACGCGTTTGTGCAGGACGCAGGGCGCTTTGAACGTTTGAGCCAAAGCGCACCGCTGGTGTTTGCGGACCTGTCCAAGAACCGCATCGACGCGGCCACTGAAAGCCTGTTGATGGACCTGGCACGCCAAAGCGGCGTGGCCGAGCACCGCGATGCCATGTTTGCCGGTGACAAGATCAACAACACCGAGGGCCGCGAAGTCTGGCATGTGCTGCTGCGCACGCCGGCCCCTGCCAGCAACGACGGCAGTCACCGTGCCACCGAGCTGGCCAAGGTGCACAGCACCCTGAACGCCATGCTGGCCTATGCCGACAGCGTGCATGCGGACGCTGCCATTACTGACGTGGTGAACATCGGAATCGGCGGCTCCGACCTGGGCCCGCAGATGGCCGTGGTGGCGCTGGATGCCTTTGCCACCTCGGGCAAACGCCTGCACTTTGTCAGCAATGTGGACGGGCATGAGTTGGCAGCCGTGCTCAAAAAGGTCAAGGTGGAGAGCACGCTGTTCCTGGTGGCCAGCAAGACCTTCACCACCATAGAGACCATGACCAATGCCAACTCGGCCAAGGCCTGGTTTGCAGCGCAGGGCGGCACCGACACGGCGCGCCACTTCGCCGCACTCACCACCAACGTGGCAGCAGCCAATGCCTTTGGCATCACCACCACCTTTGGTTTTTGGGACTGGGTGGGCGGGCGCTACTCCATGTGGTCGGCCATCGGCCTGCCGCTGGCCATTGCCATCGGCTCGGCGGGCTTCCGCGAATTCCTGGCTGGCGCACACGCCATGGACGAGCACTTCCGAACCGCCCCGCTGGAGCAGAACCTGCCGGTGCGACTGGGGCTGCTGGATGTCTGGTACCGCAACTTCCACGGCTTTACCAGCCGCAGCATTGCGCCCTACCACAGCGCCCTGCGTCGCTTGCCGGCCTATCTCCAGCAATTGGAGATGGAGAGCAACGGCAAGCAGGTGGATGCCGAAGGTGCGGCGCTGCCCTTCGGTACCTCGCCGGTGCTGTGGGGCGAGCCGGGTACCAACGGCCAACACGCCTACTTCCAGATGCTGCACCAGGGCACGGACGTGGTTCCCATGGAATTTGTGGCGGTTAAAAAAGCGCGCCACGACCTGGCGCTGCACCAGCCCCTGCTGCTGGCCAATGTGCTGGCGCAGGCCCAGGCGCTGATGGTTGGCAAAAGCGATGCGGGTGGCCACAAGAATTTTCCCGGCAACCGCCCCAGCACTTTCTTGTTGCTGGACGATTTGACGCCAGCCTCATTGGGCGCGCTGATTGCACTGCAGGAACACCGCGTGTTTGTCAGCGGCAGCCTGTGGGGCATCAACAGCTTTGACCAGTGGGGTGTGGAACTGGGCAAGGTGCTGGCCAAGGACATTGAGGCACGCATCTACAGCGGTGACGCGAGTGGGTTGGACGGCTCCACCGCAGGCCTGCTGGCGCGCCTGCGCGCCTGATGGAACTGACGCTGCCGCAGGCGCGGCAGCTGCAGCTCGCTGCCCAAGGCCTGTTGCAGCCCGCATCCAAGCCCGCTACGCGTGCAGGCTTGCGGGCCAGTGTGGCGTGCATGGGCCTGCTGCAAATCGACACCATCCACGTGGTGGCGCGCAGCCCCTACCTGGTGCTGTTCTCCCGCTTGGGCGCCTACCCGCAGCACTGGCTGGACGAGGCCTTGGCACAAGGCGCGCTGTTCGAGACCTGGGCGCACGAGGCCTGCTTTGCACCCGCAGAGGACCTGCTGGCCCACCGCCTGTACAACCGCGAGGCGCGCAAACACTGGGGTCTGGTCAACGCCCAAAAATCCCATGTAAAACAGCGTGCCGAGTTGGACAAACTGCTGGCGCTCATCCGCGACAACGGGCCGGTCAAGTCGTCCGACTTTGAGCGCCCCGAAGGCATACCGTCTGCCTGGTGGGGCTGGAAGGATGAGAAGCGCTGGCTGGAGGCGCTGTTTGCCTCTGGCGAGCTGATGGTGGCGCGGCGCGAGAAGTTTCAGCGTGTGTACGACCTGGCAGAGCGGGTGGCACCGCAGCTCAACGTGCTGGCAGGCAACCAGGATCCGATTGTTGATCCGCTGACGCCTAGCGTGCGCTTGGCGTCGGCCGAGCGCTCTGTGCGAGCGCCCACGCTGGCCGAGGTGCGCGCGCAATTCACCGAAAAATCCGTGGCAGCCTTGGGCCTCACCCAGGCGCGCTGGGTGCATGACTATTACCGCAGCAAGCCACGCCTTAAAGACACCGACCTCGACGTCCTGGTGGAACAAGGCCGTATGCTGCGCGTGGCTGTCGAGGGCTGGAGCGTGCCAGCCTATGTGCACAGCAACCAGAGCGCCTTGCTGAAGAAGGCCCTGGCGGGCAAGCTGGAGGCCACGCACACGGCCTTGCTATCGCCCTTTGATCCCATTGTCTGGGACCGCGAGCGGGCACTCACATTGTTTGGCTTCGACTACCGGCTGGAGTGCTACACGCCCGAGGCCAAGCGCATCCACGGCTACTTTGTGCTGCCCATTCTGTGCCGTGGTGAGCTCATAGGCCGGCTGGACGCCAAGGCCCACCGCGCCGAGGGCGTGTTCGAGGTCAAGGCCCTGCACGCGCAGGCAGGCTGCGCGTGGACCGATGCACAAACCATCGATGTCGCAGCGGCCATCCAGCGCTGTGCCAACTGGCACGCCACGCCACAGGTGAAAATCAGCCACACGCGGCCAGGCAAATTGGGCGCGGCCCTGCGGCGTGCGCTGCGGGACAACCTGACTGAGAGTTCTTCGCAATGAATGTGGTGTTTGATTTTGGCGCGGTGCTGTTCACCTGGCGCCCGGCCGATATCGTGGCCGATGTGTTTCCGGAGCGCGCTGGCACCGAGGCCGATGCCCGGCAACTGGCGCATGCCGTGTTCAGTCACCAGGACTGGCACAACTTTGACCGTGGCCTGATGGAGATGGATAACGTCATAAGCCGCACCGCCAGTCGCCTGCGGCTGGACCCGGCCCGGCTGCAGGCATTGGTGTACAGCATTGGCGAGCGCCTGCAGCCCATGCAGGACACGGTGGCTGTGCTGCGGTCCCTGCACGACAGACGCCAGCTGGGAGAGAGAGCCCAGAGTGAAAGCGGGGGCAGCGTACGCGGCCTGTACTTCCTCTCCAACATGCCCGTGCCCTATGCGCGCGAGTTGGAGCAAAAGCACGCGTTCCTGGGCCAGTTTGATGGCGGCATTTTTTCCGGCGACGTGCTGTGCAGCAAGCCCGACCCCGGCATCTACAGCCTTCTGCAGTCCCGCTACGGGCTGGTGCCGGGCAGCACGGTGTTCATTGACGACCTGAAGGCCAATGTGGACGCCGCTCGTGCCCTGGGCTGGGCGGGTATCCACTTCACTTCCGCCGAGCAACTGACGGAAGAACTGAAGCTACAGTGCAGCCTATGACCGATCCCAACTTGAGCGAACAGCCCATCCGCTGCTTCTGGGTGGATGGCTCGCAAATCTACCGCGACTACCACGACAGCGAATGGGGCTTTCCCGTCTATGAAGACCGGCGCCTGTTCGAGAAGATCTGCCTAGAAGGTTTTCAGTCGGGCCTCTCCTGGATCACCATCCTGAAGAAACGCGAGAACTTCCGAGCCGGTTTTGCCAACTTCCGGCTGGCTGAAGTGGCCCGCTTTGGCGACAAGGACATCGAGCGCCTGATGCAGGACGCAGGCATAGTCCGCCACCGCGGCAAGATCGAGGCCGCCATCAACAACGCCCGCTGCGCCGAGAAGCTGCTGGAGTCCGAAAGCTCCCTGGCCGCCTACTTTTGGAAGTTCGAGCCGTCACCAAAATCGCGCCCCCAACGCATCACCCGCGAGACCCTGCGCAGCATGACGCAGTGCGCCGAATCGGTTGCTCTCAGCAAGGACCTGAAAAAGCGCGGCTGGAAGTTCGTAGGCCCCACCACCATGTACGCCTTCATGCAAGCCATGGGCCTGGTCAACGACCATGAGGAAACGTGCTTTGTGCGCGAAGCAGCACTGCAAGCCAGAAAAGCCTTCGACCCCAACACCCTGTAAAAGGCGCCAAGAGCAAAAGCAAAAGCAAAAGCAAATGCAAAAGCGTTCCCCCAAAACAAAACCCCGCAAGGCTCGCACCGTGCGGGGTTTTGTTTTTGAAGGAGTGACATAAAGCCACTCCAACGCAGCATGAGGTTCCAGGCCTAGGCGCAAGGGCGCAGACAGTAGCAGCGCTACGGCAAGCCCTTGCAACGACGGCCTGGAACCTCAGGCAAGGCGAGCAATTACATGCCCATGCCGCCCATGCCGCCCATCCCACCCATATCACCACCACCCATGCCGCCGCCCATGCCGCCACCGTCAGCCTTGGGAGACTCGGCAATCATGCACTCGGTGGTCAGCATCAGGGATGCCACGGAAGCCGCGTTCTGCAGGGCAGTACGGGTCACCTTGGTGGGGTCCAGAATACCCATTTCGATCATGTCGCCGTAGGTGTCGTTGGCAGCGTTGAAGCCGTAGTTGCCCTTGCCGGCCAACACAGCAGCCACCACCACAGAGGCTTCGCCACCTGCGTTGTAGACGATTTCGCGCAGGGGGGCTTCGATGGCCTTCATCACCAGCTTGATACCGGCGTCCTGGTCAGCGTTAGCACCCTTGATCTCGCCAGCAGCTTGCTTGGCGCGCAGCAGAGCCACGCCGCCGCCAGCCACAATGCCTTCTTCCACAGCAGCGCGGGTAGCGTGCAGTGCGTCTTCCACGCGGGCCTTCTTTTCCTTCATCTCGACTTCGGTGGCAGCGCCAACCTTGATCACGGCAACACCGCCGGCCAGCTTGGCCACGCGCTCTTGCAGCTTTTCACGGTCGTAGTCGGAGGTGGCTTCTTCGATCTGCACACGCACTTGCTTGACGCGGGCTTCGATGTCAGCAGCAGCGCCGGCGCCGTCGATGATGATGGTGTTTTCCTTGCCCACTTCAATGCGCTTGGCGGAACCCAGGTCAGCCAGAGTCACTTTTTCCAGGGTCAGGCCGATTTCTTCAGCGATCACCTTGCCACCGGTCAGGATGGCGATGTCTTCCAGCATGGCCTTGCGACGGTCGCCAAAGCCAGGAGCCTTGACAGCCACCACCTTCAGGATGCCGCGGATGGTGTTGACCACCAGAGTTGCCAGGGCTTCGCCTTCGACATCTTCAGCAATGATCAGCAGGGGACGACCAGCCTTGGCAACTTGCTCCAGGGTGGGCAGCAGGTCACGGATGTTGCTGATCTTCTTGTCGAACAGGAGCACGAAGGGGTTGTCCAGCAAAGCGGATTGCTTTTCGGGGTTGTTGATGAAGTAGGGCGACAGGTAGCCGCGGTCAAACTGCATGCCTTCAACGACGTCGAGTTCGTTTTGCAGGCTCTTGCCGTCTTCCACGGTGATCACGCCTTCTTTGCCGACCTTGTCCATTGCGTTGGCAATGATGGTGCCGATGGATTCATCGCTGTTGGCGGAGATGGAGCCAACCTGTGCGATTTCCTTGGTGGTGGTGGTGGGCTTGGAAGCCTTTTTCAGTTCGGCGATCAGGGCTTCCACAGCCTTGTCGATACCGCGCTTGATGTCCATGGGGTTCATGCCGGCGGTCACGTACTTCATGCCTTCGTGCACGATGGCCTGGGCCAGCACGGTAGCAGTGGTGGTGCCGTCACCAGCGTTGTCAGAAGTCTTGGAAGCAACTTCCTTGACCATCTGCGCGCCCATGTTCTGCAGCTTGTCCTTGAGTTCGATTTCCTTGGCCACGGACACACCGTCCTTGGTCACGGTGGGGGCGCCGAAAGAGCGCTCCAGAACCACGTTACGACCCTTGGGGCCCAGGGTGACCTTGACCGCGTTGGCCAGGATGTTCACGCCTTCAACCATGCGTGCGCGGGCTTCGCCGCCGAAAATTACGTCTTTTGCTGCCATGTTAGGACTCCAAAAATTTAAAAGTTAAAAAGGACTTGTTGTGCGGGGGAGAACTTATTTCTCAACCACTGCAAACAAATCGTCTTCTTTCATGACCAGCAGCTCGTCGCCATCGACCTTGACGGTCTGGCCGCTGTATTTGCCGAACAAAACGCGGTCACCAACCTTGACGGTCAGAGCGGCGATTTCGCCCTTGTCATTGCGCTTGCCGGGGCCAACTGCCAGCACTTCGCCTTGATCAGGCTTTTCAGCGGCGTTGTCGGGGATGACGATGCCGGAGGCTGTTTTGGTTTCGCTTTCAACGCGTTTGACGATCACGCGGTCGGCCAGAGGACGCAGTTTCATGAGGAATCTCCTTGGTTTTGAAACAGAGGTAAAAAACAAGGCGCCCACTGCACAGAGCAGGCACCGGTGTCGGGTTCAGGCGGCGATGTTAGCACTCGTCTGAGCTGAGTGCTAATGATAAGGGTGTTTGGGGGGGATTCAAGAGCTTGTCCCAGATCGGGCTTCTTGATTTAATACGGCACTGCCGTATAATCGAGCCATGCACACGGTCTCTGAAACCGAAATTTTTCAAAGGTACGCAGCGGTCGTGTGGTCGGATGCCGCGCGTACCGAGTTCATCAACTGGATTGCAGCCAACCCGCTGGCAGGTGATGTTGTGCCGGGCTCGCACGGCTGCCGCAAAGTGCGCTGGAGTCGGGGCGGTATGGGTAAGCGCGGAGGTGCACGGGTCATCTACTTCAACACAGTCGAAGGTCGTATCTGGTTGTTGATCGTGTACGCAAAGGCAAAGTTCGACAACCTTCCCGTAGAATTTTTGGCAAAACTTAAATACGAGGTGGAATATGGCTAAGGCAATCGCCAAGTCGGTGGACAAGGAAATGCAGCAGTTCCAAAGCGACCTGCTGCAGTCGGTTCGTCAAATGAAAGCAGGCAAAGCCGCACGTACGACGGAGGTTGTTTTGACCTCGGCCGCAGAGGCGCGGACCAAAATGGGCGTGTCACAGTCTGAGTTTGCTCACTTGTTGGGCGTGTCAGTGCGGACCTTGCAAGACTGGGAGCAAGGTCGGCGTGAACCATCGGGTGCGGCCAGGACATTGTTGCGCATTGCTGCGCATTCACCGGAAGTCATGCGTTTGGTGGCATGAAATGAAGTGGGCTCGCGCAGGTTTGTCCGGCCGATAGCCCGCCCTCAACCCCCCGTCTGATCCGGGTTTCTCCAGGCCCGCTCAAACGGCAACCGCCAGGCATGCGGTGCGATCAGCTGGTGAATGGACTTCGGTCCCCAGGAGCCGGGCTCGTACAGGCGCACGGGCGGGGGCGCCTCCATCAGGGGTTGTGACACCTGCCACAGCCGCTCAATGCCGTCGGCCGTGGTGAACAGGGTGCGGTCGCCGCGCATGGCGTCCAGGATCAACCTCTCGTAGGCTTCCAGCACCTCGCCCATCAGTCCGGTGTCGCGCATGGCGAACTGCAGGCTGAGCTTGTCCAGGCGCATGCCGGGGCCGGGGCGCTTGCCGTAAAACGAGAGCGACATCTTGGAAGCATCGGCCAGATCGAAGGTCAGGTGGTTGGGGCCCTGCGCACCCACGCCCGAGCCTACCGGGAACATGCTCTTGGGTGGCTCGCGAAAGGCAATCGAGATGATGCGCTGCCCCTCGGCCAGCCGCTTGCCGGTGCGCAGGAAGAAGGGCACACCGGCCCAGCGCCAGTTGTCAATAAAGCACTTGAGCGCAATAAAGGTCTCGGTCTCGCTTTGCGGGTCCACGCCGTCCTCATCGCGGTAGCCGCTGTACTGGCCGCGCACCACGTCAGAAGGCTGTATGGGCAGCATGCTGCGAAACACCTTGTTCTTCTCTTCGCTGATGGGCGCGGGCTCCAGCGCCGTGGGTGGCTCCATGGCAATAAAGGCCAGGATCTGGAACAGGTGCGTCACCACCATGTCGCGGTAGGCGCCGGTCTGCTCGTAGAAGCCCGAGCGTTTGCCCAGGCCCAGCGTCTCGGGCACGTCGATCTGCACATGGTCAATGAAGTTGCGGTTCCAGATCGGCTCGAACAGGCCGTTGGCAAAGCGGAAGGCCAGGATGTTTTGCGCCGGCTCCTTGCCCAGGAAGTGGTCAATGCGAAAAATCTGCTCCTCCGCAAACACCTCGTGCAACTTGCCGTTCAGTGTGACGGCACTGGCCAGGTCCACGCCAAAGGGCTTCTCCATGATGATGCGCGCACCCTCCACCAACTGGGCCTCGCCCAGCATGCGCACGGCCGGCAGGGCCCCGCTGGGCGGCACGCTCAGGTAGTGCAGCAGCCGGGTCTCGCCCCCGAGGCTGGCGCGTGCGGCGTCCACTGCCGCTTTGAGGGCTGCCGGGCCGGCCGACAGGGGCACATAGTCCAGGCTGCCGGCAAAGGCATCCCAGTCACCCGGTGTGATCTTGCGGTTGAAAAACGCGTCCAGCGCCGAGCGGGCCACAGAGCGGAAGGCATCGGCATCGATGTCATCCAGCGACACGCCAATGATGCGGCAGCCCGGAATGAAGCCCGCACTGGCCAGGTGGTAGAGGCCCGGCAGCAGCTTGCGCTTGGCCAGGTCGCCCGTGGCACCAAACAACACCACCACCTGCGGGAAGCGGGGGCCAACGCCCGGGGGAATCTTTGCCATGCTTTGGGTTCTTTCCACTGCAAAAGCCCGGGGAGGACGCAACATTCACACCAGCCTTGTTCTATCCGCCGCCAACCGACTCCAGCCGCCTCGCCTGTGCGGCAACCCGCGCCGCGGCCAAAGCAGTGCACCCGCCATGCACCACAACACGGCACAGCCCCTTGCACGGCACAAAAAGGGAAGTGCGACGCGCTGTCTATGCACCTGTTTGCGTGCACTGCGGGCTGGCCAGAGCCACCACAGCCACTTTGCCAACATGGCATGCCACTTGCGTAGCAGTACGTCAGCAAGAAGTGCGATCTGTGGATGTATTCACGATTGCTCTAGCGTAGGAGCACTAGGGTTCCGGTCGGGGGTGTCGCCCTTTGATGTCTGGTCCGAGAGTGCTCCGGTCTCGCAAGAGACTCCACGGAGGGACAAAAGCCCGGGAGAACGATTCATCGATCGTCTCTTCCTGCGCCTGTCATCCAACCAAGGAGTTTTCACATGAGCGCTTTCCATCAAGTCCCTGCCCGTACCCTGAACAGCCCGAGCAAGCGCGTCGGCCTCAAGACCCTGTTGGGTCTGTGCGCCACGCTGGCCACTGCCTCCGCTCTTGCGGCCGGTCCCACGTCAATGAAAATCGGCACCGTGGTCTGGATCGGCTACGGCCCCTTCTACGTCGCCGAAGCCCTGGACCTGTACAAGAAGTACAACCTCAAGGTCTCGCTGCAGGTCTTCACCGACCCGGCCCTGATCCCGGCGGCCATTGCCAGCGGCGCCATCGACGGCGGCCATTTGACCTATGACCAGGTGGTGGGCCAGGTGGCGGACGGCAAGATGCAAAAGGTCGTCATGCCCATCGACTACTCCAACGGCGGCGACGCCATCGTGGCCGACGCCAGCATCAAGACCGTGAAAGACTTCAAGGGCAAGAAGATCGGCTTCAACCCGCTCTCGCCTTCGGACTTCCTGCTGTCCTACGCGCTCAAGAGCAATGGCCTGACCGACAAGGACATCAATGGGGTCAGCATGACGCCCGAAGCCGTGCCCGCTGCCATGGCCTCAGGCCAGTTGCCCATTGGCGTGACCTACGAGCCCAGCCTGTCGCAAATCCTGAGCCAGGGCGGCGGCAAGAAATTCAAGGTGGTGTTCTCCTCCAAGAATGCACCCGGCCTGATTGCCGACGTGATGGTGTTTGACGAGAAGGTCATCAAGGCCAAGCCCACCGAGATCAGCGGCATCATCAAGGCCTACCTGGACGGCATGGCCTATATGAAAGCCAAGCCCGATGAGGCTGCCAAGATCATTGGCAAGTTCATGGGTGTGTCGGCCAAGGAAGTCAAGGAACAGCTCTCCGGCGTGTACAACATTCCGCTGGCCGAGATGCCCAAGGCCTTTGTGCAGTCCAAGGAAACCACGTCCTACTTTGGAAGTGGCGCAGTGATTGGTGACCTGCTAAAGGCCAAGGGCCAGATCAAGACCATCCCCACCACCGAGTCCACTTTTGATGCGCAGTTTGTCACCGCGCTGACCAAGAAGTAAGCCGCTGCCATGGCCACCCTGTTCCGATACCCCGACGGCGTCCTGCCCAATGTGGCAGCGCTGAGCTTCACCCTGGTCGGCTACGTGGGTGGCCTGGCGCTTATTGGCGCGGCCCCGTGGTGGGCCAACGCCATCGGCTTTGTGCTGCTCACCCAGGCCCTGATCTGGTCTGCTTATTACATCCACGAACTGGCCCACAACGCCATCTTCAAAGTGCAGCGCACCAACGAGCGCTGGGGCACTCTGATGACCTGGCTCAATGGCAGCTGCTACGCCCCTTTTGCCGACATGCGGCGCAAGCACATGCGCCACCACGTGGAGCGGGCCGACGTCATCACCTTTGATGTGCAAGCCTTTCTGCGCGCTTCGCCGGCCTGGTTTCGCAATAGCGTGCTGGCGCTGGAGTGGGCCTACTTTCCCGCAGTGGAATACCTGATGCGCGGCTTTGTCATTGCCCTGCCATTCACCGAGCCCAAGCGGCGCGACCAGCGCGCCCGCATGCTGGCCATCATCGCCGTGCGCCTCAGCGCCTTTGCCTTGCTGATGGTCTGGTCACCCAAGGCTGCGGTGCTGTATTGCCTGTCGCAGTGGCTGTTCATCACCTTTCTGCGCTTTGCCGACTGCTTCCAGCACACCTACGACTCCTATCCCATCCTGGACGAAACCCCCATCCCCGCTGACAAGCTGCGTGACCGGGCCTATGAGCAGGCCAACACCTACAGCGATGTGGTGGGCCTGAACAACCGCTGGCTCAACCTGATCTGGCTGAACTTCGGCTTTCACAATGCCCACCACGAGCGCCCCACCGCGCCCTGGTACCGACTGCCCGCTTTCCACAAGGAGCTGTACCCGGATGACTACGCGCAGGTGATTACCGTGGGCGAGTTGCTGCGCAGCTTTCATATCAACCGCGTCAAGCGCGTGCTGTCATCCAACTACGGTGAAGTGCTGGACCCGAGCAACGCACGCCGTGCCGATGGCTTTCTGGGTGCTGTGGGCGTGTCGTTTTTAACGGCGGTCTGACGTGCGCCCGCACTACGCGCTGGAGGGCAAAACGGTGCTGATCACCGGCGCTGCCGGTGGCATAGGTGCGGGGCTGGCACGCGCCTTTGCCGCGCAGGGCGTTCGGCTGATATTGCTGGACCGCAGTGTCGAGGCGCTGCAGGTGCTGGCAGATCAGTTGGGTGCAGATGCCGTGCCGAGCGCGAGCATCCACACAGCATTCTGCGATCTGGGCGACGACGCGCAGGTGGCCGCCTTCGCGCAAGACTTTCAAAAACGCTATGGCACGCTGGACGTGCTGCTCAACAACGCCGGTGTGGAGTACCCCACGCCACTGGACAGCGATGCGCCTGATGCCATGGCGCGCTGGAGTGCGCTGCTGGACAACAACGTGGGCAGCATGGTGCGCCTCACGCGCGCCGTGTTGCCGTGCATGGGGCAGGGTAGCAGCATCATCAACCAGTCCTCCATCTGGGGCCGCACGGGCGTGGCCGGCTTCTCGGCCTATGTGGCCAGCAAGCACGCCGTCATTGGCCTCACGCGCGCCCTGGCTTTTGAGCTGGCGCCGCGCGGTATCCGCGTGAACGCTGTGTGCCCGGGCTGGATACGGACGGACGCCGCCATGCGCTCGCTCACTGCCATGGCGTTGGCCCAGGGCCGCACCGAGGCCGCCGTGGAAAAAGACCTGCTCGCCCTGCAAGCCCTGCCCACGATGCTGACGCCGGATGACATTGCTGGCGTGTATTTATTTTTGGCCAGCAGCGATGCCGCGCCTCTCACCGGCCAGTCCCTGGTGGCCAGCAACGGCGAGGTGATGGCGTGATGCTCTCTTTAAAAGGCCGCACCGCGCTGGTCACCGGCGCCAGCTCCGGCATAGGCCGCGCCATCGCATTGGCGTATGCGCAGGCCGGTGCTTGCGTGGTCATCAACCACCTGGGCCATGCAGCCGATGCCGACGCAGTAGTCGCTGAGATCGAAACCGCAGGCGGCAAGGCTTTCGCCTGCGAGGCCGATGTCAGCCGCGCCGCCGATGTGGAACGCCTGCTGCAGCAAGCCACCCAAGCGCTGGGCCCCGTCCACATCCTGGTCAACAACGCCGGCATCATCCAGGAGAAACCGTTTCTGCAAACCAGCGAGGCGGACTGGGACCGCATGCTGGGCACCGATCTGAAATCGGTATTCCTGCTCTGTCGCGCCGTGCTGCCGGCCATGGTGGAGGCGGGCAGCGGCGTGGTTATCAACATCGCCTCCGAGCTGGGCATTCTGGGCCGCGCGCAGTTCGCGCCCTATTGCGCGGCCAAGGCTGGCGTGATTGGTCTTACGCGTTCGCTGGCGCGCGAGTTTGCGCCGCATATCCGAATCAACGCGATTGCGCCCGGGCCCATTAACACCGCCATGCTGGATGCCGAGCACATGAGCCCGGAATGGCGCGCCAAGGAGATGGACATCCCCATGCAGCGCTTTGGCGAGCCCGAAGAAATAGCCGCCACCGCCCTGTTCCTGGCCTCCGACATGGCGCGCTTTTATTGTGGCCAGGTTCTGGGCCCCAACGGCGGCGCGCTCATGGGCTGAGCGCTGTCAGACCCACCTGATTTCATTTTGTAAAGGACACACACCATGGCAACTGTCTGGATGAACGAACTCTCCTGGGTGGACTACCAAGCCCGCATCACTTCCGAGCAGCCCCCGGTCTTCCTGCCCGTGGGCGCGCTGGAGCAGCACGGGCCGCACCTGCCTTTGGGTACCGATGGTTTGCTGTCGGCGGCTGTGGCGGCCGACGCGGCCGCGCTGGTGGGCGGCCTGGTGGCGCCCACGCTGTCGTATGGCTACAAGTCCCAGCCCAAGTGCGGCGGCGGCCAGCATTTTTGTGGCACCACCAGTGTGGACGCGGCCACGTTGATCGGCTCGGTGCGCGATGCCGTGCGCGAGTTTGCGCGGCACGGCCTGAAGCGCCTGGTCATCCTCAACGGCCATTACGAGAACCAGTGGTTTCTGATCGAGGGCATAGACCTGGGCCTGCGCGACATCGGTCCACAGGGCACGCTGGAAGTCATGCGCCTGGAGTACTGGGACTTCATGACCGAGAGCACCCTGGCCGATGTGTTCCCCGAGGGCTTTCCCGGCTTTGCGCTGGAGCACGCGGCCGTGCTGGAAACCTCCATGATGCTGCACTACCACCCCAGCCTGGTGCGCATGGACCTGCTGCCCGAGGACGTGACGCCCAACTTTCCGCCCTACGAGATGTACCCCATCCGTACCGACTGGGTTCCGCCCTCGGGCGTGCTGTCTTCGGCGCGCGGCTCGGACGCGGCCAAGGGCAGTCTGCTGGCGCGCGAAGTGGCGCAGCGCATTGCGGCGGCCATTCGCAGCGGCTTCAAGAGCTAGCGGCAAACAACCCTGCCCATGCAGCCCAGCCGTACACCCCCTGTTCCGCCGATTCACCTGCAATCGCTGGCCCTGCTCGTTATCGACATGCAGCGCGACTTCTGCAGCCCCGGCGGCTATGCCGACAACGCGGGCCTGGACGTAGGCAGTCTGGCGCAGCCGATTGCGCAGATCGAACGGCTGCTGGCGGCAGCGCGCCATCTCGGCGTGATGGTGGTGCACACGCGCGAAGGCCACAAGCCCGACCTGTCGGACTGCCCACCCGAGAAGCTGGCGCGCAGTGTGCGCGGGGGCGCGCCAATTGGCAGCCAGGGCCCCTTGGGGCGCCTGTTGATACGCGGTGAATATGGACATGATTTTGTCGATGCGCTGCAGCCCCTGCCGGGCGAGTGGGTGATCGACAAGCCCGGCTACGGCGCCTTCTACAGCACGGCGCTGGAAAGCGGCTTGCGCGCACGCGGCATACGCCAGCTGGTGCTGTGCGGCGTGACCACCGAAGTCTGCGTGCACAGCACCCTGCGCGAAGCCGTGGACCGCGGCTATGCCTGCAGCGTGGTGGCCGATGCCACTGCCGCCAGCGAGGCCGCCTTGCAGGAGCCGGCCCTGGCCATGGTGGGCGTGGAGGGTGGGATCTTTGGCCGCGTGTGCAGTACCGAAGACATACTCGCGCAGTGGCATGGACAAGACATGGGACAAGCGCAGGGAAGCACCCCATGACGCAGGTAAAAAAATTCTGGCCCCTGCTCACCGCCACCCACGTCTACGACAAGACCATCTCCACCTACAACCGGGGGCGCGGCCAGCAGATCGAAGCGCCCATCCTGGCCTACCTGATAGAGACCACGCAGGGCCGCATCCTCTATGACGTGGGCTGCGATTACCACAAGATCCAGAATGCGGCCCTGCGCGCGCAGCACTACAACCCCGCGGTCTTCGCGTTCGGTGCTCCGCAGATGGAAGAAGCGCAGCGCATTCCCCACCACCTGGCGCGCCTGGGGCTGACTGCCGCCGATGTGGACGTGATATTCGTGGGCCATCTGCACTTCGACCATGCCGGGGGACTGAAAGAACTGCGGCGCTGCGGCTGCGGTGCCGAGATCCATGTGCAGCATGACGAGCTGGAGGTGGCGCGCAGCGGTGCCGATGGGGCCGTGTTTGCCGATGACCTGGTGGACGACGCGGGCACACCCCTGCAGTTCAAGGTGCAGCACGGCGCCTACAGCCTGCTGCCAGGCGTGCAGGCCGTGCCCAGCCCGGGCCACACCGCCGGCCACATGTCGATGTGGATCGAATTGCCCAAAGGCCCGCCGATTCTGCTGGCCGGGGATGCTGCGGACCTGCAGGAAAACCTGGACGATGAAATCGCCCCCGGCACCCTGTGGCATGGCCGCGAGCAGCAGGCCATAGACAGCATCCGCAGCCTCAAAAAACTGGCCGCCGAGACCGGCGCCTGACTTTGGCCCAACCACGACATGGCGTTTTACCGCGCGCTGAATAAAACCTTCCCGGAGCCTTTCGAATAATGAAGACTGAAGCCCCATCTGCCGCCTCTGTTTCTTTCCCCAAGGTGCCCGACCACTACCGCGGCGTCTGGGTGCGCACCCTGCTGGAGACCCCCACACTGCGCGACGCCAGCACCTGTGTGCGCTGGATGCAAACCGGCCAGTGGCATGCCGACCTGCGCGTGCCAAGCTCTGCGCGCAACGCGGACGGCACGCCCACACTGGCCCAACGCCAAAGCCAACAAGGCTTTAGCGGCGTCACTGAAATCAGCCACGCAGGCGACACCGAAATCTGCACCTGGCATCGCCGTTTTGATTTCCTGCCGCCCCGTCCCACCCCCGACACGGGCACCATGGTCTTCGAGACGCCAGAGCGGGTGATAGAGCGCGGCATCCACTCAGAGTACCTGGAGGTGTGGGAGCGCATGCCCGAGTCTGTGGGTGTGTGCATTGCCCTGGCTGGCACCACCATCACCGGCGCCGACAGTGGCGAGCGTTTGCTGCAAACAGGCTCCTGCGTGATGCGCGTGCGGCCGTGGCAGGACTTTGAAATTTCCTTTGGGTCTTTGCGACAAGGCGTATGGCACATCGAGCACTCTCTGGTGCCGGAGCTTGAAGGTCTGGCGCTGCCTCTTTCTTTGCAGCGCACAGGGGAGCACACAGCAACTGTGCAGTTGGCGAACCAGGTCAGTGCATGGAAGGTGTTGGAGTGGACTGACGCGCCATAACAGTGCGGAGCTTTCTTTGCGCGCCAACCGGGCAGGCTGACTATGACGCTGGGGTGGGTGCTGCAGTGAGGTAAAGGAGGAGAACCGGGCGCAGCCCGGTTCGGGGGACACGAACGGAAGCATTCACCCCAGTGGCAGAGTCCTCACAAAACTGGCATCGAAGTTGCGTTATCCAAAGCAAGAGAGGCGAGAGGTGCCAACACACCGCGCTTGACTTGAAAAGACCGCTAGGGTTCCGGGCGCAATACCAGTTGCGCTGTCTGGTCCGAGAGCTGTCGGCCGCACATCGCTGCGGCTCCACGGAGGGACAAAAGCCCGGGAGAAGATGGTGGTGAGCCGTCCTCTCTTGCTATGTTCAACTTCGGGAGCTGACCGTGACGACCCCCATCCCCGCCACCACGGGCGCCAGACGCCCCGGCATCTGGCGCATTGCCGGATACCTGTCGCGCCGCCAATACTGGCTGTTTGCCGCACTCGGCCTGCTTCTGCCCTTTGTGGCCTGGGGCCTGGTGTCAGCCTATGGCGGGGTGGACAGCGTGTTTCTGCCCGGGCCGCTGCAAGTGCTGCAACGTTCCGTCACCTGGCTGCTGGAAGATGACCTGCTGCAGGACGCCGGCATCAGCATCTACCGCGTGCTGGCCGGCTTCGTGCTGTCGGCCGTGCTGGCCCTGCCGATTGGCGTGCTCATAGGTGCCTTCCGCCCGGTGGAAGCCTTGCTGGAGCCGCTCACCGACTTCATCCGCTACATGCCCGCCGTGGCCTTTATTCCGCTGGTGATGCTGTGGTTTGGCATTGGCGAGAGCGCCAAGATTTCCATCATTTTTATCGGCACGTTTTTCCAAATGGTGCTGATGATTGCCGAGAATGTGCGCCTGGTGCCCATGGCGCAAATCGAGGCGGCCCTCACCATGGGCGCCACCCGCAACGAGATGATCAGCCTGGTGCTGGGCCAGTCGGCACGGCCCGCCATTCTGGATACCTTCCGCATCACCATGGGCTGGGCTTGGACCTATCTGGTGGTGGCCGAACTGGTGGCCGCCAACTCCGGCCTGGGCTACGCGATTCTGAAAGCGCAGCGCTTCCTCAAGACCGACACGATATTTGCCGGCATCATCCTTATCGGCCTGATTGGCCTGCTCATGGACCAGGGTTTTCGCTGGTTGCATCGCCGCCTGTATCCCTGGGCACACCTCAAAGGCTAGTCATGAGCAAACTCCATATTCACAACGTCGGCAAGGTGTTTGAGGGCGCACCCATGGCGGCCCTGCAGGACGTGAGCCTGGACATCGAGGACAACGAATTCGTCACGCTCGTTGGCGCCTCGGGCTGCGGCAAGTCCACGCTGCTGCGCATCATCGCCGGGCTGGAATACCGCTCCAGCGGTGAGCTGCAGTGCGACTGCAAGTCCATCCACAGCCCGGGTGCGGACCGCGCCATGGTGTTCCAGCACTACAGCCTGTACCCATGGCTGAGCGTCATCGACAACATCAAGTTCAGCCGCCGCCTGAAAGTCAACCGCGAGGACCTGAGCTCGTCCGATGTGGAAGCCGCTTCGGGCCGTGCCGATGCGCTGCTCAATCTGATCGGCCTGTCCAAGGTGGCAAAGGCCTACCCCAGCCAACTGTCGGGCGGCATGCAGCAGCGCGTGGCGATTGCCCGCGCCCTCATGGGCCGGCCTTCGGTGCTGCTGATGGACGAGCCCTTTGGCGCGCTGGATGCGCAGACACGCGAGGTCATGCACGACCTGATCCTGCACATCCACCGCGTGGAAAAAACCACCATCGTGTTTGTCACCCACGACGTGGAAGAGGCCATTTATTTGGGCCAGCGCGTGGTGCTGATGCAGCCCCGGCCCGGGCGCATCCACAGCATCTTCCCCGTGCCCCTGCCCGCCGATCGCACGCAGGACATGAAGCAAAGCCCTGTGTTCCGCGACCTGCGCGCCGAGATCCTGCAGCGCATCCGCGAGAGCACGGGTCTGGCCACCGACACCGACATGCTGGAGCGCCTGAACCTGGCGGCCCATTAACGGCAGTACCCACCGATCAACGCAGCCCTTTTTGAATCACACCATGCAAACCACCTTCGCCACCTTGCCCGCATTGGCCCGTGCCGCCGTGCCCGCGCACTCCACCGCGTTTTCCGAAGACCTGGTGCTCTGGCACGAGCACCTGAACGGCGGCGCCCACTGGTCCGGCGTGCTGCGCCGGGGTAACACCCTGCGCCTCACCGATGTGCAGGGCCGCGCCAACGTGGCAGCCCTCTTCTTCAACCTCGAAGAAAAGACCGAGCGCTACAACATGCCCGATACCCTGAAGGCCCAGCACACCGCGTTCCTCACCCAGGGCCACGCCCTGTACTCCGACATGGGCCGCGTGCTGTGCTCTATTCCCGAGGACAGCTGTGGCTGGCACGACACGTTTTCCGGCGTGTCGAATGCCGCGGGCATTGCTGCGCAGTATGGCGAGGCGCGCTACCAGCAGCAACGCAACGCCATGCACCGCAACGGCCAGGACAGCCTGGAGGTGGAGCTCAACAAATGGGGCCTCGGCCGTCGCGACATGGGTGCCAACGTCAATTTTTTCAGCAAAGTGCGCTCGGATGAAAAAGGCGCTTTGACCTTCGATGCCAGCCATCGCCAATCCGGCCAGTACGTGGATGTGCGCTGCGAGATGAACCTGCTGGTGGTGCTGGCCACCGCCCCCCATCCGCTGGACCCGTCCCCCGTGTACCAGCCCGGTGATGTGCAGATGACGGTGTGGCGCTCGGGCACGGCCGGTGCCGATGACCCGTGCCGCCTGCACTGCCCGGAGAACGACCGCGGCTTTATCAACACCGAGCGCTGGTTTCTTTAAGCCGCTGCTTTTCGCACACGCCACAGGCCCGAACGCAACCCCGTATTTTGAAAGACACACCCATGTCACCCACCACCCAAACCAGCCTGCTGGACCCCGCCCGCGCCGTGCTTGATGACACCGTGCTGGCCGGTGAAGCCTGGCTCAAGCCCCTGGCCAAAGGCCAGATATTTCGCATCGTCGATCTGGAAGGCAACCAGGCTGTGGACACGCTGTTCTACAACGCCCACGACGTCGAAGAGCACTACAGCCTGACCCACACCATCCAGGCGCAAAAGGCTTTGTACCTGGGCCTGGGCAGCCAGCTCATGAGCAGCGAGGGCCACTTGATGTGCACCATCGTGGCCGACACCTGCGGGCGCCACGACACCCTGGGCGGCGCCTGTTCGTGTGAGAGCAACACCGTGCGCTACGCCCTGGAAAAACGCACCATGCACGCCTGCCGCGACAGCTTCATGGCGGCCATTGCCAACAACCCCTATGGTTTGCAGAAGCGTGACATTGCGTCGAACATCAACTTCTTCATGAATGTGCCGGTCACGCCCGAAGGCGGACTCACCTTTGAGGACGGCATCTCCGGCTCCGGGAAGTACGTGGAGATGCGCGCCGAGATGGACCTCCTGGTGCTGATCTCCAACTGCCCGCAGCTCAACAACCCCTGCAACGCCTACAACCCCACACCGATTCGCTGTCTGGTCTGGGACCCCCAATAAGCGCCGCCCCCACACAAGCAAAGAGCTCCATGTTCACAAAAGTATTGGTTGCCAACCGCGGCGCCATCGCCTGCCGCGTCATGCGCACGCTGGACCGCCTGGGCGTGGCCACCGTGGCCGTGTATTCCGAGGCCGATGCCGAGTCCCTGCATGTGCGCATGGCCGGTGAATCGGTATGCATTGGCCCGGCCGCCGTGTCCGCCAGTTACCTGAACCAGCAGCGCATCATCGCAGCCGCGCTGGAGAGTGGCGCCCAGGCCATCCACCCCGGCTACGGCTTTCTGTCCGAGAACGCCGACTTCTGCGCCGCGGTGGAAGCCGCCGGTCTGGCCTTCATGGGCCCCACACCGGAGCAGATGCGCCTGTTCGGCCTCAAGCACACGGCGCGCGCCCTGGCTAC
This sequence comes from Rhodoferax lacus, assembly GCF_003415675.1. Taxonomy (GTDB): domain Bacteria; phylum Pseudomonadota; class Gammaproteobacteria; order Burkholderiales; family Burkholderiaceae_C; genus Allorhodoferax; species Allorhodoferax lacus. The sequence goes on from NZ_QFZK01000003.1 coordinate 57,563, forward strand.
CCAGGCGGGCGTGCCGCTGCTGCCCGGCACCGGCCTGCTGGAGGACCTGGCAGAGGCGCTGCAAGCTGCAGAGGCCATTGGTTACCCCGTCATGCTCAAGAGCAGCGCCGGGGGAGGGGGAATTGGCATGCAGATGTGCCCGGATGCCGCAACCCTTGGCGAAGCCTTCGCCTCCGTCAAGCGCATGGCCCAAAGCAATTTTTCCAACGCCGGGGTGTTCCTGGAGCGCTTCATTGCAAACGCCCGTCACATCGAGGTGCAGGTGTTTGGCGACGGCGCCGGTGGTGTGATCGCCCTGGGCGAGCGCGACTGCTCGCTGCAGCGGCGCAACCAGAAAGTGGTGGAAGAAACCCCCGCGCCGCATCTGAGGCCCGAGGTGCGCGCGCAACTGCTGCAGACCGCCTGCGCCCTGGCCACCAGTGCCCGCTACCGCTCGGCCGGTACGGTGGAGTTTGTGGTGGACGCAGCCACGCAGGAATTCTTCTTTCTGGAAGTGAATGCGCGCCTGCAGGTGGAGCATGGCGTCACCGAAGCGGTGACCGGGGTGGACCTGGTGGAGTGGATGGTGCGCCAAGCCAGTGGCGACCTGCCTGCCTTGAGCAGCCTGCAGGTTGAGGCACGCGGCCACGCCATCCAGGCGCGTCTGTATGCCGAAGACCCGGCGCGCAATTTTCTGCCCTCCACCGGTCTGCTCACCGAGGTGCTGTTCCCCCAGCAGCTGCGCGTGGACACCTGGGTGGAGCGCGGCACCGAGGTCAGCGCCTTTTACGATCCCATGCTGGCCAAGCTGATTGCCCATGGCGATACCCGCGAACACGCCCTGCAGCTGCTGGCCCAGGGCCTGCAGGACACGCGCCTGGGCGGGCTGGAAAGCAACCTGGAATACCTGCAAAACGTGATGGACTTCGTGCCCTTCGTACAGGGCACGCACACCACGCGCAGCCTGGCAAGTTTTGAGTCGGTCAGCTGCGCCATTGAGGTGACAAGCCCCGGCGTGCAGACCTCGGTGCAGGATTGGCCGGGCCGCCTGGGCTACTGGGATGTGGGCGTGCCGCCCTCCGGCCCCATGGACAGCCTGGCCCTGCGCCTGGCCAACCGCCTGCTGGGCAACCCCGAGGGCGCAGCCGCTTTGGAGATCACCGTGGCCGGGCCCACGCTGCGCTTTCGCAGCTCGCAACGCTTGGTGGTGACGGGTGCGGCCATGGAGCTCACGCTGGACGGCGTGGCCGTGCCTTGTGCCGTGCCGCTCTCCGTGCAGGCCGGCCAAACCCTGCGCCTTGGCAAGTTGCTGGGCGCGGGCTGCCGCGCCTACCTGGCAGTGGCTGGTGGCTTGGATGTGCCGCTGTACCTGGGCAGCCGTTCCACCTTCACCCTGGGGCAGTTTGGCGGCCACGGCGGGCGCGTGCTGCGCGCGGGGGATGTGCTGCATGTGGGGGCAGAGCAGGGCGCAGAGGCGCTGGTGCTCAATGCTGATGTAAGCGCAGCGCCTGGGCTGCCCGTGCCTGGCGCAGCGGCAGGCGCGCAAGCATTTGATGCTGCCGCGCTGGTGCCCGCCTTCAGCACCCACTGGACTATCGGCGTGCTGATGGGCCCGCATGCCGCGCCCGACTTCTTCACCGAAGCCGACATCGCGGTGTTCTTTGCCACCGACTGGCAGGTGCACTACAACTCCAGCCGCACGGGCGTGCGCCTGATCGGCCCCAAGCCCACCTGGGCGCGGCACGATGGCGGCGAGGCCGGCTTGCACCCCTCCAACATCCACGACAACGCCTATGCCGTGGGTGCCATCGATTTCACCGGCGACATGCCCGTCATCCTGGGCCCGGACGGCCCCAGCCTGGGTGGCTTTGTCTGTCCGGCCACGGTGGTGCAGGCCGAGCTGTGGAAGCTGGGCCAGCTGGCACCCGGCAACACCGTGCGCTTTGTACCGCTGGCGCACGAGCAGGCGCTGGAACTGGCGCAGGCACAGAACGCGGTGCTGGCGCCAACAGCCGCCCAAGCACCTGCTGAAACACCCGCCACAGCCACCCGCTGCCAACCCCTGGACGGGCCCATCGTGCACCGCACACCGGCCCAGGGCGATGCCGTCGAGGTGGTCTACCGCCGCGCCGGGGATGCCTATCTGCTCATCGAGTTCGGCGAACTCAAACTGGACATCGACCTGCGCTTTCGGGTCCACGCCCTCATGGTGCAGCTGCAGGCCTTGCGCGACGCGGGCACGCTGGCCGGGGTGATTGACCTGACGCCCGGCATCCGCTCGCTGCAGGTGCATTACGCGCCGCAGACCTTGCCACTGGCGCAGCTCATGGACGTGCTGCTGGAGGCGGGCAGTCGTCTGGCCAGCACGGCCGACATCGAGGTGCCCAGCCGCACGGTCTGGCTGCCCCTGTCCTGGGATGACCCGGCCACGCAACTGGCGATTGAAAAATACATGCAGTCGGTGCGGCCGGATGCGCCCTGGTGCCCCAGCAACATCGAGTTCATACGCCGCATCAACGGATTGAGCGATATCCAGGCGGTGTATGACATCGTCTTCAACGCCAGCTACATGGTGCTGGGCCTGGGGGATGTGTACCTGGGCGCGCCGGTGGCCACGCCGCTGGACCCGCGCCACCGCCTGGTCACCACCAAGTACAACCCGGCGCGCACCTGGACGCCCGAGAACGCCGTGGGCATAGGCGGCGCCTACCTCTGCGTGTATGGCATGGAGGGCCCGGGCGGCTACCAGTTTGTGGGCCGCACGGTGCAGATGTGGAACCGCTGGCGCAGCACCGCGCAGTTCGTGCCCGGCAAGCCCTGGCTGCTGCGCTTTTTTGACCAGATCCGCTTCTATCCCATGGAGGCGCAGGCCTTGCTGGACTACCGGCGCGACTTCGTAGCCGGGCGTGTGCAGCTGCGCATCGAAGAGGGCACGTTTCGCCTGTCCGACTACCGGCAGTACCTGGCGGACAACGCCGAGCCCATCCAGCGCTTCAAGTCCGTGCAGCAGGCCGCGTTCGAGGCCGAGCGCGAACGCTGGCGCGCGGCCGGTGTGTCCGAGAGCCCGGATGCGGAAAGCGCGTCGGACGCCAGCAGCGCCGCGGCCGAGGCCTTTGATGGCGAGGTGGTGTGTGCCCAGGTGTCCGGCGGCGTGTGGGCCGTGCAGGTGGCCGTAGGCGCGCAGGTGACTGCCGGCCAGACCCTGATGGTGCTGGAATCCATGAAGATGGAAATCGCCGTGCTCGCGCCCCTGGATGGCGTGGTGGAGCAGCTGCTCTGCGCTGAGGGTCACGCCGTGACCGCAGGCCAGGCCCTGGTGCTGATGCGCCAGAAAAAAATATGAATACCCGAACCATTGTTGAAGGACCTGTGATGCGACTCGATCTCTCCATCCCCCACTTGCGCGCAGCCTATCTGGACGGCACGCTCACCCCCGCGCAGCTGATCACGCAGCTGCACGCTGCCATGCTGGCCGAAGACGCCGCGCTCCAGCGCAACATCTGGATCCGCCGCCTCACCTTGGATGAAATGCTGGCTTATGCCAGCGCGCTGGAGGGGCGGGACCCGCACAGCCTGCCGCTCTATGGCATCCCCTTTGCCATCAAGGACAACATCGACCTGGCCGGCATTCCCACCACGGCCGCTTGTCCCGACTATGCGTACACGCCTGAGGTCAGTGCCGTCGTGGTGCAGCGCCTGATCGCCGCTGGCGCTATTCCGGTGGGCAAGACCAACCTGGACCAGTTCGCCACCGGCCTGGTGGGCGTGCGCTCGCCCTTTGGCGCCTGCCGCAACAGCATCCACCCGGACTATGTGTCGGGCGGCTCCTCGGCCGGCTCGGCCGTCTCCGTGGGCCTGGGCCTGGCCAGCTTTTCGCTGGGCACGGACACGGCCGGGTCGGGCCGCGTGCCGGCCATGCTCAACAACCTCGTGGGCCTGAAACCCAGCTGCGGGCGCCTGCCCACCACCGGCGTGATACCGGCCTGCCGCAGCATCGACGCGGTCTCGGTGTTTGCCCTCACGGCCGGGGATGCCGCCGCCGTGCTGGCTGCCGCGCAGGGCGAGGATGCGGGTGACAGTTACTCGCGCAGCTTCGGCCCCTATGGCCACAACTTCGGCGCGGCGAACAGCTTTCGGTTCGGTGTGCCGCGCGCACAAGACCTGGAGTTTCACGGCAACCCGGACGGCCCGGCGCAGTTTGCCAGCGCTGTGCAGCATCTGATTGACCTGGGTGGCACGCCCGTCAGCGTGGACCTGTCACCGTTTCGCGCGGTGGCCACGCTGCTGTACGAAGGCCCCTGGGTGGCTGAGCGCTACCAGGCCATACGCGCCTTCATCGAGAAAAGCCCCGGCTCCCTGCACCCCGTCACCCGCGCCATCACCGAGAAGGGCATTGCCATCACCGCGCCCGACACCTTTGCCGCGCTCTACAAGCTCAAGGACATGGAGCGCCTGACCCGCCCGGTGTGGGACGGCATCGACCTGCTGGTCACCCCCACGGCCAGCACCGCCTACAAGATTGCCGAGGTGGAGGCCGACCCCATCCGCCTGAATTCCAACCTGGGCCACTACACCAACTTTGTGAACCTGCTGGACCTGGCCGCCGTGGCCGTGCCCACCGGCTTCATGGGCGAAAGCATGGACCACATGCCCTGGGGCATCACCCTGGTGGCCCCGGCCGGGCAAGACCTGCCCCTGCTGGACCTGGCCGCGCGCCTGCACGCCCGCGCTGTGCCCATCGTGGGTGCCACGCGCCACGCGCCGCACCGCCTGCCCGGGGCCACGCCCGACACCAAGCCCTTCCCCTCCGGACTGGTGCAGGTGGCCGTGTGCGGCGCCCACCTCAGCGGCCTGCCGCTGAACGGGCAACTCACGCAACGCGGCGCGCAGCTGCTGCGCGCCACCAAAAGTGCGCCGTTCTATAAATTTGTGGCCCTGCCCGGCGGCCCACCCAAGCGGCCCGGCATGGTGCGCGTGGCAGAAGGCGGCGGTGCGATCGCGCTGGAAATCTGGACCCTGCCCGCCAGTGAATTTGGCTCCTTCGTGGCCGGCATTCCCGCACCCCTGGGTATAGGCACGGTGCTGCTGGAAGACGGCAGTGCGGTGCAGGGCTTTGTGTGCGAACACCATGCGCTACTCAATGCTGAAGACATCACGCACCTGGGAGGGTGGAGGGCGTATTTGGCGCAGCAGTCTTGATCTGCCTGTTGCCGGGTATCTGCGAAGTCGAGATCGCTCCCGCGCACTACCCATCATTGCATCGCAGCGGTCGCGGCCTTTCTTCGGCGACAGCTTTCTGCTTGCCAATTTTCTTGCGGAGCTGAAGTTGTTCTTGGCATGGGGTAAAGCGGCATAGCGCCGTCATCAGGTCTGGCTTGGCACAAATGGCCAATTTTTACCCGGGTGTTATTGACGAAATAATTTAACCCGGGTAATATTCGTCCATCCAAATCAAAACTGATCTCACTGTGACTGATACCGCTACGCCTTCCTACACCAGCTTTAACGGCCACAAGCGAATTGCCTCTGGCAGCTTGGCGGTCAATGCATTGGCTGTGAAACACGCTCTGGAGTCCGATGGTCCCACTCCGCTGCTGACCTTCTGCGACCAGACGGGCCAGGTTGTCGATATCGACATGCGGGGCAGCGATGCCGAGATGTTGGCCCGTCTGCCGCCGGAGGGGCCCCAGCTTCAGGAAAGCGGATCGGCATCGGTCAGTTCCGGGGAATCGGGTGAGCCACGTGGCCGTGGTCGGCCCAAGCTTGGGGTTGTCGCGCGGGAAGTCACGCTGCTGCCACGCCACTGGGACTGGTTGACTGCACAGCCGGGCGGTGCCTCGGTGACTTTGCGCAAACTGGTTGATGAGGCACGCCGGGCCAATGTGGACCGGGCCCGGCAACGCCAGGCAAATGAATGTGCCTACCACTTCATGTCCACCATGGCTGGGGATATGGCCGGTTTTGAAGAGGCCTCGCGGGCGCTGTTCGCAAACGATGCGGAAAAGTTCCGCCAACAGACAGAAGCCTGGCCGGCCGACGTTCGCGATTACGTCCGGTACCTGGCTTACCCGCTGTCGCTGCCAGACGTGTCCTCACTTGCGCGATGACCCATTGAGACAAACAGGATCAACGATGACAAACAATAAAGCACTGAAACGTCAGTACCTGGAGACGACAACCCGAGCCGGTGTCTATGCGATCCGCAACCAGATCACAGGCCGGGCGCTGGTTGCCGGAAGTACGAACGTACAGGGCACACTCAACCGACATCATTTCGAATTGCGGCATAGCCAGCATCGCAATACGCGGCTTGCGCAGGATTGGGTCGAACATGGCGAGAACAGCTTTCTCTTCGAGGTGCTCGACAGAGTCAAACCCAGCGAAGACCCCGCGTTCAATGCCGCACAGGAATTGGACATGCTGGTGAGCCTGTGGCGCCAGGAAATCCCGTGTCACGGCGCACTCGGCTACGACGAGCCGGGGAGTAAACCGTGATGAACACGCATCTCGATTTCTGTTTGGCACTGCACCATGCCCACGCCAGCCTGCAACGCAAGCTTGACGACGCGTTGGGGCTCTACCACGGCATCAGTTTCAACGACTTTGCGTTGCTGAATTTGCTCGCGCAAGCGGACGGTGGTCGGGTAAGCATCCCGGACCTGGTGCGGCCGCTGGGTCAGCCTCCATCGGCTGTGCTGCGTCAGTTGATCTTGCTCGAAAAGGTAGGCCTGGTGGTGCGCGAGGGCGCGGGTAGCGATCGTCAGGCCGTGCTTCGCCCGGCCGGTCGTGCGTTGGTGAACACCGCGCGCGAAACGGCCGACAGCCTGTGCACCGAAGCCGTCGCCTCCATCGCCCCCGCTGTGGTTGCCACGGTGTCCGCAGCACTGGTAACGCTTGCGAGCACGTCCAGCCTGGCGCTTTCATGAGCAACGCAAACCGCGCGATACACGAACATTTAAGGACCACAGGCCATGCCCAAAATTAAAGCGAACGGGATTGAAATTGCATACGATTGCTTTGGCAATACCGACGCGCAAGTGGTTCTGCTGATTTCCGGTCTGGGTACGCAGATGATTCGCTGGAGTGAACCGTTTTGCCAGATATTGGCAAACCAAGGCTTTAGCGTGATTCGCTTTGACAGCCGCGACGCTGGCCTCTCAACCCACTTCGATAGCGCGTCTACGCCCGATTTCGCTGCAATTTCCGACGCAGTATCCCGTGGCGAAGCGCCCCATGTGCCTTACACACTCTTCGATATGGCGAAGGACGCTATAGGACTGCTTGATGCGTTGAAGATCAGACAGGCGCACGTGGTGGGGCGATCCATGGGCGGCATGGTTGCACAACTGATGGCCAGTGAACATGCTGAACGCGTTCTGTCTCTGGTGTCCATGATGTCGAGCACTGGCAATCGCGATCTGCCGCAGGCCAGTCCTGCAGTGATGGCAGCGATGACATCGCCCGCGCCCCATCCGTTAAAGGACGAACAGGCCTATCTCGCACATTGCGTAGCCTTTTCTCAGGTGATTGCCGGGCGGGGCTATCCGGTCGACGTTTCTGCACAACGCGATCAAGCCTTGGCGGAAGTCAAACGCGCCTACAACCCGAGCGGGTTCTGGCGGCATATCGCAGCCATCGCAGCAACCGGCGACTTGAGAGCACGACTGGCCAAAATAAGTGCTCCGACGCTTGTGTTGCATGGCTCAGACGACCCACTGGTTTCCCCGGAAGCCGGGAGGGACACGGCAGCCCATATTGATGGAGCTGAGCTACGCATCGTCGAGGGAATGGGCCACGATTTACCACCAGCGCTTTTTGGGTTGGTGGCCACAGCCATCGCAGATAACGCACGCCGTATGTTCAACCATGCGAACCAGGTACCCCCGTGCGCAGAGGAACGTCGACGAATGTCCGCAGGCGTGCTTCTTGGAGCCTGCTGACACCGCAGGTATCAATTTGCTGCCTTGCCATTCCTATGCAATTCTTGGCCGCCAGCAGCAGTCCGAATTTATTGCGCGGGGCATGCGTGCAAATGAACAGGCACGCCAGACCGGTGTCTATCATCCAGCCCCAGGCCCCGTCTGCACAATCTTCTCGCGCGGCCCGTCGGCAATGATGCGCCCGCCATCCAGCACCACCACGCGCTGCACGGCGGCCAGCATGGTGGCGCTGTGGGTGGTCATGATGAGCACGTCTTCAGGAGCCAGCAGGCGGTTGATGTGGGTGGCCAGCAGGCGTTCGCCGTCGGGGTCCAGGCCCAGGGTGGGTTCGTCCAGCAGCAGGATGCGGCAGGGCTGGGCCAGGGCGCGGGCCAGGGCCACCTTTTGGCGCTGGCCGCCAGACAGGTTGCTGCCATGGGGGCTGAGCTGCATGCCCAGGCTCATGCGGCCTTTTTGCAGTTCCTCATCCAGGCCCGACACGGCCAGGGCCTGCACAAAGCGTTGCGTGTGGGCGGCACTGCCGGCCACCAGGATATTGCTCTCCAGCGTGCCGGCAAAAATGGCCGGGTCCTGTGCCTTCCAGGCCAGCCAGCGCGCACGGTCGGCCGGTGCAATGTCGTCCAGGGCCAGACCGTCGAACAGGATCTGTCCGGAGTCGGCCTGACTCAAACCTGCTATGCAGCGCAACAGCGTGGACTTGCCCGCACCCGGCTTGCCCAGCAGCGCAATGCGCTCGCCCGGGCGTATGGTCAGGCTGATGTGGTCCAGCGCGGTGGGACGGTCCTTGTAGGCCTTGGTCAGGCCCACCACGGCAATCTGGCCGTGCACGCTGGGGCGGGCCGTGGTCTCGTGCGGCTGCACCGGGGCCAGGCTGGCGTCCATGCGCGCGGCGGCGCGCTCAAAGTCTTTCCACTTGCCCACCACGGTAAACAGCGAGGTGACCAGCGACATGGCGCGCGAGGTCAGCAGGTTGGCCGCAATCAGGCCGCCCACAGACAGCAGCTTGGCATTGACCAGATAGGCACCGGCGCACAGCATGGCAATGGTGGAAAAGCTCAGCATGCCCGCGGCCACGATGCCGATGTGGCCATTGCTCAGGCGGCGCTGGCCCTCGACCTCGGCCGACTGGTCCGACAGCTCTCGCCAATGCCGCACAAAGCTGCCAGCGCCGGGCACGGTGCGCACCACGTCCAGGGCCTGCAGCATCTCGCCCATGTAGCTGAGCTTGCGGGTGACCTGCTTTTCGGCTTCGCGGCCCAGCCGGTTGTTGCGCATCTGCACGGCGTAGCCGATGCCGCTGTACAGCAACACCAGCAGGGTGGCCACAATCGCCAGCGGCCAAGCCACCAGGGCCACCACCAGCAGGTACATCAGCAAAAAGGGCAGGTCGGCCAGCATCAGTAAATAGGTGGACGACACAAAGTCGCGCGAGCTGCTCAGGTCGCGGTAGTTGGACAGAAACCGGGCCACGCCGCTGCCCACGTCCTTTTGCGCCACCAGCCGCTCCCACAGGTTTTCGTCGCTGCGCCGTGCCAGGTCTTCGGACACGCGCTCCATGGACCAGGCACGCACCAGGCGCAGCGCGGTGTCGGTCACCAGGTAGATCAGCATGCCGATCACCAGCGCCCACAGGGTCTCGAACACGCCGTTGTTCACCACCTTGTCATAAACCAGCATGGAGAACACCGGCAGCAGGAGCTGCCCGCTGTTGACCAGGAAGCTGGCCAGACCCACCTCGGCCCAAGCCCGGCGGAACTGCGGCCACAGCGCGGCAAGCGAGCCGAAGCGCTGCGTGGCGGGCGCCTCTGGCAGGTACAGCAGCAGCGCCTGCACGCTCAGGGCGCGGTCGGCATCCGACAGGTCCTGGCTGGGCTCGCCCAGTGCGTTGAGGGCTTGCCAGCGCTGGTCCTGGTGGCGCAGCAGCACGAGGCCGCCGGCGGACAGGCGCACGATGGCCAGGTCGCCGGGCAGCTCCAGAACCTCGGACAACAGGCCCTGCTTGTGGCGCGCGGGCAGGCCCGACACACCTGCGCTGCGGGCTTGTTCACTCCAGGTGTCGGGTTGGTCCAGCAGGGCCGTCAGCAGGGCTTGCAGGCGCGTGGCCAGGGCGCGGTCGGCACCGCAATGCCCGTCGATGGCGGCCAGCACCGCTGTGCGGTCCATGCCAGAAGGAGGGGGAGGGGAACTGCTGATTGCCGCGTCCGTCATCAGGCCGTCTGCCAATGGATCTGTGCCACCTGCGCGCCCGCATTGAACACCAGATAGTCGGTGCCGCCGGACACTGCAAAGCTCTGCACGGTTTCGCCCGCGGCCACGCCGATGTTGAGGGTGTCGCCCGTGTCGGCCTTGATCCACATCTGCGAGCCGTTGCCACCATCGACAAAGTTGCGCACATCCACGCTGGCGATGTCCAGGCGGGTGTTGGTGCCGTCCTTGAGGTTCAGGATTTCCATGTTGTCGCTCACGGCGGCCAGGGTGGACAGGCTGTAGGGGGAACTGGTCAGCCCGGAGAGTTGCACCGTGTCGCCTCCTCCGATCAGCACCTGGGTGTTGCCCTGGCCGTTGATGCGCGTGGGCAGGTTGGCCGTGGCGATGTCCACCAGAAACAGGTCGTCACCGCTGCCGGCAACTGCCGTGTCCTTGCCCGAGCTCACGTCAAAAATATTGTTGCCGCTGCTGGAGCCCGATATGGAGATGTTGTCATTGCCGGCACCCCCCACAATGGTGTTGCCCAGGGAGTTACCCACCAGGGTGTCGTTGAACCCCGAGCCGGTCAGGTTCTGTATGCCCGAGAAGGTGTCGCCCTGGGCATCGCCCACGGTGCCGGTTCCTGTGGCCAGGTTGGCTGTGACACCAGCGCCCGCTGTGGCATACGACACCGTGTTGATACCGGCACCACCTATCAGTTGGTCGGAGCCCGCCCCGCCGATCAGCAGGTCGTTGCCATCACCGCCATCCAGTACGTTGGGGCCGGTGTTGCCAGTCAGCACATCGTTGAAGGCCGAGCCCTGCAGGTTCTCGAAGTTGGTGAGCACGTCGCCGGCCGCGTCGCCACCAGTGTTGGTGGCACCGGGCAGCAGGCTGACGTTCACGCCGGCCGATGAGCGCAGGTAGCTGGCCGTGTCGGTGCCGACGGCACCGTTCAGGGTGTCGGCCCCCTGGCCCCCTTCAAACAGGTTGTTGCCGCCGTCACCGGTCAGGTTGTCCGCAAAAGCCGAGCCCAGGATGTTCTCGAAATTCGACAGGCTGTCACTGCGCGTGCTGCCCACGGCGCCGCCGGTGGCGTTGATGCCACCGTTGCTGAAGTTGACGGTCATGGCCCCGGTGGCGCCGCTGTAGTCCACGGTGTCCACGCCACCCAGGCCGTTCATCGCATTGCTGCCCAGGCCGCCATTGAAGGTGTTGTCGCCGCCATCACCGGTCAGGGTGTCGTCGAAGGCTGAGCCGATGGCGTTCTCCATGCCGCTGAGCACATCGCCCGCCGCATCGCCCAGGGTGCCCGTGCCGTTGATGGTCACGGTGACTGCGCTGGTGGCGCTGGCATAGGAGGCCGTATCCAGGCCCGCGCCGCCCACCAGGGTGTCAGCCCCGGCGCCGCCCACGAGCACATCATCACCGTTGCCGCCGTCGATGCGGTTGGCATTGGTATCACCGATCAGGATGTCGCTAAAGGCCGAGCCGGTGATGTTCTCGAAGTTGCTGAGTGTGTCGATGCCTTCGCCGCCGGTGGACCCGGTGGCAATGCCCAGCACCACCGCGCCGGAAATATTCACGGTAACGCTGGCGGCAGAAAACGCATAGCTCACCGTGTCACCCACGGCGGTGTTGGCGCCTCCATTGAGCGTGTCATTGCTCAGGCCGCCTTCGATCACGTTGTCGCCGGCATCCCCTGTCAGCACGTCGCCATAGGCCGAGCCGAAGATGTTCTCAAAGTTGCTCAGCGTCTTGCCGTCCGAGCTGGAGCTGTTGAGCACCATGGTCACAAAGCCGGTGGCACTGGCGTAGCTGATGGTGTCGCCCACGCTGCTGTTGGCGTCGCCATTGATCACGTCAGCGCCTATGCCGCCATCGATCCAGTCGTCGCTGCTGCTGCCGGTGATGGCGTCTGCAAAGCGCGAGCCAATCACCTGCTCGATGCCGATCAGGGTGTCGGTGCGGCCGGTGCCGCCGCCGCCGGTGACCGTGCCGGCACCCCCCGCACCCAGGGTGATGGCCACCGCCGCAGTGGCACTGGCGTAGCTGGCGATATCAAAACCGGCGCCCCCGTTGAGGGTGTTGATGCCGGTGCCGCCATCCAGCACATTGTTGTTGCCGTCGCCCAGCAGGGTGTCGTTGAAGCTGGTGCCGGTCAGGTTTTCAATGCCGAAGAACTGGTCGCCTGAGGCGTCATTGGTCTGGGTGAAGGAGCCGCTGTTCGACAGGTCCACCAGCACACCCGCAGTCGAGTGGATGTAGGTCACGGTATCCACGCCCAGTCCGCCCTTGAAGATGTCGGCGCCGCCCAGGCCTTCCAGGGTGTCATCACCGGCACCGGCATCCACTACATTGGCATTGCCGTTGCCAATCAGTACGTCGTTGAAGGCTGATCCGGTAAGGCCGTTGATGTTGCCGTTGTAGGTGTCGCCCGCGGCGTCGCCGGTGGCAGACACGGCTGGGCCCACCGTGAAGCTGGTGGTCAGGGTGGCGGTGACGCCCACGCCCGCGCCGGTGGTGATGCCCTGGGCCGCCAGGTAGCTGTTGCCGGCGTTGGCATAGCTGGCAAAGGAGAGGGTGGAGTTGGTGCCCTGGATCTGGTCATTGCCCTTGAAGCCCTCGAGCAGGCCGCGGCCGTTGATGATGTTGTCACCGCCGTTGCCGTACAGGAAGTCGCCGGTGGCGCCCTGGATATTCTCAAAGTTGGTCACCACGTCACCCGCAGCCTCGCCCACCATCACGATGCCCATGGCGGCGTTTTGCGCAGCCGTCAGCAAGGACGCCGTGGTGGAATTGCTGACGTTGAAGTTCACCGCGTCCAGCAGGTAGGTGTCTATGCCCAGGCCACCGTCCAGAATGTCGGCGCCAGTCCAGCCGCGAATGGTGTTGTTGTTGGCGTCACCAATGATCACGTCGTTGTAGTTGCTGCCCAGCCAGATGTTTTCAAAGCCCGAAACGTTGTCATTGCCGCTGCCTCCCGTGACTACGCCGGTACCCATGTTGATGTTGACACCGGCCAGGGCATAGCGGTAGTCCAGCCAGTCGTTGGCGGTGCTGCCGCCAGCCAGCACATTGTCCAGGTTGCTGGCATACACATAGGCATTGTTGGTGCCCGCTGCCGTGAAGTTTTCAAAGCCGCTGAAGTTGGTGTTGGTGCCGGAAACCGGGCCGTAATAGTACACAGAGCCCGTGAACATATTGACGTCCACCCGCTGCGAGCCGGCAAAGGCCCAGACCAGGGTGTCGGTGCCTGCACCGGCATCGATGATGTCGATGACGCTGTCATCGCCGGTGATGGTGATGGTGTCGTTGCCCAAGCCTGCGGTGATGCGGGCTGCGCCCTCCAGGCCGTCGCTGATGCTGTCATCACCACTGCCGCCGTTGAGCGTATCGGTGCCCAGACCGCCCAGCAGCACGTCATTGCCATCGCCTGCGTTGATGACGTTGTCGAGGGCGTCGCCCGTCAGGGTGTCGGCAAAGGCCGAGCCAGTCAGGTTCTGGATGCCGCTGTAGGTGTCACCCGCGGCATCGCCGGTGTTCAGGCTGGCGTTGGCCAGCGAGGCCACCACGCCCACCCCGGCGCCCTGGTCAGTGCCGTGTTCGTAGCTGGCCGTGTTGACACCGGTGCCACCCACCAGCGCGTCGGCACCGCCCAGGCCCTCGAGCACATCATCGCCACTGCCGCCGTCCAGCGTGTTGTTGCCGGCGTTACCCACCAGCGTGTCGTTGAAGATGGAGCCCGTCAGGTTTTCGATCGAGGTGTAGCTGTCGCCCGCTGCATCACCCGAGGCGCTGAAGCCCGCCAGGCTGGCCGTGAGAGACGCGGCCACGGCGGTCAGTGCATGGGCATAGCTGGCGGTGTCGGAGTCGCTGCCGGTTCCGGTGCCGCCAATCAGCACGTCGGCACCGCCCATGCCTTCGAGCACGTTGGTGCCCGCACCGCCCGTCAGGATGTTGACGTTGCCGTCGCCGACCAGCGTGTCGTTGAAGCCCGAGCCGGTCAGGTTCTCGATGCTGGTGTAGGTGTCGCCTGCGGCGTCCCCGGCCTGCACGGGCGCAACGCCAGTGCTGAAGGTGGTGGTCAGCGAAGACACCACGCCCGTGGCTGCATGCGCATAGCTGGCCGTGTCGTTGCCCGATCCGCCCGCCAGGCTGTCGGTGCCAGCCATGCCCTCGAGCACGTCATCGCCATTGCCGCCGCTGATCACATTCGCATTGGCGTCTCCAATCAGCACGTCGCTGAAGGCTGAACCGGTCAGGTTGACAATGCCGCTGTAGGTGTCCCCGTTGGCGTCACCGTCCTGCACCACCGCAGGCCCGGCACTGAAGGCCGTGGTGAGCGAGGACAGCACGGCCGCCGAGGCATGCGCATAGCTGGCCGTGTCGGTGCCGCCACCGCCAATGAGTACATCGGCGCTGCCCATGCCTTCCAGGGAGTCGTTGCCCAGGCCGCCGTTGAGGATGTTCACACCGGTATCGCCCGTCAGCGTGTCGGCGCCCGAGCCGCCGGTCAGGTTCTCGATGGAAACCAGCGTGTCGCCATCGGCCTCGCCGCCGGTGCCCAGGTTGGTGGTCAGGCTGACGGATACGCCAAAGGTGTCGTACTGGTAGCTGGCCGTATCAACGTCGCCGCCACCGTCCAGCGTGTCCGAGCCGCCACGGCCCATCAGGATGTCGTTGCCCAGGCCTCCCTGCAGCACGTTGGCCTGCGCGTCGCCGATCAGCGTGTCGTTGAACTGCGAGCCGCGCAGGTTCTCGATATTGAGGTAGGTGTCGCCCACCGCCTCGCCGGTGCTCACCACGCCCAGGCTGGTGTCCAGCGTAGCCACCACGGCGGTCAGTGCGTTTTCATAGGTGGCGGTGTCAATCCCCTGGCCGCCATCCATGGCGTCTGCGCCGGTGCCGCCGTCCAGCGTGTCGTTGCCGGTGCCGCCGCTCAGGGTGTCGTTGCCGTCGCCGCCATGGACCAGGTCGGGCCCGGCGCCGGTGAAGACGGTGTCATTGCCGTCGCCAGCAAACACTTCCACACCCACGCCTGCGCTGGGCAGCACCATCAGCGGGTCGCCGGTGGAGCTGGTGACGGTGAAGTCGGTCACGCTCACGGCGTTGCGGTAGGTGAAGTTCAGGTTGTTGGTGACCTCAAAGGCCAGCACGCCGGACAGGCCGGTGACGATGACGTCGGCACCGAAGTCGATGATGGCGCTGCTGTCGGTGACGTTGTAGACCAGGTTCACATCAAAGCCGGCCGTCAGCATGCCGGCCGTGGGCGTCACATGCCAGGAATTGGAGGTGGGCGAGTCGCGGGTGACGCCAACGCCTTCGAGGTTGAAGCCTGGAATCTGGGCAATCTTGGCCGCATTGAAGACAAACTGGATGTCGGTGACGCCAGAAAACGCCGTGGGCGTGACGTGCAGGGTCTTGCTCCATTGCTGCGCGCTGCTGCTGAAGGCACTGTTGAAGCCAATGCTGTCGTCGCCCGCTGTGCCGTTGACGACTTCGCGTGTGGACTGGGCCGAGGCGCTGGCGCGCACTTCGAGCTGCACCGAGGTGCCCAGCGGGTCATAGGCACCCAGCGGGATGCCGCTGCGCCCGCTGGGCGTGACCTTGTATTCGCTGGAGGTGTACAGGCTTTGCGTGACGATGGGCTGGCCCGCGCCGCTGAGCAGGTCACTCACCGATTGCGTGGAGCGCCCCGAGCGGAACACCGCAGGCGGCGGCGCATTGAGTGGCACCACCGTGGCGGGCACTTCGCCTTCACCTTCGCCCGCACCGGTGCCGGGCCCCACGCTCTTGCCGCCGCTGGCGGTGGTGATGGGGCGCGAGATGGGCGCAGGGGCCGGTGCTTCCACCGGCGCCTGGTCCTCGGGGGGCGGCGGGTTGGCGTCAATGTTTTCCGTCACCAGCCGCAGGCTGCCGGTTTGCGCCACATTGGCCACACCCACCAGCTTGAACAGGTCCGACAGGTTGATCTTGTCGTTGTTGTTGAAGAAGGCATCCGGCGGGTTGGCCGTCAGGGCGTCGAGCGCGCCATTGGCAATCACCACATGGTCGCCATTGCCAAAGGTCAGCAGCAGGTCCACGTCGGCCACATCCACGGCCTTGAGCACGCCCAGGGCCTCGTTGATCTTGATGGCTCCATTGGCATTCACGACCCGGATCAGCGGGCCGGTCACGGCGGGCTGGGTGCCGCTGGCGTTGTCGGCCAAGGCGGCCCCGTTGCCCTCAACGGCTGCCTTGCTGGTGTTCTGGGTTGCCATGGTCTGTACTCCTGGTGCCGTGCCGGTTCAAACGGATGCTATTTGCGCACGTCGCGCTGGGATTCGAAGGTGGCGTTGGCCACCGTAATCAGGGCCGCCAGCAGGCGCTGGGTTTCCACTGCGCTGTCGTTGAGCGAGAGCTTGAGTTCGCTCATCTGTTCCACGCTGTTTTCGTTGGCCTTTTCCATCAGGGTCAGCATGGAGCCCATCTGGCGTCCCACGCGCTGCATTTCCAGACGGAAGTTGTTGGCGGCCTCGGTGTTCTCGGCCAGCGAGCGCAGGAACTCGCCGCGCTGCTTGCGGAAGTCGTCCATCTCGGCATTCAGGCTGCGTTCCTGCAGCTTGGCCGATTCGGTCAGGCGCTCTTCAATGCGGCGCATGACGCGCACCTCTTCCGAGATGCCCTCCTGCATGGCGCGCGCTGCGAATTGCTGCAGTTGGGCACTGGTCGCATCTCCGTTGGCGGCACCCATCATCGCTGCGGCCACCATGGGAGCCACGGCGTCCGGCATGTCCACGGGCAGGTCAACCGTTGTGTTCCTGGGGGCAGCGGCGGCTTCAGCAGAGGCTTCAAAGGGTGCACCAAACTGCGAGGGCAGGAAATCATCCGGTGGCAGGCCTTCGGCAGCGCGCTTGGCCAGGTTCAGGCGGATGCCGCTTTTGCTGTAGGCAAAGCCTTCGCGGGCCAGCGCAAACTCGATGTGCTGCGCCACTTCCGAGCCCAGCGTGGACATGATGTCGCCCATGCAGCGCTTGACCGACACCATCATGAAACCAATGATGATGGAGCCCAGCAAGCCGTACATGGAGGCCGAGAAGGCAATGCCCATGGAGTGCATGGGTGCCTCCATGCGCTTGACCATCAGGCCGAACACGGCAATCGGGTCGGCGGTCTTCATGTCCAGGTCGCCAAAGCTGGCAATCAGGATGGCAATGTCGTCCAGCGTGGCCAACAGGCCGATGAAGGTACCCAAGAGGCCCATGCCCACCAGCAGGCCGCCCAGAAACTGGGGCAGGGCGTTGCGGCTGCCCAGGCGGGAAGCCGCCTTGTGCAGCTCGTTTTCCAGGGCAATCTGCTCCTGGTGCGAGATGGTGCGCCCGCTGGAAGCGGCCACCATGCGCAGCACGTAGGCGATGTCGGCGTCGCAGTTGAGGGCCATTTCCTGCTGGCCTGAGGGGCTCATGCCGGAGCGGCGTGCGTCCACAAACTCGGCCAGCTTCTGGCCCTCGTACATCAGCTTGTGCACGCTCATCAGGATCAGGCAGCCACCGGCCAGGATGATGGCGAAGATCAGGTAGTTGAGCTGCGGATGCGGGTTGGCCGTGATGGTCTTGATGATCGGTTCGCGATACAGGATGGCACCCAGGATCAGCATCAAAAACGGCAGCGCTGTGTAGACGTAATAGATTCGCAAACGTTTGTACATAGGAGGGTTCCGGGTTCTGGATGGTTTGGGTTGGGGGGTGTCCGGTCAGGCTCAGACCGGGTCGCGGAAGGCGCCGTCGCGAAAGCGCATCAGCGGAGAAAAAACATAGGACAGCACGGTGCGCTTGCCCACCACGATGTCGGCCTCGGCCGTCATGCCGGGCACGGCAGCCAGGGGGGAGTGGCCCTTGGAGGCGATCTTCACCATCACGCGGTAGTAGCGGCCTTCGCGCTCGTCGGTCAGGGTGTCGGCGCTCACCTCGGTTACGCTGCCGTCCAGGGCGCCATAGGTGGCGTAGTCGTAGGCGCCTATGCGCACCCGCGCGGGCAGGCCGCTGTGCAGCCCGGCGCGGTCATTGGGGCGGGCTTTGGCCTCGATCAGCACGCCGCTGTCGTCCGAGGTGATCTCCATCAGTGCCTCACCCGGGCGCACCACGCCACCTATGGTGGCCACCTGCAGGCGGTTCACAAAACCCGAGACCGGCGCGCGCACGCGGTTGCGCTCCAGGCGGTCGGTGGTGGTGTTGAGCTCGAAGCCCGACTTCTCCAGGTCGCCGCGGATTTGGGTGAGCTCGCCCGAGGCCTCTGCGCGAAACTTGGCCTGCACCTCGCCCACGCGCGATTCGGATTCGGCCACCGCGGCGCGCAGGCGCGGCAGGGTGGCTTCGGCTTCGGTGATCTGGGAGAGCAGGCGCTGCAGGCGCGACTGGCTGTCCAGCACTTCCATATTGGAGGCCGCGCCGTTGCGCTTGAGGCCTTCGAGCACACGCAGCTGCTGCTGTGCCACTTCCACTTCGGCCAGCAGGTTGCGCCTGCGGCCTTCGGTTTCGGCAATCTCGCCGCGCTTTTGCGCGGTCTGGCCGCGCAGGGCGGCTACTTCTTCACCCACCCGGGCGCGGCGCGACTGGTAGGCAGCCGTCTCGGCCCGTCGCACTTCCTCGTCCACCAGGTCTTTGGGAAACACCAGGCTGCCCGCACCGGTGGACTCGGCCAGCAGGCGCGCCTCGCGGCCACGCAGCATGGCCGAGCGCGAGCGCTCCTGCTGCACGGTGGAGCGGGCCTGGATGTCGGAGAGCTCCAGCAGGATCTGCCCGGCCTTGACCACCTCGCCCTCGTGGACCAGGATGTTGCGCACGATGCCGCCTTCCAGGTGTTGCACGATCTGCGCCTTGCCGGCCGGCACGATGCGCCCGTCGGTTCGCACGATCACATCCACCCGGGCCAACGCGGCCCAGGCCAGCAGGCAGGTGCTGCCGGCCAGCACGATGAGCACAAAGGCCTGGCGTGGCTGGAGGGAGCGCGGCAATCGCATGGGCGGCCCTACTTCTTCACCACCGGGGAGACCATGACGCGGGAGTTCTCGGCACTGGCCGCACCATCGCGGATCTGTACCTCGATCCGGTCGGGCGCCATGCCCGCCTTGATGAGCTGGTTGCGCACGGCCATCACCCGGTAGAAGGCAATGCGCTTGGCCTCGGAAAAGCCGGTGGGCACCAGGATCTCCACGCGCGCCGCACCGCTGGCCATCATGGGGCCCAGTGCGGCCTTGAGGGTCTCGGATTCCGGCGCGCTCAGCAGCACGGCGTCCTTCTCGAAGTTGACGATCACACCGCCGCCCGCCGGAGTCAGCTCGCGCAGCACCTTGTCCGGCACGGCCAGCGGTGTCTTGGCGGTGATGACCTTCTGGTCCTTCGGGCTGTCATTCTTTTGCAGCACCTGCAGCTTGAGCGCATCGACTTCCTTTTGCAGGGCGATCACCTGCTGCTTGGGGTCCATGGGCGCTTCGGACTTGGAGGCCGGCGGCACATCGGCGGCCGAGGCGGCATCCTTGTGGCGGCTGAGCTCCAGGGCGAACATGAACACTGCCACGATCATGATGGTCAGCATGAACAGCAGGTTGAGCACCAGGTTGGTTACGGCATCGACATAGCCGGGCCAGAAAATGTCGGCGCCGTCGTCGCTGCTGGCTTCAATGGACATGGGTCTTGCTCCAGACTGGCGTTAGTTGAGGCTGGCCACCGGTGCGGCTGTGTCCCAGCCCGCTTCCCGGTTCGGGCTGCCTTGCAGCAGGCGGGCGATCTGCGCCAGGCTGCTGATCTCCAGCACGTGCAGGTTCACCAGACGCACACGCACCTGGTAGTAGCGGTCAAATACGTCCAGTACATCCAGCAGCGACTGGTTGCCCGACAGCATGCGGTTGGAGACGGCCCGGGCTGCAGAGGCCGTGGACTGCAGCTCCAGGTAGCCCGAGGCAATGCGTTTGCGCGTGACGCCCAGCTGTGCGTACTGGCTGGTGAGGGTCTGCAGCACCTTGCGGCGCTGGTCATCGAGCTTGTATTTCAGCTCGTTGTAGCGCGCGGCCTTCTCGTCGTTAAAACGGCGGTCGCCATAGCCGCTGAACAGCGCCCAGTTCAGCGAGAGCATCAGGCGCTGGTCCTTCTGGCTGCCTGCAGCGCCACCGGCATGCACCGATTCATTGGCGGAATACTCCAGGTCCAGGCGCGGCAGGAAGCGCTTGCTGGCGGCATCGAGGTCCAACTGCGCCGCACGCACTTCGGCATCGGCCGCAGCAATGTCCGGGTTGGATTGCAGGGCCTGGGTGATGGCCGTATCCAGGCTAGCCGGGACCACCGACAGGCCCACGTCTTCCGGCTCGGGCAGGCGCAAGGAGCCAGGCACCACATTGACCAAGCGCACAAACTCCACGCCGGCGGCGGCGTGGGCCGACTCCTGCTCCAGGCGGGCCGACTGCGCGTTCAGGCTGCGCGCACGCACCCGTTCCTTGTCGGAATTGCTGGACACGCCAGCGGCTGCGCGCTTGTCCACATACTTGAACAGCTCGTCGAGCTGCACCTGGTAGTCCTGCGCCATGTCCGACAGGATGCGGCTGGACGAGAGGGACAGATAGGCATTTACCGTGGACAGGTAGGCATCACCCACACTGGCTGACTGGCTGGCCATGCGCGAGCGCTCGATTACCTGGCGGCGCTTCCAGTCCCCGAAGCTGGGGCCGTCATAGAGCGGCTGCTTGAGGGTCAGCGAACTGTCCGAGCGGTTGTGGTCACTGACGGGCACCACCTTGCCGGTGGCCGGATCGGTGAGCACGCCGGGTTCCGACCTTTCCTGGCCCGATTTCAGGTTCAGCACCAGGCTGGGCAGCAAGAAGGCTTTGGCCTGGCCGGTCTGGGCCACGGCCTGGTCAAGCTTGGCACCAGCGGCCAGCACGTCGCGGTTGAAACCCAGCGAGGCCTTGACGGCCTGTGCCAGATCAATGGCATCGGTCATGGTGGCAGGCTCGGCGCCCACGCCTTCCATGCTGGACAGGCCGGTGACATAGGTCGCGTGCGATCGGGTGAAGACCTGCACTTCAAAGGCGCCGGCAATGCCGATCAGGCTGCGCTCGCTTGGAACAGTGAAGCGTCTGGCTTCGTCGTTGTTGTTTTTGCCCGTATCCATGGCAGCGGTTTCTGCTGCCTGGTCTGCGGCGGTGGCCGCCATGGCTGCGGCATCGGCCTCGGCGCTGATGGGCGCCACGCGGCGGGTGTTGCCCATGACGGCGTTTACGGCGTCCACCGCGGCCGAAGCTGCCGCAGCGGCTGCGGCGGCGGCCGTGGCTGCGGCTCCCGCGGCTTGCGAAGCAGCAGCAGCGGCTGCCGCAGCGGCTGTCAGTGTCTTGTTGGGCCGTGACAGCAGGGGTTCGGAGGCGGTGCCAGGCGGTGGTTCGGCTGTAAACGCGGTCGAGGAACCCAGCAGGATTCCTATTCCCAGGAGCCGATTCAGTCTCAAGCCTCTAGTCACCACCATATGGACGCGCCCTGAAATTTATGTGTTGGAGTAGCTAATTACCCTAATAGAAAATAGTGTCACACAAAAATAAGACGGAAACTTTCATTTCTGCAACTTTTGTACGAATGGACATGCTTGACCCCGCAGCTCCGGCCTTGGCCCAAGAGGCTTCAATACAAAATGTGCGATTGGTTGCACATTTTGTATTGAACTGCAAAGATGGGTTTGTGAGGGTGAGTCCCTCCATATCAATCCTTCTTTCCAGGGAGTCAGGGCATGAAACACCTCACCATTGCCACGCGCCTGCGGTTGCTGATCGCCATGCTGTGCATCTTGATGCTGGGCATCGGCATTCTGGGTGTCAGGAGCCTGGCTGAAGCCAACGCTGCCCTGAAGACCGTCTACCAGGACCGCACCGTGGCGCTGTCGCAATTGGCCGAAGTCATGCGCCACAACCAGCGCAACCAGATTGCCATGGTCAGTGCGGTGGCCGACCCCAGGCCGGAGTCGGTTGCCCGGTTCGTCGAAGAAATGCACACCAACACAGCGGGCATGAAGAACGACTGGGACGCCTACCAGGCCACTTACCTCACGCCGGAAGAAAAAGTGCTGTCGCAAAAGTACATGGCGCTGCGGGACCGCATGGAGTCGGCGGCACTGCAGCCCATGGTGGCAGCCCTGCAGGCCAAAGACAGCAAGGAAGCCAGTCGCATCGCCATCGAGGTGGTGCCCGAGGTCTATTTGCCGCTGCGCGAGTCGGTCAATGCGCTGATTGAACTGCAAGTCTCCGAAGCCAAGAAGACCTATGACGCCGAGGACCAGAACTACCAGGCCACGGTGACCTGGACCTTCGGCACGATTCTGGCTGCGCTGTTGCTGTCATCGCTTTTCGGCTACCTCCTGATTCGCAGCATCACCGGCTCCTTGAACCAGGCGCAGTCCTTGGCCGATGCCATCGCCCAGGGCGACCTGACGCGTGACATTGCCGCCCAAGGGCAGGATGAAGTGGCCCGGCTCGTGCAGTCCATGGCGGCCATGCGCCAGTCGCTGGTGACTGTGGTCTCCCATGTGCGGCTGGGCTCCGAAGGGGTGGCCACCGCCAGCGCCGAGATTGCCCAGGGCAACCAGGACTTGTCTTCGCGCACCGAGAGCCAGGCCAGTGCCCTGGAGGAAACGGCGGCCTCGATGGAGGAATTGGGCTCCACGGTTTCGCACAATGCCGACAACGCGCGCCAGGCCAATCAGCTGGCGCAGAACGCCTCCAGCGTGGCCATCAAGGGGGGTGAGGTGGTCAGCCAGGTGGTGGAGACCATGAAGGGCATCAACGACAGCTCGCGCAGGATTGGCGACATCATCAGCGTGATTGATGGCATTGCCTTCCAGACCAATATCCTGGCCTTGAATGCGGCGGTGGAGGCTGCCCGTGCAGGCGAGCAGGGCCGTGGCTTTGCGGTGGTGGCCTCCGAGGTGCGGGCGCTGGCCGGGCGCAGCGCCGAAGCGGCCAAGGAGATCAAGCTGCTGATCGGCTCCAGTGTGGAGCGGGTGGCGCATGGAACACTGCTGGTGGACCAGGCCGGAGCCACCATGCAGGAGGTGGTGGGAGCCATTCGCCGCGTGACCGATATCGTCGGCGAGATCAGTGCCGCAGGCAGCGAGCAGGCGGCCGGTGTGAACCAGGTGGGCGAGGCGGTCAACCAGATGGACCAGGTGACGCAGCAAAACGCGGCCCTGGTGGAGCAAATGGCAGCGGCGGCCACCAGCCTCAAGACCCAAGCGGGCGATCTGGTGCAGGTGGTGGCCCAGTTCAAGCTGGGAAGCGAGTCCGCGGTCGCCCCGGCCGCCCCGTTGCGCAGAGCGGCGGTCCCGCGCCATGTGCCGCAGGTGCTTGCCAAGCCAACCGCACCGAAGCGCCTGGCCGGCATGGCGCCCCGGCCTGCCCAGACCAAGCCGGCCAGGCCCTCGCCCAAAGCCATCGCTGCGGCTGCCAGCACCGTGCCACCCGGCAAGGATGACGACTGGGAGACCTTCTAGCCCCGGCGCGGCCCGGTTCCCATACCGCCTACAATTGCGCGGTGTTCTGAAAAAACACATTCGCTAGGGGTGTTGGCTTCGCGCAGGCGCAGCCGACTGAGACAGTCCCTTTGAACCTGATTGAGGTAATCCTCGCGCAGGGAAGCAAATGCACAAGCGGTGTTCGCCGTGGCGCATGCCTTCCTGCCAACCATTTGCTTGGAGCAAACGTATGGCAATGTCACCCACCGGCCCCCACACCGGTTCTTCCCCCTCAAAAACCAACCAGGCTCTGAGCAGCCTGCCCGCCAGCGAGCGCAGCTTTGCCTGGCGGGACCACGCCTCGCTCTGGTTCAGTCTGGGCGTGGGCCTGCTGGTCATGCAAATGGGCGCTTACCTGGTGCCCGCCGTGGGCACGCGCGATGCGGCCCTGGCCATTCTGCTGGGCACAGCCCTGGGCGCGGGTCTGCTGGCTTGGACCGCGAAGCTGGGGGCCGACAGCGGCCTGACCAGCGCCGGGCTGATGCACCGCACCTATGGCAGCTGGTTTGCCCGCCTGCCGGTCTTCCTGAACATTGCGCAGCTGATTGGCTGGACCACGTTTGAGCTGGTCATCATGCGCGACGGCACGGCCGCCATCGGCAAGCAGTCCCTGGGCTGGCAACTCGATGGCGCCGCCGGTGTGGCAGCCACCACCGTGCTGTGGGGTGCAGTGCTGGCGCTCATGCTCTCGGGCTCCATGACGCATTTGGTGCGCAAGATCATTGGCCGCTACGGCCTGCCGCTGGTGATTGCCTCGCTGCTCTGGCTGAGCTGGCAGTTTGGCGCCAAGGTTCAGGCCAGCGGCTGGAACACCTTTGTGGAGCGCGCCGGTGACGGCAGCATGGGCCTGCTCTCGGCCATGGACCTGGTGATTGCCATGCCCGTGTCCTGGCTTCCGCTGGTGGCCGACTACGCGCGCCACGCCAAGAGCGGACGCAGTGCCTTCAGCGGTACCTGGGTGGGTTATGCCGTGGCCAATGTCTGGTGCTATGCGCTGGGTGTGATGGTGGCCAGCGTCTCGGCGCCGGGCGCCGACCTGGTGGCCACGCTGCTGCTGGCGCAGGGCGGCCTGATTGCGCTGTCCCTGATTCTGGTGGACGAGATCGACAACGCCTATGGCGACGTGTATAGCGGCGCTGTCTCCAGCCACAGCCTGTTGCCGCAGTGGTCCATCCGCAGTTGGGGCCTGGGCCTGGCGCTGCTGTGCACGGGCCTGGCTTTGGTCTTGCCCATGCACGGGCTGGAGCCGTTTCTTCTGATCCTGAGCTCGGTGTTTGTGCCGCTGTATGGCGTGATTCTGGGGCGGCTGGGTTTTGCCGCCGCGCCCCGGGGCACACAGTCCGTCAAGGTGGACTATGCTGCCGCTGGCATCTGGCTGCTGGGCATTGCCCTGTTCCAGACGCTGACGCATCTGGCGCCGCAGTGGGGTGCCACGCTGCCCACGCTGCTGCTGACCGGCGCGCTGGCCATCGCCACGCGCAGAGCCGCTTAAGGCGCGGTCTGCAGCACCATAGCCACGGGCGCGTAGCCGTGGTTGAGCGGGCCGCTGCCGTGGCCGGTGCGCACCTGTGCACCGTGCAGCAGGGCGCCGCGGATGTAGCGGCGTGCGGATTGCACCGCCTGCACCAGATCCTGCCCCAGGGCCAGATGGGATGCGATGGCCGAAGACAGCGTGCAGCCCGTGCCATGCGTGTTGGGCGTGTGGATGCGGGCATCGCGCATCCACAGGGTCTGGCCGCCGGCCACGGCCAACAGGTCGCTCACCACCTCGCCCTGCAGATGCCCGCCCTTGAGCAGCACGGCCCGCGCGCCCATGGCCAGCAGGGTGGTGGCGGCTTCCTGCATATCGCCCTCTGACTGCAGGGGGCGCTTGACCAGCAGGGCGGCTTCGTCCAGGTTGGGTGTGATCAGCGCAACCTGTGGAAACAGTTCCTGCACCAGCACTGCGATGGCGCTGTCGTCAATCAGCACGGCGCCACTGGTGGCCACCATCACCGGGTCAAACACCACGTTGTGCATGGCGTGGCGCGCAATCGCCTGGGCCACCGTGCGCACAATGTCGGGCGAGTGCAGCATGCCGATCTTCACGGCGTCCACGCCTATGTCTTCCAGTACGGCGTCGATCTGGTCGGCCAGCATCTGCGGCGGCACGGCGTGGATGGCGCGCACGCCCTGGGTGTTTTGCGCGGTGAGCGCGGTGATGGCCGTCATGCCAAAGCAGCCCAGGGCGCTGATGGTCTTCAGGTCGGCCTGGATACCGGCACCGCCGCCGCTGTCCGAGCCAGCGATGGAGAGCACGCGCGGGAAATGAAAGGAAACCTGGTGGATGGGCATTTGGACGGGTGTTTGGAGTGGCAAGTCAGCGGGCATCTATCAATCTCTTGAGTTCCTGGGCGCTGGCGCGTGGGTCGGCTGCCGAGCAAACGGCGCTGACCACGGCCAGGCTGTCGGCACCTGCGGCCAGCACCTCTGCCGCGTTGCCCGCGTGGATGCCGCCTATGGCCACCAGCGGCAACGCGGTGGCGGCGCGCACTTCTTTCAAACCGTCCAGGCCCCAGGGCGTGGCGGTATCGGTCTTGGTGGGCGTGGCGTACACCGGGCTCACACCCAGGTAATCCAGCGGCAGGGCCACGCTGTGCGCCACCTGCTCCAGGGTTTCCACCGACCAGCCGATAAACACCTCGGGCGGCAGCAGCGCGCGCGCCCGTTGCACCGGCAAATCGCTTTGCCCCAGGTGCACGCCCTGCGCGCCGCAGGCCAGCGCAATGTCAATGCGGTCGTTGATGATGAGCGGCACATTCAGCGGGCGCAGCAAGTCCATCAGGGCCATGGCCTGGGCATGGAAGTCGCGGCTGCCCAGATGCTTTTCGCGCAGCTGCACGCAGGTCACGCCGCCGTGCACGGCAGCCAGCACCACATCGGCCAGCGTGCGGCCCAGCAGGCTGGCCTGGTCGGTCACCAGGTACAGGCGCAGCGCTTGCTGCAGCCGTGTGCGGCTCCAGGGCGTGGCTGTTGGAAGCACCGGGTCTACCAAGGTTTGAATTCCATTTTCAGGCGCTGCTCAAAGGTAGTCTGGTCCAGCAGTTGCAGCTCGTCGAGCATGGCCACCTGCATGCTGCCCACACCCTGGCGGCGCACCACGGCCTTCTCGGCCGCCACCTCGCCCACCACACCCATCAGCGCCATGGCCGACACCGTGGCGCGCCAGGCATCGGGCTGCACCGCGCAAAAGGCGCCAATCAGGGCCGTGGCCGAGCAGCCCACGCCGGTGATCTTGGTCATCCAGGGGTGGCCGTTGGCAAGCAGGGCCCAGCGCCCGCCATCCACAATGTGGTCGGTGGCACCGCTCACGCAGACCGTGCCGCCGGTGCGCTCAACCAGGGCGCGCGCCGACGACAGGGCGTCATTGGCGGCAGCGCCGCTGTCCACACCCTTGGTCTGCACATTGGAGCCGGCCACGCTCATGATCTCGGAGCCGTTGCCGCGAATCACCGTGGGCGAGGCCGTGTCCAGCAGCAGGGCGATGCTGGCATTGCGGTAGGGCGTGGCGCCCGCGCCCACCGGGTCCAGCACCGTGGGGATGCCGCGCTGGCTGGCAGCGCCCAGGGCCAGGCGCATGCTCTCGATCCAGGCGGGCTCCAGCGTGCCGATGTTGAGCACCAGCGACTGCGCAATGGCCACCATGTCCAGTACCTCTTCGTGCGCATGCGCCATCACGGGCGAGGCGCCTGCAGCCAGCAGCACATTGGCGTTGAGGTTCATCACCACAAAATTGGTGATGCTGTGAACCAGCGGTGCGCGCTCGCGCACAGCGGTGATGTCGTTCCAGATGTCGGAGGCTTTCAGCATGGTCATGGTCGTCCTGTGGTGTGGAGGAAATGGACCATGCGCGGTGCAGTGAAGCGAGCTTCCCTACGCTGGCACGACCCAGATCAGGTTCAAAGAGTATTTCTCAGCCGCCCCAGGCGGCACCTCTAGCAGGCAGGATTATCGGTCAAAGCAGATGCGCTTCGGTCCGGCTGACTGGATGGGTGTATGCGCTATCCGCATTTGCAGGCCTTGTTTCCATCTTTGTTCTGTGTTGGACAAAGCGCCTCTGCAAAAACGCGCCACTGTCCAACACTGCGCCCACTTCGTCACTGACCTGCAGCGACGGGACCTTCAACAACCTGTTCCCCTCTTCCAATCAGGAAAAGCCATGACTTCACCCCTCACCATAGACCACGCACCCGCCTTGGCTGCCATCCGAGCAGCCGCCCAGCGGAACAACGCCACCAAGAGCGGACTTCCTTTGGAGACATACACCGCTGCCGGTGTGACCGGTGCCCAATCCGCCTTTCTGTCCGCCTACAACAGCGCGCTCGACAGTGCCGCCGTTACGGGCGCCCGGGCCGACACCACCGCCGAAGTGCAGGCCATTGTGGATGCCTACAACACCATACTGAAGGTGACCGACGGCTACAGCGGCGTACCCATCCCCGTGGTCAGCGCTGCGCAATACGTCGCTATCGGCGTCACCGGCGTGAGCGGCCCTGCAGTGAATGGCACCGCCCTGCACCTGCTGGATGACTCGCTCTTGGGCGTGGGCAGGCAAGCCGCAGACACCGTGGCCGAACTGCAGGCCCGGGCCCATGCGGCAAACCATGTGATGGCAGCCACTGGCGGCAACGTGTTTCAGTCCGCAAACTTGAGCGCGCAGGACTTTGCTGCCCTGGGGGTTACGGGTGTGACTGCGGCCAATTTGCGTTCCATACGCACGGTGCTACGCGCGGTGAGTAACGACTCCGAGGTGGATACCCGCTACGGGCTTCAAAGCATGGTCAATGCCGTTCTGGGCACCAGTGCCGAAAGCGCCAAGGCAGTGATCCTGGCGGAGGCAGAGTTCAACTCCGCCAACGCAACCACGCTGAGTGCCAAGGTCTATGCCACCGCCGGCGTGGCCGGGGTGGACAGCAGCAACCTGGCCTCTATCAACAGTGCCATCAACAGCCAGGCCTTTGACGCCAGTTCTGCACTGCATGGTCTGCAGCCGATGGTGGACGCCTACAACGCCATCCTGCGCAGTGCCGATGGCACAGCGGGCAACACCAGCATGGCGCTCACCGGCGCGCAGTTCAGCGCAGTGGGCGTGACCGGCATCAGCAACACCGCCACGGCCGCTGGTAGCAGCGCCCTGCACCTGCTCGACAGCGTGGTGGACGCCAGCAGCAGGGCCAAAGTGGACACCGTCCCCGAACTGCAGGCCATGGCCAATGCCGCCAACCATGTGATGGCTGCAGCCGGCGGCAGTGCAACCGAAGCGGCTACCTTGAGCGTGATAGACATGGCCGCCCTGGGAGTCACCGGTGTGACCGGCGCCAACATCGCAGCCGTTCGAACCGTCTTGCAAGCCATTTCACATGACTCCGACGTGGGCAGCCAAAACGACCTGCAGCACTTGGTGGACGCCACGGTGGGTGGCGACTCCAACAGCGCCTTGGCGTGGATCAGCACCGAAGCCCTGCACAACTCCGCCAACAGCACCACATTGAGCGCCAGCGTGTATAGCCATGTCGGTGTGCATGGCGTGGACAGCAGCAATCTGACTTCCATCAACAGCGTGCTCAACAGCAGTGGCGTGACCGGCTTGCTGGCCGACACGCCGCAGGAGTTGCAGCAGATTGTGGACACCTACAGCGCCATCCTCCAGAGTGCCGATGGTGTGTCTGACAATACCGCCACGCCACTTACGGCTGCGCAGTGGGCTGCGGTGGGGGTGGACGTCAAGATCGTGGTTGCCCAGTTCGGCCTTGAACACAACCTGCATCTGCTCAACAGTGTCGTGGATGCCAGCGCCAAGGCCCAAGTGGACACCGTGCCGGAACTGCAGGCCATTGCCGATGCCGCGCACCACGTGATGTCATGGATCGGCACCCTGAATGTCGGAGGTGTGCCCCCGACCTCGCCGCCGGTGCCGCTGACCATACAGGACCTGCAGACCCTGGGCATCACGGGTTCCTACGTTGACCAAATGGCTGCGATCAATACAGCCCTTCAACACACCGGCGGTGTATTGCGCACTGCCCTGGACACGCAGTCTGA
This sequence comes from Rhodoferax lacus, assembly GCF_003415675.1. Taxonomy (GTDB): domain Bacteria; phylum Pseudomonadota; class Gammaproteobacteria; order Burkholderiales; family Burkholderiaceae_C; genus Allorhodoferax; species Allorhodoferax lacus. Next base: position 87,277 of record NZ_QFZK01000003.1, read on the forward strand.
ACTGCAGAGCTTTGTCGACTACACCGTGGCCAACGGCCACGGCCCGGCGATCCCGTATCCCTTGGACGACCAGAAGGTCCAGGTCGTGACGGCTGTTGATCCGGTTGTCCTGACTGGCATTCAACATATTGTCTCGACGGCCGTTGATCCGGTTGTCGCGACTGCTATTGAGGCTGTTCCCGTCGATCCGTTCTTCACCGGTTCCTGCATCGATTTGCGCTTTACGGTCTGTCTTTTCAACACGGTCGCCCAGACGAACGTCACTCCGTTGGAAGTGGGTGTTGCAACCGAGACCACGACACCGGTCTGGGGTTGCATCTTCCCGCCCGCCCAGGTGACTGACATTGGGACCCTGGTCAATCCGCCCGTGCTGGCGGCTTAAGTCGTCGCTGCCTCGGCCACCAGCCAGTCCTTCAGGTACATCACATCCGCCCGCAGGGCCTTGCCCTGCGGCGCGGTGATGAACAGGGGCTGGTCGGTGGTCACGCTGTGGTGTAGCGGGCGCACCAGCAGCCCCTGCACTATGAGCGGTTGCACAATGTGGCGCCAGCCTTGCGCCACGCCCTGGCCCTCGATGGCCGCCTGCAGCACGATGGAATAGTCGTTAAAGCGAAACAACTGCGGCTTGCGCGGCAGGCGCGTATTGAAACGTGCCAGCCATTCCTTCCAGTCCATACGCGGCGCATAGCGCTCCTCCAGCAGCAAAAGCGGGCTGTTGGCCAGGGACTGCAGATCGGGCAGCGGATTGCTTTCCAGAAACTTGGGGCTGCACACCGGAAAGATCTCCTCGTCCACAAAATGCCACTTCTGGTAGTTGGCAAAGTCATCCGCGCCCAGGGTGATGGACAGGTCAATGCGCTCGCGCGCCATATCCAGGTCGGTGTCGGTGGTGATGACGCGCAGCTCAATGTCCGGGTGCAGCTGCTTGAAGCGCGCAATGCGCGGCAACAGCCACCAGGTGGCCGTGGCGGTGGACACGGCCAGCGTGACCTGGTGCGCCTGCATGCTGCGCACCTCGCGCAAGGCCTGGTCGATCAGCGACAGGCCCATGCCCACCTGCTCCAGCAAATACTGGCCTGCCTCCGTCACCCGCACGCCCTTGTGCTGGCGCTCGAACAGGGCTACACCCAGGTCCGCCTCCAATAAGCGCATGGCATGGCTGACGGCAGGCTGGCTGATGTGCAGGTCTTCGGCCGCGCGGGTAAAGCTGCCACGCCGGGCTGCGGACTCAAAGACCAAGAGGTTGTTGAGGGACTGGTTGGGTTTGGCGCTGTGGGACGGGCGGGGCGCATGGGTGGAATGGGTGCTTGGCATGAGCTGAGTTTATGGCAAGCATGAGGCGGATTGCCATTCACAGCAGGGCTCTCTTGGCATATCGTTTGGTAATGGCCCACAAAACGAATGAACCCACCACCATGGCAACCGAAGCACCAGAACACAAAAAGCACCGCCGCGCAGGCGGCCGCGAGCGGCGTGACCCCAAGGCCAAGATCAACGGCCCGGCCTATATCAGCCGAAACATCCCCACCTACGACGTGATGGGCGAGGAAAACCTGCTCAAAATCGAAGCCACGGCCGAACGCATTCTGGCCGAAGTGGGTCTGGACATCCGCGACGATGACGAATGCCTGGCGATGTTCAAGAAAGCCGGGGCCAAGGTTGACGGCATGCGCGTGACGTTCGAACCCGGCCATGTGCGCGAAATCCTCAAGACAGCACCCCGCGAATTCACCCAGCACGCCCGCAACCCGCAGCGCAGCGTGCAGATCGGCGGCAAGAACGTGGTGTTCGCACCGTCGTACGGCTCGCCCTTTGTCATGGACCTGGACCGCGGCAGGCGCTACGGCACATTGGAAGACTTCCAGAACTTCATCAAGATGGCTTACGCCTGCCCCTGGCTGCACCACAGCGGAGGCACGGTGTGCGAACCCACGGATGTGCCCGTCAACAAGCGTCACCTGGACATGGTCTATGCCCACATGCGCTATTCGGACAAGGCCTACATGGGCTCCATTACGTCTGAGGAGCGGGCGGAGGATTCGATCGAGATGTCACGCATCCTCTTCGGCAAGGATTTTGTGGACCAGAACTGCGTCATCCTGGGCAATGTGAACGTCAACTCGCCGCTCTTGTGGGACGGCACCATGACCAAGTCGGCGCGGGCCTATGCGCGCGCCAACCAGGCCGCTGTCATCGTGCCCTTCATTCTGGGCGGCGCCATGGGGCCGGTGACCAATGCGGGAGCGATTGCCCAGGCGCATGCCGAAACCATGGTGGGCTGCGCCATCACACAGTTGGAGCGCCCGGGCGCGCCGGTGATCTACGGCAATTTCTTAAGCAGCATGTCACTGCGCTCGGGCTCGCCCACTTTTGGCACGCCCGAACCCGCCATCGGCTCCATGGTGATTGGCCAACTGGCGCGCCGCCTGAACCTTCCGCTGCGCTGCGCCGGCTCGTTCACCACCTCCAAACTGCCCGACGGGCAGGCCATGCAGGAGAGCGTAATGTCCATGCTCTCGGCTATCCACTGCGGTGCCAATTTCATTCTTCATTCGGCGGGCTTTCTGGACGGCCTCTTGTCCATGAGCTACGAGAAATTCATGATGGACGCTGACTTCTGCGGCGCCCTGCACAGCTACCTGGGCGGCGTGGTGGTGGACGACAACACCCTGGCCATGGATGCCTTCAAGGAGGTCACGCCCGGCGGCCACTACCTGGGCAGCGCCCACACCATGGCCAACTACACCACCGCGTTTTATGACTCCAGCATTTCCGACAACACGCCGTTTGAATCCTGGGTGGAGGCGGGCAGCACGGACAGCGCCACCCGCGCGAACACACGCTGGAAAACGGCGCTCGCCGACTACGAGGCGCCCGGCATGGATGTTGCGACCGATGACGCATTGCAGGACTATGTGAACCGCAAGAAGGCCTCGATGACAGACCAATGGTATTGAAAATATGAACCCCGAAAATGATCCCCTGCTGCAACCCTTCCAGCTCAAACACCTGCGGCTCAAAAACCGCATGATGATCACCTCGCACGAGCCGGCCTACCCCGAAGATGGCATGCCCAAGGCCAAGTACCGCGCCTACCACGTAGAGCGTGCCAAAGCCGGCATTGCCCTCACCATGACGGCGGGTAGCGCCACGGTGTCGCGCGACAGCCCGCCGGTGTTCAACAACATCCTGGCGTACAAGGATGAAGTGGTTCCCTACCTCAAAGACATGGTGGACGCCTGCCACGAACACGGCACGGCGGTGATGATCCAGCTCACCCATCTGGGGCGGCGCACCGGCTGGAACAAGGGCGACTGGCTGCCCGCGCTTTCGCCCTCGCATGAGCGGGAGGCCGCGCACCGCGCCTTCCCCAAGAAGATGGAGGACTGGGACATTGCGCGCATCAAGGGCGACTATGTGGCCGCTGCCCAGCGTATGCAGGCAGCCGGCATGGACGGCCTGGAGATTCAGGCCTATGGCCATTTGATGGACCAGTTCTGGTCGCCCCTGACGAACCACTTGGACGCGCCTTATGGCGGCAGCATGGACAACCGCCTGCGCTTCACCTTTGAGGTGCTGGCTGACATCCGCAAGGCTGTGGGCCCGGACTTTATTCTGGGCGTGCGCTACACCGGTGACGAAGACCTGCCCGGCGGCTTTGGACCCCAGGAGGGCCTGGAGATTTCCAAGCGCCTCAAAGACAGCGGCCTGATCGACTTCCTGAACGTGGTGCGCGGCCATATCGATACCGACGCGGGCCTGACCGACCTGATTCCGGTGCAGGGCATGCGCAGCTCGCCGCATCTGGAATTTGCCGGAGCCATACGCGCAGCCACCGGTTTCCCCACTTTTCATGCGGCCAAGATCCAGGACGTGACCACGGCACGTTTTGCCATTGAGAGCGGCAAGCTCGATATGGTGGGCATGACCCGCGCCCACATGGCCGATCCGCACATCGTGCACAAGATGATCCAGGGCCGTGAGGACACCATACGCCCTTGCGTGGGCGCCAACTTCTGCCTAGACCGCATCTACCAGGGTGGCGAGGCCTATTGCTTGCACAACCCGGCCACCGGGCGCGAGCTGACCATGCCGCACAGCATCCCCCGGGCGCTGTTGAAACGCAAAGTAGTAGTGGTGGGCGCAGGCCCCGCCGGTGTCGAGGCGGCCCGCGTGGCCTCTGCGCGCGGCCACGAGGTGGTGGTGCTGGAAGCAGCCAACAAGCCCGGTGGCCAGATCCGTCTGACGGTGCAGAGCCCGCGCCGGCGCGAGATGATCGGCATCATTGACTGGCGGGTGGCCCGCTGCGAAGAGGCCGGTGTGCAGTTCCACTACAACACCCTGGCCGACAGAGAGCGTGTGCTGGCAGAAAGGCCGGATGTGGTCATCATCGCCACCGGCGGACTGCCGCACACCGAGATTTTGTCCAGCGGCAACGAGCTGGTGGACAGCACCTGGGACATCATCAGCGGTGCCATCAAACCCGGCAAGAACGTGCTGCTGTTTGACGACGCCGGTGACCACGCCGCCCTGCAGGCCGCCGACGTGGTGGCCGCCAGTGGCGCACACCTGGAGGTGATGACGCCTGACCGCAGCTTTGCCCCCGAGGTCATGGCCATGAACCTGGTGCCTTATATGCGCAGCCTGCAAAAGCTGGACGTCACCTTCACCGTGACCTACCGCCTGTCGCATGTGGAGCGCACGCCCGATGGCTTGCTCGCGCATGTGGGCAGCGACTACGGCGGCGTGCACCAGACGCGCCTGGTGGACCAGGTCATCATCAACCACGGCACGCGCCCACTGGACGATCTGTACCTGGACCTGAAGGCCGATGCGCTCAACACCGGCGCGGTGGATTACGACGCGTTGCTGGCCGGCAAGCCGCAGCCGCATTCCGGTGATGTGGGGCAGGGCTACCAATTGTTTCGCATTGGCGACGCGGTGTCGGCGCGCAACACGCATGCCGCTATTTACGATGCATTGCGGCTGGTGAAGGATCTATAGCGCTTACACCGTTTACCCGGCCTTTACTGCGGGGAGGGGCCACGCGGTCAGTCGGCGATAGAGCGCGCACGTTGCATAAGCTGCGGTGAAATTTTTCACCCAAGGAGTGCATTGTGAAATTGATTCGTCGTCTGGCCGGTTTGTTGGCAGTGGTTTTCCTGGCCCTGTCTACGAGCGCTTGTGTGATCCGCCCGCTGTGGTGGGGCGGCCATGGTGACCACGGTGATCGGGGTGGTTATGAGAGGCACCGCTCGGACGGACACTCGGATCGTTATCGGTGAGGCCCCTCGCCTGCGGGTGGGGGCGCAGTTGGGGTAAGGGCGAGCTCCTCATGGTGGAGTACCACAAATCGTCGCCCGCCCTTGCCCCAGCTGCTCACAGTGGTGTTACTGGTTTGCCAGGGAAATACCAAAGACCAGTCATTGCACGCCCGGCGTATCCCCTTCCCGCGCAGCGCGCTAAGTAGCCTCATAGCAGGAAGCTCAAGGCGCTTGGCAGCGCTGACGCAAGGAAACTACTGCAAAAACCCCATCTGCCCCTTCTTGCTGCCCGTCTTGGGCAGGTCCGCCACGCGGATCGCGTCGCGGCGTTCCAGGCGCGCGTTGCCAAAGCCGGTCATCAGGGCACGGCGCATGTCGCGCGGGGGCAGTTCGCAGAGCTGGTCCAGCACATCGTCTTGCGGCTCGGGGGCGAAGTGGGCGCCCCAGCCGTGTTCACCGCGAATGCTCTGGTACAGGTTGCGGGCGATCTGGCGCGCCGCTTCCAGGGTGGGGGCTTGCACCTCGAACACATTCATGCGGTTCAGGATGGGCTCGGGGATGCTGCGCTCGTCGTTGGCAGTGGTGATCCAGATCACCTGGCTGGCGTCTATGGGCACTTCGGCAAACTCGTCGGTGAAGTTTTGCGCCGTGTCGTGTTCCAGCAGGCTGTAGAGCGCACCCAGCGGGTCGTATTGGGCGTCGCCGCTGGCCTTGTCGATCTCATCCACCACGATCACCGGATTGGCGTATTCGCCGTCCACCAGCGCTTCGAAGACCTTGCCCGGTTTGGCGCCGCGCCACTGCGAGCTCGAACCCGAGAGCAGCCAGCCTGCGGTCATGGAACTCATGGGCACCAGGGTCATGCCGGTGCCCAGCAGGTCTGCCAGCTTCTTGGCGAAATGGGTCTTGCCGATACCGGGCTGGCCCAGCAGCAAGATGGGGGTGACTTCAATGCCATCCGGGCAGTCCTGCGCCAGGGCCACGTGGCGCTTTACGTCGTCCAGCACCTCGGTGAAGTTGGGCAGGGTCTGGTACAGCTCGGCCATGTCGGGCACACCCGAGGGCTTGACCTGGAAGCGCTGCGGCCCGCGCTCCAGCATGCGGCGGTAGGTGGTGCGCAGGCTATCGTGCTCATCGCACTGCAGCTTGGCCAGCTTGCGCTCTACGTCTTCGGGGGCGAAGACGCGGCGCATCTGCGCCACGGGCAAGTGAAACGGGGAAGACTGAGGAACAACGCTGCGAGATTCCATGAAGGCCTCCTGTGTAATAGTTTTTCAATCGGCTAACCACCGCTCCATTCAAACATAGCCACAGAACCTTGCGCAGCAATGAGCGCTGTCTTTACCGCCCTGTTGCTAAAAATCCACCGCCGGGCGCATGGCGGACGGCCGCACATAACGCCAGCGGCCCAGCCAGCAGGCGCTGACCAGCGCGGCCCCGCAGGTCAGTGCGATCACCGACATGGGGTGCTGCCATTCACCGCCGTAGGCGCCAAACATGCTGATCTTCATGGCGCGCACCACCCAGGTCAGGGGCAGCCAGGGGCTGATCTCACTGAACAGCGTGCCACTGAGCTCCACGGGCAGGATGCCGCCGGAGCTTGACAGTTGCACCGCCAGAAAAATCATCGACAGGGCCTTGCCTGCGTCACCCATCACGCGGGTCAGCGCAATCACAATGCACAGAAAGGTAACCGACGACAGGCACAGCGTCAGCGTGAACAGGCCCGGCTCTGCGATGCGGATATGCAGGCCCCACACCACGGTGGCGTAGACCATGGCGGCCTGCAGCAACACCACCGCAGTGGGAATGGCGATCTTGCCCGCCAGCTTGGCCGGATTGGAGAAATGCAGCGCATGCTTGGGCTGCGAGCGCACATGGATCAAAAAGGCCGCCACACCCGCACCCAGCCAGAGTGCGGCCGGAAGGATGTTGGGCGCAAAGGCGCTTCCACTGTTGGCCACCGGGGCTTCCATTTCCACCACCGGGCTGACCGAGTTGGCCAGTCCCTGCGCACTGCCATCGGGCTTGTCCACATCGGCGGGCAGCGAGGTGGCCAGCAGGTCCAGACCGGCGCTCAGGCGGTCGGCCCCCTGCTTGCTGGCCTGCACCCCGGTGGCCAGTGCGGCCGTGCCACTGGCCAGGGTGTCGGTGCCGTGGTCCAGTTCGTCAAGCTGGCTCTCCTCGGGCAACTTTTGCACCATGCTGCGAACGCCAAGGTTCATGGCGCGCACGCCGGTGGTGAGTGCACCCACGCCAGAGCTGAGCTTGTCTGCGCCGTCGGACAGCCTGCCCTGGGCGTCGGAGGCAGCGTGCAACCCGGTGTCGAGCTGGGTCACGCCAGTCAGCAGCAAGTCCAGGTTGTCACCTACCTTGGACGGCACCAGCAGGCTGTCGCGGGCCTGGTCCCGGAAGCTGGCCACGCTGCTGCGCACGCCCTGGCTGCCGGTCTGCAATTCGGCCATGCCCCGGCCCAGCTCCTCGTGTCCGGCAGCCAGCTGTTCAGCCCCGGTTTTGAGTTTGTCCAGCTCGCTGTTGCGCGGGCGCTTGGCATCCAGTGTGCGCAGGCCGCCACCCAATTGTTTGACACCGCTGCTGAGCTGGTCCACGCCGCTGTTGACACGCTGCGAACCCGTGGCCGCCTGGCGTGCACCGTTGAGCAGTGGCAGCATGCCTTTGCTCAGCTCATGCGCGCCGATCTGCAACTGCTCCACGCCTTCACGCAGGCGATCCACACTGCGTTGCGATCCTGCGGCATTGAGCAGAACCAGCTTCCAGCGCCGCTCGTTCAGGCTCTCATTGACATCGTGGCCCAGTTCGCGGGCAAAGTTGCGCGCCAGCAGGGCGCTCTCAAAGTTGTTGCCTTCCGAGCTGACCACCGTCAGCTTGCCTGCACCCGCCTCATGGCCGGGAATGGCATTGGAGCTGAAGTCCGGTGGAATGATGAGAGCAAAGGCCAGCGCTCCACTGCGCACGGCCTGGCGTGCGGCGCCCTCACTGTCAAAGTCCTTGAAGCCGAAGGTCTGGCGCCGGCGCAGGGTGTTGGCGACTTCCCAGCCCGCGTTGAAGACCTGGCCGCGGTACTCCACACCCGCATCCAGGTTGACCAAGCCCACGGGCAGGGTGTTGATGCGCGAGGCCGGGTCCCACATGCTGCTGAGGTAGATAAAGGCGTACAGCGCCGGGATGAGCACCACCATCAAGGTGGCGGCAATCAGCTTGGGAAAGCGCAGGAAGAATTGCAGCTCCAGGCGCAGCACAAACAGGATCTGTTGGGGCAGGTACTTCATGCGTTGTGCGGCGGCCGTCTGGCAGCTGCGGATTGTTCTTGGTGCATTGTCGCCTAGCCGGGCTACAAACGGTAGCGTGCCAGAAAGCGGCGGTCTATCCAGTCCTTGAGCCACCAGACCCAGCGCCCCTGTGCGCTGTGCTCGCCCCAGCTTGCAATCGCAAAGTGGTCGCCGCAGGAGATCAGGTTGAGCGTGTGTTGGGGTGGCTGGTGTTCCAGAAGCAGCTGCCCGGCCAGCGTGGCGGCCAGATTCGTGGCCAGGGCCGGTCCGGCCCGCACGGCGTAGACGCCGCTGCGCGCCAGTGTGCGGTCCACACGGCTGCTCACATCCCCTGCGGCAAACACCTGGGCGTGGCTGGTGGAGCGCTGGCAGGCATCCACCGCCACAAAGCCTTGGGCGTCCAGCGCCAGGCCGCTGGGCTGCAGCCAGGCCGGGGCCTGTGCGCCCACGGTCAGCACCGGCACATCGCAGGCCAGGCTGGCGCCACTTGCCAGCAAAATCTCGCCGCTGCGCAGACCCGCCGCGCTGTCTGGCAGCAGGGTGATCTTTCGTTTCAGCAGGGCCGCCCGCAGCTTGGCCTGGACGCCTGCGTTGTAGCCCGCGCCCAGCGGCACATCGCCACACAGCAGGGTGATGGCCGCACCCGGCAGGCAGTGGCGCATGGCCATGGCCAGCTCCATGCCGGCTGCACCTGCACCCACCACGGCAATGCGCAGGGCACGGCTTTGTCCCATCTGCACCACCTGTGGCCAGAGCGCGCCAAAGGCCTCGATGGGGCGTATGAAGAGCGCATGTTCGCGCGCACCTGGCAAGCTCTGCTCGATCAGCGCGCGGTTCTGCACCGGGCCGGTGTTGATAGACAGCCAGTCGTAGTGCAGCACGCTGCCATCGTCGAGCTGCACGGTCTGTGCTTGCGCGTCCAGCGCGCTCACGCTGCGCTGCAGCCAGCGTATGCCACTGCGTTGCACCAGGGGCTGCAGCGGAATCACGCAGTCGTCCAGCGCGTAGTGGCCGGCCACAAAGCCGGGCACCATGCCGGAATACAGCTGCCGGTCATAGGGAGCAATCAGGGTGATCTGCGCACCGGTCCAAGGGGCTTGCGCCATTTGCGCCAGCACCTGCACATGAGCGTGGCCGGCGCCCAGCAGCAACAGTTGGCGCGCAGGGCCTTTGGCAGCCGCTGTGCTCAACCCCGCCTCCAGGCGTGGAAGCGCTGGGCCCAGCGCAACAGGCCTTCGGGCTGGTGGGCACGGCGCCACTGGCCTGCGGCGTATTTGTTGGCCTCGGCCAGGGTGGGGTAGCTGTGCACCGTGCCCAGAATCTTGTTCAGCCCCAGGCCATGCTGCATGGCCAGCACGTATTCGGCCAAGAGCTCGGCGGCCTGTGCGCCCACAATGGTCACGCCCAGAATGCGGTCCTTGCCCGGCACCGTCAGCACCTTGACCCAACCGCGCTGCGTGCCGTCGGCAATGGCACGGTCCAGCTCGGCGATGTCAAAGCGGGTGACTTCATAGGGCACTTTTTTGTCAGTGGCCTCACGTTCGTTCAGGCCCACGCGGGCCATCTCCGGGTCGGTGAAAGTGGCCTGGGGGATAGCCCGGTAGTTGACCTTGAAGCGTTTGAAATCACCAAACAGGGCGTTCACCGTGGCATACCAGGCCTGGTGCGCGGCCACATGGGTGAACTGGTAGGGGCCGGCCACGTCGCCTGCGGCATAGATGTTGGGGTAGACGGTTTGCAGGTGCGCATCGGTGAGCACGGTCTTGGCCGTGTCCACGCCCAGCGCCTCCAGGCCGTAGCCGGTGAGGCGGGCGCTGCGGCCCACGGCGCACAGCAGCAGGTCGAATTCCACATGCAGCTCTTGCCTGGCGCCGTGCGAGCTGCCTGGTGCAGCGCCCGGGCCCTGTGGTTGCAATACCAGCACCTTGCGCTCGCCCTGCAACGCGCAGCGCAGCGCCTTGTGGCCGGTGAGCACCTGCACCCCATCGGCCTGCAATGCGGCCTGGGCCAGTGCGGACACTTCGTCGTCTTCGCGCAGCAGCAGGCGATCGGCCATTTCCACCTGCGTTACCTCTGCCCCCAGGCGCGCAAAGGCCTGGGCCAGCTCGCAGCCAATCGGCCCGCCACCCAGCACCACCCAGCGCTTGGGCAGGCTGTCCAGGGTGCTCAGGTGGGCCCACAGGGTGTCGCTGGTCTGGTAGCCCACGTCCGCCAGGCCCGGCAAGGGCGGCACCACCGGCTGTGCGCCTGCGGCAACCACGATGCTGCGGGTGGTCAGCGTGCGCGTACCGCCACCGTTCAGGGCCACCTCCACCGTCCAGGGGCTGGTGATGGTTGCGTAGCCCTGCACCACATCCACGCCCAGGGCGGTGTAGCGTTCCACGCTGTCGTGCGGGGCAATGTCGGCCACCACCTGGTTGATGCGCTGCATCAGGGCCTTGAAATCGAGCACGGGCGCGTTGCTCTGCAGGCCGCAGTCGCCCGCCTTGCGCATTTGTTGTGCCACGCGGGCCGTGCGTATCAGGGCCTTGCTGGGCACGCAGCCGTAGTTCAGGCAGTCGCCGCCCATTTTGTAGGCCTCCACCAGCGTGACCTTGGCGCGCACGGCGGCGGCAATATAGGCCGACACCAGCCCCCCGGCACCGGCACCTATCACCACCAGGTTGCGCTCAAACGTCTTGGGCTTGTGGCTGCGCCAAGGCGCATACACGCGGCGCTGCTCCACGCGCTTCCAGACGGCGCTTACCAGCAGCGGGAACAGGCCGAGCAACACCAGCGAGCCCAGCAGGGCGGGGCTGGCCACGTCCGACAGGCTCTGCAGGCTGGCCAGTTGCAGGCCCGCATTCACATACACCGCCGTGCCCACCAGCATGCCGAGCTGGCTGACCCAGTAAAACGTCCAGCTGCGCAAGGCGGTCAGGCCCATGGTCAGGTTGATCAGAAAAAACGGCACCACCGGTATCAGGCGCAGGCCAAACAGGTAGAGCGCGCCTTCCTTTTGCAGCCCGGCATTGATAGCCTGCAGTTGCACGGCAAAGCGGCTCTGCACCAGGTCGCGCAGCAGCCAGCGCGCCAGCCAGAACGACAGGGTGGCGCCCAGGCTGGAGGCAAAGGAGGTGAGCAGCAGGCCCCAGCCAAAACCAAACACGGCGCCGCCGGCCAGCGTCAGGATGGCGGCGCCCGGCAAGGAGAGCGACGCCACCGCCAGGTACAGCAGGAAGTAGCCTGCCCGAACGTCCCAGGGGTGTTGGGCATACAGGGCAGCGAACTCGGCGTGGCGCTGCTGCAAGGTGGCCAGGCTGAGGTAGCGGTGCAAGCCCAGGCCAAAGAACAGGGCCACGGCCGCAGCCAAAACGCCCAGAAGCAACCAGCGTGAGGCCTTCATTGGAATGACCTCCAGCCCCACCAGATGCGCGTGGCAGTGGTGATGGCGCACAGACAGGCAAAGCCATAGGCCAGGGGCGCAAAGTGCTGCGGCCACAGGCACATGGCCAAGAACAGCGCCAGGGTTTCGGTGGCCTCTGTCAGGCCGCCCAGAAAGTACAGCGACTTGTCTGGCCACACCAGACTGGCCAGCCCGCGCTTGGCGGCAAAGGCGGCGTAGGCCAGGAAGCTCGAGGCTGTGCCCATGAAGGCGGTCAGCAGCACCGCCGCTGGCAGCGCGTTATCCGTTGGCTGCGCAATGGCAAAGGCCAGCGGGATGCTGGCGTAAAACAGAAAGTCCAGTGCAATGTCCAGAAAGCCGCCCGCATCGGTGGCCTGTGTATGGCGTGCCACCGCACCGTCCAGCGCGTCACACAGGCGCGACAGCAATATGAGCGCCGCTCCGGCCAAATACATCTGCAGGCCAATGGCCAGCGCGGCCGCCATGCCGATGGCAAAACCCGTCAGGGTGATCAGGTTGGCACCGATGCCGGCCCCACTGAGCGCGCGGGCGGCCGCAACCATGGCGGGGCGAAGCAGGGCCGTGGCGAAGCGGTCTAGCATGAAGGGGGGTTATGGGGCATGACTAAGCGCATGGTACCGCGCGATGGAGGTGCCCTGCTTGGGGCAGAAAGGCGCCATTTGCGCAACACGTTGTTGGTGTTTGTTGCGCTGCGGTATCAATCGGCCGCTCTGTTGATGCCAGTCAATCTCTCACAGCGCGGCCCGGATGAAGATGGGGCAAAGAGCACGCAGGAGATTCGCATGGCACTCGACTGGAAAGACACCCACATGGTTGGTGACTGCACGATGGACGCAGAGCACCAGGAGTGGTTTCAATTGGCCAACCAGTTTCTGATGGCGGGTGAGCGCCAGTCCATGCACGCGTCCGGCAAGGTTTTCTCGCAATACACCAAGCATCACTTTGTGAACGAAGAAGCCTTGATGCACAAGACCCAATTCCCCTACACCGCGACGCACATCAAAGAGCATGAACGGCTAGTCAGCAACCTAGACAAGATACTGGACGTTGTGGGGATGGACGTGCTGTCACAGGCAGAGCTTGAAGATTTTGTGGCCCTGTCGCTTGCCAAGCACATAGCCAACTACGACCGTCCCTTTGCGGTGTATGTCAGGCGCAATGGGGCGGTAGCGCCTGCTTAGGTCTTGCTTCGTGTTTAAACGCCGCCTTTGCCAGTGGGACGCTTGTTGGTGATGCGAACGCCTTCAAGGCCGTGTTGACCAGCTTTGATACCTGTTTGAACTTTCATGTGGAACTCCTGATGTGACTATGGTTGTATGCAGGCACCCTGCCTTCACACTCGGCGGCCCAGGTTCACCTTCTGTGGCTACCTGTTTGCCAATGCAGGAATACTAAAAGTCGCGTGCCAGACGCGACACTGTTGAAGGTCTTTTTCCGGGCTCACTTTGGTTGCTTTGTTTTCAGACTTTGGTCTGAAGATTCAATGAATCGCCCGCTGTGCAGATAGTGGGCATCCGCCCAGACAAGTCCCGTTTGTCCGGTGTGGAAATGACGGCTGCTACGGAGCCATTCACCCAGAAGCCATGGCCGGCCAATGTTGCCGTGGCAACGGTTGGTCTTCGGCAAAAGCGCTGATTGGCGGCAAGCTACAGCCGCGTCACCAGCGCCGCATCGGCCACATCTTGCGCGTCATGCGTAACCAGCAGCGCCGGTATGCCCCGGGCGCTCACCAGGCCAAACACCAGTGCGCGCATGCGTTGTCGCAAGGCGGCGTCCAGCTTGTTGAAGGGCTCGTCCAGCAGCAGGGCCTGCGGCTGCGCCAGCAGGGCGCGGGCCAGGGCCACGCGGGCGCGCTGGCCGCCCGACAGGGTGGCGGGGTCGGCGTGCAGAAAGTCGGACATTTCCACGTCGTGCAGGGCTTGCAGCATCAAGGCCTCGCGGGTTTTTGCTTCGCCCCGGGGCAGGGCGAACAGCAGGTTCTCGCGCACCGTCATGTGGGGAAACAGCAGGTCGTCCTGGAACAGAATGCCCACGCGTCGGGCCCGGGTGGGCAGCGTGTCCAGCCGCTGGCCGCCCAAATACACGCTGCCCTCAAAGCGCATGGATGCATCCAGCGTGCCGCAGACGGCGGCCAGCAGGCTGGACTTGCCGCTGCCGCTCGCTCCCATGAGCGTGTGCACGCTGCCGGGGGCAATCTCCAGCCCCAGGTCGCGCAGCAACACGCCGGCCGGGCTGGCCAGGGTGCGCACGGCTATTGATAAGCTCATGCGATGGCGGCAATGCGGATGGCGCCGTCGGCATCCAACTGCAGGGGGATGGCTATGAGCGCATCACCCTCGCAGTCACCCCGGTCGCACACGCCATCGCTCCAGCGAAAGCGGGCGTAGTGCACGTTGCAGGTCAGGCTGGTGTGGGGCTGGAACTGCAGCAGGTCCTGGCGGCTGGCCAGCGGCACGCCGAAGTGGGCGCAGCGGTTTACATAGGCTTTGATTTCCAGGCCGCTGCGCAGCAGCAGCACGCGAAAAGGGTGTTGCTGTGCGCTGTCTGCCGCCGCAAACACGTGCTGCATGAGCACCTGCCCGTCCTGCAAGGCACCCTGCTGGCCCAGCAGGGTGCCGGGCGCGGGCGCATGCGGCAGGGTGTGCCAGGGCACGGGCGGCGCGGGTGCGGGCGCACCTAAGGGCGTAAGGGGGGCAACAGGCTTGGGCTCGCTCATGGCTGGATTGTGCCCAAGCGGGAAGCTTGCGACGGTGGTCGGTGTGAAGGCGGCGATGAAGGTGGTGTTGGGGCACCGGGCGGGCGGCCAAAGCGCCGGCCACGCCCCAAGCGCGCAGCCACCATGTACACCAGCACCGGCAGCAGCCACTGCAGCCAGGCAAAGGCTGCCATCAGCTTGCGCTGGCCGCCAGCGGCCAGGCCCACGGCCTCGGTGGTGACGGTGGCCAGACGGCCTGCGCCGATATAGAGCGTGGGCAGGTACTGCGCCACGCTGACCGCAAAGCCCACGGCAAAACCGGCGGCCAGGCTGGCGCGCAGCAGGGGCCACTTCACACGCAGCACAAACTGCCAGCGCGTCTGGCCCAGGCTGGCAGCCAGTTGCCACCAGCGTGTATCAAAGCCGCTGTAGGCGCCCACCGTGCTCAGCAGCACATAGGGCAGACAGGCCAGGGTGTGCGCCAGCCAGACACCGCTGGCGCTGCCATCCAAGCCCCAGGCCAGAGCCAGGCGGTGCAGGCCTATGGCCCACAGCAGGCCGGGCAATACCAGCGGCGCGTAGGCCAGGGTCTGCATGCGGGCATGCCATGGCGCAGGCGCCAGCTCCAGCCAGGCCACCACCCACAGCAGGGCACAAGCGGCACTGCCTGCAGCCAGCCACAACGTGGTCCAGACCGTGCCGGTGCTGTCCCACACCGTGGCCCAGGCAGCCATGCTCCAGCGCGCGGGCAGCAGCTGGGGGAAGGGCCAGCTGCCGATGAAGCTGCCCAGCAGTAACGCCAGCAGCACGGCGCCATAAATGCCCGCCAGCAGCATCAGGGGCCACTGCGGGGAAGGCCCCGCAAGGCTTTTGGCAGTGCGCTGCGCCGTCTGCGTCTGCGTTTGCGGTGGCACGCCACTGCTGCGCCAGCGCCGCCACACCGCCGCGTGCAACAGCGCCCAAGCCACTGCGGCGCACAGCAACACCAGGCCGGCCAGGGCCCAGGCTGCGGCACCGCCTTTGGCGTTTTGCACAACGTCGGCGTCCTGCAGCCACTGCCAGCACAGCACCGCCAGCGTGGGCGGGGAGGCCGGGCCTATGACCAGCGCCACATCCACCACCGTCAGGCTGTAGGCCAGCACTGCCAGCAGGGGCGCGGCCAAGCGCGGCAGCAGTTGCGGCCAGACGATGCGCCACCAGGCCGCTTGCTGCGCGTAGCCCAGGGTGCTGGCCAGCTGCAGTTCGCGCTGCAGGCGCTGTGCCACCTCGGGCCGCAGCAGATGGCTGCTGGCTGACCACAACAGAAACGGAATTTCTTTCAGCGTGAGCACGGCAATCAGCCCCAAGCCCCAGGGGTCCTGCGTGGTGGGCCAGGGCGGTGGCGCGGCAAGGCCAGTAGCCCAGGGCGAGAGCAGGCGCAGCAGCCAGCCCGAAGGCGCGATGAGCAGCACCAGCCCCATGGCAAAGGCGGCATGGGGCACAGCCAGCAGCCAGGTTTGGTGGCGCTGCAGCCGCTGCTGTTGCGTCAGGGTGGCCGTGCGTGACAGCAGCCAGGCACAGGCCAGTGTGGCCAGGGCCGCGCTGGCCAGGCCCGTCCACAGGCTCAAGCCCAGGGCGCTCAGGGTCTGGCGCTCCAGCCACAGGGCATGCCAGGCCTCTGCATCCCACGCTACCCATCCAGCCTGCCCCAGGCTCCAGAGCAGGGGCACAGCCACCAGGCCCAGCAAAAGGGCTGCTGCTGGGTGTATGCGCTGCATGCAGTCAGTCCCGCAGCACCGAACCCGCACAAGAACCCGCATAGGCCAGCCCGGCGGCCACGCCGCCAAACTGGTTGCCCGTCACCAGCGTGGCTTGCGGCATGGCGACTTGCAGGGCCGCCACCAAGGGCCGCAGGGCCGAAGAGCCACCGGTGAGGTAGACCACATCCACAGCCTCCAGGCCGGAGGCCGCCACGCAGTCCTGGGCGCAGCGCACCACCTGGGCAATGGCGTCCTGCAAGGCGGCGTCCATGCCTTCTGCAGTGACGTGGGGTGCGGGCGCGTCATCCAAAAAATCCAGCTGAACGGCGGCGTCCTGGCCGCTGATGGAGCAGGCAATCTTGGCAGCCTCCACCTCGGCCAGCATGCGGTGGCCGTATTGGCCCTCCAGCGCCTCCATCAGCCGCGCATGCAGGCTCTGGTCGGTGAAGTCGCTCCAGAGTTCCTTGGCAAAGTGCATGGCTTTGCGGGTATAGGCCTGGTGGATCAGGTGCCAGGTACTCAGGTCAAAGAAAACGCTGTTGGGTACCGGGCGGTTGCCGCGCCCCAAGTGCCTGTAGCCCAGGCGCGGCATGACGGTGGAGAGGTCGAGCAGGCGGTCAAAATCGGTGCCGCCTATGTGCACGCCGGTGGTGGCCAGGATGTCGGCGCGGCGGTCGGCTTGCGTGCTGCGCGCCGGGTTCAGCCGGATGACGGTGAAGTCCGATGTGCCTCCGCCAATGTCCACCACCAAGGCCACGGTCTCGCGGTCCACGCGCTGCTCGTAGTCCAGGGCGGCGGCAATGGGCTCGAGCTGGTAGTCGATGTGGGTGAAGCCGGCCTCCAATGCAGCCCGGCCCAGGGTGGCTTGGGCCAGCGCATCGCGCTCGGGGTTGTCATCCACAAAGTGCACCGGGCGGCCCAGCATGGCATGCGTCAGGGTCTGGCCCGCATGGGCCTCACAGCGGCGCTTGAGTTCCTTGAAGAACAGCACCACGATGTCAAAGTAGCGCAGGCTGTGGTCGCCCACGGCCGTGTGCTCGTCCATCAGGGCGCTACCCAGCAGGCTCTTGAGGGAACGCAGCAAGCGGCCCTCGGTGCCGGACAAATAGGCCTGCATGGCCTCGCTGCCGTATTGCACGCTGTGGGTCTCGCTGTTGAAAAACAGGGCGGTGGGCATTTCGGCGCGCGTGCCGTCCAGCGGGACCACTTGCAGCACACCCTTGCCATCCATCAACGCGGCGGCCGAGTTGGAGGTGCCAAAGTCAATACCCAGCACCAGGTGTTGGCGGGTGCCGGTGGAGGGAGTTGCGTTGCTCACGCCAGCGCAGGAAGCACCAGGCGCAAAAAGGCGCCCATGTCTTCAACTTCTTCAGAGGTGAGGTTGTGTCCGGTGGCGTAGCTGTTCCACTGCACCGGGTAGCCCAGAGTCTGCAGGGCATCCCGCGTGTCTTCGCCGCGCTGCGGGATCACCACACTGTCCTGCGTGCCGTGGGCCAGAAAGATGGGGGTGTGCGCATTGGCCGCAGCGCGCTCTGTGGCCAGGCGCTCGGCCAGCGGCAGGTAGCCCGACAGGGCCATGATGCCCGCCAGCGCAAAAGGCAGGCGCAGGCCGGTGTGCAAGGCCATGGCCGCGCCCTGGCTGAAGCCGGAGAGCACGATGCGCTCGGCAGGTATGCCGCGCTCGATTTGCTGGTCGATCAGGGCGCGTATGGCCCGCTCGGAATGCTGAATGCCTGCGGCATCCTGGCCGCTGACCAGGTCGGTGCCGGTGATGTCGTACCAGGCCGGCATGGTATAGCCACCATTCACCGTCACAGGCATGGAGGGCGCGTGGGGAAACACAAAGCGTATGCCCTGGCAGCCCCGCAGGTTGAGCTCGGGCACCAGAGCTGCAAAGTCGTGGCCATCGGCGCCCAGGCCGTGCAGCAGGATGACGGTGGCCGTGGGCGATGCGGCGGTTTCTGTTTCAAAACAGGGAAGCAGTGGGGTTTGCATGGGGGTTCTTGCGGGGCTCGGTGAATGGGTGGGGCGTTCAGGCGCCGTAGCGGTCAAGCCATTCCTTTTCCAGGGGCGCCATCCAGGAGCCGTGGGGTTCGGGAATGGCAGGGGCTGCATTGTGCACCTGACCCGCCACGGTTTTGCCCACAAACAGTTTTTGGTCCTGCGCGCTCAGGCGGGGCACCGCCAGTACGGTGGGGTCACCCCAGACACTGATGTCGGCCTTGCGCGCCTGCGCCTCGGCACTGAGCAGGAAGTTGGCCAACACCAGGGCGCCCTGTTTGGCGCTGGCGTTCACCGGGATGGCCACAAAGTGGGTGTTGCCAATCGTGCCACCGGGAAACTGGTAGCTCATAACGCTGGCCTGCATGCGGCCGGCGGCAATTTCGTTGGCAGCGTCATTGGGGTTAAAGGTCAGGGCCCAGCGCAGCTCACCATCGGCCAGCATCTGGCGAGTGGTGGCGGCGTTGTTGGCAAACTGCTTGCCTGCGCGCCACAGCTGCGGGTGCAGGCTGTCCAGGTAGGCCCAGAGCGACGCGCTGGCGCGGGCAAAGGCCTCAGGCGTCACCGGCTTGTAGAAGGCGTCACGCGCGCTGTTCAGGTCCAGCAGCAACTGCTTCAGAAAGGTGGTGCCATGGAAGTCAGGCGGGCGCGGGTAGGTCACTCGGCCCGGGTTGGCGCGGGCAAAGGCCAGCAGCTCGGTGATGTTCTGTGGCGGCTTCGGGGTCAGGGCGCTGTCCACCAGAAAGGTCAGCTGCGCCATGCCCCAGGGGGCCTCCATGCCGGCCACGGGTTCGGCAAAGTCCAGCGTGGTGGTGGGCTTGCCCCGGGTGTCCACCAGTGCAAAGTTGGGCAGCCGGTCGGTGAAGGGGCCGTACAGCAGGCCTTCGCGCTTCATGGCCAGAAAGTTTTCGCCGTTGATCCAGACCAGGTCAACCGTGCCGTCCTGTTTGCCCGCCGCCTTTTCACTGCGCACGCGCTTGACCACGTCAGCCGCGTCGCTGACCTTCACATGCTCCACGCGCACGCCAAAGCGCTCTTGCACCTGCTGCGCGGCCCAGCGGATGTAGGCGTTGATGGTGTCGCTGCCCGCCCAGGCGTTGAAGTACACGGTCTGGCCGCGTGCTTCTTTTGCAAGGGTGGCCCAGCTGGCCCTGTTGGCGTCGGCGGCGACGCTTGCGGTGCTGAGGCCTGCGGCCACGCTGCCGCCCAGCAGGGTGAGGGCGCTGCGGCGGGTGAGGGTGGTGGGCGTGGTGTTCATGGCGTGTTCAAGGGTGCGGTGAGGCGAGGGGTAGTGCGTGCGGCAGCGTGACGCTGCAGGGGGGCTCTGGGCCTGTCAGGCCAGCAGGGCCTGGGCAAATTCGCGGGCGTTAAAGGTTTCCAGTTCATTGAGCTGTTCACCCACACCGATGAAGTACACCGGAATGGGCCGCTCGCGCGCAATGGCTGCCAGCACGCCACCCTTGGCCGTGCCATCCAGCTTGGTCACGATCAGGCCGGTCAGCCCCAGCGCGTCATCAAACTGCTTGACCTGGGAGACAGCGTTTTGGCCGGTGTTGCCGTCAATCACCAGCAGCACCTCGTGCGGCGCGGTGCCGTCAGCCTTCTGGATCACGCGCTTGATTTTTTTCAGCTCTTCCATCAGGTGCAGTTGGGTGGGCAGACGCCCGGCGGTGTCAATCAGCACCACGTCCTTGCGGCGTGCCTTGCCTGCACTCACGGCATCAAAGCTCACGGCGGCTGGGTCGGCACCGGCCTGGCTGATGATCTCCACGGTGTTGCGGTCGGCCCAGACGCTGAGCTGCTCGCGCGCAGCGGCGCGGAAGGTGTCGGCCGCGGCCAGCAGCACGCTGGCGCCGTCTTCGGCCAGGTGGCGGGTGAGCTTGCCAATCGAGGTGGTCTTGCCCGCGCCATTAACGCCCGCCACCATGATGACAGTGGGCGTGTGCTGGCCAATCACCAGCGGCTTTTGCAGCGGCTGCAGCAGGTCGGCCACGATGCTGATGAGCAGGTTCTTCAGCGCCACGGGGTTGTCAACGCCTGCGGACTTGGCCTTTTTGCGCAGCGTGTCGGTCAGGAACTGGGTGGCCGAGACACCAGCGTCGGCCATCAGCAGGGCGCTTTCCAGTTCTTCGTACAGGGCCTCGTCAATCTTGCTGCCACCAAACACGCCGGACAGGCTGGAGGCGGTCTTGCCCAGGCCGGCCCGGAGCTTGGCCATCCAGCCCTGGCGCTCGGGCGCGGGTGCGGGGGTGCTGGGGACCCCAATGGGTGCCGCCAACACACTGCCAATCAGCGAGCCTGTGGCGGCCGTGACGGACAGGCCGGGCGCACCGCTGCCGGGGCCGACTCCAGTGACAGGCGGGGTTTGGGCGGGTGCTTGAGGAGGCACATCCACCACCGGGGCCGCAGCCACCGGAGCAATCGCAGGGGTTTTTTTCTTGAAAAAGCTGAACATGGGTGCCGTTCTTAGAATGGCCCATTCTATGAAACACATCAATCACTGGTTCGTACGCACCTATTCCGGCCTCGCCATGGCACTGGGCCTCTGTGCCAGCCCCTATGCCGCGCCCTTGCCTGAGGCCGCCAGCGTGCACCAATACACCCTGAAAAACGGCATGACGCTGATCGTGCGGCCCGACCACCGCGCCCCTACCGCCGTGCACATGCTGTGGGTGCGCGTGGGCTCCATGGACGAGGTGGACGGCACCAGTGGCGTGGCCCATGTGCTGGAGCACATGCTGTTCAAGGGCACGCCCACCGTGAAGGCGGGCGAGTTCTCGCGCCGGGTGGCCGCCCTGGGCGGGCGCGAAAACGCCTTTACCAGCAAGGACTACACCGGCTTCTACCAGCAGATACCTGCCACCCGCCTGCAGGACGTGATGCAGCTCGAGGCCGACCGCTTTGCCCACAACCAGTGGAGCGATGCCGATTTCAAGAAAGAGCTGGAAGTGGTGAAGGAAGAGCGCCGCCTGCGTACCGAGGACAACCCGCATGCCCTGCTGGGCGAGGCCCTGAGCGCCGTGGCCTACACCGCCTCACCCTACCGTCGCCCCATCGTGGGCTGGATGAGCGATTTGGAGGCCATGACGCCCGACGACGCCCGTGCCTTCTACCAGCGCTGGTACACCCCGGCCAACTCCGCTGTGGTGGTGGCCGGTGACGTGGAGCCGCAGGCCGTGCTGGCCTTGGCAGAAAAGTACTACGGCAGCATTCCTGCACGCGCCCTGCCCGAGCGCAAGCCGCGTGTGGAGCCCGAGCAAAGCGGTATGCGCCGCCTGGACTTCAAGGCCCCGGCCGAGCAGGCCAGCGTGACCCTGGCCTTCAAGACGCCCCGCTTCGCGCCCGCCGCGCTGGACAGCGAGGCCGACACCGAGAGCAACGACGCCCTGGCCCTGACGGTGCTGGCCGCCGTGCTCAGCGGCTACGACAACGCCCGCCTGGACCGCGCCCTGACCCAGGCCGACGGCCATGTGGCCGACAGTGCCGGTGCCTACTGCGGACTGGGTGGACGCGGACCTGCCATGTGCATGCTCTATGGCGTGCCCTCTGCTGGCAAGACGGCGGCCCAGGTGGAAGCCGCCCTGCGCGCCCAAGTGGCGCTGCTGGCGAAGGATGGCGTGCAGGCCACCGAGTTGCAGCGTGTGAAAAACCAGTGGGTTGCCAGCGAGGTCTACAAGCAGGACAGCGTCTTCAACCAGGCGCGCATCCTGGGCGCCAACTGGGCCAGTGGCATGCCCACCGATGCCGACGAGAAGCTCATCGCCCGCCTGCGCGCCGTCACGGCCGAGCAGGTGCAGGCCGTGGCGGCCAAATATTTTGGGGATGACGCGCTGACGGTGGCCACCCTGCTGCCGCAGCCGCTGGACAAAACCCGCAAGCCCCGCGCCGCTCCCGCCGGACTGCGCCATTGAACCCGTAAAGCCCCCATGAACCACGCCATGTTTTCAATCGCCAGCCCGCCACCTGTGGCACGGGCTGCCCTGCGTTCGGCTTTGGCCCTTGCCACAGGACTCTGCCTGGCCTTTGCCAGCTACGCCGCCATTCCCATCAGCCACTGGACCCAGCCCTCGGGTGCCCAGGTCTATCTGGTGGAGAGCCCGGCCATCCCCATGGTGGACGTGCAAATCGACTTTGATGCCGGTGGCCGGCGTGACCCCCGGGGCAAACCGGGCCTGGCCAATCTGATGGCCTCCAGCACGGCTTATGGCGTCAAGGCCAGGGGAGCCGAGCCCGCGATGGATGAAAACGCACTGAGCGACGCCTGGGCCGATCTGGGCGCCAGCTTTGGTGGCAGCGCGAGCGCCGACCGCTTGGGCTTTTCACTGCGCTCGCTGACCTACCCGGACCTGCTGGAAAAAGCCACGCTTCTTGCCGCCCGCCAACTGGGCGATGCCAGCTTTCCCGAGGCGCCCTGGCTGCGCGACCGCCCCAAGCTGGTGGCCAGCCTGAAGGAAGCCAACACCCGGCCCGCCACACTGGCAGGGCGCGCCTTTGCCCGTGCGGTCTATGGTGACCACCCCTATGGCGCCGAGAGTACCGAAGAAACCTTGGCCCGCATCAGCGCGGCCGACATGCAGGCCCTGCATGCGCAAGCCCTGCGGGCCTGCAGCGCAAAGGTCAGTGTGGTGGGCGCACTCAGCCGCGCGCAGGCCGACGCCTTGGTGAGCAAGTTGCTGTCGCACCTGCCCAGCACCGGTTGCGACGCGCTGCCTCCCGTGCCGGAAGTGGCCCCCTTGGCCGCAGCGCATGAAGAGCGCATCGCCTTCGCCTCAGCCCAGGCCCATGTGCTGCTGGGCCAGCCCGGCTACAAGCGCAATGACCCCGACTTCTTTGCTCTCACCGTGGGCAACCACATCCTGGGTGGTGGCGGCTTCACTGCGCGCCTGACCGAAGAGGTGCGCGAAAAGCGCGGCCTCACCTATGGCGTGTACAGCGGCTTTGCGCCAGGCCTGCACGCCGGCGCCTTCACCATAGGCCTGCAGACCCGGCCCGACCAGGCGCAGCAGGCGCTGGACCTGGTGCGCGAGGTGCTGGCGAAGTTTGTGGCCAAGGGCCCCACCGACCTGGAACTGCAGGCGGCCAAGGACAACCTGATAGGCGGCTTTGCCCTGCGCCTGGACAGCAACCGCAAGCTGCTGGACAACGTGGCCAACATCGCCTGGAACAACTTGCCGCTGGATTACCTGGAGACCTGGACGGCGCAGGTGCAAAAACTCACCGTGCAGGACATACGCGCCGCCTTTAGTCGCAAGCTGCAGCCAGAAAAAATGGTGACGGTGGTGCTGGGGGCTGAGGACGCGAAACTCAACTAAGCTATGCCCATGAGCACCAAAGCAACCAAAAAAGCATCCCCCGCCAGCAAGCCCAAACGGGTGCACCGCCCGCGCGCCGTGCAGTCCCATGAAGTCCGCATCATTGGCGGCCTGTGGAAGCGCACCAAACTCAAAGTGTCCGACAAGCCAGGCCTGCGCCCCACCCCCGACCGCGTGCGCGAGACCCTGTTCAACTGGCTGGGCCAGGACCTGACGGGCTGGCGCTGTATTGACGCCTTTGCGGGAACGGGCGTGCTCGGTTTTGAAGCCGCTTCCCGCGGCGCCACCAACGTGGTGCTGGTGGAGTCAGATACGGCCCTGGTGGCGCAACTGCAAAAGACCAAGGACCAGCTTGCCGCCACAGCAGTGCAACTGCAGCGCGGCGACGGTGTGGCCTGCGTACGCCAGGCAACGCCGGCCAGTTGCGACCTGATTTTTCTGGACCCGCCTTTTGATGCGCCCATCCTGGAGATTGCGCTCAACGCCTGCACCAAGGCGCTCTCTCCCAATGGCTGGGTGTACCTGGAAGGCCCGACCAAATGGACCGACGAGCTGCTAGCGCCCATGGGCCTGCTGGTGCACAAATACCTCAAGGCCGGTGCTGTTCATGCGCACCTCTTGCGTCTGGCCTCGGGCCCAGAGGCTTTACCCGTGCCGCTTACGCCCCCGTCTACCACCCCCTGATTGGAGTGCGACCATGGTCCAGCCCGTGATTGCCGTGTTCCCCGGCACCTTTGATCCCATGACCCTGGGTCACCAGGACCTGATCTCGCGCAGCGCCCGGCTGTTTTCCAGTGTGGTCGTGGCGGTGGCTGCAGCCCACCACAAGAAGACGCTGTTCACCCTGGACGAGCGGCTGGATATGGTGCGCACGGTGTTCGCTGCACAGGCCAATGTGCGGGTGGAGTCTTTCAGCGGCTTGGTGCGCGATTTTGCGGTGGCCCAAGGCGCCAGGGTCATGGTGCGCGGCGTGCGCTCGGTGACCGACTTTGACTACGAGGCCCAGCTGGCTGGCATGAACCGCGCGCTGGCACCTGACGTAGACACGCTGTTCCTCACACCCGATTCGCGTTTCCAGTTCATCAGCAGCACCCTGGTGCGCGAGATTGCCACCCTCAAAGGGGATGTGCGGCAGTTTGTGGCACCGCAGGTGTTTGAGCGTCTGGCCGCCAAGCTGGCAGCCTGAGTGCTGTTTAAACCGGTGGCGAAGGCCATGGCTGCTGCGGCCCACGCAGTACCTCAAATGCACGGCTGAGCTGGAGAACACCCAGATCGTCAAAGCGCCTTCCGGCAATCTGCAGCCCTATGGGTAAACCGGTATGTGTATAGCCGCAGTTGATGCTGGCGGCCGGCTGCTCTGACATGTTGAAGGGCACGGTAAAGGCGATGTGTTCCAGCGGCCGCAAGGGGTCGTTGGTGGGCGAGGGCAGTTCGGCCTCAAAGGCCACGCACGGCGCGGTGGGCGAGATCACATAGTCAAAGGCATTGCAGGCCGCCACCGTGGCCACGCGGGTGGCGTGGAACTGGGCCATGGCCTTGAAGACCTGGGTGCCGGTCATGCCGGCCGCGCTGTCGGCCCAGGCGCGTATATACGGCAGCACCAACGCGCAGCGTTCTTCGGGCAAGGCTGCCAGGTCCAGGTGGGAGCGCATGCGCCAGGCGTGGTCCATGCCGTCCAACATGGTGCGCGTCAGAAAGGGCTGCATGGGCGTGACGATGGCACCGGTGCTCTCCAGCAGCCGCGCTGCGCGCAGCACGGCGGACTGCACCTCCGGGTCCACCGGCAGGCCGCAACCGGCATCCAGCAGCAGGCCTATGCGCACGCCGTCGAGCTGGCTCAAGGGGGTATCCCAGTTGTTCCAGTCAATGGCCGCAAAGGGCAGGCTCATGCTGTCGCGCTCGTCCGGCCAGGACAGGGCACGCATCATCAGCGCCGCATCGCCCACGCTGCGGGTCATGGGGCCGGCAGCGCGCCCGGTAAACGGCGGGTCTATCGGGATACGCCCCAGACTGGGCTTGAGGCTGAAGATGCCGCACCAGCTGGCGGGCAGGCGCAGGGATCCACCGATGTCGGTGCCCACATGCAGCGGGCCATAGCCTGCGGCCGCAGCGGCGGCGGCCCCGGCACTGGAGCCCCCGGGCGTCTTGCGGGTGTCCCAGGGGTTGCGTGCCAGCGGATGAAAGCTGGAGACGCCGGAGGACAGCATGCCGTAGTCGGGCATGGTGGTCTTGCAGAGCAGCACAGTGCCGGCTTCGCGCAGGCGGGCTGCGGGCGGCGAGTCTGCGGCCATTGGCGCACCATCGGTGGCCTGCGTACCCAAGGGGCAGGGGTCGCCCTGTGTGGCGATGTTGTCCTTGAGGGTGACGGGCACGCCATCCAAGGCGCTTAAGGGGTGCTGGCTGAGCCAGCGGGACTCTGATGCGCGGGCAGCCTCCAGGGTGCGCTCGGGGCGCAGCAGGTAGCTGGCCTGGATATGCGGCTCCCACTGCGCCATGTGGTTGAGTGCCGACTGTGCCACCTCCACCGGCGACAGCGCGCGGCAACTGTAGGCTGCCACCAGGGCTGCTGCGCTCCATTCGTGCAGAGGCAGGGATTGCTCGGTGGCGGTGCTCATGTTGTCAGTAGGTGATTGATGTTGTGACGGCCGGATTATCAGCCAGCTTGCGATAATCAGTCCATGCAAACGAGACACCTATGGCACTGATCATCACCGACGAGTGCATTAACTGCGATGTGTGCGAACCCGAGTGCCCGAACGAGGCGATTTACCTCGGGCCCGAGATCTACGAAATAGACCCGCACAAGTGCACCGAATGCGTGGGCCATTTTGATGAGCCCCAGTGCGTGCAGGTGTGTCCGGTGGCCTGCATTCCCGTCAACCCGCAGCATGTGGAAGACCAGCCAACCCTGTGGCAGAAGTACCAGCGTTTGCAGGCTGCTGCGGGCAAAGCCCCGTCGTCGGCCCCGTCTGACCTGCCGCCAGCCTAAGGCTTGGTGGCAGTGGGCTTTTTGGCCTTCTTTTTGGGGGCTGGTTTGCCCACGGTGGCGGTGAAAACGCCGGGCTCCGGTACCTTGGCGCTGCGGGCCTTGGCCGGCTTTTTGTGGGGCTTGGCCGCCACAGGCTTTTGGACATCCGGTTTGTTGTGTGCCGCTTTGGCCCGGGCCAAAGCCGCGCGGTCCAGGGCCAGCGCCTGGGCCTCTTCCTTGTGGCGTGACGCCTCCAGTTGCTTTGCCAGGGCCTTGTCCTGGCTCAGTGCCTGTTTGGCCGCTGCGCGCTGTGCGTCGGTGCGTGGGTCGTCCGCGGATACCGCCACGCCGTCCGGGCAGGGCGACTGGCTGTAGCTGCTGCCGCATCGGTAGACCTGCTGGGCATTGGCGCCCAGGCAGGCCAGCAACAGGGCCAGGAAAACGGGGGCAAGGTATTTGAAACTCTTCATGGTTCTTCCTTGGGTTGCGAATCAGAGTCTGCCAAAGCGGGAGCAGCGGGCTTGGGCAACTTGGGCCGGGGCGGCTTGCTGGTGTGGATCAGCATGGTGGCCCGGTCCATCTCGCCGGCCAGCAACTGCGGCAAGGCCTTTAGCGAGCGGTCAATAGCCTGGTCTATGGCGATGCGGTGGTCCAGCGAGGGCTTCTTGAGCACCCAGCCCACCACCTCGGACTTGTCCCCGGGATGGCCCACACCCAGGCGCAGGCGCCAGTAGTCTGGTGAGCCCAATTGGGCGTGGATGTCGCGCAGGCCGTTGTGCCCGGCATGGCTGCCGCCCAGCTTGAGCTTGGCCTCACCCGGTGGCACATCCAGCTCGTCGTGGGCTACCAGAATTTCGTTGGGCGCGATCTTGAAGAAGCGCGCCAGTGCGGCCACCGACTTGCCCGACAGGTTCATAAACGTCTGCGGTTCCAGCAACCAGACGGTCTGGCCATTCACCGTGGTGCGTGCCACGAGGCCGTGGTAGCTGCGGTCCATGACCGGTTGCACCTTGAGCGCGCGCGCCGCGGCATCAATCCACCAGAAACCGGCGTTGTGGCGGGTGGCTTCGTATTCCGGGCCGGGATTGCCCAGGCCGACAAACAGTTTGATCATGCGGGGATGGTAGGGGAAACAGGCGGTGCGGGAAACAGGCTTACCAATGACAACGGCCCACCGAGGTGGGCCGTTGAGGCTGGCGCAAAAAGCTGATTACTTCTTGGCAGCAGGCTTGGCAGCCGGAGCGGCCTTGGCTGCGGGCTTGCCACCCTTGCCGGCAGGTGCAGCAGCAGCGGCGTCAGCAGCAGGTGCCTCGACCACGGCGCCAGCGATCAGCACCACGGAGACCACCACGGGGTTGTTCTTGCCGTGGGTCACAGCAGTCACGCCCTTGGGCAGAACCACGTCGGCCAGGTGCAGGGACTTGCCCTTCTTCAGGCCGCTCAGGTCTACCTTGATGAACTCAGGCAGATCTGTGGGCAGGCACAGCACTTCGATTTCGGTCAGCACGTGGTTGGCGATGCAACCGTCGGTCTTGACGGCGGGGGACAGATCGTCACCGAAGAAGTGCAATGGCACCTTCATGTGCAGCTTGGTGGAAGCGTCCACGCGCTGGAAGTCGATGTGCAGGATGAGCTGCTTGTAGGGGTGCATTTGCACGTCACGCAGCAGAACCTTGTGTTCGGTACCGTTGAGTTCCATGTCCAGCACGGAAGCATGGAAGGCTTCCTTCTTGATGGCATGCCACAGCGCGTTGTGATCGAGTTCGATCAGCGTGGTGTCAATGTTGCTGCCGTAAACAATGCCAGGTGTGCGACCGGTATTGCGGAGACGGCGGCTCGCACCCGTGCCCTGCTTAGCGCGCTCAAAAGCGACAAATTTCATAACTTACTCCTGTAGGAGTCCACCGCGACCAGTGCGACTCCGGTTTAAAAAAACGCCGACTGCAGACTGCAGCGGCGCCTGCTTTTGTCCCGAACCTTAGAAAAGGTTCTCTTGGTCCGAGAACAAACTCATGACCGACTCACCCTTGGCAATGCGCTGGATCGTCTCTGCGATCAGCGGAGCCACGGTGAGTTGGCGAATCTTGGTGCACTGCATGGCGGCCGTGCTCAGGGGGATGGTGTCTGTCACCACCACTTCATCGAGTGCACCGCCGCTGGCAATGCGCTCAATGGCGGGGCCCGAAAAAATCGGGTGTGTGCAATAGGCATACACCTTCTTGGCGCCGCGGGCCTTCAGCACTTCGGCGGCCTTGACCAGGGTACCGGCGGTGTCAATCATGTCGTCCATGATGACGCAGTTGCGGCCTTCGATTTCACCGATCACGTGCATCACTTCAGACACATTGGCGCGGGGGCGGCGCTTGTCGATGATGGCCAGATCGCAGTTGAGCTGCTTGGCCAGCGCACGGGCACGCACCACACCTCCCACGTCGGGCGAGACCACGATCAGGTCTTCGTAGTTCTTCTGGCGCAGATCGCCCAGCAGCACGGGCGAGGCGTAGATGTTGTCTACGGGGATGTCAAAAAAGCCCTGGATCTGGTCGGCGTGCAAGTCCATGGTCAGCACGCGGGCCACGCCCACAGCCTGCAGCATATTGGCTACCACCTTGGCCGTGATCGGCACGCGGGTAGAGCGTGGGCGGCGGTCCTGTCGGGCATAACCAAAGTACGGAATGACGGCGCTGATGCGTTCGGCCGATGCGCGCTTGAGCGCATCCACCATGATCAGCAGTTCCATCAGGTTTTCGTTGGTGGGGGCACAGGTGCTTTGCACCACAAACACGTCCCGTGCACGCACGTTCTGGTTGATTTCAACGGTGACTTCGCCGTCCGAGAAACGACCGACTGTGGCCGCGCCCAGCGAAATGCCGAGGTTGTGCGCTATCGACGCAGCCATGCCAGGATTGGCATTGCCGGTGAAGACCATGAAATCGGGAGGAGTAGGTGCCTGCATGCGGAATCCAGCGAAAAGGTTTTGGGTTTACTTCGTAACTTTGCGCATTCCGTTGCGGACAGCGGTCCGGCAACAGATTTGGCAGGGGAGGAAGGATTCGAACCTTCGCATGCTGGAATCAAAATCCAGTGCCTTAACCAACTTGGCGACTCCCCTACACGGGTGCCTAGCGAACGCTAGCCACCGATAAACCAGTTTTTCCATCGCTGTCTGCCCAACCCTTCAGCGGGTGAACATCCAAACTACTGCACAGCCTGACTTGCATGGCGCCAGGTGCGCTATCCAAATCTATCTCGTGCAACAAGTGCGCAAACACCGCACTTCCCGAGCCGGTCATCCGTCCGTTGAGTCCTTGGGATGCAAGCCACACAAGGGCTTGATTCACACCGGGGCACAACTTCTGGGCTACGGCTTGCAGGTCGTTTTGTCCAAAGGACAGTGCGTCTGCAGCGAAGCCTGTGATTATAGCAGGCAAAGAATCGCGTTTTAGCTCAAGGTCCGAAAAAATCAATTTGGTATCCAGACCGGCTGCAGGCTTTACCACCACAAACTTCGCAAGCGGCAATTCTAGCGGAGAGATTTGCTCGCCAATGCCTTCCACCCATCCATGGCTACCGCTCAAAAAGAAGGGCACATCGGCACCCAGCTTCAGGCCGATTTCCATCAGCTTCTGAAGCGGCAGCTGCAAGCCCCACAGGCGGTTCAGCGCCAGCAGGGTGGTGGCTGCGTCTGACGAGCCGCCCCCCATGCCAGCCTGCGCCGGAACAGATTTCAAAACCCCGATATGTGCACCCTGCGTGCAACCCGTTGCGGCCTGCAAGGCGCGGGCGGCCCGCACCGTCAGGTCGTCGGGCGGCAGTGTCCAGCTCAGGTCTTCGCGGCTGATAAGGCCATCGTTGCGGACCTCGAAGTGCAGGGTGTCACACCAGTCAATCAGCATGAAGGCGGACTGCAGCAGGTGGTAGCCGTCATCGCGTCGGCCGGTGATGTGCAAGAACAGATTGAGTTTGGCCGGGGCCGGAAGGTCGTAGAGCGACTGCATGGCGGCATTATCCGCGCCAGACAACGGGCGCCTCAGCGTTCCAGGATGATTTTCAGCTCGGCTTCCACGGCTTCGATATGGTGGGCCTGGATGCGGCCGTTTTCCAGGTCTTTGAGGTCCACCTGCCAGCCGGGGGCTGCGTCATCACGCCCCTGTAGCCAGGCAAACAGGCTGGCCACAGGCAGGTCGGAGCCGATGGCCTGGCGAACCAGCTCTTGCAGGGAGTTGAAGTTCTTCTGTTCACCGTTGGCCGTGAGGGTGGCGAAGTCGGTGTCCCACTGCATGCGGGCCAGCGTGGTGCCCAGGGGGGAGGTCAGTACCAACTCCCCTTTGGTTGGCCGGCCCTGCAGGTCAAAGTTGGCAGCAAGGGCCTGAACCGGCTTGCTGTACACCTTGAGTGAGAGCTTGCCCTGCCAGTGGGTCTCTTGCTCCAGGGGTAGCTTGGGTGCAGAAGGTGGGGTGGCACAGCCAGCGAGGCACGCCAGCGCCACCAGAAGACACGCCTGCTGAAAAGAGCGCAGGCTGGGGCGCAGACACATCAGCATCGCTGGTATCACAGGGGGCTCAGGCGTTTGAGGGTTTCCAGCAAGGTGTCGTTGTCCGGGTTTTGTTGCAGGCCGTTTTTCCAGATGGCACGGGCCTTGTCCTGCTGGCCCATGTTCCAAAGTACCTCGCCCAGGTGGGCTGCGATCTCGGCGTCCTGGCGGCTCTCGTAAGCGCCTTCCAGAATTTTTGCGGCCTCGCTCAGGTTGCCACTGCGAAACTCCACCCAGCCCAGGCTGTCGAGTATGAAGGGGTCATTGGGTGCGAATTGCAGGGCTTTTTTGACCAACTCCCTGGCCTCGGGCAAGCGCAGTTTGCGGTCCGCCAGCGAATAGCCCAAGGCGTTGTAGGCATGCTTGTAATCGGGTTGCAGGGCGATGACTTCACGCAGCAGCTTCTCCATCTCGTCGATCTTGTCCAGCTTTTCGGCTGCCATGGCCAGGTCGTAGCGCAGTTCCACGTCGGTGGGGTTGGCCTGCAGCGCATCCTTCAAAAAATGGTAGGCCAGCTCAAACTGCTTGTAGTCGCGCAGCAGTTGCGATTCGGCATTGATTTTGGTGCGAGCGTCCTCTGCCAGGGTTTCCGGAGCATCGTGTATCAGGGCGCGCGCCTCGCTCAGCTTGCCCTGGCGCGCCAACAGGCTGGCCCGGCGTATGCTCACCCGGATGGCTTCCTGCGGGCTTTCAATCAGGGCCAGGTAGCGTTCCGCCTCGTCGGGTTTTTGTGTCTGATCGGCGATATCCGCCAGCAAGAAATACGCCTGCGACAGGCCCCGGTCGTTGGCAGCCGGGCTGTCGCTGGAGGTGTTGGCCGCCACACGCAATTGCACGAACCGTGTCAGTGATGTCTGTGCGTCGGCGAGCTGCTTATCTTGCAGCGCCAGTGAGCCACGCACAAGCCAGGCCTCGTCGAAGTCAGGATGTGTGGCGTTGACTTGCAGCACCTGCGTCCGGGCTTCGGCATAGC
This sequence comes from Rhodoferax lacus, assembly GCF_003415675.1. Lineage (GTDB taxonomy): Bacteria > Pseudomonadota > Gammaproteobacteria > Burkholderiales > Burkholderiaceae_C > Allorhodoferax > Allorhodoferax lacus. The sequence goes on from NZ_QFZK01000003.1 coordinate 119,459, forward strand.
GCTGCGCTTCCAGCAGTTTGCGCACGTAGGCCATGTGCACTTCGGGCCGGGCCCCCGCTTTCAGGTAGCTCATCACCAGCACCTCGGCGCCTGGCAAGCCGGGGTCTATCAGCGCCAGCGCGAGTTGCAACGGCTCTTCGGCCTTGCGGTTCACGGCGGCACCCTTTTTGGCCGCATCCAGCGCACCCGTGCCATCACCGGCCAGCAGGCGCAAGGTGCCTATGGCTGCATAGGCGGCTGCACCCGTGGTGGCGTTTGTCAGTTCAGAAGCCAGTGCCTGTTCTACGGCTTTGGTCGCAGCCTTCTTGTCGTCGACGCGCACGAAGTACCGCGGCAGCAGGGCAATGGCGGCGGCCCGCTCCTTGGGTTGCAGTGCTGCCAGGTAGCGTTTCGTGGGTTCTACGGTTTCTGGCAGCTTGTTCAAGCCAATCAAAATTTGCAGCAGGTAGCGGTTGGCGCTCTGCGAGGCGGGAAACTGGCGGCTCCAGCCCATTGCCGCCTGCAGCGCAGACTCTCCGGCGCGTGCCCGCAGGGCGATCTCTACCGCGCGTTCATACAACTGCTCGGACCGGTCTTTTTGCGCCGCATCCAGCATCAGCTGGAAGGCGGATGACGCGTCATTGTTGTAAGAGCTCATCTCGGCCAGCAACAGCTCGTACATCAGGCTGCTGTTGAGTTCCGAGTTCAGCGGTGCTGCCTCCGTCTGTGCCCGGGCCAAAGGCCAGTTCAAGGCCAGCATGAGCAAAAGCGTGGAAATCTTGAGGCGCTTGGGTGGAGTCATCGGGTCATAATAATCCAACACGAAAAGCCTTCGTTTACCAGCGACCACCCCATGCCCGAACTGCCCGAAGTAGAAGTCACCCGCCTGAGCTTCGAGGCCCGCATCCGGGGTGCCACCGTCCTCTCGGCCAGCCTGGGCAAACCCCTGCGCTGGCCTTTGGGCATAGCGACTGCGCAGCTCCAGGGGCAGGTGGTGCAGGCGGTGCGCCGCCGCGGCAAGTACCTGCTGATTGACCTGAACGAGGGCCTGCTGCTGGTGCATCTGGGCATGTCGGGCAGTGTGGTCTTTGCGGACACCTTGGCAGAAGCCGGCAAGCACGACCACTTTGACCTGCTCACCACGCAGGGTACCTTGCGTCTGAACGACCCCAGACGCTTTGGCGCCGTGGTGTTTGCGCCCAGTGAAGCCGATGCCATCGCGCAAAAGCTGCTGGGCCGCCTGGGCGTGGAGCCCTTGGGCGACGGCTTTGATGCTGCCACGTTCTACCAGGCCCTGCAGCAGCGCAAGACCGCTATCAAGCAGGTCTTGCTGGCCGGTGAGGTGGTGGTCGGGGTGGGCAATATCTATGCGTCCGAAGCCCTGTTTTTGGCGGGCATCCGGCCCACCACCCGTGCCAACCGCCTGAGCCGACCGCGCGCGCTGCGATTGAAGGCCGCCATTCGCCAGGTGCTGGCGCTGGCGGTGGAAAAGGGCGGCAGCACATTGCGCGATTTCTCCAACGCGCAGGGCGAATCCGGCCACTTTCAGGAGGGCGCCATGGTCTATGGCCGCCAGGGCCAGCCCTGCCGCGTCTGCGGCACCGCCATCAAGGGTTTGCGCCAGGGCCAGCGCTCCACCTTTTTCTGCCCGCAATGCCAGAAGCCCTAGTTAACAAGCCGGTTTGCAATGCTATATTGGCCCATCGCAGGGGGACACTTGGCCACTTCATTTAATGAGCAACTTGACCAGCACGGTACATGGCGGCGTGAATTTGCGCTGCGCCTGAAATTGCTGGGCGAATGGCTGAATGACCACGATCTGCTCGACACAGCCGTGCAGGAGCGGCTCAAGCGCCTGGAGTCCCAGGTGCGTTCCGACAAGGTGATGGTGGCTTTTGTGGCCGAGTTCTCACGCGGCAAGTCGGAGATGATCAACGCCATCTTCTTTGCCGGCTATGGCCGGCGCATCATGCCCGCCAGCGCCGGCCGCACCACCATGTGCCCCACCGAAATGGGCTATGACGCCGAAGTGCCACCCTGCCTGCGCCTGCTGCCCATAGAAACCCGGCTGCAACCCCAGGCCTTGATGGAATGGCGCATGGTGCCCGAGCAATGGACACGCATAGACCTGGATGTAGACAACCCCCAGCAGCTGGCCGCCTCCTTCGAGATGGTCTCGCAGACCCGCAAGGTGACGCAGGACGAGGCCCGTGCCCTGGGCTTCTGGCACAGCCAGGCGCCGGAAGACAATCCGCTGGTGGATGCGGACGGCCTGGTGGAAGTGCCCAAATGGCGCCATGCCCTGATCAATATTGCGCACCCCTTGCTCAAGCAGGGCCTGGTGATTCTGGATACACCGGGGCTCAATGCTATTGGCGCCGAGCCCGAGTTGACCGTCAGCCTGATACCGCAAGCCCAGGCCGTGGTGTTCATCCTGGGCGCCGATACCGGTGTCACCAAGTCGGACCTGGCCATCTGGCGCGAGCACCTGGTGTCCGACAGCACCGGCACCGAGGCGCGGCTGGTGGTGCTCAACAAGATCGACACCCTGTGGGACGAACTGAGCACGCCCGAGCAGATCAGCGCGCAAATCGAACGCCAGAAGGCCACCACGGCGGACATTCTGGGTCTGCGCGCCGAGCAGGTCATTGCAGTGTCAGCCCAAAAGGGGCTGGTGGCCAAGGTCAGCCAGGACGAGGCGCTGCTGCAAAAGAGCTGCCTGGGTCTGCTGGAAAACGCCCTGGGCGAAGGCATGCTGCTGGAGCGCCAGCGCATCCTGCGCCTGGCCATGAACAACGGCATCTCCGAGCTGCGCACCGATACAGCCCGCACCATCCACATCCGCAAGCGCGACCTCACCGAGCAGAGCATGGAGCTCCAAGGCCTCAAGGGCAAGAACGCCGGTGTCATCAAACACATGAAGAGCCGCATCGCGCAGGAGCAGATCGACTTTGATCTGGGCGGTGCCAAGCTGCATGCGGTGCGCTCGGTGCACCTCAAGTTGCTCAAGGAGGTGTTCGATATTTTGGGTGCCAAGGTGCTCAAGGCCGAGATGGGCCAGCTCATAGAAGCCCTGACCCAAAAAGGCCTGAAGCTGGGCGTGAAAAAAGCCTATGGCGAAACCTTCACCCGGCTGCGCGCCAACTTTGCCACGGTGCAAAGACTGACGGCCGAGATGCACAGCATGCTCTCGGTGATGTTCACGCAGCTCAATACCGAATATGGCTTTTCACTGCAGGCCATTCAGGAACCCGACCTGAACTTTTACCTGAACGATTTCGAGATGGCGCAGCGCAGCCACCTGCAGTACCTGGGCATCAGCAACGTCTTCAAGCTGGCCCAGCCCGAGTTTTCTGACCGGCTGGTGCGGGCGCTGTCCGCGCGGGTGCGCAGCATCCACGAGTCAGCCCTGAGCGAGGTGGAGTTCTGGAGCAAGTCGGCTGCGGCCCAACTGGACGCCCAGTTGCGCGAGCGTCGCCGTGCCTTTGTGCGGCGCATGGACGCGGTAGACCGCATCCAGCAGGCTGCCGGCGGCCTGGATGAGCGGCTGGATGAAATTGCCCAACAGGAAACCGGCCTGGACCAACTGGAGCAAAAGCTGATGGAGCTGACCTCACACCTGATCAACAGCCCGCAAGCCACTGCCGAGTCGCTGGATCTGGAAACCGCCTCCGCGTGAAGTCAGACAAGGCCGACTTCGCCACGCGCGTGGTGCAGTGGCAGCAAACCCAGGGACGCAACGACCTGCCCTGGCAAAACACCCGCGACCCCTACCGTGTGTGGCTGTCGGAAATCATGCTGCAGCAAACCCAGGTGGCAACTGTGAAGGACTACTTCGCGCGATTTCTGGACACCTTTCCCGATGTGGCCGCATTGGCCGCTGGCAGCCAGGACGCTGTGCTGGGTTTGTGGAGCGGACTGGGCTATTACAGCCGGGCGCGCAACCTGCACCGCTGCGCCCAACAGGTCGTGCAGGTGCATGGCGGCGCCTTTCCGCAGGACGCAGAAACACTGTCCAGCCTGCCGGGTATTGGCCCGTCCACGGCCGCCGCCATTGCCTCTTTGTGCTTTTCCGAGCGGGTGGCGATTCTGGATGCCAACGTGAAGCGTGTGGTGACCCGCGTGCAGGGCTTTGATGCCGATGTGGCGGTTGCGGCCAATGCGCGCGCACTGTGGGCTGCAGCCTCGGCCCTGTTGCCCACGCCTGCACATGCCGCGAAGGACATGGCGCGTTACACCCAGGGCATGATGGACCTCGGCGCCATGGTCTGCACACCCAAAAAACCACTGTGCAATGTCTGCCCCGTGGCTGGCGCCTGTGCTGCCCGCAAGGCGGGTGACCCCGAGCGCTACCCGGTGCGCAGCCGCAAGCTCAAGCGCAGCAGCCAGGCGCTCTGGCTGCTATGGGCGCAGAGCGAATCGGGCGCAGTGTGGTTGGCGCGCAGGCCAATTCCTGGTGTCTGGGGCGGGCTGTATTGCCTGCCACTATTCGACAGCGAAGACGCCCTGCGCCAGACCCTGACGCCACAGGCGCAACAGCAGCTGGTGTGCGAACCGGCCTTCACCCATGTGCTCACGCACAAGGACCTGCACCTGCATGCCTGCCGTGTGCCGCTGAAAGAAACCACGCAGCTGGGCGAGGGGCGCTGGGTCAGTGCGCTGGAGTGGCCTGGGCTTGGCCTGCCCGCGCCGGTGCGCAAGCTGCTGGAGCGTACCTAAACCACCCTTGCATCCATCTCGCGATGGCGCTTGAGCGTGGCCCACTGGCCTGCAAAGTGCGTTGCGAGTTGCTCCACCAGATAGACCGAGCGGTGCTGTCCACCGGTGCAGCCGATGGCCACTGTGACGTAGCTGCGGTTGTCGCGCGCCAGGTCGGGCAGCCATGCTTCCAGAAAGGCGCACAGCTGTTGCAACATGCGCTGCACATCATGCTGGGCCTGTAAAAAGTCGGCCACGGGCTGGTCGCGCCCGGTCAGGGCCTTCAGTTCAGGCTCGTAGTGCGGGTTGGGCAGCATGCGCACATCAAACACAAAGTCGGCATCGGTGGGCACGCCGCGCTTGAAGGCGAAGGATTCGAACACCAGCGTGAGCTGGTCACTGGTGGCGGACACCAGCGCCTTTACATAACCCTGCAACTGCGCGGCGCGGATCATGCTGGAGTCGATCACATGGGCCTGCTCGCGCAGGGCGGCCAGCAGGCTGCGTTCGAGCTCAATGGCTTCCACCAGGGCGCGGCGCTCATCCGTGTCCAGTTGCGCATCGGTGCCAGCGGTCCGGCGCATGCCGGCCTGCGACAGCGGGTGCTTGCGCCGGGTCTCCGAATAGCGGCGCACCAGGGTATCGGTGGTGGCATCCAGAAACAGCGGCTTGACAGCAATGCCGCGTGCCCGCAAGGCATCCAGATGCTGCGGTACCTGGGGCAGGGAGGTCGCGCTGCGCACGTCCATGGCAATGGCCAGACGGTGTGCCTGGTGCTGCATTTCCAGTTCCACAAAGGGCAGCAGCAGCTCTGGCGGCAGGTTGTCTACACAATAGAAGCCAGCGTCTTCCAGCGCATGCAGGGCCACCGACTTGCCGGAGCCCGACATGCCGGTGATCAGCACGATTTCCATGGGGTGGGGCTGCGCGGTGCTCACCCGGCTCATGCCCCGGCCTGCAGCATTTCCTTGGCATGGGCCAGGGTGGTGCTGGAGAGTTTTTCGCCGCCCAGCATGCGGGCAATCTCGCCCACGCGGGTTTCGCCCAGCACAGCGGACACGGTGCTGAGTGTGGACTTGCCTTGCAGCTGTTTGGACACCAGCATGTGGTGGTCGGCGCAGGCCGCCACCTGGGGCAGGTGGGTCACTGCCAGCACCTGGCGGTCCACACCGAGCTGGCGCATCAGGCGGCCCACGGTCTCAGCGACGGCGCCACCCACACCCGAATCCACCTCGTCAAAAATCAGGGTCTGGGCCGTGCCCAGCTGGCTGGTGGTCACCGCAATGGCCAGCGCCATGCGCGAGAGTTCACCACCCGAGGCCACCTTGCCCACCGGGCGCGGCGTGCTGCCCGCATGGCCGGCCACCAGAAACTGCACTTCTTCCAGGCCGCTTTGCTGCGGCTGGACCAATGGCTCCAGTGCCACGGCAAATTGGCCGCCCTGCATGCCCAGGCCTTGCATGGCCTGGGTGATGGCCTTGGCCAGCTTGGGTGCGGACTTGCTGCGTTGGCTGGAAATGCTTTTGGCCTCATTCATGAAGGCAACCTGGGCCTTGCGCTCGGCGGCTTCAAGCCCTTGCAGGTCGGCTGCAGCATCCAGTTGCGCCAGCTCTTCGCGCCAGCCCGCCAGCAGCGTGGGCAGCTCGTCGGGTGCGCGCTTGTAGCGCCGCGCCAGCGACACCCACAGCGTCATGCGGGCGTCCAGCTCGGCCAGGCGCTCCGGGTCCAGCTCGGTGCGCCGGGCATAGCCGCGCAGGGTGTGGGCCACGTCCTCTACCTGGGCCACGCTGGAGGCCAGTGCGGCAATGGGGTCGGCAAACTCGGGCTCCAGATGGCCTTGGGCCTGCAGGGACTGCAGCGCACTGTGGAGGGCCTGCAGGGCGTTGCTTTCGGCATCGTCCAGCAGTTCTACCGTGGCCTGGGCGGCATCCAGCAGGGCCTGCCCGTTGGCCAAGCGGCTGTGGCTCGCGTTGAGGTCTGCCCATTCATCGGGCTGGGGGTTGAGCTTGTCGAGCTCTCCTATCTGCCAGGCCAGGCGTTCGCGCTCGCGTTGCAGCGAGTCCTGCGCCTCTGTGGCTTTGTCCAGCGCGGCTTGTGTCAACCGCCAGGCGCTCCAGCGCTTGTCCAACTCGGCTGTATTGACCTGGGCATAGGCGTCCAGCAGGCCGCGTACGGCGTCCGGTCGGGTCAGGCTCTGCCAGGCGTGCTGGCCGTGGATGTCTATCAGGTGCTCGCCAATGCTGCGCAGTTGCTGGGCCGTGGCCGGGCTGCCGTTGACCCAGGCGCGGCTCTTGCCCTGTGTGTCCACGGTGCGGCGCAGCAGCAGGGAGTCACCCGCCTCAAAGCCCGCTTCGTCCAGCAGGGCTTGCAGTCCGGCGGCGTTGTCGAATTCGGCGCTGACTTCGGTGCGTGCAGCGCCCTCGCGGATCACGCCCACATCGGCGCGCGCGCCGGTCACCAGCTGAAGGGCGTCCACCAGGATGGATTTGCCGGCACCGGTCTCACCGGTCAGCACGGTAAAGCCGCGCTCCAGATCCAGCTCCAACTCGCTGATGATGACGAAGTCCCGCAGGACGATACGCTTCAAGGCCATGGCTTAGATGACTCCTTCATTCCAGTGCATTTTTTGCCGCAGCGTATCAAAGTAAGACCAACCCCTGGGGTGCAAAAATTTCACCTTGTGTTCGGAGCGCGTCACCACAATGCGGTCGCCGTGCATCAGCGAGGCCAGGCTTTGCGTATCGAAGCTGGCGCTGGCATCGCGCCCGGCCACAATTTCCACGGCGATCTCGCCCGCGCTGGTCAGCACCAGAGGGCGGTTGGAGAGGGTGTGCGGCGCGATCGGCACGATCACCCAGCCGTCAATGGCCGGGTGCATCAGCGGCCCACCCGCCGACAGTGAATAGGCCGTGGAGCCGGTGGGCGAAGCGATGATCAGGCCGTCGGCCCGCTGGTTGGCCACAAAGTGCCCATCCACCTCCACCCGCAGTTCCACCATGCCGGAGCTGGCGCCGCGGTTCACCACCACGTCGTTCATGGCCAGGGCGCTGAAGACGCAGATGCCGTCGCGCATCACACGCCCACGGATCAGGCTGCGCTGGTCTTCCTCGTATTCGCCGGCCAGCATGGGCCGCAGCACGGCCTTGTACTGGTCGAAGGGGATGTCGGTGATAAAGCCCAAGCGGCCCTGGTTGATGCCGATCAGCGGCACCTTGTATTGGGCCAGTTCGCGGCCTATGCCCAGCATGGTGCCGTCGCCACCCACCACCAGGCACAGGTCGCAGTGGCGGCCAATGTCTTCGAGGTTCAGGGTGGCATAGCGGCTCATGCCCATGTTGGTGGCGGTGTCGGCCTCCAGCACCAGATCGCAGCCCAGGTCGAGCACGTAGTTGGCAATCTCTTCCAGTGCCTGGCGCGAGTGCGCGCCGGCTGGTCCGGAGATGGTGCTTTGGTACTTGCCCACCAGGGCGACCTGGCGGAATTGGGTCGGCGACTTCATTTCCAAATTAGATCACTAAACATCACTAAAATGATCCGATGCTCGATGAACGTTCCAAGATGTTGCTGAAAGCTCTGGTGGAGCGCTACATAGCCGACGGACAGCCGGTGGGAAGCCGAACGCTCTCCAAAGCCTCGGGCCTGGAGCTGTCGCCCGCCACCATCCGCAACGTCATGTCGGACCTGGAAGAGATGGGCCTGATCGTCAGCCCCCACACTTCGGCCGGGCGCATCCCCACCGCACGCGGCTACCGCCTGTTTGTGGACACCATGCTCACGGTGCAGCCCACGCAGTACTCCAGCCACAGCCTGGCGCCGGACCAGCCGCAAAAGGTCATCTCCAACGCGGCCAACCTGCTGTCGAGCCTGTCGCAGTTTGTGGGCGTGGTGATCACGCCGCGCCGGTCTTCGGCCTTCCGGCATATGGAGTTTTTGCGCCTCTCGGAAAAGCGTCTGCTGGTCATCATCGTCTCGCCCGAGGGCGATGTGCAAAACCGCGTCATCTACACCGAGGTGGACTACACCCAGGCCCAGCTCATAGAGGCCGCCAACTTCCTCAACAGCAACTACGTGGGCCTGGACATAGACCAGGTGCGCGGGCGTCTGCAGGGCGAGGTGGAGAGCCTGCGCTCCGAGATCGCCGCCCTGATGCAGGCCGCAGTCAATGTCAGCACCGAGGCAATTGAAGACACCGAGGATGAGGTGGTGATTGCCGGCGAGCGCAACCTGCTGTCGGTGTCCGACTTCTCCAGTGACATGGGCCACCTGCGCCGCGCCTTCGATCTATTCGAGCAAAAGGCCCAACTCATGCGCCTGCTGGACATTGCCGGGCAGGCCGAGGGCGTGCGCATCTACATTGGCGGCGAAAGCCAGGTGGTGCCCTTTGAGGACCTGTCCATCGTCAGCAGCCCCTACGAGGTGGACGGCAAGGTGGTGGGAACTTTGGGCGTGATAGGCCCGACCCGCATGCCCTATGACCGTATGATCCAGATCGTGGACATCACGTCCAAGCTGATGAGCAATGCCCTGAGTCACCATAAATAAAGCATGATTTCCAAGCACCCTGACTACGTTCTGGTAAGTACCACATTCCCCATGTTCGGCGCCAACATCAAGCGCCTGTGGGGCAGCAAGGAATTCAAGCCCTATATGAAGGAACTGATCGAGGCGGCACAGAGCGGCGCCAAGCAGGGCTTCCCGCTGGATGTGCTCAAAGCCTTGCTCCGCCTGGAAGACCTGCACGGCAAGCTGCATCCCGATGAGAAGCCAAAAATGCAGGACAACGAAGACTTCCAGAAACTCAGCGCCGTGTTCCCCGTGATGGCCCAGAAGATCGACACCCTGTGGGGCGGCGCTGAATTCGCCCCCTACGTGAGCGCGGTATTGCAGTCCAGCAAGGGTGACGATGGAGCGGCTTTCCCGTTCGAGACGCTGATGTCGCTGCATGCGCTGATCGAAAAACACAACCACGACTACGCCGGCCAGTTCGCCGCCATCAGTCTGTGGGCCGCCTGAGGCTTTCGGTCGCTGGCTTGCCCTTACAATCTCGCCTTCGGTTGGGGCGTTAGCTCAGTTGGTTAGAGCAGAGGACTCATAATCCTTTGGTCGAGTGTTCAAGTCACTCACGCCCTACCATTTATTGCATCAACGCACGTTGGGCTTCATACATTCCAGATAGACGGCATTCAGACGCGCATGCGTTTTGTGTATCTGCTATGCAGCTGTCATCTAGACTTCGGCACGCCTCCTTGTACTTCACACCGTCCTGACGCAGACAGGCCCTCATACCGCTCGGATAGGGCGCCGCACTGTCCATACCCAAACGGCATCAATAGTGGTCATGGCACTTGCAAATTTTGACATTTAGATCAAAAATTGGCCTCCATCCAAAAAACTTGATGTAAATATCAATTGCAAACCCTCCAAGAACTCGGTGAATCCGTTGCCACACGGCGCAAACTGCTGGGCCTCAAGCAGGGCGATGTCGCGTCCAAGGCTGGCGTGACGGCCGAATCCCTGTCGCGCTTTGAGCGAGGCAGGGCGGCAGAGTTCGGCTCACGCAAGCTGCTGGCGGTGCTGGCTGTTCTGGGGGCCGAGCTGGACGTCATAGCCCAAGGCCAGTCGGGCAATCTCGATGAACTGCGGCGCGAACGCGCGCAGTCCAGGCTCGGGCGCAAGGTGGCCACACCGAACGACAGCGGCGAGGGCAAACGCTGATGCAGTTGTCCGTCTATGTGCTGGGTCGTGAGGTAGCCACGCTGGAGCAGTCTGGCGACTTCAAGAGCGTGCTCACCTACCGCCCTGACGTGGCGGCAAATGACTTTGTTTCGCTCACCATGCCAGTGCGTACCGAGAGCTATGTGTGGGATGACCAGCTCCCACCGGTGCTGCAGATGAACCTGCCTGAGGGCTATTTGCTCCAGGTGCTGCAAGAGCAGTTCGGCCCGCACATCGGGGCAAGCCCCATTGCGTTGTTGTCCGTGATTGGCCGCAACATGGTGGGCCGCTTGCAAGTGGCTGCACCCAGCGCAGCCCTTGATGAACCCGCCAAGCCCATAGAAGTGGCCGCGCTGCTCAAGGGCGACAACTCGGAGGCCGCCTTTGCTGCCCTGGTACGTGCGCACGCCACCAGCGGCGTATCGGGCGTGGTGCCCAAATTTCTGGACGCGCAGACTGAAGGCGTTTCGCCTTTGGCGCGGCACAAGAAAGCCAGCCTTGTTACGCGCCGCCACATCATCAAGGGCTCCAGCGCCCAACTGCCTTTCGTGGCCTTGAACGAGCACCTGTGTATGCAGGTGGCCAGTCGCGTGATGCCCACCGCAAAGACCGAAGTGTCTGATGATGGCCAGGCCTTGGTGGTCCACCGCTTCGACGTGGACGATCAGGGCCAGGCCCATTGGGGCATGGAAGATTTTTGCAGCCTGCTGGGCCTGCGCCCCGCCGCCAAGTACGACACCACCTGGGAGCGCATTGCCAAAGCCGTGCGCGACCACGTGCCTGGTACGCAGCGGCTGGATACTTACCGACAGCTCGCCACCACCATGCTGCTGACCTACGCGCTGCGCAATGCCGATTGCCACGCGAAGAACCTGGCCCTGCTGTACACCAGCCGGGCCGACGTGCACCTGTCGCCCGCCTACGACATGCTCACCACCAGCGTCTACGCGGGTTTCGGGCACAACCCGCCGGGCATTGAATTCAGTGGCAAAAAGACCTGGGCACCGGGCAAGAATCTGCAGAAGTTCATTGCCGCCACCTTCGGCCTTCAGCCCAAGGAGCAACAGCAACTGGTGCAAGCCATCAGTGACGCTGTGGCCGATGTGGGCCCCCAAGTCCGCCGGGCGATGAAGCAACACCCCGGCTTTGAAGATATCGGTAAACGCATGCTCATGGCCTGGGCCGAAGGCGTACAGGGTCTGCGTGACTAATGAAAACCGTGCGGCCTATACTCGCCGCCGATTTGTTTTCATTCAGACAGGACCCCTCCATGCGTGAAGCCAGTAAGTCCATGATGCGGCGTCTGCACGACAGCCGCTTTGCCACCCGTTACTTTGTGGGCGAAGGTATCGACATCGGTGCCGGCAATGACCCCATTTCCCTGTACCGCGAACTCTTTCCATCCATGGGCCAGGTGCGCGCGTGGGACATGCCCGATGGGGATGCCCAGATGCTGGCCGGCGTGGCTGACGAGAGCCTGGACTTCGTGCATTCCTCGCATTGCCTGGAGCACATGCGGGATCCGGCCCAGGCCCTGCACAACTGGTTTCGCGTGCTCAAACCGGGCGGGCACATGGTGTGCGTGGTGCCGGATGAAGACCTGTATGAGCAGGGTCGCTTTCCGTCCACCTTCAACGCCGACCACAAATGGACGTTTTCACTCTGGAAATCTGCTTCCTGGAGCCAGCAAAGCGTGAACCTGCTGGAGTTGCTGCCGCGCCTGGGTGCTGCTGTGCAGGTGCTCAAGCTCGAATTGCTGGATGCCAGCTTTCGCTATGCCTTGCCGCGCTTTGACCAGACGTGCACACCGGTGGGGGAGTGCGCCATAGAGATCGTGCTGCGCAAGCGCACCGCAGCCGAACTGTCCGCCGCGGGTCGCCTCCCCGATGCCAGCAAGATGCTGACGCCCGCCGGCTTTAGCTTGCTGACCGGCCTGCGTGCCTAAAAGAGCGGCATCATCCCGGAGGTCTTGCAGTCGTACATGGCCTGGTCGGCTACATGCAGCATGGTGTCCATGCTGGCGCCGTCGCCGGGGTAGAGCGCAAAGCCCAGGCTGCCGCCTACGCTGACTACGGTGCCCGAGTCCAGTGGCACCTTCTCGGCCAGCATGTCGATCAGCTTCTGGCCGATCTGGGCCAGTTCGCGGCGGTCTTCCACGGATTCAATAATCAGCACGAATTCATCACCGCCCAGGCGCGACACCGTGTCCGAGGCGCGCACGGTTTCCAGCAGGCGTTTGCCTATGACAACCAAAACCTGGTCGCCTGCAGCGTGGCCATGGGTGTCGTTGATCGCCTTGAAGTTGTTCAGGTCGATCATCACCGTGGCGAAGGGCACACGGCTTCGCTTGGAGCGTTCAATGGCCAGATGAAAGCGGTCCACCAGCAGTGCGCGGTTTGCCAGTCCGGTCAGGTGGTCGTAATAGGCCCGTTCTTTGAGTGCCTTTTCGGCACTCTGCATGGAGTCCAGTGATTGCCGCAGGGTGCGTTCGATCGCACGGGCGCGTCCAAGCCTGATGGATAGGATCAGGATCGTCGCTCCCATGGCAAGTGCCACGACAATAAGTGCGTTAGTTAGCAAGGCTGTAGCTGTTGTTTGTTTGTATTTTCAATGTATTGCTGCAATCGCGCCAGTGTTTCCGGTAAGCAGATGCAATTGCAGGAATTGTGCACTGATTCATTCCAAATGGCGTTGGGCTACGCCTGGCGCGGCTTGGCCGCCAGGCACAGTACCGCCAGACCGCACAGTGCCGCACCGCTGTAAAACGTGAACTCAGCACCCCACCGGTCCCATAGCCAACCTGCCAATGCGCTGGCAACCAACATGGCCAGTCCACTCACCAGGTTGAAGAAGCCATACGCTGTGCCACGCAAATCGGCAGGCGCCGTATCCGCCACCATCGTGGCCAGCAAACCCTGGGTAATTCCCATGTGGATTCCCCACAACGCAATGCCCGCCAGCAGCGCCATCCAGTGGCTGCTCGACGCCAGCACCAGGTCGGCTGCCACCAACACCAGCAAGCCCCACAACAACAATGTGCTGTGGCTTACCCGGTCCGACAGTTTGCCAAACGGATAGGCGCTGGCCGCGTACACCAGGTTCATGGCCACCATCACCAAGGGGACCAGCGCCAGGGCCACCCCGCTTTGCTGGGCCCGCAGCACCAGAAAGGCTTCGCTGAAGCGCGCAAGGGTAAACACACCACCCACCAGTACCGTCCACCAGTAGGCGCGACCCAGACGCCGCAGGTTGCTGCGGTTGATGGGGTTGCTGCGCGGCCCTTTGTGCTGTGCTTGCGGCTCCCTGATGCCGAACAGCAGCAGCGCCACGGCCAACAGGCCAGGCACCACGGCAGCCCAGAACACGGCGCGAAAATCATTGGCCCACAGCAGCATCAGGCCCACACCCAGCAGCGGGCCCAGAAAGGCGCCCACGGTGTCGAGTGATTGACGCAGGCCAAAGGCCGCGCCGCGCATGGCGGGTGGTGTGATGTCGGCCACCAGAGCATCACGCGGCGCACCGCGTATGCCCTTGCCCACACGGTCCAGCAGGCGCGCCGTAACCACCAGGCCCATGGCATTGGACATGGCGAACAGGGGTTTGCTCAGGGCGCCCAGTGTGTAACCGCAGACCGCCAGGGCCTTTCGCCGGCCCAGGTAGTCACTGAGCACACCAGAAAACACCTTCACCACCAGCGCCGTGGACTCGGCCAGGCCTTCAATCACCCCGACGGTAAAGGCCGAGGCACCCAGCACCGTCACCATGAAAAGTGGCAACAGGCTGTGCACCATCTCTGAGGAGATATCCATGAGCATGCTGACGAACCCCAATACCCACACGCCTTTGGGAATCTGCCGCAGCAACTGGAAGGAGCGGGCGGACATGTCTGTGGCGTGGGTGGCGGTCAGGCCTGCTTGGGCGTGCCGGGATACTGCTGGATTTCAATGGTGGCATGCACCACCTCTTCATGCACTGCCAGGCATTCGCGTATCCGGGCAGGCGTGAGTGCCGCGTCTTGCGTGACCACAGACAGCGCACACGAGTACACATTCTTGCCAACGCGCCAGACATGCAGGTCGGTAATGCGCGTCAGGGTGCCATCGGCACCACTGGCCTGCACCACCTCGCGGATTTCTTCCACCACAGGATGGTCCATCTCGCGGTCCAGCAGCACTTTGCCGGTTTCTGCTATCAGGCCCTTGGCCCATACCGCCACCAGCAGCGCGCCCACCAGCCCCGTCACCGGGTCCAGCCACGACCAGCCAAACAGCCAACCGCCCACCAGCGCGGCAATGGCCAGCACCGAAGTGGCGGCATCGGCAATCACGTGGATATAGGCTGACTTCAGGTTCAGGTCCTGGTGCGCACCATGGGCATGACCATGGTCGTGCGCGTGGCCGTGGTGGTCATGGTGGTCGTGCCCGTGGTTGTGGGCCTTGCCCAGAATCAGGGCGCAGACCAGGTTGACCAACAGGCCCACGATGGCAATGGCAATGGCTTCCTTGTATTGAATGGCCTGGGGCGCCAACAGACGTTCGATCGAGCCGAACACCATCAGCGCCGCCACGCCCAACAGGAAGATGGCGCTGGCAAAACCACCCAGCACCTCGATCTTCCAGGTGCCAAAGGCAAAACGCACATCCTTTGCGTGGCGCCGGGCCGCAGCGTATGCAAAAGCACTCAGGCCAATGGCCACGGCATGGGAGCTCATGTGCCAGCCATCGGCCAGCAGGGCCATGGAGTTGTACCACCAGCCCGCCGCAATCTCCACCACCATCATGGCAGCTGTGATCCACATCACAAGACGGGTGCTGCGCTCGGCCAAGGGGTTGGTCTGGTCAAAGCTGTGTTCGTGCATCCATTCGGAAAGATTGTCGTTTTGCATATCGATTCATTCTGCCACGCCAAAACCGCGAAAATGCTGTGCTATACTTCGAGGCTTGGCGGCTGTAGCTCAGTTGGATAGAGTACTTGGCTACGAACCAAGGGGTCGTGGGTTCAATTCCTGCCAGCCGCACCATATCGATAGCCCCGGAACAGCAATGTTCCGGGGCTTTTTCGATTTTTCAGCCGCATTGTTTTGCGCGCATCTTTCTCTACCCGCCCCATTGCATTGAATATGTGCCATTAATCGCACAATGACGTCTGCCGTGGGTGTGCAGAGCGTTTTAAAAATAGGCTGGCATATTGTGCGAATAAATGTGCATATTCATTTGCGGACGCTGGATGTGAATAATGTGCTTATCAGTGTTCAATGAAAGTGTAAGTTATCCTTACAATTGCCGAAATTACCGTGTGATATGCTTTAATTTGAAGCAGAACCCTTGAAATAAACAGCAACCCACTGAGGGTCCGGGTGGCTTTTTTGCAAATATAAATGCAGGACTACTGGAGCATTGCGTACACCTGGCAAGTACGGATGTGTTGTAAATGAATATACCAACAAGCCGGATTGGGAATGATGCAACCTATTTGCAAATACCAGGCACATTCAATATGTCTGGTATATCCATGGCCTCGCAGTGGATGCAAGTTACAGCAAACTTTGAAAATCCATAGCGGCGATTTCTTGCACTCCCGTAGTCAATGGATTTTTGGATTGAAAGACTAATATGAAAATCAGGCAGGTCGGTTTCACATTAATAGAAGTCATGGTTACCGTGGCTATTATTGGCATATTGTCAGCCATCGCCATCCCCGCATATACCGACTATATTCTCAGGGGGCGCATCACGGAGTCAGTGGCGAACCTGTCTGACATGCGCGTCAAGATGGAACAGTTTTTTCAGGATAACCGGACCTATGTCGGTGCATGCGCCAACGGTACGGTGGCGCCGCTCCCCACCGCCACTGCGCTATTCACATTCACATGCCCCACTTTGACGGCAAGTGCCTACACGGTCACTGCGACCGGCGCAGGCTCCATGTCGGGATTTGTCTTCACCATTGACCAGAGCAATGTGCGTGCAACCACCGGCGTCCCCACCGGGTGGACCACCAGTACTACCTGCTGGGTCGTCAAAAAAGACGGCTCATGCTAAGACCCTGCCGCACCTTGCGCGGCTTCACTTTGATAGAGGCCATGGTCTCGCTGGCCATCTTGTCCGCACTGATTGCCTTGGGTGCGCCATCTCTTGCTTCCTATAGTGAAAACTCCAAGGTCCGTGGCATTGCCGAGAGCTTTTATGCCAGCGCCCAGCAGGCGCGCCTGGAAGCCATACGCACCAACCAAAGGGTGCAGCTGATTCTGACCACCGACGCGCCCACGGCAGCCAACGTCAGCACCACCAATACCAGTGCCACAGCAGGCAGCTGGATGGTCCGCAGAATGAGCGACGACGCAACGCCGGTGTACACCTTTGTGGAAGGCAAAAACATCCGTGAGGGCTCCAACCGCAGTGACGGTACGTCCTCGGTGACCATCAGCGCCACGTCCAGTGCAGTGGCTTTGGCCTCTGTCACGTTCAGCGGGACAGGCACAGCCTCTTTGACGGCTCCGTGGACCGTGAACTTCGGCAGCAGCACAGGGGCTTGTGCAACCGCAGGTCCGGTGAAGTGCCTGCGGGTTGTCGTCTCGCCCGGCGGACAGGTGAAGGCCTGTGACCCTGCCGCCACCGCCGCGGGTGACACGCGCAGATGCAGTTAAGGCCAAAACCATGAGAATACTTCCCAAAAAACAAGGCGGCATGTTGCTGGTGGAAGTGCTGGTTGCCTTGCTGCTCTTTGTGGTTGGCATTCTGGGCATGGTGAAGGCCATGGGTGTTTCCCAAGTGGCCCAGGCCGATGCGCAGAGCCGCGCAGAGGCTTCCAACTTTGCCAGCGTCATTGTGCAGACCATGCGCGTCACGGCAGACAACTCCAGTGCTGCCAATTTCAATGCGTCACTGCTGGCCTTTCAGCATCAACCCGACACCGACAGTGCCTGCGCGTTTTCCGGCACGGCCTCCACCAATGCCAGTGTGACCAGTTGGGTGGCTGATGTTCGCACGGGAGCAGGGCGCCTGCCGGGTTCCACGGCCGCCATGCAGCAAGTGCTGGTGGATACGACGGCTGGCACCGGCCACAACAAAGTCACCGTCACGATCTGCTGGCAAGGGCCCAACGACAACGCGGCGCGCCGCCACACCTACTCCGCCTATGTCAACCAAAACTTCGACTAGCGCCATGCGTCTGCATGCCAAGAGCCTGCATCGGGGAATGCGGGGCTTGTCCCTGATTGAGTTGCTGGTTGGCATGGCCTTGTCGCTGATGGCAATTGTTGCCATCTACCAGGTCCTGGCCGTGTGGGATGGCCGCAGGCGCACCATCACGGCAGGCAGCAGCGCCCAGGTATCGGGCGGCATCGGCATAGCCGAAATTGAACGCGACATGCAACTCAGCGGCATGGGCTTTGGCAATGCCAGTGCGGCGACGATTGGCTGCACCGTGGAGGCATACAACAGTGTGCTCACCACCCCGACCTTCAACTTTGTATTTGCGCCGGTGCTCATCACAGATAGTGCCAGTGGTGCGCCGGACGTGGTGCGTGTGCTGTATGGCAACTCGGCTTTCGTTGTCAACATCCAGAAGGTCAACGCGTCCACCAGCACCAATAAAACGCTGCAATACCGCACAGGCTTCAATGCAGGAGACTTGGTGGTGGTTGCCGGCAATACACCGCGGGCTTGCAGCCTGTTTGAAGTAACCGGCAACACGGCGGCGGACAGCGTATCCATTGAACACGGCACGGCCGCCTATACCAATGTATACAGCAACACATCGGTCACCCCGACCTTGAACTCTGGCGTGGCGGGTACCGCCTATCCGGATGGTGGAGAGATCTACAACCTGGGGCCAGGTGCCCAGCTCACGCAGTGGGCCGTGACTGCTGCGGGCGTGCTGACCCGCACCAACCTCTTGCGGGACACCGCTGCCTCCGAAGTTACCGAGGGAGTTGTGAACTTGCAGGCCCAATACGGTGTTGACGCCAACAACAACGGGCGAGTGGACTCGACGGAATGGACCAACACGCAACCGACCGACTGGACCCTGGTTCTGGCCGTGCGCATCGCAGTGCTCGCACGCAGCAGCCAGCTTGAGAAAGACAATGTCACACCGAGGACCTCGCCGCCGACCTGGGCAGGCGGCAACTTCACCATGCTGAACCTCGACGGCTCGGCCGGTACAGCCGCACCGGCCGCCATTGCCGATGACTGGACACGCTACCGCTACCGCGTCTACGAAACCATGGTGCCCCTGCGCAACATGATCTGGGGCAAAACATCATGAAAATGCAGCGACCCAGATCCACAGCCCCACGCAAGCAGCAAGGCATTGTGCTGATCGTGGCCATCATTGCCATCGTGGCCATGGCCTTTGCGGTGACGGCCATGCTGCGCGCCACCACCGGCAGCATGGGCATCGCGGGCAATCTGGCCTTCAAGAAAAACGCCACCTCGGCGGGCGACATGGGTGTGGAGCAGGCACGCAACTGGCTGGTGGGCCAGACCTCGCTGGCCTTGTCCGCTGACCAGGCCACGGTGGGGTATTACTCGACCTGGAACACCGCGTTTGACCCCATGACCTACAACTGGTCGGCCGGCACCAATGCGGTGGAGGCCACTTCGGATGACGGCTCGGGAAACCGCGTGCTGTACGTCATCCATCGCCTGTGCTCGATCACCGGCTCGTTCAATTTGCCGGCCCAGACCTGTGTGCGCCCCTCCAGCCTCAATGCGGTGGGTGCGGGCACCTCGCTGGGCAGTGGTGGTGGTGGTGCGGGCGGCCCCGCCATTGTGGTGGTGCCGCGTCCCTACTTTCGCATCACCACGCGCGTTGAAGGACCACGCAACACGCTGAGTTACGTGCAAGTGATCATGTATTGAATCTGGAGAGAGCCATGTACCCAAAATTTACGGTGTCGTATGTATGTCGCGCCCTCATGGCTCTGCTGGCCCTGCTCCCGGCAGTGCCACTTTCTTACGCCCAAACGGACATTGCCAACAAGCCCATTGCGGGCACGACCACCGTCGATGTAAAGCCCAATATCATGCTGTTGATGGACACCTCGCAGTCCATGGGTTTCTCCCACATGCCCGATGACATCGACACGCTGAATGACAAGCTGCCGATCGGCTACAAAAGTTACCAGTGCAACACGCTGTACTACAACCCCAACACCACCTACGGTCTGCCCAAGGACGCGTACGGGGTCAATCTGGCAACGCCCACCTTCACTGCGGCACGGTACAACTACTATTCCACGGATACGTCCACCAAGAATCTCGGCACCCAATTCCAGGCTTACGACAACGCCACCCGTGACCGTGGCAATACCGAGGCGAACGACACGCCGCAAGCCGCTTACTACTATGTGTACTCAGGCTCGGAAGTCCTGAAGGCCACCACACTTCCGTGTACACAGCCCGATGTGGCGACGAAAGACCAGGCCGCCGGTTTTTCCACAGCTGGTGAGGGTACGTGGACACGTATCCTGGTGGGCGCCTCAGAGCAGCAAAACTTTGCCAACTGGTACACCTACTACCGCACCCGCATGGCCATGGCCAAGACCAGTGTGGGCCTGGCGTTTGCCCCCATCACCAGCCGCTACCGGGTTGGTTTTGTAACGGCCAATCCGGGTGTGCCGGTGGCGGCAGACAAGTACCTGGCCATTGCCGATTTCACATCCGCCAACAAGGCCGCCTGGTACGCCAAGGTCAATGCCCAGGTGCCCGGTGGCTCGTCTCCCATGCGCGAAGGCTTGGCGCGGGTGGGGCGGCATTACGCAGGCAAGCAAGACGGCATCAACAAGGACATGGCCGGTGACCCGGTGCAATACGCCTGCCAGAAGAACTACACCCTGATGACCACCGACGGTTATTGGAACGTCGGTTCGGAAACCGCAGGGCCGGTACAACTGGATGGCACGACCCTGGTTGGCAACCAGGACGGCGCCTTTACCGGAGACAGCGGCTACACCCCCTACGGTGTCTGGGACGGCGGCAATACCTCCACGCGCGTAACCACCAACAAGTTCAACACCTACACCACGGCCCTGTGTGACAGCGGCTACCGCAACAAGTCCACCGCGCAAATCACCAAGACCGAAACCAGGACCTTCCAGAACACCACGCAAGCGCTGGTGGCTACCCAGCAAAATCTGCAAAGCACCAGCCAGATCAACAAGAGCACCACCCAGACCCTGCAGTCCACCAGCATCACCAAGAAGCAGACCAAGCGCACGGATGCCACGGTGACCGAGGTCAAGCAAAGCACGGCGCAAACCGTGGACATCACGACCTGGGTGGAGAAGTACACCATCACCACGTCCCAGACGCAGACGCAACGAACCAAGTCGACCACGCAAAACCTGAAGGTCACGCAGCAGATGCGCAAGGCGACCACCCAGAATTTCCAGACCAAGCAGCGCCAGGATGAACTGACCAGCCAGCCCAAGGCGACGGTGACACAGAACTTTCAGAGCACCAGCCAGACCAAGGTCAGCACCTCACGCCAAACCGCAAGCACCCAGCAGTGGCTGCAATCCACCTCGCGCACAGACCAAACCGTCACCCAGACGCGCCAATCCACCTCGCAGCTCAACAGCTACGATGGCAGCACCGAGCGGTCTACCCCCACGGCCAGCTGCACGCCCGGTGGAAACATTACCTGCTACACAGTCACCACCACCAATGTGCTGGTGGCCAGCTGCACGGCAGCCTCTACGCCCAACTCGGGCAACAATTACACGGTAACCACCTGTGCCACCACCACGGTCAGCGGGCCCACGCCCGTGCAAACCTGCAGCGCCATTGAACCGGTTGCGGGCAACAACTTCCAGAAAACCACCTGTACCCCCGTGACGACTGCCGAGGCTCCGATTGCAGTCTGCGCGTCCCCGACGGCCACGTCCGGCAACTCCTGGACCACCTCCGTTTGCCGCGGTGTTTCCTCTGGCCCGACGCCAGTGCCCTCACCCTGCAGCAACGTTGCGGCCAGCGCGGGCAACAGCTATGTGGCAACCACCTGCAGTGCCGCCATCACCACCGGCCCGACCCCGATCAGTGCCGCTACTTGTTCCAATATCGCTCCCACGTTGGCCAATAGCTATACCACCACCACCTGCACCAACTACCCCACGGGTCCGACAGCGGTGCAGACCTGCGCCGCCAGTGGTCCCAGCGGTCCCAACTGGATTACCACCACCTGCAATGCGAATCCAACCAATACCGTTGCGGTACAAAGTTGCACCGCCCAGACAGCGACCAGTACCAACAACTGGGTGGGCATCACCTGCCCTGGCACGGTCACCACAGGCCCCACACCGGTGGCGACCTGTACCTTGCAGACCGGCAGCGCGCTCAACAACTGGATAACCCGCACCTGCCCCGCCGTGGTGGTGACAAGCCCCCGGACTGCGGTGGCAAGCTGCACGCCGGTGACGGCCACAGGCCCCGGCTTTATCGCCACGGTGTGCGACCAGGTCACGTTCAATGACTTCGTGCCGTATGCCAGTTGCACCAACGATGCTGGCTTGACGGCGCCCGACTACATCAAGACGGTGTGCACATCCACCACCACCACTACCAACGCCGGTATTCCCAATACCTGTGCTGTCAATGCGGGCACCAGCTACCCCTACCTGAGTACCAGTTGCCCCACCCCGGTGAACACCGGCCCGACCAATGTGGCAAGCTGTACGGCCGGCACCAGCGCCAGCCCCAACTTTGTTGTCACCACCTGTGCCGATGCGCCAGTGAGTGGCCCCACGGTCATGGCCTGCACCGTGGGCTCCAGCACCAGCGGCACCGGCCTTACCACCACCTGCACCCAGGTCACCAGCGCAACCACGATTGTCCAGCCTGGCACCTGTGTGGCTGGCACGGTGGGTGGGGTAACCACTTTCTGTACCAACCGCACCGCCACCACGCCGATGCAGGCGGGAACCTGTGTCGACAATCCAGGCACCTCCGCGCCCTGGGTCAAGCACGTCTGCCAGATCAACACCACGGGGCCCACAGCCGTAGCCACTTGTGCGCCGGTGACTGCCGTCGCGCCATCGTGGACGGCAACCACCTGTTCAGCCATTCGCACGGTGAGCGGCCCCACAGCCGTGGATACCACGGTTACCGCTTGCCCCGCCGGCTTTAACGCAACGACCGGATTCACAACCACCTGCACGCCGGTCAATTCGGCCATCACCGCGGTGGACCCCACGACCTGCACCAATATTCCGGCCAGCAGCACCAACAACTACACAGCGACGGTGTGCACGTTCACAACTACCGGCCCCACCGGTGTGAATCCTTCGACCTGCACCACCAATATTGCGCCCACGTCCGGGAACGGCTGGAAGACGACCACCTGCGCGGCCAACAACACCGGCCCGACCCCCGCTGCGCCTACAGCGGCGGGCTGCACGGCCGCTGTCGGCGGCAGTGGCAACCAATGGCGGACCACCCTCTGCCCGGCCACCACCACCGGGCCCACACCCGTAGAAACCTGTACGCCGATAACGGCCGTCTCGCCCAACTGGGTTACCACAAGCTGCTCGGTGAACAACACGCCGCCCACACCCACCTCGGCCTGTTCACGCATCGAAAAATCAGCCGGCAACAATTACGTGCTGACCACTTGCACCACCAGCAACACCGGGCCCACGGTTGTGGCGCCCAACGCCACCAATTGCCCCGCCAACCCCAATGGTGGCGCGCCCAACTACATCCAGACCACCTGCACCACACCCGCCCCCATCATTGCGCTGACAGACCAATGCCAGTTGTCGTCGGCCAATGTGGCCCCCTATGTGGAGACGGCTTGCTCAACCTTGTCCACAGGCCCGGACCTGGTGCCGGTTGCCAACTGCACCGCAGCAGCTGCATTGCCAGGTGTGCTGCTGGGCGGCAACAACTACACCTCCACCAGCTGTGATGTGGTGAATGGCAACAAGTTCCAGATAGCCACCACCACCTCGGTCCTGACCGAGTACCTGAGTGGCAGCACGGTTGTTACCAACCCGCCCAGCGAACCCCCTGTCGTCACCACCACCACGGCGACTGACGTGGACGGCATGTGCTACGCCCCGGGTGTTGCCGTGCAACCTGCAACACCGACGGCACAGCCCACCTTGCCCACAGGATGCAGCGGCTGGCCCTGTGTCGTGAACTCGCCCAATGTGGCTGGCGGCTCGACCAATTCGCTGGCCGACGTGGCGCAGTACTACTACGTGACCGATTTGCGCACAGGCCCCGGATTTGAGAACCCGGCAGCTACTCTGGGTACCCAGCCTCTGGATGACAGTGCCCCCTGGCAGCATATGACCACCTTTGCGCTGGGCCTGGGCGTCTCGGGCACCTTGAATTACCAGTCCGACTACATGACCAGCCCGACCGGTGATTTCTCACGTATCCGTCCCCCCGTGGTAGTGCCCCCGGCCATACCCCCCACGGCCACTTTGAACTGGCCTGCCTGGCCCAACATCGACACCAGCAAGGCCAAGCCTTATGACGATCCCAGGTCGATTGATGACTTCTGGCACGCCGCAGTGGATGGCCGGGGTCGGTACTTCAGCGCCAGCAATACAGCGGCTGTGGTGGACGGCTTGGCTGCTGCGCTGAATCGCATTGACACCGAGGCGGGTTCCGGTGGCGGCGCCGGGCTGACCACCAGCACGCCGGTTGCCAACAACAACCAGGGTTTCATCACCAGCTTCAAGACCAAGGAATGGACCGGCAATGTCACGGCGCAGAAAATTGATGTCATTACCGGCACCATTTCCAGCACCCAGGATTGGTCTGCACAGGACAAGCTCGATGCCCTGACCTTTGCCGCCTGTGACAACCGCACCATTGTCATGCGCAAGGCGGGCGCCACCAACAACCTGACCAACTTCAGCTGGAATACCAAGGCCTGTGTTTCAGGCTTGCCTGCCGGCGCGGCAGATACCGGACTGGATGCGACGCAACAGGCCATGTTTGGATCGGTGGCCGTGGCCAGCCTGGGCCAGTATCCGACGATGACCAACGGTGGCGCCAATGACCAGCGCGTGCCTGCGGCGGGTGCCAACATGGTCAACTTCATCCGCGGCCAACGCGGCTTTGAAGTTCCCACCGAAGCCTTTGTTCCCAACAACCCCAGCTACCTGTACCGCAAGCGCGAACATGTGCTGGGCGACATCGTGGGCTCGGTGGCGACCTTTGTGGGCAGCCCCGGGTTTTCCTATGCGGATACCGGCTACGGTGCCTACAAGACGGCCAATGCGGCGCGCACACCCATGATTTACGTGGGAGCCAACGACGGCATGCTGCATGCCATCTACGCACCGATTGTGTCTACGGATCCCAACTACGCCAACGCCGGTGCCGAGGCCTGGGCCTATGTGCCCCAGGCGGTGATACCCAACCTGTACCAACTGGCCGACGTGGACTACAAGGCCAACCACCGGTTCTTTGTGGACGGAACGCCTGCCTATGGCGATGTGTATGACACCACCGCCTCTGCCTGGAAGACGATTCTGGTGGGTGGCCTGAACGCTGGCGGCAAGAGCTACTACGCGCTGGATGTGAGCGACCCGGTGCACCCCAAGTCGCTGTGGGAGTTCAGCCAGGGCAGCAATTGCTTTGATGCCGCCAGCGCCAGCACCAGCACCACGGGCACCGACTGCCATTTGGGCCTGTCCTTTGGCCGCCCCATCATTACCAAACTGGTGGACGGAACCTGGGTTGTGCTGCTGACCTCGGGCTACAACAACATGGGCTCGCCCACCGGCTCGGGTGATGGCCACGGCTATCTCTATGTGCTCAATGCGATCACCGGGCAGATCATCAGCAAGCTCGATACCGGCGTGGGCACCTCCACCAGCCCCAGTGGCCTGCGTGAGCTCAACAACTACGTAGCCAACGGTGCGCTGGACAACACCACGCTGCGCGTATACGGCGGCGACCTGTACGGCAACATCTGGCGCTTTGACGTCAATGACAATCTGGCGCCCGTGGGCAAGGAGGCCACGCTGGTGGCCACGGCCAAGGACGCGTCGGGCGTTGCCCAGCCCATCACCACCCGCCTGCAACTGGCCGAGGTCAATGGCAACACGATGGTCGTGGCCGCCACCGGGCAGCTGCTGGGTAGCAGCGACACCAGCACCACGCAGGTTCAATCCATCTACGGTTTTGTGGACCTGCTGGCTGCCACCTCCCCCTACACCGACCTGCGGGGCTCCTTGCGCACGGTGAGCCTGACCAAGAGCGGCACCACCCGCAGCACCAGCTGCTCGGGGTCTGCCGCCAATTGCGCACTGACCAATGGCTGGGTGGTTGACCTGCCAGATTCGGGCGAGCGCATCAATGTGGACCCCTTCATCGTGGCCGGTACCCTGGTGTTTGTCAGCAACGTGCCTTCCAACTCCGCCTGCCAGGCCGGTGGCTACAGCTGGATCAACTTCCTGGGCCTGTTGACGGGACTGGCGGCCGCGTCCAGCCCTGATGACGTGGCCTCGATGTTCCTGGCCGATTCCCTCAGTGTGGGTGTTGGCTTCGTGGTACTGCCCGATGGCCGTGTGATCGCAACCAGTGTGGGCTCGGACGCCTCTGTCACCCAGAAGCAAGTGCCCGTGGAGCCACCCAACCCGATTGGGCGGCGCGTGAGCTGGCGCGAAATCAAGAAGTAGGCAGAGCCCTGGCCATGCGTGTTGAAAGGCAGGGGGACTGTTGAAGCTGGTGCATGCCTTTTGGATGTCGGTGGGCATGCACGCTGCGGGTTTTGCCCTGGTGCACTATGCGCAGGCCAGTCTGGACAACGCTGGCCTGGCCCAGCCGCCGGTGTCCAGCCTGCAAGCCCGCCTGTTTACCTATGAAGCAGGGCAGGGCCAGCGCAGCCTGGCCACGGCAGACCCGGACCCCGGCGCAGTGCAGGCCGAGCCTGTGGCTGTGCCCGCCGTGGCCCCATTGCCGACCTTGCAGGCCGCAGCTGCGGCGCCCGCGCCCCTTGCAACGGAGCGGGTCTACAGCGACTCGGAGCTGGACGCCTCACCCACCGTGGTGTCTTCGGTAACACTGGAATATCCGCTGGCTGCCAACAACCGCGAAGGCACAGTGACGCTGGCCATCGTGGTGGCCGGCAACGGCACGGTGGAAGACGTGAGCGTTGTCAGCGCTGTGCCGCCTGGCTTCTTTGAGGCCGCTGCCATTGCGGGTTTCAAACAAGCCCAATTCAGCCCGGGCCTGTTGGGTGGCTTGGGCGTGAAGAGCCGCCTGGTGGTGCAGGTGGAGTTCATGCCCATGAACCGGGGCGGCAGCGTGGCGGGGCAACGCTAGGCCGCAGCCAAGCCTGGGCTATTGGCCCAGTGAAGTGACGTTTTGCATGGCCTTCTTGAGGGCCTCAAAGCAGTCCGCATCCAGCGCCGTGCCCACCGTCTTTTGCATCATGTCCAATGTCTGGTCCACCGGCACCGCGCCACGGTAGGGGCGCTCGGCGGTGATGGCATCAAAAATATCGGCGGTGGTGATGATGCGGGTCTCCATGGCGATGTCAGCGGCCTGCAGCCCATGCGGGTAGCCACCTCCATCGAGCCGCTCGTGGTGCGCACCGGCAATGCGCGCGAGTTCGCTGAAGGCGCCAATGCGCGACAGGATGGATTCGGTCAGGGCGGCGTGGCCGCGCACTTCGGCCCACTCGGCCTCATCGAGTTTGCCGGCCTTGTCCAACACGCTGTTGCTCACGCCCAGCTTGCCCACATCGTGCAGCAAGGCGCCGCGCTTGAGCCAGCGCCTGCGTGCCGGGTCCAGCCCCAGGGTTTCGCCAATCAGGTCGGTGTAGAGCGCCACGCGTGTGCTGTGGCCGCTGGTGTAGGGGCTCTTGGAGTCCACCACCTGGCCAAAGGCGGTGGCAATGTCGTCCAGGTAGTCGTCGTCCAGCGGCACCTCGTACTGGCTGGGCTCCAGCGCCTGCACAGCCTGGTCGATGGTGTCGGACTGCAGGGTGCGCCAGAACCCTTCCTGCGCGTCCAGGCGCTGCAGGGCGGCCACCAGGGCCGGGTCAAACCACTGGCCGCTGCGGTTGGCGGCCTCGGCCAAGGCAGCCTCCTTGTTGCCGCCGGTGTAGAACACATCCACCACCTGGGCCAGCAGGGCGATGCGTGCGTACACCGGGATGTCTGTGCCCGCCACACCACCGGGCTTGCCCTGGCCGTTCCAGTGTTCGTCCAGGTTGTAGATGCCCTGCGCAATGCCTTCGGAAAAACGCAGCAGGCGCGCAATTTCGGCGCCGCGCTGGCAGCGGGTCTGGACCAGTTGGCGTGAAATCTCGGTGCCGTTTTTGAGGATGTTGAGCACGCCCTTGAAGCGCTCAGCCAGACCCGCCTTCAGACCCGTGTGCTGCAACACAAAACGCACCACCTGCGAGAGGTTGTCACCCACCTGCTTGAAGTCGTGCTTGAAGCTCAGGTCATCGGTCATGTAGAGCTCGCAGATGCGTGCGGCATTGCTGCTGCAGCCCAGGTCCTTGAGCAGCAAGGTGTAGTACAGCTCCCAGAGCTGCTGCTCCTGCAGGCCGATCTCGCGGCCTATGTGCATGCCGATCCAGCAGCAGCGCACACAGTGGCCCACGGGCTGACCCTCGGTTACATCCAGCGCGTGGCTCAGGGCGCTGATCAGCTCTGATAGTTTGAGGCCACCGGCTTGGGTGGTGAAGTGGATCAGCGGTTTTTGCATGGGCATGACCTGTATCGTTGGCTTGAATCTACCACCGGATAGCCCCTGCCAAGTGCAGTGCGGCTTCACCAATGTGGTGCGGAAGTTGCTTGTCCTTCAACATCTCAACACGCGTTGGACCTCGTGTGAGAACCATAAGGACGGTTGCATGCTGAAGAAGGTATCGGGGTGGTTGGGCAAGCTGAGTGTGGGACAGAAGCTGACGCTGATTTATCTGCTGGATCTGACGGCGGTGATCTATGTGTCCAGCATCCTGATTCAGGAAAAATACCTGGCCATCGACTTCGCCCGCAAGGAAATTGTGGGCGCCAGCTATACCGATGCGGTGCGCCTCAATCTGCTCAGTGTGTTCATGGACTCACCGCCCATGCCAACCGCCGCGGCTCAGGCCGAACTGCAAAAGGCGCGTGAGGAAAGTGATGTGAACTTTCGCACCGGCAACCTGGCGCAGCGCTTTGTGAGTGCACTGGGCAGCAGCCGCACCGAAGCCCAGAAGGCCACCACCCTGACCCTGGGGCGCGACCTGCTGACCACGGTGGGCAACCAGTCCAACCTGATCCTCGACCCGGACCTGGACAGCTACTACGTGATGTCGCTATCCATCCTGCGCTTTCCCGAACTGCTGCAGGTGCTGCATGAAACCCGGCAGTTCATGCAGAGCCGCGTCTGGAAGTCCAATGCCCAGGCCCAGGCGGCACAGCAGCTCACCCTGGTGGGGCGTCTGGATGTGGTGCTGCAGGGGCTGGAGTCGGACTACGAGCAGGTGGCGCTGGCCGGCACGCCGCAGCTCAATGCAGCGCTGCATGACACGCGCCAGCGCCTGCTGGAACAAGGGCGCTTTTTTCAGCAAGCGGTCAAGGACTCGGTGGAAAGTGAGCCCACCTTCAGCCAGTCAGCGCATCTGGATGCGGCTTACCAAAGCACGGTCTTGGCGCTGGACCAGTCGTGGGATGTTTGCATTGTCGAACTCAAGGGCCTGCTGCAGCGCCGGGTGGAGGGGCTGTTCACGCGCATGTGGATCCATCTGGGCACGGCGCTGGTTTTGCTGTGCGGCATCCTGAGCCTGGTCTATCTGGTGGCCAGCCAGATTGCCAGGCCGCTGCAAAGCCTGGCCCGTGTGGCAGACCTGGTGCGCCGCTCCACCGATTACACGCACCGTGCCAGCTGGCACAGCAAGGACGAGATTGGCCAGCTCTACACCGCCTTCAACGGCATGCTGGCCCAGTTGGACCAGGACCGCCTGACCCAGCAGGAGCTGATCGCCAATGCCCGCGCTTCGGCCGCGCAGATGGAGCTGGTGGAGGCCCTGCCCATTCCCGTGCTGGTCACATCCATCCCCGAACATGACGTGCTGCATGCCAACAACCCGGCACTGCCCTGGCTCAACGGCAGCAGCAAGGACCCGTGGCGGGCCGGTCTGGACGCCGGTGCACGCGGCCGCTTTTTTCAGCGCCTGGCCGACTCGGGCGTGGTGGATGAATTCGAGGTGCGCTGGATGGGAACGGCCACGCCTTCCTGGGCTGTGCTGTCAGCCAGACGGCTCAAGTTCCAGGGGCAGGACGCGGTGCTCACCGCCTTCACCCCCATCAACAAGCTCAAGCAGATGGAGCAAAGGCTGGAGCTGTGGGCCAAGGTGTTCGAGGCCTCCAGCGAGAGCATCATCATCATGGACGAGGCGCGCAAGATCATCAGCGTGAACCGCGCCTTCTGCCGCTCCACCGCCTACGATTTCCACGAAGTGGTGGGCGAGGACCTGGCACTGTTGCTGGGCGACGAGGTGGACGCCATCTGGTCGGTGCTCAGGGACAAGGAATCCTGGCAGGGCGAAGTGCATATGCGCCGTTTGAACGGCGGCCTGTACCCGGCCTGGCTGATGATCTCGGCCGTGCACAAGAACGCCACCGCAGGCGAGGTGGTCAACTACATCGGCATCTCGATCGACATCACCGACCGCAAGGCCAAGGAGGAGCGCATCCGCTTCCTGGCCCAGCATGATGTGCTGACCGAACTGCCCAACCGCGCCCTGTGCCACCAACGCCTGAGCGAGGCCATTGCAGAGGCCCAGTTCAGCGGCGAAAAGCTGGCTGTGCTGTTTGTGGACCTGGACCGCTTCAAGCTCATCAACGATACGCTGGGCCACCACATCGGCGACGGACTGCTGCGCACTGTTTCGCGCCGCTTGGTGCAGTCGGTGCGCGCCGAAGACACGGTGTGCCGCCTCGGTGGTGACGAGTTCGTGGTCATCATGCGGCATGTGGCCGGGCGCGAGGAGCTTGACGTCACCGTCAACCAGCGCCTCATTCCAGCCCTGCGCCAGACCACGGTGGTGGAGGGCAACACGCTCAACGTGTCCTGCAGCGTGGGCGTGGCCATGTACCCGGACGATGCCACCGAGCAAAGCGAGCTGCTGCGCCTGGCCGACGCTGCCATGTACGAGGCCAAGTCGGCCGGGCGCGACACCTCGCGCTTCTTTTCGCTGGAGACCAACAACCGCGTCATGGCCCGCCAGGTCATGGAGGCGCAGCTGCGTCAGGCGCTGGACCACCACGAGTTCACGCTGCACTACCAGCCGCGCATCAACGCCAAAACGCGCCAGGTGCAGGGGGCAGAAGCCCTGCTGCGCTGGAGCAACCCGGTGCTCGGCCAGGTGCCGCCGGGGCAGTTCATCCAGTTGGCCGAAGAGACCGGCCTGATCAAGAGCATAGGCCTGTGGGTGCTGCGCGAGGCCTGCCGCCAATGGATGGCGTTTGAGGCCGAGGGCCTGTTCACCGGGCTGGAGCTGTCGGTCAACCTGTCGGCCGCCCAGCTGGCCGATGCCGATCTGGTGGACCAGATCGGCCAGGTGCTGCGCGAGACACACATGCCTGCCAACCGGCTGGAACTGGAGCTGACCGAATCGCACCTGATGGATAACCCCAGCTCGGCGCAGGAGAAGCTGTCGGCCCTCAAACGCCTGGGCGTGAACATCGCCATTGACGACTTTGGCACCGGCTACTCCAGCCTGGCCTACCTCAAGCGTTTCGAGATCGACAAGCTCAAGGTGGACCAGTCGTTTGTGCTGGGCATGCTGGACGACAGCGCCGACGCCGCCATCGTGCATGCCGTCATCGCCCTGGGCCATACGCTGGGCCTGTCGGTGGTGGCCGAGGGCGTAGAGAGCGGACCCATGGCGCAGTCGCTGATTGCGTTGGGCTGCGACGAGCTGCAGGGGTACTGGTTCAGCCGTCCGCTGGCCGTACCCGACTTCGTGCAATGGATCAAGGGGCAGCCCGAGGGGGCGGAGCGCAGAAAGGCGCGCTAAGGCGTGCACCGTACTTGCGGCAGACCGGCATCCTGGGTCCGTCGCTGGTGACCCGTCTGAGCGAGAGGGGCACCGTCGAACGGCAGGTTTTCAAGCGTGCCGCACGCCAGCCATTGGGGGGCGGTGAAGGGCCGCCAGCAGTGCGTCCTGTGCATGCGGCGGCAACACACCCAAGCGCAGGTAGCCTGGCAGATCGAACGAGGTGGTGTCGCGCAGCTTGATCCCCTGTGCGCGCAATTCGGCACACAGGGTTGGGGCGTCGATTTCCAATGCAGGGCGTGCACAAAAAAAGGGGGTGACGCTTGGCTCCACATGCCAGTGCATGGCCTGCAGCAGCCCGACCTGTCGCAACTTCCAGGCACGCAGGGTCTGCAGACTTTGCTGCAACCAGGCCTGGGTGTCGGCTTCTACCCAGGCCAGCAGCATGGCCACACCATGTGCACCTACCGGCCATGACGGTGCCAAGGCCTCAAGTTGCTGCGCCGCCTGCTGCCCATTGAGCGGCGCAATGGCATAGGCTGCGCGCACGCCGGTCAAGCCCAAGGCCTTGTTGGGAGAAAACATCTGCCACAGGCAATCTTGCTGGCTGGCCGTAGCGCGGGATGTGCCCTCCAGTCGCAGCGGCGCGTAGGCGCAGTCGCACACCCGTTGCCCCTTGTGCAAGGGCCATGCGTCAAATGTCTGCCCCAAGGGACTCGACGGGTCGCAGACCCAAACCAGGTCGGCCGTCTCGGGTGTTGACGCCACCTGCAGGCCCCAGCTGCGCGCTGCGTGTGCGTAGTCGCCATAGGCATGCTGCGGCAACCACACACTGCGGCCTCCCTGCTGCACCGTCCAGGCCGTCATGCGAAAGATGAACTCGCTGGCACTTCCGGCCAATACAACACGCCAGCTGTCCACTCCGTGGAATGCGGCCAGTTGCTCGCGCACCGCGGTGTAGCTGGCATCCGGGTAGCGCGTGGCATTGGCGGCCTGCACCGCGGCCATGGCCTGCGGGCAGGGCCCGCAGGAGTTGCTGTTGGTAGAGAAGTCATACAAGGGCACGCCCAGGGCGTCAGGCCCGCCATGGATGCGAGGCGCGGAGGTCATGCGCAGGCCCCAACGGCTGTCCCGATCAGGGCGATGGCTACGATGGCCACCAGGTAGCGCAAGGCCCTCGATGCATAGCCAATGGCGGCTGACACATCGCCGGACTCCACCGCACGCCCTGGCGCATTCAGTGTGTAAACGCCGGGTTTGCACAGTGCCACATTCAGCTTGAGCGCCATGGCCGCCATGGGCCAGCCGCTGTTGGGTGAGGGGGTATGGCGTGCCTCGGTCCCCAGCCGGGCCAACAGCGCCAACCCGGGCCCGCCACGGGCTGCCAGCAACAGCAGCGCCGTGATGCGCGCCGGTACCCAACTGAGCAGGTCGTCGGCCCACGCCGCCCATTTGCCAGCCCATTCCCAGTTCTGCCCTTTGTAGATGCCACGGTAGCCCCACATGGCGTCGGCCGTGTTCGCAAAGCGGTAGACCGCTGCGCCCGGAAGGCCCAAGAGCACAAACCAGAAGATAGGGGCCACCACGGAGTCGTTGAGATTTTCTGCCAGTGACTCGATGGCGCTTTCGCGCACCTGGGTTGCGCTGAGCTGACCCACGTCGCGGCTCACCACCCACGACAGCCGCTCACGGCCGGTGGCTAGCGAACGGCCCAAGGCGTGCTCCACGGCCTGCACTTCGCTCTTCAACATGTTCCAGGCCAGCATGGGCTTGAGCAGCAGGCCCAGCAGCAGGCTGGCGCACCACCAGGGCAGGCCTTGCAGCATCCACACGCATGCGCAGGACATGCCCAGCACGACCAGTGCCAGCGCACACCAGGCGAGTGCCCCAAGCCCACAGGCGGTGTAGTCCGTGTTGTCCACGCGCTGGCTGGCCAGGCGCTGCAGCCCTTGACCCGCCCAGCCCAGTGCGCGCCCCATCCATACCACCGGGTGCAAGCGCACCGGCGGCTCACCCCACCATGTGTCCACGGCCAGCGCCAGCAGCAATGCGACCAGCGCAGACAGGGCCGGCCACTCACTCATGCCGGGCCCGCACCGACCGGCGGCAAGCGCGCAAGCATGCCGCTTTGCAGACGCTCGGGCCGCGCATTGCGGGCCAGGGAACCATCGCCACTGGCGCCATACAGTTGGGCGCAGGCAATCAATTGCTCTGCGGTCTCGGCATCCGCGACCAGATCGCCAAAGTAGTAGGTGAATTTTCCGGGTGCCTGCAAGGCGACGGTGCAGGCACGCGAACAGCCGCTCATGCACGCCAGGCCACGCAGCTGCAGATCCAGGGGCTGCGCACCATCGCCTTCACGCGCCAGCAGTGCGTCCTGCACCGCTTCAAAGAGGGTGAGGCCGTGGGCCGGCAACTCGCGCGACGCACCAGGTGGGCGGCAGGTCGTGCAAACAATCATTTCGGTAGTGGGCATCAGGGTCGTCCGGTTCAAGCAGTTATCGTCGATTCCAAACGGCGCGGAGTTGCCGGTCTGGAGGGCATTCACAGGGTCAGCAGCGGATCAGGGCCTCTGGTTGGCAAGGCAACTGGCCATCACCCGCGCGGCCTGTGCCATGCGGGGCCCGGGCCGCACGATGAGATCGGAATCTGCGACGGCGAACACACACACACGGTGGTCTTTGATGGCGCGTATATGGCTCCAGCCGGGTCGGCCTTCCATGCCCGCATGGTTGCGCTCGCCGACCATGATGAGGTCCGGATTGGCCAGCACCACGTACTCCGGGTTGAGGCGGGGAAAGGGGCCCATCCGGGTGGGCACAATGTTTTTGACGCCCAGCCGGGACAGGGTCTCACCAATAAAGGAAGACTCGCCAGCGGCAAACGGGCCGCGGTTCACTTCAAAGTAGACCCGAACCTTCTTGACGCTGGCCGGCAGGGACTGGGCCGCGGCAGAGACGCCCGCATCGATGGCGCGCCAGACGCGTTGTGCATCTGGCACCTCCAGCAACTGGCCGAGTTTTTCCAGAATGCGACGCACGTCGGCGTGCGTCTTGGTCTCGAAAACCAGCACCGGTATGCCCAGGGCGCGCAGGCGTTCGCTGGCCCGGGAGTTGGGTGCGGCCAGCACCACATCGGGTTTGAGCATCACGATGCCTTCGACGTTGGGGTCCATGCCACCGCCGAGTTGCGGCAGGCTCA
This sequence comes from Rhodoferax lacus, assembly GCF_003415675.1. GTDB lineage: Bacteria > Pseudomonadota > Gammaproteobacteria > Burkholderiales > Burkholderiaceae_C > Allorhodoferax > Allorhodoferax lacus. The sequence goes on from NZ_QFZK01000003.1 coordinate 154,016, forward strand.
GCACGCTCTGCGGAAAGTTGGAGTACCGGTCCACCCCTACCAGCAGATTGCAGCGGTCCAAGGCACACACGGTTTCGGTCAGCGAGGGAAGCAGGCTCACGATGCGCTGCGGCGTCTGGGTGAATGCCACCCGGGTCCCCCGGTCGTCCGTGATCTCCAGAGCCAACGCCGGGGCAACCCATGCCGACAGCATCCACAGGGCGCCGCAGGCCATGGCCCGCACGCAGGAACCCTTCAGCGCGCTCATGAGGGAACGCATGCTACGGTTCTCGGGGCAAACAGATCCGCTGCGGCGTCCGGGCAGGAGGCAAACCAGGCGTGGAAATAGCTGGCCATCACCGATCCCTGCTGCCACACCGCCTCGCCCATATACGACGGGTCCACGCCGTGTGGACGCTGGGTGCGCAACAGGGGCGTCAGCACAGACTCGGTGGTGGAGTAATGGAAGGTGTGGCCGCGCAGGGTGCCGCCTGGCAGCGCCAGTTGCTGAGGACCCAAGCCCGCCAGTCGCTTGTGCATGGTCACCCGGCCGGGCAGCACGCCCCACTGCGCGATCTCCTCGCCGGAGGCTGTGACCAGCGTGTCAAACAGCGCCATCATGCCCCCGCACTCGGCCCACACGGGTTTGCCCGCAGCCACATGCTGCTGCAGGCTGTTTCGCAGCGACCCATTGTCGGCAAGGGTCCGGGCATGCAACTCCGGGTAGCCACCCGGCAGCCACAGCGCATCGCAGTCCGGCAGAGCCGCGTCCTGCAGCGGTGAAAAGAATTTCAACCGGGCACCCAGGTGCTCCAGGCAATCCAGATTGGCGCTGTAGATAAAACAGAACGCCGCATCACGCGCAACGGCTATCGTCACACCCGCCAGGCGCTGCTGATTGGGCAGGCTGTCGCCGCAGGCAGGATCCGCTGGCGGCAGAGCGTTGTCACAGGGCCCGAAGTTCACGCTCCACCGGCCAAGGTCTTGCAGCGTCATCTGGCCCAGGGGCGTGGTGGCCAGTGCGTCGGCCGCAAGGTCCAGTCGCTGCAGGCCGTCGCTGACCTCGCTGGCCACCGTCAGGCCCAGGTGGCGTTCGGGCAGCTTGATGCCTTCATCGCGCATCAAGGCGCCCATCCATTGGGAAGGATTTTTCAGGCTGGTCTTGAGCATCTCGGCATGGCCGGCACTGGCCACGCGGTTGGCCAGAACCCCGGCCCAGGGCAGATCGTCCAGGTAGTGCTGCAGCCCGAAGGCCAGGGCCCCAAACGTTCCAGCCATGGCGGAGGCATCCACCACCGCCAGCACCGGAATGCCCAAGAGCTTGGCCAGGTCCGCAGCACTGGGCGTGCCATCGAAGAGGCCCATCACCCCTTCCACAATGACCAGGTCCGCCTGGGCTGCGGCGGCTGCCAGGCGGTTGCGGCAGTCCTGCTCGCCGGTCATCCACAGATCGAGCTGGTAGACCGGTGAGCCGCTGGCCATGGTGTGCCAAAACGGATCCAGAAAATCCGGCCCGCATTTGAAAACCCGGACCCGGCGGCCCTGGCGCGCATGCAAGCGCGCCAGGGCCGCCGTGACGGTGGTCTTGCCTTGGCCGGAAGCCGGGGCCGCGATCAGGATGGCTGGGCAGATGGATTGCGCCATGTCAGTTGGACCAGACCATGGAGACAAACAGATTGCGCCCTGGCATGCTGTAGCCATTGGCCAACATGTAGGACGTGTCCGTCGCGTTGTTCAGACGCGCCAGGAGTTTGACGTCTTTGCGTACCTTCCAGTCGGCCCCCACATTCAGGGTGGCATAGCCCGGCAGGGTTTCGCGGCCACTGCCAACCACCTTGGCATCTTCCCGCTCGCTGGAGAGGTTGAACTCTGCAAATACGTGGAAGGCATTGATCCGGTGGTTGACGCTGCCCTTCAGCACGTTTTGCGCCACCCGCACCAGGCGCAGGTTGTTGAGCGAGGGCGTGGCGGAGTATGAGCGCGGGTCGGCGTAGTCATAGGACGCGGCATACGTCGTATCCCCGGCGTCGATTTGCGCGCTCAGCGTTGCGCCCTGCAGCACGGCCTTGGAGCTCTGGACGTTGGTTGCCGGATCGATGAAGCCCTGGACCTCGTTGTAGTAGGTGATGGCGGACCACGACAGGTTGGCCGCGTCGTATTTCAGCCCCAGCTCCGAGGCCCGGTTGCGTTGGGGTGTCAATGCGGGATTGCCAGCAAAGCTTGGCGTACTCGGGTAGTACAACTGGTTGAACGTGGGGGCCTGGTAGCTGGTGCCCAGACTGGCCACCGTGCGCAGGCCCTCAGCGACTTTGTAGCCACCGGACAGTGCCCAGTCCACAAAGCTGCCGAACTGGGAGTTCTCATCCTCCCGCAGCACCGCCAACACGTTCCATACGGGTCGATTCCAGGCATAGGACAACATGGTCCCGCTGATATCCCGCTGGGATACCTTGTACGCAGTCGAACTGTCCACCGATTCATTGCGCGCATCCAGAATGGCCGTGAGAACATCGTTGCCGATGTGCAGGCTGTTTTGCCAGCTGACCTGGTTTCTGTGCGTGTTGAATTTGGTGCTGCCGCCAAAAGCACCATCGGAGAGACGGAAATACTCGGTCACCGACTGGTCGTCGGCGGTACCAAGGGACACGGTGGACGTCCAATCAGAAGTCCACTTGGCGTCCCATTTCAAGGCCACATCGTTCAGCACAGGTTTGGACCAGGCGTCCGAGCTGGCCTTGGTCAGACCCAGGGGATTGGGAGACGGTATCGCGTCGAATTGGTAGCTGGTCTGGCTCTGGATGGTGCTGAGTGTCACGGTCTGGTCTGTGTTCAGGCGGGCAATCAACTTGGCATCCCAGCTGAGGCTGTTGAACCCATCGGCATCCGCGTTGAATCCGCTGGAGGCGGGATTGATGTTGGTGCTGATGCCGGTCGCCTTCTCCTGGGTCACACCCAGACCGTAAGAAAAAATTCCAGTGGTCGCGCTCAGGGCCGCAGCAGACTTCAATTGCCCATTGGACCCGGCACCCACGGTGACACTGGCTTGCAGGTCCTGCGTGGGATTCTTGGTGAAGATCTGGATCACGCCGCCCACGGCGTCCGGGCCATAGAGGGCAGAGGCTGCACCACGCAAAATTTCGATATGGTCAATGCGGTCCAGGGGGATGTTTTCAATCGCGGCGGTGCCTTGCGTGGCGGAGCCGATACGAATGCCATCCACCAGCACAATCGATTGGCTGGGAGAGGCGCCTCTGAGGTAGATGCCTGTTGATGAGCGATAGCTGCCGCTGCCAAACCACTGAACTCCGGGTTGCTGGCCCAGCACCTCGCGCAAGGAGGTCTGGCCTGCCCGGTCCAGGGTTTCCCGGTCGATGGTGGTGACATCGGCTGTCACATCGGTGATGGGTGTTTCCACGCGGCTGGCAGTGACAACCACGTCACGCATAGTGGGGTTGGTTTGGGCAAACGTGGCTATGGAACATGCGGTCAGCGAAAGTGCGCTGAGCATGACCTGGCACGCACGGGACGTACGGGTTTTCATGAGAAGGATGCAATTCAACAAAGCCCTCACCGTCTTCCCCGACAGTGCATGGGCGTAAAGAAGGCACATCTGTGACGTGACTCCACCGTATTGGCCGGTATCCGGGCTGGTGGACAGACTTCCATCGCCTTCCCAAATGTCTGTGCAGACACTCAGTGGCCGTGATGGAAGCGGAATACAGGATTCGTCCACTTACCGTTGCGGGGGCAGCTCAGGTTAGGTCGCGCCTTGCGGGGTACAACCCTCCTGATTCCCGTTGAACTGCGGTGTGTGAACCACACCGCGAGCACCAACGGGCGGAAGTGTACGTCAATTCAGGACGGGCTTCGGGCTGGGTCCACTGCGTTCAAAATGCCTGGGCCCTTGCATCTGGAAGGCAGGTGTTTTCATGTGCCGATTCCCTTCGGGTTGGCTGCCGGGCCTGCCCCTTGTCGCCCCGCCCCCGCAGCGCCATACTTTGTCCAACCCTTGAAAGGCTTGCCATGGTCACTGTGGAGTTTGCATCCAGCCTGCGTCGCCACGTGGAGTGTGCGCCGCAGAGCGTGCCTGCGGGCAGCTTGCGTGCCGTATTGGAGGCCGCCTTGTTGGCCGCCCCGGCCTTGGCCCCCTATGTGTTTGACGACCAGCGCGGCATACGCAAGCATGTGGCCGTATTTATCAACCAGACCCTGGTGCTGGACCGCCAGAATCTGGAGCGGCTGCTCCAGCCCGGTGACCGCGTGCTGGTGATACAGGCGCTGACGGGCGGCTAGACCGCAGGCTGCAAGCACCAGCAAAGCAACAACCAAAGCCAAAGCCAAAACCAATTGAACAGAAGCGAAAGGACTGCCCATGCAAACCCTGCTGGTAGCAAGCCGCAAAGGCCTGCTGGTACTGCGCGGCGCGGGCGCCGCCTGGTCCCTCACCGCCCACCATTTTGCCGGCGACCCGGTCACACAGGCCATGACCGACCCGCGCACCGGCCACTGGTACGCCGCCCTGCGCCTGGGCCACTTTGGCGCCAAGCTGCGCAAAAGCACGGACCAGGGCCGCAACTGGTGTGACATCGCCACACCAGCCTTTCCACCCAAGCCGCAGAGCGGCCCGCTGGCCAACGACCCCACGCCCTGGAACGTGGAACTGGTCTGGAGCCTCACACCCGGTGCCGCCACCACACCCGGCACCTTGTGGGTCGGCTGCATGCCCGCGGGCCTGTTCAAGTCGGAAGACGGCGGCCAGAGCTGGGCCCTGTGCCGCGCGCTCTGGGAGGACCCGCGGCGCCTGCAGTGGATGGGTGGTGGCAATGACTACCCCGGCATGCACTCGGTGCTGGTGGATCCGCGTGATCCGCAGCACATCCGCGTGGCTATTTCCTGCGGCGGGGTCTGGCAGACCCGGGACGCCGGTGCCAGTTGGGCGCTGATGGCCGACGGCATGGTGGCCGACTACCTGCCCGCTGGCAGCGCGCAAGACCCCAACACCCAGGACCCGCACCGCATGCTGCAGTGCGCCGCGCACCCCGATGTGCTGTGGGTGCAGCACCACTGCGGCATGTACCGCTCCACCGATGGCGGGCGGCTGTGGACCGGCCTGGTGCCACCCGTTCCCTCGGCCTTTGGTTTTGCCGTGGCCTGCGATCCACAAGACCCGCTGCGGGCCTGGTTCGTGCCGGCCCAGTCGGATACCCACCGCTATCCGGTGGGGGCACGCATGGTGGTCACGCGCACCGATGATGGTGGCAAAAGCTTTACCTTGCTGCACCAGGGCCTGCCCCAGAGCGATGCCTACCACCTGGTCTACCGCCATGGCCTGGAATTGGCCCCGGACCGGCAAACGCTGGCCATGGCGTCCACCACCGGCGGGCTGTGGATCAGCCCGGATGCGGGTGAGCAATGGCACTGCATCTCGCGCGACCTGCCGCCGGTGGCGGCGTTGGCCTGGGAGCGGACGTGACAACCCGGCAGCCTGTGAACTGGGTCGCACTCGGGGCCGGCCTGGTTTCCTTTGGCACCGTGGCCCTGGTGCTGCTGGGCTACGGTGTGTCACTGGCGGTAGAGAGCACCTTTGCCATCCCGCATGCCGCGGTTTTTGAATCGACTTTCGAGCTGATGGACCTGGCCAGCATCGCCATGCTGGAGATGATCCCTGCGCTGACACAAGCACTTGCGGACGGCTCCCTGATCCTGCGTGTCTACCGGTCTTTCGCGCCTTTGCTGGGTGTCATCGTCGGATTGCTGGTGCTGTTGGGCGGCATTGGCTGGTTCTGCGAGCCACCCAGGAAGCCGGACCCACAGGCCACGCCCGCCAGGTCCACCAAGCCAGCGAGCCGTTTGCATTGGGGCCTTACGGCCAGGCACTACCTCATGCGCTACGCGCTGCTGGGTTTGTGGGTTCTGCTTTCGCCGCTGCTGTCGCTTTTGGGTATTTTGGCCACGGTGTTGCTGGCAGCGGTACTGGCCATCGTTCCTGTCATCGGGATGAGCGCGGGCAAGGCCCACATCGAGAAGTGGGTGCTGGGCCCGGCGCAGTGCCGCCCCGTCCAAACGCTGGATGCCCTGCGCCGCAGTACCAGGCTGGCGGCAGACTCCAGTGCGTCCGCTCCCCGGTATGCAGACTGCGTCGCACTCACCAAGGATGCAGCGCGCATCGCCGCTGGCCGGGTGATTTTCTACACCTCCAAGGCGGTGGTGCTGGTGGATGACACGGGAAGGGCCAAGCGGGTTCCTACCGGCGATGTCGTGGTCGAAGTGATTGATGCCCTGTAACCCGCAACGCCAAACCACGCTTGCGATACCGGTGCCACTGTCCCCTGCATCATGCGGCCTGACGCAGTGGCAAAGCTCCTGGCGCTGCGGGCAGGGCAAATTGCCTGGCCGCAAAGGCCCAGATCATGCGTGAGGCGTCGGGGCCTTTGGGGTCGGAGTAGGCCTGGCTTGCGGCGCCGCCGCTCCAGGCGTGGCCCAGCCCGTCAATCTCGCACAGGGTGCTCACCAGCCGACCCCGGGTGAAAAAGTCGGTCACCGTCACAGGGTAACGGGCACCGCGTTGCAGCGTGCGTGGGCGTCCGGGCGTCGCATCTTCGTGTGTCGCCCAGAGTTGTGCCGCTTTGGCGCCATTGACCGGTGCCACGATGGGGTCCGACCCGCCCTGTATGACCAGCAGCGCGGGCAGATGTTGGTCCGCCGCAAGTGCCGCCAACGGCTCCGCGATGTGCAGGCCGCGCATGGCGCCCAAGGCACTTGCCGTGGAGTGGGCCAGGCCCGGGGCGATGCCCGAGTGCATGGCAACGGCCCGCAAGCGCTGCGGGTGGCGGGTTGCCACCAGTGCAGCCATTCCGGCCCCGGCCGAGAGCCCTGCCAAAGCGATGCGCTCCGGGTCGATGGCCTGGGTGCGGCAGATGTGGTCGATGGCCAACACAATGGCGTCCGCCTCCAACTGGGCTTTGCCGGTGTTGGTCTGGAACCAGTTCCAGCAGCCCTGCAGATTGGACAGGCGGTCCTGCTCGGGGTAGAGCACGACAAAGCGCTCGCGGGTCGCAAGCTGGTTCATGCGCGTGCTGGTGGCCAGCGCCTGCGCATCCTGTGTGCACCCGTGCAGCATCACCATCAGGGGCAGGCGTTCGCCGCGCCGCATGTCGGCGGGCACAAAAAGCCGGTAACGCAAACCACCAGCGATGCCGCTCACCAGGACCGGGTTCTTGCGGGCAGGAGCACGCAGCGGCTTTTTGACGAGCACTTTTTTGGCAGCTGCCCTTTTGGGGATGTGCAGCGCCTGTGTGATGGCCTTGGCGGCCGCGCGCACCGCTGTGCGGGTAGCCGCAGCCAGGGTGCGCTTCAAGGAGCGGCTGGAGAGGGGGCGTAGCAGGCGCATGGCATCGAAGCGCTACGTCCGCGCCACAGCGACCGGGCTCGCGTCGGCCTTGCTGGCATGCGGGTGCGGCAGCAGCCGGTCGCATTCTTCCTTGACTGCCCGGTAGCACTCGCAGGCGCGCGCCTCCAAATGCGGGCGGTCCACTACGGTGATGCTGCCACGGGCATAGCTGATGATGCCGTCCTTTTGCAGCCCCCCTGCGGCCAGGGTGATGCTTTCGCGCCGCACACCCAGCAGCAGCGAAATCTGTTCCTGGGTGACCGTCATCTTGTTGCCCTGCAGCCGGTCCATGCTCATGAGGATCCAGCGCGAAAACCGCTGCTCCACGGTATGGTGCTGGTTGCATACCGCCATCTGCGATGTCTGCACGATCAGCGCCTGTGTGTACAGCAGCGCCAGGTGCTGGAGCTGGCCGCCCAGCGCAAATTCGCGCTTCATCACATTGCGGCTCAGGCGATAGGCCTCGCCCGCACATTGCACTTCAGTGCTGGTGGGCAGGCTCTCGCCGCCCATATAGATGGAGATGCCGATCAGGCCCTCATTGCCAACCAGCGCAATCTCGCTGGACGATCCATCTTCCAGCGCATAGATCAGCGAAACAATGCCCGAGGTGGGGAAGTGCAGATAGTTCACATGGTCGCCGGACTCCGACATGGTCCAGCGCCGCGGCAGCTGCACGCGCTCCAGGTCGGGCAGCAAGCGCGCGTAGTCGGCAGCCGGCAACGCGGCAAGAATCTGGTTGAGAAGCGGATTGGGCGCGGCTGTGGACGGTGCTTTGGTCAAGAAATCTTTCTGTTGGTTTGCGGGGCACCCTTGAATACAAGCAGCGCCTGTCCGGTGCACCATGGGTGCTCCAGATGTCCTCCATTGCACTCTGCACCGACAGCCCTGTCGGTATGCCAGCACACATAGCGGGCAAGCCGCTATGCCACCCTGCTGCAGCCCCTACTTGCCTTGCCGCGCCATGAACACCTCGTGCAGGGTGATCTTGCGCACCTCGGCCTGGCTGGTCGCTATGTGTGTGCGCAGCAGCAGCGTGGCCTGGTCGCCGCGCTGGCGCCCGATGGCCTTGAGGATCTTGGCGTGTTCGTCGTAGGTTGCGTCTATGCGGGCCTGCTTGGTGAAGTCCAGGCGGCGCAGGATGCGGATGCGGTCAGTCACGTCGCGGTGCACGCGGGCAATCTCCTGGTTGCCGCTGGCCTCCACCAGCGCGCAGTGGAAGTCCTCATCCCATTGGCTGACCTGCACGGTGTCGCTGCTGCGCTCGTCTGCTGGCACCAGCCAGATGGCGGCCAGGGCGTCTATGCGTGCCTGGCCTTTTGGACTGCGCGCCACGCCGGCATCGCACAAGCGGTCCACGGCGGCGGACTCCAGCAGCAGGCGCAGGTCGTAGAGCTGCTCGAACTTCTCGAAGTCAAAGGGAAGGATGCGCCAGCCGCTGCGAAACAGCACCTCCACATAGCCCTCCTGCTGCAGGCGGTAGAGTGACTGGCGCACCGGTGTGCGCGACACATTCAGGCGCAGGCTGAGCGCGCTTTCGGTAATGCGGTCGCCCGGAATGAGGCGGAACTCGGCAATGTCCTTCTTGATTTCTTCATACACATCGTCGGCAGCGGAACGCCGCTGCACAGTCACCTTTTTGACAGGTGTTTTCTTGGGAGCAGGTTTCATGGCCGGGAACTCTAACACCGGCCTTGCCTGCGCAGCATCAGCCCAGCACCGCCAACAGTTCCTCGCTGGCAGCCGTCCAGCCGACGATGGCGCCTTGGGCATGCACCATGGCGATGGTGGCGGCCTTGAAGGCGGGGAAGTAGCTCTCGGTGCAGTCGGTCAGCAGCAGGCCGTCGTAGCCGCGGTCATTGGCTTCGCGCATGGAGGTCTGCACGCAGACTTCGGTGGTCACGCCCATGAAGATCAGGTGGCTGATGGCACGGCCCTTCAGTATTTCGTGCAGCGCGGTGCCATAGAACATGCCCTTGCCCGGCTTGTCGATCACGATCTCGGAGGCCAGCGGCGTGAGCTCGGGGATGATCTGGTTGCCCGGCTCACCGGACACCAGGATGCGGCCCATGGGGCCCACATCACCAATGCGCAGGCTGGGGTTGCCGCGTGTGCGCTTGGCCGGTGGGCAGTCCGACAGGTCGGCCTTGTGCGCCTCACGCGTGTGCACCACCAGACCGCCGTGGGCGCGCCAGGCCGCCAGCACGCGTTGGCAGGCCGGGATGATAGGGCGCAGCAGACCCACGTCATTGCCCAAGGTCTCGCCAAAGCCGCCGGGCTCCACAAAGTCGCGCTGCATATCGATGATGACCAGGGCTGTGTGCTTGACCTCAAAGGGAAAGGCAAAGGGCGTGGCGGGTAGGGAAAGGTTTGCTGCCATGGGGGCTCCGGTGGTGGGCTGTGCGGGCAATATGGACGATGGCCTGGCTAGTGGTGGCCGCCGCCCATGTGGGCGCCCAGCTGCTGGCGGTCGGCCTGTGCGGCCGTGGTCTCAAACACGATGCGGCCTTCGCTCATCACCACAATGCGGTCGGACAGCTCCAGCAGTTCGTCCAGGTCTTCGCTGACCAGCAGCACACCGGCGCCGCGCGTGCGCACCTGCACGATGCGCTCGTGGATGTCGCGCACGGCCGCAAAGTCCAGGCCGAACACCGGGTTGGCGGCTATCAGCACCTTGATGTCTCCTGCGAGTTCGCGGGCCAGCACGGCGCGCTGCACATTGCCGCCCGAGAGGCTGCGGATGGGCGCATTCTCGCCCTGGGTCTTGACGCCGTATTCGGCAATCCAGTCACGTGCGCGGCTGCGCCAGGCAGCAAACTGCAACAGGCCGCCCAGGAAGCGGCTGCGGCTCAAGGGGGGTTGGTCAAAGTCGCGCAGCGCCATGTTCTCAGCCACCGACAGGTCGCCCACACAGGCATTGCGCAGCGGCTCCTCGGGCAGGCTGCGCACATACAGGCGCCGGTTCTGCTCGCGCGTGGCGGCATAGGGCTGGCCCGAAACCTGCACCGTGCCGGAGGCGCGTGCACGCTGGCCCACCAGGGCCTCTACCAGCTCGCGCTGGCCATTGCCCGAGACGCCGGCCACACCCAAAATTTCTCCGGCCTGCACCTGCAGGCTGATGCCATGCAGGGCCATGGTGCCGCGGTCGCCCATCGCTGATAAGGCTTGCACGTGCAGTGCGGGCGGCGTGCTGCTTGTGAGGTCTGCCGTGGTGCTTGCGGCCTCGGGCGCCGGGGCAGTTGGCGTTGTCATCGGTGCGGCTGCTTCGGCCGGCGCTGCCGCCGCCTGTACGCGCGGCTCGGCGCTTTCGCCCATCATGGCGCGCGCCAGCAGCTCCGGGTTGGAGTCGGCCACCTGCGCATGGTGCACGGCGCAGCCCTTGCGCAGCACGGTCACAGTGTCCGCATAGGCCATGACCTCGCGGAACTTGTGCGTGATGATGATGACCGAGCAGGCGCCACTGCGCGCAATCGCGCGCACATGGCCCAGCACCTCGTCGGCCTCCTGCGGCGTGAGCACCGAGGTGGGCTCGTCCAGTATCAAGAGGCGCGGGCGCAGGTAGAGCTGCTTGAGCAATTCGAGCTTCTGCTTTTCTCCGGCGGCCAGCTCCGAGGGCTTGGCATCCAGGTTCAGGCTGAAGGGTGTGGTGGCCAGAAAGGCCTGCAGCTCGGCACGCTTGGTTTTCCAGTCAATCAGCGCGGGTACGCTGTTGCCGGCCAGCAGCAGGTTCTCGGCCACGCTCATGCCCGGGGCCAGCGTGAAGTGCTGGTACACCATGCCTATGCCCAGGGCGCGCGCCACCACCGGGTTGGCAATGTCCTGCTCGCGCCCGTCAATCAGAATGCTGCCCTCTTCGGCCCTTTGAAACCCGGCCACGCATTTCACCAGCGTGCTCTTGCCCGCGCCGTTTTCACCCAGCAGCGCGTGCACGCTGCCGGGCTCCACGCGCATGGTGACGCTGTCCATGGCGGTGAAGCTGCCAAAGCGCTTGGTGAGTTGGTAGGTCTCCAGCGTGAGCGCGCCGGTGTGCGCCTTTTGCGGGGGGATCAAGTCGGATGCGCTCATTGCAACGCCTGCAGCAGTTCAGCAGACGTGGCATGTGCGCCGAACACGCCGCCCTGCATGGTGATCATCTTCAGCGCGGCCAGGTGGTTTCCTACGTCGGTGGCGGCGGTGCAGTCGGAGAGCAGCAGGCATTCAAAGCCGCGGTCGTTGGCGTCGCGCATGGTGGTGTGCACGCAGACGTCGGTGGTAATGCCGGCCAGGATCAGGTTGGCAATGCCGCGTGTGTGCAGCACCATCTCGAGGTCGGTGGCGTAGAACGAGCCCTTGCCCGGTTTGTCGATGACCACCTCGCCGGGCAGCGGCGCCAGCTCGGGGATGATTTCCCAGCCCGGCTCGCCGCGCACCAGGATGCGCCCGCAGGGCCCGGCGTCGCCAATGCCCACACCGTTGGTGCCAATCTGGCGCGAACGCCAGCGCTTGTTGGCCGGCAGGTCTGACAGGTCGGGGCGGTGTCCCTCGCGCGTGTGCATCACCAGGTAGCCCAGCTCTCGCATGCGCGCCATCAGGGTTTGCAGCGGGGCAATCGGCGCGCGGGTCAGGCCAATGTCATAGCCCATCTTGTCCACATAGCCGCCGGGCCCGCAAAAGTCGGTCTGCATGTCGATGACGATCAGGGCGGTGTTATCCGGCCGCAAGTCGCCATTGAAAGGCCAGGCGTAGGGGTTGGCGGCAACGGCTTGGGCGGGGTGCGTCATGGTGCGGCTTTATCGGGTGTTGGAGAGTTCGCCCGGGCTGCCCACGGCCACGGCACCGGGCTTGCAGGTCAGCACCAGGATCAGCAGGGTGAGCACATAGGGCACGGTGTTGAACAGGTGGTAGCCCCAGCTCACGCCCACCGACTGCAGGGCCGGGCCAATGGCACCGGCGCCGCCAAACAGGGCGGCCGCGCCTATGCAGCGCAGCGGACTCCAGCGCGCAAAAATCACCAGCGCCACGGCAATCAAGCCCTGGCCGCTGGAGATGCCCTCATTCCAGCTGCCGGGGTAGAAGAGGGTGAGCGACGCCCCGCCCAACCCGGCAATCATGCCGCCCACGCTGGTGGCGATCAGGCGTATGCCGCCCACCGAATAGCCCAGTGCACGCGCCGCATGTGACGAGTCACCCGTCAGGCGCACCAAGAGGCCGTAGCGGGTGCGGCCAAAGGCCCACCACAGGGCCACGGCAATCAGCAGGCCCACCGGCAGCAAGGCGTTGATTTGCAGGGCTGCACGCACGGCCGGCGAATCGCTCCAGTTGCCCAGCTCAATGGCCGGAATCTGCGGGGCCTGCGGCTGCATCAGCGGCTTGCCCAGGTAAAACGCCAGGCCCGTGCCCAGCAGCATGAGGGCAATGCCGGTGGCCACGTCGTTCACGCGCGGCAGCGAACACAAAAGGCCGTGGAGTGCGGCCAGCAGGCCGCCGGCCACTGCACCGGCCAGCACGCCCAGCCAGGCATTGCCGGTGAGGTAAGCGCCGCCAAAAGAGGCCATGGCGGCCAGCACCAGCACGCCTTCCAGGCCGAGGTTGATGCGGCCGGATTTTTCGGTCAGGCATTCGCCCAGGCTGACGAACAGAAACGGCACGCCCACGCGCAGGGCGCCGCCGCCAATGCCTGCGGCCAGCGATATCCACATATCCGGGGTCATAGGTGTATCTCCTTCTCGCCCATCACCGCCACCGGCCTGCGCCAGCGCAGCAGGGGGGTGAGCACAATCTGCTTCCAGTCCAGGTCGCGCAGCGCCTCGCTGGCCAGGATGAGCACAAAGGCAATGCCTTGCAGCACCTGCACCGAGGCATCGGGCAGGCCCAGGCGGCGCTGCAGCAGGCTACCCGCTGCGCCAAAGCCGCCAAACAGAATCGCCACGGGGATCACGGCAAAGGCGTTTTGGCGCGAAATAAAAGCCACCAGAATCCCGGCATAGCCATAGCCCGTGATGAGCGACGCATTGGCATTGGTGTGCACCGCTGCTACCTCCACGGCACCGGCCAGGCCGGCGCAGGCACCACCCACGGCACAGGCTATCAGCACCAGCTGCGAGGCCGGCAGGCCCACCAGCTGCGCGGTGCGCGGGTTGCCGCCCACCACACGCACGGCAAAGCCCGAGGCCGTCTGGCGCAACCACAGGCCGCAGGCCAGGCAGGCCAGCACGCCCAGCACCAGGCCCCAGTGGATGTCCGAGCCGGCAATGCCGCCCAGGCGCATGCCCTCACTCAGGGCGTAGGTAGAGGGCTTGTTCAGGCTGGCCGGGTCGCGCAGCACGCCTTCCACCAGATGCTTGAACAGGCCAATGGCGATATAGGCCATGAGCAGGCTGCTGATGGTCTCGTTGATGCCGCGGTACTGGCGCAGCCAGCCCACCAGCGCAATCCACAGCGCACCCGCCAGAGCCCCTGCGGCAAACACCAGCGTGGTGCCCACGATGTTGTCGGGCAGGGGCACGGCATAGGGCAGGGCAGCACAGGCCAGGCCCCCCAGCACCAGCGCGCCCTCGCCGCCAATCACCACCAGGCCGGCGCGTGCCGGCACCACCACGCACAGGGCGGTGAGCATCAGGGGCGCGGCGCGCTGCAAGGTGTTCTGCCAGGAGAACCAGTCGCCAAACGCGCCCTTGAACAGGATCACCCAGACGTCGACCGGGTTCACACCCGAGAGGCTGACAAAGCCGCCGAAGACCAGCAAGGCTGCTGCGATGGCCAGCACCGGCAGCAGGATGTCTTTGAGGGATTCGCGCATGGCGGGGTGCCTCTGCAGGTGGTGAGGCTTTAGATGGAGCCGATCACGCCTTCGACCAGGTAGTTCATCTTCTCCAGCTCGATGTCGGTCTGCGCAAAGGTCTTGCCTGCGGGCACCACGATGTTGCCCTTGTTGTCTTTGAGCGGGCCCTTGAAGATGTCGAACTTGCCGGCAACCATCTTGGCCTTCACGTCGTCGGCCTGCTTCTTGGCGGCGTCCGTCACCATGGCGCCATAAGGCGACATCTTCACGTAGCCTTCCTTCAGGCCGCCGCGGATGAAATTGGGGTGCGGCTTGCCACTTTGTGCGGCTTCGATCACGGCCTTGTAGGCGGTGAGCCAGTTCCATTCGGCTCCGGTCAGGTAGGCGTTGGGGGCTAGCTTGGCCTGGCTTGCGTGGTAGCCGCAGACCATCTTGCCGCGCTTGGCCGCGGTTTCCACAATCACCTTGGGGCCGTCCACGTGCATGGTGATCACGTCCACGCCCTGGTCGCACAGGCTGTTGGTGGCCTCGGCTTCTTTGACGGCGATGGACCAGTCACCGGTGAAGATCACCGAGCAGGTGATGCCGGGCTTGACCGAGCGCGCGCCCATCAAAAAGGAGTTGATGTTGCGCAGCACCTGGGGGATGGGCTTGGCCGCCACAAAGCCGATCTTGCCGCTCTTGCTCATGTGGCCGGCGATCACGCCGTTGAGGTACTGGCACTCGTCGATGTAGCCAAAGTAGCTGCCCACGTTCTTGGGGTGCTTGCCCTCGGTCCACATGCCGCCGCAGTGGGCAAAGCGCACGTCGGGGTATTTGCCGGCCAGGGCCAGGATGTGGGGGTCAAAGTAGCCGAAGCTGGAGGGGAAGAGCACGCTGGCACCGTCCTGCGCAATCATGCCGGCCATGGACTTTTGCACGGCGGCGGTTTCGGGCACGTTCTCTTCTTCCACCACCTTCACGCCCGGCATTTTCTTGATGGCAGCAGCGGCTTCGGCCTGGGCCTGGTTGTAGCCGTAGTCGTCCTTGGCACCCACATAGATGCAACCCACGGTGATGGGCTTCTGGGCCAGCGCCAGGGTGCTCCAGGAGCCCAGCGTGCTGGCGGCGCCCAGTGCGGCGATGGTCTTGATGGAATCTCGGCGGTTGGGGTTCTGCAGTGTCATGGTCTGGGTTCCTGGTGGCGGGTTGAGGGAGGTCCAAAACAGTGCGGAAAATCCACGACTATTCTTGGATACAAGATGGTGTGCAAATTCTGTGCCGGTTTTTTCGGCGGCGGTTTCAGGGCGCGGCTTCGAGCAGGCTGACATGGGCACTGACCACCTTCCAGCCTGCGGGCGTGCGCATCCAGGTCTGGCTTTGGCGGCCGCTGCGGCTGGCACCTGTGCGCTGGAATTCGATGTTCACCGTGGCAAAGTCATGCCCGTAAGTGGTGATGCAGGTGCGCAAAACAGTGCGCGCCAGGCCGGTGGATGGGCGCGCCGCGCGAAAGGCCTGGATGGCCGCATAGCCGTACAGGTTCTCGCCCACGCCATAGCGCAGCGTGTGCTCGCTGTTCCAGAACAGCGTGTCCAGCACGGCCACATCGTTGCCCACCAGGGCGGCCTCGTACTGGTCGCTGATGGACTGCAGCTCTTGCAGCACGTGGGGGATATTGATGTCCATGTCAGAGCTTCACGGTTTTGAGGTGTGCAATGCCTGCGTCCTGCAGGCTCTGGGCGGCGCGCAGGGCCAGGTCTTCGCGCCAAGGGGCGGCAATCAGCTGCACGCCGATGGGCATGCCGCCAGTGCCGCTGGGCCACAGCGGCGCCGTCACCACCGGGCAGCCGGAAAACGAGATGGGCTGCGACAGCAGGCCAATTGACGGGCGACAGGGCATCTGCTGCCCGTTGATGTCCAGCCACTCTGCACCCAGGAGCGGCGCGCTCAAGGGTGTAGCCGGGGCGACCAGCACATCCCAGTCCTTGAAGAGCGCCAGCACGCGTTCGCGGTAGATGCGGCGGAATTGTTGGGCGCGCAGGTACCAGGCAGTGGGCTGCAGGGCACCGGCCAGAAAGCGGTCCACCGACAGCGGCTCAAAGTCGTCCAGGCGGGTTTTCAGATCCGCCAGGTGCAGGCGCCCGCCTTCGCTGGCGGTGATGATGAAGGCGGCCGCGCGCGCCAGTGCGGCGTCCGGCCAGAGTGCTATTTCCGGGGTGTTGAGCGTGCGTGCGGCGGTGGTTGCGGCCTCGGTGGCAGATGGCGTGGCCAGCTCTTCAAAGTAGCCGCCCAGGCGCGCGATGCGCAGGCCCTGGCTGCCCCGGCCCAGCATTTGGCCCACGGGCTGCACGCGCAGCGCGTGGCAGCCGGGGTCTTGGGAGTCGGGCATCTGGAGGGCGTCATAGGCCAGGGCCAGGCCCTCCACCGAATCGGCCAGCGGGCCCAGGTGGTCAATGCTGTGCACAAAGGGGTAGCTGCCCCGGCGCGAGAGGCGTCCGAACGTGGGCTTGAGGCCCCACACGCCGCAAAATGAAGCTGGTACACGGATGGAGCCATTGGTGTCGGAGGCCAGGGCAATCGGCACCTGGCCTGCGGCCACGGCCGCCCCCGAGCCGCCCGAGGAACCACCGGCCGTGCACGCCAGCTTGTGCGGGTTGTGGCTGGGGCCGTAGTGGGAGTTTTCGGTGGTGAAGCCGTAGGCGTACTCATCCATATTGAGCGTGCCCACCAGCACGGCACCGGCCTTCTGCATTTGCGTGATCAATGCCGCATCGGCCTGTGCAGGCGGCATGCCCTGGTTGACCTTGGAGCCGGCCAGGGTGACCAGGCCTTCCACATCAAACAGGTTCTTCACGGCATAGGGCACTCCGGCCAGGGAGGGCAGGACGGCGCCCGACTGGCGCAGGGCGTCCACCGCATCGGCCTCGCGCCGTGCACGCGCATGGGTGTGGTCGATGAAGGCGTTGACCTGGGGGTTGGTGGCTTCAATGGTTTGCAGCGTGGCCTCCAGCACCTCGCGTGCACTGCGCTCGCCGCTGGCAATGGCGCGTGCCAGTTGCACGGTGGTGGGGGTGGCTGCGCTCATGGGGCGCTCCGGTAGTCGCTGTCGCGCAGCGCAGGAAATTCGGCCGGGCAAAAGATCTCGCTGGGCTCTTCCTGGAGTGCCATGGGGAAGGCTTCGAGCTGGCGCGCCAGCAGCAGGGTGCGGCCCAAATGACCGGCTACCGCGTGCGCTCGCGCGTCGTCCAGCGGCAGTTGCAAAAGCGTCGCGGCAGCTTTCACATAGGCCAAAACATCGGCGTCGTTCATGCGGGGCTCCAGGGCGTGGTGTCGATATGGGGGATGGTGGTGGGTGCGGGCAGCGGCGTGGCCAGTGCGCCTTGCAGCATGCCCGTGGCATGGTGGTAGCGCTGACCCAGTTCGGCCAGCTGCCAGTCACTGGCGCAGGGGCCCACCAGGGTGATGCCAAAGGGCAGGCCGTCGGGGCGGATTTCGCTGGGCACCGACAGCGCCGCATAGTCCAGCAGGTTGACGAAGTTGGTGTAAGTGCCCAGGTTGCGGTTCAGGGCCACCGGGTCGGCCTGCATCTGCTCTATGGTGTAGTGCGTAGGGGCGGTGGGCAGCAGCAGCACATCGATATCGGTCCACATGGTGTGGGCCTGCTGGCCCAGGGACTGCAACTGCGCCTGCGCCTGAAATACGTCGGCCGCGCTGTACTGGCGGCCGCTGGCAATGATGCTGCGCACCGGCTCCATCACTTCCTTTTCATGTGCGTCGAAAAAGCTGCGGATGGCGGCGTAGCGTTCGGCCACGAGGGCGCTTTCATAGAGCAGGGCGGCGGCCTGGGCCAGCGGGGCATAAGCCACAGTCACCGGCCTGCCGCCCAGAGCCTGCAACTGGCGCACGGCGCGGGCAAAGGCCTGCTCGGCCAGTGCGTCGCCAAAGAACTGCAGCACATCGGGCACGCCAAAGGCAAAGGCCTCTGGGAAGGGCCTGCTCAAGAGCCGCAGGACGCGTGAATAGGGGTCTTTGGCATCATGCCCCATGGCCACAGCCAGTACCTCTGCGGCCAGGCCCACGCTGCGCGCAAAGATGGACACGCAGTCCGCACTCTGCGCCGCAGGCAGCACGCCCCGGGTGCTGATCAGCCCCTTGCTGGGCTTGAGGCCGACGATGTTGTTCAGGCCCGCCGGCACCCGGCCCGAACCGGCCGTGTCGGTGCCCAGCGCAAAGTCCACCTGGCCGGTGGCCACCACATAGGCCGAGCCGGAGCTGGAGCCACCTGATACGTAGTCTGGGTGAAAGGCATTGGGCACCGCGCCATAGGGCGAGCGCGTGCCGTTGAGGCCACAGGCAAACTGGTCCAGGTTGGTCTTGCCCAGAACCTGTGCACCGGCCTGCTGCAGCCGTGTGACCACGGTGGCACTCTCCTGGGGCAGGTGCGCAAAGGCCGGACAGGCCGCCGTGGTGGGCAGGCCGGCCACGTCGATGTTGTCCTTGACGGCAAAGGTCAGGCCGCTCAGCGGTCCCTGCGCCACCAGGGGTGCGCTCGCCTGCACGCGGCTGATCCAGGCATGGGCGGCCAGATCGGCGGGGGCTTGCTGGGCAGTCGAGATGGCGGTCGAGAGGGCTTGCACCATATTCAGGCATCCAATCTTGTATCCAAGGATGCGATGCAAGAGCTATGCCACAGGCCTCGCGTACATCGCTTACACTGCGCGTGCTTGTCGGGGCGCCCAAGACGAAAGTCGGGGCTGAGACCACTGTTTTTGTGGAACCCGCTGAACCTGATCGGGGTCATTCCCGCGTAGGGAACAACGCAACTTGGCACCGGCCCATTCCTGGCGTTTGACGCACAGCACCACCGGTCGCCCAGGCAGGCTCCACCTTGATCCGGAGATCGCCTTGCACCCAAACGCTTCAGCTACCCAAGCCCCGCAACGCACCTTTGCGGGTCCGCGCACGCCGGTAGCAGGCGCGGCCTTGGGTGGGCTGCACGTGGCCATTGCCGGTGCCGGTCTGGCCGGGCGCCTGCTGGCCTGGCGCCTGCTGCGCGCGGGCTGCCGCGTCACCTTGCTGGATGTGCGCAGCCGCGCGGCGCAGGACACAGCGTCCATGGTGGCTGCAGCCATGCTCTCGCCGTTGGCAGAGCTGGCCGTGTCGGACGCCGTGGTGTTTGAACTGGGCCAGCGCTCCATGGCGCTGTGGCCGCAGTGGATTGAAGAGCTGCAGGCCAGCAGCCCGGCTGCTGCGGCGTCACCGGTGTATTACCGCCAGCAGGGCTCGCTGGTGGTGGCCCACGCGCCGGACCAGAGTTCGCTGGCCCACTTCACGCGGCTGTTGCAGCACAAGCTGCCGGCGGCCTTCCAGCAGCAGGTGCAAAGCCTGGACGCAGCACAACTGGCCACGCTGGAGCCCGCCCTGGCCGGGCGCTTTGGCCATGGCCTGCATTTGCAGGGCGAAGGCCAGCTGGCCAACGACCAGTGGATGGTGGCGCTGGCACACGCGCTGGACCGCTTGGGCGTGGTGTGGCATGAGGGCGTGACTGTGCACACCCTGCAGGCCAACCGACTGCTTGCCACCCGTGGCCCAGAGGCATTGGAGATTGCGGCGGACTTGGTGGTGGACGCCCGCGGCGTAGGCAGCAAGCCGCTGCTAGGCGAACTGCGGGGCGTGCGCGGCGAGGTGTTGCGCGTCGAATGCCGTGGCGTCGTACTGCAGCGCCCGGTGCGCCTGATGCACCCGCGCTACCAGCTGTATGTGGTGCCGCGCCCCGACAACGTCTTTGTGGTGGGGGCCACGGAACTGGAGTCCGAGGACAGCGGCCCCATCACGCTGCGCTCCATGCTGGAGCTGGGCAGCGCCCTCTACAGCCTGCACCCCGCCTTCGGCGAAGCCCGTGTGCTGCAGGCCTCTGCCGCCCTGCGCCCGGCCCTGGACAACGACCAACCCGCCTGCACCCTGCGAGACGGTGTCTGGCACATCAACGGCCTGTACCGCCACGGCTACCTGTGCGCACCGGCCCTGGTGGAATCTTTGATGCACACACTGGAGAAACTGAGTCCATGAACCCCCATGACATCTACGTCAACGGCGCACCGGTGCAAACCCGGGCTGCCCATTTGCAGGCCTTGTTGCAAGAGCGCGGCCACCAGCTCAATGCTGCCTTTGCCTGCGCCATCAACAACACCTTCGTGCCGCGCACGCAGTGGGCCCAGCGCGCCCTGCAGAGCGGCGACCGGGTGGATGTGATCGCACCCATCACCGGAGGCTGACATGCAAACTCCCTCGACACCAGCGGCCGACACCTTGAACCCTGTGGCCACCGGCCCCTGGACGGTGGGTGGCGTCACCCTCAGCAGCCGCATGCTGCTGGGCACTTCCCACTACCCCTCGCTGCAGGTGCTCAGCGAGGCAGTGGCCGCCAGCGGCACCGAGGTGCTGACCGTGGGCCTGCGCCGGCTGCAGCCCGAGAGCGGTGGCGGCAACCACTTCTGGCAGCGCGTGCAATCGCTGGGCTGCCACGTGTTGCCCAACACCGCCGGTTGCCACAGCGCCGACGAGGCCGTCACGCTGGCCCAGATGGCGCGCGAGATTTTTGGCACGCCCTGGATCAAGCTCGAAGTCATTGGCGATGACTACACCCTGCAGCCCGATCTGGCGGCCACGCTGGACGCCGCCACGCGTCTGGTGCGCGAAGGCTTTGCCGTTTTTGCCTACACCACCGATGACCTGGTCACGGCGCAGCGCCTGCATGGCGCGGGCTGCGCTGCTGTCATGCCCTGGGCCGCGCCGATTGGCAGCGGCCGTGGCCCCATGAACCCCTATGCGCTGGAGACTTTGCGCAGGCGCCTGCCCGATGCTGTGCTGGTGGTGGACGCCGGTCTGGGCCGCCCATCGCACGCCACGCAGGTGATGGAGTTCGGCTTTGATGCGGTGCTGCTCAATACCGCCGTGGCACAGGCCGGTGACCCGGTGCGCATGGCGCGTGCCTTTGCAGAGGGCGTATCCGCCGGCCGCAACGCATATCTCTCCACACCCATGCCCGAGCGCAGTTCCGCCCAGGCATCCACCCCCACCGTAGGCATGCCCTTCTGGCATGCGCCCTGAGGAAACCCATGCCGCTCACCACACCCGAAACACCCTTTGCATCCTTGACCGCGCGCCTGGGCTTTTACCCGGTGGTGCCTGACGCCACCTGGGTGGCGCAGCTGCTGCAATGGGGCGTGCGCACCGTGCAGCTGCGCTTCAAACCGCTAGACACAGGCGAAGACGCAGACCACCGGGCGGCGGCCATACAGCAGCAGGTTCGTGCAGCCGTAGCCGCCGGTCGCGCCACGCCCGGAGCGCAGGTTTTCATCAACGACCACTGGCGCGAGGCCGTGGCCGAGGGCGCCTACGGCGTGCACTTGGGGCAGGAAGATTGGGCCGCCCTGAGCGATGCCGAGCGCGCCACCTTGCGCAGCTCCGGCCTGCGCCTGGGGCTGAGCACCCACACCCCGCAAGAGCTGTCACTGGCCAGCCTGGCCCAGCCCTCGTACCTGGCCATTGGCCCGGTGTACCCGACCACACTCAAGGTCATGCCCTATGCCCCGGTGGGTCTGGAGCAGCTGCGGGTGTGGACGCAGGGCGTCAGCCCCTGTCCCGTCGTGGCCATAGGCGGCATATCGCTGGAGCGCCTGCCCGGCGTGATGGCCTGTGGGGTGAACGGCGTGGCCGTGGTCAGCGCCGTGACGCAGGCCAGCAATCCGCAGGAGGCGGCTCTCTGTGGCTTGCGCCTGGCAGGCCCGGCCTAGCTGCGCGCTTGCGCGGCCCCGGCCAGTTTGAACACCGACACGGTTTGCACCAACTCCTGCGCCAGGGTGTTGAGGCTGCCGGCTGCCGCCGCCATTTCTTCCACCAGTGCCGCGTTTTGCTGGGTGGCCTCATCCATTTGCGAAATGGCCTGGCCCACTTGCATGACGCCGCTGGCCTGCTCGTTGCTGGCGGTGGTGATGGCGGCCATGATGTCGGCCACGCGTTGGATGGAGTCCACCACCTCGGTCATGGTGGCTCCGGCCCGGTCCACCAGTTCGCTGCCCTGTTCCACCTTGTCCAGGCTGGTCTGGATGAGGGCCTTGATCTCCCGGGCGGCACTGGCACTGCGTCCGGCCAGCGAGCGCACCTCCGAGGCCACCACGGCAAAGCCGCGGCCCTGTTCACCGGCACGCGCGGCTTCCACCGCCGCATTGAGCGCCAGGATGTTGGTCTGGAAGGCAATGCCGTCAATCACGCTGATGATGGCCGATATCTGGTGGGACGATTCGTTGATGCCGCGCATGGTGGACACCACCTGGCCCACCACGGCGCCACCGCGTTCAGCGACCTGCGTGGCATTGGCTGCCAGTTGATTGGCTTCGGTGGCCGAAGCGGCGTTTTGCCGCACGGTAGCACCCAGTTGTTCCATGGACGAAGCAGTCTCCTCCAGCGCTGCAGCTTGCTGCTCGGTGCGGGCCGAAAGGTCGTGGTTGCCCTGCGCAATTTCTGCACTGGCAATCGCAACACCTTCCGAGCCATGGCGTACCTTGGCCACAATCTGCGACAGGCTGGTTTGCATCAAACCCAGCTGGGCCATCATGCTGTGGTCATCCTGGGGCTTGAGGCGGATAGGGGTGTCGAGTTCTCCTGCGGCTACCCGCTTGGCCAATTCGGTGGCCTCCGAGGGTTCGGCACCCAGTGAGCTCAGCTGGCTGCGCACGATGGCGCCAATGGCAAAAAACAGCACGATCTGCAGCAAGCCCTGGCCCAACCACAGCAGCAGGTTGATGTGGCGCAGGCTCTCGCGGTCGGCCTGAATATCCGAGGTGATGCTGACCACGCCCAGCACCGCACCTTCATCCACGCCATGGCACTCCAGGCATTTGGAGCCGCGGAAATTTTTGCGGGCGATGTAGGGAATCACGGCGCGCAGGGTGGTGGCACCGGCCTGGCTGTCATCCATGCGGTAGGCCGTCACGCCGCTGGCCAGCACGCTGCGGTCCATGTCATCCACCGGCGCCTGGTTGGGCAGGCCGGGGCCGAATTCGTCGATCACGCCCTTGCCGCGCACCACGCGCAACTCCTTGAGTCGTTCGGACTCACCCATTTTGCGGATAAAGAGTTCACGCACCTTGGGGTCGTCAATCACATCGTGGCCTTCGACTTTGGTGGACATCAGGGTGTTGAGCGCATTGATCACGCCATCGGCCACGGTGGCGGTTCGGTCTTCGGCTGCCCGCAGGGAGCGGTGCTGGATGGCGTCGGATATCCAGTATTGGGCAGCCAGCAGGATGACCAGCAAAATGCCCTGGATCAGGAGTTGCAGCTTGCGTTGCAGGCCCAGGCCGGACCAGCGTGAGGAAGAAATGTGCATGGCTTGATATTGCCGGCTACCTCTGGGATATCGCCGATATGGCGATGTGAATCAACCGGTAAACGCCATGCTAGGCCACACGGCTTCAGCCGGGTGAACTATTGCGGGGGCTCTTGATGTGCATCAGATCTTCTTGCGGCTGTGGCTGGGGCTGTGGTTTTAGGCGCATGGGGTTGAGCATGGCATCGGCTTCTTTTTGTGCGGCCTTGCGGCCTTGCTGGTCCAGCTCGAACTGCCAGTCCTTGAGGGTCAGGCTCAGTGTGACCAGCGCATCGCGCATGTCGAGCAGCTCTTGCACCAGATTCCTGCTCAGCTGGTTGCGGTCGGGCGGTGTGGAGGGCGTGTTCATGGGGTACTCCTTGGGGCGGTTTGGCAGTCTTGTGCTGCCTGGTTGTGGCTTGGAGTGCCCACTATGGTTTCACGCATGGCCCCATGCTTTGCGTATTGTCCGCATTCATACATTCATCCGCCAGCAGCCAAGTCGTGGCTGAGGGAATGGCGGGCACAATGTTTGCGACAATCAGCCCATGCCTTCAGCCTGAGGGCGCTTGGCTGACTTTCTGGGGTTGTCTACATGTTGGGTTTTTTGCCACCGGCGGTTCGCGGTGCCCTGTCGTTTCTGGTGCTGACCATCAACACCTTGTTCTGGTGTCTGCTGCTGTTTGTGCTGGCGCTGTGCAAGGCTGTGCTGCCGTTTGAGGCTGCGCTGTCGCGCCTGGACCCTTTGATCAACGGCATTGCCTCGGCCTGGACGCGCTGCAACAGCGCCTGGATGCGCCTGGCCCACCGCACCGACTGGACCATCGAGGGCGTGGAGAGCCTGCGCTACAACGACTGGTACCTGGTGAACTGCAACCACCAGTCCTGGGTGGACATCTTTGTGTTGCAGGACGCGCTCAACGGCCGCATACCGGTGTTGAAGTTTTTTCTCAAGGCCGAACTGTTCTATGTGCCGGTGATCGGCCTGGCCTGGTGGGCGCTGGACTTCCCCTTCATGAAGCGCCATTCGCGCGCGGCCCTGCGCAAGAACCCCAACCTGCGCAACGACGACCGTGACAGCGCGCGCCGCGCCTGCGCCAAGTTTGCCCGCACGCCTACCTCGGTGATGAACTTTGTGGAAGGCACGCGCTTCACGCAAGACAAGCACGATACCCAGGCCTCGCCCTATGTGCACCTGCTCAAGCCCAAGGCCGGCGCCATGGCCATGGCACTCAATGCCATGGGCGCGCAGTTCCATTCCCTGGTGGACGCCACCATTGCCTACCCCGACGGTATTCCGACCTTCTGGCAGTACCTGTGCGGTCAGTCCTCACGTGCGGTGCTGCGGGTGCGGCAGGTGGAGATTCCACTGGAGTTCTGTACTGGCGACTACGAGAACGACCGGGCGTTGCGCAAGTCTTTCCACCGCTGGTTGGACGAAGTCTGGCAGCACAAGGATGCGGAGTTGGGCGCGATGTTGGCGGGGGCCAGGCGCGTCTGAGTCCGGGTTCCTTGTGTGCCTGCGGGTGGGTGCGCAGGTGGGGCAAGGGCGAGCTCCTCATGGTGGAGTACCACAAATCGTCGCCCGCCCTTGCCCCACCTGCTCACTGGAGCGTTGCTGCGCTTGCCGGTGAATACCGAACGCCGGGTACCCACAGCTCAACCTGCCAATGGTCCTAACCGGCGCGCGATGTCTTGCAACGCTGGTTCACACGGGGACGCGCGGGAAGGGGGTATGCCGGGCGCCGATTTGCGGTACTCCGCCATGAGGTGCCCGGCATACCCCCTTTCCGTGCAGCGAGAGAGAAAATGCCACCGCAGCGACACACAAACAAGCACCCAAAAAAAAGAGGCCTTGCGGCCTCTTGTGGTTTTTACGCTTTGACCAGCTCCGGCATCTCCGGCATGGCAATTTCGTTGTTCACACTGAACTGGTAGTCGCGGAAGATGTGCTCCGCACTGAGCTCCATATACGTTCCATCCGGCAGCTTGTAGGTCGTGTCCTTGAGCCGGTTGGTGGTGCTGCCGCAGGTCCAGCAGTTGTAGTTGCGCATGTGGGTGCACAGACAGGTCTTGTCCACCACCGAGATGTTCTTGCCATCCGGATGGATCTTGATCTGCTCGTTGTAGGCGTTGATGTAGGCGCAACCGCCGTTGCCGTCCAACAGGTAGCCGTAGGCCTCGCAGTTGGGGCGAATGCCGGAGCCAATGGCGGGCGTACTTTTCAGCATGCGCATGGGGTAGCCAGTGGGCGATACCGTGTTGACGATGATGTCTTCCTCGCTGGCGCGGAAGTACTCCTGCTTGACCTTGGAGGGCAGACCGCATTCGTGGGCCACGGTGAAGCGTGTGGCCACCTGCACGGCCGAGGCGCCGATTTCCATGAAGTTCACCGCGTCGGTGCCGGTGAAAATGCCACCGGCTGCCACCAGCGGAATGTCGAGCTTCTCGGTTTCCAGATAGAGCTTGATTTCCTTGACGATGGTGGCCAGGTCGAACTGCGCCCAGTCCAGGCCAAAGCCCAGGTGACCGCCGGCCAGGGGCCCTTCGATGATGATGAAGTCGGGCAGGCGGTTCAGGCGCGAGGTCTTGCGCAGGAACAGTTGCAGCGCGCGCACCGAAGACACGATGATGCCCAGCTTGGCATCGCGAAAGCGCGGGTGGTCGGCCATCAGGGCAAACGAGCCCAGGTGCAGACCGGCACTCAAGGTAATGCCGTCAATGCCAGCATCCAGCGAGGAGTTCAGGCGCACCTGCAGGGTCTCTTTGGGCCCGTTCATGGTCAGCTTTTCCATGCAGTTCACAAACACCATGCCCGGGCCTTTTTTGGCCTGCATGGTCTTGCCCACGTGCAGCTTGGTGGCCTCGGCCAGGCGGCCCAGGTCGAATTGCACCAGGCTCTTGTCGGAGTTGTCGATGTTGTGCTTGTAGAGCTTGGTCTTTTCCTTGACGAAGCTGGTGTCAAAGCGGCGGTCCGACACGTCCTGCACCATGGCGTCAGAAATGTGGCCTATGCCGCCCAGGCGGGCGGCTTCCAGGGCCAGCTCGGCCGTGGAGATGTCCACGCCCATGCCGCCAATCATGATGGGCACCAGTTCCTGTTTGCCAAAGCGCAGCCGAAAATCATCTAGTCGTTTCATTGCCATCCCGTTCGGGGTCTCAAAATGCGGTTCAAGGGGGTATGCCCGGTTTTCCGGTCGCCAATCATGCGGCCATACCGGATTATCAGGCAGGCCGTTGCCTGTACAGGCGTAGTTGGATCAATAGACCATTTTATGACCCCGGTTGCAAGCTTGGGTCCCCCGTGTTTTCCTGGGTGGTCGCTGCTACAGTCCATGCCATGAGCAAGGCCTTTACCAAAGAGTCCGACGATACGGACGAAGACGAACTGCAACTGCCCGCAATACCCTCGGGCGGCAAAAACTACATCACGCCGCAGGGCTATGCCACGCTCAAGGCCGAGCTGCTGGACCTGATAGACAACGAGCGCCCCAAGGTGGTGGAGGTGGTGCACTGGGCCGCCAGCAACGGCGACCGCTCGGAGAACGGTGACTACCTGTACGGCAAGAAGCGCCTGCGCGAGATCGACCGGCGCATCCGCTTCCTGACCAAACGCATGGAAATCGCCGAGATTGCCGACCCGGCCGTGCACCACGGCAATGAGCAGGTCTTCTTTGGCGCTACCGTCACCTATGCGGATGACGCCGGGGTGGAGCGCACGGTGCGCATCATCGGCATCGACGAGGCCGACAGTTCCAAGGGGGAGGTGAGCTGGATTTCACCGATTGCACGCACACTGCTCAAGGCAAGGGTGGGTGATGAGCTCAAACTGGTCATGCCCGACCGGGTGGGCAACATCGAGGTGCTGGCCGTGCAGTACCCGGCTCCCGTCCCAGGCTGAGGAGACGCCGGTGCCAGGCTGGCCCGGTATCAGGTTTCGTTGCCGCTCCCATTGTTTGCGCTGCCACTGCGCACCGCCTTGAGCACGCTTTGCGCGCGGCGCAGGTTGCGCAGTGCCACCTCCAGGTGGGCGGTATCGCGCACGGCCACCAGAAAGCGCAACTCGCGCGCCTCCTGGCCGCCTTCCTGTCCCATGTCGATGTCGATGATGTCGGCTTCGGCCGCGGCCAGGGCCGTAGCCATACGGGCCAGCATGCCCTTGCCGTTGCTGCAGGTGACGGTCACACCAGTCTTGAAGGAACGCACCGGGTCTTCGGCCCAGTCCACGCCGATAAAACGCTCGGCGTCCTTGGCCTTGAGTTTGCGCGCCACGGGGCAGTCGTGCTGGTGCACCACCAGACCCTCGCCGCGCCCCAGGTAGCCCAGAATCTTGTCGCCGGGAATAGGGCGGCAGCATTGGGCAAACTGAACCGAAGCGCTCTCGCTGCCGTCCAGTGTGATGGCGCCGCTGGTGCCGGACTCATGGGCGGTAAAGCGCTCGCGCGTGAGCAGCAGGGCGTCGGGCTTGTGGCCGGCCTCAGAAAGCAGCAGCACCAGGCGCTTGGCCACGATGTTGGCAATGCGTTTGCCCAGGCCAATGTCGGTGAGCAGCTCCAGGCGCGTCTTGTTGCCGGTGAAGCGCAGCAGCTTGTCCCACGTGGGCGTGTAGGTCGGATCCGTTTCGGGCAGGAACTCAAAACCTTCGGAGCGCAGGGCCTGCTGCAGCAGGCGCTCACCCAGGCTCTCGGACTCGGTCTGCTCCATGGTCTTGAGGTGGTGGCGGATCTTGGAGCGGGCGCGGCCGGTGCGCACAAAGTCCAGCCAGTTGGGGTTGGGCGAGGACACCTGGGCCGTGACCACCTCCACCACATCACCGTTTTTCAGTTCGGTGCGCAGGGGCACCTGCTCGCCATTGATGCGCGCGGCAATCGTGCGGTCGCCCACGTTGCTGTGGATGGCATAGGCAAAGTCCACCACCGTGGCGCCGCGCGGCAGGGCCAGGATTTGCGTCTTGGGCGTGAACACATAGACCGCATCCGGGAACAGGTCCACCTTGACGTGGTCCCAGAACTCGGCGGCGTCACGGGTCTCGTCCTGGATGTCCAAGAGCGACTGCAGCCACTGGTTGCCGGTGCGGTCCGCACTCAGGTCGTTGGGGTGGCTGGCCTTGTAGAGCCAGTGCGCAGCTACGCCCGACTCGGCCACCAGGTGCATGGCCTCGGTGCGCATCTGGAACTCCACATTGATGCCGGCCGGGCCCACCAGCGTGGTGTGCAGCGACTGGTAGCGGTTGACCTTGGCAATGGCGATGTGGTCCTTGAACTTCCCCGGCACGGGCTTGTAGAGCTGGTGCAGGATGCCCAGCGCCTTGTAGCAGTCGATCACCGTAGGCACCAGCACGCGCAGGCCGTAGATGTCGGTCACCTGGGCAAAGCTCAGGTGCTTGGACTGCATCTTGCTGAAAATCGAATACAGCGTTTTTTCACGCCCGGCGATGCGCACCGGCATGTCGGCGGCGGCAAACACGGCTTCCACTTCTTTTTGCACTTTCTGGATCAGGTCGCGGCGGCGGCTGCGCGCCTTGGCCACGGCCTTGCTCAGAATGGCGTAACGCCAGGGCTTGAGGTGTTTGAAGGACAGGTCCTGCAGCTCGCGGTAGGTGCTGTTGAGGCCCAGGCGGTGCGCAATCGGCGCGTAGATGTCCAGGGTCTCCGAGGCAATGCGGTTCCATTTGGACTTGGGCATGTCCGACAGGGTGCGCATATTGTGCGAACGGTCGGCCAGCTTGATCAGGATGACGCGCACATCGCGCGCCATGGCCAGCAGCATCTTGCGGAAGGACTCGGCCTGGTTTTCTTCGCGGGTGTTGAACTGCAGTTTGTCGAGCTTGGTCAGCCCGTCCACCAGTTCGGCCACGGGGGAGCCAAAGCGCTCAATCAATTCCACCTTGGTCACGCCACAGTCTTCCATGGCGTCGTGCAGCAGGGCGGCCATCAGGGCCTGCGCGTCGAGCTTCCACTCGGTGCACTGCAGGGCCACGGCAATCGGGTGGGTGATGTAGGGCTCGCCGTTGTTGCGCATCTGGCCCAGGTGGGCCTGGTCGGCAAAACGGTAGGCCATGCGCACCTGTTCCACGTCGCCCGCCGACAGGTAGTCCAGGCGCGCGGTGAGGCCGGCAAAACTGGCGGACGCGGCATTGGCGACCGCCGTACTGACGGCAGGTGGCTTGGAAGTAATCGCGTTGCCCATGCTCCAAATGTAGCGCAGGGACAGTGGCCCTGCAGTGCGCAAAGTCCCAAGCGAAAAAAAACACCGCAAGCGGTGTTTTTGGTTGGTGCCTGATGTGCTTACAGGGGCACTTTTTTCAGCATCTCGATACCCACCTTGCCGGCAGCGATTTCGCGCAGGGCGGTCACGCCGGGCTTGTTCTTGCTTTCGATCTTGGCGGTGTGGCCTTGGCTGAGCATGCGCGCGCGGTAGGTGGCGGCCAGGACGAGCTGGAAGCGATTGGGGATTTTTTCCAGGCAATCTTCAACGGTAATACGGGCCATGAATGTCTCCAATACTTAAGGGATGTGCAATGCTTTGAATGTTTCGGCCCGGGCACGACGCTGCGCCGAAAACTTGAGCCGCTGGGAGTGAACAATGGCTTTCAGATCGAATAGCGCACGGTCAAACAACTCGTTGATTATAACGAAGTCGAATTTATCGGCATGAATCACCTCGGCCTGTGCGTTTTTCATGCGCAGTTCGATGATGTCGGGGGCGTCCTCGCCACGCCGCTCCAGCCGTGCGCGCAACTCGTCCCAGCTGGGTGGCAGGATGAAGATGCACACCGCGTTGGAGAAGATGTTCTTGATCTGCAGCGCGCCCTGGAAGTCGATTTCCAGGATCACGTCTGCACCCTGTGCCATGCGCTCTTCAATCGCCTTCTTGGAGGTGCCATAGCGCTGGTTATGCACATGGGCCCATTCCACAAAAGCGTCGTTGGCCACCATGGCGTCGAACTCGCTGCCGGACACAAAAAAGTACTCGCGCCCGTGTTTTTCCTGGCCGCGAGGCGCTCGGGTGGTGTGGGACACCGAGGGCTGTACGTGGGAGTCGAGCTCCAGCAAGGCTTTGACCAGGCTGGACTTGCCCGCCCCGCTGGGGGCTGCGACGACAAAAAGATTACCGGGATAGTCCATGGACATGGCTTTTGCTGCGGGTGGCTGGAGTCGGCCTATTCTATGTTCTGAACCTGCTCGCGCATCTGTTCGATCAGCACCTTCATGTCCACCGAAATATGGGTCAGCTCCAGCGCAGTGGACTTGGAGCCCATGGTGTTGGCCTCGCGGTGCAGCTCCTGGATCAGGAAATCCAGGCGTTTGCCGACCTCGCCGCCTTTTTTCAGCAGGCGCTCGATCTCATCCAGGTGCGAGTTCAGGCGGGTGATCTCCTCGGCCACGTCGATGCGGATGGCAAAGGCGGTGGCCTCGGTCAGGGCGCGGTCCTGGGCGGCTTCGGGCAGGGTGCTGCCCTCGGTCAGGGCCATGGCTTCCTTCCAGCGGTCCAGAAAGCGCTGGCGCTGTTGCTCCACCAGTTGAGGCACCAGCGGTGTGGCCTGTGCGGCCAGGGCGCGCAGCTGCTCCAGGCGTTCGCTCAGCATGCTTGAGAGGCGCCCACCTTCGCGCTGGCGTGCGCCCAGCAACTCTTTCACCACGGTTTGGGCCAGCGGCATCAGGTCTTCGCTCCAGTCACGCACGCCCGACTGCTCGCTGGCGGCAAAGCGCAGCACGTCGGCCACGCTCAAGGGCGAGGCCAGCGGCAGCCAGGACTTGATGCTGTCCTGCGCGCTGTTGAGGCGCTGCAGCAGTTTGGGGCTGGCCTCGGGCACGCCGCTGGCGTTGGTTGTCTCAATGGAAGCACGCACCTCGACCTTGCCGCGCTTGAGCTTGCCAATGATCAGGTCGCGCAGCGTGGGCTCAAACTGGCGCAGGTCTTCGGGCAGGCGAAAGGTCAGGTCCAGAAAACGGCTGTTGACGGAGCGGATTTCCAGTCCCAACTGGGCTGCGGCAGGACCGCGGCTGTCGGCATTGGGCAGGGCGTTGGCTGTGCTGTGCTGTGCACTGGCATAGCCAGTCATGCTGTAAACTGGCATTGCGGGTTCTCGGGTCAAAGGGAGGGCCCCGAGAATAACCTGATTTGGATCGCAGCCCGTCTCACCAGCCCACAGAGTCAGCCAGAACACGCAGCCCTATCAATTCATGTCCAAGGTCAAGCCCTCTCCTCTTCCGCCCGATACCGTCGTAGGGGGCTACCGCATCATTCGCAAGGTGGCCGCAGGTGGCTTTGGCTTGGTGTACCTGGCACTGGACCCGGAAGGCCAGCAGGTGGCCATCAAGGAATACCTGCCCTCGTCCCTGGCCACACGCGCCCCTGGCGAGTTGATGCCCCAGGTGCAACCTGAAAAACTCTCGCTGTACCGCCTGGGCCTCAAGAGCTTTTTTGAAGAAGGCCGCTCGCTGGCACAGATCTCCCACCCCTCGGTGGTCAGCGTGCTGAACTTCTTCCGCGAAAACGAAACCGTCTACATGGTGATGAACTACCTGGAAGGCGCCGCCCTGCAGGACTTCATCGTCACCGCCCGCGAACTCAAGCAGACCAAGGTGTTCCGCGAGTCCACCATCCGTTCGCTGTTTGATGAAATATTGCGCGGGTTGCGCATCGTGCACCAGCACAAGATGCTGCACCTGGACATCAAGCCCGCCAATGTGTTCATCACCGACGACAACAAGTCCGTGCTGATTGACTTCGGCGCCGCCCGCGAGGTGCTGAGCAAGGAAGGCAACTTCATTCGCCCCATGTACACGCCGGGCTTTGCCGCCCCCGAGATGTACCGGCGCGACTCCTCCATGGGCCCCTGGACCGACATTTACGCCATTGGCGCCTGCATGTATGCCTGCATGCAGGGCTATCCGCCCAACGAGGCGCCGCAGCGCCAGGAGAAAGACCGCATTGCCATTGCCCTGGCGCGTCTGCGCGGGGTGTACTCCGACAACCTGATCGAGGTGGTGGAGTGGTGCATGTCGCTGGACGCACTCTCCAGGCCGCAATCGGTGTTTGCCCTGCAAAAGGAACTCAGCCGCGAAGGCGAGCGCCGCTACACCAAGCTCAGCGTGGCCGAGAAGGTGCGCATGCAGTTTGACAACATGGTGGCCGACACCAAGAAGCCCGTCACCATGCCCGCCATGGGCGCCAAACCCAAATGAAGTTTTCGGTTTTCCAGATCAGCCGCAAAGGTGGGCGCGAAAAAAACGAAGACCGCATGGGCTATTGCTATACCAATAGCTCGGCCCTGTTCCTGCTGGCCGACGGCATGGGCGGTCACCCCGAAGGCGAAGTGGCGGCGCAGCTCGCCCTGCAAACCATCTCCGCCCTGTACCAGAAGGAAGCCAAGCCCGAGCTGCAGGATGTCAAGAGCTTCTTCAACACCGCCATCATTGCGGCGCACCGCCAGATCCTGCGCTATGCGGCCGATGGCGGCCTGAACGATACGCCGCGCACCACCCTGGTGGCAGCCGTTGTCCAGGGAGGTGTGGCGCACTGGATGCACTGCGGCGATTCGCGCCTGTACTTTGTGCGCGATGGCGAAATGCTGGCCCGCACGCGTGACCATTCCTACCTCGAGCAGCACCAGGGCTCGTCCAAGCCGCCCACGCTGCCTGCGGGCATCAACCGCAACGTGCTCTACACCTGCCTGGGTTCACCCACCAAGCCAATCTATGAAGTCACCGGCCCGGTGCCACTGCAGCAGGGCGACAAGGTGTTGCTGTGCTCGGATGGTCTGTGGGGCAGCCTGCCGGATGTAGACATCGTCTTCCATTTGGGGCAAAAGCCGGTGTCGGTGGCCGCCCCGGAACTGGCAGAGCGTGCCCTGCTCAAGGCCGGAGCCAGCAGCGACAACGTCACCTTGGTGGCCATGGAGTGGGAAACGCCGGACGTGTTCGAGTCCACACGCGGCAGCATCTCCACCGAGAACATGGACAACGCGGTGTTTGCCTCGACCGTGCAGACGGGCTCTCTGGATGCGTCGGATGACGATCTGGACGACGCCGCCATTGAGCGCTCGATTGCCGAAATCAACGCAGCCATACGCCGCACCGCCACCCGCAAGTCCTAGCCTCGGGCGGCTTGCTGCTTTTTCAAAAAGAGAGTTTGTCATGACCGCATTCACGCGCACCCAGAACCGTGCCGCCAACGCCCTGCGTCCGATCAAGATCACCCGCGGCTACACCGTGCATGCCGAGGGCTCGGTGTTGATTGAGTTTGGCGCCACCAAAGTGTTGTGCACTGCCTCCGTGGAAGAAAAAGTGCCGCCGCACAAGCGTGGCAGCGGCGAGGGCTGGGTTACCGCCGAATACGGCATGCTGCCGCGCGCCACGCACACCCGCAGCGACCGCGAGGCCGCGCGTGGCAAGCAAAGCGGGCGCACCCAGGAAATCCAGCGCCTGATCGGCCGCTCGCTGCGCGCCGTGTTTGACCTGAAGCTGCTGGGCGAGCGCACGATCCAGCTCGACTGCGATGTGCTGCAGGCCGACGGCGGCACCCGCACTGCCGCCATCACCGGCGCCTTTGTGGCGGCGCAAGATGCCGTCAATGGCCTGCTGGCCAAGGGCAAGATTGCGCAGTCGCCCATCACCGCGCCTGTGGCCGCCATCTCCGTGGGCATTGTGGATGGCACACCGCTCTTGGACCTGGAATACGTGGAAGACTCCGCCTGCGACACCGACATGAATGTGGTGATGACGGGTGCTGGCCATTTTGTGGAAGTGCAGGGCACAGCCGAAGGCGTGGCCTTCAGCCGCGCCGAGATGACGGCCCTGCTGGACCTGGCTGAAAAAGGCATTGGCGAGCTCATGGTCCTGCAACAGCAGGCGCTGGCTGCCTGAGGTTGGGGGCGCCCATGAAAATCGTCCTGGCCTCCAACAATGCAGGCAAGCTGGCCGAGCTGCAGGCCCTGTTCGGCCCGCTGGGCTGCACCCTGATTGCGCAAAGTGACTTGGGTGTGCCCGAGTCCCCCGAGCCTTACAAGACCTTTGTGGAAAACGCCTTGGCCAAGGCCCGCAATGCGGCCCAGCACACCGGCTTGCCCGCGCTGGCCGATGACGCCGGCCTGTGCGTGGACCATTTTGGCGGCCTGCCCGGTGTAGACACCGCTTACTACGCCACGCAGTTCGGCTACCCCAAGGGCGATGCCAACAACGTGATTGCCCTGCTGGAGCAGATGCGCGGCGTGGAAAATCGCCGCGCCGCCTTGGTCAGCACCCTGGTGGCGGTGCGCGCGCCCTATGACCCGGAGCCGCTGATTGCCATGGGCCGGGCCGAAGGCCTGCTGACCCAGGAGCCCGTCGGCAGCAACGGCTTTGGCTTTGATCCGGTGGTGTGGATTGCCGAGTTCGGCCAGACCTTTGCGCAGCTGCCGGTGGAAGTGAAGAACGCCAACAGCCACCGCGGCCGCGCCGCCAAAATCATGGTGCAGCTGATGCGCACGCAATGGTTGCATGTTGCTGCCCAATAGGCACTGAAGCGTCCCGTGTCCATCATCCCCATCGCACCCGCGGCCGAAGGCCAGGCGCCCGCGCCGCGGCACGACATCCAGCACTACCTGCGCCCGGGCAGCCTGCAGCTCGCGGCCCTGCCGCCCCTAAGCCTCTACATCCACCTGCCCTGGTGCCTCAAAAAATGCCCGTACTGCGACTTCAACTCGCATGCCCAAGGGCAGGACGGCCTGCCTGAGCAGAGGTACATCGATGCGCTGGTGGCTGACCTGGATGCCTCGCTGCCTCTGATCTGGGGCCGTACCGTGCACAGCATCTTCATAGGCGGGGGCACACCCAGTTTGTTTTCCCCAGCGTCCATTGACCGGCTGCTGGGCGACATCCGCGCGCGCCTTCGCCTGGAGCCGGACTGTGAGATCACGCTGGAGGCCAATCCCGGCACCTTCGAGAAGGACCGCTTCCGTGCCTTCCGCCAGGCTGGTGTGACGCGGCTCTCCATCGGCGTGCAAAGCTTTGACGATGACCATTTGCGCGCCTTGGGCCGGGTGCATGACAGTGCGCAGGCCCGCGCTGCGGTGGAAGAGGCGGCACAGGCCTTTGACACTTTCAACCTGGACATCATGTATGCCTTGCCCGGCCAGACGCTGGAGCAGGCCGCTTTGGACATAGACACGGCCTTGCAATACAAGCCGCCACACATCTCCATCTACCACCTCACCATCGAGGCCAACACCGTGTTTGCCAAGTACCCGCCGGTGGTGCCCGAAGACGACGCGGCCTATGCCATGCTGGACCAGATCACCGAGCGCACCGAAGCCGCCGGGCTGGAGCGCTACGAAGTCTCGGCCTATGCGGCCCAAGGCCACCGCTGCTGGCACAACCTCAACTACTGGCAGTTTGGCGACTACCTGGGCCTGGGCGCGGGCGCGCACGGCAAGCTTACTTTTGCCCACCGCGTCATACGCCAGGTGCGCTTTCGCGACCCGGCGCGCTACATGCACGAGGCCCTGCAGGGCAACGCCGTGGCCAGCGAGGACGAAGTGGCGCGCGCCGACCTGGCCTTTGAGTACATGCTGGGCGCGCTGCGCCTTCGCCACGGCTTTGGCCTGCGCGACTTCGGCGAGCGCACCGGTTTGCCCATCACTGCCATCCAGGCCGCCCTGCAGGAGGCAGAGAAGAAGGGCCTGGTCGAGCGCGACTTTGCGCGCGTGCGCCCCACGGTGCGGGGCTTCGATTTTTTGAGTGACTTGCAGACCCTTTTCCTGTCCAATTGATGCACAACCCAACGCAGCGGGGCTGCGCTTGGGCAGGCGCACACTGGCGTTGAAATAGGGGGCTACACATGTTCTCGGTCTATGGCAAGGCGGGTCGCCTGTTTCGGGGCTCCATGGAGGAGCTGCGCAAGATCGGCCCCACCGCTGCCATCAGCCGCAGTCACCGCATTGCCGGTGTGGGGCGCGAGATGCTGGACGTGGGCCTGTCGGCCATGGCCGATGCCGTCTACGGCACAGGTGCTGGCCACAAGCAGGCCGCACGCAGCAGGCCCGATGTGGCCCACCGCGAAGCCATGGCAGCCTACGCACAAACCGCCAGCAACCAGCCAGCGCGCCACCCCTTGACGCTGGTGCGCGACATCATGAGCGCCAGTGCCATCACCCTGCAGGAAGACGCCACCGTGGCCCAGGCCTGGGACCTGCTGGCCGCACACCAGCTGGGCCAGGCGCCGGTGGTGGATGCGTCGGGCGTTCTGGTGGGCCTGCTGACGCGGGCCGAGCTGATGCCCCCGGACCGCCTGCCTGGCTCCGGCGCCCATGCCCTGGTGTGGCAGGCGCTGATGATGCAAAGCGTGGCCGACCTGATGTGGACCCCGGTGCCCAGCGTGGCCCCCGAGACCGACATCCGCCGCCTGGCGCGCGTGCTGCTGGATACCGGCCTGCCGGGTTTGCCGGTAGTGGACGAGCAGGGCCGTGTCACGGCCTTTGTGTCACGCACCGACATCCTGGGTGCCGTGGTGGGCGACCCGCCACTGGACTTGTGGACCTAGTTGGTGGTGAAGGCGTTGAAGGGCCCGTTCAGGGTTCCCGTGCCGGTGTTGACGCTCTTGCCTTCGATCACGGTGTAAACGGTGCGGCCAAAGAAGAAGGGCAGGCCCCAGTCAAAGGTGCAGCCACCCACAGGGCAGGGGCTGATGGGTTCGCCCCCCATGTTTCCACCCAGGTTGCTGAATGCGAAGTGGGTGCTCTGGCTGAACAAGGTGTCTGCGCTGGAGATCGAAAAGCTGACACTGGCACTGGACGTCGCCGTCTGCATGCGGGCCGTCAGGTTTTGCGTGCTGCCGGGGCAATAGAAGTCATTGCTTGCAAGGCGGCAGGTGCCTGCCAGTACGGAGGGCGCTGGATCATTGAAATAGAGTCCGTTGGAGCCGCTGTCCAAAAAGCTGCTGGCATAGCTCACACCCCGGTACACCGTGGTGAAGTTGCCCTGCGCGTTGACCGGTATGACGCTGGCTTGGTTCAGGCGGTTGTTGGCCTGCGTGCCCACGCCGAAGATCAGATAGCCCTGCGCACTTGAGACGCCGGTGGCCGTGCCGCCACTGTTGCTTGTGGGCAGTGCGGGCAACTGGATCACCACACCGTTGTTGTTGCCGGAGACAAACAGGCTGACCGGGTTCTGCACCTGCTGGGCGGGGAGGGGGTAGCGCCGCACCCCTGTTAAGCCTGTGAGCTCGCAGCCAGTGGCAGGCGAGGCGCAGTCGTAATAGTGTTGCCTGTCGCTGGCAAACAGGCCTACGCCCAGAATGCCATTGGCAGTGAGCATTTGGGTGTTGTTGGATGCATTGGTGGACGTGGCCAGCAAAGGCGCCCCGGTGCAGGCCGCGGGGATGCTGGCATGGCCGGCATCCATAAGCTGCACCGGTACCGCAGGCGCGCGCTCCACCCCCACACCCGAGAACGCCAATTGGCCCCCCATTTCCACGTCGGCCACTTTGACACTCCCCCAGGCCAGGGTGTTGAGAAATTGCGCGCACTCCGAGATGGTCGAGCTGCTGCCGATGGTGTGGGCGGGCAGGGTGATGGCGGCATTCACCTGGCTGGCAAACAGGCGCAAGCCGGTGGAGCCAGTATCCACCAACACATTGTCGATGGTGGTGCAGCGGCGGGTATTGGGCTCGCACACCCGGACCGATACATAGGGCATGTTGACATTGGCGCCCGGCCCGGCTTGGACCAGCAGGGCAGCCACATTGGAATCACTCAGCAAAGCCGGGCTGGCCGGGAAGGTGGCGACCACGGCGCTGCTGCTGGAGCCGCCGCCACCACCACACGAGGCCAAAAATCCAGACAGGAACACGGCTGCCAGACCGCTGGCAGAGCGCCACACGCTGCGCTGCAATCGATGGGGCTGCACTAGCGGATGTCCTGTGCGCTCAGACGCGCTGGCAACTGTCCTGGCAAAAAGGCGCGGCCTGCAAAAGAGCCCATCCTGCCGCCTGACTCAATCACCAGCGTGGCGCCCTGCACGCTGACGCCCCGCTTTTGCTGGCGTACGGCATCGGCGTAACTGGAAAAATGCGTGCCCAGCAGGCGCGCAAAGTCCGGCAATGTGGGCCCGTCCCAGCCCACCGCAAACACCAGGCCGTTGGCGTCTGCATACTGGCGTACGGTGACACCTTGGGGCAGCGTATGGGTAAACAGCGTGGCACCGCTGGCCAGCGTGGTCTGACTGGCGCTGGCGCCCCAGGCTTGTTGATCGGCCTGAACCGAGGCCAGGTCGCCACCCAGCTTGGCCCAGCAGGAGGTGCAACACAGCAGGCCCAAAAGCGCGCAGCCCAGTGCGCTTGCCAGCCGCATTGCAGAAGAATGTGTGAATGTATTTTGTAGCTTGAAAGCCATACGGTCGAGGTTACCACCAGGGTCACACGCCTTGCGCGTCGGCACAGGTTTCAATTGGTAAACGCGTACAGCGGACCTGTCATATTGCCTGCGACGGTGTTCACCCGGCCGCCTTCGATGACGGTGAACACCGTCCGGCCAAAAAAGAAGGGCAGGCCCCAGTCAAAGTAGCTGTCGCTGGTGGGGCCCCCCAGGTTGCTGAAGGCCACGCTCTTGCCCGATGCAAACAGCTGGGTGGCGTTGTCGATGGTGAAGGGGATGGTGGTGCTGGATGTGGCCAGCGCCACCGAGGCCTCCAAATGCATGCTGCTGCTCGGGCAGTAAAAGCCGGAAGCGCCGCGGCCACAGCTGCCCATGAACACCGCCGGGTCGTTGAAGAACAGGCCGTTGGAGCCGCTGTCAAAGAAGCTGTTTTGCATGGGCACACCACGGTAGGTGGTGGTGAAGTAGCCGGTGTAGGCGTTCACGGGCACCACGCTGGCGGCGTCGAGCTGGTTGTTGGTTTGCGTGCCCACTCCGAAAATCAGGTAACCCTGCGCCCCGCTGGCTCCCTGGCTTGGCAAGGGGGGCAACTGCACGGCCACCCCGTTGTTGTCGGTGGGGAAGTGGGCCACCGGGTTTTGCACTTGCTGGCTGGCCAGCGGATAGATCTGGCAGGCGCTGCTGGCAGCCTGGCAATTGAAGTAGAGCTGGGCATCGTTGCCAAACAGCCCCACGCCCAGAATGCCGTTGGCATGCAGGCCCTGGGTGTTGGCCGAGGACACGGTGGACACCATGGGTGCGCTGCCACAGGCGGCTGGCATGCTGGCGTAGTCTTCCTGCATCAGCTGCACCGGTACCGAGGGCGCACGTTCGCCCCCCATCACCACATCGGCCACCTGCACCGAACCCCAGGCCACCATGCTCAGAAATTGCGCGCATTCATAGATGGTGCTGCTGGCATTGATGCTGTGGGTGGGCAGGGCCAGGGCGGGTGCGGCTTGCAGCTGGCTGGCAAACAGGCGCAAGCCGGTGGAGCCGGTGTCCAGCAACACGTTGTCAATCGTCTTGCACCGGCTGGTGTTGGGCTGGCACACCGTGACCGAGACGTAGGGAATATTGGCGTTGCGGAAAACACTGGACTGCACCAGGACCGGCACCACATTGGCGTCCGTCAGCTTGGCCAGGCTGGGTGGAAAAGTGGCCATGGCGCTGGCCGCGGCATTGCTGCCGGTGCCACCACCACCACCGCCGCAGGCTGCCAGTGCAAGAAGCACACCGGCCCACAGCCAGCGCAGGAGTGAAAGGACAGGCAGGCGCATGGTCTGGCTCCCCCTCACTCAGCGAATGTCCAGACGCGACAGCGTGGGCGGCAGCAGCCCCGGCAGCAAGGCATGCCCACTGAAGGAGCGCATCATGCCGCCCGCTTCCACAACCAGATCGGCGCTCTGGATGCTGATGTGGCGCGTGTTCTGGTGCTGTGCCTGGTCGTAGGCCGCAAAGTGCGCACCCAGCAGGCGTTTGAAGTCCGGCAGCACCGGGCCACTCCAGCCCACGCCAAAGACGGTGCCATTGGCCCCCACGTATTGCCGGATGGTGACGCCATTGGCCTGCTGCAGCGTGTACTGCGTGGCACCTGCCAGATTGGTTTTGAGGGCGCTGCCAGCGCCGCTGGCCTGCTGGTCGGCGTAGACCGAGTCCAGCGAACCGCCCAGCCCCGCGTGTGCTGCGGCACAGAGCAGCAGGCTGATTGCAGCGAGCGCGCGCCTGCGCAACGCTGCGCATTGGTGTCTTGCAACCATATGTGCAATTCCATGTATCTGAAGGCCTCTATCCGGGCATGCAGGTAACCCGTTGTTCAGAGGCCTTGCGGTCTTGATCCCTGCTGGGGATTGTCTGGAAACGCGGGGAAATGGAAGGCGAAAAAAAGCCCGGTAAACCGGGCCTTTTGTGCGACTTGTCAGGCGCTGAAGTTTGCTACTTCACCCACTGGTTGAGCTGGATGATGGGCATCAGCACGGCCAGCACAATCAGCATCACCACC
Source organism: Rhodoferax lacus (assembly GCF_003415675.1). GTDB lineage: Bacteria > Pseudomonadota > Gammaproteobacteria > Burkholderiales > Burkholderiaceae_C > Allorhodoferax > Allorhodoferax lacus. The sequence goes on from NZ_QFZK01000003.1 coordinate 194,890, forward strand.
AGGCCCATGACCACAATCAGCAAGGGCTCCAGGATGGTGGCCAGGTGCATGGCGCGGCGCTGCACCTCGGTGCTGAGTTGCTTGGCCGCGCGGTCCAGCATGGAAGGCAGTTGGCCGGTCTGCTCGCCCAGGCGCGCGAACATGGACAAGAGGCCGGGGAAGCGTTTCTTCTGCGCCAGGGCTGCGGCCAGCGGCGCGCCTTCGCGCACCAGCACCAGCGCATCCAGCGCGTCGCGCTTGAGGGCCTGGTTGCTCAGGGTTTGGGCTGCTGCCTGCAGGGCTTGCAGAATCGGTACGCCCGCTGCCGTCAGCATGGACAGGGTGCCCGCAAAGCGTGCCGCGTTGTAGCCGCGCGCCAGCTTGCCCAGGATGGGCAGGTTGAGCCAGGCGGCGTCCCAGCGCTCGCGAAAGGCGGTGTTCTTGAGCATCTGCCACAGCAGGGCCGAGCCCGCCGCCAGCAGCAGCGCCACCAGCCAGCCGTAGCCGCGCACAAAGTCGCTGATGGCCATCATGGCCACCGTCAAAAACGGCAGGGCGTGTTTGCTGCCGGCAAACACATGGGCCACCTGCGGCACCACATAGCCCACCAGAAACAGCACGATCACCACCGCCACCAGCGAGACGATGGCCGGATAAAGCGCAGCGCCCAGCAGCTTGGACTTGAGCACCTGGCGCTCCTCCAGGTCCTCAGCCAGACGCACCAGCACGAGCGAGAGGTGGCCGCTTTGCTCGCCTGCGCCCACCACCGCCACATAGATGTCGGCAAACTCCAGGGGGTGCTGCTCCAGCGCCTTGGCAAAGCTGGTGCCGCCATTCACCGAAGCCCGCAGCGCGGCATTCAGGTTGCGGTGGGCCTCCGACTCGGACTCTTCGGCCAGCGAACCCAGGGCCTGCTCCAGCGGCAGGCCGGAGGACACCAGCTCGGCCAGCTGGCGCGTCCAGATGGCCAGCTCGTTGCTGTTGATCACGCGCGAGTGCCAGCCGCGTGCACTGCCCTCGGCCAGGGGCCTGCCGGCCAGCACCTGCACCGACAGCGGAATAAATGACTGCGCGCGCAACTGGGTGCGCGCCGATTTGGCGCTGTCGGCCTCCAGCGTGCCTTTGCGGGTTTGCCCCTGATCGTCCAGGGCAGTGAAGGAATAGGCGGGCATGGGGCTGACCTTATCACGAGTGAAGTCAGGGACAATGGCGCATGCAAGCCACCCCGACCTCCCGCTTTGCCGCTGTGGACATGCTGCGCGGCCTGGCCATGGTGTGGATGACGCTGTTCCACTTCAGCTTTGACCTGCAGCACTTCGGCTACCTGCAAGCCGACTTTTACCGTGACCCGTTCTGGACCGTGCAGCGCCTGGTCATCGTCAGCCTGTTTGTGTTCTGCGCCGGCCTGGGCCAGGCCATTGCCGTGCAGCAGGGCCAGAGCAGGGGCCGTTTCTGGAAGCGCTGGCGCCAGATTGCGCTGTGCGCGCTGGCGGTGAGCATCGGCTCGTATGCCATGTTCCCGCAAAGCTATATCTACTTCGGCATCCTGCACGGCATGGCCCTGATGCTGATCCTGGGGCGGCTGCTGGCGGTTGTCTGGTCTGCCACCCCGGGCGCTGGCTGGCGGCTGTGGCTGCTGGGTGTGCTGGCCCTGGCCTTGCCGCGCATGGCCGAACAGGCGCACGCGCTGTGGCCCGCGCTGGACTTTTTAAATGAGAGGCTCTGGAACTGGCTGGGCCTGATCAGCCACAAGCCCATCACCGAGGACTACGCGCCGCTGTTTCCCTGGCTGGGTGTGATGTGCTTCGGTTTGGCTACGGGACAGTGGCTGGTATGCCGACATGCGGCGGCCCTGGAGCGCGCCAGCCAGGCTTTGGGGCGTGGGGTGCCGGGTGCGCCGCTGCGCGGCCTGGCATTTCTGGGGCGCTGGAGCCTGAGCTACTACATGCTGCACCAGCCGCTGTTGCTGGGTGGGCTCAGCCTGCTGGCCTGGATGCGGCCGGTGTAAGGCCTCTGCACCCAATCGGAGCAGTACCTGCGGCATCAAATAGTTTTGCACTATTGAGGTGCACGCTCATCAAACCACCGTAGACTTTGAAGCGGTGTGCCGTGGCGCACCTCGGGCTGAGTCAGGCGGCGATGGTGGCGGGTTTCAGAACCCCAAGCCGGCACCCTCACAACATAAATTTTTGCGGAAACACACGTGAATCAAAAATCCCATCGCGCCACGCATCCAGCGCCAGGCCATCCCAATGTCTACGGCTCTTCCTTCTGGTCTGCGGGCGTGCGATTGATGAGCCGACACAACTTCGTTGTGAAAGCCTTGATCATTTCCCTGCTGTTCCTGACGCCCCTGTTTCTGATCGGGTACTTCTATTCCTCTTCCGAGTTGCAACAGCTCCGGTTCAGCCAGTCCGAGCGGATTGGCGTGGCGACCCTGCAAAAATTCAGCCCCATCTTGCAAGGTGTGCTCAAGACCCGCAACGCCACCCGTGCCATGCTGGGCAACTTTGATGGCCAGGCCAAGTATGCCGAGGGCAGAAAGCAGACCGACGAGGCCCTGGCCGGGTTCGAAAGCCAACTCCAGCAAAACGGCGACCCGCTGCAGGTACGTCCTGAATTCGACAAGCTCAAGAACGCCTGGTTGGCCACAACGAAGTCGAAAAACGGGGCCGATGAAAATGGCCGCACGGTCTTTGGCCCGGTGACGGCATCCATTCTGGCGCTGCTCAACAAGATCGGCGACAACTCCAACCTGGTGCTGGACCCCGACCTGGATTCTTTTTACCTCGTGGACACCATGGTGCTGTCCATGCCGCCGCTGGCTGAGGACCTGGGCCAGCTGTGGGGCTGGGGAACCTATGCCGTGGCCCGACCCGGCCTGTCCGTGGATGAAGAAAAGCGGTACACCGTGTGGGTGGCCGGCGTGGAAAATGGCATCAAGAGCAGCAAGGCGTACCTGCAGCGTGCCATCGATGCGAACCCGGAGCTCAAGGGCAAGCTGACTACCAAGGTGTTTGATGACGCCCTGGCATTCCAGAAGTTTGCTGCTAACCCGGATGCCCTGATACAAATGACCGATATGACGCCGCAGCAGTACTTTGCCAAAGGCGAGGCCGCGGTGGGCAACCTGATGGGCTTTTACGACTCGGGCCTGCCTGCATTGGATGCGCTGCTGGTCAAGCGGATCGACCAGATGAAAGTGCGCATGGGAGTGGTGGGAGGCGCGGCACTCATCACGCTGTTGCTGGCGGGCTATTTTTTCTACAGCTTCTTTCTCCTGACCCGCGGCGGCCTGCAGTTGGTCGGCCGCCATCTGCAGGAGGTCGCCGATGGCGACCTCAGCCAGGCGCCGGCCGAGCCCCTGGGGAAGGATGAGCTGGCCCAGGTGGTCCGCTCCCTGATCGGCATGCATGCGGTGCTGGGCCAGTTCCAGAAAGAACAACTGGAGATGGCCACCCAACATGCTGCGGGCCTGGTCGACCACCAGATAGCTACAGCGGCACTGCCTGGCAGCTACGCAGATATGGCCCAGGGCATCAACACCCTGGTCATGGGTTACACCCAGATGATCATGCGCCTGGTGGAGTTGCTCGGTCAGTACGCCAGCGGCGACTTCCGCCAGGAGGTGGCTGTCTTGCCAGGGCAACTGAGGCGCGTTACCGATGCGGTGGGCGAGGCGCGCAAGGCGATGCAGGAGGCGGCAGTGGCTGCCAACCACAATGCACGCGTCAAGGCGGCTTTGGACAACGTCAGTCTGCCGGTGCTGATTGCCGACAACAGTGGCACCATCATTTACCTGAATACGGCCCTGCAGCAGACCTTGCGCCGCGATCGCGAGGGGTTCGCCCGGAAGCTGGCGGGTTTCGACCCGGAACAGGTGATCCACAGCAGCGTGGGCATGTTCTATGACAACCCGCAAGAGGCGCTCGATCGCCTGCAGCGCATGGGTGGAACCGTGCAGTCCAGGCAGCATTTCGGCAGCCGCACCTATGACCTGACGACCACGGTGGTTGTTTCGGCAACCGGCGAGAAGCTGGGCACCATTGGCCAGTGGCTGGACGTCACGGAGCAGCTGGCGGCCGAGACCGAGGTGGGCGGGCTGGTAGACGCCGCAGCCTCAGGTGACTTCAGCCAGCGGCTGTCTGCTGAGGGCAAGACCGGCTTTTTTGCCAACCTTTCCACCGGCATGAACCAACTGATGGCCACCAGCGAACTGGGGCTGAGCGACATCGCCCAGTTGCTGACCGCTTTTTCCAACGGGGACCTGACCCAGCGCATTAGCCGCGACTATGCGGGCCTGTTCGGTGAAGTCAAGGAGCGGGCCAACCAGACCGCGGAAAACCTCACCCGTGTGCTGGGCGAGGTGCGCGAGGCCGCCAACGCACTCACCAGCGCAGCCAGCCAGGTCAGTTCCACCGCAGGGTCCCTGTCACAGGCGGCCAGCGAGCAGGCCGCCAGTGTGGAAGAAACCAGTGCGCAGATTGATTCGATCTCTGCATCCATAGGCCAGAACACGGACAACGCCAAAGTCACCGACGGCATGGCAACCAAGGCCAGCCGGGAAGCGGGCGAAGGGGGGGCCGCCGTGACGCAGACGGTCATTGCCATGAAGCAGATCGCGGCCAAGATTGGCATCGTGGACGACATTGCCTACCAGACCAATCTGCTGGCCCTCAATGCGGCCATTGAGGCCGCGCGTGCGGGCGAGCATGGCAAGGGCTTTGCTGTGGTGGCCGCCGAGGTGCGCAAGCTGGCCGAACGCAGCCAGGACGCTGCGCGCGAAATCAGCGCGCTGGCCAGCAGCAGCGTGTCGACGGCGGAACGCGCCGGAGCGCTGCTGGATGAAATCGTTCCCAGCATCCAGAAGACCAGTGAACTGGTTCAGGAAATTGCCGCAGCCAGCACCGAGCAGAGCGAGTCGGTGACACAAATCGGTGGGGCCATGGGCCAGCTCTCCAACGCCACGCAGCAGAACGCCGCAGCGGCCGAAGAGTTGGCGGCCACCAGCGAGGAGCTCTCCAACCAGGCAGAGCAACTCCAGACCAGCATCGCCTTCTTCCATACCGGCGCATCCGGGGCCAGCGTGGCCCCGCGTCTGTCCACGCAAAAGCCGGATCGCCGGGGCGACCCACGGCGGCTCTCCCTTATGGCTTCACAGACGGGCTCGAATTTCAAACCTTATTGAACCGGAGATACGGCGCCCGCGGGTGGGCGCTGTTGTCCTGCAGAACGCTAATCCCGCGTCACCCGCAGCAGCTCTTCCGGTGAGGTGATGCCGGCTTGCACCAGGCGCGCGCCGTCGTCGCGCATCAGCACCATGCCCGCGTTGATCGCAGCCTGACGCAATTCGGCATCCGACGCACGGCGGTGGATCAGGGCGCGCTGGGCATCATCAGTGACCAGCAACTCAAAGATGCCGGTGCGGCCCTGGTAGCCGCTCTGCGAACATTCGGCGCAGCCCGCGCCGTGGCAATGCGCGCAGAGCTTGCGCACCAGGCGCTGGGCCAGCACGCCCAACAGGCTCGAACTCAGCAAAAACGGCTCCACGCCCATGTCGATCAGGCGGGTGACGGCGCTGGCGGCATCGTTGGTGTGCAGGGTGGCCAGCACCAGGTGGCCCGTGAGAGAGGCCTGGATGGCGATGTGGGCGGTCTCGAAATCGCGGATCTCGCCGATCATGATCACGTCCGGGTCCTGGCGCAGGATGGCGCGCAGGGCCTTGGCGAAGGTCAGGTCGATCTTGGCGTTCACCTGGGTCTGGCCCACACCGGCCAGCTCGTACTCGATCGGGTCTTCCACCGTCATGATGTTGCTGGTCGTGGCGTCCAGCCGCGAGAGCGCCGCATACAGCGTGGTGGTCTTGCCCGAGCCGGTGGGGCCGGTCACCAGGATGATGCCGTGGGGCTGGGCAATCAGGCTCTCCATGCGCTGCAGCACCTCGCCCTGCATGCCCACCGATTCCAGGTTGAGCGCACCCTGGCTCTTGTCCAACAGGCGCAGCACGGCGCGTTCGCCATGCGCGCTGGGCAGGGTGGAGACGCGCACGTCCATGGCGCGCGTGCCGATGCGCAGCGAGATGCGCCCGTCCTGCGGCAGGCGCCGCTCCGAGATGTCGAGCTGGGCCATGATCTTCAGGCGGCTGATCAGCGCAGCGTGCAGCGCGCGGTTGGGCTGCACCACTTCGCGCAGCGTGCCGTCCACCCGGAAGCGCACGCTGCTGTGGCGCTCGTAGGGTTCGATGTGGATGTCGCTGGCGCCGTCGCGGGCAGCCTGCGTCAGCAAGGCATTGAGCATGCGGATGATGGGCGCGTCGCCCGCGCTCTCCAGCAGGTCTTCCACCGCGGGCAGCTCCTGCATCATGCGCGACAGGTCGGCGTCGCTCTGCACCTCGCTCACCACCGAGGCGGCGCTGGACTCGCCCTGCGCATAGGCGGCGCTGATGCGCTGCTGCAGCTGGTCGGCACTGAGCATCTCGATGTGGTGCGCGTGGTGCTTGCGCAGGGTTTCGCTGATGCCGCCAGGGGGCGTGGCGGCATGCAGCCACAGGGTCAGGCTGTCACCCTCCTGCTCCAGCAGCAGCTGCTGGTTGCGGGCAAAGGCGTAGGGCAGGGGGTAGCGTGAGGCCATGCGGTGAGCGTTTATTGCACCGGGCTTGCGCTGGCGGGTGCCACCAGTGGTTGCACCGTGGCAGGGCTTGCCTTGGCCCGGGGCTTGATGGGTGGTGCCTCGGGCAGGACGGCTGCCCCGTTGATGGGCATCACCTTGCTGGGCAGGGGCTGCGAGTCCTGCTGGGTGCCGCGCATCTGGTCGTAGCGGCTGTTGGACAGCACGTCGCTGGCATAGCCGTCACGTATCACCACCGGGCGCAGGAACACCATCAGGTTGGTCTTGCTGCGGCTGCGTGCTTCGCTGCGGAACAAGGCGCCAAAGAACGGGATGTCGGCCAGGCCGGGCACGCGGTCGTTGTTGCCCGAGTAGGTGTCCTGCAGCAAGCCGCCCAGCACCACGATGGAGCCGTCATCCACCAGCACATTGGACTCGATGGAGCGCTTGTTGGTGATCAGGCCGGTGGCCGAATTCACGCTGGAGGCCTGCACCGTGGAGACCTCCTGGAAGATGGACAGCTTGACCGTGCCGTTCTCGCTGATCTGGGGCTTCACACGCAGGGTCAGGCCCACGTCCTTGCGCTCAATGGTCTGGAAGGGGTTGACCGAGCCGGTGCCGCCCGAATTGGCATTGGTGTACTGGCCGGTGACAAAGGGCACGTTCTGGCCGATGACGATCTTGGCCTCTTCGTTGTCCAGCGTCAGCAGGTTGGGTGTGGACAGGATGTTGCCGTCGCCGTTCTGCTCCAGAAAGCGCGCCAGAAAGCCCAGCGTGTAGACGCCGTTGTTCAGGGTGGCCGCACCGATGTTCAGACCGGCCGCTGGCGCGACCGTGCCGGCCGCAGCGCCGGTGGCCAGCGCAATGATGTTCTTGGCGCCGCTGCCAAAGTTGGTGCCCAGCAGGCCGATGGTGGAGTCGCCGGCCTTGCCGATGGGGCCCTGCCACTGGATGCCGAATTCGGCGGCACGGTCGGCGTTGACCTCGGCGATCAGGCTCTCCACGAACACCTGCGCGCGCCGGCCATCGAGCTGGTCGATCACGGCGCGCAGTTGCCGGTATTGCGGATCGGGCGCGGTGATGATGAGTGAATTGGTGGCCACGTCGGCCTGCACCTGTCCACCGGTGGTGGCGCTGGCCGGTGCGGCAGCAGCGGCACCGCCGCTGGTGGCCGTGGCCACGCTGCTGCGCACCTCACCCGAAATCACGGCACGCAGTGTGGCGGCCAGCTTGGTGGCGTCGGCATTTTTCAGCATCACCACATGGACGTTGCCGGTACCACCGTCGCCTTGCACCGTGGGCTGGTCCAGCCGCGCCACCAACGATTTCACCAGTGAAATCCGGGCCGGGTTGGCAGCCCGCACGATGAGCGCATTGCTGCGCGGCTCGGCAATGATGGTGGTCTTGAAGCCGCTGTCGGTCTGGCCGGCCGCGGGCGCGGCCGCTGTGCCGCTGTCCATCAAGCGCAGGATGAGCGGTGCCAGGTCGCTGGCAATGGCGTATTTGAGTGGCAGGATTTCCAGGTCGCTGCCATTGGCCACGTCGCTGGCGGCAATGATGCGGGCCAGGCGCTGCAGGTTGTCGGCGTAGTCGGTGATGATCAGCGAGTTGTTGCCGGGGTTGACGTTGATGACGTTGTTGGGGCTGATCAGCGGGCGCAGCACGGGCAGCAGGTTGGCCGCGCTCTCGAAGTTGAGCTTGAAGATCTGCGTGACGATCTGGTTGCCCGCAGCGCCGCCTTTGCCGCTGCCGTCGACACTGACGCCGCCGCTTTGCAGCTTGGCATCGGCCTCGGGCACCACCTTGTCCAGCCCGGCTGACTCGACCACGGTAAAGCCCTGCAGGCGCAGCGCCGCCAGGAACTGGTTGTAGGCGCGCGCCGGGGAGATGGGCTGGTCCGTGGTGAGGGTGATGGTGCCCTTCACGCGTGGGTCCACCACCACCTGGCGCCCCGTCATGCTGGACATGGCGCGGGCCACGGCTTCGATCTCGGCGTTGGCAAAGTTCAGCGTGACCGGCATGCCCCGCGTCAGCTTGGGCACCGGTGGGGCGTCGGCTTGCGCAAAGGACAGGGAGTACACGGCCAGTGCCGCAACCAGGCCACCTGCGCGTACCCATTGATTGACAAGTCGAAATGGCAAGGGATATTGCATATGGCTAGCCCAGGGTGATGACAGACCGCGCGCCGTCGCGCTGCCCCATGATGTTGAGAAGATTCGAGAGTTCTGCCTCGTGGGCAGTATCGGCCCTGGCTTCGCCCACAAAGCGCAGATGAGCAGCGGTCCAGTGGCCTACTCCTTGCAATTGCAGGCTGCCTTCCACCGTACGCAGGTCCAGGCTGGGTTGCTCGCCCCCCTGCAGTTGCAGGCGGTAGCTGCCCAGGGGGCGCAGGGTGGACAGGCGTGAACTGAGCGCTGGCATGTCCAGGCTGAGCGAGCCCTCTACCGACAGGCGGTCCACCGATGACACCAGGGTCAGCCCCGGCGTCCTGAGTTGCAGCGGGCCCTGCAGCTGCACCGTGTTCCAGGGCGTGCCCAGGCCGCTCAGCACGGCGGCGGGCCAGGTGGATTCGCCTGCTGCGACCTGCAGGCGCCAGTTGCGCAGGCCCGGCGTGAGCGTGAGCTGCTGCGCTTGCGGGGTGCAGCAGTCCGCCCGCAAGGCCAGCTGCAGGCCGCCCAGACCCAGGCCCAGGTCCCACTGCACGCGCCCGGGCAGGCGCGCACTGTCGCTGCTGCCGGTGCCGCCGGTAAAGCCCAGCTGGGCCGAGCCATGCCAGAGCGTGCCCTGGCTGTCACGCAGCACCACGCGGCCGCTGGTGGCGGCAAAGGCGGCGCGCTGCACCCAGACGGCCGGTGCCCATTGCAGCGTGGCCCACAGGGCCCCTATCAGGCCGCCCAGCAGCGCCCAGGCCCACACGCCGCGGCTGGGCGCGCTTGCAGAGCGCGTGGCGGGGCGCACGGATGGGGCAAAGGTGGGGCGGGCCATGCGGGTGTTGCTTGCGGGCCGGTTCAGGGTTTGGTGCGCGTCTGCGCGGGCAGGCGATACACCAGGCTGCCGCTCCAGAGCGGCTCGGCACTGGCGGCATCGCGCTGCAAATGCGCCTCGGACGGGCTGCTGCCGCTGCCCGGTGCGGGGGCCAGCAGCGGCCCCAGGCTTTGCGCGCTGACTGACTTCAGGGTCAGGGTGGCCTGCTCGCCGCTGACCTGCAGGCTGGCGCTCTGGCCCAGCGCCGTCACAGCGGTTTGCAGGGGCTTCAAAGCCTCCTGCGGGGCAGCCACCGGCTTGGCCTGCAACAGCCGGGCGCGCGCCTGCAGGGCCTGCATGCGCTCGGCCGCCTGGCCCAGCTGCGCACTTTGGGTCTGGGCGTTTTTCAGTGTGCGCAGCGCGGGCGCCAGTGCCACGCTCCAGACCAGCAGCACCAACAGTGCCGCAGCGGCCAGCCTCAGGCCACGCTGCTCGCGCGCACCCAGGGCGTTCCAGCGCGCCTGCAGGGCTTGTTGCCAGACCAAGATGGGGCGGCTCATGGGCGTGCTTCCTTGGGGCTGATGGTGATTTGTCCGTCTTGAATCTGGGCGCGCAGGCCGCGCGCGTCCAGACCATCGATCAGCGGCTGCGTGTTGCCCGCGTCCAGGCCGGTGGCGCTGAGCAGCAGCTGCCTGTCGGTCAGCTCAATGGCCGACAGGTTCAGGGTGGGGGGCACCAACGCTCCCAGGGCAGAGAAGACGCGGGCCAGATCGGTGTCGGCACCTGCGCCGTGGGAGCGTGCCAGATCGTCCACCGCGCGCTGCATTTGCAGCGGTGCGTCAATCACCAGGCGCACATCCGGAAAAGTCTGTTGCAGCATGCCCTGGATGGCAGCGCGTTGCTGGTCCTGCTGGCTGCGCTGGTGCCAGGCCAGCGCGTTGAGCGCCACCACCTGCACCAGCAGCAGGGCCACCAGGCCCCAGCGCACCGGTCGCCAGGCCGCGCCATGCAGCCCTTGCTGCCAGGCCAGCGCCAGGCGCTTTTGCAGGCGTCCGCCGGGCGAGGCGCTCAGCTCCAGCTGCGCCAGGTTCCAGGGCGACTGGGCGGCCATCAGCAGGCGCTGGGCGCGGGTCTGCAAGGCCACCTGGTTGCCAAAGCTGCTCTGCGCCAGTTCCATCACGGCCGGCTCGGCGAACACTTCCAGCCCGGCCTGTGCCTGGGCCAGCGCCAGGGTGTTGGGCAACAGGGGCAGGAGGCTTACCCCCTGGGCGGTGCACAGCAGCATCTGTGCCGGCTCCAAGTCCGGGTTGATCAGCGCGCGGGCCGTGCCCGCCGGTGTGGGCGTGCATTCGGCCACGATGCGGCCCACCGTGCGGCCCGCAGCCTCCAGGGCCTGCAGGCTGCTCTGCAGCCAGGCCCGGTCACAGGCGGCCACCCAGGCCCGGGGTGCCTCGTCCGCCGTGCCGGGTGCTGCGGCAAACACCGCAAAGTGCAGGCGATCGGGTTCGTCCAGCAACTGGTCTTCCAGCACCCCGGACAGCACACCCCGCACGCGGGCCGACTCGGTGCGCCCCGACAGCAGGCCGCGCAACACCTTTTCGGGCAGTGCGATGCTGTGCCAGGACAGCGCGCGCGCCGGAATCACCGCCACCACCTCGGCGCCACGCGTGCCTTGCGCAGGCAGCAGGGCTGCAGCGGCCCGCCCCTGCAGCGTCAGTTGCTCGCCGTCGGGCGTGAGCACGTAGTCGTATTCGGGCGAGGCTGCACCTGAAATGGAGGGGAGGGAAAGTATCAGTGTGGACATGGGCTGCTGATGCTCATTGTAGGGATGCCGTTGCCGCAGCAGTCAGGGCCTCGCGCTGGCGCCACCGGACCTTCACATCCGAGCCCATGCGTTCGACCAGTGAAACCTCTTGTACCGCGCTGTCACCCAGGCGCAAGCGCCCGAGCACGGCAAAGAAATGGGTGCCTATGGCGTAGTCCTTGGTGTCCACCTGGGCCGCCGTGGCGTCCGGGATGCCGGCCGCCTTGAGGGCTTCGGCCAGGGTCTTGAAATGGGCCGTGGCCCGCTGCGTGACCATTTGCTGTGCCTGTGCCAAATCCGTGTTGGGCAGGGCGGCACTCAGGACTTCGGCACCGGCGGTGTTCAGGTTGACCGGCGTGACCACCGGCAGCAGGGTGGCATACGGCATCAGGGCCTTGATGGTGGCCGCAGGCAGGCCTAGCCAGACCAGCTGTTCCATGCGGTAGGGCTTGAGCGGTGCCTGGGCCAGGCTCGCGGATTTTGAGTTGGCCGTGGCATCCGCACTGGCGGCATCGCTGGCGATCAGCTGGTCGACCAGCACCTGCAGCTGGTTGCGCGGCAGGTTGAGGAGGGTGAACAGGCGCCCGAAGGCCTGAAAGGCAGGCAGGTTGGCTTTGCCGTCCACCACCAGGTTGCGCACATTGAGCAGGGCTTGTTGGTCGCTGATCTGGCCGGACAGAAAGGCGTCCATGGCGTCATCGGTGTTGTTCTTGTCCACGGCCAGAAAGCTCGAGAGGCGCGCTTCCTGCAAGGGCAGGGCCCAGGGCTCGGAGAGGTGGTCGATCTCGCCATTGCGCCCGTCTTCCTGCAGGATCAACCGTGCCCAGTCGAGCGCGCCGTTGAGCACCCACTGCATTTGCGTGCGGCTGCGCTCGGCAGCCTCTATCTCCACGCTGCGCCATTGCTGCCACAGCGCGGCAGATGCAAAGGTCGCCACCAGGGTGACGGTGAGCATGGCGGTGAGCAGGGCCGCGCCCCTTTGCCTCCTGGTGCCCGTGGCCGACGCTGTGATGGGCTTCATGTCTTGGCTCCCACGGCCGTGGGGCGAATCCAGTCGCGGGTGATCTTGCCCGCCAGCGGCTGTCCATCGGGCAGTGTCAGCAGCAGGCGCACACCGTCCGGGTTGACAGAGGCGGCCTCGCTGCTGGAGCCGGGGTTGCTCCAGGCGTCACCCCGGTAATAGAAGATCTGCCAGTCCACCAGGGGCACGATGCTGACCTGGCGGGCACGGCTGGCGGCGGTGGGGCTTTGCGCCCAGACACCGGCCTGCAGCCAGGCTGCCTGCCATTCCGCGCGGGTGCGCAGCACGGGCGACTGCCAGCGCAGCCAGGCCTTGCGGCCCTGGTCCTCGCCCAGGGCCCAGGCCACCACGCGCAGGCCGGCGTCGGTGCCGCTGCTGTAACGGGTGATGCGAAACACCTGGCCGTTCCACTCCAGCGGGCTGGGCAGCGCGCTGGTGGCACCCGGTTTGGTGAGCTCGGTTGCCATGGCGTCCAGGTCCGCCCCCCATTGCGCCAGGCCGCTTTGCAGGGCCAGCAGGTCGTCGGCCCGGGCCTGGGTCTGGGTTTGCGCGCGGGCCATGGCGTCCAGCCCGCGCCAGCTCATCAGGCTGAGCAGGGCCATCACCACCAGGGCCACCAGCAGTTCCACCAGGGTGAAGCCGCGCGCCCGGCGTGCAGGGGTTTTGCAGGTTGCCATCAGTTGCGCCCCATCACGGTGGTGATCTGGAACACCGGAGTGGTCTCTTTGAGCACCTGGGCGTCCACGCGCAGGAAATTGGGGTTGGGCGTGGGTCGCACTGTGGTTTGCACCTGCAGGGTCTGGCCGGCCTGTTCGCAGTCGCTGCTGCTGTCCCCCACGCCGGGAAGCTGGCGCGCCAGGCGCAGCTTGATGAGTTCGTTTTCGGCGCACATCTGCGCCAGCATCACATCCGACTGGCGCTCTGCATTGCGGCTGAGCGAGGCCACAGCCTTCAGGCCGGCAGTCAGCGCAATGGCCACAATGCCCAAGGCCACCAGCACTTCAATCAGGGTAAAGCCGCGGGCTTGGCTGGCGGCGCGGGCGCCGGGCCGGGGCTGGCGGCTCATGGCGGTATGCCTGCGCCAGCGGCTGGCGCGTCCGCCCTTTGCACGGTAAACGGGCGCAGGCCGTCGCTGGCCACCCGCCAGGCCACGCTGCTTTGCTGCAGATTGCCCAGGGTGACCGATTGGGCGGCAATGATGGGGTCCGGCCCCAGCTCCAGGCGGCTGCCTGCGGCCGCGGTGGTTGTGGCATCCAGCCAGTTTCCGGGCAGGGTACCGGGCGGCAGGCCCTCAAACACAAAGCCCTGGGCTGTGCTGCGCCAGACCACGGCCACCCCGCGCGTGCGCGACTGGGCCCGGGCCGATTCCAGCAGGGCCGACAGGCGTTGCGCTTCTCGCTCAAGCTGGGTTTGCGCGCTGTCGCGCATGGCAAAGGCCACGCCGGCGCTGGCAATGGCGATGATGCTGATCACCACCAGCAACTCAATCAGCGTGAAGCCGTGCCGCCGGGTTGCTGCTGGACTGCCAGGACCAGGGTTACTGCCAGCTGCCGATATCCGCATCTTTGCCTTCGCCACCGGGCTTGCCGTCCGCACCCAGCGACAACACGTCAACTTCACCCTTGATGCCGGGGTTCAGGTACTGGTAGCTGCCGCCCCAGGGGTCGGTGGGCAGCTTGTCGAGGTAGGGCTTCCAGTTGCCCGGCACTGGATCTACCGTGGGCTTGGCCACCAGCGCCTGCAAGCCTTGTGCGCCTGCAGGGTAGCGCTGGTTGTCGAGCTTGTAGAGCTTGAGCGCCTGCATCAGGTTGCCCACATCGGTCTTGGCGGCGGTGACACGGGCGTCATCGGCCCGGTCCAGCACGTTGGGCACGATCAGTGCAGCCAGCACGCCAATGATGACCAGAACCACCATCAGTTCGATCAGGGTAAAGCCCCGGGTGATGCGGCGTGAGGACGAGACAACAATATTCATGGGAACACCTAGTGCGACTAAAGCCACACCATGATAATCGCGAATATGCAAACCAACACCGCCACACCCTGGATGCCACGCCTTGCCGCCTTTGGGGTGGCGCTGCTGCTGGCGGGCAGTGTGGTGTTTTGGGTCTTGCGCTGGCCGGTGGCAGACGCCGGGCCGCCCCTGCCATTGCCCCTGGCCAGTGAGGACACCCCGCCTGTGGGCGCTGGCGTGGTTGCGCGCCTGCTGGGTGCCGTGACCACCCCGGCGGAGGCAGCCGCTGCGCCCGAGGCCAGCAGCCGCTTCAAGCTCACCGGCATCGTGGCCCTGGGTTCCGGCACGGGCGTGGCCTTGCTGTCCATTGATGGCAAGCCCGCCAAACCTTTTCGCGTGGGCAATGCCGTGGAAGCGGGCTGGGTGCTGCAGTCGGTTGAGGCGCGCGCTGTGGCGCTGGGCACACAGGCCACGGGCCCTGTGGGCCTGAAGCTGGAACTGCCGCCGCGCCAGCCCTGAGGGGTTTTGCCGGGCGACGAAGTTGCGCCCACAGTGTTTGCCTTTGGACAGAGGAGTTCGTTGCGGGTTTAGGTGCCCGGCACATTGGACGCATCGCAATTTACGGACACAGCAGCCCATGAAAACATCTCTCAATCGGGCCTTTGGGCAGCGCACTGCCAGCTCTGCCCGCATGGCTGCCCTGTGCGTGGCCATGCTCTTGGCGGCCTGTGGCGGTGGCGGTGGCGGCAACAGTGCCCCACCGTTGGCTACGGCCTTTGCCCCATCGGCACAACTGGCCCATCTGTGCGCCAACCCCAGACCCGGTACGGCAGACCGGCAGGGAACTGTGGACCAGGAGAAAGCCTACCTGCGGTCCTTCGTCGATGAAACCTACTTGTGGTACCGGGATGTGCCTGCCGTCAACGCGGCCAGCTACACAACCCCGCAAGCCTATTTCAATGTCTTGAAGACCAACGCCACGACGGCGACGGGGGCCCTGGTGGACCAGTTTCACTGGTCACAGACCACACAGTCCTGGAACGATACCAGTGCGGGAATCTCCGAGGACTACGGCATTCTGTGGGCGGACTTGGTCAACACCATTCCACGCAACTGGGTGGTGGCAGAGGTTGCACCCGGCTCGCCCGCAGCGGTGGCCGGCGTCAAGCGGGGTGACCGAATCATTTCGGTGGACGGCGTTGACTTTGCAACCAGCAACACCAGCGCTGGCGTTGCCATACTGAACGAAGGCCTGTTCCCCAGGACGCTGGCACCACACGTGCTGGTATTTTCCGACAACCTGGTCACTTCCCTGGCTGCCGGCACCTACAGCATTCCCAGCGTGCAAAACGTGAAGACCCTGGCCACGGCCAATGGCACGGTTGGTTACTTTGTCTTCGATACCCATATTGCAAAGTCCGAGCAGGAACTGATTGCCGCCATCAACCAGCTCAAGACAGACCAGGTGAGCGATCTGGTGATTGACATGCGCTATAACGGTGGGGGATTGTTGTATATCGCAGACGGCCTGGCCTCCATGATTGCCGACCCGGCCAGCACCGCAGGCAAGGCCTTTGAGACCCTGATTTACAACGACAAGCTGGGCGCAAGAAGTACAACGTTTCCGTTCTACGACCTGGACTCGAATGGCCAGCTCCTGCCGCACCTGAATTTGTCGCGTGTGACGCTGCTGGTGACGCGCGACACGGCCTCGGCCAGTGAGTCGGTGATCAACAGTTTGCGCGGCGTCGGTGTGACGGTGCATTTGATGGGTAGCACCACACGCGGCAAGCCCTATGGCTTTGTGCCGCAGGACAACTGCGGCTATACCTACTTTGCGATCCAGTTCAAGGGCGTCAACAACGCGGGTTTTGGTGATTACGCCGACGGATTCCGACCCACCTGCGCTGCAGCCGATGACTTCAACCATGGGCGCGGCGACCCTTTGGAGACCATGCTCAGCACAGCACTGCACTATCGCCTCACCGGCGCCTGCCCGGCCGTGGCGAGTGCGCCTGCGGGGCCCAGCGCGCAGGCATTCAGGGGCACGCCCTTTGAACCCAACGTGCCGACTGTGGTGCAACCCGGAGTCCGTGCGTTGCGTATCCTGACGGACAGGCCATGAAGAGCAAGCTCGCACGCTTCCACGGGCAGGTCTTGGTGCTGGTGCTGGCCACCTGGCTGTTGCCCGGCTGCCAGGTGGGCCAGGCACAACCCGCCCAAGCGGCAGTGCTGATCGATCCGGATGCAGCCGTGCGCCTGGAGCTGCGCCAGGCTGTGCTGACCTTGAGCGGCTTTGCCAGCGTCACCCTGGCCGACAGCGACCTGACCCGCAGCAGCGAGTTGGTGCTTGAAAGAAGACACCAGTACACGGCCAGTGGGGACTTGCTGCAGGGGCGCGATCTGGAGCAGCCGCAGCGCCTGCACCTGCAGATCCAGGACGGGCAATGCTGGCTGTTGCACCAGTCCAGCGGAAAACGCCAGTTGCTCAAGCAGGCCCATTGCCGGGCGCTTTCCGCTCTCGCGACTCCCCCTACTCAATAGTGTTCTCGTTCGGACAAAGCGGCGCACGCGGGTGCGCGGTGCGCGGCACATTGCGCGCTAACCCAACCACTTTGGACCACAGGCCGCGATCCACCATGCCAGGGATGGCGGCACTGCAGTTCACCTTGTGCCGTGCAGACCCGCCCGCCCTTGAATCCCGCAGTGCTTCTGGCCATCACCTGCCTGTGCGCAGCAGTGCTGCTGGACTTTTTTGACTCGCCCAGTACCGGTACCTGCGATGGAGGCCATGTGCTGGGCTATGGCGTACCCAATGCCCGCATAGAAGACGCTTTTGCTGCCCAAGGTGTCATGCAGGTGGATGGGGTGGACTACCGCCTCTCAGATGGCATCTTTCGCAGCCAGCATGGCGTGCGGGCCTGGGTGGCCGTGAAGTCAGGCGTGGCCAGGGCTTCACAAGTGGCACCGCGCCTGATGCTGCTGGAACGCGACGGCCAGATATTTTGTGGCACGCTCCATGCACTAGCATCGCAGCATGGCAACACCCAATAAAGCAAAAACCGCAAGCCCGAAATTCAGGTTCGACTGGTTCATGAAAGGCATGGTGCTGGTGGTGGCGCTGGCCTTTGTCTGGCCCGGGCCCGGCGCGCAGGGCGGCTTTCTGCATCCGGATGTGCTCAACAAAGTCGGCATTGCGCTGGTGTTTTTTCTGAACGGTCTGGGCCTGCCGCTGGCCGCACTGCGCGAGGGCGTTTCGCGCTGGCGCGTGCACCTGCTGGTTCAGCTCAGCACGTTTTTGCTCTTTCCGCTGCTGGGCCTGGCCCTGATCAAGG
This sequence comes from Rhodoferax lacus, assembly GCF_003415675.1. GTDB lineage: Bacteria > Pseudomonadota > Gammaproteobacteria > Burkholderiales > Burkholderiaceae_C > Allorhodoferax > Allorhodoferax lacus. Next base: position 212,553 of record NZ_QFZK01000003.1, read on the forward strand.
TCAGTGATGGCTGGATGGCACCCGACCTGCAGTTGGGTTTTTTTTACCTGTGCGCCTTGCCATCCACCGTGTCGTCCTCGGTGGCGCTGACGGCTGCGGCGCGCGGCAATGTGCCGGTGGCACTGTTCAACGCCACGCTGTCGAGCCTGATTGGCGTGGTGCTCACGCCTCTGTGGATGGCCTGGGCCATGGGGCACGAGGGCACGGCCTTTGAGGTGGGTCCGGTGGTGGTCAACCTGCTCGTGTGGGTGGTGCTGCCGCTGGTGGCCGGTCAGGCCGCGCGGCCTTGGCTGCAGCACTGGGCTGCGCGCCACAAGCCGCGCCTGCAGATCGTGGACCGGGTGACGATTCTGATGCTGGTCTACACCTCGTTCAGTGATTCGGTGCAGCAAGGCATCTGGCACAGCTATGGTTGGACTGTGCTGTTGCAGACCGTGCTGTTGGGCTCTGCGCTGTTCTTTGTGGTGCTGGGGCTGACCAACTTGGTATCCCGGCGCATGGGCCTGCCCGATGAAGACCGCATTGCAGCCGTGTTGTGCGGCTCCAAAAAGACCCTGGCCTCCGGTGTGCCCATGGCGCACCTGATTTTTGGTGCCAACCCGGCGCTCGGGCTGATCCTCATCCCCATCATGATTTACCACCCGCTGCAGCTCGCCATCTGCGGGGTGCTGGCGCAGCACTGGGCGGCGCGGGACGATCAGTCTTCAGCCAACATTTCAGTCATCTGACGCACCCGCAGGTTGTCCGGCATTTGCAGGGTGAGCCGGTCCCATTTTTCAAGCGTCAGAACGTGGTCCAGGCAGTCCTGCAGCAGGGCATGGGCCTGGACGGTGCTCGTGGCAATGGCGTTGTGCACGGTGGCGTCATTGGTGGGCTGTGTCAGGCACTGTTGCTGGTAGCGGTGCAACTCGCGCAGCTTGCGCAGGGCTTCGGCCACCTGGGCCGGGCAGGCACACATGTAAATCATGCCCTCTTCAATGATCTTGCCCAGTTGTGCGTCGGTAAAGCGTTCTTCGTATTGCATAGGTCAGTCCTTCTGGGTTGCGCACAGTATGGGGGCAGACTGGTCCAGGTCACCAGTGTTGCGTCATGCAATGGGCTGATGTATGGCTGGGGGTGCGGCACCGCCACGGTCTGGGTGGCTGGTGGCTTGAAAACTGAACTGGGGGTGGGGCAGCTGGCGTGGGCCGTACGGCAGCCTGGCTGGCGGAAGCTGTGTCCGTAGAACATCTAGCATTCATGCGGGTTTCAAGGTCAAATTTTCAATTTACCCACATCCTTACCCACTTTAAAAAGAATGTGGTTAGATGGGCTACTGGTTTGCTTCGTACAGTATATGCAATTGATCAGCACCCCAAATGTCTAAGAAAATCCGCTTCAAATGCTTCGGTTTAGCCTTTGGTCCAGTCCACTCCTTGATGCAATGCGCCATACAAGTCGATTCTGACGCTATGACCCAGCCATCTAGGCTGGGCGCCCCTGCGGAAATTAGCAATTCCTCAGTTCCGTTCCTACCGTGATCTTTGGCATCAATGCGATTCTGAAGTTCTTCGAATACTTCGCTGGAATCAGTCCATCGCCTATAGACATAGTTGATGTCGAAACCTGTTTCATTGGCGAGTGCAGTGCCGTAAGACGGTGTCTCAGAAACGGCGTAGACATACCAGCCAATACCTCCGTCATTGGTTTCTCCAGATTCCCCGAGTGGATAAGGATTGCCTCCATTGGAGCAGATACGGTTTTTTTTATCCCTTCTGGGGCTTAATTTGCTAAACGCTTGGGTAAGTTCCACGAATGTTTTTTCGTCCACTTTCTTTGGGGTGCCGTCATCCGTCTTGAATGACAATTCAATGTAGACGCCTTGTAGATTTCTTAGTGCCCCGCACCTGTGAGCCTGGAGAAATTGATCCTGTATTTTTCCGAAAAAAGCTACCTGTTTACGTCGAGTTGAAGGCGTGTAAGCAGTAAGTTCAAGTCCAATAATTTTTCCGCCTCTTTTGATTCGAAAATCTGGAGGGTCTTCCTTTACATTTTCGATAAGTTCGAAAGCGTATGTTGGGTGTTGGCGAAATACTAGCTTCTTGAAATGTTGCAAATGTTCATATTCAAGGCATAACTTATTCAGGAATGGACGAACCTGAAAAACGCTATCTGCCGGCAAAATTGATTCCTTGCCATTACTACTTCCGATTACGGATGGAAGAAATTGCATCGTGGTTTTCCAATCGTTGTCTTGAATCTCGTCAATACATTTTCGCTTTAATCTTTGCCAAGATTTGATAGAAAATGCATAGACGACACCTCAAACAATGTGAAGTGCCCCATCGCTATTAGGCGAAGGCAAATTTTTAAATTTTTAGTACCGTGAAAACACCACTATTTCAGGGTTCAAATGTTGGGCTTTAGAGACAGTTAGAGCCGCTCAGATTGCAATTGCCAAAGGTGTGTGTCGGTCGTATCAACTATTCCATTTCGAGTTGGACATTGAAATTGTTGCTTCGTGTAAGCTCCAAAGCCGTTCTTGGACGCGATAGTGATTTGAATCGCCTCATCGAATTTTTCGAGAACAGGGTAGAAGTTTGGAAAGCCTTTTGGACGAACCAGAACTCTGCTTTCGACGAGATATGCTGAATATGGGTCTTTTAGATCGCCAACATACTCACGGTAACAGGTGCGCTCCTGTGATCCGTACATTGCAAGACCTTCAATCTTGTCCTTTAGGTTTGGAGGAGCAAGGAATGCTCCTATCGCTGCCGCCAAGCCAACAATTCCGATAGTGATGTTGTTGATGTTTTTGTGGTTCGACTTCTCAGATTCCAATTATTTTTGCTCCCTAGTGTGACACTTTAAATGTATCTCATGGCAATAGTTGAGCCGTGTAAGCTTTGAACAATTTTTATCGGAAAATATTGAAAGCTCTACCTTGGAGGTCGGCAAAATTTCCTAAGACTTTGATTGCCTGAACTTCCTATTATTGAGGGTGTTTTTGGGTGGGTTGCTGGCAGGTTTGAGGAACTTTTGATTGCGCAGGAAATGATTGCATTGTGTGCATGTGATGCAGTCACTCCAATTCCGTCGGGGGATTCATTTTGCAAGATGAGCGTCTCCATTGGCGCTCAAGGTATTACGGCTATGGATAAGAAGCTATGACAACCAAAATAAAGTTGTCATAGCTTAATTATTGAAAGTTGTAATAGCTTGAGGCCCTTATTCCATGCGGGTTTCCGGCTGATTTGGCATAGCCTAGAACTTCGTTCTAGGAGTCATCCCTATTAGAGAAAACTAGAGGGGTGAGCGACGTACCGTAGGTAACTTGACCAACTGCACCGCCACAATTCCGCGTGTAATCGATTCGCCGGTTTGCATTTTGTAGAAGTCGGCGGTTCTTTGCGGCTTGTCGTCGGCAAGCTTTGCGCAATGCCAAAGCGCCAGCCGCCGCTTAATGGTGAATTCCATTGGGTCTTTAGACTTCCAGGGGCGTGACTCCACCTCGCGCCGGATAGCAGATTCAGCAAAGGGTAGGCGCTCATGCAGTTGGTCAACCCACCGCCGTACGTTGGTGAACTGAACGCGTGCTAGTTGGCGTTGTTGGTCAACAGACAGACCAAGTGCAATCGCAATCTGTCCAGGTTCGCGACCATTCCAACAGAGGTAATTTGCAGTAGCTTCCAACTTCTTGGGGTCGAAGGCAGTTTGCGCGCGCTTCCATGCCGTTGTGTGGCTTGGGTAGCGGCTGGCAAGCCATTCGATGTCAGCACACACCAGTATGAAATTAACTTCTTCAGTAGGGTGCCGCCACCACGGGTCACCCCGGACGGGAATGCCTCTAAAGGCTGGCGCAATTCCGCGCCGCGTGAACTCTTGAGAAAGGCGCATTGCTGCGCCTTCGTTCAAGGATTCTGCTTGCTTTTGCAGTGACCGTTTCAGCTCGCCTAAGCTTGCTTTTGAAAGTGCTTGTTTAAGCGCTTCCTCTCTGTAGTCGGTGCCGCTTTCCAGTGTGTCAAGCGCGACTCTGTGTGCTGGAATGGGGCTGGTGCTAGCCAGCCCCGCACCTTCAGTGAACGGCGCCAGCATCTTCCACCCAGATTGCATACAGTCCGTGTGGGTTGTCCATCAGCCAAGCCGGTGAACTGCCCCTCATACCGTAGTGGATTACGACACCACCTCCCATTTCGAACGATTGCAGGATGATGCATTCTTCGAGGGTTTGAAGGTAGACGTCCAGGTCAACGGCATAGAAGCCGCTGACGCTGTTTAGGTCGTGGTTTGTCATGGGAGCTTTCATGCCGCCGCCCAGAAGTAAATGCGGCTTGTGTAGTCCGCGACCATGTGCGCGATAAGCTGCCCTTGTGACAGACCTTCTCGGATGGCCGCTTGCTCAAGCGTCAGCGCGGTGTGCGCGTCTAGTTCCAGCTTCACCGTTTCTGTGCCTGGGTCTGTTTCGCTCGGGTAAATTTTCAGTTCGGGACAGCACATCACACGGCCCCCACTGTTGGGCGTGACTGAATCCACGCTTCGATCTCATTGGAGCGCCAGCCGACAGCCGCAAGGCCGAGCTTTACGGGAGCCGGGAATAGCTGCATGGATAGCAGGCGGTAGACTGAGCTTTTGGATAGGCCGGTGGTGCCGACAACGTCGCGTAGGCGAAGGATTTTCTGATTTAAGGACATTTCTGTCTCCGTATGAAACACAAGGGAATGTCTCAGGGAGTCAGCCACGCAAGCGAAAGCTAACCCCATGAGGGTGAGTTCGGCTTAGTTGCAAGGAGCGCAAAAATAGCGCAATAAGTGAGTGGACTAACTTGGCCTGTTTCAAGCCCACTCTCTGGAAAACTTCACGGATGACTGCTTCCCTACATTGCGTAGGGTTCAACCGCAAGTCTATTGTAGTCAAGTGCCAACAAGTTTTGACTGGCACCGACAAGAATATTTCAGATTGTCGTGAGTGTCCCGTCCCCGTTCATTGCATCAACATAAAGCGTGAAGCTGTTGCCGTCAGCATCAATGCCGCGATTCAAGACGGCATTGCCGCAATCAACGGGTGGCTCGGTATGCGCTGCGGCTTCCAGGAAGTCGCAAGTTTGCTGGAAAGTCATTTTCATGGGGTGGTTGCTCCTGGGTTGGTAAGGTATCGGGCGGCTCATGCCGCCTTGATGTTGACGACGTTGTTAGCTGTTACCGGCTTGGTCTTGAGGTATGCGGCCCAGTCCGTCATCAGGTTGCGGCGCTTGTCGAATAAGTCGCCGCGCCGATATGCTGCTTCAGTGTCGTTGCCTATTGCATGGGCCAACGCCATTTCCCTCACTTCGCTGGGGTAGCTTGTGCGCTCCGCAACCCAGTCGCTGAATGTGGATCGGAAGCCGTGGGGAACGGAAGTTAGTTTCAATCGACGCATCACGGCGGTGAGTGACATATCCGACAATGGTTTTTTTCCGTCGCGGCCTGGGAACAGCAGGTCTGTATCTTCGAATCGCACCAGCCCGTTTAGAAGGGCTAGCGCTTCAGCACTCAAGGGTACGCGATGTGGTCTGCGTCCCTTCATTCTCTCCGCCGGAATGGTCCATACGCCGCTATCAAGGGCCACTTCACTCCATGTTGCACCCCGCGCTTCGCCTGAACGGCTTGCCGTCAAGATGACGAACTCAAGACATCGGGCGCTTGTGCCGCCAACACCGCCGAGCGTTACCATGAATTCGAACATGTCTGCTATGGGAATGGCCCCGTGGTGCTTGCGGTTGTTCACCTTGGAGGGCTTGGGTAGCACTTGATCCAAGTTACCGCGCCACGCTGCTGGATTGAGTCCCCTAGGTCGGTAGCCCTGGGCCGCAGCCCATGACAACACCAATTCAATCCGGTTGCGTACTCGCACCATTGTTTCGTTCTTGGTGGCCCAGTTTGGTCGAATTGCGGTCGTTACGTCTGCAATGTCCACGTCCTTGACGTGTTTGTCACCGAAATGGGGATACACGTAAGTTGCAAGGGTGTTTTCCCACTGCTGACCGTGCTTTGGGTTGCTCCAGCTTGGCTTGTGTGACTCTATGTAGGCTAGAGCGCAAGTCTTGAAAGTCCATTCAATGGCGTTTCGCTTGGCCTTTTTGTCGGCCACGGGGTCTACCCCTTCTTTGATGCTTTGAAGCGCTTGGCGGGCGTTTGCGTGGGCTTCCGCAAGCGGTATTGCTGGGTATCCGCCCAGCCCTATGTCTTTGCGCTTATCGCCCACCTTGGTTCTGAGAATCCACGAACTTGAACCAGACTTGCCTATGCTCAGGTGAAGACCTGGGACGGTGCCAACGGCATGGAGTCCAGGCGCTTGCAGGCGCTTCACCTCAATGGCGGTCAGTGGCTTGGCAATTTTTGGCATTCGAATTTCTTTCCCCACATCAAGCCCCACATAAAAACGTAGGATTGAAAAAGACGCGGTGAGACTTTGTGATTCGAATTATAGAGCGGAGAGTTTGGTTTATGTGGGTAACTGGAGTCTGGAAAAGACGTAAAAAAACCGCCTGATAGGCGGTTGCGGCGGAAGCTGTGAGATTCGAACTCACGGAGGACTCACATCCTCGCCGGTTTTCAAGACCGGTGCCTTAAACCGCTCGGCCAAGCTTCCTGTGGCCGGTATTCTAACCGGCCGCAAATTCACGCTGCGCTCAGCATGCCCCGGCTCTCGATAAAGCGCACCACCGTGTCCAGGCCGGACAGGGTCTTCAGGTTGGTCATGACAAAGGGTTTGAGTCCCTTGGGCGTGGTGCGCATGCGGATGGTGTCGGCTTCCATCACTTCGAGGTTGGCGCCTACATATGGGGCCAGGTCGGTCTTGTTGATCACGAACAGGTCGCTCTTGGTGATGCCGGGGCCGCCCTTGCGCGGGATCTTTTCACCGGCGGCCACGTCGATCACGTAGATGGTCAGGTCCGAGAGTTCGGGGCTGAAGGTGGCTGCCAGGTTGTCGCCACCGCTCTCTACAAACACGATGTCGGCGTTGGGAAAGTCCACCAGCATGCGGTCAATGGCTTCCAGGTTGATGGAGCAGTCCTCGCGGATGGCGGTGTGCGGGCAGCCGCCGGTTTCCACGCCCATGATGCGCTCGGCGGGCAGGGCGCCGCTCACGGTCAAGAGGCGCTGGTCTTCCTTGGTGTAGATGTCGTTGGTGATTGCCACCAGGTCGTATTGCTCTCGCATGGCCTTGCACAGCATTTCCAGAATGGTGGTCTTGCCCGAACCCACCGGGCCGCCTATGCCCACGCGCAAGGGGGGCAGCTTCTTGGTGCGGTTGGGAATGTGGTGCAGTGCGGAGGACATGGGTGGTTTTTCCTAGGATCGAAACAGACGGGAATATTGGACTTCATGCTGGCTGCTCAGAATCGCCAACATGGGGGAAAAGGCTTGGCGCGTGTCGTCATCCAGCGCCAGCGCGTGGTCTACCGCCGCGGGAATTTCGGCGGTGATGGCAGACAGGATGCGCTGCCCTGCGCTCTGGCCCAAGGGCACGGATTTGATGGCGGCCTGCGTCATGTTTTCGGCCCAGCCGAAGGCATACGTCAGCAGGCAGTCGCGCACCGGTGCGCCCGTGCTGCTGGCGGCCAGCGCATAGGCCAGGGGGTAGCTGGCATCCATGGCGGCCAGGGTGGCAATTTGCGCGGGGGTGGCGGTGGTGTGGTTGCGTAGCCACTCCAGCAGGCTGCGGCCCATTTGCTCGGTTTGCGCACGCAGCTCGCTGCTCTCGCGCGTCTGCAGCACCCAGGCGTTGAGCTGGGCAATGCGCGTGTGGTCCTGTGCGCGCCAGGCCGGAATGGCCTGGGCCACGGCCGACAAATCGGAGCGCGAGAGGCTCAGGTGCAATTGGTCCACCAGCCAGCTTGACGCTTCGGCCTCGTTGCTGACGCGGCCCGCATCGATGGCTGCCTCCAGCACCTCGGAATACGAAAATCCGCCAATGGGCAGAGCCGGTGAGGCCAGCCACATCAGCTGCATGAGGGACATGTCGTGCATGGGCAGAGGCTTCAGTGTTCGTGCCCGTGGTCGCAGTCCGGTCCATGAACGTGCGCATGACCATGATCGTGTCCATGCCCGTGGCCGTGCCCACCCGTGGCATAGGCGCCGTTCTCGGGCTCGAAGGGCGCGTCTACTTCATTCACGATCAGGTGCATGGCGCGCAGCATCTCGGCCAGCACGTGATCGGGCTCGATTTGCAGGAAGTCGGGCTTGAGCTCAATGGGTACATGGCGGTTGCCCAGGTGGTAGGCCGCGCGTATCAGGTCAAACGGCGTGCCGTGGTTTGTGCAGTGGGTGATGCGCAGCACTTTTTGCGGTGCGGCCCAGACCTGGATCAGTGAGCCGTCTTCGGCCAACAGCACATCGCCACCGCGCAAGACGGTGCCCCGCTGCAGGAACACGCCCACGGTGCGGTCGACAGAGTCGGTGGTCTCGAAGCGGCTTTTCTGCCGCACGTCCCAGTCGAGCTCGACGGTGCTGGCGCGCTTGAGCAGGGCGGCAGCCAGGCCCTTGCCTTGGGGGATGAGTTTGGAAGCTTGGATCATGGTGTGGTGCGTACTAAGCAGCATTTGTGCCTGCGGCATCCTGCCTGCAGGTCGTTTGAAAATTGCAACACCCGCAAGGGCCTGTGCATTAAGTTCCATGGCGGCTGCCAATCTGGGCGATCATTATCGAATGAATATCAATCGACTGGGCATCCGCGCCCGCATCACCGTGGGTTTGGCGCTGATACTGCTGTTGGCCGTGCTCAGTGCCGCCAACTCCCTGTATCGCAACATCTCTGTCAAATACGAAGCCGGGGAGGTGGCGGGTTCCTGGATACCGGCCATTGAAAATCTGGGCCACATGAAGGGCTTTGTGGCGGACCATTACCTGATGGTCAGTGACCGCCTGGCCGGGCGTGACCCGAGTGACATCCCCGCATTTGCCGCCAAGCTGCAGACCGTGGACGCCGAACTGGCCAAGGCCACCGAAATCTACGCAGCCACCCTGCTCACCTACACCGAAGAAAACAAGGTGCAGGGCGATGCCGAAAAGGCGCTGTATGCAGACTACCAGGCCAAACGCGATACCTATTTCAAACTGTCCAAGGAAGCGTTGGCCGGTGTGGACGGTGCGGGCAGCACCGAAGAACAGCAGGGCTTGGCGCGCAAGCTTTTTGCCGACAAAGGGCCAGCCGACTTCCGGGGTGCCTACGCGGCCATGGAGTCCATACTCCAATTCAATCTGGAGGGCACAGCGGGTGCCGCCAAGAAGGTGGCGGACGTTGTTACCTCGGCCGAGAACGCGATGCTGGTGGCCACGCTCATCATCATGCTGGTCGGCCTGGGGCTGATCTATGTGATTCCGCGCAGCGTGATTGTGCCGGTGCAGGATGCGGTGATTCTGGCCCAGAGCATTGCCGATGGTGACCTGACCCACTCCGTCAAGAGCCACGGCACGGATGAACTGGGCCACCTGCTGGGCAATCTGGACATGATGCAGACGCGCCTGGCCGTGGTGGTGGCCAATGTGCGCCAGGGCTCCGAGGCAGTGGCCACGTCGAGCTCTGAAATTGCGCAGGGCAACCACGACCTGTCAGCACGTACCGAGAGCCAGGCCAGTGCATTGGAGCAAACCGCAGCCAGCATGGAAGAACTGAGCGCCACCGTCAAACAGAATGCAGACAATGCGCGCCAGGCCAACCAGTTGGCGATGAACGCCTCCACCGTGGCAGTGCGTGGCGGTGATGTGGTGAGCCAGGTGGTGGACACCATGAAGGGCATCAATGAGTCCTCACGCAAGATATCCGACATCATCAGCGTGATCGACGGCATTGCGTTTCAGACCAACATCCTGGCGCTGAATGCGGCGGTGGAAGCAGCTCGTGCCGGTGAGCAGGGGCGCGGCTTTGCGGTAGTGGCCTCCGAGGTGCGGTCCCTGGCCGGGCGCAGTGCCGAGGCAGCCAAGGAAATCAAGAGCCTGATCAACGCCAGCGTGGAGCGCGTGGAGCACGGCACGGTGCTGGTGGACCAGGCTGGCAGCACCATGACCGAAGTGGTGGATGCGATTCGCCGGGTCACCGACATCATGGGCGAAATCAGCGCCGCCAGCAGCGAGCAGTCCCTGGGCGTATCGCAAGTGGGCGAAGCCGTTACGCAGATGGACCAGGTCACGCAACAGAACGCGGCCCTGGTGGAGCAGATGGCCGCAGCGGCCAGCAGCCTCAAGGCACAGGCGCAAGACCTGGTGCAGGTGGTGGCGGTGTTCAAGCTGGCGGGCAATGTGCACAGCTCGCTGGTGGACCATGCGCACGCACCGCTGGCACACAAGCCGCGCCCTGCGCTGGCGCCCTCCAAGCCCGTCAGCCTGGCTGCTAGGAGCAAGCCTGCTGCCATGCCCAAACCCAAAGCGCAGGTCGCTCTGGCCCGGCCCGCTGCACCGGCGCCTGCCAAAGCCCCGGTGGTGACGGCCAGCGCCAAGGCGGATGAAGAGTGGGAGACTTTTTAGCGCTTGAATCCTCTTGCTGGCAGACTTAATATGACGAACGCTAGAACCCTCCGGAGTCGTCCATGTCCGCACTCAAGCTCATACAAATCGGCAATTCGGTGGGGGTGATCTTGCCCAAGGATGTTCTCGCACGCCTGAAGGTTGCCAGAGGAGACACCTTGTTTCTGACCGAAGCCACCAATGGCCTCACGCTCACACCGTATGACCCGGAACTGGATGAGCAGTTAAAGGCGGGCCGCGAATTCATGCGTGAGTACCGCGACACATTCCATCAACTTGCCAAATGAGCCAGACGAAATGAATGAACCGGCAGGTGCTGCTTTTGATGCATGACCAGAGCCTGGCAGAACAGGGCAGCGCAAGTGGGCTGGGCGACCTTAGTCAGTTACGTTGAGTCTGCCAAACCAAGCCCACTTTCAGAACAAAAAGTACCGCTGCGCCAGCGGCAAACTCACGGCCGGTTCGCAAGTCAGCAGTTGCCCGTCGGCGCGCACCGAGTACGTTTGCGCGTCGATCTCCATGGTGGGCAAATAGCTGTTGTGCACCATGTGCTGCTTGCGCACGCCGCGGATGTTTTTTACGGCACTCAGATTCTTGGCCAGGCCAAAGCGGTCCTTGATGCCGGCATTCAACCCGGCCTGTGACACGAAAGTCAAAGAGCCGCGCGTGAGGGCGCCTCCATAGGCGCCGAACATGGGGCGGTAGTGCACCGGCTGCGGTGTGGGAATGCTGGCATTGGGGTCGCCCATGGCGGCGAAAGCGATGAATCCGCCCTTCAAAATCAGTGCGGGCTTCACGCCAAAGAAGGCCGGCTTGTAGACCACCAGGTCGGCAAACTTGCCCACCTCAACACTGCCCACCTCGTGGCTGATGCCGTGGGCAATGGCCGGGTTGATGGTGTATTTGGCGATATAGCGTTTGACACGGAAGTTGTCGCTGCGGGATGTGTCATCACCGAGGCTGCCGCGCTGCGCCTTCATCTTGTGTGCGGTCTGCCAGGTGCGGATGATCACCTCGCCCACGCGGCCCATGGCCTGGCTGTCGCTGCTCATCATGCTGATGGCGCCCAGGTCGTGCAGGATGTCCTCTGCAGCAATGGTTTCCTTGCGGATGCGGCTCTCGGCAAACGCCAAATCTTCGGCAATGCCCGCGTCCAGGTGGTGGCAAACCATCAACATGTCCACATGCTCGTCCAGCGTGTTCACCGTGTAGGGCATGGTGGGGTTGGTGGAGCTGGGCAAAAAGTTGGCCTGGCCCACCACCTTCAGAATGTCGGGGGCATGGCCGCCGCCGGCACCTTCGGTATGGAAGGCGCACAGGCCTCGCCCTTTGGTGGCGGCTATGGTGTTTTCCACAAAGCCGGATTCGTTGAGCGTGTCGGAGTGGATGGCCACTTGCACATCGGTTTCATCCGCCACATCCAGGCAGTTGCTGATGGCCGCGGGCGTGGTGCCCCAGTCTTCATGCAGCTTCAATCCAATCACGCCAGCATTCACCTGCTCGTGCAGGGCAGCTGGCAAGGACGCATTGCCCTTGCCCAGAAAGCCCAGGTTCATGGGGAAGGCATCGGCCGCTTGCAGCATGCGCTCGATGTTCCAGGGGCCGGGCGTGCAGGTGGTGGCAAAGGTGCCGGTGGCCGGGCCCGTGCCGCCGCCCAGCATGGTGGTCACACCGCTGGCCAGGGCTTCCTCAATCTGCTGTGGGCAGATGAAGTGGATGTGCGAATCAATGCCGCCAGCGGTGACGATGTTGCCTTCGCAGCTGATGACCTCGGTGCCGGGTCCGATGATGATGTCCACGCCGGGCTGCGTGTCGGGGTTGCCGGCCTTGCCGATGCCCACGATGCGCCCGCCCTTGAGGCCGATGTCGGCCTTCACAATGCCCCAGTGGTCGATGATGAGGGCGTTGGTCATCACGCAGTCCACCGCACCTTCGGCGTTGGTGCGCTGGCTTTGCGCCATGCCGTCCCGTATGGTCTTGCCACCGCCGAACTTCACTTCTTCGCCATAGCTGCCTGCAGCCAGGGTGTAGTCTTTTTCCACTTCAATCAGCAGGCCGGTGTCAGCCAGGCGCACGCGGTCGCCGGTGGTGGGGCCAAAAATTTCCGCATAGGCGCGGCGTCCGATGGTTGCCATTATTTGTCTCCGCCCTGGGCTGTCGTTTGAGCCAATGGCCCCTGGGTCAATCCGCGAAATCCATACACCACGCGGTCGCCCGCAAAGTCCACCAGTTCTACGGTGCGCTGCTGGCCCGGCTCGAAACGTACGGCAGAACCTGATGCGATGTTGAGGCGCATGCCCTGCGCGGCTGCACGGTCAAAGCCCAAGGCGCCATTGGTCTCGGCAAAGTGGTAATGCGAGCCCACCTGCACCGGGCGGTCGGCGGTGTTTTGCACCACCAGGGTGAGGGTACGCCGTCCGGCGTTGAGGGTGTGTTCACCGTCGTCGGTGAGGATTTCGCCCGGGGTCATAAGTGCGTGCCCAATCAAAAACGGTTTAGTTGGTCAGTTGCAGGAACAGCAGGGCGCTGCCCAAGGCGGCCACAGCGCCACCCAGCATGCGGGGTACCCAGACGTTGGCGCCGCGCAAGGACCAGCCCAGTGCCAGGCCCATGGTGTGCAGCAGCAGTGTTGCGCTGACCATGCCGGCCAGGGCCTGGAAGGCATTGGCGTTGTTGGCCAGCTCATAGCCGTGGGCCAGGCCGTGGAACAGCGCAAACACACCCGCCAGCATGGCAGCGGCCACACCGCGCAGCGGCAGCTTGCTGACCACCAGCAAACCGGCTGCCACCAGGGATGCAGCAATCATGGGCTCCACCGCGGGGATCTGCATGCCTTGCAGCCCCAGGGCCGCACCGGCCAGCAGCACATTGGCAAAGCCCAGTGGGCCCCACAGCATTTCACGGCCAAACTGTTTGGCAATCAGCGCGCTCCACAGGCCGATAGCCAGCATCACCGCCATGTGGTCCAGGCCGGCAAAGGGGTGCAGAAAGCCCGCCATGAAACCCATGTGCTGGTGCACGTCCACCCCGGTGTGGGCCAGGGCGCTGCCCGATGCGGCGGCCGTGGCCAACAGGGCCAAAAGAGCTTTCAGTTTCGTATGCATAGGGGCTCCCAAAACGTGGTGTTGATTGAAAGGGTGGAGGAGGGAAAGCATTTTTCAGGAACACCGTGGAACCGGCTCCGCCGGGCCACTGGTGTTGCCCCCTGCAAGGGGGAAAGAGGCCACACGCAGTGGGCAAGCCGGGGGGTGTTCATATTATTGGCTGATGGACGGTGACCAGCTTGGTGCCATCAGGGAAGGTGGCTTCCACCTGGATGTCGGGAATCATCTCGGCAATGCCGTCCATGACATCGTCGCGCGTCAGCACGGTGCGTCCATAGGACATGAGCTGGGCCACGGTCTTGCCGTCGCGCGCGCCTTCCATCACCGCCGCGCTGATCAGGGCGATGGCTTCGGGGTAATTCAGCTTCAGTCCACGGCCTTTGCGGCGCTCGGCCAGCAGAGCGGCTGTGAAGATCAGCAGCTTGTCCTTCTCTCGTGGTGTCAGTTCCATGGCGGTGTGCTCGTAGGTGTCGCTTTAGTTCAGGCTACAGATTAATGCATAGGACTAAGCAAGGCCCGTGCCCTGTCGCATTGACCCCACGCGCGGGCATGCTGAAACCTTGCAGCAAGCTGAGTGTGCGCGGGGGTGGCACAGAAACTGCACCCGAAACAGGGTGCACCCTGTCCCACCCCCGTCCCCGGAAGACCTCCAGAGCAACCCCGCTGCCCGCCAGCGGGTGGTCAAAATCCGCCGCGACTACAACAACTGGGTGGCCAGCGAGACCATGGAGGACTACGCCCTGCGCTTCACGCCGCAGCGCTTTCGGCGCTGGTCCGAGTGGCGGGTGGCCAACACCGCCTTTGGCGCGGCTTCGTTCCTGATTCTGGAGGCGGTGGGCGCCACCCTGCTGGTGCAATACGGTTTTGCCAACGCCTTCTGGGCGATTCTGGTCACCGGCCTGGTGATCTTCCTGGCCGGCCTGCCCATCAGCGTGTACGCGGCACGCTACGGCGTGGACATGGACCTGCTCACGCGCGGGGCGGGCTTTGGCTACATCGGCTCCACCATCACCTCGCTGATCTATGCCTCGTTCACCTTCATCTTCTTTGCGCTCGAAGCGGCCGTTATGGCCTATGCGCTGGAGCTGGCACTCGATATTCCGCCCACCTGGGGTTACCTGATCTGCGCGTTGGTGGTGATCCCGTTGGTCACCCACGGGGTGTCCACCATCAGCAAATTGCAGCTCTGGACCCAGCCCATCTGGTTGTTGATGCTGGTCGTCCCCTTTGGCTATGTTTTGGTGCGCGAGCCCGCGGCTTTTGCGGGAATCACGCACTACGCTGGTGAATTGGGCACGGGTGGCGTGTTCGATGTGCATTTATTTGGTGCTGCGCTGACGGTGGGCATTGCCCTGATCACGCAAATGGGCGAGCAGGCCGACTACCTGCGCTTCATGCCGCAGCAGACCGCACACAACCGCAAACGCTGGTGGTTCGCGGTGCTGGTGGGCGGCCCCGGTTGGGTGGTGCTGGGTGTGCTGAAAATGCTGGGCGGCGCCTTTCTGGCGTATCTGGCCATCAGCCACAGCGTGCCTGCCGAGCGCGCGGTAGACCCCAACCAGATGTACCTGGCGGCCTATGAGTATGTGTTCCCCACCCTGGGCTGGGCGGTGGCGGCTACGGCCTTGTTTGTGGTGCTCTCGCAGCTCAAGATCAATGTCACCAATGCCTATGCGGGTTCGCTGGCCTGGAGCAACTTTTTTTCGCGCCTGACGCACAGCCATCCCGGGCGCGTGGTCTGGGTGGTGTTCAACAGCCTGATTGCCTTCATGCTGATGGAGATGGATGTGTTCCAGGCCCTGGGCGATGTGCTGGGCCTGTACTCCAACATCGCCATCGCCTGGATCATGGCGGTGGTGGCCGATCTGGTGATCAACAAGCCGTTGGGCCTGTCGCCCAAGGGCATCGAGTTCAAGCGTGCCCATCTGTATGACATCAACCCGGTGGGCGTGGGCGCCATGGCACTGGCCTCACTCTTGTCGATAGCCGCCTACCTGGGGTTGTTCGGGCCCACGGCGCAGGCGTTTTCGGCCGTGGTGGCGTTGGTCACTGCGCTGATCGCTTCACCGTTGCTGGCCTGGCTCACCAAAGGCCGCTATTACATTGCAAGAGACTCGGCCAAGGAGCAAGGCGGCTACTCGCGCCTGACACCCAGCCGCTGCGTCATCTGCGAACGCACTTACGAAGGCCCGGACATGGCGCACTGCCCGGCCTACCAAGGGCCCATCTGCTCGCTGTGCTGCACGCTGGATGCGCGCTGTGGCGATGCCTGCAAGCCCCACGCCAGCCTGGCCGTGCAATGGTCTGGCGCACTGCGCTGGCTGCTGCCCCGCGCCACCTGGCCGTACCTGGACACGGGCCTCTCGCACTTTGTGCTGCTGATGGGTGTGATCGTGCCGCTGCTGGTTACCGTGTTTGCCATGTTCTACCGCCAGGAGCTGTCCGCCTTTGCCGACATGGCAGAGAGTCAGGCCGCCCTGCGCGCGGCCCTGCTGTCGGGCTTCAGCAAGGCCTTTGCAGCACTCTTGCTGCTCTCGGGCATCGTGGCCTGGTGGTTGGTGCTGGCGCACAAGAGCCGCCAGGTGGCCCAAGAAGAATCCAACCGCCAGACCCATTTGCTGATGCGCGAGATTGAGCTGCACCGCCAGACCGACCGGGCCCTGCAGGACGCCCGCGCCGTGGCTGAGGTGGCGCGCAAGCAGGCCGAGCAGGCCAACGCCGCCAAGAGCCGCTACATCAGTGCCATCAGCCACGAGCTGCGCACCCCTCTCAACAGCATCCTGGGCTACGCGCAACTGATGGGGCAGGACAGCGGCATACCACCGCACCGCAAGCAAGCGGTGAGCGTCATCCTGCGTGGCGGTGAGCACCTGCTCTCGCTGATGGAGGGCACGCTGGAGATGGCGCAGATCGAGTCCGGCAAGCTGATGCTCGCGCCCAAGCCGCTGCAGTTTGAAGCCGCCATGGCCGATGTGGCCGACATGTTTGAGCTGCAGGCTTCCGACAAGGGGCTGTCCTTCCGCTACGAGGTGCAGGGCAGCCTGCCAGCCTGGGTCAAGGCCGATGACAAGCGCCTGCGCCAGATCTGCTTCAACCTCCTGGGCAATGCCATCAAGTTCACGCAGCAGGGCGGGGTGGTGCTGCAGGTGCGCTATGCGCGTGAGATGGCCCACATCGAGATCCACGACACCGGCCCGGGCATGACGGCCGCCGAGGTGGAGCGCGTCTACGAGCCCTTTGTGCGCGGCGCCAGCGCGCAGGGTGCGGGTGGCTCTGGCCTGGGCCTCACCATTGCCAAGATGCTCACCGACCTGATGGGTGGCGAGATGCAGGTGCGTAGCGTGCCGGGCCAGGGTTCGGTGTTTGCCGTGCGCCTGTTCCTGCCGCAAATGCACCTGCCACCCGATGGCGTGCAGCAGCTGGAAGCCAGGCGCGTTGAACGTGCCAGCCGCAGTGGCTATGCGGGTGCGCGGCGCAAGATTCTGGTGGTGGACAACGAGGCCGCCGACCGTGCACTGCTCACGCAGGTACTGGAGCCGCTGGGCTTCGAGTTGCGCCAGGCCGCCAGCGGCCATGACTGCCTGGACCTGCTGGCCGCCGGACTGAACCCTGATGTGATCCTGCTGGACCTGGCCATGCCCGGCATTGATGGCTGGGAAACCCTGCGCCGCATCCGCGCGCTGGATGGGCCGCAGCCTGCCGTGGCCATCGTCTCGGCCAACGCGTTTGATCGCGCCCTGGACCACGGACTGGGCATTGCCACGGAAGACTTCATCGTCAAGCCGGTGCGCCACAGCGAACTGCTGGACTGGTTGGAGCGGCGCCTGCAACTGGTCTGGGTCAGCAGCGCGCCCGCAGAAGTGCGGCCCGCGGCAGTGGCCCCTGCAACAACAGCGAGGCTGCCGCGCGAGGAACTGCTGGCGCTGCTGGGCCTGGTGCAACTGGGCTACTTCCGTGGCATCACCAACAAGCTGGCCGCCCTGGCGCAGGCCCACCCGCAATGCGCGGGCCTGCTCACCCCACTGGATACACTGGCGCGCCAATACCAGTTCGAGACCATGTTGATGCAATTGCAGAAAGCGCTGGATGAACCCGTCTATTGACATCGCCAGCGCCCTGGACCGCGGCAACAGCGACGTGGTGCTCATCGTCGATGACGTGCCCGACAACCTGTCGGTGCTGCACGACGCGCTGGATGAGTCCGGCTACACCGTGCTGATCGCCACCAGCGGCGAGGCGGCCCTCAAGCGCGCCCTGCAAGCGCTGCCCGATGTGGTGCTGCTGGACGCCATGATGCCCGGCATGGACGGCTTCGAGGTTGCCCGGCGCCTCAAGGCGCAGGCCGAGACCGCCCACATCCCCATCATTTTCATGACCGGCCTCACCGAAACCGAACACCTGGTGGCCGCACTCGAATGCGGTGCGGTGGACTACGTCACCAAGCCCATCAAGCCCAAGGAAGTTCTGGCCCGCATGGGTGTGCATCTGGCCGGCGCACGCGAGCGCAGGCAGACCCGCAATGCGCTGGACGCCTTTGGCTACGCCACCATCACCGTGCGGGCGTCGGACGGCGCGCTCCTGTGGCAAACCCCGCTGGCGCGCGAACTGCTGTTGCGCTACTGCGGCACGCAGGCGCCAGAGACGCCGCAGGAGGTCGTGGCCTGGCTGCAGCAATGCCTGTCCAGACTGGACCAGCCCGGTGAGCCGCCGCGCCTGACGCTGGAGCGGGGTGCTGCGCGCCTGGGCTTCCGGCTGCACCAGCAGATTGGCGATGTGGACGCGCAGGGCGACTGGCTGATCGTCATGCGCGAGGTGTCAGACACCGCCGTCATCGAGGCCATTGGCCTGTCGTTCAAGCTCACCCCCAAGGAGGCCGAGGTGCTGTACTGGGTGGTCAAGGGCAAGACCAACAAGGACATCGGCGACATCCTGGGCAGCAGCCCCATGACGGTGAAGAAACACCTGGAGCGGGTGTTCGTGAAGCTGGGCGTGGAAACCCGCACCGCGGCGGCTGGCATGGCCATGGGGCGCATACGCCTTTTGCAGCCCCAATTCGAAATTTGATGATCCGATGCACGCGCTTTGGCCTGAAGCAGACGCTGCATTTGATATAAACGATGCAATACAAATACAGGTGCAAAACATGTCGTTAAATCAGGATGCGCGCAAAACCATGCCCGACACGGCAAGCTTCCCGGCCCTGTGGGCTCCTGGTGCCAGGTTGATGGGGCGTGTGAATTTCCCGGTCAAAGCGCTCATCATCTCCCTGATTTTTCTTTTGCCCGTAGCCCTTCTGGGCTATTTTTTCGTCTCGGCACAGAAAGACCAGATTGCCTTCAGCGCCAAGGAGCATCTGGGCGTCGAGGCGTTTGGGAAGGTTTTGCCCCTGGCCAAGAGCGTCATTCTGACGCGCAACGTCACGCGTGCCATGGCGGGCGGTTATGACGGTGCAGCCGAATTCAAAGCCGCGAAAGACAGCGTTGACAAGTCCCTGAAAGACTTCGAGCAGTATGTTGTTGACTCGTCCGATGCGCTGGCACTTCGCAAAGACCTGGACGCACTCAAGGCCTCCTGGAGCCAGGCAGCCCAGTCCACGGGGGGCCTGGACGCGCAGGGGCGCAGCGCGTTTGGCCCTGTCAATGACAGCCTGGTCAAACTCATCGGCAGCATCGGCGACAACTCCAACCTGGCGCTGGATCCGGACATCGACAGCTACTACCTGTTCAGCACCATCAACACCCTGCCGCAGATCCGGGAAAACCTGGGACAGGTCTGGGCCTGGGGAGCCTTTTCGATGGCCCGCTACCAGGGCAGCAAGAAGGAGCTGGAGGCCAACGATGTGATGCGCTACGCGGTCTGGAGTGCCAACGCCAAGACCGGCCTGGACACAGCCAAGGGCTACCTGGACAAGGTGTTTTCCGCCAATCCAGACGCCCAGGCCAAGCTGGACATGGGCATGTTTGATGCCGTGGCGGCCTTCCGTGACTCCGCAGCGGACGTGCTGGTCGTGCAAAAAGATGACAAACAGACGGCGGCCCAGTTCTACAAGCAAGGCCAATTGGCCATCGACCGGCTGCAGGGCTTTTATGACAAGGCACTGCCCACGCTGGACGGAATGCTGGCTGCGCGCATCGATGCGCTTCAGCAAAAGATGAAGTGGGCCGGCATTGCCGTGCTGCTGGTGTTGCTGGTAGCAGGCTACCTGTTCTACAGCTTCTATCTGGTCACCAGCAATGGCCTCAACGCCATCAAGGGCCATTTGCAGGAACTCGCCGAGGGCGACCTCAGCAACGCACCGGCCCAGCCCTTTGGCAGCGATGAAACCGCCCAGGTGCTCAACTCCCTGATCACGGTGCATGGCGTGCTGGACAACTTCCAGAGCGCGCAGACCGAGATGGCCAGAAAGCACGATGCCGGAGAAATCTCCCACACCATGCCCGCTGACACGCTGCCCGGCAGCTACGGCGTGCTGGCCCAGGGTGTCAACGCCATGGTCAAGTCGCACCTGGACCTGAACGCGCGCGCGGTCGACCTGATGGACCAATACGCCCACGGCCGCTTCGAGCAAAGCATGGAAGCGCTGCCCGGCCAGAAGCGCCGCATTACCGAAGTGGTCAACGCGGCCAAAGCCCAAATGGAGCAGGCCGCCGTGGCCGCCACCTTCAACCAGCGCATACGCCTGTCGCTCGACAGTCTGCCGGTGTGTGTGACGGTGTCCAACGCCGATGCCCTGCTGGTGCACGCCACACCGCCCGCCAAGGAACTGCTCAAGCTGTTTGGCGGCGCGTCCTTTGATACCGATGCGTTCTATGGCAACAAGCTCAGCACGCTGTTCAAGAGCCCGCAGGACGCGGCCACCTTCGACCAGGCCGTGCGCTCAGGCGAGACCGTGGACATGGAAATCCAGGGCCGCAAGCTGCGCCTGCTGGCCCGCCCTGTGCATGACGACGCGGGCAAGCCCATGGGCCGCATCACGCAGTGGCTGGACCGTACCGACGAAATCGCCTCCGAGCAGGAGGTGTCTTCCATCGTCGCTGCAGCCGCCAACGGCGACCTGAGCGGGCGCGTGGACATGCAGGGCAAGACCGGCTTTTTTGGCAACCTGTCTACGGCCATGAACCAGCTGCTTGAGGTCAGCGAAGGCGTCATGAATGACACCGCGCAGGCCCTGGCCGCCCTGGCCGATGGCGACCTCACCCACCGCATCACCCGCGACTACGCCGGCCTGTTTGGCCAGGTCAAGGCCAGCGCCAACTCCACCTCCGAGAACCTCACGCGGGTCATTGGCGAGGTGCGTGACGCATCAAACGCTCTCACCGGTGCGGCCGGCCAGGTCAGCGCCACCGCCCAGTCTTTGTCACAGGCAGCCAGCCAACAGGCTGCCAGCGTGGAGCAGACCACCGCCAGCATTGATGTGATGTCGGCCTCCATCAGCCAGAACAGCGACAACGCCCGCGTGACCGACGGCATGGCCAGCAAAGCCAGCAAAGAAGCCATAGACGGCGGCGGCGCGGTCGGCCAGACAGTGGGCGCCATGAAGCAGATTGCCTCCAAGATCGGCATCGTGGACGACATCGCCTACCAGACCAATCTGTTGGCTTTGAACGCCGCCATTGAAGCGGCCCGTGCCGGCGAGCACGGCAAGGGCTTTGCCGTGGTGGCCGCCGAGGTGCGCAAGCTGGCCGAGCGCAGCCAGCTCGCAGCCAAGGAAATTGGCGACCTGGCCAGCAGCAGCGTGTCCACCGCCGAGCGTGCGGGCAAGTTGCTCGACGAGATCGTGCCCAGTATCCAGAAGACCAGCGAGCTGGTGCAGGAGATTGCAGCAGCCAGCAGCGAGCAGAGCGAGTCGGTCATCCAGATCGGCGGCGCCATGGGCCAGCTCAGCCAGGCCACGCAGCAAAATGCCTCGGCCTCGGAAGAGCTGGCGGCCACCAGCGAAGAGCTCTCGGCCCAGGCCGAGCAGCTGCAGCAAAGCATTGCCTTCTTCAAGACCGGCGACAGTGCCAGCGCACCCGCGCAAGCCATCAGCCGCGCGAGCCTGGGCCAGGAGCGCCGCGCCAGCGCGCCGCGCCTGACCAGCACGCTGACACCAGCCGCTGTGCGCGGTGGCGGGAATGGCAACTTCAAACCCTATTGATGGCCGACACGCTGCCAGACAACCCGGCAGCGCCACTGCCCGCAGTGGTGCCACCCAAGGCCCAGCCGCACAACCCGCTGCATGGCAAGACGCTGGAGTTCATTGTCACGGCGCTGGTGGAAGGCTACGGCTGGGAGGGCCTGGCCCAACGCATCCCGGTGCGCTGCTTCAGCCTGGAGCCGAGTGTGGGTTCCAGCCTGAAGTTCCTGCGCAAAACGCCCTGGGCGCGGGAGAAGGTGGAGGGGCTTTACCTCTTCATGCTGCGTGAGCACAGGCGCAACGGGTTTTAGCGGATAGGCCTTGGGTCAGGCTTGTTGCGGGCGTTTCTTCTCTCGCTGCAGCGCTTGGGCCATGCCGGGCTCCTCATGGTGGAGTACCACAAATCGTCACCCGGCATAGCCCAAGCGCTGCGGGGTGGGGCAATGGAACGGTCAGACCGTCTTGCAGCAATCCTTCAATAGGAAACGCGATGGCCTCGCGAATCAACTTCGTCACCTCGTCGCGTGTTTCCCCTACAGCCATACAGCCTGGCAAATCCGGAACGTAAGCGCCAAAACTGGAGGCGCCCGTTTCAATGTTCCGAGCGAACCCTCGACACTGGGTTTACCCGACACCGTAGCAGGTCCCGGTTTTCTGGGGTGATAAAACTGACGGTGGCTTGCCGTTGGGCTTGAGCGAGGGCTCAGGCTTCACCCGGGAGCATGGACAACGGTGGGCTGCACCAAGTCCCATTGATTTCCGTTGACGTCCAGGAAGACCGCCACAGTTCCGTAGTTTTCAGTCCTTGGCTCTCGGACGAAGGTGACTCCATTGGCCTTGTACGCGTTGAAGTCTCTCCAAAAATCATCTGTGTACAGGAACAGGAAGACTCTTCCTCCCGTTTGGTCGCCCACCCGAGAAGTCTGATGGTCGCTAGTTGCGCGCGCCAGCAGTAGGCAGCACTCTCTGGCGCCCGGCGGTGAAACGACGACCCAACGCTTGTCTTGGGCAGGTTGATACCTGTCTTCGACCAGTGCGAAACCGAGCTTCCCGACGTAGAAGGCAATTGCTTCGTCGTAGTCGCGAACGACAACGGAGATGAGGCCGAGATGCTGAGGCATTCTGGGTTTTCTGCGGGGAAAGAAAGAGCAATGTGTTTGTGACGCCTAAATTCGATGTATCCCGCAAACTACCGGATACCTCCGGCACGCAGTCGGATAACAGGTTTGTGACATTTGCAAAAAAACGTTTGACATCAGGCATTTACCAGGTTGGGCTGTACGCATACGCAGGTATAAAAAAACCGACAAAGTCGGCGGGCACTTTATCTGAATTTCATTGGCCTCTACTTCGCTTTGAAGTGTGACGTTTGCAATAGTCCGCGCGGGCAGGGCCTGCGCCGGGCAACGATTTGTGCTCGCACCATGAGGCGCCCGGCGTAGGCCCTGCCCGCGCAGCGCGCCAAAAGAGCCTCACGCCAGAAACAGCCTCAAGCCCCGGTCTTGAAAATACTCACCACGTCTTCAAGGTGAGCGGCCTGGTCCTGCAGGGATTGGGCCGCCGCTGCCGCCTGCTCGACCAGGGCCGCATTTTGCTGGGTCACCTGGTTCATGTCGCCTATGGCCTGGTTGACGCGGGCGATGCCTTCGGTCTGCACCTTGCTGGCGTCGGCAATGTTGCCCATGATGTGGGTCACATCGCGGATGCTCTCCACAATCTCGGTCATGGTGATGCCGGCCTGTTGCACCAGGGCACCACCCGCATCCACCTTGGAGACCGAGTCGTCGATCAGCGTCTTGATTTCCTTGGCTGCACCGGCCGAGCGCTGGGCCAGGCTGCGCACCTCGGCGGCCACCACGGCAAAGCCACGGCCCTGTTCACCGGCGCGGGCCGCTTCCACGGCGGCGTTGAGCGCCAGGATGTTGGTCTGGAAGGCAATGCCGTCAATCACGCCAATGATGTCCACAATCTTGCGGGAAGAATGGTTGATGGACTCCATGGTGTTCACCACCTCGGACACCACGGCGCCACCGCGTACGGCCACGGCAGAGGCCGATTGCGCCAGCAGGTTGGCCCGGCGCGCATCATCTGCATTGGTGTTGACCGCCTCGGTCAACGCCTGCATGGAGGAGGTGGTGGTCTCCAGTGTGCCGGCCTGGGCCTCGGTGCGCTGTGACAGGTCCATGTTGCCGTTGGCAATGTCGCGTGCCGCACTGAAAATGGTGTCGGTGCCCTGGCGCACCTGCCGCACGATGCGTATGAGGCCCTGGTTCATCTCCTGCAAGGCGCGCTGCAGTTCACCCACTTCGTTGTTGGAGTCCACCACAATGGTCTGGCTCAGGTCGCCCGCGGCAATGCCACGTGCTACCTGCACGCCACGGCTCAGGGGGTCGGTTACCACGCGGTGGATAAAGGGGTAGATCAGGATCAGCACCGGGATGCTGGTCAGGATGGCTGCCAGAATCGACTTCCAGCGCTGGTCGGCCAGGCCGGCGTTCACCTTGTCCAGCGACACCTTCATGCTGACCGCGCCCAGCACCGTGCCTTCGGGCACGGCATGGCAGCTGGTGCAGTCCTTGCCCAGGGAGTTCTTCAGGGCAATCACCGGGCGGATGGCGCGCAGGTACTCGCCGCTGGCGTCGCTCTGCACATCGATGGCCTCCTTGCCACTTTGCAGCACCGCAGTCTCCTGGGCATCGGGCGTGGCTTCGTTTTTGGCATTGCCCGGGCCGAACAGTTTGCTGACGTTTTCGCCACGCAGGACGCGCACATCGCGAATCGAACCCAACTGCTTGACCTGGTCCAGGAACACATCACGCTGGGCCACGGTGCCGGTGACCATCATGCCGGTAAGCCCCGCCATGGTGGCATCGTGCATGCTCAAAGAGAAGTCCTGCGCCTGCTCCAGTGCCGCCTTGCGCGACACATAGCCCTGCCACACGATCACCCCGGCCCACACCACCACCAGGGCTGCGGCAATCGTGGCCAGCAGTTGCATCCAAATCCTAGACTGGGTGGTGTGTGTCATACAAGAAGGTTCCTCGATGCAGCCCGCCAACTTTGGCGTTTGTTTGTCGCAAGTATCGCACTTGCAGGCTGGTTTCCGGAGGTTTGGCTGCTGCCCGGCTTGCCAGCGCGGCATACGCCACTTAGCGTATTCCCGAATAGCGCCGGTGTTTTTACAGTGGACCCATCGCCAGGCCTGTGCTGTCACGCAGAGGTCTGGCGACCACCCACCTGTTTTTTAACCCGGAGCACACTATATGCAACGTCGCTTTACCCTGAAGGCACTTACCGCTGCCGTCGCCCTCACCACGCTGACTGCCGTGCCAGCGTTTGCCGCCGACACCATCAAGGTCGGTATCCTGCACAGCTTGTCTGGCACCATGGCTATCTCGGAAACCGTGTTGAAAGACACCGTCCTGATGGCTATTGACGAAATCAACGCCAAGGGTGGCGTGCTGGGCAAGAAGCTCGAGCCCGTGGTGGTGGACCCCGCCTCCAACTGGCCCCTGTTTGCCGAAAAAACCAAGCAGCTGCTGACCCAAGACAAAGTGGCCGTGATCTTCGGCTGCTGGACCTCGGTTTCGCGCAAGTCGGTTCTGCCTGTGGTGGAAGAACTCAACGGCCTGCTGTTCTACCCCGTGCAGTACGAAGGTGAAGAGCTGTCCAAGAACGTGTTCTACACCGGTGCTGCGCCCAACCAGCAAGCCATCCCCGCGGTGGACTACCTGATGAGCAAAGAAGGCGGCGGCGCCAAGCGTTGGGTGCTCTTGGGCACTGACTATGTGTACCCCCGCACCACCAACAAGATCCTGCGCGCTTACCTGAAGAGCAAGGGCGTCAAAGACACCGACATCGACGAGAAGTACACACCGTTTGGCCACTCTGATTACCAGACCATCGTGGCTGACGTGAAGAAGTTCTCCGCCGGTGGCAAGACCGCCGTGGTTTCCACCATCAATGGTGACTCCAACGTGCCCTTTTACAAGGAACTGGGCAACGCCGGCCTGAAGGCCAAAGACGTGCCCGTGGTGGCCTTCTCCGTGGGTGAAGAAGAGCTGCGCGGCGTGGACACCAAGCCGCTGGTGGGCCACCTGGCCGCCTGGAACTACTTCATGTCCATCAAGAACCCGACCAACACCGAGTTCATCAAGAAGTGGTCTGACTACGCCAAGGCCAAGGGCATTGCCGGCCACAAGGACAAGCCTCTGACCAACGACCCGATGGAAGCCACCTACATCGGTATCAACATGTGGAAGCAGGCCGTTGAGAAGGCCAAGTCCACCGACACCGACAAGGTGATTGCTGCCATGGCCGGCCAGACCTTCAAGGCACCCAGCGGCATTGTGAGCAAGATGGATGAGAAGAACCACCACCTGCACAAGTCGGTGTTCATCGGCGAAGTCAAGGCGGACGGCCAGTTCGGCGTGGTGTGGAAGACACCGGGCCCGGTGAAGGCCAAGCCATGGTCTCCGTACATCGAAGGCAACGACAAGAAGCCCGACGAGCCTGTGGCGAAGTAAGGCGCTAGCCTACTGCGCGGGCCGATCTGGGGCTCTGCAGTGCTCACCGTACACGGGTACGGTTCCGCGCTTCGAACCCCGCCTCGACCCGCTCGCTACGGCTATCACCTCACTTCTTGCGAAGTGGCGGTGGGTCGAAATGCCAGCCGCTTTACGCGGCTGGCATGTCTCTTGCGAAGTCTCCTGAGACCACAGAAAACGAACGAACATCCCATGCGAAACATATTAGCCATCGCCGCCTTGCTGCTCTGCGCCAGTGCCCACGCACTGACCGCTGACGAAGCGCAGGCCATTGCCGTGGGCGAGGGTGATGCGCGGATCGAGGCGCTGCGTGCAGCGGTCGCCAAGCCCGACGAGAAGACGGTGGCCTTTATCCAGGCGCTCTCAGACGACGCCGTCAAGCTGGTGGCGGGCAAGCCCGTCATCGTGGTGGGTGACAAGGGGCAAGACCCCGCAAGCGGTGTGTCCGTGGCCCTGCCCGATACCGCTGAAGACGTGATGAACAACAACCGCATGCGCGGTGAACTCGACAACGCGCTGGCCACACTCAAACTGTTATCTATCGATGAGGCCGTGCGCCGCGCCGCCATCAAGACCCTGCAGGGCAATGTGGACGAGGCCAGCCTGCCGCTGCTGGACAAGGCCTTTGCGCAGGAGTCTGTGGCCGATCTGAAAGACCAGCTCGGCCTGTTGCGTGCGGCCGCCCTGCTGGGCAGCAGCGACAAGGCCAAACGCCTGGAAGCCGCAGCCCTGTTGGGCCAAAGCACCCTGGCCGCCACCAAAACCCTGTTGGTGGAACGCCTGGCCGTAGAGACCGAACCCGACGTCAAGGGTGCCCTGCAGTTCAGCCTGGGCAAGCTCGAATCGCGCCTGGCCTGGGGCGACCGCCTGGGGGCGATATTTAGCGGCATCAGCCTGGGGTCCATCCTGCTGCTGGTGGCGCTGGGCCTGGCCATTACCTATGGCCTGATGGGCGTAATCAACATGGCCCACGGCGAGCTGATGATGATTGGCGCCTACGCCACCTACGTGGTGCAGGGCATCTTCCGGACCTATTTCCCCGGCGCCTTTGACTGGTATCTGCTGGCCTCGGTGCCGGTGGCCTTTCTGGCCTCGGCCCTGGTGGGTGCGGCGCTGGAGCGCAGTGTCATCCGCTTCCTCTATGGCCGCCCGCTGGAAACCCTGCTGGCCACCTGGGGCATCAGCCTGGTGCTGATGCAGGCCGTGCGCACGATCTTCGGCGCGCAAAACGTGGGCGTGGAAAACCCCAGTTGGATGAGCGGCGGCGTGCAGCTCATGGGCAACCTCTCGCTGCCCTACAACCGGCTGGTGATTGTCGGCTTTGCCCTGTTTGTGTTGGGCGCAGTGTCCTTTTTGATCAGCAAGACACGTCTGGGATTGTTTGTGCGTGGCGTCACGCAAAACCGCGCCATTGCGTCCTGCATGGGCGTGAACACCGCGCGCATTGACACCTATGCCTTTGCCCTGGGTTCGGGCATTGCCGGGCTGGCCGGTTGTGCCCTGAGCCAGGTGGGCAATGTGGGCCCCGACCTGGGCCAGGGTTACATCGTGGATGCCTTCATGGTGGTGGTGCTGGGCGGCGTGGGCCAGTTGGCCGGCACCGTGTATGCGGCGCTGGGCCTGGGCATCTTGAACAAGTTTCTGGAGGGCTGGACCGGTGCGGTGCTGGCCAAGATCGCGGTGCTGATTTTCATCATCGTGTTTATCCAGAAAAGACCCCAAGGAATCTTTGCGATGAAGGGACGTGAGGCATGAACCCCGCCATCCAATTGCCTGCCAAGGCCCCCCTGCTCAATGCACGCGGCTGGACCGCGTGGCTGGTGGCCCTGATCGTGCTGTGCGGCCTGGTGCCCCTGCTCAATCTGGTGATTCCCGCCGACAGCGCTTTCCACATGAGCGACTTTGCCGTGGGTCTGATTGCCAAGATCATGTGCTACGCCATCTGCGCCCTGGCCATGGACTTGATCTGGGGCTACACCGGCATTTTGTCGCTGGGCCACGGCCTGTTCTTTGCGCTGGGCGGCTATGCCATGGGCATGTACCTGATGCGCCAGATCGGCCTGGACGGCAACTACAAAAGCGAGCTGCCGGACTTCATGGTGTTTCTGGACTGGAAGACACTGCCCTGGCACTGGCTGCTCAGCGGCAGCTTCTTCTCCACCTTGCTTCTGGTGGTGGTGGCACCCGGCGTGGTGGCCCTGGTGTTTGGCTACTTTGCCTTCCGCTCGCGCATCAAGGGCGTGTACTTCTCCATCATCACACAGGCGCTCACCTTTGCCGCCATGCTGCTGTTCTTCCGCAACGAGACCGGCTTTGGTGGCAACAACGGCTTTACCGATTTCAAGCGCATTCTCGATATTCCAATTGCCACGCCCAGCATGCGCATGACCTTGTTTGTGCTGACCTCGCTCACCCTCTTGGGCTTCTTCCTGCTGGCGCGCTGGCTGGTGGGCAGCAAGTACGGCCGCGTGCTGCAGGCCATACGCGATGCCGAAACCCGCGTCATGTTCAGCGGCTACTCGCCCCTGGGCTACAAGCTCAGCATCTGGGTGCTGTCGGCCATGATGTGCGGTGTGGCCGGAGCGCTCTATGTGCCGCAGGTGGGCATCATCAACCCCAGTGAGATGAGCCCGGCCAACTCCATCGAGATCGCCATCTGGGCGGCCGTGGGCGGACGCGCCACCTTGATCGGCCCCATCCTGGGCGCCTTCATCGTCAACGGCGCCAAGAGCTGGCTGACGGTGACCTATCCGGAGTTCTGGTTGTACTTTTTGGGTGCGCTGTTCATTGGCGTGACACTGTTCCTGCCCGATGGGGTGGTGGGCTTGTGGAAGAAGTTGCGGGGTGCTTCGAAATGACTCCCGATCTGTTGGAACAAGGCGCCAAGCGCGTCGAGGCCCGCATGGCGGCGCTGGCAAGCCAGACGGTCAACACCGAATCGGGTGGCCGCAGTGCTGGCTTGGGTCGGCTCAAGCTCGATGACGAAGTGGACGTCACGCACGGACGCATTTTGTATCTGGAGGGCGTGAACGTCAGCTTTGACGGCTTCAAGGCCATCAACAACCTCTCCCTGGACATTGCGCCGGGTGAGTTGCGCTGCATCATCGGCCCCAACGGCGCGGGCAAGACCACGATGATGGACATCATCACCGGCAAGACCCGGCCCGACAGTGGCACCGTGTTCTTTGGCAGCACCATCGATCTGCTGCGCTACAAGGAGCCGCAGATTGCGCAGCTCGGCATAGGCCGCAAGTTCCAGAAGCCCACGGTGTTCGAGCAGCTCACGGTGTTCGAGAACCTGGAGCTGGCCTTGAAGATGGACAAGCGGGTGCCGGCCTCGGTGTTTTTCAAGTTGTCTTCCGCGCAGAGTGACCGGCTGGCGGAGATGCTGCACACCATCCATTTGGCCGACAGTGTTTCCCGCCAGGCGGGCAACCTGAGCCATGGGCAGAAGCAGTGGCTGGAGATTGGCATGCTGTTGATGCAGGACCCCAAGCTACTGCTTCTTGACGAGCCGGTTGCCGGCATGACGGATGAAGAGACTGAGCGCACGGCGGAGTTGTTCTTGTCTTTGAAGGGCAAGCATTCGCTGATGGTGGTCGAGCATGACATGAGCTTCATCAACACCATTTCTGACATCGTGACTGTTTTGTGTGATGGGTCGGTTTTGGCGCAGGGGACGTTGGCGCAGGTGCAAAGTGATGAGCGGGTGATTGAGGTTTATTTGGGGCGATGAACTACTGCTCTTTCAGTGTTGGGGTTGCTTTCGTGGCTAGCCGGGTCTCGGCCCGGCGGCCGAGTTCATTTCTTTTGCTTCGCCAAAAGAAACGAACCAAAGAAAAGGCGACCCGGGTGTCTGCGACCCCTTCGCTGCGCTACGGGGCAACCTGCGCTGCTCGCGAAGCGCGGGCGTGCCGCAAACTCGCCCTGCGGGCTCAAACAAGCGTCCCGTTTTTTCCGCGCTCCGCTGCGCTGCTCGGCGCAGCCACACGGGAGTGGGGGAGCGATACCAATACCGAAAACACGCGCGTCGGAGCGACTATTGGAGCGAGCGGTAGTCCGTTCTCCCTCGCCATTGAGGCCGTGCCGAGCAGCGCAGCGGCGGGCGGATCAGGGCTGGCGTTGTTTGAGCGAAGCGAGTTTAGCCAGACCCCGCCTGACGCGAGCAGCGCAGGGAACCGCGAAGCGGCACGGACTTTGGCTCGCCTTCTCTTTGCTCACTTTCTCTTGGCGAAGCAAGAGAAAGTGAGTCGGCCGCCGGGCCGAGACCCGGCTTGCCACGCATAAAGCAACCTCACATAAGAAGCCAAAGAAAATGCTAGAAGTCAAAAACGTCAACCAGTACTACGGTGGCTCCCACATTCTTCGCGATGTCAGCCTCAAAGCCGAACTCGGCAAAGTCACCGTCATCCTCGGCCGCAACGGCGTAGGCAAAACCACGCTGCTCAAATCCATGATGGGCCTGGTGCCCATCAAAAACGGCTCCATCGAACTCGCAGGCAAGCCCATCCAGAGCAACACCCCTTACGAGCGGGCCAGAGCCGGCATAGGCTTCGTCCCCCAGGGACGCGAAATCTTCGCCCGCCTCACCGTGCAGGAAAACCTGCACATGGGCCTGGCCTACAAAAAGGCCGGCACGCCCATTCCACCCGAACTGTTTGAACTCTTTCCTGTGCTCAAGCAAATGCTGGGCCGCCGTGGCGGTGACCTCTCCGGCGGACAACAGCAGCAGCTCGCCATTGCCCGCGCCCTGGCCGCCGGACCCAAAGTGCTGATCCTGGATGAGCCCACCGAGGGCATTCAGCCCAGCATCATCAAGGACATTGGCCGCGTCATCCGCATGCTGGCCGACCGGGGCGACATGGCCATCGTGCTGGTAGAGCAGTACTACGACTTCGCCCAGGAACTGGCCGATGACTACGTGGTGATGGAGCGCGGCGCTGTGTTGGCCCACGGCAAGGGGCCGAATATGGAAGTCGACGGCGTGCGCTCCATGGTGGCTATCTAGCGCTGCCTACGGTCTTGAACTCAGCGACCTGTCCAGTCAATGACTGCGACATGTCCCGCAGCTCATTGAGGGCCTGACGCAGGCCGCCCACGATCTGCACGTTGCTGTTGTTGCCGCTCAGCAGGGTGCCAACCGACTCCACCATGTCGTCCATGTGCTGGCTCTGCACCTTGGCACCGGACGAAATGGTTTCCACCAACTGCTTGAGGTCTCCCGCCGTGCTGGACACCTCCACCATGATCGCG
This sequence comes from Rhodoferax lacus, assembly GCF_003415675.1. Lineage (GTDB taxonomy): Bacteria > Pseudomonadota > Gammaproteobacteria > Burkholderiales > Burkholderiaceae_C > Allorhodoferax > Allorhodoferax lacus. Next base: position 244,054 of record NZ_QFZK01000003.1, read on the forward strand.
GCAATCGACTGCACCCGCTCGGTGCCGCTGTCCACCCGCACCTGGGAGGCCAGAATCAGCTGCTTGATCTCCCGTGATGCCGCGGCGCTGCGCCCGGCCAGGTTGCGCACTTCGGCTGCCACCACCGCAAAGCCGCGGCCCTGCTCACCGGCGCGTGCGGCTTCCACGGCGGCATTGAGGGCCAGGATGTTGGTCTGGAAGGCAATGCCGTCGATCAGCGAAATGATGTCGGTAATGCGCTGCGACGACTGGCGCACCATCTCCATCTCATGCACCGCGTCATCCACCTTCTGGGTGCTGCGTTGTGCCACGCTTTCCATGGTGGTGGCCATGCCTGCTGCCTTGGTGGCCACGGACGCGTTGTCGGCATTGGCCTGTTGCGCGCCGTCTATCAGTTCCATGACCTTGTTGAGTGCGCCCGTCTGCGCGGCCGCGCGTCCCTCCAGGTCGTGGGTGCGCTGGGCGATGTTCTCGGTCACGTAATTCACCTGGCTGGCGCTGCCCCGGATGCTGGACACCAGCGCGCTCAGGCCGTCCGATATGCGGTTGAAGGCGCTGATGACCTGACCCACTTCGTCCATGCGCCGGGCCTGCAGCAGGTGGGAGAAATCGCCCTTGGCCATATGCCCGGCCACCTCGCGGGTATCGCGCAGCGGGTTGACCACCGAGCGCACCACCCAGAAGGCAAAGCCGCCCGACACCAACAGCGACGCCGCAGCCAGCAGCAGGGTTTGGCGCAACACCTCGGCCTCTTTCGTGGCCACTTCCTGCTTCACCGCGGCCAGCGTGCCCATCTGCTGTTGCTGGTAGGCCGAGATATGCCCGGACAGCTGGCTGAGCTGGGGCTGGACGGTGTCATGCAGGGTGCTCAGGGCCTGCTCGCGCTTGCCGGCCTTGATGTAGCGCGAGAACTTCACCAAGCCCACCAGCATGCCCGAGGCATCGTCGGCCACCTGTGTGGCAACCTGCATGGACTCCGGCGTGCCCTCGGCCTGCAAGGCCTTCTGCAGCGCCTCGAGCTGTTCCCCGGTCTGGCTGCGCCCGCTGTCGATGGCGGCAAACACCTGCTCCAGCTGGGCCGGTTCGGTGGTGAGCAGGGCGTCGCGCGCGCTGACGTTCAGGCCCGAGAGGCGCTCCTGTATGGCCTGCAGGGACGCGATGCGCGGAATGCGTTCATCGAGCACCTGGTCATAGGTGGTGCGGATTTTTCCGATCTGCGTGAGGCCAAGGGTGGCGACCACCAGGATCATCGCCATCAACACCACGTAGCCGCCCGACAGCCTGAAGGCCACGCCGCTGCCCAGTGCGCTTGTGATGCGGTGCCAGCGTGTGGTGATCATGTCGGCCTCACCAGGCTTTCCTTGCCGTCAAAGCCGTCCCAGCGTTCCAGCAGGCCACTGTAGAGTGCAGCACGGTAGCCCAGCAGCAGGGTCAGGGCAGCGGTGTCGGGCCAGGGGCTGATCAATCCTGGCTTGGTCAGCCACCAGAAGTGCAGCAGGCCCAGCACGGCCGCGGCGTAGCTCAGCCGGTGCAAGCGGCGCCAGTGCCGCCCCAGCCTGCGCACCATGGACTGCGTGGAGGTGGCGGCTAGCGGCGCCAGGATCAGCAGGGCCAGCAGGCCGGCCAGCACGTAGGGCTTTTCCTGCACCTCGCTCAGGGCGGCAGACCAGTCGTAGCCCAGATCAAAGGCGGCAAAGATCCACGCATGGGCCAGCGCGTAGGCAAAGCACGACAGGCCCAGCAGGCGGCGCAGGCGCACCAGCCAGTTCCAGTCCGACAGGCGCTTGCCGTAGCGCTGGTGGGTATAGGCCGAGAGGTTGGTCAGCCAGCGCCGCAGCGGTGTGATGGCCAGCGTGGCCGTCAGCAGCACCAGGGCGCTGCGCCCGGTGGTGTGCAGCAGCAGGGCCAGCGGGTTGGGCCCCAGATCGCTGCTCAGCACCCGGGCCAGCAGCGCCAGTGCGGGCAGCATGCAGGCAGAGAAGCAGCAACGCCACACACTTTGAAAATGGTTTTTGAGCCAGGCGGCAAGCATGGGTCAGTACAAGGCCTTGGGGTCTTGTCCCTGGTACAGCGCTGCCACCGATTCGGCATAGCCGTTGAAGGGCAGGGTGGGGCGCTTTTGCAGTTCACCCAGCCGGTTCTCCCGCGCCTGGCTCCAGCGCGGATGGGCGACCTGCGGATTCACATTGCCATAGAAGCCGTATTCAGAGGGCGAAAGCTGGCTCCAGCTGGTGGGTGGCTGCTCGTTCACCAGGCGGATGCGGGTGATGGCCTTGGGGCTTTTGAAGCCGTATTTCCAGGGCAGGGCCAGGCGCAGCGGCGCGCCATTCTGCTTGGGCAGGCTCTGGCCGTAGAGGCCGGTTACCGCAAAGGCCAGTGGGTGCATGGCTTCGTCGATGCGCAGTCCCTCGCGGTAGGGCCAGGGGAGCGAGCCACCACGCTGGCCAATCATTTCGCTGCTGCGCTGCAGGCTCTCAAAAGCCACAAAGCGGGCGCGGCTGGTGGGCCGGGCACGCTCAATCAGTTTGGACAGGGCAAAGCCCGACCAGGGCACCACCATGGACCAGCCCTCCACGCAGCGCAGGCGGTAGATGCGCTCCTCAACACCAAACAGGCGCGCCAGATCATCGGCGTCGACCGTGTAAGGCTTTTCCACCTCGCCTTCCACACTCACCGTCCAGGGCTTGAGGGTCAGGGCCTGTGCCAGGACCTTGACGGCTTTTTTGTCGGTGGAGAACTCGTAGTAGTTGTTGTAGGAGGCAATGTCTGCCAGGGCGCTGGGGTTCTCACCCTCTGCCGCAGCGGCAGGCAGGCCCAGGCCCGCACCGGCCAGGGCCAGCAGCTGGCGGCGCTGCAACCAGAGCGCCTGCGGCGTGACGTCGCAGTCGCGCAGCAGCGTCTTGCGAAGGCTGTGCATGGAAGCTGGCCTACCGTGCAGGCAGTTCCGGCACGGTCACCGTCAGGAAGGGGGAGGACAGGCTCTCCAGAAAGGCCACCAGGGCCTGCTTCTCCGCAAGGCTCAGGCCCAGTGGTTTGATGTTGGGTGACAGATTGGTTTTGACATCGCCGCCGCGGTCATAGTGTTCCACCACGTCCATCAGGGTCTTGGCCGAGCCATCATGGAAGTAGGGTGCGGTGCGTGCCACCTCCCGCACGGTGGGTGTCTTGAAGGCGCCCTTCATGGCGTTCACCGGCTTCTGGGCGTAGCGGCCCATGTCGGGCTCGGCCATGCCCCACGAGGCCAGGCCCAGGTTGTGGAAGCCGTTGTCAGTGAAGTTCGGGCCACTGTGGCAGGCCACGCAATTGCCCTTGCCCAGAAAGACCTTGAAACCCTCCACCTGTTGGGGGCCCAGGGCTTTTGCGTCGCCGCGCACCCAGCGGTCAAAGGGCGAGTCCTGGCTGACTACGGTGCGCTCGAAGCTGGCAATGGCACGCGACAGGGTGCTCTCGTTGATGGGCTCACCCGGATAGGCCCGGGCAAACAGCACCTTGTAGCCCGCGCTGTTGCCAATCCACTGGAACAGTTTGCCAATGTCCATGTTCATTTCCACATTGGCCTGCATGGGGCCCATGGCCTGGTCTTCTAGTGATTTTTTGCGCCCGTCCCACATCTGGATGCCGTTGTAGGCGGTGTTGAATATGGTGGGTGAGGCGCGGCCCAGCACCGAGCTCTTGACCCCGCGCGCTGTGGGCAGTCCGTCCGACCAGCCCATGGCCGGGTTGTGGCAGGTGGCGCAGGACATATTGCCGTCGCCCGACATGCGCGGGTCAAAGAACAGCTTTTGCCCCAGTTCTACCCGCGCGGTAGTGGGCTGGTTGTCCGCCGGGTGCGGCACGGCACCCAGCAAAAACTCCGCCAGACTGGGGTCGCCCGCTTTGAAGGTCACTTCCGCTTGCGCGGTGTGCAGGCCCAAACTTGCCAACAGGGTGATGGCGATACAGGTGGACGTCTTTTTCATGGTGTGCTCCTGGTGGTGATTTATTGGCTGGCTCTGAGGGTGAATAGAAAGTTCAGCACGTCCTGGACCTGCTCATCGGTGAGCTGTTCGCCCCAGGGCGGCATGCCTTTGCCGCGGCCCATGGCTTCGCCGCCTTTGCGCACCATGTCGGCGATGTAGTAGCGCGGTGCGGTGGACGTGGTGAGGTTGAAGGGGCGCGGCGTGTGCAGCTTTGCAGCGCGGCCGTCACCCCGGCCCTCCGGGCCGTGGCACAGCACGCAGTAGTTCTGGAAAGCCAGACGCCCGCGTATGACCGATGCCTCCAGGGTGTCCTTGAAGTTGCGCACAATGCACTCGTCCGTGATGGTGCCGGTGCAGACCCGCGTGACGGCCTCGGCATCCGGGTGTTTGCCTTCCTGTGCCAGGGCGGTGGACATACCGGTGGCCAAGACACAGGCACAGGCCAGGCGGGCAGACAGGGTGGACGTCATTTCTCCACCTCGACCACCATCTGCATACCGGGATGGATGGAGCATTCCACCTCTACCCGGCCCGGCTTGTCGAAGCTGACCTTTTTTGACTGGCCTTGGGGGTAGGAGCCCAAATCGAAGGATTTGGCGTCGGACAATGAAAAGATGTTGTGGGCAAACGGGTCGGAGTTGCGGAACTCCACCACGTCGCCCACCTTGATCTTCACCGACTTCTTGCTGAACTGCTTGTCCTTCTGGTCAATGAGAAGTTCGGTAGCATGGGTGTCTGCGCAAATGGCCCACAGCAGGGCGTAGACCAGAGTGGATGTGCGGACCAGTGGCTGCATGTTCTTCGCTCCTTGCAATGTATTTTTGAACACTGTGCCATACATTTTTTCGTTAGTCGAGGTTTCTTCCATTGATTGCTCCCCCTGATCCAACCCTGCGGCACTGGCTGCAGGCCGACGGCTCCCTGACCGCACGGCTGCGCCGTTTTGGGGCCGTGCAGGTCCAGCTCCAGCAGCACGGCGCCATGCCACTGTGGCCGCGCGAATGTGCTGACCTGCAGCAGCACAGCGGCTATGTGCGCGAGGTGGTGCTGTTGCTCGACGGCCGCCCGGCCGTATGGGCGCGCAGTGCCACGTCGCTGTCGGCCATCAAGGGCCCCTGGCGCGCCATGCAGGGGCTGGGCACGCGGCCCCTGGCCGAGTTGCTGTTTGCCCAGCGCCATGTGGAGAGAACGCCTTTGCAGGCGCAACAGCTGGCCCTGGGTGGCGGCCTGGAGCGCCATGTGCGGCGCCAGTGGCTGGGCCTGGAGCAGTACACCCCACAGGCCGGCATTCCCCGCTGGGCCCGCAGTTCGGTGTTCCTCCACCAGGGCCATGGCCTGCGGGTGATGGAGGCGTTTTCGCCCTGGGTTTGCAAACTCAAGCTCTGAAAGTGTGAATCAGGGTGCGTCCATCAACCCTCCCTGCGTACTTTACGAACATTAGCCCTGAATGCACTTCAAGGCCATGCAGAATGGCGCCGGGAGCCTGATCAGCCTTCAACGAAATGAAAGGTTCTTTGTGAAATTGCGGACTGGTTTCGAGACCGTGGTGCTGGCCGTTGGTGGCGTGGCCCTGGCCGGTGTAGTGCTGTTGACCTTGCTGACCTGGAAGGTTGCCAACGATGCCGACGAAGCCGCGCGGTGGGTGACGCACACCCACGAGGTCATCACCAGCCTGGCGCGGGTGCGCGCCGATACGCTGCAAGTCGAACTGGCTACCCAGACCTTCCGCATATCGGGCAACCCTGTGCAACTGGTGCAGCGCGACGCCGCCGTTGCCAACCGGGAAGCCCTGCTGCGCAATATCGGGCAGCTCACCTCCAACAACCCGGCCCAACAGCTGCGGTACAGCGAATTGCGCCGCGTCATTGAAGCGCGGCTGCAGATTTCCCGGGAGGTTGAGCGCTTGCGCAAGACCCAGGGCACCGAGGCCGCCAATGCCTTCGTGGCCACAGCCCCGCTGGAGCAAACCCGTACCCGTACCTACGAAATCCTGCAGGCCATGGACCAGGAGGAGCGCACGCTGTTGGCGCAGCGCACTGCCGAGCAGCTGCGGGCACGCCAGCGCATGGTGGGCTTTGGTGCGCTCACCGCGCTGTCGCTGATGCTCCTGCTGGCAGCGGCCAATGTGGTGGTGCGCCGCCAGTTGCGTCAGACCCGGCAAAGCCAGCAGGCACTGGCCACCAGCGAAGAAAGCCTGGCCATCACCCTGTATTCCATAGGCGATGCGGTCATGGCCACCGATGCACAGGGTTGCGTGACGCGCATGAACCCGGTGGCTGAAACGCTGACCGGTTGGACCATTGCCGATGCCCGGGGGCGCTCGGTGGAGGATGTTTTCTGCATCATCCATGAGGAAACGCGTGAGCCCGCAGAGGTCCCGGTGGCCAAAGTGCTGGCCACCGGCGTGGTGCATGAGCTGGCCAACCACACCGTGCTGATCGCACGTGACGGCAGCGAACGCCCGATTGCCGACAGCGCGGCTCCCATACGTAATCTGGCCGGTGCCACGGTGGGTGTGGTCATCGTGTTCCGGGACGAGACAGCGGCGCGCCAGCTCAAGCAGGGCATCCGCGAGCAGAACGCGTTGCTGGAGCAGCGCGTGCAGGAGCGCTCGGCCCAGTTGATGGCCAGCGAAGCGCATCTGCGCAGCGTGATCAACAGCGTACCGGCCCTGATTGCCTATGTGGATGCAGAGCAGCGCTATGTTTATGTCAACCGCCAGTACCACCAGCGCTTTGCGTCGCAGCGCTCCGACTTGGTGGGCTTGACGGTGCAGGAGGTGCTGGGGCCGGAGCGTTATGCAGTGGCCGGGCCGCTGATCCGCCAGACCCTGCAAGGCCAGCCCCAAAGCTACGACTGGCAGCCTTACCCCGGCGTCTGGCAACTCATCAACTACCTGCCCAAGCACGACGCGCAGGACCGCGTCGTCGGCTATTACGTTCTGGGCACCGACATCTCGGATCGCGTACGCACCGAGACTGCGCTGCGCGCCAGCGAGCAGCGCCTGGAGCGCGTGCTCGAAGGCGCGGACCAGGGCTACTGGGACTGGAATCTGCAAACCAATGTGTTCCAGGTCAGCCCCCGCTGGGAGACCATGCTGGGCTACCGGCCCGGCGAGATGCATGTGGCCACCGAGAACTGGCCCCAGCTGGTGCACCCGGAAGACCTGCCCGAGGTCATGGTCTCGATTGAACGCCACATGCAGGGCCAGGCGCCCAGCCATGAGGTGGAGATGCGCGTACGCTCCCGTGAGGGTGGCTGGCGCTGGATCCTCACGCGTGGGCGCATCGTGCAACGCGCACCCGACGGCACACCGCTGGTGATGTCGGGCACCCACACCGATATTTCCGCGCGCAAGCAGTTCGAGCTGCTGCAGCGCGAAGCCGCAGCCGTGTTCGAGAACAGCTACGAAGCCATCATGGTGGTCAACGCCGAGGCACGCATCACCCGGGTGAACGCAGCCTTCACCCGCATCACCGGCTACACCCAGGACGAGGTAACCGGCCAGTCGCCGCACATGCTGGCTTCCGGCCGGCATGACGACCGCTTCTTCCAGGAATTCTGGAGCGCCTTGAATACCCGCGACTTCTGGCGTGGCGAAATCTGGAACCGCCGCAAGAACGGCGATGTGTTTGCCGTGCTGCAGTCGGTGGCGGTGGTACGCGATGAAAAGGGGCGGGTGCTCAACTACGTGAGCGTGTTCGCCGACATCAGCCAGATCAAGGCCCACGAGGCCGAACTTGACCGCGTGGCCAACTACGATTCACTCACCCACCTGCCCAACCGCCGTCTGCTCTCGGACCGTCTGCAGCAGGCCCTGCTGCGCGCGGACCGCACCGGGAAATCCTGCGCCATCTGCTTTCTGGACCTGGACGGTTTCAAGCTGGTCAACGACCAGTTTGGCCATGACGCAGGCGACCAGGTGCTGATCGCCATTGCGAAAAATCTGACCGGCATTTTGCGTGCAGAAGACACCCTGGCGCGCCTGGGCGGTGACGAGTTTGTGGTGCTGCTCTCGGAAGTGGCCACGGCCGAGGAGTGCACACTGATCCTGGAACGCATGCTGGACGCGGCCCGCATGCCGGTGAATGCAGCTGAACATCTGGTGCTTGTTTCCGCCAGCATTGGCGTGAGCCTGTATCCCTCTGACAACGCCGACCCGGACATCCTGCTGCGCCACGCCGACCAGGCCATGTACCTGGCCAAGCAGGCGGGCAAAAACCGCTACCAGCTGTTTGACCCGGAGACCGACCGCCAGGCCCAGAACCATCGCGAAACCCTGGTGCAGCTGCAGGCCGCATTGCAGGCCGAAGAGTTTGTGTTGTTCTACCAGCCCAAGGTGGACCTGGTGAGCGGCGCGGTGATCGGTGCCGAAGCCCTGATCCGCTGGCAGTCGCCGCAGCGTGGCCTGCTTGCACCCGCGGAATTTCTGCCGCACCTCAACGGCAGCCACCTGGAGGGCCTGTTTGGCGAATGGGTCATCCGCACCGCACTCGCGCAGATGCGCGTCTGGCGTGCACAGGGGCTGGATGCCCGGGTCAGCGTCAACATCAGCGCCAACCACTTGCTGCAAGTGGACTTTTGCGATCGGCTCGGCCAGGCCCTGGCCAGCTACCCGGACATTGCCCCGGCCTGTCTGGAGCTGGAGGTGCTGGAGACGGCGGCGCTGGGCGACATGCAGCAGGGGGTGGAAATCCTGGAGCGCTGCATGGAGCTGGGCGTGCGCTTCTCGCTGGATGACTTCGGTACCGGCTACTCCTCGCTCACCTACTTGCGCAAGTTGCCGGTGGACACGCTCAAGATTGACCAGAGCTTTGTGCGCGACATGCTGAGCGACCCGGACGATATGGGCATCGTGCGCGGCATCATCGAGTTGGCCAATGTCTTCAACCGCCAGGTAGTGGCCGAAGGTGTGGAAACCCTGGAGCACGGCGCTATGTTGCGCTCCATGGGTTGCCGCCTGGTGCAGGGTTACGGCATTGCCAGGCCCATGCCGGCCGCGCAGCTGCCGCAATGGTGCACCGACTGGCTCACGGCCGGCTTGTGGCGCAGCCTGTAAACCAGCCAGCCGCGTGTGCGGCAGGGGCTATGTTGCCAGGGCGGCGGGGGCGCAGCGAAACACCACGGTAAACGTGGCCCCGGGGCCCACCTCCAGGCGCCCGCCAATCTGGTCCGCCAGGCCTTCCACCAGCTTCAGGCCCAGGCCGCTCTGGCGCCGCGCCGCAAAGTCCGGCGGCAGGCCCACACCGCTGTCACGTACCTGCAGGCGCCACTGGTAGTCCTCGTTGATGGGCTGCAAGCTGACCCAGACCTCGCCACCCTGGCCCGCAGGAAAACCGTGCTTGAAGCTGTTGGAGAGCAGCTCGTTGACCAGCAGCCCGCAGGGTGTGGCCTGATCCAGTCCGGCCATGAGATGGCCCAGGTCCAGGCGCAGCTGTATGCCTTCGGTGCCACTCTGCAGGGCACGCAAGGCCTGGGTGGCGACCTGGCGCAGGTAGTCCCCCAGGTCAATGGCGGAGAAGGTCCCCACGCGGTAAATGGTTTCGTGCAGCAGCGCCATGGAGCGCACCCGGTCCTGCATGTCCTGCAGCACGCTGCGGCTGGCGGGGTGCTCGCTGCGCCCGCTCTCCAGGCGCAGCATGCTGGTGATCACCTGCAGGTTGTTCTTCACCCGGTGGTGCACCTCTCGCAGCAAGGCGTCTTTCTCCAGCAGGGAGTGCGAGAGGGCTGCGGTGCGCTCGGCCACCTGCGCATCCAGCCGCTCATTGATCTGGCGCTCCCGTGTCAGCAGGTCCGACAGCGAGGCCGCCATGACCTTGAAGTTGCGTATGAGCGCCCGTGTCTCTGCGATGCCGCTGCGGGGCCACTCCACCTGCACGCTGTGCTGCGCCAGCTTGGCCGGCAACTGGTAGGTCAGCTCGTTGAGCTGGCCCAGGGTGGCCAGTGTTCTGCGGCTGATCCACTCGGCCAGCAGCAGGGCTGCCAACAACGTCAGCAACAGGGTGCCCAGCAACCGGGTGTAGCGCGTAGCCAGGGCCTTCTGTATGGGCTCCACCGGCTGTTCCAGCACCAGGCGCCATTCCCCCAGGCTGCCCACGCACGACTCGGTCACATACCAGGAATGCTGCCACTGTTCCATGGTCGGGCGTCCGTTGACCAGCAAGGGGGTCCAGCGAAAACTGCCATCGGAATAGGCGGTGCGTACCCCTTCGGGCCGGTGGAAGATGGCCATGGTCTTTTGTTCAGGCCGGTTGCCCAGAATCACCGCGCCATTTTTGTCCAGCACCAGATAGCGCTGGTTGGTTTTGCCCAGGCTTCTTTCCAGGTAGGTGCGCAGGTGCTCCAGGCTCAGCACCCCGGAGATGTAGCCGGTGAAAACGCCATTGCGCCGTACCGGCGCCAGCAAGGTAACGATGGGGCTGGGTGGGCCCATGCGCCCCATCACCACTTCCGACAGCATGGGCCCCTGGGCCGTCTGGATGCTTTCGTAGTAGGGGCGGTCGGCAAAGCTCTGGCCCACGGTGGATACACCCCGTTCATCCACCAGCGGCGAGTACTGCAGCACGGTGCCCCGGCTGTCCAGCAGCCCCGCGCGAAGGAAGTTGTCGTCTGACAGGCGCGCCTGGTCCAGCGGGCCCTGCATCTGGCTGCTGGGCAGGCTGGCGGCCATGCGGCTGAGCTGCACGACGGAATCGGTACGCTCCTGCAGCCAGTGTTCCAGCAAGGCGCGCAGACGCAAGTCGTCCTGGACCAGCTCGGAGCGCAGGTGCCGGTCGGCCTCGGCCACATCGTGGTGGCTGGCAATGGCCAGCAGCACCAGCGCCGGGCACAGGGCAAAAAACGCCAGCAGGTTGTAGGACATGTCGCGCAGCCCCACCAGGGCGGTGCGCCGGTTCAGCAGGTAGGCCGAAAACAGCAGCCGTGCCACCAGGGCATTGGCAATGCCATTGATGCTTTGCTTGACCACCACCAGCTGGATATTGCCCATGGGCACATCCATCACCAGCCCGTACAGCACATAGGTCGCGGGCATGCCGACCAGCACCCAGTACAGCGCATCGGCCAGCACCAGGCCTACCTGGCGACGCTGGTACAACAGGCCCACAAAGAGCGCCTCGCCGGTGACGATCAGCGTGGCGTAGGGGTGGTTCCACAGCACCAGGGTGTAGCTGCCGATCAGGGCTGCGGCCAGCACCCCCAGGCGCAGGCCCAACAGCTGCAGGGCCAGCATGGCAAATATGCTGCCGAACAGGAAGTCGATGTTCAGGAAAATCGGAAAGTGCGCATAGTTGCCCAAGAGGCCCAGGGCCACCAGCAGCACAAAGCTCAGCCAGCGCTTGGCGGTGGGGTGCTGTTCAGCAAGGCGCAGGGCAGTCGTCATGGGGTGCTTATTTTTGGGGATGGGCTGGCACCGATAGTAGCGGCTAAGCCCCTGCTGCCGCGCGCCAGGCCAGTCCGACTAAGATGCGTTCCATGCAAATAAAGTCAGACGGTGCGGCCCGCAAGCCCAGAATCCTGGTGGTGGAGGACGAGGCCATCGTGGCACTCGACATCCAGCAGCAGCTGGTGCAGCTGGGCTATGAGCCGGTGGGCCACAGCAGCCGCGCCGAGGTTGCCATTCTGCTGGCACGTGACCTGCGCCCGGACCTGGTGCTGATGGACATCCAGCTCGGGGGCGCCATGGACGGCATTACCGCCGCCCAGGCCATCCGTTCGGCACAGGCCATCCCGGTGGTGTTTCTCACCGCCTTCGAGGCCGACGACATGCTGGCGCGGGCCCAGCTGACCGAGCCCTTTGGCTACATCCTCAAACCCTTCTCGGCGCGCGAGCTGCGTACCGTCATCGAGATGGCCCTGTACCGCAGCGCCACCGATGCCCGGCTGCGCAAGAGCGAGCAGCAGTTCCGCACCATCTTCGAGGCCGAGCCCGAATGCGTGCAGGTGTTTGACAGCATGGGCGAGCTGCTGCAGATCAACACAGCGGGCCTGCGCATGTTCGAGGCCGAGTCGCTGCAGCAACTGCAGGCGTACCGCCTGCCGGACCTGATTGCACCGGCCTATCGGCAGGACTTCTTGGCCCTGCGTCAGCGCGTGATGGCGGGCGAGTCGGGCGTGCTGGAGTTTGAAATCGTGGGCCTGGGCGGCACCCGGCGCTGGATGGACGCGCACGCCGCCCCCATGCGCGATGGCGATGGCCGCATCACCATGATGCTCAGCGTGGCCCGCGACATCACTGAGCGACGCCTCTCGTTCCAGCAGCGCCGGGTCAGCGACCACATCCTGTCGGCGGTGTCGCAGGGCGTGGTCATCTCCGGGCCGCACCTGAAAGTGTTGCAGGTCAACGATGCCTTTCTCAGGATCACCGGGCTGCAGCGAGCCGACATCGTTGGGCGCACCTGCAAGATTTTGCAGGGCCCGCTGAGCGACGCCGACACCATACGCCGCATCGGGCTGGCCATGCACACCGGGCAGGACTTCCAGGGTGAGCTGCTGAACTACCGGCGTGACGGCAGCACCTTTTGGAACGAGCTCAGCATCACCCCCGTGGTGGATGAGAACGGTGCTATCAGCCAGTACGTGGGCATCATGCGTGACGTCACCGAGCGCAAGGAGGCGCAGGCCGCGCAGCAGGAGCATATGCACCAGCTACAAAGCCTGTCGCGCCGCGTGCTGGCCGCGCAGGAAACCGAGCGCCGCCGCGTGGCCCACGAGCTGCACGACGAGCTGGGCCAGTACCTCACCGCCATCAAGATCAACCTGCAGACCAGCCAGGCGCTCAGCGAGGTGTCGGCCACGGCCCGCAATGAGGGCAATATCAAGATCGTGGAAGACGCCATCCACCAGGTGCGCCGTCTGGCCGCAGCCCTGCGCCCCTCGGTGCTTGATGACCTGGGCCTGGTGCCCGCGCTGAACTGGATGGCCGAGCAGAACGCCGCACGTGGCCAGATTGCCATCCGCTGCGACAGCCAGATTGCCGATGTGCGGCTGCTGCCCGAAATCGAGACCGCCTGCTTTCGCATTGCCCAGGAGGCACTGACCAACATACTGCGCCACGCGGCCTGCCGCCAGGTGGACATACGCCTGGAGCTGCGCCAGGACAGCCTGCTGCTGACCATACAGGACGATGGCCGCGGCTTTGATGTGAATGCCACCCTGCAGCGTGCGCGCGGCGGCAACAGCCTGGGCCTGCTGGGCATGCAGGAGCGCGCCAGCCTGATTGGCGGTGTGCTGAACCTGGAGTCCAGCCCGGGCAGCGGCAGCCGCCTGACCCTGGAATGCCCACTGCACCTGGCACTGGCACAGGCATGAACAACATCCGTATTGTGCTGGCCGATGACCACGCCCTGGTGCGTGCCGGCCTGGTCAAGCTGCTCGAATCCATGCCCGAGGTGACGGTGGTGGGCGAGGCCAGTGACGGCCTGCAGCTGCTGGCCCTGGCCGCGCAGCATAAGCCGCACCTGGTGCTGCTGGACATTGCCATGCCCGGCCTCAACGGCCTGGAGGCGGCAGCGCGCCTGCAGCAGAGCGCGCCCGACACCAAGGTCATCATCCTGTCCATGCACCAGGAGGACCAGTACGTGCGCCATGCCCTTCGCAGTGGCGCGCGCGGCTACCTGCTCAAGGACTCGGCGCCGCTGGAGCTGCAGCTGGCCATACAGGCCGTGGTGCGTGGCGACACCTATCTGAGCCCGGCCATCACCAAGGGCGTGATGTCGGACTACGCGCAAAGGCTGCGCAACGAGGAGGTGCAGGAGGTACCGCTCTCGCCGCGCCAGCGCGAGGTGCTGCAGCTGATTGCGGAGGGCCTGAGCACCAAGGAAATCGCCCAGCGCCTGGAGCTCTCGGTCAAGACCGTGGAGAGCCACCGCACCCTGCTGATGAAGCAGCTCGACATCCATGAGGTCACGGGCCTGGTGCGCTACGCCCTGCGCAAGGGCATCATCGCACCCTGATCCACACAAAGGATCCGCCTGAGTGCACCACTCAGGTGTCTTAGTCGGCAAACCCGGGTGTCTACCTGATGGAGTAATTGGCCCCTGCCGCCTACAGTGGACTCCATGCAAACCACGGACATTTCCACCCTGCTGGTGGATGACAACACCACCTTCCTGAACACCGTGTTCGGTGTGCTCAAGCAGGTCGTCGGGGTCCAGGTGGTGGGTTGCGCCAAAGACGGGCTGGAGGCGCTGGAGCTGGTGTTCAACCTGCGCCCCGAACTGGTTTTGCTGGACCTGTCCATGCCCCGCCTGGGCGGGCTGGAGCTGGCCACCCGGCTGGTGGCACTGCCCACACCCCCCACCATCATCATTCTCTCGATGCACGACTCCGACGCTTACCGCCAGGCGGCCCAGCGCGCCGGTGCAGCGGCTTTCGTGAACAAGGACAACTTCATGGCCGAGCTGGTTCCCCTGCTGGAATCGCTGATCTCGGAGAGGCAACAACGGCAACAGAAAGAGGCAAACCCATGAGCAAGACGATTCTGGTGGTGGATGATTCCTCCAGCATGCGCCAGGTGCTGAAAACCACCCTGACCGGCGCCGGGCACACGGTGATCGAGGCAGCCGACGGCAAGATCGCCCTGGGCCTGCTGGATGGACGCACCATCCACATGACCATCTGCGACCTCAACATGCCCAATATGAACGGCATCGAATTCATACGCGCAGCCAAGACCCTGCCGGCCTACAAATACATGCCGGTGCTGATGCTCACCACCGACAACGACGACTCCAAAAAGGCACAGGGCAAGGAGGCCGGAGCCAAGGCCTGGATGCTCAAGCCCTTCTCGGGTGCGCAGCTGCTCAGCGCCGTCACCAAGCTCAGTGTCTAGGCGCATGGCTGCCGCAAACGGAGGCCGGATATGAACCACTGCTTTGAATTGCCCGAGGACTTCAATGTCTACCACGCCGAGGAGACGCTGGAGTCGCTCAGGGTGTGGTTGGCCCAGGCCCAGCTGGAAGAGGCGGCGCTGATTGACATATCGGCGGCCCGCGTGGCGGAGATGGACGGCACCGGCCTGCAGCTGCTGGCCTCGCTGCGCAATAGCGGCTACCGCCTGCGCATTGTGGATGCCAGCCGCAAGTTTGCCGAGGCCTGCACGGTGACCGGCAACAGCGCCTGGCTGGAAGCGGGAGCCGTGCTGTGAGCCGCGACAACGCACGCAGCGAATTCATGGACGCGCTGCCTGCCTTCATCAGCGAGGCGGCCGAGCAGACCGAGGCCATCGAGGCGCTGCTGCTGGAAATCGAAGAGTCGCCAAATGACCGGGAGCTGCTCAATTCCCTGTTCCGCTGCGCCCACACGGTCAAGGGCTCGGCCGGCCTGTTCGGGCTGGACCGGGTGGTGGAATTCACCCACCATGTGGAGACCCTGCTGGACCATATGCGCGAAGGCCGCATTGTGTTCAACCAGGCCATTGGCACCCTGTTGCTGGAGTGCAATGACCAGATCCGCTTCCTGATCGAGATGGGCTTTGACGACGAGGCCGACACGGCCGAACAGCAGGCCCTGCGCTTGGCTCTGGTGCTGCGCCTGAAGGCGCTGTGCTCGCCCCATGAAGCCGCGCCCACTGTGGTTGCGGTCCCCGTGCCTGCAGTGCCGGCCCAGGAGCAGGCGGTGTGGCGCATCAGCGCCCACTTCGGCCCCGATACCTTTCGCGGCGGCATGGACCCCATGGCCGTGGCGCGCTACCTGGGCACCCTGGGCCAGGTGCTGGACATGCAATGGAATATGGAACGCGTGCCGCCCATTGACGCACTGGTGCATGACAGCTGCTACATCAGCTTTGCCCTGCAGCTGCAAAGCGGCGCCAGCCAGGCGGATCTGGAAGAGGCCTTCAGTTTTGTCGAGGACGACTGCGAGTTCCGCGTACAGGCAGAGGAGAGCGCGCACGAAAAAATCCAGCGCAACATCGAGGACCTGTCCGAGGTGCCGCGCCTGGGTGACCTGCTCATGGCCGCAGGGGCCGTCTCGCAGACCGATCTGCATGCCGTGTTGCAGACCCAGGCCCGCGCCCAGGCCGAGGGCGCCGAGCCCGGCCTGCACCGGCTGGGCGCGCTCTTGGTGGAGCAGGCCGGGGTGGACCGGGCGCATGTGGACGCAGCCCTGGGCAAGCAGCAAAAAATCCGTGACAAGCACAGCGCCGACGAAGGGCGCTTCATCCGCGTGCAGGCCGAGCGCCTGGACACGGTGATCAACCTGCTGGGTGAACTGGTGATAGCCGGTGCCGGCTCTGGCGCCGCACTTTCGGCCTTTGAGAACCTGGAGCCCGATGCGCTGCAGACGCTCCTGGAGACGCTGATCGAGTCCAACCAGAACATGAACCGCCTGATCGAAGAGATCCGCAACAGCACCTTGGGCCTGCGCATGGTGCCGGTGGGCGAGACCTTTACCCGCTTCAAGCGCGTGGTGCGCGACACCGCCTCCAGCCTGGGCAAGGAGGTGCAGTTCGACATCGTGGGCGGCGAGACCGAGCTGGACAAATCCATGGTCGAAAAAATTGCCGACCCGCTGATGCATCTGGTGCGCAATTCCCTGGACCACGGGCTGGAGACGCCCGCCAGCCGTATTGCGGCAGGCAAGCCGGCGCTGGGCCACCTCACGTTGAGCGCCCGCCACGAGGCCGGCTCCATCCTGATCCGCATCGAGGACGATGGCCGCGGCATCAACCGCGATCGCGTGCTGCAGCGCGCCTGGGACAAGGGCCTGGTCGAGCCGGGTGTGGTGCCCGGCGATGACGCCATCAACATGCTGATCTTCGAGCCCGGCTTTTCCACGGCCGAACAGGTCACCAACCTGTCGGGCCGTGGTGTGGGCATGGATGTGGTGCGCAGCAATATCGAGGCCCTGCGCGGCACGCTGCGCCTGGACAGCCGCCCCGGACGGGGCCTCACGGTGGACATCCGCCTGCCGCTGACGTTGGCCATCATCGACGGCTTCCTGGTTGGTGTGGGCGATGCCAAATTCGTGCTGCCGCTGCAGTCGGTGGTGGAGGTGATCGAGTCCGAAGACCAGAGCGGCCCGGTCGATCAGGCCGGGCGCCACTGCGTGGAATTGCGCGGCGCGGTGTTGCCGGTGCTGCGGCTCAAGTCCCTCTACGGCATGGACGCCGAGCCCACCGAGCGCGTCAGCATTGTGGTGGTGCAGTCCGGCACCCGGCAGTACGGCATCGAGGTGGAGGCGCTGCTGGGCCAGCACCAGACCGTCATCAAGCCGCTGGGCGAGCTGTTCAAGACCGTGCGCGGCCTCTCGGGCTCGGCCATCCTGGGCAGTGGCGAGGTGGCATTGATTATTGATGTGCCCTCGCTTGGCCAGCTCGCCTCCGCGCCACCTGCGCGCAGCCCGCCGGTTTCCGAATTTTCACGTACACCCCGAGACATCCGTCACACCCGTTCAATAGGAGAAGCAGCATGACCACCACCACCCAAGCCTCATGGCTTACGCGGCTTGTCGCCGGAACCGCGCTGGACAGCTCACAGCTGGCGCTGGAGTCGCAGCAGGCCGCGCGCCGCAGCGCCGAGAGCGAGCTGGCTGCACAGGGCGCGGCCCGCGCCGCTGCCGAAGCCGAGCTGGCATCCACCCGGGCCCGACTGGCCGAGGTGGAGTCCGAGCTGCGCGTGCGCACCGACATCATGAACCTCACCAGCATCGTCTCCGAGTCCGACAAGAAGGGCGACATCCTGTCGGTCAACGAGAAGTTCATTGAAGTCTCCAAGTACGCCAAGAACGAGCTCATCGGCCGGCCGCACAACACCACGCGCCACCCCGACATGCCCAAGGAGACCTTCAAGCAGCTGTGGTCCACCATCGGGCGGGGCGACATCTTCCGCGGCATCATCAAGAACCGCGCCAAGGACGGCACGCCCTACTATGTGGACGCGGTGGTGGCCCCCATCCTGGGCGAGAACGGCAAGCCCATGAAGTACCTGGGCGTGCGCTACGACATCACGGAGGCCGAGCTGGAGCGCCACAATGCGCGCGGCATCCTGGCCGCCATCGACAGCGCCTATGCCTACATCGAATTCGACCTCACCGGCCGGGTGCTCAGTGCCAACAAGAACTTCCTGACGCTGCTGGAGTACGTGTCCGACGAGGTGGTGGGCAAGCACCACCGCATCTTTGTGGACCCGGCCCAGGCGGCCCTGCCCGCCTATGCCCAGTTCTGGCGCGACCTCAACGAAGGCCGGGCGCAAAGCGAGGTGTTCAAACGCATCACCAAGAGCGGGCGCGAGGTCTGGATCCAGGCGGTGTACGCACCCGTCAGCGATGAAATGGGCCGCCCGGTGAAGATCGTCAAGATCGCCACCGACGTCACCGAACAGGTCAAGGCCACCACCATGCTCAAGGAAGCCGTGGAGCAGGCCCAGAAGGTCACCTCCGCCGCCCGTGACGGCGACCTCACCCAGCGCATCCCGCTCGAAGGCAAGACCGGTGCCATCGGCGTGCTGTGCGAGGGGGTCAACACCCTGATGGAGACCACCTCGGTGATCTTCAGCGACGTGGGCCGCGTGTTTGGCGCGCTCTCGGTGGGCGACCTGTCGCAGCGCATCACCCGCGACTACAGCGGCGTGTTTGGCCGGGTGAAGGATGACGCCAACGCTACCAGCCAGGCGCTCTCTGGCGTGATCGAGGACGTGGGCCGCATCTTCAGCGGCCTGGCTGCAGGTGACCTGACCCAGCGCATTGAGCGCCATGCCGAGGGCATCTTCGAGCAGGTCAAGAACGACGCCAACAGCACCAGCGAAAAGCTCGCCAGCATCATCCAGGAAGTGCGTGGCGCCTCGGACGCACTCACCGGTGCGGCCAACCAGGTCAGCGCCACTGCGCAGTCGCTGTCGCAGGCGGCCAGCGAGCAGGCGGCCAGCGTGGAGGAAACCACCGCCAGCATTGACGTGATGTCGGCCTCCATCAGCCAGAACAGCGACAACGCCAAGGTCACCAACAGCATGGCCACCAAGGCCAGCCAGGAGGCCGCAGAAGGCGGTGGCGCAGTGAGCCAGACCGTGACGGCCATGAAGCAGATTGCCACCAAGATCGGCATCGTCAACGACATTGCCTACCAGACCAATCTGCTGGCGCTCAACGCGGCCATCGAGGCGGCGCGTGCCGGCGAGCACGGCAAGGGCTTTGCCGTGGTGGCCGCCGAGGTGCGCAAGCTGGCCGAGCGCAGCCAGAAGGCGGCCAAGGAAATTGGCGACCTGGCGGTCAACAGCGTGTCCACTGCCGAGCGTGCGGGCAAGCTGCTCGACGAGATCGTGCCCAGCATCCAGAGCACCAGCGAACTGGTGCAGGAAATTGCTGCGGCCAGTGCCGAACAAAGCGAATCGGTAAGCCAGATCGGCAGCGCCATGGGGCAACTGAGCAAGGCCACGCAGCAGAACGCCTCGGCCTCGGAAGAGCTGGCCGCCACCAGCGAAGAGCTCTCCGGCCAGGCCGAGCAGCTGCAGCACTCGGTGGCCTTCTTCAACCTGGGCGATGAGGCACCCAAGCCCGCGCGCGGCCGCTTTGATGCGCCCAGCCCGGAGCGGCGCGCACCCATGGCCAAGCTGGTGGGCACAGCCCCGGTGCGTGGTGGCCACAGCGGCACCAATGGCGCCGGCAACTTCCGCCCCTTCTAAGCGAGGCCCCCCATGTCCAGCAACGGCGAGCCCGCGCAGTACCTGACCTTCACCCTGGGGGACAGCCTGTTTGCCACCAACATCGACATGGTGCGCGAGATCATCCCCTCCGGGGGAATGACCAAAGTGCCCATGACGCCGGTCTTCATACGCGGCATCCTGAACCTGCGCGGCGCGGTGGTGCCGGTGATTGACATGCAGAGCCGCTTTGGCTGGCCCGCAGCGGTGGTCAGCCAGTACACCTGCATTGTGATCATCGACTCGCACAACGCGGCCGGCCCCACGCAGCTCGGGCTGATGGTGGACTCGGTCAGCGAGGTGATCGAGATTGCCGCCACTGACATCGAGCCACCGCCCCAGTTCGGTACCCCCATAGGCCCGGATCTGATCGAGGGCATGGCCCGGGTCAACGACAGCTTTCTGGTCATCCTCAAGCCGTCGCACGCCTTCGATATGGATGTGCTGACCCAGATGGTTGAGCACGAAGCTTCTGCCTGACGACATGGCCATGGCCCTGCACATTCCAACCGAGCCCATGCGCAGCACGCTGCGCCAGGCGTCCCATGTCGAGCACAGGGATGCCAACCACAGGCTTGCAACGCTGGCCCAGTGCCAGGCCCAGGCCTTGCTCAATGCCACGCTGGAGGCCTCGCCCGATGCCATCGCCGCCATCAGCCTGCAGGGCGCCCTGGTGAGCTACAACCAGCGCTTTGTCACGCTGTGGGGGTTCGATGAGGCCAGCCTGGAGCAGGCCCGCCAAGGCGGGCTGTGGCAGCACTGTGCCGACCGGCTGATGCCGGACAGTGCCCGCTGCGACCCCGGGCAGGCGCTGCTGCCGGGCATGCACGATGAGCTGCAGCTGCTCGATGGGCGGGTGCTGGAGTGCCATGTGTCCGAGCGCTTCCTGTTTGACCGGCTCGACTGCGTGGTTCTGCAGTGGCATGACATCACACGGCGCAAGAGAAGCGAGCAGCTGATCTGGAACCAGGCCAACTTCGATGCCCTCACCGGCCTGCCCAACCGCGCCATGCTGCAGGACCGGCTGAACCAGGAAATGATCAAGGCCGAGCGCAGTGGCTACAAGCTGGCGGTGATGTTCATCGACCTGGACAAGTTCAAGGAAGTCAACGACACCCTGGGCCATGACAAGGGTGACGTGCTGCTGGTGGAAGCGGCCCGGCGCATCCGCGACTGCGTGCGCCCCAGCGACACCGTGGCCCGCCTGGGTGGTGACGAGTTCGTGGTGGTGCTCAGCGAGCTTGCCGACCCGCGCATGGCCAGCGATGTGGCGCACAGCATTCTCGACCAGCTGGCGCAGCCCTTTGACCTTTGCACGGTGGAAGCGGTGATCTCGGGCAGCATCGGCATCACCCTGTACCCGCAAGACGCACAGGTCATAGAGGGCCTGTTCAAGAACGCCGACCAGGCCATGTACGTGAGCAAGGCGCGTGGGCGCAACCAGTGCAGCTACTTCACGCGCGAACTGGAGGTTGCGGCCCTGCGCCGCATGGAGCTGGTGGCCGAGCTGCGCACGGCGCTGCTGCAGGGCCAGTTCTTCCTGGTGTACCAGCCGATTGTGGATGTGCACACCGGGCAGGTGCGCAAGGCCGAGGCGCTGGTGCGCTGGCAGCATCCGCGCCTGGGGCTGGTGTCGCCCGCCGAGTTCATTCCCCTGGCCGAAGAAACCGGCCTGATCATTGACATTGGCGACTGGGTGTTTCTGGAGGCCGTCAGCCGGGTCAAGCAATTGCGCGCCGAGCACTGCGCGGACTTCCAGGTCAGCATCAACAAGTCGGCCGTGCAGTTCAGCCGCGACAAGGGCCATCCGGGCACCTGGATAGACAAGCTCAAGCAGCACGGCCTGCCCGGCAGCGCGGTGACCATGGAGATCACCGAAAGCCTGCTGGTGGACCCTAACAGCGAGGTGAAGACCACCTTGCTGCGCTACCGCGATGCCGGTATTCAGGTGGCCATTGACGACTTTGGCACGGGCTACTCGTCGCTGAGCTACCTCAAGCGCTTTGACATCGACTTCCTGAAGATTGACCAGTCCTTCACCCGCAACCTGGCACCAGGTTCGAGTGACCTGGCGATTTCGCAGGCCATCATCGCCATGTCGCATGCGCTGGGCCTGCAGGTGGTGGCCGAGGGTGTGGAGACGCCGGAGCAGTTTGCATTGCTCAAGGACGCGGGTTGCGACTTTGTGCAGGGCTACTGGCTGTCGCGCCCGATTTCTGCCCAGGCCCTGGGCGAGCTGCTGCAGCGCGGGGCGTTCGATCTGAGTTGCCTGGCCGCAGCTTAGGACGCACCCGCCATGTCCAGCCAAACGACCAAACCTGCGGGCCCTGCCGCTCCCGCCGACAGCCATCTGCCACGCGCGCTGCTGGCGCACTGGAGCCGCATCCTGGGCCTGTGTCTGGGCCAGACCGGGCGCGCCGTGGACGACATGTCACAGGTGCTGGCCGAATGGGCGGCAGAGCCGGAGCTCACGCCCGCGGCCCGTGACTTGCTCGCGCGCCTGAACGAAGGCCTGCAGTACCAGGACAGGCAGCGCCAGATGCTGGAGCTGCTGCAGGCAGATCTGCAGGCCGCCGACAGGCTCCCGGCCGGGCAGGCCACAGCATTCGACATGGAGGCCTGGTTGGCCCGCTTCGAGGCGCATTGCCCCATCCCCGAGCTGCGGCGCACGCAGCCGGGCGATGGGCACGGCGGCGCCCAGGATCTGGAGCTTTTTTAGACCCGCATCCAGACCTACATGGCCCAGATGCGCGGGTTGCATTCGGGCAATTGCCACAGCTCCTGGCGCCATGCATTGCGCACCGCGCGCAGCAGCCCCATGGCGGGCTCCACCAGCGGCGCCAGCGCGCGCAGCACGATGACCTGGCTGTTGGGGCTGGTGGCCCCGGCCGTAGCTGCCAAGGGGTGGCCGGCAATGAGGTCGCGGGCGATGTCCAGCGCCAGTTGCCGGCGCTTGCGGTCCAGCACGGCGCCTGTCACAAAAAACAGGCTGGCCATGCAGCGCGCACCGTTCATGCCGGCGCTGCCATCCATGAGCCGCGCATCACTGGCGTCGATCCGTCCACGCTCCAGCCACACGCCGGGCACCTCGATGTGCTGCGCAAAGCTGCCCTGCACAAAGGGCAGATGGGCCTGCGGCAAACCGAAGGCGGTGACGTCCCAGCCCAGCAGCTCGGCGCCGGGCAGCACATCCATGACGAGGCGGTTTTCGGCATGGCAGTCGCTGTAGCACAGGGCTTCAAGCGGCAACCATTCCAGACGGGCTTCGGGCTGCAGTGTGATGCGTGTGGTCTGCAGGGCCAGGGGGCCGTCCGAGCGGTAAAAGCGCGTGGCACCCGGTGTGGTAATCAGGCCGTGCGTGCCACTTGCGGCTTGCACCGCAATGTCCAGCGTGTCGCCGCCCACCAGTCCGCCGGGCGGGTGCACCAGCACGTTGTGGCAGATGCTGTCGCCTTCCGGGTACAGGCTTTGCAGAATACGCAGCGGCCCGCTGTGTTCGTGCCGGGCCACCACGCGCTCGCCCGAGCGCGTGTAGGCCAGGTTCAGGTTGGCCTGCCAGGCCATCAGCTGTTGTGCGCGCCGCGGTGGGCCCAGGCCGTGGTGTGGCGCTCCAGCACGCTGAAGATCTCGTACATCACCATGGCCATGGCGCCCACCACCAACAGGCCGGCAAACGCCAGGCCCATCTGCATGGCTGAACCGGCCGAGATCAGCAGGTAGCCAATACCCTCGTTGGCAGCTGTCATTTCTGACACGGTGGTGCCGACAAAGGCCAGGGTGATGGCGACTTTCAGTGATGCATAAAAGTAGGGCAGGGAGCGCGGCAGGCCCACCTTGATCAGTACGTCCCAGCGCTTGGCGCCCAGCACGCGCAGCACGTCTTCCAGTTCAGGCTCCAGCGTGGCCAGACCGGTGGCTATGTTCACCATGATGGGAAAGAAGCTGATCAGGAACGCGGTGAGGATGGCCGGCCCCACACCAATGCCAAACCAGACCACCAGGATGGGCACAAAGGCCGCCTTGGGCAGGGCGTTGAAGCCGGTCATCAGCGGGTACACGGCGGCATAGGCCAGACGCGAGCTGCCAATCACAAAGCCCAGCAGCACGCCCACCACAATAGCCAGGCCAAAGCCGGTCATGGTGACCCAGAAGGTGCGCCAGGCATGCCCTGCAATCAGCACCTTGTATTCCCAGAACTGCGCGGCAATGCGGGTAGGGCTGGGGAAGATGAACTCCGAGACCTCAAACACCGTGCAGGCCAGCTGCCACAGCAGCACCAGGGCCACCAGCAGAATCCAGGGGGACCAGGTTTGTAGTTGTTTGCTGTTCATGGTGGGGGTCTATGCACTCTGGGTTGCGGCCGTGCGGTGCGCGCCGATGTGGCTGCGCAGCTCGTGCACGATGTCGGTAAAGGCCGGGGTGTAGGTCAGCTCCAGGTCGCGCGGGCGCGGCAGAGCTATGTGCTTCTTCACCACGAAGCGGCCCGGGCTGTTGCCCATCACGTACACCGTGTCGGCCAGGAACACGCTCTCGCGCAGGTCATGCGTTACCAGAATCACGTTGAACTGCTGCTCGGTCCACAGGTCGCGCAGGATGCACCACAGGTCTTCGCGGGTGAAGGCGTCGAGCGCGCCAAAGGGCTCGTCGAGCAGGAGCATTTTGGGTTCGTGGATCAGGGCGCGGCAGATGCTGGCGCGCTGCTGCATGCCGCCTGAGAGCTGCCAGGGGAACTTGTCCTCATACCCGGCCAGGCCCACCTTTTGCAAGAGCTTGCGGGCGCGCTGCTCGTACTCGGCGCGTTTGGCCTTGAACTGGCTGCGGTAGGGCTCCACAATCTCCAGCGGCAACAATACGTTGTCCACCGTGGTGCGCCAGGGCAAGAGAGACGGCGCCTGGAATGCCATGCCGGAAATTTTCAGAGGCCCGGTCACAGACTGGCCATCGATATGGATGCTGCCGCGCGAGGGCATCTTCAGCCCGGTGGCCAGCTTCATGAAGGTGGACTTGCCGCAGCCCGAAGGCCCGACGATGGCGATGAACTCGCCGCGTCGCACCTGCAGGTCGATGGCTTCCACCGCGAAGTGGTTCTGGGCCTCCAGCTCGGCGTTGTAGGCCAGCCAGACGTTCTTGAAATCGACAAAGGCCGCATCCTTGTCCGTTGTGGTGTCAGCCATTATTTCTTGGCGGGCAGCACGTTGAGCTCGGCCGCTGTGGGCAGGAAGCTGCCGTTCCACACCGCGTCCGCGCTGACGCGCGTCTTGGTGGCAAAGGCATCCGACACCTGGCTGGCCATCAGTGCCAGGCGCGGGCCCTTCACTTGGCCAAAGCCCTCGGCGCGCGCGTCGGGGCTGTTGATGGCGCTGTCAATGGCCATCTGGAAGCGGCGGGTTTCCAGCTCCACATTGATGATGCCGTCGCGCTGCTTCACAAATTCAATCGACTCGGCCGGCTTGGCCATGGCGTCCTTCATGCCCTTGGCAGTGGCCACCAGGAAGGCCTTGATGACTTCAGGATGTTCCTTGATCAGCTTGGGGCTGGCGATGATGGCATTGCCATACAGCTTCACGCCAAAGTCGGGGTAGGGCATGACCACCACATCGGCCGCCTTGACGCCGCGCGCCTCCAGGTTGAGCACCGAGGTGAAGGTGAAGCCGGTGATGGCATCCACATCGCCGCGCGCCAGCATGGTTTCGCGCAGCGGCGGGTCCATGGACGTCCACTGAAAGCCGCTGATGCCGTTGGCCTTGGCAAACACCGGGAAGGCCTTGCGGCCTGCGTCAAACACAGGTGCTCCCAGCTTCTTGCCGTTCAGGTCCTTAGGGCTTTTGATGCCGGATTTCTTGAGCGCCATGACAGAAGCCGGCGTGTTGTTGTAGACCATCATCACCGCCACGGGCTTGTTGGGCGCGTCGGGGTTGTTGGCATGGAACTCCATGAGCGCGGCCAGGTCGGCGAAGCCCATGTCATAGGCGCCCGAGGCCACACGGGTGACCGCAGCGCCCGAACCATTGCCTGCATCAATCGACACATCGAGCTTGGCATCCTTGTAATAACCCTTGGCAGCCGGGGTCAGGAACAGGGCGGCCGGGCCCTCAAAGCGCCAGTCCAGCTGGAACTTGATGGGCGTGCTCTGGGCCGAAGCGGTAGCAGCGAGCAGCAGGGCGGCAGACAGGACAGAAGCCTGCAAGAAATTTCGTTTGTTCATGGTGGGCGGTGGTAATTGAATCGGTGATTCAGTCTAAGGCAAAAGTGGGACAGGGCCTGTGCACGGCAGGACCACACACGCTACCCGCTGACAGCAGGGGGGTGTCGCGTGCGGTCCATGGAGGTGCAACCATCAGAAGTGGTATTCCACCCGCGCCATGGTCGTGTTCGCCGTGGCGCCGCCTTTGTAGAAGGGGTTGGCGTTGTTGTTACCGAACTTGTTTTCCCAGTACTGGTATTCCAGACCGGCCCGGAAGGTCTTCGGCTTGGCGCCCATCAGGCCGCTGACGTCAAACATGGCCATCATGTCAATATTCGTCTCGCCTGCGGTGTCGCCGTTGAACTCGCTCTTGCCCTTGGAGGCAATGAAGTTGGCATAGCCCTCGAAGGACAGGGGGACTGCGCCTGACATGACCGGAATACCCCAGGTCACGCTCAGCATGGGATGTGCTTCGTAGGCATAACGCGGCGTGGAGACCTTGGTAGCGGTGTTGTAGGGTGCATTGCTCTCCCACAGTGCCAACAGGGCGACGTTCAGGAAGCCGGGCACATCCAGCATCAGGCTCGGGCCGGCAACCAGCATGCGCTTTTTGGAGTTGTAGCCAGCATCGGTCTTGGTATTGAAGTCAAAGCCTGCGACCACGCCCACACCCTTGACCGGGCCAAACTTGATCGGGGAACCCGTCACTTTGCCCAGGTCCAGGGTATGGCGGTACACCACATAGATTTCCTGCGCGCCATTGCCGGAGCCATCACCGGCAGGGTCTTTGTCATCCGAGAGCAGCATGTCGACATTGAAGAAATTGCTGCCGTATTTGTAGCCGCTGGCGTGGGTCAGGTTCAGAATGTCTTTGCTGATCTTGTTCGCGTTCCTGGGCTCGGCAAAGTCTGTGCCGTAGCGGTAGCCTATGGAGGTGTCGCTCCAGTCTGCAGCCTGTGCTGTTGCGCTGCAGCCTGCAATGGCCAGCAATACCGAGGCGTGTTTCCAACTCACAAAGCTCATGACAAATCCTTTATTTGGTAGCGTGCACATGCACTTGTGCCAACCAGCAAATAACAGGCCACCTAGGGTGAGTTGTTCATATGCCTTCAGGCTGTTGTAAGCAAGTCCAGCAGAGACCGTGCAATGACCTTGGTAGCACGGCGCAGGTCGTTCAGGTCCAGGTTTTCATCGGCGCGCTTGGCATTCGATTCGAGCACCGTGCGTGGACCCGCGCCGTAAATCACACCGGGAATGCCGGCCTCGCAGAAGATGCGCACGTCGGTATACAGCGGCGTACCCAGCGCGGGGATGGACTCGCCAAACACCGCACTGCCATGCTTTTGCAGCGCATCCACCAGCGGTTTGTTGCCGGGCAGGGGCTTCAAGGCATTGGCCAGCAAAATGCGTTTCACGTCCACCGTGATACCGGGTGTGAGCGCGGCAGCATCGGCAATCACCTGGCTGATGTTGGCTTCCACCTCGGTGGGGTTTTCTTCCGGGATCATGCGCCGGTCGAGCTTGAGCGTGACGCGCCCGGGCACCACATTGGTGTTGGTGCCGCCTTCAATCATGCCCACGTTGAGGTAGGGGTGCGTGATGCCTTCCACCTGCGAGGTAATGCTCTGGTACAGCGTGTTCTGTGCATACAGGGCCGTGAGGATTTTGGTGGCACCCTGCAGCGCGTCGATGCCACTGCTGGGAATGGCGGCATGGGCCATCTTGCCGTGCACCGTGACTTCCATTTGCAGGCAGCCGTTGTGCGCGGTGATGACCTGGTAGGAGAAGCCCGCGGCAATCATCAGGTCCGGCTTGGTGAGCTTGTTTTGCAGCAGCCAGGCTGGGCCGACCTCGCCGCCAAATTCTTCGTCGTAGGTGAACAGCAGTTCCACCGCGCCGTTCAGCGGAATGCCCAGTGACTCCAAGGCGCGCACCGCAAAGGCATACGTTGAAAAATCGCATTTACTGACTGCTGCGGCGCGGCCGTAAATCTTGCCGTTGTCGATCTCGCCACCGTAAGGTGCATGCACCCAGCCTTCACCCGGAGGCACCACATCGCCGTGGGCATTGAGGGCGATGGTTTTTCCGGGGCCGTAGCGGCGGCGGGTGATGAGGTTGGTGATGGTCTGCAGGCCAGCGGCTTTCACCAGCTCAGCGGGCACAACGTGGCGCTCAGTGGCCAGGCCCATGGCGTCGAGCAGATCGGCTGCGCGCTCGGCATGCGGCGTGTTGTTGCCGGGAGGGGTGTCGGTGGGGATCTGGATGAGCTGCTGCAGGAACTTCACCTGCTCGTCAAAGTGGGCGTCGATCCAGTTGTCCAGTTGTTCGTAGTGGTTCATGGTGGTTTGTGTTGTGGTGTTTGTTTATGTGCTGGTGTGGAATTGCGTTGGGCTGAGGTTCTTCCCTGCGGGGCTTTTGTAGGCCCCCCCTATCCCCCCCCCGCCCCTTTCGCCCCCGCCGGGGCGAAAGGGGAGCCAATGCGGACAGCCGATTTGGTTGCGTCGCACCGGCTACGGAAATAATGCAGTGAGGCCGCCACCGTCCTTGCTGGCCGAGGGCTCACGCCCGAAGTTCCGAGCGCCGGAAACGCAAAAGCGGCAAGTGAAACTTTAAACAAGTGAATGGAAATTGAACGCTGCGCCTGTAAGGCCGCAGCCGAAGCGACGCAACCAAATCGGCTGTCCGATTTAGCTCCCCTTTCACCCCGGCGGGGGTGAAAGGGGCGGGGGGGTAAGGGGGGGAATACAAAAGCCCCGCAGGCAGCAACCTCCCCCCAAAAACCAAAACCAAAATAAGCCATAGCCAACCCAGTTCAGGAAAGCTCAGCAGCCAGTTGCAGAAGCAAGTGGTCAAACGCCTCAACCGCCAGCTGCATGTCATCACTGGTAGTCGACTCCAGGGGGTTGTGGCTGATGCCCGCGTTCTCCCCCCGCACAAACAGCATGGCCTGCGGCAGCAGCTCATGCAATTTCATGGCGTCATGTCCCGCCCCGCTGGGCATGCGAAACAGCGGCAGCCCAAGGGATGACACGGCTGATTCCCACCGTTGCTGCCAGACCGGCGCACTGGGCGCAGCACTGGCACGCATGGTCTCGGTCAGCGTGCAGTGCAGGCCACGCGCCTCGGCCACCGTGGCAGCCTTCTTCAACACATCACGCGCCAAAGCGTCGCGCTGGGTGTCGGTCGGTGCGCGCAGGTCCAATGAAAAGGTACAGCGCCCCGGCACCACATTGATGGAGCCATTGGGCACCTGCAGCATGCCCACCGTGCCCACCGAATCGCCATCGGCGGCTGCGCGTTGCTCCACATACAGCAGCAGTTCGGCCACACCGGTGGCGGCGTCGCGGCGCATGCTCATGGGGGTGGTGCCCGCATGGCAGGAGGTGCCCAGCATCTCGCCGGTGTAGCGGACGCTGGCGTTGATGGAGGTGACGATGCCCAGCGGCAGATTCATTTCATTGAGCACCGGGCCCTGCTCGATGTGCACCTCCACAAAGCCCAGGTAGTCGTCAGCGCGGCGTTGCAGGGCGGGGATATCGGCGATGTTCAGCCCGGCGCTGTGCATGGCCGCGCGCATGGAGATGCCGTCTGCATCCACCTGGTCCAGCCACTCGGGCTTGAAGTCGCCAATGAGCGCACCCGAGCCCAAAAAAGTGGCGCGGTAGCGCTGGCCTTCTTCCTCGGCAAAGCCGATGATTTCCAGATCAAAGGGCAGGCGTTGGCCCGCCTTTTTGAGCTGCTGCACACAGGCCAGCGGCACATAAATGCCCAACCGTCCGTCGTACTTGCCGCCGTTGCGCACGGTGTCATAGTGGCTGCCGGTCATCAGGGCCTTGGCCGATGCGCCCGTGCCTTTGTAAATGCCCACCACGTTGCCCACTGCGTCGATGGCTGCCGTGTCGCAACCAGCGTCCAGCATGTCCTGGCGTATGCGCGCAGCACAAGCGCGGTGTGCGTCGGTCAGGTAGGTGACGGTGAGCTGGCCTTGTTCGGCGAAGCCGGGGTCGCTGAATTGCGCCAGGCTTTCCTGCCAGTCCCAGACCTGGTTGCCGCGTTCAACCGTGGCGCCAAATTTGTCAGTCAGACGAATCTCGGCAATGCGGTGCACATTGCGCAAACACTCCTGTAGCTCGTAGTCCGGGTGGCCTTGCAGGCGGCGCTCCAGCGTGGCGATGATCTGCGCCTTTTGCAGGCCCGTGCCGCGCGGCCCGCGCACGGCCACGATGAAGGGAAAGCCGAAGCGTGCGTTGTAGGCGGCGTTGAGGGCCTGGATTTTTTCAAACTCGGCCGGGGTGCAGCGGGTCAGGCCCGCGGTGTTCTGCTCGTTGGTGGACTCGGCCGTGAGGCTCTTGTCCACCATGGCCTTGCCTGCCAGTTCGGGGTGGGCACGCAGGAGGGCGAGTTGTGCGTCCTTGCTCGCATCGCTCACCACCCGCGCCAGGGCCGCCTTGAGTTGCGCAAGCGTTGCAAAGGGGCGCTGCTGCAGGGCGGCACGGGCAATCCAGGGCGAGTGTTCGTACAGGCCGTCGAGCAGCGCGCAGGCTTCGTCCAGCGTGGCGGTATTGAGTTGGTCCAGGGTGATCATGGCGGGTGGCTTTGGTGCGCTTTACGCGGCAAAGGGGTGGGTGGCTTTCCAGTGGCGCGCGATGTCCAGCCGCTTGCAGACCCAGACCTTGTCATGGTTCTGGATGTGGTCCAGAAAACGCTGCAGCGCGGTGATGCGCCCGGGCCGGCCCAGCAGGCGGCAGTGCATGCCGATGCTCATCATGGCGGGCTGGTTCAGGCCGTTCGGGTCGCCTTCGGCATACAGGGTGTCGAAGGTGTCTTTGAGGTACTGGAAGAACGGGTCGGCATGCGAGTAACCCTGGGGCAGGGCAAAGCGCATGTCGTTGCAGTCCAGGGTGTAGGGCACGATGAGCTGGGGCACTGTGGTGCCGTCGGTTTTTTGTACCTGCATCCAGAAGGGCAGGTCTTCGCCGTAGTAGTCACTGTCGTATTCAAAGCCACCATAGTCGGCCACCAGGCGGCGCGTGTTGGGGCTGTCGCGCCCGGTGTACCAGCCCAGCGGGCGGTTGCCGGTGAGGCGGGTGAGGATGTCCATGCCGCGCTGCATGTGCTCGCGCTCCACTTCTTCGCTCAGGTTCTGGTAGTGGATCCAGCGCCAGCCGTGGCAGGCAATCTCGTGGCCCAGTTCGCCCAAGGCGGCGCACAGCTCGGGGTGGCGTTCCAGCGCCATGCCCACGCCAAACACGGTGAGCGGCAGGCCGCGGTTTTCAAACTCGCGCAGGATGCGCCAAACCCCAACGCGCGAGCCGTATTCGTAAATGCCCTCCATGCTGATGTGGCGCTCGGGGTAGCTGGCCGGGTTGAACATCTCCGACAGAAACTGCTCGGAGCCTGCATCGCCATGCAGCACGCTGTTCTCGCCGCCCTCTTCGTAGTTCAGCACAAACTGTACCGCTACGCGGGCCTGCCCCGGCCACTGCGCGTGCGGCGGCTTGGGGCCGTAGCCGACCAGGTCACGCGGATAGGGCAGGGTGCTGTCGTAATGCTTCATGGTGTGGGCCTGGGGTTGGGGCTTAAGGGTTCAGGGCGTTGTGCTGTTTGAAATTCAGGGCCTGCTCGACATTGCACAGGTGTGCATCCAGCAGTGCCACGGCAGCCTCCGCGTCGCGGGCCTTGATGGCTTTGACGATGGCTTCATGCTCTTCGTGCGAGTGCGCTGCGGCGCTGGAGGTCTGGTACATCAGGGTGATCAGGGCACTGCGGGAAATCAGGTCGGTCAGCATCTGGGCCAGCACATCGTTATGCAGGAGTTGTGCCATGCGTACATGGAAGTCGCCCAGCAACTCGGTGCGGCCCGGCACATCGTCACCCTGTACGGCCAGCTTTTCCTGGGCGATGTGGGTCTGCAGGGACTTGATGTCCGCTGCCTTGGCCTGGGCCACAAAGGCGCGCACCATGCCCGACTCCAGCATGCGGCGCACCTCGAACACTTGCTTGGCCTCTGCGGCCGAAGGCGCAGCTACAAAGGCGCCGCGCGCGGGCTCTATCTTGATCAGCCGGTTTTGCGAGAGCCGGTACAGGGCTTGGCGCACCAGCGTGCGCGACACACCGTACTGGTCGGCCAGCTTTTGCTCCACCAGCTTGGCGCCGGGCTGCAGGCGGTGCTCCACAATCGCCCGCGTGAGCGACTCGACAATGAAGCTGGTGGCGGTGGAGTCCATGCGGCAATGATAGCGGTTGGCATGAAAAGTGTATACACTTTGCGGCACACTTTAACGACGCAAAAAGCAGGAGTTATCCATGGGCCTGAGTACACATGTGTTGGACACCATGCACGGCACACCAGCGGCTGGCATGCAGGTGGCGCTCTACACCACACAGGGCCAGGAGGCCACGCTGGTGAAGCAGTTCACCCTCAACAGCGACGGCCGTAACCCGGACGGCCTGCTGTATGACAACGCCAGCCTGAAGGCCGGCACCTACCGCCTGGTGTTTGATGTGGCCGGTTATTTCAAGGCCCGCGGCGTGGCGCTGCCCGAGCCCAATTTTTTGAACCAGGTCAGCCTGGACTTCGGCGTGGCCCATGTGGACCAGCACTACCACGTGCCACTGTTGGTGAGCCCCTGGAGCTATTCCACCTACCGCGGTTCGTAGAAGACGGCTTGGGGCCGCGCACTACGCGAAGCGAGAAGCGTGGGGGCAATGTCTCGCCGCCGGGCAGCCCCAAGGCGAGACGCGGCCCCCTCGGGGGGGCAGCGACCCACACGCAGTGGGCAACCGTGGGGGCAACCGTTCCGCCGCCGGGCAGCCCCAAGGCGGAACGCGCCCCCTGAGGGGGCAGGGCGCCACACGCAGTGGGCAACCGTGGGGGCAATACCCTACATTTGGCCTTCGGTCAGCGTATCCAGTTGGAAGCGGCCGCTCTTGTGCCACAGCCAGGTGTCGGTGTAGGTCACGCGGCCCATCTTCACCGGGGCCGGGAAGGGTGCTGCACTGCGCACCGAGCGCTCAATATCGGCCATCACTTCTGGCGCCTGGGTGGGCGCACGCATCCAGCGAATATCCGTCACATTCCCACGGCCGTCGATGTCCACCTGCAGCACGCCCACGGCGTACAGCAGGGGTGGCATTTTGCCCGCGTAAATGCGGCCCACATTCTTGCCGTACAGGTGGGAGGCCGCGTCGCGCCGGTAGTCCCTGGGCGTGGGGGCGTTGGACACCTTGCCCAAAAAGGGCAGCGGCTGTGGAGCCTGCACCACGGGGGCCGGCGCTGGTGCGGGCGGCGGCGGTGGCGGCAATTTGGCGACGGGTTCCGGTGCCGTGGCACAGGCAGCGATCAATACCGCGGTGCCGGCTGCCATCCATGCGCGCAAACGCGAAGGGCGCATTGCAAGACTGGCAAGATTGCGCACGGGGCTGCTGGGATTCGTCACGGTGTTCTCCTTGATATTGGCGTTGGCATACTGTGCTTGGATTTTGTTCGTTTTTGTTCTTGCCGCTGTCGTAAAAGGTATCCGTTTGTGAATACGCTGTCGCTATTTTTGTCCCGTCTGCTCACTGAAACACACACAGTGTTAATCAGTGTGCAGTCAGCACGCGGCTCGGTGCCGCGTGAGGTAGGCGCCTGGATGGCGGTCTTCTCCAAAGGGGTGCTTGGCACCATAGGCGGTGGCCGATTGGAGTGGGATGCGATTCAGCATGCCCAGGCGATGTTAGTGCAAGCGGCACAGGAGCCGCTTGCGGACCGCACCGGCGTGCAGCAAGCACTGTTCCGCCTGGGCCCCAGTCTGGGGCAGTGCTGTGGCGGAGAAGTGCAGCTGCAATTTGAGTATGTCACGGCCACAGATGCAGCCTACTTGCGCACCCGCCTGACCCCGGTGCAGCCCGGCGTGGCACTGTTTGGCGGTGGCCATGTGGGCCACGCCCTGGTGCAGGTGCTGTCCACGCTGGCCATGCCCATCCACTGGATTGACAGCCGTGATGAAGTGTTCCCGCAAGACGTGGCCGACACGGTGCATTGCGAACACAGTGACCCGGTACAGGCCGCAGTGCCTGACCTGGCCAGCGGCAGCCGGGTACTGATCATGAGCTTCAGCCACGCAGAAGACCTGGACATTGTGATGGCCTGCCTCAAGCGCCAGCGCTTGCATGGCGATCTGCCCTACGTGGGCCTGATAGGCAGCAAGACCAAATGGGCGACGTTTCGCTCGCGGCTCAGGGCGCGCGGTTTTACGGAACCGGAAATGGACCACGTGACCTGTCCGATTGGTGTGTCCGGCATTGCCGACAAGCGGCCCGAAGCGATTGCCATCGCCGTGGCGGCCCAACTCTTGCTCTTGCAGAAACAGGCATAGTCTGTAAAACTGTATACAATTTTTGGCAGGAGATCCGACGCAATGGAAAGCTACTTACTTGACTGGGCCAATCTGCTGCTGCGCTGGGTCCATGTGATCACGGCCATCGCCTGGGTGGGGTCCTCCTTCTACTTTGTCTTCCTGGACAGCAGCCTCACGCCACCGGTGGATGAAGACCTCAAGCGCCAGGGTGTGAGCGGTGAGCTCTGGGCCGTGCATGGCGGCGGCTTCTACCATCCGGTCAAGTTCGCACTCTCCCCGCCCAAACTGCCGGACCACCTGCACTGGTTTTACTGGGAGAGCTACAGCACCTGGCTTACCGGGTTTTCCCTGTTCACCGTGTCTTACCTGTGGAGTGCGGGCACCTACCTGATAGACAAATCGGTCATGGACTGGTCACCCATGGCTGCAGTAGGCGCGGCGCTGGGCTTTTTGGCAGTGTTCTGGCTGGCCTATGACGGTATTTGCCGCGCCTTTGCGCAGCGCAAGAACGGCGATGCCATTGTGGGCGCCCTGGTGCTGGTGCTGGTCTGTTTTGCGGCCTGGCTGGCCTGCCACTGGTTTGCGGGCCGCGCGGCCTTTTTGTTGATGGGCGCCATGCTCGCCACCAGCATGAGTGCCAATGTGTTCTTCTGGATCATCCCGGGGCAGCGCGCCATGGTGGCGAGCATCACGGCCGGGCAGCCGGTAGACCCCATACACGGCAAGCGCGGCAAGCAGCGCAGTGTGCACAACACCTACTTCACCCTGCCGGTGCTGTTTGCCATGCTGAGCAACCACTACAGCTTTACCTACACCCATCCGCAAAACTGGCTGGTGCTGGTGTTGATGATGTTCGCCGGTGCTGCCATTCGCCAGTTTTTTGTCATGCGCCATGGTTTCAAGCTGGGGCGCAATGCGCACCCCTGGCCCTATGCCGCCGCCGGTGTGGTGGCGATTGTGGGGGTGCTGGTCTGGCTGAAGCCGACCGATGCCGCGAATGCTGCCGTGGCTCCTGCCACCACCACGGCGGTGGGCGCAGTGGGCGGCCCTATCAGCTACAAGACCCTGCAGCCCATTCTGGCCCAGCGCTGCTACATGTGCCACGGACCTGCGGTGCAGATGAAGAACGTGCGGCTGGATTCGGCTGAGGCTGTAGCCAGCCATGCGCAGATGCTGTACCAGCAAGCCGTGGTGACCCGCATCATGCCCATGAACAATGCCACCGGTATCAGTGACGCTGAACGCGCGGTGATCAAGCAGTGGTTTGAGTCGGGTGCGCACGTGGATTGATGTGGCACCGGTTGCGGTGGCAGCATTTGCCGCCGCAGATCAGCGGTTATGGTATCCGGATACGGGTGATTCCTTGAGCAGCGTGGCGGGGTCTACCTCCAGGGCTTGGGCCAGCGTAAAAATCATGGACAAATTGACCTCGGCCGTGCCATTTTCTATTTTGGGAATTTGTCTTTTGTATTTGGTGCAACGCTTGGCCAGTGCTTCCTGTGTCATTCCCGCCTCCTGCCTGAGCCGGAGGACATTTTTGCTGAACAGCGTGAGCATACGTTGGGGTTTCATGGCTTTCATGGCTTTGCAGCGTGCATAAGGAAATGGCCGGAATACCTATAGGCCCGTGACTCCTACGCGAATCATTCTGTAGACATAGTCGTTGAGCGGTACACACTCGGAAACCCGCAAGCGGTAGAGGCCATCGATTTCCTTGATTTCGAGGCCGTGCTTGTCTCGGAGATGGTAGAAGTGGCTGACCACGCTGAGCTCGGTTCTGCCGGAAACCGCCATGAGCTGCCGCATGGTGGATGGTGTTAGCAGTTGAATATCCAAGAGCCTTGCGCCCTTGATATGGCCCAGCCAACTGCGTCCTTGTTCGTCATCACCGCTATAAGGCAATGGTCTTGCCGAATTGGCATTTGCCAATTGCTTTACCGTTGCGGCTTTGTCGACTTCCATTGTTCTGATGTATGACATAGTGCACATTTTGGAAACCTTGTTACAAAAAGTCAATAAGAAATTTAAAGCGTTTTCCCTTATAAATATTTAATAAATTTGATTGGATTGGTTGATAAAGAGGCAGCTATTTCAAGGGATGCTGAATTGATCTATGGCAATTAAATATATAAAAAAGGGGCGCCGAATTGCTCTTTTTAATCTGACCAAAATCGTAGTTTTATTTGCTGCAGCCTGAGGCTTTGGCCCTGGCTTTGGTCGGGTGAAGTTCCCACTGCGCAGTGACACGCTTGCACAAGGTGCACTGCGTGTTCGCAAAGCCTGGCAAGCCCTATGCGCTTTGCGCCAGCTGCCAGGCCAAGCTGTTGTGCCGCTCCAGCAGCGGGCCCAACTCCAGTGTGACCAACTCGCCCTGCTGCACCACCACCCGACCATTGACGATGGCGTAATCGGTGTGCGGGCTGCCGCACAGCAGCAGGGCACCCACCGGGTCATGCACCGCACCACCGGCAAAGGACAGGGTATTCAGATCAAAAAGCACCAGGTCTGCGCACATGCCAATGGCCAGGTGGCCGATGTCCGTGCGGCCCAGCACCTGTGCGCCACCGCGGGTGGCGAGGTGCAGCGCATCCCGCGCGGTCATTTCGGCCGGCCCCAGGTCACAACCAAAAAAAGTCTTGCGCTCGCCAGAGGGCAAGGTGCGTTCCTCAGGTGCCTGCATGGCGCGGCCCACGCGCGCCAGTAGCAGCGCCTGGCGTGCCTCATTGACCATGTGGGCGGCATCGTTGCTGGCGCTGCCATCCACCCCCAGGCCCACGGCCACACCGGCGTCCAGCATGCGGCGTATGGGTGCTATGCCACTGGACAGGCGCATATTGCTGCACGGGCAGTGCGCCACGCCGGTCCGCGTGGCGGCAAACAGGCTGATGCCCTCTGCGTCAAGCTTCACGCAGTGGGCGTGCCACACGTCCGGGCCCAGCCAGCCCAGGTCCTGCGCGTATTGCGTGGGGGTGCAGCCAAACTTCTCGCGCGAGTAGGCCAGGTCGTGGTCGTTCTCGGCCAGATGGGTGTGCAGCCGCACCTGGTGTGTGCGCGCCAGCTCGGCCGACAGGCGCATCAGGTCGCGGCTGACACTGAAGGGCGAGCAGGGCGCCACGGCCACCTGGGTCATGGCACCAAAGGAGGCGTCATGAAAAGCCTCGATCACGCGCTGCGTGTCCTTCAGGATGAAGGCCTCGTTCTCCACCACGCGGTCAGGCGGCAGACCACCCTGGCTCTGGCCCACGCTCATGCTGCCGCGTGTGGCCACAAAGCGCATGCCGATCTGACGTGCTGCTTCAATGCTGTCGTCCAGACGCACACCATTGGGGTAGATGTAGAGGTGGTCGCTGCTGGTGGTGCAGCCCGAGAGCAGCAGCTCGGCCATGGCCACCTGGGTGGACACATGCACCATGTCGGGCGTCAGCCCGGACCAGATCGGATACAGCCCGCGCAGCCAGCCAAACAGCTCGGCGTTCTGCACCGAGGGGATGGCCCTTGTGAGGCTTTGGTACATGTGGTGGTGGGTGTTCACCAGACCGGGCGTGACCAGGTGCTGGCGTGCATCGATCACCTGGTCGGCTTGCAGGGCCTGCGCTGGCAGGTCCTCGCTGCTGCCGATGTAGGCGATGGTGTTGTCGCGGATATAGATGGAGGCGTCTCGCAGCTCGCTGCGCGCGTTGTCCTGGGTGGCAATGGTGTGGGCGTTATGAATCAGGAGTGTGGCCATGGCTTCGCCTTCAATCGTTAGGTTGACGAAAAAACCGTGGCCGAATCCCGCTGAGAAACTGCATGTTTTCAGAGGCGAGCGCCGCGTTGCCGTGCGTACCGGGCTGTGCAGGGCCATGATAGCGCCACCAGGGTCGCCCCCAGAGCCCGGATTGCTTTCACGGCTATGTTTGATCTTCCTCAAAGTGGAAGGCAGACCAAAGCGGCACAGTGCGCCCATGCCCGCCAGTCAATATGCATTCATCGCCGATTACCCGACCCAGTCGGTGCCACCGGGTGCCGTTCTGTTGCGTCGCTCTGTGCCGGCTGGGGGAGCCTTGTTTATAGAGTCTGGCCGCGTGGCCTTGGGTGTAGTGGCAGCCGAGTCAACCCTTGCCGATGCGGATGGGCATGCCACTCCCGTGATGGACCACCAGTTGGGCATGGTCGAAGGGCCTGCGTGGCTTGAGGCCAATGCTGCTGTGCTGAACCTGCCCAGCGCCGTGGATGCGGTGGCTGAGACTTCGGTGGTGTTGCGTAGTGTGCCCTTGGAAGCATTTCGCCTGGCCTTGTCGGGCGGGTCTGCAGCGGCGTTGGCCGTACTGACCGACATGGCGCGCGCCCATCGGCAGCAGATGGAGCTTGCCGTCAGCCGCCTGTCCAAGGACGCGGAGGCGCGCTGTGCCGAATGGCTGCTGCGCCACGCCGAGTCCAGTGACAAGGGTGTGTGTTCGGTCAAGCTGCAGTTGCGCAAGCGCCTGATTGCCGCGCAACTGGGCATCGCACCAGAAACCCTTTCGCGCGTCTTGCGGCACCTGCGCGAGCGCAGCCTCATCAGCGGTTCGGGCCGCATTGTCAATTTGGTGGACCCGGGCGGCTTGCGCTCTCTGGCAGGCGTCTAGCAGGCCCTACAGGTACTCCAGCGCCTTGGGGAAATCGTATTCCGCCAGTGCCGCTTCCAATGCAGCAAAACTGGAAGGGTAAGCAAACTTCAACAAGGCTGTGTTATCGCCAAACACGTCCACTGCGGCTGCATCGTCATTTTCAAGCAGGGACCTGAGCTCTTCAACCACGCTCCCAAGGCGGCTGACTTCTGCATCCGATGCATCCACTCGCGCAGGCTCTGGCACCTGGGCCTGCAGCGCAGCCATGAGTTCCGATAGGGAAAGCTCGGTTGCACTCATCAGGGCTTCTATGTCCTCGAGCGTCGCCCGCTTTTGCAGCGCCGCTTCCAGTGCCGCCGCATCTGACTGAACCACTGTGGCGCCCAGATTGCCGGCAACGCCCTTGAGGGTGTGCGCCAGACGTTCAGCGTCCTCCCAATCTCCGGAGGCCAGTGCCCACTTGATCTGCGCCACCGCATCGTGCTGGCCACCCATGAATTTGCGCAGCATTTTTGTGTAGACCGCCTCCTTGCCCAGAACCCGCCGCAGCCCCTGTTCGACGTCCAGACCGGCAATGCCCTGCGGTAAGGCCAGGGTGCTGGTGGACCCTGGGGACAGGGTGGAGTCCAGAGTCGCGGTGGCGGGGACACCGCCTTTGCGGGGTGCAATCCAGCGCAGCAGGGTGTCCCAAAGTTGGTGGGGGTCGATCGGCTTGGTAATGAAGTCCTGCATGCCCGCTTCAAGGCACGCTTGGCGGTGCTGGGGCATGGCATTGGCCGTCATGGCCACGATCACGGGCAGATTCACACCCAGCGCCTCGCGAACTTCCCGCGTGGCGGACACCCCGTCCAGGACCGGCATCTGCATGTCCATTAGCACCAGGTCCCAATGCGTGGGTGAGCGCAGGATGCGCTCCACGGC
Source organism: Rhodoferax lacus (assembly GCF_003415675.1). Taxonomy (GTDB): domain Bacteria; phylum Pseudomonadota; class Gammaproteobacteria; order Burkholderiales; family Burkholderiaceae_C; genus Allorhodoferax; species Allorhodoferax lacus. The sequence continues at coordinate 283,684 of NZ_QFZK01000003.1, forward strand.
GATGCGGCCGTTGTCTGCCACATCGACTTCCAGACCGGCGCCCGTCATCAGCTCGCTGGCCACCAACTGGTTGAGGTCGTTATCCTCCACCAGCAGTATCCGTGCGCCGTGGATGCCGGCAAGTCGCTGCGCAGGACTGCCTGCGTTGCGTGCAACTTCCTGCGCTACCGGGCTGTGTGTAATTTTCTTCTTGGCTTTTTCGAGCTGGGTGGTGAACCAGAAGGTGGAGCCTTTGCCCAGCACCGACTCCACGCCCACCGTGCCATGCATCAGCTCGGCCAGGCTCTTGCAGATGGCCAGGCCCAGCCCGGTGCCGCCATATTTGCGGGTGGTGGAGGTGTCGGCCTGCTGAAAGCTCTGGAACAGGCGCTCCATTTGTTCGGTGCTCAGGCCAATGCCGGTATCGCGCACCTCAAAGCGCAGGTTGACCTGCTCGCCCTGGCTTGGCAGGGGCAGCACGGCCACGCAGATCTCGCCGTGGTGCGTGAACTTGATCGCGTTGTTGGCGTAGTTGATGAGGATCTGGCCCAGCCGCAGGGCGTCGCCGTGCAGCGCATCGGGCACGCAGGGGTCTACGTCGAAGACGAGTTCGAGTTCTTTGCTGCGGGCCTTCTCACCGATGAGGTTGGTGAGGTTGTCCAGCACCTGGGTCAGCTCGAAATCGCGTTGCTCCACGGTGAGCTTGCCGGCCTCCATCTTGGAAAAATCCAGGATGTCATTGATGATGCCCAGCAGGTGTTGCCCCGAGTCCTGGATCTTGCCCAGGAAGTCACGCTGCGTGCGGTTCAGCTCGGTCTGCAGCACCAGATGCGAGAGTCCCACAATGGCATTCATGGGGGTGCGGATTTCGTGGCTCATATTGGCCAGGAAGTCGGCCTTGGTGCGGGCCGTGTCTTCGGCGGCCAGCTTGGCGTTGAGCAGTTCGACCTGTGCCTGGCGCTGCAGGCTGATGTCCTGGCAAATCAGCAGGTAGCCGTCATGCGAGTCAATCTGCATGGGTGTGACCACGATGTCGGCCAGAAACGCCGTGCTGGCCTGGCGCAGTAACAGCCATTCGAACTTGACGGAGCCGCGTACCTGGCGCAGCGCCAGACCCTCCGGTGCACTGGCGGCCTCGGCGCCATCGCGCGACAGGGCTGTGGCGTATTCCAGAATGCGGGCGAACAGCGGGGCGCTGGGTTGTCCGCCGGGCTGCAGTGCCGGTGAGAAGCGCGGGTCTGCCAGTGAGTGGTCCAGCAGATCGTCCGGGTGCTGGATGCCAAACAGGTTCAGCGCGGACGCGTTGCACGACAGCACCCCCTGCGGCCCCAGGAACAGATAGGTGTGGGGAGATTTCTCCCACAGGGTCTTGAACTGGAAGGTGGCCAGCTCCTTGTCTTCTTCGGTCTTCTTGCGACGGGTGATGTCTTCCAGATAGCCGTTCCAGATGCTGCGCCCGTCCACCCGGCGCCCTCCATATACCGTGGAGATACGCAACCAGTGCTGCGCGCCCCGCACGCGCGCGCGCAGGGCCAGCGAGAAGGAGGCCTGCTTCGCGCCCGCCTGCACCTGCGTCCTGACATCTGCCATGCGGCCGGCCAGGATCTGCGCATCCTCCTCGACCAGGTTGGAAAAAAACAATGGTGGCTCGGCCATGATCCACTCTGCAGCAACGCCCAGCACTTCCAGCACGCGTTCACTCACGAAGGTGTATTTGATGGCCCCAGCGTCATCGCTTTCCCACTGGAAGATGGCCAACGGCAAGGTGTTGGAGAGGTGCAGCAAATCGCTTTGAAAGCGCTCGCTTTTGATGCGGGCCTCTTCAAGCGCCTGTTCGGTCTTTTTGCGCCGGGTGGCGTCGCGCACCGACAGGCAAACCAGTGGCTCGGGCGTGTCGTGGGCGTTGACACCGGCCAGGGTGACATCCACGGCCAGGGTGTTGCCATCGGCGTTTTGCACCCAGTACTCCAGCGGCACATGCTGCGTGGCGGGGTGGCTGTCAGTGTCTCCATCCAGCACATCGCGCACGGCATTGCAGGCTGCGGGCAGCAGGATCTCCAGCGGCACGCCCACCAGGTCGGCGGCGCTGTAGCCAAAGATGTGTTCCAGATTGCTGTTGACAGCCAGGATGCTGCAGTCGCCACGCACTACGATCACGCCATCGGGCGAGAGTTCCAGCAGTCCACGGTAATCGGCATTGGAATTCATGGAAAGGGCTGTTGAAAAGCGTCAGGCTTTGGAGAAATGAAGCGCCACCGTTGTCTGGCCCGGGGCCGTCTGCAGTTCCAGCGATGCAGCCAGCGCATCCCTTGCCACATTCTGCGCAATGTAGCCACCAATGCCAATATGCCCCTGGTTGAGCTTGCTGGTGAAGAAGGGATCAAAGAAGTGTTCTGCCTGCTCCGGGCTGAAGCCAGCGCCGTGGTCCGTGACCCGGATGGCAATCTGCGCCTCCCCTTCTTCGGCCGATATCAGGATGGGCGCAGCACCGCCGGCGCAGCCGCCGTGCGCGCGCGCGTTGTCCAGCAATTCGCCCAGCACCGTGCCCAGTGCCGTGCGGTCCAGGGTCAGCGACAAATGCGCCGGGCATTGGGTCTGTATGTCCAGGTCCGGATGCGACTCGGCTATCAGGCTGAGCTCCTCCAGCAAGGGTGTGCTGACCTTGGGGCCGGCGACTGCCGCTGCCGATATCTGCTTCAGGCGTTTGACGATGCGGGCGGCGCGGCGGGCCTGCTGGTCAATCAGTCGGATGGTGTCCTGGATGTCCTGCGCATACTCCTCCACTGAGTCAGTGTCGGCCACCATGGAAGCCAGCGCGTCACAGGAGGCAATCTGCACCCCCAGCGGGGTGTTGATCTCGTGGGCCACGCCATTGACCAGGCGGCCCATGATGCCGGCCTGGCGCTGCTCCAGAATTTGCCGCTGGGCGCGCATCAGCTCGGCCGTCAGGCTTTGCTCGGTGAGGATTGCCAGGATGCGCGCGGCCATGGCACCGGCCACCAGGGCGTTGAACTTGCGGTCCAGGTTGTCAAAGGCCTTCTCACACGACAGCACACTCAGGATGCCAATGGTGGCCGTGCCCTGCTGCACCGGCAGAATGCTCAAGGCCACGCCCTGTGGGTCAGCCAGTTCCGCAGGCAGGCCGGTGCGCTCGGCGGCCAGTGCATCAGCGCTCCAGTGGTGTGGAATGCGTTTGTCCCACATGGCCGCATCGAAGGCCTCCAGTTGCGCCAGCTCCAGCTCGCTCACGCTGGCCTGGTTGCCCTGGGCCACCACCAGCGCACAGTGCCCCGCATACACGCACAACAAGCGCCAGTTGTTGACGCTGGAGCAGTGCTTCCAGCGTGCGGCAACGATGCGGGCAACGTCTTCAATCGAGCGTCGGCGCTGTACTTCATCAATCAATTGCAGCAGCCCGTCGTAGCGCACGGCACGGTGCGCATCCAGCAGGCGCTCGCCCGGCGCGGCGCCGGATGCCTCTTGCGCAATCGGTGTGAAGCAGTCGCCCTGGGTCATGACTCCAGCAGGGCCTTGTACTGCGGATCGAGCGGCAGGCGCATGCCGCTGGTGTAGCAGTTGAACATCATGGCCAGGTCAATCACGCCCAGCAGTTCCTTGATCTCGCTTTCGGTAAAGCCGGCCTTGAGCAGTTTCTCAAACTCCTCATCTCCCACGGCGTTGGCGTCGCGTGCCATCTTGTCGGCAAACTGCAAGGCCATGCGGTGCGAGGCCGGCAGGGGCACGGTGCTCTTGGGGTCCAGGATGGACACCAGGTCGTGGTAGGTCAGTGTGGGGTCGAGTTGCAGGGCCGAATGTGCATGACAGGCGCTGCAGTATTCGGCACCGTTGACCCGCGAGACCACGAAAACCACCATTTCCTTGAGCACATGGGGCAGCTCCCCTTCGAGCAGGCAGCCGCGGGTCTTTTCCCAATAGGCCCGAATAAGGGTCGGGTTGTGGCCCAGGCTGGTCATCCAGATGGGCGGTTCGGCCGCGCCGCTCAGGCGCAGGAATTCGTCGTACACCTCACGGGTTCCACCACGCGACTGCTCATAGCTGGTCAAAACATAACGTTGCATGTGCTCTCTCCTTGGGTTGATACATCAGAAAAAATCAGCACGGTGCCTCGATGCTGATGTGGACTCCCTTTGCGGGCTTGTGGACCTCCAGGCGACCGCCCATCTTGTTGTGAACCAGGTCCTGCACGATGCCCATGCCCAGGCCGTGCCCACCCAGACCGATGCGGGTGCTGAAGCCGTCTTCAAACAGGCGTGCATGGGCCTCTGTGCTCAGGCCCACGCCGTCGTCGTAGTAGTGCAGCAGCAGGCGGTTGCCGGGCAAACGGGTTGCGGCAATCTGTATCGTCCCCTGGCTGCGCCCGTCAAAGCCATGCGCCAGGGAGTTGGCCACCAGATTGCCCACCACCTGTTGCCAGTTGCCGCTGTCCCCATGCACCAGCAGCGGGGCCGACAGGTGCATATGGCAGCTCACCTGCAGCTCGGGGCGGCGGGCCAGATTGATGGTCACCGCCTGTTGCAGCGTGGCGTGCAGATCGATAAGCGGCAGCAATTCCGTGCCGCCTGCGGCCGATGCGCGCGTGCTGTTGCCCAGCACCTGCACGCAGAGCTGCAGGCCCGATTGCACCAGGGCCACGGTCTCCCGCCATTCGTCGACTTGGGGGCCAATGCGTTGCTGCGTGGCATCGTCGAGCTCACCCAGAATGCAGTCGGTGAGTGCGGGCAGCATGGAGGCCGCCATGGCGCACACACCAACCGGTGTGTTGAGCTCATGCACCAGACGCCGCAGGCGCAGGTCGGGCGGGGTAGTGGTGTCACTCATGGCGGTTCATGCCTTCAGGGTGTTGCTGTCCAGTGGGCCAAGGCTGCGCGTGCGCTTTGCAGCCACATTTCCAGGAGCTCGCAGGAAGCCGGTGGCAAGGCCTGGTCTGCGGCCATGCAGACGGCCAGCGGCGTGCCGTCGGCAAGCCGCAGCGCGGCGGCATACAGGCTGTCCTGGACCATCAACGTGCCCGGTGCAGCCAATGCCCAATGCAATACCGTACGTTGCTCATCCGGGCTGCCCGGTGTGCCCTGGGCGCATGCCGGCGCCTCAGCCTCCACATCCGACCAGGCCGCCACTGCGTTGAACAGTTCCAGCTGGACCAACTGGGCCAGCAAAGCATGGGCCAGTTCGGTGCTGTTGCGGGCGGCAAACAGGGTGGTGTTGAGGTGGCCCAGCACTTCGACGGCGCGGTGGCAGCCCTGCATGGTTTGCAAGTGGCTGAAAGTGCGAATGCTGGACATCACCGTGGTGAACAGCTTGCTGGCGGTGAGCTCGGTTTTTTCCTTGTAGTCGTTGATGTCGTAGTCCACCATGACCTGGCGCTCGGGCGCCTGTCCGGGCTGGCCGGTGCGCAGGATGATGCGCACCAGTGCGTTGCCTGCCCGCTCGCGGATGTGTTTGATGAATTCCAGCCCGGCGTCCTCGGTCTCCATCACCACGTCCAGCAGGATCACGGCAATGTCGGGGTGTTTGGCCAGCTGTTCGCGGGCGTCTTTGGCGGAGAGGGCGTTGATCAGCTGGCTGGGGCGGCCCAGCACCGTGAGGTTGCGCAGGGCCAGCTTGGTGACCTGGTGTATGGCAGGTTCGTCATCGACAACCAGAATCTTCCAGACCGTATTGTCGACATGCGTTGAACCCGAATCTGTGCCTTCTGCCATATGGACGCGCCCTGAAAGTCATTTATATAAATGTACGAATGAGGCGACTATAGGCAAATTGCCGGCTTATGCAAGCACCCGGCAGCGGCACGCAAAAAGACTTAGCTTTTCAGGGCTTTGAGTACGTTCTCCGCAGTAGCGGGGGCCACCAGCTGCACCGGGGCTAGCCCCCCGCGCGCCTGCGCCACCGCATCGCGCAGCGCTTCAAACACGCTGATGCCCAGCATGAAGGGCGGCTCGCCCACGGCCTTGCTGCCAAACACGTTGTCTTCGCGGTTGGCCTCGTGCCAGAGCGCCACCTTGAGGTGCTCTGGCACATCGCCGGCGGTGGGAATCTTGTAGGTGCTCGGGGCGTGGGTGCTGAGATAGCCTTTGTCGTTCCACACCAGCTGCTCCGTGGTGAGCCAGCCCATGCCCTGCACAAAGCCGCCCTCGATCTGGCCGATGTCGATGGCCGGGTTGATGCTGCGACCCACGTCGTGCAGGATGTCCACCTTGAGCACGCGGCTCTCGCCGGTGAGGGTGTCGATGGCCACCTCGCTGCAGGCTGCGCCATAGGCAAAGTAGTAGAAGGGGCGGCCACTCAGGGTGTGCTTGTCGTAGTGGATCTTGGGCGTGCGGTAAAAGCCGTCGCTCCAGAGCTGGATGCGGTTGGCATAGGCCATTTTCACCACGTCATCAAAACTGCGTGTGGTGGTGGGCGAATGCACCTGGCCACCGGCAAAGCGGATGGCGCCTGCGCCGCAGCCATCCAGGCCGCAGACAAAGGCGGCCAGGTTGTCACGCACATGGCGGGCGGCAAACTGGGCGGCGCGGCCATTCAGGTCGGTTCCCGCAGAGGCGGCAGTGGCCGAGGCATTGGCCACCTTGCTGGTGTCGCTGGCCGTGGCAAGCACCTTGTGGAAGGGGATGCCCAGCTCATCGGCCACGATCTGCGCCACCTTGGTGTGCAGGCCCTGGCCCATCTCGGTGCCGCCGTGGTTCACCTGCACGCTGCCATCGGTATACACATGCACCAGCGCACCGGCCTGGTTGAAGAGCGTGGCGGTAAAGCTGATGCCGAATTTGACGGGCGTGAGCGCCACGCCGCGCTTGATGACGCTGCTCTTCTCGTTCCACGCCGCAATCTCGGCGCGGCGTGCCCGGTAGTTGCTGCTCTGCTCCAGCGTGGTGATGAGGGGCTGCAGGATGTTGTCTTCCACCCGCATCTGGTAGTGCGTGGTGTCGCGCTTGCCGCTGCCATCTGCCAGCGGCTCATCGCTGTAGAGGTTGCACAGGCGCACATCCAGCGGGTCCATGTTGAGATGACGGGCGATGTCGCCCATGATGGCCTCGATCAGGATCACGCCCTGCGGGCCGCCAAAGCCGCGAAAGGCGGTATGGCTTTGCGTGTTGGTCTTGCAGCGGTAGGAGGCGATCTCCACGGCTTCGAGGTAGTAGGCGTTGTCGCTGTGGAAGATGGCGCGGTCGGCCACCGGGCCGGACAGGTCGGCGCTGAAGCCGCAGTTGGCCGCCATCATCAGTTGCAGGGCGGTCAGGCGTCCGCTGGCATCAAAGCCCGCGGTGTATTCGTAGGCAAAGGGGTGGCGCTTGCCGGTGACCATGAAGTCGTCATCGCGGTCCAGCCTGAGTTTCACGGCCTGGCCCAGCTTGGCTGCGGCCACCGCCGCCCACACCGCCAGATGCCCGGCCTGCGTTTCCTTGCCGCCAAAGCCTCCGCCCATGCGGCGGCACTCCACGCGCACGGCGTGGTTGTCGATGCCCAGCGCATGCGCCACCCAGTGCTGCACCTCGCCGGGGTGCTGGGTGCTGCTGTACACCGTCCACTGGTTCTGCTCCATGGGGATGACGTAGGCAATCTGGCCCTCCAGGTAAAAGTGCTCCTGGCCACCCACCTCCAGCGTGCCGCTGAGGGTGTGCGTGGCGGTCTTCAGGGCTGCTTGCGCATCGCCCCGGCGCACGTGCACAGGAGGGAGCACATAGCTCTGGGCGGCCAGCGCGTCCTTCACGCTCAGGATGGCGGGCAAGGGCTCAATGTCCAGTTTGACCTTGCGTGCCGCGTGGCGCGCCTGCATGGTGGTTTTGGCAATCACCACGCCAATCACCTGGCCTATGAACTGCACCGTGTCCATGGCAAACACCGGCTCGTCGCCGGCAAAGGCGGCCAGCATGGGGTCGCCCGGAATGTCGCGCGCCAGGATCACAGCCACCACGCCGGGCATGGCCAATGCGGCACTGGCGTCCACTGCGCGCAGCTTGCCATGGGCCTGGGTGGACAGGATGGGTGCGGCGTGCAGGGTGCCACGCACCTCGGGCAGGTCGTCGATGTAGTGCACGGCACCGGCTACCTGGGCGGCGGCACTTTCGTGGGCCAGCGAGCTGCCTGCGGCAGGCGTTACAGGCGTGACGGGCAGGGCAGGGGATGCGGGCTTTTTGCTCATGCTGCGGCTCCTTCCAGCACCAGGGTCTGCAGCGAGGTGTCGGATGCCCCCTGGCTCTCCAGCCAGAAGCGCTGCAGCAGGTTGCCCAGCACCTCGGAGCGATAGGCAGCCGATGCCCGCATATCACTGATGGGGCTGAACTCCTGGCGCAGCCGCTGCATGGCCTCAGTCACCAAGGTCTGGCTCCAGGCTTGGCCCAGCAGTGCGGCCTCGGTCTGGCGGGCACGCACCGGTGTGGCAGCCACTCCGCCCACCCCGATGGACGCATGGCGCACCACGCCCTTTTCAAGCCGCAGGTTCACGGCCAGGCACACCGCAGAAATATCGTCTTCAAACCGCTTGGAAATTTTGTAGACGCGCGAGAACTCTTGTGGCACCGCCTTGGGAATCTTGATCCAGGCCAGCACTTCGTCCCGGGCCATCACGTTCTTGCGGTAACCGGTGTAGAGCTCTTCCAGGCGCAGCTCGCGGTGGCCCCGTGTGCTCATCAGCACCACGTTGGCGCCCAGGGCAATCAGGAGCGGCATGGAGTCGCCAATCGGCGAGCCATTGGCCACATTGCCGCCCAGGGTTCCGGAGTTGCGCACCGGCATTCCGGCAAAGCGGTGGGCAAAGCTGGCCAGTTGCGGCCGGTCGGCCACCAGCGCGGCAAAGGCGTCGGTGAGGGTGACGGCCGCGCCTATGGCGATATGGTGCTTGTAGCGCTCGATGCGTCGCAGCTCTTTGACCTGCGTGGTGTCCAGGATGCGGGGGAATTGCATGTGCATCTTGGTGACCCACAGGCCCACATCGGTGCAACCGGCTACCAGCTGGGCCTCGGGGTAGCGAGCGCGCAGGGTCAGCAGGTCCTGCAGGGTGCTGGGGCTGAGGTAACTGATGTCAGTGGCATCCGCTGGCGCGGGCGTGGTCTTGCTTGTCTGTGCCTTGGCGGGTTTGGCCAGCTGGCGCAAGCCCCTGAGCACCGCTGCCTCGTCCAACTTTACTTGGGGCAGTTCCTGCATCGCCTGGGCCGCATCCAATATGGGGCGGTAGCCGGTGCAGCGGCACAGGTTGCCCGACAGCGCGGCCTGCGCCTGCTGGCGCGACAGGCCTTGGGCCCCGTGCTGTTCATACTGGGCAAACAGGCTCATCACAAAGCCCGGCGTGCAAAAGCCGCACTGCGAGCCGTGGCACTGCACCATGGCCTGTTGCACCGGATGCAGGGTGTTCTGGCAGGCGGGCTGTGGGGTGTCCACCGGCTTGAGGTTGACGTCCGCTCCAGCCAGGTCTTCCACCGTCCACAGCGCCATACCGTCAATCGAGTGCGCCAGGCGTATGCAGCTATTGATGGCGCGCAGCTCCAGCTGACCGCGCACCTCCTGGCCCACCACCACGGTGCAGGCACCGCAGTCGCCTTCGCCGCAGCCCTCCTTGGTGCCGGTGCAGTGCAGGTCCTCGCGCAGCAAGTCCAGCAGGGTGCGGTTGGTTTCCACGCTCAGGGTGACGGGCTTGCCGCGTCGAAAAAATCGCAAGGGTTGGGTGTTCATGCTGGGGTTCCTCGTGCGGGAGGGTAAATCGGGAGCTTGGCCTGGGCCATACGCATTAGCATATGGCACACATCGCAGCCCCTGTATGAGAGACCAAAACCTTTTCGACAAGATAGACCTTCATCTGATAAGGGTTCTCCATACCGTGTTGACCGAACGCAGCGTTTCCAGGGCAGCCATACGGCTGGGCATGCACCAGCCCGCCGTGAGCAGTGCGCTCAAACGTCTGCGCGACTTTGCCGGAGACCCGCTTTTGGTGCGCTCCGGCTCCGGCATGGTGCCTACCGTGGCTGGTCTGCGCATGCTGGAACCCTCAGCCAGCATTTTGCGTGCCGCCCAGATGCTGTTCGCCGATGCACGTGGCTTTGAGCCGGCCAAGGCACGTGATGTGTTCCGCGTGGCGGCCTCTGATTACCTCGATCCACTCTTCCTGCCCCAGCTGGTCTCCGAGATCAAGGCGCAGGCCCCGCTGTGCGAGATCGAAATCCACCCCCTGTCCCCGGCCACCGACTACCGCACCCAGCTCGCCCAGGGCGAGGTGGACGTGGTGATTGGCAACTGGCTCGCCCCGCCGCAGGACCTGCACCTGGGTGCGCTGTTTGGCGACGAGGTGGTGAGCCTGGTATCGAACAAACACCCGGCGGTGCGCCGCGGCTGGGACCAGGCGTCCTGGCTGGAGGTGGAACATATCGCGCCCGGCGCGACCCATCCCGGGGCCAAGGGTTTTATTGACGCACACCTGGCCACCCTGGGCCTGCAGCGCCGCATCGCGGCGCGCTGTCCGTACTTTGGGCTGATTCCGGCCATGGTGGCATCAACCTTGCTGGTGCTGACCACCAGCCGCCAGTATTGCGAGCGCTTTGTGCCAACCCTGCCGGTCACGATATTGCCCAGTCCGATTGCTTTTCCAAAGATGATGTACTACCAGCTCTGGCATGAACGCAGCCACACCTCCGAGTCAGTCCGCTGGCTGCGCGAGCGTGTAAAGTCCGCCGCAGCTTCTCTGAAGAAACAATAACGGGACACCGAACACGATGACAATGCACGCGCCCCACGCCAGACTGCAGCTCACCGGCATCACCAAGGCCTACCCCGGCGTGGTGGCCAACAGCAATGTGTCGCTTACCGTGATGCCTGGCGAGACCCATGCCGTGCTGGGCGAAAACGGCGCGGGCAAGTCCACGCTGATGAAGATCATCTACGGCTCCATCAAGCCCGATGCCGGCCAGATGCTGCTGAACGGCCAGCCGGTGGTGATCCGCAACCCCAAGGAGGCGCGCGCCAACGGCATCAGCATGGTGTTCCAGCACTTCAACCTGTTTGATACCATGACCGTGGCCGAGAACGTCTGGCTGGGTCTGGCGCGCGAGTCGCTGGAGCAGGTCACGGCCAGCATCCTCGCCAAGGCCGAGGAGTACGGTCTGGACATTGACCCGGCCCGCCCGGTACACACTTTAAGCGTGGGCGAGATGCAGCGCGTGGAAATCATCCGCGCCCTGCTCACCCGCCCGGAGCTGCTGATTTTGGACGAGCCCACCTCGGTGCTGACGCCGCAGGCGGTGGAAAAGCTGTTCGTGGTCCTCAAAAAGCTGGCCTCCGAGGGCTGCAGCATTCTCTACATCTCGCACAAGCTGCATGAAATCCGCGAACTCTGCACCGCCTGCACCGTGCTGCGCGGGGGCAAAGTCACCGGTGTGTGCAACCCGCAGGAAGAAAGCAATGCGTCGCTGTCGCGTCTGATGATTGGTGCCGAGCCGCCGCAGCTGGAGCACCGCAAGCAAAAGGCGGGTGAGAGCCGCCTGAGCGTGCGCAACCTGCGCCTGGAACGCGAAGACCAGTTCGGCGTGGACCTGGACGGCATCAGCCTGGAGGTGCGCGCCGGTGAGGTGGTGGGCATAGCCGGGGTGTCGGGCAACGGCCAGAAAGAATTGCTCTATGCCCTCTCGGGGGAAGACTGCCGCGCGCCTGTGGGCAGCATCCGCATGGGCGAGCGGGATGTGTCGGCCCTGCACCCGGGCAGCCGGCGCAAGCTGGGCCTGCACTTTGTGCCCGAGGAGCGCCTGGGGCGCGGCGCCGTGCCCACGCTCAGCCTGGCGCACAACCTGCTGCTCACGCGCACCGGCTCCATTTCGTATCCGAAGTTTGCCGGTGGCTGGATCCAGGTCGGCAAGCTCGAGGCCCATGCCGCGCGCATCATCAAGTCCTTCAATGTGAAGGCCGGTGGACCCAACGCGGTGGCCCGCTCGCTCTCCGGGGGTAATTTGCAGAAATTCATTGTCGGGCGCGAGATCGATGCCAAGCCCACGCTGTTCATCGTCTCGCAACCCACATGGGGTGTGGACGTGGGCGCATCGGCCCAGATCCGCGGCGAGATCCTGGCCCTTCGCGACGCTGGTTGCGCCGTGCTGGTGGTGAGTGAGGAGTTGGAAGAACTGTTCGAGGTGAGCGACCGCCTGCACGTGATCGCACGCGGCAAGCTCTCGCCCTCGGTGCCCATGGCTGAGGCCACGGTGGAAAAGATTGGCGAATGGATGAGCGGCCTGTGGGAAGAAGAGCAGGGCCCCGACGCCGGGCCGCCCCAAGGCGGGGCAGCCCCCCCCGGGGGGGCAGCGACCCGCGCAGCGGCGCAGCGTGGGGGGCAACAGCACCATGTTTAAGCTCGAAGCCCGCCCCCAACCCTCCAAATTCTGGAGCTACGGCTCACCCTTGCTGGCCCTGCTGTGCACGGTGGTCATTGGCGTCATTCTGTTTATGCTGCTGGGCAAGGACCCGGTCCGCGGCCTGCTCATCTTCTTCTGGGAGCCGCTCAAAAGCGGCTACGCCCTGGGCGAGCTGGTGGTCAAGGCCACGCCGCTTTTGCTGATTGCGCTAGGCCTGGCCGTGTGCTACCGCTCCAATGTGTGGAACATCGGTGCCGAAGGCCAGTACCTGCTGGGCGCCATTGCCGCCAGCGGCGTGGCCCTGCTGGCCGAGAAGGATGGCAGCACGCTTATCGTCATCCCCATCCTGATGGCGGGCATTCTGGGCGGCATGTTCTGGGCCGGCATTGCGGCGTTCTTGAAAGACCGCTTCAACACCAACGAAATCCTGGTCAGCCTGATGCTGGTCTATGTGGCCATCCAGGTGCTGGGCTACATGGTGTATGGCCCCTGGAAAGACCCCAACGGCTACAACTTCCCGCAGACCAAGAACTTTGAGGCCATCACCCGCATCCCGCGCCTGTTTACCGGCTCGCGCATGAGTATTGGCGTGCTCTTTGCCCTGTTGGGCGTGGCGGGCATGTGGGTATTTCTGTTTCGCACCCGTGCCGGCTTTGCCCAGCAGGTGGGTGGCCTGGCACCGGCGGCGGCGCGCTATGCCGGGTTCTCTTCGCGCGGTGCGCTGTGGACGGCGTTCTTGATTTCTGGCGGTCTGGCCGGTCTGGCAGGGGCCCTGGAAGTGGCCGGCCCGATTGGCCAGCTCACCCCCTATGTGCCCGCGGGCTACGGCTTTGCCGCCATCATCGTGGCCTATGTGGGCCGGCTGCATCCGGTGGGCATGATGTTCTCGGCCATTCTGATGAGCATGTTCTATATCGGTGGTGAGCTGGCGCAGTCGCGCCTGGGGCTGCCGAAGTCCCTTACCGGCGTGTTCCAGGGCCTGCTGCTGTTCACGCTCTTGGGCTGTGACACGCTGGTGAATTACCGACTGGTGTGGAAGCACACCGCAGGAGCCAAATAATGGACGCGTCCTACGCCCTGTTGATCGCCGCCACGCTGAACGCGGGCACGGTGCTGGCGATTGCCTCGCTGGGCCTGCTCATCAACGAAAAGGCCGGCATTGTGAACCTGGGTGCCGAGGGCATGATGCTGTGCGCAGCCATTGCCGGCTTTGCCACGGTGGTGGCCACGGGCAGCGATGTCATGGGCTTCATGGCCGGCATTGCCGCAGGCGCCTTCATGGCCGCCATTTTTGGGGTGCTGGTGATCTGGCTCAATACCAACCAGTACGCCACCGGCCTGGCGCTCAGCCTGTTTGGCGCGGGCTTCTCGGCCTTTGCCGGCATCACGTACGTGCAGGAAAAAATGCCCGAGCGGCCGCAGTTCGAGATTCCTTTCCTGACCGACATCCCCTTCTTTGGCCCGGCCCTGTTTCGCCAACATCCGCTGGTGTACCTGACGGTGGTGTTTGCCGGTGCCCTGGTCTGGTTTTTCTACCGCACCCGCGCCGGCTTGATTCTGCGCAGCGTGGGCGAAAGCCCCGAGTCGGCCCACGCGCTGGGCTACCCGGTGCGCTGGATCCGCCTGGGCGCGGTGATGGTGGGTGGGGCCCTGTGCGGCCTGGCCGGTGCCTATATTTCGATTATTTACACGCCGCTGTGGGTGGAGGGCATGGTGGCCGGCAAGGGCTGGATTGCGTTGGCCCTGACCACCTTTGCCACCTGGCGCCCGGCGCGCGTGCTGCTGGGCGCCTACCTGTTTGGCGGCGTGACCATGCTGCAGTTCCACCTGCAGGGCATTGGGGTGGATATCCCCAGTCAGTTGCTCAGCATGCTGCCCTACCTGGCCACCATCGTGGTGTTGGCGCTGATATCACGCAACCCGCGCTGGATTCGTATTAACATGCCCGCTGCCATTGGCAAGCCGTTCTACCCGGGCTCCTGATTTTTTTCACCGTTACCCCCCTCCGTTTTATTTTTCAGAAGGAAATCCCATGACAGATTTGCAGAAACGTTCGTTGATGAAGCTGGCAGCCCTGACCGCCGTGGCCAGTGCTGCCCTGGTGGGTTGCGGCAAGAAGGAAGAGCCCGCACCCGTGGCTGCTCCCGCACCGGCGGCCTCCGCTCCGGCGCCCAAGCCCGAACCTCTCAAGATCGCCTTCGCCTACGTCGGCCCGGTGGGCGACGGTGGCTGGACTTATGCGCACGACTCTGCCCGCAAGGCGCTGGAAAAAGAATTCGGCGACAAGATCGCCACTTCCTTTGTGGAAAACGTGCCCGAGTCGGCTGATGCCGAGCGCGTCATCCGCGACATGGCAGGCCAGGGCAACAAGCTGATTTTCGGCACCACCTTTGGCTACATGGAAACCATGCTCAAGGTTGCCCCCGATTTCAAGGACGTGAAGTTTGAACACGCCACCGGCTACAAGACCGCCGACAACATGCGCACCTATGACAGCCGCACCTATGAGGGCGCGTACATGGCCGGCGTGATTGCCGGCAAGATGACCAAGAGCAATGTGCTGGGTGTGGTGGCTTCGGTGCCAATCCCTGAAGTCATCCGCAACATCAACAGCTTCACCCTGGGCGCGCAAAGCTCCAACCCCAAGGTCAAGACCAAGGTGGTGTGGGTCAACGAGTGGTTCAACCCACCCAAGGAAACCGAAGCCGCCACCAGCCTGATCAACGGTGGTGCGGACGTGCTGTTCCAGAACACCGATTCGCCCGCCGTGCTCAAGACCGCGCAGGACAAGGGCAAGCGCGCCTTTGGCTGGGACTCCGACATGACCGCCTACGGCCCCAAGGCCCACCTGGCCTCTGCCGTCATCAACTGGGGCCCGTACTACATCAAGGCCACCAAGGACGCGCTCGATGGCACCTGGGCCACCGGCCAAAGCTGGTGGGGCGTGAAGGAAGGCGCGATTGATATCGTGTCGATTGCCGAAGACGTGCCCGCTGAAACCAAGGCCAAAGTGGATGAAGTCAAGGCCGGTCTGAAGGACGGAACCTTCGTCATTTGGAAGGGCCCCATCACCGACAACACCGGCAAGGTCCAGATCAAGAAGGACGAAGCCGCCGATGACAAGTTCCTCGGTGGCCTGAACTTCTACGTCAAGGGCGTGGAAGGCAAGATCCCTGGCGGCAAATAAGCCAGCCGGTGAGTGACGCAGGGCCGCCTCGAGCGGCCCTTTTCAATTTCGTCCATTCTTTCCCAGCGCAGCTATTCTTCACCCATGATTGAAAAAGAACACTGGCATCCGGTGGCCCTCTGTGCGTCCGTTGCGGACGCGCCCCTGGCCGTCGAACTGCTGGAGCAGCCCCTGGTGCTCTGGCGCGACCGCCTGGGCGCGGTGCAGGCCTGGGCCGACCAATGCCCGCACCGCGGTGCCCGTCTGTCGCTGGGCCGGGTCTGTGAGGGACGGCTGGAGTGCCCCTACCACGGCTGGCAGTTTGATACCCGCGGCCAGTGCGTGCATGTGCCCGCGCTGCCCGACTTTGTGCCCCCGGCCAGCCACGCCGCCCGCACCTATGTGTGCCTGGAGCAGTATGGGCTGGTGTGGGTGCGCATGGCCGCCTCGCACGCCGCCCATGCACCCACCTTCCCGGCCTTTGCGGCCGAGGCCGATGCCCAGCTGCGCAAGCTCAACTGCGGCCCATACGATGTAGCCACCAGTGCCCCGCGCCTTGTGGAAAATTTTCTGGACATGGCGCACTTCGGCTTTGTGCACGAGCACTGGCTGGGCAGCCGCGATGCGGCGCAGATGGCCGACTACCAGGTGCAAAACACACCCACCGGCATCCGTGCCACCGGCTGCAGGGCCATGCAGCCCAAGAGCAACCTGCACTCCACCACAGCCGCGCAGGTGGAGTACACCTACGAGGTCACCGCGCCCTATGCGGCGGTGCTCACCAAGATACCCGACCCGTCCAGCCTGCCCGCCAGTGTGGGGGCAGCCGGCTACCGCGAATCCATTGCCCTTTTCATCTGCCCTTTAGGGCCCGAGCGCAGCCGTGTCTGGTTCCGCCTGGCCGTGGCAGACTTTGCCTCGCCCGACCAGACCCTGCGCGACTTCCAGCACACCATCTTCACCCAGGACCAGCCGGTGCTGGAGTCGCAAGCGCCTAAGCGCCTGCCGCTGGACCTGCGCGCCGAAGTACACACCGCTGCCGACAAGGCGTCATCCGCCTACCGCCGCTATCTCAGCCAACAAGCCATTACCTTTGGAGTCATCCCATGAAGCCCGTGCGCACCGTCAAACCCGTACCCCTTGAGCGCATGCCCGCGCTGCTGCGTGCCATGCCCAAGGCCGAGCTGCACATGCACATCGAGGGCTCGCTGGAGCCCGAGCAGATGTTTGCCTTCGCCCAGCGCAACCGCGTGCCCCTGGCCTGGCCCAGCGCGCAGGCCGTGCGCGAGGCCTATGTGTTCGACAACCTGCAGAGCTTTCTGGACATCTACCATGCCGGCACCCTGGTGCTCAAGACCGAGCAGGACTTCTACGACATGGCCTGCGCCTACCTGCAGCGCGCGCAGGCTGACAACGTGACGCATGCCGAGCTGTTCTTCGACACCCAGACCCACACCGGCCACGGTCTGAGCGCCGAGACCGTGGTCAATGGCCTGCACCGTGCCTGCATGGACGCGCCCGCCCAATTCGGCATGACGGCCTCCCTCATCCTGTGCTTCCTGCGCCACCTCAGCGAAGCGGAAGCCTTTGAATGCCTGGAGCAGGTGCTGCCCCTGGGCGACAAAATTGTGGGCATAGGCCTGGCCAGCAGCGAGGTGGGCCACCCGCCGGAAAAGTTTGCACGGGTGTTTGCCCGCGCCGGCCAGCTGGGTTACCGCCTGGTGGCGCACGCAGGCGAGGAGGGACCTGCGGCCTACATCTGGAGTGCGCTCGATGTGCTCAAGGTCGAGCGCATAGACCACGGCGTGCAGGCCATGACCGATGCCGCGCTCATGCAGCGCCTGGCGCAGGACCGCATACCGCTCACGGTGTGTCCGCTCTCCAACCTGAAGCTGCGCGTCTATCCGTCACTGACCCAGCACAGCATTGGCCGCATGCTGGAAGCCGGCATGGTGGCCACCATCAACTCGGATGACCCGGCCTACTTTGGCGGCTACATGAACGAGAACTTCACCCAGACCTTTGCTGCCCTGCAGCTGGGCAGCCAGCAGGCTTACCAGCTGGCGCGCAACAGCTTTGAGGCCAGCTTTATTGGCGCTGCCGAGCGGGCGCTGCAGATGGACAAGCTGGACGCGCTGTTTGAGACTTTTTAGGCCAGTGCACGGCGCCTGAGGCCTTGCACACCCGGGCGCACAAAACTATTGTGGGCCCGGGTGCCGCGGTTGTGTGATGATGGACCTTGCTGCAAAGGTGCGCCCTGCACCGACGGCAGCGCGATGCGGTCTTGCGTTTTCGCGCAATTCAGAGGTCAGCAATGACTCACCACCCCCACCGCACCGCGCCATGAAACTCACCAAAACCCTGTGGGCGGCGCTGCTGTCCACCGCTCTGCTGCTGTGCTCGGGCATCGCGCTGTCGTTCTGGGTGTACCAGCAGATTGGCGTCACTGCGCAGGCCGAGAAACACACCCTGGCCGTGATGTCGGCCGGCGACGATTTCCTCTCCGCCCTCAAGGATGCCGAGACCGGGCAGCGCGGCTTTTTGCTCACCGGCGATGAGTCCTTTTTGCAGCCCTATCTGGCGGTGCGGGATGGCCTGGATGCGCAACTGCAGCTGTTGCAGCAATTGGTGCTGGTGGACACGGCCTTGACGGAAGTCCAGGCCTTGCCGCCCTTGGTGGACGCCAAGCTGGCCCTGTTGAAGCAGGGCATTGCGTTGCGGCGCGCACACAAGAATGCCGAGGTGCTGGCGCTGATCTCCAACGGCGAAGGCAAGCGGCTGATGGATGCGATCCGCGGCCACATGCGGACCTTGAACCAGATAGAAGACGCGGCCCTGGCGGAGCATGACGCGCAGTACCAGCAAAGCCTGCGCCGCATGTTTGCGCTGATCGTGGCAGGCAGCGTACTGGGCCTGTTGGCGGCACTGAGCCTGGCCTATCTGGTGTACCGCCAGTTCCTGCAGCGCCAGACCCAGCAGTTGCTGCAGGAGCAGGAGCGGCTGAACCTGCAGCTGCAGTCCGCCAACCAGACCTTGCAGATCAGCGAAGAGCAGCTCTCGGTGACACTGAATTCCATTGGCGACGGCGTCATCACCACCGATGCACAGTCCTGCGTGACCAGCCTGAATCCGCTGGCTGAACAGCTGACCGGCTGGCCCCTGGCCGAGGCCCGCGGGCAGAAGATCGAGACCATCCTGAAAATCGTCAACAAGACCACCCGCCTGCAGGTAACCAACCCGGTGCTGGACGCCTTGCTGCACGGCACGGTGCAGGGGCTGGCCAACCACACGGTGCTGATTGCACGCGATGGCCGTGAATACGATATTGCCGACAGCTGCGCGCCGATACGGACGCGCAATGGGGAAGTGATCGGTGCGGTGCTGGTGTTTCGCGATGTCACCACCGAATACGCCCTGCAGCAGGCCACGCGCGACAGCGAAGCCCTGCTGCAAACCATACTCAACACGGTGGGTGACGGCATCTTCACCATGCAGGCGCAAAGCGGCCAGCTGGAGACGGTCAACCCCTCGATCGAGCAGCTGTTTGGCTACACCGCAGAAGAGATGGTCGGGCGCAGCGTGCGGGATCTGATTCCGGCATTCGCGGCGCCTGCATGCGATGTCCCCCTGAGCGGCCCGGCGGAAGATGGCAGCGAGCCCGCACCGCTTGCGGCCACGCTGCACGAAGCACAGGGGCGGCGCAAGGATGGCAGCCCGATTGCTCTGGAAATGTCGCTCAGGGAAATGTGGCTGGGTGGCGAGCTGCATTACACCGGCATCCTGCGCGACCTCACGGCGCGCAAGATGGCTGATGACGCCTTGCGCAGCTCCGGCGCCTTGCAGGCGGCCATCTTCAACAGCGCCAACTTCTCCAGCATTGCCACCGATGCCCAGGGTGTGATCCAGATTTTCAACGTAGGGGCCGAGCGCATGCTGGGCTATGCCGCAGCCGACGTGGTGAACAAGATCACCCCGGCAGAAATTTCCGACCCGCTGGAGGTGGTTGCCCGTGCCAAGACCCTGAGCACCGAGCTGGGTACACCGATTGCCCCCGGCTTTGAGGCCCTGGTGTTCAAGGCCTCGCGCGGCATCGAGGACATTTACGAGCTCACCTACATCCGCAAGGACGGCAGCCGCCTGCCCGCCATGGTGTCGGTAACCGCCTTGCGCGATGCCCAGGGTGCCATCATTGGCTACCTGCTGATCGGCACCGACAACACCGCGCGCAAGCAGATCGAGGCCGAGCAGAGGTTGCTGGCCCAGCGCCTGCGCGACCAGCAGTACTACACCCGTTCGCTGTTCGAGTCGAATGTGGACCCGATCATGACCACCGATCCGCAGGGCATCATCACCGACGTCAACAAGCAGATGGAAGTGCTCACCGGCTGCACCCGCGATGAGTTGATAGGCGCGCCCTTCAAGAGCCACTTCACCGACCCCGAGCGGGCCGAGGCGGGCATCAACCGGGTGCTGAGCGAAAAGCAGCTCAGCAACTACGAGCTCACGGCACGCTCGCGCGATGGCCGCGAGACCGTGGTGTCGTACAACGCCACCACGTTTTATGACCGCGAGCGCACCCTGCAAGGCGTGTTCGCCGCGGCCCGCGATGTCACCGAGCGCAAGGAGTTCGACCGCGTGCTGCAGGAGAAGACGGTGGAGCTGGAGAGCGCCCGTTCGCTGGCTGAAAAAGCCAACCTGGCCAAGTCGGACTTTTTGTCCAGCATGAGCCACGAGCTGCGCAGCCCGCTCAATGCCATTCTGGGCTTTGCCCAGCTGATGGAGTCCGAGTCGCCGCCGCCCAGCGAGCGGCAGCTGGCCAGCATCTCGCAAATCCTGCGCGCGGGTTGGCACCTGCTCAAGCTCATCAACGAAATCCTGGACCTGACCAAGATCGAGTCCGGCCACATCCAGCTGTCCAGTGAGCCGGTGCTGCTGGCTTCGGTGCTGGCGGAATGCCGCAGCATGTTCGAGCCCATGGCCCAGCAGCGCGGCATTGGCATGGTGTTTCCCTCGGCCGATGTGTCGCCCTATGTCATGGCCGACAACACCCGGCTCAAGCAGGTGTTCATCAATCTGCTGACCAATGCCATCAAGTACAACCTGGCACAGGGCAGGGTGGAGGTCAGCTGTGTGATGCAGCCCAACGGCTTTGTGCGCGTGAGCATTGGCGACACCGGCCTGGGCCTGCGGGAAGACCAGCAGGCCCAGCTGTTCCAGGCCTTCAACCGCCTGGGCCAGGAGGCCAGCGGCGTGGAAGGCACCGGCATCGGCCTGGTGGTGGCCAAGCAGCTGGTGGAGCTGATGGGCGGCGCCATTGGCGTGCAAAGCACCGTGGGTGTGGGCAGTGTGTTCTGGTTTGAGCTGCCCTGTGTGGACGCGCCTGTGATGCTGCTCGACAGCAGCCAGGTGACGCTGTCCTTGCCGCCTGCGCCCGGTCAAGCCAAGGCACGCACCCTGCTCTATGTGGAAGACAACCCTGCCAATATGACTTTGGTGCAGAAGATTGTGGAGCGTTACCCCTCGATCCGCCTGCTGACGGCTACCGACGGGCTCAAAGGCATCGCCCTGGCCCGTGCGGCCTTGCCGGACGTGATTCTGCTGGACATCAACCTGCCCGGCATCAGCGGCTTCGAGACCCTCAAGCTGCTGCGCGAAGACCCCATGACCCGCCACATCCCGGCCTTGGCGATCAGTGCCAACGCCATGCAACGCGACATCAAGAAGGGGCAGGAGGCGGGCTTCCTGCGCTACCTGACCAAGCCCATCAAGGTGGACGAGTTCATGCTGGCCCTGAATGCAGCGCTGGAGTTGTCGGAGCAGCAAGTTGCCTGAGCTGGGCCTGAGCCGCAACTGAACCCGGCTTCGGGCCCCGCACTGCGGGGTTAAAATCGCTACAAGGCCCGCTGCTCCGGCGGGCCTTGCCTTTTGTACTTCGGAGCCATGTAGAGGACTACCATGTTTAAAAACCTCGCAGCCACAGCCGTGGCCGCTTGTTGCATTGCACTCGCACCCCTGGGTGCTTTTTCCCAAACCACATCCCCAGCCACTGCCCCCGGCAGCGCTGACAAGGCGCCGCTGAAAATCGGCTTTGTCTATGTCGCGCCGCTCACCGACATGGGCTGGGTGCGCCAGCACGAAGAAGGGCGCAAAGCCGTGCAGGCCACCCTGGGTACCCGCGTGCAAACCACCTATGTGGAAGACGTGGCCGAGGGGCCGGACGCCGAGCGCGTGATCCGCGACCTGGCCCAACAGGGCAATACCCTGATCTTCACCCCCAGCTTTGGCTACATGGAGCCCACGCTCAAGGTAGCGCAGGAGTTTCCGGGCGTCCGGTTCGAGTCCATCACCGGCTACAAGACGGCGGCCAATGTGTCGGTGGCCAATGCCCGCTACTACGAGGGCCGCTACCTGGCCGGCATCGCCGCCGGGCGCATGACGCGCACCAACCTGGCGGGCTATGTGGCGGGCTTCCCCATCCCCGAGGTGCTGCAGGGCATCAACGCCTTCACATTGGGCATGCGCTCCGTCAACCCCAAAGCGGAGGTCAAGGTGGTCTGGCTCAATGCCTGGTTTGACCCCACGCGCGAGCGCGACGCCGCCATGACCCTGTTCAACCAGAACGTGGATGTGGTGACCTTCCACACCGGCTCCAACGCCGTCATGGTGGCAGCCCAAGAGCGCGGCAAGATGGCCATTGCCTACCACTCCGACATGCGCAGCATCGCGCCCGACGCACAGATTGCCGCCGTCACCCACCAGTGGGGTGCCTACTACACAGCCCGCGCCCGGGCCGTGCTGGACGGCACGTGGAAGCCCGGTGCAGTCTGGGGTGGCGTGAAGGAGGGCATGATCCGCGTGGGCGACTTCGGCCCCAAGGTGCCCCAGGCCGTGCGCGCCGAGGTGCTCGCTGCGCAAAAGGCCATGGCCCAAGGCAAGTTGCAGCCCTTCCATGCCAGAGAGGCCATCCGCGACAACGAGGGCCACGAAGTCATTGCCCGTGGCCAGACCCTGAGCGACGAGAAGATTCTGGGCATGAACTGGCTGGTGGCCGGTGTGCAGGGCAAGCTCAGCCACTGACCAGATGCTTTGCATAAGCAATATACAAAGCCCACTATGGCGCGGGGCCCAACTGCCATTAAAGTTGACACCATGAAAGCCTACCGCGCCTCCCTCCTCTGGTTTGCCCCCCACAGCGAAGGGCCAGCCAAAGCCCTGTTTGAAAAAGACGGCCTGCTGGTGGTGGGCCCTGACTCCACTGGATTGCAGGTGGTGCAGGCCATTGGCAGCTGGCGCGCACTCTCAGAGCGCTTTGCCCAGGTGCCGACCGAGCACCTGCTCGGGCGCATCATCGCCCCGGGCTTTGTGGATTTGCATGTGCACTTCCCCCAGACCAACGTCATCGGCTCACCCGCCAGCGGCCTCTTGCCCTGGCTGGAGAACTACACCTTTCCTGAAGAGAAGCGTTTTGCTTCAAACGAGTACAGCGCCGAGTCCGCCACCTTCTTTGTGGATGAACTGCTGCGCAATGGCGTGACCACTGCACTGGCCTTTGCCACCTCGCACAGCACCTCGGTCAATGCGCTGTTTTCAGAAGCGCAAAGACGCAGCCTGCGCCTCATCACCGGCCTGTGCCTGATGGACCGCCATGCCCCCGCCGACCTGCTGAACCAGCCTGCTTCTGGCAGCCGGGTGGATGCCACCGAGCAAAGCCTGCTGGACAGCGAAGCCCTGATCCAGCGCTGGCACGGCCAGGGCCGCCTGGGCTACGCCATCACGCCACGCTTTGCGCCCACCAGTACCGACGCGCAATTGCGCGGCGCAGGCGAACTGGCCGCGCGTCATGGTGATGTGTGGATCCAGTCGCACGTGGCCGAAAACAAGGACGAGATTGCCTGGGCGCGCGAACTCTTTCCCCAGTCGCGCAGCTACCTGGCCACCTATGCCGACTTCGGCCTGATGCGTAAGCGAGCCGTCTACGCTCACTGCATCCACTTCGACGACGATGACCGCGCCCTGATGCGCGACACCGGCGCCAGTGCGGCGGTCAGCCCGACCAGCAATCTGTTTCTGGGCAGCGGCTTCTTTGACTACGCCGGTGCCGACCGCGCGGGCTTTACCTACGGTTTGGCCAGCGATGTGGGCGGGGGCACCAGCTTCAGCCCGTTTCACACCATGCTGGCGGCCTACTACGTGGGCCGCGAGGGCCAGACCAAGCAGGGCCTGTCGCTGTCACCGCAGCAACTGTGGTGGCAGCACACTGCCGGTGCCGGTGCGGTGCTGGGTGTCAAGGGCGCGGACGGCCAGGCGCTGGTGGGCAATCTGTTGCCAGGCTGCGAGGCGGACTTTGTTGTCCTCAACCCCCAGGCCACGCCTTTGTTGGCGCGCAAGACTTCGGTTGCTGCCAGCCTGGATGAGCTGCTGTTCTCCATGATTGTGTTGGGGGATGACCGGCTGGTGGAGCGCACGGTTATTTCGCAGGGTCTGTCCTCTTAACGCTGCCATTGTTTGGGCTACCGTTGCTGGGTGGGCCTGCCGGTGTGGGGACTGCCGGGGGCCTCATACTGCGAGTACGCACAAATCGGCCCCCGGCAATCCCCACACCGGCGAGCAGTGGTACAGCGGTGAGGGGGAGTTTTTAACCCCCCAAAACCAAGCCACTTCAAGCGTCCGCCATTTCCCTGCATGATTCACTTGTTCGACCACGCCACTTCTTGCAGGGGTGTGGGGTGTCTGCGCGGCCGATTTGTGCGTACCCGCAGTATGAGGCCGCGCAGACACCCCGCGCCCCTGCCGCCAGGTGCAGGCCAGAGCAAGGGCTTCTCACCCGCACCCGGTGCTTACAATCGACTCCAACTTAGGAGTTGAGCCCCATGAGCATCAAGAGCGACAAGTGGATACGCCATATGGCCGAAACCACCGGAATGATTGAACCGTTTGAGTCGGGCCAGGTCCGTCAACGTGACGGCAACAAAATCATCTCCTATGGCACCAGCAGCTATGGATACGACATCCGCTGCGCCCCGGAATTCAAGGTCTTCACCAACATCCACAGCACCGTGGTCGACCCCAAGAACTTCGACGAGAAGAGCTTTGTCGACTTCCATGACGACGTCTGCATCATCCCGCCCAACAGCTTTGCGCTGGCCCGCACCCTGGAGTACTTCCGCATCCCGCGCAATGTGCTCACCATCTGCCTGGGCAAAAGCACCTACGCGCGCTGCGGCATCATCGTCAACGTCACCCCCTTCGAGCCCGAGTGGGAAGGCTATGTGACGCTGGAGTTTTCCAACACCACACCGCTGCCCGCCAAGATCTACGCCGGTGAAGGCTGCGCCCAGGTGTTGTTCTTCGAGAGCGACAAGGACGACGTCTGCGAAGTCTCCTACAAGGACCGCGGCGGCAAATACCAGGGCCAGGTCGGCGTGACCTTGCCCAAGGCCTAGGATGTTTGCCCCCACGCTTCCCCACGTTGTGTGGGTCGCTGCCCCCCGGGGGGGCGCATTTTCCCTTGGGGCGGCCCGGCGGGAAAACCTTTTCATCAAGCTGAACCAATTGGCTTCTAAAGGAATTCCATGAAATGGGAAGGCAACCGCCAGTCTGACAACGTGGAAGACCGCCGCTCGGACGGCGGTGGGGGTGGCATGGGCGGCGGAGGCGGCGGCAACCTGCTCGGCGCGCTGCTGGGTGGTCGCCTGCGCATGGGCGTGGTGGTGGTGGCTTTGCTGGGTGGCTGGGCGCTGGGCATCAACCCGCTGACCCTGCTGGGCATGCTCGACGGCGGCAGCATGCCGGCCGGGCAGGTCAGCCAGCAACCCGCGCAGCGCCCACCGGCCGATGACCGCATGGCTGCCTTTGTGTCCACCGTGCTGGCCGATACCGAAGACGTCTGGACCGATGTGTTCGCCAAGTCCGGCAAGACCTACGAGAAGCCGCATCTGGTGCTGTTCCGCGGAGCGAGGGCCACGGGCTGCGGCCAGGGCGAGTCGGCCATGGGGCCGTTTTACTGCCCGGCCGACCACAAGGTCTATATCGACCTGGGCTTTTACGAAACCCTGAAGAACCAGTTGGGCGCGCCCGGCGACTTTGCCCAGGCCTATGTCATTGCACACGAGATCGGCCACCACGTGCAAAACCTGATGGGCATCAGCGCCAAGATGGAGCAAATGCGCAGCAAGGTGAGCCCGGAAAAGTACAACGCCCTGAGCGTGCGCCTGGAACTGCAGGCCGACTGCCTGGCCGGCGTCTGGGCAAACCATGCCCAGTCTGCACGCCAGTTGCTCGACGCGGGGGACGTGGCCGAGGCCATGAATGCCGCTGCCAAAATTGGCGACGACGCCCTGCAGGGCGCAGGTGGCGGACGCGTGGTGCCCGAGAGTTTTACCCACGGCACCAGCGCCCAACGCCAACACTGGTTTGATGCCGGACTGCAGAGCGGCACCGTGAAAAACTGCGACACTTTCGCCAGTCGCAACCTGTAAAGCGCGCAATGGCGGATAATAAGGGTTTGCCCCAGACCCTTGGGGCGCCCTGCTATCGGATGGATAGCGCAACGTTTGGCTATGCCGTACCGACTTGAATACTGAACTGAATTCCCCCCCTGAGACCGCCACTCCCGCAGCCCCTGCAGTTGCCGAGACCGCCGTCACCCCCAGCGCCACCAGCAACGACCTGACCACCGAAACCCCGGTCATGGCCTTTGCCCAGCTTCAGCTGGCAGCCCCCCTGGCCCGCGCCGTGGCGGAAATGGGCTACGAGTCCATGACCCCCATCCAGGCCCAGGCCATTCCCGTGGTGCTGTCCGGCCGTGACGTCATGGGCGCCGCCCAGACCGGCACCGGCAAGACTGCTGCCTTCGCATTGCCGCTGTTGCAGCGCATGATGAAGCACGAGAACCCCTCCACCTCGCCCGCACGCCACCCGGTGCGCGCCCTGGTGCTGCTGCCCACACGCGAACTGGCTGACCAGGTGGCGCAGCAGGTCAAGCTGTATGCCAAGTACACCAACCTGCGCAGCGCCGTGGTGTTTGGCGGCATGGACATGAAGCCGCAAACCCTGGAGCTCAAGGCCGGGGTCGAGGTGCTGGTGGCCACACCGGGCCGCCTGCTGGACCATATCGAAGCCAAGACTGCTGTCCTGAACCAGGTGGAGTACGTGGTACTGGACGAGGCCGACCGCATGCTCGACATCGGCTTTCTGCCGGACCTGCAGCGCATCCTGTCCTACCTGCCCAAGCAGCGCATTACCCTGCTGTTCTCGGCCACCTTCTCTCCCGAGATCAAGCGCCTGGCCAGCAGCTACCTGCAAAACCCGGTGACGATCGAGGTGGCGCGCTCCAACGCCACGGCCTCCACCGTGGAGCAGCATTTCTACAGCGTCAATGAAGACGGCAAGCGCCACGCCCTGCATCAAATATTGAAGACGCGCGGCATGAAGCAGGCCTTTGTGTTTGTGAACAGCAAGCTCGGTTGTGCCCGACTGGCCCGCTCGCTGGAGCGCGAAGGTCTGAAGACTGCTGCCCTGCATGGCGACAAGAGCCAGGACGAGCGCCTCAAAGCCCTGGAGTCCTTCAAGAAGGGCGAAGTCGACCTGCTGGTGTGTACCGATGTGGCCGCGCGCGGCCTGGACATCAAGGACGTGCCGGCAGTGTTCAACTTCGATGTGCCCTTCAACGCCGAAGACTATGTGCACCGCATCGGCCGCACCGGCCGCGCCGGAGCGTCTGGCCTGGCGGTGAGCTTTGTGGGTGGCGGCAACGACGCCCGCCTGGTGGCCGACATCGAGAAGCTGATCAAGACCAAGATCGAGATCGAGGCGATGGAGTTTGACGAAGACCAGCCCGACATCCGCAAGCAGGGCCGCATCAACGACGGCCGCCGCATGTACCACGAAGACGGCGGCAGCGAAGGTGGCGACAACGGCCGCAGCGCACCCCGCAGCGGTTCACGCAATGAGCCGCGCGGCGAAGGCCGAGGCGACTCGCGTGGTGATGCGCGTGGCGAGTCCCGCAGCAGCGGCCGGGGGGATGGCCGCCGCGAAGGTGGCAACGAAGGCCGCCGAGAATATGCACGCCCGGTGCCCGCCTCGCGCGACCCCTTCTTTGACAAGCCCTACGAGCCCAGCGCTGCTGCCGACGCGGCACCCTCCTGGGAAGCATCGGCCAAGACGGCCACACGCAGCATTTCGGCCAACATCAAGCCCAAGCGCAAGGTGGCAGCACTCTTCAAGGCGGAATAAGCAAACGGGCGTCCAGCCCGTTGCCAGAGAACGGACCGCAAGGTCCGTTTTTGCTTTCAGTCGCCGGGGGCTTGTGCCTGTTCGCACTGCACTTGGATCAGTTCGCTGTCCCAGCCCTGTGCACGCGGCGCAATGCAGAGCGCACTCAAGGCACCACCCCATACACAACCGGTATCCAGGGACAGCACGTCCGTGCGGCCCAGCCAGCCCAGCGTGGACCAATGGCCAAAGGCCACGGTGGTATGGGCCGTCTGGCGGCCCGGCACTTCAAACCAGGGCAGGTACCCAGCCGGTGCGGCCTCGGGCTTGCCGCTGAAGGCAAACTCCATGTGGCCGTCAGCAGTGCACACACGCATGCGGGTGAGGGCATTGACGATGACGCGCAGGCGCTCGGGCCCCTGCAGGCGGTCATCCCAGGCGTCGGGAGCATTGCCATACATGGTGGCGAAGAAGGCGGCCACATCGGCAGAGCGCAGGGCGGCCTCCACCTCGCGCGCCAGTTGCACCGTCTGGTCGGCAGTCCAGGCGGGCAGCACACCGGCGTGCACCATCAACAGGTCCTGGCCGCCCCAGCGCTCCTGGATGGCCATGTTCTGGTGGCGCAGCCACTCCAGCATGGCGTGGCGGTCGGGCGCGTCCAGAATGCCTTGCAGCGTGTCCCGGCGCCCGGGCTTGCGCACCCCATACGAGACGGCCAGCAAATGCAGGTCGTGGTTGCCCAGCAGGCAGCGGGCCGAGGCGCCATAGCCCATCAGGCGGCGCAGCACGGCATCCGATGCGGGGCCGCGGTTGACCAGATCGCCCAAAAAATACAGGGTGTCACGGCTGGGTGAGAAGGCAATGGTTTGCAGCAGACGCTGCAGGGGCGCATCGCAACCCTGCAGATCGCCGATAAGGTAAAGTGACATGAACGCATTTTCACTTAAGGGTGCATGGACTTTCTGGTTATTCTGATTCTCACGCTGCTCAACGGCGCCTTTGCCATGTCGGAGCTGGCACTCACCGCCAGCAAGAAGGTGCGGCTGCAGACCATGGCCGAAGAAGGCGACAAGGGCGCGCAGGCCGCACTGGATCTGCTGGGCAACCCCACGCAATTCTTGTCGGTTGTCCAGGTGGGCATTACCAGCATTGGCATGCTCAACGCGGTGGTGGGTGAAGCGGCCTTTGGTGATGGGCTGGCGGCGTTTCTGGAGAAGTCATTCGATATTTCACACAAGGCCGCGGGTGCCAGCGCCACCGCGCTGGTGGTGACTGGCATCACCTTCATCACCATCCTGTTTGGCGAGCTGGTGCCAAAGCGCATAGGCCAGCTCTACCCCGAGGCGGTGGCGCGCCTGGTGTCGCGCCCCATGCAGTGGGTGGCCCTGGTGGCCAAGCCCTTTGTGCGGCTGCTGTCGCTGTGCACCCACGGCATGCTGCGCCTGCTGCAGATCGACACCAGCGACAACCGCGTGGTGACCGAAGCCGAGATTTCCGCCAGCCTGGAAGACGGTGTGGACGCCGGCATCATTGAGGTGCACGAGCACCAGATGGTGCGCAATGTGTTCCATCTGGATGACCGCACCCTGACCTCCATGATGCTGCCGCGCGCCGACATGGCCTGGCTGGACGCCAACAGCACCGTGGCCGATGCCCTGCAGCAGGCCAGTGGCACCGGAGACAAGGGTGCGCACTCCTGGTACCCGGTGTGCCGCGGCTCACTCGATGATGTGGTGGGTGTGGTCAGCGTGGCCCGTCTGCTGGAGCGCGGTGTGCGCTATCCCTATGGGGTGGGCGCACTGGTGGAGCCCGCCGTGTTTGTGCCGGAAACCCTGACAGGTATGGAGCTGATCGAGCAGTTCCGCACCAAGGCCGCGCGCATGGTGATGGTGGTGGACGAATACGGCGTGGTGCAGGGCCTGATCACGCCGCTGGATGTGCTCGAAGCCATTACTGGCGAACTCAAACCCGATCAACACGACCAGGCCTGGGCCATCCACCAGGCCGACGGCAGCTGGCTGTTGGAGGGGCAAATGCCGGTGGCCGAACTCAAGGCCCGGCTGGGCATTGAGCAGGAACTGCCGCAGGAAGACCGTGGCCGCTACAGCACGCTGGCCGGTCTGCTGATGACAGTGTCCGGTCGCATGCCCGAGCGCGGTGAAAAAGTCACTTGTGCGCACTGGCAGTTCGAGGTCACCGCTCTGGAGGGCAGGCGCATTGACAAGGTGCAGGCGCTGGCGCTCAAGCCGCCCCCGGGCGACCCCGCTGCCTAAAGGCGCCCGCTGAGGCGGTAGGCGGCAATGCCCAGCCATTCGTGCAGCAGCATCTCCCAACGGTCTGCGCCAGCGCTCAGGGAGTAGCTGGTCCACGGTGTGCTGCCTCCGGTGCGAAAGTCCACCGGGTAGGGCGTGACGTCCCAGCCGGCTTTTTGAAACGTGGCCATGGAGCGTGGCATGTGCCAGGCCGAGGTCATCAGCAGCCAGGACTTGCTGGCATCCACACCCGGCAACTCGCGCGTGAAGACGGCATTCTCATAGGTGTTGTGGGAGCGTGACTCCAGCGTCAGCGCTTGCCGGGGAATACCCATGCTGTCAAAAAACTGCAATGCCCGTTCGGCCTCGCTGGGGCCGCTGCCAAACAACTCGCCCTCGCCGCCGGTAAACACCAGGTGCAGACCCGGGTTGCGTCGCCAAAGTGACACGGCCATGGTCAGGCGCTCGGCACTGCCGTTGAGCAAGGGCTGTGTGTGGTACTGGCTGACACGCCCGGACTCCAGGGCGCCACCCAGAACAATCACGCCAGCGTAGGCTCGCAGATCGGCATCGGGCGCCATCTCGGCGTATTGAGTTTCGAGCTGGCCCAGCAGCGCGTCGGGCACAGGCTGCAGGCCCAGCAGCAACAGCAGGCCCATGGCCGCCAGGCTGGCGCGGCGCGCCCAGGCCGGGCGCCACCTGGCCACCAGCAGGGACAGCAGCAAAAGGGCCAGCACCGCGTTCAGGGGCTGGGCCAGCAGATTGAGTAACTTGGAAAGCAGTTGCATGAAGAGGCCTTTGCAGCGATGCTAGCAGCCACGCAAGTCCGATCCGCTGCCTCGATGCAGTCTCCTGTCACCCCTGGCCCGGGCTGCCGATAAAATCGGAACAAATCAATAGAAACGGTTTATGCGCAAAACTCCTGCCAATGCAGATGTCATGACAACCCGCGAAGCGGGTGAGGCCTTGGGTGTTGCGGTTCGAACCGTGCAACTCTGGGTTGAAGCCGGTGTGCTGCCAGCCTGGCGTACGGCCGGGGGCCACAGGCGTATTGCCCGCAGTGCCGTTGACAAGCTGATGGCCGAGCGCCAGAACGATCTGGTCCCTCTGGGCACCGCCACCACCACTCCCACACATCCTGCACTCAGACTTTTGCTGGTCGAAGATGATCCGGTGCTGCTGCGTCTGTTTCACGGCGTGGTGGCATCCTGGGATTTTCCGGTGGAGCTGTTTACCGCCACCAACGGTTTTGAAGGGCTGGTGCGCATTGGTGAAATGCGCCCCGACATCGTGGTGTCCGATCTGGTCATGCCCGGCATGGACGGCTTCGAGATGCTGCGCGCCCTCAAGAAACCCGGCTCCGGCTTTGGCAACCTCAAGCTGCTGGTTATCTCGGCCCTGAGCAGCGAAGACATCGAGGCCCGTGGCGGCCTGCCAGAGGGCGTGACCTGTTTCCACAAGCCGGTCAACTACGTCAAGCTGGAGACGCTGGTGCACAAATACTTCAGCGACCGCCTGCAACGCCTGGCGGGCGCCTGAGTGGCCGACTGCGGCGACGCTGGTTGACGGTTTAGCCGCCCTGCCCGGGGCGCCCGGCACGCACCCGCTGGGTGCCCGGAACGCCGAGCTGCGGATGCAACTGCCCCGCAATGATCCAGGCCAGCAGCAGGGCACATCCGCCGGCCGCAAATACCGCCGACACGCCGGCAAACTGCAACACCAGCCAGGCCAACCCCGGCGAGAGAATGCCCGACACGTCCCGGAAGCTGGAGTACACCGCTGACATTTCCGTGCGCTCGGAGGGCTTTACCGACATCAGGAACGGCAGGCCTGCACACACGTCCAGCAGCACCAGGCAATAGGACCCCAGCAGCAGCACCCCTATGGTGGCCCAGGGCAGCGGCGAGAGCAGCGTGGCCAGGATGAAGCACACTCCGCCCAGCAAAAAGCCGGTGCGCATAGCCCGGCGCAGGGAATGGCGCCGCACCCAGTGAAACAGCAGGGGGGCTGCGAACAGGCCCATATTGGCCAGCGAGGTGGCAATGCCGCCCACGTTGTCCCCCAGCCCGTGCTCCACCGCAAAGATGCCCACATAGACAAAGTAAAACCACCAGCCGCAGGAGCGCATCACCGCAAACAGCCAGCCGCCAATCAGGCGCGGCTGCCGGAAGAAGCGTCGCAGGTAAACCCAGGGGTGCGCCGCACCCCGCGCCTGGCGCAGCATCACACGGCCGTTGCCCAGACGGATCTTCCAGATGTAGAACAGGATGGCACTGGCACCCAGCCCCGCCATGAGAAACGGCGAGCCATGCCACAGCGGCAGCAGCTGCACACCCAGGGCAGGCCCCAGCACCCAGCCCAGGCCGCCATAAAACATGCGCAGCGATTCCAGCCGCGCGAACTCGGTCTTGGCCACATGGTCCAGCACATAGGCGTTGAAGCAGACAAAGGAGGTGGCCGCCGCCATGGTGTTGCACAGCAGGGCCACGGCCATCCACTTGCCGCCCAGCATGCCAAAGGCGGCCGACAGCACATACAGGCACAGCCCGCCGCAATACACCCAGCGGCGCTGCAGGCGCTGCGCCAGCAGGGGCACACCCAGAGCCGTGAGCAGCGACAGCACACCCACCACAAAGTACAGCTCCGACACCACCTGCGCATCACCCCAGGCGCGGTACATCAGCAGCGGAAAGACAGCCAGGGTGGAGCCCCGCACCAGCGCCTCCAGCCCGGCAATGGTGGCGAACTGCAGCACGCCGGGCGTGGCGTGTGCTGATGCGCTGTCGGCAGTGGGAGGCAGGGGTTGGCTATCTGGCATGGGCTGGCCAGTATCGCATCGCTGCAGCGGCTGGCGCTGGCAAATAATGGAGGCCTTTGAAAGGCAGGCCATTACCGTGACAGACACAGGCAATACTTCGCAGACCACTCCCCACAGCGTGCGCGTGTACTGGGAAGACACCGATGCAGGCGGCGTGGTGTATTACGCCAACTACCTCAAATTTTTTGAGCGCGCCCGCACCGAGTGGCTGCGCGCATTAGGCCTGGAGCAAAGTGCCTTGCAGGCCCAGGCCGATTGCATCTTCGTGGTGGCCGAGGTGCAGCTGCGCTATCTGGCACCGGCCCGGCTGGATGACCTGCTCACCATCACCGTCAAGGTCACCGAGCGGGGCCGCGCCTCATTGCAACTGCAGCAGCAGGCCTGGCGCGGCGACACCTTGCTGGCCGAGGGGCAGGTGCGTGTGGGCTGCGTGCGGGCCTCCACACTCAAGCCTTGCCGCATACCGGAGCAGCTCAGCGCCCGCTTGTGAAGCATGGGCGATTGCCACGCGGCTGCAAGCGCCTGTGGCAATCCCTGGCGCTGGCAATAAGTGCCTACAAGGACTTTTCCATGAACCGGATGAAGGGATGCAATTCCTTGGGGGCCTCCACTTCGTCATAGGGCGGGCGGTCCAGGAAACCGTGCTGCTCATAGACGCGCTGAGCGGATTGCATGAAAGGCGCCGTGTCCAGAACCATGCGCTGGTAGCCATACGACTTTGCATCGCTGAGGATGCGCTGCAATATGGCGTCACCCAGGCGCTTGCCCCGAAAGGCCGGGCGCACATAAATGCGTTTGACCTCGGCCACGCCATCGCGGACAAAGCGCAAACCGCCCATACCAGCCAGTGCGCCATCGAATTCCACCAAATAAAAGGCCCCGCGCGGTGGTGCATCACCGCACACCTTGTTCACCGTGCTCTCCACATACGACGCTACGTCCATACCCAGCATGTCTACGCCGGACTTGCCCGTGATCTTCCCGAAGCCATCGAGCACCCAACCCAGGTATTCGATGTTGAGTTCAATGAGCTGCTTGCGATGCAGCGCTGCATCAGCGAGGATGAATTGGGGGTTGGTCATGGTTGATCAGTATGCGTCATGCCCTTGAGGTGGCACATGCCGTGAGCGCGGCGGAGCGGCTCAAGGGCGCACCGGCACGGCCTGCAGCACAAACTCCAGCACCAGCGGGTCTTGCACCGCCAGCAGCCCGCCCAGCATGGAAAAGGGGCGCAGGCCGAAATCGGTTTGCAGCAGCACCAGGGCACCCTGCACCTGCAGGCCCGTGGGCGTCTGTGCCACCGTCAGCGCCACCCATTGCGTGTGGCGCTGGCCATGCAAGTCCACGGCAATCTGCGCCGACAGCTTGGGCATCTCACCCACCACCCGCAGCGAAGCCACGTGCACCAGCGGATAGCGCCCGGCCTGCAGGCCGAACTCTCCCAGCATGTTCTCGCGCGTGCTCGCCACCATGGCTGGACCTATGGCCGAGGCAAAGGCCTCGCCCAAGGCGCTGCGCTGCTCGGGCTTGTCCACTTCCATGTCCTCCAGGCGGAACTCCAGGTCAAAGCGTGCGTCATCCCGCCCGGGTTGTGCCAGCGCCACAAAGCCCTTGGCCAAGGGCGCTGACAGCACATGGTTGTGGCCGAACTGGCGCGCGCCGCCTCCGCGAAAGGCGTAGATGCGCACCACAGAAGCTTCCGGGTTGAGCCGGTAGACCCGCGCATCTGCGTTGCCAATCAAGGGGCCGTAGACCGCATCCAGGTCTGGCGCAGGGGCTTCGGCACTGGCAGGTGCACGGGCTGCGTCGGCTCTTGGCGCTTGCGTGCTGCAGCCGGGCAGGGCGAGCAGACAGCACAGGGCACAGAGGGCTATCCAGGGAGGGGGTGTGTGTTGCATGCGGGTTTCGATGCGCTTCGGGACATCAATTTAAAACCGGTTTTCCTTCGTCGTTGAATTTTCCGGTGAAACTCTGTCCATTGGGCGCGGTTACTTTTCCGCACACGGGGCGAATGTCCAGATAGGCGGCAGTGCCGGCGCTCACGCTGGCTCCGATACTTTTCATCGATGCTTTGCCGCCGCCTGGGCAGGCACCCACTGATCCGTCGAACTCCATGCCGTCAGGGGATTTGAAGTAGTAGACGTATCCATTTGAAAGACTCCCCATGCCTTTGGCACCGCGGCCTGCGTTTTCGGTCATTACGTATTGGAATTTCTTGCCGTCCAGGGTGTGGGTCGTGAGGTATCGGTTATCCACAGATGCTCCTGTCGGCTTGTAGAGCAGGAGGTCCAAACGGCAATTGTCCAAGCCCACGCAGCTCACATTGAAATAGCCGTTGATTGCCTCTGCCCCTTGGGACACGGAGTTTACGGTCTGACCCAGTTTGCCTTTGGGCTCAAATTTCTCTTCCTCATAGTCGCCAAGAAAGCCCTTGATGGACAAGTTGCGCCCGATCTCGACCGAATCTGCATTTCCCTTGTAGCGTGCCACCATCTTCGCCCGCGCACCCTCACCTTTTCGATAGGTAATGGAAAGGGTGGGGACGTCCGCCACAATCATGACGTCTTTGTCTCTACGGGCACTCAAGGGGTCTCTTTGTTGGTCATAGAGTTGGATGCGCAGCTTGCCGTCAAAGGGCGTTATCGTGAAGTTCAAACTCTCGCTGCCGTACGCATTGACGTCTGGCTTGCTCAGGTTGCAGGCGATGGCTTTGGCGACAAGTTCGCCTTTTGCGAAATGGATCGTGCAAAACGTATTCCGTCCCATTTGCGCCGCACAGTTGCTCAGGCCCCATTCCGTATTGCTTGGGCACTCCGTTTTGTTGGACGGAGCATTGCCACTGACCTCGGCAATACGCGGATTCTTGAGCAGCAAGGCATCCCAGTTCGCAATCTCGCTACTGGCCGACTTGTTCAGCTCGGACAAAAAGGTGGAGCTTCCCAGATAGAAGTCATGCTTCCCGTCCGGCAGGCCGTCCAGAAACTGGCCCTTGACGAACATATTGAAAAACAGTGCGCCGCCGGTTCCCGTGAGTACGCCATTGGCATCACATTTGCCAAAAACAGGCTTCCAGTCACCCACCGGTTTGCAGCCCGGCAAGACGAGGTCGTAGGCATGCCCCGCTCCGGGAAGTGCCATCAACACGGCAATCAATACGCCAAGCCAATACCTTGCAAATTTCATTCGGTTCTTTCCAGTAAATCGATGCATGACAACTCCAACATCTGTCCGTAAGCCAGGGAGTTACCCGAGTCGGTCCCTTCGATGGTGACGGCGCTTCTTGCAGCATTGAGGTAGCGCACCACATAGCGATCCGGCGTACCCAGAAAGCCTCCGCGGTTGTAGCGCGCTACGTAACCAGGGTAGAAACCGTTGCAAGCTGTCTTGATACGGCTTTGGCGATAGGCCAGTCGCTGCTCCTCCTCCTGTGCGCGCCGCTTGGCGTATTCGGCGTCCTCCCGTGCACGCTTGTCCCGGGCCAACTGCTCCTGTCTTTCGAAGTTTGACCGCAGTGTTTTGACTTGTTCCGCTTGCTCCGCGGTCAATTGCCCCTGCCAGTCCTGCAACATCCGGGCCGCCAAAGCGGATTCCTGCTGATTGCTCACCGTTGCGTAGGCACGGGCAAAGCCATTCTGTTTGGCGGACTCTTGTTTCAACCTGGCCTGTGCCAGATCGTCGTTCTGGGCGGTGGTCTGGTATTGCCCGATGAACCGGGTTGCCAGCTTGTAGACGGCCGAGTCCTGCGGGCCAGGCAACAGGTTCTGGAATTCATCTCCGACTAGAAAAATGGAATGAAACGACGCGATGTACTGGGCCTTATCCAGGAAGCGCGCCAGGTCGGGATCGTTGGGCTGGTAGGGCTCCGTCTTGTAGAGCTTGCCGTTGTTCAGCCGCGCAGAGAGCAGCTTGGTGTTCTCAAAGTAAACACCTCTGCCATGGGGAATGCGGTTGGCGCAATTGCCCACGTAGATTTTGTTGTGCGCTTCCAGCTTGGCAACACAACCCGACTCCACATCTTCCATCCAAGTCCAGCCCACGGACGCGGGTTCTGAAAACGTGATGGCCGATGCTGCAAAGGGAATGGCTGCAAACGTGGCCATTGCACTGGCAACAAGCCTGGAAAAGACGGTGGGTCGAGACCCGCGAGCGCCCGCCAAGGGGGCAATCAATCTGATTCTTTTCATTTTTGGTATCTGCTATTGGGTAGCAGTCTACAGGCAAGCCGATGCTGCTTCAGGGGAGCGGCAACGCTTCGCAATGCTGTGAAGAGCGTGTTGGGTGTGGCTATGGCTGCCAGGCGGCATTCCCGCCAAGCCGCGCCATCAGGCTGGTGCGCAGGCTGGAAGAGATTCGAGAGCGGGCAGTGGCTTGGGCCCTGCCAGAAGCAGCCCCTCCATCAGCTAACCGCAACATCCCCGCAAAGTTGTTCCAGTTGCCGGGGCCCCAGCGTGGTGATGTCATGCGTCAGAAAGACACTGCCGTACTTGCCCATCAACTGCACAAAACCGCCCGGCAGCGCGATGATTTTTACGCCGCAGGCGATGAGGTGCTTGGTCAGGTCGATTGCTATGTTTTTCGTGGCCATCTTGTTCTTTGGTTTTGCGTTGGATGGCTTCATTATTCGGGGTGGATGTGACAACTTGACGCTGTCTTTGTAAAGCGCATGGCCCGCGTGTGCCCCAAAGAGAAAGGGCTCACTGCCAAATAAATAGCAGTGAGCCCTTGTGTCTGATGGTGCCGCTTGACGGAATCGAACTGTCGACCTTCTCCTTACGAAGGAGCTGCTCTACCAACTGAGCTAAAGCGGCACTAAGCCAGCGATTATACCGGCGTGAAATAACTGGCTGCGCGCTCCACCTCGTTCTTGGAACCCAGGATCACGCTGACGCGTTCGTGCAGTTGCTTGGGCTGCAGGTCCAGGATGCGCTCGCGTCCGGTGCTGGCGGCACCACCGGCCTGCTCGACGATCCAGCCCATGGGGTTGGCTTCGTACATCAGGCGCAGCTTGCCGGGCTTGTTGGGTTCGCGCTTGTCCCAGGGGTACAGGAACACGCCGCCGCGGGTCAGGATGCGGTGCACGTCGGCCACCATGCTGGCAATCCAGCGCATGTTGAAGTCCTTGCCGCGCGGGCCCTCTTTGCCTTGCAGGCATTCGTCGATGTAGCGCTTCACCGGCTCGTCCCAGTGCCGCATATTGCTCATGTTGATGGCAAATTCCTTGGTGTCTTCCGGAATGCTCAGGTCACGCTGGGTCAGCACAAACGAACCCTGCTCGCGGTCCAGGGTGAACAATGACACACCGTTGCCCACGGTCAGCACCAGGGTGGTTTGCGGGCCGTAAATGCAGTAGCCCGCGGCCACCTGCTTGGCGCCGGCCTGCAGGAAGTCCTGCTCGGACACGCCCGCACCTTCGGGCTTCTTGAGCACGCTGAAGATGGTGCCGATGCTCACGTTCACGTCGATGTTGCTGGAGCCGTCCAGGGGATCAAACAGCAACAGGTATTCGCCCTGCGGGTAACGGTTGGGCACCACGTGGATGCCTTCCATTTCCTCGCTGGCCATGGCCGCCAGGTGGCCGCCCCACTCGTTGGCTTCGATCAGCACGTCGTTGGCGATGATGTCGAGCTTCTTCTGGATCTCGCCCTGGATGTTTTCGCTGGAGGCCTCGGACACGCCCAGCACGCCCCCCAGGGCGCCCTTGTTGACGGCCAGGCTGATGCTCTTGCAGGCGCGCGCCACCACCTCCAGCAGCAGGCGCAGCTGCGCGGGGATGGCGCCGTCCTTGCGTTGTTCTTCGACGAGGTAGCGGGTGAGTGAAATTTTGGGTGACATGAAATTCCCTTAAGTTAGATAGGTTTTGCCGCCGGGCCGCCCCAAGGCTTCTGGACCGCTTGGCGGCCAGCGCCGAACGGCAAAACGCGCCCCCTTGGGGGGCAGCGTAGTACGCGAAGCGACAAGCGTGGGGGCATTAATCCGCCAATGCGCGCTCGACTACTTCGCGCACATCGTTGCTGAGGTCGGGCTTGGCGGCCACGCGTTTGAGGGCTTCGCAGGCGGCGCTGCGGTAGGGCTCGGCCAGCCGCTTCCAACGGTCCATGGCGCGGGCCAGGCGGGCGGCTACTTGCGGGTTGAAGCTGTCTAGCTCCATCACGCGCTCGCTCCAGAACACATAGCCTGCGGCGTCCGCCCGGTGGAAGCCGCCGGGGTTGCCGCTGCAGTAGCTGAAGATCACGCTGCGCGCGCGGTTGGGGTTGCGCAGGTTGAAGTCCGGATGGGCCAGAAGCTGGCGCACGGCGGGCAGCACATTGCCGCCGCGGTCGGGCGCACCGGCCTGCAGCGCAAACCATTTGTCCAGCACCAGGGCCTCGTCTTTGAACAGGCTGTGAAAGCGCGCCAGCGCCGGGGCTGCCAGTTCGTGGCCGCTGCCCACCAGGGCCTGCAGGGCGTTGAAGCGGTCGGTCATGTTGCCAGCATCCTTGAAGCGCTGCAGCGTCTTGCCGGGCCACAGTGCATCACCCGATGCCACGGCGGCCAGGCACAGGAAGTTCAGTGCCATGCCGGCCAGTGCGCGGCGGCCACTACTGAGCGGGTCCGGGCTGTAGGCGCCGTTGTCCTGGTGGTCGGCAAAGGTTTGCTCCCAGTCGGCATGCAGTTCGCTGGCCAGTTGCAAGCGCATGCTTTCACGGACAGTGTGGATGCGTTGCGGCTCCACCAGCGTGATCTGCTCGGCTATATAGGTCTCGGAGGGCAGGGTGAGCACCAGCTCCTTGAAGGCCGCATCCAGCGTGGGGTGGCGCAGCACGGCGCGCATGGCCTCTACATAGGCGGCATTCAGCACCGGGCCGTTTGTGCCCGAAGCCAGGGCGGCAGTGGCGCTGCGCAGGGCCAGGCGCTGCCCGGCTTCCCAGCGGTTGAAGGCATCCGTGTCGTGGGCCAGCAGGGTGAGCAGTTGCGCGTCGCTGTAGTCAAAGTCCAGCACCACCGGGGCCGAGAAGCCGCGCAGGATGGAGGGCACGGGCTCCTCAGCCACGTTGTCGAAGGTGATGGACTGGCTCTGTTCAGTCAGCACAAACAGATGGTTTTCGCCGGCGCTGCCTGTGCCATGCAGGGGCAGGGCGGCACCACTGGCAGCACCCACCAGCCCCAGGCTGAGGGGGATGACAAAGGGCTGCTTCTCGCTCTGGCCCGGTGTGGCCGCACAGCTCTGGCTGAGGTGCAGGGTGTAGGTTTGGGCGTCAGCGTTGTACTCGCCACGCGCGGCCACGCGCGGTGTGCCGGCCTGGCTGTACCAGCGCTTGAACTGCGGCAGCAGAGTGGCCAGGGGCGACTCGGGGTTGGCGTCGGCAATGGACTGGGCAAAGTCGTCGCAGGTGACGGCCTGGCCATCAAAGCGCGCGAAGTACAGCTTCATGCCACGTGCAAAGCCTGCACGACCGGTCAGGGTCTGCATCATGCGCACAACTTCGGCGCCTTTTTCGTAGATCGTGACGGTGTAGAAGTTGTTGATCTCGATGTAGCTGTCGGGCCGCACCGGGTGGGCCATGGGGCCTGCGTCTTCGGGGAACTGCGCGGTGCGCAGCACGCGCACGTCTTCGATGCGCTTGACGGCGCGGGCACTGGCTTCAGCGCACAGGTCCTGGCTGAATTCCTGGTCGCGGAAAACCGTCAGGCCTTCCTTGAGCGAGAGCTGGAACCAGTCGCGGCAGGTGATGCGGTTGCCGGTCCAGTTGTGGAAGTACTCGTGGCCCACCACGCTCTCGATGTTGCTGTAGTCCACATCGGTGGCGGTGGCCTGGTTGGCCAGCACGTA
Organism: Rhodoferax lacus; assembly: GCF_003415675.1. Taxonomy (GTDB): domain Bacteria; phylum Pseudomonadota; class Gammaproteobacteria; order Burkholderiales; family Burkholderiaceae_C; genus Allorhodoferax; species Allorhodoferax lacus. The sequence goes on from NZ_QFZK01000003.1 coordinate 324,269, forward strand.
CTTGGTGTTGAAGATGTTCAGGCCCTTGTTCTCCATGGCGCCCATGTTGAAGTCGCTGGTGGCCACGATCATGAAGCGCTCCAGGTCCAAAGGCAGGCCAAAGCGGGCCTCGTCCCAGGCCACAGAGGCCATGAGCGAATTCATGGCGTGCTCGGTCTTGTCCATGTCGCCGGGGCGCACATAGACCTGTAGCAAATGGTCGTGTCCGGCGCGCGAGGTGATGCGCTGCTCGCGGCACACCAGCTGCCCGGCCACCAGGGCGAATAAATAACAGGGTTTTTTGTGCGGGTCCACCCACTTGGCAAAGTGGCGGCCGTCCTCCAACTCGCCTTGCTCCACCAGGTTGCCGTTGGAGAGCAGCACCGGGAACTTGGCCTTGTCGGCACGCAGGGTGACGGTGTAGCTGGCCATCACATCCGGGCGGTCCAGGAAGTAGGTGATGCGCCTGAAGCCCTCGGCCTCGCACTGGGTGAAGAAGGAGTCGTTGCTGACGTACAGGCCCATCAGCTTGGTGTTCTTGGAAGGCAGGCAGGTGGTGAAGATTTCCAGCGCGAAGGGCTCAGTGCCTTCGGGCAGGTTTTCCAGCACCAGTTTGTCGCCGTCCATCTTGAAGGAGGTGCCCGCGCCGTTGACCAGCACGCGCGCCAGGTTGAGCTCTTCGCCGTCCAGGCGCAGGGCTTGCGCGGGCACGTCGGGGTTGCGGCGCAGCGTCATTTTGTTGAGCACGCGGGTCTTGGCTGGGTCCAGGTCGAAGCACAGGTCCACCGTGTCAATCCAGAAGGCCGGTGCGCTGTAGGCTTCGCGCTGAATGGCCACGGGCGCGTTGGCCCCGTCGCCCTTAAAGCTTTGCAACATGGTGTCTCTCCAGGAAATTGTTATCGGTCAGTTCGGTGAAATTGCGGGCATAGGCCAGCACGTGGGGGCCAGCCAAATCCTCGGCGCTGTGGCCGCTGCCAATGCCCACGGCATGCATGCCGGCGCGGCGTGCGGCCTCAATGCCCAGCGGGGCGTCTTCAAACACAATGCAGTGGGCCGGTGCCACGCCCAGGCGGCGCGCCACTTCCAGAAAGATGGCCGGTTCGGGCTTGCCCGGCAGGCCTTCGTCGCCACCCACGGCCACCGTGGGCAGGGGGCGCAGCTTCAGGTTGGCGTAGGCAAAGGCGATGTTGTGCTTGTCCCCGGCTGTGCCCACACCGATGTGCAGGCCGCGTGCGCGGGCGGCTTCGGCAAAGGCGCTGAAGCCCTGTACCTCGGCAAACTTGGGCGCAAACAGCTCGCGGTAAATGGTTTCTTTTTCGTGCACATAGGCCAGGGCCTCGGCATCGGCCATGTCGCGCTCAAACAGGATGCGGATGCACTCCAGCCCGGTGCGCCCGGTGGTGCGGCGCATCAGCTCGGGCAGGTCAATGCGGATGCCGTGGCGCTGGCCCAGCACCAGCCAGCTTTCGGCATGCGAGGGCATGGAGTCGACCATGGTGCCGTCCATGTCGAAGATCAAGGCCTGGATCATGTGGCCCCCACGCTTGTCACTGCGTGTACTGCGCTGCCCCCCAAGGGGGCCCTCGCACCTTGGGGCGGCCCGGCGGTGCTCGATCGTTCGCTCATGGCTACACCCCTTGCTTCAGCGAGGCTTCAATGAACACATCCAGGTCCCCATCCAGCACCTTTTGCGTGGCTGAGACTTCGACGTTGGTGCGCAGGTCCTTGATGCGGCTGTTGTCCAGCACGTAAGAGCGGATCTGGTGGCCCCAGCCCACGTCGGTCTTGGTGTCTTCGAGCTTTTGCTGCTCGGCCTGGCGCTTGCGCATCTCGAAGTCGTACAGGCGCGAGCGCAGGCGCTTCCAGGCCACGTCGCGGTTGCTGTGCTGGCTGCGTCCGTCCTGGCACTGCACCACGATGTTGGTGGGGATGTGGGTCAGGCGCACGGCCGAGTCGGTCTTGTTGATGTGCTGGCCACCGGCGCCGCTGGCGCGGAAGGTGTCCACACGCACATCGGCCGGGTTGATGTCGATCTCGATCGTGTCGTCAATCTCGGGGTACACAAACACGCTGGCAAAGCTGGTGTGGCGGCCACCCGATGAGTCAAAGGGCGACTTGCGCACCAGGCGGTGCACGCCGGTCTCGGTGCGCAGCAGGCCAAAGGCGTATTCGCCCTCGATCTTGATGGTGGCACCCTTGATGCCGGCGGTGTCGCCATCGGTCAGGTCTTCCACGGTGGCGGTAAAGCCCTTGCGCTCGGCGTATTTGAGGTACTGGCGCAGCAGCATGCTGGCCCAGTCGCAGGCCTCGGTACCACCGGCGCCAGCCTGGATGTCCAGGAAGCAGGGCAGGGGATCTGCGGGGTTGTTGAACATGCGGCGGAATTCCAGGCCCTGGATGATTTCCGCGAGCTTGGCGGTCTCGCCCTCGATAGTGATCAGGCCGGCCTCGTCGCCATCTTCCTTGCTCATCTCAAAAAGCTCGGTGTTGTCAGACAGCTCGCTGTCCAGCTGGTCCAGCGTGACCACCACGCCGTCGAGCATCTTCTTTTCCTTGCCCAGCTCCTGGGCGCGCTTGGGGTCGTTCCAGACGCTGGGGTCTTCTAGAGAGGCGTTGACAGTGCGCAGGCGTTCGGATTTGGCATCGTAGTCAAAGATACCCCCGGAGCTCGGAGGCCCGGGAGCTGAGGTTGGCCAGCGTGGTGCCAATGAGGTTGATGCGTTCTGCTTCCATGATCGGGTTCCTAAAGATTATTCTGGGTTAATTGGCTATTTTAGTTGCCCGCCCCCGCTGGCGGACTGGCTGGCAAATGTCACCACGTGGTCCACCTCTGGGCGGATGCCGATCCACTCGCCGGGCTGGTGGTTGTGGTGGCTGGGCACATGGGCCATTAGGGTCTCGCCGGTGCGCAGTTGCAGTGTGTACAGGAATTCGTTGCCGCGAAACGCCTTGGTGACAATGCGGGCCTGTGTCGGTGCCTGGTCGTCGTGCACGATGTCATCGGCGCGCAGCAGCACATCGCAGGGCCCAAGCGCCAGACGCTCCTGTTCGTCCTGCGATATGCCATGCAGTTCGCCCAACGCGGTGACCACGTGCTTGTGGGTGACGCCGTTTTCTTCGTGCAGCGCCACCAGGGCCGGGGCGAACACGCCGTGGCCGATGAAGTCGGCAACAAAGCGGGTGGCCGGACGGTGGTAGAGCGTGTAGGCGTCGGCCCACTGGTGCAGTTGGCCCTCGTGCATCACACCAATGAGGTCGCCAATCGCAAACGCCTCCAGCTGGTCGTGGGTGACAAACAGGGCGGTGGCACCGGCCTCTTTCAGGATGGTGCGCAGTTCCTGGGCCAGGCGTTCGCGCAAATCCACATCCAGGTTGGAGAAGGGCTCATCGAGCAGCAGCAGCTTGGGCTGCGGCGCCAGCGCGCGGGCCAGTGCCACGCGCTGCTGCTGTCCGCCCGAGAGTTCATGCGGGTAACGCCTGCGCTGCGCATCCAGGCCCACCAGGTCCAGCACATCGGCCACCCGGGCCCGGCGCTGCGCGGTGGGCCACTGGTGGATGCCAAAGGCCACGTTCTGGCCCACATCCATGTGGGGAAACAGGGCGTAGTCCTGGAACACCATGCCCATGTGGCGCAATTCGGGCGGAACGGAGCTGCCCGGGCTGCTGACGTGTGCGCCGCCCAGCGCAATATGGCCGCCTGCAATGGGCTCCAGCCCGGCAATGGCGCGCAGCAGCGTGGTCTTGCCGCAGCCCGAGGGGCCGATCAGCACGCCGATCTGCCCGGCCTTGAGCCCAAAGTTGACGTCTTGCACAGCGGGCTGCGCCTGTCCGGCGTACTGGACACGGAGTTGCTGGAGTTCAAGGTACATGGCAGAAATTGTAGGTGCTTACAATGCCGCAGCCTGCCCGCAGCCCCACCCAAGCGCACCCTCGAATAAACCGTCAGCCCACCCGTGTTCCCAATACCCTCCCGGCCTCTCCTGGGCACCTGCTGGCAATGGCTACAGGCGCTGCCCCTGCTGCTGATTGCCGCTCTGGTGGTGCTGCCGGTGCTGGCCATTGCCATGGCGGTGCTGCAGTGGGATGCTGTCAGCGCCCAGCTGCTGGGCGAGATGGTCGCCACCGTTCTGCCAGAGTACGCGCTGACCACGCTGGTGCTGTGTGGGGCCGTGGCCGTGGGCGTGGGCCTGCTGGGTGCGGCCACGGCGTGCGCGGTGACGCTGTTTGCCTTCCCGGGGCGGCGCGTGCTGGAGTGGGCGCTGCTCTTGCCGCTGGCCATGCCGGCGTATGTGGTGGCCTATGCCTATACCGACTTTTTGCAGTTCAGCGGGCCGGCGCAGACCGCCATCCGCTCAGTGCTGTCGCTGCAGGGGCGGGTGCTGCCCGAGGTGCGCAGCCTGGGCGGCGCAGCACTCGTCTTTATCTTCACGCTCTACCCCTATGTGTACCTGCTGGCACGCGCGGCACTGAACCAGCGGGCTGCGCACCTGATGGAGGCCGCGCGCCTGCTGGGGGCTTCGCAGCGGCGGCGCATCGTGTCGGTGGCGCTGCCGCTGGCGCGCCCGGCCATTGTGGCCGGCATTGCGCTGGCTCTGATGGAAACCCTGGCCGACTATGGCGTGTCGAGCTACTTCGGCATCCAGACCTTTACCGCCGGCATTTACAAGGCCTGGCTGGCGCTGGACAGCCGCATTGCCGCAGCCCAGCTGGCCACCATGCTGCTGCTGGTGGTGGCGGGCCTGTTGCAGCTGGAGCGCCATGCCCGGCGGCGCCTGCGCTTTGCCAGCAGCCGCGGGCAACGCCAGAGCTCGGCCGAGGCCCGCCCCATCGTGTTGCAGGGAGGCCGGGCCTGGCTGGTGCAGGGCCTGTGCGTGCTGCCGGTGCTGCTGGGTTTTGTGCTGCCGGTGCTGTGCATGCTGCGCCCCTTGCTGCTGGCCTGGGGGCAGCCGGATGCGCCGCTGCCGTGGGTCGGCTTTCTGTACTGGAGCTTCAACAGTTTCAAGCTCGCCGCCATCACCGCCGTGCTGGCCACCGCGCTGGCGCTGGCGCTGGCGTTTGCGCTGCGCCGCCGCCCGAACCGCCTGAACCGTGGCGTGGTGCAGATTGCCGGCATGGGCTATGCCATACCCGGCGCGGTGGTGGTGGTCGGGCTGCTGATACCGGTGGGCTGGCTGCAGGGCCAGTATCCGCAGTGGGGCGTGGGTAGCTGGATCAGCACCACGGTGCTGGGCATTACCTGGGCCTACCTGGTGCGCTTCAGTGCGGTGGCGCTGCAGACGGTGCAAAGCGGCTACAGCCAGTTGCCCGCCAGCCTGGACGACACGGCCCGCACGCTGGGTGTGGGCGGCTGGGGGCTGTGGTGGCGCATCCATCGGCCGCTGCTGCAGCGCTCCACCATTGTGGCCGCCCTGCTGGTGTTTGTGGATGTGATGAAGGAGCTGCCCGCCACCCTGGTGCTGCGCCCGTTTGACCACGACACACTGGCCGTGGTGGCCTACCAGCTGGCCCGCGACGAACGCCTGGGCGAGGCCGCGCTGCCGGCCCTGGCGCTGGTACTGGTGGGGCTGATTCCGGTGGTGCTGCTGAGCCGGGCGCTCAACAGCAAGTCGTAGCGCTTATTTGTAGCCCACGCGGTCCAGCATCTGCTGTACCTTGACCTGGTTCATGCCCACCACGCTGACCGGAATGGTTTCGGACTTGAAGCCGCCGCCGGACATGCTCTCGAGCACCGGGTTGCCCATCTTCACGCCCTTGGCCACCGGCCATTCGTTGTTGCCGTCGGCAAAGTAGGCCTGCGCCTGGGGGCTGGCCAGGTATTCCAGGAACTGCACCGCGTATCCGCTGTTTTTCGCGTAGCGCGCCACACCGCCGCCGGCGATGTTCATGTGCGTGCCCCAGCTGGCCTGGTTGGGAAACACCACGCCCACCTTGTCCATTACGGCGCGGTCTTCGGGCTTGTCGCTGCGCATCAGGCGCGCCAGGTAGTAGGTGTTAGTGAGTGCCACGCCGCATTCGCCAGAGGCCACGGCCTTGATCTGGTCGGTGTCGCCGCCCACCGGCTTGCGCGCCATGTTGTTGACCAGCCCCTGCAGCCAGGTTTCGGCCGCGGCGGCGCCCAGGTGCTCGGTCACCGCGCCAAACAGGCTCAGGTTGTAGGGGTGCGAGCCCGAGCGGGTGCACAGCAGGCCCTTGTTTTTCGGATCGGCCAGCTCCTCGTAGGTGTCCACGTTGTTACGCGGCACGCGCGCCCGGCTGTAGACCACCACGCGGGCGCGGGTGCTGAAGCCAAACCAGGGTGTGCCCTCGGGGCTGGCCTTGCCGCGCAGGTGCTGCGGTATGGCAGCGTCGAGCAGCTTGGACTGCACCGGGCTGAACAGACCATCGATTTCGGCCCGCCACAGGCGGGAGGCATCGACCAGCAGGATCACATCGGCGGGCGAGGCGCTGCCTTCGGCCTTGAGGCGCTGCAGGATGCCGGCGTCATCGGCATCGACACGCTTGATCTGGATGCCGGTGGCCTGGGTAAAGCCTGCGTAGAGCTGGGCATCGCCGGGGTAGTGGCGTGCCGAGTAGATATTGAGTACCTTGTCCTGGGCCAGGCTGGACAGGGGCAGGGCGCTGCCCACCAGCAGGCCACCGATTGCGAGCGCATTGGAGAAGAGTCTTTTCATGTTCCGGGTGTGAAGGTCGAGGGGTTTTAAATAAGAATGATTCTCATTGTAATGAAATCCCCGTCCTCGATCGATCAACCCCATGGAATGCAGGGCCACCGGGGACGCACCCGGGTGGCGCCTACGCGATGAACTGCTCGATCAGTGCAGCCACCTGCTCTGGCTGGTCGTGGTGCAGCATGTGGCCCGCCTCGGCAATCTGCGCCACCGTGCACTGCGGCACGGCTTGGAGCCGTTCATGGAACTCGGGCAGCGAATAGGCGCCCTTCCAGAAGCCGCCCATGTCGCTGTCCGTGGCCTCCACGCACAGGGTGGGGGCGGTGATGGCCTTGAAGATTTCCAGCGTCTCGTCCACGCGGTAGAGCTGGGCGCTGCTCAAGCGGTGTGCGGCGTGGCCCAGGATCTGCCATTGGCCTGAAGCGTTCTGGCGTGCCCAGTGGCCCGCCAGCCATTCGGCCTTGGCCGGGTCCAGGCGCGGGTTGGTCTTCATCAGCCTGTGGGCCACATCCTCCAGGCTGGCGTAGCCACGCATCTCGCGTTGGCCCTGGTGCAGGCCTTTGAGCTCATCCATCCAGCGCGCATAGCGTCCGGGCGCCTGGGCGGGCACGGTGCGCGGCATGCCAAAGCCCTCCAGGTTGATGAGGCGGCGTACGCGCTCTGGCCGCACGCCGGCGTACAGCATGGCGATGTTGCCGCCCATGCTGTGGCCCACCAGGTTCACGGGCTGCTCCGGGCAATAGTGGTCCAGCAGAAAGTCCAGATCCCCCAGGTAGTCGGCAAACACAAAATGGTCGGCAAGCGGCACCTCGGTCAGGCCAAAGCCGCGCCAGTCGGGGGCAATCACGTAGTAGTCGGCGGCCAGGGCGTCCACCACGAACTGGTAGCTGGCGGCCACATCCATCCAGCCGTGCACCATCACCAGTGGTGTGCGGCCGACTGCGGGCGTGCCCCAGACCTGCACGTGGTAGTTGAGGCCGCGAAGGGGGACACATTCGGACTTGGGAGAGACTTGGACTTGGTACATTCAGGCAATCATAAGGAGAAGCGCCATGCCCACCCGTAGCGTCCGCGACAACGCCAATACACCAGCCTCCATCACAACGCCCGTGAAGTCCGACACAGGGAACTTGCCTGCGGGCTACCAGCGTTTGCACAGCCAGTTTCGCTGGCAGGTGCCCGAAGTCTTCAACATCGCCCAGGTCTGCAGCCAGCGCTGGGCAGAGGCGCCGGACACCGCGCAGCGCGTCGCCATCCGCTGCTATGCCGACGGCGCCCTGCAAAGCGCCCACAGCTATGCCGAACTGCAGGAGCAGGCCAACCGCCTGTCGAATTTGCTGGTGGCCCTGGGCGTGCGCCGGGGGGACCGGGTGGCCATCGTCATGCCGCAGCGCTTCGAGACGGCCGTGGCCTACATGGCGGTGCTGCAAATGGGCGCCGTGGCCATGCCCCTTTCCATGCTGTTCGGCCCCGAGGCCCTGGGCTACCGCCTGCAAAACAGCGAGGCCGTGCTGGCCCTGGCCGACCAGACGGCGCTGCCCTCGCTGCAACTGCTGCGTGCCGATTGCCCGCAGCTGCAAACCGTGATTGGCGTGGGGCGCCGCGAGAACACCCGCTCTGTAGACGAGGTCAACTACGCCGAGGCACTGGCCCGCTCGTCGGCGCGGTACCTGCCGGTAGCCACCACCGCCGATGACCCGGCCATCCTCATCTACACCAGCGGCACCACCGGCAACCCCAAGGGTGCCCTGCTGGCCCACCGCGCCCTGATTGGCAACCTGAGCGGCTTTGTCAGCAGCCAGAACTGGTTTGGCTTTGACGGTCGGGCCAATGCCGACTCCCGGGCCGTGTTCTGGAGCCCGGCCGACTGGGCCTGGACCGGCGGCCTGATGGATGCGCTACTGCCCACGCTGTACTTTGGCTGCACCATCGTGGCCCAGGCCGAGCGCTTTGATCCGCAGGGCGCACTGCAACTGCTGGGACGCTGCGGCGTGACCCACACCTTCCTGTTCCCCACGGCCATCAAGGCCATGATGAAGGCCTGCCCCGGCACCGCGCGCAAGACGGTGCAGCAGCAATATGGTCTGAAGCTGCAAGCCCTGATGAGCGCGGGCGAGGCCATGGGCGACGCGGTGTTTGGCTACTGCGAGCAGCAACTCGGTGTCACGCCCAATGAAATGTTTGGCCAAACGGAAATCAACTACATCGTGGGCAATTGCGCCCTGCATTGGCCGCCCAGGCCCGGCAGCATGGGCATGGGCTACCCCGGCCACCGGGTGGCGGTGATTGACGAGGACGGTGTGGAGTGCCCGACCGGTGTGGCCGGAGACGTGGCGCTGAACCGCTTTGATGTACACGGTGACCCCGACCCCATCTTCTTTCTGGGCTACTGGAAGAACGAGGCGGCTACCCAAGACAAGTTCACCGGCAACTGGTGCCGCACCGGCGACCTGGCCGTGCGTGATGCCGAGGGCTATCTGTGGTACCAGGGCCGCTCGGACGACATCTTCAAGTCTGCCGGTTACCGCATAGGCCCGGGCGAAATCGAGAACTGCCTGGTCAAGCACCCGGCCGTGGCCAATGCCGCCGTGGTGCCCAAGCCCGATGCCGGGCGTGGTTCCCTGGTCAAGGCCTATGTGGTGCTGGCGCCTGACGCGTTGGCTGCGTGTGGCAACAGCACCCGGGCGCGCACCGCCCTGCAGGCGCAGCTCACACAGGAGCTGCAGGCGCATGTGAAGGGCATGCTGGCGCCCTATGAGTACCCCAAGGAAATCGAGTTTGTGGACGCGCTGCCGATGACCACCACCGGCAAAGTGCAGCGCCGCGTCCTGCGGCTGCAGGAAGAGGCGCGGGCGCGGGGCGAACCCGACGCCTGAAGTCCGGCGCCCGCAACCGTGCGCGCAGGGACGCGCGTGGCGGCACGGTCTCCGCGCCCCGCGCTACTTCAGCCCTTGGGCAGCGTCTGCTGCGCCGCTTCTGCCAGAGCGTCCTGGCCACGCGCCTGCAACTGTTCCACCATGCCCTGGCGGTCGCGCATTTCCTTGTTCTGGCTGAGCTTGAACTTGCCCACCATGCGGCTGATCTCCACCTCGATGCCGACGATGGATTTCAGCATGCCGTCGATGTAGCCGCTGTCTGAGTCCGTCATCTTCCAGGGGCGCGGCTCCTGGGCGCGGGCCTCGTGTGCGCGCGTCAGGCGCGCCACCAGGCCGCGCACATAGCGTTCGTCGTCATGGATACAGAGGCGCCCGTGCACATGCACCACGCGGTAGTTCCAGGTAGGCACCTGTTTGTGGGTCTCGTGCTTGCTGGGGTACCAGTTGGGCGAGATGTAGCCCTGCTCGGCCTGGAACACCACCAGCACCCCGGCGCCGTCCTGCAGCTCCTGCCACAGCGGGTTGTTGCGCGCCACATGGGCCCGCAGCAAGCCGTGGCTGCCTGCGGCCGGGTCCAGCTCAAAGGGCAGGTGGTTGGCATCCAGCCCGCTTGGGCCCTGGGTGACCAGCGCCCCCAGCGGGTGCGTGGCAATCAGGTCGTGCAGCGCCTGTGGGCGCTCTTCGGCAAAGTGGGCAGGCAGGTACATGGGGTGTTCCTAAAACAGGGTCAAACCTTGCCTGGCAAGCGGCCAGGCCACAGCCCACATCATCGCAGCCACCAGCAGGTCCAGCACCCGCCAGGCGGCAGGGCGGGCAAACAGCGGGGTGAGCAGGCGCGCGCCAAAGCCCAGCGCGGCAAACCAGAGCAGGCTGGCCAGGCAACTGCCCAGCAAAAACGCACCCTGCAGGCCCGCGGGCTGCCGGGCCCCCACGGCGCCCACCAGCACCACCGTGTCCAGGTATACATGCGGGTTGAGCAGGCTCAGCGAAAGCACCTGCATCACCACGCGGCCCCGGGGCGCAGGCAGGCCGTCGGTGTGGGCCAGCAGCACCTGCGGCGCAATGGCGCGGCGCAGGGCCAGCACACCGTACACCGCCAGCACCACCGCCCCCACCAGGCCCAGGCCATTGAGCAGGCGCGGCGAATCGCCCAGAGAGGCCGCCAGGCCGCTCACGCCCAGCACCATCAGCAGCGCATCGAGCACCGCGCAGGCCAGAACCACCGCCAGCACATGCTCGCGGCGCAGGCCCTGGCGCAGCACAAAGGTGTTTTGCGCGCCAATGGCGACGATAAGCGAGAGCATCAGGCTCAGGCCGGTGAAGAAGGAGGTGCCGGCCAAAGAGATGTCCATGCAGCGAGTATCCCCGCACCAACGCCGCAAGCAGCATGAATTGTGCTAACTTGGAATCAGCAACTTTCATGAGGGGCTTTCATGCTGGACAGTTCTCTTTTGGCCACCGTGGCCATGGTGGTGCGCGAAGGCAGCTTCGAGCGCGCAGCGCGCGCACTGCACCTCACGCCCTCGGCGGTGTCGCAGCGCATCCGCCTGATTGAAGAGCGCGTGGGCACGGTGCTGGTGGTGCGCGGCCAGCCCTGCACCGCCACCGAGGCCGGTGCCCGCCTGTGCCGCCACGCCGACACTGTGGCCCTGCTGGAGGACGGCCTGCGCCGCGACCTGCCCGCACTCGCCGCCGACGACGCCAGCGGCACCTATGCCACCCTGCGCATTGCCGTGAATGCCGACAGCCTGGGCACCTGGTTTGTGGCGGCCATCGCGGACTTTGCAAAAGACCATAACCCGCTGATTGACCTGCAGGTGGACGACCAGGACAAGACCAGCGACTGGCTGCGCCGTGGCCATGTGCTGGCCGCTGTCACCTCGCTGGCAACGCCGGTGCAGGGCTGCCGCAGCCGCAAGCTCGGCCTGCTGCGCTACTGCGCCACCGCCAGCCCGGCCTTTGTGCGGCGTTGGTTTTCCAGGGGCGTCAGCGCAGAGGCTTTGGCCCTGGCGCCCAGCCTGGTGTTTGACCGCAACGACCGGCTGCAGGAGCAGTGGGTCAAGCGCCTGCTGCGGCGTGACCTGGCGCTGCCGGTGCACCGCCTGCCTTCCACCCAGGCCTTTGTGGATGCCAGCCTGGCCGGTATTGGCTGGGGCCTCAACCCGCTGGCACTGGTGCAGGCGCACCTGCAGTCCGGCCGGCTGGTGGAACTGGTGCCCGAGCGCCGGCTGGATGTGCCGCTGTACTGGCAGCAGGCCCGCATCCCGCTGCCCGAGCTCGATGCCCTGTGGCGCAGCGTCTCCAAAGTGGCGCAGCAGGCGCTGCACCATTGAGCGGCTGGGCAGAACTGGTGCACGGCGCACGCAGCCCGTGCGGCTGGCACCACATTGGAGCAAACGATTCAAAAAATAATTACTTGATTTAAACGTTTCATTTTGCTATCGTTGCGCATCCATTCAGGACACTGCGGCACGCGCCTGCAGCGCATGCAATGGTCCAAGGCCGCCGGTGCCACCGGCGCTGCCACTTTTGTCAACGTTATCGGGAGTAAACGCTATGAAGTTCAAGAGTCTTGCTGCACATCTGGTGCTAACCGTTGCCGCCGTCGGTGGCGCGGGTTCCGCGCTCGCTGCCGACTGGGTGGTGGGTGCCAATATCGGCAACGTGCCCTGGGAGTTCCAGGACGCATCGGGCAAGTTTGTGGGGTTCGAGATCGATCTGGTCAACGAAGTGGCCAAGCGCGCGGGCAAGACCGTGCAGATCGAGAACATCCCCTTCAACGGCCTGTTCCCCGCAGTGCAGTCCGGCCGCATCCAGATCGCCGTGTCCTCCATCACCATCACGCCCAAGCGCCTGGAGTCCCTGGCCTTTGCCCAGCCCTACTATGACAGCGACCAGTCGCTCTCCGTGCTGAAGACCACCAAGATCGACAAGCTCGAAGACCTGGCCGGCAAGACCGTGGGTGTGGACACCGCCTCCACCGGTGACATCTACGCCACCGAGAACACGGCCAAGCTGAAGATTGCCAAGATCTCGCGCTACGAAGGCCTGGCCCCCGCCATGCTGGACCTGGCTGCCGGTCGTATTGATGGCTACATCAGCGACATCCCGGCGGTGGAGTACTACATCAAGGACAAGCCCCAGTACAAGGTGGTGGCCCGCATCCCCACCAACGAGCGCTACTCCTTCATGTTTGCCAAGAATTTTGCCGAGGCTGCCAAGATCAACGACATCCTGACCACGCTCAAAAAGGAAGGCTTTGTGTCCGCCACCCACAAGAAGTGGTTTGGCAGCACACCGCCTGACGCGTCCTCCAGCGTCAAGGTGATGGACGTGCCCAAGCTCTGATTGCCCCAGCAATCCGTATAGTCCGCAGCATTCGCACAACCACCAGCACGCCAACGCCCCATGAGCCTGATTGAGACCTTCTTCAACTGGTCGGTATTCGTGGGCGCGCTGCCCGCTTTGCTGGAGGGGTTGTGGATAACCCTGCTGCTGGGGCTGGTGAGCATTGCAGCCGGCATGGTGTCGGGCCTGTTGATGGCGCTGGCCCGGCTGTATGGGCCTGCCCCGGTGCAGGTGGTGGCGCGCATCTACATCGATGTGCTGCGCTCCATCCCTTTGCTGGTGCTGCTGGTGCTGGTGTACTACGCCTTGCCCTTTGTGGGCATACGCCTGTCCTCCTTCACCTCGGCGGCCACGGCCATCACGCTGGTGTCGTGCGCCTACACGGCCGAAATTTTCCGGGCTGGCATTGAGGCCATCCCCAAGGGCCAGTTCGAGGCGGCAGACGCCATCGGCCTGGGTTTTTTCAGCAGCATGCGCTATGTGGTGTTGCCGCAGGCCATACGCATCGTGGTGCCACCGCTCACCAGCAACTGCATCAACGTGCTCAAGGACACGGCCCTGGCCTCGGTGGTGGCCATGCCGGACCTGCTCAAGCAGGCCACGCAGGCCCAGGCCCTGGCGGCCAACCCCACGCCGCTGATTGGCGCGGCGTTCTTGTACCTGCTGCTGCTGTTGCCGCTGGTGCGGCTGGTCAGCTACTTCGAAGACCGCCACCGAAAGAGCACGCGCTGAGCGCACCGCAGCACTGCGCCACACCGCACACCCCAACCCCATTCCCATCACACCGCAACCGCACAGGCCCAGGGCACACCATGCATCCGCTTATCCACATCACGGGGCTGTGCAAGTCCTACGGCGCCATCCAGGTGCTGCACGGCATAGACCTGTCAGTAAAGGCCGGCGAGGTGGTGGTGGTGATCGGGCCTTCGGGCTCGGGCAAGTCCACGCTGATTCGCTGCATCAACCTGCTGGAGGAATACCAGGGCGGCGTGGTGCTGGTGGACGGCATCGCAGTGCAGCGCGGCGCCGGGCTGGCGCAGGTGCGCGCCGAGGTGGGCATGGTGTTCCAGAGTTTCAATCTGTTCCCGCACCTGACGGTGCAGGACAACGTGGCCCTGGGGCCGCTGCGGGTGAAGCACCTGTCCAAAGAGGTGTCCCACCGCACCGCGCAGGAGCTGCTGGCGCGTGTGGGCATGGCTGACCACGCGCACAAGTTTCCGGCCCAGCTCTCGGGCGGACAGCAGCAGCGCGTGGCCATTGCCCGCGCCCTGGCCATGGAGCCCAAGGTGATTTTGTTTGACGAGCCCACCTCGGCCCTGGACCCCGAGATGGTGGGCGAGGTGCTGGACGTGATGCAGGCCCTGGCCAAGAGCGGTGTGACCATGGTGGTGGTCACGCACGAAATGGGCTTTGCCCGCCGCGTGGCCGACCGCGTGATCTTCATGGACGCTGGGCGCATTGTCGAGCAGGCCAGCCCCGAACCTTTTTTCAACGCGCCGCAGGAGCCGCGCACCCAGGCCTTCCTGAAGGCCATTCTCCAACACTGAAACCGCATGACGCCCACCACCATCCCCCTCAACCTCGACCATGTGCGCGCCGAGTTCCCGGCGCTCTCCAACGGCTTTGCCTACCTGGACAACGCAGGCGGCTCGCAGGTGCTGCGCCGCGTGGGCGACCGCGTGCGCGACTACCTGCTCACCAGCAGCGTGCAGCTGGGCGCCAGCTACGCCCACTCGCAGGATGCGGGTGCACGCGTGCTGGCGGCGCGCCGCTCGGTGGCCACCCTCATCAACGCGGCGCATGACGACGAGGTGGTGATGGGTGCGGCCACCACGGCGCTGATGTTCCAGGTAACGCAGGCCATCCTGCCCGGCATCCAGGCCGGCGACGAGATCATCGTCACCAATACCGACCATGAATCCAATATCGGCGCCTGGTTGCGACTGCAAAGCGCCGGTGCGGTGCTGCGCTTCTGGAATGTGAACCCAGATACCCTGGAGTTGGACCTGGCCGACCTGCAGGCCCTGCTGTCCCCCAAAGTGAAGTGGGTGGCCATGACGCATGCCTCCAACATTCTTGGCACCATCAACCCCGTGGCCCAGGTGGCGGAGCTGGCGCATGGCGTGGGCGCACGCCTGTGCGTGGATGCCGTGGCCTATGCGCCGCACCGGCTGGTGGATGTGCAGGCCAGCGGGGCGGACCTGTATGTGTTCAGTTTTTACAAGGTGTTCGGGCCGCACTTCGCCGTGCTGTGGGGCCGGCGCGAGTTGCTGCTGAGTCTGGCCAGCCTGAACCACTACTTCATCTCCAATGACACCATCCCCTACAAGCTGCAGCCCGGCAATGTGAACTATGAGCTGTCCTATGGCTGTATCGGCATCAGCGACTACCTGGAAGACGTAGGTGCCCGCCTGGGGGCAGTGGGCGGTGCGCGCGTCAAGATGCAGGCCGCCTTCGATGCCTTTGAAAAGCAGGAAGACCTGCTGGCCGAGCAGCTGCTGACCTATCTGCGCAGCAAGAAGAATGTGCGCATCATCGGCCTGCCCGACACCAAGAGTGGGCGGCGTGTGCCCACCATCAGCTTCATGGTGGACGGCATGCAGAGCGAGGCGGTGGTGCGCCACACCGACCGCTTTGGCATTGGCATCCGCTTTGGTGACTTCTATGCCAAGCGCCTGATTGAGTTCCTGGGCCTGCAGGACCGCGGCGGCGTGGTGCGCGTGTCGATTGCCCACTACAACACCACGACTGAAATTGCCCACCTGATTCATCACCTGGAGGAGGCCATCGCATGACACACACCACCACCCTGATCCGCAACGGCCGCATCATCACCGCCAGCGACGACTACGTGGCCGATGTGCTGCTGCAGGACGGCAAGGTTCACACCATAGGCAAGGGCATTGAGGTGGGGCCCGATGTACGCGTGGTCGACGCCAGCGGCCTGTATGTGCTGCCCGGCGGCGTGGACACCCATGTGCACCTGGAAAACGTGATTGGCCCGACCATCACCACCGACACCTTTGCCAGCGGCACCAAGGCCGCGGCCTTTGGCGGCACCACAACCATCGTGGACTTTGCGCTGCAGACCGAACTGGATTCTCCACTGGGTGCGATTGCGCGGGCGCAACGCTCGGCCGAGTCGCAGGTGAATGTGGACTACAGCCTGCACGTGATCATCAAGCGCGTGGACGAGCAGGTGCTGCGCGATGTGCGCCACGCCATGCACTTTGAAGGCGTGACCAGCTTCAAGATGTTCATGGCCTACCCCGGCGTGATGATGGCCGACGATGCCTCCATCTTCCGCATGCTGCGCCAGGTGGGCGCGGACGGCGGCATGGTCGCGTTGCATGCCGAGAACGGCACGGTGATTGACCTCTTGATCAAGGAGGCGCTGGAGGCCGGCCACACCTCGCCGCGCTACCACGCGCTCACCCGCCCCTCGCTGATGGAGGGTGAGGCCACGCACCGCGGCATCCGCCTGGCCGAGCTGGCGCAGGCGCCCATCTACTTTGTGCATGTGTCCAGCAACGACGCCTTGAAGCACATCGTGAGTGCGCGCGCCGAAGGCATCCCCGTGTTTGCCGAGACCTGCCCGCACTACCTGCTGTTTGACGACTCGGTGTACGACAACGACGACTTCGAGACCGCCAAATACGTGATGACGCCGCCGCTGCGCAAGCCCGACGACCAGAAGCACCTGTGGCGTGCCCTGCGCTATGACGATCTGCAGGTGATTGCCACCGACCACTGCCCCTTCTGCATGAAGGAGGGCCATCTGGGCCTGCGCAGCTCCAAGCTGCGCGGCACCAAGAACTTTGCCGAGATTCCCAATGGCGCACCGGGCATAGAGACGCGCCTGGTCAGCCTGTTCGACATCGGCGTGATGCAGGGCAAACTGTCGCTCAACCGTTTTGTGGAGCTGACCTCCACCACACCGGCCAAGCTCTTCGGCCTGTTCCCCAAAAAGGGCACAGTGGCCGTGGGCAGCGACGCCGACATCGTGCTGTTCAACCCGAACGTGTCGCAGACCATCCACGCCAAGCACCTGCACAGCAACTGCGACCACACCCTGCTCGAAGGCCGCAGCCTGCAGGGCCGGGTCGAAAAAGTGTTTCTGCGCGGCAACCTGATTGTGGACGGCGAGCACTGGCACGGGCGCGAGGGCATGGGCCAGTTCGTCAAGCGCGGCGAGGTGCGTGCCTTCTAAGCCCTTTGCCTCCCCTATCATCGGTCCATGAAAACAGCAAAACCGAGCACGCTGGAAGGCCTGCGTGCCTTGATAGGCCAACAGAGCGAACAGCTCACGCCGCGCATGCGCGATGCTGCCAACTACGCGATGGAGCACCCCAACGACATCGCCCTCAACCCGGTTGCCTCTGTGGCCAGGCAGTCGGCCATCGCACCGGCCGCCTTCATCCGCCTGGCCAAGGCGCTGGGCTTTGAGGGCTACTCGGACTTGCAGCGGCTGTTTCGCGCGCCACTCCAGCAGGCCGCCAAGCCCACGCACAGCGAGCGTATCCGCCACTTTGGCGGCGAGCTCTCGCTGGACGACCCGCAAAATCCGGTGGCCGTGCTGCAGGCCTTCAGCCAGGCCAACATTGTTTCGCTGCAGCACCTGCAGGCCGATGCCGCAGCCCTGCCGCTCCAGAAAGCCATTGCCCTGATCCAGGGCGCGCGCCTGGTGCATGTGATCGGCCTGCGCCGCTCCTACGCGCTGGCCGCCTACCTGGCCTACGCCTTAAACCGCGTGAAGCAGCCGGCGGTGCAGATCACCGCGCAGGGCGGCAGCGTGGCCGAGCAGGCCGCTGTGGCCAATGCGCAGGATGTGCTGGTGGCCATCAGCTTCCCGCCCTATGCCCCGGACACGCTCACGGTCTGTGCCCAGGCCAAGGCGCAAGGCGCCAAATTGCTGGTGATTACCAACGGCGTGCTCAGCCCGCTGGCCAAGAATGCCGACCTGGTGCTGGAAGTGAATGACGCCGAGCTCAAGGGCTTTCGCTCGCTCACCTCGGCCTTCTGCCTGGTGCAGACGCTGGCCATGGGCATTGCCTTTGGCAAGCGCAAGCCGCGCGGCAAGGCCGGGGCTGCAGCACGGGCCGAGGCCGAGGCGCTGGACCTGGGCAGCATTGACTGCTGAATGCCCTGCCGCCTTTAGCCCCCAACCCACCTATGACCCCACGCACCCTGCCCATTGAGCCCCTGACGCCTGAGGCCTTTGCGCCCTTTGGCGATGTCATTGCGGCACGAGCGGACGCAAAAACCTTTGCCATCAACCAGGGCTTTGCCACGCGCTTTCACGACCTGGCACGTGTGGACGTGGGCGAAGAGGGCGGGGCGGTGTGCGTGAGTATTTTCCAGGCGCGCCCGCGCAGCCTGCCCATGCGCTTAAGCATCATGGAGCGCCACCCGCTGGGCAGCCAGGCCTTTGTGGCCATGAGCGAGCTGCCGTTTCTGGTGGTGGTGGCGCCGCCTGATACGGTGCTGGATCTGGGCGCCATCCGTTGCTTTCGGGCCGGGCCCGGGCAGGGCGTCAACTACGCCAGAGGTGTTTGGCACCACCCGCTGATTGCGCTGGAGCGGCCGTCCGACTTTCTGGTGCTGGACCGCGCGGGCGCTGCGGGCCACTCCAATCTGGACGAGGTCGATGTGCAGAACGCCCTGCTGTGGGTATGGAACTGAGCCGGGCGCTGAATGCCGCTCAGCCCTGCGCCCACGCACCGGAGCGCAACCACTCCGCGCACCAGTCCGGGAACTGCGCCGCTGGCATGGGCCGGGCAATGCCATAGCCCTGCACGTGGTGGCAGCCCAGCTGGCGCAGCGCCACCGCGTGGGCCATGGTCTCTACGCCTTCGGCCACTATCTGCCGGTCAAAGGCTTTGGCCAGTTCGATGATGCCGCGCACAATGCCCCGGTCGTCCGGGTCCACCAGCATGTCGCGCACAAAGCTCTGGTCAATCTTGAGCGTGTGCACCGGCAGCTGGCGCAGGTAGGTCAGCGACGAGTAGCCGGTGCCGAAGTCATCGAGCGCAAAGCGTACGCCCAGTTCCATGCAGTTGTGCAGGATGTCAACGGCCTGGCGCATCTCGCCAATGGCGGCGGTTTCCAGCACCTCCAGCTCCAGTCGCGAGGCCGCCACGTCGGGGTAGCGCGCCAGGGTCTGGGCCAGGCGCTCGCAGAAGTCGGCGCGCAGCAGGTGGTTGGCACTGATGTTCACGCTGACCCGGGTGTGCAGCCCCAGCGCCTGCCAGTTGCGCAGCTGGGTAAGCGCCGTTTCCATGACCCATTCGCCCAAGGGCGCCTCCAGGTGGCTGCCATTCAGGCAGGCCAGGAATGCACCGGGCGGCAGCAGCCCGCGTGTGGGGTGCTGCCAGCGTATCAGGGCCTCGGCCCCCAGGACCTCACCACTCTGCAGGTCCACCTGGGGCTGGTAGAACAGTACAAATTCACGGCTCTGCAGGGCCGCTTCCATCTCGTCCAGAAAGGCCCGGTTGCTTTGCGCGGCGCGGTCCATCTCGGTGTCAAACAGCTGGTAGCGGTTCTTGCCCGCCTGCTTGGCCTGGTACATGGCCATGTCGGCATGGCGCAGCAGGATGTCGGGGTCGGCCCGGTCGCTGGGGTAGAGGCTCACGCCAATACTGGCCGACAGGCTGATCTGCTGGTCCTCGGCCTGTATGGGCAGGCGCGTGGTCTCCAGCACGCGCTCCAGTATCTGGGTGCACTCGCTGGTGGAGTGGATTTCCGAGAGCAGCAGCACAAACTCGTCGCCACCCAGGCGCGCCAGCGTGTCATCGGCGCGCAGCACGGTGCCCAGATGCTGGGCCACGCCCACCAGAACCAGGTCGCCGACGCTGTGGCCGAACTGGTCGTTGATGGCCTTGAAGCCGTCCAGGTCCAGAAAGCAGATGGCAGTGGTCTGGCCGGTGCGGTCCGAGCGCAGCAGTGACTGCTTCAGGCGGTCGGACAACAGGCGCCGGTTGGGCAGGTTGGTCAGCGCATCGAAATTGGCCACGCGGTCGAGCTCGGCCTGGTGGGCCTTGATCTGGCTGACGTCGGTCACACACGACAGGCTGCGCACGGGCGCGCCCTGGGCATCGCGCTCCAGCTCGGCCGACACCAGCACGTCCATGACCTCGCCGTTGCGGCGCAGCAGCTGGTAGGGAACGTCGCGGATGGAGCCACTTTGCAGGAAGTGCGGGAAGACGGTGTCCTGCGCAAACTGCGCCGAGGAGGGTGTCATGAAGGCGGTGGGCTTTTGCCCCAGCATTTCCTCACGGCTGTAGCCCAGCGTCTGGGCAAACAGATTGCTCACGCTGAGCAGCCGGCCGGACCGGTTGATGGAGTACAGCATGGCCGGTGTGGCCTCGTATAGCCGGCGTTGCGCCCGCTCGCTTTCGATGAGCTGAAGCTGGGCCTGTTTGCGCTCGGTGATGTCCATGTAGGTGCCGAACATTCTGCGCGCCGAGCCGTCCGGGTTCCAGGCCTTGATCTGGCCGCTGGAGTGGATCCAGATCCAGTGGCCGCTGGCATGGCGCATGCGGAATTCGCAGTCGTAGCGCACTGTGGCTTTGGCCAGGTGGGCCGCAATGGCGGCTTCGGTCAGGGGGAAGTCATCCGGATGCACCAGGGCTTTCCATTTGTCAAAGGTGACGGGTTGCATGGCCTCGCGCGTCAGGCCCAGAATTTCGGCCCATCGGGTATTGACTTGTAGCGCACCCGTGTTGACGTCCCAGTCCCAGGTGCCCGCACCCGTTCCGTCCAGAATGTCCTGCAAATTGCGCAGTTGTTCCACTGTCGGCGCCCCTAAATCAAAGAGCTCACTCTGGACGGGGCTCCGTGTACACAAAATCGTACTTGGGGTCCAGCTGCTTGCGCCCGGTCTGTGCCATGGCACGGTTGGAGTAGAGGCCGGCTTCCCGGATGCCGTCGCGCACAGCCGCGCGGATGACCTTGTAGGTGATCCAGAAGACCACAAGCACCAATAGCAGGCAGGCTAGCGCCGATCCCAGCGGGGTGTTTACTACGGCACTGAAGTTTGTGAAGTCCACCATGCGTCTCCCTGTTCGCAAAATCTGCAGGCTGATTGTCGCCGACTCCGGGTCATAGCAGGGGCGTACCCTGTTTGCTGTGGGGGCGCTAGATCTGCACCCGCGTGCCCAACTCCACGACGCAGTTGTTGGGCAGGCGGAAAAAGCCCGCCACGCTGCCCGCATTGCGCGACATCAGGGCGAACAGGGTCTCGCGCCAGTGGGCCATGCCCGAGCCCTTGGTGGGTACCACAATCTCGCGGCTCAGGAAGTACGAGGTCTCAAACAGGTTGATGGACAGGCCGTGCGCCTTGCACAGCTCCAGTGCCTTGGGGATGTCGGGCGTGTTCTTGAAGCCGTAGTTCACCTGCACAGTCCAGAAACCCGGCACCAGGCTGTGCACCTCCACGCGTTCGTTGAACGGTATCCAGGGCACGTCATGGAACACCACCGTAAGGATGAGGTTGCGCTCGTGCAGCACCTGGTTGTGCTTGAGGTTGTGCATCAGCGCCTGGGGCACGGTGCCGGGGTTGGCCACGGCATAGACAGCCGTGCGCGGCACGCGGTGCACGCTGTCCTGCGACAGGGCGGTCACAAAGGGCAGCAGGTCGGGGTCGTCGTGGCGGATGCTCTCGATCAGCAACGCGCGGCCACGCCGCCAGGTGGCCATGACGGTGAAGATGCCAAAGCCCAGCAGCAGCGGGAACCAGCCGCCCTGGAAGAACTTGATGGAGCAGGAGGCCACCAGCAACAGGTCCAGCGCAAGAAAGACGCTGGTGGCTGCCAGCGCCACCGGCAGGGGATAGTGCCAGCCATGGCGCACCACAAAGAAGGTCAGCAAGGTGGTGATCAGCATGGTGACGGTGACGGCAATGCCGTAGGCCGAGGCCATGGCCGAAGAACTGCCAAAGCCGTATACCGCCAGCAGCACGGCTGCCAGCAGCAGCCAGTTCACACCGGGCATGTAGATCTGCCCGGCCTCCTTGGCGGAGGTGAAGTGCACCTGCATGCGCGGCAGCAGGCCCAGTTGCATGGCCTGTTTGGTCATGGAGTAGGCGCCCGAGATCACGGCCTGCGAAGCAATCACCGTGGCCACCGTGGCCAGCACCACAGCGGGCAGCAGCCAGGCCTGTGGGAACATGCGGTAGAAGGGGTTTTCCAGGGCGCCGGGGTCACGCATCAGCAGCGCGCCCTGGCCCATGTAGTGGATGGCCAACGCCGGCAGCACCAGGCCCAGCCAGGCCATGCGGATGGGGCGCTTGCCGAAGTGGCCCATGTCGGCGTACAGCGCCTCAGCCCCGGTAAAGGCCAGCACGATGGCACCCACGGCCACAAAAATATGCCAGCCTTGTGAGGATAGAAAACGCAGTGCCTCCAGCGGGTTGAGCGCGGCCAGGATGGCCGGTTGCTGCGCAATCTGCTGCAGGCCGGTGAGCGTGAGCACGGCAAACCACACCATGATGATGGGACCAAAGAGCTTGCCCACCACGCCGGTGCCAAAGCGCTGCATGCCAAACAGTGCCACCAGCACGGCCGCACAGATGGGCAGCACATAGGGCTTGAAGGCCGGAGTGGCCACCTCCAGGCCTTCCACCGCGCTGAGTACCGAGATGGCCGGGGTGATCACGCTGTCGCCATAAAACAGGGCCGCGCCAAACACGCCGATCAGCAACAGGATGGTGCGCTTGGTGGCGGTGCTGCCAGCGGCCTGTGCAGCCAGTGCGGTGAGCGCCATGATGCCGCCTTCACCCCGGTTGTCGGCGCGCAGGATCAGCATCACGTACTTGAGCGTGACCACCATCATCAGGCCCCAGAAGATGGTGGACACCACGCCGATCAGGTGCAACGGGTCCAGGGGAATGCCCATGGCCGGGTTGAAGACTTCCTTCATGGTGTACAGCGGGCTGGTGCCGATGTCCCCATACACCACCCCCAGCGCCCCCAAGGTGAGTGCCGCCACGCTGTCCCGCTGTGCCTGTGTGCCCATAGCCGCTGTCCCAAAGTCAAGAAGCCTTGACTGTGCTGCCCGGTGCATCAGGAACACATAAGGACTGTCCCGGGCAAAACAAAACCCGGCCAAACCCTTCAGCATTCAGCTGATGGCCAGCCGGTAGCCCACGCCGGTGTCGGTCAGCAGGTGGCGCGGCTCGGCCGGGTCGCGCTCGATCTTGGCGCGCAGCTGGCCCATGTAGAGGCGCAGGTAGTGGGTGTGCTCGGTGTACTCCGGCCCCCACACATCGGCCAGCAGTTGCCGGTGCGTTACCACCCGGCCCGCACTGCGCACCAGGCGTGCCAGCAGATTGAACTCGGTGGGCGTGAGGTGCAGCAACTGGCCCTGGGCCTGCACCGTGCGCGTGGCCAGGTCGATGTGCAGATCGTCCAGGTCGTGGGTGGTTACTGCGGCAGCCAGCGCGGTGCCGCGGTGGCGCAGGGCCACGCGGATGCGGGCCAGCAATTCGCCCACGGCAAAGGGCTTGGTCAGGTAGTCATCGGCACCGGCGTCGAGCAGGCGGATTTTTTGTGCCTCCTGGTGGCGCGCCGAGACGATCAGGATGGGCAGGCTGTGCTGGCGCCGAATGTGCTGCACCAGCTCCAGACCATCGCCATCGGGCAGGCCCAGGTCCAGCACCACCACATCGGGCAGGCTGTGCTGCAACAGGGCGCGGGCTTCGCTCAAAGTGACGGCGGTCTGCACCTCAAAGCCTTCCACGGCCAGGCTGGACTGCATCATGGCGCGGATCTCGCGGTCGTCTTCCACCACCAGGAGGCGCAGGGTCATGGCACATCTCCAAGAGGTTGTTGCGGATTCACCGGCAGGCTGAAGGTAAAGCAGTTGCCGCCGCCCGGGCGGGCCAAGAGTGTGAGCGTGCCGCCATGCACGGTGGCGATGGCGCGGCACAGGGCCAGGCCCAGACCGGCACCGCGTGGGCCACCTGCGTGGCCCTGGTCGCCACGGGCGTAGGGCTGAAACAGCTGCGCGTGCTGCTCCTGGGGTATGGCGGTGCCGCGGTCTTTCACCAGCACCTGCATCTGGGTGGGACACTCTGGGGGAGAGGCCTGCACCTGCAGGTCGATGGGGCCGGGGCTGTACTGCATGGCGTTGTCCAGCAGGTTGCTCAGCAGCTGGGCGACAAGCACCGGGTCCACCTCGATCAGGGGCAGGTTCTTGGGTACCTTGGCACTGATGCGGTGGCTGGTATCGCGCAGGCGCATGCGGCCCAGCACGGCGCCCACGATTTCTTCCATGGACTCCCAGCCGCGCTGCACGGGAGCGGCGGCATTGCTCAGCTGCACCAATTGCAAGGTGTTCTCGGTGATGTGGGAGAGGTAGGCCGCCTCGCTGGCAATGCTGTCCAGCAGGCGCGCGCGTTCGCCCGCCGGGAGTTTGTCACCCTGGCTCTGCAGGGCCGAGGCTGCGCCCACGACTGCCGCCAGCGGCGTGCGCAGGTCGTGCGAGATGGCCGCCAGAAAGGTGCTTTGCACCTGCTGCCTGTGCACCTCGGCCTGCGAGGCCTGCATGGCGTCGGCCATCTTGATGCGCGAAAGCGTTTGCGCCAGCAGGGCGCACAGGGCCTGCGCATGTTCGCGCCCCACGGTGTCGTCGGCATGGATGTTTTCAATGCACACCGCGCCCTGCATCTGGCCCACGCTGCCCAAGGGCAGGTACCAAGCGTTCAGGCCGGGCCAGCGCCCGGTGCCAGGGCCCAGGGTGGCGGCCTCGCGGATGCAGCTGCGCAGGCCGTCCTGCAGCTTGGCGCTGGTGCTCAAGCCGGTGTCCAGCGAGCCATCGGGGCGCAGGATGCCCAGCGTGTTGGGTCCGTCATAGCTGGCGTCCAGCGCCTGTTGGCCCAGCTGGACCACCTCAGCACTTGCGCTGGTAACGGCCAGTGCCGTGGCCAGCTCCTGCAGTTGCTGGGAGCGCAGGGCGCTTTGCCGGGCCAGGCTGGCCTCGCGCCGCAGACGGGAGGCCAGGCGGCTGATCACCAGGGCCACCACCAGCATGGTCAGCAGGGCAATCAGGTGCTCCTGGCTGTCCACCGCAAACGTCCAGCGTGGCGGCACAAAGAAAAAGTTGAAGGCGGTTACCGCACCCACGGCGCAGACCACCGAGGGCAGGGGCTTCAGGGTGTAGGCCGCAATCACCACGGCCAGCACGTAAAACATGGCCTGGCTGGTGAGCGATATCTGACTGTCCAGCGCAAAGCCACCCAGGGTGGCGGCAGCAATCAGGGCCATTACCAAGCCCCAGGTTTTCAGGGCTTGGCGGTGCGGGTCGGACAGGGTGTGTGCTGGCATGGTGGCGCAGCGTAGCACCAGCCGTATCAGGATTGCATCAGGGCGCTGGCCCTGTAGGCCCTGAGGGGACCAAGTGGTCTAAAAGGTTTCCCACTCGTCGTCGTTGGCCTTGCTGGCGGCCGGGGCGGGGGCCGGGGCCCGGCTGGGCGCTGCGGCGGGCTTGGGCAGGGCTTTGGCTGCAGCGGGCAAAGCCCTGGGCGCGGCGGCTGCCACTGCCCGGGGCTTGGCGCGCGGAGGCGCTATTTGGTGCGCCCGCGCAGGCTGGGAGAGTCGGGCAGTGGGTGGCGTGTGGGCCACTGCGTGCGGCGCAGTTCTGTACTGCTGCTGCTGCGTGGCATCGAGCTTGAAGACCGATACGGTGTTGACCAGCTCGCCCGCCTGGGACTTGAGGCTGCTGGCCGCTGCGGCAATCTGTTCCACCAGCGCGGCGTTCTGCTGCGTGGCCTGGTCCATGTGCGTAATGGCCTCGCCGATCTGGGCCACGCCCAGGGCCTGCTCGTTGCTGGCGGAGCTGATATCGCCCATCATGTCCGTCACATGGCGGATGGAGCCCACCACTTCGGTCATGGTGGAGCCGGCCTCGTCCACCAAAGCCGTGCCTTGCTCCACGCGCTCCACACTGGCATTGATCAGCTGCTTGATCTCCTTGGCCGCTTCGGCGCTGCGTCCGGCCAGTGAGCGCACCTCGGAGGCCACCACCGCAAAGCCCCGCCCCTGTTCACCGGCACGGGCGGCTTCCACCGCCGCGTTGAGCGCCAGGATGTTGGTCTGAAAGGCAATGCCGTCGATCACGGAAATGATGTCCGAAATCTTGCGGGAAGACGTGTTGATCTCCTTCATGGTGTCCACCACCCGGCCCACCACATCACCACCCCGTGCGGCCACGGTGGAGGCGTTGGCCGCCAACTGGTTGGCTTCGCGTGCGCTGTCGGCGTTGTGCTTGACCTGGGCGCTGAGCTCTTCCATGCTGGCCGCCGTCTGCTCCAGCGCGCTGGCCTGTTGCTCGGTGCGTGCGCTCAGGTCGTGGTTGCCCTGGGCAATTTCGGCGCTGGCCACTTCCACGCCCTCCGAGCCCAGGCGCACCTGGGTCACCACCCGGGACAGGTTTTGGCGCATGGCTTCCAGGGATTGCAGCAGCTCGGCCACCTCATCGGTTCCATTGGCATGCAGCGGGTGCGTCATGTCGCCATTGGAGATTTCCTTGGCCGCACGCACGGCATCGTTAATGGGTTTGGTGATCGCGCGTGAAATCAGCACGGCCAGCGCCGCGCCAATGGCCAGGGCAGCAAGCAGTGCTGCAATCACGGTGATCTTGCCGGTGGCCACCACTTTTTGGGTTTCAGCCCACACGCGATCGGCTTCGCTGGAGTTGAAGTCACGTATGGTTTCCATGTCGGCCATAGCGGCCTCAAAGGGCTTGCCCACCTGGTCCTTGAACATGTCTTCGGCCATGCTGGCGTTGTTCACGCGGGACAGCTCCATCATTTTCTCGCCGGCGGCAAACATGGCGTCGCGGTTCTTTTTGGAACTGGCAAAGGCGTTCTTTTCAACATCCGCATTGAAGACGGCCCCCGCCTTGGCATCCAGCACATCCATCTGCTTGCGCATGCCGGCAATCTGGGTTTCCTGAAGCTTCTTGACTTCCGGGTCGGAGGCCAACAGGTGCAAGGCCTCGGCGCGCCGTATGCCATTGAGCAGTCCACTCAAGGCCGCGGTGTACTGCACGCTGGGCAGGTTGTTGGTGGCGATCTGTTCGGTCTTGACGGACAGGTTGGACAGCTGGGTGAGTGCAAGGCCTCCCAGCAGCAGGGTCAGGGCCAGCACACTGGCAAACCCGAGGGCGAGTTTGGAGCTGATTTTGAGATGGGAGAGATTCACGGAGGGACTGCCTTCCTGTATTTTTGGAAATAGTTGCAACAACGAACTAATGCTATGTGTTTATGCCGATGGACCAGCAAGGGTTATCCCTGCACAGCACCGCTATGCATGGGATACTGACATGCAAAGCCCTGCATTTTTCACACCCATCCACACATTCCCATGAATCTTGTTCCCCTTGGCCAAAGCGACCTGTTGGTCACCCCCATTTGTCTGGGCACCATGACCTTTGGTGAGCAGGTCAACGAAGCCGACAGCCATGCCATCTTGAGCCGCTCGCTGGAGCGCGGTGTGAACTTCATCGACACGGCCGAGATGTATGCCGTGCCTCCGAAGGCCGAGACCTTTCAGGCCACCGAAAAAATCGTCGGCAGCTGGCTGGCCAACAACCCCGGTGCGCGTGACAAGTTGGTGCTTGCCACCAAGGTGGCGGGCCCCTCGCGCGGCATGCCCTGGATTCGCGGTGGAAGCCCCGACCTGACGGCCGCTGACATCATTGCCGCCTGCGAGGGCAGCTTGAAGCGCCTCAAGACCGATGTGATCGACCTCTACCAGATTCATTGGCCCACCCGCAACGTGCCCATGTTTGGCGGCCTGTACTACGACCCGTCCAAGGACCATGCGGGGCTCACCTCCATGCATGCGCAGCTGGAAGCCCTGCAGACCCTGGTGCAGGCCGGCAAGGTACGCGCCATTGGCGTGTCCAACGAAACCCCCTATGGCGTGCACGAGTTTGTGCGCCTGGCCGAGCAGCACGGCCTGCCGCGCATTGCCACGGTGCAGAACGTGTACTGCCTGATCAGCCGCGCACTGGAAAACGCGCTGGACGAAACCCTGCACCATCTGGACGTGTCGCTGCTGGCCTATTCGCCCCTGGGCTTTGGCCTGCTGACCGGCAAATACGATGTGTCGGGCACCAGTGGTCCGGATGCGCCGGCCCAGGGCCGCATTGCCAAATACGAATCTGTGCGCAAGCAGCGTTGGGGCCGCGCCGAGTCGCTGGAGGCAGCGCGCCGCTACAACGCCCTGGCCCGTGCCTACGGCCTCACACCCACGCAGATGGCGCTGGCCTTTTGCTATACCAAGTGGCAGGTGCGCAGCACCATCATCGGCGTGACCTCACTGGCGCAACTCGATGAGGATCTGGACGCCTGGGGCACCACGCTGCCCGAAGAACTGCTGCAAAAGATTGACGCAGTGCGCTGGGACATTCGCGACCCGGCGGCCTGAAGGCGCCTTGCCGGGCGGCCATTGGCCGCAAAATAGGGGCATGGCAAAACACGTCTCTGAAACCCCGGCCACCCAGCTTCTCAAGGCCAATAAAGTGGTGTTCACCGAGCACCCCTATGAGTACCTGGAGCATGGCGGCGCCCAGCACAGTGCCGAGGTGTTGGGCATGGACCCCTTCATGGTGGTCAAGACCCTCATCATGCAGGACCAGGACGCCAAGCCCCTGGTGGTGCTGATGCACGGCAACCGCAAGGTGTCCACCAAGAATCTGGCGCGCCAGATCGGTGCCAAGTCGGTGGAGCCGTGTGCGCCCGAGGTGGCCAATCGCCACAGTGGTTATCTGGTGGGCGGCACCTCGCCCTTTGGCACGCGCAAGTCCATGCCGGTGTTCATTGAGGAAAGCATCCTGGAGCTGCCGCGCATCCTCATCAACGGCGGGCGGCGCGGCTATCTGGTCGGGCTCGACCCGCAGGTCTGCCTGGAACTGCTCGCAGCAAAAAAGGTACAGTGCGCGCTGGCCGACTAGCGGCGGCACTTCACTGGCTTACAGGAGAACCTGGTTTGGAATCGATTGCATTTGTGTACCCCCTCTTGGCAACCCTGGCGGCCTACGCCCTGGGTTCGCTCTCATTCGCCGTGATTGTCAGCCGCGCCATGGGCCTGAATGACCCGCGCACCTTTGGCAGCAAGAATCCCGGTGCAACCAACGTGTTGCGCTCGGGCAGCAAGGCTGCGGCCATCATCACGCTCCTGCTCGACGCCCTGAAGGGCTGGCTGCCGGTGGTGCTGGTGAAGTGGGTTGGCGCGCCCTACGGCCTGCAGGAGGGCACGCTGGCACTGGTGGGGCTGGCGGCGTTTCTGGGCCATCTGTACCCGGTGTTCTTCCGCTTCATTGGTGGCAAGGGCGTGGCCACGGCGCTGGGCGTGATTGTGGGCATCAACCCCTGGCTGGGCCTGGCGGTGGGCGCCACCTGGCTGATCGTGGCCTTCTTCTTCCGCTACTCGTCGCTTGCCTCATTGGTGGCGGCGGTGTTTGCACCGGTGTACTACGTGTTTGGCGATGGCGTGGCCTGGTATGCAGACAACCGCGTGGTGCTGTCCATGGCACTCATGTCGGGCCTGTTGGTGTGGCGCCATGCAGAGAACATCAGCCGTTTGTTCAAGGGCACCGAGTCCCGCCTGGGCCAGAAGAAGAAGGGCGCCTGAGAGCACCTGCGTGCGGCGCGCAAGCCGCACTTCTCAGGTGTCTACAGGTTCGACGTCGCCTGGTGGCTCAGACCCAGAATCTGGTAGTGGTTGAGCTGGGCCCGCACGCCGGAGGCGGGCAATGCCGAGCGGATGCTGGGTGCGCCCTGGGCCGTGGCATGCAGGCGCGGCGTGGGCAGCAGGTGGCCGTCGGCCCCGCCCACAATGGCTACAAAGGGCATATTGGCCTTGGGGCTGCGGCGCAGTACCACGCCGAGTTCGTCACTGTCCATGCGCACAAAGGTGCCGGGTGGGCACAGGCCCACCACGCGCATCAGGGCGTGTCCGATTTCATCACTCTTGGCCGATGTGTTGGCCATCACCGTGCGTGCCGATTCCGTGGCGCTGCGTCCGGCCCGTGACAGGCGCGGGCTGATCATGGCCGCGTAGCGGTCCACCATCTTCAGAATGCGGGTCAGGCGCACGGCGGGTGCAACACTTCGGAAGTCCCCCGCATCCACCCGGTTGTCATGGTGGCCGCCCACGATCTCAAGCCAGTCCTCGTCGCGCACGCCCATGTTGCCCAGGAGCATGGCGCTCTTGACCGGGTGCACGCGGATCAGTTCCTGCTGCTGGCCGCTGGGCCGCTCGCTCTGGTTGGCCAGCAGGTCCTGCATGGCGGTCATGGACACGTTCATGGTCAGTGCCGCGTGCACCAGGCTTTCGCGTTCCTTGATGGGCAGGTTCAATTCCCGGGCCATCAAATGACACAGCACGGCGCACACCAGGGAGTGGGAGGCGCTGTAGCCCACCGGTGAATTGCTGGCCAGCTGGAACAGCAGGTACAGGCCGGCATCCGGGTCGCGCTGCATGAGGGCCTGCATCCAGCGGTCGTATTGCAGCACGCGGTGCGCAAACTGCTGGGTGTTCTCGGGGCTGCCCAAAATAATGCCCAGGCCGGACTCCAGGTCGGACCAGGCGGCCAACAGGTCTTCGTATTCGTTTTCGTCCTTGACGGGCATGGCAGACATGGGAAATTCGGGATGGTTCAGTAGCGCTTTTCGAGCACCATCTGGTCATTGGTTCGGGTCATCTGGAAGTGCGCCAAAAAGCTGTTGCCCAGCAATACATAGGGCATGGAGCCGGAGGTCACCACCGAGTCTACGTCGTACACCAGCACGTCACCCACACGCACCGAGCTCAGCTTGACACGCCACACAGGGATCACGCCATTGGCGGTGCTCACCTGTGCGGGTGTGCCAGCCTTGTAGTCAATGCCCAGGCGCTGGGCTTCCTGCACGCTCAGCGACACCAGCGAGGCCCCGGTGTCCACCATCATGGGCACGGCCTTGCCGTTGATCTGGCCCTGGGCCAGGAAGTGCCCGCCGCTGCTGGCCGTCAGCACCGCCTTGGTGCCGGCGGCCGGGTCGGTGCTGGGGCCCACGCTGGCCGGGGCGTCACCGACCTGCAGGCTGCGGCGCTTGCCGGCAATTTCCAGTACGGCCCCATCGCCGTCGGTGGATATGACCTTGACACCCTTGTACACACCACCTGTGGCCACGGACTTCGGCGGCGCGCCATCCACAATCAGCAGGGCGCGGCCACCGAGCATGCCGACCAGGCTCACGGTGGTCTGCGTCGGTACCTGCACCACAGCCTGCACAGGTGCCTGCGCCTGCGCTTGCGCCCGGGCCTGCGGCATGAGCAGCATCAGGGCCAGCAGCGCAAGTGTTTTCACCAAGGTGCCCTAGTCGCGGAAGTTGTTGAAGCTCAGCGGCACATCGGCCACATCTTTTTTGATCAGCGCCATGGCGGCCTGCAGGTCGTCGCGCTTGGCGCCGGTGACGCGCACCGCATCGCCCTGGATGGCGGCCTGCACCTTGATCTTGCTGTCCTTGAGCAGGCGCTGGATTTTTTTGGAGATCTCGGTCTCGATGCCGTTGCGGATCTTGATGACCTGCTTGACCTTGTCGCCACCGATTTTTTGCACATCGCCCTTGTCCAGGTAGCGCACATCGACATTGCGTTTGGTCAGCTTGTTGTGCAGCACTTCCAGGATTTGCTGCAGCTGGAAGTCGGCATCGCCAATCAAGGTGATTTCCTTGTCCTTGAGCTCGATGCTGGCGGAGGTGCCTTTGAAGTCAAAACGGGTGCCAATTTCCTTGGTCGTGTTGTCTACGCCGTTTTTTACTTCGGTCAAATCGGGTTCGCAGACGGTGTCAAAAGAGGGCATGGGGGTACTCAAAAAATGCGGTGAGACAATCCTGCCATGTTAGTCGAGAAAAACGTCCCACTCCAGCCGCTCAATACCTTCCACATCGTCGCCAAGGCCCACAGCCTGGTGCGCATTCGCGAGGAGTCGGACCTGCTGGCGCTGCTGGCCGACCCCGAATGGGCGGCACAACCCAAGTTTGTACTGGGCGGCGGCAGCAACATCGTGCTTACCGGTGATGTCAAACCGCTGGTGCTGAAGGTGGAAATTCCTGGCCGGCGCCTGCTGCAGGAGACCGCCCGACACTTCATCCTGGAGGCCGGTGCGGGCGAGAACTGGCACGACTTCGTGGCCTGGACGCTTCAGCAGGGTTACCCCGGGCTGGAGAACATGGCCATGATTCCGGGCACCGTGGGCGCCTCGCCTGTGCAAAACGTGGGTGCCTATGGTGTGGAACTGCAGGACCGCTTTGAATCCCTGGACGCGATGGACCTGGAAACCGGCCAGGTGTTCACGCTCAATGCGGCCCAGTGCGCCTTTGGCTACCGTGACTCGGTGTTCAAGCACGCCAGCAGCGTTGCCAGTGACGCCCCGCACCAGGCGCTGGGCCTGAAGGGCCGGGCCCTGATTTTGCGGGTGCGTTTTGCCCTGCCCAAAGTCTGGAAGCCGGTGCTGGGCTATGCCGATCTGGAAAAGAAAATGGCCGAGCAGCAGTGCCCCAACCCCACGGCGCAGCAGATTTTTGACTGGGTCTGTGCCATACGGCGCGCCAAGCTGCCGGACCCGGCAGTGATTGGCAATGCTGGCAGCTTCTTCAAAAACCCCACCGTCAGCCCCGAGCAGTGCGCCGACATCATTGCGCGCGATCCCAAGGTGGTGCATTACCTGCTGGCCGATGGTGCCGTCAAACTGGCCGCGGGCTGGTTGATTGATTCCTGCGGCTGGCGCGGCAAGTCGGTAGGGCAGGCCGGGGTGTATGAAAAGCAGGCCCTGGTGCTGGTCAACCGCGGTGCGGGCAGCAATGGCCTGGGCGCCACGGGCGGTGAAGTGATGACACTCGCCAAGGCAATTCAGACCAGCGTCTACGAGCGTTTCGGGATATTGCTGGAACCCGAGCCAGTTGTGCTGTAAACGACTACAGTGCGGCTATGAAAAACGTTCTTGTTCTTGGCGGCACTGGTTTTGTTGGCTCCCACGTCTGTGAAAAGCTGATTCGCGCGGGCTGGACGGTGACGGTGGCCACGCGCCGCCGCAACAACGCGCGCAACCTGCTGCACCTTCCTTCCCTCACCGTGCGGGAACTCGATGTGCATGACTTCGCTGCACTTTCGCGGGTCATGGCGGGCCATGATGCGGTGGTCAATCTGGTGGCCATACTGCATGGCAACCAAGCGGCCTTCGACAAAGTGCATACCCAGTTGCCGCAAAAAATTGCCGATGCCTGTTTCAGCAACGGTGTGGGGCAACTGGTGCACCTCAGCGCACTGGGCGCCAACCCGCAGAAGCCGGGTGCCTTGCCCTCCATGTATTTGCGCAGCAAGAGCATGGGTGAGGCCGTCCTCATGGCCACCTGCAGCAAGCTGGCCCTGACGATTCTGCGGCCCAGTGTGATCTTCGGCCAGGGGGACAAATTCCTCAATATGTTTGCCAGCCTGCAAAAGGTGTTCCCCTGCATGCCGCTGGCTGGAGCCGAGGCGCGCTTCCAGCCGGTGTGGGTGGAAGATGTGGCCAGTGCCGTGGTGAAAAGCCTGGAGCGCCAAGCTGCGGGCCTGCTCACCTTGGAGGCCTGTGGCCCTGACGTCTTTACCCTGAGGCAACTGGTGGAAACCGCAGCCAGGCTGGCTGGCGTGAACCACGGCCACGGACGCCCGGTGATTGGCCTGCCGCGTTGGGCCGGTGCCTTGCAGGCCCGCCTGATGGAGTTCAAACCCGGCGAGCCCCTGCTGAGCCGCGACAACCTGGCCTCCATGCAGTTGCCCAGCGTGGCCACACCCGGCATGCCCGGGTTGGAGTCCTTGGGCATCCAGGCTGCAGCCCTGGTGCCCATAGCCCGTGACTACCTGGCACAGGGCTCGCCCTGGCATGACCTGCTGGGTGTGCGCCTGCGCTCCCACTGGCGCTGAGGCAAAGCCGCTGAACCCGGGGCGCTGAACCCGGGCTGCCTGCCGCTTGCAGGCTTTTGACTTAAATGTGTGGGCGTGCCTAGAATTGCACACTCAATAATACATAGAGGTCAGCCATGCGTGCCAAAAACCGCTTTCTGGGCATCTTCCTGATGGGCATTGCACAGGCTTCCCTGGCGCAAATATCCGTGGCCGGCTTTCCCATACCCGGCCACATCGAGAGCCCCACCAAGGGGCACTTTGTCGAGCTGACCCTGGCCATTGCCAAGGAAGCAAAGCTCGATATCGACATCCAAATCTCTCCCCCGCCGCGCGCCATTGAGGGCTTTATGCAGGGCAAGAGCACGGTGCTGTTTCCCGCACTCGACGTGTTCTTTCCGCCCGACCACCCGGTGGTGCGCACCAAGGGCAGCTTCAACTGCAAGGAAGATTTTGTCTTCACCAAAAAAGGCAAGCCGGCCTGGCGCACCCTGGACGAGATCAAGGGCAAACGGGTGGGCTTGACGCAGGGCTATCCGTATGTCAAGGAGGTGCTGGAGCGCAAGGACATTGGCTTCGAGATGGCGCTGAGCGACGAGGCCAACGTGGAAAAGCTGATGAAGGGGCGCCTGGATGCCTTTGTGGTGGAGAAAGCCTCCGGCACGCGCGCCTTTCAGAACGTAAATGCCTTTGCCGACATGCAGGTGGACTACAAGCGCCCGGTTTCGCGCCAGGATGTGTACTGGGCCTTTCACGACAACGAGGAGGGCCGTGCGCTGGCGCAGAAGTTCGACAAGGCCCTCTTCAAGCTGTATCAGCGCCCCGACTTTTTCCAGCGCTTCAAGGTGGGCGTGATTGAGCCCATGGGTTGCAAGAAGTAGCCCCGTTTTTTTGGCTTAAAGCCCAGAAACCTTGGCACCTG
Source organism: Rhodoferax lacus (assembly GCF_003415675.1). GTDB lineage: Bacteria > Pseudomonadota > Gammaproteobacteria > Burkholderiales > Burkholderiaceae_C > Allorhodoferax > Allorhodoferax lacus. Next base: position 358,992 of record NZ_QFZK01000003.1, read on the forward strand.
ATCCACCCACTGCAGCTGGCGCACAGCCCTTGGGGCGGCTGTTCCTCAAGCGCCTGTTGCTGGCCTACCTGCTGCTGGTGGCCGTGGTGACCGGCCTGCAACTGCATGTGGAGTACGGGCGCATCCGGGAGGAGGTGCAGTCCACCCTGGTCTATCTGGTCAAGACTTCGGCGCCCAGTGCAGAGACCGCGCTGTGGGATGTGCAGAGGCCCCTGCTGAAGTCGATTGCCGTGGGCCTGAGCGAGCATCCCTTCGTGGCCTTTGTCCAGATATTGGATGAAGACGGCAAGGTGGAAGTGGAGCTGGGCCGCCTGGAGCCACCGTCGGTGGGCTACGTGCCGCTGTCTTCCACCATGCCGCTTGCGCACCAGAACTCGGGCGGCGCGCAGCAGCAGGTGGGCACTTTGCAGCTGGCCTCCAGCCAGGCGATTGTGCTCAGGCGCCTGGTCTCGGTGGGCCAGGGGATTGTTGTGTCGATTGCAGTGCAAATGGTTTTTTTGGGCGGCATCGTGTTGCTGCTGGTGCAGTCGCTGATGGTCAAGCCGCTGACGGCCTTTGCGGGCAAGGTGTCGGCCATGGTGCAGGGCGGTGTGGACCGGCCGATCCAGATGGACCCTGCGGCCAGCTTGGAGATGCTGACCCTGCAAAGCGGCTTCAACCAGCTGGTGCAGCAAGTCGCGCACAGCCAGCGGGTCATCGCCGGGCAAAACGCCGGGCTGGAGCAACGCGTGCAGGAACGTACCCGCGCGCTCAATGAAAACCAGGCGCATCTCCAGACCATTTTTGAGCACGCCAGCAACGGCATCTTCTTTGCCGATCTGGATGGACGGCTACTGCGCTTCAACACCCGCCTGACTGACATGCTGGGGCGCAGTGCCCAGCAGTGCCAGGCCTGCGATTACCTGGACTTTTCGCACCCGCAGGATCTGCCCCAGGAGACGGAGTGCCGCAAGCAGCTGCTGCGGGCCGAACTCGACAGCTACCGCCTGGAGAAGCGCTACCTGGACGGGCAGGGCCATGTGCTGTGGGTGGATGTGGCCGTGACTGCCATCCGCGACGAATCCGGGCGGCTGGTGAATCTGTTGGGTGTGGTGGTGGATGTGTCTGAGCGGCGCCAGGTGGCCCAGGCCCTGCTGGACGCCAAGGAAAAGGCCGAAGACGCCACCCGCGCCAAGAGCGATTTCCTGGCCAATATGAGCCACGAAATCCGCACCCCCATGAACGCCATCATTGGCATGAGCCAGCTGGCCCTGAGCACCGACCTGGATACGCGCCAGCGTGGCTATGTGGACAAGGTCAACCGCGCGGCGGTCAACCTGCTGGGCATCATCAACGACATCCTCGACTTCTCCAAAATTGAGGCGGGCAAGCTGACCATGGAGCGCATTGAATTCCGGCTCGAAGACGTGATGACCCAGTTGGCCAGCCTGTTGAGCCTGAAGGTGACGGACGCCGCCCTGGAGCTGCATTTCAGAATGCCCGCCAAGCTGCCTGCCGCACTGCTGGGCGACCCGCTGCGCCTGGGGCAGATACTGATCAACCTGGGCAACAACGCCCTCAAGTTCACGCAGGCAGGCAACGTGGTGGTGGGGGTGGAGCTGGAGTCCAAAAGCCGCGACGAAGTGCGCCTGCATTTCTCGGTGCAGGACTCGGGCATCGGCATGAGTGCCGATCAATGCGCCCGCCTGTTCCAGTCCTTCAGCCAGGCCGATGCCTCCACCACCCGGCGCTTTGGCGGCACCGGGCTGGGGCTGGTGATTTCCAAGAACCTGGTGGAGATGATGGACGGACGCATCTGGGTCGAGAGTGCGCCGGGCCAGGGCTCTACCTTTCACTTCACTGCGGCCTTTGGCCGGACCCGCGGTGCCAGCGTTTCGCGCACGCTGGTGGCGCGCTCACTGGCCGGCCTGCGCGTGCTGCTGGTGGACGATAACCCGGTGGCGCAGGACATCATCGCCGGCATGCTGGAGCAACTCGGCCTGTGGGTGAGCACAGTGGCTGAGGCCGATGTGGCCCTGGCCCGGGTGCAGGAGGCCAGTATCCACGGCAGGCCGTTTGACCTGCTGGTGATGGACTGGAAAATGCCCGCCACCGACACCCTGGCCTGTGTGCAAGGCATGCGTAGCCAGCAGGCCGATGCCCCGCCCGTGCTGGTGCTGAGCGCCTTTGGACGCGAAGAGGTGGACCGGGCCTGTGCCCAGACCGGTGTGGCCGTGGCGGCGATTGCCACCAAGCCGCTGACGCCCCTGGCGTTGCTGGAGGCCGTGGGCGCGGCGCTGAACAAGGACGAACTGGTGAGCCGGGTGCAATCGGTCTCGGTACCAAGTTCGCCACAGGCCATGTCGCAGCTGCGCGGCGCACGCCTGCTGCTGGTGGAAGACAACCTCATGAACCAGGAGCTGGCGGTGGAGCTGCTGACCCTGGCCGGTGTCTGCGTGGTGGTGGCTGACAACGGGCAAAAGGCGCTGGATCTGCTGGCGCAAGACGCGGCCTTTGATGGCGTGCTGATGGACTGCCAGATGCCCGAAATGGATGGCTACACCGCTACGCGCTTGCTGCGGCAAAACCCGGCCTGGGCCCAGCTGCCCGTGATTGCCATGACAGCCAACGCCATGTCCGGTGACCGCGAAAAGGTGCTGGAAGCCGGCATGAACGACTTCATTTCCAAACCCATCCATGTGAGCGATATGTTCCAGACGATTGCGCGCTGGGTCACCCCCGGGCGCAGGCCCGAGGTCGAGCTGTTGCCCGACCTGTTCCAGCCAGCGGCGCCGCAGCCCATGGGCCCGCAAGAGCTGGACGGCATCGACCAAGCTGCGGGTCTGGCCCGGGCTGCCGGGCGTGCCGACCTGTACCTGAAAATGCTGCTGCGTTTTCGGGACAGCCATGCGCACTTTGCGGTGCAGTTTCAGGATGCGCTGCAAGCCGGCGACTACGGAAGTGCAACCCGCCTGGCGCATACGCTCAAGGGCACGGCGGGAACCATAGGCGCGCTGGCGCTGGAGCGTCTGGCCGCCGCTCTGGAGGCCACCTGCCAGCGCGGTGACGCGCCAGGGGATTTGCTGGCAGTGCAGACGCAAGTGCTGCGGGAACTGCAGACCGTCACCACGGGCTTGGCACGGCTGCAGGCTGCAGCATCTGGCCCGGCTGCAACCGTGTGGAGTGTGGACAGGTTGCGCCCGCAACTGCAGTCTTTGCAAGACAAGGTGCAAGCCAGCGACGGCGAGGCCTGTGAGCTGGCGGTGCAACTGCTGGCCCATGCGCAGGGCACCGTGCTGGAGAGCACCCTGCGCGCGGTGTCATTGGCGCTGGAGCAGTTTGATTTTGACGAGGCCGACGGCCTGATTGCACAGGCCATCGGGGATCTGCCAGCGGCGGGTCCGGCAGCGCTGGCTGCCGAGAAGGGCTAGGTGGCCGTTACGGCTGGCGGTCGTCGCCCAGCTTGAGGAACTCGCCGTCCTGGCCCAGCGAGAGCAGGCCGCTCTTGGCGTAAATACCCAGCTTGGCACGGGTGTCGGTAATGTCCAGGTTGCGCATGGTGAGCTGGCCAATGCGGTCCAGCGGGCTGAAAGGCGCGTCTTCCACCTTTTCCATGCTCAGGCGTTCGGGCGCGTAGGTCAGGTTGGGGGACTCGGTGTCCAACAGGGAGTAGTCGTTGCCGCGGCGCAGTTCCAGCGTCACCGTGCCGGTGATGGCGCGCGCCACCCAGCGCTGGGCGGTTTCGCGCAGCATGATGGCCTGCGAGTCAAACCAGCGGCCCTGGTAGAGCAGGCGTCCGAGCTTGCGGCCGGAGTCGCGGTACTGCTCGATGGTGTCTTCGTTGTGGATGCCGGTAACCAGGCGCTCGTAGGCGATGAACAGCAGGGCCAGGCCGGGGGCCTCGTAAATGCCGCGGCTCTTGGCCTCGATGATGCGGTTCTCGATCTGGTCGCTCATGCCCAGGCCGTGGCGTCCGCCAATGCGGTTGGCTTCCAGAATGAGCGTCACCAGGTCGGGGTATTCCACGCCGTTGAGGGCCACGGGGCGGCCTTCTTCAAAGCGCACGGACACCTCTTCGGCTTTGACCATACAGTCGTCTTTCCAGAAGGGCACGCCCATGATGGGGTTGACGATCTTCATGCCGCTGTTGAGGTTTTCCAGGTCCTTGGCCTCGTGGGTGGCGCCCAGCATGTTGCTGTCCGTCGAATAAGCTTTTTCGGCCGACATCTTGTAGCCAAAGCCGTGGCTGGTCATGAAAGCCGACATTTCGGCGCGGCCACCCAACTCGTCAATAAAGGCCTGGTCCAGCCAGGGCTTGTAGATTTTGAGCGCCGGGTTGGTCAGCAGGCCATAGCGGTAGAAGCGCTCGATGTCATTGCCCTTGAAGGTGCTGCCATCGCCCCAGATGTTCACATCGTCCTGCTTCATCGCAGAGACCAGCATGGTGCCGGTCACAGCGCGGCCCAGCGGCGTGGTGTTGAAGTAGGTGACGCCGGCGGTGGAGATATGGAAGGCGCCGCTTTGCAGCGCGGCCAGGCCTTCGGCAGCGAGCTGCGGGCGGCAGTCCACCAGGCGGGCCTTTTCGGCGCCGTATTCCATGGCTTTGCGCGGGATCTCGTCGTAGTCGGCCTCGTCGGGCTGGCCCAGGTTGGCGGTGTAGGCATAGGGCAGGGCGCCCTTGAGCTTCATCCAGTGCAGGGCGGCGCTGGTGTCCAGCCCGCCAGAGAAGGCGATGCCGACTTTTTGGCCGACGGGGGTGTTTTGCAGAATGGTGTTGGACATGGGTGTGCGGTGTTGCTTTAAGCGTAATGGCAGATGTAGTGGTAGGCCTCAGCCACGCGGATGTCGAACTTGGAGTTGCCCGGCACGCTGAAACGATCGCCCTCGGACTGCTTGACCCAGACATCGGTGCCAGCCAGCTTGTATTCGCAGCCGCCGCCCACGCATTCCATGATTTCGGCAGCGCCCGTGCCAAAGGTCAGGCTGGAGGCCAGCACCACGCCCACGGATTTCTTGGTGCCGTCGGCCAGGGTAAAGCTGTGGCTGACGCATTTGCCATCAAAGTACACATTGGCTTTGGTGGTGAGGGAGACGTTGTCGAATTGGGTGGTGGTGGTCATGGGGAAAGGTGAAGACAGAGGGTGGGAATAGCCCACCATTTTATGTCCACGTGGCAGCGCCTATCGCGCATCAGTCAGTGAGGGAGGGTGTGCAAGGCAGGCGCAACACAGGCAGCCCTATTTCGGTTAAATTCTGACCTGTCAGATCAGAATTTGGAGGTTCCATGCAATCCTGGCAAATGCAGACGGCAAAGGCGCGCTTCTCGGACGTGGTGCGAAGCGCCAAGCAGGACGGCCCGCAAAACATCACCGTGCACGGCAAATCGGTGGCGGTGGTGGTTTCTCGTGACCTGTTTGATCAACTGAGCGGCAACGCCCGCTCCCTGGCGGAGTTCATGCAAGCCTCTCCTTTGGTGGGGCTCGATGAGCTCGATTTGGAGCGCGATACCAGCCCGGTGCGCGAGCTTGCCCTGTGAGCTATCTGGTGGACACCAATGTGCTCTCCGAGTTGCGGCGCAGGCAACCCGAACCACGGGTGGTGGCCTGGTTTGCCGCGCGGTCCGCGCAGTCCCTTTTTTTGAGCGTGCTGACCCTGGGTGAAATCCGCAAGGGGATTGCCAGCCTGGGTCAGGTAGATGCCGCGCGGCGGCAGGCCCTGAGCGACTGGCTGGAAGTGGATTTGCCCACGTTTTTTCTGGGCAGGATCTTGGCCGTGGACGGGCCTGTGGCAGATCGGTGGGGTTGTCTGCTGGCCCTTGCGGGCCGTCCATTGCCAGCCATTGACAGCCTGCTGGCCGCCACGGCGCTGCACCACAACCTCACGCTGGTCACCCGCAATGTGCGGGACTTCGCAGGCTTGGGGCTGAGCCTACTCAACCCCTGGGAGCCGGGTCAGGCCTGATTCAGGCGCTGGGCAAACAGCTCTGGGCTAAAGCCCACCGTGATGGCGCCGTCGCTCCACACCACCACCGGCCGCTTGATCACACTGCTGTTGGCCTGCATCACGGCAATCGCCGAGGCGTCGTCCACCACCGAGGCCTGCAGGGCCGCATCCAGCTTGCGCCAGGTCGGGCCCTTGCGGTTGATCAGGGTGTCGCGGCCCACGGCTTTGAGCCAGCCGGGCAGCAGGTCCAGGGGCACGCCCTGTTTCTTGTAGTCGTGGAAGGTGTAGTCCTGGCCTTGTGCGGTCAGCCAGTCGCGCGCCTTCTTGACGGTGTCGCAATTGGGAATGCCGTAGAGCTGAATGGTTTTCATGGCCGTCATCATGCCATTGCGCATGCCGGTGGGCGACAATTCCGGGCTATGACTCAAACCTTCACCACCTTGCCCGAGTGGCTGTCTTACTGCGAACAACTGCACCCCAAGAACATCGACATGGGGCTGGAGCGCGTGCGCACCGTGGCCGAGCGCATGGGCCTGCGCTTTGACTGCCCGGTGATCACCGTGGCCGGCACCAATGGCAAGGGGTCCACCTGCGCCATGCTGGCCTCCATCCTGGGCCAGGCGGGCTACAAGACCGGCGTCTACAGCTCGCCGCACCTGGTGCACTTTGAAGAGCGGCTGCGCCTGAACGGCGAGCCGGTCCAGGCCGATGCGCTGGTGGAGGGCTTTGCGGCGGTGGAGCAGGCGCGGGTGCAGGGGGAGGTGGTGTCGCTCACCTATTTCGAGTTCAGCACCCTGGCCATCTTCCATGTGATGTCCCTGGCCAAGCTGGATGTGGCGATTCTGGAGGTCGGCCTGGGCGGGCGCTTGGACGCCGTGAACATCATCGATACCGACTGCGCCATCATCACCAGCATCGACCTGGACCACATGGAACTCTTGGGCAACGACCGCGAGACCATAGGCCTGGAGAAGGCCGGCATCATGCGCACCGGCCGCCCGGTGGTGGTGAGCGACCCCATGCCGCCGCAAAGCGTGCTGGACCGCGCGCTGGAAGTGGGTGCTGACCTGTGGCGCGTGGGGCAGGACTTCAATATCTCCGGCGACAAGCAGCAATGGGGCTGGGCCGGGCGCGGCAGGCGTTACAGCGGCCTGGCCTATCCGGCGCTGCGCGGTGCCAACCAACTCGTCAACGCGGCCGGTGTGCTGGCCGCGCTCACCGCCCTGCGGGAGCGCCTGCCGGTGACGGCCCAGGCGGTGCGCAACGGCCTGGCCTTTGTGGAGCTGACTGGGCGCTTCCAGATCGTGCCGGGCCAGCCCACCCTGGTGCTGGACGTGGCGCACAACCCGCATTCGGTAGCCGCCCTGGCGGCCAACCTGGATGCCATGGGTTTCTTCCCCACCACGCATGCGGTGTTCGGCGCCATGGCCGACAAGGACCTGGCTCCCATGCTGGCCAAGGTTGGCCCAGTGCTGGACCGCTGGTACTTCACCGATTTGCCCACCGCACGCGCTGCCAGCGGCGCGGCCCTCAAGGCCGCCTGGGAGGCCCAGAACACCCGCAAGGACGCTACGGCGCTGGCCTTTGATTCGCCCGCTGAGGCGCTGCAAGCGGCCATCGCTGCCGCAGACCCCGCTGATAGAATCGTCGTCTTCGGGTCCTTCTACACAGTGGGCGGCATCTTGCAAGAGGGCATACCCCGGCTGCATGCCACCCACTTGGGCTCATAAACCACCAATCCCGCTTGTCGCGCATCCATGGCATTTTTCAAACTTCGCAAAGCTGCCGGGGAATCCCAGGCAAGCGCTCCGGCCCCCGAGAGCGTGGACGCCATGCGCAGGCGCGCGCGCTACCGCCTGGCGGGCGCGGCGATTCTGGTGCTGGCCGCAGTGGTCGGTTTTCCCCTGCTGTTTGACAACCAGCCGCGCCCCATCGCGGTGGATATTCCCATCGACATTCCGGACAAGTCCCGGGTCAAGCCCCTGGTGGCCAGCAACCCGGTGACAGAGGCCAAACAAACCGAGGTGGCTGCCTCCGGTGCATCGACCCAGGCTGCTGCGCCGGGCGCAGATGCCTCGCGTGGTGCCGCTGGTGCCGTTGCCGGTGCCGTGACTTCCGCAGCCAAGGACAGCAAGCCCGTGCCCAAGGAGCAGCAAAAGGAGGAGGTCATCATCTCCTCCTCCAAGCCCGCTGCTGCGCCTTCAGCTGCCAAGGCAGAGGACAAGCCGGTTGCCAAGTCTGAGCCAAAGCCCGAGCCCAAAGTGCTGGCCAAGCCCGCCGAAAAGGCCGCCGACAAGTCCACGGACAAAGCTGGCGACAAGGCCGCAGCCACCGGCCGCTTCATCGTGCAGTTTGGTGCCTTTACCGATTCCGCCCGCGCCCACGAGGCCCGCATGAAGGTGGAAAAGACCGGCCTCAAGACGTATGCACAGGTGGTCGAAGGCCCCGAGGGCAAGAAATTCCGCGTGCGCGTGGGTCCGTTCGAGAAACGCAGCGACGCTGAAAAAGCCGCCGAGAAGATCAAGAAGCTTGACCTGCCTGCAGCCATCCTGGGACTCTGATCCGTGCTTGCCGCTCTAGCGCCTCTGGACTGGATCTGTCTCGCGGTCCTGCTGGTCTCGCTGCTGGTGGGTGCCTGGCGCGGCTTGGTGGTGGAGGTGATGTCCCTGGTCGCCTGGGTTGCCGCCTTCATTCTGGCCCAATGGTTTGCCCCGGAGGCCGCAGCCCTCTTGCCCATGGCACAAGCCTCCGAGCCCGCACGCTATGCCGCCGGTTTTGTGCTGGTGTTTGTGGCCACACTGTTTGCCGGTGCGCTGATTGGCTTTGTGGTCTCCAAACTGCTCTCGGCCGTGGGGCTGGGCGCCATCAACCGCCTGCTGGGCGCACTGTTTGGCCTGCTGCGCGGCGTGGTGCTGATACTGGCGGCTACCGTGGTGGTGGGCATGACCCCCTTCAAGACCTCGCCCACCTGGCAGGCATCAATTGGCGCCCAATGGGCCACTGCCGCACTGGGCGTCCTCAAGCCCGTGCTGCCGCAAGCGTTCGGAAAATATTTACCTACTACCTGAGTAATAAACCATGTGTGGAATAGTCGGCGTTGTCAGCAACGCACCGGTCAACCAGTTGATTTATGACACCTTGCTGCTGTTGCAGCACCGTGGCCAGGATGCCGCCGGCATCGTGACGCAGCAGGAACGCAAGTTCTTCATGCACAAGGCCAAGGGCATGGTGCGCGATGTGTTTCGCACCCGCGACATGCGCTCCTTGCCCGGCAACTGCGGCCTGGGCCAGGTGCGCTACCCCACGGCGGGCAATGCCTTCAGCGAAGAAGAGGCGCAGCCTTTTTACGTGAACGCGCCCTTTGGCATTGTGCTGGTGCACAACGGCAACCTGACCAATGCCCACGCACTCAAGAGCGAGCTGTTCGTTACCGACCACCGCCACATCAACACCGAGAGCGACTCCGAGGTGCTGCTCAACGTGCTGGCCCATGAAATTGAGCGCACCACGCGTGGTGCAGACCTGCAGCCGCAAGACCTGTTTGACGCCGTGCGCAATGTGCACAAGCGCGTCAAGGGCTCATACGCGGTGATTGCCCTGATTGCCGGCCACGGCGTGCTGGCTTTCCGCGACCCCTTCGGTATCCGCCCCCTGTGCATGGGCCGCAATGACGAAGGCAATGTGGTGGTGGCCAGCGAGTCGGTGGCACTGGAAGGCACGGGCCATCTGTTTGACCGAAACGTCAACCCGGGTGAGGCGGTGTTCATCGACCTGCAAGGCAAGGTGCATGCACAGCAGTGCGCCGACGCGCCCTCGCTCAACCCCTGCATTTTTGAATTCGTCTACCTGGCCCGCCCGGACTCGGTGATGGACGGCATCTCGGTCTACCAGGCGCGCCTGAACCTGGGCGAGACGCTGGCCAAGCGCGTGGTCTCCACCGTGCCGCCGAATGAAATCGACGTGGTGATTCCCATCCCCGAATCCAGCCGCCCCAGTGCCGCGCAACTGGCCCAACTGCTAGGCCTGCCCTACCGCGAAGGCTTTGTGAAAAACCGCTACGTGGGCCGCACCTTCATCATGCCGGGCCAGGCCGTGCGCAAGAAGTCGGTACGCCAGAAGCTCAATGTGATTGCCAGCGAATTCAAGGGCCGCAACGTGCTGCTGGTGGACGACTCCATCGTGCGCGGAACCACCAGCCGCGAGATCGTGCAGATGGCCCGCGACGCCGGTGCCCGCAAGGTCTACATGGCCAGCGCCGCGCCCCCGGTGCGCTTTCCGAACGTGTATGGCATCGACATGCCCACCCCCAATGAGTTGGTGGCGCACAACCGCACGGTGGAAGAGATCCGCGAAATCATCGGCTGCGACGCCCTGATTTACCAGGACGTGGACGCCATGAAGAAAGCCATCGGCTCCCTGAACAAAAACCTGGCCGGTTTTGATGCCTCCTGCTTTGACGGCGTGTACGTCACCGGCGACATCACCGACGCCGACATCACCCGCCTGGGTGCCAGCCGCGTGGGCGGCGAAGAAGGCATGGAAGACAACTCGCGCCTGGCCCTGCCGAACCATGAAAATTAAGCACGAAGACTGATAGCCAAGACCCATTACGGATAGCCCTGTTATGACGCAAAAAGAACTGCCCGAAGGCCTGCACCTCGACACCCTGGCCCTGCGCACCGCACTGGAGCCCAGCCAATACGGCGAGAACTCCGAAGCCCTGTTTCTGACCAGCAGCTTCATCCAGACCAGCGCGGCCTCTGCAGCCCGCCGCTTTGCCATGGAAGAAGAGGGCTACACCTACACCCGCGTGGGCAACCCCACGGTCAGCAGCATGGAGCTGCGCCTGGCCGCCCTGGAAGGCACCGAGGCCGCTATTGGCACTGCCACCGGCATGGCCGCCATCCTGCTGTTGGGCATGGGCGTGCTGCGCGCGGGCGACCACGTGATCTGCTCGCAGTCGGTGTTTGGCTCCACCATCCGGCTGTTCAGTGGCGAGTTCGGCAAGTTCGGTGTGGAAACCACCTATGTGCCACAGGGCGACGTGGAAGCCTGGGCGGCTGCGGTCAAACCCAACACCAAACTGCTGTTTGCCGAAACCCCCACCAACCCGCTCACCGATGTGTGCGATATCCAGGCCCTGGCCGATGTGGCCCACAAAGCCGGTGCGCTCCTGGCGGTGGACAACTGCTTTGCCACGCCGGTGCTGCAAAAGCCCACCACCATGGGTGCGGACTTTGTGATCCATTCGGGCACCAAGTACCTGGATGGCCAGGGCCGTGTGATGGCCGGCGCCATCTGCTGCAGCCAGAAGCACAAGGACGAAGTCTTTCTGCCCATCACCCGCACCGCTGGCATGGTGCTCTCGCCCTTCAATGCCTGGGTGGTGCTCAAGGGCATGGAGACGCTGGGCATCCGCATGCAGGCACACTGCGCCAATGCGCTGGCACTGGCCACCTGGCTGGAGGCGCAGCCGCAGGTGGCGCGCGTCTATTACCCCGGCTTGAAGAGCCACCCGCAGCACGCCTTGGCCATGCGCCAGCAGTCAGGCCTGGGTGGCCCGGTGGTGTCTTTTGATGTGAAGGCCTCTGGCCCGGATGATGCACGCCTGCGCGCCTTCCACGTGATTGACAGTACCAAGGTCTGCTCCATCACCACCAACCTGGGCGACACCAAGACCACCATCTGCCATCCCGGTACCACCTCGCACGGGCGCCTCACGGAAGCCCAGCGCCAGGCCGCAGGCGTGGGCCAAGGCCTGATCCGCTTGGCCGTGGGCCTGGACCATATTGAAGATTTGAAGACCGACCTGCTGCGCGGGCTCAACAGCCTGCCCACCCTCGCTTAAGACATGACCACTACTGCCACCAAGACCCGCACGCGCTTTGCGCCATCGCCCACCGGCTTTATCCACCTGGGCAACATCCGCTCGGCACTCTACCCCTGGGCCTTTGCCCGCTCCACCGGCGGCGATTTCATTCTGCGCATTGAAGACACCGATGTGGAACGCTCCACGCAGGCTGCAGTGGACGTCATCCTGGAGGGCATGGCCTGGCTGGGCCTGAACCACGACGAAGGCCCGTTCTACCAAATGCAGCGCATGGACCGCTACAAGGAAGTGCTGCTGCAGATGCAGGCCCAAGGCCTGGTCTACCCCTGCTACATGTCCATGGCCGAGCTCGACGCCCTGCGCGAAAAGCAGATGGAGAACAAAGAGAAACCGCGTTACGACGGCACCTGGCGCCCCGAGCCCGGCAAGACCCTGCCCGCCATTCCCGAGGGCGTGCGCCCCGTGCTGCGCTTCAAGAACCCGCAGGGCGGTGTGGTGGCCTGGGACGACAAGGTCAAGGGCCGCGTGGAGTTCAGCAACGACGAACTCGATGACCTGGTGATTGCCCGCCCGGCAGCCGAGGGTGAGCCCGTGGGCACACCCACCTATAACTTCTGCGTGGTGGTGGACGACATGGACATGCAGATCACCCACGTGATCCGTGGTGACGACCATGTGAACAACACGCCGCGCCAGATCAACATCTTCCGGGCGCTGGGCCAAGAGCCTCCGGTCTATGCCCACCTGCCCACTGTGCTCAACGAGCAGGGCGAGAAGATGAGCAAGCGCAACGGCGCCAAGCCCGTGACCCAATACGCCGCAGAAGGCTATCTGCCCGATGCCATGGTGAACTACCTGGCGCGTCTGGGCTGGAGCCACGGCGATGACGAAATCTTTTCGCGTGAACAGTTCCTGCAATGGTTCAACCTGGACCACCTGGGCCGGAGTGCTGCGCAGTTTGACGAAGCCAAGCTGCGCTGGGTGAATGCCCAGCACATGAAGGCCATGGCCGGCGATGCACTGGCGCCTTTGGTGGACGTGCATTTGGCCAAGCGCGGCATCACGTCCGACGCCCGTCTGGCGCGCCTGTGCGATCTGCTCAAAGACCGCTGCGACACCACCGTGGCCCTGGCCGACTGGGTGGCGCGTTTTTATGTCGATGTGCAGCCCGAGGCCGACATGCTGGCGCAGCACGTAACCGACTCCGTCAAACCCGCGCTGCAACTGCTGGCCACCAAGCTTGCAGACTGCGCGTGGGACAAGGCCTCCATTGCTGCTGCCATCAAGGAAGTGCTGACGGCCAGCGCACTGAAGATGCCGCAACTGGCCATGCCCGTGCGCGTGCTCTTGCTGGGTACGCCACAGACACCCTCGCTCGATGCCGTGATCGAATTGCTGGAAAAACAAAAAGTAATCGCGAAACTTGTAGCAGGCTAATTTTTCACGCTATAATTCGAGGCTCGGGAAATGCGAAAACTTCAAAAGAGTTCTTGCAGAAAAACGAAAGTTTTTTGGGGGGTATAGCTCAGCTGGGAGAGCGCTTGCATGGCATGCAAGAGGTCAGCAGTTCGATCCTGCTTACCTCCACCAATTTTTCGAGAGTTAGTTGATTTTCGTGAGCGTAAAGTTTCGGAAGTCCAAGGTTAAGACCCCATCGTCTAGAGGCCTAGGACACTACCCTTTCACGGTAGGTACCGGGGTTCGAATCCCCGTGGGGTCGCCAGGTTTGTGCAGCAATGCATAGCAAGGCACAAGTTGGAAACGGTCTTTCGCAAGAAAGATTCTTGGCTCGCAAGAGCAGAAGTTTCCACTACCAGGAGTGGTAGTTCAGTTGGTTAGAATACCGGCCTGTCACGCCGGGGGTCGCGGGTTCGAGTCCCGTCCGCTCCGCCAAAATTGAGAAGCCGCCTGTCGCAAGACAGGCGGCTTTTTCATTGGTCCAGCGCCTGTCGGGTTCCATTCAAGAGTGCGATCACCTCTTCGTCTTCCACCTGCCGGAAGTCTCTGTAGAACTGCCCCACAGCCTGAAAGTCCGGGCTGATCTTCAGGCACACCAACGCATCCACCAGCGGCCGGACTTTTGTGGCCGCTGTGGGCGCCGCCACAGGCACCGCACACACCAGCTTGGCTGGCCGTTGGGCGCGCAAACCATGCAAGGCTGCCACCATGGTGGCGCCGGTGGCCAGGCCGTCATCCACCACGATCACGATGCGGTGCTGGACTGCAGTCGGCAAACGTCCTGGCGTGTACTGCGCGCGGCGTGCGCGCAGGGTTTGCAGCTGGATGAGCTTTTCCTGGGCGATGTAGTCGGCCGACACATCATGGTGGGTGGCATGTTCGGTGAGGTAAGTCCAGCCGTTTTCGTCGATGGCGCCTATGGCCAGCTCGGGCTGCAGAGGCGCGCGCAGCTTGCGCACCAGCACCACATCCAGCGTGCCGCCCAGGCCTTCGGCAATGCACCGCCCCATGGGCACGGCGCCACGCGGAATGGCCAGCACCAGCGGGTTCAGACCCTTGTATGGTTGTAGCTCTTCCAGCAGCAATTGCGCGGCTTCGGTGCGGTCACGGAACATGCATGCACTATGCGTCCGACCCAGGCTGACGGGTTGCGCATTGTCAAATGTTTCCAGCGACTGCCTGCTGTTAATGAGCCGAGCCTATGGTTGGCCAATGCCGACATCGCAAGGCTATCGACCCGACCCACGCAGCGGCTTCAACAGGTCCGACAGGCCGTTGTGGTCAATCTCGTGCATCAGGGCCAGCAGGCGGCCCAGCTCTCCCTTGGGGAAGCCTTCGCGGGCAAACCAGGTCAGGTAGTTGCCGGGCAGGTCGGCCAGCAGCATGCCCTTGTGCTTGCCAAAGGGCATGGCCATGATGACGAGTTTTTGCAGGTCTTCAGCTTGCATGGAGAGGTCTTAAAAGGAGGATCCGGGTCCGCTCAGGAATGCCAACTCTTCTGACGTCGAGTCGCGCCCCAGAACGGCATTGCGGTGGGGATAGCGGCCAAAGCGCGTGATGATGGATTGGTGCAGCAACTCAAAGCGTAGCGTGTCTTCCAGGCCTGGCTGGGCCAGCAGCTGCACGGCCTGCGTGTGCACCAGCGCCGACTCACTGTGCATATAGGGCATGTAGGCAAAGGAGCGCTGTGCGAGCGGCAGGCTGTGGTCCTGGCCGCTACAGACCAGCTCTTGTGCCAGGGCCAACGCCAACGGGTCCTGGGCAAAGGCGTGAGCCGTGTCGCGGAGGATGTTGCGGGAGAACTGGTCCAGCACGATGATTTCTGCCAGACGCCCCTCTGCGCTGGTGCGCCACGCAAACAGCTCACAGCGCGCGGCCGCTTCCAGCGTTGAGCCGAAGCGCGCGGCGATCTGCGCGTCCAGTGCTGTGTCCTTGCTGAAGTGCTGTTTGGGGCTGAGTGCCTCGAACCAGAAATGGAGAATGTCGTGGGGCTGCATGGCAGGCAGAATAGCCGATTCGCAATGCCTCCGTTCCCTTCCACCACCACCTGTTAGCAGCACCATGAGCGATTCCCACTTTTACCCTATAGGTACGCCCGGCCAGCCCTGGGGCGACGCAGAGCGGGCCCAGTGGCGCGCACGCCAAGTGCGCCAGCGCAGCTATGCGGACGAGGTGCTGCAGCGCGTGGAAGGCTTGCGCAGCCGCTTCGATGTGGAGCCCTACGGTGAGGTGGTCTATGCGGACGAACGCTTCCCTCTCTTTGCCATCCGCAGCCGCAACTGGCAGCCCGGCCTGCCCGCCGTCTTGGTGACGGGTGGAGTGCACGGCTACGAGACCAGCGGCGTGCACGGTGCCCTGCGCTTTGTGGAAGAGCACGCCGCACGCTTCGCGGGCCGGGTCAATCTGCTGGTGGCGCCGTGCGTGAGTCCCTGGTCGTATGAACGCATACAGCGCTGGAACTTTGACGCCATAGATCCCAACCGCTCCTTTCGCGCTGACAGCCCGGCGCAGGAGTCCGCCGCCCTGATGCGCCTGGTGGCCCCTCTGCGTGGCCAGTTTGCAGCCCACATCGACCTGCACGAAACCACCGACACCGACGAATCCGAATACCGCCCTGCAGTAGCCGCACGCGACGGCAAACCGTTTGAGCCCGACACCATCCCTGATGGCTTCTATTTGGTGGACGACACTGGCAACCCGCAGCCGGAATTCCAGCAGGCCCTCATGGAGGCAGTGCAGCGCGTTACCCACATTGCGCCTGCCGACAGCCAGAACGAAATTCTGGGCTCACCGCTGTTCGCCGAGGGCGTGATTCGCTATGCAATGGAAGAACTGGGCCTGTGCGCCAGCGTGAGCGGTGCGCGCTACACCAGCACCACCGAGGTTTACCCCGACAGCCCGCGCGCCACGCCGGAGCAATGCATACAGGCGCAGGTGGCGGCGGTGTGTGCGGGGTTGGAGTTTGTGTTGGCCAGGGCGTAGTCAGGGTGCGTGCCGAAACTTCATCTGCATGAGGCCTTCTTTTTTTGCGTCCAGCAGCACAATTTCGACAATTGTGCCGTCCTCGGCGTAGCTGATATGGGTGTGCCAATCCTGCGAATCTTCTCGAACGAGGGGCTTGTCCGACACGCGGATTTGCAGGATGTCGTCCTTTTCAAAATAGATGCTGTTCATGGTGATGGCTCCCAGTGGTGCAAGGCGCAGCCGGCACTTTCAAACGTTCAATCTGCCTTGCCAATAGTTGGGTTTGCGGCGTTGGTGCGCAATGGCTAAAACCAATAGCTCAGAGCCATCGCGCGTATAGATCACGCTGTAGGGAAATCGCCGCAGGCGGCATCGGCGAATCTGAGCTGTGAGTGGATGCCATGCCGTTGGAAACTGTTCGATGAGCTGGATGGTCTTGAGGGTTTCGATCAGGAAGGCATCGCCCAAGCCCGGCGCTTGCACCTCGTACCAGTCGATGGCCTCGTCAAGCTCGGCCTGCGCCGGCTCCAGAAGGCGGACGCTCATGCAGGCTTGGCGTTGACTTGGTACTTGGCGATTACTTCCGACAAAGTCACCGCCTTGATTTCTCCGCGCCGATAGGCGGCAAGCCGGTCTTCTGCCTCCTTAGCCCATAGCGCATCAAGCAATACATCGGGCGGGACCAAGCTGTCCAGGATGCGCTCAACCACTTCCATGCGCTCTTCGGGGGGCAGCATGGTGGCTTGGGCGCTCAATGCTTCAACGGCTTGCGACATGAGAACTCCGGTGAAATAGGGAAGAGATGAACTCCACTATAGCGCTGCAGTTTCAGTTTGCGAATTAGGTGGCTCACGCAAGGGCGCGCGGCTCCAGCACCCAAGCTTCGGCGGCCCTGCTATCGAAGGGCTCTACAAACCAGCCGGGAAACGTTACTGCTGGCCACACGCTCACCAGGATCTGCTGAAATGCGCAACGCTCACGCAGCAGTCAATTCACCAAACGGTATTTTCGAGAGAGAGTTCGTGCAAGTCAGCGCGCAGGCTGGCGTGTTGCACATCAATCCCCACCAGCGCGCCCTGGGCACCAAAGTCCAATATCACGCCGTCCTTCACTTCATCGGAGTCCACCGAGGCCCGATCTGCGAGGTGGATATAGAGCGAATCGGTCGCTTTGTCGTACGAGATCTTCATGGCTTGAACCTCCGGCCTGGAAAGGCATTGTGAACCGTTGTGCCTTCTTCAATCCAGCGACAGCGACTTCGCGCTACCAATGGTATCTGCCACCCGTTGCGTGGCCGCAATCAGATCGCTAACCAAGCGTTCATCAATTTCCAGAAGCCCCTCGTATTCGCCCAGATTGCGCCGGTTGTGACACAGGTCGAGTACCCGCCAGACTTCCGGTCCCAGATTCAAGGTATCTGGCAAGACCTGAAACACGATGTAGCGATTGCTGGCCCGGTAACCCATGCGGCGCAAAGCGGCTAGACACAAGGCGTGCGCGGCGTTGTAGGCCAGGTCAAATCGACTTTCGATTGCCAGGCCGCTGTTGCGCGCATCGACAAGCCGAGCGGCACCGGTGCGCATGAGACCGGCAACTTCCTGCGCATCGGGCGGTTCGGCTTTCAATGGTTTGCCGGGGCCACACAGATTCTCAAGGGCTTGGCTCATGGTCCGCTTTCTCCTGGCCTATCAGCCAGATCTTTGGCTGCTGCATGACGCGACTGATGAAGGCACTATCTTGCGCCACCCTGCGCGCAAAGTCATCGGGGGTGTAGAGCGTAGGATTGATTTTGCGGCCCAGCGTGGTGCTGGCGTTTTCCAAGGCGCCAAACACCTCGGCATAGCCCAGGTTAGCGCTGACGATCAATACGTCCACATCGCTTTGCGCCGTGTCCTGCTGCTTGGCCATCGAGCCAAACACAAAGGCCTGTGCGATCTGCCCGGCAATGGGTGTCAGGGCCGCGCGCAACACATCGGCCAGCCCCATGGTTTTGAGCACCAGCCCACGCAACTCGCCAAACACGGGCGCCGATGCCTCGGCTTGGTAGTGTCTTTGGTTGCCTTGCTTGCGCACGCTGACCAGCCCGGCCTCCACCAGCGAAGCCAGTTCGCGCTGCACAGCCCCTGTGCCAGACTGAGCCAGAGCAATGATCTCGTTGGCGTAAAAGCTGCGGTCTGGTGAGAGAAACAGCACGGCCAGCACCCGTTGCCGGACCTTGGGGAAGAGGGCGTCGGCAGGTGTGGTTTGAACGTGAGGAATGGTAGTCATACCCAAATTAGGTTTAATGATACCTGAATTGGGGTTTTTATTGGGAAGTTACTTCCCCCACGAATCCTTCAACCCCACCGCCAAATTGAACACTGCCTTCGCCCCCTGCACATGGTCCTTCAGGTCCGCCACGAAGTACCCATGCCGCTCAAACTGAAACTGCTGCCCGGCCACTGCATTTGCCAGTGAGGGCTCCACTATGGCGGTGATGGTCTTCAGGCTGTTGGGGTTCAGGCTCTCGATAAAGTCCTTGCCGCCGGCATCGGGCTGCGCATCCAGGAACAGGCGGTCGTACATGCGCACTTCGGCGGCTACGCCATTGGCCACGCCGACCCAGGTGATGGCGGCTTTGACCTTGACGAGGTCGCTGCCGGGGGTGCCACTCTTGGTGTCGGGCACCACGGTGGCCAGCACTTCGGTGATGGTGCCGGACGCGTCCTTGGTGCAGCCGGTGCACTCGATCACATAGCCGCCCTTCAGGCGCACCTTGTTGCCCGGGAACAGGCGCTTGTAGCCCTTGGGGGGCACTTCTTCAAAGTCTTCGCGCTCAATCCACACCTCTTTGCCGATGGTGAAGTGGCGCGTGGGTACTTCCACGCCTTCCGCCGCGTGGGGCAGGGCGGGCTGGGTGCAGGGCTCCAGGTGGCCGGCGCCCATGACCTCGTCCCAGTTGGTCAACACCAGCTTGACCGGGTTGAGCACGGCCATGCCGCGGTGGGCCTTGGTTTCCAGGTCTTCCCGCAGGCAGCCTTCCAGGGTGGAGTAGTCAATCCAGCTGTCGCTCTTGGTCACGCCAATGCGCTCGGCAAACAGCTGCACGCTTGCTGGCGTGTAGCCACGCCGGCGCAGGCCGACTATTGTTGGCATGCGCGGGTCGTCCCAGCCGCTCACCTTGTGGTCGTACACCAGTTGCGCCAGCTTGCGCTTGCTGGTGATCACATAGGTGAGGTTCAGGCGGGCAAACTCGTACTGGCGGGGTGGCGGGCTGGAGAGCAGGCCGCCTTCGCAGAGGCGCTCCATCAGCCAGTCGTAAAACGGGCGCTGGTCTTCAAACTCCAGCGTGCAGATGCTGTGGGTGATCTGTTCCAGCGCGTCTTCGATGGGGTGCGCGTAGGTGTACATCGGGTAGATGCACCAGGTGTCGCCGGTGTTGTGGTGGGTGGCGCGGCGTATGCGGTAGATGGCCGGGTCGCGCATATTGATGTTCGGGCTGGCCATGTCGATTTTGGCGCGCAGCACCATGGCGCCGTCGGCGTGCTGGCCGTCACGCATTTCGCGAAAGCGTGCAAGGTTCTCAGCAGGGGTGCGGCTGCGAAACGGACTGTCCACGCCGGGTCTGCCGAAGTCGCCGCGGTTCAGGCGCATCTCTTCAGGGGTCTGCTCGTCCACATAGGCCAGGCCGGCTTCAATCAGGTGCTCGGCGGCGCGGTACATAAAGCCGAAGTAGTCACTGGCCTGGTAGGGCGCGGCGGTACCTGCGGCCTGGCCGATCTGCACCCAGTCAAAGCCCAGCCAGCGCACCGAGTCGATGATGCTGTTGACGTACTCGGTGTCTTCCTTCTCGGGGTTGGTGTCGTCAAAGCGCAGGTGGCACACACCACCGTAGTCACGCGCCAGGCCGAAGTTGATGCAGATGCTCTTGGCGTGGCCTATGTGCAGGTAGCCATTGGGCTCGGGCGGGAAGCGGGTGCGGATCTTGGCAGGGTCTGGCTGGCCTTGGGCGTGGTGCGCGGCGTCTCCGGGGCTGCCGGCCCAGCGGCGTGTGGCGTAGGTGCCTTTTTCCAGATCGGACTCGATGATCTGGCGCAGGAAGTTGCTCGGCTTGACGGTTTCAGTGGCCGCAGCGGCTGCGGTGTTGGCGTTGGTGGGGGGCGTACTCATGCATTGATTTTAGACGTGCCCCAAGCTCAGGCGCTGGCGTAGTGCCAGCCTGTCAGTTGCACCAGCCGCTCCAGCGCAAAAGCACCCAAGACCGAGTTGCCCTTGGCGTCGAGTTCGGGTGACCAGACGGCCACCGTGCCCATGCCGGGTGCGATGGCCACAATGCCGCCGCCCACCCCGGTTTTGACGGGCAGGCCGATGCGGTAGGCAAAGTCGCCGGCGGCATCGTAGGCGCCACAGGTCAGCAGCAGGGCGTTGACGCGGCGCGTGTCCGCCGGGCTCAGCATGTGTTCGTCCGGGCTGCCGTCGCGCCCCAGGTCGCGGCCGCCGTTGGCCAGAAACATGGTGGCCTGGGCCAGCTGGGCGCAGCTCATTTCAATGGCGCACTGGCGGCAGTAGTTGTCCAGCACCAGCTCGGGCGGGTTCACAAAGTTGCCATAGCTCTTCATGAAATAGGCCAGGGCCATATTGCGGTGCCCGGTCTCGCGCTCGGACCGGGCCACTGCCACGTTCCAGCTCAGGGCAGGGTCGTCGGTCAGGCGGCGCATGGCGCCCAGCAGCGCGTAGTCCAGGTGGGCGTAGCCAGTGGTAAGAATGTCTGTGATGACCAGCGCGCCCGCATTGATGAAGGGGTTGCGCGGTATGCCGTGCTCGGTTTCCAGTTGCACCATGGAATTGAAGGCCGCCCCCGAAGGCTCACGGCCCACACGCGACCACAACGCATCACCTTGGGTTTTGAGGGCCAGCACAAAGGTAAACAGCTTGGAGATGCTCTGGATGGAGAAGGGCGTCTGCGCATCACCCACGGCAAAGGTGCTGCCATCGGTCAGGGCCACCGCCATGCCGAACTGGCGCGGCGGCACACGCGCCAGGGCCGGAATGTAGTCGGCAACGTGGCCCTGGCCAAACAGGGCCTGTGCTTCGGTGTGGATCTGGTCCAGTGCGGCGGACAGCGTGGGCGCGAGGTGGGCAGGAAGCATGATTGCATTCTAGGAGGGCCGCTGTGGTACACATGCGCCAGAACCACAGCAGCGATGCACCAAGCACATGACTGAATCCACCCCCTCAGCACAAGAGCAGGTGAACCTGCGCTGGCAGGACCTGCAGGACGCCGCAAGCGACGGTCTGGTAACGACCACGCAGGCCCAGGCGCTGTGGCAGCGCTGGTCCGCCGAACAGCAACTCCGGGCCGCCACACAAGGCACCCTGCCATCGGCAAGCGCCACGCCGTGGGCCACCGGCCCTGCCTTCGGCTTCACCAACGTGCTGTATTACTTCGGCGGCCTGGTGGCCATAGGCGCCATGTCGCTGTTCATGACGCTGGGGTTTGAGCGTTTGGGCGCGGGTGGCCTGCTGGCCATTGCGCTGGCCTATCTCATCGCCTGCCTGAAAGTGGCCGATCATTTCAAGGTGCGCGGCCTGGTGGTGCCAGCCGGCATTCTGGCCACGCTGGCGGTGGTGCTGGTGCCACTGATTGTGTGGTGCGTGCAAAACCTTCTGGGCCTGTGGCCGCCGGGGGGTGACAGCCGCTTTTCGGCCTACCACACGCACATCAACTGGCGCTGGCTCACACTTGAGTTCGCTACGCTGGCGGCAGGCGCGGTGATGCTGTGGCGTTACCGGTTGCCCTATATGGTGATGCCGCTGGCGGTCACCGTCTGGTACATGAGCATGGACGTGGCCAACGCCTTGATGCAAAACGAGGGCTTTGACTGGCAGTTCACGCGCGATGTGTCGCTGGTGTTTGGTATTGCTACCTGCGCACTGGCCCTGTGGGTGGATGTGCGCAGCCGCCGCTCGCGTGACACCGAGGCGCGGCAGGACTTCGCCTTCTGGCTCTACCTGTTTGGCGCCATCATGTTCTGGGGCTCTTTGAGCCTGCGCGACTCGGACAGCGAGTGGGGCAAGTTTGCCTACTGCCTGCTGAATGTGGTGCTGGTCTTTGGCGGAGCCGTCATTGGGCGGCGCGTGTTCACCGTGCTGGGTGCCTTGGGCGTGGCGGGTTATCTGGGCTACCTGGCACACCGCGTGTTTCAGGACAGCCTGCTGTTTCCGTTCGCACTGACTTTGCTGGGTCTGGGCTTTGTGGCCCTGGGCGTGTGGTGGCAGCGCCATGAAGCCGATATTCAGGCACGCCTGGGGCGCCTGTTGCCCCTGAAGGGGCACACATCCGCCTGAGTTGGAGTGCCGTGGTGGGCATGTGAAAACACTGATGGCAGTGCCCGCCAATCAGGCGTACGATATATGCTGACTAAAGTGATTCAATGCTCTCAAGCCGAGGAGGTTGAGGGCATTTTTTTTAGAGCGCCTCGTCCCAGTACCAGCCGCGTGCGGCCATGCACGAAGACAGAAGGCTGCGCCTTTGTTCGACGAGTTCCTGGCACATCGCATAGTCCCTGGACAACACCTGTTCACCCCGGTCGCCCCAACGGTCTTTCCAGTTCAAATCCTTGATGGCTGCGGGCAATTGCGCACAGGCAGCAAGCAGTAGCCCCAGCAGGCAAAAAAGGCGTGTGGTACGGATGACGTGGTGCTTCATGGTCTTGAAAATATAACCCCAAAAAAAAGAGAGCGGGCCCTTGTCAGGCGCGCTCTCTTTCTGGCGAAAGGCTAATGGATTAGCGAATCACAGCCAGGGTTTCCAGCTTGCCACCGCGAACGGTCTTCAGAGTCAAAGCGCCATTCTTGATGTCGCCTTTTTCGTCAAAGCTGATGGGGCCAGTCACGCCCTTGTAATCGGCAGTAGCTGCCAGAACCGGCAGGTACTTCACAGGGTCAGAAGAGTTGGCCTTGACCATGGCAGCCACCATGAGCTTCAGGCTGTCATACACGTAGGGTGCATACACTTGCACTTCGGTACCGAACTTGGCCTTGAACTTGGTCTTGAACTCTTCCATTCCGGCCTTGCCTTCACCTTCAACGCCACCGGCTTCAGCACAGAAGACCTGGTCGTCAGCAATGGCGTCACCACCGAGCTTGACCAGTTCTGAGGAGCAGATGCCGTCGCCGCCCATGAACTTCGCCTTGATACCCAGCGACTTCATTTGCTTGAGCATGGGGCCGGCCACGGCGTCCATACCGCCGAAGAACACCACATCAGGCTTCTTGCCCTTGATGGTGGTCAGGATGGAATTGAAGTCGGTCGCCTTGTCGGTGGTGAACTCCTTGGCTACCACTTTGCCGCCAGCGGCTTCCACAGCCTTGGCAAACTCTTCTGCAACGCCCTGGCCGTAAGCGGTACGGTCATCAATCACGGCGATGGACTTGCCCTTCAGGGTGCCCACAGCGTACTTGCCGAGCGTGCCACCCAACTGGGTGTCATCAGCCACCACGCGGAAGGTGGTCTTGAAACCTTGGCGGGTGTACTTGGGGTTGGTGGCAGAGGGGGAAATCTGGGGAATGCCTGCTGCGCTGTACAGCGAGGAAGCGGGGATGGTGGTGCCCGAATTCAGGTGACCGATCACGCCGGCAACCTTGGCATCGACCAGCTTCTGGGCCACTGCGGTACCTTGCTTGGGATCGGCAGCATCGTCTTCAGCCATCAACTCGAAAGTGACTTTCTTGCCGTCGATCATCACGCCTTCGGCATTGAGTTCTTCAATAGCCATGCGCGCGCCGTTTTCGTTGTCCTTGCCCAGGTGGGCGATGGCGCCGCTGGTAGGACCAACGTGGCCGATCTTCACAACATTGGCTGCGGGTGCAGCAGCAACGGGAGCGGCTGCAGGCGCAGCGGCTTCTTCTTTTTTGCCACAAGCCACCAGCAGGGCAGCAGCTGCCAAAACGGTCAAAGCACTTTTCACTTTGAATTGCATAGAAACTCCAGTATTTAATTGATACAAAATTGTGAATTACATGTCCACAGCAGGGAACTTAACGCAGTTTTTCACGCATGGGTATAGGGCTTTAGCCTAGTCCAAGCCCGAAAGCAGCAGTATAAGCAGCATTCCCATCCGGCCATGGGCCGAAAACATCAACGCAACAAGCATGCCATGCGGGTGCCGCTGCGTTCACCGCAGTCGCTCAGGCCAGCAAAGTCGCCGCAAACGCGTTGATCGCCTCAAGGTCTGGCGACAGGGCGGTGTAGGGGATGGCCTCGCGGTCCAGCAAGGTGCGAATGCCCAGGTCAATCGCCACAGCCTGCTCTTCCTCCTGAAAGCGTCCGGCCCGCACGTAGCGCTTGTCGCCGCGCTCCACCAGGATGTTGACGTTGTCATGCATGCGGTGCCACTCCAGCATCTGGGTGCGGGTCTTTGCCACATCGCAGATGTTGGGCTCGTAGTTTTCGTTGTAGTACAGCATCTGCGGCAGCGCGCTTTCGGTCACCAGAAACTGCACCTGGCCATCGAGCAGGTTGAGCATTTCAAACTGGCGCTGGGCAATGAAGTACTGGTTCTTCAGCACTTCAAAGTTGCGCTGCCACACCAGGGCCTTTGCGTGGTCGGGAATGGTCTCCACCGTCTTGCCGTGCAGGTGCAAATACAACACGATTGCTGCCGAGAACATGGACTTGCCGCAACCCGGCCCACCGATGATGTTGATCACCTTGGTGGGATACATGCGCAGCTTGGTTTCGGGCAGCACATTGGAAATATTGGTGTATTGAATCGCCATGTCGGTGCTCTCCTGACTTCAATGTCCTGTTTGCAATGGGCCCGACTTTAAACCCATTGCCGCCCGGCCTTGCGGCACCACAGTGCGCCCGCACCGTACGGGGTGCCCAGGGGTGCCCAGGGGTGCACACCCTTTGACACAATGCTGTGGCACACTGTTTTCTCCTATTTTTTTGAAGGAGTATGGCCATGGGTTTACTGGATTCCGTGTTGAGCGCAGTGGGTGGACAGCAACAGGGCGGCGAGGGCCTGGGCGGACTGCTGGGCATGCTGGGCAACCAGCCCGAGCTGCTGCAAGCGGCCAGCAGCCTGCTGGGCAATGACGGTGCAAACGGGGGCCTGCAAGGCCTGATCGCCAAGTTTCAGCAGGCAGGCCTGGGCGACGTCGTGGCCTCCTGGGTGGGCACCGGTGCCAACCAGGCTATCTCGGGTGAGCAACTCAGCAGCGTGCTGGGCAGTGATGCGCTCTCGGGTCTGGCCAGCAAATTTGGTGTGGACCCTGGTGCCCTGGCCGGACAGCTCTCTGGCGTGCTCCCAGGCCTGGTGGATCAGCTCACCCCCAATGGCCAGGCACCGGCGGCAGGCCTGGGCAACGGTGGCGACCTGATGGGCATGCTGGGCGGTTTGCTCAAAGGCTGATCGCGCCACGGGCCCATGGACCTTTACCCCGGCTTTACTGCGGGGTAGCCCTTCGGGCGCTGGGCCGAAGGGCCGGTTTCTACAATACGGGCATGAACAAACGAGTCTGGCTGGGTGCCCTTGTAGCGATCGCGTTGGCAGGAGGCGCTGCGGCCTGGTGGATGCAGCGCACCGCGTCCGACGCAGTCCCCTACCGGACCGCCAAAATTGAACGCGGCAACCTGCAGGCCACCGTGGCCTCCAGCGGTGCCGTCAACCCGGTGGCCCTGGTCACGGTGGGCAGCCAGGTCAGCGGCCAGATCCGCGACCTGCTGGTGGACTTCAACTCCGAAGTCAAAGCCGGCCAGTTGCTGGCCCAGATAGACCCCGAAACCTTCGAGTACCGCGTGCGTTCGGCCCAGGCCGATGTGGACGCTGCGCGCGCCGCCGTGGCCACCGCACAGGCCAACCTGCTGGCAGCGCTGACGCAGGTGTCGCGCGCGCAGGTGGACCTGGCTGAAGCCCAGCGCGACCTGGACCGCAAGCAGAGCCTGGTGGAGAAGCAGTTCATCGCCCAGAGCGAGGCCGACAAGGCGCGCGCCCTGGTCAACACCAGCCGCGAGGCCCTCAAGGCCGTGCAGGCGCAGGTGGGCGTGGCGCAGGCGGGCGTCAAATCGGCCGAGTCTGGCGTGGCCCAGCGCGAAGCAGCCCTGGCCCAGGCGCGCATTGACCTGGCGCGCACCCGCATCACCTCGCCGGTGAACGGCATTGTCATCAAGCGCACCATAGAGCGTGGCCAGACCGTGGCCGCCAGCCTGCAGGCCCCCGAGCTCTTCATCATTGCCCAGAACCTGCGCGACATGCAGGTGGAAGCGGCCATCGACGAGAGCGATGTGGGCCGCCTGCGCACCGGCCAGAAAGCCAGCTTCACTGTGGACGCCTATCCTGGCCAGACCTTTGACGGCCAGATCCGCCAGGTGCGCAAGGCCGCCAGCAACGTGGCCAATGTGGTGACCTATGTGGCGGTGGTGGGCTTCTCCAACCCCGAAGGCCTGCTGCTGCCCGGCATGACGGCCAATGTGCGCATCGTCACCGAACAGCGCGCCGATGTGCTCAAGGTGCCCAACGCCGCGCTGCGCATGCGCATTGCGGGTGTGGAGCCGCCCAAGGCGCAGGCCTCGGAGACCGGGCGCAGCGCCAACCGTGCCCGCGTCTATGTGCTCGATGCCCAGGGCAAGCCCCAGGCCCTGAACGTGCGCCAGGGTGTGAGCGACGGCAGCATGACCGAGCTGTTGGCCGACCCCCGGGCCACCGCAGAACTGGCCGAAGGGGCTGAAGTGATTGTGGGCACCAAGTCTGCAGCGGGCGGCGCGGCACCGCGCACGGCAGGCCCGGGCGGCCCCCGGCCCCCGTTTTAAGCGGCCATGGCTACACCCGACAGCGTGCTGATTCAGGCCCGTCACCTCAGCAAGACCTACACCATGGGCACGGCCGCGCAGCAGCGCGCAGGCGTTGGCCAGACGGTGCACGCCCTGCGCGATGTGTCGCTGGACATTGCCGCGGGTGACTTCGTGGCCATCATGGGCGCCTCGGGCTCGGGCAAGTCCACGCTGATGAATATCCTGGGCTGTCTGGACCTGCCCAGCTCCGGCACCTACCACCTGGCCGGTGAGGCGGTCCAGGCCATGGGCCAGGACCAGCTGGCTTCCATTCGCAACCGGCGCATCGGCTTTGTGTTCCAACAGTTCAACCTGCTGCCGCGCACCTCGGCCCTGGAGAATGTGGAACTGCCCATGGTCTACAGCGGCATCAAACCGGCCCAGCGGCGCGAGCGCGCGCAGCAGGCCCTGCAGCGCGTGGGCCTGGGTGAGCGCATGGGCCATACACCGGCCGAGCTCTCGGGTGGCCAGCAGCAGCGCGTGGCGATTGCCCGTGCCCTGGTGAACCAGCCGCAGCTGATCCTGGCCGACGAACCCACCGGGGCACTCGACTCGCAAACCAGTGAAGACATCATGCAGTTGCTCACCGGGCTCAACCAACAGGGCATGACCGTGGTGCTGGTCACCCACGAGGCCGACATTGCCGCCTGGGCCCGGCGCCGCCTGGTCTTCAAGGACGGGCAGATCGTGCAGGACGTCTGCAGCGAAGCGCGCAGCGGTGGAGCGTGGGGGTGAACATCTTTGCTGCGTTACGCAGCGCCCTGCGCGCCCTGGCCGCCAACGCCTTGCGCAGCGTGCTCACCATGCTGGGCATCATCATCGGCGTGGCCGCAGTCATCACCATGATTGCCGTGGGCCGCGGCGCCACCGACCGCGTGCAGGAGCAGATGAAGGGCCTGGGCTCCAACATCATGCTGGTCATGCCCGGTGGCGTGTCGCAGGCGGGGGTGCGCCTGGGCGCGCAGACACGCCAGCGCCTCACCGAGGAAGACGCGCAGGCCATTGCCTTCGAGATCCCCGAGGTGCAGGTGGCAGCACCCACCTCGCGCGCCAACGGCCAGTTGGTCTATGGCAATGCCAACTGGAGCACCAGCATCATCGGTGTGACCAATGACTACCTGGAGGCGCGTGACTGGCCCCTGGCCAGCGGGCGCCCCTTTGATGCGGCCGAACTGGCCGGTTCGGCCAAGGTGGCCTGGATAGGCAGCACCGTGGCACGCGAACTGTTTGGCGAGGAAGACCCGGTGGAGAAGATGGTGCGCGTGCGCAACATCCCCATGACGGTGATCGGCGTGCTGTCGCCCAAGGGCCAGAACTCCATGGGCCAGGACCAGGACGACGCCATCATGATTCCCCTGTCCACCCTGCGCAATCGCATCTGGGGCGGTGACGCCAGCATCCGCTTGAAGCGCGTGGGCTCGATATCGGTCAAGGTGCGCGACGGCCAGGACATGAAGGCCGTGGAGCAGAGCATCACCGACCTGCTGCGCCAGCGTTTCAAGGTGGCCCCCGGCGGCGATGCCCCGTTTGTGGTGAAGAACCTCACCGAGATCCTGCAGGCCCAGGAAGAGTCCAGCCACGTCATGACCCTGCTGCTGGCCGCCGTGGCCGGCATCAGCCTCTTGATTGGCGGCATTGGCATCATGAACATCATGCTGGTCAGCGTGACCGAGCGCACCCGCGAGATCGGCCTGCGCATGGCTGTGGGTGCGCGTGGGCGCGACATCCTGGCGCAGTTCCTGATTGAGGCGGTCACGCTCAGCCTGATTGGCGGCGCCATCGGCGTGGCGCTGGGCGCGGCCGCTACCTGGGGTGTGGGTGCCTTTGCCGGCTGGCAGGTGAGCCTGAGCTTGGGCTCGGTCTTGCTGGCGGTGGGTTTCTCGGGCTGTGTGGGCGTGTTCTTCGGTTTTTACCCGTCACACAGGGCCTCTAAACTACTGCCCATTCAGGCCTTGCGCTACGAGTAGTTTTTTACCGGTTATTTAGGGAGTGAATTTTGGATATTGTTTTGCTGTTCAAGGCCGCCATCATGGGTGTTGTGGAGGGGCTCACCGAGTTCCTGCCCATCTCGAGCACCGGCCACCTGATTCTTACCGGGTCGCTGCTGGGCTTCCATGACGAAAAGGCCAAGGTGTTCGAGATCGCCATCCAGACCGGCGCCATTCTGGCGGTCATCCTGGTGTACTGGGAAAAGATCCGCAACACCATCGTCACACTGCCCAACAGCAAACGGGCGCAGCGCTTTGCGGCCAATGTGTTCATCGGTTTTCTGCCCGCCGCTGTGGTGGGCTTTACCGTGTACAAGGTCATCAAGGAGCATTTGTTCAACCCGCCCGTGGTGGCCGGTGCCTTCATCGTGGGCGGCTTCATCATCCTGTGGGTGGAGAAGGTGGCCAAGCCGGTGCCGCGCATCCATGACATCGACGACATGTCCGGCCTGGACGCCCTCAAGGTAGGCTTGGTGCAGTGCATCGGCATGATTCCCGGCACCAGCCGCAGCGGCGCCACCATCATCGGCGGCATGCTCTTGGGCCTGTCACGCAAGGTGGCAGCCGAGTTCTCTTTCTTCCTGGCCATCCCCACGCTGGTGGGGGCGGGCGCCTACAGCCTGTACAAGGAGCGCGCACTCCTGAGCATGGCCGATCTGCCGCTGTTTGGCGTCGGTTTGCTGGTGTCTTTTGCCTCGGCCTGGCTGTGCATACGCTGGCTGCTGAAGTTCATCGCCACCAACGACTTTGTGGGCTTTGCCTACTACCGCATTGCCTTTGGCCTGGTGGTGCTGGCTACGGCCTGGACGGGCACGGTGCAGTGGACGGCATGAGCCTGTTTTAAGCCGCGTTTTCCATTGCGCGAATAGCAGCTTCGATGGCGGCCGCTGTCTCCACCGGCTTCTCCATGGGGAACAGGTGGCTGCCTTCGATCATGCTGATGCGGCCCTGTGTCACCTTTTGCGTGAGCCGGGTGCCCACGCGGCGCAGCTCTTCGGAATCGGTTCCGCCAATGAAGTGCACCGGGCACTGCAGCGGGTGGCGCCTGAGCTGGCGCTCCAGGTTGTGGGGCAGGGCGTTGTAGATGTCGGTCTCCACCAGGCGGTCAAAGGCCAGTACCCGCTTGCCGCCTTTTTCTTCGGTGCCAAAGTTCACGTAATCGCGCAGCACCTGCTCGTCCCAGTGGGCAAAGGCTTTTTTGCTGCGAAAGTGGGCAAAGGCCTCATCCGTGCTGGCCCAGCTGTTGCGCCTGCGCTGGCTCACCGCACCGGGCGAGAACGAGCCCACCATGTTCGTGCGCTTGGCCAACCCCACCAGGCTGGATTTCCAGCCGCCCAGCAGGGGCGAGTCAATCAGCACCACGCCCCGCACCAGCTGCGGCAAGCGCAGCGCTGCCATGAAGCTCAGGTAGCCGCCCAGCGAGTGACCCACCAGCCAGACCGGCTGGCTTGTCTTCTCGGCCTCCTGTTGCATGAACGCGCACAGCTGGCGCACCAGATGCGGCCAGTTGCTGCTGACGGGGTAGAGCGGGTCATGGCCAAACTTCTCCAGCGCCCGCACGGTAAAGCCGCGCCCGCGCAGGCTCTTGAACAGCACCTTGTAGGTGCTGGCCGGGAAACTATTGGCGTGGGAGAAAACAATCACTGCGCCCGCCCTTGCAAGGTCTAGATCAGCCGTTCGTCAGGGGTAGTGATCTTCTTGAGTGGCAGGCTGCGCGCCGTGGGCACCATCAGCGGCACCTCGGTCTGTGCGCCGTCCCAGGTCGGGTCTTCGATGCTGTCAAACACCTCGCGCAGCTTCTGGCCCCAGCTGCCGTGCAGCATCTTGAAGTAGGGGTTGTTCTCGTCAATGCAGACCACCTTGTCGGTCTGGAAGCTGTTGGCCTCGTACACCACCATGTCCATGGGCAGGCCCACCGACAGGTTCGACTTGAGCGTGGAGTCCATGGACACCAGTGCGCACTTGGCGGCCTCGTCCAGCGGCGTGGTGGGGGTGATCACGCGGTCCAGCACCGGCTTGCCGTACTTGGACTCACCCACCTGGAAGTAGGGTGTCTCGGGCGTGGCTTCAATGAAGTTGCCGGCCGAATACACCTGGAACAGGCGCATGCCTTCGCCCTTGATCTGGCCACCAAAAATCAGCGAGACATTGAAGTCCACCCCCGACTGCTGCAGCGAGCCGGCATCGCGGTCATGCACCTTGCGGATGGCTGCCCCCAGCACGCGGGCCGCATCAAACATGCTCTTGGCGTTCCAGATGGTCACGCCTTCGTCTTCGTCGTGGTCCTTGAGCCGCTCCACCTGCAAAATTTCGCGGATGCTTTGCGAAATGCTCAGGTTGCCCGCCGACAGCAGCACCATGAAACGGTCGTCCGGCTTCTCGTAAACAATCATCTTGCGGAAGGTGCTGATCTGGTCCAGCCCCGCGTTGGTGCGGGAATCGGAGAGGAACACCAGGCCGGCGTTGAGTTTGATGGCGACGCAATAAGTCATGAAGCGGATTCGTATACAAAACGCTGATTTTAGGCGAGCGCGTCAGGCGAGCGCCTGACGGCCACGGGGCTTGGCCCTAACCCAGCGCCAGGTAGCCGCCGCGCCCCACCTTGAACACCGACACCGCCTCCACCAGATCGGTGGCCTGGTGCCTGAGCGTGTTGGCTGCGGCAGAAATTTCTTCCACCATGGCCGCGTTTTGCAGCGTGGCCTGGTCCATGTTGGACATGGATGCACCCAGCTGCTGCACGCCTGCGGCCTGCTCGCGGCTGGACTCGCTGATTTCGCCCATGATGCTGGCCACCTTCTTGATGGCCTCCACCAGTTCGGTCATGGTCTGCCCGGCCTGGCCCACCTGGGTGCTGCCGTGCTCCACGCGCTCCACGCTGGCATTGATCAGGCTCTTGATCTCCTTGGCCGCGTCGGCCGAGCGCCCGGCCAGGGAACGCACCTCGCTGGCCACCACCGCAAAGCCGCGCCCCTGTTCGCCGGCACGCGCTGCTTCCACTGCGGCGTTCAGCGCCAGGATGTTGGTCTGGAAAGCAATGCCGTCAATCACGCTGATGATGTCGGAGATCTTGCGCGAAGAGTCGTTGATGCCCTTCATCGTCTCCACCACCTGACCCACCACTTCGCCACCCCGCACCGCCAGGTTTGATGCGCCCTGTGCCAGCTGGTTGGCCTGGCGCGCGTTCTCGGCGTTCTCGGCCACAGCACCGCTGAGCCGGTTCATGTGCGCGTTGGTCTGCTCCAGGTCGGTGGCTTGCTGCTCGGTGCGGTTGGACAGGTCCTGGTTGCCCGAGGCAATTTCTTCGCTGGCGGCAGACACGCTTTCCGAGCCGTGGCGCACCTTGCTCACCACCTCAATCAGGCCGTGCTGCATGTTGTTCAGCGCGGTGAGCAGCTGGCCTGCCTCGTCTTTGGTGGTGGCGTT
Source organism: Rhodoferax lacus (assembly GCF_003415675.1). GTDB lineage: Bacteria > Pseudomonadota > Gammaproteobacteria > Burkholderiales > Burkholderiaceae_C > Allorhodoferax > Allorhodoferax lacus. The sequence goes on from NZ_QFZK01000003.1 coordinate 391,396, forward strand.
GATGGCCACGCTCAAGTCACCGCCAGCCACGCGCTCAATGGCCTGCACGGCTTCTGACAGCGGCTTGGTAATAGAGCGGATCAGCACCGTGGCCGCCACTGCTGCCAGGCCCACGCCCAGGGCGGCAATCACCAGCATGGCCACACGCGCCGTGTTGTAGCTGGTCACCATGTTGGCGCCCTCGTCGGTGGCCCCCTTCTGGCTGATGTCCACCAACTGGTCGAGTGTGGCCGTGGCCTTGACGAACAGCTTCTCGGCCGTGGTGTTGAGCAGGCGCTTGCCTTGGTCTGCCTGGAACTGCTTGGTGAGGGACACCACCTGCTCGTGGATCTTGAGGTAGGCCGCCCAATCGGCCATGAAGCTGTCAAACAGCTTGCGCTCGTTGTCATCGGTAATGCGCTCGCCAAAGGCCTTGCTGTCTGCCTGGAAGGCCGCCAGGCCCTTGGCCATTTTTTTCTGCAGTTCGTCGGACTCGCTGTCCACCGTGCTCATCACAAACTGCAGTTCGGCCATGCGGTAGCTGGCCAGCTGCGAGCCCATCTTGTTCACCGATACCGATTTGGGCAGCCACAGAGTGGATATCTCATCGGCGTTGCGCCACATCATGCCCATCTGGAATACGCCGGTCACGGCAATGACCAGCATGGCCGCCACCAGCATGGCAAAGGTGGCCGTGAGGCGCGTGGAAATTCTCAGGTTGTTGAGCGTATTGATGGCAGCCTCTTTCTGTGTCGCATGTATGTGGGGAGGTGGCCGGTACAGCTTCCAGTGACTGAACCGCCACTTCATCATACGGTCTGTTATTGACGCACATCAGCAAAAAGCGCCTTTTTTCAGCCTGCCAACGACAGCCCCTACAGCAGCCCCATATCCGTGCGCAGCAAGGCCTTCAAACGGTGCGCACCAGGGCCTTGAGTTGGTAGATCGCATCCATCGCTTCGCGCGGGCTCATGGCATCCGGGTCGAGTGCGGCCACGGCTGCTTCAACGGCTGACACCGAAGCTACTTCAGCCACCGGCGCCGCAGCAAACAGATCCACCTGGCGCTGCGAAGCGGTGGCGTTGGCCTCCAGCGCATCCAGCGTGTGGCGTGCCTGGTTGAGCACGGCTGCAGGCATGCCGGCGAGGCGCGCCACCTGCACGCCATAGCTCTTGCTGGCCGGACCGGGCTCAATCGCATGCAGGAACACAATGTCGCGCCCGGCCTCGGCCGCGCTCACATGCACGTTCACCGCTGCGTGGTGCGTGGCCGGGAATTCGGTGAGTTCGAAGTAGTGCGTGGCAAACAGGGTGAAGGCCTGCGTCTTGTCATGCAGCTGCGTGGCAATGGCCGAGGCCAGCGCCAGGCCGTCAAAGGTGGAGGTGCCGCGGCCTATCTCGTCCATCAGCACCAGGCTTTGTGGCGTGGCCGCGTGCAGGATCTGCGCACCCTCGGTCATCTCCAGCATGAAGGTGGACTGGGCATTGGCCAGGTCATCGGCCGCGCCTATGCGGGTGTGGATGGCGTCTATGGGCCCCAGCGTGCAGGCCGTGGCCGGCACATGGCTGCCCATGCTGGCCAGTAGCACGATGAGGGCCACCTGGCGCATGTAGGTGGACTTGCCGCCCATGTTGGGGCCGGTGATCATCTGCATGCGCTGCTTGGCGCCCAGTCGGGTGTCGTTGGCGATGAAGTTACCGCTGGACAACTCGGCCAGCCGCGCCTGCACCACCGGGTGGCGGCCCTGCGTGATGTCTATGCAGGGCTGCTCCACAAACTGCGGTGCGCACCAGTCCAGCGTCAGCGCGCGCTCGGTCAGTGCGCACAGCGCATCCAGCGCGGCCAGGGCCTGCGCTGTGCGGGTCAGCATGGGCACAAAGGCCTGCAGCTGGTCCAGCACCTGCTCGAACAGCCACTTCTCGCGCGCCAGTGCGCGGTCCTGCGCACTCAGGGCTTTGTCTTCGAAGGCCTTGAGCTCCGGGGTGATGAAGCGCTCGGCGTTTTTCAGGGTCTGGCGGCGCCGGTAGTCCTCGGGCACCTTGCTGGCTTGGCCTGTGCTGACTTCGATGTAGAAGCCGTGCACACGGTTGAACTGCACACGCAAATTGGGGATGCCGCTGCGCGCTTTTTCGCGCACCTCCAGGTCCAGCAGGAAGGCATCGCAGTTGGTCTGGATGCCGCGCAGCTCGTCCAGCTCGGCATCAAAGCCGCTGGCAATCACACCGCCGTCGCGCACCATCGCGGCCGGCTCAGGGGCAATGCCGGCGGCAATCAGGTTGGCGCATTCGGGGGGCGTCAGCAGGTCGGTGGCAATGGCCTGCAGCTGGCCGTCCAGGCCCTGCAGATGCTGCGACAGCGCCTGGGTTTTTTGCAGTGTGTTCAAGAGCGCCACCAGCTCGCGCGGGCGCACCTGGCGCAGGGCCAGGCGGGCGGTGATGCGCTCCACATCGGCACAGCCCTTGAGCTGCTGGCGCAGGCTCTGCCACAGGTTGGCGTTGGGGCCGGTGTGCAGGGTGGCAATGGCGTGCAGGCGGTGCCGGGCCTCGGTGCGCTCGCGTTTGGGCTCCAGCAGCCAGCGCTTCAAGGCGCGGCTGCCCATGCCGGTCATGCAGGTGTCGAGCAGGCTGAAGAGGGTAGGGGAGTCCTCGCCGCGCAGGGTGAGTGTGAGCTCCAGGTTGCGCCGCGTGGTGGCAGGCAGGTCTATCAAAGCATCGTCGCGCTGTACCTGCACGCTGCTGATGTGGGTGAGCGTGCGGCCCTGCGTGTGCTCGGCATAGGCCAACAGCGCGCCCGCTGCGGCATGGGCCAGCGGCAGGTCTTGTGCGTTCCAGCTCGTGAGGCTTGCAGCCTGCAGGGCGGAGAGCAGCTTGGTCTGGCCCAGGGCACTGTCAAACTGCCATTCGGGCCGGGCCGTCAGGAATACGGAAGTGCCCATGCGCAGGCGCTTCAGGCGTTCTTCAAAGCTGGTGGTGACGGTGGCGCTGTAGGCCAGCTCGCTGGGCGCAATGCGGCTGATCCACGCGCCCAGCGCGTCGGGCGCGCACTCGGCCAGGAACACGATCCCCTGCGTCACCGACAGCCAGGCCAGGCCGCAGCGGTTGCGTGGGCCCTGGTGCACGGCCATCAGCATGGACTCGGTTTTTTCGTTCAGCAGCTCGGCATCGGTCAGCGTGCCCGGTGTCACCACGCGCATCACCTTGCGCTCCACCGGCCCCTTGCCACCCACCTCGCCAATCTGCTCGCAAATCGCCACCGACTCGCCCTGGCGAATCAGCTTGGCCAGATACCCCTCCATCGCATGAAAGGGCACACCGGCCATCTGGATGGGCTGGCCCGCCGACTGGCCGCGCGTGGTCAGCGTGATGTCCAAGAGGCGCGCGGCCTTCTCGGCATCCGTGTAAAACATCTCGTAGAAGTCACCCATGCGGTAGAACAGCAGCGTGTCCGGAAAGTCCGCCTTGAGGGCCAGGTACTGGGCCATCATGGGTGTGTGTTGCTTCAGGTCTTCGGTCATCAAAGGGAGTCTATCCGCTCACGCCCTTGGAATGTCGTAGCCCTGGTCCCGCAGCATCTTTACCCAGCGGCGAATGCGCGCTTAAGTCCGAAGCAGTCGCTCTGCTTCTTCAAGTTGACCACCCTGATTTGATACGGCAAAATACCGTATGATTTTTTTGGAGTTGCCATGGCCACAGTTGCCCGTTTTGATCTAAAGCTTGATGCCGAGGACAAGGACCTTCTCTCCCGTGCGGCAAGCCTTATGGGCACAACGATGGCCGGCTTTGTCCGCAGTGCGGCCAAAGAGAAAGCTCAAACCCTGTTGGAGCAGGAGTCTCGGGTAACGCTCTCCAAAAGAGATTTTCTTGCCTTCAACGCAGCGCTCCATGGCGCGTTCAAGCCTAACCCGGCGTTGCAGGGTGCGCTGAAGGCAGTGGCAAAGGTCAAGCGTGCTTGAAGAGCAGGTTTTTGATGTCAGGGTGCACGATCGCGCAAGCTTTCATTGTGGGGTGTCGGCTCTCGATGATTTCTTGCACAAATATGCAGCGCAGCAGAGTTCAAAAGGCATCAACACCGTCTTCGTGATTGTTGATGACGCGGCGCCAAGCAAGATACTGGGTTTCTACACGCTCAGTGCGGCACAAATAGATGTTCAACAACTCAGTGACACCGAACGCAAGAAGCTGCCCCGCTACCCCGTGCCTTGCTTTCGCATGGGGCGCCTGGCACGCGCTATTGAAAGTCGTGGAGCCGGATTGGGCGAGATTCTGATTGGCTGTGCCGTTGACAGGTGTTTGCATGCCCGTAGCCTGGTTGGTGCCTACGCGCTGCTGGTGGATGCGAAAGATGAAGAAGCGAAGTTCTTCTACGAGCAATACGGTTTCATCCCTTGTATGGATGCGCCCATGACCCTTTACTTGCCGCTAGGCTTGAGCCTGACAAATCAGTAGGTGCAGCGCGCAGCGAAGTGGGGCCAGGGTGTCGGCTTGGGGGGAGCCCAATGTGTGGCCAAGCGCATGGCCTCTCGTTCCACGTACTGCCGATTCATGTTGGGCCACCAAGTTCCATACCCTGCTTGAGCGAGCGCACTTGCGCCAGAACGTTTTCGCGCACTTCGGGCGGCAAAATGCTTGGCAAGGGTGATGCCTGCCTAAGCTCCTTGGCACGGCGGGAGTTGCTCAAGGCGCGGCGCCAATCGTGACGGTGCAATATCACCGACCACTCGTCCCACAAAAATTGGGAGCGCTTGTCTGGTGAACTGCGCCACCTATCCAGGGTGGCAGTGGCCTTTTGAAGCAGCGCGGGATCACTCTGGATCAGGCGAACCGCCTCTTTGTGCAGCATCAAGCTCTGCAGATCCTGAACGTCGTGTGCACCATCAGCCGCCTTAACGACCAGGGACAGCGGCGGCGCTGAGCGCTTGGAGGTTGCCTTGGCTACTGGTTGCCCGGTTTGAAGTGCGCCACTGCCCAATAACGCCAGCTCGCCGGATACACCCAGTGCCGACATCACACGCAGGTAGGTGCCAATCGATGGTGCGGGATCACCTGCCTCCACGGCACCGAGTGTGGTGCGCGATATGCCAACGCGCTGGGCCATGGCTACGCTGGATGATCCCTGCTGCTTGCGCAGGCGTTTGAGCCTCGCGCCGAGTTGCAGCAGCAACTGGCGATCCAGTACGGTGGAAGTATCGGAGTAGGTGCTCATATGTCCATTATATTGGACAATTAATAATAAAAGTGTCCATTTTGTTGGTCATATCACCGGAGGCCCTTAGGCTGCCTTTTTGCGCGAATGACCTGTCATGTCGGTGAATCTATCGAGGTTCGTGCCACACCCAGCTTCAGGCCCAGCATGCCGAAGATGCGGTTCATGGTCTGCACGCTGCCGGAACTGCGCTCCTGCTCTATGTCCTGCACGAAATTGCGATAAAAACCTAAAATGTACATATTCCATGTACATAAAAGGAAGTTTATGTCTATCTCCATTGCCCAGACCCGCCAGCAACTGTCCGCCCTGATTGCAGCCGCTCAGCAGCAGCCGCAGGTCATCACCAACCGGAACAAGGCGGTGGCGGTGCTTGTTTCTGCCGACTACTTCCAGCACAGCGAGGCCGCAGGCAAGCCGCCTGCCCAGAGCTTTTACAGCCAGCTGGAGCAACTGCGCCAGACCTATGCGCCAGAAGACGACACCGGCTTGGCCGGGGCCGAGGCAGGCACGCGGTCAAGCGCGTGGCAGCGCGCCAACGCCTTTGCAGACCCGAGCTAAGGCCGCGGCATGGCTACCACCATCGTTCTGGCTGACACCAACGTCATCAGCGAGTTTGTCAAAAAGACACCCGATGCGCAGGTCATGCGCTGGCTGCAATCGGTGGAGCTGCTGGCCATCTCCGCCATCACCCTGGAGGAAGCGCACTTTGGCCTGGCCTGGCAACCCCACACGCGCAAGCTTGCGCTCTTCAATGCCATGGTGGAACGCATGCACGCGGTCTACCCTGTCACGGCCTCGATTGCGCAGCGCGGGGGCGTCTTGCGTGGCCAATTCCAGGCCCAGGGCATCGTTCGCAGCGCGCCCGACATGCTCATAGCCGCTACCGCCCTGGAGCATCAGCTGGTGCTGGCCACCCGCAATGTGCGCGACTTTGTGGGCTGCGCCATACAGGTGGTCAATCCGTTTGAGTGAGAGGCGATGCACCCTGCCGTAGGGGACGGACAGAGTCCACACACGGCAAGCGTCCTCAGGCAAATAGTGTCAATAAAGTGGCTATTTATTTTCAATATAGATAAAATATTGACGCTATGGCCAAGAATACCGCCCCCTTGCTTCCTTCCACAGCCAACCTGCTGCAGCAATTTGGTGAACGCTTGCGGCTGGCGCGGCAGCGGCGGCGGCTGACAGCCAAGCAGGTGGCTGAGCGCTCCGGTATGTCCCCCATGACCTTGCGCAGCCTGGAGCGCGGTGGCCCCGGCGTGACCATGGGTGCCTACTTGTCTGTCATGCAGGTGCTTGGCCTTGAGAGCGATCTCGGTCTGCTGGCCCATGCTGACACCCAAGGGCGGGAGTTGCAGGACGCACGCTTGCCCGCCACCCGCAAGAAGGTCGCAAGCGTTGCGCCCCCGGTTGCAAAGACAACTGCAGTGTCACAGCGCGTCAAGCCCACCCCACCCGAACACAGCTGGGTGGCAAAGAATGGCTTCTCCAGTTCCGCGGCACTGGCCGGGCTTTTAGACGTGCCCACACCCGCGCCAATACCCAAGCCCAAAGGCCGCTAAGCCATGCGCACCATTGCTGTATATGCCGACTGGAGCGACTTGCCCGCACCACTTCGCCTGGGCTTGCTGCACGTGCAGCGCGGTGCTGGCCGCGAAATCTTTGAGTTTGCGTTCGATGCGGCCGCTCTCTCGCATCCAGCCCTGAGCAAGCTGTATCTTGACCCCAGGCTCGGCCTCTTTCAGGGGCGACAACACCCGCCCCAAGGCCATACCAACTTCGGCGTCTTTGCGGATGCCAGCCCCGACCGCTGGGGTCGCCTGCTTATGCGCCGCCGCCTGGAACGTGAGCAGCGTTCCGGGCTGGTTGGCAAAGCCGTGCGACTGCACGAATCAGATTACCTGCTGGGCGTGCATGACGCCTTCCGCGTAGGTGCCCTGCGGCTGCGGCCGGACGACGCAGGCGATTTCGTAGACGACCGTCACGGCGTGGCCGCGCCGCCGTTTGTGCAGTTGCGCGAACTCGAAGCCGCAAGCCTGGCGCTGGAGCGTGATGAAGACAACACCGCGGCAGGTGGCGACAGCTGGTTGCGCATGCTGCTGGCGCCTGGCGGCTCATTGGGCGGCGCAAGGCCAAAGGCCAGCGTGGTCGACCCGGATGGCCACCTGTGGATCGCCAAGTTTCCCAGCGTGCATGACACCCACGATGTTGGCGCCTGGGAGCTGGTGGTGCACACACTGGCCCAGTCCTGCGGCCTGCGTGTGCCTGACGCCATGGCGCGGCGTTTTGCCAGCCGCCACCATACTTTCCTGGTAAAGCGCTTTGACCGCACGGCAGAGGGCCGACGCCTGCACTTCGCATCCGCCATGACACTCACCGGGCACAAGGACGGTGACGACGAGTCGACCGGTGTCAGCTATCTGGAAATCGCCCGCGTGCTGATGGACCATGGCGCGCAGACCGATGCCGACCTGCGAGAGTTGTGGTCGCGCATTGTGTTTAACCAGCTTGTGTCCAATACCGATGACCACTTGCGCAACCACGGCTGCATCCTGGTGTCAGGCAAAGGGTGGCGTCTGTCCGGTGCGTATGACATGAACCCCGTACCCGGCTCACAAGGCCTGAAGCTCAACATCAGCGAAGCCGACAACGCGTTGGATCTGGACCTGGCACTCTCCGTGGCACCCTATTTCCGCATAAGCGCAAAGGCGGCCAAGACCGTGGTTGCAAACAGCCGGGCCATCGTTCAGCAGTGGCCCAAGCTGGCTACACACCTGGGCCTGAGCGCAAGCGAGCAGGAACGCATGGCACCAGCGTTTGGGTTGGCGGGATAGGGCCGGGTGAAGCTGACGCACCCAGGCTCACCACACGAGCCCCGTCCCGCCTCCCCAAACCCCGCATCGCTGGCCATAAGCACAGGCCCCCAAGCCCACGCCACGCACACGCCTTGGCACAAACTTGCCCCACTTTGATACATCGCACAGCAGCTGCCAGTGCGTCACCCACCATACACACCGGGCCGTGCGTCATGTGCACGCATTAAGATGCAAAAAAAACCATTAGAAGCAAGGTACGCGAGGCATGAGTGAAGTCGTCCGGTTATACCGATACAAAAGCCTGCTGGGCAGCCGCACAGCTGTGTCTGCCAATGAGCTGATGGCCGCGCTGGAAGTGTCGCGCGCCACCCTCAAGCGCGACATCGCCAAGCTGCGCGACCAGCTGCATGTGCCCATCCGCTTTGACCGCGACCTGGGCGGCTACCTGCTTGAAGACGCCCACACCGACAACGAACTGCCCGGCCTGTGGTTCAGCCAGGAAGAAATACTGGCCCTGGTCACCATCCAGCAACTGCTGGAGCAGTTGGAGCCCGGCCTCTTGGGCAACAAACTCAAACCCCTGCAAAGCCGCCTGAACCAGCTCATGGACAAGCACGGCCTGGCCAGCCAGGACGTAGCCAAGCGCATACGCATCGTCCACGCCGGCAAGCGCGTGGTACAGGCCAAATCATTCGAAGTGGTGGCCGCCGCCACCATGGCCCGCAAGCGCCTGAAGATCTGGCACTTCAACCGCCAGAACGGCATCACCACCGAGCGACAAGTCTCGCCCCAGCGCCTGGTGCACTACCGCGACAACTGGTACCTGGACGCCTGGTGCCACCTGCGCGACGACGTGCGCAGCTTCAGCATAGACGCCATCCAGAAGATTGAAGTGCTGGACACCGCCGCCAAAGAGGTCAGCACCAAAAACATAGACCAGGCCCTGGGCAGCGGCTATGGCATCTTCAACGGTGCCGCACAAGACTGGGCCAAGCTGCGCTTCACCCCCGAGCGTGCGCGCTGGGTGGCCGGTGAATCCTGGCACCCGCTGCAGGAGAGTTCGTTTGAGGCGGACGGCAGCTACCTGCTGTCGTTTCCGTACGCCGATGACCGCGAGCTGGTGGGGGACATCATGCGCTTTGGGGCGGATGTGCAGGTGCTGGAGCCCAAGGGGTTGCGGAGCAAGGTGCAGAAGGGGTTTTTGGAGGCCGTGGGGAAGTATGTTTGATATTTACTTTTTGTCTTGAATGAATATCTATTCGTTAATAAATCAATGGATTTTTCATAATTTTCGCATAGTTTTATTCGCAATCGAGTTGCGACATTATTAATGCAAATTATGTTATAAGTTAAAGGAGTTTGTTTTGGATCAAGGTCTACAGATTTTTAGAAACGATGTTGTTTCACAGTCACTGCGTGAGTTTGGGGAAGACGATCGTCAGAATGGATTTGTTGCAATTGTTGGGCGTATGCTGGAAGAGGCGGAGGAATTTGTCGATTTCACACCGTGCCCTTATCGTGGAATAGGCACTCGACGTAGGAATCTTGGAATAGACGGTTACTCAATTGATGAAGCAGACGGGTCATTCCGCATTATTATTGCGAATTTTTATGGTCGCACAGAGCCTGATACTTTAACTCAAACCTCAGCGAAAATCGAATTCTCCAAACTTACAAATTTCATTGATGAAGCCTTGGCCGGACACGATGACCATTTACCTGCCGACGAGGATCCCGCAACTGACTTTTCATCGATTTTATTGCATCATAAGCAATCTATATCGAGGTTTCGACTTTATCTCGCAACTGATGCAATTCTGAGTGATCGTGTTCGCGACTGGCCTGCAGTGTCTATTGAAGGAATTCCTGCGGAATTCCACATTTGGGATATTCAGAGGTTTCAGGACGCGCTAACTTCTCGCAGTGGACGAGAGGCATTAACTGTAGACTTTACCGAAATTGTTGATGGAGGCATGTTGCCGCTGACCGAAAATTGACAGTCTGAAACTGAGAGTGCCGATCCAAAATTGACAGGGGTGTTCCACTGCTCTGCTGAAACTTTCAGCAGGGATGTAAAAGGTGATCACCATGGACATGATTGGCAAGGTGCGGCGCATGAAGTTGCGCGACCAACTCTCTGACGGAGAGATTTGCAGAAGGACGGGACTGGCCAGAAACACGGTCAAGAAGTGGCTCAAAGCCCCCGGCGACATAACCCCGAAGTACCAACGCAAGCAGGCGGATGGCAAGCTCACGCCATTTGAGCCCGTGCTGGTGCAAGCGCTGCGTACGGATGCGCATAGGGCCAAGCACGCACGGCGCAGCGGCAAGGCGCTGTTTGCGCAGATTCAGGCGCAGGGCTACCGAGGCGGCTACAGCGCAGTTACTGCCTTCATTCGTGCTTGGCGAGAGGAAAGTGTCAAGGATCCCACCAAGGCTTTTGTTCCGCTGAGCTTCGAGCTCGGCGAGGCATTCCAGTTCGACTGGAGTGAAGAGGGTCTGCTGGTTGGCGGGGTGTTTTACAAGATGCAGGTGGCCCATCTGAAGCTATGTGCCAGTCGTGCCTTCTGGCTGGTGGCATACCCTGGCCAGGGTCACGAGATGCTGTTCGACGCGCATACCCGATCATTCCATGCGTTGGGTGGTATTGCCAGGCGTGGCATCTACGACAACATGAAGACGGCGGTGGACAAGGTCAAGAAGGGCAAGGGCCGCATTGTCAATGCACGCTTCTCTGCCATGTGCAGTCATTACCTGTTTGATCCGGACTTCTGCAATGTGGCGTCAGGCTGGGAGAAGGGCGTGGTGGAGAAGAACGTTCAGGACAGCCGCAGGCGGATCTGGATTGAGGCTGGCACCAGACGCTTTGGGTCATTCGCTGAACTCAACGCCTGGCTCGGAGAACGATGCCACTCCATCTGGGCGGATACGGTGCATCCCATCCACAAGCAATTCACTGTGGCAGAAATGCTGGAGCTCGAGCGCCCCCATCTCATGTCTATACCGGTGCTCTTTGATGGCTATGTGGAGAAGCCTGCGCGGGTCAGCAGCACCTGCTTGGTTGCGGTGGCACGCAACCGTTACTCCGTTCCCTGCGAATGGGCGGGGCACCTGGTGAGCACCCGGCTGTATCCGAACCGGGTGGATGTTGCCTGCGCGGAAACCATCATCGCCAGTCATGCCAGAACTCCAGGCAGCGGTCAGACGACATACGACTGGCAGCACTACATCGAATTGGTGCAACGCAAGCCCGGCGCATTGAGAAACGGGGCACCGTTTCTGGATCTTCCTGCGTCATTGCAGCGGTTGCGCAAATCGCTGCTGCGACACCCCGGAGGGGACCGCACGATGGCACAGGTGCTGGCCACCGTCCCACAAGCCGGATTGGATGCGGTCCTGGTGGCGGTGGATCTGGTGCTTGAAGGGGCCACACCCAACGGGAGCGTCAGTGCCGAGCATGTGCGCAATGTACTGGCGCGGCTGAATGCGCCACCGGTGCCGGAGCATGCACAGACTGCTCTGCAATTGACCCACCTTCCCATAGCCGATACCGCACGCTACGACCGCCTGCGCCCAACCCATAACGATGATCAAGGAGTCTTCCATGCATGATTCAGAACGAAACGTTCAGAGCGAACTCAAGGCCCTGAGGTTGAATGGTATGGCCGCTGCCTGGGCCGACCTCATGGAACAAGATGGTGGCTCAGCAATTCAGAGCTCACGCTGGCTGGTCGAGCATTTGCTCCAGGCAGAGGATGTGGACCGGCATATGCGTTCCATTACCCACCAGATGAAGTCTGCACGCTTCCCGATCCATCGGGACCTCGCGGGCTTCGACTTCGACGTATCGCAAGTCGACAAGGCGCTCATCAAGAAGCTGGCAGACCTGACCTTCACAGAGGACGCGCAGAACGTTGTACTGATTGGTGGACCTGGCACCGGTAAGACCCACTTGGCAACCGCACTGGGAATCTCTGGCTTGACCCACCATTCAAAGCGTGTGCGGTTCTACTCGACAGTGGATCTGGTCAATGCGTTGGAGCACGAAAAGGCCAAAGGCATTCCGGGACGCATAGCCATGAGTTTGATGCGCATGGACTTGGTCATTCTGGATGAGTTGGGGTACTTGCCATTCAGCCAAGCGGGCGGCGCCTTGCTGTTCCATCTGCTGTCCAAGCTCTATGAACACACCAGCGTTCTGATCACCACCAACCTGACGTTTGCGGAGTGGTCTGCCGTGTTCGGGGATGCAAAGATGACTACGGCATTGCTCGATAGGCTTACCCATCACTGCCACATCGTCGAGACAGGCAATGAGTCATACCGCTTCCGACACAGCTCTAAAGAAGCCAAGGGCAAGATCAAATCAAGGGAACAGTCCCGCAGATCTGTTGATTCCAGCGTCAATCTGAGCCAGTTTGCAGTCGAATTTTGAGCCACACGGTTTAAAGGTATTTTTGGCTACTCGATTGTGGATAAGTCTACATCTGGAGCTTCCCCTTTCTGTATTTTTGCC
>NZ_QFZK01000039.1 GCF_003415675.1 Rhodoferax lacus
GGCAAAAATACAGAAAGGGGAAGCTCCAGATGTAGACTTATCCACAATCGAGTAGCCAAAAATACCTTTAAACCGTGTGGCTCAAAATTCGACTGCAAACTGGCTCAGATTGACGCTGGAATCAACACTGTTACCGGTGGTAGCGCTGGCGCTCTTGGTCGTCTTTATCCAGGCTGGACCGCAGTTCGCGCCATTGGACCGTTTTGATCGGCGCTGGTTAGCCATCCTGATCTGGGCGCTCATAGGCGATATGTCATTTCCCTGGCTCCTTTCTATGCCTCACGAAATTAAAGGTCAAAGCTTAGAGGGGCGAATTTTGCGAGATTTGTGCAGCTTGGGTGCGGGCATGGCGGTCTGGTTTTGGTTTCGAATGGCAATCTGGAAGGTCTCAATCACTGTCACTGCCGTGCGCTGGATACTGTGCAGTTTCTCACCGGTACTGCCCTTTTTAGTGGTGCAGGCTGGGGTCGTGCTTACAGACTCCTCGTTGGCCCATGCAGCGGATGATCTATTGGCGATGCTTCGCAGTCCGATTCAAGGCAAAAGTTACGGGAAGATATTTGGCACTGCGCCGGAGGCGTCAATGCTTGCGGACCAGCTGTTGACTTTGTGGATTCCATTTGCATTGGCGTCTGTGCTGCTAGGTGGATCCCTATTTCGTTCACGATTACTTGGATTGCGGATCGAGGTTCTTTTGCTGTTCTCAACCTTGCTCGCACTACTGCTTTCCCAATCACGCATCGGACTGATCGCTATGGCTTTTATGGGGGGAAGCGCATGGTTGGCGATATTTAAGTCCCGTGGTGGGTGGGGTAATTTGAAGTTGCTTTTCTTGCCGCTAGTGCTCGTGTTCATCGGTTCAATCATTGCGGCCACAGGCGGAGATCGTCTGCAGTCGTTCATTGATAGCTTCGGAGGCGTGGACTCCTCTATTGATGAGGGAGTTTGGTCCAACGTCACGCGAATGGCCACGATTACCTCGGGATTGAGTATGGCAACAAGTTATCCAATGGGTGTTGGTACGGGTGCATTTCCATATATGTTCGAACAAAGTGTCCCTGAGTGGGGCTTGATCAGTCCGGAAATCCGAGCGCTGTTGAGTGGTGACACTGAATATCTTCGGATTGCCACTGGCACTGATGGAGGCGACATTGTCAGTCGGTTGCCAGATGCAAAGGCATTGCCTATTCGTGTGCTTGCTGAGCTCGGTCTACCCGGATTCTTCTTGCTGCTCAGCATTTGGACTGGACTCGTAGGTGGCTGTTGGCGGCGTTTTATGTCTTGCCAGCAGGCAAGTCCCCTCAAGTTGGTGAGCCTTGGCGTGCTTTTGTCACTTCTTGCTATGTTGCCATTGTCTTTCAGTATTAACAGCTATGTATGGGTTCATTGGATATTAATCGCCGCAATGGCGGCCAGACTATATCTTCCGCGTACAAGAACTAACTGTCGTACGCACACCCGAGCAGAGTCCCTTCGGGCTCCAGCCCCTCATCCTCTTACCAACCAGTTTGAATCGGAATGAAGCGTATCTTGGTCATCCACTGTGACATCTATGGGTTCGGCGGTGCCGAGAACTTCGCCATCAAATTAGTTAGAACTCTGCAGGACTTCGAATTCGATGTGACAGTTCTTCATTCGGGCGGGACGCTGGATGTAGTGCGTATCCGCGAGCGAATGGGTATCGAGCTTGATCCCTCGAAGGTACGATTCGTTCAGATCAGCATGTTCCGACGTTTCCCCGGCCTTCTGGCGGGCGCTCTACTACTGCGCTATGCATTCGTGCTCAGGCAGGCACGTCAGATCGCCAATGACTTCGACTTTATTGTGGGAACTTATGGAGAAACTCCGCTTTTGGTCAAAAAGCTCTTACAGACAGTGCACATACCGCTGTTTTTTTTCGACCGAGAGAGCCTTTGTTACTTGGGAGTGCGCGCTCCGACTATTTTGCAGTTGGCTGTTCGGAGCGCTTATGTGATCGTTTCCAGACTGATTGCTGGGTGGTCCCGTGAAACGGTATCCAAGCACCTAATGATTACCAATTCGCAATGGACAGCTGCTCAGTTCGCACGGCACTACCCGAAGGCCCGCATCGAATCGATCTACCATGGGGTTGCTACAGCTATTGCGGCCGGTCACCCCGACTACCTTGCACACGAACAACGTTCCAATACAGTGGTGATCATTGGACGGGTAGTCCCCTTCAAGCGCGTGCACTTGGGCATAGAAATTGTCGACCGCTTGCGTGCCCTCGGTCATCATGATCTCGGCTTGTTGATCATCGGCGGGGGGGGGGGCGCCTACGTCCAGGCCATTGAGGTCATGCAGGCTAGTCGGCCATATATCGAGTGGCGGCGGGACCTCCCGAGACTGGAGATGGAAAAGATCATCGCCCGGCAACGTTGGGGTTTGCATGTCGCACAGAACGAACATTATGGACTGGCCCCGCTGGAATTACAGCGCCTAGGCTGCGTGACCTTCGTGCATAACAGTGGGGGTCAGGTTGAGGCTGTGCGTGATGCTGACCTTAAGTACGACGACATTGATGATGCGGTAGAGAAGATGGACCGTGTCATTCGAGATGGAGGCTGTTCCCAGCGCTTGTTCGAAGGCCTGCCAGAAAATGTTGCGGTCCACACGACGGATGGCTTTCGGCTTCGGTTCATACAACGTATGCGTGAGGAGGGCTTTTTTGATGCCTGATGCTCGCCATGCATATCTATCGCTAAACAATGTAGGACATGCCTCGTGAGATTTCAACTATACGGCAGCATGATCAGGATTGCCTTGCGGGCGCTTGGCATGATGCTCAACGCGGCGACCTTTGCGCTGGCTGCTCGGACGCTCTCGACGGTGCATATGGGAATCTGGGCACTGGCCACAGCATTGACCACGATCACACTGAGTCTTGACCTTGGCTTATCCTGTACCTTACGCAACCGTCTCGCGGACAAGCCGGAAGAAGGACAAATGTTGTTCCAGCAGGTATTTAGCCTATGCTTGTTGGTGGCCTCGGTTTATTGCTTGGCGATCCTGGTCGGCGGTGGTATCGCGTTGGGCTTATGTTGGCCTTGCTCTGAATTTTGGAACCCGCTTCGCCAGACGATGGTTGCGTCACTGCTGACGGGTGTCAGTTTGATCTTGTTGCGTCTGCCGTTCAACCTTGCAGCCAACGCCTGCTACAGCTACAACGAACCTAATTTCCCGATCTACTGGGAACTCTTCAATTTTTCTACCTCTTTCTTACTAGTCGCCACAGCAGCCTACTTCCACGGGGGACCCGTGCTTTCAACCGCTGCCTATCTTTTGGGGGGCACATTGACTGGTCTTTGTAGTACGGCCCACTGGTTACGACGCCGCGGTTGGTCCATGCAGCTTAAGTGGCCGCAGCATGCCAGAGCGTGGATTCGCGGTGGAGCTTCCTTTGGCTTTCTTCAACTGGCTGCTTTAGGCCTCACTGCATTACCCAGCTTTCTTGTTGGCAGCTTAGTTCAGCTAGAGGATGTAACCATCGCCCGCGCTAGCATGATCTTGTGTCAAGCTACTCTGTTGTTGCACCTAGCTCACGCGATGCCGCTGTGGACTGAGTTCACACAACTGCGTGGCAGTGTGGATTGCCAACCAAGGTTGGTGGCCCTCAGGCGCCGGTTGCATCTCGAAAGCGGCTTACTCCTATTAGCCTTCACATGCATGGCGCTAATGCTTCCATGGGCGATCGGTGTATGGCTCGACCGCAACGTGGACATTCGTGTAACCACAGCATTCTGTGCATGGGGTGCAGGCTGCGGTCTATACAACTTACATTCTCTTGTGCTTAACGGTGGGGGCCGCCCACTGCTAACTGCTGCTGCTGTCATACCGGGTGGAGCGCTGGCAACACTACTTGCTTGGCTGCTCTCCCCGACCATGGGCACCCCAGGCATAGCATTGGCGTTCGCACTGGGTGCGGTGGTTTCCGCAACTGTCATGATGCTATTGGCCCACTTTGCTATGCGTTCAACTGAGACTGAGCGAAGTAGTCTCGTCACGCGCTAACAAGAAATGGCGCATATCCTGATATGAGTTCATCCGCGTCTACCCGACTCCCGCGTGTCTTGATGGTATGCAGCCGGCCGCTCGGTGTTGCTGCGGAGTCCGGACGCGAGAAGACTATGTTTCAAATACAGGATGCTCTAGCCGCTGGCGGGATAGTCGAGGTGCTAGTCCTGCCTTCCATTCTACAAGCTCGCAGCCTAGGCGGCACACTATGCATGCTGCTGGGCTGGCTGAGCGGAATAGTTTCTGGCCATCAGATGCCTCTGCAGTCGCTCTTATTCTGGCAGCGTCGCCACCGTCGGGATATCGAGGTGGCTGTGGAGCGCTTCGCGCCTGATACCGTTTACTTTGATGGGGTTCGTACCGGTGCATACCTGCCAGGCCTGTCTCGACAGTATCCAGGCTTACGTTTGGTTTGCGATTTTGACGATTTGATGTCACGCCGAATGGCGTATCTGGTGCAGAACAAGCAACCGGTGTCGCTTGGGTACATGGCCAAATATTTTCCAGGCTGGGTCGAGCGGCAGTATGCGTCCGGCCATCCCATATTGACCGCTGACCTCGGTCATGCCTGACAGTTAGACAGCAATGTCTTGCCAGCGGTGCGGCAGTAATTCCCCGATCTGGCTGGCCCGCTGTGTTGGTAGACGTGT
>NZ_QFZK01000040.1 GCF_003415675.1 Rhodoferax lacus
GGCAAAAATACAGAAAGGGGAAGCTCCAGATGTAGACTTATCCACAATCGAGTAGCCAAAAATACCTTTAAACCGTGTGGCTCAAAATTCGACTGCAAACTGGCTCAGATTGACGCTGGAATCAACACATGGGGTGACGTCCGTGTAGACCCGACCGTCCGCGCCGGGGTTTGTTCTTATCAAACTGAGGTGCCGCACCGAATCGCGTGTGAAATTGTTGTTTCAAGAAATTTGTTGACCGTGCAAGGACCGCCGCTTCATCCTTTGGGTTCGGGTTGATTCGAATCGCGATGCGATGCACAGGGATTCCGAGGAGGTGCAAGCCTTTGACAAAATCGGCGGTTGCCTGCGAAGGAGGCGTGTTGACATTCCCAAATTGCGCGAGGTCTAACCAAGCGTTGGTAAGTTCGAGCAATTCGGCCGTGCCGCAGTTGCTAGCAAGCTTTTGCGAGTGCTTCCATCTTGAATTTGAGAGCCTGCTGAATTTGATGTTGAGATGATTACAAATGGAAAGCGTCATTGCTAGCGCTTGCGCGTCGGTTAGAAGGCTTGCATCAGGGATTGCATCGCCGAGCACTCGCGAAATTGCTGGATTTAGTCCGTCAAGTAATGCGCGGACAAAAGCCGTGGTCACACCACGGCGGGATGCTGTGGTTTCAAATGGCAAGTTGGCGAACAAGTCCGAGAGCACTGAAATCACCAGTTCTAGTGTTGGCCCCTCGAATGCCTGTTGAATGGGCGCTATGGTTGTTCCTTGAAAAGCACTGAGCGGAGCAGACCTGGGTTGATGTGCTTTTGCGGCAGCGTTGATTGCATCTAGTAGGTGAAACATATCTATTCCTTTCCGCGGTGTTTGTCCTGGCGCAAATTGAAGTCGGACCTGTCGCTCCACCATGCCGCAGCGCGGGAGCGAATGGTCAGGCGCCGTAAAGCACGGTCGTGCCAGTAGCGCATGGCGTCTTCCATCAGATGAAAATAGGTTCGCCAGGTTGTCTCGGGGGACTGGTGTCCGGACTGCACCTGTACTTCATGAATTGGGTTGATTTCGTGGAACTCGACCATCAGGAATAACGCCTGTTCTAGTGCCAGGGAAATGCATGTGTGGCGGCAAAGATGAATGGAAAAGTCATTGCATCCAGTGACCTCTTTTAAACATCGGGTGAGCAGGGCGTATCCCTTGCCCAGCTTGTAAATATTTCGCGGATTGTCAGGAGCTGCAAAGATAAAGCAACCGCGGTCAGCGCTCTTGAACTCGGGCCTGACCAGCCAATCTTTTAATACCTGAATGGCATCTGGATTGCGAATGAAGACCAGGCGATCGGCCGCAGGAGTCTTGCCGGATCCCACGTAGGGCTGGTTTGCCAGATGAATCTGAATGTGATCTTCAAATTCGATGATGTCCTTATGACGGATCCACTTCAGTTCACCGAAGCGAATTTGCGCTGACGTGAGAAGTTGTGCCCAGGTCTTCACCTGATCGCGAAGACGCAGGTCGCCGGTAGAACGGTCGATCGCATCGGGAAGGCGAGCGATTTCATGCGGCCAGATGCAGTTGGCCCGAGGCCGTTGGGACCGTTCCAAGGACTTATGGAGCCAGCCGATGGGTTCCGAATCAAAGGTGACACAGAGGTACAAATGGAAAGACGCCAAAGCAGCACGCAGCGTGTTGTTATTTGGGTCCAGGGCGAGAACATCACGGAACAATTGGTCCCATTCTTTCGAACTCAAATCTGCTGGATGCCGTCCCGTGCCACGTAGAGCAGCGTGAAGACGCTTTGTCGCTGCCGAAAGGTAACCAGCCAAGCGGCTTAACCGTGGATTTTTCTTGCGCAAGGTTCCCAATTTAGCGACGAACATGGCCCAACCGGTGAGTACAGCTTCGTTTGGGCCTGCATCTCTTAAGGAGTATGAGAGCGACCTGAACCGACGCATCAACTCTTTCCAGACCGTTGAATCCCTCATCGACACATTGCTGCCACTGAGGCCTTTGCAAAGTGAAGCCAATTCCTCAAGGTACCAGGCGCCGCTCAGAATTGGTGCGGTTTCCTGGTAGGTTTCCATAACGACACCGGTCTCTTCAGTCAATTCAGCAGTTGCACGCGCTTCCTGATGGGACACCGGTGGTGTGTGCAGTTGAAAGCGACGTTGCCAAGCGGTTTCCGGAAGGGGCGTGGCCTGCACACAGCCCAGATGATGCGACAGGAATGGCATAGGCATCTGCAGGTATATCCAAGCTTGCATGTCCAGAAATACAGACTTCAAAGTCTGAGCGGGCTTTGGCAAGTCGCCGAAGTCGTATAGATTCAGCACTGCTGGCATGACCTTGGGTACGGTGGTTTTCCAATCTACCGTCGCTGTCAATTTGGAAAGCGCGATCAGTGTGAATCCGGAAATTGCCCGCCGGTCAAGTTGGCCGTTGGTATGCCAACTGGCGTATGTGAAATTGCCGTAGGTCTTTGCCTGGTTAAGTTTTTCAAGGAATTCAGGAAGATCTTTGTAGTTCAACAATTCGAACGCAACAGCGCAGGAAGCGACCAGCGCTTCAGGTTCGAGCGGAGTAGTGCTCAGCGGACTGCTGATGACGCTTTCCATGAATTTTCCAAAGCGGTCAGCGGCCTTTTCTGTGAGCTCTGTCGGTGTGAAGTGAAACCCTTGTTGAGGAAGATAGTGGACTTGAACTCGCGCGCCAGATGTCTTACGTGGAATGCTTCCATGCGGAACACTAGAGTCTGAGAAGTTGGCGTTTTTCATGCTATTTTCCAAGACCCACGATGGGGAAAAATCCGAGCTCAATAGCGACTTGATCTATAGCGTCGGCGGCGATAGCGAGCCACTCAATCTGAGTGGCGTTTGACATGCCGGAACTCAACGCAGTTCCCGCCGTGTGATGTCGTACTGCTCCATCGACGAGTGGCGACTGCACGCCCTTTCGTCGAAGTGCGTTTTGCATGAAATGGCGCCCATCGTCCAGCTTGAGTTTGAGCTCTTTGGGCAATGCGTCGCTTACGTCTGCGGATCCAATATTCACAGGGTAGCCGTCCACAATGCGAAAGAAGAGAGGGACGTTGGCGCCTTGTAGCACCTCTTGAATTCGCTTGCGAACTGGGGTATCAGGAGTGATCCCTAGCTTCTCAAGCCTGGCGTCAAAGATCCTCAGGTTGGCAAGCCACAGATCAATCTGGGATGCGACGCAGACAGGAATTGGGATTGGGCTTTTTCCCAAAAAGGCATTCCCCGACTTGTCGTCAAGTAGGCCAAACGCCGCGCCGATGCGGTAATCAGATGCAAGGAAACCATATTCGTCCGCAAGGCGCCCGGACTCTAAGAAAGCGACACGGTGGCAGCAGAAAATTGCATAGCCGTTGTGATGCCTGTATAGTGAGTCCAAGTTGTACTTTTTCCCGGCCTTTACATCCTGGTACTTGCACAGCAGACAAGCATCCATGGCTTGTGCCGTTTCCTTCGACGGTGTCGCGCTAGAGCCAATTCCAACACCAGTACGCGCTACATTGAGCGCGCCAATGCGCTGGAGATCGATCCCGTCGCACTGGGTCTCAAGAACAAACTGGAGATCAAGGGCCGGGCGTTGCTGCCACCTGCGGGGCTCACCCTCTTCGGGGGTATTCGCGATGCCGCTCCCGACGCATGGGGGCGCAGAGTGATCGAGTCCAAGTTGAAAGTGCCGCCCAACAGCTTGCCCGAATCGGCCTACTTGCTGCATGCCGGCAGTGATCGCGTAGGTGCCCTGGACATCCGGACCGACCTGCAAGCAACGGCAGCGCCCGGCATCAGTGAAGTAAGGTCACTGCAGTACCTGATAGAGGCGGCCGATCGCATCGAAGAGGGGCTGCCTGTGCCCGCCAATCTGGAGCCCATATTTGTGGCCGGAACAGCACTGGGCGGTGCAAGACCCAAAGCCTCCATACGAGACGAAACGGGTGTCCTTTGGCTCGCCAAATTCAGTGGACGCAAGGAGCCCATCAACCTGCCCTGGGTTGAATACGGAACGCTGCAGTTGGCTCGGGAAGTGGGGCTTGTCGTTCCTCCCGTCAAAGTTGAAAAGATAGGCGACCGCACCGCCATGTTGATACAGCGGTTTGATCGCTACTGGTCGCTGCCTGATGATCCGGAAGTACATGCTGGGGTGGACACACTCGCATTGGCCAGTCCGGGTAATGGCCGCGTTGAAAAGCGAC
>NZ_QFZK01000041.1 GCF_003415675.1 Rhodoferax lacus
CGAGTCCGCCGCGGGTGGCGCGCTCGGCGCTGCGCGCCTGGGTTGGCTGGCCACCGGCGCCGCAATCGAGACCGTCTGCACCCAGCCCGCCATCACCCAAAGCTACCGGCCCGATGCCGCCGAGCAGGCCGTATTGGCACCGCGCTACGCGAAATTCCAGGCCCTCTACCCCGTACTCAAAACACTGCAGTAAAGCCTGGCCACAAGGCCCAGGCAGACGGCAGTCCCCACGCTACTCCCCACGCCACTTCTTACCAATCCATCACTCAACCCAAGCCATCCACATGACCAGCTACTTCAACACCATCGCCCCCATCGCCTTTGAAGGCCCGGACTCCAAAAACCCGCTGTCCTTCAAGTGGTACGACAAGAACCGCGTCGTGGCCGGCAAGACCATGGCCGAGCACCTGCGCTTTGCGGCCTGCTACTGGCACAGCTTCTGCTGGGACGGCCGCGACCCCTTCGGCGGCGACACCTTCGAGCGCCCCTGGCACCACATGGCCGACCCCATGGCCGCAGCCAAGGCCAAGGCCGATGCCGCCTTTGAATTCTTCGCCAAGCTGGGCGCTCCCTACTACTGCTTCCACGACCGCGATGTGGCCCCTGAAGGCAACACCCCGCGCGAGAGCGTGGCCAACTTCCATGCGATGGTGGATGTGCTGGCGAAGAAGCAACAGGACACCGGCATGAAGCTCTTGTGGGGCACGGCCAATCTGTTCAGTCACCGCCGCTTCATGTCGGGTGCTTCCACCAACCCCAACCCCGAAATCTTTGCCCTGGGCGCGCTGCAGGTGAAGGAAGCCATGGACGCCACCCTCAAACTGGGCGGAGAGAACTACGTGCTCTGGGGCGGCCGTGAAGGCTACGAAACCCTGCTCAACACCCGCATGGGCCAGGAGCTCGACCAGATGGGCCGCTTCCTGAACATGGTGGTGGACTACAAGCACAAGATCGGTTTCAAGGGCACCATCCTGATCGAACCCAAGCCGCGCGAGCCTTCCAAGCACCAGTACGATTTCGATACCGCCACCGTCTTTGGCTTTCTGCAAAAGCACGGCCTGGAAAAAGAAATCAAGGTCAACATCGAAGCCAACCACGCCACCCTGGCCGGCCACAGCTTCGAGCATGAAATCGCCACCGCCATCGACCTGGGCCTGTTTGGTTCCATCGATATGAACCGCGGCGACATGCAGTGCCAGTGGGACACCGACCAGTTCCCCAACAACATCCCCGAGACCGCGCTGGCCATGTACCTGATCCTCAAGGGCGGCGGCTTCACCACCGGTGGCCTGAACTTCGACAGCAAGGTGCGCCGCCAGTCGATCGACCCGGAAGACATGTTCCTGGGCCACATCGGCGGCATGGACACGGCGGCCCGCTCGCTGGTGATCGCAGACGCCATGATCACCGACGGCCGCTTTGCCCAGATCACCGAAGACCGCTATGCCGGCTGGAACAGCGACTTCGGCCGCGATGTGCTGGCCGGCAAGCTGGGCCTGGACGCCGTGGCTGCGCGCGTACTGGAGCACAACACCGATACCCGCCCAGTCTCGGGCCGCCAGGAAGGCATCGAGAACCTGCTCAACTCCTTCATCTAAAGCCAAGCCCGCACCATGAAAAAAGTCGTTTGGGGCGTGCTGAGCACGGCCAAGATCGGTTGGGAAAAAGTCATGCCCGCCATGCTCAAGAGCGCGCATTGCGAGATCCGCGCGATTGCCTCGCGCAACCTCGAAAAGGGCCGCGCACTGGCAGACCAGTTCGGCATTCCCAAAGCCTACGGCAGCTACGCCGAGCTGCTGGCCGATCCGGAGATCGAGGCCATCTACAACCCGCTGCCCAACCACGAGCATGTGCCCCTGACCCTGGCCGCCGCGCGTGCGGGCAAGCACGTGCTGTGCGAGAAGCCGGTAGCGCTCACCGCCAAGGAAGCCGAACAGCTGCGCGAAGTGGCTGACAAGGTCCACATCATGGAAGCCTTCATGGTGCGCTTCCATCCGCAGTGGCTCTCGGTGCGCGAGCGGGTGCGGGCGGGTGAGCTGGGCGACGTGCGCTCCATCCACACCTACTTCTCGTACTTCAACAACGACGCCGGCAACATCCGCAACATGGCCGACATCGGTGGTGGTGCGCTCTACGACATCGGCTGCTATCCCATCGTCACTGCACGCTTCCTGTTTGGCTGTGAACCGAAGCGCGTGATCGCCCTGGTGGACCGCGATCCGCAGTTCCAGACCGACCGCATGGTCAGCGCCCTGCTGGACTTTGGTGGTGGCCGCCGTCTGGACTTCACGGTGTCCACCCAGAGCGTGCCGTACCAGCGCGTGCAGGTATGTGGCACGGACAAGCGCATTGAAATCGAGATCCCCTTCAACGCGCCCCTGGGCGGCAGCACCAAGGTGCACACCGATGACGGCAAGCGCCTGGACGGCGGCTCCACGAGTTCGGAAGTCATCCCGGCCTGCGATATGTACACGCTGGAGATAGATGCCTTCTCGCAGGCCGTGCGTGGCGAGATTCCGCTGCCCTACGGTGTGGAAGACGCCATCCTCAACATGCGTGTGATCGATGCCCTGTTTGCGTCCGAGAAGACCGGCGCCTGGGTGAACGTATAAACCCTGTTACCGCAAAGCACTCCATGCGCAAACAAATCACGCTTCTGGCTGCCGCCGTCTTCGCGCTGCAAACCGTGGGTGCGGCAGACGCACCCCCCTCCACACGGCCCGTCCCCCGCTTCATCGAAGAGACCGACACGGCTGGCCTGCAAAGTCGCTTTGAAGGCCAAGACGAGTTCATGGTGGGCGGCGGTGTGGCGGTGTTTGACTGCGACAGCGACGGCCTGCCCGAGGTCTACATCACCGGCGGTGTGAACAAGGCCAAGTTCTACCGCAACAAGAGCGCGCGCGGTGGTGCCCTCAAGCTGCAGGAACAGCGCAGCGGCCTGGAGCTCACCAATGCCACGGGTGCTTACCCCATCGACATCGATGGCGACGGCAACGCCGACCTGGTGGTGCTGCGCGTGGGTGAGGTCGAAGTCTTCCGGGGCTTGGGCCAATGCAAGTTCGAGCGCGCCAATGCCCAATGGAACATCCCGGCCAGCAACGACTGGCACACGGCTTTTTCTGCCACCTGGGAGAAGGGCAGCAGCATGCCCACCCTGGCCATCGGCAGCTACTACGACCGCAGCCGCCCGGACTTCCCCTGGGGCACCTGCACCCCGGCCATGCTCTTGCGCCCGGATGCCAGTGGCAAGCGCTACGCCGCACCCGAATTGCTACAGCCCAGCTACTGTGCGCTCTCGATGCTGTTCTCGGACTGGAACCGTTCGGGCGAAGCCAGCCTGCGCGTGGCCAATGACCGCGAGTACTACAAGGGCGGGCAGGAGCAGCTCTGGAAAGTTGCACCGGGACTGCCCGCCAAACAGTACACCGAAGCCGACGGCTGGAAGCGCCTGCAGGTCTGGGGCATGGGCATTGCCAGCCATGACATCGATGGCGATGGCTACCCTGAGGTGTTCATCACCAGCATGGCCGACAACAAGTTCCAGAAATTGCAGGGTGATGCCAAGAACCCCAGCTACATCGACCAGGCCTACAAGCGCGGCATCACCGCGCACCGGCCCTATGTGGGCGGTGACATCCACCCCAGCACCGCCTGGCATGCGCAGTTTGCCGATGTGAACAACGATGGGCTGAGTGATCTCTTTATTGTCAAGGGCAATGTCTCCACCATGCCGGACTTCGCCATCCTGGACCCCAACGACTTGCTGCTGGGCGAGGCCGATGGCCACTTCACCCAGGTCGGCCAGCAGGCCGGTGTGGCCAGCTTCCGGCGGGGCCGCGGCGGCATGCTGGCCGACCTGAATGGCGACGGCCTGCTGGACATGGTGGTGGTCAACCGCCTGGACAAGGCGCAACTCTGGCGCAACCTGGGGGCAGGCACGGCCGACAAGCCACAAGCGATGGGCCACTGGCTGCAACTGCGTTTGCAACAGGCAGGTGGCAACCGCGATGCCGTGGGTGCCTGGGTGGAGGTGGACCTGGGCGGAAAAATCATCCGTGAAGAGCTCACCATCGGCGGGGGACACGCCAGCGGCCACTTGGGCTGGATGCACTTCGGCCTGGGCGAGAGCCGGGACGCCAAAG
>NZ_QFZK01000042.1 GCF_003415675.1 Rhodoferax lacus
AATAGCCTGACGATGACCTACTTTCACACGGGAACCCGCACTATCATCGGCGCTGACGCGTTTCACTGTCCTGTTCGGGATGGGAAGGAGTGGTACCACGTCGCTATGGTCGTCAGGCATAAACTTTTTGTCTGATTGACTGAGAGTCAACCGGACCAATTTATAGAGCTAATCAGCTTCTGTCTTGTTAGACACCATGCATTGCTGCATGGATTTTGAATGCGTCAACTTGGCATAACATCCTTGAAGCACTTATGTGCTATCAAAGTTATAGGGTCAAGCCGCACGAGCAATTAGTATCAGTTAGCTTAACGCATTACTGCGCTTCCACACCTGACCTATCAACGTCCTGGTCTTGAACGACTCTTTAGGGGGCTCAAGGCCCCGGCAGATCTCATCTTGAAACGAGTTTCCCGCTTAGATGCTTTCAGCGGTTATCTCTTCCACACTTAGCTACTCGGCAATGCCACTGGCGTGACAACCGATACACCAGAGGTGTGTCCACTCCGGTCCTCTCGTACTAGGAGCAGGCTTCCTCAAATCTGCAGCGCCCACGGAAGATAGGGACCAAACTGTCTCACGACGTTTTAAACCCAGCTCACGTACCTCTTTAAATGGCGAACAGCCATACCCTTGGGACCGGCTACAGCCCCAGGATGAGATGAGCCGACATCGAGGTGCCAAACACCGCCGTCGATATGAACTCTTGGGCGGTATCAGCCTGTTATCCCCAGAGTACCTTTTATCCGTTGAGCGATGGCCCTTCCATACAGAACCACCGGATCACTATGTCCTGCTTTCGCATCTGCTCGACTTGTCAGTCTCGCAGTTAAGCACGCTTATGCCATTGCACTATCATCACGATGTCCGACCGTAACTAGCGTACCTTCGAACTCCTCCGTTACGCTTTGGGAGGAGACCGCCCCAGTCAAACTGCCTACCATGCACTGTCCCCGATCCCGATAAGGGACCCAGGTTAGAACCTCAAACACACCAGGGTGGTATTTCAACGTTGGCTCCACGATACCTAGCGGCACCGCTTCAAAGCCTCCCACCTATCCTACACAGATCTGTTCAAAGTCCAATACAAAGCTACAGTAAAGGTTCATGGGGTCTTTCCGTCTTTCCGCGGGGAGATTGCATCATCACAAACATTTCAACTTCGCTGAGTCTCGGGAGGAGACAGTGTGGCCATCGTTACGCCATTCGTGCAGGTCGGAACTTACCCGACAAGGAATTTCGCTACCTTAGGACCGTTATAGTTACGGCCGCCGTTTACTGGGACTTCAATCAAGAGCTTGCACCCCATCATTTAATCTTCCAGCACCGGGCAGGCGTCACACCCTATACGTCCACTTTCGTGTTTGCAGAGTGCTGTGTTTTTAATAAACAGTCGCAGCCACCGATTTTTTGCAACCTCATTGGGCTCCCCAAGTAAATGGTTCACCTACTAAAGGCACACCTTCTTCCGAAGTTACGGTGTCAATTTGCCGAGTTCCTTCTCCCGAGTTCTCTCAAGCGCCTTAGAATACTCATCTCGCGCACCAGTGTCGGTTTGCGGTACGGTCGTGTATAGCTGAAGCTTAGTGGCTTTTCCTGGAAGCAGGGTATCACTCACTTCGTCTGCAAGCAGACTCGTTATCACCCCTCATCTAAGCCCGGCGGATTTACCTACCAGGCACGACTACAGGCTTGAACCAACATATCCAACAGTTGGCTGAGCTAACCTTCTCCGTCCCCACATCGCACTATACATCGGTACAGGAATATTGACCTGTTTCCCATCAACTACGCATCTCTGCCTCGCCTTAGGGGCCGACTCACTCTACGCCGATGAACGTTGCGTAGAAAACCTTGCGCTTACGGCGAGGGGGCTTTTCACCCCCTTTAACGCTACTCATGTCAGCATTCGCACTTCTGATACCTCCAGCACGCTTTACAACGCACCTTCACAGGCTTACAGAACGCTCTCCTACCACTTGCAATAAATTGCAAATCCGCAGCTTCGGTAACTGGCTTAGCCCCGTTACATCTTCCGCGCAGGACGACTCGATCAGTGAGCTATTACGCTTTCTTTAAATGATGGCTGCTTCTAAGCCAACATCCTGACTGTTTTAGCCTTCCCACTTCGTTTCCCACTTAGCCCGTTTTAGGGACCTTAGCTGGCGGTCTGGGTTGTTTCCCTCTTGAGTCCGGACGTTAGCACCCGGTGCTCTGTCTCCCAGGCTGTACTCGACGGTATTCGGAGTTTGCATTGGTTTGGTAAGTCGCCATGACCCCCTAGCCAAAACAGTGCTCTACCCCCGTCGGTAATACCTGAGGCACTACCTAAATAGTTTTCGGAGAGAACCAGCTATTTCCAAGTTTGTTTAGCCTTTCACCCCTATCCACAGCTCATCCGCTAGTTTTGCAACACTAGTCGGTTCGGACCTCCAGTACCTGTTACGGCACCTTCATCCTGGCCATGGATAGATCACTTGGTTTCGGGTCTACACCCAGCGACTTGACGCCCTATTCGGACTCGATTTCTCTACGGCTTCCCTATTCGGTTAACCTTGCCACTGAATGTAAGTCGCTGACCCATTATACAAAAGGTACGCAGTCACCCTTGCGGGCTCCTACTTTTTGTAAGCATACGGTTTCAGGATCTATTTCACTCCCCTCCCGGGGTTCTTTTCGCCTTTCCCTCACGGTACTAGTTCACTATCGGTCAATGATGAGTATTTAGCCTTGGAGGATGGTCCCCCCATATTCAGACAGGATTTCTCGTGTCCCGCCCTACTTGTCGCAAGCTCAGTACCACACAGGTCATTTCACGTACGGGACTATCACCCTCTATAGTCGACCTTTCCAGATCGTTCCGTTATGTCTTGTGCTATCACTTGCAGGCTTCTCCGATTTCGCTCGCCACTACTTTCGGAATCTCGGTTGATGTCTTTTCCTCGAGCTACTGAGATGTTTCAGTTCACCCGGTTCGCCTCGCATGACTATGTATTCATCATGCGATACCCCTAAGGGTGGGTTTCCCCATTCGGAAATCTCCGGATCAAAGCTAATTTGCCAGCTCCCCGAAGCTTATCGCAGGCTATCACGTCCTTCGTCGCCTATCATTGCCAAGGCATCCACCATATGCTCTTATTCACTTGACCCTATAACTTTGACTTCTCTTTCAAGAATTCATCGTAATCTTCAAGGAATGTTTTGACAGGTCTCTCACCTGTCGCGTTATGCCGTATCCAATATTTAACTTACTTGAATAACTCGAATTTTCAAACGTGAAGTTTGATATTCATTTTGACGCAATCAAAATTATGTCGCCAATCACAACGCCAGGGCACGGTCCGCACTAAACCTTTACGAATGTGCGGTTTCCCAGACGCTGCTTAATGATTGGCAACGCTGATTAAACTCTATAAATTGTTAAAGAACAGCCGATTGATCAAGTAATCTCGATCAACAACAAAGCAGCCTCTTGCGAAGCAACTTTGGTATTGAATAAC
>NZ_QFZK01000043.1 GCF_003415675.1 Rhodoferax lacus
CGAGTCCGCCGCGGGTGGCGCGCTCGGCGCTGCGCGCCTGGGTTGGCTGGCCACCGGCGCCGCAATCGAGACCGTCTGCACCCAGCCCGCCATCACCCAAAGCTACCGGCCCGATGCCGCCGAGCAGCCCGTATTGGCGCCGCGCTACGCGAAATTCCAGGCGCTGTATCCGGCGCTCAAAGCCTTGCAATAAGGCCCTGCAACAAGGCTGAGCCGCAAGGCCAGCCTCATCCCATTTCAACGCAAGCCCCTCCCGCCAAAAGGATCATCCATATGACCAGCTACTTCAACACCATCGCCCCCATAGCCTTTGAAGGCCCGGACTCCAAAAACCCGCTGTCCTTCAAGTGGTACGACAAGAGCCGCGTCGTGGCCGGCAAGACCATGGCCGAGCACCTGCGCTTTGCGGTCTGCTACTGGCACAGCTTCTGCTGGGACGGCCGCGACCCCTTTGGCGGCGACAGCTTCGAGCGCCCCTGGCACCACATGGCCGACCCCATGGCGGCCGCCAAGGCCAAGGCCGATGCCGCCTTTGAATTCTTCGCCAAGCTGGGCGCTCCCTACTACTGCTTCCACGACCGCGATGTGGCCCCTGAAGGCAACACCCCGCGCGAAAGCGTGGCCAACTTCCATGCGATGGTGGATGTGCTGGCGAAGAAGCAACAGGACACCGGCATGAAGCTCTTGTGGGGCACGGCCAATCTGTTCAGCCACCGCCGCTTCATGTCGGGTGCTTCCACCAACCCCAACCCCGAAATTTTTGCCCTGGGCGCGCTGCAGGTGAAAGAAGCCATGGACGCCACGCTCAAACTGGGCGGAGAGAACTACGTGCTCTGGGGCGGCCGTGAAGGCTACGAAACCCTGCTCAACACCCGCATGGGCCAGGAGCTCGACCAGATGGGCCGCTTCCTCAACATGGTGGTGGACTACAAGCACAAGATCGGCTTCAAGGGCACCATCCTGATCGAACCCAAGCCGCGCGAGCCTTCCAAGCACCAGTACGATTTCGATACCGCCACCGTCTTTGGCTTTCTGCAAAAGCACGGCCTGGAAAAAGAAATCAAGGTCAACATCGAAGCCAACCACGCCACCCTGGCTGGCCACAGCTTCGAGCATGAAATCGCCACCGCCATCGACCTGGGCCTGTTTGGTTCCATCGATATGAACCGCGGCGACATGCAGTGCCAGTGGGACACCGACCAGTTCCCCAACAACATCCCCGAGACCGCGCTGGCGATGTACCTGATCCTCAAGGGCGGCGGTTTCACCACCGGCGGCCTGAACTTTGACAGCAAGGTGCGCCGCCAGTCGATCGACCCGGAGGACATGTTCCTGGGCCACATCGGTGGCATGGACACAGCTGCCCGCTCGCTGGTGATCGCAGACGCCATGATCACCGACGGCCGCTTTGCCCAGATTACCGAAGACCGCTACGCCGGCTGGAACAGCGACTTTGGCCGCGATGTGCTGGCCGGCAAGCTGGGCCTGGACGCCGTGGCTGCGCGCGTGCTGGAGCACAACGTTGACACGCGCCCGGTCTCGGGCCGCCAGGAAGGCATCGAGAACCTGCTCAATTCGTTCATTTGATGGTTTGGTCGGGGAAAGTCATGCACATGCACAAGCCGTTCCCGCTGCTGGTAACCGCACTGTTGGCGCTGCAGAGTTTCGGAGTGGTGAATCCTGCGGCGGCTGCCTCACTGGCCATCCCCCGCTTTGTTGAGGAGACCGACACCGCGGGCCTGCAAAGCCGCTTTGAAGGCCAGGACGAGTTCATGGTGGGCGGCGGTGTGGCCGTGTTTGACTGCGATGGCGACGGCCTGCCCGAGGTGTACATCACCGGCGGTGTGAACAAGGCCAAGTTCTACCGCAACAAGAGTGCACGGGGCGGCGCCATCAAGCTGCAGGAAGAGCGCAGTGGCCTGGAACTTACCAATGCCACCGGCGCCTACCCCATCGACATCGATGGCGATGGCAACACCGATCTGGTGGTGCTGCGTGTGGGCGAGATCGAAGTCTTCCGGGGCCTGGGCGCCTGCAAATTCGAGCGCGCCAATGCGAAGTGGAACATCCCCAACAGCAACGACTGGCACACCGCCTTTTCTGCCACCTGGGAGAAGGGCAGCAGCATGCCCACGCTGGCCATTGGCAGCTACTACGACCGCAGCCGCCCTGACTTCCCCTGGGGCACCTGCACCCCGGCCATGCTCTTGCGCCCGGATGCCAGCGGCAAGCGCTACGCCGCACCCGAATTGCTGCAGCCCAGCTACTGTGCGCTCTCGATGCTGTTCTCGGACTGGAACCGTTCGGGCGAGGCCAGCCTGCGTGTGGCCAATGACCGCGAGTACTACAAGGGCGGGCAGGAGCAGCTCTGGAAAGTTGCACCGGGACAGCCCGCCAAACAGTACACCGAAGCCGACGGCTGGAAGCGCCTGCAGGTCTGGGGTATGGGCATTGCCAGCCATGACATCGATGGCGATGGCTACCCTGAGGTGTTCATCACCAGCATGGCCGACAACAAGTTCCAGAAATTGGAGAAAGACGCTTCGCGCCCCAGCTACATCGACCAGGCCTACAAGCGCGGCATCACCGCGCACCGGCCCTATGTGGGCGGTGACATCCACCCCAGCACCGCCTGGCATGCGCAGTTTGCCGATGTGAACAACGATGGGCTGAGCGATCTCTTCATCGTCAAGGGCAATGTCTCCACCATGCCGGACTTCGCCATCCTGGACCCCAATGACCTGCTGCTGGGCGAGACCGATGGTCACTTCACC
Organism: Rhodoferax lacus; assembly: GCF_003415675.1. Lineage (GTDB taxonomy): Bacteria > Pseudomonadota > Gammaproteobacteria > Burkholderiales > Burkholderiaceae_C > Allorhodoferax > Allorhodoferax lacus. Next base: position 2,775 of record NZ_QFZK01000043.1, read on the forward strand.
CAGGTCGGCCAGCAGGCCGGTGTGGCCAGCTTCCGGCGGGGCCGCGGTGGCATGCTGGCCGACCTGAATGGCGACGGCCTGCTGGACATGGTTGTGGTCAACCGCCTGGACAAGGCGCAACTCTGGCGCAACCTGGGGGCAGGTACACCCGACAAGCCACAAGCGATGGGCCATTGGCTGCAGCTGCGTTTGCAACAGGCAGGTGGCAACCGCGATGCCGTAGGTGCCTGGGTGGAGGTGGACCTGGGCGGAAAAATCATCCGTGAAGAGCTCACCATCGGCGGGGGACACGCCAGCGGCCACTTGGGCTGGATGCACTTCGGCCTGGGCGAGAGCCGGGACGCCAAAG
>NZ_QFZK01000044.1 GCF_003415675.1 Rhodoferax lacus
CCGATTACGTCCATGGTGATCACCTTTTAGTACCTGCTGAATTAATCAGCAGGACAGTGGAACACCCTGGTCAATTTTGGATCGGCACTTCTCGGTCTAACTGGTCAATTTTCGGTCGGCGTCAACAGTCAGAGGTCATTGCGCACCATCTAAAGAACCGAAAACACATCCATATCTATGACTCGACCAGCGGCTCGGGCTCCCTGCTCCTTAACATCGGCCAGGCCATCGCCAGGCACTTGGCGGACAAGGGCAGCATCAGGTACTACGCCCAAGAGCTGAAGGAGAATACTTACAACCTCACCCGCATGAACCTCATCATGCGCGACATCCTCCCCAACAATATTGTCACCCGCAACGCCGACACGTTGGAAGACGATTGGCCGTTCTTTGACGACCAAGATCCAGTCAATACCTACGACCCGCTCTACCTTGATGCTGTTGTGTCGAACCCGCCTTACTCGCAAAAATGGGACCCACAGAACAAGGACAGCGACCCCCGCTACGCCCGCTTCGGACTGGCACCCAAGTCCAAGGCTGACTACGCCTTCCTCCTGCACGACCTGTATCACCTTAAGCCTGACGGCATCATGGCCATCGTCTTGCCGCACGGAGTTCTTTTCCGTGGCGGCGAAGAAGGTGCGATCCGCAAGAATCTGATTGAAAACAACCACCTTGAGACCATCATCGGACTGCCATCCAATATCTTTTTTGGCACCGGCATCCCCACCATCATCCTCGTGCTTCGACAAAAGCGGGAATGCAGCGATGTCCTTATCGTGGATGCCTCCAAGGGTTTTGCCAAGGAGGGCAAAAGCAACAAACTCCGCGCCTCAGATATTAAAAAAATCACCGATACCGTGATCGGGCGTACAAGCGTCCCGCGCTACAGTAGCCTCGTCTCCAAGGCTCAGATTCAGGAGAATGATTACAACCTCAACATCCCGCGTTATGTGGATTCAAGCGAGCCCACTGAGAGTTGGGATCTTTATGCATCCATGTTCGGTGGCATCCCGCAAAGTGAGTTGAATGACTTGGCTGACTTTTGGCAGGCATTCCCTAACCTGCGCTCAGCCCTGTTTTCCCAAAACGGAACGCCCTACGTGGCGCCTCAGGTTGAAGACCTTGTCGAGGCTATCCGTGAACATCCCGAAGTAAAGAAATTGGGAAACAACTTCTCCGCCGCATTTGCCGACTTCAATCCCTGGCTTCACCGGGCGCTGCTGGATCAGATGTTTACCCTCAATGTCCATGGGCAAGAAGCGCTTATCAGCGAGGAACTGTTTTTCCGCCTCGCTCCGCTGCCGCTCATTGACCGCTACCGCGCATATCAAATCCTAGACGATCACTGGCAGCCCATTGCCACCGATCTGGAAATTCTACAAACCGAGGGCTTTGAAGCGTCCCGCGTGGTTGACCCGAATCTCGTCAGCAAAAAGAAGGACGGAAAAGATGTAGAGGTGCAAGATGGCTGGCGGGGCCGCATCATGCCATTTGAGCTGGTGCAGATGACTCACCTCAAGAAGGAGCTGGACGCGCTGCGCGAAAAAGAAACCCGCCTCAGCGAAATCACCGCCTCCATCGAGGAAACCTTCGAAAGCCTTAGCGAAGAAGAAAAATCCGCCGACACCATCAACGATTCGGGCGACAAGTTTGTCAGCGCTGCCGTTACCAAAGAAGCGAAAAGCCTGCTTGCCGAGGCGAAGAAATCAGGCGACTTTGATCCCGAATCTTACGAGGCAAAAATCATCCAAGTGGCCAACTTGCTGGGTGAAGATAAAGCCCTGAAAGCCGCAATCAAAGAAGAATCCTCCGCCTTGCACCTGAAGACAAAAGCGACCATTGAGAACTTAAGCGACCCGCAGGTGCGCGACCTCCTCGAACGCAAATGGATCATTCCCCTGAGTAGCGATCTGCACCGCCTGCCCGATCTGCAAATTGAAGGCTTGACCAGCAAGCTGGAAGCCCTGGTAGAAAAATACCGCATCACCTACGCCGACAACGCCCGCGAAATTCAGCAGACCGAAGTCGAACTGGCTGGCATGATTGGGGAACTCGAAGCCAACGAGTTTGACCTCAAAGGCCTTGCTGAACTGAAGACCTTGCTCACGGGTAACTAAGATGGCGAATCAAACCAACAGCAAGGTTCCGGCAATTCGTCTTACAGGATTTTCGGGGGAATGGGAGGAAAAGCCGATCGGCGAAATCCTGTCTGAAACGAAACGTGCTATCGTTTTGGAGGACAACCAGCAATATGAACTTGTCACGGTGAAACGCCGTAATGGCGGTGTTGTTTCCCGTGGGCATCTTTGGGGACGAGAGATTTTGGTGAAAAACTACTCTCAACTTCAAACTGGAGATTTTCTAATTTCCAAGCGACAAGTCGTGCACGGAGCAACTGGAATCGTCCCGGCAGAACTTAATCAGGCAATCGTCTCTAACGAATATCTTGTGGCAGTCGGAAACAATGAAATAGCTACTGAATTTCTGACAATTCTTGCAAGTCTGCCAGACATGCGTAAGAAATTCTTTCTGAGTTCATACGGGGTCGATATAGAAAAATTATTCTTCGACGCTGATGACTGGAAGAAGCGAAATATCACTATTCCTGGCATCGCTGAACAAACTAAAATCGGCGAATATTTTCGAGATATGGATAGTCTGATTGAGCTGCATCAGCGGAAACTTGACAGGCAGGTTGCGCTGAAAAATGCGATGCTCCAAAAGATGTTCCCGAAATCTGGTGCCACCACTCCAGAAATCCGTTTCAAAGGATTCACTGTTGACGCCGACCGAAAATTGACCAGTTAGACCGAGAAGTGCCGATCCAAAATTGACCAGGGTGTTCCACTGTCCTGCTGATTAATTCAGCAGGTACTAAAAGGTGATCACCATGGACGTAATCGG
>NZ_QFZK01000045.1 GCF_003415675.1 Rhodoferax lacus
AATGGATGTGGTCCTACAATCACGACCGCCCAAATATGGCCCTGGGCGGTTTCACCCCAAAGCAGCATCTGGCCATGGCTGCATAACTGTTCTACTTTTAGGTTCAGTGGAAATCGGTGGGATTACCGACCAACATATTGTGTCAAAAGCGTGTGTGGAGCTCTTGCGCCTTGGAAATATGGCGCTCAGGGCGCGTGGTGAATTGCGGGGTCAACGACTAAAAGATCCGCGAGCCGCATTGGTGGCGCTTGACTTGGACATGTCGCGTGCCCGGCATGCAAAGCTGCAGGCATGGTGTCAACACTTGGACCAGATCCCGATTCCGCAAATGTCAATCGACGTCTGGGAATCCTGGGAAGATGCCAAATGGGGCATCTTCATTCAGATCTCTCGCGATTTGCGGGCAGACCTGTGGTTAGGTTTCCTTGCCAGTTTGCAGTTTCCAACTTCAAAAATGGTGATCAAGCAAGTACCGCTGGAGCCGCAGCAAAAAGCTGACCTTGAAGCTTGTGTACTTCTATCACTTGTTGAAGCCACCACTTTAAGTCCGGCAGTCGTCCCTCGAAGCGTCCCGGTTGAGCCGCACGGTGGTCGCCCAGATGTCTATCTTCACATTGCCAATGAGGATGAAAAAGTTACCGACCACACGGGTGCCGCCTTTGAGACCGGAGGATTGGAAGCATTGATGCTTGTAATCCGCTTGGTTTCTGTGGCGGTTCATGGTCGTCAGGAGTGACTCCATGAAAATCACCAAGATTCAAATCCAATTGGCGGACAAAGGCATATTTCTCACCAAACGGGAGCAGGAACCGCGCGAGCGTGCTGCAATTGAAGAAATTTACAGTTTGATCCCCGTTCTCAGCGAGGTCAGCGGTTCACTCCCGTCCATCTCTGTAGGTGCCATTGATAACCAAGTTTTTCTGAGCGTTTCAATTCTCTCGGGCACGCGCCTGTTCATTGATGCTGAAAAATGGTCTTCAAAAACTCGACGTATTCTGGAGATCGACGATGGCCTTGTGGACCAAGTTCAATTGGAAGAGTGCATTCAGCTCACACGGCTGCTGCTTGCAAAAGCTGCGATGAAAGAGCCTGACTCCATACGGATTTACCGTGAGCAGTTTGAAGCGCGCATCAAGGGAAAGGTCGCAAACAAATTCAGAAAAGAACTTGGCAATCGATTTGCATTGACAGTAGATGATACCCAGCATTCGTTTCAGAAGCCGTTGCTTCCAACAGAGTATGTGGAGCCGCAATTGCGTAGCTGGCAGGCAACCGTGCGACAGATGCAAAAAAATACTGATTTCAAATGCAATCAAATTATTGAACTTTGCATGACACCCTTGAGGCACAATTTCTTCCCTGACCCACGAGCAACCTTTCCGTTCACGAGGATTCTTGCAACACGCAGCTATGGCCACGGTCAAATTCTTCATCGATCGATGGAATCCAAATTGCCAGTGCAATTCCTCGGTCATTTGGTCATTCACGAATTCTCTGGCGAAGTCATTGCACTGCAGATCGTCTCGGTGAGTGATTCTCTGGTCGCTGAAGATTAGTGATCAGTCTGCGCTCACTGCGAAGACTGAGATCACAATAAGAAAATTTACGCAAGTTGTTGATGAATGAGTGGGAAGCGCAGAAATATGGTCACTCGTGTGCCTAGAAATGTGAAAGCATCTCTTTGGCAATGCAGGTACTTACAAGCACATCACGAACATTGCGTACTCGCCGTCAACTTCACGACATGATTCTTCCGCGGCGTATATTCGATTAGACGAAATTACAACGTATTTTCCTACGATAGCGGTGAATAAACCCCCTTAGCCCGGCACCATATTTTTTGCCATTCTGGCCCAATAAATCGTACCGAATTCCATTCCGGAGTAAGGACATTTATAGGAAACCTAACGATGAAAAAGCAAGCTAAAAGGGCCACCAATTCCAGCAATAGAGTCGCCCAGGCGCGTGGGCTCTCTTCCATTGAGAAATCGCGTACTGAATGGATCTCCTTCAGTTGGCCCGGACCTCACCCACTATCCAAGGTTCATCCAAGTGAGTACCAGAAGGTCGCAACGATGTTGTGCATCCAGATTGTCGTTGCAGCTATAGGTGAAACAAGCATGCTGGAAACAGCCATTGACGCTGCGACTTTCTATGCATCATTGGTCCCCGAAGAGTTGTTCAAAATGTGCACTGCAGTGTCTGAGTCAATGATTCTCAATGCGCAGAATAAGTGTTTTGCTTCCAGGCCTCAAGGTAAGGACGTGGTTGTCAAAATGTTGAATGACACATCCGCACTGAATGTGTTTTTGTCCATGCACAGCGATGCAGTTGTGAGTACTGATGAGGAAGTTTTGGAGTACTTCATCGAAGATATTCATCTCTATTACTTTGATTGGAAGTCTGACACTTCTTCTGATTAGGATATTGTCAGGGTATCAGGATCTACCGGATGCCTGCCGGCGGATCCAGAGTTAAGTGACCGCTACACCTCCTGTATAACTGTTACATACGTAAGTAAAAAAGTAAGTCCAAGCAGAATTCAGACTGAGACTACTTACGGGAGGCTGTTATCGGATAGCACTAAATACATGAAGGCTTTACGTTAACCGGGGTGAATCGCCCCGGGTTTTGAGGAGGCTCCAACATTTGAGAAGATGGAGCCATGAGAAAGTCAACGAAGTTTTCCCCCGAAGTCCGCGAACGTGCAGTGCGCATGGTGCAGGAGCACCGTGGCGAATA
>NZ_QFZK01000046.1 GCF_003415675.1 Rhodoferax lacus
TGTTGGCGCCGATTGAATCTTGACCACCTGTGCCGATCGAATTTTGACCAGGGGCTTTTGCTGACAGCATGACTGCCAACTGTGGATAACTATAGTCTCTTGCTGGTTTTGCTGACTCCTTTTGAATCTATTGCAGGTAGTTAGAACGGTTCGGCCTCTACCTTCTGAACGTCACTCTTCCCAGCTTCAACCTTGCGTTGCAGCTCCCTGGATTTGATCTTTCCCTTGGCTTCGGTTGAACTGTGGCGGAACCGGTAAGACTCGTTCCCGGTTTCCAGAATGTGGCAGTGGTGGGTAAGCCGGTCCAGGAGTGCGGTGGTCATCTTCGCATCACCAAACACGCTGGACCACTCGGCAAACGTCAGGTTGGTAGTGATCACCACGCTGGTGTGCTCGTACAACTTGGACAGCAGATGGAACAGCAAGGCACCGCCTGCCTGGCTGAACGGCAGGTACCCCAGCTCATCCAGAATGACGAGGTCGGTTCGCATCAAGCTCATTGCAATGCGCCCGGCTTTGCCTTGCGCCTTTTCCTGCTCCAGGGCATTGACCAGGTCCACCGTCGAGTAAAACCGCACACGTTTGCCATGGCGGGTCAGGCCGGAGATGCCCAGCGCTGTAGCCAGATGCGTCTTGCCGGTGCCTGGACCACCAATGAATACCGCGTTCTGGGCGTCATCAGTGAATGCCAGGTCCGACAGCTTCTGGATCAGCACCTTGTCCACCTGAGACACCGTGAAGTCAAACCCGGCCAAGTCACGGTGCATGGGGAAGCGGGCCGTCTTCATCTGATGCGCGATGGATCGCATGTGCCGGTCCACATCTTCTGCGTCCAGCAAGTGCTCCACCAGCCAGCGCGATGACTCCATGCCCGACCCACCATCTTGCTCCATCAGGTCGGCCCAGGCGCTGGCCATGCCATTCAACCGAAGCTCCTTGAGTGCACTGTGCACGTCGCGTTTGGAGTCACGCATGGTTCACCTCCAGACCGTCCTGGTGGGTGGGACGCAGGCGGTCATAGCGCGCTGTATCGGCTCTGGGAATCAGGGTGAGCTTCAGGTCCGTTTGCGCCTGCTCGGGCGTCTGTGGTGCGCTCAGCCGTGCCAGTACGTTGCGAACGTGCTCAGCACTGATGCTGCCGTTCGGAGCGGAACTCTCCAGCACCAATTCAACGGCCACCAGCACGGACTCCAGACCGAATTGCGGGACCGCCGCCAGAACCTGTGCCATGACACGGTCTCCACCGGTGTGACGCAGCAGCGATTGCCGCAATCTCAGCAGTGGCAGGGGAAGGTCCAGAAACGGGGCGCCGTTTCTCAAGGCCCCAGGCTTGCGCTGCACCAAGTCAATGTAGTGCTGCCAGTCGTAAGTGGTCTGCGACTTGCCAACCAAGCGTGCATGGCTGGCAATCACCATGTCCGCATTGGCCACATCCACCCGGTTGGGGTACAGGCGGGTGCTGACCAACGAACCAGCCCATTCACAGGGCACGGAGTAGCGGTTGCGCCCCACCGACACCAAGCAGGTGCTGCTGACTCGCGCAGGCTTCTCGACGTAGCCATCAAAGGGGGCAGGCATGCTCATGAGGTGAGCACGCTCCAGTTCCAGCATCTCCGACACCGTGAACTGCTTGTGAATCGGATGGACGGTGTCCTCCCATACCGCCCGGCAGCGCTCGCCCAGCCACGCGTTGAGCTCCACGAAGGAGCCGAACCGGCGCGTGCCGGCCTCGATCCAGATGCGCCGGCGGCTGTCCTGCACATTCTTCTCAACCACTCCTTTCTCCCAGCCGGAGGCCACGTTGCAGAAGTCCGGGTCAAAGAGGTAATGGCTGCACATCGTGGAGAAGCGTGCATTGACGATGCGCCCCTTGCCCTTCTTGACCTTGTCTACGGCCGTCTTCATGTTGTCGTAGATGCCGCGCCGGGCAATGCCACCCAGTGCAGTGAAGGACCGGGTGTGGGCATCAAACAGCATCTCATGGCCTTGGCTGGGATAGGCCACCAGCCAGAACGCCCGACTGGCGCACAGCTTTAAGTGGGAGACCTGCATGTTGTAAAACACGCCGCCCACCACCAGTGCCTCGTCACTCCAGTCGAACTGGAATGCCTCACCCAACTCGAAGCTCAACGGCACAAATGCCTTGCCTGGAGACTGGCTGCTCTGCTCATGCCATGCCCGAACGAAGTCGGTCACCGCGCTGTAGCCGCCCCGGTACCCCTGCGCCTGGATCTGGGCAAACAGGGCCCGTCCTGTGCGTCGGCCCTTCTTGGGCCGATGCATGTCGGTCTTCAAGGCCTGATCCAGAGCCACTTTGAAAGGAGAGAGCTTGCCCTCGGGCGCTTCCCTCGCGTATTTGGGAGCTATGTCGCCGGGAGCTTTGAGCCACTTCTTGACGGTATTGCGTGACAGGCCGGTGGCCCTCGCAATCGCACTGGTGGAGAGTTTGTCGCGCAGTTTTAAGCGTCTTACATTGCCGATTACGTCCATGGTGATCACCTTTTAGTACCTGCTGAATTAATCAGCAGGACAGTGGAACACCCTGGTCAATTTTGGATCGGCACTTCTCGGTCTAACTGGTCAATTTTCGGTCGGCGTCAACA
>NZ_QFZK01000047.1 GCF_003415675.1 Rhodoferax lacus
TGTTGATTCCAGCGTCAATCTGAGCCAGTTTGCAGTCGAATTTTGAGCCACACGGTTTAAAGGTATTTTTGGCTACTCGATTGTGGATAAGTCTACATCTGGAGCTTCCCCTTTCTGTATTTTTGCCTTGCTGGCTTTGCGTAATGGCTTGGCCTGCGCGCTGGAATTCCTGAACCTCCAGCTGTCATTGCCGGTCTCCACGATGTGGCAGTGATGGGTCAGTCGGTCCAGTAGTGCCGTGGTCATCTTGGCGTCACCAAACACGTTGGCCCATTCCGAGAAGCTAAGGTTGGTGGTGATCACCACACTGGTTCGCTCGTAAAGTTTGGACAGCAGGTGGAACAGCAAGGCACCACCGGATTGCGTGAATGGCAGATAGCCCATTTCATCCAGGATTACCATGTCCACGTACATCAGGCGGTAAGCCAGTTGCCCTGACTTACCCTGCGCCTTCTCTTGCTCCAGGGCGTTGACCAACTCGACCGTGGAGAAGAAGCGCACCCGTTTGCCATGGCTGCGGATTGCATTGACTCCGAGGCTGGTGGCCAGGTGCGTCTTGCCAGTTCCCGGCCCTCCGATGAGCACTACGTTGTGAGCCGACTCCAGGAACTTCATCTGGTGCAGATCAAGCACAAGGGCTTCATCTACATTGGCCTGGGTGAAGTCGAACCCTGCCAGATCACGATGTGACTGGAACCTTGCCACACGCATTTGGTAGGCCATCGAACGCACCTCACGCTGCGCCGATTCTGCCTTGAGCAACTGGTGCAGCACCGTTTCATGGTCCAGCGTCTTCAGGCGCGCTGTACCCAACACCTCTGGCCACGCGCTGGCCATACCGTGCAGACTCAAGCCCTTCAGGGCGGCAACGATGTCATTGGACATGGCCGACCTCCAGGATGCGCAAGCTGTCGTAACGCATGACGTTGGCCAAGGGTGGTGTCTGCAGGGTAAGTGGCGTATCGATCTTCAGCGTGGCCATAGGGCGCGCGGCATCTTTGAGACGGGCCAATGTGTTCAGAACGTGTTCGGCGCTTGCCCGCCCGGCCTCCAGAGCAATCTCTATGGCCGCCAGAACGGTGTCCAAGCCATGCAGTGGAATGGCGCTTAGAACCTGTGCCATTACACGGTCCCCGCCGGCGTTCTTGAGCAATTGCCGCTGCAACTCCTGCAGCGGCTCGGGCATGGTTTTAAAGGGAGCGCCATTGCGCAGGGCTCCGGGCTTGCGCTCTATCAGACTGATGTAGTGACGCCAGTCATAAAAGGTCTGGTCACGCTCGAAGCTGCGCACCAGGTCGACCACCTCACCGTGGCTGTCCACAATGCGCAGGATCTCGGGATAGGCCCGCAAGCTCACCACGGTGTTCACCCATTCACAAGGCACGCTGTAGCGGTTGCGCTGGAAGTGAATTAGCGCCGTGGAAGTGACCCGCGTTGGCAACTCCACATAGCCATCGAATGCCCTGGGCAAAGCCATCAGACGGCTGCGCTCATCCTGCATGACATCGGCCACTGTGAGCTCCGGCCAGTCCGGGTGGCTCAGTTCTGCCCAACTGTCCTGGCAGGCCTGCAGCAACCAGGCATTGAGCTCAGCAAGACTGGCCCAGCGCTTCTCTGCCGCTTCCCGCCAGATGTGCCGGCGCCGGTCCTGCACGTTCTTCTCCACTCGGCCCTTCTCCCAGCCCGCTGCGCGGTTGCAGAACTCGGCCTCAAACAGGTAATGCCCAGTCATCGATTCAAACCGGGCATTGACGCTGCGCTCCTTGCCTTTGCCCACCTTGTCCACTGCCGTTCGCATGTTGTCGTAGATGCCGCGCCTGGGCACGCCACCAAACACTTCAAAGGCCTTGGTGTGTGCATCAAACAGCATCTCATGGGACTGGGTAAAGTACGCCACCAGTACGAACGCCCGGCTGGCTGCCAGCTTGGTGTGTGCCACTTCCAGACGTTTGCGCAAGCCTCCAATCACCACGTATTCGCAGCTCCAGTCAAACTGGAAGGCCTCGCCGAGCTCAAAGCTCAGGGGCACGAACCCGGCATTGCGTGGGGCGTTGGCTTGCTCTTGCCGCCATTGGCTGCAAAAGCCGTAGACCAGATTCTTGCTGCCAGTAAAGCCCATGGCCCGGATGGCTTCAAAGTACGCCCGCACACTACGGCGCTCACGCTTGCCACGGTAACTGTCAGTCTTGAGCCAGCTTGCCAACTGATCACGATACGGGTCTAGCAGGCTTGGCGCCGGCGCCCGCTGCGGGTAGCGTGGCTCTACCATCTGTGGTTCGTTCAACCACTTGGCTGCCGTGTTTCTGGAAATGCGCAGCCGTCTGGCCGCTTCGCGCACAGATACGTTCTCACGTAACACCATGCGCCTGAGTTTGCTGAGGGTTCCCACGTCTATCACTCCTAATCACCCCTGCTCAAAAATGAAGCAAGGATTGTGGATAACGTGGCTCAGTTTTCGACTGGAATTCCTACTTTTTTGGCCCAACCTTCATTTGGAATCAACA
>NZ_QFZK01000048.1 GCF_003415675.1 Rhodoferax lacus
ACACGTCTACCAACACAGCGGGCCAGCCAGATCGGGGAATTACTGCCGCACCGCTGGCAAGACATTGCTGTCTAACTGTCAGGCATGACCGAGGTCAGCGGTCAATATGGGATGGCCGGACGCATACGCCTGAAGGGTTGTTAGCTTCAAAGAAGTTCAAACAGATCGTCGCATCCATCAATGCAGTTGGTCTCATAGAGCCACTGACAATAGGCAAGGCTGACAACGTCAGTGGGATGCATGTGGTACTTGATGGTCACATTCGTATGTTGGCCATGCGTGAACTTGGATTTACTGATACTCCATGCTTGATGGCAGTCGATAATGAAAGCTACACCTACAACAACCGAGTGAACCGATTGTCGACCATTCAAGAGCACTTCATGATTCGGCGAGCTGTAGATCGCGGAGTCACACCTTCAAAGCTTTCAGACTCGCTGGACATTGATGTTGAGCACATCATGAAAAAGCTAAATCTTCTTGATGGCATATGTGCGGAAGCCGTGGGGCTACTCCGGGACAAACACTTCTCTGCAAGTCTCAGCCCGGTACTTCGGAAGATGAAGCCAACACGTCAGGTTGAATGTGTGGAATTGATGATTGCCAGTGATAGCATCACTGTCTCCTACGCCAACGCGCTCCATGCAGCAACTCCAGCCAATATGTTGGTTGGCGATGAAAAGCCCAAAAAGATTCGAGGTGTTACACCGGAACAGATGGCGATTATGGAGCGCGAGATGTCGAACGTGGAAGGCCAGTTCAAGATTCTCGAACATTCCTATGGTCAGGATGTATTGAATCTCGTACTGATAAAGGGGTACCTTGCCCGAATCACCTGCAATGAAGCGGTGATTCGCTTTCTGACTCAAAATTACCCGGATTTGCTGCGTGAATTCGCAAGCATTGTGAACACGTCTTCAATGGAAAAGTAGATGGCAGCCTCGGTTAGATACTCCTGTGTAAGATTATATCGGTGCACCGAGATTACGCCTCAAAAGCTAGGAATATTCCTGCCGATGCAGCCTTCAAGCATCACTGCGGAATAGCTCGATCACATCCACGCCTAGAGCCAGAGCCAGTAGGGCGATAATCGAAATGGACGGATTCGCCGATCCACGTTCAATGCGTGATAGATAGGTGCGGAAAACCCCGCAATGGTCAGCTAATGCCTCTTGCGACATTCCCGACTCTTTTCGCAGTCGCCTAATTTGCCTGCCTAGATTGACTTTGAATGTATCCAAGTTCACAGGTTCCACAGCACAAACCCCTCTACTGTTCGTTTCAGTGCACAGTGTAACTGTAATCGCCATGTTTGGTAATTGCAACTGCTAGACGCGGACGAATGCACAGAGGGGACACCATTGAGGCATTGGCATCAGTATAGATTTTTAAATGCGAGTTGTCTGATGCAGTGTAAGTTCAGCCGAGTACCGCCCAGAGTGGTGACTGCACAACTCGAACTCCAAATAGATGCGCCTTGCGCAGTCGATTTCCCTGGCCCTCAATCGGAGAAGCCCAACGTTATGTCCCTTTCTTTTTTCACAGGGAATTTTGTCAATAGCTGCTAGAGCAGCATGCATTTCAACATCTAACCATTCACTGAAGTGGTCCATTGCATTACTCCTCATTTGCTCCCATAACAAGAAATAGCCAGAGCGCCTTTGTATTCATCAGTGTATGTATGGTTAAAAGCAAATGTAAAGCTAGTCATATCCCAAGTGTTCATTGATTTGATTTAGATCAACCCCATGTAAAGCGTACGGCGGCGCATTGAATCGCCCCGAGGCGATTCACATCGTTTGACGCCAATCAGCGAGCGGGACATTTAGTCCAGTCCAATAATCTACAGGTCACCTGTCGGCCGGTTGATCCTGTACCGCATGTCAACTGACTTTCCGAATCTCGCCATGATGCCGCCTGAACAATCATGGACCTTGGCATCATGGATGGCCTTCAATCGCTCAATCGTGCGCCAGTGCATCCCCTTGGGCTTGTTGCCACGGCCAATCGAAACGTCCGGACTTGGACTAACTTAATCACACAGCCCCATCACGGCAATTCTTTGCCTCCATAACGGCAATAGGTTGGTATCAACTCAAAACCGGAGACCGAAGCTTGCCGGCAAATAAAGGCGGATGGCCAAGCCGGCGAATTTCTCATTAGCCATTCAACGGTGAGCTGGGTATGCGTCCGGCAATCCCATGTTGAATCGATCGCCATGATCAGGCATCGTCCCCACGAAGGAGATCATGGAGACTATGAATCAAGTGTCGACAGTGGCGCGCCCTCGCCGGCGTGAGTACAGCGTG
>NZ_QFZK01000004.1 GCF_003415675.1 Rhodoferax lacus
GGCAAAAATACAGAAAGGGGAAGCTCCAGATGTAGACTTATCCACAATCGAGTAGCCAAAAATACCTTTAAACCGTGTGGCTCAAAATTCGACTGCAAACTGGCTCAGATTGACGCTGGAATCAACAGTCTGCTCACCAAACGGTTCCTTGTCCCTGAGCGTGGCGTAACAAATGCGCGCCAACTTATTGGCCAGTGCACACGCCGCCTTGTTGTGGTTGCTGCGGGATTGCACATCCAGTGCCCAGCGCCGCACCCCACAGACCTCGCGCCCAGCGTTGTCTGCCACTTTGGAGGCACGCAATACGCTCCTGGCGCCGTGGGTGAGCAACATGCGCAGGTAGCGATCCCCCTTCTTGGAGATGTGACTCAGGTAGCGGTTGTTGCCCGAGCTGTATTCCTTGGGCGTCAAGCCAAACCAACTGGAGAAATGCCCCGCGGGGCGTTGATGCGTGAGGTGCGCGTACCCATCCACAAGCTACGGATGCGGTGCATACCCTGCAGGGCTTGTTGTTCGACTGACTTGACGCGCACCGGGCGCATGTCAGAGGCGCGGGTAGCTTCCAGCAGTGCGGCGGCATCGGCAGCATCGGTCTTGTTGCGTTTGACATAGGCACGAACGTATTGGGCAGGCAGCAACCGGACTTCGATACCCAGGCCATTGAGCCAGCGGCCCCAATGATGAGCCGAGCCGCAGGCTTCCATGATGACCAGGGATACATCCCGGCTGGCAAACCAGCGCTCGAACTGGGTGCGCGTGAGACGCTGGGTTTCAACCACGCGCCAATGTTCATCGGCTACGGCGAGTTGAAAGACGGACTTTGCAAGATCGACGGCAACGGTAGTAGCATTCATGTCGGACTCCTTACGTTGAAAGATCTGATCCCCATCCCCATGACGACCAGTACGTAACTTTTGCGCAAAAAGACGGGGGAGTCCATCCCATCACTCGAGTGGACTTCCACCATCTGGCCGCGTTATGCCGAGCAGCCGATCATCGCTTCGCGCGACCAGGCGGTTCCGGCCACTCAGCTCCAACGTTGAACAACTGCAGTGCCTTGTGGCTTGACTTGCGGCGATCGATAAATACAATGTATGTATGATTAAGTTCGAATGGGATGAGCCCAAAGCCATTGCGAATCTCAAAAAGCATCAGGTGTCTTTTGAGGAAGCGAAATCGATTTTCTTCGATGAATTTGGCGTTCAGTTCTTCGATGAGGAACATTCATCCGACGAGGAGCGCTTCCTGATGCTTGGTATGAGCTCTGGTGCAAAGCTCCTCATCGTCTGTCATTGCGAGCGAGAGCATGGTGCAGTTATTCGCATCATCTCCGCACGCAAGGCGACCAAGCGCGAAAGCGCGTTTTATCGAGGTGAAAAACCATGAAAGCAGAGTACGACCTCTCCAAACTGAAGTCTCGCAAGAACCCATATGCGTCCAAGCTAAAGAAGCCTGTAACCATGCGCCTTTCTGAAGATGTTGTGGACTATTTCAAGGGAATGGCCGATGAATCCGGCGTGCCCTATCAGAGTTTGATTAACTTGTACCTGCGCGACTGTCTTGCCAATGGTCGGAAAGTGCAAATCAACTGGCCACATGCTGCTTGACAAGTTGCTCGTCACGGAAACGCAGCTGATGAATACCGCTTCGCGACCCATGCTGCCTGCCGGACAGCGCCAACGTTGGCGCGTATGCGCTAACCGGCCTGTGCCCGGCTGCTGACCAGCGCCATCAGCGCCTGCAGCTCAGCCAGCGCGGCATCCGCATCAGCCGCAAACCAGCCCACCCGTTTGCCACTGTCATCCCAGGCCCGCAGCTGTTGTGCCTCCAGTGCAAAGGGCAGGGCAGCAAAGGCGCGGCATTCCTCAGACGACATGGGGCCGCCCTGCAGCGCCAGGCTGCGCACCGAGTCCACTGACAGCTTGTCGGCATAGCCGGGCCGCGCGGCCACCATATAGCGCTTGGCCTGCACATGCAGGCGCACTGGCTCAGCTACGGCTGCTCCCCACAGGGGCAGCAGGGCTTGGGCACCCAGGTTCTCGTGCCGGTCATCAATGCCATGGAGCGTGGGGGAGCCGGGCAGGTCGGTCATCAGGTGGCCGATGTCGTGCAGCCAGCTGGCCAGCTGCAGTGCGGGCGTGGCACCGGCCTGCAGGGCCAGTTGCCCGCATTGCCAGGCGTGCTCCAGCTGGGAGATGCCTTCTCCGTCATAGGTCAGCGCGCCCTTGCGCGCCCACAGGCTGAGGATGTCCGATGCGTGATTCATGGCGTCATGGTCCAGCAATGTGGTGACGCTTTGATGAAAGCCGCGTGTCGATCTTCGTGAAAGTTTCACACCGTTGTCATCAATGTTTCACGCGGGCTCGCCAACATGCCGGGCATGAGCACGCTTCCCGTCCCGGCTATTCGCATTACCCATGCCAGCAAGTCCTTCAACCGCCGCGCCAAAGCGCTGGACGGAGTGAACGCGACCATTGCGGTGGGTGAGTGCGTGGGGCTGCTGGGCGCCTCGGGCTCGGGCAAGTCCACCCTGCTGCGCAGCATCTGCGGCCTGGAGCGGCTGGACGGAAAGAGCAGCGCGGTGGAGCTGTTTGGCCAGCCCCTGCAGACCGGTGGGGTGCTGAGCCCGGACATACGCGCGCTGCGCCGCCAGACCGGCATTATTTTTCAGCAGTTCAATTTGGTGGGCCGCATGAACGTGCTCTCCAATGTGCTCACCGGCCTCTTGCCTGGCATGCCTTTGTGGCGTTCCCTGGCCGGGCGCTTTACGGATGCCGAGCATCTGCAGGCCCTGCAGGCGCTGGACTCGGTGGGCCTGGCCGACTACGCGTTTCAGCGCGCCTCCACCCTGTCGGGTGGGCAGCAGCAGCGCGCCGCCGTGGCGCGTGCCCTGCTGCAGGGCGCACGCATTCTGCTGGCCGATGAGCCAGTGTCTTCGCTGGACCCGGAGTCGGCCCGCCGCGTGATGGACCTCTTGCACCACCTCAACCGCAGCCAGGGCATGACCCTGGTGGTCAGCCTGCACAACGTCACCATGGCGCGCCGCTACTGCGACCGCATCATCGCCCTGCGCGCAGGGGAACTGGTGTTCGACGGCCCGCCCCTGGAACTCGACGACACCAAGCTGCGCTTCCTCTACGGCAGCAGTTCCGAAGAGTTGCTGACCGAGCACGACCCGCTCGATGCCCCTCCATTGCCTCTGCCTGTGTCACACCAGACTGAAGTGCTGGCTGCCTGATCTTTTTCCCTTTTACTGGAGTACCCCTATGAAACCTGTTTACGTTCTCGCCGCCTCCGTGCTGGCCCTGGGCAGCCTGTCTGCCATGGCCCAGGAAATCAGCTTCGGCATCATCGCCACCGACACGGCCAGCGTGGAGCGCGACCGTTGGGAGCCGCTGTTCCGCGACATGGAAAAGAAGACCGGCCTGACCATCAAGGCTTTCTATGCACCCGACTACGCCGGTGTGGTCGAAGCCATGCGCTTCAACAAAGTGCAAGTGGCCTGGTACGGCAACAAGGCCGCCATTGACGCGGTGGACCGCTCCAGCGGCGAAGTGTTTGCACAGGTGAAGAAGGCTGACGGCTCGCTGGGCTACTACTCCCTGCTCATCACGCAAAAAGACAGCCCCTACAACAACCTGAGCGATGTGCTCAAGAACAGCAAGACCATCAACTTCGGCATGGGCGACCCCGGCTCCACCTCCGGCTTCCTGGTGCCCAGCTACTACGTGTTTGCCCTGAACAAGGTGGACCCACGCACCGCCTTCAAGACCGTGCGCAACGCCAGCCACGGCGCCAACATCCAGGCCATTCTGGCCAAGCAGCTCGATGTGGCCACCAACAACACCGAAGAGACCGACAAGCTCGAAGCCACCAAGCCCGAAGTGGCCAAGGAACTCAAGACCATCTGGAAGAGCCCGCTCATCCCCAATGACCCGCTGGTGTGGCGCAAGGACCTGGACCCGGCCATCAAGGCCAAGCTCAAAGGCTTCCTGCTGGCCTACGGCCAGACTGACGCTGACAAGGCCGTGCTGAAGAATATATACAACTACAGCGGCTTCAAGGAATCCACCAACGACCAGTTGGTGCCGATTCGCCAGCTGGAACTCTTCAAGAACCGCAGCAAGATCGAGAACGATGCCCAGTACAGCGCCGAAGAAAAAGCCAAGCTGATCGCCGAGATCGACCAGAAGCTGGCCGCTCTGGGCAAGTAATACCAAGCTGTCACACAGGCCTGCCCTCCATGTCCGCCACTGCCACACCACCCGCCGCCTCTGCGCATCTGCAGACCCTGCTGCACCAGGCCCGCGCCAGCCGCGGCGGCTGGCGCACGCAGCTGGGCTGGGTGGTGGTGCTGGCCGTGCTGGCCTGGGCCTGGCAGGGGGCCGAGATGCGCCCGCTGGACCTGATCAAGGACGCGGGCAATATGGGCATCTTTGCCAGCGAATTTTTTCCGCCCGATTTCCATGACTGGCGCATCTACCTCAAAGAGATGCTGGTCACCCTGCATATTGCAGTCTGGGGCACGGTGCTGGCCGTGGTGGCTGCGGTGCCGCTGGGCCTTTTGAGCGCGCACAACGTGGCACCCCCGTGGGTGTACCAGCCGGTGCGCCGCCTGATGGACGCCTGCCGCGCCATCAACGAGATGGTGTTCGCCATGCTCTTTATTGTGGCCGTGGGCCTGGGTCCGTTTGCCGGTGTGCTGGCGCTGTTTGTGCACACCACCGGTACGCTGGCCAAGCTGTTTGCCGAGGCTGTGGAGGCCATAGACCCGCGCCCGGTGGAAGGCATACGCGCCACCGGCGCGCACAAGCTGGCCGAGTTGGCCTATGGCGTGATACCGCAGGTCATGCCGCTGTGGCTGTCGTATTCGCTCTACCGGTTCGAGTCCAATGTGCGCTCGGCCTCGGTGGTGGGCATGGTGGGTGCGGGCGGTATTGGCGTGGTGCTGTACGAGGTGATCCGCAGCTTCCAATACGCCCAAACCTGCGCCGTGCTGCTGATGCTGGTGGCCACGGTGACTTTGATTGATGTGTTCTCGGCATGGCTGCGCCAGCGCTTCATCTAGCCTGGGCCAACCCGGTACGCATTCATTGGGGTGCGGGCTGTTTCCAGAGCATTGCCGCCGATCAGCCCGTGGTGGTGCTGGCCGACCGCGCCGCCCTGGGCTATGAAGATGAGACCCTGCTGGGCGAGCGTCTGGGCGCGCAGTGCAAGGCCTGGAGCTGGTACCAGGGCGGGCTGGGCTCTGTGCCACTGGCGCAAATGCTGTGCGACGAACTCTGGCCCGTGCTGCAAGCGCACCCGCAGGCTGCGGTACTGGCCCTGGGCGGAGGCACCACGCTGGACCTGGCCAAGGTGCTGCGCTACCGCATGGCGGATAGCCGCATGGCAGCCGCCCACTGGCGCAACAACACCCTGCCTGAGCATGTGGAGCGCCACCCGCTGTGGCTGGTGCCCACCACTGCCGGCACCGGCAGCGAAGTCACGCGCTGGGCCACGCTGTGGGACACCGACATTGCCGCACCGGCCAAGCTGTCCTGGGCGCCGGCAGACGGCTTTGCCGAGCAGGCCTTTGTGGACCCGTGCCTGAGCCTGAGTTGCCCGCAGCGTCTGACCCGCGACTGCGCACTCGACACCCTGGCCCATGCCCTGGAGTCGCTCTGGAACCGCAACGCCAACCCCATCACCGAAGCCCTGGCGCTGGATGCCGCGCGCCTGGTGCTGCACAACCTGCCCAGCGTGCTGGAGCAGCCCGGCAACATCGCCCTGCGCGCGGAGCTCTCGCGTGCCAGCCTGCTCGCAGGGCTGGCCATGTCGCAAACCCAGACCGCGCTGGCCCACGCCCTGTCGTATGCGCTGACGCTCAAGGAAGGACTGCCGCATGGCGAGGCCTGTGCCGTCTGGCTGCCCATGGTGTGGGAGCTTGCAGTGCAACAGTCGCCCAGCTGTGATGCCGCCTTGGCGCGCGTGTTTGGGGGCACGGTGCAGGAGGGCACAAAACAAGCTCCCCAGGAAGCTGCCCACGTGGGCGCACAACACGGCGCGCAGGCCCTGCGCCTGTGGCTGCAAACGCTGGGCGTTGCGCCGCGCGACTTGCGCCAGAGTGCATCAGGCCGCGCCCAACTGGATACAGAAATGCGGTCCGCCCGCGGAAGGAATTTCATTGTCAACCGATAGCAGCAACAACAAGAGCGACCTGATCGTGGTGGGCTCCGGCATCGTCGGCATGGCCTGCGCGCTGGTGGCCATCGAGCAGGGCCTGAGCGTGCAGGTGGTGGAGCGCGACCCGGTGTGCACCGGCGCCTCGATCCGCAACTTCGGCTTTGTCACCGTCACCGGGCAGGGCAGCGGTGCCACCTGGAATCGCGCCCGCCGCTCGCGCGACATCTGGGCCCATGTGGCGCCCCAGGCCGGTATTGCCGTAGAGCATGCCGGGCTGTATGTGCTGGCCCAGCGCCTTGAAGCCGAGCCGGTGCTGCGCGAGCTGCTCAACACCGCCCAAGGCCTGCACCTGGAGTGGCTGGACCCTGAAGCCCTGCACCAGCGTGCCCCGCACCTGGCCCATGCCCATATACGCGGCGCGCTGTACAGCCCGCACGAGCTGCGCGTGGAAGCGCGCTATGCCGTCGAGAAGCTGCGCCTGTGGCTGCAGTCGCGTGGTGTGCGCTTTCATATGGGGCAGTCGGTGCGCCAAGTGGAGAGTGGCAGCGTGCGCCTGGGCCAGCAAGAGCTGCAGGCCGAGCGCATTGTGGTCTGCCCGGGCCCGGACATCCGCAGCCTGTTCCCCGAGGCCTTTGCTGCCTACCAGACACGGCTGTGCCAGCTGCAGATGCTGCGCGTGCGCCCGCCTGCCGGTTACCAACTGGGTGCCGCGGTGATGAGCGACCTGAGCCTGGTGCGCTACCGCGGCTACAGCGAGCTGCCCGGCGCCCAGCGCCTGGAAGACCGGCTGCGCCTGGAGACGCCGCGCGAGCTGCAGCATGGCATTCATCTGATCGTGGTGCAGAACGCCGATGGCAGCTTGGTGGTGGGTGACTCGCACCAGTACGGCGATTCCATGCCGCCCTTTGTGCCGGCCGAAATGGAAGAGCTGATCCTGCAGGAAATGCAGCGCCTGCTGTGCCTGGGCCACTGCCACGTGGAAGAGCGCTGGACCGGCATCTACCCCAGCGGCTCGCAGGACGCGTTTATCGAGACCGTGCTGCCCGGCGTGCAGCTGCTCAGTGTGATCAGCGGCACCGGCATGAGCACTGCCTTTGCCCTGGCCGAAGAATGCCTGATGGGCGAAAGGATTGCGACATGACGATTCAAGGCGTGGTGTTTGACTGGGCCGGCACCATTGTGGACTTTGGCAGCCTGGCCCCCATGGGTGCTTTTGTGCGCCTGTTTGCCAACCATGGCATCAGCATCAGCATCGCCCAGGCCCGCGTGCCCATGGGTCTGCCCAAGCTGGCGCACATCGAGGCGCTGGGCGCCATGCCGGAAATTGCCGCGCAGTGGCAGCAGGTCAAAGGCCAGGCCTTCAGCGCTGCCGATGCTGCTGCCCTCCTGCAGGAGTTTGAACCCATGAGTGCGGCCAGCGCCATGGAGCACAGCGACTTCATTCCCGGCTTCATTGACACCTATGCGTGGCTGCAATACCGAGGTATCGGCGTGGCCACCACCACCGGCTATACCCGCAGAATCATGACGCCATTGATCGCCAAGGCCGCCGCGGCCGGCTTTGAGCCGGTGCGCGTGATCTGCTGCGACGATGTGGCCCACAGCCGCCCCAGCCCCCTGGGCATGCAGGAGTGCATGCGCGCCCTGGGCCTGGACGGACAGGGCGACACCGTGGTCAAGGTGGACGACACCGTGCCCGGTTTGCAGGAAGCCCACAACGCCGGCTGCTGGAGCGTGGGCGTGGCCGCCAGCGGCAACGCCCTGGGCTGGTCCTGGCAGCAGTGGGTGCAGGCCAGCGAGGACGAACGTGCGCCCGCCGTGAAAGCTGCCAGCCGCATGCTGCGCGATGCCGGTGCCCATGAGGTGATTGGCAGCGTGGCCGATCTGCACACTGCACTGGCCGCCATTGAGGCGCGCGTCGCCCGCGGCGAAAAGCCCTGAGGCCAGCGGCAGCCTCTGCCCTCACGCCGTACCTTGGGCCCATTGGGTACGAACAAGCTTGGGCTCATAACCTGGCTTGCAACGCAACGCGATGCGCCAGGCCTAAGACCCGGTGCGCTGCGCTTCCCCCTGCAACTGCGGGTTGTCAATTTCGCTGGCCAACACGCGGGCTGCGCCAACGGCCGGGGCATGGCCGCCGTCAGCTTGGTGCAGGTAGGCGCGAACCACCATTTCACGCATGCCAGCGCCTGCGGCCAGCGACATCAATTCGTTGCGCCAGACCGGGGCTTGCGGCATGTCAGCTGCCGTGGCAACCCGGCACAGTGCGTCCAGCGCATAGGCCTTGCCCCACAGGTAGCCGTCGGGCAGGCGCGTAATGCGTTGGAGTGCGTCCTCCAGAATCCCGGCGGCCTGCACCGGTTTGCCGCGCATCATCGCCACCCGGCCCAGGCCGGTTGCGGCCATGCCCTCCCAGCACGGATCTCCCAATTGGCAGCCCAGCGCAAAGGCCTGCTCAAACATTTCGGTGGCCGGCTCGATGCGGCCACGCAGCAGTTCAGCCTCGGCGCGCAGTGACTGTGGCCACGGCAGGAAGGCCGTCCAGAGCCGCCGCGACAGATCAGACGAGGTATCGAGTGCTGCAACGGCGCCATCCACATCACCGCATAACAGCAGCGCACGCCCAAGCATGGAATGGGCAAAGATGGACTGCTTGGCATCGCCCACCGACTCGCATAGCCCTACTGCCTGGCGCAGCATGTCGGTGGCGGGACCGTAGAAGGCACAGTCGCTGAGGATGGTGCCCCGAATCCCTGCGATTCTTGCCTGCTCGGCCATGTCGTCGCCCGCCAGGATGGTGGCCCGGTCCATCCAGCCCAGCGCGCGCTCGTAGCTGCCCCGCAGCAGCTCCACATAGCCCAGTTCACGGCAGGCAGCCGCAGCCAGGGGGCGGGCGTCTTGCTGACCCAGGGCCAGCGCTTCGTGCAATGCGGCGGCACCTTCTTCGTCCCGCCCCCGCGCGGCGTGCACCAGCGCACCGCCCAGGGCCAGCCGCGACCGCGCGCGCAATTCGGTATCGCCCATATGGTCGGCATCAATGATGGCGCGGCGCAGGCATTGCAGGCCGGCGTCCAGCACGCCAGCGCCAATGGCCGCCTCGCCGGCCTGCAATTGGGCCAGCACACCGGCGCGGCCTGGCGCCGGGCGGGCCGTGGGTGACGCCGTCACCGTTTGCAGGGCTTCGGTCAGGGCCGGGCCCGGCGGCACGCCGAGTTCGCGCTGGAAGAGTTCGCGGCAGGCAGCGGCCTGGCGCGCCGCACCAATGCCATCGCCCGCAGCGCCCAGGCAACGCACCAGCAGCACCTGGAAAGACTCGTCGAGCGGATTGAAGCCGACCAGGCGCGCTGCAAGTTGCGTGGCCTCTGCCGCACCGCCCGTGGCCAGGCGCGCCAGCGCGGCTTCGCGCAGTACCGACTGCGCCGTGGCGCGCATGCGCCGGCGCTCTGCCTCCAGCCAGACCGCAAAGGACGGGCTGCTGGCAAAGCCCACACCTTCGAGCAGATCGAGCCCCAGGCCCGGTACCGCCAGTGCGCTGGGCCAGTCACCGCGGGCCACCACATCAATGTCCAGATAGGCAATGCGCTCCATCGGCAGCACCACGGTGTCGCCGCCCAGACCCACATCACCCAAGGCGCGCCGCAGCTCGCTCAGGTTCCATCGCAGGGCCGCCAGCGGATCCTCGGCCTCCTCAAAAAGCAGGGCCGCCAGCCGCTGCCGGCTCACACCCGCCGGATGCTGCAACAGATAGGCCAGCAGGCCCCATGCCTTGTTGCCGCGCAGCACGGCCTTGACCGTGCCTTCGCGCACAACGCTTGGCTTTCCAAGCAGATGAATGATGGGTCCCATGCGCCGATTCTCCAGCCAGAATCCCAAGGGCGCAATCGGCACGCGGCTCAGGCCTCGGCGGTGGTCGGATCGATGCTGGCGACCACACGCGCCACGCTGTCGGCCGGGAAGCCGCCGCGCCGGGCGTGTTCGCGCACCAGCTCCTCGTTGGCGGCGATGTAGACACAGTAAATCTTGTCGCCGGTGACGTAGCTCTGGACCCACTGGACCTCGGGTCCCATGTCACGCAAAACGCTGCAGGATTTTTGTGAGATGGCCTGCATGTCGGCCGTGCTGGCCGCGCCGATGTGGGGAATGGAGCGCTCGATAACGAATTTGGGCATGGTGTGTACCTTGGTGGTTGGTGGGACAAGTCGACAGGCTGGTGCGGCATCAAGCCGACCAGAGGGATTCTTTGAGGGCGGCGGTCAGCACCAGCGGATTGGGCCAGTCCTCACAGTGCTGGTAGCGGTAGGCCAGGCGCACCCGGCCGGCGGCGTCAATGACGAATTCACCGGGCAATTGCCAGGGGCTGTTAACTGCGGCGCGCGGCGTGCCGTGGCGCGATTGCTGCAAGTCCGCACCGGCTTGCGCATCGATCTTCAAGAACGCGTCGGGCGCGTCAAAGACGATTTGCGACGCTTGGCCCTCCAGCAGGTCATAGGCCTCAAAAACGCGGCGGGTGGGGTCGCACAGCACCGGACAGGGCACGCCCAGGCGCGCGGCATAGTCGCTGGCCTGCTCCGGCAAGCCCTGCCCGATGATCACCACCCGGGCACCCAGGGCCAGGTAGTCGGCATACTCGGCCTGCAACCGCTGCGCCCGCTCAATGCCGCAGCTGCAGCCGTAGTGGCGCCAGAACAGCAGCAGGGCAGGGCCGGTGCGCCAATAGTCAGAGAGGCTGACCGCCTGGTTGCCTGCGTCCTGCAAGCGGAAGTCGGGCGCGGCATCTCCCGGCTGCAGGGGCACCTGGGTCCAGCGCAGGCGCGCGGGTCCGCGCTTCCACAGCGCCAGCCATTCGTCCTCAGCAGATTGAACCTGCTGGCTCAGGGAACTTGTCATCGTCGAGTCCTTTGAAGTGGAGGAGAAACCCAACGATACGGGGGGAGCGTGTGACACAGCGTGTGAGCCATTTCACATCGGATGCATCTGGCACAGCGACTGCACCACGCCCGAGCCGCAGCAGCCGGCGCTGCTCCATGCCGAGCGGTCGGGCTTTCGTTTGCCGGGGCGCGCCAGTGGCGCTTAGCTGCCGGGCTGGTCCCAGGCACTGAGTGCCTTGAGCAGGGGGCGGCGCTTGAGCTGGTGGGCCTGCATGCGGCCCAGAATATCGTCGAGCATGCGCATGGCGTCGGTGATGTGCGGCCCCTTGTTGAGCATCACGCATTCGGCGCGCTCGCCCATGGCGGCATCGGTGATTTCGGCGCGTGAGGGCAGGCCGGTCTTGGCCAGTGTCTCCAGCACCTGCGTGGCCCAGATCACCGGCATGTGTGCGGCTTCTGCGGCCCACAAAATCTCTTCCTGAATTTCGGCCAGGTTTTCGTAGCCGCACTCCACGGCCAGGTCGCCGCGGGCAATCATCACACCGGCGGCCTTGCCCGCCATGGCCGAGAACAGCAGGGCCGGCAGGTTGTCAAAGGCCCTGCGGGTTTCGATCTTCAGCATGATGCCGATGTCGGGCGCGGCCAGTTCGTTCAACTGCGTGCGCAGCTCTTCCACGTCGCTGGCCTGCTGCACAAACGACAGGCCCACCAGGTCGGCCAGCTTCACCACGGTGTGCAGGTCCACCAGGTCTTTCTCGGTGAGGGCGGGCAGCGTCATGCGGCTGTCGGGCAGGTTGATGCCCTTGTCGCTCAGCAGCTTCTCGCCGCTGTCGCGGGCCTGGGTAATCTCGGCTTCGAGCCAGTCGGCGCTCACGCGCTGGATGACAGCACCTATGCGCCCGTCGTCAAACCAGATGCGCTCGCCGACGCTGACCTGGGCAAAGATCTCGGGCAGGGTGCAGCCTACGGTGGGCACAGTTGCCGCATTTTTGCTGCGGCCCTTGCTGCGTCCCTTGGGCTTGTCCTGCGGCAGGGCTTCCTTGGTCACACGCAGCGTGTCGCCCCGGTGCAGGTGCAGCACGCCTTCCTTCACCGGCAGGTCGGCAATGGCCGTGACACGGGCGCCTTTGCCCTTGCGCACGCGCTTCAGGCAGGTGTCGGGCACCAGGTAGGCGGTCTGCCAGCATTCGGCCAGGGCGCCGCTCTCGTCCACCTGCACCACGTGCAGTGTGCGGCCAGATTCGCGCGCGTCGTCAAAGGCCAGTTCGTCGCCCGGCTTCAGGGCGGCCAGCCACTTGGCATCCACACTCAGGTGCTGGGTGGCACCCTCCACCGCGTCACTGCTGCCTGCTGCACGCAGGCCCACGCACGCCGGGGTGACCACCAGGCCGTGCTCATCCCGCTCGGGGCTGAGCTTGAGTACAGCCGCGCCGGCTGGCAAGTGGCCGGTGCGCAGCTTGGGGCCGCCCAGGTCCATCAGGATGCGTACCGGCTTGGTGACGCTGCGCGAGGCCCGGCGTACATGCGAGGCCATCGCCTTCCATTCGGCGGGGCCGTCGTGGGCGCAGTTGATGCGGGCAATGTCCATGCCCGAGGCCACCAGCTTGCGGATCAGGGCGTAGTCGGTTGCGGCCTCCGAGGGCAGGGTCACCATGATACGCACCGAACGTCCCTTGGGGCTGTCACCCAGCAGGTCCACTGTGTGGCGGTCCAGCAGCTTCTTGCTGCTCTTGATGCCCACCGGCTCGTCGGCCGAATGGGCCTCCCAGGCCTGGCCGGTGAGGCGATGCAGAATGCCCAGCACCTTGTCCACATTGGCCAATACATTCGACTCGGAGCGGCCCAGCGACGACAGGCCCATGCCGGCCAGCCAGTCCTGCAGATGCGCATGGTCAGCGTGGCGCAGGGTCAGGTAGTGGGACAGGTTGCGGGCGCTGGCGAGGTAGGAGGGGTCTACCTTCTCGAAGGTCTGCAGCAGCGATTTTTCATTCGCGAGCATGGCAGCGCGCAGGGCCCAGAGTTGGGCGATGACGTCCTTGCAGGCTTGTGCGTCCCAGGTGTCGGTGGGTGGGGTGGTGGCAGTAGCCCGTTTCAGTTTTGCAGTGGTCATCTTGGCAGCCTTGGTGGGTGGGGCAATCATGGTGCGCCCATTTACTGCGCGTGGTTTAGCGCCAGATCAAACACATCGAAGTTACGCCCGTGTCACCCGGCCTGGTGGCTGTACTAACGCCCTATGGCCAGGTATTCAAAGCCCATGCCGCGCACCCACTTGGGGTCGTACAGGTTGCGGCCGTCAAAGATCACCGGGCTCTTCAGGCTGGCCTTGATGCTGTCGAAATCGGGGCTGCGGAATTCCTTCCACTCGGTCACGATCAGCAGGGCATCGGCATGCTCCAGGGCCTCCAGGGGCGAG
Organism: Rhodoferax lacus; assembly: GCF_003415675.1. Taxonomy (GTDB): domain Bacteria; phylum Pseudomonadota; class Gammaproteobacteria; order Burkholderiales; family Burkholderiaceae_C; genus Allorhodoferax; species Allorhodoferax lacus. Next base: position 13,447 of record NZ_QFZK01000004.1, read on the forward strand.
TTGGCGTAACTGATGCCGCCCTTGCCCTGCAGCATCTGTTGCGCATGCGCGGTGGCCACCGGGTCGTAGGCGGTGACGGTGGCACCGGCAGCCAGCAGGTCCTGGATGACCGTCAGGCTGCTGGCTTCGCGCATGTCGTCGGTGTTGGCCTTGAAGGCCAGGCCCCAGATGGCAAAGTGCCGGCCCGTCAGGTCGGCACCAAAGCGCGCCTTGACCTTGTTGGCCAGCACATGCTTTTGCTGCTGGTTGGCAGACTCCACCGCGGCCAGCACCTGCATGTCCATGCCGCCATCGAGTGCGGCTGTCTTGATCAGCGCCTTCACATCCTTGGGGAAGCAGGAGCCGCCATAGCCGGCACCGGCATACAGAAAGTCGTAGCCAATGCGCGGGTCGGAGCCTATGCCCTTGCGTACGTGTTCGATGTCGGCACCCAGCTTTTCGGCCAGGTTGGCCAGCTCGTTCATGAAGCTGATGCGGGTGGCCAGCATGGCGTTGGCGGCGTATTTGGTGAGCTCGGCGCTGCGGATGTCCATCAGCACCAGGCGGTCGTGGTGGCGCTGGAAGGGCGCGTAGAGCGCGCGCATATTGAGGGCGGCCTGTTCGTCGTCGGCGCCCAGCACAATGCGGCCCGGGCGCATGAAGTCTTCAATGGCGGCGCCTTCTTTCAGGAACTCGGGGTTGGACACCACGCTGAACGGTGTGTCGATGCCGCGTGCAGCCAGCTCGGCGGCAATGGTGGCGCGCACCTTGTCGGCCGTGCCCACGGGCACTGTGCTCTTGTCCACCACCACCTTGTAGTCGGTCATGTGGCGGCCGATGTTGCTGGCGGCCTTGAGCACGTATTGCAGGTCGGCACCACCGTCTTCGCCCGGGGGCGTGCCCACGGCGATGAACTGGATGGTGCCAAAGCGCGTGGCCACTTCGATGTCATCGGTGAAGTGCAGGCGCCCTGCCTTTGCGTTGCGGTGGACCATGTCCTCCAGGCCGGGTTCCCAGATCGGAATCACGCCCTCTTTGAGCGCGGCGATCTTGGCCGAGTCGGTGTCAAAGCAGATGACGTCGTTGCCCACTTCTGACAGGCAGGTGCCTGTGACTAGGCCTACATAGCCTGTGCCAATCACGGTAATTTTCATAGGGTTTCAGGTGCTTGCTGGAGCTTTGATGCTCTGACAGCGCCATGAAACCCTGATGGCAGTTGTGTGTCAGTTTGAAGGCTGGGCCCTCAGGCCGCAGCACCCGTCAGGCGCCTGAAAACATCGGCCACTGCGGTGTGCAGCGTCACCGTCAGCACACCCAGCAGCACGATCAGCGAGCCCAGCACAAACGGCAGCTCCAGCGGCTCGCCCAGTATCAGCACGCCCAGCACCACCCCCAGCACCGGCGTGAGAAAGGCGAACACCCCCAGGCGCGAAGCCAGGTAGTGGCGCAGGAGCCAGAACCACACCAGCAAACTGAAAAACGACATGACAAAGGTCTGGTAGGCCAGGCTGGCCCACACCAGCGGGGTGGACACAAACAGGGTTTGGCCCGTCAGCACGGCCGCTGGCAGAAGCCAGGCAAAGGCGCCGCCCAGCTGGTAGAGGATGGTCTGGTTGGGCGCGGTAACCGACAGCCGCGTGGTGCGTATGGCCACCGTGGTCGCACCCCAGGAGGCACCGCCCAGCAAGGCCAGCAAGTCACCCCACAGGGACACCTGGCCGCTGCCGCCTGTGCCACCCAGGAACGCATAGGCAATGCCGCCAAAGGCCACGCCAATGCCCAGCCACTGCACCCGGGACAGGCGCTCGGCTGGCAGCTTCAGATGCAGGCCGATGGCCGCAAAAATCGGCGAGGTGTACAGAAACACCACCGTGTGCCCGGCGCTGGTGTGGCGCAGCGCCAGGGCCACAAACAGATACTCCAGCGCAAACAGCACACCAATCAGCAGGCCCGCACGCCAGGCGCTCCAGTCAAAGCGCTCCCGGCGCCACCGCATGAGGGCGGCCACCAGACAAAACGCAACGCCTGAGCGCAGCGCAATCTGCAGCATGGGCGACATGCTGCCCGCGATGGCCTTCATGGCAATTTGCTGCAGGCTCCAGATGACGCACAGCATCAGCATGAGTGCCGAGGCCTGTGTGTCGAGGGCTTTTCTTTCATCCATGGGGCGTGCCTTGTTGTGTGACAGGGATTGTGGCCTGCTTGCGGATTGTCACGCCGCCTACTTGTGCGGACCTTAAATTACGACAGATCTGTGAAAACACCGGGGGAGCCCAGCGTGAGAAAAATTGTTGCACCCGCCCTTGCGCGGCTCTACATGGGCAGCTTTTATCTGGCCATGCCCGTGATGCCGCTGCTGGCCTCGCTGCTGTTTTTGCGCAGCAAGTACGTGTTGGAGTACCGCAGCACCTTCAAGAAGCTGCGCATCCACGCCGCAGCCATGCAGGAAGGCCCGGCAGAGCACTACTTCCATGACGTGATGGGCCGCAGCCCCACCGTGCCGCAGGAAATCCACGGCACATGCGTGCAGTGCGGCAACTGCTGCATGGACCGGCGCTGTGTGTTTCTGGAAGACGTGGGGGGCGACAAATACCAGTGCGGCATCTACCAATCGCCGTTTCGCAAGCTATCCAACTGCGGCTCATTCCCGTTGAACCAGCGCGACATCGACCGCTATGCCTGCCCCAGCTATACGGCGGGTGCTGTCATCCCCATCCATCCGGAAAGAGCGGCTGGCGTGGGCTACGCCAGCCGCGTGCCTGCGCCCTAGTAGCGTTCGGGCACAAACATGTCGGAGGGCACGGGCTGGCGGATGTAGTCGGCATTGCGCACACGCTCGGGCAGCACCACGGCATCGTGCTCCACTTCGGTGTAGGGAATCTGGTCCAGCAGGTGCTGAATGCAGTTCAGGCGCGCGGTCTTCTTGTCCACCGCCTGCACGATCCACCAGGGCGCCTCAGCAATGTGGGTGCGCTCCAGCATGGTCTCTTTGGCCTTGGTGTATTCCTCCCAGCGCACGCGGCTCTCCAGGTCCATGGGGCTGAGCTTCCACTGCTTGAGCGGGTCGTGGATACGGCCCAGAAAGCGCGAGTGCTGCTCTTCATCGGTGATGGAGAACCAGTACTTGATGAGCTGGATTCCGGAGCGCGCCAGCATCTTTTCGAACTCGGGCACGGTGCGGAAGAACTCCTCGTATTCGTCATCCGAGCAAAAGCCCATCACGCGCTCCACACCGGCGCGGTTGTACCAGCTGCGGTCAAACAGCACCATCTCGCCGGCAGCAGGCAGGTGCGACACGTAGCGCTGGAAATACCACTGCGTGCGCTCGCGGTCATTGGGGGCGGGCAGTGCGGCCACGCGGGCCACGCGCGGGTTCAGGCGCTGGGTGATGCGCTTGATCACGCCCCCCTTGCCGGCCGCGTCGCGCCCCTCGAACAGGATCACCACCTTGTGCTTGTTGGCCACCACCCAGTCCTGCAGCTTGACCAGTTCGCCCTGCAGGCGAAACAGTTCCTGGAAGTAGGTGCGGCGGGCCAGGCGTTCTTCTGCGCTGCGCGGTTGTCCGTGGGCCGCCAGCTCTTCCATGTTGCGCTCTTCAAGCTCCATCTCCAGCTCTTCGTCGTAGCTGTCGAGCAGGTCTTCGCGCAAGCGGCGCATCATCTCTTCTTGTTGGGTGGGGTCAATGCTCATGGGTGTTCCGCCGAAATCTTGTTGAGAAAAATAGCCTGAGCATGCTGCAAGCATGTTTCATTATTGTGACAAGTTGGCGGCGTTCGGGTCAATGGCATGACCCTGCGGCTTAGTGCTGCCCGTCCTTGAGCGGGTCCAGGCGCTGGCCGCGCAGCAGGGCAATGGGCGAGGCCCAGTAGATCTGCACGTTGTGGAAGGGGTCCAGCAGGATCTTGCAGGCCCAGGCCAGGCCCCAGGACGGGCTGCGGATGAAGAACAGGTGCAGGGTGCGAAACAGCAGGCCACCCACCCCGAGTGCCAGCCACATCAGGCCCACGTCATGCAGATAGCCTGCCACGCCTACAGCCGGGGCAATCAGGCCCAACAGACTGGGGCTCAGGGCCAGCAACACCGGCAGGGACAGCCAGACGGCAATCAGGATCGCCTTGCGCCGCATGTTGAAGCCCACCTTGATGTCTTCCTTGTGCGCGTAGCTGGTGTCATTGATGTGGTCATAGCCACGCGGCTCAAAGAAGATGTGGCCGCTTTGGCGTGTCACCATACCCACCGCCCAGCCGACGATGCCAGCGGACGCGGGGTCCACAAACAGCAGCGCATAGGCCACCAGAAAGCTGCAGGCGCTCACCAGATGCAGGGTCTGGTTGATGCGGCATTGGTGGTAGTAGCGGTGGTCATCCCACTGCAGTTGTTGAATTTGCTTCCAGAATGAAACCATGCGAATTCCCCTTGGTGAATGACAAAAGGCCAATGTAGGAACGCTGTGTGACGCATCGGTGAATCGCCTTGTGAAAGAGCGATGACTATTGCGCCAGATCAATCGCAACAGAGTCAGTGGCGAAACCTGCACCGGGCTGTGCACAGAACATGTATGGATAAAGCGGCCCGCGCCGCATGCTTACTGCCTACAATTTAAAAAACAGAGAGGGCGTCAGCATGAATCATCCAAGAAGGCGGCTTCTGGCCTTGTTGTGGCTGGCGGCTTCTGCGGGTCCTGCGCGGGCGGCGAACCTGCACAGGGTGGCGGTCTCCGTGCCCGGGCCCGGCAATCTGCTCTTTCTTCCCGTTACATTGGCCCAGAAACTGGGCTTTGACAAGGCCGAGGGTATCGAGCTCGATATCCGTTATGTGGGCGGCGGGCCGCAGGCCTTCCAGGAAATGCTGGAACGCAATACGGATTTTTCGGCCGGCGGTTTTGCTGCGCTGGGGCTGCAGCGCGCCAGCGGCAAGCCGGTGGTGTGCATCGCCCCGATTTCGCGTGTGCCGGCCTATACGCTGCTGGTTCGCAAGCAACTGGAGCGCCAGGTGCGCAGCGTCAAGGACCTGTCCGGAATGGTGCTGGGGGTCAAGGGCCATGTGCCGGGGGGACGCTCCACCACGCAGTTGTTTGTGGAATATGTGCTGCGTCAGGCGGGCGTGGCGGTCGACCGCGTCAACTTTGTGGCCGTGGGCCAGGCCTATGACAGCCAGCATGCGGCCCTGGCCAGTGGCACGGTGGACGCCATCATGGGCGATGAGCCCTTTGCCACGCGATTGGTGGGCGAGAAGGTGGCCTTTGTGCTGGCCGACTTCCACGACCTGGCTGCCACCCGCAAGTTGTTGGGAGGACTGTTCCTGAACGGCCATTTGGCCACCCGCGAAGATTTCATTGCCAGCCGGCCGGATACCGTGGCACGGATGGTCGCCACGCTCACGCGCACGCTGGTCTGGATTGCGGCGCATACCGCCCGCGAGGTGGTGGAGGCGCTGCAGGTAGAGGATGCCGAGGCGCGCGCAGCCCTGCTTTCCGTACTCGGCCAGCACAAGGACATCTATTGCCCTGACGGAAAGTTCTCGCAGGAGCAGGTGGCCACAGCCAACCGCTTTCTGCATGCGGCGGACAGGAGTGAGGCGGTGCAGGCGCTGCAATTGGGCAGCATCGTCAACAGCCAATGGGCCGGCAGCGCGCCCTGAGTACGCGCTGAACATAGCACCATGAAGACCTTCCACCGCAGCAGCCTGCGTTACCAGCTTTACGCACGCCTGATGGCGGCCTTTGTGTTTGTCGCGGTGTTTGGCGGCATGGCCCTGTTGTCGGGCTACCAGGCCCTGATTCAACGGTCGGCAGATGCGTCGGCAGAGGGTTCCCTGCGCCATGTCGAACACAGCCTGGAGCAGCTCAGGTCCAGCTGGCAAAAGAATGCACAGGCGGTGAAGGTGCATATCGATTTCATGCGCATTTTTGGCGAACCCTCCAACGACGCGGCCTGGCTGCGGCTGCGTGCCTATTTCGCCAGCCTGGAGGGCACGGTGGGCAAGTTTCCCTCTGGCGCGGTGACCAGCGCAGACGGCAGCGTGCTGTTTGCGTTCGGGCCGGATGGCCAGGCCTTCGGCAAAGTCGTGGATGGCACCGCCAGGCTGCCGGAGTGGTACTACAGCGCAGCGCACCGCGCCGCCTTTGCACTGGTCACCTCGCCCCTGTGGCTGGGGCAGCAGGGCAATGGCCGGTTGGTGCTGCTGCAGCCCCTGGACAGCGGTGTGCTGGGTGCCCTGGCGCCCAAGGATGTGCGCCTGCTGCTGGCACTGAACAATCGGGTGCTGGGCAGCTCGCGTGGCTCCATGGACGAGACTGCCACCGTCACCATGGACTACAGCGGACGCGTGGCCTTTGATGCCATAGAGGCCGAGCAGCGCACGCTGCAGCTTTTCGGCTCAGACCCGGCGGCACCGCAGTTGCTGATCCAGCACACGGTGAGCGAGCCCATTTCCAAGCCCCTGCTGCTGCTGTCCGTGACCGCCTTGTTGGCGCTGTTTGCGGCCATTTTGTGGATATCCATTGGTCAGTGGTCGGCCAAGATCGCACAGCGCATTGAGCACCTGTTCAGGGCCTCCGAGATGTTTGTCGCCTCGCACCAGCTCAGTGAGCCTCTGCTGCAGCGTCTGGCGCTGGCCAGCGCACTGCCGGACGAACTCGCCCAGGTGGCGCAATCCTCATTGGCGCTGATGCACAGCATCGAAGTGTTTGACCAGGAGCACTTTGCTTACCTGCAGACCCTGGATCTCCTGGAAGAGGGCGTGGTGGAGATCGATGCCCAGGGCGTGTTCCTGCTTGCCAGCCCGGGCTGGACGCGCCTGACCGGCATGCAGGTGGACTGTGGGCGCGACCTGATTTTTGAGGCCGTGCACCCCGAGGATGAACCCGACTTCCGCAAACAGCTGGAGCAGCTGACCACGGGTGCCAAGTCCAGCCTGGTGGGGCGCTTGCGGCTGCGCCAGCTGGACCGCAAGGACCTGTGGGTGGAGTACCGGTTCATCGCCGGTGAAGGGCGGCAAAAAAAGCAGACCAGCGTGCGCGGCGTGCTGCGCGACATCACGCAGAGCTATCTGCTGGAAAAACACATCTCCCATATGGCGTTGCACGACGCGCTGACCGAACTACCCAACCGCATCCTGTTTGAGGACCGCGCCACAGTGGCCCTGCACATGGCGCAGCGCAAGGGCAACAAAGTGGCTGTGGGCTTTGTGGATCTGGACCATTTCAAGAACGTGAACGACCAGCACGGCCACAAGGCGGGCGACCAGATGCTGGTGGCACTGGCACAGTCGCTGCGGGCCTCCCTGCGGTCTGGCGATACGCTGGCGCGCTGGGGTGGGGACGAATTCGTGGTGCTGCTGACCGATCTGGCCCAGTCGAGCGATGGACGCGACGTCATGGCCAAGTTTGCCGCCAGCTGTGAGCAGCCCATGCTGATTGACGGCAACCAGTTCAACATCACCTGCAGCATGGGCGTGGCAATCTTTCCGGATGACGCGCAAACCGTGGAGGCCCTGCTGTCCCAGGCCGACCGCGCCATGTTCTTCGCCAAGGAGCAGGGCCGCAATACCATCCGCTTTGTCTCCGACATGGCCGACCGCGATCAGGAGCGCCGCGCACTCTACATCCAGAACAAGCTGGCCAAGGCCATCAAGGGGCAGGAGCTGCGGGTCTGGTTCCAGCCCATCGTGGACGCACAGACCCGCAAGGTTGTTGGCTGCGAGGCGCTGGCGCGCTGGCATGACGACACCTATGGCTGGGTGTCACCGGCCACCTTCATCCCCATGGCGGAAAACCTGGGGCTCATCCGTGAGCTGGGCCACCAGATCTGGATACAGACGGTGGAGAGCATGCAGCGCTGGAAGCGCCTGGGCATCGCACTGCGGGTGGCGGTGAATGTGTCGCGGCGCCAGCTGTTCATACCCAGCTTCACCGCGGATCTGCTCGATGACCTGGCGGCGCTGGACCTGTCGCCCGCCGACATTGACCTGGAGATCACCGAGAGCGTGGCCATGGAGGACGCCGAACACACCACCAAGCGCCTGCTGGAGCTCACCGCCTCGGGCTTTGGCATTGCCATTGACGACTTTGGCACCGGCTACTCCTCGTTGTCGCAGCTGCATGACATGCCCGCCACCAAGGTGAAGATCGACATCTCCTTTGTGCGCCGTGTGCACTTGCCCCAGGGCGAGCAGCTCATACAGGCCATTGTCAAGATCGCCTCCGCCTTCGAGCTCAGCACTGTGGCCGAGGGGGTGGAAGACGAGGCAACCGCGGCCCTGCTGTGCGCGCTGGGCGTGCAGAGCCTGCAGGGCTACCACTTCGCCCGGCCCATGGATGCCGACCTGTTTGAGGCCTATTTACTCGAACGCAAGGACGCGTAAGCCGCCCCCAGCGCCATGGCCGCAAGGCCAAAAAAAAGGCGGGCGGCTGCATATGCAACCGCCCGCCCGGTGAGGTCCCGCGGTTTAACCCAGCTTGACGCCGCCCACGTCTGCCGTCAGGTAGCCCACGGCCGCGCCGAAGCGGTCCTTGTAGTTGGCGCGCACCAGCGGGTCCAGCGTGGCCTGGACCTTGCTGTGCAGCTTGGCATTCCAGTCACCGGGGTGCTGGAAGTTGGAGGTGATGTACATAAAGCCGTTCAGATCGTCCACTACACCCAGGCCGGTGGCCTCGGCGCCCGAGGGCATGGACATCAGGCGGCTGAGTTGCTTGGTGTCCACGTTGTAGGCCCAGACAAAGTTGTTCACGTGGGTGCCGCTGTCTTCACCGATGAAGAGGGTACGCAGCTTCTCCGAGAACTTCAGGTTGTCGGGGTTGGAGATCTTGTCCGGGTTGGCCAGATTGCCCAGGGCATCGGGGGCGATGTCTTCACCCACCAGCATGGCACGGGTGTTCATGGGAACCCACTCGCTCGGGATGGCAGCACCGGCCTGGTCCACCTGGCCACCGCCCAGGTTCAGGGCAAACACGCCACCGGCAATCAGGGCCTTGTCCAGGGCAATGCCGCTGGCTTCACTCCAGCCCTTGCCAGTCTTGACCATGGAGTCCTGGATGTTCTGCAGCGCGGAGTAGGCCACCTTGTCCTTGATGTTGAGCGTGGTGCCTTCCATCTTGGAGAAGCCCATGCTGCCACCCATCAGGTAGGCGTAGCGGTGGGTTTCCAGGAAGGCTGCAGCCTTTTCCATGCCGGGCTTGACCTTGATCCAGTTGGCCGTGCCGTTGTAGAACACCTTGGTGAAGCTGGCGTCCTTGGGGTCGACCTTGAGTGCGGTCATGATGTCCGAGGGCTTGAGGGTGTCGGCCATCTTCTCGATCTCGGCGCTGGTGGCATGTCCCAGCTTGATCCAGCTGACCTTGGCACCGGCATCTGCCGGGTTGATGGAGAAGCCGCTGCCCAGCTTACCCACATACAGGGTGCCGGCAGACAGGTTCTTTTCCTTGTCGGCCACAAACATGAACAGGCCGCTGTTGGTGTAGTCGTCGCCCATGAAGACGGTGCGGTTGTCGGGCATGACTTGCACCAGCTCGTGCGAGATGCGGCCCATGCAGAAATGCTTGACCAGGGTGCCGGTGCCGTCGGGGTTGACAGTCACTTCGGGCAGGTGGCCGTAGTGGTAGGGGTTGGCCACGGTCTCGTCGCCGAACAGGTTTTTGCTGAAGGACTTGAAGAGCTTGTTCTCGGAGATGAAAGGCGCATCGGGCTCGTACTCTTCGCTCGACAGGTGGGTGTTCCAGGGTGACAGGCTGGAGCCGCAGGTGATCCACAGGCCCTGTGCCTGCGAGGTGTCCACGTTGTGGTATTTCACCAGGCTGAGCTTGCCGGTGGCGGGGTCCTGGTCGAGCGTGAGCACGGCAATCGGGGAGGGCAGTGTGCCGTAGGTGTCGGCACCGCCTTGGTCGGTGTTGGTGTACTCAAACTGCACCACGGCAAACACCGTGTTGCCCTTGACGCCCTTGACGCTGGCAGTGGGCAGCTTCAGCAGCGAGGTGCCGTCCGGGCAATCCGAGAAGAATTGGCGCTCCTTGCCGGCCACCGACTTGTCCATGATGGGGCGGTTGAAGATGTCCACATAGGCGCCGGCCAGCGTGGTGCCACCCTTGCCGTCCGGCACCTGGTCACCGGTGATGAAGAAGGGCTGGTAGGCCAGCTTGTAGGCGCGCGTGCTGCCGTCTGCCAAGGTGACCTGCAGGCTGGAGGCCACGGTGGTGGTGGCCATGGCTGCGGCGTTGGCCAGCGAGGGTGCGGCCATGCCGGTGAAGGCAGCCGAGGCAAAGGCGGCGCTGGACATGCCGCCTGCGGCCATGGTGGTGCCACCGCTGGCACAGCCGGCCAGCAGTGCGCTGGTGGACAGGGCGCCCAGGGGCAGCATGGGGGCGGCGGCAAAAAATTTGAGGGCGGTACGGCGCGAGGGCATGTTGGAAGCGGACATGGTGGTGAATTCCTTGGGGCAGAGGTTCAGGTGAAAAGCAAGCGCCATCCTAGAAAGTCAATGTGATGGTTTGATGACAATTCCGTGGCGAAGGCATAAAAAAACCCGGGCAAGCCCGGGTTATTAAACCTTGGATACTAACTAACGGAGATCGATTTAGAAGGTGTACTTCGCGCCGATTTCCATGACGTCGCCCTTGTTGTTGGTGTCGTTCAGGCCGCACAGGTCCAGGAAGAAAGTCATGTTCTTGAAGGGTGTGTAGCCCAGGCCGACTGACCACTCGCCGTAGGTCTTGGTGCTGGTTTCGCGGTTCTGGAAGGCCGCGCCAATGTCGAACTCACCCATCACATGGGTCACGGCCACGCCGGTGTAGTTGGTCTTCACGTTCTTGAGTACATCGGTGGCGGTTTCAGAAACAGCCAGGCCAATCACCTTGGTGTTGCCGAACTTGTAGGCAGCCGTCAGACCGGTGACGTTCTTGGCCGTGTTGGCGGTGTAGGGAGAGTCGCTGATGTACTTGGCCACTTCGCTGTAGCCCAGGCCGATGCTGAGGTCGCCCAGCTTGTACATGCCCGAAATGGCTGCGCCGTGGTTGCCGTCGTTTGCGGCGGCGTTGTTGTTGGCGGTCAGGTCCACAGCAAAGGTCAGGTCACCGATCGTGTTCAGGTATTGCAGGTGGCGGCCGTCGTTGGAAGAGGCAGGCTCAGTGACAAATGCCTTGTCGCCATGGGCCACGCCCAGGGCTTCAATGACGTTGTCTTCAAAGTAGGTGTCAAACTGGCCCACGGTGAAGCGGCCAAATTTCTTGCTGGCAATGCCGAAGCGGGTGTCGTCGGTCTGCACGGGGTTGTTGTCGACGATGGGGTCGTAGTCGACTTCGATTTCACCGAAGATGGAGATATCGTCGTTGATGATGCGGGTGGCCTTGATTTCGATCTGGTTCAGGCCCTTGCCGATCAGGCTGGGCTGGCTGGTCTCGCCCTTGGCATCCTTGATGGTCTGGTAGTAGGCAGCAACGTCCACGTTGACTTCGAACTTGGTGTCGGTGCCCACAGCGAATTCAGCGGCAAAAGAGGGTGCAGCCAGCGCAACCAGTGCGAGGGCGATAGAAGATTTCTTGAACATTTATTTACTCCAAACGGGTTCAGTTGATAAGTCACATCCGATAACGACATAACGGGATGGAGTCTCTCGTTGGTCTGTGACAAGTCCGTGTAACCGATATGAAGAAACTGTGACGTTGCGTACGCGCGACGTGCTGCGAAGGTGGCTTCAGGATGGGGCGGTGGTGGCTGCAAACGCAGCCCCCCGCAGGAATCCGACAATGCCTTCGGGTGCCCGCAGGCGCTCACCAGATGCAGGGACTGGTGGTCATCCCACCGCAGTTGTTGGATTTGCTCCCACAATGTACGCATGGTTTCCCCTTGGAGCCAAAGGGGTGGACGGGCGTGCGCTTGCATACCATGCCAATGTAGAAATCGTGTGTGACGTACCGTTGAAAGCCGGTGTGAAACGGCGATGACGATTGCGCCAGATCAAACGTACGGGACAGGTCGGCCAGAGGGCCATGCCATAAACAACTGCGGGGCCGTGCTGTGCAGCGCGGCCCCGCAGTTACTACACCCAAGGGAGCGTGCCGGTTTACTGGCTCACTGAACGTGAGGTGGCATATCTGCGTCCATACGCGTCATTGCCAGCAAGCCAAATACCCACATTGGTGGCTGGACCGCTATTGGCTGGAACGCTGCCCAGCGCAAGCAGTGTCTGACGGGTGGCGCCGGTCAAGCTGTTCTGTTGCACCTTGAAATATGATGCCCCGCTTGCGTTGTTCGACCAGAGGTTCATATTGTTGGACACAAGCCCGGTGGGCATGGACCAGCTGATAGCCACGGCTTTACCCGGGAGCAGCAGCGCAGGCGTGATGGGTACGCCATCGATGGTGGCCGTATCAATGGTCGGGAACATGGAGGCGTTCAGGTTCGCAAGGTTCAGGGGTTGCTTGGCCAAGGTCAGCTCGTCACCAGCTCCGTTGAGCGCGTTGCCATTGCTATCCTGGAAGACCACGGTGTACACACTGTTGTCCAGCGCCTTGGACACATCCACACACTGGCCGCTGGCTATGACCGTGCCCGCGCTCGAGTACGTGGGCGTTCCGCATTCTGGTATCAGATCGAAGCCGTTGGTCGTGCCATACGCGGCCACGTCAAACCAGGTGTTCTTCTGGTCCTGCGCCATGAGTATGCCGCCTGCAGGCAGCCCCGGCCCGGTCAACACGGCAGTCACCGCCATGGCCGAGGTGTGGTTGCTGTTGTAGACAAAGGGGTCCAGGTAGATGTGGATGCCGTTGAGCATATTGGAGCCTGAGGCTGCGGTCCGGTTGGCTGAGGCCAGGACTTCCCAGTGGTCTAGTTGCGCCCTGGCCTGCATGCCTGTGCCGGCCATGCGGCCATTGCCTGCGGCCAGCCAGCCCAGGGTCGGGTCCTTGCGCATTTTCAGCGTAATGGTCCCACCAAAGTTGGCCGAATTGGATGTGAGCACGGCAACAATGGTTCCAGATGTGCCAGTGGCATCCAGCGAGATGTTTACGTTGCTGAACTTCATGCCCTTGGCATTCTGGTTGTTTGAAAGCTCCGTGGCGAACTGGTTGAAACTTTGACCATCCTGTATGAATGCGCTGGAAGTGTCGAAGATGCCGCTGTTTTCCAAGGTGGTGAGGCTGGGCAAGCCAGTGGCAAACAATGCAGAAAGCGCATTGAGGCGGGTCACCACGTTCTGCAAGTTGAGTGCCGCATTGGGGTTTATGCCTGAAATCGCTGCCGTATCAACTGGCGCGGCATCCAGCGTGCTTGCTGCGGCGTTGTTGGTGCCTATGACCACTTGAGTCAGGGCATTGGTCAAGGTGGCGATGTTGCCGGAGGTGTTGGACACCTTCACCATGTCCAGTACAGCGTCCAGTCCGGAGTGATCGGCGGCAAAGGTCTGGTGCAGCAAATCGACGCTGGCGCCCAGTCCCATCGCGGTCAGCACCGGCTGGAGTTTGGCCTGCATCGCCGATTCTGCAGCCGCCAGATTGGCAGGTGTAATCAGGCTGCCAATATTGGCCACGTTGGCCGGATTGCTGAAATAGTTCACCGCCATTTGGGCTGCGATGTTGGATACGATCAGATCGGTAAACGGAGTGACGTTCACCGTGCCGCCCACATCGGCACTGGTGGCGGCAGAGTAATAGGTAACCGAGGTGTTGCCCACCGTGCCCGCTGCCTTGAGCACAAAGGGGCCAGTCAGGCCGCTCACATCGATGCTGTATTTCCCGTCAGCGGCAATGGGTGCCGATCGGCTCACACCCTTGCTGTCGGTGACGATGACATTGCCCACCAGTGCTGCACCACCGGCTGCCGTTCCCGATAGATAGGTGGACGAGGCTGTGTTGGATGTGCCACCGCCACCGCCGCCGCAGGCCGATAGAAATGCTGCCACGCCGATGGCGATCGATGTTTTTAGTGTCATGCCCACTGGATTTCCCCTTGGTATTTGCTGTTGGAAGGTCTTTGCTTTTGCAGAGCAGAGACTATCGACCAAAGGGTTTTGGCGCTTCCCATATTCATGGGGTATTGCGTGTGAACAAGACTACGCCGTGTTCGCTGCAGGCGTTCTTAGCCCAGGCTGGCCGCATATGCAGCCCCTCGCAGGAATCCGACAATGCCCTCGGGTGCCCGCAGGCGCTCCGCGGTGGCAATCGCCAGATGGCGGTCGCGCTCCAAGCCGATGCGGGTTTGCAGCTGGGTGGCATGGCGGTGCCAGCGTTCTGCGCGCTTGCGTGGCAGCAGGGCGCACAGGTTCTCTACGCCGTAGCGCAGGCGCTTGGAGAGAATGCGCAGCCGGTGCTGGGTCTCGGGCGTTGGGGGCTTCTTTTGCCCTGACTTGAGTTCATCGGCCAGGCTCTTCAGGCGCCGGGCAATCCATTGGTGGAACGGTTTGACTTTGCCCTTGCGCGGGCCCGTGGCGGGGTCCACGGCACCCAGCTCCAGCCAGTGGGCAATGCCCAAGAGCGTAGCCCCCACGCCGGGTTCAGCCAGCAGTTCGCGCAGCCGGGTGCGCTGGGCCTGCTGGTCGGCGGCCAGTGCGGCCTCGAGTTGCTGCCACTCGGCGCTGCGCACGGGGTGGCCGTCCTGGTAGGCGCTGGCATAGGTGGGGAACACTTCGCTGGCGGCCACATCCAGATCGCGCAGGGCGGTCATTTGCGTCAGCAGCGCCTGCAGGGGCGCCAGCGCAGGAAGGCCGCTGTCTGCGCTGATCTGCCGGAACAGCTTGAGGGCACTCTTGAAGCGCCGCCAGCCCACGCGCGCCTGGTGCAGCACCTCGGGTGCGTCGCTGCGGCACAGGGTGTAGAGGTTGGCGGTGAACTGCAGATAGGTCTCGCGCAGCACGGCCTGCACCACGGCAGAAAAGCCCATGTCCTCTGTCAGCACCGGTGGCTTGGCGCGCAGGGGCGCGTCCAGCGTGCCCTGGGCCAGCCGGTAAGCGCGCTCGGCCTTGCTCAGGTGCAGGGGCAGCAGGCACAGCTTCTGGCTGATGAGGGCGGCGGCCGCAAACAGGGCTTCGGGCTCACCTTGCAGCAGCTCGATTTCCAGCTCAAACAGGGGCGTGCTCTGGCCGTTGATCAGCACGCTGCCCCGGTCCAGCGCAATTTCCAGGGAGCTGCCCTCCAGGGTGACGGTCCAGCTCAGGCGCTCAAAGGTGGTGGTGAAAACCGGCTCCAGCGCGCGGTACAGGCTGGCGTCCGGGTCGAACTCCATCCACGGGGTGTCGGTCAGCATGGCGCTGGAGAGTTCGCCTGTTTCCAGTGGCACTTCCCATTCGCCGCGCTGGCTGAAGGCGGAGTCGGCACTGCCTCCCACCTTGAGGGTCTGCACCCAACGGGGCTCTGTGGGGTCGCCGATCTGGCGCACGCGCAGGGCCACGCGCTTGCGGTGCAGGGTGTGGTCGGGGGTGTCGTAGTAGGTGTTGTGCAGCATCTGGCGCTGCGGTTTGCGCCGACCTATCAGGGGCACGCGCGCCAACTGCTTTTCCAGCAACAACGGGTCCTGCAGGGGCAGGGCAAATTTGATTTCCAGTTCCATAGGGGACACAGGGTGCGCTCCGAAAATTACATTTTTGTGACGCTGGTGCCACCTGCCACAGGGGTGGTTGCTCTTTTTTAAAACTATGTAAACTGTATATATCGTTTATTCAAAAAAGAATGGGAGACCATTATGACCCTCATCCACGCAAGCCAAGACGCCCGCCATTGGCCCATCACCAGCCTGCTGATCCGCTGGTATGCAGCCCTGACCCAGCACCACGCACTGCACGCGCCCGAGCATGTGGGGCCTTACGCTGGCTCGCTGCTCGAGCGCCGCGACTGGGATCACCTGTAAACGCCGGCACGTGCACAAAGCCCAGGCTGAGCCATACCGCCACGCTGAAGTACAGCGACATCCAGAGCACCTCGCTCTTCCAGGTCTGCCACTGCTGCGACACCACCCAGCGGCCTGAGGTGTCCAGCACGCCCTGGCTCAGGCTCAGGTAGCGGCGTCCGCTGGCCTCATCGGCCACCCAGCGCGCCCAGTACATGGGCACATCCACCATGAACATGAAGACCACATAGGCCGTGCCGGTGGCACACATGGCCAGCAGCAGGGGGCGCAGGCGCGGGCGGCTGTGCGGCCACACCGACAGCAGGCTGGCCACCAGCAGCGCCGCCGCGATGCCCCACAGCGACTCTTCCACCACATGGCCGATGTTGGAGGTGGTCAGCACCGAATACCAGGAGAAAGTCTCGGCAATGGCGATCAGGGGCAGCACGCCGTGGGCGGCCCAGCGGCCCGCACGGCTTTGGGTGCTTTTGGAAATCTGGTGCATCAGCAGGGCCCACTGCGCCACAAAACACAGCTCGGCCACGGTGGCCACCGAGCGGCCCACGATGACGCTGGACATCCACGAATCAAACAGGCAGATGCGCTGCACATCAAACACCGGCAGCGCCGAGCGGTAGGCGCAGCCCAGCACGTAACCTGCCGACAGCAGCAGCTGCCAGCGGCGCCAGACGAAGACCTCGGGCGCCACGGTGGACTGGCTCTGGTGCAGCACGCGTGCGCTCCACAGCAGTGCCAGCACATTGAAGCCGCTGACCACGCAGAGCATGAACCACCACATAAAAACTTCGTTGGACATCGGGTGCGCTCCTGCCTGGTTGCGGAAAAAAGTCGTATCAATATATACGATATAGATCGTTTTGCAACACGGAAATCGCAAGCCTGCGTGGTGTCTTTGTATGGATGGGGCACTGTGTCACAGCCGCGTTATGCGCCTGTCACAAAAGTTGCATCCAATGGATGCCTGCAATCATTGAAGGTCTTCATGCAATTCATGAACAACGTGAAAATACGCACGCGGCTGTTGGCTCTGCTGGCTTTCTCAGTGGCCTCGCTGTGGATGCTGGGGGCCTTTTCCTCCCTGACCATCCTGCGCGTATCGGACCAGGCCACCGGCTTTATTGACCATGAGTTCAGGGCCGTGCGCGAGGTGGGTGGTGTGCACACCGCCATCAGCGACGCCAGGCGGTTTGAAAAAGATGTGCTGCTGACCATGGGCGATGACCAGGCCACCGAGCACCACACCGCGCTGTGGAACAAGGAGATCGCGCGTATACGCCAAGGGCTGAAAGACCTGGCGCCCCTGATCGCTGCGGATGAAGCGCCTGTGCTGGCAGCCACTTCGATAGCCATAGATGGCTATGAGCAGGGCTTCAAAGGCGTGCTGCAGCAGATTGCGCAGGGCGGACTGCACGACCCCTGGGCTGCCAATGCCGCCATGGCGCCTGTCATGGACAGCCTGCAACGCACGGACCATTCGCTGGCCACTCTGTCGGAGTCCATTGCCAAGCGGGCCCATGCCAAGCGGGAGCAACTGGTGCTGGCCGGTGCCGCGGCTCCCTGGGCTGTGGTGGGTGCCACGGTGCTGGTGTCGGTGCTGGCCTTGCTGCTGGTGCTGGCGCTGGTGCGTTCCATTCTGGCGCCGGTGGGCGAGCTGCAACGGGTGGCTATTGCCTGGGGCAGCGGTGACCTGAGCCAGGAGATGGTGCAAGCCGGCACGGACGAACTCGCGCAGGTGATGCAGGGCATGGGACTGATGCGCGCGCAGCTCAGCCGCCTGGTCAACGAAGTGCAAGCGGGTGTGGAAATTGTGAACAACAACACCTCGGAAATTGCCAGCGCCAACAGCGACCTGTCGGTGCGCACCGAGCAGGCTGCCATCTCGCTGCAAAAGACATCAGCCTCGGTGGACCAGTTGTCCATGGCGGTGAAGTTGACCACCGAATCGGCAACGCAGGCGGTGGCCTCGGCGCGCGCAGCAGTGCAGGTGGCCGGTGAAGGCGGCAGCATTGTGGCCGGTGTGGTGCAGACCATGCAGGCCATCAACGTGTCTTCGCAAAAGATCACCGAGATCATTGGCGTGATTGAAGGCATTGCGTTTCAGACCAACATCCTGGCCCTCAATGCGGCGGTGGAAGCGGCACGCGCCGGGGAACAGGGCCGTGGCTTTGCCGTGGTGGCCTCCGAGGTGCGTTCCCTGGCAAGTCGTTCGTCGGGTGCGGCGCGCGAAATCAAATCCATCATCGGCGCCTCGGTGGAGCAGATTGAGGCCGGTACCCTCCAGGTGGAAAACGCCGGGCGCAAGATGCACGACATCGTAGCCAGCGTGGAGGGCGTCTCGGCCATCATCGAGGACATCCGTCTGGCCTCCAACGAGCAGTTCGAGGGCATCCACCTGATCAGCGTGGCCATGGAGGGTATTGACCAGGCGACCCAGCAGAATGCCGCCATGGTGGAGGAGTCTGCCGCCGGCACGCGCAGCCTGGCCGATGAAGTCAGCCACCTGCGCAATGCCCTGACGGTCTTCAGGCTGACAGCCAGCCAGCCCGAAGAACTGCAGGCCCTGCCCGCTGCCTGATCAGCGCGCTGCGCCCAGCAGCAGATTGGGCAGCCAGGTGGCCGTGGCCGGCACCAGCGCAATGGCCAGCGTGCCCAGAAAGATGGCCAAGAGTGCGGGCAGCACGGCCACGGCCACATAGCGCACCGGCTTGTTGAACATGGCCGAGGCAAAGTAGATGTTCATGCCGGCCGGCGGGCACAGAAAGCCCAGCTCCATATTGGCCAGGAAGATGATGCCGAAGTGCACCGGGTCAATGCCGTAGCTCATGGCCACCGGCAGCAGCAGCGGCACCAGCACCACCAGGGCGGCGAAGATTTCCATCAGGGCGCCGGCCAGGAACAGGAACACATTGAGCACCAGCAGAAACACCCACTTGTTGGGCACCATGCCTTGCACCCATTCAATGGCCATGTCGGGTATGCCGGCTTCAATCAGGAAGTTGGTCAGGCCCAGGGCCATGCCCAGGATCAGCATCACGCCACCAATGATTTGCGTGCATTCGGCCAGTGTTGTGCCCAGCTTCTTCCAGCCCAGTTCGTGGTGCGCCAGCACCTGGGTCAGGATGGCATAGGCCGCTGCAATGGCGGCACTCTCGGTCGGTGTGGCCAGGCCGCTGACCAGTGCGCCAATGGCCACTGCGGGGGCCAGGATTTCCCACTTGGCCTGCCACAGCGCAGCCCCGACCGCGGGGCGCTGTGCGGCCAGCCGGGGGGCAACTTCGGCAGGACTGGTTGCCGGGTCCAGCGTTGCTGAGTAAGCCGCAGGCAGGCGCCGCAGATACCCGCCCAGCACCAGCAAGAACACCACCATGATGCAGGCCGGCAGCAGCCCGGCCAGAAACATGGTGTTGATGGGCACGCGCGCAATGATGGCGTACATGATGAGCGGCACCGAGGGTGCCAGCAGCACGCCCAAGGCGCTGGCACTGGTCACCAGGCTGATGCCGCGCTGCTCCGGAAAACCGGCGTTGCGCAGCAGCGGCAGCAGCAGGCCGCCCAGGGCCAGGATGGTCACACCACTGCCGCCGGTGAAGGCGGTAAAGGCCGAGCACAGCACCGCAGCTGCCACCACCGTGCCGGTGGGGCCGCCGCCAAACAGCGCCACAAATACGGCACCCAGCCTCTTGGCCGCACCGGTACGGGCAAACACCAGGCCGGCCAGGGTGAACAGGGGCAGCGCAGGCAGCGAGGGGTTGACGGTGATCTGGTAGTGCGAGAGCGCGATGGACGCCAGCGGCAAGCCGTCCTGCCAGAACAGCGCCAGCGCCAGCGCGCCCAGTACCGAAAAAATGGGGGCGCCACACAGCAGGCCCGCCACCAGGGCGATGACTGCGGGCCACACCGTCAGGGCAGTGCCGTCCAGCTGCCAAGCCAGCCACACACCCAGCAGCAGGGGCAGCGCAGACAACACGGTGCCCAGCTGCCGGGGCCAAGCGCCCAGACCTGCGGGCGTAGCAAAGGGCCGCATGCCCTGCACGCCCAGCTGCAGGCCCAACCACGCAAAACCCAGCGGCATGCTGGCCTGCAGCCACCACACCGGAATGCCGTAGGCCAGCAGGTGGGCCACCGGCCGCTCGCTGTCCACCAGACGCCAGCTGGCCATGCACAAAAGGCCGCACACCAGGGCTGCAAACAGCAGGCCGTAGCGTTGGCTAAAAGTGGTCAGACGCGGCCAGGTGGCAGATGCAAAACCCTTGCCAAAGCTGCTCAGGTGGCCGTGGCGCAGCGCCGCCACCGAACCAAACATGGCCATTACCAGACCCAGGTGCTGCACGATGACCGAGGCATTCTCGATGCCGCTGCCCGCCAGCGGGCGCACCAGAATTTCCACCAGCGGAATCAGCGCCATCAGCACCAGTGCGCTGGCCGCCAGCACGCTGTCGAGCTGGCCCATCAGCCCTCGCAAACCCAGCTTCATTTCGCCGGCAGGGCGCGGTAGGCCTTGACCTGTTTGAACACCTCGTCAAAGGTCTCGGCGGGCACCATGGTGCCGCGGATGCGCGGGTAGAGTTGTTCGGCCAGCGCGTTCCATTCCTGCATCTCGGCGGCGTTGGGCTTGTGCACGATCAGGCCGCGCTTCTTCATGGCTTCCACCGCATCGGTGACTTCCTGGCGCGCCTGCGCGCGCATCTGGCTTCCTGCCTTGTCACCGGCGGCGCGCAGGGCTTTTTGGGCCTCGGGTGTCATGGCCTCCCAGGACTTGGTGGTCACCACCATGGCGCCCACGATGGGGGCCCAGTTGATCTCCAGCATGTGGGGTGCCGTGTTGTAGACCTGGCTGGCCAGCGCGAAGTAGGGCGTGGAGGGCACCACGTTGATCATGCCGGTCTGGATAGAAGGCAGGATGTCGGCCGTCTCCAGCGGCACCGGCGTGTAGCCCAGGCTCTTCATGATGGCTTGCTGCTCGGGCTCCGACCCCCAGGCAAAGAACTTCATGCGCTTGTAGTCCTCGGGGCGCACGGCCGCGTCCTTGCTGAAAAAGCGCACCCAGCCCGCATCGCCCCAGGCCAGCACCACAAAGCCCTTGTCCAGAAATTTCTTCTCCATGGCCGGGCGCATTTTTTCGCGCACAAAGTCCAGCTCTTCCCAGCTTTTGAACAGCAGGGGCAGGTTTTGCAGGGCGGTAATAGACGGCTCGATCTCGCGCAGGCCCACCACCGAGAGCAGCGCGCCCTGCAGCTGGCCTATGCGCATGCGGCGCGCCATTTCGGCTTCACCCCCTTGGCTGCCATCGGCATAGACCACGTACTTGGACGCGCCGCCCTGCACCGCGCGCCAGGTCTCGCCCATCTCCAGCAGCTGGCGGTGGTAGAGCGAATTCTTGGGCGCCAGGGTGCCCACGCGCATCTGCATGTCGGCGGCCTTGGCCTGGGACGAGACAACACAGATCAGAGCGAGCAGCAGGGCGGTGATGAATTTGGGCATGGGGAGCATGGGTGAAGTAACGTTGAAATCAGGGCAAAGAGGGGCGTAGAGATTTCTGGATGCGCAAGGCCTTTTGCAGCTGCAGTGGGCGGCCTTAAAACAGATCGTCCGCGCTGGAGAGCAGCCACTGGGCGCGCTCGCGCATCACGGCGTTCTGCAGATCGGGGTGCGCTGCTGCCACCTGCAAGGCCTGTTGCAGCAGGGCTTCAAAAGCCGCGCGGTCACCCGCCGGCAGGGCCACGCCCTCGGCCTTGGCCACCAGCGGGCTGGCCGCCGCAGCGCCCCCCAGAGCAATAGCCTGGTCAAAGTAGCCCAGCGCCTGGGCGCTGGAGCCACCGGGCCGGGCTGACTCGAAGCTGGCCATCAACCCGGCCAGCGCGCCCTGGCCATAGCCGGGTTGGCGGGCATAGGCCAGTTGGGCCAGGCGCATGGCCAGCGGCAGGTCGGCCACGGTGTCGGGTTTGTCCTTGGACAGCGAGATCAGGCCACCCCAGCTGGCTGCACCCCAGTAGGCCAGGCCGACTTGCTCGGCGCGCAGCTGCGGCCAGTCTTTCGGGTTGGCACTCTCCAGCGCGTGGCGAAAGCCGGGCTGGCTTTGTTCGAGTGCAGCCAGGGCGTGGCGGTTGGCACGGGCGTACAGGCGGGCGGCGCGCTCGCGCAAGGCCTGGGCGGCGCGGCTGTCGCGCGACTCGATGCGCTCGGCCTCAAAGGCCACAAAGGCATAGGCGTATTGGGTAAAGCCGCTGGCCAGGGCCTGCGACAAGGGCAAGTGGTCCGGCACTTCCTGCAACAGCGACTCAGACAGCTTCAGATAGAACGCGCTGGCCTCGCGTGCCAGCACCAGGTCGTCTTCGGGTGACTGGCCCTGTGCGGCCAGGCCATCGGCCATGCCGCGTACCAGCAAGAGGCGCGGCGAGCAGGCGCACAGGCCTGCAAGCACGGCGGCCAGCACGAGGGCGCGCCAGCAGATAGAGAGAGGAACGTGAAGTCGGGATGCTGCGGCCATGCGCAAATCTAGCCGCGCCATGTGTAAGAACGGTGACAAGGGCGTCATAAAAGCTTCATGGGTTCGCCATGAATGGGTCATGGCGCAGGGGAACAATTTCCTGCATGAACACCATGCAAGAACCTCTCATCCAAGTGCGCGACAGTGTTGCCGTGCAGGCTCCCGCGGTCGCCCTGATTTCCACCCTGATCCAGGCCCCCAAGACGCAGCCGCAGGGCATCAAAGTGTCCTGGGCCCAGCACCACGACGAAGTGCGCGCTGCACAGAAGCTGCGCTATGACGTGTTTGCCGGCGAGATGGGCGCACGCCTGAGCACCCCCATTGCCGGCCACGATGTGGACCTGTTTGACAACTACTGCGAGCACCTGCTGGTGCGCGATACCGCCAGCGACCAGGTGATTGGCACCTACCGGGTGCTGACCCCCGTGCAGGCCAAGCGCGTGGGCAGCACCTACAGTGATACCGAGTTTGACCTGACCCGCCTGCGCAGCTTGCGCGAGCGCATGGTGGAGCTGGGCCGCAGCTGCGTGCACCCGGACCACCGCCATGGCGGCGTCATCATGGCGCTGTGGGGGGCCCTGGCCGAGTTCATGACGCGCAACCAGCTCGACACCATGATTGGCTGCGCCAGCATCCCCATGCTGCACAACGGCGTGGTCAGCGGCGATGTGGCTGCCAGCATCTGGACCCAGCTGCAGGCCACGAACCTGGCACCGATTGAATACCATGTGCGCCCACGCCTGCCGCTGCCGGTGGAGCGCCTGGACTGCACGCTCAAGGTGGAAGCACCGGCGCTGATCAAGGGCTATCTGCGCCTGGGCGCCAAGGTGCTCGGGGCCCCGGCGTGGGACCCGGACTTCAACACCGCCGACCTGCCCATGCTGATGCGCATTGCCGATCTGCCCTCGCGCTACCGCAAGCACTTTCTGGGGGCCTGATGCGCGCCGTGCCCGGAATGTCAGCCAGCGACTGGATGGGTGCTGCCATGCAGACCGGCGGCGACTCTGACGAGGACGCACCCAAGCTGCGCTACCGCGCGGTCTTCATCTCCGACATCCACCTGGGCACCGTGGGCTGCCAGGCCGAGGCCCTGCTGGACTTCCTGAAGCACCACCGCAGCGACTACCTCTACCTGGTCGGGGACATCGTGGACGGTTGGCAGCTGCGCCGCCGCTGGTTCTGGCCGCAGGCCCACAACGACGTGGTGCAAAAGCTGCTGCGCCGCGCGCGCAAGGGCTGCCATGTGGTGTTTGTGCCGGGCAACCACGACGAATTCGCCCGCGGCTTTGTGGGCCACAAGTTTGGCGACATCACCGTGCAAAAAGACACGGTGCACACCACGGCCCTGGGCCTGTCACTGTGGATCACCCACGGCGACTACTTTGACGGCGTCATCCAGTGCGCCAAGTGGCTGGCCTACGTGGGCGACAACGCCTATGAATTCACCCTCAAGCTCAACCGCAGCCTCAACTCCCTGCGCGCGCGCATGGGTCTGCCTTACTGGTCGCTCTCGCAGTACCTCAAGGGCAAAGTCAAGTCTGCACTCAACTATGTAACCGACTTCGAAGTAGCCGTGGCCAAGGAAGCACAACACCGCGGCCATGGGGGTGTGGTCTGCGGCCACATCCACCGCGCCGAGATGCGCGACATCAACGGCACCCTGTACTGCAACGACGGCGACTGGGTGGAAAGCCGCAGCGCCCTGGTGGAGCATTTGGACGGCCGGCTGGAGATTGTGTTCTGGGACGAACTGGTGGCCCAGGAAGCCGCCGAGGCGGCGCGCGCCAAAGAGGTGCCGCTGCTGGAGATGAGTCACTGAGGGGTGGGGCGGGTGGGCGGCTCAGGCTGTTGCACCTGGCCCCGTTCTTGCATACAACCTTGGCATGAGCCTGCTTCGCATCCGGGTTGCCCCGGCACAGTGCGCACTGGCTCAGCCGCTTGTCTCCTCGGTGCGTTTCGTTTCATACCGCATCGATTGACCCCCAGCCCTGCAAAGGGCTGGGGGTCTCTTTTATGGAAGCTCTGCGAGCTGCAGGTCAAACGCGTCGTCCCCTTCTGGCAGGCACAGCAGGCACCAGCTGTCGTCAAACAGTGCGTCGAGTATCTTTTTCACGCTGAAGAATTTGAAGAACATGCGCATCACCTATGGGAGTTGGTCAACGGCTCTAAGGTAACGGTGATGCGTGACGCTTGCGTGTCAGTTGGGTGAATATGCGAAGAAGCCCGGACTGCGATGCAGGCCGGGCTTCCGTGGCTTGACGTGACGTGGCACTGCAGAGCATGCGCCCTGCAGGGGCCTGCCGGTGCTTAGGCCGACTTGGCGGGGCGGCCGGTCTTCAGGCTAGGCACGGCGCGCACGGCGCTGAGGAAGGCGGCGTCCGGCAGAGCGGCCAGGGCCTTGATGCCGGCGCGGATCAGCTCGGTCTTCTTAATCGGCAGGGACAGCTTGGCGGCGCGCAGCTTCATCTCTTCGAGCACCGTGTATTCGGCCTTGGGGATGGAGATGCTGTCACGCACCATCTTGATTTTTTTCTCTTTGGCGGGTTTGGCAGCTGCTGGCTTGGAAGGCTTGGCAGCAGGCTTTGCCGCGGCTTTGGGGGCTGCCTTGACAGCGGGCTTGGCCACGGGCTTGGCGGCCGCTTTTGCCGCTGGTTTTGCGGGGGCTTTGGCGGCGGGCTTGGCCACGGGCTTGCTGACAGCCTTGGCTGCTGGCTTCTTGGCTGCGGGCTTCTTGGCGGGGGATTGGGTGGCGGCCTTGGCTGCAACCTTGACGGCAGGCTTTGCGGGTGCTTTCACCGCAGGCTTGGCGACCACCACCGCTGCAGATTCTGCTGCAGGGGCTGCGGGGGAAGAGGCTTCGATGACGGCAGGGCTGGTTTGCATGGCGGAACTCCAATTTTTATAAACGATGTATATAGTTTATATCGTTTGGCGTCCGCGTTCAAGCCGTCCCTTGCGCCAGGGCCAGGGCGAGCAGCAGGGTGCGTATCTGGCTGTGGGCTCTTTGGGCCAGCGTCTTGCGCGTCTGGCCCTGCACTTCAATGTGTTCGCCCAGATGCACCTGCGCGCACAGCGTGGACTGGCCCATCACCCGCAGCAGCGAGGCCAGCAGCGTCATCTCGCCGGTGAAATGGGCGGCATCGGAGGGCTGCCCCGTGGCGCGGTCTACATAGCGCAGGGTCAGGGTCTGCACCGGCGTGCCCGCGCGCAGGGCGCACTCAAAGATGTTGGCGTGGAAGGGGCCCAGGTCGCGTCCGTCGGTGCTGGTGCCCTCGGGAAAGGCCACCACGCACCAGCCGTTATGGATGGCCGTTACGCTGCTGTCCACCATGCTGTGGGCTGAACGTGCCGAGCTGCGGTCCACAAAAATCGTGGCGCAGGCCTGGGCCAGCGGGCCAATCAGGGGCCAGCGCTTCACTTCGGTCTTGGCCACAAACACGCCCGGCAAAACGGACTGGATCACCAGAACATCCAGCCACGACAAATGGTTGGCCACTACCAGGCCGGCATAGTGGGCCGGTGTGGTGCCTTGGCTGTCCACCGTAACCTGCAGTGTCTGCAACACGCCCTGCGCCCATTGCTGGATGGCTTGGCGTTTTTGTTGGGTGTCATAGCCAGGGAAGTGGCGCGCCACCGTCTGGCCGCCGCGCAGGAAATGCAGCAGCACCTGCACGGCCTTGACCAGCCGCAGGCTGCGCCAGCCTTGCGGCGCCGGGATGGCGCTGCTCTGGGTCGCTGGGTGTACATGGGACATAAGCGGCACAGCATAGGCAGACTGTGTGACAGAACGGTGTCAGTCGTGTGGCGGTAGAGACCCCGCACCCGACCGTGCGCCAGCGCACCTACAGGCCGCCCGCGCGGGTGCCCAATGGGGTCATGACCCTATCCCAGGCCTCCCTTCCCGAGCTGCGTAAGCTGCTGCCATGACCAAATACCTGGCTGCCTACGCTGCAGCAACCCTGTTGATGCTGACCCTGGATGGCCTCTGGCTGGGCCTGCTGGCCAAGGACTTTTACCAGCAAGGCCTGGGCCACCTGATGGCCGAGAGTCCACGCTGGGGCCCGGCACTGCTGTTCTACGCCCTGTACCCGCTGGGCCTGCTGGTGTTTGCGGTGCTGCCCGCCGGTCAGGACACAGGCCTGGCGCCCGCCCTGTTGCGCGGCGCCCTGTTCGGCCTGATGGCCTATGCCACCTACGACCTGTCCAACCTGGCCACCCTGAAGGACTGGCCGGTGCTGGTGTCGGTGGTGGACGTGGCCTGGGGCGCTTTTGCAAGTTGCCTGGCCACGCTGGCCGCGCGGCTGGCGTATGACCGTTTTTAAGCCAAGGATTCACCATGATTGCACTACCCACTTGGCGCACCGTCGCCCTGTCCCTGGCCCTGCTGCTGCTGGGCAGTTGGGCCCAGGCCCAAGCACTCACACGGGTGGCCCGCCTGGGCTATCTGGAGGGCGAGGTCAGCTTCCTGGCCGCAGGCGATGCGGACTGGGTGCAGGCTTCCCTGAACCGGCCGCTCACCACCGGTGACCACCTGTGGACCGACCGCAGCGCCGTGGCCGAGCTGCAGCTGGAAACCGCCGCGGTGCGCATGGGTGAACGCAGCAACCTCACCGTGTTGAACCTGGATGAGCGCATTACGCAGCTGCAACTCTCGCAGGGCGCACTGCGCCTGCGCGTGCGTGCGCTGGCGCCGCAGCAAAGCATCGAAGTGAACACGCCCAACCTGGCCCTGGTGTTGCGCCGCGCGGGGGATTACCGCATTGAAGTCGACCCGCAAGCAGACGCCACACTGGTACTGGTGCAAGGCGGAGAGGCCGAGGTGTTTGGTGAAGGCGCCTCCTACCGCGTGGACAGGGGGCAGGCCTATCGCTTTTATGGCACCGACCTCTACGACTACACGGAAGTCAGCGACTACCGCGCCGATGAACTCGACCGCTGGGCCGCGGAGCGCGAACGCCGCTTGGGCAGCTCGGCCTCGGCGCGCTATGTGCCGGCCGGTGTGGTGGGCTATGAAGACCTGGATGCCAACGGACGCTGGGTGGTGGATGTGAACTACGGCAATGTGTGGCTGCCCAGCCGCGTGGCCGTGGGCTGGACACCGTACCGCGATGGCCGCTGGACCTGGGTGAACCCCTGGGGCTGGACCTGGATAGACGATGCGCCCTGGGGCTATGCGGTGTCGCATTACGGCCGCTGGGCCTATATGGGCAACGCCTGGGGCTGGGTGCCCGGCGCGAAGCGCGAGCGTGTGGTGTATGCCCCGGCGCTGGTGGTGTTTGTGGGCGGCAACCAGGCGCGCAATGCACCTGAGAGGCACAGCGGCATGGGCAACACCGGCTGGTTCCCGCTGGGCCCGCGCGAGGTCTACCGACCTGGCCAGGCACCAGGGCGCGAAGGCTATGCCAACCAGCGTGTACGCGGTGCCGTGGTGGCGCCCGACCGCCAGCCGCAGCGTGGGCGTGCGCCGGAAGCCGAAGCCCGCAGCCGCCCGCCCCGGGACAACCAGCCCGTGGTGGCCCGCACGGCGCCACCGGCCCCGGTGATGCCCCAGCGCGCAGATGTCCCGGCGCAAGCACCCACCCGCGTTCGCGTGGTGACCGCCCCTGGCGCCGCAGCACCGATCGCCTTGCCGCCGCAGGCGCAGCGCGAAGACCGGCCCAGGGAAGACCGACCCAGGGAAGACCGGCCACGCGACGACCAGTCACGCCAAGACCAGCAGC
The DNA here is from genome assembly GCF_003415675.1 of Rhodoferax lacus. Taxonomy (GTDB): domain Bacteria; phylum Pseudomonadota; class Gammaproteobacteria; order Burkholderiales; family Burkholderiaceae_C; genus Allorhodoferax; species Allorhodoferax lacus. The sequence goes on from NZ_QFZK01000004.1 coordinate 41,463, forward strand.
GCCAAGACCAGCAACGCCAAGACCAGCAACGCAACGAGCGCAGACCCGAGGCCGCCCGGCCCGCAGCACCCGCTGCTGCGCCCAACGCTGCACCGATCGCCGCCCCCGTGCGGGTGGGGCCAAAGCGCAACGATACGGGCAATGGCGATGCGCCAAGAAACGATGCCGCGCGAAACGACGCGGCCCGCGGCGAAGGCAACCGCAACGACGCAGCCCGCGCAGAGGCGCAAAGGGCCGAAGCCGGTCGGGCAGAGGCCTCCAGAAACGCGGCTGCCCAAGCCGACGCGGCTCGCAACAATGCGGCCCGCGCCGAAGCAGCCAAAGCAGAGGCCGCCAAAGCCGAAGCGGGCAATGCCGCCCGGGCCGAGCAGTCCCGGCCGCCCGGCCGCAATGCCGATGCGCCGCGCGGTAAAGGACAAAGGCCCGAGCGTGAATTGACGCCGGAGGAAGAGTTGCTGCGCAAGCGCCGGCAATAAAGGCAGGCAAGACCATGACCACAACCAGCAGGCAACCCATGCAACCCACATTAAGAGCGTCCCTGGCCTTGTGCCTGCTGCTTTTGGCCAGTGTGGCCGCCGCCGCCAGCGTGTCAGAAGGGGCCGCTGGGACATCAGGGGCAGAGCGGCAACGCGCCTACCAGCAAGAGCGCCAGGTGTGCCTGAACGGAGCCTCCAACCAAAGCCGTGAAGACTGCCTGCGCGAGGCCGCTGCGGCCCTGCAGCCCGGTGGCAACACGGGCGTGGCCAGCACCCCTGCGGACTTGCAGGCCAACGCCGAACAACGCTGTGCGGCCTTGCCTGCAGAAGACAGGCAGAGCTGCCTCCTGCGCATGCAAGGCGCTGGCAGCACGCAGGGCAGTGCGGATGCCGGTGGCATCTTGCGCGAACTGACGGAGCCCACGCAGAAGCCTGCGCCTTAAGCGGGCCTCAGAGGGGTGGCGTGGCAGGCTGGCCGGCCTGCTGCAGCCCGGCGGCTTGTGCCGCCTCGTGCAGGCCGGCGTTGAGCGCGTCCACCACCGGTGCCCAATTGGCGTCCAGCGCAATCGCGTCGCGCAAAAACGCCGCCTGTGAGGGCGACCAGAAAGCAGCCTCGTGCAGCTTGGTGTGGCCGCGCATGTGGCCGTTCAGTTCCATAAAGCGCGCAATCGAAGCCGCGTCATTGGGCTCGCCCAGCTGGGCAAAAAGGCTTGTCATGTCAGGTGCGATCAGTTCCATGGGGTACTCCGTGTGTGTGCTGACTATCCGGCCTGTGACTTCGTCCGTCTGTGTCCTGGACCACCGACAGAACAGTCTGCAACACCTACAAAGGAGTCTGGTCCGAATCCATCAACCCTGATGACAACCCGAGTAAATTTCCATGCACAACGAACCCATGCGCGTCATCCTTGGCGCCTCCAGCCTCAAGGCCTATGTCACCGCTCCCAAGACCATGCATGTGCTGGGCATCGTGCGCTTCGGCCAGGAATATGGTCTGCTGGCCACCAACAGCGAAGGCACGTTCTTTCGTGTGAACGGCTCCAGCATGGTCGCGCTCGATGCCTACCGCGTGCACCGCGCAATTGAAATTGCCCACCGCAATGGCGAGCGTGCTGGTCTGGGCCCTGTCCACCATGCCCGCGAAGACTTTGCGCCCTCAGGCGCTGCGCCGCTGGTCAGCGTGCGCAAGCACCGCCACGCCGAGATGCACGCCAACGCCTGATTGCCGATGCTGGCGCCTCGGGGCCAGGCACGCTCAGTGCGCTTGCTCCCGCACAAAGCCAGCCAGTTGTTGCAGGGCTGCATGCACCGCCGCGCTGGCCGCCGCACTGCCGCCCGCCGCATCCTCACTGGTCGCCGCTTGCACCACATCCAGCACGCGCCAGGCCAGTACCTCATGTGTCCGGTTGTCGCTCAGGGTCACCTGCAGTGTGAAACGCACACTGCTGGGCACCTGTAAAAAACTCTGCTGCAAACGCACGATCTCGGTGTCCAGGCGCAGGTCCGCACGGGCCGCGCTGGGGGCCAGCACCACCGCCTTGAACACACCGCTGCCCTGCAGCGTTTGCACCATCAGAGGTGCCAGCATGCGCGCCGGGGTGTCCACCCAGCTGCTTTGGGTAAACCACTCCGGGCTCAGGGGCTGGCGCAGGTAGACCATGTGTTTGCTGTCATAGCCCGCCGCTGCGCTGGGCTGCTCCACCAGCAGCACGCGGGTGCCCACTGGCGCAGGTGCCGGTGCAGGTGGCATCACCCCATCCACACCGCTGTCGAGCGCATAGCTGTTCATGCTGGCCTGTGGCTTGCTGCCCAGGAGCGAGCAGGCCGGCAGCATGGCGCACAGGCCGAGCAGGAGCAGGGCACCACCGGTGCGCTGATACAGGGAGGGAAATAGGCGCAAGGGCTTCATGGGGTGGTGCTCTCTGGCAGGGTTTCACCCGGGCCGGGGCGGACCGGGGGGTGGCGGAACAGCAGGCCCGAGGGCGCGCTTTCGGTTTGCTCACTCAGGCGCCGCAGGGAGGCGCTGAGTACATTCAATTCCGAGAGCAGTCGCTCCAGCTCGGGCAGGGTGTCGGTGCCAAAGCGCTTGGCGTCCGCACCGATGGCACCCACGGCCTCGGTGGCGCCGTGGCTGGTCTGGGTAACTGCATCGCCCATGCGCGCCAGCGATTCGGCGCTGTGCCCCACACGGTCCAGGGCCGGTGCCACGCGGTCCAGCGCGGGGCCCATGCGTTGCAACACCGGGCCCAATTGGGCTGTGCTGCGCGCCAGGTTGTCCAGCACCGCGCTAAAGGCCTGCTGGTTTTTTTCACTCAGCATGGCGTTGACGTTGTTGGAGGTGCTGTCGAGTTTGGCGGCGACATTCGTCAACACGTTTTCCAGCCGCGTGGACAGCGAGGACTTGGTGGCAATCACCGGGTAGGGCGCACCGGGCAGGGTGCGCAGGGGCGGCGTGTTGCGCGCACCGCCGCTAAGCTCCACATAGGCAATGCCGGTCAGGCCCTGGGCCTTGAGCACGGCTACAGTGTCCTGTCGAATCGGCGCGCCCTGCTCAATGGCCAGGAACAGGTTGACGCGCTGCGGGTCTTCGGGGTCCAGCGCAATGCGGCGCACGCGGCCCACCTCCACGCCGTTGTAGCGCACGGGTGCATTCACGTTCAGGCCGGTGACCGATTCATTTTCGATGGCCTGGTAAATGTCGAACTGCTTTTTCCACAGGCCGCCAGAGGCCAGCCACAGGGTGGTGGCGATCAGGGCCAGGCCCAGGGCCAGGGTGAAGGCCCCGACAAGGGTGAGGTTCACCTTGGTTTCCATGTGCTGTCTCCGGTTGGGTAGGGCGGTTGTTGGTATTGCTGCTGCGCAGCCTGGGCCCGCGGCCCGGTAAAAAAGGTTTGCACGGCAGGCTGCAGCAGTGTGGAGAGCTCCTGCATGCTGCCCAGGCCCTGTACGCGGCCATCGGCCAGCACGGCCACCCGGTCGGCGGCGTGCCAGAGCAGGTCCAGGTCATGGGTGACCATGACAACGGTGAGGCCCTGCTCGCCCTGCAGTTGCTGGATGAGCAGGTCCAAGCCATCGGCACTGGCCGGGTCCAGCCCGGCGGTGGGCTCGTCCAGGAACAGCAGCTCGGGGTCGAGTGCCAGGGCGCGTGCCAGGGCGGCGCGTTTCAGCATGCCGCCACTCAGGCTGGCGGGGTACTGGGCACCGGCCTCGGGTGGCAGGCCGCTCAGGGCAATCTTGCGCGCGGCAATCGCGTCGATTTCTTCACTGGGCAGCTTGCGGTGTTCGCGCAGCGGCAGGCCCACGTTTTCCAGCACGGTGAGCGATCCAAACAGGCCGCCTTGCTGGAACAGCACGCCAAAGCGCAGCCGCAGGGCCAGGGCCTGCGCGGCGTTGGCCGTGTGCAGGTCCAGGCCCAGCACGTTGACGGTGCCGGCATCGGGGCGCTGCAGCAGAATCATTTCGCGTAAGAGCGTGGACTTGCCCGAGCCGCTGCCGCCCACCAGCGCAAAGATCTCGCCTTTGCGCACCTCCAGGTCCAGTTGGTCGTGCACCACCTTGTCGCCAAAGCGCGTGCAGATGCCCTGCATGCGGATGACTGGCGCGGTGGCCGCATCGGGTGGTGATGGGGGCAGTGCCATGTCGTGTGCCATGTCAGAGGTGCAGCATGCTGAGGGCCACCGAGAACAGCGCATCGGCCACGATCACCAGAAAGATGGACTGCACCACACTGCGCGTGGTCTGCTGGCCCACGCTGTCGGCGCCGCCCCGGGTGCGAAAACCCTGGAAGCAGCCCACCACCACAATCACCAAGGCAAACACCGGCGCCTTGAGCACGCCGATCAGGTAATCGGTGGTGCTCACCGCTTTGACCAGCCGCTCCAGGAATTCGCCATAGCCCACGCCCAGGCGGGCCTGTGCCATCAGCATGCCGCCGGCCACACCAGCGGCATCGGCAAACACCGTGAGCAGGGGCAGGGCCAGCATCAGGGCCAGGATTTTGGGCAGCACCAGCAACTCCAGCGGCGCTATGCCAATGGTGCGCATGGCATCGATTTCTTCGGTCACCACCATGGTGCCGATCTGCGCCGCATAGGCAGAGCCCGAACGCCCGGCCACGATGATGGCGGTGATCAGCGGCGCAAACTCGCGCAGCATGGACAGGCCCACCAGGTCGGCCACAAAGATGTTGGCGCCATAAATTTGCAACTGCGCTGCACCCTGGTAGGCCACCACCACGCCCAGCAGAAAAGCCAGCAGGCCGACGATGGGCAGCGCGTCCACACCCGCGCTCTTGATATTGAACAGCACCACGCGCCAGCGGATGCGCCGCGGCTGGCGCAGGCAGTCGCCCGCGGCCAGGGTGATCTGGCCCAGAAACTGCAGCGCCGCTGCAGGCTGCTGCAGCAGGGCCACGGTGCGCTCGCCCAGGCGTTGCAGAAAGCCGGTGTGTGTGGCCGGGTGGCTCATGGGGCAGGCCGCTGAAGCGCTGGCTGTGGCAGCTTGCCTTGCAGCTTCTGCTGCAGGTGGGCCTGGCAGGCAAGGGCCTCTTGCTGCGAGGCATCGCGGCTACCCGTGTCCACCAGCGGAATCAGGGCCGCCAGCGGGTTGATCAGGCCCAGCAACAAGGCCGAGCCCAGCTTCAGACTCAGCGGCCCTTTTTCCACCGATACCTGGGGTGCGGCAAAGCTGCCACCCACATGCAAAGGCGTGCGCAGGGTGAGCGGGCTGAAGTCCTTGGGGGCGACCACGGCGCGCAGGTCCAGCGTCTCGCTGGCCAGCGACACGCTGCCATCCATCCAGACGGTGGAGTCGCTGGTGTCGAGCACCAGCACCTGGGGGCGCGCCACACCAGCGGCCACCGTCAGATCGGCCACAGCGCAGTCCAGGCGCAAGGGCTGGTCGCCCTGCACCATCACGCCCAGCGACTCGGCCATGTCCAGGCCACCGGCTTCCACCAGCAGATGCGACACCGTGCCGCCCTGCACCGTGGCTGTGATGCGGCCGCGCAGGCTGGCCTGGCCTTGCGCACGTCCGGTCACATAAGGCGGCAAGCCCTTGCTGCGGGTCTGGTGAATCCACTGCTCCAGCGCCACGCCGTCCCAATGCAGATCGGCCACCCAGTGCGCGCGGTCCTGCTGGCCGTTCAGGGACAGCTTGCCGCCGATGTGGCCCGGGCCCAGGCGCGCGTCCAGGTCGCTCAGGCTGAGCAAGCCCTGGCTGAGTTGCAGCCTGGCGTTCAGGGGCTGCAAGGGTGCCAGGCGGCTGGTGTTGAGGTCTACCGTGCCGATGGCAATGGCCACATCGGCCTCCATGGTGCGCAGGGACGCCAGGTCAAACGGCCGGCTGGGGAGCACCCGGCCGCGCCTGTGCGCAGCTGCTGGCTCGGCACCCAGGGCGGGGCCCAGGTCCAGCAGGTTCAGGCGCTCACCGGACAGCGTGCCGCTGAGCTGCGGCAAAGGTTTGCGGGTATCAAAAATGAAATGGCCGGTCAGGCGGCTGCTGCCCACCTGCACAGCACTCAGCACCACGTCCCACAGCTTGTCGCTGTGCCGCAGTTGCCCCTGCGCCTTGAAGGCGCCGGTGGTGGGCAGGGTGATACCCAGCGGCACGCCTACGGCTGCCATGGACGGGCCTTGCAAGGTAAAGGTGCCCTGTGCGCGGTCCCAATGGGCCAGGTCGTCAGCATGGCCATCAAACTCCATATGGGCGCGTCCGGCATCGGCCTGGAGTTGCAGCTTCAGCTGGCTGTCTTTCAGCACCGCCTGTGCCCGCGCCTCCAGCCCGAGCTTGGCGTCGTTGTAGCGCAGCTGCCCCTGCGACAGGTTCACGGTTTGCAGGAGGGGCGCGGCCGGGGCCGGGCTGCTGTCCGGCCGGTCCTGAATTTGCCAGGAGGCCAGGCCGTCGGCACGGCGCTCCAGCACCACGTCCAGTTGGCTGGCGCGCAGCGAGTGCACCAGCAGTTGCTGACCCTGCCAGGCACGCCAGGCATCGATGTAGCGCAGCTGCACTTCCACATCCCGGGCCTGCAGCAGGTGCGGCGCCTGGCTCCAGGCCGGCGCGCCCACTTGCAGCCACGGTGTCTGCAGCGACAGGCCGCCCCAGAAGTGCAGGCGCGCGCTGCCGGGTGCGGCGGTCTTGTCATCGGGTGTGCCGGGTGTGGCCACGGGGACCAGTTGTACGCTGCGCCCCAGGCGTTGGGTTAGTTCGGTTTGCAGCGGCTGAATCAGAAGGGGCCAGCCGCGTGCCTCACCCAGCGCAAAGCCGATGGCGAGCAACAGGGCAAGACCCAGCAGCGCGCCAAGGCCCAGAAGCCGCTTGGAGAAGGGGCGTTGCAGTGTGGCGCCTTGTGGGGAGCTGCCTTGCATCAGCCCGCAAGGCGCCGTTGCTGTCGTGCCAGCGTGGTGGCCGCTTGGCGGCGCAAGTCCTCCTGGCGCAGGCTACCCACAAGGGCTGCAACGGGGTGGGGGCTGTGCATGGTTTTATGCCTCGTCCATGTCGCTGAGCAGGCTGGCCAGGTCATCGGCATGCTCTTCTTCCACCGCCAGAATGCCCTTGAGCAAATCGCTGGTGGTGGGGTCTTTGTCACCCAGGAAGTGAATCATTTCGCGGTAGCTGCTGATGGCAACGCGCTCGGCGATCAGGTCTTCACGCACCATGTCAGTCAGGCTGTTGCCCGCCACGTACTCGGCGTGGCTGCGCGTGGTCAGGGTTTGCGGTGCAAAGTCCGGCTCGCCGCCCAGCTGCGCAATGCGCGCGGCCAGGGCGTCGGCGTGGCCCAGCTCTTCGTTGGAATGGGCCAGGAATTCGGCTGCCACGGCACGCGAGTGGATGCCACGCGCCATGAAGTAGTGGCGGCGGTAGCGCAGCACGCAGACCAGCTCGGTGGCCAGGGCCGCATTGAGCTGCCTGAGCACCTCGGGGCGGTCGGCGGAGTAGTCGGCCGTCACGGCGCCTTGCTCCAGATGCTTGAGCGCGTCGCTGCGCAGGGTTTTGATAACCTTGGTATCGCCAGTGTTGGATTTGTTCGACATGATGTCCTCGCGAGGTAAAGAGGCTGAGCTTGCAACAGGGCCTGGTTTTGTTCGGTGCGTTACACCACAGACCCGCGCCCCTATCCGGGTTGCAATGCCATGATGAAACAAGCATCCGAACTGGGTTTGGCGAATTCGCAAACCAGCAAACCGCCTGATGGAGAGCCACCACCATGACCCAGATGCGCACCGAGACCGACAGCTTCGGTTCCATTGAGTTACCGCAAGACGCGCTGTGGGGTGCGCAGACCGCACGCAGCCTGCATTTTTTTGCCATCGGCAACCAGCGCATGCCGCTGGAAATCATCCACGCCCTGGCGCTGATCAAATGGGCGGCCGCCACCGTGAACGGCCAGCTCGGCCTGCTGGATGCGCGCAAGGAAGTAGCCATTGCCGATGCCGCGCGCTGCATCGCCCTGGGCGAGTTTGACGAGGCCTTCCCGCTCTCGGTCTGGCAAACCGGCTCGGGCACGCAGAGCAATATGAACGTCAACGAAGTCATTGCCACCCTGGCCAATGCCGATACCGACATCACACAAGACACCCGCGTGCACCCCAATGACGATGTGAACCGCGGCCAGTCTTCCAACGACGTTTTCCCCAGCGCCATGCACATCGCCGCACTCCGGCAAACCCACACGCTGCTGCTGCCCGCCTTGCATGCCCTGCATGAAGCGCTGCTGCACAAGGCCGTGAGCTTCAAGGACCTGGCCAAGGTGGGCCGCACGCATTTGCAGGACGCCACCCCCGTCACCCTGGGCCAGGAGTTTGCGGGCTACGCCGCGCAGCTGGCCCTGTGCCGCAGCAGCATCGAACACGCCCTGCAGGCAGTGGGCGCTCTGGCCCTGGGTGGCACGGCCGTGGGCACGGGCCTGAACACCCACCCGGAGTTTGGTGCACGTGTGGCCGCCCTCCTGGCCGAGCACCTGGGCCTGCCGCTGCGCCAGGCCGACAACCTGTTTGCAGCCATGGCCGGGCACGAGGCGCTGGTGGGCCTGCACGCCAGCCTGCGCATGCTGGCCATAGCGCTCAACAAGATTGGCAACGACATCCGCCTGATGGGCAGCGGCCCGCGCGCCGGCTTGGGCGAGCTTCTGCTGCCGCAGAACGAGGCCGGCAGCTCCATCATGCCGGGCAAGGTCAACCCCACGCAGATCGAGGCGCTCACCATGGTCTGCGCCCAGGTCATGGGCCACGACGTGGCCATCGGCATTGCGGCTGCGCAGGGCCAGTTTGAGCTCAATGTCTACAAGCCGCTGATCGCCCTGAATGTGCAGGACAGCATCCGCCTGCTGGGCGACGCCATGCACAGCTTTACGCAGCACTGCTTGCAGGGCCTGCAGGCAGACGCCCAGCGCCTGGAAGAGTATTTACAACGCTCGCTGATGCTGGTCACGGCACTCACACCGCACATCGGCTACGACCGCGCCGCGCAGATTGCCAAACTGGCACAGGTGGAAGGTTGCAGCCTGCGCGAGGCGGCGTTGCAGCTGGGCTTTGTCAGTGCGGCTGATTTTGATCTGTGGGTGCAGCCGCGGGGGATGTTGGGGGTGGTGTAAGGGGCGGGGGCAACTATTTATGCGTTGGTCGAAATGGTGGTAAAAACACACAAGAGCTTTGGAGCACATCGACCCACGGATCAACAGGAAATGGAAAGCCCATGAACGCTGCTACCCACTACGAGAATGCCAACTTCTTGCGCGAACTGGCAGAGAGCTTGCCGCGCATTCGTCCGCAGGGCCACAGCAAGAGTCAAACCGATTTGCTGCAACGGCTCGCCGATGAAGAGCTGGCCCAGGCTCAGCACGATGATTGGGTTCGAGAGAAAGTTGCGGCAGCACGTGCCGACACACGGCCCACTTTCAGCACCGAGGAAGTCATGGCTCGCCTGGGAGCTCGCTACGACAGGTCAGGCCGTGCATCGGGTTGATTGGAGCGCTTCGGCACTCGAGGATATCGAAGCTTTGTTTGACTACCTGGCCGAGAACGCTTCGCTTTCGGACGCTGTCAATCTGTGCAAACGCCTGGTTCAGAGCACCGAGCGTTTGTCCGAGTTTCCGAGGCTTTACGAAGCCGCGCCGCATTATGGTGAAGGTGTGCGCCGCATCAGCATGGTAGGCCAGCATGTTCTGTACGAGGTGGATGACCAGGCGCAAACCGTCACAGTGTTGGCCGTCGTGGGTCAACGTCAAAACCCATGGTTGGTTCGGTAAGAATTTCACCTGTTGCGCAGTCAGCACACCAGCCCCCATCCGTACGCTACTGCACCGTACCCCACACCCACAGCGTGCATGATGCAGGCCTAAACCGCATCCGAAAGATTCCATGACATCTCCGCGCCCCCTTCTTCCCCGTCTGCTGCTTCCCGCATTGCTGCTCGGCACACCGCTCGCAGCGCTGGCACAAACCCCTGCCGCAGCACCCGCACCCGTCACCAGTGTGGCCGCGGTGGACCTGGCGCGTTACAGCGGCAAGTGGTTTGAGATTGCTGCCTTCCCCATGTTCTTCCAGCGCAGCTGCATTGGGGACACTACGGCCGAATACAGTGCGCGCGATGACGGGGCCATCAACGTGCATAACCGCTGCCGCACCGACAGTGGTTTTGATGACGCCACGGGCAAGGCTACGGTGGTGGAGGGGTTTGCCAACAGCCGCTTGAAGGTGTCGTTCTTCTGGCCCTTCAAGGCCGACTACTGGGTGCTGGGGCTGGATCCGGAATACCGCTGGGCAGTGGTGGGCAACCCCAATCGCAAATACCTGTGGGTTCTGTCACGCACGCCGCAGTTGCCAGCGCCCCTGCTGGAGGCCGCGCTGGCCAGTGCCAGTGCGCAAGGCTTTGATCTGAGCCAGTTGCACTACACGTCGCAAACCGCGCCGCAAACCAAGCCCTGAGGCACGGGGCCAAGGCGATGGCGCCTGGCCCTTGGCATTGCTGCCAATTGACCGGGGCCTGTTGCGCCCCGGTTCCCATTCAGGGCTTGGCCGCTTTCTTGATGGCGTCGCTCACCTCTTTGAGGCCTTGCTTGGCTTCACCAATGGCTTTTTCGGCGTTGCCCACGGCTTGCTTGTGCAGGCCCTTGATCTGCATCTCGGTGTTGCCGATGGCCTTGCCTGCGGCTTCCTCTGCTTTGCCGGCGATGTCTGTCACGGTGCCTTTGATCTGGTCTTTGTTCATGGGGATGCTCCAATAAATTGCGGTGGATAAAACGGTGTCTCCGAAGGAAGCACTGGTGTCATCGTAGGCAGCAACGGCCCACGCTTCTGTGCGCGAGCCCACAGACTGCAGGTAAAGCTGCCGCAACAATCGGGCCTTCACAACGAACCGAAAGACACCCATGAATACCATCGCCCGATTCTCGAACGTGCCGACCAAGGCCACGCGCATTATCGGCATGGGGGTGGTAACGGGCCGGGGTGAAAGCCTGGGAAGCATCAAGGACCTGGTGCTGGACCAGAGGACCGGCCAAGTCAGCTATTGCGTGCTGGCCCTGCGCGGCTTCATGGGCATGCGCAGCAAGCTGTTCGCCATTCCCTTCAGTGCCTTTGCCTACGATATTTCCGAAGACGAATACGTGCTCGATGTGTCCAAGGAACGCCTGGAGGCCACCCCCGGTTTTGATGCTGACCACTGGCCCCTCTTTGCCGATGAGCAGTGGGGCGGGCCGATCAACAGCTTCTTCAACACTCCACCCTACTGGAACAACACGGCCGACAAGCGCCCTGCTGCCAAGGCGCTGGAGCGTTAGGCCAGAGGCCTACTCACCCAGCAGCTCGCCCACAAAGGCCAGGCCCTCGGTGCGGTCGCACACGGCCTTGATCACCACCAGTATCGGCACACCCAGCAGCAGGCCCCAGATGCCCCACAACCAGCCCCAGGCCAGCACGCCCACAAAGATGGCCACCGGGTTCATCTGGCTGGTGCGGCTGGTCAGCCAGGGTGTGAGCAGCATGGACTCCAGGGCATGGATGACCAGCGATGTGCCACTGACCAGCAGCGCCATCTCCAGCGTGCCAAATTGCAGAAACGCCACCAGCGCCGAGCCACCGGCCACCAGCACGCTGCCCACATAGGGCACCAGGTCCAGCAGGCCCGCGGCCACACCCCAGACGGCGGCATTCTCCATACCCAGCGCCATAAAGCACAGCCAGGTGCCCAGCCCCACCACCACGCTGGTAAACAGCTGCACCAGCAGGTAGCGCTGGATCTGGTCATGGATCTGGTTGAGGGCTTGCAGGGTCACGCGTTTGGCATGAAGCGTGGGCCCGGCCAGACGCACCACCTTGCGCCGGAAACTGTCGCCCGAGGCAATCAGAAAAAACGTGATCAGCGCCACCATGCCGGCCTGGCCCAGGGATTCCATCAGGCCCAGCGTGCCGCTCCAGACATAGTCCTTGATATCGAAGCGGGGCTTCTCCACCACCACCCGTTGCACGCCGCGGCTGAGCACGGTGGACTGGGTGGAGTCGGCTGCGGCCTGCTCCAGTTTGGCGGCGGCTTTTTGCACGGTCTCCAGCGTGTTGTCGCCACCGCTGCGTGAGTGGTGGGCAATCTGGTTGAGCTTTTGTGCGGCCTGCGGCAGCAGCTCGATGAGCTTGCTGGCTTCGTCACTGAGGGTGTAGGCGCCGCCCGCCAGGCCCAGCACAATGCCGCCCACCAGCACCGCTGCACTCAGGGCGCGCGGAATGCGGCGCAGCTGCAGCCAGTCCACAATGGGCGAGAGCGCGTAGCTGAACAGCACGCCCACCAGCAGCGGAATGAACACCGCGCTGGCCCAGTGCAGGGTGTAGATGGCGGCCAGACTGGCCAGCACCATCAAGGGCAGGTTGTGGCGGCGCACCTCAGGAAGTTTGGGGTTCTGCATCAATCGTTACCGGTTTTCTGGAGCCAAAGCGGTTGGCGTATACCCAGGTAAATTGCGCCCCCAGCAAAAAGATTTGCGCCGAGTAATACACCCACAAGAGGATGACCACCAGCGAGCCCGCCGCACCAAAACCGCTGACGATGCCGCTGCGCCCGATGTACAGGCCAATCAGGTAGCGGCCCAGGCTGAACAGCAGGGCCGTGAACAGGGCGCCAGTCCACACATCGCGCCACTGCACGCGAGCGCGCGGCATCACCTTGTAGATCAGGGCGAACATGGCACTCAGCAGCGCAAAGGCGGCCACCGCATTGCTGAAGGTGGCCAGTGCCAGCCAGCCGCCAAACACCGGCTCCACCCAGTGGCCCATCAGGGCCAGAGCGGCGCTGAAGGCCAGCGACACCATCAGCAAAAAGCCGATGGCCAGCACCATGCCAAAGGACAGCAGCCGCGTGCGCACCAGGGTCAGCCAGGTGCTGCCGCGCCAGCTGGCCGGGGCGTGCCAGATGCGGTCAAAGGCGTTCTGCAATTCGGCAAACACCGAGGTCGAGCCCAGGAACAGCAGCACCAGGCCCACACCCGTGGCCACCGAGCCCTCGGCCGGTTGGCGCACACTGGCCAGCAGGTCCTGCACGGCGTGCGCGCCGCCTGCACCCATGAGGGATACCAGCTGCGCTTCGATCTCGCCACGTGCCGCCTCGGCACCAAACAGCATGCCGCCCACCGACACCACAATCAGCATCAGCGGTGCCAGAGAAAACAGCGTGTAGTAGGCCAGTGCCGCACCCATGCTGGGGCAGTAGTTGTCCAGCCAGGCCTCGGTGGTCTGGTAGAGCAGGCTCCAGGCGGATCGGAAGGTTGGCGGCATGGCGGTGGCGGAGTGCTGGAAGGGCGTAAAGGGGCGAGTTTGCTTACACATTGAACCCTGGTCCGTACGCTGGCAGACATAAGGGGCATAGGTTCTCGCGTACCATCGAAGCATGGAGAACAGTAGCGCTATCAAAGACCCCGTCTGCGGCATGACCGTGACCGAAAAATCATTTCACTATCTGGAGCAGGACGGCCACAGGTTTTACTTCTGTGGCGCCAAGTGCAAGGCACGCTTCAGCGCACCCACACAGCCCCTGTTTGGCCGCTTACTGCGCCACCTCTTCAGCCCAGACCGTAAAGCGCTGCAGGGTGTTCGGCCCGAATGAGCTGACCAGCGCCACATCACAGGCATCACGTCCACGCGCCATCAGCACACGGCCTATGCGCGGCGTGTTGTTGCGGGCATCAAAGGTGTACCAGCGGTCACCTAAATACGCTTCAAACCAGCCAGCAAAGTCCATGGGGCCCGGCACCAGCGGAATGCGGATGTCACCCAGGTAACCGGTGCAATAGCGCGCCGGTATGTTCATGCAGCGGCACAGCGCAATGGCCAGGTGGGCATAGTCGCGGCAGACACCGATTTTTTCGCGGTAGGCTTCCCAGGCGGTGCGGGTCCGGCGTGCGTGGTGGTAGCCAAATTCAATGTGGTTGTGCACAAAGTCGCAGATGGCCTGCACCCGTGCCCAGCCAGTGGGGCCGTGGCCAAAGTGGGCCCAGGCCAACTCGGACAGCTGGTCGGTCTCGCAGTAGCGGCTGCCCAGCAGATACACCAGGCATTCCTCGGGCAGCAGTTCCACCGGCACCTGTATGGCGCCCCAGTTCTGCGTGTCCACCAAACCGTTGTCACGCACCACCGCATCGGTGCGCAGGGTGAACACGCCCTGGGGTGCCACCAGGCGACTGCACCAGTTGCCAAACAGGTCGCGGTAGGCACTCACGGGCACCGGGGGGATGGTCACCAGATGGTCGGGGTACTGCATGTCGGCCGCGCGCGAGTAGTGCACATTGAGCGCCAGAATCATGGGCGTGGGCTGCGGGCAGTCGTACTGCATCTCGAAACCCACGCGGATATGCAGGGGCGGTGGGGTGGGGTGCAGGTGGTTCATGGCGGGTCCTGTTGAAATGAAAAATGAAGAAGCAATAGAAAGAGAGATCAAGCGGAGTGTGGCGGTTCACAGCCAGTAGTCGAATTGCCGTGCAGCCCATTCCTTGAGGCGCTCGCTCAAGGGGCGTTGCAACCACAAGGGCAGCAGCACTTCCTGCGAGTCGCGCAGGTCTTCGGCAAAGGCGGCTTCCATGGCGGTGCCAAAGCTGTCGTCCACCACGATCACATTGATTTCGCTGTTGTGCAGAAAGCTGCGCGTGTCCATATTGGTGGAGCCCACGGTGGACCAGCGCCCGTCAATCACCGCCGTCTTGGCATGCAGCACGGCCTCGCGCATCTGGTAGATGCGCAGCCCGCCCGCCAGCATCTGCTCAAAGAAGGAGTGGCCGGCATAGAACACCATGCCACCTTCCTCCACGCCGGGCAGCACCACTTTGACATCCACACCACGCCGCGCTGCATCCAGCAAGGCGCCCAGCATGGCCTCGTCGGGCACGAAGTAGGCGCAGGTCAGGTAGATGCGGCTCTTTGCAGAACGTATGGCCTGCAGATAGGCCGTGTAGATTTCCTGCTGGCCATCGGGCTCGCTGGCCAGCACGCGCACGCTGCGGGTTCCGGCCTCGGGCAGCGGCGGAAAGAGCGCAGCACCCCCCACGGGCGTGGCCGCATGGGCGTTCCAGGTATGCAGAAAAACCGTTTGCAGCGCAGCCACGGCCGGGCCCTGGATTTGCAGATGCGTGTCGCGCCAGCCAAGCTCGCGGCCTTCCTTCTTGCGCCGGTGAAACAGGGAGCTGTTGGAGTAGCTCGCACTGATGTTCACGCCACCGGTAAAGCCGGTGCTGCCATCCACCACCAGCAGCTTGCGGTGGTCGCGGTTATTGGGTTGCCAGGGGCCGCGCAGCTTCAGGGGGTTGACCGGGTTGAAGGCCAGCAGCTCGATGCCCGAGGCACGCAGGCGCTCAAAGAAAGCATCGGGCGTACCCAGCGTGCCCACCGAGTCATAAATGATGCGCGTCTTCACCCCGGCGCGCTGGCGTTGCATCAGCAGCTCGGCAAAACGCAGGCCAATCGGGTCCTGGTCAAAGATATAGGTTTCCAGATGGATGCTGTTCTTCGCACCCAGAATGGCGGCCTCCATGGCAGCCATGGTTTGCGGTCCGTCAAACAGCAGCGTGACCTTGTTGCCGTCCAGCAGTGGGCTCTCCATACCCGGCGGGTGGGGCCTGTCATCCTGCAGTGCTGCGCAACCGCACAGCAGCAGGGCGAGCAGCAAGGCGCTGAAGGTCTTGAAGCGTTGCATGGTTGGGTGGAGCCTCGGGTTGGCCGGGGCAATGCGTGCCCCAAAAGTACCCAGTGTCAGGCCTGGCTGCGCGCCCTGTCCGTGCGCCAGCACACACAGCTTATGCGCGCTGCCGCACGGTGAATATCCGGAGCAAGCCCTATGGTTCAGGCAGGGCTTGATTTCGGGCCCATCCATTAACCAAAGGCTCCCTCATGACCCACTCCACCACCCCCATTGCCCCCACTGCCACCCGCCGCACACTGCACAAGGTGCTGCTTGCCAGCGCGGTGGCACTGGCTCTGGGCCTGCCCTCGGTGCAGGCCCAGGCCGCCAGCGCCGATGACATCAACATCGATGCCGCACAGACGCTCAACAACCTGTACAAGGCCCACCCGGAAGCCGAAACCCTGGCCAAGAATGCCACTGCCGTGCTGGTCTTCCCCAAGATCATCAAGGCCGGTCTGGTGATTGGCGGCAGCTACGGTGAAGGCGTGATGAACCAGGGCGGCAAGCCCATTGGCTACTACAGCTCGGTGTCGGCATCGTGGGGTTGGCAGGCCGGTGCCGAGTCCTACAGCTACGTGGTGTTCCTGATGAACCCCAAGGCCGTGGAATTTCTGGACAAGACCAAGGGCTGGGAAATCGGCGTGGGCCCCTCGGTGGTGGTGGTGAATGAAGGCGTGGCCAAGAATCTGTCGAGCTCCACCCTCAAGGACGACGCCTATGCCTACATCACCGACCAGCAAGGCCTGATGGCCAGCCTGAGCATTGAAGGCACCAAGATCAGCCGCATCAACAAGTAAGCCCCAACCAAAACGGAGATCACCATGCATCTGAAAAAACTCACTCTGGCCCTGGGCGTGCTGCTGGCACTGGGCCTGGCTGGCTGCAACACCACACCCCTGAAAAGCGACAAGCTGCTGCTGGCCCGCGACGCGCTGACCCACGCCACCCAGATGGGCGGCAATGAATTCGCACCGGTCGAAATGCAGGCCGCCCGCGAACGCATTGACTTCGCACAGACCGCCCTCACAGCGGGTGACCTGGGTCGTGCCGGTGCGCTGAGCGACGAGGCGATGGTCAACACCCGCCTGGCCGAAACCCGCGTGCAGTCCGCCAAGGCACAGGCCGCCGCCGCCGAGCTGCGCCAGGACCGCCGGGCCCTGCAGATCGAACTGCAAAACAACCTCAAATAAACCGGAGCCTCCATGACCCATACATCCAAAATTCTTTTCTCGGTGATCGCCCTGGCGGCACTGCAGGCCTGTACCACCGTGCCGGTGGAAAACCCCACGCTGGCCTCGGCACAGCAGGAGTACCAGACCGCCCAGAACACCCCGGCTGTGACCACCCTGGCCAGCGCCGAGTTGCGTGATGCGCAACTGGCCCTGGACCAGGCCAAGACAGCCTGGGGCAAGCAGGAAAAACGCTCCGAGGTCGACCACCTTGCGTACATCGCCAGCAAGAAAGTGGCCATCGCGCAGGAACTGGGCAACCAGCGCCTGGCGGAAAAATCCATCGCCGAAGCCCAGGGCCGCCGCACCCAGACCCTGCTGGTGGCACGCACCCTGGAAGCCGAGAGCGCCCAGCGCACCGCCGAGACGGCCCAGCGCAGCGCCGAAGCCGCACAACGCAGTGCCGATGCTTCCAAGCTGCAGGCCGCCGTGGCGATCGATGCCAGCGTGCAAGCGCGCCAGGACACCTTGGCCGCCGAAGCCCGTGCCACCCAGCTCAAGGCCCAACTGGCCGAGCTGGACGCCAAGCAGACCGACCGCGGTATGGTGGTCACCATTGGCGACTTGCTGTTTGACAACAACAGCGCTGTGCTCAAGCCCGGTGCGGGCAGCAGCGTGCAGCGCCTGGGTGCCTTCCTCAAGGCCTACCCCATGCGCAACGCCCTGATTGAAGGCTATACCGACAGCGTGGGAACGAGCGACAGCAACCTGTCCCTGTCCCAGCGCCGTGCCGAGTCGGTCAAGGCGGCTCTGCTGGCCACCGGTGTGGTGGGCGAGCGCCTGGCCATCCGTGGCTATGGTGAAGGTTTTCCGGTGGGCAGCAACCAGACGGCCGATGGCCGCGTGACCAACCGCCGTGTTGAGGTGATCCTGTCAGACGACAGCGGCAAGATCCAGTCCCGCTAAGCGCTTGCGGCGCTGGCAGCCAGGCTGACCAGCACGCCAACCAAAGCCCGGATGCCTGCATCCGGGCTTTTCGCGTTTTAGTGCAGCTCGCCGTAAAACGTGTCTTGCCGCATGCGCACCAGTTCGGGCTCCATGGCCGCATCAAAGGAGGTCTTGCGGCGCTGGATCATTTCATGCCAGGGGTAGCCGTTGGAGCGTGCTTCCATGCGTTCCACCATGGCTGCTGTGGTGCAGATAAAGCGTGCCGGGTTGCCACCCACCACCGTGCCCGGGGGTACATCGCCCGTGACCACGGCACCGGCGGCCACAATCGAATTGGGGCCTATGGTGACCCGGGGCATGACGATGGCGCCGTGCCCGATAAAGCAGTTGTCGCGGATGTCGACCTTGCCCACCGAATCAAGCTTCTTGCCGTAGGCGTTGTTGAGGATGCGCACCGAGCCGTCATGCCCGAGCAGGGTGCAGGCTGAGAGGGCGCAGTTGTTGCCGATGCGCACATAGGCCGGGTCAGTAAAGGTGGCGCCCACGTTGATGGAGTTGAGCTCGCCCATGGCGTAAAAGCCGCCGTGGACCTTCAGGTAGGCCGCGTATTCCAGCGAACTGGGCTTGCAGATGCGCACGTACCAGCGTTGCAGGCGGGGGTATTTGTAGGCAAGTGCTGCCGTTACCATTTTCAGAATGCTCATTTATTGTTTCCTGCCACTTCACGATCCAACCTATAGGACATGGTAACGCGCCCGTCAGCCCTTTTTTCCGCTTTCGCAAATACATCAGCATGGGCGCCCATCCAATTGCAAGCAGTTGTTGCAAATTTAGCGCTTGGCACCCGGAATTGCTAATACCGGCAATCAGACCAAGGTCTGAAAACAATCTGACCTTGGGGTGGCTGGCTTCGCGCATACCTTCCCTTCGGATTAATGTCGTCCGGCCTTAAGCTAGGCTTACGTCGCAGGGCCCGGACGGCCGGCAGACATAAAAAAGACAACGCGTGAGGAGACTTCAATGCATGCAACACGACTGCAAGGTGAGCGGCTGGATGCCTGGGTGGCCAAAGCCGCCGGCCTGCAGCGCCAGACGCTGGTGCCGCAACCTGGCGAGCGGTACGATGCCGATGGCCCAAGCTGGCATCCGGACACCTTTCATCCGTCGGTGGATTGGACGCATGCCGCGCGGTTTCTGATGGACGATTGGTACAACCTGGAAGACTGCATCGCCAACTGGTTCGGCCCGGACTGGAGCCTGGTGCCGGCCTTCAAGGCCGAACCTCTTGCCTGGTTCATGCGGGCTTTTGTGGCCACGCATTTTGGCGAAGTCCTGGAGGACTCCGCCCCTGCGCTTTAGCGGTTGAGCAGCAGTTCCAGGATCACACCGGTGGCAATGGCCACCAGCACATAGTCACTACCGCTTTGCACCCAGTGGTAGCCGCGTGGCGGCGAGCGCAGGCCGTGCCCACGCCAGTCTTCCACCACATACTGGCGGCCCCGGTCGTTGTAGGGCAGGCGGTCGCCCCGGTAATAGGAGTGCGAAGGTCCGGCGCCGCGCTCGTTGTCGGAGCGGTAGGAGCCCTGCTCGCCACGGCCGTGGTCGTCGCGGCCCTGGTTGCGTCCGCAGTCCTGGCGGCCGTAGCCACAATGGCTGTCATTGCCATGGCGCCCATTGTTGCCCTTGCCCGGTTCAGCCATGGCCGGGGCTTGCAGCAGCCCCAGCACAGCCACCATCAGGGCACCGATCAGCTTGGTGTGTTTCATGGTGTGATCCTTGTCGGTGGCTGGCGCTTAGAAGCGCATGCGCACGCCGATCTGGGTGGTGGTGATGCGCTCGGACGAGTTGCCGGCAAACTTCATGAATTGCTCGTCATAGCTCAGCACGGCAGACCACTGGGGGCTGATCACCATTTCTGCGCCAATTCCGTAAGACCAGTCAAAGCCGTTCTCGGTGCCCGTAGCCACTTGTGACAGGGGCTTGGCAGACACTTCGGTATGGCCATAGGTGGTGCCGACCTTGCCCAGCAGGTTGAACATGGGGTTGATGGGCAGACGGCCGATCAGGCTGAAGTTCACGCCTTCGGCCTTGCTGGTGCCGCCGCCACGAGAGACTTCACCGAAGTTGGTGTAGCCGATTTCCACACCCAGGTTCTGGTTGTAGGCGTAGTTGCCATAGGCCACGCTGTAGGCGGTGTCCGTGTCGTCCCTGGAGTACAGGCCGTTACCACCGCTGATGCGGGAGAAGTCGGCCGGGCCACCGCTCAGGGCAACATAGCTGCTGCCAGGTGTCACGGTGGAGGGCTTGTCCATGGACTGGGCCGATGCCATTTGGGCTGCGCCCAGCATCAGGGTGGCTGCAATCAATGTGGAGATGAGGGATTTGGTATGTGTCATGGTGCTTTTCCTTTAGAAGTAAGTGGTATCTGTTGCTGACAGTTGAATGTGCGCTTTTCGGCCCGTTCGTTCTGTGCGGTGGGCCGCACTGTGCGCATTCAGTTGCACTTAACGCAGTTTCTTTGCAGACGCTTTGCGTGCGGGCTTCACGGGCCGCGCGATCACCGGCAAAGGCGACCACGCAGGCCGCTCGGTGGCACCGGAGTCCACCACCACCAGGTAGTTGCCCGGCCAGGGAATCAGGGCGCGTCCGGGCTTGATGATCCACAGCTTCTGGCCCTCGGCCAGGGCCGCTTCGTATTGCGCGTCCAGCACACCGTGCTGGTCCAGAAAGCGGTTGAGTGTGGTGGGTATGCGCACACAGCCTTCGGACTGCACCGTGCCCAGGCGGCCCTCGAGGGTGGTCGGGTCGGTGGCGTGCATTTGCAGGCGCATCAGGCTCTTGCCGCCTTCGCCCCAGCCGCGCTCGGCCGTCTGCCAGCCGAAGTCAAACACGCGCAGGCCCTTGAGCCCATAGCCGCGTATCTTGTTCTTGTTGTAGGTGCCCTCGGCGCGGAAGTCGGGGTTGGCCAGCGTGTGGGCAAACACGCCCAGTGGTGTGACGAAGTGCTCATACTGGCCCACCTTGCCCGTGGACACGGCCGTGGCACCCAGCCAGTGCCAGGCGTTGGAAGGCGTGCGCAGAACCACAAAGGCGGCCTGCACCTGCGGACTGCGGTCCACCAGCACAAAGGCCTGGGCGCTGGTGTCGTCAATCTGCGCTTCGGTCAGGGCCTGCTGCAGCCGCGTGATGTAGGCCTGTTGCGCATCGGGCGGCACCTCCAGCCGGTGGTCCACCTCCTCTGCAAAATGCTGGCTCCAGGACTTCAGGGCCGCGTCATCGGAGACTGCAACCGCTGCGGCGTGGCCCACTGTGCTGGTACACAGCAGCAGGGCGGCCAGACAGAGCAGGCGCCGCAGGCGCTTGGCGGCTGGGTCGTGTGTCATGTGTGATCCATGGTTGCGGCGGAATGGGGGCTGGCCCTTGATTTATTCGTGGCGCAGGGCTTCGATGGGGTCCATCTGCGCGGCGCGGCGCGCCGGAAAATAGCCAAACACCACGCCAATGCCCGCGGAAAAAACCAGGGCCAGCAGGTTGATGGCCACATCAAATACATAGGGAACGGACATCCACAGCGACAGGGCGTACGAGGCCGCCGTGGCGATCAACACGCCGATCAAGCCGCCCAGTGCCGACAGCACCACTGCCTCGATCAGAAACTGCAGCAGCACCTCGCCCTCCAGCGCGCCCACGGCCAGGCGCAGGCCGATCTCGCGGGTGCGCTCGGTCACGCTCACCAGCATGATGTTCATGATGCCAATGCCGCCCACCAGCAGGCTCACCGCAGCTACGGCGCCCAGCAGGTTGGTGAGCACACCCATGGTGCTCGACAGCGTATCGGCCAGCTGCTGGGTGTCAAAGATATTGAAGTTGTCGCTGTCGGCCTCGGTCAGCTTGCGGCGCTCGCGCAGCAGCTGGCGCATGCCGGCCTTGACGGTGGTGCTGTCGCTGCCGTCTTCCATGGACACGGCCAGCGTGCCCACCTTGCGATTGCCGCTGACGCGCCGCTGCAGGGTGTGCAGGGGCAGCAGCACCATGTCATCCTGGTCGCCCATGCCGCCCTGGCCCTTGGAGGCCAGCACACCCACCACGTCGCAGGAAAACTGTTTGACGCGCAGCTGCTGGCCCAGGCCGGTCTGGCCCACGGTGCCACCAAAGATTTCACGCCGTACCGTCTCGCCGATGATGCACACGGCGCTGCCGCCCTGTTGCTCGTCATCGGCAAAGAGGCGGCCGCTGGCGAGTTTCCAGTTGCCGGCCTCGAACCAGGCGTTGGTGCTGCCGGTGACATTGGTGGCCCAGTTGCGGCCATTGGCCACCACCGTCACGGCTGCGCGGCCTTGCGGCGCCACAGCGGCCACGCCGCCAATTTGCGCAGCAATGGCATCGGCATCGGCCTCGGTGAACTGCGGCACACCGCCGCCCCCGCCGCCGCCGCCCATCACCCGCTGCCCCGGTGACACCAACAGCAAATTGGTGCCCAGACTGGTGATCTGCAATTCAATCGCGGCCGTGGCGCCGTTGCCCAATGTGACCATGGTGATCACGGCGCTCACGCCAATCACAATGCCCAGGATGGTGAGAAACGAGCGCAACAGATTGCGCCGCACCGAGCGCAACGCCAGCAGGAACACACTGGTCCACATCAGATGTCTCCTGCCAGGGTGGCGGCGTCGTGCAGGGCTTCGGGCGCTGCAGTAATGGGGTGGGGGTTGGTCTGGTCGCGCGCAATGCGGCCGTCCACAAAGGTCACCATGCGCCGCGCGTACGCCGCCATGTCGGGTTCGTGGGTGACCATCATCACGGTGATGCCATGGTCGCGGTTCAGGGCTAACAAGAGGCCCATGATCTCGTGGCTGCGCTGCGTGTCCAGGTTGCCGGTGGGCTCGTCGGCCAACACCACGGCCGGTTGCGTGACGATGGCGCGGGCAATCGCCACGCGCTGCTGCTGGCCGCCCGAGAGTTCGGCCGGGGTGTGGCTCTCCCAGCCACCCAGGCCGACCGACTGCAGGGCTTGGGTGGCAGCCACGCGGCGGTCAGCCGCGCTGTCGCCGCGGTAGAGCAGGGGCAGCTCCACGTTCTCTTGCGCCGAGGTGCGCGCCAGCAAATTGAAGCCCTGGAACACAAAGCCCAGGTAGCGCCGGCGCAGGCGTGCGCGCTGGTCGCGCGTGAGGGCCTCCACATGCGCGCCCTTGAACAGGTACTGGCCGGTGCTGGGTGTGTCCAGACAGCCCAGGATGTTCATGGCAGTGGACTTGCCCGAGCCGCTGGGCCCCATGATGGCCACGAATTCGCCGGGCGCAATCGACAGGTCAATGCCGTGCAGTGCGGTTAGCTCGGCAGCACCCTTGCCGTAGGTTTTGGTGACGCCCAGCAGCTGGATCAGCGGCGTGCCGTCGCTGGCGGCGGCGTGGACCGTGGCGCTCATGGCGCGGCCACCTTCTTGTCGGTCACCACCAGCATGCCCACTTTCAAATCGCCGCCGGTGATCTCCGTCATGTGGCCGTCGCTGATGCCAGGCGTCACGGCCACGGCCGTGGGCTCGCCTTTGCCGTCGGCCGGCAACACCCAGACCTGCTTGGCCGCAGCCGTGCTGGCGCCCTCCGCCGCGGAGCGGCGCGTGTTGTTGCCGGGCATGCGCGGCAGCAGGCTGGCGGTGACTCCCTTCTTGGCGGCACCGGCTGCCGGTGCCGCCGTGGGTGTGAAGCGCAGGGCACTGTTGGGCACCAGCAGCACGTTGTTGCGCTGGGTGGCGGTGATGGTGGCCGTGGCCGTCATGCCCGGGCGCAGGGCCAGGTCGGTGTTGTCCACATCCAGGTAGGTCAGGTAGGTGACCACGTTGTCGGTGATGGTGGAGCCAAAGCCCACCCGCGTGATGAGCGCCGGGAATTGGCGTGCCAGAAAGGCGCTCACGGTGAAGCTGGCCTTTTGCCCGACCTTGACGGCGCCTACATCGGCCTCGTCCACATACACCCACAGGCGCAGTTTGGACAGGTCCTCGGCCACAGTGAAGAGCGTCACCGCCTGCAGCGAGGCGGCCACCGCGTTGCCGGGGTCCACCGTGCGCGTGAGCACAATGCCGTCGGAGGGTGCGGTGATCGACGCCTTGCCCAGGTTGATCTGGTCGGTGGCCAGCGCAGCCTGCGCATCGCGCACGGTGGCCCGGGCGCTGGCGTCATCGGCCACCGAGCGGGCCACGGTGGCGCGGGCGCTGTCGAGCTCGGTGAGTGAGGGCACCTTGCCGCCCGAGAGGCGGGCCACTTCTTCCAGGCGTTTGAGCGTGGTTTGCGTCTCGGTCAGCGTGGCCGCTGTTTGCGCGACCCGGGACTGGGCTGCGCTGACGGTGGCCTGCGAGCGCAGGATCTGGTTGCTCAGCTTGGAGGTGTCCAGCACCACCAGCACCTGGCCTTTTTTCACCCGGTCATTCACATCCACATTCACCTTGAGCACCGTGCCCGAGAGCTCGCTGCCGATGTTGATGGAGCGTGTGGGCTGCAGCGTGCCGTTGGCCGTGACCGTCAGCGTCAGGTTGCCCATGCTGGCGGCCTGCGTGCTGTAGGTGGGTGCGGCATTGGCGGCCTTGCGCGCCTGCCAAACCCAAAGGCCTGCACCGGCCAGCAGCACGGCTGCAGCACTGGCCCAGACCCAGGTGCGCAGGTACCAGACGCGCACCGGCGGCTCATCCAGCAGGGCCTGGATGGTGGCCTGGTCTTTGGCCGAGGTGGGTGGGTTGGTGGGTATGTTGGGTGTGGTCATAGTTCGGAGTTCCTGAGATCGCTCTGCCAGCCGCCGCCCAGTGCCTTGTACAGGCGCACATGGTCGGCGCTGACAGCGGCATAGGCGCTGGCCACACTGTCCTGGGTGGACAGGCGGGTGCGCTGGGTGTCCAGCACGGTTTGAAAATCCACCAGCCCGCTTTGAAAGCGCTGGCCGGCCAGTTCGGAGGCATTGGCTGCCGAGGCGGCTGCCAGGCGCAGACTGGCCAGGCGCAGGCGGTCGCCGCGCAGGGCCACCAGGGCGTCTTCCACGTCGCGCAGGGCCCCCAGCACGCTGGTCTTGTAGGCCGACTGGGCCTGTTCCAGCGCGGCATGCTGGGCCCGCACCTGGGCCGAGAGAGCACCACCTTCAAACAGCGGCAGCGACACACTGGCCAGGAGGCCGCTGACCACGGTGGCGCCACTGCCCAGGCCCACCAGAGTGAGCGCATTCAGGCCGATGGAGCCGCCCAGCCTGAAGCTGGGCAGGCGCGCGGCTTCGGCCTGTGATTCGCGTGCCGCCGCGGCCGTGATCTGGTACTCGGCAAAGCGCACATCGGCGCGCTGGCGCAAGGTCTCGGCGGGAAAGCTCAGGGTAATGTCGTCGGCCGGTTGCGGCACGCTGGCCACGGGAGCGAGCTGGCCCAGCAAGGCCTCGGGTGTGCGCCCGGTGAGGATGGCAATGGCATGTGCGCCCTGGTCTATGGAGACCTGCAGCGCCGGAATCAGCGAGCGGGTTTGCTCCAGCGCCGTGCGCGACTGCTCTGTCTCCAGCGTGGTCACCAGACCGGCCTGCAGGCGCCACTCCACGATTTGCAGCGTGTCGAGTTGAATGGCCAGATTGCTGCGCGCAATCTCCAGGCGCTCCTGCGCATTGCGCAGCGCAATGTAGTCCAGCGCCAGTTCGGCGGCGATGGACACCTGCACATCGCCCAGGCTGGTGGCGCTGGCGGTGGCTGCCGCCTCTGCAGCGTTCACGCCGCTGCGGTTGGCGCCAAACACATCGATCTCCCAGCCTGCATCCAGGCCCAGCGCGAAGCGGTCGGTGCTGGTGTTGGTGTTGGTGTTGGTGTTGGTGCCGGTACCGGTGTTGTCATTGCTGTTGTTGACGCGGTTGTTCTGTGCCGACAGCGTGGTGCTCAGCGTGGGGTAGAGGCTGGCGTTGGAGACGTCACGCAGGGCGCGCGCCTGGCGCACGGCGGCACGGGCCGAGGCAATGGTCGGGTTGGCGCGCAGCGCATCGGCCACCAGTGCGCTGAGCTGCGGGTCGTCAAAGCGCAGCCACCAACTGGACAGATCGGAGCTGCGCTCCAGGGTGGTGTTTTGCCAGCGCGCGGGCACATCGATGAAGGGGGGCGTGCTGCTGCCCGGTGCGGTGCTGGCGCAGCCCGTCAGCAGGGCACACAGCAAGCCGAGGGACAGCGCATGCCGCCCCACGGGGCTGGCCACCACGGAGCGCCTTCGCACCGGCGTTGGCTTGGCAGGCAAAAACAGGGGTGGCATCGGTTTCCTCACAGCAGGTCCCGGGGCGCGCAGGGTGCGCGGTGGAGGAACTTGGCGCTGAGTCTGCGCGGCACCGTGCCTGGCGTATGTGCGCTGGCACACGGCAGGCAGATGTTGTGCAAGGTGTTGGGCAACGCACAGACAGCGCCAGCCATCCGTTCCACCATGCACTTCTTAACCCGGGAGCCCCCTATGAAAACCACTGAAATTGCCAAGATCCAGGACCTGCAAACCCGCCGCGCCGCGCCCCTGGCCACGCCCACCGACCTGGGTGCCGAGGCCACGCTGGAAATCAGCGGCTCGCTCAACACCGTGCTGGCCGATGTGTTCGCGCTGTACCTGAAAACCAAGAACTTCCATTGGCACATGAGCGGCAGCCACTTCCGTGACTACCACCTGATGATGGACGAGCAGGCCACGGAGTTGTTTGCCATGACCGACCCGCTGGCCGAGCGCATCCGCAAGGTAGGTGGCAAGACCCTGCGCTCGATTGCCCACATTGCCCGCCTGCAGCGCGTGCTGGACAACGACGCCGACTACGTTCAGCCGCTGGACATGCTGGCCGAGCTGCGCGATGACAACCGTGACCTGGTGGGCCATCTGCGTGCCGCCCACGGTCTGTGCAACGCGCTGCGCGACATTGCCAGCGCCGGCTTGATCGAAGGCTGGATAGACCAGACCGAACAGCGCTGCTGGTTTCTGTTTGAAGCCACCCGCAGCACCTGAGCCAGGCAAGCACAACCCAACCCCCAAGGACCACACCATGTCAAAACTACGCGACGAATACACCGCCCGGATCAAGCTCCAACTCGACGAACTCAACGCCCATGCCGCCGTCATGGAAGCCCGTATGCAAGTGGCCAAAGCCGAGGTGCGCGCCAGCTACCTGAGCGAGCTGGCCAAGCTGCGCTTGCAGTCGGACCAGGCCGCTGTGCAACTGCACGCCATGCAAGCCGAGGGCGAAGCCGCCTGGGACCAGACGGTGGTGAAGATGGACAAGGTGCGGGATGCCTTTGTGCACGCCTTCAAGGACTTCAAGGCGCAGTTCTAAAACCACCCTGACGTACAAAAGCCCCGCGCCTTACGACGCGGGGCTTTTGTGTTTGGCGATTTAGCGGCGCGGTTCGCGCGGCTCGCCGTTGCCGTTGACGGAGATGGTGCGGCCCGGGTCATTGCGCATTTGCACATGGTGGGGCTGGCCGCGGAAGATGTAGGTCACATCCCAATAGGCTGGCGTGGTGCTGGGGGTGCTTTCGCAGCGGCGCACGTCGCGTGTGCTGGGGGCTGATTCCTGGTTTCCAATGCGCGAGCCAATCACGCCACCGGCCACTACGCCTCCGGCTGTGGCGATGTCCTTGCCCACACCGCCACCCACCTGGTGACCCAGGATGCCGCCTATGAGTGCACCGGCAATGGCGCCGCCCACATTGGGCTCGCGCTGGCCGCCGGCGACCTGCTGGCGCTCCACCCAGCAACGCTCTTCGGGCGGGCCGACCACGGCGCGCACCGAGCTCACCGGCACCTCGCGGATGCGTTCACTGGGGCGACGCTGGTATTCGTAAACTGGTTGGGCTTCGGGCATGGGTGGCGGGCGCTGCATGCCGGCTGCGGCCGGGCGAACGGAAGAGATACGGTCGTTCATGCCCATAGAGCGCAGCGAGTCGTAGTTGCCGGGGCGCAGCACTACGCAGCGGCCTTCAAAGCGCACGTCTTCGCAGACCTCCCAGCGTCCGCCGCTGATGATGGCCGAAGAGGCCCGGTCATTGAAGCCGTAGCGGGTGAAGTCGTTGACCCAGCTGCTCGCAGCAAAGCTGCGGCCGCGGAAGTCATCGTTCTCGTAAAAGGTGATCTGGGCGGCTGCGATGGTGCTGACGGTCAGTGCCGCCAGTCCGCAGGCCAGGGCCAGGTTGTTCTTGGTTGATAGCTTCATGGTTGTCTCCAGTAGAAGCCTTGAGCATCCTTCTTTCAGACGTTGCGGTCTGTGCGGCGGGGCACATTGGATGCCTTTCGCCTTTGGTACGCCTATGGGTGTGCGCGCGGGAGGGGCAAGGGCGAGCGCCTCATAGTGGAGTACCACAAATCATCGCCCGCCCTTGCCCCTCCCGCTTCGGCATTACTTAAGTCAGGCTCAAATCCTGAAGAAGTTGCGCGCAACTTTGACCAGGACGCAAACATCGGCCGACGGAGGACGTGTCCGCGGTCATGCGCATATCGCCGGGGTAATTCACTTCAGGCTGATTGCAGTTGCTGAAGGGGTGTTCTACGATGTCGGCAGTGCCGCGTTTGCAGTCATACGTCTTTTTCAATCGCTGCGCGGGAAGGGGGTATGCCGGACACCTCATGGCGGGGTACCGCAAATCGGCGCCCGGCACACCCCCTTCCCGCGCGACCCCCGTGTGAACCAGCGATTCAGGACATTGCGCGCCGGTTGGACGCTCGATGTTCGGTATTTTTCGTCAAGTGCAGCAACGCCCCAGTGAGCAGGAGGGGCAAGGGCGGGCGACGATTTGCGGTACTCCGCCATGAGGAGCTCGCCCTTGTCCCTCCTGCGCACCCACATGCAGGTACGAAACCTTCTATCGCCAACTAGTGGACGCACTTGAAGGCCCGCAAACAGCCCTTCAGAGTCAATCCCAACATAACGTGTTCAAGCCCACCGATCAACGGAGCGTGGTCGTACGGGAATGGGAATGCAAAGGCATCTGCCGTTTCACAGCACGCCGTTCGGCGCACGGGTATGAAAGCAGGTTGTGTGCAAGGGGTCGCGCGGGGAGGGGATACGCCGGGCGCCGATTTGTGCTCGCACTATGAGGTGCCCGGCGTATCCCCTCCCCGTGCAGCGGGCGAAAAAGCTTTACGGCCGGTCCGTCACTTCCAGCCCAATCCCGCGGTAACCAATAAACGTATTCAGGCGGTCGAACATCGGCTCGCCGCTGATGTGAAAGCGCTGTACTGCGCCGTCGCCACGGGTGCGGCAGAGCAGGAAATCCAGAAACGGTTCGCGCGCTTCAATGCGGGTCTTGAGTTCTTCGTGTTGCACGGCGTCCCAGCCGCCGTTGGGCAGCTCGGCAAAGCGGCTGTCCTGGGCTTCTGCGGGTGCGTTGTCCATGCGCGTGCCCAGCATCTCCAGCACCGGGCCGGTGATCTTGGTGAAATTGCCGGTGTCGTCCTGCTCCCAGTACCAGTCGCTGGCCAGCTCGGTCAGGCTGCGAAAACGCGCCTCGCTCTCGGCCAGCTCGGCCGTGCGCAGGGCTACGCGGGTTTCGAGCTCCTTGTTGTTCAGTTCCAGCAGCTTGTAGAGCAGTTGCACCTCCAGCATGTTGCGGATGCGAAAGCGCAGCTCGGTCAGGTCAAAGGGCTTGCTGACAAAGTCGCGCGCGCCCATTTGCAGGGCCTGCACCTTGTGGGCAGGTTGCGCGGTGATCACGATCACCGGCAGAAAAGCGTCCTGCAGATTTTTCTTGAGCTCCTGCATCACCTGGAAGCCGTCCATCTCCGGCATCTGCATGTCCAGCAAGATCAGGTCATAACGGTGTTGCTGGTGCAGGCTGGCCACCTCGGTCGGCTGCATGGTGCTGCTGATACGGCTGTAGCCCGTGTCCAGGAGCATTTGCGTGAGCAGGGCCACATTGGCTTCCTGGTCGTCGACGATGAGGATATGGGCTTGGAGGATGTCGGAGTCGGCGATCATGGTGGTGGTGTCTCGGGGGGCGTTATGTATTGTGTGGTGTGACCATAGTAACGGGCACAGTAACTTCCGTCTTTTGAACGGTATGTGCGGTGCGCCACATAAGGCGCACCGCCGGCCCGGTTTGTCAGGACGGACCCGCCGGTGGCGGGCTGCGCAGCTTGCGCCAGGCCAGGAACAGCAGCACGCCGCTGCCCAGGTTCTGGCGTGTGGCCGGGAAGGCCAGCGTGCGTGCCTGGCTGCGCATGGCCAGCAGCAGGCCTGCGCCCACCAGCAGATTGAGCAGCACCGCCAGCAGCAGGGCCAGGCTGGCACTGCTGCCCCGCTCGACCAGCCACAGCACGGCCGCAGCACACAGTCCCAGCCAGGCCGTGCACAGCAGCAGCCCGGCCACCATGCCGTAGGCCAGCATCAGCGCCAGGGCCTGGCCGGCCCGCTGGGCCTCCAGGTCCAACAGGCGCAGCTGCGCGCGGGCGGCAGTGCGCACATCAGCCAGCAGCTGGCTGAACGTGCCCTTGAGACTGTCGGGCTTCATGCTCTTAGCGCTGGCGCAAGGCCCAGCTCAGCAGGAAGCCGGTGGCCACGGCTACGCCGACGGAAGTCAGGGGCTTCTCGCGCACATAGCCGCGTGCGCCGCGCACGGCCTGGGCTTGGGTGTCCTTGAGGTATTCGCCGGACTGCGCGGCCCGGTCCACCGCAGAGGCTGCCACATCGGCCAGGCGTTCCACGGCCTGGTGCATGCCCGAGAGCAGGTGGTCTACCACCGGGCGCAGGGTGTCGGCCGAAGCGGCATAGGCCTTGTGGGCGGCGGAGTCGAGGCTGGAATTGAGTTCAGTCATGGTGTTTCCTTTGGTACGTTGGTGGGTGGCTTAGTTCTGGCCGTAGGTGGTCTTGGCTTCAGCAATGCACTTGGACTTGGCGTCCGAGGCGAAGGCGTTGCACTTTTCGGCGGCGCTCTTGTACTGGGCTTCGCGGATGTCGGACGTAGCATCCTTGCGGGCGCTGGCGTTCTTGTCGGCTGCCTTGTCTTCAGCGGCATTGATGGTCTTGTCTGCGGCCTTGTTGTTCTGCACGGTTTTTTCAGTCAACTTGGCTTCGGCCAGGGCTGCGGTGTGGGCGCTCTTGGCTTCGGTGCGGCACACATCCTTGGGGTTGCCGGCCTGGTCATCGCATTTTTCCTTGGCCACGGCAAAGGCGGCGTCGGCTTTGGCCACGTTCACCTGGTAGCTGTGCTTGGTGGAAGGCTCGTACTGCGCTTCGAGTTCGGCCAGGGCCACGTTGTCGCGTCCCTTGGCTTCTTCGAGGCAGATGTCCTTGGCATTGGCGGTCTGTGCGTCGCAGGTAATTTTGTCGGCCTTGAGCTGGGCGGAGATGCTGGCCTTGGCGGCCTTGTATTCCACCTTGGTCATGGGGGCTGCCGATGCGCTGATGCAAAAGCCCAGCAACAGTGAAGCGGCGAGGGTGGTGAGAGATGAAGTACGCATGGTGTTGTCCTGAACGGAGTGGTTAAGCAGACTGCAGCTTAGGACGCAGACTGTTTTGGGTATGTACGCCAGCGTACCGACGCCGCAGGGCGTGCGTCCTATTCTCAAAACGTTCGCTGCTTCAGCGTGCATTCCATAACCACCCCATAACCACCCGGAGAACACCATGACCCTTTCTTTCAAACGCGTATCCATCGTCCTTGCAGCTACTTCCATGGCGCTGCTGATGGGCTGTGCCGCTACTTCCAAGTCCGAAGGTACCAGCCAGTACATCGATGACTCGGTGATCACCACCAAGACCAAGGCCGCCATCTTCAATGACGCCAACCTCAAGGCCACTGAAATCAATGTGGAAACCTACAAGGGCCGCGTGCAGCTCAGCGGCTTTGTGAAGTCGCAAGCCGACATCAACCACGCTGTGGACCTGGCCCGCGCGGTCGAAGGTGTCACCTCGGTCAAGAACGACATGCGTCTGAAGTAAGCCGCCTTCCCTGATTCCCTCATTCCCTCATTCCCTCAATCTTTCGGAGTATCACCATGATCAACACACATATCGCCAAATCCGTTGTGGCCGCCGTGGCCGCCACCCTGCTGCTGAGCCTGGGTGCCTGCAGCAACATGAGCCCGCAGCAAAAGAACACCGCCGTGGGTGCCGGTGTGGGCGCAGCAGCCGGCGCCATCCTGACCGGTGGCAGCGTCATCGGAACCGGTGTGGGCGCTGCAGTAGGCGGCGTCATCGGCAACGAAGCCAACAAGCGCTAGGAGTCCGCCATGAGCCTTGGAACCATTCTTCTGGTCATCCTGATCCTCATGCTGGTGGGGGTTTTCCCTGCCTGGCCGCACAGCAGCAGCTGGGGTTACGGGCCCACAGGCGGCGTCGGCTTGCTGGTGTTCATCATCATCGTGCTGCTGTTGATGGGCCGACTGTAGGTGTGAATAAAAGTGCCGATGTGGCCGCATCCGGAAATTGCCTGGCTTCCGGATGCGCCGGGTGCACGGCACGCAGGAACACAAAACAACGGGGGTTTTGTGCGTCTGCATACACAAGTCGTGAGCGCGATGTTTAGCGCGCACACTCGACGCGTGTCTTCCATGTCATACATGCCATCCAAGCGTCCTGAGAAATCGAATGTTGCAGAGCCAATTGCCAGTAGTGAACAAAATTCTTGCCTGCCTGCCACGTCTGGACTACCAACGTTTGCTTGCCTCCATGGAAACGGTGGAGCTGACCGCAGGCGACGTACTCTGCGAACCCGGTGAAGCCGTTCGTCATGTGTACTTTCCCTCTGACGCACTGTTGTCGCTGCTGAACCTGGTGGACACGGAGGACGTGTTTTCCGTGGCCTTGATGGGGCGCGAAGGCATGATAGGCGCGGCCAGCGTCATGGGCTCGCAGTTGTCGCCCTTTCGGGTGATTGTGCTGGGCTCGGGCACGGCCCTGCGCATGAAGACCAAACTGTTTGTGCAGGAGTTCCGCAGCAACGAGGTGTTGCGCGATGCGGTGCTGGGTTTTGTGCTGGCGCTGACCCTGCAGATTTCCGAGAACGCCGCCTGCAACCGCTTCCATGTGATTGAAGAGCGCCTGGCGCGCTGGCTCCTGATGATGCGCGACCGCTTTTCGTCTGGCCAGTTCCACATCACCCACGAAATGATGGGCCATATGCTGGGCGTGCGCCGTGTGGGCGTGACCAACGCGGCCCATTCCCTCAAGCAGCGCGAGCTGATTGACTACAGCCGCGGCGCCATCGACATCATTGATGGTGTGGGCCTCAAAGCAGCAGCCTGCGGTTGCTACCGCATGGTCGAAGGCCGGCACGGCAAGGCTTGAAAAACCAGCTGTCTTGTATGGACGGTGGTGCATCACCCTCTTCAATGACTGCTATGTGTGGCAGCGCACCATGCGCTTTGGCAATAAGCCTTAAGCTGCAGAAAATTCATTACCGTGCCTGGCTGTCTTGCATTGAGTGAGTACCGAAGGCCACCCCATGCTCCAGCCCCACAACCCCTTTCAGAACCATTTGCTGGCAGCCCTGCCGGCAGCGGAGTTCAAACGCCTGGAAGCTGACCTGGAACTGGTGCAGATGCCGCTGGGCCATGTGCTGTACGAGTCCGGTTGCAAGCTCAACCATGTGTACTTCCCCACCACCTCCATCGTGTCCCTGCTGTATGTGCTTGAAGACGGCGCCTCGGCCGAGATTGCGGTGGTGGGCAACGAAGGCATTCTGGGCATCTCGCTCTTCATGGGCGGTGACACCACGCCCAGCCGGGCCGTGGTGCAAAGCGCGGG
Organism: Rhodoferax lacus; assembly: GCF_003415675.1. Lineage (GTDB taxonomy): Bacteria > Pseudomonadota > Gammaproteobacteria > Burkholderiales > Burkholderiaceae_C > Allorhodoferax > Allorhodoferax lacus. The sequence goes on from NZ_QFZK01000004.1 coordinate 74,923, forward strand.
CTGGGGTTATCGCCTCAAGGCGCATGTGATGAAGACCGAGTTCAAGCGCGCAGGGCCCTTGCTGTTTTTGCTGTTGCGCTACACCCAGGCCCTGATCACGCAGATGACCCAGACGGCTGTCTGCAACCGCCACCATTCCATTGAGCAGCAACTGTGCCGCTGGTTCCTGCTCAGCCTGGACCGGCTGTCCTCGCACTCGCTGACCATGACGCAGGACCTGATTGCCAACAACCTGGGTGTGCGCCGCGAGGGCGTGACCGAGGCCGCGGGCAAGCTGCAGCGTGCGGGCTACATCCGCTATGCGCGTGGCCACATCACCGTGCTGGACCGGCCTGGCCTGGAAAAGCGCGTCTGTGAATGCTATTCCGTGGTGAAGCTGGAGTTTGACCGCCTGCTGTCAGACATCCTGCCGGGTGACCCCCACCAGGTGCTGGGCAAATCCTCGCCTGACTAGACAGGCTGCTGCAAGACTGCAGGTTCGCGGGACTGCACCTTGCGTGTGCCTGCGCACCGACACGCAGGCGGTGTGGTGCCATGCTGGACTGGTGGCCTCAGGGCTCACCATTACAAAAAAGGACACTGCATGCCGCTACGGAAAATGAACGCGCGTACGACCTCGGTCAAGCGCAACCTGCTGCGGCTGCAGAGCCAGGTGCAAGCCAAGCGGGCTGAACTGCAAGGTCTGCAAACCCGGCTCAATACCCTGCGTGCCCAGGAGCAATCCGAGGTACCCCAGGCCAATGCGCACTGGGTGCAGTCGGCCCTCAATGCCCAGGTCTCGGCGCTGGCCGCCGTGAGCCGTCTGGATGAGCTGGCCATTGCAATGCAGTGCGATGCGCTCACCAACACACCCAACCGTGCCTTGCTGCTGGACCGGCTGCAACGCGCCATCGCATTGGCCCAGCGGCGCCGCAGCTACACCGCAGTGGTGTTTCTGGATGTGGACCATTTCAAGAACATCAACGACACCCTGGGACACGCCACGGGTGACGCCGTGCTGCAGATGGTGGCGCGTCGTCTGCAGGCGGCGGTGCGCGACTCGGATGCCGTGGGCCGCCACGGCGGCGATGAATTCCTGGTGCTGCTGGCCGAGGTGTCCACACCCGAAGACGCGGCCCGGATTGCCCGGAAAATCATTGCCGACGTGGCCGCACCCAGTGAGGTAGGCGGGCACACGCTGCAGGTGTCGGTGAGTGCGGGCATTGCCCTGTACCCCGATGACGCCCATGACGCACAGTCCCTGATCAGCCTGGCTGATGCCGCCATGTACCGCTCCAAGCGCAGCGGTGGCGGCTGCTACACCTTCCATTCCGACCCGCCAGACACCGCGGCCGGGGTGCACGCGCGGGCCTGATGCACGAATGTGCGATTCCGCACAGACCTCTGCAGACGCAGTGCCTAAGCTCAGGGTTACTTAACCAGGAAACCCTATGAAAACCCTCTCGCTTACTCTCGTTGCCGCCGTCATTTGCTCCATGCCCGCTCTGGTGCTGGCAGCCGACAACGTCGCACAAAATCCCGCCTATGTGGTGGATGGCTCCAGCAGCAACGTCAAGAACGCCAGCGGTGAATGCTGGCGCACCGGCGAATGGACGCCTGCCCTGGCCACCGCACCCTGTGATGCCGTGATCGCACCAGTAGCCGTCGTGGCAGCACCTGCCCCCATGGCCGCCACACCCGTGCCTGAACCCAAGGCTGCTCCTGCCCCTGCGCCCGCACCCGTGGTGGTGCTGGTGCCTGTGAAGCAGAAGATCAGCTTCTCGGGCGACGCACTGTTTGCCTTTGACAAGTCGGTGCTGCGCCCTGAAAGCCGCGAATTGCTCGACGGCCTGGCACGCCAGCTCACGGGCACCACCTCTGACTCCATCACCGTCACCGGCAACACCGACCGCATCGGTTCGTCCAAGTACAACCAGAAGCTCTCCGAGCAGCGCGCCGTGGCCGTCAAGGATTACCTGGTGAGCAAGAACGTGCAAGCCACCAGCATCGTGGCCCGTGGCGTGGGCGAAACCGAGCCCGTGACCCAGCTGGCTGACTGCAAGGGCAACAAGGCCAATGCCAAGCTGATCGCCTGCCTGCAGCCTGACCGCCGCGTGGATGTGGAAATGACCGGCACCAAGACGGTACCTGCAGCCAAGTAAGGGCTGCAAGGCAGGCAGTGATGCAAGCGTTCCAGGCCATTCGCACCGCCCTGCGGGGTGTGGCACCTGGCTTGCACCTGCCACGGGCCTGGCCGGGCCCCGGTCCGGCCGATGTGCCGCTGCGTGCAGAGCTGTTCAACGCCGAGCAGATGGAGCGCCATGGCCAGACCCTGGCGCAAGCTCACAGCCTGCAGGCCGGTCGCGGACGCGACTTGCTGCTGCAGCGCCTGGATGCCAATGCGCTGGTCCTGCAGCAGGCCTGTGACCTGTTGATGGAGTCGGTGCGCGCAGGGCGGCGCATCACCCCGGCGGGCGAGTGGCTGCTGGACAATTTTTACCTGATCGAAGAGCATATCCTCACGGCGCGCAAGCACTTCTCCAAGTGGTATAGCCGCGAGCTGCCGGTGCTTGCCAACGGTCCCTCGCGGGGCTTGGCCCGCGTCTATGACATGGCGCTGGAGATCATCTCGCACGGTGACGGCCGGGTAGACCCGGAGAACCTCAACCACTTCGTGGCGTCCTACCAGAACGTGGCGCAACTCAAGCTGGGCGAGCTGTGGGCCATCCCCATCATGCTGCGCCTGGCCCTGATCGAGAACCTGCGCCGCATTGGCGCACGCGTGGCCCAGAGCCTGCAGGAGCGCAACCGCGCCAGCAGCTGGGCCGACCAGATGCTGCACGTGGCCGAGCACGACCCCAAGAACCTGATCCTGGTGATCTCGGACATGGCGCGTTCGGGCACCACCCTGGGCAACTCCTTTGTGGCCGAACTGGCGCGCCGCCTGCAGGGCCACAGCACGGCCCTGGCCCTGCCGCTGACCTGGATAGAGCAAAGCCTCTCCGAGTCCGGCCAGACCATCGAGCAGCTGGTGCATTCCGAAACCCAAAGCCAGGCCATCAACCAGGTCTGCATCAGCAACAGCATTGCCAGCCTGCGCCTGCTCAGTGCCACCGACTGGCGCGACTTCGTCGAAGAACAAAGCCTGGTGGAGCACACCCTGCGCGAAGACCCCTTGGGGGTGTACCCGCGCATGGACTTTGCCACCCGCGACCGCTACCGCCATGTGGTGGAGAAGACCGCCCGCCTGGCCAAGAGGCCCGAGGCCGAGGTGGCGCGCAAGGTACTGCAGCTGGCGCAGCATGCGCAGAGCGTGGCGCAAACACAGGCTTCCACGCCTGAGCCGCAGGCTCCGTCCACCCACGTGGGCTATTACCTGGAGGGCGCTGGCCTGCCGGTGCTGGAGCGCGCCCTGCAAGTGCAGCTGCCCCAAACCCTGGCCCTGCAGCGCTGGGCCCGTACCCACCCGCTGCCGCTGTACCTGGGCGCCATGGTGCTGCTCAGCCTGGGCGGCAGTGCCGTGTTCCTGCAACTGGCGCGCGCCCAAGGCCTGGCGGGCTGGGCCTTGTGGCTGGCCGCGGGCCTGGCGCTGCTGGCCTGTGGCCAATTGGCCCTGACGCTGGTGAACTGGCTGGCCACCTTGCTGACCACACCCCATGTGCTGCCGCGCATGGACTTTTCCAAAGGCATGGCGGCCGATGCGCGCACGCTGGTGGTGGTGCCCACGTTGCTCACCAGCCCGGCCTCGGTGCAGGCGCTGGTGGAGGCTCTGGAGGTGCGCTTTCTGGCCAACCAGGATGCGCAGCTGTACTATGGACTGCTGACCGACTGGGCCGATGCATCCAGCGAAACCCGGGACGATGATGCGCCGCTGCTGGCGCTGGCCAGTGAGGGCATTGCCGCGCTCAACCGCAAATACCCGGGGCCGGGTCAGGACACGTTTTTTCTGTTCCACCGCCCGCGCCTGTGGAATGCGCAGGAGCGCGTGTGGATGGGCTATGAGCGCAAGCGCGGCAAGCTCGCTGCGCTGAACGCGCTGCTGCGTGGCAAACCAGGCACGGCCTTCTCCTGCGTGGTGGGCGACACCGCCGCGCTGCAGCAGGTGCGCTTTGTGATCACCCTGGACACCGACACCCAGCTGCAGCGCGACACCGCACGCAGCTTCGCCGCCACGATGGCGCACCCGCTCAACCGCGCGCAGTGGGACGCACAGCGCCAATGCATCACCGCCGGTTACGGCATCCTGCAGCCGCGCATGGCGGTCAGCCTGCAAAGCAGCAACCGCTCGCGCTACGCGCGCCTGATGGGCAGCGAAGCCGGGGTGGACCCCTACACCCGCGCCGTCTCCGACGTCTACCAGGACCTGTTCCATGAAGGCTCCTTCATCGGCAAGGGCATCTACGACGTGGATGTGTTCGAGCAGGTGCTGCACCAGCGACTGCCCGACAACCGCATCCTCAGCCACGACCTGCTGGAGGGCTGCTACGCCCGCAGCGGCCTGCTCAGCGATGTGCAGCTGTATGACGACTACCCGGCCCGCTACGACGCCGACGTGAGCCGCCGTGTGCGCTGGATGCGCGGCGACTGGCAGATCGCCTCGTGGCTGCTGCCGCGTGTGCCCGGCTTTGTACCGGGTGTGCGCGAGGCCAATCCGCTGTCCTGGCTGTCGCAATGGAAGGTGCTGGACAACCTGCGCCGCAGCCTGGTGGCCCCGGCCACGTTGGCCCTGCTGCTGCTGGGCTGGGCCCTGTTGCCGCAGGCCCTGGGCTGGACACTGGCCGTGCTGGCCCTGTGGCTGCTGACCCCCGTGGCCTCCAACCTCTGGAGCCTGCTGCACAAGCCGCAGGACCTGCCCTGGCGCCAGCATGCGCGCACCGTGCAGGGCGCGCTGCAAAAGCAGCTGCTGCAGGTGGCCCTCACGCTGGCCCTGCTGCCGCACGAGGCCTGGTTTTGTCTGGACGCGGTGCTGCGCACCAATGCGCGCCTGCTGCTCACGCACCGCCGCCTGCTGGAGTGGCAGTCGTCGGACGCGGCAGCCCTGTGCCCGGTGCCTGCGGGCAGCGCGGCCGACCTGCGGCGCACGCTGGCGCGCATGGCCATGGCACCGCTGCTGGCGGTGGCCACGGCCGTGCTGCTGTGGCGTCTGGACGCACGCTTGCATACCCTGTGGCAGGTGGCGCCCATCCTGCTGGCGTGGTTGCTGGCGCCTGGTCTGGCCTGGTGGATCAGCCGCCCGGTCAGCGCAGCACCGGTGCAGCTGGACCTGTCGCAAACCCTGTTTTTGCGCCAGCTGGCGCGGCGCACCTGGCGCTTCTTCGAGCGCTTTGTGTCAGCACAGGACCACTGGCTGCCGCCCGACAACTACCAGGAGCACCCGGTGGCTGTGCTGGCGCGCCGCACCTCGCCCACCAACATGGGCCTGGCCCTGCTGGCCAATGCCACGGCCTACGACTTTGGCTACATCAGCAGCGGCCAGTTGCTGCAGCGCACGGCCGATGCGCTGCACAGCATGCAAACGCTGGAGCGCCATGCCGGGCACTTCTACAACTGGTATGACACGCAAACCTGCCAACCCCTGCTGCCGCGCTACATCTCGGCAGTGGACAGCGGCAACCTGTCGGGCCATTTGCTGACCCTGCGCCCGGCGCTGCTGGCGCTGGCCGACCAGCCCATCCTGAACCCGCGCACCTTCCATGGCATGGCCGATGCGCTGGGCAATCTGATCCTGGCTCTGGACGGCGCTGCCAGTGCCGAGCTGCAGCGCAGCCTGTCGCAACTGGCGCAGAAGCTGGAGCTGCAATGCAGCGCCCCGCCGCTGAGCGTGCGCACGGCCCTGCTGTGCCTGGACAGCGTGGCCACTCTGGGTGCCTCGCTGTTGGGCCTGCTGCAGGGCACCAGCGGTGACGCCGCAGCCCAGGCGCAGCCCTGGTGCCTGGCCTTGCTGGCGCAGTGCGCGGATGCCAGTGCCGAGCTGGCGCTGCTGCACGTCGCAGCACCCGATGCCGGCAATGCACCCGCACCGTCGGAGCCGCCATCCATTCCCACGCTGCGCGCCTTGGCCGCCGCGGGCCAGCCGCAGGCGCTGGCCCGTCTGGACCAGCTGGAAACGCTGGCGCGCCAGGCCGCTGCCATGGCGCTGGCCGACTATGGCTTTTTGTTTGATTCGGCGCGCCATCTGCTGGCCGTGGGCTACAACGTGGACGAGCGCCGCCTTGACACCGGGCACTATGACCTGCTGGCCAGCGAGGCCCGTCTGTGCAGCTTTGTGGCCATTGCCCTGGGCGAGCTGCCGCAGGACAACTGGTTTGCCCTGGGTCGCCGGCTGACATCGGCCGGCGCTGAGCCCACGCTCCTGTCCTGGAGCGGCTCCATGTTCGAGTACCTGATGCCCAACCTGGTGATGCCGGTGTATGCCAACACCCTGCTGGACCAGACCTGCCGCGCCGTGGTGCAGCGCCAGATTGCCTACGGTGAGCAGCACGGCGTGCCCTGGGGCATATCCGAGTCCGGCTACAACACGGTGGATGCGGCGCTGAACTACCAGTACCGCGCCTTTGGCGTGCCCGGCCTGGGCCTCAAGCGCGGTCTGGCCGATGACCTGGTGATTGCGCCCTACGCCTCGGCGCTGGCGCTGATGGTGCTGCCGGATGCGGCCTGCCGCAACCTGCAGCGCATGACAGACCAGGGCCTGCAGGGCGACTACGGCATGTATGAGGCCATGGACTTCACGCCCTCGCGCCTGCCGCACGGCCAGAGCGGCGCCGTGGTGCGCTCCTTCATGGCCCACCACCAGGGCATGAGCCTGCTGGCCATCTCGCATGTGCTGCTGGACCAACCCATGCCCCGGCGCTTTGCGGCTGAGGCCATGTTTCAGGCCACCGCGCTGCTGCTGCAGGAGCGCGTGCCCAATGCCGCCGTGTTCCAGGCCCACGCGCCCGAGCTGGCCGACATCCACAGCGCCGTTCTGGGCCAGGCCAGCCCCTTGCGCGTGCTGCGCCAACCGGATGCTGCCACCCCGGAAGTGCAGCTGCTCTCCAACGGCAGCTACCACGTGCTGGTGAGCCAGTCGGGTGGCGGCTACAGCCGCTGGAAGGGGCTGGACCTGACGCGCTGGCGCGAGGACGGAACGCGCGACAACTGGGGCAGCTTTTGCTATGTGCGCGATGTCGCAAGCGGTGACTTCTGGTCTGGCGCGCACCAGCCTACCCTGCAGGCCAGCGACAGTTACGAGGCCATATTTTCCGAAGGCCGCGCCGAGTTCCGCCGCCGCGACCACGGGCTGGAGACGCACACCGAAATCGTGGTCTCGCCCGAAGACGACATCGAGCTGCGCCGCACCCGCATCACCAACCGCAGCCGCAGCCGCCGCTCCATTGAGGTCACCAGCTATGCCGAGGTGGTGCTGGCCCCGGCCGCTGCGGACGCGCTGCACCCGGCCTTCAGCAAACTGTTTGTGCAGACCGAGATCGTGCGCGAGCGCCAGGCCCTGCTGTGCCACCGCAGGCCGCGTGACGCCGGCGAAGCCCCGGCCTTTTTGTTCCACCTGATGGCCGTGCACGGGGCCGATGCGCACGCCACCTCGTTCGAGACCGACCGCATGCGCTTTATTGGCCGCACGCGTTCGCTGCAGGCGCCGCAGGCGCTGGACGCCGATTGCCAGGCCCTGTCCGACACTGCAGGCCCGGTGCTGGACCCGGTGCTGGCCATACGCCACCGCATTGTTCTGGCACCTGGGCAGACGGTGACGCTGGACCTGGTAACCGGTGTGGCCGAGGCGCGCGAGCAGGCCCTGGCCCTGATGGACAAATACCGCGACCGGCACCTGGCCGACCGCGTGCTGGGTCTGGCCATCACCCACGCCTGGGTCAACCTGCAGCAGATCAACGCCTCCGAGGCCGATGCCCAGCTCTATGCCCGTCTGGCCAGCTCGGTGGTCTATGCCAACCCGGCGCAGCGCGCGCAGATGGCGGTGCTCGGAAGCAACCGGCGCGGGCAGTCCGGCCTGTGGGGTTATGGCGTCTCGGGCGATCTGCCTATCGTGCTGCTGCAGATCAGCAAACAGGACAACATCGAGCTGGTGCGCCAGCTGGTGCAGGCCCATGCCTACTGGCGCCTCAAGGGCCTGGCGGTGGACCTGGTGATCTGGAACGAAGACCATGCCGGCTACCGCCAAGCCTTGCAGGAGCAGATCATGGGCCTGATTGCCTCGGGCCTGGAGGCCAACTTCACCGACCGGCCCGGCGGCATTTTTGTGCGCATGGCCGAGCACATGTCGGCCGAAGACCGCACCCTGTTCCAGGCCGTGGCGCGCATTGTCATCAGCGACAAGCAGGGCAGCCTCATGGACCAGGCCAACCGCCGCCAGGGCCGCGAGGCGCGCACCCTGCCAGCCCTGCTGGCGCCGGTGGTCGCGCTGCCCGTGCTCAGCCTGCCGCCCGTGCCGCTGCCGGCCGGGCTGCAGTGCTTCAACGGCCTGGGCGGCTTCTCGGCCGATGGGCGCGAGTACGTCATAGCCACCACCGTGGATGAGAAGGGCCAGCACAGCAGCACGCCGCTGCCCTGGGTGAACGTGATTGCCAATGCCCACTTCGGCACCGTGGTATCGGAGAGCGGCAGCGCCTATACCTGGAGCGAGAACGCCCACGAGTTCCGCTACACGCCCTGGAGCAATGACCCGGTGAGCGACGGTACGGGCGAGGCCTGCTACCTGCGCGACGAAGAGTCGGGCGCTTTCTGGTCGCCCACGGCACTGCCCTGCGGCGGCGCCGGGCGCCATGTCACGCGCCACGGCTTTGGCTACAGTGTGTTTGCGCACACGCAGGACGGCATCGAGACCGAACTCACCGTGTTCGTGGACCTGAGCGCGGCCATCAAGTTCAGCCAGCTGCGCGTGCGCAACCGCTCGCAGCGTGCGCGCAAGCTCTCGGCCACGGGCTATGTGGAGTGGGTGCTGGGCGACCTGCCTTCCAAGTCGGCCATGCACGTGGGCACCGAGATGGAGCCCGGCAGCGGTGCCCTCCTGGCGCGCAACCCCTACAACCCGGAGTTTGGCGACCGCATGGCCTTCTTCGATGCCGATGGCGACACCCGCGGCCCCGGCGTGACCTTTAGTTGCGACCGGCGTGAGTTCCTGGGACGCAATGGATCGGTGGCGCGTCCGCTGGCCCTGCTGCGTACCGGCCTGTCCAACCGGGTGGGCACCGGGCTCGACCCGTGTGCGGCCATTCAGGTGCCGTTTGAATTGCAGGACGGGCAGGAGCGCGTCATCACCTTCCGCCTGGGAGCGGCCGGGCGGCGCGGCCTGGAGGATGCGCGCCTGAACGTGCAGCAGCTGCGCGAACCCATGGGGGCGCAGGGCGCACTGCAGGCCGTGCAGGCGTACTGGACGCAGACCCTGGGTGCGGTGCAGGTGCAAACGCCCGATGTGGCACTCAACCTGCTGGCCAATGGCTGGCTGCTCTACCAGACCCTGGCCTGCCGCCTGTGGGCGCGCACCGGCTTGTACCAGTCGGGTGGGGCCTATGGCTTTCGCGACCAGCTGCAGGACAGCATGGCCCTGGTGCATGCCGCGCCACAGCTGTTGCGCGAACACCTGCTGCGCTGTGCGGCACGCCAGTTTGTAGAGGGTGATGTGCAGCACTGGTGGCACCCGCCCCAGGGCCGCGGCGTGCGCACCCTGTGCTCGGACGATTACCTGTGGCTGGTGCAGGCCACCTGCCGCTATGTGCAGGCCACCGGCGACAGCGCGGTGCTGCTGGAGTCCGTGCCCTTTCTGAAGGGCCGGGCATTGAACCCGGAAGAAGAGTCGTATTACGACCTGCCGAGCGTCTCCGAGGAACACGAGAACCTGTACGCCCACTGCGTACTGGCTCTGCGCCACGGCCTGCGCATGGGCGCCCATGGCCTGCCGCTGATGGGCTCGGGCGACTGGAACGACGGCATGAACCTGGTGGGCATCAAGGGCCGGGGCGAGAGCGTGTGGCTGGCCTTCTTCCTGTTTGACACGCTGAAAAAATTCAGCGTGCTGGCGCGCGCCACCGGCGACATCGCCTTTGCCGATGAGTGCCTGGCGCATGCCGAGCAGCTGCGCCTGAATATCGATGCCCATGCCTGGGACGGCGACTGGTACCGCCGCGCCTGGTTTGACGATGGCACGCCCCTGGGCTCGGTGCAGAACGCCGAGTGCCAGATCGACTCCATCACCCAGAGCTGGGCGCAGATCTCGGGCGCGGGTGACCCGGTACGCACGGCCACGGCCCTGAACGCGTTGGAGCGCCGCCTGGTGAAGCGCGAGGAGGGACTCATTCAATTGCTCACGCCGCCCTTTGACACGTCGGCCCTGAACCCCGGCTACATCAAGGGCTACCTGCCCGGTGTGCGTGAGAACGGTGGCCAGTACACCCACGCAGCTATCTGGACGGTGATGGCCTTTGCTGCGCAAGGCGACAGCCAACGCGCCTGGGACTGCTTCAACCTGATCAACCCGGTGCGCCATGGCAGCGATGCGGCCTCTGTTGCCATCTACCAGGTGGAGCCCTATGTGGTGGCCGCCGACGTGTATGCCGTGGCCCCACACGCAGGGCGCGGTGGCTGGACCTGGTACACCGGGTCGGCCAGCTGGATGTACCGGCTGGTGCTGGAGTCACTGCTGGGCCTGCGCCTGGAGGTGGACACGCTGCACTTCACCCCCTGCCTGCCGGCCGACTGGCCGGGCTTTGCGATGCAGTACCGCTTTGGCGCGACGCTTTACGCGATCGAGGTCAAGCGGGTCAGTGCCGTGGATAGTCTGGCGCCTGTGACAGTACTGCTGGACGGCGTGCTGCAGCCGGGTGCTGCTGTGCCGCTGCACGATGACCTGGCGGCGCACACGGTGGTGGTGCGGGTGTAGGTGCTTCGCCCGTGAAGGGACGCCCCATTTCAGGGCAGGGCTAACGGTGTCAAAGTGACGGGATGTCTGCGTGCGACTTCCAAGGCATTCACACGAAGCGGCAGACTAATCGGACACCTTCTGGCTTCGAAGTACTTCTTCGGCTTGTTTTATCTTGGTAACGTTTTTCACGACGCCCACAAGCCCAATAAGTTGACCATCCTCTGAAAAAACAGGCGTCTTTATGGTCTCGTAACATTCCTGCGCTCCCGTCAGTTCATTGACTTGCCAAGCCTCGGAACGGGTGGGCTCGCCAGCTTCCATGGCATCTTTGTCTCGACCAGCAAAGTAGTCAGCCTCGTCCTTCACCAGAAATTCGTAATCTGACTTCCCCATAATTTGTTCCAGCGTATAGCCATACAGCCGCTCAAACGCGTGGTTTGCAAACAGGTACTCACCATTGGGATTCTTGAAAAAGACAATATCCTGAATGGCTTCACTGAGGCTACGGATGACCGCGCTCTTGTCTGTGGACGTCAGTTTTTCCATATGGGGATCAATGAATTGCTTTCGGCTTTACGGCTGACCAAGCATCAGTAACAAAAGCCAACAGGCCTGTTTCCCGAGCTTGGGTTGAAGCCAATCTTAGTCCAATCGAACCAGTTGTTTCGTGGTGAAAACTTGCTCGAACACCTGGAGTCTTGCGGGTCTTTCCCGACTGCAACCCGAAAGACTGCTCCCGCGGCAATCCCGGCGACTAGCGCACTCCCATTTGCTGCAGGTAAAGCCCCAGTTGCCGTTGCATGATGACCTGGCAGCGCATACGGTGGTGGTACGGGTGCAGGGGCCTTGCCTCTGGATGTAAGCCCCCCTCCCATATTCATGGGATGTCTTCTTTCCTGGATGAAATTGAGAATGAAGGTCTAAATCAATTTCAGGAGTCAGGAATGAAGAGAATTACAACAACCATGCTGTGCGCAGTGCTGGTTGCCTGCGGTGGCGGAGGCGGCACGGGCACCAGCACCAGCACTCCGGTCGTTGTGACCAGCACCCTGACAGGAACCGCTGCGACCGGCACGCCCATCACCGGGAAGGTTGTTGCCATCGACAAAAACGGCCGGACGTTTCCGGGCCAATCAGACGCCATGGGCAGTTTCACAGTGGATGTCACAGGGGGTACCGCACCCTTCATGCTGAGCATTGTTGGCTCCTCGGGCGGGCAGATGGTTTCTCTCAATTCGATTGCCACTGCGGCGGGACAGACAGTCAACATCACGCCCCTGACCGACCTGATTGTCTCTGCCGCCAGCGGTCAACCCGGTGGTGCCAGCTTGGCCAATTTGTGCACCTCTTCGGTTCCCGCGGACCTTGCGGCCTGCCAGTCGGCGTTGAACAGCGTCAACAGCACCAACCTGAGCGCGGCCAAAAGCCAGATAGCCAGTGCCCTGTCGGGCTTGGCCGGATCGCTGGGTCTTGGCGCCTTCGATCCGTTTTCAACCGCGTTCCCGGCAAATGGCACGGGACTCGATGCCTTGCTTGACGCTATTGCAGTAACCCCGGCAACCGCCAGCGCACCTGTGGCTACCATCAAATTGGTATCGGCACCGAACCAGAACCTCGCCAGTCTGAGTCTGGATATCGGCAATCCCGGTGGTGCGCCGGTAGCACCGGTGAGCCTGACTGCGCCCCAACTCACGGCTGCGGCAGCCGCTGCCAATGCGCTGAAGGAAATCCGTACCTGCATGAATGAACTCAATGCGCTGTACCCGTCCACCCTGTCGACACCGCCGAGCAGCGCTGCGCTCAGCAAATATGTCGATCCCACCTTCCGTATTGGTGGCCCGAACGCTGGCAGCACCGGACTGGACTACGACAGGATCGTCACAAAGCTGACCACAGTCCCATCAGCAGGCGGCTTTGCCCAGGCAGGACTTGCATTTGTTCCCCGCGGATTTTCAGCTTTTGATTTTTCGCCTATCGCGGGAACCGGAAGCACTACCGACACCTCCGTGTTACCAGTCAGCACACCCGCGTTCAACGGCGTTGATACCGCCTGGGTTCAGATGGCAATCAGTGTGGACTCCAGTGGAGTCAACAATTGGAAGTTCATCAAAGGTGCGGCGCAGGGTGCCGGATCCACTTGCGCGGGTTGGCGCGTTGCGGGCTTTGGGCGCATCAGCATGCATATGCAGGCACGTGTCAGCAAGCACATCACCTATCCGAACGGCGCCACGTCGGTGACGTATGACAGGTCATTGCCGCTGCACATCAATACCAGTGACGCGGTTGCAGAAGGCATTGCCAGCGTGGATGTGGTCAGCCTGGCCGGTGCTTTGCGTACGTATGACAGCACCACCCCGGACGGCGTGGGTGCATCCGCGATTGTTCAGTTGGTGACTCCCCCAGAGGCAGTCGCGCCGGCTGTGCGCCCGACCGCTTTGGGCATTCTGTATGCACAAGGCAGCAAAACGGTCAATGGACCGGAGGCCATCAGCAGTTGCCAGGACCTGAAGGCCGGATACAGCTTGTTTGGCGTGCCGGCCGTCAGTGGCACGACGGTGTGCTATGACGAGGCCGCACTGGTGCCCGGTTCCCTGTTCAAATATGTGTTGAAGGATGCAGCCGGCGTTGTCCTGTATTCGTACGCGTTCCAGGTTCCAACGATTCCGTTGTCCCTTGCCTTTGTTACCGCCAACGACGCCCAACTGTTTCCCCAGAACATCAGCACGACGCCCGTCAATGCAGCGGGACTGAATGCTGTCAAGGGGGACCAGACCGATCTGAGTGACAAGCTGTCTTTCGGCTTTGCCAATTCCACCGTGTACGGAGCACGGGCAGAGCACTGTGGTGTCGGCTTGCATCAGGCTGCTTCTGGTGTTCAGACTACGGGCCCTCAGATTCTTGTGGCCGAACAGCCGACACGTGGCAGCCAAACCAGTTGTACGTTTGTCGACAGCCAGCTCAATTCCGGCAGCATGCTGTTGACCGCACCCGCGACCTTTGCAACCGGTGCGTTCAGCTCCAACTACATGTATATCGCCAATACCGTGCTCGGCAACATGGCGGAGGTCTCGCTGCCCTTCAACTAAGGCCAACGCCCACCGCGCAAAAGCCCGCTACACAGCGGGCTTTTGTGTTTGGCTGCCGGTATTCAGCGCACGCCCATTTGCTGCAGGTAAAGCCCCAGTGCCTTGTCGGAGTTCTGGATGTGGCCCATCAGCCAGTCCTTGACTTTTTGCAGCACCAGAAAATCGCCATCGCGGCCTTTTCTGTCCACGATCAGCTGCAGGTCATTGCTGAGCTTGCTGTGTTCATGGTCGTGCATGGTGATGTCCGGGTAGTGGTAGGTCTCCATGTAGCGGTGTTCGGTCTGGAAATGATGCCGGGTGAAGTCAATCAGCTCGTCAAAGCGTTTTCCGATGTACGTGTCGCTGGCATGTGCGGAGATGTCCAGGTTGATCTCGTTCACCAGGCGCACCAGTTGGCGGTGCTGCGCGTCGATTTCGGCCACGCCGACCAGGTGCGCATCCTGAAAATGGATCCAGTGCCCGGGGTCCGATGTCTGGTCGGCCAGCACGCTGGAGAAACCGTACGCGTTTTTGCCTCGGGCCTTGCAGGCGAACATGGCATCGTCCGCCAGGGACAGCAGGAAATCCATTTCCACGGCATTGGTTGGGTACAGGCTGATGCCTATGCTCGTGCCCAGGCGGCAGTGCTTGCCGCCAGACAGGGCGATGTCTGTCTGCAGAACCTGTATCAGCTTCTCTGCAATGGCGGCGGCCTCCTGCGCGCTGTCCAGGTTGCCAGCAATGATGGCGAACTCGTCGCCACCCAGGCGGGCAATCGTGTCGGTATCGCGTACGCAGGATTGCCACCGCGCGGCCACGGCCTGCAGCGCCAGATCACCGGCGGCGTGGCCGAACTGGTCGTTGACGGGTTTGAAGGCATCCAGATCGGCATACAGCAGCGCCACCAGCTTGCCGCTGCGACGTGCCAGCGAAAGCTCGCGCGACAGGCGGTCAAAGAACAGGGCGCGGTTGGGCAGTTCGGTCAGGCGGTCAAAGTTGGCCTGGTGCCAGATCAGCTCGGCCGAGCGTTGCTGCTCGGTCAGGTCCCGCACAAAGCAAAAGAAGCGCCCCCCTTCCATGGGTGAATAGGACACCACCATTTCAACGGGCCATGGCCTGCCGTCGCGGGCCCGGTGGGTGGAGGTAAAGCGCTCGTGCCCCAACAGCATGATGCGTTGCATGCGTTGCGCCACATCGCTGCTTTTGTCGAGTACGTCCAGGTCATTGATGTGCAAGTCCAACAGCTCGCTTTGGCTGTAGCCGGAGGCCAGGGAATAGGCCTGGTTGGCCTCCAGCAGGCGGCCCTGGATGTCGGTCACCCAAAAGCCGTCACTGGAGGTCTGCAGGGCAATGCGGTATTCCTGTGCCCGTACCTCCAGCCGCCGGCGTTCGGTGATGTCCTGGAAGAAGCTGTAAACGCCCAACAGCTCGCCGGTGGCGGCCTGGATGGGCGTGGCTTCTGTGTGTATCCATGTGTGGTTGCCAGACTGCGGGTTGAAGATGCCCATGACGATGTCATGCACCGCCAGCCCGGTGCGCAGGGCCTGCATGGCCGGGTGGTCGTTGCCCGCAAAATCCGAGCCGTCTTCGCGCATCGCGCGCCAACGGGGGTCTATGGAGGTCAGCCCAAGCATCTGGTCCAGGCTCAGGCCCAGTATGCGTTCGGCGGCCGGGTTGACGACAATGATTTTTCCGTCCGGGTCCTGCACCACAATGCCTGCGGGCAGGGTGTCAAACACTGCCTGGCTGAAGGGAATGACCCCGTGCCCGTGCCCCTGTCCATTCACTGCAACATCCAGTGGCTGCTTTATTGTTTGTGTTCCCATTCAGTCAGGGTATCGCAGCTGCCCTGCGCTTGTAAAGCGAATCAACCCGTGTGTGGCCCTTCGCACACAGCGCTTGCATGGGTCTGGTAGCGCCCGGTGCCTTTCTGCGGTTTAAGCGCTCGGCCGCACAAAGCCGGACTCGGCCCAGGCCACGGCGCTGGCGGTAGTCAGTTTGAACGTGGGTGGCACCGCCACGCGCCCCAGCTCTTCCTCCAGATCGTCGGTGGCCACCAGCGAGGCGGTGGCACCTTCCTCGTCGGGCACGATGGTCAGCGCCACGCGCAGGCGGCGCCCGGCCACGGTCACGCTGACGCTGCGGTTGAGCTGGGCATACAACTGCTGCTCATGCCGGCGTATCACCTCGGAGGCGGTTTTCACCAGCGTGTGGAAGGCGTTTACATCCAGGGGCTTGGGGTTCTTCTTGTCGCGCCCCATGGTCCAGGGGCCCACCAGGGCGGGCTCGGACTCGGTGTGCAGCGTCATGGCCACGGCCCAGCCGTCGTCGTCTTCGTTCTTGATCACGCGGGCGGTCCAGCGCTCGTCGCTCCACACGCGGTCCTGTTGAATGGGTTCTGGGGTGTTGTCGGTCATGGTGTTTTTCAGGGGGGAGGTGGAGCATAGACGGTATTGCTACCGGCTTTGTTGCACGGGCGTCAGCCGACCGCAGCGGCACTTTGCTACGATGGCCTTTTCTGAAACAGGACACGCGCCCATGGACACCCAGGAGGCCTACGCAGAACTGGGCCTGGACCCCAGTGCCAGCGACGCCCAGCTCAAAGCCAGCTGGCGCCGTCTGGTCGCCACCTGGCACCCGGACCGCAATGCCGCGACGGATGCCGGGCGGCGCATGCAAAGCATCAACAAGGCCTACCAGCACATCCGCCAGCTGCGCGATGGCGATGGTGACGCCGACAGTGAAAGCGATAGCGACAGCGCGGCCAGCACCAGTGCTTCTTCCGACGAATCCAAAGCCCAAGCCAAGGCCGAGGCAGCCCAAGCCGAGACCGAAGCAACCGACACCGATGCTCCCGGCAAGACCCATGTGCGCAAGGTGCGCCTGTCGCTGGAAGACGCCATCCTGGGCTGCACCCGCACCCTGCGCGGGCACTTCACACACCGCTGCGGCACCTGCGTGGGCAAGGGCCAGCGCGTGCTGGCGCAGGCCTGCAGCAACTGCCACGGCAGCGGCGCGGTACACAAGCCCGCCCTGTTTGGCTGGCTGTGGAACCAGGAGGCCTGCGCGGACTGCGGCGGTGACGGCCGCCAGCGCGCTGCCTGCGATGCCTGCGAGGGCAAGGGCGAAAAGTCCGTGGCCTACCGGCGCCGGGTGCGCTTTCCTGCAGGCATGCGCGAGGGCCATGTGCTCAGCGTGCCCAGCACCCAGCACGGCGAGCTGGAGATTGGCCTGGAGCTGCAGGTGGAAATCGAGCCCCACCCCTTCTTTGTGCTGGACGCCGAGGGCGTGCTGCGCGCCGAGGTGCCGGTCAACGGCTACGCCTGGATGGCCGGCCGCTGGGTGGACGTGCCCACCCCTGACGGCATGCAGCAAATGCGCCTGAACCGCGACGCCCTGGTCTACCGCTTGGCCGGGCAGGGCGCACCCGCCAAGCCGCGTGGCCCGCGGGGTGACTACCTGGTGAAGGTGCTGCCGGTGTTCCCCGACCCGGATGACGCGGCCACCGTGGCGGCGCTGGATAAGCTGATTGAAACCTCCAGCCGCGCGGCTGTGGCTGATGATTCGCTGCCCCTTGGCGAATGGCAGCGCCAGCTCAAGCGCTGGAACGCCAGCCACAAGGAGCGTGGCGCGGCTTAGAGAGGCCTGGGCAGAGTGGCTCGGCGCAGGGCAGCCCAGCGTTGCAGGGCTCAGCTTGGCGTGACCTCGTCCAGCGCAATCACACGCCGCCAGGGCAGCGCCGGGTCGGCCTCGTAGTCGGCCACCACCCAGCTGCGGCTGGGGTGCTCCGCCATGTCGGCCAGGAAAGAGGTGAGTACACGAATGGACGCCCGGTCCAGCGCGGCAAAGGGCTGGTCCAGGCAGGTCACATTGGCTCCGCAGGCCAGCAAACCCACCAGCGCCACCTTGCGGCGGCTGCCGGTGGACAGCATGAACAGCTGCTTGTGCAGGTGCGGCAGCAGCGCCAGGGCCTCCACCAATTCGTCCTGCAAGTCGCTGTTCCAGCGCGGGCTGCGCGCACGCAGGGCCTGCCACACCTGCTGGGGCGTTGCATCGTCCTGGCCCGGCAGGCTGAGGTCCAGCCAGTGCGCATCGGTCGGCGGTGTTTCACCGGGCAGGGCCGCCAGCTCGCCACACAGGCGGCGCAACAGGCTGGTCTTGCCGCTGCGCTCACCGCCGGTCACGGCAATCAGGCCAGGGGGGAGGGGGTAGAGGTCGGTCATGCTGGGCGCCATTATCTACAAGGCGCAGGCCGGGCCGGGCCGCAAGCCCCCTTGCGAAACTGTGCGCTTTTCCACACACCCCAGCGAGCCGCCAGACCCGCGAGCTCGAAACCTATCTGGGCAACGCGCTTTTTGTGCGCTCGGGGCGCACCGTTATACGCAGCACCTATGGTTCGGACTGGCTGGGAGCGGCTCTGTCTGACATAATGACAATGTCATTACGAAATGCCAGAGTCACAATGCTCCAAGGAGAGACCCACATGCCGGCAGTTACCGAAGCCAAGCGCGAAACGTTGAATATCCGCATCAAAGCAGAGGTTCGCGATCTGATTGATCGTGCGGCAAAGTCGCGTGGCAAAAACCGTACGGATTTCATTCTGGATTCGGCGCGTGCTGCCGCGGAGGAAGCCTTGTTTGACCAAGTCATCATGTCGGTGAGTCCGCAGGCCTTCAAGCAATTCCAGGCCCGTTTGGATATGCCGCCCAAACCGAGTTCCCGTTTGATTCAGACCATGGCCACCGTCGCACCTTGGGAACAGGGATGAAGTTAACGGCACCCATGCCGTTGACCGAGCGCCATGTGACAAGTGAGTTTTCATGCGGTGTGGACAGCCTGGATGATTGGCTAAAACGCAGAAGCCTGAAAAATCAGATTCAGGGTGCGTCCCGAACTTTCGTGGTCTGCGATGGAGCGCGGGTCCTTGCTTACTACGCACTTGCCTCCGGTGCCGTCACGACCAAGCATGCCACGGGGAAGTTTCGCCGCAACATGCCTGAGCCCATTCCAGTGGTCGTTTTGGGTCGCTTGGCGGTTGATCGTTCCTTGCATGGCCGAGGGTTTGGTCGCGCCTTGGTTCGCGATGCTGGCATGCGGGTTCTTCAAGCAGCCGATGCCATTGGCATTCGGGGGATGACGGTACATGCGCTGACCGATGAAGCCAAGACGTTCTATGAAAAGGTTGGCTTCGATCCCTCACCACTGGACTCCCACTTGCTGATGATTACCTTGGCGGATCTGGCAGCCAGCTGCAAATTGCCAGCAGCGTAATGGGTTCATTCACATTTTGATAAATCGCCCACGCACCATGCGGCCTGAGTCGCAACTGCGCCTGGCACGCTGGGCCATCTGGCTCATTCCCCTGCTGTGGGCCGTCAACTACTTTGTGGCCAGAAAAGCGCCCGGTGTCATCGAGCCCTACACCCTGGCTTTCATGCGCTGGGGCATTGCCGGGCTGCTGCTCAGCATCCATGCACGCGCCGAGCTCAGGCGCGAATGGCGCAACATTGCGGCGGTCTGGTACCAGTACGTGGCGTTGGGCTTTTGCGGCATGGTGGTGTGCGGCGCCTGGGTGTACCTGGGTGCGCAGTCCACCGGCGCGGTGAATATCTCGCTGATCTATTCGGCTTCGCCCGTGTTGATTGCCGTGGGCTCGGTGCTGTGGCTGCAGGAGCGCATGCGCGGGCCGCAGGTGCTGGGTGTGGTGCTGGCGCTCACCGGCGTGCTGCATGTGATTGTCAAGGGCGAATGGGCCGCGCTCGGCCAGGTGCGCTTTGTGGTGGGGGACGCGTGGATTGTGGCGGCCATGGTCTCTTGGGCGATGTATGCCATGCTGCAAAAGCTCTGGCCCAGCACCCTGGGCTCCACGGCGCGACTGGCCGCCACCTGCTGGGGTGCCATGCCAGTCCTGCTGGCCGGCACCGTCTGGGAGATGGCCCAACCCGGCACGCCAGCGCTTACGCTGCACGCGTGGGTGCTGGGCCTGTCCGTGGCCCTGCTGCCCGGCGTGGGCGCTTACTGGATTTATGGCTGGGCGCAAAAAATACTGGGCGCCAGCAAGGTGGCCGTCACCCTGTATCTGGGTCCGCTGTACGGCGCCCTGCTGGCCTGGCTGGTGCTGGGCGAGCGCCTGGGCTGGCACCACCTGGTGGCCGCCGCGCTGATTCTGCCGGGGGTGTTTCTGGTGTCCAGTGCGGGGGCGGCGAAGCGCGCTGCATAGACAGGGACAGCTGCGCCGCAATGCCTGTAGCATTTCAACCAAAGCAGGCAGGAAAATGACGCCAAGCTATGCCATTCAACCAAAAGGAGTTTTTTGCATGTCCAGATTGCATACCCAAACACTGTTGCTCGCACTGGCTGCGGCCTCGGTTGGTGCCATCGCCGAACCGGTGAGCTACACAATGGACCCGGCCCACACCTACCCCAGTTTTGAGGCCGACCACATGGGCATGTCCTACTGGCGCGGCAAGATGAACCAGAGCTCCGGGCAGGTGGTGCTGGACCGGCAGACAGGCACCGGGACATTGGAGGTCGCGATCGACCTGGCATCGATTGACTTTGGGCTGCCGGCCATGAACGCCTGGGCCATCGGAAACAATTTTTTCAATGTCGAGAAGTCTCCGCAGGCCATCTACAAGGGCACGCTGGAGAAGTTTGTGGACGGCAGCCCGACCCTGGTGAGTGGAGCGCTCACGCTCAATGGGCGCACCCAGCCGGTGAACCTGAGCATCAACCGCTTCAAATGCATGCCCCATCCCGTGCTCAAGCGCGAGTTCTGCGGCGCGGACGCAAGTGGCAGCTTCCAACGCGATGCCTTCGGCCTGGATGCCGGCAAGGCCTATGGCTTCAATATGGAGGTGGCCTTGCGCATTCAGGTGGAAGCGGTGGCGAACAAATAGCTTGGCGTGACACCAGCCCCGACAACTCCGCCAGCCCGATGGGTGCCTTTGCGCGCCACGGCACCAGATAGGTTCGTTTGGAAAGGCCGTTGGCCACCCGGTCCATCTGCATCCGCTCACCACGCAGGCGGGCAGACAGCAGCGGGTCTTCTGTGCCAGCAGCCAGCACACTCTTGTTGATCACCCAGGCAAAGGGCTCGATCTTGGCGCGGCGCAGGTCCTCCTGCAGCGCCTGGGCCTGGGACACAGGTGTGGTCTCGGGCAGGGTCACCAGAATGATCCGGGTGTAGTCCGGGTCCTGCAGGCGCATCAGCGGTGTGACCAGGCGGCCGCTGGCCTGCCCCTCAAATTCGCGCATCATCTGCCGGTGGTAGGCACCGGTGGCGTCCATCAGCAACAGCGAGTGGCCTGTGGGCGCAGTGTCCAGCACCACAAAGGCGCTGCGCGCTTCGCTCACGATGCGCGCAAAGGCGTGAAACACCGCCACCTCTTCGGTGCAGGGCGAGCGCAGGTCTTCGCGCATCAGCGCCTGTTCCTGCGCATCCAGATGCGGCCCCTTGGCAGCCATGATTTTTTCCACATAGCGCTGGGTTTCCACCAGGGGGTCTATGCGGTCCACTTGCAGTCCTGGCAGTTCCCCGGCCAGCGTCACGCTCAGGTGCGCGGCTGGATCCGTGGTGCTGAGGTGCACGCTCTTGCCCCGCTGCACCAGGCCCACCGACAGCGCTGCGGCAACGGTCGTCTTGCCCACGCCGCCTTTGCCCATCACCATG
Organism: Rhodoferax lacus; assembly: GCF_003415675.1. Lineage (GTDB taxonomy): Bacteria > Pseudomonadota > Gammaproteobacteria > Burkholderiales > Burkholderiaceae_C > Allorhodoferax > Allorhodoferax lacus. Next base: position 96,509 of record NZ_QFZK01000004.1, read on the forward strand.
ATCAGGCCATGCCCGGCCTGTGCCAAGGCATCGGCCAAGGCATCCAGGCCCTGGCCTTGTGTCGGGCCTTGCGTGGCCAACTCACCCGCCGGGGGCGCGCTGCCTTGTCCGAGCAAGGCACGCAGCGCCGTCAGGCCCACGGTGTCAAAGGCCCGCAGCGGCACCTGGTCCTGGGGCAGCGCCATCAGGTTGGGCGGCATGTTCTTCAAGGCCTGCAGGCCCAGATCTTCCATCGCGCAGGCAATGGCGTCCTTGCGCGCACTGGCATGGAACACGCCGTTGACCACCAGGCGCTGGTTGGACAGGCCCAGGGCCTTGAGTTCGTCTGAGGTGCGAGAGGCCTCCCGGATGGCGCCCGCATCTGGCCGGGTCACCAACACCACGGTGGTTTGCGCGGGATCGCTCAGGGCATCGAGTGCCGCCTTGAAGCGCACCTCCTGCATCTTCAAGCCCGAGTGCGGACCCAGACACGAAGCGCCCCGGTCGTTGCCCGCCAAAAAGCCCGTCCATGCCTTGGGCAGGCTGAGCAGGCGCAGCGTGTGGCCGGTGGGGGCGGTGTCAAACACCACGTGGTCCCAGGCCTGGTCCGGGTCCGACAGCAGGCTGGCAAACTCATCAAAGGATGCGATCTCGGTGGTGCAGGCGCCGGACAACTGCTCACGCACGGTGGCCAGTTCTTGCGCACTGGAGTCGGTGGCTATTTGCGCCACCACGCGCTGGCGGTAGGCCTCGGCTGCAGTGTCGGGGTCTATGTTGAGCACCGAAAGCCCTGGCACCTGGGGTACGGGCGTTGGCGTGTTCTTGAGCGCAACACCCAGCATTTCGTCCAGGTTGGTGGCAGTGTCGGTGCTGACCAGCAGCACCTTCTTGCCACTGTCTGCCAGGTACAGCGCCACCGCCGTGGAGAGCGAGGTTTTGCCCACCCCGCCCTTGCCTGTGAAGAACAGGTGGCGCGAGGGGTTTTTCAGCAGTTCCAGGGGCTTGGGGCTCAGCCACAAGACAACGGCCTGTCGCGTGGGAATACCGCCACTGTGGACGAGTTGGCCGTCCACCATCACCGCGGGTGTATGGTGCACCCCCATGGCATGGATGTGGTCGCGGTCAGTGACCTTGCCAATCTCTACCGCCACGCCGCGCTCTTTTGCCACCCGCTCAATCATTGCTGTGGTGATCTGGCACTTGGAACAACCGGAACCTAAAACAAGTATCTGGACCATGATGTGTACCACTTCAAACAGGGGCCGCTATGCACACGGTCATTGAACTACCAACGCATCACGGCTTCACTGACAATAGTCAACAGGCCTTCCATCTGCCGATGAACCTGACCCCTCAAGAAAGTTAAATCCATGCACAGCGCAGAGCAAAAAGAATTCCTGCAGGCCACAGCCTGGCTCAGGCCTTTCACGCGGTGGGCTGCAGCCTTCTCGTTCCGGACCACGGGGTACCTGCCTGAAGCGGTCCGCAATCTCCCCTTGAAACTGGTCAAGCGCATGCTTGCCCGCCAGCACAAGCGCGCGGGCTCGGGATGCAAGCCCGGTTGAAGCACAAAAAACAAATACCCATGCAAAAAAAGACGGCCTCTGCCACCTCACTTGTCGCCGCACTCATGGCACTGCTTGCCGTCATCGCCATGGGCGCATGGTGGTATTTTTCCAGTCCGGCAAGCCCGCAGCCGGACGCCATGGCGGTGGACCGCTCGGCGCTGATTCGCCCGCACTCTCCCAGCGAGGGCCGCTCCGATGCGCCGGTGGTGATTGTGGAGTTCTTTGATCCCGCTTGCGGCACCTGCCGCCAGTTCTACCCCATGGTCAAACAGCTCATGGCCGAGCATCCGGACCGCATCCGGCTGGTCATGCGCTATGCGCCCTTTCACAAGGGCTCTGACAAAGTGGTGGCGGTACTGGAGGCCGCGCGCCGGCAAGGCAGGTTCTGGCAGGCGCTGGAGGCCTTGTTTGAGGGCCAGGACGACTGGGCCTCCAACCACACCGCCAAGGTAGACCTGGCCTGGAAATACCTCAATGGCATTGGCCTGAACATGGAACAAGTGGCCTTTGACATGACCGCCCCCGACCTTCAGCAAGCCCTGGCACAAGACCTGCGCGATGCCAACACGCTGGGCGTCTCGCAAACGCCGGAATATTTTGTGAACGGTCTCCCACTGCCATCCTTCGGGTTCCCGCAATTGCAGCAACTGGTGGCGCAGGAGCTGGCCAAGGCGCGCTGAACAGGTCCATGCGCATATGCCTAGGCCATCGCCACAAGGCGGCCTTGATCAATTCGCGCCGGGGCCCTGCATCACTTTGGCCAACTCCACCGCCGCCGAGGCCAGTGCCAGTTCGGCGGGTGCCAGCCGGGAGAAGCGGGCCCTGAATTCGGACACCGGCACAAAGTAGGCATGGGCCATGCTGGCCAGGGGCTGGCGGGTTTCTGCATCCAGCACTTCAATTTCCACGGCCGCACCGCCGCGGTCCAGGGGCACGGTGAGCAGCACGGCGGTAACCACATTCAACACCGGCGACACCGATTCGGCACGGGTGATGAGGGCGCGAATGGCCAGTGGGCGGCCACCCGCCACCGCTGGCAGGGCCTGGGCTTCTTTGGCAATGGCGGCCTGCAGCGTGGACAGCAGTTGCGCCTTTTCCGGCTCGGAGAATCCGGCCTCGGCAGGCAGTGCCCATTCCACGGACAGCGAACGCACCTGGTGCGGGTCGAGTGGCGTGGCAGCGCGGAAATGCGCCGTGCCGCCATCGGCCGAGGTGGTCATCGCGCTGCGGTCGCCCAGAAATCCGGTGTCGGTGGCCTGCATGGTGGAACAGGCGCCAAGGACTGTGGCTGACAGAAGCAGGCCCAAGCGCAGGGCGCGGGCGGTGTGGGTGATGGATTTCAAAATATTTCCTTGTAAAAATGGAAGCTGCCCAACAGGCGGCCGTGAATAATCTTTTCGGCAATGAGCAGGTTGAGCAGCCACGCCAGGCTCATGAGCACATCGCGTTGCAGGGCGCTGGGTGGCCCCAACGTCAGCATCCACGGCAGGAGCAGCACGACCTGTGTGCCCGCACCCTGGCCCAGTGCATAGGCGCGGACCATCCACGCACGGTGAGCAGCCATGTTGCGATTCAGGGCGGCCTGCACGGCCAGCACAATCGCCACCGCCATGGCCGCGCCCACCACCAGGCGCACACCCAGAAGCAGGCTGCCTTGCATGGCGGCAGGGATGGCAAAGCGTGCCGCCATCCACATGCCCGAGAGAGCCGCCAGCACGCCGCTTGCAGCCACCACGCGCCCAGCCACCTGGTGCCAGCGGGGAAAGTGCCGGCGCAGGTCCGCAGAAAACTGTAAGGCGCCCAAGAGACAGAACAGGCTGGCCGCCACGATGTGCAGCCAGGTGATGAGGGGTGAAGCCAGGAAGCGTTCGCTGTCAGCATTGACTATGCCGACCAGACCGATGAGGCGGGCGATGCCGGCCGCGCACGGAATGGCGCTGAGGGCCAGCAGCCCCAGGGGAATTTTCCAATCGACTCGGAGCACGTTTTGCATGCCCGCAGTCTAGGCAGCGCCTGCGGTTTTGTAACCGTACCAAAGTACGGTTCTGCGCCCAATCAGTCCAGGACGCTTGCTGCAGGAAGGAGCAAGGTCACGGGTTAGTGGTCAGGTGCAGCCAAATTTCGTTGCGCCGCATAAACCAGGGTGTGAAGGGCGCGTTGTAGCGTGAGTACACGGGCTCACCCACCCACAGCAGCCCGGCCGTGCGCAAGGCGGCCTGCAGTGCGGCCAGATGCTTTTGGTAATTGGCGTCGGACCAGAAGCCCGAAAACCGGATCACCGCCACGCGGCTGGGTGCCACGTCGCGCAGCATGACGCGTGCATCCAGCGGCTCGGGTGCGCTGGCCAGCGTCACCCCTTTGGGCAACACGAACTGCACGCGGTAACCACCCGGTGCGGCGGTCTGCGTGACGGGTGCTGTCATCTCCAGCTTGACCGGCTCGGCGGCCTGCGTCACAGGCGCAGTCATGGCAAATTTGCGCTCGCCCTTGTTCTTGCCAAAGATGTAGCCCGCCAGAATCGGGAAAGCCAGGCTGCCGGCTTCATCCGCCGTTCCGGCCACCACCACCTCGGCCACGGTGTAGGCGGCGTATTCGCGCACCTCGATGTCTTCCAGCTTCTGGATAACGGTGTAGTCGGGTTCTTCGGTGGCGTGGCTGGTCATGGGTAAGACGGCCAGAAGCAGACTGCCCAGCACCGCCCATGCACGCGCGCCCGGCCAAATGCGTGGGCTGGTTTGCATGTTGTGCGGGAGTTGGTAGTCCATCGTCATGGTCGTGGGTCCGTTGGGTTGTGGGACTTGAGTATGGGGTAAACGGGTGGGTGTGGCGGTGCGGTGGCGAACATGGGGGCCGTGAAGCCGCACGCTTGCACTGTGTGCTGTGCACGTGCTGCGCTACAGCAATTTCAATTCGATGGCACGCGCCACCGCTTCGGTGCGGCGTTGCACGTCCAGCTTGGCAAAGATGTTCTGGTTGTGCCACTTGACCGTGCTCAGTGACACGAACAGGCGCTCACCAATGGTCTGGTTGGAATGCCCTTGCTGGATGAGGCGCAAGATTTCCAGCTCCCTTGAGCTGAAGTCGCCCAATGGCAGATGGGACGAGGCGGCCGTCTGTGGGGCGACCGGTTGTTGCGTCGTCTGCGTGCCAAACGCGGCCAGCAGCTGTGCCACATGGCCCGCAACACCCTTGTCGTCCCGCAACTGGCTGAGCAGCGTTTGCATGGGTGCGCCCTCATCCACAAAGAGCCGGATGGTCCCTTGGGATTGCGCTTGCGTCACGCACGCGCGTAGCAGGGCAAGGGCCTGGTCCAGGTGCTCCATGGCGTGCAGAACAAGGGCCTCCAGCACCATGGCCTGCAGTGCGTCCCGCGTGCGCAGCTCCGACTCCACCCTGCGCCGGTGGCCCTGTATCACTTCCAGGGCCTGCAAGCCCTGGCCCTGTGCCAACAAGCTTCGGGCAAGGCCCAGCGGCAGCTGGTGTGCCTGTGCCAGCAGGGCGGCGGCATAAACGTCACCTTGGCGCAGCAACAGCAGCACTTGCAAGTCGGCCGCTTCCCGCAGGCGATCGGTCAATGGCCCCGCCGTGTTCAGCCCATGGGTCCGTGCCAGCAGTGCCAGTGCCTGCGTGTCTTCCCCTTGGGCGCTCAGCAGGCGGGCCTGCAGCAGGTCCGCACCGATTTCGGTCTGGCTCTTGGCCTGGTGAACCAGCGCGCTGCACAGCAGGGCCAGCGTCTGGGCTTCATCGAGCGCATTCCAGTCGTACACGATGTTGGCCAGGCCCAGATGGGCCTCGAAGCCCAAGACATGGCTGGGGTCACCCACCATCTGGATGGCCTCACGGTAGGAGGCAGCCGCTGCCTGCAGCTGGTACTGGCTTGCCTGGATGCCGGCCAAGGCGGTGCCTGCCACAGCGGAGAACATCACATTGCCGGAAGCCAGCCCCGCACCGATCACCTCGGCAAAAGCCACGCTCGCGCGGGCGCGCTCGCCGCGAAACATGAGGGCCACACCCAGAGCGCATTGCGCGGCGGTGCGGGCCGGCCGGTTCTCAGGGTTCAATAGCGCCAGGGCAGCGCTCGCCTGTGCATGAATCGTTTTTGCGTCGTTCCGGTAGACCGCCAGCCAGGCCCTGAGGACGGCAATCTGCCCCTGGGTGTCCGCCGTGCGGGCGTCTTGCGGCCTGCCTGGCAGGGCGGCCTCTGCGGCCAGCAATTTGTCTTCCAGCTGCGCGGGCTGGCCCGCAAACAGCAAGGACCAGGAATACACCACCCACAGGAATGGGTGGCGGTTCAAAGTGGCCGGTGTCTGGGACGCAAGCCAATGCACCACAGGCGCAGTCACGCCGCGAAAGTACAAGGGCATGCCTTTGCCCTCGATCAGCCGCAGGGCACCTGTGATGTCCTGGGCCAGCGTGGCCTGTTGAAAAGCCTCAAGCTCCAGTCCCTCTGCCTCATACCATTGGCTGGCACGGCGGTGCAGGGGCTCCACCACTTCCCTGTGGCCCAGACGCTGACGCAGCAGTTCAGAGAACAAATGGTGGTAGCGGTACCAGCGCCGCTCGGAGTCCAGGGGCACGATGAACAGGCCGGCCCTGTCCAGCTGGTGCAGGATGTGCTCGCCGCCCTGGGTCTGCAGCACCGCATCGCACAAGGGTCCACACAGCCGGTCCAGCACCGAGGTGCGCAGCAAGAAGGCCTGAACCTCCTCGGGCTGCTGGTGCAGGACTTCCTCCATCAGGTAGTCCTGCACGAAATGGTGGCTGCCCGTAAACGACGCAATGAAGCTCTGGGGGTTCTGGTGTTGGTGCAGCGAAATGGCCGCCAGTTTCAGACCCGAAATCCAGCCTTCGGTGCGCGCCTCCAGTGCTTGCACCTGGGCACTGGTAAGGCGCACATCACCGTCCTGGTTGAAGAACGCGGCGGCTTCTTCCAAACCAAAACGCAGGTCCTGTTGCCGGATCTCGGTCAGCTGGCCGTTGGCGCGCAACCGGCCCAGCGCGATGGCTGGCTCCTCCCGGCTGGCGATGACCACATGCAACTGGGCAGGCATATGGTCGATCAGAAACGCCAGTGCCTCGTTCACGGCGGCGCTGGCCGCCAGATGGTAGTCATCCAAAACCAGTACCAGCCGGCCGGGGACCTTTGCCAACTGGTTCACCAACAGCGTCAACACGGTCTCCACCGAGGCGGGTGGCGAACCCCTGAGCATGGCTGCCAGCCCCACGCCTACGGTGTGAGAAACCGACTCCAGCGAGCCGGCGACGTAGATGAGAAAACGGTGGGGATCGCGGTCATCCCCGTCCAGCGACAGCCAGGCACTGGGGACAGGGCAATCCTGTGCCCACTGGCTGACCAGGGTGGATTTGCCGAAGCCTGCGGCCGCGCACACCAGCGTCACCTTGCGCGAGAGCCCCGCATCCAGTCGCTGCGTCAGCAGCGGGCGCGCAACATCATGGGCCGGCCGGGGCGGAGCGAAGAACTTGGTGGCCAGCAGGGCGGTGGACATGGGTAGCCTCATTAGCCAAACAACGCAGGTTGGAACCTGATACGGCTTGGGGTGCATGCAAGCAAGCGAACAACCATACCTAAGTACGGTTACAAAAATGGGGGCGGTCCATACACTTCCTGGATGACACAAAACACCCGATTTGATTCGGCCCCCTTTAGCTTGATTGTGCACATCCTGCGCGCGCGCAGGGCATTTAGAGCTGCAGGCGTTTTCTTCGCCATCGCAGCCATGGCGATGGCCGCCTGTCTGGTATGGGGAGGTCCCAAACCCTTGCCACCCCTCAGAAGCATAGGCGACCCTTTCAAGGACGTCCGCTTTGACGGCATGCCAGCCCTGCAAACCTTCACCGCACGCGACGGCACCCCACTGGCCTACCGCCGCTACGACCCTGCAGGCCAGGGCAATGGACGGGGCAGCGTGATGCTGGTGCATGGTTCCTCCGGCAACAGCAACAGCGTGCATCCCCTGGCGCAGAGTTTTCTGGAGGCGGGCTATACGGTCTATGCCTTTGATATCCGGGGCCATGGCCAATCGGGTGTCAAAGGGCAGGTCGGCTACATCGGACAACTCGATGATGACCTGGAAGATTTTGTAGGCGCCGCGCAACCCGCCAGGCCGCGCACCTTGCTCGGCTTTTCTTCCGGCGGCGGGTTTGCGTTGCGGGTGGCGGGCAGCCCGCGCGGTGCACAGTTTGACAACTTCCTGTTCATGGCCCCCTACATTCACTACAAGGCCATGACGAACCGCTCAGGCGCTTCCGCCGCCTGGGCCTCTGTAGGCCTTGCGCGCCTGGTGTCCCTGGTGTTGTTGAACCGTGTTGGTGTGCCGACTTTCAACGATCTGCCTGTGCTGAATTTCGCCGTTGCCGAGAATCCCAAAGCCGATCTGGTCCGGCAGTATTCCTATGCCCTCGCCGTGAGTTTCCAGCCGCCGGACGGCTACCGCGCGGCGATTCGGTCCATCGCCCGCCCGGCCGAGGTGATGGCCGGTGCCGACGACGAACTGTTCTTTGCGGACCAGTACCGTCCCCTGCTGGATGAGGCCGGGAGGCCCGACATCCCGGTGACGGTTGTGCCGGCAACGGGGCACATCAGCCTCACCCTGTCACCGGCCGGGCGCGCTGCCGCCGTAGCTGCTGTGCAGCGAATGGACGCACCATTCGAGCTAGCGTGGGCAGCCTGTCCGGTTCCGTGGCGTTCGACGGCACCAGGCGCAGCTCACACCTGTTTCTGCGTACCTCCACCGGCCAGGTCCAGCACCTGAGCCCGGCCACGTGCGTTGCTTCTTGGTCCCCAAACGCCTGGGATAGCACCTGGCTTCAAAGACATGCAGCACCCTGGCCCTTGATGGCGGTAACCTTGGTCACCGTCTATTGATTTTGTTACCCAGAAGTTCCCATGCAACATGTCCCTTTGCTGTCCGGTTTGCTGACTGCCCTGGCGCTGGCATCCCTGCCGGTGCAGGCCGATGACATCTCCGTTGCAGTGGCCGCCAACTTCACCGCGCCCCTGAAACAGATTGCGGCCGAATTCGAGAAGGACACCGGCCACAAGGTGGTGGCTTCCTTTGGCTCCACGGGCAAGTTCTACGCCCAGATCAGGAACGGCGCGCCGTTTGAAATCCTGCTGTCCGCCGACGACGAGACCCCGGCCAAGCTGGTCAAGGAGGGCGCTGCCGTGGCTGGCAGCCAGATTACCTACGCCATGGGCCGGCTGGTGCTGTGGTCGGCCAAGCCCGGCCTGGTGGATGCGGCCGGTGCCGTGCTCCAGAAGGGCCGCTTTGAGCACCTGTCGCTGGCTGACCCCAAGCTCGCACCCTATGGAGCCGCCGCTGTGCAGACTCTCAAGGCCCTGGGCGCCTACGAGGCGCTACAGCCCAGAATCGTCACCGCCGAAAACATCACCCAGGCCTTGCAGTTCATCAGCAGCGGCAATGCCGAGCTGGGCTTTGTGGCGCTCTCGCAGGTGCAGAAGGACGGCAAGATCGAGGGCTCTTTCTGGTTGGTGCCCGCCAAGCTGTACACCAGTATCCGCCAGGACGCGGTACTGCTCGACAAGGGCAAGGGTGCCACTGCTGCGGCTGCCTTGCTGAAGTACCTACAGGGCGACAAGGCGCGCGCCATCATCAAGTCCTTTGGCTACGAATTGCCCTGAGCCCTGAACGCTGGGCTAAGCTGTGCCCATGTCTGCCGATATTGCCGCCATTGTTTTAACCGCCAAGCTGGCCACACTCAGCACCGTGCTGCTGCTGTGCCTGGGCACCCCGATTGCGTGGTGGCTGGCGCGCAGCCCCTCCAAATTCAAGACGGTGGTGGGCGCCATCGTTACCCTGCCGCTGGTGCTGCCGCCGGCCGTGCTGGGGTTTTATCTGCTGGTGCTGATGGGCCCGCAGGGGCCTGTAGGCCAGCTCACGCAGGCCCTGGGCCTGGGCCTCTTGCCCTTTACCTTTGCCGGGCTGGTGGTGGCCTCGGTGATCTACTCCATGCCCTTTGTCGTGCAGCCGCTGCAACAGGCTTTTCATGCGATAGGCCGCCAGCCGATGGAGGCCGCCGCCACCCTGCGCGCCTCGCCCTGGGACGCCTTCTTCACCGTGGCCCTGCCGCTGGCCAGGCCCGGCTTCATCACTGCGGCCGTGCTGGGGTTTGCCCACACCGTGGGCGAGTTCGGCGTGGTGCTGATGATGGGCGGCAACATCCCCGGCAAGACGCAGGTGCTGTCCATGGCCATCTACAACCATGTGGAGGCCATGGAATACCGCAACGCGCACTGGCTTGCCGGTGGCATGCTGGTGTTTTCGTTCCTGGTGCTGCTGCTGCTTTACAGCCGTGGCTGGAACCGCGGTGCCGAGGTCGTCAAGTGAGCGCCGCGCCGGGCTGCCCCAAGCAAGCGCGCACCGCAGCACGCCGTGCGAAGGTGTTGCTGTGACCCTTCACGCGCAGTTCAAGCTCGACTACCCCGGCTTCAGCCTGGATGTGGATCTGCAGCTGCCGGCCAAGGGCATCACCGCGCTGTTTGGCCCCTCGGGCTGCGGCAAGACCACGCTGCTGCGCTGCATGGCGGGTCTTACGCGTGCGGACCAGGGCCAGCTCAGCCTGCAGGGCGAGGTCTGGCAGAGCGCCACGCAGTTCCTGCCGGTGCACCAGCGCGCGCTGGGCTATGTGTTCCAGGAGGCCGCACTCTTTGGCCACCTGAGCGTGCGGCGCAACCTGCTGTATGGCCAGTCCCGCGTGGCCGCATCAGCGCGCCAGGTGGACTTTGACAGCATGGTGCAACTGCTGGGCATTGGGCACCTGCTGGAGCGCCTGCCCCTGCACCTGTCGGGCGGCGAGCGCCAACGTGTGGCCATTGCCCGTGCCCTCTTGACCAGCCCGCGCCTACTGCTCATGGACGAGCCGCTGGCCGCGCTGGACCTGGCACGCAAGCAAGAATTTCTGCCCTACCTGGAGCGCCTGCACGACGAGCTGGCCATTCCGGTGGTCTACGTCAGCCACGCACCCGACGAGGTGGCACGCCTGGCAGACCACCTGGTGGTGATGCAGCAGGGGCGCGCCGTGGCCGTGGGGCCGCTGACCGAAACCCTGGCGCGCCTGGACCTGCCGGTGCACTTGGGCGAAGACGCCGGTGTGGTGCTGCAGGCCGTGGTGGTGGAGCGCGACACGCAGTGGCATCTGGCACGTGTGGCCTTTGAAGGTGGCAGCCTGTGGGTGCGCGATGGTGGCCACGCCACAGGGCAGGCGGTGCGCGTGCGCATTCTGGCGCGCGACGTCAGCATTGCGCTGCAGCCGGTAAGCGGCATCAGCATCCAGAACTGCCTGAGCGCCACGGTGGAGCAGATGGTGGATGACTACCACCCGGCCCTGTGCCTGTTGCGTCTGCGCCTGGGCGCCGCGCCCTTGCTCGCGCGCGTGACGCAGCGCTCGGCGCACGCACTGGAGCTGGCAGCAGGCAAGCCGGTGTGGGTGCAGATCAAGGCGGTAGCGCTGATAGGCTGAAGCTCCCTTACCATCGCTGGCCTTGACCCTGTCTGCACACCATTGATCCGGGAACCCGCCATGCCACGCTTTGCCGCCAACCTCACCATGCTCTACAACGAGCACAACTTTCTGGACCGCTTTGCAGCGGCCGCACAAGACGGCTTTTGCGCTGTCGAGTTCCTGTTCCCCTACGAACAGGCTGCCAAGGACTTGGCGTTGCGCCTGCAGGACAACGGGCTGCAGCAGGTGCTGTTCAACGCGCCCCCGGGCGACTGGGCTGCGGGTGAGCGCGGTCTGGCCTGCCTGCCGGGGCGCGAGGCCGCGTTCCGCGACAGCATGGAGCGCGCGTTGGACTATGCCCATACCTTGCAGTGCCCGCGCATCCACGTCATGGCGGGCCTGGCACCTGCTGGCGCCGATGCGTCAGCCCTGCGGGCCACCTATCTGGCCAACCTGGCTTGGGCTGCGAACGCCGCCGCTGCTGCCGGGCGTGAGGTGCTCATAGAGCCCATCAACCAGCGCGACATGCCCGGCTATTTCCTGAACCGCCAGGACGCGGCACACGCCATCGTGCAGGAGCTCAATGCCCCCAACCTCAAGGTGCAGTTCGACCTCTACCACTGCCAGGTTGTCGAAGGCGATGTGGCCACCAAGATCCGCCACTACCTGCCCACCGGCCGCGTCGGCCATATGCAAATGGCCAGCGTGCCCGAGCGCCACGAGCCCGATGGCGGCGAGCTGAACTACAGCTACCTGTTTGCGGTGCTGGACGAAGTCAGCCAGGCCTGCGGCTGGGAGGGGTGGTTGGGCTGTGAATACCGGCCCCGGCTGGGCGCGGTGGCGGGTGCCACGTCGCAGGGCTTGGGCTGGATGCGGGGGTGAGCAGGCTCTTGGCGGCTGGTACATCGCCCGCGCCGCGCACAATGCCTTCGGCCCTTTGGCACTCAGGCGGTCCGGGTCCCCGCATAGCATTCCTGAATACCTTGGCGCACCGCCTGGGCAAAGACTTGCAGGCGCGGCGTGGCCACCAGCCCAGCCGCACTGTTGTGGTCCAGAAACAGCGAGCTGCGCAGCCCGCGTGAGAGCTCCAACTGCACGCCCCGCCCGGACTGCCCCAGGTTGCAGATGTTTTGCGCATGCCGGCCCTGCAGGCGGGGGTTGTGGTGCGGCTCCACCGCAAAGCCGCAGGCACCCAGCGTGCGCTCCAGATGTGTGCCCAGCGCCTCGTCCAGCCCGCCCAAAAAAACCACATCGCGGCTGCTTTTTTCGCCGTGCACCGTGAGCACACTGTGGGCCGTGGCAATCAGCGCGTGGCAGCGCGGCTCGTCAAAGCAGGTGCTGGTGATGTGCAGGTCCTGGTTGTTGCCGGGCTTGAGGCCGCAAAAGCTGTAATAGCTCAGCACATCCGCGGCAATGGCTGCTGCGATGGCCGTGGTGCCGGTCTCAATGAAGCCGCCATGCGGCGCCAGGATGGCAACGCGTGACTGGCGCTGCTGCACGGCAATGGCGTAGTCGCGCCCCTCCACCTCGTTTTGGCGCAGCGCGTGGTAACTGGGATAACGGTCGGCCATGGCAGCTACTGTAAGCGGCAATGCGCACGGCCGGTTACCGCGGGTTTTGCCCTTGCCTGCCATGGCGGGCCCGCCAGCCCCTACACTGGCGCACACGCGTTGCACCCAAGCACGCAACCACTACCAGACAGGACTCCTCCCATGATCGGCTACACCACCCTAGGCACCAACGACCTGCCCCGCGCCATTGCGTTTTACGACACCCTGTTTGCCGAAGTTGGCGCGACACAAATGGCCCAGTTCGGCCGTGGCGTGGGCTGGGGCGTCAGCGCGGACCAGCCCCTGTTTGCTGTGATGACGCCGTTTGACGGCCAGCCCGCCAGCGTGGGCAACGGCGTCATGGTCAGCCTGGCCTGCAGCAGCCATGCCCAGGTGCTTGCCCTGTATGCCAAAGCGCTGGCTCTGGGCGGCGTGGACGAGGGCGCGCCGGGCTACCGGGGTGACGAATACTTTGGCGCCTACTTCCGCGACCTGGATGGCAACAAGCTGGCCGCCTTCTGCTACACCCCGGCATAACTGTTGCCCCCAGGCTCCCCGCTGCGCGTGGTTCGCTGCCCCCCGAGGGGGCTGTCCCGCCTTGGGGCGGCCCGGCGGCGGGACGTTGCCCCCACGCTCCCCGGGGGGTGTAACCGGATTTAGGTGAACCGCCTTAGGTTTGTGCAAAACATAGGGTTAACCCTTATAATTAAGTCACCAAACTTTATTAAAGGGCTCACCATGTCCCACTTTGTCGAGTTCATCAAAACTCTGGTTCCCCATTTCCCCTCGCAGCAGGAGCTCGATGAGCAGTACCTGAGCGAGTCTGTTGACGTCTATGACGTCGAGCGCCGCATTTTCGAAATCGACCATCGCGGCTCCCAGACCGAGCAGCAGGGCATCGCATTGGGCGGGGCCTTGCACTGATGGGGGGCGCTGTGGACTACAGCTTTGGCGTGCCGTCGGTGATGGCAGAGCTGGCGCGTGTGGGCAGTGATGTGCTGGCCCTTCCGTTTGACATGGCCCGTGAGCAGTACGCCAAGTCGGTTCGCGCCGGTCTGGTGGAGCGTTCCATGATTGCGTCCGCCAAGTTCGAACACGCGGTCAGCGCGCTGGAGCGGTTCACCTTGGGCGGCATGGCGCGGCGCTACTGAATTTTCCAGGCGCCCCACAGGCGCTCATGAAAAAAAAGGCCCCCGGCAATTGCTTGCCGGGGGCCTTTTGCGTGGGGCTGGCGCCAGGGGGCGCCAGCAAGCCCCTCAAGGCTGTCGCACGATCAGCAGCGACATCAGGCTGATGCGCGTCAGGTTTTCGGCCACGCTGCCCACTAGCAAGCGCTCAAAACCGCGCACGCCGTGCGCCCCGATCACCAGCAGATCGGCCCCCCAGCCCTGGGCGGCATCGGCAATGGCTTCGGCCACGCGCCGGTTGGCCGACTCGATCAGCAGACGTTCGGCCTGGCAGCCCGCCGCCGTGGCGCGGGCCACGGCCTCGTCCAGCATGGCATTGGCACCGGTACGGATTTCGGCCTTGATCTTGTCCACGTCAATGTAGGAGCCCAGGCCCATGCCATGCTGCATCAGGCCGGACTCGTCGGCCACAAAGGTCACGCAGATGCTGGCCTTGAGGGCACCGCCCAGGGCAATGGCTTCGTCCAGCGCCTTGCGCGCAGTGGAGCTGTTGTCGATAGCGACAAATATCTTTTTGTACATGGTGTTGGCTTTCGGTTAGTGGATGACCATTTGGGTGAACGGCCAGACGTAGGCCTGCAGCGTCACAAACCCGCCGACCAGGCAGGCCAGGGCGATGGAATGGAAGAACACGTAGCGCAGGATGTCGCCTTCGTGGTTGAACCAGCGGGTGGCAGTGGAGGCGACCACGATGGATTGCGCATCGATCATCTTGCCCATCACGCCGCCCGAGCTGTTGGCCGCACCCATCAGGTTGGGTGAGAGTCCCAGCTGTTCAGCCGCCACCTTCTGCATGCCGCCAAACAGCACATTGGAGGCGGTGTCCGAGCCGGTCATGGCCACGCCGACCCAGCCCATCAGGGTGCCGAAGAAGGGGTAGAACACGCCGGTGTTGGCGAATGCCAGGCCCAGTGTGGTGTCGGTGCCGGAGTAGCGCGTGAGGGTGCCCAGGCCCAGCATCAGCACGATGGTAGCCAGCGAGTAGCGCACCAGCCAGGCGGTGCGGCCAAAGGTCTTGACGATCTCCCAGGGCTTGTAGCTCATCACCAGCGCGCCGATGACAGCCGCCAGCAAAATTCCGGTGCCGGTGGCCGACAGCAGGTTGAGCGTGTAGATGGCGGCTTCCTTGGTGGGCTGGGCCACCACAGGGGCCACTTTTTCCACCATGTTGTGCAGGCCGGTCATTTCGAACTTGGGTGCGTAAATGCCGTTCAGAAAGGCCTTGACCGGGGGCAGGCCCCAGACAAACACAAAGCCGGTCAGGATGGCCCAGGGGGTCCAGGCCTTGATCAGCGCTTCGCGGCTGTGCACCACGGGTGCCACTTCTTCCTTGGCTTCGCCGCCGTCGGTTTCGTGGCCCTTCAGCGAAGGCGAGCGCCAGATCTTCTTGGGCTGCCAGACGCGCAGGAACAGGATCAGCGCGACCATGGACACAATGGCGGCAATGATGTCCACCAGCTCCGGGCCGATGAAGTTCGACACCAGGTACTGCGGAATGGCAAACGACAGGCCGGTGACCAGAATCGCCGGCCAGATTTCCATCATGGCCTTGCGTCCGGCAAAGGCCCAGATCAGCCAGAACGGCACCAGGAGCGAGAAGAAGGGCAACTGGCGGCCGATCATGGCGGTGACTTCCATCAGGTCATAGCCGTGCACCTTGGCCAGTGTGATCACTGGCGTGCCCAGCGCGCCGAAGGCCACCGGTGCGGTGTTGGCGATCAGGCTCAAACCGGATGCAGCCAGGGGTGAGAAGCCCAGGCCGATCAGAATGCCCGCGGTCACCGCCACCGGTGTGCCAAAGCCTGCAGCACCTTCAAAGAAGGCGCCAAAGCAAAAGGCAATCAGCAGCAGTTGCAGGCGCCGGTCACTGGTGATGCCAGAGAGCGAATCCTGCAGCACCTTGAAGCTGCCGTTCTGTTCGGCGAGCTGCTGCAAAAAGATGATGTTGAGCACAATCCAGCCGATGGGCAAGAGGCCGGTGAAGCCGCCGAAAATGGCAGCCTTGCCCGCCATTTCGGCCGGCATGCCATAGGCCAGCACGGCAATGGCCAGGGCAGAGAGCAGGCCCAGGCCCGCCGCAATATGCGCCTTGATGTGCAGAAAGCCCAGGCAGATCAGCATGACCGCCACGGGAACGGCGGCCAGCAGGGTCGAGATGACCATGTTGCCGAAGGGATCGTAAATTTGTTGCCAGATCATGAATATCTCCTCATTGGTTTTTGAGTTGCAGAGTGCATTGAAAAAAGGGTGAAACGCTGAAAGGGGGGTGGGCTGGCGCCTGCGCGCGGGCGGAGGTGTTTGTTTAGCAAGTGGGCAGGTCCTCCTCGCGGCTGCATTCTTCGAGCAGATAGGCCACCGAGTGGTAGGGCCGCCCGGTTTCTTCGGTCAGGCCAATCTCGCAGGTGCGGTTGGTGGAGACACCCTCGCAGCAGTTGGCAGGCAACTCCGCGTGGATCTTGCGCAGGGCGTGCACATTGAGCTCGGGCACCACAAAGCCGCGGTCCCCGGCAAAGCCGCAGCAGGTCACGCCTGCGGGCTCCACCACTTGCTCGGCACAGGCCGACACCAGCTGGCGCAGCTTGTCCTGGGTGCCGGTGCGCCGGGCGCTGCAGTTGATGTGCAGGGCAATCGGGCCGGGCTTTTTGTGCAGGCGGTGGGCCAGGCGGGGGAGCAGGGCGTCGGCTGCGAACTCGTGGAAGTCGAGCACCGGCACGCGCGCGGCCAACAGTTTTTGCATGCGCGCCGAGCAGGAGCTCGCATCCATCACCACCGGGTACAGGCCGCCTGCTCCGTTGTCGGCCACCGCCAGGATGGCGCTGGTGAGCGCATCGGCCATGGCGTCGGCTTCTTCGGCCATGCCTTTGCTGGCCAGCATCAGGCCGCAGCACAGCTTGTCATAGCCCTCGGGCAGGCGCGGATCAAAGCCGGCGCGTATCAGCAGCTCGATCACCACATCGGCCAGGCCGGCCTCATCGGGCGTATTGCCGCCAAAAATGCGCGCGCCGCAGGTGGGGAAGTACACCACCGGGTCGCCGGTGCCTGTGCGTGTTTGCGGCGCGCGTCCGGCCTGCGGCATGCTCTTTTTCCAGGCGCCACCCGAGAGTTTGTTGAGCACCTTGCCGCCCACTACCTTGGAGGCCATGTGGCCCGCGCTGATGGCGGTGCGCGACAGGGTGGCCACTTTGCCAAAGTGCTCGCCCGAGAGTTTGCCGATCTGCTGGCTGACCGTGCCCAGGCCGCGCCCGCGCAAGAGGCGGGTGAGTTCACCCGTGTCGATGCCCACCGGGCAACCAGTGGAGCACAGGCCGCAGCCGGCGCAGGTGTCCAGGCCGAAGTAGGCAAAGTCCGTGGCGACCTGCCCCGGGTCTTCGTGGGCCGCCTCGCGGCGCGAGAGCTCGCGCCAGCTCACAATGCGCTGGCGTGGCGAGAGCGTGAGCCGGTGCGAGGGGCACAGCGGCTCGCAAAAGCCGCATTCGATGCAGCGGTCCACTATTGCCTCGGCCGCGGGCATGGGCTTGAGGTTCTTCAGGTGGGCCTCGGCGTCATCGTTGAGGATGACGCCGGGGTTGAGCAGGCCGCTCGGGTCGAACAGGGCCTTGATGCGGCGCATCAGGTCGGTGGCCTGCTTGCCCCATTCCAGCTCCACAAACGGCGCCATGTTGCGGCCGGTGCCGTGCTCGGCTTTGAGGGAGCCGTCGTACTTCTTGACTACCAGTTCGCACACGTCGTCCATGAAGCGGGCATAGCGCTGCACCTCGGCGGCATCGCCGAAGTCTTGGGTGAAGACGAAGTGCAGATTGCCCTCGAGCGCGTGGCCAAAAATGATGGCCTCGGTATAGGCGTGCTTCTGGAACAGCGCCTGCAGGTCCAGCGTGGCCGCAGCGAGCGAGGCCACGGGAAAGGCCACGTCTTCAATGATGACGGTGGTGCCGGCTTTGCGCATGGCGCCCACCGAGGGGAAGGTGCCCTTGCGCACCTTCCAGTACATCTCGCAGGTGGCGCTGTCGGTGGAGAAAGCGGGCGCCTCTACCGTGGCAATGCCTTGCAGGGCGGCCAGCACCGCGTCCATCTTCACCTGCAGGGCGCTGGCGGTTTGAGCCCGCACTTCGATCAGCAGCGCGGCCGCGTCTGGCCCCAGGGTTTTGAGAACCGGGGGCAGGCCGGGCTTGGCCTCCACTGAGCGAAGGGCAGGGCGGTCCAGCAACTCCACGGCCGCCACGGGCTGGGGCTTGAGGCGGATCACGGCTTCGCAGGCGCTGGCAATGGTGGGGAAGAACACCAGGGCGCTGGCCTTGAAAGGGTCTTCTGCCACGGTCTGCAGGCTGATGCGGGAGATAAAGCCCAGCGTGCCCTCAGACCCAATCATCAGGTGCGAGAGGATGTCTATGGGGTCTTCAAAATCCACCAGCGCGTTGAGGCTGTAGCCGGTGGTGTTCTTGATTTGGTATTTGTGGCGGATGCGCTCGGCCAGCGCCGTGTCGAGCCGGGTGTGTTCGCCCATTTGCTGCAGCGCCGACAGCAGTGCCGCGTGGCTGGCCTTGAAGGCTGCCACACTGGCTGCATCCAGCGTGTCGAGCACGCTGCCATCGGCCAGCACCACGCGCAGGCCCAGCAGCGTGCGGTAGCTGTTTTGCGCCGTGCCGCAGCACATGCCAGAGGCGTTGTTGGCAGCAATGCCGCCGATCTTGCAGGCGTTGATGGAAGCCGGGTCCGGCCCGATCTTGCGGCCCAGCGGCGCCAGGCGGAAGTTGACCTCTCCACCAATCATGCCCGGCCCCAAATGCACGCTCGCGGCGTCGGTTGCGATTTCGCAGGTGGCAAAGCCTTCGCCAATCAGCACCAGCACGCCGTCGGTCACGGCCTGGCCCGAGAGGCTGGTGCCCGCGGCGCGGATGGTCACCGGGCGCTGGTGGGCGTGGGCTGTGGCCAGCACGGCGCGCACCTCGTCTTCGTTTTCCACCAGGGCAATCACCTCGGGTGTGAGGCGGTAGAAGCTGGCGTCCGTGCCATAAGCCAGGCGGCGCAATTCGTCATGGATGACCTGGCGTGCAGACAGTACCGTGCACAAGGCGGTGATGAGTGGACTCATTTCTTGTTTTCCTTCACAAAGAGGCACACGAACGCTGTCGTGCGCTGGCTCCCTGAAGTGCAGGCCACTGTACGCGCGGCGGTGCCGCGGCGCAAGATGGCGCGTTTTCCAGGCTGGCGGACGTGGCTGTGCATGGGCAGTCTCCTCGTTGTTTTGATAATTGGTAAAGTGGTAATACCAAAAAGGTGGCGCGAATGTAAATGCTCGGGATCGGTTCTGTCAACCGCAATGGGCAAATCAGGCCCAAACTTTTTATGGGAAAGGCAAAATGCTAAACTGGTCAGACCAAAAATTTCACATCATGAACCAATCCCGCCCTGCTGTTGCCCGCATTGCCGATGTTGTTGCCCGCGATCTGGAGCAGCGCATCCTGGAAGGCTCGCTCAAGGCGGGTGACCGGCTACCGGCTGAGCGCAATCTGGCGCTGGAGCTCAATGTGTCGCGCCCCACCCTGCGCGAGGCGATCCAGAAGCTGGCCTCCAAAGGCCTGCTGGAAACCCGGCACGGCGGCGGCACCGTGGTTACCGACCGCCTGCAGGCCACCTTCTCCGACCCCTGGAAAGACATGCTGCAGGCCCACCCCCTGCTGCAGAGCGACATGCTGGAATTCCGCCACATGCTCGAAGGCGAAGCCGCCATGCTGGCTGCCGAACGCGCCACGGACGTGGATCTGGAGCGCATAGACACCGCCTACGCGGCCATGGAGCTGGCCTACGACGGAGACGACATGTCGGCCTGTATTGATACCGATGTGGCCTTCCACCAGGCGATTGCCGACGCCTCCCACAACGCCCTGATCGGCCACCTGGTGGCCAGCCTGATGCAGGTCATCCACGGCCATGTGTCGGACAACCTGGCGCACCTGCACGCCCTGCCCCGGCAGTGGGAGCAGTTGCGCGCGCAGCACCGCGCCATCTGGGAATCGGTGCGCCGCCACGCCAGCGAAGACGCCATGCGTACTGCGCGCGAGCACATCAATTTCGTGCGCCAAAGCATGGAAGAGAGCGCCAAGATTGAAGACCGCCGCAACAGCGCGCTGCGCCGGCGCAGCTGAAGCCCCTGGCCCAAGCGCATTCAGCGCATGTGGGCCGCCCGTTATTGCAGCGTGGTGGCAGCCTGGGGCTGACCCCACACAAAAGAGTCCATGCTGAGCATGCCGTACTCCACACCGCCATCGATCAGCCGCGCGGTCTCGCCTTCCAGTTGCGCGCCCATGGCCACCAGCAGCGGCAGGAAGTGTTCTTCGGTCGGGTGCGCGCGCTCGGCATGGGGCGCCTCGCTGCGGTACTGCAGCATGGGTCCCACGGCATGCGCCAGCACGGCGCTGCGCACCCAGTTGGAAAACTCCAGCACATAGCTGGCTGGCTGCGTAGCGCCCCCGCGGAACTCGCGCAGATTGTGCGTCATGCTGCCCGAGGCCACGATCAGCACCCCCTGCGCACGCAGGGGCGCCAAGGCGCGGCCCAACTGCAAGGCGGTTTGCGTATTCAGGTCATAGGGCAGGGACACCTGGAACACCGGAATCTGCGCTTGTGGCAGCAAGTGGTACAGCGGCACCCAGGCGCCGTGGTCCAGACCGCGGCGGCTGTCGACTTCGGTCTGGAAGCCAGCCTCCAACAGAAGCTTGACAGCCTCCAGCGCCACGTCCGGTGCACCGGCTGCAGGGTAGGTCAGGTCATACAGCCTGGAAGAAAAACCGCCAAAGTCGTAAATCGTCTCGGGTGCCGCTGTGGTGGACACGGCTACACCGCGCGTTTGCCAATGCGGGGATACCACCAGCACGGCGCGCACGTCGCCGAGTTCGGAGCCCAAGGCATTCAGTTGCGGGCCCAGCTTGCCGGGCTCTATGGCAAAAGTGGGCGCGCCGTGGGAGATGAAGAGCAGGGGCGTGGTGGTGTGAGTGGTCATGGGAAATCCTTGGGTGACTCGTGTGCCGTGCCGCCAATTTGCAGCCTATGACCCGTACTGTATTGGTTCTAAACGGGAAGATAAACATTGAAAAATAGAATGGATTGTTTCAATTGGTGGGACAGTGGCAGTCCTGCGTGTATTGCCAAGCTGCGATACTCCAGCGCATGCCCGAAGCCTCGCCCGCCTGACCTCCATGGAACACAGTTTCCATTCGTATGAACCTGCCACCGGCCACGGCCTGGCCCATGACCCGTTCAACGCCATCGTGGGTCCACGCCCGATTGGCTGGATTTCTTCGCGCAGTGCCAGTGGCCACGTCAACCTGGCGCCCTACAGCTTTTTCAACGCCTTCAACTACACCCCGCCCATCATCGGCTTTGCCAGCATTGGCGCCAAGGACACGCTGCGCAACATCGAGGAGACCGGCGCCTTTGTCTGGAACCTGGTGACGCGGCCCTTGGCCGAGGCCATGAACCAGACCTGCGCCGCCGTGGGCCCTGAGGTCAACGAGTTTGAACTGGCCGGATTGGCCACCCTGCCATCGAGTCATATGGATGTGCCGCGCGTGGCAAACAGCCCTGTGAGCTTTGAATGCCGCAAGACCCAGATCCTGCAGTTGCAGGGGCAGGACGGCAGTGCTATCTCCACCTGGCTGGTGCTGGGCGAGGTGGTGGCGGTGCACATTGCCAGGCGTCTGCTCAAAGAGGGCGTCTACCAGACCGCAGACGCCGAACCCGTGCTGCGCGGCGGTGGCCCGGCGGACTACTTTCAGGTCACCCCCGAGCAACTGTTCCGCATGCGCCGCCCGGGTTGAAGCCGCTTCCATGCCGCACAACGCCACCACCAAAGCCATGCATCAACATTACGCCAGCGCACGCCAGAATGCGGGCCCCGGTGCCTGCATCCTTGCGCTGCACCTGGGGGCGCAGCAGTGCGGCATGGCTTTGGGCACCGGGCCCACAGCGGACCGGATGCAGGTCTTGCCCCTGGGCCTGGAGCGCACGGCGGCTGAACAATTCAGGACCACACCACCCACCCCCTTGGCCCTGGAAAACGCCATCATGGTGGTGGAGGACGTGGTGATGCCGCTGCGTGCCCACATCCCGCGCGATGCGCAACTGTTTTGCTGTGATGCTGCGGTACGCGAGATTGCGTTGCTCTCTGGTGTGCCGCAACAACCCGTCATGGTGCTGTCGCTCGAGGCCATGGAACGCAGCTTCAACCGTCTGAGCCGCGTGGTCCAGGGCATGCCTGCGGTGCATGAAGGCTTGCCAGAGTCCAACGCGTTTGCCACGGCCCTGTTGATCCTGCGCGAGTTCATGCACCATCTGCAGTTTGATGCCATCACCGTGCTTGAAAACCCTGTGCATGGCCTGGAACGCTGAGTCCGGTTGGTACCTTGTGTATCGGGTGTCGGCCTATGTGCTGATGAACCTGGGCGAGGACGCGGCCCTGGTGGCCTTGATGTTTTGTTAATTGACCTGAATCAGTGGGTATTCGATTGTCAGGCGGTGGGTCAACGGTTGTAAGCGAGAATGCGTTCTATTGTTTCTATACTGCCTTTTTTTACCACCCCCTTGAGGATTATTGCCATGTCGAATCGCCGCGAATTCATCGTTCAGTTCAGCCTCGGATCTGCCGCCCTGCTGGCAACCCAAGCCCACGCCCAAGGCGCCATGGTGGCTGATGCCGACCCGCAAGCCGCAGCACTGGGCTACAAGGCTGACGGTACCAAGACCGACAAGACCAAGTTCCCCAAGTACGCAGCCGGCCAGCAATGCAGCAGCTGCGCACTGTTCCAGGGCAAGGCAGGCGACAAGGCAGGTGCCTGCCCGTTGTTTGCAGGCAAGCAAGTGGCCGCAGCTGGCTGGTGCAGCGCCTACGCCAAGAAGGCCTAAGTTTGGCATTGCACAGGACGGCGTTTGTCTGAAGACAACCAGGTAGAAATACCGCAGTCCTTTATTGCACTGTTCATGGAACCGGGTCGCAGCAAGCCTGCTGCGACCCGGTTTTTTATTGCCGAACGTTATGAGCTGTGTGAAGACATGGCCAGCCTGCTGACGCAAACCGCGCAGGAGATGCTGCATGGTCTGGGCATTGCCGAGTCCGATGTGCTGCTGCGCTGTTACCAGGGGCTGCTGGCAGGCGAAATCTTCAATCCAGCCGAGTCCGAATGGGTGGTGCGCCGCCTGGCCGAGCTGTCGCAATGGCGCCAGCCTGATGCCATGGGCAGCCTTTAGCCAAAAGTTTTTGGCAACACCCCCGCCACACCCGGGCGCAACAAAAAGACACAGCCCGAGGCCGGGTATTGCGTCAGTTGTTTGGCTGACAGGCCGTTGCGCGCGCTGGTCACCACCAAGCTTTGCATATCCTCGCCGCCAAAGGCCATGCAGGTGATGTTCAGGGCGGGCAGGTCAATGCGCTGCAGCAAGTCGCCGTCCGGCGTGAACTGGCGCAGGCAGGCGCCACCCCAGAACGCGATCCAGACATTGCCGTCTGCATCCAGTGTCATTCCGTCCGGAGTGCCCTGCTTGCCGCCAAAGCGCTTCCATTCTTTTTTGTCCATCAGCTCGCCCATGGGGCTTACACGGTACTCATACACGCAGTCCAGCGCGCTGTCGGTGTGCAGCATGCGCCGACCGTCTTCGCTGATGCAGGGGCCGTTGGCAATGTGGATGCCGCGCTCCACCACCGTAAAGTGGCCGTCCGGATCCAGCCGGGTGAGCTGGCCGTCGGCGCGGCTGGTGTCCACGTTGTTCATGGAGCCGGCCCAGATGCGGCCATGGCAATCCGCCTTGGCATCGTTCAAGCGCACATCCGGCTGCCCGGCGTGCGGTGAGCCCAAGCGCTCGATACGCAGCACGGGCTCCAGCCACAGGCGCGCAAAACCACTTTGGAAGCCGGCCATGAAGCCATCGCCATCGCGGCGGGCAATCAGCCAGCCTATGCGCTCAGGCATATTCCAGCTTTGGCGCTGGCCGCTGACAGGGTGCCAGGCATGGACAGCGCAGCCATGGATGTCCACAAAGAAGAAACGCCCCGAGGGCGCGTGCCACATCGGGCCTTCGCCCAGGTCCAGCTCCGCCGGCCAGATGGTTTTGATGTTCAAGGAAATTGCCCGTTCAAGAGGTTTGCCATTCCAGCGAGAAGACCAGGGCCGACTCGGGGTTCATATTGGGCAATGGTAGCCCGATGTGGCGCAGCTCAGCCGCAGAACACGTGACACCTTCGCCCCGCAGGGCATCCAGCCAGCCAGATGCCGCATCGCCCCGCGCGCGCTCCTGGCCGGCCTGACCCAGCAAGTGCACATGGCAGTGTGTGGCTTCGGGCAAACCCTGCAGGCAGGGCAGACGCAAGGGCGCATGGTGCATGTTGGTGGGCGCGGTCTGCGTGAACACACCCAGCAGCGCGCGGCCCGCGCCTTGGGCCAGCCACCACACGCCGTTGGCGGTGCGGCCCTGGCTGAAGCGCCCGCTGTGCAGCACCGATCGCCAGGCTTTGTAGAGGCCAATCCAGGTAGCCAGCGTCTGTGCCTCGGCCTCGCTGAATTTGCGCACATCGGCCTCCACCCCCATGTGGCCAAACAGCGCCACCGCGCAGCGCAATTCCAGGCTCTGGCTGCGCCCGGTGGTGTGGGCCGGGGCCGGGCCCACATGGGCGCCCAGCACCTCCATCGGGAACAGGCGCGTCGCACCGCTCTGGATGGCCACGCGCGAGACCGCGTCGTTGTTGTCACTGGTCCAGAAGCGCTGGGTGTACTGCAGGATGCCCAGATCCATGCGCCCGCCGCCCGAGGCGCAGCTCTCGATTTCAACTGCCGGGTGCTGCGCGCGCAGGCGTTGCAGCAGCGCATACAGAGCCGGTATTTGTTGTGCATAGGCCATCTGCCCATGGGCGCCTGCGGCCTGCGCCAGGTCGCGGTTCATGTCCCATTTCAAATAGCTGATGCGGTTCTCGCGCAGCAGGGTGTCGAGTTTTTCAAACAGGTAGTTGCCCACCTCGGGGCGCGACAGGTCCAGCACCAGTTGCTGGCGCCCCAATTGCAGCGGCTGCCCGGCCATCTGCAGCGCCCAGTCCGGGTGGGCGCGGAACAAATCGCTGTCGGGGTTGACCATCTCGGGCTCCACCCACAGGCCAAACTCCATGCCCAGCCCCAGCACATGGCCGATCAAGGGCCCCAGGCCCTGCGGGTACTTGATCGGGTCGGGCCACCAGTCTCCCAGACCACTGTGGTCATCGGGGCGGCCAGGAAACCAGCCGTCGTCCAGCACAAAGCGCTCCACGCCCAGGGCCACGGCACGTTCGGCCAGGGCGCGCAGGGTGGCGTCATCGTGGTTGAAGTACACCGCCTCCCAGGTGTTGAGGTGCACGGGCCGTGGGCGCATGCGGCCACCATGCCACTGCAGCACCTGCTGGCGCGCAAAGCGGTGGAAGTTGTGCGACGTGCCGTTCAGCCCCTGGCCCGACCAGCTGATGTGCAGCGCGGGTGTGCTGTGGCTATCCCCCACAGCCAGTTGCTGCTCGCCCGGCGCCAGCCAGACACCGGCCTGCAACAGGGCCGAGCCGTCGTCACAGCGGTCCAGCGCAAACTGGTGGTTGCCGCTCCAAGCCAGCTGCGCGGCAATCACCTCGCCGCTGTGGTCGCCGGTGGTGGGTGCGAGCACAAAGCAGGCAGGAGGTGCCTCATGCGAGCTGCGGCCGTGGCGGTTCTGCAATTGAAAGCCCGCTGCTGCCAAAGGCGTGCGCTGCCACTGGAACTCAAGCCCCCACTGGCCGGAAAAATGCGCCACCTCGGACAACTCCGCACCCGTGGGCACCGTGCCGCAGGCCAGCCAATCGAGCTGCAAGGCGTGGCCGCTGTGGTTGTGCAGGGTGGTTTGCAGGCTGAGCACATCGCTGTTGCGCCACAGCGTGAGCACTATGTCCAAGGCCAGACCGCTGGCGTCCTGCAAGTGCAGCAGCAGGCTTTGCTGTTTGGCGTCTTCACTGCGGCTATAGGAGTGCGCAACCCACTCGTGGACGGCGCCTGTGCCATTGGCGTGCGCGCGCAGCGCGGGGTTGAGTGAGAGGCCGTTGCCAAAACCGGGAAACACCGGGTTGCCGTCCAGCCGGTCCATGCTGGCATTGGCCTGGCGGCGCAGGCTGGCTGCAGTCCACTGGCTGCTGAGCGGCGCCTCGGGCAATAGCGCGCCAAAGTGGCGCCACACCGGCATGCGGCCCGTCTCCCATTCAATCAGGGCGCAGCAGTGTGTGCCGTCCAGACGCAGCAAGGTGTGGGTGGGGCCATTCATCCCTTGGTGGCACCCATGGTCAGGCCTGCAATGAAGTGTTTTTGCATGGCAAAGAAAATCAGCACCGGCGGCAGGGCGGCCACAATCGAGCCGGCCGAGACCAGGTGCCACTGCGCCACCCACATGCCGTTGAGCGACTTGAGGCCGCCGGTCACCGGCATGGCGTGGTTGCCCTGGATCAGCACCGTGGCCCAGAAGTAATCGTTCCAGATGAAAGTGAAGATCAGCACCGAGAGCGCGGCCACGGCCGGGCGCACCAGGGGCAGCACCACCTTGAAGAAAATCTGGATCTCGCTGGCACCCTCCACGCGTGCGGCCTCCACCAATTCGCGCGGCAGGTCGCGTATGAAGTTGCGCATGAAGAAGGTGCAAAAGCCGGTCTGGAAGGCTATGTGGAACAGCGCCAGGCCGGCAATGCTGTCGTAGAGCCCCAGCTTGAGGCTCAGGTCACGCACCGGCACCATCAGGATCTGGAAGGGCACAAAGTTGCCGCCCACAAACAGGAAGAACACCACCAGGTTGAGCTTGAAGCGGTACACGCCCAGTGCAAAACCGGCCATGCAGGCGAGCGTCAGCGCACCGATGACGGTGGGGATGGTGACCAGAAAGCTGTTGAGGATGTAGTGCGCCAGCGGCGTGTTCTGGAACACGGCACTGTAGTTTTCCAGGATGCGCCACTCGGTGGGCAGGCCCCAGTAGTTGCCGTTGGCCAGGTCGCCTTGGCCGCGCACCGAGGTAAAGGCCACCGCGATGATGGGCAGCAGCCACACCAGCAGGGCCAGAGGCAGGCCCACGCGGTACAGCCACTGCGTGGGGCGGGAGGTTTGGATGATAGGGGTGGGGAACATGGGGGTCCTAGTCGGTTTCCTGCTCTTGCCGGTAGACGCGGTACAGCACAAACACGATGTAGACCAGCATCAGCAAAAACAGCACCGTGGCAATGGCCGTGCCGTAGCCCATGCGGTAGCCGTATTCGCTCAGGGCCTGCTCGTACATGTAATAGGCCAGCACGCGCGACTGGCCGTAGGGCCCGCCCTGGGTCATGATGGAAATCATGTCAAAGCTGCGCAGGCTGCCGATGATGGTGACCACCACCGCAATAAACGTGGCCGGGCGCAGCTGCGGCAACACAATTTTGAACAGCATGGTCCAGCCCTTTGCGCCCTCCAGGCGCGCGGCCTCGATCAGGTCGGGGCGCAGGTTGTTCAGGCCAGTCAGGTACAGAATCATGCAGTAGGCGGTTTGCGGGTACAGGCCGGCAATCACAATGCCGTAGGTCACCAGGTGCTCATCCGAGAGCACTGCTATGGGGTCCATGCCCAGCCAGGCCATCACATGCAGCAAGAGGCCGTTGGTGGGGTCGTAAAACCAGCTGAACACCAGGCCGATCACCACCTGCGAAATCACAAACGGAAAGAAGAACAGCGATTTGGCCAGGCGTATGCCAAACACCTCCTGGTTGAGCAGCAGCGCCAGGCCCAATCCCATAGGGATGGCGAGCAAAAAGCCGAAGAACCAGATCACATTGTTTCTGAGCGCGGTAAAAAAATCCTCGTCGCTCCAAAGCTCCACATAGTTGCCCAGGCCGATGTACTTGGGCGTGCCCAGGCCATCCCAGTCGTACAGGCTGATGGCCATGGACTCGAAGATGGGTGCGACCACATAGATGCCAAACATCAGCAGCGCGGGCGCCAGAAACAACCATGGCACCAGCGCCATCTGGTGACGCGCCCACCAGCCGCTGCGGGCAGGTGTTGTCGATGGGGTGCTGGTGTTCATGGTTGTTTCCTTAAGCGAAAGCGCGTTGCAGGCTTACTTGTAGACGCGCTGGCGCACCTGCTCCAGGCGCTTGAGCATGGCACCACGCTCACCCGGCTTCAGCATGTACTGCTGGAAGCCATCCATGCCGGCCTTGGCCATCTCGGCGGGTGCGTCGCGGTCATAGAACTGTCCCAGCGCGTAGGCGTTGGAGAGCATGGTGAAGCCGGCCTTGAGGTAAGTGTCCTCAGGCATCTTGGCGTTCTTGTTGACCGGCAGCTGGCCCAGGATGGTGTTGACCTCGGACTGCACTTCGGGCTTGGCCATATAGGCCAGGAAGCGGCGTGCATCCACCTTGTTCTTGGCCTTGGCCGGGATGTGGATGGTGTCGGTGGGAGCGTCCTCTGCCTTGGGCAGGCCCTTGGTGATTTCGGGGAACTGCATAAAGCCCAGTTGTTCTTCCTTCAGGCCGGCTTCCTTCATGGGGGCCACGGCAAAGTTGCCCATCAGGTACATGGCGGCCTCGCCCTTCACGAACGCGGGCAGGGCTTCCTGCCACTGGTAGGAGGCGTGGTTGGCCAGGTAGTAGCCAGGCTTGGTGAGCTGGTCCCATTTGTCGAACACGGCTTCCACGCGCTTGTCGGTGTAGGGCACCTTGCCGGCGGTCAGGTCCATGTGGAACTCATAGCCGTTGACGCGCATGTTCAGGTAGTCAAACCAGCCGCCGGTGGTCCAGGTGGCCTTGGTGCCAATGGCAAAGGGCGTGACCTTGTTGGCCTTGAGGGTCTCGCAGGCCTTGAGCAGTTCTTCCCAGGTCTTGGGCTCGGCAATTTTCAGCTTGGCAAACACGTCCTTGCGGTAGTACACGCCCCACTGGTAGTAGGTGTAGGGCAGGCCCCACTTCTTGCCATTCATGGTCATGGAGGCCGCAGCCGACTTGAAAGAGTCGTTCAGGCCTTCCTTGGCCCAGACATCGGACACATCCTCAAACAGGCCGGCATTGACAAACGGGGCCATGCGGTTGCCCGCGTACCAGGTGGCCAGGTCGGGTGCTTCGGCGGTGAGGAAGTTGCGGATGGAGGTCTTGTAGCCTTCGTGGTCAAAGGTGTTGAGCTTGACCTTGACGTCGGGGTTGGCCTTCTCGAAGCCCTTGACCAGGGCTTCAAAAGCGGCCTTGGGCGCCGGGTCGGAGGCGTCGGTGTTGATCACCAGATCGCCGGCGAAGCCGGCAAAGCTGGCCATCAGGCTGGCGGTGAGCAGCGCGAGTTTGAGGGGTTTGAATGTCATGCGGTCTCCTAGTGTTGTTGGTGGGTTCGCGTCTTGCAACGTCTTCAGATGGAAGGGCTTAGCTTCCAGATAGCCAGGCCTTGCGGGGCCAGTTCACGCGCACCCAGCAGGCACTGCGCATGGTTGACAGGTGCGTAGTGCACCGTGGAACTCGAAAAATTCTGGACGAACACATGGTTGCCCAGACGGCTGGTGCGCAGGTCTTCTGGCAGATCTTGCGTGGCCAGACCGGCGGCCGCTGCGGCGCGGGTGAAAAGCTGCTTCCAGCCCGCCTCATCGGGCCAGCCGGTGCTGTACCAGCTGCTGCCGTGGCGCAGCACGGCAGGGCGGCCATCGTCAAAGTTGGCTAAGGCTTGTGCGCCCTGGGTCTGTACGTCTTCACGCCAATGGCTGTTGCTGCTCAAGGACCCATCGGGCCAGCGCACCGCGTCCACCACGCCCGGTGGCAGGGACGAGACGCGCTGCACCCGCACACCGGCCAGTGCGGCAAAGGCGCCGGGCGGCAAGCCGTCAGCAAAAGACAGCGCCTGGTTCTTGGCGCCTGCGCGCGGACCGAACACCGCCTGTGCCGTGCCGTCGGCCTGTAACGCCGCCAGGCGTGCGGCCAGCGCCGCGTCCTCACGCAGGTGCGCGGGCAGCACCACCAGCGCGTAGCTTTTCAGATCAGCGCGGCTGGAGACGATGTCCACATCCAGGCCCAGCTGGCGCAGCGCGCTGTAGGCCCGGAACGTAATTTCCATGGGGTTGTAGTCCGCACCCTGTGGCTGGATCTGCGCCATCCACAGGCTGGGGTAGTCCAGCACCAGGGCCACGCGGGCCTGGCTTGCTGATGCATTGGCTGCTGCGTCACCTGTGGCGGCGAGACCGATTGCCAGCAGTTCTTGCGCCACCTGCGTGGCCTCCAAGCCACCCTGGTCCAGCGAGCGGTCGGGGCGGTGCAGGCCGGCGTGCATTTGCTCCTGCGCAAACGGCGCCTGGCGCCAGCGGAAATAGCTCACCACCTCGGCACCGTGGGCAAAGGCCTGCCAGGTCCACAGCCGCACCATGCCGTCCAGGGGAGCCGGGTTCCACTGCGCCCAGTTCACTGGGCCGGGTTGCTGCTCCATCACCCACCATCGGCCCTTGTTGGCGCCCGTGCACAGGCCGCGGTACAGGTCGTGGTGAAAGGCGGGAATGTCGGGGTGGCCGGTGCGCGCGTAGCGCTGTTTTTCCAGGCTGCTCAAAAAGAAGTCCTGGGTGAAGCCCAGCGGGTAACTGTCCCAGGTGGCCACGTCCAGGTCGGCGGCCACATCGTGGTGGTCGAACTCGGTGAAGAAGCCCATGAAGTTGTGCGTCACATCGCGTCCGGGCGAGTGCTGGCGAAGGATATCGGTCTGGATGCGGTTGAAGGCCACCACTTCGTCGGAGGCAAAGCGGCGGTAGTCCAGCCGGTGCGCCGGGTGGGCCTCGGTGACGGTGCCCACCGGGGGGTCAATCTCGTCAAAGCTGCGGTACTCCTGGCTCCAGAACACATTGCCCCAGGCGGTGTTGAGGGCGTCCACTGTGATGTATTTGGCCTGCAGCCAGGCGCGAAAGCCCTGGCGTGCGGCCTGGCTGTAGCTCAGCACGGTGAGGTGGCAGCCGTATTCGTTGTCGGTCTGCCAGGCGGCCACTGCCGGGTGTTGGCCGTAGCGCTGGGCCACGGCCTCGGTGATGCGTGCACTCTGCGCCCGGTACGACGGGCTGGAAAAACAGTAGTGGCGGCGCGAGCCAAAGCCGCGCGCCTGGCCGTTGGCGTCTACGGCCAGCATGGCCGGGTCGGAATCGACTAACCATTTGGGTGGCGTGGCCGTGGGTGTGCACATCACCACGCGCAAGCCCGCAGCGTGCAGGGTGGCAATAGAACGGTCCAGCCAGGCCCAGTCAAACTCGCCGGGCGTGGGCTCTATGCGGCTCCAGGCGAACTCGGCAATGCGCACATAGCGTATGCCCATGGCGGCCATGCGCGCGGCGTCATCGGCCCACCACTCTTCTGGCCACTGTTCGGGGTAATAGCAAACACCTAATTGCATGGGGACTTTCAGGCGCTGGCAGCGGTGGACGGGGTCATAGCCGAGGCGGGCACGGACAGCGACAAGTCATGGCTGGCAATGGTGCGCGGCATGGACAGGCCTTGTGCATCAAACACATGCAGGTGCTGGGCGGGCATGCTCAGGGCCACGCGCTCACCGGCGCGGGCAAAGGTGTTGCCGGGTGCCTTGACCACCCAGGGGTCACTGGTGATGCCGCTGTCCAGGTACAGGTAGGTCGATTCGCCCAGGCGCTCCTGCCACTGCACATTGCGCAGCACGTGCTGGGTGGCCGTGCCCACCTCGGCATCTTCGGGGCGCAGGCCCACGGTGATGGGTGCGCCTGCAGGCAGGGCCTGTGCGTTGACGCGGGCCTGCAAGGTCTCGCCGGTGGGCAGTTGCACGGTGGCCAACTCGGGCCCGGCGCTGTGCAGGGTGGCGGCAAAGAAGTTCATCTTGGGGCTGCCGATGAAGCCGGCCACAAACTGGTTTACGGGATGGTGGTACAGGTCCAGCGGCGCGCCAAACTGGGCCACGCTGCCATCGCGCGCCACTGCCGGGCCGGAGTTGAGCAGCACGATGCGGTCGGCCAAGGTCATGGCCTCTACCTGGTCGTGCGTGACGTAAATGGTGCTGGCCTGGCCGAAGTCGCGGTGGATCTTGGCAATCTCAAAGCGCGTCTGCACGCGCAGGGCGGCATCCAGGTTGGAGAGCGGTTCGTCAAACAAAAACACACCGGGCTGGCGCACGATGGCCCGGCCAATGGCCACACGCTGGCGCTGCCCGCCCGACAAGGCCTTGGGCAGGCGCTGCAAAAAGGGCTCGAGCTGCAGGATGCGCGCTGCATCACCCACGCGCTTCTGAATCTGGGGCTCGGCCACCTTGGACAGGCGCAGGCCAAAGGCCATGTTCTCGAACACCGTCATGTGCGGAAAGAGGGCGTAGCTCTGGAACACCATGGCCACGCCGCGCTGGGCCGGGGCCACCTCGTTCATGGGCTGGCCGCCAATGCGCAGGGTGCCGCCGTTGATGGTCTCCAACCCGGCCACCATGCGCAAGAGCGTGGACTTGCCGCAGCCCGAAGGGCCGACAAACACACAAAACTCGTTGGTACCAATGTCCAGCGAGACGTCACGGATCACCGGCGGGTTGTCGCCGTAGGCTTTGAACACCTTTTCGAGCTGAATGCGGGCCATGGAAATCTCTGGGCTAAGGATGGTGAAACGCTCGGAAGCGTGCAACAGGGCACCTTGCTACCAGGTGCCGCCATTCATTCATCATACAAATAAGCGGCTGAAATGCCGCTAGGGACAAACCCTTGTCCGCAGGAGCCGCCTAGAAAACTACCTGTTTCATCAGCGAGCGCGTGTCCGAGAGCATGCCGGCCATGCGGTGCAGGGCGCTCTGGGCGTCGCCGCTTTCAATCGCCTCGAACACCTTCTGGTGGTCCGGCAGGGCGCGTTTGAAGTCGCCGGCCGAGCGTGCTGTGACACCCAGAAGCGACTCCAGCGCGCTGCCGATGATGGCCGCCAGCGGCATCAGCAGCGGGTTGTTGGTGGCGCGCAGGATGGCGGTGTGGAAGGCCAGGTCGGCCTCGATCCACTGGGCAATGGCGGGTGCCTGGCGCATGTCCTGCAGGGCCGCGGCTATGGCCTCCAGCTGCGCCGGTGTGCGGCTGTTGGCAGCCAGCGACGCAGCGGCGGGCTCAATGATTTCGCGCAGCTCGGTGAGGTGGCGCAGGAATTCGGCATCCGCCCCGGTGGCACAGCGCCAGGCCAGGATGTCCGGGTCCAGCAGGTTCCACTGGTCGCGTACCCGCACCCGGGTGCCGATGCGCGGGCGCGCCTCCAGCAGGCCCTTGGCAGCCAGTACCTTGACGGCTTCGCGCAGCGCCGTGCGGCTGACCTGCAGCTCCTGGCACAGCTGCTCTTCATTGGGCAGCACCGCGCCTGCGGCATAGGCGCCGCTGACCACGCGCCGGCCCAGCTCGTTGACCACCTGCCCATGCAGGTTGCGCCCGGAGTAGGTGGAGGTGTGGCTGGTGAGGCGGGGGTTCATGGGCTGTAGCCGCTGGCGTAAGGCCGTTTGGGCGTTTCAATCATCATATGTTTAAAACCTCCTGCTGGCAATGCACGGCGCAACGTTCAAAAACACAGGCCTGTCAACACTGCAATCGGTGAGCCTCAAGCGGTTTTTCCGCTCTTGAGCGCCAGCGCCTGCTCATAGAGCGCGTTGCGCGGCTGGCCGGTGATATCGGCGGCCAGCTTCACGGCGGTCTTGAGGGGCAACTCAGCCAGCAGCAAAGTGAGTATGCGCACAGCATCACCACCCTCTGCGGCCACGGGCGCCGGGTGCAGCAACAGGGCGAACTCACCGCGCAGACGGTTGGCATCGCCCTGTAGCCAGGCCTTGAAGTCCCGGGCGGCTAAGGTGGCAATTTCTTCAAACTGCTTGGTCAACTCGCGCCCGATGGTGATGGGCCGCTCACCCAGCGCGCCCAGGGCCTCGGCCAGGGCCTCGATGCGATGGGGCGCTTCCAGCAGCAGCACGGCGCGTGCCTCCTGCATCAGCAACTGCACCGCATGCGCACGCTCCGTGCTCTTGCTGGACAAAAAGCCTTGGAACACAAAGCCGCTGGCGGCACCGGATTCGGCCGCAACGCCCGCCACCGACAGCAAGGCAGTCACGCTGCTGGCGCCAGGCAGAGGAATGCAGCGCAAGCCCTGCTGGACCAGTACGGCCGCCAGGCGCGCGCCGGGATCGCTCACGCCGGGTGTGCCGGCATCGCTCACATAGGCCACGCGCTGGCCCGCGCGCAGGCGCTCCACCACGGTGTGCGCCGCCTCGGTCTCGTTGTGCTGGTGCACGGCCAGCAACTGGCCGCCGCTCTTGTCGATGCCATAGGCGCGCAGCATCTGCTGGGTGTGGCGCGTGTCCTCGCAGGCAATTACGTCCACCAACTCCAGCACATGCAGGGCGCGCAGGGTGATGTCGGCCAGGTTGCCTATGGGCGTTGCAACCACATACAGTGCACCTTGCGGATAATGCTGATCAGACGCAGCCTCCCGTGCAGCCGCACGGGCAGAAGAATAAGACGCGCTCACTATGGAAATTCCTTCATCAAAACCGCCGCCCAAAAACGGCAGCACCAAACAGTCTGGCGATGCCGCCGAAGACGAGGCCTTGCGCCACCTCAAGCGGCACGGCCTGCGCCTTTTGCAGCGCAATTATCGAACCCCGGGGCGTGGTGGCGGCGAGATTGACCTCATCATGCAGACGCCTGACGGTACCACCGTATTTGTCGAGGTCCGCAGCCGCGCCTCGGCGGCCCACGGTGGCGCGGGCGCCAGCATCAGTTTCTTCAAGCAGCGCCGCATTGTCTTTGCCGCACGCCACTACCTGCTGAGCCAGCGCCCGCTGCCTCCATGCCGTTTTGATGTGGTGCTGGTGGAGCCGCACGGATTGCAGTGGCTGCAGGCGGCTTTTGACGCCGGTTGACATGGGCTTACAAAGCCACAGGGCAGGTGGGGCCTGCTTCACAGCAGCTTCATAGCGGGCAGTTATCATCGCCCCATGCTGGAAAAACGAATACACCAACACTTCATCGACAGCGCTGACCTCAAATACCAGTGCGCCGAAGCCCTGAGCAAACCGATTGCCGCAGCCGTCCAGGCCGTGGTGGCCTGTGTCACCAGCGGAGGCAAGGTGCTGGCCTGCGGCAACGGCGGCTCGGCAGCCGATGCGCAGCATTTCTCGGCCGAGTTTGTGGGCCGCTTTGAGCGTGACCGCCCGGAGCTGGCCGCCATCGCGCTGACCACCGACACCTCCATCATCACGGCCATTGCCAACGACTACGACTTCAACGTCATCTTCTCGCGCCAGGTGCGTGCCCTGGGCCAGCCTGGCGACGTGCTGCTGGCCATCTCCACCAGTGGCAACTCCGGCAATGTGCTGGCTGCCATCGAAGCCGCGCACGAGCGCGAGATGGTGGTCATTGGCCTCTCCGGGCGCGGCGGCGGCAAGATGAACCAGGCCCTGCGTGATACCGATGTGCACATCTGCGTGCCCAGCGAGCGCACGGCCCGCGTTCAGGAAGTGCATATATTGGCCCTGCATTGCATCTGTGATGCGGTTGATGCCCAGCTCTTGGGCGACCAGGAAACCCAGACATGAAAACAACGTTTCAAAAATCCATTCTTGCCCTCACCCTGACCGCCGGCCTGCTCAGCCTGGGCGGCTGCTTCCCCCTGATGGTGGGCGGTGCCGTGACCGGCGCGCTGGTGGCCTCTGACCGCCGCACCTCGGGCACCGTGGTGGAAGACAACGCGATCCAGCTCAAGGCCCGCAACCGCATTGAAGACGCCCTGGGTGAACGTGCGCACATCAATACCACCAGCTACAACCGCCAGCTCCTGCTGACCGGCGAAGTGCCCTCCGAGCAGGACAAGCAACTGGCCGAGAAAGCAGCCTCCGGCGTGGAGAACCTGCGCAACATCGTCAATGAACTGGCTGTGCTGGGCAACGCCACCCTGACCCAGCGCTCGTCTGACGCCCTGGTCACCAGCCGCGTCAAGGCCAACCTGTTCGACGCCAAGGACCTGTTTGCCAATGCCTTCAAGGTCACCACCGAGCGCGGCACCGTGTACCTGATGGGCCGTGTGACCCAGCGCGAAGCCAACCGTGCCACTGAAGTGGTGTCAGGCACCTCCGGCGTGCAGCGCGTGGTGCGCATCCTGGAAATCATCAGCGAAGACGAACTGGCCAACATGCTGCCGGCGCCCGACAGCAAGAAGTAGTCTGGCCCGTCGCAGCCACGCAAAAGGCCTGGGTCACTCCAGGCCTTTTTGTTTGTGGATGGGACCCGTATAGTCGGGCGATCAACAAAAAAGGGAGGGACTCCATGGACCTGGAAGCATTGCAAGCGCGGCTCAGGGCCTTTGCTGTCGAGCGGCAATGGGGAACGTTCCACACGCCCAAAAACCTGTCCATGGCACTGATGGTGGAAACCGCCGAGCTGATGGAGCTGTTTCAGTGGATGACACCTGAGGAGTCATCCGCCGCCAGTCGCGACCCGGTACTGAAAAGTCGCATGGGTGAGGAAATGGCCGACGTGCTGCTCTACCTGCTGCAACTCGCAGACCACACCGGAGTCGACCTGCAGGCGGCGGTGGAAGACAAGCTGCTTAAAAATGCGCAAAAGCACCCGGTACCCGGAGCGCACTTCCCATGAGCGCGCCACACAACAGCGTGCCGGACGCCAGCGCACGCAGCCATGCGCACAGGGTAGGCTGGACCATCGTGGCCTATGGCTTTCTGGCGGTTGCCCTGTCGGCCACGGCGCGCACCTTGCTCAGCCTGGCCATGCCGGTCTGGGAATCCGAGTTGGGCTGGTCGCGCAGCCTGGTGTCCGGTGCCGGTGCCTTGGCCCTGCTGGTCATGGCCTTGACGGCGCCGGTTGCAGGCCACTTCATTGACCGCTTTGGTCCACGCAAACTGCTGACAGCAGGTTTCGCCGTGCTGGCCCTGGGCCTGGGGATGACTGCGCTGGCCACCCAGGCCTGGCACTTGCTGCTGGCCTTTGGTGTGGTCTCGGGCGTGGGTTTTGGGGTGGTGGCGGTGAGCGCCTTCTTTGCTGCAGTGGCGCCCTATTTTGTGGAGCAGCGGGGCTTTGCGTTGGCGGTGGTGGACTCCGGCTACACCGTGGGTCCCTTCTTGCTGGTGCCCCTGGCTGCACTCTTGCTGGCGCAGTTTGGCTGGCGCTTTGAGTTTGCCGCCATGGCCCTGGCCTGTGTAGTGATGCTGCCCCTGTCCTGGCGTTTGCTGCCCCGCGTGGCAGGCGTGCAGGCAACCGATGGCGTGCCCGATGTGCCGCTGTCAGGCCGCTTGCGGGAACTGGCACGCAGCCCGGTATTCCATCTGCTGTTCTGGAGTTTCTTCCTGTGCGGCTTCACCAGCTCGGGGGTTATAGAGACGCACTTCCTGCCCTATGCAGCCGCCTGCGGATTCAGCGGCGTGACGGCTGCAGGTGCCTATGGGCTGTTGTCGGGCATCAACCTGCTGGGCATTTTGCTGGCCGGATGGCTCTCTGACCGCATGAACCGGCCCCTGCTGCTTGCCGGCATTTATGCGGTGCGTTCGCTGAGTTTTGTGTTGCTGATGCAGGTGGGCGATGACCTGTCCTTGCTGTACCTGTTCTCTGCGGTCTTCGGTCTGTTCGACTATGCAACGGCGCCCGTGGTGGCCAGCCTGGTGGCCTCGCATCTGGGCGTGCGCGTCATGGGTCTGTCCATGGGCTTGCTGGGAGCCGGCCATTCACTGGGCGCCGCCCTGGGTGCCCTGGCCGGTGGTGTGGTGTTTGACTTTTACGGCAGCTACCGTGGGCTGTGGCTGATGTCCATCGTGCTGGCGGTGCTGGCCGGGCTGATTGCGGTCTTTATCCCGAAAGTTCCACGGCTCGGCTTCAGGCCACACTGATGCCCAATTCCCCCAGCAAATCAGCAGCCTGATTCAGCGAGATGGTGGCCCCGCGGAACAGCCGGGCATCCACCAGCTTGAGGCCGCCGATGTCTGCCTCGCGCAGGTCCGCACCTTCAAAGCGGGTCAGCTTGAGGTGGGCGTTGCGCAGGCTGCCGCCCACGAACACTGCGTCCCGGAAGTCGCAGCCCGACAGATCGGCCTCGGAAAAGTCCAGCTGCTGAAGCTGCATTTTGCGAAAGGACATCTTGAGCAGGTTGGCACCCACCAGCAGGCTGTCTTCCAACACCAGCCCCAGCGCCTGCACCTCTTCAAAGTTGGCTCCGGTCAGCTTGCAGTCCTTGAAGTGTGCCGCAGACAGGCGGGCACGCCGCCACTTGCTGTTGTTGAGGTCACAGTTGTGGAACTGGGCGTCGGTCAGGTCCGCCGCTTCAAAATCGGCCTGGCGCCCACGGCACTGCTGCCAGGTGGTGCGCGAGAGGTTGGCCGCGTAGAAAGACGCCTCCATCAGCGCGCAGCCGTGAAAGCCAAAGCCCCGCAGGTCCAGGCGCGAGAGGTCGGCGCTTTCAAAATCGCAGCGCTCGAACACCAGCGCTCCCGTGGCGTCTGCCACCAGCTGCTCCAGTTGCGCACGGCTCAGGGTCTGGTCGGAAATCGTGGTGTGGGTTTCACCGGTCACCATCTCGGATGTGGCCCCGGGCTTATTTCAGACGCTTGATCAGGCTGCTGGTGTCCCAGCGCCGTCCGCCCATGTGCTGCACGTCGGCATAGAACTGGTCCACCAGCGCAGTAACCGGCAGGCGCGCGCCGTTGCGCTTGGCTTCGTCCAGCACCAGCCCTAAGTCCTTGCGCATCCAGTCCACGGCAAAGCCGAAGTCGAACTTGTCGGCCACCATGGTCTTGCCGCGGTTGTCGAGCTGCCAGCTTTGCGCGGCACCCTTGCCAATCACATCGAGCACCTGGTTCATGTCCAGTCCGGCGTTCTGGCCAAAGGCAATGGCTTCCGAGAGGCCCTGCACCAGCCCTGCAATGCAGATCTGGTTCACCATCTTGGCCAACTGGCCCGCGCCGCTTTCACCCAGCAGGGTGAAGGCGCGCGAAAACGCCATGCCCACGGGCTGCGCCTTGGCAAAGGCGGCCGCGTCGCCACCGCACATCACGGTGAGCATGCCGTTTTGCGCACCGGCCTGGCCGCCGGACACTGGCGCGTCCACAAATTCAATGCCTGCCAGTTTGGCCGCCGCCGCGAGTTCACGTGCAATGCTGGCCGAGGCCGTGGTGTGGTCCA
The DNA here is from genome assembly GCF_003415675.1 of Rhodoferax lacus. Taxonomy (GTDB): domain Bacteria; phylum Pseudomonadota; class Gammaproteobacteria; order Burkholderiales; family Burkholderiaceae_C; genus Allorhodoferax; species Allorhodoferax lacus. Next base: position 135,422 of record NZ_QFZK01000004.1, read on the forward strand.
CAAACACGGCGCCTGGCTGCATGCCGGCAAAGGCGCCGTCAGCGCCCAGGGTCACGCTGCGCAAATCGTCATCGTTGCCGACGCAGCAAAACACGACGTCGGCTTGGGCTGCGGCTGCGCGCGGGGTCAGGGCATGGGTGTGCTTGGCGCCACTTGCGTTGAACTCGGCCAGCCAGGCTTCGGACTTGGCGGCCGTGCGGTTGTAGACGGTGACGCGGTGCCCGGCCTGGGCCAGGTGGCCCGCCATGGGATAACCCATGACGCCAAGGCCAAGAAAGGCAACCGAGACAGGGGAGATGGATTCGTAGGTTTTGGCGTTGATGCTGGACATAAGTTACATGATGGCGAAATTTTCGGTGCCGGCACTCAGGTCTTGCGACTTGCCGCGCACACCGTTGAGTTTGATCTGCAGACGCAGGTCATTGAGCGAGTCGGCATTGCGCAGCGCGTCTTCGTAGGTGATGGCATTGGCCTCGTACAGGTCAAACAGGGCCTGGTCAAAGGTCTGCATGCCGGAGTTGCGGCTCTTCTTCATGATCTCTTTCACCTCGGTGACTTCGCCCTTGAAGATCAGGTCCGAAATCAGGGGCGAGTTGATCATGATCTCCACCGCAGCCACCCGGCCCTTGCCGTCCTGCTTGGGGATCAGGCGCTGCGATACCAGGGCCTTGAGGTTGAGCGACAGGTCCATGAGCAACTGGCTGCGCCGCTCTTCCGGGAAGAAGTTGATGATGCGGTCCAGCGCCTGGTTGGCGCTGTTGGCGTGCAGGGTGGCCAGGCACAGGTGGCCGGTCTCGGAGAAGGCCACGGCGTGCTCCATCGTCTCGCGGTCGCGGATTTCACCCATCAGGATCACGTCGGGTGCCTGGCGCAAGGTGTTCTTCAGTGCGGCCTCCCAGCTGTCGGTGTCCAGGCCCACTTCGCGTTGGGTCACCACGCAGTTCTTGTGGGCATGCACAAACTCCACCGGGTCTTCGATGGTGATGATGTGGCCCCAGGAGTATTCGTTGCGCCAGTCCACCATGGCGGCCAGCGTGGTGGACTTGCCGGAGCCGGTGGCGCCCACCATGATGCACAGGCCGCGCTTGGCCAGCACAATTTCCTTGAGCACCTGGGGCACACCCAGGCCATCAATGGTGGGCAGCACGGCCGGGATCACCCGCAGCACCAGACCCACCTTGCCCTGCTGGATAAACACATTCACCCGGAAGCGCCCCACGCCGGGTGGCGAGATGGCAAAGTTGCCTTCCTTGGTGCGCTCGAATTCGGCAATCTGCTTGTCGCTCATGATGGAGCGTGCCAGCGCCAGCGTGTGGGCAGCGTTGAGCGGTTGCGGCGACACCTTGGTGATCTTGCCGTCCACCTTGATGGCGGGCGGAAACTCGGCGGTGATGAACAGGTCACTGCCATTGCGGCTGACCATGAGCCGCAGCAAATCGTTGATGAACTTGGTGGCCTGATCGCGTTCCATAGTGTTCTACCCTGGGAAATTTTCTGGGATTTTTGCTTTACCGCGTGCTTCGGCCGGGCTGATGATGTTGCGCTTGACCAGGTCCGACAGGTTCTGGTCCAGGGTTTGCATGCCCACGGCATTGCCGGTCTGGATGCTGGAGTACATCTGCGCCACCTTGGCCTCGCGGATCAGGTTGCGGATGGCGCTGGTGCCCAGCATGATTTCATGGGCCGCCACGCGGCCCTGGCCGTCCTTGGTCTTGCACAGGGTTTGCGAGATCACCGCCTGCAGCGACTCTGACAACATGGCGCGCACCATTTCCTTTTCGTCGGCGGGGAACACGTCAATGATCCGGTCAATCGTCTTGGCAGCACTCGAGGTGTGCAGCGTGCCAAATACCAGGTGGCCGGTTTCAGCGGCCGTCATGGCCAGGCGTATGGTTTCCAGGTCACGCATTTCGCCCACCAGAATCGCGTCCGGGTCTTCACGCAGGGCAGACTTCAAGGCCGCAGCAAACGACAGGGTGTGCGGACCCACCTCGCGCTGGTTGATCAGGCATTTTTTGGATTCATGCACAAACTCGATCGGGTCTTCTACGGTGAGGATGTGGCCGAACTCGGTTTCGTTCAGGTAGTTGACCATGGCCGCCAGCGTGGTGGACTTGCCCGAACCGGTGGGTCCGGTGACCAGCACCATGCCGCGCGGCTTGAGCGCGAGTTCGCCAAAAATCTTGGGCGCATTCAACTGCTCGAGCGACAGGATCTTGCTGGGAATGGTCCGGAACACGGCGCCGGCACCGCGCTGGTGGTTGAAGGCGTTCACCCGAAAGCGTGCCAGGCCATCAATCTCAAACGAGTAGTCAATCTCCAGAAACTCTTCGTAGTGTTTGCGCTGGGTGTCGTTCATGATGTCGTACACCATGCTGTGCACCTGCTTGTGGTCCAGCGCTTCCACATTGATGCGGCGCACGTCACCGTGCACACGGATCATGGGCGGCAGGCCGGCCGAGAGGTGAAGGTCCGACGCTTTGTTTTTGACACTGAAGGCCAGCAGTTGGGTGATATCCACAGAGTCCTCGTTCGCTTGATGTTGTTTGGTACGCTTGGGCGATTATGACCATGATTGCCGACAATCTCCAAGGTGTGCGCCACCGTATTGCACAAGCCTGCGCAGCCTGTGGCCGTCCAGCCGATGCGGTCACGCTGCTGGCGGTATCCAAAACCTTTGGTGCCGATGCGGTGCGTGCTGCCTGCGCTGCGGGTCAAAGCGCTTTTGGCGAAAACTACATCCAGGAAGCGGTGGACAAAATGGCCGCTTTGGCCGACCTGCCGCTGCAGTGGCACTGCATTGGTCCGATCCAGAGCAACAAGACACGCCTGGTGGCAGCGCACTTTGACTGGGCCCACACGGTGGACCGCCTGAAGACGGCACAGCGTCTGAGCGACCAGCGGCCCCAAGGCATGGCGCCACTGCAGGTGTGCATCCAGGTCAATATTGACGGCGGTGCTACCAAGGCCGGCGTGGCGCCCGAGGCGGTGCTGGAACTGGCGCGGCAGATCCAGGCCCTGCCCAACTTGCGCCTGCGTGGCCTCATGACCATCCCCGAACCAGCCGCGGACTTTGCTGCCGCTTGCGCCGTACATGCCAAGGCACGTGCACTGTTCGATGCGCTCAATGCCCAGGGCCTGCAACTCGACACCCTGTCCATGGGCATGTCAGGCGATCTGGAAGCCGCTGTTCAGTCGGGCAGCACCATGGTGCGCTTGGGCAGCGCCATCTTCGGTGGACGGCATTACCCCCACGCGGCTGTCCCCGCTTGACGCCGGGTTGTCTCTACCGCGTGACGGCTCAGTCCAGCTTCAGGTGCGTGGTGTTCTTGACTTCTTCCATCACCGCATAGGTGCGCGTCTCGCGCACACCGGGTAGCTGCCACAGCACCGTGCCGGCGAAGTCACGGTAGGCGCCCATGTCGGCAATGCGGGTCTTGAGCAGGTAGTCAAAGCCTCCCGCCACCATGTGGCACTCCTGGATCTCGCCATGCACTTGCACTGCGGCCTTGAAGGCGTCAAACACATTGGGTGTGGTGCGGTCCAGCAGCACCTCGACAAAGACCGTCATGCCCGCATCCAGCTTGATGGGGTTCAGCCTGGCTTCGTAGCCCAGGATAAAACCATCCTTGGTCAGCCGCTGCACCCGCGACAGCACGGCCGTGGGTGACAGGGCTACCGTCTCTGCCAGTTTCAGGTTGGAGATGCGGCCGTCCTGCTGCAGACAATTGAGAATCTTCAGGTCAATGCGGTCCAGGTCGGCGCGGCCATTGGAAACGTGGGTCATGGTTTTGATGGCCTGTCTGTATATGGGTAGGAGCACCAATAGCTGCAGCATTCACTATTTGGAATGCCTATCCTAAGACAATATGATGGTCTTGATCACTTTCATGGATGTTTTTGCTTCATTTCATCAGATTTTGGGGTGAATGCTGAAAATACTTGATCGCCGTGTTTATCACTAAATTCCTGTCTGAATACAGTTAGCAATTCAAAGCGGCTTCCGGGAAGATCGCGTTTATTGCTATTTTCAGGAGACTTCCCTTGCTAATCCATTCCCAGCTACCTTCCCCCTACCGCTCCGAGAGTGAGGTCGTCGCACGACACTTGCAGGTGGTCACCACCGGGCTGGACTGGGCCGCAGCCGCCCGCGCCGCCACCCCCTGGGTGCAGTCCGTGCGCGACAACCCGCCACCTTTTTGGGCCATGGAAAGCCTGTTGCGCGAATACCCGATATCCAGCGCAGAGGGCCTGGCCCTGATGCGCCTGGCCGAAGCCCTGTTGCGCGTGCCCGATGCCGAAACTGCCATTGCCCTGACCGCCGACCAGCTCGGCCGGGCCGACTTCGAGGGCAGCAGCGACAAGGTGCTCTCGCGCCTGTCCAGCACGGCCATTGCCCTGTCCAAACACTTCCTGCCCGACCCGCAAACCGGTCAGGGCCCGCAGGCCGAGCCCGGCTTGATGGCCAAGCTGGGCGCCAAGACGGTGGTGGCCGCCACCCTGCGCGCGGTGCAACTGCTGGGCCGCCAGTTTGTGCTGGGCCAGACCATGGCCGAGGCCATGCAGGAGGCTGATTCCGCACGCAAGCAGCACCATGCGAGCGTTGCGCCGCTGGGCCGCCCCGAGGCGCAACAGCCCCCCGGGGGGGCAGCGACGACACGCAGTGCGGGAGCGTGGGGGCTCACATATTCTTACGATATGTTGGGGGAAGGCGCACGCACGGATGCGGACGCGCTGCGCTATCTGGACAGCTATACCAAAGCCATCACCTTCATTGCCAGCCACACGGACAGCAGCCGCGCGCCCGAGCGCAACGACGGCATCAGCATCAAGCTCAGCGCCCTGCACCCGCGCTACGAAGACGCGCAAAGCCAGCGCGTGATGGACGAACTGGTGCCCCGCGTCTGGAGCCTGTGCGAGCTGGCCGCCCGCGCCAACATCAACCTCACCATTGATGCCGAAGAGGTGGACCGGCTGGAACTCTCGCTCGATGTGTTTGCCGCGCTGCTGCAGCGCGTGGCCCAACACTGCCCAGAGTGGTCTGGCTTTGGCCTGGCCCTGCAGTCCTACCAGACGCGTTCGCTGGAGCTGATCGAGCACCTCACCACACTGGCCCGCTCGCTCAAGGTGCGGCTGATGTGCCGCCTGGTCAAGGGCGCCTATTGGGATGCGGAAATCAAGCGCGCCCAGGAGTTGGGCCTGCCCACCTACCCGGTGTTCACCCACAAGCACCACACCGATGTGTCCTACCTGGCTTGCGCCCGGCGCCTGCTGGACGCGCCCGACGCCATCTACCCGCAGTTCGCCACCCACAACGCCGCCACCATCGCCGCCATCCTGCAAATGGCTGCACGCACCGGCGGCCCGTTTGAGCTGCAGCGCCTGCACGGCATGGGCGAGGGCGTGTACCGCGAGGTGCTCAAGAACCCCACCGTGTCCTGCCGCGTCTACGCCCCGGTGGGCGCCCACCGCGACCTGCTGGCCTATCTGGTGCGCCGCCTGCTGGAGAACGGCGCCAACTCCTCGTTTGTGCACCAGATGGCCGATGAGTCGGTGAACATGCAGGAGCTGCTGATCTCGCCCTTGCGCCTGGAGCCGCAGCCTTCGCTGCCATTGCCCATTGATCTGTTCGGCACGCATGCGGGTGCCCGCAAAAACAGCACCGGCCTGGACCTGACCGTGCCTGCCATGCGTGCGCCACTCTTGGCCGCGCTGCAAAGCACTGCCGTGCCGGCTGTCGCTACTGCCAACGTGGCCGAGGTGGCCAAAGCCTTCCAGGCCAGCCAGGCCAGCTTTGCCGCCTGGAGCCATACCGACGTGGCCGCACGCGCCACCATCCTGCGCCGCGCTGCCGACGCCATGCTGGCCGACACGCCGAGCCTGTGCGCCATCCTGGTCAAGGAAGCCTTCAAGACCTGGGGCGACGCGGTATCGGAAGTGCGCGAGGCGGTGGACTTCCTGCGCTACTACGCCGACGAGGCCGAGCGCATCATGCAGCCCATCGCCATGCCGCAGGTGCATGGTGCTACTGCTGCGGCCTATACCTACGGTGTGACCGGCGAGACCAATACCTTGCGTCTGACGGCCCGCGGCGTCTGGGTCTGCATCAGCCCCTGGAATTTCCCGCTGGCCATTTTTGCTGGCCAGGTGGCCGCAGCCCTGGCCACCGGCAACACGGTGCTGGCCAAACCCGCCGAGCAAACCCCGGGCGTGGCCCTGGCCGCTGTGCGCCTGTTGCACGCCGCCGGTGTGCCCGCTGACGCCCTGCAACTGCTGCATGGCACTGGCGAGACCGTGGGTGCGGCCCTGGTGGCGCAACCCGGCGTGGCCGGTGTGGTGTTTACCGGCTCCACCCAGGTGGCAAAAATCATCCAGCGCGCGCTGGCCGCCAAGGATGGCGCCATCGTCCCGCTGATTGCCGAGACCGGTGGCATCAACGCCATGGTGGTGGATTCATCGGCCCTGCCCGAGCAGGTGGTGGACGCCGTGGGCATGAGCGCCTTCCGCTCGGCCGGCCAGCGCTGCTCGGCCCTGCGTCTGTTGTGCGTGCACGCGTCGATAGCCGATGGTGTGATCGAGATGGTGCAGGGTGCTGCGCGTGAGCTGGTCAGCGGCAACCCGGCGGACCTGTCCACCGATGTCGGACCGGTGATTGACAGGGAAGCCTATGACAATATCCAGCGCCAGATCGCGCGACTGACGAAAGAGGCCAAGGTGGTGGTGCAGCCCGCTGCCAATGAACAAAGCGCCCTGCCCAACCTGATTGCGCCACACGCGTTTGAAGTGAACAGCATTGCCGACGTGCAAGCCGAAATCTTCGGCCCGGTGCTGCAAATCGTGCGCTGGTCGGGTGACCCGTCCGAGGTGGTGGCACAGATCAATGCGCTGGGCTACGGTCTCACCTTTGGCATCCAGACCCGCATCGATTCGCGCGCCCAGGCCCTGGCCCATGCCGCGCACATTGGCAATGTCTACATCAACCGCAACATGATTGGCGCCGTGGTCGGCGTGCAGCCCTTTGGTGGTGAAGGCTTGAGCGGCACCGGCCCCAAGGCCGGTGGCCCGCACTACCTGTACCGCTTCTGCGCCGAGCAGACCATCACCGTGAACACCACCGCTGCGGGCGGCAACGCGGCGCTGCTGGCGCGCTAAGGACGATACTCAGGGCCACCTCTTGCTCAGGGAAAGCACGCCATGGCCCGTGAAATCATCTTCAGCGCAGACGCGGCCAAGCCACCGCCCACCTACAGCCAGGCCGTCAAGGCGGCCGGGCTGGTGTTTGTGTCGGGCACCGGGCCCTATGACGCGCAGAGCGGGGCCATCGTGGGCGACACCATCCAGGAGCAGACGCGCCAGTGCCTGCGCAATATCTCGGCCATTCTGGCTGCAGCGGGCAGCTCGCTCTCCCAGGTGGTGAGCGCCACCGTGATCCTGCTGGACGAGTCCGACTTTGCCGGCATGAACGAAGAATGGCTGCAGTGGTTCCCCCAGGACCCGCCGGCACGCCAGGCCGCCAAACTGCCGGTGCGTGTGCCCGGCCTGCGTATTTCGATTGCAGCCATCGCCCAAGCCTGAGGGGGGTGGTTTCAAGCGGCAGGTGCAACGCCTAGCCCCGTCACATGAAACCGGGTGCTCACCGGTGGCGGGTGCTGCAGGGTTTGCTGCACCACGCAGCAGCGCTCGGCAGCGCTTTGCAGGCTGGCCAGCAAGCGCGGCGGCGTGCCTTCAGCCACGGCCAGGTGGACGTCACAGGCCATGGACTGAAAGCCCGTGGGCACTTCGGCGTCCATGCCCAAAGCCCCGCGCACATCCACATTGGCCGTTACCCGCACCTCCAGCGCCGTGATCACCACGCCCAGGCGGTTGGCCACCATGCGCAGGGCCGAGTCCTGGCAGGCCGCAAGGGCCGCGCACAGCAGGTCCCCAGGGGTTGGGGCATCGTGCGGCCCGCCCAGGGCGCGGTGTACGCCCATGGGAACCCACACGCCGCAGCCGTCCATGGGCGTCACCTGCGAATGAAAGGGGTCGGCGGTGTTGGGCCCGCAGCTGCGCGCATGGTCGGTCACCAGCGCCAGCGCGGGGTTCTCCAGGTAGAGCTTGCGCAGTGCGGCCTGCGCCTCGCGCACAAGGGAGGCCATGCTCAGCGCCGTGTCACCACGATTTCGAGGTATTCGCTGGGCACCACCAGGGTGCCGGGGCCGCCGCTGTTCATGCGCTGCAGCAGCGCGGTGAGGTCCTGCTCCAGGGCCAGCGCGCCCTCGGGCGGCAGAGCGGCAAAGGCCTTGTGTACCGGCCCGTACCAGGTGCGAAACACCTCGATGAAATGCGCCGCCGAGCGGTAGCGGAAGTTGAACACCAGGGGCTTGGCCTGGATGCTGGCCGCCGAACTGCCAAACAGCGCCTCCAGCTGCGCCACCACGCCCCAGCGCGAAGGCGGCTGCAGGCCCGCGGGCGGGGGCAGGTGTCGCCCCAGGGTCTTGAACACCTGGCCGATGAACCCTTCCGGTGTCCAGTTGGCCATGCCGATGCGCCCACCGGGGCGGCACACGCGCAGCATTTCCGTGGCGGTGCGGGCCTGGTCGGGCGCAAACATGGCGCCAAAGGTGGACAGCACCGCATCAAAGCTGGCGTTGGCAAAAGGCAGGGCCTCGGCATCGGCCAGCTGGAAGTCAATGGTCAGGCCTTCGGCCTGGGCCCGTGCCGCGCCGTGCTCCAGCAGGCTGCCCACATAGTCGGTCGAGGTCACCTTGCAACCGCGCCGCGCGGCCGCCAGGCTGGCATTGCCGTTGCCTGCGGCCACATCCAGCACGCGCTCGTCGCAGCACAGGTTGCAGGCCTCCGCCAGCGACTCGCCGACGATTTGCAGGGTGGTGCCTATCACGGCGTAGTCGCCACTGGCCCAGGCCGTTTGTTGGCGGGTTTTGATGGCCGAAAAATCGATTGCGGTGTCCATGGTGGTGAGTCCTTGAAAGGGTGGTTGAAAGGGATGGTTGAAAGAGTGGCTGAAAGGGGTGAGGGCAGTGTGCTGTCAGGCCTGCCGGTCTGTCCTGCCCGGGCGTCGCGCGCCATTGGCCCAGCGTCCGCCGCTGGCATGAGGCATAGGCTGCAGTTGTCCGGGCGTCCGGATTTGCTGCGCTTTCATCCGGATGGCATGCGCGCATCCGTTGGTGCATGGCAGGTCTATGCCCGCAGCACCCAAAATGCCAGAATCAACACCATTCAGGGAGAACCCGCCATGTCACTTCAGGCCATTGCAGCAGCGGTCGCACGCGTCAAGGCAGCCTTCACACGGCGCCCCGAGGCGGGCGTGCACGACGACGGCCCCGCCACAGCGCGCTGGGTATCGGCCAGCCGCGTGGTGGTGCGCAACCCCGACGGGCTGGAGGTCATTACCGATATGCCGGTGGAGTTGGGCGGCAGCGGCGGCCAGTTCACGCCGGGCTGGCTGATGCGCGCCGGCATGGCTTCCTGTGCCGCCACCTCCATCACGCTGGCCTGCGCCAGCCAGGGCGTGGCGCTCACCGCACTGCAGGTGGATGTGGCCAGCCGCTCCGATGCCCGTGGGCTGTTGGGCATGGCCGGGGCTGACGGGGCCACGGTGTATGCCGGCCCGTTTGATGTGGTCTTGCGCGTCAGCCTGTCGGCCGCGGGTGCCACGCCAGAGGATCTGCAGGCGCTGGTGCAAAAGTGCCTGGGCCACTCCCCCGTACCCTGTGCGATGGCCACGGCCACACCGTTTGACCTGCAGGTGCGGATCATGGACGCCGCCCTGTAGAGGCCATGGACGCCCTGTCGGAAACCCTGCGCGTGGTGCGCCTGATAGGCGCCATCTTCATCAACGGCCGCTTCACCGCGCCCTGGTGCTACCAGTCCCCGCATGCCGACTACGCCGCGCCCTTTCTGGAGCCGGGCGCCGAGCGCGTGGTGATCTTCCACATGATCACCGAAGGCGCGTGCTATGTGGAGATGGCGGGCCAGGCGCCGCTGCACCTGCAGGCCGGTGACGCGGTGATCTTCCCCCAGGGCGATGCGCACCGCATGTGCTCGCAGCCCGGCGTGCCCGCAGCCACCGGGGCCCGGCTGGACGTGGTGCTGTCCAAGCGCCCGCGCCAGCTGGCCTACGGCGGGGGCGGTGCGGTCACGCGCCTGGTGTGCGGCTACCTGGCGTGCGATGCGCGCTTGGCCCGCATGCTGCTGGCGGGCCTGCCGCCGGTGGTCAAGGTGGATGTGCGCGGCTCCAGCGCGGGGGCCTGGCTGGAGGCCTCGCTGCGCTATGCGCTCAGCGAAGCACGCTCGCCGCGCCCGGGCGGCATGGGGGTGCTGGCCAAGCTCTCCGAGGTGCTGTTTATTGAGGTGCTGCGCATCTACATGAACGCCAACGCCCCGGGTCGCACCGGCTGGCTGGCCGGTGTGGGCGACCGCATTGTGGGCGCGGCGCTGGCCGCGTTGCACAAGAACCCGGCCCAGGCCTGGACGCTGGAGAGCCTGGCCAGCGAGGCCGGTACCTCGCGCTCGGTGCTGGCCGAACGCTTCCAGCTGATTGTGGGCATGGCGCCCATCCAGTACCTCACGCAGTGGCGCATGCTGTTGGCAGCCAACCTGCTCACCGCCAGCAACGCGCCGCTGATCCGCATTGCCGAAGAGGTGGGCTACCAGACCGATGCCGCCTTCAGCCGCGCCTTCAGCCGCGAGTACGGCCTGCCACCGGCCAAGTGGCGGCGTGGCCTGCGAACTTGATGCATTTTTGCCAGCAGCCTACACTGGCCTTCCAATAAGACAGACAGGCAGAGGCAATTCCATGACGGCACTCACACGCGTTCTAGACCGATTCAAGGTGCCGGGCGATTTGTGGGGCGGCTTTGCCTCCATGCTGGTGGCGCTGCCGGCCTCGGTGGGTTTTGGGGTTACTGTCTATTCGGCCATCAGCCCGCAGTACGCGGTGTTTGGTGCACTGGCCGGCATTCTGGGTGCCACCGCGCTGGGCCTGATTGCCCCCACCTTTGGCGGCACCGACCGGCTCATCAGCGCACCCTGTGCACCCGCAGCCGCCGTGCTCTCGGCCTTTGCCATCGAGCTGGTGCACCAGGGCACGGCACCGGCCAGCATCGTGCTGCTGCTTACCGTAATGGGCATGCTCACCGGCATGATCCAGATGTTCATCGGCTTCATGGGCGCGGGGCGGCTCATCAAGTACATCCCCTACACCGTGGTCAGCGGCTACCTGAGCGGCGTGGGCCTGATTATTGTGGGCAGCCAGATTCCGCACTTTGTGGGCGCCAGCTCTGATCTGCACTGGTGGCGCGCGCTCACCAGCCCAGAGACCTGGGATGGGCGCAGCCTCATCGTGGGCGGGGCCACGGTGGGCGCGGCCTTTGTGGCCCTGCGCGGCAAGCGCACCATACCGGCCACCATCGTGGGCATCTTGGCGGGCCTCCTGGCCTATGTGCTGCTGGCGCGCAATGACCCGACCATGCGCACCCTGGAAAACAACCCGCTGGTGCTGGGCGCCCTGGGTGCCACGGGTGAGGGCTATCTGCAAACCATCACCAGCCGCTGGACCGATATTGGCGAGCTGCGCCTGTCGCAAATCGCCGCCCTGTTGGGCAGCGCGCTCACGCTGGCAGCACTCCTGTCCATCGACACCCTCAAGACCTGCGTGGTCATCGACCAGATGACGCGCACACGTCACGAGCCCAACCGCGAGCTGCTGGCGCAGGGCCTGGCCAACATCGCCTCCTCGGCTGTGGGTGGCATGCCCGGGGCGGGCACCATGGGCGCCACCATGGTCAACCTCTCCAGTGGTGCGCAGACGCGCGTGTCCGGCGTCATCGAGGGCGTGTTGGCCTTGCTGGCTGCGCTGCTGCTGAGCCAGTTCATTGCATGGGTGCCAGTGGCCACGCTGGCGGGCATCCTGATCGTGGTGGGCCTGCGCATGATAGACACCAAGCCCCTGCGCTTTTTGGAGTCGCGTGCCACCGTGTTTGACTTTGCCGTGGTGCTGGTGGTGGTGGCCTGCGCGCTGACGGTGGGGCTGATTGCTGCCTCGGCCACCGGCGTGGCCCTGTCCATTCTGCTGTTTGTGCGCGAGCAGGTGGGTGGCAGTGTGGTGCGCCACAAGACCTTTGTCAGCCAGCGCTCCAGCACCTGGTACCGCCCCGAGGACGAGATGCGCCTGATCGCCCAGCAGGGCGACAGGGCGGTGATCTTCGAGCTGCAGGGCAGCCTGTTCTTTGGCACCACCTACGAGCTCTACACGCTTCTGGAGCCCGAGCTCAAGACGCGCGACTATGTCATCCTGGACCTGCGCCGCGTGCAGTCGGTGGACATCACCGCGGCCAACATGCTGGGCAATGCACGCGACCTGTTGCGCGAGCGCGGCAAACTGCTGCTGCTCAGCCATGTGCGCGAGCAGTTGCCCAACGGGCGCAACCTGCGCGAGTTCCTGATACAGACCGGGTTGATCGAGCCTGATGTGCCTGTGCCCGCATTGCTGGGCGCCCAGGCGCCAGAGCCACAGGGCACGGTGCGCGTGTTCAAGGACCTGCCCGCCGCCATTGAGTGGGTGGAAGACCGCATCGTCAGCCAGATCGTGCGCCCGCAGGACAGCCAGGCGGCACTGACCCTGCAGGAAATGCAGATGTTCAAGGACCACCGCGACGACACCATGGCCGACCTGGAGGCCAGCCTGCAGCAGCGAAGCTTCAAGGCCGGCGAGACCATTTACGCCATTGGCGACCAGGTGCCCGAGCTGTTCCTGATCCGCAGTGGCGAGGTGCGCATCACCGCCCCGATTGCCGCCAGCCGCCAGGTGCACCACATCGCCACCTATGGACGTGGCGACTTCTTTGGCGGCATGTCCTTTCTGGACGAACTGGCGCGCAGTGAAAACGCCATCGCCCAGACCGACATCGAACTGTTCGCCCTGTCCTTGGAACAGTATGTGCGCCTGAGTGAGAACCACAAGAAGCTCTCGCTGCTGCTGATGACGGCCATCTCCCGCACCCTGGCGCAGCGGTTGCGCCACGCCGACGGCGAGCGCACGCTGCTGCACGCCTGACCCATGATTCGGCTGCCGCCGATACCACGCAGCCCGGGCCGTTTACAGTTAGGTCCATGTCCACCTTGAGCCCCCCCTTTGCGCAGGAATTGCTGGATGCCATCGACCGCATGCATGCCTTTCCTGCCAGCGTGCAAAGCATACTGCGGCTCACGCGTGACGCGGGCATGGCGCCGCGCGATCTGGTGGACGTGATTCAGCGCGACCCTGTCATCACCATCAAGGTCTTGCGGGTGGTCAACTCGGCCTATTACAGCCTCTCCAAGCCCATGACGTCGGTCGATCATGCGGTCGTTTTCCTGGGTTTCAACACCATCAAGAACCTGGCCCTGAGCATCGCCGCTCTGGGTTTGGCGCCAGCGCATCTGCATGCGGCTTTTGACAAGAAGGCCTACCTGCAACACTCGTTGGCAACGGCGGCCATTGCGCGGCGTTTGGGCGCGCGCTTCCCGCAGCCCGAGTCCAACGACTTTTTCATCGGTGGCCTGCTGCATGACTTCGGCAAGATCGTGCTGGCGCAGGTCATCCCCGAGCAGTTCAACAAGGCACTGGAATATGGGCTCTGGCATGGCGTGTCGCTACACAGCGCCCTGATGGAGGTCACAGGCATTGACCAGTCCGAGGTGGGCGCCATGCTGCTGGAGCACTGGCAGTTTCCGGCCGATCTGGTGGACGGCATACGCCACCAGTATGTGCGTGACGCCAGCGCGCCAGTGCTGTCGGTCTGCATCCAGGCCGCCAACCAGATGTGCAAGCGCAAGGGCATGGACTTCGCTGCCAGCGACGCAGCGCTTGCCCTGTCTGCCCCTATGGAGCAGGCTTTAGGCGGTACACTGGATTCCATCATGGACTCGCTTGGCGACATGTCCCAAATCCTGCACGAAGTCACGCAGTTTTCAGACCTGTGACAGGGCGCATGCTTGCATGGGGAGACAAATAACTTGACCGAATCAGATGCCCTTGTGGCCAGGCGCCCCGTCATCCTGTGTGTGGATGACGAGCCCAGCATTTTGTCGGCGCTGCGTCGCCTGTTTCGTACCCACGGCCTTCAGGTGCTTTCCGCTGAGAGTGGCCAGGCCGGGCTGGATCTTCTGGAGACAGAAGCCATCGACCTGGTGATTTCCGACATGCGCATGCCCCAGATGGACGGCGTGGTGTTTCTGGAGCATGTGCGCCAGCGCAAGCCCGACATACTGCGCCTGCTGCTCACCGGCTATGCCGATATCGCGTCCATCACCGGGGCAATCAACCGGGGTGAAATCTACCGCTACATTGCCAAGCCCTGGGACGACAACGACATCATCCTCACCGTGCAGGACGCGCTGGAGCGCAGTGCACTGGTCAAGGAAAAAAAGCGCCTGGAAGCGCTGGTGCTGGCCCACAACGAGCAGCTCAAGGCGCTCAATGCCAGCCTGGAAGTCAAGGTGGAGGCGCGCACCGCCGAGCTCAAAAGGAGCAACGCAGCGCTGAATGGGGCCAATGAGAAGCTCAAGGCCAACTTTCTCACCTCCATCAAGATGTTCACCGCCATGATCGAGTTGCGGGATACGCGCCTGGCGGGCCACACGCGGCGCGTGGCCGATACGGCGCGGCGCTTGGCGCTGGCCCTGGCGCTGGACAACAAGCAGGTGCAGGAGGTCTTTGTCGCCGGTCTGTTGCACGCCATTGGCATGGTCGGCTTTGATGACGAACTGTTGAAAACCCCGGTGGCCAGCATGACGCCGCGCCAACTGGAGGTGTTCAGAAACCACCCTTCCCGTGCCGAGCAACTGCTGATGCCGCTGGCCGAACTCAAGTCCACGGTGGACATCATTGCGGCGCAGCTGGAGCACTTTGACGGTTCGGGCTACCCGCAGGGCACTGCCGGAAAACATATTGCACTGGGTGCCCGCATTCTTGCGGTGGCCGCCGATTTCGACAGCCTGCAGCTGGGTTTGCTGGAGCCGCGCCAACTCAGTCCGCAGGACGCACTGCAGGTCATTCGCCAGGGCAGCGGCCACCATTACGATCCGGCAGTGGTCGACGTCCTCCTGGATATTTTCCAGGACCGCTCACAGGAGGAACGCACGGTCAGTGCGGCCACCAGCAAAGCCGTCACCACCCGTGATCTGGTGGTGGGCATGGTGCTGGCAAGCGACATGACCTCTCCGTCCGGGCTGTTGCTGCTGGCAGCGGGCCATGTGCTGGACGAAGCCGTCATCAGCAAGATCACGAATTTTGAGCGCTCCATTGGCAGTCGTCTTGCCGCCACCATCCGCGTGGGCGAACCGTCGGACTGTGTTTGACGCCTTGGCACCCGGCCGCACCACCATGCATACACAGGACCCGGCACCCATTCCCGAGCGGCTGTACGCTGCGCTCCTGGCCTGTGACCACGTCATCATCCGCAGCACGGGCAGGGCCGCCCTGTTTGATGCCGTCTGCCAACACCTGGTGCGGGATGGCGGCATGCAAATGGCCTGGATTGGCATGCTGGACGCCAGTGACCAACGGCTGTGGCCGCAGGCTCAAAGCGGGGAAGGCTGGAGCCTGCTCGACTGGATCCGCGCGCCCAATGCTGCCGGCTCCCCGGCCGAGCACGACCTGGCCAGTGCCGCCCTGGCCCGCAACCGGGCCCTCTGGTCCAACGACGTGGCCACCGAGCCCCTGCTGAACCCTGTGCGCGAACGGGCCCAAACCCAGGGCTGGCATGCAGCAGCTGCCATTCCACTGCATGTCGATGGCAAAGCGTGCGGTGTGCTGTCTCTGTTTGATTGCGAGCCAGGTGCCTTTGGCAAGCGTGTGCAGCACCTGCTGTTGCAGCTTGCGTCCAACATCAGCACAGCGATAGAGGCGATGGAGCGCGGCGAACGGCGTGCGCAGGGCGAGCTGGCTGCACAGGAAAGCGAGGAGCGCTACAACGCCCTGTTTGCCAGCAGCCCTCTGCCGATGCTGGTGGTGGACCCTGCGGACGGCCGCATCGTGGACGCCAATGTCCGCGCCATGGATTTTTATGGCTGGGATCACGCTGCCATCACCACCCGGTACCTGCACGACATCAACATCCAGAGCCCGCAGGAAATCCGCGAAGAGATGGCGCGGTCCTTGGCATCCGGGCGCACCTTCCAGGATTTCAGGCAGCGGCTGGCCCATGGCGAGGTACGCAACGTCGAGGTGTTTACCAGCCCCATGGACTTCAATGGCCAGACCTACCTGGTGTCTGCCATCCACGATGTGACCGCGCGGCGCATCCTGGAGGCACAGGTGCACCAGGCGCAGTCGCTGATGCAGCGCTTTATCGACCAGCTGCCCGGCACCGCCTTTGTCAAGGACAGCAGCCTGCGTCTGGTGATGGCCAACCAGCAACTCGGGGCCTTGCTGCAAACCCCGCCGCAAGCGCTGATCGGCAAAACCGCGCACGACATATTCCCGCCCGATTTCGCGGATTTCGTCACCTTGCTGGACCGCGAAGTGCTGGAGGCCGGCGCACACCGTGTCTATCCGGAAACCTTTAACGGACGCCACAACGAGACCAGCCTGTTCGTGATTGATGACGGCGCGGGTGAAAAATTCCTGGGCGGCCTGAGCCTGGATATCACCGACCGCTACCTGGCCAAGGAGCGTTCCGCAGCGCTGCTGAAAATCCATGAGCTGGCCGGTGAACTTCCGGAAAACGCATTCCTGAGCGCAGGGCTGGAGCTTGCCGAGAAGCTCACGCAGAGCAAGATCGGCTTTCTGCATTTCGTCAACGAAGACCAGGAGACGCTGGAAATGGTGGCCTGGACGGCCGGTGCACTCAAGGGCTGCACGGCAGCCTATGACGCCCACTACCCGCTGAGCCAGGCCGGCATCTGGGCCGACTGCATGCGCCAGCGTGCGCCGGTGGTATTCAACGACTACGCGGGCTATGCGGCCAGGAAAGGCCTGCCCCAAGGGCATGTCCCCATGCAGCGGCTGATCTCGGTTCCGGTGATTGAGGGCGGCCAGGTGCGCATGCTGCTGGGCGTGGGAAACAAGGAGTCCGACTACCTGGACTTTGACACCGAAACCCTGCAGTTGCTGGGCAACGACCTGTGGCGCATTGCCCGGCGCGGCCGACTCGAGACCTCGCTCAAGCACCGTGTCGATGAGTTGGTGGAGGCCAACCGGCGCCTGTCCGATATGCAGCTGCAACTGCTGCAGTCCGAGAAGATGGCATCCATCGGCCAATTGGCCAGCGGGGTGGCGCATGAAATCAACAACCCCATCGGCTATGTGAAGTCCAACCTGGGTTCACTGGCAGGCTATGTGGACAACCTGCTGCAGATTGTCCGGGGCTATGAAGCCGTGGACCAGCTACAAGGCGATGCCCTTGCACACGCACTGCAGGCGATGGCCCGCAGCAAGGAGGACATGGACTACGCTTTCATGGTGGACGACATCCGGAAATTGATTGATGAATCAGTACAGGGTGTGCAGCGGGTCAGCCAGATCGTGCTGGACCTGAAGAACTTCTCGCGCAAGGGCGATGTAGAGGCCGAGTACGCCGACCTGCAGTCCGGCATCGAGAGTACCGTCAATGTGGTCTGGAACCAGCTGAAGTACAAGGTCAATGTAGTGCGTGAATATGTTCGCTTGCCCCCGGTGCACTGCGTCGCTTCCCAGATCAACCAGGTGGTCATGAACCTGCTGACCAACGCCGAGCAGGCCATCCCTGAGCATGGAACCATCACCCTGCGTACCGGCGTGGAGGGCGACACGGTCTGGTTTGAGGTGCAGGACACCGGATGCGGCATTGCGGCTGACAAGCAGTCGCGCATATTCGAGCCCTTCTACACCAGCAAGCCCGTCGGCCAGGGCACGGGCCTGGGCCTGTCCATCTCGTTTGGCATTGTGCAAAGACACGGTGGCACCATCACCGTGAAGTCGGCCCCCGGTGCCGGCAGCACCTTCCGCGTGACCCTGCCAGTTGAATCACCCCTGAGCCCGGAGACTGTGGCATGAACCTGATGGCCTGGAGTGAACACTTTGTCTCGGGTATTGACGCCGTCGATGCCCAGCACAAGGCGCTGGTGGGGATGATCAACGCAGCAGCGCCCCACCTGGCCAGTGGCGGCGAAGAGGCGCAGCACGCGGTGGGGCCGCTGCTGGACAAGCTGGTGAAGTATGCGCAGAGCCACTTCACCTTCGAGGAGGAGCTGATGCAGGCCGCGCACGTGTTGCCGGTGTATTTCGAGCAGCATTTGAAAACCCACCAGGCCTTCGTCCAGGAAGTGGTCCAGATGCGCGCGCAGTATGAAAAGGGCGAGTCACTCAGCGGCAACGATTTGCTGCACTTCCTCACCAGCTGGCTGACCTTTCACATCCTGTCCGAAGACAAGCACATGGCCCGGCAGGTGCTGGCCATTCGTGCGGGCGAGACTGCGTCGCAGGCGTTTGCATCCCTCGATACCACCCAAGGCGCGCCGCAAGCGGTCTACAACGCCGCGCTGGTGGACCTGTTTTCGCTGCTGACCGCGCGCAACCGCACGCTGACAGAGGCCAACGCACAGGTGCGCGACGCCAAGCGCGAGCTGGAGTCTGCCAACACCCTGCTGGAGGCCAGGGTGAGCGAACGCACCCATGAGTTGGCGGACGCCAACAGCGCCCTGCAAGAAGAGCGGCAGGCCCTGGTGGATTCCATCGCCCGCCTGAAGCAGACCCAGGCCCAGTTGCTGCAATCCGAAAAGATGGCGGCCGTGGGGCAACTTGCAGCGGGCGTGGCGCATGAAATCAACAATCCGATTGGCTTTGTCAATTCCAACCTGGGCACCCTGTCGGGCTATCTGGACCACCTGCTGGCGCTGCTGGCGGTCTATGCCGAGGCACGCAGCAGCCTGCCCGCCGCGCTACTGGCCAGGCTCGAGGCGCTGCCTGCTTACGCGGAGCTGGCCTATATACGGGAAGATGCGCCGGACTTGCTCAGGGAATGCCGGGAAGGGCTGGCCCGGGTGAAGCGCATCGTCAACGACCTGCGTGATTTCAGCCATGCGGGTGATGGCGGCTGGGCTGCCGCCGACATCAACAGCACGCTGGAGAGCGCGCTCAATGTGGTGGGCAACAAGATCCGGCACAAGGCCACGGTTGTCAAGGAATTTGCGCTCTTGCCCCTGGTGGATTGCATTGCAAGCCAGCTCGCCCAGGTCTTTGTGAACCTGTTGCTCAATGCGGCCCAGGCCATCGAAGACACGGGCACGATTACCCTGCGCACCGGCGGCACAGCGGACGCGGTCTGGATAGAGATCAGTGACACGGGCGTAGGCATGTCCGAAGAAACACAAAAGCACGTGTTCGAGCCCTTCTACACCACCAAGCCGGTGGGGCAGGGAACCGGCCTGGGCCTGTCCGTGTCCTGGGACATTGTGAGGCGCCACGCTGGCAGTGTGGAATTGCACAGCACCCTGGGCCAGGGCACGCGCGTTCACATTACGCTACCGGTCTCGCATGCCGGGCAGACTGTAGCTGCCTAGCCAACCAAGCCATCAACGGAATACCTGAATGGATCTCAAGAGCCTGATGGAGCACCACAGCAAGCTGCCCACCATTGCGCAGGTGGCGCAACGGGTGCTTGCCAGCTTCGGATCGGAAGATGTGCGTGTGGGGGAGATAGCGGACCTGATTGAGGCCGACCCGGTGCTCAGCGCCAAGCTCTTGCGCCTGGCCAACTCGTCCTACTTCCAGCTCAGCCGGTCGGTTGAAAGCGTGGACGACGCCATTCGCGTGATGGGCATGGCCATGGTGCGGCAGCTGGTTGTCACGGGGGGCATCGTCGGCACCTTTGCCAATACCCCGGGCATGGCGTTGCGGCCGTTCTGGACGCACAGCCTCTACACCGCATGCGCTGCCCGCTGGCTGGCAGAGCACAGCGACGTCCACGGCGAACTGGCCTTCACGCTGGGCCTGCTGCATGGCATCGGACAACTGCATATGCACAGTGCCGCGCCTGTGGCCATGCAGGCGCTGGACTTGCAGCTGCCCGTGCTGCATGCCGACCGCCTGGCGTTTGAGAAGGCCGCTTTGGGCTTCCATTTTCTGGACGTTTCTGCCGCCCTGGCACGCCTGTGGAATTTTCCGTCCACGCTGGTGGAGCCTATGGCGCAGATTGCCGAGCCATTGGCAGGGCCGCATTTCTCCGAAGCAGCAGCGGTGGTGCACCTGGCCGCCTGGCATGCGCGCAACACCCTGCTGGACAGCCCCCCGCAGGACATCGGCGCGCACTACCCCCACGCCGTGGCTGCGCGGCTGGGGATTTCTTCCGGATGGGTGTTGCCAGAACCCGCCGCCGCTGGCCTGAAGGCCATGCCCCCCATGCCCTCCCTGCACGAACTCGCGCACGGCCTGGACGGCATGCTCGACTGAACGCACGCCGCTGCTGCGCGCATGCAGGGCAGCAGGTCGCGTGCAGACAAGAGTTGCGCCTGCCTGTGGCGCTACCATTTGCCCTTGCTTAGTTCCTTTGATATCCAACAGAAAGTTCCGCACCCATGGCAGCTGATTCCACGAACACCCGTCCGAACATCCTGTTCATCATGGCCGACCAGATGGCCGCGCCCATGCTGCCCATGTACAACCCCCAGTCGGTGGTGCAGATGCCCCATTTGAGCAAGCTCGCGGCCGAGGGCGTGGTGTTCGAGTCAGCTTACTGCCCCAGCCCCTTGTGCGCGCCCTCGCGTTTCAGCCTGGTCAGCGGCCAGCTGCCCTCGCAGATCGGCGCCTACGACAATGCCGCCGAATTCCCCGCCGACATTCCCACCTACGCCCACTACCTGCGCAACCTGGGTTACCGCACGGCACTCTCCGGCAAGATGCATTTTTGCGGCCCCGACCAGTTGCATGGCTATGAAGACCGGCTCACGGCCGACATCTATCCCGCAGACTACGGCTGGGCGGTGAACTGGGACGAACTGGAAAAGCGCCCCAGCTGGTACCACAACATGTCGTCCGTGCTGCAGGCCGGCCCCAGCGTGCGCACCAACCAGCTTGACCACGACGAAGAGACCGTCTTCAAGGCGCGCCAGTACCTGTACGACCATGTGCGCAACAACCCCGGGCAGCCCTTCTGCCTGACGGTGTCCATGACGCACCCGCACGACCCGTACACCATCCCGGCCGAGTACTACGACCTGTACCGCGACGAAGACATTCCCATGCCCGCGCACACCTTCGCGCAGGAAGACCAGGACCCGCATTCGCAGCGCATCCTGAAGGTCATAGACCTGTGGGACAAACCCATGAGCGAGGAGGCCATACGCCGAGCGCGGCGCGCCTACTTTGGCTCCTGCAGCTATGTGGATGCCAAGATCGGCGAGCTGCTCAAGACCCTGAAGGACTGCGGCCTGTCGGAGGACACCATCATCGTCTTCTCCGGCGACCACGGTGACATGCTGGGCGAGCGCGGCCTTTGGTACAAGATGAACTGGTTCGAGATGTCGGCCCGCGTGCCCATGATCGTCCACGCCCCGGCGCGCTACAAGGCCGGACGCATTGCCAACAGCGTCTCCACCATCGACCTGCTGCCCACCTTTGTGGAAATGGCCGGCAGCCAGACCGACCCGCTGCTGGCGCTGGACGGCCGCTCGCTGGTGACGCACCTGCAAGGCCGCAACGGCCATGACGAAGTGTTTGGCGAATACATGGCCGAGGGCAGCAAGACGCCATTGGTGATGATCCGCCGCGGCCCCTGGAAGTTCATCTATTCGCACGACGACATCTGCATGCTCTTCAACCTGAAGGACGATCCCGCAGAGCTGAAGAACCTGTCCAATGACCCCAGCTACCACAGCACGCTGCAGGCCTTCTGGTCCGAGGCCACCACGCGCTGGGACTTCCTGGGCCTGCACCAGCAGGTCCTGGGCAGCCAGCGCCGCCGCCGCCTGGTCTACAGTGCGCTGACCAAGGGTCGCCTGACCTCCTGGGACCACCAGCCCTTTGTGGACGCCAGCCAGCAGTACATGCGCAACCACATCGATCTGGATGACCTGGAGCGCCGGGCACGCTTTCCCAGGCCTTGAGAAAAATATTGGTCCGGAACCATTGGGCGTTTGGCGCCGGGACTAAGATGCGCTGACCCGTATTCAACGGGTTCCAAACAAGAGACAAACCATGAGCGCAAAACTTCCACCCTCGGCCCGGGCCCTTTTGGGCGACAAGGTTTTGCTGGTAGCCATAGGCATCAGTGCAGTGGCCAGCATCGCGTTGGGCATGCAGTTCGTTGAATCGGGACTGGCGATTGGCGCCACGGTGGCCCTGCTGCTGCTGGCAGCGGTGGGATACGGCAGCGGGCCGGGCTCCAAGCCCAGCCGCTATGTGCTGACTTTTGTGCTGGTGTCTTTTGTGGCATTGCACATCCAGCTGGCGCGCGGCATGCTGGAATTCCACTTTGGCGTGTTTGTGGCGCTGGCCTTTTTGCTGGTCTATCTGGACTGGAAACTCATTGTCTTTGGCGCGGCCTTGATTGCCGTGCACCACGTGCTGTTCGACCGCCTGCAGGCCGCGGGCCTGGGCTTTTATTGCACCACGCAGGCGGACTTCATGCGCATCGTGTTGCACGCCACATTTGTGGTGATCCAGGCCAGCGTCGAGGTGGTGCTGGCCATGGGCATGCGCCGCTCCGCCCTGGAAGGCGAAGAACTCGGGCGGCTGGTGGCCAGCGTCAACCGGGCCGATGGCATTGCACTCGATGTGCGTTCCATGCAGATGCAGTCACCCGGCGGCCAGGCGCTGCAGAGCACCCTGGTGCGCATGGATGAGGCCGTCACCGCCGTGCGCAATGGCGCGCATGGCATGGATGTGGCCTGCACCGAAATTGCCAGCGGCAACCAGGACCTGAGCGACCGCACCGAGCAGACAGCAGGCAACCTGCAACGCACCTCCAGCAGCATGTCGTCCCTGACACAAACCGTGCGCCAGAGCGCCGACAGCGCCCAGCAGGCCAACCAGCTGGCCATGAACGCCAGCAAGGTGGCGGTGCAGGGCGGTGCCGTGGTGGCCCAGGTGGTGGAGACCATGCAGGGCATCAACGAGAGCTCGCGCCGCATCTCGGACATCATCAGCGTGATTGACGGCATTGCCTTCCAGACCAACATCCTGGCGCTCAACGCCGCCGTGGAAGCCGCGCGTGCCGGTGACCAGGGCCGCGGCTTTGCCGTGGTGGCCAGCGAGGTGCGTTCGTTGGCCGGACGCAGTGCCGAGGCGGCCAAGGAAATCAAGAGCCTGATCAACGCCAGCGTGGAACGGGTGGAGCAGGGCAGCACACTGGTGGGCCAGGCCGGCACCACCATGGCCGAAGTGGTGGACAGCATCCGCCGTGTGACCGACATCATGGGCGAGATCAACTCGGCCAGTTCCGAGCAGGCCAACGGTGTGGCCGAAGTCGGCACGGCCGTGGCCGAGATGGACCAGGCCACCCAGCAAAATGCGGCCCTGGTGGAGCAGATGGCAGCGGCCGCTGCCAGCCTCAAATCGCAGTCGCAGGAACTGGTGCAGGCCTTTGCGGTATTTCAGGCAGAGCCGGGCAGCGCCTCACAACGCTTTTTGCGCTGAAGGTTTGGTTCCAGGCCCTCCCAAGGCCTTGGTCCCTTTCAAGGCAGCCCTTGAAGGAACCGGGGCGCGGCTGGTCAGGCTTTTGAAGGAGGGTGCGGGTTGATGAGGCAGCGAATGGAGTCCCGGTATTTGGTGGAACTCAATTGGTCTTCCAGCAACTGGGAGAGCCGCCAGGCCGTTTGCAGCTCCTGGTCGGCGTGGTGTTCATGTGTGGGCGTCAGCGCACTGCAGATGCCAATGGCCAAAGCCAGCAGTTGCTCTTCACGCTCTTCCACCAGGCGTTCAACCAGGGTGGGAGTCAGGTGTTGCGAGATTGAAATATCAGACATACCAACGAAGCTCCTCTGATTATCGGCACTGTCCTGCTGACATGGGGGTTGCGCGCATGAGGTCTGTGCCACGAATGTATGAAAATTAAAACATAGTTACGTTAGTAAGAAAATCTGATTTATGGACGCGTCACTTGGGCGACAGATATTGCCAGTTATTGGCAATTCCAGACGAATACATGTCGCGCTGGAAAAAGCCAGCATCCGTCCGGCCCGGCCTCTGGCCCGGCTTGCGCATCAGCGTGGTCTTGCCAAACAGGCGCTCAATTAAATCCACCGCCAATTCGGTCGTGCATAGCTGGCATTCCCTTCTTGCAATCGGCGCCGGCTACCTATCCCATCTACTCTCTGACCTAAGTCAAAGTTTGAGTTCCTGAGGGTGGTGCGGTGGATGTTAAATTTCAATGGAGCGAACGCGCAGCAGCGCCCCCTATGGGCTCTTGCACGGAAGCGATGCGAGTTCGCGGGAGATGCCCTCTATCCAGTGCAAGAGAAAGCCACCATGAAGCTGAAAATAATCCAGGCCACCGCAATTTCTCTTTTGTACTGCACAGCCAGCTTTTCAATGGATGTGCAGGTCGGAGAGCCAGCAAGCGTAGTAGTCAAAGTCGACGCTCCGAAAAATATACAAAAATGCAATGCTGACATCACATTGCCAGATGGAGAGGTGATTGAGAAAGACTTCTCATCGCCTGCATTTCAGGAGTCGGTATCTTTCACACCCAAAAGAGAGGGTGTGCAGGAAATCAAGTGGGAGGGCAAGTTCAAGTTCAGGGGGCTTGCCAGCGTCACCGGATGTAGTGGCAGCGGAACCATTGAAGTGCTCGTCAGGAAGGGTGGCAGCAAAGAAGATTCGCTTCAAGCCCAGGCAGTCACGGGCATTTCGGCCTCGACGGATAGACGCACGGAGGATGAGGCCCTCAAGGCGGCGCTGAAGGCGTTCAATGAGAAGAAATATGCAGATGCGGTGGCACTTCTAACTCCACTGGCAGAACGGAATAATCGCGAGGCACAGACGCTGTTGGGTCAGTGCTACCAGAACGCTTACTTCGTCAGCAAGGATTACCAGAAATCCATGGAGTTGTATCGGAAGGCCGCATCGCAGGGCAGTGCTGACGCACAGTTCTTCATCGCACAGCAATACCAAGAGGGGCAGGGAGTCCCCGGCAATGAAGCCACTGCAGCCGAGTGGTTCAGGAAATCTTCGGATGCTGGAAACCAACGCTCTCAATATGCCCTGGGAATCTACTATCTGAATGGCAGAGGCGGCTTGAAGCAAGACCCGGCCAAAGCTGCTGAACTATTTCAGAAGTCCGCCACCAAAGGGTTTCCCCATGGCTATATGCGACTTGCGGAGATATACGAATCAGGCACCGGTGTCACGAAGAGCCAGGAGCAGGCCGGTAGATGGTACCAGTTGGCAGCTGCCGGTGGCCTGAAGGTACCCGCCGGCTCGGCTGCGCAGAACCTGGCATCGAATGCAGTGGCAAGGGAGCCTGCCAACATTGTCTTCCTTTCAAGAAGCAAAGACACTCCGCGCCCAGGCACAAATGACAATGGCGAAACCATGTTGCGCAACCTGGATGGCTCCTACACTCTGGATGTGTCCAGGAAGGTCGACTGGGCCTTGTGTCCGCTGTACCTGGAGACGGCCACTGCCGCAAGGTCACTTTCCGCTGATTTGTATGCTTCCCAATTGCTGGGGGTCTTTCGCCTTTATTTGAACAAGAACAAGGCCAAAGGTGCCAAGGATCCGCGTGAGCCGGTGTTGGCCAATATGCAGGAAGGACAGTCAAAGTACCGCAATTGCCTAGGCTATGGCAGATATTTGAAGTTCATGGGGGCCAGCCAGGCCGCTACCAGTCGCCCCGATCCGGCGCCAATTGAGATATTGAATCGCTATACCGAGAACACTGAAAAATCTGTGGATATCTATGAGCAGTATCTGAGGACCGGTTCGCTAAGCCTGTCCGGAAGCTACACCACCAGCGATCCTCGGTATTCGTTGAGGGAAATCATGCGATCCCATGTCAACACGCTGCAAGCGGATTTTGACAACGGCATCGATGCCGTCGTTGCCGTGCCGGATTACAAGGTTGAAGAGTTTCTCAAAGCACAGGCCCAGAGCGGCCGCTCACCTTGGGTGCCGTTCTATGAGTACAGGTATTCTGATCTGGTGAAGTCGATTGCGCAGGAGCAGTCTTTGCAGCTTGAAGCAGCGAATCAGCACAAGCTGGTCCAGGATGAGTTGTCCACATTGGCAAGCAATGACTCCCGAAAGAAGGTCGCGGCGGTCATCATGGGCAACCATTCCAGTTCGGATGCGCAAGTCATATGCACATTGAAGTATTCGGGAAACAATGCGGAGGCGGTTCTGGGTTACCTGTACCAGATAAGGAGCGCGGCACCGGCCAGCATCCTGAAGTACCTTGAAAGTGTGAAACGCCAGATGGTTGACAAGAAGGCGTCCTTTGACAAGACCTATGCGGACATCAATGATTTTTACCTGGCCTTAAAGACCGACAAATGTGATGTCTTGGTGGACTACCCGAAGAACCTTGTACAGGTGCAAAAGGCCTTTGAGCGGGACCAGGGATTCATACCGTATGCATTCAAGCCAATGGATGTCGACGGCCTGTACGAGGTGTTTGCAAAAAGCAGGGGCTATGAAAGCCACGCGGACTATGTGTTTTCCGCAGCTATCAATGGCAAGCCAGACCAGATCAGGAGTCTGCGCCAATTTGCCCTTGTGGACAAGGAGCAGTACACAAAGGTTGCAGCCCAAATGGCTCAGGAGAAATATGCGGCGGGTGCTGCGGTAGCCGATGTGTTGTCTTACCTGGGCGACAAAGAGCAGGCAAAGACAAAAGGCTTGACCGCAGTGTCCGTCCGTGACAGCAGGGTAGCCTCAGACCGGGAAGCAGCACGCAGGAGAAGGGAGTCGGAAGCGGCCTCAATCCGCAGCAAGAAATACATGGCAGTGTTTTCCTGCACTGACCCGTACGGCGCCGGCGCTGATTCCAGCCTGTCCATGACGCTCATGCAGGCACTGATGAGTTCAAGCCAGGCCTATGCGTCGACTATGACATCTTCGACCTACATGAAATACTGCTCGAATATGAATACACCGTTCAGCAATGTCAATTTGATCGTGGATGCGGGTGAAATGGTTGGCGAGTCCGGTGCTGCAAGCTATTACATAGTGAAGTTGCAAGGCGCAAGCACCGTGGGCGTGGTGGGTCGATAGGGCGCACGGGCATGCGGGTTGGCGCATCCATGCGCTGTATCCGCTACTTGCGCATCAGTGTGCTCTTGCCAAACAGGCTCTCAATTAAATCCACCGCCACCTCGGCCGTGCGGTTGCGCTCATCCAGCGCGGGGTTGAGTTCCATCACATCCATGGAGGCCATGCGGCCGGTGTCGGCAATCATCTCCATGCACAGCTGCGCCTCGCGGTAGGTGGGGCCGCCGGGCACGGTGGTGCCCACGCCGGGGGCAATGGCCGGGTCCAGAAAATCCACGTCAAAGCTCACATGCAGGTGGGTGTTGTCGTCCATGCCGCTTAAGGCCTGCTCCATGGTGGCGCGCATGCCCATCTCGTCAATAAAGCGCATGTCAAACACCTCCAGGCCCTGCTCGTGCACAAAGCGCTTTTCGCCTTGGTCCACGCTGCGGATGCCGATTTGGCGCACCCACTTGGCGTGGATGGCCGGCACCTGGCCACCGATTTCTATCAGCGCCTCGGGGCCGAAGCCACACAGGCAGGCCACCGGCATGCCGTGGAGGTTGCCGCTGGGTGTGAGGCTGTTGGTGTTGAAGTCGGCATGGGCATCGAGCCACAGCACGCGCAGGTTTTTGCCGGTGTCGCGGCAGTGGCGTGCCACGGCGCTGATGCTGCCAATGCCCAGGCAGTGGTCGCCCCCCAGCACCATGGGCAGGCGCCCGAGTTGCAGCTCGGCATACACCGCCGCATGCAGCGACTGGTTCCAGGCCACCACCTCGTCCAGATGCCGGTAGCCATTGGCGGGCGGCAGCCACGGGTTGCTGGGGCCGGTGAGGTTGCCGCGGTCCTGCACCTGCAGGCCGTGGCTCTCCAGGGTGCGGGTGAGGTGGGCCACGCGCAGGGCTTCTGGCCCCATGCTGGCGCCGCGCATGCCCGCGCCAATATCGGTGGGGGCGCCTATCAGGCTGATCTGGGTGTTCATGGGATTTGCATTCTAAAAAGCGGCAGACGTTCGCCCACCTTGAGGCCGCGCGCGTTGCGCAGGGTGCGGGCGCGCCAGGGCTCGAGCAGCTTGCGCTGCGCATCGTCCAGCCAGCCCAATTGGTCCAGCACCTCCACAGCGGTGGCAAACAGCGCGGGCTTGCTGCCGTCGATGATCTTGATGGCCAGGGCCTCGCCGCGGCTCTTGCTGCCAATCACCTGCACGCCGTCGGCGCCCACTTTGCAGACCCAGTCGCCGCGCCCGGCCTGGGTAAAGGCCAGGTCGTTGCGGCCGGTGCCGCTGACCATGAAGGGCTGCGCCGTCATGGCCTGCGACAAGGTGGCAAAGCTCGGGCCAAACTCGGCATCCTTGGCGCCGCTGGCCAGGCGCGCATAGCCATAGGCCAGCTTGGACAAAGGCATGGCGTAGTTGGGGGCCGAGCAACCGTCGATGCCTATTTTGAGGTCGTCTGCGTCCATGCCCACGGCGCGCGCTACATCGCGGCGAATGGCTTGCTGCAGCGGGTGCTCTGCGGCAATGTAGTCCTCGGTAGGCCAGCCCTGTTGCACGCAGTGCGCCAGAAAACCGGCGTGCTTGCCGCTGCAGTTGTTGTGGCGTTCGTCAAACTGTAGGCCCTCGGGCGGCGCTTGGTCGAGCAGGGTGAACAGACCCGGCACATGGCAGCCGCAGCGCAAGGTGCGGTAGTTCAGGCCGGCCTTGGCCAGCATGGATTCGGCAGCGGCTACATGCGCGTCCTCGCCGTTGTGGCTGGCGCACAGCATGGCCACTTCGGGCTGCGTAAAGTCCATCTGCACATGGCCACCGGCCTCGACAAAGGGCAGCGCCTGCAAGGCCTTGAGGGTGGAGCGGCTGAAGGTGCGCAGGTGCGCATCGCCCACACAGGCCGTGAGCTTGCCGCGTGTATTGACCACGGCCACGGCGCCCAGGTGCAGGCACTCCTGCAGGCCGCCGCGGGTGAGTTGTATCAGGGGTTCCAGGGTCACTTGTGCTCCAGGGGTTGGCAGCCATTGGGCTGCAAACCCCGAGCATAGTCGCAAGCACCCCGGCGCAAGCAGCGGGCTGCACGGCTTTCGCCGTGCAGAGGCTCTGTCTAGACGGAGGTGGCTGCTGCGGCGTGGGCGCCGCCCAGGAACAGGCGTTCGATATGCGGGTCGGCCAGCAGCTCGGAGGCGGGTTTTTGCAGCACCAGGCGGCCGGACTCCAGGGCGATGGCTTCGTCCGAAATCTTCAGCGCGCTCTTGACGTTCTGCTCCACCATCAGCACCGTGGTGCCCTGGTCTGCCAGCTTGCGCAGCAGCTTGAACACGTCGCCCACCACCATGGGTGACAGGCCGATGGAGGGCTCGTCAATCAGGATCACCTTGGGGCGCAGCAACAGGGCCCGGCCAATCTCCAGCTGCTTTTGCTCACCGCCCGACAGGGCAGCCGCCGTGGAGTTCATGCGTTCCTTCACGCGCGGGAAAAACTCCAGCACTTCGGGGATGCGCTCGTGCGTGGTCTTCATGCCAAGTGTGATGCCGCCGAGCTCCAGGTTTTCAAACACGGTGAGCTGGCCGAACAGATTGCGCCCCTGCGGCACAAAGGCAATGCCCTGGGCCAGCAGTTGCTTTTGCGTGGCGCCGCCCACTTCCACACCGTCCAGCAGGATCTGGCCCTGGCGGGGTTTGAGCAGGCCGAACAGGGTCTTGAGCACGGTGGACTTGCCAGCGCCATTGGGCCCGAGCAGCAGGGTGATGGTGCCCTTCTTGGCCTTGAATGACAGGTTGTTGAGGATCATGAAATCCTTGTAGCCCGCCACCACATCCACAAATTCAATACAGGTATCGTTGCTCATGTTTCAGCTTCCCAGGTAGGCGTCGAGCACCTGCTTGTTTCCACGGATTTCCTCAGGCGTGCCGATGGCCATCACCTGTCCTTCCACCATCACCATGATGCGGTGGCACAGGTCCATCACGAAGTCCATGTTGTGTTCAATCACCACAAAGGAGCTGTGCTTGCCGAACTTGGGGTTGCGGTTGAGCTCCTTGAGCAGGGTGCTGATGCCGCCCACCAGGCTGGGGTTGACGCCGGCACAGGGCTCGTCGAGCAGCACCAGGTCGGGCTCGCTCATGAAGGCCATGGCAATGTCCACCAGCTTTTGCTGGCCATAGCTCAGCTCGCCGGCCTTCTTGTCGGCCACATGGCGGATGCGGAACTGGTCGATCAGGGCGTCGGCCTTCTCGCCCAGGCCGGAGTCGGTGGGTGCGAACATGCGGCTGAACATGGTGCCCTGGTGCTCCTGCGCGGCCACGATCAGGTTGTCGCGTACCGTCATCTTGCCAAACACCTGCAGGGTCTGGAAGGTGCGGCCCACGCCGCGCCGGTTGAGCTCCAGCGGGCCGAGTTGTGTGACGTCTTCGCCATTGAGTTCGATCTTGCCGGCATCCGGTGTGATCTGGCCCAGCATGCTGTTGAACAAGGTGGTCTTGCCCGAGCCGTTGGGGCCAATCACGCCGAAGATTTCGCCCGGCTGCACGTGAAAGCTCACGCCGCCCACAGCCTGGATGGCGCCGTAGGATTTTTTCAGGCCACTGACCTTGAGGACCGGCGCACCCGAGGCGCGGTCATGGTGGTGGGGATGTGTCATGCCCGGGCTCCCATGTTTTTGGCGGAGGCGGCACGCGCAGCAGAAGCCTCTTTGGCCAGTCTGCGGGCCTGTATGCGGTCAGGAATACTCAGCAGCCCGTCGGGCAGCCAGATCATCAGCAGCACCACGGCGCTGCCGAAAACAAACAGGTACCAGGCCTGCGCAAAACGCAGCCATTCGGGCAGAAGCACGCCAACCGCCGCACCCAGCACCGGGCCCAGGAAGTAGCCGGGGCCGCCGACCACCACCATCAGGTACATC
The DNA here is from genome assembly GCF_003415675.1 of Rhodoferax lacus. GTDB lineage: Bacteria > Pseudomonadota > Gammaproteobacteria > Burkholderiales > Burkholderiaceae_C > Allorhodoferax > Allorhodoferax lacus. The sequence goes on from NZ_QFZK01000004.1 coordinate 166,460, forward strand.
ATGATGGAGGAGCCCACGGCGAACGGGGCCGGTTCGATGAACTGCACCAGCGAGGCCAGCAGGCCACCGGCAATGCCGGCATAGGCCGCGCCAATGGCAAAGCTCAGCAGCGTGTAGCTGCGGGTGTCAATGCCCAGGCTCTCGGCACGGATGGGGTTGTCGCGCAGGGCGGTAAAGGCCTTGCCCCACGGGCTGCGCAGCAGGCCCAGCAGCAACAGGCCCATCAGCACGGTGGCCGCCAGCACCAGGTAGTAGTAGGCCAGGTTGGATTCCAGCGAGAAGCCAAACAGCGAGGGACGCGCAATATCGTTGATACCAAAAGTGCCGCCGGTAAGCCACTCTTCGTTGCGCATCACCAGCCAGACGGCGGTGTTGAAGCCCAGTGTGGCAAAGGCCAGGTAAATGGTCTGCACGCGCAGGGCCGGAAAGCCCAGGATGATGCCGACCACAAAGCAGATCAGGGCCGCTGCAGGCAGGCCGAGCCAGAAGCTCAGGCCCGCTTTCATCATCAGGGCCACCACATAGGCGCCGATACCGAAGAAGGCAGCGTGGCCCAGGGATTTTTGTCCGGCGTATCCCACCGTGAGGTTCAGGCCCATGGTGGCGATGATGAACACCATCCAGTAGCTCAGCAGGTAGATGCCGTAGTTTTTCAGGAATGGGGGCGCGGCCAGCAGAATGGCTGCGGCGATCGCCCAGGCAATGAGAGTAAATTTTTTCATGGTGTGTGCAAGCTGTATGGGGTTGCGGACTCAGACCTTGCGCTCTTCTTTTTTGCCCAGCAGCCCCTGCGGCTTGAACAGAATCACCACCATGAAGATCACCAGGGCGACGGCATCCTTGTAGGCGGGCGAGATGTAGGCCGCAGCCAGGTTCTCACACACGCCCACCAGCAAGCCGCCCAGCAGGGCGCCGCGCGAGTTGTTGAAGCCACCGATGATGGCGGCGAAAAATGCCTTGTTGCCCAGCGACTCGCCCATGTCGAACTTGGCCAGGTAGGTGGGCGTGACCAGGAGTGCCGCGGCCACGGCCAGCACCGCGTTGATGGCAAAGGCGTAAAAAATCATGCGCGGCACGTTGATGCCCAGCACTGAGGCGCTCTCGGTGTTCTGCGCCACGGCCTGCATGGCACGGCCGGTCACGGTCTTGGTCATGAAGGCCTGCGTGGCAAACACCAAGGCCAGGGCCAGAACGAAGGTGCCGATGTCGGCCAGGGTGATGGTCACTCCAGCGATGTTGTAGAGCTCGTCCGCAAACAGGCTGGGAAAGGGCGAAGCCTCGGCGCTATGGCCAGCGCGGATGACACTGCGCATGGAGATGGACAGGCCAATGGTGGCCACCACAATGGGCATCATGCCGTACTTGAACAGCGGATCCACAATCCCGCGCTTGAACAGCCAGCCCAGCACCAGCACGGCCAGGCCCACCGACAGCACAAAGCTGGCCACCAGCGGCGCACCGAAGGACATGAAGGCCAGCATCATGAAGGCCGGCAGCATCACAAACTCGCCCTGGGCAAAGTTGATGGTGCCGCTGGCCTGCCACAGCAAGGTAAAGCCCAGCGCAGCCAGGCCATAAATTGCGCCCGTGGCCAGGCCACTGAACAGCAGTTGAAGAAAATCGGTCATGGCTTGGTATCCGCGTCGGGCTGTGGCAAAGGAAGTAGATGCTTATTTCTTGACCGGCTTGGCAGTAGCAGCAGCGGCAGGTGCCGGTGCAGCAGAGGCGAACAGGGCGGGGTTCACGGGTGGCAGCACGGTGGTGACTTCCTGCTTGCCGTTCTTCACTTCCACCAGGAAGCTTTCGCGGTCCAGGTCGCCGTTCTGGTCAATCGCCACGTCCATCAGCACGCCGGGGTACTTCTTGGTGCTGATCACCAGGCCGTGCAGGGCCTGTGCCACAGCCTTGCGGTCGAACTTGCCGACCTTCTCGATAGCAGCCTTGAGCATGTACATGCCGCTGTAGCCCTTGATGCCGTTGTGGTCAGAGATGTACTTGTATTCCTGGTAGAACCTGGCTTTGAATTTCAGCACTTCGGGGTTGGGTGCATCCACCGTCAGGCCCACGTGGCCTACGGCTCCGTTGGCGGCGTCACCGGCCAACTCGATCACCTTCTGGCCGGTCAGTGTGGTCTCGCCGATCACGGGCTTGTTCCAGCCCTGCTTTTTCAGTTCGCGCAGGATGCGGGCGGACTCTTCTTCATTGGAGTAGCTGAACAGGGCGTCTGCGCCGCTTTGCTTGGCCTTGAGCACGGCCGCCGAGAAGTCCACCTGGCCGGATTCGGTGGAGATCTCCGACACGATCTTGGTGCCGGTGTTGGCCAGTGCCTTCTTGATGTTGTCCAGGCCGCCCTTGCCGAAGTCGTTGTTCACGTAGATGACGGCCAGGCTCTTGACCTTGGCCACGTCGCTGATGTAGCGGCCGATCTTGGGGAAGCTCTGGGCCTGGCCAAAGGCCGTGCGGAAGATGTAGGGGTTGCCCTGTGTGGTGATGGAGGCTGCCTCACCACCGGTGAAGTTGGGGATCTCGGCGCGGCGGCTCTCGGCCATGGACACCATGATGGAGCCGGAGAACACCGGGCCGAAGATGGCAAACACGTCCTCATCCACCGCTTTTTGCGTCAGGCCCTTGGCCACGCCGGGGTTGCTCTGGGTATCGGCCGTGCTGGTCTCGATCTTCTTGCCCAGGATGCCGCCTGCGGCATTGATGTCCTTGACGGCGAGCTCCACACCGTTCTTGAAGTTGGTGCCAGAGGTTGCGCCGGCGCCGGACAGCTCCACGATGTTGGCGATCTTGATGGTCTGCTGGGCCTGTGCCAGGCCACCCAGGCCAGCCAGTGCAAAAACAGCAGCTGCCGCAACAGCCTTCAATGTCATACGCTTATTCATACATTTCTCCTCATTCGATTTTCAAAAGAGCCAACAAATGTGGGCCCGGACAAACTGCCATCAGGAATCTTGGCTGCAGTACAGCACCGGCGTCTAATGTACTGAGCGGTACATTGGACCTCCGCAGGGTAAACCCTTGATGCGGCTTTCGATGGGGAACTAGCTGTTATGCCGATTCAGTCTAGGTCGCCCAGTGCCTGTTTGGTGGCCTGCAGGGCCTGCCGGGCCCAGGTTTTTTCACCCAGCCGTGCGGCGCGCTGGAACTCGGGAATCTCCACGCTGACCGGGATGTCCGCAGGCAGGGCCGCGAACAATCCCTTCACGTCAATTGAGCCCTCGCCCGGCAGCATGCGCTGCTGGCGCGCGCTGTGGATCATCTCGTCGGTGCTGAAGTGCAGGCCCGCTGGTGCATCGCACATCTGGGCGTAGTGCAACAGCTGCGGCGGCAACGCGGCAATGTCGGCCAGGCGGGTGGCGGAGCGGCCAAAGTGCAGGGCGTCCACCAGAATGCCGGCGTTGTCGGGCCGCCCGGCCAGATCGACCACGCGCAGGGCCGCTGCGGCGTCCTTGACGCCCGTCCAGGGCATGAATTCCAGATCGGCGCTCAGGCCATAGGGCTTGGTGAATTCGCACAGGCGGGCGTAGTTCTGTGCCAGCCGGTGTTCATCGGTGTCATCGGCTGCCACCAGCACGGCGCGAGCCTTGAGCGCAGCACCGGCCTCCAGCAGGGCGCGGTAGTGCAGCGGCTCAAACTGTGGCCCTATGCGGATGATCTCCAGGTCAAACACCTGCACGCCGGTGTCCTTCATGCGTGCCAGGGTTTCACGTTGCACAGCCACGTCTTCCAGATAGCTCTGGTGCGGTGCGCCCGGTGCATTGGCCTGCAGGCGCAGGCCCACAAAGCCATAGCCCAGCTCGGCCGCCATGCTGACGGCTTGTGGGGCGCTGGAGGTGTTGACCGTGAGGTAGGCGAGCGAATAGGTGCGCATGGCGGGACGGTGCTTACTTCAGGGGAGACACGGCCGTGGGCATGGCAATGGTGGACACCATGTTGGTGCTGAGGTGTGCCGGGCCACCCTTGGGTGGCCAGATGCCCTGGGCCACGGAGTCGGCGCGCGCCTTGCTGCGCGCATCGAGCGTGGGGTAGGCCCAGATGTTGGTAAAGCGCAGCGGGCCGTCCAGGGCAATCATGGCGATCACGCAGGGCGACACTTTTTCGCGCGCGGGCATGGCCTGTTCCCACAGGTCGATGGTGGGCTGTACGCCGCCGGGCTTGATGCCGTAGGTGCGGATCTCGTACACCGGGCCGCTGATGCCGCTCTCGGCACTGGGGCGCACCGGCTTCATCCAGGGGAAGCCCTGGTAGCTGTGCTGCTCCAGGCTCTGGAAGATCTCGCCGCAGCCAAAGGGGCTGGCGTTTTGCTGGGTGCGCTGGCGCTCGGATTGCAGCGTGGCCAGGTCCTCAAAGCCGCGCAACACCACCATCTGGTTGAGGGTGCCGATATCGGTGAACCAGCAGCCCAGCAATTCGCCCTGGCCCTGGCTGGCAAAGGTTTGCACGTTGATGGCAGCCTGGCCTGCGGTGCCGAAGGGCAGTGTCATGGTGGCGAGTTCGTAATACATGGTTTTCCTTTTGAAAAATGAGGGAAGGGGTGCCGTACCTGCGGCGTGGTGTGCGGCAATAAAGCCAAAGGTCATGGCCGGCCCCAGGGTGATGCCACCGCTGGGGTAGTTGCCACCCATGATGCTGGAGAGGTCGTTGCCACCGGCATACAGGCCGGCAATGGGCTGGCCGTCTGCATCCAGCACCTGCGCCTGTGCATTGCAGCGCAGGCCCGCAAAGGTGCCCAGGCTGCCGGCCACCACGCGCACGGCGTAGTACGGGCCATCGCCCAGGGGCGCCATGCAGGGGTTGGCACCGGCGTGCGTGGCATCGCCCTGCATGCGGTTGTAGGCGGTCTGGCCCTTGGCAAAGTCTGCGTCCCAGCCGGTGACGGCCTGGGTGTTGTATCGGGCCACTGTGGCTTGCAGATTGGGTGCATCGATGCCGCAGCGCTGGGCCAATTCAGTCAGGGTCTGTCCGCGCTGCAAATAGCCGTTGGCCAGCATGGCGCGCAGCGGCACGGGTGCGGGTTTCACGGCACCCAGGCCCCAGCGGCGGATGAAGCGGTGGTCCACCACCAGCCAGGCCTCTACCGGCTCGCCCGCAGGCAGTGCGGCCAGCAGGCCCTGCATGAAGTCATGGTACGAGTCGGCCTCGTTGGTGAAACGGCGGCCCCGGCGGGTCACCGCAATCAGGCCCGGCTTGCCACGCTCGATCAGGTGCGGGAAATGCGCGACGCTGCCATCGGCACGCGGCACCAGCGACACCGGCGCCAGGGCCGCGGCCTGGCGCAGATCGGTGGCCACCACGCCGCCTGCGGCTTCGGCCATGCGCAGGCCGTCGCCGGTGTTGCCGCGCGAGGCGGCCGAGAAATGCTGGCGGCCATCGGGGTCGTGCGGCAGCAAGGCGCTCTTGCGCTGGGGGTCATGCGGAAAGCCGCCGGTGGCAATCACCACGCCGCGACGCGCGCGCAGGGTGGTCTCCACCCCCTCCTGCAGCACCACGGCGCCGCAGACTCGCCCGTCCTCCTCAATCAGGCGCAGGGCCGGGGTGTTGACGCGGATCTCCACACCCTTGTCAAAGGCCGATTGGGCCAGGCCCGCCACCAGCGCGTTGCCGTTGACCAGGTGCATGCCGCGGCCATGCAGCAGCAGGTCGCGCACATGCCGCAGCACGCGCCGGGTCACGTGCACAAACGAAGGCCAGGCACGCAAGGCGTTGAGGAAGTGGCGCAGATCGGCGCCCGACGCAATGCCCATGCCGTGGAAGGTGGTCTCGTGCAGCGGGGGCTTGAGCTTGCGGATGGTCTTGAGCCGTCGGCCATCAAACGGAGCGGCGCACAGTGAGCGTCCACCCATGGCCGCATCGGGTGTGCGGCCGTGGAAGTCGGGGATGGCATTGCCATCGATGAACTGCAGGGCGGTGTGCTCCTGGAAAAAGCGCACCATGCGCGGACCGTTTTCCAGAAAGGCCAGAACGCGGACTTCGTCAAAGCGCGCACCCAGTTCATGGCGCAGGTAGGACAGCGGCTTTTCAATCGGCTCGGCCAGGCCGCCCTTGAGGGCCAGCGGGTTGCGCGGTATCCACATCCAGCCGCCCGACCAGGCGGTGGTGCCACCGTACTGCGGGTCTTTTTCGACCACCAGCACTTTGAGCCCGAGGTGGGCTGCCGTCACAGCGGCCGACAGTGCGCCCGCGCCAGAGCCCAGCACCAGCAGGTCGCAGTCGACGGCTGGCTTGTTCGTGCCCACCCTGCTCACGGCGCGTAAATGGGTTGCAGCCGCGTGCCACTCTTGCCGCTGGCCAGCATGGGCGAGACGGCACCGGCAGCCGCCAACTGGGCGGCGCAGGAAATCAGGTCATGCGACAGGTCCACCATGCGCTGGCGCGTGAGCCGCGCCGACGGCCCGGCCACACTGATGGTGCCCATGGGCGGCTGGCCCACCAGGCCCACCGGCGCTGCGATGGCATTCAGGCCCGCGGTATAGGTTTCCTCGGTGAGGGCAAAGCCCTGCTTGCGCGTGTCCTGCAAGGCCTTGAGCACGGCCTTCATGCTTTTGGGCGCGTTGGGCCCGAAGTCCTTGGGCAGGCCCAGGCCCTGGTGCGCCACCAGCGCCAGTGCCGCGTCATCGTCCATGGTGGACAGCCAGGCCCAGCCCGAGGACGAGCAGCTCAGCCGTGCGGTGCTGCCCATGTCGGGGTCGTAACGCAGACCCTGGCGCGCACCCTGCGCACGTGCCACCCAGGTCAGGCGGTCACCATCCACCACCGACAGGCGCACCAGCTCGCCGCTTTGCGCGGCCAACCGGTCCAGCAACGGCTGCGCCATGTCAATCACACCGGTCTTGCTCAGGTAGCTCAGGCCCAGCGACACCAGCTTGTAGGTCAGCGCGTAGGCGCCCTGGTCGCGCGTCTGGCGTACGTAGCCGTTGCGTATCAGGTCCGCCAGCATGCGGTGCGCAGCGCTCTTGGGGATCTGCAGCTGCTCCGAGAGCTGCGCCAGTTCCACCGGCTGCTCCTGCTCGGAGAGGTATTCCAGGATGCCCAGGGTTCGTTCGAGTAAGCCGCTCATATGGGGTGTAAATGGTTGGTGGTTGGGGCAGGGTGTCCGGGCACTTTATCACAAAAACAAAATTACATTCCAAAGTGGAACGACGTTCCACTTTTTGCTACACTGCGCCGCATTCCTCCACTTTCACCCTGTTCACCATGCTCGACAATCTCAGTGGCGCCACCCGTGTTCACCTCATCGTGGGCGACCCCATCGCCCAGGTCAAGTCGCCCTATGGCGTGACGCAGGCCTTTGAAGCCAGCGGCCGCAACGCCATCTGCGTCCCGGCCCACGTGGCCCCTGCGGACCTGGCACAGTGGTTTGCCGGCATCTCGCTGGCGCGCAATGTGGACGGCGTCATCGTCACCGTGCCCCACAAATTTGACTGCCATGCGCTGTGCGCCACCAGCTCGCCGCGGGCAGCCTTTCTGGGTGCCGTCAACACCCTGCGCCGCAATGCCGATGGCAGCTGGCACGGCGACATGTTTGATGGCCTGGGCTATGTCACAGCCATGCAGGCGCGCGGCTGTGACCTGAGCGGCAAGAAGGCCCTGCTGGTGGGTGCGGGCGGTGCGGGTTCGGCCATTGCCCACAGCCTGGTGCTGGCGGGTGTGGGCGAGCTGGCCATCCACGACGAGAACACCGTGCGCCGCGAATCCCTGATTGCGCGGCTCAACAGCCTGGGCCTGGCTCGCGTTAGCACCGGCAGTGCCAGCCCTGCGGGTTTTGACATCGCGGTCAACGCCACGCCCGTGGGCATGCAGGCAACTGACCCCTTGCCCATGGATGTGGACGCCATCACGGCGGACATGTTCATTGGCTGCGTCATCACGGCACCGGCCATCACGCCGCTGATCGCCGCCGCGCGTGCCCGGGGCTGCAACACGTCCACCGGGGCCGACATGTTTGCCCAGGTGCGCGAGCTGATGGTGGAGTTCCTGCTGGCATGAACATCCTGCACAAACTGCCCGAGACGGTACATTACGACCTGGTGGTGGTAGGCGCGGGTGGCGCCGGTCTGTCGGCGGCCCTGTTTGCCGCGCTCGACGGTGCTTCTGTACTGGTGGTGGAGCACACGGCTTTTGTGGGTGGCACTACCGCCTGGTCTGCCGGCACCACCTGGGTCCCCGGCACCCAGCACGCTGCCAAAGTGAACCCAAGTGACACGCTGGCGGATGCGCGCACCTACCTGGACGCCGCCATCGGCGACCATGCGGCACCGGCCCTGCGCCAGGCCTTTCTGGACCATGGCGCTGCCGCCGTCCAGCGCCTGGAAGACCACAGCGAGGTGCACTACCGCCCCTACCCCAAGCACCCCGACTACATCTCGGACCTGCCAGGCTCCACCCTCTGCGGCCGGGCCCTGGAGCCGCTGCCCTTTGATGGCCGCCTGCTGGGCGAACAGTTCGCACTCCTGCGCCCGCCGATTCCGGAGTTCACCGTGCTGGGCGGCATGATGGTGGACCGCACCGACATCAACCACCTGCTGGGCATGACCGGTTCCTGGGCCTCCTTGAAGCATTCCCTCTCCATCGTGCTGCGCCACGCCAAAGACCGGCTGGCCTACCCGCGGGGCACCCGCCTGGTGATGGGCAATGCGCTGGTGGCGCGGCTGCTGTACTCCCTCTCCCGCCATGCGAATGTGACGCTGGCGCTCAATACCTCGGTGGAGCAACTCGGTGGCCCCCAGGGCCGGGTGGATTCGGTGGTGATCAGCCAGGACGGCCGGCGCTGCACCGTGCAGGCACGTGGTGGCGTGGTGCTGGCCAGTGGCGGCTTCAACCGCCACGCGGCCCAGCGCCAGGACAAGCTGCCCGGTGCCGACGCGGCCTGGTGCCCTGCAGCCCCCGGCCACACCGGCCTGGCGCAGGAACTCGCCCTGCGGCGCGGCGCGCATTTTGCGCAGGGCGGCAAGAGCCACGCCTTCTGGGCGCCGGTGTCGCTGCGCAAACGCGCAGACGGCAGCACGGCGGTGTTTCCGCATTTTGTGATGGACCGTGCCAAGCCCGGCTTTGTGACCGTGAACCAGGCGGGCCAGCGCTTTGTCAACGAGAGCACGTCCTACCACCTGTTTGCCCTGGCCATGCAGGAGGCCCACCGGACCAGCCCCGCCGTTCCCGCCTACCTGGTGTGTGATGCCGCCGCCCTGCGCAAGTACGGCATGGGCATGGTGCGCCCCGGCTGCAAAAACCTCGTGCCCTTTTTGCAGGATGGCTACCTGAGCGCGGACGCCACGGTGCAGGAACTGGCTGACAAGCTGGGTGTGGATGCAGCGGGATTGCAAAAGAGCGTGGAGCAGATCAACCGCTATGCGCATACCGGCACCGACCCCGACTTCGGCCGCGGCGTGACCGCCTACCAGCAGAACATTGGTGATGCCACGGCGGGTAACCCCAATCCCAATCTGGGCGCCCTGCAGACCGCACCCTATTACGCAGTCAAGCTGTATCCGGGCGACATTGGTGCCTCCACCGGCCTTGCCACCGATACCGAAGCCCGGGCATTGGACGCCAGTGGCCAGGTGATCGATGGCCTGTACGCGGTGGGCAATGACATGCACTCCATCATGGGCGGTGTCTACACGGCACCGGGCATCACCATCGGGCCGGGCATGGTGTTTGGCTATATCGCGGCCCGCCATGCGGTAGCCCGCAGCCGGCACGCATGAGGGTTGGCAGAGCCATGCGTTTTTTCGATAGCTGCTAGTGGACGGTCCCGCTGTCGCAGCGGGCCGGATTGGCTGTAGGCTCTGAAGTCATTTAAACAAAATGCAGGAGACAACAGCATGGCCATCAGCGGCAAGACACGCGTATTCATGATCATCGGCGACCCGGTTGCGCAGGTGCGCGCACCCGAGGTCTACAACCAATTGTTTGCCACCCATGGCATAGACGCCGTGCTGGTGCCGGTGAAGGTGTCCGCAGCGCAGCTGGCGGGCTTTGTGCGCAACGCCTTTGCCGCAGAGAACTTCGGCGGCTTCTGGGTCACCATCCCGCACAAGGCGGCCATGCAGGCGCTGATGCAGGAATGCGACCCGGTGGCCGAGGTGGCCGGTGCCGTCAACGCGGTGCGGCGCAAAGCCAACGGCGCGACGGAAGGTGCACTGGAAGGTGCGCTGTTTGATGGCCTGGGCTTCATCAAGGGCCTGGACCACTTTGGCATCGCCGTGCAGGGCCGCCGGGTGTTGGTGCTCGGTGCCGGTGGCGGCGGACAGGCCGTGGCTGCGGCCCTGGCCCAGCGCAGCCCGTCCAGCCTGGTCATTGCCAACCGTTCCATCGACAAAGCGCAAGCCATTGTGGATCGCCTGCAACCCCGCTTTGAGGTTCCTGTCTCGTGCACCACCAGCACCGACCCGGCCGGCTTTGATGTGATCGTCAACTGCACCTCGCAGGGCCTCAAGGCCGGTGACGCCCTGCCCACCGACCCCGCGCGCATTGACGCGGGTGCGGCCGTGGTCGACATCATCATGACCAAAGAGCCCACCCCCTTGCTGGCGGCCTGCCGCGCGCGCGGCCTCCATGCCCACGCCGGCTTCGAGATGCTGGTGCAGCAGGTGCCCGAGTACATGCGTTTCTTCGGCATGCCCGAACTCGCAGCCACTCTGCAGCAGGATCTGACCGAAGTGCGTCAGATGCTCTACCCGAAGTAAGCGGGCACACCCGCAGGCACCCTCCCCACCGGAAGACCAAGACGATGAGCATCTTTGACGAAGACAAGATCGATTGCCATAACCACATCCTCGATCCGCTGCATTTCCCCTACGCTGCCGACGTGGCTTACCGCCCTGCAGGTCAGGAGATAGGCAGTCAGGTACAGCACGCAGCGGTGATGGAGGCTTATGGCATGCGCCGCGCGCTCATCGTCGGGCCCAATTCCGGCTATGGCGAAGACAACCGCTGCCTGCTCGCTGCACTGGCTGCAAGCCGTGGTGCCTTCAAGGGCATTGCCGTGGTGCCCAACCACACCCCAACCGAGCGGCTGCTGGAGCTCAAGGGGCAAGGCGTGGTGGGCATTGCCTTCAACCCGTCGCTGCAAGGCCTGGCCTATTACGCAGACGCCAAAGACCTGATGCGGCGCCTGGCCGATCTGGACATGCTGGTGCAGGTGCAGGTGCATGAAGACCAGATGGTGGAGCTGGCGCCCGTGCTGCTGGACAGCGGCGCGCAGATCCTGATCGACCATTGCGGTCGCCCGGACCCGGCCCGTGGCCTGGGCCAGGCCGGCTTCCAGGCCGTGCTGGCACTGGCCCGCAGCGGTCGGGCCACCGTCAAGCTCTCGGGTCTGCAGAAGTTCTCTACCGGGGGCTGGCCCTTTGCCAGCGCATTGCCCTATGTGGACGCCCTGATCGAGGCTTACGGCCTGGACCAGTGCGTATGGGCCTCCGACTGGCCCTTCCTGAAAGCCTCGGAGCGGCTCGATGTGGGCCCGCTGCTGCGCTGGATTGAAAAGCTGCTGCCCGATGTCGCCGACCGGCGCCGCCTGTTCTGGGACACGCCCTGCCGCGTGCTGGGCTTCGACCCTGCCACCCACTGAGGCCGCGCATGCCTGCTACGGCCGTTTCCGCTTCGACGATGGCCGCCCCGGAGGTGCCGGCCTCACGCATGCCCGCGCTCTACATTCCCCACGGCGGCGGTCCCTCGTTTTTCATGGGCGGTGAGCGCAAGCAGCGCTACCAGGCCGCCGAAGATTTCCTGCGCAGCATCGATCACCTGCTGCCCGCAAAGCCCAGCGCCATCCTGATCGTGACAGCGCATTGGGAGGCCGATGTGGTGTCCTTCACCGGCGCGGCGCAGCCGGAGCTGATCTATGACTACTACGGCTTTCCACCCGAGACCTATGCGCTGCAGTACCCCGCACCGGGCCAGCCCGCGCTGGCTGCCCAGGCAGCCGCCTTGCTGCAGGCCGCTGGCCTGCCCGCCGCGGTGGACGGCCACTACGGCTGGGACCACGGGGTTTTCATTCCGCTGAAGGTGATGTATCCACAGGCCGACATTCCGGTCGTGGCCATGTCGCTGCAGGCCAGTCTGGACCCTGCGCTGCATTGCGCCATGGGCGCTGCACTGCACAGCCTGCGCGATGCCGGGGTGCTGATCGTGGGGGCCGGCATGAGCTACCACAACCTGGCGAATTTCGCCGCTGCCGCACCGGCGTCGTTTGCCTTCCATGACTGGCTGGACCAGACGCTTGCAGCCAACCGGGACGAACGCACCCGGCTGCTGGCGCAATGGAGCCAGGCGCCCGGTGGACGTGCCTCGCACCCGCGCGAAGAACACCTGCTGCCCTTGATGGTGGCCAGCGGCGCGGGCTCCGATGCGCCCGCACGCAGGCTGTGGCGCGGCGCCGTGGGCCCCAGCTGTCTGGCGGCCTGGGCCTTTGACTAGACAAGGCCTCGCTGCCCAGCCCGTACGGGCTGGGTGGCGTGGGATGCGCTGCTCAGGGAAGCTGTTGCAGGTTGTTTTGCATCAGCTGCAGCAATTCCCTGAGCTGCTGCTTTTGCCCGGCGCTCATGCCGGCAACAGCCAGTGCGGACAGCTTTTGGCGTTGGCGCTGCACATCCAGGTGCATGGCTTGCGCCTGCGCACTCAGATGCAGACGGGTGACCCGCCCATCCTGTGAGTCTGCCTGCGCTTCCAGCAGGCCTTTGTCTTTCAGGCCGGCGATCAGGCGGGCTATCTGCCCCTTGTCGCGGCCGGTGTGCGCGACCAGCTCGCTTTGGGTCGCTCCCGGGTGGCGCGAGAAGAAGCCCAACACCTTGCCCTCCATGGGCGCAATGTCGTGCGAACCGTCACCCACGCCGCGCAGTTGGCGCGAGCGCACCTGGTGCATCACGGCATGCATGAGTTCCAGCAAATCATTTTCACCAGGCATGTTTTTTGGTTGACATAGTCAACTTGTTTGTTGATAATTGATGACATTATCAACCAAATCATTTTTCCCATGAACTTTTTCTCCTCCAACCGCCGCGTGCAACGCGTCCGGCATGAGCTGCTGGCCCGCGAAGTGCGGGTCAGCCATATCCAGCGCATCAGCCCCGGCTTTCTGGCCATTACCTTTGCGGGCGAGTCGCTGTCGAGTTTTGTCTCCCTGTCTTTTGACGACCACGTCAAGCTCATGCTCACCGACGCCCATGGCACCATGCACCGGCGCGACTTCACCCCCGTGCGATTTGACCTGCACAAGCGCGAACTGACGCTGGAGTTCGCCCTGCACGCCAGCGGTGTGGCCTGTGAGTGGGCGCGCCAGGCGCAGATTGGCGACCGGGCGGTCATTGGCGGCCCGCGCGGCTCCATGGTTGTTCCGGTCGATTACGCCTGGCATCTGTTGGCCGGTGACGCCACCGCGCTGCCCGCTATCCAGCGCCGCCTGGAGGAACTGCCAGCAGGCGTGCGCGCCCTGGTGCTGGTGCAGGTTCCCCAGCCCGAGGACCAGAGAGACTTCCAGAGCCGGGCCGATTTGCACGTGCAATGGCTGGCTACGCCAGAGGCGCTGGTGCAGGCCATCGAACAGGTGCAGTTGCCCTCTGGCGAAGGCTTTGTCTGGTGTGCCGGAGAGTCGTCGTCCATGGCCCGGGTACGCAAAACATTGCTGGGTGCAAGGCAGGTGCCGCGTGAGTCTGCGCGCATTTCAGCCTACTGGAAGGCCGGCGCTGCGGACTACCATGAAGCCAGAGAACACTGAGCCAAAGAAACTGCATATGCACACCACACACACGCCGCGCATACAGCGCAAGCCTTCTCTGCAACTCTGGTGGGGGTGGACACTGTGTCTGTGCCTGCTTGCCCTGGGCATGGGCCAAAGCAACGCCCGGGCCGCCAGCGGACCCGACAAGGCAGCAGCCTTGCAGGCCGTAGCGCCGGTGATGCACTGCGAGGCCCTGCAAGCCCAGGACCTGTCGGATATCGGCGGGGCTGGAAGCCGGGTGCTGACGGCATCCGTCAACACGGAAAACGGGAAAAGCCAGTGTGCCGTGGAGGGCTTGCTGGCCCCTGCAATCCACTTCAAGCTCAAGCTGCCCATGGTCGGCTGGACGCAGCGCTACCTGCAAGTGGGTTGTGGCGGGTTGTGCGGCAGCATCTCCATGGATGCCGGTGCGGCCAACGGGTGCGCTGCGCTGGAGTCGGGTGAATTTGCCATGGCCTCCACCGACATGGGGCACCAGGGCATGGGTGGTGAGTTTGGCCGTGACACACAAAGCCGGGCCGATTTCGCCTACCGCGGCGTTCACCTCACCGCGCTGGCGTCCAAGAAGCTGATCCAGGCCTTTTACGGCCAGCGCCAGGCCTATGCCTACTTCAGTGGCTGCTCCGATGGCGGGCGCGAGGCACTGATGGAGGCACAACGCTATCCGCAGGACTTCAACGGCATCATCGCCGGTGCTGCGGCCATGAATTTCCAGGTCCAGAATGGCCTCTACCACGCTTGGCAATCTACCGCCAATACGTCAGCTGACGGAAAGCCGGTGCTGACTGCGGACAGGCTTCCCCTGTTGCATCGTGCGGTGCTCGCGCAGTGCGACGCACTCGATGGACAGCGTGACGGCCTGATAGAAGACCCGCGGGCCTGCCATTTCGATCCCAAGACCCTGCAATGCCCCTTGCCTGGTGCTTCGCCGCAAAGCGATTGTTTATCCTCGGCTGAGGTGGAGACCATCCGCAAGCTGTACGACGGCCCGCGCGATCCGGCGACCGGAAAGCGCCTCACCGCAGGCGGGCCGCAACCGGGCTCTGAACTGTCCTGGGCCGGCGTGTTCGTAGCACCGCAGGGAAGCACGGAACTGTTCAGTACCAGCATCGCCATGGATGCCTTGAAAAACCTGGTGTTTGAAGAGACACCCCCTGCAAGCTTCACGCTGCAGGACCTGGTTTTCAACCAGGCCACCTTCGACAAACTGCGCGCCAGGCACCCGCTGCTCGATGCGACCAACCCGGACCTGTCCGCCTTTAAAGCCGCAGGTGGCAAATTGATACTCTGGCATGGGTGGTCCGATCCGCACATATCCCCGCTCAACACCATCGCCTACCACGAGGCTGTGCAAACCACCTTGGGAGCAGCACAGGCGGCAGAGTTTGAACGCCTGTACCTGCTGCCGGGCGTCTACCACTGCCAGGGTGGCGAAGGACCCAGCGCGATCGATTTGCTGAGCCCCATGATGGACTGGGTCGAACAGGGCGCGGCACCTGGCAAGGTTCAGGCCCTGCCGCCTGCACCACGGACTGCACCGTCTGGGTTCGGCATGCCCAAACTGCCCCCGGGCGTGGCCATGCCAGTCCTTGCGCCACCGGCTTCAGACCTGACCGCAACCCCGGTCAAGGCGCGCTGGATCAGTCCGTATGCCGGCAGTGCGTCTGCAGTGCCTGTGGATGCATCTGGTTGGATGGGATCGGACTTCTTCCTGCCTTATACGCCGCGCATGCGCTGAAGATGCAGGGGTCGTTTGGTCGATGGTGGTGGGCGCGTCTATACTCGCCGGATGCCTGAATCGGTACCTTCAATCATACGTCGCAAGCCTGCTGCCAAGCGCAAACCCGCTGCACCAGCCGCCAAAAAGCAAGCTGCCACGCGCACCAACGATCCGGCCCGCACCATGGCCGAAATCCTCAAAGTTGCTACCCGGGAATTTGCTGCCAAGGGCCTGAGCGGCGCGCGCATAGACGCCATTGCCGAGGCCACGCGCACCAGCAAGCGCATGATTTACTACTACTACACCAGCAAGGAAGGGCTGTACCTGGCGGTGCTGGAGGAGGCCTACCGGCGCATGCGCCAGATCGAGGGCGAGCTGCACCTGCAGGATCTGGAGCCCCTGCAGGCCCTGCGCAGCCTGGTGGAATTCACCTTTGATCACCACAGCGGCAACGAAGACTACATCCGCCTGGTAATGAACGAGAACATGGAGCGTGGTGCCTACCTGGCGCAGAGCAAGACCATCCGCGAGCTCAACATCCCCGCCATCCAGGCGATTCAGGCGCTGTACGAACGCGGCGTGAAAAAGGGCGTTTTTCGCCGTGGCCTCGATGCGGTGGACATCCATGCCTCCATCTCGGCGCTGACTTTTTTCAATGTCTCCAACCAGCACACCTTTGGCCTGATCTTCAAGAACAAGCGCCAGAGCGCCGAGGCCGCCGCCCTGCGGCGTGCCAGCATCACCGACATGGTGCTGCGCTTCGTCCAGGCCTGATTCGCCCGCGGGCACGGCAGCGTCTGCGCCCTTGGCTGGGGTGCCAGCTAAACCAAATCGGTATAACAGGTAGTCACGACGGGATTGTGGATCTAGGGTTAACCCTCAAGGCATAAAACTAACCAGTTCGTACATTAAGGGGTAGTCCAAAACAAGGAGACCCCCGTGATCGACAAATTCATCAGCGGCTATTGCCGCCTGATAGGCTATCTGATAGCCGCCGCCCTGCTGGTGATGGTGGTGCTGGTGTTTGGCAATGTGGTGATGCGCTACGCCTTCAACTCCGGCTTTACCGTGTCCGAGGAACTGTCGCGCTGGTTGTTTGTATGGCTCACCTTCCTGGGTGCTGTGGTGGCCCTGCGCGACAACGCCCACCTGGGCACCGACATGCTGGTGGGCAAGTTGGGCCCCTTGGGCCGGCGCATTTGCATGGGCCTGTCGCTGGCGCTGATGCTGTATTGCCTGTGGTTGCTGTTCCGGGGCTCGCTGGAGCAGTTCAAGCTCAACGTGGGTTCGGACAGCCCGGTCATGGAGGCCTCGATGGGCTGGTTCTATGCCTGCGGCATGGCTTTCTCGGCGCTGGGCGCCCCCATTTTGTTGCAGGACCTCTACAAGCTGCTCAGTGGCCAGATTGATGACGACCACCTCATGCTGATCCAGGAGTCGGAAGAGTCACCCCACGCCGACACCGGCAGTTCCAAAACCCACTGAAGCAGAGCCACACCATGACCGTTATCGTCTTTCTCGGATCCCTCATGGCCGCCATGGCCCTGGGTGTGCCCATTGCGTTTTCGCTGCTGCTGTGCGGTGTGGCGTTGATGGTGCACATGGGCAACTTCGATGCCCAGATCCTGGCGCAAAACCTGATCGAAGGCTCCAACAGTTTCTCGCTGCTGGCGGTCCCCTTCTTCATGCTGGCAGGCGAGTTGATGAATGCTGGGGGCCTGTCGCGCCGCATTGTCAACTTCGCCATGGCGCTGGTCGGACACGTCAAGGGCGGCCTGGGCTATGTGACCATTGTGGCCGCCGTGATCCTGGCGTCCCTGTCCGGTTCTGCAGTTGCCGATGCGGCTGCACTGACCGCCTTGCTGCTGCCCATGATGGTGGCTGCGGGCCACGACAAGGCGCGCTCTGCCGGGCTGATTGCCTCGGGCAGCATCATTGCACCCATCATCCCGCCCTCCATTGGTTTTGTGGTGTTCGGGGTGGCCGGCGGTGTGTCCATCTCCAAGCTGTTCATGGCCGGCATCTTCCCCGGCGTCTGGCTGGCGCTGTCCCTGGTGGCCACATGGTGGTGGCTGGTGCGCAAGGAAACCCTGGTGCCGCCTCCCCGCAAAAGTGCCGCCGAAGTCATGGAGGCTTTGCGCCTTGCCACCTGGGCCCTGATGCTGCCCCTCATCATCGTGTTTGGCCTGAAGTTCGGCATCTTCACACCCACCGAAGCGGCCGTGGTGGCTGCGGTGTATTCGCTGTTTGTGGCCACCGTGGTCTACCGTGAACTCAATTTCAGCCAGCTGCTGCCCCTGTTCATTGCGGCTTCCAAGACCAGTGCCGTAGTGATGTTCCTGGTGGCTGCGGCCATGGTCTCGGCGTGGTTGATCACGGTGGCCAACCTGCCGGCCCAGATCGTGGAGCTGCTGACCCCCATCCTGGACAGTCCACGCCTGCTAATGCTGGCCATCATGCTGCTGACCATGGTGGTGGGCACGGCCCTGGACATGACGCCCACCATCCTGCTGCTCACGCCCGTGCTGATGCCCGTGGTCAAGGCCGCCGGCATAGACCCGGTCTACTTTGGCGTGATGTTCATCATCAACAATGCCATCGGCCTGATCACGCCGCCCGTGGGAACCGTGCTCAATGCCGTGGCCGGCGCCGGCAAGATGAGCATGGACGAAGTGACCCGGGGCGTAGTCCCATTCATGGTGGCGCAATTCGTCATCATGTTCCTGATGGTGGCCTTCCCCGATCTGGTGATGGTGCCCGCGCACTGGTTCTACAAATAGCCAAGACCGTCCTGTGCGCGTCTGGGTACGCCGCGCACAGGCTCCGCTGAAAGCGTGCATCCAAATCCACCCACAACCGTCGAGGAGACACCCTATGAAACGCATATTCATCAAAACCCTATTGGCCACCGTCGCACTCGCGAGCGTGGGCCTGGCTGCGGCGCAGGAGCGCACACTCAAGTTCGGCCTGAACGGCCCCGAGGGCCACCCCGCAGTGGCCGGCATGAAGAAGTTTGCTGCCGCGGTGGAAGCCAAGTCCGCCGGCAGGATCAAGGTGCAGCTGTTCCTGAACGGCACGCTGGGCAGCGACCAGGCCACCCTGTCGGCCATCAAGGGCGGGACGGTGGAAATGGCGGTGATGAATTCCGGCATTCTGGCCAGCGAAGTCAAGGCACTGGAGGTGTTTGACTTCCCTTTCCTGTTCAACAACGAAAAGGAGGCTGACGCGATTGTGGACGGCCCCATAGGCCAGAAGATGCACGCCGCGCTGGCGGACAAGGGCACCATCGGCCTGTCCTACTGGGAGCTGGGCTTTCGCAATATCACCACCGCCAAGCGCGCGATCAACAAGGTGGACGACATTGCCGGCCTGAAGCTGCGCGTGATCCCCAACGCCATCAACGTGGACTGGGTCAAGGCCCTGGGCGCCAATCCCACACCAATGCCGTTTACCGAGGTGTATTCGGCACTGGAGCAGGGCGCCATTGATGGACAGGAAAACCCGATCTCCGTGATTGCCTCCAACAAGTTCTGGGAAGTGCAGAAGTTCGTGGCGCAAACCAACCACCAGTACAACCCGCAGTCGGTGATCTTCAGCAAGAAGGTCTGGGACAGCCTGTCTGCAGCCGACCGCAAGATCATTGACGATGCGGCCGACGAAGCCACCAAAGCCCAGCGCGAAGCGGCGCGTGCCTCCGTGGCTGCCAACCTGGAACTGCTGAAGAAAAACGGCATGACTGTGACCCAGTTGCCGGCCGCCGAGCTCACCAAGCTGCGTGAAAAGATGAAGCCGGTGATCGACAAGCACAGCGCCCTGGTGGGCCCCGTGGTTGCCGAGGTGCAGGCCGAACTGGCCAAGCTGCGCAAGTAAACGCACCGGCTGCACTGCTGCCCGGCGGGCTGGCAGTGCAGCCCCTTTCGATATTCCTTTGAAGGAGGCCTCCATGAAGGTACTGATGCTGCACGGCATAAACCACAATATGTTCGGCAAGCGCGATCCGGCCCAGTACGGCACCATCACGCTGGACGAAATCAATGCCGGTCTGGTGGCGCTGGGGCAGGAGCTGGGCGCCGAGATCGAAGCCTTCCAGACCAATAGCGAAGGCGCCATGTGCGAGCGCATCCACCAGGGTTTTGCCGAGGGCGTGGACGCGGTGCTGATCAACGCGGGCGCCTGGACGCATTACAGCTACGGCCTGCGCGATGCGCTGGCCATTCTGACCTGCCCGATTGTGGAGCTGCACATGTCCAACATCCATGCCCGTGAGGCGTTTCGCCACCACTCGGTGTTTGCCGAAATCGTACGCGGCCAGATTTGCGGCTTTGGCGCTGACAGCTATACCCTGGCCTTGCGTGCGGCAGTGTCCGCCGTGAACGCAGCCAGGACCTGAACCCCGCCCACCGGAGTGCTGACCATGAAACACGGAATCGCCACAGTCTCGCTGTCGGGCATGTTGCGCGAAAAACTGCAGGCCGCAGCCGCCGCGCATTTTGACGGCGTCGAGATTTTCGAGAACGACCTGCTGCAGTACCCCGGAACGCCGCGCGAGGTGCGCCGCCTGTGTGAAGACCTGGGCCTGGCCATCGACATGTTCCAGCCCTTTCGCGACTTTGACGGCAACAGCGCCGCGCAGGTCAAGCGCAACCTGGAGCGGGCAGCGCGCAAGTTCGATGTGATGGAAGAGCTTGGCACCTCCCTCATTCTGGTCTGCTCGAATGTGCAGCCCGATGCCTTGTCGGACCCGGCGCTGCTGGCCGAGCAGTTTGCCCAACTGGCCGAGCTGGCGGGCCAGCGCGGCATGCGCGTGGCCTACGAGGCGCTGGCCTGGGGCAGCAAGGTCAAACTCTGGTCACAGGCCTGGGACGTGGTGCAGCGGGTCAAGCACCCCAGTCTGGGCCTGGCGCTGGACAGCTTCCACACCCTGTCCTTGCGCGATGACCCCGGCGGCATCGCGCAGCTGCCCGGTGACAAGATCTTCTTTGTGCAACTGGCCGATGCGCCCTGGGTGAACACCGACGTGCTGACCCACAGCCGCCACTACCGCTGCTTCCCCGGCCAGGGCGAGTTCGATGTGACTGGCTTCACCAAGGCGGCACTCGATGCCGGCTACACCGGCCCGCTGTCGCTGGAAATTTTCAACGACGAATTCCGCTCGGCCCCTGCGCGCAGCAATGCGGTGGATGCCAAGCGCTCGCTGCTCTGGCTGGAAGAGCAGATCCGCCTGGCCCGCACACCGGCCACGCCGTCCTACAAGGTGGCTCTGTTTGATCCGCCACCACCACCGGCCTTCAGTGGCTGGGGCTTTGTGGAGTTTGCGGCCGACCCGGCGGCTGCTGTGCGCCTGGGCGCGTGGCTGGCCAGCGTGGGCTTTGCGCGCATAGGGCAGCACAAGTCCAAGAAGGTGGACCTGTACGGGCAGGGCGAAGTGCGCATCGTGCTCAACCTGGAAGAAGACTCGGTGGCCCGCGCCCACTTCGAGATGCATGGCACCTCGGCCTGCGCCATGGCCATTGCCACGACCGACACCGCCGCCGCCTTTGCCCGTGCCGAGGCCTTGCTGTGCCCGCGCGTGGCAGGCCGGTTGGGGCAGGGCGAGCTCAGCATTCCGGCGGTGCGCGCACCGGACGGCAGCCTGCTGTATTTCTGCGATGCGCCAGAGGGCGGACGCCACCGCTTCGAGTCCGACTTCGTGATGGACACCACTGCCCTGGCCAGCGTGGCTGCCAGCACCACCATCGACCACGTGGTGCAGGCTGTGCCCGGCGGCCAGGTCGAACCCTGGGTGCTGTTTTACCGCGCCATCCTGGGCCTGTCGGCGCAGCGCAACATCGTGCTGCACGACCCCTATGGCGTGATCCGCAGCCGCGAGATCGAGTCTGCTGACCGGGCCATGCGCGTGTCGGTCACCAACTCGGACCGCGACAACACCTCGGTGTCGCGCGCGGTCAGCCGCTTTCGCGGCGGCGGTGTGCAGCAGATCGCGCTGGCGGTGGCCGACATTGTGGCCACGGCGCGCCATTTGAAATCGCTGGGCGCGCCACTGCTGCCGATTGCCGAGAACTACTACGACGACCTGCAGGCCAAGTTTGATATCGCGCCCGAGCTGCTGGCCGCCATGCGGGAGCACGGCATCCTGTACGACCAGGAGCCGGGCGGTGCCGAATTCTTCCAGCTGTATGTGGTGCCGTTTGATGACCGCTTCCACTTTGAATTCACCCAGCGCCGCGGAGGGTACGCAGGCTATGGCGCACCCAATGCGCCCTTCCGTCTGGCCGCCATGGCCCTGCTGCGCGAGCGTGAAGCCGCAGCATCCACCTGATACACATCCCTAATGGAACAACACCCCATGCACATCAACGGCAATACCGAACTCATCGCCCACATCGGCTTTCCCACGCACGCCTTCAAGGCGCCCATGATCTACAACCCATGGTTCGAGAAGTGCGGTGTCAACGCTGTCGTCGTGCCCATGGGTTGCAAGCCGGAGGACTTTCCTGCGTTTCTGCGGTCCCTGTTCAAGCTCTCCAACATCCGGGGCGCACTGATCACCATGCCGCACAAGATCGTCACCGTAGGCCTGCTCGATGAGGTGTCGCCCACGGCGGCCATTGCCGGCTCCTGCAACGCGGTGCGCCTGGGCGCGGACGGACAGCTGCAGGGCGATATGTTTGATGGCGAAGGCTTTGTGCGCGGCGTGCTGCGCAAGGGCTGTGTGCTCAAGGGGGCAAGCGTGCTGGTGGTGGGCTGTGGCGGCGTGGGCTCGGCGATTGCGGCGTCCCTGGCGGCGGCCGGCATTGCAGCCATTGCCCTGTTCGATCCCCATGCCGCATCGCAGACCGGCCTGGCCGAGCGCCTGCAAAAACACTATCCCGCGCTAGAAGTCAGCACCGGCAGCAAGGACCCGGTCGGCTTTGACGTGGTGGTAAACGCCACGCCCATGGGTATGAATGCGGGTGACCCCATGCCCATGGATGTGGACCGCATTGCAGCCTCGACCTTCGTGGGCGAAGTGGTGATGAAGTCCGAGATGACGGCCTTTCTGGACGCTGCCAAGGCGCGCGGCTGCCGCTTCCAGATTGGCTCGGACATGCTGTTCGAGCAGATCCCGGCCTACCTGGAGTATTTCGGTTTGCCGGTTGCCACGCCGGAAGAACTGCGCGCGGTCGCCACCCTGCATTACTGAGCGCAGCCCTGCAGATCGCCCGCGCATGGACTACGTTTTTGCCGTCACGTTACCCATCTACCTGGGCATAGCCCTGGGCTACCTCGCCGTGCGGCTGGACTGGTTGGAGCCGGCCGATGTACGCACCCTGGGCAAGTACACGGTGCGAGTCGGTGTGCCGGCGCTGCTGTTCAAATCCATCTCGCACCAGAGCCTGGGCGCCGTGTTCAACCCGGACTATCTGGCCGTGTATGCGTTGGGCTCATTGGCCTCCATGGCGCTGGTGATGCTGTTTGCTACCCGCGTGCTGCGCCGCCCGTTTGCGCTTGCCGCCCTGGAGGGCCTGGGGGCATCAGGCTCCAACAGCATGTTCCTGGGCTATCCCATTGCGGTGCAGGTCATAGGCCCGGTGGCGGGACTGGCCCTGGCCCTGTGCGCGCTGGTGGAAAACCTGCTGGTGATTCCGCTGGGCCTGGCGCTGGCGGATGCCCAAGGCGGCGAGGGCGGCGCGCGCTTGGGGCCCATGCTCAGGGCCAACCTGGTGAACCTGTCGCGCAACCCCATGATCGTGGCCATGGTGGCCGGCCTGATGGTGTCTGCCAGCGGCCTGCAGATGCCCGAGGTGCTGGACAAGTTTGTGGCCATGACAGCCAGCGCCACATCGCCCGTGGCCCTGTTTGTCATCGGTGGCTCGCTGGTGGGCCTGCGCCTGAGCGGCATCCGCAGCGACATCGCCCTGATCGTGCTGGGCAAGCTGGTCTTGCATCCGCTGTGCGTGTTGGTCCTGGTGCTGGTGTTTCCGCCGGCCAACCTCTTGCTGGGCACGGCGGCCGTGTTGTTTGCAGCGGTACCCATGATGAGCATTTACCCCGTGCTGGCCCAGCGCCACGGCCATGAGCGCCTGTGCTCTGCAGCCCTGCTGGTGGCTACTGTCATGTCTTTTGCCACGATAGGTCTGTATCTGGCCTGGATGCCAGCCCATTGGCTGCCGCCGCACTGAGCATTTGTATTGCCGGCGTCAGATGCAGGTGCCAGTCGGAACCTGCACCTAGAAAAAAACGGCATAACAGCTAGCTTTTTTCCTCTCCAGTTTTCGAGGGTTAACCCCTTATTTAAGAAACGTACCAGTTCGTACATTAGTTGCAGGAGAGCGGCGCATTGTGAATCGGTGCAGTGCGTAGCAAATCCACAGTTCATCAATATCTGGAGAAACCATGCAATTCAAGACCAAGCCCCTCGTGGCCCTCACCCTCATCACACTGGCCGGTGTCGCAAGCGCCGAAGACTCCGTCAAGATGTACGGCCTGCTGGACATCAACCTGTCCAACTACTCCGCTGGCGACTTGTCCAACGGCACCGGTGCCGCGGGCAACAAGCTGGTGCTGCAGGACGGCGTGACCAATGGCCTGAACGGTTCGCGCTGGGGCATCAAGGCCCAGAAAGACCTGAACGCTGGCCTTACCATCGGTGCCCAGCTGGAAGCCGGTGTCAACGTTGACAACGGCGCTGCCGGTCAAGGTGGCCTGGCCTTTGGCCGCCAGATCTTTGTGTCGCTGGCCAAGGAAGGCGCGGGCGAGCTGCGCATCGGCCGCCAGTACGTGCTCAGCGACTCCGTCATCGGCATGGGCAACCCCTTCGGCAATGCGCTGGTGACCAACCCCACCACCAAAGTAACCGATGTAAAGAATGCGCTGCCTTACTTCCTGAACCCCTCGCGCGCAGACAACGTGTTGCAGTACCAGACCCCGTCATTCTCTGGTTTGACCGCCGCCATCCAGGCCGCGCCTGGCGAGACCACGTCTGACGACTTCTACGGCGTGCGCGCCGTGTACGCCAGTGGCCCCCTGAACATTGGTGGCAGCTACGAGTGGAACAAGGACCGCACCACCAGCAACAACACCAACAAGGTGGTGTCGTTGAGCGCCAACTACAACTTCGGCAGCTTCAAGCTCCTGGGCGGCCTGCAGAACACCACCGACTTCACCACCACGGCTGGCAACGGCACCGCCGGCGGCTACCTGAACACCGTGACGGGCCCCAGCGGTGCCTTCGCCTTCACCAAGCTCAGCGGCTACACACTGGGTGCTGAAGTGCCCGTGGGCACAGCCGATGTGGTTGGTGTGAACTACACCCTGATGACCTACGAAAGCGCTGCCGGCGCGACTGCCAATGTTGGCAAGATCGCCGCCGCCGTTCGCCATGACCTGGGCAAGGACACCTATGTGTACGCCGGTGTCTCCACCGCCGTGGGCGACCTCAAGGACTACATCAGCGAGAAGACGGTTGTGCAACTGGGTCTGCGCACCGCGTTCTAAACAGCAATTCGGACAATCCAAGGTTTTGGGGCCCTTTACGGGGCCCCTTTTTTTTGCCTTGCGACGTCAGTGAATCAAACGTCCGTCTTGCAGACGGCTTCCATGGTCTGGCGTATGAGTGTCAGTGTCTCCTGCTGCGTGAGCGTGCTGGGCCGCAGCGAGCTGGTCGCCAGTGCCACCCGGGTCTTGAGTTCGGGCGCATGGATGGGGCGCACCGCCAGCTCTTCGGGCCGCGCGTAACTGGCCACCGCATTGCGTGACAGCACGGCACTGCCCGCACCATCAACCACCAGGTCCAGGATGGCCGACACGCCGTCAATCTCCAGGGCAATTTTGGGGCGGCACCCGATCGTGGCCATTTCCGATTCGACCTGCATCCGTATCGCATTGGGGCGGCTGGGAATCACCAGCGGCAATTGCGCAATCTCCTGCAGTGCAATCGGGCCCTCTGGCTCCGGCATGCCGGGTGTGCGTTTTTGCACCAGCAGCAGCGTCTCGTCCGGCAGGGGACGGATCTCGATTTCGTTGCCGGGCTGGGGGTTGTAGAGCACTGCAATGTCCAGCCGCCCATTGATCAGCGACTCGCGCATGGCAACCGACAGCCCCTCGCTGATGGAAATGCTGGCATCGGGCAAGTGCTGGCGGAATGCCCGGGTCAGCGGCACCGTCAGCACCCTGGCCAGGCTGGTGGGCAGGCCCACGGCCACGTGGCCGGCCAGTGAGCCGCGAACTCGGCCCAGCTCTTCCAGCGCGCGCTCCACCTGGTGCAATATGCCCCGGCCATGGGCCAACAGCAGCTGGCCCGCCTCGGTGGGGGTGGCACCGCGCCCGTTGCGCGTCAGCAGGGTTTGCCGCAGTTCAACCTCCAGCAGACGCACCTGTCGGCTCAAGGCCGGTTGTGCCACGTCCAGCGCAATCGCGGCGCGCGTAAAGCTGCCCAGTTCGGCCACGCGCACAAAGTATTCCAGTTGTTTGAGGTCCATAGCGAGAGTCTCGGAAATCGCCCGGATATCGGGCCCCTGATTATGCTTAATTGCAATATCTGCTAGAGCGAAGCCGGTCTTCACGGAAGGGGTGCGTCTGGCCACAATGTCCCGCATGAATTCCCCTGCGCACTCAGCCCCTGTACCTGTTCTTAAAGGCATCTCGTCCATGGCCACGCGCCAGTTGCTGACGGTGCTGCTGGCCCTGTATGCCAAGCAGGGCGGCAGTGAGCTGCAACTGGAGTCGGTGGGCGGTGTGGATGCGGCCAAGCGGGTGCGCGCCGGTGAGGTGTTTGACATCGTTTTCCTGGCCAGTGACGCCATCGACAAGCTGGTGGCCGCAGGCCACTTGGATGGCGCGTCCCGGGTCGACCTGGCACATAGCGGTGTGGCCCTGGCCGTCAAGGCGGGTGCCCCCAGGCCCGACATCTCCACTGCAGAAGCTGTCCGCGCGGCCGTTCTGGCTGCGCGCAACATCAGCTACTCCACCGGCCCCAGTGGCGTGGCACTGGCCAAACTGTTTGAGGACTGGGGCATCACCGGGCAACTGCAGGGCCGCATCGTGACCGCTCCACCCGGCGTGCCTGTGGGCAGTCTGGTGGCCAGTGGCGAAGTGGAGCTGGGCTTTCAGCAGCTCAGCGAGCTGATGCACCTGCGTGGTATCACGCTCTTGGGCAACCTGCCCGAGGCCATCCAGATCACCACCACGTTTTCAGCTGCCATCGACACGGCTTCGCCCCACCAGCCCGAGGCGCGGGCCTTGCTGCAGTTCCTGAACTCAGCGCAGGCGGCAGACACCATACGCCAGCAGGGGATGGATCCCGCACGCGCCTGAACCAACACCCACACAACAAGCAAACACAGAGGAGCACATGAAGAAACCATTGATCATCGACTGCCACGGCCACTACACCACGGCCCCCAAGGCGCTGGAGAACTGGCGCAATGCCCAGATCGCTGGCATCAAGAATCCGTCGGCCATGCCCAAAGTCTCGGACCTGAAAATCAGCGACGACGAACTGCGCGAGACCATTGAGCTCAACCAGCTGCGCCTGATGAAGGAGCGCGGTAGCGACATCACCCTGTTCTCGCCCCGCGCCAGCTTCATGGCCCACCACATTGGTGACTTCAATGTGTCGAGCACCTGGGCTGCCATTTGCAACGAGCTCTGCTACCGCGTGAGCCAGCTCTTTCCCGACCACTTCGTGCCCGTGGCCATGCTGCCGCAGTCTCCGGGTGTGGACCCGGCCACCTGCATTTCCGAGCTGGAAAAGTGCATCAGGGAATACGGCAACGTCGGCATCAACCTGAACCCGGACCCGAGCGGCGGCCACTGGACTTCACCCCCCTTGAGCGACAAGCACTGGTACCCCATTTACGAGAAGATAGTGGAGTACGACATCCCCGCCATGGTCCATGTGAGCACCAGCTGCAACGCCTGCTTCCACACCACCGGCGCGCACTACCTGAACGCCGACACCACCGCCTTCATGCAGTGCCTGACCAGCGACCTGTTCAAGGAATTCCCCACCCTGCGCTTCCTGATTCCGCACGGCGGCGGCGCGGTGCCCTACCACTGGGGGCGCTTCCGCGGTCTGGCGCAAGAGCTGAAAAAACCGCTGCTGGAAGAGCACCTGCTGAACAACATTTTCTTTGACACCTGCGTCTACCATCAGCCCGGCATCGACCTGCTCAACACCGTGATCCCGGTAAAGAACGTGCTGTTTGCGTCCGAGATGATTGGCGCGGTGCGCGGCATTGATCCGCAGACCGGCCACTACTACGACGACACCAAGCGCTACATCGAATCGTCCAAAATTCTGAATGACGATGACCGCTTCCAGATTTATGAAGGCAACGTGCGCCGCGTGTTCCCGCGCCTCAACACGCTGCTGCAAGCCAAAGGAAAATAAGCATGTACGAACTCGGCATTGTCAAACGCAACATCACCCGCGCCACCCCGGAGGCCGTTGAAAAGCTCAGCCGCTTCGGCGTGGCCACCATCCACGAGGCCATGGGCCGTGTGGGCCTGATGAAGACCTATATGCGCCCCATCTACAAGGGCGCGCGCATGTGCGGCACCGCCATCACCGTGCTGCTGCAACCCGGCGACAACTGGATGATGCATGTGGCTGCTGAGCAGATCAAACCTGGTGACGTGGTCGTGGCGGCCTGCACCACCGACAACTTCGACGGCTTCTTTGGCGACCTGCTGGCCACCAGCTTCCAGGCGCGCGGCGCAAAGGGCCTGATCATTGACGGCGGCGTGCGCGATGTGGACGAGCTGGAAAAAATGGGTTTCCCCGTGTTCAGCCGTGCCATCAATGCCAAGGGCACCATCAAGGCGACCCTGGGCTCGGTCAACATCGACGTGGTCTGTGCCGGCGCACAGGTGAAGCCCGGCGACGTGGTGATTGCCGATGTGGACGGCATCGTCGTGGTGCCTGCCGCACGCGCACAGGAAGTGGCCGATGCGGCCGAGAAGCGCGAAAGCTTTGAAGGCGAGAAGCGCGAAAAGTTTGCCGCCGGTGTGCTGGGGCTGGATATGTACAAGATGCGTGAGCCGCTGGAGAAGGCCGGTTTGAGGTACATCGACTAAGTCACTTTCCTCGGTCAGCATTGGGGCTACGCAGCCCCATTGCTTCTCGGCAACTTCACTCCTTCACTTTCTATGTCAAAACCCACAACAGGTGATTTCACCAAGACTTCCGGATGGATGGACTGGTACACCGGCCCCGCCAAGCCCCGCTTTACCGTGCCCGCTGGCGCAGTGGACGCGCACTGCCACGTCTTCGGACCGGGTGCAGAGTTCCCCTTCGCACCTGAGCGCAAGTACACCCCGTGTGACGCCTCCAAGGCCGAGCTGTATGCCTTGAGAGACCACCTGGGCTTTGCCCGCAACGTGGTGGTGCAAGCCACCTGCCACGGCGCTGACAACCGCGCCATGGTGGATGCGCTCGTCCACTCGCAAGGCCGGGCGCGCGGTGTGGCCACGGTCAAACGCAGCGTCAGCGACGCCGAAATCCAGGCCATGCACGACGCCGGTGTGCGCGGTGTGCGCTTCAACTTCGTCAAGCGCCTGGTGGACTTCACGCCCAAGGACGAGTTGCTGGAAATTGCCTCGCGCATTGCCAAGTGGAATTGGCATGTGGTGATTTACTTCGAGGCCGTGGACCTGCCCGAGCTGTGGGACTTCTTCACCGCCCTGCCCACCACCGTGGTGGTGGACCACATGGGCCGCCCGGATGTGAACAAGCCGGTGGATGGGCCGGAGTTCGAGCTGTTTGTGAAGTTCATGCGCGAGCACACCAACGTGTGGAGCAAGGTGAGCTGCCCGGAGCGCCTGTCGGTCACTGGACCCAAAGCATTGAACGGCGAGCAGAACGCCTACACCGATGTGATCCCCTTTGCCAAACGCATCGTCGACGAGTTCCCGGACCGCGTGCTCTGGGGCACCGACTGGCCGCACCCCAACCTGAAAGACCACATGCCCGATGATGGCCTGCTGGTGGACTTCATCCCGCACATCGCCACGACTGCAGAATTGCAGCAGAAGCTTTTGGTAACCAACCCCATGCGCCTGTACTGGCCCGAAGAGGTGTAACCATGTCACTCGACAAACCGTATCTCGACGTCCCCGGCACCATCATTTTTGATGCCGAGCAGTCCCGCAAGGGCTACCACCTCAACCAGTTCTGCATGTCCCTGATGAAGGCCGAGAACCGCGTGCGCTTCAAGGCCAATGAGCGGGCCTATCTGGACGAGTGGCCCATGACCGAAGAGCAGAAGCAGGGCGTGCTCACGCGTGACCTGAACCGCTGCATGGCCACCGGCGGCAACATCTACTTCCTGGCCAAGATAGGCGCCACCGACGGCCTGTCCTTCCAGCAGATGGCAGGCAGCATGACCGGCATGACCGAAGACGAATACCGCGCCATGATGATCAGCGGAGGCCGCAGTGTGGAAGGCAACCGCTACATTGGCGAAGACGGTGATGCACAGGCCAAGAACCAGCCGCAAGGCGCGGCCAACAAAAAGAAAGAAGCCTGACCATGGCACGCATCACCGCCTCCGTTTACACCTCGCATGTCCCCGCCATTGGCGCCGCACTCGATGCCGGCAAAGACAAAGAGCCCTATTGGCAGCCGGTGTTTGCCGGCTACGACTATTCCAAGCAGTGGATGAAGGACAACAAGCCCGACGTCGTCTTCCTGGTCTACAACGACCACGCCACCGCCTTCAGCCTGGACATGATTCCCACCTTCGCCATCGGCACCGCAGCGCAGTACCAGCCTGCCGACGAAGGCTACGGCGCGCGCCCCGTGCCCACGGTGATTGGTCACCCGGAGCTGGCCTCGCACATTGCGCAGTCGGTGATCCAGCAGGATTTCGACCTGACCATCGTGAACAAGATGGACGTGGACCACGGCCTGACCGTGCCGCTCTCGCTGATGTGCGGCAACCCGCCCAAAGACGCTTTCCATTGGCCATGCCCGGTGATCCCGTTTGCGGTGAACGTGGTGCAGTACCCCGTGCCCAGCGGCCAGCGCTGCTTCAACCTGGGCCAGGCCATTCGCCGTGCCGTGGAAAGCTATGACGAAGACCTGAACGTGCACATCTGGGGCACAGGTGGCATGAGCCACCAGCTGCAGGGCCCGCGCGCCGGCCTGATCAACAAGGACTTTGACAACGCCTTCCTGGACAAGCTGATTGCCGATCCGGCGGCAGCCGCAGCCATCCCGCACATCGACTATGTGCGTGAAGCCGGCAGCGAAGGCATTGAACTGGTCATGTGGCTGATTGCCCGTGGCGCCATGGCCGATGTGGCGGGACGCGCCGATGGCGTGAACCTCAAGCACCGCTTCTTCCACGTACCGGCTTCGAACACGGCCGTGGGACACCTGATTCTGGAGAACAAATAAATGAGCAAAACCATCAAAGTAGCGCTGGCAGGCGCCGGTGCCTTCGGCATCAAACACCTGGACGGCATCCAGAACATCGACGGCGTGGAAGTCGTCTCTCTGATCAGCCGTGATCTGGAAAAGACCCGTGAAGTGGCCGACAAGTACGGCATCGCCCACGTCACCACCGAGCTCTCCGACAGCCTGGCGCTGCCGGACCTGGACGCCGTCATCCTCTGCACGCCCACGCAAATGCACGCTGAGCAGACCATCGCTTGCCTGAAGGCAGGCAAGCATGTGCAGGTGGAGATTCCCCTGGCCGACAGCCTGAAGGGCGCGCAGGAAGTCGTGGCATTGCAGAAGCAGACCGGGTTGGTGGCCATGTGCGGCCACACCCGCCGCTTCAACCCCAGCCACCAGTATGTGCACAAGCAGATTGCGGCCGGCAAGTTCAACATCCAGCAGTTGGATGTGCAGACCTACTTCTTCCGCCGCACCAACACCAACGCCCTGGGCCAGGCCAGATCCTGGACCGACCACCTGCTGTGGCACCACGCGGCCCACACCGTGGACCTGTTTGCCTACCAGTGCGGCAGCCCCATCGTCAAGGCCAATGCCATCCAGGGGCCCATCCACCCGGTGCTGGGCATCGCCATGGACATGAGCATCCAGCTGCAGGCCGCCAACGGCGCCATCTGCACCCTGAGCCTGTCCTTCAACAACGATGGCCCGCTGGGCACATTCTTCCGCTACATCGGCGACACGGCCACCTACCTGGCACGCTACGACGACCTGTTCACCGGCAAGGAAGAAAAGATCGATGTGAGCCCGGTGGACGTGTCCATGAACGGCATTGAACTGCAGGACCGCGAATTCTTCGCCGCCATCCGCGAGGGCCGCGAGCCCAACAGCAGCGTGGCCGGTGTGCTGGCCTGCTACGAGGTGCTGCACCAGCTGGAGCAGCAGCTGGCGGCTTGAGGCAGATGCGGGCCAGGCTGGCCTGCTGAAATGCTGCCGTTTCCGGGGCGCCAGGGGCTTGGCGCGGGTTATGCTGTTGCGATGATTCGGTAAAGAAAAGGGTTCCCATGTCGTCCATCATTTCGCAACGCGAATCCGTGCCCGAGCTGGCCAATCCTTTGGGCATGGATGGCATCGAGTTCATTGAATACGCCACCAGCCGGCCGCAGGCCCTGGGGCAGGTGCTGGAGTCGTTGGGTTTCCGGCCGGTGGCGCGCCACCGCTCGCGCGAAGTCACGCTGTACCGCCAGGGCAGCATGAACCTGGTGGTGAGTGCCCCGACCGATGATGTGCGCCGTGGTGCCACAGCCAGTGGCAACCCGGCCCTGGTGGCCGTGGCCTTCCGTGTGCGCGATGCGCTCAAGGCCCACACCCGCTGCCTGGAGCTGGGCGCCTGGGACGTGCAAAGCCACGCCCGTGCCATGGAGTTGCACATACCGGGCATACGCGGACCGGGAAGCAGCCGCTTCTACTTTGTGGACCGCTGGAAAGAGTTCTCCATCTACGACATCGATTTCGTGCCGATTCCCACAGTGGATCAGCATCCCGCCGCACTGGCCGGCATGTCCTACTTTGGCCTGGTGCAGTACATAGGCGCGGGCCGCTCGGTGGACTGGATGGCCTATTACGAGAACCTCTTTGGCTTCACGCAGATACCCGACGAGCAGCGCTTTGGCATCCTGCCCAAGGGCAAGCTGATGCGCAGCCCCTGTGGCGGCTTCCTGTGGCAGCTGGTGGAGCCGGACCCGGGCATGGACGATGACAACGCGCCAGAGTGCCTGCAGCGCATCGGCCTGGGAACCGCCGATGTGGGCGCGGCGGTTACGGCACTCAAGGCCAATGGCGTCGAGTTTGTAGAGTCCCGCCTGCTGCACCCGGAAGACCGCGGCGCCCTCACGCGCACGGTGCTGGGTTCGGTGTCGTTCGAACTGGTCCACCAGGGGGTCTGACATGCGGCATTCCTCGGGCATTCTCGGCGGCTTTGCAATGGACACGGCCACGCTGGCCGGGCCGCTGGAGGCCAAGCTCGCTGCCATGGCGGGTGCCGGTTTCTCGCAGCTGATGCTCAGCGCGGGCGATCTGGCCAGCCACCCCGGTGGCGTGCCAGCAGCCGTGCAGGCGGTGCAGGTCAGCGGCTTGCGCCCGGTGGGCTTTCAGGCACTGCGCGACTTCGAAGGCCTGTCGGGCCATCTGCATGCCTACAAGGTGGACATCGCCAAGTCGCTGTTGGAAATGTGCCAGGCCCTGGGCAGCCCGGTGCTGCTGGCCAGCTCGTCCACCTCCCACCACGCCAGCAGTGACCCGGATGCCATCGCCCGGGACCTGCGCAAGCTCGCCATGCTGGCGCTTCCGCTGGGCATACGGGTGGCCTATGACGCGCTGTCCTGGGGACGCCGGGTCAAGGACTTTTCCACAGCCTGGGATGTGGTGTGCCAGGCGGATTGTCCCAACCTGGGGCTGGGCCTGGACTCCTTCCATATCTTTGCGGATGAGACACCGCTGGACGCGCTGGAAGACCTGGACGCCTCCCGTATTTTCCTGGTGCAGCTCTCGGACTTCATGTGGCATGACGCCAGCAGCGCGGACGATCCATCCAACAGCGCACGCAGCTTCCGGGTCTTTCCCGGTGAGGGCGTGCACAGCGAGGTGCTGGCCGATCTGGTGCTGCGCCTGGACGCCATTGGCTACCAGGGCGACTACAGCTTTGCGGTCTGCAACCAGGACTATCTGCAGTTGCCCCTGCCCACGGTGGCCGAGCGCGCGCGGCGCAGTGCGCTGTGGCTGCGCGAGGAGGTGCTGCTGCGCTCGGCCCCCTTGCCTTTGCCCTGACGCTCAGCTCCGCTGCGGGTTGAGCACCGCGGGCACCAGGGCTTCGAGCTCCTGGCGCAGCCAGCGGTGCGCCGCATCCTGCTGGTGGCGCAGGTGCCAGACCATGAACATGGGCAGCTTGGGGCAGGGCACAGGCACTGCCGCACTGGCCAGGCCTTGGGGTATGCGCGATTGCAGCAGGCCGGGGGCCGTGGCCAGCAACGCGCTGCCCTGAAGAAAGGGCGCCAAGCCGGAGAAGCCCTGCACCAGGACGGCGAAGTTGCGCCGCACACCACGGGTGGTCATC
The DNA here is from genome assembly GCF_003415675.1 of Rhodoferax lacus. Lineage (GTDB taxonomy): Bacteria > Pseudomonadota > Gammaproteobacteria > Burkholderiales > Burkholderiaceae_C > Allorhodoferax > Allorhodoferax lacus. The sequence goes on from NZ_QFZK01000004.1 coordinate 200,397, forward strand.
CATTGGTCCACGTCCAGCGCCCGTCCACCTTCGTACACCACGGTGACGTGCCGGGCCGCCAGGTACTCGGCTTTGGTCTGGGGTGCTGCGCGTTGTGCAGGGTCATAGAACACGCGGTAACGGTCCTCAAACAATCGCTTTTGCATGATGTCGGCCCCATCGGGCGGGCGCGGGCTGATGACCAGTTGGCACTGCTGCTGGCGCAGCATCTCCAGGCTGGGAATGCCCGAGGGGATGACCTGCAGCACCACGCCGGGCGCCTTCACGCGCAGGCGCTGCATCAGTTCGGGCAGCAGCACGTCACGCTGGAACTCATTGGCGGCCACCGTGAAGCGGGTGTTCCAGTGCAGCGGGTCGAAGGCCCCGGCCTGCGTGAAGCGTTCCAGCTCGCCCAGCAGATCGCGCGCGCGCAGGGCCAGCGCCTGGGCATGTGCGGTGGCCTGTATGCCGCGCCCGGACTTCACGAACAGCGGGTCGCCGGTGATGGCGCGCAGCTTGTCCAGCAGGTGGCTGACGGCCGATTGCGTGACACCCATCCGGCTTGCTGCCGCCGTGATGGAGCCTGTTTCCACCACTGCAAGCAGCAGCTGCAACAGCCGCCCGTTCAAATCTGAATGATCGAATTTATTCATGTGTTGCATCATGAATCATGCGTTTATCTTTTGCAATCGGAGCCGGATACTGCGGCCAGTCCATCACCAAGAAAAGGAGACCGCCCATGACTTCGCAGACCCCGCTGCCCCCCATACCTGGCACCACACCCTTTGACGGCGAGCAGGCCAAGAAAGGCTATGCCCTCAACAAGATGTGCTTCTCGTTCAACGCGGCAGACAACCGGGCCAGCTTCAAGCAGGACGAAGAGGCCTACATGCGCCTGTACCAGCTGACCGGGCCACAGGCCGCCGCCATCCGTGCGCGCAATGTGCTGCAGCTGATTGCGGCGGGCGGCAATGCCTACTACCTGGCCAAATTTGCCGGCATCTTTGGCCTGGACATGCAGGACATAGGCGCCCAGCAAACCGGCCTGACAAAAGACGAATTCAAGGCGCGCCTGGTGGCCGCCGGTCAATAAACAACAAGGAGCAAACAATGGCACAACTCATAGGCTGCATCGGTACCTCGCACATCCCCGCCATCGGCGGCGCCATTCACAAGGGCATTCAACAGGAGCCCTACTGGAAGCCCTTCTTTGACGGCTTCCCGCCCGTGCGTGAATGGCTGGGCCAGGCCCGGCCCGACGTGGTGGTTGTTTTCTACAACGACCACGGCCTGAACTTCTTCCTGGACAAAATGCCCACCTTTGCCGTTGGCGCTGCAAGCCAATACAACAACGCCGACGAGGGTTGGGGCATCCCGACGCTGCCACCCTTCAAGGGGGAGGTGGACCTGTCCTGGCAGATCATCAACACGCTGGTGGAGAAAGAGTTCGACGTCGTGACCTGCCAGGAAATGCTGGTGGACCACGCCTGCACCCTGCCGCTCAAGCTGCTCTGGCCCGAGGGACCTTGCCCGGTGACGGTGGTGCCGGTCTGCATCAACACGGTCCAGTTCCCGCTGCCCAAGGCCAGCCGGGTCTATGCCATGGGCCGGGCCGTGGGCGAAGCGATCGCCGCCTGGGACAGCAGCAAGACCGTTGCCGTGATCGGCTCCGGCGGCCTGAGCCATCAGCTCGACGGCGAGCGCGCCGGGTTTATCAACAAGGCGTTTGACCTGCAGTTCATGGAAAGCCTGCTGACCAACCCCGAGTGGGCCACCCAGTACAGCATCCATGAACTGGTGGAAAAGAGCGGCACCCAGGGCGTGGAACTGCTGAACTGGCTGGCCATGCGCGCCGCACTCACCGCCGGTGCGGGTGCCGGTGTGCGCAAGGTGCACAGCAACTACCACATCCCGATTTCCAACACCGCCACGGGTCTGCTGGCTTTGGAAAAGGTAGCTGGCTTAGGCTAGAAGGGAGGGCACCCGAAGTTCCGTGTTCGGTGGCAAGATGTGCGGATGCCATTCGAACTTACCCCCGAACAGACCACGCGCTACCAGCAAGACGGCTACCTGGCCCTGCCGGACTTCAAGACCGCAGCCCAGATGGCCGCGCTGCGTGCGCGTGCCGAAGAACTGGTGCAAGCCTTTGACCCGGCCAGCAGCCGCACCATCTTCACCACCAACGAACAGGTGCGCGCGGTGGACCGCTACTTTCTGGACTCGGCCACACAGAGCCGCTGCTTCTTTGAAGAAGAAGCCTTTGATGCAGAGGGCCATCTCAAGCAGCCCAAGGCCCTGTCCATCAACAAGATAGGCCATGCCATGCATGACCTGGACCCGGTGTTTGACGCCTTCTCGCGCGGTGCCGCGCTGGATGCGCTGGCGCACGGTCTGGGCCTGCAGCAGCCGCAGCTCTGGCAGTCCATGTACATCTTCAAGCAGCCCGGCATAGGCGGTGAGGTGGGCTGGCACCAGGACGCCACCTTCTTTGACAGCACGCCCATCAGCGTCACCACCTTCTGGTTTGCGCTGGAAGATGCCACCCTGGATAACGGCTGCCTGTGGGTGCAGCCCGGCGGCCACCGCGGCCCCTTGCGCGAGCGCTTTGTGCGCGCAGGCGACGTGGTCACCATGGACAAGCTGGACGCCACACCCTGGCCGGACCGCACAACCGCCGTGCCGCTGGAGGTGAAGGCTGGCACGCTGGTGGTGTTCCACGGCCTGCTGCCGCACTACAGCGCGCCCAACCGCTCGGCCCATTCGCGCCACGCCTACACCCTGCACGTGACCGATGGCCGCACGGCCTATGCGCCTACCAACTGGATACAGCGCAGTACGGACTTACCCGTACGCGGCTTCGTTTAGGCGAAGTGGCACTGTCCTGGCGGCAGCACGATTCGGCTTGCCGTGCTAAGCTGGTTTCCCTTCTGAGACCACAACAACTTGACGGAGACCACCACCATGCCAGGACTCGTACCCCAGATTGACCCGGACGGATTGCTTGAGTTTTCGGTGGTCTACACCGACCGCGCGCTCAACCACATGTCGCAGCGCTTCCAGGGCGTGATGCGTGACATCTCCGCGATGTTGAAAGAGGTCTACCACGCACCCTCCGTGGCCCTGGTGCCGGGCAGTGGCACCTTTGGCATGGAAGCGGTGGCGCGCCAGTTTGCTACCGGCAAAAAGGCGCTGGTCATCCGCAACGGCTGGTTCAGCTACCGCTGGACGCAGATCTTCGACATGGGCCATATCCCGTCTGAAGCCACGGTGCTCAAGGCACGCCGCGTGAACGACAGCAAGCAGGCGCCCTGGGTGCCGTGCCCGATTGCCGAGGTGGTGGCCACCATCCGCGAGAAGAAGCCCGATGTGGTGTTTGCCCCGCATGTGGAAACCTCGGCCGGCATGATCCTGCCCGACGACTACCTGCGCACTGTTGCCGATGCGGTGCACGAGGTGGGCGGCCTGTTTGTGCTGGACTGCATTGCCTCTGGTGCCCTGTGGGTGAACATGGAAGCACTCGGCGTGGACGTGCTGGTCACGGCCCCGCAAAAGGGCTGGAGCGGCTCGCCCTGCTGCGCCATGGTGATGCTGAGCGCCCGCGCCCGCGCCGCGATTGACGGCACCACCAGTACCAGCTTTGCCTGCGATTTGAAGAAGTGGCTGCAGATCATGGAGGCCTACGAAAAAGGCGGCCACGCCTACCACGCCACCATGCCCACCGACGCGCTGATCCGCCTGCGCGAGGTGATGGTCGAGACGCGCAGCTACGGCTTCGAGAAAGTGCGCCAGGAGCAGCTCGCTCTGGGGCACAAAGTGCGCGCCCTGTTCGAGCGCCGCGGCATTGTCAGCGTGGCGGCCGAGGGTTTCAAGGCCCCCGGTGTGGTGGTGAGCTACACCACCGATGCAGAAATCCAGAGCAGCAAGAAGTTCCTGGCCCTGGGCCTGCAAACCGCTGCCGGTGTGCCGCTGCAGTGCGACGAGCCGGCCGACTTCATGACCTTCCGCATCGGCCTCTTCGGCCTGGAGAAGCTGCACAACGTGGACCGCAGCGTGGCCCATCTGGCCGCCGCGCTGGATGCCATGGGTATCCGCGAGGCCGAAGCGCAGGCGGCCTAATTTTTCGCAGCGCTAAAGAATCAGCAGCGCGCGGAAGTCATTCACATTGGTGTGCGTGGGGCCTGTCACAAACAGCGCCCCCAGCGCGTCAAAGAAACCATAGGCATCGTTGCGGTCCAGGTAGTTGCTGAGCTTAAGTCCCAAGGCCGCGGCTTGTGCCAGCGTGTCGGGCGTGACAAAGGCGCCCGCGTTGTCTTCCACGCCGTCAATGCCATCGGTGTCTGCGGCCAGTGCGTACACACCGGGCTGGCCCTGCAGCGCCTGCGCCAGTCCCATGCAGAACTCACCCGCACGCCCGCCACGCCCGCGTGCAGCACCGGGCTGGCGCGGGCGGATGGTGACGGTGGTCTCACCGCCACTCAGGATCACGCAGGGTCGCGCAAAGGGCTGGCCCCGGTGCGCCACGGAGCGGGCCAGGGCGGCATGCACCTTGCCCACTTCGCGCGACTCGCCCTCGATTTCATCGCTCAGGATGTAGGGCGTGATGCCTGCGGCGCGGGCTGCGTCGGCCGCTGCCTCCAGTGACTGCTGCGGTGTGGCAATCAGATGCACATCGGCTTTGGCAAACACCGCATCGCCCGGTTTCACGCTCTCCAGCGCACCACTGGCCAGGGCCTGCGCCACCGCCTCGGGGATGGCAATGTGGTAGCGACGCAGGATGCCCAGGGCATCGGCGCAGGTGGTGGCGTCTGGCACCGTGGGGCCGCTGGCAATCACGCTGGCCTCGTCACCGGGAACGTCGCTGATCAGCAGGGTGAGCACGCGCGCCGGGGCGCAGGCGGCCGCAAGACGTCCGCCCTTGATGCGTGAGAGGTGCTTGCGCACGCAGTTCATCTCGCCAATGCCCGCACCACTCTCCAACAGGGCCTGGTTGACCTGCTGCTTGTCCGCCAGCGTCATGCCCTCGGCGGGCAGGGTCAAGAGCGATGAGCCGCCACCCGAGATCAGGCACAGCACCAGGTCGTCTTCGGTGAGGCCCTTGGGGAACTCCATGATGCGCTCGGCCGCGGCCACACCGGCCGCATCAGGCACCGGGTGGGACGACTCCAGAATCTCGATGCGTGGCACCAGACCCGCCGGCCGCTCGGGCGTGTGGCCGTAGCGCGTGACCACCAGTCCGGTGAGCGGCGCGTCCTGCGGCCACAGCGCTTCCACCGCATGCGCCATGGCGCCGGCGGCCTTGCCCGCGCCCACCACCACGGTACGGCCCTTGGGGGGAGGCGGCAAGAAGGCACCCAGGGTGTGCAGCGGCATGGCGCGTCGCACGGCGGCGGCGTACAGGTGCTGCAGGAACGCAAGCGGCGCGCTGGTGGGGTCTGGGGACCGTGTGTCGGGCGTGGCGCTCAGGGCGGGGGAGGGCGTGGACGTGTGCATGGCTGCAATTTACCGCACCAGGCAGGGTGACTTGGGATTAAAGCCCCAGCCCGGAATCAGGTACTGCATGGCCATGGCATCGTTGCGCGCGCCCAGGCCTTCCTGCAGGTAGAGTTGGTGGGCCTTTTCCACCTCCACCATGTCCAGCTCCACACCCAGGCCGGACTTGGTGGGAACGGTGATGCTGCCGTCCACAATCTGCAGCGGCTCCTGTGTCAGGCGCTGGCCGTCCTGCCAGATCCAGTGCGTATCAATCGCCGTGACCTTGCCGGGGGCGGCAGCGGCCACATGGGTGAACATGGCCAGCGAGACATCGAAGTGGTTGTTGCTGTGCGAGCCCCAGGTCAGTCCCCAGGTCTGGCAGGTCTGGGCCACGCGCACCGAGCCCTGCATGGTCCAGAAGTGCGGGTCGGCCAGGGGAATGTCTACCGACTGCAGGGCCAGGGAATGGGCCAGCTCGCGCCAGTCGGTGGCCACCATGTTGGTGGCCGTCAGCAGGCCGGTGGCGCGGCGGAATTCGGCCAGCACCTCGCGCCCGCTGAACACGCCCTCGGCACCGCAGGGGTCTTCGGCATAGGCCAGCACGTCATGCTGGTCGCGGCACAGGCGCACCGCATCTTTGAGCAGCCAGCCGCCATTGGGGTCCAGGGTGATGCGGGCCTTGGGAAAGCGCGCATGCAGGGCCTGCACGGCTTCGATTTCCTCCTCGCCGCGCAGCACGCCGCCCTTGAGCTTGAAGTCCTGGAAGCCGTAGCGCGCGTGCGCCGCCTCGGCCAGGCGTACCACGGCGTCGGCATCCATGGCTTTTTCGTGGCGCAGGCGCATCCAGTCGTCAGCCTGCTCCGGCTCACTGGCATAGGGCAGGTCGGTGGCGCTGCGGTCGCCTACATAGAACAGATAGCCCAGCACTGCCACCTTGTCACGCTGCTGGCCTTCGCCCAGCAGTGCGGCCACCGGCACGTTCAGAAACTGGCCCAGCAAATCCAGCAGGGCGCTCTCCACGGCGGTCACCGCGTGGATGGCAATGCGCAGGTCAAAGGTCTGCAGGCCGCGGCCGGCGTCGTCGCGCGCGGCAAAGGCCTCGCGCATGGCGTTGAGGACGGCGTTGTAGCGGCCCAGGCTCTGGCCCAGGATCAGGGGCTTGGCGTCTTCCAGGGTCTGGCGGATTTTTTCGCCACCGGGCACTTCGCCCACACCGGTGTGGCCGCTGCTGTCGGTCAGCAGCACCAGGTTGCGGGTGAAGAAGGGGGCATGCGCCCCGCTCAGATTCAGCAGCATGCCGTCGCGCCCGGCCACCGGAATCACGCGCATGGCGGTGATGGTGGGGCTGGCGCCTGCAGTGGCGCCCAGGTTGTGGGATGCGGGCAAGGCCGGGGAAGAAGGCGAAGTAGACGAAAAAGAGGACTCTGACATGGGCTGCGCTCCAGGTTCCAGCAGCCGGAATGCTGCCTTTAAAGGTCAGTCATCATACAACTAAAGCGTCTCTGTCTGGGACTTTTTGAGCCGGTCCTTGCTGTTGGCCAGGTGCGTGCGCATGGCGGCGCGGGCCGCATCCGTGTCCTGGTTGCGGATGGCGCTGAAGATGCTTTCATGTTCGCCATGGACCCGGCGCAGGTAGGCCAGACGGCCCTCGGGCGCGCTGTTGGGCGTGTTGACGCGGGTGCGCGGAATGATCATGGTGCCCAGATACGTCATCAGGTCGGCAAAGTGGCGGTTGCCGGTAGCGCGTGCCACCTCCATATGGAACTGGAAGTCCGAGGGCACGGCATCCGAGTCGTCTTCTATGGCTTCGGCAAAGGCATTCAGCATGGCCTGCATGCTCTCCAGATTCTGCGCGGTGCGGCGTTGCGCGGCCAGGCCGGCGGCCTCGGTTTCCAGGCTGATACGCAGCTCCAGCAGGGCGATCACGTCGGAGACGGTGGCAAAGTCCACGGCCGCAATCTTGAAATTGCCGCTGTCTTCGGCGGCCAGCGCGAAGGTGCCCACGCCGTGGCGCGTCTCCACCAGGCGGTTGGCCTGCAGGCGCGAGATGGCCTCGCGCACCACGGTGCGGCTGACATCAAAGCGGGCCACGATCTCGGACTCGGTGGGCAATTTTTCGCCGGGTTTGATGGCGCCTTCGCGGATGCTGGTGGCCAGGCTTTCCATCACCTCGTTGACCAGTCCGCGGGCGCGGCGTGGTCGCGCTGCACCTGCGGCCTGCGCGGCAGCACCACCGGATGGGGTGGGGCTAGGGGTTTGTACTAGGTTCATGGAAAAGTCCTTGACTTGGCTGCTGGGGGTCTCGACAATTTAACACATCAGACAACATACAACAGACAAGATTTCTCTAAAACTATGACCACCAAAGTACACCACACTTTGCTCCTGACCGGTGCGGCCGGGGGCGTGGGCACCGCACTGCGCGAGCGCCTGAAGGCCAATTGCGAGGTGCTGCGCCTGTCTGCGCGCAGCGACTTTGGGCCGGCCAGAGAAGGCGAAGAAATCGTGCTGGCCGACCTGGCTGATGCAGCCCAGGTGTCAGACATGGTCAAGGGTTGCCAGGCCATTGTGCACATGGGCGGCGTGTCGGTGGAAGGCCCGTTTGATCCCATCTTGCAAAGCAATATCCTGGGCGTGTACAACCTGTACGAGGCCGCACGCCAGCACGGCGTGAAGCGGGTGATCTTTGCCAGCTCCAACCACGTCACCGGCTTTTACCGCCAGAACGAGACCATCACCCCGGCCCACCCGCCGCGCCCGGACAGCCTGTATGGCGTCTCCAAGGCCTTTGGCGAAGACCTCTCGCGCATGTACTTTGACCGCTACGGCATCGAGACCGCCTGCGTGCGCATTGGCTCTTCGTTTGCCGAACCCAAAGACCGGCGCATGCTGGCGAGTTGGCTGAGCTTTGACGACCTGCACCGCCTGATTACTGCCTGCCTGACCACGCCGGTGCTGGGCCACAGCATCATCTTCGGCATCTCCGACAACGCGGTGGCCTGGTATGACAACGACAGTGTGCGCACCATCGGCTACCGGCCGAAGGACAGCTCGGATGTGTTTCGGGATGCCATCTACGCGCGCACCCCGGAGCCCGACCTGAGCGACCCCTGCGTGCAGTTTCAGGGTGGCGGCTTTCTGATGGCCGGCATCCCCATGACCGCCCACAAGAACGGCAAGTAAAGCCATGTCGCGTGTTTCCACCCGCAGCGCCGAGCGCGTGCTGGACGTGCACAACAGCACCGGCGAGAGCCCGGTCTGGCATGCCGCCGAGCAGGCCCTGTACTGGGTCGATATCCCCGCGAAGCAGCTGCACCGGTTGCAGCCGCAAAGCGGCCGGCACCAGGTGTGGAGTGCGCCCGAAATGCTGGCCTGCATCGTGCGCGGCAGCGCCCCCACGCAATGGGTGGTGGGTGCCGAGAGCGGCCTGTTCGCGCTGGACACCAGCCGCGACGACACGCTGGGCTTCACGCGCCTGGCCGCGGTGGACCATGCACTGCCCGGCATGCGTTTCAATGATGGCCGCTGCGACCGCCAGGGCCGCTTTCTGGCCGGCACCATGCTGATGGACATGGCCGCTGCACGCGCGGTGGGCCAGATCTACCAGTTGCAGGCCGATGGCGCCTTGCGTTCGCTGCTGCAGGGTTTTATTACGCCCAACGGCATGGCCTTCAGCCCGGATGGCCGCACCATGTACCTGAGCGACTCGCACGCCAGCGTGCGCCAGGTCTGGGCCTATGACTACGACACCGCGCAGGGCCTGCCCACCAGGCCGCGCCCCTTTATTGATATGGCCGGCTTTGCTGGGCGACCGGATGGTGCGGCCATGGATACCGACGGCTGCTACTGGATTTGCGGCAACGACGCCGGTCTGGTGCACCGCTACACGCCTGCGGGCGTGCTGGACATGTCGGTAGCTCTGCCCGCAGCCAAGCCCGCCATGTGTGCCTTTGGTGGCGCTGACATGCGCACCCTGTACATCACCACCATCCGCCCTGCAGGCAGCGCGGCGGATGCACTGGATGGCGGCTTGTTCGCCATCCACCTGCCCGCTGTGCAAGGCCTGGCCGAGCCTGCGTTGGCCCATTTTTCTGTTCCCGTTTCAACCACCCAAAACCATTTCCAGGAGACACCATGAAACACGCCCCCCAACTGATCGCCACCGCTGTGGCAGCACTTGCCCTTAGCGCACAGGCCACCGAATTCAAGTCCTCCGACGTGCACAACTCCGATGACTACCCCACGGTCACAGCCGTCAAATTCATGGGCGAGCAGCTCAACAAAGCCTCGGGTGGAAAGCACTCCATCAAAGTCTTCAACAAGGGCGCGCTGGGCACCGAAAAGGAAACCATTGACCAGGTGAAGATCGGCGCGCTGGACATGACGCGCGTGAACATCAGCCCCATGAACTCGATCTGCGCCAAGACCAACATCCCGGTGCTGCCCTTCCTGTTCCGTTCGGTGGACCATCTGCACAAGGTGCTGGACGGCCCGATTGGCGCCGAAATTGCCAAGGATTGCGAAGCCCAGGGCTTTGTGCTGCTGGCCTATTACGACTCGGGCTCGCGCTCCATCTACAGCAAGAAGCCGGTCAAGACCGTGGCCGACACCAAGGGCATGAAGATCCGCGTGCAACAGTCGGACCTGTGGGTGGCCGTGGCAGGTGCCATGGGTGCCAACCCCACGCCGATGCCCGCAGGCGAAGTGCTCACCGCGCTGAAGACCGGCCTGGTGGATGCCGCCGAGAACAACTACCCCTCCTACGGCTCGGGCTTCCGCCACTTCGAGGCGGCCAAGTACTACAACAAGACCGAGCACTCCATGGCCCCCGAGGTGCTGCTGTTCTCCAAGCTGTCCTGGGACAAGCTGCCCAAAGCCGAGCAGGACATGGTGCGCGCCGCAGCCACCGCCTCGGTGGACTTCAACCGCAAGGCCTGGGCTGCCTATGAGAAGAAAGAGTTCGACATGGTCAAGGCCGCTGGCAGCGAGATCGTGGAAGTGGACAAGAAGTCCTTCCAGGACGCCATGGCCCCGGTGTATGAGAAGTTCGCCGCTACGCCCGACATGAAGCGTCTGGTCAAGGCCGTGCAGGACACCAAGTAAAGCCCATGGCCCTGTACACCCGCCTGTGCGCCACCCTGTCCAAGCTCAGCCTGATGCTGGCGGTGGTGGGCCTCATCGTGCTGATCGCCTGCGTGCAATACCAGGTGATCGGGCGCTATGTTTTCAACGACACGCCGACCTGGGCCGAGGCCCTGGCCCTGCTGCTGGTGCTCTACATCACGTCCCTGGGCGTGGCCGTGGGGGTACGCGATGCAGGCCACATCGGCATGGATTCCATCATCACGCTGCTGCCCGAGCGCCTGCGGCTCAAGCTGGAGATCGTCATCCATGTGCTGGTGGGGGCGTTCGGCGCACTCATGGCCTACAACGGCTATGTCTGGGCGGTCCTGAAGTGGAATGACCAAAAGCCCATGCTGCCGGTGCCCTCAGGCGTGGACTATGTGCCTCTGGTCATTGCCGGCGTGCTGGTGGTGCTTTTTACGATTGAACATGTAATCGCCCTGGTGCAGGGCAAGGAAGTGGTGCCAGCATGGAATTGACTGTTCTGGGAGTGAGCTTCTCCCTGCTCTTGCTCATCGGCGTGCCCGTGGGCTTTGCCGTGGGCCTGTCCTCGGTGGCCACCATCATCGCGGCCGGCCTGCCGGTGGCGGTGGTGTTCCAGAAGATGGTGGGGGGCATGCAGGTGTTTTCCTTTCTCGCCATTCCCTTCTTCATCTTCGCCGGCGAGCTCATGCTGCATGGCGGCATTGCGCAGCGCATCGTGCGTTTTGCCAACAGCCTGGTAGGCCATGTGCGTGGGGGCCTGGGTATGTCCAACGTGCTGGGCTGCACCCTGTTTGGCGGCGTGGCCGGTTCGCCCCTGGCCGACGTGTCAGCCATGGGCTCGGTGATGATTCCGCTGATGAAGAAGGAGGGCTATGACACCGACTATGCGGTCAACGTCACCACCCATGCCTCCCTGGTGGGCGCCCTCATGCCCACCAGCCACAACCTGATTCTCTACACCCTGGCCACCGCCGGCATTGCTTCGGTCAGCGTGCTGGGCATGATCCTGGCCTGCCTGATTCCGGCCGTGCTGCTGACCTTGCTCAATCTGCTGGCGGCCTACGGTGTGGCGGTCCAGCGTGGCTACCCCACGCGCGGCGCCTTCAAGGGCTGGGGCGAGGTCTTCAACAGTTTCATGGCCGCACTGCCGGGCCTCTTGATCATTGCCATCATCCTGGTGGGAATCTTGTCGGGTGTGTTCACGGCCACCGAGTCGGCGGCCACGGCGGTGCTGTGGGCCCTGCTGGTCACCGGCCTGGCCTACCGCTCCCTGTCCTGGAAGGACTTCATTGCCTCCTGCGCCAAGGCCTGCAAGACCACCGGCGTGGTGCTGTTCCTGATTGGTATCTCGGCGGCCTTTGGCTACTTCCTGGCCATGTACGAAGTGCCCCAGCGCACCGGCGATTTGATGGCCAGCTTTACGCAGACGCCGTGGATGATTTTCCTCTCGGTCAACATCATCCTGTTTCTGCTGGGCACCTTTCTGGACATGGCACCCACGCTGCTGATCTGCACGCCCATCTTCCTGCCGATCTGCCAGAAGTACGGCATGGATGCCTCGCAGTTCGGCGTGATGATGCTGCTCAACTGCGCCCTGGGCCTGAACACCCCGCCGGTGGGCAGCACCCAGTTTGTGGGCTGCGCCATTGGCGGCATATCGGTGGGTGAGGTGATGCGCTCCATCTGGCCGTTCTATGGTGCCCTGCTGGCGTGCCTGATGCTGGTGACCTATGTGCCCGCGTTCTCGCTGTGGCTGCCGCACTTTGTAATGTTCAACTAAAGCCATGGGCAACACACAGAGCACACCCATGAAGCCCCTGACCATCCGCATGCACGCGGGCGACAACGTCGCCATCGTGGCCAATGACGGGGGACTGGGTCCGGGCACGCTGCTGGACGATGGCCTGCGCCTGCTGGACCGCGTGCCGCAAGGCCACAAGGTGGCGCTGGTGGCGATCGCCAAGGACGCGCCCGTCATCCGCTACAACGTGCCCATCGGCTATGCCATCAAGGACATCGCCGCTGGTGCCTGGGTGCATGAGCGCCTGCTGCACATGCCCGCCGCGCGCAGCCTGGATGACCTGCCCATGGCCAACAACCAGCCCGCAGCGCTGGAGCCCCTGGAGGGCTACACCTTCCAGGGCTACCGCAATGCCGACGGCTCGGTGGGCACGCGCAACATCCTGGCCATCACCACCACCGTGCAATGCGTGGCCGGAGTGGTGGACTTTGCGGTGCAGCGCATCAAGGCCGAACTGCTGCCGCGTTTTTCGAACGTGGACGACGTGGTGGGGCTGGAGCATGCCTATGGCTGCGGCGTGGCCATCGACGCGCCCGACGCCATCATCCCCATCCGCACCCTGCGCAACATCAGCCGCAACCCCAACTTTGGTGGCGAGGTGATGGTGGTCAGCCTGGGCTGCGAGAAGCTGCAGCCCGAGCGCCTGCTGCCTCCCGGCAGCATTGAACTGAAGTCCGGCGAGGTGCTGGACGTGGTCTGCCTGCAGGCCGAGGCGCACGTGGGCTTTATGTCCATGGTGGACTCCATCCTGGCTTCGGCCGAGAAGCATCTGGCGCGTCTGGATGCCCGTCGCCGCGAGACCGTGCCTGCCAGTGAACTGCTGGTGGGCGTGCAGTGCGGTGGCAGCGATGCCTTCTCGGGTGTGACGGCCAACCCGGCCGTGGGCTTTTGCACCGACCTGCTGGTGCGCGCCGGTGCTACCGTGCTGTTCTCCGAGACCACCGAAGTGCGCGACGCCGTGGACCAGATGACGGCCCGCGCCACCACGCCCGAGGTGGCCCAGGCCATGGCCCGCGAGATGGCCTGGTACGACGCCTACCTGGGCCGCGGCAGTGCCGACCGCAGCGCCAACACCACGCCGGGCAACAAGGCCGGAGGCCTGTCCAACATTGTTGAGAAGGCCATGGGCTCCATCATCAAGTCCGGCACCGTGCCCATCAGTGCCGTGCTCTCGCCGGGCGAGAAGGCCAGCACGCGCGGCCTGGTCTACGCCGCAACGCCTGCCAGCGATTTCATCTGCGGCACGCTGCAACTGGCAGCCGGCATGAACATGCATGTGTTCACCACCGGGCGCGGTACGCCCTATGGCCTGGCCCCGTGCCCGGTCATCAAGGTGGCCACGCGCACCGACCTGGCCACGCGCTGGCACGACCTGATGGATGTGAACGCCGGGCGCATTGCCGATGGCCAGGCCTCGATTGCCGATGTCGGCTGGGAACTCTTTCACCTGCTGCTGGCTGTGGCCAGCGGCGAGAAGAAAACCTGGGCCGAACACTGGAAGCTGCACAACGCATTGGTGCTGTTCAACCCCGCACCCATTACCTGAACACACAAGGCCCCAAGCCATGACACAACATACACCCTACCAATCCTTCCCCAACACCTTCAAGCAGCAACTGCTGGCGGGCCAGCGCCTGATTGGCTGCTGGTGCTCGCTGGCCAGCCCGGTAGCCACCGAAGTGCTGGGCGTGGCCGGTTTTGACTGGATCCTGCTGGACGGCGAACACTCGCCCAACGACGCCATCACCTTCGTGCCGCAGCTGATGGCCCTCAAAGACAGCCGCAGCGCGCCGGTGGTGCGCCCCACCTGCAACAACACGGTGGAAATCAAGCGCCTGCTGGACGCCGGCTTCTACAACTTCCTGATCCCCATGGTGCAAAGCGCCGAAGATGCAGCCGAGGCCGTGGCCGCCACCCGCTACCCGCCAGAAGGTGTGCGTGGCGTGTCAGTGGCCCAGCGCAGCAACCGCTATGGCACGGTGCCCAATTACTTCCAGGACATCAACCGCCAGATCAGCGTGATGGTGCAGATCGAAAGCCCGCAGGGCGTGGCCGCAGCAGCGGATATCGCCGCCACCCCCGGCGTGGATGGCGTGTTCGTGGGCCCCAGCGATCTGGCCGCCACCTACGGTCACCTGGGCAACGCCGCGCACCCGGAGGTGCAGGCCGCCATTGCGCACATTTTTGCAACCGCCAAACAAGCGGGCAAGGCCAGCGGCATCCTGGCACCGGTGGAAGCCGATGCCCGCCGCTACATGGCCATGGGCGCCACGTTTGTGGCCGTGGGCAGTGACCTGGGCGCCTTCCGCAGCGCCACCCAGGCGCTCAAAGACCGCTACGCCGCCTGATCCATTTTTCAACCCCCTTCACGATTCAACAACATGAGCACACTTGGATTTATCGGCCTGGGCATCATGGGCGCACCCATGGCAAGGCATCTGATCGCCGCCGGTCACACGGTGTACCTGAACACGCGCAGCCAGGTTCCCGCCGACCTGCTGGCCGCGGGCGGCCTGGCCTGCAGCAATGCCACCGAGGTGGCGCAAAAGGCTGACGTCATTTTTCTGATGCTGCCCGACACCCCCGACGTGGAAGCCGTGCTGTTTGGCGCCAACGGCGTGGCAGCAGGCCTGACGGCTGGCAAGACGGTGGTGGACATGAGCTCCATCTCGCCCGTGGTCACCAAGGACTTTGCCGCGCGCATCAACGCACTGGGTTGCGCGTACATGGACGCACCCGTGTCCGGTGGCGAAGTCGGTGCCAAGGCCGCCAGCCTGACCATCATGGTGGGTGCCAGCGAAGAGACATTCGAGAAACTGCTGCCCCTGCTGCAATGCATGGGCAAGAACATCACCCTGGTGGGTGGCAACGGTGACGGCCAGACCTGCAAGGTGGCCAACCAGATCATCGTGGCGCTCAACATTGCCGCGGTGGGCGAAGCCCTGCTGTTCGCCAGCAAGGCCGGTGCCGATCCGGCCAAGGTGCGCCAGGCCCTGATGGGCGGCTTTGCGGCGTCGCGCATCCTGGAAGTGCATGGCGAGCGCATGATCAAGCGCACCTTCAATCCGGGCTTTCGCATCGGCCTGCACCAGAAGGATCTGGGCCTGGCCCTGCAGGGCGCCCGCGAACTCGGCATGGCACTGCCCCAGACGGCAGGGGCTGCGCAATTGATGCAGGTATGCAGCGCCAACGGCCTGCAGAATCTGGACCACTCGGGCCTGGTACGGGCCCTGGAAATCATGGCCAATCACCAGGTGGCCAGCACCCCGGCTACCGCCTGAAAACCGCGCCGCGCTGGCCCTGCCCGGCCCAAGCCAGCAGGGCAGTGGGCCTATTCACCCAAATTTACAACTGCAAAGCGCCTGTTGCAGGCCGCGGGGGCGCGGCTTGCGATAATCGGGGCCCATGCCACCCGGCCCTTTGTCTGTACTGCGCCCCACCGCGCCAACCACGCAGCTCCAGCGCCGCGCCCCATCTTGAATTTTTCATTCACCCTGTTCCTCACGCGCCTGCTCTGCTTGTGGGCCCTGTGTGCCATGGGCGCCGGCAGCGCCTTGGCCGCCACACCGCTGGACCTGCCCAACCTGGACGCGCTGGTGGACTACCGGCCCAAAATTCCCCTGCGCGTGTACAGCAGCGAGGGTGTGCTGATTGGCGAGTTTGGCCAGGAGCGGCGCGAGTTCATTGCCATCAAGGACATCCCTCTCATCCAAAAGCAGGCGCTGCTGGCGATTGAGGATTCGCGGTTTTACGAGCACGGCGGCGTGGACTTCAAGGGCGTGGCGCGCGCCGTGATTGCCGACCTCACCGGCGGCCTCAAACAAGGGGCTTCGACCATCACCATGCAGGTGGCGCGCGACTTCTTTCTCACCAAGGACAAATTGTTCTCACGCAAGCTCACCGAGGTCATGCTGGCTTACAAGATCGAGCGCACGCTCACCAAGGACCAGATCCTGGAGCTCTACATGAACCAGGTCTACCTGGGCCAGCGCGCCTATGGCTTCAGCAGCGCGGCGCGCATCTACTTTGGCAAATCGCTCAAGGACGTGACGATTGCCCAGGCCGCCATGCTGGCCGGCCTGCCGCAGGCGCCCAGCACCGTCAACCCGGTGGCCAACCCCAAGCGCGCCCAGGCGCGCCAGCGCCTGGTCTTGAAGCGCATGCGCGACCTGGGCTATATCACCGAGGCCCAGCAAAAGGCCGCGCAGGTGGAGGACCTGCATGTGCGCATGGAGGGGCAAAGCTACAGCGCCCACGCCCAGTTTGTTGCCGAGATGGTGCGCCAGGCCATGGTGGCCCAGTTCAAGGACGAGGCCTATACACGCGGCATCAGTGTTACCACCACCATCGTCAACGCCGAGCAGGAGGCCGCTTATGACGCAGTGCGCCGCAACGTGCTGGCCTACGACCAGCGCCACGGCTACCGCGGCGCCGAGGCCAGCATCACGCTGCCCGCTGAAGGCGTGGAGCGCCAGAAGCTGATCGAGGCCACGCTGGCCCAGCACCCGCCCAGCGACAAGATGCTGGCGGCCGTGGCTACCGCGGTCACGCCGCAAAGCCTGCGCGCCCAGTTGTCCAATGGCGACGAAGTGGTGCTGGCTGCCGACGGCCTGCGCCGGGCGTCTGCCGCCCTCTCACCCAAGGCTCCGGCCGCGCTCAAGCTCAAACCCGGCTCGGTGATCCGTGTGCAGCAGGACAGCAAGGGCCGCTGGGCCATCACCCAGATACCCAATGTGGGCGCGGCGTTTGTGGCCCTGAACAACCAGACCGGTGCCTACCGCGCGCTGGTGGGCGGCTTTGACTTTGGCAGCAGCCAGTTCAACCATGTCACACAGGCCTGGCGCCAGCCCGGCTCGGCCATGAAGCCCTTCATCTACTCGGCCGCGCTCGAGAAAGGTTTTGGGCCGGGCAGCCAGATCAATGACGCGCCGCTCACCCTCAGTGGTGCCGAGACCGGCGGCCAGCCCTGGACGCCCCAGAACGACGACGATGTGTACGAAGGCCCCATCACCCTGCGCCATGCCCTGGCCATGTCCAAAAACGTGGCGGCCGTGCGCCTGCTGCGCGCCATCACGCCGCAGTATGCGCACGACTTCCTGCCGCGCTTCGGCCTGGACCCTGCCAAACATCCGCTGAACTACACGCTGGCCCTGGGCACCGGCTCGGTTACGCCGCTGCAGATGGCAGGTGCCTATTCGGTGTTTGCCAATGGCGGCTTCCAGATCGCGCCCTACCTGATCCAGAAGGTGGTGGATGCGCGTGGCGCCATGCTGTTTGAGGCCAAGCCCGCAGCCTTGGCGCAGGAGAGCGACCGCGTGCTCGACGCGCGCAATGCCTTTGTCACCACCAGCATGCTGCATGAGGTGACGGTGAGTGGCACCGCCGCCTCCACGCAAAAGCTGGGCCGCCCCGACCTGGCCGGCAAGACCGGCACCAGCAGCGAGGCCTTTGACGGCTGGTTTGCCGGTTTCAGTGGCGCCACCACGGCCGTAGCCTGGATGGGTTATGACGAGCCGCAGTCTTTGGGTGGGCGCGAGTTTGGCGCCACCCTGGCCCTGCCCATCTGGAGCGACTTCATGGCTACGGCCCTCAAGGGCAAACCGGTCTACCAGATGCCGCAGCCCGCCGGGGTCTCGCAGGTGGGCGGTGACTGGGTGTATGACGAATTCCAGGGCCCGGCTGCCGCACCGGCGGTGGATCTGGACCTGCTGCAGCGTCTCAAGGACATGTTTGGCGTCAAACCGTAGGGCCGAACCCCTCGCGCCTGCGCCCCTGTGGGCATAATAGTCAACCGTGGAGTAAATGTGCTCTGCAGGAGACAATACTGATCAAGCCATGCCACATGCTTTGACCATCAAAACAAAGAGCGATTTTTCATGGATCTGATTGAAGTTCGTAAAAATCTATTGATGCTGGGCATGTCGCTGAACTTCACGTTGCGCGACGAATCAGGCTCTATCCTGTTGGCCAAAGGGCATCGGATTGAGACCACGCAGCAGCTCGAAGGCCTGCGCAGCCGACACAAGATCTTTGTCGAGATCGATGAGTCCGAAGAAGGCATACGCGCAATGATGGAGGGCATCACCACGCTCAACAACATCGGTGCCCCGATCAAGGATTTCTCCAAGCACCTCAAACTCAACCTGGGTGATTCAGATGACAAGCTCACCGGCAGCCTGTCCGAACGCTGGGGTGAGGTCGAAAGCAAGCTGGCCGGCCTGTTGGCCAGCGTCAGCACCACCGCCGACTTCGAGAAAAAAATCCGCCTGCTGGACAAGCACATCCAGTCCCTGCTGGCAGAGAACAAATCGGCTTCGCAGTTTTTGCTGTTCAACCGCGCGGTCACGCATTTCAATGGCTACAGCGTCATGCATTCCCTGCTGTGCGCGAGCCTGGTGCACCTGCTGGCACCTTTTTTCAACCTGACGGAAGAGCAGCGCGGCAGCCTGGTCTGTGCGGCGCTGACCATGAACGTGGCCATGACGCGC
Source organism: Rhodoferax lacus (assembly GCF_003415675.1). Lineage (GTDB taxonomy): Bacteria > Pseudomonadota > Gammaproteobacteria > Burkholderiales > Burkholderiaceae_C > Allorhodoferax > Allorhodoferax lacus. The sequence continues at coordinate 219,246 of NZ_QFZK01000004.1, forward strand.
CTGCAGGACATTCTGGCGGCGCAAAAGTCCGAGCCCAATCCCGCCCAGCGCAGCGAGATTGACAGCCACACCACCGTGGGCAAGCAAATCCTGCAGGCGGCCAAGGTGTCCGACGACAGGTGGCTGGAGCTGGTGGAGCGCCACCATGCGCATCTGCACGGACCCGAATCCCTGGCCGATTGGGAGCCTGTGCCGCGCATGACCAAGATCCTGCAGACGGTGGACCGCTACACCGCCGGCATGAGCCCGCGCAAATCACGCTCGGGCCGTACGGCGCGCGAGTCGGTGCTCAGCGTGGTGGTGAAGGCGGGGGCCAGCAAACACGATGAGGTGGGCACCGCGCTGGTCCGCATTCTGGGGGTCAGCCCACCGGGCACCTATGTCAAGCTGGTCAATGGTGAAACCGCCGTAGTGATCCGCCGTGGCATCAAGCCCGGCGAGCCCCTGGTGGCCGCCGTGCTCAACCGCAACGACGAACCCATTGCCGAGCCCCGCCTGCACGACACCTCGCGCGAGAAGCTGCTGGTCAAGCACACCCTGGTGGCCAGCGAGGTCCGGGTCAGCATCAAGATCGATGCCATGCTGCGGCTGATTCCCAAGCAGGACGCAACCGCGCTCTAGCGGCCGCCAGATACAGGCGGCTGGCGCTTAAAGCCCATGGCCCTGCAAAAGCGCTACTCCCTCTCCACCAAACTGGTCTCCATCGGTTCGGTGCTGCTGTGCGTGGCGCTGGTGTCCATTGGCCTGACCCTGTGGGTTACCTGGCAGCTCGAAGGGGGCGCTGCCGCGGTGAACGAGGCCGGACGCATGCGCATGCAGATCTGGCGCCTCAACAGCACCGCGCAGTCCACCCATTCAGAGCAGGCCGTGGCCGATCTGGTGCTGGAGTTTGACCACAGCCTGGCACTCCTCAAGGCGGGCGACCCGGGCCGCCCCCTCTTCATGCCGCTGGACGAGGAGGTGACAGCGCGCTTCGAGCAGGTGCAGGCACTCTGGCTGGCGCACCGCGGTATCTGGCAGGGCCGGGCGCCGCCGGAGGTGAAGCAGTCGCTGGCGGCCACCTCAGAGACCGTGGCGGCGGTGGATGGCCTGGTCACTTCCATCGAGCAGCAGCTGTCCCGGCGCACGGCCATTCTGAACCTGTCCCAGTTCGTGATGATGGCCCTGGCCATAGCGGGAGCGGTCATCATGCTGTACACGGGCTATCTGTATGTGATCAACCCGCTGGGCCAACTGCAGCAAGCCTTGCGTAGCATCCAGTCCGGCAATTTCACGGCGCGCGTGGAGGTGGACACGGACGACGAGTTCGGCCAGGTGGCCCGCGGCTTCAATGGCATGGCCTCGGAGCTGCAGACCCTGTACGCCGGGCTGGAGGCACAGGTGCAGGTCAAGACGCAGCACATCGAGGCGCAGCGTGCGCGCCTGGAGTCGCTGTATGAAATCAGCGCCTTCTCGGCCTCTGCGGCCAGCATTGAGGAGCTGTCGCGCGGCTTTGCCCAGCGCGTGCGTGCGGTGGTGCATGCCGATGCGGTGGCGGTGCGCTGGTCGGACGACGCCAACCAGCGCTACCTGATGCTGGCCTCGGACTGCTTCCCGCAGGAGATGCTGGAGGCCGAGCGCAGCCTGCTGGCCGGGGCCTGCGCCTGCGGCAGCCTCTTGCCCGATGCCCGTACGCGGGTGATACCCATTCTGGAACATGCCGCCTCCCCCATGCGCGCCTGCGCGCGGGCTGGCTACGAGAGCCTGGTGAGCGTACCGGTGCGGCTGCAGCAACGCGTGCTGGGCGAGATTGACCTGTTTTTTCGCAGCAGCGTGCAGCTCAGCTCCGAAGAAAAAGACCTGCTCGATGCCCTGGCCAGCCACCTGGCCAGCGGCCTGGAGAGCCTGCGTGCCGCAGCCCTGGAGCGCGAGGCGGCCGTGGGTGAGGAGCGCGCCCTCCTGGCGCGCGAGCTGCATGACTCGATAGCCCAGTCGCTGGCCTTCCTCAAGATCCAGGTGCAGCTATTGCGCCACGCCTCGCAAAAAGCCCAGCCCGAGAATGTGCAGACCGCGCTGGACGAGCTGGATGCCGGCCTGCGCGAAAGCATCAACGATGTGCGCGAACTGCTGGTGCACTTTCGCACCCGCACCAACACCGTGGACATCGAAGCCGCGCTGCAGGAGACGCTGCAGAAGTTCAAGCACCAGACCGGCCTGCTCACCCACTTCCAGGTGAGCGGCCAGGGCCTGCCCCTGCCGGCCGATGTGCAGGTGCAGGTGCTGCATGTGGTGCAGGAAGCCCTGTCCAATGTGCGCAAGCACGCCCAGGCCACGCAGGTGGTGCTGGAGGTTGCCAAGGGCGAGGGCTGGCGCTTCACCGTGCGGGACGATGGCCGCGGCTTCCAATCGGACATGCCCGATCGCCAAAGCACCCATGTGGGCCTGAAGATCATGCAGGAGCGCGCGGCGCGCATAGGTGCTGTGGTGCAGCTGCAGTCTGAGTTGGGGCAGGGCACAACCATGGTGTTGACCCTGCCCGCGCACCCGGTATCGGGCGCCAGCGTGGGCGGCATGCACCTGGATGCCCAGGCGCTGGCAGCCCTGGAGCGCCGCGTCTAGCGCTGCGTCCACAATACCGGCCATGAAACCCATTCCCCTGCTGGTGGTTGATGACCACACCCTGTTCCGCCGCGGCCTGATCGCGCTGCTCTTGCAAGACGGCCGCTTCAGCCTGGCTGGCCAGGCCGGTGACATGGGCGAGGCGCTGCGCTGCTGCACTGGCGTGCAGCCCGAGGTGATCCTGCTGGACAACCACCTGCCCGGCGTGCGCGGCATCGAGGGCATCCCCGCCCTCAAAGACGCCTACCCGGGCGCGCGCATCCTGATGCTGACGGTGAGCGAAAACGAAGACGACCTGGCCGCCGCCATGCTGGCCGGGGCCGACGGCTACCTGCTCAAGACGGTGGAGACCGAGCAGCTGTGCGACTCGATCGAGAAAGTGCTGGCCGGGGAGTGCGTCATCAGTCCGGACATGATGACCAAGTTCGTGACGGCCTTTCGCGCCAAGGCGCCGGTTCAGGAAGCTGCTGCCGATGCAAACGCCCAAGCCCCTGCGGGTCAGGCGGTGCCCAGCGCAGACGATGCCGCCCTGGCGTCCCTGTCAGTGCGCGAGCGCGAGATCCTGGGCCTGATTGCGCGCGGCGACAGCAACAAGCTCATCGCCCGCGAACTCGACATCGCCGAGACCACCGTCAAGGTGCATGTGCAGCACATCTTCCGCAAGCTCAAGCTGAGCTCGCGGGTGCAGGTGGCGGTGTTTGCGGCGGCGCGGGGGTTGGGGTAGCGCTGCGCTCCTGGCACGTGCTTTAATATGTCGATGAAATAAGAAAATGTAGACACGTTATTTGCACATGTCGATGGCATCGACAGGTGTTGGCTTCATGTTTTAAAAAGCAGAAAACATCGACATGACTGATTCCCCACCCCTTTGGCGAGCCGACAAACCCTGGAACCAACTGCCTCCGCTGCCGCCTGCGGCAGACTTGGAGACCAAGGCCGTGCTCAAGCAATGCATCACGGCCCGCGCTGCGCTGGCCGAACTCAAGCAGGCGGCAGAGCTGATTCCAAACCAGACGATGCTGATCAACACCATTCCCCTGCTGGAAGCCAAAGACAGCTCGGAAATCGAAAACATCGTCACTACCGCCGACCAGCTGTTTCAGTACGCCCAGGGTGGCGACAACCTGGCCAACGCCGCCACCAAAGAGGCACTGCGCTACCGCACCGCGCTGTACGCAGGCTACCAGTCCTTAGCCGCACGCCCGCTGTGCACGGCCACCGCCGTGGAAGTCTGCCGCACCATCAAGGCGGCCGACCTGGACATCCGCCGCACCCCTGGTGCCCAGCTCATCAACGACCGCACGGGCGAGGTTATCTACACCCCACCCGAGGGCGAAGCCTGCCTGCGCGACCTGCTTGCCAACTGGGAGCGCTTTTTGCACAACCAGACCGGGTTGGACCCCTTGATCCGCATGGCCGTGGGCCACTATCAGTTTGAGGCCATTCACCCCTTTGCCGACGGCAACGGCCGCACGGGCCGGGTGCTCAACATCCTGTTTCTGATTCAGGCCGAGCTGCTGACACTGCCCATCCTCTACCTCAGCCGCCACATCATTGCCTACAAGGCCGACTACTACCGCCTGCTGCTGGACACCACCCGCACCGGCAACCTGGAGCCTTGGGTCATCTTCATGCTGCAGGCCGTGGAAGAAACTGCCAAGTGGACAACGGGCAAGATTGCCGCCATCCGCACGCTGGCCGAACACACCACCGCCCATGTGCGTGCGCGCCTGCCCAAGATCTACACCCGCGAACTGGTGGACGTGGTCTTTGAGCAGCCCTATTGCCGCATTGGCAACCTGGTCGAGAAGAACATTGCCCAGCGCCAATCGGCCTCCCGCTATCTGAAAGAACTGGTCGCCAATGGCGTATTGCGCGAAGTGCAAGCGGGCAAAGAAAAGCTCTTCATTCACCCCAAACTCTTGCAGTTGTTGAGCAGAGACGACAACACATTCACACCCTACGCTTGAAGAGAACATGGTGCATGAGAGCGCCAACATCCAGCACCTAACGCGCTGCGGGCAGCGGCCCCTGCAACCCCGCAACACCCCCCACCCGCCTTGCGCCAGATCAACCCCAGGCCACTCGCTGTTCCCTCTACTACTTTGGAACTAGTCCGCCTGTAGCGCCCTAGTTCTTTTTAGCGCTGCCAGGCCTTCCTCGGCAGGATGTTCAGAGCGGGCCGCAAGCCCGAAAGTCATGGCTGTCCCCAAGGAGAGCACATGGCGTCTGATATCCACAATCCCAAACAGGCCTGGTCGGTCCTGATCGTCAGCACACTGGCGTTTACCGTCTGCTTCATGGTGTGGATGATGTTTGGCGTCATCGGCATCCCGATCAAGAAGCTGCTGGACCTCAACGCCACGCAGTTCGGCCTCTTGATGGCCACACCGGTGCTCACCGGTTCGCTGATCCGCGTGCCGCTCGGCATCTGGACCGACCGCTTTGGCGGGCGCATCGTCATGGCCACGCTGATGGCTGTCACCGTGCCGGCCATCTGGCTCATGGGCTATGCCACGGCCTACTGGCACTTTCTGGTGATCGGCCTGTTTGTGGGCCTGGCCGGTGGCTCGTTCTCGGTGGGAACACCCTACGTCGCGCGCTGGTTTCCCAAGAGCAAGCAGGGCACGGCCATGGGCATTTACGGCGCGGGCAACTCGGGCTCGGCCGTCAACAAATTCATCGCGCCGGTGATTCTGGTGGCCTTTGGCTGGACCGTGGTGCCCCAGGTGTATGCCGCCATCATGGCCTGCACGGTGGTGGTGTTCTGGCTGTTCAGCCACAGCGACCCGGCCCACCTGGTGCCCAATACGCAGAGCTTCTCCGCCCAGCTCAAGGCGCTCAAAGACCCCAAGGTGATCAAGTACTGCCAGTACTACAGCATTGTGTTTGGCGGCTATGTGGCCCTGGCCCTGTGGATGGTGCAGTACTACGTGGGCGAGTTCGGTTTGGACATCCGCGTGGCCGCGCTGCTGGCAGCCTGCTTCTCCTTGCCCGGTGGCGTGCTGCGCGCCGTGGGCGGCGTGCTCTCCGACAAATACGGCGCGCACAGCGTGACCTGGTGGGTGCTGTGGGTGAGTTGGGTGTGCCTGTTTTTGCTGTCGTACCCGCAGACTGATTTTTCTGTCATGACGGTCAGCGGCCCGCAGACCTTTCACATCGGCTTGAACGTCTACGTCTTCACCGCCCTGATGTTCATCCTGGGCATTGCGTTTGCCTTCGGCAAGGCCAGCGTCTTCAAGTACATCAGCGACGACTACGGCCACAACATCGGCGCCATCAGCGGCATCGTCGGCCTGGCCGGTGGTCTGGGCGGATTTGTTTTGCCGATTTTGTTTGGCGCCTTGATGGATCTCACGGGCATTCGTTCCAGCGCCTTCATGCTGATGTACGGCGTGGTCTGGGTGTCGCTGATCTGGATGTACTGGACCGAGGTGCGCCGGGGCGAGGTCATGGGGCGAAATGACCGTTCGCTGCAGCCGCAGATCTGATTTTTTCTCCGAAGGACTCTTATGACCACCCACACCCTGAACGGTCGCGGCGCCACCAGCGACGCCGACATTGCCGACTGGCGCCCGGAAGATGAAACCTTCTGGCAGAACACCGGCAAGAAGATTGCCTACCGCAACCTGTGGATTTCCATTCCGGCCCTGCTGTGCGGCTTTGCCGTGTGGGGCATGTGGGGAATCATCACGGTGCAGATGCTCAACCTGGGCTTCCCGTTCACCAAGGACGAGCTCTTTACGCTGACGGCCATTGCAGGCATATCGGGTGCCACCATGCGCATTCCGGCCTCCTTCCTGATCCGCATGGCCGGTGGGCGCAACACCATCTTCCTGACCACGGCCATGCTGCTGGCGCCGGCCATTGGCACCGGCATGGCGCTGCAGCACCCCGAGTGGCCGCTGTGGGTGTTTCAGCTGATGGCGCTGTGGTCGGGCGTGGGGGGCGGCAACTTTGCCAGCTCCATGTCCAACATTTCCACGTTCTTCCCCAAGAAGCTGCAGGGCACGGCGCTGGGCCTGAACGCTGGCCTGGGCAACTTTGGCGTGACCACCATGCAGATCGTGATTCCGCTGGTGATGACGCTGGGCCTGTTTGGCGCCTTGGGCGGCGAGGCCAAGGTCCTGGTGAAAGACAGCGGCTGGATCTTCGGCAAGATTGCCGCAGGCACGCCCACCTACATCCAGAACGCCGGTTTTGCCTGGGTGCTGTCGCTGGTGCCGCTGTCCATTCTGTGCTGGTGGGGCATGAACAACCTCAAGACCGTGTCGCCCGCCACCGGCAACCCGGTGGTGGCCTTCGCCAAGATCACCTACCTGTACTCGCTGGCCTTTGTTCCCTCCATTGCCATGCTCTACCTGTACCTGCCGGCGCCCACCGGCTTGGGGCTGCTCAACATGTGGGTGGCCATCCCGCTGGACATTCTGGCGGCTGTGCTGATGATGCGCCTGGCCGCCTTTGGCGCGATGAAGGAGAACGTGCAAAAGCAGTTTGCCATCTTCAGCAACAAGCACACCTGGACGATGACGGCGCTGTATGTGGTGACCTTCGGCAGCTTTATCGGCTTCTCCATGGCACTGCCCCTGGCCATCACGGTGATCTTTGGTTTTCAGCATATTCCGGATGCGGCTGGCATCCTGCAGCACACCCTGAAAAATCCCAACGCGCCGTCGGCCCTCACCTACGCCTGGATGGGCCCCTTTGTGGGTGCGGCCGTGCGCCCGTTGGGTGGTTGGATCTCTGACAAGGTGGGCGGCTCCATCGTCACGCAGATGATCTCGGCGGTGATGGTGCTTGCGTCAGCTGCAGTGGGCTATGTGATGTTGCAGGCCTACGGCTCGGCCACGCCGGAGCAGTACTTCCCGATGTTCATGGGTTTGTTCATCGTGCTGTTTGCTGCCAGCGGCATTGGCAACGGCTCGACCTTTCGCAGCGTGGGCTTCATCTTTGACCGCCAGCAAGCGGGGCCCGTGTTGGGCTGGACCTCTGCTGTTGCAGCCTACGGCGCCTTTATTGCCCCTGTGCTCATTGGGCAGCAGATCAAGGCCGGTACGCCGCAGTTTGCGTTCTATGGGTTTTCTGTTTTCTATGCGCTGTGTCTGGTGTTGAACTGGTGGTTTTATCTGCGCGCCGGTTCGGAGATCAAGAACCCATGAAGTCACTTTTTGTCACTGTGTTGCACAGGGGTCGGGGGGGCGCGGTCACTTCACGCCTCTGCTTCTTCGGGCCTCAGGCCGACGTGGCACTCCGTTCCTTCCGTGTCCCCCGGCCTTCGGCCTCCTCCTTTACCTACAGGAACGAAGCGCCACACCGTCCTGAGTCCGCCAGCGTTGTTGGCACGCAGAGGGCAAGCAGTCCGAAGGCAACCAGCGTTGTTGGCACGCAAAGGGAGTCCATGCATTCAGCCATTGCGTACCAACACTCCTCGCAGCCGAGGGCAGTGGGGTGGGTGTTTCCGGTAGGTAAAGGAGGAGCCCGAAGGGCGGGGGACACGGACGGAAATATCCACCCCGCTGACCTCGGCCCCCACACAAGCAGCCAAACAAACATGACCAAGCAAACGCATTTCACCTGGAGCAAACCATGAGCCATTTTCTGGACCGCCTGAGCCACTTCTCGGCCCCCAAGGAAAGCTTTTCCGACGGCCACGGCGTGACCACCGCGGAAGACCGTACCTGGGAAGACGCCTACCGCGACCGCTGGGCCCACGACAAAATCGTGCGCAGCACCCACGGCGTCAATTGCACGGGCTCGTGCTCGTGGAAAATCTATGTGAAGGGCGGCATCGTCACCTGGGAAACCCAGCAGACCGACTACCCCCGCACCCGGCCCGACCTGCCCAACCACGAGCCACGCGGCTGCGCCCGCGGTGCCTCGTATTCGTGGTACCTGTACAGCGCCAACCGCGTCAAATACCCCATGATCCGCGCCCGCTTGCTCACGCATTGGCGCGCCGCGCTGGCCGTGGCCAAGAGCCCGGTGGATGCCTGGGCCGCGATTGTGGAAAACGCCGACGCGCGCACTGAGTGGACCCGGCAGCGCGGCTTGGGCGGCTTTGTGCGCAGCACCTGGGAAGAGATCAACCAGCTCATTGCCAGCGCCAACGTCTACACCGCCAAAAAGTATGGCCCGGACCGCGTGATCGGCTTCTCGCCTATCCCCGCCATGAGTATGGTCAGCTACGCCGCAGGCAGCCGCTACCTGAGCCTGATAGGCGGCGTATGCATGAGCTTTTACGACTGGTATTGCGACTTGCCCCCAGCCTCTCCCCAGGTGTGGGGTGAGCAGACCGACGTGCCCGAATCGGCCGACTGGTACAACTCCACCTTCATCATCGCCTGGGGCTCCAACGTGCCCCAGACCCGCACGCCCGACGCCCACTTCTTCACCGAGGTGCGCTACAAGGGCGCCAAGACCGTGGCCATCACGCCCGACTATGCCGAGATCAGCAAGCTGGCCGATCTGTGGATGCACCCCAAGCAAGGCACCGATGCAGCCGTGGCCATGGCCATGGGCCACGTGATCCTCAAAGAGTTCTACTTCGAGAAGCGCTCCGCGTATTTCGATGACTACGTGCGCCGCTATACCGACATGCCGAATCTGGTGCAGCTGGAGGAACGCAAGCTGCCCGACGGCCGCACGGTGCTGGTGCCCGGCGCCTACCTGCGCGCCAGCGACTTCAATGGCAAGCTGGGCCAGGCCAACAACCCCGAGTGGAAAACACTGGCCATAGACACCAGCGACAAGATCGTGGTGCCCAATGGCAGCATTGGTTTTCGCTGGGGTGCGGAAGACCGCACCGACGTGGGCAAGTGGAACCTGGAAGACAAGGAAGCGCGCCATGACGGTGACGTCAAACTCAAGCTGAGTCTGATGGAAGCGTCTGACGGCGGAGTGGCTGCCGACTATGACGTGGGCGATGTGGGCTTCCCGTACTTCGGCGGCATCCGCACACCCAACTTCAGCGCCAACCAGCAGGACGCTGCGGTGGACGACATCCTGGTGCGCAAGGTGCCGGTGCGTCGCATCAAACTGGGCAAGGCCGGTGAAGAGCGCTATGCACTCGTTGCCACCGTGTTCGATCTGACGGTGGCCAACTACGGTGTCTCGCGTGGTCTGCCTGGAGAAAACGCCGCCCTCAACTATGACGAAGACACACCGTACACCCCCGCCTGGCAAGAGAAGATCACCGGCGTCAAGCGCGACCAGATCATTGCTGTTGCGCGTCAGTTTGCCGACAACGCCGACAAGACCAAAGGCAAGTCCATGGTCATCATCGGCGCTGCCATGAACCACTGGTACCACAGCGACATGAACTACCGCGGCATCATCAACATGCTGATGATGTGCGGCTGCATAGGCCAAAGCGGCGGCGGCTGGGCCCACTATGTGGGGCAGGAAAAATTGCGCCCACAGACCGGCTGGACCGCGCTGGCCTTTGCCCTGGACTGGGTGCGCCCACCCCGGCAGATGAACAGCACCAGCTTCTTCTACGCCCACACCGACCAGTGGCGCTACGAAAAGCTGGGTGTGGAAGAAATCCTCTCGCCCCTGGCCGACAAATCCAAATACGGCGGCAGCCTGATTGACTACAACGTGCGCGCCGAGCGCATGGGCTGGCTGCCCAGTGCGCCGCAGCTGCAGACCAACTCCTTCCAGGTTGTGAAGGACGCCACCGCCGCGGGCATGGACCCCAAAGACTACGTGGTGAAGTCGCTCAAGGACGGTTCGCTGAAGATGAGCTGCGAGGACCCGGACCACCCGCAAAACTGGCCGCGCAATATGTTTGTGTGGCGCAGTAACCTGCTGGGATCGAGCGGCAAGGGCCATGAATATTTCATGAAGCATTTGCTTGGCACCACCCACGGCGTGCAGGGCAAGGACCTGGGTGTGGACGATGCCAAGCCGGCCGAGGTGGTCTGGCACAAGGACGCACCCGAAGGCAAGCTGGACCTGCTGGTCACGCTGGACTTCCGCATGAGCACCACCTGCCTGTACTCCGACATCGTGCTGCCCACTGCCACCTGGTACGAGAAGAACGACCTCAACACCAGCGACATGCACCCCTTCATCCACCCGCTCTCCACCGCGGTGGACCCGGCCTGGCAAAGCAAGTCGGACTGGGAAATCTACAAGGGCTTTGCCGAGGCCTACAGCAAGGTGTGTGTAGGCCACCTGGGTGTGGAAAAAGAAGTGGTGCTCACGCCCCTGATGCACGACACGCCAGCCGAGCTGGCCCAGCCCTTTGGTGTGAGTGACTGGAAGCGCGGTGAATGCGAACTCATCCCCGGCAAGACCGGCCCCAGCATCGCCGTGGTGGAGCGCGACTACCCCAATGTGTTCAAGCGTTTCACAGCCCTGGGGCCCCTCATGGAGAAGGCCGGCAACGGCGGCAAGGGCATTGGCTGGGACACCAAGACCGAGGTCAAGCAACTCGCTGAATTGAATGGCCGGGTGCATGCCGAAGGCGTGACCAAAGGCATGGCAAAAATAGAAAGCGATATCGACGCCTGCGAGGTGGTGTTGCAACTCGCCCCCGAGACCAACGGCCATGTGGCCGTCAAGGCCTGGGAGGCACTGAGCAAAATCACCGGGCGCGACCACACCCACCTGGCCATCCACCGCGAAGACGAAAAGATCCGCTTCCGCGACATCCAGGCCCAGCCGCGCAAGATTATTTCTTCGCCCACGTGGAGCGGCATCGAGAGTGAAACCGTGAGCTACAACGCCGGCTACACCAATGTGCATGAGCTGATCCCATGGCGCACCCTGACCGGACGTCAGCACTTCTACCTGGACCACCCCTGGATGATCGCCTTTGGCGAGGGGCTGACCAGCTACAGGCCCCCCGTGGACCTGAAGGCCGTGACCGGCATCATGGACCGCAAGCCCAATGGCAACAAGGAAATCTCCTTGAACTTCATCACGCCGCACCAGAAGTGGGGCATCCACAGCACGTACACCGACAACCTGATGATGCTCACGCTCAACCGCGGTGGCCCGGTGATCTGGCTGAGCGAAGACGACGCCCGAGCGGCTGGCATTGTGGACAACGACTGGGTCGAGCTGTTCAACATCAACGGCGCCATTGCGGCCCGTGCGGTGGTGAGCCAGCGCGTCAAGGTGGGCATGGTGATGATGTACCACGCGCAGGAAAAAATCATCAACACCCCCGGTGCCGAAATCACCGGCACACGCGGCGGCATCCACAACTCGGTGACCCGCATCGTGACCAAGCCCACCCACATGATTGGCGGCTACGCGCAGTTCAGCTACGGCTTCAACTACTACGGAACTATCGGCACCAACCGCGATGAGTTTGTGGTGGTGCGCAAGATGCGCAAGATCGATTGGCTCGACGGTGAAGCCCCCGCAACGGTTCAGGCCTGAGGAGAATACAAAATGAAAATACGCGCCCAAATCGCCATGGTGCTCAACCTGGACAAGTGCATTGGTTGCCACACCTGTTCGGTCACCTGCAAGAACGTCTGGACCAGTCGCCCTGGCATGGAGTACGCCTGGTTCAACAACGTGGAAACCAAGCCCGGCATCGGCTACCCCAAGGAGTGGGAAAACCAGGACAAGTGGAACGGTGGCTGGATTCGCAAAGCCGACGGCTCGATTGAGCCGCGTCAGGGCGGCAAGTGGAAGCTGCTCATGCGCATCTTCTCCAACCCCAACCTGCCGCAGATCGACGACTACTACGAGCCCTACACCTTCGACTACGACCACCTGCAGTCCGCACCCGAGACCAAGCACGCGCCGACAGCACGCCCACGCAGCCTGATCACGGGCAAGCGCATGGAGAAGATCGAGTGGGGCCCCAACTGGGAAGAGATCCTGGGCGGCGAATTCTCCAAGCGCAGCAAGGACGCCAACCTGGCCAACTTCGACCAGGTGCAAAAAGACATGGTGGGCCAGTTCGAAAACACCTTCATGATGTACCTGCCGCGCCTGTGCGAGCACTGCCTGAACCCGGCCTGCGTGGCAAGCTGCCCCAGCGGCTCTATTTACAAACGCGAAGACGACGGCATTGTGCTGATCGACCAGGACAAGTGCCGCGGCTGGCGCATGTGCGTCTCTGGCTGCCCCTACAAGAAGATTTACTACAACTGGAAAAGCGGCAAGGCCGAGAAGTGCATCTTCTGCTACCCGCGCATCGAAGCCGGGCAACCCACGGTGTGCAGCGAGACCTGCGTGGGCCGCATCCGCTACCTGGGCGTGGTGCTGTATGACGCAGACCGCATTGCCGAAGCCGCCAGTGTGAAGGATGAGAAAGACCTGTACCAGGCGCAGCTGGACATCTTCCTCAACCCCAATGACCCGGCCGTGATTGCCCAGGCCCGCAAGGACGGCATTCCCGAGGCCTGGCTGATCGGTGCGCGCAACAGCCCGGTCTACAAGATGGCGGTGGATTGGAAAGTGGCCCTGCCCCTGCACCCCGAGTACCGCACGCTGCCCATGGTCTGGTATGTGCCGCCCTTGTCGCCCATCACCAGTGCCGCCAACGCCGGCCACATCGGCATCAATGGCGAGATCCCAGACATTGCCCAGATGCGCATCCCCGTGCAGTACCTGGCCAATCTGCTCACTGCCGGTGACACCGCCCCCGTGGTGCGCGCCCTGGAACGCATGCTGGCCATGCGCGCCTTCCAGCGCAGCAAGCATGTGGACCAGGAGCAAAACCTGGCCGTGCTGGAGCAGGTGGGCCTGACCGTGGCCCAGGTGGAAGAGATGTACCAGATCATGGCGATTGCCAATTACGAAGACCGCTTCGTGATCCCCACCAGCCACCGCGAATACGCCGAGAACACCTTTGACCTGCGCGGCGGCTGCGGCTTCTCGTTTGGCAATGGCTGCTCGGATGGCGAGTCAGAGACCAGCCTGTTCGGCGGCACCAAGCCCCGCACCATTCCTATCAAGTCCTACGTCTAAGGAAAGCACGCCATGAAACCCAACCGATACTCCCTGCGTGCACTGGCCGCCTTTCTGGGCTATCCCGATGCCGAATTGCGCGCGCATTTGCCCGAGCTGATGCAGGCCATAGACACCGAGGCCGTCATCCCCGTGGCACGCCGCGCCGAACTGCACAGCCTGGCGGTGCAGCTCAGGGGGCTGGACCCGATGGAGGTGGAAGCGCGCTACGTGGAAACATTCGACCGCGGCCGCGCCACCTCGCTGCATATGTTCGAGCACATCCACGGCGACTCGCGCGACCGCGGCCCGGCCATGGTGGACCTGGTGCAGACCTACGAAAAGGCCGGTCTGTTCCTGGCCCCCGAAGAGCTGCCCGACCACTTGTGCGTGGTGCTGGAGTTTGCTTCCACGCAACCGCCCAAACTGGCGGCTGATTTTCTGGGTGAGATGGCCCACATCCTGAGCGCTGTGTTCAGCGCGCTGCTGCAACGCGGCAGCCCCTATGCCGCTGCCGTGGCCGCTGTGTTGGAGCTGGCGGGCCAGAAGGTGCAGGCCGTTCCCATCGTCGCGGACGAGGCCATGGACGACGTCTGGCAGGAACCCGAGGCCTTTGATGGCTGCAGTACCAAGGGCCAGTCCAAGCCGGGCGAGGCCCAGCCCATCCACATCGTGCGCAAGACGGCCGCGCCTGCCGCTGCAACGGCGTCCCCAGCCACGCCCGCATCCGTTTTTGCCAAGGGGAACAACACCCAAGGAGCCCGCATATGACTTACCTGGACAACTTCCTGTTCGGCATCTACCCCTACATCTGCCTGGGCATTTTTCTGCTCGGCAGCCTGATCCGCTTTGACCGCGACCAGTACACCTGGAAGAGCGACTCTTCGGAGCTGCTGCGCCGTGGCCAGCTGCGCTGGGGCAGCAACCTGTTCCATGTGGGCGTGCTGTTTCTGCTGGGTGGCCACACCGTGGGCATGCTCACGCCGCACTTTATTTACGAGCCCTTGATCAGCGCTGGCCACAAGCAGCTGCTGGCCATGGTTTCGGGTGGGCTGTTTGGCGTGCTGGGTTTTATCGGCGTGAGCATCCTGCTGCACCGCCGCCTGGGTGACGAGCGTATCCGCATCAACTCCAAGCCCAGCGACATCCTGCTGCTGGTCTTGCTGTGGCTGCAACTGGCCCTGGGCCTGGCCACTATTCCGCTCTCAGCCCAGCACCTGGACGGCAGCATGATGATCAAGCTGGCAGAGTGGGCCCAGCACATCGTCACCTTCCGCGCCGGTGCACCCGAGTTGCTGAATGAGGCGGGCCTGGTCTTCAAGCTGCACATGTTCCTGGGCATGAGCATCTTCCTGGTCTTCCCCTTCACGCGGCTGGTGCATGTGTGGAGCGGCTTTGGCACCCTGGCCTATGTGATTCGCCCCTACCAGATGGTGCGCAGCCGCAAGCTCGGGCTGGTGGAACGCGAGCCGCTGAGCCGCACCGCACGCTGAAACTTCTTTGAAAAGACACACCATGACAACAACACCCACAGCAAGCCACGGTTGCGGCGGCGGCAGCTGCGGCTGCAGCTCCAAGGCCACCCCCGAGCCCCAAGCGATCGCCATGGTCAACGGCATTGCCCTGCATGCGCCCGAGCAGCGCCCCGATGAGGAAACCCTGCGCGAGCTGGCCTACACCGAGTTGCTGCGCCAGCAGGCCGTCAAGGCCGGTCTGTTGCCGCGCAAGGGCGTGCTGGCCGCACCCGAGCTTGATGAGGCAGAACGCAAAGTGATCGAGACCATGGTGGACGGCGCAGTGCAGGTGCCCAAGCCCACGGATGAAGAATGCCAGCGCTACTTCGATGCCCGCAAATCCCAGTACACCGTGGGCCAGGCCGTGCACCTGCGCCACATTCTGTTTGCGGTGACACAGGGCGTGAATGTGCAGGCCCTCACCGTGCATGCCGAAAAGGCCCTGATCAGCCTCCTGGGCAAGAACGCGCCGCTGGACCTGTTTGGCAAGCTGGCAGGTGAGCTCTCCAACTGCCCCACCAGCACCCAGGGCGGTGACCTGGGTTGGGTGGGGCCGCAGGACTGCGCGCCCGAGCTGGCCCGGGAACTCTTCTTCCAGACCGAGGTCGGTGTGGGCCTGGGGGTGCAGCCGCGCCTGATCCACAGCCGCTTTGGCTTTCACATCATCGACGTGCTGGAGCGCCGCGAAGGCACCACCCCCGGCTTTGAGGCGGTGCGTGAACGCGTGGCCGCGCAGCTGGCCATGCAGTCGCGCGCCAAGGCGCTGCACCAGTACATGAGCCTGCTGGTGGGGCAGGCGCAGGTGGAAGGTGTTGCGCTGGACGCGGCCGATTCACCGCTGGTGCAGTAGAACCACCATGAACATAGAAAACTTTGCCGATCTCTTGCAGGCCGCGCGCACGCAAGCCCTGCCACAGCGCCTGCTGCTGGTGTTTGCCAGTGTGGAGTTGCCGGAAGACGCCAGCCCCGCGCAACGCGCAGGGTTCGAAGCCGGGCAGGGCGGCGCGCTGGTGCCCGCGCTGTGTGTGGACAAAAGCCCTTACGAGGTGCCCTCCTTTGAAGCCCTGGCGCAAGAGGCCACACAGCTCATACCGGACTGGCGCTTTGTGGTGGCCGCCGCCATGTCAGCCGACCCGCAGAACGCCGCCAGCCAGGCCGAAGTGGATGCCTGCCTGCAAGCCATGGTGCAAGCCATCAAGCGCGGCGACATGGACCGCTACCTGGTGTTTGATCGCAAGGGTTTGCCGCTGGTGTTGCAGTAGGTTGGGGCACGCCACCAGCGCCAGGCACGACCAGGGTCAGGCCTTCAGGCCAGTGCCAGCCTGTCGTCACACAGCACGCACACCGCTTGCAGGTCCAGGTCCTGCAACGCGGCTTCCAGTGTGTCGACAAAATCGTCCGGCAGGGCGCTCAGGGCCAGGCGCGATTCGGCAAAGCATTGCAGGACTTCGAAATCATCGGCGGCGGCCAGTGCGCTGATCTGTTGCAGGGCCTGCCGGGCTGCCTGCGGGAGGGTGCTGTCGCTGGCACTTGCCTTGGGGCTTGGTCCGTCAGGCTCCAGCAGCGCAATGGCCTCGTGCAGGCTGGCCTGCGTGGAGCGGACCTGCGTGCCCAAGGCCTCCAGGCCCAGGACACAGTCGCTCGTTGCAGACGCTGCTTTGCAGGTGGCCTCCAGCACGACGGCCTGCTGCGCCAGCTGCGTGGCACCCAGCGTACCGGCATTGCCCTTGAGCGTGTGCAAGCGCATCAGTGCTGCGGGTCTGTCGCCGGAGGCCAGGTATTGCCCAATCTCCTGGATGACGGTGTCCATGATCCGCACGAAGTCGCGCGCGGTGCGCACATACAGCGACCGCATGCCCGCCATGCGCCCCAGTGCGCCCTGCAGGTCCAGACCGGTCACTTCGGGTAGCGTGTCTGTGGCTGCAGGGGCTGACGGGGTCGCATCCCGCAGGTCATTGGGGGATTGAAATCCGCAGATGCGGACCAGCAGCGAGACCAACTCGCCAATGTCAAAGGGCTTGCCCACGTGTGCGTTCATGCCCGCAGCCAGGCAGGCCTCGCGGTCGGTGGCCAGGGCGTTGGCCGTCATCGCAATGATGGGCAGCTGCGCCAGGCCCAGCTCCTCCCGAATGGCCCGTGTGGCACCGTAGCCATCGAGCACCGGCATCTGCACATCCATCAGCACCACATCAAACTGGGGCGCTGCTGCGGCCACCGCTTCCACGCCCAGCTGTCCATTGGCGGCCAGGGACACGATGGCACCGGCCGCACTCAGCAACTCGTCGGCCACTTGCTGATTGATCAGGTTGTCTTCCACCACCAGAATGCGCATGCCGCTGAGCCTGCGGATGTTGTTGCGCCCGGTGGTCATGTGCCGCAGTCCGGCGTCGCCAGTGCCGGCATCGATCAGGGCGTCCAGCAGCGCGGCGGCCGTCACCGGCTTGACCAGAAAGCCGTTGAGCAGGTCCTGTTCGGCGGCAGTGCGATGGGTCAGTACGTCGCGCCCGTGCGCTGTGACCATGATGATGGTGGGCTGCGCCAGCCCGCGCTCGCGTGCCCACTGCCGGATGTGGTGGGTGGCTTCCCAGCCGTCCATGTCCGGCATTTGCCAGTCCATGTAAATCACCGGATAGGGAAACGCCAGCGGGTTGGCGGCGAAGGCGCTGGCCACCATGTCCAGTGCCAATGGCCCGCTGCTCGCCAGGTCTGCCGGCCAGCCCCAGGAGCGCACCATGCGCAGGGTCAGGGCGCTGCCCAGCGAGTGGTCATCCACCACCAGCACGCGCTGGGGTGCCGGCACCGTGCGGTTCGGTTCCGCAAGGGCCTCGGGTACCCGCTCCACCACCGGCAATTTCAGCACAAAGCTGAAGGTGCTGCCGGTGCCCGGCGTGCTGTGGATGTCAATGCGCCCGCCCATCATTTCCACCAGGCGCTTGCTGATGGCCAGGCCCAGGCCGGTGCCACCAAAGCGGCGCGTGGTGGAACCCTCGGCCTGCGAGAAGCCACTGAAAATATGTGACTGCAGCGCGGGCGCAATGCCAATGCCCGTGTCCTTCACCGCAAATTCGATGGTGGCGGAATGCCTGTCCTGCGCCAGCATGTGCAGCGACAGCACCACCTCGCCCTCGGCGGTGAACTTGATGGCGTTGCCGCACAGGTTGACCAGCACCTGGTGCAGGCGCATGGCGTCGCCCCGCACCAGCGTGGGCAAGCTGGCATCCAGGTCATAGAGCACCTCGATGTCTTTGGCCCCCACATTGGAGGACAGCACCACCGAGAGATTGCGCAGCACCTTGTCCAGCCGGAAGGGCTCGTCCTCCAGCGTCATCTTGCCGGCCTCGGCCTTGGAGAAATCCAGAATGTCGTTCAGCAGCCCGAGCAGGGACTGCGCTGCGCCCTCGGTCTTGCTGGCGTAGTCGCGCTGGCGGGAGGTCAGCTCGGTACTCTGCAACAGGTTGAGCAAACCCAGGATGGCATTCATGGGCGTGCGGATTTCGTGGCTCATATTGGCCAAAAACTGTGCCTTGGAGCGGGCGGCCTCTTCGGCGCGTTGGGTTGCCTGCACCAGACCGGTAATGTCCAGCCGAAAACCCACGGTGTAGCCATTGGGCATCTTGCGGTCCAGCACGCGAATCGAGCGGCCATCTTCGAGATGGGTCACCACTTCGACGTTTCCGGCCTGGTGCGCTGCCACACGTTCGGCCACAAAGGCTTCTTCATGGCCCACGGCATCCTTGTAGATGCCGCGCTGCGCGCCCCAGCGCACCAGATCCTCAAACCGGGTGCCCACCACAATCCAGTCGCGGGTGCTGGCATACAGCTCGTGGTACTTCGCATTGCAATAGACCAGGCGGTCGTCCTCGTCGTACATGACGAAGGCCTCGCCTGCAGCGTCGATGGCCGCGATCATCAAGGCCTGGGTCTGGCGGGCCTCGGCCTCGGCCTTGAAGCGGTCCGAGACATCGCGCGACGCACAGAACAGCACCATACGCCCCTGCAGTTCCTGCGGCAGGATGCTGACCTCCACGTTGAAGGTGGAGCCATCCAGTCTGCGGTGCACGGTCTGCACCAGCTTTTGCTTGCCGGACTGCAGGCTCTCGGACAGGAGGCCCAGCAGCTGTTCCTTGCTCAGACTGTGGTCCCAGTCCTCCACGCCCAGCGTCACATCGGCTGCATATTCCCGGCCCAGCATGCGGAAGAAGGAGTCGTTGGCAAACACCAGTTTGCCCTCCTGGTCCAGCACGTGGATGCCATCGCTGGCGCCGCGCAGCACCGCGGCGCTGCGCTGCTGGGCCATGCGCATGCGCTGGTAGGACTGGTACAGCAGCCAGGTCGCCAGGGCGGTGACCAGCAGGAAGATGGCGTATTGGATGACGGCGTTCTCGGCTTCGGTGCGCCATGCCGCCAGATAGTCGTCCGAGGCCAAACCAGTGACCAGGTGGAAGGGCACCTGCGACAGCCTTCTGTAGGTGCTGGTCCTCTCCACGTTGTCGGAGGTGCGCTTGGTGTGAAAGGTGACGCTCTGCCGGCCTGACTGGATGGCGGCATTGAGCTCCGGCGAAAAGGTCTTGGCGCCGAGCTGCCCGTTGGCTCCGATGATGGCCGGATACCGGGCAATCAGCGCCAGGTTGGAATCTCGCAGCAAGGCAATGCCGGACGGGCCCACGTTGAGCGAGGCCAGCAGGCCATAGAAATACTCCACCGGCATGGAAGCCGAAATGACACCCGCAAACCGGCCATCGGGATGGTTGTAGCGCCGTACAAACGACAGTATCCACTTCTTCGTGACCTTGCCGTAGATCGGGTTGGTGACCACCAGGCCTCGCCCCGGGTCGTTCTTGAGCGCGGCAAAGAAATCCCGGTCTGCCCAACTGGCTTGTGCCTTGGGATCTACGTCCGTGCCAAACACCACAGCGCCTTCGGCATTGGCGGCGCGGATGCCATAGAGGTCCGGCAGGCGCGCCTGGGCTCTTTTGAAGTAGGCATTGACTTCCGTGACACTGAGGCTGCGGTGCTCGCGCAGACGCTCTTCCATGAAATCCTGGGTGGACAGCAGCGTGACGTTGATGCTGTTGACGCTGCCCGAGACGCTCTGGTCCAGCAGCAGGGCCATGTTCTGGGTAGTGGCCACAGCATTGGACTCATAGCCCGCGCGGCTGAGCGACAGTGCGTTGAAGAACCAGATGCCAACCAGCACGTTGACGGCGACAAACCCAAGCAACAGATTGCGGCGTAGGGTGGCAGCGCTGCCGTCAAGGGTCATGTGGAGCATCGGGGACTGGCCACTGACCAGTGATGGAGTTTTACGTGCCTATCTTCTCATTGATTGGCCGGTGCGCCTGCCCCCGGCCCAGCGTCATCAGGGTAATCACCAGCGTCAACACCGCAGCCCCGGCAACCCCCGCCAGCATGGGCCGCGCCGTGCCGTCCACAAACACGCCGACGATGGCCATGACGGCCGCACCCGTCATGAACTGCAGCGTGCCCATCAGGGCCGAGGCGGTGCCGGCGATCTCGCCATGCGCGTCCAGCGCCAGCACGGCCGATGACGGCATGACCAGGCCCAGGCAGCCGTAGCCCACAAAGAGCAGGGCCAGCATGGGCCACATGCCGTCCACACCGCTGATGTTGAGCAGCAGGGCCGCCACCATGGCCGCGGCAAAGCCGGCCACGCCGCCCCCGACCAGGCGCGCCATGCCAAAGCGCTGGACCAGGCGCCCGGTGAGCTGCGACATGCCGATGAACGAGATTGCGTTGGCCGCAAAGGCGTAGCTGTATTGCCGTGTGCTCAGGCCGTAATGGTCTATCAGCACAAAGGAGGAGTTGGCCAGGTAGGCAAAGAAGGCCGAGATGCCAAAGCCGCCTATCAGCACCAGGCCCATGAAGTGGGCATCACGCAGCAGCAGCCAGTAGCCGGCCAGGGCGCTCCCGGCGGTGCTGCCCTGGCGCTGTTCTGCCGTGCGGGTTTCGGGCAGGCTGGTAGCCAGCAACACGATGGCCAGGGCGGCGGCCACGGTCACGGCCCAGAACACGGCGCGCCAGTCGCTCCACTCGATCAGGAAGCTGCCAGCCAGCGGCGCCAGAATGGGCGAGACGCTGAACACCAGGGTGAGCAGCGCCATCAGGCGCGCGGCCTCGGCCCCGGTGTGCAGGTCGCGCACCACGGCGCGCGGGATCACCATGCCGGCACACGCCCCCAGGCCCTGCACAAAGCGCCACACCACCAGGGTGTCGATGTCCGGGGCCAGCGCGCAGCCCACGCTGCCCACGGCAAACACCAAGAGGCCAAAGGTTAGCGGCCGCTTGCGCCCCAGCATGTCAGAGGCCGGGCCATAGACCATCTGCCCCAGGCCCAGCGACAGGAAGAACGCCATCAGGCTGGCCTGCACGGCGCTGGCCGATGCGCCCAGGCTGCTGCCAATGGAGGGCAGGGCGGGCAGGTACATGTCGATGGCAAACGGGCCTATGGCCTGCAGCAGCCCCAGGACCAGGGCGATTCGGAAAAAGTGGGTTGGCATAGTGCGGTGGTAAAGACAGGGGGCTGATTATCGGTGGTGCGCTTTTTGCTTGTATGCCTGCATAAAAAGGCGATCCCACCCGATGAACACCGCTACCGAAATCGTTGCCCCCCGCATGCAGGCCTTGCAGAAGCTGGAGAAGACCCTCAAGAAGCTGGACCTGAGCTGGAAGGTCATTGAAACCACGGCCCGTGTGGTGAGCCCGCCGCAGGTGGCCGGCTACATCGAAACGCTGGAGCACACGCGCCTGGCCTTCAGCCAGCTGGCACGCGAGATGGTGGAGCAGATTGCCCTCACCCACCTGCAGAACGGCGAGCGCGACCTGGCCTCCAAGGCACAGGTGGCCATTGATATCCTGGTGCGCAACCTGTTCGAGCGCACGGCCGACGTGGGCTTTATCGCCACCGACGGCCCGCTGGTGAGCTATGCGCTGTCGCCCGAAGCCGATGCAGCGCACAGCCTGCATGCCCGCCTGAACGAATACCGCGCCAAGTACACCGTGTACGACGACATCCTGGTGCTCGACACCTCGGCCCGGGTGCTGCTGGCCTTGAAGCCGCGTGCAACGGCACCAGCCGTGGCGCCGGGCTGGTGGGAGCCGGCCCTGTCGCAGCACGGCTATGGCGAGCACTACGGCCCCAGCGCGCTGTTTCCCAACCAGGGCCCTGTGCTGCTCTACACCCACCGCATCCTGTCGCCCGAGGGCCGGGCTTGCGGGGTGGTGGTGCTGAAGTTTGACCTGCAGTCGGAGCTGGCCTCCATCTTCAAGACCCTGCAGGCCCGTGACACCGTGCTGCTCCTGCTGGACGGCGATGCGCGCGTGGTGGCCAGCAATGCCCCGGCACTCTTCGCCGTGAAAGACGCGCTGCAGCTGCCCCAGGCCCTGCGCCATAACAAGGCCCCTGGGGCAACCTTCAACCACCAGGGCGTGGCCTACCTGCTGGCGCACTGCGAGACGCGCGGCTACCAGGGCTATGCCGGCCCGGGCTGGACGGCCATGGCACTGGTGGGGCTGGAGCAGGCCTTTGAATCGGTGCAGCAACAGGAGCCGGGCGCGCACAACGCGGGCTTTGCCGACATCGAGCTCGACAACCCGGAGCTGCACCAGATCATTGCGCGCGCCAGAACCATTGAAGAAGACCTGAGCCGCGTCATCTGGAACGGCAAGCTCAACGAGTCCAATGCCGTGGCAGGCTCGGCCCTGAGCCCGGTGTTTGCCGAAATCGGGCGCACCAGCCAGCAGACCATTGCCGTGTTTGACCAGGCCATCCACGAGCTCAAGGTCTTGCTGATGGACGGGCGGCGTGCCGAACTGGCCGCCCATGCCAGCCTGGCCGTGGACATCATGGACCGCAACCTGTACGAGCGCGCCAACGACTGCCGCTGGTGGGCTCTGTCGGAAGAGCTGGCCGTGCTGCTGCAGGAGTTGCAGACCGCACCATCCGAAGCCGCGCAGCAGCGTGCGGCCGACATTTTGGCCCACCTCAACAGCCTCTACACGGTGTACCGCCGCGTGGCCCTGTTCGACCGGCAGGGCCGCATCCTGGCGGTGTCGCGCGATGCGCAGTCCATGCAGGGTGATGCCTCGATTCCTTCGGCCCTGCTGCAACGCACCCTGGCGCTGCAGGGCAGCCAGGCCTATGCCGTGTCCGAGATGGTGCCCCATGCGCTTGCCGATGGTGCATGCACCTATCTGTACTGCGCACCGATTCGCCAGCCCGGCACCCAGCAGTGCCTGGGCGGCATGGCGCTGGCCTTCAACTGCACCGACGAGTTGCAGGCCATGCTGAAAGACTCGCTGCCTGCGGACAGCGCGGCCTCGGGCTTCTTTGTGGACCCGTCAGGCCGTGTGCTGTCAAGCACACACGGGGACGTGGCGGTGGGCGAAAGCCCGGCCTTTGTGACCGAGCTGCTGGCGCAAGCACCGCAGTCCGCAGCGGGCCGTTTGTGCCACTGGAATGGCCGCAACTACCTGGCGGGCATGGCGCCCAGCCAGGGCTACCGCGAATTCAAAGTCAGCGACGGCTACCGCGAGGCCGTTCAGTCGGTGCTGCTCACCGCCGTGGACCTGAGCGTTGTGGCCAAGCCCGCCATCACCCTGCCGCTGCGCTCTGAAGACGCCAGCGGTCTGGCCAGCCATTTCGGTGTGGTGCAATGCGGCCGCCTGATGTTCGGCCTGGGAAGCGAACATGTGATTGAGGCGGTGGCAGCCCTGCGCCTGTCGGCACCCGCGGTGGCATCGGAGTCAGTGGGCATGCTGACCTACACCCAGGGGGGCAAGAGCAGCTTGCTGGCTGTGTACGACGCGTGTGTGCTGACCGGCCAGGCGCCCATCGCCGACCCCAGCCAGGCCGTGGCCATCATCGTGCGCTGCCAGGAAAAGCACATTGCCCTGCTGGTGAACCGCCTGATTGACGTCATCGCCAGTGACCCGATTGCCGAACCGCCCGGCGGCCTCAACCCCAAAGCGCCGTGGATCAGCGGCTACATCCATGACAGTCGGGCCGACACCGAGCCCGTATTCACCATAGACCCGAACGGGCTGGAGCTGGACGGGGTGGTCTAGCTCTTGCGCGCAATCAGCGCCAGCCAGACACGCCACACCGATTCAACTTCCTGCAACTGCGCCAGCAACACATCGCGCTCCAGGTCCAGCCAGGTAAGGGCGGCCTGGCAGTCCGGGTGGTCCAGCGCGGCATCACTGCCGTCCTGGGCCAGCACACCGGCCAGCTGCCAGGCGCTGTGCGCCAGCTGGGCCCGCTGGTCTGAAGGGGTGCCACCGGCAACGGCATTGCCGGGTGCTTCGTACAGGCCAAAGGGCTGGGCGTACTCGGTGGGAATGCCCCAGTGCTCCAGCATGGCCACCGAGAGCTTCAAATGGTCGGTGCCCATGCCGGCCTGCTCACGCGCCAACAGCTCGCCGCGTTCCATGTCCTGTGCCACCAGAGCGGAGTAGGCAGCGGGAAAAGCCGTGGCCAGTGCCAGGCAGCCGATCTGCGCCAGCAGGCCCACGGTAAACAGGTCACCGGCCACCCCCAGCTTGCGCAGCGAGCCGAAGGCGCGCGTGGCCGCGGCCATCAGCAGCGAGCGGTTCCAGAAACCGGCGTAGTCAAAGTTGGCGCAGGCGCCCGCACTGTGCTGGTCTATCAGTGAAAACGCCAGCGCCACCTGGCTGACCCGCAGCAGGCCCATGCGGCCCACCGCTTCCTCCACCGAGGCCACATTGCGCCCGCCCAGCGCAGCCGCATTGGCCAGGGCCAGCAGCCGCCCGCTCAGGGCCGGGTCGGTGCGCACCAGGCTGGAGATTTCATCCAGGTTGGCATCGTCGCGGCGGCAGGCCTGTGTCAGTGCCAGCGCCACACCCTTGGGGGTGGGCAGGCGGTCTATGACATCAGAGGGCAAACCGGTGTGCAGCATAGGCATTCATTCCAAAGGATTGGGTTTACCAAACAGATAGCCCTGAAATTCACGGCATCCCATGTCGGCCAGCACCTTGCGCTGGCCTTCGAGTTCTACGCCCTCGGCAATCACCGACAGCCCCAGGCTTTTGGCCAGTTGCAAAATCGTCTTGACGATGGCGGCATCCACCGGGTCGGTCAGCAACTCGCGCACAAAGGACTGGTCTATTTTCAATTGGCTCAAGGGCAGTTTTTTCAGATAGCTCAGCGACGAGTAACCGGTTCCAAAGTCATCCAGCGAGAAACGGATGCCCAGGCGCGTGAGCTCCTGCAGTTTCTCGCGTGTCTTGTCTATATCGGTCAGCAGCATGCTTTCTGTAATCTCGAGCTTGAGCCGGTTGGCCGGCGCGCCGCTGCTCTGGAGCATGCGCTTGATGTTGTCCACCAGGTCGGCCTGCGCCAGTTGGCGTGCGCTCAGGTTGACGGCAATGGTCTGCTCTGCCAGCACCGGGCATTTCTGGAACGCCACCAGCTGCTGGCAGGCCATGGCAATCACCCACTCGCCCATGGGCACAATCAGGCCGCTTTGTTCGGCCACGGCAATGAACAGGTCCGGGCCCACCATACCCAGCTCGGGGTGGCTCCAGCGCAGCAGCGCCTCATAGCCCAGCACTTTGCGCTCCATGTCCACAATCGGCTGGTAGTACAGGCGCAGCTGGTCGGCACTCAGGGCCAGCGCAAGGGCACGCTCAATCTGGCCGTGCTGGTTGATCTGGGCCTCGATCACCGGGTCAAAGTAGCGGGTGACCTGGCGCCCGTGCTGCTTGGCCTGGCGCAGGGCCATCTCGGCACGCTTGAATATTTCCTCGCCCGAGGCGTCTGCGCCATGGAACAGGCAGACGCCCAGGCAGCAGGTGAAGCGGGCTTCACGCGCTCCCGCGGTGAAAGGCAGGGCCAGCGCCGCGGTCATCTTCTTCACGATGGTTTGCACGCTCAGGGCCGCGTGATCGCTGCCCTGGCCCAGGGCGGTGGCCAGCACCACGAACACATCGCCACCCAGCCGGGCCACGGTGTCGTATTCGCGCATGCAGGACTGCAATCGCGTGCCTACTTCCTTGAGCAGCTCGTCTGCCAGGGCATGGCCCAGGGCATGGTTCTGGCCCTTGAAGTTGTCGATGTCCACAAACACCAGGGCGCCGCTTTCCTGGCTGCGGGTGCTGGCCAGGCGCGCCGAGTGCAGGCGCTCCAGCAGCAGCCTGCGGTTGGCAAGGCCCGTGAGCTGGTCGTTGAGGGCCAGGTCGGCAATGGTGGCCTCGGTGGCCTTGTGCACGGAGATGTCGCGGCCCACACCGCGGTAGCCTCGAAAGCCACCGGCCGCGTCCAGCACGGGCACGCCCGACAGGCTGATCCACAGGGGCAGCCCCTCGGTGCCGGGCAGTTCCAGTTCCAGGTTGAAGAAGGGTTCGTGCGCGTACAGCAGGCGCACATGCTTTTGCCAGTCGGCCTTGCCCATGTTGAGGGCCCGGATGTCGGACCAGTGCCTGCCACTGAAGGCCGCGCAGACATGCGCCGCCACACCGCTCTCGACCGTGACAGGCAAGAAGCGCAGTGACGCGTCCTGCTCCCAGGGCCACTGCGCGGTTGGATCCAGCCGCATCATGTTGTTCGTTGCACGTTGGAGATGTTTATATTGGAGACAGCAAACATGGCAGTTTGCGTATCAGTGAAGCCATTGGACAATGGTTTGAGTCGGGGCTTGTTGTTTCATCTTGTAACAATTGGTAAGCCGCCGGTGGCGGACTGCAGCACGGTGGGCAGCGCAGTCGGCAAGAGCTCTGGATAGTCCAGGCTGTAGTGCAGGCCGCGGCTCTCAACGCGGGCTTGTGCCGAGCGCACGATCAGGTCGGCCACCTGCAGCAGATTGCGCAGCTCCAGCAGGTCGCGCGAGACATGGAAGTGGGCGTAGTACTCGTGGACTTCCGACTGCAGCAGGGCGATGCGGTGGGCCGCGCGCTCCAGCCGTTTGTTGGTGCGCACAATGCCCACGTAGTCCCACATGAAGCGGCGCAGCTCGTCCCAGTTGTGCGAGATCACCACCGCCTCGTTGGCATCAATCACCTGGCTGTCGTCCCAGTGGGGCAGAGCGCCCGGCGGGCCCAGGGGGGTGTCGGCAATGGCCTGCGCTGCCGACTTGGCAAACACCATGCATTCCACCAGCGAGTTGCTGGCCAGGCGGTTGGCACCGTGCAGGCCGGTGCAGGCGGTCTCGCCAATCGCATACAGGCCCGCCAGGTCGGTCTTCCCGGCCAGGTCGGTGAGGACGCCGCCGCAGGTGTAGTGGGCCGCGGGCACCACCGGGATGCCCTGCGTGGTGATGTCTATGCCCAGCTCGGCGCAGCGCTTCAGGATGTTGGGAAAGTGTTCATTCAGGAAAGCCGGGCTCTTGTGGGTGATGTCCAGATAGACGCAGTCCAGGCCGTGCTTCTTCATTTCAAAATCGATGGCGCGGGCCACCACATCGCGCGGCGCCAGCTCGGCCCGTTCGTCATGCGCGGGCATGAAGCGTGTGCCATCGGGCAGGCGCAGGATGCCGCCTTCGCCGCGCACAGCTTCGCTGATCAAAAACGACTTGGCATGCGGGTGGTACAGGCAGGTCGGGTGGAACTGGATGAACTCCATGTTCTGCACCCGGCAACCGGCGCGCCAGGCGCTGGCAATGCCGTCGCCGGTGGCGGTGTCGGGGTTGGTGGTGTACAGGTACACCTTGCCAGCACCTCCCGTGGCCAGCATGGTGTGGGCAGCGGCAAAGGTGTCCACCGTGTCGGTGGCGCCGTTCAGGGCGTACAGGCCCA
This sequence comes from Rhodoferax lacus, assembly GCF_003415675.1. GTDB lineage: Bacteria > Pseudomonadota > Gammaproteobacteria > Burkholderiales > Burkholderiaceae_C > Allorhodoferax > Allorhodoferax lacus. The sequence continues at coordinate 247,043 of NZ_QFZK01000004.1, forward strand.
CGCACTGTGCACCGGGCAGGCCCAGCTTCTGGTGGGTGATCAGGTCCACCAGCGTGTGCTGGTTGAACACCGTGATGTTCGGTGCGGCCAGCACCTTTTTCATCAGCGTCTGCTGCACGGCCCAACCGGTGGCATCGGTCACGTGCACGATGCGCCGCTCGCTGTGGCCGCCTTCGCGGGTGAGGTGCAGCAGGCCGTCTTCTTCGGTAAAGGGCACGCCCAATTCGATGAGCCAGCGGATGGCCACGGGCGCGTTCTCCACCACAAACTGCGTGGCCGCGCGGTCGCACAGACCGGCACCGGCCACCAGCGTGTCGCTCACATGCGAGTCAAAGCTGTCGTTGTCGGCCATGACAGCGGCAATGCCACCCTGGGCCCAGGCGCTGGCGCCTTCGCTCAAGGCGCCCTTGGTCAGCAGGCCTATGCGCAGATGGCTGGGCAGGCGCAGCGCGGCGCTCAGGCCGGCCAGACCGCTGCCGACGATCAGAACGTCAAAGGAATGCTGTTGCATGGAAACCTTGGGGTAAAGCGGGGCCGTGTGCGGCGGTGCGGCGCGCAGGCATCAGGCCGCGCCGATGTTCGGCACCAGGCCGCTGGCCGGGGGCGCATGGCCGGCCTTGGCGGCAGCCAAGCTGGCGGTGAAGCCCAGCATCCGGTCTATGGGCAGGCGCGCACGTTCAATCAGCGCAGCGTCCACTTCAATCCGGTTGGCGCCCGACTCCAGCACGGCGGCCAAACCTTGCAGGCTGTTCATGGCCATCCAGGGGCAGTGCGCGCAGCTCTTGCAGGTGGCGCTGTTACCGGCTGTGGGCGCTTCGATAAAAGTCTTTGTAGGGTTCTGCGTGCGCAGCTTGTGCATCAGGCCGTTGTCGGTGGCCACGATGAAGGTGCTGGCGTCCATCTCGCGTGCTGCCTTCAGGATGCCCGAGGTGGAGCCAATCGCGTCAGCCAGCGCCAGGATGGCAGCCGGGCTTTCCGGGTGCGCCAGGATTTTGGCGCCGGGGTGATCGGCCTTCAGGCCTTCGAGCTCGAAGGCCTTGAACTCGTCGTGCACGATGCAGCTGCCGTTCCACATCACCATGTCAGCGCCAGTGGCGCGCTCGATGTAGGCGCCCAGGTGGCGGTCCGGCGCCCAGAGGATTTTTTCGCCCCGGCTCTTGAGGTGGTTGACCACATCGAGCGCGCAGCCCGAGGTCACCATCCAGTCAGCGCGCGCTTTGACGGCCGCGCTGGTGTTGGCATAGACCACCACGGTGCGGTCCGGGTGCAGGTCGCAAAAGGCGCTGAAGGCGTCTGTGGGGCAACCCAGGTCCAGCGAGCAGGTGGCTTCCAGCTCGGGCACGATGATGGTCTTGTGGGGCGACAGAATCTTGGCCGTCTCGCCCATGAAGCGCACGCCGGCCACCACCAGTGTTTGGGCGGCATGGTCACGCCCGAAGCGCGCCATCTCCAGCGAGTCGCTCACCAGGCCACCGGTGCGCTCGGCCAGGTCCTGCAGGTCGGGGTGCACATAGTAGTGGGCCACCAGCACGGCGTTCTTCTGCTGGAGCAACTCCGCAATGCGGTCCATCAGGGCGGCGCGCTCGGCAGGGGACGGCTCTTCTGGCACACGGGCCCAGGCATGCTGCACGCTATTGGCCGCGCCCACACGCGAGAAGTCGGGCAGCTCGTAGTCCACCCGGATGGTTTGCTTGGCAAGGCTGGTCATGGTGTTTTTTACAGGGCTCACAGCGCTTCAAAGCGCATGGAAAAATCGGTGGCGCTGACGTCCTTGGTCAGCACGCCGATCGAGATGCGGTCCACCCCGGTTTCAGCGAGGGTGCGCAGGCCCTCGAGCGTCACGCCGCCGGAGATTTCCAGAATCGCCGGGCCTGTGCTGCGGCTGGCTCCCAGCTCCTGGTTGATGGCCACGGCGGCGCGCAGGGTGGGCAGGTCCATGTTGTCCAGGAGCACCATGGCAGCACCGTGGGTCAGGGCTTCCTGCAACTGCTCCAGGGTCTCGACCTCGATCTCCACAAAGTCGGCCGTGGCGGACAGCGCATCGGCCTGGGCCAGCACGGCGGCAATGCCACCGGCGGCGGCAATGTGGTTTTCCTTGATCAGGATGGCGTCATACAGGCCGATGCGGTGGTTCACGCCGCCACCGGTGCGCACGGCATATTTCTGCGCCAGGCGCAGGCCCGGCAGGGTCTTGCGGGTGTCCACAATCTGCGCGCGCGTGCCTGCCACAGCGGCCACATAGGTGGCGGTCTTGGTGGCCACGCCACTGAGCAGTTGCAAAAAATTCAGGGCCGTGCGCTCGGCCGAGAGCAGGGCGCGGGCACTGCCCTGTATGTCCAGCACGGTCTGGTTGGCAGCACAGCGCTGGCCCTCGGCCACATGCCAGGTGAGCTGCACCTGCGGGTCCAGCGCGGTGAGGGCCGCAGTCACCCACGGCGCGCCGCACAGCACCGCGCTTTCGCGCGCGAGAATGCGGGCCCGTGCCGTGCGGTTCGGGTCTATCAGTCCGGCAGTCAGGTCGCCCGCACCCAGGTCTTCGGCCAGGGCTGCAGCCACATCCTTTCTGGCCAGTTCCGCAAGCTCCGCAGAGTCCAACGTCTTCGGAATTTTCTTCATAGCCGCGCAGCATAACGCGTGCTGTCAGCCTTTTTGGGAAGATGCCCGTAAATTGCTGCCCATCAGATGGCAGTGCGGGGCACCAGCGCAATGGCCTGCCAGTCGGCATCCTGTTCCCAGTGCTGTTTCCAGGCCGCCAGACCGGCCACCGGCATGGGGCGTGCGATGCCATAGCCCTGGGCCATTTCGCAACCCAGGTCCATCAGGGCCCGGGCATGCTCCAGGGTCTCCACGCCTTCGGCAACGACATTGCGTTTGAGCTGGCGCATGATCCACAGAATGCCATCCAGGATGTGCACATTGTCCTGGTCCAGCAGCATCTCGCGCACAAAGCTCTGGTCAATTTTTACCGTGGGTATGGGCAGGCGCTTGAGGTAGGTCAGCGACGAGTAGCCGGTGCCAAAGTCATCCAGCGCAAAGTCCACATCCAGGGCTTTGCACTGGGCAATCACACGGGCGGCCTGGGCAATGTCTTCGAGCGCGCTGGTCTCCAGGATTTCGAGCTCCAGGCTGTGCGGCTGCAGCTGGGGGAACTCGGCCATCAGGTGTTGCAGGCGCTCCAGAAAGTCCGCCTGCTGCAGCTGCATGGCACTGATGTTCACGCTGATGGACAGGCCTATGCCCTGGCTTTGCCAGTCGGTGAGCTGCAGCAGGGCTTGGCGTATCACCCACTCGCCAATGTCCACCGACAGCCGGTGGTTTTCCGTTACCGGCAGGAAGTGACCGGGCGCCAGCAGGCCTTGCTGGGGGTGGGCCCAGCGTATCAGGGCCTCCACGCCCAGCACGGTGCGTGTGCGCATGTTCACCTTGGGCTGGTAATGCAGCACGAACTCCTGGTGCTGCAGAGCGCTGCGTATGCGCTCCAGGCTGGCGTGCTGGCCACGCAGGGTGCGGTCGCTTTCGGCATCAAAGACGTGGAAGCGGTTCTTGCCGGATAGCTTGGCCTGGTACATGGCCTGGTCGGCCTGGCGCAGCAGCTGGTCGGCGTCCACCTCTTCGGCCTGCGGGTAGAAGGTCACGCCCAGGCTGGCCGATACCTGCAGGTTCAGGCTGCCCACTGGCAGCACCTGCGAGGACACATTCAGCAGGCGCGCCAGCAGCGGCGTGCAGGCTTGCGCTTCGGCCAGGTCCAGAAACACCGCCACGAATTCGTCGCCGCCCAGGCGTGCCAGGGTGTCGCCCTCGCGCAGGCAATCCTTCATATGTGCGGCCAGTGAGCGCAGCAGCAGGTCGCCGGTGGCGTGGCCATAGGTGTCGTTGACCGTCTTGAAGCCGTCCAGGTCCAGGAACACCACGGCCAGCATGTTGGCGCGCCGGCGGGCCTGCGTCATGCCCTGGTGCAGCCGGTCGCCCAGCAGCGAGCGGTTGGCAAGGCCGGTGAGCTGGTCGGTGTAGGCCAGGCTTTCAATCAGCTGCGCTGCCTGCTTGCGCTCGCTGATGTCGCGAAACAGCACCTGGTACAGGCTTTGGCCGTTGAGCAGGGTGACAAACGTGACCGAGGCTTCCACATGCAGCAGCGTGCCGTCGCCGGTGCGGTAGACCGACTCGAAGTCGCTGCGGCCGCTGGCCTCCACCATCTGGCGCCTGGCCTCGATGGCGTCGGCGTCGGCTTGCGCCTCGATGTCGTGGATGCGCAGCCTGAGCAGTTCCGCGCCGCTCCAGCGCAGCTGCCGCGCGGCCTCCGGGTTGTGGCCGATGATGCGCAGGCTGCTGTCTATCAGCAAAATGCCTTCGGGCATCTGCTCAAACAGGGCCATGTAGCGCTGGTGCGACACGGCCGTCTCCAGCTCGGCCTGTTTGCGTGCGCTGATGTCCTGGATGACCGAGATGCCGTAGTCGGCCAGGCCCTTTGATGTGAACACCACCGATACCTGGATGGCCACCCAGATGATGCTGCCGTCCTTGCGGATGTAGCGCTTCTCGACCTCGTAGGAGTTGATCTGGTTGGACAGCAGGCTGTGCAGCAGTTCGACATCGCGCGCGGCGTCATCCGGGTGGGTGACGCCCTGGAAGGAGATGGCCAGCATCTCCTCGCGGCTGTAGCCCGTGATCTCGCCCAGCTTGCGGTTGACCCGCAGCCAGCGCCCCTGCAGGGACATATGGGCCATGCCCACGGCCGCGTTTTCAAACGCACTCTGAAAAATCAGGTCTTGCCGGGGAACTTCAATAGACAGCATGTATGTTCTGTGAACCGCAACCTTGTGCATTTTGCCCAAGTGCCAGTCGCAAAAAAATATTTTCTTGGGTCTGGAATAAAGTCAGGGCCTGCAGCGTTTACTCCCATGCACACGCTTTCTGTGCGTACCAACCGGAGAACCCCATGCATTTTGTATTTCCCAGCCTGCACCGCCTCGCCACTGTTGCCGCCCTCAGCGCGGCCCTGTTGGGCGGCTGCGCCTCCATGGCCAGCGCACCTGCCATGGTGTCCAATGGCGTGCTCACCGGCCCCAATGGCATGACGCTCTACACCTTTGACAAGGACACCGCAGGCAGCGGCAAGTCGGTCTGCAACGGCCCCTGCGCCACCAACTGGCCACCCCTGATGGCCACTGATGCCGACAAGGCCAGTGGTGACTACAGCATCGTCACCCGCGATGACGGCAAGAAGCAGTGGGCCATGAAGGGCAAGCCGCTGTACTACTGGGTCAAGGACAGCAAGCCCGGTGACATGACGGGTGACGGCTTCAACAAGGTCTGGCAAGTTGCCAAGCCCTGATTGCCGCTGAGCCAGCCTGCACCCGATGAGCCGCCAGTCCATCGTCGACCACATTCCGGGACTGCGCCGTTACGCGCGGGCCCTGACGGGCGACACCTGGGGCGCGGATGACCTGGTGCAGGACACGCTGGAGCGGGCCTGCTCGCGCTGGCGCCTGTGGCTGGCCGGTACCGACCTGCGGGCCTGGCTGTTTACGCTGATGCACAACCTGTTTATCAGCCAAGTGCGCCAGGGCCTGCGCCGCGCCGAGCTGGGCCGGGCGGTGGACATCGACGATGTGGCCCATGAGCTGCAGGCGCCTGCTGCAACACCCGGCCTGGGCCTGGACCTGCAGCGCTGCCTGCTGCGCCTCCCCGTGGACCAGCGGGCCGTGCTGTTGCTGGTGTGTGTGGAAGACATGGCTTATACCGAGGTGGCCCGGGTCACCGGTGTGCCGCTGGGCACGGTGATGTCGCGCCTGTCGCGTGCCCGCGAGCGCATGCGCGAGCTGCTGGATGAACCCGCAGACGCGGCCGCCTCCCACGCTGTCAACGCGGCCCCTGCGCTGCGGCGCCTGAAATGAGATTGCGAGCCAAGCCATGACATCCCCACCCAACCCCGCTGAGCAGGCCGACGCCCGGCTGGACGCCGCCCTGCGCGAACTGCACCGCGAGGTCTTGCAGGAGCCACTGCCAGCCACCTTGCAGCAAGCGGCCGAACGGGTGGAGGCCGTGCGTGAGCAGGCCTTGCAGGGCCGCCAGTGGATGGGCATGGCCGCAGCGGTGGTGCTGGCCTTTGGGGTGGGCTGGTTGGCCCATGGGCAGTTGTCTGCACCTGCCGATGGTTTGGCCCAGGCCAGGCGCGGTGTGGAGCATGAGTTTGTGCGCCAGGCCCGCTTTGCCTACAGCGTCTACCAGCCGGAGAAGCGCCACCCCGTGGAAGTGGCGGCAACCGAGCAGGAGCACCTGGTGGTGTGGCTGTCCAAGCGCCTGGGACGGCCGCTGAAGATTCCCGTGCTGGAGGCCCAGGGCTTTGGCCTGGTGGGCGGGCGCCTGCTGCCCGGCGACTCCGGCGCACGCGCGCAGTTCATGTTCCAGAACACGGCAGGTCAGCGCATCACCTTATACCTGGGGGCGTTGGACAAAGCTGCTGCAGCCGACAGCCAGGCCACGCAGTTCCGCTTTGAGCCCGATGCCGCCGTGCCCAGCTTCTACTGGGCCGAGCAGGGCTTTGGCTACGCGCTGTCCGGCCCTGTGGACAAGCCCACCCTGATGGCCCTGGCCAACAGCGTCTACGCCCAGATCAACCGGGACTGATCACAATGTTGGAGCAGGGGTAGGCCACGCAGGGCAGGGCGTAGCCCTCGTCCATTTCCTCGGTGGACAGGCCCGGCCACTCGATTTCGTAGCGCACGCTGCCCTGTTCGAGTTTGCCTATGCAGGTGCGGCAACTGCCATTGCGGCAGGAGCTGGGCCAGTTGGCACCGCCCATCTCCAATGACAGCAAAAGCGTCTGGTTGCCCTGGGCATCCACCTGGGGACCGTTGGGTGTGACCGTGGCCGTATGCCAGGCCTCTGTGCTGATGTCGTGTTCCATGGCTGCCAAGCATAGCGCGCACGAAATGATGCTTTATTCGTACAGCTCGGGTATGCTGCGCCGCATAAACGCCATTTTGGGGGGAGCATGCGGACCGTCTCACCGTACCAGCCATCGATTGCCCAGTGGGTGCGCACCTCCACGGCGCTGCAAATCGCCACTGTGGCACTGGGCTGCCTGCTATCGGCGGAGTTTGCCTCCCGCTTCGCCCTGAGCAGCACCGGTGCCACGGTGCTGTGGTTGCCCAATGCCGTGGCGCTGAGCGCCTTGCTGCTCACCCGCAGCTCCCTGTGGTGGAAGTTTGGCCTGACCCAAATCGTCTGCGAGTTGCTGATAGGTGCCGGTGCCTTGCCACTGCCGCAGGCCCTGGGGTTTGCGTTCGGCAATTTGCTGGAGGTGCTGCTCTCGGCCTATTTGATACGGCGCTGGTGTGGACGCAATTTTGCCTTCTCCAACCTGCGCGAGGTGCTGCTTTTTGCCGCGGTTGCAATGGTCCTGGCGCCGGGAGTGGCCAGCCTGTTGGGCACCTGGCTGCATTACAGCGCAGCCGCGGAGCACGTCTCGTTTCTGGAGCATTGGCAGACCTGGTGGCTGGGGGATGGCATGGGCATGGTGGTACTCACGCCGCTGCTGTTCGGCTGGCTGCGCGAGCCCACCGAAGCACCACTGGCGCCAACCCGCTCTTGGCTTGAGTGCAGCCTGTTCGTGGTCTTGCTGTCTGGCCTGCTCTATCTGCTGCTTTTCTTTGTGCCCAAGCCCGACAATGCTTGGGGTTTCAGCTCCATGCTCCTGCTGCCTTTTTTCCTGTGGGCAGCGCTGCGTTTTGGCACCCTTGGCGTATCTTTGGTGGGCTGCCTGGTCAGCCTGCTGGCTATCGTGCAGACCTACCATGGCCGTGGTGTTTTTTCGCTGTTGGACGCGCACATCCAGGCCCAGCTGCTGCAGCAATGCCTGGCTACGTTGCTGCTGACCGGCCTGGCCGTGGCAGCCATCGTGAATGACCTGGGCATGAAATACCGCAGCCTGGAGCAGGCCGAGCAAAAGCTGGAGGTGGCCCATGCCGCGCTCACCGTGCTGAACCAGGAGCTTGAAGTGCGTGTGGCCCAAAGAACGGCCGAGCTGGAACGCCTGGCCACTACCGATGCCCTGACCGATGCGCACAACCGGCGCTTCCTGATGGCACGCGCCGGGATTGAAATCGCCCAGGCCCAGCGCCAGTTGCACGCGGTGTCCCTGGTGATGTTTGATATTGACCACTTCAAGCACGTCAACGACAGCCATGGCCACAACGTGGGCGACCGCGTGCTGGTGGCGCTCAGCAATGCAGTGCGCAAGGAGTTGCGCCTGGGCGATACCTTTGCGCGCGTGGGAGGTGAGGAGTTTGTGATGCTGTTGCCGCGCTCGGATGCGGACCAGGCCCTGCTGGTGGCTGAGCGTTTGCGCAGCATGGTGGAGGCACTGGAAATCCAGGCAGACGAGGATCTGGTGCTGCACATCACCGCCAGCTTTGGGGTGGCCACCCTGTCGCCTGCCATCAGCACCGTGGACGCCCTCTATGTGGCGGCCGACACGGCGCTCTACCAGGCCAAGGACTCCGGACGCAATTGCGTGGTTGCGTACAAGGCACCAAGCGAGCCAGCCCTCACCAAGCTGGCCTGAGGGCTACTGTCTATTCGTCGTGCAGCCTGGGGGTGGACAGGCCCTCTGCCGGCTCGCCGGTGTCGGGGTCTATCCAGTCGGCAATGCCGATCTCGTCTTCGGCTTCCTCCAGTGATTCACCGGGTTCGGCATCGTCGTCGGCATCGGCACCGGCGACTTCGGCCAGGGCCTCTTCCATGGTGACATAGGGGCCGAGTTCCTCGGTGCCGTCTGCCGCCAGCCAGTAGTAGCCGTCCGGGCGGTGCACCAGCTCGCCCAACTCAACCTCGGTGACGGATTCGTCCTCAGGGGCCTGCATGGCCTCCTGAAAGCTCTGTGTCTTGGTGGTGGTCATGCGGGTGCCTTCCGGGTGAGAGCAGGTTCAAAGAACAGGAGCGCGCTTGGCGGCTTCCTTGGAGTGGTCCTGCATTTTTTCCTTGTGGCGCATGACCTGGCGGTCCAGCTTGGCAGCCATGTCATCAATTGCAGCGTAGAGGTCGGCATTGGAAGACTCCGCAAACAAATCGGCTCCCTTGATATGCAGCGTGCACTCGGCATGCTTGCCATCTTTTTCCTTGTGCTTTTCTACCGAGAGTGTCACCTTGGTGTCAACGACATCATCAAAGTGGCTGGTGATCTTGTCAAGCTTGGCCGTCACGTAGGACTTGAGGGCTTCGGTCACTTCAATGTGGTGTCCGCTGATGGTCATTTTCATGTTTTTCTCCGGTTGTTGAGGGACTGCAAAAACTGCTTTATGCACCGTTGTGGTCAGCATAGCAGGTGCAGCAGACCGCTTTTGCTTCAGGGCCCCACCAGTGTGCGCTGTCACCCAAAAAGTTTGATCTTGAACAAAAAAATGATTTACTCCGTAGCCGGTGTGGCACCAATCTTGCGCAGGCAGGACAAGGTGTCACATTTTGAACATCGGCAACCACAACAGAACGAGACGGAGACACACCCTTTGACGCAAACCCGTTTGATGCAGGGCCTGCTGCTGTGCCTGGCCTGCGCCCAGCACCTGGCCGTGGCCGCCACCCTGACCGTGGGTGTGCTGGGCCTGGACGACGACGCGCGCTACCAGCCGCGCCGCCTGGAACACGCCTATCCCGGCCAGCCCACCGGCCGGGCGCTGGACGCCGCCGCTGTGGCGGTGGAAGAGTCGGCACTGGAAGTGGAGGCCGCAGGCCACAAGCTGGTGGTCAAGAGCTTCATGGCCGCCAGCGCCGCCGAACTGCCCCGTGCACTGGCCCAGCTCAAGGCGGCCAAGGTGCAGCATGTGCTGCTGGACCTGCCAGACGAGGCGATGAAGGCCGTGCTGGCCAGCGCCCCGGCGTCCTTGGGGCCGTCCATCCTCTTCAACATCGGCTCGGGCGCGGACGCGCTGCGCGGCAGCGGCTGCGTGGCCAACCTCTTGCACACCTACCCCAGCGAGGCCATGCGCAGCGACGCCCTGGCCCAGTTCCTGGCGGCGCGCTCCTGGAACCAGGCGCTGGTGCTGTACGGCCCACGCGCGCAGGACCAACTGCAGCTCGATGCCTTCCTGCGCAGTGCCAAGCGCTACGGCGTGAAGGTGGGCAAGAGCACAGCCTTCAAACTCTCGGCCGACCCGCGCGAGCGTGCGCTAAGCAATGTGCGCTTGCTCACCAATGACAAGAGTTATGACGTGGTGGTGGTGATCGACAGCGACGGCGAGTTCGCCCGCGGCATTCCTTTCAATACGCAGTGGCCGCGCCCGGTGCTGGGTGCCAACGGCCTGGTGCCCCTGGCCTGGCATCCGCAGTGGGACCTGAACGGCGGGCCGCAGCTCTCGCGCCGCTTCATGCGCGCTGCGAAGAGGCCCATGACCGGGCAGGACTGGGCCGCCTGGGCGGCGGTCAAGGCGGTGGTGGGTGTGCTCACTACGGCACCCAAGGCCACCGTTGCCGAGCAGTTGCAGATGCTGCGCCGTGGCGATGTGGCAGTGGACGGCTTCAAGGGCCCGCGCCTGACCTTCCGCGGCTGGGATGGGCAGCTGCGCCAGCCACTGTTTTTGGCCCACGGCGATGGCGTGGCCGCAGCGGCGCCATTTGAAGGGGTGCTGCACCCCACCGAAGTGTTGGACACCCTGGGTGTTGATGAAAAGGAAAGCATATGCCGCAACCGTCCGTGAACGCCACGCTGATACCCACGCCTTCGCCCATGCCGTCCTCGCCCGTGCCTTCCCTGGCCGTGCACCTGGCCCGCGCCCTGCGCGCTGTGGTGGGCCGCGAGCTGCTCAAGTTTTTGCGCCAGCCCTCGCGCCTGGCCTCCAGCCTGGTGCGCCCGCTGCTGTGGTTTGTGGTGTTCTCGGCGGGCTTTCACAATGTGTTTGGCGTGGCCATCATCCCGCCCTACGAGACCTATGTGGAATACAAGGTCTACATGGTGCCCGGGCTCCTGGGCATGATTGCGCTTTTCAACGGCATGCAGAGCTCGCTCTCCATGGTCTATGACCGCGAGATGGGTGTCATGCGCCTCTTGCTCACGGCGCCGCTGCCGCGCGGCTGGCTGCTGGTGTTCAAGCTGCTGGCTTCTACCGCGCTGTCCCTGCTGCAGATGCTGGTGTTCCTGTTGATTGCCCTGGCCTTTGGCGTGGAGGCCGATCTGGCCAACTGGCTGCTGGCGATTCCGGTGATGGCGCTGGGCGCCACCATGCTGGCGGCCCTGGGCCTGATGCTGTCGGTCTACATCAAGCAGCTGGAGAACTTTGCCGGCACCATGAACTTTGTCATCTTCCCCATGTTCTTCATCAGCACCGCGCTCTACCCGCTGTGGAAGGTGGAAGAGTCGGGCGCCCTGTGGCTGGTGCAAATAGCACAGCTCAACCCCTTTACCTACGTGGTGGAGCTGATCCGCTTTGCCATGCAGGGCCAGTTCAACGCCACGGCTTTTGCCGTGGTGCTGGTGGGCGGCGCGGTGTTCTTTGGCCTGGCGCTGCGCGGCTACGACCCGCAGCGTGGCTGGACCAGGCAGCGCGGCTGAGGGGGCTTGCCATGAGGACATTCTTGCAGGGCCTGCGGGCCTGTCTGTGGCTGATGCTGCTCTGCGTTGGCGCGGCCCAAGCCGGCGTCATGACCCGCGCCGCCATGGAGGCGGCCTTTCCCGCCCCGCTGGTGGTGGGCGAAAAAGAGCGCGATCTGCCGGTCTGGCCCATCTACGCACAAGACCTTACCAGCACCTCCATCGTGGCCTATGCCTTCGAGTCGATGGACTTCGCGCCCATCCCCGGCTTCTCCGGAACACCTTTCAACCTGTTGGTGGCGCTGGACAAGAACGGCGTGTTCATGGATGTCAAGGTGCTCTCGCAGCACGAGCCGGTATTCCTGGACGGCCTGGGGCCCGAGCCGCTGTTCAAGTTCGTGGAGCAGTACAAAAGCCTCTCGCTCAAGCAAAGCATCAAGATCGGCCTGGGCCAGAGTGGCGCTGCCAAGACCAACAGCGCGAATGTCTACATCGACGGCGTGGCCAAGGCCACGGCTTCGGTGCGCATCCTCAACCAGAGCCTGCTGGCGGCGTCGCTCAAAGTGGCACGCGCCAAGATGGGCTATGGCGAGGGGAGCGATCCGGACCTGATTGCCCGCGTACGCCCCGATGTGTACCAGGCCATGGACTGGGCTGCGCTGCGCAAAGCCGGGCTGGTGACGCGCAAGGTGTTCAGCAATGCCGAGGTGGAAGCGGCCTTCAAGGGTACGGCCGTGGAGGGGCTGGACGACGAAGCCAAAAGCGCGCCTGACGCGCCCTTTGTGGAGTTGACCTTCGCCCACCTCAACGTGCCCAGCGTGGGCCGCAACCTGCTGCCCGCTGCCACCTGGGACTACATTACCAAGCGCCTGGACCCGGGTGACCACGCGCTCCTGGTGATGAGCCGCGGCCGCTACAGCCTTGTGGCCGAGGACTTCCAGCGTGGCAGCGTGCCCGACCGCCTGACCCTCAACCAGCACAAGCTGCCGCTGGAGATGCGCGACCTGGACCTGGACACCACGCTGAACCTGCCCCCCGATTTGAAGGACGCGAAGGATGTGCAGTGGCGCGTGTTCCGGGTCATCGCGCCTGCCGGGCTGGATCCGGCCCTGCCGCTGGATTTTGAGCTGATGGTCACCCGAGCCAAGGGCCAGTTCATGCCCGAGCTGGTGAACAAGCGTTTTGCCTTCAGCGCGCAACTGCCCGATGACTACTTTGAAGCCGCCAGCTCCGACAGCAAGACCTGGGGCTTAAGCTGGACCTCACGCTGGTGGGAGCTGCTTGTTCTGGTAGCCGGCCTGGCGGTGCTGGCCTGGGCCCTGGACAAGCCGAAGTGGCTGACCGCCAGCCCCCAGCGCTTGGCCCGCTTTCGCACCGGCTACCTGCTGTTCACCCTGTTCTTTATTGGCTGGTATGCGCAGGGGCAGCTTTCGGTGGTGAACTTCACGGCCGTCATCCAGGCGCTGTTTGCCCAGCGCAGCCTGGGCTTCTTTTTGTATGACCCGATGACGGTGCTGTTGTGGCTGTTTGTGGCGGTGACCTTCTTTGTGTGGGGCCGTGGCACCTTTTGCGGCTGGCTCTGCCCGTTTGGCGCGCTGCAGGAGCTCATCAGCAAGGTCACCCAGCGGCTGGGGCTCAAGGCCTTGCGCGTGTCCACCGGGCTGGACCGCCAGCTCAAGCGGGTGAAGTACGTGGTGCTGGCGGTGATCCTGATCTCGGCCTGCATCTCGGTCACTTGGACCGACCGGCTGGTGGAGGTGGAGCCCTTCAAGACCAGCATCACGCTCAACTTCGTGCGCGCTTGGCCCTTTGTGCTGTGGGCGGTGGTCACGGTGCTGCTGAGCAGCTTCTTCTATAAAGGCTATTGCCGCTACCTGTGCCCGCTGGGCGCGGGCATGGGCCTCTTGGGGCGCCTGCGCCGCATCGATTGGATTGCCAGGCGCACCGAATGCGGCTCGCCCTGCCAGCGCTGCCGCAGCGACTGCGCCTACCAAGCTATTGAGAAGAGCGGAGCCATTGACTACGAAGAATGCTTCCAGTGCATGGACTGCGTGGTGATCTACGAGAGCGAGGCCTTGTGCGTACCGCTCTACAACAAGGCCCGCAAGACCGGTGCGCCAACGGTGATTCCTATTGTTCCTGTTCCTGTAGGAGTGCAGCCATGAAGCGCCGCGCGTTTATGCAACTGGGCCTGGGCAGTGCACTGGGCGCTGTGCAAGCCAGCGCGGGGGCCAGCCCGCTGGTGTGGCGCAGCCGCACCCTGGGCGCCATGGGCACCTCCATGCGCTTGCAGCTGGCGCACACCGATGCGGCGCAGGCCGAGCAGGCGCTGGCTGCGGCCATAGCCGACATCCGCAGCATCGAGGACCAGATGAGCCTGTTCCGTGAGGACAGTGCCCTGTGCCAGCTCAACCGCACGGGCGTGTTGACGCAGGCGCCCGCCGACTTGCTGCAGGTGCTGCACACCGCCGCCCAAGTGTCCGAGCGCAGCCAGGGCGCGTTTGACATCACGGTGCAGCCGCTGTGGCAGGTGTTTGACGCCGCACGCCAGCAGGGCCGCCTGCCCAGCGCCGCTGAAGTGTCTGCCGCGCGCAGCAAGGTCGATTGGCGCGGCGTGCAGGTGCGCGGCGACACGGTGCGCCTGCAGCAGCGCGGCATGGCCCTCACGCTCAACGGCATTGCCCAAGGCTATGCGGCCGACAAGGTGCGCGCGCGCCTGCAGGCCCTGGGCGTGCAACACGCGCTGGTGGACGCGGGCGAATACGCAGCCCTGGGCCAGGCGGCCCACGCGGGCGACTGGACGCTGGGCGTGGCCAGCCCGCGCGGTGCCCATGCGCTCCTGGCCGGCATCGCCCTGCAGGGCCGCTGCGTGGCCACCTCGGCCGATGACCAGTGCTGCTTCAGCGCTGACTACAGGAACCACCACATCTTTGATCCGCGCACCGGCTATTCACCCCAGGCGCTGTCCTCGGTCAGCGTCATGGCCGACAGCGCGGTGCAGGCCGATGCCATTACCAAGGTGCTCTTCATGGCCGGCTACGAGCAGGCCCTGCCCTTGGCCAAAGCCTGGGGTGTAGAGGTGCTGGTGGTGGACAAGCAGGGCCGCTGGCAGGCCAGCGCGGGTCTGCCCTTGCGCGCGATCTGAGTTCAGAAGTCCGGGCCGCCCAGCGCGTTGCTGCAATTTGGGACAGTGTCACAGCCTGTGACGGGTGACGTTCCTTGCAGGGCACGGGCGGCACACTTTTGCGGCCTGTTTGCAACAGCGCACACGTAGAAACCCTAGGAAACAGGGGGGGGAGCGACTGGCACAGATGTTGCGCAAATGGGTTACGGACACATGCACTGCGCAGGCAAGGCAGTCCGAAGTCACCTCCCTGTACAGGAGGTGGAAACCGCAAACAAATAGCCAGGAGACAAGCACGTGAAACAGAAACTATTCGCCCTACTGATGGTGGCCGCCGCCGCCCAGGTGTCCGCGCAGGTGACCGACGCCATGATCGCCAACGACGCCGCCGACAACAGCTCGGTGCTGAGCTGGGGCATGGGCACACAGGGCCAGCGCTACTCGTCACTGGACGCCCTCAACACCAAGACCGTGAAGAAGCTGGTGCCCGTGTGGTCCATGTCTTTCGGTGGTGAAAAGCAGCGCGGCCAGGAGTCGCAGCCCCTGGTCTACAAGGGCAAGATGTTTGTCACGGCCTCCTACTCGCGCATCTTCGCGGTGGACGTGAAGACCGGCGAAAAGCTGTGGAAGTATGAGCACCGTCTGCCCGAAGGCATCATGCCTTGCTGCGACGTGGTCAACCGCGGTGCTGCCCTGTATGACAACCTGGTGATCTTTGGCACGCTGGACGCCCAGCTGGTGGCCTTGGACCAGAACACCGGCAAGGTGGTCTGGAAAGAAAAGATTGACGACTACGCTGCCGGCTACAGCCAGACCGCAGCACCTTTGATTGCCGAAGGCCTGCTGCTCACCGGTGTGTCCGGTGGCGAGTTCGGTGTGGTGGGCCGCGTGGAAGCGCGCGACCCCAAGACCGGCAAGATGGTCTGGAGCCGCCCCGTGGTGGAAGGCCATATGGGCTACCTGAACGGCAAGGAAAACGGCATCTCCGGTACCACCAACGCCACCTGGCCTGGCGAGACCTGGAAGACCGGTGGAGCCGCGACCTGGCTGGGCGGCACCTACGACGCCAAGACCGGCCTGGCTTATTTTGGCACCGGCAACCCCGGCCCCTGGAACAGCCACGTGCGCAAGGGCGACAACCTGTACTCCACTTCCACCGTGGCCATCGATGTCAAGACCGGCAAGATTGTCTGGAGCTACCAGGGCACGCCCAACGATGCCTGGGACTTTGACGGCGTCAACGAGTTCATCACCTTCGACATGGACGGCAAGCGCATGGGCGGCAAGGCCGACCGCAATGGCTACTTCTACGTGATCGACGCCACCAGCGGCAAGCTGCAAAACGCCTTCCCGTTTGTGAACGGCATCACCTGGGCCAAGGGCATCGACATTGCCAGCGGCCGTCCGAACTTCGTGCCTGAAAACCGCCCTGGCGACCCGGCACTGTCGGCCGACGGCAAGAAGGGCGCTTCGGTGTTCGCATCCCCCGGTTTCCTGGGTGGCAAGAACCAGATGCCCATGGCCTACAGCCCCAAGAGCAAGATGTTCTTCGTGCCCACCAACGAATGGGGCATGGACATCTGGAACGAGCCCATCAGCTACAAAAAGGGCGGCGCTTTCCTGGGTGCGGGTTTCACCATCCGTCCGCTCTATGAAGACCACATTGGTTCCCTGCGCGCCTATGACCCCAAGACCGGCAAGATGGCCTGGGAAGTCAAGAACAACGCCCCTCTGTGGGGTGGCGTATTGGCTACCGGCGGCGACCTGGTGTTCTGGGGCACGCCTGAAGGCTACCTGAAGGCCGCGGACGCCAAGACCGGCAAGGTGCTGTGGCAATTCCAGACCGGCTCTGGCGTGGTGGCGCCTCCCATCACCTGGACGCAGGACGGCGAGCAGTACATCAGCGTGGTCTCCGGTTGGGGTGGTGCAGTGCCTCTGTGGGGTGGTGAAGTGGCCAAGAAGGTCAACCTGCTGGAGCAGGGTGGATCGGTCTGGACCTTCAAGCTGCCCAAGTCCTGATTGGCAGACTGAAGCCAACTTTGTGTTGACCTGAGGGGGTGGGGACCGGCGCGTTCGGCCACCCCCTTTTTTTGTCCCGAAAAAACTATGCGACCCTTATTCATTTCCCTCCTGCTGCTGTCCGGCCTGGCGCAGGCCGCAGACATGACCGAAGCCGAACAGGCCTCGGCCAAAGAGTTGGCCCAGGCCAACGGTTGCCTGAGCTGCCACGCGCTCACCGAAAAAATTGTGGGCCCCGCCTATTCCAGCGTGGCTGAAAAATACAAGGCCGATGCCGATGCCGCCTCCGGGCTGGTGCAGTCCATCCAATACGGCTCCAAGGGCAAGTGGGGCCGCATCCCCATGCCGGCGCACCCGTCGCTGAGCCCGCAAGACATCAAGACCCTGGCCAATTGGGTCATGACGGTCAAGAAATGAACACCGCAATGGCGTGCGCTGCCTGGCAGCGCCGCCTGCTTGCAGTGGGCCTGCTGCTGGCTCTGGCATTTGGCGCGCAAGCCCAGGACAGCAACCGCAGCGACTGGCTGCGCAACCCGGCCATGGGCAACTACAAGGCCTATGCCGAATTCAAGATGGCGCACTACGACGCCGCGCGCGAGGTCTGGCAAACCCTGGCCGAAGTGGGCAATGGGGATGCCCTGTTCAACCTGGGCATCCTGGCCGAAGACGGCCTGGGCGAGCCGCGCAATATGGCGCGCGCAGAAAGCTTCTACACCAGTGCCGCAGCAGCCGACAATTTCAAGGCCCAATACCGACTGGGCCTGCTGTATTTCGCGGGCACGCTCTTGCCCCGCAACACCGAAAAAGCCCGCCTGTATTTAACCCGCGCCGCCACCCATGGCGACCGGGATGCGCAGGACATGCTCTCGCGCCTGGGACAACCCGATGCGCCCCTGACAACGTTCCAGCAGGCCGAGTTGTTGAGCGGCAGCGGCCAGCTTACGCAGGCATTGGCCCTCTACCGCACGCTGGCCGATGCGGGTGACGCCACCGCGCAAACCCGCCTGGCCTGGGCCTATGAAGCCGGGCGCGGCGTGGCGGCGGATTTGCCGGAAGCCGCACGCCGCTTCGAGATCGCCGCGCAGGCCGGCAATGCCGAAGCGCAGTACGCGCTGGCCGTGATGCTGCGCACGGGCAGGGGGCGTGCCGAAGACCGCGCAGCGAGCGCTGCGTGGCTGGACAAGGCGGCCAGGCAAGGCCACCCCGCAGCGCAAGCGGCGCAGGTCTCGGAAGGGCGGGTGACGCAGTAAGGACGGCTTGCCGGTCACACCCGCAGCACCTCGCGCCGCATGGACCACAGGATGGCCAGCACCTCGTTGCGCACGGCTTCATCGATGCCGTTCTTTTGCAAAGCGTCCATCGCATCGTCAATGACCGTCATGAACTCCTGCTCGTTGATGTTCATGCCCTTGTGCGTAGCCACCATGTCCTTTCCCGAATAGGACTCGGGCCCGCCGGTGCCGGCGCAGAAGAACTCGACTGCGCGGCGCTCCACGCGGGCCAGGTCTTCGCTGTTCATGTAGCGGGCATTCACCAGCGGGTTGGCCAGGTGGTTCTTCATCAGGTCTGCCGTGATGCGGGTGATGCCCTCGCGGCGGCCCAGGCGTTCGTACAGGGTGGTGGTGACTTGGTTCATAGAGTTTCTCCTTGGGGTTGGGCCGCTCCACCATTGGAGCTGCCGGGTTGCAGGCTTTGCAGCCTGTGTTCTTGAATCTGGCAGGGCGGTCTTGCGGCTAGCGGGCAGATGCACGCAGGTGGGCTGCCCACGAGGCCACCTCGATGGCGCCGGGGTCTGGCATCCAGGAGGCGTATTCGGCTTCGGCGGCGTCCGACGGGCTTGTGGCGGGCTCGGGGGCCATCCCCAGGCCCACGCCAAACAGCTCGCGCCCCAACCGGGCCAGCGCGCCGATGACGGCGCTCTCGATCTCGGGGAAGGCCTGGCGGCTGGAGGGATGCGCCAGCGCGGGACGGGTGGTTTTCAGACAGGTCATGGGTGCTCCTTGGGGTTGTCGCCGGTGGCTATTTGCCCGGCGTGTTCGTAGATTGCCGGGTGTGTGTTCCTGAATCGTTCCTGGCGTTTGCGGGGCTTGTAGAAGCCAGCTTGCTGCCCTACGCTCACTGGCATGGACATCACCCCACCCCATCTGCCCCCCGGGGCCTTCACCCGCCTGGATGCCTTCCTGCTCGGGCGCTTTGCCGTTGCCATCGATGGCGTCGAACTGGCGGGCGACGGTTGGCCCAGCCTGCGTGCGGCGCAGCTGGTGCAACTGCTGTGCCTGCAGCCGCGCCTGCGCCTCACGCGCGACGAAGTGATTGATGCGCTGTGGCCGCAACTCGAACCCGAGGCGGGGGCTGCCAATCTGCGCAAGGCCGCGCACCACGCGCGCCAGGCCCTGGGGCGGCACGACGGCATCGTGCTGCATGCCGGTGAGGTGCTGCTGTGGCCAGAACGCCCGGTGGTGGTGGATGCGCTGCGCTTTGAGCAGCGCGCCGATGCCGCCCTGGCCCAGCGTGACCCTGCCGACTGCGCCGATGCGGCCGCCACCTATACCGGCGACTTGCTGCCCGGCGCCCGCTTCGAGCCCTGGGCTGAGGCGGTCCGCGAGCGTCTGCGCGAACGCCAGCTGCAGCTGCTGCGCGCCAGCGGCCAGTGGGAGCGGCTGGCGCAGATCGACCCGGAAGACGAGGCGGCGCACCGCGCGCTGATGCAACGCGAACTGGCAGCCGGCAACCGGGCCGCCGCCTTGCGCTGGTATGCCCACCTGCGTGAGGCGCTGCAGCAGGGCCTGGGCGTGTCACCGGACGCGCAGACGCAGGCGCTGTACGAGCGCTGCATCGCCGGGCTGCAGGCGGCAGGGCCCGCCTTTGTGGGCCGCGCCCAGGCCACGGCGCAGGCCGCAGCCTGGCTCGGGTTGGCAGCCGCCCAGCGGCCCGGCGGGATCGTGTTGCAGGGGCCCCCGGGTATCGGCAAAAGCGCGCTCGGGCGCGAGATCGCCAGCCAGGCCCAGGCCAGCGGCTGGGCACTGTGCCGTGTGGAGGCCTCGCAGACCGGGCGCACCTATGCGGTGATGGGGGACATCACCGAGCGGCTGATCGCTAAGGACCGCAGCGTGCTCGACCGCATAGGCGCGCAGGCGCGTGCCGTGCTGTCCTTGATCAATCCGCATGTGGCATCCACCGACACCTTGCCCGGCCCGCTGGGCAGGCACCAGGTGGTGGGTGCCATCCGGCGCCTGCTGATGGCCGCCGCACCGGACCAGGAGGTGCTGCTGCTGGTGGACGATGCGCATCTGGCGGATGACGCCGATGTCGACGTGCTCACGCAGCTGGCAGCCACCGGCGCGGGCCTGTGCGTGTTGCTCGCGACGCGGGCGCCTGCAAGCGGCACCGCTCTGGCGCGTGCCCTGGGGCGGCTGCAGCGCTCGGGCGTGTTGCAGGTGCTCGATCTGGAGCCGCTGCCCGAGGACGAGTGCCGCAGGCTGGTGGCGCGTGCGGCAGCAGCTGGCGTGCCGGACGAGGTGGTGGCGCGCATCGTGCGCACGGCCGACGGCAACCCCTTCGCAGCCATCGAGCTGGCCCGCTGCGCGGCGGGCGCCGACGGGCGCCTGCCGGGCGGCGTGGCAGAGGCCATCACCGAGCGGCTGTGCGATGTGCCCGACAGCGCACTGAGCCTGCTCAAGTGGATGGCCCTGTGCAGTGACGAACTCGATGTCGCGACCATCGAGGCGCTGGCTGCCGAGGCGCAGGTTCCCAGCCTGGAGTCACTGGACGTCGCTTTGGCCGCCGGCGTGCTGTTGCCGCTGGCCAGCCGCTACCGCTTTCGCCACCACCTGGTGCAGCAGGCACTGATTGACCAGGTGCCCGCGCACCGGCGCCTGAAGATGCACCGACAGATTGCCGTGCGCCTGGCCGAGCTCGACAGTCCACCGGCCAGCATTGCCAGCCACTGGCTCGAAGCGGGCCAGCGGCGTGAGGCCATGCCCTGGCTGCTGGCTGCCGCACGGGAGGCGGTGCGCCTGGCCGCCTTCAGCGATGCGCTGCGCCACCTGGAGCCGCTGCTGGCCTTCCAGGGCGACCACGCCGAGGGCCTGCGGCTGCGCGCCGAGGCGCTGGACGCCATGGGTGAACCCGCCGCGCTGGCCGCCTACCACGCGGCCGCCAATGTGGCCGGTGAGACCGAGAGCCACAACCTGCGCGCCAAGGCCGCGCTGGCCCAGGTGAAGCTGGGCGATCCGAAGGGCGCACTCGTCCTGTTGGCCGGCCTCACACCCACCAGCGTCGAGGGCAAGCTGTGCGAAGCACTGGCCTACAGCGGTGCGGCTGCACTCGGCACGGGCGACCCCGCGGTGGGCACGGCCAAGGCGGCGGTGGCGCGGCAGCTGGCGCTGCAGTCGGGCGACACCACCTCGCTGGTGATCGCCTCCTGGGCGCAGGCGGCGGCCGCGCATGCACGCGGCGACCTGCACCGCAGCGTCTGGGCCGACCTGCACGAGACCAGCCAGGTGCCGCACCTGGCGCTGCGCGTGTTCGATGGCCACCTGTGCATCACCCAGCGCTTTCTGTACGGTGCGCGGCCCTATGCAGACGTCATCCACTTCGCCCAGAGCCTGTCCACCGAGGCCCAGCGGCTGGGCGCTGCCCGCGGCCATGCCTTCGGGGTGACGCTGCGTGGCGAGGCCGAGTGGCTGGCCGGCAACCTGGTGGATGCCCGCACGCACCTGGTGGAGGGCGCCCGTCTGCACCGCGCCATTGGCGGGCCGGTGGGCGAGGCGCTGTCGTTGCAGCGCCTGGCCGAACTCGCCTTGCATGAGGGCCATCGCGACGAGGCCCGCGCCCTGGTCGACGAGGCCCTGGACGTGGCGCGCCAGACGGACATCGGCTTTCACCTGCTGGACCGCATCTACGGCACGCGCATCACCCTGCATGCCGATGACCCGCAGGCCGCACTGCACGTGATGGAGGACGCCAGCGCCTCGGTACGTGGGCCCTTGGAAACCTGTCCGGGTTGCCGCATCACCTTCGCTGTGCCCGCCGCCATTGCCGCAGCGCGTGCGGGCGAACTGGAGCTGGCCGACAAGCACGAGGCGCAGTGCGCCTACCTGGCCAATGTGGTGATGCGCCTGCCGGCCTGGTATGCCGCGCACGACGAGGTGCGCGGGCATATTGCCGCCGCACGCGGCACCGACGAAGACGCCATGGCGCGCTTTGCCGCCGCAGCGGCACGCTTTCGGGAGGCGGGGCAGCCGATAGACGCCGATCGCTGCGACGGCTGGGTCAAGCGCGCACGCTAGCGGGTACACGCCGGGGCGCCGCGCTTTGGCCCCTTCGCCGCGTGTTCACTGTTTTGCACCCCACCGGCGTCCATCAGTTGGTACACCGATGAAGTCCCAATCACCCCCGGAAAAAATATACAAGGCATCTGCTTTGGAAGTGCCTGCAGGTGTGCCAGCTATGCCAAAGGAAGCTGCTTTTGCGATGAAGCGTGAGTTCGTCCAAAACCAGCGCCAAGCATGTGAGCACGACAACTTCCCGGAGCAAAAGGTGCAGACAGCACGCACGACAATACAAGCTGGTTTGTGCACTCCGGATGAAGTGGTTGAGGAGCAGTTTTTAGCGCGCCGTGCCAAGGTGGCTGGATTGTTGTGAGGTATGACTCTCAAGGCCAAAAAACCAAGAATTTGAGTTCGCTCTTAGAAACTGATTGCCTTTTCCGGAACATGCCCATTTCTCCCTAGAGGTCGTACATGCTGCCCGGCAAAGTGCACGATTGATTTGGAAAGGGTGAGGCATTGAAGATTTTCCGACCCCCGTGTTGTGGCTACGCCTGGTATTGACTTCACTCTCGCAAGGGAGGCATCAATAGCCGATCCACTTCGGCCAACTGCGCATCGGTGAAGGCCGGCGCTGCCAGCGCTTTGACAGCATCCAGCACTTGCGAGGGGCGGCTGGCACCAATCAGCACCGAGCTCATTCCCGGATGGCGCAGCACCCATCTGAGCGCGAACTGGGCCAGGGTTTGGTCGCACTCCAATGCCAGCCTGTTCAAGCGGCCCACCAACCTGGCTTTTTCGGCAGTCAGGTGCTCCGGCCGCAAAAAGCCAACAGCACCGGCTGCACGGGAATCCGGCGGAATGGTCCCTGCCAGATAGCGATCGGTCAACACACCCTGTGCCAGCGGAGAAAACGCGATGCAGCCCATTCCCTGTGCTTGCAGGGCCGGCAGCAATTCGCCCTCAATAGTGCGCTCCAACATGTTGTAGCGGGACTGGTGGATCAGGCAGGGGGTACCCATCTCACGCAGGAGTGCGGCAGCCTGGCTCATGAGCGGTGCCGGGTAGTTGGACAAGCCGACATACAAGGCCCGCCCGCTGGTGACGGCAAAGGCCAACGCTGCCATGCTCTCCTCCAGCGGCGTATGGGGGTCGGGGCGGTGGTGGTAGAAAATATCAACGTAGTCCAGCCCCATGCGACGCAGGCTTTGATCCAGGCTGGATAGCAGATATTTGCGTGAACCCCAGTCTCCGTAGGGGCCCTGGGTCATGGTGTAACCGGCCTTGGTAGAGATCACCAGTTCATCGCGGTAGACCGCCAAGTCGGAGCGCAAAACGGCACCCAGTGTGCTTTCGGCCGAACCCGGGGGCGGGCCATAGTTGTTTGCCAGATCGAAGTGGGTGATGCCATGGTCAAAGGCGGTGCGCAATAGCGCGCGACCGGTTTCCAGTGCGTCCACGCCACCAAAGTTGTGCCACAGGCCCAGCGAAACGGAAGGCAACTTCAAGCCGCTGCGGCCGCAGTGCCGGTAACCCATGGCGTCATAGCGCTGGGGGTTGGCAAGGTATTGGGGCATTGAATGCTGCTCAGTTCAGGGGGCCGGCACCGTCCGATGCCTTGCAAAGGTAAACGATACCGGGTTCGCCAGAGGGAGACCGGTAGTCGCGCAACACAGTGGCACGCACTTCGGCCACTATGGCATTCGGCATGATTGCCACCACGCAACCGCCAAAGCCGCCGCCCGTCATGCGCGCGCCACCCGCGTCGCCAATGGCAGCCTGCAGAATGTGCACCAATTGGTCCACGGCGGGTACGCTGGTTTCAAAGTCGTGCCGGATGGACTCGTGAGCCTGGGCCATCAGGCGGCCCACCTGGGGCAAGTCGCCAACGGCCAAGGCCGCAGCGGCATCCAGGGTGCGCTGGTTTTCGGTGACCACATGCCGGGCGCGACGGTACACCAACGGGTCGAGTTCGCCGGCGCGCGCCTCCAGGGTTTGCAGGTCCAGATCCCGCAAGGCCTGGATGCCAAAGTGTCGGGCCGCCGTTTCGCACTGCATGCGCCGCGTGTTGTATTCGCTGTCCACCAGGCCGCGTTTGACGCGCGAGTGCACGATCATGATGGTGACGTCTTCGGGCATGTCCACAGGGGTGGTCTGCAGGGAGCGGCAATCAATCAGCAAGGCCTTGTCGGCCACGCCGCACGCGGAGATCAGCTGGTCCATGATGCCGCAGTTGCATCCCACGAAGTGGTTCTCGGCGCGCTGTCCTATCAACGCCATATCGGCGGGACGCAGGTGATCAAACCCTTGCATCGACTTGAAGGCCTGGGCCAGCGCCACCTCCAGTGAGGCAGACGACGACAGTCCTGCGCCCTGGGGAATGTCGCCGGTGAGAGCCAGGTCGGCTCCGCACAAGGGCAATCCGTGCGCCAGCAGAAACTTCACTACGCCACGGACGTAGTTCGGCCACAACGCATCCGCACGAAAGACAATCGGCTGGTCCAGCTGGAATTCATCCGACTCGCCGGGGTAGTCGGTCGCCAGCACGCGCACCCGCATATCGGTGCGTGGGCTGACGGCAATCACGGTGCCGCAGTCAATCGCGCACGGCAGCACAAAGCCATCGTTGTAGTCGGTGTGGTCACCAATCAGATTTACGCGACCGGGTGCCTGGACCAAGCACCGTGGGGCTTGGCCATAGGCCGCTGCAAAGGCCAGCGAAACAGCCGACACCAGTTGTTGATTCATGGCGCTAAGCCTCCCTGTAATGAATGTCGCTCAAGCCGCGCAACTGCAATGCAGCCTGCTCGGGCGTGAGATCGCGCTGGGCCTCGGCCAGCATTTCAAAGCCCACCATGAATTTGCGCACCGACGCCGAGCGCAACAACGGTGGATAAAAGTGCGCATGCAACTGCCAGGGCGCGGTGTCGCGCCCATCAAATGGCGCGCCGTGCCAACCCATGGAATAGGGGAAGGAGCACTGGAACAGGTTGTCGTAGCGTGAGGTCAGCTGTTTGATGGCCAGTGCCAGATCGGTACGCTGCAGGGCATTGAGCTGCGGCAGTTGCTGCACCGCAAAGCGTGGCAGCAACAGGGTTTCAAAAGGCCAGGTTGCCCAGAAGGGAACAATGGCCAGCCAGTGGGCGGTTTGCACCACCACGCGCTCGCCCAAATCAGCCTCGCGCTCTGCCAAGTCCAGCAGCAGGGCACGGCCCTGCTGCTGGTGCCAGGCGCGCTGCTGCCGGTCTTCGGCAGCAGCTTCGTTGGGAATGAATTCGGTGGCCCATATCTGACCATGCGGATGCGGGTTGGAGCATCCCATGAGCGCACCTTTGTTTTCAAACACCTGCACCCAGGGGTACTGGGCACCCAGCGTTGCCGATTCGGCGCACCAACTGTCTATGACCCCGGCGATGGCACCAAGCGGCAGTTCGGGCAGGGTCTTGCCATGGTCTGGCGAGAAGCAGATCACGCGGCTGGTACCCCGCGCATTGCCAACCCGGAACAGGGCCTCCTGATCAGGCGGCACGTTCGGCGCCTGCGGCATCATGGCCGCGAAGTCGTTGGTAAAGACAAAGGTGCCGGTGTAGTCGGGGTTACGTTCACCGTTGACGCGCAGATTGCCGGCGCACAAAAAACAGTTCGGATCGTGCGCTGGCAGCAGCACATTGTCGGGCTGCTCTTGCTGGCCCTGCCAGGGGCGCTTGGCGCGGTGCGGTGAGACCAACACCCACTCCCCGTTCAGGGGGTTGTAGCGGCGGTGCGAATGTTCCGAGACGTCAAAAAGTGCGTGCATGGGGCCTAGCCTAGCGGATTTGAATGAGGTCCGGACTTACAGCTTGCGCAGGCGCACGATGAAGCAGGTCTCTGCGGTAGCGCGTGGCATGGGCAGGCCAACCTGCTGCATCCAGGCGCCAT
Organism: Rhodoferax lacus; assembly: GCF_003415675.1. Lineage (GTDB taxonomy): Bacteria > Pseudomonadota > Gammaproteobacteria > Burkholderiales > Burkholderiaceae_C > Allorhodoferax > Allorhodoferax lacus. Next base: position 272,898 of record NZ_QFZK01000004.1, read on the forward strand.
CCATCTCCACGCCAGTCTCCAGCATCCTGGCAAAGAAAGGCGATGGCGTCTGCACCGCGCCATCGCCTTCGATAGGCACAAGTTGCTCGACGTGGTAACGCGCACTGGCATCCAGCATGGGCAGACGCAGCGCAGGGGTGTAGCGGTGCGTACTGGGCGCGCAGCGGTACACAAACAGCAGCAAGTCCTGTGCATTGTGGTCGCCATGGGCCTGCCACACCAGGCCATCGGCACCGCTGCCGCGCCAGACCCGGCCTTGGTGCAACTGCGTGCGCCAGGCTTTGTAGCGGCCAATCCAGGCACCAAGCTGCTGGCTGGCTGCGGCGTCCAGATGACGCACGTCGAGCTCCACTCCCAGGTGGCCGGTCATGGCCACGGCGGCGCGAAATGCCAGCGACTGGCTGCGCCCCGTGGTGTGCGCGGGAGCAGTACCAATGTGCGAGCCCAGAATCTCCGGCGGAAAGAACTGTCCGAAGCCGCGCTGGATGTCCAAGCGCGACAGCGCGTCTATGCAGTCGCTACCCCAGACCCGGTGCGTGTGGCGCAGGATGGCGAAGTCAATACGGCCACCACCGCCCGAGCAGCTTTCAATCTCCAGCGCCGGGTGGGCTTCTCGCAGGCGCGCCAGAAGTTGGTAGACGGCCAGCACCTGGGCCCGGTATCCCGCAGCGCCCGCGCCGCCGGCCAGGGCCGCGCTGGTGAGGTCGCGATTGTGATCCCACTTCAGGTAGCGAATGGGCAGGCTGTGCAGCAGGGCATCGAGTTTGGTAAAGAGATATTCCGAGACCTCGGGCAGCGCGATGTTGAGTACCAATTGGTTGCGTGCCGTGATCATGTTGCGCCCGGCGATCTGCAAGGCCCAATCGGGATGATTGCGATACAGGTCGCTATCGGGGTTCACCATCTCGGGCTCCACCCAGAGGCCGAACTCCATGCCCAGCGCATTGACGTGGTGTGCCAAGGGTCCCAGACCATCCGGGAACTTGCCCGCATCAGTCCACCAGTCGCCCAATCCGGCGCGGTCATGGTGGCGTCCGTGGAACCAGCCGTCGTCCAGCACAAAGCGTTCGATGCCAACCTTGGCCGCAGCTTCAGCCAGGGCCATGACCTCAGCCGGTTGGAGGTCAAAGTAAAAGGCCTCCCAGGTGTTCAGGTGCACCGGGCGGGGGCGCATGGTTCCATCGGGCCAGTTCAGCCGGGAGCGCAGCTCGGCATGGAAGTTGGCCGCCAGACCATTGAGGCCCTGCATGGAGCAACTGGCAACCAGCTCGGGTGTTTGCAGGCTTTGCCCGGCCTGCAGCAAGCCCTCGCCGGGTGCCAGCCACTCGCCGAGTTGCCACTGGAACTGACCGTCATGCAGCCATTCAATGCTTTGCTGGTGGTTGCCCGACCAGGCCAGGTGAGCGCCATAGACCAGTCCGCTGTCATCGGTGCTGCCGGGCGTGGTGACGACGGCGCCGGGAAAGCAGTCGTGCGAGGTGCGGCCGCGCCGGTTTTCACGGCGCCACAGGCTGCGACTCAGGGTGTCCGTCTGCAACATAAATTCGTGGTTGTGCTGGCCAGCGTAGGAGCGGACGCTGTGCGCGTGACCGGGCAGAGGCAATGTGCCCGCGGCCAGCCACTGCACTTCCAATGCGGTGGCAGCCAGATTGGTGATGCGAGTCTGCAGTGTCAGCACATCGCTTGCATGATCCAGTGACAGGGTCACGTCCAATCTCAGCTGGGCCACCGCATCGAGCAGGTGAAAAACCACGGCACGCTGCGGCTTGAGCCATTCGACCTCGCAGCCGGTGATGGCCTGGGCAAAGTCCACTCCCGCGCGGTGCGCCAAAAGGGCGCTTTGGCCAAACCAGCCCACACCAAAAGTGGGGACCAGCGTGAGGGGCTGGTCAAAGTCCAGCATGAAGGAGGGCAGCGGCCGGCAGCTGCGCAGGCCCTGCTCGGGCGAACTGCTGTCGGGCAGGCGTGGGCCCCAGTAACGCCACAGCGGAGCCTCATGGTCCAGTACTTCCAGTACCAGGGTACTGTGCTGGCTGTGCAGCGTGACAAATCGGGCGGGGGCAAAGGAGTCTGGGGTCATGTTCAAAGTGTGGAAACGGCGGTCACTGCCTGAGTCAGGCGGCGTGGGGAACTTGCATGTCGGCTATGGGAATGCGGCGCTCCAGCGCCAGGCCTTGGGCGTCAAACACATGCAAGGCGGCAGCGGGCAACGAGATGGCGACGCGCTGGCCGGCATCGGCACGGGCATTGCCCGGGGCTTTCACCACGATGGGTTCGTTGGCTTGGTTGCCGCGCATGAAAAGAAAGGTGGATTCGCCCAGGCGCTCCTGCCATTGCACTTCGCGCACGATGGACTGGGTGGCGGTACCCAGCTCGGCATGTTCGGGGCGCAACCCCAAGGTCACAGGCTGGCCGGGTTGCAGGGCACTGGCGTCCACCAGGGCTTCCAGCACCTCGCCACCGGGCAACTGCACACGGGCCCGGTCAGCGTGGCCTTCCACCAAGGTGCCGGCCATGAAGTTCATCTTGGGCGAGCCAATGAAACCGGCCACAAACAGATTGCGCGGGCGGTGGTAGAGCTCCAGCGGCGAGCCACACTGGGCCACGCTGCCCTCGGTCAACACAGCGGGGCCGGAGTTGAGCAGCAGAATGCGGTCGGCCAGGGTCATGGCTTCAACCTGGTCGTGGGTGACATAAATGGTCGCGGCACGGCCAAAGTCGCGGTGGATTTTGGCAATCTCAAAGCGCGTTTGCACGCGCAGCGATGCGTCCAGGTTGGACAGCGGCTCGTCAAACAAGAAGACACCGGGTTCCCGCACGATGGCGCGGCCAATGGCCACGCGCTGACGCTGTCCACCCGATAGCGCCTTGGGCTTGCGCTCCAGCAACTGCTCCAGTTGCAGCACCCGGGCCACGGCCTGCACCTTGTCGCGAATCAGCTGCTTGTCCATTTTGGCCAGCTTCATGCCGAAGGCCAGGTTGTCAAAGACGCTGATATGGGGAAACAGCGCATAGCTCTGGAACACCATGGCCACACCGCGATTGGCCGGCTGGGTGTCGTTCATGCGCTTGCCGTCGATCAGCAAGTCACCGCTGGTGATGTCTTCCAGGCCGGCGAGCATGCGCAGCAGCGTGGACTTGCCGCAGCCCGAAGGTCCGACAAAGACGCAGAACTCACCCTGCTTGACCTGCAGATCCACATTGCGAATTACCGCAATATTGTCCAGATAGTTTTTGTTAACCGCGCGAAGTTCAATGCTTGCCATGGTGCTGCGCCCTTTCAGGCTTGTAGGAAGTCGGGGAGAAAGTCGCGGTGGGCAAGCAGCAGCTCATCCACCATGGCGCGGATCTGGGCCAGATCCAACACCGCCGCTGTATGCGGGTCCAGCATGGCTGCGTGGTACACATGTTCACGCTTTTCCTGCAGGATGGCGGCAACCACCAGTTCTTGCACATTGACGTTGGTGCGCATCAGCGCGGCAAGCTGGATCGGCAAGGCTCCGACCCGGGTGGGTTGCACGCCATTGCTGTCCACCAGGCAGGGCACTTCCACCGCGCAGCCCTGGGGCAAGTTGTCGATCAGGCCTTGGTTGCGCACATTGCCGTACACCACGCGCGGCTGACCGCTGACCATGGAGTGGATGATCTGCCCGCCATACTCCACCGAGGGCTGAATGGCGTTGAGGCCTTCGAGCAGGCGCACCGAGTCTTCCAGCATGCGCGGCATGACCTGGATGCCCGCGGCATGCAGTTCGGCCAGCATGGCCTGTGCATCCTGGCTGCCGGGGGTTTGCAGTTCGCGTTCAATGTATGGCCAGGCATGCTCGAATATCTGACAACGGCCCGGATACTCATCCAGCGGGATGTTGTACTGTTCCAGAATATCGGCGCGGCCCTTCTTGATGAACCAGGGCACGTACTCCGAGAAGTGTTCGCTCGACTCGGTGGGAAAGTGGCCCAGTTGGTGCAGCATTTCGTAGCGCACCCGATTCCACCCGGGTGCCTTGCCTTCGGCATGGATTTGGCGCAGGCGGGGGTACAGGTCCACGCCCTTGTGTTCAAACTTTGTGTAAAAGGCCATGTGGTTGATACCGGCACAACGGTAGTCAATCTCGTGGGCAGGAATGCCGAGGTCCTGCGCCAATTCGTGGGCGGTGTGCTGCACGCTGTGGCACAGGCCTACGGTGGGGATGCGCGTGCTGGCCTGGTTCAGCGCCCAGGTAATCATGGCCATCGGGTTGACGTAGTTGAGGTGTACCGCACCCGGCGCGCAGACCTCTTCCATGTCTTTCAGCATGGCCAGTTGCACGGGGATGGTACGCAGGCCGCGCATGATGCCGCCTATGCCCAGGGTGTCGCCAATGGTTTGCTCCAGACCAAACTTCTTGGGAATTTCAAAGTCAGTCACGGTGGCAGGCTTGTAGCCCCCCACCTGTATGGTGCTGATGACGAAGCGCGCATCGGCCAAGGCGCTGCGCCTGTCCAGATGGGCTGTGATGGTAGGCGTGACACCCAGTGCGGCGGCCAGTCGCCTGGCCACCATCTCGGCCAGGCCCAGGCGGTGTGCGTCAATGTCATGCAACGCCACCTCGCAAGCAGCCAGTTCGGGATAGGAAAAAATGTCGCCCAGCAGGTTGCGGGTGAAGACAATGCTTCCTGCTCCGATGAGGGTGATTTTGATGCGGCGTTGGCTCATGGCATGCTCTTGCGTTTTATTGCTTGACGAGTTGGTTGGCTTTGGCGTTGGCGGCCTTGAGCGCACTGGTGGCGTCGGACTTATTCATCAACACGGCCTCAATGGACGCTTTGATGACCTCGTCCACTTCCGAGCCGCTGTCGGCAATGGGCGGCAGGTAGGTCTTGGACTTGGCCATGGTCAGGAAAGCCGAAGAGTCCACGCCCTTGCTCTTTTGCACGGCAATGGCTTTTTCGGCCATGCCCTTGATGGCGGGGAACACCACACCGTAGCCGGCCACCACGCTCTGGCAATCGGCCGAGCCCAGGTACTTGACCCATTTCCAGGCTTCAGGCTGAACCTTGGAGCCCACCCAGATGGAATCCGCCAAACCGTTAAACATGGTGGCGCGGGAGCCTGTCGGACCGGTGGGCAGCGGCACCCAGGCGGTGTCAAATTTCGCGTTGTCCTTGAAGTAGGTAATCATCCACGAACCCTGGGGCACGATGGCAACCTTCTTGGCCACGAACATGGCATCTGCGCCCAGGGACTTGGTGTTCTCCAAGCTGGCAGAGACGCCCTTGCCTGGCAGGCCCGCGAGGTAGTCCAGCGTTTCGGCAAGCTTGGGGCTGTCGTAGTAGAACTTCGGGTCCCAAGGTTTGTCTTGGTACTTGAAGCCGTTAGAGACGGCAAAGTGACCCCACTCAGTCTGGCCCATCATGCCGCCGGCACCCGGGTTCTGGTAGCCATAGACGGCCACCTTCTTCTTGTCAAAGCTGGCGCTGTTGGCGTTGTTGCCGGCAGCATCCAAACTGAGTTTGCGCACTATCTTTTCAAAACTCCCGCCGTCCTTGGGGTTCCAGTTCATGTTCTGCAGATCGGCCAGGGAGACACCGGCCTTCTTGGCCATTTCCATGTTGACCACGAAGCCTATGGTGTCCCAGTCCTTGGGCAGGCCGAATTGCTTGCCATCACGGCCCCAGTTGTCGTAGAGGCCGTTGGTATAGGCCGCGGTATCCACCTTGTCGCGCATGATCAGCGGAGCCAGGTCTACCAGTTGACCATTCTTGGAAAACTCAGGGTACTTGGCCAGGTGGTCAGTGAACACGTCGGGGGCCGTGCCGGAAATGAAACCAGTGGAAATCGCGGTCCAGTAATCATTCCAGCCCGATTGCGTAATCTTGATGGTGATGTCGCTGTTCTTCTTTTCAAAATCAGCGGCGCACTGCTTGTAGGCTGGTAACTGGTTGGAGTCCCACATCATGTATTTGACTTCGGTCGCCTGGGCGGAACCGCAAGCGGCTGCCACTACGGCGGCCAGGATGGTGAATTGGAATTTCAAGGTTTGTCTCCGTTATAGGAAGGGTTGAGGGGGAACTTTTGAATGGAAAAATGCTGCGCTACTTGCCACCGCTGAATTGCACTGACTCCACGACCCGGCGGCCCAGGACCACCAGCAGCAAGATGGTGGGCATCACAGTGATCGCGGTAGCGGCCATCAGGCCGGTCCAGTCGGGTTGGCCTTGGGCGGTTTGCGACTTGAAGGTCTGCAGTGCCACGGGCAACACCTGCTGCATTTCGTCTTTGGCCACCAGATAGGGCCAGAAAAATTCGTTCCACATATTGATGCCCGTAAGCATGCCAATCGTCGCCAGCGGCGTGATGCTCAGCGGAAGCACCACATGGATGAAGATGTAAAAGTAAGAGGCGCCGTCGAGCAGAGCCGCCTCCTCCAGATCGCGCGGTATCGACAAGAAAAATTGCCGAAGGAAGAACACGGAGAAACCCTGCATCAGGCAAAACGGCGCCACCATGCCGACCATGGTGTTGAGCAGGCCCAGATCCTTGATCAGGATGAAGTTGGGGATGAAGGTGACCACACCCGGCACCATCATCGAACCCACAAACAGGGCGAACAGCGTATCGCGCCCCGGAAAACGAAGGCGGGCAAAGGCATAGGCTGCCATGGCGGCGCAACTCACTTGCAGCAACACGATGGTGATGGTGAACACCAACGAATTGCCCAGCGCGCGCAGGAAGTTGATCTCGGCACCCGAGCCGCCGCGCGCCCGGCCTTCTTCCTGAGTCATCAAGCCCAGTACGCGCTTGAAGTTGTCCAGTGTGGGGGCGGTTGGCAGTAGACGGTCAGACTCGGTGTAGAGGTCCGTCGAGTGCATGAGGGCGGTCTTGACTACCATCCACAGTGGCGTCACCGTAATCAGCAGCATGAGGCCCAGTGCTACCCACGCGGCGGCACGGCCAGGGCTGAAAGTGCGCTTGCGTGGAGCCTGGTTGTCGGGAATGGTGATAGGTGCCATGGGATCTCCTTCAGGCCAGGTCGTTTTGCGATGCCCGCATGACACGCATCTGAAATACGGTGTAAAACATCATCACCACGCACAGGGTCATGGACATGGCTGAGGCATAGCCCATCTTGTAGAAGCTGAAGGCGTTCTGCACGATGTAGTGCACGATCACGCGGGTCGAGTCCAGCGGCCCGCCGTTGGTTGTGACTGCGATGGTGTCAAAGATCTGAAACGAACCGGTGACACTGGTGACCAGCACAAAAACCATCACCGGACGCAGCAGGGGCAGCGTGACGCGCCAGAACATCTGCCACTCACTGGCACCCTCCAGGGCTGCGGCCTCGTACAGATTGCGCGGTATGTTCTGCAGACCGGCCAGGAACAGCATGGCCACCAGCCCCATGTGGCGCCAGATATTGACCGCTGCCACGGTGAGCAGCGCCTGATCGGCTCCGCCAAAAAAGGGCTGGCGCTCAAAGCCCAGTCCATCAATCATGCCGTTGACCAGACCCAGCAGGGGGTCCAACATCCAAAGCCACATCATGGCCACCAGTACGTTGGACAGCAGGTAGGGCAGCAAGACGATGGACTTCACAAACAGTGACTTGGTCAACCGGTCCATGGACACGGCCAGGAACAATCCCAGCACGATTTGCATCGGGATATTCAGCACCACGTAAATGGCCGACAACTCCATGCCTTGCCAGAATTTGCCGTCTTCCAGCATGTGGGCGTAATTGGCCATGCCGACAAAGCGCGGAGCGCGCAGCAGATTCCAGTCGGTCAGGCTGATCTGGATGGCGCGCAATGTGGGCCAAGCGTAGAACACCAAAAAGCCGAGGAAGGCGGGCAGCACCAGCGCCCAGGCGGTCAGCGTTTCGGCGCGCCGGCTGCTACTTAAAGCATGGTTGGAGGAACTGGCCACGAGTTTTCCTTAAATTTGCGATAACTAACACGCGTTAGATTTGATATTAGGCCAAACTTACGCGCGTTAGTACTAGGGTAAACACTGCTAATGTGAATTCGACTACGATGAGGAGTCCTATGCCACTCCACATGAAGTCCCCCACCAGCAGTGAAGTCGCCAGACGCGCTGGGGTTTCTCGCACCACGGTCTCTTTTGTGCTCAACAACGTGCGCGACCGGGGCATCAGCGATGCCACACGCGAACGCGTGTTGGCCGTGGCGCGGGAGCTGGGCCATGCGCCCAACATCGCTGCCCGCACGCTGGCTGGTGGCGCCACTGGCACGGTCGCACTGGTTATCCCCAAGGCGGCGCATCTGTATGTGGACGTCTTTCTGAGCCAGTTGGTGGCCAGCATCAACCAGGAGTGCCATCTGCACGGACTCAAGATGTTGATCGAATCCACCGACGACGAGGGCCGAGACCCTGGCGGCTTTGTGGACCTGGTGCGCAGTCGGCGCATTGACGGCTTGATCGTGGTGAACCCTAGTCTGGCTGGGCGCAAGCATCTGGGCGGCATTGCCGATGCCAGGATTCCCATGGTGGTGTTTGGTGCCGGTCTGCCTGATGTCGAGCGCTACAACACCTGCGGCAATGACACCTCGGCGGCGGCACACAAGGTCGTGGACCATCTGGTTGGCCTGGGACACCGCCAGATTGCATTTGTGAATTTTGCACAGCCGGAATATTTGGCGGTAAATGAGAGGGAACGCGGCTGGCGCGAGGCCATGGAGAGCCACGGCATTGCCATTGACCCGCTCTGGGCCACCCATGCCGACCTGAGTGCAGCTAGCGGTTACCGCGCGATGCAGGAAATGTTGGCACGAGGCATCAAGTTCACCGCCCTGTTTGCGGGCAACGACACGATTGCGTTTGGCGCCATGCGGGCCTTGCGTGAAGCCGGGCTGCGCATACCGCAGGATGTGGCACTGGTGGGTTACGACGACATTCCGTTAGCCGAGTTTGCCTCGCCGCCGCTGACCACCGTGCGCACCGACACCATTGGTCTGGGCCGGGACGCGATGAACATGCTCTTGTCCCTGCTGCGGCAAGACCCCGGCCTGCAAACCTTGCGCCATGAGCAGCCGGTTGAACTGATTGTTCGGGAGTCGTGTGGAGCAAGTTCACCAGCAGTGTTCAAGGCAGCAACATGACCCCTATCGCCAGCTCCGTATTCGGTCACTCACCTGATGGTCGCCAATCGCCCACGGACGGTGTTGCCGGCCTGAGCGACGGCTATCGAATAGTTGCCACCCCACCCCGGCGTAGCCCAAGCGCTGCAGCGACCGCCGAAACGCAATCTATAAACTTTCAGCCCCACACATCTGCTGGCAGCAAGGCCTTCTTGCGGTAGATGGTGTTGCGCGACACGCCCAGCATCTTGGCCGCCACCGACACGTTGCCGCCGGTGCTGCGCAGGGCTTGCGCCATGGCACCGAGTGCCACGTTTTCCAGCTTGGTTGAGGCGAAGGGCGGGGGGGCTGAAGGTGCAGTCATGGCGGGCGCTTGCTCGGGCGCTGGGCGTATCACCTCCATCTGCTTGACCGATGCGCGCGGCAGCACCAGGTCAGCCATCTGCACCTCTTCCAGAAAGTCATCCGGCAGGTGGTGCATCTGGATGTCTTCGTTGCAGCCCACCATCACCACCGCCGTGCGCAGCAGGTTGTAGAGCTGGCGGAAGTTGCCCGGCCAGGGGAACTGGTGGAACAGGTTCATCACCTGATTCGAAATACCGATGGGTGTGGGCGAGTGGCACACGCTGGCCAAAATCTTGCGCGTGACCACTTCCAGGTCTTGCCGTTCGCGCAGCGCGGGCAGGCGCACCACCAGGCCGTTGAGGCGGTAGTACAGGTCTTCGCGGAACTCGCCGCGGGCAATCATGTCTTTCAGGTTTTTGTTGGTGGCGCAGATCACGGCCACGTCCACCTCCACCTCTTTGCCTGCGCCCAGCGGGCTGACCTTGCGCTCCTGCAATACGCGCAGCAAACGCGCCTGCAGGTGCTTGGGCATGTCGCCAATCTCGTCCAGGAACAGCGTGCCACCATTGGCAAACAGCACCTTGCCCACCGAGCCCTTGCGCTTGGCGCCGGTGAAGGCGCCTTCCTCGTAGCCGAACAGCTCGGACTCGATCAGGGTCTCGGGGATGGACGCGCAGTTGACGGACACAAAGTTGTTGCCCGCGCGCGGTGAGTCGTTGTGGATGGCCTGGGCCAGCAGGTCTTTTCCGGTGCCGGTCTCGCCCAGGATCATCACCGGGATATCGCGCCCGCGCACTTTGTAGAGCTTCTGGATGACGGCGGCCACCTGGGTATCACCGGTGTCGAGGTAGCGCAGGCTGGACAGCGACTCGCGGCGCTGCGCGTCGCGGCTGGCCGCCGTGCTGGGTGCATCCGCTTTGGCGGGCGCCTTGGCTTGCGTGTCGGCCGCCGGTTCGTCAGAAGCACTGGCCGTGGCGCCAAAATGCATCCCCCCAAAGGGCATGCGCGACTTCACGTCGCTGATGCAGCACACCGTCACGCCGTTGTGCAGGCACAGGTTCATGGGACGTGTGCCGGCCGTGCGCACGCGGTCATGGAATTGCGAGATGGACACGCCAAACAGCGACGAGAAGGTATGCGCCCCCAGCGCATTGGCCGAGAGCGTCAGCTGGAACTGCGCGCTGCGGTTGGCGGTGACAAAGCGGCCGTCGCCGGTGAACACGGCAATGCCTTCCATCAGCGTGCCCAAGAACTCGGCGCGCGCATGGAAGCGCACGATGATCTCCTTGGGGAACACGTCGGCATACATATGGTTTTCAATCATCTGCGCCGACATGCGCGCCAGCGCCATGGTGTGCTGGTGGTAGCTGCGGTGGTCGCCCGTCACGTCCAGTGCGCCCATCACCTTGCCATAGGGATCGAAGATGGGGGTGCAGGAGCAGGTGAGAAAACGGTTGGCCTCCAGAAAGTGCTGCGAGCCGTGGACCACCACCGGGTGCTCCTCGGTTAGCGCCGTGCCGATGGCGTTGGTGCCCTTGCTTTTTTCGGACCAGTCCACGCCCGGCGCCAGGGCTACCTGCGAGGCCTTTTCCAGAAAATCGGCATCGCCCAGCGAGTGCAGCACCATGCCGCTGCGTGTGGTCAGCAACACCATGCTCTGCGTGTTGGCAATCTGCTGGTAGAGAGTCTCCATGACAGGAGCGGCGTGCTGGTAGAGAAAGCTGTTTTCCTCCAGCGTCTGGTTCAACAGCCCACGTCCGGCCACCGAAAAATCGGGTGCGTCCATCTCGCGCAGGCCATAGGCCTGGGAACGCTGGCGCGAGGAGCCTATCAGGGACTCGTGTTCAGGGCTATTCAACGACGGGCTGTTCAAGGGCCCATAGCTTCCGCCGCCTTTTGCTGTGCGGTCATTGGGGGTCATTGTGTCTCCGGCGTTCGCTGCTGGCCAGTGGATGCTGTCCGCATCCCGATAACCCACGTCACCGAATGCAGAGCAGCCATCAGACAGGCCGAAGCGACTCTTTGTATCGAAATTCTCTGGCATTCATTGTGCTCCGTTTTGTCACAGGACTCAATGCGGAGCAATATGAATGCCAGTACCAACTGTGCCGCTGCGCCAAATTGTCACAGCCTGCCGCGCCCAGGCCCAAAATTCCTGGCGCGATATTTGCGCAATGCTTGGCACCCGCAACTTTTGACACGACCCGATAACACCATGAAAACCTTACGCAACACCTACCGCCTCCTGATGGCCGCCAGCCTGAGCGCCTGCCTCTCCCTGGCCACCCTGTCAGCCATGGCCCACGGCGACGTGGTCCCCCAATCCGTAGACACCAGCACCCTGCCGCAATTGGGCGCCAAGTGGCTGGACAACAACCCCTACAGCAAGGGCGAGGCGCATACCGAGGCCCTGCGCATCGGCAGCTCGGCCTACAACCAGAACTGCGCCCGCTGCCATGGCCTGGAGGCCATCTCCGGCGGCATCTCGCCCGACCTGCGCAAGCTCGATTCCGACTGCATGAGCCTGGGTGACGAGACCAAGAAGCTGGCCTGCTTCCAGGAAATCAATGACTACTTTGTGTCCACCGTGCGCCGTGGCCGTGCGCGTGACGGCCGCGTCTACATGCCTCCGTTTGAAGGCATCCTGACGCAGGAAGCCATGTGGTCCATCAAGACCTATCTGGAAACCCGCCGCGAACCCTGAGCCTCATCTCGTGTAGTGCGAAGATGGGTTTTGTAAAAATATAAAAGGAGACCTGATGAACCGTGATTCATACAAGCCGGGCCCACTGCCACGCCGCAGCCTGCTGCGCATGGCTGGCGGTCTGGCACTGACTGCCTTGCCCCTGGCCATGGGCCTGCAAACCAGTGCGCAGGCGCAGGAGCGCAGTGCCATGCAAAAAATCCGCGACAGCGGCGTGCTCAAGATCGCCCTGTACAAAGAGAACGCCCCCTGGTCTGACGGCAGCATGACGCACATGACCGGGCTGGATGTGAGCCTGGGCGAGGCCCTGGCCGCCGCCCTGCAGCTCAAGCCCGCGCTGCTGCCCTTTGATGCTGGTGAGAACATGGGTGACGACCTGCGCAACATGGTCTGGAAGGGCCACTACCTGGGCTATGGCCCGGCCGATGTGATGCTGCACGTGCCGGTGGACAAATACTTCATGGGCGAGAACCGCCAGGCCTTCATCTTCGCGCCCTATGCGCGTGAGCATCTGGTGGTGCTGCACAACCCCAAGCTGCTGGCACAGGTCTACAACCCCGAAGACCTGGAGGGCAAGAAGATCACCACCGAGCAGGGCACCGGTGCATCGAGTGCCATCATGGGCTACAAGGGCGGCCTGCTGCGCGACCGCGTGTCGCTCTTCAAGAGCGGCACCGACGCAGCCACCGCCGTGCTCAGGGGTGAAGCGGATGCGGCTTTTGTCTCGCTGGCGCAGGCGGAGGCGGCGGTGTTTGCGGCCAAGCTGGACCGCAAGGACTGGGCCTTCTCCAGGCTCACCCTGCCGGGTGTGCCACCCAACGGCTGGCCCCTGGGCCTGGCGGTGAAGGCCGACAACAAGGAACTGGCCGGCTTGCTCGATGCTGCCCTGGATACCTTGCGCGGCAATGGCCAGCTGCTGAAGATTTTTCAGGCGCAAGGCCTGACGCTGGCCGCCCCCTAGTTCGCCAGAATGCTGTGGGGCTCACGCCCCACCGGCACGGTCTTCAAGGCCTTGCGGGTGGCGGTGTCGATGATGGTCATGTCATCCGACAGGCCATTGGCCACATACAGGCGTGAACCATCGGCACTCAGTGCCAGGCCCCAGGCGCGCTTGCCCACCAGCGCCAGGCCGCGCACGGTGCGGGTGGCCACATCCACCTCGGCCACGTGGTTGGCGCGGCCCAGGGCCACCCAGGCCGTCTTGCCGTCGGCACTCATCAGCATGCCCACGGGCGTGATGTCGGAGGCGCGCATGCCCTTGACCTCGAACTTCAGTGTTTGTTTGGACTTCATGGAGGCGGTGTCGATGATGCTCACGCTGGAGGCCAGCTCGTTGGTCACCCACAGCTCGGAAGCATCGGGCGTGATGGCAAAGCGGCGCGGCCGCATGCCGGTTTTTACCTGGCCCACGGCCTTGCGCGTGGCCACGTCCACCTTGTAGACCGCGTTGGCCACCTCGGAGGTGACGTACACATATTTGCCGTCGGCCGTGGCCAGCACGCCCTCGGGCTCGGCGCCGGTCTTTACCGAGAACAGCAGTTTTTTGCTGGCCACATCGTAGGCCGCCAGCTGGCTGTCGTCTTCGATGGACACATAGGCGGTTTTGGAGTCGGGCGACAGGGCGAATATCTCCGGGCTCTCGCCGGTGGGGATGTTGCCCACCAGCTTGCCGGACTGCACATCCACGATGCCAATCTGGTCGCTGTCGCCGCAGGCCGTCAGGATCTGTTTTTTGTCCTGCGCCCAGGCCATGTGGCGCGGGCGCTGGCACACGGCAATGGAGCGGATGACCTTGCCGTCTGCGTCCATGTGCAGGATGGCATTGTCTTTTTCGCTGCTGACAAAAATATCAGCGTGGGCGCTGCCACAGGCAGCCAGCAGCAGCGCAGCGCTGGCCAGAAGGGTTGGCGAAAAGCGGATGGGCATGGTGGTCTCTTTGTTGTGTGTTAAGGGCAAGCTGCCTGCGCAGGCCTGCCTGGATTGCGCAATATATATGCCACCTGCCTGAGCCAGTTTGTGACACTGCAATGGCGCAAGGCACGGGCACGTTTCCTGCAGCATGCCTCCTGCTGCATACCGTTAGACTGCCACAACCATGACACCACTCCCCTCAACAGCCTTCAGTACTCCGGTGCTGGTGGCCACCGGCCTGCAAAAATCCTACGGACCCAGGCAGGCGCTCAAGTCTGTCAGCATGTCCCTGTACCCGGGGCAGTTCGTAGCCTTGCTGGGGCCCAATGGCGCGGGCAAGTCGACACTGGTGCAGTTGCTCAGCGGCCTGTTTGTGCCCGACAAAGGTGATCTGTCTGTGCTGGGCTTTGATATCCGCCGCGACGCGCCCAAGGCCCTGGCCGGCCTGGGTGTGGTGTTCCAGCAGTCTTCGCTGGACCTGGACCTGAGCATCCGTGCCAACCTGCTGTTCCACACCGATTTGCACGGCATCGCCCGCAAGACCGCGCTGCAGCGCATACAGGCCGGGCTGGAGCAGCATGGCCTGCAGGAGCAGGCGGGCACGGCGGTGCGCGCGCTCTCGGGCGGCAACCGGCGCAAGGTGGAATTGCTACGCGCGCTTTTGCACCAGCCGCGTTTTTTGCTCATGGACGAGGCCACTGTGGGGCTGGATCCGGCTTCGCGCCAGGATCTGATGCGCTCGGTGGAGGCACTGGCCAGGGCGGGTGAGGTGGCGGTGCTGTGGGCCACGCATCTGGTGGATGAAGTTGCCCATGCCGACCGTGTGCTGGTACTCATCCAGGGTGAAATTGCCTTTGACGGCCTGCCCTCCGAGCTGATCGCGCAGTCTGGCGGGCTGGGCCTGGAGCAGGCCTTCCTGCAGCTATGCCAAGGCCCGCGCGCAGCCAAGCCGGTGGCCTGACCGGCAGCAACGCAAGATGTAACTTTTGGTAAGTACCCGGAGATTGGGGGGATTCCATTTGATTTTTCGGCGCACCCGTCGAAATCAATGGCAGTCACACATTCATACGAGGTACGCCCATGAGCAGCATCAGCACCCTGTCTTCGGTTTTTTCCAACGCCGCAGCCAGTGCCGGTTCCGGCACGCAAGTCGGCCAGTCGGGGCGTACCCGTGAAGCGCGGGGGGACTCTGAAGAACACCACCACGCGCACCGCTCCGAGGGCGGCGGCCATGGGCGTGGGCACGGCGGCCTGCAAAATGTGCTGATGCAGGCTCTGCAAAGCCTGGGCCTGACCGGCACCCCGTCTGCGGCCAGCGCCGCAGCCACACCAGCAACAGGCACCACCAGCAGCACACCGGCAGCTGGAACCACTACCACGACCACCACGACAACGACGACCACAACGACCACCACCACAAGCGGTGGCGCCGTACAGGGCAGCCGCCAGCGCGGTGACGATGGCGACGACGATGATGGCGAGTCTTCGCTGCGCAAGCTCAAGTCCGACATGCACCAGTTCATGCATGCGCTGTTCCAGGCGGTACGCGGTGCCAGCAGCGCACCGGCCACCCCCGCCACCCCTGCAGCGGCTACCCCAGCGGCCACCAGCACACCTGCCAGCACACCTGCCAGCACACCGGCCAGCACGGCGGCGTCTACACCCAAACCGGCCGCAGCAGCGACCCCTGGCACAACGCCTGCCACCAGCGCGGCCACGTCCACGACCCCGGTTACCACACCGGCGCCTGCCGCTACCACGGTGGCCACGGCTTACAGCAACCCCAGGGGCAGCTTTGCCGCAGGCCTGTCGGCCCTGATTGCGCAGGTCAGCAACGGCAAGGCACCTACCGAACTGCAGAACGCCTTCTCGCAACTGCTGGGTGACCTGCAGGCCCTCCTCGGTGCATCGGGTCCTGCCACCACCACCCCAACCACCACGACCACGGGTACCGGCACGGCTGCTGGCACGGGCACCACTACAGGCAGCGGCGCCACGGCCGGTACCGCATCCGGCTCCGCCATCACCTTGCAAGCGCTGCTCACCAAGATGCAGCAAAGCCTGGGTTATGGCGCACAGGGCAGCACGTCCGCTGTCGGCAGCGTGCTCAACGCGCAGGGCTAACAGGCGTTCTTGTTGCCGGGTTTACCGGGCCGCAACAAAAGGCCTGGCATCTGGACGCAAAACTTTACCGTGCGTGTGCAACGGGGCCGCTGTAATGGGTTGACGCTTTCACAGGCGTTTTCAACCACCATTGCAGCAAGGCTCCATGTCCATTACCCACAACAAGAAAACGCGCTCCGCCCTTCCACGTAAAACCCTGAGCGCAGTGCTGGCCGCCACACTGTGCCTTGCCGCCGGAATGCTTGGCAGCGCCCCTGCCAGCGCGCAGGTGCAGGCCCAGCCTGCCAGTGCGCCAGCAGCCCGGCCCGCAGGATTCCCGGATGTAGCCAGCATTGCCGCCCAGTACGGCCCGGCGGTGGTCAACATCAGTGTCAGCGGCACGCGCAATGTGTCCACCGCCCCCCAGGGCTCTGACAAGGACGAGAAGGCCGACTCCGAGAGCGCGGCCGCCATGCAGGATTTCTTCCGCCAGTTCCAGCAGCAGTACGGCAGCCTGCCGGCCAACATCGCGCTGCCGGTGCAGGGCGCGGGCACCGGCTTTCTGATCAGCACCGATGGCCTCATCCTCACCAACGCCCATGTGGTCAAGCATGCGCAGGAGATCACCGTCAAGCTCACCGACCGGCGCGAGTTCAAGGCCCGCCTGCTGGGGGTGGACACCCTCACCGATGTGGCCGTGCTGAAAATCGAGGCACAGGGCCTGCCCATCGTCAACCTGGGCGCCACCCAATCCACGCGCGTGGGCGACTGGGTGATGGCCATTGGCTCGCCCTTTGGCTTTGAGAACACCGTCACGGCCGGCGTGGTCAGCGCCACCAAGCGCTCCATGCCCGGCGAAGGCTTTGCGCCCTACATCCAGACCGATGTGGCCATCAATCCCGGCAACTCCGGCGGGCCGCTCATCAATATGCGTGGCGAAGTCATTGGCATGAACGCCATGATCTACACCCGCAGCGGCGGCTTTCAGGGCCTGTCCTTTGCCATTCCCATTGAGGTGGTGCGGCAGGTGGCGCAGCAGATTGCAGCCACCGGTGGCGTGCAGCATGCCCGCCTGGGCGTGAGTGCGCAGGAGGTGAACCAGGTCCTGGCCGAGTCCTTCAAGCTGCCGCGGCCCATGGGCGCACTGGTGTCGGATGTGGACAAGGGCAGCCCTGCCGACCGCGCAGGACTTGCCAGTGGCGACATCGTGCTGGCCATCAACGGCCAGGCCATCGAGATGGCGGGCGATATGTCCGAGCTGGTGGGCGCAGCCAAACCCGGCCAAACCATGGACTTGCGCATCTGGCGTTCAGGCCAGCCCAAGACCCTGCACGCCGTGCTGGAAGGCACCCGCGTGGCCGTAGCCGCACCAACTCCGGCTGATGCCAAGCCCAATGGCGGCCGCCTGGGCCTGAGCCTGCGCGACCTGCATCCGGATGAAAAAGGGGAAGACGGGTTGCTACGCGGCCTGATGGTGGAAAAGGCGATTGACGCCGCCACCCGCGCGGGCGTGCAGGCAGGCGATGTGCTGCTGGCAGTCAACGGCAAGCCGGTGAGTAGCCTGCTGCAACTGCAAGCGGCCGTGCCTGCGGGCGACAAGGCTGCTGCCCTGCTGGTGCAGCGTGGCAATACCAAGCTGTATCTGGCGCTGCGCTTGGGCGCTCAGTCGTAGTCCAAGGTATCCAGCACTTTGGTGCGCTTCGGACAGGGCGACTGAGGTCATTTCAGTTCGTACCAAACCCCGCGCCCACTACCGTGCTGGTTCAAATGGCCACGTTCGACCAGGTTGCGGAAATGAATCTTGAGCGTGTTTCGGCTCGTGCCCGTTAATTTGATGGCATCGCCAATCGTGATGCGGCCATGCTCACGGGCAAATTCGACGATCTGCAACGACAGGCCGGGCAACGTGGCCAGCACTATTCTTTCGCGCTCTACCTTTTTTTCCAGGCGCCGGACCTGCTCAGCCAGCGAGCGCAGGAAGAAAATCAGCCACGGTTTCCAGTTGGGCGCATCTGATCGGATTGAGCCCTGCGTCTGCCTCAGGGCCAGGTAGTAGGCTTCCTTGTTGAGTTCGATCACGCTTTCCAGCGAGCTGTACGGCACATAGGCATAGCCGGTCTGGATCAACAGCAATGTCGTCAGGACGCGGCTGAGTCGCCCATTGCCGTCCTGGAATGGATGAATCTCCAGGAACACCACCACGAAGATGGCAATGATCAGCAGTGGGTGCAGATGCGCTTTGTCCCTCTCATCATTGACCCACGCCACCAGTTCGGCCATGAGGCCGGGGGTGTCGAATGGACTTGCCGTCTCGAACACGATGGCAATCTGCACGCCGTCTTCATCGAATGCGGCCACACTGTTGGAGCTGGTCTTGTACTGCCCCCGGTGCCGTAGGTCTTTCTCACTGTGGCGCAACAAGATTTGGTGCAGTTGCTTGACGTGGTTTTCATTGAAAGGGATGTCTTGCCAAGAGCTGTACACCAAGTCCATCAACTCTGCGTAGCCAGCGACCTCCTGCTCATCGCGGGTCTCAAAAGACTGGATCGCGAGGTTTGAAAGCAGCTTTTCTACTTCCCGATCGCTCAGCTTGCTGCCCTCGATACGAGTGGAAGAGCCAATGCTTTCGATGGTGGCCACCCTGCGCAAGGCCGAAAGACGTTCCGGTGCAAGCGTCCCCAAGGCACGCCAAGCACCTTTGAATTCGTCAATCCGAGCGATCAGGCTCAGGATCTCAGGATCTCAGGATCTCAGGTGTGATGTGGAGGGAGGCGGTCCAAGGCATAAACCAATATTACGCCCAATTACACCCATTCTGTTCTAGGCGTGCGTGCCCAGCGTGCCTCGCAGCAAATCCGGGTGCGCCTGCAGCAGTTCCTGCGCCATGCGCTGCACGGCTTCTGAGTCCAGAGCGCGCGGACGCGCAAGCTCCACTGCAAAGTCCAGCGCAATGTGCGAGGGCCCGGGCGTGAGGAACAGCACCCGGTCGGCCAGCGACAGGGCCTCCTGCAGGTTGTGGGTAACGAACAGCACGGTGGGTTTACTGTCCTGCCACAGGGTGAGCAACTGCTCGCGCAACTGCCCGGCCGTGGGGGCGTCCAGCGACTGAAAAGGTTCATCCATCAGCAGCAGTTGCGGCGCCATCAGGAAGGCGCGCAGCATCGCCACACGGCGCTGCATGCCGCCCGAGAGTTGCTTGGGGAACAGGGCCGCGCAGTCTTTCAGGCCCACGCGTTCCAGTGCATCAGTCAGCCGCTGGCCGGTGGCAGTCGGGTCCACCAGCGCCAGGTTCTGCGCCACCGTCAGCCAGGGCATGAGGCGCGGCTCCTGGAACATGAAGCCGATGCGCGCATCGCTTCCTGTCTGCACCGCACCGTCAAAGTCCGTGTCCAGCCCACTGATGATTTTCAGCAGCGTGGTCTTGCCCGCGCCCGAGGGCCCGACGATGGCCACGAACTCGCCGGGGCGGGCATCAAAGGCCAGGCCCTGGATGGCGCAGCTGCCGTTGGGGTAGCGCTTGGCGGCAATGTGTACAGACAGGGTGTTCATAGGCGCCAGCGGTTGAGACGGTTTTCCAGTGGGCGCAGCAGCAGGGCTTCGAGCAGGAAGATCACAGCCGCAAAGGCCAGGCTGTAGGCCAGGATGCTGGTGATGTCAAAGAAGTGGAAGAAGCTGCCAATCTGGAAACCCACGCCGTCGCTGCGGCCCAGCAGCTCCACCACCAGCACGATCTTCCAGATCAGCGCGAGGCCATTGCGCGCCGAGCTGAACAGATACGGATACAGCTGCGGCAGGTAGACCTTGAAGAAGCGCTCAGAGTAGGAGAGGCGGTAGACCTGCGCCACCTCCAGCAGGTTGGCGTCCACGGCGCGCGCGCCCTCGCGCAGGTTGATGGCCACCATGGGAATCTTGTTGATCACCACCGCCAGAATGGCCGCGCTCTCGCTCAGGCCAAACCAGATGTAGCACAGGATGGTGGTCACCAGCGCGGGGATGTTCAGTCCCAGTATCAGCAGGCTGTCCAGCGCCCGGTCCCAGCGCCGGTAGCGCCCCATCAGAATGCCCAGACCCACGCCCAGCAGCATGGCCAGGCAAAAGCTCAGCGCCACGCGCAACAGCGTCTTGCCCAGATGGAACAGCAGCTCGCCACTGGCCAATGCACTCCACAGGGCATCCAAAACGGCCAGCGGTGTGGGCAGGGTGCGGCTGTGGGCCTGCAGGGCCACCACGTGCCACAGCAGCAGCAGCAGCAGCAGGGGCCACAGGCGTGCCCAGCGCTCGGAGCCTGCGGCCAGGGGGCTTGCCGCTTGCGGACTCAGTTCTTCGGGCATGTGGGGAGCTTGAACCCGTTCCAGAAGGTGCCCTCGGACAGGCTGCGGGATTTGCCTACCAGCCTGTCGCCACCGGTCTCGGCCAGGATCCTGAAGACGCTGGCCACGTTGGCCTGCGCGTCGGCATATTCGCAGGTGGGAATACCGTTGCGGTAGCCGTTGCGCAGGGCCACAAAGGTGGCGTTGTCCTCCGTGCGCATCAGGGGCTTGAGGCGTTCCCACTCGGCGTCACTTTTGGCCATCAGGGCCTTGGCCTCTTGCGAGGCGGCCAGGAAGCGCTCCAGCGTGTCACGGTTCTGGTTGGCCCAGTCTTCACGGAACACCCAGCCCACCAGCGGGATGGGTCGGTCCACGCCCAGGCCCGCCAAAATTTCGGGCAGCTTGATCAGCGGGCGCTGGCCATTGGCCTCCAGCCGTGCATCAAAATGCCAGACGTTCAGGGCTGCGTCCACCTGGCCGCTCAGGGCCAGCTCATTCAGGAGGGGAGGTGCTGCAAACACCGGGCGGGCAGCGCTGTTGATGTCCATGCCGAACTTCTTGCTGGCATAGGCGCGCAGCAGCAGCCAGGTCTTGTCATACGGGCCACCATTGATGCCTATGGATTTGCCCCTCAGGTCAGCCACACTGCGGATGCCGCTGTCGGCCTTGACCATGACCGAGCCCACCGCGTTCGAGTAGGGCGCAAAGCTGTAGGCCATGCCCTCGGCGCGCTGGCGCGTGACCCAGATCCAGTCGGAGACGATGACATCCACCGCGCCGCCCTGCAGGGCCACGGTGGAGGCGTCGCCAGAGGCCAGCGGAACCACCTTGAGATTGAGGCCGCGCTTTTGTGCCAGCTGGTGTGCCTGCATCACATCGAGTTCCCAGTTCACTGTTCCAAACTGGAGCACTCCCACGCGCAGTGTGGCAGCGGCGTCGGCCGCCAGGGCAGGCAGTTGGGCCAGGGCCAGGCTGACGCCTATGAGCAGGTGTAAGAGGGCGCGAAAGGTCATGGCAGTGCGTGTCACCCCTGGGGGGTTGTCTCGTTATGGAGAAATTGTAAGCACCAATCCGCAAGGGCCGTGCCAGCGCGCGCGGCCGCTGCATGCCGCTTCAGCGTATGTGCAGACGCGCAATCCAGTGGGCGCCCGGGGGCAGGTCGTCACGCTGCCCCGGGGCGTAGGGCGGTGTCAGCAAGTCATCGGGTGGCGCGCTGATCAGGTTCAGGTCCACGGCCTGGGGCAGGCCCACCAGGCCCTCGCCATCGGGCTCCAGGCGGAAGTACAGGCCGTTCCAGAGCTTGGCGCCAAAGTCGCGCGGCTGCTTGAACAGAAACAGCAGCTGGTGCTCCAGCCACGCGTAGTCATTGCCGCTGACCGTGCCCGGGTTGGTGTAAGGGTAGGGCACGTGGCACAGCACTTCGTCCGGGCCTTGCAAGCACTTGAATTCTTTCATCGACAGGAAGTGGTCTACAAACCGCTGGTGGTCCACGGACAGGGTGAAGGCAGTGCGGCCATCGGCTTGGGGTGTGAAGTCCACATGGCCAATGGGCAGGACCTGCTGGTCACGGGTGAGCGCGCTGAGGGTCTTGCGCCCGGACAGCTCCCAGGCCTGCACCTGCGGGGCCCAGGCCCACAGCAGGGCTGTGGCTACAAGCAGCCAGGCCGGGCGCGGGAATGCAGGTTTCATGGCAGGTCTCCGTGGTGTGTGCTGCAGCCTGGACCACTCCGGGCGTCGCATTTTTTGTGCTACAGCCCGACGCAGGATGCATGCCAGCACGGCAGCGCGGTGGATCTAGCGCAGCGACTCTTCCAGGTCGATGGTGAGCGTCAGCGCATCGGCAATGCGGTCGAGCTGGGTGTTGAGTTCGGACAGGTCCAGCGCATGCGGCACCTGGATGTGGGCCACCGCTTCAAAAAGGGGCTCCCCACTCATGGGGGCGCTGGTGACGCTGGTGTCCATGTCACGCACGCTGATGTGGCGCTCGGCCAGCGCGTGCGATACCTCGCGCACAATGCCGGGCCTGTCATTGCCCACAATTGACAGGCGCAGCGATCGCCCGTTGCCGGTGGCCTCTTCGGCCTGTTGGTCGGCCACCAGCACCGAGAGCTGCTGCGCTGACAGGGCCAGCAGGGCCGTGCGCAGACCGGCTGCCTTGTTCTGGGCGATCTCCACTTTCACAATGCCGGCAAATTGCCCGGCCAGCTCGCTCATGCGGCTCTCCAGCCAGTTGCCGCCGTGATCGGCCACGGTCTGCGACAGCTTCTCCACCAGGCCGGGTTGGTCTGCGCCTACAAAGGTAAATACAAAGGGTGTGGCCACGGTGTGACTCCGGTTATTTGCACAAAACAATGGTGACCAGCGCCGAGGCATGTTCCAGTGCCGTCACGCTGTGTGGCACCTCGCCGTGCAGAAACATCAGCTGTCCGGCCGACAGCAGGGTGATGTCGCCATTCACCTCCACATCCAGCACGCCTTCCAGGCACTGGATGGTGATTTCACCCGACACCTTGTGCGTGGGCATGGTCTTGCCCGCGGGCAGCACCAGGCGTATCACCTCCAACTGGTCCGACTTGAACAGCGCTACCGAGCGCTGCTCGGGCAGGCTGCTGCCAAAGGGCACGACCGCAATGGGCTGGCCCGAAAGTGCGTGGGGGATGGACATGGTGCGTGCTCCTGAAAATGTGACCGTCAGTCACTGTTATAGGCAGTTATGGCGCAAGCACCTTGCGCTGCCTCACACGAAGGCGTGTAAAAAGCCCGCGGGGTTTTTGGACACCGCCACTGACGCCATCCAACCCAGCACCAGCAGGGCGGCAACCCAGGCAGTGGCGCGCAAAGGCTTGGCCACGCTGGCACGCATGGCCACCACGCCGAGAGCGATGTAGAGCACAAGCCCGATGATCTTGGCCAGCAGCCAGGGTGTGCTGGTCGGGTTCAGGTGCAGCGTCGCAGCCAGGGCGATGGCCGAGACCAGCAGCACCGTGTCCACCACGTGCGGCACGATTTTGGCGGGGCGCGATTGCACCCATGCGGCACCCGTGAGCGAGGCCAGGCCACGGACGGTGAAGCCCACGGCGGAAAGCGCCACGGCGCCCATGTGAAGGTGTTTGAGTGCTTGGTATTCCATGCGGCAGTCTAGCCCCAAGGTCTTGGCACCTTGCGGCGTGGGGTTAAGCCCAATGTATCATGCCGTGATATACAAAAGCCAGACCAGCACCAGGCCCGCCATGCCCTTTCTGTCCACCACCTACCGTTGGCTGCTGTCCGAAGGCTGGCGTGCCGCTTTTGGCGCGCTCGCGGGCATGGCGCTGTGCACCGTGTTTCTGCATGCCATCACACCCGGCAGCCACTGGATGCTGGCTCCGCTGGGTGCCACCCTGATGATTCTGTATGTGCAGCCGCACAGCCCGGTGGCGCAGCCCTGGCCGGTGATCGGCAGCTACCTGCTGTCTTGCCTGGCGGGTCTTGCGTGCGCGCAGTGGGTGGCTGTGCCGCAGCTCTGCGCCACACTGGCCGTGGCCTGCAGCATCTGGCTGATGGTGCGTCTGGACTGCATCCATCCGCCTGGTGCGGCGCTGGCCCTGGGCCTTGCGCTGGACGGCCCGCACAGCGGCGAGGCGGCGCTGCAACTGGCCGTGCAGGTCGGCCTGAACGTGGGCATGGCCATGCTCTCCACCATGCTGGTGAGCAACCTGCTGCTGCGCAGACCCTATCCCTTTACGGCGCAGGCGCAGGCCCTGGGACGCCACCAGACGGCCGATGCCGCACCCATGCGCCGCATAGGCCTGGTGCATGCGGACCTGGCCAGCGCCGTAAAAGCCCTGGACACTTTTGTGGACGTGCAGGAAGACGAGCTGGTGGACATATACAACCTGGCCGTGGACCACGCCTTTGGCCGCCATGTGGGTCTGACCTGCGCAGACATCATGTCGCGCGATGTGATCACCGCGCACTTCGACACCGACCTGGAAGAGGCCTGGAGCCAGCTGCGCCTGCACAAGATCAAGTCCCTGCCGGTAGTGGATGGCTTTGACCGCCTGATCGGCATTGCCACGGTGGCCGACTTCCTGCGGCAGATGGATGACACCTCTGCCGCCGGCATGGCCATACGCCTGCAGGGCCTGCTGCGCCGCACGCCGGGTGTGAGCTCGGCCAAGGCCGAGGTGGTAGGGCAGATCATGACGGCCAAGGTGTTCAGCGCCCATCCCGAGACACCCATCGCGCCGCTGGTCGTGCAAATGACCGACAACGGTCTGCCGCACATCCCCATCATCGACGCGCAGCGCAAGGTGGTGGGCATGGTGACGCAGTCCGACATGCTGGCCGCGCTGTACAAGCGCATTGCCGTTTCTGAAGCCGTGGCCGCAGCCTGATTGCTGTCATGCACGCGGCCAGTTCCGGCGTCCCGGCTGCGTGCGCCAGCATACATACAACACAGGCCAGTTCTCCTAAGCTCCCGTCAACCGAGCCAGCAAGCTCTGGTGCAGTGCCTACACAAAGGCAATGCGTTTTGAGCCCAGCAAGACGATTGACGACCAACCGGAGTTTCGACATGAAGAAAAACCTTTTACTCATTGCAGCCATGGCGCTGAGCGCCCCGGCCTTTGCCGTTGACGGCATTACCCTGGGAGAACCCGGGTACGGCGGAACCGGCTGCCCTGCCGGTTCGGTATCGGCCACGCTGAGCCCCGATGCAACATCGCTGAGTTTGTTGTTCGACAAATACCAGGTGGCCGTGGGCGGCACAACCGGCAAGAGCTTTGACCGCAAGAGCTGCAACATCGCCATTCCTGTGCGGGTGCCACAAGGCTTCAGCGTCTCTGTGCTGAAAATTGACTACCGTGGCTTCAACCAGCTGCCGCAAGCGGCAAGCTCGCAGTTCAACGTCGAGTACTTCTTCGCTGGCACACGGGGCCCGGCCTTCCAGAGAAAATTCAGCGGCCCTCTCCAGTCGGATTATTTGATCAACAACGAGCTCACCGTTCAGGCCATGGTCTGGTCAGCGTGCGGTGCGGACGTCAACCTGCGAACCAACTCGAGCATGCGCGTGCAGACCGTTGCGAACCGGGAAGCCATGGCATCGATCGATACGCAAGACGTCAGTGCCGGCATCATTTACCAACTGCAATGGCGTTCGTGCAACTAATGTAGGCACGCGGGTACAGGGCGATGGTTGTGCGGCGTATGGCCGACAGCATCGCCCTGTTTTTTTGAGCCCAACAGAAAGTTCAATACAAAGGTCCAACCGTGAAATTCATCATGAAAAGCATGCTCGTGTGTGCAGGGTTTGCCTGTCTGCCGGTGTGGGCCCAAGACGCCAACGCTTGCCCAGAGGGTAGCTACTCCATCGTCACCTCGCCCGACGGCACCAGTCTGAGCCTGTTGTTTGACCAGTTCACCCTGGAGAGCAGCGGTGTTGCTGGCCAGGCCATGCCACGAAAAGTGTGCAAGCTTGCGATCCCGCTCCATTTGCCGGCGAACCAGTCCATCGGTGTGTACAAGGTAGATTACCGAGGCTTTGCGAAACTCTCTGCGAAACAGGAGACGACTCTGGAGGTTCAGTACTTCCTGGGGCCCCACGACACCGGGCACAGTCGCGTTTTCAAACGCAAAGTCAAGGGGCCGCGTGAAGGCGACTATGTGTTTAATGAGACCATCGGTGCGGGGCAAATGAAACGCGTCGGGTGTGGCGCGGCCGCTGTGCTCAACGTCTCCATCGCACTCAGCCTGGAAGGAGCCCAGCAAGCCGGTCAGGCCATGTCGTCCCTGGACACCATGGATGCCACCAAGGGTGGAAGCCTGGTCTACCACTTCGATTTGAAGGCCTGTTCCTGAAGCCTTGCTACCCACCGCACGCACCTACCGCGGTAGCCCCGGCGTTGGTGCCTTGCGCGAAACCGGCGCCTGCACCCGCTTGGTCGCTGCCGGTGCAATCAGGTCCGCCAGCGTGACCGCATCCAGCACCGCCAAATAGCTGGCCGTGGCCTGGTGCAGCACACCCTTGAGGCGGCAATGCTGGCTCAGGCCGCACTGCGTGTTGCCGGGCTCGAAGCACTCCACCATATGGAAGTCGGTCTCGGTCTGGCGTACCACGGCGCCTATGTTGATGGCCTCTGCATCCTGCAACAGCCGCATGCCGCCGCCCCGTCCACGCGTGGTCTCCAGCAGGCCTTGCGCGCCGAGCTGGTGGACGATCTTCGTGAGGTGGCTGCGCGAAATGCCGTGGCCATCGGCGATCTCGGTAATGGTTACCGGCTCGTCGCGGGCCTGGCAGGCTGCGCAGTACATCAGCACGCGCAGGGTGTAGTCGGTCCACTGGGTCAGTCGCATGGTGTTGGGAGGGCTGTGTAAAAGATTCATCTTAAATGAATTTATTGCCCTACAATCCGTTTTCTCAATACATTCATATTAAATGAACCTTTAAAGGATTGACCGCCATGAACGCACGCCTGCCAACCACCCAAGCCGAAACCTTTGTGCCCGGCAGCGATCCGGCAGCGCTGATAGACCACATCCTGGAGCGTTACCACGCCGTGCACCGCACCCAGTTGCCCGAGCTGATCCGCATGGCCCGCCGCGTGGAGGCAGTGCACCGCGAGCACCCGCAAGTGCCTGCTGGTCTGGCCGACGTGCTGGACGCCATGGAGCAAGACCTGTTGGTACACATGCAAAAGGAAGAGGCCATTCTGTTCCCCCTGCTCAAGGCCGGTGGCAACCCTTTTGTGGGCCAACCCATCAGCATGATGCGCGCCGAACACATCGAGCATGGCGCCACACTGGACCGCCTGGCCGGGCTGACGAACAACGCCACCCCACCCCAAGGCGCCTGCAACACCTGGCGCGCGCTCTACGCCGGCATAGCCCAGCTCAGCGAAGACCTCGCGCACCACATCCACCTGGAAAACAATGTGCTGTTTGCACAGTTTGAAGCGCCCCAGGTCGTGGCCAAGTCCACGCCTTCCCACAGCCCCTGCTGCGGCTCTTGCGGAGGTTGATGGAATTGAAGCCCGTGCCCAGAAGAGTCATACCCATCCAGGTGCAAGCGGCGGATGCGCAGGGCATGGTCTCGCTGTATGAAAAAACGCCCAAGGTCTATCCGCGTTCGGTCGCGGGTTGGTTTGCACGCTGGCGCTGGGCCATGGTCTGGCTCACGCAGCTGGTGTTCTATGGCCTGCCCTGGCTGCAGTGGAATGGCCGCCAGGCCGTGCTGTTTGACCTGGCCGAGCGGCGCTTTTTTGTCTTTGGCCTGGTGCTGCATCCGCAGGACTTTATTTACCTGGCAGCCCTGCTGATCCTGGCCGCACTGCTGCTGTTCTTTGTGACCGCCATAGCCGGGCGTGTGTGGTGCGGCTATGCCTGCCCGCAAACCGTCTACACCGAGATCTTCATGTGGGTGGAGCGCCATACCGAGGGCGACCGCCAGGCCCGCATGCGCCTGGACGCCGCAGCCTGGGGCCCGCAGAAGCTCGCGCGCAAGTCCGCCAAGCAGGGCGCCTGGATCGCCCTGGCCTTGCTCACCGGCCTGAGCTTTGTGGGCTACTTCACGCCCATGCGCGAACTGGGCGGCGCGTTGCTGCTATGGGCGCTGTCGCCCTGGCAGTGGTTCTGGGTGCTGTTCTACGCCTTCGCCACTTACGGCAATGCCGGCTTCATGCGCGAGCAGGTCTGCAAGACCATGTGCCCGTATGCCCGCTTCCAGAGCGCGCTGATCGACATGGACTCGCTGGTGATTGCCTATGACGCAGACCGCGGTGAAGCCCGTGGTGGCCGCGCACGCAGCGCCGACCCCAAAGCCCTGGGCCTGGGCGACTGCATCGACTGCACCCTGTGCGTACAGGTCTGCCCCACCGGCATCGACATCCGCAACGGCCTGCAAAACGAGTGCATTGCCTGCGCCGCCTGCATCGATGTGTGCGACCAGGTGATGCTCAAGATGGACTATGCGCCTGGCCTGATCCGCTACTCGTCCGGCAATGGCATGGAGCAGCAGCTCAACAGTCGCCAGCTGGCCCAGCGCGTGGGCCGCCCGCGGGTCTGGATTTACGGCGCATTGCTGCTGCTGGTGGGCAGCGCCTTTGTGCTGAGCCTGTCCACCCGCAAGGGCTTCTCCGTAGACGTGATGAAGGACCGCGGCACCCTGGCGCGCGAAGTGGAGCGCGGCGCGATTGAAAACGTTTACCGCCTGCAGGTGATGAATGCGCGCGAGCAGGCGCAGCACTTCACTGCCAGCGTGCAGGGCCCACCCGGCCTGCGCGTGGTGACCGACCCCCAGCTCACGGTGGAAGCCACCGGCATTGCCTCGCTCACCGTGCGCCTGAACCTGCCACCCGAGCAGGCCAAGGCCGTGCGCGGCCAGACCCTGCCCATTCACTTCCGGGTGCAGACCGAGGTCGATGGCCAGGTGTTGTCCACCGAAGAAAAGTCCACCTTCTACGTGCCGCGCTAAAGCCACACGCGCGCCGTTCACGCTACGCCCCCAACCTACAACCCCTGCCCCCAGCCGACTGCACACCATGGCCACCCTGATCTCCATCCGCGAAGCCCCGCGCCCCGGGCAGCCGCCCGCCTTTGCCCTGTGGGCACTGGGCTTCAGGCCCTTCTATCTGCTGGCCAGCGGCTTTGCGGCACTGTCCATCGCCTTGTGGGCGCTGCAGTTTGCCGGCCTGCTGGGTCACGCTTATTTGCAGGGGCCGCTGTGGCACGCGCATGAAATGCTGTTTGGCTTCAGCCTGGCGGTGCTGGTGGGTTTTCTGTTTACGGCCGGGCGCAACTGGTCCGGTCAGGCCACGCCCACGGGCGCGCCTTTGGCGGCGCTGGCGGCACTGTGGGTGGCCGGGCGCGTGCTGGTGCTCACACCCTGGGGCTGGGTGGCGTTGGTGGTCAACACTGCGTTTCCGTTAGCCGCCGCCGTGGGCTTGGGCCTGGCTTTCTACAAGGGCCGCAACACCCGCAACTTCTTCTTTGTGGGCCTGCTGGTACTGATGGGCCTGGCCGAACTGTGCGTGCACCTCAACGTGCTGGGCGTCTTGCCCGTTCCGGCCTGGGCCGGCATCGGCCTGGCGCTGGATGTCATGCTGTTTGTGCTGTGCGTGATGGCAGGGCGCGTGCTGCCCATGTTCACCAACAACGGCGTGCCCGGTGCCAAGGCGGTGCGCATTCCGCAGCTGGAGAAGGCCGCCCTGGGTCTGGTGCTGGCGCTGCTGCTGGCCGACGTGTTGCAAATCAAGGGCCTGCCGCTGGCCCTGTTGGCCGTGGTTGGCGCGGGTGCCCACTTGGCGCGCTGGCTGCGCTGGCAGCCCTGGAAGACGCTGCACAACCCGCTGGTCTGGGTGCTGCATCTGGCCTATGCCTGGATACCGCTGCACCTGCTGCTGCGCGCAGCGGCCGAGCTGGGCTGGGTGGGCGCCTCGGCTGCCACCCATGCGCTCACGGCCGGTGCCATAGGCGGCATGGTCATGGGCATGATCACACGCACGGCCCTCGGCCACACTGGCCGCGCCCTGCGCGCCGGGCGGGTGGAAGTGACCTGCTACGCGCTGGTGGCCCTCGCCGCCGTGGTGCGGGTGGCTGTGCCGCTGCTGGCGCCCGGCTTGACGGTGGGTGCCGTGGAGTTGTCGGCGCTGCTCTGGTCGGCCGGCTTTGGCCTGTACACCGTGGCCTATTGGCCCATCCTGAGCCGCGCCCGCAGCGACGGGCTTCCTGGATAGGGGTTTTGCCCCCACGCTCCCCGCTGCGCGTGGTTCGCTGCCCCTTGCGGTGCTCGGCCACAATACCCGTATTTGGGCGTGGCGATGACGAGCAAATC
The DNA here is from genome assembly GCF_003415675.1 of Rhodoferax lacus. Lineage (GTDB taxonomy): Bacteria > Pseudomonadota > Gammaproteobacteria > Burkholderiales > Burkholderiaceae_C > Allorhodoferax > Allorhodoferax lacus. The sequence continues at coordinate 303,157 of NZ_QFZK01000004.1, forward strand.
AAACCCGGGCACAGAGGCCCTGGCCAAGGCTGACTTTGAGGCGCTGGCCGAATTCCGTTACCGGCTGCGCCTGTTCCTGCGCTTCAGCGAGGACGCCTGCAACGCACAGGGCATCACACCCCTGCAATACCAGTTGCTGCTGCAGACCAAGGGCTTTCCGGGTCGGCAGTGGGCCAGCATCACCGAACTGGCCGAGCGCCTGCAGGCCAAGCACCATGGCGTGGTGGCACTGGTCACGCGCTGCGAGGCGCTGGGCTTGGTGCAGCGCAGGGCCAGCGCCAGCGACTCACGCCAGGTGGAAATCCATCTCACCGCCAAGGGCGAAAAGCAGTTGCTCAAGCTGGCCCGGCTACACCGTGATGAGCTGGCCACGCTGCCAGACTTTGTGGCCATGCCGGTGCTGGCCCCCTTGCAGTCCGCGCACTGAAGCGGACACTTGCCGCCGAAGGGGTGTTTCGAACACCCAAAAGCACGCCAGTCTCTTGACGTAAAGCAAGCTTGAGGTAACTTTGCGCTCCTACACTGGAGCCGGTTTGGGGCAAACGTGCGTCAAGCCGCTACCGAAAATACAGTATGTCGCCACAACCCCGCCCCAGCAGCCTCCAGAACCACCTGCCCGCCGACCTGGAAACCCAGGCCCGGCAGACCAATCGCTTGCTGACCAGCGCCTCGCACCACAGCCAGAAGATCAGCCAGAACCAGAGCCAACGCACACAGGCGCTGGGCGCCGAGCTGGGCCAGACCCAGCAGGCCCTGGGTGAAGCCCTGGGCACGGGAGCCCTGTTCCAGATGGCGGCCGATTACAGCCTGGACGCGCTGCAGCGCCTGGCTTTGACGCTGGATGTGCTGCGCGCACGCGGCAACAACGACAAGGCCCATGAAGAAGCCGGCACACCGCCGGTGCTGGACTACGACTACAGCGTGGTCATTGATGGCCGCACGCTGGCGCGCCCGGTGAACTACCAGTTGCTCAAGATATTGCCGACCAAGGGTGTGCGCGTGCTCGACCAGAAGCGCCCCTACATGATCATTGACCCGCGTGCAGGCCACGGCGCCGGCATTGGCGGCTTCAAGCCCGACAGCCAAGTGGGCGTGGCGCTGCGCGCAGGCCATCCGGTGTACTTTGTGGTGTTTCGCCAGCACCCCGAGCCGGGGCAGACCCTGCTGGACGTGATGAATGCCGAGGCACAATTTCTGCGCGAGATTGCCAGGCGCCACCCCGAATCGGCCAAGCCGGTGGTGGTGGGCAATTGCCAGGGCGGCTGGGCCACGCTGATCCTGGCTGCGGCCCACCCGGAGCTCACCGGCCCGCTGGTGCTCAACGGCGCACCCGTGGCCACCTGGTCCGGCCAGATTGGCGAGAGCGCCATGCGCTACAACGGCGGCCTGCTGGGTGGCGTGCTGCCCGCGCTGCTGATGTCCGACCTGGGGGCGGGCGAGTTTGATGGTGCCCACCTGGTCTCCAACTTCGAGATGCTCAACCCCAGCCGCAACTTCTTTGGCAAGTACTACGACCTGTTTGCCGATGTGGACAACAAGCGCGACAGCTTCCTGGAGTTCGAGAAATGGTGGGGTGGCTTCCACTTCACCAACGAGGCCGAAATCCGCTGGATCGTGGAGCAGCTGTTTGTGGGCAACCGCCTGTCCAAGGGCGAGGCGCAACTCGAGCCCGGCAAGAAGCTCGACCTCAAGGCCATACGCGCCCCCATCATCGTGTTTGCCAGCCGCGGCGACAACATCACGCCACCCCAGCAGGCACTGAACTGGATCGTGGACACCTTTGTGGACGAGCAGGAAATCCGCGTGCGCGGCCAGCGCATTCTCTACATGGTGCACGAGAAGGTGGGGCACTTGGGCATCTTTGTGTCGTCCTCGGTGGCGCGCAAGGAGCACGCCGAGATGGCCTCCACCCTCAAAACCATTGAAGCCCTGACACCCGGCCTGTACGAGATGAAGATCGACGAGACCGCCGGTGACGAAGGCAACGAACACTTCTTTGTGAGCTTCCACGCGCGCACCATGCAGGACATCCTCACCACGGTGGAAAACGACCGCGAGCAGGAGAAAGACTTCACTGCCGTGGCGCGCCTCTCCGAGATCGGTGCCCAGGCCTATGACCTGTCGCTGCGCCCGCTGGTGCAAAGCCTGGTGACACAGCAAAGCGCCGATGCCCTGCGCGATGCCCACCCCTCGCGTGTGAGCCGCAAGCTGTTTTCGGACGCCAACCCGCTGCTGGCCCTGCTGCAGCCCACGGTGGATTGGGCCCGCGCCGAACGCCAACCGGCCCAGGCCGACAACCCCTTTCTGGCGCTGGAGCGCCTCACCGCCCACAGCATCATGCAGGGCATGGACCTGGTGCGCGACCTGCGCGACGCGGCCTACGAAAATACCTTCCTGTCGATTTACGGTACGCCCTGGATGCGCATGCTGGGACAGTCCGGCGCCACCCCCGCGCCCGAGCCAGACGTCAACCAGCTGCGTGAGATGCTGGAGGTCAAGCAGGCGCTGGAATGCATGGAGCGTGGCGACCTGGGCGCGGCCGTGATCCGCATGCTGATCCTGCTGGCCGGTTCACGCGGCTCGGTGCGGCGCGACCGCCTGGAGCGCTCGGCCCAGGTGCTCAACCATACCCAGCCCTTCCAGTCCATGGGCCCCCAGCGCCGCTCCGAGCTGATCCAGCAGCAGTCCCTGATTGCCGAGTTTGAACCCCGGCGCGCACTGGAAACCCTGCCGGCGCTGCTCAAGACGCAACAGGATCGCCAACAGGCGATGGACGTGGTCAACCACATTCTGGGGGCGCGCTCCGAGATGGAGCCGCACTCGCTGGAGCTGATCCAGCGCCTGGAGAGCTTGCTGGGCGTGGCTACGCCCAAGCCCGCGCCTGCAGGCGCAGCGGTAAGCAAGGCCAAGCCTGCCACCACCCCCGCCACGCGCAGCGCCAAGCCCGCTGCCAAAACATCACGCGCTCGCAAGGAAGCCCAACCATGAAATCCAAAGTCGTCTCTGCCGCAGCAGCCATTGCCCTGATCCACGACGGTGACACCCTGGTGTGTTCCGGCTTCGGTGTGGTGGGCGTGCCCGATGAACTGCTGCTGGCACTCGAAACCCGTTTTCTGGAAACCGCGCAGCCGCGCAATCTGCACCTGCTGTTTGGCGGCGGCCCCGGCGACGGCAAAGAGCAGGGCATGAACCGCATCGCCCATGAGGGCCTGGTGGCCTCGGCCATAGGCGGTCATTGGGGCTTGGTGCCCAAGCTGGGCGCCATGGCCATGGCCAACCTCATTGAGGCCTGGAACCTGCCGCTGGGCGTGGTCTCGCACCTGTACCGCGACATTGCCGCGGGCCTGCCAGGCAGTGTCAGCGCCGTGGGCCTGGGCACCTTTGTGGATCCGCGCCTGCAGGGCGGGCGCATCAACGCGCGCACCACCAAGGATATTGTGGAAGTGGTCACCCTGGGCGGGCGCGAGCTGTTGTTTTACCAGGCACCCAAGCCCAATGTGGCGTTTATTCGCGCCTCGATTGCCGACCCGGATGGCAACTTGTCACTGGAGCGCGAAGCCCTCACCCAAGATGCACTGGCCATCGCCATGGCGGTGAAGAACGCGGGCGGCGTGGTGATCGCACAGGTGGAATACATCACCGAGAAGGGCTCGCTGCTGCCCCGGCGCGTGAAGGTGCCCGGCATTCTGGTGGACTGCGTGGTGGTGGCCGAGCCGCAGCACCACATGCAGACCTATGGCACGCAATACCACCCCGGCCTGTCGGGCGAGATGCGTGTGCCCCTGGACGCGCTGCCCCCCATGGCCTTTGACGAGCGCAAGGTGATCGCCCGGCGCGCCGCCTTCGAGCTGATGCCCAACGCCGTGGTGAATCTGGGTATTGGCATGCCCGAGGGCGTGGCGGCCATTGCCAACGAAGAGCGCCTTCTGCCCTATATGACGCTGACGGCCGAGCCCGGCCTGGTGGGCGGTGTGCCCGGCAGCGGCATGAATTTTGGTTCGGCCATGAACGCCACCGCGCAACTGGACATGAACCAGCAGTTTGACTTTTACGACGGAGGCGGCCTGGACTTGGCCGTGCTGGGCCTGGCCGAATGCGATGCGCGCGGCAACATCAACGTGAGCCGCTTCGGCCCGCGCCTGGCCGGAGCGGGCGGCTTTATCAACATCACGCAAAACAGCCGCACCGTGCTCTTCATCGGCACCTTCACCGCCGGTGGGTTGGAGGTGCAGGTGGGCGATGGGCAGCTCACCATCACCAAGGAAGGCAAACACCGCAAGTTTGTCCAGAGCATTGAGCAAGTCACCTTCAGCGGCGAATACGCGGCACGCGTGGGCAAAAAGGTGCTCTACATCACCGAGCGCTGTGTGCTCACGCTCACACCCGAGGGACTTGAGCTCACCGAGGTGGCACCGGGCGTGGACATTGAGCGCGACATCCTGCCCTACATGGCCTTCAAGCCCATCATCCGCAACCCGGCGCTGATGGATGCGCGCATCTTCCGCAATGAGCCCATGGGCCTGAAGGACACGCTGCTCAGCATTTCGCTGATGGAGCGCATTGCCTACCAGCCCGAGCGCAATTTGCTGTTCCTGAACTTCCAGGGCCTGAAGCTCAGTGCGCCCAAAGACGCGCAGGATGTGCAGACGGCGGTGGAGCGCAAGTGCCTGGAGATCGGCCACAAGGTCAACGCGATCGTCAACTACGACGGCTTTGAAATCCTGGAGCCCGCCATGGACGCCTACGCCGAAGTGGTGAAGACCATGACAGAGAAGTACTACGCGCAGATTACCCGCTACAGCACCAGCGCCTTCCTGCGCAACAAGCTCGGTGCTGCCATCAGCGGGCGCGGGCTGGCGCCGCACATTTACGAGACACGGGGTGAAGCCGAGGCGGCAATCTAGTGGCTGCAGATATTGCCTGCGTATGATGGAGTGTCAACTACATCAAGACAGGGAATATGAAAACTATAAGCATTGCGGCCTTTTCAGTGGCCGCCCTGGCATCGTCCGGGATCTGTGCGCAGACGGTTGCGTCTGCCTATGAGGGGCTCAGCGTTGCGATCAATGTCAATTCAAGCAACGTGACGGTGCAGGTTACCGACCCTGTCGGCGGCACGCAGTCCTCGGTAAGCACTGCGGACCAAAACATCGTGGTCCAGATCGCCAAAGGGCAGGCCTTCGGCAGCAACGGGGTGGTGAACTTCGGCGCCTGGGCCACGCTGGGTGACATGAAGTCGGCCAGCGTGGGTGGCTTGCAGCTCAAGGCCACCGGCAGTTACGGTATCTATGGGGAATTGGGCTACGCCATCGACAGGCGCTCACTGGCCTATGCCAAGCTGTCCTACAACCAGCTCACTGCGGACCTCACGGGTGGCGGACCGGGTATTGACCAGGCCCTGAGCGCCACCGGTTTTGGCTATGGTGGCGGCTATCGCCATGCGCTGGGTAACGGTGTCTACCTGCAAGGCGAACTGATGCAGGTGAATTACGCCGAGGCCGATACCGCCATCGGGCTGCGCTTCAAGCCCAGCAACACCGTGGGCATGGTGGGCGTGGGCTACAAGTTCTGATGGGTCTGTGTGGGGGCCGCTACCGTGCGGCCCTGTTCAGCACTTGGGCGAACACACCGCCTGTGACTTGCCAATCAGCTTGCGGGTGACCATTTCGGAGCGTGGCCGGTGCTTGCCGCACAGGAAGCACGACATGGTCGAATTGCCGGAAAAAGGGGGCGCTGCGAACGGCGAACCACCTACCTTGGACTTGTAACGAAGACCATCGTCCAACATGGTCGTCTTGCTAGCGGGCTTACTCATGCGCGTATTTTACTTCCTGCGCCGGTACCCTGGGATGCAAGCCTTGCAGAAGCCTTGCGCGCGGGCGCCATTTTCTGGCTGTAACATGGGCTTAGCCGGTCTCAAGGGCCGCCAATATAAAGGATTCAGCATGGCGCAGTACATCTTTCTGGGTGGTGTGGTGATACTTTTAATCTACGGCATCAGCCTGTACAACCAGCTGGTGCTGGTCAAGAACGCGGTGGCCAAGGCCTGGGCCAATATCGATGTGCTGCTCAAGCAACGCCATGACGAGCTGCCCAAGCTGGTGGAGGTGTGCAAACAGTACAAGCAGTTCGAGCAGACCACTCTGCAAAGCGTGGTGCAGGCGCGCTCGCAAGTGCAGGCTGCGGGCGAGCGGGGCGACATCCGTGCCCTGGGTCAGGCCGAAGGCGTGCTGCGCGCGGGCCTGGGCCGCATCTTTGCCGTGGCCGAGGCCTATCCCGAGCTCAGGGCCAACGAGAGCTTCATGCAGTTGCAGCACCGCATCAGCGCGCTGGAGAACGCGATTGCCGACCGGCGCGAGTTCTACAACGACGCCGTCAACATCAACAATACCCAGATCGAACTCTTCCCCGGCAGCCTGCTGGCCCGGCAGTTCGGCTTTACCGCACGGCCCATGCTGGAATTCAGCGACGCCGAAGTCCAGGACGTGGACGTCAAGCAGCTGTTCGGCCAATAGGTCCGGCCCCACACGCTGGCGCATGGCCCCGTGATCATTTCCCGCATGGCGCTGGAGGACGTGGTGCCCGAGGCACGGGAGTGGCTGCGCCGCAGCTATGCCAGGCTGATCACCTCGGGCGCGCAGGTCCTGCTGCTTTTCATTGGCGCGCAACTGCAATCCCGCATGGCCTGGCTTCTGTGCCTGGGGCTGGTTGCTTTCATCAGCGTGCTGGCCTGGCTGTCCGCCCTGTACCGCCTGCGCACCCTGCGCAACACACCGGTGTCCACCGTGGCCTCTGCCGCGCAGGGCTATGTGGAACTGTCCGGGCGGGGCCAGCACTTTTGTGATCCGCCGCTCTATAGCCAGCTGCGTGGGCGCCCCTGCCTGTGGTGCCGCTACCTGGTGGAAGAGGAGGAGGGTGACGAGTGGCGCACGGTGGACCGGGGTGAGACCAGCGCCTCCTTCATGCTGCGCGACCACACCGGCGAATGCGTGGTGGACCCGGAATCGGCCGAAATCGTGACCCGCCACAAGGACCGCTGGACCGACCAGAACATGCGCTACACCGAGTGGGTGCTGATCGAACAGGATGTGCTGCGCGTGGTCGGGCAGTTCCGCACCCAGGGGGGCGCATCAGAGCCCTTTGACACCCGGGCCGAGCTGGGGGAGATGCTGGCCGCCTGGAAGCAGGACATGCCACGCCTGCTGGCGCGCTATGACCTGGACCGCGATGGCCTGCTGCTGGGCGATGAATGGGAGAGCGTGCGCTGCGATGCCCTGCGCGCCGTCGTGCAGCTGCGCACTTCGCGCCAGCAGCAGCCCGAGACCCACTTGGTGGGCCGCCCGCCGGATGGTGCGCTGTTCCTGATCAGCAACATGCCCCACGACAAGCTGCTGCGCCGCTACCTGCTGTGGGGCTGGGCCCACCTGGCCCTGTTCTTTGCGGCGCTCAGTGGCATGGCGTGGGTGGCCAGGAACGTTCACAGCTAGCGGGGGGCATCCGCTGGCGAACCACACCACACCACGGCCGGGCCGTGCTCAGGTGCTCAGCAGGTTCTTGTAGACGCCACAGCCCACGCTCAGGCCGTCCAGGCTCTGCACATAGGACATCTTGGTTTGCACCTGTCCGGTCGAGGGGTTGGTGATGTCGTACTCCACCCAGCCCGGCTCGTAGGCGGCTTGTGTCTGGATGGTCTTCAGCAGGCCTTCGCCGTCAATCCCGGGCACGTCCTGCACGCGGGTGCCCACCTTGCTGGCGTTGCCGCCAAAGGCGAGGTAGGTGCCGCGGTCGTCCAGTACGAAGACATACATGTCACGGTCATGAAAGCCGTTGGCCGGGTCGGTGAGCTCACGCAAAAAGCTCTCCTTGGAGCTGCGCTGGCGGTGGGCCACGGCGCGCTCTACCAGCGCAACGGCCTCTTCCGGTGAGCCCTGCTGCAACTGGAACAGAGCCACGGATTCCACCAGGGTGTTGGCGCGTGCTTCCATGTCGCGTGCCTTGGCCACGGCGTGCTCCACCATCTGGGCATTGCTTTGGGTGATGCCGTCGAGCTGGCTCACGGCAGCCGTGATTTCGCTCAGGCCTGCGCTTTGCTCGGCGCTGGAGCTCGATATCTGCGACATGCTGGTGGCCACCTCGCGTATGCCTGCCACCACACGGGTGATGGAACTGCCCGCCGCATGGATTTCCTTCACGCTGGCGGCTACCTGGCTTGAAGACGCGCCAATCAGCAACCGGATCTCCTTGGACGCTTCGGCCGAGCGCTGCGCCAGCGAGCGCACCTCGCTGGCCACCACCGCAAAGCCGCGGCCGGACTCGCCCGCGCGGGCAGCTTCCACGGCGGCATTGAGCGCCAGGATATTGGTCTGGAAAGCCAGGCCGTCAATCACGCCCACAATCTCGTCCATGCGCTTGGCGCTGGCCTGTATGGCCTCCACCGACGTCACCGCCCGGGCCATGATGGCCGCACCGTTTTCGGCCACGTCGCGCACTTCACCGGCCTGGCTGTTGGCGTGACCCGCCGTGTTGGCGTTGTCCTGTACGGTGGAGGAGAGTTCTTCCACGCTGGCTGCGGTTTGTTCGAGGTTGGCGGCCTGTTGCTCGGTGCGGTCCGACAGGTCCTGGCTGTCGCGCGCCAGGCTGTTGCCCGCATACACCACAAAGGCTGCATTGCTGCGCACATTGGCCACCATGGACGATACGGTGCGTCCGAGCTGGCTCACAGAATCCAACACGCGGCCCAGTTCATCTGTGTGTTGGGCCCTGGTGCCCTGGCGCAGGTCGCCGGTCATCATGCGGTCCACGGTGTGCACCAGCTGGTTCAGGTCCTGGGTCACACTGACGTGCAGGGCGATCAGGCAGTACATCAGCGCCAGCGCATCCAGGGCACACAGGTTTACCACCACCTCAAAAGCGCTCTTGGGCTCGCTGCCCAAAAAGAAGGCCCACAAAACCACCAGCACCGGCATGGTTGCCAGGAAGCCGATGAGCGCAATCTTCTGCGAGAAAACCAGTCTGCGCATCAGGGCCACACCGGGGCCCAATAGACCTGCTGATTGCATTGATCGTTACCTGGATTCAGCCACTGATGGGCCGTAGTTTTTGCATGTCCCCAAGCCGACTTTATCCGCGCACCTGACGCCAAAATGACGGCTGCACACTCAGTCGCGCAATGCTGTCTTCATTTGCAAAAAACAGCCGCATGCCCGTCGTTCGGGAAGTCTTTGCGCGGCTCACCCGTTGGTGATGCGGCTGACCAGCGCTTTGGTGAACTCGGCCGTGCCAGCCTTGCCACCCAGGTCACCAGTGCGTACCTTGTCCACGTTCAGGGTGTCATCGATGGCGCGGCGCAGGCGCGTGGCCATGTCGGTCAACTGGCAGTGGTCCAGCATCAGGGCAGCGGCCAGCAGCAGGGCGGTCGGGTTGGCAATGCCTTTGCCCGCAATGTCCGGGGCCGAGCCGTGCACGGCTTCAAAAATGGCCGCGTCCTTGCCGATGTTGGCGCCCGGCGCCATGCCCAGGCCGCCCACCAGGCCGGCCACCAGGTCCGACAGGATGTCGCCAAACAGGTTGGTGGTCACCAGCATGTCGAACTGCCAGGGGTTGAGCACCAGCTTCATGGCGCAGGCGTCGATGATGACGGTGTCGAGCTCAAACTTTCCCTTGTACTCGCGCTCATACAGGTCGAGGCCAGTCTCCAGAAAGATGCCGGTCAGCGCCTTCATGATGTTGGCCTTGTGCACGATGGTCACCTTCTTGCGCCCGGTGGCCACTGCATGCTCAAACGCGTACTGCAGCAGCCTGCGGCTGCCCGCCCGTGTGTTGATGCCGGTGGCCATGGCCACGGCATGCGGGTCGTTGTCGATCTTCACATAGTGCTCGTGGCCGATGTACAGGCCTTCCAGGTTTTCGCGCACCACCACCAGATCGATCTTGTCAAAGCGCCCACCGGGGATGATGGTCAGTGCGGGCCGCAGGTTGGCATACAGCTGGAACTCTTCGCGCAGCCGCACGTTGGAAGACCGGTAGCCGCCGCCCGTGGGCGTCTCCAGCGGGCCCTTGAGGGCCAGGCGGGTGCGGCGGATGCTATCCAGCGTGGCCGCAGGCAGCGGGTCCCCTGCGAGTTGCACACCGCCCAAACCCGCAATCTGACGGTCCCACACAAAGGGCGCGCCCAAAGCGTCGAGCGCGGCCAGCGTGGCGTCCATGATTTCAGGGCCAATGCCGTCGCCGGGTATCAGGGTGGCTGGGATGGGTTGGGACATGCTGGGGCTTTCGGTGGAGGTGTGGATGCAGGAAGTGCTTGGGTCCAGTGTACGGCTGCAAAGTCGTCGGGAGGCTGACGGCGTCGGCACCCGATGCACCTCGGTTTTCGTTGATCTTCATCAATGGAATGCGCGCCCAAAAGCACAGAATTTCGCAGTTCCCATTCGAATTCTTATAACGAGGAGACAACAGCAATGCTGCAAATCCGTATCCATGGACGCGGTGGTCAGGGCGTGGTCACGGCCGCCGAAATGCTTTCGCTGGCCGCCTTCGAGCAGGGTCACCACGCGCAGGCCTTTCCCAGTTTTGGTTCCGAACGCACGGGTGCACCGGTGGTGGCTTTCTGCCGCATCGACAGCCGGGAAATCCGCCTGCGCGAACCCGTGCTGGCACCCGATGTGGTGATCGTGCAAGACCCCACGCTCCTGCACCAGGTCGATGTGTTCCAGGGTCTCAAGCCCGACGGCTATGTGCTGATCAACACGCGCAAAAGCTTTGACGAACTGGGCCTCTCCGACATGGTGCAGCGCTTCCGCCACGAGCGCCTGACCACCGTGCCTGCCACCGACATTGCGCTCAAACTTTTGGGGCGGCCGCTGCCCAATGCGGTGCTGCTGGGTGGCTTTGCGGCGCTCATCAGTCGAAGGGCCGCCCCCGAGACGGATGACCCCCTTGGGGGGCGGGCCGAGCGCAGCGAGGACCTCGGGGCATCACTATCCGGCATGGTGACATTGGAGGCTGTGGAACACGCCATCAACCACAAGTTCAGTGGCAAGGTCGCAGCTGGCAATGTGGCTGGTGCGAAAGAGGCCTTTGCCTATGTGCAAAACGAAATGACGGAGCTCAGCCATGCTCAAACAAGTTGAAGGCTCGGCCGCTGTGGCCGAAGCCGTGGCGCTGGCGCGCCCGGAAGTCATTTGCGCCTACCCCATCTCACCGCAGACCCACATTGTGGAAGGCCTGGGCGAGCGGGTGAAGGACGGCTCGCTGGCGCACTGCGAGTTCATCAATGTGGAGAGCGAGTTTGCCGCCATGAGCGTGGCCATTGGCTCATCTGCCGCCGGTGCGCGCACCTACACGGCCACGGCCAGCCAGGGCCTCTTGTTCATGGCCGAGGCCGTGTACAACGCCTCGGGCCTGGGCCTGCCGATTGTGATGACGGTGGCCAACCGCGCCATCGGCGCACCCATCAACATCTGGAACGACCACAGCGACTCCATGAGCCAGCGCGACTGCGGCTGGCTGCAGCTGTTTGCCGAGACCAACCAGGAGGCGCTGGACCTGCACATCCAGGCCTTCAAGATTGCCGAGGAACTCTCCATGCCGGTGATGGTCTGCATGGACGGTTTTATTCTCACCCACGCCTACGAGCGGGTGGACATGCCCACCCAGGCGCAGGTCGATGCCTTCCTGCCACCCTACGAGCCGCGCCAGGTGCTGGACCCGCGCGAGCCGGTGTCGATTGGCGCCATGGTCGGCCCCGAGGCCTTCATGGAAGTGCGCTACCTGGCCCACGCCAAGCAGACCATGGCGCTGGAGCGTATTCCGCAAATCGCCGCAGAGTTTGCTCAAACGTTTGGCCGCCACTCCGGCGGCTTGGTGCGCGGCTACCGCTGTGAGGATGCCGAGACCATCGTCGTGGCCCTGGGCTCGGTCATTGGCACCATCAAGGACGCGGTGGACGAGATGCGCGCGGGCGGCGTGAAGATCGGCGTGCTGGGCATCCAAAGCTTCCGGCCCTTCCCGCTGGCGGCAGTGCGCAGCGCGCTGCAAGGTGCCAAACGCGTGGTGGTGCTGGAGAAGAGTTTTTGCGTGGGCCTGGGCGGCGTGGTGTCCACCGATGTGCGCGTGGCGCTTTCGGGTCTGCAACTGCAGGGCTACACCGTGATTGCGGGCTTGGGCGGGCGTGCCATCACACAGGCATCCCTGGTGCGCACCTTTGCAGAAGCCATTGCGGGCACGCTGGAGGCGCTGACCTTCATGGACCTGGACTGGCGCATCGTCAACCGCCAACTCGCGCGCGAGGCCAGCATGCGGCGCAGCGGCCCGATTGCAGAAAACCTGTTGCGCGACGTGGGCTCCGTCGCCTCGAAAGTGAGCTGAATATGAACACCACGTCCACCGCGTTCGCAGGAGGCCCGCTATGAACGCCCCCCTCAAGTTCTACCAGACCGGCACTTTTACGGTCGGTAACCGCCTGCTCTCCCCCGAGCAGCGCAGCCTGCAGTCCAGCGAGGCGCGCAGCAACTCGCTCAACTCCGGCCATCGCGCCTGCCAGGGCTGTGGCGAGGCGCTGGGCGCGCGCTACGTGGTGGACGCCGCCATGCGCGCCACCGGCAACCAGCTGATAGCCGCCAACGCCACCGGCTGCCTGGAGGTGTTCTCCACACCGTACCCCGAGACCTCGTGGCAGCTGCCCTGGATCCACTCGCTGTTTGGCAACGCCGCAGCGGTGGGTACCGGCATTGCGGCGGCACTCAAGGTGAAAGCACACAAAGCCGGCAAGCCACAGAGCGAGGTGCGCGTGATCGCCCAGGGCGGCGACGGCGGCACCACCGACATCGGCTTTGGCTGCCTGTCGGGCATGTTCGAGCGCAACGACGATGTGCTCTACATCTGCTACGACAACGAGGCCTATATGAACACAGGAGTGCAGCGCAGCTCGGCCACACCCATGGGCGCACGCACGGCCACCACCATGGCCGTGGGCGCGCATCCGGGTGCACCGCAAGGCCAGGGCAAGAATCTGCCGCGCATTGCCATGGCCCACGAGATTCCCTATGTGGCCACCGCCACCGTGGCCGACCTGCGCGACCTGGAGGCCAAAGTAGAGAAGGCCATGTCGATACGCGGCGCGCGCTACCTGCATGTGCTGGTGCCGTGCCCCTTGGGCTGGGGCTCGGTCAGCCAGGACACGATCAAGCTGGCGCGGCTGGCGCGCGAGACCGGCATCTTTCCGGTGTTCGAAGCCGAGCACGGCGAGGTGACTGCGGTCACCCAGATCCGCCACCGCGTGCCGGTGGACGACTACCTCAAACCGCAGCGCCGCTTTGCCCATCTGTTTGGCAAGCCGGGCCAGCCCGAGATGCTGGCGCAGATACAGGCCGAGGCGGACCGCAACATCCGCCGCTTCAATCTCATGGAACAGGAGGCAGTATGAAACCCCCAAGCTCACTTTGTTCGCTGCCCCCCAAGGGGGCGCACGCCTCCCTTGGGGCGGCCCGGCGGGAGGCCTGACCATGCAAAAACCCTTTGCCATCACGCTGGACCCCGGCTCTTCGCTGGCCAACAAGACCGGCACCTGGCGCACCGAGCGCCCCGTCTATGTGGACCGCCTGCCGCCCTGCAATGCGCAGTGCCCGGCGGGTGAAGACATCCAGGGCTGGCTGTTCCATGCCGAGAGCGGCAACTACCTGGAAGCCTGGCAGCACCTGGTGCGTGACAACCCCTTCCCGGCCATCATGGGCCGGGTCTGCTACCACTCGTGCGAGGGGGCCTGCAACCGCGGCAAGATCGACGCGGCCGTGGGCATCAACTCGGTGGAGCGCTTTCTGGGTGACGAGGCGCTCAAGCAAGGCTGGCAGTTGCCCGCCGCTGCGGCCGATTCGGGCAAGCATGTGCTGGTGGTCGGTGCCGGGCCTTCGGGCATGTCCGCGGCTTACCAGCTGCGCCGCCTGGGCCACCGCGTCACCGTAAAAGAAGCCGGGCCGCTGATGGGCGGCATGATGCGCTTTGGCATCCCCAAGTACCGCCTGCCGCGCGAGGTGCTGGAGGCCGAGATGCAGCGCATTGTGGCCATGGGTGTGACGGTGGAGTTGGGTGCCCGGGTGGAGAACATTGCCACCACCATGAAGGACGGAAAGTTCGACGCCGCCTTCCTGGCCGTGGGCGCCCACATTGCCAAGCGTGCCTATATCCCGGCCAAGGACTCTTCGCACATTTTGGATGCCGTGTCCGTGCTGCGCTCCATGGAGGGCGAGGACCAGCCCATGCTGGGCCGCCGCGTGGTGGTCTACGGCGGCGGCAACACCGCCATTGACGTGGCGCGCACGGCCAAGCGCCTGGGGGCGACGGAAGCCATCATCGTCTACCGGCGCAACCGCGAGAAGATGCCTGCGCACGACTTCGAGGTCGAAGAGGCGCTGCAGGAAGGTGTGATGGTCAAGTGGCTGTCCACCATCAAGCAGGCTGAGGGCGGCGTGCTCACCGTGGAAAAAATGGTGCTCGATGACAAGGGCAATCCGCAACCCACCGGCGAGTTGGAGACCCTGGAGGCCGACTCCCTGGTGCTGGCCCTGGGGCAGGATGTAGATCTGTCCTTGCTGCAGGGCGTGGACGGTTTGGTGATGCAAGACGGCGTGGTGCAGGTAGACCCAGCCACCATGATGACGGGCCACGCAGGTTTGTTTGCCGGCGGCGACATGGTGCCGGCCGAGCGCAACGTGACCATCGCCGTGGGCCACGGCAAGAAGGCCGCGCGCCACATTGATGCCTGGCTGCGTGGCCAGCCCCTTGCCAATGCGCCCAAACATGCCGTGGCCAGCTTCGAGCGCATCAACAGCTGGTACTACAGCGACGCACCCAAGACCGTGCGCCCGCAGCTGGAGATCGCGCGGCGCACCAGCAGCTTTGACGAGGTGCAAGGGGGCCTGGCCGAAAGCAACGCCTTGTTTGAAGCGCGCCGTTGCCTGTCTTGCGGCAACTGCTTTGAGTGCGACAACTGCTACGGCGTCTGCCCCGACAACGCGGTGATCAAGTTGGGCCCCGGAAAACGTTTCCAGTTCAACTACGACTACTGCAAGGGCTGCGGCATTTGCGCGGCCGAGTGCCCGTGTGGAGCCATCGAGATGGTGGCCGAGGAGAGCTGAGCCCGGCGCTCAGGCCTCGATTGCATCCGACTCGCGGATCAATACCTCCGCTGGAATACGCAGGCCTTCGCTTAACCTGCGAATCATGCTGAGCGACAGGGATCGCTTGTAGGACAGCACCTCGTACACGCGATTGAGCGGGCCAATGAAGGGCACAAGATCTTTCACACCCAGTCCGGACTGATCCATACGAAACTTGATCGCCTCGATGGGGTCCGGCGGGTCTATGGGATAGTGCCTGGCTTCGTAGGCCTGAACCAGTGTCCCCAACACGTCAAGCCGCTCACCTTCAGGAGATTCGGCATGAGGGTCCAGGTCGATCAACGCGGAAACCTCTTGCAAAGCAGCAAGGTAATCAGCCTCTGTTCGGATGGCACGTATTTCCATGATCAGACTCCTTTGAACTGGTCGACAGTGGCTGCGTCAACCTTGTCGTATTCGGCGTGGGACCCGATGAGCTTGACGTAGATGTACTGCATCTTGTAGGCAATCGCCACGATGAGCCGGTAGTCATTTCCTTTGATGTTGAAGACTACGCGGTTGTTTGCAATGAAGCTGGCATTCGCATAACGACTCTTCACATCCTGCGGCGTCGTCCATTGCGCTTGTTTGGCTTCGGCTAACCAAGCCTTGAACGCACCTTCTGCAGCGCCATTCCCAGGGCGCAGCCAGAATGATTCGAGATTGCGCAGAGCAACAATATGCATCGCCGGGAGTTTGGTCCCAAAATGGTACCAAGGCAAGCGCCTTGGACCTTGGAATCAATGCGTTTGCTGTCTATTGCAAGGTGTAAGGCGCATAGAAGTGCGCAAATTCGCGCCCCCTGGCGTCGCGCGCAAACAGATGCAGTCCGGTCTGGCGTGCCGTATCCCAGTAGCCGGGGCCGGGGTCGGCGCAGTGTTGCTCGCCCATGTCGTTGGCGTCTATCGCGCCATTGGCGCAGGCAATGGCATTGGCGCTGCGTGCGGTGGAGCCGACGGCCTGGCCATCGTTGAAGCTGGTGCGCACACTGGGGTAGACGATGCCATTGGTGGTGCTGGTATAGCCGGCGTTACCGCTTGCGAAGCCCAGGCTGGCGTAGTCGAAGTAGATGGCGTTGCCAAAGAGTTTCAGGCCCGAGGGCGGCAGGGCGCCTGTTGGCACCACCCAGCTGGTTGCCAATGCGGTGTCGAGCGGAAGGGTTGCAAAACCATTGGTCGTTCCGTTGCCCGAAGAGCGGGTTACCAGATCGGCAATTGATGTGTCCGACAGCCTGGCCCAGGCCTGCGTGCGCAACTCGGCCAAGGTGCTGGCGCGGCTGCGGGTGCGGTAGTGCTGGGTCTGTTGCAAGGTACCACCCGATGCGTTGGTGCCGCCCGAAAAATAGGCAAACGTCCAGACGCCCTGGCCGGGCATGGCGGCCAGGGCCGCTTCCGTGTAGTCGCTTGGCGGGAAGAACAGGCCAGCTTCGAGCGCGGATGGATGGGGGGTGGGCGCGCCGCTGGACGCCACATATTCGGAGCGCAGGCGCACAAAGGTCGTGCCACTGGCAGTCGGTGGGGCCACATTGCGCTTGGGCAAGACCATGCTGTCCGAGCCAGGGACCAGCGTGATGGTCGTGCCCCCTGGCGGGGTGACTTGTACATAGCTGATGTTGGGGATCAGCGGAATGCGGATGTCATAGCCGGTGCTGTAGTAGTTGGCGTCGGGCTGGTTCACAAACGTGCGCAGTTGGTGATACGGCGCCACCCCGCCGGGATAGGTGTACTGGTTGCCTATGAGCTTGAGCTTGCCATCGGAGAGGTCCTCACGCAGCACGGCGGTGTCGAAGCTTTCATTGCCCAGCCGGTCGCGCGTTTTGTAGCTGACCACGATGTCACCGTTGGGCCGTGAAAACTCATAGCTGCCCTGGCTGAAAACCTGGCCGGTAGCCGCGTCACGAAACAGCCCGCTGAAGGCGCCGTTGTTGTTGTCGTCGCGCCCCACGCGGCTGCCATTGCCCAGGAACTGGTTCGGGTCGTTGCCAAGGAAAGCGGTGGTGCAGGCAGAGGCCACCACATTGGCGGCTGTGCCGGTGGCCACACCAGCGCTCACAGGGCTGTCGACACGCGTGGCCGTGGGCAGGGCAAAGCAGGCGGTCAGCTGCGCGAGCTCCTGTGCAATCAGGACCGATGTGCCTGCAACGGGCAGGGTGACGGCGCTGATGGCTGGCAGCGGTGCCACACTGGAACTTTGGCTGTTGAACGCAGTCACGATGGGAGCTGCCCCATCGGCCAGGGTCTGCTTGATGCTGACTTCAATGTTGGTGCTGGTGGCACTGTCGGGGGTCAGCGTGACCTGGATGGCATCGAGCATGCGGTCATAGCCCGTGCCGTTGGCTGCAAAGCTGCCCGTCAGCGGGTCGATGCCGGTGGCACCTGCGGCCGAGATCAGGGTGGCCAGAATGGTTTGCACTTCGCTCACCGAGGCGGCCACCGTGATGGCGTCGACCGTGCTGGCACCGGAGCCTACTTCGCTCGCCAGTCTGGAGGGGTCGCCAGAGGCACTCAGGCGCGAGGCAATCAGGTTGGTTACCGGGGAAATGTTGACCGTGGCTGTGGACGAAACGCCCGGTGCGGTGGGCACCACGCTCACCAGGGTTTCCACCGCGCCTTCTGCGTTGGTGCGTGTGGCCGTCAATACAAAGGGTGCTTGGGCTGAGGCGCTGATGGCAATATTGAAACGGCCGTCCGCGCCTACAGGGGCGCTGGTGCCCACCACCGTGCCATTCCTGTCGGTGACCACAATGCTTGCTCCGGAAAACGCGGCGCCGGTTGCAGCAGTGCCGGCCAGGTTCTGCGTAGGTGTGGAAGCTGCGGAGCTGCTGCCCCCGCCGCCGCAACCCGTCGCGAGCACGGCGACGCTGAGTGCACTCAATGAAAAAACGAGCGCTCTGGACTTGATCCAAGTGACAGAATTCTGAAGCATGTGGGACTCCCTGAATATGGATGTTGGCGAGGTGTGCACAACGCAATGACGAATATATAGGAGCTGCTGCCACTTGGGATGACCGTGCACATCCAATCAGCCAGCGGCAGCTTTTTTCTTGACCGGCCCGCCGCCAACGCGCAGGGTCAGTGCCCCGGCCTTTCGTGGGCCTGTGCCAGGTTGGCCCGGCATGGGGTTGACCATGCACTGGGCCCGCAAGGCGGCAACCCGTGCATGCAGCTCGGGCGCCTCGCCGATTTTTTCCTTGTAACGCAGCAGCACCATTTCGGCCGATTCCACCAGCTTGCTGTTGAGGGTTTCCTGGCCACGCTCAATCAGTTCGTTGACTGCGCCGGTGGGGTTGCCGCGCAGGCTCAGCGACATGGCGACTTCGGCGTACTTGATGATTTTGGTATTGCCTGCGCGCACATGCTCGGCGTAGGCGGGGTAGGCGTGGGCGGCCCCTGCCAGCAGTTCGCTCATGGCGCGGCTGGCGCAAAAGCGCAGGGCCAGGTGGTCCATCAGGGTGTGCACCTCGTCGAGCTGTATGGCCCGCTTGGCCATCTGCGACAGCAGGGCGATGAGGTTGGAGGCGGATTCAAAGTCAAAGGCGGGTTCACGGATGTCGCTCGCCAGTTCCCGCACCAGCGCCAGCGCCTGTGCAATCTTGTGGTGTTGCAGCAGCGTCAGGGCCTCCACAACACGGGCCAGGCGCTGCAGGCGCACCGTCTCCGGGTTTTTGTCGATCAGGCGGTCAAAGTCGTGGACGCAGCGCTGCAGCGCCTTGTGGTCATTGCGCTCGAATTGCAAAAAGGCCATCAGCACCAGGCACTGGTAGTCAAACAGCTTGGAGTCCATTCCCACCAGGCAGGTGCGCTGCAGCGCGTATTCCGCCTCTTCCGGCTTTCCGGCGTAGAACGCCATGATGCCCACGCTCTGCAGGCGCCCCACCGAGGCGGGCGTCAGCTTGCTGGCCATCTTGTAGGTGGCCAGCGCCTCGTCAAATTTCCCCAGTTCAAATTGCGCACGGCCCATCACGTCGTAGGCATCGGCATAGGAGGGGTCCTGCGCAATCAGGTTCTCCAGCGTGCTCACCGCCGCCGTGATCTGGCCGCCATCCAGCATGGAGCGGGCCACGCCCAGCTTGGCCCAGGGCAGGGTCTTGGCCTTGATCACGGCCTCGTACAGTTTCTTGGCCTCGGCCGGTTGGTCAATGCGCAACAGCAGCTCCGCACCAATGCGCGCGGCATACAGCCAGAACGGGCCCCGGGTGTTGAAGCGTTCCACACACTGCTTGCAGGCACCGGCAAAGTCTTCTTCTTCAATGGCGCTGAAGATGCCTTGCAGCGACACCTTGCGGATGCGCGCCTGCTGCAGCCGCTCGCCCAATTGCGATGCCTTGTGGGGCTTGAGCAGATAGCCGTCCAGCGCGGATTCGGCGGCTTCTGCCACATGGGCATAAGTGGCCTCGCCGGTGATCATCACAAACACGGTGGAGTAGGGCAGCAGCTGGTTGCGGCGCAAATCGTCCAGCAAGTCCTGGCCGGACGCGTTCTCGTCGTGGAAGTGCAGCTCGCACAAAACGAAATCGAAGGTCTGGTATTCCAGATGGCGCCGGGCATCAATGATGCGGCCGCACTGCACCACCGTTTTCACGCCAAACTCGCGCAGCTGGCTGGCCAGCATGGAGCGCATCGCCGGGTTTCCTTCGACGACCAGCGCACGCGCGTTGGAAATGTCTTCAGACAAAAGTGCCATGGACAAAACGGCTACCGGGCCAGGGCTGTGTAGTTGTGTATGGATTCAGTGTAACGAAGGAAAGCACGCCGATCTGGAAGATGGCCGTGTTTATGTTGAACCCACTTTGGCTTGCAAGCCTGCAGCCAGACAGCTGCTGGATTACAGTCGGGCCAAGCCAACGGCCTGCGCTACCCACTGACCATGCCAATCCCATTTTCCAACCCTGTCCGGCTGCCCGTGTTGTTGCTGGCCGCACTGGCCATGCTGGCCTTTGCCGCCAATTCCCTGTTGTGCCGGCTGGCACTCCGGAGTGGAAGTGTGGATGCGGCCACCTTCACTGCCGTGCGCCTGCTGTCTGGTGCGATGGTGCTGGCACTGGTGGTGCGCCTGCGCAGTGGCGGTTTTTCGCGCAGTGGCGATTGGTCCTCGGCGTGTGCGCTGTTTGTCTACGCGGCTGGTTTCTCCTGGGCCTATTTGCAACTGACGGCCGCCACCGGTGCCCTGCTGCTGTTTGGCACCGTACAGGTCACCATGATTGCCTGGGGTCTGTGGCGCGGCGAGCGCCTGCGGGCTATGCAATGGCTGGGGCTGCTGGCCGCTTGTGCGGGCCTGGTGGCCATGCTGCTGCCGGGTTTGGCGGCACCGCCCTTGTTGGGCTGCCTGCTGATGCTGTGTGCAGGCGCGGCGTGGGGTGTGTATTCGCTGCGCGGCCGTGGCCAGGGCGATGCCACGGCCGTGACGGCGGGCAACTTCTGGCGCGCCAGCGTGCTAGGCCTGCTGGCGCTGTTGCCAGCCTGGTTCAGTCCGGGCGCACTGCATGCCGAGCCCACGGGCTGGCTGCTGGCCCTGGCCTCGGGTGCGCTGGCCTCGGGCCTGGGCTATGCCATCTGGTACACCGCCTTGCGCGGCCTGAACGCCAGCAGCGCCGCCTCGATCCAGCTGACCGTGCCCGCCTTGGCTGCGCTGGGCGCGGCCCTGTTGCTGGGCGAGCCGCCAAGCCTGCGGCTGGCCCTGGCATCGCTGGTGATTCTGGGCGGCGTGGCGCTGGTGATTGCCGGCAAACGGCGCGCTGTCCCTTAGGCTTCAACCCGGCAAACCCAAGCAAGCAACGACATGGCTCCCACACACCTGCAAGCACCCACCCACTCCACCACGCGGCGCGGCCTGCTGCGCTACCTGGGCCTGTCTGGCGGTGTGGCCACCTTGCTGGCGGCACTGGACCAAGCCGTGGCCGCCCAAGGCCCGGTGCAAAAAATGCCCAGCATTTTCATCGGCCACGGCAGCCCCCTGAACGCCGTGCAGGACAACCGCTTCAGCCGTCGCCTGCGCCAGTGGGGCCGCGATATCGGGCGCCCGCGTGCCATCCTGATGGTGTCTGCGCACTGGCTGACCCGGGGCGGCACGGCAGTGGCCATGGTGCGCCAGCCTGAGACCATCCATGACTTTGGCGGCTTCCCGCAAGAGCTCACGCAGATGCAATACCCGGCACCTGGCTCGCCCGAATTTGCGCTGCAGGCACTCGCGGCCCTGAAGGCGGTGAATGCCGCACCCAGCCTGGAATGGGGCCTGGACCATGGCGCCTGGACGGTGCTGCACCATATGTACCCACTGGCCGATGTGCCGGTGTTTCAGGTCTCGATTGACTATGCCCAAGCTGGCAAATACCACTTCGCGCTGGGCCGCGCGCTGGCGGCCTTGCGTGAGAAGGGGGTGCTGGTGGCAGGCAGTGGCAATGTGGTGCACAACCTGCGCGCTACCGAAGCGTCAGACGCCATCACGGCGCAAGCCAGCAAGCCCTGGGCACAGGCCTATGACGGTGCGGTGAAGAAGGCGCTACTGGCGGGCGCCGTGGAGTCACTGATGGACTACCAGAGCCTGGATGCCTCACACACGGCCGCTGTGCCCACGCCCGACCATTACTGGCCCCTGCTGTACGCGCTGGGCGCCGCAGGCTTTGGTGAAAAGCCCACGTTTGCCTTTGAGGGCTTCCAGAACGGCACCATCAGCATGCGTTGCATGCAGTGGGGTTGACCACGCGCCTCCTTTTGGGGGCAGCGAACCACGCGCAGCGGGGAGCGTGGGGGCTCGGTTTCGCCGCCGGGCCGCCCCAAGGCGCTCTGGACCGCTTGGCGGCCAGCGCCGCAAGGCAAACGCGACCCCCTCGGGGGGCAGGGCGCCACACGAAGTGGGCAACCGTGGGGGCGCTATCTCTTTAGTTGGCTTTGACAGCCAGGATGGGGCACTCGACCGTCATCAAAATTTCCTGGGCCATGCTGCCCATGATCAGCTTGCCAACCGCAGTGCGCTTGCGCAGGCCAATCACCAGCATGGAGACGCTGTGCGCGGCCACCAGGTCATTGAGCTCTTCCACGGCATTCTTGCCGCGCACGAACTGCTTGAATTCGGCCTTGATGCCGGAGACCGAAATCAGCTGCTCCACGCGCTCCACATCCTGTGCATCGGCGCGCGAAGGGTCTTCGCCCGTGCCGCCGGGCGTGGCATTCACCACAATCAGGTTTTCCTTGCTGGCCAGGGCCAGTTCAATGCCTTTTTCAAGAGCGGCCTGGCCTTCGGGACGGGGAACGTAGGCAACGAGTATGGTCATGAAATATCTCCGGTGAGTGGTTCAATGTGTGGGCAAATCATAGCCATTCGGCACCTGTTGCGCTTGACCTATGTCACATCGCGTGCCGGTCGTGTTTACTTGCGCGCCAGGTATACGCCCCAGACCGTCAGGCCCATGCCCACCAGGGCCAGGCCCGAGAGCGTGTTGTCAAACAGCAGCCAGGCAAACAGCGCGGTGCAGGGTGGCACCAGGTAGAACAGGCTGGCCACGTTGACGGCGTTGCTGTGGCGAATCAGCCAGTTCAGCAGGCTCACCGCGCCAATCGACAGCACCAGCACCAGCCAGCCCAGGGCAAAGAAGAGCTCGCCGCTCCAGTCGATCTGGAAGCTCTCGGTCAGGAGTGCTGCGAGGCCGGTGAGGATGGCCGTGGGCAGAAACTGGGCAATGGCGCCGGTGCGCCAGTCAAACACCGGGCAAAACTTCTTCTGGTACAGCGTGCCTGCGGTAATGGCCAACAGGGCCACCACGGCCGGCACCAGGGCCAGGGCCCCAAACTCCTGACCCAGCTTGTTGGATACCACCAGCGCCACGCCCGCCAGACCCAGCAGCAGGCCGACCCACTGGCGCGCCGCCACGCTGGCCCCCAGAAAATAGCCCGCACCAATGGCGGTGAGCAAGGGCTGCACACTCACCACCAGGCTGGCCACGCCCGCCGACAGGCCCAGCGAAATGGCGATAAACACCCCGCCCAGATACAAGCCATGCACCAGCAGGCCCGAGACGCCAATGTGAAGCCACTGCCGCGCCGACTGGGGCCAAGGCGCGCGGCTGAGCAGGGCAATGGGCAGCATGCAGCACAGCACGGCGACATAACGGATCAGCAAGAAGACCAGCGGCTGGATGTGCGGCAGGCCCAGGCGCGCGCCAATGAAGCCGGTGGACCACAGCACCACAAACAAGAACGGCAGGAGTTGGGTGGGGCTGAGTGGCATGGTGTGCAGGGTCTGAAGAGACTTCGAGCATACAGGCCATGCAGTGTGGTGCAGAGCACCGAAGTCCTGCAGGAGACACGCATAATTGTGGCAAGCACCCATCTCTCAAGGCAACCCCATGTCCAGCACCAGACTCCCCACCCTTTTTGTATCCCACGGCGGCGGCCCCTGGCCCTTTGTGGATGGCATGCGTGAAATGTTTGCCAGGACGGCCGAGGCCTTTCGTGCCCTGCCTGCGGGCCTGCCCGCAAGGCCCAAAGCGGTGCTGGTGATCACCGGCCACTGGGAGGCCGCTCAGTTCAGCGTCTCCACCTCGGCCCAGCCGCCCATGGACTACGACTACTCGGGTTTTCCGGCCCACACCTACACCCTGCAATACCCGGCCAAGGGCTCACCCGAACTGGCCGCGCGCGTGACCGAATTGCTGGTAGGTGGCGGCATTGCCTGCAAGGCCGATCCCGCGCGTGGCTTTGACCACGGCACCTTTGTACCCTTGGGCCTGATGTACCCGCAGGCCGACATGCCCATCGTGCTGCTGTCCATGAAGTCGGGCTATGACGCGGCCGAACACTTCCGTGTGGGCGAGCTGCTGGCCCCCCTGCGGGATGAAGGCATTCTGATCGTGGGCAGCGGCCTGACCTATCACAACATGCGCGGCTTCGGTAACCCGGCCTCTACGCAGGTGGCTGCGGCCTTTGAGCAGTACCTCAACCGTGCCGTGACCCAGAGCGACGCCGCCGTGCGCCGGCAGATGCTGCTGGACTGGGAGCAGGCCCCCGCCGCCCGCCAGGCCCATCCCCGCGAAGACCACCTGATTCCGCTGATGGTGGTGGCCGGTGCGGCCGGCAGTGACCCCGGCGAACGCATCCTGCTCGACCACGTCATGGCGGTGGATATGGCCTCGTACCAATTTGGCTGAATCTGCGGCGGGCTTAATCTGACGCAAAGTGGTTCTGCGTTCGGCGTTTCAAAATTCCTTCGTTTGAAACCCGCAGCACCACTTTTAGGAGATCCGCATGACGACCGCTACTCCCGTCCAGCCCTTCAAGGCACTTGACGCCTGCCACCTGCAAATCCAGGAACACCTGAGCGAATTGCAGCGCATGGCCCTGCATATGCAGACCGCCGGACTTGAGGCGGCGGACCGCCAACTGGCCGGAGAGATCGAGGCGTATTTTTCCAGCACCTCGCGCGAGCACCACGCGCAGGAAGAGCTGCATGTATTTCCGCCCCTGCTGGAAGCAGGCAGCGAGGAGATCAAGTCCGCCGTGCGCAGCCTGCAGCAGGACCACGGCTTCATCGAAGAAAACTGGCTTGAACTCGGACCCCAGTTGCGTGCCATCTCCGAGGGCAATGACTGGTTTCAGGGCGAGGAGTTCCAGCACAACGTGGCCACCTTCCTGGAACTGATGGACGGCCACATCGCGCTGGAAGAGTCCATGATTTACCCCGAGTCCAAGATGATGTGGGCCGAGGCGATTGCCCGGCGCATTCCCCGCGCATAGACGCTTTGGGCCAGCGTATCGGTTGCAGGCCAAGCCTGGTTTGGTCTGATGCTATGCACGCACTTGCATAGACAACTGTTGCGCCAACTGTCCGCTTGTCTCACAGGTGTTCCACTTTGGAACGCTCCATGGCTGCAGCGGCCAACGCGCACTGTGACAAGCGCAACGCAAAAGCCCAATGAAATCAAGGCGCTTGCTTACATGGCACGCAGTGGCACAGGACTTGAGTATGAAGAGGTACCCGCAAGGGCAACAACCAACCTCTTATCAAATTCTGGAGACATAAATGATCTACGCGTTCCCCGGTGCAGCCGGTGCCAAGATTGCCTACAAGGCCCAATACAACAACTTCATCGGTGGCAAGTTTGTGGCCCCCGTCAAGGGCCAGTACTTTGATGTCATCACCCCCGTGACCGGCAAGGTCTACACCCAGGCTGCACGCTCTACTGCAGAAGACATCGAGCTGGCACTGGACGCTGCCCACGCTGCTGCCGATGCCTGGGGCAAGACCGATGCGGCTACCCGCTCCAACCTGCTGCTCAAAATTGCCGACCGCATCGAAGCCAACCTGGAACTGCTGGCCTACGCCGAGACCGTGGACAACGGCAAGGCCATCCGCGAAACCCTGAACGCCGACATCCCGCTCACGGTGGACCACTTCCGTTACTTTGCCGGCTGCCTGCGTTCGCAAGAAGGCGCGCTGTCCAACATCGACGAGAACACCGTGGCCTATCACTTCCAGGAACCCCTGGGCGTGGTCGGTCAGATCATCCCCTGGAACTTCCCCATCCTGATGGCCGCCTGGAAACTGGCTCCCGCCATTGGCGCTGGCAACTGCGTGGTGTTGAAGCCCGCTGAATCCACCCCCATCAGCATCCTGATCCTGGCCGAGCTGATTGCCGACATCCTGCCCCCAGGCGTGTTGAACATCGTCAACGGCTACGGCCGCGAAGCCGGCATGCCTCTGGCCACCAGCAAGCGCATCGCCAAGATCGCCTTCACCGGCTCCACCACCACCGGCCGCGTGATCGCCCAGGCCGCTGCCAACAACCTGATTCCCGCCACGCTGGAACTGGGCGGCAAGTCGCCCAACGTGTTCTTTGCCGACATCATGGACAAGGACGACGGCTTCCTGGACAAGGCCATCGAAGGCCTGGTGCTGTTTGCCTTCAACCAGGGCGAAGTCTGCACCTGCCCATCGCGCGCGCTCATCCAGGAATCCATCTATGACAAGTTCATGGAACGTGTCCTGAAGCGCGTGGCCGCCATTGCGCACCAGAACCCGCTGGACACCGACAGCATGATGGGCGCACAGGCTTCCAAAGAGCAGCTCACCAAGATCCTGTCCTACCTGGACCTGGGCAAGCAGGAAGGCGCCGAAGTGCTCTCCGGCGGCAACCAGGCCCACCTGGGTGGCGAACTCGAAGGCGGCTACTACGTGCAGCCCACGCTGTTCAAGGGCCACAACAAGATGCGCATTTTCCAGGAAGAAATTTTTGGACCGGTGCTGGCTGTGACCACCTTCAAGGACGAAGCCGAAGCGCTTGAGATTGCCAACGACACCCTGTACGGACTGGGCGCCGGTGTCTGGAGCCGCAACGGCAATGTGGCCTACCGCATGGGCCGCGCCATCAAGGCCGGCCGCGTCTGGACCAACTGCTACCACGCCTACCCCGCGCACGCTGCCTTCGGCGGCTACAAGGAATCCGGCATTGGCCGCGAGACCCACAAGGTCATGCTGGACCACTACCAACAAACCAAGAACCTGTTGGTAAGCTACAGCGAGTCCAAGCTGGGCTTTTTCTAAAGCGAATAAGCCCGGCGACTGACGCCGCGCTAACCAAGCCCCCGACGCAATGACTTCAAAACGTCGGGTGCCAACCAACCTGCGCAACAGCCGGGTGGGGCACGAGCCGATTTGTGGTACTCCACCATGAGGCGACTGTCCCACCCGGCTGTTGCGCTGCGAGAGCAAACAATGCAGCAAGCACAGCACCCGGCTGTTGCGCTGCGAGCGCCAATAACGCAACTCACATGAGGAGCCTCACATGGTAGAAAAAGTAGTAGCCACCCCCGCAGCCCTGGAGTTGGTGGCCTTCCTGAAAACCAAATACGGCCCGGACCTGATGTTCCACCAGTCCGGCGGCTGCTGCGACAACAGCGCGGCCAATTGCTACCTGCCCGGCGAAATCACCATGGGTGTCGGCGATGTGTACCTGGGCGATGTGGGCGGCAGCCCGTTTTACATAGGCCGCGCGCAATACGAATACTGGCGCCATACCCAGCTTATCATCGACGTGATCGAAGGCCACGGCGGCACCTTCTCGCTCGAAGGGCCGGAGGGCAAGGCCTTCCATACCCGCTCGCGCGTGTTCACCGAGGCTGAGATGGCGGAACTGGATGCCCAGGACGCACAGCAGGCAACCAAGGCTTGAGGTATCAGCCAGCAGGGGTGGGCCGGCCCCGAAGATTTTTTCATACAACAGGATGGGAGTGCATGTGGCAAACGGCTTGAATGTGGTGTTAATCATTGGCAGTGCACCGGATGCCGTCAGGGCCAGGCATTGGGATTTGTCAGGTTTTTCGGCTTGTGTCGTGATCAACAACGCCTGGCAAATTCGGGAAGACTGGGACTTCCTGATCTATGCCGACGATTTTCCAGTCGAGCGCCGCCCCACGGCAGCCATTCGAAGCCACCAGAAGCTGGTCACTTCGAACGAATTTGTCCCTGAGCAAAACCGCTTTGGTGGTTTTGTCTACGCCGGTGGGACCATGTCCTATACAACCGGCTATTGGGCTTTGGGCGCACTCAAGCCGGATGTCATTGCTTACCTGGGGTGCGATATGGTTTATCCAGCAACTCAGGCGACCGACAGCCATTTTTACGGCCAGGGCCAGGCGGACCCCTTGCGGCCCGACATTACGCTGCAATCCTTGCAGGCCAAGTCGGTACGGCTGATGGCCATTGCAAGAGCGCAGCAGTGTGCCGTGGTCAACCTGTCTGAACTGGATGACTCCAAATTGCTGTTTCCACGCTCTTCCCTGTCGCAACTGGCCGTGCCGTCGCATCTGCCGGAGTTCCTGGCCGAACACGCCGCGTATCTGAGCACAGAGGCCATTTCGCAGGCATCGAAAGCCGAGGCCGCACTGGGGTACATGGTTCCCTCAGGGCGGTACTGGGAGGTCATTGACGAATTTGACAAGGACAAACTCAGTGCCATCGACGCACTGTGGCTTCAGGCCCTGGAGCCGACCTGCGTTTAGCGGGTCGCCAGCACCATCCTGATGGCCAGCCCGGCAAACACCGTGGCGGCCACACGGTTCATCCAGGTCTGGGCCCGTGCCGAGCTGCGCAGGCGCTGGCCTGCGGTGGCGGCAAAATAGCTGATGGCGCCAAAGCTCAGCAGCGTGGCCAGGATGAACAGGCCGCCCAGTTGCGCCAGTTGCAGGGCCACCAT
Source organism: Rhodoferax lacus (assembly GCF_003415675.1). Taxonomy (GTDB): domain Bacteria; phylum Pseudomonadota; class Gammaproteobacteria; order Burkholderiales; family Burkholderiaceae_C; genus Allorhodoferax; species Allorhodoferax lacus. The sequence goes on from NZ_QFZK01000004.1 coordinate 331,495, forward strand.
GCCGCGCGAGGCATTTACAAACTGCGGCAAGAAGGCCAGAAAGAAGAACACCACCTTGGGGTTGGTCAGGTTCATGAGCATGCCGCGCAGAAACAGTTGCCCGGGCCGCAGCACCGGTGCCGAGGCCTTGTCGCCCACCGACACTGGTGCACGAAACGCCTGCCAGGCCAGATAGGCCAGGTAGGTGGAGCCCGCATATTTCAGCACCACAAACGCCGCCTGCGAGGCGGCAAAAACGGCTGCCAGCCCCAGGGCGATGGCCGTGGTGTGCACCACCAGGCCGCCACACAGGCCCAGCACCACCAGCATGCCCGCACGCCGGCCGTGGCTGGCGGACTGCAGCAGCACAAAGATGTTGTCGGGGCCGGGCGTGAGGCCCAGCAGCAGGGAGACGCCAAGAAAGGCGAGGGCGGTTTGAAGGGTCAGCATGGTCTTATGGTAGCGGCTCCCGCGCCGTGCGCTGCGGCCTTAGACTTGCCGCTTGCCTGCGCCAGGCACCCCACACAATATCCACGGTCCACCAACCTATGCCCACAGCCCCTTCGGCCACCCAGCCCTCGCACCATCGCCCGGGCGGCTTTGCCAACAGCAACCCCGCGGTGGTGATTGGCAACTTCCCCTGGTACGAAATGGTCTGGCGCAGCCTGCGGGGCGACTTCAAGCCGCTGGCGGAACCCCGCCATGGTTACGCCAGCTTCGCCCGGGAGTGGAGCACCGAGGTAGACCATGCGGCCCTGGCACAGCGGCAGCAGGTGCCGGTGGTGAGCTGGCTGGGCCATGTGACGGTGTTGTTGCAGGTGGGTGGTCTCAATGTGCTGACCGACCCCACGCTGGCCAACTATGCCGGGCCTTATGGGCGCTTTGGTGCGCCGCGCATGGTGCCCGCTCCCCTGCGTGCGGACCAGTTGCCCCCCATCGATGTGCTGCTGATTTCGCACAACCACTACGACCACCTGTGCGATGCCACGATTGCCGCGCTGGTCCGCTCCGGCCAGAAACCGCGCATCTTTGTGCCGCTGGGCCTGAAGGCCTGGTTTGACGCGCGCAGCATCCCGCATGTGACCGAGCTGGATTGGTGGCAGCACGCGGACGTGACGCAGGACCGCGACGGTGCCCGGTTGGCGCAGCCGGTGCGCATCCACTTCACGCCCGCACAGCACTGGAGCCGCCGCACGCCGTTTGACACCAATGCCTCGCTCTGGGGTGGCTACATGGTGGAGCACCGTCCTGGCGCGGCCGATGTCTGGCGCTTTCTGTTTCCTGGTGACACGGGTTACAGCGCAGACTTCCAGGCCATTCGCCAACGCCTGGGCGCAGTGGACTTGCTGGCCCTGCCCATAGGTGCGTACCTGCCGCGCGACTTCATGAAGAGCATGCATGTGAACCCGGCGGACGCGGTGCAGCTCATGCTGGATGTGGAGGCCAGGCAGGCCCTGGGCGTGCATTGGGGCACATTCAAGCTGACCCAGGAGTCCTTTGACCAGCCGCCGCACGATGTGGCTGCCGCACTACAGGCGCGCGGCCTGCCGCTGGAGCGCATCTGGCTGATGCGCCATGGCGAGACCCGCGCAGCCGGCTAATCCGCAGCCCGGTACAGCAGCACCTTGAGTGCGCGCGCCTCTGACACATCGGCAAACACCGGCGGGTTGGGCAGGCGCTGCACAAACTGCAGGTCGGGCACCAGCGTCTGCATGGCGTCCTGCAAGAAGGCCGCGTCCAGCTCGGGCGCATTCAGGCACAACAACGCGTGTCCACCAGACTCCAGCAGGTCCGGCAGGCGGCGCATCAGGCGCACATAGTCCTTGGTGGCCACGAAGCTGCCCCTCTGGTAGCTGGGCGGATCCAGGATGACCAGGTCATACGGCCCGCCGCGCGTGATCTTGCCCCAGGTGCTGAACACGTCGTGCACCAGAAAGCTGGCCCCCGCCGTGATGCCGTTGAGCTGGTGGTTGTGCTGCCCGATGCCCATGGCTCCGTGGCTCATGTCCACATTCACCACCTGGCGCGCACCGGCCCTGAGCGCCACCACCGAAAAGCCGCAGGTATAGGCAAACAGGTTGAGCACCTTGCAGCGCGCCTGTGCAGCCACATGCCGGGCCACCCAGTGCCGTCCCTCGGCCATGTCCAGAAACAGGCCGTGGTTCTGCCCCTTGAGCACATGCACCCGAAAGCGCGCGCCGCGCTCGGTGACCACATGCGGCTCGGGCACGCTGCCGGCCATCAGGCGGGTCTCCACATGGCCCTCAGCGCGGCACTGGTAGACCCAGTTGAGCTGCTGCTCTGGAGCAAGCGCCTGCCAGCGTTGTTGCAGCGCAGCCTGCACCGTGGCCAATGCTTCTGCATCCAGGGCCAGAAAGCTGGTCAGCACCAGCACCGGTGGAAAAGCATCCAGCGCCAGATGTTCGCAGCCCGGATGCAATCCACCCCGACCATGAAACAGGCGCTGGGCATCCACGGGCATGGACAGCGTGGCGATGGTGTCTAGCAGGGCTTGCATGGGGTGGGTGTGTCAGCGTCTGGGTCAATAGGCATCCACAGAGGGTAGCCTGAAAAAAGCCAAAAAAAAGGGTGCTCTTGCGAGCACCCCTGAAGTTCTACCTTGGATCTATTTAACCGGAATACGACGGCTTAGAAGTCGTAGTGCAGGCGCACGCGGAAGGCGTCCACATCCTGGTTGGTTCCCAGGACGCTGTCCTTGAGTGTGGAGTGGGAAATAGCGGGCGTAATGGAGGCACCAGCCACGCCGAACAGCGGAATGCTGTAGGAAGCGTGCACGGTCTGGACCTGCTTGTCGCCACCGGTCTGGTCATTCTTTGCCGAGACAAAGCCCAGGGCGAAGGCGCCGACCTGGCCGTTGATGGCCATGGAGGTCATCTTGTTGTCTGCGGCTGCATCCTGCTTGCCCTGTGCGTAGTTCAGGTTGACGGCCATGCCATTGGCGGAGTAGTTGCCGGTAAAGCCCATGCCTTCGATCTTGTTGCCGCTCACGCCGTACTGGCCAGACTCAGCGCCGACCTTGAAGCCAAAGGCGCCGGAGGAGAACATCACCACGGGGCGTACGCCCTTGGCACCGGTGCCCAGGGCGGCATCGGTTGCGTCGATCAGGCCCAGCTCAAACTTCAGCGTGCTGCCGCCGTTGACGCTCAGGGCTGCGTGGAATTTTTCGCTGCGGCCGCGCAGCAGGTTGGTGCCGTACACGTTGCCAGCGTGGTTGACCACGGTGTCCTGGGCGATAGGGAACAGGTCGGCGGCTTCAAAGCGGCCCAGCTTCACATCGGCGCTGGCCGAACCCAGCTGCACCCACAGGTCATCGGTACCTGCGGATCCATCTTTCTTGGCCAGCAGGGTGGCGCGTCCAGCGACGAAGTAGTCGGTGCCAGCCTTTTGCGAAACATTCAGTTCCAGACGGCCGCTCTGGCTCATGCCGGTGCCGGCAGAGCCGAGTTGGCTGCCGCTGTTGTAGGTGCTGTCAAGCTCGATATTGGCGTCCACATTGGGTGCTGCATAGGCAGCTGTACCCATTGCAAGGAACACAGCAACAGAAGTTGCGCGGACAGCAAAGCGTGATGATTGATTCATATTGTCTCCAGTTGAAAAAGTATTTTTGGATGCACCAGGCACTCCCGCCTGGTTCACGTTGTTCGGTGAGGAACAGTGCGATTTTGGGGAGCTCAAGGCGCTTGGGGACATGGGAGCAGGTAAACCCCGAGAGGGGTTACCGGGGGATTACCGAGTGATTACCCTTGCTTGCGACGCAGAAACAAGAGCCCGAAAACTGCAAGGGGCTGGCAGCTTCCCAATGAGGTCAATGAATTTTCAACAGCGTTACGAAATGGAAAAAAAGTTGCATACTTGTGTGACGGTTACACCACACCAACAATCTGTATTGTTTCAATAGGTATACGTATGAGGACTGCCGGGAGCGCAGTGCCGGCACATCAGGCTATGGTCGCTTGACCGTGCCCAGCGGCCGCAAGGCATAGGGCCCATCGCCCAGCAGGCAGATCGCAATCAGCGCCACCGTCCACAGCGCAGGGAACTCCCAGCCGCCTTTGCCGGCTTGCCATCCCTTGCCGGCATGCACCAGGACAATGGTTGCCAGTACCTCAATGGCCAGGGTCAGTGCGACCAGCGGTGCGTAGATGCCCAGTATCAGAGCCAGGCCACCCCACGTCTCCAGCGCCACAATGGCATAGGCCAAGAAGGGGGGCAGGCCCAGTGATGCAAAAAAGCCAACGAAGCCGGGCAGGGTGATGATGAAGACCTTGGTGGCGGCGTGCGCCAGAAACAGCAGGCCCAGGCTTACGCGGAGCAGCAGCACCGCGTAAGGAGCTGTCTTGGTATTCAGCATGGCATCCCCCGTAGCATTTTTGTTGGTGCGATTAGGACCAAGTGCTACTTTTAAGTCAAGCTGCAGGCAGCCTGGCTTCGGGTCGGGAATTTGCCCCGGCACTGCCGGGCCGCCCGGGTATCCGGCGGGGGGGTCAGGCTGCCATCAGGCTGCCAGTTGGTAGCTGCCCTTGCCGGTTTTCTTCACGGCACCTGCCAGCACCACTTTCTTGAGCGAAATGCCAACCGAACCCAGGGGCATGGCTGCGCCTTGGGCCACAGCGGCACCGGTCAGGTCGGTCCAGGTGTCGGTCTTCAGCACGGTCTTCAGGTAGTCCAGAACCTTGCTGTCGTTGCCAGTCAGTGTGACGGGCTTGTTGGATTTGGCGGCCTTCTTGGCTTTGGCTTTGGCCTTGGGATTGCTGCGGCCCTGCGGGGCGGCCTTGATGACTGCATCTTCAGCGGCCTCGTTCTGGGCAAGGGCGGCGGCACGGGCACGGGCCGAGGCGCGCGGCAGGGCAACGACCACATCCATTTCGGGGCTGGAGAGCTCGGTGGCTGTGGCGTACAGGGCGCGCAATTGTTCTTCCAGGGTTTGCAGGTCTTGCGACAGACGGGCCAGCATCTTGAAGTTGGCAAAGGCCTGTTCGCCTTCCGCCTGGTAGGGCTGGTTGGCTACTGCGGCCACCATGTGTTCTGCCTGTTCGCGAACTGCCGCCGAGACCACCACTGTTGCCTTGTGCAGGCCTTGGCCGGCTTGTTGAATGGCCGAGAGTGTGGTTTTTGATAACGACATATACATCCTTTGGGTAGCGAGATAGTGAAATAGATTCTCCGCCATGCAGTGGTGCTGCATGGCGGTTTGTGAATATATTTTGCCAGTCTATGACCAAATGTATGAATCAGGCCAGTGCGGGGTAGTCGGTATAGCCTTTTTCACCGGGTGTATAAAACGTAGACATATCGGGTTCGTTCAATGCCGCCCCGGTCTGCAGGCGCGCAACCAGATCCGGGTTGCACAGGAAGGGACGGCCGAAAGCTATCAGATCTGCGTCGCCGGATTTCAGCAAGGCCTCGGCAGACGCTGCATCAAAACCACCCGCTGCAATATAGGTCTGCTTGAATGTATTTCGCAGTAGTTTCTTCAAGGCGGTTGGCACTGCAGGTGCGCCCATGGCAGAGTGGTCCAGTTGGTGCAAATAAACCAGACCCATGGCAGATACTTTTTCAGTCAGTGCGACATATTGCGGCTCCACACCTTCAAACGGACCCGTGCCGTTGAATACGCCGTGCGGCGAGATGCGCATGCCCACTTTGTCTGCGCCAATCGCGTTCACGCAGGCCTGGGCCACTTCCAGCACAAAGCGGTTTCTGCCTTCAGCGCTGCCGCCGTAGCCATCGGTGCGCTTGTTTACGTTGGCGTTGAGGAATTGCTCCAGCAAATAGCCATTGGCGGCGTGCAGCTCAATACCATCAAAGCCGGCTTGCACTGCCAGCTTGGCAGCTGTGGCGTATTCGGTGGTGGCCGTGGCAATGTCGTCGGCGGTCATGGCCACAGGCGCGGTGTGCGCTTGCATGCCGGAGGCATCCGTCCACATCTCGCCAGGGCAGACTTCTGCGCTGGGCCCCACAGCCTTGGCGCCGCCTGGCAGGTTGGCCTGGTGCGCCACACGGCCGCAATGCATGAACTGCACAAATATTTTTCCGCCCTTGGCGTGCACGGCATCGGTGACCAGGCGCCAGCCTGCGACCTGCTCGGCATTGAACAGGCCAGGAATGCGCGCGTAGCCCAGTCCGTTGGGCGAGGGCGATACACCTTCGGTAATGATCAGTCCGGCTGTTGCGCGCTGCGCGTAGTACTCGGCCATCAGTGCGTTGGGGATGTTGTGGTCCACGGCGCGGCTGCGGGTCATGGGGGCCATGACGGTGCGGTTGGCGAGTGAAATATTTCCCATGCGGTAGGTGTCAAATAGCATTTGGTTATCCTTGGTAGTGTGGCGGGATGCCCAACAGGAGCGTGTTTATATCGCATGCACCTGCAGATCCCGTCGCACAGGTTATTGCAAAACCTGCTAAGAACTCTGTTCTATAGCGCACCCAAGGTGTTATGGGTTAAATTGCCTTCACCACCAATTGCCTGCGCCACTACGCCCTGCGCTCCACCATGACGCCCTCTGCCCCTTCCAGCGCCCGCCCCTTCCTGCCACCAGACGACGGGCTGCGCAGTACCTTGCACAACGAAGTGCATGCCAGGCCGCAAGCCCGCATCCGCATGCCTGCGCTGGTGCTGTATGTGGCGGTATTCAATGAAGGTGTGAGCCGTGAGCAGGAGTGCGCGCACCTGCGCCTGCTGCCCGGCCAGCAGGACCTCACTACCGAGCAGATGCAGGGCAACTTCCTGCGCCTGCGCGTGGAGCCCTGCACGCTGAAGTGGGAGCGCCACAGCGAGTTCACCCGCTACTCGCTGGTGCAGCCCTTGCCCGAGCAGGCGCTGGCCGGCATGGGCGACGCCGAACTGCTGGCCTCGGTGCTGCTGCCAGCCGGGTGGTTAGGCGGCATACCGGGGCGCACCGTGGCCGCCATCCAGTTGCTGCTGCTGCATGGTGATCTGCGCGACCCGGCCACCTGCCTCGCGCAGGCAAAGCCCTGGTTTGGAACGCAGCCCCTGATGGCTTCTGTCTTGGGTGCCAGCGCACACTCCTGGGCCCTGACCGACTTCATGCTGCGCCCCAGTGGCTTCGAGCGCATCGTGGTCATCGCGCCGCTGGATACCTCGCAGACGCGGGCCGGGCGGGTATCGCAGCGTTTGCTCGAACTCGAGACCTACCGTCTGATGGCCCTGCGCGGGCTGCCGGTGGCCAAGGAGCTCTCACCCATGCTGGCACAAGCCGAGGGGGAGTTGGCCGACATTACCTCGCGCCTGGAAAACAAGTCGGCCGATGACCAGGAACTGCTGGACACGCTGGTGTCGCTTTCGGCCCGGGTGGAGCGGGCCACGGCTACCCACATGTACCGTTTTTCTGCCACGCGGGCCTATGAAGCACTGGTTACGCAACGCATTGCAGAGCTGCGCGAAGCGACCATTCCCGGCATACAGACCCTCGGCGAATTCCTGCAACGCCGCATGTCACCGGCCATGGCCACGGTGGCGGCCACGGCGCAGCGCCTGGGCTCGCTGTCCGAGCGCGTGGCACGCGCCAGTGCGCTCTTGCGTACCCGTGTGGACATTGCCGCCGAGCTGCAAAACCAGCAACTGCTGGCCAAGCTCACGCGCGGCCAGGAGCTGCAACTGCACCTGCAAACCACGGTGGAGGGCCTGTCGATTGCGGCCATCTCCTACTATGTGGTGAGCCTGTTGCTGTATGCGGGCAAGGCCCTGAAGGCCGTGGGCGTGCCACTCAACCCGGAAATGGCCGTGGGTGCGCTGATCCCGCTGGTACTGTGGGGCGTATGGGCTGCCAGTCGGCGCATCCACCACAGCGCGATGCATATGGTCCGACCCGAATAGCCCTGGGTTGACAAAATTCCCCCCTGATTTGGGCTCCTATTCGCACATTGAGCGGATATATTGATTTGCATCAGTTTGCACAGCGCGGCTGCGGGAACAATGGGCACCATGCAGGGGGGCGTTGCTGCAGTCACTTCCAACTTCAGGAATAGAAACAAAATGAACTTCTCCAACCTCAACATCGGCAAGCGCCTTTGGATCGGCTTTGGTATCGTTATCGCACTGCTGGTGATCGTCGCCGTTGTCGCGGTCAGCCGCATCAACAGCATCAACAGCACGGCCGATCTGGTTCTCAATGACCGCTACGCCAAGGTCGTCATGCTCAATGAAATCCAGGAACACCAGAGCAACCAGGCCCGCTTCCTGCGCAATGCCGCCCTGGCCATCAAGGACCCGGCGCAGGTAAAGGCCTGGCTGGCCAAGTCGGATGAGGAAACCCGGGTCAACACGGCTATCTTTGAAAAACTCAAGCCCCTGATCACCAGCCCCAAGGGACTGACGCTGATGGAGGCCACCGTGCCCAAGCGCGCGGCCTATGCCGAGGCGCGTGGCAAGCTGGTTGCGTTGCTGGAAGAAGGCAAGGGCGATGAGGCCGGTGCCTTTATCCTGAATGACTTGCAGGCCCCGCAAAAGGACTATTTTGACGTCGTGACCGCACTGACCAAGTTCCAGGAAGAACTGATGACGCAGGACGGTGACAAGATGGAGGCCGATGGCGGCTTCGCCAAAGTCATCACGGAGGTGCTCACACTGGCTGCAGCCCTGATTGCAGCCACCATCGCCTTCCTGACAGCGCGCTCCATTACCGTGCCACTCTCCGAGGCGGTGTCCTTTGCCACCAAGGTGGCCGATGGCGACCTGACCTCCAAGGTGGCCGTCAAGACGCATGATGAAACCGGCGTGCTGCTCACCACCTTGCTCAACATGCAGGAGAACCTGGTGCGCATCGTGGGCAGCGTACAGCAGGGCTCTGAAGGCGTGGCCACCGCCAGCGCCCAGATTGCCCAGGGCAATAACGACCTCTCGGCGCGCACCGAACAGCAGGCCAGCGCCCTGGAAGAGACGGCCGCCAGCATGGAAGAGCTGAGCTCCACCGTGCAACAAAACGCCGACACGGCGCGCCGCGCCAACCAGTTGGCCATGAATGCCTCCACGGTAGCCGTCAAGGGCGGTGAGGTGGTCGGTCAGGTGGTGGAGACCATGAAGGGCATCAACGACTCTTCACGCAAGATCTCCGACATCATCAGCGTGATTGATGGCATTGCCTTCCAGACCAATATCCTGGCGCTGAATGCCGCCGTGGAAGCCGCCCGTGCCGGCGACCAGGGCCGTGGCTTTGCCGTGGTGGCCAGCGAGGTGCGTTCGCTGGCCGGCCGCTCGGCCGAAGCCGCCAAGGAAATCAAGAGCCTGATCGGCGCCAGCGTGGAACGTGTCGAACAGGGCACCACCCTGGTGGACCAGGCTGGCTCCACCATGACCGACTTGGTGGACTCCATCCGCCATGTCACCGATCTGATGAGCGAGATCAGTGCCGCCAGTGCCGAGCAAGCTGCTGGCGCCGCCCAGGTGGGCGAAGCCGTGATGCAAATGGACCAGGTCACCCAGCAAAACGCCGCTCTGGTGGAAGAAATGGCGGCCGCCGCTTCCAGCCTGAAGGGTCAGGCCGGTGAGCTGCTGCAGACGGTTGCCATCTTCAAGCTGGGGGCAGGCCAGCACCTGGCTGCCCTGCCCAAGACCCAGGTGCGCGCCACCGGAGCCACAGCACTGTCCTTCAAGGGCCAGGAGCGCCGGGGCGATGTGGCCAGCAGCCCGCGTCCGCAGGCTGCTGCGCCCAAAGCCGCAGCCCCCAAGGCCGCCAGTGCCAGGCCTGCAGCAGCCAAGGCTGCGTTGCCACCGGCCGCACCCAAGCCAGCACCAAAACCCGTGGCAGTGGCCAGTGGCGGTGACGACGAGTGGGAAACCTTTTAGCCCCCACGCTCCCCCACTGCGTGTGGGTCGCTGCCCCCCGGGGGGGCTGCTTCGCCTTGGGGCGGCCCGGCGGCGAAACCTTTTAGCCCCACGGTCGCCCACTGCGTGTGGCTCCCTGCCCCCAGGGGGCCGTGTTCAGCCTTGGGGCGGCGCGGCGGCTGAACCTTTTAGCCTTCTCTAGAACAACACCACGCCGCGGATGGACTCACCGCTCTTCATCAAATCAAAACCCTTGTTGATGTCTTCGAGCGGCATGGTGTGGGTAATGAGCTTGTCGATGTTGATCTTGCCCTCCATGTACCAGTCCACGATCTTCGGTACATCGGTGCGGCCCCTGGCGCCGCCGAAGGCTGAGCCTTCCCACTTGCGCCCGGTCACCAGCTGAAACGGGCGGGTGCTGATTTCGGCACCGGCTTCTGCCACGCCGATGATGATGCTGCGGCCCCAGCCCTTGTGCGTGCACTCCAGCGCCTGGCGCATCACCCGGGTGTTGCCAATGCACTCGAAGCTGTAGTCGGCGCCGCCGTCTGTGAGTTGCACGATGGCGTCCACGATGTTGCCGCCTGCTGCCTCGATGTCTTTGGGGTTCAGGAAGTGCGTCATGCCGAACTCGCGCGCCATCTTTTCGCGCGCAGGGTTCAGGTCCACGCCGATGATCTTGTCGGCACCCACCATCTTCAGGCCCTGGATCACATTCAGGCCAATGCCGCCCAGGCCAAACACCACGGCGTTGGCACCGGCCTCCACCTTGGCGGTAAAAATCACCGCGCCAATGCCGGTGGTGACACCGCAGCCGATGTAGCAGACCTTGTCAAAAGGTGCGTCGGAGCGGATCTTGGCCAGTGCAATCTCGGGCACCACGGTGAAGTTGCTGAAGGTGCTGGTGCCCATGTAGTGCAGGATGGGCTCGCCATTCAGGCTAAAGCGGCTGGTGGCGTCGGGCATCAGGCCCTTGCCCTGGGTGCCGCGAATGAGCTGGCACAGGTTGGTCTTGCGCGAGAGGCAGAACTTGCAGCCACGGCACTCGGGCGTGTAGAGGGGAATGACGTGGTCGCCCTTCTTGAGGGTGGTGACACCCGGGCCTACATCCACCACAATGCCTGCGCCTTCATGGCCCAGGATGGCCGGGAAGATGCCTTCAGGGTCGGCGCCGCTCAGGGTGTAGTAGTCGGTATGGCAAATGCCACTGGCCTTGATTTCCACCAGGACTTCGCCCAGCTTGGGGCCCTGCAGGTCCACGGTTTCAATGGTCAGGGGTTGGCCTGCTTTCCAGGCGACGGCGGCTTTGGTTTTCATGGGGGCTTTCTTTGGGGGCGGAATTTTGATGGGCGCATGCGCGGCATGGCCGACATTATGGTGTGGCCGCCAGGCAGTTTGAAGGACATGGGCACCGCGTTAAGCTCGCAGCGTGTGCGGCGTATGGTTCGCATCGACAGGAGCAGGAATGATAGAAGGACTGGTGGCGGGCCACATCTGGGGCGAGCCGGAGAAGCGTGTGGGCAAGAACAACAGCATCTTTGTGGTGGCCAAGGTGCGCGCGCAGGGCACGCAGCCGGAGCTGGTCATCGCCAATGTGATCGCCTTTGACACCGGGGCCTGCAAGGACCTGCTGGCACTGCGCGATGGCGATGCCGTGTCGCTGGCGGGCAGCCTCTTGCCCAAGGTCTGGATCGACAAGCAGGGCGTGAGCCGCGCCGCGCTGGACATGATTGCAACCCGGGTGCTGGCACTGGATGCAGCGCCTGCGGATGAACACGGAGCGTGACGCTCCATGAAAGCGAGGCGCTATGACTGACAACTCTTCGGTTCCCGCCACTGCCAGCAACAACGGGGGCAGTGGACAAGGCATTTCGGCCGACACGATTGGCCATGTGCTGCTCGACCTGGCCGGTCAGGTGCCGCCCAGCGCCCGGCAAGCGGCCTTGCAGCCTTTGCAGGCGGCCAAGTCCCTGTCCCAGGCGGCTGCCAACAAGGCCGCCATGGTGTCGGGCTCGCTGGCCATGGCGCCGGGGCCATTCGGTTTGCTCATGGTGCTGCCCGACCTGCTGGCGGTGTGGAAGATCCAGTCGCAGATGGTGAGCGACATTGCCGCCGTCTATGGCCAGAGCGCCACGCTCACCACCGAGCACATGCTCTACTGCCTGTTCAAGCACAGTGCAGCACAGGCCGTGCGCGATCTGGCCGTGCGCAGCGGCGAGCGCTGGCTGATACGCCAGGCCTCGGGCGCGCTGCTGCAGTCGGTGGTCAAACGCCTGGGTGCGCGCCTCGGCAAGAAGTTGCTGGGCTCGGGCGCGGCGCGCTTTGTGCCGCTGCTGGGCGCTGTGGGTGTGGGCGGCTATGCCTGGTATGACACGCGGCAGGTGGCGGCCAGTGCCATTGCCCTTTTTGAAGACCAGGCATCCGGCCAGGCGCCTGCGCACCGTGGACGCGGTGCCGATAATGGCCCATGACCCACACCACCCTCTCCATGCTCGATCTGGTTGCCGTACGCGAAGGCAGCAGCGTGGGCCAGGCCATTGCCATCGCCCTGCAGACCGCACAGCACGCTGAAAGCCTGGGCTTCACCCGCTACTGGCTGGCCGAGCACCACAACATGCCGGGCCTGGCCTGCTCGTCCACGGCCGTGCTGGTGGGCCATCTTGCCGGCGGCACCCAGCGCATCCGCGTGGGCTCGGGCGGCATCATGCTGCCCAACCATGCGCCGCTGGTGGTGGCCGAGGCCTTTGGTACCTTGGAGGCCCTGTACCCCGGCCGTATCGACCTGGGGCTGGGCCGTGCGCCCGGCACCGATCAGGTCACCATGCGCGCCCTGCGCCGCAACCGCGCAGAGAGCGAAGAAGACTTTCCGCGCGAGGTGGCCGAGCTGCAGCAACTGCTGGGTGCTCCGCAGCCGGGCCAGCGTGTGATTGCCTCGCCCGGCGCTAACTCCCATGTGCCCATCTGGCTGCTGGGCAGCAGCCTGTTCTCGGCCCAGCTGGCCGCACAGCGCGGGCTGCCCTATGCCTTTGCCTCGCACTTTGCGCCGCGGATGTTGATGCAGGCTATTGATATTTACCGCAGCACCTTTGTGCCCTCGGCCACGCTGGCCAAACCGCACGTGGTGGTGGGTGTTCCACTGGTGGCTGCCGCTACCGATGCAGAGGCCCAGTACCTGGCCAGCAGCATCTTCCAGCGCGTGAGCGGCATCGTGCGCGGCGAGCGCCGTGCCCTGCAGCCGCCGGCGGAAAATTATCTGGAGAGCCGCAGTGCGCAGGAGCGCGAGGCCATTGCCGACTTCCTGGCCATGGCCGTCATCGGCGGGCCCGCCACCGTGGCTGAACACCTGAAGAAAATCGTGGACGTGACCGAGGCCGATGAGCTGATGCTGGTCTGCGATATTTTCGATACGGAGCTGCGTCTGCGCTCGCTGGATATTGCCGCCCAGGCCATGGCCGCCTGAGGGTTTTTGGGTGCGTGTCGGCACGGCATAAGCCTGGGTCGCAGCACCACGCCCGTCCAACCAGACGGCCCCATAAACTGTGCCTATGCCCGGTCGAAAGACCGGGGCATGCGCAGGTTCCGGACACACGTCCGGTTAAATGGGAATTCGGTGTGAAGCCGAAACTGCCCCCGCAACGGTTAGCGCAGAGAAGCGGCGTTCAAACAAGCCACTGGGCCTCCAGCCCGGGAAGGTAAACGCCTACGGCACCTGAAGACAACGGGTGCCGTGCGCCAGTCCGGAAACCAGCCCGCGTGTGCACTGATGCAGGACTACGGTGGGTGGTCGCGCGGTCGCAATGCAGGCCTGTGCTTATCGCGCTCGATGGTCCGTGTTGTGCCAGCGCTTTGTCCCCGTGGTCCGGTCCCGATTTTTTGACTGGAACCCAAAGGACATACCGTGAACCTCCAAGCCTCCCGCAGCCGCATGGCAGACCTGCTGGCCACACGCCGGGCCGACTACAGCCTGCCCCAGCCCTTCTACAACGACGCCGATTTTCACCAGCTCGACATCGAGCAGATCTGGTACCGCAACTGGCTGTTCGCCGGCCCGGCTTGCGCCGTGCCCGCTGCGGGCAACTGGTTCACCCTGGAGGTGGGCACCAGCTCGCTGGTGATCGTGCGCGGGGCCGATGGCGTGGTGCGCGCCTTCTACAACACCTGCCGCCACCGTGGCTCCAAGGTCTGTGTGGGCGATGCGGGCAAGGCCGCCAAGCTGGTCTGCCCCTACCACCAGTGGACCTATGAGCTCGACGGCCGCCTGCTGTTTGCCCGCGAGATGGGCCCGGACTTCAAGGCCGCTGACTTTTCATTGAAGCAGGCCCATTGCCGCACCGTGGGTGGCTACGTCTACATCTGCCTGGCCGATGAGGCACCGGACTTTGATGCCTTCTCGCAAATGGTGCAGCCCTATATGCAGCCGCACGACCTGGAAAACGCCAAGGTGGCCTGCAGCTCCACATTGGTGGAGCAGGCCAACTGGAAGCTCGTGATCGAGAACAACCGCGAGTGCTACCACTGCACCGGCAACCACCCCGAGCTGCTGCGCACCCTGTCCGAGTTCGACAGCACCGATGACCCGCGCGTGGCCCCCGCCTTTGCCGACCGCATACGCGCCAAGGCGGCCGAGTGGGATGCCGAAGGCCTGCCGCACGCTTCGCAAAACTCACCCGACAAACGCTTCCGGGTGGTGCGCCTGCCCCTGGCCCATGGCGAGTCCATGACCATGGACGGCAAGCCCGCTGTGAAGCAGTTGCTGGGCAATCTGCAGAACAAGGACCTGGGCTCGGTGCGCATGCTCAGCCTGCCCAACAACTGGAACCACCTGCAGGCCGACCACGCGATTGCCTTTCGCGTGCTGCCCCTGGGCCCGCAGCTCACCCAGGTCACCACTTGGTGGCTGGTGAATAAGGACGCGCAGGAAGGCGTGGACTATCACCCCGAAGAGATGATGCAGGTCTGGGCTGCCACCAACGACCAGGACCGCGTGCTGGCCGAGAACAACCAGGCCGGCATCAACAGCAAGGCTTACGAGCCCGGCCCCTACTCGCAGACCATCGAGTTCGGCGTGCAGAACTTCATCGACTGGTACACCGGCCAGATGGCCGAGATGGTGCCACCCGCGCGCGCGGCCATCCCCATCCAGCCCATCCATCTGGTGGCGTCGGCTTGAGGCACAGCGCATGAACGCCATACTCAAACCCCGGGCGGACAGCGGCATCAAGGCCTGGGACAGCGACTCCGAGCGCCTGCTCTGCACCATGGTGCTCTCCGACAGCGCGGACGTCAAAACCTTCTGCTTCCAGACCGAGCAGCCCTCCTGGTTCCGTTACCAGGCCGGGCAGTTCATCACCCTGCAGGTGGAGATTGAAGGCGTCACCCACACGCGCTGCTACACGCTCTCCAGCAGCCCCTCGCGCCCGGTGTGCCTGACCATCACCGTCAAGGCCGAGCCGGGTGGCAAAGTCTCCAACTGGCTGCACCAGCATCTGAAGGTGGGCGACCATGTGCAGGCGCGCGGGCCCTCTGGCATCTTCAGCGTGCAGCACAGCCCGGCGCCCAAATACCTGTTCCTGGCAGGTGGCGTGGGCATCACGCCGCTGATGTCCATGACGCGCTGGCTGTTCGACCAGGGCCGTCACACCGACGTCTGCTTTGTGCAGTGCGCGCGCACGCCCTCCGACCTGCTGTTTCGCAGCGAGCTGGAGGCCATCAGCGCCCGCGTGTCCGAGTTCCGCGTGGCCCTGGTGTGCGAGCGGCCCAACCCCTTTGGCGCCTGGACCGGCTACAGCGGGCGCCTCAACCAGCTGATGCTGGAACTGATTGCGCCCGACTACTTTGAGCGCGAGATCTTCTGCTGCGGCCCCGAGCCGTATATGAAGGCGGTGCGCGGCGTGCTGCAGGCGGCCGGTTTTGACATGGCCCGCTACCACGAAGAGAGCTTTCAGGTACCGGTGCATGTGGATGCCGAAACCCGCCAGCACGCCGATGAAAAGGTGGACGCCACCCAGACCTCGGTGCTGCGCTTTGCCGCCTCCGGCCGCGAGGCCACCTGCAGCGGCACCCAGACCGTGCTGGATGTGGCGCGCGAGGCGGGACTGTCCATCCCCAGCGCCTGCCTGTTTGGCGTCTGCGGCACCTGCAAGGTGAAGAAGATCTCGGGCGAAGTGCACATGCTGCAAAACGGCGGCATCACCGACGAGGACGTGGCCGATGGCTGGCTGCTGGCTTGCTGCTCGCGCCCGCTGGGGGACGTGGTGCTGGACTGCTAGGGCGCAGGCCGGGCCAGATGCGTGGGCGCTGCCGCTGGCGTGGCCAGCAGCTCCGCCTTCAAGCCCTGCAAGCGCTCGCGCCGCGATACCGCAATGCGGGCACAGGCATCGATGATGCCCTCCAGCATGGGTGCAGGCAGGGTGCGCAGCAAGGCGTGGGCTGACAGCTCGCCATTGGCCATGCGCCTGGCCTGGGCCATGACAGAGGCACAGCCCTCGGGGCCCAGGCAGCGGTAGATGTAGGCCGTGAGCGGTGACACGGTCAGGTCACTGCGCGGGTCTTGGGGCCTGCCCTGTTCCATTAGTTGCAGCAACAGCGGGTCCAGGCCCGTTGCGCCTTTGCAGGCCGGCAGGTAGTCGTCAATGCGTTCGGGCTTGCCGCCTGCAGCGCTCAGGTCGCCCAAAAACATGGACACCGGGCCATCGCCACCGCTTTGCAGCGCCAGGGCCTCGATGAGGGTGACGGACATGATCTTGAGCTGCAGCAACACCGAGGCAAAGCCCACGTTGGCCGCCGCTGTGCTGGTCATGCGCGCGTAGGTCTGCGCTTCGGGAATGCCACCAAAGTGACGGAACACGTGTGCCGCCTCCAGCCCGTCCAGAAACACCTGCATGCGGGTCAGCGCTTCGCGGTAGTCCTTCAAGGTGTAGGACCCTACAGCGGCCAGGGGCGCATTGGATTCCTCAATCAGCAGCCAGGTGGCGGCAACAAATTTGCCTGCATCGGGCTCGGCAAAGCTGCCCAGATCCCGGTTGGCAATGGCCACGGCATCGCACATTACGGCATGGACCAAGTCGTCGAGCACTGCTCCTTCAGCCAGCCCCATCACGCGGCAGGCCTGCGCGCGGACCCGCGCTGCCAGCACCATGCTGCAGTCCTGGCCATCGACCTGCAGGGGGCGAAACGGCACCGTGGCTTCTATGCTGGCCACCACGGCCAGCAGGTCGCTCGGCTTCAGCCAGGGCTGCAACAACTGCACCGCAACAGCGGCGCTGAGGAACTCGTTCAGGCCACCCGCCAGGGTCAGCAACTGGCCGGGCTTGAAGCCAAACAGGTCCAGGCACAGCTGCAGCCCATAGTCATCGGCGCCGGTTTTCAGCAGCACCAGTTCCTGCCCCTGGCGGCTGATGATGGGCGTCAGCAGCTCAGCCAGGTGGGGCGCAATGCCGTCATCCAGCTGCACATAGATGACGTCGTGGAAGATGGCGGCCAGCACCTGGCGTGGCGCCATGCCCTCGCACATGTAGAGCGCGTGGTCCGACACGTGGTAGCGCCGCCTGGGGCTTTCCATGGCGCTGTGCACCAGCACCGCCATGTGCTCCGCCCGTTCCATGGGCACCTGTGCCCCCAGGGCTTCAAACGCCGAGCACAGGTGCTGGATAAAGCGGTTGATGTTGGCCGTCGTCATGCCGCGCGTTCCACCTGCACCGCGCAGTCATAAAACGTGGCAGCACGGCCCATGTCGGTCAGGCGCTGGCTGGTCAGCTCATTCACATTGTTGCCGTCCAGCCCCAGCTTGCGCCACCATACGCCCAGGCCGTTCACCACGCCCGCACGTGCGCGCTGGTTGATGCGCACGGCACAGCGGTAGGAGCCGCGGCCATTGAACACACGCACCGTGTCGCCGCTGGCTATGCCACGCGCGGCGGCGTCATCGGCGTGCATTTCCAGCAGCGGCTCGCCTTCGATGTCGCGCAGGCTTTTCACATTCACAAAGCTGCTGTTCAAAAAGTTGCGCGCGGGCGGCGAGATCATGGCCAACGGGTACAGGTCGCCCGGTTTGGCCTCTTCAAAATTGGGCAGGTAGTCGGGCAGGCCGTCCTGGCCGGCGTCCGCCAGGCGCTGGCTGAAGAACTCGCATTGGCCCGAGGGCGTGGGGAAGCCGCCGTTGGCAAAGGGCGCGTCCGGCACGGCCACGCTGGCAAAGCCTTTGGCCAGCAGTTCGTCAAAGGGAATCTTGTCGCCAAAGGCCTGGCGCACCATGGCCAGGTCGTCATCGGCAAAGCAGGGCTCATCGAACCCCAGCCGTGCGGCCAGTTCGCGGAACACCGCCGTGTTGCTGCGCGCCAGGCCTACGGGTGCAATGGCCGGGCGGTTGAGCACCACATCGGTGTGGCCATAGGTGGTGTGGATATCCCAGTGCTCCAGCTGCGTGGTGGCGGGCAGGATGTAGTCGGCGTAGTCGGCCGTGTCGGTTTTGAAGTGTTCCAGCACCACGGTAAACAGGTCGTCGCGCATAAAGCCGCGCACCACCTGGCCGGAGTCGGGTGCCACCGCCACCGGGTTGCTGTTGTAGACCACCAGGGCCTCCACCTGCGGGCCAAAGGTGGCGCTGGCGGGGGCGAGCAGGGCGTCTCCAATGGCGCTCATGTTGATGGTGCGCGGCGTGCGCCCACCCAGCAGATCGGGGCGCTGCAGCGTGGCTTTGTCGGTGGGGTAGACCCCGGAGTTGGACATGTGCAGGCCGCTGGCCGGCCTGCGCCAGGCGCCGGTGAGTGCGGGCAGGCAGGCCACGGCGCGCACCGCGTTGCCGCCGCCACGCGCGCGCTGCATGCCGTAGTTCAGGCGGATGGCGGCGTTCTTGCCAGCCTTGCAGGCCAGGCCGTAGTCGCGCGCCAGACTCTCGATTTCTTCCACGCTGATGCCGCAGACCTCGGCCGCGCGCGCGGGCGTCCACTGCAGGGCGCGTTCTTTCAGGGCTTCCCAGCCCAGGGTGTGCTGGGCAATGTAGCCATGGTCCAGCCAGTCGTGGCGGATGAGCTCGTGCATCAGGGCCAGGGCCAGGGCGGCGTCGGTGCCGGGGCGCAGGGCAATGTGGGTGTGGCACTTCTCGGCCGTCTCGGTCTTGCGTGGGTCTATGCAGATGATTTTGGCGCCGCCTCGCTTGGCGGTTTGCACGTGGCGCCAGAAGTGCAGGTTGCTGGCAATGGCGTTGCTGCCCCAGATGAGGATCAGGTCGGCCTCGGCAAAGCGCTCGATCTTCATGCCCAGTTTGCCACCCAGGGTGTACTCCAGGGCGGCCGCACCGGCTGCGGCGCAGATGGTGCGGTCCAGCAGGGACGCGCCCAGCTTGTGGAAAAAACGCGCCGCCATGCCGTCGCCCTGCACCAGGCCCATGGTGCCCGCGTAGCTGTAGGGAAGAATGGCCTCGGGGTCGCGCGCGGCAATGGTTTTGAGGCGCGCGGCAATGTCGGTGAGGGCCTCATCCCAGCTCACCTCCACATACTGGCCGCTGCCCTTGGGGCCGTTGCGCTTCAAGGGAGTGCGCAGACGCTCGGGGTGGTAGCTGCGTTCGGTGTAGCGCGAGACCTTGGTGCACAGCACGCCGCCGGTGTGGGCGTGCGCCGCGTTGCCATGCACCTTGATGGCCACGCCGTCCTGCACGCTGGTGACCAGCGAGCAGGTGTCCGGGCAGTCGTGCGGGCAGGCGCCCAGCACTTCAAATGAACCAAGGGCAGCAGGGGGGAAGGAAGAGACGTCCATGGCGCTATGGTAAAGCGCTCAGCGCCATAATGTTCGCATGAACCTGATTGACCCAATAGTTTCCGCTGCGGCCGAAATCGCCGCCATCCGCCGTGATCTGCACGCCCACCCGGAGCTGTGCTTTCAGGAGCAGCGCACCGCTGACGTGGTGGCCGCCAAGCTCACCGAGTGGGGCATCCCCATCCACCGCGGCTTGGGGACCACCGGCGTGGTGGGCATCCTGAAGGCGGGTACCAGTGACAAAGCCATCGGCCTGCGTGCCGACATGGACGCGCTGCCCATGCAGGAGTTCAACACCTTTGCCCATGCCAGTGTGCACCCCGGAAAAATGCACGCCTGCGGCCATGACGGCCACACCGCCATGCTGCTGGCAGCGGCCAAACACATGGCCACCGAGCGCAACTTTGACGGCACGGTGTACCTGATCTTCCAACCGGCCGAAGAAGGCGGCGGCGGCGCACGCGAGATGATCAAAGAGGGCCTGTTTGAGCAGTTCCCCATGCAGGCCGTGTTTGGCCTGCACAACTGGCCGGGCGCGGCGGTGGGGCAGTTTGCAGTGAGCGCCGGGCCGGTGATGGCCAGCAGCAACGAGTTCAAGATCACCATCCACGGCAAGGGCGGGCACGCCGCCATGCCGCACTTCGCGCAAGACCCGGTGGCAGTGGCTGCCAGCATGGTGCAGGCCTTCCAGAACATCATCAGCCGCAACGTCAAACCCATTGATGCCGGTGTGATCTCCGTCACCATGATCCACGCCGGTGAAGCCACCAACGTCATCCCCGACAGCTGCGAGCTGCAGGGCACGGTGCGCACCTTCAGCATCCCCGTGCTGGACCTGATCGAGCAGCGCATGCGCGTGGTGGCCGAGCACACGGCAGCGGCTTTTGGCCTGACCTGCACCTTTGAGTTTGTGCGCAACTACCCGCCCACCATCAACACGGCCTTCGAGGCCGACTTTGCCCGCGGCGTGATGGCCGAGCTGGTGGGCCCCGAGCGTGTGAGCGCACAGGAGCCCACCATGGGCGCCGAAGATTTTTCCTACATGCTGCTGGAGAAGCCGGGCTGCTATGTGTTCCTGGGCAATGGCGACGGCGCCCACCGCGAGATGGGCCACGGTGGCGGCCCCTGCATGCTGCACAACCCCAGCTACGACTTCAATGACGACCTGATTCCGCTGGGTGCCAGCTACTGGGTGCGCCTGGCCGAGCGCTGGCTTAAACCCTGAGTTGTTGCTAGCGTGTGCAGCAATTGCACAAACGCACCGGAGCACAGGAGCCCGCCTTGGCCAAAGCCTTGACCCCCGACACCATCCTGGCCCAAGCCCAGGCCAGCCTGAGCCAGGGCCGTAGCGCCCAGGCCTTACAAATCATTACCGAAGCATTGCAGCAGACGCCAGACCACCCCGCGCTGTGGGCCGGTCTGGGCGTGGCCCTGCGCTTTGAAGCCCGCCTGGATGACGCGGCTGATGCGTTCGAGAAAGCCCTGCAACTGCAACCCGGCCGCGCCGACGTGCAGGTGCACCTGGGCATGATCCGCCTGGCCCAGGGCCGCCAGGACGAGGGCTGGCCGCTGTACCAGGCACGCTGGCGCAGCCCGCACTGGACCGAGCGTCTGCGCTACCCCGCACAGGCGCTGTGGCAGGGCCGCGTGAGCGCAGGCATGCGCCTGCTCCTGTGGGGTGAGCAGGGCTTTGGCGACAGCCTGCAATTTGCGCGCTACGCGCCCTGGCTGCAGCAGGAATTCAAGGCCCACGGTGCCACGGTGGTGCTGGAAGTGCCCAAGCCCCTGCAGCACCTTTTGCAGCAGAGCTGGCCCGCGCTCGAAGTGGCCGCAGCAGGCGAGCTGCACGGGCACTTCGATGCACACCTGCCCCTCATGGATCTGCCCAACCGCTGGGGCGGCGTGGGGCCGGGCCTGCTGCCCTATCTGCCCATGCCCGTGCCCTATCTGAGCCTGCCGCCAGCGGGGTCGGCTTCCATCGTGGGCAGCCAGTACGCTCCATCCCGTGCCGGGTCAGGTGGCGGGACTGGTGCGCATGCGAATGCGTCCGTGCTCAAAGTCGGCGTGGTCTGGCAAGGGCGGCCCACACACCCGGATGACAGGCTGCGCTCGCTTTCGGCGGCCACTTTGCAGCCTCTTTTTGACTTGCCCGGCCTGTCGTGGGTGAGCCTGCAGAAAGACGCCAAGGACCTGCCCGCCTGGCTGCCCGACAGCATGGCCCTGTGCGCAGACTTTTCGGAGACGGCCCGCGTGGTGCAGGCGCTGGATGTGGTGGTCAGCATCGACTCGGCCGTAGCCCATCTGGCCGCAGCCCTGGGCAAGCCCGTGTTCCTGCTGCTGCCCCAAGTGGCCGACT
The DNA here is from genome assembly GCF_003415675.1 of Rhodoferax lacus. Classification (GTDB taxonomy): domain Bacteria; phylum Pseudomonadota; class Gammaproteobacteria; order Burkholderiales; family Burkholderiaceae_C; genus Allorhodoferax; species Allorhodoferax lacus. The sequence continues at coordinate 353,388 of NZ_QFZK01000004.1, forward strand.
GGCGTTGGGGTCTGAGCGGCGAGCGCACGCCCTGGTACCCGAATGTGCATCTGTTCAGACGCGGCGCTGGCGACAGTTGGGCTGTGGTGATGGCGCGCGTGGCGCAGGCCCTGGCCGATCTGCGCCGCCGTGTGGGGCATGCGCCTTAGCGCCCGGCAGGCTGCACCGGTCCAGCCGGCAGAGGCTCCCGTAGCCACCAGGTCAACAGCAACGCCATCACAGATGCCGCAGCCGCTGTGAGCCACATCAGTGCATCACCATGGCTGGCCTTGATGCTTGCACCCGCAAGCAGCGGCCCGGCCACAGCACTCACTGTGTACACCATGGACATGGTGCTGACGTTGCCAGCCATGCTGCCCGATGTAGCCAGGGTGCTGGCAATGAGTGCCAGGGTAAGAAACGAAGTGATGAAGCCGCCTAGCAGAAAGACCGCGGCCACTACCAAGGCATAGGGCATGGACAGTGCCAGCGCAATGCAGACGGTGGCGGTGCCCAGGGCGCAAACCAGCGCTGCCTTGCCCACACCGCGATGGTCTGCCAGCCAGCCAATGGCGTACTGCATCAGCAAGCCGCCCAGACCAAACACAGCCAGCAAATCAGCCGTCTGGTTGACCGTCATGCCGTGGCCTTGGGTAAACAGGGCAAACAGGCCGGAAACAGCGGCCTCTATCATTCCACCGACCGAGGCAATGACAAGCCCCTGCTTGAAGACATGCTCCCGCGCCTGCCGCAGTGGATTGACCCACGGACCCCGGGCGGCCTGCGGGGCTGGCTCAACTACAGGGGCACGCGCCAAGGCCAAGGGCAACAAGGCCGCCACGGTGAATGCGGCGCCTATCCAGAACACCGCCTGTCCGTGCATACCGAAGAAATTGGCCAGCAGGGGCGCGATGATGGGTGCAAGTGCAATCAGCGTTTCGTGGAAGCCGACCAACCTGCCGCGCGCTTGCGCCGGTGCGATGCGGTAGAGCCAGGGCTCCACGCCAATCCATCGCAGCCCGAGACCGAAGCCCGAAAGAAATCCGCCGGCCAGCCAATAGGGCCATCCAAGAAGCGATATCCAAGCCAAGGCGCACAGGGTGCACAGAAGTCCGAGCACGATGACCCGGCGTTCACCCAGGCGCTGGCACAAACGGGGCGCAAGCGCGAGTCCGGGCAACTGGCCCAGCCACAGGGATGCGGCAAACAGGCCCAGCTGCGAGGCGTCCAGCCCCTGCTGGGCCAGCCACACGGGGAGCATGACAAACGCAATGCCGAACTGCCCGACCTGCGCCAGAGTAGAGACGGCGTTCAGCGCGCCTATGGTGCGCCAGTCAAATACGGGTTCGTCGCGCATTCCCGCTATGCCGCTTTGTCCGCTGAGGTTGAATGGGGGTGCATGTTGAATCGGCAGGCGGTGGGTTGTGCGTGTGGATTGAGCATATCCCGCCAGACGCCAGCTTGCTGGAGCCAGTTCGCAAACCATGGGCCGGTCCGTTAGCTTCTGGTACTGCAAATTCTTGCAGCCGTCACTTAGCGCCAGGCCAGCACATGGGGCTCGCTGCGCGCACTGCGCGGCGTCTCACCACGCGGCCTGCCGACAATGACGGGTGCAATCGCCACTGTCTCCGCAGGGATGTCCAACTCCAGCTTGGTAGCCGGTGCGTTGAGCCCGGTCACGGCCGAGCCGATGACGCAGGTTCCCAGACCCATGGCATGGGCCTGAAGCATCAGGTTCTGTGCGGCCAGCCAGCAGTCGGCCGCGGCGAAGGGCGTGTCCACCTTTGCGCAGATCACCACCAGGCAAGGGGCGTCGTAAAAAATATCAAAGCCGGGCCTGGAGAACATCTCTAGACCGGCACGCCCCGGGTGCAGGCGCGCGGTCTCCGCAACAAAGCTCAGCCGGGCCTGCTCGGACAGGCGCTTGAGCAAGGCGACCTCTTCCACGATGACAAACTGCCAGGGTTCGCTGTGCATGGCCGTGGGTGCACGCACCGCGGCTGCCAGCAGCGCCTGCAGGGTGCTGCGTTCCAGCGGACTGCTCTGAAAGGCGCGCACCGAGCAGCGCCCGAAGATGGCGTCGTGCACTGTCATGGCCTGGTTCATGGCTGCACCTTCCAGCTGCCATCGGTCTGGCGGCAGGCCGTGCCGTAGACCCTGTCCTTGCGCCCGGCCACCACTGCATCCACCGTGTACTCGCGGCAGGGGCCGTTGGGCTCGTCATAGGTGCGGGTGGGCACCACGGTGTACTGGTTGCCACTGTCCGGGTTGCGCCACGAGGTGGGCACGCCGGTGCGCACGTTCTCCAGCGCGTGGGCGGTTTTCAGGCGGTCGGTCTCGGCCATCGAGTGGCCCACCGAACCGCCCACTGCGGCACCCGCCAGCGTGCCCAAAATGACGGCTGCCGTGCGCCCGCTGCCATGGCCTACTTGCGAGCCCAGCAGGCCACCCAAGGCGCCGCCTATCACCATGCCCGACTGCTCCTGGGGCGACTGGTAGCTGGCGCATCCGGCAAGCAGTGTGGTGCACAGTGCCGCTGCACCCAACGACAAAAATGTTTGCATGGCAAAACTCCTTCGCGTCTGCCTGCAAATCTAGGCGCGCTGTGCCGCGGTGAATTGCGCTTTCGCAATTCACGGCCACTGCAGGTTCCTACCATCCACTTCACTTGGCAACCCGGATGCCTTTGCCGTAAGGGGAATGACCATGCAAGCAAAAAATTGGATGCTGACACTGGTGGGCGCCGTGCTGATACTGGCCGCCACGGCGGCGGCCTACAACCACCGCAATGACAACTGGCTGGCTATGGACGGCAGCCCAACGCGCGCGGCCAGCCCCGCCCCTGCGGTCACCGGTGCCTTGACTGCGCCCGCGGTGCCGGCGGCGCCGGTGCAACCCGGCACCACGCCCAACTTCCGCGCCATCGTGCAGCAGGCCGCACCTGCCGTGGTGGGCGTGACGGTGGCCGGCCAGCACGCCGTGGGTGCGGACCAGATGGCACCGGACATGAACGACCCCTTCTTCGAGTTCTTCCGCGGCCTGCCGGGCTTTCAGCTTCGCATTCCACGCCCGGGGCAGGGCGGCAACGTGCCGTTTCGCAGCCAGGGCTCGGGCTTCATCATTGCCAGTGACGGCCTCATCCTCACCAACGCACACGTGGTGCGCGAGGCCAAGGAGGTCACGGTAAAGCTCAGCGACAGGCGCGAGTTCCGCGCCCGGGTGCTGGGTGCCGATGCCGCCACCGACATTGCCGTGCTGCGCATTGATGCCAAAAACCTGCCGGTGGTGCGCCTGGGCGATTCGCAGCAGCTGCAGGTGGGCGACCCGGTGCTGGCCATTGGCTCGCCCTTTGGCTTTGAGCAGTCGGCCACGCAGGGCATTGTGAGTGCCAAGGGGCGCTCGCTGCCGGGGGATGCGGCCGTGCCTTTCATACAGACCGATGCTGCGGTAAACCCCGGCAACTCGGGCGGCCCGCTGTTTGATGCCAGTGGCGCGGTGGTAGGCATCAATGCGCAAATCTATTCGCAGTCGGGCGGCTTTCAGGGCCTGTCGTTTGCCATACCCATCAGCGTGGCGCTCAAAGTCAAGGACCAGATTCTGGCAAGCGGCCACGCCGAGCATGCGCGCCTGGGCGTGTCGGTGCAGGACCTTACGCAGGGTCTGGCCTCGTCCTTCGGCCTGAGCCAACCCGACGGTGCACTGGTGGCTGGTGTGGACCCCAAGAGTGCGGCAGCAGACGCCGGCCTGCAGCCCGGCGATGTGATCACCGAAGTAAACGGTGAGGCGGTGCAGCGCTCGGGCGATCTGAGTAGCCGCATAGGCCAGGCCCTGCCGGGCGAGACGGTGCGGCTCAAGGTCTGGCGCGACGGCGCGGCCAAAATGCTGACGGTGAAGCTGGGCCGGGCGCAAGAGCCCGGCAACAGCACGGCCAGCACAGCGGAACACACAGGCCCGGGTGGCCTGGGGCTGCGCCTGCGCCCACTCACGCGCGATGAGCTCAACGCCACGCAGCTCAAGGCCGGCCTGTTGATTGAGGGTGTGCAAGGCCCGGCCGCCAGCGCCGGTGTGCAGCCCGGCGATGTGCTGCTGGCCATCAACGGCGTGGCCACCAGCTCCACCGATCAGGTCAGGAGGGTGATGGACAAAAAGCCCAAGCAGGTGGCCCTGCTGCTGTGGCATGACGGCAACCGCATCTTTGTGCCCGTGGAGCTGGAGTGAGCGGACAACCGGGACGCACGCTGGTGACCGGCGCCAGTTCCGGTATTGGCTTGGAGCTGGCACGGCAGCTGGCACAGGCCGGTGTGCCGGTGCTGGCCCTGGGCCGCAACGTGGAGCGCCTGCAGGCCCTGCAAAAAGCCCATCCGCTGGTGGACACCACTGCCTGCGACCTGCGCGATGTGGCCGCCCTGCCGGGCCTGGCCGCTCTGTGGGCGGCCAGGTACCCGGACCTGGGCTGCGTGATCCACTGCGCCGGTGTGCAACACAACCTGCGTCTGGACGCTGTGGACTATGGCGCTGCCAACGTGCGCGCCGAAGTGGACATCAACCTGGTCGCACCCATGGTGCTCACGCAGGCCTTGTTGCCGCATCTGCTGGCACAGCAACAGGCCTTGGTGGTTCACATCAGCTCGCTCCTGGCCTATGTGCCCAAGAGCCGCGGGGCGGTATACAGCGCCACCAAGGCCGGGCTGCATCTGTTTGGTGATGCCTTGCGCGTGCAGTTGCAAGGCAGTGGCGTGCGCGTGGTGGAAGCCGTCATGCCCATGGTGGACACGCCCATGACCGCCGGGCGCGGTCGCAACAAGCTGCCAGCCGCAGAAGCTGCGCGCCAGATCATCGCGGGCTTGGCTACGCACAAAAGCCGCTTGTGGATAGGGAGGGCATGCTGGATGCCGGTGTTTTTGCGTCTGGCCCCCGGGCTGCTGGCGCGTGCCATGCAGCAGGACTGAACGCATACGGCACGCGGGGGCTGAAGCACCACCCCCGGCATGTCCCTCAGGCGGGTACCGACATGGCGTCAAAGGCCGCCAGGGCCTCGGCTGTATACATCAGGGCCGGGCCGCCGCCCATGTAGACGCACACGGACAGCATTTCCTCGAGCTCCTGTTTGCTGCAGCCCAGCTTGATCAGCGCCTTGACGTGAAAGCCGATGCAGCCCGAGCAGTGCTGCGTAATGCCAATGGCCAGGGCCATCAGCTCCTTGTTCCTGGCGCTGATGGCTCCCTCGGCCATGGCCGCACGCGCCAACTGGCCAAAGGCTGCCATGGCGTCGGGCTGCGCCTTGCGCAAGGGCGCCAGGTTGGCATTGATGTTCTGTATCAGGTTGCTGTGCTCAAAGGTGCTCATGGCGACTCGCAATGTGGGGGTGTGAATGGATTGAAATTGTATACCCCATAGGGTATACAATTCAAGAAAAAAAGTAGCAGTATCTGCAAACCAATCCAGCAGGGAGCCCCATCGTGAAACCCATCCAGGCAGCCTCGGCGTGGCGCGGCATCTCCGACTGCCGCGCCTGCGCCATACGCGATCTGGCGCTGTTCGCCGATCTGAACGAAGCCGACTTCGCCAGCATGCATGCGCCCATTGATGACCTGGACTTTGAAGCGGGCGCCCGTCTGGCGCAGGAGGGTGAGCGCGCTACCGGGCTCTTCAGCTTGCGCAGCGGCATGGTCAAGCTGGTCCGCAGCACCAGCGATGGCCGCGAGCGCATTGTGCGGGTCATGCGCCAGGGCGACGTGATTGGCCTCGAAGCCCTGGTGCACGGCAAGTTTGAAACCGATGCTGTCGCTCTGACGGCCAGCTCGGTGTGCCGCATCCCGCTGGATATTTTGCAAACCCTGGGCGCCCAGTCACCCCGGCTGCACCAGAGCCTGATGAAGAAATGGTCGCACAACCAAAGGGAAGCGGAAGACTGGCTGGCCGACCTGAACTTTGGCTCGGCCCGCCAGCGGGTCTGCAATTGCATATTGAAAATGCGCAGCCCCACCGACCGCGATCTGGTCACCCTGTTCAGCCGCGAAGACATGGGCTCCATGCTCGACCTGAAAATGGAAACCGTCAGCCGCGAAGTCAGCGCCCTGGTGCGCGAGCAGGTGCTGCAGCCGCTGGACAAACAGGGCCGCGCCTACCGCATCCTGCAGCCCGCAGGTCTGGTGACGTAAAAGTTCCAGGCTTATTTGCCGTCCGCCTCATGCATCTTGTGGTTGAAATACCAGATGAAAAAAGCCGCCATGCCCAGCATGAAGCCAATGCCGCTGATGCTCATGATTCCATAGTCGGTGGTGAAGAGGTCTGTCAGCAGTTTCATGGTGATCTCCTGTGGATGGAGACACCAGTATGGAAGTGCGGTGGGCGCAATCGACTGATTTAAATCACTCGCGAGGGGGCATTTTTTGGGGCCAGCAGTGCCCTGTGCCGCCTGACAGAAGCGCGTGGCTTTAATCAAACCTTAAGCCAAATTTCCCCAACTGTTTGCACAATCGCCAGCTTGTATTGGAGGCTGGTGCAGCGTGCCCAGGCGGCTGGCGCGGCGTTCAAAGGCGCCTCCATATTTCAGGGAAAGGCTTTGTTCTGGCAATGAATCTCACTTTGATGCGGAAGGTGGCGGGCCAATGGGTTTACCGCAGCCAGGACCAGTACGAGATCGTCCAGATGTGCGAAGAGGCGCTCCAGTGGAACCTGTATGGCTTCGATTGCTGGCTCTTCGACGACACCCACTGGTCCATGTACACAACCAGCCGACAGCGCATGATTGTTTCGCGTGAAGACGTGGCCAGAAGCTACCCCGCTTTGAAGGGTGACCGGGACCAAGTTGTCAGGCTGCTGGCAAGACACTGCGTCAATGTGTGGCGTTTCACACGCAAAGCCAGGTTGGCGTCGCACGCAGCTATAGCGGATATGAAGCTTGCCTATGTGACAGCAAGATGCCTCAAGACACGACTGCCATCAAAGGACAGTATCCAGCGCAACTCCATCGAGCCGGGCGCTGCCAGCTATGGCCAGACGCTGCGTGAGCGCTAGGCCGTCTTGCCCATTGCGGCCGCAATGCAGGCTTCGTTGCGCCACGTCAATCTGTGTGACCTGCCCCTGACTAGACTGACCCTGTGACTGCCTCCACGCTACTGCTCTACATCAGCCTGTTTCTGGGCGCGCAAATCCTGCTGGGCATTGCGTATGGTGTGCTGCGCAAGTCTGCCGCCACAGCGCTGCCGGCCGTTGAGGAACGGGCGCAGCAAACCGGTCGCACGTCTGCAGCCTGGAATGGTTTGCGCGCCTTCCACGTGGTGCGCCGCGTGTTTGAGGATGCGGCGCAAACCCAGTGCTCCTTCTATCTGGAGCCGGTGGACGGCCTGGCACTGCCAGCCTTCAAGCCGGGGCAGTTTCTGACCTTCAGTCTGCCGCTGCCAGCGCAGCCGGGCGAGGTGGCACGTACCCTGACGCGCTGCTACTCACTCTCCGACAGCCCTGCGCCTGATCACTACCGGGTCACCATCAAGCGCGTACTGGCACCGGCGCAGCCGCCGGGCTTGCCCGATGGGCTTGGGTCCCGGTATTTCCACGACCATGTGCACGTGGGCAGCATCCTGCAGCTTCGGGCACCTTCGGGGCATTTCCATCTGGATACCCAGTCCCTCACGCCGGTGGTGCTGGTGGCCGGTGGCATCGGCATCACGCCCATGCTGAGCATGCTGCTGTGGTGCGCACAGCACCAGCCGCAGCGCGCGGTGCATCTGTACTTCGGCGTGCGCAACAGTGCCGAGCAGGCCTGCAAGGCAGCACTGGAGGACATGGCGTCAACGCTGCCCCAGCTGCGACTGCACGTGGTCTACAGCAAGCCCTTGCCCACCGACCGCCTGGGCGTGGACTACCAGCACCCGGGGCATGTGGACCTGGTCCTGTTCAAACAGACGCTGCCGCATGGTGCGCATGCGTTCTATATCTGTGGCCCCGGTGCCATGCTGGAGAGCCTGGTGCCGGGGCTGGCCGGGTGGGGGGTGGCCAGCAGCGACATCCACTTCGAAGCCTTCGGTCCGGCCTCGGTGCGCCAGCCCGCCGACGGCGCCAAGGCCCAGGCTGCGGGTGGAGCCGTTTCCATTCCCGTGCACTTCCAGCGCAGCGGCCGAACGCTGGACTGGAATGGCAAACAAGCCAACCTGCTGGATTTTGCCGAGCTGCATGGCATACCGGTGGAGTCCGGCTGCCGCTCGGGCAGCTGCGGCAGCTGCGTGAGCACCCTGCTTGGCGGCGCCGTGGACTATGACAGCCCGCCCGACTACGACCTGGCACCCGGCCAATGCCTGCTGTGCGTGGGCCGGCCGCGCGAAGCCCTGGCCCTGGACGCCTGACTGCCATGCGACCCAAGCTCATCACCCGCGAACTGATTCCCTTCACGCTGTCGTTTGCCGCGCTGGCAGCGGCCGCGCTGTTGCTCGATGCCCTGCTGCACTTCTACCAACTGGTTTGGATAGGGCGCTACCTGGGCATTGTGGGAACGCTGCTGATCGCCTTCTCATTCCGCTACTCGCTGCGCAAGCGCAAGCTCCTGCGCAGCGGCAACCCGGTCACCCTGCTGCGCCAGCATGAGTACCTGGCCTGGCTCGGGTCGCTGCTGATCCTGGTGCATGCGGGCATCCACTTCAATTCCATACTGGGCTGGTTGGCGGTGTGGGCCATGCTGGTCAATATTGGCAGCGGACTGGCCGGCAAATTTTTGCTGGAGCGCGCCCGCAAGCGCATGCTGGCAGCGCGCCAGACGATGCTGCGCCAAGGCGTGCCGGAGGCCGAACTCGAAGAGCGGGTCTATCTGGACACCATGACCTTCGATGTGGTCAAGCAGTGGCATGCCGTGCACTTCCCCATCACGCTGGCGTTTGCGGTGCTGGCGCTGGCGCACATCCTTGCGGTGTTTCTTTTCTGGGGCTGGAAATGAGCCGCCGCTGGGTCTGGATACTGGTGAGCCTGAACCTGGTGCTGCTGCTGGCGCTGGTGTTTGTCTACCCGCACCTGATGGTGAGCCCGGGGCAGGTGGTTGCAGGCCACAAAGAGATAGCCACCGACTGCTTTGCCTGCCATGCGCCCCTGCGCGGCGCCTCTGCAAGCCGTTGCGTGGCCTGCCACGCACTGGCCGATATCGGACTGCGCAGCACCCAGGGCAAGCCCATCGTCCACAAGACGCTGAAGGTCTCGTTTCACCAGGACCTGGTGGAGCAAAGCTGCATGGCCTGCCACAGCGAGCATGCCGGCCCCAAACTGCAGCAAAAGAGCCGCAAGCCGTTTTCGCACGAACTGTTGCGCAGTGCGGTGCGCACCCAGTGCCAGAACTGCCACCGCGCACCCAGCGACAAACTGCACACCCGTATTGCCGGCAACTGCAGCCAGTGCCACGCACAGACGGCCTGGAAGCCCGCCAGCTTCGACCACGACAAATCCTTCGTGCTGGACCGGGACCACAACGTGGAGTGCGCAACCTGCCATGTCGGCAACGACTACAGCCGCTACACCTGCTACGGCTGCCACGAGCACACGGTGCAAAACATCCTGCGCGAGCACCGCGACGAGGGCATCCGTGACCTGGACAACTGTGTGCGTTGCCACCGCAGTGCAGACGATGAAGGCGGCCGGGGCGACGACTGACACCAGGCCCCAAACGGACACACGCCATGAACCTGCTCCCACCCCTTGCAGAGCCGCAAAGTCTGCTGATCGGCCTGTGCGTGGCGCTGGGCATTGGCTTGCTCGTAGGCGCCGAGCGGGAGCGGCGCAAGGACAGCTCGCCCTCGCGCAGCGCCGCCGGTATCCGCACCTTTGCTGTGGCCGCGCTGATGGGGGCCGTGGGCATCACGCTCGGTGGCATGGAGCTGCTGGCGCTGGCCGTGCTGGCGGTGGGTGCCGGCACGCTGGTGGCCTACTACAAATCGCGCTCCCGGGACCCGGGCCTGACCACCGAATTCGCCCTGGTGCTGACCTGCATGCTGGGTGGCATGGCCATGCGCGACGGTGTGCTGGCAGCCGGTGCCGGGGTCGGCCTGGCGCTGATACTGGCGGCCCGCAACCGGATGCACCACTTTGTCAGCACCGTGCTGACGGAGCCGGAATTGCACGACATCCTGCTGTTTGCGGCTGTGGCCCTGATCGCCCTGCCACTCGCACCAGACCGCTTTCTGGGGCCATTTGATGCGCTCAATCCGCGTGCCTTGATCACCCTGGTAGTGGCCGTCATGACCGCCAGCGCCGCGGGCTACATGGGGGTGCGCTGGCTGGGCCCACGGCACGGCTTGCCATTGGCCGGGTTTGCCTCCGGCTTTGTGTCCAGCGCCGCCACCATCCACGCCATGGGCAGGCGCGCCCGGCAGAGCCCCTCGCTCACGGCCTCTGCCGTGGCCGGGGCGGTGTTGTCGTCGATTGCAACCATGCTGCAGATGTCGCTTGTCATTGGCCTGGTGCAGCCGGACCTGCTGCTGGCCATGGCCTGGCCTTTGGGGCTGGGCGGGGCAGCGGCTTCGCTGTATGGCCTGGTGTTTTTCCTGCAGAGCGTCAAGGATGCCCGGCCCCTGGAGGCGGTGGAGGCTGGCCGGGCCTTTGACCTCAAGGCCTCCATCGGGTTTGCCGGTTTGCTGGGCGGGGTGATGGTGGTGGCAGCCGGCCTCAACGCCTGGCTGGGGAATGCGGGCCTGTTACTGGGTGCTGCTGTGGCCGGCCTGGCCGATGCGCATGCAACGGCTGCGTCTGCCGCGTCCCTGGTAGCCGCTGGCAAGATTGCAGGGGGCCAGGCGATGGCGCCCATCCTGCTGGGCCTGACGACCAATGCCGTAACCAAGGCGGTGCTGGCCTTCCATGCGGGGGGCCTGCGCTTTGCCAGCAAGATCGTGCCGGGCCTGGTTCTGATGGTGGGGGCTTGCTGGTTTGGGTTCTTGCTCGTGCGTTAGGTGTGAAGAGTCAAGAGCTTGTTTCTTGATTGGTCGAGACGGGACCTGGGTGTTGCACCACCAAGGCCTTGATGCGGACGGTGCCAGTTGCTATGGTGATTCCAGTGGTCCCAGGCGGGGTCATCAATGGCCACGAGCAGCACCTCCCAGCCAGCCCCTCCAGGCTTTCACGCCGGTTGCTTGTGACCCGGTGGCTGGGGCGCACGGTACGCCCGAGCTTCGTGGTGCCGATGTGCAACATGTCACCGGGCGCTCCGTGCGCGTAACGCACCATCGGCTCAGCCAGGCTGACCCGGCTCCTCACGATAAAGTGCGCGCATGAACCGCCCCGTTTCTGACCTCCAACTGATGATTTCGGGCATGGAGCCCGTCTTGAATGAGGGCTTCTACGTCTACACCTCGGTCCCGCAGGGAACCGACACGTCCATGGTGCCTTGCATTGCCACGGTCCGTGAAGCCGAGGGGCTTACGCTGGTTGTTCCCGAACGCCAAGCACTTGCCAACGGATGGTCGATTCTTTTCCGCTGCGCTGGCGCAGGAGGCAATCAGCTGCAACGTCGTTGCAGGGGCCTATCATGACCACATCTTTGACCCCGCCGAACTGGCAGACAAGTCCTTGGCGGTCTTGAAGAAATTGCAAAACGCATAAGTCGCACGGGTGGCCATCGCGCAGAGGGGGCGGCGAGTGCAGGGCCGGGCATTGGCTCCGGAGCAATGCCATGTACCATGACCGCCGCGGCAGACAACCGTCTTGCCCCTTCACGCCGATCTTCATATCCCCAGGAAACACCCATGACAAGCCCGATGTATGCCCACAGCGTTCCCGTCCTCAAGCAAATGCTGACAGCCCTAAAAGCCATCCTGGCGCGTGCTGACGCACACCTGGCTGCCAAATCGATAGAGCCCGAGGCGCTGTTGCGCGCACGCCTGTTTCCCGACATGTTTCCGATGATCAAGCAGGTGCAAATTGCTGCCGACTTTGCGCGCGGCATTTCGGCCAGGCTTGCGGGCGTGGCTGTTCCGGTTTTTGAGGGCAAGGAGCAAAGCTTCGCCGACCTGGATATCCTGCTGGACCAGACGCTGGCCTTTATCGACGGGCTGGACCCCGCACAATTCGAGGGCAGCGAAATCAAGGAAGTGGTGCTGCGCCCAGGTACCCCCAAGGAAAAGAAGCTCAGCGGCCAGGCCTATCTGTCCAACTACGGACTGCCGCAGTTTTTCTTCCATGTCACCACCACTTACACGCTGCTGCGCCACAACGGTTTGGATATCGGCAAGCGCGACTTCATGGGCACCTACTGAGCCCGAGCTGCGACGCATCACCGCAGACGGGCGAGGCAGCGCAAGCCTTCGCCGCTGCAGCGGACAGCAGGTTGCGGCCCCTCAGCGCTTGAGCGCCGGGCTGAACGCCATCAAACTCAGTGTCTCAAACAGCATTTGTGCCCCGGCCTGCGCGGTGTTGGTGGTGCTGTCGTACTGGGGTGACACCTCCACCACGTCGCCGCCGCAGATGTTCAGGCCCTTGAGGCCATGGTAGATGGCCAGCGCCTCGCGCGTGCTCAGGCCGCCGATCTCGGGCGTGCCGGTGCCGGGCGCAAACACCGGGTCCAGCCCGTCCACATCAAAGGTCAGATAGGTCGGGCCATCGCCCACCACGGCGCGGGCCATGCGGATGATTTCCTCGATACCGAGCTTGTTGATGTCTTCGGCATGCACCACGGTCATGCCCGAGTCCTTGGAGAACTCCCACAGATATTCGGAGGAGCCACGGATGCCAATCTGGATGCAGCGCGTGGGGTCCAGCACGCCGTCCAGCACGGCCAGGCGGAACGGGCCGCCGTGGTGAAAGCGGGTCTGGTCAAAGGCGCCGCCGGTGTCGCAGTGGGCGTCAATGTGGATCATGCCCACTGGCGCCTTGCGGCCCACGGCCTTGAGGATAGGGTAGGTGATGGAGTGGTCGCCACCCGCGGTGAGCGGCAGCACGCCCTGGTCCACCACGTGGTGGTACCAGGCCTCGATGTCTTCTATGCACAGGGGCAGGCTGTAGCGGCTGCGAAAGGGCACGTCGCCCACATCGGCCACGCGCAGGCTGTGCACGGGCGCCACGTCCAGCACATGGTTGTAGGGGCCTATGCGCTCGATGGTGCGCAGGGCGCGCGGCCCGAAGCGCGCACCGGGCCGGTTGCTCGCACCCAGGTCCATGGGTGCGCCCATCAGGGCGACTTGCAGGTTGCCGAAGTCAGGAGCGCGCGGGTCCACCGGCAGGCTGGGGGCCGAGAGCAGGGTGGGAATGCCCGCATAGGGTGCGGCGCGCTTGCCGCCTTCGGAAAAGATGGTGGAGGCCACCTGCGCAAAGCGCGGGTCGTGCATCTGGGAGGCGTCGCCGGTGTAGCGGCTGCGCAGGGCTTCGAGCTGTTCGGGGGTGAGGGCCATGTGGGACTTTCGGAAGTTGGACAAAACGGGAGTGCAAGCAAGTAACGTGACACATTCCAATTCCGCAATCCTCGGTTACGTTTTGGCATTCCAAGGCGTGAGGGGCTTGCTTACAGGGAAGCCACATTTCTTCACAAAGCCAAGACACACGGGACATCGGCAACGGAGCCCGGCCTGCTCCAATGGATTCCATCAGATTTCAGGAGACGGTCTTCAAGACCCAGCCACACAGATGCCCCATACCTTCACCTTCGCCAAACCGCGCACAGCTCCCCGTCAAAAGCTCGAAGTCGTACTCGGCAGCCATACCATCAAGGCCTTTGTCACAGCGCCCAAGGATGTGTACGTGATGGGTATCGTGCGCTGGGGCATGGAGTTTGGCCTGTTGGCCAGGACGCACGCGGGCGATTACGTGCGCATCAACGGGTCGGAGGCGCAGACGCTGAACTTCGAGGATGTGGAAACCGCCATAGCCCGGGCCAGTGTGACCGGGCGCGGCGAGTCCTTTGCGATGTCGCGTGCGACGGGTGGTGCAGCTTCAGCCCAGCGTCCGGCAGTGGCGGTGACGCAGCGCAAGCACCGCAAGATTGACCCCTGCCTGACCTCCAGCGCCTATTGGCATTGAACCGGCGTCAGGCGGGAAACCGCTTTTGTGCAATAAACAGCAGGCCGTCAAAAATCAGGTTGTCCACCAGCTCGAAAGGCCGCGTCATGCTGGGTGCCATCTTCCAGGCAGCACCCCCGGTCATGATGCATTTGGGCTCGGCGCCGCAGTGCGCACGCACATGCTGCACCATGCGTTCCACCGCACCGGCAATGGCGTAGGTGCCACCGCTGGTGAGGGCGTCGCTGGTATTGGTGGGGAAGGGCGTGACTTCGCCGGTGGGCACGTGCAAGCCGGCGGTACCCGACTCGAGCGCGCGCAGCATGATGCCGTGGCCGGGCAGGATCAGCCCGCCCAGAAATTTGCCACTGGCGTCCACCGCTTCCACGGTGACGGCGGTGCCCACCATCACCACGACCATGGGTTGCGCCGCACCTTGCGTGAGCATGTGCTGGTAGGCGCCAATCATGGCGATCCAGCGGTCGGCACCCAGGCGGGCCGGGTGGTCGTAGCCGTTGCGCAAACCCGCCTCGGCCTCGCTGGCCACCACCCATTGGGGTGCCACGTCCCAGGCTTCCATCTGCTCTTCCACGCGGCGGCGGATCACGTCGCTGGCCACAGCACAACCCAGCACATGGGTGGGCGCCTGGATGCAGCTCCACGGGCCTTCGGCCAATTTGTCGATGTTTTCCAGGAACTCGGCGCCGCTGTCCAACAGCTTGGCGTCACGGTGGGCGGCGTCGTACAGCGCCCACTTCAGGCGTGTGTTGCCAATGTCCAGTGCAAGAAAGGTCATGGCTGCTTTTCAGCCCTGGCGCCAGGGCAGACCGGCCAGGCGCCAGCCGCCCTTGTTGCCGCGCTGTGCGTTGCTGTCGGCGTCGCCCTCAAAGCCTTCCAGAATGTTGTAGGCCTCCAGGCCGAGTTCGGTGGCACGTTTGGCTGCGGCAATCGAGCGCACGCCGCTGCGGCACAGCAACAGCACCTTCTTGTTGCCCGCAGCCGCCTTGACGGCTTCGTCAAAGTCGGGGTTCATGGCCATGCCGGGCCACTGCTTCCAGGCCGCAGGCACGGCGCCGGGTACAAAGCCCACCCACTCGCGCTCGGCATCGGTGCGCACATCGACCAGCACGGCTTCACCGGCCTGCCACCAGGCGTGGGCCAGGGTGTTGGAGATGTCGCCGGCATAGCCTTCTGCGGCGCGCACCGCGGTGCCGGTTTGGGACTCGGCATCGTGGCGCAGGCCGGAGTTGAGGTTGGCCGGGACGGCCTCGTCTATGCGTTTGGGCTTGGGGAGATGGAGTGCGTCCATGGTGGCTATGAATTCCTCTTGTGTTTTGCCGGCCACGCGGGCGTTATGCGTCTTCTCGGCGCCAATGCTGGAGTGGCTGCGTCCATGGTAGTCGTGGCCCGGCCAGACCGTGGTGCTGGCGGGGAGCTGAAACAGAATCTGCGTGAGGCTGTGGTACAGATCAGCGGCGCTGCCGGACTGGAAGTCGGTGCGGCCACAGCCATTGATCAGCAGCGTATCACCGGTAAACACATGGTCGCGCCAGAGGTAGCTCATGCTGCCCCGGGTGTGCCCGGGGGTGTGCAGGGCCTGGAGGGTCTCGCCGCCAAAGCGCAGCGTATCGCCGTCCTGCAACTGCACGGCCGCGTTGTGGATGCCGCAGTCTGCGGGCACGGCGGTTTGGGCTCCGGTGTGTTCGGCCAGCAGGCCAGCGCTGGTGATGTGGTCGGCATGGGCATGGGTTTCCACTGTCCACAGCAGGCGCAGGCCCTGGGTTTGCAGCAGTTGCAGGTCCCGCTCAAGCTGCTCGTCCACCGGGTCAATCAGCAAGGCCTCACGCGTGAGCGGATCCACCAGCACGTAGGTGTAGGTGCTGGATGGGGGGTCAAAAAGCTGAATAGGTTGCATGGCTGATTCGGTAGGCAGTGTAGCCACTTGCAGGCATCAAAAACCCGGGTGAACGGGATATCGACCTGCGGTTAACCCTCGCTCTGTTCGAACTATGCCTAGCCGATGCGTGCCAGCAGGGTTTCCATGTCCTTGAGCATCAGGTCCAGATCCGTCTTCTGGGCTGCATCGGGCTGGATGCGGGTGTTGAGCTCCTGCTCCAGAAAGCACACCGTCATGCGCAGATAGGTGCTGTCGAGTGCCTTGCGCACGGCCGAGAACTGCTGGCCTATCTTGAGGCAGTTCTCGCCTTCTTCCACCATGCGCTGGATGCCGCGCAGCTGGCCTTCGGCCCGGCGCAAACGGTTGAGCACATCGGTTCTGGCCAGTTGGTCTTTTAAAACGCTCATGGCGTGGGTCTCCAAAAAACGGGGCTACCAAGGACAAACGGGACGCCTTGTCCCATTGGGCTACATGCCTGGAAAAACGCCATTGCAGTCGCGGCAGCGCGCAGTGGCACTCGCGCGCACAATAGAGGCAAGAGAAGCATAAGCATGCCCGCAGTTTAGCCTTTTTTGTGTTGTTCAATACAGGTATGGGTATGTTTGATGCGTTACTTACCATTGGCAACGCGTTGATTTAAGTCATTCGCTTGAATGGGGGTATGTGTATGATGAAAGTAACAAGCGAAAGGTTGGAAGTTTTACGTGTCTGATTCAAAACCCACGGTTCTCAAGAACATTCCCATTACCGTTTCCAAGGCACCCATAGAGCCGCCACCCGGAGCGGATGCGGAAATGGTGTCGCTGTACCAGGCGCACAAGAAGATTTACCCGCGCAGTGTCAGCGGGTTGTTCTCGCGCTGGCGCTGGGCGCTGGTGTTTCTGACCCAAATTGTGTTCTACGGCCTGCCCTGGCTGGAGTGGGGCCAGCGCCAGGCGGTGCTGTTTGACCTGGGTGCGCGGCGCTTCTATATCTTTGGCTTGGTGCTGTACCCGCAGGACTTCATCTACCTCACCGGCATCCTGGTGATTGCGGCCTATTCACTGTTCCTGTTCACTGCGGTGGCCGGGCGCCTGTGGTGTGGCTACGCCTGTCCGCAAACCGTGTATACCGAGATGTTCCTGTGGCTGGAGAAGCTGGCCGAGGGCGACCGCTCCATGCGCATGCGCCGCGACGCCGCACCCTGGACTTTTGAGAAGTTTGGCCGCAAGGCGGCCAAGCAGTTCATGTGGGTTGTGCTGGCGCTGTGGACCGGCTTTACCTTTGTGGGCTACTTCACGCCCATCCATTTGCTGGCCCTGGAGTTCATCCAGTGGAATCTGGGTTCCTGGGAAATTTTCTGGACCTTCTTCTACGCCTTTGCCACCTACGGCAACGCCGGCTTCATGCGCGAACAGGTGTGCAAGTACATGTGCCCCTATGCCCGCTTCCAGAGCGCCATGTTCGACAAGGACACGCTCATCGTCACCTATGACAAGGACCGGGGCGAGCCGCGCGGTGCACGCAGCAAGAAGGCCGACCTGTCCACCCTGAACCTGGGTGCCTGTGTGGACTGCAGCCTGTGCGTGCAGGTCTGCCCCACCGGCATCGATATCCGCAATGGCCTGCAGTACGAGTGCATAGGCTGCGGTGCCTGCGCCGATGTCTGCGACACGGTGATGGACAAGGTGGGCTACCCCCGCGGCCTGGTGAAGTACACCACCGAACATGCGCTGGAGCAGAAGTGGACCAAGGCGCAAACCATCAGCCACGTGTTCCGGCCGCGCGTGCTGATTTACACCGGCATTCTGGCGGTGGTGGTGCTGTCCATGGCGACCAGCCTGGCATTGCGCCTGCCCTTCAAGGTGGACGTGGACCGCGACCGCGGATCGCTGGCGCGCATTGCCGAGGGCGGCCGTATCGAGAACGTGTTCCGCATCCAGGTGATGAATGCGTCCGAGTCCACGCAGCGTTTTCACGTTTCGGTGGAGGGCATGCCGGGCCTTTCCATCGCGTCCGATCCCGATATCAGCGTGGAGTCCACCCAGTCACGCTGGGTGCCGGTGCGCCTGCAGTTGCCCTACGAGGGTGCTGAGCCGGGCTCGCACACCATCCACTTCAAGATAGCAGCCACTGAACTGGGCAAGAGCGTGACTGAAAAGTCCGTCTTTATTGTTCCCCGTTAGGCAGCCATAAAGAGACGACAGGAGACAACAATGATGAAGAAGACGATGTGGATAGTGTGGCCCGCCTTCCTGATGGCCGGGGTGCTGGAACTGCTGGTGTTTGCCGTGGTGGACCCGCAAGACCTGAACTGGTTTGGACATGCCTTCGAAATGTCGCGCCAGACGGTGTACACCCTGGGGTTTTTTGTGTTCTGGTTCGTGAACGCACTGGCCGGTGCGCTCACGCTTTTTTTGTCCCTGCCACCCAACGAGGTGAACCAGAGCCCCCTCTGAACTAAGGATTTTTGCGGATCAGCGTACCGCTGCTGGTCTGCACATCGGCCTCATACAGGCCTTCCCAGCGGTCGCCGCTGGTCCATGTGAAAGTGCCCTGGCCGTGTTTGGCGCCGGCTTTCCATTGGCCGGCGTAGCGGTCGCCACTGGCCCAGGTGAAGGTGCCGGTCTGGTGGGGCACACCGCCTGTCACCTGGCCTTCGTAGCGGTCGCCATTGGCAAACAGCAGCGTGCCCTGGCCCTCGGGTTTGCCGGCCTTCCAGTCACCTTCAAATTTCTGGCCGTTCTTCCAGGTGTAGCTGCCATTGCCATGGGGTTCGCCGGCGATGAAGCGGCCGGTGTAGCGGTCGCCCGAGGCATAGGCCATGCTGCCTGTGCCCTTGGGGACGCCGTTTTCCACTGCGCCCTCAAAGTGGTTGCCGTTGGCAAAGTCCACCACGGCCTGGCCAGTGGCCACGTCGTTGACCCAGTCGCCCTGGTAGCGGTGGCCGTTGGCCCAGGCAAAGCGGCCCTTGCCGTGGCGCTTGCCATTCAGCAGGCTGCCCTCAAACACATCGCCATTGGCCCAGGTGAGCTTGCCACTTCCGGTGTAGGTGGGGGTGTCCACATCGCGTACGAACTGGCCCTTGAAGTGCATGTCGCCCACCGCGAAATCTTCGGGTTGGGCCTGGGGCTTGGCAGGTGCTGCGGCTTGCTGCACGGCTGCCGTCACAGAGGCAAAGGCACCGCTGAGTGTGGCGCCCAACGAGGAAGTGCTGCTGGCGGTGCTGGCTGCCGCAGTGGACGCGGTTGAGGTGGTGGATGCTGCTGCCGCCAGCGCTGTGGAGCCCACGGGGGCTGCGGCCTGCGCCACGGCCTTGGCCGGGGTGCTGGCGGCGGCCGCAGTGGCGGGCTTGTTCAACGGCACAGCCGCTGCCGCCACGGCCGGGCTGCGCGCCACCCACGGCGTGCCGCGTTCGCGGGCCAGGGCCTGGGCGTTGTTGCGGGCCGAGTCCTGTGCGGCAGCACCCTTGCACTGCGCCAGGGCCTCGCGCCACAGGGTCTCGGCCACCATCAGGCCGTCCTGCTTGTCTTCGCGTGTCATGCCGGCAGCACTTGCGCGCAGCTTCTGGGTCTGCTCGCGGGCCCGGTCAAATTGGGGCGCACAGAACTCGGCGTTGAAGCCGTCGATCTCGGACTGCTCCTGGCGTTTGATGGCCAGCTCCTTTTGCGAGCCGGTGCAGCGCTCGCTGGCGACGTCCCACATGTCTTCGGACTTGTGAAACAGCGTGGCTGCGTCATTCCAGCGCCGCTCGCCCAGTGCCGTGCGGGCCAGGTTTTGCAGGGTCGCTGCGTCCTTGTGGGCGGCCGTGCATTCAGGGCCGTCGCCCAGTTGCTCGTTCAGAACCGCGCTGGCCTTTTGGCTCTCGGCCAGGTTGCGCTGGGCCCGGTCTTTGGCGCGGCCCTCGCAGCGCTCGATGGCCTGGCTCCACAGCGCCTGGGCTGCGGCATGCAGGGGCAGCAGGGCCGTGCCTTCCTGCTTTTCTGCCTGCGCGGTCAAGGCGCGCAGGTCGGCGGCCATAGCCTTGTCGGTTAGCGAGCGGCAACTCTCCAGCGCCACCGGCTCCGGCGGCGCTGCAGCTTCGGCAGGCACGGCGGCGGTGGCATCAGAGGGTGTATCTGTTGGCGCAGCGGCAGGTGCCGTCGCCGGGGCGGGTACCCCTGCCGCCGGGGACTGCGCCAGGGCGCACAAGGGAAACAACAAACACAGGGCAGCAAGATTCAAACGCACAACATTTCCTTCAATGGGATTGCACCGGCATGTTCAACATGCCATCGACCAGACCACGGGCAAAGGGTTGCAGGCGCTGCGCCGGGTCATCCTCTGATTCGTACGAAAAAGCGCCGGGCGCGGAGGCCACCGGCATGTCGGCCATGGCCACCTGCAGGTCTTCCGGGCGCAGGCCCTGCAGGATGGCCACCACGTCCTCGCGGCGTCCGCGGGATTCGGCAAGGGTGTTGAGGGCGTTCAGCCGGTCCGGGTCCAGTGCCATGGAGTTGGTGGTCAGGCCGCGCTCAATGAGCTTTTGGTGCAGGGTGAAACTGGCCAGCGGGTCGGCCTTGAGTTGCTCCATGCGGGCATAGGCCCAGGCGTCGGCCTTCTCGAAAATCGTGGAGGCCACCCAGGCCACGCCCGAGAGCGAACCCCGGTTGGCAGCGGCCTGCTGCATGGCATTGGCTACCTGGGCCTGCGTCAGCTTGCGCACTACGCCGGTGGCTTCGTCCCGGATGCGGTTGGTGGCGGCTGCCGTGGCCTGGTCCAGCAACTGGCGTTTGATCACCTCGGTGGCCACGCTGCTGGCCGCGGTCTGGGCGGCCTGCACCGCTGCATTGGCCGCTACGGCCGCACCCTGGATGCCGGAGGCGATGGTGAAAAGCTGGTACAGCGTGTTGGCCACCTTGGTGCCATAGGCATAGGTCTTCATGCGGGCGCCGCCTTCCTCCGATACGCCTTCGCTCCACAGCACGGCCCACAGGGCTTCATCGTCGGTCAGGTCGGCGCGGGCCACTTCCAGCGGGTGCACGGCGAGCAGCCAGTGGTAGTCCTGCGCCAGCGGTGTGGCCGGAGGGGCCAGGCGGGCATAGCCGCGGCAGACCTTCAAGGGGGTGACGGTCACTGTCTTGCCGCCAAACAGCTTGACCTTGAAGGGGTCGCCATCGTCCCGCAGTTCGGCCAGGCGCAGCATCATCTTCTCCGCGTTCTCGCGGGAGTAACCGTCAAGCTCCTGGATTTTGTCGCCTATTTTCAGGGCGCTGTTGTAGGCCGCGCCCACCACGGTCAGGCGTTCGTCCACGCCCAGGGCGCGCACCCAGGCCACCCGGTCATCGGTCGCCATGTTGTAGCTGGACTCCACGGAGAAGGGCAGTTCCCATTGGGTGCTGCAATCCGGGTCCTTGAGGGTGGCTGCGCGCCCAATGGCAGCGCGCATGGCGCGCTCGCCCGAGCCGTAGCTGCGGATGTTGCCCAGCAAAACCTCGTCCACCTTGCGGCCATCGTCCACGGTGTACTTCGGCCCGGCACAGGCGGCCAGCAAGGCGATGAAAAAAAGTGCGACAAGTTGACGCATGGTCCTACCCCTGGCAATTTATTTTGTTACGAACGGTTTGATTATTGCAGTCCGGGATGACGGTTCCGGGCGTAAACGCCGTGTTGGCGTAAATCGTTTACAGTTGACGTTTACGTAAACGTCAAGTGCGCACCAGACGCATCCCCACGTCCCCCAAGCCACCCGAGGAAGACCATGACCGACCTGTCCGCCGAATTCAAGGCCCTAGCCAACTACCGCCCCACCCACAAGGTGCGCTTTGTCACCGCTGCCAGCCTGTTTGACGGGCATGACGCGGCCATCAACATCATGCGCCGCATCCTGCAGGGCATGGGCGCCGAAGTCATCCACCTGGGCCACAACCGCAGCGTGGAAGAGGTGGTCACCGCCGCGCTGCAGGAAGACGTGCAGGGCATTGCGATCAGCTCCTACCAGGGCGGGCATGTGGAGTACTTCAAGTACATGGTGGACCTGCTCAAGAGCCGGGGTGGCGCGCACATCCAGGTGTTTGGTGGCGGTGGTGGTGTGATCGTGCCGCCCGAGATCCGCGAGCTGCACGCCTATGGTGTGGCCCGCATCTACAGCCCCGAAGACGGCCAGAAGATGGGCCTGGCCGGCATGATTGGCGAGATGGTGATGCGCTGCGACCAGGACATCACCGCCCTGGCACCCAAAGACCTCACGGCCATCCAGGGCCACACCGAGGCCAGTTGGCGCGCCCTGGCGCAGTTGCTGACCGCCGTGGAAGCGGGCAAGGCCGATGCCGCGCTGCTGGACGCGCTGCGGGCGCAAGGCGCCACCCGCAGCATTCCGGTGGTCGGCATCACCGGCACGGGCGGCGCGGGCAAATCGTCGCTGACCGACGAGCTGATTCGCCGCCTGCGCCTGGACCAGGACGACAGCCTGCGCGTGGCCGTGATCTCGATTGACCCCTCGCGCCGCAAGAGTGGTGGCGCGCTTCTGGGTGACCGCATCCGCATGAATGCCATTTCTCCCTGGAAATCAGGTCCGCGTGTCTTCATGCGCTCATTGGCCACGCGCGACTTTGGCAGCGAAATCAGCAAAGCCCTGCCCGATGTGATTGCCGCCTGCAAGGCTGCGGGTTTCGACTTGATCGTGGTGGAGACCTCGGGCATTGGCCAGGGCGATGCGGCCATTGTCCCGCTGGTGGATGTGCCCCTGTATGTGATGACGCCCGAGTTTGGCGCGGCCAGCCAGCTGGAAAAAATCGACATGCTCGACTTTGCCGAGTTTGTGGCCATCAACAAGTTCGACCGCAAGGGCTCGGCCGATGCGTTGCGCGATGTGGCCAAGCAGGTGCAACGCAACCAGGAAGCCTGGAACACGCCCACCGAACAGATGCCCGTGTTTGGCACCATGGCCGCGCGTTTCAACGACGACGGCGTGACCGCCCTGTACCAGGCGATGCTGCTGCGCCTGCAGGCACTGGGCCTGCAGACCCGCGCAGAAGGCCTGCTGCCGCGCGTGGCGGTGCGCTTCAGCTCCAACCAGACCCCGGTGGTGCCCGCAGCACGCACCCGCTACCTGGCCGACATCAGCGACACCGTGCGCGGCTACAAGGCGCGTGCCCGCGCCCAGGCCACGCTGGCCCGCGAGATCCAGCAACTGCGCGCAGCAGCGGCCATGCTGGAAGTGGGCAAGCCCGGCAAGGCCCGGGCGTCCGAGGCCGCCATTGACCTGGCCGTACAGCGCGAAGCCAACCAGGACGCTGCAGCCCGCAAGTTGCTGGTGCAGTGGCCGGAGATGCAAAAGGCCTACGCCGGTGACGAATACGTGGTGAAGATCCGCGACAAGGAAATCCGCACCGCGCTCACCACCAAGTCGCTGAGTGGCACCACCATCCGCAAGGTGGCCCTGCCGCAGTACGAAGACCATGGCGAAATATTGAAGTGGCTGATGCTCGACAACGTGCCCGGCAGCTACCCCTACACCGCCGGCACCTTTGCCTTCAAGCGCGAGGGCGAGGACCCCACGCGCATGTTCGCCGGCGAGGGCGATGCCTTCCGCACCAACAAGCGTTTCAAGCTGCTCAGCTCCGGCATGGCGGCCAAGCGCCTGTCCACCGCCTTTGACTCGGTCACGCTGTACGGTAACGACCCCGACCCGCGTCCGGACATCTACGGCAAGGTAGGCAACAGCGGTGTGAGCATTGCCACGATCGACGACCTGAAGGTGCTGTACAGCGGCTTCGATCTGTGCAACCCCGCCACCAGCGTGAGCATGACCATCAACGGCCCGGCGCCCAGCATTCTGGCCATGTTCATGAACGCGGCCATTGACCAGAACATCGAGAAATTCAAGACCGACAACGGCCGCGAACCCACGGATACCGAGATTGAAAAAATCCGCGAATGGGTGCTGGCCAATGTGCGCGGCACGGTGCAGGCCGACATTCTGAAGGAAGACCAGGGCCAGAACACCTGTATTTTTTCGACCGAGTTTTCCTTGAAAGTGATGGGCGATATCGCCGAGTATTTTGTGCACCACGACGTGCGCAATTTCTACTCGGTGAGCATCAGCGGTTACCACATTGCCGAGGCGGGTGCCAACCCCATCAGCCAGCTGGCCTTCACGCTGTCCAACGGCTTCACCTTTGTGGAGGCGTACCTAGCGCGTGGCATGCACATTGACGACTTCGCGCCTAACCTCTCGTTCTTCTTCAGCAACGGCATGGACCCGGAATACACCGTCATGGGCCGCGTGGCCCGCCGCATCTGGGCCGTGGCCATGAAGGAGCGCTACGGCGCCAACGAGCGCAGCCAAAAGCTGAAGTACCACATCCAGACCAGTGGCCGCAGCCTGCACGCGCAGGAAATCCAGTTCAACGACATCCGCACCACGCTGCAGGCCCTGATTGCCATCTACGACAACTGCAACAGCCTGCACACCAATGCGTTTGATGAAGCCATCACCACGCCCACCGAAGACAGCGTGCGCCGGGCCATGGCCATCCAGCTCATCATCAACCGCGAGTGGGGCCTGGCCAAGAACGAGAACCCCGGCCAGGGCGCCTTCATCATCGAAGAACTCACCGAACTGGTAGAGGAAGCCGTGCTGAAAGAATTCGAAGCCATTGCCGAGCGCGGCGGCGTGCTGGGTGCGATGGAGACCGGCTACCAGCGCGGCAAGATCCAGGACGAGAGCATGACCTACGAGATGCTCAAGCACACTGGCGAGCTGCCCATCATCGGCGTCAACACCTTCCGCAACCCGCATGGCGACCAGGTGCAGGACAAGCTGGAACTGGCCCGCTCCACCGACGATGAAAAGCAAAGCCAGTTGAAGCGCCTGCAAGACTTCCACGCCCGCAATGCAGACAAGGCCCCGGCCATGCTCAAGACCCTGCAGAAGGCCGTGATCGACAACCAGAACGTGTTCGCTGTGCTGATGGATGCGGTGCGCGTGTGCTCACTCGGCCAGATTACGGATGCGCTGTTCGAGGTGGGTGGGCAGTACCGCAGGAATATGTAGCAGGATGAATCATTCGCCCAGGTCGTGTTGCGGCAAATCCATGCTGTCATGCAGCAGTCTCAGGATGTCGATGCTGCTGTTGCCCGTGCATTGGAATACCACGAAGTGACGGCCTTTGCGACCCAACCGTGCCACGTGCAAGGTGTGGATGGCTGGGCCAATGTCTTCGCGGGGTTTGACTCCAGCTATCTTGGGGCCATCGACCAGGGCACTGATGGCTTGGGATAGCGTTGCCGCATACGCTTGCGCCTGGATCGGGCCAAATTGCTGATGTGTCCAGAGCAGGATGTCTTCATAGTCCTGTTCTGCGGCGCGTGCCAGTCGAACCGACCAGCGCGGCATCATGCAATGCTGGTGATGCGGTCTGCCAGTGCCTGCAGGTGGGCACTCAGCGCCTCGGTTGAGGCGAACTCTGTGAAGTGGCCCGAAGCCATGTCCTCCAAGCCCACTTGTACCTGTGCCCTCAATGCGAGCAGCCTGGCAGTGGTTTCGTCCTCGCGATGCTCCATGAGTCGCAAACCCTCACGCAGTACTTCGCTGGCGTTTTGGTAGCGCCCCGACGCCACCAAGCCCTCCACAAAGCTGGACTGGTGGTCTGTCAAAACGATGTTGCGGGTGGGCATGGGCAACTCCTGAAGGTTGATTGGCACATTATGCCAATCGTGACTCGGGTACGCCACGGGAGACAAGCAAGCGCGTTGCTGCCTAACCCGCCTTGGTCAGCACCACTTTCTGGTAAAGCCCCGCAAAATAGGTCTGCTTCTCGATCTTGGCGATGCCTGCGTTCTGCGGCAGCCAGTCGACAATCTGGCCATTCCACAGGTCCATGGCGAAGGGCTCGAGGTAGGTGAGCACCGGCACCATGAGGTAGCGGAAGGGACTCCAGGCTTTGGGCTTGTGGTAGTCCACAAAGATCAGCTTGCCACCGGGCTTGGTCACGCGCAGGGCCTCGGCAATGGTTTTGCGGCGCACGTCGGCGGGCATCTCGTGCAGCAGGAAGAACACCACCACGTCGTCGTGGCTGCCATCGGCAAAGTGCAGATCGCTGGAGTCCTGCAGCAGGGCGTTGGCGCGGCTGGCATCGCAGCCGGCTTGCCGCAGCTTGGTGTGCAGGTTCTGGATCTGGATGGGGGCCACATCAATCACATCCACGCTGCCCTTGGGGCCCAGGCGGCGCACCAGGTGTTCGGTGAAGTCGCCATACACGCAGGCCACCTGCAGCACCCGGCCGTTGACCACGGGGCCCATCTCGGCCAGGGCCGCGTCGCGCAGGCGCGCAAAGTTGCCCCACAGGATCAGGTTGACCAGCCATTGGCGCTCAAAAATATGCACCGCTCGGGGGTGCAGATAGGCCCACCAATAGGTGTTCTGCAAATAAGCGGGAATGCTGGCCGGTGCACGGACATGCAGGGCCTGGGTTTCCACGACGGCTGCGGATTGCTTGGGACTCACAGATAGACCTTCAAAAGGAGGCCGGGGTGGGTTACACCCCGGCAAAAACATGGCAGCTTGCTCACAGGCTGGTGAAGAAGCCGATACCGACCATGGTCAGCAGGGACAGGCCAAACACGATGAGGGTAAAGCCGAGTATGCGCGATGCCTTCATCTTGGCGGGCGACGGTGCATCCACCAGACGGCCTTGCAACTCACCACTGTCGAGCAGGCGCTGGTATTCCAGCGGATGCTCGTGCTTGAACTCTTCGAGCGAGAAGGTGCCGGTGAACATCACCACCTCCAGCGGGAACTTGTCGGGCCGGAAATGGTTGTTGAAGAAGTGCACGGTGAACAGGAACACCACCGCCAGGAAGGCTTCTTCACCGTGGAAGATGGCCGCCACATTGAACACCCAGCCCGGCAGGAAGGTGCCGAAGAAGTTGGGCAGCCACATCACCAGGCCACTCACGCCGATGATGGTCACACCCCAGAACGGAGCCCAGTAGTCAAACTTTTCCCAATAGGTCCAGCGGTCGAATTTCGGACGCGGACCCTTGCCAAAGAACCACTTGAACATGCCGACCATGTCGCGGCCGTCCTTCAGGTTGGGGATCATGGAGTTGGGTCCGAAGAACTTGAAGTTCTTCCAGTCCCGCGCAATGCGCCAGGCAATGTAGGCCAGGTGCCAGAAGAACACCGCGGCAAAGATCACGGCACAGACACGGTGGATGCTGCCTGCAATGTGGGGCCCGCCCAGCGCGCCCATCAGGTGCGAGGCCCAGGGCGCATCCGGATAGAACAGCGGCATGCCAGTGAGCGTGAGGATCATCAGGCTCAGCGCAAAGGTGATGTGGGCCAGGCGCCAGATCGGGCTGAAGCGCTGGATGTGCTTGCCCGCCATGCCGGCCGGCAAGGGCTCGGCCGCGATGTGCGGCTGGCTCATGCGCTGCTTGCGTTCCTTGTACTCGCGGAAGAACCACAGCAGGGTATGCAGCCAGAAGAAGCCAAAGGTGCCCACCAACAACTGCACCATGATCTGGAAGGCAATCCAGATTTGCGGGTACTTGTTGAAGTCGTGGTGGTTGCCGTGCGGCTGGAACGAGATAAAGCCTGCGGGGGCCTCGGGCAGGTCCTTCTTGCCGCTGTGGCAGCTCTTGCAGGTCTTCATGCGGTTGTCGGCATGCACCTTGGAGTTCGGGTCGTCCGCCTTCAGGATGTCGTGGCTGCCGTGGCAGTTGTAGCACTTGGCGGTGTAGGTGTAGCCCAGGGTGCTGATCTGGCCATGGTAGGTGGCCTTGTAGGAAGCCAGGTTGGCCTCGTGGCAGGAGCCGCACTGGGCCGAGATGGTCTGCTTGAATGCATCACCCGAGGTGTTGGCCACTGCGTGCGCGTTGTGGCAGTCGCTGCAGACCGCCGCCTTGGGGTTGTGCTTTTCCAGCACTTCCTGGCCGTGGATGGAGCCGGTGTAGGCCTCCAGTTGGTCCTCGTGGCAGCTGCCGCATTGTTGTGCAAGCCCCAAACGCCAGGCCGCGCGCTCAGGGGATTCCTTGGGCAGGCTGGCCGAGGGCACGTTGAAGCTGTGCGTGTCGTGGCAGTTGTCGCAGGAGGCGTTGGGTTTGGTCTCGTCGTCCGCGTTGGGGCGCGCGTGGAAGGACTTCTTGTACAGCTCGATGTTCTGCACCACCACACCCAGGCGCGGGTGCTCGGCGGTTTTGCCGTCTTTTTGTACCTTGTCCCAGAGCGCCTGGTGGCAGCTGGCGCAGTCCACCTTCTTCAAGGGCTGGGCGGTGTTTTTCTGGTGGGCGTTGCCTGTGGCGGCCAGGTCGCTGATGTCGGTGTGGCAGGCCACGCACTGCATCTTGCCGTGCACGCCCTTTGCAAAGGCGTCTGGCGCCACGCTGTGCAGGTCGCGGGTCTTGCCATCGGCGTCGGCCATCTTGAGCTTGCCTTTGGCACCGTCATGGCAGGTCTGGCAACTGGCGTTGTCCAGGGCCGTGGCCGCTGCGGGAGGTGGGGTTTGTGCGTGCAGTCCAGGAAGCAGGCAGACCGCGAACAGGCACTTCAGAAGAAACCGCAGCAGGGCGTTGTGTATTTGCATGGTATTTGTTCTTGGATCGGTGTTGTTATGCACATTCTTTGTGGGTCCGCCGGACATTCCATCGCACCCGCCAGCCCTTGACCTACTGTACGTTGAATACGACCGTACATGGCCCTTCGCACATTATGGGTTTAGTGTGGCCATCTGCAACCAGGGCATTGCGTGCTGCTTGAGGTACATCAAGTTACGGCAAGAGTCCCGAGGCCCCAGGGGTCGGCTGGCTGCTGCGCGGCAGGCCCTGGCATTGGGTGCCAAAATCGGTGCTGGCCTGATTCGCAGCCCCATTTTCCAACCATCCCGCCCCATGACCCAGCTTTCTGAATTTGCCATTACCCAGAAATGGCCCGCCCAACACCCCGAGCGCCTGCAACTGTATTCACTGGCCACACCCAATGGCGTGAAGGTGTCCATCATGCTCGAAGAGATTGGCCTGCCCTACGATGCCCATCTGGTGAGCTTTGCCACGAATGACCAGACCTCGCCTGCCTTTCTGTCACTCAACCCCAACAACAAGATACCGGCCATCCTGGACCCCGCTGGCCCGGGCGGCCGCCCGCTGGCCCTGTTTGAGTCCGGCGCCATCCTGATCTACCTGGCCGAGAAGACCGGCCAGTTGCTGTCCCAAGACCCGGCGCAGCGCTACGAGACGCTGCAGTGGCTGATGTTCCAGATGGGCGGCATTGGCCCCATGTTTGGCCAGTTGGGCTTCTTCCACAAGTTCGCTGGCAAAGACTATGAGGACAAGCGGCCGCGTGACCGTTATGTGGCCGAGAGCACGCGCCTGCTGTCGGTGTTGAACCAGCACCTGACGGGGCGCCAATGGATGGTGGGCGATGCCTACAGCATTGCCGACATTGCCATCTTCCCCTGGGTGCGCAACCTCGTGGGCTTTTACGGCGCCGGTGATCTGGTGGGCTTTGACAACTTCCCCGAGGTGCAGCGGGTGTTGGCGAGCTTTGTAGCGCGCCCCGCCGTGGTGGCCGGCCTGGAGATACCGAAGGCTGCAGCTTGAAGGCAGAGCGGCGCGTCCCGCATTCGGCACTGGGCGGCTTGTTCCTGTTGATGGCCGCGCTGGCCTGTTTCGCGGTGCTGGACACCACCACCAAGGTGGTGACCGCCGAGGTGCCGCCCCTCATGGCCCTGTGGGTGCTGTTTGGTGTGCAGGCGCTGGCCAGCGGCGGCTACCTGCTGGCAGCCCGTGGGGTGGGCAGCCTGCGCAGTACGCGCCTGGGGCTGCACATGGTGCGCGGCAGTCTGCTGCTGGCGGTACAAATGCTGGCCTTCTTCAGCCTGATGGTCTTGCCGGTGGGTGAGTTCACGGCACTGGCCATGACCACGCCCTTGCTGGTGACGCTGTTGGCCTCGCGCGTACTGGGCGAGCATGTGTCGCCTCTGCGCCTGCTGTTGGTGGGCGGTGGCCTGGCCGGCACGCTGGTGATCGTGCGTCCCGGCGGCAACAGCCTGGGCTGGGCCATTCTGCTGCCCCTGGGCCTGGTGCTGGTCAACTCGGCCTACCAGCTGCTGGCCAGCAAGATGGCGCGCACGGAAGACGCCGTCACCACCCTGTTTTTTTCCAGCCTGACCGCACTGCTGTTGATCAGCCTGTCGCTGCCCTGGGTGTGGGTTGCGGTGGGGAGCGCCAGCCTGTGGGGCGGCCTCTTGCTGATGGGGCTGGCGGCTGCCGGCGGCAACCTGCTCTTCATCCTGGCTTTTGAGCGCGCACCGGCGGCCACGCTGATGCCCTATATGTATTTGCAGATTGGCTTTGGCATTCTGGGCGGCTGGCTGGTGTTTGACCATGTGCCGGACCACTGGGCCGCCGTGGGCATGGGGATGGTGGCGGCCTGCGGCATTGCCGGGGCGCTGCTGACGCTGCATGAGGCGCGGCTGCGCCGGGGCGAGCTGCGCCAGGCCTGAGGCCCAGGCGCAGGCCTGCCTACAGCCCCAGCGCCAGGCCGTCGCTGCGCGGGTCGTGCGCGCCCGTCATGTGGCCCCCGGCATCTATGCGGATGGCGCCTGGGTGGCCCATCAGCGGGTTGTGGGCGGTCAGCAGGCTCAGGGCGTGGCCGCGGTGGCGCAACTCTGCCACCACGTCGGGTGCCACATCCTCTTCCAGCTTGAGCGAATCACTGCCATCGGAAAAAGTCTTGCCCAGCAGAAAGCGGGGCCTGCTCAGCGCGTCCATCGGGTTCATGCCGTAGTCAATCAGGCGGGTGAGCACGGCAGCCAGGGTTTGCGGCTGGCCATCGGCGCCTTGCGTGCCATACAGCAGCTGCACCCGGCCGTCCTTGCGGTACATGCCGGGGTTCAGGGTGTGAAAAGGGCGCTTGCCCGGTGCCAGCGCATTCGGGTGCGCCGGGTCCAGCGAAAACGAGGCGCCGCGGTTGTGCCACAGCATGCCGGTGTCGCCCACCAGCACGCCGCTGCCCCAGTCGTAATACACCGTGGCCAGCAGTGACACCGTGTTGCCCGCCGCATCGGCCGCGCCCACGTACACCGTGTCACCCGTCTGAAATACATGCGGCCAGGGCAGGGCGTGGGCCATGTCGATGGCCTTCGCACGCGTGTCCAGGTGCGCGGGCGAGAGCAGGCGGGCCACCGGCACCTGGGAAAAATCCGGATCGGCCACATGGCGGTTGCGGTCCATAAAGGCCTGCTTCACCGCCTCCACCAGCAGGTGGTAGTGGTCGGCGCTGCCCTCGGCCACGGCCTGCAGGTCAAAGCGCTCCAGCAGGCCCATGATTTGCAGGGTGCTCAGGCCCTGGGTGGGCGGTTGGTGTGCCAGCAGCTCGCCGCCGCGGTAGGGCATGCACAAAGGGGGCTCGATGCGGGCGCGCGTAGCCGCCACGTCGTGAGCGGTGAGGGGCGAACCGGCTTCCCGCAGGCCCTGGGCGATGCGCTGGGCCAAGGCCCCTTCATAGAAATCGCGCGGGCCGCGCTCGGCCAGTGTCTCCAAGGTGTGGGCCAGGGCGGCTTGCTGGCGCACAAAGCCTGCGGGCGGCACCTGGCCGTCGTGCAAAAAGGCGCGGTACACGTCGGGCAGAGCCTCTGCCTCGGGCAGGCGGAAGTTCAGCCAGAAGCGCTCGGAGGCACTGATCTCAAAGCCCTCGCGCGCCAGGCGGATGGCCGGCGCCAGCAACTCGCCCCAGCTTTTGCGGCCCGCCAGCTGGCTGCGGCTGATCTCCAGGGCCTGGCCCAAAGCATCCACCGTGGCCGCGCTGCTCAGTGCTGAGCGCGCACCGCGCACGGGAATGCTGCCTTGGTAGCCGCTGACATCGGCTGCGGCCTGGCCTATGCCGGAGATGGTTTGCACCTGGCCCTGTGCGTCCCCGATGAGCAGGAAGGCATCACCCGCCAGCCCG
The DNA here is from genome assembly GCF_003415675.1 of Rhodoferax lacus. Taxonomy (GTDB): domain Bacteria; phylum Pseudomonadota; class Gammaproteobacteria; order Burkholderiales; family Burkholderiaceae_C; genus Allorhodoferax; species Allorhodoferax lacus. Next base: position 385,136 of record NZ_QFZK01000004.1, read on the forward strand.
CAGAAGTGCGGGTAGGTCACACACAGGCTGAGCACCGTGGCAATCGCCGCTTCAATCGCATTGCCACCGCTGGCCAGCACGTCCACACCGCATTGGGTAGCCAGTGCATGCGGGCTGGTGACCATGCCCCGGCTGGAGCGGGCAGATTCCTTCATGCGGCAGTGCCGTGCGGGCCTCGCAGGCCCTGCATGTGCGCGCAAATCTGCCCCGGTGTAGTCACCCAGATGGAGCCGGCATCGCGTGCGGCGGCAATGTGCTGCAGCGCGCGGCGCAGGTGGCGCAGGCGGTAGGGCTGGCCCACGATGTAGGGGTGCAGGGCAATGCCCATCACCAGGCTTTGGCCCTGGCTTTGCTGCAGCATCTCATCAAAATTGTCGATCACCAGGTCGGCAAAGGCACAAGCGTCCAGATGGCGGCCCATGACCATGGGGATGTCATTGAGCTCCTGCGGGTAGGGGATGGACCAGAGTGCCTGGCCGCTGCGCGTGTGCATGCGCGTGGGCTGGTCGTCGTGGCACCAGTTCAGGTTGTAGCTGTAGCCCGTCTCAGCCAGCAGGTCGGGTGTCGCCCGGCTCTCGGAAATCCAGGGCGAAAGCCAGCCCGCAGGCGGCTTGCCCTGCAGCTGGGTGATGCGGTCACGGCAGCCGGCCAGCAGCGCAGCTTCCTGCTCCTCGCTGTAGTCAGACTGGCGCCAGGAATTGCTGTGACCGTGGCCCACCAGTTCGTCGCCCCGTTCTACTACGGCCTGCAGCAGTTCCGGGCAGTGGTCTATGAGCGCGGTGTTGATGAGGGCGGCCGTGGGCAGGCAGAGCTGGTCAAACAGTTCCAGGCAGCGCCAGGCGCCCACGCGGTTGCCGTACTCGCGCCAGCTGTAGTTCAGCACGTCGGGCTGGGGCGAAGCCGGGCCAATGCCTGCGCCCAGGCCCTCGCCAAAGGCAAAGTGCTCCAGATTGAGGCCTATATAGACCGCCAGCCGTTTACCTTCTGGCCAGCTGAAGTCCGGGCGCTGGTGGATGGCGCTGTAGCCAAAACGGCCGCTGGCGGGAATGGCGGGGAAGGTGTTCATGGCAAATGCATTCACAGCGTGGCCAGGCCGGCACGCACCAGCATCCACTCGGCGCTGTCGTTCCACACCTCCATCTTGGTGATCTTGCCGCGCTGCACCACATAGCGGTCCACATAGCGGTTGCCCTCGAAGGGCGTGCCATCCAGCCATTCGCCATACAGGGTGCCTATGTTGTAGACGATGGCCTCGTCCTCGGTAGCACCTGCCACCAGGTCAGTTTGCTCAAAGCGCTTCTTCACCCAGGCATAGCGGGCTGCGTTGAAGGCGCTGGCTTCTGCTGGGTCGCGCATGGGGCGCCCACCGGTAAAGCGGATGCGCAAGTCGGGCGAGGTGAAGGCGCGCGCGGCCACCGGGTCGGGAATCATGACGATGCGCAGAAACTCCTCCACGATTTCCTTGGGGCCGGGGTTCTTGTCTTGGGACATGCGGGTTCTTTCGTGGTGGTGTGCACTGTTTCCAAGCAGATTTTGTTCCATGGTGCCCTGCACCGGTGTGAGCTTGCGGGCGCACCGCTTTGAGCGCAGCGCACGCTGCATGGCGATGCACAGCGGCGCGCACCGCACAACGGCAGTGCATTTTGCATACAGTTCCGCCACGGATTGCGTACAAAGTGCTGGCACGGGGTTTGCGTAAGGGATGGGCATATGAATGCAGACGCCCCCATCCCCAGTGCCATTGAAGTTGTTGGTTTGACCAAGCGCTATGGCGCGGGCAAGCCGGCGGTCGACAACATCAACCTGCGCATTGCCAGCGGCAGCTACTGCTGTCTGCTCGGCCCCTCGGGCTGCGGCAAGAGCACCACGCTGCGCATGATTGCCGGCCACGAGTCGGTGAGCAGCGGCGACGTGCTGCTGGAGAACCGCAACATCACCAACCTGCCGGCAGCCGAGCGCGGCACGGCCATGATGTTCCAGAGCTTTGCCCTGTTCCCGCACCTGAGCGCGCTGGACAACGTGGCCTTCAGTCTGAAGATGAAGGGCGTGGACAAAGCCGCGCGCCAGGCCAAGGCGCAGGACCTGCTGGAGCGTGTGGCCATGGGTCACTTGGCTGCACGCAAACCCGGCGAGTTGTCTGGCGGCCAGCAACAGCGCGTGGCCCTGGCGCGTGCCCTGATCACCCAGCCCCGCGCCCTGCTGCTGGACGAACCGCTGTCGGCGCTGGACCCTTTCCTGCGCATCCAGATGCGCGCCGAGCTGCGCCGCTGGCAAAAGGAACTGGGCCTGACCTTCATCCATGTGACCCACTCGCAGGAAGAGGCCATGGCCCTGGCCGACACCATGGTGGTGATGAACCACGGAATCATCGAACAAAGCGGCTCGCCGCACACGGTGTACAACAAGCCGCTCAACGAATTCGTGGCGCGCTTCATGGGTGGCCACAACGTGATTGAAACGCCTGCCGGCAAGATCGGTGTGCGCACCGACCAGACGCGTGTGGCCAAGGCTGACGCCGCGCACATCGCGGGCCTGCCCAGCATTGGCGCGCTGGTCAGCGATGTGGAATACCAGGGCACCTATGTGTTGCTGGGTCTGCAAAACCCCAACGCCGCACATGCTGTGGTCAGCAGCGCCGAGTACTCGGTGATGCTGTCCGAGCAACAGTTCGCCGCCACGCCCTTCGCCGTGGGCGACGCCGTGCAACTGGCCTGGACGCCCGAGTCCGCCCACGCCCTGCAGGCCTGAAGCCCGCGCCCCTACACCCCGTTTCCCCCAACCTTCGCAAGAAGTCTCACCACCCCCCCAAAAAGGAGTTACTCCCATGTCAGACGTCAATAAAGACTCAGCGCTTGATGCGCTCACCCTGCAGCGCCGTTCGGTCCTCAAAGGTACGGCCGGCATTTTGGCCGCGGGCGTGTTCCCGTCCATCCACGCAGCCGAACCCATCGTGCTGCGCTACCTGGGCACGGCAGTGAACCAGGACAAGGACATTGCCGAAAAATTCAAGGCCGACACCGGCATCGAGATCCAGTACGTGGCCGTCACCACCGACGACGTCACCAAGCGCGCTGTCACCGCCCCCAACAGTTTCGACCTGATCGACTCCGAGTACTTCTCGCTGAAGAACATTGTGCCCACCGGCAACCTGAAGGGCATTGACACCAAGCGCATCAAGAATGCTGACAAGATCACCACCCTGTTTACCACCGGCAAGGTGGCTGGCAAGGCCGTGGGCGACCAGGGCACTGCGCCCAAGAAGGTGATCTACCTGGAAGGCGAGCGCAGCAAGAAGTTCTCGGCCACGCCCACCCAGTTCATGTCGCTGATCCCCACCGTGTACAACGCCGACACCCTGGGCATCCGCCCCGACCTGATCAAGCGCCCCATCTCTTCCTGGGCCGAACTGCTGAACCCCGAATTCAAGGGCAAGGCTTCCATCCTGAACATCCCGTCGATTGGCATCATGGACGCTGCCATGGTCGTGGAAGCCATGGGCATCTACAAGTACCCCGACAAGGGCAACATGACCAAGAAGGAAATTGACCTGACCATCAAGACCCTGATTGAAGCCAAGAAGCAAGGCCAGTTCCGCAGCCTGTGGAAAGATTTCAATGAGTCGGTCAACCTGATGGCCTCCGGTGAAGTGGTGATCCAGTCCATGTGGTCGCCTGCTGTGACGGCCGTGCGCACCAAGGGCATTGCATGCACCTTCCAGCCGCTCAAAGAGGGCTATCGCGCCTGGGCTTCCGGCTTTGGCCTGCCCGCAACCCTGTCTGGCAAGAAGCTCGACGGCGCCTATGAATTCATCAACTGGTTCCTGGACGGCTGGGCTGGTGCCTACTTGAACCGCCAGGGTTACTACAGCGCTGTGCTGGATACCGCCAAGTCCAAGATGGAAGCCTACGAGTGGGCCTACTGGATGGAAGGCAAGCCAGCAAGCCAAGACATCAAGAGCCCGCATGGCGACCTGCTGGCCAAGAAGGGCGAAAGCCGTGACGGCGGCAGCTACGAGCAGCGCATGGGCGGCATCGCCTGCTGGAATGCGGTGATGGACGAGAACGCCTACATGATCCAAAAGTGGAATGAGTTCGTCGCAGCGTAACTGTTGAACACCCCCGTCCAGGCGCACTGCGTGTCGCCTGTTCCCCCCTTGCAGGGGGCAACACCAGCGGTCCGGCGAAGCCGGTCCCGCGGTGTTCCTGGTAGGGGTTTCGCTTCGCTCACCCTGTTGGGGGGTGGGTGGGCCTGCTGTTGTAGTTAACTATTTATTTTTATGAGCGCACCTGCAACTTCATTGCCGCCTACGGGCTCCGCGCCGGGTCGCAGCATTGCCGCCTGGTGGCAGGCTTTGCCGCTCACGACTGTTTTTGTGCTGTTCTTTTTGATACCGCTCGCGCTGGTGCTGATGGTCAGCTTCTGGGACTACAACCAGTACGAAATGCTGCCGGACTTCACCTCCAAGAATTACGTGGCCGTGTTTGACGGCTGCCTCTCGGGTGACGACATGTGCGTCACCTTCAAGACCTATTTGTCCACGCTCAAGTTCAGCGTGCTGGTCTGGTTGCTCACCCTCCTGGTGGGCTTTACCGTGTCCTATTTTTTGGCCTTCCATGTGAAGTCCAGCGGCATGCAGGTGGTGCTGTTTGTGCTGTGCACGATCCCCTTCTGGACATCGAATGTGATTCGCATGATTGCCTGGGTGCCGCTCTTGGGCCGCAATGGGCTGGTCAATGACGCATTGATGCGCCTGGGTGCGGTCAATCAGCCGGTGGAGTGGTTGCTGTTTTCGCAGTTTTCGGTGGTGCTGGCCTTTGTGCACCTGTTTTCCACCTTCATGATCGTGCCCATTTTCAACTCCATGATGCGCATTGACCGCAGCCTGTTGGAGGCCGCAGCGGACAGTGGCGCCACCGCCTGGCAGACGCTGTGGAATGTGATCGTGCCGTTGTGCCGCACCGGCATCATCATCGGCTCCATCTTTGTCATCACCATCGTGATGGGCGATTTCGTCACCATCGGTGTGATGGGAGGCCAGCAGATTGCCTCGGTGGGCAAGATCATCCAGGTGCAGACTTCCTATTTGCAGTTCCCGCTGGCGGCGGCCAATGCGGTCATCCTGCTGTCGATTGTGCTGATGATCATCTGGGCACTGACCCGTATGGTCGACATCCGCAAGGAGCTTTGATCATGGATACCAAACGCGCCGCCGGTTTCTGGCCCCTGGCCATCTTCTTCGCCGCCTATGTGCTGTTCCTCTACGGCCCCATGCTGGTGATTGTGGTGCTGAGTTTTCAAGGCCCTGAGGGCGGGCTGACCTTCCCGATGCGGGGCTGGTCGCTGCACTGGTTCTATAAACTGGCCGACGGCCTGGGCGTGGTGGACATTGGCTCGGCCCTCTGGCGTTCGCTGGGCCTGGGCCTGACCGTGATGGCGTTCACCGTGGTGTTCTCAGTGCTGGCAGGTCTGGCCTTTCGCAAGAAGCTCACAGGCGGCAGCATTCTGTTCTTTGTGGTGGTGGCCAGCCTGATCATGCCTTCGATCATTGTGTCGCTGGGCATTGGTCTGGAGTTCCGCCTGCTCGACACCGCCATCAAGAAAGTGCTGGAAGTCTTTGGCCTGCAGGACACGCTGGACAACTATGGCACAGCCCTAGGGATTTACACCTCGGCCCTGGGTGCGCATCTGACCTGGACGCTGCCGTTTGGCCTGCTCATCATGTTTGCCATCTTCAACCGTTTCAACCCGGCCTATGAAGAGGCCGCGCGCGACCTGGGTGCCACACCCTGGCAGGGTTTCAGGCACGTGGTGCTGCCGCTGATTGCGCCGTCGGTCGTGGGTATTGGCATGTTCGGCTTCACGCTCAGTTGGGACGAGATTGCCCGCACCTCGCAGGCCATTGGTGACGTGAACACTTTGCCGCTGGAGCTGCAGGGCCTGACCACCACGGTCACCACGCCTTCCATCTACGCGCTGGGGACGGTCACCATGGTGGTGTCCTTTGTGGTCATGGGCCTGGCCGTGGGCCTGTCGGGCCTGTTGGCCGCACGCCAGAAAGCCAGGCAGTCCCCATGAGTGAGCCAGCCGTTCTCACCGAGAACGAGATCTATGAGCGCATGGTCGAGACCATTCTCGACCACCGCCTGCCGCCCGGCACCAAGCTGATTGAAGACCGGCTGGCCACGGCCTTTGGCGTGTCGCGCACCCGCATACGGCCGGTGCTGGTGCGCCTGGCCAATGAACAAATCGTCACGCTCACGCTCAACCGCGGCGCCACCGTGGCCCAGCCCACCGAGACCGAGGCACGCGAGGTGTTCGAGGTGCGGCGCCTGATTGAGCCCACGCTGGTGGCCTGCTTTATTGCCAAGGCCAGCGCCGCCGACATTGCCGTGCTGTCGCAGTGCATTGAGCAGGAAGAGGAAGCGCGCCGTGCCGGTGACATGCGCCGCGCGATCCGCCTCTCGGGCGATTTCCACTTGCACATCGCCAAAGCATCCCAACACGAAACGCTGGGGCGCATCCTGCGCAAGCTGGTGTCACGCACCTCGCTGATTCTCATGACCTACCGCGCCGATGTGCAGCCCCAGTCCGATGCCAGCCGCTGCGGTTGCCAGGAGCACCGCGCTCTGCTGGACGCGATTCGTCTGCGCGATGCCAAAGAGGCCACACGCCTGATGCAGGAGCACCTGGCGCAGTTGGAGTCGCAGCTGCAATTCAGCCAGGCCGATGCGGATGTGCCGGATCTGCTATCGCTGTTTGGCTCTGAGCCTGTGCATCTGGAACAGGCCTGGCCAACGCTGAACCGATAAGCTCAGAACATGTCACGCCGCCTGCTGCTCATCAACCCGAACACCTCGCCTTCCATTACCGCGCTGATGCAGAGGCACGCACAGGCCGCAGCCGGGCCCCAGGTGGAAATCACCACGGTGACTGCGCGCTTTGGCGCGCCCTATATTGCCTGCGAGGCCAGCTACGCCGTGGCCGCGCACGCGGTGCTGGACGCCTGGGCCTGTGCCATCGCACCCGGCCAGCCACGTTTTGATGCCGTGCTGATTGGCTGCTTTGGTGACCCTGGTCTGCTGGCACTGCGCCAGGTCAGCCAGTTGCCGGTCACCGGCCTGGCCGAAGCCGCATTTGCTGCTGCCGCCGCGCAAGGCCGCTTTGCCATCGTCACGGGTGGCGCGCGCTGGAAGCCCATACTGGAGCGCCTGGCCCACAGCCTGGGCTTTGGTGAACAACTGGCCGGTATCCACACGGTGGAGGCCACCGGCGCCGAACTCGCCGCCGACCCGCTGGCCGCACAGGTGCTGCTGGCGCGTGCCTGCAATGAGGCGGTGCGAAAGTTTGGTGTGGGTGCTGTGATTCTGGGTGGCGCGGGCCTGGCTGGCATGGCCGCGCAGATACAGTCCGTAGTGGCCGTGCCGGTGATCGACAGCGTGCTGGCCGGTGTGGCCCATGCTTTGCGCGAAGCGCAGCAGGAGACTCTGCAAGCGCCCAAGGTGTTTGGTTTTGCCTGGGGCGGTGTTACCAGCGAACTGGCAGCCACCGGTCGGGACTAACCGCGCACTGCCAAAGCCAGCAGGTCTTCCTCGTAGGCCTTGAGCGTGGAAACGGCCCTCAGGCGTTGCGCGGGCGTGGTCAGGTTGTGGATATCTGCAAACAGCGCACAGCCTTCATCGCGCAGGTCGGCCTGGTAGGGCGTGGTGGTTTGCGCATCCCGGGCCAGCAGGGATTGCACCAGCGCCTGTGCCTTTAAGCGGTCTGCTTCTGCGGTGGCGGGGCTTGCCTGGCGCACCAACTCCAGAAACTCCGTCTGGCGGGCGATACGCAACGCATAACTTTTGCGTGCATCAAAGCTGGACTTCTCCAGCAGCGAGCGGATGGCTTTCTTCTGCTCTGCGGCCAGGTCGCCATACAGAAACTCGCTGCGGGACAGCAGTTGCTTGTAGCGCGTCTTTAGCAGTGCCTCGGCCGAGACGTCCAGCCACTCGTCGCGCCATTTGGCATTGCTGTCCGCCAGCTTGTTCTCCAGATAGGCCAGCTGTTTTTTGGACAGGTCGGGCAGCAGCCAACTGCCCACCGACTCCAATTGGTCCAGGGCGGGTTGCAACTGGGTCTTGGCCTCGGAGAAGGCGGTGCAGGCTTGCGCCTTGGACCAATCTTGCGCAAACCGGGGCCGGTTCTTCGCCAAAAATTCTGCATACAGCGGCAGCTGGGTTTTGCGGTGCCAGGCATGCAACTGATCCATATCGCCTGCGAGCCGGGCCTTTTGCAGGCTGCTGAGGTCCAGGTAGCTGTCCAGCTGCCAGGACAGCAGCGCCGGTGCCTGACCGTAGGCCACCTTCACCGCACTGCAGGCCTGCAGCAACACCAGCAGCAAGGCCAGGGCGGCGATCTTCGCTGTGGACAGGCGTCTGTGCGGGGGGAGCAAGGGCACGTGGTTTGCCGACACTCAGGCTTGCAGCTTGTCCGCCAGCCAGCGGCAGACATTGCTCTTGCTGTCCTCCAGGCCCGCAATCACCGTGAAGTGGTTCGCACCCGGCACGTCACGCAGTTCCGCGTGGTTGCCCGCTGCCAGCCAGGCCTGGTGGTAGATGCTGGACTGGCGCGCAAACTCGGTGGTCTCAGCGCCACCCCAGGTGATCCAGAGTGGCGTCTTGCAGGCGCGCACGCCGAAGGCAGGTGAGTTGCGGCGGATGGTGCCGTCGTCGAGCTGGATGGCGGGCTGCAGGTAGCTGTAGCGCAGGGGTTCCAGGTCAAACAGGCCGCTGAAGGGAATGGCCGCCACAAACGGGTCCTGCGGCAGCCCGTAGTCTTGGGCCCATGGGGTTTGCAAGGCCATGGCGGTGAGGTGGCCACCGGCCGAGTGGCCGCCAAGGGCCACACGCGCCGGGTCGCCGCCATAGGTTTGGATGTTGCGCAGCGTCCAGGCCAGTGCAGAACGGGTCTGGCGCACGATCTCGTCGATGGTGACGTACGGGCACAGCGCGTAGTTGATGACCACGGTGGTGATGCCACAGGCCTGCAGGCCGAGTGCCACGCCGCTGAAGGTTTTGCTGGAGAGGGCGCGCCAGTAGCCGCCGTGGATGAAGACAAACACCGGGGCATTTGCCTGGGCTGCGGGGAAGATGTCGAGTGTCTCCTCCAGCGTGGGGCCGTAGGGCACATCCAGCACACACGGCAGGGTGGCGCGGGCGCGTTCGGCGGTTTCTACAAAATGCCGTCCGGGCGCGTTCGGGTCGGGCAGGTCAATCGACGGGTTGTACTGGGCGTCGATCTCGGACTGGACGGAAAACTCACGGTATAGAGGGCGCATGCGCCCATCTTATGCCAAGCCTCCGGCGGAACGCAGCTCGGCAACTTAGTTTAGGAGGTAAGCGTCCGCCACGTCTTCAAAGTCTTCGGCGTCGATGGCCGCGTCGTAGGCAGCGCGGGCGGCCAGGGCTTCCTTGGTGTAGGGGATCAGGGGCTTGTCCAGGGGGCGCAGCTTGTGGCGGCGCAGGCCGCGCAGCTGTGTAGAGCGCTCCATGGTTTGCAGCACCAGCTCGGGCTCCATCATCAGGCTGAAGGGGTTGAGATCAAGGGCAAGAAGGGTCATGGGGCTACTCCGGTTTATCAAGCACCGTCTAGATGACATTGGTGCGTGAATGAACTGTAGCCCCGTGCCCTTCCAAATGAAGTCGGCAAACGGCTGCATCGCGTGTAGGAAGTTCCCCTACATATGGCCCCCACGCTTGCCACTGCGTGTGCTGCGCTGCCCCCAAAGGGGGCTGTCCCGCCTTGGGGCGTATATGGACGCCCCCGTTTGTGCAAGCTTTCAGAATCTGACGGCGTACAGGAGAAGATTGCAGTCGTATATCCGGGCTTTGTGCACTTGCGTGTGCGGCCCCTGATGGAATCCGCTGGTTGGCTCCTCTATCGGCTCCGGCGCTCTTTGTGAGCTTCGCCCCAAACGGGTTTTGCCAACCCCGGTCTGACCTGTTTTGCCATCAATGCTCTGATTGCCTGCGCA
>NZ_QFZK01000049.1 GCF_003415675.1 Rhodoferax lacus
GCATCACGGTCGGCGCTCAGCATGGTCTCCATCTTCATGGCCTCTAACGACAGCAGCGGGTCGCCCTTCTTCACCAATTGCCCCACCTTCACCGCCACCGTGACCACCATGCCGGGCATGGGTGCGGCCACATGGTGGGGGTTGCCGTCTTCGGCCTTTGCTTTGGCGGTGGCACCGGCCACACCGGCCTTGGGCACACGCACCGTGCGCGGCTGGCCGTTGAGCTCGAAGAAGACCTTGATCTTGCCCTCTTCGTCCACCGCGTCCGAGCGGCCGGTCTGGCGCACCACCAGGGTCTTGCCCTTGTCGATATCGATGGAGACTTCTTCGCGGTCCAGCAGGCCGTAGAAGAACGGTGACGTGGGCAACAAGGACACATCGCTGAACTCGCGGCGGTGCGCGGCATAGTCCTTGAACACCTTGGGGTACATCAGATAAGAAGCCAGATCGGTGTCACTCACTTTGCGGCCCACAGCGGCCTCGGCCTCTATGCGTTTGGCCTCCAGGTCCACCGGCGGCAGGTGGTCACCGGCGCGGCCCTGCATGGGGGCCTCGCCCTTGAGCACCTTGTGTTCCAGCGCCTTGGGGAAGCCATCGGGTGGGAAGCCCAGCTCGCCCTTGAAGAGGGAAATGACAGAGTCGGGGAAAGCGATATCGCGCTCCGGGTTGCTCACGTCAGTGGGCTTCAAATCGTTAGCCACCATGAACAGCGCCATGTCACCCACCACCTTGGAGGTGGGCGTGACCTTGACGATGTCGCCAAACAGCACGTTCACATCGGCATAGGCTTTGGAGACCTCGGGCCAGCGGTGCGCCAGGCCCATGGCGCGGGCCTGTTCGCGCAGGTTGGTGTACTGGCCGCCGGGCATTTCGTGGTTGTAGACGTCCGAGGTGCCGGCACGCATGTCGGCCTCAAACGGCACATAGGCGCGGCGCACGCCTTCCCAGTAATGGGACAGCGCCTGCATGGCAGAGAGGTCCATACCGGGGTCGCGCGCAGAGCCTGAAAGCGCAGCGGCAATCGAGCCCAGATTCGGTTGCGAGGTCAGGCCACTCATGGCGTCCAGCGCGCCATCCACCGCATCGCAACCGGCTTCGATCGCGGCCAGCACGCTGGCAGCCGAGATGCCGCTGGTGTCGTGCGTATGGAAGTGAATCGGCAAACCCACTTCCTGTTTCAGCACCCGCACCAACTCGGCGGCTGCGCGCGGCTTGCAGACACCGGCCATGTCCTTGATACCCAGGATGTGGGCACCGGCTTTTTCCAACTGCTTGGCCAGACCCACGTAGTACTTCAGGTCGTACTTGCTGCGCTTGCCATCGAACAGGTCGCCGGTGTAGCACAGCGCGCCTTCGCAGAGCGCGCCACTCTCCAGCACCGCATCCATGGCCACGCGCATGTTGTCCACCCAGTTGAGCGAGTCGAACACGCGGAACACATCCACGCCGTTCTGGGCGGCCTGCTGCACAAAGTAGCGCACCACGTTGTCGGAGTAGTTGGTGTAGCCCACCGCGTTGGAGGCGCGCAGCAGCATCTGGAACAGGATGTTGGGCGTGGCCGCACGCAGCCGGGCCAGGCGCTCCCACGGGTCTTCTTTCAGAAAGCGCAGGGCCACGTCGAAGGTGGCACCGCCCCAACATTCCATGCTGAAGAGCTGGGGCAGCATGCGTGCGTAGTGCGGCGCGATCTGCTCCATGTCATGGCTGCGCATGCGCGTGGCAAACAGCGACTGGTGGGCGTCGCGCATGGTGGTGTCGGTGAGCAGCACCTGGGGCTGGTCCTTCATCCACTGGGCAAAGCCTTTGGCGCCCAACTCCTTGAACGTGTCGCGCGAGCCTTTGGGGATGGGCGCGGTCAAGTCGCAGGTGGGCTTGAT
>NZ_QFZK01000051.1 GCF_003415675.1 Rhodoferax lacus
GACCGCACCGCCATGTTGATACAGCGGTTTGATCGCTACTGGTCGCTGCCTGATGATCCGGAAGTACATGCTGGGGTGGACACACTCGCATTGGCCAGTCCGGGTAATGGCCGCGTTGAAAAGCGACTGGCCTTCATCAGCGGGCTCACGCTCCTGGGCTGCCATGAAACCGATTCCATCACCAAGTCGTATGGTGACCTGGCGGATGCGATCCGCAAGTACTGCCACCCCGCAGTCGTCGTGGCTGACGTCAAAGATTTGTTTCGTCGCATGGTCTACAACATCTTTGTGACCAACAACGATGATCACCTGCGCAACCACGGCTTTGTGTGGGACCCGAAGTACAAAGGTTGGCGACTCAGCCCCCTGTATGACGTGACACCCAACACCAGCGTTGCCCAGGACCGCTACCTGCACCTCAGCGTTGGACCGCAGGGGAAATACGCCCATCTGGACAACGCGCTTGCGGCGCACAGCCTGTTCAGGCTTTCCGAGAAGGCTGCCGCTGAGGTGATTACGCAGGTGTGGGAAAAAGTGCGGGAATGGAAAGTGAGTTTTGAGGCCATTGGCGTGCCGGGCGAACAGATCAACAAAGTGGAGACGGCTTTTCGCCACATCGATGCCATCAGTACCGCAGAAATGCGTAAGAAGCTCAAATAGCCTTTTCATAGACCCACGCCAGGTGGCCTTGAGGTCAATTGCGCACCAGCATTTGGTGAGCGCGTCCAAGAAAATCCTGCAAACGCAGGAACTGTGTGTCGGTGTTTACGCGTTTATCTAAAAATCCTGCAATCATAGGAATGCTTGAATGCAATTACCCATCCAAACAGTTGCTGATTTAGGCTTGGCCCTGCGCGCTGCCCGGCGCAGTGGCAAGGTTCGTTTGGATGATCTTGCGCAGATCGCCGGTGTCAGCAAGCAGTTTGTGTCCGATGTCGAGTACGGCAAACCGACCGTGCAGTTGGGCTTGGTGCTCAAACTGCTTGTGGAAATTGGCGTCACCCTGTCGGTGAACATTCCCGAAGAGTCCCGAGAAGAGTGGGAGAGGCTGCTGGCTAAAGGTGGCTTGCCCGCACAAAAGGGACGAAAAAAGCGTGATGTAGAACGGGCAGCAACTATCGAACCCCCTCAACAAAAAGATTGACGGTATGCGTACTCTGATTGACCTTGCCAACCAGTTCGTTGGTGTCCTTAACGAGGGCAATGACGTGTAGTGCATCGCCCCCATTACACGGCAGTTTTGAATTGAAATTACCATTTATCTCTTTTGCAGATAAATCTGGAATATCGTCCAAAATGATTTCTTGCATTTATCTGTGATTCGGATATCGTCTATATATCTTAAATAGCGATAATTTTCGTCATGCTGCCTCAAACCCTCGTGATCCTGAGCGCCCCCCAGATGGGCCAGCAGTTATTGGCTGCGCGCAAAGCCCAAAAAATGACCCAAGGTGCAGTCGCAGCCAAGGTCGGGGTAGCGCAGTCGCGCATTTCTGATCTCGAAAAACGCCCCGGAGAAATTAGCCTGGAACAGTTGCTGGCTTGGTGCGCGGCACTGGGCTTGGAATTGAGCGTAGGGCAGCGTGGCGCAAGCGCGGAAACGCTTGAAAAGGCGGATTGGTAAATGGGACGCCGCTCGCACAGCCGCAGTCTATCCATCTGGAGCAATGGCGCCAGAGTAGGAGAGTGGACCATTCCCGCGCGCGGTGACATGCAGTTGCAATACGACAAGGCTTGGGTGCAATCCAGGCTTGGCCGGCCGTTATCGCTCTCA
>NZ_QFZK01000052.1 GCF_003415675.1 Rhodoferax lacus
GCGGCTGCCTCATCGGCTGCGGCCTTGAAGTTTTTGAAGGTGCGCGGGCCCCAGCCCCTGTCGTTGTGGGTGTTGTCCACGAAGGCCGTGTTGGTACCAAACTCACGCTCCAGGACGGCAGCGGCTGCACTGCTTTGCACCGAGTGGCCCGAGGGGTAGTCCGGGAAGGGCGGCGTGTTCATCAGCGTGGGCACCCAGTTGCTGTCGATGGCCAACTGCACATAGGTCACCGGGCGTATCACGCTCAATTTGTACTTGGTGTACCAGGCCGCCACAAAGGCATCCGACATGGCCATGTTCAGGCGCGCAAAGGTCTCGGCCGCCGTGGCCAGATTGGCCTTGCGGCTTTTCAACAGGTCGTTGGTCAGGTAGGCCCAGTGGCCTGCGGGTGTGGGCGTCTTGCCGGCGTCATCGGCCCAGTACAAGGCAAACTGCCGCTGCTCCTGGGTGGCGGCATTGCTGATGCTGTAGACCTCCATGCCCTGCGTATAGAACTCCGTGCCCTTGTCTTCCGAGTACGCGGGTGGTGGCGGCGCCGGGCAGTCGGCCGCACGCTTGATCACAAAGGGCCGGTTCTCGCCCCAGTAGGGCAACAGGGCGGGCGCAAAGGCCGGGGGCGTGGCCGACCACTTGCCGGTGCCGCTGGGCGGCACGTAGTTGGCCTGGCTGCGGCGGATCGGGCCCCAGGCCTCGTGGCCACCGTCGGTGCGCGCCCAGGTCATGATGGCCATGGCCATGAGCTTGCCAAAGGTCTCGGAGCGGTTGCTGATGTCGGGGGTGACGGTGTTGGGATCGAAGTCCTGCGTGTATTTCAGCGGCAGGCTGCGCTCCAGCAAATCGATGCGCGCCTTGTTCTCGGCACTGGCATTGCTGAACATCATGCGCGTCATGGTGGCCATGGCTGCGTTGGCCACCGTGGGCCAGTGCAGCGGTTCATTGGGCTGCGCCCAGGGCAAGGAGCTGAGTTCATTCAACTGACCGGCCAGGCTCTGGTAACCGGGCATGCCGGGCACTACCGATTCATAGAGCGTGAGGCCCAGATAGCCCAGGGCGCGCGCCGCCACCGGGGGGCTGAAGCCGGGGGTCAGCTGGATGAGCTGCAGGTCCAGCGCCATCCAGTCATAGACCACGCCGGAGCTGTAGGCGCTGGCGGGCTTGGCAATGGATGTGGCCAGGGCGGCGGGTTGAGAAGGCGTCCCGCTTTGCGCATGGCTGTGGGGGTTGAGCAGCAGCGCGGCCAGGGCCACGGCGCTGAGCTTGAGGACCCACAGCTTGAGGCCACTGCCACTGCTACGGTTCATGCTGGTTTGCAGATTCTGGTTCATGGTGCCTTCCAGGCGGCAAGCCCGGTCTCGCGGTTGACTACATAAGACGCATCACCCGTGACCGGGGCCCAGGCACTCCACTCGCCCTGCGGCCACTGCACACGCACTTTGGCGTCCCGGCTCTCGCCCAGGCCGAAGTGCATCCAGCCCAAGTGGCCGCTGGCGTGTCCCCCGCCGATGGTGAGCTCTTCACGGATGATTTTTCCGCCCAGGTCCACCTCCACCCAGGCACC
>NZ_QFZK01000053.1 GCF_003415675.1 Rhodoferax lacus
TGAATCGCCCCGGGTTTTGAGGAGGCTCCAACATTTGAGAAGATGGAGCCATGAGAAAGTCAACGAAGTTTTCCCCCGAAGTCCGCGAACGTGCAGTGCGCATGGTGCAGGAGCACCGTGGCGAATATCCCTCCCTGTGGGCGGCCATTGAGTCCATATCGGCCAAGATCGGTTGCGTACCCCAGACCTTGAACGAATGGGTCAAAAAAAGTGAGATTGATTCCGGTGCCCGCGAAGGCGTCACCAGCGATGAGCGTGAGCGCATCAAGGCCCTTGAACGCGAGGTCAAGGAACTGCGCCGTGCCAATGAAATCCTGAAGCTGGCCAGCGCTTTTTTTGCCCAGGCGGAGCTCGACCGCAAACTCAAGTCCTGATCAGATTCGTCGACCAGCATCGCGATACTTACGGGGTCGAGCCGATCTGCAGAGTGCTGCAAATCGCCCCGTCTGGTTACCGTCGCCATGCCGCCCAGCAACGCACACCGGAGCTTCGTTGTGCGCGTGCCAAGCAGGACGCAACCTTGTTGCCACTGATTCACCAGGTCTGGCAGAACAACATGCAGGTCTACGGTGCCGACAAGGTCTGGCACCAGTTGAACCGGGAAGGTGTCGCCGTGGCCCGCTGCACGGTGGAGCGGCTCATGCGGCACGCTGGCCTGCGGGGGGTGCGTCGAGGCAAGGTGGTGCGCACCACCATCGGCGACAGGGCTGTGCCATGCCCGCTGGACCGGGTCAATCGGCAGTTCAAGGCAGACCGGCCCAACCAGCTCTGGGTGTCGGACTTCACGTACGTCTCGACCTGGCAAGGCTGGCAATACGTGGCCTTTGTGATTGACGTCTATGCCCGCCGTATAGTGGGCTGGCGGCAAAGCAGTTCCATGCGAACGGACTTCGTTCTGGACGCGCTGGAGCAGGCTTTGTATGACCGCCAGCCACAGCGCGATGGGGCGCTGATCCACCACTCCGATCGCGGCTCGATACGTGTCCATTCGCTACAGCGAACGCCTGGCCGAGGCGGGCATAGAGCCCTCCGTGGGCAGCAAAGGTGACAGCTATGACAACGCCCTGGCCGAGACCATCAACGGCTTATACAAGGCTGAATTGATTCATCGCCGGGCACCCTGGAAGACCAAGGAGTCGCTGGAACTTGCCACTCTGGAATGGGTGTCTTGGTTTAACCATCACAGACTACTGGAACCCATCGGCTACATTCCCCCTGCCGAGGCTGAAGAAAATTACTATCGGCAATTAGCCCGTCAGGCCGCAATACCGGCCTGACTTAACCCAACGGGCCTCCATGAAACCCGGGGCGATTCAG
>NZ_QFZK01000054.1 GCF_003415675.1 Rhodoferax lacus
GCCCCTGATGGAATCCGCTGGTTGGCTCCTCTATCGGCTCCGGCGCTCTTTGTGAGCTTCGCCCCAAACGGGTTTTGCCAACCCCGGTCTGACCTGTTTTGCCATCAATGCTCTGATTGCCTGCGCAACCGGTGCTTGCCTACCCCTTTGCTGTTGACGGTTTTATGCGCTACTCAAGCCAGGTTTGACGCAGCGCTGTAGTTCGCCATAAACGGCCGCTCGTGCGCCAGCACTGCCCAGGCGATCCGCGCGTTCTTGTTGGCCACGGCCACCGCCGCAATGTTGGCGTTGCTGCGCGCTATGAGGGCCGCCAGCCATTTGTAGCGTTCCGGGTGCAACTGCGCCAGCTGGACCAGTGCACGCGCGCCGTGTATCAGCAGCGTTCGCAGATACACATCCCCTCGCTTGCTGATGCCCAGCAGCCGCTCCTTGCCACCACTGGAGTGCTGGCGTGGAACCAAACCGATCCAGGCGCTGAGTTCACGCCCGCAGCTGAACTGTGCAGCGTCTCCCACGCTGGCCACCAGTGCACTGGCTGTAATCGGGCCAATGCCCGGTATCTGTTCGAGCTTTTGGCTCTCTGCGTTGGTACGGTGCCAGGCCAGAATCTGGGCGTTGAGTTCGCTGATCTGCGTCTCCAGCACCTTGAGGTGATCAAGCAGACGTTGCACCAGCAGCCTGAAGGAGCCCGGCAGTTCGTTGCTGGCATCCTCCAGTATTTCGGGCACGCGCTGGCGCAGCGGTGCAAGACCTTGGGGGATGATTTGCCCAAACTCTGCCAACAGGCCCCGGATCTGGTTGCCCTGGGCGGTGCGCGCACGCACAAAACCCTGGCGCACCCGGTGCAACGCGAGCACAGCCTGTTGATCGGTGTTCTTGATTGCCACAAAGCGCATATTGGGTCGCCCCACTGCTTCACAGATGGCCTCGGCATCGGCTCGGTCGTTCTTGTTGCTCTTGACGTAGGGTTTGACGAATTGCGGAGCCATCAGGCGCACCTGGTGACCCATCTGCTGGAGTTTGCGGCCCCAGAAGTGGGCTCCCCCACAAGCCTCCATGCCTATCAGGCATGGAGGTAACTGCACAAAGAAGGCTGCCATCTGATCGCGCCGCAATTGCTTGGTCAGGACTGCCTTTCCCCTACTGTCAACACCGTGAATCTGGAAGACGTGCTTTGCCAGATCAATACCAATTGTCGTAATCTCCATGGTGGACGCTCCTTTCGCTTCAGAGGGTTGAAAACACACCCCTCACTTTGGCACTTTGATGCCGCTAATGCGAGGGGGGCGTCCATTCCATTGGCCCGGCG
>NZ_QFZK01000055.1 GCF_003415675.1 Rhodoferax lacus
GTATGCGTCCGGCCATCCCATATTGACCGCTGACCTCGGTCATGCCTGACAGTTAGACAGCAATGTCTTGCCAGCGGTGCGGCAGTAATTCCCCGATCTGGCTGGCCCGCTGTGTTGGTAGACGTGTCAGCACATCCTTCAAGTAGGCATATGGGTCATGCCCGTTCATACGGGCCGACTGAATCAGGCTCATCACGGCAGCAGCACGTTGTCCGGCGCGCAGGCTTCCGGCAAACAGCCAGTTGTTACGCCCTAGGGCAATGGGACGGATCTGGTTCTCAATCCAATTGTTATCCACGGGCAATTGACCGTCATCCACGAATCGGGTGAGCGCTTCCCAGCGTCTTAAGCTGTAGTCCAGGGCCTTGGCGGTGGCCGAGCCGTTGGGTACCTTCTGCCGCTGCAATGTCATCCACTCATGCAAGGCATCGAGTACCGGTTTGGCTTTGTGTTGCCGCAGCTCCTGGCGCTGATGGGCATCAAGCTCCTTGACCTCGCGCTCAATGTCATACACGTGGGCGAACTGCTCCAGCGCAAACTCGGCAATCTGGCTCTTGTTGGCCACATGCAAATCAAAGAACTTGCGCCGTGCATGGGCCAGGCACCCTACCTCGGTCACACCGCTGGCGATCAAGGCTTTGTAGCCACTGAAGTCATCGCAGGTGAGGCTGCCCCTCCATTCGCCCAGGAACTTGCGTGCGTGCTCCCCAGCTCTGGATTCACAGAAGTCGTAGACCACGGCCTTCATATCTTCAAAGGCACCAGGTGCATAGGCCCACAGGTAGGCCCTGTGTGTCTTGCCATCACCCGGCTTGAGCATCTGCACCGGTGTTTCATCCGCGTGCAGCACGCGGCGTTGCAGTATCTCGGTCTTCAATGCATCGACCAGGGGCTGCAGGCGTACTCCGCAAGTGCCGACCCACTGCGCCAGGGTCGAGCGGGGGATGGCTACACCAGCGCGACCGAAGATGCGCTCCTGGCGGTACAGAGGTAGGTGGTCTGCGTACTTGGCGACCAGCACCTGGGCCAGCAGTCCGGTGGTGGGGATGCCTTTGTCGATGACATGGGCCGGCACCGGGGCCTGCACAATGGTCTCGCATTGGCTGCAAGCCC
>NZ_QFZK01000056.1 GCF_003415675.1 Rhodoferax lacus
ACCATTGGCCACGTTGACCACGGCAAGACCACGCTGACTGCAGCCATCACCACGGTGCTGGCAGCCAAGTTTGGCGGCTCTGCCAAGGCTTACGATCAGATCGATGCAGCTCCGGAAGAAAAAGCCCGCGGCATTACCATCAACACCGCCCACGTGGAATACGAAACGGCCAACCGCCATTACGCCCACGTGGACTGCCCCGGACACGCCGACTATGTGAAGAACATGATCACTGGCGCTGCCCAAATGGACGGCGCCATCCTGGTGTGTTCCGCTGCAGACGGCCCCATGCCTCAGACCCGCGAGCACATCCTGCTGGCCCGTCAGGTGGGTGTTCCCTACATCATCGTGTTCCTGAACAAGTGCGACATGGTGGACGACGCCGAACTGCTCGAACTCGTTGAAATGGAAGTGCGCGAGCTGCTGGACAAATACGATTTCCCCGGCGACAAGACCCCCATCATCCACGGCTCTGCCAAGCTCGCCATGGAAGGCGACAAGGGTGAACTCGGCGAAGGCGCCATCATGAAGCTGGCCGACGCACTGGACACCTACATCCCCCTGCCCGAGCGCGCAGTCGACGGCGCATTCCTGATGCCCGTGGAAGACGTGTTCTCGATCTCTGGCCGTGGCACCGTGGTGACCGGCCGTATCGAACGCGGTGTGGTCAAGGTCGGCGAAGAAATCGAAATCGTGGGTATCAAGCCCACGCTCAAGACTACCTGCACCGGCGTGGAAATGTTCCGCAAGCTGCTGGACCAGGGCCAGGCTGGCGACAACGTCGGTATCTTGCTGCGCGGCACCAAGCGCGAAGAAGTCGAGCGCGGCCAAGTGCTGTGCAAGCCCACTTCGATCAAGCCCCACACCCACTTCACTGGCGAGATCTATGTCTTGTCCAAGGACGAGGGCGGTCGCCACACACCGTTCTTCAACAACTACCGTCCCCAGTTCTACTTCCGTACAACGGACGTGACCGGTGCGATCGAGTTGCCAGAAGGCAAGGAAATGGTCATGCCTGGTGA
>NZ_QFZK01000057.1 GCF_003415675.1 Rhodoferax lacus
TGGGCGACAAGCACGGCAACCTCGTTCACCTGTTCGAGCGCGACTGCTCGGTGCAGCGGCGCAACCAGAAAGTGGTGGAGCGCGCCCCCGCCCCCTACATGGACCCGGACACCCGCCGCGAACTCTGCGAGTCGGCTCTGCGGCTGGCGCGTGCTGCCCACTACACGCATGCGGGCACGGTGGAATATTTGTTCGATGTGGACACCGGCAAGTACTATTTCATCGAGGTGAATCCGCGCATCCAGGTCGAGCACACCGTGACCGAAGTGGTGACCGGCGTGGACATCGTGAAAGCGCAGATCCGCGTGACCGAAGGGGCGTCTGTGGGTGATGAAGACTCCTTCATTCCGCTGCAGCAAGACATCAGCCTGCGCGGCCACGCCCTGCAGTGCCGCGTCACCACCGAGGACCCGGAGAACAACTTCACGCCCGACTACGGCAAGATTGGCGTGTACCGCAGCGCAGCCGGTTTCGGTATCCGGCTGGATGCGGGCACAGCCTATGGCGGCGCTGTCATCACGCCCTATTACGACTCGCTCCTGGTGAAGGTCACGGCCTGGGGCCACACGCCGGATGAGGCAGCCTCCCGCATGGACCGGGCGCTGCGCGAGTTCCGCGTGCGCGGGCTTTCGACCAACCTGCAGTTTTTGGAAAACGTGATTGCGCATCCGCTGTTCCGTTCTGGCGAATGCACCACGCGCTTTATTGACACCACGCCGGAGCTCTTTAACTTTGTGAAGCGCCGCGACCGCGCCACGCGCCTGCTCAAATTCCTGGGCGATGTGGCCATCAACGGCAACCCGGAGATGAAGGGCCGCACCCTGCCCGCGCTGCCACTGGCAGCACCTATCAAGCCCACCTGCGACTTGACCGCGCCCATCCCCAAAGGCTCGCGCGACACGTTCAAGGAGTTGGGCGCCAAAGGCTTTGCCCAGTGGATGAAGGACCAGCCCCAGGTGCTGCTCACCGACACCA
>NZ_QFZK01000058.1 GCF_003415675.1 Rhodoferax lacus
TGGGCGACAAGCACGGCAACCTCGTTCACCTGTTCGAGCGCGACTGCTCGGTGCAGCGGCGCAACCAGAAAGTGGTGGAGCGCGCCCCCGCCCCCTACATGGACCCGGACACCCGCCGCGAACTCTGTGAGTCGGCCCTGCGGCTGGCGCGCGCTGCCCACTACACGCATGCGGGAACGGTGGAATATTTATTCGACGTGGACACCGGCAAGTACTACTTCATCGAGGTGAACCCGCGCATCCAGGTCGAGCACACCGTGACCGAAGTGGTGACCGGCGTGGACATCGTGAAAGCGCAGATCCGCGTGACCGAAGGGGCGTCTGTGGGTGATGAAGACTCTTTCATTCCGCTGCAGCAAGACATCAGCCTGCGCGGCCACGCCCTGCAGTGCCGCGTCACCACCGAAGACCCGGAGAACAACTTCACACCCGACTACGGCAAGATTGGTGTGTACCGGAGTGCTGCCGGTTTCGGTATCCGGCTGGATGCCGGCACGGCCTATGGCGGCGCGGTCATCACGCCCTATTACGACTCGCTCTTGGTAAAGGTGACAGCCTGGGGTCACACGCCGGATGAGGCGGCTTCCCGCATGGACCGGGCGCTGCGTGAGTTCCGCGTGCGGGGTCTCTCCACCAACCTGCAGTTCCTGGAAAACGTGATTGCGCACCCGCTGTTTCGCAGCGGCGAATGCACCACGCGCTTTATTGACACCACGCCCGAGCTGTTCAACTTTGTGAAGCGGCGCGACCGCGCCACGCGTCTGCTCAAATTTTTGGGCGATGTGGCCATCAACGGCAACCCGGAGATGAAGGGCCGCACCCTGCCCGCGCTGCCACTGGCAGCACCCATCAAGCCCACCTGCGACTTGACCGCGCCCATCCCCAAAGGCTCGCGCGACACGTTCAAGGAGTTGGGCGCGAAAGGCTTTGCCCAGTGGATGAAGGACCAGCCCCAGGTGCTGCTCACCGACACCA
>NZ_QFZK01000005.1 GCF_003415675.1 Rhodoferax lacus
TGCGCAGGCAATCAGAGCATTGATGGCAAAACAGGTCAGACCGGGGTTGGCAAAACCCGTTTGGGGCGAAGCTCACAAAGAGCGCCGGAGCCGATAGAGGAGCCAACCAGCGGATTCCATCAGGGGCAGCACACGCAAGTGCACAAAGCCCGGATATACGACTGCAATCTTCTCCTGTACGCCGTCAGATTCTGAAAGCTTGCACAAACGGGGGCGTCCATATACGCCCCAAGCCGGGTTAGCCCCCTGAGGGGGCAGCGACCCACACGCAGTGGGGGAGCGTGGGGGCTCCTAGTCCACAGCGTCAGCGGGCTGGCGCTGCAGCATCGCCAAGGTGTTGGCAATGGTCTTGCGCAGTTCACGGCGGTCGCTGATGAAGTCGATGGCGCCCTTGGTCTGCAGGAACTCGGCGCGCTGAAAACCTTCGGGCAGGGTCACGCGCACGGTCGACTCAATCACGCGCGGGCCGGCAAAGCCGATCAGGGCCTTGGGCTCGGCAATCACCACATCACCCAGGAAGGCAAAGCCGGCGCTCACGCCACCCATGGTCGGGTCGGTCAGCACGCTGATATAGGGCAGGCCCTTCTTGGCCAGGCGGGTCAGCGCAGCGTTGGTCTTGGCCATTTGCATCAGGCTCAAGAGGCCTTCTTGCATGCGCGCGCCACCGGTGGCGGTAAAGCAGATGAACGGCACCTTCTGTTCGATGGCAGTTTCCACGCCGCGCACAAAGCGCTCGCCCACCACCGAGCCCATGCTGCCGCCCATGAATTCAAATTCAAAGCAGGCCGCCACTACGCTGATGCCCTGCACCGCGCCGCCCATCACCACCAGGGCATCGGTCTCGCCAGTGTTCTCCAGGGCTTCCTTCAGGCGCTCGGTGTACTTGCGGCTGTCCTTGAACTTGAGGGCGTCCACGGGCAGTACTTCCTGCCCGATCTCGAAGCGGCCTTCGTTGTCCAGAAACACATTCAGGCGCGCACGTGCGCCAATGCGGTGGTGGTGGCTGCAACCGGGGCAGACGTTCTGGTTTTGCTCCAGGTCGGTCTTGTACAGAACCGCTTCACAGCTGGGGCATTTGATCCACAGGCCTTCGGGCACCGAGCGGCGCTCGGTCGGGTCGGTGTGTTGAATCTTGGGGGGAAGTAATTTTTCTAGCCAGCTCATGGGGTTCTCCGGTACAGGTTCCAGCGGGGTCGTGCGGGTAAGTGCGGGTGTGGGGCAATTATGCGTCCATGGCCTGGCGGATTTCCGCCAGGAAGTTTTGGGCGGTAGCGGCCACCTGGTCGCGCGGCTGGTTTTCCAGCAGCTGGATGATGCGGCTGCCAATCACAACGGCATCGGCCACGCGCGAGATGGTGCGGGCAGTGGCGGCATCACGGATGCCAAAGCCCACGCCCACCGGCACGCTGATGTGCTGGCGTATGCGCGGCAACATGGCCTCCACTGCGTCGGTATCGAGCGCGCCCGAACCCGTCACGCCCTTGAGCGACACGTAGTACACATAGCCGCTGGCCACGCGCGCCACCTGCGCCATGCGCGCATCGGTGCTGGTGGGTGCCAGCAAGAAGATCAGGTCCATCTGGTGTGCGCGCAGGTCGGCGGCAAAGGCTTCGCACTCTTCGGGAGGGTAGTCCACGATGAGAACACCGTCCACACCGGCTGCTGCCGCATCGCGTACAAAGGGGCCACCAGGCGTGCCCTGGGGAAAGCCCGCGGCATGTTTCTGGTCATAGCGCTCCACCGGGTTGGCGTAGCCCATCAGCACCACCGGGGTGGTGCTGTTGGTCTTGCGGAATTCGGCCACCATGGCCAGGATTTGGGGCAGGCCAATGCCAAAAGCCAGGGCCTTGTCGCCCGCCTTCTGGATCACCGGGCCGTCGGCGCTGGGGTCGGAGAAGGGCACGCCCAGCTCAATCACGTCGGCGCCACCGGCCACCATGCCGTGCATCAGCTCGGGCGTGACGTCGGCATAGGGGTAGCCTGCGGTGACAAAGGGGATCAGGGCCTTGCGGCCTTGGGCTTTCAGAGCCGCCAGGGTTGCGGTAATGCGGCTCATGGACGTGCCCCCACGCTTGCCACTGCGTGTGCTGCGCTGCCCCCCGAGGGGGCCTTCGCGCCTTGGGGCGGCCCGGCGTCGCTCATCACTCCGTTCTTCACCAGGGTCACCGGTTGTTCGAGCATTACACCGCCTTTGACGGACTGCCCCTTGCAACTCGGGCGGCAGAAGAAGTCGCCATTGCTCAGGTCGGCCACGGTGCCAATGTCCTTGTCGCCACGGCCCGACAGGTTGACCAGAATGCTCTGGTCCGCTCGCATGGTCTTGGCCAGCTTCATGGCGTAGGCCACGGCATGGCTGGATTCCAGCGCAGGAATGATGCCCTCGGTGCGGCACAGGTAGTGGAAGGCGTCCAGCGCCTCGGTGTCGGTAATGCCTACGTATTCGGCGCGGCCTATGTCGCTCAGGAAGGCGTGCTCCGGGCCCACGCCGGGGTAGTCCAGGCCGGCGCTGATGCTGTGCGTCTCTGTGACCTGGCCATTGTCGTCCTGCAGCACATAGGTGCGGTTGCCATGCAGCACGCCCGGGCTGCCGCGCTGGATGCTGGCCGAGTGCTTGCCGCTGTCCATGCCTTCTCCAGCAGCTTCCACACCAATCAGGCGTGTGCCTTCTTGCTTGATGTAGGGGTAGAAGATGCCCATGGCGTTCGAGCCACCGCCCACGCAGGCCACGACCACATCGGGCTGGGCGTTCTTGCAACCAGCGGCTGCCAGCATTTCGGGCATCTGCACCAGGCATTCATTGCCAATCACGCTCTGGAAGTCGCGCACCATCATGGGGTAGGGGTGTGGTCCGGCCACGGTGCCAATGATGTAGAAGGTGTTGTCCACATTGGCGACCCAGTCGCGCATGGCTTCGTTCAGGGCATCTTTGAGGGTCTTGCTGCCCGACTCCACCGGCACCACGGTGGCGCCCAGCAGCTTCATGCGGTAGACGTTGGGGCTTTGGCGCTTTACGTCTTCGCTGCCCATATAGACCACACACTCCAGGCCGTAGCGTGCACAGATGGTGGCCGTGGCCACACCGTGCTGGCCGGCACCGGTTTCGGCAATCACGCGCGGCTTGCCCATGCGCTTGGCCAGCATGGCCTGGCCTATGGTGTTGTTGATCTTGTGGGCGCCGGTGTGGTTCAGGTCTTCGCGCTTCAGAAAGATCTGCGCGCCGCCCATTTCACGGCTCATGCGGGCGGCGTGGTAGACGGGGGAGGGGCGGCCCACAAAGTGCGCCAGCTCGGACTGGAACTCGGCGATAAAGGCCGGGTCGTGCTGGTACTTGGCGTAGGCGTCTTTGAGCTCATTGATGGCGTGGGTGAGCGTCTCGGAGACAAAGCTGCCGCCGTATTTGCCAAAGTGACCGCTGAGGTCGGGTTGTGCGTATTCGTACATTTAAACAATTCCTGCAAGGCGTTGGTCGGCGGCGCGCACGGCGGCGACAAACTGGTTGATCTTGATCGGGTCTTTGATGCCCTTGAGGGCCAAGCCCGCTGCGTCGGTGGCTTCGACGCCCGAGCTGATGTCCACAGCCAGGCTAAGACAGCGCGGCCGCAGCGTGGCGATGCCATCGCCCACGTTTGCTGAGTCGAGTCCACCACTCAAGACGAGCTGAGCGTTGACGCTTGGAGGAAGAAGTGACCAATTGAATACCTTGCCGCCTCCACCGTATCCGTCCACATGGGCGTCCAACAGAATGGCTTTGGCGTTTGAAAAGTCGTTGGCGTATTTTACGAGGTCAAAGTGTGCCGCACCGTCGCCCAGGGGAATACGTGCCGCGCGCAGGTAAGGGCAGTTCGCAGCCGCAGCAGCCAGGCGGCTGTCGTCGGGGCTTTCGTCGCCATGGAATTGCAGGGTGGCGCCAGGGATCAGGCGGGCTGCTGCCTGCACTTCGGCCAGGCTGGCGTTGACGAACAGCAGTACCGGTGTGACAAAGGGTGGCAGGCGGCGCGCCAGCTCGGCGGCGCGCTCAGGCGTCACATAGCGTGGGCTCTTGGGGTAGAGCACAAAACCGACGGCGTCTGCTCCGGCAGCTACAGCCGCGTCCAGATCCTGTTCGCGGGTGATGCCGCAGATTTTGATGCGGGTACGGATTTGGAGGGTCATGGAAGGCCATCATACGCAGGCGTGCGCTCGGGCATTCCCCATTGGGGGTCGTAGCGTGGTCCCAGGAAGTACAGGCCGTCGGGCGAGAAGGTGGGTGCTGCGGCATCGCGGTCGCGCGCGGCCAGCACCTCGGCCATCCACTCGGGTGGGCGCTTGCCCTGGCCGATCTGCACCAGGCAGCCCATGATGTTGCGGATCATGTGGTGCAAAAAGGCGTTGGCCTCGAACTCGATGCGCCAGTAGGCGCCGCGCTGGTGGATATCTATGGCCAGCATGTTCTTTACCGGGCTCAGCGCCTGGCAGGCTGAAGCCCTGAAGGAGGTGAAGTCGTGTTCGCCCAAGAGGATGCCTGCAGCCTGGCGCATGGCGCTCAGGTCCAGCGGCCGAAAGCTCCAGCCCACGCGGCCGGCGTCCACGCTGGGACGCACCGGTGACTCCAGCAGCACATAGGCGTAGCGGCGCGAAGTAGCCGAGGCGCGGCAGTGGAAATCCTTTGATGTGAGCACCGCCCATTGCACGGCAATGTCGCGTGGCAGGTTTGCGTTGGTGCCGCGCACCCAGGCGTGGGTGTCGCGCTCGCGGTCACTGTCAAAGTGAACTACCTGCATCAGGGCATGCACGCCGGCATCGGTGCGGCCGGCACACAGGGTGGAGACACGCTGGGCGGTGAACTTGCCCAGCGCCTTCTCCAACTTGTCCTGCACCGTCAGGCCCGAGAGCTGGCTTTGCCAGCCCTGGTAGGCCTGGCCGTTGTAGCTAACGCCCAATACCACCCTCACCATGGGACGCTCGCTGCTAACCAATCCAAACCGGCCTGCCTCAAGCCCTAGCTCAGTTTGGACAGTGCGCGTTGGGCTTTTTCGCGCAGGTCACCGGTAGCCTCGGCCACCACCTCTTCAATCAGGGCGCGGGCACCATCCTGGTCGCCGATAGACACAAACTCTTCCGCCAGTGCCAGCTTGGTTTCCAGCGAGTTGTCGCCATAGGACGAACTGTCTTCCGCTTCCGCTTCTGCGGGCTCAGCAGGGCTGGTTGTGCTGGGGCCCAAGTCCAAAGAGAGGGAACCCAAGTCAAATTCCAGCATGCCTTCGTCGATGTTGGCCGGGGCTTCTTCTTTGGCCTCCATCGTGCTTGCGGCTGCAACTGCCATGGCAATGGGGTCCGGGTCGCCGGGAGGATTCAGGCTCAAGCCATCTTCTGCAAAAGACAGGTCGGGCAGAGCCTGAGGGAAATCAAATTGCGTGGACAGTTCGTCTGCTGCAGCAGGCGCCACACTCGCCGTGGGCTCCAAATCTCCAGGGCCTGAAATGTCAAAGTCCAGCGTATTGGAGATGGGCATGTCTTGCTCTGCCATCTTCACTGTTTCCTGCGCTGCATAGTCCGTCAGTGGGGCAGCTGCTGATGCGGCGGCTTCCTCTGCGGAGAAGTCCAGGTCAAGGTCAAGATCCGAGCCGGCTTCCTGCATCTCTGGCAGTGCCGAGTTCAGCACCGTGCTGTCACCGCCCAGCGCCGCCGAGTCGGTTGTCGGCTCCAGGCTGCCAAAGGCACTCAAAGTCGCGCCACCAGGCTGGTACAGAGGGTTTTGTGGGTCGATCGTCAGGCCCAGCTCACAGATGCGGCTCCATTCAGGGCTGTCTGCACCCACCAGCTGGAAGGCAGTGTTGGCGCTGGCCATGAAGTTGGCGGCGTCACGGCGCTTGGCATACACATCGAGCAATTTGCTGTGGATAGCCAGTCGCTCCGGATTGTGGCGCACCGCTTCTTTCAGTATCTCCTCGGCTTGTACGTCACGGCCATAGGCAAGATAAACATCGGCCTCGGCAACCGGGTCCACATCGTCTGCAGCGCCGAGCTGGCTGCTGGTGTATGACAGGGACGAGTTTCCGTTGGAAGCGTCTTGTGCAGTATCCACACGCTGCCCGCCGCTTGCACCAAAGAAGGAGTCCGGCTGCAGGCGGCTCTCCAGGAAGGAACTGTCCACGTGCGACGCGCGTTTCTTGTTCTGTTGGCGCCGGTAGAGGGCAAATCCGCCCAACAGTGCCAGCAAGCCACCACCGGCCAGGGGCAGTGTCGGGTCTTCCATCAGGTCATCTACCAAGCTGGACTCTGCAACCGGTGCTGCCACCGGTAGCGTGGGCTTTGCTGGCGCTGAGGCAGCCGATGCAGGTGGCGCAGGTGCGGCCACTGGCGCTGATGCCACGGGAACTGTGGCCGGGGCTTGTGCTACTTCAACTTTTGGCGCTACGACAGCAGGCGCTGGTTGAGAGGCCGCCGCCGCTACAGCAGGTGCCGCCTTGGGCGCGCTGGCTGCACTTGCTGCGCTCAGTTTATTCAGGTCGGCGATATTTTTGGCCAACTCGGCTGCACGTGTCGCGGCATCCTTTTCAGCACGCTCCTTGGCAATCTTTGCTTCGTCGGTTTTGGCTTGCAATGCGCCCTTGGACAGGGTCAGTTTGTCGGCTGCGTTGCTCGCCGCCTTTTTATCTTCTACCTTGGCGTCCACACTGCCGGCCGCCTTGCGGTTGGTGGCCTCGACCGCAGTTTTCGGCGCGTTGTCGGCAAGGCTGCGGCGGAATTCGTTGAAGTCCTTGCTTTGTGCCAGCACCGTCTGTGCCGCTTCTGCAGCGGGTACCGATTTGGCTTGCTCAGAAGTGGGCAAGTCCACCAGAGCACCGGCGCGCAGGCGGTTCAGGTTGCCCTTTGCAAAGGCGTCCGGATTGGCGCGCAACAGGGCCACCAGCATCTGGTCAAGGGACACGTCGCTGGTTTTGTTTCGCAGGGCCAGCTTGCTGGCCGAGTCGCCTGCCACTACTTTGACCTGCTGTGTGCCAGTCGCGGCAGCAGGAGGCGCTTTGGCAGCAACGGCTACGGGTGCTGGCTTGCTGGCAACCGGTGCGGACTCGGTGGCCTGTGCGGCAACAGGTGCTGCTGCAACTTTGGCAGGCACCGATACGGGCGCTGCAGTGTTGGTTTGCGGCAGCGTAGGAGCAACGGCAACTTGCTTGAGTGACGCTGGGTCAAACAGCATGGTGTAGTCACGCACGATGCGACCAGAAGACCAACTGGCTTCCAGAATCATGTCCACAAAGGGCTCATTGATGGCGCGGTCACTGCTGAGGCGAATGTACGCACGCCCGTCGGATCTGCGCGCCAACGTGGCCTGCAAGCCCGACATCGCAGGGTTGTACTCCAGACCAGCCGCTGTAAAGGCAGCAGGCGAAGCCACATTGGCCTTGAGGGAGGCAGCCTCTTCCGCGCTGATGTTGGGGACTTCGATTTCAGCCTTGAGCGGCTCTCCCAACGCTGACAGAACAGTAATGCGGCCCAGAGACAACGCAAAAACCTCGCTTGCGTGCAGGCTCAATAGCGCTACGGCAGCAGCTGCAATGGCGGTCCTGTGCCAACGATGTGACTTTTCGATCAATTTCTTAGCCTCCGGTGTTCAGGCGAGCTCCAGCATTTGGCTGTATCCGGGCTCTGGATCCTGAATCTAAAAACGTAAAAAGTACCATAACATCAATGTCTTAGGCTGACAAGCTAAGGAAGAGCTTAAGTTTGTAAGCTTCCGATTGAATGGTACCCGGTTGGCAAGGGTTGTTGTCTTGGGGCAACGACTGGGAACTATCAGGTACCCAGTCGCTGCTTACTTCATCGTTCAGGCCTGCAACAGGATGCGCAGCATGCGGCGCAGCGGCTCGGCCGCACCCCACAGCAACTGGTCGCCGATGGTAAAGGCGCCCACATACTCCGGGCCCATGGCCATTTTGCGGATGCGGCCCACGGGGATGGTCATGGTGCCGGTCACGGCCACGGGGGTCAGGTCCTTGATCGTCGCTTCACGGGTGTTGGGCACCACCTTGACCCACTGGTTGTCAGCGGCAATCATGGCTTCGATATCTGCCACGGGTACGTCCTTGCGCAATTTGAAGGTCAGGGCCTGGCTGTGGCAGCGCATGGCACCCACGCGCACGCAGAAGCCGTCCACGGGTGTTTCGATAGAGCCGAAGTCCGGGCCCTGGCCCAGGATCTTGTTGGTCTCGGCCATGCCTTTCCATTCTTCCTTGGACATGCCATTGCCGAGATCCTTGTCGATCCAGGGGATCAGCGAGCCGCCCAAGGGCACGCCGAAGTTGGCTGTCTCAGAGGCAGTCAGGCTGCGCTGCTTGGCGATGACCTTGCGGTCGATTTCCAGGATGGCGCTCTTGGGGTCGTCCAGCATGGACTTCACTTCGGCATTCAGCGTGCCGTACTGCGTGAGCAACTCGCGCATGTGCTGGGCACCGCCGCCGCTGGCTGCCTGGTAGGTCTGGGTGGACATCCACTCGACCAGACCGGCCTTGTACAGCGCGCCCACGCCCATGAGCATGCAGCTCACGGTGCAGTTGCCGCCCACCCAGTTCTTGCCGCCGCTGGCCAGGGCTTTCTGGATCACCGGCATGTTGACCGGGTCCAGGATGATCACGGCTTCCTTTTCCATGCGCAGGGTGGAGGCCGCATCAATCCAGTGGCCGTTCCAGCCTGCTGCGCGCAGCTTGGGGAAAACCTCGGAGGTGTAGTCACCGCCCTGGGCGCTGATGATGATGTCGCAGCGCTTGAGGGCTGCGATATCAAAGGCATCCTGCAGCGTGGTCTCGTTCTTGGCGAGTGCCGGTGCTTTGCCGCCCGCGTTGGAGGTGGAGAAAAACAGGGGCTCGATGAGGTCGAAGTCGCCCTCGGCCTGCATACGGTCGATCAGGACCGAACCCACCATGCCACGCCAGCCCACCAGGCCGACCAGATTTCCGATTTTCATGACTAAAGCCCTTTCAGATTTACGAAATAGATAATTTCATCTGCCCGGCTCGTCTGGCCGGTAGGGGCGCGACGAACCGGGCTGTGTCAGCCGGTAATTGTCTTGGTCACAATGGACCCCGCCGCTGCAACGTGCGCGCACACCTCGGCACAGACGGAGAACATCCGGTCGGAGCTTGGGTTGTGGCTGTGTTGCATGGCGGGTATTGTAAGGGCAAGGCTTACAGCGCCCGGACGACGGCGTTGCCCATTTCCAGCGTGGACACTTTTTGCGTACCTTCGCTGTAGATGTCGGCGGTGCGCAGACCTTGCTCCAGCACCTTCTTGACAGCGGCTTCAATGCGCAGGGCAGCGGCTTCCTGGTTCAGGCTGAAGCGCAGCATCATGGCGGCACTGAGGATGGTGGCCAGGGGGTTGGCAATGCCTTTGCCGGCGATGTCAGGGGCGCTGCCGTGGCTGGGCTCATACAGGCCCTGGCCACGGCTGTTCAGGCTGGCCGAGGGCAGCATGCCAATCGAGCCGGTCAGCATGGAGGCCTCATCGCTGAGGATGTCGCCAAACATATTGCCCGTGACCAGCACGTCAAACTTCTTGGGAGCCTTGACCAGCTGCATGGCTGCGTTGTCCACCAGCATGTGGTCGAGTTCCACATCGGGGTACTGTTTGCCGATCTCGACCATCACATCTTTCCATAGCTGCGAGGTTTCCAGCACGTTGTTCTTGTCCACGCTGGTGACGCGCTTGCTGCGTTTCTGTGCCGCCTGGAAGGCCACGTGGGCAATGCGCTCGATCTCGGGGCGGCTGTAGCGCATGGTGTCAAAGGCTTCTTCCGCACCGGGGAAGTGGCCGTCGGTGGCAATGCGGCGACCGCGCGGTTGGCCAAAGTAGATGTCACCGGTGAGCTCGCGGATGATGAGGATATCCAGGCCGGCAATCAGCTCGGGCTTGAGGCTGGACGCATTCACCAACTGCTCGTAGCAAATGGCGGGGCGGAAGTTGGCAAACAGGCCCATGTTTTTGCGCAGACCCAGAATGGCCTGCTCCGGGCGCAGGGGGCGGTCCAGCTTGTCGTACTTCCAGTCGCCCACGGCGCCGAACAGCACCGCATCGGAAGCCATGGCCAGCTTGAGCGTGGATTCGGGCAGCGGATGGCCGTGGGCTTCAAAAGCGCAACCTCCGACGAGCGCGGTTTCCATCTCCAGCGGCAGGTCCAGGACTTTTAAAACCTTGACGGCTTCGGCCACGATTTCGGTACCAATGCCGTCACCCGGCAATATTGCGATTTTCATAATGTCTTTCGGTTCAGGAGGTCATGGAGCGAGCAAGCCAGGGTTTGGTGGCCAGGCGCGCGGCTTCGAATTGTTGGATCTTGTCGGCATGGCGCAGGGTCAGGCCGATGTCGTCAAAGCCGTTGAGCAGGCAGTACTTGCGAAAGCCCTGCACCTCAAACGGCAGTTCTTCGCCCTGCGGCTTGACCACCACCTGGCGTTCCAGGTCAATGGTGAGCGTGTAGCCAGGGAAAGCCAGCGCCTCGCTGAACAGCTGGTCGACTTGGGCTTCGGGCAACACGATGGGCAGCAGGCCATTTTTAAAACTGTTGTTGAAGAAAATGTCGGCGTAGCTGGGCGCAATGATGGCCCGAAAACCAAACTGGTCCAGCGCCCAGGGCGCGTGTTCGCGCGAAGAGCCGCAGCCAAAGTTCTTGCGCGCCAGCAGCACCGAGGCGCCCGCGTAGCGGGGCTGGTTCAGCACAAAGTCCGGATTGGGCTTGCGGCTGGCGGGGTCCTGGCCGGGGAAGCCGGCATCGAGGTAGCGCCATTCGTCAAACAGGTTCTGGCCAAAGCCGGTCTTGCGGATGGACTTCAGGAACTGCTTGGGGATGATGGCATCGGTGTCCACGTTTTCGCGGTCCATGGGGGCCACGAGTCCTTGGTGTACGGTGAAGTTTTTCATTTCTTGACTGCGCCTTCGATGGATTCACCGGCCTTTTTGATGTCCTGGCCCATGCCCTTGACGGTGTTGCATCCAGCCAGGAGCAGCAGGCCCGCTACCACGGCGAATGTGAGGAGTTGCTTCATGGTGTGTCCCTTCAGCTGAATTTGCGGATGTCGACAAAGTGGCCGTGGATGGCGGCGGCCGCTGCCATGGCCGGGCTGACCAGATGGGTGCGTCCACCGGCGCCCTGACGGCCTTCGAAGTTGCGGTTGCTGGTGGAGGCGCAGCGCTCGCCCGGCTCCAGCCGGTCGGCGTTCATGGCCAGGCACATGGAGCAGCCAGGTTCACGCCACTCAAAGCCAGCGGCCTTGAAGATCTCGTGCAGGCCTTCGCGCTCGGCCTGGTCCTTCACCAGGCCGGAGCCCGGAACCACCAGCGCCAGCTTGATGTTCTTGGCTACTTTCTGGCCCAGGCTTTTCACCACGGCAGCGGCTTCGCGCATGTCTTCAATGCGGCTGTTGGTGCAGGAGCCGATGAACACCTTGTCGACAAAAATATCGTTGAGCGCCTTGCCGGGCTCCAGGCCCATGTAGGTCAAGGCGCGCTCAATGGCACCGCGCTTGTTGGCGTCTTTTTCCTTGTCGGGGTCGGGCACGCGGTCGTCAATGCCCAGCACCATTTCGGGCGAGGTGCCCCAGGTCACTTGGGGCACGATCGCGCTGGCGTCGAGTTCCACTACGCTGTCAAAGTGGGCGTCGGCATCGCTGTGCAGGGTCTTCCAGTAGGCCACGGCCTGGTCCCATTCCACGGCGGCGGCTTCCGGGGTTGCGGCATTGGCGCCGGGGGAGAGCGGGCGGCCCTTGACGTAATCGATGGTCTTCTGGTCCACCGCCACCAGACCGGCGCGGGCACCGGCTTCAATGGCCATGTTGCAGACCGTCATGCGGCCTTCCATGCTCAGGGCACGGATGGCGGAGCCACCAAACTCAATGGTGTAGCCGGTGCCTCCTGCGGTGCCAATTTTGCCGATGATGGCCAGCACGATGTCCTTGGCGGTGCAGCCGCGGGGGATAGTGCCTTCCACCTTGACCAGCAGGTTCCGGGCCTTCTTGGCCAAGAGGGTTTGCGTGGCCATGACGTGCTCGACCTCGCTGGTGCCAATGCCATGCGCCAGCGCGCCAAAGGCGCCGTGGGTGGAGGTGTGGGAGTCACCGCACACCACGGTCATTCCGGGCAGGGTGGCGCCGTTTTCCGGGCCAATCACGTGGACGATGCCCTGGCGCTTGGAGAGGAAGGGGAAGTAGGCCGCCGAGCCGAACTCGCTGATGTTGTGGTCCAGCGTGGTGACTTGTTCCTTGCTGGTCGGGTCGGTGATGCCGTCGTAGCCCAACTCCCAACCGGTGGTGGGGGTGTTGTGGTCGGCCGTGGCCACGATGGAGCTCACACGCCAGACTTTGCGACCGGCTTCGCGCAGTCCCTCAAAAGCCTGCGGGCTGGTGACTTCATGCACCAGATGGCGGTCTATGTAGAGGATGGAGGTGCCATCTTCTTCGGTGTGGATGACATGCTCGTCCCAGAGCTTGTCGTACAGCGTGCGACTCATGGTGGTCCTTTGATTGCGTGCAAAAGTGCTATCGTGCACTGGTTTTTAAACTGGTACAAGAAGCTAATTTATCCTGGTATAAATTCCACCATGACCGAAGCCGATCCACGTGCCCTGCTGGGTGCCTTCATCCGTGCCCACCGCGAGCGATTGCCCCTGCCACCCACGGCAGCCGGGCGCAGGCGCACGCCGGGCTGGCGCCGCGAAGAACTGGCCGAAGCCACCGGCGTAGGCGTGACCTGGATCACCTGGCTGGAGCAGGGGCGCGATGTGTCGGCGTCGCCCACTGCACTGGCGCGCCTGGCCGATGCCTTGCTGCTGAACCCGGCCGAACGCGCCTCGCTGTTCGACCTGGCCGGGCGGCGCGACCCGGTGGAGCCCACTGAGCGTCGTATGGAACTGCCCGAGCACGTGCTGGCCCTGCCGTCGTTGCTGCAGGTGCCCGCCTATTTGCTGGACCATCTGTGGACCGCCCGGGCCTGGAACGCGGCGGCCGCGCAGTTGTTCACCGGCTGGCTGGATGCCGGGCGCGACCGCAACCTGCTGCGCTTTGTATTTTTGTCCCCGGATGCCAGGGAGTTGATTGCCGACTGGCCGGAGCGCGCGCAGCGCCTGGTGGCCGAGTTCCGGGCCGATTTCAGCCGCCGGCCGCGCGATGCGGCCATGCAGGCGCTGATTGATGAGCTCTCTAGCAGCAGTGCATTGTTTACCCGGCTATGGGGCGCGCAAACGGTGCTGCACCGGGAGGGCGGTGAGCGCAGTTTCCAGCAGAGTGACGGGCAGATAGCGCGTTACCAGCAGACCACTCTATTGGTCGCCTCCAACACCGAGTGCAAGCTGGTGTGTCTGGTACCGCTGAGGTAAGTGCCCCCACGCTCCCCCACTGCGTGTGGGTTGCTGCCCCCCAAGGGGGCTAACCCGGCTCGCGGCGGCCCAGCGCCGGGTTAAAAAAAAACCCGCCGACGTTGCCGTGCGGCGGGTCTTGTCAAAGCCGGCTCTGTGCGGGCCGGACCTTGTTTCTATGTCTTAGCGCTGTGCAATCGGCAGTACGTCGCGGCGCACCGAGCCGGTGAACAGCTGGCGTGGGCGGCCGATTTTGTACTCGGGGTCGCCAATCATTTCGTTGAGCTGGGCAATCCAGCCCACGGTGCGTGCCAGGGCAAACACCGCAGTGAACAGGCCCACGGGGATGCCGATGGCGCGCTGCACGATGCCGGAGTAGAAGTCCACATTCGGGTAGAGCTTGCGCTGCACGAAGTAGTCGTCTTCCAGGGCGATCTTTTCCAAGGCCATGGCCAGCTTGAACAGCGGGTCGTTTTCCAGGCCCAGGGACAGCAGCACTTCCTTGCAGGTTTCCTGCATGAGCTTGGCACGCGGGTCGTAGTTCTTGTACACGCGGTGGCCAAAGCCCATCAGCTTGACGCCGGAGTTCTTGTCCTTGACCTGGTTCATGAACTCGCCGACCTTGGCCACGCCACCCATTTTCTGGATGTCTTCCAGCATGTTCAGGCAGGCTTCGTTGGCGCCGCCGTGGGCGGGGCCCCAGAGGCAGGCCACACCGGCTGCAATGGCTGCAAACGGGTTGGTGCCGGACGAGCCGCACAGGCGCACGGTGGAGGTGGAGGCGTTTTGCTCGTGGTCTGCGTGCAGGATGAAGATGCGGTCCAGGGCACGTTCGATCACGGGGTTGACCACATACTCCTCGCAGGGCGTGGCGAACATCATGTGCATGAAGTTGCCGGCGTAGCTCAGGTTGTTCTTGGGGTACATGTAGGGCTGGCCTGCGCTGTACTTGTAGGCCATGGCCACCAGAGTGGGCATCTTGGCAATCAGGCGGATGGCCGAGATTTCGCGGTGCTCCGGATTGTTGATGTCTGTGCTGTCATGGTAGAAGGCCGAAAGCGCTCCCACCAGGCCGGTCATGATGGCCATGGGGTGGGCATCGCGGCGGAAACCGCGCAGGAAAAACTGCATCTGCTCGTTGACCATGGTGTGGTTGGTCACGCGCTTGGTGAAGTCGGCCTTGCCAGCTGCGTTGGGCAGGTTGC
Source organism: Rhodoferax lacus (assembly GCF_003415675.1). GTDB lineage: Bacteria > Pseudomonadota > Gammaproteobacteria > Burkholderiales > Burkholderiaceae_C > Allorhodoferax > Allorhodoferax lacus. The sequence goes on from NZ_QFZK01000005.1 coordinate 14,530, forward strand.
CGTACAGCAGCAGGTGGCAGGTTTCCATGAAGTCACAGTTCACGGCCAGCTGCTCGATGGGGTAGCCGCGGTACAGCAGCTCGCCCTTGTCGCCGTCGATGTAGGTGATGGCCGACTGGGTGGCCGCTGTCGACAGGAAACCCGGGTCATAGGTGAACATGCCGGTCTGTGCATACAGCTTGCGGATGTCGATCACGTCCGGACCAATTGAGCCTTGGTAGACCGGCAGGTCAACACTGGGCGCACCGTTGCTGAATGACATGGTGGCTTTGTTGTCAGCTAGTTTCATCTTTCGCCTTTCAGAGAGGTTCTCTCAACATTTTTAAAACTTCACGCACATCTTCAGTGTCAAGTTGCGCGTCAACTTGGGTGAGCGATTTCCGTGCCAGCTGCACATCCAGCAAATCGTTGTCGCTCAAATCCATCAAGGCGCCCAGGGCATCGGCCTGTCGCACGGTCAAGGTATGGCTGAACCGGCCGAAGAAGCGCTCGATGAACAGGTCGTTCTCCAGCAGGCCTCTGCGGCAGCGCCAGCGCAGCTTGCTTAGGGCCCGCTCATCAATCAGATCTTCGGTCACAGAATTTTCTGCAGGCTTACACCGAGCGCATAACCATCATTTCCTTGATCTTGCCGATGGCCTTGGTGGGGTTCAAACCCTTGGGGCAAACGTCAACACAATTCATGATGGTGTGGCAGCGGAACAGACGGTACGGGTCTTCCAGGTTGTCCAGGCGCTCGGCCGTAGCCTGGTCGCGGCTGTCGGCCAGGAAGCGGTAGGCCTGCAAAAGACCAGCGGGGCCGACGAACTTGTCCGGGTTCCACCAGAAGCTGGGGCAGGAGGTGGAGCAGCTGGCGCACAGAATGCACTCGTACAGTCCATTGAGCTCTTCACGCTCTTCCGGGCTTTGCAGGCGTTCTTTTTCGGGCGGTACGGTGTCGTTGATCAGGTAGGGCTTGATCGAGTTGTACTGCTTGAAGAACTGCGTCATGTCCACGATCAGGTCGCGGATCACGGGCAGGCCAGGCAGCGGCTTCAGGACGATCTTGCCGGGCAGCGTGAGCATATTGGTCAGGCAGGCCAGACCGTTCTTGCCGTTGATGTTCATGGCATCCGAGCCACACACCCCTTCGCGGCAGGAGCGGCGAAAGGAAATGGTGGGGTCTATTGCCTTGAGTTTCATCAGGGCGTCGAGCAACATGCGCTCGTTGCCGTCGAGCTCGACCTGGATGTCCTGCATGTAGGGCTTGGCATCCTTGTCCGGATCGTAGCGGTAGATGGAGAAAGTGCGTAGGGTCATGTTCTTGATCTCGCTTTAGAAAGTACGGACCTTGAGTGGCACGGAGTCCACGGTCAAAGGTTTCATCTGGACTGACTTGTAGGACAGGCTGTTGTCGGCGCTGTGCCACAGGGTGTGCTTGTGCCACTCTTTGTCATTGCGGCCATTGGGGAACTCGGCCGAGTCGGCGTAATCGTCCACGGTGTGGGCGCCGCGGCTTTCATGGCGGGCAGCGGCCGACACGATGGTGGCCTGCGCGGCCTCGATCAGGTTGTCCACTTCCAGTGCCTCGATGCGCGCGGTGTTGAAGACCTTGGACTTGTCTTTGAGGCCGATGCTCTTCACACGTTCGCGCAGTTCGGCAATCTTGACCACGCCTTCATCCATGCTCTTTTGGGTGCGGAACACACCGGCATGCAGTTGCATGGAGGCGCGGATGTCGTTGGCCACGTCCTGTGCGTATTCGCCGCTGGTGGAACTGTCCAGGCGTGCCAGGCGCGCCAGGGACAGGTCGGCCGCGTCCTTGGGCAGGTCTTTGTGTTCCTTGTTCTTGTTGTTGAACTCGACAATGTGGTTGCCCGCGGCGCGGCCAAACACCAGCAGGTCCAGCAACGAGTTGGTACCCAGGCGGTTGGCGCCGTGCACCGACACGCAGGAGCATTCGCCCACGGCATACAGGCCGTTGACCACCGTGTTGGTGACATCGTCCTTCTTCGTGACCACTTGCCCGTTGATGTTGGTGGGGATGCCACCCATCTGGTAGTGGATGGTGGGCACCACGGGAATCGGTTCGCGGGTGATGTCCACGTTGGCAAAGTTGTGGCCGATCTCGAACACCGAGGGCAGGCGTTTCATGATGGTCTCTGCACCCAGGTGGTCGAGCTTCAGGAGCACGTGGTCCTTGTTGGGACCGCAGCCGCGCCCTTCCTTGATCTCCTGGTCCATGCAGCGGGACACGAAGTCGCGCGGTGCCAGGTCTTTCAGGGTGGGCGCATAGCGCTCCATGAAGCGTTCGCCATTGCTGTTGAGCAAAATGGCGCCTTCGCCACGGCAGCCTTCGGTCAGCAACACGCCGGCGCCATGCACGCCGGTGGGGTGGAACTGCCAGAACTCCATGTCCTGCAGCGGCAGGCCAGCGCGTGCGGCCATGCCCAGGCCGTCACCGGTGTTGATGAAGGCATTGGTGGAAGCGGCAAATATGCGGCCGGCACCTCCGGTGGCCAGGAGCGTGGTCTTGGCCTGCAGGATGTGCACATCGCCGGTTTCCATCTCCATCGCCGTGACACCAACCACATCGCCTTCGGCATCGCGGATCAGGTCCAGGGCCATCCACTCCACGAAGAAGCTAGTCTTGGCTGCCACGTTTTGCTGGTACAGGGTGTGCAGCATGGCGTGGCCGGTGCGGTCGGCTGCGGCGCAGGCGCGCTCCACGGCCTTTTCACCGTAGTTGGCGGTGTGGCCGCCAAAGGGGCGCTGGTAAATCGTGCCGTCCGGGTTGCGGTCAAAGGGCATGCCCATGTGCTCCAGGTCGTAGACGACCTTGGGCGCTTCGCGGCACATGAACTCCACCGCATCCTGGTCGCTCAGCCAGTCGCCACCCTTGACGGTGTCGTAGAAGTGGTAGTGCCAGTTGTCTTCGTTCATGTTGCCCAGGCTGGCACCGATGCCGCCTTGGGCAGCCACCGTGTGCGAGCGGGTGGGAAAAACTTTGGAGAGTACGGCCACGTTCAGGCCGGCACGTGCCAGCTGGAGCGAAGCGCGCATGCCGGAGCCGCCGGCTCCGACGATAACGACGTCAAATTTGCGTTTGGTAACTTGGGTAGCCATGGATATGTGCCTATGTATGTGGGTCGGTGGTCGGTGTGCGGATCAGACGCGCCACAGAACCTGGACAGCCCAGCCGGCACAACCGACGAGCCAGACGAGGGAGAAAACGTGCAGCGGCAGGCGCACCGAGACGGGCTTCACGTAGTCCATCCAGATATCGCGAATGCCTACCCAGGCGTGGTAGAGCAGGGCGATGATGACCACAAAGGTCAGGAACTTCATGCACTGTCCGTGGAAGATGCCAGCCCACTTGTCGTAGCCGATGGGGCCTTTGGAGAAGATCACCTGGGCCAGCAGGATGATGGTGAAGAGTGCCATCAAACAGGCGGTGACGCGTTGCGCCAGCCAGTCGCGCAAACCGTAATGCGCGCCCACTGCGAGGCGTTTGGATCCGTAATTAACTGCCATTTGCTTGTTCCTTGTTATTCGGTGAGGGTGTTCAATACAGGCCGAAGAGCTTGGCGCCCAGCACCACGGTGAGCAGGGTGCCCAAGCCAAGGGTGACGAGTGCGGAGGAGTGACCAAACTCTTTGCTCACCGCATGGCGCGCGTCCATGTACAGGTGGCGCATGCCGGCAATGAAGTGGTGCAGATAGGCCCACAGGATGGCCAGGGCCACCAGCTTGAAGAACCAACCGGGCACGAAGCCCAGGCCTGCATTGAATACCTGCGTGAAGCGGGCAAATGAATACTCGGAGGAAATGGAGGTGTCAAACATCCAGATGATGAAGGGCATCAGGATAAACAGGATGGCGCCACTGATGCGGTGCAGGATGGAAACAATACCGGCGGGCGGAAGGCGGTAAGTGGGAAGGTCAGAGAGTGCATTGATGTTGCGAAACTCTGGCCGCTTGGGGCGCGCGGTTGAGGCAAGGTCGGTCATGGATTGCTTTCTTTTCTGGGATGTAACTGCGATGTAATTATGACGCGGAGAAGCAAAATTCTATTGCACCGCATCAATCTGACAATGGACTTGCATGCGGGCATTCAATTGAGCACGTTGCGATAGTAGTGCGTGTCGGTCAGGTAGAGGCCCCGGCGCAATTCCATCGGTGTGTCGTTGTAGGTGAATGCAATGCGCTCGACGCTGAGCAGAGGCGTTTTTGCGCTTGTGTGAAGCAGTGCACATTGCTCCACATCGGGCAGCACGGCACGGATTTTTTCTTCGGCTCGCACCATGCGCACGCCAAACTCGGTCTCGAACAGGGCGTACATCGGGCCTTGGTAGGCGCGCAAGCGGTCCGCTGTCAGGCCCTTGAAGGGTGCGCCCGGCAACCACAGGTCTTCGAGGATGGTGGGCACCGACGCAAAGGACAAAACCCGGCGCACCTGCAGTACGGCTTCGCCCTGGCGAATGGCCAAGGCCCGTGCAATGTCCGCCGAAGCGCGCACGCGTTTGCAGTCAATGATTTGCCGTTGCGCCGGGCCTTCACCTTGCAGGTCGCCGCTATCGGGGAACAGGCGCAGGAAGCGGTACTGCACCTGGTGCTCTGCGTGGGTGGCCACAAACGTGCCCTTGCCCTGGCGGCGCACCAGCAGGTTCTCGGACGCCAGTTCATCAATGGCCTTGCGCACCGTGCCCTGGCTCACTTTGAACCGCACAGCCAGATCCATCTCGCTAGGGATGGCGGCGCTGGGCTTCCACTCGCCCGACTGCAGGCTTTGCAGTATCAGTACCTTGATCTGCTGGTAGAGCGGACTGAAAGCTGGCGTTGCGTTCGAGGAGGCAGCAGCCTGGCCGGCCAACTCTGCAGCGACAGGCGCGCTGCTTTCGCTGATGGAAGGGGGTTCGGTGTTCATCAAATAGCCTGCAAAACGGTGTGCAAAGTCAGCTTCGAGTCAGTCTGGAATATTTCGTCAATCATATCTTATATAAGACATAAGACAAGTTGACTCTGGCGCAATTTCGAGGGTAAACTCGCTGGCATTCTGCAGGGCCAAAGCCGTGTTGCTTGGGTTCCTGGCAGTCGCTGTTTTTATAACCTTCCTGGAGTCAATCACCATGAGCAAAAAGCCCGTTCGCGTCGCCGTCACCGGAGCCGCCGGTCAAATCGGATATGCCCTTCTGTTCCGTATCGCATCGGGCGAAATGCTGGGCAAAGACCAGCCCGTCATTCTGCAATTGCTCGAAGTCCCGGTTGAAGGTCCCCAGAAGGCGCTCAAGGGCGTGATGATGGAACTCGACGATTGCGCCTTCCCCCTGCTGGTGGAAATGACCGCACACAGCGACCCGCTGACCGCTTTCAAGGATGCCGACTACGCTCTGTTGGTGGGTTCACGCCCCCGCGGTCCTGGCATGGAACGCGCCGAGCTGCTGGCCGTCAACGGCGCCATCTTTACTGCACAAGGCAAGGCACTCAATGCCGTGGCCAGCCGTGACGTGCGCGTGCTGGTGGTGGGCAACCCCGCCAACACCAACGCCTACATTGCCATGAAGAGCGCACCAGATCTGCCCCGCAAGAACTTCACTGCCATGCTGCGCCTGGACCACAACCGCGCTGCCAGCCAGATCGCTGCCAAGACCGGCAAGCCCGTCGCTGCCATCGAAAAGCTCACTGTGTGGGGCAACCACTCGCCCACCATGTATGCTGATTACCGTTTCGCCACCATCAATGGTGAGAGCGTTGCCTCCATGATCAATGACCAGGAGTGGAACGCCAATGTGTTCCTTCCCACCGTGGGCAAGCGTGGCGCCGCCATCATTGAAGCGCGTGGCCTGTCTTCTGCCGCTTCGGCTGCCAATGCAGCCATCGACCACATGCGCGACTGGGCCCTGGGCACCAATGGCAAGTGGGTCACCATGGGCATTCCTTCGAATGGCGAGTACGGCATCCCCAAGGACGTCATGTTCGGCTTCCCCGTCACCTGCGAAGGCGGCGAATACAAAATCGTCGAAGGCCTGCCCATCGACGCCTTCAGCCAGACCTGCATCGACAAGACCCTGGCCGAACTGACCGGCGAGCAAGACGGCGTCAAGCACCTGCTGTAAGCACTGCCATGCGCGATGTCGGGCTGCATCAGCCCCCTCTTCATCCGCGTGCCGTGCTGCTGGGAGCACAGGGCGCCACCGGTTTTTTGCCGGTGTGCGACCACTACAGCGGCGTGGAAGCGCGAATGAAGAAGAGCCTGCAACTGCAGGCTGACATGGCAGAAGAGTTCGGTGCCTGCGTCTTTGACGTGACACTGGACTGCGAAGACGGCGCCCCCGCTGGCGCCGAAGTAGACCAGGCCCACCGAGTGGCGGGCTTGGCCAACACCGGCTTGGCAGAAGCCAAGGTAAATCCCCACAAGGTTCCCGTTCGTGTAGGCGCGCGCCTGCATCCAGTGGAGCATGCCTTTTTCCATTCGGATGCAGACATCGTGGTGGGCACGGCTGCTGCCGCGCTGGCCTACGTCATGGTGCCCAAGGTCGATACCGTGGCCGATGTCGAGGCTGCCATTGCCGCCATCGATGCTGCCGCTGCCGGAAAACGGCTATCTCTCATTCCGCTGCATGTGCTGATTGAATCGCCAGCCGCGGTACACCAGGCCTTTGCTATTGCGCGCCATCCGCGCGTTGAGTCCATCAGCTTTGGCCTGATGGATTTTGTGTCTGCCCACGGTGGCGCTATTCCCTCGTCGGCCATGGGCGTGCGTGCCCAAGGTGACAACCACACACTCGACCAGTTCAGCCACCCGCTGGTGCTGCGCGCCAAGCTGGAAATTGCGTCGGCCTGCCATGCTTACGGCAAAGTGCCATCGCATTGTGTGGTGACGGAGTTCCGCGACACGCAGGCACTGGAGCAGGCCGCCCGTACCGCCGCCCATGCGCTGGGCTATACCCGCATGTGGAGCATCCATCCGGACCAGATCCGTCCCATCCTCAAGGCCTTTTCGCCCAGCGAAGCCGAGGTGGAACTGGCCAGCACCATCGTCCTGGCGGCCCAGGCCCAGTCTTGGGCACCTATCTCGCTGGCAGGCAAATTGCATGACCGTGCCAGCTACAGGTATTTCTGGCAGGTCCTGGAGCGCGCGCACCAGACCGGGAGTACCCTGCCCAAAGAGGTGCGTGGTTATTTTGCCCCTGAGTTTTCGCCTGCTGTCCCCGTGGCAGCAGAGCTGCTTTAGAAACCGTTTCAGTTACCAAAGAAGGAGTGATCTATGTTGAAGTCTTACCGCGAACATGTGGCCGAGCGTGCCGCCCTGGGTATTCCCCCGCTGCCGCTGTCGGCCAAGCAAACGGGTGAACTGATTGAGCTGCTGAAGGCTCCCCCCGCCGGTGAAGAAGCCACCCTGGTAGACCTGATCACCCACCGCGTGCCGGCAGGCGTGGATGACGCCGCCAAGGTCAAGGCTAGCTACCTGGCCGCCGTGGCCCACGGCACCGAGACATGCGCTCTGATCAGCCGCGCCCGCGCCACCCAATTGCTGGGCACCATGCTGGGTGGTTACAACATCAGCCCCATGGTTGATCTGCTGGACGACGCTGCCGTGGCTGCCGAGGCTGCCGAAGGCCTGAAAAAAACCCTGCTGATGTTTGACCAGTTCCATGACGTCAAAGAAAAAGCCGACAAGGGCAATGCCTTTGCCAAGGCTGTGCTGCAAAGCTGGGCCGACGCCGAGTGGTTCACCAGCCGCCCCGAAGTGCCAAAGTCCATCACCGTGTCCATCCTCAAGGTGACCGGTGAGACCAATACCGACGACCTGTCGCCCGCACCCGACGCCTGGAGCCGTCCGGACATCCCGCTGCACGCCCTGGCCATGCTCAAAAACAAGCGCGACGGCATCACCCCCGAAGACGACGGCAAGCGCGGCCCGGTGAAATTCATTGAAGACCTGCGTGCCCGTGGCAACCTGGTGGCCTATGTGGGCGACGTGGTTGGCACGGGTTCGAGCCGCAAGTCAGCCACCAACTCGGTGCTGTGGTTCACCGGCGAAGACATCCCCTTTGTGCCCAACAAGCGCTTTGGTGGCGTCTGCCTTGGCACCAAGATTGCCCCGATTTTCTACAACACCATGGAAGATGCCGGCGCGCTGCCGATCGAACTGGATGTGAGCCAGATGAACATGGGCGATGTGGTGGAACTGCGTCCCTTTGAAGGCAAGGCCTTCAAGGACGGCAAAGAGATCGCCTCCTTCCAGGTCAAGAGCGAAGTGCTGTTTGACGAAGTGCGCGCCGGTGGCCGCATTCCCCTGATCATTGGCCGCGGCCTGACTGCCAAGGCGCGTGAAGCGCTGGGCCTGCCCACATCCACGCTGTTCCGCTTGCCGCAAAACCCGGTGGACACCAAGAAGGGTTTCACTCTGGCGCAAAAAATGGTGGGACGCGCCTGCGGCCTGCCCGAAGGCCAGGGCGTGCGCCCCGGCACCTACTGCGAACCCAAGATGACTTCGGTCGGCTCGCAAGACACCACCGGCCCCATGACCCGCGACGAACTCAAAGACCTGGCTTGCCTGGGCTTTAGCGCCGACTTGGTGATGCAGTCCTTCTGCCACACCGCTGCCTATCCCAAGCCCGTGGACGTGAAGATGCACCACGAGTTGCCCGACTTCATCAGCACCCGCGGCGGCGTTTCCCTGCGCCCGGGTGACGGTGTGATCCACAGCTGGCTCAACCGCCTGCTGCTGCCCGATACCGTGGGCACCGGCGGCGACAGCCACACCCGTTTCCCCATCGGCATCAGCTTCCCCGCCGGCTCCGGCCTGGTGGCGTTTGCCGCGGCCACCGGCGTGATGCCGCTGGACATGCCCGAGAGCGTGCTGGTGCGCTTCAAGGGCAAGATGCAAAACGGCGTCACCCTGCGTGACCTGGTGAATGCCATCCCCCTGTACGCCATCAAGGCCGGCCTGCTGACCGTGGAGAAGAAGGGCAAGCAAAATATCTTTTCCGGCCGCATCCTGGAAATCGAAGGCCTGCCCGAGCTCAAGGTCGAGCAGGCGTTTGAGCTGTCCGACGCCTCGGCCGAGCGTTCTGCTGCAGGTTGCACCGTGCACCTGAACAAAGAGCCCATCATTGAGTACATCAACAGCAACATCACCATGATGAAGTGGATGATTGCCAATGGTTACGCCGATGCCCGCACCCTGGCCCGTCGCATTGCCGCGCAGGAAGCCTGGTTGAAGAATCCGCAACTGCTCAAAGGCGATGCCGATGCCGACTACGCTGCCGTCATCGAAATTGATCTGGCCGACATCCACGAGCCCATCGTGGCCTGCCCCAACGATCCGGACGATGTGAAGACGCTGTCGGATGTTGCCGGTGCCAAGATTGACGAAGTGTTTATCGGTTCCTGCATGACCAATATCGGTCACTTCCGTGCAGCCTCCAAGCTCATGGAAGGCAAGCGCGATATTCCAGTCAAGCTGTGGGTGGCACCGCCCACCAAGATGGATGCCAAGCAGCTCAGCGACGAAGGCCACTACGGTGTGCTGGGTGCCGCCGGTGCCCGCATGGAAATGCCGGGCTGCAGCCTGTGCATGGGCAACCAGGCGCAGGTGAAGGAGGGCGCCACCGTGTTCTCCACCTCCACCCGCAACTTCCCCAACCGTCTGGGCAAGAACAGCTTTGTGTATTTGGGCTCAGCCGAACTGGCCGCCATCTGCTCCAAGCTGGGCCGCATCCCCACCAAGGAAGAGTACCTGGCCGACATGGGTGTACTCACTGCTGCCAGCGACAAGGTGTACCAGTACCTGAACTTTGACAAGATCAGTGACTACACCGAATCGGCTGCCACGGTGAAGGATGGCGTGGCCGCGTAAGCGACTTACCGCTCTGCAAAAAGCCCCGCAACGGCAACGTTGCGGGGCTTTTTGCGGGCCAGGGGGGCAGGGCGCGGTTAAACTTCAAGTTGTCATGTATTCGTCACGTACGTGACATGTTTAACCATTAGGAGTCAGTCATGCTGTTCAGCAAGCTTTTGCCCCGCGAGGGCAATTTTTTTGAGATGTTCAACCAGCATGCTGACCGCATCGTAGAGGCGGCCCACGCCTTTTCCAGCCTGGTGGCCAACTACGGCGATCTGGATCTGCGCGCCAAGTACAACCAGGAAGTCGACAACGCCGAGCGTGCCGCAGACCGTGTCACCCATGAATGCAACAAGGCCTTGCACGTCACCTTCATCACGCCAATTGACCGGGAACAAATCCACTCGCTGATCAATACCATGGATGACGTGGCCGACCTGATCCAGGACTCGGCCGAAACCATGGCGCTGTACGACGTGCGCCACATGACCGAGGAAATCGTGCGTCTGACTGATCTGAGTGTGAAGTGCTGTGAGCGCCTGCGCGATGTCGTCAAGCTGCTCGGCCATATTGCCGACCAGGCCACGGCCGAGGCGGCGCTCAAGACCTGCGAGGAGATCGACCGCCTGGAATCGGACGCCGACCGCGTGATGCGCACGGCCATGAGCAAGCTGTTTCGCGAAGAGCCCGATGTGCGCGAGGTGATCAAGCTCAAGGCCATTTACGAGCTGCTGGAAACCATTACCGACAAGTGCGAGGACGTGGCCAATGTGATCGAGGGCATCATCCTCGAAAACTCCTGATTCGCAGGCGGATCTCAGGACATGGAACAAGTACAAACCGCCCTGTGGGTTGTCGCACTGCTGGTCGCACTGGCCTTTGTGTTCGACTTCATGAATGGTTTTCATGATGCGGCCAACTCGATTGCCACCGTGGTCTCCACCGGGGTGTTGAAGCCGGGCCAGGCCATTCTGTTTGCGGCCTTCTTCAATTTTGTGGCCATCTTCATCTTCCACCTGAGCGTAGCCGCCACCGTGGGCAAGGGCATCGTGCAGCCCGGCGTCGTGGACACCCATGTGGTGTTTGGCGCGCTGCTGGGCGCCATCAGCTGGAATGTCATTACCTGGTACTACGGCATTCCCAGCAGCTCCTCGCATGCGCTCATCGGTGGCATCGTGGGTGCCGTGATTGCCAAGTCCGGCGTGGATGCGCTGATTTCGGCCGGCATCCTGAAGACCGTGGCCTTCATCTTTGTCTCGCCCGTGCTGGGCTTCCTGCTGGGTTCACTCATGATGGTGGCAGTGGCCTGGACCTTCAGGCGTGTGCGTCCGTCCAAGGTGGACAAGTGGTTCCGCCGCCTGCAACTGGTCTCCGCTGGAGCCTACAGCCTGGGGCATGGCGGTAACGACGCGCAAAAGACCATTGGCATCATCTGGATGCTGCTGATTGCCACGGGCTATGTGTCTGCCAGTGATGCCGCACCACCCACCTGGACCATTGTGTGCTGCTACCTGGCCATTGGCTTGGGCACCATGTTCGGGGGGTGGCGCATCGTCAAGACCATGGGCCAGAAGATCACCAAGCTCAAGCCGGTGGGTGGCTTTTGCGCTGAAACCGGTGGCGCCATCACGCTGTTCCTGGCCACGGCACTGGGCGTACCGGTGTCCACCACCCATACCATCACCGGCGCTATTGTGGGCGTGGGCTCCACCCAGCGCGCCAGTGCCGTGCGCTGGGGCGTGGCGGGCAATATCGTTTGGGCCTGGGTGCTGACCATTCCGGCCAGCGCCTTCGTCGCGGCGATTGCCTACTGGATCAGCCTGCAGATTTTTTGAAGTATGCGGTCATTGCCACGGCGGAGGGCTGTTCTGCCTGGTATTCAAAGTAGCGCTGGAAGCCCACGGAAATGCTCGACAACAGCACTGTGGCGCCCATCAGCAGGGCAATGACCACGGCGCCCACGGTGAGCCAGCCAGAGGCGCCCGCTGCGTCGTCAGTTGCCGCCCCGGGGTTGAAGCGATTGTTCCATTTTTCTGCATCCATCAAGCCGTAGACGATGGCGGTAAGAGAGGATGCTGCAACGCTCAGGCCCAGGCAGGGCGCCAGCAGCCAGCTGAGTTGGTCATCCACGCCGAATTCGCGCGCGCGCAGCACGCCGTAAAGCCCCAGCAAGGTGGGAATCAATTGCAGGCAGGACAGCACGTCAAAGCGCCGGAACAGGTAAAGCCGGTGCAGGCCCAAGGGGCCGGTGACCAGGGTGAGCCATGTGGCTGCGGTTTTGTTTTTCATCGCGCCGATTGTGCCGGTGCCGCCGAGTCGCCCAGGCCCAGTGGGCACTCCATCAGCACCACATCCAGCCAGCGCTCAAATTTCCAGCCGCAGCTGTGCAACACGCCCACCTGCGCAAACCCGCAGCTGCGGTGCACACCCACCGAGCCCAGGTTGGCAGAGTCGCCAATTACGGCAATCAGTTTGCGTACACCGCAGCGCTCGGCCTGCGCCATCAGCTCGGTCAGCATCAGCCGCCCCAGGCCCCGGCCCGCAGCGCCGGGCGTCAGGTAAATCGAGTCCTCGGCCGAGAAGCGGTAGGCGGGGCGCGGCTTGAACCAGTTGCAGTAGGCAAAGCCGATGACGCCACTGGCATCTTCCAGCACGAGGTAGGGTAGTCCCTTGGACAACACGTCGGCGCGGCGTGCCGCCATGTCTGTTTCATCGGGGGGTGTGGTCTCAAAGGTGCCGGTGCCGTGCAGCACGTGGTGGCTGTAAATGGCGGTGATGGCGGCGATGTCGGCATCGGCCGCGGGTCTGATGGTGGTCATGTATGCAGAAAAAGATATAATGGAGAGCTATTCAAAGTGTCACTGGCCGGGTGGCCAGTTGCGTGTCTCAAACTTTGAATGATTTCATGGCCGCGAACTTTCTTGCGGTCACCCAAAGGATAAACCATGGTCGTCATTCGACTTTCTCGCGGCGGTGCAAAAGCTCGCCCGTTCTTCAACATTGTTGTGGCTGACAAGCGCACCCGTCGTGACGGCCGTTTCATCGAGCGCATCGGTTTTTACAACCCGATCGCCACTGCTTCTGAAGAAAGCATCCGCATTGCCCAAGACCGCCTGACCTACTGGCGCGGTGTGGGTGCCCAGGCGTCTCCCACAGTGGAACGCCTGATTGCCCAGGCTGCCAAAAAAGCAGCCGTCGCTGCTGCCTAAATTTGCAGCGGGAAAGGTCGAGCCAGGCGCCTTGCCTGGTTCGTTCTTCCCTTTGGCCTGATGCTCCCCATGATTGCCGGACTCGAAGCTGCTGAAATGCCAGCGGATGCCATCGAGGTTGGCAGGATTGCAGACGCTTGGGGCGTGAAGGGCTGGTTCAAGGTCCTGCCCCACAGCGCCAATCCCGAGGCGCTTTTTTCCTCCAAAAGCTGGTACTTGCTGCCCACCGAACGGGGTCAAAAGACCTTTGATGGTTGTGCGCGCCTGCTCGTCAAGGAAGCCAAGGAGCACTCGTCGTCCGTCGTGGCCACGGCCCAGGACGTGCTGGACCGCACCGCGGCCGAAGCCCTGCGTGGCTCCCGCATTTTTGTCTCACGTGCCAGCTTTCCCACAGCCGCCAAGGACGAGTACTACTGGGTCGACCTGATTGGCTTGGATGTGGTCAACCGCCAGGACGAAGCCCTGGGTGTCGTCAAGGAACTGCTGTCTACTGGTGCCCAGACGGTGCTGGTGATTGAGTACAGCGAAGAAGATGGCAAGCTGCAGGAACGCATGATTCCTTTTGTCTCGGCCTACGTGGATGATGTGGACCTGAAGGCGCGCCGCATCCTGGTGGACTGGCTCAAGGACTATTGACCAAGAAGCCCATGCGCTTTGATGTCCTCACGATTTTCCCCGAACTGTTCGCGCCCTTTCTGACGTCTGGCATCACACGCCGCGCCTATGAGAGTGCGCAGGTCGATGTGCAACTCACCAACCCGCGCGACTTTGCAGCAGGTACCTACCGCCGCATCGACGACCGTCCCTTTGGCGGCGGTCCCGGCATGGTCATGATGGCCGAGCCGCTGGCGCAGTCCCTTGCCCACATAAAGTCGCAGCGCACCGAGCAGGGTCCGGTGGTGCTGTTCTCGCCCATTGGCCGTGTGATGGACCATGCGCTGGTCAGCGAATTTGCCCAAGGCCCGGGGGCGGTGCTGCTGTGCGGTCGCTACGAAGGGCTGGATCAGCGCTTTATTGATACCCATGTGGACCTGCAGATCAGCCTGGGCGACTTTGTGCTGTCGGGCGGAGAGATAGCCGCCATGGCTTTGCTTGATGCCGTGGCCCGTTTGCAGCCCGGTGTGTTGAGTGACCCCGAGAGCCACCACCAAGACAGCTTCAACCCGGCGCTGGACGGCTTGCTGGATTGCCCGCATTACACCCGCCCCGAGGACTGGCAAGGCCAGGTCGTGCCCGAGGTTTTGCTGTCGGGTCACCATGTGAACATTGAGCGCTGGCGGCGCGAGCAAAGTCTGGCGCTTACCGCGCGCAACCGGCCTGACCTGCTGGAGCGTGCGCGTGCCAAAGGCCTCCTGAACAAGCAAGACGAGACCTACCTGGCCAGCCTGGTTTGAAGCAGGCTATAATGGCAGGCTAACCGATCCTCTGGCCGACCAGGCATGTTCCCCTTGCGGGACCATGATTGCCATCAATCCCGATGGCGGTGCGCCCAAGATCACAAGGAAAACCATGAACCTCATCCAGATACTCGAGCAGGAAGAAATCGCCCGCCTCGGAAAAACCATTCCCTCTTTTGCCCCCGGCGACACGGTTATCGTGAACGTCAACGTGGTGGAAGGTACCCGCAAGCGCGTTCAGGCCTACGAAGGCGTGGTGATTGCCAAGCGCAACCGTGGCCTCAACAGCGGCTTCATCGTGCGCAAGATCTCCAGCGGCGAAGGCGTGGAGCGTACGTTCCAGACCTACAGCCCGCTGATTGCCAGCATCGAAGTCAAGCGCCGCGGTGATGTTCGCCGCGCCAAGCTGTACTACCTGCGTGACCGCAGCGGCAAGTCGGCACGTATCAAGGAAAAGCTGCCAGCCAAGAAGACGGCAGCTGTGGCCGCATAAATCTGCGACGCCGTTCTTGAAAAAACCGCCCCAGTCTTGCACTGCGGCGGTTTTTTTTACGTCGCTGTCCTTCACCTTTTTCCGTGAACCGCCTTGGCTCTCCCTCCATCGTTTGATCCAAAAGCCGTGCCCGTGCAGGCCGTTGACCGGCACTTGCCCAAGGTCAGTGCGGCAAGCCTGACGCCGCAGGCCATTGCGGCGCGCTTTGCCCGCCAGCACGCCTGGGAGCCCGAACTGCGCCAGGAAGCCAAATTCATGGACCGCCCACCGGCCCATGCCTCGGTGCTGATTCCGCTGGTGCAACGGGAGCGTCTGACTGTGCTGCTGACGCTACGGCCCACGCACATGTCCAGCCACTCCGGCCAGATTGCCTTTCCCGGCGGCAAGGCCGACCCCGAGGACCAGGATGCCGTGGCCACGGCCCTGCGCGAGGCAGAGGAAGAGGTGGGCCTGCAGCCGGGATTTGTGCAGGTGATGGGCAGCTTGCCCGTCTACACCACCGGCAGCGCCTTCATCGTGACCCCGGTTGTGGCCCTGGTGCGGCCCGGATTCCAGTTGCAGGCCAATGCCGATGAAGTGGACGAAGTGTTCGAAGTGCCGCTGGACTTTTTGATGGACCCTGCCCACCACCGCCACCATGTGGTGGACTTTGCTGGTGGGCAGCGCAACTGGCTGTCCATGCCCTACCAAGATGGCTCTACCGAGCGCTTCATCTGGGGCGCCACAGCAGGCATGTTGCGCAATTTTTACCGCTTTTTGCTGGACTGAGCAGTGACTGCGACCCGAATGGCCATGCTGTACTGGGTATGATGATTCCATGAGTTTTATCTCGATTCTTTTCGCCCTGCTGCTGGAGCAGGCCAGGCCCTTGGGTCAGCTCAATCCCGTGCACAACACCAACCGCGGCTGGGTGCGCTGGATCATCCGCAACTTCGATGCGGGCAAGACCCACCACGGCTGGCTGACCTGGTCGCTGGCGGTGATTGTTCCCTCCGTGCTGGCCTGTGGTGTGCACTGGCTGCTGGTTTGGTCCCTGGGCTGGGTGGCGGCGGTGGTATGGAACATTGCCGTGCTGTATGTCACGCTGGGCTTTCGCCAGTTCAGCCACCACTTCACCCTGATTCGCGACGCCCTGTACGCCGGTGATGAAGCCCTGGCGCGCCAGAAGCTGGCCGAGTGGATGCGCATGGATGCCAGCGAGCTGCCGCGCAGCGAAATCGTGCGCCATGTGATCGAGTATTCGGCACTGTCTGCGCACCGCCATGTGTTTGGTGTGCTGGCCTGGTATTCGGTGCTGGCGGCCTTGGGGCTGGGTCCCGCAGGCGCGGTGTTCTACCGCATTGCCGAGTATGTGGGCCGCTATGTCAACCGGCCTTTGCTGCCCACCAGCACCGGTGTCAGCAATGCCCTGCAGGTCATTGCGACCCGCGCCTGGTTTTTGACTGATTGGGTACCCGTGCGCCTCACAGCCTTGGGTTTTGCATTTGTGGGCAGCTTTGAAGAAGCCGTGGACAGCTGGCGCCAGTACGCCGCCCGCTATCCCGGTGACAACGATGGCGTGGTGCTGGCGGCAACTGCCGGCGCCATCAACGTGCAGCTCGGAGAGCCGGAGCAGGGTGGCGAAGGCCCCACACCGCAGGCCGTGCACTTGCGCGCTTTTGTCGGCTTGGTGTGGCGCACCGTGGTGATGTGGATGGTGATTCTGGTGCTGCTGTCACTGGCCCGTTTGCTGGGTTAGCTTGCCCCACGCAACGGGTAACCGTGGGGTTGCCTTCAATATCTCTTTTGCGATAGCTCTGCAAACAGATCGCCATAGATCTTGAAGCGGTTGGCGCTAATGGTGCGTACCCCTTCAGCCTGGATTGCGCGCAACACCCCACAGCCCGGCTCATGCAGGTGCGTGCAGTTGTAGAACTTGCAGTCTCCGGCCTGGGCTTTGATGTCGGGCATCAGGCTGGCCAGGTGCATAGGCTCTATGTGGTTCAGGCCAAACTCCTGAAAGCCCGGCGAGTCGATAACCGCCGTCGTTTTGGCCGCGTCCACCCAGTACAGGCTGGTGCTGGTAGTGGTGTGTTTGCCGGAGTTTAGCGCGGTCGAAATCTCCTGGGTCAGCACCTGTGCGCCGGGCAGGAGGCGGTTGATAAAGGTGCTTTTTCCTGAGCCCGACGGCCCGAGTACCAGCGTGGTCTTGCCTGCCAGCAGCGGCATGAGTGCCGCGAGTTCCGTGGCCGCAATGCCTTCCAGCTTGGGCTTGAGGGCCAGCGGGACCACGCTGTAACCCATGTCCCGGTACACGCCCATGCGCTCCCATGCGCGGCCAAAGGGCTCGGTCAAATCGCTTTTATTCAGGGCGATGATGGGCTTGATTTTTTCCGCCTCGGCGGCAATAAGGGCGCGAGAGAGTTGGCTCTCCGAGAACTCGGGCTCGGCGGCAATCAGCACCAGCACCTGGTCCAGGTTGGCGGCAAACGACTTGGTGCGGATCTCATCCTGGCGGTAAAACAGGTTGCTACGCGGCAGCACTTTTTCGATGGTGCCTTCGTCCTCAGTAGCCTGCCAGAGCACCCGGTCGCCCACCACGGTCTGGCTCTTTTTGCCGCGCGGGTGGCAGATCAAACGCTGCCCGTCGGGAGTTTCCACCAGCACGTGGCGGCCATGTCCGGCCACAACCAGGCCGGGTTCCAAAGTGGGATTTGCCAAGTGTTTAAAGTCTCTTCAGGTCGTTGGGGGCTGCAGCGCATCCACCAGCGCGGCACAGGCAAAGTCGGTCTGGGTAATGCCCTGCACATCGTGGGTGTTGAAGCGCACGCTGCAGTTGCCATAGTGCACCAGCAACTCGGGGTGGTGGTCCTGCTGCTCGGCGATATAGGCCACCGCGTTCACAAAGGACATGGTGCGCAGATAGTTCTTGAAGGCAAAAGTCTTCTCAATAGCGACGTCGGCACCGTCACCATGCAGCTTCCAGCCGTCCAGCTTGGACAGGGCGGCAATCACCTGGGTGGCGCTCAGAACCTGCCGCAGTGGCTTGGGTGGTGTAGTGGGAGGGGGTGTGGACATGGGCTTCGCAGTCAAAAAAATCAGGCGGGTGCAGCGCTGCCCAGCATGCGCCCCAGGCGCTCGCTGGCGGGCGGGTGCGAGTAGTAAAACTTCACATACACCGGGTCGGGTGTGAGGGTGGAGGCATTGTCCTTGTAGAGCTTGAGCAGGGCCGAGCGCAGGTCCGCACCGCTTGTCTGGGCCACGGCATAGGCATCGGCCTCGAACTCGTGCTTGCGCGACAGTTGCGCGAAGAGCGGGCTGATGAAGGTGCTGAACAAGGGCAGCACCATCATGAACAGCAGCAGGGCCAGCGCATCGTTGGCGCCACGCAGATTGGGGATCACACCCAGGCCAATGTAGAACCAGGCCTGGCCGCTCAGCCAGCCCAGCAGCGCAAAGCCCAAGAGGCTCAAGGCAAACATGGAAACGATGCGCTTCAAAATGTGGCGGTGCTTGAAGTGCCCCAGCTCATGGGCCAGCACCGCATCCACCTCACCGGGTGTGAGCTGCTCCAGCAGCGTGTCGTAAAACACCACGCGTTTGGAGGCGCCAAAGCCGGTGAAGTAGGCATTGGCATGGGCGCTGCGTTTGCTGCCATCCATTACAAAAAAGCCTTTGGAGGTAAAGCCGCAGCGCGCCATCAGGCTGGTCACGCGGTCTTTGAGTTCCGGGTTGTCCAGCGGTTTGAACTGGTTGAACCAGGGTGCAATCAGGGTGGGGTAGAGCAGCAGCATCAGCAGGTTGAAACCCATCCACACGCACCAGGTCCACAGCCACCAGAGGGCGCCGGTGGTACCCATCATCCACAGCACCAGTGTGATCAGCGGCAGGCCCAGCAAGGCGCCCAGCACCAGCGATTTCAGCAGATCCTGCAGCCACAGTTTGGGCGTGGTCTTGTTGAAGCCAAAGCGCTGTTCGATGACAAAGGTTTTGTACAGGGTGAAGGGAAAGTCGATCACCGCGCCTATGGCGGTGAAGCTGGCCAGCAGCGCCACCTGTTGACCCAGGCCAGGCTGCAGCCATTGCAGCAAGGTCTGGTTCAGCCAGGACAGGCCGCCCAGCAGCGTCCAGGCCAGCAGCACGGCTGCGCCCCAGGCCAGTTCCAGCATGCCAAAGCGGGCCAGCACCAGGGTGTAGTCGGCCGCCTTCTGGTGGGCGCAAAGGCTGATCTGGCTGGCAAAGGCGGCAGGTACTTCTGCACGGTGTGCGGCCACGTGGCGCATCTGGCGTGTGGCCAGCCAGAATTTCAGCAGCAAGCCCAGCACCAGGGCGGCAGCAAAGGCCATCGACATCAGAAAGGAAAGCTGGCCGAATAAAGAATCATCGTTCATGGTGACCGAGTTTAGGCCATGGGCGACAATGGCGGCATGGCTGAACCGAACACCCCTTTAGGCAAATCCGACAAGAACCTGGTCTGGCTAGACTGCGAGATGACCGGCTTGGATCCCGAGCGCGAACGCATCATCGAGATCGCTGTCATTGTTACCAGCCCTGATTTGGCGATTCGTATGGAAGGGCCGGTTTTTGCCATTCACCAAAGCGATGCCTTGCTGAATGGCATGGATGCCTGGAACAAGGGCACGCATGGCAAGAGCGGCCTGATCGACAAGGTGAAGGCTTCCACCATCAGCGAAGAGCAGGCACAGGCTGAGTTGATCACCTTCCTGAGCCAGTATGTCCCGGCCAACGGCTCGCCCATGTGCGGCAACTCCATAGGGCAAGACCGGCGCTTTCTGGTGAAGTACATGCCCAAGCTGGAAGCGTTCTTCCACTACCGCAATCTGGATGTCAGCACCTTGAAGGAGCTGGCCAAGCGCTGGAAGCCCGAGGTGTATGCGTCCTTCAAAAAGCAGCAGCGCCACACGGCCCTGGCCGATGTGCACGAATCCATCGACGAAATGCTGCACTACCGCACCCACTTCCTGAAGCTTTAGGCAAGCTCATTAGGTAGAAACCCGAATCCGTGCCATAATCGCAGGCTGCGCTACACACGGTAGCCAGTTTGCACATCTCCCTTCATTCACCGGACCCCCAATACATGGGGTCCCAAGCTAAGAGACCCGCTACGGGTCTGAGCAGGTTCCGTTTGATGGTTGATGTTTTTTAACCATTAACGGAGCAGCCGCACAACCTGCGGCGCTCGCGTGTGAGAAAACCATGACTGACGCTTTTGAAGTGACAGGCGAATTCGCGCCTGCCGAAAATTTTTCTGCCCCCTTGGATACCGCTTTGGAGTCTGCTTCCCCTGTGGAAGTGATTGCTGAAGCAGTTGCCGATGTGCCTGAAGCCCCCAACGGCTTTGTGGAACTGGGCCTGGCCCGTGAACTGGTGATGGCGGTAAAGGACCTGGGCTACACCCAGCCCACCACCGTGCAGATGAAAACCATTCCCCTGGCTCTGCCCTCCACCGTGGAAGGCCAGAAGGCTGGCTACATCGACCTGATGGTCTCCAGCCAGACCGGTAGCGGCAAGACCGCCGCCTTCCTCTTGCCCGTGCTGCACACCCTGCTGGCCCAGCAAGCTGCTGCCGAGACTGCCGAGCGCGAAGAGTTCGAAGCCGCCACCGCTGCCGCACTGGCCGCCGGCCAGCCCGCACCCAAGCGCCCCAAGCGCAAGGACCCGACCAGCCAGCGCAACTTCAAGGCCGCCACCCCCGGCGCCCTGATCGTCTGCCCGACCCGTGAGCTGGCCCAGCAGGTGGCCCATGACGCCATCGACCTGGTGCAACATTGCCGCGGCCTGCGCGTGGCCAACATCGTGGGCGGCATGCCTTACCAGCTGCAAATCGCCAAGCTGCAAAACGCCGACCTGGTGGTGGCCACCCCCGGCCGTCTGCTGGACCTGCAACGCTCGCAGCAAATCAAGCTCGACCAGGTGCAATTCCTGGTGGTGGACGAAGCCGACCGCATGCTGGACCTGGGCTTCTCGGACGACCTGGCTGAAATCAACCAGCTCACCATCGACCGCAAGCAGACCATGATGTTCAGCGCCACCTTTGCGCCGCGCATCCAGCAACTCGCTGCCCGCGTCATGCGCGAACCTCAGCGCGTGACCATCGACAACCCGCAGGAAAAGCACGTCAACATCAAGCAGGTGCTGTTCTGGGCCGACAACGCCCACCACAAGCGCAAGCTGCTGGACCACTGGCTGCGTGACACCAGCATCAACCAGGCCATCGTGTTTGCCAGCACCCAGATCGAGTGCGACGGCCTGGCCAACGACCTGCAACAAGAAGGCTTCTCGGCCGTGGCCCTGCACGGTGCCCTGAGCCAGGGTCTGCGCAACCGCCGCCTGATGGCCTTGCGCCAAGGCCAGGTGCAAATCTTGGTGGCTACCGACGTGGCCGCCCGCGGCATTGACGTGCCCACCATCAGCCACGTGTTCAACTTTGGCCTGCCCATGAAGGCCGAGGACTACACCCACCGCATTGGCCGTACCGGCCGCGCCGGACGCGATGGCCTGGCCATCACCTTCGCCGAAATGCGCGACCGCCGCAAGATTTTCGACATTGAAGCCTACACCCGTCAGCCCATCAAGGCTGAAGTGGTGCCCGGCCTGGAGCCGCAGCAGCGCCAGCCCGATGCCCGCCCTGCCAGCAGCTTCGGTGGCCGTGGCCGCTTTGAAGGCAATGGCGGTGGCGGTGGTGGCGGACGGGACCGCAAGTTCTCCAGCCCGCGTGAAGGCTTCAGCTACGAGCGCAAGGGCGGTTTCAACGACCGCTTCGCCCAACAGGGCGCTCCTGCTCCCCGTGGTGACTTTGCCCCGCGTGCCGATTTCGCCCCCCGTGGTGACAGCCGTCCTCCCCGTGGTGATTTCGCTCCGCGCGGTGACTTCGCTCCCCGTGGCGATTTCGCCCCGCGTGGTGACTCGCGTCCTCCCCGTGGCGACTTTGCTCCCCGTGGTGATGCACCCCGCGGCGATTTCGCTCCCCGTGGTGACAGCCGTCCTCCCCGTGGTGATTTCAACGCACCTCGCGGTGACTTCGCTCCCCGTGGTGATGCCCCGCGTGGCGACTTCGGTCCCCGCAAGGACTTTGGCGCACCCCGTGGTGATTTCGGTGCGCCGCGCGGCAAGCCTGCCTTTGCCAAGCCCGGTAACGGCGGCAAGGTGTTTGTGCCCCGCGATGCCAAGAAGCGCGCAAGCCGCCCTGACTGATCCTTGTTGATCGGTTGAATGCAAAAAGCCCCGCCGGAAACTGCGGGGCTTTTTGTTTTATGGGGAAAAAAGTTTGGGCTTCTGCCACACCGTTTTTGGATAGTCGCGGTCGGCAACAGACAAATCGATAAATCAGACCATCTGGTTGCGTCGCGCCAGTTCCACAAACAGGGCCGACTGGTCCAGCTCCGCATCGCCATGGGCCACGCCCTCGGCATACAACTGCTCCAGCGCCGCTGTGATGGGTGCCTCAAAGCCGATCTCGGCGGCGGTGCTCAGCGCATTGCGCATGTCCTTGAGTTGCACATTCATGCGCCCGCGCGGCGCAAAGTCGCGCGCTACCATGCGCTGGCCGTGCACCTGCAGGATGCGGCTGTCGGCAAAGCCGCCGGTGATGGCAGCCTTTACCTGCGCCATGTCGGCCCCACCTTTTTCGCACAGCAGCAAAGCCTCGGCCACCGCGCCTATGGTGATGCCCACAATCATCTGGTTCGCCAGCTTGGCCAACTGGCCGGAGCCTGCCGGGCCCACCAGGGTGGGGCGGCCCAGCACGGCCAGCACCGGGGTGGCCTCGTCAAAGTCTGTGAACGCACCCCCGGCCATGATGGCCAGCGTGCCCTGCTCGGCACCGATGGTGCCGCCCGACACCGGCGCGTCCAGGCAGCGCAGGCCCAGGGCTTGCAGGCGCTGGGCATGGTCGCGCGCCTCGGCCGGTTTGATGGATGACATATCGATCAGCAGGGCACCCGGCCGCATGGCCGCAGCGGTGCCCTGGCCAAACAGCACCTGCGCCACCACCGCGCCGTGGTCCAGCATGGTGATGACACAGTCGGCATCTTTCACGGCCTCCGCGGGAGTGGCATGCACGCTGGCGCCAAAGGGCAGCAGGCGTTCGGCCTTGTCCGTGCTGCGGTTCCAGGCGTGGACGGTGTGGCCCGCTTCGCACAGGCGGCGCGCCATGGGAAAACCCATGAGCCCGATTCCCAGGACGGCTATACGCATGTTTGGCATGGCTACATCAACAGATGTTCGGCCGCATTGGTGCCGCCCAGGGTGACGTAGTTCACCTTGCGGATGTCCATCAGCTTTTTGCCGCCGGAGTAGCTGATGGAGCTCTGCACGTCCTGCTCCATTTCGATCAGCGTGTCGGCCAGTTTTCCCTTGATGGGCTCCAGGATGCGCTTGCCTTCCACATGCTTGTACTCGCCCTTGTTGAAGTCGCTGGCCGAGCCGTAGTACTCCTTGTACAGGCGGCCATCCACTTCCACGGTCTGGCCCGGCGACTCTTCGTGTCCGGCAAACAGCGAACCGATCATCACCATGGAGGCGCCAAAGCGCACGCTCTTGGCAATGTCGCCATGGTCGCGTATGCCGCCGTCGGCAATGATGGGCTTGGTGGCCACGCGCGCACACCACTTGAGCGCGCTGAGCTGCCAGCCGCCGGTGCCAAAGCCGGTCTTGAGTTTGGTGATGCAGACTTTGCCCGGGCCAATGCCCACCTTGGTGGCATCGGCCCCCCAGTTTTCCAGATCGATCACGGCCTCGGGCGTGCCAACGTTGCCAGCAATGATGAAGCTGGCGGGCATCTTGGCCTTGAGGTACTCGATCATGTTCTTCACACTGTCGGCATGGCCGTGGGCAATGTCGATGGTGATGTACTCCGGAATCAATCCCTTGGCCAGCAGCTGGTCCACGGTGTCGTAGTCGGGTTTTTTCACGCCCAGCGAGATGGAGGCGTACAGACCCTTGGCATGCATGTCTGCGGTGAACTGCACGTTGTCCAGGTCAAAGCGGTGCATCACATAAAAATAGCCGTTTTGCGCCAGCCAGATGCAGATGGTTTCATCCACCACAGTCTTCATGTTGGCGGGCACCACCGGCAGGCGGAATGTGCGGCCTCCCAGTTCTACCCCGGCGTCACATTCAGAGCGGCTTTCCACGCGGCATTTGCGTGGCAAGAGAAGGATGTTGTCGTAGTCAAAAATTTCCATGGTCCCAAGCTCCAGTTCAAAGGTTTCAATCAGTCATCATTGAAGGGCGCTTGGAATGGAGCAGGCAAAAAAATACCGGCTCCCAATTGCTTGGGCCCGGTGATTGATTTTACGCGCTGCTTTTGGGCTTTGTCATAAGGCTATGTGTCTGGGTGGTATTCGTGTTTTGGTAGTTTGGTTTTGGTTCACGCTGCTTTTTGCTTTTTTGCTTCGCCGCTCGTTGGGGTTTGTCTCGCCGTGAGTGGGTATGCCGGGCGCCTCATACTGCGGGTACGCACAAATCGGCCCCCGGCATACCCACTCACGGCGGAAAGTGGCGCTGCTGCGCTCGCCAAGGGGAGTCCAAGACCCACGCAGGCATGAGCAAGTGCTATGCGTGTGCTACCGGCGACCGCTACCGAGCAGGGTATCTGCCTACCGGTGACACGACAGGGCTGCCGGTGATGGCTGGCGCACGACGGCGCAGCGCTTTGGGTGGTTGTGTGACTTATGTGGTGCTCACGGTATTTGCGCAGGCGAACCAGCCCGCAACACGCAGAGGGGCCGGGTACCGGGGCGGCCGATTTGTGCGTACCCGCAGTATGAGGCCGCCCCGGTACCCGGCCCCTCTGCCACCCACACTGCAGGCCCAACGAAGGCCCCCAAATTAAACCCATCTGCCGCCCACACTGCGGGCCCAAGGACGGCCCCAAAAGCAAATCCCTCTGCCGCCCACATTGCAGGCATGGCGAAGCCGGTACGAAACACCGCCACCAGCTTCCTACAATCACCCCATGTCCCTTTTCTCCACGCCCGACCACGCAGCACAATCCCCGCTGCTCAGCACCCTGAACCCGGAGCAGCGCGCCGCCGTCACCTTGCCGGCCGAACACGCCTTGATCCTGGCGGGCGCGGGCTCAGGCAAAACCCGTGTGCTGACCACGCGCATCGCCTGGCTACTGCAAAACGGACTGGTCACACCTGGCGGGATATTGGCGGTGACCTTTACCAACAAGGCCGCCAAGGAAATGATGACGCGGCTCTCCAGCATGTTGCCGGTCAACGTGCACGGCATGTGGATTGGCACCTTCCATGGCCTGTGCAACCGCTTCCTGCGCTCGCACTTCAAAATGGCCAACCTGCCGCAAAGCTTCCAGATTCTGGACACGCAAGACCAGCTCTCCGCCATCAAGCGCCTGTGCAAGCAGCACGCCATTGACGACGAACGCTTTCCGCCCAAGCAGTTGCAGTGGTTCATCTCCGGCTGCAAGGAAGACGGCCAGCGCCCCGCCAATGTGGAAGCGCGTGACGACGAGACGCGGCGCAAGGTCGAGATCTACCAGATGTACGAGGAGCAGTGCCAACGCGAAGGCGTGGTGGACTTTGGCGAGCTCATGCTGCGCTCGTATGAATTGCTGCGCGACAACGACCCCATACGCGCGCACTACCAGCGGCGCTTTCGCCACATCCTGATTGACGAGTTCCAGGACACCAACCGCCTGCAATACGCCTGGATCAAGATGCTGGCCGGGCAGGGTGCGAACGCCTCGCCCGACATGCCCGGTGGCGCGGTGCTGGCCGTGGGCGATGATGACCAGAGCATCTACGCCTTTCGCGGCGCGCGCGTGGGCAATATGGCCGACTTTGTGCGCGAGTTCCATGTGCAGCACCAGATCAAGCTGGAGCAGAACTACCGCAGCTACAGCAACATCCTGGACTCGGCCAATGCCCTGATCAGCCACAACGGCAACCGCCTGGGCAAGAACCTGCGCACCGACCAGGGCCCCGGTGAACCGGTGCGCGTGTACGAGTCCCCCAGCGACTATGCCGAGGCGCAGTGGATGGTGGACGAAATGAAGCAGCTGCACCGCGAGGGCATAGACCGCAAGGAGATTGCAGTGCTGTACCGCTCCAACGCCCAAAGCCGGGTGATAGAGACGGCGCTCTTCAATGCCGCCATGCCCTACCGGGTCTACGGTGGCCTGCGCTTTTTCGAGCGGGCCGAGATCAAGCACGCGCTGGCGTACTTGCGCCTCTTGGAGAACCCCAACGACGACACCAGCTTCATGCGGGTGGTGAACTTTCCGGCGCGCGGCATTGGCGCGCGCAGCCTGGAGCAGTTGCAGGACCTGGCCAAAGCCACGGGCTGCTCGCTGCATGACGCGGTCAGCGCGCTCACAGGTCGTGCCGGTGCGGCCATTGCCGGCTTTGTGGCCAAGATCGATGTGCTGCGCGAGCAGACCAGCGGTCTGAACCTGCGCGACATCATCTCCCGTATGCTGGAAGACAGTGGCCTTTTGGCGCACTACCGCGCCGAGCGAGAGGGTGCGGACCGGGTCGAGAATCTGGAGGAACTGGTGAGTGCCGCCGAGAGCTTTGTGATGCAGGAGGGCTTTGGCCGCGATGCCGCAGGCATGACCCAAAGCGCTGGCCTGACGCAAAGCCCGGCCAGCCAGGGCCTGAGTGGCGAGGCGATAGAGCAGTACGGCATCGAGCCCACCGACCTGACCTTTGGTGACACCGGCGAAACCCTGTCACCCCTGGTGGCCTTTTTGACCCACGCGGCGCTGGAGGCGGGCGACAACATGGCGCAGGCCGGGCAGGACGCCATCCAGCTCATGACGGTGCACTCGGCCAAGGGCCTGGAGTTTGACTGCGTGTTCATCACCGGCGTGGAAGAGGGTCTGTTCCCGCATGAGAACTCCATGAGCGACCGCGACGGACTGGAAGAAGAGCGCCGCCTGATGTACGTGGCCATCACCCGCGCCCGCCAGCGCCTGTACATGAGCCATTCGCAAACCCGCATGCTGCATGGGCAGACACGCTTCAACCTCAAGAGCCGTTTTTTTGACGAACTGCCGGAAGAGGCGCTGAAATGGCTCACCCCCAAGTTGCCGGCACCTGCGGCCTTTGGCGGCGCCGGGCGCGGCTGGCAAGGTGGCAATGCCAGTGGCTATTCAGGAGGCTATGGCAACCAGGGCAGCTCGGGCTTTGAGTCGACGCGCTACCCTGCGGGGGGCACGGTGCGCGTGGAAAAGGAAGTGGTGCGCCGCGACGAATCGGTCAACGGCTTGGTCGTCAAGCAAAAGGTGTTTCACGCCAAGTTTGGCGAGGGCACGGTGCTCACCCTGGAGGGCACGGGGGACGATGCCCGCGCACAAATCAACTTCCCGCGCCATGGCACCAAGTGGCTGGCGCTCAGCGTGGCCAAGCTCACTCCGGTGCCCTGAAAGGAGCAGGCTTAAGTTACCTCGATGCCGGGTGCATCGGCGGTGCCGGCGTCAAAGCAGTCGCGGAAGGTGAAGTAAATCGAGGTGAAGAACATGGCCGCCATCACCATGGCCACCGGGAACATGATGCCCGACACCGCCTCGGGGCTGCCCATCAGCGCGGCAATCACGGCCACCACCATGCCCATGGCAATGAAGGCCCCTAGCCAGACCAGGCTGTAGACGGTAAAGGCCCAGAAATTGCGCAGGCAGGCCACCATACTGAAGAACAGGCTCTTGACCGGCGGCACGCCATGCCAGTGCACCAAGGCCGGTGCGTGCCAGAACAGCAGGGAGAGCGGCATGTAAAGGCCCATGGCCAGCAGCACCGCGCTCTCAAAATCCGGCTCCATCAGGGTCTCGGGCGTCAGGCTGCCGCCAATCAGGTAGAGGCGGGCGAACTTGCCGCCGTCCACCGTGGCGGAGATGGCCAGCACCAGCAAAAAGCCCGCGGCATAGATCAGGCCCAGAACCAGCATGGCGCGCATCTGTTGGCGCCCGGCCTTGAAGGCGCTCAGCAGCACCGTGGGCATGGGGAACTTGCCCTTGGTCGTTTCCTCAGTCGCGGCCATCAGGCCCAGGGTGGCGGCCGGCAGCAGGGCCAGGGCCAGCACATTGCCAATCAGCGGGATCAGGGTCAGCACCGACATCACCGCCATGAACATGAAGAACAGGCCGCTTAGTGCCAGCGGCTGCTTGATGAAAGTGCGAACCCCCAGCTTGAACCATTGCACCCCGGTGCGGGCCGGAACGATGTTGAGTTTCATGCAGACAGAGTCTCGGTAGGTTGTACAGTGGATGGCGAGGTATTGAACAGCGCGGCCATGGTCAGGGGGGCGGCAATGCGCGCCCGCAGCACGCGCTCAAAGTGGGTAGGGTCGTGGGGCTTGAGCATGGCGGCCTCGCGCGGCAGGTGCAGGTCCCACAGGCGCGAGAGCCAGAAGCGCAGGGCGGCGGCGCGCGCCAGGGCGGGCAGCAGTGCGCGTTCCTGCGCGGTCAGGGGGCGCACGGCCTCATAGGCCTGCAGCAGGGCGCGGCTGCGTTCGGCATCAGCCTGGCCGGTGGGCAAATCCACACACCAGTCGTTCAGGCAGACAGCGATGTCAAACAGCCAGGCGTCCACACCGGCAAAATAAAAATCAAAGATGCCGGTGAGCTGCGGGGCCTGGC
Source organism: Rhodoferax lacus (assembly GCF_003415675.1). Classification (GTDB taxonomy): domain Bacteria; phylum Pseudomonadota; class Gammaproteobacteria; order Burkholderiales; family Burkholderiaceae_C; genus Allorhodoferax; species Allorhodoferax lacus. Next base: position 43,060 of record NZ_QFZK01000005.1, read on the forward strand.
CCTCTGGCAGGTCCTGGGCAAACATGGCGTTGTCGCGGAACAGGTCGGCATGGATGGGGCCGCGCGGCAGTGCGCCATAGGCCGAGAGGGTGGCCACATGGTTCTGGTAGGCCAGCTCGCTCTTGAGCAGGTCGGCCTGGGGTGCGTCCACAAAAGGCAGCACCACCGGCACGGTCTCGTTCCACCAGGGCAGGGCCCTCAAGTTGGGCTGCTGCATCTCAAAGCTGCGTCCGGCCAGGTGCATGCGCGCCAGCACCTCGCCCAGGGCGGTGCAGTGGGCGGCGGTGGGTGCGAGTTCGCTCTTGCCCTTGAGGCGGTTCACCACGGCAGCGGGTTTGCCGCACAGGCTGTGCAGCACATCGCCATCGCGGTTGGCCGCCGGGTCGGGCACGGCAATGCCATGCACGGCCAAGTGCTTCATCAGCCGCAGGTAAAAAGGGAGTTGCTCCGCTGTGAGCCGCTCGAACAGGGTCAGCACATAGGGCGCCTGGTCGGTGGTGACGAAGTAATTGGTGTTTTCAATGCCCCCGGAGCAGCCCTCCAGGTGCTGGAGTGTGCCCAAATCGAGAGACTGCAAAAAGGTGTCGGCCTCAGCGAAGGAGACCTCTGTGTATACCGCCATGCCTGAATTGTAGGGCCGGGCCGACGCAGGCAAAATGCACCCATGAGTGAACCCAAGAAAACCCTGCTGCTGGTGGACGGCTCCAGCTATTTGTACCGCGCCTTCTTTGCAGGGGGCGGTGACATGAAGATCACCCTGCCCGATGGCCGCGAGCAAAAGACCGGCGCCATCCGCATCATGATCAACATGATGCAGTCGCTGCGCAAGGAATATCCCACCGACTTCGTGGCCTGCGTGTTTGACGCCAAGGGCCCGACCTTCCGTGACGCCATCTATCCGCAGTACAAGGCCCACCGCGACCCTATGCCCGATGAGCTGCGCAGCCAGATCGAGCCCATCCACGAGGTGGTGCGCCTCCTGGGCTGGAGCGTGCTGGACGTGCCGGGTGTGGAAGCCGACGACGTGATCGGCACCCTGGCCGTGACTGCCGCCCGGCAGGGCATCGAAGTGATTGTGAGCAGTGGCGACAAGGACCTGGCGCAGTTGGTGGACGAGCACATCACCATCATCGACACCATGAACGGCAAGCGCCGTGACCTGGCCGGGGTGGAGGCCGAGTTCGGCGTGCCCGCGCGCCTGATGCTGGATTACCAGACCCTGGTAGGCGACACGGTGGACAACGTGCCCGGCGTGCCCAAGGTGGGCCCCAAGACCGCCGTGAAGTGGTTGCAGGAATACGGCTCGCTGCAGGCCGTGGTGGACAACGCCCACCAGATCAAGGGCGTGGTGGGCGAGAACCTGCGCAACGCACTGGGCTGGCTGCCCACCGGGCGCTCGCTGCTGACCATCAAGACCGATTGCGAACTGGGCGACCGCATCCCTTCGCTGCCGCTGCTCGATACCTTGATTCCCGCTGTGCAGAACTCCGAGGCGCTGTTGGCCTATTGCGAGCGCTTTGGCTTCAAGGGCCTGGCCAAGTCGCTGGCGGCGGGGGCATCCAATGGGGCAGCAGGTGCAGGTGGTGGTGGTGGCAATGGTGGTGCTGGTGGTGCGGCCCAGGCTGCCAAAGCGGGCTCTGCAACCAAGCCCAACCCCGGCCTGTTTGATGCCGAGAACCCGGGCCTGTTCGACAGCGCGCCGGAAGCCGCTGCCACCCATGAGCCGCGTGTGCCCCCGGCAGGCTATGAAACCATCCTGAGCTGGGAGGCCCTGGACCAGTGGCTCGCAAAAATCACGGCGGCCGAACTCACCGCGCTGGACACCGAGACCAATTCCCTGGACGAGATGCGCGCCGAGATCGTGGGCATCAGCTTCAGCGTGGCCTCCGGTGCGGCCGCCTACATCCCGCTGGCCCACAACTACCCCGGAGCCATCGACCAACTGCCGCGCGAAGAGGTGCTGGCCAAACTCAAGCCCTGGCTGGAAGACCCGGCGGCCAAGAAGTTGGGCCAGCACATCAAGTACGACCGCCACGTGTTTGCCAACCACGGCATCGAAGTACAGGGCTATGCGCACGACACCATGCTGCAAAGCTATGTGCTCGAAGTGCACAAGCCCCATGGCCTGTCCAGCCTGGCCGAGCGCCACTTGGGGCGCAGCGGCATCAGCTTTGAGGACCTGTGCGGCAAGGGCGTAAACCAGCTCACCATCAACCAGGTGGACATTGCCAAAGTGGCCGAATACGCCTGCGAGGACGCCGAGCAGACGCTGGAGGTGCACCAGACCCTGTGGCCGCTGCTGCAGCAGGACAGCGGCCTGGAATTCATTTATGCGCTGGAGATCCGCAGCAGCGAGGCCCTCTACCGCATCGAGCGCAACGGCGTGCTGATCGACGCGCCCACGCTGGCCGCGCAAAGCCATGCGCTGGGCCAGCGCATTCTGCAGCTGGAGACCGAGGCGCACGAGCTGGCAGGCCAGCCCTTCAACCTCAGCAGCCCCAAACAAATTGGCGAGATCTTTTTCACCAAGCTGGGCCTGCCGGTGGTGAAGAAGACGGCCACCGGCGCACCCAGCACCGACGAAGAAGTGCTGGAAAAGCTGGCCGAAGATTTCCCTTTGCCAGCCAAAATTCTGGAGCACCGGGGTCTGGCCAAGCTCAAGGGCACCTACACCGACAAGCTGGCCCAACTGGCCCTGCCGCGCACGGGCCGTGTGCACACCCACTACGCGCAGGCTGTGGCCGTGACCGGACGCCTGTCCAGCAACGACCCCAATCTGCAGAACATCCCCATCCGCACGCCCGAGGGGCGTCGCGTGCGCGAGGCCTTTGTGGCGGGTGCTGGCAATGTGATTGCCAGCGCCGATTACAGCCAGATCGAGCTGCGCATCATGGCCCACATCAGTGGGGACGCCGCACTCCTGCGCGCCTTTACCGAGGGCCTGGATGTGCACCGCGCCACCGCCGCCGAGGTGTTTGGCGTGGCCGTGGAGCAGGTCACCAGCGAGCAGCGCCGCTATGCCAAGGTCATCAACTTCGGGCTGATCTACGGCATGAGCGCCTACGGGTTGGCGCGCAATCTGGGCATCGACAACACGGCGGCCAAGAACTATATCCAGCGCTACTTCGAGCGCTACCCCGGCGTGAAGGACTACATGGACCGCACGCGCGAAGAGGCCAAGGCCAAGGGTTATGTGCAGACCGTGTTTGGGCGGCGCCTGTACCTGCCGGAGATTGGCTCACCCAACGGCCAGCGCCGCGCGGGTGCCGAGCGTGCTGCCATCAACGCGCCCATGCAGGGCACGGCCGCTGACCTTATCAAGCTCAGCATGGTGGCCGTGCAGCAGGTGCTGGACGCTGAGCAACGGGGCACGCGCATGATCATGCAGGTGCATGATGAACTGGTGTTTGAAGTGCCCGAGGCCGAGGTGGACTGGCTCAAAATCGAGATCCCGCGCCTGATGGCCGGGGTGGCCGAGCTCAAGGTGCCCTTGCTGGCCGAAATGGGCGTGGGCCCCAACTGGGACAAGGCACACTAGGCGTTCTGCTGTGACGTAACCTATTTTTTTGATGGCTTGAAACCGAAGGACGTGGCGTGATTCTGATTTCCATTTTGCTGGGCACACTGGTTGCTGGCGTAGGCAGCGTCTGGCTGGCTGCATTGCTGAGCTTTGGCGCACTGGGCCGCTTCACCCAGCACATGCTGAGCATGGCTGCCGGTGCCCTGCTGTCCACCGCCTTCATGCACCTGTTGCCTGAGGCCTTTGAGAGCGGCATTGAGCCGCATGACCTGTTCCTGACCCTGCTGGTGGGCCTGGTGTTTTTCTTTTTGCTGGACAAAGCCGAGCTCTGGCACCACGGGCATGAGCACCACCACCCGGAGCGGGTGGAGGTCGGGTCCGGTGCGCATGCGGCGCATGGCGAACACGACCATGGTGCGCACGCTCACCACGGGCACGTGCAGGGCCATGACCATGGCAGTGCTCCCAAGGGAGGCAGCTGGGCCGTGCTGGCGGGCGACAGCGTGCATTGCTTTGGTGACGGCGTGCTGATTGCCTCCGCCTTTGTGGCTGACCTGCGTCTGGGCGCTATTGCGGCACTCGCCGTGCTGGCGCATGAAGTGCCCCACCACATGGGCGATCTGATGGTGTTGCGCGCGGGCACTTCCAACAAGCGCGCGGCCCTGATCAAGGTCTCGCTGGCCGGTGCGGTCACCGCCTTGGGCGGCGTGCTGGGTTACTGGCTGGTAGACCAGTTGCACAGTTGGCTGCCCTACTTTTTGGTGGTGGCCTCCAGCAGCTTTGTTTATGTGGCGCTGGCCGACCTGATTCCGCAACTGCAAAAGCGCCTTTCCGCCCGCGAGACCGCGGCACAGATCGCCTGGCTGGCCGCCGGCATTGTGCTGGTGGCAGCGATGAGCAGCCTGGGCGAGCACGCGCACTGAGGGTTGCGGGGCGGCGGGTTCACTGCCTTTGCAGGCGCTTCTCCAGCATGCGGCTGGCCTGCACCAGGGCCTGTTCCAGCGCATCGCGAACCGGATTGGGGGCTGCGCTGTCTGGCAGCAACAGGCTGATCCGGAACGCAATGTCCACCGCCAGCGGTCGCACCTCCAGGCCATTGCCCCGGCACTCCAGGGCGGTGAGTGGGTTCACAATCGCCACCCCCAGCCCCTGGCGCACCATGGCGCAGATGGCAGCCGCACTTTCAGTTTCCAGGCACTGCAGGCGACTAACACCGTGTTCGGCAAACCAGCGGTCTATGGCCTGGCGGTAGGGGTCGTTCACGGCCAGGCTGATGAAGTGTTCGCCCTCAAAATCCTGCGCCTGCAGCACCCTCTTGCGGCACAGGCCGTGGGTGCTTGGCAGCACCGCCACCTCGTTGGCCTGAAACAGGGCCTGCCAGCGCAGGCCCGCAGGGGCTTCGGTGGCCTCGCTCAGCCCCAGGTCAAAACGCTGCTCGCCCAGGGCCTGCTCCAGCCAGGGCGACTCCAGAGGGTGCACGCTGACCAGGGCTTCGGGCGTACTTTTGGCCAGGGCCAGCAGGGCATGCGGCACCAGGGACTGTGCCAGTGCGGGCAGGCAGGCCAGACGCAGGCGTGCGCTGGTGAGGGTGCGCAGCTCGCGTGCGCGCAGACCAATCTGCTCCAGGCCTATGAAGGAGCGCTCCACTTCCTGCATCAGCGCCAGTGCCCGGGCAGTAGGGCGCAGGCGTCCGCGCACCCGGTCAAACAGGTCAAAGCCCAGCAGCTGTTCCAGGCGCGCGAGCTCGCGGCTGAGCGTGGGCTGGCTGGAGTGGCTGGCCTCGGCCGCGCGGCTCAGGTTGCCGTGCAGCATGACGCTGCGGAACAGGCCGAGCTGGCGGTGGGTGAGGGCGGGCGGGTGGTCGGAGGGTACCCGCGGCGTGGCGCGAAGGGATGTGGGCATATGCTGGACTATATCCAAAGTGAATGGATTGAAGATAAAAATGGCATTGATGCCATGGCTGCTTCTGGGCATGATGGCGCCATGAACCCTTTTGCCCCCACCCTCCTGGCCGATCTGGCCCGCCAGCACGGCACCCCCTTGTGGGTCTATGACGCAGCCACCATCCGCCAGCGCGTGGCTGCCCTGCAGTCTTTCGATGTGCTGCGCTTTGCCCAGAAGGCCAACTCCAACACCCACCTGCTGCGCTTGTTGCGCGAACAGGGCGTGGTGGTGGACGCGGTGTCGCTGGGTGAAATCGAACGCGCCCTGGCCGCAGGCTTTGTGCCTGGTGTGCACGAGGGCCACGCCGAGATCGTCTTCACCGCCGACCTGATGGACCACGCCACTCTGGCGCGCGTGGCCGAGCTGGGCATTCCGGCAAACTGCGGCTCCATCGACATGCTGGGCCAGTTGGCAGAAGCCAGCCCCGGCCACCCGGTGTGGCTGCGCATCAACCCCGGCTTTGGCCACGGCCACAGCAACAAGACCAACACCGGCGGCGAGCACAGCAAGCACGGTATCTGGCATGGCGACCTGGTGGCTGCCTGCGCGCAGATCAAAGCCAGCGGCCTGCAGTTGCAAGGCCTGCACATGCACATCGGCTCGGGCGTGGACTACAGCCACCTGCAGGAAGTCTGCGGCGCCATGGTGGAGCTGGTCAAAACCGTGCAGACCCAGGGGCTGGACCTGCAAGCCATCTCGGCCGGTGGTGGCCTGTCCGTACCCTACCAGGCCGGTGAACCGGTGATCGACACGGCGCATTATTTTTCACTCTGGGATGCGGCGCGCCAGACCATCGCTGCGCTCCTGGGCCACGCGGTGCAGCTGGAGATCGAGCCGGGCCGCTACCTGGTGGCCGAATCCGGTGTGCTGGTGAGCGAGGTGCGGGCCAGCAAGTTCCAGGGCGCACAGCACTTTGTGCTGGTGGATGCGGGCTTCAGCGACCTGATGCGCCCGGCCATGTACGGCAGCCACCACGGCATGGAAATCATCCACGCTGATGGTTCGCTGCCAAGCGGGGACCTGCAGAGCTCGGTGGTGGCCGGGCCGCTGTGCGAATCGGGCGATGTATTTACCCAGGGCGAGGGCGGTGTGGTGCTGCAGCGCGAACTCCAGGCTGCGCAGGTGGGCGACCTGCTGGTGGTGCATGACACCGGTGCCTATGGTGCTTCCATGTCCTCCAACTACAACACCCGCCCGCTGATTGCCGAGGTGCTGGTGGACCAGGGCACTGCCAGGTTAATCCGCCGCCGCCAGACGGTGGCCGAGCTGCTGGCGCTGGAGGCGGTGTAAGCAGCGCAAGGTCGCCTGCATTGCACGGGCCCGTGCAAGCCGGACGGGGCCTTCCAGCCCCGGCTACATCCAACGGGCTACTTCAACTTGGCGTCTTCGATCAGCACCTTGTAGGCATAGCCCGCGCCAAAATCCTTGTCGGTGTGCACGGTCCCGCTCACGGTGATGACGGCACCCACCTGGGTGCTGTCCGTGGTGGTGACCAGAACATCGTTGCTGCCATCGGCTTCGCGGCCGGTTCCATCGCGCAGATGGATCCAGTTCTTGCCCATGATGCCGGCGTTGAACTTCACCACCTTCCCATGCACCTGCACGGGCTTGTCCTTCAGGGTCTTGGCGCCGCCTACTACTTCGGCCACGGTGTGGGCATTGGCGCCGGTGGCTTTGGATACGCTGACCACTGAAAGGTCGGGCTTGATGCCGGCTATGTCACCCTGCGGGCTGCTGGCGGCTTTCGCGTCGCCCTGGATGCTGCCAAAAACAATCGAGGGGAAGGTCTTGTGCAGCGCCTTGCTCTCAAAGTTGTTCATCACCATGGTATTTTCCAGCGTGACTACCGCGCCTTTTTTTACCGCCGTCTGGTTCACCGCGGCCCAGGTCTCTCCGGTTTTGGTTTTGAGCCGCAGATAGGTGTAGCCCACAGCGTCCTGGCTCTCCAGTACCTCGCCGGTGAGCAGACCGTTGGATGGCGCCTGCGCGTCAGCGGCGAAGGCCGTCTGGCAGAGAAGTGCCGAGGTCGCCAGAACAAGGCTTAGCAATTTTTTCATGGTGTGCTTTCTCGAAGGGCGTTGGATGGGTGTGGATTCAGCCCTGCGCCACCGGACGGCTGGAGTCGCTGCACCACTCGCTCCAGCTGCCGGCAAACAGGGCGGTGCGGCCAAGGCCTGCAATCTCCATGGCCAGGATGTTGGGCACGGCGCTTACGCCACTGCCGCAGTGGTGCACCACCGTGGCCGGGTCGCGCTGGCCCAGCAGGGCGGTGAACTCGGCACGCAAGGTGGCGGCGTCCTTGAAGTGGCCATCGGCCCCCAGGTTCTGGTTGAACGGACGGTTCAAGGCACCGGGGATGTGACCGGCCACCGGGTCTATGGGTTCGACCTCGCCACGGAAGCGCGGTGCGCCCCGGGCATCCACGATCTGCTGGCCTGGTTGGCCCAGATGGGCAAGAACGGTTGCCACATCCACCAGCGTTACCAGAGGCTCGCTGATCTGGAAGCTGCAGGCCGCGGCTGTGGGCTCCACACCGCTGGCGCTGGCGCCACCGGCGGCTTGCCAGGCCTGCCAGCTGCCGTCCAGCACCGCCACGTTGGCGTGACCCAGCCACTTGAGCATCCACCACAGGCGGCCACAGTAGTTGGCGCCTTGGCGGTCATACACCACGGCTTGCATGCCGTTGGCAAAGCCGATGCGGCCCAGCCATGCTGCGAAGACTTCGCGCGCGGGCAGCGGGTGGCGTCCACCCGAGGCGGCACCGGTGATGCTGCGATCGCCCTTGGCGCTGAGGTTGTTGTCCAGGTGGGCGTAGACCGCGCCGGGGATGTGTGCCTCCTGGTACTGGGCCGGGCCGGTCTCGGGCTGCATCAGGTCGCAGCTGCAATCAAACACCATGCAGGGCGTTTTGCTGGCCAGCAGGGTCTGCAATTGCGCAGCCGTTATCAGGGTGGTGTAGGGTGTGCTGGGGGTGGCAAGGTCTTGGGTCATTGCACAGGTTCCGTTCAGTGTTCTTCGGCTGGCGTGTTGGGCAGGGCGCGCGAGCGCAAGGCGGTTGCCAGCACGCCGCTGGTTACGATGATAGCGATGCCCAACCAGCCCATGGGTGCAATGTGGTCGCCAAACAGGGTCAGGCTGAAGATGGAGGCAAACACAATGCCGGCGTATTGCATGCTGGCCACCACCAGCGTGGCACCCTGGCTGTAGGCGCGTGTCATGCACAGCTGGCCCAGAGAGGCCAGCACACCTATCGGCACCACCCAGGCCGCATCCTGCCAGCGCACCTGGGCCCATGGCGTCATGTCGGTCACCAGCATGCCGATGATGCCCACCAGTGCGGTGCCCACCGAAAAGTAAAACACGGTGCGCTCTTCGGGCTCGCCCACCCGGCCCAATGCCGTGACCTGCATATAGGCCAACGCCGCACCCATGCCCGAAAGCAGGCCCACCACGCCGGCAAACAACTGGTCGTGGTCTATGGTGGGGCGCAGCGTCAGCACCACACCGGCAAAGCCCAGCAGCACGGTGCCCAGCAGCGGACCCTGCTTTTCAGACTGGCCGTAAAGCAGGGCGCCGCCCACGATAAAGGCCGCCACCCAGACGCCGCTCATGTAGTTCAGCGTCATGGCGGTGGCCAGGGGCAAATGGGCAATGGCGTAAAACCACGAGCCCAGCGAGACCACACCCACGCCGCTGCGTGTCAGGTGCATCATCGGCACCGGTGTGCGCAAGGATGCGCCGCGCGCCCGCACCACAATGCCCATGAAAACGATGCTGACCAGGCCGCGGTAGAACACCAGCTCGAAGGTGCCAAAGCTGTGCGATGCAAACTTGATCCCCACCGCCATCAAGGCGAAGAAGAACGAGGCCACCACCATCCACAGCGCCTGCACTAGATGTTGCCCATCTGCGTGCGGTACCAGTGGTGAAAGTGCTGCATGCCGTCTTCCATGGGGCTTTGGTAGGGCCCGACTTCGTTGTCGCCACGCGCCAGCAAGGCGGCGCGGCCTGCGTCCATGCGTTCGCCGATTTCGTCGTCCTCGATGCAGGTCTCCATGTAGGCGGCCTGCTGGGCTTCGACGAACTCGCGCTCGAAGGCAGCAATCTCTTCGGGGTAGAAGAACTCCACCATGTTCATGGTCTTGTTTGGGCCCATGGGGTGCAAGGTGGACACCGTCAGCACATGCGGATACCACTCGACCATGATGTGCGGGTAGTAGGTCAGCCAGATGGCGCCGAACTGGGGCTGTGCATTGTTGCGGTAGGCCAGCAAGGCCTTTTGCCAGCGCTCGTACACCGGGCTGCCGGAGCGTGCCAGCTGGTTGGCAATGCCCACGGTCTGCACCGAGTAGTTGTCCTTGAACTCCCAGCGCAGGTCGTCACAGCTCACAAACTGTCCCAGGCCCGGGTGGAAGGGGCCCACGTGGTAGTCCTCCAGGTAGACCTCGATAAAAGTCTTCCAGTTGTAGTTGCACTCGTGCAGCTCCACGCGGTCCAGCACATAGCCATCAAAGTTCAGCTCGGCACGCGGACCCATGTTGGCGAGCTGCGCGGCCACATCGACACCGTTTTGCTCGAACAGCAGGCCGTTCCATTCCTGCAGCTTGTAGTTGTTGAGGTTCAGGCAGGGGTCGTGGTCAAAGTGCGGGGCGCCCAGCAGGGTGCCTGCGGGTACCGAGCCGCTGTTCACGCCGCTGTAGGTCCAGCGGTGCAGGGGGCAGACGATGTTGCCGCCGCCCGCAGCAGGCCCTTGGGTGAGCGAGCCCCGGCCCTTGAGCATGACCGCCTGGCGGTGCCTGCAGACATTGGAGACCAGTTCAATGCCGCTGGCATTGCGCACCAGGGCGCGGCCCTCGCCCTCCTGAGGCAGCGCATGGTAGTCGCCATGGTTGGGGACGCTCAGGGCGTGGCCCACATAGCGCGGACCGTTCTGGAAGATGTGCTGCATCTCCCGCGCATAAAGCGCCGTGTCAAAGTAGCTTGAGACGGGTAGCTGCGAGCTGCTGTTGGCAGCTTCGGCTGGCTTGGGAGACAGTACGGGAGAGATTTTTTTGTACAGGGTTTGCACAACTCGGTCCTTTTAAGGAAACAAAAAACCCCTGTGGACAGGGGCTTGAAGGGCAGTTACCTCGAGAGCTGCCTGGGCGTTGATTGTAATCGCTGAATCGCCTGGGCCCGGAAATAGGCGTGCACAACTAAAACACGCAGCAAACAGGCACGGCTGGGCATCCTGATCAATAATTGCTGCACTGCAACAAATTTTTAACCCAAGGATCCACCATGTTCAAGAACACTCCCTTTGAAGCCATCGCCAAAACCATGTCGGAAGCCGCTCCGAAAATGAACCCTGCTGCCATGCAGGAAGCCATCAAGCCCGTGCAGGAAAACCTGAAGGCCTGGGCCGATCTGGCCCAAGTCCAGGCCAAGGAAGCACAGGCCGTGATCACCGACACCGTGGCCTCCATCAAGGGCGCCAAGGACCCGCAAGCCGCGTTTGAAGTGATGAAGGCCTCGGCCGAAGCCGGCATGGCCCTGTTCGCCAAGAACCTCAAGGCCGCCACTTCGCTCAGCGTGGGCCAGTTCCACACCAGCGTGGACGCCATCGAAAAGGCCCATCCCGCTCCTGAAGCCTTTGCCAATGTGGCCAAGAACCTGAAGGCCGCTGCTTCCACTGCCGAATCCACCCTGGACACGGCTCTGGAAAAAGGCGTGGCTGCTGTGGCATCTGCCACCAAGGCCACCAAGAAGGCACGTTAATTCGTTGCTAACGCGAGTGCGTTCCGGCCGCAAGGCATAGAAAAACCCGGCCCCCTGTGGGCCGGGTTTTTTTGTTTGCGGGTCTGGCAGTGCCAAGCGCCTAAAATCGCAGTCTGCGGCTTTGCCGATCCACCAATCCCTGAAGAAACATGCCCAAGGCCAGCGCCCCCTCCCAGACCCCGTCCGCAGTTGCGGATGCGCCAGACGGCGCCGCACTGCCGCACAGCTATGAAGAGGCCACGCAGGAACTCGAAGCATTGGTGCGCCGTCTGGAGTCGGGTGAAATGCCCCTGGACCAATTGCTCAGTGGCTACCAGCGTGGTGCTGCCCTGCTGCAGTTTTGTCGCGACCGGCTGCAAGCCGTCGAAGACCAGATCAAGGTGCTGGACGATGGCACGCAGAAAACCTGGAAGGCGCAATGATGGCGGCTGATGGTGCAAACGACATGCTGGTCTTCCAACTCGATTCGTGGTCAAGCAAACGCCTGGAGCAAGTAGAACGTGCTTTGGAGCGCTGGGTTACTGCGGACGTCAGCCCCGGTTGCGTACATGCAGCACCTGCTGCGCTGGTGGAAGCCATGCGTTACGCCGTGCTGGACGGCGGCAAGCGCCTGCGGCCCTTGCTGGTGCTGGCCGCCCATGAGGCCGTGGCGCCTGACAGCAGCCTGTGTGCCGAAGCGGCCCTGCGTGCGGCCTGTGCGGTGGAGCTGATACATGCCTATTCCCTGGTGCACGATGACATGCCCTGCATGGACAACGATGTGCTGCGCCGTGGCAAGCCCACCGTGCATGTGCGCTTTGGCGAGGCCAGCGCCCTGCTCGCGGGGGATGCCTTGCAGGCACTTGCCTTTGAACTCTTGACGCCCGAAGGCGATGCCGTCCAGCCCCTGCTGCAGGCCCGCCTGTGCAGCCTGCTGGCGCGCGCCGCAGGCAGTGCTGGTATGGCCGGTGGCCAGGCCATTGACCTGGCCAGCGTCGGCCACACGCTGACCGAGGCCGAGCTGCGCGAGATGCACCAGCTCAAGACCGGTGCCCTGCTGCAGGGCAGCGTCATGATGGGCGCCTCCTGCGGCACGCCCGATGCACGGGCACTCGCCGCACTGCAGGACTATGGCGCAGCCATGGGTCTGGCCTTCCAGGTGGTGGATGACATCCTGGATGTGATTGCCGATTCCAGCACCCTGGGCAAGACTGCCGGCAAGGACGCCGACAACGACAAGCCCACCTATGTATCCCTGATGGGTCTGGCACCCAGCCAGGCTTACGCACAAGATCTTCTGGCCCAGGCACACCAGGCCCTGCAGCGCAGTGGCCTGGCCAATACCCGGGCTTTGGCCGCGCTGGCCGACATGGTGGTCAACCGCGCCCACTAGGCGCATGCTCACCATGTCCCCTGAACGCCCGCGCAACCTCACCACTTACATGCCGAACACACCTCACCCCCTGCTGGAAACCATTCACAGTCCGGAAGACCTGCGCAAACTCTCGCGGCCGCAGTTGCACACCTTGGCGACCGAATTGCGGGACTACTTGCTGCACAGCGTGGCCCGCACCGGCGGCCACCTGAGCTCCAACCTGGGTACGGTGGAACTGACGGTGGCGCTGCATTACGTGTTCAACACGCCGGATGACCGGCTGGTGTGGGATGTGGGCCACCAGACCTATCCACACAAGATCCTGACTGGCCGGCGCGAGCGCATGGCCAGCCTGCGACAACTCGGTGGCCTGAGCGGCTTCCCGCAGCGCACGGAAAGCGAGTTTGATACCTTTGGCACGGCCCACTCCAGTACTTCGATATCGGCCGCGCTGGGCATGGCCCTGGCCTCCAAGATCAAGGGTGAGGAGCGGCGTGCCATTGCCATCATTGGTGACGGTGCGCTGACCGCCGGCATGGCCTTTGAGGCGCTGAACAACGCCGGAGTGGCGGACTGCGATCTGCTGGTCATCCTCAACGACAACGACATGAGCATCAGCCCACCCGTGGGCGCGCTCAACCGCTACCTGGCCCAGCTGCTCAGCGGCCAGTTCTATGCCGCTGCCAAGAACGTGGGCAAGACCGTGCTGAAGGGCGCGCCCCCGTTGTTCGAGCTGGCCAAGCGCATCGAGGAGACGGCCAAGGGCATGGTGGTACCCGCCACGCTGTTCGAGAAATTCGGCTTCAACTACATAGGCCCCATCGACGGCCATGACCTGGACTCGTTGATCCCCACGCTGGAAAACATCCGCCACCTCAAGGGCCCGCAGTTCCTGCATGTGGTCACCAAAAAAGGCCAGGGCTACCAACTGGCCGAGGCCGACCCGGTGGCTTACCACGGCCCGGGCAAGTTTGATCCGGCCATCGGCCTGCAAAAGCCGCAAATCGCCGGTGCCACCACCTTCACCCAGGTGTTTGGCAACTGGCTGTGCGATATGGCAGCGGCCGATACGCGCCTGGTGGGCATTACCCCGGCCATGCGCGAGGGCTCGGGCATGGTGGAGTTTGAGCGGAGCTTTCCCGAGCGCTACTTTGATGTGGGGATTGCCGAGCAGCATGCGGTGACTTTTGCTGCCGGTCTGGCCACTGAGGGCCTCAAGCCGGTCGTGGCGATTTACTCCACCTTTCTGCAGCGCGCCTACGACCAGCTGATTCACGATGTCGCCATCCAGAACCTGCCGGTGGTGTTTGCGCTGGACCGCGCAGGGCTCGTCGGGGCCGACGGTGCCACCCATGCGGGCGCCTATGACATTCCCTATTTGCGCTGCATTCCCAACATGAGCCTGGCCTGCCCGGCCGATGAGAACGAATGCCGCCAGCTGCTCAGCACGGCCTTTGCCCAGAACCATCCGGTGGCCGTGCGCTACCCGCGTGGTGCGGGAGCCGGTGTGGCCACCAGCGCATCGCTGGACGGCTTGCCCCTGGGCAAGGGAGAAATCCGCAAACAGGGCAAGGCGATTGCCATTCTGGCCTTTGGCACCATGCTGTACCCGGCGCTCAAGGCGGCCGAGGCCCTGGGTGCCACCGTGGTGAACATGCGCTGGGTCAAGCCGCTGGACGTGGAACTGCTCACCGCCGTTGCCCGGGATCACCAAGCACTGGTGACCGTGGAAGAGGGCGCCTTGATGGGCGGTGCCGGCAGTGCGGTGTTGGAGGCCTTGCAGGCCGCCGACCTGCAGTTGCCGGTGTTGCAACTGGGCCTGCCGGACGTGTTCATCGAGCACGGCGACCCGGTCAAGTTGCTGGCCCTGCAGGGCCTGGATGCGGCAGGCATTGAGGCCTCCATCCGCCAGCGTTTTGTCAGTCTCTTGCAGGCAGACGTGCAGGCGGCCTGAGGCGGGCTCAGTGCAGCAGGTGGTACTGGGCCATGTAGGCCAAGGCACCGGCCGCATAGCCCAGCAAGGCCAGTCCGCTGATCTTGCGCAGATACCAGAGGAAATCTATTTTCTCCAGGCCCATGGCTGTCACTCCAGCAGCTGAGCCGATGACCAGAATCGATCCCCCGGTGCCCGCGCAGTAGGCAATAAACTCCCACAAAAAGCTGTCGGGAGGATACTGCTGCAGGCTGTACATGCCCATGGACGCTGCAACCAAAGGCACGTTGTCCACCACGGCACTGACCAGTCCGATGATGAGCACAATGAGGTCTTGTCGGCCCACATGGTGGTCCAGCCATTGGGCGATGGTTGACAGGATATGGCTGTGTTCCAACACGGCCACGGCCAGCAGAATGCCGATAAAGAACACCACTGAACTCATATCAATGCGGGTGAGCGCACGTGCCAGGGTCAGGCGTTGCTTGCGCAACTCTTCCTCCTGGCGGTGTACCAGGTCACCCACCAGCCACAGCAGCCCCAAGCCGAACAAAATACCCATGAAGGGAGGCAGTCCGGTCCAGGTCTTGAACACCGGTACCAGCACCAGAATGGCCATGCCCAGGCAGAACATGAGGTTGCGCTCAAGGGCGCTGGTCTCCTCGCCCAGCGCGGCATCACGCTGCGGTGGCGCCACCACTGGGCGCACTCCCAGCAGGCGGCTGGTCACCAACAGGGGCACCAGCAGGTTGACCATCGAGGGAAGAAAGACGTTTTGCATGATCGCACCCGCGGTCACCTGACCACCTATCCACAACATGGTGGTGGTGACATCGCCAATGGGTGTCCAGGCACCCCCCGCATTGGCCGCAATCACGATGATGCCGGCAAAGAACAGCCGGTCTTCCCGCACAAACAGCAGGCGCTTCATCAGTGACACCATGACGATGGTGGTAGTCAGGTTGTCCAGCACGGCACTCAGGAAGAAAGTCACCAGCCCCACCATCCACATCAGCGCTGAAAGTTGGGTAGTCCGTATGCGTGAGGTGATGACTTCAAAGCCGTTGTGGGCGTCTATCACTTCCACAATCGTCATGGCGCCCATCAGGAAGAAAACGATTTGTGCTGTGCCCATCAGCGATTCACCCAATTGCTGGTTCAGCACAGCCGGGTTGTCCAGGTTGACGCCATAGACCGTCCACAGCAGTCCGGCACCGATCAGGGCAGAGGCCGATTTGTTGATCCTGAGTGGATGTTCAAGGGCAATCGCGGCATACGCCAGAACAAACACAAGGGAAAGCCAGGTGGTCATGGGCGGCAATGCGCACCGGACGCGGGCGCACAAGGGTGTGGTGAAGTAGTGCGCATCAGTGGACGGGCAGAAAAACCGTAGCGGACTTCATGCCTGCGATGGTCAGCAGCAAAGAGCCAAACAGGTGTACCGACGTGGTCATCAGCGCGAGTGCGTAGCGCTGCTGCATGAGCATGCTGACCACCTCGGCCGAGAAACTGGAGAAGGTGGTGAGCGCACCCAGAAAGCCGGTGACCAGCGCCAGGCGCCAGACCGGGTCCAGATCAGGGACGGCATGGAACACGGCCACGCACACGCCCACCAGGTAGCCGCCAATCAGGTTGGCCGCCAGCGTGCCCATGGGCAGCACGGTGCCAGCTACCGTCAAGGTGGGGTTGAGCCACAGCCCCAGCTGCCAGCGCGCCAAGGCGCCCACACAGGCGCCTATACAGATGGCCAGAACCGCAACCATTACGGCACCTTGGCGCCCGCCTCAGGCACGACATAGGGTTGCTGGTTGACGGTCAGGCCGGCATCGGACAGTTTGGTGGCGGTGCGGGGCTTGATGCCTTTGACCCGTTGCATCAGGTCGGCCCAATCCTTGAAAAGCCCCAGTGCACGCGCGTCCAGGATGCGTGCCGTGGCCGCAGGACCCAGGCCACGCACGCTGTCGAGCTCGGCCTCATTGGCCGTGTTGACCTCGAGTGCCAATGCCGAAAACGACAGCAGGCACAGCAGGATGGCAAGGCTTGGCGTGCGCATGGCGGCTTCAGGCCTTGGACAGCCATTCCACATACTTGCCCACGCCGGTCTGCACGTCCACAAAGCTGTGGTTGCATCCGGTTGCACGCAGCGCCGACAAATCGGCCTGGGTGAAGCACTGGTACTTGCCGCGCAAGGCATCCGGGAAGCCGATGTATTCCAGCAGGCCCTGTTGCACCATGGCGTCGAGTGACAACGCGCTTTCGCCCTGGGCGGCACGCAAGGTGTTGACCACCGAGCTGGCCACATCGTTGAAGGGCTGGGCCCGGCCAGAACCCAAGTTGAAGATGCCGCACTGGGCGGGGTTGTCAAAGAACCACAGGTTCACTGCCACCACATCGTCGATAAACACAAAGTCACGCAATTGGCCGCCGGGCACATAGCCACCGTATTCGCCAAACAGTTTCACTTTTCCTTCGGCCTTGAACTGGTGGAACTGGTGAAAGGCCACGCTGGCCATGCGGCCCTTGTGCTGCTCGCGCGGGCCGTAGACGTTGAAGTAGCGAAAGCCCACCACCTGCTGGGTGCGTCCGGCCTTGGTGCGCTCGAACTGGGCTCCGCATTCGCGGCGCATGCGCTGGTCAAACAGCAGCTTGGAGTAGCCATACACATTGAGCGGAAGCTCAAAGGCAGGGTCTTCACGGAAGGTGTCGGAGCCGCCGTAGGTGGCGGCGGACGAGGCATAGAGCAGGCGGGCACCGCGCTTCTGGCAGGCCTGGAACAGGTTCCACGACAGGGTGTAGTTGTTGCCCATCATGAACTTGCCGTCGCTCTCCATGGTGTCGCTGCAGGCGCCCTCATGGAAGACGGCCTCCACCTGGCCGAAGTGGCCGCCGGCAAAGGCGCTGTAGAAATCGTCGGCATCGACGTAGTCGGAGATTTTCAGGTCGGCCAGGTTGCGGAACTTGTCGCCCTGCGTCATGTCGTCCACGGCAATGACGTCGTCAATGCCGCGGGCATTCAGGCCCTTGATGATGTTGCTGCCAATAAAACCGGCAGCGCCTGTTACTACAACGCGGGTCATGCAAAAAGCTCCTCATAAGACACAGTGGCGGTTCCAAACTTGCCCACCACAATACCGCCCGCCCGGTTGGCCAGCGGCATGGCTTCGCGCAGGCTCAGGCCCGCACCCACCATCGTGGCCATGGTGGCAATCACGGTGTCACCGGCACCGGTGACATCAAACACCTCGCGGGCCTGGGCGCTGACGTGCAGTTCTCCATCGGCGTCAAACAGCGTCATGCCCTCTTCGCTGCGGGTCAGGAGCACGGCGTCCAGGTTCAGGTGTTCGCGCAGATTGTGCGCCTTGGTACGCAGGTCGGCCTCATCGCTCCACTGGCCAATGACCTGTTGCATTTCGGCCCGGTTGGGCGTGATGACGGTGGCGTTGCGGTAGCGGGTGTAGTCGCTGCCCTTGGGGTCAATCAGGATGGGCTTGTTCAGGGCGCGTGCCTGCGCAATCATGTCGATCACGTGGGCCAGGCCACCCTTGCCATAGTCGGAGAACAGCACGGCGTTGTGGGCCGGCAGAATGGCCTCGAAGGTGGCCGTTTGCCCGGCCAGCACTTCGTTCTTGGGCGTGTTTTCGAAGTCCAGGCGTATGAGTTGCTGCTGGCGCCCGATGACGCGCAGCTTGACCGTGGTCTTGAGGTCCGCGTCGCGGCCAAAGTGGGTTTCTATGCCGGTCTTGGCCACCAGGTCCTCCAGGTGGTGGCTGGCCTCGTCGTCGCCCACCACCGTCAACAGGCTGCCCTGGGCGCCCAGGCTGACCACGTTGTACGCCACATTGGCGGCGCCGCCGGCGCGCTCTTCTTCGCGCGTCACGCGCACCACGGGCACGGGCGCTTCGGGGCTGATGCGGTCCACGGCGCCGTACCAGTAGCGGTCCAGCATCACGTCGCCCACGACCAGTACGCGGGCTTTGGAAATCTGTTCTTTTGTAATGGTCATAACTCTTCTACACGTAGGGCAGGGTAGCTGTCCCAGGCCTGGCAGCCGGGGCATTGCCAGAAGTGCCGCTTGGCCTCAAAGCCGCAGGCCGCGCAGCGGTAGCGCGTGAGCGGCTTGACGGCGTGGTCCAGGGCGCGTTGCACCTGTGGGTGGAACTGTTCATGTTCCAGCTTTTCTCCGGCAATCCATTTGGCAGCGGCCACCAGCGAGGGCTCTTTCTCCAGATGGCGGGCATACCACTGGCGCGCCGTCAGCGCCGAGTCGCCATTGGCGGCTTCCAGGGTGACGATGGCATCCAGCACATCGATGGAGCTGCCATCTTCGTAGCGGGTTTTGAGCAGTGCCAGGGCCGGTGCGATGGACTGCGCGGCAATGGCAGCGGCTGCCAGCAGCGGGGCGATCAGGGGGGTGGCCGCGGGGGCCTGCTGCATGGCCTCGGCCAGGGTGGCGCAGGCTTGCTGTTGCAGGCCCTGTTGGCGCTGCAGGGCTGCCATGTCCATGCGCGGGCGGGGAGTGTGCGGCGCAGTGGCAATGGCTTGCTGCAAGAGTGCCGAAGCCTCTTCCAGCTTGTGGGCCACAACCAGTGCCGCAGCCTGCTCACACAGGTAGTGCGCCAGGCGGCCGGCAAAACTGCCTTGGCCGGCGGCTTCAAGTTTCTTGGCCACACCAGCGGCGTGTTCCCAGTCGCGCGAACGTTCGTAGTTGGCCAGCAACGCCAGGCGCGCCTGCGCCTCGAAGCGTGTGCCTTCGAGCTTGAGCAGGGCTTCTTCGGCACGGTCCAGCAGACCGGCTTTCAGGTAGTCCAGAGCCAATGCGTGCTGCGCGCGGTGGCGGTCGTCAGCCACCAGGTCACCGCGCGAGAGCAGGTGCTGGTGTACCCGCACGGCACGCTCGTATTCGCCACGGCGGCGAAACAGATTGCCCAGGGCAAAGTGCAGTTCCGAGGTGTCAGGGTCGTTCTGCACCGCTTCGATGAAGGCATCAATGGCCTGGTCCTGTTGCTCGTTGAGCAAAAAGTTCAGGCCCTTGAAATAGGCCTTGGGTGCCTGGCGGTTTTCCATGCGCAGCTGCCGCAAGTCCATGCGCGAGGCCAGCCAACCCAGCACAAACACCAGCGGCAGTGCCAGCAGGAGCAGGCTGAAATCAAATTCCATGGATGGTCGAGTCGCTGTAGTCACTGCCTGCCGATACCGCCGGCCCGGCTGGGGGCGTTTCTGGCTTGGGCGTAGCGGTGGGCGGCTTGTTGCGGTGCAGGCGCAACCAGCGCGGCACCATGCCCAACACACCGACCAACAGACCGGCTGCAAAAGCACCCAGCACCACCAGCACCATGGGGGCGGTCCATTGCTGGCCAAAGAAAAAGCGCACCGTCACGTCGCTCTGGTTATTCAGGGCGAAAGCGAACAGGGTAAAAAAAATGGCCGCTTTAAGTAACCACTTAAAGAGCCATGCGAATGCGTTCATGCGTCTCCTCGGGGCTGAACCCGATTCTACAAGCCTGGGACATCGCCCGCCTTGGGGCGGCGCTGCTGCGGAACTAGCCTTTGGCCTTCACAGCCACCGTCAGGTCCATGGCGGCGGTGCGCTCGTCCACAGCTTCGCGCAATGCTTTGCCGGGCTTGAAGTGGGGCACGCGCTTTTCGGGTATGGCCACGCTTTCGCCGCTGCGCGGATTGCGTCCGATGCGGGGAGGGCGGCGGTTGATCGAGAAGCTGCCAAAGCCACGGATCTCGATCCGGTGTCCGCGCACCAGGGCGTCGTTCATCGCATCCAGAATCGCCTTCACGGCAAATTCGGCATCGCGGTGCGTCAGCTGGGCAAAGCGGTTGGCCAGTTCTTCAACGAGGTCGGAGCGGGTCATTGGCGGGAAATTCGGGTAGGGTCTTGTAGACAAAAAAACGACCGGCGCACAGGTGCAGCCGGTCGTTCTTTCAGTTCAGCAACTAAAGATTAGTTGTTGTCCAGTTTTGCGCGCAGCAGGGCGCCCAGGCTGGTGGTACCAGCGTTTTCACGGGCCGATTGCTGGCTCAGGGACTGCATGGCTTCGTTTTGGTCAGCCATGTCCTTGGCTTTGATGGACAGCTGGATGTTGCGGGTCTTGCGATCCACATTCACCACCACAGCGGTCACTTCGTCGCCTTCCTTGAGCACGTTGCGGGCATCTTCCACGCGGTCGCGGCTGATTTCCGAGGCGCGCAGGTAACCGATGATGTCTTCACCCAGGTCGATTTCAGCGCCCTTGGCATCCACGGTCTTGACCTTGCCGGTCACGATCTGGCCCTTGTCGTTGATCGACACAAAGGTGGTGAACGGATCGGAGTCGAGCTGCTTGATACCCAGGGAGATGCGTTCGCGGTCCACGTCCACGGCCAGCACCAGGGCTTCAACTTCCTGGCCCTTCTTGTACTCGCGCACGGCCACTTCGCCGGACTCGTTCCAGGACAGGTCAGACAGGTGCACCAGGCCGTCGATACCGGCAGCCAGGCCCACAAACACGCCGAAGTCGGTGATGGACTTGATGGGGCCCTTCACGCGGTCGCCGCGCTTGGTATTCTGGGCAAATTCTTGCCAAGGGTTGGCCTTGCACTGCTTCATGCCCAGAGAGATACGGCGCTTGTCTTCGTCGATTTCCAGAACCATGACTTCGACTTCGTCGCCCAGGGCAACGATCTTCGAGGGAGCAACGTTCTTGTTGGTCCAGTCCATTTCGGACACGTGAACCAGGCCTTCGATGCCGGGTTCCAGTTCCACAAATGCGCCGTAGTCGGCGATGTTGGTGATCTTGCCGAACATGCGGGTGCCTTGGGGGTAGCGGCGGTTCACGCCCATCCAAGGGTCATCACCCATTTGCTTCAGACCCAGAGAGACACGGTTCTTTTCGGTGTCAAACTTGAGAATCTTGGCAGTGATTTCCTGACCGGCTTGCACCACTTCAGAGGGGTGACGGACACGGCGCCATGCCATGTCGGTGATGTGCAGCAGGCCGTCGATACCGCCCAGGTCCACAAACGCACCGTATTCGGTGATGTTCTTGACCACGCCTTGCACCACAGAACCTTCTTTGAGGGTGTGCATCAGCTTGGCGCGCTCTTCGCCCATGGAGGCTTCGACCACGGCACGGCGGCTCAGCACCACGTTGTTGCGCTTGCGGTCGAGCTTGATGACCTTGAATTCCATGGTCTTGTTTTCGTACGGAGACAGATCCTTGGTAGGACGTGTGTCGACCAACGAGCCAGGCAGGAAGGCGCGGATGCCATTGACCAGAACGGTCAGGCCGCCCTTGACCTTGCCGGAGGTGGTGCCGGTGACGAATTCGCCGGATTCCAGGGCCTTTTCCAGGCTCATCCAGGAAGCCAGACGCTTGGCCTTGTCACGCGACAGGATGGTGTCGCCGTAACCGTTTTCCACGGAGTCGATAGCCACGGACACGAAGTCTCCCACTTGGACTTCGAGCTCGCCCTTGTCGCTCTTGAATTCTTCGATTGGCACGTAGGCTTCGGACTTGAGGCCAGCGTTGACCACAACAAAGCTGTGCTCGATGCGGACGACTTCAGCGGTGATGACTTCACCGGTGCGCATTTCCGAGCGTTGCAGGGATTCTTCAAATAGGGCTGCGAAAGATTCTGACATGTGTTTTGTAGCAAAAAGCTACGGGGTTAAGTTATCGAACCCCAGTGCCGGTGCGCTGTCGCGCGAGAGGAGCGCTGGGGGCCAAAATTGCAAAGCCGTGAGGCCTTGCTGGTTAGCTTCTCAGGCGGACCTGAAAGGCTGTTTGCCTTGCCACCAGTCCAAAACGATTTCTACGGAGGCTTGCACCGTCAAATCGGAGTTGTCCAGGAGCTTGGCATCGACTGCGGGCTTCAAGGGCGCGACGCTGCGGGAGGTATCCCGTGCATCACGCGCCTCAAGGTCTGCGCGAAGACTGTCGAGTGTAGCGGGAATTCCCTTTGAAATCAACTGCTTATAGCGGCGCTCGGCACGGCAGGCGGCGCTGGCCGTGAGGAACACCTTGAGCGGCGCTTTCGGGAAAATGATGGTGCCCATGTCACGGCCGTCAGCCACCAGGCCTGGCAGCTTGCGAAAGCTGCGCTGGAAGTCCACCAGGGCCTCTCGCACCATGGGGAAGGCCGACACGCGCGAGGCGTTCATGCCGGCTTCCTCGGTGCGTATGGCGTCACTGACATCCTCGCCATCCAGCAGGATGTGGCTGCCCTCAAAGCGGATGGGCAGTCCGCGCAGCAGGTCGGCAATGCGCTGTTGGTTGGCGACATCCAGGCTGATTCCGGCACGTGTGGCGGCCAGCCCGGTGATGCGGTAGAGCGAGCCTGAGTCCAGGAAGTGGTACCCCAGTTGTTCTGCCAGCACGGCCGCCAAAGTGCCCTTGCCCGAGGCGGTGGGCCCGTCCATGCACAGCACAGGAATGGCATCGGTTGGGGCGTGGGCGACCGAGAACAGCGTCTCGAAATAGTCCGGAAAGGTCTTGGCCACGCACTTGGGGTCTTCGATGCGCACCGGCAGACCGGCGGGGTTGAAGGCCGCCAGCGAGAAGCACATGGCCACCCGGTGGTCGTCATAGGTGTGGATGGTGCCGGCTTTCCATTGATCGGCAGCCGCAGGCGGCGTGACCTGGATGAAGTCAGCGCCTTCCACCACCGTGGCGCCGAGCTTGCGCAACTCGATGGCCATGGCGGCAATGCGGTCGGTTTCCTTGACGCGCCAGCTGGCAATGTTGTTCAGGGTGGTGGTGCCCTCGGCGTACAAGGCCATCACGGCCAGTGTCATGGCGGCGTCGGGTATGTGGTTGCAATCCAGCGTAATGGCCTTCAGGGGCCATGCGCCGCGTTTGATATGCAGCCAGTTGGGGCCACTCTCGATCTGGGCGCCCATCAGGCGGGCGGCATCCATGAAGCGGATGTCGCCCTGTATGGAGTCCGCGCCCACGCCATTGACCCGTATGCCGCACTGCCCGCCCACGCTGGCGGCAATCGCGCCCAGCGCGATGAAGTAGCTCGCGCTCGATGCATCCGCCTCCACATGCAGGTCGCCGGGTGAGTGCAGTTTGCTGCCTGCTGGAATGGTGAAGCGCTGCCAGCCGTCACGCTGCACGTCCACGCCAAAGTGCGCCAGCAGGTTCAGGGTGATTTCAATGTAAGGGCGGGAGATCAGCTCGCCCACCACTTCGATGACGATGTCCTTTTGGGCGACCAAAGGCAAAGCCATCAAAAGTGCGGTCAAAAATTGGCTGGACACATCGCCGCGCACCGGGATGGGTTTGTCCAGGCTGAGCTTTGGCGTGCCAATGCGCAGCGGCGGGAAACCGTCGTTGCCCAGGTAGTCAATCTGGCAGCCGAGCTGGCGCAGTGCGTCCACCAGGTCGCCGATGGGGCGCTCGTGCATGCGGGGAATGCCGCCGAGCTCAAAGTCGCCGCCCAGCACGGCCAGGGCCGCGGTCAGGGGGCGCATGGCGGTGCCGGCGTTGCCCAAAAACAGCTTGGCTTGTTGCGCAGTCAGCTTGCCACCCAGGCCCGTGATCTGAACAGTCGCGCCGGTTTGCACAATGGTGCAGCCCAGGGTTTTGAGGGCCAACAGCATGACGCGGGTGTCGTCGCTGTCCAGCAGGTCGTGGATGGTGGTGACACCTTCGCACAGAGCGGCCATCAGCAGCACGCGGTTGGAAATACTCTTGGAGCCCGGCAGGGTGACGCTGCCAGCTGCCGCGTCCAAGGGGGGCAGGTCTAGGAATTCGGTAGAAAACATCAGGGTTTGTTCTTGGAGTTCATGCTCCAGTGGGCGCGCGTCATGCTGGCTTGCTCGATCAGGCCTTCAAGTGCCTGCGCATTGCCGCTGGAAATCATGACCTCCAGGGCCTGCAGGTTGCGCTGGAAAATCTTGCTTTGGGCCAGCAGTTCTTCGCGGTTGGACAAGAGGATGTCACGCCATACCTTGGGCTCACTGGCGGCGATGCGCGTGAAATCCCTGAAGCCCGGCCCTGCCAGTGACAGGTAATTTTTGCCGTCGGGCTGGCCCGCTATGGCGTTCATCAGTGCAAAGGCAATCAGGTGCGGCAAATGGCTGACGGCGGCGTACGACGCATCGTGCTGCTCCGGTGTCAATGTCAGCACCTTGCAGCCCAGGCGTGTCCACAGCTCGTGCGCCTTTTGCAATTGCGGCGCCAAGGTGCGTTCAATGGGTGTAAGGATGACCTGCTTGCCGGCATACAAATCGGCATCGGCATTTTCAATGCCGGAAACTTCTTTGCCCGCAATCGGGTGGGCTGGCACAAACAGGCCCACGTGTTCGCGCAGGGCACGGCGTGCGGCGTCGATCACATCGCGCTTGGTGGAGCCCACGTCCATGATCAGCATGTCAGGTGTGACCAGGTGCTTGATGGTTTTGAAAGTGGCCTCAGTCGCTGACACGGGTACGGCAATCAGCACGATGTCAGCGCCGGACACAGCCAGCAGGGCCGACGGCGCTTCGATGTCGATGATGCCCATCTGGCGGGCGCGCTCGGTAGTGCTGGGCGATTTGCTATAGCCCACCACGCGCTTGACCAGCCCGGCCTGTTTGAGCGCCAGAGCGAAGGAGCCGCCCATCAGGCCGCATCCTATGAGTCCCAGTTGTTCAAACATGGTGCTTCCTGTGCAAAGAACGGTTAATCGGCCAGAGGGTAGGTACCCAGGACCTTGTAGAAGGCACAAATGCCGCGCAAGTCCTGCAGTGCAGCAGCCACATGGGGCTCGGACGGGTGGCCCTGCAGGTCGATGTAGAAGAAGTATTCCCACTGGCCCGAGCGCGCCGGGCGCGACTCAAAGCGCGTCATGGAAACACCGTGCTGCTTGAGTGGCACCAGCATGTCGTGCACGGCGCCCGGCCGGTTGGGCACAGACACCACCAGGCTGGTGCAGTCCTTGCCCGAAGCCTCTGGCGCGGGCATGACAGCAGGCAGGCAGACCATGACAAAGCGCGTGCGGTTGAAGGCCTCGTCCTGGATGGCCTGTGCCGCAATGTGCAGGCCAAATTCGGCACCTGCGCGCTCGCTCGCAATACCCGCCCAGGCCGGGTTGCCAGCGGCCAGGCGTGCGCCTTCGGCATTGCTGGATACGGCGCGGCGCTCGGCATGGGGCAGGTGGGTGGTGAGCCAGTGCTGGCATTGCGCCAGGGCCTGGGGGTGGGCCAGGACCACTTCGATGCCTTCCAGCGAGGCCTGGGTGCGCAGCAGGTGGTGGCGTACCAGCAGGCTGATTTCGCCAACAATGTGCAGCGGCGAGTTCAGCAGCAGATCGAGCGAGCGGGTGACCACGCCCTCCGTGCTGTTCTCCACTGGGATGACGCCGAATTCCGCCGCACCGGAAGTGGCTGCGTGAAACACTTCGTCAAAGTTGGTGCAGGGCACATGCTGGATGCTGGAGCCAAAAAAGCGCAATGCCGCCTCTTCGCTGTAGGTGCCCTTGGGGCCCAGGTAGGCCACGCGTTGCGGCGCTTCCAGCGCCCGGCAGGCCGACATGATTTCACGCCAGATCAGTGCCAGGCTGGAGTCCTTCAGTGGCCCCTGGTTGGCGCTTTGCAGGCCGTGAATCACCTGCGCCTCGCGCTCTGGGCGGAACACCGGCGAGCCATCATGGCGCTTGAGTTCGCCCACCTCGTTGGCCAGCGCTGCACGGCGGTTCAGGGCGGTGAGGAGTTCCTGGTCGACCGAGTCAATCAGGACACGCAATTCGGAAAGTGTCTTGGCCATGGGTGCTTTATCCGTGAGACCGCTCAAACGCTTGCATGTAGGCGCACAGCGCCTGCACACCTTCCAGCGGAATGGCGTTGTAAATGCTGGCGCGCATGCCGCCTACCGATTTGTGGCCCTTGAGCTGCAGCAGACCGGCCTCTTTGGCGCCCGCCAGGAAGGCGTCATTGAGCGACTCGTCTTGCAGGAAGAAGGGCACGTTCATGCGGGAGCGGCAGTCGGTGTGAACCTTGTTGAAATACAGGCCAGAGCCGTCGATGGTCTGGTACAGCAGCTCGGCCTTGGCGATGTTGGCGCGCTCCATGGCGGCGATGCCGCCCTGGCGCTTGAGCCACTGGAACACCAGCCCGGCCACGTAGATGGCGTAGGTGGGGGGGGTGTTGTACATGGACTGGTTGTCGGCCACGGTCTTGTAGTTGAAGGCACTGGGGCAGATCGCCAGGGCGTGGCCCAGCAAGTCCTCACGCACCACCACCAGTGTCAAGCCGGCTGGCCCCAGGTTCTTCTGCGCACCACCAAAGGCCAGGCCCACACGGCTCCAGTCCACGCCGCGCGAGGCCACATGCGACGAAAAATCCACCACCAGTTCTGCCTTGGAGCCCAGGGCCTTCAGGTCGGGCAGGGTATGGAACTCCACGCCGTTGATGGTTTCGTTGCTGCAGATGTGCACGTAGCTGGCATCTGCACTGAGCTTCCAGGTGCCGGCATCCGGGATGCGGGTGAAGCCTTCTGGCTTGCCGCTGGCCGCCAGGTGGTTGCCACAGTATTTGGCGGCTTCCTGCTGCGACTTTTCGCTCCAGCTACCGGTCACCACAAAGTCAGCCCGGCCGCGGCCGGAGGCGTCTTTTTTCAGCGCGCTCAGGTTCAGCGGAACAATCGCGTTTTCGGCCAAACCCCCACCCTGCATGAACAGGATCTGGAAGTTGGCAGGCACCGCCAACAGCTCGCGCAAATCGGCCTCAGCCTGTGCATAAATGGACAGAAATTCATGTCCCCGGTGGCTCATTTCCATCACGCCCATGCCGCAGCGCTTGCCGCTGGCATCGGGCCAGTCCAGCATTTCATCGGCGGCCTGGGTCAGTACTTCCTGCGGCATGGCCGCCGGTCCGGCGGAGAAGTTGTAGGGGCGCTTCATTACAGGTTGTTCTGCATCAAGCGGCATCGTCCCCTGGCTGTCCTTCGCCCGTACCCTCTTCAGGTTCTGCACCATCGGCGGCTTGGGCATCGTTCTCCACAATGCGTTGCAGACCGCTGAGTTTGGAGCCATCGTCCAGGCCGATCAGCGTCACGCCCTGAGTAGCGCGGCCGAGTTCGCGGATTTCCGATACGCGGGTGCGCACCAGCACGCCTTTGTCGGTGATCAGCATGATTTCGTCGTCCACATGCACCAGGGTGGCCGCTACGACCTTGCCGTTGCGCTCGGACTGCTGGATGGCAATCATGCCCTTGGTGCCACGGCCGTGGCGGGTGTATTCGGTGATGCTGGTGCGCTTGCCGTAGCCGTTTTCAGTGGCGGTGAGCACGCTTTGTTGCTCGTCCTCGGCCACCAGCATGGCGATCACGCTTTGCGACTCATCCAGCATCATGCCGCGCACGCCGCGGGCGTTGCGGCCCATAGGGCGCACGTCGTTCTCGTCAAAGCGCACAGCCTTCCCGCCGTCCGAGAACAGCATCACATCGTGCTTGCCATCGGTGAGGGCTGCACCAATCAGGAAGTCGCCGTCGTCCAGGTCCACGGCAATGATGCCGGCCTTGCGCGGGTTGGAGAATTCGTCCAGCGCCGTCTTCTTCACGGTGCCCATGCTGGTGCCCATGAACACATACTGGTCGGCCGGGAAGCTGCGCTTCTCGCCGGTCAGCGGCAGCACGACGGTGATCTTTTCACCTTCCTGCAGAGGGAACATATTGACGATGGGGCGGCCGCGCGAGCCGCGCGAACCCTGGGGCACTTCCCAGACCTTGAGCCAGTACAGCCGCCCGCGGTTGGAGAAGCACAGGATGTAGTCATGGGTGTTGGCCACAAACAGCTGGTCGACCCAATCGTCTTCCTTGGTGGCCGTGGCCTGCTTGCCGCGCCCGCCGCGCTTTTGCGCCCGGTATTCGCCCAGGGGCTGGCTCTTGATGTAGCCGCTGTGGCTCATGGTCACCACCATGTCGGTGGGGGTGATCAGGTCTTCGGTGGACAGGTCAAACGAGCTGTGTTCCACCAGGCTGCGGCGTGCGCCGAGCTTGGTCTGGCCGAACTCGTGTTTGACGTGGCCCAGCTCGTCACCAATGATGGTGGACACGCGCTCAGGCTTGGCCAGGATGTCCAGCAGGTCTTCAATTTCGGCCATCACCTCTTTGTATTCGGCAACGATCTTGTCCTGCTCCAGACCGGTCAGGCGCTGCAGGCGCATCTGCAAAATCTCTTGCGCTTGGGTGTCGGACAGGCGGTACAGGCCGTCGGCGCCCATGCCGTATTCTTTTTCCAGCCCATCGGGGCGGTAGTCATCGGCGTTGATCACGCCGCCATCGGCGCGGGTGCGGGTGAGCATCTCGCGCACCAGGCTGCTGTCCCAGGGGCGGTTCATCAGCTCGATCTTGGCCACCGGTGGCGTGGGTGACTCGCGGATGATGCGAATAAAGTCGTCGATATTGGCCAGGGCCACGGCCAGGCCTTCAAGCACGTGGCCGCGCTCGCGCGCCTTGCGCAGGTTGAACACGGTGCGGCGTGTCACCACTTCGCGCCGGTGGTTCAGGAAGACCTCGATCAGGTCCTTCAGGTTGCACAGCTTGGGCTGGCCGTTCACCAGGGCCACCATGTTGATGCCGAAGGTGTCCTGCAGTTGCGTCTGCTTGTACAGGTTGTTGAGCACCACTTCTGGCACTTCGCCGCGCTTGAGCTCGATCACCAGGCGCATGCCGGACTTGTCAGACTCGTCCTGGATGTGGCTGATGCCCTCGATTTTCTTTTCGTGCACCAGTTCGGCCATGCGCTCTTGCAGCGTCTTCTTGTTGACCTGGTAGGGCAGCTCGTCCACGATGATGGACTGGCGCTGGCCCTTGTCGATGTCCTCGAAGTGGCACTTGGCGCGCATCACCACGCGTCCGCGGCCCGTGCGGTAGCCTTCCTTGACGCCGTTGATGCCGTAAATAATGCCGGCCGTGGGGAAATCGGGCGCCGGGATGATGTCCATCAGGTCATCAATCGTGGCTTCCGGGTTGCGCAACAAATGCAGGCAGGCATCCACCACTTCGTTGAGGTTGTGCGGCGGGATGTTGGTGGCCATGCCCACCGCAATACCCCCGGAGCCATTGACCAGCAGATTGGGAATGCGGGTGGGCAGTACCAGCGGCTCTTTTTCGGAGCCGTCGTAGTTGGGCCCGAAATCCACGGTTTCCTTGTCCAGATCGGCCAGCAGCTCGTGGGCGATCTTGGCCAGCCGGATTTCGGTGTAACGCATGGCCGCCGCGTTGTCGCCGTCCACCGAGCCGAAGTTGCCCTGGCCATCCACCAGCATGTGGCGCATGGAGAAGTCCTGCGCCATGCGGACAATGGTGTCATACACCGACTGGTCGCCGTGCGGGTGGTACTTACCAATCACGTCACCCACGATACGGGCAGACTTCTTGTAAGCCCGGTTCCAGTCGTTGTTGAGTTCGTGCATAGCGAACAGCACGCGCCGGTGCACGGGCTTGAGGCCGTCCCGCGCATCGGGCAGTGCGCGCCCCACAATCACGCTCATGGCGTAATCGAGGTAACTGCGCCGCATTTCCTCTTCTAGGCTGATGGGCAAGGTTTCTTTGGCGAACTGGGTCATGGAGGCTCGTGGCTATGTCAGGGACAACCTTGTATTGTACGGGGCAGCCCAAGCTGCATTTATGGCAGTCAGGTGCGTTGTTTGCTGTAATTAAATTACAGTGCCGCGTCGGCGGCGGACATGCAAAACGCGTTATGGATGTGGCACAATAAACCCTAACGCCTGAAATAGAGAATATCTATTGAGGCGTTGTCTATTTAATCGCAGCGCCGCTGCAGTTTGCTCCGCACAAAGGAAAGTCATGAAATTAATCAATAAAGTAGCAATCGTCATCGCAACCGCAGCACTCGCTTCTGTGGCTGGCGCTCAAGAAATCCACAACTGGAAAAGTGCCGCTGGCGACGTCTGGAAAAACGCCGGCGGTGAATGCTGGCGCGATGCCAGCTGGACCCCGGCAACTGCAGCCCCTGGCTGCGATGGGGCTATTGCTCCTAAGGTTGAGGCTCCTGCACCCGTAGCAGCTCCTGCTCCCATGGCAGCACCCGCACCTGTTGCCGCTCCCGCACCTGCACCTGCGCCTGCTCCAGTGGTTGTTGCTGCACCTGCCAAGGTCACATACGCTGCTGATGCATTCTTTGACTTCGACAAGGCTGTCTTGAAGCCCGAAGGCAAAGCCAAGCTTGACGACCTGGTTGGCAAGGTCAAGGACATCAGCCTGGAAGTTATCATTGCCGTGGGTCACACTGACTCCGTTGGCAAAGACGAATACAACCAGAAACTGTCGGTTGCACGTTCCGAAGCTGTCAAGGCTTACCTGGTGTCCAAGGGCATCGAAAAGAACCGTGTTTACACCGAAGGCAAGGGCGAAAAGTCTCCCGCTGCTGACAACAAGACCGCCGAAGGCCGTTCCAAGAACCGCCGCGTTGAGATCGAAGTGGTTGGTACCCGCGCCAAGTAAACCGGAATTTCCGGTTAGCCAAAAAGCCCGCCTTGGCGGGCTTTTTTTATGCCGTCCGTGGAGATAATGAAGTTATGAATACACACGTCAACGCCGACCCAGCCGAACTGGCCAAATTTTCGGACCTCGCCCACCGCTGGTGGGACACCGAGAGCGAGTTCAGGCCTCTGCATCAGATCAACCCACTGCGCCTTGACTGGATCAACAGCATTTGCCCGGTAGATGGCCTGCAAACCCTGGACATCGGCTGTGGGGGCGGCATCCTGACCGACTCATTGGCACGCAAAGGCGCCCACGCCTTGGGTGTGGACCTGTCCACCAAGGCACTCAAAGTGGCCCAATTGCATGCAATGGAAGCAGAGACACCCAATGTCCGCTACCGCGAGATCAGTGCAGAAGCGCTCGCCAAGGAAGCGCCGGGCAGCTTTGACGTGGTGACCTGCATGGAGATGCTGGAGCATGTGCCTGATCCATCGTCCATCGTGCAGGCCTGCGCCACCCTGGTCAAACCGGGTGGGTGGGTGTTTTTCTCCACGCTGAACCGCAACCCCAAGTCTTTCCTGTTTGCCATCGTGGGAGCCGAATACCTGCTGAACATGCTGCCGCGCGGCACCCACGAGTACGCCAAGATGGTCAAGCCCAGCGAGCTTTCCGGCTTCTGCCGTGCTGCCGGACTGGACCTGCGCCAGACCAAGGGCATGGGCTACAACCCCTTGACGCGCCGCTACTGGCTCAACAGCGACACCAGCGTAAATTACCTGCTGGCCACCCAACGCCCGCTGGCCTGAACATGACCGTGTTTGCCAACATTGACGCCATACTGTTTGACCTGGACGGCACGCTCATAGACAGCGCCCCTGACCTCGGGGCAGCGGTAGACCAGATGCGGGTCAGCCGTGGCATGGCATCCCTGCCGCTGGACACCTACAGGCCCCTGGCAGGGTCGGGCGCCCGTGGCATGCTGGCGGTGGCTTTTGGCATGACGCCCGAAGACCCACTCTTTGACGCGATGCGGGAAGAGTTCTTCAGCAACTACGAGCAGTGCATGACCCAGCGCACCTACGCCTTTGACGGTGTTGCGGAAATGATCCACAACATTGGCCTGGCCGGACTGCAATGGGGTGTGGTAACCAACAAGTCGGCCCGTTTTGCAGAGCCACTGACCCGTGGAATGCCGCTGTTTGATACCGCCGGCACGGTCATCAGCGGAGACACCACGCCGCACGCCAAACCCCACCCTGCGCCACTGCTGGAGGCTGCGCGCCGCTTGGGCCTGGAGCCTGCCCGGTGCATTTACGTAGGTGACGACGAACGCGACATCGTTGCGGGCCTGGCCGCGGGCATGGGCACGGTTGCTGCGGACTACGGCTACCTGGGCGACAAGGCCGATACGGCCACCTGGGGTGCACACGCCCGGATTAAATCTCCAGACGCACTCTTGCAATTGCTGATACGGGCCTAAAATAGGCACTGAGGGGCTGCACTGGTTTCGACGTGGATTCGGACGCGCAGCAGGGCATGTCGAGCTGAGTGCGCTCGTAAAACAGATTCAAACAAACTAACTGCAAACGACGAACGTTTCGCACTCGCTGCTTAATTGCACGTGAGCCTCACAACAGCAAGCCGATAGGCTGGGCAAGGGTGGAGCAATCCATCCAGGCTGTGGGGTAATTTCATTCGGCTGGACCTGCCTTGGGTGACTTAGGGTGGGTCGAGAAAATAGGTTACTGGCGATTTGCATAGCGTGCCACTGCGCGATGTGAAAAGCGAGATCCAAATCAGACGGCTACACATGTAGAACTGCTCGAAGAAGGTTTGCGGACGCGGGTTCAAATCCCGCCAGCTCCACCATACCCTCAGATATTGGCCGCCAGGTTTCACCACCTGGCGGCCTTTTTTTTTGGCAAATCACGTGCCGCACCAACCCCCTCACAGGCATCCTCCACCAGGTCCAGCACGTGTTCAAAGGCTGGCGCTCCGTCGTAATACGGGTCGGGCACCACCGGGCTGTCTGAGTTGGGTCGATTAAGAAGGCACGTGCAAGCGTTCATCCAAGCGCCTGTTTATACTGTACGCATGAACAGTATTTGCAAGACGGCGCTACCGGTTGGGTTTGAGCCCATGGTACCCATACCCGCCCTTCAGGCGCCCATGCTGGTCACGCTGATTTGCAACAAGGTACAGGCCGGTTTTCCGTCACCCGCCGAAGATCTGGGCATGGTGCGGCTGGACCTGTCCAAGCTGATCGGGGCGGACGAAGAGGATGCGTACTTCATGTGGGTCAGTGGCGACTCCATGGTGCAGTTCGGCATTTTTGATGGCGACCTGGTGCTGATCCGCAAGCGCAAGCGCCCACGCCATGGCCAGATTGTCATCGCCTGCCTGGACCGGGACTTTCTGGTGAAGAAGCTCTACAAAAAGCCGGACGGCACCAAGCTGCAGGCGGGTAACCCGGAGGTGCCCGACATCGTGCTGAAGGATGGCCAGACCCTGGAAATCTGGGGCGTGGTGACCAACACTGTGCGCATGTTCAAAGCCTAGTTAACGTGGACCGGAGAGAGCCATGTACGCCCTGGTGGATGGCAACAACTTTTATGTGAGCTGCGAGCGCGTGTTCCAACCCGCGCTCAACGGTGTGCCGGTGGTGGTGCTGAGCAACAACGACGGCTGCGCCATAGCCCGCTCCAACGAGGCCAAGGCCCTGGGCATTGCCATGGGTGCACCCTGGTTCCAGATCAAGCACCTGGAGGCTTCTGCGGGCCTTGTGGCGCTATCAGCCAACTTCGGCTTCTATGGCGATATGTCCGACCGCATGATGCGTCTGGCAGCGGCCCTGGGGCCCCGCCAGGAGATTTACTCCATCGACGAGTCCTTCATCGACCTGGCCGGTGTGCGTGGCGACCTGGTGGAGCGCGCCCACACCATCCGTTCGCGCATCCTGCAGGGCACGGGCATCCCTTGCGGCATTGGCATGGGCCGGACCAAGACCCTGGCCAAGCTGGCCAACCACATCGCCAAGACCGCCGAGCGCAAGCCGGGCAGCTACCCCGAGGCACTGGCCCAGGTGTGCAACCTGGAAGCGCTACAGGCCGCAGAGCAGGAGGCCGTCTTTGCAGCCACCCCGGTGGGTGAAGTCTGGGGCGTAGGCCGCCAGATCGGCAAGCGCCTGGTGGCCGGTGGCATCCACACCGTGCTGGACCTGCAGCGAATGGACCTTGCAACGGTGCGGCGCCAGTTCTCGGTGGTGTTGGAGCGCACGGTGCTGGAGCTGCAGGGCACGCCCTGCATCGAGCTGGAGCACATGCCCCAGGCCAAGAAAGAAATCGCCTGCACCCGCTCTTTTGGCCGCGCTATCACCACACTGGAGCCACTGAGCGAGGCGGTGACCGAGTTCGCCTCGCGGGCAGCAGAGAAGTTGCGCAGGCAACACGGTCTGGCCAACCAGGTGCTGGTCTACATCCGCACCAGCCCCTTCCGCAAAGATGACCGGCAATACAGCCGCTCGGTCACCGTGCCGCTGCGCAGGCCCAGTGCCGACACAGCCGTGCTGGTGCAGTCGGCCTTGCGGGGCTTGGGCAGCATTTTTGTGGAGGGCTTTCGCTACGCCAAGGCGGGCGTAATGTTGCTGGACCTGCAGTCCAACCGCCTGCAGCAAGGCGAGCTGGATCTGGAGGATGACCGCATGGAAGACCGCAGCCGCCTGATGCTGGCCATGGACACGCTCAACCAGCGCTTTGGCAAGGGCAAGGTGCACCTGGCCAGCGCGGGGCTGCAGGGGAACCACAAGCAGTGGACCATGCGGCAGGAGCGCAGAACGCCGGGCTACACCACCAGCTGGGCCGATATTCCGATAGCGAGGGCTTGAGCATGGACAACCCATTGCAAGGCATCACCCTGAAGAAGGTCCACGCTAGGCGCCTGCGCGAAATCTACCGCTCGGCTGGCTGGCCTTGCCTGGACATTGTGGAAATTGAGCTGCTGGCCACCGGGCTGCTGGCGCGGGTGACAGACCCCAGCGGCCACGAGCGGGTGTGCGTGACCGACAGCGGCATCCAGTACCTGGCGGGCGCGGCCCAGAGCAACCGCAAGGCCCTGGGTGCCCATAACGGCCTGGTGCAGCGCATTGCCCAATCCATGCAGCGCGAAGGGCGGCTGGTGTGGTCCAACCTCAGCCTGCGCGCCAAAGTGAGCGTGACGGATGACGAAGTGGGCCATTGGAAATACTGCATGCCCGATGTGTTCTCCATCCGCAACTCTTCGGTGCAGGCTTACCTGGAGCCTGTGGTCCACGAGATCAAGGTCAGCCGGGCCGACTTGCTGCGTGACCTGAAGCGCCCGGAGAAGCGCGCTGCCTACCTGCAGCTGGGCGGGCAGTGCTGGTATGTGCTGGGGCGGGATGGCAAGGACAGGCCGATTGCCGAGGCTGATGAGGTGCCGGGTGAATGCGGCGTCATGCAGGTGGTGGGTGAGGGTGTTGAAGTGATAAGGATGGCGCCCAAGCGCCAGTTCAATCAGCTGCCGTTTTGGGTATGGATGGCGTTGGCCAAAGCAACGCCGGTGGGAACCGATCCAGAGGATGGCAGGCAAAGCCTGCACGATTGACTGAAGCTTGGCTTAGGGTGCCAGATGACCTTCGATGTGTGCGTATCCGGTATGAATTCCCGCCATTCGTGGTGACCGTAACCGCCGCCTTCTAAGGCGACAGAGAGTAATCCTTCACTGAATCGTATTTGTTGAGTAAGTTCAACACCGCTGCATCGGACTTGTACTTTTTCAGAAGCTTGGTGCGCTGCTTCTGTGCCATGCCGCAGTACTTATCGACTTTCTTTTCGATGGTCCGCTTTTCCTTTTTTGTCATGTCTGGGTCCCATTCACCGGCGATGTGATCACACAGATCGGCATTGTGGACAAAGCGAACGACTTCCGGACGATCAAGGCCAGAGGTTCCATCAGCAAATGCGGTCAGGGGGAGCAGCATCGCAATCAGCATGGCAAGCGTTGTTTTCATACTATCTCCCAGTAGTCGACCAAAGAGGGCGGTCTGCATCGCCACCATAGAACTTTATGACACCGAAGGTCGCCCCCACCTTTGCCAAGTCCGGGTTCATTCTGGGGTTTCCAAGC
This sequence comes from Rhodoferax lacus, assembly GCF_003415675.1. Lineage (GTDB taxonomy): Bacteria > Pseudomonadota > Gammaproteobacteria > Burkholderiales > Burkholderiaceae_C > Allorhodoferax > Allorhodoferax lacus. The sequence continues at coordinate 79,134 of NZ_QFZK01000005.1, forward strand.
CATCTTTCAGTTGACGCCAGCACCATACCCTCAGATATTGGCCGCCAGGTTTCACCACCTGGCGGCCTTTTTCTTTGGCAAATCAAGTGCCAACAGGCCTGGTCTTTCTGACATGCCGCACCAACCCCTCACACGCATCCTCCACCAGATCCAGCACGTGTTCAAAGGCTGGGGCTCCGTCGTAATACGGGTCGGGCACCACCGGGCTGTCTGAGGTCAGGCAGAACTCGGTCAACCGGCGCAGCTTCTTCTGGTGCTCGGGCGGGCAGATGTCCTGCAGCAGGGCCAGGTTGTCCCAGTCCATTGCCAGAATCAGGTCGAACGCTTCAAAGTCGGCGTCCCGGATTTGCCGGGCGCGCAAGGGCGACAGGTCGTAGCCGCGCCGGGCTGCGTGCTCCTGCGAGCGCGCATCGGGCGGGCTGTTGGGGTGGTAGTTGTGGGTACCGGCAGAATCCACGGTCACGTGGTCCTGCAAGCCCAGGGCTTGCACCTTGTGGCGGAACACGCCGGCGGCAGTCGGGCTTCTGCAGATGTTGCCCATGCAGACAAACAAAACGGAATACGGGTGGCTCATAGGATGGGTGGGAAAGCTGGCTGTCTGGCAGTCGGGCTGAAATTGCTTTCGTTTGTGCACGAAAAGTTGTATCTGCAAGCGCTCATGCTGGCGCCCACGCGCGCCTAGTCTTGCCGCAACTCAGCTCCCCGGCTGTCCAGTGGCGCCATGAACGAGTTCTGCTCCCATCCTTCCGTCAAGGGCCCTTCGGGTGGCGGCGAGGTGGGCTCAAATCCGTGGTGTTCGTGTGCCGTTGTGCTCTTGTTCGTTCTTTGGCGTGACACGGCGGCGTGCAAATCGTCGGCCACACCCTTCAGGCGCGAGTCCATGCGGTCCTGTTCGTTGGCGCGAAGTGCACCGTCGCCCAGAAAGGCCGTGCGGATCTGGCTCATGTGGGGGAGGTTGTCGGGCTCTACCACCCAGTACGGAATGCCGCATTGGGACAACAGGCCGTACTTGAGTGTCTGGTTGCTCATGGAGAGTCCGGCGGCTCCCGGCACGTCCACACAGCCGATCACGCGGCCGTCCAGCCCGCAGATGGTGAAGGTGCAGTACACCCGGTTGAGCATGTTGTACCAGTGCTCGGCCTCTTCCCGCTGGGCAGGTATGGTGAAGCGGGTGACCGGGAGCTTGATCATGATCTGCTGGTCATACATCACCTTGGCCAGCCAGACCCAGATCCTGCGCTCTTTGCTGTTGATCAGCAGGCGTGGCAACAGGGGCCATTCCTTGGGCATCTGGGGGCGTTCTTTTTCCTTGCTGCGCTGCTGCCACAGGTAGAGCGCTATGCCCGCCAGACCTACCAGGCAGGCAGCAAAAATGGCTGCAATCATCGTTTCTCCCTGTCGGCTCGGTCCGGGTTTGCAAGATTCATTGTGGGTTGCAGTTTACTGTGCTGCTTCCCTGTCAGGGCGATAGTATGGCCCGGCATTGGCGTTGCAGGTTCGCGCTGCGATACTAGGCCCATGCAATTGCAGGAAATTCTTTACTCTCAGGGCTTTGGTACACGGCGCGTTTGTGCCGGACTGATACAGCAGGGCTATGTGCAGGTCTACGGTCCGGCTGACCCGGAAGTGGCCAGCGCTTGCCTGGACGCCAGCGCCGACTTTGCGACCCCAAACCTCCGCTTCCGTGTGCAAGGGGTGGACTGGCCCTACGCAGAGCGGGCCTACATCGTCCTGAACAAACCCACGGCGACAGAGTGCTCGCAAAAGCCCTCCACCTACCCCAGCATCTACACCTTGCTGCCTTCACCTTTGCGCACACGGCCACAGAAGGCGGCGGTGCAAGGGGTGCAAGCGGTGGGGCGGCTGGACCAGGACACCACCGGCATGCTCTTGCTGACCGATGACGGCAAGTTCATCCACCGCATGAGCTCCCCGCGCCACCATGTGCCCAAGGTTTATGAAGTGCGCGTCAAGCACCCGCTGGATGCGCGCCAGGTCAGCCGCCTGCTGGAAGGCGTGGTGCTGGACGATGACCCCAAGCCCGTGCGCGCAGCAGCCTGCGAGGCCGTGGGTGAATTTGACCTGCGCCTCACCCTGACAGAAGGCAAGTACCACCAGGTCAAGCGCATGCTGGCAGCGGTAAGCAACCGGGTGGAGGGGCTGCACCGTTCGCAAATTGGCGGGCTTGTGTTGCCGGCCGATCTGGCGCCGGGACAGTGGCGCTGGCTATCGGAACAGGACCTGGCAAGCATTGCAGGCAAAGCATGAATTTTTTCAAGGTGGCACGCCAGATAGGTGGCCTGTTGGCATGTTGTGCGGCGCTGCCTGCTGCATGGGCAGCAGATGCGGCAACTGGGCCTTCCTGCGCCAACCCGGTGTACCTGACGATTGACCCCGGCAGCATGGACTATGCGCCACGCGTTGCAGAAGTGCTGCGACGCCAGCAGGTGCGGGTGACCTACTGGGTGTCCAACCAGCGCACCCAAAATGGTGAGGGCAGCCTGGGCAATCTGTGGGGTGGTTGGTGGAAGCTGGTGGGGCAGCAGGGCCACGAGTTTGCCTCGCAGACCTATGACCACGTCTATTGGCGTGGCGACCTTCCGGGCTACAAAACCAGATTTCGCATCAAGCCCACCACCGGCTCACTGGCAGGCCGCGAGTTCACCTATGACCCCGCCAAATACTGCGAGCAGATTGAGCATGCCGCGCGCCGCACGGAAGACTTCACAGGCAAGAAGACGCTGCCTCTGTTCCACGCGCCGGGTGGCAGCACCTCGCCCAAGCTCCTGGCCTCGGCCAATGCCTGCGGCTATGCCCATGTGGACTTGCCCCGCGCTGGCCAGTTGGGCAAGGGCTCACCCTTGAAGGCGGCCCTGGCGGGCATTCGCAAGGGCGATATTTTGTTTCTGGACTTGAATGCCGCGCCGTCCACCGAACCCTGGGCAGTAGCCAACTTGGAGCCCCTGTTGGTGGGGCTGAAGGAGCGCGGCCTGTGCTTTGCCACGTTGCGCCAGCACCCCGCATTCCAGGACTGGATCAGCAGCCACGGCGGTTGAGCTTTCCATTCGCCGCGCGCGGTATGCTCCAAGCATGAATCTGTTTTTGGACTCGTTTTGGCGTGCTGCCCTTTACTGTGTGCGGCCCCGCGTCATCGCACTTTCCTTTCTGCCTCTGGTGCTGATGGTGGCGCTGGCGCTGGGTCTGGGCTACTTGTTTTGGGACGCCGCGCTGGACCAGGTGCGCAGCTGGATGGAGTCGTTCACCTACATCAACATGGTCTGGCAGTGGCTGGACAGCGTAGGCGCGGGCAAGCTCAAGGCGGTATTGGCGCCGCTGTTGCTGGTGTTTGCCATCACGCCACTGATCGTGGTGCTGTCGCTGTTGGTCGTGGCCCTGTTGATGACCCCCGCCATTGTGAATCTGGTGGCCGACAAGCGCTTTGCAGGCATGCAGGCAAAGCAGGGGGCGAGCTTCGGTACCAGCCTGCTGTGGTCGCTGATGTCCACTTTGCTGGCTTGCATTGCCTTGCTGGTGTCGGTGCCGCTCTGGCTGGTTCCTCCCCTGGTCTTGTTGATTCCGCCCCTGATCTGGGGGTGGTTGACCTACCGCGTCTTGGCCTTTGACGCACTGGCTCACCACGCCAGCAAAGAGGAGCGTGTGCTGCTGTTCAAGCGCCACAGTGGCTGGTTGCTGCTCATGGGCGTGATCTCTGGCTACCTGGGTGCATCGCCCAGCGTGGTCTGGGCCCTGGGTGCCGGGTTTGCACCGGCATTCGTGATCCTGGTGCCGCTGGCCATCTGGATTTACACCTTGGTATTCGCTTTCGCATCGCTCTGGTTCAGCCACTACTGCCTGGCTGCCTTGCAGGCACTGCGCGTGCAATCCGCAGTGCTGCCTGAGGCGCCTGCCATCCCCCTGAAAGACGAGACATGAATTTCGGCATCATCATCATTGGAGACGAGATCCTCTCCGGCCGCCGTGAAGACAAGCACCTGGCCAAAACGATTGAACTGTTTGGCGCGCGCGGCCTGCAACTGGCCTATGCCGACTACGTGGGCGATTCGCCCGAGCGCATCACCGCCACCCTGCGGCGTGCCTTTGCCTCCGGCGACGTGGTTTTCTCCTTTGGCGGCATTGGTGCCACCCCGGACGACCACACCCGCCAATGCGCGGCGGATGCCCTGCAACAACCGCTGGTCCTGCATCCGCAGGCCAAAGACCTGATCCGCGAGCGCATGCAGGACATCGCCCGCGAAAAAGGGCAGCCTTACGAGCCCGAGCGTGACGACAATATGCACCGCCTGAACATGGGCGTGTTTCCGGAGCGCTCGCGCATCATCCCCAACCCCTACAACAAGATTCCCGGCTTTACCTGCGATGGTGCAGGCGAGGGTGCTGTCCATTTCGTACCCGGCTTCCCTGTGATGGCCTGGCCCATGGTGGAATGGGTTCTGGAGACCTTCTACGCGGCGCATTTCCGCCAGGACGCCTGGCAGGAGAACTCCATCATTGTGTTCGGCGCCATGGAGGCGGCTCTTACGCCCCTGATGGAGCGCCTGGAGCGCACGCACGCCGTCAAGGTCTTCAGCCTGCCCAGTGTGGACCACCCGCAATATGGCCGCCATATTGACCTGGGCGTCAAAGGCGCACCTGGGGTGGTGGAGGTGGCCTATGCCGATCTGGTGCAGTCACTCAAAGACCTGAAAATCCCGCTTGGCCCCGAAATGGTGCGTAAATAACAGCGCACCAAGAAGGCGCCAACCTGCCGTGGCGTTTTTGGTGCACAAGCCTGCTGCCGATCCAACATATGACCCGTGCAGCGAGGAATCGGCCAAATCTCAGGGCAAAATAGGGCGCTTTCTCAAATGGGTTTGCCGGATGCTTCTGGCACAAAAGCTGCATTGAGAAACCGGCAAACCTTTTTACAACCGTGCAACAGGAGTATTTGATGGCCAAGACCGTCGCTGACGTGATGAATATGGTGAAAGAGAACGAAGTCAAGTTTGTTGACTTCCGCTTCACCGATACCCGTGGCAAACAGCAGCACACCACCGTGCCTGTTTCCCACTTTGACGAAGACAAGTTCACCTCCGGCCACGCGTTTGACGGCTCCTCCATCGCAGGATGGAAGGGCATTGAAGCATCCGACATGTTGTTGATGCCCGATCCCGCAACCGCCAACATCGACCCCTTCTTTGAAGAAACCACCATCATCATGACCTGTGATGTGGTGGAGCCTGCCGACGGCAAGGCCTATGACCGCGATCCCCGCTCCATTGCCAAGCGCGCTGAAGCCTACCTCAAGGCCTCCGGCAATGGCGACACCGCCTTCTTCGGCCCCGAGCCAGAGTTCTTCATTTTTGACGGCGTGCGCTGGAGCACCGAACCCAACAACACCTTCTACGAAATCGACGAGTACGAAGCCCCCTGGAACACCGGCTCCAAGCTCGAAGGCGGCAACCGCGGCCACCGTCCCACCGTCAAGGGCGGCTACTTCCCCGTGCCCCCAGTGGACAGCACGCAGGACATGCGCGCTGAAATGTCCCTGATTCTCGAATCCGTGGGCATCCCGGTCGAAGTGTTCCACCACGAAGTGGCGGGCGCTGGCCAGAACGAAATCGGCACACGCTTCTCCACCCTGGTGGAACGCGCTGACTGGACCATGCTGCAAAAGTACGTGATCCACAACGTGGCCAATGCCTACGGCAAGACCGCCACCTTCATGCCCAAGCCCTACCACGGCGACAACGGTTCCGGCATGCACGTGCACCAGTCGGTCTGGAAAGACGGCAAGAACCTGTTCGCCGGTGACGGCTATGCAGGCCTGTCTGACTACGCGCTGTACTACATCGGCGGCATCATCAAGCACGCCCGTGCCCTGAACGCCATCACCAACCCTGGCACCAACAGCTACAAGCGCCTGGTTCCCCACTTTGAAGCACCGGTCAAGCTGGCTTACTCTGCCAAGAACCGCTCGGCTTCTATTCGCATTCCGTTTGTGGCCAACCCCAAGGGTCGTCGCGTGGAAGCCCGCTTCCCCGATCCTCTGATGAACCCCTACCTGGGCTTTGCGGCCTTGCTGATGGCGGGTCTGGACGGCGTGGAAAACAAGATCCATCCCGGCGAAGCAGCCACCAAGGATCTGTACCATCTGCCTCCCGAGGAAGATGCAAAAGTCCCAACCGTGTGCCACAGCCTGGACCAGGCCCTCGAGCACCTGGACAAGGACCGCGCGTTCCTGACCAAGGGCGGCGTGTTCACTGACTCCATGATCGATGCCTACATCGAACTGAAGATGCAGGAAGTCACCCGTTTCCGTATGGCCGTGCACCCGGTCGAATACGACATGTACTACTCCCTGTAATCAGGGGCTGAAAGCGCACCGGCCCTCTGGTCGGTGTCAGCAAAAAGGACTGCTTGTGCAGTCCTTTTTCATTGTGGCCTGGCAGGTGCCACTACAGGGGTGTGATGTGCTTTTATGGTTATTCGGCAGGTCAAAAATTTTGGCGCATACTTCTGGCCTGACCCGGCCTTCGCCATGGGTGGACTGAAAATGAAATTCGTTTTTTTACTGCTTTTATTCACTTCCAGCTTGGGTGTGGCGCAAGCCGCTGACGAGCGCATTTACCGCTGTGGCAACGAATACACCAACACCGTAACGGAAGCCCAGGCCAAAACCTGCAAGCTGATCTCGGGTGGCAATGTCACCGTGATCCAGGCCACCAAGCCGCAGCCTTCCAAGAGCTCAACCCCGGGCCAGCGTACCGACTCGGCAGATCAGCGCGCCAAGGACTCTGACGCCCGCATGATTCTGGAATCCGAGCTGCAGCGGGCAGAGGCCAAGCAGGCCGAGTTGCTCAAGGAATACAACAACGGTGAGCCAGAGCGCCAGGGTGCGGAAGCCCGCAACAACCAGAAGTACCTGGACCGCGTGGCTGCACTCAAGGCCTCGATAGCGCGCAATGACAGTGACATCGCCGGCATCAAGCGCGAATTGTCCCGGCTTGCGCCCGCAGGTGCTGCAGGCGGTTCCTCCTCTGCCACTTCCGGAAAATAAGCGGCTTGAACAAGCTACACACAAAGGCCCGTAGCGGGCTCAACAAGGAACTTGCCTTGTCCAATTTCCAGCCCTTTGATTTGCTGGCCACGCTGGTCACCGTAGTAGACCGCAACGGCCTGGTGCTGTTCTCCAATGCAGCCCTTGAGGATGTGTTGGGCATTTCGCGCCGCTCCATTGTCGGCACCGCTTTTGCCGAGGCCTTTACAGAGCCCAGCCAACTGCAAAACGCGCTGGAAGGCGCCATTGAAAACGAGTTTGGCGCCATGCGCTATGACGCCTGGCTCAAGCGCGTGGGTTTTGACGCGTTGCCGGTGCACGTCATCATCACCCGTGTGGATCTGGCCGACAGCATCATTGTCGAGCTGGTGCCCCTGGAGCAGCAGACCCGCCAGGACCGCGAGGAGCGCATCCTGGAGCAGGCACAAAGCAACAAGGAACTCATCCGCAACCTGGCCCACGAAATCAAGAACCCGCTGGGCGGCATTCGTGGTGCGGCGCAGTTGCTGGAGCTCGAGATGGATTCGCCGGAGCTGACCGAATACACCCAGGTCATCATCCACGAGGCCGACCGCCTGCAAAGCCTGGTGGACCGCCTGCTGGCACCCCACCGCCGGCCGCACATGGTGGGGGACGTCAACATCCACGAGGTCTGCGAGCGTGTGCGCTCGCTCATCGTGGCCGAGTTCCCCAAGGGCCTTCGCGTCGTGCGTGACTACGACACCTCCATCCCCGAGTTCCGCGGTGACCGCGAGCAGCTCATACAGACCGTGCTCAACATTGCGCACAACGCCGCGCAAGCCCTGAGCGAACGCATAGCCGAGGGCGATGCGGAGCTTACTTTCAAGTCCCGCGTGATGCGCCAGATCACATTTGGCAAACAGCGCTACCGGTTGGCATTGGAATTGCATGTCATTGACAACGGACCTGGCGTGCCAGATTCGATCAAGGACCGCATTTTCTATCCGCTGGTGTCGGGAAGGGATGGTGGTTCTGGCCTCGGGCTCACATTGGCGCAAACCTTTGTCCAGCAACACCAGGGAATGATCGAGGTCGATAGCGTGCCCGGCCGTACGGATTTCAAAATTCTGATTCCGTTACCGTAATGCCAGACACGAGGAATGAGAAGACCATGAAGCCGATTTGGATCGTTGACGATGACCAGTCCATACGCTTCGTCCTGGAGAAAGCATTGCTGCGCGAGCATCTGCCCACACGCAGCTTTTCCAATTCACGCGATGTATTGGCAGCCCTCAGTACTGCCGCAGACGACGAAGGCCCGCAAATCCTGGTGAGCGATATCCGCATGCCGGGTGGCACGGGTCTGGAGCTGCTGGAAAAAGTGAAGGTCAAGTACCCCGGCCTGCCGGTGATCATCATGACGGCGTTTTCCGACCTGGACAGCGCAGTCAGCGCCTTCCAGGGCGGTGCCTTTGAATACCTGCCCAAGCCCTTTGATTTGCCCAAGGCGGTGGAACTGATACGCCGCGCCGTGGAAGAAAGCCAGCGCGAAGAGGTCAGTGAAGAGCGCATGACCGAGACGCCCGAAATGCTGGGCCAGGCCCCCGCCATGCAGGACGTGTTCCGCGCGATCGGGCGCCTCTCGCAAAGCAATGTCACGGTGCTCATTACCGGCGAGTCCGGCTCGGGCAAGGAACTGGTGGCGCGTGCCCTGCATAAGCATTCACCGCGTGCCAACGGCCCGTTTGTGGCGATCAACACGGCTGCCATCCCCAAGGACCTGCTGGAGAGCGAGCTGTTCGGTCATGAGCGCGGCGCCTTCACCGGCGCGCAGACCATGCGCCGCGGCCGCTTCGAGCAGGCCGATGGCGGCACGCTGTTTCTGGACGAAATCGGCGACATGCCGTTTGAGTTGCAGACACGCCTGCTGCGTGTGCTGTCGGACGGCCACTTCTACCGCGTGGGCGGCCACAGTGCCGTCAAGACCAATGTGCGCGTGATCGCCGCCACCCACCAGGACCTGGAGAACCGCGTCAAGGAAGGCGTGTTCCGCGAGGACTTGTTCCACCGCCTCAATGTCATCCGCCTGCGCCTGCCCGCACTGCGCGAGCGCAAGGAAGACGTGTCCATGCTGACGCGCCACTTCCTGCAGGTGAGTGCCAAGCAGCTGGGTGTGGAGCCCAAGCGCATTTCGGAAGCGGCCCTGACCTGGCTGGAGGGCTTTGCCTTCCCCGGCAATGTGCGCCAGCTGGAAAACCTGTGCCACTGGCTTACCGTGATGGCACCGGCCCAGCTGATTGAACCCAAGGACCTGCCACCCGAAGTGGGCGTGGCCCGGCTGGACGCCGGTGTGCCCAAGGCTGTGGCCGCAGCGGTGGTGCAGGAGGCTGCCCCGGCTTTCCTGGAAGCTGCAGCCCCGGCAGCGGCGCCCGTGAACGCGTTTTCTGCGCACAGCATGGCAGCCACTGCGGACGCCTTGCAGGAGTGGGAGCAGGGCTTGGAGGGTGAGGCCATTGCGCTGCTCAACAGTGGCCGTCTGGACGTGTGGGATGTGCTGACCCGGCGCTTTGAGTCGCGCCTGATACTGGCAGCCTTGGCCACCACCAAGGGCCGCCGCATTGAAGCCGCGCACAAGCTGGGTATTGGCCGCAACACCATCACCCGCAAGATTCAGGAACTGAACCTGGAGTAAGGAATTGCCCGGGGCGGCCGGGCGAACGGCTAGCCTAACTCAACGACCACGGGTGCGTGGTCGCTGGGGCGCTCATTCTTGCGTGGGGTCTTGTCAATCACGCAGGACTTCACCTGCGCTTTGAGTGCCTGGCTCACCAGGATGTGGTCAATGCGCAGGCCGCGGTTGCGCCGGAAACCGGCATCGCGGTAGTCCCACCAGCTGTAGCTTTTGGGGGGCTGCGGGAACAGGCGGTGGCTGTCGGTCAGGCCCAGGGCGATCAGTGCGTTGAGCTGGTAGCGCTCCTCGTCGGTGCAATGGATGGCATCGCGCATGCCCTCCGGGTCCCACACATCCAGGTCATCAAAAGTGATGTTGTAGTCGCCCATGAGCAGCAGGCGCGGGTGCTTGACCAATTCTTCTTTCAGCCAGCTGCGCAGGCCCTTGAGCCACTCCATCTTGTACTCAAACTTGTCGCTGCCGGGCTCCTGGCCGTTGGGGAAATAGGCGCCCACCACGCGGATGCTCTGTGCGCCGTCTCCTTCGCCCTGGCTTACCGTGCCGGTGATCACGCGCGCCATGTCGTCATCAAAGCCGGGGATGTTTTTCACCACATCGGTGGCGGGTGTGCGGCTCAAGAGCGCCACGCCGTTGTAGGTCTTCTGGCCAAAGCTGTGCGACAGATAGCCGGCCTGTGCAAACTGGTCGGTGGGGAACTTGTCGTCGGTCAGCTTGAGCTCCTGCAGCACCAGCACATCCACCGGGTTGGCGGCCAGCCAGTCCAGTACCTGCGGCAGGCGTACGGTTAAAGAGTTGATGTTCCAGGTGGCAAGTTTCATGGCGGGGTCATTCAATATTCGGGGCAGGGCGTCTGCAATGCAGCGGCACTATAGTCCATGCATTGTGCCCATTTGCCCGAGGTCCCGATGAAGCTGCATTCCCTCTCCCGAACTGCCTTGTTGCCGCTGCTGCTGGCGTCCTTTGCCCAGTGTGCCCACGCGGCCGAGCCGGTGCACATCTCGCTGATCGCCATCAATGACTTCCACGGCAACATCCAGCCCCCCAGTGGCAGCGTACTCATGCCCGATGCGGCCAACCCCGCCGGCACGCGTGTAGCGGCCGGTGGTGCGGCCTACCTATCCAGCCTGGTGCAACAACTCAAAAGCCAGAACCCGGGTCGCACCCTGGTCGTGGGCGCGGGCGACCTGGTGGGCGCCACACCGCTGGCCTCCGGGCTGTTCCATGATGAGCCGACCATTGAGGTGCTCAACCAGATTGGCCTGGATGTCTCCAGCGTGGGTAACCATGAATTCGACAAGGGCCGCACCGAGCTGCTGCGCCTGCAAATGGGGGGGTGCTACCCGCGCCCGGCGGATGGCTCCAGCGGCACCGTGGGGGTGGACACCTGCATGAACGCAGGCACCTTCTCCGGTGCCAGGTTCCAGTATCTGGCGGCCAATGTGCTGGACACGGCTTCCGGCAAAACCTTGTTCCCCGCGACCGCTCTGCGGGACGTGGGCGGCGTGAAGATCGGCTTCATCGGCCTGACCCTGCGCGCCACGCCCTCGGTAGTCACACCGGCGGGAGTGGCCGGGCTGCAGTTCCTGAGCGAGGTGGCCACGGTCAACCGGCTGGCACCCCAGCTCAAGGCCCAGGGTGCGGCCGCAGTCGTGGTGCTGATTCACCAGGGCGGGCAGACCAGCGCACGCACGGTGCAGGACAAGACCTGTCCGGATTTCAGTGGGCCCATCCTGGCCTTGGCGGACCAGTTTGACAGCGCGGTGGATGTGGTGGTCAGCGGCCACACGCACCAGGAATATGTGTGTGTGCGTCCGGACGGCAAGCTGCTTACACAGACCGGCTTTTACGGGCGCCTGTTGACGCAGATTGATTTGCAGATAGACCCCGTCGCGCGCCGGGTGCTGGCCAAGGATGCCAACAACCGGGTGGTGCTCAATGGCGCTGTGGTGAAAGATGCCAACGGCAACCCGCTGCCACTGCCCCAAGGCGCCACCGCCCTGCAGCCAGACCCGGCGGTGGACGCCATCGTGCGCCGCTATGGCGACCTGAGTGCACCGCTCTCCGACATGGAAGTGGGCCGCCTGGCCGCGCCGCTGGACCGGCGCACCAACGCCGCGGGCGAAAGCACCCTGGGCGCGGTGATTGCCGATGCCTACCTGGCCGGTTCGTCCGACCCAAGCTATGGCGACCGGGCAGCACAGATTGCCTTCACCAACCCGGGTGGCCTGCGCACCGACCTGAGCAGCAGCCTGGCCGTTACCTTCGGCCAGCTCTTCAGCGTGCTGCCCTTCAACAACAGCCTGGTCACCATGGACCTGACCGGCGCGCAACTGCTGCGCCTGCTGGAGCAGCAGTGGGAGAAGCCGCAGCCGCCCGGCGGGCGCATCCTGCCGGTCTCCAACGGTTTCAGCTATGTGTGGGATGCCAGCGTGCCCGAGGGCGCAGCGCCCGGCACGGGCCACCGCGTGGTGCCCGGCTCCATGCGGCTGAACGGTGTGCCCATGGCCATGGACCAGAGCTACCGGGTTACGGTGAACAGCTTCATGGCCTCGGGCGGCGACGCCCTGAGCGTTTTCAAGCAGGGCCGCAATGTGCAGGAAGGCGAAACCGATCTGGTGGCCGCCAAGCTCTACTTCCGGCTCAAGGGCGTTTTACCTGTGCCGCAGATGGGGCGCATTCAGCGCCTGAACTGAAGCGCAGAGGGTCGCTGCTAGATGTGGAAGGACGCCAGCGCCCCCACCACCACGCCCACACCACCCACGCCAAACATGGCGTATTCCAGCCACTTCTTTTTGGTCAGCAGGGCAATGGCGGCCAGGGCAATCGCCACCTGCAGCACGGTGGTGGCCTGGGCCCAGCGGTGGTGCTGGTGCATTTGCTCATCGCTCCGGTGGTCCCACTCGGTGGCTTCGCCTTCGAGCTTTTCGGCCACCACCTTGATCTCGCCTTTTTCCTTTTCGTAGCGGTCCATCTTGGCTTGGTAGGCGGGCTTGGCGGTGTCCAGGCTGAGGTCACGCGCCAGCTCGGCCAGGGCCTGCTTGGTGCTCTTGGCCTGGAAGTAATTCCATTGGTTGGAGGCCTCCGCCTTCTTGAGCGCGGCGTTGTTCTTGTACAGCCCGGCATTGGCTTGGGTGGCGCCTCCCATGTAGGAAAAAATGGCGCCCACCGTGGCGATGATGGCGGTGAACATGGCGATCTGGTTGATCATGCCGCCGTTGCCATGGTCGCCGTGGCCACCCTGGATGGCGTGCTCCAGCTCGTGGTCGTGGGGGCCGTGGACGTGAAAACCATGCTCAGACATTCTTCAAACTCCTGTTGTGCGTCAAGGTAATAAAACGGTAGCGCAGCCCGCTGGCTGCGGTGTGTTCTTCGCGTGCTGTTTCCTGCCAATCCGGGCCGAAGACCGGGGCAAACGCATCGCCTTGCACTTCCACATCAATCTCGGTAACAACAGCAGTGGTGGCCAACGGCAGGGCCAGCGCATAGAGCTGCGCGCCGCCTATCACCCACACATGCGGCGCATCACCACACAGCGCCATGGCCTGCTCCAGCGAGTCGGCACGCAGGGCACCCGCGCTTTGCCAGTCGGCTTGGCGGGTCACCACCACATTGGCGCGCCCCGGCAGGGGGCGGAATTTGGGTGGAAGCGAGTCCCAGGTCTTGCGCCCCATGATCACCGGGCAGCCCAGGGTGGTGCGTTTAAAGTGCGCCAGGTCTTCGGGCAAATGCCAGGGCAGGCCGCCGTCCACGCCGATCACGCCGCTGGTGCTGCGGGCAAATACCAGGTGCAACTGCATGGCTGGCCTCAGACTGCGACAGGCGCCTTGATGGCCGGGTGGCACTGGTAGTCCAGCACCTCAAAGTCTTCCAGCTGGTAGTCAAACAGCGAAGGCGGTTGGCGCTTGATGCGCAGCGTGGGGTAGGCAAAGGCCTCGCGGCTGAGCTGCTCTTCCACCTGGGCGTGGTGGTTGCTGTAGATGTGGCAGTCGCCACCGGTCCAGATGAAGTCGCCCACCTCCAGGTCGCACTGCTGCGCCAGCATGTGGGTCAGCAGTGCGTAGCTGGCAATGTTGAAAGGCACGCCCAGAAAAATGTCGGCGCTGCGCTGGTAGAGCTGGCAGCTCAGGCGCCCTTTGCCGCCGGGCTCTTCGGCCGGTGCCACATAAAACTGGAAGAAGGCGTGGCAGGGCATCAGCGCCATCTTGGACAGGTCGGCCACGTTCCAGGCGCTCACAATCATGCGGCGCGAATCGGGGTTGGTCTTGAGCGTGTGCAGCAGCTCGCTGATCTGGTCGATATGGCCGCCGTCCGGCGTAGGCCAGCTGCGCCATTGCACGCCATACACCGGGCCCAGGTCGCCATCGGGCTTGGCCCATTCGTCCCAGATGCTCACATTGCGTTCTTTGAGCCAGTTGTTGCTGCTCGACCCGGTGAGGAACCACAGCAGTTCCTGGATGATGGAGCGCAGGTGCACCTTCTTGGTGGTCACCAGCGGAAAGCCCTCGGTCAGGTCAAAGCGCATCTGGTAGCCAAAGGCACTGCGTGTGCCAGTGCCGGTACGGTCGGGCTTGTTCACGCCGGTGGTGTACACGTGGCGCATGAAATCTTCGTACTGGGAGCGCACAGGGCGCGCAGGGCTGGGGCTGTTCATGGCAGAAAAAGGGCAGAGGGGTTCATGGTGTTGTTCGGATCCAGCGCCAGTTTGATGGCGCGCATCAAGCCCAGCGCCACCGGGGACTTGTGCTGTGCCAGCTTTTCGCGCTTCAAGGTGCCGATGCCGTGCTCGGCCGAAATGGAGCCCTGGAAGCGTTCTACTTGCGCATAGACGATGGCGTTGATGGGCTTTTCCTGGTCGCGCAAAAAGGCTTCGGCATCCGAGCCCTCAGGGGCCTGCACGTTGTAGTGCAGATTGCCGTCGCCCAGGTGGCCGTAGTTGACCATGCGCGCGCCGGGGAACGCCTGGGCTATTTGCGCATCGGTCTCGCGCACGAAGTCGGGAATGTTGGACACGGCCACCGAAATGTCGTGCTTGATGTTCAGGCCTTCCTGCGCCTGTGCCAGCGGAATGCTCTCGCGGATGTGCCAGAGCGCGCGCGCCTGGGAAATGTTTTCTGCCACCACGGCGTCAAGCACGCAGCCGTCCTGCAGGGCTTCTTCCAGCAGGTTTTCCAGCAGGCCGCGGGCATGGGCCTCGGAGGCGTGGTCCGACACTTCCAGCACCACGCAAAACGCGTCGTCGCCCTCAAAGGGTACGTTTTGCTGGGGGAAGTGCTTGCGCACCAGGGACAGGGCAAATTGCCCCATCACTTCAAAGCCCGTCAGGCCCGCATGCAGTTGCTGCTGCGCCAGACCCAGCAGTTCCACCGCGGCCTCCAGCGAGGGCACCGAGGCAAAGGCGGTGAGCATGGATTTGGGCAAGGGGTACATCTTCAGGGTGGCCGCGGTGATCACACCCAGCGTGCCCTCGGAGCCTATGAACAGATGCCGCAGGTCGTAGCCGGTGTTGTCCTTGCGCAGGCCCGACAGGCCATTCCAGACCTCACCCGCAGCCGTCACCACCTCCAGGCCCAGGCACAGCTCGCGCGTGTTGCCGTAGCGCACCACCTGCGTGCCGCCGGCATTGGTGGCCAGGTTGCCGCCTATGGTGCAGCTGCCCTCGGCAGCCAGGCTCAAGGGGAACAAGAAGCCTTCTTTCTCGCAGGCTTCCTGCAGGTTCTGCAGCACACAGCCAGCTTCCACGGTGACGGTCAGGTTGGCGGCGTCCATGGTGCGGATGCGGTTCATGCGGGTCAGGCTCAGCACCACCTGCGTGCCGCTGGCATCCGGCGTGGAGCCCACCACCATGCCGGTGTTGCCACCCTGTGGCACCAGGCTGACGCCCGCAGCTGCACAGGCCTGCACCACGCGCGCCACCTCAGAGGTAGAGGCAGGGCGCACAACGGCCAGGGCCTTGCCGTGTTCGCGTTTGCGCCAGTCGAGCTCCCAGGCGCTCAGGTCACCCTCGGTGAGCACGTTGGGCGCGCCGACGATGGCACGCAGGGTTTCCAAAAATGGTTCTTTATCTTGCACGGTGGTAGCGCTCACGAATTTCAGGAGACAGTGGGTGCCGCAGCCTGGGCTTCCACAGCGGGTGCCGGCGCGTTGCGCTGGCGTGTGCGCACATGCAGCAGGCAGGCCGCAAACAGGCACAGGCACAGCACCACTTCGGCCAGGGCCAGGTAGTTGCCGGGCGCCTTGTCACCCCAGGCGCGCACCACGCCCTCAATAAAGTACAACCACACCACCAGGCTGACCCAACGGTAGGTGTACATGCGGTTCTTCAGCAGCCCTGCCATCGGCAGGCACAGGGGCAGCACCTTGAGGGCCAGCCACGAGCCGCCCGGACGCAAGGGGGCGAGCCAGAGCTCCCAGGCCAGGCACAGCACAATCAGTGCGACGAGACTGCCAACGGCCAGCACGCGGCTGAGTTGGACGGTGGCGGTGGGGGGGGTGGAGGGGGCAGGGGAGGCTATGTGCATGGCAGTGGCATCATAGCGGGATGCAATTCACTGACAGACCGATAGACCGATTCCGGGTTTGGCTGGCCGACGTTGCCAGCGTGCGCTGGCTGGACGCCGCCCACACCCTGCGCGAGCGTTTTCGCGAAGACCGACTGGGCCTGACCGCCAGCAGCCTGACATTCACCACCACCATCGCCTTGGTGCCTTTCTTTACGGTGGCACTGGCGGTGTTCACCGCCTTCCCCATGTTTGCCAAGTTCCAGGACGTGCTGCAGAAGTGGCTGGTGGAAAGCCTGGTGCCCGACAACATTGCGCGCCAGGTGCTGGGCTATCTGGGCCAGTTTGCGGGCAAGGCCAGCAAACTCGGTGTGGCTGGCCTGGCCGTTCTGGTGGCCAGCGCGCTGGCCTTGATCTTCACCATAGACCGCACGCTCAACAGCATCTGGCGCGTGCGCGCACGGCGTCCGTTTGGCCAGCGCGTGCTGATCTATTGGGCTGCCATCACCCTGGGGCCCGTGTTGCTGGGTGCGTCGCTCAGCATGACCTCGTATGCGCTGTCGGCCTCCAAGGGCCTGGTGGGTGCTATGCCGGGCGGTGTGAGCCTGTTGCTGGATGTGTTGCAGTACCTGCTGGTGGCCGGTGGCATGGCCGCCATGTTCCATTACGTGCCCAACACCTTTGTGCGCTGGGGTCATGCCTGGATGGGCGGCCTGTTTGTCTCCACCCTGATGGAAGTGGCCAAGAAGCTGCTGGCCTTGTACCTGAGCAAGGTGCCCACCTATTCGGCGGTGTATGGGGCCTTTGCCACCTTGCCCATCCTGCTGGTCTGGATTTACATGGCCTGGGTAATTGTGCTGCTGGGTGCAGCACTCACTGCCTATGTGCCCAGCCTGATTGCCGGCATTCCGCGCAGGCGCAGCGGCATTGGCTGGCAATTCCAACTGGCGCTGGAGGTCTTGCGCGAGCTGGACCTCGCCGCCAGCCTCCCGGGTAAAGGCCGCACCATGGCCGAGCTGTGCAGCACGCTGGCGGTGGATGCGCAGCGCGTGGAAACCGTGGTGGAGGCGCTGACCGGCCTGGACTGGATTGGCCAGCTCAACGAAGCCGATGTGTTTGGCGCCGAAGCCCGCTTTGTGCTGCTGGCCCGCCCCGAAGCCGTGACCCTGGCACCGCTGATGGAGACGCTGCTGCTGCCACGCAACGCGGGCAACGAGAAGCTGTGGCAGGGCGGTAGCTGGTCGTCCAGCACTTTGCGCCAGGTTATTTGAGGCACGGGTAGTCATTGGTTACCGCTGGACCCACTTCGCTCACTGCGGCACAAGGGGCATGCCGGGTTCCTCATGGTGGAGTACCACAAATCGTCACCTGGCATACCCCTTGCACCGCGGGTGTGGGCTCAGGAGCGGCGAGCAGGCTACCGCGTAATAACATGAGCAACTCATGTCGCAACCGCCGAGCGCCACAACTCAGTACAAATGCGAAGCGCTCAAAAACCTCTTTAACCGAATTGGCTTGTGTCACCGCTGCCTTCATGCACTCACGTTGGTCTTGTTTTTCTCTTCTAAGAAGGCCCAGAGGATTCACTTGAAATTTAACTGGAATTTTTGTATTTAATTTGATCAAAGCCTTTGACGTCGAACTCGAACATTGGAGCGGCTTCTTGAAAAACATTTACCGAAATACGTAATCTCTTTGCTTTGAGCATCTTCCCTAAAAATTTGTCGTAATTCTGAATGAAAAGCACTTTACTGCTGTGGTCTGCAGACCCAATCGCAGAAAAAGTTGTGGGTGAATCATCGTCGAAACGAACCACAACATTACACCCTTCGTAAAGACGACATATAAATTGACCCTTCTCAATGCGGAAGACAACGTCCCTCCCGTACCGTGGATGGGTTCTCAGAGTCAACGTACCATACTGCGGTCCAGAATATGGGAAGTCAAAATCAACAGTGTTTGTGCTAACAACGGTTGCCTGGTGTATGAGTCCCTTACCCATTGGGTCGTCAGTGTGAATGTACTCCCACTGTAAGCCCTCATCCAGACGATTCACTTGCTCCAAAAGCTCTTTAGCCAGTCGTTCGTACTTGGCGCCAATATCTGGATAATCTCGCGTAAGCATGTCCATGGCTCTGGAGCGGTCCCGAGGTGAACTGTTTACATTATTTATGTCAAATAGATATGACTTTATTTCGGCATTCCGCACAAGTGCCGCAAGTTCAGGAGTCCCAAGTGCCTCTGCACAATTGCTGAGACCACGAGCTGCCGCCCAAAACTTCTCTTCTCTCATTAGGGAATCATATTTCTTTTTTCTTTCAACTATTGATTTGGAACACTCTTGGCGAGCAAGCTCCCCATCTTCACTCTGTGGTCTTTTGTTGGAGTTCGGTAACTGAACGGGTTGTGTTGATTGAGTGTGCCGAGTTGGTGGGAGTCCGAAGTCGAACGCGCTGTACAGTGCAATCAAGAGTACAGTCAGAAACAAATACCTCAACCACTGTGGCATGGCCCCGATATATTTTCCCAACCGATATGAGATGCCCTGCGACATTTGCAGCCCTTTCCTGTGGGAGCATTTTTGATAAAGCGAGCCACGGAATACCCAGTGCCAAGCCATAAAAGGAATTCACTACAACGCCACCATTGGCACTTTCCTTCGTGTGCTGTGCCATGTTTATGCGGTGGCTAGGCGAACGTCTTGACTACGTCGCCATATTCTTCTGAACTTTTCTGCAGCGCGTGATTACCTTCGCGGGCGGAAGCTCGTTCATGGTGTGTGAAGTTCCTATCCAGATCATTGACAATTTGCAACTATCTAGTCCAATTTGGTTCATTGGCTTTGTCCTGCATCCAATATTTGATTTCCGAAATTGGGTGCACATCATCCCTCTGCACTTCACTCAAATTAACAGGGAAAATTACAGTGTTGTATCCAGGCGCGCCCAAACTGCACGCTACTGGAAACAAGTATGTTTTTATGCCGTTTTCAAAAACCCCGTCAGCGCCTTGAGCATGGGCTCCGGCGTCTCCAGCATCTGGTGGTGGCCGCCCGGCAGCAACACCACTTGGGCGTTGCGTGCCTTGGCCATCAGGCCTCTGGCTGCCTTGGGTGGCGTCATCTGGTCCTGCTCGCCCAGCACAAACAGGGTGGGGCAGCTGACTTGCTCCATGGCGGCTTCGCCATGGCGGTAGCTGTCGCAGGCCACAAAGCCGGTGTGGAACAGGTTGACCTCTGTGTTGCTGGCCAGCACACGGCGACCCAGAGCCAGGGATGCGCCATAGACCCAGGTGCCCGGCCCCAGGGCCGAGGGCGGTGGCGCCAGGGTGCTGCGTGAAAACACGTTCACCATCTGCAGCGCCTTCTCGGGTGCGTTGAGCGAGGCTTCCAGCAGGGCAGGGGCCACCGCCATGGGAAATGCCGTGCCCACCAGCACCAGTTGGCTCACCCGCATGGGCGCGCGGGCAGCGGCTTCGAGCACGATCAAAGAGCCCAGGCTGTGGCCCACCAGTGCGGCCTTCTGCACGCCTGCTGCATCCAGCAGGGCCCAGACAAAGTCGGCAGCTTCTTCCACCGAGGTGCAGGGCGCACCGCCACTGCGGCAGTGGCCCGGCATGTCGACGGCCAGCACATTCCAGCCGTGGTGGGCCAGGTAGCGGCTTTGCAGAATCCAGACGCTGTGGTCGTGCAGCACGCCGTGCACCAGCAGCACCGTGGGCTTGGCGGCGTCAAAGGGCTTGCCGCCGGTGTAGCAATAGATGGCTGCGTTGTTGACTTGAAGAAACATATCAGGCCTTTGTCTTCTCGGCCACGCGCAGCGCACGCTTGAGGTCATCGAGCAAATCGTCGGCTTCTTCCAGGCCTATGGACAGGCGTATCGTGCCCTGGCCAATGCCGCTCTGCGCCAGCGCCGCGTCATCCATGCGGAAGTGGGTGGTGCTGGCCGGGTGGATCACCAGGCTGCGGCAGTCGCCCACATTGGCCAGGTGGCTGAATACCTTGAGCGCTTCCACAAAAGCCTGGCCCTGCGCCCGCGTGCCGCGCAAATCGAAGCTGAAGACCGAACCCGCCCCGCGCGGCAGTAGCTTTTGTGCCAGCCCATGGTCCGGGTGACTCTCCAGCATGGGGTGGCCAACGCGCGATACCAGGGGGTGTGCTGCCAGAAACTCCACCACCCGCGTGGTGTTGCGCATGTGGCGCTCCATGCGCAGCGACAGCGTTTCTATTCCCTGCAAGATCAGCCAGGCCGAGTGCGGGCTCAAGCAGGCGCCAAAGTCGCGCAGGCCCTCGCGCCGTGCGCGCAGCAAAAAGGCGCCCACCGTAGCCTCCTCGGTAAACACCATGTTGTGAAAGCCCGCGTAGGGCTCGGAGAGTTCCGGGAACCTGCCGGACTTGTCCCAGTCAAAACTGCCACCATCCACCACCACGCCACCAATCACCGTACCGTGGCCGCTCAGGAACTTGGTGGCCGAGTGGTAGACCAGGTCCGCGCCCTGGGTGAAGGGCTGGACCAACCAGGGCGTGGTGAGCGTCGAGTCCACCAGGAGTGGCACGCCGGCGGCGTGGGCTATTGAACTGACTTCGGGCGTGTTGAGCACATCCAGTCCGGGGTTGCCCACGGTCTCGCCAAAAAACAGTTTGGTGTTGGGCCGCACGGCCGCGCGCCAAGCGTCCAGGTCGCCGGGCTTCACGAAGGTGGTGTCAATGCCAAAGCGCTTGAGGGTGTAGTGCAGCAGATTGTGTGAGCCACCATACAGCGCGGTGGAGGCCACGATGTGGCTGCCCGCGCCCATCAGCGTGGCAATGCACAGGTGCAGTGCGGCCTGGCCGCTGGCCACCGAGATGGCGCCCACGCCGCCTTCGAGCGCCGAGATGCGCTGCTCCAGCACCGCATTGGTGGGGTTGCTGATGCGCGAATACACATGGCCCGCGCGCTCTAGGTTGAAGAGGGAAGCCGCATGGTCGCTGGACTCGAACACAAACGACGTGGTCAGGTGAATCGGCACCGCGCGCGCGCCGGTGGCGTCCGGTGTGGCACCGGCGTGCAGGGCGAGCGTGTCAAATCCCGGGTCGGCATAGCCTGCCATGGGCGTCTCCTGTGAAGGTGTTCTGAAAGTGTGGGGTATACAGGGCTGGAAACCAGCAGATTGTGGGCTATATTCAAGATCCAGAACCCAATCCTGTGTCACTAGGAAATACCATGAAAGTCAGCGATATCCTGCGCGTCAAAGGCGGCACCCTGTTCACCGCCCATCCGGATGAAGCCCTGTCCCGCGCACTCGACCTGATGGCAGAAAAAGATATCGGTTCCCTGGTGGTCATGGAGCATGGCGCACTGGTGGGCATGCTGACTTTTCGCGAGGTGATCCAGACCCTGGTGAAAAACGGCGGCAGCATTGGCAGCACGGCAGTGCGCGCCTCCATGGACGACGCGCCCCTGACCTGCACCATGGAGACTGAAATGGACGAGGTGCGCCGCATGATGCTGGAGCGCCATGCCCGCTACATGCCGGTAATGCAAGACCACATGCTCATGGGCGTGATCAGCTTCTATGACGTGGCCCGTGCGGTGGTGGACAGCCAGAACTTCGAAAACCAGATGCTCAAGGCCTACATCCGCGACTGGCCCGAGGGCGAAGCGCCCGTAGCCCCCGCGGCCCCTTAAACCTTCCGACCAAAAAGGCGTGCCGCCTCGGGGATAATCCCCCGCATGAGCGGCAATACCTTCGGACACCTTTTCGCAGTCACCAACTTTGGTGAATCCCACGGCCCGGCCATTGGCTGCGTGATTGACGGCTGCCCGCCCGGCATGGAATTGAGCGAGGCCGACATCCAGACCGACCTGGACCGCCGCCGCCCCGGCACCAGTCGACACGTCACCCAGCGCAACGAGCCCGACGCGGTGCAGATCCTCAGCGGCGTCTACCAGGGCCGGACCACCGGCACGCCGATCGCGCTGCTGATCCAGAACACCGACCAGCGCAGCAAGGACTACGGGAACATCCTGGAGACCTTCCGCCCGGGACATGCCGACTACACCTATTTCCAGAAATACGGCATCCGCGACCCACGTGGGGGTGGACGCTCCAGCGCACGCCTGACCGCACCCATGGTGGCCGCAGGGGCTGTTGCCAAGAAGTGGCTGAAGGAAAGATTTGGCACCGAGTTCCGTGGCTGCATGACGCAGGTTGGCGATGTGCCCATCGGCTTCGAGTCCTGGGACCATGTGCCCCACAACCCCTTCTTCGCACCCGTGACCGATGTCGCTGCGCTCGAAGACTACATGGACGCCCTGCGCAAAGCCGGTGACTCTTGCGGCGCGCGCATCCGCGTCTCGGCCTCCAACGTACCGGTGGGCTTGGGCGAGCCGCTATTCGACAAGATGGACGCCGATATTGCCTACGCCATGATGGGCATCAACGCGGTCAAGGGTGTGGAGATTGGCGCCGGTTTTGCCAGCGTGGCCCAGCGCGGCACCACCCATGGCGACTCCCTCACGCCTGCAGGCTTTGCCAGCAATAACGCCGGTGGCGTATTGGGCGGCATCAGCACCGGGCAGGACCTGGAGGTGAGCATTGCCATCAAGCCCACCAGCTCCATCATCACGCCGCGCGATTCCATTGATTCGGCGGGCAACCCCACCCAGGTGGTCACCAAGGGCCGCCACGATCCTTGCGTGGGCATACGCGCCACCCCGATTGCCGAGGCCATGCTGGCGCTGGTGGTGATGGACCACGTGCTGCGCCACCGGGCCCAATGCGGCGATGTGGTTCACACCCTGCCGCCGATTCCGGCAAGCCGGTAGGTCAGGCAGGTTTTTCCGCCGGGCCGCGAGCTACGCGCAGCGAGCGAACGTGGGGGCCACACTTCTATCGATGGGGGCGCAAGGGATCGTCATGCACGATGCCCCAGCCAGACACATCACTGCTTGACCCAGGTGGGGGCTGGCTGCGCGACTGCCACTGGTCCACGTACCACAGCGCCAGGCCAGTGCCACCAATCAGGACGACCGCGATCACCACGAGCTTGAGCACCGTGACCCAGACCGGGGGTTCGTCGTCATCATTCTTCATCTGCCGCTACTCCAAATAAATTTTTCTGCCAAGCGCATTCTCAACCCTGGCGCACGTCCGGAGCCAAAGAGATGCTTTATTGCGGGTAAGCCATACTAATTTGGTGCCAGTAGGTGTAAATACTGAGTATGCAGTGCAATTTAGTACCGCAACACGCTTTGCAAGTATCGTTTCTGCATCAGCGAGTCAGTATCTTCCATCTGTCAGTGCTGGATGCAAAAAAGCATTGAACGAAGCACCTCATATCAACACTCTGGAGACATAGACATGACACTCAAAACCCGCGTTGCAATGGCTGCAACCCTGGTCGCATCCCTGTGCGGCATCTCGGCCTCGGCTACCGAACTGGTGATCGCCACCGTCAACAACGGCCACATGATCGAGATGCAAAAGCTCGGCAAGAATTTTGAAGCCGCCAACCCCGATATCAAGCTCAAGTGGGTCACTCTGGAAGAAGGCGCACTGCGCCAGCGCGTCACCACCGACATCGCCACCAAGGGCGGACAGTTCGACGTCATGACCATCGGCATGTACGAAACCCCCATCTGGGGCAAAAAGGGCTGGCTCAAGGAATTGAAGGGTGATGCCAGCTACGACGCAGATGACATCCTGCCTGCCATGAAAGACGGTCTGTCGGTTGGCGGAAAAATGTACGCAGCCCCCTTCTACGGCGAAAGCTCCATGCTGATGTACCGCAAAGACCTGACCGACAAGGCCGGCATCAAGTTCGCAGACCGCCCCACCTGGGACCAGGTGCGTGACGCCGCTGCCAAGATCCATGACCCCAAGAACGGCGTGTACGGCATCTGTCTGCGCGGCAAGCCGGGCTGGGGTGACAACATGGCCTTTCTGTCCACCATGGCCAACAGCTATGGCGCCCAGTGGTTTGACATGAAGTGGAAGCCCCAGCTGGAATCCAAGCCCTGGAAAGACGCAGTCACCATGTACGTGGAGCTGCTGACCAAGTACGGCCCTCCCGGCTCTTCGGCCAACAGCTTCAATGAAATCCTGGCCCTGTACAACGAAGGCAAGTGCGGCATGTGGATTGACGCCACGATTGCAGCCTCGTTCATCACCGACCCCAAGCAGTCCAAGGTGGCTGACAAGGTGGCGTTTGCACAAGGCCCTTACGCTGTGACCCAGAAGGGCGCCAACTGGCTGTGGGCCTGGGCCCTGGCCATTCCGGCTGGCACCAAGAACGCGGACGCGGCACAGAAGTTCATCAACTGGGCGACTTCCAAGGACTACATCAACCTGGTGGGCAAGACCAACGGCTGGGCCCACGTGCCCACCGGCACCCGCAAGTCCACCTACGCCAATCCGGAGTTCCAGAAGGCTGCCGTGTTTGCTGCTGCTGAAAAAGCCGCTATTGATTCGGCCAACCCCAACGACAGCACGCTGCCCAAGTCGCCGTACGTGGGCGTGCAGTTCGCGGCCATCCCCGAGTTCCAGGCCATCGGTATCGCAGTGGGTCAGCAGATGAGTGCGGCTCTGGCCGGCAAGACCACGATTGATGCGGCCTTGAAGGCTTCGCAAACAGCCGCCGAACGCGAAATGAAAAAGGGCGGCTACTACAAGTAATACCCATTTGGCTACTGCGCGGCCCGATCTGAGGCCCGGGGTGCTCGCCGTACGGGAGTACGGCTGTGCGCCTCGGACCTCACCTCGAGCCGCTCGCTACGCCAACTGGGCATCACTTGGGCACCTTTGACGGGTGCCTTCATTTGCTCACTCGTCCATAAGAAAAATTACGAGACACATCCCATGAAGAAACTCCTGCCGCGGCTCCTGCTGACGCCTGCTGTTGCGTCACTCCTCCTGTGGATGATCGTCCCGCTGGTGATGACGATTTATTTTTCGGTCATCCGCTACAACCTGATGCAGCCCGAAGAAACCGGCTTTATCGGGCTGGAAAACTTCGAATACTTTCTGACAGACCCCTCTTTTACGGTGGCGGTCTTCAACACGCTGTTGCTGCTGGGCAGCGTGATCCTGATCACGGTGATCTTCGGCACTGCCATTGCGCTGTTGATTGACGACCCGTTCCCTGGCCGCGCCATCGTGCGCCTGCTGCTGATCTCGCCCTTCTTCGTCATGCCCACAGTGAATGCCCTGCTGTGGAAGCACATGATGATGAACCCGATTTACGGGGTGCTGGCGCAGGTGTCCATCTTCTTTGGCCTCACCCCCATCGACTGGCTGACCGACTTCCCGCTGGGCTCCGTCATCATCATGGTGGCCTGGCAATGGCTGCCCTTTGCCACGCTGATTTTCATGACCGCGCTGCAAAGCATGAACCGCGAACAGTTGGAGGCCGCGCGCATGGATGGCGCCACCTACCTGCAGCAATTGCGCTACCTCTACATCCCGCACCTGGGCCGCTCGGTGGCCGTGGTGGTGATGATCGAGATGATCTTCCTGCTCAGCGTATTTGCCGAGATCTACACCACCACCGGTGGCGGACCGGGTGATGCCAGTACCAACATGGCCTTCCTGATCTTCAAGCAGGCGCTGCTCAACTTCGATGCCGGTGTGGCCTCCGCGGGCGCGCTGTTTGCCGTGGTGCTGGCCAATATCGCCGCCGCCTTTCTCATCCGCATGGTCGGCAAGAACCTGGACAAATAACACCATGGCACACACCCGCTCCAAATATCCACCCCGGCTCATCATCCGCACGGCTGCGGCCTGGGCTGTCACGCTGCTGCTGTTCTTTCCGCTGGGCTGGCTGATCCTGACCGCGTTCAAAACCGAGCTGCAGGCCATTGCCGTGCCGCCGCTCTTGGTGTTCACGCCCACGCTGGAGAACTTCTCCATCGTGCAGGAACGCAGCGACTACCTGCTGTTTGCCAAGAACTCGCTGCTCACCAGCGTGCTCTCCACCGTGCTGGGGTTGGCGCTGGCGTTTCCGGCCGCCTACGCCATGGCCTTCTTCAAGGGCAAGTACACCAAAGATATTTTGATGTGGATGCTCTCCACCAAGATGATGCCCGCCGTGGGCGCGCTGGTGCCGGTGTATGTGATGGCGCAGACCTCCGGCCTGCTCGACAGCCTGACCGCGCTGGTGATTGTGTTCACCCTCTCCAACCTGCCCATCATGGTGTGGATGCTGTACTCCTACCTGAAGGAAATTCCGCACGAAATCCTGGAAGCCTCGCGCATGGATGGCGCCACACTGTGGCAGGAATTCCGCATGGTGTTGCTGCCCCTCACCCTGGGTGGCCTGGCCTCCACCGGCCTCCTGTGCCTGGTGCTGAGCTGGAACGAAGCCTTTTGGTCGCTCAACCTGGGTGCCGCCAAGGCCGGCACCTTGGCCACGCTGATTGCCAGCTACAGCAGCCCCGAGGGCCTGTTCTGGTCCAAGCTGTCGGCCGCGTCGCTCATGGCGATTGCACCCATCGTGGTGTTTGGCTGGTTCAGCCAGAAGCAATTGGTCCAAGGCCTGACCTTCGGCGCCGTCAAGTAACAACTATTTCAAGAGACACACCATGGCATACCTCGAACTGCAAGGCATAGAAAAAGAGTTTGGCAATGTGCGCGTGATCCGCGGCATTGACCTGCAAATCAACCAGGGCGAATTCGTCGTGTTTGTCGGCCCCTCGGGCTGCGGCAAGTCCACGCTCTTGCGCCTGATCGCCGGCCTGGAAGAAAACGACGGCGGCAAGTTGCTGCTCGACGGGCGCGACATCACCAATGAGCCCAGCAGCAAGCGCGACCTGGCCATGGTGTTCCAGAGCTACGCGCTCTACCCGCACATGAGCGTGTTCGAGAACATGAGCTTTGCCCTGAAGCTCGCCAAGGTGGACCAGGCAGTGATTCAGGAGAAAGTGGGACGCGCCGCCAAGATCCTGAACCTGACTGACTACCTGCAGCGCACACCCAAGGAGCTCTCCGGCGGCCAGCGCCAGCGTGTGGCCATTGGCCGCGCCATTGTGCGCGCACCCAAGGTGTTTCTGTTTGACGAGCCTCTGAGCAACCTGGACGCGGCCCTGCGCGGCCAGACCCGTATCGAGATCGCCAAGCTGCACCGCGACCTGGGCGCCACCACCATTTACGTGACACACGACCAGGTCGAAGCCATGACCCTGGCCGACCGCGTGGTGGTGCTGCGCGACGGCAAGATCGAGCAGGTAGGCACGCCGCTGGAGCTCTATGACCGCCCGGCCAACCAGTTTGTGGCCCAGTTCATCGGCACGCCGCAAATGAACATGGTGGCTGCCAAAGATCTGCAGCCCCTGGTGCAAAGCACCGGCCTGTCCGTGGAGCCCGATGGCTTTATTGGCCTGCGCCCGGAAAACGTCACGCTGTGCGCCGCGGGCCAGGGCCTGATGGACGCCACGGTGGATCTGGTGGAAGCGCTGGGTGCCGAGACCCTGATCTATGTCTCCACCGCGAGCGGTGTGCAACTGGTATCCCGCCAGAACGAGCGCACCGAGCTGCACGCAGGCAACACCGTGGGCTTGCGCATCGATGTGGATGCTGCCCATCTGTTTGACGCCAAGGGCCGTATCACCCGCACCGGAAAAGCCCGCGAGACGCTGGTTCACTAACCCTGCATTACGCATTCAACGCTTCACGCACCATGCCAGACACCACCAAACCCTTGCTCATGCTCCACCTGGGGCTGGGCTCTTTTCACCGCGCCCACCAGGCGGTCTACCTGCACCAGTTGCAGCAAACCGGTGACCGCCGCTGGGCGCTGGCCGGGGGCAACATCCGCCCTGACATGGCCGAGACCATCGAGGCGCTGATTGCCCAGCAAGGCGCCTACACGCTGGAGACCGTCACACCCCAGGGAGAGCGCAGCTACACCCGCATCACCTCGATCCAGACCGTGGTGCGCCATGACCCCATGCTCTCGGGCCTGATACGTCTGGGGGCGGATGCCAACACGCGCATCATCTCGTTTACCGTCACCGAAGCGGGCTACTACCTCGACGCCAAGGACAAGCTGGACCTGAACTTTGCCGACCTGCAGGCCGACCTGGATGCGCTGAAATCCGGCAAGCCCGGCAGCACGATTTACGGCGCGCTCACCGCCATCCTCAAGGCGCGCATGCAGGCCAATGCAGGGCCTGTGACGCTGCTGAACTGCGACAACCTGCGCCACAACGGTGACCGCTCGCGCAGTGGCCTGTTGCAATTTCTGGAACTGCTGGGCGACGCCGAATTGCTGGCCTGGGTAATGGCCCACACCAGCAGCCCCAACGCCATGGTGGACCGCATCACCCCCCGCCCCACAGCCGAGGTGCGCACCCGCGTGCTGGCAGCCACCGGCATCGATGACGCCGCTGCGCTCATGGGTGAGAGCTTTATCCAGTGGGTGATTGAAGACCACTTCATTGCCGGGCGCCCGGCCTGGGAAACCGTGGGCGTAGAAATGGTGGAGTCGGTGCAGGCCTATGAAGAAGCCAAGATCCGCCTGCTCAACGCCACCCACAGCTGCATCGCCTGGGCGGGCACGCTGGTGGGCTATACCTACATCCACGAAGGCACGCTGGATGCGCAGATCCGCCAGTTCGCTTTTGATTACGTGACCAATGACGTGATCCCGGTGCTCGACACCCCCGAGCACCCGTGCCCCCTGAACCTGCCCACCTACCGTGATGTGGTGCTGGACCGCTTTGGCAATCCCGCCATTGCGGATACCAACCAGCGCGTGGCCATGGACGGCTTCTCCAAGATCCCCGGCTTTATCGCGCCCACCTTCCGCGAGCGCCTGGCCCGCAACGAGTCGATTGACAGCGTGGCCATGTTGCCGGCGCTATTCCTGGCCTACCTGCAGCGCTGGCACGCGGGCCAGATCAGCTACACCTACCAGGACCAGGCCATGGACCCGGCGGTCGCGCACGCCATCTGCGAATCCGCCGATCCGGTAGCCGCCTTTTGTGCCGACCTGCCACTGTGGGGCAACCTGGCCAATGACCCGCGCCTGCTGTCTGCCATGCGCGCGGCCTTTGCCCGTGTACAACAATTTATCCAAGGAAGAAACGCATGACCCGACTGACCGGAAAACACGCCCTGCTGACCGGCGCCGCAGGCGGCATTGGCCTGGCAGTGGCCACGGCCTATTTGCATGAAGGTGCCCAGTGCACCGTGGCCGACATCGGCAAAAGCCCCAGGCCTGAGCTGGCAGCCCTCATGGCCAGCCACCCGGACACACTGCTGTATGTGCCCACCGACGTGACCCGCTCTGCGGATATCGACGCGCTGATCACCGCAGCCAGCAGCCGCTTTGGCGCGATTACCACGCTCTACAACAACGCCGCCATCTTCGACATGGCGCCGCTGCTGGAAAGCGACGAGGCCATGTACGACAAGATTTTTGCCGTCAATGTCAAAGGCGCCTTCTTTATCATGCAAAAGGTGCTGGCGCACATGGTGGCCCAACAGGTGCAGGGCGGTGCGGTGGTGAATATGGCGTCGCAGGCCGGTCGCCGTGGCGAGGCCCTGGTGTCGCATTACTGCGCCAGCAAGGCCGCCATCATCAGCTACACGCAGAGCGCTGCGCTGGCCATGGCACCGCACAAGATACGCGTCAACGGCATTGCCCCCGGCGTGATCGCCACGCCCATGTGGAAGCACGTAGACGCCCTGTTTGCCAAATACGAAAACCTGCCCATCGGCGAGAAGAAAAAGCGCGTGGGCGAGGCCGTGCCGCTTGGGTACATGGGCGACCCCACTGACATCTGCGGCGCAGCCATCTTCCTGGCCAGCGATGAGGCCTCCTACATCACGGCGCAAACCCTGAATGTGGATGGCGGCAGCGTCATGTCCTGAAGCGTAATATCTCCCGCATGCCAGCCCTGTCCACCAAGCCGCGCCAGACCAAGCCCGAACTCGAGCACGACTACAGCCGCTCGCCCGAGCTGGGCTACGAGCGCCCCGAAGAGGTGGGCATCATCCGCTGCCTGTCGCATGGTTTTCCAACGCCCTTGGCGCGCTGGCACTACCACGACGAGTATGAGCTGCACCTGATCACCGCCAGCTCCGGCAAGGCCTTTGTGGGTGACTGGATTGGCCAGTTCCAGCCCGGCCATCTGGTGCTGACCGGCCCGCGCCTGCCGCACAACTGGGTCAGCATGGACTTGCCAGACGCGGGCGTGCCGGAGCGCGATCTGGTGATCCAGTTTCCGCACGCGCCCATGGAGGAAGCCAGCCGCCATATTCCGGAAATGCGCGCCGTGCTGCCGCTGCTGGAGCGGGCCAAGCATGGCATCGAGTTTTTTGACCTGGGCCCGCAGGCGCTGCAGCACTGGCAGCAGGTCAAGTCCACGCAAGGGCTGGCGCGCTTTGGCGCTTTTTGTGAATTCATGGGCGTGCTGGCGCAGTGCAAGGACTACCGGCTGCTGTCGAATGCGCAGATCCAGAGTGTGGACAACGACGCGCAGCTGGACCAGATCAACGCCATCCTGAGCCGCATCACCGACAAGCTGGGCGAGCCCCTGTCGGCAGCCTCGCTGGCCGAGGAACTGGGCATGAACGAGAGCCGTTTTTCGCGCTTCTTTCGCCGTGCCACTGGCAACACCTTTACCGACTTTGTCAACCATGTGCGCATCAACCGCGCCTGCCAGTTCCTGATGGAATCCGACCGGCAGATCACCAGCATTGCCTATGACGTGGGCTTCAACAACATCGCCAACTTCAACCGCCGCTTTCTGGACATCAAAGGCATGACGCCGCGCGAGTTTCGCAGGCAGGTTGCCAACCGCTTTGGGGTCACCAAAGGCTGAAGCGCCGCCCCAGCTGCAGAAAGATGTTGTGATTGCCGCCGCTGCCTGCAGCCACGCCCAGGAACACGTCGCCTATCTTGCTGTCCACGCCAATGAAGGCGGTGTTGCTGTATTTGATGCTCGACTCGCGGGAGCTCAGCCAGGCGTCTCCGGCTTCGGTCACAAAGCCCACATAGGTGGGCTGGTGCAGGATGCCGCCATCGGTCAGGCGGTACATATACGTGCCCTGCAGATGCACCAGCCTGTCGCCAATGAGCTGGCCCATCTGGTAGGCGCCCATGGATTGGAAGCCGCCCAGATACAGAGGGGCCAGCGATGTGGGCAGCGCGCAGCCATTGCAGTCAAAGATATGGTCGGCTCCCAGGTCCAGCCCCAAATTGATCACGTGCGGCCCCACACGGGTGGCCCACAAGGCGTTGGCGCGGTAGCTGGTGTAGTCGTTGTTGCTGGTGACGCCCTGGGCTGCCTCCACGTTGATGTAGTAGCCCCGCGTCGGGAAAGAGGGGGAGTCCAGCAGGTCTGCGGT
Organism: Rhodoferax lacus; assembly: GCF_003415675.1. GTDB lineage: Bacteria > Pseudomonadota > Gammaproteobacteria > Burkholderiales > Burkholderiaceae_C > Allorhodoferax > Allorhodoferax lacus. The sequence continues at coordinate 110,671 of NZ_QFZK01000005.1, forward strand.
GAATTGCATATTGATGCCGGCAAACTCCCACTGCGCATCCCGTGGCTGGTAGACGGCCGGGCTGCCACCGTCCGTGGGGTAGCTCAACGTTTTGGCCGTGTCTATCGTGACCTGGGTGTTGTTGGCCACCACGCCGATTTTGGCCGTGGCCTTCTGGCTCAGGTCATACGACAGGTTCAGGCCCAGCTCCTGGCGGCGCAGAGTGCTGGTGGCCAGCTTTTGGGCAATGGAGACGTCGGGCCGGTAGAGCGGCAACTCACTGCTGTTGTAGGAAGCAAAGCCGTTCAGGCCCCAGCGTTCACCGAGTGGCTGGAACAGGCTGACTGCCAGCTCGCTTTGGGATCCGGCGCGCACATCGGCCTGCAACTCCAGCCCCGAAGGTGTCAGCCACGGCCTGCGGTAGCCCACCCCGAAAGAGAACAGGTTGGTGCCACTGCTCTCGCTGTAAAAGCTCAGGCTGGTCTTGAGAAAGTTGGGGCCGTAGGTTTTCTCATTCACATCCACCACCAGTTCGTACTGGCTGCCCTGCAACTGGGTCAGCCGGTAGTTGACGCGTTCGAAATTGCCGCTGGCATACAACTCGTCGAGCTTCTGGCCAACGGCGTGGGCCTGGTATTGGGTGCCCAGCAGGGACTGTAGTTCGCGTTCAATGTAGGCGGAGGTGACGTTCTTGTTGCCAGTCACACGCAACTGCTGGATGGTGATGCTGCGCTGGGCGAAGTCGGGCATGGGTTGACTCGGGTCTGCCGTCGTCACAGCAGCCACCTGGGCCAAGAGCCTGAGTTTGTTGTCCTGCGCTTGCACCGCCTCTTCACCGGCCAGGATGATCTGCGCCGGTTTGTCAAAGCTGCCGAAGCCGAAGTCCTGCAACTGCGGGCGCACCAGAATGTCCTGGGCCCGCAGCAAGGCGATGTTGCGGCGCTCGTTTTGCCGCATCAGGATATCGAGCATGCGGTTGGCCACGCTCAGTGCATTGCCGGCGTCCAGGGTCTCGCCAATTTTGTCGCTGTCGCCCAGGTAAGAGGCCACGATCACGTCCGCGCCCTCGCGCAGTGCCACTTCCACTGGCAGATTGGCCACCAGGCCGCCGTCCACATAGGTCTCGCCCTCGATTTCCACCGGCGCAAATACGCCGGGTGCGGCCATGCTGGCGCGTACCGCCAGCGCCAGGCTGCCGTGGTCAAAGGCGACCAGTTCGCCGTCGCGGTAGCGCGTGGCCACCGCGCGGAAGGGAATCTTCAGTTGGTCAAAGCTGCTGTTGGGCGCCACGTTGGCCGTGAGCTCTTGCATCAGCGCCAGAAAGCGCTGGCCGTCACTGACGCCGCGCGCAAAGGTGAGTGCGCCGTTCTTCACGCCCAGCTCCAGGTCCACCGGATAGCGCTGCTGGTACTCGCGGCCGCGGTGAGGCAGTTCGGTGCGGTCCAACTGGTCCAGCGCGACGCGCCCGGGGTCCAGGCTGGCGATGACTTTTTCGATCTGCCCGGTGTCCATGCCGCTGGCATACAGGCCGCCAATCACCGCGCCCATGCTGGTGCCGATGATCTTGGCGATTTTGATGTGGTCTTGTTCCAGCCGGCGCAGCAGCGCCAGGTGGGCAAAGCCCTTGGCGCCACCGCCGGCCAGGACCACGGTGACGCGTGGCATGCTGCGTTCGGCCGCGCCCATTGTGGCCGACGGTGCATCCGCTGTCTGGGCCTGGGCCCAGGGCGCTACAAGGCTGGTGGCCAGCAGCGCAGCCAGCCAGAGGCTGCGCAGGGTAGGGGAAAGACGGATTCGTTTCTGGGTGTTCACGTCGTGGAGTATTGCGCAATCGGCACGCAGCTGCAGAACAGGTTGCGGTCACCATACACATTGTCCACCCGGCCCACCGTGGGCCAGTACTTCACCGCCTTGAGCGACTGCAAGGGGAAAGCACCCAGCTCGCGCGCATAGGGGCGCTCCCATGCGGCATCGACCACGCAGGCCGCGGTGTGCGGCGCGTGCTTGAGCGGGTTGTTGTCCTGCGGCCAGGCGCCGGTCTCCACCTGTGCAATTTCGGCGCGTATGGCCAGCATGGCATTGATGAAGCGGTCCAGCTCGGCCAAGGTCTCGCTCTCGGTGGGCTCCACCATCAGGGTGTTGGGCACGGGGAAGGACAGGGTGGGCGCGTGGAAGCCATAGTCCATCAGCCGCTTGGCCACGTCCTCGGCCATCACGCCGCAGCTCTCCTTGAAGTGGCGCAGATCCAGAATGCACTCGTGCGCCACATGGCCGGGCCGGCCGTCGGTGCTGGCGCTGGCGTACAGCGTGGGGTAGGCGCTTGATAGGCGCGCGCTGATGTAGTTGGCCGCCAGGATGGCCGCCTCGGTGGCGTGCTTCAGGCCGTCAGAGCCCATCATGCGGATGTACATCCAGCTGATGGGCAAGACGGCTGCATTGCCCAAGGGGGCTGCTGAGACGGCACCCACACCGTGGCTGGGCACGCCTCCGGCCACATGGCCCGGCAGAAAGGGCACCAGGTCCGCCACCACGCACACCGGGCCGACACCGGGTCCGCCACCGCCGTGGGGAATGCAGAAGGTCTTGTGCAGGTTGAGGTGGCTCACATCGCCGCCAAACTCGCCAGGGGCTGCCGTACCCACCAGGGCGTTCATGTTGGCACCGTCCACATAGACGCGCCCACCGTGCTGGTGCACCAGGGCACAGAGCTCTTTCACCTGCGTCTCAAAGACGCCGTGGGTGCTGGGGTAGGTGATCATCACCGCTGCCAGATTGGCGCTGTGCTGCTCGCACTTGGCGCGCAGGTCGTTCATATCCACATTGCCACTGGCGTCACAGGCGGTGACGATGACCTGCATGCCCGCCATGGTGGCCGAGGCCGGGTTGGTGCCGTGCGCGCTGCTGGGGATCAGGCAGATGGTGCGGTGACTCTCGCCGCGTGAGGCATGCCAGCCGCGTATGGCCAAGAGGCCTGCATATTCACCCTGGCTGCCGGCATTGGGCTGCAGGCTGATGCCCGCATAGCCAGTGGCCGCGCACAGCCAGGCGCGCAGCTGCGCGTCCAGTTCAGCATAGCCCTGGCGCTGGTCGGCCGGGCAGAAGGGGTGGATGTTGGCAAACTCGGGCCAGGTGATGGGAATCATCTCGCTGGTGGCGTTGAGCTTCATGGTGCAACTACCCAGCGGGATCATGCTGCGGTCCAGTGCCAGGTCCTTGTCAGAGAGCATGCGGATGTAGCGCAGCATGCCGGTCTCGGAGTGGTGGCTGTTGAACACCGGGTGACTCAGGAAGCCGCTGCTGCGTTGCAGTTCAGCCGGAATCAGCGGCGCCGCATCGGTCTGCAGCGCGTCCACTGTGGGCAGGGTCTGGCCGGCCTGGGCAAACACGCTCCAGAGCTGCGCCAGGTCCTCGCGGGTGCTGGTCTCGTCCAGCGAGATGCTGAGGTACTGCTCCCAAGACCGGCGCAGGTTCATGCCGCTGGCAACAGCCTTGGCCTGCAGTGTCTGAGCCTGGGCGGCGGTGGCGCAGCGCAGGGTCAGCGTGTCAAAGGCGGAGCTGCTGGTCAGCGTGTAGCCCAGGCCTTGCAGGCCGCGGGCCAGGATGGCGGTGAGCAGGGCCACGCGCTGGGCAATGCGCTTGAGGCCTTGCGGGCCGTGGTACACGGCATACATGCTGGCCACCACGGCCGGCAGAACCTGCGCCGTGCAGATATTGGAGGTGGCTTTTTCGCGGCGAATGTGCTGCTCGCGGGTTTGCAGCGCCAGGCGGTAGGCCGGGTTGCCGTGTACGTCCACACTCACGCCCACCAGACGGCCGGGCATGGAGCGCTTGTATTCATCGCGGCAGGCCATGTAGGCGGCGTGCGGGCCGCCGTTGCACAGCGGCATGCCAAAGCGCTGGGTGGTGCCCACCACAATGTCGGCATCAAACTCGCCCGGGGGCACCAGCAGCGTGAGCGCCAGCAGGTCGGCGGCCACAATAAAGGCGGCCTGTTTGGCGTGCACGGTGGCCACGTCAGCGCGCAGGTCATCAATGCGGCCGCTGGTGGACGGGTATTGCGCCAGCACGGCAAAGTAGTCGCCTGCCAGTGCCGCGGCCCACTCCTGTGCCGAGTTGGCAATTTTGATTTCCAGACCGAGTGGCGCAGCCCGCGTTTGCAGCACCTCGATGGTTTGGGCGTGGCAGTCACCGGCCACCACCAGCACATGGCTCTTGCTGCGCACCGAGCGCTTGGCCAGCGTCATGGCCTCGGCCGCGGCGGTGGCTTCGTCCAGCATGGAGGCGTTGGCCATTGGCATGGCAGTGAGCTCGCAAACCATGGTCTGGAAGTTCACCAGCGCTTCCATGCGGCCCTGGGAGATTTCGGCCTGGTAAGGCGTGTACGCGGTGTACCAAGCCGGGTTCTCCAGGATGTTGCGCAGAATCACGCCCGGCGTGTGGGTGCCGTAATAGCCCTGGCCGATAAAGCTCTTGAGCACCCGGTTCTTGCCCGCCATGGCCTTCAGCTCATCCAGCGCCGCGGCCTCGGTCACCGCATCCGGAATGTCCATGCGGGTGCTGCGCGCAATGCTGGCGGGCACGATGCTGTCAATCAAAGCGGCCCGTGAGGGCTTGCCAATCACGTCCAGCATGTGCTGCTCGTCTTCGGCGGTGATGCCGATGTGGCGGGCGATGAATTCGCTGCTGTTTTCAAGCGCGGCAAGGCTGGGGGGCTGGGCGGTCACGGGCATGGCAATCAATCTCAGGCGGAGGCGGAAAAGGTGGTGTAGTCGGGGCCGTCCATCAGCGCGTCAAACTGCGCACGGTCGGCCACGGTGATCTTGAAGAACCAGCCCTTGCCCTCTGGAGCGCTGTTGGCCAGGGAGGGGTCGGCACGCAGCTCTTCGTTCACCTCGGTCACGGTGCCGTCCAGCGGCATGTAGACATCGGCTGCCGCCTTGACCGACTCGACCACACCGGCCACATCGCCCTTGGCGTATGTCTTGCCCACTTCGGGCAGGTCCACAAACACCACATCGCCCAGCGCGTCCTGCGCGTGGACGGTGATGCCGACCACAGCGTTGCCGTTGTCTTCGAGCTGCAGCCATTCGTGGTCAGGGGTGTATTTGATGGTCATGGGGAAGGTTCCTTTTGAGGTTGATTTCAGGTTAAGGGAGTGTTCAATTACAGCGCATCTGCAGGCCTGAGCCAGCACATCAGCCGCGGAAATAATGGGTGGGGTTGAAGGGCATGGGCGCCACTTCCATGGGCACCGGCTTGCCACGCACGATGGCGTTCACGCGCGTGCCCAGGGCCGCAAAAGCGGGTGCCACATAGCCCATGGCAATCGGCCTGTCGACGGTTGGGCCCAGCAGGCCGCTGCTGACCTCGCCTATTGCGTTGCCCTGCAGGTCCTCTAGCCGCACATGCTCGCGCACGGGAATGCGCTCCAGCGCCACCAGGCCCACGCGTACACGGGAGAGGGATGCGGGGCTGGCTATCGCAGCCAATATGTTGTCGGCGCCCGGGAAGCCGCCCGCGCGCGCGCCGCCGGCGCGCCGCACCTTCTGGATGGCCCAGAGCAGGTTGGCTTCCACCGGGCTGGTGCTGGCATCAATGTCATTGCCATGCAGGCACAAACCGGCCTCCAAGCGCAACGAGTTGCGTGCGCCCAGGCCTATGGGTTTCACCTCGGGTTGTGCCAACAGGGCGCGTGCCAGCGCGTCTGCCTGCGCGTGGTGCACCGAGATCTCGAAGCCGTCTTCGCCGGTATAGCCGCTGCGCGTCAGGAACACAGGGATGCTGAGCGTGCCGGTGTTCACCACAAAGTGTCCGCCGGTCATGAACACCAGCTTCTCCACACCCGGCGCCAAGCGCGAAAGGGCTGTCACCGCCTGTGGGCCTTGCAGCGCCAGCAGCGCCATCTCCGGCATGGGGATGACCTGGCAGCGCGCGCCGATGCGGGCCTGAATGTGGGCGATATCAGCTACCTTGCAGGCGCCGTTCACCACCACAAAAATATCGTCCGCACGGCGCACAAACATCAGGTCGTCCATGATGCCGCCGGCCTCATTGAGCAAGAGACCATAGCGCTGCTTGCCCACGGCCAGGTCGATCACGTCCACCGGCATCAGGCTCTCGAAGGCTGCCGCAGCCTCCGGCCCCACCAGGCGCAGCTGCCCCATGTGGGACACGTCAAACAGGCCGGCGGCAGTGCGGGTGTGGTGGTGCTCGGCCATCAGGCCTGCGGGGTACTGCACCGGCATGGAGTAGCCGGCAAAGGGCACCATGCGCGCGCCGAGTTCGATGTGCAGGGCGTTCAGGGGCGTGGTCAGCAGGGCGGCAGAAACAGGGGTGTCGGACAAGAGCAATCTCCAGCAAGAAAAACAAGGGGCAAACAGGTTACGCGCGGCGTGTTGCGACAACACGCCATGCTTTGCCCCCGCTGTCCTCTTTACCTGAGAGATTGGCCACTGGTCAGCACGGGGCTGGCAGTGATTTGCTCCTTCGGTGGCCTGCAACGCATGCAGACTCTCTCCAGTGGGGTGTCATGCTGCGGGTATGAACCGCAACACGCTTGTCAGTCCTTTTGCCTGAGCGTTCAGACTGCTGTGATCAGCAACCCTGCGCCTTCGGCGGCCTCCTCAAAGAAAGGCTCTCTCCTGACCTGGTTGATTCTACATGCGCTGATTGCGACCTTTTCCGATTTGTTTGCGTCAGATGCCATCAGGCGAAAAAAAGCCCATCGGGTGATGGGCTTTGCAGGGCATGCGCGTCTTACATATCCGCGTAGTTAGGTCCACCGCCGCCTTCGGGCGTAACCCACACAATGTTTTGCGTCGGGTCCTTGATGTCGCAGGTCTTGCAGTGCACACAGTTTTGCGCGTTGATCTGCAGGCGGTCTTTGCCTTCTTCCGTCTTCACATACTCGTACACACCGGCCGGGCAGTAGCGTGCCTCGGGGCCTGCGTACTTGGCCAGGTTGATGCTCACCGGCACCGATGCATCTATGAGCGTCAGGTGGGCTGGCTGGTTTTCCTCGTGGTTGACGTTGGAGAGGAAGATGCTGGAGTTGCGGTCGAAGGTGAGCTTGCCATCGGGCTTGGGGTAGACGATGGGCTTGCACTCGGCTGCGGGCAACAGGTACGCATGGTCGGGCTTGTCGCGGCGGATGGTCCAGGGGAAGTGGCCGCGCAGGGCGAACTGCTCAATGCCGTTCATAAGCGAGGCCACGGTCAGGCCCTTCTTGAACCAGGTCTTGAAGTTGCGTGCCTTGTTCAGCTCGGTGAACAGCCAGCTCTTCTCAAAGGCTTCGGGGTAGGCGCTCAGCTCGTCGTGCTGGCGTCCGGCCTGCAGCGCGTCAAAAGCGGCGTCTGCGGCCAGCATGCCGGTCTTGATGGCGGCGTGGCTGCCCTTGATGCGGCTGGTGTTCAAAAAGCCTGCATCGCAACCCACCAGGGCGCCACCGGGGAACACGGTCTTGGGCAGCGACATCAGGCCACCGGCCGTGATGGCGCGTGCGCCATAGGCCAGGCGTTTGCCGGTGACTTCGCCCTTGCTGTTTTCCAGGTAGTAGCGCACGTTGGGGTGGGTCTTCCAGCGCTGGAATTCCTCAAACGGGCTCAGGTAGGGGTTGCTGTAGTTCAGGCCGGTGACAAAGCCCATGGCAATCTTGTTGTCCGCCATGTGGTACATGAAGGCGCCGCCGTAGGTGGCGTCGTCCATGGGCCAGCCTGCCGTGTGCAGGGCAAAGCCGGGCTGGTGGCGCTCGGGGTCAATCTCCCACACCTCCTTGATGCCCAGGCCGTAGGTCTGCGGGTCGGTGCCGTCATCGAGCTTGTATTTGGCAATCAGCTGTTTGCCCAGGTGGCCGCGAGAGCCTTCGGCAAACACCGTGTATTTGCCCAGCAACTCCATGCCGATCTGGAAGTTGTCGCCCGGCACGCCGTCCTTGCCCACGCCCATATTGCCGGTGGCCACCCCTTTGACGGAGCCGTCATCGTTGTAGAGCACTTCGGCTGCGGTAAAGCCGGGGAAGATTTCCACGCCCAGGCTTTCCGCCTGCGTGGCCAGCCAGCGTGTGACTTCCGCCAAGCTGATGATGTAGCAGCCGTGGTTTTGCACGCAGGCCGGCAGGAACATATCGGGCGTGCGGAAGGCCGACTTCTCGCCCAGGAAGATCACAGCGTCTTCTGTGACCAGTTGGTTCAGGGGCGCGCCCAGCGCCTTCCAGTCAGGAATCAGTTCGTCCAGTGCGATTGGGTCCATGATGGCGCCCGACAGAATGTGTGCGCCCGGCTCGGAGCCCTTTTCCAGCACCACCACCGACACGTCCTTGCCGCTCTCGGCAGCACGCTGCTTCAGGCGGATGGCTGCCGCCAAACCTGCGGGCCCTCCACCCACGACCACCACGTCGTATTCCATTGATTCACGTGGGCCGAACTGGGCCAGGATTTCCTGATTGGTCATGGAGAGGGCTCGCTTGATTACGGGTTGAAAGTTGCTGGCGATTTTATTCGCGGAATGGGCGCGCGACTTTCTGCACCTTAGCGGGGTGCCAGACGGATGGCGCCATCAAGACGGATCACTTCGCCATTGAGCATGTCGTTCTCAAAAATATGGCGTGCCAGCTTGGCGTAGTCCTGTGGTGTGCCCAGGCGGGAAGGGAAGGGCACGGCGGCTGCCAGCGAGTCCTGCACATCTTGGGGCATGCCAAACATCATGGGTGTGCCGAAGATGCCGGGTGCAATTGTCATGTTGCGAATGCCATTGCGCGCCAGGTCGCGGGCTATCGGGAGCGTCATGCCCACCACACCGCCCTTGGAGGCGCTGTAGGCGGCCTGGCCCATCTGGCCGTCATAGGCTGCCACCGATGCGGTGGAAATCAGCACACCGCGCTCGCCAGTGGACTCGGGCTCGTTCTTGGCCATGGCCTCGGCAGCCAGGCGGATCATATTGAAGCTGCCCACCAGATTGACGGTGATGCACTTGGTAAACGTGGACAGGGTGTGTGCGCCGTTCTTGCCAATGGTTTTTTCACCGGGGGCAATGCCCGCGCAATTCACCAGACCCATGAGCTTGCCCATGGAGACAGCCTTGGCCACCACGGCCTGGCCATCAGCCTCGCTGGACACATCGCACTTTACAAACGCGCCGCCAATTTCCTTGGCGATGGCCTCGCCTTTTTCCACCTGCATATCGGCAATCACAACCCGTCCGCCCAAACCGGTCAGCATACGTGCCGTGCCTTCGCCCAAGCCCGATGCGCCGCCTGTCACGATAAAAACCTTGCCTGCGATATCCATGAAAAACTCCTTAAGCCAGTAGTTGACGTTTACGTAAACGTTAAATTATGGCGCATCGCGCCTGTGCTTCTGGTGACTTGCCGGATTTTGATCGAAACATTACTGCTATAATCTAAGGCTACGATCCAGGCGCATAGCTCAGCTGGTTAGAGCACCACCTTGACATGGTGGGGGTCGTTGGTTCGAGTCCAATTGCGCCTACCAAACATGGAGCCCTTTCTCTTTTGAGAAAGGGCTTTTCTGTTGGTGCCGCTGACTTGATAACCCTTGTCAAACTCAGCTCATATGTGTGAATCAGTGAGCATTTTGCTCCGCAGTCTGTACCTCATATCCGACAAGCGGGTACAGGTATCCAAATATCAATGCACCAGATGGTCGGCGTCCCCTACTATTTGGCTTATGGCAAACGAACATTCAGGCGGAAATCCAAAGGGAGTGAAACGGCCGCTGCTCGAGCGTGCCGAAATCGACATGCTGCTGGACGCAGACCTGATTGAACGGCGCAATTTCGTACGCCTCATTCCCTGTCCCGAGGCCATTGAGCGCGACGATGACGAATCCTGGTCCACCTGGAATGAGCTGAGAGACGAATTGGGCGAATAGGGCGGCCCTGCAGGGCTTGCATTTCAAGGCCACTGTTGGCCTTGCGCAATATCAACGCCCACGGTGGGCTTGGCTTCTAAGGTTCGCTTCGCACGCACTGCGAAGTGCCTTTCGGAGCCAGCACCATGCGCCTATTCCATTTTTTCTTTTTTGTTTTGTTGTCACTTGGCCTGTCGGCCTGTGGCTACAACACCTTCCAGAGCAGTGACGAGCAGATCAAGGCCAGTTGGTCCGAGGTACTCAACCAGTACCAGCGGCGTGCCGATCTGGTGCCCAACTTGGTGGCCACGGTCAAGGGCGAAGCCAGCTTCGAGCAGACCACCCTGACCCAGGTGATAGAGGCACGCTCCCGTGCCACGTCCATCCAGGCCACGCCCGAACTGGTGAACGACACTGCAGCCTTCCAGAAATTCCAGGATGCACAGGGGCAGCTGACTGGCGCCTTGTCGCGCTTGCTGGCCGTGTCGGAAAACTACCCCACACTCAAGGCCAACCAGGCCTTCCGCGATTTGCAGGCGCAGCTCGAAGGCACCGAGAACCGCATCACCGTGGCGCGCAACCGCTATATCCAGGCGGTGCAACAGTACAACGTGACGGTGCGCTCTTTCCCCTCCAATCTCACCGCGCTTGTCTTTGGCTACAAGGAGAAGGCCAACTTCAGCGTGGAAAACGAGAAGGACATTGCCCGCCCGCCCAGCGTGGGTTTTGGCACTGCGCCGGTGCCTGCGCTGGGGGCCGCGTCCGGAGCTGCGAAGTGAGCCTGGGCGCAGCGCTGCAATGGACGCGGCATTGCCTGTGGGGTGTGCTTGTGCTTGCGGTGGTGGCGCTGGCGCAGCTGGCAGTACCGCCCCTCACGGGCCATGTCACCGACCAGACCGGCACGCTCAGCGCAGAGCAGCAACGCGCGCTGGAGCAAAAGTTGGCGGCCTTTGAGGCCAGCAAGGGCACGCAACTGGCCGTGCTGGTCGTGCCCACCACACAGCCCGAGGCCATAGAGCCCTACGCGCTGCGCGTGGCCGAGGTGTGGAAGCTGGGCCGCAAAAAAGTGGACGACGGGTTGATTCTGGTGGTGGCCAAAAATGACCGCGCCGTGCGCATCGAGGTGGGCTACGGGCTCGAAGGCGCCATGTCCGACATCACCAGCAAACGCATCATCAGCGAGACCCTTCTGCCGCGCTTCAGCCAAGGCGACTTTTATGGCGGCCTGGATGCGGGCACAGACCAGATCATCCGTGTAGTCAATGGCGAGCCGCTGCCTGCGCCCGCGGATGCAAGGGCTTCCGGCAGCGAGGGCTTCCAGCAATACGCACCGCTGCTACTGATTCTGGTGCTGGGCGTGGGTTCCATTCTGCGCAGCGTGCTGGGGCGGCCCGTGGGTGCGGTAGTCACGGGGCTGGTGGTCTCGGTGGTGACCTGGTTTCTCATAGGTACCCTGGTGATGGCGCTGCTGGCAGGTGCTGCGGCCCTGTTTTTTACGCTGATTGGCGGCGGCATGACGCGCGGGGCGGGCGGCCTTTTGGGCGGCGGACGTGGTGGCTTCGGTGGCGGCCTGGGTGGCTTGGGAGGAGGGGGCTTTCGCGGCGGTGGCGGTGGCTTTGGCGGCGGTGGCGCATCGGGGCGGTGGTAGCCATGGACCTGCGCCGCATCCTCAGGCATTTGCTGTTTACCAAAGGGCGGCTGCACCGCGCCTTTTCCGCATCCACCCTGGCTGCCATTGAGCAGGCCATCCATGCCAGCGAGCAGCAGCATGCGGGCGAAATCTGCTTTGCCGTGGAAGGCGCGCTGGACGGCCTGCCACTCTTCAAAGGCCAGACCGCACGCGGGCGCGCCCTGGAGGTGTTTGCCCAACTGCGCGTATGGGACACCGAGCACAACAATGGTGTGCTGATCTACGTTTTGCTGGCCGACCATGCGGTAGAGATCGTGGCCGACCGCGGCATCCACGCCCGCGCCGGTGCCCAGACCTGGAGCGCCATCTGCCAGCAAATGGAGGGCAGCTTTTCGAAGTCTTATTTCGAGTCAGCGGTGCTCAACGGTATACAGGACATCAGCAGCACGCTGGCCGGGCATTTTCCAAAGCAGGGAGCCACTGCCAATGAATTGCCGGATGCGCCTGTGCTGCTTAACTAGTCGGCGCGTTCGCTAGCGAACGGACAGGCGTGTGTTGAATGTTTACAACCGAGCGTGAGGTCGGGCGCAACGCTGCCAGGCCCATACCACCCAAGGAGTTTCACCATGAAAAGAACCATTCCCTTTGCCCGGCTCGCCCTGGTACTTTCGCTGTCCTTTGCCGGCATTTCCTACGCCCAGGTGGCGGGTTCAACCACCACCACGCTGGGGGTCAGCGTGGTCGAGAACACCGAGATCGCCATGGGCTGGAGCGTGAAGAAAAACCTGATGGGCAAGACCGTCTTCAATGAGCAGGGTGTGCGCATCGGACGGGTGGATGACCTGATCATCTCGCCCGACAAGCGCGTGTCGTACGTGATTGTGGGTGCCGGTGGCTTTGTCGGTATTGGTCGCCACGATGTGGCCGTGCCCATCGCCCAGTTGCAGGACAGCACCGGTCGGCTGGTGATTGCGGGTGCCACCAAAGCCACGCTCAAGGCCCTGCCTGCTTTTGACTATGCCAACGACACCGCCAGGCGCGAGCAGTTCATAGCCGCAGCCGACAAGGACGTGGCACAGGCCAAGGCCGCCATTGCCGAACTGGAGAAAAAAGCTGCCAGCGCCACGGCAGAGACCAAGGCCCGGCTCAACGAGCAGATCGCCGCACTCAAGGACCAGGTCAAGGCTGCAGAGTCCAAGCTCGCTGAACTCAAAGCCGCCAGTGTGAAACGCTGGCATGAGTTTGAAGCTGCAGTGAAAGCCGCCACGGCACGCCTGCGCGATTCGCTCAAGTCCAGCGCTTCCTGAGTGCGTCTTGCGTAACAAGTCCAATATCAGGCGCCCCCAACCCCAAACCGAGCAGCACCGTGTGGACCGCATCGGCTGGCTGCGCGCTGCCGTGCTGGGTGCCAACGACGGCATTGTGTCCACTGCCAGCCTGATGGTTGGCGTGGCCGTGGCGCACGCCAATGCCAGCAGCATTGTCATGACCGGTGTGGCCGGTCTGGTGGCCGGTGCCATGTCCATGGCGGCAGGGGAATATGTGTCGGTGCATTCGCAGGCCGATACCGAAAACGCGGATGCCAGGCGCGAAGGCCGGGAACTCAAAAGCGACCCCGCCGGCGAGCTCAAGGAACTGGAATCCATCTACCGCTCGCGCGGCGTGCAGCAACGCGTGGCAGCCCTGGTGGCCAAACAGCTTATGCAGCACGACGCCCTGGGCGCACACCTGCGCGATGAGCTGGGCGTAACCAGCATCGTCACCGCCAAGCCGGTGCAGGCCGCTGTGGTGTCGGCTGCCAGCTTTGCTGTGGGCGCAGCCTTGCCGCTGCTGGTATCCATCGCGTCACCACGGGACTATCTGGAGGCCAGTATTGCGGTGACTTCTCTGCTGTTTCTGGCCACGATGGGGGTGGTGACGGCGCGCACCAGCGGAGTGAGTGTGGCGCCCAGCGTGCTGCGCGTGACCTTCTGGGGTGCAGCGGCCATTGCCGTCACAGCGAGCGTGGGCTCGCTGTTTGGTGTGGTGGTTTGAGTATGCGCATCGCCAGGCAGGTCGGCATGCTCTTCCGTGCGGGGTCGCACAGACTTGTGACTCTTGCAGCGCGATGCTCGAAGTCTTCCATTTGAAAGGCTCCCCCCATGCAATACCAAAGCGTCAATCCTGCCAACGGCGATGTGCTTCAGACCTTCAAGACCCTCAGCGATGCGCAGCTGGAGCATTCGCTGGCCACGGCCGATGCCTGCTTCAAGACCTGGAAGACCACCGGCTTTGCCGAGCGCGCCGTCATCCTCCACAAGGCGGCCGAGTTGCTGCGTGCCAACGTGGACCACTTTGCCAAGCTGGCCACATTGGAGATGGGCAAGCGCATCAACGAAGCGCGCTTTGAGGTGAGCTTCAGTGCCGACATCCTGGCCTACTACGCCGATCATGCCGAAGAGTTTCTGGCGCCCGTTGCGCTGCACCCCAGGGCCGGTCAGGCGCACATGGAAAGCAGTCCGCTGGGCGTGCTGTACTGTGTGGAGCCTTGGAACTTCCCGTATTACCAACTGGCCCGCGTGGCCGGCCCGCAGCTCATGGCTGGCAATGTGCTGGTGGTCAAGCATGCGGGCTGTGTGCCCCAATGCGCCATGGCCTTCGAGAAGCTGCTGCTGGATGCCGGAGCGCCCACAGGCGCCTACACCAATCTGCAGATCTCGCACGCGCAGTCCAACACCGTGATTGACGATGCACGCGTGCGCGGCGTAGCCCTCACCGGCAGCGTGGAAGCCGGCCGTGTGGTGGCCGCACGGGCCGGGCAGAACCTCAAAAAATCCTCCATGGAACTCGGCGGCAGTGACGCCTTTATCGTGCTCGACGATGCCGACATGGCCACCACCATTCCCTGGGCGGTGTGGGGCCGCATGTTCAATGCCGGCCAGACCTGCTGTGCGGCCAAGCGCTTCATCGTGCTCGATGCCGTGGCCGATGAATTCCTGGTGAAGTTTGAACGTGCCCTGGCCGCCCTGGAAGTGGGTGACCCCATGGACGAAAAGACCACCCACGGCCCGCTGTCCAGCGAGGCGGCCCTTTTGCAACTCCAGGCCCAGGTGGACGCGGCCGTGTACTCCGGTGCCCGCGTGCTCATGGGTGGCAAGCGCCTGCTGCGGCCCGGCTCGTATATGGAAGTCACCATGCTCACCGACATCAAGCCCGGCAACCCGGCGTACCGCGACGAGTTTTTTGGCCCGGTGGTTTCCTTCTACCGCGTCAAAACCGAAGCCGAAGCCATTGCCCTGGCCAATGACTCCGACTTCGGCCTGGGTGGCTCGGTCTGGACCAGCGATGTGGCCCGCGGCCAGCGCGTGGCCAGCCAGATCGACACCGGCATGGTGTTCATCAACAACCTGGACTGGACCGATGCCGAACTGCCCTTTGGTGGCATCAAGTACTCGGGTTATGGCCGGGAGCTGGGCAACATGGGCATACAGGAGTTCGTCAACAAGAAGCTGGTGCGCACAGTCAATCTGCAAGCGCCGTCTTAAATCCTTGAAAGGACCGTGATGCACGCGATGGTGCTGCGCGCAACAGGCGCGCCCCTGCAATGGACCGAGCTGCCCGACCGCCTGCCGGGGCCGGGTCAGATCCGGGTGCAGGTGACAGCCTGTGGTGTGTGCCGCACCGACCTGCATGTGGTGGACGGCGAGTTGCCGCACCGGCGCCTGCCCATCATTCCCGGCCATGAGATCGTGGGCCGCATCGATGCCCTGGGTCCGGGCGTGCAGGGCATGAAAGGTTTGGAAGTGGGCCAGCGCGTGGGCATTCCCTGGCTGGGCCACACCTGCGGCGTCTGTCCCTATTGCCGCATGCAGCACGAGAACCTGTGCAATGCGCCGCTGTTCACCGGCTTCACGCGGGACGGCGGCTTTGCCACCGCCACGCTGGCCGATGCGCGCTTTGCTTTTCCCCTGGGGGAGGTGGGCAGTGACGAGTCGCTGGCGCCGCTCTTGTGTGCCGGGCTGATTGGTTGGCGTGCACTGGGTGTGGCCGGGCCGGGCGAGCACATAGGCCTGTACGGTTTTGGCGCGGCGGCCCATATCCTGGCGCAGGTGCTGCGCTGGCAGGGCCGCAGCGTCTATGCCTTCACCCGCAAGGGCGATGCAGCCGGGCAAGCCTTTGCCCGCAGTCTGGGCGCCGTGTGGGCTGGTGACAGCGAAGCCACACCGCCCCAGCCGCTGGATGCGGCTATTATTTTTGCCCCCGTGGGCGAGCTGGTGCCACTGGCGCTGAAGGCCGTGCACAAAGGGGGGCGGGTGGTGTGTGCCGGCATCCATATGAGTGACATACCGCGCATGCCCTACAGCCTGTTGTGGGAAGAGCGCCAGCTGCTGTCGGTGGCCAACCTCACGCGCCAGGACGGTCTGGATTTCTTGCGCCTGGCACCCGGCATGGGCATTGTCACGCGCACCACACCCTATGCCTTGCAGGATGCCAACCTGGCCTTGGCCGACTTGCGCGCCGGGCGCTTTGAAGGGGCGGCGGTGCTGTTGCCCTGAGACGCCAGCACAAGCCGGCGAACGATGACCTAAGGCCGGTCGGCGAACTGCTGATGGATCAGCAGGCGTGCCTCGCGCGCGTCCAGCAAGGCCGCGACGCACTCCGCATCCAGGCGGCCTTTGGCCACTTCGCTCTGCAGCTCGGCCTGCACCTCGGCCGCGGCCCAGGGCTCCTTGTAGGGGCGGCGGTTGCTGAGGGCGTCATACACATCGGCCACGGCCACGATGCGCCCCTCCAGTGGAATCTCGGCCATCTTCAGGCCCCGGGGGTAGCCCGAGCCGTCGCCACGCTCATGGTGGGTGGACACGATGTTGACCATCACGCGGGTGGCCAGGTCGCTGGGCACGTTCATGTCATGGCTGATGCGCTCAATGATCTGCTCGCCTATGCTGACGTGCTGCTTCATGACTTCCCATTCCTCTGCGTTGAGCCGCCCGGGCTTGAGCAGCACCGCGTCCGGTATGCCTATTTTTCCGATGTCATGTAGCGGTGCGAACAGGTGCAGGTATTCAATGAACTCGTCCGACAGGCTGTGCTTCTCGGCCATCAGCTGCCCCATCAGGCGTGAATAGTGGGCCATGCGCTCCAGGTGCTGGCCGGTCTCCAGGTCACGGATGCGGGCCAGGCCCACTGCCACCTGAATCGTGCCCACCATTCCGTGCACCAGGCGGCGCTGCAGCAGGAACAGCTGCGAGATCAGGTCGGAAAACGCATCCAGAAAATTCGCCACGTCCGGCGTGAACACGTTCTCGCGTTTGGAGTCATAGAACAGAAAAGCCGCCAGCTCGCTGCCCTGGTACACCGGGCAGGTGTAGCTGCCCAGGTAGCCCTGTTGGGTCAGCCACGAGGTGTGCTTGGTGCGCGCCTGAAACGACTCGGCAATATTGCCCACGATGCGGTTCTGCCGGTCCGCCACCAGGGCGCTGAGCGATGGAACGCTGGCCAGCGTGACCTCGTAATGCTTAAGCAGGACGTTGTCGGTGTTGCTGCTGACAAAGGTCTTGAGCAGATCGGTTGTCGGGTCATAGAGCGCCACGGCCACACGGTCCACGAAGTCGTAGCGGCTGCGTATCAGGCCATGAATGCCCTTGAGGCGCTGTGTGAGGTCATCGGTCGCAGCTGCTGGCTTCACCAGTTGGGGCAGGGAGGGGTTGGAATCCATTGGCATAGACCTCTGAGCAAAGCTGTATCTTGCAAACCATCTTAAACCGCATTGGGGCAGGGCGCCGCCTAAAATCGCGGTATGACTGAACACACAACGATTGCCACCCACAGTGGCAGCTTCCACGCCGACGACGTTTTTGGCGTGGGCATTCTGATGGGGGTCTTCCCATCGCACACCCTGGTTCGTACACGCAAGCAGGAACGCATCGATGCGGCCGACTTTGCAGTGGACGTGGGCGGCCAGTGGGATGCAGCCCGGGGGCGCTTTGACCACCACCAGCGCGGCTTTGCCGGTGCGCGCCCCGCGCGCCTGGTGGACGGGGCTGAAGTGGCCGGTGTGGGCTATGCCAGCGCAGGCCTGGTGTGGGCCGCGCAGGGCGAGGCCTATGTGGCCGACCTGGCCCGCCGCAGCGGCTATGTGCTCAGTGCCGAGGCCATTGGTGAGACCGTGCGCTCCATCGACCACTCGCTGGTGCAGTACCTGGACATTGTTGACACCGGTCAGGGCGATGTGGCCCCCGGCATCTTCGGCCTGTCGGCCTTGGTGGCCCAGCTCAACACCAACTGGATGGAAGAGAAGGGCCTGGACAACGAGGCCAAGGCCCAGCTGCAGCAGGACCGCTTTTGCGAGGCCATCGCCATCGTGCGAAAGTTTCTGGACCGGGCCATCATCAAGAAGATCTCGCAGCTCCAGTCGCAAGACATTGTGCGCAATGCCCCACGCCTGCTGGGCGGGCAGGTGCTGCATCTGCAAGAGGGCGGCATGCCCTGGACGCGCGTGGTGGTGGATGAAATGCCCGAGGTGCTGTTCGTGGTCTACCCGGACTCGGATGGCGACCAGTTCCAGGTGAAGACCGTGCCGGTGGAGGCGGGCTCCTTTGTCTCGCGCAAAGACCTGCCCCAAAGCTGGTCCGGCCTGCGCGACCAGGAACTGGCCGCCGTGACCGGTGTGGCCGACAGCGTGTTCTGCCACAGCAACCTGTTCATTGGTGGTGCCAGGAGCCTGGAGGGCGCCCTGCGCCTGGCCGAGCTGGCGCTGCAGGCAGCCTGATCCTGCGCACACCCTCTCCGTGGTGAACACGCAAGCCCCGCTGGAACTGCTGCGACTGGCAGCCCTGTTTGCCGTGACGGCCCTGGCTGAAATTGTGGGTTGCTACCTGCCCTGGCTGGTGCTCAAGCAGGGACGCAGCGCGCTTCTGCTGCTTCCCGCGGCCCTGTCGCTGGCCACCTTCGCGTGGCTGCTGACCCTGCACCCGAGTGCCGCCGGGCGTACCTATGCAGCCTACGGCGGCATGTACATCGCCGTGGCCTTGCTGTGGCTGCGTCTGGTGGACGGCGTGGCCCTCACGCGCTGGGACCTGGCCGGTGCGGCGATTGCGCTGCTGGGCATGGCGGTGATTGCGCTTCAGCCGACCTGAAAACCCGGAGGTGGGCACGCATTTTGGCGATCCAAGGCCACATTCCTGCATGCGGGTGCGCAGGAGGGGCAAGGGCGGGCTCCTCATGGCGGAGTACCGCAAATCGTCGCCCGCCCTTGCCCCTCCTGCTCACTGGGGCGCGGCTGTGCTTGACGAAAAAAAAAGACCGAATACCGACCATCCAACCGGCGCGCAATGTCTTGAATCGCTGGTTCACACGGGGGTTGCGCGGCAAGGGGGGTGTGCCGGGCGCCGATTTGCGGTACCCCGCCATGAGGTGACCGGCATACCCCCTTACCGCGCAGCGAGTGAAAAAAGCTTCACTCCCGCGGGCTTGTGCAGCGAAAGCATTTGCCTACTGGTTCGTACTTTTGTGCCGCGTAAACGGTTGATAATCAAATTACAAAAAGTGCAGCTTTTTAGACTGCACCTGTTTTTCTGCCCAGAGACACATCGCAGGTGGAGACACATGACGCTTCAAGCTACCTTCGTTGCGCGGCCCCTATGGCGGTGACGCCCTCGGCCTGGGCGCAAGCCATTCTGCAATCCCATCCGGACGGTATCGCCCTGATTGACGACGGCTACGATCTGGTTTTTGCCAATGCACAGTATCTGGCTCTGTGGGGGTTTTCAGACCAGAGCGCCAAAGGCATGACACTGAGCGAACGGCTGGAGCACCAGATCAACCTGTTGGCCGATCCGCAGGGTGATGCCATCGCTTTTCGCCTGATACAGCCTGCAGGGGATTCCCAAAAAATCCGGTATTTCAAACTCAAGGATGGTCGCTGGCTGGAGCGCATGAACTACCGGCACAGCGTGGTGGGCGAGTTCGTGGGCGTGGTGTCGCAGTGGCGCGATGTGACGGACCAGTACACAGACACGCTGGCCGCGCAGTATGAGCGGGACCTGATGCACTCCATGATGGACAGTGTGCCGGACCAGATTTTTTTCAAGGACCGGGACAGCCACTTCATACGCATCAACACCAGCCTGGCCAAACGCTACGGGCTGGAACAGCCGGCGCTGGCGGTGGGCAAGTCCGATGCGGACTACTACTCCGCCGAGCACGCCAGCCAGACCCGCGACGAAGAGCTGGAGATCATGCGCACCGGAAAGCCCGTCTTCAACCAGCTGCACAACGAGGTATGGAGTGACGGCAGCGAGGCCTGGAATATTTCCATGAAGATGCCCTTGCGTGATGCAGCGGGGAACATCATCGGCACCTACGGCATTGCGCACGACATCACCGAACACAAAAAGGCCGAAGCCCTGATCTGGCGCCAGGCCAACTTTGATGCGCTCACCGGTCTGCCCAACCGGCGCATGTTGCGGGACCGCTGGGAGCAGGCCCTCAACAGCCACAAGCGCAGTGGGCACGGCATGGGCATGCTGATACTGGACCTGGACCATTTCAAGGAAGTCAACGACAGCCTGGGCCATGCCCTGGGAGACCAGTTGCTGGTGCTGACCTCGCGGCGCATAGAAACTTGCCTGCGGGCCACCGATACCTTGGCGCGCATGGGGGGAGATGAATTCGCCATCATCCTGACCGACCTGATGCCCGCGGCCGACATAGGCGACATTGCCCACAAGATCGTTGGCTGCTTCGAAGAGCCCTTTGACCTGGAGGACCAGCAGGTGTTTGTCACGGCCAGCATTGGTATCGCGCTGTATCCGCAAAACGGTGAAAGCTTTGACGACTTGCTCAAACTGGCCGATCAGGCCATGTACGAGTCCAAGGCCAAGGGCCGCAATGGTTTCAGCTTCTTCACCAACTCATTGCAGGAGCGCGCGCACCAGCGCCTGCGCATGGCCACCGACCTGCATGCGGCCCTGGCCAAACAACAGTTCCATCTGGTGTACCAGCCGATTGTGGAATTGCGCACCGGCAGCATACGCAAGGCCGAGGCGCTGATACGCTGGAACCACCCCGAACACGGCCTGGTGCCGCCCGGCGTATTCATTCCGCTGGCAGAGTCCACCGGCCTGATTGTGGAAATTGGCGAATGGGTGTTTCGCACCGCAGCACAACAGGTGCGCGCCTGGCATACCCAGATTCACCCCGAGATGCAGGTGGCGGTGAACAAGTCGCCGCTGCAGTTTCAGAGCAAGGTGAGCATGACGGGTGAATGGGCCGACTACCTGGAGTACTGCTGCATACCGGCCAAGGCCATCGTGGTGGAGATTACCGAGGGCCTGCTGCTCGACGCCAGCGAGTGGGTGCAGACGCAGCTCGCAACCACGCGCGAACGCGGCATGCAGGTGTCGCTGGATGACTTTGGCACGGGCTACTCGTCGCTGGCGTACCTGCACCGCTATGACATCGACTACCTCAAGATCGACCAGTCCTTCACGCGGGACCTGCACGCGGGCTCCAAGAACCTCACGCTGTGCAAAGCCATCATCCGCATGGCGCACGAGTTGGGCATGCGCGTGGTGGCCGAAGGTGTGGAGACCCAGCTGCAAAGAGACCTGCTGCTGGACGCGGGCTGCGACTTCGGCCAGGGCTACTTCTTTGCCAGGCCCCTGCTGCCTGCTGACTTTTTGCAGTGTGCGCTGGCCCCCGCCTACAGCAGCCCGGCGCTGGCCGCCAGCAAGTAGCCCATCAGGCAGGAGGTGCTCACCCCGATCAGGCCGGGCAGTATGAAGCTGTGGTTGATCACATATTTGCCGATGTGGGTGGTGCCCGAGCGGTCAAACTGGATGGCCGCCAGGTCGCTGGGGTAGGTGGGCAGGATGTAGTAGCCGTAGGACGCGGCGGCAAACGCCACGATGTAGCCCGGTGGCACGCCAATGGCCAGGCCCACAGGCACCATGGCGCTGATGGCCGCAGCCTGCGAGTTCACCAGCTTGGAGACCAGCAGCAGGGCCAGGGCATAGGTCCAGGGCTGGGTCTTGACCATGTCGGACAGCGTGGCCTTGAGCTGGGGCAGGTTGGCCTCGAACACGGTGTCGGCCATCCAGGCAATGCCAAACACTGCCACCACCGCCACCATGCCGGCGCGAAAGACCTCGGTCTTGCCGATGCTGCCGGGGTCGGTTTTGGTGCAGATGATCATCAGGGCACCGGCCAGCATCATGAACATCTGGATGGTCAGCACCATGGACAGGGGCTTGCCGCCAATGAGCGGGCGCAGGTTCTGGAAGGCACCCAGGAAGGCCACCACGGCAATCGAGCCGATGAAGATCCACATGGCCGTCCACTGGTCTCGCGTGAGCACCTTGCCGATCAGGGACACGCTGTCGCCATAAACCACCTGGCGTTGCTCCGGGTCGGCAATGCGCTTTTGAAAATCCACATCGTCCTTGAGTTCCTTGCCGCGGAACCAGCTGAAGATGCCAATCAGCAGCACGCCGGCCAGGGTGGAGGGAATGGTGATGGACAGCACCTGGATGAAATCAATCACCTGGCCGTTGACCGGAAACTTGGCCAGAAAGGCCACCAGTGAGACCACAGCCACCGACACCGGGCTGGCCAGGATGCCCATCTGGCTGGCAATCGAGGAGGCGGCCATGGGGCGCTCGGGCCGGATGTCGTTCTTGATGGCAATGTCGTAAATGATGGGCAGCATGGTGTAGACCACGTGGCCCGTGCCGCACAGAATGGTCAGCAGGCAGGTGGTGAAGGGCGCCAGGATGGAGACGTATTTGGGATTGCGCCGCAGCACCTTCTCAGCCCCCAGCAAAATCACTTCCAGGCCGCCGGAGGCCTGCAGTGTGGCCGAGGCGGCCACCACGGCGATGATGGTCAGCATCACGTCCACCGGCGGCTTGCCGGGTGCGAGATTGAAGGCAAAAGTCAGCACGACAATGCCGATGCCGCCCAGCAGGCCCAAGGCTACGCCGCCCTTGCGGGCGCCGTAGAACAGGCAGATCAAAATAATGGCAACTTGCAGCAAGACATCCATGGGGCACTCCAGAAAGAAGCCTTGACTGTAGGTTGTATTCGGGTAAACCCTAGGCTTTAGCCATGCGGTTTATTGACCAGGGTCACGCTTTGTCGAGTTGCCAGGGACTGCAGCCAGTGGGCATAAAAAAAGGGCATCTTGCGATGCCCTTTTTGCTGAGCCAGCCGCTTGGCTGGATCAAAGCTTCACACCGCTCAGGCCGTTTCCAGCGCCGCGTTGAAGGTGGCGCTGGGTCGCATGACGGCGTCCACCTTCTTGGTGTCGGGCAGGTAGTAGCCACCGATGTCCACTGCATGGCCTTGCACGGCCTTGAGTTCTTCGGTGATTTTCTGCTCGTTGTCGGTCAGGGCCCGGGCCAGCTTGCTGAAGCGGGCTGCGAGCTCCTTGTCTTCGGTCTGCGCGGCGAGTTCCTGGGCCCAGTACATGGACAGGTAGTACTGGCTGCCACGGTTGTCGAGCTGGCCGGTCTTGGGCGATGGGCCCTTGTTGTTGTCCAGCAGCTTGCCAGTGGCAGCGTCCAGGGTCTTGGCCAAAATTTTGGCCTTGCTGTTGCCGGTCTTGATACCCAGGTCTTCCAGGCTCACTGCCAGGGCCAGGAACTCGCCCAGGGAATCCCAGCGCAGGTGGTTTTCTTCCACCAGCTGTTGCACGTGCTTCGGAGCCGAGCCGCCGGCACCGGTTTCGTACATGCCGCCACCCGACATCAGGGGTACCACGGACAGCATCTTGGCGCTGGTGCCCAGTTCCATGATGGGGAACAGGTCGGTCAGGTAGTCGCGCAGGATGTTGCCGGTGGCGCTGATGGTGTCCAGGCCGCGGATGACGCGCTCCAGCGTGTAGCGCATGGCGCGCACCTGGCTCATGATCTGGATGTCCAGGCCGGTGGTGTCGTGCTCGTGCAGGTACATCTTCACCTTGGTGATCAGCTGCGCTTCGTGCGGGCGGTACTGGTCCAGCCAGAACACCACGGGCATGCCGGAGTTGCGGGCGCGTGTTACGGCCAGCTTGACCCAGTCGCGAATCGCGGCGTCCTTGCACTGGCACATGCGCCAGATGTCACCGGCTTCCACGTTCTGGCTCAAGAGCACTTCGCCAGTGGCTACATCGGTGATGTTGGCCACGCCGTCTTCGGCAATCTCGAAGGTCTTGTCGTGCGAGCCGTATTCTTCGGCCTGCTGGGCCATCAGGCCCACATTGGGCACGGTGCCCATGGTCTTGGGGTCAAAGGCGCCATGCCATTTGCAGAAGTTGATGATCTCCTGGTAGATGCGGGCGAAGGTGGATTCAGGCATCACGGCCTTGACGTCCTTCAGGCGGCCATTGGCGTCCCACATCTTGCCGCCATTGCGGATCATGGCGGGCATGGAGGCGTCCACGATGATGTCGTTGGGCGAGTGGAAGTTGGTAATGCCCTTGGCCGAGTCGACCATGGCCAGCTCGGGGCGGTGCTCGTGGCAGGCGTGCAGGTCGCGCTTGATTTCGTCCTGCTTGCTTTGCGGCAGGCTGGCGATCTTGCCGTACAGATCGGCCATGCCGTTGTTGACGTTGACGCCGAGTTCCTTGAACAGGTCGCCGTGCTTGGCAAATGCGTCCTTGTAGAAGATCTTGACGCAGTGGCCGAACACGATGGGGTGCGACACCTTCATCATGGTGGCCTTGACGTGCAGGGAGAACATCACGCCAGTCTTGCGCGCGTCTTCAATTTCCTGCTCATAGAAGGCTTCCAGGGCCTTTTTGCTCATGAACATGCTGTCAATCACCTCGCGGTCCAGCAGCTTAGTGCTGGGCTTGAGGACAATGGTCTTGCCGCTTTTGGTGATGAGTTCCATCTTGACTTCGCGGGCGCGGTCCAGGGTCATGGACTTTTCACCGTGGTAGAAGTCGCCGCTGTGCATGTGCGACACGTGCGAGCGCGAAGCCTGGCTCCACTCGGCCATGCTGTGCGGGTTCTTGCGGGCAAATTCCTTCACGGCCTTGGGCGCGCGGCGGTCCGAGTTGCCTTCTCGCAGCACCGGGTTGACGGAAGAGCCAATGCACTTGGCATAGCGCGCGCGGATGGCTTTTTCTTCTTCGGTCTTGGGTGCTTCGGGGTAGTCGGGCAGGGCGTAGCCCTTGCCCTGGAGTTCGCGGATGCAGGCAATCAGCTGGCCTACCGAGGCGCTGATATTGGGCAACTTGATGATGTTTGCTTCGGGTTTGAGGGTGAGCTTGCCGAGTTCGGACAGGGTGTCGGGCACACGCTGTGCCTCGGTCAGGCATTCGGGGAAGGCCGCCAGCACGCGCGAGGCCACCGAGATATCGCTGGACACCACCTTGACGTCGGCCGCGGCGGCAAATTTTTGCACGATGGGCAAGAACGCACAGGTCGCCAGCAGGGGCGCCTCGTCCGTCAGGGTGTAAATGATGGTGGATTTGTCGGCGTTCATCGTGGCTTACTCCTTGTGTTCATTGAGCGGGATTTCGCATTGCAGCATTCGATCTTACGTGAGGCGCTTGCACCCTGGCTTACAGCCGGGGGATTCTAGAACCCATTTCTGCGGCTGGAACTGTCCTGCATCAGAGGGCGGACTGGTATCCGGCACTTTGCACACTCAAAAGGTCTTCAGGATGGCCTGGTGCAACGCGGGCGTGATCTCGGGCAGCACGCCAAACCAGGCCTGGAAGGCCGGGCGTGCCTGGTTGAGCAGCATGCCCAGGCCATTCACGGTGGGGTTGCCGCGCAGGCGGGCGGCTTGCAGCAGCGGGGTTTCCAGCGGGATGTAGATGGCGTCCGACACCAGCGCCGTGGTGGGCAGGCGGTCCAGCGCGATGTCCAGATCGGGCTGGCCGTGCATGCCCTGGTTGGTGGTGTTGACCAGCAGGGCCACGTCACTCAGGGCTTCGCTGCGCTCGCTCCAGTCGTAGACCGCAACCGCCGCGCCAAACTCGTCGGCCAGGGCTTGCGCCTTGCTGCGGGTGCGGTTGATCAGGCGGACTTCGGTGGCGCCTTGGTCCAGCAGGCTGAGTACCACGGCGCGCGCTGCGCCCCCCGCGCCCAGCACGGCGGCCGGGCCGGCGTTGGCAGCCCAGTCGGGCTTGGCATCCCGCAGGCTCTGCAGGTAGCCAAAGCCGTCGGTGTTGAAGCCGTGCAGCGCGCCCTCGGGCGTGACCACAATGGTGTTGACCGCGCCCATGCGGCGGGCCAGCGGGTCCACCACGTCCATCAGCTTCATGGCCTCCACCTTGTGCGGGATGGTGACGTTGCAGCCGGCCAGGCCCAGGGCTTTGAGGCCGCGGATGGCGTCTTCCAGCCGGTCGGGCTGCACCGGGAACAGGCCATAGGCGCCTTGAAGGCCGTACTGGCGGATCCAGTGGTTGTGGATGGTGGGCGAGCGGGAGTGGGCCACGGGCCAGCCCATCACGCCTGCCATCACGAATTGGTTTGCCATTTGCGGGTGTCCTTGTATTTTTTGAACTGGCGCCATTATCCAAACAAGCGCGGCCTGTTTGGCACCGGGCCTTTGCGGCCATACTTGGCAGCACCTTTTTGATTGCGCACTTGCGATGACCTCCAGCCCCACAGCTTCTGACGCACCTGTCGCACCCATCACACCCGAGGCCCCCACTTTCTGGCGGGCGTTTGCCTACTGGCTGCGTCTGGGCTTCATCAGCTTTGGCGGACCGGCCGGGCAAATTGCCATCATGCATGAGGACCTGGTAGAAAAGCGCCGCTGGATTTCGGAGCAGCGCTTTCTGCATGCCCTGAACTACTGCATGGTGCTGCCCGGCCCGGAGGCCCAGCAACTGGCCACCTACATCGGCTGGCTGATGCACCGCAAGCGCGGTGGTCTCGTGGCGGGCATGCTGTTTGTGCTGCCTTCGCTATGTATCCTTATTGCACTGTCCTGGGTGTACATGGCCTTCGGGCAGGTGCCTGCGGTGGCCGGAGTGCTGTATGGCATCAAGCCTGCGGTCACGGCCATTGTGGCTGCCGCCGCCTACCGCATTGGTTCGCGGGCCCTGAAGAACCATTGGCTGCGCGCCATTGCCGTGCTGGCCTTTGTGGCCATCTTTGCGCTGGACTTGCCGTTTCCGGTGATCGTGCTGGTGGCGGGTGTGCTGGGCTACCTGGGTGGCCGCTATCGGCCGGCACAGTTTGCAGTGGGCGGCGCGCATGCGGGCGGAACGAAGGCCGCGGGCCCGGCCGTGATCGATGACGCCACGCCCACGCCACCCCACGCCCTGTTTTCCTGGGCCCGCTTTGCCCGGGTGCTGGTGGTCGGGGTGGGGCTGTGGCTGGCCGCTATGGGGGTGCTGGTGGCCTTGTACGGCTGGGACGCCACGCTGTCGCAAATGGCCTGGTTCTTTACCAAGGCCGCGCTGCTGACCTTTGGCGGCGCCTATGCCGTGCTGCCCTATGTGTACCAGGGAGCGGTGGAACACTTTCACTGGCTAAGCCCTTTGCAGATGGTGGACGGCCTGGCCCTGGGTGAGACCACACCGGGGCCGCTGATCATGGTGGTGTCCTTTGTGGGCTTTGTGGGCGGCTGGACGCAGGCCATTTTTGGCAGCGGCTCGCTCCTGCTGGCCGGGGCCGTGGCGGCATCGGTGGTGACCTTCTTCACCTTCCTGCCGTCCTTTGTGTTCATCTTTCTGGGCGGCCCCTTCATCGAGTCCACCCATGGCAACCTGAGGTTCACCGCGCCGCTCACCGGCATCACAGCAGCCGTGGTGGGTGTCATCGTCAACCTGGCGGTGTTCTTTGCCTGGCATGTGCTGTGGCCCACGGGATGGGCCGGGCGCTTCGAGTGGGCGGCTCTGGCCATTGGCGCGGTGGCCGCGCTGGCGCTGTTTCGCTACAAGGTGGGCGTGATCCGGGTGGTGCTGGGGGCGGGTTTGGCGGGACTGGCCTGGCAGCTACTTCGCTAGTCCCGCGGGAAGGGACTCACTCTGGCAAGGCCACGTTGTGCGCACCACCGCTGGAGGAGGGCACCCCGGGCTCGATGGCGTAGTAGTCACCCGCCTCCGCGGTGTAGATGTGGGCGGCAATGTGCAGGCCTTGTGGCGCATCCAGGCTGCCAGCGGCAATCGACACGCGGGGCCCGCCTGTTTCCTCGAAGAACAGGCTGGCGCCACAGACATTGCAAAAGCCGCGCCGGTAGCCCGGCACCGCGCTGTACCACTGCAGGCTGCTCTGCTGCAGCAGCGTAAAGTGCTCCCGCCGGCAGGCCGTGGCCGCCACAAAATGGCCGCTGGTGCGGCGGCACTGCTCGCAGTGGCAGGCAATGATGTCGCGCAGCTTCCCGCTCACCGCATAGCGCACGCCGCCGCAGGCACAGCCGCCAAAAATGTTGGTTGTCATTCAGTTCTCCAAACAGTGCATTAGGGTAATCCTGTTGTGTAAATGAATAGCGGCTCCCTAGAATGTGCTGCAGTGCAGTACATTGGTCTGCAACACAGAACGCTCCAGACAACATGCCAAAAACCGCCAATAAAGAACCCGGCTCCACCGAGCGGATCATCAAGAAGTACCCCAACCGCAGGCTTTACGATACCGACACCTCCAGCTACATCACCCTCACCGAGATCAAGCAACTGGTCATGGACAGCGAGGCCTTTGTGGTGCGCGACGCCAAGACCGGCGATGACCTCACTCGCAGCATCCTGCTACAGATCATCCTGGAAGAAGAAGCCCACGGCTCGCCCATGTTCACCGCGCCGGTGCTCTCCAACATCATCCGTTTCTACGGCCACACCCTGCAGGGCTTTATGGGTGGCTACCTGGAAAAGAACATGCAGGCCCTGATGGACATGCAGTCGCCCGTAGTCAAGGGCGTGATCGGCACCAACATGTTCACGCAGATGCAGGAGCAGATGCAAAAGCAGACCGAGCAGTTTTTGGGCAGTCTGGGCATCAAGCGCTGACCCTTTGAAAAGGTGTCCCCGCAAATGCTGGGACAATCGGGGCATGAGCGAAGCCACCCCATCCACTGTCCCCACCCTGGCCCCGGCCAACAAAATCCCCAAAGTCGGGTTTGCGTCCCTGGGCTGCCCCAAGGCCCTGACCGATTCCGAGCTGATCCTCACCCAGCTCAGCGCCGAGGGTTACCAGACCTCCAAGACTTTCCAGGGCGCTGACATCGTCATCGTCAACACCTGCGGCTTTATTGACGAGGCCGTACAGGAAAGCCTGGACACCATCGGTGAAGCATTGGCCGAGAACGGCCGCGTCATCGTTACCGGCTGCCTGGGCGCCAAGACCAGCAAGGACGGTGGCAACATGGTGCGCGAGCTTCACCCCCGCGTGCTGGCCGTGACCGGCCCGCATGCCACGCAGGAAGTGATGGACGCTATTCATTTGCACCTGCCCAAGCCGCACGATCCGTTTACCGACCTGGTGCCCAACACCTTTGGCGTGGCCGGCATCAAGCTCACGCCGCGCCACTACGCCTACCTGAAGATCAGCGAGGGCTGCAACCACCGTTGCACCTTCTGCATCATCCCTAGCATGCGCGGCGACCTGGTGAGCCGCCCCATTGGCGATGTGCTGACCGAAGCGCGCGCCCTGTTTGAAGGCGGCGTGAAGGAACTGCTGGTGATCAGCCAGGACACCTCGGCCTATGGTGTGGATGTGAAGTACCGCACGGGCTTCTGGGACGGCAAACCGGTCAAGACCCGTATGCTGGATTTGGTGCAGTCGCTGGGCGAACTGGCCGCCCCCTATGGCGCCTGGGTACGCCTGCACTACGTGTACCCCTACCCCAGCGTGGACGCCATCCTGCCGCTGATGGCCAGCGGCCTGGTGCTGCCCTACCTGGACGTGCCTTTGCAGCACAGCCATCCCGATGTGCTGCGCCGCATGAAGCGCCCGGCCAGCGGCGAGAAGAACCTGGAGCGCATCCAGCAGTGGCGCGAAATCTGTCCGCAGCTGGTGGTGCGCAGCACCTTTATTGCCGGCTTCCCTGGTGAGACGGAAGAGGAGTTCCAGCACCTGCTGGACTTTCTGGAAGAGGCGCAAATCGACCGCGCCGGTTGCTTTGCCTACAGCCCTGTGGACGGTGCTGCGGCCAACGAGTTGCCCGGCATGTTGCCACCCGAGGTGCGTGAAGAACGCCGCGCCCGCTTCATGGCGGTGGCCGAGCGTGTCTCCGCCGCCCGCCTGCGCCGCCACATTGGCGCCACCATGCAGGTGCTGGTGGATTCAGCCCCCGGCATGGGCAAAAAGGGCGGCACTGGCCGCAGCTATGCCGACGCGCCGGAGATCGACGGCATCGTGCGCCTGCTGCCACCTGAAAAAATCAGCAAGACGCTGAAGGTGGGTGAATTCACCAAGGCGCGCATTGTGGGCACCGAGGGGCACGACCTGGTGGCGCAGCCTTTCTAGGCTTCGGTGGTCTGTTGTGGCCACGTTCTGACTGTTTCGTACGAACATTCGCCTGCGTGTGGGTGCGCAGGGGAGCCGGGGCGAGCTCCTCATGGTGGAGTACCACAAATCGTCGCCCGCCCCGGCTCCCCTGCTTACAGGTGCGTTGTTGCGTTCATAAGGAAATGCCAATACCGTTTCACTGCTCCTGGTCTTGTGCACTGGTATTCAAGCGTTGCGTTTGCAGGGGGTCGCGCGGCAAGGGGATACGCCGGGCGACGATTTGTGCTCGCACCATGAGGAGTCCGGCGTATCCCCTTGCCGCGCAGCGAGCGAAATAGCCTCACTCTTGCTGCCATGGCGGCCAGAGTCCCGAAGTGACTTCAAACCCTAAGCCTCAACAGCAAAATCAATAAACCCGCGCTCCACATTGGTAGACACCAATCGCACCCGCAACTTGGCGCCAATGGCCGGGCCCGTGCTGACCAGCAGCTTGCCTTCCACCGGCGGATTAAGCAGCCGCACCCACACGCCGTCCGGCGAATTACCGGTGACGATGGCGTTGAACACCTCGCCTGTGCGTGACTCCAGCACCAGCGCCGCATCCGACTTGCGCATGCGCCGCTCCACCTTGCGGGCTGCATCTTCCTGGCGCGTGCAGTGCTGCGCCAGCGTGGCCAGTTCCTCCAGCGAGTACGGCGGCGTCTGGCCTGCCAGGGCGGCCTTGAGCATGCGCGAGGTGATCAGGTCGGGGTAGCGCCGATTCGGCGCCGTGGAGTGCGTGTAGTCGCGAACGGCCAGGCCGAAGTGGCCGATACCTGTTTCGCCCGGCGCCTCCACCACGTACTCGCCCGAACCCATGAGCTTGATGATGACCAGCGACAGGTCGGCAAAGCGCAGCGGGTCGGCTTGGTGGCGCTTGGCCAGAAAGGCTTCCAGGGCCCGGGAGTCCGGGGTGTTGGGCAAGTCCTCGCCGTATTCCTTGGCCACCGCCACAATGCGCAGCCAGCGATCGGGAGAGCGCACCACGCGGCGCAGGGAGCCCGCACCGGATTGACCCAGGTAGCGCGCGTTACAGCCGTTGGCGGCAATCATGAATTCCTCAATCAGCTGGCGGGCGCGGTTTTGCTCCTGCTGGGCGATGCCAACCACCTGCTCGCCTTCGAACAGGGCGCGCGGCGCAAACGTTTCGAATTCCAGCGAGCCTTTGGCGTGGCGCAGAACGCGCATCTTCTGCGCCAGGGCGTCCTGCTGGCGCAGCTGCAAGTCCATGCCCGGCACGCTCTGCGCGGCGACCGGCAGGGGGCCCGAGCCGTCGATCCACAGCGACACCGCGTCATAGGCCAGCTTGGCCTGGTTGTGCACCGTAGCGCGGTACAGCGTGGCCTCCTGCAACTGGCCGTCGCTGGCAAACAGCATGTCGGTCACCACGGCCAGGCGGTCCACACCTGCGCCCAGAGAAGTCAGGTTGGTGGAGAGCCTCTCGGGCAGCATGGGGAAGATGCAGGCCGAGGTGTAGATGGTGGCGGTGTTGGTGCGCGCATGGTCGTCCAGGGCGCTGCCTTTTTTGACCAGGGCATCGACATCGGCAATGGCCACCAGCAGACGCGTGCGGCCGCCTTTCAGCGCTTCGCACACGGTGAGCTGGTCCAGGTCCAGCGAGTCGTCGTTGTCGATGGAGCACCACAGCAGGCTGCGCAGGTCGCGCACGGCAGGGGTGCTGTCGCTTGCCGCGCCCGCAATTGAGGCCAACTCCTGCAGCGCCTGGGCCGAGAAGGCGGTGAGCAACTGGCGCTCGCGCATGGAGGCAATGGCAATGCGAACCAGGTCGCTGCGGTGGTGTGGTGGGCGGGCTCTGAAGGTGGAGGCAGACATGGTCCATTATTGATCTTTGCCATGTGCCCCATGCCTGAATGGAGGCATATTGGGAGCGTGCTGCAACACCGCGCAGGGTAAAGATTTGCTTACCGAAGCCTTTCCCTGTTCCATGTCAGTGACGAAGTGATCGCTTTGCAACAACATAGGCAAAAAGCAAAGTACCCACATGACCCACATTCCGAAGCTGTCCACACTGCGCTGGCAATACGTGGCCGCTGCGCTCGCGCTGGCGGCCGCTGCATTTTTTGTCTTCAGGTGGTGGCAGGGGCCACAGGTTGCGGTCGAGACCGTGCTGCGCCGCGACTTCGTGCAGACCGTGGTGGCCAGTGGCCATGTGCAAAGCCCCAACCGCGTGGATGTGGGTGCGCAGATTACGGCCACCGTGGCCCGCGTGCCTGTGCAGGAGGGCCAAAGCGTGACGGCAGGCACCCTGCTGGTGGAGCTGGGCACCAGTGAACTCAAGGCCACCGAGCGCCAGGCCGAACAGACGCTGGCCCAGGCCCAGGCCAGGTTGCGCCAGCTAAAGGAAGTGCAGGCGCCCGTGGCCGAGCAGGCGCTGCGTCAGGCCCGGGCCAGCCTGGACAATGCCAGCGCCGCCTGGCGGCGCAGCCAGGAGCTGTTTCAAAAAGGCTTCATAGGCCAGGCGGCGCTCGATGACGCCCGCAAGGCCACAGAGCTGGCTGACGCGCAAATGCGTTCAGCCCAAAAGCAGTTGGACACCACGGCCGCGACAGGCAGTGACTACGCTGTTGCCGCAAGCACCGTGGATGGCGCCCGTGCTGCGTTGGATGCAGCCCATGCGCGCACCCAATACGCGACGATTCGCTCGCCGCTGGACGGCGTGCTGATCGCCCGCAATGTGGAGGTGGGCGATGTGGTGCAGGCAGGCAAGGTGCTCATGACCTTGTCGCCCAACGGCCGGACGCAGATCGTGGTGGCCATTGACGAGAAGAACCTGCACCTGATTGCCCTGGGCCAGCAGGCCCTGGTCTCGGCCGACGCGTATCCGAAAACGAAGTTCCAAGCCACGCTGGTCTACATCAACCCGGGTGTGAATGTGCAGACCGGCGCGGTGGACGTGAAGCTGGATGTGGAGCAGCCGCCTGCGGTGCTGCGCCAGGACATGACGGCGTCGGTGGACATCGAGGTGGCGCGCAGGCCGCAGGCCTTGCTGCTGTCGGCGGCTGCCGTGCGCGATGCCGATGGTGCGAGCCCATGGGTGCTGCGCGTGCAAGACGGGCGGGCTGAAAAAGTGAACGTACACCTGGGCTTGCGCAGCGGCGGACAGGTGGAAGTGACAGAGGGCCTGCAGGAGGGCGACGCGGTGCTGACGGGTGCCACCACGGTTCGGCCGGGCAACAGGGTCCGCGCACTGGGCGCGCCTGGTGCAAGGCCCTAGGCAAAGACACAAATTCAGAAGCAAGAACAGACATGTTCACCACCTGGTTGCCCTTCGAGTGGATTGTGGCCATCCGCTTTTTGCGCGAAGGCCGCTTGCAGACCCTGTTCATCATTGCCGGTGTGGCCATTGGCGTGGGCGTGATCGTGTTCATGTCGGCGCTCCTGGCCGGGCTGCAGGGCAACTTCATTCGCCGCATCCTGTCGGCCCAGGCGCACATCCAGCTGGTGCAGCCGCAGCAGGTGACGCGGCCGCTGCGCCTGGGGCGTGATGCACCACCCGGTCAGGTGGAGGGCGCGATTGTGCAGCCGCCGCTGCAACTCACCAAATCCATGGACCAGTGGCAGGCCGTGGTGGCGCAGGTGCGCGCCATGCCGGGCATCAAGGTGGTGTCGCCGCTGGCCAGTGGGCCGGTGCTGGTGGTGCGGGGCAATGCCACCAAGGCCGTCACGGTGTCGGGCATAGAACCCGAGACGTATTTCCGCATCGTCGATTTCAGCGACAAGATCGTGCGCGGTAATCTGCGCCTGACGGGCTCGGACATCCTCATTGGCACCGAGCTCAGCAGCGACCTGGGCGTGGACGTGGGGGACAAGCTGCACGTGACCTCGGCCAGTGGCGCCAGCACGGTGCTGTCCATCGTCGGCGTGTTTGACCTGGGCAACAAGGGCGCCAATCAGCGCAGCACCTTCACCACCTTGCGCATGGCCCAAAGCCTGTTGGACATGCCCGGCGGCGTGACCAGCGTGGAGGTCACCGTGAACGACATTTACGCCGCAGAAACCCTGGCCCAGCGCATTGCGACGGATACCGGCGTGCAGGCCGACAGTTGGATCAAGAGCAGCGCGCAGTTCTTCGCCGCCATCAGCGCGCAGACCACGGCCAACACGGCCATCCGTTTCTTTGTCGGACTGTCGGTGGCCTTTGGCATTGCCAGCGTGCTGGTGGTGGTGGTGGTGCAGAAGTCGCGCGAGATTGGCATTCTGCGGGCCATGGGCATTTCGCGCGGGCAGATCTTGCGGCTGTTCCTGCTGCAGGGTGGCTTGCTGGGGCTGGGCGGCGCCATGGCCGGGTGCGGCATTGGTGCCCTGGCCTTGGTGCTGTGGCAACGGTTTGCCCGCAATGCCGATGGCACGCCGCTGTTTCCCCTGGCGTTTGATCCCAATCTGTTTGCGCTGGCGCTGGTGCTGGCCACGCTGACCGGCTTGCTGGCAGCGTTTGCACCCGCCCTGCGCGCCGCGCGACTCGATCCGGTGGTGGCGATCCGTGGCTGAAGAACCTGTGATGGCTGACGATGTGGTGGTTCAATTGCAAGGCGTGCGCAAGGCCTTCAACCCGGGCACGCCGTTCGAGACCGAGGTGCTGCACGGCATCGACCTCACATTGCGCCGCGGCGAGTTCTGCGCCGTGATGGGGCCCTCGGGCTCGGGCAAGAGCACGCTGCTCAATATCGTGGGCCTGCTGGACCGGCCGTCTGCTGGAAAGTTGCAGATTGCCGGTGAGGAAACCACCACGCTGGAGGATACGGCGCTGACCCGCCTGCGCGGCCACACCATAGGCTTTGTGTTCCAGTACCACCACTTGATCACCGCCTTTACCGCGCTGGAAAACGTGATGATTCCCATGCTGGGCGCAGCAGGTTTCCCGAACGCGCAGATGCGTGCACGCGCCACCGAACTGATTGACAGCGTGGGTCTGACGCCATGGAAGGACAACCTTGCGGGCAATATGAGCGGCGGGCAGCAGCAGCGCGTGGCCATCGCCCGGGCCCTTGCCATGAACCCGGCGGTGCTGCTGGCCGATGAACCCACCGGCAATCTGGACACCAAGAGTGCCGATGCGGTGTTCACCCTGCTGCGCCAGGTGAACCAGGAACACGGCACCACCGTGCTGTTTGTCACCCACAACCCGGAGCTGGCGCGGCGCTGTGACAAGACCATCCAGGTGGTGGATGGAAAGATTATTTAGCCAGGTGATTCGGTGAGCCTTGCTGTCAGTGCGCCGTGCTGTTAGTGCGTCTGGCTGCGCGGCAGCAGCCAGCGGTAAAACCACTGCTTGGCACCTTCCACCATCAGCAGGTACAGCACCAGCAAAACCGTGAGCAAGCCAAAGTAGGCTGGTGGCAGCGGCACAAAGCCGAGCAGCGGTGCCAAGGGCGTGAAGGGCAGGGCCATGGCGGCCACCACCACGCCAAGCGACGTCAGCACCAGCCAGCGATTCGGGTGGCTGCGCAAGGGGTTGCGCCGCGTGCGGATGACAAAGATCACCAGCACCTGGGTGGCAATCGACTCGACAAACCAGCCGGTGTGGAACAAGGCCTCGTCGGCATCGATCAGGCGGATCAGCAGGTAGAACGTCAGGAAGTCAAACAGCGAACTGATGGGTCCGATGGTCAGCATGAAGTTGCGGATGAACGCCATGCTCCAGCGCTTCGGCGCGGCCAGGTCCTCGGAGTCCACATCGTCCAGCGGCAGCGCAATCTCCGACACGTCGTACATCAGGTTGTTGAGCAGAATCTGCAGCGGCAGCATGGGCAAAAACGGCAGGAACACAGTGGCCGCAGCCATGCTGAACATATTGCCGAAGTTGGAGCTGGTGGCCATCATGATGTACTTCATCACATTGCCAAAGGTGCGGCGTCCTTCCAGGATGCCGGCGTGCAGCACCATCAGGTCATGCTCCAGCAGGATCATGGCTGCGGCCTGTTGCGCCACGTCCACCGCGTCCTTGACGGAGATGCCCACATCGGCGGTGTGCAGCGAGGGCGCATCGTTGATGCCGTCACCCAGATAGCCCACCACGTGGCCACGCGCCTTCAGGGCCAGGATGATGCGGTTTTTTTGCGAGGGGTTGACGCGGCAGAACAAATTCACGGACTCCACCCGGGCGCGCAGGGCATCGTCGTTCATGGTCGCAATCTCGGTGCCGGTCAACAGGCCCACAATCGGCACGCCGAGTTGCTCGCACACATGGCGGGTCACACGCTCGTTGTCTCCGGTGACGATCTTCACCGCCACCCCACTGGCCGCCATGGCTTGCAGGGCCAGGCCCGCGCTGGCCTTGGGCGGATCCAGAAAGGCGGCAAAGCCCGCAAACACCAAGGCACTCTCATCCGATACCACCGCGTGCTGCAGGTCGGCGGCGGTGGCACGCCAGGCCACGCCCAACACCCGGAAGCCCTCTTCGCCCAGTTGGTTGAACACGGCGTCGATCTGTGCGCGGGCTGCGCTGTCCAGTGGCAGTTCCCGGCCGTCCGTGGACTCATAGTGGGTGCAGAGTTTGAGGATGTCTTCGGGCGCGCCTTTGACGATCAGCTGGCGCTGGGGTTGCACTTGGGGCTGGGTCTGCCCGTGGCCCGCTGCCAACTGCAGCAGCACCGACACGCGCCTGCGCTCAAAGTCAAACGGTACTTCGTCGACCTTGGTCCAGCCCGTCACGTCCTGCTCGGTGTGCTGCAGGATGGCGTCATCCAGCGGGCTCTTGAGGCCGCTCTCAAAAAAGCTGTTCAGGTAGGCCAGTTGCAGCACGCGTTCACTGGGCTGGCCCATCGCGTCCGTGTGCTTCTCCAGTTTGATGCGGGCTTCGGTCAGGGTGCCGGTCTTGTCGGTGCACAGCACATCCATGGCGCCCATGTCCTGAATGGCAGACGGACGCTTGACGATCACCTGGAGTGCGGCCATGCGCAGCGCACCCTTGGTCAGCGTGACCGACACCACCATGGGCAGCAGCTCGGGTGTCAGGCCCACGGCCAGTGCCACCGCAAACAAAAACGATTCCAGCAGAGGCCGGTGCAGGGCCACGTTCACCAAGAGCGTGAACAGCACCATCAGCAAGGTGAGCCGCATGATGAGCATGCCGAACTGGCGCGTGCCCTGCTCAAAGGCGGTGGGCGGAGCGGTTCTGTTCAGGTCCACTGCAATCTGGCCAATGGCCGTGGCGCTGCCGGTGCGGCCAATCAGCGCTGTGGCCGAACCGCTGACCACCGAGCTGCCCAGAAAGATGCGGTCGCTGGCATCCAGATCCCAGGTGGCGTCCTGGGCCTTGGGTTGGGGCTTGGCCGTGGCTGCTTTCTTCTCGATGGGGAAGGGCTCGCCCGTGAGCTGCGCCTGGTTGACGAAGAAGTCGTGCGCCTCCAGCAGGGTGGAGTCAGCGGGTACCAGACTGCCAGCGGACAGCAACACCACGTCACCCGGCACCAAGTCAAACACGGGCACCTCCATCGGCACGCCATCACGCAAGGCGGAGGCCATCACGGCCACCTGCAGGGCCAGCTTGTCGGCAGCAGCACCTGCCCGGTGGGCTTGCACAAAGTCCAGTGTCACGCTCATGACCACAATCACACCAATGATGAGTGCGCCACTGCGGTCACCCGTCAGTGCCGACAGCGCGCTGGCAGCCAGCAGAATCAGGACGAGGGGATTGCGGAAGTAGGCCAGGAACTGCAGCGCCAAGGCGGTCTGCGTGGATTTTTGCAAGCGGTTGGGACCGTGCTCTTGCAAGAGGCCCTGGGCTTGTTTGCTGGTTAAACCGTTCATGGTCCGGCCAGTGTGAACACAAAAAGAAAAAGGCCTGTGACTTTCGTCACAGGCCTCATCTATTTTGGTGCCCAGAAGAAGACTCGAACTTCCACGATGTTGCCATCGCCAGCACCTGAAGCTGGTGCGTCTACCAATTTCGCCATCTGGGCATCGACTCGAATTATAGCACCCGAAATTGAGCGCTTTTGAGCTGCCACTTCACTTTTTGTAAATTACTTGCGTGCGGCAGATTCACACCACAAGCGCGCAGGTTGCTGAGCAGCCCGCCATGCGCTGTGTCACGTTTCTGGCGCATACTTATAGCCACAAGGAAAACCTGCCTGTCGATTGCCAGCCGTCGCATGCAGTGTGGAGTGTTTGGTTTCTGTGCCAGCGAGGCTGGCCCGGACAGCTCATGAAAGCGAGAGATTTCATTAAAAATATCAGCCAGACCAGCGGCCTGCTGGACGAAGTAGAAGGTATTGTTCAAGGTCACCGCGACGGACACGGTTTCGTGTCCCGTGACGACGGTGCTCCCGACATCTATTTACCCCCCAATGAAATGCGCGCCGTGCTCCACAAGGACCGCGTCAAGGTACGCATAGTCCGCAGTGACCGCAAGGGCAGGCCCGAGGGCCGGGTGGTGGAGATTGTGGAACGTTCCACCCAGCCCATCATTGGCCGCCTGCTGCAGGAAAGCGGTGTCTGGCTGGTCGCCCCCGAAGACAAGCGCTATGGCCAGGACGTGCTGATCCCCAAGGGCGCCACCAGCGTGGCCAAGGCCGGCCAGGTGGTGGTGGTGGAACTGGTGGAGCCCCCGGCCCTGTTTGGCCAGCCGGTGGGGCGCATCAAGGAAGTGCTGGGCGAGGTGGATGACCCTGGCATGGAGATCGAGATTGCCGTGCGCAAGTACAGCGTGCCGCATGAGTTCTCGCAGGCTTGCGTGGCGCTGGCGCGCACACTGCCTGACAGCGTGCGCCCGCAGGACCACGCCAACCGCGTGGACCTGACCGATATTCCCCTGGTCACCATCGACGGTGAAGACGCGCGCGATTTTGACGATGCCGTGTACTGCGAGCCCCACACCAAGGGCCGCGGCCGCAGCGCCACCAAGGGCTGGCGCCTGTTGGTGGCCATTGCCGACGTGAGCCACTATGTGGAGAACGGCAGCGCCATCGACATCGACGCCTATGACCGCGCCACCAGTGTGTACTTCCCGCGCCGGGTGATTCCCATGCTGCCGGAAAAATTGTCCAACGGCCTGTGTTCCCTGAACCCCGAGGTGGAGCGCCTGTGCATGGTCTGCGACATGCTGGTGACCGAAGACGGTGAAGTGGATGCCTACCAGTTCTATCCCGCAGTGATGTGGAGCCATGCGCGCTTTACCTACACCGAGGTGGCGGCCATTCTGGGCAACACGCGTGGACCAGAGGCCATCAAGCGCCGGGACCGTGTGGACGACTTGCTGAACCTGCACGGC
The DNA here is from genome assembly GCF_003415675.1 of Rhodoferax lacus. Lineage (GTDB taxonomy): Bacteria > Pseudomonadota > Gammaproteobacteria > Burkholderiales > Burkholderiaceae_C > Allorhodoferax > Allorhodoferax lacus. Next base: position 149,788 of record NZ_QFZK01000005.1, read on the forward strand.
GTGTTCCAGGCGCTGACCAAATCGCGCCAGAAGCGCGGCGCGGTGGACTTCGAGACCACCGAGACGCAAATCGTTTGCGACGACAACGGCCGCATCGAAAAAATCATTCCGCGCACCCGCAATGTGGCGCACCGCGTGATTGAAGAGGCCATGCTGGCGGCCAATGTGTGCAGCGCCGACTTCATTGCCCAGAGCAAGCACCCCGGCCTGTTCCGCGTGCACGAGGGCCCCACGCCCGAGAAGAAGGAAATCCTGCGCAACTACCTCAAGGCCACGGGCCTTGGCATGAGCATCAGCGACGACCCCAAGCCGGGCGAGTTCCAGGCCATTGCGCTGGCAACCAAGGACCGGCCGGATGCGCAGCAGATCCACTCCATGCTGCTGCGCTCCATGCAGCAGGCGATTTACACGCCCACCAACAGCGGCCACTTCGGCTTGGCATTTGACGCCTATACCCACTTCACCAGCCCGATCCGGCGCTACCCGGATTTGCTGGTGCACCGGGTCATCAAGGCGACTCTGGCGAAGACGCGCTACCAGTTGCCAGTGCTGCCTACGCCCGGCGAGGCGCATGCCAAGCTGGCGCGCCGCCTGGAAAAAGGTTTGGCCTCCAAGGTCAAGGATCCCACCGAGAAACCACGCAAGGCCAGTGCCGAAGGCCTGGCCTGGCAGGCTGCGGGCCTGCATTGCAGCGCCAACGAGCGCCGTGCCGACGAGGCCAGCCGCGACGTGGAAGCCTGGCTCAAGTGCAAGTACATGCGCGAGCACCTGGGCGAGGAATACGGCGGTGTGGTCAGCTCGGCCACCAGCTTTGGCCTGTTTGTGACGCTGGATGCCATGTACGTCGAAGGCCTGGTGCACATCACCGAGCTGGGGGGCGAGTACTTCCGCTTCGATGAGGCGCGCCAGGAGTTGCGCGGTGAGCGCACCGGCACACGCTATGCCATTGGCACGCGCGTGCGCATCCAGGTGAGCCGCGTGGACCTGGACGGGCGCAAGATCGACTTCCGCCTGGTTAACGAAGGCATGGGGCTGGCCAGCCGTCCACCTGCGGGCGCCGACAAGCCGGTGGCGCGCGAGGGCAAGGCACGTGCGCCTCTGGCGGATCGCTTCGAGCTTGATGGCGGCGGGCGCACGGCTCCCTTCAAGGACGACTCACGCAAGCGGAGCGCGGCCAAATCGGGGCGTGTTGGCAAGTCGGCCTCGGCCAAGTCTTCCGAGCGCCCAGCAGTCGCCTCCAAAAAGGCCGCACGCAAAAAGCGTTAGCCGGTCAAGTCCGGTGGCAGAGTTGCGATGCGCTGAGCACCGTGCCCTGCCACTGGTCTGCTGCTTGGCCATGGCGGTACACCGCTTCGCAGGCCGCCTGCATGGCCGGCCGCCCTGCAGCCAGGTGCGCACCCACCAGCCCGGCCAGAACATCGCCCGTGCCGGCCGTAGCCAGCTTGGCATTGCCGGTGGGATTGATGCGCGGAATGTCCCCGGGCGCTGCAATCACGGTGCCGGAACCCTTGAGCACCACCACGCATTGAAAACGCTCTGCCAGTGACTGGGCGGCGCCCAGTCGGTCTGCCTGCACCACGGCCGCGGTGGTCGCCAGCAGGCGCGCGGCTTCCAGCGGGTGGGGCGTGATCACGGTGTGGCCCGCAGGGCGTTGTGCCAGTTGCTGTTGCAGGACCGGGCTGTGGGCGATGTGGTTCAGGGCATCTGCATCCAGCACCAGTTGTTTGGCGTGGCCCAGAATTAGCGGCAACGATTCGGCAATCGCCTGGCCCCCTCCGCAGCCCGCCACCAGTGTCATGGCGCTCCAGTCCAGGTCGTCGAAGCTGCGGAACATCAGCTCAGGGCATTGCGGGTCCAGCGTTAGTTCGGGCGCGCCCAAGGGGCAGACAAAGACACGGCCGGCTCCCCCATGCAGGGCCGAGCGGGCCGCAAGCAAGGCCGCTCCCGTCATGCCGGGCGCGCCGCCCACGATGCAGACATCGCCAAACGTGCCCTTGTGGCTGGCATGTAGTCGCCGCGTGATGGCCACTGGCCCGGCCAGCAGGGCTTGTGGCGGGCTGCTGTCTTGCACGCCCAAGTCGTTGAACCAGATGTCGCCACAGGCATCCCGCCCGCCACCGGTAAACAGGCCGGGCTTCAGGGTCAAGAGGCTCAGCGTGTGCTGGGCCGTCACATGCATTGGCATTGCAGCACCGGTGTCGGCATCCAGACCGCTGGGCAGGTCCACCGCAATCGTGGGTGTGCTGGCAGCATTCATGCAGGCCACCCAGTCGGCATAGGCACCCTGCAGCGGTCGCAGGGCGCCGATGCCGAACAGGGCGTCCAGGCAGGCGTCAAAGGCCTCTGGCGGGTGGTCGTTGAATGAGACGCCTGCTGCCCGGGCCTTCAACCAGGCCGCATGGGCGTCAGTGGAGGATTTTTCGGGGTCATGCGCCAGGCTCACCACCACCTGCTTGCCCCATTGCTGCAGGTGGGCGGCTGCCTCCAGCCCGTCGCCGCCGTTGTTGCCGGGGCCGCAGGCTACCCAGATCGTCCTGGCATGCGGCACCACGGCAAGTGCGAGGCGGGCCAGGGCCAGGCCGGCGAACTCCATGAGAGACCTGTTGCCAGTGCCTGCCGGGTGACTTCCTTCCAGGGCGCGCGTATGCGCTGAATCCCGCAGCGGCCAGGCGCGGGCACCGGCCGCACCCAAACCCGTGCCGGGCAGGACGCGCTCAGAATTCGTAGACATCGCCTTCACGCGCCAGACGGATGTCCATGCCGGCGGTGTGCTCGGCATTGGCTGCCAGGGCCGCGGCAAACACGGTCTCCAGCGCGTCGTCGCTGCGCGTGGGTTCATGGTGGGTGCAGAACAGCAGCTTGGCGCCTGCCGCCTTAGCCGTGGCCATGCTGCTGCTGTAGGTGCCGTGGCCCCAGCCTTTTTTGCTGGCGTATTCGGCGTCGGTGTAGGAGCTGTCGGCGATCAGCACATCCACGCCCCGCATGGCCTCCACAATCGACTGCGCCTTCTCATCCACAAACATCTGGTAGTCGTCGTAACCCTCCTCGCCGGGTTCGTAGATGTTGTAGGGCGGCTCGTGGTCGCCGGTAAAAAACACCGACTTGCCATCGCATTCCACGCGGTAACCAAAGTCGATCACCGGGTGGTTGAGCAGGCAGGGCGTGACCCTGGCCGAGCCCACCTGCACGGTCTCGTTGGGCATCAGGGTGACGTATTCGATCTTGGCCTTCATCTCCACTTCGCGCACCGGGAAGAAGCTGTATTGCAGTTGCACCTGCATGACCTGCTCGATGCCCTTGCCGCTGACCGGATCAAAGCCGCCGTGCAGGCGCAAGGTGTTGCCGGGAATGAAGTTGGGAATGAACAGCGGCAGGCCCTGGATGTGGTCCCAGTGCGAGTGGGTGATCAGCACGTTGGCAGTCACAGGCAGCTCGGCCAGCAGCATTTGCGAGAGCGGGAAAATGCCGGTGCCGGCATCCAGGATGATGAGCTCGTTGTTGTCCGTGCGAATCTCGATGCAGGTGGTGTTGCCGCCATAGCGCACCGTCTTCGGGCCCGGGCAGGCAATGGATCCACGTACACCCCAAAATCTGACTTTCATAGGCAGGGCCTCACAGTTTGGCGAACAGTTTCGCCTCTTCATACACGGCGGTCAGGTCGCCCATGGAGGCGATGACCTCGTCCAGCGTACCACCCAGGCGTTTTTGCACCGTCAGGGGAAATTCGTCAATGCAGGGGTTGCCACCAAAGCCGAACTTGAGCTTCTTGCTGATCTGGTTGGCACCAAAGACACAGGCAATCATGTCGGTGTCATGCAGGGACTCCAGGCTTTGGTGGCCAATGGTTTCCGTCAGCGCGGGAGCAAAACGCCACTTTTGCACCAGCATGGCCCCCACCACAAAATGGTCGGCGCCTATGTGCTTGTGCAAGGCCAGGTGCAGGGGCATCTCCCGGCTCTGGCTTTCCAGCAGGGCAGCCTTGAATTCATTCGGCATGAACTGTGCAAAAACCACCTTGCCGAAGTCATGTAACAAGCCGCCAATAAAGCAGTCCATGGGGTCGGCATCATTCACCCGGTGGGCCAGTTGCTTGGCCAGGCCGGCCGTGGCCAGCGAGTGCAGCAGGTATTGCTGCACATCGAAACCGGACGGGTTGTCCTTGGGCAACATGCCGATGGCGGCAATACTGAGTGCCAGGTTTTTGATGGTGTTGAAGCCCAGGTACACCACGGCGTGGCCAATGGAGGTGATTTGCTTGGGCAGGCTGTAGTAGGCCGAGTTGACGACCTTGAGAATCTTGACAGTGACCACCGGGTCCTTGTCGATCACGTCGACCAGATCCTTGGGTGTGCTGTTGACGTCACGTGTGAGTTCCAGAATGCGTTGCACACTGCGGGGGAACGCTGGCATGCCATCGACAGCGGAAGCCAGTTTTTGGGAAAGTTCGGGACTCATGGATGGTGCGCTAGGATTATTTGGATTGTGTCAGCTAGGCTCTGCAGCGCCTAACGATATTCAGGATTTGAAACGTGCGGGTTGCACAAGCGCTGTGTCCAGGTCCGCTTGTTTGCCCTGCATCATGTCGGCCAGTATGCGGGCCGAGCCGCAGGCCATGCCCCAGCCGTTGTGACCGTGCGCCAGATTGAGCCAGACGCCAGGACGGGCGCTTTGGCCGACCAAGGGCAGGGCATCGGGAGAGAACACACTGGCGCCTTTCCAGAGCTGCATGCTGCGGCTGAAATCGGCAGCTCCGGGGAAGTGGGTTTGCAGGGTCTGGTAGAGCAAGCGGGTCGTGGCCTCAGGCCTGGACTGCAGCGAGCCGCCCAGTTCTGCACCGCCGGACACCCGCACGCGTGCGCCTATGCGGCTGATGGAAACCCGGCTGTGGCCATCCACCACGGTGCTGCGCGGCGCGTTCAGGGGCTCGCGGATTTGTGCGCTCAAGGAGTAGCTCCACACACGCGTCAGCGGTATCTGCCGCGGTGTGGATGCCAGGAGCGTGGCCGCACCCGTTGCGGCACACAGCACGACCTGGTCAAAGGACTGGGCGCCCAGTAGCTCGGTCTGCACCTGAAGGCCTGCAGACTGAGTCAGAGCTGTCACGGGGGTTGCGAAATGAAAAACCACACCCAGCTCCAGCGCCCGCTCCTTGAGCGCGTGGGCAAACTGGCGGCAATTGCCATGCGCGTCGTTGGGGAAATGAATGGCTGAGTGCAGGGTTACACCCTCGCCCAGGGCCGGCTCCAGCTTGCGCGCTTCTTCTGGCGTCAGAACCTTTGCAGCAATTCCCTGCGCCTTCAGGGCCGCCAGGCGCTCCTGGCTGGCTGTCAGTTCGCGCTCAGAACGAAGAATCAGCAACTGCCCCTGGGACTGTTCAAACACCAGGGCAGCCTGGGTGGCAAGTGTCTGCTGGCGTTGCTGGCTGTAACTTAGCAGGGCCTGTGCAGCGGCAAAGCGCTCCAGATAAGCCTTGGGTGCAGACTTCCAGCCCGCGAGCCAGCGCAGATCGGACAGCGAACTGCTGCGCCCCAGTGCGATGGCCGACGGGGCCAGCCAGGTGCGCAGGCGCGAGGCCTGTGGCCATGGCGCAAAAGCCATGGGGTGCGACAGGCTGGGCGCCTGGTGCCCCGCGCAGGCAAAGCTGGCTTCTTCTGCCACGGCAGCATGGCGCTCGAAAACAGTGACCGCATGACCGTCCAGAGCCAGTTCGTACGCCGTGCAAATGCCGACGACGCCGGCGCCGATTACCGCAATTTTCATGAAAGCCCTAATTTTCCCGATGGGTCAGAACCTTGGCCTGGGGAGTGCCGGGACGGCAGACTCTTCCATGCTAAAATCGAATGGTTGTGCAGGTGGTGCGCTTGATGCCACACACGACGAACTCGCAAACCGGTTCTGACAAGGTGTTGTGTTTTGAAGAATTCTATTCTCTCAAAAACGCAATTGACGGACCGGATTTAAGACCTAACCTTTGGAGAAAATCTATGGCAGTTACTATGCGCGAAATGCTGGAAGCCGGCGTTCACTTTGGACACCAAACCCGCTTCTGGAACCCCAAGATGGCCCCGTTCATCTTCGGTCACCGCAACAAGATCCACATCATCAACCTGGAAAAGTCGCTCCCGATGTTCCAGGAAGCAGCCAAGTTTGTGCGCCAGCTCACCGCCAAGCGCGGCACCATCCTGATGGTGGGCACCAAGCGCCAGGCCCGCGAAATTGTGTCCGCTGAAGCGCAACGCGCCGGCGTGCACTACGTTGACCAGCGTTGGTTGGGCGGCATGCTGACCAACTTCAAGACGGTCAAGACTTCCATCAAGCGTTTGAAGGACATGAAGGTTCAGCAAGAAGCTGGTCTGGACGCCATGAGCAAGAAAGAACAGCTGATGTTCGCCCGCGAACTCGAGAAGCTGGAAAAAGACATTGGCGGCATCCAGGACATGGTCACGCTGCCTGACGCGATTTTCGTGATCGACGTGGGCTACCACAAGATCGCCATCGCTGAAGCCAAGAAGCTGGGCATTCCCCTGATCGGTGTGGTGGACTCCAACCACTCGCCCGAAGGTATCGACTACGTGATTCCCGGTAACGATGACTCCTCCAAGGCTGTCACCCTGTACGCCCGTGGCATTGCTGACGCCGTGATCGAAGGCCGCGCCAGCGCCTCCGATGATGTCGTCAAGGCCGTGGCCGCTGCCGAAGGCGCGGACGAGTTTGTCGAGGTCAGCGAAGCCGCTTAAAGCTTTTGCCCGCCTCAAAAAGGGGGCTTGTGTGCCCCTTTTTTTTAGCTGATATTGAACATTGAACTGATTACGGAGAAATACAGATGGCTACGATTACCGCAAGCATGGTTGCTGAACTGCGTGGAAAAACCGACGCGCCAATGATGGAATGCAAGAAGGCTTTGACCGAAGCCGAAGGCAATATGGAAAAGGCCGAAGAGCTGCTGCGCGTCAAGCTCGGCAGCAAGGCTGGCAAGGCCGCCGCACGTGTCACCGCCGAAGGCGTGGTTGTCAACAGTGTGGAAGGCAATGTGGGCGCGCTGCTCGAAGTCAACTGCGAAACCGACTTCGTCACCAAGAATGACAGCTTCCTGGCCCTGGCCAATGCTGCTGCTGCCCTGATCGCGAAGAACAATCCCGCAGATGTGGCTGCTCTGGGTGCTTTGGCCTATGAGCAGGATGGCTTTGGCCCCACCCTGGAAGATGTGCGCAAGGGCCTGATCGGCAAGATCGGCGAAAACATGACTTTCCGCCGCTTCAAGCGTTTTGCCTCCGGCGCCAAGCTGGCCACCTACCTGCACGGCACGCGCATCGGCGTGGTGGTCGAGTTCGAAGGTGACGACGTGGCTGCCAAGGACGTTGCCATGCACGTCGCCGCCATGAAGCCGGTGTCGCTGTCGAGCTCGGAAGTGCCCGCTGAACTGGTCGAGCGCGAGCGTTCGGTTGCTGCTGCCAAGGCCGCAGAAGATGCCGCCGTGGCCACTGCTGCCGGCAAGCCTGTGCAGTCCGCAGAAATCGTTACCAAGCGCATCGAAGGCGGTGTGCAGAAGTTCCTGAAGGAAGTCTCCCTGTTCAACCAGGCCTTCGTGAAGAACGACAAGCAAACCGTGGAGCAGATGCTCAAGGCCGCAGGCACCATCGTCAAGGGCTTCACCCTGTACGTGGTTGGCGAAGGCATTGAGAAGAAGGTCGACGACTTCGCAGCCGAAGTGGCCGCACAAGTGGCTGCTGCCAAGCAAGCTGCTTGATCAACGTCACAACCCCACCCACACCAAGATCAAGTCAGGACCTCACCCATGCAGAACGCTAAACCCGCCTTCAAGCGCATCTTGTTGAAGTTGTCAGGCGAGGCGCTCATGGGGGACGACCAGTTCGGTATCAACCACAGCACCATCGTGCGCATGGTCGACGAAGTGGCCGAGGTCACCCGGCTGGGTGTAGAGGTGGCGGTGGTGATTGGTGGCGGCAACATTTTCCGTGGCGTGGCGGGTGGCTCGGTCGGTATGGACCGTGCCACTGCTGACTACATGGGCATGCTGGCCACTGTGATGAATTCACTGGCCCTGGGCGACACCATGAACAAGGCCGGTCTGACGGCCCGCGTGATGTCGGCGATCGGTATCGAGCAGGTGGTGGAGCCCTATGTGCGCCCCAAGGCCTTGCAGTACCTCGAAGAGGGCAAGGTCGTCATTTTTGCGGCCGGTACCGGCAATCCGTTCTTTACGACCGACACAGCAGCTGCCCTGCGCGGCGCCGAAATTGGCGCACAAATTGTGCTCAAGGCCACGAAGGTGGATGGGGTGTACAGTGCCGATCCGAAAAAAGACCCGGATGCCGTGCGCTACACCACGCTGACGTTTGACGAGGCCATGTCCAAGAACCTGGGCATCATGGATGCCACCGCTTTTGCCCTGTGCCGCGATCAGAAGCTGCCGATCAAGGTGTTTTCCATCTTCAAGCACGGTGCACTGAAGCGCGTGGTTATGGGTGAAGACGAAGGCACACTGGTTCATGTCTAGGACGTGGTGCTTTTGCTGGCTTCATTGCTATTGGGTTGACTGGAGGAGAAGAGTATGTCGATTGCAGAAATCATGAAAACACTTGAAGAAAAAATGGATCACTCCATTGACGCCTTCAAGAACAATCTCACCAAGGTCCGTACGGGCCGTGCCAATCCGGCTTTGCTGGACACAGTGCATGTGGACTACTACGGCGCCATGATGCCGCTGAGCCAGGTGGCCAATCTGTCGCTGATTGACTCGCGCACCATTGGCATCCAGCCCTGGGAAAAGGGCATGGGCCCCAAGATTGAAAAAGCCATTCGCGAAAGTGATTTGGGCTTGAACCCGGCCAGCATGGGCGACCTGATCCGGGTGCCCATGCCCGCCATGACGGAAGAGCGCCGCAAGGAGCTGACCAAGGTGGTGCGCAACGAAGGCGAGGGCGCCAAGGTGGCCATTCGCAACATCCGTCGCGATGCCAACGAAGGCGTGAAGAAGCTGGTGAAAGACAAACTGGCGTCGGAAGACGACCAGAAGCGTTCGGAAGCCGACATCCAGAAGGTCACCGACAAGCACATCACCGAAGTGGACCGTCTGGTGGTTTCCAAAGAGCAGGACATCATGGCCGTTTAGGCCTGGGTCCAACTGAACGCAAGCTCGCCATGGCTGTTGCACCGGAGTCTGTTCCCAGACATATCGCCATCGTGATGGATGGCAATGGGCGGTGGGCATCCAAGCGGTTTTTGCCCCGTATCGCCGGCCACAAGCAGGGTGTTGACGTGCTCAAGCGCACGGTGCGCTCCTGCGTGCAGCGCGGCGTGCAGGTGCTGACGGTTTTTGCTTTCTCTTCGGAGAACTGGAAGCGTCCGGCGGATGAAGTATCCGGCCTGATGGAAATCCTGGTGGTGGCCCTGTCACGCGAGCTCAACCAGCTCAAGAAGGAAGGCGTGCATCTACAGTTCATCGGTGCCCGCGAGGGCTTGTCCGAGCGTGTACGCAACAGCCTGCTGGAGGCCGAGCGCGAAACCGCTGACAACCGCACCTTGATTCTCAATGTCTGTTTCAACTACGGCGGCCGTTGGGACGTGGTGCATGCGGCGCAGGCCTTGGCTGCTGCAGGCAAGCCCATCACCGAGGAAAGTCTGGCACGCGAACTCTCCACGGCTGCAGTGGGCGACCCCGATCTGATTGTGCGCACCGGTGGGGAAATGCGCTTGAGCAATTTTCTGCTCTGGCAGGCGGCCTATAGCGAGCTGTATTTCTGCAATGTGCTGTGGCCCGATTTTGATGAAGCCGCACTGGACAGCGCCATACGCGCCTATTCCGGTCGCGAACGGCGTTTCGGAATGACTTCCGAGCAGTTGCCCACGGGCAAGCTGCTGTCTGCCTGAGGGCGCACATGCTAAAGCAAAGAATCATCACGGCGCTGGTGCTGCTGGCCATACTGCTGCCGGCCACCTTTTATTCAACGCCTGTGCCCTTTGGCGTAGTGACGCTGGTTCTACTGGCCTGCGCAGCCTGGGAGTGGGCGCGGCTCAATGGCTTTGCTTCCACGGCTTCACTTTGCACCGGAGTGGCTTGCGCTGCACTCTGCGCCGGCAGCTGGTTTTGGGGGCTACCTATGGCGCGGACGGGGCCGTTGTGGCTGGTCGTTGGCGGCTTCTGGGTGCTTGCCAGTGCCTGGGTTTTGCGCGCCGGCGCGGCGTCCTGGCTGGCACTGCCTGCTGCGCTGCGTTTGCTGGGTGGACTGGTGCTGCTGTGGGCCGCGTGGCTGGCAGTGATGCAGGCCAGGCTGGCCGGCATCAACTTTTTGCTTTCGGTGCTGGTGCTGGTGTGGAGCGCTGACATCGGTGCCTATTTTGCAGGTCGCAAGCTGGGCGGCAAGTTCTTTGCCAACAAGCTGGCACCTTCCATCAGCCCCGGCAAGACCTGGGAAGGTGTGGTGGGTGGTGCGACAACCGTTCTGCTGGTGGCCTTGGGCTGGATTTATGCCGATGGCCACGGCACACCCGATTCCGCCAGCGTGTACAGCCACCTGTGGGCCAGGGGCCTGCCGGTGCTGTTGATTGGTGTTGCCTTTTTGACGGCCATGAGTGTGGTGGGTGACCTGGTGGAGTCGCTGTTCAAGCGCGCCGCTGGCGTCAAGGACAGCAGCAACCTCTTGCCCGGCCATGGCGGCGTGCTCGACCGTGTGGACGCGCTGCTGCCCATTCTTCCCTTGGCCATGATGCTGGTAAGTGAGGGCCTGGTATGAAACAACGCATTGCCATTTTGGGATCGACCGGCTCCATCGGGGTAAACACCCTGGAGGTGCTGTCCTTGCACCCCGACCACTACGAGGTGTTTGCCTTGACGGCCTCCACCAGTGTGGATGCCCTGTTTGCCCAATGCTGTTTGCACAAGCCCGCCTTTGCCATCATGGCCGATGCCGCCAGTGGACGCGACCTCAAGCAGCGCTGCACAGCCGAAGGCTTGGCTGTCGAAGTGCTGTGGGGCATGCAAGCCATTGCTGACATTGCCGCTCATCCGCAGGTAGATGCGGTCATGGCGGCTATTGTGGGTGCTGCTGGTTTGGCGCCCTGCATGGCTGCGGCGCGCAGCGGCAAGCGGCTGCTGCTGGCCAACAAGGAAGCGCTGGTGGTGGGGGGCCATTTGTTTATGGATGCGGTGCAGGCGGGTGGCGCCACTTTGCTTCCCATTGACAGCGAACACTCCGCCATATTCCAGTCACTGCCCGATGACGCTTCCACCTGGAAGTCGCTGGTCGACAAAATCATACTGACTGCCTCGGGTGGGCCTTTTCGGGCGCGCGCCCCAGGGACGCTTGGCACGGTGACGCCGCTAGAAGCCTGTGCCCACCCCAACTGGGTGATGGGGCGCAAGATTTCGGTGGATTCGGCCACCATGATGAACAAGGCGCTGGAAGTCATTGAAGCCAAATTTCTGTTTGGCATGGAGCCGCGCCAGATCGAGGTGGTGATTCACCCGCAAAGCGTGATTCACTCCATGGTCCAGTTTGTTGACAACTCGGTGGTGGCCCAACTGGGCACGCCGGACATGCGTGGCCCCATCGCCTATGGCTTGTCTTGGCCGCGGCGTATTCAGAGTGGTGCCTCGGCATTGGATTTCACGCGGCTGGCGGCCCTGACTTTTGAGCCTTTCAGCTCCAACGACCATATGCTGCGCTATCCCGGCCTGTCCCTGGCTTGGCGCGTGCTTGAAGGGCCAGACAGTTCTCCGGCGGTGTTGAATGCTGCCAACGAGATTGCCGTGGATGCCTTCCTGAACGGACGGATCCGCTTTGACCAGATTCACCACGTCAACCTGGAAACCCTGGGCCGTGTCCGCTTCATGCGACCAGACTCTTTGGACGCCCTGATTGCGCTGGACCTGGAGTCCCGCTCGGTGGCGCTGGGTATCGCCCAGGGGCTCGGCTGACAGGCTGCATTCCATGCTGCTGACACTTGCTGCGTTTCTGGTCGCGATTGCCTTGCTGGTCGCGGTCCATGAGTGGGGACACTTTTCCATGGCGCGCGCCTGCGGCGTCAAGGTGTTGAAGTTTTCCATCGGCTTTGGCCCGCGCGTATTTGGATGGACATCCAGGCGTTCCGGCACGCAGTACCAGGTCGGCTTGTTGCCACTGGGTGGTTTTGTGAAAATGCTCGACGAGCGTGAAGGACCGGTGGACGCAAGCGAGCTTTCCTATGCCTTTAACCGCAAGCCGCTCAAGAGCCGGGCGGCCATCGTTGCCGCGGGTCCGCTGGCCAATCTCGTCCTGGCCCTGATTTTGTATACCTGTGTCAACTGGATGGGAGTCACCGAGCCTGAGGCGCTGGTCTCCAGACCGCCCGTTGGATCCGTGGCTGAAAAGGCGGGCTTCGCAGGGGGTGAGCGCATTGTGCAAGTCAGCTTTGAGGATGAGCCGCTGCAGGATGTCGTGTCGTTTGAGGATTTCCGTTGGTGGCTGACCCGTGCGGCACTGGGCGCCAAGAGCCTGCGGGTGGAGTACCTGGCAGCAGGAGAGCAAAAGGGCACCCGGCACTCCGCACGCTTGTCTTTCGAGAGTCTGGATGTGACCCATGCCGACGCGTCGCTGTTTCGCAGCATTGGCTTTGTCACACCGTACTCACCAGCCCACATTGGTGATTTGTCGCCGGGCGGTGCAGCGCTGGCCGCAGGCCTGCAGCCCGGTGACCTGGTCCTGCAGGTCAATGGTTTGCCTATTGCCGATGGCGCGCAATTGCGGGAACTCATTCGCAACTCTGGCGCCAGCAAGGCGCCGCATGCGCAGGTGTGGCGGGTAGAGCGCCAGGGGCAGCAGTTGGACATTGCTGTCACGCCCCGTCAGGAGAAAGAAGCGGCACAAACCATAGGCCGTGTCGGTGCCATGATCGGCGGCATGCCCTCCATGGTCCAGGTGCGCTATGGCTTCTGGGCGGGCATGCAGAAGGCGGCTCAAAAAACCTGGGAAGTGTCCGGGCTGACCCTGCGCATGATGGGGCAGATCGTGACCGGTGAGTCCTCGGTTCGCAATCTGAGTGGTCCCATCACCATTGCGGACTATGCGGGCCGATCGGCTTCCATTGGTTTGGAGCAGTTCATGGTGTTTTTGGCGCTCATTAGCATCAGTTTGGGGGTACTTAACCTGCTGCCACTGCCCGTGCTCGATGGAGGGCACCTGATGTATTATGGCTGGGAGGGGGTCACCGGGCATGCCGTCTCGGAGGCGTGGTTGTCCGGATTGCAGCGCTTGGGATTTGCCTTGTTGCTGGTGATGATGTCGATTGCGATTTTCAATGACCTGTCACGCCTGCTGTCCTGACCCGGCTTTGCTTTTTTTTCCAAACCAGAATATTTTTATCCCATGCGTTTGAAATCCATTTTTGTACTGCGTACAGTGGCCGCAGTTGTGGCCGGGCTGGTAGCCCATGCCGCCATTGCGCTGGAGCCCTTTGCAGTACGTGATATCCGTGTTGAAGGTCTGCAGCGTGTGGAAGCCGGCACGGTGTTCGCATCCATCCCGGTTCGTGTGGGGGATACCTACAGTGACGAAAAGGCAGCGGCGTCCATCCGCTCCCTGTTTGCCTTGGGGCTGTTCAAGGATGTGCGCATCGAGGCCAAGGACGGTGTGCTGGTGGTGGTGGTGGAAGAGCGCCCCACCATTGCAGACGTAGAGTTTTCCGGCTCCAAGGAGTTTGACAAGGACATTCTGAAAAAGGCTTTGCGCGACATTGGCCTGGCAGATGGCAGGCCCTATGACAAGGCACTGGTGGACCGCGCCGAGCAGGAGCTCAAACGGCAGTACATCAGCAAGAGCATGTACACCACCGAGATCGTCACCACGGTCACCCCCATCGAGCGCAACCGTGTCAACCTGAGTTTTGCTGTGTCCGAAGGGGATGTGGCAAAAATCAAGGAAATCCGCATCGTCGGCGCGCGCGCCTTCACGGAGTCCCGTCTTCTGGACCTGTTTGACCAGGACACAGGAGGCTGGCTGAGCTGGTATACCAAGTCCAACCGCTATTCACGCACCAAGCTCAATGCGGATATCGAGACGCTGCGGTCGTTCTACCTGACCCAGGGCTATCTGGAGTTCAAGGTCGACTCCACGCAGGTGGCCATATCGCCTGACAAGCAGGGTATGAACATCACCGTCAATGTGACCGAAGGCGACCGCTTTGCTGTATCCAGGATCAAGCTGGCAGGCAATTACCTTGGGAAGGAAGAAGAGTTCCAATCCCTGATCACCATTAAGGCAGGCGAGGCCTATAACTCAGACCAGGTTGCACAGACCACCAAGGCGTTCAGCGATTATTACGGCAACTTTGGTTATGCCTTCGGTCGTGCCGAAGCCAAGACGGACATTGACCGTGCCACCAACCAGGTGGAAATCACCCTGGTGGGCGACCCGTCCCGGCGCGCCTATGTGCGCCGTATCAATGTGGCGGGCAATGACCGCACCCGCGATGAAGTGATACGCCGCGAATTCCGCCAGTTGGAAGCCTCCTGGTACGACGGAGAAAAAATTCGCCAGTCACGTAACCGTGTGGACCGCCTGGGCTATTTCAAGGAAGTGACGATGGACACCCAGGAGGTGCCCGGAACCCAGGATCAGGTGGACTTGACGGTCAACGTAGTGGAAAAGCCCACGGGCAGCATCAGTTTGGGTGCTGGCGTATCCAGCGCCGATGGCTTGGGGCTCACGTTTGGCTTTCGCCAGGAAAATGCCTTCGGTTCTGGCAGTTCGCTGGGCGTAGAGGTCAATACCAGCAAATACAACCGCACACTGGTATTCAATACCACCAACCCCTATTTCACCGAAGATGGTGTTTCGCGCACCATTAACCTGGCCCAGCGAACCAGCAAACCCTATACCGACATCGACAGCTACTCTGTGCAGACCACCGGGGCGAGCATGGTTTTTGGCGTGCCGTTTACTGAATCGGACACGGTGTTCCTGGGCGGTGGATTTGACCGCACGGAAATCATTCCCGGAACCCTGCTGCCCACGGTGTACCAGGACTTTGCCAATGAATTCGGCCTGGTCACCTATTCCTTGCCACTGACCGCGGGGTGGTCGCGCGATACCCGCGACAGTGCACTGGTTCCCAGTACCGGACGTGTCCTGCGCCTCAATGGCGAGTGGAGTGTGGCGGGCGACCTGCGCTACGTGCGCAGCACGGCACAGGTGCAGCAGTTTTTTCCGGTTTCCAAAAAGACGACCTTGGCCTTGAATGCACAGGTCGATCTGGGCATGGGTACCGATGGCCTGAACTACCCCGTGCTGAAAAACTATGCATTGGGAGGCCTGGGTTCGGTACGCGGCTTTGAGCAGGGCAGCCTTACCACTGCAACACAAAGAGCTGCTGTGATAGCCGCCGGTGGGTTGACCACGGGCATTGCTCCTGGTGGCCCCAAGAAAATCACCTTGAATGCCGAATTGCTGTCGCCGTTTCCTGGCGGTGGCAGTGACCGTACCCTCCGGTGGTTCGGTTTCGTGGACGTGGGCGGAATTTACGGACCCAACGATCCTGTGGTGTTGGATGACATGCGCGCCTCGGTGGGTGTGGGCGTCAGCTGGATTTCTCCAGTGGGCCCGCTTCGCCTGGCCTTTGCAAAGCCGATCCGCCAATTCGATGGCGATAAAATGCAGTCCCTGGCCTTTCAGATTGGAACCTCCTTCTAATGACGAAACTTAAGACAATTTGGGCTTCTGGCCTGCTGTGCATGGCTCTGGTTTCTGGTGCGTATGCCCAGGAGTCCCGCATTGCTTTTATCAACTCGCAGCGTATTACCAGCGAGTCGGCGCCGGCCAAGGCAGCAACCGCCAAGCTGGAAACAGAGTTCTCCAAGCGACAGAAGGAACTCACTGATTTGCAGAGCACCCTGAAGTCCTTCAGTGAGAAGTTCGAGCGCGACGCACCCACCATGACGGAGAGTCAGCGCGCCGCCAAGCAAAAAGAATTCGTGGAGCAAAACCGCGACTTCCAACGCAAAAAGCGCGAGTTCGACGAAGACCTGAACGGCCGCCGCAACGAAGAGCTGCAACAGGTGTACGAGAAAGCCACCAAGGCCATTCGCCAGTTGGCTGAATCCGAGAAATACGACCTGGTTGTGCAAGAGGCGGTTTATTTCAACCCGAAGATTGATATCACCGACAAGGTCATCAAGATCCTGAACGCCGGTGCCAAGTAATCGATCTGGTTACGCGTGCTAGGCCATGCAACTTTCGCTGGCTTTTATTGTTGAAGCGCTGGGTGGAACGCTGCGCGGCAATCCGGCCCTTGAAATTCAGGGTCTTGCCCCCCTGGAGTCGGCCCAGTCTCAGCACATCAGTTTCCTGAGCAACCCCCGCTACCAGGCGCAATTGCGTGCGACCGGCGCGGGCTGCGTGATTGTGGCGCCCGCCTTGCAGGACATGGCGCCCACAGGGGTGGCACTGATTGTTGCCGACAACCCTTACCTCTACTTTGCCCGTCTGACCCAGCTTTGGCGCCAGCAGCAAACCCGCAGCCGCGTGCCCGGCATCCATCCGAGTGCCGTGGTGGACCCGTCTGCACAGGTGGATGCGACCGCCTTTGTCGGTCCCTTGTGCGTGGTCGAGCAGGGTGCCCGCATCGGCCCAGGCACGGTACTCAAGTCGCGCGTGACGGTGGGCGAGGACTGCGTGATTGGCGCACGTTGCATTCTGCATGCGGGCGTGGTCATTGGCGCCGACGGCTTTGGCTTTGCGCCGGACGGCGAGCGCTGGGAAAAGATTGAACAACTCGGCGCCGTGCGCATCGGCGACGATGTGGAAATTGGCGCCAACACCTGCATAGACCGCGGCGCCTTGCAGGACACGGTGATTGAGGACGGCGTCAAGCTCGACAACCTGATCCAGATCGGCCACAACGTGCGCGTGGGTCGCAATACAGCCATGGCGGGCTGTGTCGGCGTGGCGGGCAGTGCCACTATTGGCGAACATTGCACGATTGGTGGCGGCGCTGTGGTTCTGGGCCATTTGAAAATTGCAGACGGCGTGAACATCTCGGCTGCCACGGTGGTCACCAAGTCCATTGCCAAGCCCGGCCACTACACCGGCGTGTTTCCACTGGACGACAACGCTTCCTGGGAGCGCAACGCAGCCACGCTCAAGCAGCTGCACACCTTGCGTGACCGCATCAAGACTTTGGAGAAAGAAAATAAACCATGATGGACATCCACAAAATTCTCAAACAGCTGCCCCACCGCTACCCCTTCCTGTTGGTGGATCGGGTGATCGAGCTGGAAAAAGGCAAGCGCATCAAGGCGCTGAAAAACGTCACCATCAACGAGCCCTTTTTTGAAGGCCACTTCCCCAGCCGCCCGGTCATGCCCGGCGTGCTGATGCTGGAAGCCCTGGCCCAGGCCGCCGGTCTGCTGGCCTTTGACGCCCTGGGCACCGCACCCAGCGAAGACATGGTGTACTACTTTGCCGGCATTGACGGTGCGCGCTTTAAACGCCCGGTGGAGCCGGGTGACCAGCTGATTCTGGAGGCCGAACTGCTGCGCACCAAGGCCGGCATTTTCAAATTCAAGGCCCGCGCCACGGTGGATGGTGAGTTGGCTGTAGAGGCCGAGCTGACCTGCGCTATGCGCTCCGTGGCTTGAGGGTGGCACCATGAGCGCGATTCACGCCACAGCAGTGGTAGACCCCAAGGCCGAGCTGGACAGTTCGGTCACGGTAGGCCCGTACACAGTGATTGGCCCGCATGTGCGCATAGGCGCCGGCACCACCATTGGCCCGCATGTGGTGATCGAAGGCCACACCACGATTGGGCGCGACAACCGCATCTTTCAGTTCAGCTCGCTGGGCGCCATACCGCAGGACAAGAAGTACGCGGGTGAGCCATGCGAGCTCATCATCGGCGACCGCAACACCGTGCGCGAGTTCTGCACCTTCAACATCGGCTCGCCCGGTGATGTGGGCGTGACCCGCGTGGGCGATGACAACTGGATCATGGCCTATGTGCACCTGGCGCATGACTGCCAGGTCGGCAACCACACCATTTTTGCCAACAATTCGCAGCTCGCAGGCCATGTGCATGTGGGCGACTGGGTGATTCTGGGTGGCTTTACCGTGGTGCACCAGTTTGTGCGCATTGGCGCCCACAGCATGACCGCCATGTGCGCCTTGCTGTTTGCCGACCTGCCGCCCTTTGTGATGTGCCAGGGCCAGCCGGCAGCAGCGCGCTCCATGAACTATGAAGGTTTGCGCCGTCGCGGTTTTTCGCCCGAGCGCATTGCCGCTGTCAAGGCCATGCACAAGGCGCTGTACCGCGATGACCTGACGCTGGACAACGCCCGCACCCGCATCGCCGCCCTGGTGGATGACACGCCCGAAGCAGCGCCCGATGTGGAGATGATGTTGGGCTTTCTGGAGCAGACCTCGCCGCAGCGCGGCATTGTTCGCTAGGCCGCGCATGAGCGCTGTGCCGGGCATGGCCCCTGCGGACGCTGCGCCCAAGGTCGCTATGGTTGCAGGCGAGGTGTCCGGCGATTTGCTGTCCGGACTGCTATTGGGTGGCCTGAAAGCCCGCTGGCCAGATCTCACCAGTATGGGCATTGGTGGCCCTCACATGGAGCGGCTGGGCTTTCAGGCCTGGTGGTCCTTCCAGAAGCTGGCGGTGCATGGCTTCAACTGGGAGCTGCTGCGCCGCTACCGCGAGATCGTTGGCATCCGAGACCAGATGCGCAAGCGATTGCTCAAAGAGCGGCCAGACATTTTCATAGGTACCGACGCGCCGGACTTCAACTTCAAGCTTGAAGAAGACCTGCGCGCGGCCGGCATCAAGACCGTGCACTTTGTCTGCCCCTCGGTCTGGGCCTGGCGACCCGAGCGCATGGAAAAAATCCGCCGCAGTGCCGACCATGTGCTGTGCATTTTTCCTTTTGAGCCAGAGCTGCTGGCACGCCACGGCATTGCCGCCACCTATGTCGGCCATCCGCTGGCCAACGTTATTCCGATGGAGCCTGACAGGGCTGCGGCGCGGCTGGCACTGGGGCTGGATGCCACGGCGCCGCTGGTGGCCATCTTGCCCGGTAGCCGCCGTTCGGAAATCAGCCATCTTGCGGAGCGCTTCATCCGGGCCGCTGCGCTGATCCGGGCGGCGCAGCCCACCACGCGCTTTGTGCTGCCAGTGGTGCCGGGCTTTCGAGCCGTGATCGAGAGCCTGGTGCAGCAATGCGGTTTGCAGGACAGCGTCACCATTTTGGACGGCCAGTCGCATGCGGCCCTGGCAGCCTGTGACGTCACTCTGATTGCCAGCGGCACCGCCACCCTGGAAGCAGCCCTCTACAAGCGCCCCATGGTTATTGCCTACCACCAGAACTGGCTGTCGTGGCAGATCATGCGCAGAAAGCGCCTGCAGCCCTGGGTGGGCTTGCCCAACATCCTGTGCGCCGAGTTTGTGGTGCCCGAGCTGCTGCAGGACGCCGCCACGCCGCAGGCGTTGGCGGATGCCACCCTGGCCTGGCTGGATGCCCCCAGCCAAGACCCGCAGCGCTTGCAGGCCTTGCAGACACAATTTGTCGCGCTGCACCACAGTCTGCAGCGCGACACCGCGACAATAGCCACCGATGCCATCCAAAAAGTCCTCCAAAGTTGATCCCGCCAAAATTCATCAGGTCGCCTTCGTCTGGGACAGCACCGGCCTGATTGCCGGTGTGGACGAAGCCGGCCGCGGTCCGCTGGCAGGCCCCGTGGTAGCCGCTGCGGTGATCCTGGACGACCAGAACCCGATCAAGGGCCTAAACGATTCCAAAAAGCTCAGTGCTTTGCGTCGTGAAAAGCTCTATGACGAGATCCGCGCCAAGGCCCTGTGCTGTTCGGTGGCCCAGGCCAGCGTGGAAGAAATCGACCAGCTCAATATCCTGCAGGCCACGCTCTTGGCCATGCGCCGCGCGGTGGAAGGCTTGCGTCTGAAACCCCACAAAGTGCTGGTGGATGGCAACCGTCTGCCCGTGCTGGACGTGCTGGCCGAAGCCATCGTGCGCGGTGACGCCACGGTGCCCGCCATCTCCGCTGCTTCTATCCTGGCCAAGGTCACACGTGACCGCTGGTGCCGGGAGCTCGACTTGCAGTACCCGCAGTACGGCTTTGCCGGGCACAAGGGTTACGGTACGGCAGAGCATCTGACGGCACTGCGCACGCACGGCGCCTGCCCCGAACACCGAAAGACCTTTGCGCCGGTTGCGCAGGTGCTGGTGTGAGTGTGAGCCATGACTGAACCGACCTTCGTCACCTCGCGCGACAACCCTTTGCTCAAAGAGCTCCGCCGGCTCGCCCAGGACAACACGGCGTACCGCCGTGCCGGGCGTTTCTGGATCGAAGGCGACCATCTGTGCAGCGCTGCCTTGCAGCGTGGTTTGCAACCGGCCGTTGCGGTGTATGCCGAGTCGCTGTGGACGCAGTTGCGGGGTCCACTGGCCGATGTGGCTGGCAAAAAGGTCGTGGTGAGCGACGCGCTGTTCAAGGACATCAGCGCCCTGGAGTCCCCGGCCAGCATGGGCTTTGTCTTGGACCTGCCGACCGATACGACCATTGCGCCGCAAGCTGCCACGGTAATCCTGGACCGCGTGCAGGATGCCGGCAATGTAGGTTCCATTTTGCGCAGCGCCGGTGCCTTTGGTTTTCGGCAGGTGCTGGCTCTCAAGGGTACAGCCGCGCTGTGGAGCCCCAAGGTGCTGCGGGCCGGTATGGGCGCGCATTTTGGGTTGCGTTTGGTTGAGGGCTTGTCTCTGGAGGACTTGCAGGCTTTGACCCTGCCGCTGGTGGTGACCAGTTCGCATCAGGGGGAGCTGATTCAGGCTTTGGAGTTGCCCCAGCCCTGTGCCTGGGTCATGGGTCATGAAGGGCAGGGCGTGGGGGCCGAGTTGATGGCGCGGGCTTCGGTGTTTGTGCGCATCGGGCAGCCAGGGGGTGAAGAGTCTCTCAATGTTGCTGCTGCTGCGGCCATCTGTCTGCATGCCAGTTCGTTGCGCTCTTCAGGCGGATAGTTTCTCGGGGTTGGTTCGCTCTGCTTGACCCGGCGCGGCAGCGGGGCTTGGGCCAATGCCCTCATACCGGAGTACCGCAAATCGGTCATTGGCCCAAGCCCCGCTACCGCTCCTGCAGGGTTGGTAAGCGATAGATTTCAAAGGCAATCGTCTGGGCATCCGGTGTTTGTAGTTCGTGCACCAAGCCCATCGCAACGCGGCAGTGGGGGTGAGGCTGACGCCCGATTTGCGGTACCCCGCTATGAGGGCGTCAGCCTCACCCCCACTGCCGAGCCAAAGCGCAGGAGTGCGTAAGTGGCCCAGCCGATGCGTATGAATGAGAGCGTGGTGCTACTCCAAGTAAATTTGCCGTCAGCATCCGCCGGGTTACTACCTACCCTCCGCTATAATCGGTGGCTTTCCAGAAAACAGCTGTCCCAAGCGCAACTCTGAATCTTCCCCTCTCAAAAGCATCCGCCAAGAGCCCTTCTTGAGCGCGTTTGGGCGTAACCGTAACCCATTCGGAGTAACCAGTGCTTTTGTCTCTCAAGGGAACCTTCCCACCCGCTATTTTGGCGCTCGCAGACGGCACGGTCTATATTGGCAATTCCATTGGAGCTGCAGGCTCCACCGTCGGTGAAGTCGTGTTCAACACCTCCATGACCGGCTACCAGGAAATCCTGACCGACCCCAGCTATTGCCAGCAGATCGTCACGCTCACCTATCCCCACATCGGCAACTACGGCGTCAACCTCGAAGACGTCGAGTCCGACAAAGTGCAGGCCGCAGGACTCATCATCAAAGACCTGCCCCAAGTGGCCTCCAACTTCCGCTTGAGCCAGACACTCGATGCCTATCTGGTGGACCAGGGCACTGTGGCCATTGCCAACATCGACACGCGTCAGTTGACCCGCCAGCTGCGCACCCAAGGCGCACAAAACGGCTGCATCCTGGCGCTGGCCGCCGGTGAAAAAGTCACCAGCGCTGCCATCGAGCGCGCCGTGGCCGCTGCCAAGGGCGCACCCAATATGTCGGGCCTGGACCTGGCCAAGGTGGTCAGCAGTGACACCACCTACGGCTGGACCCAGACCGAATGGGATCTGGTCAAGGGCTACAGCGAGCAGACCACTTCCAAATTCCACGTCGTTGCCTACGACTTTGGCGTGAAGAAAAACATCCTGCGCATGCTGGCTCAACGCGGCTGCAAAGTGACCGTGGTGCCTGCGCAAACCTCGGCAGCCGAGGCGTTGGCGCACAAGCCCGACGGCATTTTTCTCAGCAACGGCCCTGGCGACCCGGAACCCTGCGACTACGCGATTGCCGCGGCTAATGAACTGATCGAGTCCGGCATCCCCACCTTCGGCATTTGCCTGGGCCACCAGATCATGGCCCTGGCCTCGGGTGCCAAGACCTTCAAGATGAAGTTCGGTCACCACGGTGCGAATCACCCGGTCAAAGACCTGGACAGCGGTCGCGTGTCCATCACCAGCCAGAACCACGGTTTTGCGGTGGATGAGACGAGCCTGCCTGCCACCCTTCGCCCCACCCACATCAGCCTGTTTGACAACACCCTGCAGGGCCTGGAGCGCACCGACAAGCCCGCGTTCTGCTTTCAGGGTCACCCCGAAGCCTCACCCGGCCCGCAGGATATCGGCTACCTGTTTGACCGCTTCGTGGGCCTGATGGAGGCGCGCGCATGAGTTTTTACGGGGTCACCGATCTGTGGACCTACGTGATAGGGGCTGTGGGCATCATTCTGTTGCCCGGCCCCAACTCGCTGTATGTCCTGTCGGTTGCCACGGCGCGCGGTGTGCGGGCCGGTTACCAGGGTGCCTTTGGCGTGTTCGTGGGTGACACCGTGCTGTTGCTGCTCACGGCCCTGGGGGCGGCCAGTCTGTTGCGCTCCAACCCGGAAGTTTTTTTGGTGGTGAAGTACCTGGGTGCGGCGTACCTCGCCTGGGTGGGTGTGAACCTGATCTGGGCGGCGATTCAAAAATGGCGCAACAAGGGTGTGGACGGCGCTCCTGTAGCCGAAGCCCCGGTGAACCTGCAGCACCCCTTCAAGCGTGCGCTGGTCATCAGCCTGTTGAACCCCAAGGCGATTCTGTTCCTGCTGTCCTTCTTCGTGCAGTTCATTGACCCGAGCTACGACACGCCCGCCATTCCCTTCCTGATTCTGAGCGCCATCATCATGGTGTTCAGTGCCCTGTATCTCTCTGCCCTGATCTTCCTGGGCGCGCGCCTGGCCGATGCCTTTCGCGTGCGACGCCGACTCACTGCTGGCCTGTCCAGCGCGGTGGGCGGCCTGTTCCTGTGGTTTGGAACCAAGCTGGCCACGGCCAGCCTGAACTAGATAAAACCTAGATATAAAACTAGATAAAAAAATGCCAAAACGTACTGATATCCAAAGCATTCTCATCATCGGCGCCGGCCCCATCATCATCGGCCAGGCCTGTGAGTTCGACTACTCCGGCGTGCAGGCCTGCAAGGCGCTGCGTGAGGAGGGCTACAAGGTCATCCTGATCAACAGCAACCCGGCCACCATCATGACCGACCCGGCCACGGCCGACGTCACCTACATCGAGCCCATCACTTGGCAGACGGTGGAGAAGATCATCGCCAAGGAGCGCCCTGACGCCATCCTGCCGACCATGGGTGGACAGACCGCACTGAACTGCGCGCTGGACCTGTGGCACAACGGCGTGCTGGAAAAATACAAGGTCGAGCTGATCGGTGCCTCGCCCGAAGCCATCGACAAGGCCGAAGACCGCCTGAAGTTCAAGGACGCCATGACCAAGATCGGTCTGGGTTCGGCCCGCTCCGGCATCGCCCACAGCATGGACGAAGCCTGGGCCGTGCAGCGCACCGTGGGTTTCCCCACCGTCATTCGCCCCAGCTTCACGCTGGGCGGCACGGGCGGCGGCATCGCTTACAACCCGGAAGAGTTCGAGACGATTTGCAAGCGTGGCCTGGAAGCCTCGCCCACCAACGAGCTGCTGATCGAAGAGTCGCTCTTGGGTTGGAAAGAGTACGAGATGGAAGTGGTGCGCGACAAGGCGGACAACTGCATCATCGTCTGCTCCATCGAAAACCTGGACCCCATGGGCGTGCATACCGGCGACTCCATCACCGTGGCACCGGCCCAAACGCTGACCGACAAGGAATACCAGATCCTGCGCAATGCCTCGCTGGCCGTGCTGCGCGAAATCGGCGTGGACACCGGCGGCTCCAACGTGCAGTTTTCCATCAACCCCGATGACGGCCGCATGGTGGTAATTGAGATGAACCCGCGCGTGTCGCGCTCCAGCGCGCTGGCCTCCAAGGCCACCGGCTTCCCGATTGCCAAGGTGGCGGCCAAGCTGGCCGTGGGCTTTACTTTGGACGAGTTGCGCAACGACATCACCGGCGGCCTGACCCCGGCCAGCTTCGAGCCCAGCATCGACTACGTGGTGACCAAGATCCCGCGTTTTGCCTTCGAGAAATTCCCCGCAGCCGACAGCCGCCTGACCACGCAAATGAAATCCGTGGGCGAGGTCATGGCCATGGGCCGTACCTTTCAGGAGTCGTTCCAGAAA
The DNA here is from genome assembly GCF_003415675.1 of Rhodoferax lacus. Classification (GTDB taxonomy): domain Bacteria; phylum Pseudomonadota; class Gammaproteobacteria; order Burkholderiales; family Burkholderiaceae_C; genus Allorhodoferax; species Allorhodoferax lacus. Next base: position 174,361 of record NZ_QFZK01000005.1, read on the forward strand.
GCCTTGCGCGGACTGGAAGTGGGCGTGGACGGCATGAACGAAAAAACCCAGGACCGCGAAGTGCTGGAAAAAGAGCTGGGTGAGCCCGGCCCCGAGCGCATTTGGTACGTGGGCGACGCCTTCGCCCAGGGCATGAGCGTGGAAGAGGTTTTCGCGCTGACCAAGATCGACCGTTGGTTTCTGGTGCAGATCGAGCAGATCGTCAAGATCGAACTCGAAATCGAGCGCCTGCCCCAACCCGCCAGCGGCAGCACGCTGGACAAGATCGACGCAGGCACCCTGCGCAGCCTGAAGCAAAAAGGTTTCTCGGACCGCCGCCTGGCGCGCCAGTTCAAGACCACCGACAAGGCGGTGCGCGAAAAGCGCCGCGCCCTGGGCGTGCGCCCGGTCTACAAGCGGGTGGACACCTGCGCGGCCGAGTTCGCCAGCAACACCGCCTACCTGTACTCCACTTACGAGGCCGAAGGCTCCGAGTGCGAAGCGCAACCCACCAATGCCAAGAAAATCATGGTACTGGGTGGCGGCCCCAACCGCATCGGCCAAGGCATCGAGTTTGACTACTGCTGCGTGCACGCCGCATTGGCCATGCGCGAAGACGGTTACGAGACCATCATGGTCAATTGCAACCCCGAGACCGTGTCCACCGACTACGACACGTCGGATCGCCTGTACTTCGAGCCGCTCACCCTGGAAGACGTGCTGGAAATCGTGGACAAGGAAAAGCCCCTGGGTGTGATCGTGCAGTACGGCGGCCAGACGCCCTTGAAGCTCGCACTCGACCTGGAAGCCAACGGCGTGCCCATCATCGGCACCTCGCCCGACATGATTGATGCCGCTGAAGACCGTGAACGCTTCCAGAAGCTGCTGCACGAACTCAAACTGCGCCAGCCACCCAACGCCACGGCCCGCACCGAGCCTGAAGCCCTGGAAAAAGCTGCCGCCCTGGGTTACCCCCTGGTGGTGCGCCCAAGCTATGTGCTGGGTGGCCGCGCCATGGAAATCGTGCACGAGCAGCGCGACCTGGAGCGCTACATGCGCGAAGCCGTCAAGGTCAGCCATGACTCGCCCGTGCTCTTGGACCGCTTTTTGAATGACGCCATCGAGTGCGATGTGGATTGCATTCGTGATGCGACCGGCGCCACCTTCATCGGCGGCGTGATGGAACACATCGAACAAGCCGGTGTGCACAGTGGCGACTCCGCCTGCTCGCTGCCGCCGTACTCACTGTCGGCAGAAACCGTCAACGAGATCAAGCGCCAGTCGGCGGCCATGGCCGGTGCGCTCAACGTGGTGGGCCTGATGAACGTGCAGTTCGCCATCCAGAATGTGGACGGCAAGGACATCATCTTCGTGCTGGAGGTGAACCCGCGTGCCAGCCGCACCGTACCCTTTGTGAGCAAGGCCACTGGCATTCAGCTGGCCAAGGTGGCTGCGCGCTGCATGGCAGGTCAGACCCTGGCTTCTCAAGGCATCGGCAAGGAAGTCACGCCGCCTTACTTCAGCGTCAAGGAAGCCGTGTTCCCGTTTGTGAAGTTCCCTGGCGTGGACACCATCCTGGGCCCGGAAATGAAGTCCACCGGCGAAGTCATGGGTGTGGGCAAGACCTTTGGCGAAGCCTTTGTGAAATCCCAGATCGGCGCGGGCGCCAAGCTGCCACGTTCGGGTCGGGCTTTTATTTCGGTCAAGCAGAGCGACAAGCCGCGCGCCGTGGAAGTGGCACGCAACTTGGTTGCCCTGGGCTTTGAGGTGGTGGCCACCAAGGGTACGGCGGCCTCCATCAATGCCGCGGGCGTGAAGTGCGGTGTGGTCAACAAGGTCACTGAGGGCCGTCCGCACATTGTGGACATGATCAAGAACAACGAGATCGTGCTGGTGGTCAACACTGTGGAAGAGCGCCGCAATGCGATTGTGGATTCGCGCCACATCCGCACCTCGGCCCTGCTGGCCCGCGTCACCACCTACACCACCATCGCCGGCGCCGAAGCGGCAGTGGAGGGCATGAAGTACCTGGACAACCTGAGCGTGATCTCGGTGCAGGAAATGCACGCCCAGTTGGCAGCTTGAACCGCCATTCAGTCGCTATCATTCGCCCTTCCTTTTTAAAGACAAGCATGGCCACTATTCCCATTACCAAACGCGGCGCCGAGATCCTCAAGGCCGAGTTGCACAAGCTCAAGACGGTGGAGCGCCCCTGGGTGATCAACGCCATTTCCGAAGCGCGCGCCCAGGGCGACCTGAGCGAAAACGCCGAGTACGAAGCCGCCAAGGACCGCCAGGGCTTTGTGGAAGGCCGTATCCAGGAAGTCGAAGGCAAGCTCTCGGTGGCCCAGATCATTGACCCCGCATCGCTCGACGCGGGTGGGCGCGTGGTGTTTGGCGCCACGGTGGAACTCGAAGAAGAAGACAGCGGCGAGCGCGTGAAGTACCAGATCGTGGGTGAGGACGAGGCCGACCTGAAGCTCGGGCTGGTCAACATCAGCTCGCCGATTGCGCGCGCGCTGATTGGCAAGGAGGAGGGCGATACCGCGGTGGTGCAGGCACCCGGCGGCCTCAAGTCCTACGAAATCGTGGCGGTGCACTACATCTGATGGCCGACTCCAGCGTGTGGCGAAGCCTGCCCTTGTGGCTGGCTGCGGCTTGGGCCATGAGCCTTACCACCTTGGGCTTTTTTGTGGTGCCCATGTTGTTTGCGAATCTACCTAATCCGGCGATGGCCGGTGGCATGGCGGCCAAGCTGTTCGCCGCCCAGACCGGCGTATCCGCGGTGTGTGCTTTGCTGCTGCTGATGTGCTTTCGCTCCGAAAAACTCGCACCCAGCGCACGCGTGATTCCTGCCTGCACCCTACTGGCGCTGGCCGGTGCCTTGTTGGCGCTGCTGGTGGAGTTTGGCGTGTCGCCACGCATTGTGGCGCGTGACAACCTGGCCCTGTGGCACGGCGTGGGAACCGCCATGTATTTTGGGCAGTGGGCGTGTGCGCTGCTGGTGTTCGGCAAGCTGGCGAATGCCGCCAGTGCACAGCCAGCCAGCGCCCCGCTTTAAGTCTGGCTGCGTTTTTTGATGCTGACCAGGTTTTTGGGCTTGGCGCGGCGCACATTGCCACCGGCGGTGAGCCGCTGGTTGCCCAGCACGCGCAGGGTCTTGACTTCGGGGCGCTGACCGGCGCGTTTGCTGTACTTCAGAACCTTGAAGTCGCGCGGGCCGGCCATGCGGTCTTCATCGACCACGCGTTCTTTTTCCGCCTTCTCGGGCTGTGGGCGCCACAGCACCAGCAGTTTGCCGATGTGCTGGATGGGTGCTGCGCTGAGATCGGTGCTGAGCTGCTGGAACATGGCTTCGCGGGCGACGCGGTCGTCCGAAAAAACACGGACCTTGATCAGGCCGTGGGAGTTCAGGGCCAGGTCGATTTCCTTGATGACGTTGGCGGTCAGGCCGTCGCCGCCGACCAGAACGACGGGATCAAGATGGTGGGCCTCGGCGCGGTGAACCTTGCGCTGGGCGGGAGTCAATTGAATTTGAGGCATGTGGGTATTATCTCCTGCGCACGGAAAGACTATGAAAACTAAAACCAGCAGCAAAAAGGTCAACAAGGCCTGGTTGCATGATCACATCAACGACCCCTACGTCAAATTGGCGGCCAGGGAGGGGTACCGTGCGCGTGCAGCTTACAAGCTCAAGGAAATTGACGAGACCCTGCACCTGATCAAGCCCGGCCAATTGGTGGTGGACCTGGGCTCTACGCCGGGTGCCTGGAGCCAGTACCTGCGCCGGCGCATGTCGCCAGACGGCGCGGCGGTGGGTGCACTCAATGGCACCATCATCGCGCTGGACCTGCTGCCCATGGAGCCGATTGAAGGGGTGACCTTCATCCAGGGGGATTTCCGCGAGGCTGATGTGCTGCTCCAGCTGGAAGCCGCCCTGGCCGGACGCCAGGCAGATATCGTGGTCTCGGACATGGCCCCCAACCTGTCGGGTATTTCGTCGGCCGATGCGGCGCGGGTGGAGTACCTGGTGGAGCTGGCCATCGAGTTTTCTCAAAACCATATGAAGCCGCAGGGCGCGCTGGTGGCCAAGGTTTTCCATGGCGCCAGCTACAACGACGTGGTGCAGCACTTCAAGAATGCCTTCGCCACGGTCAAGCCCTTCAAGCCCAAGGCCTCGCGCGACCGCTCCTCGGAAACCTTTCTGGTGGGTATGGGGCTGAAGTAGTCCGGGGCTGAACCTGGATCAATTCCCTGCGCTAAATGTGGCCGAAAGTATGAAAAGGCCGTGTCGATTAGCTTGAAACGCCTAAAATGGTGACCAAGTAGTCCAAGCCGTAGCCCCAATCGGTTTTGGCCTACACTTTTTTGCGTCCTGTCTGGAGCCTCGTTTGAATAATCAGTGGTTTTCGAAAATTGCAGTTTGGTTGGTGATCGCACTGGTGCTGTTCACCGTTTTCAAACAGTTTGATGCCCGTGGCACAGCCAGCTCGGGCATGATGGGTTACTCCGACTTCCTTGAAGAAGTGCGTGGCAAGCGCATCAAGAGCGCCATCATTCAGGAAGGGCAGGGCGGTACCGAAATCGTCGCTGTCACCACCGACGACCGCCGTGTCAAAACCACGGCCACTTACCTGGACCGTGGTCTGGTGGGCGACTTGATCAACAACGGCGTCAAATTCGACGTAAAGGCCCGCGAAGAGGGCTCCCTGCTCATGACCTTGCTGGTCAGCTGGGGCCCCATGCTGCTCCTGATCGGTGTCTGGATTTACTTCATGCGCCAGATGCAGGGTGGCGGCAAGGGCGGTGCCTTCAGCTTCGGCAAGAGCAAGGCGCGCCTGCTGGACGAGGCCACCAACACGGTGACCTTTGCGGATGTGGCCGGCTGCGACGAGGCTAAAGAAGAAGTGAAGGAAGTCGTGGACTTCCTCAAAGACCCGGCCAAGTTCCAGAAGCTCGGTGGCCGCATTCCGCGCGGTTTGCTGCTGGTTGGCCCTCCGGGCACCGGCAAGACCCTGCTGGCTAAATCGATTGCCGGTGAGGCCAAGGTTCCGTTCTTCAGCATCTCGGGTTCTGACTTTGTGGAAATGTTCGTCGGCGTGGGCGCATCGCGTGTGCGCGACATGTTTGACAACGCCAAGAAAAACGCCCCCTGTATCATCTTCATTGACGAAATCGATGCGGTCGGTCGCCAGCGTGGTGCCGGTCTGGGTGGTGGCAATGACGAGCGCGAACAGACCCTCAACCAGATGCTGGTGGAGATGGACGGCTTTGAGACCAATGTCGGCGTGATCGTTGTGGCCGCCACCAACCGCCCCGACATTCTGGACGCCGCCCTTCTGCGCCCCGGCCGTTTTGACCGCCAGGTCTATGTCACCCTGCCCGATATCCGCGGCCGGGAGCAAATCCTGAACGTGCACATGCGCAAAGTGCCCTTGGGCCAGGATGTCAGCCCCGGCGTGATCGCCCGTGGCACGCCCGGCATGAGTGGTGCTGATCTGGCCAACCTGTGCAACGAAGCCGCCCTGATGGCCGCCCGCCGCAATGCACGTCTGGTAGAAATGCAGGATTTTGAGCGCGCCAAGGACAAGATCCTGATGGGCCCCGAGCGCAAGAGCATGGTCATGCCCGAAGGTGAGCGCCGCAACACGGCCTACCACGAGTCCGGCCACGCCCTGATTGGCAAGATGCTGCCCAAGTGCGACCCCGTGCACAAGGTCACCATCATTCCCCGTGGCCGCGCCCTGGGCGTGACCATGAGCCTGCCCGCGCAAGACCGCTACAGCTACGACAGCGAATACATGCTCAACCAGATCAGCATGCTGTTTGGTGGCCGCATCGCCGAAGAAGTGTTCATGAAGCAGATGACCACCGGCGCCAGCAACGACTTCGAGCGCGCCACCCACATCGCCCGTGACATGGTCACCCGCTACGGCATGACCGACGCACTGGGCCCCATGGTCTATGCCGAGAACGAAGGCGAAGTGTTCCTGGGCCGTTCGGTTACCAAGACCACTACCATGAGCGAGCAGACCATGCAAAAGGTGGACGCTGAGGTACGCCGCATCATCGACCAGCAGTACGCCGAAGCGCGCAAGCTGATCGAAGACAACCAGGACAAGATGCACGCCATGGCGAAGGCCCTGCTGGAATGGGAAACCATCGATAGCGACCAACTCGACGACATCATGGCTGGCAAGGAGCCCCGTCCGCCCAAGGACTGGACGCCACGCACACCGAGCTCCGGAACGGGCGATGGCGGTGGAGCGGCGGCCGTAGCGGCTGACCCGGCGCCCACGGTGGCCTGATCGCTTGCCGGACACCTACCTTGCCTTTTGGCGAGGTCATCCAACGGGGCGCAAGCCCCGTTTGTTTTATTGGCCCACGTAACTTTGCGTACCCACTCGTTCATGCATTGGCAAACTTCCCGCTTTCTGATTGACCTGAGCCGCCCCCAGGTCATGGGCATCGTCAACGTCACGCCCGATTCGTTCTCGGACGGTGGACACTTCGCCACGCATCCGTCGGCCATGGCCCATTGCGAGCAATTGCTCAAGGACGGCGCGGACATTCTGGACATAGGCGGCGAATCCACCCGTCCCGGTGCTCCCGCTGTGCCCGAGGAAGTAGAACTGGCGCGCGTGCTGCCCGTCTTGCGCCACGCGGTGACCTTGGGCGTTCCGGTCTCGGTGGACACCTACAAGCCGGCTGTGATGCGGGCCGCCCTGGAACTGGGTGCAGACATCATCAACGACATCTGGGCTTTGCGCTGGCAGGGCGACAGCAGTGGGCAGATCGGCAGTGATGTGGTGCGGAGTCATGCCACCTGTGGCGTGTGCTTGATGCACATGCACCGCGAGCCGCAGACCATGCAGACAGCCCCTATGGAAGGTGACGTGGTGCCACAGGTAACGTTCTTTTTGCAGGCGATGGGGCAGCAACTGCGGGAGCAGGGCGTGGATGCCCGACGCATCTGCCTGGACCCCGGTATCGGCTTTGGCAAGACGGTGCAGCAAAACTTTGCCTTGCTTGCGCGCCAGGCCGAACTGCTGCCTCTGGGCTACCCGGTGTTGGCAGGTTGGTCACGCAAGTCTTCCCTGGCAGCGGTGACGCAGACCGCGCCAGCGCAGGTGGCCAGCGTGGACGCGAAGGCGCGCATGGTACCCAGCGTGGTGGCGGCTTTGCTGGCAGTGCAAAACGGTGCAGCTATAGTGCGCGTGCACGATGTGGCGGAGACGGTGCAGGCTCTCAAGGTTTTGGCCGCCATGCAGGCGGCCGGTACGTAAACAACAATTCCAACAAACGCGAAAAGGACTCGGCATGGGACGTCAATATTTTGGTACGGATGGCATTCGTGGCACCGTGGGGCAAAGCCCCATTACCCCTGACTTTGTGTTGCGCCTGGCGCACGCAGTGGGCCAGGTGCTCAAGGAAAAAGAGACACGTCCCACGGTGCTGATCGGCAAGGACACGCGTATTTCTGGCTACATGCTGGAAAGCGCGCTGGAGAGCGGCTTCAACTCCGCTGGTGTGGACGTGGTGCTGCTGGGCCCCTTGCCTACACCGGGCGTGGCCTATCTGACGCGGGCGCAGCGCGCCTCGCTGGGCGTGGTCATCAGTGCCAGCCACAATCCGTTTGCCGACAACGGCATCAAATTTTTCAGTGCGCAGGGAAGCAAGCTGCCTGATGCCTGGGAGATTGCAGTGGAGGCCGCCCTGGAGCGTGCGCCGGTGTGGGCAGAGTCGGCGCAGCTGGGCAAGTCGAGGCGGCTGGATGATGCGGCCGGACGCTACATCGAGTTTTGCAAAAGCACTTTCGCTAGTGACCTGACTCTGAGGGGCTTGAAAATTGTGGTGGATGGCGCGCACGGCGCCGCCTACCAGATTGCACCCAAGGTCTTCCATGAACTGGGCGCCGAGGTAATTGCCATTGGCTGTGCGCCCGATGGCCTGAACATCAACAAGGACGTGGGTGCGACCCATCCTCAGGCTTTGGTGGCAGCGGTGAAACAGCACCAGGCAGACTTTGGCATTGCACTCGATGGAGATGCTGACCGTTTGCAACTGGTAGACAAGCAGGGGCGACTGTTCAATGGCGACGAGTTGCTGTACTTGATGGCCGATGACCGCCTGGGCCGAGGTGATGCAGTGCCCGGCGTGGTGGGCACCCTGATGACCAATATGGCGGTGGAAGTGGCGCTCAAAGCCCGCGGTGTGCAGTTTGTGCGCGCCAAAGTGGGTGACCGCTATGTGCTCGAAGAATTGGAAAAGCAGGGCTGGATTCTGGGCGGAGAGGGCTCGGGCCATTTGTTGGCGCTCGACAAACACACCACGGGTGATGGGCTGGTCTCGGCACTGCAAATTTTGCAGGCCTGTGTGCGCTCTGGCAAGTCCATGGCGCAGTTGCTGGCCGGTGTGGAACTTTTTCCGCAAACCCTGATCAATGTGCGCCTGGCTCCCGGGCAGGACTGGAAATCGAGTGCAGCCCTGCACAGTGCCACCGCCGCGGTGGAGGCTGAACTGGGCAACACCGGCCGTGTACTGATCCGTGCCAGTGGTACCGAACCTTTGGTTCGGGTGATGGTGGAGGCGCGTGATGCAGCGCAGGCCTTGCAGTCTGCGCAGCGCATAGCCGACACACTGAAAGTCTGAGCATGTCAAACACCATCTCAGATGGCATTCGCATTTGCCGTGCCGACTATGCCAACCCGCGCCACGCGACAGCCTTGGTAAGTTTGCTGGATGCCTATGCCCGTGACCCCATGGGAGGCGGTGAGGCACTGTCCGACTTTGCCAAAGCCAACGTGGTATCTGAATTGGCCAAGCTGCCGTACGCCTTTAGCCTGTTGGCGTTCGATGGCGAAGGAGATGATGCACCTGTGGGCCTGGCAAACTGCATACTGGGTTTCTCCACCTTTGCCTGCAAGCCGCTCGTGAATGTGCATGACCTCACGGTGGCTGCAGCCTCGCGTGGACGCCGCATTGGCGAGCGCCTGTTGGTCGAGGTGGAGCGTGTGGCCCGCGCACACGGCGCCTGCAAGATCACTCTGGAAGTGCTGTCCAATAATCCGGCTCTGCGCCTCTATGTGCGCAGCGGCTTTGCGCAGTACCAGCTTGACCCTGCCGCAGGGCAGGCCAGCTTCATGCAGAAGTGGCTGGACTGACCCCGGTTGCCGCGATAGCCTAGCGTTTTTTGCGTTCTATCAGCTTGGTTTGGGCGAAATCGTCCATGGGGGGCGACTGGCTGTCGCTGTGCAGCATGGACAACATATAACTTTCTCCAAAATCGCCTCGGGCGGTCACTTTGTTGAGACGGTAGGCAATGGCGGCCCAGATAATGGAGTAGGCAACAATGGCCAAAATGACCATCAGTGACCAAAAATCGAGTTGACGAAGTTGTATTCCAGGCCAATTGGTTTGGGTCATTGCAAAAGAAGCACCCAATACCAGCACAGTGGAAAATTGGGTGAATCGGGTGGCGTTTCTTGCGTGAATCTTGTTCAGACCTATCAACACCATACCTATCAGTGCAAGGCCCAGTATCAAAGCCAGCAAAATCAAACTGGCGAGGTAAATTGGTTTCATATTTTTGGAATTCCTTGGCTCTGAGAGTTGATGGCCTTACCCAAATTGTAGGGGATGGGCTGGATTTCCCTGTCGGATGTGCAGTGCACTGCACGTTGACTTGCGGATCGTCACACAAATGACTTACTGGCTGTCAACAATCAGTCATTGTTTTGCCATCGCGAGGGTTGTGGGTTCATGCCGATATCTGTGTCTCCAGTAAAAAGTGCTCCCCAAGTTGCCGTACCCGCTTTGCTGGACCGCGACCACAGCATTCTGGCGTTCAATGAACGGGTGCTGAATTGGGCAGAGCGCAGCGACGTACCCTTGCTGGAACGACTGCGCTATCTGTGCATCGTGTCATCCAACCTGGACGAATTTGTCGAAGTGCGGGCCGAGCCTCATCTGATTGCAGCTCAGGCAGGCGATAGCAAAGGTCTCTACACCGTCGATACATTCCAGCATCTCGCAACGTCCCTGCACGCTTTGGTAGCACGCCAGTACGCGCTGTACAACGACAAGTTGCTGCCCGCGTTGCAAAGGCAGCACATCCAGATCATTTCCCATGGAGAGCGCAATACTGCGCAGCGGGCATGGGTGCGCCAGTACTTCAACCGGGAGGTCAAACCGCTGTTGATTCCTGTGGGGCTGGACCCATCGCATCCCTTTCCGCAAGTTGCCAACAAGTCTCTCAACTTCATTGTCCGTCTGGGCGGCAAGGACGCTTTTGGTCGTTCCAATGAAATAGCCATCGTCAAGGTGCCACGGGTCTTGCCGCGCATGATTCGCATGCCTGCGCGGGAATCAGGTGGCAAGGTGTTGTTGGTTTCGCTGTCGAGTGTGATCCGGGCCCATTTGACCGATTTGTTTGTCGGACGCACGGTGGATCAGTTCTCACAATTCCGTGTTACCCGTCACTCCGATCTGGCGGTTGATGAGGAGGATGTGAAAAACCTGCGTACGGCCCTTCGCCAGGGACTGGTGCACCGGCACTATGGTCAGGCCGTGCGCTTGGAGGTGTCTGCAGGCTGCTCCGACTATTTGGCCAATATGCTGCTGGGCCAGTTCGAACTGCCACCAGAGTCACTCTACAGAGTGCCTGGTCCGGTCAATTTGGTACGCTTGACACAGTTGATTGATTTGGCTGACCGCGCGGACCTGTGCTTCCCGCCTTATCGGGGCTCCTACCCTCGGCAAATTCATGCCGGGCAATCCATTTTCGAGCAACTCAAAACAGCCGATATCCTGATTCATCAGCCCTTTGAGAGCTTTGATGGGGTGCTGGACTTTTTGCGCGAAGCAGTACAGGACCCCAATGTCCTGGCGATCAAGCAGACCATTTACCGTACCGGCCCGGACTCGGAACTCATGGACCTGCTGCGCGAAGCTGTCCGCCGTGGCAAGGAAGTGACCGTGGTCGTGGAGCTCAAGGCACGCTTTGATGAAGAGGCCAATATCAACTGGGCGGAGATGCTGGAGTCCATAGGCGCGCAGGTGCTTTACGGTGTCGTGGGCTTGAAGACCCACGCCAAGATGATGCTGATCACCCGGCGCGAAGGGCGCTCACTCAAACGCTATGGGCATCTGTCGACGGGCAACTACAACCCGCGCACCGCCAAGCTGTATACCGACATCAGCCAGCTCACAGCGGATGTGGCACTGACTACGGATATGGAAAATGTGTTTGTTCACCTTGCCAGCCAAAGCAAATTGCCGCCCCTGAAAAAGATCTGGCTGGCGCCTTTCTACTTGCAACGCAATCTGATAGCCAAGATGGATGCGCTGGGCAAGTCTGCAGGGCAGGGCAATGCCTGCCGCATGGTGATCAAGATGAACGCGCTGACCGACGAGGCGCTTATTGAGGGCCTGATGCGTGCGGGCATGCAAGGTGTGCAAATCGATCTGATTGTGCGCGGCGCCTGCATGCTGCCAGCACAAGTGCCGGGACAAACCGAGAACATCCGGGTGCGCTCTGTGATTGGGCGGTTTCTGGAACACTCGCGCGTTTTCTATTTTCAGGATGGTGGGCAGGAAGAGATGTACCTGTCCAGCGCGGATTGGATGAATCGCAACATGGTGCGTCGTGTGGAACTGGCTTGGCCGGTGACCGATTCAGCACAGCGCGAGCGCCTCAAGGAAGAGTGCCTGATGGTCTACTTGCATGACCAGGTTGATGCCTGGGATCTGGGTGCGGATGGTATCTATACGCGTGTCAAAGCGCCTGCGCGTAAAAAAGCGCGAGGGGCGCAAAGTGTGCTGATGGCACGCTACAGCCGCAACATTCAGGGCCAGTAAGAGCAGTCAGAGGAAAGTACCGATGGATCTTATATTGTGGCGTCACGCCGAAGCGGTTGATCTGGAATTGGTTGGTGATGACATGGCGCGCTATCTCACTCCCCGGGGTGAAAAGCAGGCGGCCCGAATGGCTGCCTGGCTGGATCGGCAAATGCCCAGCGGGGCCAAGGTTTTATCCAGCACGGCGATACGGGCAGAGCAGACCGTGCATGCCTTGGGGCGCAAAGTCAAACTTAGTCCGGCACTTGCCCCTTTGGGAACTCCAGAACAATTGCTGGAGTTGGTGCAATGGCCCGATGCCAAGGGTTGTGTACTGGTGGTAGGCCATCAGCCGACGCTAGGGCAAGTCATTGCCAAATTGCTGGGCTTGAATGCTAGCGAATGTGCGGTGAAAAAAGGCGCGGTATGGTGGCTGCGCCACCGTGAAAGGGATGGTGTTGGGCAGACCGTTTTGGTGACCGTGCAGTCTCCTGAGTTGTTGTAATCCGGCATGTAAGGGCAGCTGCCGTGAAGGCGTAGGCCCGGTACGGCCAATGCGTAAAAAAGGCAAAAAGGGATAAACTTTGCCGATGATCCCCTTGTCGCAAAGCCAAGTCGAGTGGCCACTGGTGCTGGTAGTTGACGATTCCCCGGATATCCTGGCGCTCATCCATTCCCTGTTGCGCGAGCGGTACCGAGTCAAGAGCGCCAGCAGTGGCAAGAAAGGATTGCTCATAGCTCAAAGCGAACCAGCGCCCAACCTGATCTTGCTGGATGTGATGATGCCTGGCATGGACGGGCATGAAGTTTGTAGCCTACTCAAGGAAAATCCCAGGACGCGTGACATACCGGTTATCTTCCTCACAGCCAAAGCCGATATAGAGAACGAAGAAAAAGCATTCTCACTCGGTGCAGTGGACTATGTCACCAAGCCTATAGGTGCCAGCGTACTACTGGCAAGGGTAAAGGCTCACATTGCTGCAGATGCCCAGCGCCGAAGTCTGGAGGGAATGTTCAGGGACGTTATCGAGTATGCGCCAGTCATTTTCCTGATCGCGGATGAGGACCTGAATATTGTTCAAACCAATGCCCAGGCTGAACAGCACTTTGGTTACGGACGCGAAGAGCTGCTCGGCCTCAACCTCATGGACCTGCTACCGCAAAGTGTACGGTTTATGCGTACGGAAGGTACCCTGGCGAGAGTCCAGCCTGGGGGGGCCGGGGTTGAGTTCAATCCGGAATTGGTCTGTGTTCGCAAGGACGGTTCGTCCTTTCCCGGTTCGGCCACTTTCAGTCGGCTGGATACCTTGCATGGTCTGTTGCATACGGTTGTACTGGTCAATGCCACAGACAAAAAGGAGACACTCAGGAAGCTCAGCGAGTCTCAGGAGTCTTTGCGTGAATTGGCCGCAATCAATGAGACCGCTCGTGAAAATGAAAGAAAGCACATTGCACGTGAGGTGCATGACGAATTGGGTCAGGTCATGACGGCTTTGCGTATGAGTTTGTCCTTGATGCCGATGCAGTTCGGAACCCGCATCCCAGGCTTGATCGACAGCGTGGATGCGATGAAGGCGCTGGTGGATCGAGCCATCAAGGGTGTGAGGAACATTGCCACAGTGCTGCGTCCGGAGGCCCTGAACATGGGCTTGGTGCCGGCGATTGAGTGGCTGCGTGACGAGTTCCTTCGGCACAATGAAGTACGGTGTGTTCTGGAGTGCAAAGGATCGACCGATCCCATAGACGAGATGCGCGCAATGCTGATCTATCGCATTGTGCAAGAGTCGCTTACCAACATCAGTCGCTATGCCAAAGCCAGTGAAGTCAAAATCCTCATCCACTTTACACCCAAGGAGATTGATGTGAGCATTTCGGATGACGGGTGCGGCTTTGATCCCGGTGAGGTGATGATCAGGAAAACTTTTGGTTTGCTGGGTATGCGTGAGCGGGCTCTGACTTTGGGGGGCGATTTGATGATACTGAGTCGGCCAGGGCGTGGCACAACCATTGCTGTCAAAGTGCCCCTGCATCCCCAATTGCAGGAGTGCGCGCCATGATAAGGATCGTAATCGCAGATGACCACGCAATAGTGCGTGCGGGCCTCAAGCAGATGTTTGCAATCATTCCGGAAATGGAAGTGGTTGCCGAAGCGGTAGATGGCGACAGCGTGCTGGAGGCGTTGCGACATACCCGCTGTGATGTCTTGTTGCTGGACCTCAACATGCCCAGCATAAGTGGGCCGGACTTGATTGGTCGACTCAAGGCCCATTGGCCCAGCCAGCCAATACTGGTCCTGAGCATGCACGACACCGCGCAAGTCGCTTCCCGCGCTTTGAAGGCGGGAGCAGATGGCTATGTCACCAAAGACAGCGAGCCAGAAGTCTTGCTGGCTGCCATCCGCAAGGTGGCCTCCGGTGGACGCTTTATCTCCAGCGAGGTTGCACAAAGAATGGCCTTGCTGGCGACGGTCAGTGGAGACCGATTGCCCCACAATGCGCTGTCAGCGCGTGAATTTGACGTTTTCAAATGTTTGGTAAAGGGCCTGGGCGTCAATGACATTGCGGATCAATTGAACATCAGCAACAAGACTGTCAGTACGCACAAGGCGCGTTTATTGGAAAAAATGCAAATGTCCAGTATTGCTGAATTGACACGCTATGCGATGGACAACCAACTCATGGATTGAAGTCCCGGAACCGTTGTGAATGCATGTAGGGATTTTCTGATTGAGATCGGGAATGCCCTATCTTCAAATCAGCTCCGCCCGATACCATTTAGTGCTGCGCAGCAACATCATGGGGGTATGAGTCTTAAACGTCCAAGCAGTCAGATCATTAATGCGTTGCGCGCACGAACAGCTGATTTTTTCACCATTGAGGTGTCGCGCGCTCCTGTTAAGTCCCCTCCGAAGGACGAGAAGCCTTTGCGCAGAAACTTGAATCGCCCCGAGGCTCCAGAAGCAGAATTAAACGCAGGGATGTGTGTGGGCCTGTGGGAACTGATGGTCCGCGGCTACCCTGACATCGAGCCGGCAGGCTAAAGTCGTCCAGACTCGGCGGGAAAACTCCCAGTCAGAAACCCTTGAGTTCCAGCTTCCACGCTGTTTTTTCCCAAGCCAGTACTTCCTCGCGCAATAGATGAGCCGACTGCGGGAAGGCCTCTGCCCAATCGCTGCGACAAGTCAAACGCATGGACTTTCCCACAGTATCCATGCGCTTGAGGGTCATCCCCCCCAGGTCGGGATCACGCCGGGCATGGCACAAAATGACAGCCAGCCGCAAAGACAGCAATTGCTGAACCAAGTCTTCATCATTCAAGGCTGCATCCAGTTTGCGCAGCTTACCCCTGTGCCCAAGCACAAGCAGGCTCAATCGGTGCATCTCCGACAATGAAAAACCCATGGCATCCGCATTGTCCAAAATGTAGGCGCCGTGCTTGTGGTAATCGCTGTGGGATATGTGAGCGCCTATTTCGTGCAATTCGGCCGCCCAATGCAGCTTGCGCAACATGCGATCGTTATTGATGTCATCCAGATCCCGGTTTCGGGTGGTGAGCTGACCAAACAATGTGCTAGCCACCTTTCCAACGCGCTGCCCATGTAGCGTGTCCACACCAAATTTCAATGCCAATCGGTTCACACTGCGCACACGCAAATCACCAATGTGGCTGGTGGCGCCCATCAGGTCACAAATCAGTCCGTGGCGAAGCCCACCCGCAGCCATTTCCATGCTGCTGATGCCCAGCAGCTTGAAAACAGCTCGCATCACACTGACTCCGCCACCAATAATGGTCTTGCGGTCTTCCCGCATGCCAAGCAGCTTCAAGCGATCGGCGCTCTGGGATGAAATGAGCTTGTCCAGTATCCAGTCCAGACCATCCTGTGTGATGTGCCCGCCCGGCCAACCGGCAGCCACCAGCACGTCGCCGATGGCGCTGACAGTGCCGGCGGAACCGTAGGCCCGATCCCATTGGTCGGGGTTGTAGGCATCAAATGCCTCATCCAGTACGGCAGTGGCGGCTACCTCCGCTATTTCAAATGCCTTGCGGGTGAACTGTCCATCCGCAAAAAAACGCTGTGACCAGCCAATGCTTCCTACCCGAAAGGACTCCATTACCTTGGGAGTGCGCCCCTGACCCAAAATGAGCTCGGTGGAACGACCGCCAATATCAATCACCAGGCGGCGCTCCTCGTTGGCTGGCAACATCTGCGCCACACCCTGGTATATCAGGCGCGCCTCCTCCCGGCCAGAAATGACATTGATCGGGAACCCCAGCATCTGGTTGGCACGTTGCAGGAATTCCTCGCGGTTGCGCGCTTCACGCAAGGTCTGGGTGGCGACTGCACACACTTCATGGGGCTGAAAACCCGCCAAACGCTCCCCGAAGCGCGCCAGACAGTCCCAGCCCGCTTGCATGGCCTGTACGTTCAAATTTCGATTTTCATCAAGTCCGCCGCCTTGGCGAACAGTTTCCTTCAGATATTCAGTACGGCGAAATTCGCCATGGTCTATCCGCCCGATTTCCAGGCGAAAACTATTGGAGCCCAAATCCACGGCGGCGAGGCGATTTCCAGATTGCATGAGGGGGTGCTCTAAGACTAGGTTGGTGCGCTAGGGGAGCATATCACCCGTCCAAAGCACATAGCGCCCCCCGTCCAAACGTGGGGCGCCTGCAGGAACTTATTTCTTGGAAGGGGGGATCAACACTGTGTCGATGATGTGCACCACGCCATTGGTTGCGATTGCATCCGATGTGGTGACGGCTGCACTTTCGACGGTGACGAAGTCGCCTGCTCTGGAGAGTTCCAGATCAGCGCCGTTCAGGCTTTTGACCTTGGAGTTCTTCACATCTGCCGCCAGGGTTTTGCCCGCCACCACATGGTAGGTCAGTACTTCTTTGAGTCTTTCCGGGTGCTTTCCAAGGTCTTCCATGGTTTTGGCAGGCACAGCCTTGAAGGCGTCGTTGCTGGGTGCAAATACTGTGAACGGGCCAGTGCCTTTGAGTGTCTCGTTCAGACCGCTGCTCCCCAGCAAGCCGCTCAGGGTGCTGAGGGTCGGTGTCTTCGCGATCGTATCTGCCACGCTGACGGGTGCAGGCACGCTGGCGCAAGCGGTCATCAGGGCGGCAAAGCCGATCGTGGCGCAGGACAAAAGGGTACGACGGGATGGGTTCAGGGCTGGGATCTGCATCGAAATTACTCCGGTTGAAAGCCCTGAGCGTAGAAAGGGTGTGTGACAGAGTTGTGACAATTCTCCGAATCGCCTGTGACAAGTTGGCCGAATAGCGGGTGAATGGATAATGGATTGAATGTCATACGAGTGTCACAAAATATTCTTAGAGTTCAGGGGTTCCGTAAACACCAACCCGAGGGTTATTCATGAAAACGTCGTTCACTTACTCGCTGCTGGCACTTGCCGCCTCTGCCACTTTCAGCTTTTCTGCTGGCGTTAGCGCGCAGGAAATCACCGGTGCGGGTGCCAGCTTTCCCGCGCCCATCTATGCCAAGTGGGCTTCTGACTACAACAAGGCCACGGGCGTTCGGGTGAATTACCAGTCCATCGGCTCCGGTGGCGGTATCAAGCAAATCGACTCGAAGACCGTCGACTTTGGTGCATCCGATATGCCCCAAACGGACGAAGTTTTGAAGTCCAAGGGCCAGGTGCAGTTCCCCACCGTCATTGGCGGCGT
This sequence comes from Rhodoferax lacus, assembly GCF_003415675.1. GTDB lineage: Bacteria > Pseudomonadota > Gammaproteobacteria > Burkholderiales > Burkholderiaceae_C > Allorhodoferax > Allorhodoferax lacus. The sequence goes on from NZ_QFZK01000005.1 coordinate 191,866, forward strand.
GGTGCCGGTGATCAACGTCAAGGGCATTGAGCCCGGACAACTCAAGCTGACCGGTCAGGTTTTGGGCGACATTTTCCTGGGCAAGATTGCCAAGTGGAATGATCCTGCCATCAAGGCCCTGAACCCCACGCTGGCATTGCCCGATACGGCCATTGCGCCGGTGCGCCGCGCGGACGGCTCCGGCACCACCTTCATCTTCACCAACTACCTGAGCAAGGTGAATCCCGAGTGGAAGTCCAAAGTGGGCGAGGGCACGGCTGTGAACTGGCCGGTGGGCGCCGGTGGAAAGGGTAACGAAGGCGTGTCCGCCTTTGTGAACCGCCTGCCCAACTCGATTGGCTATGTGGAATATTCCTACGTCAAGCAAAACAAGATGAACTACGCCATCCTGCAAAACGCAGCCGGCGTGTTTGTCAAGCCCGAAGACGACGCCTTCAAGGCAGCCGCCGCCGGTGCCGACTGGAACAAGTCCTTCTTCCAGATCCTCACCAACTCCACGGGCAAGGAAGCCTGGCCCATCAGCGGCGCCACTTTCATCCTGATGCACGCCAAGCAGGACAAGCCCGCCAACGGTACCGAAGTGCTGAAGTTCTTCAACTGGGCCTTCGCCAACGGTGGCAAGGCTGCGACCGATCTGGACTACGTGCCCCTGCCCGCACCCGTGATTGCCATGATCCAGAAGTCCTGGGGCGAGATCAAGGACACCTCCGGCAAGACCATTGCCAGCAAGTAATTAGCACGAAGTAGAAGAGATTCCCCATGTCATCCATTCTTGCGCATGGGGAATCCCCCGGCCCACTCACAGTCAACGACAAGGCACGCGCCATGACCACACCTCCGCCCGTCCAGAGGGCGCGTTCCGGCCCTATGGCTGACCGTATTTTTGGCTATGTGGCCAAGGGTGCGGCGGTTTTCACGCTGGGCCTGTTGCTGGCGATTCTGACCTCGCTGACCATCAGCGCATGGCCGGCCATTGCCAAGTACGGCCTGGGCTTTCTGACTAACAGCGCCTGGGACCCGGTGCAGGAAGAGTTTGGCGGCCTGGTGATGATTTACGGCACACTGGCCACCTCGGTGATTGCGCTGCTGATTGCCGTTCCGGTAAGCTTCGGCATTGCGCTCTTTCTGACCGAACTGTCGCCCTCTTGGCTCAAGCGCCCGCTGGGCACGGCTATTGAATTGCTGGCGGCCATTCCCTCTATCGTGTATGGCATGTGGGGCCTCTTGGTGTTTGGCCCGGTGTTGGCTACGTATGTGCAGCAGCCCCTGCAGGCGGCCTTTACCGGCGTACCCTATCTGGGTGCCTTTGTATCGGGCCCACCTGTGGGTATCGGCATTTTGTCGGCCGGCATCATCTTGGCCATCATGATCATTCCGTTTATTTCGGCGGTGATGCGCGACGTGTTTGAAGTCACACCGCCCATGCTCAAGGAGTCCGCCTACGGCCTGGGCGCCACCACCTGGGAAGTGGTTTCCAAAATTGTGCTGCCTTTCACCAAGACCGGTGTCATTGGCGGCATCATGCTCGGCCTGGGCCGCGCCATTGGCGAGACCATGGCGGTGACCTTTGTGATTGGCAACTTCAACCAGCTCGATTCACTCAGCCTGTTCCAGGCTGCCAACAGCATCACCTCGGCCCTGGCCAATGAGTTTGCCGAAGCCGGTGAGGGCCTGCACCAGGCCGCACTGATGTACCTGGGCTTGGTGTTGTTCTTTATTACCTTTGTGATTCTGTCGCTGTCCAAGTTGTTGCTGGCACAGCTGCGCAAGGGCGAAGGAGCCAAGACATGATGAGCCCTGAAGTGCAAGCCGCGCGTGCGGCCATGTTTGCCAGCCGCAAACGTGTGAACGTGTTTGCCACCACCCTGGCGCTGGCGGCCATGACTTTTGGTCTGTTCTGGCTGACCTGGATTTTGTGGGAAACCATCATCCTGGGTATCGACGGGCTGACCATGGCCACTCTCACCCAGATGACCCCCGGCCCCAACGAAGACGGCGGCCTGGCCAATGCCATCTACGGCTCGCTGTTGATGGTGCTGCTGGCCACGTTTGTGGGCACCCCGGTGGGGGTGATGGCCGGTATTTACCTGGCCGAGTTCGAGCCCAAGGGCTGGCTGGCCAGTACCACGCGCTTTGTCAACGACATCCTGCTCTCGGCCCCCTCCATTGTCATTGGCCTGTTTGTTTATGCGGTGGTGGTCAGCCCCATGCGCTCCTTCTCGGCCATTGCCGGTGTGGTGGCGCTGGCACTGATCGTGATTCCGGTGGTGATTCGCACCACCGAGAACATGCTTCAGCTGGTGCCCGCAGGCCTGCGCGAAGCGGCCTACGCCCTGGGTGCGCCCAAGTGGAAGGTGATTCTGAGCATCACCCTCAAGGCCGCCCGCACCGGCGTGATCACCGGCATTCTGCTGGCTGTGGCACGCATCTCGGGTGAGACCGCACCGCTGCTGTTTACCGCGCTCTCCAACCAGTTCTGGACCTCCAGCCTGGGCCAGCCCATGGCCAGCTTGCCGGTGACGATTTTCAAGTTCGCCATGAGCCCCTATGAAAACTGGCAGAAGCTGGCGTGGGCCGGCGTGTTCCTGATCACCATGGCGGTGCTCGCCCTCAACATCGTGGCCCGGGTGCTGACCCGCGCTAAAAGCTGACCCTCATTTAGAAGAGACACTCCCATGCCCGTCACGCCCACTACACCCGAAAAAACCAAGATTTCCGTCAAGGACCTGAACTTTTTCTACGGCAAGTTCCATGCCCTCAAGGGCATCAACATGGAAATCCCGGAGAACAAGGTCACCGCCTTCATCGGCCCGTCCGGTTGCGGCAAGTCCACCCTGCTGCGCATCTTCAACCGCATGTTTGAGCTCTACCCGGAGCAGCGCGCCGAAGGCCAGATCCTGCTCGATGGCGAGAACCTGCTCACCAGCAAGGAAGACGTGGCCCTGCTGCGCGCCAAGGTCGGCATGGTGTTCCAGAAGCCCACGCCGTTTCCCATGTCCATCTACGACAACATCGCCTTTGGTGTGAAGCTGTTCGAAAAGCTCAACGCCACCGACATGGAAGAGCGTGTGGAGTGGGCGCTGCGCAAGTCGGCCCTGTGGGGCGAGGTCAAGGACAAGCTGCACCAAAGCGGCAGCAGCCTGTCTGGTGGCCAGCAGCAGCGCCTGTGCATTGCGCGCGGCATTGCCATCAAACCCGAGGTGTTGCTGCTCGATGAGCCCTGCTCGGCGCTCGACCCGATCTCGACGGCCAAGGTGGAAGAGCTGATTGTGGAACTCAAGGAAGACTACACGGTGGTCATCGTGACCCACAACATGCAGCAAGCCGCACGCTGCAGCGACTACACAGCGTATATGTACCTGGGCGATTTGATGGAATTCGGCTCCACCGAGCAAATGTTCTTCAAACCCAGCCGCAAGGAAACTGAAGACTACATCACCGGCCGATTCGGCTGATCATTGCCTGAACCGAGGAAGCACCATGCCAGATAAACACTTGTCTACCCAGTTCGACAGCGAACTGACCTCCGTCTCCAGCCAGGTCATGGAAATGGGCGGTTTGGTCGAATCCCAAATCCGCCAGGCCATCTACTCGCTGGCGCAATTCAGCTTGGAGGCCACCGAGCAGGTGTCTGCCAACGAGTCGCGCGTCAATGCCATGGAAATCGAGATTGACCATGCGCTCTCCAGCATCATCGCCCGGCGCCAGCCCACGGCGCGCGACCTGCGCCTGCTGATTGCCATCTCCAAGACCACCGCCAACCTGGAGCGCGTGGGTGACGAGGCTGAAAAGATTGCCCGTATGGTGCGCTCCATCATCCAGAGCGGCGCACCGCGCTCTCTGCCTTCGCTGGAGCTGCGCGTGGCCGCCGACCTGGCCTCTGGCCTGCTCAACAAGGCACTGGATGCATTTGCCCGTCTCGATGTCAACGCAGCCGTAGCCATCCTCAAAGAGGACGACCTGATCGACCAGGAGTTTGACGGCTTTGTACGCAAGCTGGTGACCTACATGATGGAAGACCCGCGCACCATTTCCCCCAGCTTGGACTTGCTGTTTCTGGCCAAGGCGATTGAGCGCATCGGCGACCATTCAAAGAACATCGCCGAGTTCATCATCTATGTGGTCAAGGGCGAAGACGTGCGCCATTCCACCATGGAAAAAATCGAGTCTGTGGTGCGATGAGAAACATGCCTGCCGTGCTGGTGGTGGAGGACGAACCGTCCATTGCCGAACTGATTGCGGTAAACCTGCGGCACAACGGCTTTCGCACCACCTGGGCCATAGATAGCGCCAGTGCACAACGCGAAATTGACGCCGCCGTGCCTGACCTGATTTTGCTGGACTGGATGCTGCCGGGCGAGAGCGGGTTGGTACTGGCCAAGCGCTGGCGCGCCCATCCGCGTACCAAGGAAGTGCCCATCATCATGCTGACTGCGCGTGGCGACGAAGCCGACCGCGTGGCCGGCCTGGATGCGGGTGCGGACGACTACATTGCCAAACCATTTTCCACCCGGGAACTGCTGGCACGGGTTCGCGCAGTTTTGCGTCGCAAGGCACCTGAGCAAGTGGGCGAAGCCATTCATATTTCGGGCTTGAAGCTGGACCCCGCGACCTACCGCGTGACCTTTGAGGAGCAGCCACTCAAGCTTGGGCCCACCGAGTTCAAGCTGCTGCAGTTCTTCATGAACAGTGCTGAGCGGGTACACAGCCGCGCGCAGTTGCTGGACAAGGTTTGGGGTGACCATGTGTACATTGAAGAGCGCACAGTGGATGTACACGTCAAACGTTTGCGGGAAGCTTTGGGCGCCGCGGGCACCATGGTGGAGACCGTGCGTGGCGCGGGCTACCGATTGACCGCCAAGCCTGAGGTACCACTTGCAACTTTGGAAAAAGCCAGCCGTTAAGGCATTACATTAGCCCATGTTTTGGCGCATTTTCTTGTTTCTGCTGTGCCAGATAGTGCCAGCGCTTGCTGTTTGGTTTTTCTACACAGGTCACGACCAGTACACAGTCACGTTGCTGGCGGCCCTGGCCGGTTGCTACGTATGGCTGGCGCTGGATGGATGGCGTGGTTGGCGGCTTCTGCGTTGGTTGCGCTCGGGAGACACCTCGCAGATTCCTCTGGGCAGCGGATTTTGGGGTGAGGTATTCGACCGGGCCCGCAAGCTGGTGCGTAGCCGGGACCGCGTGCTGGCCGAAAGCGACAACCGACTGCAAGAGTTTCTGGCCGCACTGCAGGCTTCACCCAATGGCGTCGTGCTGCTCGACCGGGACGGCCGCATTGAATGGTTCAACCAGATGGCGGCTGGTCATTTCGGTCTGGACGAGCGTCGTGACATGTTGCAACACTTGGGCAATCTTGTTCGTGACCCAGGCTTTGCAGCGTATTTCTCAACCAGGGACTTTCGCAGAGACGTTGTGATGCCAGGGCGCAACAGCTCCAGCTCCAAGCCGGTCAGGTTGTCGGTGCACATGCACCCCTACGGCGAAGGACGCAGCCTGTTGCTGTCGCATGACATCACGGCACTGGACCAGGCCGAGGCCATGCGACGCGACTTTGTGGCCAATGTGTCGCATGAAATCCGCACACCGCTCACTGTGTTGGCCGGGTTTGTGGAAACTCTGCAGTCCTTGCCTTTGAAGGCTGAAGATCGTAATCGCTACCTTGACTTGATGTCCCAACAGGCCCAGCGCATGCAAACCCTGGTGAGTGACTTGCTGACCTTGTCACGCCTGGAGGGTAGTCCATTGCCACCATCACAGGAGTGGCATCCGGTAGCTGCGCTGATGGCGCAATGTGAACAGGACGCCCATGACCTGTCAGCCTTGCTGTGGGGTGGAACCCAGACACTATCCTTCGAAACGCATGGGGTGGCGGAGCTCGCTGGTTCGGCTTCCGAGTTGCTCAGCGCCATGTTCAATTTGATTGGCAATGCGATTCGCTATTCGCCAGCAGACAAGGCGATCGTGGTTCGCTGGACCAGCACGCCCGATGGTGGCGCCATCTTCAGTGTCAAAGACCAGGGCCAGGGTATTGCGCCCGAGCACATTCCGCGGCTGACCGAACGCTTCTATCGCGTGGACCGCAGCCGCTCGCGCGAGACGGGCGGGACAGGCTTGGGCCTGGCGATTGTGAAACATGTCTCGCAGCGCCACGGTGCCGAACTTTCCATTGAGAGTGCGCCGGGCAAGGGCTCGTGCTTTTCCATCAGCTTTCCGCCCCAGCGCGTGCACCAGCAGACCACCTTGCCGACCGCTACAGAGAGGCTGATTGACGCCTGAAGATCAGTACGCTTTCGTTGCCTTCGGCTGGATGATGCAGGTGGGCCAGCAAGCTCCATTGAGCGGCATCCACCTGGTTCGGAGCGGACATGTCTTCACCCGGTTCTGCAATGAGCCAAGGGCATGTGGCCCGTGCTTGCATGGGTTTGAGCTCCAGTTTGCCGTAGATCTGGAATGCGGCTGCTTTTGCCGGGCTGAGTCCCAGCGTTTCCACACAACCGGCAGGCTGCATGCGTTCCAGCGTATGGGCCACCAGAGCGTTGTAGCTTTGTGTGTAGTTCAGCAGCGGCAACCACAGGGTCATCAGCAGCATCCAGCACAGCGTGGCGCCACCGGCGGGCAGCACCAGACTTTTCCAAATGGCGGCGCGGTGGCGGCCCACCCGCCATTGCACCAGCCACGCCCAGACCAGCGTAGCAACGATGGCCACCACGAATGCCAGCGTAGAAAAAAGCGGAACAAAGCCAGGTGCCAGGCGTTCCACATTGGCTGCGGGCTGGCTGGGGTAGCCGGTTTGCATGGCAATCCAAACCACCCAGATCGTAAGGCCACAGCCGGAAAAAAAGATCAGGGTGAACCAGTCAATCAATGCGGCCACTTGCCGCTTGAGCGTTGGCAGTGCAAATGCGGCCAAGGATGCCATGGCGGGCAATGCCAGCAAAAGTGAGCGGTCGGGGGAATTGCTGGTCAGCATGGAGCCCAGGGTCACAAGTACGAACCACACCGGCAAGGCCAGGTGGCGGCTGATATGCTGACTAAACAACTGACGCCGCCAGCGCCATGTTGTCCATAGAGCCAAGGGCCAGGCAGGCCAGGTAAACCAGACAAGTAGCTGCATGATGCCGTTCAACTCGGACCAAGTGGCTTTGGGAATTTCTACCTTCCAGCGCCACAGGTCCAGGCGCGCGCACAGCCAGGCACACGCCATTGCGCTGCCCAAAAGCAAGGCAACTGTCAGGGTCTTGTGTGGGTCCTTCTCTTCGGTTTCTGCATCGCTATTGCGCTCCAGGAGGTGGATCAGCATGCCGCCGGCAAGGTACAGCAAGGCGACTGTTGGCGCACCGCTCAGGCTCAGGCCCAGTAGTCCCAGGCAGGCGCACGCCATGGACGCAAGGGGACGGTAGTGCAGGGTGGCCAGCGCAAAAAACAGCAGGGCAGAGAATCCGAGCTGCGCCAGTTCCGGAGTGGTTTCATGCCCGATTTGTGCCAACCCCAGGCAGGCGATCAGGGCCAGCAGGGCACCATCGGCCATGGCGCGGGCATAGTCCTTTGGGAGGGCCTCGCCGCCAAAAGCAAAGGTCACTGGCTGTGCCCGCGGGCTTCTGGCCAAGTAATAGCACCCATACCAAGTCGCAGCCAGTCCCAGCGCCAGCAGCAGCGCAAAGGGCAGGCGTACCCAGAAATCAGGTGCGATCCAGGGTGGACACCATTGCATTGCCCAGGCACCCAGCCAGTAGGGCAACAGCGAAGGGTTGTCAGGCGTCAAACCGGTCAAAGTGGGATGCAGCCATGCTGCCGATCCTTGTGCCAACTCTGCCATGAAACCCAGGGCCGCTATGTCTGCACTCTTCCAGGCATCACGCCCGATAAAACCCGTTAACACATAGGCCAAGCAGAGTAGCAACAGTGCACCCCGCGGCAGGCGTCTGGCAGCTGCTTGGGCAACGATGGCGGGGTTGGGTTGGTTCACGCGGTGTGCATTATTTGAGAGTGACAGAAAAAAAGCAGCGCGGAAATCCGGGCTGCTTTTTTCAAGGGGCTCAGGCCAAAACCTGACTCCGCATTACTTCGCTGCGGTCTTGCCGAAACGGTTGCGGAACTTCTCAACACGGCCACCCATGTTGTCCACGGATTTCTGTGTGCCGGTGTAGAAAGGATGGGACTCGCTGGTTGTATCCAGCTTGTACAAAGGCAGCTCGCGTCCGTCTTCCATCTTGATCATTTCCTTGGTGTTGGCGCAGGAACGTGTCACAAACTTGAAGTTGTTGGACATGTCCTGGAAGCAAACTTCGCGGTAATTGGGGTGAATGCCGTCTTTCATATTTCTCTCCATCAGTTGCGCCAGCCGCCCCGACCTATTCCGGGGTACTTATCGCGTAAAGCCTCAGATTATAACCTACTGCCCACACGCCACTTGGCCGAAGCCCCTTGAGCGCCGCCCCAAGGCGCGAGGGCCCCCTTTTGCGGCAGCGACCCACACGCAGTGGGGGAGCGTGGGGGCACTATTTCTAGCCGCCTCTTCGCATCATGTCGAAGAACTCGGAGTTGGTCTTGGTGGCGCGCATCTGCTTGAGCACCATCTCCATCGCCTCCACCTCGTCCATGTTGTACAGGAACTGGCGCAGGATGCGGGTCTTTTGCAGGATCTCGGGTTGCAGCAGCAACTCTTCGCGGCGTGTGCCGCTGCGGTTGAGCTGGATGGAGGGGAACACGCGCTTTTCATATAGGCGGCGGTCCAGGTGGATTTCGGAGTTGCCGGTGCCCTTGAACTCTTCAAAAATCACTTCGTCCATGCGGCTGCCGGTGTCCACCAGGGCGGTAGCGATGATGGTCAGCGAGCCGCCTTCTTCCACATTGCGCGCGGCACCCAGGAAACGCTTGGGCCGCTGCAGGGCGTTGGAGTCCACACCACCGGTGAGCACCTTGCCGGAAGAGGGCACCACGTTGTTGTAAGCGCGGGCCAGGCGGGTAATCGAGTCCAGCAGGATGACCACATCTTTCTTCAACTCGACCAAGCGCTTGGCGCGCTCGATCACCATTTCGGCCACGTGCACGTGGCGCGCGGCGGGCTCATCAAAGGTAGACGCAATCACCTCGCCCTTGACCGTGCGCTGCATCTCGGTCACTTCTTCCGGACGCTCGTCAATCAGCAAGACCATCAGGTAGCTGTCGGGGTAGTTGGCCGAGATGGCGTGCGCAATGTGCTGCATCATCACCGTCTTGCCGCTCTTGGGCTGGGCCACGATCAGGGCGCGCTGGCCTTTGCCGATGGGGGCGATGATGTCGATCACACGGCCAGTGATGTTTTCTTCGCCCTTGATGTCCTGCTCCAGGCGCATCTGCGACTTGGGGAACAGCGGCGTCAAGTTTTCGAACATCACCTTGTGTTTGTTGCTCTCGGGCAGGTCGCCGTTGACCTTGTCGAGCTTGTTCAGGGCAAAGTAGCGCTCACCATCCTTGGGTGTGCGCACTTCGCCTTCAATCATGTCACCAGTGTGCAGATTGAAGCGGCGCACCTGGCTGGGGCTGATGTAGATGTCGTCGGTGCTGGCCGTATAGCTGGTATCGGGGCTGCGCAGAAAGCCGAAGCCGTCGGGCAGGATTTCCAGCACGCCGTCGGCAATGATCTGCTCACCTGTGCGGGCCCGCTTCTTGATGATGGCGAACATCAGCTCTTGCTTGCGCATGCGGCCGGTGTTTTCGATCTCAAGCTCTTCAGCCTGCTTCAGGACTTCGGACACGTGCAGTGCCTTGAGTTCGTTTAAATGCATGGATTGGGTCCCGTAGGAGGTTTGCCGAAAGGTCGGAGGAAAACCGGAAAAATTCGAAATTCAGGGGGAATAAGGGGAGAGGCAAGATGGATGACTGCGCCTCGGTGTTCAGCATCCGGGTGGGATGCTTGTCCTTCAAAGGATTCTGTGAACGGGTTTGATTATGACAGGAAAAAACGGCCGTGCTGCAGTGTCACGGCCGCGGGTTTCAACATGCAGCCGATCAGGCCAGTTGCTGGTCGATGAAGGCGGTCAGCTGGGCCTTGCTCATAGCGCCCACTTTGGTGGCGGCCAGTTGGCCGTCCTTGAACAGCATCAACGTGGGAATGCCGCGGATGCCAAACTTGGCGGGGATATCGCGGTTCTCGTCCACATTCATCTTGGCGATCTGCAACTTGCCTGCGTAGCTGGTGGACACCTCGTCCAGAATGGGCGCAATCATCTTGCAGGGGCCGCACCACTCGGCCCAGTAATCCACCAAGGTGGGTTGGGTGGCTTGCAAAACGTCAGCTTCAAAGCTGGCGTCGGTAACGTGTTTGATGAGATCGCTGGCCATAATGCTTTCCTTTTGGAGTTTCAGATACCGCTGAAGTTGCGGCATTGTGACAGAAACCAAGCCCACGAAGACCAGCCCTTCCCCTATGGACGGCATAGCAAAAATTGTTGTGGTCATGGCTGGCACAGATTGCCGCTGAATTATGTGCTCCACTCCATGGCTGCTTTGCTGATTGAATTGAATACTCCATGAAACACTCCCTTCCTGTTGCCGTCGTTGGTGCCGGTCCTGCTGGCCTGATGGCCGCCCAGATATTGACGGATGCAGGCTTGGCCGTGCACGTGTTTGATGCCATGCCGTCCATTGGCCGCAAGTTCCTCCTGGCTGGCAAGGGTGGCCTGAACCTTACCCACTCCGAGGGCGCCGACACCTTTGCCGGGCGCTATGGTGCGCGCCGCAGCGCGATTGAGCGCGTGCTCAAGGATTTCGATGCCACAACCCTGCGCGAATGGGCGCAAAGCTTGGGCATTGAAACCTTCGTCGGCTCCTCGGGCCGCGTCTTCCCCAAGGACATGAAGGCCGCGCCGCTGTTGCGCGCCTGGTTGCACCATCTGCGCCATCCGGCACAGGGCCAGGGCGTGCAGTTTCACATGCGCCATCGCTGGACGGGGTGGGCTGCAGACAACAGCCTGCAGTTTGAAACGGAGCAGGGGCCGCATGCATTCCAGGCCGCTGCGGTGGTGCTGGCACTGGGGGGGGGCAGTTGGGCACGGCTGGGCTCCAACGGCGCCTGGGTACCTCTGCTGGCGCAAAAGGGCGTGGCCGTCGCGCCGCTCCTGCCGTCCAATTGCGGTTTTGATGCCCAGGGCGGCTGGAGCGAGTATTTCCGCAGCCGCTTTGCCGGGCAGCCCTTCAAATCTGTCGCCATTTCCATGGTCCTGCCAGACGGGCAACTGTGGCGTCGCAAAGGTGAGTTTGTGGCAACGGCCTCGGGCGTGGAAGGCAGCCTGGTCTACGCCGCCTCGGCCCATTTGCGTGACGAGATCATTCGCAACGGCAGTGCCAGCTTTGCCTTGGACCTGCTACCCGACATGACGGCCGAACAGGTGTTGCGAGAGGTCAGCCACCCCCGTGGCTCGCGCTCGCTGTCCAGCCACCTCAAGAGCCGCCTGAACCTGGACGGCATCAAGGCTGCCCTCTTGCATGAACTGCTCGACAAGCCGGCCATCAATGACCCGGCCCAACTCGCAGGCGCCATCAAGGCTTTGCCCATCACGCTACAGGCGGCACGCCCGATCGACGAAGCCATCAGCAGCGCTGGCGGCGTGTTGTTCGAGGTGCTGACCGAGGGTTTGATGCTGGAGCAGTTGCCCGGTGTGTTCTGTGCTGGCGAAATGCTGGATTGGGAAGCGCCCACGGGGGGCTATTTGCTGCATGCTTGCCTGGCTACCGGGCGCATAGCAGGGCAGGGCTTGCTCCACTGGCTGGAGCACGCGCCCTAGAGGCTCATTGAGCGACTGCCAGTCGCTCTTGCGTCTGTCGCAGAAGGTCGCGCAAGTCTTCCGCCTTGAATGGTTTGGACAGGAAGCCGTCCATACCCGCGTCGTCACAGGCCTGGCGGTCGCTGGGCATGGCATTGGCCGTCATGGCCACAATCTGAAGGCGCGCCAGTTTGTGCGCCGCCTCATGGGAGCGGATGGCACGGGTGGCCTCCAGTCCATCCATCACCGGCATCTGCATGTCCATCAGTACCAAATCAAATGGATGCTGCATGGCGAGGTGCAGGCCTTCCTCACCGTTGTGCGCCAGGGTTACCCGGTGACCTGCACGCTCGATCAGGCTGAGTGCAAGCTTTTGGTTGATAGGGTGGTCTTCCACCAGAAGCACGTGCAAACCATGCGCTTGGGTCGATGCATCGGTTCCGTGTGGAGCAAGCGCAGAGGCCTGCGCCGGTGCCTCCAGTACCAAAGTGTTCAGTGGCCTACCAGGTTTGAATGGCAAGGTGAATTCAAAGGTGCTGCCTTTGCCCACGGCAGAGACCAGTTGAATCTTGCCGCCCATCAAATGCACCAGCGTGGAGGAAATGGTCAGACCCAAGCCGGTGCCGCCGTAGTTCCGGGTGGTGGAGTTGTCGGCTTGCGTGAAGGCTTCAAAGACGCTGCCTTGCTTGTCCTCAGGGATGCCTATGCCCGTGTCACTGATCCAGAAGCGAAAGCTGTGCGGAGTCTCGGCCCTGCATTCCCAGCCCACCGTAATGCCACCCCGGGACGTGAACTTGATGGCGTTGCCAATCAGGTTGTTCAAGACCTGGCGCAAGCGGTTTGGGTCGCCCACCAGATGGGTGTCCAGCGTGCCCGATGCCATGCTCTCGATCTTCAGGCCCTTGCCTTCGGCGCGTGCGCGCAGGGGCGCCAGGCAGTGCCTGAGCAGCTGCTCCAGGTCGAACTCAATGGCTTCCAGCTCTACCTTGCCGGCCTCGATTTTGGAGAAATCCAGTATCTCGTTGATGATGCCCAGCAGCGCGTTGGCAGAGGTCTTTACCGCCATCAACAGTTCACGTTGCTCGGCATCGAGCCGGGTGTCCAGCACCAGATCGGTCATGCCCATGATGCCATTCATGGGCGTGCGAATCTCGTGGCTCATGGTTGCCAGAAAATCACTCTTGGCGTGGTTGGACTGCTCTGCCTGCTCTTTTGCCTGCACCAGGTCCTGCACCCGTTGTTTGATGGTTCTGGACATGGCGTTGAAGGCTGCACCCAGCTGGCCGAGTTCGTCATCGCCTTCGTTGACCGGCGCCGGGCTCAGGTTGCCCGCGGTCACCTCCCGGCTGGCGCGTGTCAGATCCACCAAATGGCGAGTCAGCCAAAGGCCCAGGACCATCAACAACAGAGCCGACATGGCCAGCTCACCTGCTGCAATCAGGGCACCCTGGGTCAACAGAGCCTTGCGTGCGGCCAGGATGTGCGACAGGTCCAGACCCATGTACATGGTTCCCAGCCGCTGGCCAAACATCAGGATGGGTGTTTGCACATGGTGCACGGGGATGCCTGCAGCAAGGGACAGGTCAATGCCTGAGTCTGGCTTTGGCAGGGGCTGGTCTTTGGGCCAACCGCTGCTGGCCACGCGGTTGTTCTGGGTATCCACCACCACCAGATAGCTCACGCCTTTCTGGCTCAGGCTTTCATCCAGCACCGATTGCACGGTGGCATAGTCGCGTTGCGCCATGGGAGCAATGGTGGCTGCCGTCAGAACCGGCGTGATCTGTCGGGCGTGCTGCTCCACTTGTTCCACCAGATAGCTGTTCATCAAACGCAAGCTGTTGCTCACCAGCAGCGTCAGCATGACGGCCTCAACCACCACCGCAGCCAGCAGGAAGCGGGCGCGAACAGAGCGCATGGGCAGGCTGAAGCTAACCAACTTCATTGCAGTGAGGTGCGCACTTCCCGGGCGTAGGGCTCCATCGCTTCGAGTTCCTTGGGTTTGAGCTTGCGGTAGCCCTCCAGCTTGAATTTTTCGAAATACGACTTACCCTCAGCGCTGAGCGCAAAGGTCTGCAGTGCGGCGTCTATCTGCTCCCTGCGCGCGGCCTGGCGCTTGTTGAGCATGTAAACCCGGCCGGCCAAGGGGTCGCTGATCACCAGAAAGCGCATCTGGGCCTGCAATTCCCGGCTCAGGCTCTGGTAGTTTGCCAAGGAGGTAAATCCCGCTACCGCCTCGCCCGAGAGCACCAGGCGCGCCACACTGTCGGACGCACTGACGTAGCGCAGAGTGTCGGGGTTGCCGTTTTGCTTCATCCAGTGCTGGCCCCAAAGGGTTACCAGCGAAGTGGGGGACAAGCCTAGCACCGGCTTGCCAACCAGGTCTTTGGCAGTCTTGAACTTGCTGTTGCCTGCCACCAGTGCAACAGCACGGAAATCGGCGCTGTAGGTCAGCAGCGGCACATAGTCGGCATCGGTTTGCGCCAGGCGCGCCTGGTGTCCGGTGGTGACGGCAATGTCGTATTCCTGGTGGAGCATGCGCCTGGCAAACTCGGTGAAGTCAGGGGCCGTGACGACTTCGACCGGAACACCCAAGGCTTTTTCAAGGTGCGCACGCAGTGGTTGGTACATCTCCAGAATGACACGGGCGCTAGTGTGCGGCGCAATGCCGAGGCGAAACACCGCAGGTGTTTGGGCCAGCGCCGTGAGGCTGCAGACAGACAGGGCCAGGCCAAGGAGTGCTCTACGGGTCGGAGTGGAAATTCGCATGGGGCCCCTTGATTTTTCGAACCCCGATTATCCGGCTGCTCTGGCGCCAAGCCAGTGCCAATCCGCATTTTCTTGATCTAGCTGCGCTGCAAGGCCTGGCGAATCCGCTCTATGGTCTCTGGCATGGGCGCACGGGTAGACACCTCAAGCCCGAGCTGCCTGGCAATGTCGTTCACACGTGCGGGGTTGAGTGGCAAGCCACCTGCATCGATGGCAGCCACCAGATCTCTGGCGCGCTGCTCAGGACTGGGGGGCTTGTTGCCGGGAAGGTAGGCTTTGAGCCAGCGTAAGGTACGTTGGGAGAGCACGACGTCTCACTGTCAAAACACATTGAATAGGGTTGACGAGCCTTACCCCGGCACTGACTCCACAGTTAGGGCTGCTTGGTTCCCCACCTGACCCGGTTGGCCGCTTTGCCATGCGGGGAGGCCCGTCAGCTTGTATTGTAGTCGAGCCCCGGGCCTTCCGTTGACTGCGCTTGCACAGTGACCTAGCCCGTAGAATCGCGGCATGTCCTATCTCGTGCTCGCCCGCAAGTACCGTCCCCGCAATTTCACCGAAATGGTGGGGCAGGACCATGTGGTGCAGGCCCTGAGCAACGCGCTCACCACCCAGCGCCTGCACCATGCCTATCTGTTCACCGGCACCCGCGGTGTGGGCAAGACCACGGTGTCACGCATCCTGGCCAAGTCGCTCAACTGCCAGGGTGTGGACGGGCAGGGCGGTATTACCGCTACACCCTGCGGCGTGTGCCAGGCATGTACCGACATCGACAGTGGCCGCTTTGTGGATTACACCGAGCTCGACGCCGCCTCCAACCGCGGTGTCGATGAAGTGCAGGCCCTGCTGGAGCAGGCCGTCTACAAGCCGGTGCAGGGACGCTTCAAGGTCTTCATGATCGACGAGGTGCACATGCTCACCAACACGGCCTTCAATGCCATGTTGAAAACCCTGGAAGAGCCGCCCGAATACCTGAAGTTTGTGCTGGCCACCACCGACCCGCAAAAGGTGCCGGTCACCGTGCTCTCGCGCTGCCTGCAGTTCAATCTGCGACCCATGGCGCCTGAGACCATTCGCGAGCACTTGGTGCAGGTCTTGCAACTGGAAAACGTGAACGCCGAAGTGCAGGCCCTGCGCCTCCTGGCGCGCGCAGCACGCGGCTCCATGCGCGATGCGCTCAGCCTGACCGATCAGGCAATTGCCTTCGGCTCGGGCCAGTTGCAGGAGGCCACGGTGCGGCAAATGCTGGGCAGTGTGGACCGCAGCTACGTGTTTCGCCTGATCGGGGCTCTGGCCACCGGTGACGGCAGGCAGGTGGTGGAGACCTCCGAGACCCTGCGCCTGAACGGCCTGAGTGCTGCCTCCACACTCGAGGAAATGTCCACTGTGCTGCAGCGCATGGCGGTGTTGCAGGCTGCAGGCCCGGTGGCGGGCGATGAGTCCGACCCCGAGGCCGGCGACCTGGCGCGCCTGGCCGACCTCATGCCAGCAGACGAGACGCAGTTGCTCTACAGCATCTGCCTGCACGGCCGCGCCGACCTGGGACTGGCGCCCGATGAGTACGCCGCGCTCACCATGGTGCTGCTGCGACTGCTGGCCTTCAAGCCGCCAGCGGAAAAAAAAACTCTAACGCAGACTGAACCCAGGGCTGCAGCGCCTGCGCAGCCATTGGTGTCTCACCGTGTGGTGCCCGAGCCAGTTGTTGTGCGCCCTCTACCCGTGGCACCTGCCGAGACGATGTCCGTGCAGCCACCTGCCCCGATCAAGCCGCGCGTGGTGCAACCCTGGGAAGATGCCCCTGCAGAAGAACCCGGTGTAGTGGTCAGCGGTCCGGGTACGGTCGCGCCTGTTCCTGCGCCCGCACGCCGTCCCCTGGCCCCGGCAATCGCGCCGCCCGAGCCCATCATCGCCGCCGTTCCGGTTGAGCCTGCGGACGGTATGCCGGCCGGGCAAATGCTGGCAGTGCGTGACAGCGATCCTGCGGCAGACCCTGCATCCGATAGGCCATCCGATGCCAAAGATGCAGACATCCCGGCAGCACCTGAGATTCGGCTTGCACAGCCTGTTACCCGGGTGATGGCCATGCCCGTGCGCCAGCAAAGCGAGTCGCGTGCAGACCTGGCGCTGAGTCCCGCGGCACCGGTACTGATTCCGACCGAGGAGGGCGATTTCTGGCATGCCACCGTGCAGCAACTGGTGGCCGCCGAAGCCATTACTGCCATGGTGCGCGAGCTGGCTTTGCAGTCGCAACTGGTGGCACGCGACACCGACCAGTGGCTGCTGCGCGTGGAGCGCGAGACACTCAACCAGCCCGGATCGCGCGAGCGCCTGACTGCGGCCCTGCGCAACGCCGGCTTTGACATCAAGCTGGCAGTGGAGATTGGCCGCATCACCGACTGCCCCGCCCGGCGCAATGCGGCCGCGTCTGAGGAGAAGCAGCGCGCAGCCGAAAAGATCATTCTGGATGACCCGTTTGTGCAGGCTATGGTGCGGGACTTTGGCGCGAAAATCGTGCCCGGCAGCATCAAGCCCGTCTGATTGTATTTTTTAACCCATTGAAGGAAAACCATGTTCAACAAAGGACAACTCGCCGGCCTGATGAAGCAAGCCCAGGCCATGCAGGACAACATGAAGAAGGCCCAGGACGAGCTCGGCCATATCGACGTCACCGGTGAGTCCGGCGCCGGTCTGGTCAAGGTCACCATGAGCTGCAAGCACGACGTCAAACGCGTGCAGATCGACCCCAGCCTGCTGGCCGACGACAAAGACATGCTTGAAGACCTGGTGGCTGCCGCCTTCAACGCCGCTGTGCGCAAAGCCGAAGAAACCTCGGCCGAAAAAATGGGCAAGATCAGCGCCGGTATGCCGGGCCTGCCCGGCGGCATGAAGTTCCCGTTCTGACGCGACAGCCACACCGCCCATGTCCGACGCCAACTCGCTGGATGCGCTGATACAGGCCTTGAAGCGCCTGCCCGGCGTTGGCATCAAGTCGGCGCAGCGCATGGCGTTTCATTTGCTGCAGCATGACCGTGCGGCCGCGCAGTACCTGGCCCGCGCCTTGCAGGACGCCTGTACGCTGGTGAAGCACTGCGAGCTCTGCCACACCTTCACCGAGCACTCGGTGTGTGCCACCTGCATGGACGAGAAGCGCGACCACACCAAGCTGTGTGTGGTGGAAACCCCGGCCGACCAGTCGGCCATGGAGCGCACCGGTGCCTACCATGGGCTGTACTTTGTACTGATGGGCAAGCTCAGTCCGCTCGATGGCATAGGCCCGCACGAGCTGGGTCTGAAGAAGCTTTTTGACCGGGCCTGCGACGGTGAGGTGCAGGAGGTCATTCTGGCCACCAACTTCACCGCCGAGGGCGAGGCCACGGCCCATGTCATCAGCGAGGCGCTCAAGGTCCGGGGCATCAAACCTACGCGCCTTGCGCGCGGTGTGCCAGTGGGCAGCGAGCTGGAATATGTAGACTTGGGCACCATAGCCCACGCGCTGGTGGACCGGCGCTGACGCAGTCTCCAGCTCTTCTGTTTTTCGAAAGTTGAGAGCCAATGCCTTACGCACATTTTTCGCTGGCCTACTGGTGTGTTTTTGTGGCCGCCTTGCTGCCCATTGTGTGTGCCGGCATTGCCAAGTGGGGCATGTTCACCACGCCACGCCAACTGGGCGGCTTTGACAACGCCAACCCGCGCACCTGGCTGGCTGGGCTGACTGAGTGGCGCGCCCGTGCCAACGCAGCTCAGGCCAACTGCTTTGAAGCGCTGCCGTTTTTCATGGGTGCCGTCATCATCGCCCACCAGTTGGGTGCGCACCAGGGGCGGCTCGATATCCTGGCCTTTCTGTACATCGTGCTGCGTCTGGTCTACGTGATGATGTACCTGGCCAATATGCCCAGCGTGCGCACCGCTGTCTGGGCCGCCGCCTTTGCGGCCAACATCGCAATCTTGTTTCTCGGCTACCGCTGACGCGCTAACCTCGTTTTTTGACAGCCTTTTTGGCTGCGGGTGCTGCTGCTGCGCGCGCGGGAGCAGCCTTGCTGGCTTTGCCTGGCGGCAAATACAAGATTACTGTCTGCTTGTTCTTGAAGGCGGCTGAAACCGCCACACCGTTCCACTGCGCCACGCTGGCGGCACTGACCTTGTACTTCAAAGCCACGTTGGCAACCGTGGCGCCCTTGCCGACACGCACACTGGTTTTCCTGAGCACGATTTCCGGCGACAGCGTCATCTGGCCGGTATCGGCAACATGGCTGGTCACGTCCTGCCCGCTGTGCGCGCTGCGTGGCACCAGCAGGGCGGAGCCCGGGCGGATCATCATGCGTGGCGGTATGTTGTTGATGCTGCGAAACTCGGCCTCGCCCATGCCCACCCGTTTGGCGGCATCGGCCGCGCGCATGGTGCTGGGGGCTACCCACACCGTCCAACTGGCCAGGCGACCGCCGCTATAGGCATCCAGGTTGGCTTGAAACACCTTGGCATTGTCCCAGGGCAGCAGGATCTGGGGTGTGCCGGCTGCCATGATGACGGGCTTGTTGACTGAAGGGTTCAGCGCCTTGAAATCTTCCATGGGCACTTCGGCGAGCTTGGCTGCCAGCACGACGTCGATGTCGCGCCGTATCGTGACGGTATCAAAGTAAGGGTGGTTGCCGATATCGGGCAGGCGCGAATTGAAGCCGCCGGGTTGCGCCACGATGTTCTTGATGGCCTGCAGCTTGGGCACATACAGGCGCGTTTCCATGGGCATGCTCAGGTCGGTGTAGCCGGCTTTCAGGCCCGCGCGCTGGTTCTTGCCAATCGCTCTGCCAACGCTGCCCTCCCCCCAGTTATAGGCGGCCAGCGCCAGATGCCAGTCACCAAACATGTTGTAGAGCTTTTGCAGATAGTCCAGCGCGGCGCGGGTGGAGGCCAGCACGTCGCGGCGGTCATCGCGAAATACGTTTTGCTTGAGCTCAAAGTCGCGTCCGGTGGCTGGCATGAATTGCCACATGCCAGCAGCCTTTGCGCCTGAAACCGCTTGCGGATTGAAGGCGCTTTCGACAAAGGGCAGCAGGGCCAGTTCGGTGGGCATGTTGCGCAGTTCGAGCTCTTCGACGATGTAGAACAGGTATTTTTTGGAGCGCTCGGTCATGCGGAAGATGTAGTCCGGGCGATTGGCATACCACTGTTCACGGTCATGCACCAGGTCGTTGTCCAGGTCGGGCATGGCATAGCCATTGCGAATGCGCTCCCACAAATCCCTGGGTGGCGACAAAGATGCCACGGCGCGCGAACTGGCACGCAAGTCGGCGTCCAGATTGGCCTGCAGCTTGGTGTCGCCTGGAGCCGCAGGTTTGGCATTCGCCGCAGCTGCACGGGCATTTGGAGCGGAAGTTGCGGGTGTCTTGGCCGCGCTGTTGAGTGTGGTGCTGGGCGCCAGCACCACAGGGGCGCTGTCGGTCATTACCGGGTCCGGTTTGTGTTCGGCCGTTGCCGCGCAACCCGTGAGCCATACCAGCGCACAAAGGCCTAGCCATTTCAAAGCATTCATCGGTAGTCGTTCTTCCATTGGCGCAAGCATGCGAAGGCGCCACTGTTGCGGGTCAGCGCGGCGTCGTGGGCCGTGGCAGAGGCCACCACAGCGGGCATACGGCTGCGCAGAAAAGGATTGATCTTGCGCTCCAGTGCCATGTTGGAAGGCAGTGTGGGCAGGCCTTTGGCACGCAGGGCTTCACACTGCGCACGGTACTGTTGCAGATCGGTGTTGTCGGGCTCCACCGCCGTTGCAAACTTCAGGTTGCTCAGGGTGTACTCATGGGTGCAGCACACGCGGGTGTTGTCGGGCAGGGCGGCCAGGCTGTCCAGCGAGGCCAGCATTTGCGCCGGGGTTCCCTCAAACAGGCGCCCACAGCCACCGCTGAAAAGCGTGTCGCCACAAAACAGCAAGGGCACCCCATCCACGGCGTCACAGTAAAAGGCAATATGGCCTGCGGTGTGTCCTGGCACATCCAGCACCTGGAACACCAGCCCGAGTGATGAGTAGCGATCTCCGCCGCTCAGGCCCTGCAGTGGTCCGGGAATGTTTTCTGTGGCCGGCCCACATACTTGCGCGCCGGTGGTCTTTTGCAGTTCCGCCACGCCACCGGTGTGGTCTGCGTGGTGATGGGTGACTAGAATGGATTCGAGTTGCAGGCCCTCACGTTGCAGGGCATCGAGCACGGGCTGGGCGTCACCGGGATCCACAACCAACGCCTGGTGGCCATCGTGCAGCATCCAGATGTAGTTGTCAGTGAAAGCGGGCAGCGGAATTAACTTCATGAGCGAAACAATTATAGGTTTGGTTGATTGGCTGCAGACACCCCCGGGACAGTACCTGCTGGCCTGGGAGCGCGCCCGTCTGGACGCGGCCGTGGCCGATATTTTTGGATACCACGCGTTGCAACTTGGCTTGCCGCAAATGGATGCCCTGCATACTAACCGCATGCCGCACCGCTGGTTGGCCCTGAGTCAATGGAGCCCCAGCCCGCAAGGCCATGCGCGTGCGCCAGCGCTGGTGACTGATTTTTGCGCCTTGCCCTTTGCGTCCAGCAGCCTGGACCTCCTGGTGCTGCCCCATACCCTGGAGTTCAGTGCCGATCCGCATGCCACCCTGCGCGAAGTGGAGCGTGTGCTGGTGCCCGAGGGCCGGGTGGTAATTTGCGGCATGAACCCCACCAGCCTGTGGGGCTTCAAGCAGGGGCGCGGACGCCTGTACCAGCACCTGGGGCAGGGCACGCTGTTCCTGCCCGAAGGCGGCGATTTTCTGGGCCATTGGCGCTTGCGCGACTGGTTGCGTTTGCTGAGTTTCGAGGTGGAGAGCGCCGAGTTCGGTTGCTACCGGCCTGCCATGCGCAGCGAGAAATGGTTGCGGCGTTTTGCCTGGATGGACCGGGCTGGCGCGCGCTGGTGGCCCATACTCGGCGCAGCGTATTTTTTGGTGGCGGTGAAGCGTGTGCGGGGCATGCGCCTGTTGGAGCCGGCCTGGAAGGCCAAGCCGGTGCGTGCGGGCAGTTCCGTGTCCGTGGCCAACCGACTGACTGAATATTCGAATCGGGAGAATGCAGATTGAATGAAGTGGTGATTTATACGGACGGCGCCTGCAAGGGCAACCCGGGCCCGGGTGGCTGGGGTGCTTTGCTGCGCTCAGTGGATGGCTCTGAAAAAGAGCTGTGCGGCGGCGAGTTGGGTACCACCAACAACCGCATGGAGATGCTGGCGGTGATCGAGGCGCTGAGTGCGCTCAAGCGGCCCTGCAAGGTGGTGCTGCATGTGGACAGCCAATATGTGCTCAAGGGCATTACCGAGTGGTTGGCTGGCTGGAAGGCCAAGGGCTGGAAGACGGCCGCCAAGCAGCCGGTGAAAAACGTGGACCTGTGGCAGCGCCTGGACGCGCTTGTGGCCAATGCGGGCCACACCATCGACTGGCGCTGGGTCAAGGGCCATGCGGGTGACCCAGGCAACGAGCGCGCTGACGGCTTGGCGAACCTGGGGGTGGAAAAGGCGCTGGCCCAACGACGGGCATAGCTTATTGGATGGCAACCCGGCGCCGGGCCGCCCCTAGCCGGGTTAGCCCCTTGAGGGGGCAGAGAGCTACGCGCAGCGAGCGAACGTGGGGGCTCTTATATGACGCCGTCAAACATCAGCACGTCGACCTCTTCACCCGCGGCCACGTTGCCTTGGTCGTGGTGCAGCACCAGCAGTCCATTGGCCGCAGCCATCGAACTCAGCACGCCAGAGCCCTGTTGCCCGGTGGTGCGCACCTGCAGTTGCCCATTGCTGCCGGTCTGGACGATGGCGCGCTGGTATTCGGTGCGCCCGGGCTTTTTGCGCAGGGCTTCCAGGCTGTGGGCTTTGAGCAAAGGGGTTTCCTGCTCAGTCTTGCCCATCATCTGCAATAGCGCAGGGCGCACAAAGGCCAAGAAGGTCACCATCACCGCCACGGGGTTACCGGGCAGGCCAAACAGCAGGGCCTGGCCAATGCGGCCCACGGCCATGGGGCGGCCCGGTCGCATGGCAATCCGCCAGAAGGCCACCCCGCTTGCGCCCCCGGCCACGTGTTGCATCACGGCCTTGGTGTGGTCGGCTTCGCCCACGCTGACGCCGCCGCTGGTGATGATGGCATCGGCCTGTGCTGCCGCCTGTGTGAAGGCGGCTTCCAGTGCGGCCGGATCGTCGCGCACCACACCCATGTCCAGCACCTGCACGCCCATGCGGGTGAGCAGGCCAAACAGGGTGTAGCGGTTGCTGTCGTAGACCGCGCCTTCTCGCGGGGCTTCACCCAGACTGAGGATTTCGTCGCCCGTGGAAAAGAAGGCCACCCGCAGTGGGCGCCGCACCGTGACTTGCGCAATGTTCAGGCTGGCCAACAGGCCCAGAGCCGCGGGGCCCAGGGTGCAGCCCGCCAGCAGGGCGGGTTTGCCCTGGCACAGGTCTTCGCCCTTGAAGCGGCGGTTGTCACCCTGCCGCAAGGCGCCCGCGGGAATGGTGATGTGCGTGGCGCTTGCCTGCACCAGTTCTTGCGGCACTACGGTGTCGAGTCCCTCCGGCATCACAGCGCCCGTCATGATCTTCAGGCATTGGGTGTCGCCCAGGCTGCCACTCCAGGCCTTTCCGGCAAAGGCCGTGCCGGCGATTTCCAGGCTTAGTGGCGCATCGGCCTGCAGCAGTGCGCCGCGAAAGGCATAGCCGTCCATGGCCGAGTTGTCGTGCGCTGGCACGTTGATGGGGGACACCACGTCCAGAGCCAGCACCCGGCCCAGGGCCGCCTTCAGTGCCACAGTCTCCGTGCCGGTAACAGGTGTGACCAACGAGCGCAAAAACTGCAGCGCGGTGTCTGCGCGCAAGGCTTGCGGGTCATAGCCTTGCAAGCTGGCGGCAACTTCTTCCAAGGTTCTCATGTCTTCTCCAAATCGTGTAGCTCGTCCAGCGTGTTGGCATTGGCAAAAGCGCGCGGGTCGTCGCCCGGTGCATTGAACGGCACCTTGGTTTGACGGTGGCTGGCGGTCCAGGCGCCAATCTTGCGACCGTCGCTGGCAATAAAACCTTGCAGGCTGCCCAGCAGGCTGCTGCGCACCAGGCAAAACACCGGTTGTGGACGCAGCACCTGGCTGCCATCTTCCTGTGCATCGGGTGCCATGGCCATGGCGATGTCGGCTTGTTCTGTGCACAGTGCCTGGGCCAGCCGCTCCAGCAGGTCCAGCGGGAACAGGGGGGAATCGCAAGGCACGCTGAGCACATAGTCGTAGTAGCCCTGGCACTGCTCCATGGCCACCAGAAAGCCGGCCAGCGGGCCCACGAAGTCGGGCACGCTGTCACTCCATACCGGCACGCCCAGGCTGGCGTAGGTTGCCAGGTTGCGGTTGGCATTGATGGCGATCAGTCCGGGTGCGCCTGTGGTTTGCTGGCGCAGGCGATCCAAGGCAATAGCCGCCAGGGTCTGGCCGCGAAAGATTTGCAGGCCCTTGTCCAGGCCGCCCATGCGGGTGGCGCGGCCCCCGGCCAGAACCACGGCGCAGATTTTTGCTGCAGGAATCCGGGGAAGGCCCATGGCTAGCCTCCGATGTAACTCATCTCGACCCTGCGCTTGCCGTCTCCGGGCGGCGCGGCACCCTCGGCACTGCGCAATTCGGAGTAACGGTCCGTGCGCGCAGACCAGATACGCGCAATGGCGGACGCCAGCTCGGCATCGGTTTGCTGGCCACGCACCAGATCGCGAAGGTTGTAGCCTTGGGAGGCAAACAGGCACAGGTAGAGCTGGCCTTCGGTGGACAGGCGCGCACGGTTGCAGTCGGAGCAAAAGGCCTGCGTGACGCTGCTGATGACACCGATTTCTCCGGCCGCCGGGTCGTGTTGACCTTGGGCGTCTGCATAGCCCCAGCGCTGAGCGGTCTCGCCGGGTTGGCTGGCTTCCAGTGCAATCAGGGGCAGCTCTTGTTGCAGCAGGCGGACCACATCCGCCGAGGGCAGCACATCATCCATGCGCCAGCCATTGGTGGCGCCCACGTCCATGTATTCGATGAAGCGCAGCACAATGCCCGTGCCCCTGAAGTGCCGCGCCATAGGCAGGATCTGCTGGTCATTGGTGCCGCGTTTGACCACCATATTCACCTTGATAGGGCCCAAGCCTGCCTGCTGTGCCGCGGCAATGCCGTCCAGCACGTCCTGCACCGGGAAATCCACATCATTCATGGCACGAAACACCGTGTCATCCAGGCCGTCCAGGCTGACGGTCAGGCGCTTCAGCCCCGCCGCTTTGAGTGCTGCGGCTTTGCGTGTGAGCAAAGAACCGTTGGTGGTGAGCGTCAGGTCCAAGGCTGCGCCTTCAGGCGTGCGCAGTGCGGCCAGTTGTTCAACCAGAATTTCGATGTTCTTGCGCAGCAAGGGCTCGCCGCCAGTGAGCCGGATCTTTTGCACTCCCTGCGCCACAAACTGGCCTGCAATGCGGGTGATTTCTTCAAAGGTCAGGAGTGAGGCATGCGGCAGGTAGGGATAGTCTTTGGTGAAGACATCCTTGGGCATGCAGTAGCTGCAACGGAAGTTGCAGCGGTCGGTGACGCTGATGCGCAAATCGCGCAAGGTGCGGCCCCGGGTATCGGCCAGCCATCCCGCGGGTGTTTGCAGCCCGGGCTGTTGCGGGCTTTCCCCTGGTATGGGCAGGGCGCCGGGGCGCAGGTCTAGCAGGGGAACGATACGCTGTGGCGGTTTTTCAGACATGGGCCTATTGTCCCTCTTGCATCCCGGCTTCGCACTGGCGGGCCTGCCACGTGTAGGGGCATCTGTTCAGTTGCCGCTTGCACTCAAGGGCCGGTAGCCAATGCGTGCCGCAGCGACGACGGCCTGGGTACGGTTCTGCACATCAAAGTGACGCAGGATGGCGGTGACGTGGGTTTTGACGGTCTCTTCGGACACATGCAACTGTTCGGCAATTTCGCGGTTGGCCAGTCCGTCCAGCAGGCAGCGCAGCACCAATTCCTGGCGCTGTGTCAGCACGGGCTTG
Organism: Rhodoferax lacus; assembly: GCF_003415675.1. Taxonomy (GTDB): domain Bacteria; phylum Pseudomonadota; class Gammaproteobacteria; order Burkholderiales; family Burkholderiaceae_C; genus Allorhodoferax; species Allorhodoferax lacus. Next base: position 217,393 of record NZ_QFZK01000005.1, read on the forward strand.
CCCGCGGAGCCTGAGGCTTCCAGGGTACTGGCGGCATTGAGCTCCTGTGGAAGGTAGATGTCTCCCCCGAGCACGCTGCGCACGGCGCGCAGCAACTCGTCACTGACACAGGACTTGGTGACAAAACCAGCCGCACCGGCTTGCAGCACCTGGCGCATGATGTGGATACTGGCGGAGCCGGAGAGCAGGACAATGGGAAGCTCCGGATGGTGTTCACCAAATACAGCCAGCGCTGCCAGGCCATTCATGTCTGGCAGGTGGTAGTCCAGCAATACCAGATCGAGGTCGCCATGGGTCTGTGCGATGGCAAACGCCTGCTCGCAGGTCCCGGCCTGCAGCACTTCCAGGTTTTCTTCCAAACCTTTGAGCACTTGGCGCAGCCCTTCGCGAACCAGTGCATGGTCATCAACTACAAGTATTTTCACCAACGGCTCTTTTTTGTTGCGATAGATGCTACGCAGGGGCTGATCCTAGACTATTTGGGTGATTTTGGCCCAATAGGGTTGCCAGCGCACAAAAAAGAAAGCCCGCACATGGGCGGGCTTGGCTTGGGGCTAATCAGCCGCCATGAATCTTCATCATCAGCGGCACGATGAGCAGGGCCACGATGTTGATGATCTTGATCAGCGGGTTGATGGCCGGGCCGGCGGTGTCCTTGTAGGGGTCGCCCACGGTGTCGCCGGTGACGGCGGCCTTGTGGGTTTCCGACCCCTTGCCACCAAAGTTGCCGTCTTCAATGTACTTCTTGGCGTTGTCCCAGGCGCCGCCACCGGTACACATGGAGATGGCCACAAACAGGCCGGTCACGATGGTGCCCATCAGCAGTCCCCCCAAGGCGGCAGGGCCCAGCACCAGACCCACCAGGATGGGCGCCACCACCGGCAGCAGGCTGGGGATCATCATTTCCTTGATGGCTGCACTGGTGAGCATGTCCACGGCCGTGTCGTACTCGGGCTTGCCCGAGCCATCCATGATGCCCTTGATGTCGCGGAACTGCCGCCGCACCTCCACCACCACCGCACCGGCGGCGCGGCCAACGGCCTCCATGGCCATGGCTCCGAACAGGTAGGGAATCAGGCCGCCGATAAAGAGGCCGATGATGACCATGGGGTCACTCAGGTCGAACTTCACGTGGCTGCCCAGGCCTTCGAGCTTGTGGGTGTAGTCGGCAAACAGCACCAGGGCGGCAAGACCGGCCGAGCCGATGGCATAGCCCTTGGTCACGGCCTTGGTGGTGTTGCCCACGGCGTCCAGCGGGTCGGTGATGTCGCGCACGCTGGCGGGCAGTTCGGCCATCTCGGCAATGCCGCCGGCGTTGTCGGTGATGGGGCCGTAGGCGTCCAGCGCCACCACAATACCGGCCATGCTCAGCATGGAGGTAGCCGCAATGGCAATGCCATACAAGCCAGCCAGCGCAAAGGCGCTGTAGATGGCGGCACATACAAACAGCACCGGCCAGGCAGTGGAGCGCATGGAAACACCCAGGCCGGCAATGATGTTGGTGCCGTGCCCTGTGGTGGAAGCCTCGGCGATGTGGCGCACCGGTGCGTACTGGGTGCCGGTGTAGTACTCGGTAATCCAGACCAGCGCACCGGTCAGGATCAGGCCTACCGCGCAGGCACCAAACAGGGCGCTGGCGGAGATGACGCGCCCGTCCGCGGCGGTCACGGCCGTGGGAAACATGCTTTGGGTCACAAAGTAAAACGCAAGCAGCGACAGCCCACCGGCCACTGCCAGACCTTTGTACAGGGCCGGCATCACGTTCTTCATGCCGGGCGAGGCCTTGACGAAAAAGCAGCCGATGATGGAGGCGACGATGGACACCGCGCCCAGACTCAGCGGATACAGCACGGCATTGGGCCCGCCTGCGCCCAGCATCAGGGCGCCCAGCACCATGGTGGCAATCAGCGTAACCGCATAGGTCTCAAACAGGTCAGCGGCCATACCGGCGCAGTCGCCCACGTTGTCGCCCACGTTGTCGGCAATCACGGCCGGGTTGCGCGGGTCGTCTTCCGGAATGCCGGCTTCGACCTTGCCCACCAGGTCGGCACCCACGTCCGCGCCCTTGGTGAAGATGCCGCCGCCCAGTCGGGCGAAGATGGAAATCAGCGATGAGCCAAACGCAAAGCCGATCAGCGGATTGAGCTTGGCCGCAGTCACCATGCCGTCAGGCACCAAAAACCAGTAGAAGGCCGTGACGCCCAGCAGTCCCAGACCCACCACCAGCATGCCGGTGATGGCGCCGCCGCGAAAGGCCACGTCCAGCGCCGGGCCAATGCCGCGGGTGGCTGCCTGTGCCGTACGCACATTGGCCCGCACCGACACGTTCATGCCGATAAAGCCGCAGGCGCCCGAGAGCACCGCGCCCAGCACGAAGCCCACCGAGCTCATGGTGTCCAGGAATACCGCAATCAGGATGGCCAGCACCACGCCGACCATGGCAATGGTGCGGTACTGCCGGGAGAGGTAGGCTGCAGCGCCCGTCTGGATGGCAGCTGCAATTTCCTGCATCCGGGCATTGCCCGCATCCTGCGAAAGAATCCAGCTGCGTGCCCAAACGCCGTAGACCACGGCAATAAAGCCACATACGAGCGCCAGTATCAGCGCCGAGTTGCCCGTCATATGAAATCTCCTTGTTGATTCGCAAAAAAGGGCCAACGCATGGGCTGGCCCGCTGCGTTGCTTCCTCGTTGCTCCTGCTCAACACGCACTTGGAGAAGATTGGCCAACGCGATCACTGTAGCGTTAAAAATTGGCAGACTGCCCGGATCGCAAGGGCCGAGTCAGTAAAATCAGGGTTAATCCTTACAGTTTTTGATTTCAATCAGCAAAGAGACCACCTATGTCCCTCGACAACGTTACCCCCGGAAAAAACTGCCCCGATGCCTTCAATGTAGTCATCGAAATCCCGATGAACGCAGACCCCGTCAAGTACGAGGTGGACAAGGCTTCCGGCGCCATTTTTGTGGACCGCTTCATGAGCACGGCCATGCACTACCCCACCAACTACGGCTATGTCCCCAAGACACTATCCGGTGATGGTGACCCTGTGGATGTGCTGGTGATTACCCCCGTGCCCCTGATACCCGGCGTGGTGGTGACCTGCCGCGCTATCGGCATTCTGATGATGGAAGACGAAGCGGGCATGGACGGCAAGGTGCTGGCAGTTCCCACCAACAAGATTCTGTCGCTGTACAGCCGCTGGGAAAAGCCGGAAGACCTGCAGCCCCTGCGCCTGAAAACCATTGCCCACTTCTTTGAGCACTACAAGGATCTGGAAGAAGGCAAGTGGGTGAAGATCCTGGGCTGGGAAGGCCCAGAGGCTGCCCGCAAGGAAATCATGGACGGTATTGCGGCCTACAACAAGGCCTGAGTGGCGGCTGCGGCCGCTTGAGCGGCCCGTTCCTGCCAATAGCCCGACGGACGCACAGTCCGCCGGGTTTTTTTACGCCTGTTCTTTGCGAAACGGGGTGCGGGCGTTCAGGTCATCCATGTAGTTGGCGGTGCCCGTGTCTTCGCGCTCCAGAAACCGCGCAATCGCATCGCTGAACTCGGGATGCGCTATCCAGTGCGCGCTGGTGGTTTTGACCGGCAGCAGGGCGCGCGCCATTTTGTGTTCGCCCTGCGCACCGCCCTCAAAGCGCTGGTAGCCCTTGGCAATACACCACTCCAGCGGCTGGTAGTAGCAGGCCTCAAAGTGCAGGCAGTCCACCCGTTCCAGCGCACCCCAGTAGCGGCCATAGGCCACGTTTTCCAGACCTGTCGCTGACGCCGGTTCGCCGCCCATGGCCGGGTAGCTGCCAATGGCAATCAGGCTGCTGGCAATCGGGCGGCCATCGCGTTCGGCCACAAACAGCAACCAGTTCTCCGGCATGGTGTGGGCCATGCGCTGGAAGAAGTCCGGGCTCAGATAGGGCGCATTGCCATGTTCCAGATAGGTACGCTCATAGCAGCTGTAGAAAAAGTCCCAGTCCCGCTGAGAGATGGCCGCGCCTTCGGCATGGCGAAAGGTGACGCCGGCATCGCTGACCTTGCGGCGTTCCTGGCGGATCTTCTTGCGCTTTTCCTGTGACAGGGAGGCCAGGAAGCTGTCAAAGTCCGCATAACCTTCGGCGCTGTTGTTCCAGTGGAACTGCACAGTGTGGCGCAGCATCAGCCCGGCCTGCTCACAGGCGGCGACATCCTCTTCTGCGCCGAACAGCAGGTGCAGCGAAGACAGATTCCATTGGCGGCTGGCCTCTACCATCGCTTGGACCAAGGTCAGCCGCGCCGTTGCGTCTCTGGCCAGCAAGCGGCTGCCCGGCACGGGCGTAAAGGGAACCGCTACGACGGCCTTGGGGTAGTAGGGCACGCGGTGCTGCTGGTAGGCGTTGGCCCACGCCCAGTCAAACACGTACTCACCCATGGAATGGTCTTTCACATAGAGCACGGCGGCACTGGCCAGTCCCGCATCATCATGCAAGGTGACAAAGCGGGGTTCCCAACCGGTGTCAGCGCAGGCGCTGCCACTGGCATGCAAGGCGCTCAGGTAAGCATGGCGCATGAAGGGCGTGGCATGGGACTGTGTTTGCAGCAAACCATCCCAGGCTTCTTGGTCGATTTCCAGAGGGGATGCATGGACCCGAATGACATAATCAACCATGGGCCCTCCGGGGCACTGCGGCTGCGCTTTGGGTGTGGCTTTTTACAAGGTTTGGCTGGTTCATGACTCTTAAACTGTGCGTAGCGCAACTCAACTTTTTCGTCGGTGATCTGGAGGGCAATGTCCGCAAAATTGTGGACGCTGCCAACCAGGCCTACGCAGAGGGCGCACGCCTGCTGCTGACACCTGAATTGTCCCTGTGCGGCTACGCGGCCGAAGACCTTTTTTTGCGCCCCGCCTTCATTCAGGCCTGTGATGATGCCCTGTTAAGGCTGGCCTCGCAGTTGGCCGGGTTAAAAGGCATGGCCGTGGTGGTCGGCCACCCCACGGGCGGCGACTCCCGCACCCGTTCGGTATCGACCCAATTGCGGCATAACGCGGCCAGCGTCCTGCGTGAGGGCCAGGTGGTGGCCCGCTATGCCAAGCGCGAGCTGCCCAATTACCAGGTATTTGACGAACGGCGCTATTTCAGTCCGGGCGAAGGCGTGTGCGTGTTCGAGGCGGGCGAGGGCGCAGACTGCGTGCGCGTGGGCTTGCTGATTTGCGAAGACGCCTGGTTTGAAGAGCCGGCCCGTTTGGCCAAAGAGTCGGGAGCCGAGTTGCTGGCAGTCATCAATGCGTCCCCCTTCCACATTGGCAAGGGCTATGAACGCGAAGCCGTCATGGCCCAGCGGGTGCAGTCCACCGGCTTGCCGCTGGTGTATGCCCACCTGGTGGGTGGACAGGATGAAGTGGTGTTTGAGGGCCATTCCTTTGCGCTGAATGCCGATGCCACGCTGGCCGGGCGGGCGCCCAGCTTTCGGGAAGACTTGTTTGCTCTGGAGTTGCAGCGCGCGCCCACAGGCTTGCAGCTCCAGGGCCCGGTGGAGCCGGTTCGCAGCCCTGAGGCTGACTTGTGGGATGCGCTGGTGCTGGGGGTGCGTGACTACGTTGGCAAGAATGGTTTTCCGGGCGTTCTGCTGGGCCTCTCCGGCGGCATTGACTCGGCCTTGGTACTGGCCGTTGCGGTGGACGCCCTGGGCGCTACCAAGGTTCGCACGGTGATGATGCCCTCGCCCTACACGGCCGACATCAGCTGGATCGATGCTCGCGAAATGGCCAGGCGCATGGGTGTGCGTTACGACGAGATATCCATCCTGCCAGAGTTCGAGGCCTTCAATGCTTCGCTTGCTTCCGAGTTTGCCGGATTGCCTCCGGACGCTACCGAAGAAAACATCCAGGCACGCATCCGCGGCACCTTGCTCATGGCCTTGAGCAACAAGTTCGGCAGCATTGTGCTGACCACCGGCAACAAATCAGAAATGGCCACCGGCTATTGCACCCTGTATGGTGATATGGCCGGGGGCTTTGCAGTGATCAAGGACCTGGCCAAGACCCAAGTCTTCAAGCTGGCGCGCTGGCGCAACGCCCATGACCCGTATGGCACAGGCCTGGAGCCCATACCGGAGCGCATCATCACCCGTCCGCCCAGCGCCGAACTGCGCCCGGACCAGACCGACCAGGACAGCCTGCCGCCCTACGAGGTGCTTGATGCCATTCTGGAGCGCTACATGGAGAACGATGAAAGCATTGACTCCTTGATTGCGGCCGGTTTCGCCAAGGAAGACGTTGAGAAAGTCACCCGGCTCATCAAGATCAACGAGTACAAACGCCGCCAGTCTCCGGTCGGCATTCGGGTAACCCACCGCAGCTTTGGCAAGGATTGGCGTTATCCTATAACCAACCGCTTTCGGGCCTGATTAATAGGGATTCGTGATGAAACAAATAACCGCCGTTGTAAAGCCATTCAAACTCGAAGAGGTGCGCGAGGCACTGGCCGATTGTGGCGTGACCGGTTTGACGGTTACCGAGGTCAAGGGCTTTGGCCGTCAAAAAGGCCACACTGAGCTGTACCGCGGTGCCGAATATGTCGTGGATTTTCTGCCCAAGGTGAAGGTCGAGGTGGTGGTCAAGACCGAAGACGTGGACCGCTGCGTGGATGCCATCGTCAAAGCCGCGCGAACCGGCAAGATTGGTGACGGCAAGATTTTTGTCACCAGCGTGGAGCGCGTGGTGCGTATCCGTACCGGTGAGCAGGACGAATCGGCAGTCTGAGGGGCTTTTAGGGCCCTTGAAAGCCCTGCCTAAATCTGATCCATTTGGGGTGCCTGTGACAGGCCCCCTGCCTGCACCAGTTCACTGAGCAATATGGCAGGGGAAGCGCCGGAACGCACCAAGCCCATTTGCCAGTCACCCATAAACTCGCTGGCAACTGCCTGAGCTAAAAAAGCCAGCATGCCGTCGTAGTAACCGGCAGTGTTGAGCAGTCCGATGGGTTTGTCGTGGTAGCCCAGTTGGCGCCAGGTCCACACTTCAAAGAGTTCTTCCAGGGTGCCTATGCCACCTGGCAACGCCAAAAAGGCGTCTGCGCGTTCGGCCATCATGCGCTTGCGCTCGTGCATGTTGTCCACAATGTGCAACTCGGTGCATCCATGGTGGGCCCACTCTTTTTCCACCAAAGCCTTGGGAATAATGCCCACAACCCGGCCACCTGCTGCCAGCGTGGCGTCGGCAACGATTCCCATCAGGCCGCCGCTGCCGCCGCCGTACACCAGCTGCCCACCATGGGCCGCAATCCACTGCCCAACGGCTACTGCAGCCTCGGCAAACAAGGGATTGGTACCCGGCTTGGAGCCGCAATACACGCAAATGGAAAAGGCTGGGGTGTTCATATCAGTCGTTGGTAGAGCGCTGCAAGCCAAACCCCAGAGCAAAAAACCAGGCTCAGCAAAACGGCGGCGCTGCCCATGTCCTTGGCTCGCTTGGAGAGGTGGTTCCATTCCGGTCCTATCCGGTCAATGGCGGTTTCTATGGCCGTGTTCAGCAGTTCAACCACCATCAATGCAATGACGCTTCCCGTGAGCAATGCAATTTCAGTCCAGTTGCGCCCCAACCAGAATGCCAAGGGCAGCAGCACCAGCGCCGCAATGGCTTCCTGTCTGAACGCTGTTTCACTCCAGCCTGCCCGCAGACCAGCGATTGAGTAACCGGTAGCGTGCCAGACCCTACTCAGGCCTTTGCGTTCTTTTTGGGGATTGACCGGTTCGGCGCTGTTGGGTGAAGGCATGGACGCGGTGTACTGGTTTAACGGCTGAGTGGCTGCGAGCTTACCAGCCGCGTTCCCGCCCAAACGTCATGCCAGAACTGGCCCTGCGGCTGAAACCGGCTGAGCACGGCCCAAACCGCAATCCAGCCGACAACAATGACTACGACTTCTGCACCATTGAGTCCAAAGGGCGTGACCGCCAGCAACGGAGGAATAAACCAGACCCAGCTCAAAACATAGCGTCCCAGTGCGCGGGCTTGGCTGATGGCTTTTCCTTGCCGGTCCACCAAACGGATATTCCAGGTTTTCATTGCCAATGTCTGGCCCTTGGCCCAAAACCAGACGAAGTAAATGCCGAAGATGACAAATAGAAACGCCTGCAGAGCATTGCGATTGTCCAAGGCATTGCGAGTCTGGCTCAGCGTACCGAAGAGGTAGCCGGAAATAAACACCACACCGAACAGCAAAATGCCTTCGTATGCCCAACAAGCCATACGGCGCCAGAGTCCAGGAGCCATCAGGGTTTGGGTGGCGTTGAAGCAGACGACGGGCCAGGCGCACTGGCGGGCAACTGCGGCAGAAGTGTGCTTCGGTTGATGGGCCTCTGCAGCACAGCAGCGGCGCGCTCCTGCTCAGGCGTGTGCCGCGTGACGGGAACTGCAGTCAATTTGTCAGGTGGGACGGGCTTCACGGCAACGGCTGCACCGACAAGTTTGGACTTGCCACCCTGAGCCAGCTTTTCACGCTCCTCAGGGCTAAGTGCCTGATAAGACTCCCAGTTCGCAGCACGGTCCGACTTGGCAATGCTTTTGGACTGCGCAAAGTTCAGGCGAGCCGCTTCACGGTCCTTGGGAGACAGTGCTGCCCATTCAACCATTCGGCTATGCAGTTTTTCCTGCTCGGGCTGCGCCAAATTGGGGTAAGACTCTGACAGTGCTAGCCATTTGCGCCGCTGACCTTCGCTCAAACTGTTCCAGGACTTTTCCAAAGGCGCCAAGGAGGCCTTTTGCTTTGTCGTGAGCGACAGCCAGGTGTCACTGGGGGCGACAGAAGGAATTGTCTTGGGTGCGCTGGGAACTGCTGGGACTTGTGCCGTCTGCGCACTAGCGCCACAGGCAATAGCTGTCACCACAAAACCCGACACGCAAAGGCTTAAGCCATTGGTGCGAAGGCTGTTAACTTTTTTCAAACTTGCCCTTGAGTGCATGAACGAGGAATTACTGATGAACTTGATTAATGCGAAGGTACTGCGCAAACCCTGGGTCTGTAAAGGCAGAAGGAGGCAGGTCGTCTGTCAGTAATTCGGCATCTACTTCTGCCAGTTCTCTGCTGCGGTCATCGTCCTGTAGCACTGCAATGGAAATCAGGCCAGCAACCAAGGCCAGCAATGGGAGCAGGGATGCGATGCGATTGAACCATCCGCCATCGGAATCACCGGATTGCATGGCGGCCTCGCCACCAGAAAATGCCACAGAGCTTGCACTGACAGCTTGGACACTCACTATTTTGCGTTTGGCAACCGCTTGGGCACGGGCGGCCTTGAGTCGCTCGGAAATGTCATGGGGCATGCTCTCCACGCCTTCGGAGAGACGTAGCGAGACGGCCTTTCCCAAGGCATCGGCGCGGACCTGAAACAGGTTGTCTTCGTGCGTATTCATAATTTAATCCCCTTAGCCCTCAATGCCTTGCTTAGCGCTGCGACTGCTCGCGAGCAGTGCGTTTTCACGCTGCCTTGTGAGCAGCCCATCGCCGCAGCGGTTTCTGCCACGTCCATCTCTTCCCAGTAACGCATCAGGAAGGCTTCCCGTTGACGCCCTGGAAGCTGCTGAATCTCCGTTTCAATACCCCGCAAGGTCTGTGCCCGGTCGGTGATGCTTTCGGCGCTTTCCCCCAGGTCAGAGCCGGATGAGGCGTCCAGGGCTTCCAGCAGGTTGAAGTCTTCGTCTTCATTGGAAGATTCGAAGTCACTCATGTTCGAAAACAGGGCGTTCTGCACCTTTTGGCGGCGGAACCAGTCGAGTGTGCAGTTCGACAGGATGCGCTGGAACAGCATGGGCAGCTCTTCCACAGGCTTGTGCCCGTAGTGTTCAGACAACTTCATCATGCTGTCCTGCACGATGTCCAGTGCCGACTCCTGGTTGCGGACGTGGTAAACCGAACGTTTGAATGCGCGCTTCTCTACGCTTTTCAGAAATTCTGTGAGTTCGGATTCAGAAGCCAAGACAGGGAAGTCCGCAGGAAAAAGAAACATTATCTCATTCGTGGTGCAGAAATTTCGGTGCATGTCGGCAATTTCACCCGGACGATGCCATAATCCGCGTTGCTCATCAAAAGGCAAACGGGTCCCGGTCCGGCGCGTTATTCACTGCGCTCATGTCCTGGTCCTTAAGTCCTGACGCGACGCCACAAGTGTTTGCGAAGGGGCACCCAAGGTTTTTCGTTAGAGAAATTCACAAAGGTTCATCATGGAAATATCCAAAGCTGAAATCGCTTCAGCGGCAACTGCCGCACAAAAATCCGGCTCGATTGCAGAACTTCGCGGTGCGGAGATTCTGGTCAAGGCTTTGCAGGCCGAAAACGTCAAATACATCTGGGGTTACCCCGGTGGCGCTGTCCTGCACATTTACGACGCCTTCTTCAAACAAGACACCATTCAGCACGTGTTGGTACGCCATGAACAGGCAGCTGTCCATGCGGCTGATGGCTATGCGCGCGCCACGGGCGATGTGGGTGTGGCCCTGGTCACCTCCGGCCCCGGTGTCACCAATGCGGTGACCGGCATCGCCACGGCCTATATGGACAGTATCCCGATGGTCATCATCAGTGGTCAGGTGCCCACGCACGCCATTGGTATGGATGCCTTCCAGGAGTGCGATGCTGTGGGCATTACCCGCCCCATCGTCAAGCACAATTTCCTGGTCAAGGACGCCAAAGATCTGGCCGACACCCTTAAGAAAGCGTTCCACATTGCCCGCAGCGGCCGTCCCGGCCCGGTGCTGGTGGACATCCCCAAGGACGTGTCCTTCAAGAAGGTGCCTTACGCAGGCTACCCCAGCACGGTGGAAATGCGTTCCTACAACCCGGTGCGCAAGGGCCACGGCGGACAAATCCGCAAGGCCTTGCAGTTGCTGCTGGCGGCCAAGCGCCCCTACATCTACACCGGTGGCGGCGTGCTGCTGAGCAACGCCTCGGCTGAGCTGCGCACCTTGGTGGATATGCTGGGCTACCCCTGCACCAACACCCTGATGGGCCTGGGTGCCTACCCTGCGAGCGACCGCAAGTTCCTGGGCATGCTGGGCATGCACGGCACGGTGGAAGCCAACAACGCCATGCAGAACTGCGATGTGCTGCTGGCTGTGGGTGCCCGTTTTGATGACCGCGTGATTGGCAACCCCAAGCACTTTGCGCAAAACGAACGCAAGATCATCCACATCGACATTGACCCCTCCAGCATCTCCAAGCGCGTGAAGGTGGACATCCCCATCGTGGGCGACGTGAAAGATGTGCTGACCGAGATGATCGCCATGATCAAGGAAAGCGCCACCCGACCCGACGCGGATGCGCTGGGCAATTGGTGGGAAACCATCGAAGGCTGGCGCAAGAAAGATTGCCTGAAGTATGACCATGGCAAGGGCGATGTCATCAAGCCCCAGATGGTCGTGGAAACCCTGTGGAACATGACCAAGGATGCCGATACCTACATCACCTCCGATGTGGGCCAGCACCAGATGTGGGCTGCGCAGTACTACCGCTTTGACGAGCCCCGCCGCTGGATCAACTCCGGTGGCCTGGGCACCATGGGCGTGGGCATTCCCTACGCCATGGGCATCAAGCTGGCCAAGCCGGACAGCGAGGTGTTCTGTATCACCGGTGAAGGCTCGGTGCAGATGTGCATCCAGGAGCTCTCCACCTGCCTGCAGTACAACACGCCGATCAAGATCTGCTCGCTCAACAACCGCTACCTGGGCATGGTGCGCCAGTGGCAGCAGTTGGAGTACGAAGGCCGCTACAGCCACAGCTACATGGACGCGTTGCCCGACTTTGTGAAACTGGCCGAGGCCTATGGCCATGTGGGCATGCTGATCGAGCGCCCGGAAGATGTGGAGCCCGCCCTGCGCGAAGCCCGCCGCTTGAAGGACCGCACGGTGTTCATGGACTTCCGCACCGACCCCACCGAGAACGTGTTCCCGATGGTCAAGGCCGGCATGGGCATTACCGAAATGTTGCTCGGGTCGGAAGACCTGTAAGCCGCCACTTCTATCAACTTAACCAACTGACGAATCTATTGCCCGCCAAGCCCTGACGTTACCGCGGCAGGGGGAGGGCGGCGAAAAGAGGAGTTCATTCTTATGAAACACATCATTGCAGTTTTGCTGGAGAACGAGCCCGGTGCGCTTTCGCGCGTGGTGGGATTGTTCTCGGCACGGGGTTACAACATTGAGTCGCTTACCGTGGCTCCTACCGAAGACCCCAGTCTGTCGCGCATGACCATCCAGACAGCTGGTTCGGAAGACGTGATTGAGCAGATCACCAAGCACCTGAACCGCCTGATCGAGGTGGTCAAGGTGGTGGACCTGACCGAAGGCGCCTACATCGAGCGCGAGCTTATGATGGTCAAGGTCCGCGCGGTGGGCAAGGAGCGCGAGGAAATGAAACGCATGGCCGACATTTTCCGGGGACGCATTATTGACGTCACGGAGAAGAGCTACACCATCGAACTCACGGGCGACCAGTCCAAGAACGATGCGTTTCTGGACGCCATTGAGCGTTCAGCCATTTTGGAAACCGTGCGCACAGGCTCCAGCGGAGTCGGTCGCGGCGAGCGCATTTTGCGCGTTTAACTTTTTACAACGGAGAGATGACATGAAGGTTTTTTACGACAAGGACTGCGATCTGAGCCTCATCAAGGGCAAAACGGTTGCCATCATTGGCTACGGCAGCCAGGGCCATGCCCACGCACAGAACTTGAACGACAGCGGCGTGAAGGTTGTGGTCGGTCTGCGCAAGGGCGGCGCTTCCTGGGACAAGGTTGCCAAGGCTGGCCTGCAGGTTGCTGAAGTCAACGAAGCAGTTGCCTCGGCTGATGTGGTCATGATTTTGTTGCCCGACGAAAACATCGCCGGTGTCTACAAAGAGATCGAGTCGTCGCTGAAGCAGGGCGCGTCCCTGGCGTTTGCCCACGGCTTCAACGTGCACTACAACCAGGTCGTGCCCCGCGCCGATCTGGACGTGTGGATGGTGGCGCCCAAGGCCCCTGGCCACACTGTGCGCAATACCTACACCCAGGGTGGCGGCGTGCCCCACCTGGTGGCTGTGCACCAGGACAAGTCCGGCAAGGCCCGTGACCTGGCCCTGTCGTACGCCATGGCCAATGGTGGCGGCAAGGCCGGCATCATCGAGACCAACTTCAAGGAAGAGACCGAGACCGACCTGTTCGGCGAGCAAGCTGTTCTGTGCGGCGGCGCGGTGGAACTGGTGAAGATGGGTTACGAGACCCTGGTGGAAGCCGGCTATGCGCCCGAGATGGCTTACTTCGAATGCCTGCACGAACTGAAATTGATCGTGGACCTGATCTATGAAGGCGGCATCGCCAACATGAACTACTCCATCTCCAACAACGCCGAATACGGCGAGTACGTGACCGGCCCCGAAGTCATTAACGCCCAAAGCCGTGAAGCCATGCGCAACGCCTTGAAGCGCATTCAGACCGGTGAGTACGCCAAGATGTTCATTCTGGAAGGCCGCACCGGCTACCCCAGCATGACGGCCCGCCGTCGCCTGACAGCTGAGCACCAGATCGAAGTAGTGGGTGCCAAACTGCGCGCCATGATGCCCTGGATTGCCAAGAACAAGCTGGTCGACCAGACCCGCAACTAAGCATTGCTGCTTTCTGAAAAAGGCCACTTCGGTGGCCTTTTTTTATGCTGGCGGGTGGAGCTGTGTGGGGCCTGCGACAATCGGCCCGTGGCTTACACTCGGTCACCGGGTAGCGGCCAGCGAAGCGCACCTGTTTTTTTGTTGCTTGTTGGACAAAGGTCAGGAAAATTTATGCAAGATGGAAGCGATTCCTCCGCTCAAGACGGCGATGCCGTGGTCGTGCGCAAGCCGCCGCGCAAGGGCATCTACATTCTCCCCAACCTGTTTACCCTGGCTGCCTTGTTTGGTGGCTTTTATGCCATCGTCATGGCCATTGATGGCCGCTTTGACCTGGCCGCAGTGGGCGTGTTTTGCGCCATGGTGCTCGACAGCCTGGATGGCCGCGTGGCCCGCATGACCAACACCCAGAGTGCCTTTGGCGAGCAGATGGATTCGCTCTCCGACATGGTGTCCTTTGGTGCGGCACCGGCCCTGATCTCCTATGTATGGTCCCTGCACAGCCTGGGCCGCTGGGGTTGGTTTGCAGCTTTTGTGTACTGCTCCTGCGCTGCCCTGCGTCTGGCACGTTTCAACGTGAACACGGCCGTGGTGGACAAGCGCTATTTTCAGGGATTGCCCTCGCCCGCGGCAGCGGCCCTGGTGGCCGGTTTCATCTGGTTGGCCAATGACCTGGGCTTTAAAGGATCGGAACTTACTTGGCCCACTTTTGTGGTGGCTCTGTATGCCGGTTTGACCATGGTCACCAACGTGCCGTTCTACAGTTTCAAGGACGTCAGCATGAAGCGCAGCGTGCCCTTTGTGGTGATCGTGGCCATCGCCTTGGTGATTGCTATTGTCAACATCGATCCACCCAAAATCATTTTTGGCCTGTTTGTGCTCTACGGCCTGAGCGGTTACTGCGTCTATGGTTGGCGCAAGTGGCGTGGCCTGCAGACGAGTGTGATCAGCACTTCCACCGACGAGCCCGACGAACGCGGCCTGCATTGAATCCGGAGAGCGCGACATGACCGACAAACTGATTATTTTTGACACCACTTTGCGCGACGGCGAGCAGTCGCCCGGTGCCTCCATGACGCGCGACGAGAAGCTGCGCATTGCGCGCCAGCTGGAGCGCCTGAAGGTGGACGTGATCGAGGCCGGCTTTGCTGCCAGCTCCAACGGCGACTTCGAAGCCGTGCAGCTGATTGCCAACACCATCAAGGACTCCACTATCTGCTCCTTGTCACGTGCCAATGACAAGGACATTGCCCGCGCGGCCGAGGCCTTGAAGGGCGCCAATCGCGCCCGCATCCACACCTTTATTGCCACCTCTGCGCTGCACATGGAAAAGAAGCTGCGCATGAGCCCCGACCAGGTGTTCGAGCAGGCCAAGCAGGCCGTGCGCTTTGCCCGCAACCTGGTGGAAGATATCGAGTTCAGCCCTGAAGACGGTTACCGCAGCGACCCGGACTTTCTGTGCCGGGTGCTCGAAGCCGTGATCAACGAGGGCGCCACCACCATCAACGTGCCAGACACCGTGGGCTATGCCATACCCGAGCTGTACGGCAACTTCCTGCTGGATCTGCGCACCCGCATTCCGAACTCCGACAAGGCGATCTGGTCGGTGCACTGCCATAACGACCTGGGTATGGCCGTGGCCAACTCCCTGGCCGGCGTGAAGATCGGTGGCGCACGCCAGGTGGAGTGCACCATCAACGGCCTGGGCGAGCGCGCGGGTAACTGCAGCCTGGAAGAAATTGTGATGGCGGTGAAAACCCGCCGCGACTACTTCAATCTGGAACTGGGCATAGACACCCGCCACATCCTGGCTGCCAGTCGCATGGTCAGCCAGACCACCGGCTTTGTGGTGCAGCCCAACAAGGCGGTGGTGGGGGCCAATGCCTTTGCCCATGCCTCGGGCATCCACCAGGACGGCGTGCTCAAGGCGCGCGACACCTACGAGATCATGCGCGCCGAGGATGTGGGCTGGACCGCCAACAAAATTGTGCTGGGCAAGCTCAGCGGCCGCAACGCCTTCAAGCAGCGCCTTCAGGAGCTTGGCGTGCAGATGGAAAGCGAAGCCGAAATCAACGCTGCCTTCACCCGTTTCAAGGAACTGGCTGACCGCAAGAGCGAAATCTTCGACGAAGACATCCTGGCATTGGTCAGCGAAGAAACCGTTTTGCACGACAAGGAGCAGTACGCCTTTGTCTCGCTGTCCCAGCACAGCGAAACTGGTGAGCGGCCAGAGGCCAGCATCGTGTTTACTGTGGATGGCAAAGAAGTCAAGGGCCAGTCGGAGGGCAATGGCCCGGTGGACGCTTCACTCAAGGCCATTGAGTCGCATGTGAAAAGCGGTGCCGAAATGGTGTTGTATTCGGTCAACGCCATCAGCGGTTCCACCGAAAGCCAAGGCGAAGTGACGGTGCGCCTGCAGAACAGCGGCCGGGTGGTGAACGGCGTGGGGGCCGATCCTGACATCGTTGTTGCTTCGGCCAAAGCCTACTTGAGCGCGCTCAACAAGTTGCAAAGCAAAGCAGACCGCGTGGCAGCACAGGGTTGAGGCGCAGGGAGGGGGAGTTTCTTTAGGTTTCTTGCGCAAGTACTTGATCTTGCGGGACTTTCCTGATTACACTTATACCCATCAGCCTGCGAACTGCCGGGTTTTGGCTCCAACTTGCCCCGCTGAATGATTGGATAACACAGTGAATAAACATAAATCGCGAACAGGTTTGTTGCTTTTGGCTGCTTGGATCTTGGTGGCGCCCATGACTGCACATGCCATGAAGCGAGCTGAAAGCTCCAAGCAGCCCGTTAAAAAGCAGGTGGTACGCCATGCGGCGCGCAAAGCCGTAGCGGTTGTCGCAGCACAACCGTCTTTTGGACAACTTGCTGGCTTGCATGGCGAGCATGATTCTTTGCAACTCAAGTCCAGTGTGGCCCTGGTCATGGACCAGGACACCAAGGAGGTGTTGTTCAGCAAGAATGAACAGGCAGTGCTGCCGATTGCCTCGATCACCAAGCTGATGACGGGTTTGCTGGTCAGCGAAGCCCATCTGCCGTCCGATGAAACCATCACCATTACCCAGGATGATGTTGACACCGAGAAGGGCAGCTCGTCCCGTCTGGCTGTGGGCACCGAACTCAGCCGTGGTGAGCTGCTGCATCTGGCCCTGATGTCCAGCGAAAACCGCGCAGCCCATGCACTCGGACGCACTTACCCCGGCGGTCTGTCGCACTTTGTGCAGCGTATGAACATGCGCGCAAAGACCTTGGGCATGAATGACACGGTATATGCAGAGCCCACCGGTTTGTCCAGCAAAAACCAGTCCAGCGCACGTGATCTGGCGACCCTGGTGAACTTTGCCTATGGCGACCCGCAACTGCGTGAACTCTCCACCTCCACCGGCTACCAGGTTGAAGTGGGCCGCCGTACCCTGCAGTACAACAACACCAACCGCTTGGTGAAGAACCCGGCGTGGGACATTGGTATCCAGAAGACCGGCTACATCACCGAAGCCGGGCAGTGCCTGGTCATGCAGGCCAAGGTGGCTGGTCGCAAGCTGATCATGGTGTTCCTGGATTCAGCTGGCAAGCTCAGCCGCATTGCGGACGCCGAGCGTGTTCGCCACTGGGTTGAGAACAATCCGTTGCTGAGCCGCAAGGCCGGTTCACCTTTGGCTGCCCACATCCCCGAGCAGCGCATCGTCTCAAACTAGATTGGCGGGCCAATGTCCTGCAACCCCGCGCTGGGCCGCCCCGAGCGGGGTTAGCCCCCTGAGGGGGCAGAGAGCCACACGCAGTGGGCGAACGTGGGGGCAGCTAATTCAGCGCGCGCCGTTTGCTTTGTGGCCCAGGGCTTCAGAAATATTGCGCGCCGTGTCCTTGAGTTTGGGCAGCCATTCGTCTTCCAGGCGGCCTGACGGTGCCGAGATCGACAGACCGGCTACCAGCTTGTTCTGGTCATCGTAAATGCCTGCTGCCATGCAGCGAACGCCCAATTCCAACTCTTCGTTGTCGCCAGCCTGGCCGTATTGCCGCACCTTGCTGAGTTCACGCTCCAGGGCCTCCAGCGAGGTGATGCTGTTCTTGGTGTGACCCTGCAATCCGGTGCGGGTGGCATAGGCGCGTATGCGCTGGGGGTCGTCGGCTGCCAGAAACAATTTGCCCACACTGGTCAGGTGCAGAGGCGCGTGGCCCCCAATGGCTCGCACCACCTGCATGCCGGAGCGCTCGCTGTAGGCACGCTCCACGTACACGATTTCATCCCCCTGGCGCATGCTCAGGTTCACGGGCTGCTGGATTTGCTTGTGCAATTCACGCATGGGCAGCAGGGCCGCGTCACGCACATTGAGTCTGCCTTTGACCAGGTTGCCCAGTTCAAGCAGACGCATGCCCAAGCGGTAGCTGCCTGGCTGCGGGCGGTCCACAAAGCGTCCGGTGGCCAGGTCGTTCAGGATGCGGTGCGCCGTGGAGGGGTGCAGGCCAGCCTTCTCGCTGATTTCTTTTAACGAGACAGCTTCTTCGCGTGATGCCAGTACGTCTATCAGGGTGAACATGCGCTCCAGCACTTGCACAGCCGGTACGCTGGGTAGATCGGGGTCTTTTTTTGCCATGCTGAAGTATCAGGCCAAATCGCTTTACGGCTTTTGGTGAATTTGCCACTTTCCATCCGTCAGGATTTCGCAGGGTTCGAAGCGGATTTTGTAGTGCATTTTCGGGCTGCCATCGATCCAGTAACCCAAGTAGACGAAGCCCAATCCGAGGTTTTTGGCTTGCTGGATTTGCCACAGCACGTTGAAGGTGCCGTAGCTGGCGTGGTCAACGGGTTCGTAGAAGGTGTAGACGGCCGAGAGTCCATCATCGAGCACATCCAGTATCGAGACCATCTTCAGTGTGCCCGGACTGCCGTCTGCGTGCACTTCGCGGAATTCGACCAGGCGCGAGTTCACCCGGCTCTGCAGCAGGAACTGGGTGTATTGGTCCACACTGTCTTCATCCATGCCGCCACCCGCGTGGCGGCTGTTCTGGTAGCGCAGGTACAAGGCGTAATGCTCTTCCTCAAACCCCAATTTCAGCACCCGCACAGCCAGGTGCGCATGTTGTGACCAGGCACGGCGCTGGCTGCGTGTGGGTTGAAAGTCTTGCACAGGCACACGCAGTGGCGTGCACGCTTGGCAGCCCTCGCAGTAAGGGCGGTAGGTGAAAAGTCCGCTACGGCGAAAACCGCGACCCACCAGCTCGGAATATGTGGCGTTGTTGATCAGGTGGCTGGGGGTGGCCACTTGGGAGCGCGCCATGCGCTCCGGCAGGTAGCTGCAGGCATATGGCGCCGTTGCATAAAACTGCAGGATTTGGAGCGGAAGGTCTTTGAGATCTGTCACAGGGCAGGTATCAAATGTCCAGAAGATGGTCCCAGTATAGGGGCTCGAAACGCCAGACCATGGGCTGCAGGACTATGGCCGCACGCACCCGCTGGGCAAACTGGGCGCGTGGCATTTCGCCAGCGCCCAGCGAGGCCAGGTGCCTCGTGTTTTGCTGGCAGTCGATCAGCTCCACGCCCTGTGCCCGGCAAAAGCCCACCAGCGCTGCCAGGGCCAGTTTGGAGGCATCGGTCTGGTGGCTAAACATGGACTCGCCAAACACCGCCCGGCCTATGGCCACGCAATACAGGCCACCCACCAGTTTGCCGTCGATCCACGTTTCCACGCTGTGCGCATACCCTGCCTCGTGCAGCGCCAGATAGGCTGACTGCATTTCATCGACGATCCAGGTACCACCTTGACCGCTGCGCGCGGTTTGGGCGCAGTGCCCAATCACTGCGGCAAAGTCTGAGTCAATGCGCACCTCGCAACGCGGGTTGCCCTTGAAGCTCTTGATGGTCTTGCGCAGTGAGCGGTGCAGTTTGAATTGTCCGACTTGCAGCACCATGCGCGGGTCGGTGCTCCACCACAGAATCGGTTGGCCCTGGCTGTACCACGGAAAAATGCCATGTGAATAGGCTCGCACCAAACTCTGCACATCCAGGCATCCTCCGGCTGCCAGCAAGCCGGGCGCATCGGAATCCAGTGGCCAGGCCTGTGCCACTTCGGGAAAACTGTCTCCTGGCTCCAGCCAGGGGAGGGCGCGTTGCAGGGGCATAGGTGGTGTATCCAGACGGGTCCGTGAAAAATTGTGAGCCTGCAAACGGATGCGAGGCAGCCAGCAGTTAGAATACTAGCTGTCGGGGCGTAGCGCAGCCTGGTAGCGCATCTGGTTTGGGACCAGAGGGTCGAAGGTTCGAATCCTTTCGCCCCGACCAAAATGTGAAAGGGCTAGCTGGTTATACCGGCTAGCCCTTTTTTGATGTGTGTGCAGTGGCACCGCATCTATGGGGCTACTCTTTTCAGCGGATCGACCAGCGCAGCGGCAAGCTTGATGCCGTGCAGGGCATCCAGAGAAATGCCATTGGCGCCCACACTTTCGGCAGTGATGTCGCTGCTGTAAAACGCCGGGCCACCCAGCAGCACGGGGGTATCGGGATTGCGTGAAGCCTTCTTCACCTGGGCAATCAGATTGGCCAGTGTGGGAAGTTGCTCCACCAGACCTACGGAGAGTCCAATCAGGTCAAACCACTCGTTTCTGGCTGCCTGCAGTATTTCCTTGTCGGTGTTGGCGATTTCCACGACTACCTGCCAACCCTCCTTGCGGAAAAACTCACTCACCATCACCAAGCCCAGAATGTGTTGCGAACCGGGTGCAGCCGCCAGCATCACACGGCGCACCATACCCGCATCCTGCGGCCCCTCGTGGTAGTCATAGCCCAATTCATGGGTGAGTTGCTGCATGCGCAGCAGGCCCAGCGTGACCACGGTGAAGTCGGTCTTGTCCTCTTCCCACCAGGTGCCCAGACAGCGCGCTGCAGGTGCCATCAGCTTCAGGAACAGGTCATCGTTGTTTACGCCATCCTTTTGAAGCCGCTTCACGAACGCCGTGGCACCTTCCGCAGAGGCCTGGACGCACAGTGTGGCAAAGGCATCCACTTCCGCGCGGTCGGGGTCATAGGCCGTGTTGAAGGTCTGCGCATTGGACGCCGAAAACGATGCATGGGCTTGCAGCAGGCGCGGAATGATCTGGGACTCGATCACACTGCGCAGGGAGCCTTTGCATTCCTCGTAGCCTTCGTCCCCCTCTTCGCCGCAATTGCTGTCGGATTTGGTTCTGGAGGCGCTGGACCCCACCATGGACATGGCTGTCCAATGCCAATCATGCAAAAGTACAGGAAACCGCAACCCGCCACACAGGGGGGCAACCAAACCGAGGTCCATGTTTGCTCCTATGCATGATCCGTGGATGGGGCGTCTGCCCATCATCAAAGAGGCATGCTTTTATTTGTGTCTTCCGCTTTTACCCTGCATGCAGCAAGCCGGAAAAAGGTTTGCCTATAGAGAGGTACAAAGTATAGGAGCCGGGCATTGCGGCGCCTACCCCCTGTTTTCCCGAACCAAGTTGAATTTTGTTCAATTGGGCAAGGAAATTTTTACTCTGGATCGCGTGGGATATCCCCTTTTTCCTTCCGGGCTTGCCGTTTTCGGCGCTCCAAACCGACATCGTGGATTTGCCAAAGACCGAAGGCCAGCACGAGTATAAAAATTCCTAACTCAATCCATATCCCCATAGCTGGACTCCTTGGTTGGGTGGCGCTGTACCGCTTCGCGTATTGGTGTAACTTGTGATTGACAAAGGGTTTTGATTGATTATATTGACACAAACAAGTGTCAATTCATAGTGACACTCCCACACGAAGAAGCGAGGTCACCATGAGCCTGTTAGCGCGTGCAGAAACATCCCTGGCATTCAGCTTTGAGGGCGCCGTCGGCCACTCAGCGCCCCCCCGCCTGGTGGCCGCCATGCGGCATGCGGTGTTTTCCGGAGGCGCCCGCATCCGCCCCCAGCTCACCCTCTCGGTAGCCATTGCCTGTGGCGATGACCAGCCCGCGCTCAGCAACGCGGCGGCCAGCGCACTGGAGCTGATGCACTGCGCGTCCCTGGTGCACGATGACATGCCGGCCTTTGACGACGCCGACATCCGGCGTGGCCGCCCCACGGTGCACAAGGCCTTTGGTGAGCCCCTGGCGTTGCTTGCCGGGGATGCGCTCATTGTCATGGCCTACCAGGTGCTGCTCAATGCCGGGCACGCCTTGCCTGAGCGCCTCATAGGGCTGATGCAAAGCATGAGCGCCGGGGTGGGCTTGCCCAACGGCATCGTGGCCGGTCAGGCCTGGGAATGCGAGCCCCGCGCCGACCTGGGCCAGTACCAGCGCGCCAAGACCGGTGCCCTGTTTGTGGCCTCTACCTGTGCCGGTGCCCTGGCCTCGGGCAGTGACGCCCAGCCCTGGGTCACACTGGGCGCCAGCCTGGGAGAGGCCTACCAGGTGGCCGATGACATCCGTGACGTCATGGGCCTGAGCGCCGACCTGGGTAAGCCTGCGGGTCAGGACCTGCTGCACACGCGCCCCAGCGCCGCCAGCGAACTGGGCTTGGGCGGTGCGGTGGACTACTTCCAGGACTTGATACAGACCGCTGTGGACAGCGTGCCCGCCTGCACCTGCCGCGACATGCTGCAGCAGCTGGTGCGGCGCGAGTCCGAGCGTCTGGTACCCAGCGCCGCCTGCGCAGCCTACCGCCTGCCCAGTGCCCGCAGCGCCCCGGTTGTGTCTGCCTGAAGCACCGGTTCATCTGTCGCAAAAAGAAGGGGCCGCCATGCCAAACCTCGACATCGCCAACAGCCCAAGCGGCCTGGCATCCACGCACGACTGGATGGACGGCGTGCACCGCAAGGTGGAGCAGTGGATGGCCCAGCCGTGGCTCTACCGGCTGGCCCTGTCCAACCCGCTGACGCGCTGGTTTGCCCAGCGCAGGACCCGCCAGATCTTCGACCTCATGTCCGGCTTTGTGTACTCGCAGGTGCTGCTCTCCTGCGTGCGCCTCAAGCTGTTCGCACAGTTGCAAAAGGCCCCGGCCACCCTGGAAGAACTGGCAAGCCGCTGCCACATGCCCGAAGCCGCACTGCAGCGACTGCTGCTGTCGGCGGTGTCATTGAAGCTGCTGGAGCGGCGCAGCCATCAGCGTTATGGACTGGGGCCGCTGGGCATGCCGATTGCGGCCCACGAAGGCATACGCGCCATGATCGAGCACAACAGCCTGCTCTACCGCGACCTGGCCGAGCCCACCACTTTTCTGCAGGACGCCTGGAGCGGCCAGATGGCGGCCTACTGGCCCTATGCCCATGCCGCCACGCCCCAGCAGGCCAAAGAGGCCGACGCCGCGCATGTGGACCGCTACTCGGCGCTGATGGCAGCCTCCCAGACCTTTGTGCTGCAGGAGGTGCTGGATACCTTCCCCTTTGGCCAATACCGCTGCGTGCTGGACGTGGGTGCGGGCAAGGGCCGCTTCATGGCCGAACTGGCGGGCCGCGAAAAGCAGCTGCGCCTGCAGCTTTTTGACCTGCCGCAGGTACTGGCATTGGCCCGGCACAACCACGCCGCACTCGGGTTGCAGGCCGAGGTGGAATACCACCCTGGCAGCTTTTTCGATGACGCGTTGCCGCAGGGCGCCGATCTGGTCACCCTGATCCGTGTGGCCCATGACCACCCGGATGACCAGGTGCGCACCATCTTCCAGAAAATTTTTGACGCCTTGCCCGTGGGCGGCACCCTGTTGCTGGCCGAACCCATGGCGCAAGAGCCGCTGGAGGCGCAGGCGGGCGACGCCTATTTCCATTTTTATTTGCTGGCCATGGGGGCAGGGCGCTTGCGCACGCCCACCGAGCTCAGCCGCATGCTGGCTGATACCGGTTTTGTGCACGTGGAACTGCTGCCCAACGCCATGCCCATCCACACCCGCTTGCTGGTTGCGCGCAAGCCGGGTTGCTAGGTGTTTACCCTTTTTTTAGCCAAATGTGTAAATGTAGCTTTACATGCATTGGTGTAACGTAAAGAATGAGATCATGAAATCACAAGCCGTCGTATTCCAGCAGCCCCGCCAGCTTTCGCTGCAGACCCTGGACCTGTCGGAGCTGACTGAGGGCCAGATCCGGGTCGCAGTGGAATACAGCGGCATCAGCACCGGCACCGAGCGCCTGTTGTGGGACGGCAGCATGCCTGCCTTCCCCGG
This sequence comes from Rhodoferax lacus, assembly GCF_003415675.1. Lineage (GTDB taxonomy): Bacteria > Pseudomonadota > Gammaproteobacteria > Burkholderiales > Burkholderiaceae_C > Allorhodoferax > Allorhodoferax lacus. The sequence continues at coordinate 241,131 of NZ_QFZK01000005.1, forward strand.
CATGGGTTACCCGCTGGTGCCCGGCTATGAATCCGTGGGCAGGGTGGTAGAAGTCAGCGACACGGCCACACACCAAGTGGGCCAGCGCGTGTTTGTGCCCGGCGCGAGCTGCCTGCAGGGCGTTCGCAGCCTGTTTGGCGGCACCGCCTCGCAACTGGTGGTCAACCAGGACCGCGTGGTGCCGGTGGAAGACCGGCTGGGCGCCAACGCCGTGCTGCTGGCGCTCGCCGCCACGGCTTACCACGCGGTGTCGGGTGGCGGCAAGCGCCAGATCATCAACCCGCCCGATCTCATCGTCGGCCACGGCGTCATGGGCCGCCTGCTGGCACGCATGACGGTGGCCTCCGGCGCGCCGGCCCCCACCGTGTGGGACACCCAGGCCGACCGCCTCAGCGGCGCCCAGGGCTACGTGGCCCTGCACCCGCAAGACGACCCGCGCAAAGACTACAAGGCGATTTACGACGTCAGCGGTGACTCCAACCTGCTGGACCAGCTGATCCAGCGCCTGGCCCCCGGTGGCGAAGTGGTGCTGGCCGGTTTTTACAAGAGCGACCTGCACTTTGCCTTTGCCCCGGCCTTTATGCGCGAGGCCACCATTCGTACCGCAGCCGAATGGAAACGGCCCGACCTGCTGGCCGTCAATGAATTGGTACACAACGGCCGCCTGTCCCTGGACGGCCTGATCACCCACCAGCAAGCACCTGCAAGGGCGCTGGCGGCTTACGAGGTGGCATTTGGCGATGCCGCATGTCTGAAGATGATTCTGGACTGGAGTGCCAACGCATGACGAACCCCCTGACCTCGACCGAGCAGCCCATCAAATTTGTGCAGCTGCTGCGCGAAGAAGCCGCCGTGGAGCCGCCCCAGGTGCACACCAACGCGCCCACCAAGGAGACGCAAATCATTGCCATCTACGGCAAGGGCGGCATAGGCAAAAGTTTCACCCTGGCCAACCTCAGTTACATGATGGCGCAGCAAGGAAAAAAAGTGCTGCTCATCGGCTGCGACCCCAAGAGCGACACCACCAGCCTGCTGTTTGGCGGCAAGGCCTGCCCCACCATCATCGAGACGTCCTCGCGCCTCAAGCTGGCCGGCCAGGCGGTGAGCATCAGCGACGTCTGCTTCAAGCGCGACGGCGTGTTTGCCATGGAGCTGGGCGGCCCCGAGGTGGGACGCGGCTGCGGCGGGCGCGGCATCATCCACGGCTTTGAGACGCTGGAGAAGCTGGGCTTTCACGACTGGGGCTTTGACTACGTGCTGCTGGACTTTTTGGGTGACGTGGTCTGCGGCGGCTTTGGCCTGCCGATTGCCCGCGACATGTGCCAAAAGGTCATTGTGGTGGCCAGCAACGATTTGCAATCCCTCTACGTGGCCAACAACGTCTGCTCCGCTGTCGAATACTTCCGCAAGCTCGGTGGCAATGTGGGCGTGGCCGGCATGGTCATCAACAAGGACGATGGCACCGGTGAGGCTGCGGCCTTTGCCGAAAAGGTGGGCATCCCGGTGCTGGCGGCCATTCCCGCCCATGAGGACATCCGCCGCAAGAGCGCCAGCTACGAAATCATCGGCATCCCCGGCTCCGAGTGGGGCCCGCTGTTTGAAGAACTGGCGGTCAACGTGGGTGCAGCACCCCCGGTGCGCCCCAAGCCGCAGACGCAGGACGAACTGCTGGGCCTGTTCAGCGCCGATGTGGTGGGCCGCAACGTGGTGCTGGAGCCCGCCACCGTGTTTGACATGGTGGGCCGCGTGGACGTGGTCAAGCCCAGCCTGGAAGTGGTTTACGACGAGGCCTGAGCAGCATGACCACCACCCCTTCGGGAACCATCATTCCCATTGTTCCGGCCGAGGCGCTGGCTGCGCGCGCGCCGCAGTCCACCGCCATTGAAGGCGATGGCATGGGCTGCCACGCCGGTGGCGAGCAGCTGCTTGCCGCGGCCAAGGCGGCAGGCAAGTCGGAGATCCTGGCGCAGTACGCGCAGGACTATCCGAAGAAGGAAAACGCCGGCCCGCATGACCAGCCGCAAAGCATGTGCCCGGCCTTTGGCTCGCTGCGCGTGGGCCTGCGCATGCGCCGCACCGCCACCATCCTGTCAGGCTCGGCCTGCTGTGTGTATGGCCTGACTTTTACTTCGCATTTTTACGGTGCGCGCCGCAGCGTGGGTTATGTGCCCTTCAACTCCGAGTCACTGGTCACCGGCAAGCTGTTTGAAGACATTCGCGAGGCAGTGCACGCCCAGGCCGACCCGGCCCAATATGACGCCATCGTCATCATCAACCTGTGCGTGCCCAGTGCCAGCGGCGTGCCGCTGCAGTTGCTGCCCAAGGAGATCAACGGCGTGCGCATTATCGGCATCGATGTGCCCGGCTTTGGCGTGCCCACGCACGCCGAGGCCAAGGACGTGCTGGCCGGTGCCATGCTGCGCTACGCCCGCCAGGAGATTCTCAACGGCCCGGTGCAGGCCCCGCGCGGCGGCGTCAACGAGCGGCCTACCGTCACGCTGTTGGGCGAGATGTTCCCGGCCGACCCTGTCGGCATTGCCCACCTGCTGGCGCCGATGGGCCTGGCCGCTGGGCCGGTAGTTCCCACGCGCGAATGGCGCGAGCTGTATGCCGCACTCGACTGCACCGCCGTGGCTGCCATCCACCCGTTTTATACCGCCAGCGTGCGCGAGTTCCAGGCGGCTGGCCGGCCTGTGGTGGGCTCGGCCCCCGTCGGTCTGGAAGGCACGCAAGACTGGCTGCAAGCCATAGGCGGTGCCTGTGGCGTGGCCCAGGACAAGATTGATCTGGCACGCAACCAGGCGCTGGCTGCGATGCGTCCGCTCCTTGCGGCCAAGCCCATCAAAGGCCGTATCACACTCAGCGGCTACGAAGGCTCCGAGCTGCTGGTGGGCCGCCTGCTGGTGGAGTGCGGTGCCGATCTGCGCTACGTAGGCAGCGCCTGCCCGGCCACACCCTGGAACGCGGCAGACGCCGCCTGGCTGCAGGCGCACGGCGTGCAGGTGCAGTTCCGCGCCTCGCTGGAGCAGGACCTGGCCGCTGTGCATGAATACAAGCCACAACTGGCCATAGGCACCACCCCCGTGGTGCAAAAGGCCAAGCAGCTGTCCATCCCCTCGCTCTATTTCACCAACCTGATCTCGGCCCGGCCCCTCATGGGTGTGGCCGGGGCCGGATCGCTGGTGCAGGTGGTGCAGGCAGCCATTGGGAACCAGGCCCGCTTCGATGCCATGTCCGGCTTTTTTGGACAGGTGGGTGCGGGCCATGCGTCTGGCGTGTGGGAAGACGTGCCGCAAGACCACCCCGAATTCCGCGCTGAGACCAAGCGCCAGTTGGCCAAGCTTTTGAAGAAGCGCAAAGCCGAGGAGATGGGCTGATGTTTGTCATTGACCACGACCGGGCCGGCGGCTACTGGGGTGCCGTCTATGTGTTCACCGCCATCAAGGGCCTGCAGGTCATCATCGACGGCCCGGTGGGCTGCGAGAACCTGCCGGTGACCTCGGTGCTGCATTACACCGATGCGCTCCCTCCGCACGAGTTGCCGATTGTGGTGACCGGCCTGGGCGAAGAGCAGCTGGGCCGCGAAGGCACCGAGGGCGCCATGAAGCGCGCGCACGCCGCGCTGGACCCGGACCTGCCCGCCGTGGTGGTCACCGGCTCGATTGCCGAAATGATTGGCGGCGGTGTCACGCCCGAGGGCACCAACATCCTGCGCTTTCTGCCGCGCACGATTGACGAAGACCAGTGGCAGTGCGCCAACCGCGCCATGTACTGGCTGTGGAGCGAGTACGGCCTGCGCAAGGTGCCTGCACGCAAGCCCTTTGCCGAGCGCCCGGTGGGTGAAAAGCCGCGCGTCAACATCATCGGCCCGGCCTATGGCACCTTCAATTCGCCCAGCGACCTGGCCGAAATCCGCCGCCTGGTGCAGGGCATTGGCGCCGACATCAACATGGTGTTTCCGCTCACCAGCCACGTGGCCGATGTCTCGCGCCTGGTCGAGGCGGATGTGAACATCTGCATGTACCGCGAGTTCGGCCGCATGCTGTGCGAAGCGCTGGACCGCCCCTACCTGCAAGCCCCCATCGGCCTGCACAGCACCACGCAGTTTTTGCGCAAGCTAGGCGAGCTGCTGCACCTGGACCCGGAGCCCTTTATCGAGCGTGAACGCCACACCACGCTCAAGCCCCTGTGGGACCTGTGGCGCTCGGTCACGCAGGATTTTTTCTCCACCGCCAGCTTTGCGGTGGTGGCCACGGAGACCTATACCCGCGGCATCCGCCACTTCCTGGAAGTGGAGATGGGCCTGCCCTGCAAGTTTGCCGTCTCGCGCACGGCGGGCACCAAGACCGACAACCAGGCCATCCGCCAGATGTGCAAGACGCAGATGCCTTTGATCATGTTTGGCAGCTACAACGAGCGCATGTACCTGGCCGAAGCCGGAGGTGCGGGCCCCATGCGTGCGGCCTTTATTCCGGCGTCCTTCCCCGGCGCCATCATCCGCCGCCATACCGGCACGCCCTTCATGGGCTACAGCGGTGCCACCTACCTGATTCAGGAAGTGTGCAACGCGCTGTTTGACGCGCTGTTCCACATCCTGCCCTTAGGGACAGAAATGGACCGGGTCGATCCCACCCACGCGCGTGGTGTGGTGGTGCCCAACGCGACGTGGGACGAGTCGGCACAGGCCCGCCTGCGCGACATCGTGCAAAGCCAGCCGGTGCTGATCCAGATATCGGCAGCCAAGCAGCTGCGCGACCTGGCCGAGCGCCATGCGCGCGAAGCCGGGGCTGACAGCGTGGGCGATGCCCATGTGGACCAGGCCAGCCGCGCCTTGGGCATGGGGGTGCCGGCATGAGCACCCTGAACTTTTTGGATGGTGGGCCCGTGTGCCTGCTGTCAACCGAATGTCGTGGCAATCCGCCCCGGCTGCCCTTGCTGCGCGGGCCTTGCGCAGTGGTGGCCGCAAGGCTGTTTTAAGAAGGAGCTTTCGCATGTCAACACGGAATTCCATATCCGGACTGTCTGACGAAGAGGCTCAGGAGTTTCACCATTACTGGATGCAGGGTCTGGTGGGTTTCACGGCGGTAGCCGTGGTGGCCCACATCCTGGTCTGGGCATGGCGGCCCTGGCTCTGAGTCTGATCAGCAACTAACTTCGGAGTTAAACCATGTTCGTACACCCAACCCTATCGGAAGCCCACCACCCTGCCAAGGGTGACAAGCTGACGTTTGCCCTGGTCTTTGTGCCTTGCTTTGTCCTGCTGTTGTTCGTCGCTGCCATCGGCCAGGTGCTGGGCGTGTCGTGGAAGAGCTGGCTGCCCGGCTCCGAGAACATGACCAACATCTTCTCCGGGGTGAGCGCTGGTATTTACACCTTCATGTCCCACATTTTTTAGGAGTACTGTTATGTGGCGTATTTGGCGACTTTTCGATCCCCTGCGAGCCATGGTGGTTCAGGGCATTTTCCTCTTTGCGCTGGCCGCGATGATTCACCTCATCCTGCTCAGCACCAACAAGTTCAACTGGCTCGACGGCGCGAAAAAACCCGCGGCATCGGCAACGGCGCAAAACGCGCCCATGCCGCCCGCAGTGCCTGCGATCAAGTCGTAACTGGCATGGCAGACGCTGCACCGCTAATTTTTTCGACGCAGTGTCTGCCCGCTCTCTTTCCCGGTTGAACCCGTTTCGCGCATCCGCTTCCCAGGAGCCCCACCATGGCCATGCTCAGCTTTGAAAAGAAATACAGAGTCCGCGGCGGCACGCTGCTCGGAGGCGACCTGTTCGACTTCTGGGTCGGCCCCTTTTATGTCGGCTTCTTCGGCATCACCACACTCTTCTTCAGCTTCCTTGGCACCGCCCTGATCCTTTGGGGCGCGGCCATGGGACCGACCTGGAACCTCTGGCAAATCAGCATTGCGCCGCCCGACCTCTCCTACGGCCTGCGCCCCGCGCCACTGATGGCAGGCGGCCTGTGGCAGCTCATCACCATCTGCGCGCTCGGGGCCTTTGTCTCCTGGGCGGCCCGCGAGGTGGAAATCTGCCGCAAGCTGGCCATGGGCTACCACGTGCCCGCCGCATTCTGCGTGGCCATCTTTGCCTACTTCACGCTGGAAGTCATTCGCCCGGTGCTCATGGGCGCCTGGGGCCACGGCTTCCCCTACGGCATCTACAGCCACCTGGACTGGGTCTCCAACGTGGGCTACCAGTACCTGCACTTCCACTACAACCCGGCCCACATGCTGGGGGTGAGCTTCTTTTTTGCCACCACTTTTGCGCTCTCGCTGCATGGCGGCCTGATCCTCTCGGCGGCCAACCCCGGGCATGGCGACGTGGTCAAGACGCCCGAGCACGAGGACACTTTCTTCAAGGACATCGTGGGCTACTCCATCGGCACGCTGGGAATCCACCGCCTGGGCCTGTTCCTGGCGCTGGCCGCGGTGCTGTTCAGCGCCCTGTGCATTGTGCTCAGCGGACCCTTCTGGAGCCGCGGCTGGCCCGAGTGGTGGAGCTGGTGGCTCAACATGCCGATCTGGCGCCAATAGGAGCAAACAATGGCTGAATACCAAAACCTTTTCACCACCGTGCAGGCCACCGGCCCGCTGCACCACGGCATCGAGCTGGACGCTGGTAACAGCCCGCGCACCGGCGAGCCGCTGGTGTCCTACTGGGCGGGCAAGATTGGCAATGCGCAGATAGGCCCGATCTACCTGGGCACGCTGGGCCTGGCCTCGCTGGTCTGCGGCATGATTGCCTTCAACATCATTGGCCTCAACATGCTGGCCTCGGTCAACTGGAACCCGGTGCAGTTTGTGCGCCAGCTCTTCTGGCTGGCGCTGGAGCCGCCGCCGCCCAGCTACGGCCTGCATCTGCCCCCGCTCAACCAGGGCGGCTGGTGGTTGATGGCCGGTGGCTTTCTGACGGTTTCGCTGTTCCTGTGGTGGATACGCACCTACCGGCGCTCCCGTGCGCTGGGTCTGGGCACGCATGTGCCGTGGGCCTTTCTGTCGGCCATCTGGCTGTTTCTGGTGCTGGGCTTTTTCCGCCCGGTGCTGATGGGCTCCTGGGGCGAGGCCGTGCCCTTTGGCATCTTCCCGCACCTGGACTGGACGGCGGCCTTTTCGCTGCGCTATGGCAACCTGTTCTACAACCCCTTCCATGCGCTCTCGATCGCGTTTCTGTATGGCTCCACGCTGCTGTTTGCCATGCACGGCGCCACTATCCTTGCGGTAACCCGCTTTGGTGGTGAGCGCGAGGTGGAGCAGATCGTGGACCGTGGCACGGCTTCCGAGCGCGCCGCCCTGTTCTGGCGCTGGACCATGGGCTTCAACGCCACCATGGAATCCATTCACCGCTGGGCCTGGTGGTTTGCCGTGCTGTGCCCCCTGGTGGGCGGCATAGGCATCCTGCTCACCGGCACGGTGGTGGACAACTGGTACCTCTGGTCCATGAAGCATGGCGTGGTGCCGCCGTATCCGGCGGTGTTTCCTGCCGTGATCGACCCCAGCCTGCTGCAAGGAGTGACGCCATGAGAGTGTTTGTTTGCCTGCTCGCCTTGCTGACCACGCTGCTCTCGGGCTGTGAGCGCCCCTTCATGGACTCGGTACAGCGCGGCTACCGCGGCACCGGCATGCTGCAGGTCTACAACCCGCGCATTGTGGAAGCCAAACTCGACAACAACACCGCACCGGTGCCGCTGCCTGCCGCGCCAGCAGATGGCCCCAAAGCCTCGCTGGTGTTCAAGAACGTCAAGGTGCTGGGAGACCTGAGCGTGGCCCAGTTCACCCGCATCATGGCCTCCATGGTGACCTGGGTGGCGCCCAATGAGGGTTGCACCTATTGCCACGATGCGGCCAATTTTGCCGACGACAGCAAATACACCAAGGTGGTGGCGCGGCGCATGCTGGAGATGACGCGCACCGTCAACAGCCAGTGGAAGACCCACGTGGCTGGCACCGGCATCACCTGCTACACCTGCCACCGGGGCAATGCCATTCCACAGCAGGTCTGGTACCGCTCCAACCCGCAGCCCTATGGCTCCAACTTCATGGGCGACAAGGCCGGCCAAAACAGCCCGGACCCGGCGGTCAACCTGTCCTCCCTGCCCAACGACCCGTTCACGCCCTTTCTGCTGGACGCGCAGGACATTCGCGTCAATGGCCCCACACCGCTGCCCTCGGGCAACCGCCACTCCATCAAGCAGGCCGAGTGGACCTATGGGCTGATGACACACTTGTCCCAGTCGCTGGGTGTGAACTGCACCTACTGCCACAACTCGCGCTCCTTCCAGGGCTGGGAGGGCAACCCGCCACAGCGTGCGGTGGCCTGGTACGGCATCCGCATGGCACGCGCGCTCAACAACGACTACCTGGAGCCCTTGGCCGACACCTTCCCGGCACACCGCAAGGGCGAGCTGGGCGATGTGGCCAAGGCCAACTGCGCCACCTGCCATCAAGGCGCGTACAAGCCACTCAACGGCACGCCCATGGCCGCGGACTACCCGGAGCTGGTAGGCCCGCTGGTGGAAACCGTGGCCGCCAAATAACGGACAGCACACCGTGTGGCCCCCATGAGCACTACCGCCCAAGCCCAGACTGCTGCCGCGCTGTCCGGCGTGGTGGTGGTCTTGCTGCTGGACTTTGCAGCCCAGCACCGGGCCTGGGGCTGGTTGCGTCTGGCGCAGGGCAGTGCGGGCTTCAAGGGCGTGCCGGGTTTGCGCTTCACCAAGATCATGGGCAGTGGCCACGGCGGCGGCTTTGGCCTGCGCCCCAGCGCCACGCACCAGGGGCTGGTGTTTGTGCTGGATGACCAAACTTCGGCACAAGCCTTTTGCAGCAGCACCGAACTGCAGGCCTTTGTGGGGCGTGCGCGCGAGCACTGGCTGGGCCAGCTGGCGGTGACCTCCATACGCGGGCAGTGGGACCAGCAAAGCTGGGGTGTCACGCCCGAGGAGCGGCTGAGCAGCGCGCCCGCAGTGCCGCAGTCCGACGCCAACGCTTCGGCTGTCCCCGGCCTGCCGGTGGCCGTGCTCACGCGCGGCTCCATCCGCCCGGCCAAGGCCATGTCCTTCTGGCGCTATGCGCCACCCGCCCAGGCCGACCTGGGCCAGGCCGCAGGCTGCCAGCTGGCCATGGGCCTGGGCGAGGCGCCGCTGGTGCGCCAGTGCACCTTCAGCGTCTGGGATGACACCGCCTCCATGGTGGCCTACGCGCACCAGGGCGCGCACCGCCAGGCCATTGCGGCGGCCAACCGGCACGATTTTTTCTCGGAATCCATGTTCGCCCGCATGCGCGTGCTGCGCATGTCGGGCGTCTGGTGTGGGCGCCACTATGGCGATGCGATACCGACTGCTCCTGCCGCCCCTGTGATGGAGGCCGCGTATGTCTGAAACCCGTGCCGTAGTGGTTGGTGCCGGCATGGCCGGTCTCGTGTCCGCGCTGCGCCTGGCCCATGCGGGTGTGGCAGTCACCGTGGTGGAACAGGCCAGCCACGCCGGTGGCAAACTGCGCGGCGAAGTCATTGACGGCCAGACCATTGACGCGGGACCCACCGTCTTCACCATGCGCTGGGTGTTTGACGAGCTGCTGCAGTCGGTGGGCGCCGACCTGGACAGCGAATTGCAACTGCAGCGCCTGCCCGTGTTGGCCCGCCACTTCTGGGGCGATGGCAGCGCGCTCGATCTGTTTGCCGACCCGCGCGCAAGCGAGGCCGCAGTGGAAGCCTTTGCCGGTGCCGCAGAGGCCGCCCGCTTCCAGAAATTTTGCGCCACCACACGTGCCCTGTACGACGAAATGGAAGCACCCTTCATGCGCGCACCGCTGTCCAGCGTGCCCGCCTTCATGCTGCGCCTGGGGCCACGCGGCCTGGCCCTGCTTACCGGCATTGGCCCGCTGCGCACCTTGTGGAGCAGCATGGAGCGCCACTTCACCGACCCCCGCCTGCAGCAGCTGTTTGGCCGCTACGCCACCTACACCGGCTCATCGCCCTGGGCGGCACCGGCCACGCTCAGCCTCATCACGCAGGTGGAGATGGATGGTGTGTGGGCCGTGCAGGGCGGCATGACGGCGCTGGCCCGCTGCCTGGAGCGCCTGTGCGTGCAGCACGGTGTGGTGTTTCGCTTCAACACCGGCTGCCAGGAAATCCTGATGGCCCAGGGCCGCGCCAGCGGCGTGCGCCTGGACAGCGGTGACAGCCTGCGCGCCGATGCGGTGGTGTTCAACGGTGATGCAGCTGCGCTGCGGCAAGGCCTGTTGGGCACACAGGCCCGCGCGGCCGTGCCCGTAGCTACGGGGCAACGCTCGCTCTCGGCCCTGACCTGGTCGGTGCTGGCCAAGACCCGTTGCACAGAGGGCAGGGCACTGGACCGCCACAACCTGTTCTTCGGCCCGCGATATGCCAGCGAGTTTGAAGACATCTTTACCCATGGCCGCCTGCCGCAGGACCCCACCGTGTACGTGTGCGCGCAGGACCGCGGCGCGGGCAGCGTGCCCGAGGGGCATGAGCGCCTGCTGTGCCTGGTCAATGCCCCGGCAGTGGGCGACCGCGACAGCGCCGCACTCAGCCCCGACGCACTGGAGCGCTGCCAGGAGCGCAGCTTTGCCTGGCTGCGCCAGTGCGGGCTGGAGGTGGCGCTGGAGCGCGCGCGCACGGTGCGCACCTCACCCAACGATTTTCACCAACGGTTTCCCGCAACGGGAGGGGCTTTGTATGGACAGGCAACACACGGATGGCTGAGCATTTTTTCACGGCCGGGAGCAGCCTGCCGGGTGCCGGGCCTGTACCTGGCGGGTGGCAGCACCCATCCGGGGCCGGGCGTGCCGATGGCAGCCCTGTCGGGACGTCTGGCGGCCGAAGCCGTGCTGGCGCACCTTGCTTCGACCAGGCGGTTGCGCCCGGCGGCTACCTCTGGTGGTATGTCGATGCCAGCAGCGATGACGGCACCTGGGGGCTCACCATGATTGCGTTTGTGGGCAGCGTCTTCTCACCGTACTACGCCTGGGGCCGCACCCGGCCCAACGTAGACCCGGACAATTTTTGCAGCCTGAACGTGGCGCTCTACAGCCGCAACGCCAGGCGCTGGAGCATGACCGAGCGCGGGCGGCGCCTGTGCCACCGCGATGCCACCCGTTTCAACATCGGCCCGAGCCAACTGCACTGGGACGGCCAGGCCCTGCAGGTGCAGATTGACGAAGTCTGCGCGCCCATCCCGCAGCGCATACGCGGCCACATCCGCCTGGAGCCCGAGCGCCTGTTTGACTTCAGCACCGCGCTGGACCCGGCCGCCAGGCACCGCTGGGGCCCGCTGGCACCGGGCGCGCGCATCGAGGTGGCGCTGGACGCACCGGCCCAACGCTGGAGCGGCCAGGCCTATCTGGATTCCAACGAGGGCGACGAGCCCATAGACCGCGCCTTCCATGCCTGGGACTGGTCGCGCAGCCGCATGAAGGATGGCAGCACTGCCGTGCTGTATGACATGCAGTACCCCGACCGCAGCCAGGCCCTGCTGCCGCTGCGTTTTGGCACCGATGGCAGTGTGCAGCGCTTTGAAGCGCCGCCGCCGCAAGCGCTGGCACCCACGCGCTGGCGCGTGCAGCGCGGCATGCGCAGCGACTCCCCCGTGCGCATCCATGAACAACTGGAAGACACACCGTTCTACCAGCGCGCCTTGTTGAAGAGTGCGTTGCTGGGCGAGACCGTTACCAGCTTCCACGAGTCGCTTTCCATTCCCCGGCTGGTGTCGCCCATCGTGCGCGCCATGCTGCCCTTTCGCATGCCGCGCAGAAGCTGAATGCGAAACCCAGAATTTGTGGCCAACCGGGCCACTGATACCCACCGTGCGGGTTGTGCACGTTGTGACCGTCTTGCAAGGAGTAATAACTATGGCTGACGATAAAGTGGGGCCAACGGGACTGACCGTGGCTGAGTCGGAGGAGATCCACCGGTCTCTCATCCAGGGCACGCAGATATTCGGCATGATTGCCGCGTTCGCCCATCTGCTGGCCTACATCTATTCACCCTGGCTGAAGTAGGAGTACACACCATGATTTACGGAAAAATCTGGACGGTGGTCAACCCTTCATTGGGCATACCCGTGTTCCTGGGCGCCGTGGCGGTGACCTCGTTCGCCGTGCATCTGACGCTGGTGTCCAACACCACCTGGATCAAGGCTTTTCACAATGGCGCCGCGGGCAAGTCCGCTGTGGTGGCCATGGCTGCTGCGGCCCCCCCGGCAGTCGAAGCGCCGGTGAAGAAGTAGCCCTCTTGGGCAAGCAGTGACCAAGGCCGCAAGGCCTGGGTCCTCTTGCCCGGGGCCGCGTGCCATGAACCGTATCAGCCAGAAGTTGGTCTTTGCCTGGGCTTCAGTGGGTCCGCGTTTTCTGCCGTTTGCCGATGTGGCCACGGCCGAGTTGCCCCTGTCCAGGCTGTTGCGCCTGTCCCTTTTTCAGGTGTCGGTCGGCATGGCCATTGTGCTGCTGGTGGGCACCCTCAACCGCGTCATGATTGTCGAGCTCAAGGTGCCCACGGCACTGGTCTCGGTGATGGTGGGGCTGCCCCTGTTTTTTGCGCCGCTGCGCGCCCTGATCGGCTTCAAGTCCGACCACCACACCTCGGCCCTGGGCTGGCGCCGCGTGCCTTATATGTGGATGGGCACCATGCTGCAGTTTGGCGGCTTTGCCATCATGCCGTTTGCGCTGCTGGTGCTATCGGGTGGCGGCAACGCCGCCCAAGCCCCTGCCTGGATTGGCCATTTGGGCGCCGGCGTGGCCTTCCTTCTGGTGGGTGCGGGGCTGCACACCACGCAGACTGTGGGCCTGGCACTGGCCACCGATCTGGCCGCGCCCGAGTCGCGCCCCAAGGTGGTGGGCCTGATGTGCGTGATGCTGCTGGTAGGCATGATTTGCAGCGCCTTCTTTTTTGGCGAGCTGCTGGCCGACTACAGCCCGGCGCGCCTGGTGCAGGTGATACAGGGTGCGGCCCTCATCACTCTGGTGCTGAACGTGGTGGCCCTGTGGAAGCAGGAGGCGCGCAGCCGCACGCGCCAGGCCCGGCCCCAGGCGGACCCCACGTTTCAGGAAAGCTGGGCGGTGTTTTGCAGTGGCCCACGTTCGGTGCGGCGCCTCTTGGTGTTGGGCATGGGCACCATGGCCTTTTCCATGGAGGACGTGTTGCTGGAGCCCTTTGGCGGCGAGATTCTGCACCTCAGCGTGTCCTCCACCACCACGCTCACCGCCACGCTGGCTTTTGGCGGACTGGCTGGTTTTGCCTGGGCCTCGCGCGTGCTGAGCCGCGGCATGGACCCATTCCGCATGGCGGCCCTGGGCGTGTGCTGTGGCATCCCCGCGTTTGTGGCCGTCATCGCCTCGGCACCCATGCAGTCGCCCCTGCTGTTTGGCCTGGGCACCTTTCTGATCGGACTGGGTGCGGGCATGTTCGGCCACGGCACGCTCACCGCCACCATGAACCTGGCACCTAAGGACCAGGCCGGTCTGGCCCTGGGCGCCTGGGGCGCCGTGCAAGCCACCTGCGCCGGCCTTGCCATGGCCTTGGGTGGCGTGCTGCGCGATGCGGTGGCCCACGCTTATGATTCCGTCACCGGTTACAGCACGGTCTATAGCCTGGAAGTGCTGCTGCTGTGCGCGACCCTGGTGGCCATGTACCCCTTATTCATCCGCAACCCGAAGGAGACACCATGAAATCTGCCATGCCCATCATCCTGCTGTTTGGCCTGCTGTGCTTTTTTGTACTGGCCAACTGGCTCAACCGGCCCTACAAAAAGCCGAAGAAGGATGAGTGATCTGCACACAAAAAAGCCTGAAGTGATTCAGGCTTTTTTTTGGTGATCGCTGATACTTCTCAAAATGTGTCGGCAAAGGCCCAGTGAAGATCAAAAACACACAACAAGAGATCGACTATGTGCCTGCAGCAATCCAGAATGACGGGTATTCACCAATGGAACTGGGACGGAGACGTCATCCTGTTCGATGCGGTCCTGCCCTCCGGGCGTCCGACCATCGCTCCCCCGCATCAACCCTATGCAATGGATGTCCGGCAATATGTTGCCACTGAGAACAATGCGGTGATTCGCAAGACGCTGGTGAAAGAGGTGGCCGCCTACATGCACCGAAAAAGCATGAGCCGGGCCCGCTTCACCAAACGCGGCAAGGGCGCTTTTGACTACCGTGTTCATGTGCTGACCAACTTCGTTGGCGAACGCATTCGCTACCAGGCACGCAAGGGAAGTGATCCCTGGCAATACCCCGAGGAGACGCTGGCCCTGGGCACGGGAGACTGTGAAGACATTGCGTTTGTGCTGGCCTCGCTGCTTCTGGCCTCAGGTGTCAGCCCGTAGAACCTGCGTGTTGCACTCGGAAGCGTAGTCGCCCACCAGCGCATCGGTGCGGCCAGGCGCTACGACCACATGTGGGTGATGTACAAGGCAGAGTCAGGGCTGTGGCAGCTTCTGGAGCCGTTGCATGTGGCAATGGCTGAAGCCGGAGAAGCCCGGCCCTCTGCCGAGCATGGCACCCCTGACGGGCAGGTGGCTTCGGTCGAATACCGCCCACGGTTTGTCTTCAATGGAGACCATGTCTGGGCCATGCATTCTTCGGATGAGGGCAGCACCCTGCAGCAGTTGGTTTACAAATCCTGGCAACGCATCAATCCGAAGTTTGCAGGCTTTGTGCACCAAAACATCATCAACACGGCGCTCACGGGCCTGGCACCGCAGGAGATGGTCCATTCCTTGAACCGGCACTTTGCGTTTGGATGGAGCCGGGGTGTGATTCCGGTGGTTGAAGACGTGGACAATTTTGTGATCAAGGGCTACGACCCGCGTGACCATTTCGACAATGGGTTCATCGCAGAAGGCTGGCAAAGGGTTGCGGAGCGCCTGTTGGCATTCCGCAAGAACAACCTGGACTTTGACAGCTTTGCCCTGGCCGCCCACGGCATTGCCGACTTTTATGCGCACAGTTCCTACGGACACTTTGCCGCGTTGAGCGGCAACGCCTTCGCACTGTATGACCCTGCCAAGCCCCAGGGCTTGGGCATGGAGGTGCCGTCCTACGCTGCGGGCTCATCATTCGATCTGTCGCGGTCTGGCAGACTTCCACCCAACACCCATGTTTTCCATGGCGACCGCAACAGCATTCCGGGCCTCTGGGCTGGCCAGCTGGTGTCAGGACGGTACGCCCAGCCGGGGGATTCGCAATCAATTCTGGAGGCGCCGACAACGATTCCTGCCGAGCTGCGCAACCGGTCCGATTTCTGGCAGCGCGGCTCGCTGCCGCACCACAACACCATGGCAGTAGACCAGCCAGACCTTGCAAAAGGTCACCTGCTGTACCGCGCCGCCAGCAGTGGTGGCACTGACCGTCTGGCCTATGCCAACCAATTTGCCTGGCGCTTCCAATCGGCCATTCAACATATCCAGAAGGCCTACAAAGACAACCGGGCTGCCCATTAGCCGGACGTCTGATTGCCCCTGACCGTGGAAGCCGCGCCCAGCAGGGGGCCGGGCACCTTATTCCTGAAGAATTGCCGGACCCGACTGTGCAAACACTGCGCGCGTTTTTGCAGACCCGGGGCTGACGCTGCGCCGCTCCAGCCACACGGACGCGGCGAACACCACCAAGCCAAGCATTGACAGTGCCGCACCCACATAGCCGGTGGCGGCATAGCCAAACCCATTTGCAATGACCAGGCCGCCCAGCCAGGCGCCCAGCCCATTGGCCACATTGAAGGCCGAATGCATGGAGGCCGCGGCCAGCGTCTGGCCGTCTGCCGCCACGTCCATGAGGCGCGTCTGTATGGCGGGGCCTGCGGCAAACGTGCAACCGATCAGGAACACAAAAATGCACAGCAGCACCGGGTTGGCCGCAGTCAGACTGAACAGCGTCATCACCACGATGTTGAACACCAGCATGCCGCCTATGGTGCCCATCAGCGAGTGGTCGGCAAGTTTGGAGCCCACGATATTGCCCACATTCATGCCCACGCCAAACAGGAACATGATGAGCGGAATCAGGGCCACCGGCATGTGCGCCACTTCGGTGCTGGTGCTGGCGATGTACGAAAAAATCGAGAACATGCCGCCAAAGCCGGTGGCAGCCAGGGTCAGGGTCAAGAGCACCTGCGGGTGGGTAAAGGCCACCAGCTCGCGCATCACACTCGCACCTTCTGCAGGCTTGTCGCGTGGCAGGTATTTCCAGATCAGCGCGGCCGTCAGCGCGCCCATCAGCCCCACGGCCAGGAACATCGCGCGCCAACTCAGGGTCTGCCCAAAATAGGCCATGACCGGTGTGCCTGCCAGTGTGGCCACGGTCAGCCCCAGCATCACATAGCCCACCGCCCTGGTGCGCCTGGACACTGGCACCAGGGAGGCCGCCACCAGTGCCGACACGCCGAAGTAGGCGCCGTGCGGCAGGCCAGAGAAAAACCGCAACACGATGAAGCTCAGAAAGCTGGGCGCCACGGCACTGGCCAGATTGCCGATGGCAAAGACCAGCATCAAGATCAGCAGCAGGCTTCGGCGTGATGCCTTCGCGCCCGCCACGGCAATCAGCGGCGCACCCACCACCACACCCAGTGCATAGGCGCTGATCACATAGCCCGCCTGGGGCGTTGTCACCGAGAAGGTGCTGGCCACACCGGGCAGCAAACCCATGATGGCGAATTCGCCGGTGCCAATGCCAAAGCCGCCACAGGCCAGCGCGGCAATCACCAAGCCGATCTGCAGGTTTGTCAGTTGTGGGGGTGTGGCGGTGCCGCTGGGGCCCAGGTTGTTCATAGCAGGAGGGCCGTTGCAATGGTTCTTGAGGGCGCGATGTTAATGCCTATTGCCAAGAGACCGACCAATACGCGCGACTTTGCTGCTTGGCCAGCCGGTTTGGTTCAGAATCTGTCTGGTCATTCATCCAACGTGAGGGCACCCACCATGGTCAACAAGAACACCATTTGTCTCTGGTTCAACGGCAGCGCTCTGGAGGCGGCTACGTTCTACGCGCGGACATTCCCTGACAGCGCAATAGGCACGGTCTACCGTGCACCTGCCGACTACCCCGCAGGCAAAGCGGGCGATGTGCTGACGGTGGAGTTCACCGTGGCGGGTATCCCGTGCCTGGGCTTGAACGGCGGGCCGGGCGTGCTGCACAACCAGGCCTTCTCATTCCAGATTGCCACCGACAACCAGGAGGAAACCGACCGTTTGTGGCGCGCCATTATTGACAACGGCGGCCAGGCCAACGTGTGCGGCTGGTGCCAGGATAAATGGGGCCTGTCATGGCAGATCACCCCACGCGCCTTGATTGCCGGCATTGCCGATCCCGACCCTGCAGCAGCCAAACGCGTCTTTGAGGCCATGATGGAAATGGGCAAGATTGATATCGCTGCCATTGAAGCAGCGCGGCGCGGCTGACGAGGCTGGAAGGTCCTCAACTGCGTTCCAAGGTCTCCCTCGAGCGTGGACGCTTGCGGGAGATTTTCCTTGGAGCTTGACTGAAAAAATCAGTTGGAAGGCGCTGAAGCCTGGGGCATCACGATGATGGTGGTGCCATCGCCTGCCTTGCCCGTGCTGCCGGTGTTGCCGGTGGCGCCCGTATCACCGGTGGCACCGGTGCCGCCTGCGCTGCCAGTGTTTCCAGTACTGCCTGTGTTGCCAGTCGCACCGGTGGCGCCAGCCGGGCCTGCGGGGCCGGGTACGGCCACAGGTGCTGCGGGCACGGCAATCACGGTGGGGCGATCACAAGCAGCCAGACTGAGAGCGGCAACGACGGCGAGGAGGGGGAGTGTGTATTTCATTGGGAATCCTTTGTGGGTGAAGAAAAGTGGCACTGCAAAACCAAGCCATGGGTCATCAAAGGATGACTTTGGAATGTTCTTTGCTGCCTGCCTTCAAGCGTAGTGAGATACGCCCCCAAGTTCTGTGCGGCGGCGCACCCTGGCAAGGTCAGCTGTCTCAGTGGTGTGTCAGAACGATGCCGCCAACCCAAAAAAGTTCTCCAACCGCATTCGGATGGGTGTCTTGCACACGGCAAGGTTGCACCAGGATGGCTTGCCGAATACTTCGTCTAATACGAATAAACATTCAATTTAATGCTGATTTTTTGGAAGTAAAAAAGCAGCGAATATCCCTCCACGCGTGCTGCACGACCCGTGCATACAAGACACATGATTCTTGTTCCTCGCAACTGGAGGTGGTTTTATGGACATTCTGATTCCTTTCTTGTCGGCAGACTTCCTGGGCAAGCCCGCATGGATCTGGCTGACTTTTGTAACCATCGTGGTCGCGCTGCTGGCCTTTGACCTGGGCGTGCTGCACAAGGACGACCACGAGATCGGCGTGCGCGAAAGCCTGCTGCTGTCTGCGGGCTACATCAGCGCCGCGCTGGCCTTTGGTGCCTGGATCTGGTGGCAGCTCGGTGCGCAAAGCGGTATGGACTACTACACCGGCTTCATGATCGAGAAGTCGCTGTCCATGGACAACGTGTTTGTCATCGCGCTGATCTTCAGCTTCTTTGCGATTCCGCGGCAGTACCAGCACCGCGTGCTGTTCTGGGGCATCCTGGGGGTGATCGTGTTGCGCGCCATCATGATTGGTCTGGGCGCCACGCTGGTCAGCCAGTTCAGCTGGGTGCTGTACCTGTTTGGTGTCTTCCTGATTTTTACGGGCATCAAGATGTGGATCATTGCGGACCACGTTCCCGATATCGCCAACAACCCCTTGCTCAAGTTCCTCAAGCGCCACATGCGGGTGACCGAAGGCCTGCGGGGCAACGCCTTCTGGGTGAATGAGCCCGATCCGGCCACCGGCAAAGTGGTGCGCTTTGCCACCCCGCTGTTTCTGGCGCTGGTGCTGGTGGAGTTTGTGGACCTGGTGTTTGCGGTGGACTCGGTGCCTGCCATCTTCGCCATCACCACCGACCCGTTCATCGTCTACACGAGCAACATCTTCGCCATCCTGGGCCTGCGTGCCCTGTACTTTGCGCTGGCGGCCATGATCCACCGCTTCAAATACCTGAAGTACGCGCTGGCCCTGGTGCTGGTGTTTATCGGTAGCAAGATTTTCCTGGTCGGCTTCATCGGGAAGATTGATCCTCTGATCTCGCTTGGCGTGACCTTTGGCCTGATTGCCGGTGGTGTGGTGGTGTCCTTGTGGAAGACACGCGGCCAGCCCGCGCCCACTTCTACAACGACCTGATTTTTTAGAAAGACCGCTGTGGACATTTATTTCTTGTGGACCGCCAGTGCAGCACTCATCCTGATCGGCTTGGCAGGCACGGTGCTGCCCGTCTTGCCCGGCACGCTGCTGGTGTGGGGTGGTGTGCTGTTGGGCGCGTGGATCGACGACTTCACGCGGGTGAGTGTTGGCACCGTGGTGTTCATCAGTGTGCTGGCCTTGTTTGCCTGGGCGCTCGATTTTGTGGCGGGCTTGCTGGGGGCCAAGCGCGCAGGTGCGAGCAAGCAGGCCCTCATCGGCGCAGCCATTGGCACAGTGGTCGGGCTCTTCATGGGCCTGGTGGGGGTGCTCTTTATGCCTCTGGTAGGTGCGACCGTGGGCGAGTACTGGGCACAAAAAAGCCAGCACCGGGCGGCCAAGGTAGGCTTGGCCACCTGGCTGGGTCTGATGGTCGGCATGCTTGCCAAGGTGGTGCTGTCGTTTGTGATGGTTGGCATCTTCCTGGTAGCGCTTTGGGTTTGACGCCACCGCGTTGGCATTTATTGAATTACCGTTTTTGTACAAAGGGGTCTGCATAGTGGAAAAGGTTCTCTCAAGGGTTGGTTCCCTGCTCTATGGCATGCGCTTCACCATGCTGTTCTTTTACATCGGCCTGGTGGGCATCATCTTCGGCATCCTGGGCAAGTTCCTGCTGGAAACCTACAAGCTGATGAACACCTTGCTGTTTGGCCATCTGGAAAAGATCGACCTGATCATCAAGGTGCTGGAACTGGTGGACATGACGATGGTGGCGCAACTGGTTTGGGTGGTGGCGCTGGCCGGCGTGTCGCTGTTTGTGACCACCGGGCACTTTGACAAAGAGGACATCAAAAAGCCGGACTGGCTGGACCACGTCAACACCTACAACCTGAAGCTGAAGCTGGCCTTTGCCATCATCTCCATTTCGGGTGTGCATGCCCTGAAGACATACCTGAGTGGCGACCTGACGCTGGACAACATCCAGATCGTCACCATGGTGGCAGTCATTCACTTCATGTTCGTGCTGTCAGCGGTTGGCATTTCGTTTGCTGAACGGATGACCCGGGATCACAAGTGAATGGTGCCCTGGCGCAGACCCCTGGTGGCCCGCGCCGGGGCGCCAGATTCAGCCGCTGACCCAGGCCAGCAACCGGGTGGCCAGCACGGAGCCACCCCACCACAACAGCACCACCGAGGCCGCCGCGGCAAGGGTGACGCAGTAGCCGGCCAGCAGCATCAGGCCATCCCGCAGACGCAGGCCCCACGCAATCAGCACAATGGCCAGGGCGGGCAACACATTGTCAAACGTAATCACCGGTACGGGCACCGCCATGGACAGGCCTGCCAGGCCCAGCATCAGTGCGTTGAGCGTGCGTGCGGGTCTGTTGCTCAAGGCCAGCAGGCGGGGCCGGCCCACACGCGCAAAGAGGGCCAGCGCCCGGTGGATCATGCGGGCCAGCAGCGCTTTGACGCGCTCACCCAGCACCCGTTTGCCAAGCCACCGGGGCAAGGGCACCGCCCGACCCCGGAACAGCCCGATCGCCACCACCATGCCCAAGCCGCCCACCGCTGAAGCCATGCCCGGCAGCGCCACGGGGAACAGCAGCGGCATGGCCAGCAGGCCCAGCCAGACCAGCTGCCGCCGTGCACCCTGGCCCACGGTGTCGGCCACCGTATCGCCCATGGATGCGAGGTGGGCCGACGCAATACGGTTTACCGTGGAGCTGCGCCTGTCTTTCAGGCTTGCAGTTGGGGGAGGGGGAAACCTGGGATGTGTCACTGCTGTTTGTCCGGATGCAAATGGTCTGGATTGGAACAGTTTGACGGTCCTAAAAAAAGAAGCTTTTTCAGATCCTGAACATCGGGAAAAGCTGACCTTCCGACCCTGTCTTTGACGCACACTGCAAACCTCTCACCCTGCCAAACATACGACCCATGCCCAACACCCGCCAAGCCAACGCCGTTCGCCTAGAGTTCTCCCCCGGATGCCTTGTGCAAACCAATTTGTCGGGCGCCGCCTTCACCGACGACTGGCTGTGGGTGGCGGGCGACGAAGCCTGCGGCCTGGACCGGCTGCGCCGCCTGGAGGCAGTGGGCAGCGAGACCCTGCGCTATGGCGAGGTGCGTGATTTTCCGCTGGCCGACCTGCTGGACTTGCCCGGCACGCGGGAAGAAGAGGCCGATCTGGAAGGCATGGCCGTTGCCGATGGCTTCATGTGGGTGGTGGGCTCGCACGGCCTTAAACGCAAAAACGCCCAGCCCGAGCGCAGCCATGCGGCCAATGCCAAGCGGCTGGCCAAGCTGGCCCTGGACGGCAACCGCCGCCTGCTGGCCTGCCTTCCCATTGAGCCCGATGCCGATGGCCAGCCCTGCCTGGTAAGGCAGGCCCGGGACGGCAGAAAGGCCCTGCGCCTCAAGGGCGATGCACAGACCAACCAACTGACCCGCGCGCTGGCCGACGATCCGCACTTTGGCCCCTTCATGGCGATACCGGGCAAGGACAACGGCTTTGACATTGAGGGGCTGGCGGTGGATGGCCGCCGCTTGCTGCTGGGCCTGCGGGGCCCGGTGCTGCGCGGCTGGTCGGCACTGCTGGAAATCGAGGTCGAGGCCCAGGGCGAGTACCTGCGCCTGGTGCCCCTGGACGCCAAAGGCACGCTGGTGCGCAAGCACTTTTTGCAGCTTGATGGTCTGGGCATCCGTGACCTGCATTTTTCTGGCGATGATCTGTACATTCTGGCTGGGCCCACCATGGTGCTCAATGGCGACATCCGTGTTTTCAAGTGGCCCCAAGCCCGCACTGTGCTGAGAGACAACCAGGAGGTTGCGCGGTTTGAGGCAGCGCTGACCGAATCCATTGCCTTGCCCCACGGACGTGGCGTGAACCGTGCCGAGGCCTTCTGCGACCTGCCACCCGCCGTAGCCGGTGGCAAGCGCCGCTGGCTGGTGCTCTATGACGCACCGGGCCCCGAGCGCCGCGATGGCGAGCACACAGTTTTTGGCGACCTGCTGCGGCACGACTGATGGCGGGTGGCCCGCGTTTCGACCCCACGGCGCCGCTGCTGTTTGTTATCAACGCGTCTGCGGGCGCACACGACATGCATGCCAAGTGCCGGGTGATTCAAACCGCCCTGGCGCAGCATGGTCGCCAGGGCGAGCTGCGGGTGTGCAGCCCGGCAGACCTGCAGCGTGTGGCCTTTGAGGCGGCAACGGCTGCCGTGGCCAGCGGCTCCGCCGTGGTGGCAGTGGGTGGCGACGGCAGCCTGAGCACCGTGGCGCAAGCCGCCCACACGGCGGGTTGTGCCATGGGCGTGATTCCCTACGGCACCTTCAACTACTTTGCCCGCACGCACGGCATTCCCACCGACCCGGGGGCTGCGGTGCAGATGCTGATGCACGCGCAACCCGGCGCGGTGCAGGTGGCGGCCATCAACGAGCGGCTGTTTCTGGTCAACGCCAGCCTGGGCGTGTACCCCGAGCTGCTGCAAGACCGCGAGGCCTACAAGGCCCGCTTTGGCCGCAGCCGCTGGGTGGCCCTGCTGGCGGGCGTGGCGACCTTGCTACGCGCGCAGCGCCGGCTGCGTCTGCACATTGAAACCGGTGGCACGGCCCGCGACGTGCAAACCCTGACGCTTTTTGTCGGCAACAACCGGCTCCAACTGGCGCAGCTGGGCGCCGAGCCCGCCGACACGCTGGCCGGCACGCCCGGCCACGGCAGCATGGCGGCCCTGATGCTGCGGCCCATTGGCACGCTGGCCATGCTCAGGCTCCTACTGCACGGCGCCCTGGGCCGGCTGGGCGAGGCCGCCGGGGTGGAGAGCTTTGAGTTCCACCACATGGTGGTCCGCCCCCGCATGGCGCGCGGGCGCCGGGACGTGGTGGTGGCGTTTGACGGCGAGGTGGCACGCATGCGCGCGCCCATAGCCATCCGGGTGCTGGCCAAGCCCCTGTACCTGCTTCAGGCCCTGCCCAACATCGGTACGGCCAACGGCCCGGGGGGTGCGGCATGGGAGTGATGCTGCACCTCTCCGACACCCACTTTGGCACCGAGCAGCCACGGGTGGTGGAAGCCCTGGTGGCCTTGGCTGCGCAGCAGCGGCCCGACGTGGTGGTGCTGTCGGGCGACATCACCCAGCGCGCGCGGCCTGCGCAGTTCCGTGCGGCAAAGGCCTTTGTGGACCGGCTCGGTGCGCCGGTGCTGGCCATCCCCGGCAACCACGACATTGCGCTGTTGGATGTATGGGCCCGGTTGACCCGCCCCTATGCGCGTTACGCACAAGTTTTTGGGGCCGATCTGGAGCCTGTTGTGTCCTCGCCCGACTGGCTGATTGTGGGCGTCAACACAACCCGCGCGTGGCGCCACGTTCATGGCGAGGTATCGGCTGCCCAGATTGCGCGGGTGGCCACTGTGCTGAGTGCCGCCACGCCGGAGCAACTGCGCGTGGTGGTGGTGCACCAGCCGCTGGCCGTGCCCGCAGGCGGTGAAGCCAGCAACCTGTTGCGCGGCCACGCAGAGGCCACGCGGGCCTGGGCACAGGCCGGGGCTGACATCGTGATGGGCGGCCACATCCACCTGCCTTTCACGCTGCCACTGCAGGGCTTGGGGCGGCGGCTGTGTGTGGTGCAGGCCGGCACGGCCGTGTCCACCCGCACACGCCCGGGGGTGCCCAATTCGGTCAACCTGTTGCGCTGGGCGGACGCGGCGGGTACGCCGGAGCTTGCTATCGGTAATGAGCCTCCGCCTGCAGGACGCTGCCTGATTGAGCGCTGGGATTTTTCGGAGCGTCTGCAGGCGTTTGTGCGCGCAGAGGTTACGGTGGTGCAGCCTGAGCGCTAGATGTGAGGTATGCGATGCCTGGCTCCAAGACCAATGAACTCTCCCGCGCCAAAGTCCGAGCCGCTGTGCGTGCTTTGCCAAAGGACGGTGGCTATGTGTGGGATGGCGTCAACGAGGATGACCGTCCGTTGAGCAGCGAGGAATTCCGGCCCAAGCTGGCAGACGCGCATGAACGATGCCTTGCGCGATTGGCCGCAAAGCCACTCGCCGGTGTAAGGCCGGTTCCCATAGAGTGCAAAAGAAAACTAACAACCAGGGTGGACACAGCGCAATGGGGATCCCGGACTTTCAATCCTTGACGCTTCCTGTGCTCAAGGAATCTGCTGGCGGCGAGGTGCGCATCTCTGATGTTGTAGCTGTGCTGGAAGAATATTGCGAAGTTGGCAAGAGGGAGATCGCCTCATCAAACGCGAATTCCTGCACGGCCTCGTTCAGGGCCGGAAAGTTTGGCCCGAGAGCCGAACGCAAAACGTCCTGGTGCTGCAGCGTCCAATCGACGGCCGTCGGGTCGCTGTCACCCAGTAACCTTCGCAGTTGCTGCAGCGCATCGGATGTTGCCGCGCTGGGAGGCTGGGAGTCTGGCGGCGCTGTGGCCACGGAATCACCCACATGCAAGTGTGGCCGTACCGCGTTGGCCAGCGCCTCGGCCTCTATTTGCATGGCCTGCGTATCAGCTGCCTGGCCCTTGCTTGCCGACCTCTCCACTTCCCCGGCCAGCACAGCCAGTCCATTGGCTCCCAGATTGGCGCTCGATCCCTTGAGGGTGTGTGCCAGGCGTTCAGCCACAGGCCAATCCTGCAGGGCAATAGCTTGGTCCAAATCGGCCAGGCTGTTCGCCAGTCGACCTACAAATGTGGACAGCAGCTTGAAGTAGAGCGCTTGATTGCCCGCCACCCGATTCAAGGCCTGTGCCACATCCAGCCCCGGGATGCCTGCAAGTGCCGACGCAAAGGGCTGCTGTACGCTGTGCTTTGCTGTCGCTTTGACGGGCACCACTGGCGTGGCTCTGGTCGCCGAGAGCGTGCCCCCGATGCAGGTCAGCAAGACACGCCACAGCGCATCGGGCTCGATGGGCTTGGCGACGTAGCCGTTCATGCCCACCTCGACACAGCGGTCGCGGTCGCGTTGCATGGCATTGGCCGTCATGGCCACAATGGGCAGGGTGCCAAAGCCTGGCAAGGCACGGATGTGGCGCGTCGCTTCCAGGCCGTCCATGACCGGCATTTGCATATCCATCAACACCAGGTCGTAGGCCGTGGCCTGCACCCGGTCCAAGGCCTGCTGGCCATCGTCGGCCAGGTCGACCACAAAGCCCACGTCCTGCAGTAGCTCGGCGCCCACCTGCTGGTTCAGATCGTTGTCATCCACCAGCAGGATGCGCAGGCCTTGCAGCTTGCGAACTTCTTGTTCCAGCAGGCTTTGCCCCGGCGTGTCCGACAGGCCACGGCCTGAAACCATTCCACGGGCCTGTCCGCCCAGCGCATGCATCAGGCTGTCCAGCAGCAGCGCAGGCGATACCGGTTTCACCAGCACCTCATCCATGCCGACTTGCTCCGCCTGGCTCATTACTTCCTCGCGCCCGAAGGCCGTCACCAATACCTGTTTGGGGCAAGGTGCAAGTTGCATCTCGCGCACGCGGCGTGCGCCTTCCAGTCCGTCCATACCGGGCATCTGCCAGTCCCACAAAATCAGCTGGAAGGGCTTTGCAGACTGCGCGCGGCTGTGAATGGCTTGCAGTGCCGTCCGTGCGTCTGGCGCCTCTTCAACCACAAGACCTTGGTCAACCAGCATGTCCATCAGCACCATGCGGGCCTGCAGGTTATCGTCCACCACCAAGGCAGACAGGCCCTGCAACGCCCCGTACAAATGCGGCACCGGCACCATCTGGCCGCCCAGGCCCAACTTGGCGGTGAACCAGAAGCATGCCCCCTGGCCCAGCACGCTGTTCACGCCCACGTCACCACCCATCAAGGCCGCAAGACTTTTTGCAATGGCAAGGCCCAGCCCCGTGCCGCCAAACTTGCGGCTGGTGGACGTGTCGGCCTGGCTGAAGCTCTGGAACAGCTTGGCCATCTGCTCTTCGGACAGGCCAATGCCGGTGTCAATGACTTCAAAGCGCAGCTCTACAAACCCATCCGTGGCAGACAGCTTGCGCACCCGCAAACACACGGTTCCTGCCTCGGTAAATTTGATGGCGTTGTTGGTGTAGTTGATCAGTATCTGGCCCAGGCGCAGCGGATCACCCAGCAGGTTTTGCGGAATGTCCCGGCCCAGGTCGAAGACCAGTTCCAGATTGCGCTCGCGCACCCGGTCAGAGGCCATATTGGCCACGGTGTCCAGCACCTGTTGCAGGTCAAACGCCACATGCTCGACGTCGAGCTTGCCGGCCTCGATCTTGGAGAAGTCCAGGATGTCGTTGATGATGCCCAGCAAATGCCGCGCCGACTGGCTGATCTTCTGCAGGTAGTCGCGTTGCTTGTCACTCAGGTCGGTCTTCAAGGTCAGACGACTGATGCCGATGATGGCATTCATGGGCGTGCGGATCTCGTGGCTCATATTGGCCAGAAAGTCACCCTTGGCCCGGGTGGCAGCTTCGGCGGCTTCCAGAGCAAGAGCCAGTTCGCCGGCACTCTTGGCGGCCTCGGACTGGTGGGTGAGCAAGTTGGCCTGCATCACGGCCAGACGACCCATGACGCTGTGCTCGCTGAAATTGGATTGTTGCAAGTCGGCGCTCAGGTCCCCGCGGGCCACCCTGGCAATGGCCTGTTGCACGCTGTCAATCGTGCCGCCCATGACCCCCTGCAGTTTTTCAACAAAGTTGTTGAAACTGCCCGTGAGATCAGCGAATTCGGTGGTGTGGCTATGGGTCAGTCGGGTGGACAGATTGGCCTCCCCGGATGCGACGTCGGACAGCGCCACGCCCAGTTCCTTGATGGGCTTGATCACGACCCGCCGAAGGGCCCATACCATGACCAAAACAGTCGCCAGATTGAGTGCGGCAAACTGAAGCAAGGTGATCAGCAAGTCCTGCTGCAGGCTCTGCTGCACCTGCTTGTAACTCAGATACAGCGTGACAGCGCCTATCTTCTGGTGGGTCGTTTCATCGATGTACACCACATCAAATGTGCGGACCTCATCCGCCTGCGGGGCAACTGCGGGCGACGCGATGGCTGTGTGGTCACTGCGCACGCCGTGTATGAACGCCCCGCTTGCTTCCACCGTGATGCCAAGCAGAAAGGGCTCTTCGAGTTCGAGGGCAACGATTTGTGGAACGGCGGAGTAATGCACTTCCCATATGGCATTGACCAGACTGAGCGGAAGGCGTCGACCGAGTTTTTCAATCTGGGAGTGCACCGCATCCATGCGTGCAATTTTGTCGTTGCGGTAGTTGAGGTAAGCAAAGCCGCCGAATACACAGGTGGCCGCCACGACCACGAGCACCATAAAGCGGGTCTGTACCGACCGCCAATGCCTGGAAAACATGAGGTTGGCGTTTGTCTCAGCGCGCTCCTGGGCCTATACCGCTAGGGTATGTAATGGTGCAGGATGGCTGCATATTTGCCAGAGCTTTTCAGCTTGGCAAGCCCGTCATTGAACGCAGCGGCGGTCTCCCTGGACTTGAATGCCACCTTGTATTCGTTGATGGGAAACAATTCAGCGAATGCTTCCTGCTGGCTTACGTCTACATCTTTGATCTTGGACTTGAGGTCCTTGTAAATCGCGATATCCAGCACAATCACATCCACCCGCCCTGAGTACATCATCTTGATCATGTTCTCCAGTGAAGACAACTCGTCGTACTTGGAGTTGGCCCGGGCCATGGCAGCAAAGTCTTTTCCCAAATACAGATTGGCCTTTTGAAATGCCACGATGCGAAGCTTGCCCAGGTCGGCTATCGAGCCAATCTTGAGCC
Organism: Rhodoferax lacus; assembly: GCF_003415675.1. Taxonomy (GTDB): domain Bacteria; phylum Pseudomonadota; class Gammaproteobacteria; order Burkholderiales; family Burkholderiaceae_C; genus Allorhodoferax; species Allorhodoferax lacus. The sequence continues at coordinate 269,072 of NZ_QFZK01000005.1, forward strand.
CACGCGATTTGAGCGAAATGGCGACGTTTTGGTAGGTGACGTGCACGGTCGAAAAAAAGGCACCAGGGAGTGCCGCACTTTCTGTCACCGGCGACATGGCGTCTACCGTACCGTCCGTGAAGCTGGCAATCATGCGTGAAAACGGCAGGTAGACAAACTTGATCTTGGTACCGGGTGGAAGTGCTCCCCGGATGATGTCAAGCTCAATGCCTTGCTCCCCTTCTGGAATGACGTAGGGAGACATGGGGCTGACTGCCAACCGCAACTCCTGTGCCGATGCAAAGTGGCTCAGGCCCAGAACCATCCATGCGATCCATCCCCATGTGATCAGCGCGCGGACCAAAGGGAAACGCGCATCCAGTGTTTTGCTCATAGCGAACACCTCAAAGTATTTAGGTGCGAATGAGTGTACATACGGGAGATTCATTGTCAAACTGAACCCTTGCGCGACATCAATGAATTGCGGCGTTAGTCCCCCTTCAAACCCCCACCACCTTCCTCTCCCGCTTGGCATTCTCCAGCCGCTCCAGCAGCCCAAACACCCATTCCACCCGCTGCGGCATGGCGCGGTTGGGGAAGTAGGCTTGGGCTTGGCGTTCCAGCACATCGGCCTGGCAACCGGCTATCAGGAAGCGGATGGCGGCCAGGGGTGCGGGCTGTGCGGTGCGGGTGGTGATCCAGCCGGCCTGGGCCCAGGACGTTGCCAGCAGGACCAGCTTGCGCCGGGTGCTGACCACCGTGCGGTGGTGGATCGAGTCCAGGCCTTCGCGGCGCAACTGCTGGCCGATCTCGCCGTAGATGGTGCTGGCGGCCAGGATGGCGGCGCGGCAGTCGGGGGGTAGTTCGGCAATGCCGGCCTGGGCCTGGGCGTACAGGGTGTCGGCCTCGGCTAAAAGGCGCTCGGTGAGGGTCTGGATGGCGGCGGTGGACACAGGGTCTGCCAGCCATTTGCGCACGTCTACGCCAGCCTCCTGCAGCCAGACGCGCGGCAGGTAGAGGCGGCCGTTGCGGGCGTCTTCCCCGATGTCGCGGGCGATGTTGGTGAGCTGCATGGCCACGCCGAGTTCGCAAGCGCGCGCCAGCGTGCGCTCGGATTGCGAGCCCATGATCCAGCACATCATGGCGCCCACGGTGCCGGCGACGCGGGCACAGTAACCGTGCAGGTCTTCCAGGGTGTCGTAGCGGCGTCCGGTGGCGTCCCAGGCAAAGCCTTCCAGGAGCGCGTCCAGCAGCATGCGCGGCAGTTGATGCTGCTGTACCACGATGGCCAGGGCCTGGTCTTCCACGCTATCGCTGGGGGTGCCTGCATAAATCAGGTCCAGGCGCTGGCGCAGCATCTGCAAATTGGCGTCCACATTGCCGCCTTCGTCCACCAGGTCGTCGGCCACGCGGCAGAAGGCATAGAGGGCGATGGAGGCGGCGCGCACGCGCAGCGGCAGCAGGCGGCTGGCGGCAAAGAATGTTTTGGAGCCGCCCTGCATCATGGCGATGCAGGCCTTGAGGTCCCGCGCGGCGTATTCAGGCGAAGCTGTTGGCATGGGGAACCACCGTCTCTAGTGCTTTGGCAGACATCAACACGCCGGGAACCCCGGCACCGGGGTGGGTGCTGGCACCCACCATGTACAAACCCGCCACATCCTCGCTGCGGTTGTGGGGGCGAAACCAGGCGCTTTGCAGCAGGAGCGGCTCCAGGCCAAAGCCCGCGCCCTTGAAGGACCAGAGCCGGTCCTGAAAATCCTGCGGCGTACTCACTTTGGAGCTGACCACATGGTCCTGCAGCCCCGGCAGCACCGAGTCCGACAGGGCCTGCGCAATGCGCTGGCGGTAGGTCTCGGCCATGGTGGGCCAGTCGGTGTCGCCGTCCAGGTGCGGCACGGGGGACAGCACATAAAAGCTGTCGCAGCCCTCGGGCGCCATCGAGGGGTCGGTGGCGGTGGGGCGGTACAGATACAGGCTGAAGTCATCGGCCAGCTTCTTGTGCTTGAAGATGTCGGTCAGCAGCTCTTTGTAGCGGTCGCCCAGCAGCATCATGTGGTGGGGCACATCGGGGTATTGGCGGTTGGTGCCGAAGTACCAGACAAACAGGCCCATGCTGTAGCGGCCGTTGTCGATCTTGCGGTCGGTCCAGTGGCGGCGGTGCTCTGGGGCAATCAGCTTGCGGTAGGTCCAGGCGGCGTCGGCATTGCTCACCACAATGTCGGCCTCCACATACTCGCCGTTCTCCAGCTCAATGCCGCGTGCGCGCCCGTCTTCCACGCGGATGCGGGTCACAGCGGCGTTGTAATGGATGGGCACTTGGCGCCCGGCCAGCAGCTTGGCAAGGCCGGTGACGATGGAGCCGGTGCCGCCCATGGCGCTGTGCACGCCCCAGTTTTTTTCCAGCGAGTGGATCAGCGCATAGGCGCAGGTCACCGAGAACGGGTTGCCGCCAATGAGGAGCGTGTGAAAGCTCATCACCATGCGCAGCTTGGGGTGCTTGATATGCTTGGCCACCAGGCTGTGCAGACTGCGCCAGGCGTTCATGCGCATAAACGACGGCAGGGCCGCCAACAGGTCTTTGAATTTGTCAAAAGCCACTGCACCCATCTCCACAAAGCCCAGCACGCGGCAGCGCTCGGCCGCAGCCATCAGGCGCTTGTAGCCGGGCACATCCGCGGGTGAGAACTTGGCGATCTGCGCGCTCATGGCCTCTTCATCGCCGCTGTAGTCAAAGCTGGTGCCATCGGCAAAGCGGATGCGATAGAACGGCGTCATCAGCCGCAGGTCCACATCGTCCTGCATGCGCTGGCCGCACAGGGCCCACAGCTCTTCCAGCAAAAAGGGCGCGGTGATGATGGTGGGGCCGGCATCAAAGGTAAAGCCGTCCTGGCGGTGCACATAGGCACGGCCACCGGGGGCGTCCAGCTTTTCATAGATGGACACCGCATAGCCCTTGCAGCTCAGGCGGATGGCCGCAGCCAGCCCGCCAAAGCCGCTGCCAATCACCACGGCTTTGGGGCGCTTGTCAGCGGGCGTAGCGTGGGCAAAGCGGTCGTCGGTGGCGCGAAAGGCGTTCATAGGCTGTCCGGTTGACTGGGCCGCGTGGTGGGCAAAGTAGTTGGCAGGGGGGAGGGCAGTTCGCCGCGCTGGCGCATGGCCCAGCCCCACAGGCGCTGCAGCGGCAGGGCAAACACCATCAGCAGGTGTTCGACAATCGCCAGCCCCAAGAGCGAGGCCAGCAGCACCCAGCCGGTGGTGATGGTGACGGTGTTGCGCTGTGCTTCCAGCACCAGCCAGACCCAGGTGCCGGCCGAGAGGCTGATGGTGAGATAAAAGCACGCGGTTACCGCCGAGCGGCGGAAGTAGCTGCCCATGTAGGCCAGGTGCGCGGGCAGGTACTGGTCGCCCACATGGGGCACGCCAAAAAACAGATTCAGTTTGGAGCTCACCCGCATGCACCACAGCAAGGCAAAGGTGCACAGCGCCACGTGGTTTACGTTGCCCCACTGCAGCAACATCAAAAAGCCCATGTTGAGCAGCAGGCCAATCTCATGGTGCAACAGGGCTTGCACCGCCAGATAAAAGCGGCGCACGCCGTGCGCGCTGCTCTCTTGCGCAATGCGGCGCGGGCCGGTGATCCAGCCCGACAAGAACGCCATCTCGTGCCAGCCCCACATCACGATCACACTCACAAAGCCCACGTAGCTGGCCGCCATGGTGGCGTGGCGCATGCTCCAGGCCGTGCTGATGGTGCTAAGTAGTGCCAGGAAGGTGAGGGCTGCCATGCTGCGCTTGAACAGGCGTGCGGGCAGGCGCACCAGCCACAGAATGGCACCCGTGCCCAGCCACCAGCTCAGGATGGCGACCAGCACCGCACCAGGGACCGAGGAGAGAAATTCCGTCATTGCGTGTGTGCCTGTCTGTTGTGCGCCGGGCTACCAGGTGGGTGCCAGCCGCACCTGATCGGGCAGCTTCTGTTGCTTCACCGGCAGCAGGTACAGGCGCACAAAGGTGACAAAGGCACGCGTCACGCACCAGCCCTGTTTGAGCTTGCCCAGAATGCCGCCCTGCTTGCGCGCCTTGGCGTCTTCCACCGCAATCTTCACCAGGTGCGTCATGCAGGCGCGGAAGGTGGGGTGGTCAATGTCCACCTCGATGGGGAAGACCTGGCGTGCAATCTCGGAGGTGATGCGAAACACCTCGTAGTCGTACTCGGTGGACTTGAAGCCCATGGTTTCGTGCAAGAGCGGGCGGGTATGGTCGCGCACATACATGGTGGCGTACACGGCCAGAATGAAGAAGCGGATCCACAGCTTGTTGACGCCCGACAGCAGCTCGGGGTGGGCGCGCATCAAGAGCGCAAACGATTCGCCGTGGCGGTACTCGTCATTGCACCAGCGCTCGAACCAGCGGAATATGGGGTGGAAGCGCTTGTCCGGATGGCGCTCGAGCTGGCGGAAGATGGTGATGTAGCGGGCGTAGCCAATCTTCTCCGACAGATACGTGGCGTAGTAGATGTACTTGGGCTTGAAGAAGGTGTAGGCCTTGGTGCGCTTGAGGGCCCCGAGGTCAATGCCCAGATTGAAGTCCTTGAGCGACTGGTTGATAAAGCCCGCATGGCGCGACTCATCCCGCGCCATATAGGTCATGAGCTGCTTGATGTCGGGGTTGCTGACGTTCTTGCGGATCTCGTTGTAGAGAATGCAGCCGGAGAATTCCGAGGTCAGCGAGCTGATCAAAAAGTCCAGAAACTCCTGGCGCATCTCGGGCGAGAGCTTGGGCATCAGTTCACGCACTTCGTCGGCAAAGGCGGCGTCGCGCTGGAAGTGGTCGTGGTTGTTGTCGCCCTCGTACTCGGCCATCATGGTGTCCCACTCGGCGCGCATGCTGCTCACATCCAGCGCGTCCAGCGCCTTGAAGTCGGTGGTGTAGAAGCGCGGTGTCAGCACCGTGCTGCGCACCGCCTTGGCGTTGGCCTCTTCGGCGTTTTCCACGGCGCCTATCAGCAGTTCAACATGGTCAAAGTCCATTGCGGCAGCGTTCATGGGGTGTCTCCTTACTTGGCTATGGAAGTGGGGGTATGGCTTTGCGCCGTGCTGTCCTGCAGGCGGGCAAAGGTCTCGCGCTGGGTGTGGCCGAACGACTCCAGGTGGATGCGCTCGCCGGTGCTGGCGTCATACAGGCTCAAGCTACCATCGGCATGGTTTTGCAGCAGCAGCGGGGCATGGCGGTCTGCGCTTTGCAATTTGCGCTCGCGTGCCATGGCGCGCAGCACTCCGCGCACAAAACCCTGCTCGCCTTCAAACAATGCCACCTGGGCGCCGCTGCTCATATCCCGCACCGACACAGCGCCGCTGGCGGTGTCTTCAAACATGAGTGCGCGGCTGTGGGTCACCGGCGAATCAAACTGCGGCGCCGGTGCGCCATTCCAGCGTGCAAACACCACCAGCAGAAGCGAGGACAGGGCCGCCGCGGCCAGCAGCAGCATGGGGTTGAAGGCGCGGGGCGCGTTGAGCGTGGACATGGTCAGGCAGCCGTCCAGGCGTTCTTCAGCAGGCCAGCCACCTGCTGCACATCAGGCAGGCAGCGCAGGCTGGGTTGTGGTTTGCGCAGGGCCCAGGGGCGCGCATGCGGCCACAGGTGGGCCCAGCCAATGCGGTCGTCGCCGGCCAGGTCCACCACGATGTCGCCCGTGCCATCCTTGTAGGTGCGCACCGCAGCGGCAGACAGGGCCTTGAAGGGCAGGTTGAGCGTGAGGGTGAGCACAATGCCGATGCGCATCACCACCCGGCGGTTGGTGAGTGTATAGAGCGTGTTGCGTGCGGCAAACCAGGCCACTGCGCCCAGCAGACCCAGTGCCAGCAAAGCGGCAAGCAGGCTCCACAGCAGCGGCTTGAAGGACAGGCCGTCGGGCTCACCGGCCAGGTACAGGCCTTGCACCAGCAGCATGGCGGCAAAGTAGCCGCACAGCGCGCGCACATGGAACACATGCAGCGCCAGTGACTGGGCCGAGGGCGCACCCTGCCACAGGATGTGCTCGCCCGCAGGCAGCGCTTCGGGCAGGCCGGGGGCGGCCTCGAATTCGTGTTCGTGGTGGGCTTTCAAAACAGGGGCTCCTGGATGTCGGCGGTGGCGTACAACAGGCCTGCACCAAAATAGGCAGAAATCTTTTCTTCTTCCAGGAGCGTGACCTGGTCCGGGTTGCGCAGGGTGGGCACCTTGGCAAACTGCGAAGCCAGCAGGGCACCCACGGTGACGCCACTCTTCTTGATGCGGCAAAACGGCATGGGTACCAGCACGGTGTGGGCCCCGGACTCTGTACCTTGTAACTGCATCTCCATGAAGCGGAACAGCATCTCCGAGCGGTCCACCCACATCTCTTTCACATGCCCTGCCACCTCGCCATCCTTGCCAAACACCGGCAGGCCACGCGGGTCCACATCCTGTTTGGCGACACCGTGCGAGGTGTCCGAGCGCAGGGGCACGATTTTTAAGCGGCCGTCAGCCGTCACGTCCGGCACATCGGCACGTGCGGCCCAGGCACCGGGCCCCACACCGGCAAGCAGCGGGTCGCCCACCGGCTCCAGTGGCGCGCCAATCCAGGCGTGGCTGGGCTCAGCTTGGTAGCTTCCATCCGGGCGATTGAAATCGGGGGCCTGCACCTCATGGCCATTGGCCAGCTTGTAGGTCTTGGGTTCGGGCACGGGCCAACCGGTGACCTTGGGGCCGGTGTTGGGATCCAGGCGGCCGTTGTCCATGGGGTAGCCCTCGCGGTGGTTCTCGCGCACCAGGTAATAGATCAGACCGGCAAAAAACGCCCAGAACATGTACAGCACGATTTGTGCAACATCGATGTACTGCGTGATGGCTCCAGTTTCCATGGATTGTCTCCTTCGAAAAATTCAGGTTCTATGTATTGGCGCGGGCCGTGCCCAGCGTGCGCTGCAGGCCGGAAGCACTGCGGCGGCTTACCAGTGGCCCAATGGCGACCAGGGTGATGAACAGCAACAGCATTTCCAGGTGGTAGACCACGCTGTAGGCAATGGCCGGGTCGGCAAACTCTGCGCCCAAGGCACCCGCAGCCTGCAGCTGCGCCACGCCATCGCGCAGCGCGCCACCCAAAAACATGGCCAGGCCGGCACCCGTGGACTGCACCGCACCCCAGGCGCCCAGCGCCAGGCCGATAAAGGCGCTGCCCTCCAGGCGCATGGCGGCAAACAAGGTGCCCACCGCAAACAGGCCGCCACCCAGGCCAATGCCCAGGGCGCCCAGGCGGAACAACCAACCGGCTTCCAGCGGGGCCGAAAAAATCACGGCAGAAAAGGCGGGCAGGCCCAGCACCACACCCAGGGCGGCCAGGCGCAGCGGGTCCATGCCGCGTGCGAGTTGGCGCCCGGCCAGCACAAAACCTATCAGCCCGCCGCCGGCCAGCATGGCGGTGAGTGCGCTGGTGGCGCCCACGCTCAGGTGCAGGATCTCGCCGCCATAGGGCTCCAGCACGATGTCCTGCATGTTGAAGGCCATGGTGCCCAGGAACGTGGTCCACAGAAAGCGGCGCGCCTGCGGCTTGCCGATAAAGCGCGACCACACAGCCGCAAAGGGCTCCTGCTTCTGCAGCTTCATGGCCGCAGCCCGTTCACGGTTGCGGCCCTCCTGTTTCCACAGTGCATAGGCATTGAGCAGCAGCACCAGCAGGGCGGTGCCTTGCACCACCTGGATCAGCCGCTGTGGGCGAAAGTCGGCCAGCAGCACACTAAAAATCAGGCTGCCGCCCACGGCACCGGCCAGCAGCATCACGTACATCAGGGCCACCACGCGCGGGCGTGTCTCTTCGCTGGCCTGGTCGGTTGCAAGGGCCAGACCTGCGGTCTGCGAGGTTTGCAGACCAGCGCCCACCATCAAAAACGACAGGGCCACCACGGCTTCCACCAGCCAGGTGGGCAGGGGGTTTTGCGCCTCGCCCGAGAGGTTGAGCAAGGCGAAGGGCATGAAGGCCAGACCAAAAAACTGGATCAGCGTGCCGCCCCACATAAAGGGCACGCGCTTCCAGCCAAAGGCTGAGCGGTGCGTGTCCGACTGGTAGCCAGTGACCGCGCGGAAGGGCGCTACCAGCATGGGCAGCGCCAGCATCAGCGACACCAGCGAGGCGGCCACATGCAGCTCCACAATCATCACCCGGTTCAGCGTGCCGATCAGCAGCGCCGTGGTGATGCCCATGGTCACTTTGAACAGCGACAAGCGCAGCAGGCGAGGCAGCGGCAGACCGGTGCTGGCGACGTCCGCGAACGGAAGCCACCCTGCCGGAATCTGCTGGGCCATGTGCCGGAAGCGCTGGGCAAACATCATGCGCGGCTCCACTCCAGGGCTTGCGACTGGTAGAAGCCGCTGGCGATGCGCTGCGTGCGCCCTATGCCCCAGCCTTGCAAGGCAGCGTGCTCGCCCATGAGCGAGGCAATTTTGTCAGCCGCCATCGGCTCCAGCCAGGGCGCGCGGTTGCCGCGCGGGAACAGGCGGCCCACCGAAATCATCAGCGAGAGCAGTGGTGTGCGCGGCGCAAAGGTGAAGTGGATGGTCTTGCGGGTGCGCGCGGCCAGCTGGGCCAGCGCAGCCACCGCGTCTTCGGGCGAGTAATGGATGATGGAGTCCATGGCCACCACATGGTCAAAATGGCCCAGGGCCGCATCCAGCATGTCGCCACTGCGCAGGTCAATGCGCGCGGCCACATCGGCCGGCAGGCGGCTGCGGGCCAGCTCCACCAGCGTGGGCGAGAGGTCTATGGCCACCACCTCGGCGCCGCGCCGTGCGGCTTCCACGGCATAGGCGCCGGTGCCGCAACCGGCATCCAGAATGCGCGTGCCGCTCAGGTCCTGCGGCAACCAGGACAGGAGGGTGCTGCGCATGCTGTCACGCCCGGCGCGCACCGTGGCGCGCACGCGGCCCACGGGTGCGTCGGAGGTCAGGCGCTCCCAGGCGGCCACGGCGGTGCGGTCGAAGTAATGCTCGATCTGGCCACGGCGCTGGGTGTAGCTGGCGTGGGCCAAGGTATCGGTGGAGGTGGCGGTGTTCATGGACTCAGGTTCCTCTTGCAAACTCAGTCAAAACCCAGCAGGTCAAAAATGTCGCGGTCCTTCATGGGGATGGCGGGCAGTGGCTCGCCCCCAATCCACAGGGCTGCAGCCAGGCGCATGTACTCGTCCTGCACCGCCTTCACGGCCGGCGTGGCTTCCAGCTCAAACAGGGTGGCCTTCATCAGGCGGCTCTTGCGGATTTCATCGAGCATGGGGAAGTGCGCCATGGTCTTCAAACCGCACACCGCGTTGAACTTGTCCACCTGGTCGGTGGCATCACTGCGGTTGACGATGACGCCGCCCAGGCGCACGTTGTAGTTCTTGCTCTTGGCACCAATGGCCTGCACGATGCGGTTCATGGCGAAGATGGAATCGAAGTCATTGGCGGTGACGATGAGTGCGCGGTCGGCATGCTGCAGGGGGGCTGCAAAGCCACCGCACACCACATCGCCCAGCACATCAAAAATCACCACGTCGGTGTCTTCGAGCAGGTGGTGTTCCTTCAAGAGCTTCACGGTCTGGCCGACCACATAGCCGCCACAGCCCGTGCCGGCGGGCGGGCCACCGGCTTCCACGCACATCACACCGTTGTAGCCGGTGTAGCAAAAGTCTTCCACGCGCAATTCCTCGGCGTGGAAGTTCACCGCTTCCAGCGCATCGATGACGGTGGGCATGAGCTTCTTGGTCAGGGTGAAGGTGGAGTCGTGCTTGGGGTCGCAGCCAATCTGCAGCACGCGCTTGCCCATCTTGCTGAAGGCCACCGACAAATTGGAAGACGTGGTGCTCTTGCCAATGCCCCCCTTGCCATAGACGGCAAACACCTTGGCGGTGCCGATCTTGATAGCGGGGTCGAGTTGCACCTGCAGGCTGCCCTCGCCATCTGGTGGGCGGTTGCCGCGTCCAATGTGGGACACGGGAACGGTGGCGGTTTCCATCATGCGGGGACTCCTTCAAATATGCCTTCCAGGCGGTCTTCCAACTCTTCGCCTGCGGCTTGCAGGGCTTTCATGGTGTCGGCGTCTGGTGCCCAGTACTGGCGGCGCGAGGCCTCCAGCAAACGGTTCACCAGCTTGGCCGACGATGTGGGGTTGAGCGTGGCCAGGCGCTCACGCATGGCCGGGTCGAGCATGAAGGTCTGGGCCAGCTGCTGGTAGACCCAGGGCTGGACCTGGCCGGTGGTGGCAGACCATCCCATGGTGTTGGTCAAATGCGCCTCGATCTGGCGCACGCCCTCGTAGCCGTGCTGCAGCATGCTTTCGTGCCACTTGGGGTTGAGCATGCGGGTGCGGGTTTCCAGGGCCACCTGCTCGGTGAGCGTGCGCACCACGCCGTCGCCTTGCGTCTGGTCGCCCACGTACACGGGCGGGGCGCAAGCGGCATCGCCATCGCGGTCGTGCTTGGCCTGCAGCACGGCGCGGCTGATGCCGCCCAGGGTGTCAAAGTAGGTGTCAATGCTGGTGACGCCCAGCTCCACCGAGTCCACGTTCTGGTAGGTGAGTGACACATTGGCCAGCGCGCTTTTGAGCAGGGTGTTGTTGCGCACCGGGCGGCCTTCGCGGCCGTAGGCAAAGCCCTTGCGCGCAGTAAAAGTGTTGCCCAGCTCGTCCTCGTTGTCCCAGGCCGAGCTCTCCACCAGCATGTTCACGTTCGAGCCGTAAGCGCCTTCGTTGTTGCCGAACACCCGCAGCGAGGCGGCTTCGATATCGCCACCATGCTCGGCCATATAGGCCAGGGCGTGCTTGCGGATGAAGTTCTGCTCACCAGGCTCGTCCGCGCTGGCGGCCATGAAGCTGGCCTCGGCCAGCAGCTTGATCTGCATGGGCAGCAGGTCGCGGAAGATGCCGGAGAGGGTGATCACCACATCGATGCGTGGGCGGCCCAGCTCGGCCAGGGGAATGAGCGTGGCACCGGCCAGGCGGCCGTAGGAATCAAAGCGCGGCAGCACGCCCATCAGGGCCAAGGCCTGCGCCATGGGGCTGCCCTCGGTCTTGAGGTTGTCCGTCCCCCACAGCACCATGGCCACCGACTCGGGGTAGGTGCCGCCGTCGGCTGCAAAGCGGGCTATGAGTTTTTCGGCCTGGCGCTGGCCGTCGCGCACGGCAAAGGTGGTGGGCAGTTTGAAGGGATCCAGGCCATGCAGGTTGCGGCCGGTGGGCAGCACCTCGGGGTTGCGCAGCAGGTCGCCGCCGGGGGCGGGCAGGGTGTAGCGGGCGTCCAGTGCGCGCAGCAGGCCCATCATCTCATGGTCTTCTTGCAGCAAGGCGTTGGAGCGCACCAGCTGGTGCAGGGCCTCGCGCTGGGTGGCCGACAGGCCGGGTGCCAGGCGGGCCAGGGCGTCAACGCTCGCGCCGTCCACCAGCTGCTCCAGCAGGGGCTGCAAATGGCAGCACTTGTCCAGGCCCATGGCCTGGGCCATGGCGTGCAGGGTGGTCAGGCGTTGTGCGCGGGTGGGCAGCTGGCCCAGCACATGCAGACCGTCGGGGATGAGGGCGTATTCCAGCTCCAGCAGCTGGGCTTGCAGGGCGTCAATCCAGGGCTCGGCCAGGGCGGCTTCTGCAGCAATGGCGGCGGGGGCCTTGAGGTCCAATGCCAGGGCCTGCTCGTGGATCATCACAGCCAGCTCGTTGCGCTCCTCGCTGGCCACCGCGTCCAGACCGCGCCAACGCTCCAACGTCTGCTTGAGTTCCACCAGGCCCTTGTACAGGCCGGACTCGGCCAGCGTGGGTGGCAAATAGCTCACCAGCGTGGCGCTGCCACGGCGCTTGGCCAGGGCACCCTCGGACGGGTTGTTGGAGGCGTACAGATAAATATTGGGCATCGCGCCAATCAGGCGGTCCGGCCAGCAGCGGGCCGACAAACCCGTTTGTTTGCCGGGCATGAATTCGAGTGCACCGTGGGTGCCAAAGTGCAGCACGGCATCGGCATCAAACTCGGAGCGCAGGTAGCGGTAAAAGGCGCTGAAGGCGTGGGTGGGGGCAAAGCCGGATTCGAACAGCAGGCGCATGGGGTCGCCCTCGTAGCCAAAGCCGGGCTGTATGCACACCAGCACCTGGCCGAACTGCACGCCTTGAATGAACAGGCCGCTGCCATTGGTCAAATGCTTGCCGGGTGCCGGGCCCCACTGCGCCTCGATCTCGTGCAGATAGGTTTCCTGCTGTACGTGCTGGGCCACCGGGATGAGGTGGTGCACATTGGCCTCGGCGCCATATTGCTCGCGGTTGCCGTCCAGGAGCGCCAAGCGCAGGTCGTCGGCGCTCTCTGGCAACTCCACTCGGTAGCCCTCGTTTGCCAGCGTCTTGAGGGTGTTGAAGGCCGACTCAAACACGCCCAGGTAAGCCGCGGTGCCGATGTTGCCCGCGTTGGGCGGAAAGTTGAACAGCACCAGCGCCACCTTGCGCTCCAGGCGCGGCTTGTTGCGCAGGCGCACCAGGCGCTCCACGCGGTCAGACAGCATGTCGATGCGCTCGCTGCAGGCAAACATTTCTTGCGACTGGTGCGCTTCGGTGAAGGCGCAGGCACGGGCGCAGCCGCTGCAGCTGGTGCCGGGCGCACCGGGGCGCCCGCCATAGACCATGGGCACGGTGGAGCCATCCAGCTCGGGGATAGCCACCATGATGGTGCTCTCCACCGGCAGCAGGCCGCGCTCGGAGCTGGCCCATTCGGCAATCGACTGGAACTCCACCGGATGCGCGGCGATGTAGGGCACGTCCAGCTGGCTGAGCACCACTTCGGCGGCCTGCGCGTCGTTGTAGGCCGGGCCACCCACCAGCGAAAAGCCGGTGAGCGACACCAGGGCATCAATGGTGCTGCGGCCGTCCTGCATGAAGTACTGGGCAATGGCGGGGCGCGCATCCAGGCCGCTGGCAAAGGCGGGAATGACGCGCAGGCCGCGGGCTTCCAGCGTCTGGATGACGGTGTCGTAATGCGTGGCATTGCCGGCCAGCAAATAGGAGCGCATCAGCAGCAGGCCCACGGTGGCTTGTTGCGCTTTGGCTTTGGGCAGGTCGGCCAGTTGCTCGGTGATGCGGCCGTTGACCCGCGGGTGGTACAGGCCCACCTCGGGGTACTCCACCGGGTCTTGCGCCTGGCTGAGTTTCTTCAACGCCTCGCGTGAGCCGGCGGCATAGCGGCCCACCACCAGCTGCACCATGTTTGTGATGTTGTGCTCGGAGCCGGCCAGCCAGTAGCGCATGACCAAAAAGAAGATGCGCACGTCCTGCGCGGTGCCGGGGATGAAGCGCAAGAGCTTGGGCAGGCGGCGCAGCATGGCCATTTGCTTGGCACCGGCTGAGGCCGCAGGGGCTGTGCCCTCACCCGAAGTCTTGGCGCTGGGGCGCAGCTTTTTGAGCAGGCCCATCAGGCCGCCACTCTGTCCGCCCATGGTGAACTTGCCCATGCGGGTGAGCTGCATCACCTGCGGGGCCGACATGATGCAGACCATGGCATCGCACAGCTCACGGCGTGCCTTGAGGGCTTCCATCACCGGCAGGAAGTGGTCTTCCATGAACAGCATGCTGACGATGACGATGTCGGCGCGGGCAATGTCGGCCACGCAGCGCGACAGCGCCTGTGTGTTGGCGCGGTACTCGGAGGCGCTGTGGGTGCTGAACAGCAAGCCGGGGAGTTGCTGCTGCAGGGCACTGGAGGAACGCTGCGCTGCGCTGGCCAGGTGCGTGTCCATGGTGATGAGCACTACGCGCATGGTGATGCCGGCCGGCTTAGCGGCTGAAGTGGGCTTTGGCATCGTAAAGCGTCTCCACGGTGATGGTGGCCACACCCTGTTCCAGGGCAAAACGCTCCGTGTTGCGCCGCGCTTTGCCGCGCACAAAGAAGGGAATTTTTCCGAGTTCTTTTTCGGCTTCGCTGCTCCATTGGGTGGAGGTAACGGCTGCGGGGGTTGACGCCTCGGCCGTTGTTGCAAGCGTTGCAGCGGGTGCTGCCTCTTCAGCGGCAATCTGCAGGCTGGCAGCGGGGCGGGTAGAGCCCAGGTGCGAGGGCGCAGCGCCTTCATGGAATTCAAAGTCTTCGCGGAACATGCCCAGCAGGTGTTCCTCCAGACCCATCATCAGCGGATGCACCCAGGTGTCAAACAGCACGTTGGCACCTTCAAAACCCATTTGCGGCGCATACCGGGCCGGGAAGTCCTGCACATGCACGGGGGCCGAAATCACCGCGCAGGGCAGGCCCAGTCGCTTGGCGATGTGGCGCTCCATCTGCGTGCCCAGTATCAGCTCGGGCTGCAGGGCGCGTATCTGTTCTTCCACCTGCAGGTAGTCGTCGGTGATGAGCGGCTCCACGCCATACAGCTTGCCGGCCTCGCGCAGTTCGCGGGCGAATTCGCGGCTGTAGGTGCCCAGGCCCACTACTTCAAAACCCATTTCGTCATGGGCAATGCGGGCAGCGGCCACCACGTGGGTGGCATCGCCAAACAGGTAGACGCGTTTGCCGGTGAGGTAAGTCGAATCCACCGAGCGGGCGTACCACTCGGCGTGCAGGTGTTCTTCCAGCTGTGCGGGTACTTCCACACCGGCCAGCGCTGCCACCTCGGCCACAAAGGCGCGCGTGGCGCCCACGCCCATGGGCACGGTCTTGGTAAACGGCATCTGGAACTGGCGCTGCAGCCACTGCGCGGTGGTGCTGGCAATCTCGGGGTACAGCACCACGTTGAAGTCTGCCTGGGCCAGTTGGCGCACGTCCTGCACGCTGGCGTTCAGTGGGGCCACTACGGCCACCTCAACACCCATGTCATTCAGCAGGCGGGTGATTTCACGCACATCGTCGCGGTGGCGAAAGCCCAGTGCCGTGGGGCCCAGGATGTTGCAGCGTGGCTTGCGCGGGCTGTCGTCCGCTGCTGCAGCTTTGGGCACCACCAGACGGCGGGCCAGTTGGTAAAAAGTTTCGGACGCGCCCCAGTTTTCCTTGCGCTGGTAGGCGGGCAGCTCCAGCGGAACTACGGGAATGGGCAGCTGCAGGGCGGCAGCCAGACCACCCGGATCGTCCTGGATCAGCTCGGCCGTGCACGAAGAGCCCACCAGCATGGCGGCGGGCTGGAAGCGTTCATAAGAAGCGGCCACAGCGTCCTTGAACAGCTGGGCGGTGTCGCCGCCCAGGTCGCGCGCCTGAAAGGTGGTGTAGGTCACCGGCGGGCGGCGCGGCAGGCGCTCGATCATGGTGAACAGCAGGTCGGCGTAGGTATCGCCCTGAGGGGCATGCAGCACGTAGTGCACATCCGTCATGGCGGTGGCGATGCGCATGGCGCCTACGTGGGGCGGGCCTTCGTATGTCCAGAGGGTGAGTTGCATGGGGGCAGGTCCTCAGGCGGCGATTTTTTGCTTGCGCAGCAGCGGGCGGCTGAACAGCGCGGCCAGGTCACCGGCCTGCTCGTAGCCCTGTATGGGCGTGAACACCAGCTCGATGGACCACTTGGTGGTGAACCCTTGCGCCTCCAGCGGGTTGGCCAGCCCCAGGCCGCAGACCACCAGATCGGGCTGGTCGGCGTGGCAGCGGTCGAGTTGCAGCTCCAGCGACTGGCCTTCCGACAAACGCGTGCCCTCGGGCAGCAGTGCCAGTTCGGCCGCCATCAGCTGGCGGTGTAGATAGGGCGTGCCCACCTCCACCAGGTCCATGTCCAGTTCGCGGTGCAGAAAGCGGGCCAGCGGAATTTCCAGCTGCGAATCGGGGAAGAAAAACACTTTTTTGCCGGCCAGCTTGGCGCGGTGGCGGGCCAGTGTTGCCTGGGCGCGCTGGCGTGGTGCGGCAGTCACTTCGGCAAAGCGCGCTGCGTCCACACCGAAGGCCGTGGCTGCGGCCTGCAGCCAGGCGGTGGTGCCTTCCTCGCCCAGGGGGAAGGGGGCATCCAGGCGCTGCAGGCCCAGGGCATCCAGGCCACGGGCGGTGTCGCTCAAGAACGGTTGGGCCAGCAGGTAGACGCTGTTGGCGCCCACGGCGGGCAGCTTGCTGCTGCGCCGGGGCGGGAAGAAATCGAAGTCGTCAATGCCCATCTTGTGCAGCAGGGCGCCCAGCTGGTCTTCCACCACATCGGCCAGGGTGCCGACGATGAGCAACTGGCGGTTGGGTGACTGGCGCTGGGGCAGGGTGGGCAAGAGGGAAGCCAGGCAGGCGTCCTCGCCCTGGGTGAAGGTGGTCTCTATGCCGCTGCCGGAGTAGTTGAGCACACGGGCGCGCTGCACATAGGTGCGCGACAGCCGCTCGGCCGCACGCGAGAGGTCCAGCTTGATCACCTCGGACGGGCAGGAGCCCACCAGAAACAGCAGCTTGATGTCGGGGCGGCGTGCCAGCAGCTCGGAGACCACGCGGTCGAGCTCGTCGTTGGCATCCGAGAGGCCGGCCAGATCGCGCTCGTCGATGATGGCCGTGCCGAAACGGGGCTCGGCAAAAATCATCACGCCGGCCGCGCTTTGCACCAGGTGCGCGCAGGTGCGCGAACCCACCACCAGGAAGAAGGCGTCCTGAATCTTGCGGTGCAGCCAGATGATGCCGGTCAGGCCACAGAACACCTCGCGCTGGCCTTTTTCGCTCAGTACCGGGGAATTGCTGCAACCCTGGGTGGACTTGTTGATGGGGATGACGGGTTGCATGGTGGGGAGTGCCTACTGGAGGGCTACTGCGGGGCCGGACGCTTGCCCGGATGAGGCGGCAGCCTGAAGCCGCGCAGCACGCAGCTTGAGGATGAACTGGGTGGCATTGATGCAGTAGCTGGCATAGGCGGCTACTGCCAGCCAGAGCTGCTGCACTGGGCTCAGGGCACCGGTCCACCAAGCGTAGAGGTAGGCGGTGTGCAGCGCCAGCACCAGCATGCTGAACACGTCTTCCCAAAAGAAGGCCGGGGCAAACAGGTACTGGCCAAACACCACTTTTTCCCAGATGCAGCCGGTGACCATGATGGTGTAGAGCACCAGCGTCTTGACCACCACCGAGGTGAGGGCGGCCGATTCGCCAGCGCCAGTGGCCAGGCAGCGCAGCACCAGGGTCAGGCTGACCAGGAACACCAGAAACTGCAGCGGGGCCAGCAGGCCTTGCACCAGGGTCCAGACCGAGGCGTCGCGCTTGCGCTTTTGCTCAGGCGTGTACAGCGGGTGGTGGGCGGTGGTGGACATGTGCGGTGTGGGGTTGGAGGGTCTTGGCGGGTGAATTCAATGTAGGTGCTGGCCTGCAAAGTGTCAACTAAAATTGACGTATTTATTTCGTTACAAACCTAGGGTTTTCCATAGCGGCTAATTGGCCAAAAGGGGTAAAACTTTCTGCGGGATTCCCCAGAGGAGGCCATATCCGTGAACCCAACCCTGTCCGCCCACGCTTTTTTCTGCCCGGTTCTGGGGGGCGAGCAGCGGTCGGCTGACGGCCCGACCTGTCCCTTGCTGCCGCTGGGCGCCCCGGCCCTGCCGTTTTTGCAGGTGCAGGCGCTGCAGGTGCAGACCCTGGCCGAGGCCTGCTGGCAGAGCGATGGCCAACCCGTAGCTCTGCTGCAGTCCTGGGCCCTGGCCGGGCTGGACTGGGAGGAGATTTACCTGCAGGGCGTGGTGCCCGCAGCGCAACTGCTGGGCCAATGGTGGCTGGCCGACAGGCTGGACTTTGTGGCCGTGAGCGTGGCCTCCACCCGGCTGCAGCAGGCGCTGTACGACCTCAGCCCCACCTTTCTGGCACAGGCGCGCGAGGCCCATAACGGCCTGAATGCGCTGCTGTTCTGCAACCCCGGCTCGCAGCACAGCATGGGCGTGTTCATGCTGGGCGAGTTCTTCCGCAAGAGTGGCTGGCGGGTGAGCGGCCTGCCCCTGCAAAGCCATGCCAGCGCCCTGCGCAGCGTGCAGAGCGACTGGTTTGACGTGGCGGGCCTGTCGGTCAGCACCAACCGCTGCCTGGACGCGCTGGGCTACCTGATACAGGGCCTGCGCACGGCCTCGGCCAACCCGGCGCTCAAAATCATGGTGGGCGGGCCCATGGCCATCCTGAACCGGGGGCTGTTGCTCAGCCTGGGGGCCGATTTCATTGGCGGTGACGCACGCGAATCCCAGCGCCTGGCCTTGCGCTATGTCAAAGAAGACCCGCGCTGCAAGGCAGAGTACAGCCCTTGCAACAGTACAATTGACACCACAGACCGTAGCCCTGTGTTGACCACTTCGGATCGGCAGGCTGCGTCCTCTAAGCCCATTTCGCTGCCAAACCGCTGGCCCTAACCCATGAAGCTTGGAAATTTGAGCGCAGACACCCTGGCCCAGCTGGTCAACGTGTCCTCTGATATCGCTCTGGTGCTGAACCAGGACGGCGTGGTGGAGGACGTGTCGGTGCGCAAGACCGAGCTGCTGGCCTTGGGCTGCCAGGCCTGGATAGGCCAGTCCTGGGCGGACACCACCACCTCCGAGAGCCGCGCCAAGGTCGAGGCCATGATCAAGCCGCCCAAGCCTGGCGAGGACGTGCGCTGGCGCCAGGTCAACCACCCCTCGCCCCAGGGTACGGATGTGCCGGTGCAGTACGCCGTGGTCAGCCTGGGGGCTGATGGCCGCGTGCTGGCGCTGGGGCGCGACATGGAGGCGGTGTCCCTCTTGCAGCGCCGCCTGATTGAGACCCAGCAATCCATTGAGCGCGACTACCTGCGCCTGCGCCATGTGGAGGCCAAGTTCCGCACCCTGTTTGAAACCTCGGCCGAGGCGGTGATGGTGGTGGATGCCTCCAGTTACCGGGTGCTGGACGCCAATGCCAATGCCCAGATGTTCGCCAAGGACTCCAGCAAGAAGCTGGTGGGCCGCGACATTTACGAATGCTTTGAGCCCGGCGCCCGCGAGGACATGCAGTCCCTCCTGCGCATGGCGCACGCCACCGGCCGGGTGGAAATGTGCCGCGCCCGCTTTGTGGGGGCGGGCCTGGACTGCACGGTGTCGGCCTCGGTGTTTCGCCAGGAGAGTGGGCCCCAGTTTCTGGTGCGCCTGCTGGCCCTGGATGCCCTGCCTGCGGGACGCAGCGGTGCCCACCCGCAAAACCTGTTTGCCGAGGCGCTGGAGCAGTCGCCCGACGGCTTTGTGCTGACCGACCGCTCCGGGCGCATCCAGTCGGCCAATGCCGAATTTCTGTCCATGCTGGGGGCTACGGCCCTGTCGCAGTTGTATGGCCAGCCGCTGGAGAACTGGCTGCTGCGCGGCGGTGTGGACTGGGGCGTGCTGCTGACCAATCTGCGCTCGCAGGCCATGGTCAAGGAATTTGCCACCGAGCTGCGCCAGATGGCGGGCAGCCCCATGGCGGTGGAGATTTCGGCGCTGGCGCTGGCCGGTGACGAGACCAGCTACGCCTTTTATGTGCGCGATGTAGTGCGCAGGCGCGCCCAGGAAACACCGGCCGCCACCGGCATGGCGGGTTCGGTGGCCGAGTTGTCCCACTTGGTGGGGCGCATGCCCATGAAGGACATCGTGGGCGAGACCATCGACATGATCGAGAAGATGTGCATCCAGTCGGCCCTGGAGCTCACCGGCAACAACCGCGCCTCGGCCGCAGAAATGCTGGGCCTTTCGCGCCAGAGCCTGTATGTGAAGCTGCGCCGCTTTGGCATGGTCAGCGAGATAGACCCTGCAAGCTTGAATTGACACTCTAAGTGTAAATTCCAGTTGACATAACCGCGCGCATCGCCAGAATGGTGGCATGGCGCGTCCCTCCCTCTCCACCGTTGCCGAGCTGCTCAAACCCATCACCTGGTTTCCACCCATGTGGGCCTTTGCCTGTGGCGTGGTGGCTTCCAGCCAGAGCCTGGGCGCCAACGCTTTCCTGATCATTCTGGGCCTGGTGCTCACCGGCCCCCTGGTGTGCGCCAGCAGCCAGGCCACCAACGACTGGTTTGACCGCCATGTGGATGCCATCAACGAGCCGCAGCGCCCCATCCCCTCGGGCCGTATGCCGGGGCGCTGGGGTTTGTACATTGCCGTGCTGTGGACTGTGCTGTCCCTGGTCTGGGCCTGGGGTCTGGGCACCTGGGGCTTCTGGGCCTGCGCACTGGGGCTGCTGCTGGCCTGGGCCTACAGCGCGCCGCCCCTGCGCCTGAAGCAAAATGGCTGGTGGGGCAATGCCGCCTGCGCCCTGAGCTACGAGGGGCTGGCCTGGATTACCGGCGGCGCGGTGATGCTGGGCGGTGCCCTGCCCGAACAGCGCTCGCTGGTGCTGGCCTTGCTGTTCAGCGCCGGGGCCCACGGCATCATGACGCTCAATGATTTCAAGTCGGTACAAGGCGATGCGCAAATGGGCGTGCGTTCGCTCCCCGTACAACTGGGCGTGGTCAACGCTGCAAAGACGGCTTGTGCCTGCATGCTGCTTCCCCAAGCCGTGGTGGTGGTCCTGCTGCTGCAGTGGGGCTTGCCCTGGCATGGCGCCGCCGTGCTGGCCCTGGCCCTGGCGCAGTTGCCGCTGATGCAGCGCTTTGTGCGCCAGCCCGTAGAAAAAGCCTTGATGCTCAGCGCCTTTGGCGTGCCTCTTTATGTGTCCGGCATGATGGTCAGTGCCTGGGCCTTGCATTTCACCCCGCAGGTGCTTGCTTGAAGCCGACCTTCACAACGGGAGCAAACCATGGATACCCAGGAATTTGACGTGGTGGTGGTAGGCGGCGGCCCTTCGGGCGCCACGGCGGCGGACGATCTGGCGCGCCAGGGCTGGAGTGTGTTGCTGCTGGACCGCCAGGGCCGCACCAAGCCCTGCGGCGGTGCCATACCGCCGCGCCTGATCAAGGACTTTGACATCCCCGACCATTTGCTGGTGGCCAAGATCCGCTGCGCCCGCATGGTCTCGCCGCGCAACAAACGGGTGGACATGCACATTGACAATGGCTTTGTCGGCATGGTCCAGCGCGACAGCTTCGATGAGTGGCTGCGCGTGCGTGCCGCCAGCCACGGCGTGCAGCGCCGCCGCGCCAGCTTCGAGAAGATCACACGCGATGAGGACGGCACGGCCCGTGTGCACTTCAAGCACGTGCACAACGACGGTTTGGGCGCTGCCGACAGCATCCGCGCGCTCATGGTGATTGCCGCCGATGGTGCGCGCTCCGAAGTGGCGCGCCAGACCATAGAAGGTGCCGAGAAGACCAAGTATGTGTTCGCGTACCACGAGATCATCCGCGCACCGGCTGCGTCCAAGGACACGGCGCCGGACGCGGTGCCTGGCTACGACCCTGCCCGTTGCGATGTGTATTACCAGGGCCCGATTTCACCGGACTTTTATGGCTGGGTGTTTCCGCACGGCGACACCCTGAGCGTGGGCACGGGCAGCGCCGACAAGGGCTTTTCGCTGCGCCATTCGGTGATCCGCCTGCGCCAGGCCGCAGGCCTGTCGGGCCTGGAGACCCTGCGCCGTGAGGGCGCGCCCATACCGCTCAAGCCCCTGCCGCGCTGGGACAACGGCCGCGATGTGGTGGCCACGGGCGACGCCGCCGGGGTGGTGGCGCCGTCATCGGGCGAAGGCATTTACTACGCCATGGACTGCGCGCGCATGGTGGCGCAGGCCGTGCACCAGACCCTGTCCACCGGGCAGACCGCCTGCCTCAAGCAGGCACGCAAAAACTTTTTGCGCCAGCACGGCCGGGTGTTCTGGGTGCTGGGCCTGATGCAGTACTTCTGGTACCAGAATGACAAGCGACGCGAGCGCTTTGTGAAGATGTGCGAGGATCCGGATGTGCAGCGCCTGACGTTTGAGTCGTACATGAACAAGCAGCTGGTGCGCAAAGACCCGATGGCGCATGTGCGCATCTTTTTCAAGGACGTGGCCCATTTGTTTGGCGTGGTCCATACCTGAGGATTTTTCTTGAAGCCTGCTTTCTGGCGTGCCTTCGCCGTCGCCCTTGCTGCCAGCCTGGCTATAGCCGGTGTGGGCGGCGCACTCACCGAACTAGGCCCCTGGTATTTCTCCCTCAAGCAGCCCGCCTGGAAGCCGCCGGACTATGCCTTTGGCATCATCTGGAGCACCATCTTCACGCTGTGCGCCTTCAGCGCGGCCATCGCCTGGAGCCATGCGCCGGGCCCGGTGCGCAAGCGGCGCCTGCTGGTGCTGTTCCTGCTGAACGGCGCGCTCAACATGCTGTGGAGCCTGCTGTACTTCAAGCTGCACCGGCCCGACTGGGCAATGTGGGAATGGGCCCTGCTGTGGCTGTCGGTGCTGTCGCTGGTGCTGGGCTTGCGCGCCTACTCCCGCTTGGCCTCCTGGCTGAACGTGCCTTACCTCCTGTGGGTCAGTGCGGCAGGGCTCTTGAACTGGCAAACCATTGTGCTTAACGGGCCGTTTGGCTGAGCCAATCCAGAATTTGCGCCGTCGTGCGCGTGGGCGCCTCTTCATGCGTCAGATGGCCCAGGCCGGCGAAGCGCATCACCTGCGCCTGCGGCATGAGAGCCTGGGCGCGCTCGGCCAGTTGTGGCCCCAGCGTGCGGTCATTGGTGCCCATAAGCATCAGCACCGGCCCCTTGAGTTGGGGCAGGGCGCGCTCCAACGCGTCCAGTTGCCAGGCCCGCATCATCTGCAGCACGCCATGCACATGGCCGGGCGATTGCAGCAGGCGCTGGTAAAGCTCCAAGCCCTTGGCATCCAGTTTGGAACCGGTGCTCTGCAGAAGGGCGCGCACCACGGCGGGTTGGCCGCCCACACTGGAAAACAAGCGCGCCGATAACGGGTTCATGGCCAGCAGCCGCGCGGCAGATGGGAACAGCCAACTCGACACGCCATGCAGCGGCAGCCAGGCCGGGTTCAGGCCGATCAGGGCCGGGGTAGGGCGCTCGCTTGTTCTTTGACCTTGTTGCTGGTCCAGCAGCAACTGCGCGCCAATGGCCGCTCCTGCCGAGTGGCCAATCACGGCCTGCGGCCAGAGCTGCAGATGCGCCAGCAAGGCATTCAGGTTGCGGGTGATGTTGGGCAGCGAGGGGCTTTGGGTTTTGTGCGGACTGGTGAAGGCGTGGCCGGTGAGGTCCGGGCAGACCACGGTGTGCGCGGCCGACAGGGGGCCTAGCAGGTCGCGCCACGAGTGGGTGGAAGCACCTGTGCCATGCAGCAAGAGCAGCACCGGGCCGGACCCTGCCATTTGCACATGCCAGGTCTGGCCGGGCAATTGCACAAAGTGGCTCAGGTGGGCGTTGGGCCAGGTGGCTTTGTTGGAGTCCCAGTCCATGGGCGGGTGCAGCGGGTTCCACATGGCGGCTTGGTTGTGTGCCTCAGGGCTTGCGCACCTGGGCGGCCAGGTCCTGCACCACGGAGGCCATGCGCTGGGCCTGCACGTAGGGCATGGGAAAGTAGTGCGCGCCCATCTGGCGCGCCAGGGACTGGGCCTGCGGCTCGGGCTGGGCCGCGGTGTCTATCCACAGCGCGGCAAAGCCGCTGCTGCGCCATTGCCCGGCCCAGGCCAGTGCATCGGCCTGCGCCTGCACGCGCCCGCCCACACCGGCAGCCGACACATTGGCTCGCCCGTCGCTGAGCATCACCAGCATGGGCGTGGAGCCCGCACGCTGCAGCGCGCGCGCCTGCACCATGGCCGCCTGCATGCCGCTGGCCAGCGGCGTGCCGCCACCCCCGGGCAGTCCCGCCAGGGCACGCTTGGCACGCACCAGCGAGCGCGTGGGCGCCAGCAGCACTTGCGCGCTGGCCGCGCGAAAGGCAATCACGCAGACGCTGTCGCGCCGGGCATAGGAGTCCTGCAGTAGCAGCTCCACCGCGCCCTTGGCCTCGGCCAGGCGCTGCATGGCGGCTGAGCCGGAGGCATCCAGCGCAAAGATCAGGCAGGAGGGGCTGTGCTGCGCAAAGCGCTGCACATGGAAGTCTTCGGCGCGCAGGCTGACACGGCGAGCGCCTGTGCCTGCTGCCGCTCCTGCTCCAGTACCTTGCGGCCTGTGGCGCAGGCGCTGCTTGGGTGCAGCCGCGCGCAGCGTGGCCAGCAGGTGCAGGCGCGCGCCGCAACCGGGCTGGCCCGGGCGGGGCGAGAGCGGTCTGCCGCGCAGCTTGCTGCGCGTGGCCATGCCGCTGTGCCCCAGGCCTTGCGCGGTTTTGCTGGTGCCCTGGCCCAGCAGCAAACGGTCCAGCAAATGCGGCGGCAGGCTGGCCATGGCGGCGGCCAGCAGCAGGTCCGGGTCGGGTGCTTGCGGGTCGGGGTGCTGGGATGTGTCAGGAGATTGCTGGTCGCTGTCCTGTGGGTCTTGCGGTAATGGTGGCTCTGGTTGTGCCGCCTGTTCTGTCCCGTTCTCTGGCGCGCACTGCGATTCAGGCGGCGGCGCAGAGGTGTCGGTCTCCGGAGCTTGGGGCTTCTCAGCATCCGGTGGTGTTGCCGGCGCTGCATCGTTTGCGTCGGCGGCTTGAGGCGGTGGCGCGATTGCTGGCATGCGCGTGGCGCGCGGGCCCAACACCATGCGGGCACCGGTGCCCAGATCGTCCTCTTCCAGCGCGGCGCGGCCTTCCAGTGCGGCGCGCACGGCTGCCAGGCGCAGGGCCATGAGGGGAGCGCGCAGGCTGTCTACACCCAGGGCCACGGCGGTCTGGCACATGGCCAGCACTTGCTGCTCGGTGGGCACGATGTGCAGCAGCAGGGTGCGGGCCTCGGACAGTTCCAGGGCACTCAGCGGGTCCAGCAGATTGTGGGTGTCGGCCAGGCAGTTGCCGCGTACATCCAGCCACAGGCCCAGCCGGTCGGTCAGGCGCGCGGCCAGGCCGGCCTCGTCGGCATCGGACTCGTCCAGGGCCACGATGGCAAAGCGTGCGGGCTGCGCCGCATGGCCGCCCTGGCTGTGCATCAGGCCGCGGTCATGGGCCTGGGCGATGTGGGCGATGGTCTGGGTGGGCAGGCGCTCGGCCATGGGCAGCAGCAGGGCGCCGCCATTGGCCTGTGCCAAGAGGCCCGGCTGCTGCACCAGCCGCCCGCGCTGCAGGGTCTGCGCCAGGTCCAGGCCGCCCAGCAGGCGTTCGTCATCCACCTGGGTGGGTACTTTCAGCAGGCGTGGTTGCGTGGCTTGCAGGCTTTTTAGCCAGGCCTCGCGCACCGGGCCGTGGCCCGCGCGCAGCCAGATGCCGCCCAGGCCCTGCGGGTCCAGCTGCAGAGCCAGAAGGGCAAACTGCGCGTCCTGCCAGACCTGCGCCATCCGCGCGGCCTCAGGGTTGTTCATGCGGCCAGCACCTCGTCCACGGCGCGCTGCACGCGCACGCCCGAACCCGTGTCGTCCAGCGGATTGCGGCGCAGCCGGTGGCGCAGCACCAGGGGCGCCATAGCGCGCAGGTGGCTGTGGTTGACGGTCTTGTCGCCCATCAGCGCCGCGTAGGCGCGGGTGGCGCGCAGCAGGGTCAGCTCGGCGCGCAGGCCGTCGGTGCCCAGGCTGTGGCAGAGGGCAGCGCAGAGCAGCAGCACGGCGTCGTCTACTTCAATCTGGCCAATGGCTTTTTGCGCGCGCACGATGCGCTGGCGCAGCTTTTGGTTGGCTTTGTCCCACTCGGCGCGGAAGGCGGCAGGGTCGCGCTCAAAGGCGTCGCGCCTGCGCACCACCTGCACGCGCAGGGCCAGGTCTTGCGGGGTTTTGACTTCCACCGAGAGGCCAAAGCGGTCCAGCAACTGGGGCCGCAGTTCGCCTTCCTCCGGGTTGCCGCTGCCCACCAGCACAAAGCGGGCCGGGTGGCGCACGCTCAAGCCCTCGCGCTCCACCAGGTTTTCGCCAGAGGCGGCCACGTCAATCAGCAGGTCCACGATGTGGTCTTCCAGCAGGTTGACCTCGTCGATGTACAAAAAGCCGCGGTTGGCCCGCGCCAAGAGGCCGGGAGCGAATTCCTTGATGCCCTGCGACAGGGCTTTTTCCAGGTCCAGCGCGCCGACCACGCGGTCTTCTGTGGCGCCCAGTGGCAGGTCCACCACGGGCACGGGGCGTGTTTCGGATGGGATGGCTTTGGCAGGCTTCGCGCCTTTTGACCCGGCTGCGGGCATTGCGTTACCCAGCGCGCGGCAGGCATCGCACTGCGCATGGCTGTTAGCCGGGTCGCAGCCATAGGGGCAGCCGGACACTACCTTGATGGGCGGCAACAGGTCGGCCAGGGCGCGAACGGCGGTGGACTTGCCTGTCCCCCGGTCGCCCAGCACCAGCACGCCGCCAATGCTGGGGTCCACCGCCACCACCTGGATGGCCAGGATCATGTCTTCCTGTCCGACGATGGCTGAAAAGGGGAAGGTGTGTGCCATGGATTGCTTTGATGTGGGTACGTCCCCTATGTTCTGGAAGTCACATCGATATGTCAAGTTAAATTGACACTTTGTGGTGTGTGCGCAGGAGTCCGCCACCCTTACCCCTCCTGCTTCCTGTGGCTTTTCTGCGTTGGTCCGTAAATACCGGAAATCCCAGAAATACGCATACCCCGTCACGGCTCGCCACTCGGCGCACGTGCATCCAAGCGTTGCGATGACAAAGGGTCGCGCGGGAAGGGGGTACGCCGGGCGACGATTTGTGCTCGCACTATGAGGAGCCCGGCGTACCCCCTTTCCGCGCAGCGAGTGAAAAATCCTCACCGCAGCAAAGTCACAGGCGCCGAACTTTGCCGATGTCCAAGCAGCAGCCCCATGCGCTATCTTCCGGGTATGGAACATACCCCCGCCTGGCTGGTTAACAGCTTTATCTACCTCAGCGCCGCCGTGCTGGCCGTCCCCTTGAGCCAGGCGCTGGGCCTGGGCTCCATCATTGGTTACCTGGCCGCAGGCATTGCCATTGGCCCCTGGGGCCTGGGGCTGGTGACCAATGTGGACGACATCCTGCACTTTGCCGAGTTTGGCGTGGTGCTGATGCTGTTTCTGGTGGGTTTGGAGCTGGAGCCCAAGCGCCTGTGGAGCATGCGCCGACCCATCTTTGGTTGGGGCAGCGCGCAGGTGCTGGGCTGCACCCTGCTGATGACCGCGGTGGCCTTGGCCTGTGGTGTGAATTGGCGCATCGCCGTGGTGGGCAGTCTGGGCCTTGCCCTTTCAAGCACCGCGATTGCGTTGCAGGTGATGAACGAGCGCAACCTGATGAAGAGCGGAAGCGGGCAGGCCGCGTTTTCCATCCTGCTGTTTCAGGACGTGGCCGCCATTCCCATCCTGGCGCTGCTGCCGCTGCTGGGCGTAGTGGCCGCTGCCAGCGAGCCCACGGAGCTGGCTGACAAGGCGCTCAAGGGCCTGCAGGTGGTGGCCGTGATTGGCGGCATTGTGCTGGGCGGTCGGCTCCTGATGCGCCCGCTGTTTCGCTGGATTGCACGCTCCAGAACGCCGGAGATTTTTACCGCAGCCTCCCTCCTGCTGGTGGTGGGTATTGCTGGGCTGATGCAACTGGTGGGCCTGTCCATGGCGCTGGGGGCTTTTCTGGCCGGGGTGCTGCTGGCCGAGAGCGAATACCGGCGCGAGCTGGAGACCAATATCGAGCCCTTTAAGGGCCTGTTGCTGGGCCTGTTTTTTATTGCCGTGGGCATGGGCATCGATTTCGGCGTGCTGCTGCAGTCGCCCGGGCTGGTGGCTGCCGTATTGCTGGGATTTTTGCTGGTCAAGGCGGTGGTGATCTACACGGTAGCGCGCGCAATGGGCCTGCCGTTCCAGGACCGCCCGGTGTTCACCCTGCTGCTGGCGCAGGGCGGCGAGTTTGCCTTTGTGGTGTTCCAGGCAGCGGCCGGTGCGCAGGTGTTCAGCCCTTCAACCGCCTCGCTGCTGATTGGCACGGTGGCCGTGTCCATGGTGCTCAGCCCACTGATTCTGGTGGCGGTGGACAAGTGGCTTCTGCCGCGCTATGCCCGGCGAGGCCAGGTGGAGCTGGAAGAGATTTCCGAGCAGCAGGACGCCTCCATCATCATCGCGGGCTTTGGCCGCTATGGGCAGATCATCTCGCGCGTGCTGCTGGCCGAGGGCATTGCCACCACCGTGCTGGACCACGATGCCGAGATGATCGAGGTGGCGCACAGCTTTGGCTACCGCGTGTTCTATGGCGACGCCACCCGGCTGGACCTTCTCCGCACCGCGGGCGCCGCACAGGCCAATATATTGGTGCTGGCGGTGGACGATGTGGAGCAGTCGCTGAAGATTGTGGACCTGGCGCGGGCGCATTTTCCGCAGCTGCAGATCGTGGCCCGGGCGCGCGATGTCACCCATTGGAACAAGCTGCGCGACCGCGGCGTGCTGCTGGTGGAACGCGAGCTGTTCGAGTCCAGCCTGCTGAGTGCGCGCAGCGTGCTGGAGTTGCTGGGCCGCAGCGGCGAGGAGGCCGCAGCCAGCACCTTGCGCTTTCGCACGCACAACCTGGCCCTGTTTGAAAAAATGCATCCGCATTACCGCAACCAGTCCAAGTTCATTGCCGGCATCAAGGCCGGACGCGCGCAGCTTGAAGAGCAGATGGCGCAGGAGCGGGCGGAGCGCAGGGCGGGCAGCGGCGGTAACTAAAGGCCCTCGCCTGCATTCACTTCAATCCTCCCCCTGCACTGGGGAAGGCATGGTGCGCAACGCAACCATGGACTTGCACCACAGCTTGGTGCACTCGACTACCCATCCCGCCGCTTCGCAAGGTCCGTTCGAACTTGCGAATTCGCAAGGGACAAAAAACTGAAGTGGGAAAAATTGCCAGTGCGCTTGGACGAGCGACTGGCTGACGGTGTCTATCAAAACACCAAGCTCTTCGCTCATTCCATTTTTTGCTTGGCCCTTTAGTCGCCAGATTGTTTTCTCTGGGACAAAGCTGCCGAGGACCTTTGAATCAAGCCAGTGTAATTGTATGAATTAGTTTACATTGCAATTCCACTCCTACCAATGAAATATTTACTTGAATGCAAGTGTAGAAATATATTTGCTACAAGCCTCCTACTTGTAATGCTCGCCATATCGACGCTAGCTCGTGCTCAAGCCGTTCAGCTGTACCAGCCGGACGACAGGGCGGCGGCACCTCAAGCCAATCCCTCCAATGTGAAGCGGTCAGATATGACCTCATCCATGTGGCCCATCGAAGACTATTCGTCGGCAGTCACAGAAAGAATTCCCACTGCAGACTCACCAGCGGCTGCTCTGAGGAAGAGGCCTACACCCGCAGTGCAAGCACCGAACCAGTTTCAGCTATTTGTAAAAGAGTCAACCGGTCGGAACTTACCCCTCTACGGTAGTGAACTTTTTGACAATGCCACTGCCTACAACCCGGACGGTAGCTTGCCTGCCCCGCTCAACTACATTTTGGGTACCGGTGACGAGGTTCGCATTCATGTCAATGGCCTCATTGACTATGCAGGCACCCACACCATAGACCGCAATGGCACCATCAATCTACCAAAGGTCGGAAATATAGCGCTAGCAGGTGTGGCCTTGCGGGACTTGGAAGATTTCTTGCGGGCCAACCTGTCAAAGGTGTATGCGAACTTCACGGTATCGGCCATTTTGGGGCGACAGCGCAGCATTCAGGTGTACGTAGTGGGCCAAGCCAAAGACCCCGGTACCCACCAGCTGTCCAGCTTCAGCACACTTATCTCAGCCTTGTTCGCCAGCGGGGGTCCATCTGCCACCGGCTCCATGCGCAACATATCGCTGTTACGCAGCGGAAAAAAAATAAGCAGCCTGGACTTATATGACTTCATCGCAAGAGGTGACAAGTCACGCGATGTGGCCCTTCAGCCTGGCGATGTCATCGTCATCCCGCCCGCTGGTCCACGCGTAGCTGTCAGTGGCGCCTTCGATCAAGCAGCCATATACGAACTACAAGACCCCCGTGGCAGCGGCAGCAACAGCGGAAGTGCCACCCGCTTGGGCGACATCCTTGGCTTGGGTGGTGGCGTGCCCGTGCTGGCCAAAGTGCAAAGTGCATTGATCGAGCGAATCGTCCCTGGCTCCCTGCCGCCCCGGCAAGCACAACGTATCAGCCTGGACGCCGCAGGCCTGGCTCAACCCTTGCGCGATGGCGACGTCATCACCTTGTTGCCCATTAGCAATGAAATTGGCAATGCCGTCACCCTGCAAGGCGCAGTGGCTGAGCCATTGCGCTACCCATGGTTTGCGGGCATGCGCGTGTTGGATCTCATCCCCGAACGCGATGCCCTCATCACCCCTGACTACTACCGCAGCAAAAATCTGCTGGTGCAAACCTTGGCCCCCGAGCCCAAGGCGGGCGAAAAAATAAGCCGGCGCATTCAAGGTCTGGGCGAACAAATCAACTGGGAATATGCCGTTATTGAACGGCTGGACAACAAAAGCCTGACTTCCCAGCTCATCCCTTTCAACTTGGGGCTGGCCATCTTGCAAAAGGACGCGGCCAACAACTTGGAACTGAAAGCTGGCGACGTGGTTACCGTGCTCAGCCAAAGCGATCTACGCCTGCCCACCGAACGTCAGCGCCGCTTGGTGCGCGTTGAAGGCGAAGTGGCCGCGCCCGGCATCTATGAAGCACTGGCGGGTGAAACCCTGCCACAACTTGTGCGCCGCATAGGCGGCCTTATGCCCCAAGCATATGTCTATGGCTTGGAGTTCAGCCGCGAGTCCGTGCGCGCGCGCCAGCAAGACAGCCTGGACCAGTTGATCCGTCGCCTGGACGCGCAGTACCAGTCAGCTGCCGCAACACTTGGTGCCAACCTGGGGGCTGACCGCGCAGCCAGCGCACAGCAATTGCAGCAACAGCAACAGGCCCAGCAAAAAAGCCAGCTAGACCGCCTCAAGGCCCTCAAAAGCAACGGCCGCATCGCCCTGGAGCTGGACACCACCGCCCGCACGTTGGCGGACCTGCCCAGCCTGCCGCTGGAAGATGGCGACCACGTCACCATTCCTGCTGTACCCAGCTTTGTGGCCGCCGTGGGTTCGGTCAACAACGAAAACGTGTTTATCCACAAGAGCGGCAAAACCGTAGGCGACATCTTCCGCTCTGCCGGTCTGTCGGAAGACGCTGAGCCAGACCAGGCCTTTGTGCTGCGTGCAGACGGCAGCATCGTGGCGCGGCGTGACCGCAGCGGCCTGTTTGGCGGTGGCTTTGAGTCACTGGCCGTCATGCCCGGTGACACGGTGGTAGTGCCCGCCCAACTGGACCGCGAGAGCAAATACAACTTCATCACCCGCGCCGTCAAGGACTGGACCCAAATATTGGCCAACTTTGGTCTGGGTGCCGCAGCTATCAAGACCTTGCGGAACTAGCCCACTCCCGGCACCCGCATGACCCATCCCTCTGTAAACGAAGCTGGAACCGCTATGGATGCGGACACCGATGAAGTCAGCCTGTTGGACCTGCTGCAAGTCGTGGCGGACAATTTGCGCTTGCTGGTCCTTGGGCCTTTGGCTGTGGGGATCTTGGCTCTTATTGGCAGCTTTCTGGTGCGGCCTACCTTCACCGCTACCACGCAAATCCTCCCGCCGCAAATGCAGCAAAGCAGTGCGGCCTCCATGTTGCAGTCATTGGGCGCGCTGGGTGGCATTGCCAACGCTACAGCTGGCCTGAAGAACCCCACCGACCAATATGTGGCCCTGCTTAAAAGCCGCAGCGTGCAAGATTCTTTGGTTGAGCGCTTTGGCCTGCTCCAACGCTACGAACAAAAATACCTGCAAGATGCGCGCAAGCAACTGGCCAACAACACCGTCATCACCTCCGGGAAAGACGGACTGATTGCCATTGAGGCTAGCGACCATGAACCCGCCTTTGCAGCGGAACTGGCCAACGCCTATGTGCAAGAGCTGCGCACCCTGCTTAGCCGACTGGCCCTGACCGAAGCGCAGCAACGCCGTGTGTTCTTTGAAGGCCAGCTAAAGCAAACCCGCGAGAAGCTGGTGGAAGCCGAGCACAGCCTCAATGCCAGCGGGCTCAATAGCAGCGCCCTCAAGACCAGCCCCCAAGCCGCCATTGAAGGCCTGGCAAAGCTCAAGGCCAGCATCACCGCCCAGGAAATCAAGCTGGCCAGCATGCGCAACTACCTGGCCGAAACCGCACCAGACTTCCGACAGGCTCAAACCGAGCTGTCCGCCATGCGTGGGCAAATGGCCCAGGCAGACCGCAACCAGCAAACCCAGGTGGGCGACTCGGACTACACCAGCCGATACCGCGACTTTAAATACTACGAGACGCTGATGGAGCTCTTTGCCAAGCAGTACGAAATTGCGCGGGTGGATGAGAGCCGCGAGGGGGCGGTGTGTTGATTCCAAATGAAGGTTGGGCCAAAAAAGTAGGAATTCCAGTCGAAAACTGAGCCACGTTATCCACAATCCTTGCTTCATTTTTGAGCAGGGGTGATTAGGAGTGATAGACGTGGGAACCCTC
>NZ_QFZK01000059.1 GCF_003415675.1 Rhodoferax lacus
CCATTGGGCTCAACTGTGCCCTGTCACTTGTAGCGTTTGTCACTTCATGGGCGACGATCAGATGATTCTTGGTATCTACGGCAACCTGCACGTTGTAGGCAACCGCTCCCGAACTCTTGGAGCCGGTGGCCATCGACCGTGCATCAGGATCGGTGGTTGAGAGCTGCCCATCGGGTTGCTCCTTGAGTTGTTCCCTGACCACGTCAAGCGAACGCAATTGCTGGCGTAATTGCGCAATCTTCTCTTTTATTTGCACAGTCTTAAAGCCTAGTCCGGCGCGCTCCGTGCGATCCGCTGTCTCCAATGCACTAAGGTATCGCTGGATGTTTTCCTCCACCTGCTGCTGCCGTTTGTCTACTTTGCCATTGGTGAAGTTGCAGTCACGTGAATTCACTGCCTTGAACTTACTGCCATCAATAGCCACTACCGCCTGGCCAAAGAGTTTGAGATCCCGGCACAGCATGACAAAGCGGCGGCATACGTTTCGTATTCCTGCACTGTTGTAACGGCGGAAATCCGCAATGGTCTTGAAGTCTGGAGCCAACCTGCCGGTGAGCCACATGAGTTCAACATTGCGTTGGCATTCGCGCTCTAGGCGGCGACTCGACGCTATGCGGTTGAGATACCCATAGAGATAGACCTTCAACATCACTGCCGGGTGGTACGACGGACGGCCCGTTGCAGCCGGAGTTGCTCCTTCAAAGCCAAGGGCCACCATGTCTAGTTCGCTAATGAATGCATCCACCACTCGAACGGAGTTGTCCTCTGCGATGTAGTCATCCAGACACTCTGGCAACAAAGTGACCTGGTGCCGGTCTTGACCCTCAACGAATCTGGACATACTCAATCCTCCACAAGGCTTGCTATGTCATAGCAAATTGCGCGCCAAATTCAAGGTGTTTCCACACAGCCTCGGC
>NZ_QFZK01000060.1 GCF_003415675.1 Rhodoferax lacus
GGCGCCCTGAGTGCCACTGCTGCCAGTGCACTCGGCCTGCAGAGTGGCATCGTCGTGGCCGGTGGTGCCGGTGACAACGCGTCCAGTGCCATTGGCATGGGCGCCGTCAATGCAGGCGAAGGCTTCCTGTCGCTGGGCACCAGCGGCGTGCTGTTTGTGGTCACGCCGCAGTTCGCACCCAATGCAGCCAGTGCCACCCACGCCTTCTGCCACGCGGTGCCCGGCCGCTGGCACCAGATGAGCGTGATGCTCTCGGCCGCCAGCTGCCTGCAGTGGGCCAAGCAGGCCCTGGGTGCTGCGTCTGAAGCCGAGCTCGAAGCCAAGGCTGCCAGCCTGGACATGGCCGCACGTGCCGCTGCGCCCTTGTTCCTGCCGTATCTCAGTGGCGAGCGCACGCCGCACAACGACGCGGTGCTGCGCGGCAGCTTCCACGGGATCAGCCACAGCGCCGACCAGGCCGCCATGGCCTATGCGGTGATCGAGGGCGTGACCTTTGGGCTGACCGATGGCTTGAACGCATTGAAGAAGGCCGGAAGCCACGTGAGTCGCCTGTCGCTGGTGGGCGGTGGTGCCCGCAGCGCCATGTGGGCCCAGCAACTCGCCTCTTCACTGGATGTGGAAATCGTGCTGCACGCCGAGTCCGCCGCGGGTGGCGCGCTCGGCGCTGCGCGCCTGGGTTGGCTGGCCACCGGCGCCGCAATCGAGACCGTCTGCACCCAGCCCGCCATCACCCAAAGCTACCGGCCCGATGCCGCCGAGCAG
>NZ_QFZK01000061.1 GCF_003415675.1 Rhodoferax lacus
GTGGCCATCTACAGCAACGAAGACCGCTTCGCCCTGCACCGCTTCAAGGCCGATGAGTCGTACCTGGTGGGTGCGGGCAAGAAGCCGATCTCGGCCTACCTGGACATTGCCGACATCATCCGCATTGCCAAGGAAGCCGATGTGGACGCCATCCACCCCGGCTATGGTTTCCTGAGTGAGAACCCCGACTTTGCCGACGCCTGTGTGGCTGCCGGTGTGGCCTTCATTGGCCCCAACGGCGATGTGATGCGCACGCTGGGCAACAAGGTGGCGGCGCGTGCCGTGGCGGTGGCTGCGAACGTGCCGGTGGTGCCCGCCACCACGGCCTTGCCCGATGACATCGAGGTAGCCAAAAAGATGGCGCTGGAAGTGGGCTACCCGCTGATGCTCAAGGCCAGCTGGGGCGGTGGCGGCCGGGGCATGCGCGTGATCGAGACCGAGGCCGACCTGGCCCCCATGAAAGAGCTGGCCCAGCGCGAGGCCCTGGCCGCCTTTGGCAATGACGAGGTCTACCTGGAAAAACTGGTGCGCCGCGCCCGCCATGTGGAAGTGCAGGTGATGGGCGACAAGCACGGCAACCTCGTTCACCTGTTCGAGCGCGACTGCTCGGTGCAGCGGCGCAACCAGAAAGTGGTGGAGCGCGCCCCCGCCCCCTACATGGACCCGGACACCCGCCGCGAACTCTG
>NZ_QFZK01000062.1 GCF_003415675.1 Rhodoferax lacus
GGTTTCCAGCGGCTTCTTCTTGGCCTTCATGATGTTGGGCAGCGTGACGTAGCGCGGCTCGTTCAGGCGCAGGTCGGTGGTGATGATGGCGGGCAGGGTCAGGCTCAGGACTTCCGAGCCGCCGTCCACTTCGCGCGTGGCCTTGAGCTTGCCGTCCACGATTTCGACCTTGCTGCTGAAGGTGGCCTGTGGCCAGTCGCCCAGTGCGGCCAGCATCTGGCCGGTCTGGTTGCAGTCGTCATCAATGGCCTGCTTGCCCAGGATGACCAGGCCGGGCTGTTCTTTGTCGACCAGCGCTTTGAGCAGCTTGGCCACGGCCAGGGGTTGCAGCTCGGCAGCGGTCTCGATCAGGATGGCGCGGTCGGCACCGATGGCCAGGGCGGTGCGCAGGGTCTCGGCACACTGGGCAACACCGGCGGACACGGCAATGATCTCGGTGACCACGCCCTTCTCCTTGAGGCGCACGGCCTCTTCGATGGCGATTTCGTCAAACGGGTTCATGCTCATCTTGACGTTGGCGATGTCTACCCCGCTGCCGTCCGATTTCACACGGACCTTGACGTTGTAGTCCACCACGCGTTTGAC
>NZ_QFZK01000063.1 GCF_003415675.1 Rhodoferax lacus
TGAAGGCCGGCGGCATCATCGCCTGCGAAGACCCGCGCCATCCCTTTCCCGCCATGCACCCCGAAGTGCGCCGCGGCCTGCTGGACACCGCCAAACGCCTGGACCCACTGGTCCTGCGTTGGGGCCGATAAGAACACACCATGACCGTCCATTCCAATTTCATCAACGGCGAGTGGGTCTCTGGCCCCGCCTCCAGCCCCAACCTCAACCCCAGCAACCTGGCCGATGTGGTGGGCGAATATACCCAGGGTGATGCCAGCCACGTGGAAGCCGCCGTGGCCGCCGCCCGCGCTGCCTTTCCCGCCTGGAGCACCAGCGGCATCCAGGCGCGCAGCGATGCACTGGACAAGATCGGCACCGAGATCCTGGCCCGCCGCGAAGAGCTCGGCACGCTGCTCGCACGCGAAGAGGGCAAGACCCGCCCGGAAGGCATTGGCGAAGTCACCCGTGCCGGCCACATCTTCAAGTTCTTTGCAGGCGAGTGCCTGCGCATGGCCGGTGACACGCTGCCCTCGGTGCGTCCGAACATCGGCGTGGAAATCACCCGCGAGCCCATCGGTGTGGTGG
>NZ_QFZK01000006.1 GCF_003415675.1 Rhodoferax lacus
CCGACCTGGTGCCGGGCTGCGCCTGGGCGCTGGCCGAGATCATCAGCCGCTCCGGCATTCCGGCCGGTGTGTTCAACCTGGTGATGGGCCCGGGCCGCGTGATTGGCGATGCACTGGTGCAGCATGCGGGCGTGGACGCCATCAGCTTTACTGGCTCGGTGGGCGTGGGCACGCGCATTGCGCAGACCTGCGCGCAGAACCTCAAGAAAGTGCAGCTGGAAATGGGTGGCAAGAACCCCCAGGTCATCCTGGACGACGCCGACCTCAACCAGGCCGTGGAGCTGAGCGTGCAGAGCTGCTTTTATTCCACCGGCCAGCGCTGCACGGCTTCGAGCCGCCTGATCGTCACCGACAAGATCTACCCCGCCTTCATCACCGCCATGCAGGCGCGCATGGCACGCATCCAGGTGGGGGATGCCTGCGCGGCGGGTACCGATATCGGTCCGGTGGTGTCGCAGGCCCAGCTGGAGCAGGACCAGTCGTATGTGGAGATCGGCCAGGCCGAGGGCGCCACGCTGCTTACTGGTGGCGTGCGCCTGCAGCGCGAGACCGAGGGTTTCTATTTGCAGCCCGCGCTGTTTGTGGACAGCACCGCCGCCATGCGCATCAACCGCGAGGAAATCTTCGGCCCGGTGGCCAGCGTGATCCGCGTGGCGGACTATGAAGAGGCCCTGGCCGTGGCCAACGACACGCCCTTTGGTCTGTCCGCCGGCATTGCTACCAGCTCGCTCAAACACGCCACCCACTTCAAGCGCCATGCGCAGGCCGGCATGGTGATGGTCAACCTGCCCACCGCCGGGGTGGACTACCACGTGCCCTTTGGCGGGCGCAAAGGCAGCAGCTACGGTCCGCGCGAGCAGGGCGCGTATGCGCGCGAGTTCTACACCACGGTGAAGACGGCCTACACGCTGGCTTGAGCTGGCCTGAGTTGCTGAGGAGGACCCATGCACCGTCCCTTGCCTGGGTGCAGGCGGGAACGGCAGGGGTACGGGCAGGGGCGGGGGGCTCAGTCCGCCAGGCTGTCGCGCTGCTCCACGCGGCCATCGGCATGGCGGGCAAAGCGGCCCTGGCTGGCTGCATGCACCGGGTCGGGTGCGCCCCAGGGCCAGCCGCCAAACTGGGTGCGGCGGTAGTCGCTGAAGGCCTTCTCGATCTCGGCCTGGGTGTTCATCACAAACGGGCCGTACTGCGCCACCGGCTCGCCAATCGGGCGGCCCTGCAACAGCAGCAGCTCGGCCTCGGCGTCGCCGTTCACCAGCTCGATGGCCTGGCTGGAATCCACTTCCAGGGCCTGCGCCACATCCACCGTCTGCCCGGCCAGGCTCAGCTTGGAGCCCTTGAAAAAATACAGCTGGCGCCGCGTGCCCGCATGCGCTGCCGGCAGGGTCCAGCGGGCACCGGGCTCCATCTTCAGGGTGAGTATGGCCAGGTCGGAAGTGGCCTCGGACGCCCACGAGTCCGGTGGCGGCGGCAGGCCTTGCAGGCCACTCACGGTACCGGCGATGCAGGTCACCAGCGTGGTTTTGCCGTTGGCATCGGCGTGGCGCAGACGGGGAATGGCCTCGTGCCAGAACATGGTGAAGTGCGGCTCGGCCATCTTGCTCTTGGCCGGCAGGTTGAGCCAGATCTGGAACAGCTCGGTGGGGTTGGGTCTGTCGGCATTCACCAGGGGAAACATCTCGCAATGCACGATGCCTTTGCCGGCCGTGAGCCACTGCACATCGCCCCCACCAAAGCGCGCGGTGGCGCCGACCGAGTCGGAGTGGTCTATCAGCCCTTCGCGCACGATGGTCACCGTCTCGAAGCCGCGGTGCGGGTGGGCCGGAAAGCCCGCCACCACCTCGCCGTGGTACATGCTCCAGCCGTCCTTGCCGGAAAAATCCTGGCCTATGTTGCGACCGGCAAGCGAGGTGTCCGGGCCCAGCGCCGCATTGCCCCGGGGATAGGCATCGTTGTGGTGCACGCAGAACAGAAACGGGTCCAGGGTGGGCCAGGGAAAGCCCAGGGGCTGGCGCTTGATCAGGATGTTGGTGGTCATGGTGTGGGCTGCAAAAAAGATGGGCCATTGTCACTGCAAACGAAAGCCCGCAGCCTCTGCAGCACCAACGGGTGTGCCTGTTATTTGGGCAAAATGTCCCTATCAAGTCCCCACACCTTACTTGACCTTTTTGTGCATTTGTCATTTCCGCACATATGCCATGACACTCAGCCCCAATGTCCAAAAATGACCATGACTCTGCCTTGCTGAAAACCGAGTCCGCCCCCATCACCGCCACCACGCCCAACCGCATTCCGGACGGATTTGCGCAGCAGGCCGGGCAGGCTTTTTCCAGGCACATGCGACGTGTGCATGAAGACGCCGCAGGCACCAAGGCAGACCTGGCTCTGTGGGACGGCTTGCAAGGCCGGTTGCAGGCGCAGGTCATGCAGCTGCAGGACTCGATGGAAGAAGAGCGCAGGGCGCTGTCACGCGATGTGCACGACGAGCTGGGCGCCGCCCTTACCGGCATACGCATGAGGCTCGAAGCCCTGGCCGGCAGGCTGGCACAAGGCGGCTTGGTGCAGGCCAGTGAGTTGCTGGCCGTGGCCCAGACCGCACGCAACACCCAGCTGGCCGCCCGCGACATCTGCACCCGCCTGCGCCCCCAGATGCTGGATGACCTGGGGCTGGTCGAGGCCTGCCGCTGGACCCTGAAGGACTGGTCCGCGCAGGTGGGCATTGCGGCCAGTGGCCGGTTTGCCCGTCTGCCCTGTGAGCCCGATGGCAAGCTGGCCATTGACATGTTCCGCGTGCTGCAGGAGCTGCTTACCAATGTGGCGCGGCATGCGCGCGCCTCGCGGGTGACGGTCAGCCTGTCCGGCGGGGCAGGTGGCCTGCGGCTGCGCCTGAAGGACGATGGACACGGCTTTGCGCCCGAGCAGGCCACCGGTGGCTTTGGCCTGATGGGTATCCGCGAGCGGGTGCGCCAGCATGGCGGCCAGTTGCGTATCGATTCGGGTGCCACAGGAACCACGGTCACCGTGCACATGGGTTTTGTGGGCTTTGTGGGCGCCGTATGAAGTCACGCCTGATCATTGCCGATGACCACCATGTGGTGCGACAAGGCTTGCGCGACATGGTGCGCGGCACGCAGGATCTGGAAGTGGTGGCCGAGGCCAGCGATGGCATCCAGGTAGAAGAGGTGGTGCGCTCCACCATGGCCGAGCTGCTGGTGCTGGACATTGGCCTGCCGCTGCGCCGCGGCATTGCGGTGCTGGAGCGCTTGCGTGCCAGCGGCATCCTGCTGCCGGTGCTGATGTTCTCCATGTATCCGGCCTCGCAGTACGCAGGCATTGCCCGCAGGGCGGGTGCCCAGGGCTTTCTGGGCAAGGAGGCCCATGCCACTGAAGTGATGCGCGCGCTCTACCAAGTGCTGGCCGGTGGCACCTGGTTCCCACCGCATGCAAAGGTCCGCCCCAAGCCTGATGCTGTGGATGACCCTTTTGGCGCGCTGTCCCCGCGCGAGCTGCAGGTGTTCAAGGCGCTGCTGGCAGGCACCAGCCTGCAGGAGCAATCCGTCAAGCTGCAGCTCAGCACCAAGACCATCAGCACCTACCGCACGCGCCTCTTGTCCAAGCTGGGCCTGCGCAGCAATGCCGAGCTGGTGGCTCTGGCCATCTGCCACGGTTACCACTGAAAATTTTCCTGCTTTTGTAGGAGAACGCTGACATGCGGTCCGTGTGGGCCGCTGCATCATGGTTGACACATACACAAGGGATCACGATGCGCAGCAACCTACCCGTCACGCAGCAGGCATACCACTTCCCGCCCGAACAGACGCTGGTCTCGGTGACCGACCTGAAGGGACGCATCACCTACTGCAACCCGGCCTTCGTGGAGGTCAGCGGCTACGCCACCCAGGAGCTGCTGGGCCAGCCCCACAACCTGGTGCGCCACCCGGACATGCCCGAAGAGGCCTTCCGCGACATGTGGGACACCATCCAGAACAAGCGGCCCTGGACCGGCCTGGTAAAAAACCGCCGCAAGAACGGCGACCACTACTGGGTGCGCGCCAACGCCACCCCCATGCTGGACGGCACACAGGTCACCGGCTACCTGTCGGTGCGCACCGCGCCCAGCAGCAGCGACATTGCGGCCGCCGAGCAGCTGTATGCGCAGATGCGCACCGAGGCCCAGGCCGGGCACCGGGTGCTGACGCTCAGCCGGGGTGCCGTGGTGCGCTGCGACCTGGTGGGCCGCGTGCAGGGGCTGTTCAAGCCCGGCGTGACCACCACCCTGGGCCTGCTTCAGCTGGTCTCCGTGGCGGTGATGATGGCGACGTTGGCGCTGGATGTGCCCTTTGCTGTGGAGGCGGTGGTTTGCTGCCTGACCGCAGCCTTTGTTTTCTGGTCCACCTGGTCCATCACCATCAAACCCCTGGAGGCGCTGGTGGCGGATGCCAACCACCTGGCCGCAGGTGACCTGTCGCATGAGGTGGCGGTGGACCGCAGCGGCCTGATTGGCCAGCTGCAGCAGGCGCTGACACAGACCTCGGTCAACCTGCGCACTGTGGTGAGCGATGTGCGCGTTGAGATCGGCCAGCTTTCCATGGCGGTGCGTGAAATTGCTGACGGCAACCAGGACCTGTCCTCGCGCACCGAGTCGCAGGCCAGCAGCCTGGAAGAAACGGCGGCCTCCATGGAAGAGATCAACGGCACGGTGCAGCAAAGCGCGCACTCCGCCACGCGCGGCTCGCAGCTGGCGCAGCAGACCATGCACGTGACTTCGCGCAGCAACGAGGCGGTGCAGTCGGTGTCGCAGACCATGGAGGGCATCGCGCAGTCCTCGCACAAGATTACCGAGATCATCCAGCTGATTGAAGGCGTGGCCTTCCAGACCAACATCCTGGCCCTGAACGCAGCGGTGGAAGCTGCCCGCGCCGGGGACCAGGGCCGCGGCTTTGCCGTGGTGGCCTCCGAGGTAAGGGCGCTGGCGCAGCGCACGGCGGCGGCCGCCCGGGAGATCAAGACACTGATCACCGAATCCGGCGAGCGCATTGCCGCCGGGGAAGGCCAGACCCGGGTGGCGCTGGAGCGCATGTCCAACGCGCTGGAATCGGTGGGCAAGGTGGGCACCGTGCTCGATGAGATCAGCCACGCCTCGGCCGAGCAGACTCTGGGCATCTCGCAGATCAACGAGGCCATCGTGCAGATGGACTCCATCACCCAGCAAAACGCCGCCATGGTGGAAGAACTGGCGGCCACGGCCAAGTCCCTGCACTTCCAGGTGGAGGGGGTGAGCAACTCCATGAAGCTGTTCCGCCTGAAGGCCGGTGAGGTCACGCTTTCGCAGGTGGATGCGGTGGGGCTGCGCCGCGAGGGCAAAGAAATGCTGCTGGGTTATTGAGTGCAGACTATGCATGCAACCGGGCTTTGAGGGAATGCAGACAGAAGGCCGTGTCATGAAACCCATGCTGGAAGCCCTGGTGGACCGCTTGCAGTCACACAACCACCGTCGGGTGATCGGGGTGATTGCGCTCTTGCTGCTGTTTGTCTGGGGTTCGGTGGCGGCCTGGTCGTTGATGGAGCGGCACAACGCGCTGGCGGCCAATGCGCAGGTGCAGGAAGAGCTCAACGCTGCGGTGCAATCGCAAACACAAAGCCTGTTCAAACAGGCCGAAGTGTCTTTGATGGTGGCCAGGCACTGGATGGAAGCGCACCCCACGCAAGACCCCTCGCTGGCGCCCGAGTTCATCGCACTGGTGCAGCAGCTGCGCACGGCCTCCGGTGGGCTGCTGGATATCCGCCTGGCCACCCGCGCGGGCCTGGTGCGCTATGTGCCCCGCACGCCCGAGACCGACAACGTGCGGGTGGATGACCGCGAATATTTCAAGGCCCAGGCCCATCCGGAAACCCGTGGCTTCCACATTGGCAAGCCGGTGCGCAGCAAGGTCAGCGGCAAATGGGGCATTCCCGTGTCGGCACCGGTGGATGTGGCGGGCGGGGACATCGGGGTGCTGTTCATGCTCATCACCTATGACAGGATTGCGGCCATATTCGATGGTGAACGCCTGGAGCCCTCGGGCACCATCGGCATTGCCAGCAAAGACGGCGAGATCATCTTTCGCAGCCCCTTGAGCGAAAGCGCCATCGGCAAGTCCCTGGCCAAGGGTGCCGGGTGGGCCCACATTGCGGCCGCGCCGGCCAAGGGCCTTTTCGAGTCGCCCGTGGGCATCATCGATGGCGTGGCGCGCCTGGTGGCCTATGCGCAGGTACCGGGCTACCCGCTGCTGGTGTATGTCAGCATCGGCAAGCCCGATGTGCTGCGCCCCTGGCAGCAGCACACGGTGTTCCTTGTCCTGGTTGCCGCGCTGATTTCGCTGTTTGCCTTGGCCACCGGCCTGGCGCTGCTGCGCGCCCTGACGGCATCGCACGTGGCCGAGTCCATCGTGCGCTCGGCCGATGAGGCCATCATCGGCAAGTCGCTGGACGGCGTGGTGACCAGCTGGAATCCGGGGGCCGAGCGCATCTTTGGCTACACCGCAGACGAGATGATCGGGCAATCCATCCTGCGCCTGATACCGGCCCACCTGCATGACGAAGAGGCCGCCATCCTGTCCAGGATACGCCAGGGCCAGGGCGTGGACCATCTGGAGACCGAGCGCCTGTGCAAGGACGGCCGCAGCATTGTGGTGTCCCTGACCGCAGCACCCATACGCGACGCCCTGGGCCGCCTGGTCGGGGCCTCCAAGATCGCGCGTGACATCACGTCCGAGAAGGCTGCCAGCGCACAGCTCAAGCTCACGGCCAGCGTGTTCACCAATACCAGCGAAGGCATCCTGATCACCAACAGCCGCGGCCGGATTGTGGAAGTCAACGAGGCCTTTACCCAGATCACCGGCTACAGCCGGGACGAGGTCATGGGGCACAGTCCTAGCACCTTTCACGCCCGAAGCCAGGGGTCCGAAGTCTTCAGGGCCATGCGCCGTGCACTGCGCCAAAGCGGCCAATGGCGCGGCGAGCTGTGGAGCCGCAAGAAGGACGGCCAGGCCTTTGCGGCCTGGCTGACCGTCACCCAGGTGAGGGGTGACCGTGGTGAGGTGCCCAACTATGTGGTGCTGTTTTCAGACATCACCGTGCTCAAGTTGCAGCAGGAAGAGCTGGAGCACGGCGCGCACTTTGATGCGCTGACCGACCTGCCCAACCGCCTGCTGCTGTCGGACCGCCTGCACCAGGCCATGACCCTGTGCCAGCGCCAGAACCAGAGCCTGGCCGTGCTGTACCTGGACCTCGATGGCTTCAAGCAGGTCAATGACCTGTATGGCCACGAGACCGGCGACGCGCTGCTGGTGGCCCTGTCGCGGCGCATGAAGGCCGCGCTGCGCGATGTGGACACGCTGGCCCGCATGGGCGGCGACGAGTTTGTGGCCGTGCTCAGCGGCATTGCCAGTACGCAGGACTGCATCCAGCTGGTCACGCGCGTGCTGGCCGCCTGCGCCGAGCCTGTGCACGTCCAGGGCCATGAGGTGCAGGTCACGGCCAGCATCGGCGTGACCCTGTACCCGCAGGACAGTGCGGACGCCGACCTTCTGATGCGCCATGCCGACCAGGCCATGTACGAGGCCAAGCAAAGCGGCAAGAACAAGTACCACCTGTTTGACTCGGCCCAGGACGCAGAGGCCAAGAGCCGCGCCATTGCACAGGACGATGTGGCGCGCGGCCTGGCCCACCAGGAGTTCGTGCTGTTCTACCAACCCAAGGTGCATATGCAAAGCGGCGCCATCATCGGCTTCGAAGCCCTGGTGCGCTGGCGGCATCCCGCGCGCGGCCTCTTGCTGCCCGGTGCCTTTTTGCCGG
This sequence comes from Rhodoferax lacus, assembly GCF_003415675.1. Classification (GTDB taxonomy): domain Bacteria; phylum Pseudomonadota; class Gammaproteobacteria; order Burkholderiales; family Burkholderiaceae_C; genus Allorhodoferax; species Allorhodoferax lacus. The sequence goes on from NZ_QFZK01000006.1 coordinate 7,837, forward strand.
CCATCGAACGCCACGCCCTCAACGAGGCGCTGGGTGCCTGGGTGCTGGACACGGCGCTCGCACAGATGAGCCAGTGGCAGGTGCAGGGCCTGAAGCTGTCGGTCAGCGTCAACATTGCGGCCCGGCAGCTGCAGCAGCCGGACTTTGCCACCCAACTGGCCGACCTGCTGGCAGACCACTCCGATGTGGAGCCCCACCTGCTGGAGCTGGAAGTGCTGGAAACCAGCGCGCTCGAAGACATCGCCATGTCTGCCAAGATCCTGCAGGAATGCCATCGCCAGGGCGTGCGCTTTGCCATGGATGACTTTGGCACCGGCTACTCGTCGCTCACCTACCTGCGCCACCTGCCGGTGGAGACCCTGAAGATCGACCAGAGCTTTGTGCGCGACATGCTGGAAGACCAGAGTGACCTGTCCATCGTGAGGGGCGTGATCGGCCTGGCCGCAGCCTTCCACCGCGAGGTCATAGCCGAAGGTGTGGAGAGCGTGGCCCACGGCCAGCGTCTGATCGAACTGGGCTGCGCCTTGGGCCAGGGCTATGCCATTGCGCGGCCCATGCCGGCTGATCAGGTGGTGGGCTGGTGCCAGGAATGGACGCCGCCGCTTGCGTGGACGCAGGGGTGAACCTGTGTTGCGTCTCTGGTGCGCATGGCGCTCGCTCTGTACCCGCTGTGTATCATTCGCGGCCTCACCTATGAAAACACCACATCCTGGCGCAAACGGCCGCACCGTTCTGGACATTACTTCCGAGGCCGCGGGTTTTACCTTTCGCTCCACAGCCGGTGCCCCATGCGCACCGCCCCGCATATCCGCTCGCCAGGCCTGGCTGCAAGGCGCCAGGCAGCTCGCGCTTTTCCTGGGCGCGTGCCTGCTGTCAACGGCTGCGATGGCCATGCAGATATTCGTCAAGACGCTGACAGGCAAGACCATCACCCTGGAGGTCGAGCCCAGCGATTCCATCGACAACGTCAAGCAGAAGATCCAGGACAAGGAAGGCATACCGCCGGACCAGCAGCGGCTGATCTTTGCGGGCAAGGAACTGCAGGATGGCCGCACGCTGAGTGACTACAACATCCAAAAGGAATCCACCCTGCATTTGGTGGCGCTGGCGCAGCCGGCCACGGCCGCGAACCTCTCCGATGACCTGTCTGTCAAGCGCCAGCTGGCCGCGCAAACGGCGGCAGTGGAACGTTTGGGCGCGGTACAGCTTGCCCATGTCTGGGGCCATCTGGCTGCCCTGCCCACAGACAGCCTGGAGCGATCTGTGCGTCTGTGGGCCGCTGTGGGTAGCGCGAATGGGGCCAGCAACAGCTATGGGTTGGACAGCTCTTTTCTGGCGCGTGGCCTCACAGTGGGGGGCGACGCACAGCTCAACGCCCAATGGCTGCTGGGCGCGGCCCTGGGCTATGGCGAGGACAACAGCGCCACAGACGATCTGGGCTCGCGTGTCACGGCCACACAAAAAACAGCCTCCCTCTATGCGCACTACGCCACACCCGCGCTGTGGCAGGTGGATGGTGTGATCGGCTATGGTGACCTGGGCTTTGGCACCCTGCGGGTTGCAGATGCCGAGCTGCTTGGCAACCGCAGTGGCCATGTGCTGTTTGCCGGTGTCAAGCTCAGCCAGCAGCTCCAGTACGGCCGCTGGGTCCTGGCGCCCTATGTGCACCTGCAGGCCAGCCAAACCACGCTGGACGCCTTCGCCGAGTCCGGCTCGCCCCTGGCGGTGCAGTACGACAGTGCCAGCAGCAGTGCAAATGGCGCATCGCTGGGCCTGAAGGTGGCCACGGAGGTGGCGGCCCTGGGGGGCAGCTTCAAGCCTTCCCTGGCCTGGCAGTACGCCCGCCATGCGGGAGGGGAGCTGCAGCAGACGCTGCGCTATGTGGATGCGGCCTCGGGCGCTGGCGATACCAGCCTGGCCATCCAGAGCAGCCCCAGCGAGCTGACTTCGGTGGAGCTGGGTCTGGCGCATGCAAGCCGGCGGGGCCCCACGGTTCGCGCGGCGTATGTCTACACCAGCGGCTCCAGCCAGTTCCGCTCCAGTGCATTGCAACTCGGTGCCAGCTTTCTTTTTTGATTCCGGACGATGAGTCCGGCAGAACTGCTGGCCCAATTCCGGGCCTTGGGTGGCATTGCCGACAACGTCTGCATTCGCCCGTGCCAGCATGGTATTGGCCTGTTTGCCGTCGAGCCTGCGCAGGCAGTGCGGGTGCACACGCCAGCGCAATTGCTGATTGCACCGCAGCTGCTGGAGTTGACGCCTGAAGCGCAGCTCAAGGTCCGTTCAGGCAGCGGTCTGGGTGCCGAAGTCGTGGCCTTTCATGAGGGCTACCTGCGCAGCATCGCATGGGCGGCGGGCGGGCATGCCCGTATCCGGGCGCACTACCAGGCGCTGTGCGCCTTGCCCGACAGGCTGAAACATTTCCTGCAGATTTTTGGCTGCACGGATGACCTGGGCCAGCCGCCCACGCCGCAGCAGGCCTTCGCGGCCTATTGCATCAGCCGGCAGATTCGCGTGCAGGGCAGCTCCCGCCTGATGCCGGTGCTGGAGTTGATCAACCATGCTGACACCGGTGCGCCCTATGGGGTGAGCCCAGAGGGTGTGAGCCTGTCGGGCCGCTTTGCGGGGGAAGTGCTGGCGTGCTATCGCCAGCACCTGGATGCCTTCCACTTTTTTTTCAACTACCACTTTGCCGCGCCCAGCCGGTCGGCCCTGTCCTGCGAGGTTCGCATCGGTTTGGATGCCACCACCACGCTGCAGGTGTCCCGGTGGGATGGCCTGTCCGAACTTCGGGAGGGCGCGCGCGTGCCCCAGGTGCGTACCCGCAAGAACGAGATCCAGCTGTCTTATGTCGAGCTGGTCAACCAGGATGCGCCTGCCCTGCCGCGGCAGGTGTTTGTTGCCCTGCTGTCGGAGCAGGGGCTGCCCTCAAACCGCGCGCACGCCCTGTTCGACGGCCTGCTGGCGCATAACCGCCAGGTGCTGCAGGATTTCTTGGCCGCCTGTGAAGCGGCCCCGGGGCCGCTGACTGCACAGCTCAAGGCGGTGGCCGGTTACCAGCTGGACAAGCTGGGCCGGTGTTGAGGCCTTTGGCGCGCACCACCCACTGCTGAGAAACGCTGCCTTGGGTTAGACAGACAAGCGGTCCAGCAGCAGCTTTTTGTCATCCACGCCGGCTTCTGCATCGGCAAACCGTGCTGCTATTTGCCGGAACTCATCCTGCAAGACGACAAATGCATCCACAAGGTCCGGATCAAAATGGGTACCCCGACCCTTCTGAATAATGGCCGCGGCCTTCTCATGCGGCATGCCCTGTTTGTACACGCGGCGGCTGATCAGGGCGTCATACACGTCAGCAACAGCCATCAGCCGTGCCGGCAGCGGGATGGACTCACCGGCCAGGCCTTGCGGATAGCCTGAACCATCCCATTTTTCCTGGTGCGAGAGCGCAATGTCCTTGGCCATGGACAGGAAACCGACTTGAATGCCCAGCCGTTTCTCTGCATGTTCGATGGCATCACGCCCCAAGGTGGTGTGTGTCTTCATGATCTCGAACTCCTGGGCATCCAGCCGCCCTGGTTTGAGCAGAATGCGGTCCGGAATGCCCACCTTGCCGATGTCATGCAAGGGCGCCGACTTGTACAGCATTTGAATGTAGGCGTCCGTCAGCAGCGAAGAAAATTTGGGATGGGCGGCAAGATGTTGTGCGAGCGCCTTGACGTATAACTGCGTGCGGGTAATGTGGTTGCCGGTGTCGGAGTCACGGGTTTCGGCCAGTGAAGCCAGGACCATGATCGTCACATCCTGAATGGCAAGCACCTCGCGGGTGCGTTTGCTGACCTCGGCTTCCAGAAAATCACTCTTGTCCCGCAGAAAGTCGGCATGGGCCTTCAGGGCCAAATGGATTTTTATCCGCGCCAGCACGATGGGCGCGCTGATCGGCTTGGTGATGTAGTCCACGCCACCGGCTTCCAGCCCTTTTTTTTCATCCGCCACTTCGGCTTTGGCCGTCAGAAACACCACTGGTATATCCCGGGTTGGCGGGTAGGATTTCAGTCTCTGGCACACCTCGTAGCCATCCATGGCCGGCATCATGATGTCCAGCAGGATCAGGTCCGGGTGGGGCACCCTGGCTGCGAGTTTGAGTGCGCGCTCGCCGCTGTTGGCGAGTTGTACCGTATAGGCATCCTTGAGCAACTCCATCATGAGCGACAGATTTTCAGGCGTGTCATCGACCACCAGAATCGTTGGTTTTTCAACCGTCGCCATGTTTGCATTCATGTTCCAACTCCCACAAAAATGTAAGCCTCCATTGTTTTTCTGACCATACAGCCCGGGCCCGTCAAGGCGTCAGGAAGGACGAAAGCTGCTCCAGGGACACCGGTTTCATCACCGTGCCGAGCACCCGCAGTCCGCGAACCTCGGCAATTGTTCTGGCCAGCTGCAGCATTTCGGGATCGACACCGGTCATCAAGATGAGTCCGCCACGGTAATTTTGCCCAACCAGTTGATCCAGAAACTCAATCCCGTCCATCTCCGGCATGAAGATGTCGCACATCACAACGTCTGGTGGACGCTTCATGTCCGCCAGAAGCTTCAATGCCGAGCGTCCGTCTCCTGCGCTCAGCCGCTCGCTGAAGCCCAGCATCTCCAGGATTTCCGCCAGCAGTTCCTGGGTCAGTGCATCGTCATCGATGACCATGACGGAGGTCCGGACAACAAGGGCCGTCTGGTTGTTGTGTGGAGAAGGGGTGCTCATGTTTTTCCTGCAAAAATAGTTGTCAACCCTGCCAACCCATGGACAGGGGTTTTCCGGCCAAGCTTGGGCATCATCCCAATTCCTTGAAGAGTTCCAGCGCGGCTTCAAAATCCATGTTGTGCAGGGACGCCATGATTTTTTTCCACCGGGTCGGGTAGACGGTCTGCAATTGCGCCTGATGCTCCTCGCACAAATCAATGGCACGGGAATCCCCCATGTCCATCAGGTCCAGCAGCCGCACTCGAAGGGCGGCAATCTGTTCTGTTTCCACTGCGGGGGCGGGCACTTGCGCTACGCCATGCGTGTCACCACTGCCCAGGGCTTTGAGTCCGTCCATCACCGGTGTGAGTTCATGCAGAACCTCTTGCAGGATGGCGTCCACCTGTTCTTGCGGTGCCTGTTGCCCGCATGCCTGCTCCAGCCGCCTTGCCGCCTCCTGCAGGCGCTTGGCCCCCACGGTCGAGGCGGTGCCGGCCAGTGTGTGGGCGCAGCGGTGGGCGGCCGTGCGGTCTGCACCGGCGCGGGCCTGCGCAAACAGGGTTTCAAAATGCGCTTGACCATCACGGAACTTGATCAGCAGGCGCCGGTACAGGGCTTCCTTGTTCAGGGCGATGGTCAGGCCAAACCGGGTGTCAATTCCGGGAAGGACCGCATCATGGAGCCATCCCCCAACCGCGCTGTGCGCGCTTTGCGCAGGGGCCAATGGCACGCTGTTGCCAGGCGCCCCCCGGTCTGCAGACGGGGAAATCCACTTGGCCATGGTGGCAAACATGTCACCCAGGTTCAGTGGCTTGGCGATGTGGTCCCACATGCCGACCTCCAGAACCTTTTCCTTGTCGCCGGCCATCGCATTGGCGGTCATGGCGATGATGGGCAGGTTATGGAAGGCAAGGTTCTTGCGGATTTCCTGCGTCGCTTTGTAGCCGTCCATTACGGGCATCTGGCAGTCCATCAAAACGCCATCGAAGTGTGGATCGGCGTCCAGAATGTCCAGTGCCTCCTGCCCATGCCTGGCCAGCACGACTTCAATGCCTGCATTGGTCAGCAGCTCCTGCGCGAGTTCCTGGTTCATGTCGTTGTCTTCCACCAGCAACACCCTGGAACCCCTGAGCTTGTCGGTTGAAATGGCGTGGTCTTCCAGGCGCGCTTCCTTGAGGACAGAGACTTTTGTGCCTTTGCCAAGTGCTTCGCCAATGGCTTCCAGCAGACCGGAGGGTGTCACCGGCTTGGTCAAAACCGTTTGTACCGATACGCCCAGGTTCTGGGCACGCGCTGCGGCGTCATCGCGTCCGAAGGATGTGATCATGATGACGGTAGGCGTACGGCTTGACCCCGCAGCACGCAGATTGCGCATCGCCTCAAATCCATCCATGCCGGGCATTTTCCAATCCATCAGCACCAGGTCGTAGGGCTGCTCGTTCAGGTCAGCACTCGCCACCCTTTGCAGGGCTTCGGGGCCGCCACTGACGGTATCAACCACCAGGCCAAAGGATTGGGCCATGGTGGTCAGGATCTCCCGGGCGGATGCATTGTCATCGACCACGAGCAGGCGCACGCCCAGCAGCTCTTCGGCCCTGAACATGCGTTGAACCTGTGGGTTGGCCTGAACGCCGAAGCGTGCCTGGAAGTGAAAAGTGGAGCCTTGGTTTGGCACGCTTTCAACCCAGATTTTGCCCCGCATACCCTCCACAAGACTTTTGCAGATGGCCAGTCCAAGCCCCGTTCCGCCATATTTGCGGGTGGTGGAGGCATCGGCCTGGCTGAAGCTTTGGAACAGCTTGTCACACTGCTCAGGCGTCATGCCGATACCCGTGTCACGAACCAGGAAATGCAGTTCCACGCCATCGGCGTGGTCACGCAGTTTCTCGATACCAACCACGATTTCCCCGCGCTCCGTGAATTTGACAGCGTTGTTGCCCAGGTTGATGAGTACCTGGCCGAGTCGCAAGGGGTCACCGATCAGATGGAGCGGCACATCGGGTGCCGTATCGAAGAGCAATTCGAGGTCTTTGTCTTCGGTTTTGAATCCCAACAGGTTGGCCAGGTTGTCCATCACGCCATCCAAATTGAAATCGGTTACCTCCATGTTGAGCTTGCCCGCTTCAATTTTTGAAAAGTCCAGGATGTCGTTGATGATGCCCAACAGGTTTTCACCCGAGCGGTGCACCTTTTCAATGTAGTTGCGCTGCCTGGTGTCCAGGCTGGTCCCCAAGGCTAGCTGGCTCATGCCAATTATGGAGTTCATGGGCGTGCGAATTTCATGGCTCATATTGGCCAGGAAATTGGCCTTGGCAGCGCTGGCCTCTTCGGCCTTTTCCTTGGCTTGCCGCAAGGCCTCACTGGTAGCGTGTTGAAGGCTCACGTCCTCCAGAAATGCCAGCAACATCCCGTTCATGGAGCCGTCGTTGAGCAGGCGCGCGTTCATACGGACCCACATCACCGATCCATCCCGGCGCGCCATCCGGGTTTCCAGTGTGGACAGGCCGGCTTCCCGCAACTGGCTGCGCAGGATTTGCCCGCTTTGTTGGAAGACGTCGTCGCTGGGGTAAAGGATTCTGGACATCTGCCCATTCAAATCCTCGGGTGCATAGCCCAGCATGCTTGCGGCCTTGGGGTTGCAGCGCAATATGACCCGGTCTCTCGAAAGCAAGATGCCCACGGTTGCCGAGTCGAAAATATTCTGCAGCTCGTCACGTGCCGCAGCCAGTTCCAGTTGCCGCGCCTCCAGGGACTGTGTGGCTTCATTGAGTTTGGCCGTGCGTAGTTCCACGAGCTTTTCCAGATTCACCGTGAGCTGGCGGATCTCCGTTTCCGCCTTGATCTCCTTGCTGACGTCCTGCAGGATGACGGTGTAGAGCTCATCGCCGGCAACCAGCAGGTGGGAAATGGACGCCCGGATCGGAAACTCCTCTCCATTGGCCCGCAGTGCCGCAAACACGGCCCTTTGCCCCATGCTGCGGTGCAGGTCACCCTGCTGGCCAAAGCGTTTCACATTTTGGGCATGGACATGGCGGAAGCGCTGCGGCACAAAGCTGTCCAGATTCAGCCCGATGGCTTGCTCCCGGGTGTAGCCGAAGAGTTCCAGCGCCGCCTCATTGATCATGGTCACCCGCTGATGGGCGTCAAAGGTGATGATGGCATCCATGGCCGAGCCGACAATGGCCGCCAGCTTCGCCGACTCCGAGGCCATGTCACGCCGTGCCCCAACAACCTTGTCGGCCATGGTGTTGAAGGCCAGTGCGAGCTGGCGCAACTCCAGCGGCCCCGCCACCGGAACCGAGGCGCTGGCATCGGGGTTGTCGCTGAGCAGGCGACTGGCCGCCTCGATGCGCAGCAGGTGGCGTGCCACACGCCGGTAAAGCACCAGGGAGAGGAGGGATGCCATCAGCATTCCCAGAACCGCTTCGATCAGCCAGCGCCGCTGTGCGAGCCAGCGATTGCGGGCGTCGTCAAACGAGAGGTCGTACTCCAGGTACACGACACCGCTGGCCAGTGAGCGGATCTGCGACTGTGTCCCTGCCGCTATGAAGGGGGTGAGCACCTGCAAATACCGGGACGCACCGTCGATGACCTGCACATCAGGCAAGCGACCCTGGGTGATGCCCTTGAGCCGCACCAGGTCGAAACCGCGCACCGTCTGCGCCATGTTCTTGCCGATCCACTCCAGCCGGTGCGCGGCCTGGATTTTTCCGTCTTCATCCGCGACCGCCAGCACTGAAACATGCCAATCGGCCGATTCAACGCCCAGGTCGCTGTCCACCTGGGCCTTGTCGCCAATCAGATCGATCTGGGCTGTGCGTGCCAGGCGCTCCGACAGCGACAGGGCGTTGGACACCGCAATGTCCAGCGAATTCTTTTCTCCGGCTCGCAGGTTGTAGTAGTACGAGAGCACCGACAGCGCGAGAAACACCAGAAAGATGGCCGCTGGCAGTCCATAGCGCAGGTTCAGCAACCTCCTCATGTCGCCACTCCCTGGCGGACAAAGCGGTCATCCAGCAGTGCATCGGTGTTGACGGGTTCGCGCAGCAGCCGGGCGTTGAGCAAAATGGATTGCAGTGCCGGGAGGCTCTTGGCCAGGCTCCCCCCTTTTTGGAGCATGGCCTGGTTCTGGCTCCGGTCGGGAAGCTTGAGTCCCGCGAACGTGGCAGGGACTTCTTCTGGTGCAATCTGAAGCCGTGACGCCATATGCGGTGAGGCCTGCTCCGGATGCTTGTGAAACAGGTCCAAGGCGGCGAACTGCATGGCCACCAGGTGCTGCAATGCGTCGGCATGCGTGTCCAGCGCATCGGCACGCACGGCAATCACATCGAGGATGCGGTCTGGCACGGCACTGCTGTCAAAAATGGTCTGGCCGCCCAGCGCCTTGATCTGGCTGACCCAGGGTTCTGCCGTGACAACCACGTCAGCCAACCCTTTCTGGTAGTACTCGACCGTCCGCGATTGCGTGATGGGTACTTTGACCACTTGGTTCACCCGAAGTCCGGCTGCCTCCAGCAAAGAGGCCATCATCAGCGCCCCGACCGAGTTGTCTTCCGCGGCAATTTTGCGGCCTGCCAAACTGGACATGGAGATACCCGGGCGTGCCAGCACCTGGTCCGCACCGTCCGAGGTGTCCAGCACAAGCACCGCGCGCAAATCCACGCCACCGGCCCGGGCGGCCATCATTTCGTCCATGGTCAGTTGGGCCGCTTCGATTTTGCCTGCAGCCAGGGCTCGAACCGAATCACTGCTGTTCTGCAGTTCGATCAGCCGTACAAGCTCGGGTTTGAGCCAGCCCATTGCGCGCGCCAGGAAGAGCACTTCGTATCCGGGAAAAACGATGGTTCCGACCCGCAAGGGCGCGCGTGGAGGCGCACAGGCGCTCAGCAGGGTGGCACTTGTGAACGCCAAAAACGTTCGACGGTACAGATGGACGTCCAAGTGCGACCGATGAGAGGGTTGTTCCACAAAGCTTCCTGGCTGAGCCAATTTTTGAGATTGAGGATACACAAGTATTTACAGGCGATAAGGCAAAACCCGCTGTGGAATGGCATTTTTTATGTACCCCGGTTTGGCCGGTGTCAGCCCTTCAAAATCCCCCCGGCTAGGGATGCGCAATCACCAGCAGCGCCCGGCTGCGCTTGAGGGTGCACAGCAGGCACTGCTCCAGGGTCTGCGGGTCCAGCGCGGCAAAGCTTTCGTCGAGCACCGTGAGCTCGGCTTTTTGCAGCAGGGCGCGCGCCAGGAAGATGCGGCTGCGCTCGCCGTGCGAGAGCTGCCAGCCGGTCTCGCCCACCATCTGCATCAGCCCCGAGGGCATGCGCTGCAGCAGCGGGCCCAGGCCCAGTTCTTCGCACAGCGCGCGTGCCTCGTTCAGTTCGTCGGTGCTGGCCGGCCAGTTGCGGCCCATCAGCAGGTTGTAGGCCAGCGTGCCCGAGAGGATGTGGTTCTCATGGAACTGCGGCGCCTCGGTGGCCAGTTGGTGCCAGGCATCTCCCAGGGTGTGGCGGTCCAGGCCATTGAGCAGCAACAGGCCGCTGTGCGGCTGACGCAGGCCCACCAGCAGGCTGGCCAGGGTGGACTTGCCGCCGCCCGAGGGGCCTTCGAGCAGGAGCTGTTCGCCGCTGTAAACCGTCAGGTCCAGGCCGTTGAGCAGGGGCTCGCCCGATGTGCCGTAGCCAAAGCGCAGCTGGCTGGCGTCTATCACCTTGCGGCGAGGTGGCTGAAGTGCGCCCAGCTTGCGCGCGGGTGGTGCAGCGGCCACGCCCGCACCGGCATCGGCATGCCCAGGGGCCACTGCAGGCTCCGGGCTGCTGCCTGCCAGATACGGCGCATTTCCGCTCGCAGCGGCCCGGGTCTGGAACAGGCCGGCCACCTGCTGCCAGGCCACGGCCGCGCGGGACAGTGCTGCCAGCCCGGCCGAGATGCCCATGAGCGCGCGGTTGGCCAGCAGCATGCCGCCCAGGGCCACGGCCAGCGCGGCGGCGCTGGCGTTGCCCGCCACAAAGGCGGGCGCCAGGCCCAAGAGGCCCACCAGCATCCAGCCGCGCGGCATGACGGCCGCGGCCGGGATGATGGCGCGGTCCATGGCCGCAGAAGCATCCAGGTAGTCGCGCAGGGCCAGGTCATCTTGCGCGTCGCGGCGCCAGGGGCGCTCCTGCGCCAGGCGCGTGCGGTGGCCCACCATGCGCTCCACCAGGCCATGGGTCATGTCCAGGCGCATCAGCGTCCAGCGGCGCAGGCGCTGGAAGTAGCGCCAGCTCAAAGCCAGGCTCAGCAGCAGCCACAGCGCCAGCAGCAGCACATGCCAGTGGCCACCGGCGCCGCTGGCCAGCACGGCCGCGGCAATGCCCAGCTCCAGCAGCGCCACCAGCACACCCATGCCACCGTTCAGGGCCAGCGACTCCAGGGCCTGCGACTCCATCACGCGGCTGAGCAATTGCCCGGCACCCTGCTTGCGCACCGCGTCCAGGTCCGACTGCAGAATGCCGGCCAGCAAACGGGTCTTGAGCATGCGGCCCATGTCCAGCGCAAAGCTGGCATCCAGCCAGCCGCCCAGCAGGTGCAGGGGAATCAGCGACAGCACCAAGAGGCCCCAGGCGGCCAGCCAGCCCAGGTCCAGGTGGCCACCCAGCGTGATGTTGCCCACCATGGCCCAGGCGGCGATCTCTGCGGCATACACGGCAGCAAAGGCCAGCAGCATGTACAGCACCTTGTGCGGCAGGCGGGCCTGGCGCAGCTGCTGCCAGAAGCCCATGCCGGGCGCTGCGCGCAGCAGCCAGCAGCTGCACACGGACTGCGCGGCCAGGTGCTCGTGCAGCAGGGCCTGGCGCGTGGTGGCACTGCGGGCCTCGGGCACCTCGGCCACCTTCAGCAGGTGGTTGATGGCTTCTATGTAGGGTGCTTGCAGCGGCGTGCACAGGGCGGCACTGAGCTCAGTAGCACTGCGTGTGTGCAAGGCCAGGTCGGTGCCAATCAGTTGCAGCTTGTGGCCGCGGGCCTTGAGCACCAGCAGCAGGCCGGGGTTGCCGTGGCCCGTGTCCTGCACATGCAGCAGGGCGGGTGCGGCCTGGCGCAGCAGCGCCTCAAAACCGCCCAGGGGCGTGGCCACGGCCTCGGCCTCCAGACCCAGGCGGCCGGCGGCCCAATCCATCCAGCGGGCCTGGGCCTCGCTGTCATCCAGGTCCAGCTCGGCGGGCAGGGCGGGCACTTCGCTGGCTCTGTCGGCCAGACCGGCACGCCGTGCCAGCTCTTCCAGCGCGGCACCGGCCTGGTGCACCGGCCAGCACAGGCCTTGCAAGGTGTCGGGCATGGCGGCGCTCATGCAGCGGCCCTCGGTGTGGGGCTGCTGCCCACTGTGGCACTGTCTACCAACTGGCCTTCGCGCAGTTGCAGGCGGCGCCAGTTGGCGCCGGTCCACAGGCGCTGGCGCACTTGCTTTTCTGCCTCCAGCAGGGCGCGGTAGCGCGAGTCGGACTGGGCCAGGCGCAGGGGCACGCCGTCTTCCACAATGCGGCCGTCTTCCACCACCAGCACACGCGCAAACGACAGGGTCTCGGCCACGTCGTGGGTCACGCACAGCAGCGTGGCCGTGCGCCACCACTGCCGTGCCTGCGTCAGCAGGGCCTCGCGCTGCGGACGGTCCAGGCCGCGAAAGGGTTCGTCCAGCAGGGCCAGGCGCACGCCGCTTTGCATCAGCGCACGGGCCAGGCGTACGCGCTGGCCTTCGCCACCAGAGAGCAGGGCGCCGCCTTCACCCAGCGCGGTTTGCATGCCCTCTGGCAAATGCTGCAGCACGCGGCGCAGCTGGGCCTGGTCCAGCACCGTGGCCATGCGGTCCAGGGCTGCGCTGTCAGCGTCGCAGGCGTAGTGCAGGTTGTCCAGCAGCGAGCGGTTCCAGATCTGGATGGCCGGGTCCACCCAGGCGGTGCTGTGGCGCAGGGCCTGCTGGCTGGCGTCGGTGAGTGCTGCGCCGTCGATGTGCAGATGGCCCTCGGACAGCCGGTGCCAGCCCAGCAGCAGGCCCAGGAGTGTGGACTTGCCCGCACCTGAGGCGCCGACGATGGCCACATGCTCGCCCGGCGCGATGTGCAGGTGGATGTCTTCGAGCACGGTGTGGCCACCGGCCACGATCTTGCCGCCCTGGATATGGATGCCCATGCCGGGCGTGGGTGCCGCAGCGGGCGCGGCCGGATCCGGCGTTTGCAGGGGTGGTGCCACGGGCGGCGCGGGGGTGTTGAGCGGCTCCAGCAGGCGCAAGAGCATATTGCGCTGCGCCGGATATTGCTGCGCCAGGTGGCACAGGGTCTGGCCGATGGCAGGCAGCTTCAGGGCCCAGTACACCAGCAGCAGGTCGGCGCCGCTGGCGCTGCCGGCACGCTCGAAATGCAGGTACAGCAGGCTGCCCACCAGCGACAGGCACAGCAGCGACTGCAGGGCCTGTGCACCTTGCGCCAGTGTGATGAGCCCGCGTGCCGAGCGCGTCCACTCCACCAGCAGGCCCTCGTGCTGTCGGCGCAGCACGCGCTCGGCGCCGTGGGTGCGTATGGGCACCAGACCCAGCAGCGCGTCCAGGTTGAAGCCATGCAGGGCGCCGGCATGGTTGCGCACGCGCAGGTCGCGCTCATTGAGCAGGGGCTGCACCAGCGCGGGCACCAGCAGGGCGGCCAGTGCAATGGCGCCCGCCAGCGGCAGGCTGGCCTGGTCGATGAGCGCAATGCCCACCAGGGTGAAGGCCAGGTCACAGGCGACCTGGATGAACTGCAGGCCAAAGCCCGGCACCATGCGCGCCAGGTGGATGCTGTGGCTGCGGTCTGCCATGTCGGAGACCGGGCGGCTCTGGAAGTAGCGGTCGCTCAGGGTGGGCAGCTTGTGCAGCAGGGCCATGCGCAGGCGCACATCCAGATGGCGGCCGTAGCGCATGGCCTCGGTGAGTATGGGCACCTCCACCAGCATCAGCACCACGATAAACACCATGAGCCCGGCCATGGCCGCCAGCCGCTGCGAGGGCAGGCCCAGCGCCCAGCGGATATCAAACAGGCCGCGAAACAGCAGTATCTCCAGCAGCACCACAGCCGCTGCAATGGCCATGGCGCCAGCCAGCAGCCAGGGACCCAAGAGGCCATCCTGGCGCAACAGGCCCCAGATGGCTTGCAGGGGCCGCGCGTCCTTTTGCCGCAGGGCGGTCAGCAGTTCGGCCGAGGGCAGCGGCAGGCTGGGGCCTTGCCCGGTGAGTGGCTCCGAGGCAGCAGTTTGCAGCCCCGCCACCTTGAGCAGCACCGCGCCGTGCAGCATCAGCTGCAGGGCGCCGGCCTCATCGGTATGCGCGGGCTCCACCGACCAGTAGGCAGGCGGGATGCTGTGAAAAATATCGCCGGTGCTGCCATGCGTCTGGCGGTAGAGGCTGCCCACCATGCGCAGCGCCTCTGCCCCTGCGCGCAGGCCGCCTGCGTCCACCACCGACTGCACCAGGCGCACGCTGGCGTCGAGTGCGGCCGGGCCAAACCAGAGCGGGTCTTGCAGGGCCTCCTGCTGCAGGAGGCGGGCCTCTGCGGCCGAGGCGCCGAGCTTGCGCAGGCGGCTGTGCAGGGGCTGCAGGAAATCGTCGCTGGCGGCCCACGCGCGCCAGCCGCTGGCGGGCACGGGCATCTGGTGGGCAAACACCTCTTCGGCAAAGCGCTGCACCGTCACCCAGCGCCGCCCCACGGCCGGATCCATCAGCTGCAGCCACTGGCCATGGCGGCTCCACACCACCACAAAGTGGGTGCTGCCGTCCTTGTGGCGCACCACCACCATGGCGGGCAGGGCCTGGGTCTCGGGCAGGAACACATGGTCCAGCGGCAGCATGACCTGCTCGGCCTGCAGGCCCAGCTGCCCGGCCACCACTTCGATGGTGTCTATCGAGGTGCCGTCCACATCGGTCTGGCAGGCCTCGCGCAGGCGGCCGTAGCTGACCGGCACGCCAAAGCCTTCGAGCAGGCACTTGAGCGCGGCCGGGCCGCAGTCCATGGCCGAGGTCTGCACCACCTCGGGCACCAGCCAGCGCCTGCGCTGTGTACCAGTCTGCGCGGTGCTCACGGCGCGGGCTTGTCCCTGGAGGCCGCCGACAACAGGCCATCGGGCGAGACCTGGCCTATGGCGCGCAGCAGCAGCTGCGCCGGGGAGCTCTGCTCCAGGCTGATCTCCACCGTGCCGGGCAGGCCGTGCTGCAAGAGCAGGCGGCTGCCCGCTGCGGGCAGGGGCTTGAGCTCCACACGCACCGTGTGCTCGCGGATTTCGCTGGCCACCAGCGTGACCTGAGCTGGCAGGCTGCCGAATTCGGTCCAGGGAAACCCGTCCAGGCGCATGCTGGCGGCCTGGCCCGGGTGGATGCGGCCCAGCACCGCAGCCGGTGGAAATTCCGCCACGATGACCAGGCCGCCGCGCGGCACCACGGTGGCAATTCTTTGGCCGGCCGTGACATAGGCACCGGCGGGCACGGCCAGCACTTCGCCCACCACGCCATCCACCGGGGCGCGCAGCACAAAAGGCTCCAGCTCCTGCGTCAGGCGGCTGATGGTGGTGGCGGTGGTGGCGCGCTCGCCTTCCAGGGTGACGATGGCGCGCTCCAGGTTTTCAATCTGCGCCTGGGCTTGGGCGTGGCGGGTGCGCGCATCGCCTTCCAGGCGCTGTGCGTCCGAGGCCAGGGCATCGCGCGCTGCGCTTTGCTTGCGCGCCTCGGAACCCGCGCGCAGGGCATCGACCTGGGCGGCACCGCCCATGCGGCTCTCTTCCTTCAGGCGGCGCTCGTTGTCCTTGGCAAAGTCCACACCGGCGCTGGCCTCCTGGGCGCGGAACCGGGCTGCGCGCAGGGCAGCCTCGGCGGCCAGGCGGTCCTGGCCCTGGGCTTGTTTGAGGGCGGCAATCTCGCGGCCCAATGACTCGATGCGTGGGGCAAAGGCCTCCAGGCGCGACTGTTCTTCCTGCAGGCGCAGGGTTTCGCGGCTGGCGTCCAGGCGGGCCAGCACATCGCCTGCATGCACCTCCTGGCCCAGCACCAGGCTGTTGTGCTCCATCCTGCCGGCCACCAGCGCGGCCACCGGATGGGCCGACTGCTGCACCTCCAGGCGTGCGCTGCGCGACACCTCAAACACCGTCACGCGGCCCAGCACAAACCAGCCCAGCCAGGCCAGCAGCAACACGGCGGCCATGGCCCACAGCACCAGTGCCAGGGCGGAGCTGTCCCTGGCCAGGGACCGCGTGGTACGTGAAAACTGCGCTGCCAAGATGAAAGGAGCGTCTTAGCCCTTGAGGCCGTGGCGGTTGGCCAGCAGGGCGGCCTCCACACGGCTGCGCACCTGCAGCTTTTGCAGGATGTTGGTGACGTAGTGCTTGATGGTTTTCTCGGACAGAAAAATCTTCTCGCCAATCTCGCGGTTGGTGAGCGCGTTGCCAATCAGCTCCAGGATCTCGCGCTCGCGGTCGGTCAGTTCCTGCAATGGGTCGGGCGCCTTGCCCCGGGTCAGCGAGACCAGCATCTCGGCCGCAATCGAGGGCGACACATAGACCTCGCCCGCACACGCCGAGCGCACCACATCCGAGAGCTCCTTGGCCGACACGCCCTTGAGCACATAGCCGCGCGCGCCAGCCTTCAGGGCCGCCAGCAGCTTGTCCTTGTCGTCGGCGGCGGTGAGCATGACGATGGCCGTGGCCGGGCAGGCCAGGGCGATTTTTTCGGCGGTGACGATGCCGTTCCAGCCCGGCATGCTCACATCCAGCAGCACTACATCGGGCATGAGGCTCAGGCACAAGCCCAGGGCCTCTTCGCCGGAAGAGGTTTCGCCCACCACCTTGAAGTCGGGCACCATGTCCAGGGAGTTCACAACACCCTGGCGGAACAGGGGGTGGTCGTCCACGACCAGAATGTCAATCGTATTGCTCACGGGCTTGGGTCTCTACGGTTAGGGGAAGGGAAACACGGATCAGGGTGCCAGCACCCGGTGCGGTCAGCAGTTCGAACACGCCGCCCAGCACCTCCACGCGCTGGCGCATGCCGCGCAGGCCCAGGCGGCCCTTGGCGGCGGCGGCCACCGGGTCAAAGCCCGGTCCCTGGTCGCGCACCTCCACGTGCAGACTGTGCTCGTTGGCGCTCAGGCGCACGCTGCAGGGTGTGCCTGCGGCATGGCGCACGGTGTTGGCCAGTGACTCCTGCAGCAGGCGGTAGAGCGCCACCTTGAGGCGGTAGCTGGCGGCCTTGGGCAGTTCGGCCACCACCAGGTCGGCGCTGACGCCGGTCTTGACCTGCAGGTCGCGCACCACACGTGCGGCGATCTCGCACAGCTCCAGGCGGGTGATGTCGGGCAGCTCGATGTCGGCCGACATGGCGCGCAAGTCCTTGAGGGCGGACTCGATGGCCACCTGGGTCAGGCGCAGGCTCTGGACCCCTTCGGGCCGCAGCGGCGCCACGCCCGTGTCGGGGTTGGCGCAGGCGTCGTCCATGTTCTTGAGCTGCATGAGCGCAAAGCCCAGGTCCTGGCCCGGGCCGTCGTGGATGTCGGCCGATACGCGCGCCAGGAAGTTCTCGTTCAGGGCGGTGGCGCGTTCGGCCGCATCAATCACGCGCGCCTGCAGCTCCACGTTGCGGGCATTGAGCACGGTGAGCTGGTCCACCTGTTCGCTGAGCTCGCTTTGCTGGGCGTCTATGGTGTGGCTGCCACGGCGCACCAGGAAAAACAGGCACAAATAGGTGGCCGTCATGATGGCCGCAATGCGGATCCAGCTGCTGCGCTGGGCCTCGCCGGCCAGGCGGTCGAGCTCATCGGGGCGCTCATAAAACTCGGCCACGGCAATCACGCGGCCGGTGCGGTCTTCGTGGATGGGGGTGTAGGTTTCAATCAGGCGCGGCATGGGCTGGCCGTGCTCGATCTGCTCGGCCTTGCTGCGCACGCTCACCTCGGAAAAAATGCTGCCCGTGAGTGCCACGGCCAGGCCTTCTTCAATCTCAAACTGCTTGCCGATGACGGACTTGTCGGTGCTGAAGAGCACGCGTCCGGTGTTGTCCCAGACCTTGAGGGAGATGATCTTCTGGCCCAGCATGGTGCTGCTGAGGTCGGAGTTGAGCATGGCCATGTTGGCCGCGGTAAGTTGCTGGTTGTGTGCGAGCACCTGCACGTGGGGCCCGACAAAGGCATCGACATAGAGGGCGGTGACGCTGCCGATGCGGTGCACCACGCCTTCTTCGACCTGGCGGCCAATCCACCAGCCAATCACCAGCGAGCCCGCCAGCAGCACCGGAAAGCTGACCATCAAAAACTGCCGGGACAAGGACAGGTGGTTGAAGGCGCGTTTCATCAGCTGGGCCGTTCCGGACTTTGAACGCAGGTCATCAGTGGGCGTTGCTGTTGTATTTTCTAGGGTGTAGCCAAGCATGCGGCCAATGTAGCAGCGGGCATGCCCGGCGGCTACGGACCATGGTCTGAATAAATCCCGACCAATTGGGGCCGCATTTCACGCCATTGTGTCCTAGGTTCTGGACGCCCGACTGCATAAAGTTGAGGCCATGAACAGCACCGCCACCACCACCCGACTCGCCGCCGATGCCGAGCTGGTGTTTCCATTGTCCAAGCGGGTGATCACCCAGTACCTGAAGAATGAACAGGGCCAGGACGCGCTGTTCCTGTTCTATGGCGACCAGGAAATCTCCTTTGACGAGCCGGAGCTGTTTGCCTTTGGCGAGGCGCTGGGTGCGCAGTCGCGTTTTGCTGCCGGTGCGGCCACAGGTTGGGGCACGGGTTACGCCTGGGAGCAGGTGCAGGCGCTGCTGGAGCAGCTGCTGCAGGCCGGCATACTGGAGCACGCCGCCCCGCTGGAAGCACAGACCTGCCCCATGCACCGGCCCGATGGCGACCGCGCCTCGCCCCTGCCACCGGCAACGTCCAGCGTGGCACGCACCTGGCTTGAGTGCGAAGCCATCACCCGTGAGCTCACCGGCCGCAGCATTGAGCTGGCGCATCTGGAACTGGTGATCCCGGTGTTCCGCATTGCGCACCTGGTGCAGGATGCCGAAGGCCGCCAGGTGGGCGAAGCCAATGTGTTCCCCAAGGCCCTGCGTCTGGAGGTGCCCACCCGCTGGCGCGCGTGCATTTACCCGGGCAGCCGCTACCAGGACAGCCGGCCCATGAATGTCAGCGCCCTCAAGAGCATGCGCGCCCATTGGCCCGCCATGATGGCCGCCATCCTGCGCATCCGCGAGGCTTATCTGCAGCGCTTTCCCGCAGCCCGCACGGGCTGGACGGTGGGCGATGTGGAGCGCCTGTCCACCCTGGTGCTGGCCGTGCCCACCTACATGCTGATGAAGAGCGGGCAGACGGTGGCCAATGGTGCCTTGCACCCGGTGCTGTCCAACCTGTTCCGTGTGACCGACGGTGTGCGCATGACCACGCACCAGATGCTGTTTGTTCCGGTGGCCGAAGCAACGCTGTCGCCGCTGGCACCCATTAACAGCGCCGAGCTGTATGCCTATGCCGAGCGCAACCATGCCTTTGGCTCCACGCACGGCGTGTGTGCCGGACCGCGCGTGATGATTGAAGAATTTCTGGGCGTGCTGCTGGACGGCCAGGTGCCAGCCGCTACCCAAGGGCTGCAGCAGGACGCCGCAGTGGAGGCCGCCCTGGCCGAGATGGAGCAGGCCTTTGACTACGGGCTGCTGGGCCTGCAAGCGCATGCTGTGGTGTTTTCGCTGTGGCCGCTGATGACGCGCACCTACGAGCAGATGCACACCATCGCAACGCAGTGGCGCGGTCCGCAGAGCCTGGCGCTGGCACGCTTGCGCAGGCATTTGCAGGACAAGGTCGACATCCTGAAGAATGAAACCCTGCATGCCACCGAAGCCTGGCGCGCCAACCGCGAGCAGGTGTATGCCGACATCTTTGTGCACTGTGCCCAAGGCCTGGGCCAGCCGGCGCAGCACAGCCTGCCCGAACTGGTTAAAGCCAGGCAGGCCAGCCCGGTAGCACTGCGGCAGCAGCTGCGTGCCCTGCTGCGTGCGCAGTTCAGTCCGGGGCAGCAAGCGGTGAGCCCGGGTGTGGAAGCGCTGACCGATTGCCTGGCGCACTACTTCCTGCAATCGCAGGCCCTCTTGGCCATTGCAGTGGACATACAGGCTGACATCAACGCCTTGCTTCAGCGCGCTCCCGCGCTGTGGGCCTTCAGCGCCGCTGATCTGGATGTGCATGTGCTGCTGCAGGGCAGTGAAGCCCGGCACCTGCCGCACCTGCTGGATGAGCTGGAGAACCTGCTGGGCTTCAAGGCCGTGGTTTCCCGCGAGAGCATTTCCCTTTTTTCCTCAATACCCGTCCGGTCGCACGCCAGTTGCGCCCGGCCTCCCCAATTTGCTGACATGGTGTTGGCAGATACCCGTGCGTAACGCACATTTTTAACCAAAGACCATCATGAAAATTCAAACCAATCTGCGCGCTGGAGCCGGCCAAAAACGTAAATCCTCCACCGACTCCACCAGCGTGGAAACCGTGTCCGTGCCCGTGGTGCCTGTGAGCCGTTGCGCCGGTATCTGATCGCGTTGTTCTGACCGCGCCCAAAAATGGATACCCTTGGGTGTCCATTTTTTTTATGTGCAAAAAATATAACTATTCCCTGCGGCCTGCGGGCCGCTGGGCGGGCCCTATGGTGGCCTTGCTGTTGGCCGGCTGCGCGAGCACGCAAGTGCCGCCGCAGCCCCTGGCCCTGGATGCCCGGCTGCAGGCCTTCAAAACGCAAGCCCCCGAGGCCGACGCCACTGCAGTGGCCGCACCCGCGGCCGATGACCGGTGGTGGACGGCGTTTGCCGACCCCGTGCTGGACCAACTGGTGGACCAGGCCAGCACAAGCAACACCGATATCCGTATAGCGGCTGCCCGCCTGGCCCAGACACAAGCGCTGGCCAGCCAGACGGGCGCTGCGCGCCAGCCCCAACTGGGCCTGGGTGCCGGTGCGGTGCGCCAGCAGGGCCCCTTGGTCAACGCCGCAGGCACCGAGGGCACACTGTTCACGGCGGCAGCCACCTTGTCATATGAAGTGGACGTGCTCGGGCGCCTGGCCCAGGCCGGCGACGCCGCCGCGCTGGATGCGCAGCAACGCCAATCCCTGTTGGAGAGCGCCCGCTTGCTGACGCAGGCACAGGTGGTGCAGACCTATGTGGCCTTGCGCGCGCTGGACGCCGACATGGACTTGCTCCGGCACAGCCTGGCCCTGGACCGCCAGAGCCTGCGCATCCAGGCCTACCGGCTGCAGTCCGGTGCCCTCTCGGAGCTCGAATACGAGCGCCTGCAAGGCGCAGCGACCGGGCAGACGCTGGAGACCCAGCGCCTGCAGCAGCGCCGCGATGAACTGGAAAATACCCTGGCCGTGCTGCTGGGCCAGGCTGCATCAGAATTCCGGCTGGACCGCACCGATGCGCCGGACTGGGTTACCGGACAGCGCGCACTGCCTGCGGTACGCGCCGGGCTGCCTTCCACGGTGTTGCAGCGCAGGCCCGATATTGCAGCCGCGCAGGCCGCTGTTCTGGCGGGGCAAAAGCGCCTGGGCGTGACCCAGTCCGCCTGGTTCCCCAGCCTGAGCCTCACCGGCACCACCGGCTTTGCCTCGGCCGAACTCAGCACGCTGGTGGCGGCCTCCATGCAAACCTGGGCCTTTGGTGTGTTGGCCAACCTGCCGGTGTTCGACGGTGGGCGTCGCCAGGCCGGTATTGCCATGGCCGATGCGGAGCTGTCTGCAGCCGTGGCCAGCTACCACCAGCATCTGTTGCAGGCACTGCGTGAAGTGGAAGACCAGCTGTCTGCGCAGCGCCTGTTGGCTCAACAAAACGCAGCCCTGGAGCGCATGCAGGGCAGTGCCGCACGCGCCAGCGAACTCTCGCAGGCACGCTTTGATAGCGGCTCCATCAGCCAGCTCGATTGGCTGGAGGTGCAGCGCAGGGAATTGCAGGGCCGCCGCCAACTGGTGCAGTTGCGTGCCGCACGTTGCCAGGCCACCACGGGGCTGGTGCGCGCATTGGGCGGCGGCTGGAACTGACAGGGCAGTGCATGGGGGCGGCTGCCTCCCATAAATATGGGAGGGACCGCAATATCCCCCAAATGGGGGATATGAACCCCTGCGGGTATTCCCTAGGATGGTCCGATGTCCCATAACGCCGTCAAGCGCATCTACCCTCCCGTCAAGGAACAGCCCGTCGTGCCACCCGAGCAGCCGGTGGCTGCACCGGAAGTGCCTGCTGAGCTTCGGGAGCGGCGCCGCTTCAACCGCCCCATACCTGCAGCCCAGGTGATTGAATGCGATGAAGACGAAGCCTGGGAACTCTGGAGCCAATGGTCCAGTCTGTGACCGCCGCTTAGAGTTTGATGAGGTCGTCGGCGCCGCGCGACTGGCGCACATGGCCTGCCGCATCATCAGCACCACGCGATTGGCGCAATTGGCCCACCGCATCGTCAGCACCACTGACATGGCCTGCCGCATCATCAGCGCCGCGCGACTGGCGCACATGGCCCGCACCATCATCTGAACCACGGGTTGTGCTGGACGAATCGCTGGTATTGGAAGTGCCGGAGGCAGAGCGCCCGCTGTTGCTGCTGCTGCCACTGCTGCTGGATTTCGAGCCCGAGCCCGAGCCCGAGCTGCCGTCCTTGGCCATGGCCATGCTGGCGCCCAGGGTCATGGTGGCAGTGAGCACGCAGGTCATGAGTGCGGCGGCGGTAACGGTGCCCAGCAGGGTGGAAATTTTGGAAGTTGCCATGAATGTTCTCCAGTAAGTTGAAAGATTGCCAAGTGGGGTTGCTTGCATTGCGTGTGAAATTTTCCCACGCAGACGAATTATATGTGGGATTTTTTCCCGCGCAAGTGTTTTGTGGAAAAATTTCCCACAAATAAATGTTACAGTCCGTCTCACACCTTAGTGAGACACCATGGACGATCCAGCCAGCCCTATGCCCCAGGCCGCACTTGTGCAGGCCCTGCGCCGCGTGCTCATGCCGTTGGTGCGCCTCATGCTTGCCAGCGGCATTACCTTCCAGTTCCTGTCGGAAATGCTCAAGAGCCTGTATGTGGAAGTGGCCGAGCGCGACTTCCGCATTGACAACAAGCCGCCCACCGACAGCCGCATCAGCCTGATGTCGGGCGTGCACCGCAAGGACGTGAGCCGTCTGCGCACCGAACTGCGCGCCGAGGTGCCCGCACCTTCATCCGTGGTGTCCCTGGGTGCCCACCTGGTGGCGGTCTGGCTGGGTACACCGGCCTACCTGGATGAGGCCGGGCAGCCCCTGGCCCTGCCACGCTTTCGCAGCGAAGGCGGCGAGCTGTCTTTCGAGGCCCTGGTGGCCAGCGTCAACAGCGACATCCGCTCCAAGGTGGTGTTGGACGAGTGGATGCGCTTGGGCATTGCCCGCCTGGATGAAGACAGGCGGGTGTGCCTGAATGCCGACGCCTTCATCCCCACTGAGGGCTTTGACGAAAAGGCCTTTTATTTCGGCCACAACCTGCACGACCACCTGGCAGCGGCCGCCCACAACCTGCAGGGGCTGCAGCCCCCCTTCATGGACCGCAGCGTGCACTATGACGCGCTGGGTGCCGAGTCAGCCCAGGCGCTGGCCAAGCAGGCCCTGGAACTGGGCATGAAGGCGCTGCTGGCCGTCAACAAAAGTGCCATGCAGGCCGAAAAACGCGATGCCGACGTGCCCGCACCTGAGCGCCAGCGCATGACCTTTGGTGTGTATTTCTATGCCGAGCCGGTGGATGCCAAGCCACCGGCAGGAGAGGGTGTATGAAGAATTCTGTCTGCATGCCAAGGCGGCTGTCTGCGTGGGGCCTGGGCCTGGGTCTGGTGTGGGGCCTGCTGTGTTTGGGCACCTTGCCGG
Organism: Rhodoferax lacus; assembly: GCF_003415675.1. Lineage (GTDB taxonomy): Bacteria > Pseudomonadota > Gammaproteobacteria > Burkholderiales > Burkholderiaceae_C > Allorhodoferax > Allorhodoferax lacus. The sequence continues at coordinate 31,456 of NZ_QFZK01000006.1, forward strand.
CATGGGCTGCCGATGGCTGTGCCAACCAGGCGGCCACCATGCCGGCCATGCCCGAGCAGGCGCCGGGCGTGGGTGGAACCGGCATCATCGCCGGGCGGCCCGGGCTGGGTGGCACGGGCATTGACGTGGGCCTGGATGCGGGCGGCGTGGGTGGCACTGGCATTGTGGGACTCATTACCGGCTTTGCCAGCGTGTGCGTGAACGGGGTGGAAGTGCAGTTTGATGCCACCACCCCTGTGGAGCAGGACGGCCAACCCGTGCCCCTGAACAGCCTGGCTGTGGGACAGCTGGTGGCCATTCGGGCAACAGGTGCGGGCGCCGAGTTCACGGCCCGCAGCATCGCGGTGCTCAACACCCTGGTAGGCCCGGTGGACCGGGTGCAGGCGGCCAGGGGTGAGCTGCAGGTGCTGGGCCAGTCGGTGCTGGTGCGCACGGGCCAGACCCTGGAGGGCCTGCGCCCTGGCCAGTGGGTGCAAGTGGGTGGTTTCCGCCGCGCCAATGGCCAGATTGAAGCCAGTTTCCTGAGCCCGGTGGCACCCCAGCCTCTGGCGCGCCTGACGGGCGTGTTCGAGAAGAACATGGGTGTGGACATGGTGGTCAGCGGAACGGCGGTGCATCTGGGCGACACCCGTCTGCCTGCCGGCGCAGCCCGTGGCGCGGAGATCGCAATTGCCGGCACCTGGGACGGCGCAACCCTGCGGGCCCGCCAGGTGCAGGCCGAGCCTGTGCAGAGCAGCCTGGGGGCCGTGCGCTCCGTGGTGATGGAAGGCCTGGTGCATGCCGTGGGCGCCAACTCCATCAGCCTGGGCCAGCGCACCTTTGCGCTCGGCCGCGACCTGCAGGTGCAGGGCGGCAGCCTGAAAGACGTGGCCGAGAACCAGCGGGTGCGCCTGACCGGCAGCCTGGACGCGCAGCACAGGTTGCAGGTCCATCACATGGAGGTCCGGGTTTCGGGATACCGCTACGGCGCGCGCGAAGGGCGTGTCCGCAAGTCCGAGGCTGGCAAGGAGGCTGAGTCGGGCAAGGAGGCCGAGTCGGGCAGTGGCAAGGACTCCAGCGGCTCGGACGACAAGTCCGGCAGCTCGGGCGGTTCGGGCAGCTCCAGCGGATCCGATGACTCCGGCTCCGGCAGCTCGGGAACGTCGGGAGGCTCGGGCACTTCGGGAAGCTCAGGCACTTCAGGCAGCTCGGGCAGCTCGGGCAGCTCTGGAGGGTCCGGCTCGAAAAGCGGCTCCAGTGGTGGCTCCGGCAGCGGCAAAGGCAAATAGGCAGGCGCGCGGCGTCAGGTGCTGCCCCGTGTGCCCCAGCGTATGCCTGCCCACAGGCGCTCATGCAGGTAGTAGCTGACCAGGCCAATCAGCGTCAGCAAGGCTGACAGGCCCAGGCCTTGCGAAAAGTCGCCGATGTAGAAGTAGTTGACGACGGCCATCATGACAAAGCCGATGAGCTGCCAGGTGATGGCCTTGGTGAGGGTGCGCTTGTTCTGTTCCATGGCTGGAATTGTGCGGATGCCGTGCGCGTGAATCAACGTTTGATTGGTAACGTAAATGCACCAATTGGTGATAATAGTCACGTTTTCACAAATACCCAGCACCATGCCCAGCACCCCGCCCACAGTCCCCAAATCCCGGCGTTCCGAGGTGTTTCGCGAGCGCCTGCGCTCGGCCATGCTGGAGCACAAGCTCAACCGCACCAGCCTGGCCGGGATCACCGGGGTGGACCGCTCCACCGTGTCGCAACTGCTCTCCGAGCACCAGGTGCGCCTGCCGTCCGGCCACGTGGTGGCGGAGCTGGCCTCGGCCCTGGGCGTGAGTGCCGACTGGTTGCTGGGCCTGTCCAACAGCACCCTGGGTCCGGGGGAAATCCTGCGCGAATCGCTGCAGGTGGCCACCGCGCTGCCAGACCGGGCCGATGTGCACATCGAGCGCTGGCTGCAGGAGGCCACGGGTTCCAAGGTGCGCAATGTGCCCACCAACCTGCCCGAGGTGATGAAGACCCGTGCCACGCTGCAGCTGGAGTACGCCAAATACGAGGGCAAGACGCCGCAGCAGGCCTTGCAAAGCAAGGAGACGCGCCTGTCCATGAACCGGCTGGTGGGCACCGACTACGAATTCGCCATGCCGGTGCAGACCCTGACAGATTTTGCCCAGCGCAGCGGCATCTGGGCGGCGCTCAAGCCCGCGCAGGTGCGCGAGCAGCTGCTGCACATGGCAGAGCTGTGCGATGAGCTCTATCCCAGCACGCGCCTGCACCTGTATGACCTGAAGCAGCGCTACAGCGCCCCGGTCACGGTGTTTGGCCAGCAGCGCGCGGTGATTTATATCGGCAGTTCCTACCTTGTGTTCAACACGCGTGAGCACATCGAAACCCTGACGCGCCATTTTGACGACCTGGTGCGCGATGCCAGCGTGCTCAGCCATGCGGTCAGCGCCTGGCTGACCAAACTGGCAGCTGGTGTCAAGTTATAGGCCCGGCGTGGGCAACGGTCCGGAGGTCGAATTTTGGGGGGTCTTGCCGCATTGTGTGAATGCGTGTTCTGTTGCGGCCGGAGTGCATGCTATGGTCATGGGCAGGGTTTCATTCACATACAGGAGTTGTTCACATGTCCAAGATTTTTTCTGTTGCCTTTGGCAGTTTGTTCGTTGCTGGCCTGATGTTTTCCCAGGTTGCCAGCGCGGCCTCCGAGTGTGAAGCCAAGGCACTGAGCAAGGACGGCAAGCCGCTTGCAGGCGCTGCCAAGGCCTCGTCCATCAAGAAATGTGAAGCGGCCACCAAGGCACCTTCCGCTTGCGCTGACAAAGCCATCGACAAGAACGGCAAGGCCCTGGCAGGTGCTGCCAAAAATTCCTTCATGAAGAAGTGCGAAGCTGACGCCAAATAAATGGCTGGGGTTGCATGCCGCAACCCTGCGGGGTTGCGTTTGAAGTGGCACGCCTGGCTGCTGCTGCTGGTGTGTTGCATGCTTTCTTGGGGGGCGCTGGCCAAAGACCAGGCGCTTTGCAAGAGCAGCAAGAAGAGTGCGCACAAAGCGGACGCTGCCTGCGTGCACAAGGCCAAGAAGGCCCACGCTGCCAAAGGCGCATCCGCCAGCACCTCCAAAAGTGCTTCCAGGAGTGTCTCCAAGGGCAGCTCCAAAAAGACCACGCAAAAGGTCGTGCAAACGGTCACGCCACAGGTCCAGGAAGCGGATACGGATACGCAGGTCACGCTGCTGCCCGGTGCCAAGCCACGCCTGCATCCCGACAGCGCCTGCTTCAAGGCGCTGGGGGATTCGCGGGCCAGCAGGCATCTGTCGGCCAAGGTGCCCTTCTTTCTGGACCACGCGCCCGATGAGGGTTTGCTGGCCAACAAGGGGCATCCGGGCAAGTCGGAAAAAACCGAGCTGGCCAGCGTTGTCGCGGGCTACGAGATGTGCCTGGATATGGCTGCTGCCTGGCGCCGCGAGACCTACCCACCCGAGGTCGTGGCCGTGCTCGATGCCTACTGGAGCCGCACCAAGTCCCTGTTGGGGGATTTGCAGAACGGCCGGGCAAACTATGGAGAAGCCGCCCGAGCCGTGGCCCTGAACGACAGTGCCTACAAGGCCAAGGTGGACAGCCTGGTGGCGGACCTGCAGTCACGCCAAAGCAGCGTTGACGCGCAGAATGCGCCCACCGGCAGCCGGCTTCAATAATGTGCCTGTGCCCCCCGCCCATGGAGAATGACGCTTGAATCCCAGTTTGCTTGATAACCCCCTGTACCAGGGCCTGATCCTGCTGGCCGCAGGCTTGTTGCTTGTGCTGCTGCTCGTGTGGGTGGCATACCGTGCCATCAAAGCCGCAGTGCGTGACGGCATCCGCGAGGCCCGTCAGGTCAGCTCGCAAGAGACCTGGCTGCCAACCGAGCGCCAGTCCCTCTGACGACTGGCCTGGTTGGCTATCAGTAAAAGCACGGCCGCCTGATAAGGGGGCGGCGCTTTGGGCGCCATGCCAGACCACCGAGTCCGCCTGCAGCTCTTGCAAGAGCTGCTTCAGTAGCCGCGTTGGCGGTCCATGGTGTGCAGGGGCAACAGGCCTTGGCGCAGGCGCAGGGTGTTGGTCACGATCTGCTGCGCAATGGTCTGGTCCGAGGCGCTCGACGCCATGTGCGGTGTGAGGCAGATTTTGGGGTGGCGCCACAGCGCGTCATCGGCCTGCAGGGGCTCGCGGTCAAACACATCCAGCACGGCGCCGCGCAGATGGCCGCTGTCGAGCGCGGCCAACAAGTCGGGTAGCACCACCTGTTCGCCACGGCCCACGTTCACCAACGCCGCACCCGTCTTCATGCGGGCAAAGAAGCCCGCATTGCACAGGCCGTGGGTGGCCGGTGTGAGCGGCAGCAGGCACACCACCATGTCCAGCGGCGCCAGAAATTCGGGCAGTGCGGCATCACCCGCAAAGGTGTGCAAATCCTCCACCGCATGGGCACTGCGCGACCAGCCGCTCACGGCAAAGCCAAAGTCGCGCAGGCACAGCGCGGTCTGCAAGCCCATGCCGCCCAGCCCCATGATGCCGACCCGAAAAGCACGGGCCGGGCCTTGCGGCGGCATGTGCCACAGGCCCTGGCGCTGTTGCGCAGCCATCTGGTCAAAACCGCGGTGGTAATAGAGCGCGGCCCACAGCACGTATTCGGCCATACCCCGCGCCTGCGCCGGGTCCACGATGCGGGTCACCGCCACGTCTGCGGGCAGGTCCGGGCAGCGCAGAATGTGTTCGGTGCCCGCGCCTATGGAAGCCACCATCTGCAGCTTGGGCAGGGTGCCCAGCAGGCCAGCTGGCGGGTGCCAGGCGGCCACGGCCAGCACGTCGTCAGCCTCAAAGGGTTCGGGCCACAGCGTGACTTGCAAGCCGGGCAGCACGCGTGCCGCCTCAGTGGCCATGCGATCGGCCAGCACTTGCAGGTTGTCGCAGGCGCTGCACACCAGAAGGGTAGGCATGGTGGTCCTGGAAATATATATATTAGTTTTTGTAGTTGCTGCCGCTGCGCTCCAGCTGGCGCAACCACGCGGCCCAGATCAGTGGCCGCTCGTGCTGCGCCTTCACCAATTGCTGGCGCACATAGGCGCTGACCGGTGGGGCAATTTCGGTGACTGCGCCAGCCACCCCCAGACCGGCCAACTGCGCGCAGGCCAGCTGGATTTCGCAGGCGCGGTTCAGGTAGAACATCACATAAAACGCATCGGCCACCGAGCTGCCCACGGTCAGCAGGCCGTGGTGGCGCAGGATGAGTGCGGCCTTGTTGCCCAGAGCGGCCTGCAGGCGGCTGCGTTCTTCCAGGTTGGTGGCCACGCCCTCGTAGGGGTGGTAGCCCACGCCCTCAAAAAACTCGGCCGATATCTGGTTGAGCTGCAGCAGGCCCCTCTCACACGCGGCCACCGCCATGCCCGCCAGCGTGTGGGTGTGGATGACGCAGTGCGCATCGTCGCGCGCCATGTGCACGGCGCTGTGGATGGTGAAGCCTGCCGGGTTGAGTTTGGCGTCGCCCGCCACGTTGTGGCCGCGGGCGTCCACCACAATCAGGTCGCTGGCACAGACCTCGTCAAACATCAGGCCAAAGGGGTTGAGCAAAAAGCGCTCCTGGCCCGCGGGCGAGGGCAGGCGCACCGAGAAGTGGGTGTACAGCGTGTCGTCCCAGCCAAAGCGCGCGGCCAGGCGGTAGGCGGCGGCCAGGTCGCAGCGCAGGGCGGTCTCATCCGCCGCGTTCAGGGCGCTGCTCATGCGGCCCGCCCGCCGTGGCTGGGCATGCCCATGAACTTGCGCACGCGCAACAGCGTGTCGTTGGGGTAGGGCTGGTTGCGCAGCACATCGGGGCTGACATCCATTTGCAGTTTGCCGCCTTCCATGAACACCACACGGTCTGAAATATTCAGCGCGAACTCCATCTCGTGGGTGACGATGAGCATGGTCATGCCTTCCTTGGCCAGGCGCTGGATGACGCGCAGCACATCGCCCACCAGCTCCGGGTCCAGGGCCGAGGTGGGCTCGTCAAACAGCATGATGTCGGGCTTCATGGCCAGGGCGCGCGCAATCGCCACGCGCTGCTGCTGGCCGCCAGACAATTGGTGCGGGTATTTGTAGGCATGGGCCAAGAGGCCCACCTTGTCGAGCAGGCCCAGCGCAAAGTCGCGCATGGCGGCATCGCCCAGGCCGTGGTAGGCGGGGGCCATCAGCACGTTGTCCAGCACCGTTAGGTGCGGGAACAGGTTGAAGCTCTGGAACACCATGCCAATGCGGCGCACGCCGTCGCGGGCACGTTCACTGTCGGGGCTTTCACCGGCGGTCAGGTAGCTTTCACCAAACAGGATGATCTCGCCGCTGTCGATGGCTTCGAGCGCGTTGATGGTGCGAATCAGCGAGGTCTTGCCCGAGCCCGAGGGGCCAATCAGGCACAGCACCTCGCCCGTGGCCACGCGCAGCTGCACGATGTCGAGCACCTTCTGGCTGCCATAGCTCTTGCTGATGCCGCGCATCTCCAGGGCCAGCGGCGCACCGGGTACCGCAGGCAGGGGCGGCACCAGTGCCACCGGGCGCAGGGTGGCGCGCAGGTCACCGCAGGCCTTGTCATCCAGGCTGGCGGGTTGGCGGCGCTGCAGGTCCAGGCGGCGCTCCAGCCACTGGAAGGCCGCGCCAAAGGCCGAGACGATCATCACGTAATACACGGCCACGGCCAGCAGGGTTTCCATCACCAGGAAGTTCTGGCTGTACAGGCGCTGCCCGGTCATCAGCAGCTCGGGCAGCGAGATCACCGAAACCAGCGAGGTGAGCTTGATCACGGTGACGTATTCGTTCACCAGCGTGGGCAGGGCAATGCGAAAGGCCTGCGGCACCACGATGCGCGCCTGTATGCCCCAATAGCCCAGGCCCAGGGCGCGCCCGGCTTCGCGCTGGCCCTTGGAGACTGACATCAAACCACCACGGTGGATCTCGGCCATGTAGGCCGTCTCGGTCAGCACCAGCGAGAGCAGGCCCGAGACAAAGGGTATCGACAGGGCAGGCCCTGCCGACGGAAATATTTGCGGGCTGTTGAACACAAACACCAACAGCACCAGCAGCGGCACGCTGCGGAAGAACCACACATACACCTTGGCCGCAGCGCGCAGCGCGGTGATGCCAGAGAGCTGGGCACTGGCCACGCAAAAGCCCAGGACCAGGCCGATCAGCCAGGACAGCGTGCCCAGCTCCACCACCGTGACCACGGCACGCCAGAACATCGCCATGGAAAAGAGCGAGAAAAAATAGGTCCAGTTCAGTTCCATGGTGTTCCTGTGCGTGCGGTGTGCAGGGGTGATTACTTGAGGGCGACGGGGTTCAGGTCGTACTTCTTGATCAGCGCGTCGTATTCGCCCGACTTGTGGATGGCGGCCATGGCGGCTTCAAACTGCTTGACCAATACGGTGTTGCCCTTCTTCACATAGATGCCCAGGATTTGCGGGTACACGGTGGCTGGCGAGCTGACCACAATGCGGCCATTGCTCTTGGCGGCAAAGGCCTTGGCCGCGGCGGCCACTTCAATCTGCGCCTGCACGTTCTTGCTCATCAGGGCCTGCGAGACTTCGGGGGCGGTGGGGAACTCGGACACTGCCACCGGTGGCTTGCCATTGGCCACGCAGTATTCGGTGGACAGGGTTTGCAGCTTCTTCACCCAGCTGGTACCCGCCTGCAGGCCGACCTTGACGCCACACAGGTCGTTCTCGGTCTTGGGCTGCACGCCGTCCTTGCTGGCCATGATGAGCGCGCCCATGCCGGCGTAGGGCACGGCGTCGGCAATGGCCAGGCGCTCGGCGGTGATGTAGAGGCCGGAGATCACGGCGTCATGCTGGCCACCGCCCAGGCCCAGCACCAGGCTGGCGAACTTGGTGTCCACCAGGGTGGGCTTGAGCTTCATCTCGCGCGAGAGCAGGGCGGTCAGCTCGGGGTCAAAGCCCACGATCTTGTCGCCTTCATACGATTCAAAGGGAGGGTAGGACGCTTCCAGTGCAACCTTGATGGCGCCAGGTACTGCGACCTGGGCCTGGGCCTGCAGGGCGGTGCCCAGGAGCAGGGTGGCGAGGGACAGGGCCAGACCCGTTTTGCGGGCGGTGGTGGACAGTGTGAACATGGTGGAGTCTCCAGTGGGTTGAACAGAAAAACGCGGGTGAAAAAAAGAGCAGAAGAATGAAAAAGGTGCAGCGCCTTCAGCCCGGTGTGGCCGCATGCACAGCGGCCTCTTCCTTGGCGAAATTGCCAAAGCTCGAAGGCAGGCGCGCGCCCTGGGGCAGTTGCAGCTCGCCGCGGCGCACCTTCTCGCCCAGGTAGCGGTAGGTCTGCAGCGCCATGCTCCACATGTGGTCGCCAATGCTCAGCTCTTCGTACAGGGGCGCGGCATCGGCCGCAGCAAACTGCGGCAGCGGGCGGATGCGGGTGGCGTAGTCGCAGGCAAAGAACAGGGGGAAGGAATAGCGCTCGGTGGTGACCTTGCGCACCCGGTGCGAGGTGGCCACAAAGGCGCCGGCCGTCATCACCTCCAGCATGTCGCCCACGTTGATGACATAGGCCTCTTCACCGTCAATCGTCAGCGGCGGCGCATCAATCCACTGGCCCAGGCTGTTGAGCACCTCCAGCCCCGCCTGGTCGGCCAGTAGCAGGGTGAAGCATTCGTAGTCGGTGTGCGCGCCAATGCCCAGCACGTCTTCGGCGCTGGGGTCCACGGGGTAGTGGATCAGGCGCAGCTTGCTGGGCGGGCAGGTCACATAGCTGTCAAAGGCGTGCTCTTCCTGGCCCAGTGCCAGGGCAAAGGCCTGCAGCAGTTGCATGCCCAGGGCAAACACGCTGGCGTAATAGGCCTGCACTGCCTGCTGGAAGCCGGGCAGTTCGGGCCACTTGTTGCCACCAATCAGTGGCAGCCCTGCCAACACCTGGGGGTGGTCGTCCGCAGCCTCGAAGCCGATGTCATAGGCCTCCTTGTGGTCGGGGCGGCCCGTGCCATAGATCTCTTCGCCCTCGGGCACAAAGCCCTTGTGGCCACGGCCCAGGCCGATGTAGTGCTTCATCTTCCAGTCCGGGTCCTGGGCGTAGAAGTGGGCGGCGGTGGCGCGCAGGGCGGCAATCTGCGCTGCAGGAATGCCGTGGCCGCTGACATAGAAAAAGCCGATGTTGCGCGCGGCATCGCCTATGGCATCGGCCACGGCCTGGCGGTCTTCCAGGCGGCTGCTGCGCAGCCCGCTGACGTCGATCACAGGCAGGCGGAAGAATTCTCCGCGCGCCCCGGGTGTGCCACTGTGGCTGGTGCTGTTCATGTGTAGTCTTTCTGTCGGTGCAGCCAGCGCTCAAACTGCGCGCGCTGGGTCCGGGCCATGCCCAGGTTGAGTTCCCACAGGTCGGCTACGGGTGCTTTGGTGAAAGGCATCAGGTGGGTGTAGCCGTCGGGGCCGAACTCGGGGGTCAGCGTGGTGTGGCTGTAGCCGCGCGCGGCCTGCGAGGCCCAGATGGACTGCCACACGCGGTAATGAAACGCCACCTCCCTGGCGTACTCGGGTGCGCCCGGGTGCGGCACCTGCGGGCCCTGGTCGTAGCCCACGCGTGCCTGCGTGTGGTGCACACGCGCGATAAAGGGCGACAGGTCGTCCTGGGGGGCATCCAGCAGACGTTCACACACCACCACCCAGTGGCTGATGTCGGCGGTAAAGCGCAGCTGCGGCAGTTGTTCTATCAGGGCCAGTGTCACCCAGGGGCTGAAGAGCGAGCTGGCGCGGTGGGTCTCGAAGCTGCAGACCACACCGGCCGCATCAGCCAGCGCCTGCGCCTGGCCAAAGAAGTCCACCTGCTGGGCCAGGGGCCAGCGGTCGTTGCCGGCCAACAGGTTGATAAAGCGCGGTTGCAGGATGGCCGCACTGTCCAGCGCACCCTGTAGCCGCTGCAGGTGCTGCGCGGGTGTCCAGGCCTGATTGGGCAGCACATCGCCGCCGGTAAACACCACCGATATGAGGGCCAGGCCTTCGTTCTGCAAAGCCTGCGCCTGCTGCTGCACAGCGGCGGCATCGACGGGCATGCGCGTCTCTACGCCCACGCCGCCCATCTCGCGCACCTGTGCAGCGCACTGGCTCCAGTCGCCTTGCCAGCCCCAGAGGGACTTGAACAAATCCAGTTGCATGCCGCTTTGCTTTATGGGTGGTTGATGGCTTGGCATTACGCAAGCTGCATGCCATGCGCGCCACCGGTGTAAAAACAGGTCGCATTTGCAGCAAGCCCCGGTGCAGGCGCCTGCAGGCTGCCCCTGCACCGGACTGCGGCTCGCACCGTGCACCGCGCGCCTTGCACCGGAATCGGGACAAGGCACGCCACTGCGCGCGCGCTGGCACCTGCTGGCTCCATCGTTGGGAATGCCCTGGCACCAATTCCTGGGCGGCGTAATGGTTTACAAACAGGGCATCCAAGGAAAACCCCTATGACAAGCAACCCCTTCCATCCCATCACCGGCTCGGTCATGCCGCGCTTTGCCGGCATCGCCACACTGATGCGCCTGCCCCTGGTGGGCTTTGACGATCCACTCTTCAAAGACGTGGACATTGGCCTGGTAGGCGTGCCCTGGGACGGCGGCACCACCAACCGCCCCGGTGCGCGCCACGGCCCGCGCCAGGTGCGCGACATCTCGACCATGGTGCGCAATGTGAACCGGGCCAGCGGCCTCAAACCTTTTTCGATCTGCAACTGCGCCGACCTGGGCGACACACCGGTGAACCCGGTGGACCTGATGGATTCGCTGGCGCGCATCGAAACCTTTTTTGACAAGCTGCAAGTGGCCGGCATTGCGCCCCTGTCGATTGGCGGCGACCACCTGGTGAGCCTGCCCATATTGCGCACACTGGCCAAAAAATATGGCCCCGTGGGCATGGTGCATTTCGATGCCCACACCGACACCTGGGACGGCTACTTTGGCGGCTTCAAATACACCCACGGCACACCCTTCCGCCGTGCCATTGAAGAGGGCGTGCTGGACCCCAAGCGCACGGTGCAGATCGGCATACGCGGCGCGCTCTACAACGACGCCGAAGACACCTGGGGCCAGGAGCAGGGCATACGCGTGATCGACATCGAAGAGTTCCACCAGATGGGCCTGCCCGCCGTGATTGCCGAAGCCCGCCGCGTGGTGGGCGAGGGCGAGACCTACGTGAGCTTCGACGTGGACGCGCTGGACCCGGTGTACGCACCCGGCACCGGCACGCCAGAGATCGGCGGCCTGACCACCCTTGAAGCACAGCGCCTGGTGCGCGGCCTGCAGGGCTTGAACCTGATTGGCGGGGACGTGGTGGAAGTGTCACCACCCTTTGACCCCAGCGGCAACACGGCGCTGGTGGGCGCGACCATGGCGTTTGAGATTTTGTGTGTGCTGGCGGATAGTGTCAGCCGGCGGCGTGGGGGGTAGGTGGCCTCGGGAGTTGTTGGGACTTCGGACGGGATGACTCTGGAGGGCTGGATGCGGGTGCACACGACGGCCAGCTTTAGGGCCAACCAGTTCGGCCCCGTTCAGCGGCCGGGCGTGGTATTCGGCATCTGCCCAAAGCGGAAATTTTGGAGGCCGACTAGTGCAATGGCTGTTCTTTGGGGAAGCATCCACGGCGCGAAGTTCGCTCCACCGTCCGGGCGGCGTAGGAAACACTGCCGCCTGCTTACCTAGAAGAAGGAGCCACTCTTCTGGGCTAATGCGATTGCATTGGCGGCGGTTCAGCTTGGCTTAGCAAGTAGTCCCGAAAAACAGCAGCCGGTGCCTGTGCGCTCAGTCCCAGTGCAAGCGTTAAGAACACGTTGTCCCTGGCCTCCAGGCTTGCGCCGCGCAACGCGACGAGGCGCTTGCTGTCCAGATAATCGGTCACGAAACTGCTGCGGGCCAGCGCTATGCCATGCCCAAGGGACGCTGCTTCAAGGCATAGCTGGGCTGAATCAAATTCAAGATCGGTGGCCTGCGTCTTGCGTTTGATTTGTGATTCGGCCATCCATTGTTGCCACCCTTGCGCAAACCCGATGGTGTGCAGCAGCCTCTGACTTGACCAATCCATCTCCTTTTTGTTGCGTTGCAGACGCCTTGCCAGGCTTGCTTCGCAAACGGGAAATATGCAATCGTGTGTCAGTTGATGTGCCTCCAGACCTTTGGGAGGCGAAGAAGCCAGACGCAGGTCTACGTCCACGCTGGTGTCGAGCGGCTCACCAGGCCAGACTGACGCAACAAGACGTATAGGGATGTCCGGATGCAACGCCGTAAATCCCGCCACAGCATTGAGCAGCCAGGTTCGCGCGAACCCCAGCAATACGCGCACAACCAATCGATTTCCTTTGCGTTTTCCAAACAACTCCAGCAACGCGGCGTCCATGCGCTCAAAGGACTCGCGGCAAACGGGCAGCAAGCTTTCACCGGCACGTGTCAGGCGCACCCCTCGCGCGTTGCGTTCGAACAGGGCCACGCCCACACGGTGCTCCAACAGCCGAACCTGCTGGCTGATGGCAGCGGGCGTAACGTGCAGTTCCCTTGCGGCGGCGGAAAGATTGAGATGGCGTGCAGAGACCTCAAACGCACGCAGCCAATTCAAAGGGGTATTGGTGTCCTTCATGAAAGTGAGTGTAAAGAAAATCTAATAACGTACTAGCTGAATCCATTGCTTGTCCCTGCCGGTCAGTCGACCTAGCATGCGTCCCATCCACATTGAAAGCGCAAACCATGATGAACACCGCACCCGCCAACCTGCACCAACCCTCTCTCATGGCGGATCTCGCACCAGCGCCCGCAGCGCACGGCGTAAGCCAGGTCGCACATGATGGGCAGGCCCTGCAGTTGCATTGGGATGACGGCCGGGTCAGCCGCTTCGAGGCCCTATGGCTGCGTGATAACTGTGCCTGCCCATCATGCCGCCACCCCCAGGCCATGGAGCGGCTTTATATGTTCATTGACCACGCGCAGCCACGCATCACGCATGTTGCGAAGAGCATGCCGGATGTGCTGGAAGTGCACTTCAGCCAGGGGTCCGAGCACCATGTTTCGCGCTTTGGCACAGCCTGGCTCAGACAGCACTGCTACAGCAGCGCTGCCCACAGCGAGGTGCAGGCCACGCGCACACTCTGGGATGCAGGTTTGAACGACTCTGTACCGACCTTGGACTTTGGCGCCTATATGGAAACGGAGGAGGGACTGCGTGCGTGGATAGCGGCGATACGAAGCCATGGCATTGTTCTGCTGCAAGGCGTGCCCCAGGAGCCCGGTAAGCTGCTGGATGTGGCCCGGCGCGTTGGACCTGTGCGCCATACCAATTTTGGTGACCACTATGACGTCATTTCCATGCCCAATCCCAACGCAGTGGCCTATACGGCGCTGGGGCTGGAACTGCACCATGACTTGGTCAACTGGCGTTTTCCGCCGGACGTGCAGATGCTCAGCTGCCTCAAGAGCAGCGTCACCGGTGGCGAGTCGCTGTTTGCCGATGGTTTCCGCGTTGCCGAGGATTTGCGCGCCCAAAATCCCGAGGCCTTTGCGCTGCTGAGCCAGCAACTGGTGGAGTTCCGCTTCCATGATGCCAACTGCGACGTCCGGTCCAGTGCCCCGATGCTTGCACTGGACCAGAGTGGGCAGCTCACCCGGATGCGCTTTAACAACTGGCTGCGCTCCAGCCTCAAGGTCTCAGAAGAACTGGTGGCACCCATGTACGAGGCCATTGCGGCGCTGTGGGCCCTGCTGCGCGACACGCGCTACCACTTGAATTTGAAGTTGCATCCGGGCGAACTGATTGCCTATGACAACAACCGCATTCTGCATGGACGCAAGAGTTTTGACCCCAACAGCGGCGAGCGCCATCTACAGGGCTGCTACATGAACATGGAAGACTTGGACAGCGCCATGCGCATGTCGGAACGCCGGACTTCTCTTTCCCGCGGATGACAGCTTGTGGCCGGGCCCGGGTTCCCACTTTGACGAAATGATCGCCAGAAAGTAGCCCGTCGATACCCGGTTGCCTGCGTCTGCAATGGAGCAGGCAGATCGCAAATTTGTAAGACCGGAATCGCGGCAGTCCAGACATCGTAGATTACCCCTTGAGTGGCCGCACCCAACCTGTTGAATTGCGCCGTGTTGATACCACGACCGTGAGCCTGGACCCCATCATCCGCGAGCGCGCATCCGAATCAAAGTTGCGCCCAACTTCATTAGGTATTGAGTCTGATTGTGTTACCGCCCAGAGGCTACGCAATGTGCCGCCTGGGTTCAATGCCTTTCTCTTTGCAGACATCCAGAAAGGTCTGCAGGGAGCGCTTGAGTTCCGTGCGCAGCTCCTTGGGGTTCTTGCCATAGAAGTCCGCGCCGCCGTTGAGGCCGAGGATTTCCCCCCGGAACATATCGAGCTCCGGATCAAATTCAATGGTGGCGTGAAAGTCGTCCACTGTCATGGTGTTCATGGTTCAACTCCGTGTTGCCAAAGCCATACGGCGTATCAAGCATGGGCCGCTGCGTAGTCCTTCGCACTGGGCAATTCCATGGGCAGCGTGTTGGGCTCTGGCCGTGTGACTTCCCAGCCCAGACAGGCCAACCATATAGCACGCGGAATGGATTTTGCAGCGGTGCGGTAGTAGCTCACCATGCGTCGACTGATGCCCAGCGCCTCCGCAGCACTGGACAAGGAAAGCTGGTTACGCAGCATCCAGCCGCCGAACATGTCATGGCTGACTTCGCCCGCCTGTTCTTTGGCCCAGGCGTATACATTGTCTGACCCCAGTTCCGTGTCAAACCACTCGATGCTCTGGCCGTCGGTGTGGACAGTTCTGAACACCTCGGGCTTTCGGATTTCCGCAAATGCCTTGCCACGCAATATTTTGCTCAGGTCCACATCCAGCACTTCTCCGGTGCTCCAGACTGTGCGCAGATATGGCAGCTCCAGTGCCGTGACCGACTCCAGTTTGGGATAAAAAAATTCGCTCATGGGAATTTTTTGCAAGGTGGGCATATTTGCCAGTTTAGTGCAGTGGTTGCACTAGTGCAAGGTTGATAGAACTTTCCTGATTCGCTGTGGGAATAGCTTCCGTCACCGACCTTGCCACTTGCGAAAGCGCAAAAGCCGGGCAGTGCATTGCAGTAGCCTGAGCGTTTTCCTCGCCACTGCTGGAGACCGCATTGGACAACAAGCCTTCCTGGAACTGGAGCTTCTGGCTGCTGGCCTTTGCCCTGCTGATGCTGCTGCAAAGTGTGTGGCAAGGCGCCAACCAACTGCAGCAGGTTCCCTACAACGAGTTCGAGCAGGCCCTGGGCAACGGGCGCATTGACAGCGTCACCGTGCTCGACAACGCCCTGGTGGGCCACCTCAAGACGCCCGAGGGCAACAAGACGCAGCTCAGCACCCAGCGTGTGGAGCCCGACCTGGCTGCGCGCCTGGCCCCCTTCAATGTGCAGTACACGCGCGTGCACGAAAGCACCTGGCTGCGCGATATTGCTTCGTGGGTGCTGCCTACGCTGGTGTTCATGGGGCTGTGGTTTCTTCTGATCCGCAACGTTGCTTCCAAACAAGGGCTGGGCGGCCTGCTGCCCATGGGCAAGAGCCACGCCAAGATCTATGCGCAAACCAACACGGGTGTCACCTTCGCCAACGTGGCCGGTGTGGACGAGGCGCGCCATGAGTTGGAGGAGGTGGTGGACTTCCTCAAGCACCCCAAGGAGTACGGGCGCCTGGGCGCGCACATACCCAAGGGCGTGCTGCTGGTGGGGCCGCCGGGCACCGGCAAGACGCTGCTGGCACGGGCCGTGGCGGGAGAGGCCGGTGTGCCTTTCTTTTCCATTTCGGGCAGCGAGTTTGTGGAGATGTTTGTGGGCGTGGGCGCAGCCCGCGTGCGCGACCTGTTCGAGCAGGCCCGTGCCACTGCACCGGCCATCATCTTCATTGACGAGCTCGATGCCTTGGGCCGCGCGCGCGGCGCCTTTGGATCCTTAGGTGGCCATGATGAAAAAGAGCAGACCCTGAACCAGCTGCTCTCCGAGATGGATGGCTTTGATGCCTCGGTGGGCCTGATCATTCTGTCGGCCACCAACCGCCCGGAAATACTCGACCCGGCGTTGTTACGCGCCGGCCGCTTTGACCGCCAGGTGCTGGTGGACCGGCCCGACCGCAAGGGCCGCGCCGACATCCTGGCCGTGCATGTGCGCCACGTCACGCTGGACCCGCAAGTCAGGCTCGACGAGGTGGCCGCACTCACCCCCGGTTTCAGCGGCGCGGACCTGGCCAACCTGGTGAACGAGGCCACACTGGCTGCCACCCGGCGCAAAGCCGACAGCGTGGCACTGATCGACTTCACTGCCGCAGTGGAGCGCGTGGTGGCCGGGCTGGAGCGCAAGAGCCGCGTGCTCAACGCGCAGGAGCGCCAGGCCGTGGCCTACCACGAGATGGGGCACGCCCTGGTGGCGCTGGCGCAGAAGGGTGCCGACCCGGTGCACAAGGTGTCCATCATCCCGCGCGGCATAGGCGCGCTGGGTTACACCATCCAACGCCCCACGGAAGACCGCTACCTGACTACGCAGGCCGAACTGCAGCAGAAGATGGCCGTGCTGCTGGCCGGGCGCGCTGCCGAGAAGTTGGTGTTCCACACCCTCTCCACCGGCGCCGTGGACGACCTGGCCCGGGCCACCAGCATGGCGCGCGACATGGTCATGCGCTACGGCATGGACGAAGCTCTGGGCTACGTGGCCTTCGAGCCGCTGCGCACCCCCATGCTGGACCTGCCCGAAGCCATGCTGCCGCCCAGCCAACCCGTCTCACAGGAAACCCAGCACGCCATAGACCAGGCCATTCGCGCCGTGGTGATGGCCGGCTTCGAGCGCGCCACCGCCATCCTGCAAGCCAACCGCGCCGTGCTGGAGCGCGGCGCCCAGGCGCTGCTGGAAAAGGAGACGCTGGATGAGGCGGCTATACGGGCGCTGGCGGGGGATTTGGTGGTTGCGGGCTAACTTGGGCACGGATGCGATCGGGTGCAGAACTAAACAGGTGGTGCTGAATAAAACTATGTATTTCGGCGGAGAAACTGTTATGTGTCGTGGTGTGCATGGACACAGTGCAATCAAAGCGCCTTCCGCCACTGCACGCCCGGAAATACGATTGCGTTCTACACATTACAGGAGTGGAAATTGCAGATCACATCAAATTCGGTAGCTGTTGATAGCGGCGTATCCAACAAGGCTCGGGTGGAACCCCGGCTTAACTTTTTCAAACATGGTCCAGCAGCCATGTCGGCAATGGTTGCGCTCGAAAAGCAGTGCGGCGCATCCGGATTGGAAAAGCCTCTCATGGAGTTGGTCCGACTTCGAGCCTCACAAATCAATGGTTGCGCTTACTGCATCAATACCCATACTGCGGACGCTCGCAATGCAGGCGAGAGCGAACAAAGATTGGCTGAGGTTGCCGTATGGAACGAATCAAAGAACTTCAGTGTCCGGGAACGCGCTGCGTTGGAGTGGACGGAGTCGCTCACGCAAATTGCGGACTCGCATGTTCCAGACCATGTCTGGGAGCGCGTTGAGCCGCACTTTGCACCGAACGAACTGGTGGACCTTACGCTCCTCGTCAACACCATCAACGCATGGAACCGCTTCGCCATTGCCTTTCGGAAACTGCCGGCCTAACGGTACCAAAAACCCATCACACAGAAAATATCCATCATGAAAAACTCACAAAAAATCATTCTCACGCTTGCAGCCTTCACCTTTTCCTCAATGGCCGCTATGGCGTCCGATCATGAAAGTGGCGCCCAAAATCGTTTCATGGATGCGCAATCAAGCACCTCCCTTATTTCAAGCAAGACCCGTGAAGAGGTTTTGGCTGAATTGGTGGAAGCGCAGCGCACAGGTGACATCGTTGCCAGCAATGGACAAGAGGATTCAGGCAAAAAGCTCAACGAACTGTACCCCGAGCGTTACCCTGCAAAGGCAACCACAGCGGGAAGGACCCGTCAGCAAGTGTTGGATGAATTGGCTGAAGCACAGCGCACCGGTGACATCGTTGCTGGCAATGGACATGAGGATTCAGGGAAGAAGCTCAACGAGCTGTACCCCGAAAGGTATCCTGCAAAAGCAGCCGTAGCCGGCAAGACGCGTCAGCAGGTTCTGGATGAATTGGCGGAAGCACAACGTCTGAGCCAGGCGACTTCAGGGTTCACAGACCAAATCTTTAACTAGTCGTTGGGCTTTCCAGCGAAGACCGTTGGAAAGCCACTGAGGGCAAGGCCTAGATGCGCAAGCATTTGCCTTGCCCTTCATTCGCAACCATTGGCCTGTGCCGTGCATATTTCCAATAGACATCCGCGAAGCCAACGGTGCGCCATGTCCGCATCCATGCGTGGATGCCACAACATCGACACGGCAAGTTCTGGCGAAGCAACTGGCAGCTTGAAACTGAACATGCCGCTGCGCAAATTGCCCGTGTGCCTTTCCGGTACGGTTGCAATCAGGTCGGTCGAGCGCGCAAAGGCCAGTGCGCCTGAAAATCCCCCCGCAAAGGTGACGATCTCACGCTCCAGCCCCAGCGGCTTCAATGCTTCATCCAGTGGGCCTCTGTCCATGCTGCGCCGGGACACCAGCACATGCTGGCCAGACGCATAGCGCGAGGCTGTGATCTCGCCTTGGCTCAGTGCATGCTCCTTTCGTACCACGCCCACGAAACGGTCCCTGAACAATATCCGCGCTCGGACCTCCGGGCCCGTCTGCTCACCCACAACACCGGTTTCCAGATCCACCATTCCGTCGCGCAGGAGCCCGCTGTCCTTGTCGAGCTTCTGAACAAAGCGCAGCCTGACCAGGGGTGCCTCTTGCCTCACCCGGGCAATCAGCGCGGGTCCAAAATTTTCCGCAAATCCATCGCTGACCCGCAATGTGAACGTGCGCGCGAGTTGCCCCAGGTCGAGCTTCTCTGCAGGCCGCAAGACAGCCTGTGCGTCCTGCACAAGCTGACCCACCTGCTCACGCAGCCTGATGGCGCGGGGCGTGGGAACCAGACCTCGCCCGGCCCGGACCAGCAGGGGGTCGCCCGTGGTATCGCGCAGGCGGGCCAGAGACCGGCTCATGGCCGATGGGCTCAGATGCAGGCGTTCGGCGGCGCGCGCCACGTTGCCTTCCGCCAGCAGCACATCCAGGGTCAGGAGCAGGTTCAGATCAGGTTTTGACATGCGGGAACGATAGCAACATCTTTGCCTCGTGGCGCAGCGTCAGACGCACATACACAGTGCAGGCCAAGCGCATTGCGCCTTCGCATGCCGAGCGTCCGGCAGCAGGAAAGCAGGCTGTTGGCCTACGTCACGGCCTTACTCTTTGACAAGGTCCTCCGGGCTTGCCGAATCGCCGTGATGCGCCGCACAGATGCCATGCAGGCAGCCCCGTATCCAACGGTGGGCGGCATCCCCTTCCATGCGGGGGTGCCAGAGCATGGAAATCGTAAGCTCCTGCGCAGCCACCGGCAGCGGGAAGCTGAACATGCCAGCGCGCAAATTGCGGGTGTGTCGCCCCGGAACGCTGGCGATCATGTCGGATGCCCTGGCCAGGCTCAGCGCGGTCGAAAAGCCAGCGACCACCGTGGCGATATTTCTCACCATCCCCAATTCGCCCAGGGCGTCATCAATAGGGCCTTTGTCCAGCCCCTCCCGCGAGACGGAAATATGCTGCCCCTGCGCGTAGCGCGTGGGCGTGATGGCGCCCTGGCTGAGCGGGTGCCCGGCTCTCACGACACCGACCATGCGGTCTCTGAACAGGGCCTGCACACGCAGCTCGGGCGCGGTGGTTTTTTCAATAATCCCGGTCTCCAGATCAACCAGCCCTTCGCGCAGGGGCGCGCTGTCCTTGTTCGGCTTTTGCACAAAGAACAGCCGCACACCTGGCGCCTTCTCGGCCACGCGCGCGATCAGCTCGGGCCCGAAATTCTCCACAAACCCTTCGCTGGAACGCAGGGTAAACGTGCGGACCAATTCCTGGAAGTTGAGCTGCTCCTCAGGACGCAAGACCGCTGTGGCCTCCTGCACGAGGCGGCTGACCTGGTCACGCAGTTTAAGGGCGCGGGGCGTGGCCACCAGCCCGCGCCCGGCGCGCACCAGCAAGGGGTCACCCGTGGCCTCACGCAAGCGCGTCAGTGAGCGGCTCATCGCCGAGGGGCTCAAATGCAGCCTCTTGGCCGCGCGCGACACATTGCCCTCTGCCAGCAGCACATCCAGGGTAATGAGCAAATTCAGATCAGGGAGCGACATGTTTGCACCATAGCACTGTTGCGCTGATGCGGCGTCGGGCGCAGTACCTAAGTGCAAACAGAGCGCCTTCCGCCTTGCCATGCGGATGCCTACGATCGTGTCATACACATCTCAGGAGCAGAACCATGCAATCCGCATCGCAAGCACACACAGCAGCAAGCCGCACCATGGAGCGCGAGGACTGGAACCAGCGCTACGCAGCAGAGGAACTCATCTGGACGGCCAAGGCCAACCGCTTCCTGATGGAAGAGACCGCCGATCTCGCGCCCGGCAGCGCCCTGGACATGGCCACAGGCGAAGGGCGCAACGCCGTTTGGCTGGCGGAGCAGGGCTGGCTTGTGCGTGCTGTTGACTTCTCGGACGTGGCCCTTGCGAAGGCGCGGCGCCTGGCCCTGGTGCGCAATGTGCACGAGGCCATCGACTTCCGCGAAGCCGACCTGCGCACCTACGCGTTGGAGGCTCACCGCTTTGACCTGGTCGCCCTGATCTACCTGCAAATTCCCCAGGTCGAGCTGTTGCCGATTCTGGTGCGCGCCGCGCGCGCCGTAGCACCGGGCGGCACCTTCCTGCTGGTCGGTCACGATTCCGACAACCTGGCGCACGGCTATGGCGGTCCGCAGCGCGCCGAGATGCTGTACACGGCCGAGCAGGTGGTCGCCGCTCTGGGTGATGAGCTCGTGATTGAAAAGGCCAGCCGCGTCGAGCGGCCCGTAGAAACACCCGACGGCATCCGGGTTGCGCTGGATTGCCTGGTGCGCGCCAAGCGCCTGTAAGAAACCCCAAGGAGAAATATTTTGAAAATACATCGCAATAGCAGCGAAGGCGCTGCACCCGGCCATTCGCAGATAGCGCCTTCCTTTCGATGGGCCCTGATCAGCCTGTCCATGTCCATGTTGTTGTCTTCGCTGGGCACCAGCATCGCCAATGTGGCCCTGCCCACCCTGGCCTTGGCCTTCAAGGTCAGTTTCCAGGACGTGCAGTGGGTGGTCCTGGCTTATCTGCTGGCCATCACCACACTCATCGTCAGCGTCGGCAAACTCGGTGACACCTTTGGCCGCAGGCGTTTGCTGCTTGCCGGCATCGCGCTGTTCACCGTGGCCTCCGTTCTGTGTGGCGCGGCCCCCTCGCTTGGCCTGCTGATTGCAGCCCGTGCGCTGCAAGGGCTGGGCGCGGCCATCATGATGGCACTCACCATGGCGATGGTGGGCGAGGCCGTACCCAAGGACAAGACCGGCAGCGCCATGGGCCTGCTGGGCACCATGTCGGCCATTGGCACGGCCCTTGGGCCCACGCTGGGTGGATTGCTGATAGCGGCCTTCCATTGGCAAGCTATCTTTCTGGTCAATGTGCCGCTGGGGCTGGGGACCTTTGTTCTTGCCTACCGCCATCTCCCACAAGACCGTCAGTCTGCCCAAGGTGACAAGCCGCGTTTTGACAGCCTGGGCACTCTGCTGCTCGCGCTGACACTGGCGGCCTATGCGTTGGCGATGACGCTGGGACGGGGCCACTTCGGTCAGCTCAACATCGCGCTGTTGCTCGCAGCGCTGCTGGGTGGCGGACTGTTTCTCTTTGCAGAGACACGGGCCGCATCGCCTTTGATCCGTTTGGCCATGTTCCAAAGCCGCGTGCTGAGTGCCGGCTTTGTGATGAGTGCGCTGGTCACCACGGTGGTGATGGCCACGCTGGTGGTGGGCCCGTTTTATCTCTCGGGTGCACTTGGCCTGGATGCCGCCCGTGTCGGGCTGGTGATGTCTTGCGGCCCCATCGTGGCGGCCTTTACCGGCGCGCCAGCCGGCCGCCTGGTGGACCGCTTTGGTGCCTACCGCATGGGAACCGTCGGCCTGCTCGCCATGGCGCTGGGTGCCATTGTGCTGCCCCTGTTGCCCATCAGCCTGGGCATTCCGGGCTATGTGGTTCCGCTGTCCGTCATCACTGCGGGCTATGCGCTGTTCCAGGCCGCCAACAACACGGCCGTCATGACCGATATCCGCGCCGACCAGCGCGGTGTCATCTCTGGCCTGCTGAGCCTGTCGCGCAATCTGGGACTCATCACCGGTGCATCCGCCATGGGGGCAGTGTTCGCTTTCGGTTCCGCTGTCAGTGATGTAACGACCGCCCATGCAGACGCCGTGGCCACCGGCATGCGGTTGACCTTCGCAGTTGCCACCGCCTTGATTCTTGTCGCCCTCGCTGTCTCGTTTGCCAGCCGTGCGCGCACCCAACCTCTCCAGCCCTCCAAAGAGAACCCATGAAAAATATTCCCCCTTACTCCCCCGTGCTGATTCTGGCGGTACTTGCCTCTGCAGCACTGGTTTCCGGCTGCAGCAAGACTGCCGCAAGCCCCGCAGCAGTACCACCCATGCCGACCGTGACGGTGGCGCATCCCGAGAAGTCCGTGGTGCAAGACGCCATGGACTACACCGGGCGCATTGAGCCCGCCCATTCCGTGGAAGTGCGTTCGCGTGTCTCTGGTTACCTGGAGGCCATCAAGTTTCGCGATGGCCAGCAGGTCAAGGCCGGTGATCCACTCTTCACTATTGACCCGCGCCCGTTCCTTGCCACCCGCGACCGCGCCCAGGCCGCACTGGCCCAGGCCATGGCGCGCCAGAAGCTCGCAAGCGCGCAGTTCGCCCGTCTTTCCCGCATCCATGAGGCCGGTGCCTCCAGCACCGAAGAACTCGACCGTGCGCGTAGCGAATTCGAGAGCGCCCAGGCCACGGTACTGGCCAGCGAGGCAGACCTGCGCAGTGCAGAAGTTGAGTTGTCCTTCACCACGGTTCGCGCTGCACTGTCCGGCAAGGTTTCAGACCACCGCCTGGATGTGGGCAACTACATTACGGGCGGCACTGCACAAGGCGGTGTGCTGACCACCATCGTGGCGCAAAGCCCGGTTCGCGCGGTCGTAGAAGTGTCGGAGGCGGATTTTCAGCGCCTGCGGCAACAGAAGAAGTTTCCCGAGCGGGTTCAGTTGCGTGTGGATGGCATGGCGGGCACGCAGTCAGCCCCCCTTGATTTTGTGGACAACGAAATCAGCCCACGCTCAGGCACGGTGCGCCTGCACGCCACCATGGGTAACACCGATCAGACCGTAGTGCCCGGAAATTTCGCGCATGTGCGTATTCCCGTGGGTGCGCCGCAAGAGCGGCTGCTGGTCCCCGATGCCGTCGTGCAAAGCGACCAGACCAAGAAGATGGTGCTGGTGGTGGACTCCAGCGGCAAAGTGATGGCCAAGCGTGTGGAGGTGGGCAGTCTGGTTGACAACAAGCGCGTGGTGCTGGCGGGATTGCTTGCAGAAGACCGCGTCATCGTGTCCGGCGCACAGCGTGTACGTCCCGGAGACAGTGTGCAAGTGGCCAAACCCGCCAACGGCGGATAAGGAAGAGACAAACCCATGCGCTTTTCACACTTCTTTGTTAGAAGACCCATCTTCGCGATTGTCCTGTCTATTCTGCTGACCCTTGTCGGTGCGGTGGCAGCATTCAAGCTGCCCATATCGGAATTCCCGGAAATCGTTCCCCCCACGGTCACTGTCAAAGCGAGCTATCCAGGTGCCTCGGCCCAGGAAATTGCCGAAACGGTGGCCGCCCCGATCGAGCAGGAACTTAACGGCGTCGATGGTATATTGTACCTGTCGTCCCAGTCGGTGGGCGATGGCAAGCTCACTATCAGTGTTGTCTTCAAGCCGGGCACCAATGTCGATGAAGCCCAATCCCTGGTGCAGAACCGCGTCTCCATTGCAGAGTCCCGCCTGCCCGAAGAGGTGCGTCGTCTGGGGGTTTCCATCAAGAAGGCCTCACCCGACCAACTGATGGTGGTGATGTTTGTGTCGCCCAAGGGAACGCACGACCAGCAATACATTTCCAACTTTGTCAGCGGCAAGGTGAAGGATTCCCTGTCCCGCCTCGAAGGTGTGGGCGACATCTACACCCGGGGCGCCCGGGACTTTTCCATGCGCATCTGGCTGGACCCGTCCCGCGTTGCTACTTTGGGGCTTACGGCGCCCGAGGTGATTGCGGCTGTGCGGCGCGCCAATGTGCAGGTGGCAGCCGGTGTGCTGAACCAACCTCCTGCGGGCAGTGATGGTGCCTACCAGGTGCAGGTCCAGGCGCAAGGTCGCTTGCACGACGTCGAAGAATTCAAATCCATTGTGGTGGCCACTGCTGCCAACGGCGGCATGGTGCGCTTGCGGGATGTTGCCCGCGTGGAGATGGGCGCGCAGGACTACACAGAAAGCGGCTTTGTCGATGACCAGAACGCGGTCGCCTTCAGCATCAGCCAGAAGCCCGGATCGAACGCCCTGGCCACTGCGGACCAGATACTCGCCCAACTGGAAAAGCTGAAGACCGAGTTCCCTGAGGATTTGGCCTTCCACGCCTACTACAACCCGACCGAATTCATCCGCGCGTCCATCGACAAAGTCAAAGACACGATATTCGAAGCCGCGGTTATGGTGAGCTTTGCCGTGCTGCTCTTTCTGGGCTCGTGGCGTGCTGCGGTGATACCCATTTTGGCTATCCCGGTATCGCTGGTGGGCACCTTTGCGGTCATGGCCGGCCTGGGCTATTCGCTCAACACGCTGTCGCTCTTTGGCCTGGTGCTGGCGATCGGCATCGTGGTGGACGATGCGATTGTGGTTGTCGAAAACGTGGAGCGCCACATAGAGGAAGGGCTCAGCCCCGCCGAAGCTGCCTGCCGCGGCATGAGTGAGGTGGGGTTCGCGCTCATTGCCATTGCGTTGGTGCTGGTTGCGGTGTTTGTTCCCACTGCATTTATCGATGGCATCTCGGGTATGTTCTACCGGCAGTTTGCCGTCACCATTGCAGCCTCTACCGTCATCTCTGCACTGGTGTCCCTGACACTGTCGCCAGCATTGGCAGCCATGCTGCTCAAGCCCAAACAGGCAAAGCACCAACAGGGTCTGGGTGGCAAATGGACAGAGGCCTTCAACCGCACGTTTGGCCGTCTGTCGGGCCGCTATGTCCAGTTGACGGGCTTTACCTTGTCACGCCGCTGGCTCATGGTGCCCCTGTACCTCGCGCTGGTCGGACTGACGGGCTGGCGCCTGGCCGTTACGCCCACGGGCTTTGTGCCGCAGCTCGACCGGGGCTATGCCATCGTATCGATCCAGCTGCCACCGGGCTCCACGCTGGAGCGCACCACCGAAGTGGCGCATGAAGCCGCACAGCGCCTGCTCAAGCAAGCGGGCGTGGCACACACGGCAGCCTTTGCCGGGACCGACGGTGCCACCTTCACGTCGTCGCCCAATGCCGCCGTGATTTTTACGATCTTCAAAGACTTCAAAGAGCGTGCCCGGGACCAACTCGATGGCCCGGCGATGCTGGCCGCCATGCGCAAAACCCTGGCCCCTATCAGCAATGCACGGGTGATGGTGATACCGCCACCGGCAGTACGCGGTATCGGAACCGGTGGCGGATTCAAGCTGCAAATCCGTGATATCCGCGGCCAGGGTCCGCAAGCACTGCAGGCGGTGGCCCGTGACATCGCGGACAAAGCATCCAAGCTGCCATCGGTGGCAGGAGCCTTTACCCCCTTCAATGCCATGACGCCACAGATCAAGGTGGACGTGGACCGCAGCAAGTCCGCCATGCTGGGCGTGAGCCCGGACCGGGTGAGTGAGGCTTTGCAAAGCTATATGGGATCCGTGTTCGTTAACGACATGAACCTGATGGGCCGGGTATGGCGTGTCACCGCCCAGGCCGATGCACCCTTCCGCCGCAACCAGGACGACCTGGCAGGCCTGCAGGTCCGCTCCAGCAACGGCGCCATGGTTCCCTTGGGTACTCTGGCAAGCTTTCAGCCAACCACTGCGCCTTACCGGGTGCCGCGCTACAACCTCTACCCCACGGCAGAGGTGCAGGGCAGCAGCAAGCCGGGATTTTCAACGGGCGAGACCATTGCTGCCCTGGAGACCATGCTGGATGCGCAGATGCCCGCTGGCTTCGACTACGAATGGACCGAGCTTGCGCTGCAGGAGAAGCAAGCCGGCAGCAGCACCTGGGTTGCACTGACGCTTGCCGTGCTGTTTGTCTATTTGCTACTGGCCGCGCTGTTCGAGAGCTGGTGGCTGCCACTGTCCGTGGTGTTGATTGTTCCCATGTGCATCCTGGCCGCGCTGGCAGGTGTCACCTGGAGAGGGCTGGACAACAATGTGCTGACCCAGATTGGCATTGTGGTGCTCATCGGACTTGCCGCAAAAAATGCCATCCTGATTGTCGAATTTGCCCGCCAGGCGCATGCCGAGGGCGCAACGCCGCGTGAGGCTGCCCTTGCCGCTGCACGCTCCCGACTGCGGCCCATACTGATGACGTCTCTGGCCTTCCTGATGGGCTCCCTGCCGCTGGTCTTTTCCACCGGGCCCGGGGCTGAAATGCGCCAGTCCGTGGGCACTGCCGTCTTCTCCGGAATGATTGGCGTCACCCTCTTCGGTCTCCTCTTTACCCCTCTGTTCTTCACCCTGCTCACGCGAAAGAGCAGCAACGCGGTGGCCTCAACCTTGCCGCAGACTGCTGGAGTACAAGCATGAAAGCACTTGCAATGCCTACCCTTGCTTTGCGCTGGTCCGTACTGTTGACCGCGAGCCTACTTGGGGCGTGTTCCAGCACCGCTCCTTACCACTCGCCGTCTTTGCAGGCCGATCAACTGACGACCTTGCCCTCCGCCCGTGCGGTAGGGGTGCTGGAGTCCGACACGCCCCTGGCGCTGTGGTGGACCCAACTGGGCGATGCGCAGCTGGATGCCCTGGTGCACCTGGCCTGGAAAAACAACTACGACCTGCGGGCCAGTGTGGCCCGGCTTGCTTCTTCACGCGAGCAACTGCAGGCAGCGCAGGGCGCACGCTTGCCGGGCGTCACCCTGGGCGCGGAGGCCAGCCATGTGCGACTCGCTGCGGTTGAAAGCCGCAGCGGTGTAGCCAGCATTGCGGACCCGGTGCAATGGCAGGCTTCGATGGCATGGGAGCTGGACCTCTTCGGGCGGGTCAGCCACAGCATCGAAGCCGCCCAATTCTCTGCAGATGAGCGCGCAGCACTCAGTGACGACGTACGGCGCGCGATATTGGCCCAGGTGGTGGAGACCTATCTGGAACTGCGTGGTGCGCAGATGGTGGCTGCGAACCTTCAGCAGCAACTGGCTATGCAGGAAGAGACACTGACGCTGATTCGCGCACGCGAACGTGCAGGCAGCGTTGCAGCGGTAGAGCGCATGCGCTACGAGGGGCAGATCCGGTTGGTGGGTTCGCGGTTGCCGGGTTTGCATGCACAGGAACGCGCGGCACGAAATCGCCTGGCAACCCTCACCGGTCAACGGCTGGACGCGCCCATGCTGGCCCTTTTGGATAGCCCGGTGCCGCTCCAACTGCCAAAGGCCATGCTGGCGGACGAGCCGGCACGCCTGTTGCTGCGCCGCCCCGATGTCCGGGCCGCCGAGCGGGCCATGGCCGTGGCCGCGGCGCGCGAGGGCATTGCACAGGCCGACCTCTTTCCCCGGGTCAGCCTGCTGTCCATGCTGGGTGGGGCCGGCATCGCTGGCGACTGGCTGGGCAGCGAGGCGGGGCGCTGGCGGCTGGGTGCCGGCCTTTCCTTTCCCTTGTTGGATGGGGGTGCACGGCGGGCACAATTGCGCGCGGCGGGGGCGGACATGCAGGTG
The DNA here is from genome assembly GCF_003415675.1 of Rhodoferax lacus. GTDB lineage: Bacteria > Pseudomonadota > Gammaproteobacteria > Burkholderiales > Burkholderiaceae_C > Allorhodoferax > Allorhodoferax lacus. The sequence continues at coordinate 59,361 of NZ_QFZK01000006.1, forward strand.
GCCAGTGCCAACTTCGACAAGGTGGTTGCAGTCGCCCTGGAAGAAACCGATTCCGCACTCTCCAACTGGACCCAGGCGCGCAGGCGCAACGAGGACCTGAACACGGCCCACAGCCTGACGCAGGAGAGCGCCCGTCTGACGCGCATCCGTTACCAGGAGGGTGCCGAGAGTCTGCTGGGCGTTTTGGAGGCGGATCGCACGGCCCTGGCTGCCAATGAGCAAGTTGCGCTCGCCCGGCGGGATCTGGCCATCGCCACCGCACGCTGTTACGTTGCCATGGCGGGTGGTCTGGACGTTGCGGAGGTCACTAAACAATGACTGCGTCCACGCGATCAGTGGGTCCATTGCCAACTGGCGGCAACAGGATCCAGCACGTATCTGCAGTGATCCCTGTCAAAGGGTTCGGTGCCGAATCGGCAATAGCCCTACGCAAACTGCATGATGTCTGGACAAAGCTGTCAGCGACGGTCTCTGCGCATGTGCAGCTCAGTGCAAAGCGCATACGCATCACCTTCAGTGGCGTGGATGTTGCTGCCTTTGTCCGGATTGGCGCGGCACAGCTACCCGGAAACTGGATCAAGTTGTTTGTGCCAACGGCAGCAGGCGGCAGTGTAGGCCGCGCCTACACCCTGCGAGCACTCGATCTCGAAGCGGGGACGTTTGATGTGGACTTTGTCATTCACAACACGGGTGCCGTTTCGTTGTGGGCGCAAGCTGCACAAGTGGGTGATGCAGTCACCTTCGCCGGTCCGCGCGACGGCGGTTTCAGCTTGCCCTCCCATACGCAGCGGCTACTGTTAATTGGCGACGCCACTTCCCTGTCTGCTATCCAGGCGATCCTGACCCATGTGTCTTCCGACCTGCCTGTTGACGTAGTGATTGCGGTGGAGCACCCGGGTGACCGTGAGGCGCTGGTCGCAGGACCTCAAGTGCACATGAATTGGGTGTGCTCTCCAGATGAAGCATCAGGTGAATCGGATGAACTGCAAAGCATCTTGAATAGCCTGCCCATTTCCTTGGGCCCTTGCCAGGTCTGGATGGCCGGCGAGTCGCGCACCGTGGTGGCGGCACGCAAACTGCTGAGCGAAAGATGGCCTATGGAAGAAGCCCGGATTCATTCAAAAATCTATTGGAAGCGCGGAACCGCCCATTTCCGAACCTAGATGCTTGCACCCGCAATAGCTTCCTCTCCCTCACACCCCAAGGACACCATGAATAACCTGACGGCCTTTCCCATCACCCACAAATGGCCCGCCACCAGGCCTGACCAGATTCAGCTCTACTCCTTGCCCACGCCCAATGGCGTCAAGGTGTCCATCATGCTGGAAGAAACCGGGCTGCCGTATGAGGCGCATCTGGTGGACTTTGCGAGCAAGGACCAGTTCAGCGCGGAGTTCCTCTCGCTCAACCCCAACAACAAAATCCCCGCCCTGCTGGACCCCAACGGGCCAGGGGGTCGCCCGCTGGCCCTGTTTGAGTCGGGCGCCATCCTGCTCTATCTGGCCGAGAAGACCGGGCAGTTGCTGCCCGCTGACCCTGCCCAGCGCTACGAGACGATCCAGTGGCTGATGTTTCAGATGGGAGGCATTGGCCCGATGTTTGGGCAGCTGGGTTTCTTCCACAAGTTTGCCGGCAAGGACTATGAAGACAAACGCCCGCGTGACCGCTATGTGGCGGAGTCTCAGCGCTTGCTCGGCGTACTGAACGCGCGCCTGGCAACACGCAGCTGGATCATGGGTGACACGTACACCATCGCTGACATCGCCATCTTCCCCTGGGTGCGCAACCTGGTCGGTTCTTACAACGCGGGTGAGTTGGTGGGCATGCAGGACTTTCCCTGGGTGCTGCGCAGCCTGGGCCACTTCGTTGCCAGGCCGGCGGTTGCACGGGGCCTGGATATTCCAAAACGCAGCTAACCAGTGGCCAAGAAAATAGCCTCAGAGCAGCCCATCCAACAACTGGGTTTGGTGCTGCGCGTAGAACGCGCGCCGGCAGGCACCATGTCCATAGCTGTATCCGCTGCAATGGCAACCCCATGCTTTTGATGAGGCGTCAACTGCATCCATGAAGTGCAGCCAGAGCGCCTTCCGCAATGGGCGCCAGGGAAATACGATTCAGACATAGACATTGCGCAGCGCGCAAGCAATCCAAATTATGTGGCCCATACCAGGCCATAGCCAACATCAGGAGCCCACCATGCACCCAAATACGTACAAGCCTGCGCCTTCCGTTCCCTGGTCCATGGTCAGGGGCGATGTGCAATTCATCTGTCCGGAAGCAGCGGGCGTTTTGCGGGTGACATCCGGGCGCGCCTGGGTCACCTTGAATCCGGCAACGGAGTTTCCGCCTCCCCGCTGGTGCCCCGACATTGAACCAGGGGACATATTCATGGGTCCTGGAAGAGGTTTGACCTTGCATGCCAGACAACGGGTACTCATCGAATCATGGCCCGTTGGTAGCGGCAAAAGCTCCGATCTGATTTGGGAAGATGCCAAAGCGCATCAGGGCAATGACCGGTGGCAAGATGCGGTGCTGCAGTCTGCGTCTCGGGTCGTTCGCAGTGCGAAGCAGTTGGCAGTGGCGCTACGCATTCAACGCATTCCCAATCAGCACTAATCGGAGGCAAAAAATGAACGCTTATGACTACCAACTCTTTGTCATCGGTGGCGGCTCCGGTGGGGTGCGTGCTGCGCGCATTGCCTCCAGCCTGGGCGCACGTGTGGCCATCGCAGAGAGCTACCGCTATGGCGGAACCTGCGTCATTCGTGGGTGCGTGCCCAAAAAACTGCTGGTCTACGCGGCGCACTATGCAGAAGACTTTGCCGACGCCCATGGCTTCGGCTGGAGCGTGCCACCCGCTGCATTTTCATGGCCCCGCTTGATTGCAGCCAAGGACAAGGAAATCTCCCGCCTGAGTGGGCTGTACGAGAACAACCTGCTTGGCTCGAACGTCAGCACCTTGTACGGCAACGCACGCCTGGTGGACCCGCACACGGTGGAGATCAACGGCCAGCGCATGACCGCCGAGCACATCCTGATCGCCACCGGTGGCACCCCTTTCATACCCGAGGTCCCTGGAATAGAGCACGCCATCACCTCCAACGAAGTCTTTGATCTTCCTGACCTGCCGCGCCGCGTGCTGATCGTGGGTGGAGGCTACATCGCGGTGGAATTTGCGGGCATCCTCAACGGGCTGGGCGCGCAAGTCACCCTGTGCTACCGGGGTGAGCAGGTGCTGCGGGGATTTGATGATGACGTGCGCGCGCACCTGCAGGCCGAGATGGTCAAGAAGGGCATCACCCTGCGGCTGCACCAGGATGTGGCCCGCATTGAAAAACTGCCCGATGGTTCGCTCAGCGTGGGCTTTGCCGATGCCGCCGCACGGTGCCTGGTGGTGGATGCAGTCCTGTATGCCACGGGACGTGTCCCCAACACGCAAGGCCTGGGCCTGGAGGCGGTTGGCGTGGCCCTGGATGGTTCTGGCGGTGTAAAAGTAGATGCCTTCGGAAAAACCAACGTGGACAGCATTCACGCCGTGGGCGATGTCACCAACCGCATTGCACTCACCCCGGTGGCCATCCGGGAGGGCGCGGCACTCGCACACACGCTGTTCGGCCCCACGCCGCTTGCCGCAGACCTCACCACCGTGCCTTCTGCGGTCTTCAGCCAGCCGCCCGTGGGCACAGTAGGACTGACCGAAGCGCAGGCGCTCGCGCAATGCGGTGCGATTGATGTCTACACCAGCACGTTCAAGAATATGCGCCACACCCTGTCGGGACGGGACGAGCGCACCCTCATGAAGCTTATTGTGGACAGCGCTAGCCAGCGCGTGCTGGGCGCCCACATGGTGGGCAGCGATGCGCCGGAGATCATCCAGGGCCTGGCGATTGCTATCCGCATGGGCGCCACCAAGGCCGACTTCGATGCGACCGTGGCGCTACACCCTACGGCGGCGGAAGAGTTTGTGACCATGCGCGACAAGGTGACCAAAACAGCCACGCCCTCTGCATGACAGACTTCCCCGGTGCAGCCCTCAGAGTCAGGACTGCACCGGCAGATACGGGCTGATGTTGGCCACCGCGCGTGCAACGTACAGCTCCTTCTCGCCCACGGGGGCCATGTAGTGCAATGCGGATTGGGCGGCCTCCAGGCCTTCCAACCGGGCAATAACCCAGGCCGCCAAATACTGCGAAGCCAGACAGCCACCTGCGGTGGCCACATTGCCAGCGGCATAGAAGGGTTGATTCAACACCTCCACGCCCGCCTCCACCACCCACGGCTTGGTCAGCAAATCCGTGCAGGCGGGGATCTTCTCCAACAAGCCGAGCTTGGCCAGCATCAGGGTGCCGGAACATTGCGCGCCGATAAGTTGCCTGGCAGGGTCAAGCCGCAACTGCCCCATGACGTGTGGGTCGTTGGCAATGTCACGGGTCTTCATTCCGCTGCCAAAAAGTACCGCGTCTGCCGCACAAGCCTCGGCCAAGGTCGACTGGGCGTGCAAGGTCAGGCCATTCATGGAGGTGACTGTTGGCGATGGACTGCAGACGCTCACCCGCCAATCCGGCTTCTTGATGCGATTCAAAATGCCGAAGGCGACCAGCGAGTCGAGTTCATTGAAGCCGTCAAAGGTAAGTATGGTGATGTGCATGGCAGCACTCTAACCCCCAAACCATTTTGCTGTTGCGGCGTCAGACGCAGGAACACAGTGCGAATGACGCGCCTTCCGCCCTCTCCCGCACACCATTACGATGGCCGAATGAACATCATTTCGCATTCAATCAACAAGCAACGTACGGGATTGCGCCAGGGTGGCCAACAGAGCGATGGTGGCGAGCCGGAAATCTGTGCATGATTCCATATTCCACTCTGACAGTGTTTGTCGGTGCTGTGCTGCTGTTGCTCATGTCACCAGGCCCCAACATGGCCTTCGTCCTGGCCCATGGTGCCAGCTATGGATGGCGCGGTGGGGCAGCCGCTGCATTGGGCATTGGTGCCGCAGATCTCGTGCTGACCGCCTTAACGGCAGCAGGCATTACGGCAATAGTGATGCAGTGGTCGTATGCCTTCGACCTGATCCGATTCACGGGCGTCCTCTACCTTATGTGGATGGCCTGGATGGCTCTGAAGAGGTCCGTTTCTGTTGTGACGCCATCAGCTATTCAAACATCGCTCTGGTCGGTGTTTCTGCGTGCGATGCTGAATAGTCTTCTCAACCCCAAGGCCTTGTTGTTTTTCATGGTGTTCTTGCCGCAATTTGTGGAAGCCAATGCGACGTCCGTCATGAACCAGGTGGTGTGCCTCGGGGTCGTACTGACAATAATTGCAGTGTCATTTCACCTGGTTCTTGGGTCTCTTGGGGGCGCAATCCAGCGACGTGTGTCACGTCTACAGGGCGTAGCGCATTGGCAATCACGTGGTTTGGCGGTGGTCCTGTTTCTGCTCGCGCTGCGACTGGCGCTTTCATCACGTCCCCGCTGATCCCGTTGAAAGGACTTTCCAAAGCCCACTATGCATGAAAGGGAGCGTGAAATGAATGTTCTTAGAATCGCGGCCTTCTCTGACGATGAAGTCGGTGGCAATCCTGCAGGGGTGGTCATTGCCGACGAACTGCCCTCTAGCGCTGAGATGATGCGCATTGCGTCGGAGGTCGGGTATTCGGAGACGGTATTTGCAACCCGACAGGGGGCTGGATGGCGTGTGCGCTACTTTTCACCTACAACTGAAGTTGCGTTCTGCGGACATGCAACCATCGCACTGGGTGCGGCGCTGACACTTGGATTTGGTAGCGGTGTGTTCCCGCTGGTACTCAATCAGGGCGATATTTCCGTCGAGGGAAGGCGCCAGGGCAATGTGATGGCCGTTGCACTTCAGTCTCCTCCCACACGCAGCAGAACGGTCGCGCCCATTTTGGTATCCAAGGCGCTCGCTCTTTTTGGCTTCCGACCCGAGGACATCCATCCCGACATACCGCCAGCGGTCATCCACGCCGGGGCAGACCATCTGGTGTTGATGCTCAATAGCCGGGAAGCCCTCTCTTCGATGAACTACGATTTTGAAACGGGGCGGGCGTTGATGCTGCGTGAGGGCTGGGTTACGGTTCTCTTGGGCTATGCCGAAACACCACAGTTGTTCCACACGCGCAATGCATTTGCCTATGGTGGGGTCTATGAAGATCCGGCCACTGGGGCAGCAACGGCGGCGCTTGCCGGATACCTGCGGGATATCCAATGGCCACACAAGGACTCTATAGAGGTCGTTCAAGGCCACGACATGGGTGTGCGATGTTTGCTGCGTGCTGAATTTGGATCGGAAATTGGCAGTTCCATCCGCGTTTGCGGCACCGCGAGAATGATGTGACTGTGAGCGCCAAGGTCTTTTTGCGGAGCGAGCCATGCTGAAAATACTGGGGCATAGCGCCTCCATCAATGTGCGCAAGGTGCTGTGGCTTTGCGCCGAACTTGGTTTGCCTTACGAGCAAGAACCCTGGGGTCAAGTCCCTCTGTCCACCCAGTCACCCGAGTTTCTGCGCCTGAACCCCAATGCCTTGGTACCCGTTTTGATAGATGGCGACTTTGTGCTCAGCGAGTCCAACACCATTTGCAGGTACCTTGCCAACAAGTGCGGCAGAACGGATCTGCTGCCCACAGACCCGATGGCGCGCGCCCGTGTGGAGCAATGGATGGACTGGGGTGCTACGGAACTCAATGTCGCTTGGCGCTATGCCTTCATGGCGCTGGTTCGCAAGACTCCAATCGACCCTGATCCGATACTGCTGGCGCAGAGTGTTACCAGCTGGAATCGGCACATGCAAATTCTGAATGGCGTTCTCGAAAAGACTATGGCATACGCGGCCGGCCCCTCCTTCACCGTGGCCGATGTGGTGTTGGGCCTCGGTACGAATCGGTGGTGGATGACACCAATAGAACATGCCGTACTGCCTGCGGTACAAGATTACTACCATCGGCTGAGTGAACGCCCCGCCTTCCTGCTGCACGTACGCAACGGGCTGCCTTGATTGCCCGAGATTTACGCAAAGCCCACCCCTTGGAGAGAACCATGAGTGAGAGAGTTGAACCAATTGCCGTCATTGCCATGCAAGCGGAAGTACGTCACAAACCGTCGAACTACCCGGACGCCTTTGCTTCCCGCGTTGCAGGCAGGGAGAAGCGCGCGCTTGGAGATATTTTCGGGCTGGGAAATTTCGGTGTAAACCTGACCCGCCTTCCGCCAAAGACTGCGTCTGCCCTGCGTCACGCCCACACGCGGCAGGACGAATTTATCTTCGTGCTGCAGGGACGCCCTACGCTGGTAACCAATGCCGGAGAGACCGAATTGGAGCTTGGTATGTGCGCTGGCTTCAGGGCGTGCAGTGGGGATGCACACATGCTCATAAATCGCACGGCTGAGGATGTGTTGTACCTTGAGGTAGGTGACAGGTCCATGGGTGATTCAGTGAGCTACCCGGATGACGATCTGGCCGCGTCCCTGGGCATGGATGGTCGCTGGACTTTCACGAAAAAAGATGGAACACCTTACTGACGCATGGTTGTGTGCCCGGATCAACGAGCAGGGTGCGTATGGATAGACTGTTCAAACCCATGTTGCTGCAGTTAGGTGCGGCGTTGATGGGTCTGGTATTTGCAGTGGATGCCTGCTCGCAGTCGACCTTGCCAATACCGTGCCCGACGCCAACTGCGATTTCCGACTACTGGGAGCCACAGAGTGCAGACAGTGCAGGATTTGACGCGGTTGCCCTGTGCACCGTCCTCGCGTCCGTGCAAGGTAGTGAAGCCAATATCCACGGTGTGTTGATCGCACGCAATGGCAAGTTGGTAGCGGAGATGTACCGCGCCGGACAGGATCACCCCATCAACCACCTTTATGGCTTGTGGGGACAGTTCAAGGCCTTCGATGCAGGCACGCTGCACGACGTCCGATCGATCAGCAAATCAGTCGTCAGCTTGTTGTTTGGCATCGTATCGGCCAAAAGCCCGACACACGCGCCCAACACACCGGTCATTGACCTCTTTCCAGAACTGGCTGACCTGCGCACGACAGACGCGGTGGCGATTCAGTGGCGCCACCTGTTGGCTATGAGCTCTGGCCTGGACTGGTCTGAGGGATCACCACCTGACAACGAGACCAGACTCTTCTGGAGTTCCCAACCAGACCGCTATGTACTCAGCCGCAGCAGTGTTGCCGCTCCGGGGCGCCTCTTCAACTACAACAGCGGTGGCACAAGCTTGATCGCTGAAGCGCTGGCGCGTGCAGAAGGCCTCCCGATTCAGGAGCTGGGGCGCCAACATCTGTTTGACCCTATGGGCATTACAGATTGGGAGTGGGTGCCTGACTTGCATGGCCGCGCACTCGCCTTCACGGGCCTGCGTCTGCGTCCTCGCGACCTGCTCAAACTGGGGCAGCTGGTTCTCAACCGAGGCCAGTGGCAAGGCCGACAGCTCGTGCCCGCCGAATGGATTGATGAGTCCACCCGCACCTCCCTATCAACCGGCTTTATCAACCCGATCCTACCTGACGAAGAGATCGGTTACGGCTACCAATGGTGGACCGGTCATACGCTGTGGCGCGGACAGCGCCTGGCCTGGATCGCCGGTTTTGGTAACGGAGGGCAGCGACTGTTCGTGGTGCCCGATTTGAACCTTACGATGGTGATTACAGCAGGGTCTTACAACGCCAGAAGCATTGACGCGCACGTAATGCGCTTGTTTGCCAACGTCGTTGCCAGTGTGGAATGCCCTGGCTGCCGCTGACGCTTCAGTGGCGCGGACCCCGGGCATAAGGTGCCCACAAATTCCGCGCGACATGGTGATGCGCTAAGGCATGGACGAAGCCCTGGGCTACATGGCTTTCGAGCCGCTGGGGATAGAAACACTGGATGAGACGGCCACACGGGGACTGGCGGGGGATTTGCTACCAAGTGCTGCTTAACCCAAGCGGGCAGGGGAAAGGCTGGGCCGTTCAGCAAAAGGCCATGGCCGGTCTGTAGTCTGCGGGTTTTGCGCCTGCATTATCCAAAACTCCCAGCCAGGAGTAAACGATGTCACCTGTTCTTGAAGACTGTTGCCTGTGCGCAATAGTCCGTTTCCAGGCCAGCCGCGTGCCACTGCGCCTGCTACATCTTGCTGCCACCTAAAATGGCTTTACCAAACAAATGAAAGCAGACTGGCAATGCAAACCGCTTCCAAACACCTTGATGAGCTGGAATGGGATCGCTGGCCACTCGATCAGGTGGCTTTACGAGGTAAAGCAGAGTGGAAAGAGCTGCTTGGAAGTGGTTCAGGTTGCCAGAACGACATGACGATGGGAGTCGTTCGCATCAGACAAGGTGAGTCGCTCGAGCCGCATTACCACGCGCAGCCTGAAACGTATTTCACCCTGTCAGGGCGCGGAACAGTCACCATTGAGGATGTCGTGCATGAGGTCGAACCGGGGAGAATGCTGTTCATTCCTGGCAATGCCCGGCACCAGATCAACAACGTTGACGAAGCGGATCTCATGATTCTGTACGTGTTTGCAATCAGTGATTTCGGCAAAGTAAAGTACCACTTCTAAGTTCGTCTGGCGCACGGTTGCGAAGGCTGCGGCCTTTTGCTGGAGGGACTAAAGCGCTGACCCACGCGGTGCGAAGCCCCGGCTTGACGCGGAACTCTCCAGACGCAGCGCACCCAGGCTTGCCCACAAGGCTCAATGAACGTGCCGGTGGTGAATGTCCGGGTAATGCGGGTGGCTGTGCCGCATGGAGGGGTGGGTGTGCGCATGGCTGTGGTGGCCACTGCCATCCCATGCTTGTGCATGCGCATGCTGGTGGTGTGCGTCATGGCTGTGCGCGTGGGTGTGTTCCAGCACCTCGTGCAGGTGTTCATGGGCATGGCTTTCGGTCAGGTGCAGCCACACGCCCAGGCCCATCAGTGCGGCAGCCAGCCAGAAAGCAGGTGAGGTGTGCTCCGCAAAAACCAGCAAGGCCACGGCCGCGCCAATAAACGGTGCAGTGGAGAAGTAGGCGCCGGTGCGGGCCGTGCCCAGCCCGCGCAGCGCCAGGACGAACAGCACCAGACTGATGCCATAACCCAGCAGGCCAAGGCACAGCGTCAAGGACAGCACAGGCAGCTGGGGCAGCAAGGCTCCCATGCCAATGGCCAGCACCGTGTTCACGCTGCCGGCGATCACACCCTTGATGCCGGCAATGAACAGGGCGTCCGAGGCTGATACCTTGCGCGTGAGGTTGTTGTCTACGGCCCAGCACAGACAGGCCAGGCCCACCAGCACCGGCCCCATGGCACTGGACTGTGCGCCCGGGCCGGTCTGCCAAGCCAGGGCGACACCGCCGGCCACGATGGCCAGCATGCCCAGCACGATGCGCCGGTCGGCGTTCTCCTTGAACACCAGCCAGGCGATGGCGGCGGTCAGCACGGCCTCCAGATTCAGCAACAGCGAGGCGCTGGAGCCACTGGTGGAGACCAGGCCATACATCAGTGCCACAGGCCCCAACACCCCGCCAAACAAGATTGCGCCCAGCAGCCAGGGCCATTCACCGCGCGCCAAGCCCGGAGGCTTGAAGCCGCCATCGCGCAGCACGCGCGCCAGCGTCAACCCCAGGCCACTACCCAGATAGAGCAGGCCCGCCAGCAACACCGGCGGCATATCACCGGTGAGCAGCTTGGCCAAGGGAGTGCTCGCGCCAAACAGGGCTGCAGAGCCCAACGCATACAGGACACTTTTATTCATGCGGCGATTGTCCGCCACGGCCGTAAGGCGCGGTCAGTCCCTGGCCGCTCGCGGCTCATCGAATTTCTGCTGCACCCTCTGGCTTGGGTACGGGCACAACGGCCTGCCCCTGTGCCTGCCAGGCAGCGATGCCACCCTCCAGGTGACGCACCTCAGCGCCCATGGCCTGCAGAGTCGCACTCAGGCCCTGGCTGATCTCATGGCCGTGGGCGCAGTACACAACGATGGGCAGGTCTCGCGCAATGGTGTCTTTCCAGTCCAGCCAGAGTGCCGGGTCTCGCCACTGGGCGCCGGTGATCTGCACCCCTGAAGCCGCAAAGGCCTGTGCGCGCCGCACATCCAGCAACCGCAGTGGCACACCTTGCGCCAGTTGATGGGCCAGCTCTGGTACGGAAATAGATGGCATGGAATGCTCCTGAAAATCAAGGGTGAGTGAGTGGATACAACAGAATTCCGATGAGTGCAGCCGATGCGACGACGACGGGTTCCTGCAGCTTTTTGTACTTCCACAGGACGCCAATGGTCAGCAGCGCCAGCACGGCGGTGGGCACATCGACAATGCTGCGCTTGGCAATCACCACCACCGAGCCCGTGATGGCCCCCACGGCCGCAGCGGTCACACCGTCCACAAAAGCCACGATGGCCGGGAGCTTGCCGTACTTTTTGAAGTAAGGCGCAGGCAGGATGGTGAACAGATAGCATGGCAAAAACGTGGCCAGTGCCGCCATGCAGGCACCGGGAAAGCCCGCGACCAGATAGCCAATAAAACCCACGGTAATGACCACCGGCCCCGGCGTGATCATGGCCACGGCCACCGCGTCTACAAACTGCTTTTCTGTCAGCCAATGGTGCTCGGTGACCACACCGCCGTACAGAAAGGGAATGATGGCCAAACCGGAGCCAAACACAAACGCCCCGGCCTTGGCAAAGAAGACGCCTATCTGGGTCAGCAAGGGCCAGTCCAGTGTGGCCATCCAGGTGCCGGTGTGCGCCATGTCAACGGGCAATGCGGCGGCCAGTCCCCCGCCGCCCCAGCGCTTGGGCGGTGCGCGCCACAACCAGGTCACCACACCGGCCGCCAGAAACAGCCAGGCGATTTCCGATTCGGTGACGATGGTGACAGTCGCCAGAATCAGAAAAATCGCCCACAGCAGTTTGTCTTTGCCAATGCTTTTAGTGCTCAGCTTGTGCGCGCTGATGGCGATGATGCCGATGACGGCGGCGCCCACGCCGTAGAACACCGCCTGCATCCAGGGCAGCCCGCCAAACTGGCTGTAGGCCCAACCCAGGGCCACGACCATGAAGAACGAGGGCAACACAAAGGCGATGCCTGTCAGGGTGGCGCCCAAGATGCGGTAGTGCACGTAACCGAGGTAGATGGCGGTTTGCGCGGCCATGGGGCCCGGTGCCAACTGGGCCAGTGCCAAGCCCTCTTTGTAGTCGGCCTCTGTGATCCACGTACGTTGCTCCACCAGATCGCGGTGCATATAGCCCACCAGCGCCACGGGGCCACCGAAGCCCAGGCTTCCAAGACGCAGGAAGTACAGCACCAGCTGCCACAGGGTGTAGCGGATGGCATCGCGCGCTGGGGCGGGGTTGGCTTCAGGGCTTGTCATGGCTTGTTCCCTGCTTGGAGAAGTTCTGAAACAAACCGTCGAACACGGCACAGGCGGCCTGCAGCAGGCGGTCATCGCTCGCAATGGAATCGCGCATGCCGGCCAGCACGTTCTCAATGCCCGAGGCTTCAGGCGGCTGCAGGCCACCGGCATCCAGAAAATGCACCAGATGGCCGATGCGCTGCAGTGCTGGGGTGTCCAGCCCAAAGCTCGTCAGCATCACCTCGAAGGTCACCTTGGCACCAATGTGGCTGAAAGTGGCTCCATCAAAGTCAAAGCCCACCGCGTCCCTGGGACACTTCCTGGAATTCTCCAGCCACATGAATTTGGCCTTGCGGTCGATGAAGGTCCGGATCAACCAGGCGCAGGCCAGGCGGTCCACCCAAGGGCGCTGGCGCGTGGCCCAGGTCTTGCCCTTGAAGGCCTTGATGTCCAGGCGCGCAATGTCGGCCGCAACCGCGTGCGGCTCGTCCGGAGAAAGAATGCGTGCCAGGGCCAGCTCTAGCGCCTGCAAAGCTGCTTCGGTTTGCTTCTGGGCTTCGGACCCGAAGAAGTCAATCTCTACGACAGCGGCCAAGGCCTTGCGCAGCTTGCGTGCCTTCTTGACCCGCTCGGACGCGTTGTCCTCGTTGAGTTCGGCACTGGTGGCGCGTATGTCTTCCAGCAGCGCCGCGAACTCTTCGCTGCGGTCAAACAGGGACTTGAAGTCGGCACCTGCAGGTTCTTCGACCCGCATCACGCAGGACGTTCCACCAGACTCCGACACTTCGGCGGCCACGCCGTCAAAGACCGCGCGACACGCAGCCTGCTCAGGCATCAGGTAGACGCCATCGCGCAGCACGGCAGCACCCGATGCCTTGAGGGCGCGCCAGGTGCGCATGCGGGTGTTGGCGTTTTCAGTGGGCAGACTGATGATGAGGGTGAGCCAATATTTCATGCAACAATTATTACATTGACGTATTAAGTGTTGCAAATTATTTTGACAACTCTCCGGGTGTGTCTGGCCCAAGTGTGTGGGCGAGTGGTACGCCGCTTCTGATGACGGGCACACCACCCAATCCGTAGCGGCTTGCCGCGCTCCCCTTCAGCCCTGTCCCTGAAGCTGATGGACCGCACGTGCCAGCGCCGCAATGCCCGGCTCGATCTGGTTCAGGCCGATCGACGAAATGCGCAGCCGGAAAAAAGGGCAGGGCGTGGGTGGGTTCAAAAAGAAGCTGGCCCCCGGCTCGATCAGCACGCCGAACTGCTGCGCCAGCAGCGCCAGTTGCGCCGTGTCCATATCTGCAGGTGCCTGTACCCAGAGCGAGGCCCCGCCGTGCGGTTGCTCAAAGCGGAAGTCGGGCAGGTGCTGCTGCAGCGCCTGGCCCAGGCGTTCCAGGCGCTGCAGCATCTCGGCGTTGATGCGCCGCGCATGGGTCTCGTGGTGGCCCAATGACAGGTACATGGCATAGGCCTGCTGCAGGAAGGCGCTGGGGTGGCGCAGCATGGCGTGGCGGGTCTGGCGCAGCGTGGCAATCAGCGCGCTGGAGGCGACGATATAACCCAGCCGCAGCGCGGGCGACAGGCTCTTGGAGACCGAGCCGATGTAGACCACGCGCCCGGTGCGGTCCAGGCTTTTGAGGGCGGGCATGGGTGCGCCCTGGTACAGGTTCTCGGCTTCGTAGTCGTCTTCGATGATGGCAAAGTTCTGCAGCTCGGCCTTGCGCAGCAGCCACTGTCGGCGCTCCAGGCTCATGGCATGGGTGGTGGGGCTTTGGTGCGAGGGCGTGACATACACATAGTCCAGCGCGGGCAGCCCATCCACCACCAGGCCCTGCGCATCCACGGCAATGCCCAGCAGCTGCGGGCTGCGGGCCGACAGGCTGTTGCGCGCATGCGGGTGGCCGGGCTCTTCCAGGCCCAGGCGGGTGCTGCTGTCAAACAGGGCCTCAGAGAGCAGCGCACAGGCATGCTGCGAGCCGCAGGTGATGAGGATTTCCTCGGCACGGGCAAACACCCCGCGTGCGGGCAGCACGCGCTGGCGGATCTGCTCCACCAGTTGCGGCACATCGGCACTCTCCAGGTCATGCGTCCACTCCGGCAACTGGGCGCGGCTGAGGGTGAGGGCGCAGCACTCGCGAAAGCCTTCCAGCGGAAAGCCCTTGTCGTCGCTGGCGCCGTAAACAAAGGGGTAAGGGTAGTCCTGCCAGCGCGCGGGCTTGCTGAAGAAGCGCTCCGTGCTGCGCGAGCGCCGCACGCGGGCCGGCCAGTCGGGAGCCACATCACTGGGTGCTTCGGGCCCGCGAAACGGGTCGTTGCGGGCCAGCGCCAGATCGGCCGCCAGCGGGCGCGCCTGCGCGGCCACATACACGCCGCTGCGCAGGCGTGACTCCAGGTAGCCATCATCCATCAACTGCTGGTAGGCGGCAGTCACTGTGTTGCGGCTCAGGCGCAGCAGCGTGCAGAGCTCGCGCGAGGAGGGCAGAGCCGTGCCCGGTGCCAGCCGCCCGGCCAGGATGGCCTGCACCACGGCCTCGCGCAGGCGCGCCTGCAGCTTCATGCCGGGGCGCTCGGGCAGGCCCAGTAGCTGCTCCCACTGCGGTGCGCTGGTATCGGGAATGGGCGCGCTGCGCGCACTGGCATGGCCGGTAGCGGGCATCTGGCTCCTGGTGGGCGGGGTGGTCAGCATGTATGCTCCAACGCTTGCAACTATCGCGCCACCCGGGCGTGCGCTGCGTCCACTTTACGAGCCTGCCCGCATGACCCCTTATGTCCGATAGCCATGCCTTCTCCCGCCTGGACTACTTCAAGGCCCTGACCGTGGTGGTGATCTGGGGCCTCAACTTTGTGGCCATGAAGGTGGCCCTGCCCGGCCTGGGCCCCATGCTGCTGGGGGCCTTGCGCTTTGCCGCAGCGTCCCTTCCCTTTGTGCTGTGGGTGCGCCGCCCCAATGTGCCGTGGCGCTTTATCGTGCTCTATGGTCTGCTGCAGGGCGTGGGCCAGTTTGGCCTGCTGTTTACCGGCCTGGCACTGGGCATGACGGCCGGCATGGCCTCGGTGGTGCTGCAGGCCCAGGCCTTCTTCACCATGCTACTGGCCGTGCCGCTGCTGGGCGAGCGTGCGCGCGGCTACCAGTGGCTGGGTCTGCTGTTGGCTGCAGGCGGCCTGGTGGTGCTGGCCTCCAGCCACGGCAGTCTACCGGGGCAGATGACGCTGATCGGCTTCTTCTTCAGCCTGGGGGCGGCGTTGATGTGGGCCAGCGCCAACCTGGCGGTGCGCTTCATGGGCCGCCAGTCCGCAAGCTATGACCCGTTTGCCTTCATTGTCTGGAGCAGCCTGGTGCCCATACTCCCGTTCCTGGCCATGGCCTGTGCGCTCGACGGCGTGCAGCCGGTGTTGCAGGCGGTGCTGCACCTGAGCCTGCGCGAGTTCCTGGCCATCCTGTTTCTGGCCCTGCTGGCCACGCTCTTGGCCTACACGCTGTGGACTGGTCTGCTCAAGCGCTTTCCGGTCGGGCGGGTGGCACCGTTCTCGCTGCTGGTGCCGGTGGTAGGGCTGCTGTCGGCCTATGTGGCCTTTGACGAGCAGCTTAGCTTGCTGCAGGTGCTGGGCACAGTGGGCGTGTTGCTGGGGCTGCTGGTGAACCAGTTGGGTGGGCGTTTCCTGCGGCTGGTGTTTTAGGGAGCGCACCACTGTTCTTCGCACGGAATGCCGTCTGCATCCCCATCCATTTTGACGCCAGGACAGTGGGCCAGGAAATATTTCGCCTCGGCGCATGAAGTCATTTGAGAGCAATATTTTCGGCCATCGCACTGGAAAGAGGGCATGGGTGAAGCAGATGCCTTGGTCGGCATTTCATTCAATGCCTCAGTGGCGGCCAAGGGAGGGGCTTGGAACTTGGCACGTGCGGGCAACTCTTTGTCTTTGGCCAATTGCTTTTGTCGCTCGGCATTGAGTTCTTCGACCGTGGGCTGCTTGCGCACCTCATTTGACGGACAGGGGTCCTGCTGATACCGCACGGAGCCGTTGACGTTGCACTTGTAAATCTGAGTGGCTGCCACTGCAGTCGACGCGAGCAGAAAGGGGGCCAACACCAGTGCCAAGGCGAACGATTTGAGCATGGGGGACGTAAACAGTTTGTGGTGTCGCAGTATCTGCGAAAAGCCCAACGCCACCGTACATCGGGTGCTGCGGGAGGGCGGGCAGCGCCCTGTCGGGCACCGCTACCGGCGAGGACATGTGGCGCTTCATGGAAGGCAGCGCGCGCGCAGCCAGTTTGATGTGGCAGAGACCTGGCAGTGCTACAACCTGCGTCCGATACCTGCGCCGGAAACATTAGTCTGCTGGGCACGCTCGATCGGTCCGTAGCGAGGGGAATGCGTGAGGAATTGGGGGGGGGTGGTTGAATTCTTGGCCGCGGGAGCAGACCTTGATATGCTGCTGGCTACGTATGTCAATTCGCAGCAAAGTTCGTGAAAGAAGCGGACAAACAGAAAAGCAGTGCACCAAGTGTGCCGACTGGAAACCTGCCGATGCCAACTACTTTTCAAGTTTTAAGCAGGGAGTGTTAGGCCTTCATCCATGGTGCCGTGCATGTCTGAGTGACTACACCCGTGAAGCCTACGCTAAGCGGCGAACTACTGTACGGAAGTACCTAAAGGACTTCGGTGCACTGCCCAGGGTAAATCACGCACTTCCCAAGCCAGTTCATGAAATCCTAGAGGAAATTACACGTGAAGTCGATGATCAGGCGACCTACAAGGCGTACCTGATTACAAATAGACTGACGAACGAACCCTATGTTGGTATCACCGCTCGCAGTCTCAGACATCGGTGGAAGCAACATCTTTCCGATGGTGTCAAAGGGCAAGGCTATCTACTTCATCAGGCCATGCAACGGGATGGCATAGAGAACTTTTCTTTTGAGTACATTGCGTGTGCCTCGGACAGGCGAAACTTGCACCTTCTCGAGATACAACTTATCGAGCAGTTTCGGTCTCTCGAAGTTGGATATAACCAAACACGTGGTGGCTCAGCTGGCGAAACAGTCGGCAACGAGATCATCGTTGATGACAAGACTTTTATTAGCCTAAATGCTGCCGCACGTTATTTCAAGATTCAAGAAGGTACTGCTGTACAACGGTTGAAGCGGTACGGATGGACTCAGGAGCAAACCTTTGGCTTGAGTCCTCCACCCGATCGCCAACCTCGAAGGAACACTTTTGAAGTTGATGGTGTCGCTTACATAAACTTCAAATGGGCATGCAAAGCATTTGGGCTGAGCGAATCCGCTGTACGATCTAGGCTCAATAATGGATGGGATAGGCGTCAGGCATTTGGACTGGATCCTCGACCACCTCGCAAAACTACAGGCAAGGCGATCGCAGTTAGTGGTCAATCCTTCCCAAGTCTTGCAGAAGCAGCAGCCCATTTTGGTCTTGCTGTAGGTAAGGTGGCACAAAGGCTCCGGGCTGGGTTAACTGCCGAGCAGGCGTTTGACTTACAGGACAAGAATAAACACGAAGTGAGCGGGACCCCCGTCGTTGTTGATGGGGCGACATTTTCCAGTCGCACTGCGGCAGCGAAAAGGTATGGGGTTGAACCTTCTCTGGCCAGCGCACGAATTCGGAAAGGTTGGACTGTTGAACAGGCGTATGGACTTACCTCTCCAGTACCTAAGCCGGTCAGCGTCAACGGTGTCGAAATTGTAGTTGCAGGCAAATTGTTTCCCAGTAGAGCTATTGCCGCGAAATCATTTGGGTTGGATCCTAGGCTCGTTCACAAACGATTGAAAGACTATGGATGGACCTTGAATCAAGCATTTGAGATTGATCCACCGCCTGAGGCTCGCTCAAACCATGCAAAGGCGATTACCGTTCAGGGTAAGACCTATGCGGCAATTATTGATGCGTGTCGTGCATTTGGCCTGTCTGTCTCCACAGTCCGGAGAAGGATGGCCTCTGGAATGACTTTTGAGGGGGCACTTACAAAGCCCTCGCAAAAAAAGAAAGTCTAATGACTGCTCTGGAGTTGGCAGACTACAGAGGCCTTGCACCCGCAATAGGCCCGGCGGAGCCGATAACTTTTTTCCGATTCGGCACCTCAAAGCTGAATGTCGGCCATGTGGAAAATACTAGACCCGCATTGCCGCGAAAGCAGTCACTCAAAGGGTTCCCCCAATTGCGGAATGTTCAGCATTCGCGTCGAAGTCCCCAATCTCGCGAAGTAGTCGATCGTGTGATGTACTGGCTCAATATTCACTTGCCGACATTGCACTATCAATATGCCCGTACCCAAATGCTGTCTATAGACGTAGGTACATGATTTTCAAGATAAATTCCAGACATTCATCGCGATGTTTTCTGACGGGATCCCTCGTTATCCCGCAAAGCTGCGGGATATATCAAAGTTAAGCCCCATGAACCCTAGCAAACGCTACCTTGCTGCGATAGCTGCAAACCTCGATCAGCTTCAGCGAGCCCAGATGGCTTGGATCTGTACACAAGGCTTCGCTGCCGCCGGGCAACCCACACATCTGTTTGCAAAATTGTGCTTCAACGCTCTCTTTAACGACTACATATCAAAATGTGCCAAGGTTTTCGAACTAGGGCGTCAAACTGCATCCATTTGGTACATTGAAAGGACAAATTCAGCCGCCTTCCTTGCTGCCATGGACAATAACAAGGGATTGCTTGACCAACTTTGCGCCATAGCCGTGCCTTTGAAGCACCTGCGAGATCGGGACCTTATGCATTTGGACGAGACTGGAGTTCTGGATCCAAATGGAGTGTGGGAAGCAGCCGCCCTCAATCCACGAGAGCTCCAGGTTGCTGTAAAGGCAACGCTTCGAGTACTGCGAAACCTTGCCTCCCAAAACAACATTGATGTCCCGCCACTGCCACGTTCTCTAAATGGACCTCGGACAAGTCACATCGCAAAGTACCTCTACAACTATGTGCAATGACGCCTAAACCATCTCTCAACCGGACCGCTGCGGCGCCTGCCTCCACGGTCCGGTTAGGTCGAACTTTAAACCCACGCTTTGAGCGACCGCTTCCAACCCAAGTCAGGATTCGGCTGGGGTGCGTTTGCGGTCTTAAGGCTTTTTCACCCGCTGCGCGGGAAGGGGGTATGCCGGGCGACGATTTGTGGTGCTCAACCATGAGGAGCCCGCCCTTGCCCCTCCTGCGCACCCACCCGCCGGTGCGAGAACTCTGACCGCCAGATACCGGACGTATTTGAAGACCCGCTTCCAGCCCTAAAGAGTCTTCAACTCCCTAACACATCCGCCAAAACGATCTGCATGGTTTTTGGGCATGGGCTGCCAGCCCAACAGGCATGCGGGTCCGGGGTAGTTGCACAGACCTTATCCACAGCTCCATTCACAGTTCCTGGGGATGGAAGTGTTCACCCATTCATATCTTTTCGTCGCGCAGCCAGTACCACTTGTACAAAAAGAACTGCCCAAAGCGGCGAAACGGCGCAAAGGCTTCGGCGCTCACCACGTTGAAAAGATTGGGGTACTGCAGCGGCGTGTTGTAGATGGGCAGCTGGAAGACCTCCTGCCCCGCGTCCTTGCCGGCCACGCGCTCGGCCAGGCGCTTGCCGGCCCAGGTGGAGAAGGACACGCCGTTGCCGCCATAGCCCACGGCGTACCACACGGTTTGCTTCGGGTCGGGGCGGGCGATGCGCGGCATCATGTCGTGGCTCACGTCCACCCAGCCCCACCACGAGTAGTCAATCTGTATGCCCGCCAGCGGCGGGAACTTGCGCGCGATGGCATCCGTCAACAGCTTGAGGTGGGCCGGGTCCTGCGCGTCGGCGCCGGTGATGGAACTGCGGCTGCCCAGTTGCAGGCGCTTGTCGGGCAGCAGGCGGTAGTAAAAGCGAAGGGTGCGGGTGTCGGTCAGAAAGGTCTGCGAGACAAAATTGGTGGCGGCCAGCTCGGCATCGGTCAGCGGGCGGGTCACCACCGAGTTCGACAGGATGGGCAGCAGCTTGTTGTGCGTGTGCGGGCTCAAGCGCTGGCCGGTGTAGCCGCCGGTGCACACGGCCACGCGCCGCGCGCGCACCGTGCCGGTGGGCGTGTGCAGGGTGTGGATGCCGTCGGCACCGGTCTCCCAGCCCTGCACCGGGCTGGCAGGGTGCAGGCGCACACCCAGGGCGCGGGCCCGGCGGATCAGGCCGAAGGTGAACTTGAGTGGGTGTATGCCCACGCCTTCGTGTTCGTACAGGGCGCCCAGGTGCTCGCGCTCGTCGCAGTAGCGGCTGCGCACTTCTTCGGGCGTGAGCAGGCGGGTGTCGTAGCCAAAGATGTCGCGCCGCACGCGGGCCTCGTTCTTCAGGTACTCCAGCTTCTTGGGGCGGTGGGCCAGATACAGGTGGCCGCCATCAAAGGCGTCGCAGTCAATGTCCTGGGTGAGCGCCTTGAAGTTCTCAAAGCCGGTGCGGATTTCGGTGTCCATTTTCTTGGCCACATCCAGGCCCCAGCGCCCTATCCACTGAGAGCGGGTCAGGCGCCCGCTGGCGTTCTGGCCTTGGCCGCCGCTGCGGCTGGAGCAACCCCAGGCGGCGCGGTTGGCCTCCAGCACCACGGCCTGTATGCCGTGCTCTTGCGCCAGGTAGAGCGCAGTCGACATGCCAGTGGAGCCCGCACCTATGACCACCACATCGGCCACGCTGTCACCCAGCAGCGGGCCGTCGTCTTCCGGCGGCTCACCGGCAGTGGCCACCCAGTAGCTGGGGGCGTAGTGGCTGCCGGTGCCGGGGTCCGGGGCCAGCAGCGGGTCGTAGATCGGGTTGTAGGCCTGGCTTGCTGGGGTAGCCATGCTCATGCCTTTGCCGCTGCGTTGGCGGGCAGGACGGCAGGCAGGTTGGGCCGGGCCTTGCGGAACACCTTCTTGCTGAGGATCTTGCCATTCTGGAAGGCGAAAATGTCGACGCCATCGCTCTCGATGCGGCTGCCGTCCGCGGCTGTGCCCACAAAGGTCCATTGCGAGACGCCAAAGTCGCCCTGCACAACATGCTGGCCGTGCAGCCACTGCGCATCGGGCACGGCAGCCCAGGCGGCGGCAAAGGCGTGGCGCACGGCCTCCAGGCCCACATGGCGGGTGCCAAAGGCTTCGGGCCCGGCGGCGGTTTCAAACACGCAGTCGTCTGCCATGAAGGACATCAGCGCCTCCACATCATGCTGGTTCCAGGCCAGGCTGAAGGCGGCCAGGGTGGCCTCGGTGACCGGTGGGTGTGCGTTCGTCAAGTCGGGGCTCCAGTGCATGGCAAAGGAGCCAAGACTAGGGCGCAGGGCCGGGCTGCGGTAGAGCCAGAGCGGCGTGTTCTATGCAGCCAGGGCGCTCACTTTGGGGCGCCCACAGGCGCCCGCAACACGCTGCGCCAAGGCAGTACCATTTCGGTGCACACTTGGAACTTTGGCTCTGCCCGCAGACACAGGCGCGCAGCCCTTCAATTCGCATCGGAAAAAATACATGACAGCCTTCAAGACCCACTCCCTTTTTCGCTGCATGTTTCTGGCTCTGGCCAGCCTGGCCCTGGCCGCCAACGTGTTTGCCCAGACCCGGGAAGTCACCTTTGCCCACCAGGACATGCTGGTGCCGCTGCGCACGGTGATGGAGTCGGGTGAACTGGAAAAGGCCACCGGCTACAAAATCCACTGGCGCATGTTTGGTGGTGGCGGTGACGTGATACGCGCCATGGCCTCGGGCGATGTGCAGATTGGCGAGGCGGGCTCCAGCCCCTTTGCCGCAGCGGTCAGCCAGGGGCAAAACCTCAACCTGTTCTGGATACTCGACGACATTGCCGATGCCGAGGCGCTGGTGGCCCGCAATGGCAGCGGCATTGCCAGCGTGAAAGACCTCAAGGGCAAGAAGGTGGCCACGCCCTTTGTGTCCACCGCGCACTAC
Organism: Rhodoferax lacus; assembly: GCF_003415675.1. Classification (GTDB taxonomy): domain Bacteria; phylum Pseudomonadota; class Gammaproteobacteria; order Burkholderiales; family Burkholderiaceae_C; genus Allorhodoferax; species Allorhodoferax lacus. The sequence goes on from NZ_QFZK01000006.1 coordinate 81,616, forward strand.
CAGCTGATGGTGGACCTCAAGCTCGAAGGCGTGGATGCCAAGGGTGTGAACGTGCTCAACATGCGCCCGCCCGAGATTGCCGCAGCCTGGGAGCGCGGTGACATCGACGCCGCCTTCATCTGGGACCCGGTGCTCAGCCGCATCAAGGCCAACGGCAAGACGATTGCCAGCTCGGGCAGCATCGGCAAAAAGGGCTACCCCACCTTTGATGGCCTGGTGGTGGATGCCAAGTGGGCCCGTGACAACGAGGGCTTCATGGTGGCGCTGGTGAAGGCCCTGGCCCGTGCCGATGAGGACTACCGCAGCAACGCCGCCCGGTGGACCGTGGACTCTCCCCAGGTCAAGGCCGTAGCCAAGTGGACCAAGGCCGATGCCAGGGACGTGCCTGCGGCCATGGCCTTGTATAAATTCCCGACGATGCAGGAACAGCTCTCGGCTGCGTGGCTGGGCGGTGGCGCGGCCAAGGCCCTGGCCGACACGGCAGTGTTTCTGAAGGAGCAGGGCCGCGTGCAGGAGCTCAAGCCCAGCTACGGCGCCTATGTGAACCCCACCTACGTGCAGAAGGCGCTGGGCAAATAAGGCGGAGCGGCGAGGAGGGCGGCATGCCAACACTGGAAATACACGACCTGTCGGTGAACTACGCCACCCGGGGCGGCACGCTGCAGGCGCTGGCACAGGTCAACCTGACCCTGCAAGGCGGCGACTTTGTCGTGGCCCTGGGCGCCTCGGGCTGCGGCAAGACCACGCTGCTCAATTGCATGGCAGGCTTTTTACCACCGACTGAGGGGCAGATCGTGCTGGACGGCCAGCCCGTGACCGGGCCGGGTGCCGAGCGCGGCGTGGTGTTCCAGCAGCATGCGCTGATGCCCTGGCTTACTGTGCGCGACAACGTGGCCCTGGGCCTGCGCATGCAGGGCGTGGGCAAGCGCGAACGCGAACGCATCGCTCTGGAGCGGCTGCGGCAAGTGGGGCTGGAAGCCTTTGCAGACCACGCCGTGTATGAGCTCTCAGGCGGCATGCAGCAGCGCGTGGGCATTGCGCGTGCGCTGGCCTGTGACCCGGCTGTCCTGCTGATGGACGAACCCATGGGCGCGCTGGACGCCTTCACGCGCGAGCAGGTGCAGGAAATTTTGCTGCGCGTCTGGGAGCAGTCGCGCAAGATGGTGTTCTTCATCACCCACTCGGTGGAAGAGGCGTTGTTTCTGGCCACGCGCCTGGTGGTGATGAGCCCCAGCCCCGGGCGCATCACCCATGTGTTGGACGACTTGCCGTTCTCGCGCCAGTTCCTGGCGCATGGCGACGCGCGGCGCGTGAAGTCCGAACCCGGCTTCATCCGTATGCGCGAAGAGGTGCTGGCACTGGTCCACCACCGGGAGGCCGCGCATGCGTGAGGCCGCGCCACAAAAGACCAGCCGCTTCAAGGTGCAGGGCGAAGGCAGCAGTGCAGCCATCAGCGTGGTCACTGTTTGCGTGCTGCTGGCGCTGTGGTTTGGGGTGACGCAGCTGGGCCTGGTCAAGCCACTGTTTTTGCCATCGCCGCAGGCGGTGTTGCTGCAGTTCCAGGAATACCTCACGGGTGCGGCCAATGATAGGCCGCTATGGCAGCACCTGCTGGCCAGCGTGCTGCGCGTCAGCGTGGCCTTCGTGCTGGCCTTGCTGTTGGCCGTGCCGGTGGGGCTTGCCATGGGCATGTCGCGGGTGGTGCGCGGTATCTGCGATCCGCTGCTGGAGTTCTACCGCCCGCTGCCGCCGCTGGCCTATCTGCCGCTCATCATCATCTGGTGCGGCATTGACGAGGTGCCCAAGGTGCTGCTGATTTTCTTGAGCTGCTTTGCCCCGCTGGCGCTGGCCGCACGCGCCGGTGTGCGCAGCGCCTCGCAGGAGCAGATGCAGGCCGCCTGGTCCATGGGTGCGGGCCCGTTGCAGGTGATACGCCATGTGGTGCTGCCCGCAGCGCTGCCCGAGATTCTGGTGGGCATGCGCATTGCCATCGGCTTTGGCTGGACCACGCTGGTGGCCGCAGAGATGGTGGCCGCCAACGTGGGCCTGGGTCAGATGGTGCTCAACGCCTCCAACTTCTTGCGCACCGACATTGTGGTGATGGGCATCCTGGTTATTGGTGCGGTGGCTTGGCTGTTTGACTGGCTGATGCGCCGCCTGGAACGCCGGCTGGTGCCTTGGAAGGGGCGCATGTAGGCAGCCAGTGGCCCCCCTGCAGTTGCAGCCGGTAGTGCGCACTGGTCTTACTGCACAGGGGTTTGCCATGCTGTGTGCCCTGTTGCACTGCCCCCGGGTTGGACGCGGGCGGTGTAGCGGGCCCGCCAAGCGGCGCAGGGCTTGTAGCGACGGCATCTGGCGGCTCGGCCACGGGCCTGGCCAGCAACGGTGCCGGTGTGAGCTGAATGCCTGCCTCCGGGCTTGCCGCCTGGGCCGGCAACAGTAAGCCCAGCGCAGTTGTCAGCACCAGCAGGTCTGCCTTGATGTTTCCGTTCACGTGAAGCTTCTCCCTGGTTCGGTGGTGGTATGGCGCTCAGTCTTTGGGTGCCGGCACAAAGCCGTACAGGCGCTCGGGCGCCAGGCGCTTGAGCATGGACTTGTCATCTACCACACCCACAATGGCGTGCTCCTTGTCACCGCTGTCCAGGCGCACCGTCTTTTGCACCGGATGGCCGGCCGCATCGGTGATGGCCGCCACGATGGGCGCCTTGGCACTGGCGGTGCGCTGCACCACCACCGCCAGCTCGCCCGAGGCCAGCTTCACAAAGTCGCCCGGCGGGTACAGGCCAAACTGCTTGACCACCGAGGTGGACAGGGGGCCACCCGCGTCTTCTGCATACAGCTGGCGCACGGCCTGCTGCGGCGATAACGCTGCACGCAGCGCACGCGGGCTGATCTTGGCCATGAACACATCGGCCACACGCAGGGCCACGGCCATTTCGCTGATGGTTTTCTGGCCCTTGGGGTAGCCGCTGCCATCGCTGCGCTCATGGTGCTGTTCGATGGCACCCAGCCACTCTTCGTCTTTCACGCCGGCCTGGCGCAGCAGGTCAGCGGCGGCGGCGGGGTGCAGGCCTATTTTTTCGCGCTGCTTGTCTTTCACGGGCACGTCCTGTCCGGCCATCTGGCCTTGCAGCTCCATGATGGACAGGTTCATGGTGAGTGCTGCCTTGGCCAGGCACAGCATGCGTTCTGCGGGCCACTGCAGCTGGCGCGCCATCAGCACACACAGCACGGCCGCGTGCACGCTGTGCGTGTAGCCATACCAGTAATGCTGGGCGTTTTCCTGGCGCACGCAGCGGTACAGGGCAATGTCCGGATGGGTGTCGAGCAGGCGGATGAGGTGCAGCGCAAATTGCTCCACCCTGGCCGGGAAATCCGGCCCGGCCACATCGGCCAGCAGGGCCTGCAAATCGGCCCCGGTCTTGTCCCAGGCCTGCAATAGGCCGAAGGGCCGCACGGGCTGGGCTACCGCGGAGCTTTCAGCAGCGCGCGCGGATTCACGGACCTCTTCCGCATCCACAAAAGCACCGCGCTCCAGCACCTGGTCGAGCTGGTGTTCGGTTTGCACCACGTGGCCTTTGGACAGCAGCAGTTTGCCGTCCTCGTCCCGCACGTTCCAGGGCAGGGGTTTGCCGAGTTCAACTTTCGAGCGGGGTAGGCGCAATACTTTCAATGTGGCATTCCCTGTGGTGGTTTTTTGGCTTGTGCTTGTTTGTATCACCCGCAGCGGGTGGTTTGCGCACTTTATTTGAAGTTGCCGCTACAGTAGCCCCATCGTTGCGAAAATCAAATTGAGACCTTCAAGGTCCATGTGCACTATGCAGAATAAATACATGCCGGGCGGAGATGCAGCCTGGCGCATTGTGGGGCAGTACGCCCTGTTTGCCTCCTTGTGGATCTGGCTGTCCGACAGCCTGGTGGCCTGGCTGTTCAGCGACGTCCTTACCGCACAACGGGTCAGCATGGGCAAGGGCTGGCTGTTTGTGGTGGTGACCTCCTGCATGCTGTTTGTGCTGATCAACCGGCTGATCGGAAATTTCATGCAGGCCCAGGCCGCCCTGAGCCACGCCAACAACAAGTTGCAGGCCACACTCGGCGCCTTGCCGGACCTGATGTTTGAAGTCTCGCTGGATGGCCGTATCCACCAGTACCAGTCCCACCGCAGTGATTTGCTGGCAGCACCTCCCGAGCTTTTTCTGGGCAAGTGCTTTGCTGACATACTGCCGCCCCAAGCCTCCGCGGTCTGTCAGCAGGCCATGGACGAGGCAGGCCGCAAAGGGTTTTCTGCCGGCCTGCGCTATGCGCTGGACTTGCCGCAAGGCGAGTGCTGGTTTGACCTGTCGGTGGCCCCCCTGGCCAGCAGCGTGGGAGGGGCGCCGCACTTCATTTTCATTGCCCGGGATATCACCGAACGCAAGCGGGCCGAGAAGCAGCTGGAGCTTGCCGGCCTGGTGTTTCAGCATGCGCGGGAGGGCATCATGGTCTCCGACCCCGACGGCGTGCTGGTGGATGTGAATGAGGCCTTTTGCCGCATTACCGGCTACAGCCGCAGCGAGGTACTGGGCAAGAACGCCCGGCTGCTGAGCTCGGGCCGCCAGGGCAAGGAGTTTTACCGCCTGATGTGGACCAGCCTGCTGCAGGCGGGCTATTGGAGTGGCGAAGTCTGGAACCGTCGCAAGGACGGCGAAGAATATGCCGAGCTGCTGACCATCAGCACGGTGCGCAATGACCAGGGCCAGGTGGTACAGCATGTGGCGCTGTTCTCGGACATCACCCCGCTCAAGCGCTACCAGCTGGAGCTGGAAAGCATTGCCCATTTCGATGCGCTGACAGGCTTGCCCAACCGCCTGCTGCTGTCGGACCGGCTGCAACAGGCCATGGCACAGGCTGCACGGCGTGGGCAAAAGGTGATGGTGGCCTACCTGGACCTGGACGGCTTCAAGAGCGTCAACGACCAGTATGGCCATGCCGTGGGCGACAGGCTGTTGGTGGCGCTGGGCCACCGGCTGCAGGACCACCTGCGCGATGGCGATACGCTGGCGCGCCTGGGCGGGGACGAGTTCGTGGCCATCCTGGTAGACCTGGAAGAGAGCGAGACGGTGCTGCCCCTTATAGCCGGGCTGATTGCCGCCACCGCAGAGCCCTTTCACATTGACGGGCTCACCCTGCGCATTTCGGCCAGCGTGGGCGTCACCAGCTACCCGCAGTCTGCTGAACTGGATGCCGACCAATTGCTGCGCCAGGCCGATCAGGCCATGTACCAGGCCAAGCTGGCAGGCAAGAACCGCTACCACGTGTTCGACACCCAGCGCGACAGCGATATGCGCGGCCACTTCGAGAGCCTGGAGCGCATGCGCCAGGCCTTGTGCCGCAAGGAGTTTGTGCTGCACTACCAGCCCAAGGTAAACATGCGCAGCGGCCAGTTGATCGGCGTGGAAGCGCTGATTCGCTGGCAGCACCCCGAGCGCGGGCTGATGCCGCCACTGAGCTTCTTGCCGGCCATTGAAGAGCACCAGCTCTCCATCGACGTGGGCGAGTGGGTGATGGACGCGGCCCTGGCCCAGCAAGGGCGCTGGCGCAGTGTGGGCCTGCACATTCCCGTCAGTGTGAATGTGGGCGCCCTGCAGTTGCAGCAGCCGGACTTTGTGCAGCGCCTGCAGGCCCTGCTGCAGCGTTACCCGGACCTGCGGCCGGGCGACCTGCAGTTCGAGATTCTGGAGACCAGCGCCCTGCAGGAGATGCAGCAGGTCACCGCCGTCATCGGCGCCTGCAAGGCCTTGGGCGTTGACTTCGCACTGGATGACTTTGGCACCGGCTATTCGTCCCTCACCTACCTGCGCCAGCTGCCCGTGCACATCCTGAAAATCGACCAGAGTTTTGTGCGCGACATGCTGCAAAACACCGAAGACCAGGCCATTCTGCGCGGCGTGCTGGGCCTGGCCCGCTCCTTTGGCCGCGAGGTGATTGCCGAGGGCGTGGAAACCCAGGCCCATGGTGCACTGCTGCTGCAAATGGGCTGCGAGGCGGCCCAGGGCTATGGCATCGCAAGGCCTATGATTGGCGACGCCATCCCCGACTGGTTGCAGCGCTGGAATTCCCACCCGCAGTGGCTGGAATCTGTACCCCAAACCCTTCAGGAGTCCCTTGCATGAATGCATCCCATGTTTCCATCCCCAGCTACGACGGCCAGTCCTTCAGCGCTTACCTGTCGCTGCCACCCAAGGGCACGGGCCCCGGCCTGATCCTGATCCAGGAAATCTGGGGCGTGAACGAACACATACGCGCGGTGGCCGACCAGTACGCCATGGACGGCTATGTGGTGCTGGCACCCGATATCTTCTGGCGCCAGAAGCCCGGTGTGGACCTGCAGTACACCGAGGCCGACACAAAATTCGCCTACCAATACATGACCAACCTGGACGCACCCAACACCGTGCGGGATTTGCAGTCCGCAGCGCAAGCCCTGCGCGAGCGCCCCGAGGTGACGGGCAAGATTGCCTCCCTGGGCTTCTGCATGGGCGGGCGCCTGTCGTATGCACTGGCTGCTACGGGCGCGGTGGACGGCGCGGTGTGCTACTACGGCGGCGGCATCCAGAACAACCTGGAGCAGGCACCTGCCATTCAGGCGCCCATCCTGTTCCACTACGCCGAGCTGGATGACCACATTCCCCCCACGGCTGTGGCCGCCGTGCAGGCCGCCTTTGCCGGGCGCAGCAACGCACAGTTCCATGTGTACCCCGGCGTGGGCCATGGCTTCAACTGCTGGAGCCGCCCCCTGTACAACCAGCGCGCTGCTGCATTGGCACGTGGGCGCACGCTGCAGTGGCTGGCGGAAAACCTGGGCTGAGTCCAGCGCCTTTGCAGCTCAGCCGGCGCGCTTGAGCGCCAGGTAGACGGCCGCGCGGCTCACGCCGAAGGTCTTGCCAATGGCCTCAAAACTCAGGCCCTGTACCTCGCGCATCTGGCGCGCGGCCACCAGGTCCACCCGGCTGGCGGGTTTGAGGCCGGGCAGCGGGGCGCCACCACGCAGCAGCGCCGCATCGGCCTGCTCACCACCCACCTCCAGCCAGGCGCGGTGCAGCAGCAGGTCGCGCACGATGGAGTCAAAGTTGAGCGGGCTCAGGCGGCGCAGCGGCGTGTTGTATTTGCCACTGGCCACCAGCTTCCAGGCTGTCATGGGGTGGGTGGGGTCGGTGCCCACGTGCAGCAGTTGCTTGCGCCCCACGGTTTGCGAGAAGCCGGAAAACCAGTGCGCAAAAAAGCCACCCGGCGTGAGCGACTCGGCGCGTTGAACCGCCTCCTGGCTGTCCGCACCGGCCCATGCAGCGAGTGCGCCCTGCAAGGCCTGCATGCGCAGGGTCAGCGCCTCGCCCAGCACGGGGCGCAGGGCATCCACCAGAACCACGATGTCATCGGCGCGCTCGGCCCAGCTGCTGCCCAAGGCCTGGGGCTTGCGCCCGGCGCGGCTGCGGCTGCGCGCCAGTGCGCGCTCCAGCGCCTGCGTGGGCTCGCGCCATACGGGCTTGCGCGCCAGATCCGCATGCAGCCGCTCGAACTGCGCCCGGAACTGCGCGGCCAGCAGGGTGGAGTGGCGGTGCTGGGTGCGTGCGTGCACGGTGGCGGTGGCGGTGGCGGTGGTGCTGGCTGTTGCAGCTGCGGCTGCGGCTGCGGCAGGCCGGTCCTGGCGCGTTGCGCCGTCGTCCGGGCGGGCATGGCGTTCACAGTACTTGCGAAAGTGCAGACCCACATGGCGAAAGCATTGCTGGCAGTGGGCCGAAGCCTCCACCCGCACCAGCGCATGCAGGGCCGCACCCAGCCAGGCCAGGGCTTCACCCGCCTCGTGCACGGCGCGCCACAGTGCCTGGGCGGCCTGCTCGCCCGCGCTGTTGGCCGGCCTGCGTTTTGCCGCTGCAGGAACTGTGGATTCCACAAAGCGCAGGTTGGCGCCGCAACCGGCCATCCAGGCGCCCAGCACCTGGTAGCTGGCCACGGCGGCGGCGAGCGTCTCGCCGTCTTCCACGCCCATCAGCCGCAAGGGGAAGGGCCAGGCCGCATAGGGCCGGGTGTCATTGCCACGGCCCACGCGTGACTCTTCAAAGGCAAAGCGTGTGGCCTCAAACCCCTGGCTGCGCAACGCCACCAGGCGGCGCACGGCGGCAGACATGTTGTTGCGGACCAGGTCGAACTGGCGGCGTGCATCGGCCACTTCACGGGGCTGTTCGTTTGCATGTTCTGCGGCCTGCAGGACCTCGGGGTTGTGGGCAATGGCGTTGAGGTGGAATTCGCTGTCCAGATAGGCGCGCAGGGCGCGTTGGGTCGGGGCACTGGCCTGGCGCACCTGCTCCACCCACAGCAGGTAGGGGTGGGAGAACTGCCCCAGGCTGTCCAGCAGCGCATCCAGATTCTCCAGTGCTGGCCATCGCTCCAGCAGCAGGAACCAGCCACCAAAGCGCTCGCGCAGCGCGGGCAGTTGCAGCAAGGCCGCACCGGCTTGGTCGAGTGCGCGCTGCGCCAGGGCGTCTATGGTGCGCAGCATGTCGCGCTCGGACACGAAGCGTTGCGGGTCGCGTTGCGCGGCGCGGGTGGAGTGCACGTCGTAAATGCGCTCCTTGCCCTGCAGCATGCGGCCCAGGGTGCGGCTGCACTCCAGCGCCAGCGGGCTGCTGCGGGTGGTGGGCGGGGCCAGCAGGCGCAGACGCGACTGGTACAGCGCCACCCCCATGTAGCGGCGCGCATGGCTGTCCACCAGCTCGCTGTCGTCCTGCCAGGGGATGCGTGTGCGCAAGGTGGTGGTGGGTGGCATGGGATGGGTTGGTGTCAAGGCATTGCGCGGGCGCAGGGTAGCAGCATACAGGCAATGCCGCAAACACGTTACAGGGTGTTCAGTAGCAATGTTCTAAAGGTATTGCCGGCATGGGCAAGCCGGTGCCCAATGCAGCGATGAACCCAAGCACACCTGATACCGACATGGAACTGGAACTGGACCTGGACTGGAACGAGGCCCCAGAGGAATGCGCCCCCGCCCTGCAAACCCTGGAGCGCGTGGAGCGCATGGAGCCGCCACCCAGGCGCAACCTGGTGCGCACGCCCGTGCCCTGGCGCGCGTCTGATCCGCCCCTGGTCATGGGCAGCAAGGGCGCCTGGTTTGGGCGTGACAGCGTGCACCCCTCGCAGCTGGTGAACATCCAGATTCTGGGTGGCACCGGCTCGGGCAAGACGGCCTCCTGCGTGGAGCCGCCCCTCGCGGCCTTGCTGAACTATGCCGTAGACGGCCTGCAGACCGCCATGCTGGTGATCGACCCTAAACGCGAGCTGGAGGCCAAGGTGCGCCAGGTGCTGACACAACGCGGCGAGCTCGACCGCCTGGTGGTGGTTGGCGAATGCGCGCCCATGCGCTTCTTTGCGGTGGACAGCCCCCTGAGTGCCACCGAGCGCCTGGCCAAGTGCAAGGCCTTCGGGCCGCTGATCACGCCCACGGGCGACGGCTCCTTCTGGCACCACCTGGGCATGGCCCTGCTGCGCGACCTGCTGCACCTGCAGACCGAAGTGGCGGCGAAGACCGAAGGCGGGCGCCTGTTTGAGCTGATGGCCGCGCAGCTGGGTGTGCAGCGCGCGGGCGCCAACTCCTGGGGGCAGATCCGCGAGATCCTGTCCTGGATCCGCCGCGGCGGCATGGCCAAGCTCAAGGAGGCCAGCGAGGTGCTGGAGCACCTGACCAGCCTGGCCGGGGTGGACTGCGCCGCAGGCAACGCGCTGAAGAACTACACCAAGGACGATGAGCTGTTCCGCCAGTTCACCTACGCCTGCCAGAGTGCCGACCCCTTGGTCAACGCTCTGAGCAACCCCGACATCAGCCACTTCGTGGACCTGGACGCGCTGCCCGACAGCCGCCGCGCGGGCACTGACATCGGCGCGCTGGTGGAGGCGGGCCGGGTCATCCTGTTTTGCCCCGAGGCGCGTGAGGACCATCGCCTGGCGGGCAAGGCGCTCAAGGCCAAGTTTTTCGAGGCCGTGTTTGCGCGCGAGAACCTGGAGCGCCCGGTGGCCTATGTATGCGACGAGGCCCAGCGCTTCGTCACCCAGGACCCGGAGTCCGGCGAGCAGAATTTTCTGGACCGCTGCCGCGCCTACCGCGCCATCTGCGTGCTGGCCAGCCAGAGCCTGTCGTCCATGGAGCATGAGCTGGGCAGCGACAACGCGGCCTGCACCGCGCTGGACATCATCAGCTCCAACACGCCCACCAAGTTCATCCTGCGCACCACCGACACCCGCACCATCGACTGGCTGCGCAGCATCCTGCCCGGACCCGACACCCAGGGCCCGCACGTGGTGGATGTGCGCCGCCCCGCGCAGCTGCGCGTGGGCGAGGCCTACAGCGTGTTTGCCGATGGCCACTGGGGCCTGCACCGCGCTCGTCTGGCCGACCTCGCTTGATTTTTTTTGAAAGACCCGCATGGAACTCACCCCCCTGGTCCCCGCCTATGGCGCGCAGGACGGCACGCTCGAGATCAACACCGATATCTCCGAGGCCTCGGCCATCGAGATCGAAAAACACCTGGAGCGCCTGTTTGGCTACTACCACTACGAGCAGGTCACGCTGAAGATCAACTCTCCGGGCGGCGCCGTGATCGGCCTGGAGCACATTCTGGAATGCGTGGAGCGCTGGCGCACGGCCGGGCGCAGCGTGCAGACGCTGGCCATGTTTCGCGCCGCCAGTGCCGCAGCCATGCTGATGGCGCTGGGTGAGGTGGGCAGCCGCACGGCGCACCGCAACACCAGCCTGCTGTACCACCACGCCCGCGTGGGCAGCAATGCCTACACGCTGACCTCGGGCGTGGCCGACAAGCTGGCCGCGGTGCTCAAGGTGGTGGACCAGGGCCTGGTGCAGCGCCTGGTGAACCATTGCAACCAGGGCTTTGGCGGCGGCCTGGGCCTGGCCGTGGAGGGCGCCGTGCGCTGCCAGATGCTGCACACCCAAGGGCTGGAGATTGCGCAGGACCTGGGAGTGAGCGAAGAACGCCGCCCGCTCAAATGGCTCAAGCCCGTAGTGCGCATGTGGGCCGACTGCCAGGCCCGCCAGACCCTGGCGCCCTACACCAAACACCTGAGCACGCGCATGGAGGAAGACGCCAGCATGGACCTGCGCGAGGCCTGGGCCCTGGGCCTGCTGGACCGCGTCAAAGGCGTGCCGCGGCTGGAGGCGCGCCTGGCCGTGGTGCCTGTGCAAACCGCAGTGCAGGCCCCTGCACAGCAGCGCCCGCGCCTGGCCAGTCTGTAGCCAGACTGCGTATACATTTATTCCCGATAGCGTTTCAACCCAAGGACTTTTGTGATCAAGACCACCCTCATCGTGCTGACCTGGCTGCAGGGCGCCCCCGTCGTGCAAACCCAAACCCTGGAGTCCGACCACGCCTGCCGCGCCGTGGCAGAAGCCACCGTGCAGATGATCCAGCGCCAGGCCAAAACCAATATGAGTGCGCCGCACAACGCGCTCACCCTGTCGCGCGACGAGAGGACCGATGAATGGACACTGAACACCGGCGCCATCGGCCGGGAAGTGGCGCGCCTGCGCTGCGTGGAGGCGGAGGTGGTGTCGGTTCGTTAACTGGCCGCCATCAATGACACGCTGGCCTGCAGTTCATCCCACGGGGCCGTCAATTTTCGACCGTCACGCTGAAGCAGTCCGGCAGCTTCCAGCATGGCGACGTCCTGATGCACATTTTTGTAGTCGCGCTTGAGTGCCTGGGACAGTTCACGTACATTGCCTGCCCCATGCTGGCGTACGTGACGCAGCAAGTCCAAGCGGCGCGGTGAGAGCGCATCCAGCATCGTCTGCACGTCCAGAAACGTTACATGGGTTTCAGAGACCTGCTCACCCGCTACCGCTCTGTTCCAGGCGCCCGCAAAACGTTTGCCCATGTCTTCAAGGCTGCCAACACGCACTTGGACTTTATTCGTGGTGCTCATTTTTCATCCTTTCAACATCGGCCAAAAAATCGGCCACTAACTGTTCGACACTTAGAAACTTGTACCGGAATTCAATCCCGTGTACATGCTTATGGTCACCCTTGCCGCGCTCGTTGTCGTATCCAACAATACGCCGACCATCACGTCCATAGAACAGGCTGTACTTCAGTCCGTGGGTACGCTCCGGTGAAGTATTCGGCAGCTGCCATATGGTCATTTCGACGATGGCGCCATCTGGCAGAACGGCCTTGTCATAGAAAATGCGCGTCGCCTTCATATGGTCAATCTAACCATAATAAATGATGGCGTCAAGGGGCTGGTTTAAGACGCCGCCGCACAGCCCAACAGTTCCCGCATCTCCTGCTGGTCCACGATGCGGTCGGCCACCAGCCGTGCACCGAGTGCATCCAGCAGGGGCCGGTTCTCGCGCAGCGTGCGCAGCACATGCTGGTACTCCTGGGCCAGAAAGCCCTGCACCAGGCCGCGCACTTCGGCCTGGGCCTGGGGGTCGTCGTGCAGTACCAGTGCCAGGTTGCTGCCCGAGCGGGCGGCGTCATCCATGTTGGGCGCCAGGCCGCCGGCCGAGAAGGCCCAGCTGCATTGGCGGGTGGCGGCGGCCAGGTCATTGGCGCTGCCGTTGGACACCTGCGCGCTGCCATAGGCCACCTCTTCTGCGGCCCGCCCGGCCAGGGCCACGCGCACCTCGTGGCGCAGTTCGGCATAGGTGAAGGGCTGGTGCTGTTCACGCAACGAGACCACCACACCATCAAACGCCATCGAGCGGCAGGCCGAGGCGTAGTCGGGCACGCGCTGGCGGTCGCTGTCGAGCACCGTCATCAAGGCGTGGCCGGCTTCGTGCCAGGCCACGCGGTGCAGGGTGCTGCGCTGGTTTGCACTGTCCGCATTGCCGGTGTCAGTCGCATCGCTTTGCGCCGTGCCCCGCAGCAGCACATCAATCAGGTCTGCCAGCTCCACCTGGCGGTTTTCATCGGCGGCCAGGCGGCGCAGGCGCAACAGCACGGCTTGCGGGTTGAGGTGGGTCTCGGCCATCAGGCCGGCCACCTTGGCGCGCGATTCCTGCAGGGCCGGCGTGGCGCAGTCGCCCAGTTGCGCCAGCCACATGGCACCGGCGATGTCCTGCACCGGGCCGCCGAGGGCAATCTGCCGGTCAAAGCCGCCGACCTGCTGCAGCGGCGTGCTGAAGGCTGCAATTTCCTTGGTCAGTGTGAGGTAGACCACGGGGCGCTGCGCCAGGGCTTGCATCAGGGTGGCTTGCACCGCGCGGATGTGTTTGAGCTGTTCCTGCACGGCAGCGGGCACCTCGCCCTTGTAGGGCTGCAGCAGACGCTTGAGGTCTGCTTGCCAGGGCCCGTGCTCCAGATGCACCACGGTGGGTTGCTCTATGGCCTGCAGCACGGCTGCAAAGTCTTCGTGGCCCGGGCTGAGCGAGACATAGGGCAGGCCTGCGGCGTCGGCCACCGAGCGGCCCAAGGTCATGCCGTTCAGAAAGGGCGACACCACCACGCAGGCACGGCCCACCAGTTGCAGGGCATCGGCATCCCGAGCGGGTGCAGCCATCGCCCGCCCCACCGCCTGTGACCAGGACTTGACCAGGTTCAGCCCGCGTATGTCCATGGCGTCCCAGGCGAGGGCGGGGATGGTGGCAGCGGCCTGCAAGGCGGTGTTCAGTGGCATGGCAATTTATTGTGTTCAAAAAACAGGGCGGCTACAGCGGCCACGCAAGCCTTGGATCATGACTTCTTTTTGCACGCCCCTGGCCGACCGCAGGCCTGGAATGCCAAATGCCAACTAATACTTCAAGTATCATCGAAGTATGGAATCAAAATCGGTAGTCAAAGCACTGGCCGCGCTGGCGCAGGCCTCGCGTCTGGAGGTCTTTCGCTCGCTGGTGGTGGCGGGGCAGGGTGGGCTGACGCCCGGCGCACTGTCGGAGAGTCTGGGCGTGGCAGCCAACACCCTGTCGTTTCACCTCAAGGAGTTGCTGCATGCCGAGCTGATCACGCAAGAGCGTGTGGGCCGCAACCTGATTTACCGCGCGCAGTTTGACCAGATGAATGGCGTGCTGTCTTACCTCACCGACAACTGCTGCCAGGGCCAAGCCTGCCAAATTGTTTCCCCCAAGCCCTGCGTCAGCCAATAGAAGAAATGGAAACCATGAGCCCTACACCTGCAAGCACCGCACCTCTGAACGTGCTGTTTTTGTGCACCCACAACTCGGCCCGCAGCATCCTGGCCGAAGCCTCACTCAATGCGATTGGCAAAGGCCGCCTCAAGGCCTATTCCGCTGGCAGCAGCCCGCGCGACTTGCAGCAACCCAACCCCCTGGGGTTGCAGGTGCTGACCAACGCGGGCCTGTCCACCGAGGGGCTGTACAGCAAGAGCTGGGATGCGTTTGCCGGGCCCGAGGCGCCGCACATGGATCTGGTCATCACGGTCTGCGACGATGCCGCCGGCGAGGTCTGCCCGATCTGGCCCGGCCACCCCGCCACTGCGCACTGGAGCTATGCCGACCCGTCCGCCGGCGACGGCAGCGAGGCCGTCAAGCTCGAAGCCTTCCGCAAGACCCTGCACGCCATCTACCACCGCCTGGAATTGTTTGCCAGCCTGCCCGATGACAAGCTGCACCACACCCTGCTGCAAGACAGCGCCCGCCAGTTGGCGAACCACGGAAGTACTGCGCCATGAATGTGTTCGAGCGGTTTTTGACGGTGTGGGTGTTTCTGTGCATCGTGGTGGGCATTGCCTTGGGCCAGTTTTTTCCGGCGGTGTTCCAGGCCATTGGCCACATGGAATACGCGCAGGTCAATCTGCCGGTGGGCCTGCTGATCTGGGTGATGGTGATCCCCATGCTGGTGAAGGTGGACTTTGGCGCGCTGGGCGAGGTGCGCCGCCACGTCAAGGGCATTGGTGTCACGCTGTTTGTGAACTGGCTGGTCAAGCCGTTCTCGATGGCCTTTCTGGGCTGGCTGTTCATACGCCACTGGTTTGCGCCGCTGCTGCCGCCCGACCAATTGGACAGCTACATTGCCGGCCTTATCCTGCTGGCCGCAGCCCCCTGCACGGCCATGGTGTTTGTGTGGAGCCGCCTGACCGGTGGCGACCCGCTGTTCACGCTCTCGCAGGTGGCACTCAACGACAGCATCATGGTGATTGCGTTTGCGCCGCTGGTGGGGCTGCTGCTGGGCATCTCGGCCATCACCGTGCCCTGGGACACGCTGCTGACTTCGGTGGTGCTGTACATCGTCATCCCGGTGATCCTGTCGCAACTGCTGCGCCGTGCCTTGCTGTCCAAAGGGCAGGCCGCGTTTGACGCCACCATGGAGCAGATTGGCCCCTGGTCGATTGCCGCTTTGTTGCTCACGCTGGTGCTTCTGTTCGCATTCCAGGGCGAGGCTATCTTGCGCCAGCCGCTGGTGATTGCGCTCTTGGCCGTGCCGATTCTGATCCAGGTGTTTTTCAACTCGGCGCTGGCCTATTGGCTCAACCGCGCGGTTGGCGAGAAGCACAACGTGGCGTGCCCCTCGGCACTGATTGGCGCCTCCAACTTCTTCGAGCTGGCCGTGGCCGCAGCCATCAGCCTGTTCGGCTTCAACTCGGGCGCCGCACTGGCCACGGTGGTGGGCGTGCTGATCGAGGTGCCGGTGATGCTGTTGGTGGTCTACATCGTCAACCACAGCAAAGGCTGGTACGAGCGGGGTGCGGCAGCATGAGCAGCATCACGATTTACCACAACCCCGCTTGCGGCACCTCGCGCAACACCCTGGCCCTGATCCGCAACAGCGGTGAAGAGCCTGAGGTGATTGAGTACCTCAAGACTCCCCCCACCAAGGCCCGCCTGCAAGAGCTGCTGGCCGCCATGGGCATCAGCGCCCGCGCCCTGCTGCGCGAGAAGGGCACGCCCTACGCCGAGCTGGGCCTGGCCGATGCAAAGTGGAGCGACGATGCGTTGCTGGACTTCATCGTGCAGCACCCCATCCTGATGAACCGCCCGGTGGTGGTTACCCCGCTGGGTGCGCGGCTGTGCCGCCCGAGCGAAGCCGTGCTGGAGATACTTCCCAACGCGCAGCTTGCCGCCTTCAACAAGGAAGACGGCGAGGCCGTGGTGAATGACAAGGGCCAACGTGTCTGAGCCCGCACTGCCCAGCAGCAACATCGACGCCGCGTGCTTCCAGGTACCAGAGCCTGCACGGCTGGCGCCATCTGCACCGTCCACCCACGCACCCCGCATCCTGCTGCTGTACGGCTCGCTGCGCGAGCGCTCCTACAGCAAGCTGCTGACGCTGGAAGCCCAGCGCCTGCTGCAGATCATGGGCGCAGAAACGCAGGTGTTTGACCCGCAGGACTTGCCCCTGCCCGATGGCGCGCCTGAGAGCCACCCCAAGGTGCAGGAACTGCGCACCCTGGCCGCCTGGTCCGAGGGCATGGTGTGGTGCAGCCCCGAGCGCCACGGCGCCATGACCGGCATCCTGAAAAGCCAGATCGACTGGATTCCTTTGTCGGTCGGTGCCGTGCGCCCCACGCAGGGCAAGACGCTGGCGGTGATGGAGGTGAGCGGCGGTTCGCAGTCCTTCAACGCGGTCAACCAGATGCGCATCCTGGGGCGTTGGATGCGCATGCTCACCATCCCCAACCAGAGCTCGGTGGCCAAGGCCTTTCTGGAGTTTGACGAGGCCGGGCGCATGAAGCCCTCCGCCTATTACGACCGCGTGGTGGACGTGATGGAAGAGCTGGTGAAATTCACGCTGCTCACACGCGATGTGGCGCCGTATCTGGTGGACCGCTACAGCGAGCGCAAAGAGAGTGCCGAGCAGCTCAGCCAGCGGGTGAACCAGCGCGCTTTGTAAGTCACACTAGGGCCATGCACAGCGCCAACCGGACCCGCACGGTGCTCACCCTGGGGACAGCGCAAACCCTGGCCTGGGCCTCCAGCTACTACCTGCCTGCCATCCTGGCCGTGCCCATGGCGCGCGAGCTGGGCATCAGCACGGCCACTGTGTTTGCGGCATTTTCTGTGGGCCTGGTGATCTCTGCATTCGTGGGCCCGCGCGCTGGCCGGGCCATCGATGCCCTGGGGGGCCGCCCGGTGCTGGCGCTGAGCAACCTGGTGTTTGCCGCGGGCCTGGTCGGTCTGGCTTTTTGCACTGGCCGCTGGGGCCTGTTCGCCGCCTGGATGCTCATGGGCCTGGGCATGGCCGGTGGTCTGTACGAGGCCGCCTTTGCCACGCTGGTGCGGCTGTACGGGCGCGACTCGCGCAATGTGATCACCGGCATCACCCTGATCGCCGGTTTTGCCAGCACCGTGGGCTGGCCACTGAGCTCCGCTCTGGAGGGCTGGCTGGGCTGGCGCGATACCTGCCTGGTGTGGGCCGCGCTGCACCTGCTGCTGGGCCTGCCGCTGAACCTGTCTTTGCCCAAACTGTTGCCGCACGATGCGCCACAGATGAGCCCGTCCGCTGCGCAGGCATATGCGTTGCAGACCAGCGCGTCCGGCACGCAGGCGGATACCGTATCCGCCTCCCCGGCTCCTGTGCCGCTGCGCAGCGCGGTGCTGTTGTCGCTGGTATTTGCACTGACCTGGTTCATCAGCACCGCCATGGCCGCGCACCTGCCCACCTTGCTGACGGCCAGCGGCGTGGGCCTGTCCATGGCCGTGACGGCAGGGGCCTTGATAGGCCCGGCCCAGGTGGCCGGCCGCCTGCTGGAGTTTGGTGTGCTGCGCCGCGCCCACCCGCTGCTGAGCGCGCGCCTGGCAGCCGTGCTGCATCCGCTGGGCGCGCTGGCGCTGTTGCTGCTGGGGCCGGTGGCGGCCATGCTGTTTGCAGTGCTGCATGGCGCAGGCAACGGCGTGCTGACGATCGCCAAAGGCACCTTGCCGCTGGCGCTGTTCGGCCCCCAGGGCTATGGCGAGCGCCAAGGCCTCCTGATGGTGCCCGCCCGGCTGGCGCAGGCCCTGGCGCCCTGGCTGTTTGGCCTGTGCGTGGCGCATCTGGGCGCAGCGGCCCTGTGGGTGTCGGCGGCGCTGGGCTGCCTGGTGGTGCTGGCCTTGTGGCTGCTGGCGCAAACGCCGCCGCCGTCCGGGCCGGATGCCTGAGCCCGGCCTCAGGGTGTCAGCAGCACATCACCCATAAAGCCCACACTGTGGCCGCCGGTGTTGTCGCTGTCGGCGCCCACCAGCACGGCGGTCAGGGGCGGCAGGCTGCTGCTTTCTTCATCAAACGCCTTCTGAAAATCGGCTGCCACATCGCGGGCTTGCGATTGCCATTGCCCCAATGCTTGTCCTTTTCCTTCGGCCACGATCATGCGCACGCGGCCGGTGTAGGCGTTGTGCAGCAACGTCTCGGGCGCCAGCTTGTCATCCCACACATAGCACAGCGTGGCCGAGGGCAGGGCCTCGGCGCTCACCGCGCGCGCCAGGCGCAGCAGGTTGCGCTCCACCAGGCCCAGCCGCTCCAGCGGCACATCAAACAGCAGGCAGACCTTGAGCGCACTGTCGTCCCCCTTGCGTGTGCGCAGATCGGCCAGAGGCAGTGCCGCATCCAGCCGCCAGCGCCAGCTCAACATCGGCCGGGCCGACACGGCGTTGGGCGCCAGGGCATGCACCAGATTGCCGTAGGCATTGGTTGCCTCCAGTTTGAGCACCGTGCTGCCTTCCATGCTGGTAAGTGTGAATGTGGTCAATGCAATCTTGCCGCCGGGAATGCCGACCACGCGCCAAGGTGCGGGGGGCTGTTGGCCTGGGGCGGAGGAGAAAGGGGATAGCAGGGGAGTGCCCTGTGCGAATGCTGTGAACGGTGAGGCCAAGGCCAGCAACAGCAGGCAGGTGCGGGCAAAGGGCCTTGCTAACAGGCCCACAGATTCCCTGACGCTCGCGGGCAGCTTGTTTGGGTGGGTGTTGTGCACCGTGAACGCGGTATAGGCATGGGCAGTACCTTACTCGATTGCATCGGACTTGCTTGCCTTAAGCCTGCTATCCGGAAAATACGGCGTAGGTTTGGGCATGGGCCAGCCGCGCTTGGAAGTCCAGTCCGCCATGTCGGCAATCACACCGGGTGCCTCGCCGTCTGGACACTCATGCAGGCAAAGCCAGTAGTCGCCATGCTTGCCGATGATGGGGCGTGGTGCATCGTCAAATCCCATCCAGCCGATGAACCGGCCAATGTGGGTCTTCTTGCCTGCCTTGTCGTGGTAGGTGGTCACGTCAATATAGGGTTGCACAAATCCACGGACATTGGGTTTGTAAATGCTTGCTTCATCCAGGCCGGGGCATAGCAGCTTGCCCTTGTAAAGCCCTGGCTCAAAGCCGCCTTGGCACTGGCCTTGGGCATCCGGCACCTGGCCGCCCAAACCAGCCACGCTGACAGGGCGCTTCATTTGATAAGCCCACTCCCGGCAGCCAAAGGTGCCGCGGTCATTGATGATGTCTTTGACGTTGAACTTCATTTCTGGATGGAAGTAACGGTCGCTGCTGTTGACGGAGTAGCGGCCATCGTCGTCGTAACTGCACAGCGCAGGAGTAATGTCATCACCTCTCGCACCGGGCAAGTGAACATACCATTCACCTAGCTTGTAGATGGGGTTTCCAGTAGTTGCGTCGCCCTCCACCATTAGGCCGTCCAGCCGCACATCGGAGTTGGGAGTTTGCCTAACCTGTAAAGGCTTAGGTGTGTGGTGGGTGGTCACCACCTTGTTGGATTTGTCGAAAACTATTACTTGGTAGCCGAAGTCGTCATAGTTGTTGTAAATGTCCTCATACACTCGACCTGCCGGATGCTGTATATCTCTAAAGGGGTGCGTGGCTCCAAAGAACTCTTCGAAGCTCCATAAGATGGTGCTTCCTTTTTTGCGACGGTTTTCATTGCGCTCTGGTGCGTATTCTTCTAGCCGAGAATAGTCCAGCGCCACAGATATCACGTAGCGGGCAGGCCATGGTCTGTCTACCCAGTCATACCAGCTAGCAGCCTGAACGCAGGCGCCACAGGCGATAGTCAACAACGAGAAGAGGCTGACCCGAAACACTGCTCTATAGGTTGTGTTGATAGACATGGGAATAGTGTTCTGGTCAGGGGATGAGATAGGAGTCCACTGCAGTGACGTGCAGATGGTTTTTGTGGGTGGCTTCATTGCCCAAGCGGTAGCGGTTGACTTCCGGCTCCAGCTTGTCACGGGTATTGGCATCCATTACCAGGGGCTCAAACACCTGGCGGATGAGGGGATTCTTCAACAGGGTCTGCTCCAGAGTGTCTGCAAAAGTCCCTTTGTGATTTTTTGCGTATTCCGCTTTTGACAGGTCTCGCTGAAGGAGTGCTTTTGTTAGTCTTTTCTTCGCTTCATCCTCTCGCTGCTGGGCAAGCGCTTTGCCCTCTTCTTTGGCCGCCTTCGCTGCTTTCTGTGCCGCAGCCATCTCCACATGGGCCTTATCCAGTTCAGCCTCGGATTCAGTCCAATCCCGATGAGCGACTTTCTCCTCCGGGCTGGACCATAAATTCGCGTTGTCCTTGTCAAACACCAAGGTAGTTCCCGAAACCGACTTGGCACTTTTGATATCAAGCCCCAGACCTATGCGGTGCGGCGATTTTCCTGTCATGGGACGCCAGCCCGAGGTGATCTCCAACGAACCAACATTGGCATCCCGCGCTGCCTGCAAGAGCGCTACCCACGAACGTGGATGCACGCGCGGCAAGGCTGCGCCACTGAAGCCACCCAGTGACAGGTAGCGCAGGATGTTCTGCACGCAATTGCTGTCAACGCCTGCCTGGAAGCTGAGCTTGCAACTGTGCTTGCCTGCAAAGGCCACGGTATAGCCGCTGGTCTTTGAAACATCGCCGCCATAGATGGCGCGCAATGCAGCCAATATGCCCGCATCGACCTCGCCCGCATCGGCGGCCAGAGCCAGGGACTCGGCTACGGTGTATTTGTGACTGAATTTCAACCACGTGTTACCCGTCAAAAAGTTGCCTCGGTAGATATCCAATTTGTCGGCCCGGCCAGCTTCGGTCATATCGCGCTGGATGTCAGTTTCCTTGCTGGAGACTTCGGCCTCATGGTCATGTTGTCCGGTCACACTGTGAATGACGATGCGCACATCGTTGTGTCCGACCGTTATGGGGAAAAGCATTTCCTGGCGAAACTGGGGTGATGCGTCACTTCCCAAATAGAGCCCCACTTTCTGCCCGCTGCGCGCCATGATGCGAACGGTGGCAACTGCGCCGCCTGTGGTCAACGCGACACGGTTGGCCGGTTGCGTTTCTCCATTCCAATAGATTGCATACGGCAGCCTCAGGTTGGTATCCAGGTGGATTTCGTATTCAACGGGTATCAAGCCTGCTGCGTGGGTCTTTACGCAGGATGCCTGGGCTTCATTCAGGATGCCAGTGGCATCGCATTTTGGTGTCGTGGCCATGGTTTTTCTTTCGTTGCTTTAGCAGCCGTCACTGTCGGATGGCGCAGTGGCTTCAAGGGGGCCACCTTCCTGCAGGCCGCCCAGGACGAGTTCGAGTGACTCTGCCTGTGAGCCGAAGATGCGCGGGGTTCTTCCTTCCTGGTCCGTTACGCCCTGAATGGTTTCACCACTGGACGTCTTGATGGTGAAAGGAATCGCCTGTGCAGGCTTGCCCGTTGTGGGCTTGAGCACCTGAAACTGTTCGTCAAAGGGCAGCGCAGAGGGGAAGGGCGGCATCACCACCGGCAGGCTCTTGGGCCCATCCATCGCCTTGGTTGCCGCATTCACATCCCACACCCCCGCCGTGCCATGCACGATGCTGCCGCTCTTGAAGGTGCTAAAAGAACCGCCGCCGTTGATGGTCAGTTCTTCCTTGGCGGTGAAGGTGATGGTCTGGGCGGTTTCGGTGATGCTGACCTTGGAGAGGAAGTGCATGCTCTTCTCCAGCGCCTGCACCTCGATGTCGGCCGCGGCCGACACCAGCTTGATGCCGCTCTTGTAGGCGAACAGGCGCACGGCTTCTTTGGCGCTGGCCAGCAGGCTGCGCTGTGCGCTGATGCTGGTGTGGGCGCCGCTGGTGATGGCGTGGTGGCACCCGCTGTGCTGGTGGGTGCTGCCGGGGGTGGTGCTGGCAATGCCGGCCGGGCTGGAGAAGACCAGGTGCGGCTCTGACAGTTCCGGGAACTTGCCTGCACCGCCTTTGCCCTGTATGGCATCGTTCTGCGCTTGCAGGTCCTGGGCCACATCGCCCTGGTCCGCAGTGTCCTGTGCCAGATGCTGCGCAGCCAGATCGCCCAGGGATGCATGCTGGTCCTGCGCCTGCTGCAAGCGCGCCGTTGTCTCACCCATGTCCTTGGCGTGGGCCTGTGCTGCTGTGCGGCCTTCGGTGGTGATGAGCAGGCCGTCCTTGGCACGCAGCACGCCGTGGCCGTCGGTGCGCAGCTCGAAGCCTTCACCACGGTAGTCTTTGCGGCCGGCGTTGTCTTCGATACGGGTGATGTGGCCCAGGCTCAAGGAGCTATGCTGGTGGTCGCTCTTGAGCTGGGCCTGGATCTTCTGGTCGGTGTCATCCAGCACCACATGGTTGCTGCGCCCGGCTGCGCTGTTGCCGCCCCCAGGTGTGAGCTCGCGGCTTCGAAAGCCCGAGAGCGCCTGCTGCTCGGGCAGGCTCCAGGGCGGCATGTTCACCGCATTGAACAGGCGGCCTTTCACAAACGGCAGCTCCGGGTCGCCGCCCAAAAAATCCACCAGCACTTCTTCGCCAATGCGTGGCACATGCATGGCGCCCAGCTGGTTGCCAGCCCAGGCACTGGAGACGCGCACCCAGCAGGAGCTGTTCTGGTTCTTCTGGCCGTAGCGGTCCCAGGGGAACTGCAGCTTGATGCGCCCGAGTGCGTCGGTGTAGATGTTGGATTCGGCGGTGTCCGCGGATGGTCCGACCACCAGCGCGGTTTCCGGCCCGCCGGTCTTGGGTTTGCGTTGGTTCAAGACAGGCCGCAGTACTTCGGTGGTGGGCTGCACCTCAAACTCCACCAACACGCGCCACTGACCGGACAGGCGCTGCACGTCCGACAGCGCAGTGCCCAACCCAGCGCCAAACTCCACCCCAAAGCCAAGGGCGGCGTCGTACCCCGGGGTGGGGGGCGATTTGTGCGCGTTTGGCACCATGAGCCCCCCGCCCCGGGGTGCGGCGCCGCCCGTGTAGCCGGAGGAGACGGTGTCCAAAGCCAACCGCTGCGTATCCTCCGACACGTTCTCAATCACCAGGCGCGTATCCAGCACCATGTATTCGCTATTGGCCTTCTCCTGCGGATGCCCGCTCAAAGAAAACGTGCAGCCCGGCACGATGCCCCGCACATGGCCCACACCCTTGGCGCGCAGGCCAGGTTGCCGCAGCGCCTGCATACGCAAGCGCGCCAGATGCTTGCCCTGTCCTTCGGTCTGGTTGGCTGCCTTGTCGGCACCCCGGTTGGGCTGGCTGTAGTCGCTGCCGCCCACACAGGTCTTGTCCCCACGCCACAGATACACCTCCTCGTCCGCATGCCCCGTGTTGCGCGGCGCAGACGCCTCGGCAGCCAAGGTGGCCCGTGGACGGGTGTAGTCGTACTCGCGTGACGCATAGCTGCCGCTGGTCAGGCTGTCCACCGGGCTGAAGCCGTGGATGTACTCGCGGTCAATCTTGTGGCCCAACGGGTAGAAGGGGATGGAGTGGTAGGCGCTGACGCCCTTCTTTTTGTTTTGCGTGACCTGGAAAGCACCGTTGTGGTCGCTCCAGACCAGGCGGTGCACGCCAGCGCTGTGTTCGAAGTGGTAGTTGATGCCCCACTCCTGCATCAGCCGTGTGATGAATTCAAAGTCGCTCTCGTTGTATTGCACCGTGTAGTCGCGCTGCGGGTAGGTCTCGATCAGGCGCTTGGTGGTGGCAAACGGGTAGTTGGCCAGCACGGCCGCTATCACTTCAATGGGCGTCTGGTCCTGGAACACCTTGCAGTTGGTGGTGAGTGTGGCCAGGTGCAGCCAGGGCCGCAGCGTCAGCTCATAGAGCGCGTGGCGACTGTCAACGCCTACGAAGCGGGCTTCTGTGATCATCCCGGAGATCTCGCGCACACCGGCGCCCTGGTTGGCAGCGCCCGCACCACCGGGCAGGCCGGGCACAAACTGGCCCTGGCCTTCCAGCTCTACAAAGCAGCTCAGCTCCAAGCCCACAAAGGCCGTCAGGTCGAAGTTGGAGCCGCTGGCGGCCATGAAGTTCAGGGCATCTGGCGTTTGCAGGGTCAGCCGGTATTCAAACAGGCTGTTGATACCTTCAGCGCCTTCGAGCTTCAGGGGCACCAGTGCGGGCTGGCCCGCCACGATGGGGATGGCAGGGCTCTTGACGGTCAGCACACGCGGGGCATGGAACAGGGCAGACATACAAACTCCAAAAGCTGCGCCGAATCACCGGGGCGGCGATGCAGCAGAGAAACAAAGGGTGTTGAAAGGCCGGTATGGCCTTGGGGGATGTATGTAGTAGCGCTTGGCGGCGAACGACGCGCCGTGAAGCCACGCGTTGGATGCGCTGGGAACGGCAGTGGCTGAGTCCACTGCTTGGCTTTGCAGGAAATTATAGGTCTGCTTCAGTTGGTGGTGGCTTGATTCATACATGGGCTGCCTGCCAGTGCCTGGATGCGGTGACCAGTGCGCTAGCGCAAAGACAGGCCATACCGTGTCTGCCACCATGAGAACTTGGGACAACCCAGTGCATAGTCACGATATGAACCACATCCAACAGCCAAGCCCGGATGCCGCCGCGTCGCAGCCCGCAGCCCCATTGCCTGAAGGCTGGCGCGCAGACAGCGGCATGAGTGCGGCGCAAGCCGCGCACCGCCTGGAGCAGGACGGCCCCAACCACCTGCCCGGTGACCACAGCCGCGGGCTGCTGCACATCGTCCTGGAGACCTTGCAGGACCCGATGTTTGCCCTGCTGCTGGCCGCCGGTGTGCTCTATCTGCTGCTGGGCGACGTGCAAGAGGGCGCCGTGCTGCTGGGCCTGGTGCTGGTAGTGCTGGCGCTCACCCTGTACCAGGAGGGCCGCACCGAGAACGCGCTGGCGGCCCTGCGCCGCCTCAGCAGCCCGCGTGCGCTGGTGCTGCGCGATGGCGCGCGCCTGCGCATTGCCGGCGCCGAGGTGGTGTGTGGCGACGTGCTGGTGCTGGCCGAGGGGGACCGCGTGCCTGCAGACGCCGTGCTGCTGGAAGGCAATGCCGTGCAGGTGGATGAGTCGCTGCTCACCGGCGAGGCGGTGGCGGTGGACAAGCTGCAGGCAGAGGCCTTGTTCTCAGGCACGCTGCTGGTGGGCGGCCACGGCACGGCGCGGGTGACAGCCATTGGCGCGCAAACCGAAATCGGCCGCATTGGCAGCGCGCTGGACGGGCTGGGGCAAGAGGTCTCGCCATTGAAACGGCAGATGGCCCGCCTCGTGAAACTGCTGGCCTTTGTGGCTCTGGGTGCCAGCCTGTTTCTGGTGGCAGCGCACGGGTTGATGCATGGCGACTGGCTGGCCGCGCTGCTGGCCGGCATTGCCCTGGCCATGGCCTTGTTGCCGCAGGAGTTCAGTGTGGTGCTGACGGTGATACCGGCACTGGGCGCCTGGCGCCTGTCCAAGGAGCATGTGCTGACGCGGCGCATGGCGGCCATCGAAACCCTGGGCGCCACCTCGGTGCTGTGCGCCGACAAAACCGGCACCCTGACCGAAAACCGCATGACCGTAGCGCAGCTGTATGTGCCTGCGGACCACAACCCGGCGGGCCAAACGCTGGCCATTGATTACGCCAACAGCATGGAGCTGCCAGAGGCCTTTCACGGCCTGGTGGAATATTCCATCCTGGCCAGCATGAGCGACCCCTTTGACCCGATGGAAAAAGCCTTCCACCGCCTGGGCCAGCATTTTTTGCAGGGCACCGAACACCTGCACCGCGACTGGAGCCTGGTGCAGGAATATGCGCTCACCCCCGAGCTGCGCGCCATGTCCCATGTGTGGCGTGCAGCCGAGGGGCAGAGCGACAGCGGTGTGCACAGCGTGGCCGCCAAGGGCGCACCCGAAGCCATTTTTGATCTGTGCCATCTGGATGCGCCAACGCAGGCGCGTCTGCAAGGTGCGGTGGATGCCATGGCCGCACAGGGCCTGCGGGTGCTGGGTGTGGCGCAGGCCCGGTTTGCGGGTGAGGAGTGGCCCGCCATCTCGCATGACTTTGCCTTTGCCTTTGTCGGTCTGCTGGGCTTGCAGGACCCGCTGCGCAAAGGGATACCCGAGGCGGTGCAGCAATGCCACGCCGCCGGTATCCGCGTGGTGATGATTACCGGCGACTACCCCGCCACCGCGCAGGCCATTGCACAGGCCGCGCACATCGGTGTGCAACAGGCAGGCCAGGTACTCACCGGCAGCGATATGGATGCGCTGGATGACCAGCAACTGCAGCAGCGCATGCGCACCGTGAGCGTGTGTGCGCGCATTGCACCCCAGCAGAAGCTGCGCATCGTGCAGGCCCTCAAGGCCAACGGCGAGATTGTGGCCATGACGGGTGACGGCGTGAACGATGCACCGGCCCTCAAGGCCGCGCACGTGGGCGTGGCCATGGGTGGGCGCGGCACCGACGTGGCGCGCGAGGCTGCTGCGCTGGTGCTGCTGGACGACAACTTTGCCTCCATCGTGCGGGCCGTGCGCCTGGGGCGGCGCATCTTTGACAACCTGCGCAAGTCCATGTCCTACATCCTGGCGGTGCACGTGCCCACGGCCGGGGTGGCGCTGCTGCCGGTGCTGCTGGGCTGGCCCACCTTGCTGTTCCCGCTGCACATCGCGTTTCTGGAACTGGTGATAGACCCGGCCTGCTCGCTGGTGTTCGAGAACGAACCTTCCGAGCACGATGTGATGCAGCGCCCGCCGCGCGACCCGCAGGCACCATTGTTCGCAGGCGCCGTTCTGGTGACGGCCCTGCTGCAGGGCCTGGGTGTGCTGGTGGTGGTGATGGGCGCCTATGTCTGGGCTGATACCTGGCTGAGTGACGCCGCCGCGCGCGCCTTCACCTTCACCGCGCTGGTCATGGGCAACCTGGCGCTGATCTTTTCCAACCGCAGCAGCACGGCCCCGCTCTGGGTCAGCTTGCGCGTGCCCAACCGCGCGCTATGGGTGGTGGCAGGCCTGACCGTACTGCTGTTGCTGCTCACCCTGTACCAGCCCTGGGTGAACAAGCTGTTCCAGTTCGGGCCCCTGCAGCCTCTGGATGCACTCATGGCAGCCGGCCTGGGTTTGTGCAGCGTGGTCTGGTTTGAAGGCCTCAAGCTTTGGCGAGGCGGCGCAGCCCTACGGCATCGGTCTGTGCCACCGTCAGGTCCCCGGCCTTGAGGCGGAACAGGCGCATGGAGTTGCTGACCTCGCCGGCCTGACCCTGCATGGAGCGGGCCGTGGCGGCCAGCTCTTCCACCATGGCGGCGTTTTGCTGGGTCAGGCTGTCCATCTGCGTGATGGCCTCATTGATCTGCGAGATGCCCAGCTGCTGTTCGTTGGAGGCCGTGCTGATTTCTTCCAGCACGGTGCTCACCTTGCCCACGGCCTGCAGGGCCGACTCCATGCGCCCCAGGGCCACTTTGGTTTGCTGGTCGCCAGTGTCCACGCGTTGTGCCGATTCACTGATGAGCTGCCGGATGTCCTTGGCCGCAGCCGTGGTGCGCTGCGCCAGGGCGCGCACCTCGGCAGCCACCACGGCAAAGCCGCGGCCCTGGTCGCCGGCACGCGCCGCTTCCACCGCGGCGTTGAGCGCCAAGATGTTGGTCTGAAAAGCCACACCCTCAATCAGCTGGATGATTTCGTTGATCTTGCCCGCAGAGTCCGCAATGCCCTGCATGGACTGCGCCACTGCATGCACCGCCTCATTGCTGCGCTGGGTGATGTGGGTGGTGGTGCCCGCCAGCTCGTGGCCGCGCATGGCCGAGGCTGCGCTGCTTTGCACCGTGCTGTTGATTTCTTCCATGGAAGCGGCCGTCTGCTGCAGGCTGCTGGCCTGCGATTCGGTACGTGAGGACAGGTCTTCATTGCCGTCGGCAATCTCGCGCACCGAGATGTTGAGGGCGTCCACCTCCTGGCGCACATCGCTGACAACGGTGCGCAGGTTCACCGACATCTGGTTGAGTGCCTGCTGCAATTGCCCCAGAAACCCGCCCGCACCCGTGGCTACGGCATGGGCCAGGTCGCCCGAGGCAAGGTGGTTGGCGTCATCCACCACCTGCATCAGGGGCTGTACCGCCATGAACCAGGTGGCAGCCACGGTCACGGCCGCCCAACAGCCCATGGCAAGGGCCACCAGCGCCAGGGGCGTGCCCAGCAGCAGCAGGCCCAACACCGCCAAGGCCAGCAGCACCTGCAGGGTGGCCATCTTGCTCAGCACATTGGGTTTGAGCAGGCGTTGCAGTGCGCCAACCAGCCCGGTACGCAGCACCTGGCCGTGGTGCAAGGCATAGCGGCTACGGCCAGCGGCCACATCGGCCTGCATGTCGGCATACAAGGCTTCGGCGGCCGCCACTGCCTCGCGGGTGGGGCAGGTGCGCACCGAGAGGTAGCCGGTGATCTGATCGCCATCGAGCATGGGTGTGGCGTTGGCGTTGACCCAGTAGTGGTCGCCGTCCTTGCGCCGGTTCTTCACCAGCCCGGTCCAGGGGCGCTTGGACTGTATGGTGGCCCACATGTCACGAAAGGCCTCTTCGGGCATGTCGGGGTGGCGCACGAGGTTGTGGGGCTGGCCCAGCAACTCGGCCTGCGAATACCCGCTCACAGCCGTGAAGGCGGCGTTGCAGTAGGTAATGCGGCCCTTGAGGTCGGTGACAGAAACCAGGGTCTGGTCCCGCGGAAATTCAAAGGGACGCTGGCTGACCGGCAGATTGCTGCGCATGGGGTTCTCCTCCTTAATTTTGAATAGCGTACCCGCGCCGCACCCAAAAGGCCGTCAAAGAGGTGTTTTGCAGCAAATTAAATTTAGATGTGCTTTTGTGTGTTCATGTTCTTTGCTGCTGTCATGTTCATAGCTCGAAGCAGCGCGGATGTGGCCTACTTCTGACCCATGCACTGCAGCCTGACAGCCTATTCCATACCCCCCGGTTTTCGCCCGGACCTGTCGCGTTGGCGTCAGCTGGTCAGTGCCGACTGGCTGGCAGCATGGCTGGCCCAGGACGGCGTGGCCGCGGCGCCCGCAGGTGCTTGGCAACTATTCGAAGTGGGGTGCGACGGCCTGCAACTCTTTGAGTCCGGCCACCTGCCCGGTGCGCGCTACCTGGACACCCACCAGTTTGAGCGGCCGCCGTTTTGGAACCAGCTGCCGGATGCGGAACTGCTGCACCTGCTGCAAAGCCTGGGCACAGGGCCAGACAGCACGGTCATCCTGTATGCACGCAACACGCTGGCGGCCGCGCGCGTGGCGCAGCTCCTGCTGTATGCGGGTGTGCGCGATGTGCGCCTGCTCGATGGCGGCGTGCAGGCCTGGTGTGCTGCTGGCCACACCTTGCACACCGGGGCACAGGCACCGGCGGCAGTGCCCGTGTGCCCCGCGCCTTGGGGCGAAGCATTTCCCGCGCATCCCGGCTATTGCCTGAACCTGGCCCAAGCCCGGGCACTGTCACTGCGCAGCGATGCCGCCCTGGTCAGCATCCGCAGCCACGCCGAATGGATGGGCGAGATCTCGGGCTACAGCTACATCAGTGCGCGCGGCGAGATCGCCGGTGCCCTGTGGGGCCACGCCGGACGCGATGGCGATATCAACAGCATGAGCAGTTTTCAGGACGCGCAAGGACGCATGAAGCCTGCCGCCGAGATCGAAGCCGTGTGGGCCGATGCGGGCATTCACCGCGACCTGCAGATTGCGTTCTATTGCGGCACCGGCTGGCGCGCCTCGCTGGCGTTTTTCTACGCCTGGCTGATGGGTTGGGAGCGCATCAGCGTGTTTGATGGTGGCTGGTTTGAATGGAGTGCGGATGCGGGCAATGCGGTGGTGTGCCGCTGCGAAGCGCATGCGCTTTCGTACCCGCGCCTGGAATGAGTGATGCGCTAGCAGGCAGATCGGAACAGCAGGGCATGGCTACTGGCTGCTTTGGGCTGGAAGCGGGTCTTCAAATACGTCCGGTATCTGGCGGTCAGAGATCTCGCACCGGCGGGTGGGTGCGCAGGAGGGGCAAGGGCGGGCGCCTCATGGCGGAGTACCGCAAATCGTCGCCCGCCCTTGTCCCTCCTGCTCACTGGGGCGCGGCTGCGCTTGACGAAAAATACCAAACACCGACCGTACAACCGACGCGCACTGTCTTGAATCGCGGGTTCACACGGGGGTCGCGCGGGAAGGGGGTAGGCCGGGCGCCGATTTGCGGTACCCCGCCATGAGATGCCCGGCCTACCCCCTTCCCGCGCCGCGAGCGAAAAAGACGTATGACCGCAAACGCGGCAATCTTGACAGCAGTTGGCGACGGAGAACATCTCCTGTCCGGGGGATAGATATCCCTTGGTTGTCGGCCGTCACCCTTGCCTTTGGACGGTTGTGGGCTGCTGCTTGGAATACACCGCATTCCACAGCCGCCTCAAGGTTTGAATTCATCCTTGTTGCGCGGCATCTTCTCGAAATCGCTCAGGGCGGCGGCGCGGAGGGCGGGCAGGGTTTCACAGTGTTGGGCCAAGGTGATCAGATTGGCGTGGGCGGTGGGTGACAGCACCTCATCCATCCTGTCCTGCATGTACCAGATCAGCGTGGTGATCATGATATCGGCATGGCTGAGCGTTGCCCCGCAGGCATAGGGTGTGGCAAGGCGGCGGGTCAGTTCGTCGAGACCAGCACGGGCCTGGCCAAGGCAGCGGTCAAGCCAGTCGGCACTTCGATGATCGGAGGAATGGAAGTGCCTCTCGTACACCACAGCAGCGACCTTTTCGAGGGTGCCTTGAGCCAATGCCGTCATCTGGAGAACGCGCCGGCGTGCGGGACCAGATGCGGGGATCAGCGCCGCCTCGCCCGCTTGTTCGTCGAGATGATCCAGGATGGCGGCGCTGTCGATCAACACCTCGCCGTCGTCGAGGACGAGGGCCGGGATGCGGGTCAGGGGGCTGATCTTCCCGACCGCCGGCGCATCGCCAAAGATCGAGCGGGTGTCGCGGGTGAAGGGTATGTGGTAGTGATGCAGCGCGATAGCGACACGGCGGGTGACGGGGCTGTCATATTGGCCGACGAGGAGCATGGAGCGGTTTCCAAAGTATGGGCAATTCAAACGCTGCTTTTCAAGAACCGTGAATGTATCAGCCGACACACTGGCGGGAGTCTGCAGGACCGCCTCTGCGGCCATTCCAACAACCTGGATCAACCCCTGCGCGCCTGTTCAGGCCATCCCACTGCAAGCCAATGCGCACCGAAGCGTACAGAAGGCTGCGTAGGCAGAGGTAAATATACAAAAATTTACATCCTGCTTCCTGCATTGGCCTCCCGTTGCGCACATAGTGAGGCTGCGGCCCGGTTGGCGTACAGGCCAAGCCCAGGTCGTGGTAGCCACATGGGAATCAACAAGATACACAGGACGTTGGATGAAACGAATATTTTTGCGCCAATCGCTCTGCCTCCTGCTGGCCGCGGCTGCAGCATGCACAGGCCCGGTGGCGTTGGCGCAGGAGGAAGCGCCCGATGCCTTCATCAAGCGCATGCTGTCCGAGCTGAAGGACGCCATCAAGGGTGACAAGGCCTTGCGAGCCGGTGATATAGCCAAGATGACGGCCCTGGTGGATGCGCGTATCATGCCCCTGCTCAACTTCCCGCGCATGACCGCTGCAGCCGTAGGCCCGGCCTGGCGGCAGGCCAGCCCGGAGCAGCAAAAGCGCGTGCAGGACGAGTTCAAGACCTTGCTGCTGCATGCCTATGCGGGCGCCCTGGCACAGCTGAAAGACCAGACCATCAGCCTCAAGCCCGTCAAGGGCGGTGCGGACGACAAAGAGGTGCTGGTGCGTGCCGAAATCAAGGGCAGTGGTGAAACCATCCAGCTGGACTACCGCCTGGAAAAGGTTGCCGGCGCGGGCTGGAAAATTTACAACCTGAATGTCATGGGCGTGTGGCTGGTGGAAACTTACCGCAGCCAGTTCGCCCAGGAGATCAGCACCAAGGGCATTGATGGCCTCATCAGCACCCTGGCCGAGCGCAACAAGTCCAACGCGAAAAAGGCCTGACCGGCCCGCAGCGCCAGGCTACCGCCGCCCCGATCTGCCGCGCAGCCGCAGGGATGATTTGACAAAGCGCCAGCGCCCGACGGTACACGACAGCACAAAGCTGGCCAGGCCCACCAAGGCCACCTGCAGCAAAGGCCGTTGCCACGCACCTTCATAGGCGCCAAACAGGCT
Source organism: Rhodoferax lacus (assembly GCF_003415675.1). Classification (GTDB taxonomy): domain Bacteria; phylum Pseudomonadota; class Gammaproteobacteria; order Burkholderiales; family Burkholderiaceae_C; genus Allorhodoferax; species Allorhodoferax lacus. The sequence continues at coordinate 113,925 of NZ_QFZK01000006.1, forward strand.
GACCTTGACGCAGTCCACCACCCAGGTCATGGGCAGCAAGGGGCTGATTTGCGCGAACAGGCCGCCGCTGAGCTCCACCGGCAATATGCCGCCGGACGAGGACAGCTGCACCGCCAAAAGAACCATGGCTATTTCCTTGCCCGCGCCGCCAAAGGCCTTGGACAGGGCAAAGACGATGGACAGAAAGGCCAGCGACGACAGCGTCAGGGTCAGCGCGAAAGTCCAGGGGTGCAGGACATGCATCTTCAGGACATACAGCACCACCAGCAGCACCATGAGCGATTGCAGCAGCACCAGGCACGCCGGGAAAAGAATCTTCCCCACCACTTGCGCCGGACTTGAAAAGAAAAGTGCCTGCCGCGGCAAGACTTTTACGTGAATCAAAAAGGCCGCCAGGGCTGCCCCCAGCCACAAGGCGCCAGGGATAACGTTGGATGCAAATCCGCTGCCGCTGTTCTCGACGGGCGCGTCAATTTCAAGCACAGGCTCCACGGAATGGGTCAGGCCCTCGGCGCTGCTGCCCAGGGAGCCCACGGCTTCGTGCAAACGGTCTGTGCTTCTCCGCGAGCCTGCTGCGTTGTGCAGCACCAGCACCCAGCGCCGCTCGTTCAGGCCATCATTGATCTCGCGGCCCAGTGCCTCGGCAAAGCGCTTGGCAATCGCGGCGCTTTCAAAGTTGTTGCCCTGGGAGGTGTAGACCACGACCTGCCCCGCACCTTCTTCCGCGCCGGGCACGGCGTTGGCGCTGAAGTCTTTGGGAATGATGACCGCAAAGGCCAGCTTGCCCTGGCGCACCATCTTCCGGGCCTGGGCCTCGTCCTTGAGCAAGCTGAAGCCGAAATGCCCGCTGTCTTCCAGGCGGGTGGTGATCTCCCAGCCCACATTGATGTTGTGCTCCTTGTACTGCACGCCCTGGTCCAGGTTGACCACGGCCACCGGCAGTGCGGCCGTCCTGGTTTCAGGGGCCCACACACTGCTGATGTACAGCAGACAGTAAAGCGCCGGAACGAAAATCAGGATGGCCCCGCTGGCCAGCAGCTTGGGAAACTGCCGCAAATAGCGCGCCTCGTTGCGGGCAATGTAGGCAATCTGCGAGAAGAATTTCATGGTGTTGCGCCAGGGCCTGCCCGTGAGGCCCACACCCGCTCAGCCGCAATCAGGTCCAGCGACGCAAAGCCCACCGACTTGAAGACGGTGATGGCGTCATCGCTGCTGCGCCACGCGCGCAGGGGCTGCGCTGCCAGCTCGGCCAGCTCGGCCAGGATATCTGCGCTCTGTATCAGACCCTGTTGTATGGCTTGTAGAACCTCGCCGCCTTTTTGCCCTATGGCCTCGCGGCTGTCGGCGAACACCTGGGCGCGGGGCATCAGCGCCGGCTCGGCCTCGGCCATGGTGGGGGTGAAGGCGCCTATCAGGCCCAGGTGCGTGCCGGGGCGCACCCAGGCGCTGCGGATAAAGGGGTCGGTGGCGGTGCTGGCCGCGGCCACCACATCGGCCTGGGCCAGTGTGTCCTGCAGGTCATCGCTGGCCTGGACTGCCAGGCCCTGCAGCGCCAGTGCATCCACCACGGCCTGCGCCTTGGGCAGGCTGCGGCCCCAGACCAGCACGCGCTGGAAGTCCATCACGCTGCTGTGCGCCAGAGCCAGCGGCGCGCTGAGCGAGCCCGTGCCCAAGATGGCCAGGGTGCGGCTGCTCTTGCGTGCCAGGATGCGTGCCGCCAGCGCGGTAGCGGCGGCCGTGCGGCGCAGGGTGAGCTCGGTGCCGTCCAGCACCGCCACGGCCTGGCCGTCGGTGCACGAGATGAGCACATACACGCCCGACACGGCCGAGCGGCCCAGGGCGCTGTTGCCCGGCCAGATGGAGACCAGCTTCACGCCCATGAGCTGCTGCGGCTTCCAGGCCGGCATGATGAGCACGGTGCTGCTGTCGTGGTTGGGCTCGAAGTGGCTGCGCAGGGGCGACTCGATGGCCTCCTGCAGGCCGTGCGCCAGCGCGTCTGCCAGCTCCGCATAGGGCAGGGCGCGGGCCACGGCGGCCTGGTCGAAGAATTGCATGGGTCCGGATCTACGCGGCCTGCAGCGTGGCGGTGCTCTTTTTGCGCAGGCCCAGGGTGATCAGCAGCATGCCCACCATCAGCGCGGCCACCAGCTCGTAGGCCAGGCCAAAGCCTTCGGTGCCGCCGCCGCTCAGGTCGGCAATGGCGCTGATGCTCGCAGCTGCCACCAGCGTGCCGATGGCGGTGCAGATATTGATCAGGCCTTGCGCTGCGGCGCGCACGGCCAGGGGGGCCTCGTCAATGGCAATGGAGCGCAGCGCCCCGCCCACCACGATGCCAATGCCCAGGCCGACCGGCATGGAGGCCACCAGAAACAGCCACAGGCCGAAGCCAGTGATGGCCGACAGGCCGTAGCCCAGCGCCAGCATGGCAAAGCCCAGCACCATCATGCTGCGCGCTCCAGTGCGGTTGAGCAGGCGCCCCGAACCCATGGAGCCGAACATGGAGCACAGCACCAGCGGCAAGAGTACAAAGCCCGCATGCTGGGCGGTTACGCCATAGGCATGGGTGGCAATGGAGGTGAGAAAGATCACGCTGCCCATGCCAAAGCCCGCACCGCTGGCCAGCACATAGGTGGTGGCCAGCTGGCGTTGCTTGAACAAAAACATGGGAATCAGCGGCGCCGTGGCGCGCTGCTCCACCCGCACCAGCAGGGCCAGCAGCACGGCGACTGCCAGCAGCAACCAGGGCCAGAGCGCCATGCCCAACACCGGGTCCAGCAGCGGGTCGAGCACGCGGGTAATGCCCAGCACCAGCGCGGTCAGCAGCGCAAAGGTGAGGGCAACGCCGGTGCGGTCCAGCGGCGCCTGTTGCACCTCGGTGCGCGCAGGCGGCAGCACGCGGGCACCCAGGTACAGGATGACAGCGGCAATCGGCAGGTTGATCAGGAAGATCCAGTGCCAGCTGGCAATGAGCATCAGGCCCGAAGCCAGGGGTGGGCCCAGCACGAAGGCCATGCCGTAGGTGGCGCCAATCAGGCCCAGCATCTTGCCGCGCTGCTCGGGTGCAAACACATCACCCACCACAGCGCTGGCTGTGGGTGTGATGCCGCCGGCACCCACGCCCTGGATGGCGCGGCTGACCACCACCATCCAGAAGCTGGGCGACAGCGCAATCAGCAGCGAGCCCAGGGCAAAAACCGCCACGCTGAAAAGGTAGATGGGCCTGCGGCCATAGCGGTCGCTCAGGTTGGCCATGAGGGCGGTGCTGCACAGCGAGAACAGCACAAACACGCTCATCACCAGACCGACCATGCGGTTGTCTATGCCAAAGGTGTCACGCAGAACGGGGATGGCGGGGCCGACGATGGCGGTGTCGAGTGCAGCCATGAAGACCCCGATAAAGAGCACGGGAACCAGGCGCTTGGGGCCTGCATCTCCATCCGATCCTGCATTGACTGCCATGAACTTGTCCACCCGAGAAAATCGCGCACCAGAGGCGGTACGCAATCAATTATAGGAGGGCCATGTCAACGCCCTGGGTGCTCCAGCCGGGCTCTGGCTGCCAGGTCAGGGCCCAGGCCGGCAGGTCCATGCCTGGCATGGGACGTGCAATGCCATAGCCCTGCGCCACATCGCAGCCCAGTTGCAGCAGCATGCGTCCGTGCTCGGCTGTTTCCACGCCTTCGGCAATGAGCTCGCGCCCGAAGGCACGGGCCAGCCCGATGATGCCTTGCAGGATCGCCAGGTCGTCGGGATCTTCCAGCATGTCACGCACAAAGCTCTGGTCGATCTTGAGCGTGCTCACGCGCAGCCGCTTGAGATAGGTGAGCGAGGAGTAGCCCGTGCCAAAGTCGTCCAGGGCAAAGCGCACGCCCAAGACGGCGCAGGAGGCAATCACCTGCGAGATTTGCGCCACGTCTTCCAGCGCCGTGGTTTCCAGAATTTCGAGTTCCAGACAGCCGGGGTGCACCTGCGGGTGCAGGGCCAGAATGGCACGCAAGCGCTCTACAAAATCGGCTTGCTGCAATTGGCGTGCCCCGATGTTGACACTGACTGCTATGTCCAGCCCGGCGCTGCGCCAACGCTCAACCTGCGTGAGGGCCGTGTCCATGACCCATTCACCCACGGCAATGGCCAAGTCATGGTCCTCGATTACCGGAAGAAACTGTGCCGGCGGCATCAGTCCGCGTTGGGGGTGCTCCCAGCGGATCAGGGCTTCTGCGCCTATGAGCTTGCCGGTCTGCATATTCACCTTGGGCTGGTAATGCAGGACGAATTCCTGGTCGCGCAGGGCCAGGCGGATGCGCTCCACGCTCTCGTTGTGCACGCGCAGGCTGCTGTCGCGCTGGGCATCAAAGATGTGGAAGCGCCCCTTGCCGGCCAGCTTGGCCTGGTACATGGCCTGGTCAGCCTGGCGCAGCAGTTGGTCGGCATCCACACCCTGCGCCTGCGGATAAAAGCTCACCCCGATGCTGGCGGACACCTGCAGTACCTGTGCGTCCCCTGTCAGCGGCAGGGAAGCTGCAGCCAGCAGGCGTCCCAGCAGGGGCAGGCAGGCTTCGCCATCGGGCAGGTCACCCAGGACGGCCACAAACTCGTCTCCGCCCAGGCGGGCCAGGGTATCGCCTTCGCGCAGGGCCTGCTGCATGTGTCCGGCCACCGCAACCAGCAGGCGGTCGCCGGCATCATGTCCGTACTGGTCATTGATGGCCTTGAAGCCGTCCAGGTCCAGGTAGACCACCGCCACTGCGTTGTTGCGGCGCTCGGCTTGCACCAGCGCCTGGCGCAGGCGGTCCGATAGCAGCAGGCGGTTTGGCAGGCCGGTCAGCGCATCAAAGTGGGCCAGTTGCTCCAGCTGGTTCTGGTGCTCCTTGATGGTGGTGATGTCAGAGCGCAGCGTGACATAGTGTTCGATACGCCCATCCGCGTCCCGAACGGCGGTGAGGGTGAGGGCCTCGAAATAGCGCTCGCCGTTCTTGCGCCAGTTCCAGACTTCGCCACTCCAGTGGCTGTTGGTGCCCATTTCGGCCAGCATGTGGGAATACGTGTCCTGCCCCTCATGGCCCACACCCAGGCATCTGGCGTTCTTGCCCAGGACATCCTCGCGGCTGTAGCCGGTGATGCGGGTGAAGGCATCGTTGACGTTGAGAATGCTGCCGTCCGCCGTGGTGATCATGATGCCTTCGCGCGCATAGGTGAAGACGCTGGCCGCCTGGATGGACCGCTCTGCCTTCTTGCGTTCTGTGACATCGCGCGCCGCAGCAAAAACGCCCAGCACCTGACCCAGTTCGTCCCGGTAGACGCTGGCGTTGTAGAGCACGTCGGTGACCTTGCCGCTGGCGTGGCGTATGGCCAGGGGGTAGTCGGTTACAGACCCCTGGGCGAACACTTGCAGGTAGGCCTGGCGGGCGCGCTGCGGGTCGGTGAAGTAGTCTGCAAAGTCGCTCCCGATGAGTTCGCTGCGCTGTATGCCGGTGGCATGTTCAGTGGCGGTGTTGACGTCCGTGACCTTGCCCTGTGCACTGATGGTGACCAGTGGGTCCAGGCTGGCCTCGATCAGGCTGCGCGCGTAGCGGGCCAGCTTCTGTTCCAGTTTGCGGCGTTGCCGGTGCAGCCGCCAGGCCATGCCGCCACCCAGCAGCAGGGTGCAGGCCAGGGCCACAAGCCAGGGGCGCCAACGCACCATCCACTGCAACAGCACGTCCAGCGGGTCGCGGTCCATGCGAATCCATTTGTCGAGCAAGGCCTGGCGGTCCTGCGGCGAGACCGAGGCAAGAGCTTTTGAGAGCACATCGCGCAGCACCGGCAAATCCCGGCGCACGCCAAAGCTCAGGTCATAGTGGTATTCGAAGGCGTCAAAAATCCGCAGGTTGGTGAACTTCTCGCGTTCTATGAAATAGGAAGCACTGGCTACATCCATGATGACCGCATCCACCTGGCCAAAGGACAGCTGGCGCATGCCCTCCAAGTCATCGGCCACCAGGGTGAGTTGAATGCTCGGAAACCGGGTCTCCAGGAACTTTTGCACACCGTAGCCTTTGCCCACGGCCACCCGCCTGCCTTCAAACGAGGCGGGCCAGCGCTCCGCACTGAAGCCGGCTTTGACAATGATGGCCGTAGGTACGCTGACATAGGGCTGGGTGAAATACATGAACTGCGAGCGTTCGGGCGTTTCCTTGAGCGAGGTGACGATGTCCACCTCACCCTGGTGCACCTGGGACAGGATGGTGTCCAGGCTTTGTGCCGGCAGGACATTGAAGCGGGTGGAAAGGCGGTCCTGCAGCAGGCGTGCCATGTCCGCTGAGAGGCCATGCCACTCTCCAGACTCCATGAAGCTGAACGGCGGGTAGTTGCCTTCGGGTGCTATGCGTACCGCGGCGGCGTGGCTGTCAAGCCAGCTGCGTTCCTCGGTGCCCAGAATGTTCGTAGCGCCCCTGGCTGCCCACGCCGGCGCAACGAGCAGCGTGCACAGCGCCCACGCCATCCAAGCCAGACGCGGAGGCCAAAGCAATGCATGGCTTCGAAGGTGTGAAATCTTGAGCGAACCCATTGCAAAGGGTGTCCCGTAAAGTGGTGTGGACGCCAGTTCATGATGCCACATTCACGGCTTGCCAATGTGGTTTCAGACGGAAAGTTGTGCGTCGATATTCCAGGACAGGGGTGGGCGCCATTGGTGAATCCAGTCCGGCACCTGTGCCGCAGGCATGGGTCTGGCAATGCCATAGCCCTGGGCATGGTCGCACTTGAGTTGCAGCAACTGGCGGCCGTGCTCTTCGGTTTCCACCCCCTCGGCAATCACCTGCAACTGAAAGGCATGGGCCAGGCCGATCACGCCCTGCACGATAAGAAGGTTGCTGGGGTCGTTCAGGATCTCGCGCACAAAGCTCTGGTCAATCTTCAGGGTCTTGACTGGCAGGCGGCGCAGGTAGGTCAGGGAGGAATAGCCGGTGCCAAAGTCATCCAGCGACGAGCCCACGCCCAGCGCCAGGCATTCTTCAATCACACGTGCGGTTTTGACAATGTCTTCCAGTGCCGTGGTCTCCAGGATTTCCAGCTCCAGGTGCTGCAGGCAGTGCGGGTAAGCCGCCTGCAGGCCGCGCAGTTTGTCGGTGAAGTCAGCGCGCTGCAGTTGGCGTGCTGCCACGTTGACGCTGACCTGCAGGTCCAGCCCGGCGGCGTTCCACAGTGCAATCTGCTGCATGGCGGTGTGGATCACCCAGTCACCGATATCGATGATCAGGTCGTCGTTGTCCACCAGGGGCAAAAAGTCCAGCGGACCGAGCAGCCCGCGCTCGGGATGCTGCCAACGCAGCAGGGCCTCCATGCCGGTGACCCGGCCCTGGCGCATGTCCACCTTGGGCTGGTAGAAGAGGCGCAGCTCGCCGCCGTCCAGCGCCTGGCGCATGCGCGCCAGCCGGTCGTGGCGGCTGCGGCTGCTGCGGTCTTCTTCGGCGTCAAAAATGCTCAGCATGTTCTTGCCGCCCAGCTTGGAGCGGTACATGGCCTGGTCTGCGTGGCGCAGCAGGGTGTCGGGGTTTTCGTCGTCCAGCGGGAACAGGGTCAGGCCCACACTGGCCGATATGCGGGGTGCGCCGGGCAGCATGGTCAGCGGCATGCCGATGCGGTCCAGCAGGCGTGTGACGGCTTCGCGGCATTCGGCGGCATCGCCCAGGCCCAGCAGCAGCACCACAAATTCGTCACCGCCCATGCGCGCCACGGTGTCTCCGGCACGCACGGCGGACCCCATGCGGCTGGCCATTTCCACCAGCACCTGGTCGCCGCGCTCGTGGCCCCAGGCATCGTTGATGGGCTTGAAGCCGTCCAGGTCCAGGTAGCAGACGGCCATCAGGGTATTGGCGCGCCGCGTCTGGGCCGTGGCTTGCTGCAGACGGTCCAGCAGCAGCACCCGGTTGGGCAGCTCGGTCAGCGCGTCGTAGTAGGCCATCTTCTTGAGCTGGGTTTCCTGCTTCTTGATCGGACCAATGTCGGAGAACACCGCCACATAGTTGGTGAGCACCCCTTGGGCGTCGCGCACTTCGGAAATCGACAGCAGCTCGGGGTAGACCTGGCCGGACTTGTTGCGATTCCATATCTCACCCTTCCAGCTGCCGCTCTCGTTGATGCTCTTCCACATGGCCGCATAGAACGCGTCATCCTGTTTGCCCGACTTGAGCACGCTGGGGTTGAGGCCCAGCACCTCACTGCGCTCCCAGCCGGTGATGCGGCTGAAGGCCGGGTTGACATCGACGATGTTGCCCCGTGCATCGGTCAGCGTGATGCCATCGTGGCCACTGCGAAAGGCAGTGGCATGCAGGGAGAGCTGCTTTTCGGCCAGCAACTGTGCCTGGTAGCGCTCGGTGATTTCCAGGTTGGCCCGGGCCAGCGAACGGCGCACCGACTCCAGGTGCACAAACAGGCTTGCCAGAAAGGCCGTCAACACCACGGCCACGCAGAACAGTGCGGTTTGGAACTGCCCGGCGCGCACCGAGGCATTTTCATTGCCCACGATATAGCGGTGGCTCAGTTCATCGAGCTGCGCGTTGGTGTCCAGATCGGCCACCTCGTGCAGCAGCGCTGCGATGTCGGTGAGGTAGAGCACGATCAGGTCCCCATGGCGTTGCAGGTTGTCGATCTGCCGGTGTGCCGCCTGTCCGGCCGGAGCCGCCAGCAGGGCGCCGCGGGCCTCCATGATGCTGGCAGGCGTGCCGTGGCCGTGGCCCTGGGCAAAGGCCAGCACGGCCAGCACGTAGCGGCTGCCCGCGTCCTGCAAGGCGGCCTGGCGGGCCTGGCCCCGGTGCGTTTCGAGCAGGTCTGCCGCCGCCAGGGGGAAATAGCTCAGGGAGTTTTGCAGCACGGCGTTGTTGCGCTTGAAGCGGTCCAGCAGCGCCGCCTTTTGGTTCAGGGTGGTTTGCACCAGCCGTGCGGCCTGCGCCACCTGCTGGCTGTCTTCTTCGTCCAGGTAGTCCGGTGTCTGCACCGCTTTCTGGGCCGATTGCTGCAGATGGTGCATGTAGGTGGTGAGCGCGTCGTAGTTGCGCACCTGCTTGAGCTGGTTGGCCAGCAGTTCGCCGTCCAGGCGTGCATTGAATTCACGCAGGTCCCGCAAGTCCTGCGTGTACTGCAGGTGCTGCTCGGCCGAGACACGGGCCGACTGGAGGTAGAGCCAGCACAGCAGCGCAATGCCTGCGGCCACCACTGCCGCCAGCAGCAGTTGGCCGGGCCGGTAGCGCTGCCAGGGGGGTGTGCGCTTCATGGCCGTTGCAGGGGCTTGCCCTGCCATTCACCGGTCAGGGCGCGCAGGAAGGCGGTGATGGCGGCCACCTCATTGCGCGGGAGTTCGCGCCCAAGCTGGTAGCGCCCCATGACCCGTACCGCTTCTTCCAGCGTTGCGGCGGAGGCATCATGAAAATACGGCGCAGTCACGGCCACGTTGCGCAGGCCCGGCACCTTGAACACATGGCGGTCTTGCGGGAGCTGCGTCACATTGAAGCGGCCCAGGTCGGCGGGCTTGGCCGGTTTGTCGCGGTAGTAGTCTTCCATGACGCCAAAGCGCTGGTACATATTGCCGCCAATGCCCGCACCTTGGTGGCAGCTGGCGCAGCCGTAGTCCTTGAAAAACTGGTAACCGGCTTTTTCCTGGGTGCTCAGTGCCGTGCTGTTACCCCGCAGGAACTGGTCGAAGCGGCTGTTGGGGGTGGCCAGTGTGCGCTCGAAGGCCGCCAGTGCGTCAGCTACCAGGGCACCCTCCAGGCTCTGCCCGTACACCTGCATGAAGGCTTGCACATAGGCCGGGTCCTGCGCCAGCTTGGTCTTCACTTCCTGCCAGTTCGATCCCATCTCCAAGGGGTTGTGCACCGGCCCGGCTGCCTGCGCCTCCAGGGTGTCGGCGCGGCCGTCCCAGAACTGGGCGATGTTCAGCCCGGCATTGAAAACCGTAGGCGTGTTGATGGGCCCGAGTTGCTTGCCAATGCCCGTGGCCGTGGGGCGGTTGTCGGCACCACCGTGTGCCAGGTCATGGCAGCTGGCGCAGGAGAGGCTGTTGTCATGGGACAGACGTGGTTCAAAGAACAGGCGTCGGCCCAATTCCACTTTTTGCGTGTCGACGTCCGGGCCCGGCGGCAGGGGCAGCAGTGCATCCGAAGGGTGGGTAATGGCGCGGAAGCGCTCGTGCTCCGCCAGAACGGTAACGGCCTGCGTCTCCTGGCCCTTGCAAGCGGGCAACAACAGCGTGGCCGTGATTGTGAACAATCCAGCCAGAGCCCAGCCTGCCTTTGTCTTCATGTGCGTGACCCTCCGCTGCGTCAGCTTTGCGCTGGCGCAGTTTCAGCTTAGCGCAGGAACACCCAGTCGCACATTGACGTGGGGCAAACCGGTGTGTTTTAGGGACGCTTGCGTGGCGAAAGTTGTGGATTCAGTGACCAGCGCGTTGAAGAGCCATAGTTCCTCCTGTATGGCAGGGTCCTTTGTGTAAGATCGCGCACCACACGCTCACCGTCCGGATGAGCGGCATTTCACAACGCATGCTGACACCCACCCTGAAGCAACCGGATGAACGCCCTTGAACCATGACACACAGGCTTCAAGCGCTGTCCCGCGGTGCGGCAGGCCACCGGAGGCACCGCCATGGTAGCCATCGATTTCAACAGCGCCTCCCATGTCTATTACCAGTCGGCGCAAAGTAAGCTGCTCAACAGCTACTTTGTGGATCTGATTGAAGCCGTCGGTGAATATGGTGCCATCAAGAATTTGAATGAAATCCTGAAGGCCGAGAAACTCAACACGGTCACGCTGCTGCAGGATTCGGACAAGCGCACCTTTGCGCTGTACTACAGGCTGCTGGGCACCCTGCACCAGATCGGCACCACACCCGGAATTGGCCTTCGACTTGGAACCTTTGACAACCTTTCCAAGTTTGGCATCTATGGCTATGCCATGCTGGCCTGTTCCAACTACGCACAGTTCTCGGCGGTTGCCAGAAGAATATTCAAGGCCATCTACCAAAACATAGATGCCAACGTGCAGATCCAAACCAAACAGATCCGGATTTCCTACATGCCCATGCTGCCGGTCAGTTATGGCTACACGCCCATCATGGAGCAGATCATCACAACCGCGTTCTCGCTGTTCAAAAACCTGTTTGGAAAAAACCTGCCCTGGAACCACTGCGAAGTCCGGCTCTCCTATGCGCCGCCCAGCTACGTGCAGCTGTACAAGGACTGCATCCCCTGCAAGATCACCTTCAACCAGGCGCAAACGGAACTGGTGTTGCCCCTGGGCTGGCAGGACTTGCCCATCGCCTCGGGTGACGAGACCCTGTCGCTCATCGTGGGCGAGCAATTCAAGACCATGCTCAACGGCCTGGATAGCCAGAACCGGCTGGCAGACCGCATACGCCAAGACCTGTACTACAGCCTTGGAAACCGCATGCTGGGGGCACAGGACGTTGCCAAAAAATACAACATGACGGAGCGCACGCTGAGAAACCGCCTGACTGCAGAAGACACGTCATTTCGCCAACTGGTAGCGGAAGTCCGGATGAATTTGGCGACGCGATACCTGGTTGAAACCACACTGTCCATTCAGGAAATAGCGCACCTGCTGGGCTACGCACAAACGCAGAACTTCTACTATTTTTTCGGCCAGCAATTGAATGTGACGCCGGAAAAATTCCGCGCCTCCAAGCGATCTGCCAGCTAGTACGGCTGCGCGCCGTTCGGCGCGCGCATCCCGTCCTGGGTTCCCTTAGCTTCTTCCTCACAGACCCGTAAGGCGCACCGTACGCAGGCCTACGCGTTCGCCCTGCGCATGGGCTTTCCGGGGTTTTGGTGTGCGTCTGGATATTGCCGAAAATCCGAATTTCATTTCCGTTTTTCCGAATCACAAAAGGCGTGCGGCTTACTACCATTTGCACCACGCCACATCGCTCGCAGGGATGTTCAGCCACCCGGTTGGCTGACCCAGCGCGCATGTTCAGGAGTGTCTTCAAGGAAACGTAAATGAACTACCAAAGACCAATCAGGACGACAAATCATGAACAAATTTGACAGCAGGGAACTGCGCACGGCCATGGGTCGCTTCACCACGGGTGTCACGGCCATCAGCTGGGACCACGACGGCGAGCCCATGGCCATGACGGTGAACGCCTTCATGTCCATTTCCATATCGCCTCCCCTGCTGGCGGTATCGGTGAAGGACGCATCCCGGTTCCACCGCCAGATCACCGAGCAAAGCCAATTTGCCGTGAATGTCCTGTCACAGGACCAGGCCGATATCAGCCGGCATTTTGGGGGCAGTCCCCAGGAGGGAATTGGGCGACCCTTCTCGTACCGGGACGGTGTCCCGGTGATCAATGGCGCCATCGTGAGTTTTATCTGCAAGGCTGAAAACATCATCCAGGCCGGAGACCACCATATCTATACCGGCGCCATCGAGGTGATCTCGGACATTGAAGAGCTGGAGCCGTTGATCTTCTTCGGCGGCAAGTATTTCGAACCTGCACAAGGCGTTGTCTCACGCTGAATAAATTTTGAGACGGTGTGATTTAGTTCAATAAAAAAGAGGTGACTATGAACGACAGAAATGTGAATGCGCTCAAGGAAATATCCGAGGGCGAGTTGAAGAACACACAGCAAGTTCTCATCGAGAAGGCACGGGCCCTGCTGCCCTTGATCCGGTCCAACGCCGAGAAGACGGACCGGGAGCGCCGTACCGCTGAAGAGAACATTCAGGCCATGCAAGCGGCCGGTCTGTTCAAGATGATGGTGCCCAGGCGTTACGGTGGGCAGGAGGTGGATTTCCGCACCAACATGGAAGTGGTCTCGATCGTGGCGGAGGCCTGCGGCGGTACCTCGTGGGTGCTAAACCTCATCAGCGTCTGCGCCTGGTTTACGGCACTGTTTCCGGCCCAGGCACAGGATGAGGTGTTTGGTGCGGACAACGATGCACGCGTTGCAGGCGTGTTCATGCCATCGGGAACCCTGAAGCGCGTGGAGGGCGGAATCCGGGTGTCGGGCAAGTGGTACTACTCGTCGGGCTGCCTGCACGCCAATTGGGGAATGCTCGGTCTGATGGAACTGGACGCAGATGGAAACCCCATGGACCAGTACCTCGGGCTGGCACCGATGGCTGAACTCGAAATAGAGGACACCTGGTACACCACCGGCATGCGGGGCAGCGGCAGCAACTGCCTGGTTGCCAAGGACGTTTTCATACCGGAACACAGAATGCTCTCGCTCTCCAAAGCCATTGCGGGTGACTACGGTACCGAGTTCAAGGAGGAGGCGGTGTACCGCTCAGCCTTCATACCCGTTGCTTCCCTTGTGATTGCCGTTCCCCAGTTGGGACTGGCCAGGGCGGCATTGAAATACGTGATTGACAAGTCGCAGAACAGGCCCATCTCCTACACCTTCGTCAAGAAGCAGGCCGACTCCGTCGGCTTCCAGCTGCAGGTGGCAGACGCTGCGATGAAGATTGAAACCGCCTATCTGCATGCCTGTCGCGCCGCCGACGACATCGACAACTGGGCCAAGTCCGACCACTACATGGACTACCTCACGCGGGCACGGGTGAAGGCCGATTCGTCCGAATTGGCACGCCATGTGCACGACGCCATGGAGATCTTGATGACTGCCCATGGCGCCGCCAGCTTCGCAGAAAGCAGCCCGATGCAAAGGCTCTGGCGCGACTCATCAACGGCCAGCCGCCATGGCGCCGTGCTGTCAGCACTTTCCAACGAATGCTACGGCAAGGCATTGCTGGGTGTTGCGAACGACTTGACGCCCCTGGTCTGAGCCGGCAACAACACAACAGCTAGCCGCTGGCTGCTGATGTGCTGACGTGCTGCCGTGCTTGCAGCACGGCAGCACGTCAGTATGAACAGCGCAGGCAGACGATGCTTGCGTTGGACCTTCGTTCGGCCGTTCGGCCTGACACCATTATTTTTATAAGGAGACAAAATTGAAGCATCTATCCACCCACGCGTCCAAGCCACGTGCCGCAGGTCTGCCGCGCAAGCGCGTAGTCGCTATGGCCATCACCGCACTGCTCTGCGGCAGCGCCTTCGCCTTTGAGATCGAAGGCGACTCCGATGTGAAGGTCCGCTGGGACACCAGCATCAAATACACCGGCGCCTGGCGGCTGGGCGGCGCCGATCTGTGGGTTGCGAACCAGAACGGCGCCCAGCCCAATACCGACTTCGGAGACCTGAGCTTCTCCTCCGGCCAGCAAATCAATGACCGCTTTGACCTGAGCTCCTCCCTCGATGTGTCTTACAAGAACTTCGGCTTGCGTGTGTCAGGCTCGGCCTGGAATGACTCGGTCTACGCCAAGGGCAGCGGCAACTACCCGTCAGGTGCCGGAAGGCCTCCCAACTACCAGGCGGCATTTCCTGGCTCCCTGGCCGGAGGCGCCAACAATGTGTATGGGCCCAGCGCCAAAAATACCATGGGCCAGATGTCGGAACTGCAGGATGCGTTTGTCCGTGGGAAATTTGACCTGGGTGAGCAAAGTGTTTCGGTGCGCCTGGGCAACCACAGCCTGATCTATGGTGAATCCCTTTTTCTGGGCGCCAACGGCATTGCAGCCGCGCAAGGGCCTGCGGATTTGGTCAAGGCGCTGTCCCTGCCGAATGCACTGTTCAAGGACATTGCCATACCGGTCAACCAGTTGTCGGCCACTTGGGCCTTGGGCGATGGGTTGGCACTGGAGGCCTATACCCAGTTTGAGTGGAAGCCCCTGCGTGTTCCTGCCGCCGGCAGCTATTTCAGTGGCGGCGATTTCGTCGGAGAGGGCGGCAACCTGATGCTGCATCCATTTGGCTGCGTGCCGGCCTTGCCAGGCAACAACGCCGCCTGCGGCGCGCCGGGCTATCCCTTCAACAACTCCACGGGTCTGGCTACCCGCGGGCAGGACTTCAACGGCAGCGACAGCGGGCAGTTCGGTTTGCATCTCGCCTTCAAGGCCGGTGACGTGGACTACGGACTTTACGCCGCCAGGTACGACAGCAAGGCCCCGATCCCGGTGCTCAATGTGGCCTCGATCGTGCAGGGCAAAGGGGCCTGGGTGGCGGCGTGTACAACCTGATGTACGCCCGTGACATCTCGGTCTATGGCGCCAGCTTCTCCACCGTATGGGCAGGCACCAGTGTGGCCGGTGAGATCTCCACACGCCAGAACACGCCGCTGGCGGTGCCGGGGGACCTGATCATCAACTCGGCGGTGAGCAATGCCGACAACAGCAACAACACGCCCTATGCACGCGGCAACTCACTGCACCTGAATCTGTCGGCCATCGCACTGTTGGGCGGCAATGCCCTGTGGGACGGTGCCAGCCTGGTGGGTGAGGTCGCCTACAACCAGCTGCTGGACGTGACCCACCGCCCGGCCTTTGGGCCCACAGCACCCAACCCGCTCAACGCCACGCACACCGACAGCGCAACGGCCATACGCATGGTGTTCCAGCCGGAGTTCTTTCAGGTGCTGCCCAATGTGGACCTGCAAGTGCCGATCGGCCTGGGTTATGGCCTGAGCGGACGCTCCTCGATTGTGGCGCTGAGTCCCGAAGGCGGCGGCGACTTCAGCCTGGGCCTGAATGCCACCATCAACCGAAGCTGGAAGGCGGCACTGACCATGACCCACTACTTTGGCGAGGGCGGTACGGCGCCGTCCCCCACAACCAATCCGAAGACAGCGACCTCGGCGTCCTACAAGCAGATTTACGCCGACCGCGACTTCATCGCCTTCACGCTGCAAACCACGTTCTAAGTTCAAAAAGCAATTATCAGGAGACACACATGATTCGACACACTATGACTGGCCTTGCCATGGCGGCAAGCCTGGCACTTGGCACGGCCGCCATCGCAGCCGTCAGCGCCGACGAGGCAGCAACGCTCAAGACCACGCTCACGCCCCTGGGCGCAGAGCGGGCTGGCAGCAAGGACGGCGCCATCCCCGCGTGGGACGGTGCCTACACCAAGCCCATTGCGGGCAGTGCCAACGGCAAATACCCCGACCCGTTCGCAAGCGAAAAGCCCAGCGCACAAATCACCGCCAGCAACGCCGCTGAATTCGCGGCCAAGCTGTCGGAAGGCACCCAGGCCTTGCTGAAAAAATACCCGAGCTACCGCCTGGACGTCTATCCCACGCACCGCACGGCTGGTGCGCCGCAGTGGGTATACGACAACACCTTCAAGGCCGCCACCAGTGCCAAGCTCAGCGACAACGGGCTGAGCTTTGAGGGAGCCTGGGGCGCCGTGCCCTTTCCCATTCCCAAGAATGGCAACGAGGTGATGTGGAACCACTTGGTGCGCCCGCGTCCCACCGCGTTCGACATCAACTACCGCAACCTGGTGAGCACCTCCGACGGCAAGCTCAGCATGGCCTCCAAAGGGGAGCTGCATGGGCTCTCGTCCTACTACCAGAAGGACGGCAGCGCCGAAAAGTCCAACAAGGTGTTTGGCCTCACCCGCTTCAACACCACCGCGCCGGTTTTCAAGGCTGGTGAGGCCGTGGTGGCCCACGACACACTGGACATGGCCAAGGAGCCACAGGCCTGGCAGTACCTGGTAGGCCAGCGCCGCGTGCGCCGCACGCCCACCATCGGCTACGACACACCGGACTTTGTGGCGTCGGGCGCCAACTACTTTGACGAGGTGTACGGCTTCATGGGGCGCCTGGACCGCTACAACTGGAAGTTGATCGGCAAGAAGGAAATGCTGATCCCCTACAACAACAACAGGTTCTTTGCCGCCGGTGACGACAAGGCGTTTGTACCCTCGCACACCAACCCCGGCGCCGTGCGCTGGGAGATGCACCGCGTGTGGGTGGTGGAGGCCACGCTGGCTCCCGGCAAACGCCACGTGGTGCCCAAGCGCCGCTACTACATTGACGAAGACAGCTGGGCGGTGATGCTGATGGACGGCTTTGACTCCGAAGGCAAGCTGTGGCGCACGGCACAGGTCATGAACCTGCTGGTGCCCGAAGCCGGACTGCACGCCACCAACACCGGCGTGGTCTACAACCTGGAAGCCAGCACCATGTCCGTCATCCAATACCTGGATGCCTACAAGGTGGTCGCCCCACGCCCGCTCAACCACTGGTCCGCCGATGCCCTCAGTGCAGACAGTTCGCAGTAAGCGCACAGCCCACTGCAGCAGCGCACAGCCAGGCATGTTTTCTTTCCCCACCAAGGCACGCGTCATGGCGCGTGCGCTGATGAAGGCCGCCTGGGTGGCACTGCTGGCCAGTGGCACCCAGGCCGCGGACATCCATCTGCTACAGCAGCCGTCGAGCCTGTCGGTCAAGGCCGACAGGTCCGTGCAACTGGGCACGGCCCAGGCAGGCGCGCGCCTGGTCTCCGTCGGTGAGCGCGGCCTGGTGCTGGTATCGGACGACAACGGCAAAACCTGGCAGCAACGCCAGACCCCGGTGTCGGTCACGCTTACCCGCGTTGCCTTTGTCAATGACCAGACCGGCTGGGCCATAGGCCATGCGGGTGTGGTGCTGGCCACGCAGGATGGTGGCAACACCTGGGTGAAGCAGCTTGACGGCCAACAGGCCGCCGCACTGGAGCGGGATGCGGCCCAGGCCAACGCCACCGCCAACGCGGGTGATGCCACCGTACAAAGGCGACTGGCCGATGCGCAGCGGCTCGTCGCAGACGGCGCCGACAAGCCCCTTCTGGCGCTGCACTTTCTGGACGCCCGGCGCGGCCTGGTGGTGGGAGCGTTTGGCATGGGCTTCGCAACGGCCGATGGTGGCCAGACCTGGCAGTCGGTCATGGGGGCGCTTGGCGCCGCCAATGGGCGCCACCTCTACGGCATCCATGCGCAGGGGGACAACCTGCTGCTGGTGGGTGAGCAGGGGCTGGTGCTCCAGTCCAGCAACGGGGGCAACAGCTTTTCCAGGCTGCCTTTCCCCGGCAAAGGCTCGCTGTTTGGCGCACTGGGCAACCACAAGGGTGATGCCTTGCTGGTTTATGGCCTCAAGGGCCATGCCTACCGCAGCACCGACGCCGGGGCGCAGTGGGACCGGATTGATATGCCCCCGGTATCGCTGGTTGCGGGCCTTCGCCTGAAGGACGGCACCATGCTGCTGGCCGACGAGTCCGGCCAGCTGCGGCGCAGCGATGACGACGGGCTGCATTTCGTGCCCGTTCCCCTGGCCCGCACCATGGTGTTGGCGGGGCTGGTGCAAGCCCGTGATGGTGCGCTGGTCGCCAGCGGCATTCGCGGCAGTGTGCGGCTGGACCTGGCCGCAGACGCCAAGCAAAACAACAAGAAAGACAAGCCATGAGCCATGCAGTAGCCGCCAATGCCCACCCGGTCATCCGGGACCTGGCGGATTTTGACCCCCACTCGGGCAGCTGGACAGAGCGCCTGCTGTTCAACCACCGCTGGGTGTTTGTGACGCTGTGCCTGTTGCTCACACTGGCGCTGGGCTACCAGGCCACCCGGCTGAACCTGGGCGCCAGCTTTGAGAAGATGATTCCGACCAATCACCCCTATATCGCGAACTACCTCGCGAACAAGGCGGACATGGCGGGCCAGGGCAATGTGCTGCGCATTGCGGTGGAAAGCACCACGGGCAGCATCTTTGATGCGGAGTATCTGGAGACACTGCGCAAGCTCAATGACGACGCGTTTTTGCTGCCGGGCGTGGACCGGCCCTTCATGAAGTCCTTGTGGACGCCGTCCACACGCTGGCTGGGTGTCACGGAAGAAGGGCTGGACGGCGGCCAGGTGATTGACGACAGCTACGACGGCACGCCGCAGGCCATGCAAAAGCTGCGCGCCAACGTCGAGCGTTCCGGAGAAATCGGCAGCCTGGTGGCCGCCAACTTCCAGTCCAGCATCGTGCTCGTCCCTCTGATGGAAAAAACCGATGCTTCCGGCAAACGGCTGGACTACAGGGAGCTGGGCAATCGCCTGGACGCATTGCGCGCCAAGTACGAAACGCCTGCCATCCGCGTGCACATTACCGGCTTTGCCAAGATTGTGGGAGACCTCATCAACGGCCTGCAGCAAGTGCTGTTCTTCTTCTCCCTGGCCATTGCCATCTGCACCGCCATCCTGTACTGGTACACGCGCTGCTGGCGCAGCACGCTGCTGGTGGTCGCGTGTTCGGTCGTGGCGGTCATCTGGCTGCTTGGCATTTTGCCCAGCATTGGCTATGAGCTGGACCCCTATTCCATCCTCGTGCCCTTTCTGGTGTTTGCCATTGGCATGAGCCATGGAGCGCAAAAGATGAACGGCATCATGCAGGATATCGGACGCGGCACGCACAAGCTGGTGGCAGCGCGCTACACCTTTCGCCGCCTGATTCTGGCGGGCCTCACCGCCCTGCTGGCCGACGCGGTGGGCTTTCTGGTGCTCATGGTGATTGACATTCGCGTCATCCAGGACCTGGCCGTCACCGCCAGCATTGGCATGGCCGCACTGATCTTTACCAACCTGGTTCTGCTGCCCATGCTGCTGTCCTTCACGGGCGTCAGCGCGCGGGCGGCACAGCGCAGCCTGCAGGCCGAGGCGGCCGAAGGGGGTGATGCCCCGGAGAAACACAAATTGT
Source organism: Rhodoferax lacus (assembly GCF_003415675.1). GTDB lineage: Bacteria > Pseudomonadota > Gammaproteobacteria > Burkholderiales > Burkholderiaceae_C > Allorhodoferax > Allorhodoferax lacus. Next base: position 133,484 of record NZ_QFZK01000006.1, read on the forward strand.
GGGCCCTGCTCGACCACTTCACCCAGCGTACATGGGCTGGCGTGGCCCTGGCGGCTGCGCTGCTGTTGGGCCTGGGCGGCTTTGCGGTCAGCACGCAGTTGAAGATCGGCGACCTCGACCCCGGAGCGGCCGAGCTGCGCCAAGACTCGCGCTACAACCTCGACAACGCCTTCATGAGCCGCAATTACGCGGCCAGCAGCGACATCTTCGTGGCCATGGTCAAGACCGCGCCCACGCAGTGCTCCACCTACGAAAATCTGGTCAAGGTTGACGCGCTGGAGTGGGAACTGCAGCAGCTCCCCGGTGTGGAGTCCACCAGCTCGCTGGCCGCGGTGGCCAAACGCACGGCCGTGGGCATGAACGAAGGCAGCCTGTTGTGGTTTGAAATTCCGCGCGCACAGGCCATGATCAACTCCATCGTGACCCGCGCCCCGCGCGAGATGTTCAACCAGAACTGCGATCTGCTGTCTGTCTATGTGTACCTCAAAGACCACAAGGCCGACACGCTTGACGCCGTGGTGCGGACCATCGATGCCTTTGCGGCCCGCAACGACAGCGCCGAGGTGAAGTTCCTGCAGGCCGCAGGCAACTCCGGCATTGAAGCGGCCACCAACATCGTGGTCAAAAAGGCCAACACCCAGATGCTGCTGCTGGTGTATGCGGCAGTCATCGTGCTGGCCTTCATCACCTTCAAATCCTGGCAAGCCGTGATTTGTGCCGTCTTGCCGCTGATGCTGACTTCGGTGTTGTGCGAGGCCCTGATGGTGGCATTGGGCATCGGAGTGAAGGTGGCCACCCTGCCGGTGATTGCGCTGGGCGTGGGTATCGGAGTGGACTATGCGCTGTACATGCTCACCGTCACCCTGGCGCTGCTGCGTGAGGGTGCGAGCCTGTCGCGTGCCTACTACCAGGCCCTGCTGTTCACCGGGCGCGTGGTGGTCCTGACCGGCGTGACGCTGGGTCTGGCTGTGGCCACCTGGTTCTTCTCGCCCATCAAGTTCCAGGCCGATATGGGCATTTTGCTGGCCTTCATGTTCCTGTGGAACATGCTGGGCGCGCTGATTCTGCTGCCGGCATTGGCCTGCTTCCTGTTGCCCGCCAGGCTTTTTCGACAGCCTTCACAACCGGCCCCTTAAAGCCCCCACCACTTTGGAGAATCACCATGAACAAAAGAAACTTTATGCAAACGGCATTGGCCGCTGCGTCCACCCTGGGCGTCAACGCCATTGCGCAAGAAAAGGCCCCCAAGCTGGCCTGCCAGTGCGGGCTGGTGGATGTGCACAGCCACTTTCTGACGCCGGTCTATTACCAGGCACTGGCAGACGCCAAGCTCATCAACCCGGACGGTGGCTTTCCGGTGCATCCCTGGTCAGAGACCCTGACGCTGGCGCACATGGACAAGCACAACATTGAAACCTCCATCCTTTCGGTCTCTACACCCAGTGTGGGCTTCCTGAAAGAGCCGCAGGAACGCCAGAAGCTCGCACGCAACATCAATGACTTTGCGGGTGATCTGGTGCGGCGCCAGCCGCGCCGCCTGGGTGCCTTTGCCACGCTGCCGCTACCCGATATGCCGGCCGCGCTGGAGGAACTGGCCTACGCGCTGGACTACCTCAAGCTGGACGGCATCGTGCTGGAGACCAATGTGCACGGCATCTACCTCGGCGACCCGCGCCTGGACCCCCTGTTTGCAGAGCTCAACCGGCGCAAGGCCAAAGTGCTGCTGCACCCCACGGCACCGGAATGCATTGAGTCGCTGGGGCTGGGGCGGCCGGCGCCGATTCTGGAGTTCCCGCTGGATACCACCCGCACCGTTACCGATCTGATTTTTGCCGGCACCCTGGTCCGCTACCCGGATATCCGGATGATCATTCCGCATGCCGGCGGTGCACTTACCGCGCTGGCCCACCGCCTGGCCTCGTTTTCCACACTGCCCTTTCTCAAGCAAAAGCCCGCAGGCGGTGCTGCCGAAGTGCGCAAGGTGCTGGCCTCGCTCTACTACGACCTGGCCGGCTCTGCCACCGAGGGCACCGTGCAAAGCCTGCGCCAGCTCACCACGCTCAGTCATGTGCTGTTTGGCAGTGACTACCCCTACACCCCGGCCGCAGGCATTGCAGCCAACGTAGAAGGCTTTCGCAATCTGCAAGCCGTGAGCGACAAGGAGCACGAGGACATGGCGCGCAACAATGCCCTGGGCCTGTTCACGCGCCTGGCGTCCAACGCAGCCGCAAGCCAATAGGGCCGCCTGCACCTTGGGGGCCTCAGGCGCCCAGGGTGGTCAACAGGTCACTGGCCACTGGACGCAGGCGCTTGCTGGCTTTGTGCTCGGTGACCGTGCCGATATTCACAAAGCACACGGCCGACTCATTTGCCGCCAGCCCAAACAGCGCGCGCAGGTGCGCAGAGTGCATGGCCTGGCCGCTGGTCAGGCCGCTGCCAAAACCCATGGCGGTGGCGCCCAGCAGAACGTTCTGGATGGCCGCACCCAATGACACCAGCTGCTCCCCCTCGGGGATGCCGCTGCTGGCATCGGCAGCACAGGCCACGGCCAGCAACAACAAAGGGGCACGGTGTGCCTTCTCTGCTGCGGACTCCAGTTGCTCTGGAGTGGCGCCCGGGTCCCGCGCGAGCAGGGCGTTGACAAAGGCGTCCCCCAGGCGGTGGCGCTGCTCCTGGGGTACCAGTACAAAACGCCAGGGCAGCAGGTGGCCATGGTCGGGTGCTGCGGCAGCAAGTGACAACAAGTCGTCAAGCTGCTGTGCCGTCGGGCCCGGCGCCACCAGCCGCCTGGGCGACACGTTGGCGCGCCCCGCAACCGTGGCATGCACCGCTTCAAACGCCGACAGCAACTGCAGGGGTTGCGCGGGCGCCGCACGCCATACCTCCGCTGGCGCGCTGCTGGCGCCATCAGAAAACGACTGGGAAAGACCAACGCTGCCCATGGTGCTTACAGCTCCCCGTTCACAGCAAACTCTTCGGGCAAGTCCGGCCCCCACAGGTAGAGCGAGTCCTCATCGGCAAAGTTGGCCATGGTCCAGGCTGTGCCCTTCTCGATGTAGTCAATGTGCGCGCTGGCCTCCCACCACTGGCCAAATGTGTCTTTGGCGTAGTTGAAATAGTTGGAGCCCAGCACATGGCGGCCCGGGCCCCAGTGGCGCGTGTAGCCTGCGGCGCGCAGCTGGGTGTTGGTGCGTCCACAGTCTTCCACACTGGGCACATCCCAGGAGCTGTGGTGCAGGCCGGGCCCGCCGCCCGACAGAAAGGCCAGCAGGTGGTGGTCCGAGCCATGGCGGCCGTAGGTGAAGGCAATGATCTCGCCGGAGCGGTCGGCCAGGCGCACGCCGAGCGCGCGGATATGGAAGTCCAGCGAGCGGGTCACATTGGAGGTGAACAGGGCCATGTGCGACATGCGCGTGGGTTGTGCCCGCGGCGCCTTGGAGCGGGCCGGTGCGCCGCGCACATTGCTGGGGATGCTGAGGTCGGGCAAGGCGGTCTTGTGGTCGGGCTGCGTCTTGGCGCCTACCTTCACCTGGAACAGAATGCCGTCCGGATCGCGGAACCAGAAGCCTTGGTTCTCACCTGCAGGATGCGGCGCCTCGAACGCACCGCCCGCATCCGCCACCTGCTGGCGTATGCCCGCCAGGTCCTCTGCATAGCAGGCCATGGAGACATAGGCCAGCTTCTTTTTGGCACCCGCCAGAATCTGGCCCCACACATGGTGGTTGCCGGCAGTACGCAGCAGCAGCCGGTCGGCCTGCACGTCCACGTCCAGGCCAAAGGCGGTGAGGAACTTTGCCTCTTCCACCAGGTCTGGCACCTCCAGCGTGAAATGGTCGATGGAATGCACGCCCAGCGCTGCTTCCGTAAAGTCAATCTTGCTCATGTCTACTCCTCAGTTTGAAAATGAAAGTGAATGCCCCCAATGCCCTAGCGGCCCAGCAGGCGCCTGCGCATGGGCAGCAGCTCCACACCGGTCTTCTTGTGAATCAGCCCCCAGAGGCCTTGCGGTGCAAACACCATCACCAGCACCGCCATCGCACCCATGGCCATCCAGTACCAGCTGCCGTAGTCGGCCAACAACCAGCGCAGGCCAAAGAACAGGGCCACGCCCACCATGGGGCCTTCGATCGTTCCGATGCCGCCTATCACCACGATGAAAATGGCGGCCACCGCCCAGTTCAGATCGAAGGCCGAGGTGGGTGCAATGCGCAGGGTGTTGAGGTAGTACAGGGCGCCCACCAGGCCGGTGCCAAAGGCGGACATCCCATACACGCGCCACTTCAGGCCCGCCACATCCACGCCCTGGCTCTCAGCCGCCGTCTCGCTGTCACGCACGGCCGTGAGTGCCAGGCCAAAGCGCGAGCGCAGCAACAGGTTGATGGACACCGAGGCCGCAATCAGCAGGGCACAGGCGATCCAGAAGGTGCCACTCTCGCGGAACTCTTTGGGCATGCGCGCCATCACCGTGAGGCTCTGGCCCGAGCCGCCGCCAATCAGGGAGATGTTGGACATGACGATGCGGATCACCTCGGACAGCACCCAGGTGCCCACCGCAAAGTAACCCGCCCGCAGGCGGAACATCAGCTTGGCCGTGAGGGCCGCCACCAGCGCCGCCAGCACGCCGCCCAGCGGCACGGCCCAGAACGGGTGCACGCCCATGTGCTGGGCAAAGATAAACAGGCCATAGCCCCCCAGGCCAACAAAGGCCTGCTGCCCCACCGAGATCAGGCCGCCGTAACCGGCCAGCAAATTCCACATCTGGGCCAGCACCAGGAAGCACATCACCTCCACGCCCCAGCGCATCAGGCTGGCTTCGGCCCAGAAGGGCACGGACACCAGCACACAGGCCCCCAGTACGGCAGCCCAGACGGCGGTGCGGCTGAGCGCGGTGCTGCGCTCCACAACATATTTCGAAGCGCTCATTTCGTCCTCGCAAACAAACCGGTGGGTTTAAAGATCAGCACGGCCAGAAACACCAGGTGCCCGAACAGCACGCCAAAACCGGCATTCACCTCGGCCCCTATGGCCTGTGCAATGCCCAGGATCACCGCCCCGGCAAAGGTGCCCCACAGGGAGCCCATGCCGCCAATCACCACCGCCTCAAAGGCATACAGCAGCGAGGCCGGGCCAGAGGCCGGGGTGAAGGTGGTGCGTGCACCCGACAACACGCCGCCCACGGCCACCAGGGCAAACGACAGGCCCATGGCCATGGCGTACACATGTTTGGCGCGTATGCCCATCAGGCCGGCCGTAGCCGGGTCGTCCGACGTGGCCCGCAGCGACATGCCCACCGACGTTTTGGTGAACAGCAGGCTGATGCCCCAGGTCAGCAGCAGCGAGACCAGAAACACGAGCAGCGGAAACAGGCCGATGGTGATGCCGCCGCCCAGCGCTAGGCTGGCCGTGGACAGCTCGCCCACCTGCAGCGCCTGCGAGTCGGCGGTGAACACTTCCAGCAGCCCGTTCTGGATCAGGATGGACAGGCCAAAGGTCACCAGCAGCGGCGGCAGGATGTCCGGGCCGATGGTGCGGTTGAGCAGCACGCGCTGCAGCAGGTAGCCAATGCCAAACATGACGATGGCCACCGGCAGGATGAGCACAAACGGGTGCACGCCCAGCATGCTGATGGGGATGAGTGCCAGGTAGGCCGACAGCACAATGAAATCGCCGTGCGCGATATTGACCACGCGCATCACGCCGTAGGTGATGGACAGGCCAATCGCAAACAGCGCGTACAGGCCGCCGAGCAGGCTGCCCTGAATGATGGTGCCAATCCAGTCGCTCATGTGTTCACCACTTCCTTGTCTTCCAGGCCGAAATAGGCGGCCGAGATTTGTTGTTTGCTTACCGCGTCGGATGCACCGTGCAGCGACACGCGGCCGTGCATCAGGCAGTACACGTGCTTGGCCGAGCGCACGGCGGTATCGATGTCCTGCTCCACGATGACCACCGACAGGCCTTCTGCGCGTATGGAGGGCAGTGCGGCATAGATGTCCTGAATCACCGCAGGCGACAGGCCCAGCGAGATCTCGTCGCACAGCAGCAGCTTGGGGTTGGACATGAGCGCGCGGCCAATGGCCACCATCTGCTGCTGGCCGCCTGAGAGTGAGGTGCCGGGCAGTGCGCGCTTTTCCTTCAGGATGGGGAACAGCGCAAACACGCGCTCCAGCGTCCACGGGCCCTTGCGCTGGGCAAATGCGCCTATGCGCAGGTTCTCTTCCACCGAGAGGCTGCGGAACAGCTTGCGGCCTTCGGGCACCATGGCAATGCCGCGGCGCACGATCTCGTGCGAGGGCAGGCCGCCAATGGGCTGGCCGTCCAGCAGGACGGAATCGGGTGCCACGGAAATCAGGCCGCACAGCGACTTCATCAGCGTGGACTTGCCCGCGCCGTTGGAGCCAATGAGGGCCACGGCATCGCCCTCCTGGATGTGCATGTCGATGCCAAAGAGCGCCTGGAAGTCGCCATAGCGGGCTTCGAGCTGGTGGGTGGTAAGCAGGGATTTCATACGGCAATGCCCATGTAGACGCGTTTGACTTCGGCGCTGTCCATCACCTCGCGCGGTGGACCATCGGCCAGCTTCTCGCCGAAGTTGATGACAAACAGGCGCGTGGCCACGGCCAGCAGCGCGTGCACCACGTGCTCGATCCAGATGATGGAGATGCCTTGCGCCAGGATGGACTGCACCAGTTCCACCAGTTCATGGGCCTCGTGTTCGGTCAGGCCCCCGGCAATCTCGTCGAGCAGCAGCAGCTCGGGCTCGGTGGCCAGCGCGCGGGCCAGCTCCAGGCGCTTACGGTCCAAGAGCGTCAGGCCACCGGCGAGCTGGTTGGCGCGGCCTATCAGGCCGGTGCGCTCCAGGATGGTGGCGCAGCGGTCATTGGCCTCGCTGGTGCGGGTGTGGTTGCCACCAAACATGGCACCCACCATCAGGTTCTCGAACACCGTCATGCCTTCAAACGGCAGGGCGATCTGGTAGCTGCGGCCAATGCCCGCACGGCAGCGTTTGTGCGGCAGGGTGCGCGTGATGTCCTGGCCCTTGAAGTGCACGCGGCCCGTGTCGGGCAGCACGTCGCCCGAGATCAGGTTGAACAGCGTGGTCTTGCCCGCGCCATTGGGCCCCAGCACACCCAGCGCCTCGCCCTTGTGGACGGACAGCGTGATGTTCTGCGTCACCTTGAGCGAGCCGAAGTTTTTGGAAATGTTGTCGAGTGTGAGCAATGGCGTGGACATGACTTCTCCAGCACCGCACACGCTGCTGGCAGCGTGGCGGTTTGAGGACTGGGGACCAACCCGTTAAAGGGTCAGTAGGGAATGGCCTTGACGGCGGCCTGCTTGCTGACCTGGGGCGCGGTCTCGTTGTTGACGATCAGCATTTCGTACTTGGTCTTCTTGCCCTTGACCCACTGGCCGCCCACCAGCGGCGTCTTGCCTACGTTCTTCACCGGGCCGCCCTTCCAGCTCACCCGGCCGATGATGGTGTCGAGCTCGGTGCCCAGGATGGCATCGCGAATCGAGGCCTTCTTCTCCAGGTCCTTGGTGCGCTTGAGCACGTCGGCGGCCACTTCGAACAGCGCGTGGGCATAGCCCAGGGTCATGTTCCACTGCTTCTTGCTGGAGGCCTCGTAGGCGTCAACCAACTGCTGTGCGCTCTGGCCGGTCAGCGAGGACTTGGTTGGCCGGTTGGGCGACCACCAGGCTTCCTGGGTCAGGCCATCGGCAATATCGCCCAGGGCTTCCACAGCCGAGGGGAAGGTGTAGGCCTTGCCCATGGTCACGGCCTTGGGTTTGAAGCCCTGCTGGCGCGCCTGGGTCCAGAAGTTCTTGAAGTCGGGCGGTGTGGGCACGCCGCAGACGATTTCCACATTGGCCTTCTTGAACGCGGCAATCTGCGCGCTGAAGTCGGCCTGGAAGGGCTGGTAGCGGCCGGGGTCGACCACGCTAAAGCCCTTGGCCTTGAGGGCGGGCGGCAGGCCCAGCTTCTCATCGCCCCAGGCATTGCCGTCGCCGTCATTGGCCAGCAGCAGGCCCACCACCTTGTTGGTGGGCAGGTCTTTCCACATATTGGTGAAGACCGCGATGATGTCTTCCAGACCCCAGAAGAAGTGGAAGGCCCAGTCAAAGCCCTTCTTCGGGTCGCCACCGCGGCCAAAGAACCAGGGCTGCCAGGGGCAGGTGGTGGAGATGCAGGGCACGCCATTAAGCTCGCACTGGTCGGACACCGGGTTGGTGTTCTCGGGGGTGGAGCCCACCAGCATCAGGTCAATGCCGTTCTTGAGGATCAGCTCGGCGGCCACGTCGGCGGCGCGGTTGGGGTTGGACTGGCTGTCCTTGACGATGATCTCTACCGGATGGTTGACACCGGCCACGGTGATGCCGTTTTTAAATGCCGCGTTGATGCCTTGCAGCACAAAGTTGTCCACCTCACCAAAGCCGGCCAGCGGGCCGGTCTGGGGGGTGACATAGCCAATCTTGATCTTGCGGCCGGTGGCCTGGCCAAAGGCCAGGGGCATGGCGCCGGTGAGGGCCAGCGCGCCTGCGGCCTGCAGGACGCGGCGGCGCTGGGCTGTGGCGGTGTCAATGGGATGCTGAATCATGTCTGTCTCCTTGTGATTGCTGTGGTGAAAGTGGCGGTGAAATAGGGGTGGTGAGAGAGGGGAGCTAAGCCTTGGCCCTGGCGCCACTGAGCTCGATGTCGCCCAGGAACTGGGTGCTGCCCAGGCTGACGACGCGCTCGGCGTAGCCGCGCTCGCTGTGGTGCACGCGCACCGTGTACGTGCCGGAGCCGTTTTCCAGCGCGTCAAACTTGAAGTCGCCAAAGGCATCGGTCCGTGCCGTTGCCACGGTATGGCCCGCCTTCATCAATTCAACCCGGGCGCCCTCCACGCACTCCAGCGTGCCGTGGATGCTGGCCACCACGCTGCCGCCCACAAAGCTGTGGGTGCTGCGGTGCAGGTTCTTGTAATAGACGCGGGGCCGCGTAGCCAGTTCGGGCTTGAGCACCTGCAAGCCCTCGGCCTTGGCGAGTGCGGCCATCTCTGCCGGGCTGTGCTTGACGGCGCGCATGGCTGCAGTAGGGCAGGACTGGCTGCAGCGCGGCTCCTTCCAGCCCTTGTCCAGCAGGTGGGCGTCAAAGATCCAGTTCTGCGGAATGTTCAGCTCGGCATTCCAGACGATGCTGCCATAGGGGCAGGCCGCCACCAGGTCCTTGCGGCCCCGGGATTTCTCCGGGTCGATGATGACGATGCCGTCCGCGCGCTTGCTGATGCAGTCGCCCCCGGCCTTCATGCAGGGTGCGTCGTCGCAGTGGTTGCACAGCGTGGGCAGGTAGGCGGCGTCCACCATATGGCCCTCGCCGCGCACCGTGCGGCTGATTTTGATGGTGCTCTCGCCGTGCAGCGGCTGTGGTGCGCTGTAGCCGGGGAAGTTGTTGCCGACGAACTCGTCTTTATTGGCCAGCACGCAGTTGTTGCAGTTCTCGCAGCGTGCCACGTCGATGATCAGGTTCCATTGGGACATGTTGTTTCCTTCGATTTTTTTATGCGCGCTGCAGGGCTTCGACGGGCAAGCTGTAGGGCTCGAACTCGACCAGACAGGAGTTGCTGCCCATGCCGTCCGTGCCCTTGACCTGCGGCCGCTTGGGGGTCAGCATGTTGACGCAGCCGCCCCGGTCCACTCGGCCAAAGCGCGGGTCCAGAAACAGGTCCACCTCGGCGCTGGACTCGTAGGACTTGCACACACCGGCGGCCATCATGGGGCTCACGTCGGCGGCGCAGATCACGCTGCAGCGGTCGTTGAAAACGCGGATCAGGCTGTGCTGCGTGATGCCGCGCGCCCGGGCATCTGCGGGGTTGATCTTCATCACCCAGTAGTAGTAGCCGTCGATCAGGATGCGGTGGTCCTCGATGTCGTTGACGGTGGAGTCCTTGCCGTCGCCATAGGTGTGGAAGCTGAAGCGCGAATGCGTGGAGATCATCTGCACCGGGTACTTGTGCAGCAGTGCCGTGGTCTTGTTGCCTTCCCACGAGGGGATGTAGCGGTTGACCGGCGGGCGCTCGGCATTGTCCGGGTCGCCGCGCAGCAGGGACGAGGGCACAAATTCAATCTTGCCGGACTGGGTCTGCAGGCCCTTGGCAAAGTCACCCGCCCACTGCGAGGGCAGTGGGATGGGTTCTGGCACGTCCTTGTGGCGGTCTTCGGCAAACCAGCGGAAGTAGGCCGGGCTGCGCAGTTTTTCTTGCTCTGCGGGGATGACGAAATAGCCCTTCTTAACGAAGTCCTTGAACTTCACTTTCTTGGACAGGTCGGACGCATCGAACATGCGCTTGGCCCAGTCAAACTCGGAGCAGCCTTCGGTGAACATGGCGCCGGTGCCCATGCGGTTGAGGATGCCGGTGAAGATGTCGTAGTCGCTCTTGGACTCGCCCAGCGGCTCTATGCACTTGTGCTGGAACAGCGCGATGCGGTGGTTGAGCTGGTCGGTGTTGTGGTGGATGTAGCCACCGGAGTTGCCCCACTCGCTGATGTCGGCGCGCTCAAACGAGGTGCAGGCCGGCAGGATCACATCGGCGAACAGCGCGTCGCCCTCCATCCAGATGGACTGGTTGACCACCATCTCGATGGAGTCGTGGCGGAACATGTCCACATAGCGGCCGGTGTCGTTGATGGTGCCGAAGGTGGAGGTGCCGTAGCGGTACAGCATGTGGATCTTGGAGTAGCCCGGCATGGGGTACTGGAAGGGCGTGAGTTGCGCCTCCTGCGAGAAGCCGTCCCAGGGGTAGCCGGTGGCATGCCCGTCGATGATGGCGTCGGGCAGGCGCTGACGCGGCACCATCTGCTTGACCGGGTTCATGGTCAGCACATGGGGCATGCGGCAGTAGGTGTGGGCAGCACCGGCCGTGTGGGCCAGCTCGCCGGAGATGCCGCCCTCGGCGTAGCCGGGGAACCAGAAGTTGTGGTCCAGCGGGGTGCCGGCCTGCAGATTGCCAAAGTTGATGCCGGGCTTGCCCAGGCCCTGCATGGCCAGCAGCAACACCATGTTGCGCGCCCACTGCGTGCCGGTGGCATTGCGGCAGGCACCACCAAAACCGGCGCCCAGGCCGCCTGCGGCCAAATAGGTTTTCTTCTTCGCCCATTGGCGCGCCAGGGCACGCACGACGCGGGCGGGCACACCGGTTTCACTCGCCTGCCACTCGGGCGTCTTAGGGATGCCGTCCTCTTTGCCCAGCAGGTAGTCGCTCCATTGCTCGAAGCCAGTGGTGCGACTTTCCACATATTCCTTGTCGTAAATGCCTTCGGTCACCCAGACATTCATGATGGCAATGGCCATGGCCGGGTCGGTGCCGGGCTTGATAGGAATCCAGCGCCCGCCATAGAGCTGCGCGGTGGCGTTCAGGTTCGGGTCGATGTGCACAAACTCGATGCCCAGCTCCTTGGCCCAGAAGCGGCGCTGCGTGCCCTCCAGGCCGCTGGCGTAGCCGTTGGTGGTCTCCGGGTCGCTGGACCAGAAGACAATCATCTCGGCCTCTTTCAGGCAGTCTTCCACCAGGCCGTAAAAGCCGGGGATGCCCACGCGCAGGCTGTTGCCGTAGTGGTGCTGTGCGCCCCAGTACCAGCCTTCCCAGCTGTCGGGGTTGTGGTGCACGCGGGTAAAGCCAATCAGGTTGCCAAAGCGCAGCAGGCTGGAGAGGTAGTAGCCCACATTGCCCCACTGGTGGTGGGAGCCGTGCCACAGCGCCATGGAGCCCGGGCCGTGTTCCTTCTTCTGGCGCTGGATTTCGCCGCCCACCAGATCAAAGGCCTCGTCCCAGCTGATGTGTACATAGCCGCTCTTGCCACGGTTCTGCGGGTTGCGCTCGCCCTTGGGATCGAAGTCCACCCGCTTCATGGGGTGCAGGATGCGCTTCTCGGAATACACCACCGACTTCAGGCACTGCGCGTGCGGGTTGATCATGCCGCGCCGCGCCGGGGTGAACTGCTTGCCGCGCGCGGTGATGGTCCAGCTCTCAGCATCGCTGTCATCGAGGTCGATGGGCGTCATGCGCACGATCTTGTCGTCCTTCACATACACAAACAGCGGGCCACCATTGGTGTTGGTGGTGAAGCGGCGCGTGCCGTCGGGCATCGGTATGCCCTGCTCCAGCGCTGCGGTTTGCGTGAGGTTCATCAGCTGCATGAACCAGACCACCGAGGCGTCCGGCCCCAGCACCATGACGCGGAAGTTCTTGGCCGCGTGGATGATCTCGGCCTGCGTGACACCGGGGGTGAGAAAGGTCAGCGCCGTGTCGATGTCCTTGAACAGCATGGTCACTTCCGGGTTGGGGTGTATGCCCGCCTTGGAGGTGACCTGGCCGTTGGTGAAGGTGTAGGTGCGCCCGGCGCTGCCGTCCTTGAGCACGATCTGCACCACGCAGCTGCGGCCGTTCACATGCTTGCGCACGGCTGCATGCTTTTTGATGGCACCCTTGAGCACCTGGGTGATGACAAAAAGAATGATTTTGAGCTTGGTGTGTTTCATGTCCGGGGCTTTCGGTGGCGCAGGGTTCTACATCCCGCTCCACGGCGGTGGAGCGGTTGCTACGGAGATCAGTGGCTTAGAGAGGGAAGACGAGCTTGAGCCAGACCGAGCTGCCTTGGGCCCGGTTCTTCACGTTCATTTCGTTCTCGACCTTCAGGGTGCCGAACCAGCCCTTGCCGGAGTCGTATTTCACCGAGGGGCCGATGGCCATGGCGCTGCCCTTGCCGTTGTTGACGCCGCTGGTGCTGTCTTCCGTGACCTGCTGGTAGTAATAGCCACCCACACCCAGGGTCCAGCCATTGCCAACGCCCCAACCGGCGGCGTAGTCAAAGTGGAACTCGTTGCCCGAGGTGTAGTCGGTGGCGTCGTTCTTGCTGTTGAAGATGTAGCCGAACTTCAGGTCACCGTTGAAGCCGTTGGGGTCGATGTAGCTGACCGCGTAGACCGGCTCCAGGGCGAAATGGTTCTTGCCGATGTTGGCCAGATCGGTCTTGTTGTAAGCGCCGGTGGGCAGGAAGAAGTCCACGGCCACCACGCTGTGCAGATTGGGGCTGTGGTGGTAGCCCAGGCCCAGGCCGGTAGTGATGTCACCCACGCCGGACTTGGACTGGCTGGTACCGGGAACATTCACACTCAGGTTGACCACAGGCACGATCACGTGCGCCACCAGGTCACCACCCAGCACCTTGGTGCCCGGCACCCAGGCCAGGCGGCCCGCAACCACGTCGGCCTGCACCTTGAAGCCGGGGATGTTCAGGTTGTTGCCGCTGCCGTCATTGACCTGTGTGGCTTCGTAGTGGTTGCCAAACACCATGCCGTAGAGGCCGGGAGGCGGCAGCGCACCGGCCATGTAGTTCTCGGTGCCGTTGGGGTAGACGGAGGTGCCGCCCTCGGTAGCGTTGGCGATCGTGGCAGCGCAGGCCAGCAGCGCGGCCAGGGAGGCCGCCTTGGCGATGGTGGAAATGTGAAATGTCATGTCGGTGTCCTCGTTGATGTAGTTAAAAAATGCGTTAGCGAACCTGTTGCGTCTGGCTGCCCAGGGGGCCGGCCGACAGCGTCATCACATCGCCGCGCTGCAGGTGTTGCGGCGGCTTCATGCCCAGGCCCACGCCTGCGGGTGTGCCGGTAATCACCAGGTCACCGGGCAGCAGGGTCATGAACTGGCTGAGGTACGAGACGATCTCGGCCACGGAAAAAATCATGTCGTTGGTGTTGCTGGACTGCTTGACCACGCCGTTGACCTTGAGCTCCACGGGAATGGTCTGCGGGTCGGGCAATTCGTCGGCGGTGACCAGCCAGGGGCCAATCGGGCCGAAGCTGGGAAAGCTCTTGCCCTTGCCCCACTGGCCGTTGCGCTTGATCTGCCAGTCGCGCTCGGACACGTCGTTGGCCAGGCAGTAGCCCGCCACATAGCCCAGGGCGTCGGCAACGGACACCTTGCTGGCGCTGCGGCCCATCACAAAGCCCAGCTCCACCTCCCAGTCGCCGGCCACCGAGCCTTCGGGCAGCAGCACGTCATCGTTGGGGCCGGAGATGCTGGTAATGGCCTTGGTGAAGACCACGGGCTCCTTGGGAATCTCGTGGCCGGACTCTTCGGCGTGCTTGCGGTAGTTCAGGCCAATGGCCACGAACTGGCGCGTGCCGGCAACTGGCGCGCCCAGGCGCACACCCTTGTCCACCAGCGGCATGCGCTGCAGGTCCACCGCGGCCAGGGCCGCCAGTTTTTCGGGCGCCATCCACTCGGGCGTGAAGTCCGGCACCAGCAGGGACAAGTCACGGATGTTGCCCTGGGCGTCGAGCGCACCGGGGAGTTCAAGGCCTGCAGGACCGTAGCGAAGCAACTTCATAAAACCACCTTTTTTGACACAATGTATAAAACGGGAATGGCGTTAATGTAGATGAACCGTCAAGTTGACACAATGATCAGTTTGTAGGTGGTTTCCCTAATGCGATCAACGCCGGTATGCGGGCATAACCTGCCGCAGTGTTAACCTTGGAGACGTATGAAAAATTCAAAAAATGTGCCGGAAGAACCGGAAGATCACCGCGTTCGGGTGGGGGCGGCGCGGCGCAACAAGACACGCTTGCTGCTGCTGGAAAGCGCCCTGGGGGTGCTGCACGACAAGGGGCCGGATGCTGCTGTGATTGAGGACTTCATCGCGGCGGCGGGCGTGTCGCGCGGCACGTTTTACAACTACTTCGACACCACCAGCGCGCTGCTGCTGGCACTGGCCACCGAGATGAGCAATGAGGTGCTGGCCACGGTGGACCCGATTGTTCTGGGCTTCACGTCCCCGGTTGAGCGCTTCTGCGCCGGCACCCGGCTCTACATGCAGATGGCCACGCGCTACCCGCTATGGGGCTCCTTCCTGAACCGGGTGGGCACGCGCATTGCCACCCGCGGGCAGCTGATCGAGAAGTACCTGACGCGCGACTTGACCGAGGCCCTGGCCGCCGGGCTGATCAAAGTGGACGATGTGCTGGTGGCACGCGACATGGTGCTGGGCTCGATTTTCTACGGCATCGAGACCATGGTCACCGAGCCCACGCATGCGAACCACCCGGAGCAACTGGTGCGCTCCATCCTGCGGGGCCTGTGCGTACCCGACAAGCTGGCCGACGCTGTGGCCTACCTGCCGCTGCAAAGCATCGAGTCGATCGAGGGGCCGATTTTTTCGCGGCTGAAGCAGAACGCACCCAAGCCGCAAACCGCCAAAGCCGCCAAGAAGGCCGCGCCTACCCGTGCGCCATCCAACAAAACCACCAAGCCAAAGTGAGGCCGCCTACTCCATGCCGGTGGCGAATTCCTCGATGAGTTGCTCGATCCACTCTTCGACTTCCAGGGGAGCCAGCACCAGCGCACCGGCCACGAAGTCACCGCCCTTGTCCCACTCCACGGTGGAATGCAGGCGGGCAAAGCGCTGTATGGCCACTTCGGCCACCAGGCCCAGTGCAATCAGGCGCGAGACGTCACGGGGAATCTTGGGATCCAGGAACACTTCGTAGTCATGGTGCAGACGAATCGCCAGGGTCACCGTGTCCGGCAAGGACCAGGATTTGGCCATCATCGCGCCCACCAACGCATGGTCAGTGTTGTGGGCTGCCTGCTCCACAGCGGTAAACGAGCGCTGGGGGTCCGTGTTGGCCAGCTTGAGCGTCTCCACGTAGTTGGGGAAGCGGTTGCGCAGCAGGGGAATGCCCACATCGCAGAACAGGCCGAAGGTCTGGGCCAGGCCCACATCCACCAAGCCCGTGGTTTTGGCCATGCGCGACATGGCGTAGGCCCGCTTGGCGGAGGTGTCATAAAACCTGGCCATGACCTGCGCGTCCCCTTTAAGCAGGTTGCGTACCGACAGCGCCGTGACCAGGTTGGTGAGTTGCCGCAAGCCAATCAGGCCCACTGCCTGGTCCACCGACTCGGCGCGGCGGCTCAGGCCATACATCGGCGAGTTGACGATCTTCAGGACAGCAACGGTCAAGCCGACATCCTGGGCGACGATTTTCGCGGCGCTGCGCATGTCGGGGTCGTCTTTGGTCAACTCGCGCTGGAGCTGTTCAACCACCAGCGGGCGCGGTGGGATGGCCATGCTTTTGATGAGATCCTGAACCTCGCCGCTATCCATTTGCCGCTGGGCATCTTCTGCGGATCTCGCAATGGGCATGTGTCACTTTCAATGAAGCTGATTTGCATGCGGGGATATCCCGCCCCGCCTGTCTGGCGTCAGATCTTAATTGATAAAAGTGATATTTTGTCCGCGGTGATGCCGACGCACCGGAGTGTGGTTTTCAGGCGCCACTCAGGGACCGCGCAATCGAGCGCTTGAAGGGAGTCATCCGGTCGCTCACCCGCAGTATCAGCGTGCGCGCCAGCTTGGCTGGCATGGAGTCGCGGGTGTAGATCTCCACGATCAGGCGCGTCATCCAATAGAGGGGCAGGGTGGCACGCTTTTGTTGGCCCTCGTAGCGCTGCAGCAGGCTGGCGCTGCCGATGTCGGCATGGGTGTGCAGCGCGGTGGTGATGTGCCTGCACAGCGCATCCACACTCAGCAGCCCAAAGTTGAAGCCATGCGCAGTCACCGGGTGCATGCCCACGGCCGCGTCGCCCACGGTGGCAAAGCGCCGGGCCACCAGACGCTCAGGGAACACCGCCACCAGCGGGTAGTTGTGGCGGGTGCTGACCAGGTGCATGGCACCCAGGCGGCGGGCAAAGCGCTGGGTCACGGCGGCGCCAAAGGCCTCGGGCTCCAGGGCCATCAGCGCGTCAATCTCGTGGCTGGGCAGGGTGATGACGGCCGATGCCCGGTGCGCGCCCGTCACAGGGTGCGGGTTCATGGGCAGCAGGGCCAGGGTCTGGCCGTAGCCAAACCATTCCCAGGCGGCAAAGTCGTGTGGCTTCTCGAAGGTCATGGCGCAGACCAGCATGTTCTTGCCAAAGTCGTGCATCTGGGCGGCGATGCCCATCATGCGCCGGGTGCTGGAAAACCGGCTGTCGGCCGCCACCACCAGCTTGGCCTGCAGGGTGTCGCCGCTGGCCAGGGTGACGCTGCCGCACTCGGCACTGGTGTGCACGGCGGTAACCTTTTCACCGCAGCGCAGGCTGATGTCGCCATTGGTGCCCAGCGCCTCTTGCACACCATCCCACGCGGCCTGGCGCAGCAGGTGGTTGGAGACCAGCCAGCCCAGCTCGTCATGGCCGCCCAACGCATGGCCAATCACCATGGAGAAGCTGGAGGGGCCATTCATGACCTTGGCATCGCGCAAGGGGGCGATGTCGGCAGCGGGCAGGCGCTCCCACAAGCCCAGCGCCTGCAGCAGCTTGGCCGAGTGGCGCGTCAGCGCAATTTCGCGGCCATCAAACTGCGGCGATTGCAGATCACTTTGGGGCTGCTGCTCCAGCACCACGATTTTCAGGCTGCGCCCGCTCAGGGCTTTGGCAAGGCACAGCCCGGCCGGGCCGGCTCCCACGATGATTACATCTGCATCCATAGCGCTTTCTTTCATTGGAGCCGCGAGGCTAGCGGTTTCACGCCGCTGCTTCTTGCTCTCGGTCAACAGGTAAGCAGATGCAGGCGCTATCATGGCGGCATGTCCCTTATGGCCCGTTGGTTCATCCTGTTCCTCATCGCCTTGCTGCCCCTGCGCGGCTGGTCGGTGGAGCGCATGGCTTTAGACATGCAGGGCATGCCCGTGGCCGCGCAGTCCCAGGACTTGGAGTTGGGCATGTCGGCCGAATGCGCGCTGCATATGCAAGCTGGCATGCAGATGGATGCGTCTGCGGATGCAGCGCAGGCCGCAGTTCACGGTACGGACCACAAGTCCAGCCATAAGTCCGAGCACAAGGGCTGCCAGAGCTGCCAGCTGTGCATGCCTTTGCTGGCCCTCGATGGCGCAGTGCCACTGCACCTGGCCAGCCCACCGCAGCAACTGCCGCGCGCCCACAGCAGCCGCTTCGTGAGCGCTGACTCCGCGCGCAACGCCAAGCCACCGATTTCCTGAGTCCCACGCCATAGCTCCGTCTGCAGATTGCAGACCGGAACCCTTGGAGCCTGCGGGCTCGTGTAGATATCAGGAGATTTTCATGAAACGCTGGATCGTGTCATTGGCGCTGGTTTGCGCCGCATCGGCCTGGGCTGCACCCGAATGGGTGCGCGCAGAAATTACCAAACTCGCGCCCGAGAAGGCCCAGCTCACGCTGCGGCATGAGGCCATCAAGAGCCTGGGCATGGATGCCATGACCATGCCCTACAAGGTGAAAGATGCATCCCTGCTCAAGGGCTTCAAGGTGGGCGACTCCGTGCGCTTTACCGTGGGCATGCAGGGCGACCAGATGCAGGTGCAAGCGCTGGAGCATGTGAAGTGAAGGCGCTGGCGCTTGGCCTGGCCATCGCGCTGGGCACGGGTGCGGCCCTGGCCCAGGAGGCCGCAGAGCTGCCCGGTGCCAGCGTGGAGTCGCTCCTGGCCGTGGCCCGTGCCAACAACCCGGAAGTGGCCGGCATGCGCTTCGAAGCCACCGCGGCGCAGGAGCGCATTGCCCAGGCCGAGGCCCTGCCAGACCCGCGCTTCAAGCTCGAGCTGCTGGATATCACCCGCATGGGAGAGCAAAACCCCACGCTGTGGCCCTCGGACGTGGGCAGCACGCGCTACACCTTCAGCCAGGAGCTGCCCTGGTTTGGCACGCAAAGCCTCAAGCGCGAGCAGGCCGCGTACACCGCGCAGGGCGCACAGACCCAGGTGCAAAGCGTGTGGGCCGATGTGGCTGCGCGCATCAAGCTGGCCTATGCGCAGCTGTATTTCCTGCAGCGCAATGCCGCCCTCAACCAGGAAGTGCTGGACCTGATGCAGCGCCTGGAGCAGATCGCCCGTGCCCGTTACGCGGGTGGCCTGGCGCCGCAGCAGGACACTATTCGCGCCCAGGCCGAGCAAAGCGCCATGCAGGGCGAACTGATTGCCGTGCAGACCGATGTGCACCACACCCGCGCCCGCATCAATGCCCTGCTGGCGCGGCCCATCCACGCCGAACTTGCAGCGCCCCAAAGCCTGCGCCCACTGCCTGCTGCCGACCAGCTCGACTTTGACGCGCTGGTGCAGCGCGCCCTGGCGCACAACCAGCAGCTGGCCGCCGATGAAGCGCGCGTGCAGGCGGCCGACAAGGGCCAGGCGCTGGCACAAAAAGGCCGCTACCCCAGCTTCACCCTGGGCGTGGCGCCCACGCAGTTCCAGAATGACTTCAAGGCCTGGGACCTGATGCTGGAGATGAACATTCCGCTGCAGCAGGGCACACGCCGCGCGCAGGAGCGCGAGGCCCTGGCCATGTTGGAGGCAGCCCGGGCGCGGCGCGACGCCACCGCCAACCAACTGCAGGCCGACCTGTCGGAAAACCTGGACGCACTGCAAAGCGCGCAACAGACGGAAAAGCTGATGCGCCACAAGCTGCTGCCGCAGGCCGAGCTGAGCCTGCAGTCGGCCCTGTCCGGCTACGAGGCGGGCAAGCAGGACTTCGCCGGTGTGCTGGACGCGCAGCGCCAGATCCGCCAGGCCAAGGCGTCCCTTATCAAAGCCCAGGCTGAAGGCCAGGCACGTTTGGCGCAACTTGAGCGCCTGCTGGGAGAAGAACCATGAACAAGAATATGTCGGTGCTGGTCGGGGCCCTGGTGCTGGCCGGTGTGGCGGGCTTTGCAGGCAACTGGTGGGGTGCGCGCCATGCGGCCGGTGGTGCGGCGGTCAGCGGCATGGAGGCTGCGCCGGCTTCGTCCCCCGCGCCAGCCTCCAAGGAGCGCAAGTTGCTCTACTACCGCAACCCCATGGGCCTGGCCGACACCTCGCCCACGCCCAAAAAAGATTCCATGGGCATGGACTACGTAGCCGTCTACGCAGGCGAAGACGAAGACACGTCTGCCAGTTCCACGCAGATCAAGATCAGCGCCGACAAGGTGCAAAAGCTGGGCGTGCGCACCGAGGCCGCGGCCCTGCGCGTGCTGGACAAGACAGTGCGCGCCTCCGGCCGCATAGAGCCCGATGAGCGGCGCCTCACCACCATCGCCCCGAAGTTCGAGGGCTATGTGGAGAAGCTGCAGGTGAATGCCACCGGGCAGGGCGTGGCCAAGGGGCAAGTGCTGTTCGAAGCCTATAGCCCGGACCTGGTAGCCGCCCAGCGCGAATACACCATCGCCATCCAGGGTGTGAAGGCCATGGCGCAGGCCGGGCCACAGGCCCAAAGCAGCATGCAGCAACTGGCCGATGCAGCACTGGCACGCCTGCGCAACTGGGATGTGTCCGAAGAGCAGGTCAAAGCGTTGGCGGCCACGGGCACGGCACTACGCACGCTGGGCTTTCGCTCACCTGTTTCGGGCATCGTGACAGAGAAGAAGGCCGTGCAGGGCATGCGCTTCATGCCGGGTGATGCGCTCTACCAGATCACGGATCTGTCCACCGTCTGGGTGATGGCCGATGTGTCCGAGCAGGACATTGCCTCGGTGCGCTTGGGTGCCCGTGCGCAGGTGAAGATCAACGCCTACCCGGACAAGAGTTTTGCCGCAGCTCTCACCACCATCTACCCCACGCTGAATGCCGAGACGCGTACCGTCCCGGTGCGCCTGGAACTGCCCAACCCCGGCGGTTTGCTCAAACCCGGTATGTTTGCCCAGGTGGAGCTGCCGGTGGGCGCCAAGGCCAAAGTGCTGACCGTGCCGGTATCGGCCGTGATCGACAGCGGCACACGCCAGCTGGTGCTGGTGCAGATCGGTGAGGCCGGTGCAGGCCGCTTCGAGCCGCGCGCGGTCACGCTGGGTGCGCGCAGCGACAACTACCTGGAAGTGCTGCAGGGCCTGCGCGAGGGCGAGGTGGTGGTGGTGTCTGCCAACTTCCTGATTGATGCGGAGAGCAATTTGAAGGCCGCGGTGGCTGGCTTTGGAGCCAGTGCGGGCGCTGCGCCTGCGGGTGCCACTGCCATGGCGCCAGCAGCAGAGCCTAAGGGGGTGGCGGCCAGCGGACACACGGCCCAAGGCAAGGTGGTGGAGGTGGATGCCAAGGCCCAGACCGTCACCATCAGCCACGGCCCCGTACCCAGCCTGAAGTGGTCCGCCATGACCATGGAATTTGCGCTGGCCAACAGCGCCCTGCTGAAGGACCTGAAACCGGGCGCTGCAGTCGGCTTCGAGTTTGTGGAACGGGCCAAGGGCGAGTGGGTGATCACCAAACTCACGCCACCCATGCCAGCGATGCCGCAAGCCGCGCCGTCTGCACCTATGGCGAAGTAAGACCATGCTCTCCAACCTCATTGACTGGTCCGCCCGCAACCGCGTGCTGGTGCTGCTGGCCACGCTGTGCCTGACGCTGGCCGGCATGTACGCGGTGGTCAAGACGCCGCTGGATGCGCTGCCCGATTTGTCGGACGTGCAGGTGATTGTCTACACCGAGTTCCCTGGCCAGGCGCCGCAGGTGGTGGAAGACCAGGTGACCTATCCGCTGACCACGGCCATGCTCTCAGTCCCGAAGTCGCGCGTGGTGCGTGGCTTCAGTTTTTTTGGCGCTTCGTTTGTGTACGTGATCTTCGAGGACGGCACGGACATCTACTGGGCGCGCTCGCGCGTGCTGGAATACCTGAACTTTGCCGCGGGCCGCATGCCCAAGGGTGTGACCCCCGCGCTCGGGCCCGACGCCACCGGCGTTGGCTGGGTCTACCAGTACGCGCTGGTGGCCAAGAACCGCAGCCTGGCCGAGCTGCGCAGCATCCAGGACTGGTATTTGCGCTACCAGCTGGCCAAGGCGCATGGCGTGGCCGAGGTGGCATCCATTGGCGGCTTTGTGCAGACCTACCAGGTGACAGTGGACCCGCTCAAGCTGCGCGCCTATGGCATCCCCTTGAGCAAGGTTTCGCAGACCATACGCGACTCGAATCGCGATGTGGGTGGCCGCGCGATCGAGATGGCCGAGACCGAATACATGGTGCGCGGACGCGGCTACCTGCGCGGCACCTCCGACATCGAGACCCTGGTGCTCAAGAGTGACAAGGGCACACCGGTGCTGGTGCGCGACATTGCGCGCGTGGAGCTGGTGCCCGACGAGCGGCGCGGCATCACCGAGCTCAATGGCGAGGGCGAGGTGGTCTCCGGCATTGCCATGGCGCGCTACGGCCAGAATGCCCTGGAGGTGATTGCCAACCTCAAGGACAAGATCGCCGAGGTGTCGGCCGGGCTGCCCGAGGGCGTGCAGATTCTGTCGGTCTATGACCGCTCGGATCTGATCCACCGCGCCATTGAAACCCTCAAGCACACACTGCTGGAAGAAAGCCTGATCGTGGCCGCCGTGTGTGTGCTGTTCCTGCTGCATGTGCGCTCGGCCCTGGTGGCCATTGTCATGCTGCCGGTGGGTGTGCTGATTGCCTTCATTGCCATGCGCCTGCTGGGCATGAACTCCAACCTGATGAGCCTGGGCGGCATCGCCATTGCCATAGGCGCCATGGTGGATGCGGCGATTGTGATGATTGAGAACGCCCACAAGCATATCGAGCGCCTGCAGGAGGGCGAGTCGCGCGCCGAAGCGATTGTGGCGGCCTGCAAGGAGGTGGGCCCGGCGCTGTTTTTCTCGCTGCTGATCATCACCGTGTCCTTCCTGCCGGTGTTCACGCTGGAGTCGCAGGAGGGGCGGCTGTTCTCGCCCCTGGCCTATACCAAGACCTTCTCCATGGCCGGGGCGGCCCTGCTGTCGGTGACGCTGGTGCCGGTGCTGATGATGCTGTTCATCCGCGGAAAAATCATGCCCGAGCGCAAGAACCCGGTGAACCGCTTGCTGATCTGGCTTTACCGACCCGTCATCGCCTGGGTGATGCGCTGGAAGAAGACCACGATTGCGCTGGCGGTTGTCGCCATGGGCGTGTCCATCTATCCGGCCTCACAGCTGGGCTCGGAGTTCATGCCCACGCTCAATGAGGGGACGCTGCTCTACATGCCGTCTTCGCTGCCCGCCATGTCCATCACTAAGGCGGCCGAGCTGCTGCAGACGCAGAACAAGATCATCAAGAGTTTTCCGGAAGTGGAATCGGTCTATGGCAAGGCTGGCCGTGCCAACACCGCCACCGACCCGGCGCCCACCGAGATGTTCGAGACCGTCATCAACCTCAAACCCGAGAGCACCTGGCGCGCGGGCCTGACCACCGATGGGCTGATTGCCGAACTCGACCGTGCCCTGCAGTTCCCCGGCGTGTCAAATGCCTGGACCATGCCCATCAAGGCGCGCATCGACATGCAGTCCACCGGCATCCGCACGCCCATTGGCATCAAGGTGTTTGGCAAAGACCTGAACGAGATGGAGCGCCTGGCCAAGGAGATCGAGGCGGTGGTGAAAGCCGTGCCCGGCACCACCTCGGCCTTTGCCGAGCGCATCACCGGTGGCTACTACATCAACATCGAGCCCGACCGCGCCGCGCTGGCGCGCTACGGCCTGGCCGTGGGCGATCTGCAGGATGTGATCGGCACCGCCCTGGGTGGCGAGATGGTCACCACCACCGTGGAGGGGCGCGAGCGCTATGGCGTCACCGTGCGCTACCCGCGCGAACTCAGAGCCAGCCCGCAGCAGATTGCCAACGAGATCCTGGTGCCCACCATGGGCGGCGCCATGGTGCCGCTGGGCCAGGTGGCCAAAGTGGAAATCGCCAAGG
The DNA here is from genome assembly GCF_003415675.1 of Rhodoferax lacus. Classification (GTDB taxonomy): domain Bacteria; phylum Pseudomonadota; class Gammaproteobacteria; order Burkholderiales; family Burkholderiaceae_C; genus Allorhodoferax; species Allorhodoferax lacus. Next base: position 157,156 of record NZ_QFZK01000006.1, read on the forward strand.
GTGCGCCCAGCATCCGCACGGAAAACGCGCTGCTCTCGGCCTACATCTATGTGGACATCCGCGGGCGCGATATCGGCAGCTACGTGAAGGAGGCGCGCCAGGCGGTGAACGCGCAGGTGAAGTTCCCGTCCGGCTACTACGCCACCTGGAGCGGGCAGTTCGAGTACATGGAGCGGGCGATTGAAAAAATGAAGATCGTCATCCCGGTGACGCTGGGGCTCATCTTCATTTTGTTGTACCTGAACTTCCGGCGCCTGACTGAGACACTCATCGTCATGCTGTCCGTGCCCTTTGCCCTGGTGGGCGGCGTCTGGCTGATGTGGCTCTTGGGCTACAACCTGTCGGTAGCCGTGGCGGTGGGCTTTATCGCCCTGGCCGGTGTGGCCGCCGAGACCGGCGTGGTGATGCTGATCTACCTGGACCATGCCTGGGAGGCGGTGCAAAAGAAATGCCGCGCGGCAGGCACACAGGCGGGCATGGAAGAGCTCTATGCCGCCGTCATGGAGGGTGCGGTGGAGCGGGTGCGCCCCAAGATGATGACGGTGGTGGCCATCATGGCCGGCTTGCTGCCCATCCTGTGGGGTACCGGCACCGGCTCGGAAGTGATGAGCCGCATTGCAGCGCCCATGGTGGGGGGCATGGTGTCCTCCACCGTGCTGACGCTGGCGGTGATTCCGGCGATCTATGCGCTGGTCAAGCAGTGGGGCATGCGGCGCGGGTGATTGCTTGTGGGGTGTTGCGTTTGGAAGTCACTTGTGCAGGAAGTCAGTTCACTCGGCTGCGCCTTCTGGGCTCAGGCCGCTGTGGCACTCAGTTCCGTTCGTGTCCCCCGCCCAAAGGCTTCGCCTTTGGGCTGCTCCGGTACTGAGCTCCACTGAGCGCCACACCGTCCTGATCTTGCCTGCATTGTTGGCGTGCTGACGACTGTGGCAGGCGGCGTTGGCCCGTGAGATAGCTTGGGTGTCGAGAGTCGGGTTTCGTGTATCAGGTATCCAACCCTTGCGTGCCAACCATGCTGGTAGCCGATGGTGCCGGGGTGGATGGTGCAGTGAGGTAAAGGAGGAGGCCGCAGGCCGGGGGACACGAACGGAACCATCTACCCCGGTGCCATCGGCCCGCACTACGCCAGCCCAACACAAACCTGCCGCACAAGTAATGCACAAACCAAACAAACAAACGGGGCGTCATAGCCCCGTCACTGCAGCGGCGGGTTCTTAGTGAACCGTGGCGGCAGCGGCCGCTTCGATTTCGTGGCGGTCTGCCGCGGCAAACAGGTCCTGGGCGAAGTCAGGGTCCTGGCTCTGGATGTCGGCGGCGTAGCTGCGCAGGGCTTCGGCTTCCTGGTAGGCCGTCTGAACCGGGCTGGCATCTGCTGCTGGCGAAAAAGTGTTGCGCACCAAGGCGCTGGCCAAATGCTTGAAAGCCACGGCGACTTCGCCCAAGGCGGCACCAATGCTGGGGCCTTGGTTTGCGGGCAGGGTGTTGAGGTTGAGTACGGATGAACTGGACATGGGATCCTCCTAAAAAGTGATCATGTTGCAGTGCAGTATAGGGTTAACCCTAGACATTTGACTAGGGTTAACCCTAGTACCCGTCGATTAAATGGGGAATTGGGTTGTAAGTTTGCAACAAGCTTTTTCAGCCTACGCCTTGGGATGCAACTCGTCGCGCTGCGCCAGCGTGGGAAACAGCTTGAGCCACGCAGCGGCAACAACCATGGTGCCAATGCCGCCCGAGACCACCGAGACCACCGGCCCCCAGAGGGCGGCTACGGCGCCCGACTCGAACTCGCCCAGCTGGTTGGAGGCGCCAATGAAGATGGAGTTGACGGCCGACACGCGTCCGCGCATCTCGTTGGGGGTTTCCAGCTGCACCAGGGTGGAACGCATGACCACGCTCACCGCATCGGCAGCGCCGGTGACCACCAGTGCCAACAGGGACACAGTGAAGCTGCGTGAGAGGCCGAACACCACCGTGGCCAGGCCAAACACGGCCACGGCCAGCAAGAGCTTGTGGCCCACCTGGCGCTCCAGCGGCCAGCGCACCAGCGCCAGCGACATGGCCAGTGCTCCCACGGCGGGTGCTGCGCGCAGCAGGCCCAAGCCTATGGGGCCGGTCTGCAGCAGGTCACGCGCGAAGATGGGCAAGAGGGCGGTGGCGCCGCCCAGCAGCACGGCAAACAGGTCCAGCGTGGTGGCGCCCAGAACCACCTTGCGATGCCAGACAAAGCGCACACCGGCCAGCACGCTGTCCCAGCTGGTGGCCAGTTGCGGCGGCGTATGGTCATAGCGCACGGTCAGCCCCAGCACGCCGCCCACGATCAGCAGCATGGCACTCACGGCATACACCGTGGCCGGGCCCAAGGTGTAGAGCACCCCGCCCAGGGCCGGGCCGCCAATGATGGCGGCCTGCATGGCGCTGGCGCTGATGGTCACCGCGCGCTGCAGCAGGGCGGGCGGCACCAGTTGCGGTGTGAGGGCCTGCTGCGCAGGCATCTGGAAGGCGCGCGCCATGCCCAAGAGCACCGAGATGCCGAGGATCAGCTCACGGCTGGTGAAGTGCCCATACAGCGCGGCCAGCAGGACGACAGCTGCCAGCGCCTGCGCGAACAGGCAGCAGGCAAAAATGCGGCCGCGGTGCATATGGTCGGCCACATGGCCAGCCGGCAGGGTCAGCAGCAGGGCGGGCACGAACTGGAACAGACCCACCAGGCCCAGGTCCCAGGCACTCGATGTGAGGTCGTACATGTTCCAGGCCAGTGCCACCATCAGCATCTGCGTGGCCGTGGTGCCGTTCAGCCTTGCCAGCCAGAAGCGCGCAAAGGCGCGGTGCGAAAACAGGTCGGCCAGGCTGTTGCCCGATGCCGTGGGCAGGGCCTCTGCCTGCACTACAGGGGCGCGGCGTCAGTTTCCGGGGCTGCGTCGGTGTCTGCCGGTGCATCCGCCTCTTGCTTCGCAGCAGGGCGCATGGTCAGGGTGCTTTGGCGCACAGCGGCCTTGTCACCGGCACTGGCAAACTTGCTGTACTTGCCCAGCACGCCCACCAGTTGGCCGTAGACGCGCGGGTTGCCGGCCATGCATTCCTGCTGGTCCAGAAAGTCCGACTCGCCAGAGAAGTTGCCCACCAGGCCACCGGCCTCGGTCACCAGCAGGGAGCCAGCGGCTACGTCCCAGGGCTGCAGACCTTTTTCGAAGAAGGCATCGGTGTAGCCCGCAGCCACATAAGCCAAGTCGAGTGCGGCGGCACCCGGGCGGCGCAATCCGGCGGTGCGGCGCATGACCTCGCCCATCATCACCAGGTACTGGTCGAAATCATCGCCTTCGCGGTAGGGGAAGCCGGTGGACACCAGCGACTCTTTGAGCTGCGTGCGCTTGGAGACGCGCAGGCGGCGGTCGTTCAGAAAGGCGCCGCGGCCCTTGGTGGCGGTGAACAGGTCGTTGCGGGTGGGGTCATACACCACGGCTTGCTCGACCTTGCCACGCACAGCCAGTGCAATGCTCACGCAGTAGGTGGGCAGGCCATGGATGAAGTTGGTGGTGCCGTCCAGCGGATCGATGATCCAGACGAATTCGGAGTCGCGTGCGCCGTGCTGGTTGCCCGATTCTTCGGCCAGGATGCCGTGGCCGGGGTAGGCCTGCAGCAGGGTTTCTATGATCACGGCCTCTGCAGCCTGATCGACTTCGGTGACAAAGTCGTTGGCCTTCTTCTGGCTGACACGAACGGATTCGATGTCGAGTGCGGCGCGGTTGATGAGGGAACCGGCGGCGCGGGCAGCTTTGACAGCCACGTTGACCATGGGGTGCAGATTGAGTGACATAGATTGTGGGGGGAAGAACTGGGGAGATGCCAACCCGGCGATGCAGGCGGCGACAATAGGTTCATTTTACCGGTTTCCATGCAGACACGTTTCATACTTATTCAGACAAGCCACGCCGGCAACGTAGGCGCTGCGGCCCGGGCCATGAAAACCATGGGTTTTGATGACCTGGTGCTGGTGGCTCCGCGCTGGGCCAATGTGCTGCGCCGCGAGGAAACCATCCAGCGCGCCAGTGGCGCACTGGACGTGCTGGACAAGTGCCGCATTGTGGACACGCTGGACGAAGCCCTGGACGGCATGACGCACCTGTGCGCCACCGCCATGACGCCGCGTGACTTCGGCCCACCCACCACCACGCCACGCCCTCACTTTGCGCAACTGGTGGCTGACATGCAGGCCGCCCCAAGCGAGGCTGCCCAGCAAACCGGCGTGGCCTTTCTGTTTGGCTCCGAGCGCTTTGGCATGCGCAACGAAGACGTGTACCGCTGCCACACCTGCCTCTCCATTCCCAGCAACCCGCAGTTTGGTTCGCTCAATATCGGCGCAGCCCTGCAGGTGATTGCCTATGACTGGCGCCTGGCTCTGGGTGGCTTTGCCGATGCGCCGCCCCTGCCGCAAAGCTCAGCCAAGTTGGCGGATGCGGCGCAGGTCAGCGGCATGCTGGGTCACCTGGAGCAGGCTCTTGTGGCGCTGGAATTTCTGGACCCCGCTGCACCCAAGAAGCTGATGCCGCGCCTCAATGCCTTGTTCAACCGCGCGGGTGTAACGCAGGAAGAAATCCACATTCTGCGCGGTATTGCCAAATCCATTCTGCAATTACCTAATGTGCAGCAGGCACCGCTTGCCAAGCCCACGCCCGACACATTGGCAAAGAGCCTCCCGGCAGAGCCACGCTGACTCAGCGTTTAGACTAGACCGCATGTTTAATCGCCTACGCTCTGACATCCAATGCATTCTGGACCGCGACCCGGCCGCACGCAGCCGCTGGGAGGTGCTGACCTGCTATCCGGGTTTGCACGCCGTGCTGCTGCACCGCGTGGCCCATGGCTGCTGGATACGTGGCTTTTTGTGGTTGGGCCGTTTTATCTCGCACATCGCGCGCTTTCTCACCGGTATTGAAATCCACCCCGGTGCCAAGATCGGCAACCGCGTGTTCTTTGACCACGCCATGGGCACGGTGGTGGGCGAGACCGCAGAGATCGGCGACGGCTGCACGATTTACCAGGGCGTGACCCTGGGCGGCACCTCCCTCTACAAGGGCGCCAAGCGCCACCCCACGCTGGGCCGTGATGTGGTGGTGAGTGCGGGTGCCAAGGTGCTGGGTGGTTTTGAGGTGGGTGACGGCGCCAAGATCGGCAGCAATGCGGTGGTCATCAAGCCGGTGCCAGCAGGCGCTACGGCGGTGGGCATTCCGGCGCGCATTATCCAGACCAAGCCGGGGGAGAGCGCTGACGTGGCCGCACCCGATGGCAAGTTTTCTGCCTATGGCATCACCAAGGAAGACGATCCGCTAAGCCAGGCGCTGCATGGTTTGGTGAACAACGCGGCCTCGCAGGATCACCAGATTACGCTCTTGTGGAAAGCCATTGAAACCCTGTCGGCCCACCGCGATATAAAGGGCGATTGCGTACCGGCCGATGCCGCCCGCACCGAATGCTTCGAGGCCGAAAAAATCAACCAGCTGGTGGGCGAATAGGCTTCACAGCCGTCTTGGGGCGAAAGGCCTTGCAGACGCTGTCATCGGTTTCCAGGTACGGGCCGCCGATCAGGTCGATGCAGTAGGGTACGGCGGCAAAGATGCCCGCCACCTTGGGCCTGCCTTCTGCGTCCTTGAGCCCTTCCAGGATTTCGGCAATGGCGCGGGGCTGGCCCGGCAGGTTCATGATCAGCGTCTTGCCGCGAATCACCGCCACCTGGCGCGACAGAATGGCCGTGGGCACAAACTCCAGGCTGATGCGGCGCATCTGCTCCCCAAAGCCAGGCATCTCCTTATCAGCTACTGCCAGCGTGGCCTCGGGGGTGACGTCGCGCAGCGCCGGGCCCGTGCCGCCGGTGGTCAGCACCAGGGCACAACCGGCATCCACCAGCTCGATCAGGGTCTGGCTGATGGTGGACAGATCGTCCGGAATCAGGCGCGCCTCAAAGCTGATGGGGTTGGTCAGCGCACGGCCCATCCAGTCCCGCAGAGCAGGCAGGCCCTTGTCTTCATAGATACCGCTGGAGGCGCGGTCGCTGATGGAGACAATGCCGATGGTGATGGCCTCGGGGCCGGAGCTGGCTTCAGTCATGTACGTGCTTCTCGTGCGGTTCGGGGCGAGTCGTCTCAGGCGTCGGTGCCTGTGTAGCCTTCGTCGTCAGCCAGGCTGGGTTCGGGCTGCTCCTGCGCGGCAGTGAGTGCTTCGCGCACCAGTTGAAAAATATCGCGGTAGGCGCGGCCATGGCGCGGGGCCAGACCGGGCTTCTCGGGCTTGGCGTCCTTGCGGGCCTGTCGCACCAGGGCGCGCAGGTTCTGGCTGTCGGTGGAGGGGCTCAGGGTGATCCACTGGCCTAGGGCATCGTCATCGGCCACCAGGCGGTCGCGCCACTGCTCGGCCTGGTGCAGGAGCATGGTTTCCTTGGCGGAGGGCATGTGCTGCTCTTCCAGGGCGGCACGGATTTCATCGTGCTTGCTGTCTTCGAGCTTGCGCATGAGCTTGCCGATGAACTGCATCTGGCGGCGTATGCCTTCGAAGTTGGTGATGCGCTTGCACTCAGCCACCGCATCCACCAGTTTCTCGGGCAGGTCCAGACGGGCCATGTAATCGGCGCGCAGGGTCAGCAGTTCCTCGCCGAGTTTTTGCAGCTCGGTGCTTTCGCGTTTGAGGTCGGTACGTGTGGCTTCGTCGGTGCCCTTGAGCTCGCGCTTGAATTCGAGATCGAGTGCGCTACCCTCGGCGACGAAGAGGCCCCGGACGTAATAGCCCTTTTTTAGTTTGCGTGACATAGCCAGCTATCATAGCCGTCGCCATGAAGAAACCCCCATCCATACCCGCCGCCCCGTCCGCAAAGTCCCCCAGCACACTGAACGTGGCGGCCAAACCGTCCGACAGCGGCTTTGCCTACACCCTGCCGTTCTTTGAATCGTTGGTCGATATCGCCCTGGCCGAGGCCAAGAAGGCCGGAGCCACTGACGCCGGTGCCGAGGTGTCCGAGGGCTGTGGCCTGAGCGTGTCGGTGCGCAATGGCGAACTGGAAAACGTGGAGCGCAACCGCGACAAGTCGCTGGGTGTGACCGTGTATGTGGGCCACCGCCGCGGCAATGCCAGCACCTCCGATTTTTCGCAGGCCGCCATCGCCCAAACCGTGCGCGCCGCCTATGACATCGCCCGCTTCACCGCCGAAGACACCTTTGCCAGCCTGCCCGATGAGGCCGACATGTCGCCCCTGGCAGACCGCAAGCGCGAGCTCGATCTGTTCCACCCCTGGTCGGTGACCAGCGAGCAGGCCGCCGAGTTGGCGCTGCAATGCGAAGCCGCCGCCCTGCGTGTGGACAAGCGCATCACCAACAGCGAGGGTGCAGCGGTATCGGCCCAGCAGTCGCAGTTCTTCAGCGCCCACACCCATGGTTTCCGGGGTGGTTATGCCACCTCGCGCCATTCGCTCTCGGTCTCACCGATTGCGGGCAAGGGCGACGACATGCAGCGCGACTCCTGGTACAGCTCGCAGCGCAAATCGTCCGACTTGGCCTCACCCGAGGCGGTGGGCCGTTACGCCGCAGAGCGGGCCCTGAGCCGCCTGAAGGCGCGCAAGATTGCCACCGTGGAATGCCCGGTGCTGTTTGAGTCGCCGCTGGCGGCTGGCCTGTTGGGTACCTTTGTGCAGGCCGTGAGTGGCGGCGCACTGTACCGCAAGAGCACGTTTTTGCTGGACAGCATGGGCCGGCAGGTATTTCCCAAGCACATCGACATTTTTGAAGACCCCTTTGTCATGGGCGGCAAGGGCAGTTCGCCCTTTGACGACGAAGGCGTGCGCGTGCAGGCCCGCCAGGTGCTTGAAGCGGGCAAGGTCCGTGGCTATTTCCTCAGCAGCTATTCGGCCCGCAAGCTGGGTATGCGCACCACCGGCAATGCCGGCGGCTCACACAACCTCACCTTCACCTCGCGCCTGACCCAGCCGGGAGACGATCTGGACGCCATGCTGCAGCGCCTGGGAACCGGCCTGTTTGTCACCGAACTGATGGGGCAGGGCGTGAACTATGTCACCGGTGACTATTCGCGCGGCGCCAGCGGCTTCTGGGTGGAGAAGGGGCGCATCAAGTACCCGGTGCATGAGATCACGATTGCCGGGAACATGAAGGCCATGTTCAAGGGCATCCTGGCTGTGGGTGCGGACACCTACAACTACGGAGCTAAAACCGTTGGCTCGGTGTTGATTGATAAGATGAAGGTGGCGGGGAGCTAGGTTTTTTTGTTTTTGAGTGGGGCTTTTCCCTGCGGGGCTTTTGTAGCCCCCCCTATCCCCCCCGCCCCTTTCGCCCCCGCCGGGGCGAAAGGGGAGCCAAAGCGGACAGCCGATTTGGTTGCCTCGCGCTGAAAACGTAATTACGAACGGGGCGTTGCCACTGCTATTGCTCGCCCAAAGCTCACGCGACCAGTTCCGAGCGCCGGAGACAACCCTTGCGAATAGCGAATAGCGAATAGCCAATCGCGAAGCACCAACGTCAAAAAACCGATCCCGGTAAGCCGGTAGCCGAGGCGACGCAACCAAATCGGCTGTCCGCTTTAGGCACCCCTTACCCCGACGGGGGGTAAGGGGCGGGGGGGATGGGGGAGTCAAACCACAAAAGCCCCGCAGGAAATTACCTCACTGCCAAAGCCCAAAGCCTCAGCAATCCATCAGCCCGCGAGTGCAGTCTTCACAGCCGCCGATACAGCAGACATCTCCGCCTTGCCCGCCAAGCGCGTCTTCACCACCCCCATCACCTTCCCCATATCCCCAGGCCCGGAAGCTCCCAGCTCGGCAACAATGGCCCGCACTTCGACCAGCACTTCGTCTGCCGACATGCGCTGCGGCAAATAGGCCTGCAGCACCTTGATCTCGGCGGCTTCCTTGTCGGCCAGGTCCTGCCTTGCAGCGGACTCGAACGCGGCAATCGAGTCCTTGCGCTGCTTGATCAGCTTGTCCACCAGCGCCACCACGGCGGCGTCGTCCAGCACGATGCGTTCGTCCACTTCGCGCTGCTTGCAGGCGGCCAGCAGCAGGCGGATGGTGCCCAGGCGCTCGCTGTCCTTGGCGCGCATGGCGGTCTTCATGTCTTCGGTGATTTGGTCTTTGAGGGACATCGTGCTTCTCCTGATGGAATGCGGGACTCAGAATGACAAATGCCCGCCAGAGCGTCCCCAGGCGAGCATTTTTGGACCGTTTGGCTCTTGCGAGCCAGGCGGGCCGGAGGCTTGTGAGGGCCTCGTGTATGGAAACTTGGAACAGTTTCTTGGGCCGAAACTTAGAAAAGTTTCTTGGGCAATTGCATGCTGCGGATGCGCTTGTAGTTGCGCTTGACGGCCGCAGCCTTCTTGCGCTTGCGCTCTGCAGTGGGCTTCTCATAGAACTCGCGGGCGCGCAGGTCGGTGAGCAAACCGAGCTTTTCAATGGTGCGCTTGAAGCGACGCAGGGCTACGTCAAAGGGTTCGTTTTCTTTTACACGGATCGTTGTCATTACGTAATGAATTCCAGAATTGTGCTGCGCAATGGTCACGGGGGAAGATCGGTGCCCCACACGCCTTGCTCAGCGGTATTTCCCGTCTTAACTAGTATTGGCCGACGGGGGAATGCCAAATTAGCCTGCCATTATAGCCTTTGCGTGCCTGCTATTGACAAGCCCGCATCCCAAATGCGTCAGACGCCCGGCAGCAGGCGTGCCGCCAGCCCCTGGGCACAGGCAAAGCCACTGGCCCAGGCCCACTGGAAGTTGTAGCCGCCCAGCCAGCCGGTCACATCCACCACCTCGCCAATGAAGTACAGGCCAGGCTGGCGGCTCTCCAGGGTCTGGCCGGACAGGGCCAGGGTGTCCACGCCGCCGGCAGTGACCTCGGCCTTGCGGTAGCCCTCGGTGCCGGTGGGCGTGATTTCCCAGCGGGCAATGCGCTCGGCAAGAAGGTTGAGCACCTTGTCGGGCGCCTCGTTGATGGGGCGCTCGGCACTGCCACCTGCCGCTGTGCTGTGGGCCACCCAGGCATCGGCCAGGCGTGCGGGCAGCAGGGAGGACAGCTCGTTGGCCACGCGTTTGCGCGAGCTGGCCTTGGCCGTCTGCAGAAAGGAGGCCACATCGGTGTCGGGTGAGAGGTTCAGGCGGATACCAGTACCTGCTTGCCAATAGCTCGAAATCTGCAGCACGCCCGGACCACTCAGGCCCCGGTGGGTAAACAGCAGGTCTTCGCGAAAACGCGTGCTGTCCTTCTTGCCACCCGTGGCAATTTCCACCGGCAGCGACAAGCCCGAGAGCTGCGCAAACGGTGCCCAGGCCGCCTCGTCAAACGTCAGGGGCACCAGGGCCGGACGGGTCTCCACCAAGGGCAGCGCGAATTGTTTGGCAATGCGGTAGCCCAGGTCGGTCGCTCCAATTTTGGGGATGGACAGGCCCCCCGTGGCGATGACCAGGGCCCGCGCGCTCACCGTGCCCAGGCTGGTGTCGACTTCGTAGCGACCGGAGGCGCTGGTAGAGGTGCTTGTAGCGGTGCTTGTGCCGTCTTCGCCAGATGGAGCAGCGTCCGAATAGCGCACGGCGTTGACGCTACAGGGCTGCCAGCGCGTCACACCACCTGTTGCGCACTCGGCCAGCAGCAGGGTGATGATGTCCTCTGCCGAGCGGTCGCAAAACAGCTGGCCCTTGTGCTTTTCGTGGAAGGCTATCTGGTGGCGCCCCAGCAGCGCCAGAAAGTCGCGCGGCGTGTAGCGTGACAGGGCCGACTTGGCAAAGCGCGGGTTTTCGCTGAGGAAATTGGCAGACGACACATCCAGGTTGGTGAAGTTGCAGCGCCCGCCACCCGAGATGCGGATTTTTTCGGCCACCTTCTCGCCGTGGTCGATCAACAAAACCTTGAGGCCCTTCTGACCCGCCACCCCGGCACAAAAAAGACCGGCGGCACCGGCTCCCACGATCACGACATCAAATTGCTGCATGGGGAGAGCTTAGCGCCAACCCCGCGCGCTATCCCGTTCAGCCACCCGAGCGTTTGACCGCGAAGCCTTGGGCCTTCAGGAGCTCCATCACACGCTCCACATGGTCGCCCTGGATTTGCAGCGTGCCGTCCTTGGCCGTGCCACCAGAGCCACAGGCTGTGCGCAGCTGCTTGCCAAGTGCAGCCAGTGCGGCGGCGTCCAGTGGCAGGCCCTTGACCACGGTGACGCCTTTGCCGGCGCGCCCCTTGGTCTCGCGGCTCACGCGCACATTGCCATCGCCCACGGGCCGGGCGGCAGCGGCCTTGCATTGGCAGCTTGCCATGGGGTGTCTGCACTGGGGGCACATGCGGCCGCTGTCGGTGGAGTAGACCAGGCTGCTGTCGCTGGATCGCTTGTTCATAGGGCGTTGGAAAATGTCAGGGCCGTAAAGGACGAAACGCGTAGTATCCAACAGCCATGATGAACAACGACACCAGCACCCTCAAGCGCATCCTGCAGCAATGCCACACCATCGCCGTGGTGGGCTTGTCTGCGGATACCAGCCGGCCCAGCTTTGAAGTGGCCCGCTACCTGCAATTGCACGGCTACCGCATCGTCCCGGTGAACCCGCGCTATGCCGGCACCCCCATCTTGGGCGAGACCTGCTATGCCACGCTGGCCGACATTCCTTTTGCGGTGGATATGGTGGATGTGTTCCGCCGCGAGGAAGAGATGCTGCCGATTGCCGAGCAGGCCATTGCCATTGGCGCCAAGTGCCTGTGGCAGCAGCTCGGCATTGCCAACCTGCAGGCTGATGCCCTGGCACATGCCGCCGGACTGGATGCGGTGTGCAACCGCTGTACCAAGATTGACCACGCCCGCCTGATGAAAGACGCCACGCTGCCCACTGGCGTGCTGCTGCAGACGCGCGATGCCCGTGGCGTGGTCACACTTGCGCTGAACCGCCCGCAGGCCTTCAATGCCTTGAATGAGGCCTTGCTGGCCGCTTTGCAGGAAGCGCTGGACCGCCTGGCCGCAGACGACACGGTACGCGTGGTGGTGCTGGCCGCCCAGGGGAAAGCCTTTTGCGCCGGGCATGACCTGAAGGAAATGCGCGCCGCGCCCTCGCTGGCGTACTATGAAAAACTGTTTGGGCAATGCAGCCAGATGATGCTGGCTATCCGGCGCCTGCCGGTGCCGGTGATTGCGCGCGTGCAGGGCATGGCTACGGCAGCGGGCTGCCAGCTGGTGGCCATGTGCGACCTGGCCGTGGCCGCAGACAGCGCGCGCTTTGCCACCAGCGGCGTCAACTACGGACTGTTTTGCGCCACGCCTGCGGTGGCCCTGTCGCGCAATCTGGGCCGCAAGGCCGCGTTTGAAATGCTGGTCACCGGCGACTTCATCACGGCGCAGCAGGCGCAAGCGCAGGGCCTGATCAACCGCGCCGTGCCGGACGATCAGCTCGATGCCGAAGTGGAGCAACTCATCCACAGCATGCTGGCCAAGCCGCGCGTGGCGCTGGCCATGGGCAAGGCGCTGTTTTACCGGCAGCTGGAAGCAGGGGTGGAAGCCGCCTATGCGGATGCCCAGCAGACCATGGCCTGCAACATGATGGACCCCGCCGCACTGGAAGGCGTGCAGGCGTTTATCGAAAAAAGACCACCGCGCTTTTAGCAAAACAAGAGATAACCCCGCGCCGGGCCGCCCCAAGCGGGGTTAGCCCCCTTTGGGGGCAGAGAGCTACGCGCAGCGAGCGAACGTGGGGGCAATAACCCCGCGCCGGGCCGCCCCAAGCGGGGTTAGCCCCCTTTGGGGGCAGAGAGCTACGCGCAGCGAGCGAACGTGGGGGCAATAACCCCGCGCCGGGCCGCCCCAAGCGGGGTTAGCCCCCTTTGGGGGCAGAGAGCTACGCGCAGCGAGCGAACGTGGGGGCAATAACCCCGCGCCGGGCCGCCCCAAGCGGGGTTAGCCCCCTTTGGGGGCAGAGAGCTACGCGCAGCGAGCGAACGTGGGGGCAATAACCCCGCGCCGGGCCGCCCCAAGCGGGGTTAGCCCCCTTGGGGGGCAGAGAGCTACGCGCAGCGAGCGAACGTGGGGGTCACGTTCTTAGCGCCCACCCATGATGCGGTTGAGTGCCGCCGTGTAGATGTGGTAATTCTTGTTGCTCGGGTTGATCAGTCGCACCCGGTCCAGCAGCTCGCGCGCCTCGCCGGCGATGCGGTGGTCACGGCCTTCTTTGCTCAGCATGCCGATCAACAGGCCGCACAGGTTGATCAGGATGACTTCATTGTTGGGCATCTTGGCCGAGGCGCCACGCAGCAGGTTGGCGCCACCCAGCAGGTCACCACCCTTGGCCAGCGTCACGCCCTGGTTGTTGATGGCCACCACTTCGCCACTGGACTGGGCAATCAGCGCCTGGCCCTCGGCATGCATGCCCAAATCCTTGAACAGCCATTCAACGCTTTCGGCCACTTCCAGGTTTTCATGGTTGTTGCGCACCACTTCCTGCAAAAGGGTGCAGGCCTTGTCTTTCTGGCCGAGTGCAAACAGGGTTTTGGCAATGGCAATAGCGGCTTCTACGCTGACCCGGCCGGCGGCCTTTTCCATCAGCTTCTGGGCGTCAGCCATGACCGCTTCGGCGCGATCGACCTGCCCCATCTGGTGGTAGACGGCGCTCTCAGCAGCAGCGGTCTGGATGGCGGCTTCGGTGTTGTACTTGAACTCCTGCTTGCTCAGGGCCAGGGTTTTCAAGGCCTCGTAAGGTTCATTGCGGTCCGCCAGCACATGGGCCAGGCCGGTGTAGGCGCCAGGGGCTTTGTAGGGAGAAAACTCACCGATCTTGATGGTCTTCTCGAAGGCGTTTTGGGCCACATCGAGCGAGCCATTGCGGTAGGCCGTATCCCCCAGCATCTTTTGCCGGGTGGGCGAGTTGGGCGAAATTTTGACCGCCTCCAGCAGCACCTGTTCGGCCTCTGCGGTGTCGCCCAGACGGGTGCAGGCTTTGGCCAGCCAGTCCGAGGCCTCCATGTACACCGTGTGCTCGCGCAGCACCTGCTGAAAAACTTCCCTGGCCTGCGCAAACTGGCGCGCCTGGAAGTGGATCTTTCCAATGCCGGTCTGGGCCCAGGGCACATCGCGTGTTGCCAGAATGGATTGGAACAATGTGCCTGCCGTTGCGTACTCACCCATACCCAGCAGCAACTCACTCTTGACGCGCAAGATTTCATGCGGGTAGGGCACCTTGGCCTTGAGCTGTACATCGCATTGGGCAATCGCGTCGGCATAGCGCATGGCCTTGATGGCGGACTCAATGGGCGCCAGCACGTGCTTTCTGGCAATCAGCTTGCTCAGGCGGCTTTCCAGCACGACCTGGCTGATGGGCTTGAGCAGGTAGTCGTCGGGACGCACTTCGGCCGCGCCCATCACCATTTCGGGCGTCTTTTCGGCGGTCACCATGGCCCAGACCGTGGCCACACCAATCAGGTTCTTGAGCCGGGCCTCCTCCAGCACCTGCTGGCCATTGGGGCCGGGCCCCAGGTTGTAGTCGCAGATGACAATGTCGTAGCGGTTGGCGCTGAGCTGGGCAATCGCATCCCGCCCGCTGGTGGCCGTGTCTATGGTGGTGACGCCCATAGAGCGGACAAAGTCGCGCAGCATGGTGCGCATGCCCTGAAAGTCATCAATCACCAGGACGCTGGCTTTTCGCAGGGTGAGGGTCATGGTCTGGTGTGTCGTGTGCCTCTGCTCGTGCCTTCGTTCATGGCAAGCGCAAAACAAAACAGCCGCCACCCAGGCTGCCACCGTTCTCTATCGCCAGCGAACCGCGCTTGCGGCCGTTCTTGTGCAGTCGCGCCACCTGGTCCGAAAAGTAAAAGCCCAGGCCGGTGCTGCCGGTCTCAAAGCTCACACCCTGGTCGGTGGGAATGTCCTGGTTAATCAGCATGCGCTGGGGGTAGCCCTGGCCGTTGTCCTCCACCCGCAACTCCAGGCGCTTGTCCTTGACGGTGGCCAGGATGTGGATTTTGTCGGTGGTGTAGTGGTAGGCATTGTTCAGTGCATTGACCAGCACGCCCTTGACCAGTTCGCGGTCCATGTACCAGTAGCAGTCGGGTGCGCAGTCCACGCTCACCACAATGCCTTTGAATTCCATCATCGACTGGTTTTGCATCACGGCTTCCTCAATCACCTCGGCTACGGCCTGCTCGGTGATGTCCATGGGATAGATCGACTTGCTCAGCTTGTACAGGCTCAGCAGTTCCACCAGGTTCAGGTTCATGCGGTTGGCCTGGTAGATCACCCGCCCCAAGTCCTGGAACATGGCGTCATCGCCCGTTTCCCGGCTTTTCAGCGCGATGCCTTCCAGCGCACTGACCTGAAGATTGAGCGAGTTCTTCATGTCGTGAATGCAGGACGCAATCAAGTCGGTAAAGCTGATGTCTTCTGGCGCCATTGTCTGTTTCTCCCGCAGTGTGGAAGCCCCCTTGCATACCAAAGGGCGCCCGCAAAAGGCCCCTGAATTGTGAGTTCACACCCGATACTAAACCGGCAGCAGCCCTTTTTTGGTTGGCAGGGCTGACGCAAGGCACCTTCCGTGGGGTGTTTTGCCAAGTAATATCGGTGTCCGAGACAGAAATACAACGAGACAAGACACCATGCCCATCCCATTCCCTACCTCTTTCCCCCCAGTCCGATCAGTCAGCCGCCGCAGCGTGCTGGCAGCCAGTGCCGGTGTGGCACTTGCGGCCGGTGGCGTGCCGGCTCTGGCCCAAAGCAAGATTGTCTTGCGCATCTCCACCCCGGCCGTGCCGGATGACTGGCACGCCAGGATGTGGACCGTGTTCAAGGACAGCCTGGAGAAGAGCGCACCGGGTGAGTTTGATGTGCAGATCAACCTGAATGCCTCGCTCTTCAAGCAGGGCGCAGAGCCCACTGCCATGGCGCGCGGCAACCTGGAGCTGACCACCGTCTCGGCGCAGGACTTGGCCAAGCAGGTACCCGAGTTCTCCATCTTCACTGCCGGCTACATCGTGCGCGATCCGGCCCAGCAGCAGAAAATCTTTAACGGCCCCATTGGCGCCGAGATGTTCAAGCTGGTGGCCGAGAAGATGGACATCTCACCCCTGTCCACCTGCTACTACGGCACCCGCCAGGTCAATCTGCGCGAAGTGCGCACCGTCAAGACCCCGGCCGACCTCAAGGGCGTGAAGCTGCGCATGCCCGGCTCCAAGGAGTGGCTGTTCCTGGGCGAGGCGCTGGGCGCCACGCCCACGCCGCTGGCTTTTGGCGAGGTGTACCTGGGCCTCAAAAGCGGCACCATTGACGGCCAGGACAACCCGCTGCCCACCGTCAAGGCGGCCAAGTTCTATGAAGTGACCAAGCAGATCGTGCTCACCAGCCATCTGGTGGACGCGCTGTTCATCGCCATTTCCAGCAAGACGCTCAAGGCCCTGAGTCCGGCCAACCAGCAAAAGGTGCTGGCTGCAGCCAAGGCGGCATCGGCCTACAACAACGACAACCGCATCAAGGAAGAGGCGCAGCTGGTGGAGTTCTTCAAGAAGGAAGGACTGCAGGTCAGCACCCCCGACCTGGATGCCTTCCACAAGACCGTGCAGGCAGCCTACCAAAATTCGGACTATGCCAAAGTCTGGCCCAAGGGCCTGCTGGAACGCATCAACGCGACCAAATAGCCCGCCCCTGTGAAAGCCCTGCGATTCTTGCGGGCCGCTGCCCAAGCCCTGGGCGGCGGCCTGTTCCTCACCCTGTTTGTCGTCTTCATCCTGCAGGTCACAGCCCGCTTTGGCTTCAACAAACCCTTGCCCTGGACTGACGAGGCCGCCGTGGTGCTCTACGTCTGGGTCATCCTCTGGGCGGCGGCAACAATAGTCCCCGAGCGCGAACATGTGGTGTTTGACCTGCTGTGGAACATGGCACCGCGGCGCGTGCGGCTGGGTATGCGTATCGTGGGCAATCTGGTGGTGGGCGGCTTGGCCGCCGTGGCTATTCCGGCCACCTGGGACTATGTGCACTTCATGCAGCGCGAGAGCACTCCCGTGCTGGGTATCCCGTTTATGTGGGTTTTCCTGCCCTTTGTCTTCCTGATGCTGGCCTTGGTGGCGCGCTGTGCCTGGGCGGTTTACACGGCGCTGCGTGGACAGGGGCTGGAAGCGGAGCTGCATCTCTCATGAGTCAGCATGCATTGGCCATCCTTGCCCTGGTGCTGGTGGGCGGCATGCTCTTGCGCATGCCGATTGGCTTTTCCATGCTGGCCGCTGGCATTGGCTACCTGCTGGCCAAGGGGCAGGACCTGGGCCTGGTGGCCGAGCAAGTGGGCAACGGCCTGTACAACAGCTACGTGCTGCTGGCTGTGCCCATGTTCGTGTTTGCCGCCAACATCATGAACGCGGGCACGGTGAGCGAGCGCCTGTTTGATTTTTGCCGCATCCTGGTGGGCCGCATGCGCGGCGGCTTGGCGCAGGTGGACATTCTGGTGAGCGTCATCTTCTCGGGCATGAGCGGCAGCGCCATTGCCGACGCCGCAGGCCCTGGCCTGGTAACCATCCGCCAGATGCTCAAAAAGCCCGAATACTCGCGCGGCTTTGCCGGTGCCGTGGTGGTGGCCAGCGCCACGCTGGGCCCCATCATTCCGCCTTCCATTCCCATGGTGATTTACGCGCTGGTGTCGGGTGCTTCGGTGGGCGCGCTGTTCCTGGGCGGCGTGCTGCCAGGTGCATTGATGGCGATTTTGATGATGGTGGTGGTGCACTTCATTGCCACCAAGCGCAACATGCCGCGCGAGGACAAGATTCCGCTGCGCGAGTGGCCCGCCATCCTCTACCGCGGCGCCTTGCCGCTGTCCATGCCCATCGTGCTGCTGGGCGGCATTTACTCCGGCGCCTTCACCCCCACCGAGGCCGCGGCCGTGGCGGCCCTGCACGCGCTCATCCTGGCCGGGGTGGTGTACCGGGCGCTGACCTGGCGCACGTTCTGGGGCGTGGTGATGGAGTCCACCCGGGGCAGCGCCGTCATCACGCTGATCCTGGCGGGCTCCTTCATGTTGAACTACGCCTTCACGTCGGAAGGCGTACCCCAGGCCATGGCGCTGTGGGTAGACAGCATGCATTTGTCGCAGCTGAAATTCCTGCTGCTGGTGAACCTGATGTTCCTGGTGCTGGGCTGTTTTCTGGATGTGTCGGTGCTGCTCTTGGTGTTTGTGCCCATGCTGCTGCCTGCAGCCAAGCTGCTGGGGGTGGACCTGGTGCACTTTGGCGTGCTGGTGGTGCTCAACATGATGATCGGCCTGATCCACCCGCCATTTGGCATGCTTTTGTTCGTCACCAAAGCGCTTACCGGCATCCCGATTGGCGAGATGATGCAGGAGGGATGGCCGTTTCTGGTGATGCTGCTTTTGCTGCTGCTGACGATTACGGTGTTCCCGCCAATCGTGCTCTGGTTGCCGCAAACCATGGGCTATGTCACGCACTGAGGGCCAAGGGCTTCGGCTGGCGCAGTGCCTACCAAGGGGTGCCGTCATGAAGAGCCTTGTATTTGCCGTGTGTTGCTGTGCCGTGCTGCTGCTGGGCACGGTGGGACTTGGCCCTTCGGCCCACGCCGCCCCATTGGCTGAAGCCTCCTTGCCCCGCCGGGACCTGACGGTGGAATTGCGTCAGATTGAAGAGGGGCATGATGCGCCGGGCAGCTACTCCGCAGGCAGATCCGATGACCACACCTGGGAGCCGCAATCGGTGCAGGTGCGCAATGGCGAAAAAGCGCTGCTGCGCATGAACGACGCAATTCCCATGCAGTGGACGCAGTCGGTGAGCACGCAAAGCACCTCAGCCACCGCCAAGCCCCAGGCCAGCGTGAGCAATGCCCTGGTCTGGTTTGATGCCGGCCAAAGCCTGTCGGTGCAAGCCAAATGGCCCGGTGGCAACAAGCCCGCCGTGTTGGTGATCGAAGTGCAACGCGCCGCAATGGACGCGCAGGTGGGGGCGGCCTTGCCGGCACAGAAGCGCAACACCGTGTCCACCACAGTTACCGTGCCGCTGGCCGAATGGGTCACGGTGGCGGCTACCGGTCGGGCGGCCAAGGCCGGTGTGTACAGCAGTGACGCGGGGGTGTTGGGGCGCAGGCTGTTGCAGGTGCGGGTGATGGCGCCTTGAGTTGTTTTGCTTGAGTTTGGTTTTTTCAGTGGTGTCTTTTTCGCTCGCTGCGCGGGAAGGGGGTATGCCGGGCGCCTCATGGCGGAGTACCGCAAATCGGCGCCCGGCACACCCCCTTCCCGCGCGAACCATTCGCAGACGAAACGCTTCAAGACACGGTGGACTGAGCGATCGCGTGGCTGCGCGGCTGTTGGAATTCCCATCAAGCGAAACAACGCCCCAGTGAGCAGGAGGGGCAAGGGCGGGCGACGATTTGCGGTACTCCGCCATGAGGAGCTCGCCCTTGCCCCTCCTGCGCACCCACACGCAGGCATGAACGGTATTTAAACCTCAGCAGTCTTCAAAGCATCCAAGGCCGCAGACAAAGCCTGTACATCGCCCACAGGCTCCAACTGCTCCGCCAGAACAGACAAGGCCGCCACTCCGTCCTTTTGCAGCAGCCCAATGCTCTTGCCCGCCATCTGCGGCGTCTCCAGCCCCAGACTTTGCAGCAGCACAGTTCCCTTGCTGTCGGCCAGCTTGAAGTAGAACTTGCCGTCCTTCTCGCGGTACTGCTTGAAGCCCACACCAGAAGTTTTGGCCACTTTGACCTTGGCCTGCACCACACCGGAAGTCAGGCTGCGCAATCCCACGGCCTGGCGCAGTTGGGCCATGAACGGTGTTGCAATCGCGCGGGCCTTTTGGGCACCGGCCAGCAGCAGGGCTTCGACTTCCTCAGGGTGCTCCATCAGGTGCTGGTAGCGCGCCCGCATGGGGGCGATCTCCTGGTCAATGCGCTCCAGCAAAATTTGCTTGGCATCACCCCAGGCAATGCCGCTGGCGTAGGCTTCGCGCAGCGTGGCCGTCTCGGCTTCCGTGGCAAAGGCCTGGTAAATCTGGAACAGGGCCGAGCCCTCGGTGTCCTTGGGTTCACCGGGTGCGCGCGAGTCGGTCACGATGCCGGCTATTAACTTCTTGAGCTGCTCGCGGCTGGCAAACAGCGGGATCGTGTTGTCGTAGCTCTTGCTCATCTTGCGACCGTCCAGGCCGGGCAGGGTGGCTACCGACTCTTCGATGGCAGCTTGCGGCGGCACAAAGTGCGCGCCGTAGCGGTGGTTGAAGCTGTGCGCCATGTCGCGCGCCATCTCGATGTGCTGGATCTGGTCGCGCCCCACCGGCACCTGGTGGGCGTTGAACATCAGGATGTCGGCGCCCATCAGCACCGGGTACATGAAGAGGCCGGCCGTCACATCGCTGTCGGCGTCCACGCCGGCAGCGGTGTTCTTGTCCACCGAGGCCTTGTAGGCATGCGCCCGATTGAGCACGCCCTTGCCCGTCACGCAGGTCAGAAACCAGGTCAGCTCCGGGATCTCGGGCACATCGGACTGGCGGTAGAACACCACGCGCTGCGGGTCCAGCCCGGCGGCCAGCCAGCTGGCGGCGATCTCCAGGGTGGAGCGCTGGATTCGATCGGGCTGGTCGATCTTGATCAGCGCGTGGTAGTCGGCCAGAAAGTAAAAGCTCTCCACGCCGGGCGTCAGGCTTGCGCGCACCGAAGGGCGGATCGAACCCACATAGTTGCCCAGGTGCGGCGTGCCGCTGGTGGTGATGCCGGTGAGGAAACGAACGGGGGCAGAAGAAGATGGCATGCAGTGCAACACAACAATAAATGAAAGAAGGAGGCGCCTGGCTTGTGCGGGCCTTAGCGGACCAGCGCAGCCAGAGGCGACAGCAGCAGATCCACCAGGCCAAAGGTCAAGGCCATCACCGGTTGCATCCACAGGCTGCTGACAATGCCGCTGACCACCAGGGCCATGACGATGAAGAAGCCGTAGGGCTCCACACGAGAAAACGCCATGGCCTGCTTGTAAGGCAGCAGGCCGACCACGATGCGCCCGCCATCCAGCGGCGGTAGCGGGAACAGGTTGAAGGCAAACATCACGATGTTCACCAGCACGCCGCCTTGGCACATCTTCATGAAGAACACCTCGGTAATGCCCGCACCATGCAGCACGTACAGCAGGATTCCCCAGACCAGGGCCTGCGCGAGGTTGGCCGCAGGGCCTGCCAGCGCCACCCAGACCATGTCGCGCTTGGGGTTGCGCAGGTTGCCAAAGCGCACCGGAACCGGTTTGGCGTAGCCGAACAGAAAGGCGCCCGAGGTGGCAAAGTACAGCAGCAGGGGCATCAGGATGGTGCCCACGGGGTCGATGTGGACGATGGGGTTGAGCGTAACGCGCCCCAGCTGCCAGGCCGTGTTGTCGCCAAAGTGGCGCGCCGCGTAACCGTGTGCCGCCTCGTGCACCGTGATGGCAAACAGCACGGGCAGGGCGTAGATGGCAACGGTTTGAATCAGTTGAGCAATGTCCATCCCGGCATTGTCTCAGAGAGCGGCTTGCGCCGCCCTCGGTTCATCACTTCAAAGCGATGGTGACAGGCACAGTGGCCGTAGCTGTCAGTCCGGCGTTGTCAGTCACCACCACCTTCAGGGTGTAGCGGCCAGCCACCGGGGCGGGCCAGCGTGCAGTGATGGTCGTGCCACTGACCGAAAAGCCCATGCCCAAGGGCACACCCGAGATGGAGATGGACAGGTAGGTGGCCGTGGGGTCGGAAATGGCGATGGTGCCGCTCATGGCTTTTCCAACCACACCGGTCATGGCGGGTGCAGTGATCACCGGGCCGGCCGTGGCAATCTTGACGGTATACACACCCTGGCCGGTGAGGCCGGTCTTGCTGTCCTTGGCAATGACCGTCACGGTGTAGCTGCCCAGAACCGGGCTGGCCCAGGTCACCAGACCGGCGGTGCTGATGGCCATGCCAGCTGGTGCGCCGCTCAGGCTGTAGGTCACCGGGTTGGGTGCGGTTGCCGTTGCGCTGAAGGACAGGGCCACACCGGGCTTGCCCTGCACCGTGGCACTGCTGAGCGAGGGCGGCAGGGGCGCAGAGATGGCGATGGTGATCACGCCCTGACCGGTGAGCGCGGTCTTGCTGTCCTTGGCCAGCACGGTGACTTTGTAGCTGCCTGCTATCGGGCTGGCCCAGGCCAGGACGCCGGTGCTGCTGATGGCCATGCCTGCTGGTGCGCCGCTCAGGCTGTAGGTCACCGGGTTGGCGGCCTTCACTGCGGTGGCGTAGCTCAGCGCGGTTCCAGCGGTGCCGGTAATGGAAGCAGCGGTGACGACCGGTGCGGCTTGCTGGGCAATGGTGACGGTGTAGACGCCTTGACCACTCAGCGCGGTCTTGCTGTCCTTGGCGGTCACGGTAACTGCGTAGCTGCCAATCACAGGTGTGGTCCAGGTCACCACGCCGGTGCTGCTGATGGCCATGCCTGCAGGTGCGCCGCCCAGGCTGTAGGTCACCGGGTTGGCTGCGGTCACCGAAGCAGTAAACGACAGGGGCGTACCGACCACGCCGCTGATGGCAGCGGGTGTCACCACCGGAGCGGTGGCGGCGGTGGTTCCGGTGAGCGCGCTCAACAGTCCGGTGACGTTGGGCGTGCCCAGGCCGGTCAGCGGGTCATAGCCCACCTTGGCCGTGCACAGGGCGCAGGTGCCGTCGCTGCCTGCGGTGATGTCGGCAAACGCGCTGTAGTAGGTGCCGGGCACGGTGGAAATCTGTCCATACAGCACGGCGTGGGGCGCGCCAAGGGCCGGCTTGCCGTTGAGTGCCCGTGCAGCATTGGCCACCGCGATCAGGCCGGCCCACTGCGGCGTGGACAGGCTGGTGCCGCCCACGCTGAGCCAGCTCATGGCGGTGGTACCAGGGGTCAGCACGGCAACATACTGGCCGGATGCGGGGTCGGCGTTGAAGGCTACGTCGGCCACGGCGCGGCGTGCCAGCGTGCCCATGCCGGGGACGGCGCTGGTCTGGTAGCTGGGCTTGGCGGTATAGGCGCTGACGCCACCCCCTGTGCCCGACCAGCCCACTTCGCTGCGTGCGCCAGTACCCGTGTAGGTGAGGGTTGTTCCACCCACAGCCACCACGTTGGGCGACACCGAGGGCCAGGACACGGCGGCACCGGAGTCGCCGGTGGCAGCCAGGTAGGTCATGCCGGGTGCGGTGAATACGGAATCGACCGATGCCGTCCAGCTGCCTTCCAGCGCGCCAAAGCTCATGGACACAATGCCGGGGCCCATGGTGTTGGCCAGCTTGACGGCGCCCAGCAGGCTGTTGAGGGAAGCATCGGCCGCCTCAATCAGGACAATGCGTGCCAGCGGTGCCGTGGCATGCGCCCACTGCACGTCCAGCGTGATCTCGGTAGCCCAGCCGGAGTCATAGGCCGGCGCGGTGGACGTCATCCCGCCTGCTGCCGTGTTGTAGACCACGGAGAAGTCACAGCCTGTGAGGGGTGCCGCTGGCAGGGGCAGCGTGGCGGTGATGGCAATGGCCCTGGTGGTGCAAGTGGGCAGACCGAATTTCTGGTTGAACGCGGCCAGCTCGGCCACCACATTGGGGTCATGCTGCGCATCCACGATGTAGATGGTTTGGCCAGCGCCCAGCTGGGCGGCCTGCGCCGTGGTCAGTGCGGTGCCAGTTGCAGGCAGGGCGGGCAGGCCATAGGCTGCGCGGATCTGTGCGGGTGAATACGTGCTCACCACACTGCTGGCGGCCATGGGCGTTACCGTACCGTCTGGGACCATGCCGGGGTTGTGCCGGGCGCGCATTCTGCGGGGCTCGCGCATGTCCTGAACCGTGAGCTGGCGGGTGGACAGGTCTGACAGATCGGCGGCCATGTGCTGGCTGTGCGGGCTGCGGCGCGCCGACGCGTCTGGATTGACGGCATCCGCATTGTCTGGCTCCTGCAGCAGGCCGGGTGCCGAGTGGAAGAAGGGCTGGGCAATTTCCAGTGCAGCCGCTTCCGGCAGCACGGCCATGTTCATCGACAGGGTGGTGGTGCCAGTGGCTACTTGCTGGGTGGGGATGCTGCTTGCGGTGCCATCGGTCCCACCGCCACAGGCGGCCAACAGCAGGGAGGCTCCGGCGGCAAGAACCCAGCTGCGTGGGTGCGCGTGGCGGCAAAGAAGGGAATGTATTTTCATGGCAAACGCTCCAAAAAATGGGCGAGGGCCACGCAGAACAATGTGTGAAGCACATTGGCAACCCCGCTGCCGTTGCGCTTGCGCGCTTTAGGCCGGAGGCTTTGCGTCCCAGTCTTTCGACTGGTTTGCCCTCAACAACTGCGGATTGCAGAAGTTGAACGGAAGTATAGGTATCTTTTTTATCAATTGCAAGCAAATGTTTCGTGTCGGCATTGGTTGCTGCCGGATGTCACAAAAGTGCCTATTCCAGAGTGAGGCAGAAGCGCTGTGCCAATGCATCACGCGCCTCTGCCACGGCTTCGGGCCAGCTGTCGTAATGTTTTTGCCTGAACACTCTGGCGCTGGGGTACCAGGGGCTGTCCTGGCGGCCCAGCAGCCAGCGGTAGTCGGGCACGGCGTGCACCAGCACCCAGACCGGTTTGCCCAGCGCCGCCGCCAGATGGGCTATGGATGTGTCCACCGTGACCACCAGGTCCAGGTTGGCAATCAGCGCTGCGGTCTGCGAAAAGTCCGTTAGCGAAGCCCCATGCCGGTGCAGCTGCGGCAGGGCTGCCAGTGCCTCCTCGTCTTGGGCCCGGCTCTCCTGTTGCAGGCTGTGAAAGTCCAGAGGCAGCTCCAGTAGCGGTTGCAGGGCAACGAGTGCGATGCTGCGCCGGTGGTCATGCAGGTGCTTGGGGTTGCCAAACCAGACCAGGCCTAGGCGGGGCCGTTGGCGCGGGCCCAGCGTGTGGGCCCAGGCCGCTTGCAGCGCGCCATCGGCAAAGTAGTAGGGGCAGGGGGCTGGCACCGTGTCCAGCGTAGTGGAGAAGGCATAGGGCAAGCTCATCACCGGGCAGTGGAAATCAAAGTCCGGGTGCTCGGCGTTGCCGATGATGGTCTTGATGGCAGGATGCATGCTTTGCAGCAGCGGGTGCAGGGTGCGTGGCGCGCCGAACACCACGCTGCCGCCCCGTGCAATCACATCGAGCGCGTAGCGCGAGAACTGGATCACATCGCCAAAGCCCTGCTCGCAGTGGATGAGCAGCGTCTTGCCTGCGATGTCTTCGCGCCCGGTCCACTGCGGCACGTCGAAGCTGCGCTGGGTCTCGCCGCCATCGCGCTTCCAGCGCCGTTCGTAGTGCAGCCAGCCGTTTGCATAGTCGCCGTGCAATAGTGCCGCCAGGGCCTTGGCCCAATGGAAGTTGGCGTTGTCGGGTTGCAACTGCAGCGCCAGGTCAAAGCTGGCGATGGCCTCTGGCAGGCGCAGAGCCTGCTGCAGGGAGTTTCCCCGGTTGAAGGCCGCCGCCACAAAGCCGGGGTTCAGGTCCAGGGCTTGCTGGTAGGCCTGTGCGGCTGCGTCAAAGCGCTTCAGGGAATGCAGCACGCGGCCCCTGTTGTAGTGCAGGTTGGCGTTATCCGGGGCGCGCTCGGCACAGCGTTGCTGCAGTGCCAGTGCCTCTTCATATTCGCCCAGATGGTCCAGGGATACGGCCAGCTTGTGCAGTGCGTCCAGGGAGTCGGGTTGCATTGCCAGCGCAGTTGTCAGGCTGGCTTTGGCCAGCGCATATTCGCCCAGCTGCAGGCGGATATCAGCCAGCTGCATGGCGGTGCCGAAATCTGGCTGCAGCGATAGCGACAGGTCCAGCAGGCGTGCGGCCATGGCAGGTTGCCCTGCGTCTATTTCCAGCAGGCCCAGCAGCTTGGCCACATGGGGGTTCTGTGGTTGTGCCACCAGCAGTTCGAGGTAGGCCGCGCGCGCCGCCTCCCACTGGCCTTGGGCGTGCAGGTCCGCCGCATGCTTGATCTTCTGCAACCAGTCTGCGCTGGGTAGTGTCAGGTTCTTCATGGCGAAGAATCTTAAGTCAGGCCCGGCGATTGGGCCACCCGTCACATCAACGCGGGCAGCTGCCCGGGCGGCA
Source organism: Rhodoferax lacus (assembly GCF_003415675.1). Taxonomy (GTDB): domain Bacteria; phylum Pseudomonadota; class Gammaproteobacteria; order Burkholderiales; family Burkholderiaceae_C; genus Allorhodoferax; species Allorhodoferax lacus. The sequence continues at coordinate 183,185 of NZ_QFZK01000006.1, forward strand.
GCGGCTTAAAGCCCCAGCAGTGCTGCGTCGCCGCGTCCCTGGCGGATGATCTCCGGCGTCTCGCCGCTCAGGTCCACCACCGTGGTGGGCTCCTGTGGGCAGGCGCCGGCGTCCACCACCCCGGCAATGACCTTCTCGAAGCGTTCGCGGATGTCCTCGGCATCATTGAGGGGATGGGTGTCACCCGGCGGTATCAGCGTGGTGGCCAGCAGCGCCGAGCCATGCAGGGTGAGCAACTCCTGCAGCACCTTGTGGTCGGGCACGCGCAGGCCTATGGTCTTGCGCGAGGGGTGGCTCACGCGCCGGGGTACTTCCTTGCTGGCTTCCAGGATGAAGGTGAAGGGCCCGGGTGTGGCGTTCTTGAGCAGACGGAACTGGCGGTTGTCCACCTTGGCATAGCTGGAGAGCTCGCTCAGGTCGCGGCACAGCAGGGTGAGCTGGTGTTTGTCGTCCACGCCGCGCACGCGGCGCAGGCTGTCGACCGCGTTCTTGTCATCCAGGTGGCAGACAAAGGCGTAGCTGGAGTCGGTGGGCACAGCCAGGATGCCGCCTTTTTCCAGCAGGGCTACGGCTTGTTTGAGGAGGCGGGTTTGGGGGTTTTCGGGGTGAACTTCGAAGTACTGTGCCATCGTGCGGTCTTGCTTTTCTTATTGAATCCGGCTGCCAAGCAGGTCCCAGACGGGGGTGAGTTGGCTGTTGAGCAGGGGCAGGGTGCCCAGCTCGGTGTGGCTCTCGGCGGGGCTGTGGAAGTCGCTGCCGCGCGAGGCGGCCAGGCCAAATTCGCGCGCGGTGTGGGCGTAGCTGACGTACTCGGCGGCGCTGTGGCTGCCGGTGACCACTTCCACACCCTGGCCGCCAAAGCCCTTGAACTCGGTGAACAGGGCGAATTCTTCGTTGGGGGTGAACTTGTAGCGTGCCGGGTGGGCCACCACGGCCACGCCACCGGCCTGGGTGATCCAGGTCACTGCGTCCCTGAGCGTGGCCCAGCGGTGCGCCACATAGCCGGGCTTGCCTTCGGTGAGGTATTTGCGGAACACCTCGTTGGTGTCTTTGCACACGCCGCTCTCCACCAGAAACCGGGCGAAGTGGGTACGCGAGATCAGCTCGGGGTTGCCCACATAGGGCAGGGCGCCTTCAAAGGCACCGGGGATGCCGACCTTTGCCAGTCCCTCGGCCATTTCCCTGGCCCGCTGGGTGCGCCCGCCGCGCGTGTCGCGCAGGCCTTGCGCCAGGGCGGCATTGTTCACATCAAAGCCCAGGCCCACGATGTGCACCGTGTGGCCGATGAAGGTGACCGATATTTCCACGCCGGTCAGGTACTTCATGCCCTGGGCGTGCGCCGCCGCCAGCGCGCGCGCCTGGCCGCCGATTTCGTCATGGTCGGTCAGGGCCCACAGTTCGACGCCGTTGGCCTTGGCGCGCGCAGCCAGGTCTTCCGGGGTCAGGGTGCCGTCGGATACAACCGAGTGGCAGTGCAGGTCGGCGTTGAGCAGGTGGGAGGTGGAGTGGGTCACACGGCCATTTTAGGCCTGCGCGTCAAAGCCATCGGCCAACTGGAAACTTAGCCTTGCACCGGTCTGCGGATGGGCAAAGGCCAGCTCGCTGGCGTGCAGCAACAGGCGCGGGCTGGCCGCAGCGATTTCCGGGGGCGCATACAGCGCGTCGCCCACGATGGGGTGGCCTATGGCCTGCAGGTGTACACGCAGTTGGTGGGTGCGGCCAGTGAGCGGCTCGAGCTCCAGGCGCGTGGCGTTGCGCTGGGAGTCATAGTGCAGTGTGCGCCAGCGCGTGCTGCTGGGCTTGCCCAGTTCCAGGTCAATCTTGCGCAGGGGACGTCGGGGCCAGTCGACCATGATGGGCAACTCTATGGTCTGCCATTCGTCGCTCGCGTGGCTTTCGCTCTCGCGGCAGTCGCCACTGGCCAGGGCCACATAGCGCTTGTGCACGCGGCGCTCGGCAAAGTCGGCGTTGAGCAGGCGCTGGGAGGCAATGCCGCGCGCCATCACCATCAGGCCCGAAGTGGACATGTCCAGCCGGTGCACGATCAGAGCGTCCGGAAACTGCGCCTGCGCCATGCCGCTCAGGCAATGGTCGCTGGTCTTGCCCGGCACGGCCAGCAGGCCGGAGGGCTTGTTGAGCACCACGATGGCCGCATCGGCATAGACCACCTGCAGTTGCTGCGCTTCAGTCAGCATGGCCACCCAGAATCAGGCGCTGCACGGTCTCGCACAACTCATTCACGTCATTGGGTTTGTAGACCAGGGCACTGGCACCGGCCTCGAAGGCGCTTTTTTCGATTTCGGGGGTGACATAGCCGCTGGCCAGCGCCACCGGCAAATCTGCGCGCAGGGCCTTGGCCGCGCGCAGCAGGTCCACGCCGCTGAAGCCTGGCATGTTGTAGTCGGTCACCAGTAAATCGAAATCCTGGGCGCGCTCGGCAAGGGCGGCCTGTGCCTCCAGCGGGTCGGTAAAGCTGGTGACGGTAAAGCCCTTGCGGCGCAGCACCCGCTCCACCAGAAACACCAGGGCCTGGTCGTCGTCCACGTACATCACATGGCGTCCCTGGCCGTGCACTGCGGGTGCGGGTGCGGGTGGTTCATCGGCCACGGGCACGGCTTCATCACAGGTCGGGAAGTACAGGTGAAAAATACTGCCCTGGGCCGGTGTGCTGTGCACATCAATGCCGCCCTGGTGCGTCTTCATGATGCCGTGCACCACCGACAGCCCCAGGCCCGTGCCCTGGCCCACCTGGCGGGTGGTGAAGAAGGGCTCGAAGATGCGTTGCAGCGTGCTCTGGCTCATGCCGCTGCCGGTGTCCTGCACCGACAGGTCCACATAGTGGCCGGGCGGCACGCCCACGCGGCTGCACTCCGGAAAATCCAGCAGGGTGTTGCCCAGTGCAATCGTCACCAGGCCCTTGGTCTGGCCCACGGCCAGGATCGCGTTGGTGCACAGGTTGAGCAGGGCCTGCTCCACTTGGGTGGCATCGGCCAGTACGGTGGCGCAGTCGGGCGCCTCCAGAACCCGGATTTCCACCCCCGGGGGCACCGTCACTTTGACCAGGCGCACCGTCTCGTGCACCACCTCGGACAAACGCATGGGCGTGCGCCGGGCCGGCTCATTGCGGCTGAAGGTCAGGATCTGGCGCACCAGGTCACGGGCCCGGCGCCCGGCCTTCTCGATCTCGTCCAGGCTGACCAGTGCGCCGGACTGGGCGGCCGTGTCCTGCTTGGCCAGTTCCACATTGCCCAGGATGGCGCTCAGGATGTTGTTGAAGTCGTGCGCAATGCCACCGGCCATGGTGCCCACGGCCTGCATTTTTTGTGACTCGCGCAGCTGCGTCTCCAGCGCCAGGCGCTGTGCCTCGGCACGTTTGCTGGCAGTCAGGTCGCGTGCGAACAGGGTGGTGATGGCGCTGCTGCCATGCTGCGGCGTGCCCGTGGCGCTTTCCTGCGACACGCTGATCTCCACAAAAATATGCTCACCCTGCAAAGTGGTAGCCGGGTATTCCCCCAGCATGGCCTGCGCCGCTACCGAGCCCTGCTTGAGCAGCTTTTCTACCTCCGGCAAAAAGCGCGACAGCGGGCTGCCAAAGGCCGACTTGGCGCTGCAGCCAAACAGCCGGGTGGCCGCCGGGTTGAAGACGCTGATGCACAGGCTCTCATCCACGCACAGGATGGCGTCGAGCGACGAGTTGATGATGGCCGCCATGCGGGTTTCGCTGACGAGCAAGTCCTCATTGCTTTGCACCAGCACCGCAGCACTTTCCTGCAAGGCCAGGCGCTGGGCCAGCAGCGGGCCCTGGTCGATGATGGCGCAGATGAAGTGGGCAAGGTCGTCCTGCGGGTTCTCGATGCGGGCGATGTGCAGGTCACCGGTAAACGTGCCCTGCGCGCCGCTCTGGAAAACCACTTCGCTCACTTCGCTGGCGCCGCTGCTCTTGGCGCTGAGAAACGACACGGCCACTTCGTCGGCATGGTCGGGCCCTACAAAGGGCAGCAGGAAGTTGAGCGGCGGGTCGCTCTCCAGCGGCTGGAACAGGCGCAGCGCCATGGCGTTGCTGGCCAGCACCAGGCCCTCTTCGTCCACCACCATCAGGGCCAGGGGCACGCTGGAAAACAGCGTGGCAAAGCGCTCGGAGGCGCCTTCGGCCTCCTGCTGGCTGTAGCGCAAGGCCTTGTTCTGGATTTCCAGCTCGGCCTGGTATTTGCGCAGGTCGGCAATCATCTGCGCCGGGCGGTAGCCGTCGATGATCAGCTCTTGTGTGGGGTCCTGTGGCTGGGTTGGGCGCACAGTTGTACGCGGTGTGACCCGGATCCCGCGGTGCCTGTGCAAACTAGGCATGGCTTGCGGTCTTTCGCACCGGTGCCAGGGGGGGTGTGGCAGAGGTGAGGGTCGGTAGCATGGATTGAATTTTAGGGCGCCCGCGTGCGGCGAAACTTGTTTATATCAAACTCGCTCAGGGCCGGTGCCTGGTTGCCCCAGCTGCTGCGGATATGGCTGAGCACAGCCGCCAGTTCGGCGTCGCTCAGGCGCAGCGCAAAGGGTGGCATGCCAAAAGGGTGTGGCTGGCCTTTGGTGGCCGGTGCAAAGCCGCCTGCCAGTACGCTGTTGATCAGGTTGTTGGGCGGCACCTGCAACACGGTGCGGTTGCCCGCCAAGGCCGGATAGGCACCCGCGCGGCCCTGGCCTTGTTCGCCATGGCAATCGGCACATTGTGTTGTGTAGAGCCTGGCGCCCTGTGCCAGGACCGTGCTGCTGGCCCGGCCCCCTGTTGCGTTGGCTACTGCGACGCGCTGTGGCAGAGCCTTGAGGTAGACCGCCATGGCCCGCGCATCGGCATCGTTCAGGTACTGCGTGCCGTGCAGCACCACCTCGGCCATGGGGCCGCTGGCCTGGGCCTGGCGGCTGCTGCCGGTTTGCAACAAGGTGGTGATATCGGCCAGCGTCCAGTCGGCCACCGATGCGCCGCCTGGCTCGCTGAACGAGGGGGCGAACCACTGGCCATCGCTCAGCACGCTGCCGCCTGTGCCGGGCGCTTCGGGTGCGCCCGACAAGGCACCCAGTGCATTGCGTGCGCCATGGCACTCCAGGCAGTGTCCGGGGCCCCGCACCAGGTAGCGACCGCGCTGCCAGTCGGCACTATCCGCAGGCACCACGTGCGCGGGTGCAGTCGGGGCTGCGCTGTCGGCTGGTTTGAAGAACAGGGCACGCCAGCCCCGCAGGGCCAACGCTGTGTTGAAGGGCCAGCGCAGTGCGTGGCTGGTGTTGTGCTGCGCAGCAGGGGGCACGGTCTTCAGGAACGCAAAAAGGGCGTCGGCATCCCCACGCGTCAGATGGGTGTAGCTGGTGTAGGGGAAGGCCGGGTAGAGCGCATGGCCGTCCTTGGACAAGCCCAGATGCAATGCGCGCCAGAAGTCGTCGGCTGTCCACTTGCCAATGCCCTGCACCGGGTCGGGCGTGATGTTGGTGGAGAACACGGCGCCGAAGGGTGTATCAATGGCACGGCCACCTGCATACGCCATGCCGCCGCGTTGGGTGTGGCACAGCGCGCAATTGCCAAGGCGCGCCAGATAGGCGCCCCGTGCGGCCAGTGGGTCCGCGTCCTGCGGCCGCAGGGTGGCGGGCGTGGGCGCATCGGCTGCAGTGTCGCTGCCGCAGCGCATCTCTGGTGTTGCGGGTGGGGCCGGTGGCCTGCGGTCGGCTGCCTGCGCATGGGCCGGTACCGCTTGTGCGGCAAGCCAGCGCGCAATCGCACTGGCATCGCCGGGGCTGAGCCGCTTGGCGACTTGGGCCATGCAGTCGGGCTCGGCCGCATGGCGCTGTCCTGTCTGCCAGCCACCCAGCTGCGCCACGAGGTAGTCCGCCGGCAAGCCCAGCAGCCCGGGTGTGGCCGGGTTCACGCCGGTGAGCTGCAAGCCATGGCACTGGGTGCATGCGGGAACGCCCTGGGCCTTGTCACCCTGCAGCACCAGCTGGCGTCCGCGCTCCAGTTCACGCGGGGTGGCCGTGCTCTTCGCGGGGGGTGGGTAGGGCAGTGCGAGGGCAGAAAAATACCCGGCCAATGCATGCAGATAGTCGTCATCCAGCGTGTCCAGCAAACCCTGCATCAGCGGGTAATGGCGACGCCCGCTGCGGATATGGATCAACTGGTTGTAGAGGTAGCCTGCAGGCTTGCCCGCCAGGCGCGGGTAGTAGCCGTCGGGCCCGGCCTGGCCCTGCGCTCCATGGCAAGCGGTACAGGCCAGCGCGCGCTGTGCCATGTTGTCTTCAAAATGGGTGGCTGACAGCGCAAGGGTGTTCAAAGCCAAAGCAAGCCACAGCAGCAGAATTAAGCGAATGAACCCCATATCAAACTGAGCTTAAGGCATCGCGGTGGCTGGTGAGCAGCGGAGGGCCAATGAGGCTGTACACCGGCACAGGGTGGCTGTATGGCCCAGTGTTCACGGGCATTTGCGGCGACAATGCAGCTTTGATATTTCGCAATCGTACAACGCTAATACATGTCCAGCACGACAACTCTTCACGTGCGTCCCGCCACTTTGCGCGACGCCAAGCAAATCGCCGAACTCCACAACGCCACCGTTCGCGATGCCTTCAAGACCATTGCCATCGACACGCCCATTCCCGTCGTACCTGTGGACAAGCGCCAGGCTTACTGGCGCGAAGCCATCGAATACAGCGAACCGCAGGTGCATGTGGCCATTGACGACGACAAGATCGTGGGCTTCGTGGGTTTCGATCGTTCGCGTGACAAGGGCACACCGCCCACCATGGGTGAAATCTGGGCCATCTATGTGGCCACCAGCCACTGGGGCCGTGGTGTGGGTCTGGCGCTGTGGGACGCTGCACGCGAAGGCTTGCAGGAAGAGGGCTGCGCCAAGGTCAGCATCTGGCTGCCGATTGCCAATGACCGTGCCGTGCGCTTTTTTGAGCTGGCTGGTTTGAAGCGCGAAATGTCCAGCGCCAAGACCATCGCAGTCGGCGGCGTAAAGATCGAAGAGATTCGTCTCAGCCGGACACTGTAAGCGGCAGAGCACAGCGCTCGGCCAGCCACCGGTCAATCACCTGCGGGTCATTGACCGTGCGCAGTTCCAGATAGGCAGCCGTTGCTTGTGGATAGCGGTGGCGCAAAAAATTCAGCCATTGCTTGAGTCGACCGGCCTGCTTTTTGCGGTCCAGGCGCGTGCGTACCAGCTGCCAGAAGTCGGCCACCAGCGGCAGCAAGGTGGGCCAGGCAATGACGGGCGCAGCGTCGGCCGGGCCTTCGCCAGACCCGTGGCCATCTCCATCCCCCAGCGCCGCAATCGCCAGCGCCAGCCCCGGATCGGTCACCATGCCGCGGCCCAGCATCAGGTCGCCACAACCGGAGAGCGCGCGGCAGCGCAGCGCGTCCTGCACATTCCAGATTTCACCATTGGCGATGACCGGTATGCGCACCACGGCGCGGATGTCGGCAATGCGTTCCCAGTAGGCGGGAGGGCGGTAGGCGTCGGCCTTGGTGCGCGCATGTACCACCAGCTCGGTGGCGCCGCCCTCCTGCAGCGCCAGTGCGCATTCCTCGGCCCGTTTGTCATCGTGCAGCCCCAGCCGCATCTTGGCCGACACGGGCATGTGTGCGGGCACGGCGCGGCGCACCGCGCACAGGATGCGGCTGAGCAATTCCGGGTCTTCCAGCAGGGCGGCACCGCCGCCGTGGCGGTTCACCACCTTGGCGGGGCAGCCAAAATTCAGGTCCACGCCAAACGGCCCCAGGCTGGCCAGCACGGCGGCGTTGTCGGCCAGGCAGGCCGGGTCCGAGCCCAGCAGCTGCGGGCGCACCGGCACACCGGCAAAGGTGCGCCCGCCGTTGTGCAGCTCGGGCACGATGCGCTCAAACACGCGCGCGGGCAGCAGGGTGTTGGTCACGCGGATGAACTCGGAGACGCAGCGGTCAATTCCGCCCGAGCGGGTGAGGATGTCGCGCAGGACAAAGTCCAGCAGGCCCTCCATGGGCGCCAGCACCAGGGTGTCAGGACGCACTGCGCAATCGCTGGAAAGTGAGCTGCAGCACGCGCGCATCGGCACTGGCCCGGTGCCTCTGGGCACCGCGCTCGGAGCCGATTTGCGCCTTGATCTGGTGCCACCGCTCGGCTTCGGTTTCAGTCAGCAACACGCGCAGGTTCTCAAGCTTGAAAGTGGGTGTCATGTCGGCGGCGTCAAACAGGGCGCCCAGCCAACTGTAGTCATTGGCCCAGCCATCGGAGTAGACGGTTTGCCCACGCAAATCGGTGTTGAGCTTGCGCGCTACTTGCTCCACGGTCTGCCCTTTTGCCTGCAGCAGGGTGCGCGGTATGTGGTGGGTCATCGCGGCCTGTGCGTCCCAGTGGGTCCAGTGTTCCAGCGGGCGGATCAGCGTGCAAAACGTGTGGCCGTCCGGCAGCACGAAACCGACTTCTATCGGGTAACTGTTGCGGCCAAAGCCCGAGGCCTCCACATCCAGCACGGTGGGCAGACTGAGTGTGGCGGTGGCTGGTACGGTGGCGGCAAGTGGCATGGGTTTTTCGCGGTTCGGGGCATTGTGCTACAGCCCCGGTGGCTTGGACATCCTCCATTTCCCGCCCATGCAAGTTGTGGGCCTGCATCGCCGGTCGCGACAACCGCCGCTGGGCCATCGCCAATTTGCTATCCTGCAAGGCTTCCTTCACCACCGTGCCTCTGCGCATCGCTCCCATGGCCAGCAGTCTTTTTGCCCTTCTCGATGACATAGCCACCCTGCTGGACGATGTAGCGCTGCTGACCAAAGTGGCTGCAAAAAAGACGGCCGGTGTGCTGGGCGATGACCTGGCGCTGAACGCCCAACAGGTCAGCGGTGTGGCCGCCGACCGGGAGCTGCCGGTGGTGTGGGCCGTGTGCAAGGGCTCGCTGGTCAACAAGCTGATTCTGGTGCCCCTGGCCATGGTGCTGAGCGTGACCATGCCCTGGCTGATCACGCCGCTGTTGATGCTGGGTGGCGCCTACCTGTGCTATGAGGGTTTCGAGAAGCTGGCGCATGCCTTCATGCACCGCGCCGGCGACCCGGATGACCTCAGCGATGAGCTGATGCAGGCCCTGGCCGATCCGTCGGTGGACCTGGTGGCGCTGGAGAAGGACAAGATCAAAGGCGCCATCCGCACAGACTTTGTGCTGTCGGCCGAGATCATCGCCATCACCCTGGGCACGGTGCAAAGCAGTGTGTGGACCACCCAACTGGCCGTGCTGTCGGGCGTGGCCTTCATCATGACGGTGGGCGTGTACGGCCTGGTGGCCGGCATCGTGAAGATTGACGACCTGGGCCTGTACCTGAGCCGCCTGCCCGTGCAGGGCAGCCGCTGGAAGCAGGCTTTGGGCCTGTGGCTGCTGGACGCCGCACCCTGGCTGATGAAGGCCCTGTCGGTGCTGGGCACGGCCGCCATGTTCCTGGTGGGTGGAGGCATCCTGGCACACGGCCTGCCCTTTGTGCACCACGCGGCTGAGGCTATCGGCGAAGGCTTTGCTGCAGGCGTGGGCACAGCGGGCGCCTGGTTGGCCCCGGTGGTGTCGCTCAGCCTGGACCTGCTGGTGGGAGTGGCCGCAGGTGCCCTGGTGCTGGTGCTGGTGATGGCCGGGCAGCGGCTGGTACACATGCTGCGGCCCGCGCGTGGCAGCTGAGGTGGGTGAGCAGGCCCGGCCACCGGCAGAGGCGGCGGCTGCGCGTGCGGTGGTGGCCGAAGCCCCTGCAGCTCTGGCCACCGGCCTGGTGCTGGCCCTGGTGGGGGCGATTGCCTTCAGCGCCAAGGCCATCATCGTCAAGCTGGCCTACCGCCACGGGGTGGATGCCGTCACGCTCATCATGCTGCGCATGCTGTTTGCGCTGCCTTTCTTTCTGGCCATCGTGTGGTGGAGCGGGCGCCCGCGCGGCGGCATCACGCCACCAGCCCTCACGCGCGCCGACACGCTGGGCGTGCTGGGTCTGGGTTTTTGCGGCTACTACCTGGCGAGCTTTCTGGACTTTGCCGGGCTGGCCTATATCAGCGCCTCGCTGGAGCGCCTGATCCTCTACCTCAACCCCACGCTGGTACTGATCCTGGGGCGCACGCTGTATGGCAAGCCCATCAGCCGCAACCAGATGCTGGGCATGGCGATCAGCTACTGCGGTGTGCTGCTGGTGTTTGGCCACGAGGTGCAGCTGGCCGGCTCCGACGTGGCGCTGGGCGCGGGGCTGGTGTTTCTGAGTGCGGTGGCCTATGCCATCTACCTGTCCTACAGCGGCGAGCTGGTGCTGCGCCTGGGCTCCCTGCGCCTGGTAGGCTTGGCCACCAGCTTCGCCTGCGTTTGCTGCATCCTGCAGTTCGTGCTGCTGCGGCCCTTGCAGTCAGCCTTTGCGGTGGCGCCCGAGGTGCTGTGGCTGTCGCTGCTCAATGCTATTGGCTGCACGGTGATTCCGGTGCTGCTGGTGATGATGGCCATAGAGCGCATTGGCTCGGGCCTGGCCGCGCAGATCGGCATGGTGGGCCCCATGTCCACCATCACCATGGGCGTGCTGCTGCTGGGTGAGCCCTTTACCGGCTGGGTGGTGGTCGGCACCGTGCTGGTGCTGCTGGGCATTTATGTCTGCAGCCGCGCGCCGGCACATTTGTGGCACCATGCAGCGCGCAAGCCAAACCCGGCAAACCATCCAACACAGAAGAGACGACCATGACGCAGATTACTTCCCGTGCCATCCACATCAGCCAGCATGGCGGCCCCGAGCAGCTCAGCCTGGTGCAGGTCACCGTGGGCGAGCCCGGTCCTGGCGAAATCCGCATCCGCCACAAGGCCGTGGGCCTGAACTTCATCGACGTCTACCAGCGCAGCGGCCTCTACCCCATGAACCTGCCCATGCAACTGGGCATGGAGGCCTCGGGCGTTGTCGAGGCGGTGGGCGAGGGCGTAACCCACCTGCAGGTGGGCGACCGCGCCGCCTATGCCAGCCAGCCACCTGGCAGCTACTGCGAGGTGCGGGTGATGCCCGCCAAGTGCGTGTGCAAGCTGCCCGACGGCATTGGCTTTGACACGGGTGCCGCCATGATGCTCAAGGGCCTGACCGCACAGTACCTGCTGCGCCGCACCCTGCCTCAGGGTGGCTTGAATCCCGGCGACTTTGTGCTGTTCCATGCCGCTGCCGGCGGCGTGGGCCTGATCGCCTGCCAGTGGGCCAAAGCCCTGGGCCTGCAGCTCATTGGCACAGCCGGCTCGGATGCCAAATGCGCGCTGGCCAAAGAGCATGGTGCTGCCCACGTCATCAACTACGCCACCGAAGATTTCCAGGCCCGCGTGAAGGAAATCACCGGCGGACGCGGCGTGAAGGTGGTCTATGACTCGGTGGGCAAGGACACCTGGGACAAGTCGCTGGACTGCCTGGCACCCTTTGGCCTGATGGCCAGCTTTGGCAATGCCTCGGGCCCGGTGGCACCGTTCTCGCCCGGCATCCTTGGCCCCAAGGGCTCCATCTACGTGACCCGCCAGACCCTGTTCACCCACATTGCCACGCGCGAATCTACGCAGGCCATGGCCGACGAGTTGTTTGCGGTGGTGTTGTCGGGTGCGGTGAAGATTCGCATCGACCAGCGCTTTGCGCTGGAAGATGTGCAGGCCGCGCACCGTGCTTTGGAGGCGCGCCAGACCACGGGCTGCACCATCCTGACGCTCTAGGGCCTGCCTATAATTCCCTGCATGGTCAGAACACATGGTTTCCTGCTCACGCGTCACATCCGCTGGGCGATTGTCCTGGCCCTGCTGGTCAATGCGGCCTCACTGTTCACACCCGTCATCAACGAGGGTGACTCGGTCCTGTACGCGGTGCTGTCCCAGCACATGGTGCAGACCGGCAACTGGGGTGACCTGGTTCTGGACAAGTTGGACTGGCTCGACAAGCCGCACTTTCCCTTCTGGCTGACGGCGCTGTTCTTCAAGATCGGCGGCGTCAGCACTTTCAACTACATCCTGCCGGGCTTTCTGTTCCATTTGCTGGGCAGCTACTACACCTACCGCATTGCCCGCATGTTTTATGGGCGTGATGTGGCCTTGCTGGCGCTCCTGATGGTGGTGTCCACCTACCACCTGATGTACACCTCCAGCGCCATCAAGGCCGAGGCTTTTTTGACTGGAAGCATCACCGCTGCCTGCTACTACTGGCTACGCTATGACGCGCGGGCCCGGGCGAAGTACCTGCTGCTGGCCGCGCTGTTCAGCGCTATTTCGGTGATGACCAAGGGCATCTTCACGCTGATCACCATTGCCAGTGGGCTTGCCTGTGTCTGGATATACCGTGGCCAATGGCGCAACTTCTGGAGCCCCAAGTGGCTGCTGGCGCTGGCCCTGTCGCTGCTGTTTACCTTCCCCGAGGTGCTGGCGCTGTACGTCCAGTTTGATGCGCACCCCGAGAAACTGGTGTTCGGCAAGACCGGTGTGTCGGGCATCCGTTTCTTCCTGTGGGACAGCCAGTTTGGGCGCTTCTTCAACTCCGGCCCGATCAAGAACGAGGCAGGCACACCGCTGTATTTTGTGCACGTGTTCATCTGGGCCTTCCTGCCCTGGGTTGCCGCCTTTGTGGCGGCCCTGGTTGCGGGAGTGCGTGCGTTTGCCGGGCAGAACCAGGAGGAGCGCGCGAAGTTTGTATTCCTCTGCGGCGCGTTCTTTGTGACTTTTGGCCTGTTCAGTGCCACTTCCTTCCAGCTGGACTACTACACCGTCATCCTGTTCCCGTTCGCAATCATCCTGTGCGCGAACTTCATGCAGCAGTGGCTGCAGCGCGACAGCACCCCGTTCTTTGTGGCCCAGATCGGTGTGCTGGTGTTCACGCTGGTACTGGTGTTTGCCTTGGCGGTGTATGTGGGCAACGCACGCTTGCTGGTCGGCCTGTTGCTGATGGCCTGTGCAACTGTGGCGTACGCCGTGGTGCAACGCCGATACATACGCCCGCTGACTGCGGTGATTTATCCGGTGGTGGCCGTCTGCATGCTCTATGTATTCCTGGAAGCGACGACGCTGGGCATCAACCTCCAGTACGGCATGGCCTACAACCTGAACAAGCTGCTGGCGCAGGACCGCAGCACCCCTGTCTATGTCTACCAGTTTGACTCCATCGTTGCTTGGGAACTTGGCATTTACCGCGACGCGCCCAGTGTGGGTGTTCAATCCGCCGCGCAATTGCCCGGGCCGGGTGCCGACTACATCCTGGTGGTACGCGAGGCCCAGATCGCCGAGCTGTCTGCTGTGCTGGGGCGCACCCAACTGCTGGCCCAACGCGCGTGGGTAGACCACAAAACCGGCACATTGCCTCGGCAGCTCAACCTGGCCCGAGGTGTTGAGCCGCTGGACCAGGTCAGCGTGCTCAGGGTGACGCCGCCCTAGAACAGAAAGCCGGTGGACAGCACCTGTTCACTCATCCAGATGGTCTGGTCGGCTGTGCCCTGGTACACCGGAACACCCCGCAAAGCGCCATAGGCCACTTTTTGTGTGAGTTCGAGATAGATGGACTTGTAGACCGTGTAGCGCACACCCACTTCGACGCCAGCTGTCCAGCCATTGAGTTGCCACCAGTCACCACTGGAGCAGCAGACGTTCTGGTTCTTGGGGCCCACCTGGTTGTCGTTGCCGAAAATGGTGACGTCGGCGTGGGGCAACAAGATGCCTGCTCCAACGCGGCTGATCAGTTGCAGGTCACCCGGCTTTTGGATCGGCCCTGCCAGGTGGTGCAGCCAGACCGCATTGAGCATGATGTGGTTCAAGCCGTTGTGCAGGGCGTAACTGAAGTTCTGCGGGGTGATCGTCATGTTTCCGGTGGAGGGGCCGGTGGTAATGGTTCCGCTGACCGGCACGGTCTGGTTGTAGTCGACGTTGTACTTGCTGTGGTCCAGGGAGAACTCGATGGCGAAGGTTTTCTCCGGGTTCATGAACTTGCCAATCCGCACGTTTTCCTGGGGATTGGTGAAGTCCAGGCTGAACAGGGATGTGACGGTGTCCGACACACTGGAGGGGTAGTCGCTGGCCGCCGCCTGGTGCAGCGTGAAATCATTGCCAAGCCCGGGCTGGGACACGTGGATGTCAGACGGTGCGTATTGCTGGCGGCTGTAGCCCCAGGAGAAATACCAGTTGTTTTCGCCCTTAAGGGCGCGATCAAATTGGGCCTGGGTGGTGGACTGCGAGGCGGGGCTGGTCACTGCTGCAGTCGGCGCCTCCGCTGCAACCTGGGCCAGAACCACGGAGCAAGGCACGATGGACAAGGCCGCCGCAGCGATCAGGCGCTTGGAAAATTTTGATGTCATGGGGAGGTCTTGAGGGCTGTGAATGGGTGGTGGCCGTTGGCCAGCCGAAGGCCGGATTTTATCGCCCATCCCGTGGAATGGGTTGACCGGGGTCAACGGCCGCGCCGTACGCGCAGCAACTCGTCCAGGATCAGACAGGCCGCGCCTATGGAAATCGCGCTGTCGGCCACGTTAAAGGCCGGGAAGTGGTAGCCGTGGCTGTGGAAGTCCAGAAAGTCCACCACATAGCCATGCACCATGCGGTCCACCACGTTGCCAATGGCTCCGCCCAGTATGCAGGCCATGGCAAAGGAAAACAGGCGCTGGCCGGGGTGGCTCTTGAGCATCCAGATGATCACACCCGCTGCAACAAGCCCTAGCGCGGTGAAGAACCAGCGCTGCCAGCCGGAGGAGTCGGCCAGGAATGAAAACGCCGCGCCCCGGTTGTGCGCCCGCACCACGTTGAAGAAGCTGGTGACGTAGGTGCTGTCGCCCAAGTGGTAGTAGCCCACGATCAGCACCTTGGTGAACTGGTCGACCAACATGATGATGAAGGCCAGGCCCAGCCATTGCAGCATGCCGGAGCTGCCCGCGCGCTGCAGGCCGATGCCGCCTGATTTTTTGGAGGCGCGGGCCATCAAATGCCTCCCGCCGGGGGCAGCGAATACGCGCAGCGTTGAGCGTGGGGGCGCATCATGCAAACGCTCGCACTTCACCGGCGCCATAGAGATTGCTGACGCAGCGCCCGCACAGCGTGGGGTGTGCGGCCACGCTGCCCACATCGCTTTGGTAGTGCCAGCAGCGTTCGCACTTGGTGGCGTCCGAGGGCCTGACCGCAATCGCCAGTTCATCGCCTGCCGCCAGGGTGATACCCGAGGTGATGAACACGTATTTCAGGTCCGCGCCCAGGCTGGAGAGCAGGGCGTGGTCGGCAGCAATCACGGTGAGCGTGACCTCGGCCTGCAAGGAGGCACCCACCTGACCGGCCGCACGCAGGACTTCGATGTCCTTGTTCACGGCTTCGCGCAGCTCGCGCACGCGTGCCCACTTGGCCAGCAGCGCCTCATCCGCGGGCACCAGTGGCAAGTAGGTTTCCAGGAAGATGGTCTGGGCTTTGGCCACCTTGCCGGCCTCACCCAGCACGGCCCAGGCCTCTTCGGCGGTGAAGCTCAGGAAGGGCGCCATCCAGCGCAGCATGGCCTGGGTGATCTGCCACAGCGCGGTCTGGGCCGAGCGGCGGGCCAACGACTTCGTGGCCGTGGTGTAGAGCCGGTCCTTCAGGATGTCCAGGTAAAACGCGCCCAGGTCCTCGCTGCAATACACCTGCAGCTTGGAGACCACGGGGTGGAACTCGTAGACGTTGTAGTGCTTGAGGATGTCTTCCTGCAGGGCTGCCAGACGGCTCAGCGCATAGCGGTCGATCTCCAGCATCTGCTCGGGCGCCACGGTATCGGTGCTTGGGTCGAAGTCGCTGACGTTGGCCAACAGGAACTTGAGCGTGTTGCGCACGCGGCGATAGGTGTCCACCACGCGGGCCAGGATCTTGTCGTCGATGTTGAGGTCGCCCGAGTAGTCGGTGGAGGCCACCCACAGGCGCACAATTTCGGCGCCCATCTTGTCGGTCACGGTTTGCGGTTCGATGGTGTTGCCCAGCGACTTGCTCATCTTGCGGCCTGCGCCGTCGGTGGCAAAGCCGTGGGTCAGCAGGCCCCGGTAGGGCGCGCGGTCAAACAGGGCGCAGCCCAGCAAGAGGGAGCTGTGGAACCAGCCGCGGTGCTGGTCATGGCCTTCCAGGTACAGGTCGGCCTCAGGGCCTTCTGCGTGGAAGGGCGCTCGGCCATAGGCGTTCTTGTGGCTGCCGCGCAGCACATGCCAGAAGGTGGAGCCGCTATCGAACCAGACTTCCAGAATGTCGGTGCTCTTGGTGTAGAGGGGGGCGTCTGCCGCACCCAGAATTTCTTCGGTGGTCACGCGGCTCCAGGCTTCGATGCCGCCTTGTTCCACGATGCTTGCTGCCTGGTCCAGGATCTCCATGGTGCGCGGGTGCAGCTCGCCGGAATCCTTGTGCAGGAAGAAAGGCACAGGCACGCCCCAGCTGCGCTGGCGGCTGATGCACCAGTCGGGCCGGTTGGCAATCATGTCGCGCAGACGGCTCTTGCCGTTTTCGGGGTAGAACTGCGTGTTTTCGATGGCATCCAGCGCGAGTTGGCGCAGGGTCTTGGGCGCCTTGTCCTGGGTGAACACGCCCTCGCCCTCGTCCATGCGGATGAACCACTGGGCCGCAGCCCGGTAGATCACCGGAGTCTTGTGGCGCCAGCAGTGCGGGTAGCTGTGGGTGATGGGGCTGGTGGCCATCAGGCGGTCACTTTGGGCGAGCACCTCGATGACGCGGGCGCAGGCCTTCCAGATGTGCTGGCCACCAAACAGCGGCAGCTCGGCCGCATAGGCGCCATTGCCCTGCACGGGGTTCAGGATCTCGTCGTACTTCATGCCGTGGGCCACGCAGCTGTTGAAGTCATCCACGCCGTAGGCAGGCGCGGAGTGCACGATGCCGGTGCCGTCGCTGTCGCTGACGTAGTCGGCCAGGTACAAGGGGGACAGGCGCTTGTAGCTGTATTCACTGTTGCCGCTATCTGTGTCGTACAGGGGATGGCGGAACACCAGGCCGCGCAGGGCTTCGCCCCGGGCGGTGGCGATCACACTGCCTTCGAGCTGGTAGCGCTCCAGGGCCTTGTCTACCAGCGCAGCACCCAGCAGCAGCACGCCGCGGGGCGTGTCCACCAGGGCGTAGTCCAGCTCGGGGTTGGCGTTGAGCGCCTGGTTGGCGGGGATGGTCCAGGCGGTGGTGGTCCAGATCACGGCGAAGGCTTTTTTGCTTCCTTCGCCGGGCAATCCGGACAGGCCAAAAGCTTTTGCCAGAGCGGCCGTGTCATTCGACTCAAACGCCACATCCAGCGTGTCGCTCTTCTTGTCCGCGTATTCGATCTCGAATTCGGCGAGCGATGAGCCGCAGTCAAAGCACCAGTACACGGGTTTCAGTCCACGGTACACAAAGCCGCGCTCGATCACACGCTTGAAGGCGCGGATCTGGCCGCCTTCGTTGGCCGGATCCATGGTGCGGTAGGGGCGGTCCCAGTCGCCCAGAACGCCCAGGCGTTTGAAGTCCTCGCGCTGCTGGTTGATCTGCTCGGTGGCGTAGGCGCGGCTCTTGGCCTGCATGTCATCGCGGCTCAGGTTGCGGCCGTGCAGCTTCTCGATGGCGTTCTCGATGGGCAGCCCATGGCAGTCCCAACCGGGGATGTATTGCGCATCAAACCCTGCGAGCTGCTTGGACTTGACGATCATGTCTTTGAGCACCTTGTTCAGCGCGTGGCCGATGTGCAGTTTGCCGTTGGCGTAGGGCGGGCCGTCGTGCAGCACAAACAGGGGCGCGCCCAAGCGGGCGTCGCGCAGCTGCTTGTAGGTGCCTTGCTCGCTCCAGGCTTTGGCCCAGGCGGGTTCGCGCTTGGGCAGGTCGCCGCGCATGGGGAAGGCGGTGTCGGGCAGGTTCAGGGTGCTGCGGTAGTCAACTTTTTCGGACATGGCGAAATCTCGGGTTTTTGGGGCGCTGGGCTTAACGGGTGGATGGCAGTGCGAATGCAGGACTGCCACCGGTAGGGGGTTCAGGAGACGCGGGGCCAGGTGCGTCCGGGGGCCCCGTCAAATTCGGCTGGCAAGCCAGGCACGTGCGTCGTCACAGTCGCGGCGTATGCCTTGGGTCAAGGCGTCCAGACCATCGTATTTCAACTCGTCGTGCAGTTTGTGCAAAAGTTCCACCCGGATGATTTTACCGTAGGCCCCCTCGGCCCCCAGGGCCTCGGGCCAGTCCAGGCAATGCGTCTCCAGCAGCACGCGCCCACCATTCACGTCATTGGGGTCAATCGAGGGGCGCACGCCCAGGTTGGCCACGCCACGCAGAGGCGCGTCCGACAGGCCGTGCACCAGCACCACAAAGATGCCGCTGGCGGCGGGCTTCCAGTGCGCAAAGCGCAGGTTCAATGTCTTGAAGCCCAGCGTGCGGCCCAGCTTGCGCCCGTGCACCACGTGGCCGGAGATGCAGTAGGGGCGGCCCAGCAGGCGCGCTGCATCCTGCATGCGGCCCTCTCCCAGAGCCTGGCGCACAGCCGAGCTGGAGACGCGCAGGCGGTGCACCTCATAGGAGTTCATGCGCGCCACATCGAAGCCGTAGCTCTCGCCCAGCGTGTCCAGCGTGGCGTAGTCGCCCGCGCGCTTGGCACCAAAGCGGAAGTCGTCGCCCACCAGGATGTAGCGCGTGCCCAGGCCACGGATCAGCACGTCCTGCACAAAAGCCTCGGGCGACAGGCCCGCCAGCCGCGCATCGAAGGGCAGCACGATGGTCTGGTCCACACCGCAATTGCCCAGGTCCACCAGCTTGTCGCGCAAGGTGCCTACGCGTGCGGGCGCCAGGTCGGGCTTGTTCTGAACCGCCGCGAAGAAATCGCGTGGATGGGGCTCGAAGGTCAGCACGCAACTGGGCACGCCGCGCTGGGCTGCCTCGCCGCGCAGTAGGGAGAGCATGGCCTGGTGGCCCCGGTGTACGCCGTCAAAGTTGCCAACCGTCAGGGCGCAGGCCCGGGCCACGCCGGGGTGCTTGAAGCCGCGAAAAACCTTCATGGAGTCGTTATCTTTTTGATAGCAGGCAGCGCCCTTGGGCACGGCCTGTGAAGCGAAGTTGTCATGGAAACCCTGTATATTGTCGCTTAGCGCAGCCTCAAGCCGGTCTTGAGAGGGGCGCACCTGACATTTGCAGTCCGTATTGGTGGTTTTAACCGTTGATGGAGGTCTTGAGTGAAAGTCTTGAAGTTGTCGGCCCAGGGGCTTCCGCAGTCCTGGATTACGCTGGAACAGGCGGTGATCCACTATGCTGCAAACGAGGTGCGCTGGGAGTCGGGTGCCGAAGTGGCCGTGTTCCATGGCGGGCACAACGCGCGCACCGGGCAGCAGTCCATCATCCGCGTCAACAGCATCATCGGCACGCGCGGTGTGCCCAACATCAACCCCTTCAACCTGCGCCCGGGCCTCACCAACGGCAAGCTGTTCATCCGCGACCGCAACGTCTGCGCCTACTGCGGTGGCCATTTCCACGAGACCGACCTGACGCGCGAGCACATCATTCCCTTTGCCCAGAAAGGCATAGACACCTGGATGAATGTGGTCACGGCCTGCCGCCCCTGCAACCACCGCAAGAGCAGCCGCACGCCCGAGCAGGCCAACATGCCGCTGCTCTACACGCCCTATGTGCCCAGCCTGTGGGAAGACTTTATTTTGCGGAACCGCCGCATCCTGGCCGACCAGATGGAGTTCCTGATGGCGCATGTGCCACGGTCTTCGCGGCTGCTGGTTTAGCGGCCACAGGTCTCTTCATCGTCGCGGCGCTTGGACCGCGCACCGGCCCCAAGTGGCCGGTTTTTTCAGTCGACAGGGAGTGCATCCATTTGCTGGAGTTCACTCACCCATGTCCACCGCTGATTCAACTGCTTTTGATCCCCTGATGCTTGGCCGCCGTGCACTGCTGCACGCCGGTCTGGTACTGCCTTTTGCCACGGTGTTACCACGGCCGCAAGCTCATGCAGCCACTGCCACATCGAGTGTGGATGCCATGCTGGCCACGCCCTGGCAAGCCCGCCTCCACCCCGCCGACTACCTGGTGAGCGAAAAGCTCGATGGTGTGCGGGCCTTGTGGGACGGCAGCACGCTGCGCTTTCGCAGCGGCAGGCCCATTGCCGCACCCGCCTGGTTTCTGGCGTCCTTGCCTGCCATCTCGCTCGATGGTGAACTGTGGGCGGGGTGGCGCAGCTTTGATGCGTTGTCCGGCGCTGTGCGCAAGGACGTACCGGTGGACGCCGAATGGCGCACCCTGCGTTACATGGTGTTTGACTTGCCGCATGACCGCCGCCCGTTTGCCCAGCGCGCCTCGTACCTTGCCGACCTGTTGGCCGCAACAGCCCAACCCTGGCTGCAGGCCGTGGCCCAAACCACTGTGCCCGATGCCGCAGCACTCCAAGCACGTTTGAAGAAAGTGGTTGCAGGAGGCGGCGAAGGCCTGGTGCTGCACCGCGCCGACGCCTTGTGGATGCCAGGGCGCAGCGAGGCCCTGCGCAAGCTGAAAGTCCAGTCTGACGAGGAGGGCACAGTGCTGGCTCACGTGGCAGGCCGCGGCAAATACCAAGGCCGCATGGGCGCGCTGCTGCTGCAAACCCCGGACGGCCAACGCTTCGCGCTCGGCACCGGCTTCAGTGATGCCGACCGCGCCAACCCGCCTGCGGTGGGTTCGGTGGTGACCTACCGTTACCGGGACAGGACGGTTACAGGGCTGCCCAAGTTCGCGAGCTTTTTGCGGGTGAGGGCGGCGGAATAGGCCAGTCCCCGTGGGTCTGCTTGTGTCAGCCCGTAATTTCGATGGAAGGTGCCTTGTCGTCCACCAATGCGGCGTGGATGGCATCCGCGTTGTCCAAGAGCACCTTCAAGGTAGCTGCGCGGCTTTGGTTGCGGGTCTTGAGCCAAATGACCTGCGGCGGCTAGCCCCAGACCAAGGTCAGTTCCTGAAAATCCGAGTCACGGGTGACGATGGTGTAGCCCTGATCTTTAGCCAGTTGCCAAATGCTGGCATCGTCCGCCGACTCTATACCCAGCAAAGTAACTTGGCTGGACTCCGGGTGGGCGTGTTGCAAAAAAGGAACCAGCCTGCGTGACAGGTTTTCGTCCAGCAACAGCTTCATTGCAGTTTGAGCGATGCAATGGAATGTTCCCGATTGGCTGCATAGGCCAAAACTGCCAATATGTCCTCTTCCACCAGTTCGGGAAAGTCTTCCAGTATTTCCTTGTGTGTCATGCCGTCGGACAACATGGTGAGCACGTCGTAGACGGTGATGCGCAGCCCCCGCACGCAAGGGCGTCCACCTCGTTTACCTGGCTCCAAGGTAATTCGGCTCATGTCGCATCCTTTGCTGGTCACTGGGTTGAAAGAGCATTCTAGGCAAAGCCGCCCGCCATGACAAAATCCCCGCACATGAAAAACATTGTCATCCTGATTTCCGGCGGCGGCTCCAATATGGCGGCTGTGGTGCGCACGGCCGAGCGCGAACACTGGGCCAAGCGCTACGGTGCCAAGGTGGCGCTGGTGATCAGCAACAAGGCGGATGCGAAGGGTCTGGACTTTGCCCGCGCCCAAGGTATTGCCACCGAGGTCCTGGACCACAAGTCCTACCCCAGTCGCGAAGCCTTTGATGCCGCGCTGGGCGATTTGATTGCACGCTACGACACGCCAGAGCAGCCCGCCTTGGTGGTACTGGCGGGCTTCATGCGCATCCTCACCCCTGCCTTTGTGGAGCGCTTTGCCGGACGGCTGACGAATATCCATCCCTCGCTGCTGCCAGCCTTCACCGGGCTGCACACGCACCAGCGCGCCATCGATGCGGGCGTCCAGTTTGCCGGTGCCACCGTGCACCTGGTGACGGCCGAACTGGACCATGGGCCCATCCTGGAACAGGCGGTGGTGCCTGTGCTGCCAGACGACACTGCGGACACATTGGCGGCGCGCGTGCTCACGCAGGAGCACCTGATTTATCCGCGGGCGCTTGCGCGCTTGCTAGAGGGGCACTGAGCCTTCGGCCACCTTGGCAAAGCGCGGCTGGCGCACGCCCTGGAATTCGATCTCTTCCAAAAACATCGCGGCCGGGCGCACCCACAGGCCGTGTTCGCCGTACAGCGCCCGGTACAGGGTCAGGGGTTCCAGCGTCTCGCTATGGCGCACGGTGTCAATGACCTGGTAGAGATTGCCCTTGTAATGCCGGTACAAACCAGGCGGTGTGATGATCAGTGTGGGGAGGTTTTCTATGGTCATGGGACAATGGAGGGCTATGCACCCAAAAGCTTTGTTGGACGCCTGCGCCGAATTGGTCAGGCTCACTCTTAAATTCGACCATCCGGCTGACGCCATTGTGGCCCGTTTCTTCCGCGACAACCGCGGCCTGGGGCCGCGCGAGCGGGCCACCATGGCCGAGACGGTGTACACCGTGCTGCGCAAAAAGCAGCTCTTTGACCACCTGGCTCCCTCGGGCAGCGGCCCCAAGGAGCGGCGTCTGGCCATCCTGGGCTTTTACGGCCCTGGTGATTTTCTGCGCAGTGCGCTCACCGACCAGGAAGTGCGCTGGCTCGATGCCTGTGAAAAAGTAGACCCGGCTGACCTGATGGAGCGCCACCGCCACAACCTGCCCGAGTGGCTGGTGCAGCCCCTCAAGGAACAGGTGGGTGCGGGCTTCTGGCCGCTGGTGGAGAGTCTGAATAAAGGTGCGGGGCTGGACCTGCGCGTGAACGACTTCAAGGCCAAGCGTTCCGACATCCAGAAAGAACTGGCTCAGGCCGGCATAAAGGCCGTGCCCACGCCGTACTCGCCCTGGGGTCTGCGCATTGCTGGCCGCCCGGCCCTGAACAAGATGGAAGCCTTTACCCGCGGCGACTTTGAGGTGCAGGACGAAGGCTCCCAACTGCTGGCCATGCTGGTGGATGCCAAGCGCAGCGAGATGGTGGTGGACTTTTGCGCTGGAGCTGGCGGCAAGACCCTGGCCCTGGGTGCGGCCATGCGCAGCACCGGGCGCCTGTACGCCTTTGACACGTCGGCACACCGCCTGGATTCCTTCAAGCCGCGCCAGGCCCGCAGTGGCCTGTCCAACGTGCACCCTGCGGCCATCGCGCATGAGCGCGACGAGCGCGTCAAGCGCCTGTCGGGCAAGATCGACCGCGTGCTGGTGGATGCACCGTGCACCGGCATGGGCACACTGCGCCGCAACCCCGACCTGAAATGGCGCCAGAACCTGCAGACCGTGGAAGAAATGGCAGTGAAGCAAGCAGCCATTCTGCAAAGTGCTGCGCGCCTGCTCAAAAGCGGCGGGCGCCTGGTGTACGCCACCTGCAGCGTGTTGCCCCAAGAGAACGAAGCCATTGCCGAAGCCTTTAGCGCGGCCAATCCGGACTTTGTGCCGATGTCTGTGGGAGAAGTGCTGACCGGCCTGAAGGTGAGCGATGCGGCCAAGCTGTGCAGCGGCGGTGAGGACGGCCAGTTGTATTTGCGCTTGTGGCCTCATCTACATGAGACAGACGGCTTTTTTGCTGCCGTCTGGCAAAGGAAATAGGGCAGGGAAAACGCTGCTTGCCAGCAGCCCCTTGCCACTTAAAATAGCACTCTGCATCGTTGGTTTGAGGCGAGCGCCCCAAGCACATTATTTTTATATAAATGGGTGGAAGTATGTTGTTACCTGACTGGACCGTGCTGAACGCAGCAATCGAGTGGCTGTCGCACGGAGTGCTCTCCTGGAGCTGGTGGCAGATTGTGTTGTTTGCCCTGGCTGTTACGCACATCACCATGATCAGCGTCACCGTGTTTCTGCACCGCCACCAGGCCCACCGCGCGCTCGACCTGCACCCCATCGCCTCCCATTTCTTCCGCTTCTGGCTGTGGCTGACCACCGGCCAGGTGACCAAGGAGTGGGCCTCCATCCACCGCAAGCACCACGCCAAGTGCGAGCAGCCCGATGACCCGCACAGCCCCCATGTCTACGGCATCAAGACGGTGCTGACACGGGGCGCCGAACTCTACCGCGCCGAGTCCATGAACCAGGAAACTCTGGCCCGCTACGGGCACGGAACACCCAATGACTGGCTGGAGCGCAATCTGTACACGCGCTTCTCGTGGCAGGGTGTGGGCCTGATGATGATCATCGACCTGAGTCTGTTTGGCGCCGCCGGTCTGTCTGTGTGGGCCCTGCAAATGGCCTGGACGCCGATCATGGCCGCGGGCATCATCAATGGCGCGGGCCACTACTGGGGTTATCGCAATTTCGAGGCGCCGGATGCCAGCACCAACATCTCGCCCTGGGGCATCCTGATTGCCGGTGAAGAACTGCACAACAACCACCACACCTATCCCACCTCGGCCAAGCTCTCGGTTAAGCCCTACGAGTTCGACATTGGCTGGATGTACATCAGCCTGATGCAGATGGCAGGTCTGGCGCGCGTGAAGAAGACACCGCCCAAGGCCGCCTATGGCGACATCCGCCCTGTGGCCGATGAGAAGACGCTCGAAGCGCTGATTGCCAACCGCTACGAAATCATGGCCGGTTACGCCAAGGGTGTGCGCCAGGCTGCCCGCGAAGAGTTTGAAGCCATGAAGACCCGTAGCGCCGATGCCGCCGTGATCAAGGCGGCCAAGCGCTGGATGCACCGTGATGAAGAAAAAGTCCCTGCATCCGTAGCGCCAGAATTGGCCAAGGCCCTGGCCGCCTCACCCGTGCTCACCAAGATGGTGACCATGCGGGAGGAACTGCGCCAACTGTGGCTCAACACCCATGTGTCGCGCGACCAGTTGACGCTGGACCTGCAGGGCTGGTGTCACCGGGCTGAAGAGAGCGGTATTTCTACTTTGCGCGAGTTTTCTCTGCGGTTGCGGGCGGCTCGGGTTTAGGTTTTTATGTCTGTGTCTTTTTAAGGCACTTCTATCGGGCGGGGGATGGGGTGTCGGTATGGGCCTCATACTGGAGTACCAGAAATCGGCCCATACCGACACCCCATCCCCCGCCGGTCATTGGCTCGCGGTGCATTGCAATACCTAAGGCTAAATCCGATAACCACGAGCACTGTCTATTGTGTTTGGGTCATGCAGCACCAATGGTCCGCGGGAGGGCTGGCTTGGGTGGCTGACGATTTGCGGTACTCCGCTATGAGGAAGCTACCCAAGCCAGCCCTTCCGCAGCGCAAGCAACAACGCTACTAAAGCCGCAGCGCAAGAAACAACGTCACCAAAAAAACACCAGGCGTAAAAAAGCCCGCATACAGCGGGCCTTCTTACTGGAGAAAAAACTGAATTACTTCAGCTTCATTTCCTTGTAGTCCACATGCTTGCGAGCCTTGGGATCAAATTTCTTGATCAGCATCTTCTCGGGCATGGTTTTCTTGTTCTTGCTGGTGGTGTAGAAGTGACCAGTGCCAGCTGTAGATTCAAGCTTGATTTTTTCGCGTCCGCCTTTGGTTGCCATGGTGCTACTCCTTAAGCTTGGCCACGTGCGCGCAGATCTGCGAGCACAACATCAATACCGTTCTTG
Source organism: Rhodoferax lacus (assembly GCF_003415675.1). Taxonomy (GTDB): domain Bacteria; phylum Pseudomonadota; class Gammaproteobacteria; order Burkholderiales; family Burkholderiaceae_C; genus Allorhodoferax; species Allorhodoferax lacus. Next base: position 208,626 of record NZ_QFZK01000006.1, read on the forward strand.
TCGATCAAACGCAGACCAGCGTTCGAAATCCGCAGGCGGATCCAACGGTTTTCTGACTCGACCCAGAAACGGCGGTATTGCAGGTTCGGCAGGAACCGGCGCTTGGTTTTGTTGTTGGCGTGGGAAACATTGTTCCCGACCATGGGGCCTTTGCCCGTTACTTCACATACGCGTGCCATGAGGACACTCCGATATAAACAGCTATCACTGGCGATCAAAACAACTTGCGCAACCGCTAAGGTCTGCACGTTGTCCGATCTCGCTCTAGCCTGACCTCGCCAAGAAAAAGGGTGGCGGTAACCCTGTGCTGTTGCCAGCAAAGCCGCTGATTATAGCCTGATTGCGCAACCGGCCCCTTGGGGCCAGTTGCGTGCTTATTCCTGTTCCAGGAAACGCTGTGCGTCGAGCGCTGCCATGCAGCCGGTGCCGGCGCTGGTGATGGCCTGGCGGTACACATGGTCGGCCACGTCGCCAGCGGCAAACACGCCGGGCACGCTGGTCATGGTGGCAAAGCCGTTGAGGCCGCCCTTGGTGATCAGGTAGCCGCTGTTCATTTCCAGTTGGCCATTGAAGATCTCGGAATTGGGCGCGTGGCCGATGGCAATGAAGCAGCCCTTGAGGGTCAGGTCTTCGGTGCTGCCGTCCACCGTGCTTTTCAGGCGGATGCCGGTCACGCCCGAAGCATCACCCAGCACTTCATCCAGCGTGGCAAAGGTCTTGAGTTCGATCTTGCCGGCAGCCACCTTGTCCATCAGCTTGTCGATCAGGATGGCCTCGGCCTTGAACTTGTCGCGGCGGTGCACCAGATACACCTTCTTGGCGATGTTGGAGAGGTACAGCGCCTCTTCCACGGCGGTATTGCCGCCGCCCACCACGCAGCACACCTCTTCACGGTAGAAGAAGCCGTCGCAGGTCGCGCAGCCGGAGACGCCGCGGCCCATGAAGGCGGTCTCGGAGGGCAGGCCCAGGTACTTGGCGGAGGCGCCGGTGGCCAAGATCAGGCTGTCGCAGGTGTAAGTGTCTGTATCACCCTGGAGCGTGAACGGGCGCTTGGACAGGTCCACGGTGTGGATGTGGTCGAACACGATGTCGGTCTTGAAGCGCTCGGCATGTTCCAGAAAACGCTGCATCAATTCAGGGCCCTGCACGCCGTTCACATCGGCGGGCCAGTTGTCCACTTCGGTGGTGGTCATGAGCTGGCCGCCCTGGGCAATGCCGGTCACCAGCATGGGGCTGAGGTTGGCGCGGGCGGCATAGATGGCGGCGGTGTAGCCTGCGGGGCCGGATCCCAGAATCAGGACCTTGGCGTGTTTGGATGCGGACATGGGGTGCTTTCAAAGAAGGGGTGCTGGGGGACAAGGGTGCTTGCTGCCCAGGCCTGCATTGTAAATAGGAGCATATGGGCCTGCTTCAAGGGCGGGAACAGGCGGGTGTCGGGGTGGCCCGGCCCGCTTGGGGTGCAGCCATTGCTTGGGGTAAGCTTGCAGGCACTGGTTTTTTACATGACATATTCGCTCCATACGCTTTCCTCTTCCGGGCCACGCCCTGCTGCCACGCCCACTGGTTTTGCCCGCTTTGCCAATGAAATGGCACTGGTCACCGGGTTTGTGCTGGTGGCCGTCTGGCTGCTGGCCATGCTGAGCTATTCGCCACAGGATGCCGCCTGGTCCACCTCGGGTTCGGGTGCTGCTGTGCTCAATCGCGCCGGGCGCCTGGGTGCCTGGATTGCCGACATGAGCTATTTCCTGCTGGGCTATTCGGTCTGGTGGTGCCTGGCTGTGGCTGTGCGCCAATGGTTGTCACTGCTGGCACAGCGCCTGCGTGGCGACGCCTTGCCTTCTGACGCACCACAGGCCGCCTCGGGTGAGAACGGTGTGCAGCACCACCGCTGGACCTTCTGGTTGGGCCTGGCCCTGCTGCTCTATGCGAGCAGCACGCTGGAGTGGAGCCGCATGTACCGTTTTGAGACCCTGCTGCCCGGACACAGTGGTGGCGTGCTGGGTCAAATGTTGGGGGCCTGGAGTGTGCGCTGGCTGGGCTTTGCAGGTTCTGGTCTGGTGGCCATTGTGCTGGGCGTGGCGGGGTGTGCCCTGGTGTTCCGCTTCTCCTGGATGCAGGTGGCCGAGCGGCTGGGTGCCTGGGCGTATTCGTTTATCGAGCAGCAGCGCGAAAAGCGCGAGATGGCACAGGACATGGAAATCGGCCAGCAGGCCATGCGTGAGCGCGAGGAAGTGGTGTTCGAAGAGCGCGAAGAAATCATCCAGCACCACGCTCCGCCCGTCATCATCGAGCAGCCCGTGCACCTGGAAGCCGCACAGAGTACCCGCGTTGCCAAGGAGCGGCAAAAGCCGCTGTTCATCGACATGCCCGACAGCAAGCTGCCGCAGGTGGCCCTGCTGGACGAAGCGCTGCTGCGCCAAGAGACCGTGTCGCCCGACACCCTGGAGATGACCAGCCGCATGATTGAGAAGCGGCTCAAGGACTTTGGTGTGGAAGCCCGCGTGGTGCTGGCCCAGCCCGGGCCGGTGATCACCCGCTACGAGATCGAACCCGCCACCGGCGTGAAGGGCTCGCAAATCGTCGGCCTGGCCAAGGATTTGGCGCGTTCGCTCAGCCTGGTATCTATCCGCGTGGTGGAAACCATTCCTGGCAAGAACTACATGGCGCTGGAACTGCCCAATGCCAAGCGCCAAAGCATCCGCCTGGCCGAAATTTTGGGTTCGCAGGTCTACAACGAGGCCAAGTCCCTGCTGACCATGGGCTTGGGCAAAGACATCATCGGCAACCCCATCGTGGCCGATCTGGCCAAGATGCCCCACGTGCTGGTGGCCGGTACCACCGGCTCGGGCAAGTCGGTGGGTATCAACGCCATGATTCTGAGCCTGCTCTACAAGGCCGAGGCGCGCGATGTGCGCCTCTTGATGATCGACCCCAAGATGCTGGAAATGTCGGTGTACGAGGGCATACCGCACCTGCTGGCGCCCGTGGTCACCGACATGAAGCAGGCGGCCAACGGGCTGAACTGGTGCGTGATGGAAATGGAGCGCCGCTACAAGCTGCTCAGCAAAATGGGCGTGCGCAATCTGGCCGGTTACAACACCAAGATCGACGAGGCCAAGGCCAAAGGCGAGTTCATCTACAACCCCTTCAGCCTGACACCCGGAGAGCCCGAGCCCCTGGAGCGCCTGCCGCACATTGTGGTGGTGATCGACGAGCTGGCCGACCTGATGATGGTGGTGGGCAAGAAGATTGAAGAGCTGATTGCGCGCCTGGCACAAAAGGCGCGCGCCGCTGGCATCCATCTGATTCTGGCCACACAGCGCCCCAGCGTGGATGTGATCACCGGCCTGATCAAGGCCAACATCCCGACCCGCATCGCCTTCCAGGTGTCCAGCAAGATCGACAGCCGCACCATCCTCGACCAGATGGGTGCCGAGGCACTGCTGGGCATGGGTGACATGCTTTACATGCCCAGCGGTACTGGCCTGCCGATTCGCGTGCACGGTGCCTTTGTCAGCGACGAGGAAGTGCACCGCGTGGTGAGCTACCTGAAAGAGCAGGGCGAGCCCAATTATGTGGAAGGCCTGCTCGAAGGCGGCACGGTGGACGGGGACGATGGCAACGGTGGCGGCGCGGGTGACACCTCGGGTGAAAAAGACCCGATGTACGACCAGGCCGTGGAAGTGGTGCTGAAGAACCGCAAGGCCAGCATCTCGCTGGTGCAGCGGCATTTGAAGATTGGCTACAACCGCGCCGCGCGCCTGGTGGAAGACATGGAGAACGCCGGCCTGGTCAGCGCCATGAGCACCAGCGGCCAGCGCGATATTCTGGTTCCGGCCCGCAACGAGTAAACCCATGTTCAAACAAAAAATTGTTGTTGCTATGTTGGCCCTGTGTGCCAGCCTGGCCCAGGCCTCCGGGCTGGACAGCCTGGAGCAGTTCGTCAAGACCGCCAAAACCGGCCGCGCCGAATTCACCCAGGTGGTGACCGCTCCGGCCAAGGAAGGCCAGGCCGCACGCAGCAAAACCTCCAGCGGAACCTTCGAGTTCTCGCGCCCCAACCGCTTCCGGTTTATTTACCGCAAGCCGTTCGAGCAAACCATAGTCGCCGACGGCCAGACCCTGTGGCTGTATGACGTGGACCTGAACCAGGTGACCTCGCGCAAGCAGTCCTCCGTGCTGGCCTCCAGCCCGGCCGCACTCATCGCCTCGGCCGCTGACATCAAGGCCTTGCAAGCCGACTTTGTCCTGGCGGCAGCGCCCGACAAGGACGGCCTGGAATGGGTGCTGGCCAGCCCCAAGGCCAAGGAAGGCATGCTGCAGTCGGTGCGTGTGGGCTTCAAGGGCGCTGATTTGGCCGCACTGGAAATCGTGGACAGCTTTGGCCAGCGCTCGGTCATGAGCTTTGCCAGTCTGCGCGTCAACACGCCGCTGGAGGCTTCGGTGTTCCAGTTCAAACCGCCGCCCGGCGCGGACCTGATCCAGCAATAGCATTTCTGCCACCCTATGGCACAGGCACCGTCCAAGCACAAACCCGCGCACCAGCCTCTGGCCGAGCGCCTGCGCCCCAAGAACCTGGGCGAGGTGATAGGCCAGCAGCATTTGCTGGGCGAGGGCATGGCGCTGCGCCTGGCCTTTGAGTCGGGCCAGCCGCACAGTTGCATCCTGTGGGGGCCGCCGGGCACAGGCAAGACCACCATCGCGCGCCTGATGGCCGATGCCTTCGATGCGCAGTTCATCACCATCAGCGCCGTGCTGGGTGGTGTGAAGGACATCCGCGAGGCGGTGGAGCAGGCGCAAATTGCGCGTGACGGCCTGGAGCAGCGCCACACCATCGTGTTTGTGGACGAGGTGCACCGCTTCAACAAAAGCCAGCAGGATGCCTTCCTGCCGCATGTGGAAAGCGGCCTGTTCACTTTCATAGGCGCCACCACCGAGAACCCGTCCTTCGAGGTCAACTCGGCCCTGCTATCACGTGCTGCCGTGTATGTGCTGCAGCCGCTCAGTGCCGAAGACCTGCAGCACATTGTGGACAAGGCCCTGGCGCAAAGCGCCATTCCCCCGGTTGAAGCCGCAGCCGTGGACCGGCTGATTGCCTATGCTGATGGCGATGCCCGGCGCCTGCTCAACACCCTGGAGACCCTGGCCATTGCCGCCATGCAGGAGAAGACCGAGCAGATCACCGACATCTGGCTGCTCAAGGTGCTGGGTGAGCGCATGCGCCGCTACGACAAGGGTGGCGAACAGTTTTACGACACCATCTCGGCCCTGCACAAAAGCGTGCGCGGCTCGGACCCGGATGCCGCGCTGTACTGGTTTGTGCGCATGCTCGATGGCGGTGCCGACCCGCGCTACATGGCCAGGCGCCTGATCCGCATGGCCAGTGAAGACATCGGTCTGGCCGACCCGCGTGCCCTGCGCCTGGCGCTGGACGCCGCCGATGTGTATGAGCGCCTGGGCACGCCCGAGGGCGAACTGGCGCTAGCTGAATGCGTGGTCTACCTGGCCGTGGCGCCCAAGTCGAATGCGGTCTACAAGGCCTACAACGCGGCCAAAGCTTTCATCAAAAAGGACGGCACCCGGCCGGTGCCCATGCACCTGCGCAACGCGCCCACCAAGCTGATGAAGGAGCTCGACTACGGCAAGGGTTACCGCTACGCGCACGACGAGGAGGGCGGCTTCGCCGCCGGTGAGCAATACCTGCCGGACGGCCTGCAGGACCTGCGCCTGTACCAGCCGGTGGAGCGAGGACTGGAGATCCGCATTGCCGAGAAGATGCGCAATTTGCATGCCCTCAACGAAAAGAAACATAAGGGCGGCTAATGAGGCTTGAGAAGCGGCACCGCGAGGGTAAACCCCCCCGGAACGCCACCTGAATCGCCCCTTGGCGTCGGTACAATCCGCCACACCCAAGCGCCACGGAATCGTACGTGGCGAGTTTCTTGCTTAGGAAACTGGTAGAGCCCACAAGGCCGAGCCGCTTGTCAACAAAATGCAAAAACAGCTTGTTGGACCAGGCGCCGGCCACAAATCGGAGATAAGTTTTATGGATATATTGGTACAGCAGATCATCAACGGTCTGGTGCTGGGGAGCATGTATGCGCTCATTGCGCTCGGCTACACCATGGTGTACGGCATCATCAACCTGATCAACTTCGCCCACGGCGAGGTGATGATGGTCGGGGCCCTGACGAGTTGGACCATCATCGGCCTGATGCAGGAGTCCATGCCGGGTACACCGGGCGCCGTGATTCTGCTGATTGCCCTGGTGATCGCCTGTGTGGTGGCCGCCTCCCTCAATTTCGTGATCGAAAAAGTGGCCTACCGCCCACTGCGCAACAGCCCCAAGCTTGCGCCCCTGATCACCGCCATCGGCATGTCCATCCTGCTGCAAACGCTGGCCATGATCATCTGGAAGCCCAACTACAAGTCCTACCCCACCCTGTTGCCCAGCACGCCGATTGACGTCCTGGGCGCGGTGATCACCCCCACCCAGGTGATGATCCTGGGCGTGACCGCCGTGTCGCTGGCCTTGCTGATGTGGGTGGTCAACTACACCAAGCTGGGCCGTGCCATGCGGGCCACGGCAGAAAATCCCCGTGTGGCCGGCCTCATGGGTGTGAAGCCCGACATGGTGATCTCGGCCACCTTCATCATTGGCGCCATCCTGGCAGCCATTGCCGGCGTGATGTATGCCTCCAACTACGGCACGGCCCAACACGCCATGGGCTTCCTGCCTGGCCTCAAGGCCTTTACCGCAGCCGTGTTCGGCGGCATCGGCAACCTGGCTGGTGCAGTGGTGGGTGCGCTTCTGCTGGGCCTCATCGAGTCTATCGGTGCGGGTTACATCGGTGACCTCACCGGCGGCGTGCTGGGAAGCCATTACTCCGACATTTTTGCCTTCATCGTGCTCATCGTGGTGCTGACCTTGCGGCCCTCGGGCCTGCTGGGCGAACGCGTTGCAGACCGTGCCTGAGGAGCGACCGACATGACACAACAAAAGAAAATCCTCGCCTTTATCGCCACCGCCATTGCGCTGCTGGTGCTGCCGCTGATGCTGCAAAGCTTTGGCAATGCCTGGGTGCGCATTGCCGACATGGCCCTGCTCTATGTGCTGCTCTCGCTGGGCCTGAACATCGTGGTGGGCTATGCCGGTCTGCTGGACCTGGGCTATGTGGCCTTCTTCGCCATTGGCGCCTACGCCTACGGGCTGGGTGCCTCGCCCCACCTGGCAGAAACCTTCCCGGCCTTTGCAGCCATGTTCCCGGAGGGGCTGCACACGCCGTTGTGGGTGATCATTCCGGTGGGCGCGGGTATTGCGGGCCTGTTTGGCGTGCTGCTGGGCGCACCCACTTTGCGCCTGCGCGGTGACTACCTGGCCATCGTGACCCTGGGCTTTGGCGAAATCATCCGCGTGTTCCTGAACAACCTGGATGCGCCGGTCAACATCACCAACGGCCCCAAGGGCATCAACCAGATCGACTCGTTGCACTTCTTCGGCCTGGACCTGGGCAAGAAGCTGATGATCGGTGACTTTGTGGTGGCCTCGGTGACCCTGTACTACTACCTGTTCCTGGCCCTGGTGCTGGTCAGCATCGTGATCTGCCACCGTCTGGAGGTGTCCCGTGTGGGGCGCGCCTGGATGGCCATCCGTGAAGACGAAATCGCCGCCAAGGCCATGGGCATCAACACCCGCAACATGAAGCTGCTGGCCTTCGGCATGGGCGCCACCTTTGGCGGTGTGTCGGGTGTGATGTTTGGCGCCTTCCAGGGCTTCATCTCTCCGGAATCCTTCACGCTGATGGAGTCGGTGATGATTGTGGCCATGGTGGTGCTGGGTGGCGTGGGGCATCTGCCCGGCGTGATCCTGGGTGCGGTGCTGCTCTCGGCCCTGCCCGAAGTGCTGCGCTACGTGGCCGGCCCCCTGCAGGCCGCTACCGGCGGGCGCCTGGATGCCTCCATCCTGCGCCAGTTGCTGATTGCTTTGGCCATGATCTCCATCATGCTGATGCGTCCGCGCGGCCTGTGGCCCTCGCCCGAGCATGGCAAGTCCTTGCAGACGGCTAAATCCTGAAAGCACGGGGAAATAACAACATGACAGATACCGTATTGAACGTCTCCGGCGTTTCCAAGCGCTTCGGCGGCCTGCAGGCACTGAGCGACGTGGGCATCAACATCAAGCGTGGCCAGGTCTATGGGCTTATCGGGCCCAATGGCGCGGGCAAGACCACTTTCTTCAATGTGCTCACTGGCCTGTACACGCCGGACGGTGGCAGCTTTGAGCTGGCGGGCAAGCCCTACCAGCCCACTGCCGTGCACCTGGTGGCCAAGGCCGGCATTGCGCGCACCTTCCAGAACATCCGCCTGTTCTCCGAGATGACAGCGCTGGAGAACGTGATGGTGGGCCGCCACATTCGCACCCATTCGGGACTGCTGGGCGCCATGCTGCGCACCAAGAGCTTCAAGAAGGAAGAGGCCGAAATCGCCCAGCGCGCGCAGGAGCTGCTGGACTATGTGGGTATTGGCAAGTTCACCGACTACAAGGCCCGCACACTCAGCTACGGCGACCAGCGCCGCCTGGAGATTGCCCGCGCCCTGGCCACCGACCCGCAGCTCATCGCCCTGGACGAGCCCGCCGCCGGCATGAACGCCACCGAGAAGGTCATGCTGCGCGAGCTGATTGACCGCATCCGCAAGGACAACCGCACCATCCTGCTGATCGAGCACGATGTGAAGCTGGTGATGGGCCTGTGTGACCGCGTCACCGTGCTCGACTACGGCAAGCAGATCGCCGAAGGTACACCGGCCGATGTGCAGAAGAATGAAAAAGTGATTGAGGCCTATCTGGGCACCAGCGGGCACTAAGGTCACCAAGGACAGACATGACTACAAATACTTTACTCAAGGTCACGGGCCTGCAGGTGGCCTACGGCGGCATCCAGGCCGTCAAGGGCGTGGACTTCGAAGTGCACGAGGGCGAGCTGGTCTCGCTGATCGGCTCCAACGGTGCGGGCAAGACCACCACCATGAAGGCCATCACCGGCACCCTGCCCATCAAGGCCGGCGACATCCAGTACCTGGGCAAGAGCATCAAGGGCCAGGGCCCTTGGGATCTGGTCAAGCAGGGCCTGGCCATGGTGCCCGAAGGCCGCGGCGTGTTCACCCGCATGACCATCATCGAGAACCTGCAGATGGGTGCCTACATCCGCGACGACAAGGCCGACATCCTGGCCGACATCGACAAGGTCTTCACCATCTTCCCGCGCCTGAAAGAGCGGCGCGACCAGCTTTCGGGCACCATGTCCGGCGGCGAGCAGCAGATGCTGGCCATGGGCCGCGCGCTCATGAGCCGCCCCAAGGTGCTGCTGCTCGACGAGCCCTCCATGGGCCTCTCTCCCATCATGGTGGACAAGATCTTCGAGGTCATCAAGGACGTATACGCGCAGGGCGTGACGGTGCTGCTGGTGGAGCAAAACGCCAGCCGTGCCTTGGGCATTGCCAACCGCGGCTATGTGATGGAGTCCGGCATTGTGACCATGGGCGGTGATGCCAAGGAAATGCTCAACGACCCCAAGGTGCGCGCGGCTTACCTCGGCGAATAAGCAGTCGCATCCAGAGACCAGCCACCCGGGGCCCGCCCTGGGTGGCTTTTTTTATTGCTTGTCGGCTTCCGAGGTGAAAGCGTCGGCAAAGAAGTTGTCTTCTGGCAGGCCGGCACTGGCGCAAAAATCCCTCTTGGCCGAGTCCACCACAATCGGGGCCCCGCAGGCATAGACCTGGTGGGCCGACAGGTCCGCATGGTCTTGCAGCACGGCCTTGTGGACAAAGCCGGTGCGCCCGTTCCAGGCATCTTCTGGCAGGGCGTCGGACACTACCGGAACATAGCTCAGCCAGGAGTTGGCGGCGGCGAAGTCACGCACCCAGGCGTCCATGTACAAGTCGCCCGGACGGCGGCCACCCCAGTACAGTGTGCTCGGGCGCGTGATGCCTTTTTGCTGCATGTTTTCCAGCAAGGCCTTGATGGGTGCAAAGCCGGTGCCTGATGCCAGCAGGACGATGGGAGCGTCCGAATCTTCGCGCAGGAAGAAGGAGCCAAACGGTCCTTCGATGCGCAGAATGTCTTTTTCCTTCATGCTGCCAAACACCAGGTCGGTGAACTTGCCGCCTGGCATGTGGCGTATGTGCAGTTCCACTTGTGCGCCTTCGGTTGGTGCATTGGCCATGGAGTAGCTGCGCCGCGCGCCGTCGCGCAGCAGGAACTCAATGTACTGGCCAGCGCGGAACACAAAGGCATCGTTGGCCGGCAGTTGCAGCTTCATCAGTACCACATCGGCAGATTTTTTTTCCAGGCTGGCAACCCGCACCGGCATCTTCTTGATGGGCAGCGCGCCGGCCTCGGTCACTTGGCGCGACTCCAGTAGCAAGTCGCTCTGCGGCACGGCGCAGCAGGTCAGGATCAGGCCAGCTGCAGCTTCTTCAGCGGTGAGTGCCTTTTCCTGGTGCGCTCCGTGCACCACCGTGCCCGAGAGCATCTTGCATTTGCAGCTGCCGCACGCGCCATCCTTGCAGCCGTAGGGCAGGCCGATGCCCTGGCGTATGCCGGCGGGCAGGATGGCCTCATCGCGGTCCACCGTGAAGGTGCGGCCGCTGGGTTGAACGGTGACCGAGTAGCTGGTGGTGCCTGCGGCGTTTGTCGTCATCTTTTTGGGTATCCTGTGAGCTGTATTCTTTTAGCAGCCTTCCATTGTGCCTTCAAACCAAACCCCCCTCGGTGCACTGCCCGCACGCTTCAGACGCCAGCGTGTGCTCATTGTGGGCTGCGGTGACGTGGGTCTGCGCGTAGCTGCTGGCCTGGTCCCTCGCACCCGCGTGCTGGCACTGACGTCTTCTGCCAGCCGTGTGCAGGCGCTGCGCGAGCAGGGCATCGTGCCGCTGCTTGGCAATCTGGACCGGGCCAACACGCTGTCACGCGTGGCGGGACTGGCCACCCGCGTGGTCTATCTGGCCCCACCCCCATCCGAGGGATGGACCGATCCGCGCATACGCAATCTGTTGCGCGCCTTGCGCCTGCGGGGTGCACCGGTGCAATTGGTCTATGGCTCCACCAGCGGTGTCTATGGGGACTGTGGCGGGGCCTGGGTGGATGAGACCCGCAGCAGCCAGGCCATCACGCCCCGCGCGCACCGGCGGGTGGATGCGGAAGCGCAGGTGCGCTTCTTTGGCCGCTCGGCCGGGGCCAGTGTGCAGCTGCTGCGCATCCCCGGCATTTACGCCAAGGACCGCGATGGAGGCACGCCGCGCGAGCGCCTGCACAAAGGCACGCCGGTGCTGTGTGCCCAGGACGATGTGTTTACCAACCACATCCAGGCCGATGACCTGGCGCGTGCCTGCATTGCTTCCCTTTGGAAGGGGCGGCCACAGCGCCGCTACAACATCAGCGATGACACGGTGCTCAAGATGGGCGACTACTTTGATCTGGCCGCCGACCTGTACCAGTTGCCCCGGCCACCGCGCGTGGCACGCGATAGCGCCAATCAGCAGTTGCCCGTGATGCTGCTGAGCTTCATGAGTGAATCGCGCCGCCTGGTGAACCGGCGCATGAAGCAGGAGCTGGGCTTGCGCCTGCGCTACCCGACGGTGGCCGAAGGTCTGCGGTAAAGCAGCATCAGCTTCCACACCAGCCAGCTGGTGCCCATAGTGACGGGGAAGGCCCACAGCACGTCGCTCAGCCAGTGGGCCACGTCGGCCATGCGGGCAAAGCCGATCACAAGCCCTGAGGCCACACCAACGGCCGCCCACACGCGCTGGCGCCTGCGGTGCACCAGACCGATGGAGACCAGAAACACGCCACAGGCCACGTGGCCGCTGACAAACGAGCAGTTGGCATCGCACTGGTTGGTCATCACCGCTGCGCGGCTGAAGGTTTGCGTGCCGCCAAAGGCCTGCACCTGGTAGGGGCGGGCGCGCTGCCAGTTGTCCTTGAAGCCCCAGTTCACCACGGCGCCTGGGCCCAGAATGCCCGCCACCACCACAAAGGCAAGCGCCATGCGCCAGCCCTTCCAGCGCTCCATGAACAGGCTGGCCACCCAGCCCATGAAGGCGATCAGCAGGAAGTAGCGAAACACGGTGGGTATCTGCGCATTGATCCACACCACCCACCACCAGCCACCGGCTGGTATGGCGGCCTGTGGTCCGACAAACAGGGCGGCGGCCTGCAGGTCCAGTGTCGTCCACAGTGTGGGCACCAGCGCTGCCAGCAAAAACAGGGCAATGACCCCGATAAAAAGCCTGGGCGTGTCCGTAGCAGGTGTCGCAGGCTGGAGGGGGTCGGTCATGGGCTGGTGGCAGTCGTTGCGGAGAAGGTAAGAATCACAAGGGCTATGCTAACCTGCCTCACCATTCCAAAAGGGCCACCCTATCCGTGTTACCTCTCTGGCTTGTCCATTACCGGCGTGAAAACCTGTCCAGCGATATCGTGGCGGGCGCCATTCTTGCCATTCTGGTCATTCCCCAAAGTCTGGCCTATGCGTTGCTGGCCGGCCTTCCGCCGCAGGTCGGCCTGTATGCCAGCATCCTGCCCGTAATTGCCTACATCTGGCTGGGCAGCAGCAGCCTGCAGGCCCTGGGGCCGGTGGCCATCACCTCCATCATGACCTATGCGGTGCTCAGCCCGTTGATGGCGCCTGGCAGCCCGCAGTACATCACCATGGCGGCTGGCCTGTGCCTGTTGTCAGGCCTGATGACCATGGCCTTTGGCTTTCTGCGCCTGGGCTTTTTGTCGCAGTTGCTCAGTCGCCCGGTGGTCAGCGGCTTCATATCCGGTTCGGCCGTGCTGATCATCATCAGCCAGCTCAAATTTCTGCTGGGTGTGCAGGCCACAGGCAGCAACAGCTGGCAGTCCTTGCTGTCGCTGCTGGAGCATGTGCAGCAGACCAATCCGGTCACCCTGACGCTGGGCATCAGCGCCTTGCTGTGGCTGATGCTTTCGCGTTACGGCCTGGTGCCGCTGGCCAGCCGTCTGGGCTGGAACACCAAACGGGCCGAGGTCTGGGTGCGTGTCATGCCCCTGGTGGTGCTGGCCACGGCCAGTGTGGCCATGGTGGCGCTGGAACTTGATACGCGGCACCAGGTGGCCGTGGTGGGCGCCATCAAGGAGGGGCTGGGCGGCATTCATTTCTTCCTGCCTGGCCTGGATGATTTGCGCACACTGTTTGCGCCCGCCCTCATCATGGCTTTTATAGGCACGGTGCAGAACATCACCATGGGTCAGGCGCTGGCTGCCAAGTACCGCGAGCGTCTGGAGCCCAACCGCGAACTGGTAGGCCTGGGTGCGGCCAATGTGGTGGCCGCCTTTTACAGTGGCATGCCCGTGGGCGGCGGCTTGTCACGCACGGCCATCAACCTGGCGGCCGGTGCGCGCACACCCATGGCCAGTCTGTCGGCTGCGATCAGCATGCTGCTGATCGTGCTGGCGGGCACCCACTGGTTTGCACGTTTGCCATTGGCGGTGCTGGCAGCCAGCATTGTGGTGGCCGCCATCAGCATGATTGACCTGAAAGCCTTTGTGCAGGCCTGGAACTATGACCGTGCCGATGCGCTGGCCCTGTTGGGCGCTGCGGCCGGGGTGCTGCTGCTGGGGCTGGAGCTGGGCATAGCCACCGGCATTCTCCTGTCCCTGGTGACCCTGCTGGTGCGGGCCAGTACGCCGCATATTGCCGTGATTGGCCGCATCGTGGGCACCGAGCACTTCCGCAACGTGGAGCGCCATGGTGTGGAGACCATTCCGGGCGCACTGTTTCTGCGCATTGATGAAAGTCTGTTCTTCGGCAACCTGAATGCGGTTGAGGCGCGGCTGTCTGCAGAGCTGATGAAAGACGCGCGCATTTGTGATCTGGTGCTGATCATGAGTGCAGTGAACCGGGTGGACACCACGGCCATGGAAGCCTTGACCGATGTGAACCGCGATCTCAGTGCGCGCGGCATACGCCTGCACCTGGCCGAAGTCAAAGGACCGGTGCAAGACCGCCTGCTGCATTCACCGCTGTGGAAAGCCCTCTCGGGCAAGGTGCACATGTCGGTCAACAGTGCGTTCGAAACCTTGGCGGCCGAACGGCGGGTGGATACCGGCCTCTACGTTATTTAGTGCCAGTGCCAGTTCGTGGGCGCAGTCGCTCTGCAGCCCATTGGGTAATCGCATCGAGGTGAAAAGGTTTGCTGAAAAAGCCGTCTGCACCTTTGGCCATGGCCAGTGCACGGTCGCCCGGGTCGGCGCGGCTGGTGACCATGGCCACCAAGATGTCTTTGGTTTGCGGGTCGCTTTTCAACCGGTCCAGCAGGTCCAGGCCTTCATTGGCACTGGGCATCATGATGTCCAGAAAGATGATCTCAGGCTTGTTGCGCTGTATCGCCGATAAGGCCGCCGCACTGTCCTGCGCCTCGCACACACTGAAATGACGACTCAAAGCCATTCCCAGCAATTTACGAATCATGGGGTTGTCATCGACGACGAGAATTTGAGTCATAAGTTTCCTGACTCAAGTATCAACGATAAAGTGCGGCAAGTCGCCGACCTGAGGGGTGTCCCGCCTGCACCAGCGGACACTGGTGCATGCAGATGTGCGCCGGTGCGGCGCGCAGTTTGTTAGGGGTTGGCGTCGCTGGCCTTGCGCAGGATGCCGTAGAGCTGGTCTTTGAGCAGCAGCTTTTCTTTTTTCAGCGCCTCGATGGCCTCATGGCTTGCCACCTCGATGCGGGATTCCATGTTTTTGATCTTCTGGTCCAGATCATTGTGTTGGTCAAACAGGCGGCCAAAATGGTGGTCGCTGGTTTTGAGGCGGGTAATCAGGTCACGGTATTCTGGGAACATGAAGAAACTCCTGTGGATAAGCGGGTGTTGTAATTGTGCGCGCTTGAGAAGCTTGAAACCATGGCTTGAAGCCGTGGTGCCGGGGCCGGAATCACAAACTAAACGCCAGCCCGCATGGATACTAGGTTCCCTTGAACCAAGCCATGAAGGTACCGTCAAAAATACCGTCAATTTTGAAAGTGACCCAAATGTGGCGTTTTAGACACTGAATTTTGATTTACCTTCCGCTCTCGGCTTGCGCCTTTCAAGCATACACGCCTGCGCCCCGCTCGGGGTAGCTCTCGTACACGTGCTCAAACACCGCCGAGCACTTTTCCCGGTACACCTCTGGAGTGTAGGCTCTTGGCAATCCTGAATCCAGCGTGTCTTCAATGGTCAACTTCAACTGCGATCGAGCCGTAGACTTCTGCCGCCAGTTCAGCACCAGCAGTTCCTTGAGCCGCGCCAGCAACTCCCTAGCAACCTTCTTAACCTCCGCCCGCTCCTCGGCGCCCAGCTCGGGTGAGGGTCTGGTCAAAATGTCAAAAATCACCAATTCTTCCTCGCTCATGTTCTCCCGCACATGGCGGTGCTCCTCGTCGTTGAGGCTGTTGCTCAGCTCCAGCAGTTCCTGGTACAGCGCCTCAATGGTCCGGCTGCCTGCGTTGTAGCTCTCAATCAGCTCCTCGAACTTTTCCGAGAAGTCTGCGCGAGTGCGGTTGAGTTCCACCATCTTTTCCAGCTTGGCACGGATGGCAGCCTTCAACACTTCCAGGTCGGTGTTCTTGTGCTTGGACTGGCTGAAGCGCTGCGCCAGCGCCTCGAAGTTGATTTTGGAGAGGTCCAGCGCCGGTGGCCCCTGCTCGCGGATGGCATGGCCGGTGATAGAGGCGTCCAGCAAGTCGTTGATGCCGCTCAGCACCGTGGAAATATCCGGTGGGTTCGGATTCAGCTTGGCGCGTATGGCTTCGGCAATGGTCGATAGGCAGGCCACGCGGCTAGCGAATTCCAAGGCAGAAGGGTCGGGCTTGACGGCCTTGTAGAGCGTGGAGACAAGCCGCTCATGGCCAAAGAAGTCACGGCGCAAGGGGTCGGGCGAAATCAAGGCGTTCAGGGCATCGGCCACAGCCTGCAACCGCTCCAGGCTACCGCCTGCAAGTTCCTCCATAGCGGCCAGCATCACGCCCTTTGCAGCGCAAAACGTGGTGGCGTCCATGACAGAGCGCCGAAGTTCTGCCACCAGTTGCGCCTTGTCCCGTACCGGGCTGGTGCCGTCCTTGCCCGCACCGTAAATTGCCAGCGCCTTTTCCAGCGACGCGAACACATTCGCATAGTCCACGATCAGGCCGCTGTGCTTGCCGGGGAACACCCGGTTGGCCCTGGCAATGGTCTGCATCAACGTGTGGTTGCGCATGGGCTTATCCAGGTACACCGTGGAACAGCTTGGCGCATCAAAGCCGGTCAGCCACATGGCGCAGACAAACACCAGCCGCACCGGGTCTTGGGTGTCCTTGAACTTTTCGTCCAGGCCGGGGTTGGACTCGTTCATGCGCTTGCGGTGCACGGCTATGTCCAGGCCCCGCTCCTGCATCTGCTGGATTTCGTTCTGGCCAGGTGACACGATCACAGCCATGTCGGTGGTGTTCAGCACCGATAGGCGTTGCTTCAGCTCGGCCGTGCGGGCCTCTCGTTGCGCCAGCTCGGCACTCATTCCATCAACAACTGGCAGATAGGCCAGTTGCCCCAGCTCCTTCTCCACCAGCGCGGTTTCCACCAGCCAATGCTGCCGCACCTTGTCGTACATGCGCAGCGCGGTGGCCTTGTCGATGGACACCACCATGGCCTTGCCCACAAAGCCCCGGCCCAGAAAGTGCCGCACGATGTCTTTTGCCACCGTGTCAAGGCGGTCGTCACGGGTAATCAGGTGGTACTGCCGCCCCAACTCGCGCTCCAGCTTGGCCTCCTGCTCGGGGTCCAGGTCGGCGCTTTCAATCAGTTGGTAGATGTCGTCATTCAGGTCGGGGTTAACCAGTTGCAGCTCGGGTGTGCGATTCTCATAGAACAGCGGCACAGTGGCGCCATCTTCGATGGACTGCTGGAAGTCGTAGATGGACACATAGTCGCCAAACACTTCCTTGGTGCGCTCTTCCCCTGCTATCAGCGGAGTGCCGGTAAAGGCCATGAACATGGCACGGGGCAAGGCCGCGCGCATGTTCAACGCCAGTGTGTCGTACTGGCTGCGGTGCGCCTCGTCGGTCAGCACAATCACATCCGAGCGGTCGCACAACAACTCTGGCGACTGGAACTTGTGCACCAGCGTAAACACATAGCGGTGGTTTCCACGCAGCAGCTCACGCAAGTCGGCGCCGCTGCTGGCATGGCACGCATCGCCCTCGGCATCGCTGACGGCACCCACGGTCTTGAAGGTCTTGGCAATCTGCTCGTCCAACTCCACGCGGTCGGTCACCACCACAAAGGTCCAGTTGCCCACCAATTTGCGCAGCACCTTCTGGGCAAAGAACACCATGGAAAAACTCTTGCCGCTGCCCTGTGTCTGCCAGAACACGCCCCCGCGCCCGTGGCCCAGCTTGCGTGCCTCCAGCATGGACGATATGGCGTTGTTGACACCCAGGTACTGGTGGTTCTGCGCAATGATCTTGACCAGCCCGGCCTTGTGTTCCGAAAACAGTGTGAAGTTTTCCACTACGTCCAGCAGGCGCGAGCGGTCACAGGTGCCGCGCAACATCACCTCCAGGGAGACTCGGCGTGGCTCGTCCTCGCGAGCAATGCGCTTCCACTCCACCCAACGGCCCCAGTCTGCCGTGAGCGAGCCCACGCGACTGTCCGTGCCATTGGAGGCAATCATCAGCGCGTTGAACCAGAACAGATTGGGTATCTGCTGCTTGTAGTGGGTCAGGTTTTCATCGAAGGCGGCGCGTGCGGGCACCCCTGGCTTTTTGAGTTCAATCACCACCCAGGGCAGGCCATTCACAAAGCCCACCAGATCGGGGCGGCAGGTGTAGAGCGCACCCGTCACGCTGAACTGGCTCACCAGCAGGAAATCGTTATTCTCTGGCTGGTCCCAGTCCGCCACGCGCAGGCGCTCCGTCTTCTGCCCGCCGTGCTCCAGGTCGGGCACAGAGACGGTGATGCCTTCTTTCAGAAGCCGGTACACCTCGCGGTTGGCGGCTTCCAGCAACATGGCCGAGCGGTCACGGCTGATTTCGTCTATGGCGTTGTTGATGGCCTCGGCAGGCAAGGCGGAGTTTAGACGTTCCAAGGCTTTGCGCAGGCGCGTTGCCAGCACCACTTCGCCCTTGGTCTCACGCCCCAAGGTGCCAGCGGCGCCAAAGGTCTCTTCCATTGCCGACACCGTTTGCCAGCCTAGGTCGGCAAACAGGCCAATGGCGGGTTGCTCGACCAACTGGTCTTCGGTGTAGGCGCGAGGACTCATGGTCTATGTTGCCTCGACCTCGATTTGGCCTGAAAGCAGGCGCGGTAGAAGCAGGTCACGGGTTCGGCGGATATTTTCGATTTGGCGCTGAAGCGTAAGGATGCCATCAAAGAAAGGTGCGGTGACCTTTGAAAACCGATGCACAAGCTCATCCTGGGGTTTCAAGCATTCGAAATTTCTCAGCAAAACTTGGCTAATATTTTGCTGGGCAGCTCCTAGCCGCATACCTATGATCTTCTCTCGATTAACCAATAATGTGAGGTAGGCAAACTCCCGCCCATAGGAATTGAGTTTCGAGAGAACTGCGCAACATGCTTGGTTGGTTGCCGCAGCTTGGGAAAGGATAGCCAGCTTGCCAATCGTCGCCCCGTAAAGCGCAACCAAAACCGTGTTCGCAGGAAATACCTTCGCCGATGATTCCAAAATAGCACGTTCAGTGATTCGCTCTTCTGTTGAAAGTACAAAACCGTCGAGTAACTCTTGGCTCTTTACCCAAGCAATAGAGCCTTCCATGAAGTATTCGGGCCGCGCTCGACTTGGTGTTCCTCCCGAGCCAGTGTTGTAGAGATCACCGAACTTCACAACTGACCACCCTTCCGGAATCTCCCCCAAGGCAGAAGCCACGCGCGGATGACCTTCATGCCCAGGAAAGCGGAAGTGGACGAACCACTCGCGGTAAAGCCCACGGGCCATAGACTCCAGAATTTTGATGCGCCGCTGGCTGTTTTCGATCAGTTCGTCGTAGGTGGCGAGGATGTCTGCTATGCGTTGCTGCGTTTTAAGCGTTGGGGTATTGAAGTCAAATGAAAGTAACTTATCGACGCTCAAATTGTCCTGCGTCGTTCCGCGTGAAATGCTCTGCATTTGCAGCTTGAGCGTGTCTAGGTAGTACTTAACAAAACGCACATCAGCTTTTTTAGGATCGGGAATGAATCCAACCACGCTGTCAGGAAAGCACCCTTTGACACCCAGGATTGCGTTCTCTGCAATATTGGCAGCAATGGTGATGCACAGCGTTCCCGGCTCCCAAAGTTTGCTCTGCGCAAGACCATCTTCACTATAGGTTTGCGTAAATTCAGTGAGATGAAAACCCGCAGCTTTGATGTCCCCCGTCTGAAAAAAAGGATAAGGACCACCATAGAGGTGCGCAGCGTTGCGCGGTCGGTGTCGGGACTTGCCGCGACCTACGGAACCCAGTTCGTCAAGTTTGTGCGGCTTCCATTCCTTGTTGTTCATGCTCAAGATCCCAGGATTCCAGCGACATTCTCGGCAATCGTCTTCTCCAGTTCCCGCGCCTGAGCGTTAAGCACTTCCAACTCTTCATTCAATGCAACAAGCTGCTCATTGAAATCCTCGTCGCTAACGTCTTCACCCGGGGCAACGCCCACATACCGACCGGGGTTCAACGACCAGCCCTGAGCTTCAATCTCTTGCAGCGTTGCCGCTTTGCACAGTCCGGCCACGTCTGCATAGGCAGGCTTTTCGCCAAACACTTCCCTGATCTTGGCCGCAGCGGCATCGCCGCCAAACCCTTTATCCAAGGCTTCGTGACGGTACAGACGTACGACATTGGCGATGAACCCAATTTGGGCATCACTCCAGTTTTTGTGAGCCCTATCCACCTGCCGATAAATGTGGCGGGCGTCGATGAACAGCACGTTGTCTGCGCGTTTGGTCATGGCCTTGCCCTTGTCCAGAAACCATAGCGTGCAAGGCAGCGTGACGGTGTAGAACATATTGGGACCGACGGCCACCATCACGTCCACAGCCCTGGCCTCGATCAGTTGCTGGCGCAGCGCCTGTTCCGAGCTGCGTGCATCCGATGCGGAATTCGCCATGACAAAACCAGCTCGGCCCATGGCGTTCAGTGACGAGTAGAAAAGCTGAATCCATAGGTAGTTGGCGTTGTCCGTGCGCGGCAGGCCAAAGGGAAAGCGTCGGCCTGCGCCCACCATGTCGGACAGTCGCTCC
Organism: Rhodoferax lacus; assembly: GCF_003415675.1. Classification (GTDB taxonomy): domain Bacteria; phylum Pseudomonadota; class Gammaproteobacteria; order Burkholderiales; family Burkholderiaceae_C; genus Allorhodoferax; species Allorhodoferax lacus. The sequence goes on from NZ_QFZK01000006.1 coordinate 228,896, forward strand.
TTGTCTACCGCATTGACATTGAAGGGCGGGTTCGCCAGCACAAAGTCGAACTGGCCGGTCGCGTTATGCGGGTCGTCGTAGTAGCTGTTGACGTTTCCGCCATGCCGAATCATGCCTTCCAGGCCATGTACCGCCAGATTGAGGCGGCACAGGCGCCCGGTCTCATCCGTCTTTTCGACACCGCAGATAGACAGTTCGGCGGCAGGGTTCTTCTGGTGCTCGGCCACAAAGCGAGCCGACTGCACAAACATGCCGCCGGAGCCACAGGCCGGGTCCAGAATGCGGCCATGGAAGGGCTCGATGATTTCTGCTAGCAGGCGAACGATGCTGGACGGCGTGTAGAACTCGCCGCCACCTTGCCCCTCAGTCATCGCAAACTCGCCCAGGAAGTACTCGTAAATGCGCCCAAAGGCGTCGTAGTCCAGCGTGGCCGGTATCTCGGACACCTTCTTGAGCAGTTCCTTGAGCAGGGTGCTGGTGAACAGGTTGAAGGTCTTGGGCAGCACACCGGCCAGCGTCGGGTTGTGCAGCTCGATCTCGCGCATGGCGGCGTTCACCTTGGCGCCGATGTTCGCGGACTCCGGCAGGGTCAGCAGGAAGTCAAACCGCGCCTCGGGGCTGAGGTACAGCACGCTCTCTGCCTGGTAGGCCGCTGGCTCATCGACACGGCTGCCACGGCGGGACGAACTGCCTGCGGCCTCTAGCTTGGCACGCTGGATGACAAAGCGCACCTCGGCAAAGCGCAGGAAAATGAGCCCGAGGATGGGGCCTGAGTACTCTTGGGGTTTGAGGCCGGAATTGGCGCGAAACTGGTCGGCGGCGTCCCACAGGCGCTTTTCAAGCGTGACAGTGGCCGAGTCCTTCTCTGATGGTGCAATCCATTGCATCGATTTCTGCTTTCCTGCTATGAATAAGCATCATAGACTGCGGTAAGTGATTTTCAAGAAGGCAAACGGGTTATTCGATTTGTCGCTCTACTTCTGCAATCAACTTGGATGCCTTCACATCAAGGGCGGAAGCAAGTTTGAAGATCGTCGTGATGGTGGGTTGGTTCTGACCCGTTTCAATCAGGGAAATGAAATTGCGCTGCACGCCTGATTCCAACCCCAATTGCTCCTGGCTCATACCAGCATCCAGCCGATGCTTGCGCAGGGCAAGGCCAAAGGCGGCGTGTGGAGGCAATGAACTGATTCCCGACATATGGGGAAATGGTCCAATTTCTTGTAGGATCGGTCATCCCGATATATGGTGAATATTGTCATATGGGGGCCAGGAGTCAGTTTCTTGGGAGGTGATATGCCAAACGGTGAAGCTAAGTGAGCAAATCTGTGCCCGAGGCCTGGGTCCGGCGCGGGGCTATGGAGGATTTAGTTATCCTTGCCCGCCTGTATGACGCGATGAAGCCAGAAACGTGGGGGAAGTTCATGGCCGACCTCGAAGCCAGACACAATTCGCCGAACGTAGCCGACGTGCTGCGACCAATTGAACACGATGGTTCAATTGCAGCACTTGTCAGATTCTTGGAGTGGTACGCGGAAAGCACAGATAGGCTAACCATCATGACGGTTGCGGTTCATTGCTTGGCGTCCCAGCGCTTGGTCACAGGAGCCGTTACAACACTATCTCACGACGATGTTCACGAATGGCTGTCCGAAGTGGCAGAAAGCGAATTTCCTCTAGATGACGAAATCCGAACTTTAATGGGATTCGTATCTGACAGACACTGCGATGGTTACAGGCCGTTGCTTGTTGACGGGTGGCTCGATGCAGTACTTTGCACGTCTGATGGCGAATACGATAAAGCGGAAAGTATCTACATCAACTACGAATACACGCGCTCCACAGACCTGCTTGGATATGACATGCCAGCTCCAGCCCAATTCTTGCAAGTTCGAGTCGAAAAGCAAGACTTCAGCGTTTTTGATTTTGAAACGGGTTGGCACCTGGATCAAGATGCGTATGACCAGGAATGTCGCCATCAATGCATATTGAAGTTCACTTCGTACGTTGGTTGGTGGCGCAGTCGGTTTCTTGAGTGTGTTCTATCTGACGAATCAGTTGTTTGGAGACCGTCGTCAGCCAGCCCCACAGATTCTCGAACGCTTGCAGACTTTTCGGAAGAAAGCCTTGAAGCAATTATTGACGCTGCTATGACGGATTGCAGCGACGGTGGGCAAGAAAGTATTCACACTGGATTGGACCGTACATCGATACTGGATACTATTCCCGGAATCGCTCCGCTGCTTGATGAACTGAGCCGCGCACTATCGGAAAGCGCAACGACCCCCAATGAAATGGGGCCTCAGGCCTAGCAAGAAGCCATAACAATCCTACGTGAGCGCTCACAGCAATGCCTTTGGAAGGGAATGTTATCCATGACCAGCAACATGACCGAGCGCGAAATCAACGAGCCTGAAAACATAAAGTCACTTGGAGCGGTTCCAAGTGAGAAACCAATATCCCTGTTGAGCCTGATACCTGATACTTTTGAAGGTCATCTGCAAATGTCGACATGCGACCCGACGACGCTGACGCGGGACCAGCGCCGGGCGCTGGTACTGCACGAAAAGCTAGTCTTGCGAAGGAACAGGCAGGTTGGCGCAATCTTGCGTGCGATCGCTTGCATAAGTCCCTCCTGGACGGAAGAGCGCGCGCAGAAGAGCCGGGACTACTGGACCGACTCTGCGAAGCTAATGCCCGGCATGACGGTGCAGGAAATGAGGGCCTCACTCGAGCAACGCCTGAGAGAGTCAACGATCATGACTCCGGAGAAGATTGCTTGGAAAGCTGCGTATTCCACGCGATGGCGGACACGATTCCATGCTGATGGCGGACAGCGTTCCAGCGTCATCGCGGACACCGTTCCACGGTGATGGCGGACAGCATTCCATTTTGAAGGCGGACACCCAGCAGTGTCCTGAGTGACCCAAACGAGGCGTAGGCTGCCCGGTTTTTTGACCGGAACCCAGCTATGCCCACACCAAGGGTCACCATGAGCAAGATACGACACACATTGCAGCTGCTGCACAGCGGCAACCTCAGCCAGCGCCAGATTGGCGCCGCACTGGGCATCTCCAAATCCACGGTCAGCGAGATTGCCAGCTACACCCGCGCCGCCGGGCTGGACTGGGAACAGGCCCAGCACTTGAGCGACGAGGAACTACAAGCCCGGCTCTACCGGCCACCGGTGGCACGCCAGTCCCGCCACCTGGAGCCCGATTACACCCACCTGCACGGCGAACTCAAACGCCCCGGCGTCACCCTGCAATTGCTTTGGGAGGAGTACCAGCAGCAACACCAGGGAGCGGCCTACAAGTACAGCGCTTTCTGTGAGAAGTACCAACAATGGGCCAAGCGTCTCAAGCGCTCCATGCGCCAGATACATGAGGCAGGCGACAAGCTCTTCGTGGACTACGCCGGGCAGACGGTGCCGGTAGTTGACGCCAGCACTGGCGAGATTGCACAGGCCCAGGTATTCGTGGCCGTGCTGGGCGCATCCAACTTCACTTACGCCTGCGCCACGCCCACGCAGAAGGCAACCGACTGGGTGGCCAGCATCATTGCCACCCTGGAATTCATCGGCGGCGTGCCGCGCCTGCTGGTGCCCGACCAACCGCGTGCGCTTATGGCCCGACCGGACCGCTACGAGCCCACCAGCCACCGCTTGCTCGAAGAACTCTCGCAGCACTACAACCTGGCCGTGCTGCCGGCACGCCCGGCCAAACCCCGCGACAAGCCCAAGGTGGAAGTGGCGGTGCAGGTGGTGGAGCGCTGGATTCTGGCGCGCTTGCGCCACCAGCGCTTCTTCAGCCTGGGCGCGCTGAACAAAGCAATTGCGGCCTTGCTGCAGGACCTGAACCAACGCCCGTTCAAGAAGCTGCCAGGCTGCCGCTCCAGTGCGTTCGCCAGCCTGGACCAGCCTGCCCTCAAGCCCTTGCCGGCCACGCGCATGGCCATCGCCCGCTTCAAGCCGGCGCGGGTCAATATCGACTACCACGTCGAGCTCGACGGCCACTACTACTCGGTTCCTCACCGCCTGGTGGGTGAGATGGTGGAGTTGCGCATCACCGCCACCACGGTCGAGGCGGTGCATGGCCAGAACCGCGTGGCCGCCCACGCATTGAACCCGCGCAGCGGTGCGCACACCACCACGCCCGAACACATGCCCGCCTCGCACCGGGCGCACCTGCAGTGGACACCGGCCAAGCTCATTGCCTGGGCCGAGCGCATTGGTGCCGCCACAGCCGACGTGGTGCGCTGGCAGATGGAGCACCGCGCCCACCCGGAGCAGGGTTACCGCTCCTGCTTGGGACTCATGCGTCTGGGCCGTGAGTACGGCCACGACCGACTGGAAGCCGCTTGTGCCCGTGCCCAGTCGATTCGTGCCCCGCACTACAAGAGCATCGCCTCCATCCTCAGTTGCGGGCTGGACCAGCGCTCCATCGAAACGCCCATCCCCACCCAAGCCAGCCTGCCGTTGCACGAGAACGTGCGTGGCCCGGACTACTACCACTGACCACACCCGAAACACAAGGAACAAACATGCTCAACGAACACACCCTGCAACAACTGCGCGCCTTGCGCCTGGACGGCATGGCCGCCGCCTTGACCGACCCGGCAAGCCAAATCGCTGTCGCTGAATTGCCCTTTGAACAGCGCCTGGCCCTGCTGGTGCAACGGGAGGTTGACTGGCGCGACAGCAAGCGCTTGGAGCGCCTGTTGAAGGCCGCCCGTCTGAAGGTCTCTTCGGCCTGCCTGGAGGACATTGACTGGAGAAGCAACCGTGGGCTCAGCCGGGAAGTTATTGGTGCTCTGGCCAACGGTGACTGGCTGCGCCACGGCCACAACGTGCTGCTGACTGGGGCTACCGGCTGCGGCAAGACTTGGCTGGCATGTGCCTTGGGCCAGCAAGCCGCCAGACTGGGATTCTCCGTGCTGTACGCCCGTGCACCACGCTTGCTGGAGGAGTTGCATGTGGCGCATGGTGATGGCAGCTTTGCGCGGCGACTGACCCAGTTAGCCAAGCTGGACCTGTTGATATTGGATGACTTCGCCATTGCCCCCATCGCCGCGCACGAACGCAATGATTTGCTGGAATTGCTGGATGACCGGGTGGGTAGTCGAGCCACGCTCATCACCAGTCAGCTGCCGGTAACGGCCTGGCACGCATGGCTCGATGAACCCACCCTGGCCGATGCCATCCTGGACCGCATCGTGCACGGTTCCCACAAGATGGCTCTGAAGGGCGAGTCCATGAGAAAACTTGCCAAGGCAGCCTAAAACCTTCCGCAAGCGGGCCGTTCCAAGGCCATCGCGGACAGTTGGGATAGGATTGCCACCGTCACTCAGGACACCAGCGCAGGGTGTCCGCCATCGCTTGGAATGCTGTCCGCGATGAACGTGGAATCACTGTCCGCCATCAATGGAATGCGCAGAAAGCCCCCAATTGGCGTCCTTCGCCTACCAACAGCCACGATGATTGACCGGACATAGGTCTTGAGTCCACAGGATTTCGTGGCCAACTCGATAGCAAGTTGCAAGTTGCAGGTTGCAGGTTGCAGGTTGCAGGTTAAGTTACACCGCAGAGCGCGACGCATCCATGCGCAAGGCCCTGGACCGCGTGATGTCCTCACAGTGTTGATTCCAAATGAAGGTTGGGCCAAAAAAGTAGGAATTCCAGTCGAAAACTGAGCCACGTTATCCACAATCCTTGCTTCATTTTTGAGCAGGGGTGATTAGGAGTGATAGACGTGGGAACCCTC
>NZ_QFZK01000007.1 GCF_003415675.1 Rhodoferax lacus
TATTCGCCACGGTGCTCCTGCACCATGCGCACTGCACGTTCGCGGACTTCGGGGGAAAACTTCGTTGACTTTCTCATGGCTCCATCTTCTCAAATGTTGGAGCCTCCTCAAAACCCGGGGCGATTCAGTAGTTCATTCGCTAAATTCTGATGACGGGCGAAAGCTTCCCGAACCGTGGAAATCTGCGTGGAGACTTATTGAAGAGTTTTGGCGTGATCCAGCCACTGACTCGCGGCTCGATGTAAGTGAGTACGAAATTAGTTCGAGACTTTCAGATGGCGAGCTGTCAGGATCCGCAATTCAGGACATAGTTGAGCTGGTTGCTCCGCGCCTGCACTTGGAGATTCACTCTCGCTCTTTCTCTGGCCGGTCTATCAGAAGGCGGAAGCCGAAGCAGGCGAACGACTTGTTTTCGATCCGCTTAGCAAGCGGAAAGGCCGTTGATCTAAACGTTATCAAGTTGTCCGAGATTGCGAGCCAACCATTCATATATTCACTCTGCATTGCCCTGTTGGCAGCAGTTGAAAGGGGACTGGATATTGCTAAACGGACTGGTTGGGATGGGGGATATGAGACTTGGCGTCTTGGCCAACTCAATCGGGTTTATACGGCCTCAGGTACTGCCGAAGACGGCCCGAATACCGAGCTGGACGAATTTCACGAAGGTATTGCTCCCTCGGTGAAGCTGCTCTATGCAGCGTTGGATCGGCTTCTTGAATTGGATGCCTTTGCAGCTCGTGAGATTGCTTATAGCTGGCGCAATTCATCATCGCCAGTGTTTGTTCGTCTTTGGGCTGCACTTGCCCGGGACCTTCGGTTCGCTTCACCCGAGGATGTCGCCGACTTTCAGCTGAATTCGATGGACGATCTGTTCTGGGGAATTCAGTACTTTCCTGAGATCGCCGAGCTTAGGGCTCGCCGATTTCGAGACCTCTCTGAGTTTGAGCAGATTGCAATTTCAGACCGCATCAAGAATATGCCACCAAGAAGGGTGTGGCCACATATGCCCCCAGGCGAAGCCTTCAAGCGCGAACAACAACTAGCGGCAGTCCAAGAGCTGATGCGGATCTTGGCAGCAGAAGGAAGATTGGATGAAGGTACCAAGAACTGGCTAGACGATAAGAGATCGAAAGTGCAGGCTTCTGACACGGATGCAGGGCTTGAGTCGGGATTTCCTGCTGCGACCGGAGTTCATCGGCTGCAAAGCGATCCAGACCCTCAATTTGACTTGCTCGACGGAGAAGGCCGACTGGATGCCTTGGCGATAGCACTCACATCACCGCGAATCAGCTGGGATTCGGACCCAGCTGAACGAGCTGCCAATTGGTTAAGACAGCCGCAAAGTGTGGAGCAGATCCTTCGTGACTTGGAGTCTTCGAAGGATCCTCGACGTGGTTCAGCTCCACTTTGGGAGCGCCTTGGTTGGGCACATTCCCCTCAAAGTGTTGGTGGTGATCGCGATCTTGCAGTTGAGGCTGAACGTGTCCTTATTTTGTTGGAGGCCGTACCCGACGACATAATTGAACGAGCGATTGAAGGCTTAGCGCAGTGGCTGTCTAGCTGGGAGCGTCAAGTTGTTGTTTCTAAGCGTGGGCGCGTGACATGGAATCGCATTTGGCCATATGCGGTGAAGGCAACAAACGCACGACGTAGTGCGGAGGGTCAGTCAGATTTAAGTACATCAGGGTCACAAGTTGGCGACGCCGCACCCATGGATTTGGACACACTCAACACGCCAGCAGGCAAGTTGATTGGCGTATTTCTGGCCGGCTGCCCTCGACTAGTGGAGGGCAGCCGGCCTTTTGCCGCTGGCACACCGTTACGCTTGATGCGGGACTTGATCATTGAATCAAACGGAAGATCCAAGCTGATCGCTTTGTATCGGCTGATCGAGACGTTCGCGTACTTTCTCAACGCAGATAGACAGTGGACAAAACGGACGCTTGTTCCTCCTCTGCTTCGTCCAGATGACGAGTCCAGAGTTTTATGGAGAGCAGTCGCTCGCCGCTTTCAGTTTGTCGATGTGATCAAGGCGTTGGGGAAGGAGATGTTGCGGCGCTCAACTGATCTGGGGATTTCCCGGGAGAGTCGTCAGATATTCGCAATGGACCTTGTCATAGAGTGTTTGCAATCAAATCTGGAATCTCGCAAACCTGCTATCGATGTTGGCGCCGTTCAGCAGATGCTTCGATCGGTTGAAGATGAGGTTCGGGCCAATGTTGCTGGCGTACTAACTCGGTTCGTCAACGACGTTGCTAATGCCAAGAAAGCCGCGCATTCTGCTAGCGAAGTTTTTGAGCGTGCAGTCTTTCCATTTTTGAAGGTCATTTGGCCGCAGGAGTCATCGCTTTCCACGCCCGGCGTTAGCAAGGCCTTTGCCGCGCTCCCTGCCGCGTCGAAAGAGGCATTCGCAACTGCAGTTGATGCTGTAAGTCGCTTTCTCGTTCCTTTTGATGCATGGTCAATGATTGACTACGGCCTTTACGGCGATAGCGAAGGCAGACAAAAGTTATTGATTGTCGATGACGCTGTTAAGGCACGGGCGTTTCTAAAACTTCTCGATAAGACAATTGCCTCTGGCGATCGAGTTGTCGTGCCACATCAGCTAGGCGTTGCCCTGGCCCATATTCAAAAGCTGTCGCTAGAACTAAACGACCTTAGTAGTTTCAGGCGATTGGCAGCGTTGGCGCGCAGGTAGCGAATACTTGTTTCTTTCTGGGTTCTGCCGACCTCGTGGCTGTACTTCGATGAAGGTCTGCTTTCGCGACCATCAGTTGTCCGCACCTTGGGCTGGCTTTGGTGTTTCAGTCTCTCAGCCGCCAAACTCGAACGACAGCAGTTAACCTGTAGCGAAAGTCATGTGGCGACTAACCGATTTCGCAATTACTCCAAATTCACAACTCCGAAGCGGTCATTGGCGAATGTCCGCAATTGGTCCAAAACATATACGGTCAGATCACATCAGCGATCTATTGAAAACAGGTTCCGACGAGTGCCCAATAAAAAACAGCCGCGAAGGCGGCTGTTTTTGCATCAAGTGAGAATTTTTGCAATCTTTCTGAGACCCTACAAACTCAAATATCAATATTCCCTGCCCGCAGTGCATTGGTCTCAATGAACTCGCGGCGCGGCTCCACCTCATCGCCCATCAGCATGGTGAACACGCGATCGGCTTCGATGGCGTCGTCGATCTGCACGCGCAGCAGGCGGCGCACGGTGGGGTCCATGGTGGTTTCCCAGAGTTGCGCGGGGTTCATCTCGCCCAAACCCTTGTAGCGCTGGCGGCTGGTGGCTCCCTCGGCCTGGGTCAGCAGCCAGGCCATGGCTTCGCGGAAGTCGTTGACCTTTTCTTCCTTCTGGCGCTCGCCCTCGCCGCGCATGACGCGCGCGCCTTCGGACAGCAGGCCCTTGAAGGTGTCGGCCGCATCGGCCAGGGCCTTGTAGTCGGCGCCGTGCACAAAGTCCTGCGTGAGCACGCTGCTCTTCACATTGCCGTGGTGGCGGCGGCTGATGCGCAGAATGGGTTTGTCGGTGCGCACGTCAAACTCACCAGCCACTTCGGCATCGGGCAACTTGGCCTGCAGGGCGGCGGCGGATACTTCGGCGTCGGCCACGGTGTCCAGGTTCAGCGCCACGCCATCGGCCACGCTGCGCAGGGCTTCGGCATCCATGAAGTTTTTCAGGCGCGCAATCACGGCCTGGGCCACCTGGTGCTTGCGTGCCAGCTCGGAGAGCGTCTCGCCGTTGAGCGTGCTGCCGTTGGGGCCACCGGTGTAGACCGAGGCGTTGACCAGCGCGATGCGCAGCAGGAAGTTGTCCAGGTCGCCCGCACCTTGCAAATACAGCTCTTCCTTGCCGGCCTTGACCTTGTACAGAGGGGGCTGCGCAATGTAGATGTGGCCGCGCTCCACCAGCTCGGGCATCTGGCGGTAGAAGAAGGTCAGCAGCAGGGTGCGGATGTGGGCGCCGTCCACGTCGGCGTCGGTCATGATGATGATGCGGTGGTAGCGCAGCTTGGCCACATTGAAGTCGTCGTTGCCGGTGGTGCCGCCGGCCTTGCCAATGCCGGTGCCCAGGGCCGTGATGAGCGTCAGGATTTCGTTGCTGGTCAGCAGCTTTTCGTAGCGGGCTTTTTCCACGTTCAGGATCTTGCCGCGCAGGGGCAGGATGGCCTGGAATTTGCGGTCGCGGCCCTGCTTGGCAGAGCCGCCGGCGGAGTCACCCTCGACGATGTAGATTTCGCAGCCCGCCGGGTCTTTTTCCTGGCAGTCGGCCAGCTTGCCGGGCAGGCCCATGCCGTCGAGCACACCCTTGCGGCGCGTCATGTCGCGGGCCTTGCGGGCGGCTTCGCGGGCGCGGGCGGCTTCGATGATCTTGCCGACAATGATCTTGGCGTCGTTGGGGCGCTCCTGCAGGTAATCAAACAGCAGTTTGCTCACAATGTCTTCCACCGGGCCGCGCACTTCGCTGCTGACAAGCTTGTCCTTGGTCTGGCTGCTGAACTTGGGCTCGGGCACCTTCACGCTGAGCACGCAGCACAGGCCTTCGCGCATGTCGTCGCCCGACACTTCGACCTTGGCTTTTTTGGCCAGCTCGCTGTCGTCAATGTATTTGTTGATCACGCGCGTCATGGCCGCGCGCAGGCCTGTGAGGTGGGTGCCGCCGTCGCGCTGGGGGATGTTGTTGGTGAAACACAGCACCTGCTCGTTGTAGCCGCTGTTCCACTGCATGGCCACTTCCACGCCGATGTTGGTGCCCTGGTCGCTCTGGCGGTCGCCCATGGCGTGGAACACATTGGGGTGCAGAACCGTCTTGCCCTTGTTGATGAAGTTCACAAAGCCCTGCACGCCACCGGCGCCGGCAAAGTCGTCTTCCTTTCCGCTGCGCTCGTCTTTCAGGCGGATGCGCACACCGTTGTTCAGGAAGCTGAGTTCGCGCAGGCGCTTGGAGAGGATTTCGTAATGGAAATCGTTGTTCTCTTTGAAGATCTCGGTGTCGGGCAAAAAGTGCACTTCGGTGCCACGCTTTTCGGTCTCGCCAATCACCTTCATGGGCGAGACTTCCACGCCGTTCACGGTTTCCACCAGGCGGTTCTGCACAAAGCCCTTGCTGAACTCCATCACATGCACCTTGCCGTCGCGGCGGATGGTCAGGCGCAGCATTTTGGAGAGCGCATTCACGCAGCTCACGCCCACACCGTGCAGACCACCAGAGACCTTGTAGCTGTTCTGGTTGAACTTGCCGCCTGCATGCAGCTCGGTGAGGGCAATCTCGGCAGCCGAGCGCTTGGGCTCGTGCTTGTCATCCATCTTCACGCCGGTGGGGATGCCGCGGCCGTTGTCCACCACGCTGATGGAGTTGTCGGAGTGGATGGTGACCAGGATGTCATCGCAGTGGCCGGCCAGCGACTCGTCAATGGAGTTGTCCACCACCTCGAACACCAGGTGGTGCAGGCCGGTGCCATCCGACGTGTCGCCGATGTACATGCCGGGGCGCTTGCGCACCGCTTCCAGGCCTTCGAGGATCTGGATGGAGCCTTCGCCATAGGCCTCAGAGGCGCCGACCTGGTGTGCGTCGATGGTGGGCTGGAAGTTGGAGCTGTCGCTGCCGCCTTCCCCGGTGTGCACGGCCTCGGTGGAAGCGTTGTTTTCGGGGGTAGTTTGGGGCTTGTTGTTCTCAGTCATGGCTCTCATCTCTCACAAAATCTCAATCTCTGGAATGACCAAACCCCCGCAGGGCGGGGGTTTGTCTCGGTGCGTGCCGGGCGGTGTGCTACCTCAGATCCGCATCGGCATCACCACGTACTTGAAGGTGGCGTTGTCGGGGATGGTGAACAGCGCCGAGCTGTTGCCGTCTGAGAGCTCGATGGACACCATGTCCTGGCTCATATTGGCCAGGGCGTCGATCAGGTAGGTGACGTTGAAGCCGATCTCAATGCTGTCGCCACCGTAGTCGATGTCGAGCTCGTCCACGGCTTCTTCCTGCTCGGCATTGTTGGAGGCCACGCGCAAGGATCCGGGGTCGATGTTCAGGCGCACGCCCTTGAACTTGTCACTGGTCAGGATGGCGGTGCGCTGCAGGGTGGACAGCAGGGCAGCGCGGCCCAGGGTGATCATGTTTTTGTGGTTCTTGGGGATGACGCGGTTGTAGTCGGGGAACTTGCCTTCGACCAGCTTGGTCACAAACTCCATGCCCTCAAAGCTGAACTTGGCCTGGTTGTTGGCGAACTGCATCTCGATGGCACCATCGGCGTCGCTCAAGAGGCGCTGCAGCTCGATCACGGTCTTGCGTGGCAGGATCACTTCCTGCTTGGGCACTTCCACATCCAGCGTGGCCGACGCAAAGGCCAGGCGGTGGCCGTCGGTGGCTACCAGGCTGAGCTGCTTGCCTTCGGCAACAAACAGAATGCCGTTGAGGTAGTAGCGGATGTCGTGCACGGCCATGGCGAAGGCCACCTGGCCCAGCAGGTCCTTCAGGGTCTTTTGCGGCACGCTGAACACAGGGCCGAAGTTGGCCGATTCCTGCACCAGCGGGAAGTCTTCGGCCTGCATGGTTTGCAGGGTGAATTTGCTCTTGCCACCCTTGAGGATGATCTTGCTCTGGCTGGACTCCAGCGACACGGTCTGGTCGGCTGGCATGGTGCGCAGAATGTCGATGAGCTTGCGCGCGCCAACGGTGGTGGTGAAGTTGCCGGTGTCGCCGCCCAACTCGGCGGTGGTACGGATCTGGATTTCCAGGTCGCTGGTGGTGAACTGGATCGAGGTGCCGACCTTGCGTAAAAGCACGTTGGCCAAAATCGGTAAGGTGTGACGCCGCTCTACGATACCTGCAACGGATTGCAGAACCGAGAGCACTTTGTCTTGCGTTGCCTTCAATACGATCATTTCAGTCTCTTTCAGAGTCGCTGTATGGGTGCCGCTGTCCGAATGAAGCTGCACCTTTGTTAATCCGCCATTTTCGCTGTTTTATGCAGCATTTACCGTCTTGTCATTGCTGTTTTTAGCAATCAACCCTTGAGCGTCTGCTCCAGAACGTGCAATTGCTGGTTCAGTTCGGTCATTTGCTGGCGCTCGCCGCCAATCTTGCGCACTGCGTGCAGCACCGTGGTGTGGTCGCGCCCACCAAACAGCTCGCCGATTTCCGGCAGGCTCTTTTGTGTCAGTTCCTTGGCCAGGTACATGGCGATCTGGCGCGGGCGGGCGATGCTGGCCGGGCGCTTCTTGGAATACATGTCGGCGACCTTGATCTTGTAATAGTCGGCCACCGTCTTCTGGATGTTTTCCACCGAGATCTGCCGGTTCTGGATGGACAGCAGGTCGCGCAGCGCTTCGCGCGCCAGGGCAATCGAGATTTCCTTCTGGTTGAAGCGCGAATAGGCCAGGATTTTGCGCAGTGCGCCTTCCAACTCGCGTACGTTGGAGCGCACGTTCTTGGCCACAAAAAACGCCACCTCTTCGGGCATTTCCGAGCCCTCCACGCGCGCCTTGTTGATCAGAATGGCCACCCGCATTTCAAGCTCAGGCGGCTCAATGGCCACCGTCAGGCCCGAGTCGAAACGCGAGACCAGGCGCTCATGGATGTCAGCCAGGCCCTTGGGGTAGGTGTCGCTGGTCATGACGATGTGGGACTTCTTGGTCAGCAGCGCCTCGAAGGCATTGAAGAACTCTTCCTGCGTGCGGTCCTTGTTGGCAAAGAACTGCACATCGTCAATCAACAGCAAATCGAGCGAGTGGTAACGCTCCTTGAATTCGTCAAAAGTCTTGCGCTGGTAGGCCTTAACCACATCAGACACAAACTGTTCTGCATGAATGTATAGAACTTTGCTGCCGGGCTTGTCTTCCAGCAGGCGGTTGCCCACCGCATGCATCAAGTGGGTCTTGCCCAAACCCACGCCACCATAGATGAACAGCGGGTTGTACAGGTGCCCCGGCATGGTGGCCACATGCATGGCCGCAGCGCGCGCCATGCGGTTGGCGGTGCCTTCCACCAGCGTCTCGAAAGTGAGCATGCTGTTGAGTCGGTTTTTGGGGGGAACCAGGGCCCGGTCTTCACCGATCTCTGCGGCTTCTTCAATCACCACTGATTCGGAGCTGGCAGCCACATACTGAGGCCTGGCAACGGTTTCCCGCGGAGTAATGGCTAACTCAATCAGTACCGGCTGGCCATACAGCTTCTCCAGCATGGCGGCAATGCGGCTGCTGTATTGGGCACGTACCCAGTCGAGCTTGAAGCGGTTGGCAACAAAGATCGTGACCCTGGAAAAGTCGTCCTGGACCTCGGCCTGCAGGGGCTTGATCCAGGTGTTGAATTGCTGTTCTGGCAGTTCCTGGGCCAGCTGGTCTATGCAGCTTTGCCACAGGCTTTGGCCTATGTCGCGTGCAGCCGTTTGCTGGCTGCTGGTGGGTTGTCCCGAGGTCATTCTTCTTCTCAGCTTCTGTGGATAGTTTTGGTTTGCTGTGCCCTCGATTGTAAATTATCAAAGGCTTATCCACATTTTTAAATCGGGCCCGTTGTTAGCGCTTTAGAATCGGAGTCACGCCCAAGGCCTTGCCGCGATTGAGAAAATTTGCCATAATCTTGGGTTTCCCTGATTGTTGTCGGGGTCCTGAGCGCAGATTCAAATCAGAGATTCAAAATGAAACGTACTTACCAACCTTCCAAAATTCGCCGCGCCCGTACCCACGGCTTTCTGGTCCGCATGAAGACCCGCGGCGGCCGCGCTGTGATCAATGCGCGCCGTGCCAAGGGCCGCAAGCGCCTGGCTGTCTAAGCCGACTCGTCTTTATTCTGATCGGCCATTGCTTGGGGCACTTGTTTTGTCTCCAGGCGTTTCAGTTCCGGTGTGCTCCAACGTGCAGCGATTGAAAACCCGGCCCCAGTTCCAGGCAGTTTTGTCCGGCAAAACGCTCGCCCGAACCACCCACTTTGCACTGCATTGTGCGGATCTGGTTCTGGAGACGCCCGCTGGAATGGGCCCCCAAGCCCCTCTCTTTTCGCATGCGTGCGTCTGGTTGGGTGCCATGGTGCCCAAGCGTTGGGCCAAGCGGGCCGTGACCCGCAACGCCATCAAGCGCCAGATCTATACCGTGAGTGCGCAGTTCGAACCGCATCTGGGCGTTGCCGCCCATGTGGTGCGTTTGCGCGCAGGTTTCGATCGCAAGCAGTTTGTCAGTGCCAGCTCGGAGCTTTTGAAGGCCGCCGTTCGGGCAGAGCTGCTGAGCCTGTTTGCGCGCGCCTGCCCGACTGCCGTGCCGGATGCTGGAGCGTCCGCATGATGCGACGCCTCTTGAGTGCCCTGGTGCGTGCCTACCGCCTGTTCCTGAGCCCCAGCCTGGGGTCGTCCTGCCGTTTTGAGCCGACCTGCTCGCTGTACGCGCTGCAGGCACTGGAGAAGCACGGCGCGGCCATGGGCTCGTATCTCACACTGGCACGCATTGCGCGTTGCCACCCCTGGTGTGCCGGAGGACTTGATCCGGTGCCCACTGCATCCCCGCGGCTGTTTGGCCGTCTGCTTTCCCCGTCTGAAAAGAAACCCTCATGAACGATATACGCCGCACCATTTTGTGGGTGATCTTTGGCTTTTCCATGGTGCTGTTGTGGGACCAGTGGCAGGTTTCCAACGGCAAGAAGGCCACTTTCTTCCCCGGCCCGGTCAGCCAGGCCAGTGCGCCAGCGGTGTCCAAACCGGCGGTTGACGCCTCCATTCCCGCCGCCGTGGTCGGTGCGGCAGTGCTGCCGGGTACGACTTCCGTGGCTGCGGCAGCGCCCGCAACGCCCAAGGAACGCTTTGAAGTCAGCACCGACGTGCTCAAGCTCACCCTGGACACCGAAGGCGGCTCCCTGGTGCGCGCCGAGTTGCTGAAGTACCCGGATGCCGAAGACAAGACCAAGAACGTGGTGCTGCTCGACGACAGCAAGGACCGCATTTACATGGCTCAGTCCGGCGTGGTGGCGGGCAACACCGGTGGCGCCTTTCCCACCCACAAGACCGTGATGACGGCTGCAGGTTCCCACTCCCTGGCCGATGGCCAGAACGAGCTGGTGCTCACCTTTACCTCTCCGGACGTGGGTGGCATCAAGCTGGTCAAGACCTACACCCTGCGCCGCGGTGCCTATGACATCGCCGTCAAGCACGAGCTGATCAACACTTCTTCTGCAGCCCAGTCGGCCCAGCTTTACTTGCAATTGGTGCGTGATGGCAACAGCCCTCCGGGCGGCTCTTCCTTCTACTCGACCTACACCGGCCCGGCCGTGTACACCGAGGCCAAGAAGTTCCAGAAGGTGGACTTTGCGGACATCAAGAAGAAGAAGGCCGATTTTGAGAAGTCCAGCACCAACGGCTATGTGGCCATGGTGCAGCACTACTTTGCCAGCGCCTGGATACTGCCCGACGGTGTGCAGCGCAACCTGTCCATGGACGCAGTGGACATTGGTGCCACGCTGGGTGACTGCTGCTACCGCGCCACCATGGTGGCTCCGCTGGAGCCGCTGGCTGCAGGTGCATCCAAGGTGGTGGAAGCCAAGCTGTTTGTGGGCCCGCAGGAAGAGAAAATGCTGGAGTCCCTCTCGCCCGGCCTGGAGCTCCTCAAGGACTATGGCCACCTGACGATTCTGGCCAAGCCCCTGTACTGGCTGCTCGACAAGCTGCACAGCTTTATTCAAAACTGGGGCTGGTCGATTGTGGCCCTGGTGCTGTTGCTGAAGATTGCCTTCTACTGGCTCAACGCCAAGGCCTACAGCAGCATGGCCAAGATGAAGGCCATCAACCCCAAGATCATGGAAATGCGTGAGCGCCTGAAAGACAAGCCGCAGCAGATGCAGCAGGAGATGATGCGTATCTACCGCGAGGAAAAGGTCAATCCCATGGGTGGATGCTTCCCCATCCTGATCCAGATCCCCGTATTCATTGCCCTGTACTCCGTGCTGCTGGCGACGGTGGAAATGCGCAATGCCCCCTGGGCGCTGTGGATCCATGACCTGTCGGCACCCGACCCGTACTACATCCTGCCGCTGTTCATGACGCTGACCACGCTGCTGCAGACTTCGCTGAACCCGGCCCCACCGGACCCCATGCAGGCCAAGATGATGTGGATCATGCCGCTGGCTTTCAGCGTGATGTTCTTCTTCTTCCCCTCGGGCCTGGTGATGTACTGGATCACCAACAACGTGCTGTCCATTGCCCAGCAGTGGATCATCAACACCCGCATGGGCGTGCCGCCCAAGTTCAGCCTGCCCAAGTTTTAAGCCAGCCCCCAGGGGCGCCACCAGCGCCTCGCCAGGGGGGCGATACTTCCCCTCTATGCTGCCCCGCCACCACGATCCCATTTTGGCCATTGCCACGGCGCCCGGCCGGGGCGCGGTGGGTATGGTGCGGGTCAGCGGCAAGGATTTAAAGCCCTTGGCGCTGGCCCTGTTTGGCCGCATGCTGCCGCCGCGTGAGGCCGTGTACCTTCCATTCTGTGATGCGGCAGGCATACCCATAGACCGCGGCCTGGCGCTCTACTTTGCGGCACCGCATTCCTTTACCGGTGAGGATGTGCTGGAGCTGCAGGCCCACGGTGGACCGGTGGTGCTGCAACTGCTGCTGGCGCGCTGCATGGAGGCCGCATCCCAACGGGACCCGCAAGCTGGCCAATTGGTCTTGCCCCATCTGCGCCTGGCCGCAGCCGGCGAGTTTTCCGAGCGGGCCTTTCTGAACGACAAAATCGACCTGACCCAGGCCGAAGCCATTGCCGACCTGATCGATGCCAGCACCGAGGCGGCGGCCCGCAGCGCCGCGCAATCCCTGTCGGGCGCCTTTTCCAAGGAAGTGCACGCTCTGCGCGATGCCCTGACCCGCTTGCGCATGTTGGTGGAGGCCACCCTGGATTTCCCGGAAGAGGAAATCGACTTCCTGCAAAAGGCAGATGCCAGCGGCCAGTTGGAGCGGATTCAAGCTGCGTTGCAGGCCGTGTTTGCCAGGGCATCGCAGGGCGCCCTGCTGCGGGAAGGCATACAGGTGGTCATTGCCGGCCAGCCCAATGCTGGTAAATCCTCCTTGCTCAATGCTTTGGCCGGGGCCGAGCTGGCCATCGTCACCCCCATTGCGGGCACCACCCGTGACCGCGTGCAGGAGACCATACAGATTGAGGGTGTGCCCATCCATGTGATTGACACAGCCGGACTGCGCGCCAGCGTGGACACGGTGGAGCTCATCGGCATAGAACGCGCCTGGGAGGCCATCACGGCTGCCGATGTCGTGCTGTTTCTGCATGACCTGACCCGCGCCGCAGAGCCGAGCTACCAGGCGGGTGACGTTGAAATCCGTTCCGCCCTGCAGCAAAAGCTGCCTTCCGGCGTGCCGGTGATCGACATCTGGAACAAGGCTGACGCTGTATCCACTGCGCTGCAGCCAGAAGGCATCACGCTGTCGGCCAAAACCGGGCATGGACTGGACGCCTTGCGGCAGGCCCTGCTGCAGGCAGCGGGTTGGCAGGCACCAGCAGGCGGAAGCTTCATCGCCCGCGAGCGCCATATCCAGGCCCTGCGGAGCGTGGACGCGCATTGCCGTGAGGCCGCGGCCCATCTGGCCTCCCAGGCGCAGGCCCTGGACCTGTTGGCCGAGGAAC
Organism: Rhodoferax lacus; assembly: GCF_003415675.1. Taxonomy (GTDB): domain Bacteria; phylum Pseudomonadota; class Gammaproteobacteria; order Burkholderiales; family Burkholderiaceae_C; genus Allorhodoferax; species Allorhodoferax lacus. The sequence continues at coordinate 12,609 of NZ_QFZK01000007.1, forward strand.
TGCGTCTGGCTCAGGGTGCCCTGAGTGACATCACCGGTGAGTTCAGTTCGGACGACTTGCTGGGTGTGATTTTTTCCCAATTTTGTATTGGCAAGTAATCTGGCCTACACTGGGCTTTGCTTGGTCACTCCCTCAAACATACATGTCTTTTTTACGCTGGTTTGGCAAAAAGGAAGCAAGCCCGGAGTCGGTACCGGAGCAAAGCTCGGACCTGGGCCAGGTAGACATCACCCTGCCCATCAACCGCCTGATGCATTTGCAGTTGCCCCCTGACAAGAGTGCCGATGTTGGCAGCCGCAGAAATGAACGTCTGGAGCGGCGTGAGCTTCTGTATGGTGTGGTGCGCGAATGCATGACGGCAACGGGCATCCTGTCGTCCACCTACAAATTCAAGGTGCTTTCGCTGGATTCCAGCGGCCGCAAGTACCTGATCATGGTGGACATTCCGCGTGAATTCATGTCCGGCCTCTCGCAATTTGCCGAGACAGAGGGTGCCATAGCCCGCAGTGCAAAGGAACGCTACGACATCCTGGTAACCGCGGTTTATTGGCGGGTCAACGAGGTGGTCAGCGCCGCAGGCGCAGGGCATGCTGCGCCACAGCCGCACCCGGCCGAACAAACCAGTCCAAGCCCGGCCCCGGCGGTGTCCCAAGCGGCCTCACCCTACGCGGAATTGCAAGCCGAAGAGGTGCTGGCTTTCAAGCGGGCGGTGGCCGCAGCGGCCAGCGGGGGCTTGCCGAGAAGTGAAACGCGCAAATCCGGGCGTCGCAATTCCGAACACGTGCCAGACTTCAGCAACACCGAACCTTTCGAGGCGCCTGCCCCATTGGGCCCCTCGCAGTTTGGCGGACTGACCTAAGGTAATTCCGCAACCCAGCGACCACGCCCTTAGTGGCCGGCAAAGTCCACCAGGGTGTAGAGCGGCAGGCCCGATTCCCGCAGCTTGGCCGAGCCACCGAGCTCGGGCAAATCCACAATGGCTGCCCCTTCCATCACATGGGCCCCCTGCCGCTCCAACAGGCGGCGCCCGGCCATCATGGTGCCACCGGTGGCAATGAGGTCATCAATCAAGAGCACACGTTGCCCCGGTTTGACAGCGTCAGTATGCAGCTCCACGGTGGCGCTGCCGTATTCCAGCTCATAGGTTTCCTCCACCGTGGTAAAGGGCAGTTTGCCCTTTTTGCGGATAGGAACAAAGCCCACATTGAGCTCATAGGCCACCACCGCGCCGATGATGAAACCGCGGGCATCCAGACCAGCCACCACATCCGGGCGCAGTGCCGGGTCCATGTAGCGGTGCACAAAGGCATCTATCAGCACACGGAACACCTTGGCGTCCTGCAACAGCGGCGTGATGTCGCGAAACTGCACGCCCGGGGCCGGCCAGTCCGGCACGGTACGGATGTGGTCTCGCAGGTACTGGTTCACGCTTTGGTATTGCATAGGATGGCCCCAAGGGCAGTGGTGGGTTGGAGGGATTGTGCCTTGTGCAGGAACTTCCTCACACTTTGAGCAAGCGTTGTTCGGCCAGCGCGAGTGCGTCGGCCATGCCAGACAAGACCAGGGTATCGCCGCCTTCGAGTTGCGTGGCGGCATGCGCTGTAAGGGGCGGGCCATGGCCGCGGCGCAAGCTCAGTACCCGCACGCCCAACTCGCCCAAAGCATAGGTAGACAGGGGACGGTTCTGCAATCCCGACAGGGGCGGCAGCGTCACGGTGGCCAGACGCTCATGCTGCAGTTCATCCACCGAATTGTCGTCGGCCCCGTGAAAGAAGCCGCGCAGCAGGTTGTAGCGCGCATCGCGCTGGTCCTGCACGATACGGATGACGCGGCGCATGGGCACACCCACCAGAGCCAGCGCGTGGCTGGCCAGCATCAGTGACCCCTCAATGGCTTCAGGCACCACCTCGGTAGCCCCCGCGGCCAGCAGCTTATCGAGACTATGGTCGTCCTGGGTACGCACGATTACCGGCACCTCCGGCGCGTGCGACTGGGTGCTGGCCAGCACTTTAAAGGCTGCCGCCTCGTCCAGATAGGTCACGACCACCGCCTTGGCGCGGGCCAGACCGGCCGCCATCAGCGCCTGCAAGCGGCCTGCGTCACCAAATACCACCGACTGACCGGCCGCTGCAGTCTGCCGCACCCGGTCCGGGTCCAGGTCCAGTGCCAGGTAGGGAATGCCTTCGGCTTCCAGCATGCGTGCCAGGTTTTGGCCACAGCGGCCAAAGCCGCAAATGATGACGTGGCCGCTCACGTTGATGGACTTGCGCGCAATCGTGGTCATTTGCAGCGACTGTTGCAGCCATTCGGTAGACACCAGCCGCATAACGATCTGGTTGCTGTACATGACGATGAACGGCGTCAGCACCATGGACAGCACCATGGCGGCCAGAATCGGGTTCAGCAGGGCTGGTGGCACCAGTGCATTCTCTTCTGCCAGGGTCAGCAGTACAAAGCCGAATTCCCCCGCCTGCCCCAGGTACAGGCCGGTGCGCAGGGCCACGCCGGTAGACGCTCCCAGGCCGCGCGAGAGGCTTGTGATCAGCGCCACTTTCAGCAGCGGCGGAATCAGCACCAGCAAGAGCACCAGGCCCCAGTTTTGCAGCACCAGGCGCCAGTCCAGCAGCATGCCGATGCCAATGAAAAACAGACCCAGCAGCACATCATGGAACGGGCGGATGTCGGTCTCCACCTGGTGCTTGTATTCGGTTTCTGAAATCAGCATGCCGGCGATAAAGGCCCCCAGTGCCAGGCTCAAGCCCGCCTGCTCCGTCAGCCAGGCCAGGCCTAGTGTTATGAACAGCAGGTTGAGCACAAACAGCTCATCGCTCTTGCGCCGTGCCACCACCGTCAGCCAGCGCCGTATCACATGTTGGCCACCCACCAGAAGCAGCGTAACCAACACCGTCGCCTTGAGTGCCGCCAGCGCCAAGGCCGCGAGCAGGTTTTCCGCCGAGGCGCCCAGTGCTGGTACCAGCACCAGCAAAGGGACCAGGGCCAGGTCCTGGAACAACAAGACGCCCATGACGCGTTTGCCGTGTTCCGATTCCAGTTCCAGGCGCTCTACCATCAGCTTGACCACGATTGCCGTGCTGCTCATGGCCAGCGCGGCAGACAGGGTCAGGGCTGCTTTCCAGTCCATGCCCCACAGGCCAGGCAGCAAACGGGCCAAGGTCACCATGACAACGGTGCCCACCAGCATGGTCAGCACCACCTGCAGCAGGCCCAGGCCCAGCACATGCTGGCGCATGGCGCGCAGCTTGGGCAGGTTGAACTCCAGTCCGATCACAAACATCAGAAACACCACACCAAACTCGCCCAGGTGCTGCACGGCTTCCACACTCTGGGACAGGGCCCGCGTGTTGGGACCGATGATGACTCCAACGCCCAGATAGCCCAGCATGGGCGGCAACTTGAGCAGGCGGCAGGCAACCACGCCCAGCACGGCAGCAAGCAAATACAAAAGGGCAATTTCCAGTCCGCTCATGCTTCGATACTAGCAAGTGCACCAGGGCAGTGAGGGGCTCTATAAAATGGCTGCATGACTGTCACCGCACCCCCGTCCTCCAACCGCCGCGCAGAACGCGCCATTGCCCTGGCCCAGGAGACGCTGGCCATCGAGGCCAACGCAGTGATGGAACTCAAGGGCCGCGTCGGCGTCTCCTTTGCCCAGGCTGTGGAAATGGTGCTGGCCATCCGGGGTCGCGTGGTGGTGATGGGCATGGGCAAGAGCGGCCACATTGGCCGCAAGATGGCTGCCACACTGGCCTCCACGGGCACGCCTGCCATGTTTGTGCACCCTGCCGAGGCCAGCCACGGCGACTTGGGCATGATCACCGCGCAAGACCTGGTACTGGCCATTTCCAACAGCGGCGAGTCCCAGGAAATGGCAGTCTTGTTGCCAGTGCTCAAGCGTTTGGGTGCACCCTTGATTGCCATGACCGGCAACGCCCAAAGCACCATGGCCCAGCATGCCGACTTGTGGCTCGACAGCGCGGTATCCAAAGAGGCTTGCCCGCTGAATCTGGCGCCCACTGCCAGCACCACAGTCCAAATGGCGCTGGGTGACGCGCTGGCCGTCGCCCTGCTGGACGCACGGGGGTTCCGGGCCGAGGACTTTGCCCGCTCCCATCCCGGTGGCGCGCTGGGCCGCAAACTGCTGACCCATGTCAGTGATGTCATGCGCAGTGGCGATGCTGTGCCCAAGGTTACGCCCGACGCCCGCTTCAGCGATTTGATGCGCGAGATGAGCGCAAAAGGCCTGGGCGCAGCGGCCATCGTCGACGCTTCAAACCAGGTGCTGGGCATATTTACCGATGGAGATTTGCGCCGCCTGGTCGAGCAGGGACGTGACTTGCGTGACAGCGTGGCGGCCGATGTCATGCACACCGGTCCCAAGACGATAGGCGTGCTGGCGCTGGCGGTGGAGGCCGCCGACCTGATGGAGCGCAACCGCATCAACAGTGTGCTGGTGCTCGATGCCGATGGGCGCTTGTGCGGCGCTGTCAGCAGCAATGATCTGATGCGGGCCAAGGTCATCTGATGGCGCCCGCTCTCCGGTTTGATCCGGCCTTGCTTCTCAAGGCCCAAGGCATCAAGGTGGTCTTCTTTGATGTGGACGGTGTGCTCACCGATGGCGGTCTGCTGTATTCCGAAAGCGGCGAGACCCTCAAACGCTTCAACACCCTTGACGGCCACGGGTTGAAGCTGCTGCAAAAGGCCGGCATTACCCCCGCAGTGATATCCGGGCGCGATTCCAAGCCGCTGCGCAAACGGCTCGAAGCGCTGGGCGTAGTGAACACGCATTTCGGTACCGAAGACAAGGCACCTGCCGCAGGGAAGACTCTGGCGGCATTGGGCCTGGACTGGAGCCAGGCGGCTGCCATGGGAGATGACTGGCCGGACCTGCCCTTGCTAAGCCGTGCCGCTTTCGCCTGTGCACCTGCCAATGCGCACGTTGAAGTGCTGGCTTCGGCGCACTACGTTACAAGGGCTGCGGGCGGCTCCGGTGCGGTACGCGAGCTCTGCGACCTGCTGCTGGTCGCCAGTGGACGCTATGTGGATTTGCTTGCGGAGTACAGCCGCTGATGGGCCGGGGGCAGACCTTTGTCAGTGAGGCCTGGGACCGCTTTTTGCTGTACCTGCCTCTGGCCTGCATGGCGGTGCTGGCCTTGGGCAGCTACTGGGTGGTGCGCAGTACACCGTCGGTGCAGTCCGTGGAGCCAGCGCGCGTGCAACGCCATGACCCGGACTACTTCATGGACGGGTTTTCGGTCAAAACCTTTGATGCCAATGGTCACATGCGCAGCGAGGTCACGGGCGACAAGGTGCGCCACTACCCCGACACCCAATGGCTGGAAATCGACGGCATTTACATCCGCTCCTTTGATGCCAAGGGGAATCTCACCACCGCTTCGGCTGACCGCGGGCTGACCAACGAAGACGGCTCGGAAGTGCAACTCATGGGCCATGCGCTGGTGGTACGGGAGTCCGGCGCGCAAAATGGCGAAGCACCCAGCCCCAGCCTGCAGTACCGCAGTGAGTTTTTGCATGCCTTCATGAACACCGAAAGGCTCAAATCCCACAAGCCCGTGGAACTGCAGCGCGGCAGCGACCGGTTCACCGCAGACTCTCTGGATTTTGACAACGTAGAGCAGGTGCTGCAGCTTCAGGGCAGGGTACGCGGTACCCTGGTGCCAAAGCCGCAGCGCTAGTTGGCGGACGAGACAGATTGCATAGGGACTGGCCATGACTCCTCTGGTTTTCATTACCGGCGCTTCCAGCGGCATTGGACAGGCACTGGCCTGGCGCTTTTACCAGGCGGGCTACCGGTTGGCCCTGGTCGCCAGGCGCATCGACACCATGCAGGAATGGGTTCAGACGCAGGGCCTGGACGCCACGCGCGTGCGTGTGTACGGTGCCGATGTGGCCGACACCAGCAGCATCGTGGCCGCTGGCCAGATGTGTATCAGAGACCAGGGTGTGCCCGATGTTGTCATCGCCAACGCGGGCATCAGCGTGGGCATGGACACAGGTGTACGTGCCGACCTGGAAGTCATGGCGCGCACCTTTGCCACTAACAACCTCGGCTTGGCTGCCACGTTCCATCCGTTTGTTGACGGCATGTGCAAGCGGGGTACCGGAAAGCTGGTGGGGATAGGCAGCGTGGCGGGTATACGCGGTTTGCCTGGGCACGGTGCGTACTGCGCCAGCAAGGCAGCCGCCATTGCCTATTGCGAAAGTCTGCGGGGTGAGTTGCGCGCCAGTGGCATCCAGGTGGTGACGCTGTGCCCCGGCTACATAGACACACCGCTGACGCGGCAAAACCGCTATGCCATGCCGTTCCTGATGCCAGCGCACAAATTTGCTGACCGTGCGTTTGAGGCCATCCGCTCAGGCGCGAGCTACCGGGTGATTCCCTGGCAGATGGGCTGGGTGGCCAAACTGCTGCGAGTGCTGCCGAACGCCCTGTTTGATAAACTGCTGGCCGGTCGACCGCGCAAACATCGCGAGGGTGAAGACTGAGGCATGACAGGCAAGCCCCAAATGCAAAAAGGACCCGAAGGTCCTTTTTTTATGCTTGGAGCAGCTTAGTAGCTGGAGCCACGGCCACCGCCGTAACCACCACCGCCACCGCCGGAGCGTCCACCGCCACCGCCGCCGCCGTATCCACCACCGCCGCCGCCACCGGAGCGTCCGCCGCCACCGTAGCCGCCGCCACCGCCAGCACCACCACCGAAGCCGCCGCCACCGGAGCGGGGAGGACGGGGTTCCATGGGACGGGCTTCGTTCACAACCAGACCGCGGCCGCCGTATTGTTGGCCGTTCACGCCGCTGATAGCAGCTTGTGCTTCAGCATCGCTGCCCATTTCCACAAAGCCGAAGCCCTTGGAACGGCCAGTGTCACGTTCCATCATGACTTTGGCGCTGGTAACGGTACCGTGGGGAGCAAAAGCTTGCTGCAGGTCTTCGTCACGGAAAGAATATGGCAGATTGCCAACGTAAAGTTTGTTGCCCATAAAGGACTCCTCAAAATAACTCAAAACGCGATGGAGTCCAAAACCGCAATCAACAAACCAATAAAGACTTAGAGCAGACGCGAAACTGACTAGACACCGCAAACTTCCCTGCCAGAATTCTGACAAGGCAATTTCATTATGCGCCAAATTTCAGAACATTCCTAATTTATTTGTTGAAATCGCTGGAGCCTCAGGGAGGCCTCAATCGGGCATCGTGTAATTGCGCCACTGTTTAAGTTGCTGGCGCATGCCCAGCATTTGCCGCTCAAAGCGCGGGCATGCCTTACACACCAGCAAATGCAGGCGCAAGGCAAGGTGGTCACGCCAAGCCAACGAGCGGTCTTCGCGCGCCACCATCAGGGCTGTGGCTTCCTTGCAGGTTCTTTTCAGTGGCATCACGGTTGCACCGCCTTTCCGTACCAGTTCAATTCCAAGCATTCGCGAAGCCGCAAACGCGCGCGGTGCAATTGCACGTAGAGATTCGTCGACGTCAGCCCAAGCTCCTTACAAACCTCTTCGCTGCTGAGTTCCAGCCACTCCCGCATCAAAAACAATCTACCTTGCACTACCGGCAGATGGCTGACACAGGCTTCCAGCACTTCGAAAAACTGCCGACTGCTGGCTTGCTGCTCAGGATTGCCCCATTCAGCGGGTGGCTCGACATAGTGCCCGTCAGCCTTGAAGCCCAAATAGTCCAAGGGGTCTTCATCGCTTTCGCTGCGGTCCTGCTCCTGGCACACTTCGCGCGCCCGTTGGCGGATGGCATCAATGATCTTGTGCTTGAGGATTCCGACCAGCCAGGTCTTGAGCTGTGAGCGGTTACCGAAAGCCTGGGGCTTGGCCAGCGCTGCCAGCATGACTTCGGAGACGGCGTCTTCTGCCCAGGTCTCGTTGCGCAATTGCAGGCGTGCGAACTTCATCAGGTAGCCGCGCAGGTCCGCCACCTGTTCTTCAAAAGCGGGCAAATCGTGGGGGAGTCTGGACATGCGGACACTTGCCTTCGTTGTGACAGTGCGAAGCAGTGTATACCGTGCAAATGGTGCGGGTGTCGGACACAATCTGTGACCACGGTGTAAGAATTTCTCTGTGCAAAAGACCAAAAGTTAACCAGCCTGTGTGCAGTCGTAGATTGCCAGATCTGGTTGCCCTTCAATCACCCTTCTTATCCAAACTACAGGACCCACCATGAAACAAACCACCCTGATCGCCGCCACTGCCGCCACCCTGATGACGCTTGCTCTTGCATCCGCCCCTGCGGTTGCTGCAGAAAAGGAAAAATGCTTTGGTATTGCCAAGGCCGGGCAAAACGATTGCGCCAATGCATCCGGAGCCCATTCGTGCGCTGGTCAGTCCAAGGTCGATATGGACAAGACTGAGTGGAAATATGTCGCCAAAGGCACTTGCAAGGACATGAAGGGCCTCACGGCCGAAGAGGCCGGCAAAGCCAAGATGTAAGCCCTGCGCAGCACCTGATTGAACCACCGCCGCCATGCCAGTTTTGACGTCTCCGGGTACTGAGGTGCTCGCTATGGAGGTGGGCATTGGCTGGCGGCACCCGCATTACCAGCAGCTGCTGGAAGAGCGGCCCGCTTTGGACTTTCTGGAAGTCCACTCTGAGAACTTTTTCGCCTTGGGTGGCGCTGCACTGGCCGTTTTGGAACAGGGTCGCAGCCACTATCCCGTCAGCCTGCACGGTGTGGGATTGTCTCTGGGTTCCGCCCACGGAGTAGACCCGTGGCACCTGGACCAACTTGCAAGGCTGGTTGAACGCGTGGACCCGGTACGTGTGAGTGACCACGCCTGCTTTTCCCGTGGACAGTTGGCGGGCGGGGTTGTGCATGCGTCGGACCTGCTGCCCCTGCCGTTCACGCAAGAGGCCCTGGATGTACTGTGCGGGAATGTGCAGCAGGTGCAAGAAGTCTTGCAGCGGCGCTTCTTGGTTGAAAATTTGTCCGCCTATCTACAGTGGGTCACAGCCGCTGAGCATACGCTGGACGAACCCGCATTCCTCAACGCCCTGGCGCGCCGCACCGGCTGCGCCTTGCTGATCGATGTGAACAATGTTTACGTCAACGCCTTGAATGCCAAGGCGGCTGGCCTGTGTGCCGACCCGTTGGCCTCCTGCAAAGACTGGCTGCAGAAAATTGCTCCTGAGGCCGTGGGCGAACTGCATCTGGCCGGCCACTGCCATGTGCGAGATGCGCATGGCGACATCGTGATCGATGACCATGGCAGCCGGGCTTGCCCCGAAGTGTTGCAACTGTATCAACATGCCGTGGCCTGTTTTGGCGCGGTGCCCACGCTCATTGAGTGGGACACCGATATCCCTGCACTGCACGTGTTGCTGGACGAAGCGGCCCGCGCCCGTGCACTGGCGCAGCAGACACTCGAGGTCTTTGCGTGAGTGCGCTGGCCGACCAACAGCGTGCTTTGCTGGATGCCCTGTTTGTATGGCCTTCATCGGACGCGTCCCGGGCTCTCCTGGTGCAGGCCCGCGGTGTGGGGTCGCGGGCTGAGCGCGGCCTCAAGGCGTATCAGAGTAACGGCCATATGCTGGCAGAGCGTGCCCTGCGTGCGGCCTACCCGGTGCTCGCACAAATGCTGGGCGACGAGAGCTTTGGTGATCTGGCGCGTGCCCTGTGGCATGCCCACCCCCCGCAGTGTGGTGACATCGCGCGGTGGGGCGAGGCCACGGCCGATTTCGTTCAGGTCAGCGAGCAACTGCAAGGCGAACCCTATTTGGTTGACGTGGCCCGGGCGGAGTGGGCATTGCACCGGTGTGCATTTGCGCAAGACCAGGATGCCGATCTCGCAAGCCTTGCACTGCTGACGACGGACGACCCGCAAACCCTGACCCTGGTGTTGGCGCCCGGCCTGGCTACGTTGTCAAGCCTGTGGCCCCTGGCCAGTCTGCTGTTGGCCCACACCGAGGGCAGCCCTTCGTTTGCGGAAGTGGGCGCGCAACTCAGTAGCCGGATTGCGCAAGCTGTGGTGATTTGGCGTCATGGCTTTCAACCCAGATTGCGTTTGCCTCTGGCAGGCGAGTTGCCGGTGTTGTGCGCTTTGCAAACTGGCCGGGATTTGGCTTCGGCGCTTCAGGCCAGCACCGAACTGGATATTGCCCAGTGGCTTCCACTTGCAGTACGGACCGGACTGGTCCTGGGTGTTTGCCCCCACGTTGCCCCTTCCGTGGCGCTGGATGGCGGTAACACTGGATGTGCTGCATCCCCTGCTCAGCCTCTTGGTTCGGATGTATGTAGCCCAGGCATTCTTTCTCTCCGGGGTGACCAAATTGCGTAACTGGGACACCAGGTTGGCCCTGTTTCAAGACGCGTACCACGTGCCGGTTCTGCCACCCGCATGGGCGGCTTTGCTGGGCACTTGGGGCGATATTGGATCGCCGGCCTTGTTAGTCCTGGGCTTGGGCGGTCGGCTTGCCGCACTGGGGCTCTCGGTGGTCAACGTGGTCGCTTGACCGCGTCCTGGAGCGCAACCCGGGCCCCCGTTAGCGCAGGGCCTTCTCCACCGCGCCCAGCAGAGCGGGACTAGTGGGTTCCACATCGCTTGCAAAACTGGCAACGGCCTTGCCGTTACGGTCTATCAGGTACTTGTGAAAGTTCCATTGCGGGCTCTTGCCAGTGGCTTTTTGCAGTGCACCGTACATGGGATTCCTGGCAGCGCCCGACACCACGGATTTGGACAGCATGGGGAACTTCACACCATAGGTGTTGAAGCAGAAGTCGGCAATTTCCTTGGAGGACCCTGGCTCTTGGCTGCCGAAGTCGTTGGACGGAAAGCCCAACACCACCAGACCCTGCTTTTCGTATTGCGCATACAGCGTTTCCAGGCCCTGGTACTGGCTGGTAAAGCCGCAGTAGCTTGCGGTGTTGACCACCAGCACCACTTTGCCGGCGTACTGGCAGAGGTCTTGGGGTGCATCGTCCTGCAGGCGCGGGAACTTGAATTGCAGCAAGGCCGGGCAGGCGGCAGGAGGTGCCGCATGGGCGGCAGTTACCATGGCCAGGAAGCCCACGGTAAACGCCACACGAAGCAGGGTCCAAATTTGATTGTTCATTGCGGCATGGTAGGGGCAACGCAAAGTCTTTGCTGATGAAGACTTATTGACCAAGCCCACTGCAAGCCTGCTCTCAGCCGTGCGCTACCAGTTGGCTTCACGCTCCGGCGTGGCGCTGATCTTGTGGATGGACAGGTCGGCACCGTCATATTCTTCTTCCTGGCTCATGCGCAAGCCCACTGTGGCTTTGAGCAAACCATAGACTGCAAAGCCACTGACCAGTGCCCAGAGCACGCCCAGGCCCGTGCCTATCAACTGCCCCCCCAGACTCACACCGCCCAGGCCACCCAGTGCCTTGCTGCCGAAAATGCCTGCGGCAATGCCGCCCCAGGTGCCGCACAGGCCGTGCAGCGGCCACACGCCCAGCACATCGTCAATCTTCCATTTGTTCTGCGTCAGGGTGAACATGACCACAAAGATGGCCCCCGCCACTCCGCCCACCACCAGCGCGCCCAGTGGGTGCATCAGGTCGGAGCCGGCGCACACGGCCACCAGACCGGCCAGCGGTCCGTTGTGCAAAAAGCCGGGGTCGTTCTTGCCCAGCAGCAGGGCCACCAGGGTGCCGCCCACCATGGCCATCAGGGAATTCACGGCGACCAGGCCGGATATCTTGTCCAGGGTCTGCGCACTCATCACGTTGAAGCCAAACCAGCCCACCGTCAGAATCCAAGCGCCCAGGGCCAGAAAGGGGATGCTGCTCGGCGGGTGGGCGGAGATGGCGCCGTCCTTGCGGTAGCGGTTGCTGCGCGCACCCAGCAGGATGACAGCACCCAGCGCAATCCAGCCACCCACGGCATGCACCACCACGCTGCCGGCAAAGTCATGGAACTCGGCGCCTGTGGTCGCCTTGATCCAGGCCTGCACGCCAAAGTGCTGGTTCCAGGCGATGCCCTCGAAGAACGGATAGATCAGGCCGACGATGACCGCTGTGGCGATCAATTGCGGCCAGAACTTGGCGCGCTCGGCAATGCCGCCAGAGATGATGGCGGGAATGGCTGCGGCAAAGGTCAGCAGGAAGAAGAACTTCACCAGCGTGTAGCCATTCTTGGCGGCCAGCTCTTCGGCCCCGACAAAGAAGCCCGTGCCATAGGCCACGGCATAACCCACCACAAAATACACGACGGTCGACACTGAGAAGTCCACCAGAATCTTCACTAGCGCGTTCACCTGGTTCTTGCGCCGTACAGTGCCCAATTCCAGAAAGGCAAAGCCAGCATGCATGGCAAGCACCATGACCGCGCCCAACAATATAAACAGGGCATCGGCGCCCTGTTGCAGTGCATTCATGTAAATCCCCTTTGAGAAAATGCCGTTTTGCGGTGCATTTAGGTGGCAACTACCGCAAAAGCACCAAAAGTAAGCAAAAAATGGGCCAAAAAAGACGGGCATGGATGCAGGTTGATTTTTTGGTGCACAGGAGGCCGCTTGCTACAATCCCGCCAGCGCCAATTTGCTCCAGCTTGCGGGCGCTTTACAAATGCAGCTAAAGACGGACCGACCCAAACTCCCGGCCTCGTTGAATGCGATGCCGGGTTTTTTGTTTGTGGGGTTTGAATGGGAACGAACTTGTCAACATTGGATGAGCCACTGATTGCCGTTGCGCAATCCATGCATTTCGATGCTCCGCTGCCGCTGCAAAGCGGCGCCTCCCTGAGCGGTTACCAGCTTTCCTACGAGACCTACGGCACGCTCAACGCCGACAAGTCCAATGCCGTGCTGGTGTGCCATGCGCTCAATGCCTCCCACCATGTGGCAGGTACTTACGATGGACAGGCCAACTCCGAGGGCTGGTGGGACAACATGATTGGCCCGGGCAAGGCGCTGGACACCACGCAGTTCTTTGTCATTGGCGTCAACAACCTGGGCTCCTGCTTTGGCTCCACCGGCCCCATGCACACCAACCCGGCGACCGGTCGGGCCTATGGCACCGACTTCCCGGTGGTGACGGTGGAAGACTGGGTGGACGCGCAGGCGCGGCTGCTCGACGTGCTGGGTATTCACAAGCTGGCCGCCGTCATGGGCGGCTCGCTGGGCGGCATGCAGGCCCTGAGCTGGACCCTGCGATACCCCCAACGCGTGGGCCACGCGCTGGTGATTGCCAGCGCCCCCAACCTGAACGCCGAGAACATTGCCTTCAACGAGGTGGCCCGCCGCGCCATCGTCACCGACCCGGATTTCCATGGAGGCCACTTTTACGACCATGGCGTGATCCCCAAGCGCGGCCTGCGCATTGCCCGCATGATCGGCCACATCACCTACCTCAGTGACGACGTGATGAACGAGAAGTTCGGCCGCCAATTGCGGGCCGCAGCACTGGCCGCCAAGAACGGCAAGCCAGAGGAACTGACCGGGTACCTGTACAGCACCCAGGATGCCGAGTTCCAGATCGAGAGCTATCTGCGCTACCAGGGCGACAAGTTTGCCGAGTACTTCGATGCCAACACCTATTTGCTGATCACCCGCGCTCTGGACTACTTTGACCCGGCGCGCAATTTTGGCGGTGACCTGAGCCAGGCCCTGGCGGCTGCCACCTGCAAGTTCCTCATCGTCAGCTTCACCACCGACTGGCGCTTTGCGCCCAAGCGCAGCCGCGAAATCGTCAAGGCCTTGCTGGACAACCGGCGCCAGGTGAGCTACGCCGAGATCGACGCGCCACACGGCCACGACGCCTTCTTGCTCAATGACCCGCGCTACAAGAACGTGGTGCGCAGCTACTTCGATGGCGTGGCCAAGGAGGTTTCTCAATGAGTGACACCACCATCCAACACGCCATTGCCGAACTGGTGCCGCGCGGCGCGCGCGTGCTCGACCTGGGTTGTGGCGACGGAGCCATGCTGGACTACCTGCAGCGCGAACGCGGCTGCACCGGCTACGGCATCGAGATTGCCGACGCCAATGTGCTGGCTTGCATCGCGCGCGGAGTGAATGTCATCCAGCTCAATCTGGACGAAGGCCTGGCGATTTTTGAGGACGCGTCGTTTGATGTGGTGCTGCAGATCGACACCCTGCAACACCTGCGCAATGCCGAAGTCATGCTGCGCGAGACCGCGCGCGTGGGCCAGGTGGGCATCGTAGCCTTCCCCAACTTTGCCCACTGGCCCAACCGCCTGAGCGTGTTGCGCGGGCGCATGCCGGTGACCAAGCGCCTGCCCTACCAGTGGTACGACACACCCAACATCCGCGTGGGCACGCATGCCGACCTGGCCGACCTGGCCGGGCGCAGCGGCCTGCGCGTGCTCGACAGCTTTGGCCTGCAGGACGGGCGCACCGTGCGCTTTGCGCCGAATTGGCGGGCGGGAACCTCGGTTTACAAGCTGGCGCGTTAGCCTTTCACTTGCTGCGTGGCATGATGCCGGTTGGACCCGCCCCACCCGACACAGGACACCCTATGAACGCCCGCATCCCGACCCAGAGCCTGAGCGCGCCGCAAGTCTTGAGCGAAGTCAGCAGCGCCTGGGACCGCAGCATCGTCCCGGAGCTGAGCGACTACATCGCCATCCCCGCCAAGTCGCCCATGTTCGATGCCGACTGGGCCGCCAACGGCTACCTCGATACCGTGGTGCGCAACACGGCCAGCTGGATAGAGGCGCAAAAGGTGCCGGGCCTGACGCTGGAAGTGGTGCGCCTGCCCGGCCAGACGCCAGTGCTGTTTTTCGAGGTGGCAGCCACCCGCAGCAACGCACAGCAGACCGTCCTGATGTACGGCCACCTGGACAAGCAGCCCGAATTTTCCGGCTGGCGCTCGGACCTGGGGCCGTGGACGCCCAAGTACCTGGACGGCAAGCTCTATGGCCGTGGTGGCGCCGATGACGGCTACGCCGCCTATGCCGCCATCGCCGCGATCCAGGCGCTCAAGAGCCAGAAGCAGGAGCACCCGCGTATCGTGGGCCTGATAGAAACCTGCGAGGAAAGCGGCTCGCCCAATCTGCTGCAGTACATAGACGCCTTGGGAAGCCGCCTGGGCGACGTGGGCCTGGTAATCTGCCTGGACTCGGGTGCGGGCAATTACGACCAGCTCTGGCTGACCAACAGCCTGCGCGGCGTGGCCGGTGGTGTGCTCAAGGTGCAAATCCTTACCGAGGGCGTGCACTCGGGCGACGCCAGTGGCCTGGTGCCTTCGAGCTTTCGCATCATGCGCCAGGTGCTGGATCGTCTGGAGGATAGTGCCACCGGGCGCCTGCTGCCCGCCGCCTTCCATTGCGAGGTGCCGCCCGAGCGTCTGGCGCAGGCCCGGGCCACGGCGGCGATTCTGGGCGAGGCCGTGCACCAGAATTTTCCGTGGGCGCACTACGATTGCGATGGCGCCAAGACTTTTTCCTTACCCACCACCACCGACCCGCTGCAGGGCCTGCTCAACCGCACCTGGGCGCCCACGCTCAGCGTGGTGGGCGTAGAGGGCTTTCCGGACATGAAGGATGCGGGCAATGTGCTGCGGCCCTTCACCGCCTTCAAGCTCTCGTTGCGCCTGCCGCCGCTGGTGGACGCACAAGCTGCCGTGCAGCAACTCAAAGCCCTGCTGGAAGACAACGCGCCCTACCAGGCCCAGGTCACCTTTGCGCCCGGCGGCCAGGCCACGGGCTGGAATGCGCCCGACACCGCGGCGTGGTTTGAGAAAGCGCTGGACGATGCGTCCCAGACCTTCTTCGGCGCGCCTTGCGGCTATGTCGGCCAGGGCGGCACCATCCCGCTGATGAACATGCTGTCCAAGGGCTTCCCCAAAGCGCAGATGATGGTTTGCGGCGTGCTCGGCCCCAAGAGCAACGCCCATGGACCCAACGAGTTTTTGCATGTGCCTTATGCCAAGAAGCTCACTGCGGCGGTGGCGCAGGTGATTGCCCAGTGCCCCTGACAGGCTGACTCGCAGTCGCCTGCCAGGCCGGAGGTGGCGGCCAGTGCACTAAGCCAGCCAGGCCAAGGACGGCAAGCGGCTTCTTTACGCCAGCAAGGCCAGTGCCGTGATGGCCGCTGTTTCGGAGCGCAATACGCGTGCGCCCAAGGTGACGGGCGCAAACCCGGCTGCCACGGCAGCACTTTCTTCCGCCACGCTGAGGCCGCCTTCCGGCCCGGACAGGAAAAGGGCGCTGGACGTTCCCAGGTCCATGCCTTGCAGGAGCTGCGTGCCTTCGCGCAGGGACAGCAGCAAGGCACGCGGTGCGTCCGTGTCTGTGGCATTGTGCGCCGCCAGCCATTGCGCCAGCGTCTTCACCCCATGGACCAATGGCACGCGGTTGCCGCCGCATTGTTCGCAGGCGGCAATCGCCACGCTTTGCCAGTGCTCCACCTTCTTGGTGGCGCGCTCGGCGGCCAGGCGCAGCACGCTGCGCTCGGTCATCAGGGGCTGGATGCTGGCCACGCCCAACTCGGCGGCTTTTTCCACCAGCCAGTCCATGCGCTCATTGGCGGGCATGCCCACGGCCAGGTGCACGGCGCGGCGTGCCTCACGCTCCACGGCTTGATGGCTGCCGATTTCCACTTGGACCTGGCTGCGCCCCATCAGTGTCACCCGGGCTTCGAACTCGCCGCCGGGGCTGGCGCCGTCCCAACCGGGGCCGTGGTTGAACAGGGTGATGCTGTCGCCCGGTTGCAGGCGCAGCACCTGCACATGGCGGGCCGCACCGGAGGGCAGGTCCAGCAGGTCACCGGTGTGCAGGGGTGCCGGGCAGAAAAAACGCGGCATGCCTAGAACCTGCCAAACGCAAAGGCAGTGGGCACCTCAATGCCTTCTATGGTCTCTACCAGGCGCAGCAGCGGCTTGAGCGCCATGTACCGTGCGCAGGTGGAGCGTATGTAGTGGATAAAGCGCGGCGTGTCGGCCAGGTATTGCGGCTTGCCGTCGCGCAATGTCAGGCGGGCAAAGATGCCGGCCACCTTGAGGTGGCGCTGCAGGCCCATCCACTCCACGCCCTGGTAAAACGCGCCAAAGTCATCGCCCACCGGCAGCCCGGCCCGGCGCGCTTTTTGCCAGTAGCGGATGGTCACATCCAGACAGAACGCTTCGTCCCAGCTCAGGAAGGCATCGCGCATCAGGCTGGCAATGTCGTAGGTGATGGGGCCATAGACCGCGTCCTGAAAGTCCAGCACGCCCATGCCCTGTGGCGACACCATCAGGTTGCGCGGCATGAAGTCGCGGTGCACATAGACGCTGGGCCAGCTGAGATTGTTTTGCAGGATGCGCTCGAAGGCCTCGTCCAGCGTCTTGCGCTGCTTCTCATCCAGCACCACCTGGCGGTGCTGGGCGATGTACCACTGCGGGAACAATTCCAGCTCGCGGCGCAGCAGGGCCTGGTCGTAGACCGGCAGCACCTCGGGCCTGGAAGCCAGTTGCCACTGCAGCAGCAGGTCCACCGCTTCCATGTACTGATCGAGCGGCGGCTCGGCTGACAGGTCCATGCTTTGCAGCAGGGTGTTGGCGCCCAGGTCGCTGAGCAGCAAAAACCCCTGCTCTTCTTCCCAGGCCAGCACCTCGGGCACGCGCAAGCCGGCTTCCTGCATCAGGCGGTCCACCTGCACAAAAGGCTTGCAGTCTTCCTTGTCGGGCGGCGCGTCCATGACCACCAGGCTGCCCCGGCTGCTGTCAATGCGCAGGTAGCGCCGGAAGCTGGCGTCGGCCGAGGCCGGGCTCAGTGTGTCCGGCTGCAGCGCCAGTTCGGCGGGCAGGCCCGACAGCCATTGGAAAAACCGGGACTGGCGTCCAGCGTCAGACCACAGCACACCGTCAGTGGCCTGTGTTGCGGGTGACAGCTTGACCGATGGGGCGTGGATGTGTTGGCTCATGGATAATCCATTCTACAAAGGCTTCGCACCCGCCCCAATCCAACGCCTACCGGCATCATCCCCTTATTACCGCGTTTCCTGCCTTCATGCGTTTAACCCCCCGTCTGTTCCAGCCCGCCTCGCCCTGCGTCCGTTACGCGGTGCTGCAGTGCCTGGCCTTGTGCGGCAGTCTGTGGGCCTCCATGGCGTTGGCGCAAGAGCCTTCAGACCCGTTGGCACTGCAACCCTCACCTGTTTTGAGCGAGGCACTCAGCCCGCAGCAGCGGCGCGAGGCCCCGGTCTTCCTGCAGGGCGACCAGATCAGCGGTCGCAGCGACCTGGAAACCGTGGTGCAGGGTGACGCCGTGATGCGCAAGGCCGATACCGTGATCCACGCCGACCGGCTGGAATACGACCAGCCCACCGACCAGGCGCGCGCCATCGGCCATGTGCGCATCAACCGCGCGGGCAATCTGTACGAAGGCCCCTTGCTGGAGCTCAAGGTGGAACGCTTTGAGGGGTTCTTCCAGCAGCCGGTCTACCACTTCGCCAATGGTGACGCCCATGGCGAGGCCGCGCGCGCCGAATTCCAGGATGAGAACCACACCGTGGTGTTTGACGCCACCTACACCACCTGCAGGCGCCTGCCGGGGCCAAGCTGGATGCCGGACTGGGTCTTGCGGGCGGCCAGCATTTCGTTGGACAACGATGAAGAAGTGGGCGTGGCCAATGGCGCCTACCTGTATTTCAAGGGCGTGCCCATCCTGCCCGTGCCGGCCATCAGTTTCCCGTTGACGGAGAAGCGCAAATCCGGGCTGTTGCCGCCGACCTTCGGCATTGACAACATCAGCGGCACCACGCTGGCCATGCCCTACTACTGGAACATTGCGCCCAACCTGGATGCCACCCTCACGCCCACGCTGATGACGTCGCGCGGCGTGGATCTGGGCGTCACCCTGCGTTACCTGGAGCCAAGCTACAACGGCCGCGTGGTGGCTGACAGCATGCCGGGCGACAAGCTGCGCGGCCTGGACCGCTGGGGACTGGCCTGGACGCACAACGCCACCATCAACTCCGGCCTGCCCAACATCAGCCCGGTGGGCCTGGCCTTGAACATCAACCGCGTGAGCGATGACAACTACTGGCGTGACTTCACCAGCTCCGAGGCTTTTCTGACGCAGCGCCTGCTGCCTGCAGATGCGCTGGCCAGTTGGTCCAGCGGCCCGGTCAGTGGCACGGTGCATGTGCTGAAGTGGCAAATCCTTCAGGACCCGGCTTCCCCCATCGTTCCGCCCTATGACCGCTTGCCGCAGCTCACGGCCCATACCGGACAGAGCAATGTGCAGGGCTTTGACTGGGCGCTGGATGGCGACTTCACCCAGTTCGAGGCGGACCGGGTCCTGACAGGCCAGCCCAACGCGCAGCGCACCTTTGCACTGGCGCAAATCAGCCGGCCCTGGCTGGCGCCGCAGGGCTTCATCACGCCGAAGCTGCAGCTGCATGCTGCGGCCTACCAGTTTGACGGGCTGCTGGCCGATGGCAGCCAGTCGGCCACCAGTGTGGTGCCCACCTTCAGCCTGGACAGTGGCCTGGTGTTCGAGCGCGAGAGCACTTTTCTGGGGCGCAACTATGTGCAAACCCTGGAGCCGCGCGCCTTCTATGTGTACACGCCTTTCCGCAACCAGAGCAACCTGCCCAATTACGACACCGGCGTGGCGGACTTCAACTTCGCCAGCATTTACAGCGAAAACGCCTTCGTGGGCCACGACAAGATTTCCGACAACAACCTGTTGACCCTGGGGCTGACCACGCGCTTTCTGGACCCCGACAGCGGCAGCCAATACGCGCGCTTCGGCATTGCCCAGCGCCTGCGGTTCGATCCGCAGCAAGTCACCATCAACAGCGCCGCCAGCCCCGCCCAATCGGGCTTGAGCGATGTACTGCTGGGTGCCGAGGTCAATCTGAATGACCGCTGGACGCTGGACTCCACCACCCAGTACAACCCCCTGACCGACCAGTCCGTGCGGGCTACCGTGGGTGCGCGCTACAACCCGGGCAGCTACCGCGTTTTCAATGCGGCGTACCGTTATCAGCGCGCCTTCAGTGAGCAAATCGACCTGAGCTGGCAATGGCCCATCAATGACCTGTGGGGCGACCGCGGTCGCGACATGGGTGCGGGCCGTGGCCAGGGCGAAGGCCGCTATTACGCACTGGGTCGCACGAACTACAGCATGGACCAGGGCAAGCTGATCGACACCCTGCTGGGTGTCGAGTACGATGCGGGCTGCTGGCTGGGCCGTGTAGTGTTTTCGCGCACCCAGACCAGTACCTCCACTGCAGTTGAACGCTGGATTTTCCAGCTGGAATTTGTGGGCTTCACCCGATTGGGCACGGCAGATCCACGTGCCACCTTGACCCAAAATATCTCGCGTTATCAAAATTTGCGTGACGCTGGCGGTGCCAGCAAAAGCCGCTTCAGCAACTTCGAATAAATGACCATGACATTCCGCCTTGCAGCCCTGGCACTGGCCGCCGCCGCCCTTTTGCTCGTCCAGCCAGTCCAGGCCCAGAAGGCCGAGTCGGCAGACTTTGTCGTGGCGCTGGTGAACTCCGAGCCGATTACCAACAGTGAGGTGCGCGCTGCCATTCAACGCGTCACGGCGCAAATCAAGGCCAGTGGGCAGCCACTGCCTGCAGTCGACGAAATCCGCCAGGGCGTGCTGGAGCGCTTGATCAGTGACCGTGCCCAGTTGCAACTGGCGACTGAAACCGGTGTTCGCATTGACGATGCCGCAGTGGATATGGCGGAGCAAAACCTGGCCCGTCAAAACCAGATGGATGTGGACGGCCTGCGCAAGCGCATGCGCAAGGATGGCATCCAACCGGACGAGTTGCGCAAGCAACTGCGTGACCAACTCACCCTGACCCGCTTGCGTGAGCGCGAAGTCGATGCGCGCGTGCGCATCAGTGACCAGGACGTGGACCGTGCACTGGCCGAACAGCAGGCCGCCAACACCGATCCGTTTGCGCAGGAAATCAATCTGGCGCAATTGCTGGTGGCCGTGCCTGAAAAGGCCGATGCGAATCTGACATCCCAGCTGCAGGCCCAGGCCCAGGCGCTGCTGGTGCGGCTGCGTTCCGGAGAAGACTTCGCCGCCTTGGTCAAACAATACTCGGATGCGGACCGCAGCAAGGCCGGCGAATTTGGTTTGCGCCGTGCCGACCGTTACCCGCCTTCGTTTGTGCAGGCCACACAGAAAGTGGCCGTGGGCGCTGTGTCCGAGCTGGTGCGCTCGGGCGCGGGCTTTCACATTCTGAAGGTGCTGGAGCGGCGTGCGCCCTCCGCCCTGGCCAAGAGCGTGCAGCAAACCCGTGCGCGCCATATTCTGTTGCGCACCAGCCCCGAGCTTTCCGCCTTTGCGGCCAGTGCCAAACTGGCAGCCCTGCGCCAGAGCATTGTGTCGGGCAAGACCGACTTTGCTGCTGCCGCGCGGGACAACTCGCAGGATGGCAGTGCCGCACAGGGGGGCGACCTGGGCTGGGCCAATCCGGGCATGTTCGTGCCCGAGTTTGAGGAGGTCATGAACCAGCTCAAGGAAGGCGAAATCAGCCAGCCCACGGTCACGCGCTTTGGCGTGCACCTGATCCAGCTGACCGACCGCCGCAAGGTGGAACTGAGTGTGCGCGAAGTGCGCGAACAGGTGCGCAACCAGTTGCGCGAAGCCCGGCTCGATGAAGCCTTTGCAAGCTGGGCGCGTGACGTGCGCGAGCGGGCCTATGTCGAGCTGCGCGAGCCGCCCCAATAAACCATGAAACATATTGCGCGCAAGCGCTTCGGTCAGCACTTTTTGTCTGACGGCGGCATCATTGATTCCATCGTGCAGGCCATTGCGCCGCAGGCCGGGCAACGCATGGTGGAAATCGGCCCCGGCCTGGCGGCCTTGACGCAACCCCTGGTGGAGCGTCTGGGCCACTTGACCGTGATTGAGCTGGACCGTGATCTGGCGCAGCGCCTGCGCAGCCACGGGCAACTCACCGTGGTTGAGTCAGATGTGCTCAAGGTCGACTTCAGCAGCCTGCCAGCCGTGCCTGCGCAGGCGCCTGGCAAATGGCGCGTGGTGGGCAACCTGCCCTACAACATCTCCACGCCGATCCTGTTCCATCTGCTGGGCTATGTGGACTGCATTGAAGACCAGCACTTCATGCTGCAAAAGGAAGTGATTGACCGCATGGTGGCTTCCCCCAGCACCTCCGCCTATGGCCGCCTGAGTGTGATGCTGCAGTGGCGCTACGCCATGGAGGACGTGCTGTTTGTACCGCCCGAAAGCTTTGATCCGCCGCCCCGCGTGGACAGCGCCGTGGTGCGCATGGTGCCGCGCGGTGAACCGGCGGCCGTTGATGTGCGCTTGCTCAGTGAGCTGGTGCAAGTGGCGTTCAGCCAGCGCCGCAAACTGCTGCGCCATACGCTGGGGCGCTGGCTGACAGAAAAGAATTTTGCGGGCACCTTTGACGTGCAGCGCCGTGCCGAAGAGGTGCCGGTGGCGCAATACTTGGAGCTTGCCCTGCAAATCGGCTGATTTCCCTTCTGGCTGTTTTATGATGGAGCAGGGGGCTCAGAACATCAAACATGCATATTGGAAGGGCACACCGATGAAGAGGACATTTCTTACCCGTTTGACGGGTGTGTTGCTGTTGGCATGCAGCGCGCAAATTTCTCCGGTGCTGGCGCAGCAGGCGACTTACAACTTCTCCCCGGTCAACCAGTACGACATCAATCTTACGGCGGCGTACTGGAACCCCATCATTGCCTATGTGTCTGAAAAAAGTGGCGTCAAACTCAATCTGAAAATCGGCCGCACCTCGGCCGACACCACCAGCTATGTGCTGGCCAAGGAGGTCGAGTTTGTCTTCAGTAACCACCTCTTCAGCCCGGACCGGGAAAAGCTGGGTTGGAAAGTTTTTGGCCGTCGCAACACACCGCCGTTGCAGGGGCAAATCGTGGTGCCGGCCGACTCCCCCATCACCGAGCTGGCCCAGCTCAAGGGCCAGGAAGTCTCCTTTGCCGGACCCGAGGCCTTTATTGTTTACAAAGTGCCCTATGCCAATCTGCTGTCCAAAAATATCGATGTGAAAGTGGTGTTTGCGGGCAACCAGAATGCGGCCTTTGCCCAACTGTTCGCCGGAAAGGTGGTGGCCTCTGGCGGCAATTCACAGCTGGTGGATGGCTATACCCGGCGCGAGGGCAAAAAGTTCCGGGTGCTGTGGAGCTCCGAGTCCTACCAGGACCTGGCCCTGATGGTCGCCAGCAAAGTGCCTGAAGGCGATGCGCGCCGGGTGGCGGCGGCCTTTGTGGAGATGTACAGCGACCCCAAGGGGCGCGACATCCTGCACCAGGCCTCCAAGGAGGTGGGGCTGCCAAACGACGCCTATTTTGTGGCCGCCAGTGCCGCTGACTACGCTTCCTACAAGCGCTTTTACCAGAGCGCACCCGTGGCCCTGCACTGAGGGCCCGCCTACCCATGACACCGCTGCAGCGCCTGCTTCCCCAGTCATTGGTGGGGCGGGTGTTCTCGCTGTATGTGGTGACCCTGCTGCTGTTTGTGGGTGCAGGACTCTCCCTGTTTTACCGCTACCAGTTCACGCAGCAGATTGAAGAGCAGTTGCTCGCGGGCGAAATGATGGTCAACGTGGCATCACAGACAGTGGGCGACAGCGCCGTGATCGGCGACTATGACACCATCAGCAAGACCCTGGAACGCTCAATCGCCCAATCGAATTTCGCCCGCGCCCAGTTCATCGACACCAATGGCGGCGTGCTGACTGCGACCAACGCGCCGCCATTCAATGGCACACCGCCGCACTGGTTGCTCAAGCTGGTGGAGGCGCGGCTGTTTGATATCAACCAGAACATCCAGGTGGGCGGCAAGGACTACGGCGTGCTGCGGCTGAGTTTTGCTGCCGAAAATATTGCCGCAGAACTGTGGCGTGTAGCGACTTACGCCTTGCTGCTGGCCTTTGGCGCACTGGGCGCTGGTGTGCTCCTGATCCGCAGGCCGCTCAGGCATTGGTTGGGCAATTTTGACCGTGTGCGCCTGCGCGAGGCCGATATTCTGTCAGGCACTATCGACATCAATGCGCTGCTGGATGCCGATGCGCCGGTTGAAATCCGCCACACCTTTGACATCATCAACCGGGCCGCCGGGAGGCTTTCTGTGCAGCGCGAAGAGGCGGCCGTTACGCTGAGCACCATTACCGATGGCGTGTTGCGCACCGATGCCGCTTACCGGCTGGTGTACAGCAACCCGGCGGCCGAGCAGTTGCTCGGCCTGTCGGCGCAGGCCATGCTGGGCCAGGATGCCCACGCGCTCCTGCCGCGCGTGTTCAGTGAAGACACCAAAACACTGGACTGGAAGGTACGCCGACTGGAAATGACCGATGCAGCCGGTCATCCGGTGGTTCTGGACACCACCCTGGCCACTATTTACTCTGCTGGCAATGTGGTTAGTGGACATGTGCTGACGCTGCGCGACGTATCGCGCCAGCATGCCCTGGACCTGCAGTTGCGCAGTGAACTGCAGGCACGCCAGCGCGTGCTGGAGTCCTTGCGCCGCGTCCTGAGCACCCTGGAGCTGCAACCCGAGAGCGCAGCCTTGCCGCTGGACGGTGATGATCTGGACGCGCTGGTCAATCGCGTGGTGAGTCTGATGCAGGAGCGCGAGGTCGGACGCCGCGCCCTCAACAACCAAAAATTCGCATTGGACCAGCACGCCATTGTCAGCATGACCGATTTGCAGGGCAACATCACCTATGCCAACGGCAAGTTCAGCGAAATCAGTGGCTACTCACAGGAGGAGCTGCTGAACCGCAACCACCGTATCGTCCAGTCTGGCCAGCATCCTCCTGCGTTCTTTGACGCCCTGTGGAGCACGATTGCTGCGGGCCGCGTGTGGCATGGCGAGATCTGCAACCGCAGCAAGTCTGGCGTCCTGTACTGGGTGGATGCCACTATTGTTCCGCTCCTGGGGGGCGAGGGGCTGCCCGAACAGTACATCGCCATTCGCACCGACATCACGGTGCGCAAAACCATGGAGGCCACGCTGGCCGAACAACTGCGTTTTGTCGAAGTGCTGCTGGAGGCCATGCCCACGGCGATCTACCTCAAGGACAGGCAGGGTCGCTATTTGCGGTTCAACAAGGCCTTTGAAAAGCTGTTCGGCATTGAGCGCGCAAACTGGATCGGCAAGACGGTGTTTGACCTGGTGCCCAACGAGGCGGCGATGATGGATGCCAAAGACCAGTACCTCTTTGCCAGGCGCGACATCCAGAGCTACGAAGCGGTGTTTCGCAACCACCTGACGGGCGAAGTGCGTGAGGGCCTGTACTGGAAGGCGCCGCTGACAGACGCACAGGGTGAGGTCACCGGCCTGGTGGGCACGATTCTCGACATCACGGACAAGAACCGCATCGAGCAGGAACTGCGCGAGGCCAAGCGCAATGCCGAGGCAGCCAGCCAGGCCAAGAGTGACTTTTTGGCGAATATGAGCCACGAAATCCGCACCCCCATGAATGGCGTGATCGGCATGACCGATCTGGCACTGGACCTGGAACAGAACCCGACCCAGCGCGAGTACCTGCGCATTGTCAAAAGCTCGGCGCAGTCGCTGATGGTGATCCTCAACGACGTGCTGGACTTTTCCAAAATCGAGGCTGGCAAGCTCACGATTGAATCCGTGCGATTCCCCTTGCAGGAGACCATTGAAGAGACCCTCAAGACCCTGCGCAGCCGGGCCGGCCAAAAGGGCCTGGTGCTCAACAGCAGTCTGCAACCAGACCTTCCATATGCGGTGCTTGGTGACCCGGTGCGCATGGGTCAGGTGCTGACCAATTTGTGTGACAACGCCATCAAATTCACGGCGCAAGGGGGCATCACGGTCACGGTGCGTTCCGAGCCGGCAGCAGCAGGATGTGTCTTGCATTTCGAGGTGCGCGACACAGGCATTGGTATTGCGGCAGACAAGCAGCATGGCGTCTTTGAGGCCTTCAGCCAGGCAGACACCTCCACCACGCGCCGTTTTGGCGGAACCGGCCTGGGTCTCACCATATGTGCCCGCTTGGTGGAACTCATGGGCGGACGGATCTGGGTAGACAGTGTGGAGGGACAGGGAAGCACCTTCCATTTCACGGTGCAGGTGCAAACGCCCTTGGCACCGGCAAGTGCTCCGGCGCCTTTGATGGTTGCTGCAGTTGCACAAGCCAAGGCTTTGCAGGTGCTGCTGGTTGAAGACCATCCCATCAACCAGATGCTGGCAACCACCTTGCTCAAGAAGTGGGGCCACACCGTGTTGCTGGCCAAAAACGGGCAGGAAGCAGTGGACCTGTTTGCCACCCAGGTGTGGGACATTGTGCTGATGGACATGCAGATGCCTGTGATGGGAGGTCTGGAGGCCACTCGGCAGATTCGTGCCGCCGAGTCCCCGTGGCAGCACACACCGATTGTGGCCATGACGGCCAACGCCATGGAGGCAGACCGCCAGGCCTGCCTGGAGGCTGGCATGGACGATCACCTGGCCAAGCCCTTTACTGCCAGCGGCCTGCAGGCCGTGTTGCAGCGTTTTACGGCCACAGTGGCGTAGTGCCCAAAAAAAAGCCCGTCACAGGGACGGGCTCTTTGGGAAGGGTGGAGAAGCTTTACGCCGCTGCCAGCCAGTAACCCGCGTTGAAGGGGCTGCTCATGCGCAGCGCCAGAGGTGACACATCCAACAGCTTGTCTGTTGGCATTTTCTCGCCGCTCTCGGTCGTCAATTCGATACCGCTGACCACGGGTGTGGCGGTACCGCTGCTTGCCTCGTTAGCCCGTTCTGCTTGGCTGGTGTGTGCAGAACGGGCTACAGAAAAGAATAGAAGCACCTGAACGGTATCTTCCGGTCTCCCCAGTAGTCGGCAGTGTCGCGGAAGATGTCGAGTAATTGCTCGCGTGCTTCCTTGTCAAACTTGACGTTGGCAGGAATGTGTTCCAACACGGCTATAAAGCCGGGCTGTGGCCCCGATTTGTGTACCGGGTCTGTCATGCTGTCGTACAGGGCATCAAAGTTCTTGCTGACCTGGGTGGACAATATGAATTGCTGGCTGATCAAGTCCAACACATCCTGCTTGGACTGTGCGTTGGCCAGATTGGCGTACAGGAAGTGGTGACCCAATGCTTGGGCCGCTTCCTGCAAATCCTGCACCCTGAAGGCGCGTATCGATTGAACGATATTGGTTCTAACGGTTCGAAGTGGCGTATCCATCCCCGATTCTCTTTCTCAAAGTACAAAACAAAGTTCATGGCACGATCTTGCGAAAGCTCGCATAGTGATCGGCCGTGTAAAAACAGTCATCTGGCAGGGTGGCTGGGCCACCGCACACAATTCTTCTGGCGCCACGGTTCCGGGAACCCGGGGTCCGCACGGTATATTCACGGTAGTAGCCACGCTTGTGCATGGGCAGAAAACGCTCCCGGTTTCCGAACACCACGCCATCTTTGTCGAACGGAAAAGGGCCACCTTGGTGTATCAGCCTGTGTGTCTCCTGGCCCTCTACCGGCAATGCGCCTAGCGCAATAAGGCCGGGTTCGGATTGGTTGTACGCAGTTCTTGCACCTGCGTTACCAGCGCCCAGAGCCACTGCCAACATAAAGCCGGTGAGTACTAACTTAAACCGGTTGCTGCGCACCAAAATTCCCCGTTACAAATTCGGGTAAACCCCATGTCCCGAGGTCGCTAGTGTCACGCATCCGGCCTAAAAAAGCAAGGCCTTGCCCCTTTGAAGGGCAAGGCCTGTGTGCCTAAAAAGTAAAGAAGTATGTACTAACTGAAGGCGCAACGCCTAGCGGCTGGCGTTCGCATCTGCCACCGTGAGTGCCGTCATATTTACGATGCGGCGCACCGTGGTGCTGGCCGTCAAAATATGCACCGGTTTGGCTGCACCCAGCAAAACC
This sequence comes from Rhodoferax lacus, assembly GCF_003415675.1. Lineage (GTDB taxonomy): Bacteria > Pseudomonadota > Gammaproteobacteria > Burkholderiales > Burkholderiaceae_C > Allorhodoferax > Allorhodoferax lacus. The sequence goes on from NZ_QFZK01000007.1 coordinate 40,432, forward strand.
GGGCCAATGGCGATGTTGCCGCCAGCTGCGGTCTTGAGCAGGTTGTACGCAATATTGGCTGCATCGATGTTGGGCAGCACCAGCAAATTGGCGTCGCCCTGCAGGGTGCTGTGGGGCATCAGTGCCTTGCGGGCATCGCCGTCCAGCGCCACATCGCCATGCATTTCGCCGTCCACTTCCAGCCAGGGTGCCTGCTGTTGCAGCAGTGCCAGGGTGTCGCGCATCTTGATGGCGCTGGGCTCGTTGCTGCTGCCAAAGCTGGAGTGGCTGAGCAGTGCGGCCTTCGGCTTGAAGCCAAAGCGCATCATTTCCTCGGCGGCCATAACCGTGATGCGGGCCAGTTCCTGGGCGGTCGGGTCGTAGTTCACATGGGTGTCCACCAGGAACACCTGGCGTCCGGGCAGCATCAGGCCATTCATGCAGGCATAGATGGCGCAGTCCGAACCCGGGCCCGCCTTGGTGTCCATACGCTTGCCAATCACCTGGTCAATGTATTCCAGATGCAGGGCGGTCTTGCCCCAGGTGCCGCAGATCAAGCCGTCCACATCGCCCTTGTGCAGCAACATGGCGCCAATCAGGCTCAGGCGGCGGCGCATTTCGATCTTGGCTACCTGGACTGTTACGCCCTTGCGCTCGGTCATGCGGTGGTAGGTCTGCCAGAAGTCGCGGTAGCGGTGGTCCTGCTCCACATTCACCACCTGGTAGTCCACGCCCTCTCGCAGGCGCAGGCCGAATTTCTCGATGCGCTCGGCAATCACGGCCGGGCGGCCAATCAACGTGGGCAGGGCCAGGCGCTCGTCAACCACGATCTGGGCGGCGCGCAGGACGCGCTCTTCTTCGCCTTCGGAATAGGCCACGCGCTTTTTCAGCGCCTTGCGGGCAGCCGTGAAGATGGGCTTCATGGTGGTGCCGGAGGCGTAGACAAAGCTCTGCAGGCGCTCGCGGTAGGCATCCATGTCGGCGATCGGGCGCAAGGCTACGCCGCTGTCGGCTGCCGCCTTGGCCACGGCCGGAGCGATCTTCATCATCAGGCGCGGATCGAAGGGCTTGGGGATCAGGTACTCGGGGCCGAAGGCCAGTTGCTCACCGGAATAGGCTGCAGCCACCACATCGCTCTGCTCGGCCTGGGCCAGGTCGGCAATGGCATGCACGGCTGCGATTTCCATCTCCAGCGTGATGGTCGAGGCACCCGCATCCAGGGCGCCACGGAAGATGTAGGGGAAGCACAGGACGTTGTTGACCTGGTTGGGGTAGTCGGTGCGGCCGGTGGCCATGATGGCGTCGCTGCGTACCGCCTTCACTTCCTCGGGCAGAATTTCGGGCGTGGGGTTGGCCAAGGCAAAAATGATGGGGTTGGCAGCCATGGTGGCCACCATATCGGGCTTGAGCACGCCGCCGGCCGACAGACCCAGGAACACATCGGCCCCGACAATGATTTCACGCAGGGTGCGTGCGTCTGTTTCTTGGGCAAACACCGCCTTGTCCTCGTCCATCAGCTCGGTGCGGCCCGCGTAAACCACGCCAGCCAGATCGGTGACATAGATGTTTTCGCGCGGGATGCCCAGCTTGACCAGCAGGCCCAGGCAAGCCAGGGCTGCGGCACCTGCGCCAGAGGTCACCAGTTTGATCTTTTTGGGATCCTTGCCCACCACCTTGAGGCCATTGAGGATGCCTGCACCCACCACGATAGCGGTGCCGTGCTGGTCGTCATGGAACACCGGAATCTTCATGCGCTCGCGCAGCTTGCGCTCCACATAAAAGCAGTCGGGCGCCTTGATGTCTTCGAGGTTGATACCGCCAAAGGTGGGCTCCAGCGAGGCGATGATGTCCACCAGCTTGTCCAGGTCGTGCTTCTCGTTGATCTCGATGTCAAACACGTCAATGCCGGCGAACTTCTTGAACAGCACGCCCTTGCCCTCCATCACCGGCTTGGCCGCCAGCGGGCCAATGTCACCCAGGCCCAGCACGGCCGTGCCGTTGGTGATGACGGCCACCAGATTGCCGCGGCTGGTGTACTTGAAGGCGTTGTTGGGGTCCTTGACGATTTCCTCGCAGGGCGCGGCCACGCCGGGCGAGTAGGCCAGGGCCAGGTCGTGCTGGTTGACCAGTTGCTTGGTCGCCGCAATGGCGATTTTTCCGGGCGTGGGGAACTCGTGGTACTCCAGTGCGGCGCGGCGCAGTTCGGCACGTTTCTCGGGGGTGTTGGAGGAGCTGGGGGTAAGCGACCCGGTGGATGAATCCTGTGTCATTGGCGTCCTTGTGCATCAGGGCGGGCGCGAAGGCGCAGGCTCCCGAGGCGGGAATCCATTGTAGACCCGGCCCCTCGCGCTGACCCTGCGTCGCTGCTGCGGATATCCGGCCTTGGCAAGCTGCACTATCGGTGCTAAGAGTAGATTGGTGCCTCAGCCCCGGGTCGCGCCAGCAACGGCACAATGGCCTCAAGCCCTCGCCTTGTTTCATAAAGACTACCCATGAGCACCAGCGCCAATCTCTTGTTTCCGCCTCTGAATCCCTACCGCACTGGTAGGCTGGCGGTGGACGACATTCACACCCTGTACTGGGAGGAGTGCGGTAATCCGCAGGGCGTGCCGGTGTTGTTCCTGCATGGCGGGCCGGGCGCGGGTCTGTCACCCAAACACCGGCAGTTCTTTGATCCGGCGCACTACCGCATCGTGCTGTTCGACCAGCGCGGTGCCGGCCAGTCCACCCCCTTGGGCGAAACCCGCAACAATACGACGCAGCTGCTGCTGGCCGACATCGAGCGCCTGCGCAGCTTGCTGGAGATTGAACAGTGGCTGCTGTTTGGCGGCTCCTGGGGCTCCACCCTGGCACTGGCCTATGCGCAGGCGCATCCCGAGCGCTGCAGCGGGCTGGTACTGCGCGGGATTTTTCTGTGCACCCCGGCCGAGATTGACTGGTTCCTCAATGGCATCCGCTGGTTCTTTCCGGACGCGCATGCGCAGTTTGTGGCGCCGATTGCCGAGGCTGACCGCGGCGACCTGTTGCCGGCCTTTTGCAAGAAGCTGTTTGGCGAGGATGTGGCGCAGGGCGTGGCCGCCGCGCGTGCCTGGGGCCGCTACGAGGGCCGCACCATCCACCTGTTGCCAGACCCGGCTGTGGAAGAGTCCTTTGGCAGCGAGGCCGTGGCCCTGGGTGTGGGGCGCCTGGAGGCACACTATTTCAGCCACCAGGCCTTCTTCACCGAGGACCAGTTGATCCGCAACGTGGACCGCATCCGCCACCTGCCCGCTGTGATCGTGCAGGGCCGCTACGACGTGATCTGCCCCATGCTCTCGGCCTGGCGCCTGCACCAGGCCTGGCCCGAGGCCAGCTTCCACATCATCCCCGACGCCGGCCACGGCGCCTTCGAGCCCGGCATCGCCAGCGCCCTGGTGCGCGCCACCGAGCAGTTCAAGCGCGACGGCAGCCTGTAATCAGACGGGGCAGCGTATTGCGCGAAGCGAGAAGCGTGGGGGCATGATCTCTAGACCTGCGGCAAAAGAAAACGCCGCTCCCACGCGCTGATCTCGTGCAGGTAGCTCTGGTACTCCAGCGCCTTGACCGCGCAATAGCCGGTGACAAAGGCCTCACCCAGGAGCCTGCGTGCGGACGGGCTGTGGGCCATGCGCTCGTGCGCGGGCAAAAAGCTGCGCTCCAGCGCGTGGGCCTGCAGGTAGGCGTTGGCGCCTGCATCCAGCGGCTCGGAGGGCTGCAGCCTCTCATTCATGCCAGCCAGCCCGGCGGCCAGGGAGGCGGCGATGGCCAGGTAGGGGTTGGCATCGGCCCCGGCGATGCGGTTTTCCACGCGCCGCGCGGCCGGGCCGCTTTGGGGGATGCGCAAGCCGGCGGTGCGGTTGTCATGGCCCCAGGCCAGGTTGATGGGGGCCTGGCTGCCCACCACAAAGCGGCGGTACGAATTGACGAAGGGCGCGAACACCAGCATCAGGTCCGGGCCATAGGTTTGCAGCCCGGCTATGAAGTGGCCAAAGGCCGCGCTCTCCTGCCCATCGTCCGTGCTGAAGATGTTGCGCCCGGCGCTGTCCACCACGCTCTGGTGCAGGTGCATGGAGCTGCCCGGCGCACCGGCAATCGGCTTGGCCATGAACACCGCGTTCAGGCCGTGCTGGATGGCAATCTCCTTGGCCGCGTACTTGAACAAAAACGCCTGGTCGGCCACGGCCAGCGGGTCGCCGTGCATCAGGTTGATCTCGAACTGGCTGGTTCCCACCTCATGGATCCAGGTGTCGGACTGCACGCCCAAAGACTCCAGCGCACTGCGAAAAGCGTCCCAGAAGGCCGCGTGCTCATTGAGCATGTTCATGCTGAAGGCCGACTGCCCGGCCTCGGCCCGACCGTTGCGCGTCAGCGGAGCGGTCAAGGGCTGGTCCGGGTTGGTGCAGGGGGCGGTCAGGTAGAACTCGATCTCGGGCGCCACCACCGGTGTGAGGCCCTGGGCGGTGTAGCGCGCCACCACCGTCTCCAGCAGCGAGCGCGCGGAAAACGCGCAGGGCTCGCCGCTGAGCTCCACACAGTCGTGGATGGCAAAGGCGCGTGGCACGCTGGACCAGGGGGAGCGCTTGAGCGTGGCGTAGTCGGGCACCAGACGCACATCCGGGTCGGCATCCGGAAAGACCGGGTCGTAGGAATAGTCGCCCGTTACGCACTGCATGGGAATGGCCTGGGCAATGCGCAGTTCGCTGCCGGCGGCAAAGCTGGCCGCGGGCATGAGCTTGCCGCGCGGATAGCCCGACACATCCGGAAAAATGCACTCCACATCCCGAATGCCATGAAGGTCAAAGAAGGCTTGAAGCGCGGCGCGGGTGGGCTGTGTCATGATGGCTGGCTGGTTGAAAAGGGCAGACGCCCCGTCCCCATTCTCGCGGAATACACATGCACCTCCGGATCCACTTTTGCCTGTTCGCACTGCTCCTGTCGTTTGGCGTTTGCGCGGCCACACCGTCCCCTGTGTCCAATGGCGAATTTACCCCGCTGCCCAATGCCTGCAAGTCCGAAGTGGCCAAGTTCGAAGAAACCATAGGCTTCATCCGCCAGCACCAGGGCAACGCAGCGGCCTCGGCCCTGCGGGAAAAGCTCCTGCCGGCCAAAATCGAAGCCGAGCTGCTGGCCAACCAGGGCTATTGCGGCCTGGCCAATTACCTGCGCGAGAAAAAACTCAACCGCTGATGCACACTGCGCGCATCACTACAGCCCAAGGCGGATCGCTCCATGGAAACATTTGATCTGGTCGTTATCGGTGGCGGCTCCGGTGGCGTGCGCGCCGCGCGCATTGCCGCAGGCCACGGGGCCCGCGTGGCTCTGGTGGAGGAATACCGCATGGGCGGCACCTGCGTGATCCGCGGCTGTGTGCCCAAGAAGCTGATGGTCTATGCCTCGCGCTGTGCGCAGGAATTCGAAGAGGCTCGTGGCTTTGGCTGGACCCTGGGGGAAGCCCGCTTTGACTGGCCCTCGCTCAAGGCCAATCGCGACCGCGAAGTCGCACGCCTGGAGGCCGTCTACCGCAGCAACCTGCAAGCCGCAGGCGTGACCCTGCTGGAGGGCCGCGCCACCGTGCACGCCCCCCACACGGTGCGTCTGGCGGACGCTCGCCTGCTGCGCGGTGAAACCATTCTGGTTGCCACCGGCGCCAGGCCCGAAGCCGGCCCGGACATTCCGGGGGCTGAGCTGGCTATTGATTCCAACGGCTTCTTTGAACTCGAACAACTGCCCCGGCGCGTGGTGGTGCAGGGCGCCGGTTACATCGCGCTGGAGCTGGCCTGCGTGTTGCGCCTGCTGGGGGCCGAAGTGTCTGTGGTGCTGCGCGGCACACAAATTCTGCGTGGCTTTGATGACGAGCTGCGCACCCACCTGGCCACCGAACTGGCGGCCACCGGTCTGCAGTTTCTGTATGGCCGCCAGGTCAGCGCGATCGCCCGCCATGCCCGGGGCTTGCAGGTCACCTTGGACGACGGGCAGACCTTGGACGCTGACTGCGTGCTGCGCGCCGTGGGGCGGGCGCCCAACAGCGCGGAGCTGGGGCTGGAGGCCGCCGGTGTGCTGCTGGACGCCCGGGGCGCGGTGCAGGTGGATGCGCAGTCGCGCAGCAGTGTGGACCACATCTACGCCGTAGGCGATGTCACCAACCGCGTCAACCTCACGCCCATGGCCATACGCGAGGGCCATGCCTTTGCCGACACGGTGTTTGGCCAGCAGCCGCGCCTGATCGACTACCGGCTGATTCCCTCGGCCGTGTTCACCACCCCCGAGGCCGGTGTGGTGGGTCTGACCGAGGCACAGGCGCTGCAGCAGCATCCGCATCTGGACGTGTACCGCACCACGTTTAAGCCCATGAAGGCAGCACTTTCCGGGCACAACGGGCGCATCTTCATGAAGCTGCTGGTGGACCGCGACACCGACCGCGTGCTGGGCTTCCACATGGTGGGCCCGGACAGCGGCGAGATCACCCAGCTGGTGGGTGTGACCCTGCAGCTGGGAGCCACCAAGGCGGCCTTTGACGCCACCCTGGCCGTGCACCCCACGGCGGCAGAAGAACTGGTCACCCTGCGCGCACCGGCCCTGCGCCACAACCTGTAGCCTGCCCGCCATGTCCTCTTCCTCTGCCCGCACAGCCACCCTGCCCGTCACCATGCAGGCCATGGTCACCACAGGCCAGGGCGGCTACGACAAGCTGGAATACCGCACCCTGCCCCTGCCCTTGCTGCGCCCCGGTGAGGTTTTGCTGCAGGTGCTGGCCGCGGGCATGAACAACACCGACATCAACACCCGGGTGGGCTGGTATGGCGCGACGCCCGGCGTGGCCGGTGGCGGGGCGGAGCCAACTTCCGGCGACGCGCCTCTGGGCTGGAATGGCGCCACACCTTTTCCCCTGATTCAGGGGGCGGACTGCTGCGGCCGCGTGGTGGCCGTGGCGCCCAATGTGCAGGGACAAGAACAGGTCCACGCGTACGGCCAATTGCTGGGCCAGCGCGTGCTGGTGCGCAGCTGCATGCGTGTATCTGGTTTTGATGCACCCGATACGCGCTGGCTGGGCACCGACTTTGACGGCGCCTTTGCCCAGTACCTGCGCGTGCCCGCCAGCGAGGTGTTTGCCGTGCAGAGCGACTGGAGCGATGTGGAACTGGCCTCATTGCCCTGCGCCTGGGGCACGGCCGAAAACATGCTGCAGCGCGCAGGTGTTGCAGCGGGAGAGCAGGTCTGGGTGAGCGGTGCCTCGGGCGGCGTGGGTTCGGCGGCCGTGCAACTGGCCCGGCGGCGCGGCGCCCAGGTCACGGCGCTCACCAGCCGCGACAAGCGTGATGCCGTGGCCGCACTCGGTGCCGACCGGGTGCTGTGCCGCGAGGACGGTACTGCCGCCTGGTCCCAGCTGCCGCCTGCCGATGTGGTGGTGGACAACGTGGCCGGTACCGGCTTTGGCACCTGGCTCAAGCTGCTGCGGCGCGGCGGGCGCTATGTGTCGTCGGGTGCGATTGCCGGGGCCGACGTGGCCCTGGACATGCGCGACCTGTACCTCAAGGACCTCACCCTGCTGGGCTGCACCGCTTGGGACGAAGTGGTGTTTCCCAACCTGATCGGCTACGTGGAACGCAACGAAATCCGCCCTGTGGTGGCCGCCAGTTTTGCACTGCAGGACATGGCGCGCGCCCAGGAGGTGTTTCTGGAAAAGCAGCACACAGGCAACATCGTGCTGGTGCCGTAGAAATCCAGCTACCGCATGAGCGCCTCAATGGCGTCCGGCTCCACCGGTACGCCGCGGCTGATCAGCTCGCAGCCATCGTCTGTGACGATGGCATCGTCCTCGATGCGGATGCCGATGTTGTGGAACTGTTCCGGCACACCAGCGGCCGGGCGTACATAGATGCCAGGCTCAATCGTCAGCACCATGCCGCTTCGCAGAATGCGTGCCGGGCGGTTGACGATGGTGTCGCCGCTCAGCGCATCACGGCGTTCGGTCTTCTGGCCGATCTCCGAGGGCTCGGTATAGGCGCCGCAGTCATGCACATCCATGCCCAGCCAGTGGCCGGTGCGGTGCATGTAAAACTGGAAGTAGGCGCGCTTCTCGATCACATCCTCCAGCGTGCCCACCTGGTTGGCGTCCAGCAGGCCCAGGTCCAGCATGCCCTGCGCCAGCACCTTCACCGTGGCCTCGTGCGGGTCGGTAAAGCGGGCCCCGGCCCGGGTGACAGCCACGGCCGCGTTTTGTGAGGCCAGCACCAGCTCATAGAGCGCGCGTTGCGGGCCTGTGAATGTGCCGTTGGCGGGGAAGGTGCGGGTGATGTCGCTGGCATAGCCGTCGAGCTCGCACCCGGCATCGATCAGCACCAGCTCGCCGTCGCGCACAAGGCCCGCATCGGCCCGGTAGTGCAGCACGCAGGCATTGGCACCGGCGGCCACAATCGAGCCATAGGCCGGGTACTGTGAGCCATGGCGGCGGAACTCGTGCAGCAGCTCGGCATCCAGGTGGTACTCGCACACCTCCTGCCCCGCGCGCAGCATGCGGGCACTGAGCTGCATGGCGCGGATATGGGCACCCGCGCTGATCTGCGCGGCGCGGCGCATGGTGTCCTGCTCGCTGGCGTCTTTGACCAGGCGCATCTCGTCCAGCGGGCCGCACAGGTCGCGCTGCTGCTCGGGAGTGAGGGCGCCAAAGCGCACCCTTGCGCGCAGGCTGCTGAGCCAGCCGCCCACACGCGACTCCAGACCGGTGTGCGTGGCAAAGGGGAACCAGACCGCATCGCGCCCATCCAGCAGGCCCGGCATTTGCGCGTCCAGCGCGTCCACGGCAAAGGCCGCGTCCACACCCAGGGCTGCCGGTGCGGCCTCGGGCCCCAGGCGATGGCCGTCCCAGATCTCGCGCTCCAGATCCTTGGGATTGCAAAACAGGGTGGTGCGGCCGTTGCCCTGCACCACCAGCCAGGCTTTGGGTTCGGTGAAGCCGCACAGGTAATAGAAGTAGCTGTCGTGGCGGTACAGAAAGTCGGCATCGCGGTTGCGTTGCTGCTCGGGCGCGGTGGGCAGGATGGCAATGCCCTGGGGGCCGATGCGGCGGGCCAGCTCGGTGCGGCGGGCCTGGTAGAGAGCGGTGTTCATGGAAGGTTCCTGCAAAAAAACGGAAGGCCTGTGGGGGCCGTTACAGCGCTGCGCTGCGCTCAGCGGCTTATGCCCGCATTGAGCCGCGCCAGGCGCTCGGGCGTGCCCACATCGGTCCAATCCCCAGTGTACGGCGCAGCACTTACCCTTTGCTGGTCCATGGCTGCGCGCAGCAGGGGCGCCAGTGCGGCGCGCTCGCCCTGCGGGTTGCCGGGCGGCAGCGCGCACCAGGGCGGCAGGAACAGCTCCCGGCGGTACAGGCCGATGGTGGAGAAGGTCAGGCGCGGCGTGGCGCTGTCCCGGCCCAGGTTGAGGGCCAGGCCGGTGTGCGCGTCCAGCCCGAAGTCACCCGCCGGGTTGTGCTCCGGGTTGGGCACCAGCCAGATGTGGGCCAGCATGCCACTGGCCAGAAAGGCCTGCACATCGTTTTGGTGGAAGGCAAAGTCCGGCGCAAACACATCACCGGCCATGGCCCAGAAGGCCTCGCCCAGCAGCGGCAGGGCGCGGCTGATGCCGCCTGCAGTCTCCAGCGCCTGGCCAAAGTCCTGGCCTTCGCGCGAATAGTCCAGCTGCAGGGTGTGCGCTGCCAGCGCGGGTGCTTCGAAGGCCGGGCCAAAGTGCGCCTCGATCTGTTCGCCCAGCCAGGCCGTGTTGATGACCGCGCGCCCAAAGCCGCCTTGCAGCAGCGCCTCCATGCGCCACTGCAGCAGGGGCTTGCCGCGCACCTGCAGCAGCGGTTTGGGGGTGCTGTCAGTCAGCGGGCGCATGCGCTCGCCGCGCCCCGCGGCCAGCAGCATGGTGGCCACGGGGCCAGGGGAATCGGTCAGCATGGAGGGTTTGCAATAGGTGGTTGGGGTGGGCCATCGTAAGCCTTGCAGCACCCCGTATTGCACACTCATTCGTTCAAGCCTAGACTGCGACCCTTCCAACCAGGCGGAAGTGCCCCAAGGCCCTGCCGCCACTATTCGGTAATCAGGGGGAGTCCAGCATGAAGAAATCGCAACCGAAGGATTTGCAGGCTGTTTTGGCGCGCGCACTGCGTATCGCCCAAGCCTTGGAGCCACTGCACGCCAGCCAGCGTATCCACGGCGGCCTGCACCCCGAGACCCTCGAATTCCTGGCCGACGGCAGCCTGCGGCCCAGCAGCCTGCAACCGGGGGACGATGCCCTGTCGCTGGCGCGTCTGCGCTATGCCTCGCCCGAGCAGGCCGGGCGCCTGCCCGTGGTGGACTCGCGCAGCGACCTCTACAGCCTGGGCCTGATCCTCTACGAGCGCCTGCTGGGCCAACCGGCCTTCGACTCCAGCGACCCGCTGGACCTGGCCTACCGGCATATGGCGGTGGCACCGGTGCCGCCCCATGCGGTGAACCCCGAGGTGCCGTTGCAGGTCTCCGAACTGGTGATGCGCCTGCTGGCCAAATCGCCCGACGCACGCTATGCCACGGCCCGCGGCCTGGCCGATGACCTGAAGCTGTGCCTGCAGCAACTGGCGGATACCGGCCGCATCGAGCCCTTTGCGCTGTGCTCCACTGACCTGGGCTCGCAGTTCCTGATCCCCGACCGGCTCTATGGCCGCGACGGCGAAATTGCCGAACTCACCCGCATCTTCCACCGCTCGGTGGCGGGCGAGGTGGTGCTGTGCATGGTGGGCGGCTATTCAGGCATAGGCAAGTCGGCCCTGGTGCGGGCGCTGCGCCACAACATTGCGGCGTCTGGCGGCAGCCTGGTCGAAGGCAAGTTCGACCAGTACCACCGCGAGACGCCTTACTCCGCCCTGATCGAAGCCTTCAAGGGCCTGCTGCGCCAGGTGCTGGCCGGGCGCCAGCCAGAGCGCATCCGCTGGCGCGCGCGCCTGCTGGAGGCCCTGGGGGAAAACCTGAGCGTAGTGATGGACGTGCTGCCCGAGCTGGAGCTGCTCACCGGCCCGCAGCCCCCGGCGCCTCTGTTGATAGGCGCGGCCGCCCAGCAGCGCTTCAATGCCGTGTTCTCGGATCTGCTCAAGCTCTTTGCCAGCGCCGAACACCCGCTGGTGCTGTTTCTGGATGACTTGCAGTGGGCCGACTTTGCCTCGCTGGCCCTGATCCAGACCTTTGTGCGTGCCGGGCGCGGTGCCCACCTGCTGATGGTGGGTGCCTACCGCGACAACGAGGTGGATGCCGCCCACCCCATGATGCACATGCTGGTGGAGCTGCGCAAAGACCAGGCCTTCATTGCCGAGTTTTTGCTGGGCCCCCTGTCGGACGAGCATGTGGCCGAGCTGATTGCCGACACCTGCTTCAACATCAGCGATGCCCAGGAACTGGCCCAGCTGGTGATGAAGAAGACCCAGGGCAACCCCTTCTACACGCGCCAGTTTCTCAAGACCCTGGTGGCCGAAGGCCGCCTGCACTACGACCGCCAGAGCAACGGCTGGCGCTGGTCGCTGGGGGACGCGCACCTGAGCCAGGCGGCCGACAACGTGGTGGACCTGATGACCCAGCGCCTCAAGGGTTTTGCCCCCCACAGCCAGCACGCACTCAAGGTGGCGGCCTGCATCGGCAAGCGCTTTGACCTGACGCTGCTGGCGCAGGTCTGTGCCTGCAGCGATGTGCAGGCGCTGGGCTGGCTGGCCGGCGCCCTGCATGACGAAATGCTGTTGCCGGTAGCCAGCACGGTGTCCGAAGCCGGTGCGCGCGAATTCCAGTTTGTGCATGACCGTGTGCAGCAGGCTGCCTACGCCCTGCCGGATACCGCCAGCCTGGCCGAGCTGCATCTGCGCATAGGCCGCACGCTGTGGCGCCAGGCCAACAACAAGGACATCGGCAAACACGTGTTTGGTATCGTGGACCAGCTCAACCAAGCCCTGGACCTGCTCACCGACCCCGAGGAACGGCTGGCCATTGCCGACCTGAACCTGCGCGCGGGCCTGCGCGCCAAGGCCTCCATGGCCTACCAGGCCGCGGCCAACTACTTCAACATTGCCATCCGACTGCTGCCCGCACAGGCTTGGCGCACGCACTACGACCTGAGCTGGAGGCTGTACATCCAGCTGGTCGAATGCGAATCGGTGCTGAACCAGGACGCCCCCTTCGAGCGCCATGTGGCCCTCCTGCTGGCCGAGGTGCAGCGGCCCGAACAACGCACCCTGATACGGGTGCGCCAGACCATCCACCTGTGCCAGTCCAGCCACATGATCGAGGGCCTGGGCGTAGGCCGGCTGGGCCTGGCCGAGGCCGGCCTGGACATACCGCCGCTGGACGACACCGAAGCCATGAATGCCGCCTTCACCCGCGAGCTGGACCGTTTTTGGAAGACCGTGGGCGAGCGTCCCCTGGCCGAGGTGCTGTACGAGCTGCCCCTGGCCACCGACAGCCAGACCGAAAACCTGCTTCGCCTGATCGGCTCCATGAGTGATGCCGCCACCATCAACAGCGCCCCCATGCTGGCCATGATGGCAGTGCTGGGCGCCAACCGCTCGCTGGCCTATGGCAACACCGTGCTCTCGCCGCTGGTCTACACCTTGCTGGGCCAGGCCCTGGTGTCCAAGCTGCGCGACTATGGCAGCGCCAAGCGCCTGGCCCAGGTGGCCATACGCCTGTCGGACGAAAAGCTGATGGACCTGTGGTCCTTCGGCCGCGCGCGGGTGCACCAGTTCTGGTTTTGCCTGCACTGGTCGCGCCACTATGAGTGCGATGCACTGGAGCTTGAAGAAGCCTACGGCGTGACCCAGCGCGGGCATGACCCGATCTTTGGCGCCTATATGCTGGCCACCACCTCCGTGATGCATTACAGCCTGGGGCGCAAGCTGCAGGATGTGCTGGACGCCCACCGCCGCCTGCTGGAACACTGCAAGCCCTACCCCATGGAAGTGGTGGTGGCCTTTACCCAGCCCTATGCGGCCGCAGCGGCAGCCCTGCGCGGCGAGACCCAGAGCCTGACCACCCTGAGCGGCGAACACATGGACGAGGCCGCCTATGTGCAGGCCTTCAGTAGCGTGCCCATGGTGATGGGCATGCTGCGCGGCGCGCAGATCCCGCTCTATGGCCTGGCCGGTGACCATGAAAAAACCCTGGAGCTGGCAGCCGACCCCAACCTGGAACTCTCGCCACCGTTTCGCATGCATGTGGCCGTGACCTTCTGGCGCGGTGTGGCGGCTGCGCGCCTGGCCGCCCAGTCCCTGGAGCCGCGCCGCGGCGAACTGCTGGAGCTGTACCGCCAATGCGACGCCTTCCTGAGCGAGGTGGCCGACAAAGGGGCTCCCGACAACGTGGAGCACAAGCTCCTCTTGCTGCGCGCCGAGCTGGCGCGGGCCCTGGGGCAACCACAGGACGTTGCCGCCGGCATGCTCCAGGCAGCACGGGTGGCCGAGCAGCGCGGCTTTGTGCTGGAGCAAGGCTTTTGCCTGGAAAGCCTGGGCCTGTGGCTGCTGGAGATCCAGGGGGACGCCGGCCATGCCCAGGCCAGCCTGCAAGAGGCTGCGCAGTGCTACCACACGGTGCAGGCGGTGGTGCTGCAGCGCCGGGTACAGGCGCGCATCCTGCGCCTGGGCGCGGCAGCCAACGCCGGGCTGCGGGCCCAAGCAGAAGCCTCCGACCTGGATGGGCTGGACGCCATGGACACGCTGGCCATCCTGCGGGCGGTGCAAACCATCAGCAGCCATGTGGACAAGGCCACGCTGGTGTCGCGCCTGCTCAAAATCATTGCCGACGCGTCCGGTGCGCAGCGCGCGGGCCTGTTCCTCGTCCGCGAGGATGAGCTGCATGCCGAAGTGGTGCTGGGCATGGAGCCGGGCCATGCGGCCATGCCCGAGAGCGTCCTGCGCTATGTGCTCAACACCGCCGAGGCCGTGGCCCTGGGTGCAGGCAGCCACCATGCCTTTGCCGCAGACCCCTACTTTGCGCAGTGCCAGCCAGCCGCCGTGCTGTGCCTGCCCATTGGCATGCGCACACCCCTGCAGCGCGTGCTGTACCTGGAGCACCGCCTGCTGGGCGATGTGTTTTCCGACGCACGCCGCAAGGTGCTGCACTGGCTCACCGCGCAGGCCGCCATCTCGATTGAAAACGCCGAGCTCTACGGCAACCTGGAGCAGCAGGTGGCCGAGCGCACCAAGCTGCTGCAACAGCAGCAGATCGAACTCAAGCAGGCCAAGGAGCGTGCCGAAGAGGCCACGCGCAGCAAGTCCGAATTCCTGGCCAATATGAGCCACGAGATCCGCACGCCCATGAACGCCATCATCGGCCTGTCGCACCTGGCGCTCAAAAACGAGGCCGATGTGCGCCAGCGCGACTACCTCAACAAAATCCGCCAAAGCGGCCAGCACCTGCTCGGTATCCTGAATGACATCCTGGACTTCTCCAAGGTCGAGGCGGGCCGCCTGGATATTGAAATCGTGCCCTTCGAGCTCGACACCGTGTTCGAGACGATTGCCGGCATCTCTGCCGAGAAGGCCAACGCCAAAGGCCTGGAGCTGATCTGGCATGTAGCACCCGACGTGCCACCCAACCTGATTGGCGACCCGCTGCGCCTGGGGCAGATCCTCATCAACTACACCACCAACGCCTTCAAGTTCACCGACCGGGGCGAGGTAGGCATCACCGTCACCGTAGATGCCATGGACAGTGACACCGCGAAGCTGCGTTTTGAGGTGCACGACACCGGCATTGGCCTGACCGAAGAGCAGATCACGCGGCTCTTTAGCAGCTTCTCGCAGGCCGACAGCTCTACCACCCGCAAGTACGGCGGCACCGGCTTGGGGCTGGCCATCAGCAAGCGCCTGGCCGCGTTGATGGGCGGGCAGGTGGGCGTGCGCAGCGTGCCCGGGCAGGGTTCGACCTTCTGGTTCACCGCCACCCTGGGGCTGGGCACGCAAAGGCCGCGGCGCCTGCTGTCGGCCGACTTGCGCAGCAAACGCGTGCTGGTGGTGGACGACAACGCCAACGCCGCCGCCGTGCTGTGCGAGCAGCTGCTGTGCCTGGGCTGCATGGCCCACGGCCTGGTGTCGGGCAATTCCGCCCTCAACGAGCTGCGCCGAGCGGCCATCGCGGGCGAGCCCTACGACGTGCTCATGACCGACTGGCAAATGCCGGAGATGGATGGCATTGAACTGGTGGAGCGCATCCACGCCTCCGGCATCATGCCCCAGCCCCTGAAGGTGCTGGTCACGGCCTATGGCAAGGAGGCGGTGGGCAAGCGCGCGGCCGAATCCGGCATCGTGCAAATCCTGCTCAAGCCGGTGAGCAACTCCATGCTCTTCGATGCCCTGATGACACTGTTTGGTGTGGAGTCGCACCCGGATGCCTTCCATCCGGCGTCCGGTGTGGCCGCTTCGACCAGCATGCTCGACCCCCTGCGCGGTGCGCGCATCCTGCTGGTGGAAGACAACGAGATCAACCAGCAGGTGGCCACCGAGATGCTGGAGTCCGAAAATTTCCTGGTGGATCTGGCCGCCGACGGCATGCAGGCGGTGGACATGGTGGGCAAGTCCCTGCAGGCGGGGCGGCCCTATGACCTGGTGCTGATGGACATGCAGATGCCGGTGATGGATGGTGTGAGCGCCTCGCGCCTGATTCGCACCGACCCGGCCAACGCCCAGCTGTCCGTGGTGGCCATGACGGCCAATGCCATGGAGGCTGACCGCCAGCTCTGTCTGGCCGCTGGCATGAATGACTTTGTCACCAAGCCGATTGAGCCGCTCAATCTGTGGACCGCCCTGGTCAAGTGGATCGCGCCGCGCGAGGGCCTGGGCCAGGAGCAAAGACACGGCGAGCGCAGGCCCGCAGCCGATGGCAGCGTCATGCTGGCCGTGACCGATATCGACGGGCTGGATGCGCGCGTGGGCCTGAGCCGCGCCTCGGGCAATGCGGATCTGTACATCCAGTTGCTCAAGCGCTTTGTCAAAAGCCAGGAACACACAGGTGCGGACCTGCAAAGGCTGGTGAACATGGGCGACGTGCAGACCGCCGAGCGCATCGCCCACACGGTGCGCGGCGTCGCTGGTAACCTGGGGGCAGCCGGGTTGCAGGAGCTGGCGCAGCAGTTGGAGACTGCCCTGCGCCATGCCAGCCCCCTGCCCGAATTGCAGGACCGCGCGCAGGCCGTGGCCGTCTGCCTGGACCGTTTGCGCCAGAACCTGCGCAGGTCCCTGAGCCTGGAGCCCGACAGCGCTGTGGAAATGGACGCGGCCGATACCGCACTGGCCTTGCAGGCCCTGCGCAGCTATCTGGAGAAAGACGATGCCCAGGCTGTGGATGCCTTCAACCGCCTGCAGGCCACCTTGCGCCGTGTCATGGGCCAGGACAGTTTCCGCCGTGCCGAAGCGGCACTGGAAGCCTTTGAGCTGGAGGAAGTGCTGGAGCACCTGCACAGCAGCGGCGCCTTTGGCGCACCCATGGGCCACAGCTGATGGCCTTGCCGGAATGGTGCGGGCCGGGCCATCAGGTCCACCACAGCAATGAGGGCTTCTCCGGTGCATCGCAGGGTGTCCAGCGCCAGCACTTGGCCGTGTGCTCGTAGCGCAGGTTGCCCTGCAGCACCTGGTCCTGCAGAAATTGCCGGGCTTCGCGCGGGTTGCCCCGGGTCTGCTGCATTACCCGAGCGCTCAAGGCAGGCAAGGCATTGACGTGAAAGCAGGTGTCGTCAATCAGCGCAGCCACCTCTTCCCCAGACAGGGGTGCCAGCCGGATTTCATGGAAGCGGGGTGGCCCTTGCTGCCACTCCTGGCGCAGCCGTGCCAGATTGTTCGATGCATCCGCCGCGCTGTCCTGACAGGCCAGAACCAGGTGCAAGTGGCCGATGCTGCGCTCGCGCACCAGGGACAGCACAAAGGTTAACGAAGCCGCGTCTATCCACTGCACATCATCCAGAAACAGCAGCAAGGGGTGCTCCGGGCCGGCAAATACGGCCAGCATGTCCGTGAACGCTTCGTTGCGCCGCTGCTGTGCTGCCAGACCGGTCAGCAGCGGAGCCGGTGGCATGCGCCCGGTGATCCATTCCATTTCGGGCAGCAGCTCCTGAACCGCCGACAGTTTGGGGCCCAGCGCCTTGAGCAGCCGGTTGCGCCAGCGTACCCTGTCCTCCTGTGCGCCGGCGAGCACCTGGCGCAGCAGCGTCTTGAAGGCCTCCACCAAAGCCAGGCTGGGGATGTCGCGCTGTTGCACGTCGAACCGGCTTTCCACCAGCATGCCGCCTGTGCCCAGCACGGTGTTGCGCAGGGCCTGCACCAGCGCCGTCTTGCCTACCCCGGCCTCGCCGCTCACCAGGCACAGCAGGAAATCTCCCTTGACCGTGCACTGCCACTGGTGCACCAGCCCGGTCATCTCACGTGCGCGGCCATAGAGCTGTTCGGGCATCGCAAACTGCGAATGCGGATCGCTTTGCCCCAAGACAAAGTGTGGCACCTGGCCGCTGCTGGTCAGCGTATGCAGGCAGTGCTGCAGGTCATCGGCCAGACCCTGGGCGCTGGCATAGCGCGCGTCCGGGGACTTGGCCAGCAGGCGCATGACCAGCCCGGATACTTGCAGTGGCACCGCGGCATTGACGGTGTGAGGCGCGTCTGGCAGCACCAGAAGTTGCCGGTAGGCCAAATCGAGTGGATCCATGGAGTCAAAGGCTGCCCGGCCCAGCAACCATTCGTAGAGGATCAGGCCCAGGCTGTAGAGGTCGCTGCGCCCATCTACCCGCGCGTGGCGTCCGGCCTGCTCCGGGGAGGCGTAGCGCAGCTGCTCCAGCGACAGCGATCGCCCCGCGGGCGGCGCGGGCAAGAGGCGCAGGCTGCCATCGGGCAGCAGGTCCAGTGCCTGTGGCGACAGGGCGCCGTGCATATGCTGCCTTGCTTCCAGCGCGGCCAACGCCTGCGCCAGCAAGAGTGCCCGCGTCAGCGTGGTTTCCAGTTGTGCCTGCTCCAGCACGGCCATGACACACTCCAAATGATAGGTCGCCGCCAGTCTAGGGATGAATGAATCAGTGTGCAACCTGCTGACGGCTTGCCCGTGTGCAGGGGCACAGGGCCGCGCAGTATGATTCGGCCACCTTCTCATAACCGGAGCGCGCCATGGGTCTGATGGATTTCATCAAGAAACAGTTTATTGACGTCATTCAATGGACCGAAGGCGAGGATGGCACCCTGGCCTGGCGTTACCCCATGCAGGACATGGAAATCCAGAACGGCGGTGTGCTGGTGGTACGCGAGTCGCAAATGGCCCTGTTTGTCAACGAGGGCAAGGTGGCCGATGTGTTCGGCCCCGGCACCTACAAGCTCACCACGCAAACCCTGCCGCTGCTGACCAACCTGAAGAACTGGGACAAGCTGTTTGACTCGCCCTTCAAGAGCGATGTGTATTTCTTCAGCACGCGCCAGCAGATCGACCAGAAGTGGGGCACACCGCAGCCCATCACCATCCGCGATGCCGACTTTGGTGCCGTGCGCCTGCGCGCCTTTGGCAACTACAGCTTCCGCGTGGCTGCACCCGCCCTGTTTCACACCGAAATCTCCGGCACGCGTGACAACTACACCGTGGCCGATGTGGACGGCCAGCTGCGCGGCCTGGTGCTGCAGAACATCAGCAACGCGATTGCCAGCAGCGGCGTGGCTTTCCTTGACCTGGCCAGCAACCAGCTCGCCTTTGCCCAGGCCCTGACCAAACAGCTGGCGCCCGAGTTCGACAAGATCGGCCTCAAGCTCGAAGCCATGACGGTGCAAAACGTCTCCCTGCCCGAAGAGCTGCAAAAAATCCTGGACCAGAAAATCGGCATGGGCATGGTGGGCGGAGACATGGGCAAATTCATGCAGTACCAGACCGCGCAGGCCATTCCCAAATTTGCCGAAGGTGCAGGCCAGGGTGGCGGCATTGCCGGAGACGCCATGGGCCTGGGCGCCGGTGTGGCGCTGGGCCAGGTGCTGGCGCAAAACCTGCAGGCCGGGTTGCAGGCGGCACCGGCCGCAGCAGCAGCGGCTGCGGTGGGCATGAAGCCCGAGGACGTGATGGCCACGCTGGAGAAGCTGGCCGAGCTCAAGGGCAAAGGCATCCTCACCGCAGAAGAGTTTGACGCCAAGAAGGCCGAGTTGCTGAAAAAGCTGGTCTAGCCTGTACCCGCAGGCGTGGCCACCCCTTCCCCCCAACGCAGCTACCGGGCACCCTGCCCGGGTTGTGGCGCGCCGGTTGAATTCCGCAGCGCCCAGTCCACCCACGCCATCTGCGCCTACTGCCAGAGCCTGGTGGTGCGCCAGGGCGAGGTGCTCAAGCGCATCGGCAAGATGGCCGAGCTGTTTGACGACCACAGCCCGCTGCAGCTGCAAAGCGCGGGCACCTGGAAGGGCCAGGCCTTCACCCTGGTGGGCCGCTTGCAATACAAGTACGGCGAGGGCACCTGGACCGAGTGGCATGCCCTCTTGGCCGATGGCAGCAGCGCCTGGCTGGCCGAGGACAACGGCGCCTATGTCTTTGCCGTACCTCAGTTATCGCAACCCCAGCAACGCACGTTGCCCGCAGCCGAATTCTTCCGCGTGGGCGCCACCACGGCCATCAACGGACGCAGCTTTTCGGTAGCCTCCAACCAGACAGTGTCCCTGCTGTCAGCGCAGGGCGAGTTGCCGCGTCTGCCCGAGCTGGGCCGCCCCTTTGCCCTGGTGGAACTGCGCAGCCAGGGCGACGCTGCGGGCCAAGACAGTGCGGCCGTGCTGAGCCTGGACTATGGCCAGACGCCCCCCGCCATCAGCCTGGGCCAGCCGGTGCTGCTGGAAGACCTGAAGCTCTCCGGCCTGCGTGACGCGTCGGCCAAGGATGAGAAAGGCCGCGCCTTCAACTGCCCCAGCTGTGGTGCGGCCCTGAGCCTGCAGCTGTCCACCACGCAGAGCATGACCTGTGGCAGCTGCCACAGCATCATCGATGTCTCCCAGGGCATTGGCGGCGAGCTCAAGCATGCCGCGCAGGATGAGCCGGTGCAGCCCCTGATTGCCCTGGGCAGCAGCGGCACCCTGCAGGGCGTGGCCTGGCAGGTGGTGGGTTACCAGCATCGCATGGGCAACGCCCCCACCGACCCCGACGAGCACTTTGGCTGGGACGAGTATCTGCTCTTCAACCGCAAGCGCGGCTTCACGTTTCTGGTGTCCAGTTCGGAGGGCTGGAGCATCGTGAAACCGGCCACCGGCGCACCGGTTGTCAGCAGCAACGGGCAGAGCGCCACTTACCTGGGCACACGCTACCTGCTCAAGGAAAGCTACACGGCCGAAACCAGCTATGTGCTGGGCGAGTTTTACTGGCAGGTGCAGCGCGGCCAGCACACCAGCAACCGCGACTACAGCGACGGCAAAAACCTGCTCTCCATGGAGCAGTCTGCCCAGGAGCTGACCTGGTCGGTGGGCGGCATGGTGTCCAGCGACACCGTGGCCCAGGCCTTTGGCCTGCAGGACCAGCAGGCGATGCTGCAGCACAGCGATGCCAAACCCTTTGCCGTGGGTGGCGCCTTCTGGTTGCGCCCGGACTTCTGGGTGTTTGTGGTCATCGTGCTGGTGATGCTGTCGTTTACCACCTGCTCGAACAACTGCGATCCCAACACACAAAACTGCTCCAGCAGCACCGGTGGCGTGCGCACCTCGGGCGGCTCCTTTGGCGGCTTTTCCACGGGTGGCGGGCACAAGTAGTCGCGCTGTGCTCTGTTGCGCACAAGCGTGCCATGGGCTGGAATTTCCCCTCCTGTTTGGGCCCCATTGGCCGATAACCAAGAGGAAAGAATCAACCAGGGCCACCCCCAAATGAATGCCACCACCAGCCTGCAGCGGGCGCTGCCCTCCGAGCTCCAGGTGCTGCTCTGGAGCGGCCAGTTGCAGACCATCCAGTTCAACGAGTTCGCCGCCCTCAAGCTGCTGTCGAATGCGGTGTGCTGCATCCGCAATGGCAAGACAGAAGAGTTCGGCGAGCTGGCGCGCTTCTTCATGGTCAACGAAGGCATCCATTCGCTCAGCCTGGGGGTTCTTTACCTGCATGGTGTGCTGCCCACCGGCCTGGTTGGCCACCGTGGCATGGTGATGCAGCTCGCCTGCGAATGCCTGCACCTGCCGGTGCGGCTGACCAACGACATCCTGTATGCCAACACGCACCGCGAGCTGATCGCCTATGGCTCCACCGAGCCGGTGGCACAGGCCGAGTTGCAGGCCCTGATGGTGCTGGGCGACCAGCTGCTGAGCCAGGCGCGCTACGTCTATCCTGACTGGTTTTTGTAGCGAGCCTAGACCTCGGCCCGGTTGCGGCCGCGCTCCTTGGCCATGTAGAGCTTTTCATCAGCCAGCCGGAATACCTGCTTGATTTCGCCATTGGCAGCCTCCAGCCAGGTGCCACCTACCGAAATCGTGGTCACACCCCACTCGCTGTTTTTCTCGTGCGGAATGGACAGGTCGTGCACGGCCTGGACGATGGCGTGCGATACATGCTCGTAAGCCGCGTACGAAGCGCCGGGAATGGTGACTGCGAACTCTTCACCGCCGTAACGTGCAGCAAAGGCATTGGCCGTCAGGCCCTGGGTGTTGGTGGAATGGGCCACATATTCCACCGCCTTGGCCACCATCTTCAGGCAGTCATCACCGGCCTGGTGGCCGTAGTGGTCGTTGTATTTCTTGAAGTTGTCGATGTCGAGCATCAAGAGCCCAAACGAGTCGCCACCGTGCAGGGCGGTGGACCAGGCATGGTCCACCTTGCGGTCCATGCTGCGGCGGTTGAGCAGGCCGGTGAGGCCGTCGTGGTCGGCAATGTTTTGCAGCTTGGCATTGGCCACGGCCAGGCGCTGGCGCAAGCCGGCAATGCGGCTCATGGCCTGCATCTTGGCCTGCAGCACCGGCTCGGGCACAAACTTGGACATGAAGTCATCACCACCAGCTTCGATGGCCGTAATCAGGTTCTGCACCGTGTCCGAGGAGGTCAAAAAGATGATGGGCGTCCAGGCCCATTCCTGGGTCGCCTCGATGGCCCGAATCTGGTTGGTGGCCACAAAACCGTTCATCACCGGCATCTCGATGTCCATCAGGATCAGGTCGGGGCACACCGCCGGGAAAACCTCCACCGCCTTCTGGCCGTTTTCGGCATGCACCACTTCATAGCCGTAGCTGTTGAGCCGCGAGGTCATGACTTGCACCACAGAGCGCGCATCGTCCACAAGAAGAATTTTCATGGTGCGGTGTGTGCCGTGGGTTCAGCCAACCTTGAAGTTGGCAATCTCGTCCTGCAGTGCGTCCGCCTGTGCGGTCAGTGCGCCAGCCGCGGCATTGGTCTCTTCCACCAGCGCGGCGTTTTGCTGCGTGTTCTGGTCCAGCTCCTGGATCGAGTTGCCCACTTCGTTGACCGAGTTGGCCTGCACCCGTGCGGCCGTGGCAATTTCGCCCAGGAAGGCGTTGATTTGTTGTGCATTGGCCACCACGTCTGTCATGGTCTGGCCCGCACCCTCCACCAGCCGGGTGCCACTGTCCACACGTTCCACGCTGGCCGTAATCAGGGCCTTGATCTCCTTGGCTGCCGTGGCGCTGCGCTGCGCCAGCAGACGCACCTCGCTGGCTACCACCGCAAAGCCCCGGCCTGACTCGCCAGCCCGCGCCGCCTCTACGGCCGCGTTCAAGGCCAGGATGTTGGTCTGGAAGGCAATGCCGTCGATCACGCTGATGATGTCGTTGATCTTGCTCGAAGACGTGTGGATGTCGCGCATGGTGCCCACCACCTGTGCGAACACCGAACTGCCCTTTGCCGCGACCTGGTGGTTTTCTTCCGCAAACGCGGCGGCCATGGCTGCGCGCTCTGCGGTTGAGCTGACCATGGTGCTGATGCCGTGCATGGTGGAGGCTTGTGCCTCCAGCGCTGAGGCACTGGATTCGGTGCGTGCGCCCAGATCGGTGCTGGCGGCAGAAATTTCAGCCGCCGCGCTGTGCAGGGCGCGCGCCGAGTGGCGTACCTTGCGGATCAGGATGTGCAGCGAGTCGTAGGCTTTGCGCAGGTCCGTGATCACCTTGGCCGGCTCGTCACTGCCCCAGGGCTTGCGCGGGCGGTGGCGCAGGTCGCCGGTGGACATCTCGTCCAGGTGCTTGCTGATGAGCAGCAGGCCGCCGCGCGTGACCAGAAAGAAACTGTAGAACAGGTACAGGGCCAGCAACAGGCCCACGGCAAGCACGATGGAGGTTTCAATACGCTGGTTTTGCATGCCACCCAGTCGCACGGCCAGCAGATCATCCAGCGCGACCGTGACCCGGTCCGTCAGCGCATATTGCGCCTGGCTTGCCTTGGACGCTGCGCCAGCCAGGGCGGCTTGGCTGGCAGGTGAAAAGTCCTGAGCCTCAATCAAGACCTTGCTTGCGGTTCCCACCAGTGCTGTGCTGGTTTCCAGGGCCTCGGCGGCCTGCAAACGGGCCGCTAGTGTGGGGTTGTAGGCCTGAGCCTTGGCCAGCCCGTCCTGCATGTTCACCAACTGGAAGCGGGCCAGGGCGGCGAGTTCCACCATGCTGCGCAGCTGCGCGGGCGTGGCCGTCCCGGCTTTCATGACTGCTTGCCCCAACGCCGCCAGCTTGGCTGTGTTTTCGGAAATATCCGGCAGGCGAAAGTACACCGCATCCATCAGGTAGTAGGAGTCAATGTCCGGGTCCAGCGTCAGATTGGAGGCATCGGTGGCCTGGGCCAGCAGGCTTTGCAGGGCGGCAACATAGTCGGTCTGGCTCTTGAATGCGGTGTCGGCACCGGATTGCGCCAAGGCAGCAAAGGCCGTACCCGCTGAGGCATAGGCCTTGGACACGCCCAGCGTTGCGCCAAGCTCCGCGTCAACCGTTGCCAGTTTGTCCTGTGCTGCTTTCAGTGCACTTTTTGGGGTGTCCTGTGCCTCGCCGCTGGCGGTGGCGTGGCGCAGTTCCTGCGCTGCAGCCAATACCGGCAGCAAGGTCCGGTTGTATTGCACGCCCACGCGTTCCTTGGCGGAGAAGTCGATCTGTGTGGAGATGTTGGACAGGTAAGACCAGGTCAGCCACACCATGGGGATCACGAACATGGAGCAAATCAGTGCGGCCTTCAGCACAAAGCGCAGGTTGCGCATCAGCCGAATGCCGGGTCCCCAGATGCCATGGGAGTGGGAGGCCGAAACCGGCTCGTCATCGCCATCGGTAGGCGCCAGAAACTGCCGAAGCTCTGCACTCAGCTGGCTCATGCGCGCGCTCCTGCGGAGCATTGGCTGCGACGGACTTCGAAGTGGACCCCCAAATTCATATTTGCCATGAACCTCTTTCAATGGCGCGCTTCAGTGGTGGAACGGAAGTTCAAACCCCTGAACCAGTCTGGCCATGTGTTTTTATCAATTACTGCGCGAAGAAGTGTAATGGAAGTTTCAATTTTTAAAGCCTGCGTTTACCGGGTGACACAAGTGCCCTGAGCGCCGGTATGCGCCGGTATGCGCCGGTTGGGCGCGCAGGCGGTATAAACAGCCACAACGATTCACAAGAAGGACACACTATGGAATGGATGAAACCTGAAATCCTGCTGGGCTCGGTGGTGTATGCGCTGGCGGGTGTGCTGATTTTCTGGATCAGCTTTCTGGTGATCGACAAGCTCACGCCCTACAACCTGTGGCTGGAGATCGTGGAGAAGCAGAACCAGGCCCTGGCCTTGGTGGTGGCCGCCATGTCGCTGGGCATCTGCATCATTGTGGCTGCCGCTATACATTGAGGCCCAATCCCCCCAGCCCGGTCGAGCTGGCGCTGCTGATCTCGGTCTTCGTCGTCTCGGCCTGCGGCCTGGTTTATGAGCTGGCGGCGGGTGCCTTGGCGTCCTACCTGCTGGGCGACTCGGTGCTGCAGTTCTCCACCGTCATCGGTGCCTACCTGTTTGCCATGGGCGTGGGCTCGTACCTGTCGCGCTTTCTGGAGCGCCAGCTCAGTGCCCACTTCCTGCGCATCGAGCTGCTGGTGGCCCTGGCCGGTGGCCTGTTGCCGCTGCTGCTGTTTGTGGCCCATGCCGCCGTGCCCCAGTCCTTTCGCCTGGTGCTCTACGCGCTGGTGATGCTGGTGGGCATTCTGGTGGGGCTGGAGATTCCGCTGGTCATGCGCATGCTGAAAAAAAACGTGGCGCTCAAGGACCTGGTCTCGCAGGTGCTGACCTTTGACTACCTGGGCGCGCTGGCCGTGTCGGTGGCCTTCCCGCTGCTGCTGGTGCCCAACCTGGGCCTGGCGCGCACCGGCCTGCTGTTCGGGCTGATGAATGCGGGCGTGGCGCTGTGGGCCCTGTGGCTGTTCCGCCATGAGCTGCGGCACTTCGGCTCCCATGTACTGGCCTGCGCGGCCACGCTGGCCGCGCTCACCGGGGCTTTTGTATGGGCCGACCACATCACCACCTGGGCCGAAGACAAGCTCTACCAGGACCACGCGGTGATTGCGCTCACCACGCCCTACCAGCGGATCGTGGTGACCAACGCGCCCGGCGAAGGCCGCCTGGGCTACCGGCTCTTTTTGAACGGCAACCTGCAGTTTGCCCAGCGCGATGAATACCGCTACCACGAGGCCCTGGTGCACCCGGTGATGGCCGCGTTTGCCGAACACGGTGCGCCTAAAAAAGTAGCGGTGCTGGGCGGTGGCGACGGCATGGCGGCGCGCGAAATCCTCAAATACCCGGGCGTGGAAAGCATCACACTGGTCGAGCTGGATCCGGCCATGACGAAGTTGTTTACGGACGAGCCGGTGCTCTCTGCACTGAACGCGCAGTCGCTGTCCTCGCCCAAGGTGCGGGTGGTCAACACCGATGCCTTTGGCTACCTGGAACATTCAGACGAGGTGTTTGACGTGATCGTGGTGGACTTCCCCGACCCCACCAACTTCTCGGTGGGCAAACTCTTCACCAACGCCTTCTACGCCCTGCTGGACCAGCACCTCTCGGCCAGTGGTTATGCGGTGATCCAGACCACATCACCGCTGGTGGCGCGCAAGAGCTTCTGGACTGTGGTGCACACCGTGGAATCCGTGGGCCTGAGCGCCACGCCCTACCACGCCCATGTGCCCAGCTTTGGCGAGTGGGGCTTCGTGATCGCCAGCCGCAGGCCGTATCACCTTCCCAACGCGCTGCCTGCAGGCCTGCGCTTTCTGAACACCAAGAGCCTGCCCCTGCTGTTTGACTTCCCGCAGGACATGGACAGTGTGCCCACCGAGATCAACCGCCTCTCCAACCAGGTGCTGGTGAGCACCTACGAGGAAGAGTGGGGGCGGGTGGCGAAATAGCTCAGAGCATCATGCCGCCCGACACCTCAATGCGCTGCGCATTGATCCAGCGGTTGTCGCTGCCCACCAGCGAGGCAATCATGGCGCCTATGTCATCGGCCTCGCCCACGCGTCCGAGGGCGGTTTGCCCGGCCACGAAGGCGTTGAGCTGCGGGTTGTCGCGTACCGCGCCGCCGCCGAAGTCGGTGGCAATCGCACCCGGCGCCACCACGTTGACGGCAATGCCGCGCGGCCCCAGTTCCCGGGCCATGTACTTGGTCAGCGTCTCCACCGCACCCTTCATGGACGCGTAGGCCGCGTAGCCGGGCAGGGCAAAGCGCGCCAAACCCGAGGACAGATTGACGATGCGCCCGCCGTCGCGCATCAGCGGCAAGAGCTTTTGCGTGAGGAAGAAGGTGCCCTTGAAGTGCACATTCACCAGCGCATCAAACTGCGCCTCGGTGGTTTCCATAATCGATGCGTGGGCACCGGTGCCCGCGTTGTTCACCAGTACATCAAAGGTGCTGCTGCCCCAATGGTTTTGCAGGGCTGCGCCCACCTGCTCGGCAAAGGCGGCAAAGCTGCTGCTCTGCGCCACATCAAGTTGCATGGCCACGGCCTTGCGGCCCATGGCTTCGATCTCGGCGACCACGGCAAGCGCTGCGGTGTGCTGCGCTTGGTAGGTCAGGATCACGTCCACGCCCTGCTGGGCCAGGTGCAGGGCCGTGCTCTTGCCAAGACCCCGGCTGCCGCCGGTGATGAGGGCGATGCGCTGATGGGTATCTTTGGTGGTGGATGTCGTGGTGGTGCTCATGGGATGCTCCTTGCAAGCGGTTGAAACAAAGGTGTCTGGGCTGGAGTCTATTGGTCGACCATGAACCGATAAAGCCCCTGTGCCTGATTGCTTTGTTCAGTAAACTCAAACAATGAACCTGCTGGAACACATGCGCATTTTTTCGCGCGTGGCCGAACTCTCAAGCTTTACCCAGGCCGCCGACAACCTGGGCCTGCCGCGGGCCACGGTGTCCACCTCGGTGCAGCAACTCGAGAACCTGCTGGGCGCGCGCCTTCTGCACCGCACCACCCGCAAGGTATTGTTGACGCAGGACGGCCAGGCCTTTTACGAGCGCTGTACCGACGCACTGTCCGACATGGACGAGCTGCAGACCATGTTTCAGCAGAAGAATGCCAACACCCTCAAGGGCCGGGTGCGCATCGACATGAGCACCATCATGGCCCGCAACGCCGTGCTGCCGCGCTTGCCCGAGTTGCTGCAGCACCACCCGCAACTGGAGGTGGAAGTGAGCAGCACCGAGCGCCGCGTGGACCTGATCCGCGAGGGTTTTGACTGCGTGCTGCGTGCCGGCAAGTTGGCCGAGCCCGGCCTGATCGCCCGGCCGCTGTGCGAGCTGCGCATGGTCAATGCCGCCAGCCCCGGCTATGTCGCGCGTTATGGAATCCCTGAGACGCTGGCCAACTTGCAGGCGCACCGCCTGGTGCACTACGTGGCCGTGCTCGGCGCGCGCTCGGGCGGCTTTGAATACGTGCAGGGTGGTGTGGACCAGTCGCTGCCCATGCCCGGACCGGTGAGTGTGAACAATGCCGAGGCCTACCAGGCCGCCTGCGTGGCCGGGCTGGGCATCATCCAGGCGCCCTATGTGGGCCTGCGTGACCTCGTACGCAGCGGCGCGGTGCAGTTGCTGTTGCCGCAATATGAGGCCCGGCCCATGCCCCTGTCGCTGGTCTATGCCAGCCGCCGCAACCAGTCCACGCGCGTGCGGGTGGTGATGGACTGGCTCGCACGCGTGGTGACGGAACACTGCGCGCTGGACGCGGGCTGAGGCGATGCAACGCCGTCACCTACTGGCCAGCGCCGCAGGCGCATCGCTGCTGACCCTAGCGGGCTGCAATGCGGACCGCGCAATCCAGGGCGGCTTTACCGGCATCAACCACACACGCGGCCACCAGTTGCGTGACACCCGCAGCTGGCCTGCGCCGTCTGTGCAACACAAGCCCCGCGTGCTGATTGCCGGTGGCGGTGTGGCAGGGCTTGCCGCAGCCCGCGCCCTGCGCCTGCGCGGCATGAATGACTTCGCGCTGCTGGAGCTCGAGGACGAGGCCGGTGGCAACGCGCGGGGTGGCAGTGTGGAGGCAATAGCCTGCCCGCTGGGCGCGCACTACCTGCCACTGCCCGGCCCGGACGCGCCCGAGGTGCAGGACCTGCTGGAAGAGCTGGGCCTGCGCCAGCGCGTCTCCGGACGCTGGCAATACGATGAACGCCACCTGTGCCACAGCCCACAGGAGCGCCTGTTCTTCCATGGCGCCTGGCAGGAGGGGCTGTTGCCCGTGCAGGGTGTGGGGGAAGCCACACTGGCGCAGTACCGCGCTTTTGCTGCACTGGTGGAACAAGCCCGCAAGACGGTGCATTGGAGCCTGCCGGCCTGGCGCTCGCCCCACACCCCTTTCAAGCAGGCACTGGCCGCCCAGACCTTTGCGGCCTGGCTGAACCAGCAGGGCCTGAATGACACGCACCTGCGCTGGTACCTGGACTACTGCTGCCGCGACGACTATGGCGCTGGCATTGGCACGGTGTCGGCCTGGGCCGGCATCCACTACTTCGCCAGCCGCCACGGCTTTTCCGCACCCGGTGCCGAGTCCGGTGAGCGCGAAGGCCTGCTCACCTGGCCCGAGGGCAATGCCTGGCTCACGCGGCGCCTGGCCGCACCCCTGGGCGAGCGCCTGCACACCGGGCAGATTGTGCTGCGGGTTGAGCCTGGCAAGCACGGCGTGGAAGTAGACGCCTTCAACACCCACACCCACACGGTGGAGCGCTGGCAGGCCGAGCAGGTGGTGGTGGCGCTGCCCGTGTTCGTGGCCGCACGCATCGTGCAAAACGCCCCAGGCTTTTTGCAGGAGGCCGCTGCGCGCACCGTGCATGCCCCCTGGCTGGTGGCCAACCTCCACATCGACAAGCCGCTGTTTGACCGACCCGGCCCGGCCCCCAGCTGGGACAACCTGATTTATGGCGATGCCGCTACCGCCCCTGGTCTGGGATATGTGGATGCCATGCACCAAAGCCTGCTGCCGGTGCCGGGTGCCACCGTGCTCACCTACTACCGGGCCTTGGGCAGTGTGGAGGGCGGGCCAAAGAAAGGCCGCGAACTGTTATTGCAAAAGCCGTGGGCGCAGTGGCGCGACGAGATCCTGCGCGAACTCTCCATCGCCCACCCGGACTTGGGCGCCAAGGCCACGCGCATGGACATCACCCGCTACGGCCACGCCATGGCTATTCCCGTGCCCGACAAGGGCGGCCGCGCAGGCCAGGTGCCACCGGCCTTCGGCCGCATCCGCTTTGCCCACAGCGACTGGGCCGGCTATTCGGTGTTTGAAGAAGCCTTTGCGTTAGGGCACTTGGCTGGCGCTTGAGCCTCGTGTGAAGAGGACTTGTGAGTCCTGCGCTATCGCCCGCATGGATGGTACCCAAGCGCGTGGAACAATCGGACAGATTGCTTTGCAAAGGCCGCTATCCATGTCCACACTCACCTTCGGTTTTGTCATCGTTCCGAATTTTTCGCTCATCGCGCTCAGCGCCTGTGTGGACCCGCTGCGCCTTGCCAACCAGGTCATGGGTCGGCCTATCTACAAGACGGTGCTGCTATCCATAGACGGTGGCCTGGTGGCTTCCAGCGACGGCATTCTGGTGATGTCGGACAGTTCGCTGTCCAATGCGCCGCGCCTGGACACCATCTTTGTCATTGGCCCCAACCCCATCCCCAAGCGGGGCTTGAGCGCGCTGACCATCTGGCTGAAAAAAGCGGCCGGTGCGGGCATCCCCCTGGCCGGGGTGGACACGGGCGCCTACCTGATGGCGCAGGCCGGGTTGCTGGATGGTTACCGCTGCACCATCCACTGGGAAGACCAGGAGGCCATGGTGGAACGCTTTCCCAACATCATCGTGACGCAGCACTTCTTTGAAGTGGACCGTGACCGTTCTACCTGCAGCGGGGGTGTGGCGCCACTCGACCTGATGACCTATCTGCTGACGCAGCCACCCGGCAGCCGCCAGCTTGCCAACGAGGTGGCGAACCTCCTGATTGCCGACCGGCGCAGCCTGACCGATACGCAGACCGTGTCGGTGATCCACCAGAGCCGCGTGACGGACTCCACCACCATCGATGCGCTCAAATTGATGGAAGCAAATATCAGTGAGCCACTGACCATTGCCGAGATCGCAGAGTTTGCCAAAGTGGAGCCGCGCAGCCTGCAGCGGCGCTTCAAAAAACAGCTGGGCAAATCGCCCGAGCGGGTCTATCTGGATATCCGCCTGACGCGCGCCCGCATCCTGGTGCAGCGCAGTGACAAGAGCCTCAATGACATTGCGCATGAAACCGGCTTTGCTTCGGCCTCGCATCTCACCGCACGCTACACCCCCCGCTTTGGTGCATCGCCGCGGGTGGATCGCGTCGAGCGCGGCATTGGTCTGTCGCATAAAGACATTTAACAGACGCAATTGTTTTTTTTGACCAGCGCGACTGTCGACAGAAAGTCCTTGCCTTCCGAGCTATTTCTCCTGTGACGCACCAGTGAAGTGCGAGGGATATATCAGTTTGGTGCATGGGTAAAAACCCTTGCAAATGTCGCAATAGTTGCCAGCCTTTTATAGACATGTATTTGTCGTAATGGGACATCCTGCTTTGGCCTTGTGCACGCACACTTCATCCAACGAAGCAAACCAACAGGAGTCCCAACATGGCAATGCCCGACCTCATCTACATCGACAATGGCGAGAAAGTCCGCAACAGTTTTTCGCTCCCCGAGTACGCCAACCGCATCAGTAAGCTGCGCGCGATGATGGCCAAAAAGGGCGTGGACAGCGTGCTCTTCACCAGCTACCACAACATCAATTACTACGCCGACTTTGTCTACTGCCAGTTCGGCCGCTTCTACGGCCTGGTGGTCACGCAGGACAAGACCGTGCTGATTGCCGCCAACATCGACGGCGGTCAGCCCTTCCGCAAGGGCGTGGCCGACCGCGCGCTGATTTACACCGACTGGCAAAAGGGCAACTACTTCCGCGCCCTCAAGCAGGAAATTGCCAACAGCGGCACTCTGGGCCTGGAGTTTGACCACCTGCCGCTCGAGCGCCTGGACATGATCAAGTCCGTGCTGCCCGGTGTCTCGGTTGTCAACATCGCTGCCGACTGCATGCAAATGCGCATGATCAAGTCCGCCGAAGAAATCGAATTCATCACCAACGGCGCCAATGTGTGCGACATCGGTGCCGCCGCACTGGTGGCCGCCTTGAAAGAAGGCGTGCCCGAGTACGAAGTGGCCCTGGCCTCCACCCAGGCCATGGTGCGCGAGATTGCCAAGCGCTATCCGCACACCGAGCTGATGGACACCTGGACCTGGTTCCAGTCCGGCATCAACACCGACGGTGCGCACAACCCCGTCACCACCCGCAAGGTGCAGCACGGCGACATCCTGAGCCTGAACTGCTTCTCCATGATCTCGGGCTACTACACGGCGCTGGAGCGCACCCTGTTCTTCGGTGAAGTCGACGCGGCATCGCGCAAGCTCTGGGAGGTGAATGTGCAGGTGCATGAGGAAGGCCAGAAGCTGGTCAAGCCCGGCGTGCGCTGCTGCGATGTGGCCAACGAGCTCAACAAGATTTACGAAGAACACGGCCTGCTGCAGTACCGCACCTTTGGCTACGGCCACTCCTTTGGTGTGCTCTCGCACTACTACGGCCGCGAAGCCGGGCTGGAATTCCGCGAGGACATCGATACCGTCCT
The DNA here is from genome assembly GCF_003415675.1 of Rhodoferax lacus. Taxonomy (GTDB): domain Bacteria; phylum Pseudomonadota; class Gammaproteobacteria; order Burkholderiales; family Burkholderiaceae_C; genus Allorhodoferax; species Allorhodoferax lacus. Next base: position 72,511 of record NZ_QFZK01000007.1, read on the forward strand.
GCAACCCGGCATGGTGGTGTCCATTGAACCTATGATCATGCTCCCCGAAGGCATGCCGGGTGCTGGTGGCTACCGCGAGCACGACATTCTGGTGGTCACCGAAACCGGCCACGTGAACATCACCGGCTTCCCCTTCGGTCCGGAGCACAACATCATCCAGGCCTGAGCCCTGGCCCATCCCGCGAGCACTGCACCACCATGAACCAGCCCTTCGTCAAATTTGAGCATGTAGAGAAAACCTATGACGGCGTGCAACTGGTGGTGCACGATTTGAACATCGACATTGCCAAGGGCGAATTCCTGACCCTGCTGGGGCCCTCGGGTTCCGGCAAGACCACCACGCTGATGATGCTGGCCGGTTTTGAGACCGCCACATCCGGCGAAATCTACCTGGACGGCAAGCCCATCAATGCCATCGCCCCGGAGCACCGCGACATCGGCATGGTGTTCCAGAACTACGCGCTGTTTCCGCACATGAGCGTGGAAGAGAACGTGGGTTTTCCGCTCTCGGTGCGCAAGGTGCCTGCGGCGATTGCCAAGGAGAAGATTGCCAAGGCCCTGGCCAAGGTGGGCCTGAGCGGCTTTGAGTCGCGCCGCCCGGCACAGATGTCGGGCGGGCAGCAGCAGCGCGTGGCAGTGGCGCGTGCCCTGGTGTTCGAGCCCAAGCTGGTGCTGATGGATGAGCCACTCTCCGCTCTGGACAAGCAACTGCGCGAGCAGCTGCAATATGAAATCAAGCGCCTGCACGAAGAGCTGGGCATCACCATCGTCTATGTGACGCATGACCAAACCGAGGCGCTGGCCATGTCGGACCGGGTCGCCGTGTTTCACCAGGGGCGCATCCAGCAGATCGACACACCCACCAACCTGTACGAGCGCCCGGCCAATGCCTTTGTGGCCCAGTTCATCGGCGAGAACAACACCTTGCAGGGCCGTGTGCTGTCAGTCAGCGGCGAACGTTGCCGCGTCGAGTTGCCCGATGGTGTGCAGATGGATGCCATGGCTGTGGGTGCCCTGCACGCTGGTGACAACACCCGGCTTTCGGTGCGGCCCGAGCGCGTGCACCTCAACCCTACAGCCCCGATGGAAACGCAGGTCACCGCCACGGTGGTGGACGTGATCTATCTGGGCCGCTATGCCCGCGTGCGTCTGCAGACCTGCGGGCTGGAAGAATTCATCGTGACCCTCCCCAACGATGGACGTGATCTGGTGCTGGTCTCTGGCACGCAACTGGCTTTGGGCTGGAACGTGTCGGACTGCCGTGCGCTGGATGGTGTATGAGCCCCTCTTTTTTTACTTCACATAAAGGACTGACCATGTTCAAGAAAATCCACGTTGGAGCACTCGCCCTGGCGGGCGTTGCCGTGCTGTGTGCAACGCCTCTGGCTGCGCAGGAAATCACCGTCACCTCCTGGGGCGGTGCCTACACCAAGAGCCAGGAAGAGGCTTACTACAAGCCCTTCACCGCCAAGACCGGCACCAAGGTGGTGGTCCAGGATTACAACGGTGATCTGGCCGAGATTGCGGCCCAGGTGAAGACCGGAAACGTCAAATGGGATGTGGTGGATGTGGAGCTGGCCGAGGCCATCAAGGGCTGTGAAGAAGGTCTGTTTGAAAAAATCGACGCCAGCAAACTGCCTGCCAGTGACACCGGCACGCCAGCCGCCAAGGACTTCGGCCCTGGTCTGGTCACGCCCTGTGCGGTGGCCACGATTTTCTATGCCAATGTGGTCGCCTATGACAAGGCCAAGCTCGGTGCCAAGGGCCCCAAAAGCCTGAACGATTATTTTGACCTGGCCAAGTTCCCCGGCAAGCGCGGCATGCGCAAGAACCCCAGCGTGAACCTGGAGTGGGCGCTGATGGCCGATGGCGTGGCCCCGGCTGATGTCTACAAGGTACTGGCCACTCCCGCTGGTGTGGACCGTGCCTTCAAGAAGCTCGACACCATCAAGTCCAGCGTGGTCTGGTGGACAGCGGGTACCCAGCCGCCCCAGTTGCTGGCCTCCGGTGAGGTGGTGATGACCAGCGTCTACCACGGCCGCGTCGTTGATGCCAATGTGAAAGACAAGCGCGACTTCGCTCTGGTGTGGGATGGCCAGGTGCAGGTGCCCGATCTGTTTGTGATCGTCAAGGGCAGCAAGAACGCTGCAGCCGCCCAGGAGTTTGTGCGCTTTGCCACCTCCACCACGGCCCTGGCGGAGCAGGCCAAGTGGATTCCCTATGCACCGGCCCGCGCATCTTCATTGGCCAAGATTGCCCCGGCCACCAAGGAGTGGTTGCCCAATGGCGGCCACGCCGGACGCCAGATGCTCACCAGCGCCGAATTCTGGTCTGAATATGGTGACGACCTGAACAAGCGCTTCTCCGCCTGGTTGGCCAAATAAGTTACGGGAAAGCAGAGCCACCATGAACAGCACGGACCATCTTGTCAGCCGTTTGCGCAAAGCCGAACGCAAAGGCCATTTGCGAGCGTATGCCCTGATTGCCCCGCTGTTCATTTTTGTGGCGCTGAGTTTCTTGCTGCCGTTGGGCAGCGTGCTGCTCAACAGCTTTTACGATCCTGTCATTCCCGAGGGTTTGCCGCGCACCGTGGCGGCCCTGGAGCAGTGGAACGGCTCGCGCATCCTGGTGCCGCCCGAGCCCGTGTTCGAGGCGCTGGCGCAGGACCTGAAGCTGGCGATGGACAACGAAAAAGCCAGCCCCATGGCTACGCGGCTGAACTTTGAAGAGACCGGCTCCCGCACCATCTTCATGCGGGCTGCCCGCAAGGTGGGGGCGCAGGAGAGTGGCCCCTGGAAGCCGTTTTTTGAACAGGTTGACCCGGCCTGGGCGCAGCCCGCGATCTGGGGCACCATCCGCAACCTGCATTCCAGCACCCATACGCTTTTCTTTCTGCAGGCGCTCGACCTGCGGCGCCAAAGCAATGGCGAAGTGGCGCAGCAACCCGAAGACCAGCGCATCTACGTCGACATCTTCCTGCGCACCGTCGGTGTGGCGCTCACCGTCACGCTGGCCTGCCTGTGCCTGGGTTTTCCGATCGCCTATCTGCTGGCGCACCTGAAGGACAAGACCGCCAACATGCTCCTGATCCTGGTGCTGCTGCCGTTCTGGACCTCGCTCTTGGTGCGCACCACAGCCTGGGTCGTTGTGCTGCAAAAAGAAGGCGTGGTGAACTCCCTGCTCACCGCCCTGGGCCTGATCTCCGAGCCCCTGCCCCTGATCTTCAACCGTTTTGGTGTGGTGGTGGCCATGACGCACATTCTGCTGCCCTTCACCATCCTGCCGCTGTATTCGGTGATGCGCTCCATACCGCCGTCCTTTGTGCGCGCCGCGCGTTCGCTGGGTGCAGATCCCTTCACCGCCTTTGTGCGTGTCTATCTTCCGCAATGCCTGCCCGGCATCAGCGCCGGCGCATTGCTGGTGTTCATCCTGTCGCTGGGCTACTACATCACACCGGCCCTGGTGGGCGGTGCCACCGACCAGATGATCAGCTACTTCATTGCCGACAACCTGGGGCGCTCACTCAACTGGGGCCTGGCCTCTGCGCTGGCAGCCATCCTGCTGACGGCGGTGCTGGCCCTGTACGCAGCCTATGACCGCGTGGTCGGTGTTACCAATGTGAGGTTTGGATGAGCCACGCTGCCCTACCCCTCTACACCACGCCGCTGCAACGCGTGGGCCACTGGGCGCTGCTGCTTGGTTGCGCTGCCATATTTCTGTTTCTGATTGCGCCGGTGCTGGTGGTGATGCCGCTGGCCTTCAACCAGGACCCGTATTTCAATTTCCCGATCCGCAACTGGAGCCTGCGCTGGTTTGATGACCTGTTTGGCAATCCGGTCTGGCGCAATGCCATTGCCAACAGCCTGATCACAGCCATCTGCGCCACAGCCTTGTCCACCACACTGGGCACGCTGGCCTCTGTGGGGCTGAACCACCGCAACCTGCCCGGCAAGCGCCTGATCATGGCGGTGCTGGTCTCGCCCATGATTGTTCCGGTGGTGGTGCTGGCCGTGGGTGCGTACTTCTTCTTCTCCAGGCTGGGTATTGCCAACAACCTGCTGGGCATCATCCTGGTCCATGCGGTGTTGGGCATGCCCTTTGTCGTGATCACGGTGAGCGCCACGCTGGCCGGCTTTGACATGGGCCTGATGCGTGCCGCGCGCAGCCTGGGCGCCTCCCCGTTCGTGGCGTTTCGCCGCATCATGCTGCCCCTGGTCTGGCCCGGCGTGTTGTCGGGCGCACTGTTTGCCTTTGCCACCTCGTTTGACGAAGTGGTGGTGGTGCTGTTCCTGGGCGGGCCGGGCCAGACCACTTTGCCGCGCCAGATGTGGTCGGGCCTGCGCGAGCAACTCTCTCCGACCATCCTGGCGGCGGCCTTTGTGCTTATCATCCTGTCCGTGACTATGTTGCTAACCCTTGAATTCCTGCGCCGACGCAGCGTGGCCCTGCGCGGCATACGCGAGTAGGGGGCTGCAAAGGGGCGCATGCGACGCAAACTCTCGGTTGGCTTTGTGCTGGCGCCCAACTTCACCATGCTGGCCCTGTCGGCCTTTGTGGACACGCTGCGCCTGGCCGCCGACGAGGGCGACCGCAGCCGCCCCATCCTGTGTGCCTGGGCGGTGCTGAGCGACACCATGCGCCCCGTGCGCTCGAGCAGTGGCATCAGCGTCAACCCGGATTCCGAACTGCAGGACCCCAAGCACTTTGACTACATCGTGGTGGTGGGTGGCACGCTCACCACCGACCTGCTCTCCAAGGGCATGGCCGCGTATGTGCAGCAGGCTGCTGTGGCCGGGGTGCCGCTGGTGGGCATCTGCACCGGCAGCTTTGTGCTGGCGCGCCTGGGGCTGATGCAGGACCGGCACAGCTGCATCAGCTGGTTCCACCATGAAGAGTTCCGCACGCTGTACCCGCACCTCAAGGCGAGTTCGGACGAGCTCTTCATCATCGATGGCGACCGCCTCACCTGTGCCGGTGGCACCAGCGTGGTCCATCTGGCCGCGCATCTGGTGAAGCAGTTTTGCGGCGAGGCCGCGGCCGAAAAAGCGCTGCGCATCATGATCGAGCAGTCCACGCTGCCCGCGCGCTTTCCGCAACCCCAACCCTTCCAGACGCCCAAGACGCGCGACCTGCGCGTGCGCAAGGCCATGCTGCTGATGGAGCGTAACCTGGAGTCGCCGCTGTCGGCCGAGTTTGTGGCCCGCCATGTGGGGGTAAGCGTGCGCCAGCTCGAGCGTCTGTTCAAAACCGAGGTGGGCTGCAGCCCCAGTGTGATGGCCCTGCGCATACGCCTGGCCCATGCGCGCCACCGCCTGCTGCACGGGCAGGAGCCGGTGTCCGACATTGCAATGCAAAGCGGTTTTGTGAACCGCTCGCATTTCGCGCGCAGCTTTCGCGTGGAGTTTGGCATCACGCCCAGTGACTTGCGGGCACAGCAGACTGCGGCCCGATAGACGTTCCTGAATTTCGCGCCGCATACTTGGGCTATGCGCAAACCCGAGTGGAGCCCTGCAACGCTGACCGGCCCTGACCTGGTGGCCGGTCTGTGTGTGGCCGGCCTGCTGCTGCCCGAGGCCGTGGCCTATGCGGGGCTGGCACATGTGCCGGTGGGCCATGCGCTCGTCGCCGTGGTGCTGGGGCTGGCCATCTATGCGCTGTTCGGCAGCAGCCGCTTTGCCGTGGTCTCACCTACCTCGTCCACCGCCACCCTGGCCGCGGCGGCTGCCGTGTCCATGACGGGTGCCTACAGCGCGGCCAACGCCGCCGTCTACACGCAGGTGGTGATGGCGCTGGTGCTGCTGTGTGGACTGCTGCTGATGCTGCTGGCCGCAACCCGGCAGGGCCAGCTCTCGTCCTATGTGTCGCGCCCGGTGCTCAAGGGCTTTGGCTTTGCGCTGGCGGTGTCCATCGTCATCAAACAGCTGCCCGATGCGCTGGGGCTGGAGGTGCCGCAAGCCGCGCAGGGCGACCCGCTGCACCTGGCTTACTTTGCACTGTCTCACGTGGCGCAATGGCATGGGGCTACGCTGGCCGTGGCCCTGCTGGCTGCGGGCCTGATGCTGGGGCTGCGGCGGTGGCCCCGTCTGCCGGCCTCGCTGTTGGTCATGGTGCTGGCCATTGGCCTGGCACCGGTGCTGAACTGGCAGGCCCTGGGCGTGCGCCAGATCGGCATGGTGGCCGCACCCACATTCGCCCTGGGGCTGCCGCAACTGCCGCTGACGGAGTGGGCCCGAGCGGGCGAGCTGGCCTTTGGTCTGGTGATGCTGGTGTTTGCCGAGTCCTGGGGCAGCATGCGCACCCAGGCCCTGCTGCATGGCGACAGCCTGGAGCCCAACCGCGAGCTGCTGGTGCTGGGCGCCTGCAACCTGGCTTCTGGCTTGTTGCAGGGTATGCCGGTGGGGGCCGGGTTTTCTGCCACCAGCGCCAATGCCGCAGCCGGTGCGCTCAGCCGCCGCGCGGGCGCCTATGCCCTGGGCGCCGTGCTGCTGGCCATAGGGTTCGCCCTGCCTGCGCTGCAATACCTGCCCCGCCCGGTGCTGGCTGTGGCTGTGGTCAGCGCGCTGTGGCATGCGCTCTCGGTGCGGCCCCTGCTGGCCGTGTGGCGCATGAACCGCGACCGCCTGCTGCTGCTGGCCGCCGTGCTGGCGGTGCTGTTGCTGGGCGTGCTGGACGGCATGCTGGCCGCTATGGGCCTGTCGGTGCTGGCGGCCCTGCACCGTTTCAGCCAGCCGGTGGTGCATGAGCTGGGTGAGCTCGACGCCAGCCGCAACTATGTGCACCTGCAAACGCAGCCGGGCGCGGTGGCCCGACCGGGGGTGCTGATCCTGCGCCCCGAAGAGCCTTTGTTCTTTGGCAGCGCCGAGCGCGTGGTGGGCGAGGTGCTGCGCGTGGCGCGCACACGCGAGGGCCTGCACACCGTCATCCTCAGCCTGGAAGAAAGTGCCGACCTCGACAGCACCGCCGTGGACTGCCTGCTGGAGCTGCGCCACAGCCTGCAAGGCACTGGCCAGGAACTGCTGCTGGCCCGCGTGAAGACCACCGTGCGCGAACTGCTGGGCCACGTCGATCCGCAGGGTGTGGGCAGCGAGGCGCGGCTGTTCTGGAGTGTGGCGGATGCTGCGGAGGGGGCGGTGCGCGGCGCAGGGCTGAAGCAGGTTTCGGTTTAGGCACTGGCCTTCAGCCGACAATGCCCCCTCTGGATGAATAACCCACGCTGCATGCCACCCCCATCTTCACCATCCCCGCCACCCGAACCAACCCCAGCACCCCCCACCTGGCGCAGCGCCCTGCTCTGGGCGTCCTACGCAGCGCTGGTGCTCGCCCTGGCCTGGCTGGCCGGTACCTGGATGGCGCAGCGCGAGAAGCGCGTGCAGGTGGAGGCCATTCACCGCACGATCGAAGTGCAGGCCCTGGGCCTGCGCGGCACGGTGGCGCGCTACAACCACATTCCCTTTGTCACGGCGCAGCACCCCGATGTGCAAGCCTTGTTGCGTGCGCCCAAAGACACCGTGCTGGTGAGCCGGGTGAACCGCCTGTTGCAGGAGGCCAGTGGCCGCGTGGGCTCCAACGCGCTCTACCTGATGGATGCGCGTGGCGTGACGCTGGCGGCCAGCAACTGGGAAGACGCCGACACCTTTGTCGGCCAGAGCTATGCCTTTCGCCCTTACTTCAAGGATGCGATGGACGGGCGCGATGGCTTCTTCTATGCCATCGGCAGCAACACCCGTGTCCCCGGCATGTTCATCTCGGCACCCGTGCGCGGCTACGACCGCCCACTGGGTGTCGTCGCCATCAAGGTCAGCCTGCGTGATATCGAAGAGGCCTGGCGCCGCACCAAGGAGCCGGTGTACCTGGCTGATGCCTATGGCGTGATTTTTCTGGGCTCCATCGACGCCTGGCAGTACAAGGCCACACGGCCCCTTTCGGCCGAGGCGCTGGCCTGGATACGCGGGAACCGCCAGTACGGCGACCGTCTCAACTTTGAGCCCCCGGCCTGGCAACAAAGCCGCGAGGCCGATGAGGGCAGTTTCGAGACGCACGCGGTGATAGACCAGCGCGCGCAGCAGCTGTTGTCGCTGGAGGAAGACCTGCCGGAGTTCGGCTGGAAGCTGGTGGTGATGACCGACCTCGCACCCGTGACCTGGGCCCGGCGCACCGGCCAAGTCCTCACCGTGCTGCTGGTCCTGGTGCTGCTCTTGGCCTACAAGGTCTGGCAGCAGCGCGAGCGCCGCTATGCCGAGCTGCACCGCCACCGCAGCGAGCTGGAAGTTCGTGTGCAGGAGCGCACCGCCGAGTTGCAGGAGGCTCACGCTTTTCGCAAGGCCATGGGCGACTCGCTGGTGGTGGGCATGCGCGCGCGTGATTTGCAGGGCCGCATCATCTACGCCAATCCGGCCCTGTGCGATATCACCGGCTACTCCGCAGAGGAGCTGGTGGGCCAGCTGCCACCCTATCCCTACTGGCACCCCGAGGACATGGAGAAGCACTGGCAGGACAACGAGGCCGTGCTCAGCGGCAAGACCGGCATGCACGGCTTTGAGTCGCGCATACGCCACCGCGACGGCCACGATGTGCACACCATGATTTACTCGGCCGCGCTGATTGACGGACGCGGCCAGCACAGCGGCTGGATGAGCTCGGTGGTGGACATCAGCGAGCAAAAACGCCTGGAGGAACAGCAGCGCCTGCAGGCCGCCAGCATGCAGCGCACCGGCCGCCTGGCAACCCTGGGCGAGATGGCCTCCACCCTGGCCCACGAGCTGGGCCAGCCGCTGATGGCGCTGGTGAGCTTTTCTGGCGCGGCCAAGGCCTTTGCCGAGCGCGAGCAGCGCGAGCCCCTGCGTGAGACGCTGGCCGACATCAGCACCCAGGCCCACCGCGCGGCCGACATCGTCAGCCGCATCCGCGGCTTTGTGCGCCTGCAGACCAGCGGCTTTGAGGACTGCACGGTGAACGCCATGGTGGCCAATGTGCTGGCCCTGCTGCGCCCCGAAATCCGCCAGCAGCAGGCGCGTGTGACCACGCAGCTGGCCGAGGGCCTGCCCACCCTCCAGGCGGACCGTCTGTTGATGGAGCAGGTGGTGCTCAACCTGCTGCTCAACGCCTTGCAGGCCATGCAGGGCGTGCCGCCTGCCGACAAGGTGCTGCACGTGGAGACAGGTATGGATGCAGGTGCCCAAGACGGCATGGTGTTCATCCGCGTGACGGACCGCGGCCCCGGCATTGCCCCGGCCGTGCAGGCCCAGCTGTTTGAGCCCTTCTTCACCACCAAGCCCGAAGGCCTGGGGCTGGGCCTGAACATCTGCCGCACCACCGTAGAGGCGCACCGCGGCCGACTGCTGTGGCACAACCATGCCGAGGGCGGTGCCGTGTTTACCGTCTACCTTCCCATTTCAACTTCCACCTCCACCTGAGGCCCGCGCCATGCAGAACGAGCTGCTCCACATCTACATCGTTGATGACGACGAGGCCGTGCGCCGCTCACTCGGCAGCCTGCTGCTGTCGCGCCTGAGCGACTGCAGCGTCAAGACCTTTGACAGTGGCGAATCCTTTCTGGCCGGTGCGCAGCTCGACGCCAACGGCGTGCTGGTGCTGGACCTGCGCATGCAGGGCCTCAGCGGCCTGGATGTGTTCCAGCAACTGCAGCAACGCCAGAGCCCGCTGGTGGTGGTGTTCCTGTCGGGCCACGGCGACATCCCGGTGGCCGTGCGCGCCATGCAGCAGGGCGCGGTGAGCTGGCTGGAAAAACCCTGCAGTGATGACAAGTTGATGGAGACCATAGCGCGCGCCAAAGCACAGGCCGCCAGCATCGCCGTGGCGCGCCGCGCGCGCCTGCAGGCGCAGCAGCTCTGGGCCAAAGTCACTGCACGCGAAAAGCAGGTGGCCCCCCTGGTGGCGCAAGGTTTGTCCAGCAAGGAGTGCGCCCAGCGCCTCACGCAGGAAGACCCGGACAACCCCATCGACTACCGCACCGTGGAAGCCCACCGCGCCAAGATTTTTGCCAAACTGGAGCTGGCCAACAGCAATGCGCTGCAGGTGTTTTTGCGGGACAACGGTTTGTGAATGTCAGCAGCTGATTGTGTGGAGATTTGCCATGGCGACGAAACGTGAATTCAAAAGTGATGCCTTCGCGGCCAGCCACGCTTTGGCTAGGGCACCCAGCGACCTGGCTCTTGTGGTGTCGTCCCCCTGGATGGGGTATTGGTGTGTCCGCTAGCACCAACTGCCGGCGTGAACGTCAATCAAACAGCTCTTGCCATACCGACTTCTTGCGCACATAACCCTGGCTGTGATGGCCATGTTTGTTGTCGTGGCCATGCCGCTGATCGTAGTAGGGCGGCGGTGCCTGCACGGGCTGCATGGGTGCTGTAGCCTGTGGCGTGGCCAGATTGGCCGCGGGTGCCGCATCGCGCGTGCTGCGCTCAATGATCTTGTCGAGTTCACCGCGGTCCAGCCAGACGCCACGGCACTGCGGGCAGTAATCAATTTCGATTCCTTGACGCTCGCTCATCAGCAGGTCGGGCGTGGCGCATACGGGGCATTTCATGGAAATCCTTAAGCCTGTAAAAAGGTGGCTTGCATAGGATGCAAGCCCAACCACGCGATTGTTGTAGTGGATTGTTAACCCGGACTTAATGCATGACGACACACGACTTTTTGATCATGGCCATACCTGCTGTGGTGGCCTTGTTGGGCGGGGTTCTTGCCGCGGTCTGGACGCCCGGGCACCAGGCACGCAGTCTGATCCAGCACTTTGCGGCCGGCGTGGTGCTGGCCGCTCTGGCGGTGGAGTTGCTGCCGGAAATTGAACGCGAACATGCCCCCAGTCTGGTGCTGATTGCCTGCTTTGCTCTGGGCAGTCTGTTCATGTACGGCATCAAGCTCTGGACCCTGCGCATGGAACATCAGGCCACCCTGTCTGGTGCCGCTGCGGGCATGGGCAGCGGCTTGCTGCTGGCCACTTCTATTGACGTGGCCACCGACGGCTTCATCATTGGGGCCGGCTTTGCTGCGGGTGGACAAACCGGCACCATCCTGGCGCTGGGCCTGTCGGTGGAGCTGCTGTTTCTGGGCCTGGCCCTGGCCTCCAGCGCCACTTCGGGGCGGCGCATCATTGCGCTCTCAGGTGCGCTGGGCCTCACCGTGCTGCTGTTCTCGGTGCTGGGCAGTGTGCTGCTCACCGGGGCCTCGCATGCGGTGATTGGTGGCACCCTGGCCTTCAGTGCGGCGGCCCTGCTGTACCTGGTGACCGAAGAACTGCTGATCGAGGCCCACGAGGTGGAAGAAAAGCCGGTCTCCACCCTGGTGCTGTTTGGCGGCTTTCTGGCCTTCTGGAGTATCCAGCTGATTGGCCGTTGAGCCGTGCATTTCAAATGCTTGCCGAACAACACGCCACCACCTGAACGGCCAAGGCCATGACGCATAGAGGGCAGTTACAGCCAACATTGCCTGCCCATTGCTGGTACCGACAACACGTACCTTCGGGCCCGCACGAAGTTCAGCCAATGCCCCGAAAAACGTACTCCATCGCTGATAGAAAAAACCAGTTCGGGAGAGCGAAATGCGCGAGCCGAAACGCCGGGCCCGGTACACACTGGGAATCCAAGCGGGAAGCCCCAAGGCTGCTCAAGGGCGACCAGGGGGGCCCGGCGCAAATGCAACTGGCCGGGTTACGCGCTGAGCATGCGCGCCTGAGAACGCAGCGTCCGGCACATGCATACTGCGAGGCCCATCCCCTTGACGTCATCGAAGTGGCTGTGGTGCAGTCGTGCTACACGACAACTCCGGGGTACTCCTTGGAAGCTACCTTTGCTGACACATTAGTCCGTCGATTGAGTCATCCGGCCAGGTTGGGGGGTCATCGGAACCACTGCGGTGTCCGTTGGATACGCCATGACTCAACAAAGGCGCATATGTTCATAGCTATCAACGCAATGGTTGGAGCTGATATCCCAGAACCAAGGCAGCGCTTTGGCAAGCGTCGGCAGTTTTTGCTGGCGGCATCGCTGTCAACCGCCTTGCTGTTGACCGCATGCGGTGGGGGCGGCGAAGCGCGCATACCAGTCGATTTCAACATTGGTGTAACCGTGGGTGGGCAATTGCTCAGCGCGACGCCGGTGGCCCCGGGTGGCTCGCTTGCATTGGCAGTGCATGCCGGTCAGTCCGTGATACTCGATGCGGGTGAACCCGTGGTCTGGACGCTATTGGTCGGTGGTAGTCGGATTGGTAGCGGGGTGCAGATTTACTACTCAGGCATCAGTATCACCGCAACCCCACTGAACCGATCCTCTGCGGTATTGGATACGTACGCGCGCTATCCACTTTTGGCAGACGTTCCTGTCACACTGGTAGCGACGTCTACCTATGATTCGGTCCAAGTCGTAACGCTCAATCTTCTGATTACAAACTAGGCGCAAACCGGAACGTGTGAAGGGAACATTGCAATCGCAGCTGTGAACCCTGGCGGTTTCATTGCAGGCCCCGTTTTCCTGAGACAGGTTGACTGCTGGCTGCCAACCCGGCGTTAGCCGTTGATGTCGGTCAGGCCATGCAGCAAGGCGCTACAGGCATTTTTGCGGGACAAGGGTTTGTAAGAACTTCTGCCGCACATTGCTGCGCAAACCAGGGACTGTGCCGGCGGTCAACGCGCGGCGTTTCTAGACGGTCGCGTGGCTGAAACATGGAAGCAAGTTAAAACGTACCGAAATCTCCCCTTCAGGTGATGGCAAAAATCGGAAGGCACTGTCAAAATGCAGCGCGAATTGGTTGTGTTTGCCTGGTATGGGAGAGTCACAGATGGGCATGAGCAAAAAAGACATCAAGGCCAAAGTTGTGGCAGATTTGTCGTCTGGCGCTGCAAAGTCGGAAGTGTTTTCCCGGCTTTCTGGTCAGGGAATAAAGGACAGCCAACTTGCCTATTTCATTGCTGCCTACGCAGATGCGCGGCTGTGCGACGAACATAGCCGCAAGGTGGACAACCTGGTGTTTTTGATGGTTGCCCAGTCGCTCCTCGCGGCCATCATCGGATATGGAGTCGGTGCGCACCTGGGGCCCAACGCCAAATGGGTTGTGGGCGCGCTGTTGGCCCTGATTCCCATCCTGTTCGCTTGGGGCTTTTACAAGCACTACGTCGGTATGTACAACGGGTACATTTTTCTTGCAATCATTCAATTGCCACAATCGCTTAAAGGTTTCATGGCAACTCCGATAGCGTCTTCTGTCGGCATTGCAATTGGAGCGGGCGTCCTGGCCTATGTTTGGTATGTGCGCGGGAAGATATTTCCAGACTTTGCCTTCTTTTCACCCAGGAAGATCAAGGGCAAGTATGTATTCAGTTGCAATTAAAGAGGCCCTTGTGAATCCATCCCCTGCCCATGCCGAACTCCTCGCCGCCTTTAGAAGGGCAGAGGCCGATGCTGCCCACAAGTCCGGCTTGATTCAGGGGCTTGCCAAAAAGGGACCCAAGGCCATTCAGGCGGCCACTGAGACTGCGGCGAAGGCAGCAAAACGCAGGGATTCGTATGCAAGAAAGCTGAAGGACCTGGGAGTGGACCCTTCGGTTTGAAAGGGTGTGGCCCAAAGCAACTACAGCCCCCGCACCAACCCATTCACACTGCACCTGTCCGGTTTGAAAAGCGCCTGCAGCGCCCCCATCAGCGCATGCGCCTTGGCCGAATGGTCGCCACCAAAATTGCAGACATACACATCCAGCGTCACCGCCGACGTTTCGGGCCAGGTGTGCACGCACAGGTGCGACTCGGCCAGCAGCACGGTGGCGGTCACGCCGCCGGGGCCGTGCGCGGTGGCGGGGAAGGTGTGAAAGAGGTTCGCCACGGCCTGCAAGCCTGAGTCGGCCACGGCCTGCACGCACTGCGCGCCCAGCAGTTCTGCATCGGTCAGCAGCGTTGGCGCACAGGCGCAGCCGTAGAGGTCAGCCGTGAGGTGCAGTCCGTGCATGGCGATCTTGCGCGTTAGCGCCCGCCCACCGCCACTTTGCCAAACGCGGCCTGCGCCTCGCGCGGCAGGCAGCGCCAGTACACGGGGTTGGCTTCTACCGTGCCGCCTAATGCGGCAGCGGCCTGCCAGCCCCAACGCGGCTGGTACAAAAAGGCGCGGGCCAGGGCGACCAAGTCGGCCTCACCGGATTGCAGAATCGCCTCGGCCTGTTGAGCGTCGGTGATCAGGCCCACGGCCGTGGTGGCCATGCCAGTGGCCGCACGAATCTGTTGGGCAAACGGCACCTGGTAGTTGGGTCCCAGGGCAATCTTTTGCTGCGGTGAGACGCCGCCACTGGAGACGTGTATGAAGTCGCAGCCCAGGGCCTTGAGGGCTTTAGCAAACACCGTGCTCTGCGCGATGTCCAGGCCACCCTCCACCCAGTCCGAGGCCGACACGCGCATGCCCAGCACACCCTTGTAGGCGGCGCGCATGGCGGCAAACACTTCCAGCGGATAGCGCATGCGGTTCTCCAGGCTGCCGCCATAGGCATCGGTGCGCTGGTTCGACAGCGGCGACAAGAACTCGTGCAGCAAATAGCCGTGGGCGCCATGCAGCTCGATGGCATCAATGCCCATGGCATCCGCGCGCACAGCGGCCTTCACAAAGGCTTCGCGCACGCGCGCCAGCTCAGAAGCATCCATGGCGATGGGCAGTGCCTCACCCGGCAGCTGCGCCAGGGCCGAGGGGCCATAGGGCTGCCAGCCGCCATGTGCAGCATCCAGCAGTTGGCCGCCTTGCCAGGGCAGGGCGCTCGACGCCTTGCGCCCGGCATGCGCCAGCTGGATGCACACAGCAGTGTGGGGTGCGAGCTTGCGCGCACGCTGCAGCGTGCTGGCCAGCTTGTCTTCGGTGCGTGCGTCCCACAGGCCCAGGCAACCCGGGGTGATGCGGCCTTCGGGCAGCACGGCGGTGGCCTCGATGGTGAACATCGCCGCGCCGCTGTTGAGCAGGTTGCCCCAGTGCATCAAATGCCAGTCGGTGGCCTCGCCGTTGACGGCAGAGTACTGGCACATGGGTGCCACCACGATGCGGTTGGGAAGGGTGAGTCTGCCGCGCGGTGCGGGCAGGGTCAGGGGGGTAAAAAGCAGGCTCATGGGAATAGCATAGCCTTCTGGAGCGGCATGGTTCAAAGTGCAGCCGGTGGCACCGGTAAAATGCCGAGTTCCTGTTCCCGCCATCCCCTTACTCACCGGAGCCGCCAACAATGGCAAATACCCAACAAATGGCAAGCGCAATCCGCGCACTCGCCATGGACGCAGTTCAACAAGCCAACTCCGGTCACCCCGGCGCCCCCATGGGCATGGCCGATATGGCAGTGGCCCTGTGGGGCGAGCATCTGCGCCACAACCCGGCCAACCCCCAGTGGTTGAACCGCGACCGTTTTGTGCTGTCAAACGGGCATGGCTCCATGTTGGTCTATGCGCTCCTGCACCTCACCGGCTACAAGCTGCCCATGGAAGAGATCAAGAACTTCCGCCAGCTGCACAGCAAGACCGCCGGCCACCCCGAGTACGGCATCACCCCCGGCATCGAGACCACCACCGGCCCGCTGGGCCAGGGCCTGACCAATGCCGTGGGCATGGCGCTTGCAGAGAAGCTGCTGGCCAAGGAATTCAACCGCACCGACGGTGATGTGACGCACAACGTGGTCGACCACCACACCTACGTGTTCATGGGCGACGGCTGCCTGATGGAAGGCATCAGCCACGAAGCCGCATCGCTCGCCGGTGCCTGGAAGCTCAACAAGCTCATCGCCCTGTACGACGACAACGGCATCTCCATCGACGGCCAGGTCGCCCCCTGGTTTGCCGACAACACCGCCCTGCGCTTTGTGGCCTATGGCTGGAACGTGCTGGGCCCCATCGATGGCCACGACGCCGCGCTGGTGTCCAAGACCATTGCAGAGGCCAAGCTCTCCAGCGAGCGCCCCACGCTGATCATCTGCAAGACCCACATCGGCAAAGGCAGCCCCAACCGCGCCAACACCTCCAAGGCCCACGGCGAGCCTCTGGGTGCCGAAGAAATCAAGCTCACCCGCGAGTCCATCGGCTGGGAACACGCCCCCTTCGTCATTCCCAAGGAGGTCTACTCCGACTGGGACGCCAAGAAGGCCGGTGCGCAGGCGCAAAAAGACTGGACCGAAAAGTTCGCCGCCTACAAGGCCGCCTACCCCGCGCTGGCCAAAGAGCTGCTGCGCCGCGTGAAGGGCGAGCTGCCCAAGAACTTCGTGCAGACCGCCGTGGACACCATCATCGGCGCCCACCAAAAGGGCGAGACGGTTGCCAGCCGCAAGGCCTCGCAACTGGCGCTGGAGTCCTTCACCGCCGCCCTGCCCGAAATGCTGGGCGGCTCGGCCGACCTGACCGGCTCCAACCTGACCAACACCAAGTGCACGCCCAACCTGCGTTTCACCATGCACGGGGATGTGGTGCAAACCCCGGATGCCAACGGTAACCTGATCGGTGGGCGCCACATCAACTACGGCGTGCGCGAATTCGGCATGGCCGCCATCATGAACGGCGTGGCCCTGCACGGTGGCTACATCCCCTTTGGCGGCACCTTCCTGACCTTCAGCGACTACAGCCGCAACGCCATCCGCATGGCAGCGCTCATGAAGCTGCGCGTCATCCATGTGTTCACCCATGACTCCATCGGTCTGGGCGAAGACGGCCCCACGCACCAGTCCATCGAGCACGCTGCCTCGCTGCGCCTGATCCCCAACCTGGACGTATGGCGCCCCGCCGACACCGCCGAGACGGCCGTCGCCTGGACCGTGGCCCTGCAAAACGAGACCTGCCCCACGGCCCTCTTGCTGTCGCGCCAGAACATCAGCTACGCCGCCAAGTGCGACTCCGAGTCCGCACCGGATGCCAGCGGCATCGACTCCATCGGCAAGGGCGCCTACGTGCTGTCCGAACCATCGGACGTGGGTCTGAAGAAGAAGGTGCAAGCTGTGATCATTGCCACCGGCTCTGAAGTGCAGCTGGCGCTCAAGGCCCAGCAGGTGCTGGCCGAGCGCAAGATTGCCGTGCGCGTGGTCTCCATGCCCAGCACCACCACCTTTGACAAGCAAAGCGTGGAATACAAGAGCAGCGTGCTGCCCGCAGGCCTGCCCCGCGTGGCGGTGGAAATGGGATCGAGTGACGGCTGGTGGAAGTACGGCGTGGCCGCCGTGGTCGGTATTGACACCTTTGGCGAGTCGGCCCCGGCCCCGGTTCTGTTCAAGCACTTCGGCTTTACCGAGCAAAATGTGGCAGATACCGTGCAAACCGTGTTGCAGCGCAAATAAGACGGTCCTGTTTTTTCAGACAATCGATTTTTAACTTAAAAGAGAGAAGCAAATGACGATCAAGATTGGTATCAACGGCTTTGGCCGTATCGGCCGCAACGTGCTGCGCTCGGCGCTGCAAAACTTCAGCGACATCGAAGTGGTCGCCATCAACGACCTGCTCGAGCCCCATTACCTGGCCTACATGCTGCAGTACGACTCTGTGCATGGCCGCTTCAAGGGCGACGTGTCGGTTGAAGGCAATACCCTGGTGGTCAATGGCAAGAAGATCCGCCTGACACAGGAAAAAGACCCCGTCAACCTGAAGTGGAACGAAGTCGGCGCTGATGTGGTGATCGAATCCACCGGCATCTTCCTGGACAAGGCCGGTGGCGAAAAGCACCTGGCAGCGGGCGCCAAGAAGGTCATCTTCTCTGCTCCCTCCAAAGACGACACCCCCATGTTCGTGTTTGGCGTGAACGAGAAGACCTACAAGGGCGAGGCCATCATCTCCAACGCCTCCTGCACCACCAACTGCCTGGCCCCGCTGGCCAAGGTGGTCCATGACAAGTTCGGCATCAAGCGCGGCCTGATGACCACTGTGCACGCAGCCACTGCCACACAGAAGACCGTGGACGGCCCTTCCAACAAAGACTGGCGCGGCGGCCGCGGCATTCTGGAAAACATCATCCCCTCCAGCACCGGTGCTGCCAAGGCCGTGGGCGTGGTCATCCCCGAGCTGAACAAGAAGCTCACCGGCATGTCCTTCCGCGTGCCCACCAGCGACGTGTCGGTGGTGGACTTGACGGTGGAACTCAACACCAGCGCCACGTTGGCTGAGATCTGCGCTGAAATCAAGCTGCAAAGTGAAGGTGCCCTGAAGGGCGTGCTGGGTTACACCACCGACAAGGTCGTGGCCACCGACTTCCGTGGTGACACCCGCACCTCCATCTTCGACGCCGACGCCAGCATCGCCCTGGACGGCACCTTCGTGAAGCTGGTCAGCTGGTACGACAACGAATGGGGTTACTCGAACAAGTGCCTGGAAATGGTCCGCGTGGTCAGCAAGTAATACCTGCCGAGCCCACTAAAAACGCGCCACCCGGCGCGTTTTTTTATGGGCCAGAACAACCAGGGGCGCACGGGAGACAGCGCTTGCATGCACGGGCTGCGACAATGCGCCCCGGCCTGCGGTATTCGACGGGCCCCTAACGGCACAACCTGCTCCATGAACCCTGGCGTCCTTTACGCAACCCTGGCCTATCTGGCCTGGGGCTTGTTTCCGCTGTACTTCCGGCAACTGACGGGTGTGGAGCCGTTGGAGGTGGTGATGCACCGCACCCTGTGGTCGCTGGTGTTTTTGCTGGGTGTGCTGCTGTACCTGAAACGCTGGGCGTGGCTGCGGGCGGTGGCGCGCCAGCCGCGGGTGCTGGGGGCCTTTGCCCTGTCGGCAGCGCTGCTCACGGCCAACTGGCTGACCTATGTGTGGGCCGTGCACAACCACCATTTGCTCGACGCCAGCCTGGGCTATTTCATCCTGCCGCTGGTGAATGTGGCCATCGGCTTCTTTGTGCTGCATGAGCGCCCCCGCCGCGGCCAGTGGCTGGCCGTTGCACTGGCCAGCGCCGGTGTCTTGTGGCTGGCAATCCAGGCCGGGCACCCGCCCTGGATTGCGTTGGTGTTGGCCTTTACCTTTGGTGCCTACGGCCTGCTGCGCAAGGTGGGGGCTCTGGGGCCCCTGGAGGGCCTGACCCTCGAGACCCTGGTGCTGGCACCCTTTGCCGTGGCCGTGCTGGCCTACCTGAGCTGGCAGGGCCGCAGCGCCTTCGTGCAGGGGGATGCCACTACCCTGGGCTGGCTGCTGTTTGGTGGCCCCATGACGGCCTTGCCGCTGCTGCTGTTTGCCGCAGGGGCGCGACGCATCACGCTCACCACCATGGGCATCCTGCAATACATCTCGCCCAGCCTGCAGTTCGCCCTGGGCGTGTGGGTCTTCCACGAGGCCTTCGAGAGCGTGCGCCTGGTGGGCTTTGGGCTGATCTGGGTTGCACTGCTGGTCTACAGTATCGAAGGCTGGGTTGCCAGCCGCCAGCTACCGCCCCAACGTTAAAGGAATCTGCACCATGTCCACAACCCAGGCACAAGGCCCGTCACCCCAGCGCGTCCTGATCACCGCAGCGGCCAGCGGCATCGGCCTGCAGACGGCGCTGGACTTTGTGCAGGACGGGGCCCGGGTCTTCATCTGCGATGCCGACGCGTTGGCCTTGCAGCGCACGCTGGCGGCCCACGGCAGCCTGGCGGGCATGGTCTGCGACGTGTCTCAGGAGGCGCAGGTGGCAGCCCTGTTTCGCCAGGGCCTGCAGCACCTGGGGGGACTGGACGTGCTGGTCAACTGCGCCGGCATTGCCGGGCCCACCGCCACTGTGGCTGAAATGGCGTTTGCCGACTGGCGCCAATGCCTGTCGGTGAATCTGGATGGCACCTTTCTGTGCTGCCGCGCCGCCGCGCAGGTGATGGGGCCACAGGGGTCGGGTGCCATCGTCAACCTCTCGAGCACGGCCGGGCTGTATGGCTTTCCGCGCCGCGCACCCTATGCCAGCGCCAAGTGGGCGCTGCGCGGCCTGACCAAGACGCTGGCACAAGAGTTGGGCCCCCGGGGCGTGCGGGTGAACTGCGTCTGCCCCGGCTCGGTCGAGGGCGAACGCATGGACCGGGTGATTGCCGCCGAGGCCGCCAAGACCGGCCAGACCGAAGAGGCCGTGCGCACGCTCTTTACCCAGACCGCCTCGCTGCGCACCTTTGTGTCAGCCCAGGACATTTCCAACACCATCCGCTTTTTGGCCTCAGCCCAGGGTGCGCGTATCTCGGGCCAGGAAATCGTGGTCGACGGCAATACCGAAACCTTGTAAGGCGGGCCTGCCGGCAACAGCCCTAAAGCGCCTCGGCGAACAACAGCTTTTCGAAATCCTGCAGTGGGCCGGGGCGGCCGAAGAAGTAACCCTGGTAGGCCTGGCAACCCAGGCGCTCCAGGAAGTCGCGCTGGGCCTGGGTCTCCACACCCTCGGCAATAACAGCCAGGCCCAGGTTCTGGGCCAGGTTGATGACGGTCTGGGCGATGGCGGCGTCCTTGCTGTCCACCAGCAGATCACGCACAAAGGACTGGTCAATCTTGAGCTGCTTGAGCGGCAGACGCTGCAGGTAGGACAGCGAGGAATAGCCGGTACCAAAATCATCCAGCGAGAAGGCAATGCCCTGGTCATTCAGGGCCTCCATCTTGTTGACGGTCTCTTCCAGGTTGTTGACCATCAGGCTCTCGGTGAGCTCCAGTTTGAGCCGGTGCGGATTGGCGCCGGTGGCCAGCACGATGGACAGCACCTGCTCCACAAAGTCGCTCTGGCGGAACTGGCGCGCACTGACGTTCACCGAAATCGTCAGATGCTGGCAATCCTCCCGCGCCGCCCAGGCCTTGAGCTGGGCACAAGCCGTCTCCAGCACCCAGGCGCCTATGGGCAGGATCAGGCCGGTGTCTTCGGACAGCGGAATGAACTCGCCGGGCATGACCATGCCCCTCTGCGGGTGCCGCCAGCGCAGCAGCACCTCGGCACCCAGGATGCGGTCATGCGCATCCACCTGGGGCTGGTAGTACAGCATCAACTGGTTGTTGGCTACAGCGTGGCGCAAGTCGTCTTCCAGGGCTGCGCGCGCGTCCACGGCGGCCTGCATGGCGGGGTCAAAGAAACGCACCGTGTTGCGGCCCGCAGCCTTGGCCTGGTACATGGCCGTATCGGAGCGCCGGAACAGCTCGTCGGTGGAGACGGACTGGTCGTTGAACAGGGTCAGGCCGATGCTGGAGGTGCACTTGTATTCGCGCAAGCCCCCGGTCTGCGTGCCCGCCGCCAGATTCAGGCGGTAGGGCTGGCGCAGCAGCAGCCGGATTTTCTCAGCCACGCCTTCGGCCTGGCTTGCGGCCAGTGCACTTTCGTCCAGCTCTTCGAGGATCACCACAAACTCGTCGCCGCCCATGCGTGCAGCCGTGTCGCCCAGGCGTATGCAGGACTGCAGGCGCGTGGCCACTTCCACCAGCAACTGGTCACCCACGCCGTGGCCCAGGGTGTCGTTGAGTACCTTGAAGTTGTCCAGGTCGATCAGCATCAGCGCGCAGTGGTGCTGGTGGCGCCCGCAGCCCACCAGCGCGCGGTTCAGGCGCTCCAGCATGAGGCGGCGGTTGGGCAGGTTGGTCAGCGGGTCATAGAAGGCCAGCCGTTCGATCTTCTCGGCATTTGCGCGGCGCTCGCCAATGTCGCGGATGGAGGCATGCAGGTGCAATTTGCCAGACAAGTAAAAGTGGCTGCAGCGCACCTCCACATCCACCCTCTGGCCCGCCTTGCCCAGCAGCGTGGTCTCTATGGAGCGCGGCTCGCTGTCCAGGCTGGTCTGCAGCAGGATGGCGTTGCGGGCCGTCCGCTCGGGCCAGCAGGCCAGCCACAGGCGTTGGTCCAGGCCCAGCAACTCCTGGCGCGTGTAACCCAGCATGGCACACAGGCTGTCGTTGGCTTCCACCAGGCGGCCGCTGGTATCGGTGATCTGGATGCCATCGCTGGCATTGCGCAGGTAGACCCGGTTGCGCAGGGCCTCCTGCGTGGTGATGGCCAGCATGCGCCACAGCAGCAGCCCCAGGGCCAGCGTGACCACGATGAAGGCGGCCGCGCCCGCATAGGTCTTGTTGCGCTCCTCGCGCCAGCCCGCCAGGTAGTCACTGCTGCCCAAGCCGACATTGATCAGCATGGGCGCGTTGCTGACCCGCTGGAAGGCAAACACACCTTCCTGCCGCTCCGGGCTGAGCGGGGTATAGAAGCTGCCAGCGTCCACGCCGCTGGCAAATACCGCCTGGAATTCCGGCGACACCAGCCGGTTGCCCACCTGCCCCACGGGCTGGTCTGTCAGGGGTGGATTGCGCGCAATCAGGCCCAGATCCTGGTCGCGCAAAATCACTGTGGCCCCGGGGCCCAGATCGAAGCGCGCGAGCAGCTGCTGAAAATAGTCCAGCGAAACGGTGGCAAACACCACGCCTGCAAAGGCACCGTCCGGGCGGTTGAAGCGCCGCGCAAAAATAATGATGTCGTGCTGGACCAGACGGCCCCACACGGGCTTGGTGATCCACAGGGGGTGGCCGTCGCTTTGGCGCAGGGCGACAAAATAGTCGCGGTCGGCGATGCTCACGGGCTTGCTGCTGTCCACACCGTTGCCCAGCACCACCTGCCCCCGCTCGTTGGCCAGGCGCAGGCCCTCGATTTCGGGCAAGCGGCCATGGAAGTTTTCAAAAATGTCGTGCGCGCCACTGGCGTCCAGGCCATGGCCCCTGGCAAGCTGGAGTTCGATATCGTCCACCAGATGGGTCAGGGCAAAGTCAATCTTGCCCACACTGGAGGACACATTGCGCTCCACCGCACTGGCGATATTGCGGGTGTTGCTCTCGGCGCGCTGCGTGTACTGCTGTTGGCTCTGGTTGAGCCAGTAGGCCGAGGCCACCACGGCCAACAGGTTCACGCCCAGCAGAACGGCGATCAACAAGGTTCGGATGGACCGTGTGCGGGACATGGGACGGTCAATGGCCTGGGGGCCTGCTCCTTGGTGGTTGTATATGCCTATGTTGGGCGCACCCCAGGCGTTGCGCTTGCGGTGCGGCCATTCTTGCACACCCTCAGGGCGCCGGGTTACCGGGTTTGCACTCCGGGGGCGCGTGCGGCACAGGCAGTGCTTGTCGGCTCTCTAGGACTGGCGTTTGCGCGTGTCCGAGGGGAGCTCGCCAAACAGGGCCTGGTAGTCGTGGGCAAAGTGGCCAAAATGCCAGAAGCCGCTGGCCGTGGCCGCCTCGGTGACCGATTGCGCGCTCTTGAGGGCCTCGCGCGCCTGCTTCAGGCGCACCGCCTTCACATAGGCCAGCGGGCTCATGTCGAGCACGCGCAAAAAGGCGTTTTGCAGGGTGCGCCGGCTCACCCCCATTTCCATGCACAACTGGGTGACGGTGGGCGCGCTGTCCTGTGCCTCCTGCACCCGGGCCACGCAGCGCTGCACCAGGGCCCAATGCGCATGGGCCGAGCCGCTCAGCGTGTCGGTGCTGCCGGGTGCGCGCAACAGGCTGTCGAGCAAAAAATCGCTCACACTGGCCACCACCGCGGGGGTGGACAGCAGGGCCGGGTCGCGCCGTGCGGACTGGTACAGCTCCATCACATAGGCCTTGATCTTGGCCAGGGGGCGCACGGTGTGCGTGAGCGCACCGGCCGCCAGGGGCAGCTCCACGCCCTCGGCGAGTTGCAGCTCCAGCCCCAGCATGGTGTGCTGGCGCGAGGTGCGGAACTCAAAGCCCGAGCGGCCCGAGAACAGGTGCACCGCATCCAGACCGCACAGGCGCCCGCAAAACATGCCGCCGCCGCTGGCCTGCAGTGGCACGCCCAGTGCCAGCACGCGCGGGGGCAACTGCCCGGTCTGCAGCACCGACTGCTGCACCCGCTCCACAAACAGCTTGATGCCGCTGCCTTCCACCTGTGCCAGCTCGCCCTGGAACAGCCCGGCACTGAGTTGCAGGTAGTCCTGGTTCCAACCGGACAGGGCGCTGGCCTGCTCCTGCGCATCCCCAAAGTGCAGCGATTGCCGGGCCAGGCTGCGGGCCTCACGCACGGCCGGGCGCAGGCCGCGGCCAGGGTCTTGCAGGGGGTGTGGGGCGTGAACAGGCATGCGGCCATTCTCCGGCTTGCAAGCCAAAACAGCGACCGGGTAAGTACCGAGCGTGCAGGGGCCTGGTGTGCCGATTTCGGATAGCCAGCCCCCAGCCGACTCCCTAGCATGGTCCGGAACGCACAACAACGAGGAGCACCCACCATGGCAAGCAGCAAGAAGAACAAGGCTACTGAGCACCCGGCTGTGGCCGAGATACGCCGCTCCGGCGCGCAGAAGGTCAAGGTCGCCGTGAGCGACATCGACGGCGTGCTGCGCGGCAAGTATTTGCACATCGACAAGTTCCTGGGTGCTACTGAACCGTACCCCGGTGGCGGCTTCGGCTTTTGCGATGTGGTGCTGGGCTGGGACATGATGGATGTGACCTACGACAACACCGTGGCCACCGGCTGGCAGCACGGCTTTCCGGATGCGCTGGCGCGTCTGGACCTGAAGACCACACGCCGCGTGCCCTGGGACGAGGACGTGCCCCTGGTGCTGGGCGAGTTTGTCAATGCCGACGGCACGCCGCATGCGCAGTGCCCGCGCCAGACCTTGAAGCGCGTTCTGAAGCGTGCCGAAAAACTCGGCTTCCAGGTCATGACCGGCATGGAGTTTGAGTGGTTCAACTTCCTGGAAACACCGCAGAGCTGGGCCGCCAAAAAAGGCGTGGGCCCGGAGCCGCTTACCCCCGGCATGTTTGGTTACTCGCTGCTACGCATGAACCAGAACCGGGATTTCTTCAACGCCATCATGGACGACATGCGCGCCTTTGGCGTGCCCATAGAAGGCCTGCACACCGAAACCGGGCCCGGTGTGTACGAGGCTGCCATCGGCTTCAGCGAAGCGCTGGAGCAGGCCGACCGCGCCATCCTGTTCAAGACCGGCACCAAGGAAATCGGTGCGCAGTTTGGCATCATGCCCAGCTTCATGGCCAAACCCAACCAGGCGCTGCCGGGCTGCAGCGGCCACATCCACCAAAGCCTCTCAGACGGCAAGACCAACCTGTTTTATGACGCCAAAGCCGGGCGCAAGATGAGCCCGCTGTTCGAGAGCTACCTGGCCGGCCAGGTGGCCTGCCTGATGGACTTCGCGCCCCTGATCTGGCCCACCATCAACAGCTACAAGCGCCTGGTGGATGGCTTCTGGGCGCCCGTGAAGCCGACCTGGGGCATGGACAACCGCACCGCGAGTTTTCGCGTGATTGCCGGCAGCCCCAAAGCCACGCGCCTGGAGACCCGCTGCCCCGGTGCCGATGTGAACCCCTACCTGGCCATGGCCGCGGTGATTGCCGCCGGTCTGCACGGTGTGGAGAAGGGCTTGAAGCTCACCACGCCGCCCATTACCGGCACCAACAAGGGCGCCGAAAAAGTGCCCCGGGCACCCCGCACCCTCATAGAGACCAACCGCATTTTCGAGAAATCGGCGATTGCCCGCGACTGGCTGGGCGACGGCTTTGTGGACCACTTTGCCGCCACCCGTGACTGGGAGTGGCGCCAGTGGCTGGACGCCGTGACCGACTATGAAATGAAACGCTATTTCGAGATCATTTAAGGCGCGCAGTGACGCAGCGTCTACCGGCTTGACTACCTGGTTATCTATTTATATTTTTCTTGCGAGCACACCATGAGCATCACTTCCTTCAACTTCCCAACACCCATCCAGTTCGGCGCCGGTGCGCGCAAGCTCGTGGCCGCCCACCTGCTGGAGCAGGGCTGCAAGCGTCCGCTCATCGTGACCGACCGGGCGCTGGGCGCACTGCCCGTGATGGCCGAATTTCTGACCCATTTGCAAGGGCTGGACGTGGCCGTGTTCAGCGGCGTGTTTGGCAACCCCACCTGCAGCCAGGTGATGGACGGGGCCGCCGCCTACAAAGCGCACCACGCAGACTGCGTGATCGGCTTTGGGGGCGGCGCTGCACTCGATGTGGCCAAGATCGTGGGCCTGGCGGCGGTACACGCGGGCGACATTCTGGAATACGTGTGGGACCATCCCAACGTGCGCCCCATCGTCAACGCGTTGCCGTATTTCGTGGCCCTGCCCACCACGTCGGGCACCGGCTCGGAGGTGGGCCGCTCCAGCGTGGTCAGCGAGAACGACACGCATGTGAAGCGCACCGTGTTCAGCCCCAAGATTCTGGCCCGGCGCGTGTTTGCCGACCCGGAGCTGACCCTGGGCCTGCCGGCCTCGGTGACAGCCGCCACCGGCATCGATGCGCTCACCCACAACATCGAGAGCTATCTGTCACCGGCCTACCACCCGCTGTGCGATGGCATTGCGTTGGAGGGCACACGCATTGCGGCCGCAGCCCTGCGCACCGCCGTGCTGGAGCCGCTCAACCTCAAGGCACGCGCTGACATGATGATGTCTTCCATGATGGGTGCCATTGCCTTCCAGAAAGACCTGGGCGCGGTGCACTCCTGCGCCCATGCGCTGGGGGCAGTCTGCGATATGCACCACGGCCTGGCCAATGCGCTGATGCTCGACACCGTGCTGGCCTGGAACTACGAGGCGGTGCCGCAAAAGTTTGACGAGCTGGCCCATGTGTGCGGACTCACCGGAGGGGGTGCCGCGCTGGTGCCGTGGATCAAACAACTCAAGGCCGACATCGGCATCACCGGCGGTCTGGCCGCGCGCGGCGTGAAGCCCGAACACCTGCCACGCCTGGTGGCCATCGCCACGGCCGACATCTGCCACCAGACCAACCCGCGCGCCTGCACGGCGGCCGACTTTGAGCGTCTGCTCACGGCGGCCATGTAATTTGCCCATCCAGGCTGCTGCTACATCGCCCGTTTATAAATATATATATATTGCCAAGGACACTTTGCCATGCCCACTCTTGCCATCCATAACCCCGCCACCGGCAAACTGCTGACCGAAGTGGAGGCGGATGACGCCGCATCGGTAGCCGCCAAGGCCGCGCGCGCCCGTGCGGCGCAGCCCGCGTGGGCCGCCGTGCCCCTGACCGAGCGCAAGGCATGCATCACGCGCTTTCGCGCATCCATCGTGGCCGAGCTGGACAGCCTGGCTGCCACCATGACCTCCGAGACCGGCAAGCCCATCAAGATGTCGCGCAACGAGCTCAATGGTCTGCTGGGCCGCATCGACTTTTTCCTGAAGGAAGTCGATGCGCAACTGGCCACCGAAACCGTCTATGACGAAGGCGGCATGACCGAGCAGATCGAGCACACGCCCCTGGGTGTGGTGGTGAACATCTCGGCCTGGAACTACCCCTGGTTTGTCGGCGGCAATGTCTATGTGCCCGCCCTGCTGACCGGCAACGCCGTGCTCTACAAGCCCTCCGAATTTGCCACGCTCACCGGTCTTGCCATGGCGCGCCTGCTGCATGCGGCAGGCATCCCCGAGGATGTATTCATTGCAGTGGTGGGTGGCGGCGATGTGGGCGTGGCCCTGCAGGCGCAAAAGATAGACGGCCTGTTCTTCACCGGCTCGTACGCCACCGGCGCAAGAATAGCGCAGGCGCTGGGCCCGCGCATGGTCAAGCTGCAGTTGGAACTGGGCGGCAAGGACCCCACCTATGTGTGCGAAGACGCCAATGTGCAGGTGGCGGCCGAGTCGCTGGCCGATGGCGCCATGTACAACACAGGACAAAGCTGCTGCTCGGTGGAGCGTGTCTATGTGCACGAAGCAATATACGACGCCTTTGTGGACGCGTTTGTGGCCACCGTCAAAACCTTCCAGGTCGGTGACCCGGCCTCTGAAGATACCTATATTGGTGCCATCACCCGTGCACCGCAGCTTGCCGTGCTCGATGCCCAGGTGGCCGACGCACAGGCCAAGGGCGCCCGGCTGCTGCTCGGTGGTGCGCGCCTTGCGGGCCCCGGCAACTTCTATGCGCCCACCGTGTTCTCCCATGTGAACCACAGCATGGAGCTGATGCGCGAAGAAAGTTTTGGCCCCATCATCGGCCTGCAAAAAGTCTCGGGCGATGCCGAGGCCGTGCAGCTGATGAACGACACCCGCTACGGCCTCACCGCCGGTGTCTTCACGCCCGACGCACAGCGTGCCCGGGCCATCCTGTCCCAGGTGCAGGCCGGCACGGTGTACTGGAACTGCTGCGACCGCGTCAGCCCCCGCCTGCCCTGGAGCGGGCACGGCGACTCCGGCGTGGGCCTGACCCTCTCAACCTACGGCATTGCCACATTTACGCGGCCCCGGGCCTGGCATCTGCGCAGCGTGTGAAATTGTCCTGCACATAGGCATTGAAGGCGTCTGCGGGCAGGGCCTGGCTGAACAGATAGCCCTGGAAGAACTCGCAGCCGCAGGCCACCAGAAAGGCGTGCTGCTCGGCGGACTCCACACCCTCGGCAATCACGCTGAGCCCCAGGCTGTGGCCCAGCGTCACCACGGTGCGGGCGATGGAGGCATCGTTGGCATCGGTGAGCACTTCGCGCACAAAAGACTGGTCAATCTTGAGCTGGTTGAGCGGCAGCCGCTTGAGGTGGTTGAGGGACGAATAGCCGGTGCCGAAATCGTCCAGCGAGAAGGTCACGCCACATGCGCGCAGGGCCGTCATTTTCTGGATGATGTCGGGCAGGTCTTCCACCAGCATGGACTCGGTGATCTCCAGCTCCAGCAGGTGCGCGGCAATGCCGTGGCGGTCTATCAGCCCCAGCACCTGGGCCACAAAATCCTTCTGGCGAAACTGCAGCTGGCTGATGTTCACCGCCAGGCGCAGTTGCGCGCAAGCCGGTAGCATGGCCCAGGCCTGCAGCTGCACCGCAGCCTGCTGCAACACCCACAGCCCCATCGGCAGAATCAGGCCGGTCTGCTCGGCCGCTTCGATGAATTTGCCCGGCAGCACCAGACCGCGCTGCGGGTGCTGCCAGCGTATCAGGGCCTCGGCGGCAATCACCCGGCCTTGGGAATCGAGCTGCGGCTGGTAGTGCAACACGAACTGCTGCTGGTCCAGTGCCTGCTGCAGTTCTTCCTCCAGCAGGGAGCGCACCGAGGCATCGTTTTGCATCACATGCAGCATGCCGTACAACAGGCCAAGCGCCGCTGTGACTTGCACCCAGCCGCCAGTGGCGCGCACGCTTTCGGGCAGGGCGTATTGCGGGTAGGGCGAGCCATAGCGCATGGACAGAAACGCCATGGCCAGCAGACAGGCCAGTGCAATGCCATGGCGCAGCCAGGGGCCCGAGGCTCTGAAGATCATCAACGCGGCCACACTCAGGGGCAGCAGGTAGAGATGCGTGGTGCGCGGAGATTGCGGCGTGGACGCATCAAACAGCCAGGCGATCAGACAGATGACGGCAAACAGCGTGGTGAATATCAGCACAGCGGCCCACTGCACCTGCTTGCGCCAGATGAGAACGGCGGACGCCAGCCCGGCGCAAATCATGCACAGATCGAGCGCCACCAGAGGCCAGTTGCCCAGGTAGCTGAAATACAGGCCCCAGGCCAGGCCCATCATCCACATGCCCATGCTGCCCAGCATCAGTGCCCGGCGCGCACGCCTGCCCTGTACATGCACCAAGTCCGGGCCATACCAAAGTTGGTACGCGCCTTGCATGAGGGTGGCGGGGGTGAGCATGTATTTTTCGGTGTGTCATGCGGATTGTAGGCATGCCGATTCGGGATAGTCGCTTTGTTGCGGCACACCTAGGATGCAATGGGCTTGCGGCGTCATCAACACATAAACGGGGTAAACCATGAAGACTGAACACATGACAGAGGACGAAAAAGTCCTGCACGGCATGGGCTATGCCCAGGAACTGCACCGACGCATGGGCGCGTTCCAGAACTTTGCCATTTCGTTCTCGATCATTTGTATCCTCTCGGGTGGCTTCGGCTCCTTCCCGATTGCCCTCTCCAGCGGCGGCGGCTTCTCGCTGACCATTGGCTGGCTGGTGGGGGGCGCCTTTGCCCTGATCGTGGCGGCCAGCCTGGGGCAGATTGCCTCGTCCTACCCCACCGCGGGTGGCCTCTACCACTGGTCTTCCATCCTGGGCGGACGCTTCTGGGGTTGGGCCACGGCCTATGTGAACCTTCTGGGCCTGCTGTTTGTGGTGCCCG
This sequence comes from Rhodoferax lacus, assembly GCF_003415675.1. Taxonomy (GTDB): domain Bacteria; phylum Pseudomonadota; class Gammaproteobacteria; order Burkholderiales; family Burkholderiaceae_C; genus Allorhodoferax; species Allorhodoferax lacus. The sequence goes on from NZ_QFZK01000007.1 coordinate 102,530, forward strand.
CCGTCAATGTGTTCCTGTACCTCATCAGCAAGGACCTGTTCTTTGGCGCCGTGCTGGGCTGGGATGTCAGCACCTGGTCGCAGACCACGCAAATCGTCTCGGTGGCCGCCATTACTGCCGTGCAGGCCTTGCTGAACCACTTCGGCATCAAGATCACCACCATGCTGACCGACTTTTCGGGTTACATGATTTTTGTTGTGACGGTGCTGCTGATCGGCATGTTTGTGATGGCCGCACCCAGCCTCGACGTGGGCCGTGCCTTTGCCTTTGTGAACAACACCGGCGCTGCCGGCGGCGGCGTGGCCCCCGAGTCCAGCCCGCTGATGGCATTTGTGATTGGCCTCTTGTACCCGCTGTTCACGATCACCGGCTTTGACGCGTCTGCCCATACTTCTGAGGAAACCAAGGATGCGCGCAACACCGTGCCCAGGGGCATGCTGCACGCCGTGCTGTGGTCCATCCTGTTTGGCTTTGCTCTGATCATCTCCATGATCCTGGCGATTCCGGACCTGAAGGCAGCAGCGGCCACCGGCTGGAATTCCTTCAACGAGCTGTTTATCGCGGCCATCCTGTCTAGCTTCCTGGGCAAGATCCTGTTGCTGGCGGTGATTCTGTCGAACTTCATCTGCGCGCTGGCCGCAGTGACGTCCACCTCGCGCATGATCTACGCCTTTGCACGCGATGACGGCCTGCCCTTCTCGGGCCTCTTGAAGTCGGTCAGCCCCAAGCACCGCACACCCGTGGCGGCCATCTGGGCCACGGCCATCCTGACCAGCCTGCTCACAGCCATCACCACCCCGCTGGGAGCCTTTGCGGCCCTCTCCACCGGCAGCGCCATGTACCTGTACATCTCCTACGGCATGCCCATCATGGCGGGCTTTTTTGCCGAAGGCAAAACCTGGACCACCTACGGCCCCTTCCGCCTGGGCGGCCTGTCCAAGCCCTTTGCCATCATCGTGGCCATTGGCACCGTGGTGACCATCATTGCCGGCCACGTGTTCGTGCCCTCCATCGAGGCCGACGCGGTGGCCAAGACCGGCTTTGTGCCGGGCCTGGGCTACTACACCATCGGCTTTTTGATCTTCCTGGGCGTGCTCTGGTTTGGCCTGGAAAACAAGCGCTTCAAGGGCCCACCGGTGGGCGACGAGATAGCCAAGCGCCAGGCCCTGATTGCAGCGCAGGAGAAGGCGCTGGAAGCGGGCTAAAGCAGTCCTTTCCACCCCATAAAAAAAGCGGCCCGTGGGCCGCTTTTTCTTTGTCTGGTTGGCTTAGCGGGGCGTGCTGGCAAAGCGCTGCAGAACGGCAATCGCCTCTGCCCCCATCACCGGGCCTTGCACCTCCACCGCCGGGCTTGCGCCCGCCAGCACGGAGCGGCTGTCCAGAGGCAGCAGCGGGCCGCCCAAGGCCTGGGCGATGTCCGCTGTGGATGCGGCGTACACCACGCGGCCAATGCCGGCCCAGAACATGGCGCCGCAGCACATGGCGCAGGGCTCGCCGCTGGCATATACGGTGGCGCCGCGCAGGCTGTCCGGCCCCAGGCTGCCGGCGGCCTGGCGCACCAGCACCAGTTCGGCGTGGCCGGTGCAGTCCTGCGTGCTGACCTGGTTGTTGCGGGCCACCAGCAGCACCTCGCCTGCGGGGCTTACCAGGGTGGCGCCAAAGGGCATGTCACCGGCCTCCAGTGCGGCGGCCGAGGCGGCGATGGCCAGGGCCATGGGCGCTGTATCTGAAACAGCCGCAGCCGGATCGGACACGGCCGCTGTGGAGTTGGAAGCAGAGGGCATGGCGGTGTTTCCTTAAATCGTATCGATGGCTGTGCTGCGCGATTCGCGGTCCAGCCCGTCAATGGCAAAGCGCTCGTTGGACTTCACGTAGAAGCTGGCACCAAAGCGCCCCACCGGGTGGTACTGGCGCAGGTCCACCCGCCAGGCCACGGTGTCCACCAGGCCCGCGCGTGCGCTCAGCCACAGCACCCGGCCTATGAACACATAGCGGCTGGGCGTCTCCAGGGTTTCGTGCAGCACGCACTCGAAGGCCACGGGGGCCTCCACAATGCGCGGAGGTGCGATGCAGTGCGAGGGCGTGGTGTGCAGGCCCACGCGCTCGATCTCGCTCACATCGGCGGGGAAGCTCTCGCCGCAGGCGTGCATCTTGTCGGCCATGTCCTCGTCGGTCATGTGCACCACAAACTGCTGGCTCGCCAGGATGTTGGCCGCGGTGTCCTTGAGGCGGCCGTCCTGCAGGCGGTTGATGCTGAGCATGACGATGGGCGGGTCTTCGCCCACCATGTTGAACATGGAAAAAGGCGCCGCATTGACCACCCCGTTGGCCCCCAGGGTAGTGACCAGGGCAATCGGTCGGGGCACGATCAGACTGGCCATCAGTTTGTAGCGCTGGTAGGCGCTGATCTCCCCAAAATCGATCTCGGTCATGGCGCTGGTTTCCTCAGGGTTGTTTGCCGACGATGCCAGTGGCGTACCACTTCATCTGCCACAGCTCGTCTTCGGTGATGGTCTTGCCGGCTTCCACTCGGGTCTTGCCGTCCATGTCCACAATCGGGCCGCTGAAGGGGTGGAACTTTCCGGAGATGATCTCGGCCTTCTTCTGCTCGAACAGGGCCACCACCTTGGGCGGCACCTCGGCATTGGGCTTGACGACCTGGACGATGCCCTCCTTCATGCCCCACTTGGTGTCTTCCGATTTCCACTTGCCTTCCAGCATCTGTTTGACCTTGTACAGGTAGTACACGCCCCAGTTGGCGGTGTTGCCGGAGAGGTGGGCGCGCGGGCCGAAGCGCGACATGTCGGAGTCCTGGCCAAAGGCGTAGATGCCCCGGGCTTCGGCCAGCTGCACGATGGCAGTGGAGTCGGTGTTTTGGTAGAGCACGTCTGCGCCCTGGTTGATCAGGGTGAGCGCGGCTTCATGCTCCTTGCTCGGGTCGTACCAGGTGTTGACCCAGACCACCTTGGCACTCACCTTGGGGTTGACGCTGCGCGCGCCCAGCACAAAGGCGTCCAGATTGCGTATGACTTCGGGAATCGGGAAGGGCGCCACATAGCCAATGGTGTTGGTCTTGGTCTTCAGGCCGGCAATCACACCCAGCAGGTAGGCGCCTTCGTAAAAGCGGGTCTGGTAGATGCCCACGTTGGGCGCTGTCTTGTAGCCCGAGCAGTGCTCGAACACCACCTTGGGGAAATCGGCGGCCACAGCAATCGTGGGGTTCATGAAGCCGAAGGAGGTGGTGAAGATCATGTTGCAGCCGGTGGCGATCAGGTCGCGGATCACGCGCTCGGCGTCGGCTGACTCGGGCACGTTTTCCACGAACACGGTTTCCACCTTGCTGCCGAACTCCTTTTCCACCATCTTGCGGCCCAGGTCGTGCTGGTAGGTCCAGCCCGAGTCCGACACCGGGCCAGGGTACACAAAGCCGATTTTCAGCTTCGGGGGCGTGGCCGCCAGGGCGGCATGGTTCAACAGGGTGTGGGCGCCTGCGGCCAGTCCGCTGGCAAGCAATAAACGACGGCGATTCATGGGGGACTCCTTCGGTAGTGGGGACCAGTCAAGCACTGGAACTTTGTATACATGCACGGAACATGCCACGCGAAGAAGTTGCTGAATGCATTGAATTTATTGGATTTTTTGCAAAACTATTATCGTATACAAAATGGCTTTGGCGCCTCCTTTTGGCGCGCCCACAAGTCTGGCGCTCCGCCGCAGTGCACAGCAGGCTAGCTTGCGGTGCCGGCGCTGTGGGGCCCTCAGGACCGCTGGATTTTCAGGCGCGCCTGCAGGCTGTCCAGGTGTTCGCCCATGAGGCGGGCCGCGGCCTCGCCATCGCGCAGGGCCAGCAGGTCCACCAGGCGCTCGTGCTCGGCGTGTTCGCAGTGGGCGTTGCCCGGCGGCTCGTAGAGGGCCACGATGAGCGAGCAGCGCGTCAGCAACTCGGTCAGCATGCGCAGCAGCACGGTGTTGCCCGCCATCTGTGCCAAAGCCAGGTGAAAGCCTCCGGCCAGCATCACCCAGCGCGCATGGTCTTGCCCATGCAGGGCACTGTGCTCGGCCGCCAGGCGCAGGCGCAGGCGCTCCAGCTCCGAGTGGCTGATGCGCTGGGCCAGGCGCTTGATGATGGCCTCTTCCACCGCCCGGCGCGCCTCGAACACTTCCAACGCCTCCTGCGGCGTGGGCGCGGCCACGGTGGCCCCCTTGTTGGGGACGATGTGGACGATATGCAGCTCGGAGAGCCGGTGCAGCGCTTGACGCACTACGGTGCGGCTAACGCCGAATTGCGCGCACAGCTGGGCCTCGGCCAGCTTGGCGCCGGGTGGCAGCGTGCCGCCCAGGATGGCGTCAAACAGGGTGTCGTACACCGTCTGGTTCAGGGCCGCGTCCGTCGCCAGCGGTGTCGGGCTTTTGGGCGCCGAACGCGGGGTGCGGCCGGGCTTGACTGTGTCCTGCATGCCGGGCGGCCTAATGCGCCGGGTGGGCGGCGTCGTGGTCCCGGTCCGGGCGCTGCGAGGGGTCCACATGGGTCATCAGGTTGAGCACGCGGTGGCGCTGCATCACGGCCTGGCGGGCTGCCACGGCAATGTTGTGCCCGGCCTCCACGGTGAGTGTGGCGTCCACCTCGATGTGGGCATCCACCACCACCATGTCACCCATCTTGCGGGTGCGTATGTCATGTACACCGGCCACGCCGGGCGTGTCCACCAGGGTCTGGCGGATGGCCTGCACCTCGGCCTCGTCCAGGCCGCGGTCCATCAGGTCGTGCAGGGCGTCCCAACCAAAGCTCCAGCCCATCTTGCCCACCATGAAGCCCACGATGAGTGCGGCAATCGGGTCCAACAGCGGGTAGCCCAGCAGGTTGCCCATCAGGCCCAGGCTGACCACCAGCGACGAGGCCGCGTCCGAGCGCGCATGCCAGGCATTGGCCACCAGCATGCTGGACTTCACCGCCTTGGCCACGCGCAGCATGTAGCGAAACAGCAGCTCCTTGGCGGCAATGGCACCCAGCGCCACCCACAAGGCGCTGATGTGGGCTGTGGGAATGGAGGCCGGGGACTCGAGCTTTTGCAGGGCCGACCAGATCATGCCGATGCCCACCGCCAGCAACAGCCCGCCCAGGGCCAGCGAGGCAGCGGTCTCAAAGCGCTGGTGACCGTAGGGGTGGTCTTCGTCAGCGTCCTTTTTGGCGTGGTGGCCGGCAAACAGCACGACAAAGTCGGACACCAGGTCGGACAGTGAGTGCAGGCCGTCGGCAATCAGGCCCTGTGACTTGGCCATCACCCCCACCACGATTTGCGTGCTGGACAGCACCACATTCACCACCACGCTGACCCAGGTGCTGCGCGAGGCCGCAGCAGCGCGCTCGGCCACACTGTGCGTGGCATGCTCGGAAGAATCGTCAAGGTCGGAGAAGTTCATGGCGGCAGGTGGTCAGGCGGGTTGCGGTGCAGGGCTCTATTGTCACCCCGCTGTAGTCTGCGTTCTTACAATACGCCCTCAGCAACCACCGATCCAACCCCCAGAACACCCATGGCTTCCAACAAACCTGCTCCTTCGCCCACACTGCGCCCCATCCCCCGCTTCATCTTCGCCAGCCGCTGGTTGCAGCTGCCGCTCTACATCGGGCTGATTGCTGCACAGGGCGTGTACGTGTTCCATTTCTGGGTGGAGCTGGTGCACCTGCTCGAAGCTGCCTTTGGCAGCCAGCCCGCGTTGCAGGCGCTCATCACCAGCATTGGCTACCGCTCGGATGTGCAGATCACCGCGCTCAACGAGACCATCATCATGCTGGTGGTGCTGGCACTGATCGATGTGGTGATGATCTCCAACCTGCTGATCATGGTGATTGTGGGGGGCTACGAGACCTTTGTGTCACGCATGGACCTGGAAGGCCACCCTGACCAGCCCGAGTGGCTCAGCCATGTCAACGCCTCGGTGCTCAAGGTCAAGCTGGGCACGGCCATCATCGGCATCAGCTCCATCCACCTGCTCAAAACCTTTATCAACGCTGCCAACTACGACGTCAAGGTGCTGATGTGGCAGACCACTATCCACGTGGTGTTCCTGCTGAGCGCACTGGCCATTGCGTATACCGACAAGATCCCCACCAGCACCCACGCGGCGTCCCAGCATTGAGCGGTAGCGGCCTTACAGGGGTTTGGTGACAAAGCCCATCACCACACCCGCGTCGGTCACTGTGAGGCTGCCGGGTTGCAGGCCCATGGTGTCCGGCAGGGCCAGGTCCTTGGGGCTCAGGCGGTGCAGCACCACCTCCAGCAGGCTCTGCTCGGCCAGTGCCGGTGCATAGCCATTGAGCAAAGCCACCACAGGGGGTTGCAGCGTGGGGAACTGCAGGCGGCGCAGGCGCAGCTGGTGCGCGCGAATGCTGCGGTCACTGGCCTCATAACGCAGGGCAAAGTCCAGCTCCAGCGTGCCCTGGTGGCTGCGCTGCAGGGCGGCTCCTGCGGCCTGAACGTCCATGGCCGCAGCCAGCCGGTTCTGCGCCGGCAGCAGTTGCAGGCGCGGCGTTTGCACATCCAGGTTCAGCAGGCCGGGCACCGGATAACGCAGGGGAAAGCGCTGCGCCAGTGCGGCCTGCATCTGTTGCAATGACACGGTGAGGTGGGGCTGGGCCTGTGGCTCTGCTTCGGTGTCGCTGGTGGTGGCCTGGGCCAAGACGCGCTGCGCCAGTGCCAGGGACATTGTGAAAGCGAAAAGGGTTCTGCGTTGCATGGGGTGCTCCTGAGCGGCGCGCCGCTGACATCCAGCCATCATGGACCTGTTTGACGCGTTGCCTCTTTGCGCCGATGTGGCATGCCCCTTTCCAAACCGAAAGTCAGGGTCTTTGCGGTAAAGCTTGCAAGGGAATCATTCCTATGCTGCAATGCAACATGACCAGCGCAATAGGAATCCAATTAGGGCTAGAAGATCTGCTTGCCGACCTGCACCACGCTCGCCGGAAGGGCGAGTTGGGGCGCCTGGCCCTGCTGGCCTCCTGCGAGGCCCGCAGTTGGGCCCGCCAGGCCGGCAAGATCGACATCTCGGACAACGCCAGTCGCATGTTCATCCAGCAGCCCTGCGTCAGCAAGGACGAATTCCTGGGCAAGGTGGATGAGCTGATCACCATCCTGGAGCTCCACGCGCAGGAATACCAGCGCAACAGGAGCCAGGGCGCTGAGGCCCAGGCACCGCGCCAGTCGACCGCGTCCTTTCACTAGGATTTACCCGGCAGCTGCTCGGCCCCGTGCCTGCAGCAAGGTGCAGAACTTGCTTGGCAAGCTGCATGCCCCCCAACACCCAGCCCCCGCACAACGCCCATGCCTGGCGCGAGCAAGAACTCCTGCTGATGCGCGAGGTCATGCGCCTGGTGGGGCGCAGCCCCGCGCCCCGGCTGGCCCTGGGCAAGATGCTGCACCTCATGAGCGAGCTGCTGGGCCTGAACCGCGGGCGCATCGTGCTGGCCGACCCGGCGGGCTCAGGCCCGGAGCGCCGCGCCTCCATCCACCAGGCCTATGGCCTGACCCAGATTGAAATCGCGCGCGGCAGCTACCTGCGCGGCGAGGGCATCACCGGGCGCGTACTGGCCACGGGGCAGCCGGCCATCGTGCAGGACATTGATGCCGAGCCGCTGTTTTTGTTCCGCGCCGTGGGCCGGGCCCAACTGCCGCCCGAGACCGTGGCCTATCTGGCTCTGCCCATCGAGATCAACAACGTGCCCGTGGGCGTGCTGGCCTGCCACCGCATCCGCAGCCGCCAGCGCCACCTCAATGACGACCTGGCGCTCTTGCGCGTGCTGGCCACGCTGGCCGGGCAGCTGCTGCAGCTGGAGCAACTCGTGGCCGAGCAGACCGGGCAACTGCAGGCGCAGAACGCTGTGCTGGCACAGGCCCTGAACACCCACACTGCGCGCTATGGGCTCATTGGCAATTCGCCACCGCTGTTGCAGGCGCTCAGTGAGCTCGAGCGCGTGTCGCAAACCCAGGCCACGGTGCTGCTGCTGGGCGAGTCGGGCACCGGCAAGGAACTCTTTGCCCGTGCCGTACACCTGGCCAGTGGGCGGCGCGACCAGCCCTTCATCAAGGTCAACTGCTCGGCCATACCGGACACGCTGTTCGAGTCCGAGCTGTTCGGCCACGAGCGTGGCGCCTTCACTGGCGCCAACACCGCGCGCCCCGGCTGGTTTGAGCAGGCCAACGGCGGCACGATTTTTCTGGATGAAATTGGCGAGCTGCCGCTGGCCATGCAGTCCAAGCTGCTGCGCACCCTGCAGGAGGGCACGCTGGTGCGCCTGGGTGGCCAAAAAGAGCTGCGTGTGAATGTGCGCCTGGTGGCCGCCACCAACCGCGCACTGGAGCGCGAGGTGGCCGAGGGGCGCTTCCGCCAGGACCTGTTCTACCGCCTCAACGTCATCCCCATCCGCCTGCCCAGCCTGCGCGAGCGGCGCGAGGACATACGCGCTTTGGTGCTGCACTTTGTCAGCCGTGCCAACCAGGCGCACCAGCGCAATGTGTACCTGTCCACCGCCGCACTGGAGCGGCTCGAAGCCCATGCCTGGCCCGGCAACATCCGCGAGCTGGGCAACCTGGTGGAGCGCCTGGTGCTGCTGGCTGACCACACGCCGGTCACGGCCAAAGAGCTGGAGCGCTTCATGCCGGGTGCGCAGGAGCAGGCGCACGCGCAAGCCCCAACGCCAACACCGCTGAGCCTGGACGTGCAGGCCCATGTGCCCAGCGCTGCGCCTCTGGTGCGCCACTACCAGTCCGCCCAATCGCACAGCGCCGAAGGCCTGCAGGCCGTGCTGGAGGCCCACCAGGGCAGCCAGACCCGCGCCGCGCAAACCCTGGGCCTGACGCTGCGCCAGCTCAGCTACCGCCTGCGCAAGGCCGGTCTGCGCTGAGGCTCAGTGGCCTGGACACTGTGTCGACATTTTGTCGACACAGTGTGATTTTTGGGTGGTGTGCAAGCGTGGTGTGACGGTGCGTTGCTATGGTTTGAGTAGCGCGCAGGCCAATCACTGAAGCCTTCACAAGGCTTTGCGGGTTTGTTTCACCGGATCGCTGCGCTGTGGCACGGCTGTTGCGCTATGCAGTAGGCCCCACCTTCCACCCACGCATTGAAAAGGCCCTTCCATGAACATCTCCTCCGACGTCATCCTGATCTCGCCCGTCCAGCTGCAGGCACTGCAAAGCACCGAGGCCGTCGTGGTGATCGACACCCGCGATGCCGATACCTTTGCCCTGGGCCACATCCCTGGTGCCGTCAACCTGCGCGAAACCTTTACCTACCTGGCCACCTCCACCCCTGAGGGGCTGCTGGAGCTCAAAGACACCTTCGCCAAGCATCTGGGTGCCATCGGCCTGTCGGGCAAGGAGACGGCGGTGTTTTACGAAGACGCCATGAACAGCGGCTACGGCCAGTCCTGCCGCGGCTACTACCTGCTGACCTGGCTGGGCTACCCCAATGTAAAGCTGCTCAACGGCGGCTACTCGGCCTGGAAGGCCGCCGGTCTGCCCGTGTCCACCGAGGCCGTGGTGCCCGTGCCTGCCGTGTTCCCGGCCGAGCTGACCATGGCCGATGTGATGCTCACCAAGGACGATGTGGCCAAAGCCCTGGGCACCAGCACCGTGCTGCTGGACGTGCGCGATGTGGACGAGTGGATCGGTGACAGCTCATCGCCCTACGGCAAAGACTTCGCCCCGCGCAAGGGCCGCCTGCCCGGCGCCAAGTGGCTGGAGTGGTACCGCTTCATGAAACCCTCGGGCCAGGGCCCGGTGTTCAAGTCGCCCGACGAGGTGCGCGCCGAATGCGCCACCGCCGGCATCAGCCCCACCGACACGGTGTACCTGTATTGCTTCAAGGGCGCACGCGCCTCCAACACCTTCCTGGCGCTCAAGCAGGCCGGCTTTGCGGACGTGCGCATGTACTTCGGCTCCTGGAACGAATGGTCACGTGACGACGCGCTGCCAATTGAAACCGGCCTGCCCCTTGTCAAGCCTATGGCCGCGCTGGCTGCCTGAGCCTGCTGCATCCAACTGATTTTTTACTCCGTCCGAGCCACCCTATGTCTACTGCACTACAAGAACCTGTCACCACCATCACCACCAGCCTGCGTCCGATTGACCGCGAAGGCCTCCTGGCCTTTGCCGAGAAGGGCCGTGGCAACCCGGCCGCACGCGGCACCAACAAGGTCCGCACCGTCATGGAGGGACAGTACCGGTCCCTGAGCTACGTGGGTGCCCACGCCCCGGTGGTGGTGGACGAGCCCTTGCACCTGTTCGGCCAGGACACGGCCCCCGCGCCCGGCGAGATCGTGCTCTCGGGACTGGGCGGCTGCCTGGCCGTGGGCATCACGGCCGTGGCCACCTGGAAGCAGGTGACCTTGAGCAAGATCGAGATCCACATGGAAGGCGACATCGGCAACCCCGCCGCATGGGGTGCCGGTGGCGCGCTGGAGAAAACGCCGCCGCAAATGGGCTTTCAGGCCATTCGCGTGAAGGTGCACATCGAGGGCAATGCCTCGCGCGACGTGCTGGACGAGATCGTGCAGCACGCCAATATGTATTCGCCCGTGGCCAACTCCATGCGCAACCCTATTCCCTTTGCCATCAGCCTGGCCGATTGAGGAGCCCCCATGCACCCCGCCGACCTGCCCCGGGAACTGACCTCTGCCACCGTGCCCGCACCGGACGTGCTGCTCGGCGCCGTGCGTGCCCTGGCTGCCGGGCCACTGGCGCAGGCGGTTGAATCCATAGACCGCGAGGGCGTGTACCCCGAGGGCTTGCTGCGCCAGCTCGCCGGCCTGGGTGCCATGAGCGCGCACCTGGATTCGCAGGCGGGTGCGGGCGACTACTTTCTGAGCATCCAGGCCATGGCCGAGGTGTCGCGCGTGTGTGGCGCCACCGGCTTCATGATGTGGTGCCAGGCGGTGTGCGGCCTGTACCTGCAGCAGTCGGGCAACCCGGCGCTGATGGGCGAGGTGCTGCAGCGCCATGTGGCCGGCCTGGGCCTGGGCGGCACGGCCCTGTCCAACCCCATGAAGAGCTATGCCGAGATCGAGAGCCTGCTGCTGCGCGCCACACCGGTGAACGGCGGCTATGTGGTCAACGGCACGCTGCCCTGGGTCAGCAACCTGGCTCCCACGCATTACTGCGGCGCCATTGCCGCGATGGATAGCGCAGAAGGCAAGGGCGCGCCCAGCCGTGAGCTGATGTTCCTGCTGCGCTGTGATGCGCCCGGCGTCACTTTGCGCGAATGCCCCAGCTTCTCCGCCATGGAGGGCACCGGCACCTACGCGCTGCACCTCAAAGACCTGTTCATCGGTGCGGACGACGTAATCGCCGACCCGGCCAAGCCCACCATTGCCCGCATACGCGGCGCCTTTGTGATGCTGCAATGTGGCATGGCCGTGGGCATCACCCAGGGCGCTATTGATTCCATGTGGGCGGTGGAGGCGCAGCTGGGCCACGTCAACCAGTTTCTGGAAGACCGCCCCGACACCTTGCAGGCCGAGTTGGACGGACTGGTGGCGCGCGTGAAGCAGCTCTGCGCCACACCGTTTGATGCGTCCACCGCGTTCTTTATCGATGTGCTCGATGCCCGGGCCCACGGCGCCGAGCTCTGCCTGCGCGCCGCCCAGTCGGCCCTGATGCACCAGGGTGCGCGCGGCTACCTGATGAGCTCGGACGTGCAGCGCCGCGTGCGCGAGTCGCACTTCGTAGCCATCGTCACACCGGCCATCAAGCACCTGCGCAAAGAGATGGCGCGCCTGAGCGCGCAGGACATGCCGGCATGAGCATGGAAGCTACTGCCGACTACCTGCAATACATCTGCAACGCCTGCGGCCTGATCTACGACGAGGCACTGGGCGACCCCGACAGCGGTCTGGCCCCCGGCACGCGCTTTGCCGATATTCCAGAGGACTGGTCCTGCCCGCTGTGCGGCGTGGGCAAGGCCGACTTCACCTTGTATTTACCGCCCAGCCTGGAGGCCCTCAAGGCCAGCGCCAGTGCTGCAAGCCCGGCCGTGGCATCAACGCAGCGCCACCGCGCCGGCGTGGTCATCGTGGGTGCGGGCCGTGCCGGTTGGCAGCTGGCCGAGGGCCTGCGCGCGCAGGACGCCACTGTGCCCATCACCCTGGTGAGCGCCTGCAACGCCGACGTGTACGACAAGCCCCTGCTGTCGGTGGCTGTGGCGCGCCACATCGCGCCCGCGCAGTTGGTGAAGGAATGCGGCGCGGATGCCGCCCGCCGTTTGAACGTGCGCCTGCTGGCCCAGACCCATGCCATCCGCATTGACACCGCCACCCGCAGCCTGCGCACCACGCGCGGCACACTGCGCTACACGGCGCTGGTGCTGGCACACGGCGCCGAGGTGCCGCTACCGCCCGAGCTGCCCGCCGCCCTGTGCTGGCGCATCAACCACCTGGGTGCCTACCAGCGGCTGCGCGCGCGTCTGGGTGATGGCGCCAGCAGGGGTGCCAAAGACATCGTGATCGTGGGTGCCGGTCTGATCGGCAGCGAGCTGGCCAACGACCTGGCCCTGGGCGGCCACCGCGTCACGTTGATCGACACGCAGGCAGAGCCCCTGGCCCGCTGGAGCGCGCAGCAGGCAGGTGCGCAACTGCTGCAGGCCTGGCAGGACTTGCCCTTGCGTTTTGTGGGTGGCCTCCAAGTGGCCGGGGTGGAGAAGCGGGGCGAGCGCGTGGTCTTGCGCACGCGCTGCGGCCAGCAACTGGAGGCCGACCACCTCATCGTGGCCACCGGCCTGCAAACCCCCAGCCGCCTGGCCCACAGTGCCGCGCTGGAATGGAACAACGGCATTGCGGTGGACGCTACCAGCCTGCGCACCAGCAACCCGCACATCCACGCCCTGGGTGACTGCATCACGGTGCAGGGCCAGACCAGCCGCTTCATTGAGCCTATTGCCCGTCAGGTTAAAACCATCGTAGCGAGTCTCTGCGGCCTGGAGGCCGTACCCTACGACCAACGTGCGGCGGTGGTGCGGGTGAAGACCAGCTCGTGTCCGCTCACGCTGCACTGATTCCCCTTTTGCTTTACCGATAGGAGGCCCGCATGGCCGCTGTTCCCGCCCTCAATCTGTATGCCTTCTGGCGCACCTCGGCTACTTTTCGCGTGCGCGTGGCGCTCAACCTGAAGAACCTGCCGGTCACGGAAACCTTCATCAATATGGACGCCGGTGAGCAGCGCAGCGAGGCCTATCTGAAGATCAACCCGCTGGGCGGCCTGCCCACCCTGGTGGAGGCGGGCCATCCGCCCATCACGCAGTCGCTGGCGATTCTGGAATTTCTGGAAGAGACACAGCCCCTGCCCGCCCTCCTGCCCGCAGACCGCCACGGCCGCGCGCGTGTGCGTTCGCTGTGCAACATGCTGGCGGCCGACACGCATCCGCTGATCACACCGCGGGTGAAGAAGTACCTGACCACCGAGGCCGGCTTTGACGACGCGGCCTGGCGCCGTTGGCAGACGCAGTGGTTCACCACCGGCCTGGCAGCCGTGGAGCAGCGCCTGTCCACCGAGGCGCAAACCGGCCTGTACTGCCATGGCGACACGGTGGGCATGGCCGACATCTGTCTGGCCAGCGTAGTGGCGGTGATGCGTGTCTTCAAGATCGAGGTGCACAACATTCCCACGGTTGACGCCATCGTCGCGCGCTGCAGTGCGCTGGATGCGTTTGTGCGCGCAGAGCCGGCGCGTCAGGTTGGTGCGCCGGTGCAGTGATGAGTCACTGAGTCCAAAAGTCATTTCGCGGCTCCGTTGCTTAGTGACTCAGGCCGGCGTGGCACTCAGCGCCGTCCGTGTCCCCCGCCCTTCGGGCTCCTCCTTTACCTACCGGCGCTGAGCGCCACACCGGCCTGAGTCCAGCGGTGTTGTTGGCGCGCAAAGGTCTGAATACAGTCGGCCGTCGGCTCGGGTACCCGGTCACTGCGCGCCAAAGGTGCAGGTTGCCGATGACGCTGGGGTGGATGCTGCAGTGAGGTAAAGGAGGAGGACCGGGCGCAGCCCGGTCCGGGGGACACGAACGGAAGCATTCGCCCCGGTGGCAGCGGCCAGAGAAGCTGCAGGCCTAAACCTGTAGGCACTCAAACATACAACTTCATCAATACTGTTTGTATGGCAAAAACTTGCCCGACAGCACCACGTTCACACGGTCACCCTTGGGGTCGGGCTGGCGCACGATGTCCATGGAGAAATCAATGGCGCTCATGATGCCGTCACCAAACTCCTCGTGGATCAGCTCCTTGATGGTGGTGCCGTAGACGCTGACGATTTCGTACCAGCGGTAGATCAGTGGATCGGTGGGCACGGCGGTGGCCAGCGAGCCCTTGTAGGGCACCACTTGCAGCCACTTCTGTTCTTCCACGGTCAGGCCAAAAATCTTGCCCACTATTCTTGCCTGCTTGTCGTCCAGCGTCATCTGCCCCAGGCAGGCCGACGTGACCCACTCCTTGGACAGGCCGACCTTCTTGGCCACATCGGCCCATTGAATACCCTTGGCCACTTTGACGGTGATGATTTTTTCGGTGACTTCCATGCGGTTCATACGGACTCCTGTGTCGTTGTTGAGATAAGAAAAGCGGGTGCGGAACTTCGGTGCTCAATGCGCCTTGGCGCGCGTCACCAGAAAATCGACGATGTGGTTGCGCAGCTCGTAGTAGCCATCCAGGTGGTGCAGGGTGGCGCGCTTGCGCTCGCGCGGCAGGGGGTTGACCACCACCTCGGCAATGCCGCCTGGCTTGTAGCCGTCGTCGGTTTCCTGGCCGTTGGTCATCAGCAAAATGCGGTCGGCCAGCAGAATGGCTTCGTCCACATCGTGGGTGATCATGAACACGGTTTGCTGGGTGTCGCGCACGATGCCCATGAGCTCGTCCTGGATGGTGCCGCGGGTCAGCGCATCCAGCGCGCCAAAGGGCTCGTCCAGCAGCAGCATTTTGGGTTGTATGGCAAAGGCGCGGGCAATGCCCACGCGCTGCTTCATGCCGCCGGAGAGCTGGCTGGGTTTTTTGTCCATGGCGCCGCTCAGGCCCACCTGGGCAATGCATTTCTCCACATGCACATTCACCTTGGCGCGCGGCCACTCGGGCCAGCGCGAGACCACGGCAAAGGCGATGTTCTGGCGCACCGTCAGCCAGGGCATGAGGGCGTGGCTCTGGAACACCACGCCGCGCTCCAGGCTGGGGCCGCGGATCTCGCGGCCTTCCATGAACACGTAGCCGGTAGTGGCCGTGTCCAGCCCGGCCAGCACGTTGAGCACCGTGGTCTTGCCGCAGCCCGAGTGGCCGATGATGCAGACAAACTCGCCGCGCTCCAGCGCGAAGGACACATCGGCAAACACTGGCTTGCCGGGCACATAGGTCTTACCCAGGGCTTCTATTTTCAGCAGCTCGCTCATGCGCCTTCACTCCACATACGTCACCGCCTGTTGCAGCCGGGCGAATACCAAATCCAGCAGCATGCCCACCACGCCGATGACGACGATGGCAAAGATCACATTGGTAAGCGACAGGTTGTTCCACTCGTTCCAGACGAAGTAGCCAATGCCGGTGCCGCCCACCAGCATCTCGGCGGCCACGATCACCAGCCAGGCAATGCCCATGCTGATGCGCATGCCGGTCAGGATGGTGGGCGCCGCTGCCGGAAGGATCACCAGAAAGGCGCGGCGCAGCGGGTTCACCTCCAGCGTCGCGGCCACCGCCAGCCATTCGCGTTTGACCGAGGCCACACCAAACGCGGTGTTGAGCAGCATGGGCCAGATGGAGCAGATGAAGATGACGAAGATGCCGCTGATGGAAGAATCCTTGATGGTGTAGAGCGCCAGTGGCATCCAGGCCAGCGGGCTGATGGGCTTGAGCACCTGGATGAAAGGGTCCAGCGCCTTGCGCATCAGCGGCGACATGCCGATCACAAAGCCCAGCGGTATGGCCACCAGCATGGCCAGGCCAAAGCCCAGGCCCACGCGCCCCAGCGAATGCGCCAGCTGGATGCCAATGCCCTTGTCGTTGGGGCCGTTGTCATAGAACGGGTGGGACAGATGGCCCCAGGCGGTGCTTCCCATTTGCCCCAGCGTGGGGAATCCGCTGGCCTTGACCGAGCCGCTGCTTTGGCCCCCGCCTTGTCCCACATCCTTGCCCATCATCTTGGCGTACTCGATCTGCTCGGGCGTCATGCCCGCCGAGCTGCCCACGGCCGGCGTGGCGCCGGTGGCCGCATACCAGATGCCCAGCAGCAGCACCAGGATGAGCAGCGACAGCAAGGCCGCGCGGAAGTTGAGCGAGTGCCAAAAACCCATCTCAGGCTGCCTTGCTGATGGCAAAGCTCTTGGCGTACGCCGCGGCCTTGTCGGCATCGAACTCTTTGCCCATGATCTTGAACTTGGGGTAAGCGCCGTCTGGCACCTTCTGGCCCAGCGCCTTCATCTGCTTCTTGGCGTCGGTAAGCAAGAACACTTTTTCAGCGATCTGCTTGTAGTTCACATCGCCCTTCACATAACCCCAGCGTTGCATCTGCGTGAGCATCCACACCGCCATGCTTTGCCAGGGCATGGGGTCGAAGTCGGCGCGCTCGGGCACGGTCTGGATGTTGCCCAGTCCGTCGGCAAACTTGCCGGTCAGCACTTGCGTGAGCACGGCCTCGGGCTGGTTCAGGTATTGCGCGGGCGCAATCACCTTGGCGATGAGCTCGCGGTTCTTCGGGTCGCGCGCCATGGCCGCAGAGGTGAGCACGGCGCGGTAGAGGGCGGCAAAGGTGTTGGGGTTTTTCTGGATGAACTCGGTGCTGGTGCCAAAGGCGCAGCAGGGGTGGCCGTTCCAGATGTCGCGGGTCAGCAGGTGAATAAAACCCACCTCTTCAAACACGGCGCGCTGGTTGAACGGGTCGGGCCCCAGGAAGCCGTCGATATTGCCTGCGCGCAAATTGGCCACCATCTCGGCCGGGGGCACCACGCGCAGTTGCACATCGGTGTCGGGGTTGAGCCCGGCCTCGGCCAGGTAGTAGCGCAGCAGGAAGTTGTGCATGCTGTACTCGAAGGGAATGGCGAACTTGAAACCCTTCCAGTTCTTCGGGTCGCGGTTGTCCTTGTGCTTGAGTGCGAGGGTGATGGCCTGGCCGTTGATGTTCTGGATGGTGGCCACATTCATGGGCGTGGCGTTTGACCCTAAGCCCATGGAAATCGCCAGCGGCATGGGAGACAGGAAGTGCGTGGCGTCGTATTCCTTGTTGATCATCTTGTCGCGGATCAGCGCCCAGCCTGCCGTCTTGGTGACTTCGACGTTGAGTCCCTGCTGTTTGTAAAAACCCAGGGGGTGGGCCATGATCAGCGGCGTGGCGCAGGTGATCGGGATGAAGCCGATTTTCAGATTGGTTTTTTCCAGGGCGCCTTTTTCCTGCGCCATGGCCTGCATGCTGGCCACGGGAAGCACGCTGGCAATGGCTGCCATGGCCGTGCTCTTGCCCACGGCCTTCAAGAAATTGCGGCGCACTGCGTCCTGCGGAAACAGGGCCTTCACCAAGGTCGCTTCGATGAACTCGTTGCTATAGGCCTCGAACTCGCTACTTAAGCTGCGGCGGCGCAGTTCAATGGCGGCACTGTCGGCCGCGACTTCGGCGTGGTGGTCGGCCACCGAGTGTTCGCGCCCGCAGCTGCACTTGAGCATGAGGGGGCGGTCGGCATCATAGGGAGAGAAGAATTCGGACATGGTGCACCTCGGTGGTTGGATGCAAGGGCTCACGCAAGCTGTGGGCCAGTTTGTAGGAGACGGAGTGCCATCACTGCAATTCGTAGCGCCCCGCACCACGCGGCGTAGGGCTGGCACTACATAAAGTGCGAACACAGCAGGCACTGCAGCGCGCCAATAGCTGATGGAGGTGGCAGCGGGCTGGGTGTGACTCAGGGCGCGCTACAGCTGGGTAGCGTTGCGCGCGTGGCGCTCCGCCAACAGCGCCAACTCCACATCGTTCTTGGCACCCGTCTTTTCCAGAATGCGTGCCCTGTAGGTGCTCACCGTGTTGGACGCCAGCTTGAGCTGCGCACCAATTTCGCCCACGGTCTGCCCGGTGCTGAGCAGGCGGTACACCTGGTGCTCGCGGTGCGACAGGGCGTCCAGCGCGGTGACGCCTGCGGCCGCTGTTTTGGAACCAGCCGCTGCCGCCTTGGCGCCCATGGCGCTGGCCAGGGCCTCGGCGGTGGCGGGTGTCACATACATGCCACCCGCGGCCACCTTGCGCACCGCGGCCACCATGTCGTCGGGGTCTGCGCTCTTGTTGAGGTAGCCGCCCGCACCGAGCTTGATGCAGCGCACGGCGTACTGTTGCTCGGGGTAGGTGCTGAGCATCAGCACGGGCAGCAGCGGGAACTCGTGGCGCAGGATCTGCAGCACCTCCAGGCCGTCGCAGCCGGGCATGGCAATGTCCAGCAGCACCAGGTCCAAACCCAGCGTGCCCTGCAGGTGGCGCACCTGCGCCAGCACCTCGGGGCCGCTTTGCGCCTCGCCCACCACCGCCACATCGGGTGCGTCGGCCAGCACCTGCTTGAGGCCTTCGCGCACGATGCGGTGGTCATCTCCTAAAAGCAGGCGGACCATGTCAGGGGCCTACGATCGGCATGCGCAAATGGAACAGCGAGCCCTGTCCCAACTGGCTGGTGATGGCCAGGCGCCCGCCGTGGTGCCGGGCGCGCTCGCGCATGCCCATCACGCCATAGGCCGTGGGCGCATCAAAGGCGTCAGCGCTGGCACCGCGTCCGTTGTCGCGCACCAGCAGGCTCAGCTCGGTGGCGTTGGTGTGTATGCGCACCTGGATCTGACTGGCGCGCGCATGCCGTCCCACGTTGCTGAGCATCTCCTGAAAAATGCGGAACACCGCCATGGCCACCGGCTCGGACAGCTCGGTGTGCTCGGTGCCCTCCATCTGCCAGTCCAGCTCCAGCTCGGCCGACTGGGTGAAGTCATGCGCCTGCCATTCGAGGGCGGCCCACAGGCCCTGGTGGTCCAGGATGCTGGGGCGCAGGTCGGTGATGATGCGCCCTACATTGACCACCGCGCTTTCAATCTGCTGGCTCATGTTCTGGCACTTGCAGCGCAGGCGGGTGCGCATGGACTCGGCCTCGGGCGGGGTGCGCTGTTTTTGTTCGGAGAGGCGCTTGTCCATCCAGTTCACATCCATCTTGAGTGCCACCAGCATGCTGCCCAGCTCGTCATGCACCTCGCGGGCAATGCGGGTGCGTTCTTCCTCGCGAATGGTCTCGGAGTAGGCCGAGAGCTGGCGCAGCTGGCCCAGTGCTGCCGAGAGCTCGCGGGTGCGCTCGGCCACGCGCGACTCCAGTTCGTCATTCGAGCGCTCCAGCCTTGCATTGGCATGCTGCAGGGCCAGGGCGGCCTGGCGGCGCGCGGTGATGTCCACAAAGGTGATCACCGCCCCCAGCACCGTGTCGCCATCCAGAATCGGGTGGCTGGAGTACTCCACGGCAAAAGCACTGTGGTCCTTGCGCCAGAACACCTCCGTCTCAATCCGGCAGGCCAGGCCGCGGCGGAAGGCATTGAAGATGGGGCATTGGGTATCGGGATAGTGCGTGCCGTCCTCGTGCGAATGGTGCGTGAGCTGGTGCATGTTCTGCCCCAGCACCGCGTCCGCGTCCCAGCCCAGCATGGCCGCCCCGGCCCGGTTGATGAACACGCACTCGCCGTGCAGGTCAATGCCGAAAACACCCTCGCCCGTGGAATCCAGCAACAGCTTGAGCTGCTGCTGCCACACGCCACTGCCGGCGCTGTCGCGCGCAAAGGTGGGTGGGGTGAGTTCGGCCTGCATACCCTGTACTAGCAACGGGCGTGCCACGCTGGAATGGGAGGGTGGGCGGCGGGGCGCTTGTGCTCTGGCGTTGAGATGCCGCCATGCAGGCGCATCTCAATCAATGCACTAAATGCGGTGAATAAGCCGCATAATCACCGCATGCCCAAGCCCCGTGCGCTCCGTGTGCCTCGCAATCCGCGCTACATCTGGCAGCTGCCCGATTGGCCGCAGCTGCACTATGACGCAGCGGCCCTGGCTGCGCCTCTGGCGCAGGTGCATAGGGCGCAGGGCCAGCTCATGGGTCGCATGGCGCAGCTGGGCCTGGCAGAGCGCCAGCAAGCCACCCTGCAGGTGCTGACCCAGGAAGTGCTTACAACCAGTGCAATCGAAGGCGAGCGCCTGAGCCTGGATGCCGTGCGGTCCTCGGTCGCCCGTCGGCTGGGGCTGGACATAGGCGCACTGGCCCCCAGCGACCGGCAGGTGGACGGCTTGGTGGATGTGGTGCTGGATGCCACCCGCAACTTTGATGCGGCCCTCACGGACGAGCGCCTCTTTGGCTGGCATGCCGCCCTGTTTCCCACTGGCTTCAGCGGCCGTACCCGCATCACCGTGGGCGCTTGGCGCAAGGATGCCAGCGGCCCCATGCAAGTGGTCAGCGGCGCCATAGGCCGTGAGCGTGTGCACTTTGAGGCACCACCGGCCAGCAGCCTGTTGCGACAAATGAAGGTGTTCCTGCAATGGTTCCATGCGGCCCCTGTGGGGGACGCACTCATCAAGGCCGGGTTGGCCCATTTGTGGCTGGTCACGCTGCACCCATTTGATGACGGCAACGGCCGCATCAGCCGCGCCGTGGGCGACATGGCGCTGGCCCGCGCCGAAGGCAGCAGCCAGCGCTTCTACAGTTTCAGCGCCCAAATACAGCGCGAGCGCAAAGGCTATTACGAGCAGTTGGAAGCCGCGCAAAAAGGCCCGCTGGATGTCACGCCCTGGCTGGGCTGGTTCCTGGCCTGCCTGCTGCGCGCCGTGCAAGGCGCAGATGCCACGCTGGTCGGCGTGCTGGACAAGGCTCAGTTCTGGCAGCGCTGGGCCGGCACCCCCATGAACGCGCGCCAGACCCAGGTGCTCAACCGGGTGCTGGACGGCTTTGAGGGCAAGCTCACCAACGCCAAGTGGGCGGCCCTGGGCAAGTGCTCATCCGACACGGCGCTGCGTGACATCAACGAGTTGCTGGCGCGTGGGGTGCTGCAGCGGTTGGAGGGTGGAGGGCGCAGTGTGGGGTATGCATTGGTAGCGCAAGGCGCGCCGCTTGAGCAGGATGCGCAATGGCAGACTGCGGCAGACCAGCGCTGGGCAACCCTGCAAGCTACTGAAATGACAGTGCCATGGGATGAAGCCAAGACCTATCTAGAAGCACGTGCCAAGGGAGACAAAGCGAGCAAGCCAGCAGCCCGCAAATTGAAGACCTGAGCGCGCAGACGCTTACATGCGAGGTGAGGAAGGCCACCACGGCGCCGCCAACCTGCACCCACCCGGATACCAAGACCCGCACTCGGCAGCTGACTAACATTGCAAAATTAACTCTTGAAGTTAAAATTACAATGATGATTGACCGCAAATTCGAATCCATTGTTCGCCAAAAACTGCTCCAGACACCTGCCGTGGTGTTGCTGGGGCCGCGCCAAGTGGGCAAAACCACCTTGGCCCGAACTCTGGCCAAAGACTGGCCCGGCGGCGCGGTGTATCTGGACCTGGAGCGCCCCGCTGACCGCCTTCGCCTGGAAGATGCCGACACTTACTTGCGCGCCCAGCAGGGCCGGTTGGTCATTCTGGACGAGATCCACCGCGCGCCGGGTGTGTTTGAAGTCTTGCGCGGCATCATCGACGACAACCGGCAAGCTGGCATGCGCAACGGCCAGTTCCTGTTATTGGGCTCGGCTGCCCTGGACCTCATGCGCCAAAGCAGTGAGACCCTGGCTGGGCGCGTGGCCTACATCGACATGGCCCCGCTCTCCAGCATGGAAGCCGCAGCCGCCGGCATTGCTGACAGCACCCTCTGGCTGCGTGGCGGCTTTCCCGACAGCTTGCTGGCGGCGGATGACGCGCAAAGCCTGGACTGGCGGCGCGACTTTATCCGCAGCTACCTGGAGCGCGACGTGCCCATGTTTGCACCTCGCCTGCCAGCCGAGACCATAGGCCGCCTGTGGACCATGCTGGCGCACAACCAGGGCAGCGTGCTCAACCAGGCGCACATAGCCGGTGCGCTGGGCGTGGCCAACCCCACCATAGACCGCTACATTGATCTGCTAGTGGATCTGCAACTGGTGCGCCGCCTGCGCCCATGGAGTGGCAATCTGGGCAAACGGCTGGTCAAGTCGCCCAAGGTGTATGTGCGCGACAGCGGCCTGCTGCACGGCCTGCTGGAGCTGGAGACCATGCACGACCTGCTGGGCCACCCGGTGTGCGGCCTGAGCTATGAGGGCTATTGCCTGGAGAACCTGATCCAGTCCGCCGGCCCGCGCCGCGTGCCCTACTTTTACCGCACCCAGGTCGGCGCTGAGATAGACCTGGTGTTGGAGAAGGGCGGCAAGCCCGAGATGGCGATAGAGGTCAAACGCTCCATGGCACCCAGCCCGGAAAAAGGCTTTGCGATTGCCTGCGACGACCTGCAGATCACGCAGCGCTATGTTGTGTACCCAGGGCTGGAGCGCATTCCACTACGCCATGGGGCGCAGGCCATTGGGTTGGGGGAGTTGGTGGACTTGCTGAGTCAGGAGTGAAGGGGTGACTAAAGAAAATTGGAAGTGGCCATCGGCGCCAACGTAGCATCCCGCTCTACCGAGTACGCCTACCCAAAGACCTCGTCTGCTGAAAAAGTGGGGCTAAGCCCCGCGTCCACAATGGCCAGACGCTTGACGGCCTCTTCGCCCCAAATGCGGTCTATTGCAGGGTCTGGTTTGTCCAGACTTTGCATCAACTGTTCGACAATCTCAAACCGCGCCGTCGCAGGCAAACGCAGTGCCTCTTGAATGATTTCATTGACTTTCATGGTGGCACCTCGATTGGTCAAGCGCTGGCTCGAATTTACACCGTCAGCCCACAACTGAAAATACTGCGCAGCGCGGTACCTACTTCGCCCCAGACAGCGCGCGCCCTTCGTAGGCGGCGCTGATGAAGGGCTTGGCTGCATCCAGGTCCGCCATGCTGCGTAGCGTGAGCTCCAAGTCGCCCGTGCCCCAATGCCCGATGCTGGTGACATCTCGCGCGTTGGGCAGGACCAGCAGCGCGGGCGCTGGATCCACGTGCAGGTGCAGCAGCAGGCAATTCTTCTTGTGCAGGATGACGGTGGCAAAGTTCTTCAGACGCTTGAAGGCCAGGTACAGGCGCAACTCTTTGCGCTGCACATCATCCCCAAGCGACAAGGTGTAGTCCTCCAGCGAGGCCAACAGCTGCAGCATGGGTTGAGGCAATACCGCCAGCAATTCGGCAAACGACTTGTCAGGGCCCGTGGCTTTCCCCGTAGCGCCATCGGTCAGTGCCGCAGGAGCGGCATCTGGCTTGGTGGAACCCTGCTTGGGCTGCTTTCCAGGAGTGGCCTTGGCGGCGGCATCACCCCCCGCGTTGGCGGACTCCAGCAACAGCAAGTCATCACCAAAGCGGCGGTAGCGGATCAGCTCAATGTTGCGGCCAATCTGCTGCACCGCATGGCCGTCGTACTTGGTGAAGTCCGCCGCGATGCACACCACACGTGGCGCGCTCCAGTCAATGGCATCGGCCGCTGCTGCGCCCAGCTTGTCCAGCACCAACAGCTTGAACTCGGCTTTGTGGTCCATCAGCCAGTCCAGATAGAACAGGCCTTGGTTGATGACGTTCTCTCCCACCGAGCGCTTGTATTCCAGAATCACCGGGCAATCGTTTTCATCCAGCCCCAGGGAATCAATGCGCCCGCCGTGCGTCTTGCCGGTGGAGTGTTCGCTGGCCAGGAAACGGATGCTGAGCAGCGGCACCAGATTGGCCTCGATCAGCGTTTGCAAGGGGCGCTCCAGATCGGAGGCACTGCCTTGCAGTTCGGTGGCTTGGCCTGCTGTCAGGCGGAATAGTTTGATGTCGCTCATGGGCTTGATCCTCGTGTTGTACCTTCAGAAATACTGGCTCATCAACTACCCAGCAAGTACCTTGCCTATTGGGTTATGCGAAGTCGGCTGCCATTCAAAACAAGCGACCAAACCCACCATCCCCACCCACCCCCATCACCAGCCGCTGCGTAGCCCGCGTGGCCGCCACATAAAACACCCGCGCAGCTTCTGTTTCATCCTCGCCCTGTGCAGGCATATGCCCCACGCCGGGTAGCGCCACCACGGGGAACTCCAGGCCCTTGCTGACTTTCATGGTCATGATCTGGATGGCGTCAGCGCGGGGGTTGAAGTCGCCACTGCGCTTGCGCACATTGAAGGGCAGCTTGCGCTGGTTCAAGGCGGTGGCGCACAGGTCCATGGTGGCGTAGTCGTGGCACAGGATGGCCATGTCGCCCCAGGCGTGGCCCTCTTTGTGGGCGGCGCTTAGCTGGTCGGCAATGGCATAGGCCTCTTCGCGCAAGCTGGGCAGGCGGATCAGGACGGGCTCCTGGCCGTCGCGGCCGCAGCTGATGGGCTTGACCAGCGGGATGCCGTCATCGTCCTTGTCGTCCGCTGTCAGCAGGTCCGAGGCAATCAGGTTGGCCGTCTGCAGAATCTGCCGGGTGTTGCGGTAATTGATTTTCAGAATGGTGGTGCGGCCCTGGGCCTGCACCCCCACGCTCTTGAAGCTGAATTGCTTGCTGCGCGCACGCTCATAGATGCTTTGCGCATCGTCATACAGCAAGAGCAGGCTGTTGGTGCTCGGGTCCACCATTTGCGTGACCAGCTTGAGCCATTCGGGCGCGAAGTCGTGGCCCTCGTCTATCAGTACAGCCTGGTACTGGCCGCTGGGGATGTGCTTGCGCTCCACGCCACGGATGACGCCATCCACCATCGCATCAAACATCTGCGGGCCTTGCGCGGGCAAGGGCTGACCGAAGGCCACCAACTGGTCGCGGCACCATTTGTGGAAATGCCGTACATGCACCTGTTCGCCCAGGCCTTTGGCCTGCATCACGCTGTGCAGCTTCACACCCAGCGGCTCGTTGAAGCACAGGATGAGCACGGGTTTGCTGGTGGGTGTGCTGGCTTTGGCGAGGTATTCGGCGCGGTAGCCCAGGATCATGGTCTTGCCCGAACCGGCCACGCCGTGGATGACACGGTGGCCATCGCCCAGGGAGCGCGCCAGCTGCTCTTGCTGCAAGTCCATCACACGCATGATGCTGGGCAGTTCGGCCTCGCTATCGTTGTCGTCAAACAGGGCGCCCTGGGTTTGCACACGCACCTGCGGAAACATGTTCCAGCGCACGCGGTCCAGTTGCGGCAATGAGATGGCGCCACCAAAAGAATAGGCAAACATATTCCACAGGCGCTGCTGAAAGGCTTCGGGGTCGGCCGACTCCAGCATTTCGTCCTGGCAGATGACGTGGTGCGGTTCTATGGTGTTGCCCAGTTCCGCGTCATCAAACTGCTTGCGCGTAATGCGCGTGAACACCACGCCGTGGCCCCAGGGAAAGGCCAGCTTGCCTTGGTGGGGACCGGTCTCTTGCACCAGTTGCGGGTCGCGCTCCAGGGCGTTCACCACCTGGATGGCGCAGTGGCGTGCTTGCGCCAAAGGGTTGATCACAGTCTTGGGCCTGCCATCGGCCAGGATGTCCCAGGCCTGTCTGCTGGCATGGCGGATGGTGTCGAGCTTCCAGTCCTTGGTTTCCAGAATCAGCAGGCCGCGTTTGGGATGCAGCACCACAAAGTCCGGGTGCGTTTGCCTGGGGCCAATGGGCACGTTGTGCCACAGCAGATAGTCGTCATCCAGCTTTTGCTCCAGGCGCTCGGCCAGGCGGCGTTCGCCGGTGGAATCAAATGAGGTCGTGCCAATTGCGGGTATGAGTGTTGCCATGCGCCAAGCGGCCAGAGCCCCGCCGCGGGGTGTGGCCAAGAGTTCCTGTTTGGATATTTATTATGTGGCGGCCCTGCGCGCAGCCGCCCTCCCTGGGTTTCAAACCCTTGCAATCATTCTAGAGGGAGTGGACCAGGCCGGCAGGCTTATTTGCTGCCGTGCCCGGTCGCCAGGTGAGCCCTTGCGGCCCACCGACAGAAGGCTCTCAGGCCTTCAAATGCTTGCCAGCAATCCCCGCCAGCTCAAACATCGTCACCTGCGGTTTGCCGAACACGGCCAGCAGCTTGGCGTCGGCGTTGATGGCGCGCTTGTTGGTGGCGTCTTGCAGGCCGTTGGCCTTGATGTAGTCCCACAGTTTCTTGATGACCTGCGTGCGGGCCACCGGTTCGCTGCCGATGACGGCGGCCAACTCGGCGCTGGGGGTCATGCCGGAGGCGGCGGTGGTCTTGCGCTCGGCTTTGGGCTTGGCCACCTTGGTGGCCGGTGCCTTCTTGGCCGCTGCGGCTTTCTTGGCGGGGGCCTTCTTCGCTGCAGCGCCAGCCGCAGCCTTGGCAGCAGGGGCCGGGCGGCCTGCCGCAGTCTTGCGCGGCGGGAACTTGCTGGGGGCAAATTCGAAGTTCACCTTGCCCGCTTCCGCGTCCCAGGCCAGCATGGCCTTGAAGGCGCGGCGGGTGCGCATGGAGACAAACTTGTCCAGCAAATCGGTCTTGCCCGTGGCCAGGAGCTTTTGCATTTGCGCGCGCTCGATGGGCTGCTGCAGGATGACCTGGCCGCTCTTGAAGTCGCAGCTGGGCGTGGGGTGGGCGTGGGTGGGCACCGAGCGGTCGCACACGTAGTTCTTGCCGTGCTCGTACACCGAGCCGCCGCCGGCATCGCCCGCACCGGCACCGCACTTGGGGCATGGGCCTAACGTTTCCTGGGCCGAGAAGTCGATGAGCTCGCCGCTTTCCTCGCCGGCCTTGTCGTCACCGAAATCAAACTCCAGCTTGTAGTTCTTGGCTTCTTCGTCGAACTTGATAACCATCTCGGCCGTGAAGGGCCAGCCGGCCTTGGAGCGGAAGCCGTCCAGCGGGCCTATGTGTTTGTCGCGCAGGAATTGCTCCACCTCGGCGGGCTCGAAGGTGCGCCCGGCCGGTGACTTGCCGAACGAGAAGCCGCAGCCTTCTTCGGCTCCGGTCTTGCCGGTGCAGGTGTAGCGGCGGTAGTTTTCCTTGATGATGCCGCCGCAGTTGGGGCAGGGGGCGGCCAGCGTGGCGTAGTCACCGGGGATGGTGTCGCGGTCGTATTCCTTGGCCTTCTTGACCATGCGCTCGGTCATGGACGCAATCTCGGCCATGAAGGTTTCGCGCCTGAGCTTGCCCTGCTCCATCTGGGCCAGCTTGTATTCCCACTCGCCGGTGAGCTCGGCCTTGGAGAGTTCCTCCACGCCCAGGCCGCGCAACAGCGTCATCAGCTGAAACGCCTTGGCCGTGGGGATGAGCTCGCGCCCTTCGCGCAGCATGTATTTCTCGGCAATCAGCCCTTCGATGATGCTGGAGCGGGTGGCCGGAGTGCCCAGGCCCTTTTCCTGCATGGCCTCACGCAGCTCGTCGTCTTCCACGGTCTTGCCTGCACCTTCCATGGCGCCCAGCAGGGTGGCTTCCGAGTAGCGTGCGGGCGGCTTGGTTTTGAGGCCTTTGGGGTCGACCGGGTTGCCGTGCACTTTTTCATTCGGTTGCACGGGAACCAGGTTCTGGCCCTTGTCGCCTTCCTTGGCGTCAGCCACTTCCTCGGCGGCTTCCTTGCCGTAAATGGCCAGCCAGCCAGGTTTCACCAGCACCTTGCCTTCAGTCTTGAAGCTGTGCTCCAGGGCCTTGGTAATACGCGTGGTGACCTGGTATTCGGCACTGGGGAAGAACACGGCCATGAAGCGGCGCACCACCAGGTCATAGACCTTTTGCTCGGCCTCGCTCAGGCCGCTTGGCGCCTGCAGCGTGGGGATGATGGCAAAGTGGTCGCTCACCTTGGCGTTGTCGAACACGCGCTTGGTGGGCTTGATGTAGTTGTTGTTCAGCGCGGTGAGCGCGTGGGGTGCCAGGTGGCGCATGCCGCTGTCAGCCAGCATCTCGAAGGTGCTCTTGACCACCGGCACATAGTCTTCGGGCAGGTTGCGCGAATCGGTACGCGGGTAGGTCAGTGCCTTGTGGCGCTCATACAAAGACTGCGCAATCGACAGCGTGGTCTTGGCGCTGTAGCCGAACTTGCCATTGGCCTCGCGCTGCAGGCTGGTCAGGTCAAACAGCAGAGGCGAGGCCTGGGTGGTGGGCTTGCTTTCTTCTGTGACCGTGGCGGGCTGGCCGCGCACCGCATCGGCGATTTGCTGGGCCTCGCGCTGGCTCCAGACGCGGTCGGCTTTCAGTTCGGCGTCATCGGGGTTCTTCTTCCACTGCGGGTTGAACCACTTGGCGGGGTACTCACCGGCCTGGGCGGCAAAGGTGGCGTGCACTTCCCAGTAGTCGCGGCTGATGAATTTGCGGATCTGCTCTTCGCGCTCCACCACCACCGACAGCGTGGGGGTTTGTACCCGGCCCACGGTGGTCAGAAAGAAGCCGCCGTCGCGCGAGTTGAAGGCGGTCATGGCGCGTGTGCCGTTGATGCCCACCAGCCAGTCGGCTTCAGACCTGCAGCGCGCGGCATCGGCCAGGGGCTGCATCTGCGCGTTCGTGCGCAGGGCGCCAAAGCCGTCGCGGATGGCCTGGGGCGTCATCGACTGCAGCCACAGGCGCGAGACCGGCTTGCCCAGCGGCTTGGCGCCACCGGCGTACTGCTCGATCAAACGAAAAATCAGCTCGCCCTCGCGGCCCGCGTCACAGGCGTTGATGATCTTGTCCACATCCTTGCGCTTGGCCAGCTTGACCACGGCGTTCAGGCGCGTCTTGGTCTTGTCCACGGGCTTGAGGTCAAAGTGCGGCGGGATCACCGGCAGGTTGGCAAAGCTCCACTTGCCGCGCTTGACGTCGTATTCCTCGGGCGCCTGGATTTCCACCAGGTGACCCACGGCGCTGGAAACCACATAGCTGTCGCTCTCGAAGTACTCGTCGTGCTTCTCGAACTTGCCCGCAGTGGGCGTAAGCGCGCGGACGATGTCCTGGGCGACGGAAGGCTTCTCTGCAATGACCAGTGTTTTATTCAAAACGGCGTCTTTCATGTCTGACTACAATCCAGTTTCTCGCGCACGCACGGGTGCGCGCGCTCACATACGCAGGCACGCACATGCGCGCCCATACGATTCACCATACCAAATTTTTGCGCTGTGTCCAAAAACCCTTCCAAAACCACCAAGCCCTCTGACAGCCGCCGCATACAGACCCGACGCTCCGGCGTACACGGCAAGGGCGTGTTTGCGCTGGTGGACATTGCCGAAGGGGAGACCATCATTGAGTACGTGGGCGAGGTCATCAGCTGGCCCGAGGCACAGCGCCGCCATCCCCACGACCCGAGCGACCCCAACCACACCTTCTACTTTCATGTGGACGAGGAGCATGTGATTGACGCGCTGTTTGGCGGCAACTCCTCGCGCTGGATCAACCATTCCTGCGATGCCAACTGCGAGGCCGATGAGCAGGAGGGCCGCATCTTCATCAAGGCGCGGCGCAACATCAAGGCTGGTGAAGAGCTGAACTACGACTACGGCCTGATCATCGACGAGCGCTATACCCCCAAGCTCAAGGCCGAGTACCCCTGCTGGTGCGGCGCCAAAAAATGCCGGGGCACCTTGCTGGCTCCCAAGCGCGGGAAACGTTGAACACCCCCGTCCAGGCTCACTGCGTGTAGCCTGTTCCCCCCTCAAGGGGGCAATGCCGGTGGCCCGGCGGAGCCGGTTCCACGGCATTCCTGGTAGCAGGCACTTCACACGGAGCCTTTGTTTGATGACGATTCGCTGGTCCGCTGAAAGCATTTGGGAAGCCGTGGTGCCGTTGTTGCCCGGCTTCACCATCGAGATCCTGCCTACGGTGGATTCCACCAACACCGAGCTGATGCGCCGCGCGCGCGCCGGGCAAACCGAGCCCACCTTGCTGGTGGCCGAGCGCCAGACTGCGGGCCGCGGCCGTCTGGGGCGCGATTGGCAGAGCGATACCCAGGAAGGGCTGGCCACATTGACCTTCTCGCTGGGGCTGCCGCTGCAGCCAGCCGACTGGTCCGGTCTGTCCCTGGCTGTGGGCCTGGCGGTGGTGCAAAGCCTGCACCCGGCGCTGCAGCTCAAATGGCCCAACGACGTCTGGCTGCAAGACCGCAAGCTGGCCGGCATCCTGATTGAAACCACCAGCGTGGGCGATGTGCGTTTTTGCGTCATCGGTATCGGCATCAACCTGCTGCCGCGCGACAGCGCTGGTCTGCGCACGCCTGCAGCGGCCTTGCAGGAGCTGCTGGCGCAAGTAGACGCACCCTCGGCGCTTGCGGCCGTTGTGCTGCCGCTGGTGCGTGCGGTGCAGGGCTTTGAGGCCGAGGGCTTTGCCGCGCTGCGCACCGCGTTCCATGCGCGCGACCTGCTGTACGGCCGTGAGGTGGTCTGCACCGACGGCAACACCGGCATGGCCCGTGGGGTGGACGCCAGTGGCGCCCTGCTGGTGCATACTGACAAGGGACTTCAAAAAATCAGCAGTGCGGAGGTGAGTGTGCGACCCGCGCCTGCTGCCCTATCGACGGACCCACAGCCTGACCTATAGCCCACCATGCGATTGCTTGCACTGATTCTGCTGCTGGCCAATGGCCTCTACTACGCCTGGGGCCATGAGCTGCTGCGCGGCTACGGCTTTGGGCCCACACAGCAAAGCGAGCCGCGGCGCCTGGCGCAGCAGATCGCGCCCGAGGCCGTGCGCCTCCTGAGTGCTGCCGATTTCAAGCGCATAGAGGAAGAAGTCAAGCAGGACCAGGCCCCCAAGGAATGCCTGCAGGCCGGCCCGTTCGACGCGGCACAGGCCACGGCCCTGCGCCAGACGCTGGGGCAGATCCTGCCCGTTGACAGTTGGGTGCTGGAGGAGTCTGCACTGGCGGCCCGCTGGATTGTCTATATGGGCAAGTACGCCACCCCCGACCTGCTGGCCAAAAAGCGCACCGAGGTGCTGGCGATGAACCTCAAGCCCGAGAGCGTGGGCAATGCCACGCTGGAGCCGGGTTTCTCGCTGGGTGGCTTCGAAGACAAGGCTGATGCGGACGCCGAGCTGGCGCGTCTGGCAGCGCGCGGCCTGCATACGGCACGCGTGGTACAGGAGCGCTTGCCCTCGGTGGTCTATGTGCTCAGGTTGCCGGCGGTGGGTGCGTCGCTCAAGCCCAAGGTGGCTGAGCTGCGCAGTGCGCTGGGCAGCACGTCTGTGCATAGCTGCAATTGAGCCGGGCGCCTGCAGCCCCTGGCCCGCACGGGGTCAGCTGAACTGGGGCACACCCGCATCGGCGGGAAAGCGCACGGTAAAGCAGCAGCCCGGCGGATTCTGGCCGGGGCGGGCATCGTCCACCGTCACTTCGGCGCGGTGCTGGCGCGCAATCTCCAGCACGATAGGCAGCCCCAGGCCGGAGCCATCGGCCTCATTGCCCAGGGCGCGGTAAAACGGCTGGAACACCAGTTCGCGTTCGGCCGGGGCAATGCCGGGGCCGGAGTCTTCCACCTGGATCACCAGCACCTTGCTGAACGGGTCAATCAGCACGCGCGCGGTGATGATGCCCGGGCGCGCCGCGCGCGAGGGTGTGTAGTTGATGGCGTTGTCCACCAGGTTGCGCACCATCTCGGTCAAGAGCGTCAGGTTGCCCTGCACCATCACACCTTCCGAGCCGGGTTGGGCGCCCTCGTAGCCCACGTCAATGTGCTTGTCCATGGCGCGCGGCACGCAGTCGCGGATCACGTCCATGGTCAGGCGCGCCACATCGCAGGGCTGGTGCGCCAGCACCGTGCTGCTGCTCTCGGCGCGGGCCAGGGCCAGGAGCTGGTTGACGGTGTGGGTGGCGCGGATGCTGGAGCGGCCAATCTGGCGCAGCGAGAGCTTCAGGTCCTCGGCACTGGCGCCTTCGCGCTGCGCTAGATCAGCCTGCATGCGCAGGCCCGCCAGCGGCGTCTTGAGCTGGTGCGCGGCATCGGCCAGAAAGCGCTTTTGCGTGGCAATCGAGTCCTTCAGGCGCATCAGCAAGTCGTTCACGGAAGACACCAGCGGCGCCACTTCCATGGGCACGGCTTCTACTTCGAGCGGACTCAGGTCATCGGGGTTGCGCGCGCGGATGCGCTCCTCCAAGCGGTTGAGCGGCTTGATGGCCTGCACCAGCGCCAGCCACACCAGCAGCACGGCCAGGGGCAGCACCACAAACTGCGGCAGCATCACGCCCTTGACGATTTCGGTGGCCAGCACCGAGCGCTTGTCCATGGTCTCGGCCACCTGCACCAGTGCAGGGCTGGTGTTGGGCGCATCCAGCCGCACCCACATGTAGGCCACCTTGAGCTCCACGCCCTTGTACTCGTCATCGCGCATATGGACTTCGCCGGTTCCGGCCTTGTCCATATCCCCAGGCAGGGGCAGATTTTTCTCGCCACTCAGGAACTCGCCCTTGGGGCCCAGCACCTGGTAGTAGACCGTGTCGGCGTCGTCCGCGCGCAGCAGTTCGCGGGCCGGCAGCGGCAGCACAAACTGCGCGTGGTTGTTCTTGAGGGTGATGAGCTGCGCCAGCGCGCTCACGTTGTATTCCAGCGCCCGATCGAACGGCTTGCCGGCAATGCCCTGCGCCACCAGCCACGTCAGCACCAGGCTGACGGGCCACAGCAGCAAGAGCGGCGTGAGCATCCAGTCCAGGATCTCCCCGAAAAGAGAGCGCTGCTCACGCTGGAAGATTTTCATGCCGCGGGAGTCTGGCTATCCAGGGATTTTCTCAAGGCAGTAGCCCAGGCCGCGCACGGTGGCAATGCGGATCGGGCCCTTCTCGATTTTCTTGCGCAGGCGGTGGATGTAGACCTCGATGGCGTTGTTGCTCACCTCTTCGCCCCACTCGCACAAGCGCTCTACCAACTGGTCCTTGCTGACCAGGCGGCCAGCGCGCTGCAGCAGCACTTCCAGCAGGCCCAGCTCGCGGGCAGACAGCTCCACCATCTTGCCGTCTATGGTGGCCACGCGCCCGGCCTGGTCATAGGTCAGCGGCCCGTGCTTGATGCTGCTGCTGGACGCCCCCATGCCCCGGCGCACCAGGGCGCGCACGCGGGCCTCGAGCTCCTGCAGGCTGAAGGGTTTGGCCATCTAATCGTCAGCGCCGTAGTCCAGGCCCTTGACGCGTTCTTCCACGCTGTCGGCGGCGGTGAGGATGAGCACGGGCAGTGCGGAGCCACGGGCGCGCAATTTCTTGAGCACCTCCAGGCCGTGCATCTTGGGCAGGCCCAGGTCCAGGATCAGCAGGTCGAATTCGGTGTTGGTCATGAGCGCGGCGTCGGCCTCGGAGCCGCTGGCCACATGGTCTACCGCCGCCCCCGCGCTGCGCAGGGCACGCAACAATCCGTCCGCCAGAACCTGGTCGTCTTCCGCAATCAAAATCCGCATCGCAGTCTCCTTCTTGTTCCAGCATTCTAGGCCTGCACTTTCATGGGCACCTGCGCTGGAGCAAGACATTGCGCAGCTTTTGCGTGGCCCGGGGCTGCATGGGACGCCTTGGTGCGAATCAGGTGCCGCTGTAGGCCTCCAGACCCAGTGTCACCACAGTGGCCACCTCGTTGCCGATGGCGCTGCGCATCTCCGCTTCGGCCTGTGCCACGGCGTGCTGGTAAGCCGCCAGCCAGGCCAGGCCGGCCTCGGTAAACACCACGCGCTTGGCGCGGGCGTCACTGCCATGGCCCTGCCGCTGCACCATGCCCCAGGCCTCGCACTGGTTCACCAGCGTGCCCATGGCCTGCTTGCTCATGCCGGCCGCCTGCGCCAGGTCCGTGAGGCGCGCGCCCTCGACAGACAGGTGGCGCGTGATGTGGATATGGGCCGCGCTGATCTGGCCGCGCGCCGCCAGATTGGCTAGGCCCAGCGGTACACCGGGGTGCTGGGCCATGCATTCCATGACCCGCGCATCAAAGCGCGCCAGCGCCAGGCGCAGCCAGTGGCCCGCATGGGCGCTGCGCCAACTGCTGTCTGTGGAGAGAGATTCAGCCATACGGTAAATGGTAATGCAAACTGACTAAAAAATGTGTTTACCGATTTCAACAAGCGCCGTTAAACTACTGTTCAAGCATCCAGCCTGTAATTAACAGCAGATGCAAAAACAGTATTCACACCCAACGACACATTTAGGAGATTTCTCATGGACGCACCGGTTAAAGGCATGGCCCCCAGCAGCGAAAAAGCCAAGGCCCTGGCAGTGGCACTGGCCCAGATTGAAAAGCAGTTTGGCAAGGGCACCATCATGCGTCTGGGCGAGGGCGAGGTGATTGAGGACATCCAGGTGGTCTCCACCGGCTCGCTGGGTCTGGACATCGCCTTGGGCGTGGGCGGCCTGCCGCGCGGCCGCGTGGTGGAAATCTACGGCCCGGAGTCTTCCGGCAAAACCACGCTCACCCTGCAGGTGATTGCCGAGATGCAAAAGCAAGGCGGCCAGTGCGCCTTTGTGGATGCCGAACACGCGCTGGACATCCAGTACGCGCAAAAGCTGGGCGTGAACCTGCAAGACCTGCTGATCAGCCAGCCCGACACCGGCGAGCAGGCTCTGGAAATTGTGGACAGCCTGGTGCGCTCCGGCGCGGTCGATCTGATCGTGGTCGACTCGGTGGCAGCACTCACCCCCAAGGCGGAATTGGAAGGCGAAATGGGCGACAGCCTGCCCGGCCTGCAAGCCCGCCTGATGAGCCAGGCCCTGCGCAAGCTCACCGCCCACATCAAGAAGACCAACTGCATGGTCATCTTCATCAACCAGATCCGCATGAAGATCGGCGTGATGTTCGGCAGCCCCGAGACCACCACCGGCGGCAACGCGCTGAAGTTCTACGCCTCGGTGCGCCTGGACATACGCCGCACCGGCACCATCAAAAAGGGTGACGACGCCATTGGCAACGAGACCAAGGTCAAGGTGGTCAAGAACAAGGTGGCCTCGCCCTTCAAGACGGCCGAGTTTGACATCCTGTTTGGCGAGGGCATCAGCCGCCACGGCGAAATCATCGACATGGGGGTGAACGCCCACATCATCGAAAAGTCCGGCGCCTGGTACGCCTACCAGGGCGAGAAAATCGGCCAGGGCCGTGACAACGCACGCGAGTTCCTGCGCGAGAACCCCGACCTCTCGGTGGAGATCGAGAACAAGGTGCGCGAGTCCCTGGGCATCCCGCTGATTCCGGTGGCTGAGGTGGAAAAGACTGCAGGCAAGAAGGCCGGCAAGGCCGACAAAGCGGAAAAGGCAGAGAAGGCAGACAAGGCCGAGTAAGCCCAGGTCGGCGCATGGCAGTCACCCCCCTTTCCCTGACCGGGCGCGCGCTGCGCCTGCTCTCGGGTCGCGAGCATTCGCGTGCCGAGCTGGAGCGCAAGCTCACCCGGTTTGAGGAAGAGCCGGGTGCGCTGGCCGCAGTCCTCGACAAGCTGCAAGCCAAGGACTTCATCAACGAAGGCCGTGTGGTCGAGTCCGTGCTGCACCGCCGCGCTGCCAAGCTGGGCACGCAACGCATCAAGCAGGAGCTGCAGGCCAAGGGTCTGGAGCCCGAAGCGGTCGCCGATGCGGTAGAGCGCTTGCGTGCCAGCGAAGTGGAGCGGGCGCGCGAGGTGTGGCGCAAGAAGTTTGGCTCTTCGCCGGTAGATGCGGCCGAGCGTGGCAAGCAGATGCGGTTTTTGGCGAGCCGGGGCTTTGGCGGGGATGCGATTCACAAGGTGGTGTCGGGGGGCGACGAGGACTGATTTGCCAAGTCCTTTAAGTCCTTTGGTTCCTGCGTATGTGCCTGCCGGGGTGGGTATTGCCGGGGGCCTCATACTGCGGGTACGCACAAATCGGCCCCCGGCAATACCCACCCCGGCGAGTACATAAGCCGCTTGTGTACAGAGAACAAATACCGGGCCACTTCAGCCAAGCATTGAACAGCAAAGCAACGCTGAAGCAGTGAAGCATCAAAGCCAACCAGAAGCAAATCGTCAGACGGGAAGCTAAAGCGTCAGCCCCACAAATGACCGGCAGGGCTGGGGTAAGGCCCCGGACCGATTTGTGCGTACCCGCAGTATGAGGGCCGGGGCCTTACCCCAGCCCTGCCAGCGAGCAAAAACAACGCAGCGCCTCTGAATAACGAAACGCCACTTAGCCTCTTAAATACCCAACATCAGCTGCAAGTTTTGCACCGCCGCACCACTGGCACCCTTACCCAGGTTATCCAGCCGCGCCACCAGCAAAGCATGACCCGCTTCGTTGTTGGAAAACACCCGCAGTTCCATCTTGTTGGTATTGGCCAAAGCCACCGCATCGAGCTTCAGGTCGGCCGTGGCCGGCTCCACCGTCACCCAGGTGCTGCCGGCGTAATGACGAGCCAAAGCCTCGTGCAAATCCGCAGCCGTGGGCTTGCCCGGCAAGGTGTCTAGATGCAGCGGCAACTGCACCAGCATGCCCTGCACAAAATTCCCGACTGAGGGCACAAACAAGGGCCTGCGCGTGAGGCCGGTGTAGCGCATGATTTCGGGAACGTGCTTGTGCTTCAGGCCCAGGGCGTACAGCTCCATGGGGGGCGCCTTGCCCTGCTCGTAGGCTTCCATCATGGAGCGCCCGCCACCGGAATAGCCGCTGATCGAAGGCAGACTCACCGCAAAGTCCGCAGGCACCAAACCGGCATCAATCAGAGGCCGCAGCAGCGCGATCGCACCCGTGGCGTAGCAGCCGGGGTTGGCTACACGCTGTGCCGCCACAACCGCCTCACGCTGACCGGCGGCCAGCTCCGGAAAGCCATAGACCCAGCCTGGCGCCGTGCGGTGTGCGGTGGACGCGTCAATGATCTTGGGGCCGGGCTTGCCACTCTCTGCGGCAATGGAGTCGACCATCGCCACCGACTCCACGGCAGCGTCGTCGTGCAGGCACAGCACCACCAGATCGGCCTGCGCCATCAGGGCGCGCTTGGCCAGCGGGTCCTTGCGCAGGGCCGGGTCAATGCTGAGCACTTCGACCGCGGACATGGTCTGCAGACGTTCGCGGATTTGCAGGCCGGTGGTACCGGCTTCGCCATCAATAAATATTTTTTTCATCGGATGCGGGCAGTAAGAAGCGGGAAACTTTCACTTGGTAACCTTGCAGTAACCAAGGGTTTGGGGGATGTGCTGTGTAAGTCTGGCAGAAGTTTTCTGCGCTGCAGCATGATACAGTCCCGCCCTGATGTGCCCAGTGCCATGTGTGTGAGATCGCTCTTGTACTGCATGGTGAACATTGTCCAGCCTCAAGAGAGATGTTATGAAGATTCATGAGTATCAAGGCAAGGAAATCTTGCGCCAATTCGGTGTGCCGGTGCCTCGCGGCATCCCCGCCTTCACCGTGCAGGAGGCTGTGGAAGCCGCACAAAAGCTGGGCGGCCCCGTGTGGGTTGTCAAGGCCCAGATTCACGCCGGAGGCCGCGGCAAGGGCGGTGGCGTCAAGGTTGCCAAGACCATTGAAGACGTCAAGCGCATCGCTGGCGAAATCCTGGGCATGCAGCTCATCACCCACCAGACCGGCCCTGAAGGCCAGAAGGTGCGCCGCCTCTACATCGAAGACGGTGCCGACATCCAGAAGGAATACTACGTCTCCGTGGTGACCGATCGCGGTACGCAAAAGGTGGCCTTCATTGCCTCCAGCGAAGGCGGCATGGACATCGAGGAAGTGGCCCACTCCACCCCTGAGAAAATCATCACCGAGTTCATCGACCCGCTGACCGGTCTGGGCGATGAGCAAGCCAAGAAGATTGCAGACGCCATCGGCATGCCCGCTGGCTCCACCGCACAAGCCGTGGACATCTTCCAGAAGCTCTACAAGTGCTACATGGACACCGACGCGTCCCTCGTGGAAATCAACCCTCTGAACCGCGACGGCAAAGGCAACGTGATTGCCCTGGACGCCAAGTTCAACTTTGACTCCAACGCCCTGTACCGCCATCCCGAAATCGTGGCCTACCGCGATCTGGACGAAGAAGACCCTGCCGAAGTCGAAGCTTCCAAGTTCGACCTGGCCTACATCAGCCTGGACGGCAACATCGGCTGCCTGGTGAACGGTGCCGGCTTGGCCATGGCCACCATGGACACCATCAAGCTGTACGGCGCTGAGCCCGCCAACTTCCTGGACGTGGGCGGCGGTGCCACCCCCGAGAAGGTCACTGAAGCCTTCAAGATCATGCTGAAAAACCCCAAGGTCAAGGCCATCATGGTCAACATCTTTGGCGGCATCATGAAGTGCGACACCATCGCCACCGGCGTGATCACAGCCTGCAAGGCCGTGAACCTGTCCGTGCCTCTGGTGGTGCGCATGAAGGGTACCAACGAAGATCTGGGCAAGAAGATGCTGGCCGAATCCGGCCTGCCCATCATCAGCGCAGACTCCATGGCCGAAGCGGCCCAAAAAATCGTGGCAGCGGTCAAGTAAGGAACAGTCATGTCGATCTACATCAATAAAGACACCAAGGTCATCACCCAAGGCATTACCGGCAAGACCGGTCAGTTCCACACGGAAAAATGCCAGGAATACGCGAACGGCAAGAACTGCTTCGTCGCAGGCGTGAACCCCAAGAAGGCTGGCGAGTCCATCTTCAACATCCCGATCTACGCCTCCGTCAAGGAAGCAGCATCGGAAACCGGCGCGACCGTGTCGGTGATCTATGTGCCACCGGCCGGTGCCGCTGCTGCCATCTGGGAAGCTGTGGAAGCCGACCTGGACCTGGCTATCTGCATTACCGAAGGCATCCCGGTGCGTGACATGCTGGAAGTGCGTAACCGCATGAAGCAAAAAGAGCTCGCTGGTGGCAAGAAGACTTTGCTGCTCGGCCCGAACTGCCCCGGCCTCATCACCCCCGATGAAATCAAGATCGGCATCATGCCCGGCCACATCCACCGCAAGGGTCGTATTGGCGTGGTCTCCCGCTCCGGCACCCTGACGTACGAAGCCGTGGCACAACTGACCGAAATCGGTCTGGGCCAGTCGTCGGCTGTCGGTATTGGTGGCGACCCCATCAATGGCTTGAAGCACATCGACGTGATGCGTGCCTTCAATGACGATCCTGATACCGACGCGGTCATCATGATTGGCGAAATCGGCGGACCCGACGAAGCCGAAGCCGCCCGCTGGTGCAAGCTCAACATGAAGAAGCCTATCGTTGGCTTCATCGCTGGTGTCACCGCACCCGCAGGCAAGCGCATGGGCCACGCTGGCGCGCTGATCTCTGGCGGTGCCGATACGGCGGATGCCAAGCTCGCGGTGATGGAAGAGTGCGGCTTCAAGGTCACACGCAACCCCAGCGAGATGGCCAAGCTGCTCAAGGCCCTGCTGTAAGCAGAGCGCGCAAGCAACCCTGCGTCAGGCCTGCGGCCTGGCAGCAACCCAAAAGCCCAAGCCCCAGCGCTTGGGCTTTTTTGCTTTGGACGCGTTACTTTCTTGCCAAATACGCAAGCAATAAACCGTTCGGGCTATTGTCGGCCGGGGTGCCCTCTGCTAACGTCCATGACTGCAGCCAACCTATGGATGCAGGTGGGCGACTTTGGGGAGTGCGCCGATTGATTGAAATGGCTCAGGGGTGCCTTTGACGAAGTCTTCCAACATGAAAGCCGGAGCGTTCTGGCGCTCTGACCGGTTTGCCGGTGGGGCCCTCCTTTTGCTGTTCGCGGTATTGCAGTGGACTACTGACTTCACCGGGCCCCTGGAACGCCGTCTGTACGACTTTGCCAGCACCTTCACCGCAAGCCAGCCCTCGGACCGCATTGCCATCATTGCGATGGATGACCAAAGCATCGCCAGCCTGGGCCCCTTGCCCTGGCCGCGCGAAGTGCATGCCCGGCTGATCGACCAGCTGGCGGCTGCACAGGCCAAGACGGTGGTGCATACAGCGCTCATCCTTGGGGCGCCGCTCAGTCCTGGCCCGGATTTCCTTCACAAGATCAAAGACGCCCTGGACAGCGCTGGAGACGCAGGCCCCGATGCGGCCAACGCCCGCGCCAGTGCCTTGGTGGAAGAGGCACAGTCCTTGATGGACACCGATGCGGTGCTGGCCCACAGCCTGCAAAAGGCCGGCAATGTGCTGCTGCCCTCGGCGCCCACTTGGGCCGAGCCGCTGGCCCAAGCCGCTGCAGGCATTGGCCCTCTGACGCCATACCCGGATGTGGATGGCGTGGTGCGCGCCGAGCAATTGCTGGTGGGCGGCGGCAGCCGGGCCGTGCCCTCCCTGGCTTTGTTGGCCGCACTGAGCAGCCTCAACCTCCAGTCCCGTGACTTCCAACTGCAGCCGGGTGAATCGGTGCAGCTTGGCAAACTGCATCTGACGACCGATGCCGCAGGCCGCCTGTTGCCGCAGTTCTACCCCGCCCGAGGAGGCAAGCCGGCGTTTGCACTGGACTCGTTTGCTGACGTGCTGAGCGGCAAAATTGCGGCTGCCAAATACGCGGGCAAGATTGTCATCGTGGGTGCTACCGGTGCCGGGGCGGGCGTGACGTTTGCGGTGCCTGGCCATGCAGCGCTGACAACTCCCGAGGCCCTGGCGCACGTCACCTCCAGCATTCTGAAGGGGCATTTCTTCGTGCAGCCGGCCTGGGGTGTGTGGGCTTCGCTGGCGGCATTCCTGCTGGTGGCGGCCTACGGGCTTGCCGGTCTGCCACGCCTGTCTGCGGGGCATGCAGCGGCCAGCACCGTGCTGCTGTTGCTGGCCTTGCTGGTGACCGAGTTTGGACTGCTGGCAGTGGCCGCAATATGGATCAAGCTGGTCTTTCCGGCTACAGCCTTGGTGCTGGTCTACCTGAGCCTGGGCAGCAAGCGGCCTGCGCTGCACGGGTCGGCCCTGGCGAAGTCCGATGGCGAGACGGCCGAGACCCACCGCATGATGGGCCTGGCGCTGCAGGGTCAGGGTCAGCTGGACATGGCTTTTGAGCGTTTGCGCCGCGCCCCCATGGGCGAGGCCTTGCTGGGCGACCTGTACGGCCTGGCGCTGGAGTTCGAGGGCAAGCGACAGTTTGACAAGGCAGAGGCGGTGTACCAGCACATCGCGGGCTTTGATCCCGACTACAAAGATGTTCTGTCCAGACTCGCGCGGGCCAAGAATGTATCCGAATCCCCCAAGCCCGGTGCCGAGACCGCCAAACCAGGCGGCGACCTGCTTCCAGCAGTTGGCGCAGTGGACCAGCCCATGCTGGGGCGCTACCTGGTGGAAAAAGAGCTGGGCAAGGGCGCCATGGGGGTGGTCTACCTCGGGCGCGATCCGAAGATCGGTCGCGTGGTCGCCATCAAGACGCTGGCACTGAGCCAGGAGTTCGCGGGTGAAGACCTGGCCGATGCCCGGGCGCGCTTCTTCCGTGAGGCCGAGACCGCCGGGCGCCTGCAGCACCAGAACATCGTCACGATTTTTGACGCGGGCGAGGAGCATGACCTGGCCTTTATCGCCATGGAGTTTCTCAAGGGGCGCGATCTCTCGGACCACTGCCAGCGCGACCAGCTGCTGCCACCCGCCACCGTGGTGCGGATTGCGGAGCGCGTGGCCTCAGCCCTGGCCTATGCACACCAGCACCATGTGGTGCACAGGGACATCAAGCCCGCAAATATCATGTTTGATGCGGCCACCGACAGCGTGAAAGTGACGGACTTCGGCATTGCCCGCATTGCCGACGCCAGCAAAACCCGCACGGGCCTGGTTCTGGGCACGCCCAGCTTCATGTCACCAGAGCAATTGGCAGGTAAAAAAGTGGACGGACGCACCGACCTGTACTCTCTGGGGGTTATGCTGTACCAACTGCTGACTGGCGTTCTGCCTTTTCGTGGCGATTCAATGTCTGCTTTGATGTTCAAAATCGCCAACGAAGAGGCTGCCGATATTCGCAGTATTCGGCCGGAGCTTTCCGAATCCCTGGCCAATGTGGTGGCGCTGGCCTTGAGCAAAAGGCCCGAGACACGCTACCAGACCGGTGACCAATTTGCCGCCGATTTGCGGGCCCTGGCGCCGCCCGTCGCAGGTGGTGCGGACATTGAAATATAAAGACACGAATGATCTATAAATTTTGCGCAAAAACGGACACGGGTCGGGCCCGCGACAACAACGAAGACTCGATTGCCGTTGACGAGGAAACGCACCTGGCTGTCCTTGCCGATGGCATGGGCGGTTACAACGCAGGGGAGGTTGCCAGCGGGATGGCGACCGCGTTCA
Source organism: Rhodoferax lacus (assembly GCF_003415675.1). Classification (GTDB taxonomy): domain Bacteria; phylum Pseudomonadota; class Gammaproteobacteria; order Burkholderiales; family Burkholderiaceae_C; genus Allorhodoferax; species Allorhodoferax lacus. Next base: position 144,650 of record NZ_QFZK01000007.1, read on the forward strand.
TCAAATCGGAGCTGAGCCGCTGGCTGACCGAAGTGGGCGGTGTGGCGCGTTCGCGCGAGGTGCGCCGGGCCATGGAAATCTGCGTGGACAGCGCCAACCTGGCGATATACAACTCGGCCCATGCCAATGTGCACTACGCCGGCATGGGCACCACCCTGGTGGTGGCCGTGTTCCGTGAAGACGGCCTGGTGCTGGGGCATATTGGCGATTCCCGCTGCTACCGCTTTCGCGCCGGGCGGCTGGAGCAAATCACCCGTGACCATTCGCTGTTGCAGGAGCAGATCGATGCCGGTCTGATCACGCCGGAGCAGGCCGAACACTCCACCATCAAAAACCTGGTGACCCGGGCCCTGGGCGTGGAGTCGGGGGTGCTGATGGAGGTCAATGAGCATGCGGTGGAGATGGGTGATATCTATCTTTTGTGCTCGGATGGCCTCTCCGACATGGTGAGCGATGCGGTCATTGCCAAAATCATCAGCACCGAATCCACCCTGGAGCGGCAAGCCCAAGCCCTGGTGGACGCCGCCAATGACCACGGTGGGCGGGACAATATTTCCGTTTTGCTGGCCGAAGTAGCCGAAGCCAGTGAAAAGCGGGGTTTAATTGCGAGATTGCTAGGAAAATAGCCCGCATTAGTTTTTCCAAAATCAAACTTCAGGAAAAGGAGCCGGTCATGCCGAAAATGATCGTGTCGATCGACGAGGTAGTTATCAAGGAAGTGCAGCTGACCAAGGAACGAACCACCTTGGGACGCAGGCCCTATAACGACATCGTGATAGACAACCTGGCAGTCAGTGGTGAGCACGCAGTGATCCATATGGGTGCTGCTGAAGTCATGCTGGAAGATCTCAACAGCACCAACGGCACCTACGTCAACGGCAAGGCTATCAAGAAGCAGGCGTTGCAAAACGGAGACGCCATCGAAGTCGGAAAATACCGCATCAAGTTTGTAGGCGACAACGCTGCCGAGACCTTTGACAAGACCATGGTGGTGCAGGCCCGGCCCGCCGCTGCAATGCCCTCGTTTGCGCCCGCCCCCCAGGCTTCTGCACCTGCGGGTCTGGACCTCTCTGGCCTGCCGCCTGCAACCATCAAGGTGCTCAGCGGTGCTGCCGCAGGGCGCGAAGTGCCGCTTACCAAAGTCGTCACCACCATCGGCAAGCCCGGCGTGGCTGTGGCGGCCATCACCAAACGCAACCACCACTACGAGGTCAAGCATGTCGAAGGTGGTGGCAATCCGACACTGAATGGTCAAACCATCACGGCCGAACCCTTGCCCCTGAAGAATGGCGATGTGATCGAACTCGCCGGTACCCAGATGCAGTTCGTTCAGGCCTGAGTCCGCCTTTGAATGCAAGCCTGCGAGGCCCCCGCAACGGGGTTGCGCGGGCCCATTGAAGTGGTGCTGAGTTTGGCATTGGCCGCAAGGCGGTCAGGAGTTTGAGATATGAGTGCTGTGCTGCCACCCGCCCATCCGGAAAAATCGCCAGAGCAGGCGTTTTTCGAATCGCAAAAGCTGCCCTCCCAAACCCGTGGCATGACCTTTGAGGCGCTGTTCTACCGCCAATTGCACCTGGTCACTGCGCGCATCCATGACACCGAGAACGTCGAGCAGATCATGCTGGAGACCAGCCAGGACATCTGCAAACTGCTCAACGCCGACCGCCTGACCCTTTACGCGGTCAACGAAGATGGCACCGCCATCATCTCCAAGATCAAGACCGGCCTGAACAGCAGCCGTGACCTGAAGCTGCCCATCTCCCCCCAAAGCATTGCCGGCTATGCGGCCTACAGCAAGAAAGCGCTGAACCTGCCCGATGTCTATGACGAGGACGCGCTCAAGCGCATACACCCCTCCTTGTCGTTTCTGAAGGAGGTGGACCGCCGCTCCGGCTACCGCACCCGCCAGATGCTGGTGGCGCCGATTCTGGAAGGTGAGCACCTGCATGGCGTGCTGCAGGTCATCAACAACAAAAGCGACGAGCCCTTTGGGGCGCTGGAGCTCGACGGTGTGGCCGAGGTCTGCAAGACCCTGGCCACCGCCATCCGCCAGCGTGCCAGAAAGAACGATGACGAACCCCGCCGCAAGGCCACCAAGTTCGATGGCCTGGTGGCAGATGGGCTGCTGACCGATGAGGAACTCGGCCTGTGCGTGCAGGATGCGCGCAGCCAGGACATTCCGGTGGAGCAGCTGCTTTTCTCGGCCTACAAGATCAAACCGGCGCAGATTGGCGCGGCCTTGTCCAAGTTTTTCGGCCTGCCCTACGAGCCCTTCAACCCGGGACGTATTCGCATAGAGGCCCTGCAAGGCGTGCTGAAACGGGAGTTTGTGGAAGAGCAGGGCTGGATTCCCCTGGAGGAGTCCCCCGAGGGCCTGCTGATCATGTGCCGCGACCCCGAGGCCGTGCGTGGCGCCCGGGTGGTGCCGCAGGTGTTTCCGCGTATCTCCAAGTTTGCCTACCGGGTGACCACGCGCTGGGACTTTGACCAGACCCTGGCCCAGCTGTTCGGTGCGGCAGCAGACACCAGCACCATCGACGATTTGCTGGCCGGCATGGACGGCGGCCCCATAGACGACGGCAGCGGCGAAGACTCGGCACTGGAGTCGGCCGCCGCAGACAACGAGCTGGTCAAGTTCGTCAACAAGGTCATCATCGACGCCTACCACCAGAAGGCCTCCGACATCCACATCGAGCCCATGCCCGGCAAGTTCAAGACCGGCATCCGCTTTCGCATCGATGGTGGCCTGGTGCCCTACGTGGAAGTGCCTGCCCACTTCCGCCAGGCCATGGTCACGCGCCTGAAGATCATGTGCGACCTGGACATCTCCGAGCGCCGCAAGCCGCAGGACGGCAAGATCAAGTTCAAGAAGTACGGCCCCCTGGACATCGAACTGCGCGTGGCCACCATCCCCTCGGCGGGCGGTGTGGAAGACGTCGTGATGCGGATTCTGGCCGCCGGTGAGCCTATCCCCCTGGAAAAGCTGGGCCTCACCCCGCACAACAAGGTGCGCCTGGAGGCCACCGTCAGCAAGCCCTACGGCCTGTTCTATGTCTGCGGCCCAACCGGTTCGGGCAAAACGACCACCCTGCACTCGATCCTGAAATTCCTCAACACGCCGGACACCAAGATCTGGACAGCCGAAGACCCGGTGGAAATCACGCAAAAGGGCTTGCGCCAGGTACAGATCAACAAAAAGGCTGGCATCGACTTTGCTCTCATCATGCGGGCCTTCTTGCGCGCCGACCCGGACATCATCATGGTGGGCGAGTCGCGCGACAAGGAAACTGTCTCCATGGGCGTGGAGGCGTCGCTTACCGGCCACCTGGTGTTCTCCACCCTGCACACCAACTCCGCGCCCGAGTCCATCACCCGCCTGATGGACATGGGCATGGACCCCTTCAACTTCGCCGACGCCCTGCTGGGCATCCTGGCCCAGCGCCTGGCCAAGCGCCTGTGCGACTGTAAGCAGAGCTACGTGCCCGAGGCCGAAGAGCTGCGCCTGTTTGCCGCCGAGTACGCCGAAGAGCTGCGCCACTCCAAGGCCTGGACCCAGGACTATGCCGGCGAGAGCAAGAAGATGGTCGACCAGTGGATGCAGACCTATGGCGAGAACGGCCAGATCCGGCTCTACCGCGCCGTGGGCTGCGACAAGTGCAACAAGACCGGCTACAAGGGCCGGGTCGGCCTGCACGAGCTGCTGGTGGCCGACGACGGCATCAAGAAGCTGATCCAGGAACGCGCCCGCGTGGCCGAGCTGTTTGCAGCCTCGGTGGAAGGCGGTATGCGCACCCTGAAGATGGACGGCATGGAAAAGATCATGATGGGCCTGACCGATTTAAAGATGGTCAGGCAGGTCTGCATCAAGTGATCAAAAGTCCATGACCAAAATGTCAGATGTGACAAACTTTATCCAGGGAACAAGGTAATTTCTGACGCCTTTGGTCAAAAAGTAGCGGGTTTGAACGGAATAGAGTGCTTCAAATGGTTGGCATGGAAGCTGCGGGTAAGTAAGTTCCAGTGTTTATATTTTAAGGAGCTGAAAATGAAGCGTTCTATGCAAAAGGTTCAAAGGGGCTTTACCCTGATTGAGTTGATGATCGTTGTGGCGATTATTGGTATTTTGGCGGCAGTGGCTTTGCCGGCTTACCAGACCTACACCAACAAGGCTAAATTTTCGGAAGTAATTTTGGCGACTGCGGCACACAAGATTGCCATTGAACTGTGCCTGCAAGACCAAGGTGCGGTCGGCGCCAATTGTGCTGCTGGTTCCAATGGCGTGCCGGTTGATATCACGACGGCTTCCGGTCGTGTTGCAAGTGTGACGACTGATGCAACCACGAATGCGGTGACGGCAACAGCCGTAGCGACAGGTGGACTGGGTGGGCAGACCTATATCTTGAACCCAGCCATTACTGGCGGTAAAGTCAATTGGACTTTGGCCACCACTTCAACTTGTATTGCAGCAAATTTCTGCAAGTAAATGGTCGGTTGTTTCCTGAAGCAGCAATAGCTTTGGGAAACGCCAAAAAACAAAATGCCGGCTGCCTTCCATTTGGATTGCGAGCATGGTGGTTGTTTGAAAATCAGATTGTATTTGGTTAGTTTTTAATTTAAAGGGGTTGATATGAAGCGTTCTATGCAAAAAGTTCAAAAGGGTTTCACCCTGATTGAGTTGATGATTGTGGTGGCGATTATTGGTATTTTGGCTGCGGTTGCTTTGCCCGCTTACCAGACTTACACAAACAAGGCCAAGTTCTCTGAGGTGATTTTGGCGACTGCGGCACACAAGATTGCCATGGAGCTTTGCTTGCAAGATCAGGGTGCGGTCGGCGCCAATTGCGCTGCAGGATCCAATGGCGTGCCGGTTGATATCACCACCGCTTCCGGCCGTGTTGCAAGTGTGACGACCAACTCAGGCACGAATGCCGTAACAGCCACCGCCGTCTCAACGGGTGGTCTGGGAGGTCAGACTTATGTCCTGACGCCGGCTATTGCCGCAGGTAAGGTATCGTGGACGTTGAGTGGAACCTGTATTGCAGCCAACTTCTGCAAGTAACATGCGGTGTAGTTTTCAAAGCCGCTAACGCTTTGAAAATCTCAAAAGGCATCCTCCGGGGTGCCTTTTTTATGTGCAAAAAGGTCCTTGTATGAATATGAGAAACTGGTCCCGCCTGGCTGCGATCGTCCTGTTGTCGCTTGTGCTGGGCGCGTTGTATGGGCAGTTTCTGTCAAACCCGATTATTTTTGATGACCTGCCATTCTTTATGGTGGGCAGAAATGGACAGCAACCGGTCGATCGCTATGGGTTTTCTTGGCTGGAAATACGGTCGTTACCCTACGCCACGCTGACCTGGACCAAGGCTTGGTTTGGCTTGGAGCTGGTTTATTTCAGGCTTGGAAACCTGTTCTTGCATATTGCCACCACCCTGGCGCTATTTGGCCTCTTGCAAGCGGTGTTCCGTGCCGTTTATGTTCCCAAATCAGTCGATTCACTGAGCCCGCGCCAGGCCGCCTGGCTGGCGGCCTTGTTGTTCGGGTTGCACCCGGTTGCCACCTATGCCGTGGGCTATCTGGTGCAACGTTCCCTGGTTATGGCTACCTTGTTCAGTCTGCTGGCTTTGTGGGCCTACACACAAGGCAGTGTGGAAAACAAGCCCCGCCTGTTGTGGCTCAGTCTGCCCCTGTACTACCTGGCCGCCTACTCCAAGGAGCATGCCATCATGCTGGTGGTGGTGCTTCTGCCGCTGACCATCCTGTTGCATACCGATTGGCGCCAAAAGTTGGCGCAGCGTTGGCTTCTGTTCGTGGCTTTGCTGGGCATTGCGGCGCTGGTGGTAGCCAGTCGCAAGGGGCTCTTGGGATCAAGCTATGAGATCGATGCACCTGCCATGCTGGGAGCCGATGCTGGCCCTATGGCCTATCCGCTCAGTGTCATCACGCAGTGTGGATTGTTCTTCAAATATGCCCTGCTGTGGCTATGGCCCAACATCCACTGGATGTCGATTGATATGCGCGAACCCTTTGTCCGGTCTATGACAGGGCTGAAGGTGCTGGCGCCGGTGCTGTTCGTGGCCTGGGGTTGGATTGGTTTGCGCCTCTTGACCAAGCGTGGCAACCGCGGATTGCTGGGCCTGGCCATGTTGGGTCCCTGGTTGCTGTTTTTCACCGAGTTGGTGGTCGTACGCATTCAGGAGCCCTTTGTGCTGTACCGCAGTTATCTGTGGGCCAGTGCCGCCTTGTTTGCCCTTCCGGTGCTGTTGAATGGTGTGGAGAAAAAGCTGATTGCCATGTTGGGGTTTGCGGTGGCGGCAACATTTTTCGTACTGAGTATGGAGCGCCTGGCTACGCTGGCTGATCCCATACTGGTCTGGAACGATGCCAAAGAACTGGTGGAGCGCAACGGAGAAAAAGAAGGCGCAGACCGTATCTATTACAACCTGGGGCGGCAACTCTTGCTCAACCACATGTTCAACGAAAGTGAAGAAAATCTGAAAAAGGCACTGGTGCTGGATCCGGATCTGGCCCAGGCGCATGGGGCTTTGGGAGCGGTGTACAACGGGCGCAGCCAATGGGAGCAAGCCATATCCGAATACACCATCGCAAGGGGAATCAACGAAAGGCGCAAAGAGCCAGCCAGCTCGGTGTACCTGATGGGCCGCGCCAAAGCTTACGAAGGAGCAGGCCAATTGAAACTGGCTGTCGCAGATTATCTGGAAGCATGCCGTATCGATGAAAGCATGTGCGAAGTGTTGCGCAAGTCTGCCACCGTGGTCAAAGCGCCGTAGCGCGCACGTGCCCATGCAGGTTACAGCCTACCTATTGCTGGCTCTTCCCTGGCTGAACCCCTTCACCTACGGCCCCACCCAGCCGGTGGTGCAATTCCTTTCGGTCTGGGTGGCCGCGGCCCTGTGCGGGCTGCTGTGCCTGCAGGCGCGCCTGAAAAGCGCAGACGCTGTGCGCATTGTCGCCACCGCCTGGCTGCTGGCGGCTGCCGTCAGCGCCTGCATGGGCCTGCTCCAGTACTGCGGTCTGGCAGCTGCCTTTGGCCCCTGGGTTGACTATGTGGAGGCCGGGCAGGCCTATGGCAATCTGCGCCAGCGCAACCAGCAGGCCACGCTGCTGGCCATAGGCCTGTGCGCGCTGCTGTGGTGGCAGGTGCAAGCAGAGGCCGCAGCACGCACCCACGCGCAAGGCGATGCACTGCACGAGGCCCAGGCTCCATCCCAGGCCAACAGATCTCGGTCCTGGCAGACCCGCGGGCTGATTGCCTTCGCCGCCAGCCTGCTGGCCGCAGCGGACGCGGCTTCGGGCTCGCGCACCGGCATGCTGCAACTGTTGCTGCTGCTGGCCCTGGGTCTGTATTGGCAACGCGCAAGCGCCACCCTGGCGCTGGCGCTGCTGGTCTATGCCGCAGCGGCCGTGCTGCTACCCAACCTGGCCGGGCTGGACCCCTTGCACAGCGGCATTCTGGGGCGTCTGGGGGAGCCTGCCTCACCCTGCGCCAGCCGCCTGACGCTGTGGTCCAACGTGCTGCAGCTGATCGTGCAAAAGCCGTGGACGGGCTGGGGCTGGGGCCAGCTGAGCTACGCGCATTTTGAAACCCTGTACCCCGGCACACGCTTTTGTGAAATCCTGGGCAATGCCCACAACCTGCCCTTGCACCTGGCCGTGGAGTTGGGCCTGCCCGCGGCCGCCCTGCTCTGTGGCGGTGCCTTGTGGCTGGTGCTGTGGGCCAGGCCGTGGCGCGAACAGGACGCCACGCGGCAAATGGCCTGGAGTGTGCTGCTGGTGATTGGCATGCACAGCCTGCTGGAATATCCGCTGTGGTACGCGCCGTTCCAGTTGGCGGCCGTGCTGGCGGTGTGGCTGCTGTGGCAAACCCGCCCAAGACAGGCGCCCACGTTGGCAAGGGCTGCCGAAGGTGGCCAGTCAGCCAGGTCTGTGATCGCGGTGGTCGTGGCCGCGCTGTTGCTGGCCGCTTGCAGCTACGCCGCCTGGGATTACTGGCGCATCAGCCAGATCTACCTGAGCGCGGCGCAGCGCGACCCGGCTTACCGGGATGACACGCTGGAAAAAATCCGCGGCTCCTGGCTGTTTGCCGACCAGGTGAAGTTTGCCGAGTTGGGCACCACGCCACTGACGGCAGACAACGCACCGCACATCCACGCCCTGGCGCTTCAGATGCTGCATTTTTCCCCAGAGGCCAGCGTGGTGACCAAGGTGATTGAGAGTGCCAGCCTGCTGGGCCTGGATGAGGAGGCCAAGCACTACATGCTGCGCTTCAAGCGGGCCTATCCCCAGGACTACGCCGCGTGGGTCAAGGCCCAGGCTGCTGGCAAGGGCGGCGCTTCAGGTGCCAGCGACGAAGCTCCCTGACTTGCCGCCGTGCTTTTCCATCAGACGCACGTCGGTGATGGTCATGCCACGGTCCACTGCCTTGCACATGTCGTAAATCGTGAGCAGCGCCACCTGCACGGCGGTCAGGGCTTCCATCTCCACGCCGGTCGGGCCCACGGTTTCGGCCGTGGCCGAGCAGCGTACCTGGGCTGGCTGGTCGCCTGTGGCGGGCACCAGCTCAAAATCCATGGCCACGCGGGTGAGTGCAATCGGGTGGCACAGGGGAATCAGGTCACTGGTGCGCTTGGCGCCCTGGATGCCGGCAATGCGTGCAATGCCCAGCACGTCGCCCTTTTTTGCAGTGCCCGATGCAATCAGCGCCAGCGTGTCTGGCAGCATGTCAATGCGGCCCTGGGCGATGGCGATGCGGTGCGTGGAGGCCTTGGCGGCTACGTCCACCATGTGGGCTTGTCCGTGGGCGTCAAAATGGGTCAGAGTGCTCATAATCCTGACTTTACCCGAGCTTGACACGCAAGGCCCCTGCCTGATGGCATCCTGCGGCCTGACCCACTGAACCCCATCGATGCTTTCCCATTTCAACACCCGGCGTTTTCGCACCAAGCGGATGGTCCAGGCCTTGCTGCTGGGCCTGGCCACCCTCACGGTCAGCCCGGCACTGCCGCAGGTTCCAGGGCCGCAGACGGCGACTGCGGGCCTGCCCAATTTGGGTGACGGCAGCGACATGACACCGGCCGCAGAGCGGCGCATTGGCGACCGCATTGCCCGCGAGCTGTACCGTGACCCGGACTATCTGGATGACCCGGTCATTACCGACTATGTGCAAGGCATCTGGCAGCCCCTGATTGCGGCGGCGCGCCAGCGCGGTGAACTGCCGGCGCAACTTGACGAGGCCTTTGCCTGGGAGATCCTGATGGGGCGCGACCGCACGGTCAACGCCTTTGCCCTGCCGGGCGGCTACTTTGGGCTGCATCTGGGGCTGGTGGGCATTGTCACCAGCCGGGACGAGCTGGCCTCGGTGCTGGCGCATGAAATCAGCCACGTCACGCAGCGCCACATTTCGCGCAGCATGGCACGCCAGGCGGCGCAGGCGCCCTGGCTGATGGGGGCGATGGTGCTGGGCATGCTGGCTGCCAGCAAAAACCCCGGTGCCGCCCAGGCGGCCATCGTGGGCGGGCAGGCTGCGGCCGTGCAGAGTCAGCTCAATTACTCACGCGACATGGAGCGCGAGGCCGACCGCATTGGCTTTGGTGTGCAAACCCAGGCCGGTTTCGCGCCCCAGGGCTTTGTGAGCATGTTCGAGAAGCTGCAGCAGTCCAGCCGCCTGAATGACTCCGGCGGGTTTCCGTACTTGCGCAGCCACCCGCTGAACACCGAACGCATTGCCGACATGCAGTCGCGTGTGCGCCAGTCCGAGCGGGCCAGCACCGCACCCGTGACCACACTGGAGCACGCCATGGTGGCGGCCCGGGCCCGCGTGTTCTCAGACTCGTCGGTGGATGCTTTGCGGGTGTGGGAGACGCAGGCACAGGGCAGCAACCTGGCCAAGCTGCCAGCAGTGGTGCAGGTAGGCACCCTGTATGGCGCCAGCTTTGCGGCCCTCAAGCAGCGCGACTTTCCACTGGCTCAGGCCACGCTGGCACGTTTGCAGGAGCGCGTGGGCACGAATGCACCGGCCCTGCGCCTGGCCCGCCTGCTGGCGTTGGACATGGCGCTGGCGCAAGGCGACGTGCCCAAAGCACAGCGGCTCAGCCAAAGCCTGAGCGACGGCAGCCGCGCCACGCTGCTGATGCGCAGCCATATCGACACCCTGGCTGGCCAGGGTGAGTCGGCGGCACAAACCTTGCAGACCTGGCTGGCAGACCACCCACATGATGCGCAGGCCTGGCAGGCGCTGGCCGCTGCCAACGCCGCCATTGCACGGCCCGTGGCCGCCGTGCGGGCCGAAGCCGAGGTGAATGTGGCACAGCTGGACTACCAGGGGGCGCTCACCCGCTTCAAGGCCGCGCAGGACATGGCGCGCAAAAGCAGCCTGCCCACAGACCACATCGATGCCTCCATCGTGGACACGCGGGCCCGCCAGATGGAATCACTTCTTCGGGAACAGGCTCTCGAGCGCTGAGTTGATCACCAGGCCGATGAGGGTGTACAGCAGCGAGCCAATGAGTGCCGCACCAAAGCTGCGCACCTGAAAGCCGTCCAGCAGGGCGGACGCCCAGTAGAACATCAGGGCGTTGATGACAAACAGGAAAAGGCCCAGCGTGAGCACCGTCACCGGCAGCGTCAGCACCACCAGGATGGGGCGCAGCACGGCGTTGAGCAGCCCGATCACCAGTGCAGCCACCAGGGCAGCAGAAAAACTCTGCACCACCACGCCGCTATACAGGTGTGCCACGGCCAGCAGGGCCGCTGCGCACAGCAGCCATTTTGCAAGGAGCTTCACGCGTGGCCCTTGCGGTTGACCCACCAGCCAGCACCCAGCACGCCGGCGATGGCTAGCGTATAGGCGGCCCAGCGCGCGGCCGACTGCAGGGGTTCCAGTGCGGCGTGCGGGGCACCAAAAATGCCGGCCAGCAGCGGCTCGCTGACCACCATCTTGGCGGCGGTAAATGCCAGCACGGCGGCACCGAGCTGGATGATGATGGGAAAGCGCTCCACCAACTTGAGCACCACGGTGCTGCCGTACACCACGATGGGCACGCTGATCAAGAGGCCGATGATCACCAGGTCAAAGGCGCCGTGGGAAGCACCAGCCACGCCCAGCACGTTGTCCACGCCCATCAGGGCGTCGGCGATGATGATGGTCTTCATGGCGCCGACAAAGGTGGTGGCGGAGGGGCCGTCGTGCTCCTTCTCGCCGGTGTCGGCCAGCAACTGGTAGGCAATCCACATCAGGGCCAGTCCACCCACGGCCATCAGGCCGGGAATCTTGAGCAGCCAGACCACGCCCACCGTCATCAGGGCACGCACGCCAATGGCGCCCACCGTACCCCACAGGATCGCCTTGCTTCTGAGATGGCCGGGCAGGTTGCGTGCTGCCAGGGCGATGACGATGGCGTTGTCGCCCGCCAGCACCAGATCAATCAAGACAATAGATAAAAGCGCCGAAAACCAGGGCGCAGAAAACATTTCCATATAAACACCTTTCGGGGTTGATGATAGCCAGTCGCCCGAAGCCCCTTGCAATGCTGGGGCCTGGCCCTGGTTGGGCACCATACAGGCTGGGGCATTCTGCGCGGGCTATGATGCGCCTCCCATGACAGGCATCCACATCACCGACATCGAGGCCGCCATCAACTACTGGCGCCAGCGCGAGCCCTCACCGGACGGTGTGTCCCTGCCTGCACCTACGCGCGCATTGGCCGAGGTCTATGCCCTGCTGGTCTATTACCGCGAGCTGGAGGCAGACGCGGCCACTATGCCACCCAAGGCACTGACGGCCTGGCTGGCCTGGTACCACAGCACGCCCGACACGCCCTGCATAGCCATCTGCTCCACGAGTCAGGGCGACGAACAATGCAAGGGCTGCGGGCGCAGCTTTGAAGAGGTGCAGAAGTGGACCGAGATGGAGCCCGTCCAGAAACGCGCCACCTGGCGGCGCATCACCCTGGAAGGCACGGCCTGGCGCTTCAACAAATATGCGGAGCGGGCGGCGGAGAAATCTACTTCCAGCGGATAGGTTCGATGTCGACCGTGTTACTTGCGTCACCCAAGGTCAACGTACCCTCCTGAATCGTGGCCTGCAGCTGCATGCTGCGCTGGGCCAGCGGAATCAGGGCCTGGCTGGCCGCCGTGGGGATGCGGAACACCGACAGGTTCTTGGGTCGGCTGAGCTTGTTCTCCATGCCCTTCCACCAGACTTCCGCCGCGTGGTTGAAGCAGTACAGCACCACTTCGTCAGCCTTGCCGCAGGCCTTGAGCAGCGGCTTGTCTTCAGGCTGGCCTACCTCGATCCACAGGCGTGTGAGGCCGGTGAAGTCGCGCAGCCAGGCATCGGGCTCATTCACATCCGACAGGCCCGCACCAAAGTTCAGCGTGCCGTCGCCGCCGCACACGCTTTGCAGCTTGTGGGCCTCAAACGCCAGCGCCACCAGCCGCACCATCATGCGTTCATCGGTCTCGCTGGGGTGGCGCGCCAGCGTCAGCGCGTGGTCGGCGTAGTAGCTGTGGTCGATGTCGGCAATCTGCAGATTGGCTTTGAAGATGGTGGATTTGATGGCCATCTAGACGCGCTTCGCTAACTCTGCCGCTTTGCCGGTGTAGCTGCCCGGTGTCATCGCCAGCAACAGGTCCTTTTCCACCTGCGGAATCTCCAGCCCGACAATGAAGCCGCGCATCAATTCTTGTGTCATGGCCTCGCCACGGGTGAATTTTTTCAGCTGCTCATAGGGCTGGGGCAGGCCGAAGCGGCGCATCACCGTCTGGATGGGTTCGGCCAGCACTTCCCAGGAAGCGTCCAGGTCGTCGGCAATCGCGGCCTTGTTGATTTCGAGCTTGTTCAGGCCCGTCTGCAGCGACTGGTAGGCCAGCGCGGCATAGCCCAGGGCCACGCCGATGTTGCGTAGCACGGTGGAGTCGGTCAGGTCACGCTGCCAGCGCGACACCGGCAGCTTCTCGGCCAGGTGGCGCAGCACCGCGTTGGCCAGCCCGAGGTTGCCCTCGGCGTTCTCGAAGTCGATGGGGTTGACCTTGTGCGGCATGGTGCTGGAGCCCACTTCGCCATCGCGCAGCTTTTGCTTGAAGTAGCCCAGCGACACATAGCCCCAGATGTCGCGCGACAGGTCAATCAGGATGGTGTTGGTGCGGGCCACCGCGTCAAACAGCTCGGCCATGTAGTCGTGCGGCTCGATCTGCGTGCTGAAGGGCTGGAACGACAGGCCCAGGCCCAGCGGCTCGGGCGTTTCAATGACCCGCTTGCTGAAGGCTTCCCAGTCAAAGTCAGGCCAGGCCGACAGGTGCGCGTTGTAGTTGCCCACAGCGCCATTCATCTTGGCCAGGATCTTGACGGCGGCAATGCGGTCACAGGCGGTTTGCAGACGCACCACCACGTTGGCCATTTCCTTGCCCACGGTGGTGGGGCTGGCGGTCTGGCCGTGGGTGCGGCTGAGCATGGGCACTTCAGCATGCGCGTGGGCCATGTCGCGCAATTTCAGAACCAGCTTGTCCAGCAGCGGCAATATCACCACGTCGCGCGCGGAGCGCAGCTGCAGGCCGTGGCTGGTGTTGTTGATGTCTTCGCTGGTGCAGGCAAAGTGCACAAACTCACCGGCCTTTTCCAGTTCGGGCCTTGCTTCAAACTTGGACTTGATCCAGTACTCCACGGCCTTCACATCGTGGTTGGTGGTTTTCTCAATCGCCTTGATGGCCTCGCCATCGGCTTCGGAAAAATTCTTCACCAGGCCCAGCAGGTAGGTGCGCGCGCCGGGGCTCAAGGGTTTGAATTCGGCAAAGCCGGCGTCGCTCAGGGCGATGAACCAGGCCACCTCCACCTGCACGCGGCGGTGCATGTAGCCCAGTTCGCTGGTCAGGGGGCGCAGGGTGGCAAGCTTGGCGGCGTAACGGCCGTCCAGTGGGGAGAGTGCAGAGATGGCAGAAAAAGTCATACACGAATTGTAGGTGGGTATCCCGCATGCCCCTCCCACTTGGCCTTGTACGCCCATTCATACATACCCAATGGATAGAATGAATGTCACTAATATTTGCAGGCCAGCCATGAAACTCATCGGATCCACCACCAGCCCCTACGTCCGCAAGGTACGAGCAGTGATGGCCGAAAAAAAGCTGGAGTACACCTTCGTCACCGAAGACGTCTGGTCCGAGGGCACCAGCATCTCCAGCTCCAATCCGCTGGGCAAGGTGCCTTGCCTGATCATGGAAGGCGCCGAGGCGCTGTTTGATTCCCGTGTGATCGTCGAGTACCTGGACACGCTGTCCCCCGTGGGCAAGCTGATCCCGGCCGTGGGCCGTGAACGCGCTGAAATCAAGACCTGGGAGGCGCTGGCCGATGGCGTGCTCGATGCCTCCATCCTGGCCCGCATGGAAGCCACCTGGGCCGGTCGCAGCAGCGAGCAGCGCAGCCAGGCCTGGATAGACCGCCAGATGCGCAAGTGCACAGACGCACTCAAGGCCATGAGCCTGGGCCTGGGCGACAAGCCGTATTGCGCTGGCATCCACCTCAGCCTGGCCGACATTGCCGTGGGCTGTGCGCTGGGCTACCTGGACTTCCGTTTCCCCGAGCTGGCCTGGCGCGCCGACTACCCCAACCTGGTCAAGCTCTACGACAAGCTGATGCAGCGCGCCAGCTTTGCCGACACCGTACCGGCCTGAACGCGGGCCCTGCAGGGCTTACACGGTTTTACAAAACCTGGCTGGTGTTTGTGCGGGCCCGCACTTACAGTAGCCTTCTATGGCTACCTACAAGACCGTCTACAAATGCCGCGGCTGTGGCACTCCCAGTTACAAACGATTGATGGAGCGCCAGCCCTCCGGTGCCTGGCTGCCCACAGGGCCTTACCAGTGCTGCGGTTGCCGCAATGTGTTTGAGTCGCTGCGTGCCTGGTGGGGTGAGTCCAAGCGCGCTGGCGATTTCAAGCCCAGCCAGATGCCTGGCTAGTCGCCGCCAGGCGCCCAAACGCTTAGCTGTTGGCGCGGCGCTTGAGCCAGCGCATCAGGCCGCCCACCAGAGGCAGCTTTTCATACAACTCTTCAGCCGCATCCCAGTAGTCGCGGTGCAGCGTGACCAACCCCGACTCTGAAAACACCAGCTGCGAGGCGCCCAGAATGACTTGCTGCGCGCCTCGCTGGAAGCTCTTGAAGCCGAAGCGGAATTCCCAGGTCAGAAAGCACTGATGGCCCTGCACCACCTGGCCCGTCACCACAAAGTGCGGATGCTCCAGTGCTGCAAACATATGCGCAAAGATCTGCCGGATGGCGGCGATGCCGCGCACGTCGTTGAACGGGTCCTTGAAGCGCGCGTCTGCTGCGTAGTACAGCGCGACGTCCTGCACACTCTGCGGGCTCAGGGTTTCAAAATACTGTGCCAGCCGGGTGGCAGCGGCAGTGCAATCTGCAGAGGACATAGGGGTTGGGTTCATGCGGTGGCGTACCGTACCAGCGCAAAGTAGATGCGGTAGGGCAGCACGCGCATCAGCTTGAGCAACAACGTGAAGCGCTTGGGGAAATGGATTTCAAACGCACCCGCGGCCCAGCCCTGCAGGATGGCTGTTGCGGCGGCTTGCGGTGTGATCAGTGCGGGCATCTTGTAGGTGTTCTGTGCCGTGAGCGGAGTTTGCACATAGCCCGGGTTGATCAGGGACACGCCAAGCCCACAGCCTTGGAGCTCCAGGTACAGCGACTCGGCCAGGTGAATCAGCGCGGCCTTGCTTTGCCCATAGCCCAGGCTGTTGGGCAGGCCACTAAAACCGGCCACGCTGCCCACCAGGCTGATATGGCCGTGACCCTGTGCCAGCATGGGCTGCAGCACCGCCTCGAGCAGGTAGAGGGCGCCAGCAAAATTCACCTCCATGTGCCGCAGGACCAGATCTACATCCAGCGCCTGGGCACTTATGGCGGTGTAGGTGCCCGCGCAGTACACCACGCAGTCCAGCGGTCCCTGGGCCAGCACCTGAACGGCTGCCGCCTGCACGGCCTGGCGGTCCGTCACATCCAGGGCCAGCGCCTGCGCGCCGGGGTGCTGGTCCACAAAGGCCTGCAGGTCGTTTTGCTTGCGCGCCGACACGGTCACCAGGGCGCCCTGTGCATGCAGGGCCGCTGCGGTGGCTTCGCCAATGCCGCTGCTGGCGCCCACAAGCCAGACGCGCTTGCCGCGCCAGTCGGCCATGGGAAGGTTGGCGCTTGAAAGAAAGCCCATGGCCTAGCGCTTGTAAAAGGACAGAGTGACTTCACCCAGGCGCACGCCAAACTTGCTCATGGTGGCCTTGTTGAGCATCACGCGCTCGCCCATCAGGTACATCCAGTCGTCAAACTGCACTTCGTAGACCTTGCCATCCACCGGCAGGCTCAGGGTGTAGTTCCAGTGCAGCGCATTGCCGCGGCTCTCTCCCTGGGCCTGGCCCACCACATCGTCGGCGCGGCCGGTGAAACGTCCGTCAGCCAGGCGGGTGAGGTGCCAGACGCGCTTTTGCTTGCTGCCGTCGGAGTAGGTGAAGTCCTCGTCCAGCGTGCCCTCATTGCCCTGCCAGCTGCACACCATCACCACGCTGAAGCGTTTGACCACCGTGCCCGAGCGGTCGGTGAAGACGCCATACGCGTCGAGCGTGCCGTTGAAGTACTGCTGCAGGTCCAGCACCGGTTTTTCGTTGGCATAGCTCTCCATCTGCTGGGAGGCGCAGCCGCCCAGGGTCAGGGCCGATGCCAGTGCCAGGCAGGCCAGCAGCAGGCGTCCGGGTTTCAGAAGGCGAGGTGTCATGGTGTCTTTCGGATGATGAGGGTGTAGAGCAGCGTGGCTGCCAGAAGCTTCAGGCCGCAGGGCAGCAGGCAGTAGGCGATGGTGAGGGTTTGCAGGGCTGCGGCGTCCTGCGCGCCGGGCGTGTAACCCAGCCAGGCCAGCGCGGGCAGGGCAATGCCGGCGGCCAGGGCCAGGTTGAGCTTGGTGGCAAAGTTCCACCAGCCAAAGTAGGCACCCTCGGCCTGGCCCCGGTCGCCACTGCTGGCAATGGTGCCGGCCAGCAGGGCGGCTGGCAGCGCCAGGTCGGTGCCCAGCGCCACGCCCGAGAGCGCGCACACCAGCAGGAAGGCGGCAGAGTCGCCAGCGCCCAGCTGGGCGGCAAACACAAACACGGCCACTGCCAGCAACATGCCCGCACCCCAGGTGCGTGCCAGGCCGATGCGCTCCACCAGCTTGAGCCACAGCGGAATGGACAGTGCGGCACTCAGGAAATAGCTGCCCAGAAACAGCGGCTGCATGGCAGCCGTGGCCTGCAGCCGGTCCTGCACAAAAAACAGGATCAGGGTGGCCGGCACCGCGCTGGCAATGCCGTTGACCACGAACACCGCCAGAAGCGCACGAAAGGCCGGGCGCGCAAACGGCAGCCAGATGGACGCGCGCCCGAGGCGCGTCGTATCGGCGCTTGCAGCGGGAGCGGGGATGGGCGAAGTCACCACGTGCGGTGTGTACGAAACCGCAGGGCGAGCTGCCGGGTCTTGGTGCAGGGCAAGCTGCGGGGCCAAGGGTTTGCGCGCCTGGCGCCAGGCCAGCCAGCCCAGTGCCAGGGCCACAAAGAACAGGGCCGTGGTGGCGGCCATGCCCAACACCAGGGGCGCCACCGAGGCCAGCACCACACCCAGCAGCCCCAGGCCCTCGCGCCAGGCCACGACGCTGGCGCGTTGTGCCTCGTCACCCCCCAAGCGCGCGCCCCAGGACTGGTGCAGTATCGACAAGGCGCTGTAGGCGCCATAGGTCAGCAGCAGGCAGACCGCCGCCCAGGCCAGCAGCGCATTCAGGGAACGCAGCGGCGGAAAAAACAGCAGGGCAAAGCCCAGGCCCAAGAGCGTGCTGGCCAGTGCCGCCCAGGCCAGCACGGTGCCCGGTGCGCGGGTGAAGAGGTGGTCGCTCCAGCGGCCCAGCAGGGGATCTATTACGGCATCCAGCAGGCGCGCTCCCAGCAGCAGCGCGCCCAGTGCAGCCAGGGGCACGCCAAACGCGCGGGCGTAGTAGTTGGGCAGCAGCACATACAGGGGCAGCGCCACAAAGGCCAGGGGAAAGCCCATCAGGCCGTAGCGCCAGCCCTCCCGCCAGCCAAAAGTGGCTTCGGGCACCGGCACTGCTGCAGCGCTCACGCGGGCAATCCCAGCAAAGCCTTGCGCATCTGCGGCTCGCTGCTGGCCTCCGACAACCAGATGCCGAAGAACACGCGGCTGAAATCGGCATCCCGCACCGCAGGCAAACTGCGGCCGTTGAACCAGAAGCGCGCGCCTACGCCGGGCGTGTGCAAACCCGTGATGCGGTCACCGGCGTTGACGTCCGGAAAGGTCTGCTCCATGGCCTGCAGCCAGGCCTGCTCGCGCTGGGGGCTGAGCTTGCCCTGGCGCTGCATTTCTTTCAGCGAGCGTTCGGCAATCAAGCGCCCACGCAGGCTGCGAAAGTAATTCAGCTCCAGCCCAAACGGGCTTTGCGCATAGGCGCTGGGGTTGAAGCCGCTGGGCACCCAGAGCCTGGCCTCGTACACCTGCAGGCCCAGAAAACGCAGCGTGGCCGAACCCAGTGCCTG
The DNA here is from genome assembly GCF_003415675.1 of Rhodoferax lacus. Taxonomy (GTDB): domain Bacteria; phylum Pseudomonadota; class Gammaproteobacteria; order Burkholderiales; family Burkholderiaceae_C; genus Allorhodoferax; species Allorhodoferax lacus. The sequence goes on from NZ_QFZK01000007.1 coordinate 163,237, forward strand.
CGCGCCGGGCAAGTCGGTGGCCAGTTCGGCGAGCAGCACAGGGGTGGTCAGCGGCGCGTCTGCGGCCTGGGCAATGTGCAGGCCAACCGGCGTGACGCCCAGTGCCAGGCCGCCCAAAGCACAGACTGCAACTGCCTGCAGGGTGGCTCGACGCGAAAGCATGGCCGGGCTGGCTGAGCCCTCGCCTGCGGAGCGGCGCGCTGGGGCTGGCAGGCAGGCGCGGGACATGGGCATCAGGCCAGCGGCTTTTGCAGGGTGTACTGAATCACGTCGATGTTGCGCTCGTCAAACGCTGCCTCGCAGTAGGCCAGGTAGAACTCCCAGATGCGCACAAAGCGCTCGTCAAAGCCGTTGGCCAGCACGGCGGTGCGCTGGGCCAGAAAGCGCTCGCGCCAGCGCCTGAGCGTCTCGGCATAGTCGGTGCCAAAGGCGAAGCTCTCGACCACTTGCAGGCCGGCAGCCTCGGCCTGTTCCTTGAACACGCGCGGGCAGGGCAGGCAACCGCCGGGGAAGATGTACTGCTGGATGAAGTCGGTGGAGTGGATGTAGCGCTCATAAAGGGCGTCATCAATCACGATGCTCTGGATGCAGGCGCGCGCACCCGGCTTGAGCAGCCGCGACACCGTGCCAAAGTAGGTGGGCCAGTATTCACGGCCCACGGCCTCCACCATCTCGATAGAGCAGATGGCATCGAAGGGCGCGTCCTCAATGTCGCGGTAGTCCTGCAGACGCAGCTCGGCGCGGTGGTCCACGCCCAGGCGCTGCATGCGGGCCTGGGCAAAGGCCAGCTGCTCGGTGCTCAGCGTCACGCCGGTGATGCTGGCGTCCATCCCAGTGGTGGCCATCTCGGCCAGTGCGCCCCAGCCGCAGCCGATCTCCAGCACGCGGTCACCGGGCTTCACGGCGGCCTGCACCAGGGCGCGGCGCACCTTGGCATCTTGCGCAGCGGCCATGGGTTGGTTCAGGTCGCCGTTGAAGAGGGCGCTGGAATAGTTCATGGTGGCATCCAGCCACAGGCCATAGAAGCCGTTGCCCAGGTCGTAGTGGGCGTGGATGTTCTTCTGGCTGTTGGTGCGCGTGTTGCGGTGGAGCAGATGCTTGATGCGGTAGAACAGGCGCCCGGCCCAGCTGCCGAAAAACACGGCGTCCACTTCGGCGCGGTTCTTCACCAGCACGCGCAGCAAGTCGGTCAGGTTCGGCGTGCTCCAGTCGCCTGCGATATAGCCCTCGGCAAACCCGATGTCGCCAGACTTGAGGGCTGCCGAACAGACGTTCCAGTTGTGCAGCACCAGGGTGGCATGGGGCAGGGCCTCGCCGCCAAAGCGTTGCATGCTGCCATCGGGCAACTGCACGGTCAGGCTGCCGTGTGTCAGGCGCTGCAGCAGCTTGAAGACAGTGCGTGCGGCTGCCGGAGTGCCGCGTGGCAGGGTGAAAGAGGTGCTGCGGCTGGAGGCCAGGGTGTTGGTGTTCATGGGGGGCATGCGGGTGGGGCTCTAGCGGGAAACAAAACTTGCGGGCAGCGCAGGCTTGCCAAAAAACGGCACGCGCTTGAGCGCCAGCTTGACCGCCTGCCAGTGGATGCGTGCCAGCACGCCCCAGGTCATGGCGGGGTAACGCCACAGCGCGCGGCGCGCACTGGCAGCGGTCAGCGCTTCCAGCGTGCCGCTGACGCTGGTTTGCAGCAGCGGGCCCTGGTCGTCGTCGTAATCGATGCGGGCCAGCGTGTGGCGGTGTTCGGCGTCGAGCATAAAACGGAAACGGTAGCCGCCCTGCACATCGCAAAACGGCGAGACATGGAAGACCTTGTCGGCCCGCAGCTCGGCGCCATAGACCGGCTGGTCCAGCAGATAGCAATGGCGCTGGCCAAAGGTGTTGTTCACCTCCACCACAATGGCGCGCAGCGTGCCGTCCTGGCGCTGGCAGTACCAGAAGCTCACCGGCTTGAAGGTAAAGCCCAGCACGCGCGGGTAGGTGTGCAGCCAGACTTCGCCGGTGGCGTCCGCAATGCCCTGCGACAGCAACAGCGCATCCAGCCAGGCCAGGGCGCCACCGGCCTCTGGCCCGCGGCCGTCGCCATGGTCGGCATCAAAAAAGCTCAGCGCCGCGCGGCGGTTGCGCGCCAGGGCGCCCGGTCCGTTGAGCTGCAGGCTGCGCATGGGCAGCAGCAAAAAGTAGGTGGGGTAGTTAAAGGCATTGGCCACGGGCTTGAGGCGGCGGTGGCGCACCTGGCCGAAGCCGATCAGGGCGCTGACCGGGCCGGGGCTTTCCATGGGTGCTGCAGAGGGCATGGGCTTCAGGCTGCCAGGCGTTCGGCCATTTGAACGGACGCGGGCAGCGTGTCCATGATGCGGCGTGCCACATCCAGCCCCGAGGCCAGACCGTCCTCGTGAAAACCGTAGCCGGTCCAGGCGCCGCAAAAGTAGGTGCTGTTCTGGCCCTGCAAGGCGGGCAGGCGCTTTTGCGCCTCGATGGCGGCCAGGTCAAACACCGGGTGCTCGTAGGCATAGCTGCCCAGCACCTGTGCCGGGTCAATGGGTGCCAGCGGGTTGAGCGACACCACCACGCTTTGCTGGAACGGCAAGGGCTGCAGCAGGTTGAGCAGGTAGTGCAGACAGACCGTGGACTGCTCCTGTGCCCGGGTGGCTGCGCGCTGGTAGTTCCACGCCGCCCAGGCGCGGCGTTTCTGCGGCAGCACCGAGGTGTCGGTGTGCAGCACGGCCAGATTGGGCTGGTAGCGGATGGCGCCCAGCGTGGCGCGCTCGGCCGGGCTGGCATCGGAAAGCAGGCGCAGCGACTGGTCGGAGTGGCAGGCCAGCACCACGCGGTCAAAGCGTTCGGTGTGGCCCGCCGAGGACACCAACACGCCCTGGGCATCACGCCGGATGTGGGTCACAGGCGTATGCAGGCGTTTGTCCTGCAGGCGCGACACGATCTTGTCCACATAGCTGCGTGCGCCACCAGCCACGGTCCACCATTGCGGCCGGTTGCTGACCTGGATCAGGCCGTGGTTGTGGCAGAAGCGGATCATGGTGGCCACCGGGAACTGCAGCATCTGGTCGGTCGGACAGCTCCAGATGCAGCCCAGCATGGGCAGGAAGTACCAGTCCCTGAACACCGTGGAAAAACCATGCTGTTGCAGGAAGGCCGACAGGGGTTGCGTCAGCTCGCCCTCCAAGCCGCTTTCGGCCAGACGGGTGGCCAGTTGGTTGAAGCGCAGCACCTCGCGCAGCATTTGCAGAAAGCGCGGGTTCAGCAGGTTGCGGCGCTGGGCAAACACGGTGTTGAGTGAAGAGCCGCTCCACTCCAGCGGCCGGCCCGTGTCCCTGGGCACCTGCACCGAAAAAGACATGTCGGACTTGGCCGTGGCCACGCCGAGCTCGGCAAACAAGGCGATCAGCTTGGGGTAGGTGCGTTCGTTGAACACCAGAAAGCCGGTGTCCACCCCGTGGGTGACGGGCCCCGTGGGTCCGGGCAGGGTCACATCCACGGTATGGGTGTGGCCGCCAAAGTAGTCGCCGGCCTCGAACAGGGTCAGGTGGGCGTGGTCGCGCAGGGTGTGCGCGGCAGAGAGGCCGGAGATGCCGGAGCCAATAATTGCAATTTTCATGGTTTTGAACTTTGCGGTTATTTTGTGACTGATTGGTATTTTTTCAAATCAATCAGTACAAAAGCCCTCAAACATTCTTGGGTATTGGCAGCCCTGCGCGCTGCTGCGCGCTTCGGTATGGCGCTGAACCGGCCTTACCAGCTGCGGTCGGAGGCCAGTGTCTGGGTCAGGGGCAGCAGCCGGTCGAGCTGAATTTGCACTTTGACGTCACTGTGCGGGACGCTGGCCACCACGCGGTAGTCTTTGTTGCTGGTATCGCGCACCGCATGTTCGCTGGTGGCCATGCCACTGCGGTTGAGCACCACCGCCACGCGCGGGGTGCTGGTGTTGGAGCCGCGGCGCACCACCACCGCCACTTCTTCCGAGGCCAGCTTCACATAGGCGCCGGGCTGGTAGATACCCACGGCCTTGATCAGCGCGGCACCGGCCTCGTCGACCTGCTTGTTTTCATCAAAGTAGCAGGCCTGCATGGCTACAGCGGGGCTGACCGGCGGGCGCGTCAGCCGGGGCGAAAGCCGCGCGGCAAACATGTCGGCACGCTGGATCAGCCGCGCCAGCCGCTGGGCCGGGGTCTTGCTGCGCAGCGGGCCCGGCAACAGTGCGTGGTGGGCGGCCACGGCTTCCAGCCAGGTGCTGTCGCTCACGCCAAGGGCTTTGAGCAGTTCCACCGATGCCTGGGGATGGGCGTCAATCAGCGCCTGCTGTCCCGGCTCTGGTGGCCTTTTTTGCAGGGTCAGGCGGTCCTGCAGCTCGGTCATGCCAATGTTCATGGTCAAAGCCGACTTGCGCAGCAGTGTTTCCACCGGTTCGGGCCAGTTCAGCACCTCGCGGGCAGCCAGGCCGCACATCACACTCACCAGCATGGCATGGGTGGCGCTGTACATCTCGGTTTCGCTGGCCGAGAGCTGGATCAGGGCAAACAGCACACCGTTGGGGTTGCGCTGGGATTCCTGGCTCAGGGTCTGGTGCACATTGTCCAGGCGCTCGGCAAAGGATTCGCTTTGCGGGTCGCGCAGCAGGCGGAGGGCCTGCACCTGCAGATCGCCCCAGGCCAGCTTCGTCGGTGCGTCTACCGTGCGTTTGACCGCCTTGTCCACCTGCAGCTTGGATCCGGCGATTTCGCCAATCGATTTGTCCTTGCGCATCAGGGTCTGCAGCTGGTCCACATAGGCCTTGCGCAGGGCGTCGGCATCCATGCCGTCAATGAATACGCCGCCAGGGCGCTTGTAAAAGTGGGCCAGGTCGTCCTTGGAGCGAACGACATAGCGCTTGCTGGCCAGCAGCACCCCATCCTTGTCGACCAGGTCACATGGCAGCGGGTATCCAATGCGGACGGAGTCGATTTCGATCGGTATGAGGTTCATGGCTTGAAAAGATTATGCCCGGCCCGTGGCGTTCGAGCCTTGGAATAAGACCCATAACGCCTCCCATACTGCCCTGCTAGCATCTTGCTATGCAAGCCCTAAATTCTCCCCCCGCCTTTTTGCAAAAAATCCACCCCCGCGGCGAACTGGCTGCGGCCCTGCAGGCGCTGCCCCGGCCCTGGGTGTTTACCAACGGCGTGTTTGACGTGCTGCACCGTGGCCATGTGGTCTATCTGGCCCAGGCCCGCGCCCTGGGCGGCAGCCTGATCGTGGCGCTCAATACCGATGCCTCGGTCAAGCGCTTGGGCAAGGGCGATGACCGGCCCCTGAACAAGGACGCCGACCGCGCCATCGTCATGGCCTCGCAGGAATCGGTCAGTCTGGTGACGTGGTTCGACGAGGACACGCCGCAGGAAATCATCGGCGAGATCCGCCCCGACATTCTGGTCAAGGGGGGCGACTACGACATGGCCAAGCTGCCTGAGACCCGGTTGGTGGAGAGTTGGGGTGGGCATGCGCTGGCGCTGCCTTTTGTGGCGGGGTACTCGACTACGCAGTTGGTGAACCGGATTCGGGCGGGTTGAGTTTGTATCTTTCCATTTGAAAGACACCCCGTCCCCCGCCGGTCATTGGCGCGCGCTGCTTTGCCATACCGTAAACCCGTGAGCGGCGCGCTATGTACCAGGCTTCTTGGCTGTGGATGACCGTGGAGCGCCTATGGTTCGCGGGCTGGGTGGTGTGGGCGGTTGACGATTTGCGGTACTCCGCTATGAGGAAACTGCCCACACCACCCAGCCCGCAGCGAGAGAGCCAACGCCTCTAAGTCCGCAGCGAGAGAAACAAAGCCTCTCAATCAATCAACCAAAAACAGCCTGCCACAAAGCCAACCCCGCCTCCCGCTCAACCACCACCTCCTCCACGCCCACTTGCGTGGGCTCTTCATTGAGCCGGGCGCGGTGCTGGATCTGGCGCAGCGTGCGGTAGGCCAGGGCGGCGTTGTCGCCGGTGTGGCCGCTCAGCAGGCCACAGGCCTGGGCGCGCTGCAGCAGGGCGATGTTGCCCACATTGGCGCGCAGCTCCGGGTGGGCCGCACTCTGGGACAGCACCAGGTACTGCACGGCGAATTCGATATCGACCATGCCGCCTGCGCTGTGCTTCACGTCAAACTGGCCGTCAAGCACCGTGCGTGCCTTGCTGACCTTGGCGCGCATGTCCATGATCTCGGCGCGCAGGGCGGCCGTGTCGCGTGGCGTGGTGATTACCGCCTCGCGCACCGCCTCAAAGCGCTGCTGCATGGCCGCGTCACCCAGCACACAGCGCGCGCGCGTCATGGCCTGGTGCTCCCAGGTCCAGGCGGCGTTGCTGCCGCGCTGCTGCTGGTAGTTGGCGTAGGCATCAAAGCTGGTGATCAGCAGTCCGGAGTTGCCGTTGGGCCGCAGCGCGGTGTCGATCTCGTAGAGGTCGCCCTCGCCGGTCTTCACGGTGAGCCAGTTGATCAGCTTGCGGATGAGTGCGCCATAGACCTCGAAGGCGCGGTCATCCTCGTCATCGAACACAAACACAATGTCCAGGTCGCTGCCGTAGCCCAGCTCCAGGCCGCCGAGCTTGCCGTAGGCAATGACGGCAAAGCGGTGGTCCGGGCGGTGGCGGTTTTTCAGGCGCTCCCAGCACCAGCGGGTGGTGGTGCGCAGAATGCTCAAGGCCAGGGCACTCAAATCATCAGCCACCTGCTCCACCGTGATGCGGCCCTCCACATCGCGCGCCAGGGTGCGAAACACCTCGGCATGGTGGGCGCGGCGCAGCAGGTTGAGCAGCGCCTCGTCATCGTCCTCGCCGCTGGCGGCCAGGGCCTTGCGGCGGTGCTCCATCTCGGCTTCGAACTCAGTGGCGTCAAAGCGCTCGTCCAGCATGGCGCTGCCAGCCAGCTCGTCGATCACGCCGGGGTGCTGCATCAGGTAGCGCGCGGGCCACTTGGCCGCACCCAGCATGCGCAGCAGGCGCTCGTGCACGTTGGGGCGCTCCAGCAGCAGGGCCAGATAGCTCTCGCGGCGCAGCAGGGGCTCAATCCAGTCGGACAGGCGCACGGCGGCGTCCTCGCTCACCTTGCCCTCAGCCACCCACTGCGCGGTGCGCAGGATCAGCCGCCCCAGCCGCGCGCGCGACTCCTCGCGCAGCGCCAGCACCCGGGGGTGGGTCTGCCAGGTGGACAGGCGCTCGCGGAACTTGCCCTGGGTGTGGCCCAAGAGCACCTCGAAGTCACTGGCGTCGGGCGCTGCGCCCTTGCCGTTGCAACCCTTGCATTCGGGTTGGGCGCCGCCCAAGAGCGCATCAAACTCATGGGCCACGCATTCGCGGTGGGCGTCGAGCTGGGCCAAAAAGCTGTGCGTGTTGGCAAAACCCATGGTCTGGGCCATCCACAGCAGGTCGTCATCATTCACCGGCAGCACATGGGTCTGCTGGTCGTCCAGGTACTGGATGCGGTGCTCCACCTGGCGCAAAAACACATAGGCCTGGGCCAGGTTGTCGGCCGCGCTCTGCGGCATCAGGCCGGCGCGGGCCACGCGCTGCAGCGCGCTCAAGGTGGGACGGGTGCGCAACTCGGGGAACTGGCCGCCGCGCACCACCTGCAGCAGCTGCACGGTGAATTCGATTTCGCGGATGCCCCCGCGCGAGAGCTTCACGTCGTTGCCACGTTCGGGGTGGCCGGCACTGCGCTTGGCGGCGTGCTCGCGGATCTGTCGGTGCAGGATGCGCAGGGCATCAAACACGTTGTAGTCCAGGTAACGCCGGAACACAAAGGGCACGATGATGGCGCGCAAGCCCTGTGCGCAGCCCGAGCCAATGGCGGCGCGCGGCGCCACCACACGGCTCTTGAGCCAGGCAAAGCGCTCCCATTCGCGGCCCTGCACCTGGAAGTATTCTTCGAGTGCGGCCAGCGACACCGCGGCCGGGCCGGAGTTGCCGTTGGGGCGCAGCGCCAGGTCCACGCGGAACACGAAGCCGTGCTCGGTGCTTTCGCCCACCAGCGCATAGATGGCGCGCACCTGCTTGGCAAAGAACTCCTGGTTGGAAATCCGTCCGCGTCCCTGCGCGCTGCCGTTGGTCTCGCCGTCCTGGTCGTAAACGTAGATCAGGTCGATGTCGCTGGACACATTGAGCTCGCGCGCACCGAGCTTGCCCATGCCGATGATGCACAGCTGGGCTGCTTCGCCATTGGCGCCCAAGGGCACGCCATGGGTCTCCTGCAGGCTGTGCTGGCTCTCGGCAAAGGCCAGGTCCAGTGACCACTCGGCCAGTTCGGTCATGCTGGCTGCCACCTCGGCCAGGGGGCAGGACTGGTCACAGTCCAGCGCCAGCAGGCGCTCCAGCACCAGTTGGCGTGTGGCCCGCAGCGCACCGGGAAAATCCAGCCCACCGTGGCGCAGGGAGTCAAACACGCTCTGCATGGCCGCGCGCCTGGGAACACCCACAGGCAGCAGGGCCAATTCCCCGGCATAGCGGCGCCGCACACGCTGGCCAAAGCGCGGGTAGGCGGACCCGGTGGAGGCGCCCAGGGCGGCTGGAGCTGCGTCGAGGGGGGTCATAATTCCTGACATGGTGAAGACAGAACAATGCCACAAGCGAACCTGACCCCGTCCCGGTGGCTCAGCGCCTTTGCGTGCGCGTCACGCTGGCTCTTGTGGATTCTTGCTGCGGCCTGGATCACTTCAGGCCTGCTGTGGGGCGGATTGCATTTTCTGATTGTGCCGCGAATCGGCGAATTCCGTCCGTGGCTGGAGCAGCAGGCCAGCCAGCGCATGGGCATTGGCGTGCGCATCGGCGATATCGTGGCCACCTCCAACGGCCTGATTCCTTCGGTCGAACTGCGTGATGTGCGCCTGCTGGATGCTGATGGCCGCGAGGCCCTGCGCCTGCCCTCGGTGCTGGCAGCCCTCTCGGTGCGCTCGGCTGTGGGCCTGGGTTTTGAGCAGTTGTACGTGGCAGCGCCCGAGCTCGATGTGCGCCGCAGCGCCGATGGCCGCATCTGGATTGCGGGCTTTGTCCTGCCTGAGGCCACGACCGACGGCAGCGCTGCGGCCGACTGGGTGTTTGCCCAGACCGAGCTGGTGGTGCGTGGCGGGCGCGTGCGCTGGAGCGACGAATTGCGCGGCCTGCCCACGCTGGAGCTGGCCGATGTGGACGTGCTGATCCGCAACCGCGGGCGCAACCACAGCCTGCGCGTGGATGCCGATCCGCCCACCGGTTGGGGCACACGCCTGTCGTTGCAGGGCAAATTTTTGCAGCCGCTGTTCTCGCGCCGCCATGGTGACTGGCGCAACTGGAGCGGGCAGCTGTATGCCGAGGCCTCGCAGGTCGACCTGGAACAGCTGCGCAACTATGTGGACCTGGGGCTTGACCTGCGCCAGGGCGCGGGCTCGCTGCGCGCCTGGGTGGATGTGGACCACGCAGTGCTGCTGGGCGCCACCGCCGATGTGGCCTTGCAGAAGGTGACCGTGAAGCTGGCACCTGCCCTGGAGCCGCTGGACCTGGAGCGGGTAAGTGGCCGTCTGGGCGTGCAACTGCTCGATGGAGGTCGCACCTTCTCCACGCAGGCGCTGGCGTTTGACACCCGCGACGGTCTGCACTGGCCGGGTGGCAATGTGCAGCTCAGCCTGTTCGAGGCAAATGCCCAGCAGGACGCACATGGCACCTTGGTGGCCGACCGGCTGGACCTGGCGGCCATCCGTGAAATTGCCAGCCGCCTGCCTCTCAATGCGGCCGTGCACGAGGGCTTCCAGCGCCTCGCGCCCCAGGGCCTGGTGGAGAAGATCAAGCTGGACTGGCAGGGCAATATCGGTAGTCCGGCCCGTTTTGGCGCCACCGGCCGGGTGACACAACTGGTGCTGGCGGCCCAGCCACGGGTGAACCTCGGCATACCCGGCCTGCGTGGTGCCACGGTGGATTTTGATATGAACCAGAGCGGCGGGCGCGCCACACTGGCGCTGCAGGACGGCAGCATTGAATTCCCCGGCGTGTTTGAAAAACCGGTGGTGGCCTTTGACAGCCTGACGGGCGATGTGCAGTGGAAGCTGGACGGCACGCACATCAGCGTGGAGACCGGCAAGCTGCGCTTCGCCAACCCGGATGCGCAGGGCGAAGCCCAAATCAAATGGCAGACCGCGCCGGTGCCAAACGGTGGATCGCTGGAGCTGCGCTTTCCCGGCGTGCTGGACCTCAGCGGTACCCTGGGCCGCGCCAATCTGGCCGCCCTGCCGCGCTACCTGCCGCTGGACATGGACAAGGAGGCGCGCGACTACCTGGCGCAGGCGCTGGTGGCCGGTGAGGGCAGCAACGCGCGCTTTCGCGTCAAGGGCGACCTGGCCAGGTTTCCGTTCAGCACGCCCAAGCAGGGCGAATTCCAGATTGCAGGTGCCATCCGGAACGCCAGCTATGCCTACGCTCCGCCGCTGGTCATGCCCGAAGGCAGTCCGCCCTGGCCGCTGCTGACCCAGGTCTCGGGCGACTTGCTGCTGGACCACGACAGCCTGCAGATCAAGGCGGCCAAAGGTTTGCTGGCAACGGGCACCGGCTTGCAGTTTGGCAAGACCGAGGTGGCTATCAGCAAGCTGTATGACGCGCCGCTGGTCAGCGTCACGGCCGAGGCGCGTGGGCCGCTGACCGAAGCCCTGGCCTTTGTGAACGCCTCGCCGGTGGGCGGCTGGATCGGCAATGCGCTGGCCCGCACCACCGTGAGCGGCAGCGCCGACTACAAGGTTCGCCTGTCCATTCCGGTGCAGCATGCCGACAAGTCCACGGTGCAGGGCAGCATCGCCCTGGGCGGCAATGACTTCCAGTTTGCGCCGGCCGTGCCGCGTGTGAGCCGGGCCAAGGGCGTTATTGCCTTTACCGAGGGCGGTTTTTCACTTGCGGGCGTGCAGGCGCGCGCCCTGGGCGGGGACGTGCGCGTCGAGGGCGCCATGAATTTTGGCAACACGCCCTTGGCGCGCAACACGCCCGGTGCCTTGCGCATGAATGGTGTGGCCACGGCCGAAGGCCTGCGCCTGGCCACTGAACTGGGGCCTGCCGCGCGGCTGGCGCAGTTCAGCAGTGGCAGCACGCCCTACAGCGCCACACTGGCCATCAAGTCGGGCGTGCCGGAGCTGCTGGTCAGCAGCACCCTGAACGGATTGGCCCTGAGCCTGCCACCGCCCTTTGCCAAGGCCGCTGAAGCCAACCTGCCCCTGCGCCTGGAGACCACGCTGGTGCGGGGTACCCAGACCGGTGCCGGGCGTCTGCAGGACCAGTTGCAAGTGGACCTGGGCCGCCTGGCCAGTCTGGTCTATGTGCGTGACATCGCGGGCGCCGAGCCCCGGGTGCTGCGCGGCTCCATTGCCCTGGGCCTGGGTGTCAATGAATCGGCTCCCCTGCCTGCCGAGGGCGTGGTGGCCAATGTGAACCTGCCCCAGCTGGATGTGGACGCCTGGAGTGCCGTGGTCACGCGCCTGGCAGCGGCCGCTCCGGGTTCGGGCAATGCCGTGCCGGACGCAGCCACCCTGTCCTACCTGCCCAACAGCATGGCTCTGCGCGCGCGCGAACTCACGGTGGGCGGGCGCCAGTTCAACCAGGTTGTGCTGGGGGGCGCGCGCGAGGGCCCGGTCTGGCGCGGCAATGTGGATGCCACCGAGCTCAATGGCTATGTGGAGTACCGCCAAAGCAGCGGCAGCACGCCCGGGCGCGTGTATGCGCGCCTGACGCACCTGGTCATAGGCCAGGCGGCGCAGCAGGAGGTGGAGGCTTTGCTGGACCAGCAGCCCGCCACCGTCCCGGCACTGGACGTGGTGGTGGAAGACATGGAGCTGCGTGGCAAAAAGCTGGGCCGCGTGGACATCCAGGCCGTCAATCTGGGCGGCCCGGTGCGAGAGGGCGCGCGCGAGTGGCGCCTCAATCGCTTCAACATCAGCACGCCCGATGCCACGTTCACCGCCACGGGCAATTGGGCCCAGGTGAATGCGCAGGCCCCGGCGGCGTCGGCAGGCAGCGGCGCACGCAGGCGCACCGCGCTGAATTTCACGCTTGATGTGGCTGACACGGGCGACCTGCTCAAGCGCCTGGGCACGCCCGGCGTGATTGCCAAGGGCAAAGGCGTGGTGGCAGGTCAGGTGTCCTGGCTGGGCTCGCCGTTTTCGCCGGACTACGCCAGCATGGGTGGGGGCTTCAACGTGAACATGGAGTCCGGCCAGTTCCTCAAGGCCGACCCCGGCATTGCCAAGCTGCTGGGCGTGCTGAGCCTGCAGTCCCTGCCGCGGCGCCTGGTGCTGGACTTCCGCGATGTGTTCAGCGACGGCTTTGCCTTTGACTTTGTGCGCGGCGACGTCACCATCGAGCGTGGTCTGGCGCGCACCAACAACCTGCAGATGAAAGGCGTGAACGCCGCCGTGCTGATGGAAGGCCAGGCCGACATTGCCAAAGAGACGCAAAACCTCAAGGTGGTGGTGATTCCGGAGATCAACGTGGCCAGTGCCTCGCTGATCTACTCGGCCATCAACCCGCTGATCGGCCTGACCACCTTCCTGGCCAACGTCATCTTGCGCAAACCCCTGATCGAGGCCAACACCCAGGAGTTCCTGATCGACGGCACCTGGGTCGACCCGCATGTCACCAAGGTCGAGCGCAAGCCCGAAGCCCCCGCCGCTCCAGCCCCCGCTACATCCGCACCCTCCAAGGAAACCCAGCCATGAAAATCGCCGCCCTCCAGATGGTGTCCACCGGCCAGGTAGCCGACAACCTGCAGCAGGCCGGCCTGCTCTTGCAGCAAGCCGCAGACCAGGGCGCCGAGCTGGCTGTGCTGCCGGAATACTTTTGCCTGATCGGCCAGCATGACGCCGACAAGCTGGCCATCCAGGAGCCCTTTGGCAGTGGCCCCATCCAGCAGTTTCTGGCAGATGCGGCGCAACGTCTGGGCCTGTGGATTGTGGGCGGCACCCTGCCGCTCACCGGGGCCGGGGACAACAAGGTTTTCAACAGCTCGCTGGCCTTCAACCCGCAGGGGGAGTGCGTGGCGCGCTACGACAAGATCCACCTGTTTCGCTTTGACAATGGCCGCGAGGCCTATGACGAGTCGCGCGTGCTGGACCGTGGCCACACGCCCACGCGCTTTGCCTTGCCCTCCCAGGATGGCCACACCTGGCAGATCGGCATGAGCGTGTGCTACGACCTGCGCTTTGCCGAGCTCTACCGCAGCTATGCGGCACAGGGCGTGGATTTGCTGTTGGTGCCCGCGGCCTTTACCCACACCACCGGACGCGCGCATTGGGAGGTGCTGCTGCGTGCCCGTGCGATTGAAAACCTGGCCTATGTGGCCGCCGCTGCGCAGGGCGGGGTGCATCCCAATGGCCGCCAGACCTGGGGCCAGTCCATCGTGATCGATCCCTGGGGCAAGGTGCTGGCCGAGCAGGCGCAGGGTCAGGGTGTGGTGCTGGCCGAGCTCGATGCAGTTGCCATGCAGCACTGGCGCAGCCAGCTGCCGGCGCTGCAGCACCGTGTGCTATGAAGTCTGGTCTTTTTTCTCTTCGGTGGCCGCAGGCGGGTCACCATCCGGGCGTCCGGAAAACATGGTCCACCAGATGATTCCAACAAACAGCAATCCGGCCCCCAGGGCTTCAAGCAACAAGAGTGTCATGGTTCATTCTTTGGTTCTGTGGGGTATGGCCCTGATTGTAGGAATGCTCTCGGCCTGCGGCAGCGCGCCCATGCGGTACCCCTCCGACAGTGTGCCGGTTGCAGCGCCGGCCCCGGTGCCGGTCAAGCCTGCGGCCCCGGCGCCCGGTGCTGCAACCGGCCCCTCCAAGGGCCGCTGGACCACCGTGGCCTGGAGCGAGCTGCCGGGCTTCGAGGAAGACAACCTGTTCGAGGCCTGGAACGCCTGGATCAAAAGCTGCGAGCGTCCCGCCCCCCAGTTCGCCAGCTATTGCGGCGATGTGCGCCGCCTGAGCATTGCCACACCCGAGCAGCAGCGCGAGTGGATGCGCCAGTCTTTCCAGCCGCAGCGCCTGGAGAGCAGCCAGGGTGACCCCAACGGGCTGCTCACCGGCTACTTCGAGCCGCAGCTCGACGCCAGCCGCGTGCCCACTGCCACCTTCACCGTGCCCCTCTATATGCCGCCGCGCACGCTGGGCCAGCGCAAGCCCTGGTACAACCGCCGCGAGATCGACACCCTGCCCGAGGCACAAGCCGCTTTGCAGGGCCGCGCCATTGCCTACCTGGCCGACCCGGTGGATGCCCTGGTGCTGCAGATCCAGGGCTCCGGGCGCCTGCGCGTGGCCCAGCCGGATGGCACATCCCGGCTGGTGCGCGTGGCCTATGCCGGCACCAACGACCAACCCTACCGCAGCGTGGGCCGCTGGCTGCTGGACCAGGGCCTTATCAAGGATGCCTCCTGGCCCGGCATCAAGGCCTGGCTGGCACAAAACCCGCAGCGCCAGCAGGAACTGCTGTGGAGCAACCCGCGCGTGGTGTTCTTCAAGGAAGAGGCCATGAGCGAGCTTGACGCCGCCTTCGGCCCCAAGGGTGCGCAGGGCGTGGCGCTCACGCCGGGCCGCTCGATTGCGGTGGATTCTTCCGGCAGCATTCCCTACGGCACACCGGTCTGGCTGGCCTCCACCGGCACGCAGACCAAACTGCAGCGCCTGGTGCTGGCACAGGACACGGGCAGCGCCATCGTCGGCGCGGTGCGCGCTGACTACTTTGCCGGTTGGGGCGTGGAAGCGCAGGAGCTGGCGGGCAGATTGCGCCAGCCGCTGCAGATGTGGGTGATCTGGCCGAAATAGAGCAGATCACGGTACCATGCACCTTGCAAGGAATTACCCAAGATGAACTGGAGCACCCCATGAGCAGCAACTCGGCAATGCGCGAGATCGACGAGCGCACCAACCTGACCGGCAACAGCATGTTCGAGCTGCTCCTGTTCCGACTGGGCGAGGCCAACGGCACGGCCAAACGCGAGCTGTTTGGCATCAATGTGTTCAAGGTGCGCGAGATCATGGTCATGCCCGAGATCACCGCCATGGTCAACGCCCCCAACACCGTCATGGGTGTGGCCAATATCCGCGGCCAGATGATTCCCGTCATCAACCTGCCCTTGATCACCGGCTGCAATCCCACCAAGGGGCTGGGCATCCTGCTGGTCACCGAATTCGCCCGCACCACCCAGGCCTTTGCCGTGGAAGAGGTCAATGAGATCGTGCGTCTGGAGTGGAAGCAGGTGCTCTCGGCCGAAGGCACGGGTGGCGGCCTGGTGACCAGCATCGCGCGCCTGGACGGCAACTCCGAGACCACCCGCCTGGCGCAGGTGCTGGACGTGGAGCAGATCCTGCGCGATGTGTTCCCCGAGCAGCACAAGAGCGTGGCCGAAGGCGCCGTGCTGCCCACCGCCACCATCGCCCCGGGTTCGGTGGTGCTGGCCGCCGACGACTCGGCCGTGGCCCGCATGATGATCGAGCAGGGCCTCAAGGCCATGAACATCCCCTACATCATGACCAAGAGTGGCAAGGAGGCCTGGGACAAGCTGGCCTCGCTGCAGGCCGAGGCCGTGGCCCAGGGCAAGACCATGAAGGACAAGGTGGCCCTGGTGCTGACCGATCTGGAAATGCCCGAGATGGACGGCTTCACCCTCACCCGCAACATCAAGCAGGATGCGCGCTACACCGGCATCCCGGTGATCATCCATTCGTCGCTGACCGGCAGCACCAACGAGAGCCACGTCAAGAGCGTGGGTGCCGACGCCTATGTGGCCAAGTTTGTGGCCGAAGAACTGGGCGCAACCATTCGCCGGGTGCTGGAGCGCTGACCGCGCGCTGCCTTGCTGTTCGACGCCAGCTGCAAAAGCTTTCCGCAGACCGCAGCGCCCTTGCGGCCTGCGGACATACCGGCGCAAGGCTGGCAACTGCTGGCCGATGACCTGGCCTATCCGCTGGCGGTGCTGAAAAGAGCGGCACTGCAGCACAACCTGGCCTGGATGCAGGCCTATGCCAAGCGCCGCGGCGTGCACCTGGCGCCCCATGGCAAAACCACCATGTCCCCCGAGCTGTTCCGCATGCAGCTGTCCGCTGGCGCCTGGGGCATCAGCTTTGCCACCGTGTTCCAGCTCGGCGTGGGCGTGCAGGCCGGGGTGCGGCGCAGCATCATCGCCAATCAGGTGTTGTCCCCGGCCGACCTGGCTGGCCTCTGCGCGCTGCTGCACACGCATGCCGATCTGCAGGTCTGGTTTCTGGTGGACTCGCTGGAGCAGTTGCGCCTGATCGAAGCCTGGTCTGTAACCCAGCCCGCACACAAACCCTTTGATGTGCTGCTGGAAATTGGCGTGGCGGCCAAGCGCACCGGCGTCCGCTCGCAGGAGCAGGCGCTGGCCCTGGCACAAGCGATTGCGCAGTCTCCGGCAGTGCGACTGGGCGGCGTGGAGTGTTACGAAGGCAATGCCGCCATAGGCGAGCCCAGCCACGACGTAGTCGCTGTCACGGAGCTCGTGCGCCGCGTGCTGGAAGTCACCCGCCTGTGCGATGCCCAAGCCCTGTTTGCGAAGGAAGAAATTCTGCTCAGCGCCGGTGGGTCGGCGGTGTTTGATCTGGTGCTGCCGCTGCTGACCACGTCCGGCCTCTCCAAGCCGGTTGCCGGTGTGCTGCGCTCGGGCTGCTACATCACGCATGACCATGGCCACTACAAGCGCTACCTGCAGTTGGTGGAGCAGCGCGAGGGCCTGACCGAATCCCTCCAGCCTGCCTTGGAGGTCTGGACCCAGGTGCAGTCGGTGCCCGAGCCGGGGCTGGCGTTTTTAAGTTGCGGCCGGCGCGACATTTCTTTTGACATCGAGCTGCCCATGCCACAGCGTCTGGCCCGCTCCGGCGTGCGCCGCATGGAGGACACGGTTGCCGCACCACCAGACTGGCGTATCACCCAGCTCAATGACCAGCACGCCTACCTTCAGTTCGACCCTGCAGGGGTTGTGCCCGCCGTGGGCGACCGCGTTGTCTTGGGTCTGTCCCACCCGTGTACGACCTTTGACAAGTGGCGGTGGATGGTGGTGGCTGAAGACGATGGCCGGGTTGTTGGCGCCATTCACACCTGTTTTTAGACTTCCAGGCATTTGTTTTTTGGCTACGGCTTGCTGGCCTGCTTGGTGGGGGCAGAGGTTGCGGGTATCGGGGTGTCCTCATACTGCGGGTACGCACAAATCGGCCACCCCGATACCCGCAACCTCTGTGCGTTGCGTCATGGTTCGGATACGTGAATACCAAGTCCGGACCCCCATCACCGAGGTTCAAGGCGTTCAAGGCGTGCCGGTGTGTATTGGTAGTTGGTATTCCCTTAGGACAGCATCAGCGCGACTATGCGGAGAGGGCGGGTATGCCCGGGGCCGATTTGTGCGTACCCGCAGTATGAGGCCCCGGGCATACCCGCCCTCTCCGCGACACGCGCAGGAACAGAGACAGGTACCCTCTCCGCGACACACGCAGGCACAAAGCACACACAAGCCCCCACAGACACCAAGCCTGCACTACACTTCGCAACCACCGCCCCCGCCCTACCCGGACCGGGATGCACTGAGACTTGCCCACAAGGCAATGAACAACACAGGAGCCACTACCCATGAACGCCCCGCTGGACCCCCGCGTCCTCTCTGAACAGTCCAAGCTGCCAGATACCCTGCGCAACGCCCTGGACTCTGTCACCCTCGACGACAAATACACCCAGGACCACGGCCCCGCTTTCATGAGCGGCATACAAGCCCTGGTGCGCCTGCCCATGCTCCAGCGCGTGCGCGATCTGCAACTCGGAAAAAACACCGCTGGCTTTGTCAGCGGCTACCGCGGCTCGCCGCTGGGCACCTATGACCAGGCTCTGGTCAAGGCCGAGAAACACCTCCAGGCCCACCACGTTGTCTTCCAGCCCGGCGTCAACGAAGAGCTGGCCGCCACCGCACTGTGGGGCACCCAGCAACTCGGCTTTGCCCCGCCCGGCAGCAATAAGTATGACGGCGTGTTCGGCATCTGGTACGGCAAGGGCCCGGGCGTGGACCGCTGCTCGGATGTGTTCAAGCACGCCAACATGGCGGGCACCACCCCCTGGGGTGGCGTGATTGCCGTGGCCGGCGACGACCACATTTCCAAGAGCAGCACGGCGGCCCACCAGAGCGACCACATCTTCAAGGCCTGTGGCTTGCCGGTGTTCTTCCCGGCCAACGTGCAGGAGATCCTGGATCTGGGGCTGCACGCCTTTGCCATGAGCCGCTTCTCGGGTGTGTGGGCCGGCATGAAGACCATCCAGGAAATTGTCGAGTCCAGCGCCACGGTGCAGGTGGATGCCAACCGCGTGAACATCATCACGCCCACCGATTTTGTGATTCCAGAAGGCGGCCTGCATATCCGCTGGCCCGACCACGCGCTGGAGCAGGAGGCGCGTCTGTTTGACTACAAGTGGTACGCGGCCCTGGCCTATATCCGCGCCAACCGCCTCAACTACAACGCCATCGAGGGACCGAACGACCGCTTCGGCATCATCGCCAGCGGCAAGGCTTTCAATGACACGCGCCAGGCCCTCCTGGACCTGGGGCTGGATGACGCTACCTGCAGGCGCATCGGGCTTCGCCTGCACAAGGTCGGCGTGGTCTGGCCATTGGAAGCCCAGCTCACGCGCGAATTCGCCACCGGCCTGCAGGAGATTCTGGTGGTGGAGGAAAAGCGCCAGGTCATCGAATACCAGCTCAAGGAAGAGCTCTACAACTGGCGTGCCGATGTGCGCCCCACCGTGCTGGGCAAGTTCGACGCGGTGGAAACACCGGACCACTATGGCGCCGGTGGCGAATGGTCCATGCCCAACCCCACGGCCCACACGCTGCTGCGCGCCAACGCGGACCTGAGCCCGGCCATCATTGCGCGCGCCATTGCCAAGCGCATCAAGAAGCTGGGGCTGGATGCCGACACCACAGCGCGCATCGATGCACAACTGGCCATCCTGCAAGCGCAGGAGCAGGCCTTGCACACCATTGAGCTCACCAGCGGCAAGGCACCCGAGCGCCAGCCCTGGTTCTGCTCGGGCTGCCCGCACAACACCAGCACCCAGTTGCCCGAAGGCTCGCGCGCCATGGCCGGCATTGGCTGCCACTTCATGACCATCTGGATGGACCGCGCCACCGTAGGCTTCACGCAGATGGGTGGCGAGGGCGTGCCCTGGGTGGGGCAGCAGCCCTTCAGCACCGAACAACACATGTTTGCCAACCTGGGCGATGGCACGTATTTCCACAGCGGCATCCTGGCCATACGCCAGAGCATTGCCGCCGGGGTGAACATCACCTACAAGATTCTCTACAACGACGCCGTGGCCATGACCGGCGGCCAGGATGTGGGCGAGCGCCATGGCGCCGCGGGCTCTCCTTGGGCTGCGGGCCACTCGGTGGTGCAGATTGCGCAAAGCATGCGTTCTGAGGGCGCCGTCAAGATCGCAATAGTCACCGACGAGCCCGAGAAGTATGCGCAAGTCAGTGGCCTGCCCGAGGGCATTGCCATCCAGCACCGTGACACGCTGGATGCCGTGCAGCGCGCATTCCGCGAGATCAAGGGTACGACCGTCATCATCTACGACCAGACCTGCGCCACCGAGAAGCGCCGCCGCCGCAAACGCGGCACACTGGTGGACCCGGCCAAACGCGTCGTGATCAACGAGCGGGTGTGCGAGGGTTGTGGTGACTGCAGCGTGCAGAGCAACTGCATCAGCGTGGAGCCGCTGGAGACCGAACTGGGCCGCAAGCGACAGATCAACCAGAGCAGCTGCAACAAGGATTTTTCCTGCCTCAAGGGCTTTTGCCCGAGCTTTGTGACGGTGGAAGGTGGCAAGCTCAAGAAGCCCAAGGGTGCAGGCACGTCACCCACCGGGCAGACCGCGGCCTTGCCAGACCTGCCACCGGCACCCGTGCTGCCCGACCTGCACAGCGCACCCGGCGCGGTGTGGGGCATGGTGGTGGCCGGTGTGGGCGGCACCGGCGTTATCACCATTGGCCAATTGCTGGGTATGGCTGCGCACCTGGAGGGTCTGGGCATCGTGACGCAGGACGCCGGGGGTCTGGCGCAAAAGGGGGGTGCCACCTGGAGCCATGTGCAGATCGGCGCCACGCAGGATCACCTGCGCACCACGCGCGTGGGCATGGCCTCGGCCGACCTCATCATCGGCTGCGACCCTATCGTGGTGGCCGGCAAGGAAACGCTGGGCCGCATGCGCAGCGGGCGCACCCATGTGGCGCTGAACAGCCACACGGCACCCACGGCCGGGTTTGTGAAGAGCGCGGACTGGGTCAACCCCGGCGTGCAGTGCCTGCAGGACATTGCCCAGGCTGTGGGCCAGGACCAGCTGGCGGTGTTCGACGCCGATGCCCTGTCCATCCAACTGCTGGGCGACGCCATCTACACCAACCCCATGTTGCTGGGTTTTGCCTGGCAAAAGGGCTGGATACCGCTGCAGCGTGCGTCCCTCATGCGTGCCATCGAACTCAACGCCGTGGCGGTGGCCAACAACCGTGCCGCTTTTGAGTGGGGTTGCCGCGCTGCGGCCGACCCGCAGGCCGTGCAGCGCCTGCTGAATCCCGCGCAGGTGATTGCCTTCACCCCGCGCCCCAAGACCGGCCGTGACGCGCTGGATGCGCTGGTGCAGCACCGTGTGGCCATCCTCACGCAGTACCAGAACGCCGCCTATGCAGACAGCTACCGCGCCTTTGTGGAGCAGGTGCGCGCTGCCGAGTCTGCATTGGGTGCAGGCGACGCATTGCCCCTGAGCGAGGCCGTGGCACGCTACCTGTTCAAGCTCATGGCCTACAAGGACGAGTACGAAGTGGCCCGCCTGCACAGCGATGCTGGATTTGCGTCCCAGGTGCAGGCGCAGTTCGAGGGTGACTTCAAGCTGCACTACCACCTGGCGCCGCCGCTGTTTGCCAAGCGCAACGCCAGGGGCGAGTTGCAAAAGCAGGCGTTCGGACCGTGGATGGGCGTGGCCATGCGCGCTCTGGCCCGGTTGAAGTTCCTGCGCGGCACAGCGCTGGATGTATTCGGCCGCAGCGAGGAGCGCCGCACCGAGCGCGCCTTGATCGCCGCGTACCGCAAGGACCTGGAGGCCATGCTGTCCACACTCACCGTGGCCAACCGGGATGCCGCTGCCGCCTTTGCCCGTGTGCCCGAGCAGATACGCGGCTTTGGCCATGTAAAAGAACGGCACCTGGTGGCGGCGCAGCAGCAGTGGGAGGTGCTGCTTGAACGATTCAGGCAACAAAGCCGCTCAGATGATGCGCGCATGGCTTAGGGCATGGCCTCAGGTGGAGTAGGTGACATACCAGCCCCGTACAATGGCAGGCTGACCCTCACCCACTGATGCGGCCTCTTTCGGGCTGCGCGCGGGTGGGCCTTAGCCCTGTTTCCCCCCATTTGTGGAGTTTGCCTGTGTTCATTTCTTCTGCCTTTGCCCAAACCGCCCCCGCTGCTGCCGCTGGTGGCGACATGCAGTCTTCCCTGATGAGCATGCTGCCCCTGGTGCTGATGTTCGTGGTGCTGTACTTCGTCATGATCCGCCCCCAGATGAGGAAGCAAAAGGAAGCCAAGGCCATGATCGACGCGCTTGCCAAGGGTGACGAAGTGGTGACCGTGGGTGGCATGCTGGGCAAGATCAGCAAGATCAATGACAACAGCCTGAGTGTGGAAGTGGCCAATGGCGTGGAAGTGCAGATCCAGCGCAACGCGGTGGTGCAGGTGCTGCCCAAGGGCACGATCAAGTAATCCGTTCACTCACAGTCTGGCGCGATCATGAACCGTTATCCGGTGTGGAAGTACGCGATCCTGGTGATCGCGCTGTTGGTGGGTGGCCTGTTTGCGCTGCCCAATCTGTTTGGTGAATCTCCGGCGGTTCAGGTCTCGGTGGCCAAGCCCGGCATGCAACTCGATACCGCTGCCCTGGGTCGGGTGGAAGAGTCGCTCAAAGCGGTGGGACTGGCGCCCGACAGCCTGGTACTCGAAGGCAGCTCCATCAAGGCGCGCTTTGCCAACACCGACGCCCAGCTCAAGGCCAAGGACGCGATCCAGAAGGCACTGAACCCGGATGCGGAAAACCCCGCCTATGTGGTGGCCCTCAACCTGCTGACACGCTCGCCCGCCTGGCTGAGCGCCCTGCGCGCTTCGCCCATGTACCTGGGTCTGGACTTGCGCGGTGGCGTGCACTTCATGCTGCAGGTGGACATGCAGGCCGCACTCTCCAAGCGTGCCGAGTCGCTGGCCGGTGACATCCGCACCACGCTGCGCGAAAAGGATGTGCGCCACAGCGGCATCACCCGCAACGGACAGACCGTGGAAGTGAAGTTCCGGGATGCCGCCGCCATGGACGCAGCCAAGGCCATCATCCAGGACAGCTTCCAGGAACTCACCAGCACCACCGCGCCCGATGGCACGGAGTTCAAGCTGGTGGCCTCCATCAACCCGGTGGCCGGCCGCAAGATCCAGGAGCAGGCGCTCAAGCAGAACATCACCACCCTGCACAACCGGATCAACGAACTCGGCGTGGCCGAGCCGGTGATCCAGCAGCAGGGCCTGGACCGCATCGTGGTGCAACTGCCCGGTGTGCAGGACACGGCCAAGGCCAAGGACATTCTGGGGCGCACCGCCACGCTCGAAATCCGCATGGTCGAAGAAAGCGCCGAGGCGCGTGCAGCCGAGACCGGCTCCGGCCCAGTGCCCTTTGGCACCGAGCGTTTTCTGGAGCGCACCGGCCAGCCCGTCATCGTGAAGAAGCAGGTCATCCTGACCGGCGACAATCTCACCGATGCCCAGCCCGGCTTTGACAGCCAGACCCAGGAAGCCGCCGTGCACCTGACGCTGGACGCCAAGGGCTCGCGCATCTTCCGCGACGTCACGCGCGAAAGCATCGGCAAGCGCATGGCCATCCTGCTGTTCGAGAAGGGCAAGGGCGAAGTCGTCACCGCGCCGGTGATCCGCTCCGAGATCGGTGGCGGACGGGTGCAGATCTCCGGTCGCATGACCACCACCGAGGCGGCCGATACGGCGCTGCTGCTGCGCGCAGGCTCGCTTGCCGCGCCCATGGAAATCATCGAAGAGCGCACCATCGGCCCGTCGCTCGGTGCCGAGAACATTGCCAAGGGCTTCAACAGTGTGACCTGGGGTTTCCTGGCCGTTGCAGCTTTCATGTGCATGTACTACATGCTGTTTGGTGTGATCTCCAGCATCGCCCTGGCCTTCAATTTGTTGCTGCTGGTGGCCGTACTGTCCATGCTGCAGGCCACGCTCACGCTGCCGGGCATGGCGGCCATGGCGCTGGTGCTGGGTATGGCCATTGATGCCAACGTGCTGATCAACGAGCGTGTACGTGAAGAGCTGCGCAACGGCGCCTCGCCGCAGGCTGCCATCCACGCCGGTTACGACCGCGCCTGGGCCACCATCATCGACTCCAACGTCACCACCCTGATCGCCGGCCTGGCCTTGCTGGCCTTTGGTTCGGGCCCGGTGCGCGGCTTTGCCGTGGTGCACTGCCTGGGCATTCTGACCAGCATGTTCTCGGGTGTTTTCTTCTCGCGCGGCGTGGTAAATTTATGGTACGGACGGCAGAAGAAGCTCAAGGGCGTTTCCATTGGAACCGTCTGGCGGCCCGCAACGGGTGACGCGCTCACGGCCGGCCAACAGGGAAAATAAAAAATGGAATTTTTCAAAATCCGCCGCGACATTCCGTTCATGCGGAATGCGCTGGTGTTCAACGCGGTGTCTGCCCTGACCTTCCTGGCGGCCGTCTTCTTCCTGTTCTCGCGTGGCCTGCATCTCTCGGTGGAGTTCACCGGCGGCACGCTCATGGAGGTGAGCTACTCCCAGCCCGCTGACCTGAACGCCATCCGCTCGGCCGTGGACGCCCTGGGCATCAAGGACGTGCAGGTGCAGAACTTCGGCACGGCGCAGGACGTTCTGATCCGCATGCCGGTGCAAAAGGGCAGCAACAGCGCCCAACAGAGCGAGAAGGTACTCACCGCACTCAAGGCCGTGGACCCCAGTGCCACCCAGCGCCGCACCGAGTTTGTCGGCCCGCAGGTGGGCGATGAACTCGCGGCCGACGGCCTCAAGGCGCTGGCCTGCGTGGTGGCCGGCATCATGCTGTACTTGGCCATCCGCTTCGAGTGGAAGTTTGCCGTGGCGGCCATCATCGCCAACCTGCACGACGTGGTCATCATCCTGGGCTTCTTTGCTTTCTTCCAGTGGGAGTTTTCGCTGCCGGTGCTGGCTGCGGTGTTGGCGGTGCTGGGTTATTCGGTGAACGAATCAGTGGTCATTTTTGACCGGATCCGCGAGAACTTCCGCCGCTACCGCAAGATGAACACACAGGCGGTCATCGACAACGCCATCACCTCCACCATCAGCCGCACCATCATCACCCACGGCTGCACCCAGCTCATGGTGTTGTCCATGCTGTTGTTCGGTGGTGCCACGCTGCATTATTTTGCGTTGGCCCTCACGATTGGTATTTTGTTCGGTATTTACTCCTCGGTGTTTGTGGCCGCAGCCATCGCCATGTGGCTCGGCATCCAGCGCGAAGACCTGATCAAGACCGGCAGCAAAAAAGAAGAAGACCCCAACGACCCGAACGCAGGCGCCACCGTTTAACATCTGGTGGTCATGGTCACATCGTCAACCTTTTCACCGCGCGCGCAGCTAGGCAAAACTGTACGCGAGCGCTACCTCGCCGATGTCAGCAAAGCCATGGTCGAAATTGGAACGGTAGTGCAGTCGCACCTGACCGAACTGGTTATCGAGCCGGCCATGGCCCGCGAATCGCAACTCCGGCGCGACACCTGGACGGCCTACAAAAGTGCACAGAACGTATGGGTTGACCTGACCCTCAAAGTCTGGCGCGATTGCCTGGGCCCCCAGAGGGAAGCCAAGAGCAGCGCGTCGATGGAACTCGGCGGCATGGAACTGGTGGGCACCGAGGTGGTTGAGAACAAGATTCTGGCCTCCCGCATGGTGCTGGCCGTCAACGAAAAGGTGATCTCCGAACTCGATGATGTGCGGGTGCGCCTCAAGTACCTGGAAAAAATCGAAGACCTGGACAACCGTGACCTGATGCGCCCCGAAGTGCTGGTGCTCCTGCTGGTGGAGCAATGGCCCAAGTCCGGCATGTCGCCGGATGCATGGAGCATGGTGAGCCCGGTGGTCCAGCGTGTGCTCATTGAGCGCATGAAGCTGGCATACAAGGAAGCCAACGAGCTCCTGGTCCAGAACGGCATCCTGCCGGTGATTGAATTGAAGGATCGTGTCAGGGCGCCGCGCAGCATACCGGGCGGCTTTCGCCCCGCGCCGCGGCCTGAGTCCCCGCCCACCGGTTCCGGGCAACTGCCGACCGACCAGCAAGGCACGGAGTCTGGCAGTGCAGCCCAGCGGGCTGCGGGCGGATTTTTTGGCGGGCGACTGGGTTGGCGCAGCGGCGCACCGTCTGCCCCTGCTTCCATGCCGGGTGCCCAGTCAGCTCCGAACACGGGTTCCGGCAGCACCGGCTCCACCCCTTTCTGGAAGTCCTCCGGTGCAAGCGGTGGCAGCGAGCGGGGCCAGGCCTATTCAGCCGCCGAAGAGACCCGCATGCTCACCGCTGGCACGCCGCTGGCGCGCGCCAGAAGCCGGGCCCAGGGCGTGATCGGTCAGCTCAAACGCATTTTCTCCAGCAACGTGGGCTCCGATTTTGCCGGTACCCAGCACTACCAACCTTCACCGGCCCTGGCCCACGCCATATCGCCGCAGGTTGTGGCGGCACGCTACGCAGAAGGCGGCACCCTTTACGAAGACTTCAGCCCCGCCGGTGTGGTGCGCGTGGCAAACGACCTGCGCCAGAAGTCCACGGAACTCAAGCAAAAGGCCGAGACCAAGGGCGAGAAGGCCACGATTGAAATTGTGGCGCTGATGTTCCAGGCCATCCTGGCCGAGGAGCGCATTCCCCCGGGCATTCGGGTCTGGTTTGCACGCCTGCAAATGCCGGTCTTGCGCGTGGCACTGGAAGACGCGGACTTCTTCGGCACGGCCGACCATCCCGCACGCCTGCTGATCGACCGCATGGGTTCCTGCGTGATGGGTTTTGACGGCACCGATGTGCAGAGCGGCGCCATGGAGACCGAGGTCAAGCGCATCGTGCAGGTGATCGAGCAGTACCCCGAAACCGGCAAGAAGGTCTACCAGATCGTTTACGAAGAGTTCCAGAAGTTCCTCTCCAAATTCCTCACCGAAAAGGGCAGCACCCAAAAAGTGGTCAGCGTGGCCCAGCAGGTGGAGCAAAAGGAAACCCTGGCCATCCAATACACGATCGAGATGCGCAACATGTTGCAGGACATGCCGGTGCGTGACGAGATCCGCGATTTCCTTTTCAAGGTATGGGCTGAGGTGCTGGCCGTCTCTGCCTTGCGCAAAGGCTCCAAGCATGCGGATACGCAGTCGCTCAAGAAATGCGCCACCGATCTGGTCTGGGCCGCCAGCGCCAAGCCCAGCCGCGCCGATCGCGCCCGCGTTATCCAGGACCTGCCCAATCTGCTGCTGCGCCTGCGCTCGGGCATGACGCTGCTGGCTATGGCGCCCAGCGAGCAGGAAGGCCACGTCAAGGCCATCAGTGACACGTTGGCCGACGCCTTCATGTCCAAGACCCAGGCCATTCCCCAGGAAAAGATTGATGCCATGGCGCAGCGCCTGAGCAATCTGGAAGACTTTGTCAGCGACGACATCATGGGCGACTTGCCGCTGGATGCCGAGAGCCTGGAGATGATGCTGGGCATTGACGCCTCGGCCATCGAGGTGGTGTCAGGTGGGGGCTCCAAACCCACGGCCGCCATGCTGGCCTGGGCTGCCGAATTGCAGCTGGGCGCGTGGTTTTCTCTGGACCACAACAGCCAGATTACCCAGGTGCAATTTGCCTGGCGCAGCGAACGCAAGCACCTGAACCTGTTTGCCTCTACCAACGGCCGCACCTTCCTGATTCAGGGTGGCCGACTGGCCGCCTATTTGCAGGCCGGCCTGTTGTTGCCACAGGAAGAAGAAGCCCTGACCGTGCGCGCCACCCGCGACGCATTGGCCAAGATCGAGGCCAACCCGGAACGCTTGCTGGTTTAGTGGCTTGGCGGGTCAGTGGGCAACGCGGTCGGCCGGGTCGCCGCAGAGTTCATCGAGAACCAGTGTGTCGGGCTCCTGGCCAAAGCGCCAGTAGACCATCAGCACGATGATCTTCAGTTCTTCCAGCGAGACCGGGCCGCCCGGTGCTGCCATGGCGCGTTCGATCACCACCTCGCGCAGCTGCGCGGGCATCTGGGCAGCATGCTCCAGAAAACTCAAAAACCCCAATGCCTGCGTGCCCAGATGGCTTTGCTCATGGCGGGGGTAGATGCGCATGCTGTTGGCCTGAGGCTGTATCAGCCAGGGCTGCAAGGGCGAGGGGTGGGCCGCGCCCTCCAGTCCCTTGAGCCAGGTCAGCGCCTCGCCAATTTCGTCAGACTCAAAGCCCACCGCGGTGAGTTTGCGCTCCAGATGCGCAGCCTCAGGGCAGGATTCACCGGGGTCGTAGTTTTCGTATACAAACGTGAGCACTTCAAACATGGGCTCACTATAGCGCGGAATAAATGCCCATCTGCGGGTGGGCGGACTTCACCCCTTATTCTGGCTTTCAAGGCTGCAAGCGCGTACGGTTCAGCCCTGTGACAGGCGCTGGTACAGGCCACCCGGCAGACGCGCCACCTGGCCTTGCAGCTGCAAGGCCATGAGTTGCGCCAGCAGGTGGGCGGTGGGCAGTCCGGTGCGGGCCTGCAAGGCATCCAGCCCGGTGGGGTTGTAGCCCAGGGCTTCTATCAACGCGCTCTCGGGCGGGCTCTCTGCCTCGCCATCCGGATCCACATCCGGCTGCAAAGCCAACGGCACTTGTGTGCCACTTGGGGCCTTGGTGGCGCCTGCCCATTGCAGTTCTTCCAGTACGTCCTGGGCACGCTCCACCAGCTTGGCGCCTTGCTTGATCAGCGCATGGCAGCCGCGCGATTGGGGCGCATGGATGGAGCCCGGAATGGCAAACACCTCACGCCCCTGCTCGATGGCCATGCCGGCTGTGATGAGGGAGCCCGATTGCAGGGCTGCCTCCACCACCAGCGTGCCACGGGACAGGCCGGAAATGATGCGGTTGCGCCGGGGAAAGTTGGCCGACACGGGCGCAGTGCCCAGTGCGAATTCGCTCAGCAGCACACCACGCTGTGCGATTCTCTGCGCCAGCTCACGGTGCTGCCGGGGATAAACCCGGTCCAGCCCGGTTCCCACCACGGCGATGGTGGCCAGACCCTCTGCAGGGGCTCCGGCAAGCGCACCCTCGTGCGCGGCACCATCCACACCCAGCGCCAGGCCCGACACGATGGTGAGGCCTGCTTCGGCCAGGGTCTGTGAAAAATTGCGCGCGTTGACTGTGCCCTGGGGGCTGGGGTTGCGGCTGCCCACTACGGCCAGGCAGGCGTGGGCGCTGTCATTGAGCAGATTGCACTCCCACACCTGGGATCGGCCCATGGCGTAGAGCAGGAGGGGCGGGTCTTCTGTCTGCAACAGGCTTTGCGGATACAGCGGGTCGCCCAGGGTGAGAATGCGCCGCATCTGGGACTCGGCATCGAGCCAGTCCCGGGTGGTATCCAACAAGACCGTCAATTCCGGTGGCGCGTCCAACAGGGCAAGAGCGAGGGCAGGGCCGACAACCCGCGTCAGCTCTGCCAGGGGTTGCTCAAAGACCGACTCCGGCAAGCCAAACGCCGCCAGCAACTTGCGGCCGTGCGAATTGCCAATACCGGGCGTCAGCAGCAGCCGCAGCCATGCGGCGAGTTCTTGGTGTTCCATGGGGCCGCATTGTGCCCCAATTCGCACAAAATCAGCGCGGTGCAGCCAAGCGGTCGCCTACGCGCACACCATCGGTGATGTCCAGAATCAGCGCGTAGGACAGATGGTCAAAGGTGCGGAACACCATCAACAGACCATTGCGTTCATTCGGCAGTTTGAGCAGGGGCAGGTTGGCATCCTGCTTGTCAATCACGCGGCCACCATTTTTGAGGATGGCCAGCACGGTGCCCGCATCCACGCCATCAAGCTTGCCTTTGCTGATCACCACCACCTGGTTTTGCGCGGCGTTTTCCACGGCGCTGCCGTAGACCGACACAATGCTTCCGCTCACCTCACCCTGGGGCGCGTGGGGCGTGTAGGTGCGCACCTCACGCGCGGGCTCTGGCAGCAGGCGGTCACCCACGCGAATTTCTTCCTTGGCCTGTGTGATGTCGATGCGGGCTGGAACAATGGCGGTGGTCAGCTTGCCGTCTGAATCGGTCACCTCGGTCGTGGTCTCGCTGCTCAGCAGCTTGGCCTTGCCGGCATATACCGCTTCATAGCCCAGGATGGCGCCGCTGTCGGGGTCCTTCAGGGGAGTGGCTGTACGGAATACGCGAAACAGCCGCTCCTTGGACGCGTCGTCCAGCAGCGGATCGCCATTCGGGCCACGGGCATAGGCGCGGTCGCCACGGGTCAGCAGCACCCGGCCTTCCTGGGCCGAAACAATGCGCGGTGCTGCCTCAAATTCTGCGGCCCCAACAATGATGGGCTCGGCCAGAAAGGGCTCAATCACACTGGGCTTGAGGGTGGGCAGGGCGTTGTCGTTGAGCTGCTCGATGCGGTTGCGCGGTGAAACGCGTACCGTGTTCAGGTCGGAGCCATCCGCGCCGCTGCTGCTGCCGGTGCCGTCGTCCATGCGCAGCGTGGCCATGCCGTTGCTGCGCACCAGGCGCAGCATCTGTCCGGGATAAATACGGTGCGGGTTCTTGATCTGCTCCATATTCATGCCCCACAACTCGGGCCAGCGCCAAGGGGTTTTGAGGAACAGCTTGGAGATGTCCCACAGCGTGTCCCCCGCTTTGATGGTGTAGCGCTCCGGTGCATCGGCCGCCAGCTCACTCAGGGGAACACCCTTTTGCGCCACACTGTTGGCCGTGGTCTTTTGGGCGTCGGTGACGGGGAGGCTTTGCGCCCACGTGGGCGTCAGAAGCGTTGCGCTGGCGATTACAGCCAGGGCGGCCAGTGCCACTTTGGATTTCGCCATCAGATAGATCGTCATATGGTGCAGCCGTCCCGGAGAGTGACTTGATAGTTTACGCACGATTTTGCGCTCAAGCCCTTGATCCGGCAACGTTTTTGGGTGCGCCCTTCGAACGGGGCCTGTAAAAGTAGCGAAAATAGCGACATCTACCAGACAAAACCATGGCCCTACTCCCGATTCTTTGTTACCCCGATCCCAAGTTGCACAAGGTGGCCAAGCCCATCGCCGCCGTGGATGCCCGCGTCCAGGCCCTGGTGGCCGACATGTTGCTCACCATGTACGAGGCCAAAGGCATTGGCCTGGCCGCCACACAGGTGGATGTGCATGAGCGCCTCATCGTCATCGACATCTCCGAGGAGCGCAACGAGCCTCTGGTGCTGATCAACCCCGAGCTGACCTGGAAGAGCGAGGCCACCCACCTCAACGAAGAGGGCTGCCTGTCGGTGCCCGGCATTTACGACGGCGTGCTGCGGCATGACGCGGTGCATGTCAGCGCGCTGGACGACAAAGGTCAGCGCCAGCGCATCGAGGCCGAGGGCCTGCTGGCCGTGTGCATACAGCACGAGATGGACCACCTGCTGGGCAAAGTGTTTGTGGAATACCTGTCGCCGCTCAAGCGCAACCGCATCAAGACCAAGATGCAGAAATTGCAGCGCGAGGAGTCGCGTTGAGCCTGCTGGCGGCACAACCGCTCAGGGTCATCTTTGCCGGCACGCCCGAATTCGCCCGCCTGGCACTCGAACGCCTGCATGCGGCGGGCGCAGAAATTGTGCTGGTGCTCAGCCAGCCCGACCGCCCGGCCGGTCGCGGCATGAAGTTGCAGGCCTCCGCCGTCAAGCAGTTTGCTCTGGAACACAATCTGCCGGTGGCGCAGCCCCAGGGCTTGCGGCTGGATGGCAAGTACGCCGAAGACGCTGCGGCCGCGCGGCAAGCCCTTCTGGCAGCCGATGCCGACGTCATGGTGGTGGCCGCCTATGGCCTGATCCTGCCGCAGTGGGTGCTGGACCTGATGCAGATCCCCCGTGCCGATGGCCGGCCGCGCCTGGGTTGCCTCAACATCCACGGCTCGCTGCTGCCACGCTGGCGCGGTGCAGCACCTATCCACCGCGCCATCGAGGCCGGTGACAGCCACACCGGCGTGACCATCATGCAGATGGATGTGGGTCTGGACACCGGCGACATGCTGCTGCAGCAGAGCCTGCCGATTGCGCCGGATGACAGCACCGCCACCCTGCACGACAAGGTGGCCGAGCTGGGTGCCGACATGGTGGTACAAGCCCTGGAGTTGGCGCTGGGCGCCGGCCTGCAGCCCGTGCCGCAGCCAGTCGAAGGTGTCACCTACGCCCACAAGATCGAAAAACAGGAGGCCGCCATCGACTGGCGCCTGGATGCGCAGACGATTGGCCGCCGGGTGCGCGCCTTCAACCCCTTTCCCGGCGCCAGCGCCGTGCTGGGCACGGAGACCATCAAGGTCTGGAAAGCCACACCTGGCCCACAGCAGGGCGCAGCACTTCCGGGAACGGTTATGGCCGTAGGGCCCGAGGGAATTGCCGTGGCGGCAGGCGGGTCCACGCTGCTGCTGCAGGAGTTGCAGCGCCCGGGCGGCAAGCGTCTGGCGGCGGCTGATTTCCTGCGCGGCTTTGACCTGAAACCCGGCATGCAGTTCGAGTTGCCAGCGTTGCCCGACAGCAGCTCGGCGGCCTGATGGCCTCTCTGCGCGCACTCGTGCGCCACCCGGAATTCCGCCATGGCTTTGCCGAAATGGCAGCCATTGCCCCTGGCATCGCCGCTTGGGGCCTGATGACCGGGGTGGCCATGGTCAAGTCCGGCATGGGCACGGTGGAGGCGCTGTTCATGGCCCTCACCGTATTTGCCGGCAGCGCTCAGTTGGCCGCTATTCCGCTCATGCTGGGCGGAGCACCCGTGTGGGTGATTCTGGCCACTGCCTTTTGTGTGAACCTGCGCTTTGTAGTGTTCAGCGCCCATATGCGGCCCTTTGTGATGCACCTGCCCATGCGCCTGCGCTGGCTGGCCGGGTACCTGACAGGTGACCTGACCTATGTGCTGTTCATCAAACACCATCCCACACCCGCACCCGACGAAGCCGGCCGCCTGGCACAGGTGGCCTACCTGGCGGGCAACGGCTCCATCAACTGGTTTGCCTGGACCAGCAGCAGCCTGCTCGGCGTGGTGCTGGCCAACTGGATTCCCACGGCCTGGGGCCTGGGCTTTGCCGGCATTCTGGCGCTGGTGGGCATGACCTGCTCACTGGTCACCAGCCGCCTGCGCTGGGTGGCCGCAGGCGTGGCAGCCTGCGCCGGTGTGGCAGCCTTTGCACTGCCCATGAAGCTCAACATCCTGGTGGCCATTGCAGCCGCCGTGAGCCTGTGCCTGATGCTCGAAGGCACGCCCTGTGCCCGGGCCAAAGCACAAGAGCATTGAACATGGCGCCCCTCTTTAGCGGTGACATCAACCTGGGCCACATGCTGACCATCGCCGCCCTGGCCTGCATGACGGTGCTGGCGCGCTGTTTCTTCTTTATCTCCAGCAAGCCCTGGGTGCTGCCCGGCTGGGCGCAGCGCGGCCTGCAGTACGCGCCCATTGCCGCCCTGTGCGCGGTGATTGCCCCGGAAATCGTCATGAGCCAGGGGCAGCTGATCCACACCCTGCAAGATGCACGCCTCTATGGCCTGGCCGCAGGTGTGCTCTATTACTTCACGCGCCGGGGCGGCGGGCACTCGGTGCTGGGAACCATCGTGGCGGGCATGGCGCTGTACCTGCCGCTGCATATCGGGCTGGGCTGGTAGGCGCTTCTACAATCGGTGCAACTGATTTGTACTAACCCCAAGGTGATTCCATGAACGTCATTCGCTTTTCTGATCTGTGCGCCCAAGGAGCCGTTGCCGGCAAACGCGTTTTCATCCGTGCCGACCTGAACGTGCCGCAGGATGATGCCGGCCACATCACCGAAGACACGCGCATTCGCGCCAGCGTGCCCTGCATCCAGATGGCGCTCAAGGCAGGCGCTGCCGTCATGGTCACCTCGCACCTGGGCCGCCCCACGGAGGGCGCCTTCAAGCCCGAAGACTCGCTGGCCCCGGTGGCCAAGCGCCTGGGTGAATTGCTGGGCTTTGAAGTGCCCCTGCTGGCCAACTGGGTGGAGGGCGTGACCGTGGCTCCCGGCCATTTGGTGATGCTGGAAAACTGCCGCGTCAACAAGGGCGAGAAGAAGAACGACGAAGCCCTGGCACGCAAGATGGCCGCCCTGTGCGACATCTTTGTGCACGATGCCTTTGGCACCGCCCACCGCGCCGAGGCCAGCACCTACGGCATCGCCCAGTACGCACCGGTTGCCTGCGCCGGCCCCCTGCTGGCCGCCGAGATGGATGCCATCAGCAAGGCCTTGCTGGCGCCGAAGCGTCCGCTGGTGGCCATCGTGGCGGGCTCCAAGGTGTCCACCAAGCTCACCATTCTGAAAAGCCTGTCCGCCAATGTGGACCAGCTGATTGTGGGCGGCGGTATTGCCAACACCTTCATGCTGGCCGCCGGTTTGAAGATCGGCAAAAGCCTGGCCGAGCCCGACCTGCTGGACCAGGCCCGCGAAGTGATTGAAGCCATGCGTGCGCGCGGCGCCGCAGTGCCCATCCCCACCGACGTGGTGACCGCCAAGACCTTCGCCGCCGATGCACCCGCCGTGACCAAGTTGGCCACCGAGGTGGAAGACGACGACCTGATTCTTGACATAGGTCCAGAAACTGCCAAGGCCCTGGCCGCACAGCTCAAACTGGCCGGCACCATTGTGTGGAACGGCCCGGTGGGCGTGTTCGAGTTTGCCGCCTTCGAGAACGGCACGCGCACCATTGCGCACGCCATTGCCGAGTCCAGCGCCTTCTCCATAGCGGGTGGCGGTGACACCCTGGCGGCAATTGCCAAATACGGCATCGAAAAACAGATTGGCTACATCTCTACCGGAGGCGGTGCCTTCCTGGAAGTACTCGAAGGCAAGACCCTGCCTGCGTTTGAAATTTTGACCCGTCGCGCGGCGCCATAAAGTTTCATCAAATTCGCAAGCCTTTCTTCAAAGGCGGCTGGTTTTGGCGCTACCATGGGCCAAAATACTCCGCCCATTGGCATGCACACTCATACTGACAACGCTGTACCCGCCGCCACATCAGCGCAAGCCTTGGTCGCGCTGTGTTCCGGACTGATTCCTGTCTGGGTGCGCCATCTGGCAACCTCGCGCAGCCAGTCCGAGACAGCGGTCTCCGAGATGATGCAGGCCTTCTCCAGCATCACCCCGCATGTGCAACTGGCCGAGCGCCAGTCCCAGCAAATTGCAGATGCCCTGAACCAGGGCGACCCCTCCATTGCCGGGCTGGCACAAGCCTGCGAAAAGGCCATTGCCCCCTTGTTGCAAAACCCCGCCTTGCCAGCCGGTGGCGCAGACGCCATCGCGGCCGTGCTCACCCTGGTGCGCAACGCCGCTGGCACCATCGAGCAACTCAGCCAGCCCTTGTCCCAAGAGACCCAGTTGGTGGCCGAGCAGGTGGAGCGCATGTACATAGGCTTTCAGTACCAGGACCGCATCAGCCAGCAGATCGCTTTGCTGGAGTCGGACATGGCCCGGCTGCAGGACGTGGCGGATGGACGCGTGACCGATACGCCTGAACTGCAGGCCTGGCTGAGCCGGCTGGAGTCCCAGTACGCCATGGCCGACCAGCGGCAAAGCCATGCAGGCGCGCAGGAGCCGGGCGGTGGGGCAGGTGCGGATCAAGAAACGACATTTTTCTAAGAGGTTGAAATGGCAAAGACGATTTTGGTAATTGATGACTCCGCAAGCCTGCGCCAGGTAGTCAAGATGGCGCTGACCGGTGCCGGGTACGCCGTGCTGGAAGCGGGTGACGGCCAGGCCGCACTGGCCCTGCTGGACGGACGCCAGATCAACATGGTGGTGTGTGATGTGAACATGCCGGTGATGAATGGCATTGAATTCGTCAAGGCGGCCAAGGCGCTGCCGGCCTACAAGTTCCTGCCCATTCTGATGCTCACCACCGAAAGCCAGGAAGAGAAAAAGGAACAGGGCAAGGCCGCTGGTGCCAAGGCCTGGATGGTCAAGCCCTTTGCGCCTACCCAGTTGGTGAATGCCGTGTCCAAGCTTTGCACCTGAGGTGTCCGCAGGACCTTGAAATGCAGGGCCTGCTACGGCCCGTAACGCTTTGGGAGAAGACATGGGTGAACGGTTTGAATTGCCTGCCGAACTGAATATTTACGGCGCGCTGGAAATACGCGACACGCTGCTGGCGTGGGTGGCCGAGCAGACCGCCAAGGGCCGTGACCTGTTGAGCATTTCGGCTCGGGACGTGTCCGAGGTGGATGGCTCCGGCCTGCAACTGCTGGCCGCCTTGTCCAACAGCGGCACGCCATGGCGCCTGGTGGAAGCCAGCCCCGCGTTTGTGCAGGCCTGCCGCACCATCGGACTGGTGGACTGGCTGGACTCCCGCTATCTGAACACCGAAACCGGAGGGGCTGCGCCATGAGCCTGGATGCTGACCTGGACTTTATTGCGCAGGCCATGCCGGCCTTTATCAGCGAGGCTGCCGAGCAGATCGCTGCCATCGAGACCCTGCTGCTGGAGCTCGAAGAGCAGCCCGACAACCGCGAACTGCTGGACTCGTTGTTTCGCTGCGCCCACACCGTCAAGGGCTCGGCCGGCATCTTCGGCCTGAACCGGGTGGTGGAGTTCACCCACCATGTGGAGACCCTGCTCGACAAAATGCGCGATGGCGATGTGGCCCTGACGCCCGCCATCAGCACCCTGCTGTTGCAGTGCAATGACCAGATCAAGTTCCTGGTGGACACCGCAGCCGATGAGAGCGCCGACACGCCGGACCAAAAAGACCTGCGCGCCGATCTGGTGATCCAGCTGCGCGCCATCACGGAAGCGGGCGCGGCGACTGCAGCGCCTGTGGCCGCGGCCGCAGCAGCACCCGCCAAGGATGCGGTGGTGGCCGGTGTCTGGCGCATTTCCGCACGCTTTGGCCCCGAGACCTTCCGCAACGGCATGGACCCGCTGTCGATTGCGCGCTATTTGGCGGGCATGGGTGAAGTGGTGTCGGTGCGCTGCGGTGCCGATGGCGTGCCGCCCCTGATCAACCTGGATCCGGAGAGCTGCCACCTCAGTTTTGACATGGAGTTGCGCAGCAGCTCCAGCCGCGAAGACATCGAAGGCGCCTTCAGCTTTGTGATGGATGACTGCGAGCTCGATGTCGTGGCGCCCGAAACGCCAGACCAGAAGCTGGCCCGCGCCATCGAGGACATGCCGGGCACGCCGCGTCTGGGCGACATGCTGGTGTCCGTGGGCGCCGTGTCCCAGGACAAGCTTACCCAGGTGCTCAGCACCCAGGAGGCCAGCCGCGGCATGCCCGCGGTGGCCAAGGCCAAGATTGGCGACCTGCTGGAGTCGCAGGCCGGTGTCGCGCCCGAGGTGGTGGCCGCAGCCCTGGGCAAGCAGCAGAAGATGCGCGAAGCCGCACCCACGGAAGAGCGCTACATCCGGGTGCAGGCCGACCGGCTGGATGCGGTGATCAACCTGCTCGGCGAGCTGGTGATTGCCGGGGCCGGTGCGACCCTGCTGGCGCGTGCGACGCACACCGAGGCGCTGATCGAAGCCAATCTGCACATGAACAGCCTGATCGAGGAAATCCGCAACGGCACCCTGGGCCTGCGCATGGTGCCCGTGGGCGAGACCTTCAGTCGCTTCCGCCGTGTGGTGCGCGACACCGCGTCCAGCCTGGGCAAGGAAGTGGCGTTCGAGATCGTCGGGGGGGATGCCGAACTTGACAAGTCCATGGTCGAAAAAATTGCCGACCCGCTGATGCACCTGGTGCGCAACTCGCTGGACCACGGCTTGGAGCCGCCGCAGGAACGCATTGCCGCGGGCAAGCCCGCTGCAGGCAAGCTGGTGCTGAGTGCGCGCCACGAAACCGGCGCCATCCTGATCCGCATCGAGGACGATGGCCGCGGCATCAACCGCGAGCGCGTGCTGCAGCGCGCCTGGAACCGCGGCCTGGTGGAGAACGGCGTGGTGCCGCCGGATGACGAGATCAACATGCTGATCTTCGAGCCCGGCTTCTCCACGGCTGAACAGGTTACCAACCTCTCGGGCCGTGGCGTGGGCATGGACGTGGTGCGCCGAAACATCGAAGCGCTGCGCGGCAGCCTGCGCCTCAACAGCAATCCGGGCAAAGGCCTGCAGGTGGACATCCGTCTGCCGCTGACCCTGGCCATCATTGACGGCTTCATGGTCGGCGTGGGCCGCTCCACCTTTGTGCTGCCGCTGGAGTCGGTGGTGGAGGTGATCGAGTCCGGTGGCGACCATGTGCGCATCGACGAGCGCGGGCGCCACTGCGTGGAGCTGCGCGGAGCCACCCTGCCGGTGGTGCGCCTGCGCACGCTCTACACGGTCGAGTCCGAGTTGCCCGCGCGCGTCAGCGTGGTGGTGGTGAATTCGCCACGCGGCAAATACGGCATTGAAGTGGAAGTGCTGCTGGGCCAGAACCAGACGGTGATCAAGCCGCTGGGCCGCCTGTTCGGGGCGCTGCGCGGCATCTCGGGCTCCAGCATTCTGGGCAATGGCGACGTGGCGCTGATCCTGGATGTGGTGTCGCTGGGCGATCTGGTCACCGGTGCCGATGTGCAAGCCGCGCTGGCTTGAACCACGACGTGCCCTTGGGCAATCAAAACAAATGGAACTGAACTGATGCAAAAGCAGCAATCCTCCTGGATAGGACGACTTTTCAATGGGGCCGCCATGGAGCGGCGCATTGCCGAGCTCGAAGCCGAGCTCAAGGTGCGCACCGACATCATGAACCTGACCAGCATCGTCTCCGAGGCGGACAAAAAGGGCGACATCCTCAGCATCAATGACAAGTTCATCGAGGTATCCAAGTACAGTGCCAAGGAACTCATAGGCCAGCCGCACAGCACCACGCGCCACCCGGACATGCCGCGTGAGACCTTCAAGCTGCTGTGGTCCACCATCGGGCGCGGCGACATCTTCCGCGGCATCATCAAGAACCGGGCCAAGGACGGCACACCGTACTACGTGGATGCGGTGGTGGCGCCCATCCTGGGCGACAACGGCAAACCCCTGAAGTACCTGGGCGTGCGCTACGACATCACAGCGGCTGAGACCGAGCGCCAGAACGCCGCGGGCATCCTCAAGGCCATCGACGCGTCATACGCCTATATCGAATTCGACCTGGCGGGCAACGTGCTGCAGGCCAATGCCAATTTCCTCACAACCATGGGCTACCAGCTCGCAGAGATCCAGGGCCGGCACCACCGCCTGTTCTGCGCGCCTGCAATCTTCAATGCGCCCGCGTACCAGCAGTTCTGGGCCGACCTGAACCAGGGCAAGCCGCAGAACGCAGTCTTCCAGCGCGTTGGCAAATCGGGCCAAGATATCTACTTGCAGGCGGTCTATGCACCGGTGACCGACGAGATGGGTCGCGTCGTCAAGATCGCGAAGATTGCCACCGACGTGACGGCCGATGTCACGGCGGCCACCATGCTCAAAACGGCGGTGGAGCAGGCCAACCGCGTCACCTCGGCGGCGCAGCGCGGTGACCTGAGCCAGCGCATTGACCTGAAGGGCCTGAGCGGCCCGGTGGCCTCCCTGTGCGTGGGGGTGAACGAGCTGATAGAGACATCCTCGGTTATTTTTGCCGATGTGGGCCGCGTGATGGGTGCCTTGTCCGAAGGTGATTTGTCGCAGCGCATGACCCACGACTACGTGGGCACCTTTGCCGACTTGCAGCGCGATGCCAATGACGCCAGTGAAAAAATCAGCGGTGTGGTGTCCGACATGGGGCGCATGTTTTCTGCGCTGGCCGGGGGCGACCTGAGCCAGCGCATCACGCGCACCATGCAAGGAGCCTTTGACCAGGTCAAGTCCGATGCCAATGCCAGCAGCCAGAAGCTCTCCGACATCATTGACGAGGTGCGCGCGGCGGCCGATGCGCTCACGGGTGCGGCCAGCCAGGTGAGTGCCACGGCCCAGTCGTTGTCCCAGGCCGCCAGCGAACAGGCTGCCAGCGTGGAGCAGACCACCGCCTCCATAGACACCATGTCGGCCTCGATTGCGCAAAACAGCGACAACGCCCGCATCACCGATGGCATGGCCACCAAGACCAGCACCGAAGCCGTCGATGGCGGCAGTGCCGTCAGCCAGACGGTGGTGGCCATGAAGCAGATTGCCTCCAAGATCGGCATCGTGGACGACATTGCCTACCAGACCAATCTGCTGGCGCTCAATGCCGCCATCGAGGCCGCCCGTGCCGGTGAGCACGGCAAGGGCTTCGCCGTGGTGGCCGCCGAGGTGCGCAAGCTGGCCGAGCGCAGCCAGCAGGCCGCGCGGGAAATCGGTGACCTGGCGGGCAACAGCGTCTCTACTGCCGAGCGCGCAGGCCGATTGCTCGACGCCATCGTGCCCAGCATCCAGAAGACCAGTGAGCTGGTGCAGGAGATCGCCGCGGCCAGCGCCGAGCAAAGCGAGTCGGTCACACAGATTGGCGGCGCCATGGGACAACTGAGCCAGGCTACGCAGCAGAACGCATCGGCTTCCGAGGAGTTGGCGGCCACCAGCGAAGAACTGTCAGCCCAGGCCGAGCAGTTGCAGGAGTCGGTGGCCTTCTTTGGCGCTGGAAGTGGCCCTGCCACCAACGGACCCAGCCGTCTGGATTTGGCCAAGCCGCGCAAGTCCACCACGCTGCCGCGCCTTGGCGCCCAGCCAACCCCCGCAGCCGTGCGGGGTAGCGGATCTTCCAATTTCAGGCCTTATTGAGAGAAAGCTACGCCATGCAAGTTGAAAGCGCACCTCCATCCACAGGGAAGGCCAGTACCGGCCCGACCCTGCAGTACCTGACTTTCTCGCTGGGCGATGAACTGTTTGCCATGGACATCCGCAGCGTGCGCGAAATCATCCAGCACAGCAATATGACCATGGTGCCACTGATGCCGGAGTTTGTGCGCGGCGTCATCAACCTGCGCGGCTCCGTGGTGCCGGTGATTGACCTGCAGTCGCGCTTCGGGCGCGCACGGGCAACGCTTGGCAAGAAGACCTGCATCATTATTTTTGACGCCGGTCAGGCCGAAGAAAGAGTGGAGCTGGGACTGCTGGTCGACTCGGTCAGTGAGGTGATCGACATCGCCCAGGCCGACGTGGAGCCTGCGCCCCAGTTTGGCACC
Source organism: Rhodoferax lacus (assembly GCF_003415675.1). Classification (GTDB taxonomy): domain Bacteria; phylum Pseudomonadota; class Gammaproteobacteria; order Burkholderiales; family Burkholderiaceae_C; genus Allorhodoferax; species Allorhodoferax lacus. The sequence goes on from NZ_QFZK01000007.1 coordinate 203,593, forward strand.
TCCATCCGGCGTGACTTCGTCCACGGCATCGGCAAAGTGGGCCAGGAATTCATTGTCATCCTGTCCCCCGAGCGCGCCCTGGACATCAACGAAATGGCCACGCTGGTCCAACAAGCCTGAATTCCCTTCGCACCATGAAACTGTCCATCCGCTCGCGCATCCTGTTGGGCTTTGCGCTGCCCATTGTTTTCTTTATCGGCTTTACCCTGTGGCTCAGCGGCCAGCTCGCTGGCGTCAAGCAGAGCATGGTGACTGTGTCTGAAGAAGGAGTGAAATACGCCCTGCTGGCAGCCCGCATAGACAAGAACGTGGTGCAGATCCAGCAGTTCCTGTCCGACGTGTCAGCCACCCGTGCCAAGGACGGGCTGGATGACGGCTTCAAAAACGCCCAGGATAATTTCGACGCGCTCAACGCCGCGCTGACCGAGTTCGAGCAGCACTTTTCCAAGACCGGTGACAGCCAGTCGGTGCAGCGCATCCAGGCCATCAGGGCCGGTGCGGAACGTTACTTTGCGGTGGGCCAGGCCATGGCCAAAGCCTATGTGGCGGACGGCCCCGAGGCGGGCAACAAGCTGATGGGCGGCTTTGACGGTGCCAGCGAAGAGTTGCAGAAGCTGCTGGAGCCTTTTGTCAAAGCGCAGTTGGACCAGATGCAAGGCCAGGTAGCAGCATCGGTAGAAAGTGCCGACCATATCTTGCAGACGGCGCTGACGATCGTGGCACTCACGGTGCTGGCCGCAGTGCTGCTGGCCTGGGTGGTGACCTCCAGTATTACCCGCCCGCTTGCCAAAGCCCTGGGTGTGGCCAACCAGGTCGCAGCAGGCCGCCTGGACACGGTGATTGAGGCAGACCAGAGCGAAATCGGCCAACTGCTCGCACCTCTGGCCAAGATGAAGGACACCTTGCTGCAGTTTGAGGCTGCGCAGGTCGAACTGTCGCGCCAGCATGCCAACGGCATGCTGGATTACCAGATGCCGGTGCAGTCCCTGGAGGGCGTGTACCGCAACATGGGCGAGTCCATCAACACCCTGGTCCAGTCGCACATCCACGACACCATGCAGGTGGTGGCCACTGTCAGTGCCTATGCCGATGGACGGCTCGGTGTGGTGCTGCCACCCTTGCCGGGCGACAAGGCGCGTATCAACGAGGCCATCAACCGGGTGCAGAAGTCTCTGCAGGAAGCCGCGGCCGCGGCTGAGTTCAACCAGCGCATCCGCCTGTCGCTGGACAGCCTGCCCGTGTGTGTGACCGTGTCCAACGCAGAGGCCCTGCTGGTGCATGCCACGCCACCGGCCAAGGAACTGCTCAAGCTGTTTGGCGGCGCCAGTTTCAATACCGATGCCTTCTATGGCAACAAGCTCAGCACCCTGTTCAAGAGTGCCGATGACGCCACCCGTTTTGACCAGGCCGTGCGCTCGGGTGAAACCGTGGACATGGAAATCCAGGGACGCAAGCTGCGCCTGCTGGCCCGCCCGGTGCACAACGAGGCGGGCACCGCCATCGGCCGCATCACCCACTGGATAGACCGCACCGACGACATTGCCTCCGAGCAGGAAGTCTCCGACATCGTGGCCGCCGCTGTGCAGGGCGACCTGTCCGGCCGGGTGGACATGCAAGGCAAGACCGGCTTCTTTGCCAGCCTGTCTGCCGCCATGAACCAGCTGCTGGAAACCAGCGAAGGCGTCATGGGCGACACCGCGCAAGCCTTGGCCGCTCTGGCCCAGGGCGACCTGACGCACCGCATCACGCGCGACTATGCCGGCCTGTTTGGCGAGGTCAAGGCCAGTGCCAACGCCACGGCCGACAACCTGACACGGGTGATAGACGAGGTGCGCTCGGCCAGCGACGCCCTCAGTGGCGCGGCCGACCAGGTCAGCACCACGGCCCAGTCGCTGTCGCAATCGGCCAGCGAGCAGGCCTCCAGCGTGGAGCAGACCACCGCTTCCATCGATGTCATGTCTGCATCGATCGCCCAGAACAGCGACAACGCCACCGCCACCAATGGCATGGCCACCAAGACCAGCGCCGAAGCCACCCAGGGCGGCCAGGCAGTCAGCCAGACCGTCAGCGCCATGAAACAAATAGCGTCCAAGATCGGCATAGTGGATGACATCGCCTACCAAACCAATCTGCTGGCCCTGAATGCTGCGATTGAGGCGGCACGCGCCGGCGAGCACGGCAAGGGCTTTGCCGTGGTGGCGGCCGAGGTGCGCAAGCTGGCCGAGCGCAGCCAGTTGGCGGCCAAGGAAATTGGCGACCTGGCCGGCAGCAGCGTGGCCACCGCAGAGCGCGCAGGCAAACTGCTCGACCAGATCGTGCCCAGCATCCAGAAGACCAGCGAGCTGGTGCAGGAGATCGCCGCAGCCAGCACCGAGCAAAGTGAATCGGTGGTGCAGATTGGCGGTGCCATGGGGCAGCTCAGCCAGGCCACGCAGCAAAACGCGTCGGCCTCCGAGGAGCTGGCGGCCACCAGCGAAGAGCTCTCGGCCCAGGCCGAGCAGCTGCAACAAAGCATTGCGTTCTTCAAGACCGGTGAAAGCACGGTGTCCAAGCGTTCCAGTCCGGCGGCCGCTGTGGAGCGCCGGGCCCATGCGCCACGCCTGACTCACAAGGTGACTCCCGCGGCTGTTCGCGGCGGCAACTTCCGTCCCTATTAAAGGCATCTATTGGCCAACCTTGTATTCAGCGACCAGGAATTCCAGCGCATAGCCGACCTGATGTACGGCGCGGCGGGCCTGTCCTTTAACGACTCGAAAAAGTCGCTGATTCATTCGCGCCTGGCGCCGCGCATCCAGAAGATGGGCTTTGGCAGCTTTGCCGACTACATCGCCATGCTGGAGGATGAGTCGCAGGCGGCCGAGTTCCAGATGGCCGTGGACCTGCTCACCACCAACGAGACCTACTTTTTCCGCGAGCCCAAGCACTACGACCTGTTGCAGCAGGAGCTGCCCCAGTTTGCCAACAAGGCGGGGCTCTCGGTGTGGAGTGCAGCCAGTTCGTTCGGTGACGAGGCCTACAGCACCGCCATGCTGATGACGGACTTGCAGACCGCCGGACGCATCGGGCCCAACTGGTCCATCCTGGCCACCGACATCAGCCACCGCGTGCTGCTCAGTGCCAAGGAGGCGGTGTTCCCGCAGGACCGGCTGCGCGCTGTGACACCCGAGCGCTTGCGCCGCTACTGCCTGCGCGGCGAAGGGCCCTCCGAAGGTCAGGTTCTGCTGCAGGACAAGATCCGCCAGCGCGTGCAGTTTGGCCAGCTCAATCTGTGCAAACCATTTGGCGGGCTGGGGCCGTTTGACGTCATTTTCCTGCGCAATGTGCTGATTTACTTCGACCCGCCCACCAAGGTGGATGTGGTGGACCGGGTGCTTTCCCTGCTCAAGCCAGGAGGTCTGTTTTTTCTGGGTACGGCCGAAGGCCGGGTGCCGTGCAAGACGCCTCTTCAGACCGTGATCCCCGGCGCCTTCCGAAAGGCCGCCTGATGGCCACGCAGCTCAAGCAAGCCCGGAGTCCCGGCGCCCCGGTGGAATTGATGCCGGGAGATGTCACGCTGGGCCCTACCGGTGCGCAGTTCAAGACCCTGCTGGGTTCCTGCGTATCCGTCATCCTGACCGATCCGCGGCGCACGGTGGGCAGCATGTGCCACATCGTGCATGTGGGCACGCCCAATGCCGAAAACCGCCACAACACCGCCTATGGCGTGGCTGCCATGCACACCATGTTTACCGAGCTGCGCGCCAAAGGCATCAACCCGCGCATGTGTGAAGCCTATGTGTATGGCGGTGGCAATATGTTCCCGCAGCTGTTTCGCGAAAAGCATGTGGGCAGCAACAATGTGGACTGGGTCATGAACTATCTTGAAACCCACGGCGTACCTGTGGTCGACCAGTGCCTGGGTGGTACTGGTTACCGCAAGGTGAGTTGGATAGTAGGGCAGCAAGACCCCGTCGTAGAAACCGTATTTCCGGAACAAGGTAGATAAAAATGGTCGTCAAGGTATTTGTGGTGGATGACTCGGCCATCGTGCGTCAGGCCCTGGCCCACATGCTGGCGGGCAACGCGGAAGTGGAATTGGTGGGCAGTGCGCCCAACCCCCTGTTGGCGGTGGACGCGATTCGCCGCACCGCACCCGACGTGCTGCTGCTGGACATTGAAATGCCGGGCATGGACGGGCTGACCTTCCTGCGCCAGATCATGTCCACGCATCCGATTCCCACCGTGATCTGCTCCACCCTGTCCACCGAGGGCAGCCGCGTGGCGCTCGAAGCCCTGGCAGCGGGTGCCATCTCGGTCATGGCCAAGCCCAAGCTCGGTCTCAAGCAGTACCTGGACGATTCGCGCCGGGACATGATCCAGATCCTCAAGACCGCCGCCCGCGCCAAGCCGCGCACACGCCTTGCAGCGCCCGATGCCGGTGCTGCGCGCGCCCTGCAGTCACGCACGCCGGTGCTGTCTTCGGTACATGCGTTTGCCATGAACAAGCCGGTGGTCGTCGGCAGCTCCACGGGCGGGACACAGGCGCTGGAACTGGTGCTGACCAGCCTGCCCGCTGACGCGCCCGGCATAGCCATCACGCAGCACATGCCGGAAAAATTCACCGCCATGTATGCCCAGCGCCTCAATGGCCTGTGTGCCATGCAGGTGCGTGAGGCCAAGGACGGTGACCGGCTGGAGCGCGGCCTGGCGCTGATCGCCCCGGGCGGCCTGCATATGCAGCTGCGCAAGGCCTCGGGCCAGTACTACGTGCACGTCATGGACGGCCCGCCGGTAAACCGCCACAAGCCTTCCGTGGATGTGCTGTTCAAGTCCGCCGCCGAGGTGGCCGGGCGTGATGCCCTGGGCATCATCATGACCGGCATGGGCGATGACGGCGCACGCGGCATGAAGGTCATGCACGACGGCGGCGCGCGCACGATCGCGCAGAACGAGGAAACCTGTGTGGTGTTTGGCATGCCCAAAGAAGCCATCAAGCTGCAAGCCGTGGATGACATCCTGCCGCTCGAACATATCGCCCAGGCGATATTGCAGTTCGATTCAAGGGCCTGAACCGTCCAAGTACCGCTTCGGTACGCGCTTTGTTTTTCCGCCGGGCCAATGGAATGGACGCCCCCCTCGCATTAGCGGCATCAAAGTGCCAAAGTGAGGGGTGTGTTTTCAACCCTCTGAAGCGAAAGGAGCGTCCACCATGGAGATTACGACAATTGGTATTGA
>NZ_QFZK01000064.1 GCF_003415675.1 Rhodoferax lacus
CGGCCCCAACGCAGGACCAGTGGGTCCAGGCGTTTGGCGGTGTCCAGCAGGCCGCGGCGCACTTCGGGGTGCATGGCGGGAAAGGGATGGCGCGGGTCTTCGCAGGCGATGATGCCGCCGGCCTTCATCAGCGCCTTGGCGGTGAGGATGCCGCCCTGGCGGTTCTCGTAATTGATGAGCGGCAACCACTTGCCATAGGCGACGGTGGCGCCCTCCGCGTCGCCAGCAGCCCAAGCGTCCATGATCTGGCGGATGCCGTCGGGAAAGCCGCCGCCGGTCATGGCGCCGGTGGCACCAGCCTGCAGGTCGGGCAGCAGGGTGATGGCCTCTTCGCCATCCCACGGCCCTTCGATGGCTTCGCCGCCCAGGCGGATCAGCTCGCGCAGCTTGGAGGCCGCCCCTGCGGTTTCGATCTTGAAGTAGCAGACGTTCTCGATTTCCTTGGCCATGCGCGCCAGGAAGGC
>NZ_QFZK01000008.1 GCF_003415675.1 Rhodoferax lacus
AGCGGATTCCATCAGGGGCCGCACACGCAAGTGCACAAAGCCCGGATATACGACTGCAATCTTCTCCTGTACGCCGTCAGATTCTGAAAGCTTGCACAAACGGGGGCGTCCATATACGCCCCAAGGCTCACGCAGTTGCTTGACTTCGCGGGAAGTCCCAGTAGGGGGCAGGGCGCTACGCGAAGCGAGCAACCGTGGGGGCCATATCAAGCCATCGTGGCCAGCACGCCGCTGCATACGCGGCCGCGGCCGGTGCGTTTGGCCTTGTACAACTGGCTGTCGGCCAGGCTGACCAAGGCGTTCACATCGCCGTCGGCAACACCCGGGCGCGTGGCCAGCCCGACGCTGATGGTGATCACCGTATCCACCGACGAGCTGGCATGCGGTACAGCCAGTTCGCGCACCTTGCGCTCCAGCTCATGGGCGATGGGCAAGGCGTCTTCATAGGACGTATCCGGCAGGATGCAGCCAAACTCCTCGCCGCCGTAGCGCGCCACCAGATCGGCCGGGCGGCGCAGGCAGGTCTTGAGTGCGGCTGATACCAGACGCAGCGCATCGTCGCCGGCCTGGTGGCCATATTGGTCATTGAAGCGCTTGAAGTAGTCCACATCCAGCAGTATCAAGGACAGAGGCGACTGGTTGCGCGAGGCGCGGGACCACTCGGTGGAAATCTGCTGGTCAAAGTAGCGGCGGTTGAACACGCCTGTGAGCCCGTCCAGGAACACCAGCTTGCGCAGCAGGTCGGACTGGAACTTCAGCGTCAGGTGCGTCTTGACGCGCGCGCGCACCACATCCGGGTTGACCGGCTTGGCAATGAAGTCCACCGCACCCAGGTTCAGGCCATGGGTCTCCTGTGCAGGATCGGTGTGCGAGGTGACAAATATCACCGGAATGTGGCTGGTGCTCTGGTCGGCCTTGAGCTGCTTGCAGACTTCAAAACCGTCCAACCCGGGCATCACCACGTCCAGCAGGATCAGGTCGGGCGGGTTGGTCTTGCACAGGGCCAGGGCCTGTTCGCCGTTGGTTGCCATGAACACCTGGTAGTCGCCTGCAAAGCAGCGGTACATCACCTGGATGTTGATGGGCTGGTCGTCCACCACCAGCAGCTTGGGCTTGCCATGGGTGCTGTCCAGCAGCTCGGCAACGGGTGTCTGCAAGTCAATCATAGGTCTGCCTTGCAGGCGCAGACGAGCGCACGCAAGTCCGTAGGCAAAAGCCGGACGCAGGGGGTTGACGGGGATGCAAGTACGCGCATTGCGGGTGTGAGGAGTGTTTTATTGTCTCATGCGGCCGGCCATGTTGATGCACAGTTGTAACCGCAGGCAGCAGGCTTCCGTGTGAGAATCGCAACATTATTCCAAGGAGACACCTGCCATGCCCCGTCGCGCCACCAAAATTGTTGCCACCCTCGGCCCCGCTTCCAGCGACCCGGCACTGCTGGAGCAGATGATCCGCGCTGGCGTGAATGTGGTGCGGCTGAACTTCAGCCACGGCAAGGCGCAAGACCATATTGACCGCGCCCACCTGGTGCGCGAGGCCGCCAAACGCGCTGGCCGCGAAGTGGCCATCATGGCCGACCTGCAAGGCCCCAAGATCCGCGTCGGCAAGTTTGCCGAAGGCAAGGTGTTCCTGGAGCCCGGACAAAAATTCATTCTGGACGCCGCCCGCGTGGAGCTGGGCGACATTGATGCCGTGGGCCTGGACTACAAGGAGCTGCCACGCGAAGTCAAGGCCGGCGACGTGCTGCTGCTCAATGACGGCCTGATCGTGATCACCGTGGATGCGGTGCGCGGTGAACAGGTGCACACCACAGTCAAGCTGGGCGGCGAGCTGTCCAACAACAAGGGCATCAACAAGCAGGGCGGTGGCCTCACTGCTCCGGCGCTGACTGCCAAGGACATGGATGACATCCGCACGGCCATGAGCTTCCAGGCCGACTATGTGGCGGTGAGCTTCCCCAAGAATGCCACGGACATGGAAATGGCGCGCCAGCTGTGCAATGTGGCAGCGCATGAATACGGCCACAAACCCGGCCTGATTGCCAAGATCGAACGCGCCGAAGCCATCCCCAAACTGCTGGAAATTCTGCTGGCCAGCGACGGCATCATGGTGGCCCGTGGCGACCTGGCCGTGGAAGTGGGCAACGCCCTGGTGCCTGGTCTGCAAAAGCGCATGATCAAGCTGGCCCGCGAGCATGACCGCGTGGTCATCACCGCCACGCAGATGATGGAGTCCATGATCACCAACCCGGTGCCCACGCGTGCCGAGGTGAGTGACGTGGCCAACGCCGTGCTGGACGGCACCGATGCCGTGATGCTCTCGGCCGAGACGGCTGCCGGCAAGTACCCGCTGGAAACCATTGTGGAGATGGCCAAGATCTGCCACGTGGCCGAAGGCCATGAAGACTTTGTGCTCGAAGCCGACTTCACCGGCAAGAAGTTCAGCCGCATTGACCAGAGCATTGCCATGGGCGCGCTGTTTACCGCCCACCATCTGGGTGCCAAGGCGATTGTGGCCATGACCGACAGCGGCTCGACGGCCCTTTGGATGAGCCGCCACCTGATCCGCGTGCCCATCTACGCGCTCACCTCCAAGGTCAGCACGCAGCGCAAGATGGCGCTGTACCGCAATGTCCGCCCCCTGTTCATCGACACCAGCGGCGACCGTGACACCGCCCTCAAGCAGGCCGAGGCCCACCTCAAGGCGCGCGGCATCGTGCAAAGCGGCGATGTGTATGCCATCACCTGCGGTGAACCCATGGGTGCGCCGGGCGGCACGAATATGCTCAAGATCTGTCAGGTAGCCTGAGAACCCCAGCGTTAGAATCCCCGGAAGGTAAAAAGTTACCAAGCGGTTACCAAACGTAGCCGCGCACCACTTTTCAACTTCCCGGGGATTTAAAAAATGGCACTCGTTTCCATGCGCGAACTGCTGGACCATGCAGCAGTCAAGGGCTACGGCATTCCAGCTTTCAACGTCAACAACCTGGAGCAGGTGCAGGCCGTCATGGCTGCCGCTGACTCTGTGGGCGCACCCGTCATCCTGCAAGCCAGCGCCGGTGCCCGCAAGTACGCGGGCGAGTCCTTCATCAAGCACCTGATCCTGGCCGCTGTGGAAGCCTATCCACACATCCCGCTGGTCATGCACCAGGACCACGGCCAAAGCCCCGCCATCTGCCAGGGCGCCATCAACCTGGGCTTCAGCTCGGTGATGATGGACGGCAGCCTGGAAGGCGACGGCAAGACCATTGCCAGCTTTGAATACAACGTGGAAGTCACCCGCAAAGTGGTGGACATGGCGCATGCCGCGGGCGTCACCGTGGAAGGCGAACTGGGTTGCCTGGGCAGCCTGGAGACCATGAAGGGCGACAAGGAAGACGGCCACGGCACCGACGCCACCATGACCCGCGACCAGATGCTCACCAACCCCGAGCAGGCCGCCGAATTCGTGCAGCGCACCCAGCTCGATGCCCTCGCCATTGCCATCGGCACCAGCCACGGCGCCTACAAGTTCACGCGCAAGCCCACGGGCGACATCCTGGCCATTGACCGTGTGATGGAAATCCACAAGCGCCTGCCCAACACCCACCTGGTGATGCACGGCTCCAGCAGCGTGCCGCAAGACCTGTTGGCCATCATCAACCAGTACGGCGGCAAGATGAAGGAAACCTACGGCGTGCCCGTGGAAGAAATCCAGAAGGCCATCCAGTATGGCGTGCGCAAGATCAACATCGACACCGACATCCGCCTGGCCATGACCGCCGCCGTGCGCAAGTTCCTGGCCGAGAACCCCGACAAGTTCGATGCCCGCGAATGGCTCAAGCCCGCCCGCGAAGCCGCCACGGCCATCTGCAAGCAGCGCTATCTGGAGTTCGGCTGCGAAGGCCAGGCCGCAGGCATCAAGGGTGACAGCCTGTCGGTGGTGGCTGCGCGCTATGCCAAGGGTGAGCTGGCCCAGGTGGTGCAATAACAAGCTTTGCGATAATCGAAGGCCTGCCACCCTGATGGGGCGGCAGGCCTTTTTAATTTCAGGATGCCATGACCGCTGTAGTACACACCTCCTCCCTTTCCCTGCCCCTGCTCGCCCGTGGCAAGGTGCGCGACAACTACGCGGTGGGCGACGACCGCATTCTCATGGTGGCCAGCGACCGCCTGTCTGCCTTTGACGTCATCATGGGTGAGCCCATCCCCGGCAAGGGCGCGCTGCTCACGCAAATGGCCCTGTTCTGGTTTGACAAGCTGGGCCCGAGCGGCGCCAACATCTGCCCCAACCACCTGACCGGTGATGCGCCCGAGAGCGTGGTGCTGCCGCATGAAGTGGCGCAGGTTACCGGCCGCTCCATGCTGGTCAAGCGCCTCAAGCCCCTGCCCGTAGAGGCCGTGGTGCGCGGCTACCTGGCCGGCAGCGGCTGGAAGGAGTACCAGGAAAACGGCGCGGTCTGCGGTGTGAAATTGCCCGCCGGTTTGAAGAACGCCTCCAAGCTGCCCGAGCCGATTTACACACCCGCCGCCAAGGCCGCCGTGGGCGACCATGACGAAAACATCACCTTCGAGCAGACCGTGGACATGATCGGCCTGGAACTGGCCACGCAAATCCGGAGCTTAAGCATCCGCATCTACAAAGCCGCTGCCGAATTTGCGCTGACCAAGGGCATCATCATTGCCGACACCAAGTTCGAGTTCGGGCTGGACAAGGACGGCACCTTGACGCTGATGGACGAGGTGCTCACCCCCGACTCCTCGCGCTTCTGGCCGCAGGAAAGCTACCAGGAGGGCACCAACCCGCCCAGCTACGACAAGCAGTTTGTGCGTGACTGGCTTGAGCAGGCCCAGGTCGACGGCAAGCCCTGGAGCAAGACACCACCCGCCCCGCGCGTGCCCAACGAGGTGATTGCCAAGACGGCTGCCAAGTACCAGGAAGCGCTGCAGCGGCTGACGGCTTAGCGCTTGTTACCTGGCAAAAAAGGGTCACCATTGGTGACCCTTTTTTTGTTGTCGGTAGCCGTTCCTGCAGCCACAAAAGTGCGAACAGGAACGAGTTGGCGGCAACGGCAACTGTTGCCCAAATGCACATCACTCCACAAAATACATGAGCTATCTGGTGTTTACCCTCTCTTTAGAAATTGAACCCAAAGGCATGATTGAGACGCCAAATAGCACGATCGTTCTTTTTTATTGAGAGTCCTTGGAGTCGCCAAGCCGCCATCCCAAAGGCAAGCACGTTGCCATGCGGGATGGGCTGAAGCGGTAACCTTGGGCAAAGGCAAACTGCAATTACAACAACTTGGAGACACTTATGACAAGCATGAAATACACGAAACTGGCTACAGCAATCGCTGTAGGAATGGTGTCCACCTACGCATCGGCTGCTGGCTTCCAGTTGCTGGAACAAAACGTCAGCGGCCTGGGCAATGCCTATGCAGGCTCGGCTGCGGTGGCAGACAACGCCAGCACCATCTTCTTCAACCCTGCAGGTATGACACAGTTGAAAGACCGGGAGTTCTCCGGCGGACTGGCGGTCATTGCGCCCAGCTTCAAATTCTCGGACAACGGATCTTCTGTAGGTCGACTGGCTGGCACTGGCAATGGGGGCGACGCCGGCCAAACAGGCTACGTGCCCAACGCGTATATGTCCTGGGCCATTAACAAAGACTTGTATGTGGGGGCTGGTTTCAGTGCCCCTTTTGGACTGAAGACCGAATACAGCAGCCCGTGGCTCGGGGCGGCGCAGGCCGTCAGTTTTGATGTCAAGACTTATAACTTCAACCCATCCGTTGCTTACCGGGTCAATGACATGGTGTCGGTGGGCGCGGGTGTGAGTTGGCAGCGTCTGGAAGCTGTCTACAAGCGTGTGGTTGGAGTTGGCGTAGCCGGTGTCCCTGGTGCCGCCACTGCTGTGTTTCCTGCTTCACCGCTCACGGCGTCAATATCGGGTGAATCCACAGGCTGGAATGCAGGCGTCTTGTTCAACGTTTCGCCGGAAACAAAGGTCGGAGCGTCTTACCGCTCTACAGTCAACTACAACCTGACAGGTGACATCACCGTGACCGGACCGAGTAGTGTGCTCAATACGGCCGGAACCAGCGGTGCCAAGGCCAGTTTGACACTGCCGGACACTTTTATTGTGAGTGGGACCCGGCAATTGTCCAAGCAGTGGGAAATCCTGGGTGACGTGGCCTACACAGGTTGGAGCAGTATTCCAAAGTTGGATTTGGTCCGGTCTTCCGGCGTCATTGCGCAGACACTGGATACCGATTTTCGCGACACTTGGCGTGTAGCGGTAGGTGCCAACTACCGCTACTCCGATGCCATGGTGCTCAAGTTCGGATTCGCGCTGGACCAAACCCCTGTAAAGGGTGCCAGCACCCGATTGGTGTCCCTGCCCGACAATGACAGGACCCAAATATCAACAGGTGCCCAATGGAAACTGGCCAATGGATCAACATTGGATCTGGGCCTGTCCTACTTGTTTATTGACCGTGCCAGCATTGACAACAACCAGTCTTCAGCAACCCAGGCGGCCAACCGGGGCCGCGTGACGGGCAGCTACGATGGAAGTGCCTGGATTGTGGGTGCCCAATACTCGGTACCGTTCTAAACAAGCAGGCGTCCCGTCGAAGCCCTATGAAAAAGGCCACTTACGTGGCCTTTTTCAGTTCAGCGCCATGCTGAGCTTGCGCCGGTAGGTGGCCACCAGCTGGGCCTGCGGGTCCACCTCGGCCACCACCTTGCCCATGAGTTCAATGCCACCGGCGCTTTTTCCCGCGGCGGCCGGGTCGGCCTTGGGTTTGGGCGGTGTCAGCAGCTCCAGAATGGCCACAAAGGTTTTGCGCGGCACGGCGTTGTTCCAGGCCTTGTCGCGCATCACAATCTCCAGCAGCTCGTCCATGGCGGCCGTCCAGTTGCCGCCCACCATCAGCACGCGGGCCTTGGCCAGGCGGGCGTCGAAGTCGCGCTTGTTGGCGGCGATCAGCGCATCAAACTGCTCGGGGGACCAGGCGCCGCGCTCGTCCTTCTCCACGAACTGGATGGCGTGCAGAAACTGCTCCAGTGCTTCGAAGCGGATCTGGCGCGGGATGGCCTTGAGCGCGGGCTCCAGGGCCTGTTCGGCGTCTTCCAGCAGGTTGTTTTCGATCAGCAGGCGCACATAGTCATAGCGCGCGTCGTCGTTGCCGGGGTCGGCGCTCAGGGCCGAGTGCAGCTTGTGCAAGGCGGCTTGCGGGTCACCGGCTTCCAGCAAGGCCTGCGCCTCATCCACCTCTTCCTCGGCCTCCAGCACTTCGGCGGCGGGCAGGTGCTTGTCCAGGAAGGTCTTGAGCTGGCCTTCGGGCACGGCGCCCATGAAGCCGTCCACCGGCTTGCCGCCCACCATCAGCACGCAGGTGGGGATGCTGCGGATGCCAAAGGCCTGGCTGAGCTCCTGCTCCTGGTCGGAGTCGATCTTCACCAGCTTGAAACGGCCGTCGTATTCGGCCTCCACCTTTTCCAGCAGCGGGCCAATCACCTTGCAGGGGCCACACCAGGGGGCCCAGAAGTCCACCAAAACGGGAATCTGGTGCGATGCGGCGACGACTTCGGCATCGAAGTTTTCAAGGGTGACGTTGATCATGGCGAATAGCTCTGGGTGTAAACGTAAAATTCAAGGATGAAAACCATCCAAGTAGGCGTCGTCATGGGTTCCAGCTCCGACTGGGACACCATGCAACATGCAGTGCAGATTCTCCAACAGTTTGGCATTGGCTTCGAAGCCAGCGTGGTTTCGGCCCACCGCATGCCCGACGCGATGTTTGCCTATGCCGAGAAAGCCGCCTCCCGCGGTCTCAAGGCCATCATCGCGGGCGCCGGGGGTGCAGCCCATCTGCCGGGCATGCTGGCAGCCAAGACCACGGTGCCGGTGCTGGGCGTGCCCGTGGCCAGCAAGCACCTGCAGGGTGTCGACTCCCTGCACAGCATCGTGCAAATGCCCAAGGGCATTCCGGTGGCCACCTTTGCCATTGGCAATGCAGGTGCGGCCAATGCGGCCCTGTTCGCGATTGCCCTGCTGGCCAATTTTGATAGTGACCTGCGCCTGGAGCTCGAAGCCTTCCGGCGCGACCAGACCCAGACGGCCACCGACATGGTGCTGCCCATCACCGGCAGCGCGGCGTGATAGCCGAGCCACAATCCCCGGTCCACGCGGATGCGTTGATGCTGGGCGGAGCCAAGGAAATCACGCTGGGCGTGATGGGCGGCGGCCAGCTGGGCCGCATGTTTGTGCACGCAGCCCAGCGCATGGGTTTCTTCACCGCCGTGCTGGACCCGGACCCGCACAGCCCCGCCGGGCGCGTCAGCCACCACCACATCCAGACCAGCTATACCGACCCGGACGGCCTGGCGCGGCTGGCCCAGGTGGCCCAGGCCATCACCACCGAATTCGAGAATGTGCCCGCCCCGGCGCTGGCCACGCTGGCCCACAGCCGCCCCGTGGCACCGGCCGCGGCCTCGGTCGCCATTGCCCAGGACCGTGCCGCCGAGAAGGCCCACTTTGTGCGCTGCGGCGTGCCCTGCGCGCCCTATGCGGTGATCGAGACGGCCGAGCAGCTGGCGGCGGTACCTGCAAGCCTGCTTCCGGGAATATTGAAGACCGCCCGCATGGGCTACGACGGCAAGGGCCAGGCGCGCGTGCGTACCCACGACGAACTGGTGCAGGCCTGGAGCGCCATGCAGATGGTCCCCTGCGTGCTGGAAAAGATGCTGCCCCTGCAGCTCGAATGCTCGGTCATCGTGGCCCGTGGTTCAGACGGCAGCTGCGTGAACCTGCCGCTGCAACGCAACCTGCACCGCGACGGCATCCTGGCCGTGACCGAGGTCTATGCGGGCAATGTGCCCGAGGCCCTGGAAGCGCGCGCCATCGCCGCAGCCAAGTCGATTGCCCAAGGCCTGGACTATGTAGGCGTGCTGTGCGTGGAGTTCTTTGTGCTCGACGAGGCCGACCCGGCAGCCGCAGGCCTGGGCGGTCTGGTGGTGAACGAGATGGCGCCGCGCCCGCACAACAGCGGCCACTACAGCATGGATGCCTGCGATGTCTCGCAGTTCGAGCTGCAGGTGCGCACCCTGGCCCACTTGCCGCTGGTGCAGCCGCGCCAGCACAGCCCGGCCATCATGCTCAACCTGCTGGGCGACATCTGGCCTGAAGACGGATCAGGCGGCGTGCCACCCTGGAACGATGTGCTGGCCCTGCCGGGCACGCATCTGCACCTGTACGGCAAACTCAAAGCCAGCCGGGGCCGCAAGATGGGCCACCTCAACATCACCGGCCCCAGCATCGAAGCCGTGCGCAGCACCGCCTTGCAGGCCGCGCAGATTCTGGGCATAGACGCCTTTTGAACGCTGCAACAACCTGGAAAGGGGTCGCGCCATGATTGTGTCCGCCTATGTGTTTTCCGACGGCGTGGAGCTGGCGCCGGATGCGATAGCCGCCACCGCCCAGGCCCTGCGTGCGGGCCAGCTGGTGGGCCTGCCCACCGAGACCGTCTATGGCCTGGCGGCCGATGCCGACAACGCCACGGCCGTGGCCAGCATCTTCGAGGCCAAGGGCCGCCCCAGCGACCACCCGCTGATCGTGCACGTGGCCGCGTTTGACGGCGGCATGTCGGGAGTGGCGCACTATGCGGGCCGCGTGCCCGCGTTTGCGCAGCAGCTGATGTCGGCCTTCTGGCCCGGGCCGCTCACCCTGATCCTGCCGCGCCGCGATGGCGTGGGCGCTGCCGCCGCGGGTGGGCAGAACAGCATTGGCCTGCGCTGCCCGGCGCACCCGGTGGCACAGGCCGTGCTGGCCGCGCTGCGCCAGCCCACCGCCGGAGAGCCCGTGGTCTGGGGCGTGGCTGCGCCCAGCGCCAACCGCTTTGGGCGCGTCAGCCCGACCACGGCGCAGCATGTGCACAGCGAGTTTGCCGACCGGCCCGACTTGTTGGTATTGGACGGCGGCCCCTGCGAGGTGGGCATTGAGTCCACCATCATCGACTGCACGCGCGGCGCGCCGGTGCTCTTGCGCCCGGGCGCCATCACCAGCGAACAGGTGGCTGCCGCCTGCGGCCGCTCACTCGTCACGCCCGAAGAACTCGACGCCCAGGGCCAGGCCGCGCCCCGCGCCTCGGGCACGCTGGAGTCGCACTACGCGCCCAACGCCCGCGTGCGGTTGATGGATGCCAAAGCCCTGCAGCAGGCGCTGGACATGCTGGGCACCGATGTGGACAAAAGCCCGCAGCCCGGCAAAAGCATTGCGGTGTATTCCCGCGCACCGCTCAAGACGTCGGCACGCCAGATCGAACTGCGCCGCATGCCCACCGACCCGGCCGTGGCCGCGCATGAGCTGTTCTCGGTGCTGCGGGAGTTGGACGCCCTGCGCGTCAAGCTGATCTGGGTGGAGACGCCACCCGACACCCCTGCTTGGGACGGTGTGCGCGATCGGCTGCAGCGCGCTGCAGCCTAGTTGTCCCGCGCCGCCCAGTCCACCAGCGTTTCCATCACCGCGCGTGCGGCGTCGGTATTGGCGTTGGCGTGATTGATCAGGGCCACCAGCACGTAACGTTTGCCGCTGGCCCCATCCACATAGCCCGCGCGGGCCAGCACATTGCTCAGCGAGCCGGTCTTCAGGTGGGCACTGCCCGTGGCGCGGGACTTCACACGCTTGAGCGTGCCGTCCACACCGGTGATGGGCAGCGAGGCCACCAACTCCGGCATGTAGGGCGAACGCCAAGCCACTTGCAGCATGCGCGCCAAACCCTGGGCGCTGATGCGCTCCTGGCGCGACAGTCCCGAGCCGTTGTCCCACACCGGCAGGTCCTCGCTGCCGATGCGCACCTTCCACCAGCGCTGCAGCACGGCGCGCGAGGCGGCAAAGTTGCCTGCCGGCAAGGGCGGGGTGGTGGTGCTGCCACCCGTACTTCCCGTGCCCAAGCCATTGCCAAGCGGTGCCTCGGCAGCCGTCGCGTCCGCGCCGCCCAGAGCGCCGGGGAGCACCCGGCCGAGGGTGAGAAACACCTGCTGCGCCATCACGTTGTTGCTGTACTTGTTGATGTCGCGGATGATTTCCGCCAGCGGCGCCGAGCTCATTTCCAGTGTCGGCTTGCCCGCAGCCAGGGCGGCGGGCAAGGTACCCCAGCGCACGCTGCCACCCAGCTTGCCGCCCAGCTCCTGCCACAGGCCCTGCACCGCGCGCGGGGCGTAGCTGCGCGGGTCGGCATAGGCCACGGGCCAGACCTTTTCGCCACAGCTGGCGGCATAGCTGCCGGCGAAGCGGATGCGTCTGGCTTCTGAAAAGTCCGCTTTGAGTGCTGCCCGGTAGTCGCCACAGTCCCCTGCACTCAGGGGCACCGTGGCCTGCATCTCTACCCCGGCCAGCGGCGGATCGAACTGTATTTGTGCCATCCGGTTGGCGCGGTCCGGGGTAATGGTCATCACCACCGCCTTGTAGTTGATCAGCAGGGCGTCGGGTGCGGCGTTGTAGGGGCGCAGGGGCTCGCCATCAAAGTCGGCGGCGTTGGTCTCGGGCACCTCAAAGGCGCTGCGGTCCAGCACGATGTCACCGTTGATTTGGCGGATGCCCAGGCCCTGCAGGCGGCGCAGCAGCAGCCACAGGCGCTCCAGCACCAGCTTGGGGTCCCCCAGGCCCTGGATGTAGACATTGCCATACAGCGTGCCGCTTTCCAGCGCGCCGTCCACAAACACCGGCGTGGTCCAGGCATAGGCCGGGCCCAGCAGGTCCAGTGCCGCAAAGGTGGTGGTCAGCTTCATCACCGAGGCCGGGTTCATGGCCACCTGTGCGCGGTGGCTCAGGCGCGGCGCGGCATGGGTGGCATCAGTCGTATCGGCCTCCTGCACCAGCAGGGACACCGCCTCGCGGGGGATCTTGGCGCGCACCAGGGCCGCATCCACTTCGGGCGGAATGGCGGCAGGGGAGGCGGCTGGGGCCGCAGAGGCCACACAGGGGGCCGCCAGCAAGAGGGCACAAAGGATCAATCGCAACAGCATGCGCGGATTATCCAACCTGGCGCGGCAGCGGCCTGCAGTCCCAGCCCCGATAATCACAGCATGTCCCGTCCCATTGCCTCCACCCTGCCCGGCGCCCTGCCACGGCTCTCGCCCAAGGCGGTGGGGCTGCTGGCGGCGCTGGTCACGGTGCTGATCTGGACTGCCTTCATCGTGGTGGCGCGTGCCTCGGCTGATCCGGCGCGTGCCCCGACGCTGACGCCTCTGGATATCGTCTTTGCCAGGCTGCTGGGTGCCGGCCTGATTCTCCTGCCCTTGGGCTGGTGGCTGACGCAGACGCAACGCGCGCACCAGCGCGAGGCCGGACAGTTGCCCACGGCAGGCTCGCTCTGGGGGCTGTCGCCATTGCCCCTGCGCACCACGGTGCTGACCGGGCTGTTTGGTGGCCTGCTGTACAGCATGCTGGCCTACAACGGCTTTGTGTTTGCGCCGGCCGCCCATGCCTCGGTGCTGATGCCCGGCAGCCTGCCGCTGTGGACCACGCTGCTGGCCGTGTTTGTGCTGGGCGAGCACATCAGCGGCAGCCGGGCCATCGGCTTGGTGTGCATCGTGGTGGGCGACCTGCTGGTGGGCGGCGCCAGCCTGTTGCATGCACTCGACGGCAGCGGCGTCTGGCGCGGCGACCTGTTGTTCATCCTGGCGGCCTTCACCTGGTCTTGCTACAGCGTGCTGGTGCGCAAGTACGCCTCGCTGGCGGTGCATGCCACCACGGCGATTACTGTGTTTGCCTTTCTGGTCTATGTGCCCTCGTATCTGGCGCTGGTGTGGGTGGGGCTGATCCCGGGCCAGGTGTTTACCGCGCCCCTGCATGACGTGCTGTGGCAAATGCTGATGCAGGGCGTGGCCTCGGTGGTGGTGTCGGGCATCAGCTTCAACATGATGATCCGCGCCTATGGCCCGGTGCGCTCCACCATGCTCACGGCGGTGGTGCCGGGTCTGTCGGCCCTGTCGGCCGCGCTGATTTTGAACGAACCCCTGCCCTGGAATGTGCTGCTGGGCCTGACCCTGGTGACAGTGGGCATTGTGTTTGGCGTGCGCCAGGCAGGAGCAAAGAACCCATGAAACTGCTGGCCTTTGATACCAGTACCGACGCGATGTCGATTGCCGTCTCGCGCGATGACGGCGCGGCTGCCGGGCTGTGGCAGCACCAGGGCGAGGGCGGCGCCCGCGCCTCCGCCGGGCTGATTGCTGCCGTGCTGGAGCTGATGCGCCAGAGTGGCCTGCGTTTAAGCGAGCTCGACGCCATCTGCTTTGGCTGCGGCCCGGGCTCGTTCACCGGCCTGCGCACCGCCTGTGCCGTGGCCCAGGGCCTGGCCTTTGGTGCGGGCGTGCCGGTGCTGCCGGTGAACTCGCTGCTGGCGCTGGCTGAAGAGGCGCGCCACAGCGGCTTGCAGCAGGTGGACAACGGCGAGGTCACCGCCCTGCTGGATGCGCGCATGGAAGAAATTTACGTGGCCCGCTACGCCTTTGCGGGCAGCACCTGGACCGAATTGCAGGCCGCGCATCTGCTGCGCCCGGAATACGTGGTCGTGCCAACTGGATCACTGCCGCAGGCCGCAGCAGGCAATGCCTTTGCGGTCTACGGCCCGCGCCTGGGCGGCATTGCCGACGGCGTCACACGCATCACCGCTTTGCCCCAGGCAACAGCCCTGCTGCGCCTCGCGCCGCAATTGCTGGCCCGGGGCCTGGCTGTGCCAGCGGCCCAAGCCCTGCCCACCTATGTGCGCGACAAGGTGGCCCAAACCACCGCCGAGCGCGCTGCCATCAAGGCCGCGCAAGTTGCCACCACTATCGCACCCTAGCCACACCATGAGCGCCCAGTTTGACTCCCAACCCCGGCAGGCCGAAGCGCATTTCGAGCCGCTGCTGGCCGACCGCCTGGACGAGGTCATGCGGGTGGAGGTGCGCGCCTATGCCTCGCCCTGGTCGCGCACCAATTTTCTGGACGCCCTGCACAGCGGCTACCAGGCGCAGATGCTGGTGGTCGATGGCGTGCTGCTGGGCTACTTTGTGGCCATGAAGGGCGTGGACGAGGTGCACCTGCTCAACATCACCGTGGCACCCGAATTCCAGGGGCAGGGCTGGTCGCGCCTGTTGCTGGAGGCGCTGACGATCTGGTCGCGTGGCCAAAGTGCTGAGTGGCTGTGGCTGGAAGTGCGCGTGGGCAATGCCCGCGCCATCCACGTGTATGAGGCGCATGGCTACCGGCGCGTGGGGCTGCGCAAGGCCTATTACCCGGCCGGACTGGGGCAACGCGAGGACGCGATTGTCATGAGCCTGCGTTTGTGAATGGGAACGATCTGAATGGCCCTTGAACTCGACACCCGCCAACGCGCCATGCTGCAGGAAATGGGCGTGCACGTCTGGCTGCCCGAGAGTGGCGTGGCGGTGCTGGAGCGCGCGCCCTCGGCGGTGGCCGTCACTGCGCGGGCGCCCGTCACAGCGCCGATTGCAGCGACCGGCACAACACCTCTTGCCGCACCGGTTGTTGCACCTACTGCTGCCGCGCATAGCCCGCAGCACGCGCCCACCGTGCCTGCGTCAACCCTGGCCAAAGCCCCGCAGGTCCGCCCGGTCGCCGCAGCGCACGCAGGTGAGGATGCAGCCTCTCCGGACTGGCAAACCCTCACGGAGAACGTGCGCCCCTGCAAGGCCTGTGCGCTGTGCGCCGGGCGCAGCCACACCACGCTGGTGGCGCCCGCAGACGGCCTGTCCCGCTGCGACTGGATGGTGCTGGGCGACCCGCCGGATGAAGACGAAGACCAGAGCGGTGCCGCATTTGCCGGGCCGGACGGCATGCTGCTGTCCAACATGCTGCGCGCACTGGGGCTGCAACGCGCCAACCCGCTGCCGGGCGCAGCAGGCTCCGTTGCCACGTCATCGCAGGCCCTGGCGCCCGAGCGTCTGGCCTATGTCACCAATGTGCTCAAGTGCCGCCCGTCCCGCGGTGCCATGCCGCAGGCGGCCGAACTGGCGCAGTGCAGTGCCTGGCTGCAGCGCGAGATTGCACTGGTGCAACCCAAGGTGATTCTGTCCATGGGCCGCTTTGCCAACCAGGTGCTGCTGGGCGAAACACCCGAGCTGGCCGCACTCCCCTTGGGCAAGCTGCGTGGCACGGTGCACCGCTACCTGGGGCTGCCCGTGGTGGTGAGCTACCCGCCCAAGCAGCTCATGCGCAACAGCGCAGACAAGGCCAAGGCCTGGGCCGACCTGTGCCTGGCGGCCGCGACGGCTGACCACCCTGGACATTAAACTCACGCCATGACCTTTACTGAAAAACTGCGCACGGCCGAGCGCACCAACGGCTCCCTGCTTTGCGTGGGCCTGGATCCCGATGCTGCCAAATTGCCTGCCGCCCTGCGCGGCGATGTCAGCAAGTACTACGACTTTTGCGCCGCCATCGTGGACGCCACCGCCGACCTGGTGATTGCCTTCAAGCCGCAGATTGCCTACTTCGCCGCCGTCGGTGCCGAGGCCCAGCTGGAGCGCCTGATGGAGCACATGCGCCGCACAGCACCCGGTGTGCCCATCATCCTGGATGCCAAGCGCGGCGACATCGGCAGCACCGCCGAGCAATACGCCAAGGAAGCCTTCGAGCGCTATGGCGCCGACTGCGTCACGCTCTCGCCCTTCATGGGCTTTGACTCGGTGCAGCCCTACCTGAAGTACCACGGCAAGGGCGCCTTTTTGCTGTGCCGCACCTCCAACACCGGCGGTGACGATTTGCAGCCCCAGCGCCTGAGTGAGTTGCCCGGCCAGCCCCTGCTGTACGAACACATTGCCGCCCTGGCGCAAGGCCCCTGGAACCTGAACGGCCAGCTCGGCCTGGTGGTGGGCGCCACCTACCCCGCCGAGATCGAGCGCGTGCGCGCCGTGGCCCCCACCGTGCCGTTGCTGATACCCGGTGTGGGTGCACAGGGTGGTGATGCGGTGGCCACTGTCAAAGCGGGTTACCGCGCCGCCAACGGCGAGACCACCGCACCGATCGTGGTCAACTCCTCGCGCGCCATCATTTACGCCTCCAGTGGCGCCGACTTCGCGCAGGCCGCGCGCACGGCGGCCATCGCCACGCGCGACCAGTTGCGCGCCGCGCAGGCCAGCTGATACAAGCGCCCCATGATTGATCTCTACACCGCAGCCACCCCCAACGGCCACAAGGTCTCGATTGCGCTGGAGGAGCTGGCGCTGCCCTACACCCTCAAGGTGCTGGAGCTGTCCAAAAACGAGCAGAAGCAGCCGGAGTTTCTGGCCCTCAATCCGAACGGCCGCATTCCCGCCATCGTGGACCATGAGGCCGAAGACTTTGCCGTGTTCGAGTCCGGTGCCATCCTGATCTACCTGGCCGAGAAGACCGGGCAGCTCATGCCCACGGACGCCAAAGGCCGCTCGCGCGTGCTGCAGTGGCTGATGTTCCAGATGGGCGGCATCGGCCCCATGATGGGCCAGGCCAATGTGTTCTACCGCTACTTTCCCGAGAAGATCCAGCCCGCCATTGACCGCTACCAGGGTGAGAGCAAACGCCTGATGCGCGTGCTCGACGGCCATCTGCAGCACCACGAATACCTGGCCGGTGATTACTCGATTGCCGACATCGCCAACTGGGCCTGGGTGCGCACCCACAAGTGGTCGGGCGTGGAGGTGGATGGCCTGCCGCATCTGCAGCGCTGGATGGGCGCCATACGCCAGCGCCCGGCGGTGCAGCGCGGCATTCTGGCGCCGCCCTCGGAGCGCGACCTGAACCAGGAAGACAGCGAGGCCGTGCGCCAGTTCACCGCCGGTGCGCGCACCATGGTCGAGATGGGACAGAGCAAAGCATGAAACTGCTGAGCGCCCACCGCGCCCCCAACCCGCGCCGGGTGCTGATGTTCATCGCCGAGAAGGGCATCACCGGCATCGAGGTGGTCAACGTGGACCTGAACGCAGGCGCCCACCGCACGCCGGAATTCCTGGCCAAAAGCCCGCTGGCCAAAGTGCCTGCGCTGGAGCTCGATGACGGCCGTGTGCTGACCGAAACCCGCGCCATCTGCACCTACCTGGAAGGCCTATACCCTGGGCCCAACCTCATGGGCGAGGACGCCACCACCCGCGCCTTCATAGAGATGGCCGACCGCCGCGTGGAGCTCACCCTGCTGCTGCAAATCGCCAACGCCATACGCCACACCCACCCCGGTCTGGCCGCTCTGGAGCAGCCGCAGTTTGCCGACTTTGGCCGCTCGCAGGGCGAGAAGCTGCTGGAAACCGCGAAGGTCTTTGACCAGTTGCTGCAGCAGCAGGCATGGATGGCGGGCGAGCGCTTCAGCATTGCCGACATCACCGCGTTTTGCGCGCTGGAGTTTGCGCGCGGCCTCATCAAGTTCACCCCTGCGCGCAACGGCCTGCAGGCGCTGCAGGCCTGGCGCGACCGGGTGGCCGAACGGCCCAGCGCCGCGGTGTAAGCGGGCCAGCCCGTGGCGGACCTGCTCCAGGCCTTGCAGGCTGCCCAGCGCCCCGGTGCCGCGGAGCAAGCCCTGCGGGCCCAGCCGTCCTTGCGGGTGCTGGTGGTGGGCGGTGGCGGACCACTGGGCTCGGCGGTGCTGGAGGCCATGCTGGCGCAAGCGGGTGGTGCCACCGTAGGCGTGGCCGTGCACCAGCAAATTACCCCCGGCCTGCGCGGTTTGCACGCCGTGCTGCACAACGCACCAGGCTTGCTGGCCTTTGCGCCCCGGGCGGCCGTGCTGGTGTTCGACCGCGTGCGCCACGCCAATGGCCGCGACGATGCCTTTGTGCGCCCCCAACCCGCCGACGTGCTGGCCCTGGCCAAGGTGCTGTATGCGGTCGGCGTGCGCCAGCTGGTCATTGCCGTTCCGCACACGCCAGCCCTGCTGCCCCAGGCGCTGCTGCACGGGCTGGCCAATCTGGACGAAGCGGCAGTGGCCGCACTGGGCTTCGACCACCTGGTGTTCATGCGCATGGCCCGCGATGGGCAGGCGCAGGGCAGTGAAACCGCAGCATCGGCCTGGCCACAGCGTCTGGCCGATTGGGTGCTGCGGCAGTTGCGCCTGATGGTGCCGGTATCCGAGCAACCGGTGCGCGTGGCGGTAGTGGCTGAGGTGCTGGCCAGTCTGGTCTACCAGTTGCCCGGTGCTGCACCGGCCTCGCGCGTGCTGCCGCCTGCACTCTTGTGGCATGCCGCGCAAGGCGGGCAGGTCAGCGGGCTGTTGTCCGACTGGCTTGCCGGCAAGCCCTTGCCAGCAAGCGCCAACCCGCATATGCGCATGTAGTTCCCAGGCTGTCTGGATATCGTAAGCAATTGCAAGGCCATGGCGTTGCTTTGCGCCTTTGCACGTAAAGTGCAGCAAAACTGCCAATAGCGCAGACCAATTCAGGGAATTCGCCGTGCAAGATGTAATGGGACCTGTCGCCAGCCCGATGCCCACTCCAACGCCCGAGGGCGAGCCGACTCCGTTGCCGGGTCTGGCGCTGGCCGCCCTGGCCTCTGCCAGCTTGGCGGCCTGTGGCGGTGGCGGCGGTGCATCTTCCGATGCCAGCGTGGCAACGCCGGTGATCGCGGGCACCCGTATCACGCTCAACACCAGTGGCTATACCCAGCTTGGCTCTGTCACCGAGGCACAGGCCAGCCGCTTCCTGCAGCAGGCGCAGTTCTCAGCGTCGGACGCCGAAATCGCATCGGTGCGCTCCCTGGGCTATGCCCGCTGGCTGGAGGCCGAGGTGGCCAAGCCCTCGGGCATCTTGGGCTGGGACTGGCTCAATGCCCAGGGCTATGGCAACGTCAACAGCACGGGCAACTTCTACGACAGCACCGCGCCGGGCGACTACATGGTCTGGAGCCAGCTCATGTCCTCTCCCGATGCCGCGCGCAAGCGCATGGCGCTGGCCCTGTCCGAGATTCTGGTGGTATCGCTCAGCGGCCTGGACTTCAGCTGGCGCAGCCACGCCATTGCCCAGTACTGGGACACGCTCAACACCCACGCGTTTGGCAACTACCGCGACTTGCTGGGCGCCATCACGCTGAACGTGGCCATGGGCTACTACCTCAACACCAAGGGCAACCGCAAGGAAGACACTGCCACCGGCCGCCAGCCCGACGAAAACTATGCGCGCGAAGTGATGCAGCTGTTCACCCTGGGCCTGATCAAGCTCAACCCGGACGGGACACCGCTGGCGGGCAGCCCGGATACCTATACCGCCAGTGACGTGAGCAATCTGGCGCGCGTGCTGACTGGCTATGACATTGACCAGACGCAGAACCAGCCCACGGTCATCGCCCAGACGGGTGGAGGCACGCGCACCGTGCCCAGCACGCACTACGTGCGCCTGCCGCTCAAGATCACCACCAACACGATCAACAACAGCGACGGCAACCACTCCAAGTCCGACGCCACCTTTTTGGGCGTGACGATTGGGGGCAGCACCAACCCCACGACCGCCCTGAACAAGGCCCTGGACACCTTGTTCGAGCACCAGAACATTGCGCCGTTCATCTGCAAGCAGCTGATTCAGCGCCTGGTGACCAGCAACCCCAGCGACGCCTATGTGGGTCGTGTGGCGGCCAAGTTTGTCGACAACGGTTTGGGCGTGCGCGGCGATCTGGCCTATGTGTATGCCGCCATCCTGCTGGATGACGAGGCCCGCAATCCGCTCAATGCCAACCCCGCACAGGCGCCTGAATTCGGGCGCTTGCGCGAACCCATGGTGCGCCTGGTGCAGTGGGCGCGCACCTTCGGTGTGGCATCGGCCGCTGGCACCTGGAAGGTGGGGGACCTGAGCAACCCCGGCACGCAGCTGGGCCAGAGCCCGCTTCGCTCACCCAGCGTGTTCAATTTCTTCCGGCCCGGCTATGTGCCGCCCACCACCAGTCTATCGACTGGCAAGGCGGCGCCGGAGTTCCAGCTCGTCAATGAAAGCAGTGTGGGGGGCTACCTCAATTACATGATGAACAGCGCCATAGACCGGGGCATCAACGGCAACAGCGACATGAAGGCCGCCTATAGCGCCGAGCTGGGCCTGGCCTTTGACAACCCGCCCACGGCCCTGGTGGCGCGCCTGAACCTGCTGCTGTGCGCGGGCCAGCTGTCCACCGCCACGGCCGCCACCATCACCGCTGCGGTGGGCGCCATGGCCGGCGCCGTGACCAGCACCACCACCACGGCCACCAACCGGCGCAATCGCGTCTGTGCGGCCGTGCTGATGGTGATGGCCTGCTCCGACTACCTGATCCAGAAATGAAGCCGAGCGCCATGACCTCTTCCGACCTCAATGACCCAGGCCGCCGTGCCTTCCTCAAGCGCACAGGTCTGGCGGCCGCCGGTACGGCCCTGCCCTGGGCGTTGAACCTGGCAGCCATCGGTGACGCCGCAGCCTTCAATGGCGGCAGCAATGCCACCGATTACAAGGCGCTGGTGTGTGTGTTCTTCTATGGCGGCAACGACTACGCCAACACCGTCATCCCCGTGGACATTGCCAGCTACGCCCAATACAACGCGATCCGCGGCGCCACCAACGGCATTGCTATTCCCCTGGCGTCTGTCACTGCCGCACCCACTGTGCTGAGCCCGGCCACTCCCGACATACCGGTGGACCTGCAGGGTGTGCAGCGGCAATACGGCCTGCACCCCAGCATGACTGCCATGGCTGGCCTGTTCAACGCAGGCAAGGCGGCCGTGGTGCTCAATGTGGGCCCCCTGGTCAAGCCGCTCACGCGCGACCAGTACAACGCCTCGGCCACCATTTACCCGCGCCCGCCGCAGCTGTTCTCGCACAACGACCAGCAGTCGGTGTGGCAGTCGTCCTCGGCCGAAGGCACCAAGGTGGGCTGGGGCGGCAAGATGGGGGATTTGGGCATGGCGTCCAACCCCAAGTCGTTGTTCACCTGCATGTCGGTCACGGGCAATGCGGTGTTTCTGTCGGGCAACTCCGCCCTGCAGTACCAGGTGAGCACCAGCGGCGCCATCAAGATCCAGGCCGCGCGCAACAGCACCGTGTTTGGCAACGCAGCCCTGCCGGGCATCATCAAGAATCTGGTCTCGGATGTCAGCCCCGCCCACAAGCTCGAGCGCGATTACAACGCCGTGACCAGCCGCGCCATCGGGGCCGAACTCGATGTCAGCAGCGCGCTGGCGCTGACAGCCTTTACCGCCCCGGCCACCGCCTTCCCCGGCTACCCCTTTCCCACCGACAGCCTGGGCAAGCAGTTTGAGATGGTGGCCCGCCTGATCAAGGGGCGCGACGTGCTGCAGGCCAAGCGCCAGGTGTTCATGGTGTCGATAGGCGGCTTTGACCTGCACGACAACCTGATCGCCCAGCACCCGGCCCTGCTCAAAAGCGTGAGTGATGCCATTGCCGCGTTTTACAAGTTGCTCGATGACACCGACTACCTGCCGGCTTCCGGTAGCAACCCGGCGGTCAAGCTGTCCAGCCAGGTCACCACCTTTACCGCCTCGGATTTCGGCCGCACCCTCACCTCCAATGGCGACGGCTCAGACCATGGTTGGGGCAGCCACCACTTTGTGGTGGGCGGCGCGGTGAACGGGCAAAAGTTTTACGGCACACCGCCCCCGGTAAGCGACAAGGACACCAAGGACGGCGCTGGCAAGTACCTGCCGGAGAACCAGTGGCATGTGGGGCAGGGGCGCCTGCTGCCCACCACCTCGGTGGACCAGTACGCCGCCACGCTGGCCAGGTGGTTCGGGGTGGATGACAGCGAGATGGCCACGGTGCTGCCCAACATCGTCAACTTCAACAACGTGACGCTGAACTGGACCGGTGGCAGCTTGCTGTATCCCAAGTACCTGGGCTTTATGAAGTAGGTGCGCAGCCTGTGTGGCTGCTGGTGCGCCTGTTGGTGCGCGTGGTGGGCTGCCGTGGCAGCTAATTGGCAATCACCCGCTCGGTAAAGCCCAGCAGGTAGTCACTCAGCCGCTCGGCCCCGGCCACCGCTTCTGCCTCAACACCCGAGGCAATGCCTTCGGCCAGTTGCATATGCGCCGCTGCCCCTTCCGTGATGTCACCGGCGTGGCGGTAGGCATACCAGAAGCGGCGGCACTGCACGATGAGCGGCACCACCGCCTTCACGGCCGAGGCATTCTGGCTGGCTGCGTGGTTGACGCGGTCCAGCGCGATGTCGGCGTGCATGTAGTCGTCCAACCGGTCGGCAGCGGCCGCGCGCACCATGCGTTTGGCGCACAGCACGATGTCTTTGCGCTGCTGCTCGCTGGCGCGGCGCGCTGAGCAGGCTGCTATCAGGCTCTCCAACACGCGGCGCGTTTGCACCACATCCAGGTGATCGGCCAGGTCAATGCCGGAAACCAGCAGGCCGCGCCGGGGCTGCTGCACGATGAGCCCGGTGGACACCATGCGCAGCAGCGCTTCGCGCAGGGGCGTGCGGCCCAGCTGCGTGCGCTGCACCAGCTCGGCCTCCACCACCTGCGAGCCGGGCTGCAGTTGCAGGGTGGAGATCAGCTCTTCCAGCGTCTCATAGGCCACGTCGGCGGCGCGGCGCTTGGGGGCTGTGGCAGGTGCTTTGGCGCTGGCCACAGCAGGCCTGGCTTTCGCTGGTGTTGGTTTTTTTGTTGTGGTGGCCATGGCGTTCCTTTCCCATCTGCGTTAATATATTAACAACATATTTAATTCCACCGGAGCATTGCATGAAAAACACCCCCTGGCAAGGCATATTCCCCGCCATCACCACCAAGATCAACGCGGACGAGAGCATCAACGCCGAGGGCACGGCCCGCCACATCGATTTCCAGATCCGCAACGGCATCCACGGCCTGGTGACCTGCGGCTCGCTGGGTGAAGCCAGCACGCTCACCCTGGAAGAAAAGCTGCAAGTGGCGCAGATCGCCCTGGAGGCCGCCGACGGCCGCGTGCCTGTGCTGGCCAATGTGTCGGAGACCAGCACGCGCGAGGCGCTGCGCTACATCGACGGCGCCAACAAGCTGGGCGTGCAGGGCTTCATGGTCATGCCCTCGGTGATCTATATGGCTGACGCGCGCGAAGCCATGCTCAATGTGCGCACCATGGCTGAAGCCGCGCAGCAGCCGATCATGGTCTACAACAACCCGGTGGCCTACCGCGTGGACCTCAAGCCCGAACACATGCAGGAACTGGCCGACTGCCAGTGGATCCACGCCATCAAGGAAAGCACCGACAACATCCGCCGCATCACGGATTTGCGCAACGCGCTGGGCACGCGCTACCAGCTGTTTCTGGGTGTGGATGACCTGGCCTATGAAGGCCTGGCCCTGGGTTGCGACGGCCTGCTCGCTGGTGTGGGCTGCGCCTTCCCGCGCGAGACCGTGGCGCTGTATGACCTGATGAAGGCCGGCAACTTTGCCGAGGCCCTGCCTCTGTACCAGTGGATGACGCCCATGCTGCACCTGGACGTGTCCACCAAGCTGGTGCAAAACCTGAAATTGATCGACGCGCTGGTGGGTGTGGGGACCGAATACGTGCGCCGCCCGCGCCTGCCGCTGGTAGGGCCTGAGCGTGCGTACATCGAACAGGTGGTGGCCAAGGCCCTGGCCACGCGGCCCACAAAATACCAGTCGGTGATGTGAGCGAGTGCAGCATGAAGCGCATCAGCGTCATCGATTCGCACACCGGGGGTGAGCCCACGCGCCTGGTGGTGGCGGGCTTTCCGCACCTGGGCTACGGCAGCATGGCCGAGCGCCGGGCGCTCTTGGCCGAACAGTTTGACGACTGGCGCGCAGCCACCGTGCTGGAGCCGCGCGGCAACGACGTGATTGTGGGCGCGCTCTTGTGCGAACCCGTGTCGCGTGATGCGGCCGCAGGCGTCATCTTCTTCAACAACACCGGCTACCTGAATATGTGCGGCCACGGCACCATCGGCCTGGTGGTGACGCTGGCGCACATGGGGCGCATTGGCCCGGGCGAGCACACCATAGAAACCCCGGTGGGCGATGTCACAGCCACCCTGCACGACGACGGCACGGTGAGCGTGCGCAACGTGCCCTCCTACCGCCACCTGCAGCAAGTGGCCGTGGAGGTGCCGGGCTTTGGCCTGGTGCACGGCGATGTGGCCTGGGGTGGCAACTGGTTCTTTCTGGTCAGCGACCACGGCCAGCGCATTGCGCTGGACAACGCCGCGTTGCTGACCGACTACACCACGCGCCTCAAGCACGCCCTGGCCGTCAACGGCATCAGCGGTGCCGACGGTGCCGAGATTGACCACATCGAACTCTTTGCCAAAGACCCCGAGGGAGCCGACAGCCGCAACTTTGTGCTCTGCCCCGGCAACGCCTACGACCGTTCACCCTGCGGCACCGGCACCAGCGCCAAGCTGGCCTGTCTGGCGGCCGATGGCAAGCTCGCACCGGGTGCGACGTGGACGCAGGCCAGTGTGATTGGCAGCCGGTTTGAAGCCCGCTACGAGCGCGTGGATGACGGCTCCGGCCACATCATCCCCACCCTGCGCGGCAGCGCCCATGTGTGCGCCGAGGCCACGCTGCTGGTCAGCGACAGCGACCCATTTGCCTGGGGCATACGCGCGGCCTGATGCACAAGCCTGATGTCATCGTCATCGGCGCGGGCATCATCGGTGCGGCCTGCGCCCACGCGCTGGCACGCAGCGGCCAACGCGTGCGGGTGATCGACTCCGGCATCGGAGGCGCCACGCACGCGGGCATGGGGCACCTGGTGGTGATGGATGACAACGCCGCGGAGATGGCGCTCAGCCAGTACTCGGTGGCGGCCTGGGCGGCCCTGGCCCATCACATGCCCGCCGACTGCGCTTTCCATGCTTGCGGCACGGTCTGGGTGGCGGCCGATGCCGAAGAAATGGCCGGCGCCGAAGACAAGCGCACACGCCTGCTGCAACACGGCCTGGACTGTTCGCTGCTCACGGCCGCGCAACTGGCCGCGGCCGAACCGGGTCTGCGCAGCGGCCTGGCTGGTGGCCTGTTGGTGCCGGGCGATGGCACTGTGTATGCGCCCAATGCCGCGCGCTGGCTGCTGGGTTTGCTGCCTGACCACGTGACGGTGCAGCGTGGCCTGGTGACGCGCATAGACGGCAACACCGTGTGGCTGGAGGACGGCAGCACGCTCACAGCGCCGCAGTTGCTGCTGGCCACCGGCCTGCAGGCCATGCAGCTGGTACCAGGCCTGCCCGTGCGCGCCAAGAAGGGCCATCTGCTGATCACCGACCGCTACCCCGGCGCGCTCACGCACCAGCTGGTGGAGTTGGGTTACATCACCAGCGCCCACCACAGCGAGGGCCCGTCCGTGGCCTTCAATGTGCAGCCGCGCCCGACCGGCCAGATACTGATCGGCTCGTCGCGCCAGTTTGATACAGAAGACCGCAGTGTTGATCCCGCCATGCTGGCACGCATGCTGCAGCGGGCTTGTTTCTACATGCCCGGCATTGCGGACCTGAATGCCATTCGCAGCTGGACCGGCCAGCGCCCCGCCACGCCCGACAGCCTGCCTATCCTGGACCGCCATCCGGCCAACGAACACCTGTGGCTGGCCGTGGGCCATGAGGGATTAGGTGTTACCACCGCCACCGGAACGGCCGATATCCTGGCCGCCTTGATGACCGGCGCACCAACGCCCATCGACAGCGCACCCTATGCGCTGGCGCGTTTTGGTGCGGAGGTTCACGCAGCAGTCGCTGCGGGTGCGTACCCTGCGGGAGGCCCGTCATGAACGCAGCACCTTCCGTGGTTCTGCAGATCAACGGCCGCGCCATCACGGTCACGTCCGGCGTGACGGTCGCCGCCGCCCTGGCCCTGGCCGCCATGCCTGCCACGCGCACTTCGGTGAGCGGCGAAGCACGCACCCCGTTGTGCGGCATGGGTATCTGCCAGGAGTGCCGCGTGCGCGTGAACGGCCGCGTGCGCCTGGCCTGCCAGACCCTGTGCGTGGATGGCATGCAGGTGGAGCGCTTGCCATGAGCGCCGCATTCAGCAGCACGGAGGTGTCGCCGTGAACCCATTGCCTGCGCAAACCCTGTCCTGCGAAGTGCTGGTCATAGGCGCGGGCCCCGCCGGCCTGTCAGCCGCCAAGGCCGCAGCCAGTGGCGGCGCGCAGGTGCTGGTGCTGGACGACAACCCCTTGAGCGGCGGCCAGATATGGCGTGGCGGACCGTTTGCGGACCTGCCCGCAGCGGCCACGGCCCTGCAGCGCGCGGTGGCGGCGCTGCCCAACATCCGTGTTCTCCAATCGGCCAAGGTGGTGGGCATCCTGGAGGCCAAGACCCTGCTGGTGGAAGCGGATTCCGGCGCCCTGCACATCCGCTGGCAAACCTTGATTCTGTGCACTGGCGCACGTGAGCGCCTGCTGCCCTTCCCGGGCTGGACGCTGCCGGGTGTGACCGGTGCCGGTGGCTTGCAGGCGCTGATCAAGGGCGGCCTGCCGGTGCGCGGGCAACGCATCGTCATTGCGGGCAGCGGGCCCTTGCTGTTTGCGGTGGCGGCAACGGCCCGCAAGGCCGGCGCGCGGGTGCTGCTGGTGGCCGAGCGGGTGTCGCTGGCGCGCGTCAGCAGCTTCGCCAGGAAGCTGCCGCTGTGGCCTTCCAAGCTGGTGCAGGCGCTGCAGCTGCGCGACACGGCCTACCGCACCTCGTCCACGGTGCTGTCGGCGCAAGGGCAGGGCCAGGTGCAATCGGTCACAGTGCAGCAGGGCAGCCGCACCGTGCATCTGGAGTGCGATCGCGTGGCTGTGGGTTACGGCCTGGTGCCCAATGTTTCGTTGGCGCAGGCGCTGGGCTGCAGCATTGCGCCCACTGGCGACGTGGATGCTATTCACGTGGATGCACACCAAGCCACTTCTATGCCCGGCATCTTTGCAGCCGGCGAATGCACCGGCATAGGCGGCTGCGAGCGCGCCCTGGCGCAGGGCAGCATCGCAGGCCTGGCCGCGATCGGGCAGACGCACAAGGCGCGGCCCTTCGAGAAAGACCGCGCCTACTGGAGCGCCTTTGCCGCGCACGCCAACACATGCTTTGCGCTGGACGAGGGGTTGAAGAAATTGCCGCAGGCCGACACCCTGGTCTGCCGCTGCGAAGACGTCAGCCACGGCACCTTGCAGCACTACAGCAGCTGGACCGAGGCCAAGATCCCCAGCCGCTGTGGCATGGGCGCCTGCCAGGGCAAGGTGTGCGGCACGGCTGCGCAGTTTCTGTACGGCTGGCAAAGCCCTGAGGCACGCCTGCCGTTTGCCACCGCGCGCATTGCGACACTGGCGGCAGAAGCTGATCCGTTGTCCGCAGGCCCTGACTGAGCACTGCGCTACCAGGCGCGATACTTGGGCCATGGCTACAAGCAAATCCCACTCCCCCAGCAAGACACTCGCCAGCAAGCTGGCCCAACAAAAAGCCCTGGCGCCCGACCTGCTGCCCAAGACGCGCTGGTGCGCCGCCGTGGTGTTGGCCATTGCTGCAGGGCAGGGCATCGAGGAATCCATCGCGCAGTTGAAGGCCTGCATGGGCAGCAACTGGTCGCCGCTGGCGGCCTTCCAGTACATGTCGGGCAAGCAGGCACTTTTTTGCGCGGAGTGTGCCGCGGCGGATGAGCAGGCACAGCTGTTGCTGGCGCAGCGTATTGCAGCGGCCGTTTGCCAGGAGTTGGGCAAGGCCAATCCAAGCCCGTCTGCGCTGCAGGTGCTGGCCGCCCGGCACGCGCAGTTGGTGCAAGCTGCATCGTAGGTAACCCTGGCGCCCTGCGGCCGACAGCCGGCGTTTTATGCCAGCAGCTTCGCCAGATAGCGCCCGGTAAAACTGGCCGGGTTCGCTGCAATGTCTTCCGGCGTGCCTACGCCCACCACCGTACCTCCGCCCGAACCCCCTTCAGGCCCCATGTCGATCAGCCAGTCGGCGGTCTTGATCACATCGAGGTTGTGCTCGATCACCACAATCGTGTTGCCCGCATCGCGCAGCTGGTGCAGCACCTTGAGCAAGAGCGCGATGTCGGCAAAGTGCAAGCCGGTGGTGGGTTCGTCCAGGATGTAGAGCGTGCGGCCCGTGTCGCGCTTGGAGAGCTCCAGCGCCAGTTTCACGCGCTGCGCTTCGCCGCCCGACAGGGTGGTGGCGGCCTGCCCCAGCTTGATGTAGCTCAGGCCCACATCCAGCAGGGTTTGCAGCTTGCGCGCAATCGTGGGCACGGCCTGGAAGAAGTCATACGCGGCCTCCACCGTGAGCTCCAGAATCTGCGCGATGTTCTTGCCCTTGTAGAGCACTTCCAGTGTTTCGCGGTTGTAGCGCTGACCCGCGCATACATCGCAGGGCACATACACGTCGGGCAAAAAGTGCATCTCCACCTTCACCATGCCATCACCCTGGCAGGCCTCGCAGCGACCACCGGCCACGTTGAAGCTGAAGCGCCCGCCGCTGTAGCCGCGCTCGCGCGCCGTGGGTACCTCGGCCATCAGCTCGCGGATGGGCGTGAACAGGCCGGTGTAGGTGGCCGGGTTGCTGCGTGGCGTGCGGCCAATGGGCGACTGGTCCACATTGATGACCTTGTCGAAGTGCTCGATGCCGTCTATGGATTCGTGCGGCGCGGGCTCGTCATGGGCGCGGTAGAGCTGGCGCGCCACGGCGGTGTACAGCGTGTCGTTCACCAGTGTTGATTTGCCGGAGCCCGACACGCCGGTCACGCAGGTCAGCAGGCCCACGGGGAAAGAGGCGCTCACGTGCTTGAGGTTGTGGCCGCTGGCGCCGGTGATGCGAATGGCCTGCAGGTCGCCCTGCGTGGCCAGGTGCGCGGCATGGCGCTCAGCCCAGGCCAGGGCGGCCTTGCTGGGGGCACCCTTGGCCTGCGTCTTCTTTTCTGCGGCCGTCGGTTGCACCGTGGGCAGCCAGGGTGTGCGGCGCTTGGGCACTTCGATCTTCAGCGTGCCCGCCAGGTACTGGCCGGTGAGGGATTCGGGGCTGGCTTTCACATCGTCAAACGTGCCCTGTGCAATCACGCGCCCGCCGTGGATGCCGGCACCGGGTCCCATGTCAATCACGTGGTCGGCCGCGCGCATCATGTCCTCGTCGTGTTCCACCACCAGCACGCTGTTGCCGATATCGCGCAAGTGCTTGAGGGTGTCGATCAGGCGGTCGTTGTCGCGCTGGTGCAGGCCTATGCTGGGCTCGTCGAGCACATACATCACACCGGTCAGGCCCGATCCAATCTGGCTGGCCAGGCGGATGCGCTGGGATTCGCCGCCGCTCAGGGTCTCGGCGCTGCGGTCCAGGCTGAGGTAGTTCAGGCCCACGTCATTGAGAAATTTCAAACGCAGGCCCACCTCGCGTATCACCTTGGAAGCGATCTCGCCGCGCGAACCATGCATGGTGAGCTGGTTGAAATAGGCAAAGCTCTCGCGCAGCGTGGCGCGGCTGATCTCGAAGATCGCACGGGCCTGGTCGCCCTCGCCAATCTTCACGTTACGCGCCTCGATGCGCAGGCGGCTGCCGTCGCACTCCGGGCAATGCTGGGTGCTGCGCAGGCGCGCCAGGTCCTCGCGCACCAGGGCCGAGTCGGTCTCGCGGTAGCGCCGCTGCATGTTTGGAATGATGCCTTCGAAGGGATGCTTCTTCGCCATCTTCTTGCCTTGGGAGGCACCGGAGTCCACCACGTAATGGAACTTGATTTCTTCCTCGCCCGAGCCAAACAGAATGGCCTGGCGCACGGCCTCGGGCAGCGAGTCAAAGGACTTGTCGATATCAAACTTGTAGTGCTTGGCCAGGCTCTCCAGCATGGCGAAGTAATAGCCGTTGCGCCGGTCCCAGCCCTTGATGGCGCCGCTGGCCAGGCTGAGTGTGGGGAAGGCCACCACACGTTCGGGGTCAAAGAACTCCTGCTGCCCCAGGCCGTCGCAACTGGGGCAGGCGCCTACCGGAGAGTTGAAGGAAAACAGCCGCGGCTCCAGCTCGCTGATGGAGTAGCTGCAGATCGGGCAGGCGAACTTGGCGTTGAACAGATACTCCACCGGCTTGCCGCCGTCTTCGGCCTTTGCGCTGTCCATCTCCAGCGCAATGGCGCGTCCCTGGGCCAGGCGCAGGGCGGCCTCGAAACTCTCGGCCAGGCGCTGCTTGAGGTCCGCACGCACCTTGATGCGGTCTATCACCACATCGATGTCGTGCTTCTCGGTCTTCTTGAGCTTGGGCAGTTCGTCGTATTCAAAGATCGCGCCGTTGACGCGAAAGCGCACATAGCCTTGCGCCTGCATGTCGGCAAACACGTCCAGGAACTCGCCCTTTTTTTCGCGTGCCACGGGCGCCAGAATCATCAGCCGGGTCTCTTCGGGCAGGGCCAGCACCGTGTCCACCATCTGGCTCACGGTCTGGCTTTGCAGGGGCAGTTGGTGCTCGGGGCAGTAAGGCGTGCCGGCGCGGGCAAACAGCAGGCGCAGGTAGTCGTGGATCTCGGTCACCGTGCCCACGGTGGAGCGCGGGTTATGGCTGGTGGCCTTTTGCTCGATGGAGATGGCGGGCGACAGGCCCTCGATCATGTCCACATCGGGCTTGTCCATCACCTGCAGGAACTGGCGTGCGTAGGTGGACAGGCTCTCCACATAGCGGCGCTGGCCTTCGGCGTACAGCGTGTCAAAGGCCAGGCTGGACTTGCCTGAGCCGGACAGGCCCGTGATCACCACCAGCTGGTTGCGCGGGATGTCCAGATCAATGTTCTTGAGGTTGTGCGTGCGTGCCCCCCGGATGCTGATGCTTTGCTGCTGCAGGGCGCGCCCCAGGTAGGTGCCCTGGGCTGTGGAATCAAGGGGGAGGGCGTCGGTAGGAGAATTCAAAGCAGGGGCCGGGTGGAAAACAACCCTCCATGATAGTCAGTACCGCCCCGTGTTGCCCGGACTCTACGGCATCGCCTTTGCCAGGGGTATGTGGCCGGTTTGCAGAGCGGTCCGACAAGCAGAGATAATCAGCCCACATTCTGGAGAAAAACATGGCATCCGTTAACAAAGTCATCCTGGTCGGCAACTGCGGCCGCGACCCCGAAATCCGCTATTTGCCTTCCGGCCAGGCCGTGGCCAATGTCAGCGTGGCCACCAGCAGCCGCCGCAAGGACAAGAACACCGGCGAAACCATTGAAGACACCCAATGGCACCGCGTCACCTTTTACGACCGCCTGGCCGAGATCGCTGGCGAGTACGTGCGCAAGGGCCGCCCTATCTATGTAGAAGGCCGCCTGAAGTACGGCAAGTACACCGACCAGGCCGGTGTTGAAAAGAGCACGGTGGACATCGTGGCTACCGAACTGCAACTGCTCGGCGGGCGTGAAGGTATGGGCGGACCGAACGATGGGGATGAAGGCTCGGCACCACCGCCCGCCCGCCGACCTGCACCGGCACCGCGTTCAGCGGCGCCTGCACCGGCTGCGCGCCAAGCTCCAGCACCGCGTCCGGCCAGCGGTTTTGATGATATGGATGACGATATTCCCTTCTGAGGAAGCGCCGCAAACCAGTCGGCAAAAATCAAACAAAAGGCCCTGATTCATCAGGGCCTTTTTATTTTCGATTCTGTTCGTGAGTGAACAAAAAGAAGGCGAAAGTTCTGCAATTCGCACGAAGCTTGCTGTGCACCAAATGGATCCCCAATCCGTACTGGTTTGCAAGGCCAGGAGCAGAAATATGATTCAAGCGAAATCGACAGTACACAAGACCTTGGCTGCAGAGTCAGAGCAGGCGATCAACTTCCTGACCACCATCAGTGACTTGTTGAAGCAGCAGCGCAGGCACTTTGATGATGCAGTGGTCACCCACTGCATCAGACTGATTAGCGACTATGTGGAAGAAAAAAGCAAAGAGAATCCCATGGAGAACAACCCAGGCTCCACTAGCACAGTCCGCCGTTCCTAGCATGCTGGCCCCTTGCATTACACCATTCCCCTTTTCTGATTTTTCAAAAACGGAACCAAGCTTCCGACGTGCATAGTTGATTCGGTAAAGCCTTTATGAAATGTCCTTGCACGGACAAATGCTGATACGTGGTTCTGAGCGCTGAAACACCATCCGATCTTTCGATTTTGGGTGTGTCGTTATGAGTCACTTGTTGCCGGGATTGCGTGAATGACGAAGACCCGTGATCTGCGTGTTTTGCTTGCCACGCTCCTTGTTCTGAATGTCTGGTCGCCGTGCATTGCACAGTCTCTCCCCGAGCTCATAGACAGCATTCTCATCTCCCACCCTTCCGTACGCTCGCAACGTGCTTTGGGAGAATCTGCAAAGGAAGCGGTGCAGGGTGCTGAGTGGCAGTTCTACCCCACTCCCTCGATTGGCTTTGAGCAGGTAGATGCCAGCCGCTTGGACCCCAACTACCCCTCCTTTGGCGACAAGAATGTAACGACCCTGCGTTTGCAACAGCCCTTGTGGACCGGCGGCAGGTTAACAGCAGGGCTGGACCGGGCAAAGGCTGCGGTAGTCGCCAGCCAGGCCACGCTCGACAGCGTGCGTCAGGACCTGGCACTGCGGGTTGTTCAGTTTTATGCTGATTGGTTAGGCGCACTGCTCAAGCGCCAGGCCTACGAAAAAAGCCTGAAGGCCCACAGGACCTTGCAGGACCAGATCAACCGGCGCATCGCCGGCGGCGTCTCACCCCAAAGCGACCTGACCCTGCTGCTGGGGCGCGCCCAACAAACCGAGGCCGATCTGTCGACCGCGCAGGCCCAGGAGCAATCCGCACTGGGGCGCCTGTCCCAGTTGCTGGGTCACAGCCTGCAAGCCCGGGACATGGCCGCCACCCTCAGCACGCCCCAGGCCATTGCCGCCAGCGCACAGGAACTGCTGGAGCAGGCCCAGGCGCAAAACCCCGGCGTCATCAAGCTGCAGGCGCAGGCGCAGATTGCCGAGGCAGAAGTCACCAGCGCCAAAGCCGACCTCAAGCCCGAAGTCTATTTGCGCGCGGAGAGCCAATACGGCAGCTACGCCACACCGGGCACGCCCACCTTGAACCGCTACTTCGTGGGCTTCTCCAGCCGCTTTGGCGCAGGCCTGTCCACGCTCTCTCAGGTCAGCGGCGCCGAAGCGCGTTACCAGGCCGCTCTGGCGGACATCGACAGCACACGGCTTAGCCTGGGCGAACAAATCCAGTCCGACTACGCGCAGGCTGCAACCGGGCAGTTGCGGCTCATGGCCTTGCAAGCGTCGCTGGAGTCAGCCGACAACATCACCCGTGCCTGGAACCGCCAGTTTGTAGCCGGGCGCAAGACCTGGACAGATGTGATGAATGCCGCCCGCGAGCTCGCCCAGCTCGAAGCCCAGATCGGCGACGCCAAAGCCGCCCAATTGCTGGTGACCTGGCGCATGGCCATCGTCGGGCGCGGTGTAGACGATGTTTTGATCGCAGCTCTGTCTTCAGGCGCGGTCGTTGCCACGCCTTCACCGGTCCGTATGCGTGCAGCAGAGCCTGATGAGTCCGTGGTCACTTTGGCCGCCGGAGTAGAGACCGAAATTCCCTTGTACGCACAAGGTGAAGCGGATGCAATTTTGTTGCGTATGGCCCCCTCTATTGACCCCCTCAATTTTGGTGTTGGTGTGGGCGCCTCTGACATCACTCACCCCCTCAAAAACAGCGAAGGCCTTTGGTGAACTCACTTCTCTATACCCTGGCCCGCCTGGCGCAACTGCAGGCTGAAGCGGTAGACCGCGTGGCCCTGCACGAGGCCTGTAAGGCAGCCTTTGAAGTCGCAGGTACGCAGGATCCGAAAGCCCGGATCGCCACCGTCTGCCGCCACCTGCAAGTCAAGCCTGCGACCTGGCTGCGCAGGCCCGATGCCTCTTCCGTGCCCGCCCTCTTGCACCATGCCCAGCGCGGCTGGGGCATTCTGCGTGGCATCAACGGCCAGGGCCAGTGGGTCTCGGAGTGGGTGGATGCACAGGCCCAGAAGTGGAGCGAGGTTTCTCTGGACGCCGCCACCCTGGCCGACTGCCAGGCGGCCCGCCTGCGCCTGCAAAAGCCCTATGAGGCCAGCAACAGCCCGGTGCTGCGCCTGGTGCGTGAAGAGCTGCTGGCCAACAAGAAGATGCTCATCGACGCAGCCCTGGGCGGCATCGTGATCAACCTCATTGCCCTGGCCACTTCCTTCTACAGCATGCA
The DNA here is from genome assembly GCF_003415675.1 of Rhodoferax lacus. GTDB lineage: Bacteria > Pseudomonadota > Gammaproteobacteria > Burkholderiales > Burkholderiaceae_C > Allorhodoferax > Allorhodoferax lacus. Next base: position 34,078 of record NZ_QFZK01000008.1, read on the forward strand.
GGTCTATGACCGCGTGGTGCCCACCGGTGCCAGCCAGACCCTCTTGGTGCTCACCCTGGGCGTGGTCTTTGCCACCTGCTTCGAGCTCCTGGCCAAGCGCGTGCGCTCAGGGCTGTACGAGCGGCTCATTGACGAGGTGGACAAACGCCTCTCGCGCGCTGTCTACATGCGCTTTCTCTCCATCCGCCTGGACCAGCTGCCCGGCAGCGTGGGCGGTCTGGCTGCGCAGATGCGGGGCTATGAATCGGTGCGCGGCTTCCTGACCACCCTTACCTCGCAGCTCATGGTGGACGCCCCCTTTGCCATCCTGTTCCTGGTGCTCATCATGCTGATATCGGGCATCCTGGCCCTGATCCCGCTGGCCTTCTTTGTGCTCTCGGTGGCCATTGGCCTGTACTACCGCGCTCGGGTTGAGGCCTTTGCGCGCAAGGCCACGGCTGCGGGCAACCGCAAGACCGGCCTCTTGGTGGAGGCCGTGGAAGGGGCCGAGACCATCAAGTCCGGCCAGGGTGGCTGGCGCATGCTCTCGCGCTGGATGCAGACCACCGACGAGGCGCGCGACTACGAGATGCAGAGCCGCGCCATCCAGGAGCACGCCCAGCACCTCATGGCCAGCTTCCAGCAGATCTCCTACGTGCTGCTGGTGGCCTCGGGCGCCCTGTTGGTCAGCAAGGGCGAGCTCACCATGGGTGCGCTGATTGCCTGCTCCATCCTCTCGGGCCGGGTGCTCACCCCCGCGGGCATGATCCCCAACCAGCTGGTGCAGTGGGCCAACACCAAGGCCGCCCTCATGGGACTGGACCGGCTCTGGGCATTGCAGGACGACCACCATGGCTGTGAGCACCCGCTGGTGCCCGATGCGGTGCGCGGCCACTACAAATTGGAAGAAGTGAGCAGCGCCTACGGTGGCAACAAGGCCCTGGAGATCAAGGCCCTGACCATCCAGCCGGGCGAGCGCATCGGCGTCATCGGCCCCATCGGTGGTGGCAAGACCACGCTCTTGCGCCTGCTCAGCGGCATGTACAAGCCCCAGGGCGGGCGCATCCTGCTTGACGACATGGAGCTCTCGCATATCTCCAAGCCACTCTTGGCCGAGCGCATTGGCTACCTGCAGCAGGACGGGCGCCTCTTTGCCGGCACCCTGCGCGACAACCTGGTGCTGGGCCTGCTGGACCCGGGCGACACCGCCATCCTGGAGGCCGCCAAACGCACCGGCCTCCTGAACGCAGTGATTGCGGTGCACCCCAAGGGCTTGCAGCAGGACATCCATGAGGGCGGCACCGGCCTCTCGGGCGGGCAGCGCCAGTTGGTCAACCTCACCCGCGTGTTCCTGCGCCAGCCCGCCATCTGGCTGCTCGACGAGCCCACCGCCTCCATGGACCGCAGCCTGGAGCAGCAGGTCACCGAGGCCCTGAAGGTATCGGTACAGAGCCAGGACACCCTGGTGCTGGTCACCCACAAGGGCGAGTTGCTGGAGCTGGTGGACCGGCTCATCGTGATTGCCAACCACCAGGTGCTGATGGATGGCCCCCGGGACCAGGTGCTGGCGCGCCTGCAGAACCCGCCGCCCCAAGCCCAAACACCACCCCAAACACCACCCCAGACGCAGCCACCAACCCAGGCCAGCCCCACCCAGCCTGTGGGCAGCGCCCTGGCCACCACCGGAGCCCGCGCATGAGCCGCCCCTTCACCGAACACACAAGCAGCTGGCGCAGCCCCTCCATGATGGTGCTGCTGGCCGCCGCCCTGCTGCTCTTCATTGCCTGGGCCGCCAGCTTCGAGATTGACCAGGGCGTGCGCGCCAGCGGCCAGATCATCTCCAGCGCCCGCACCCAGATCATCCAGACGGTGGACGGCGGGGTGCTGTCCGAGCTGCGGGTGGTGGAGGGCCAGCAAGTCAAGGTGGGCGAGGTACTGGCCGTGCTGGAGAAGAGCCGCGCCGAGGCCGGGTTTGAGGAGAGCCGCGACAAGGTGGCCTCACTCACCATTGCCATGACCCGCGCGCGTGCCGAGGCCCGTCTGCAGGCCCCCGCCTTTGGCCCGGAGTTCAAGGGCTACCCGGAGTTTGTGGCCGCCCAGCAGGCGCTGTACCAGCAAAAGAAGCGCACGCTGGAAGAAGACCTCAAGGCCGGCAGCCAGAGCCTGTCCATGGCGCGCGAGGAGCTCCACATGACCGAGGCCCTGCTCAAGGACGGTGATGTCAGCCAGCTCGAAGCCCTGCGCGCACGCCGCCAGGTGACAGAGCTGGAGGGGCGTCTGGCCGCGTCGCGCAACAAGTACCGCCAGGAGGCCAGCGCCGAGGCCGCCAAGATCGAAGAAGACCTGGCCTCGGTGAACGCCAAACTGGCCGAGCGCCGTGACGTGCTGGGCCACACCGAGCTCAGCGCGCCGGTGGCAGGCGTCATCAAGTACCTGAAGGTCACCACCATAGGCGGCGTGCTGCGCGGCGGCGATGAGCTGATGCAGATCGCCCCCACCGATGACGACCTGATCATCGAAGCCAAGATCAACCCTTCGGACGTGGGACAGCTGCGTGTGGGCCTGCCGGTGAGTGTGAAGCTGGATGCCTTTGACTACTCGGTCTACGGCATGCTGCACGGCGAGCTGGTCTATATCAGCCCGGACACTTTGTCCGAGGTGGGACAAAGCGGGCAGTCACAAACTTACTACCGCGCAAAAATTCATTTACCGCATTCCCAAGGTAACAACCCCAAGGCGCGCGACATCGTGGTCAAGCCCGGCATGACCGTCAGCGTAGACATACGCACTGGAACCCGCTCGGTCCTGAACTACATGGCAAAACCGATCTTCAAGGCTTTTGGTGGCGCTTTGATTGAGCGTTAGTTATTTGAATAGTTGAAAAGGCGATTTACTAAAAGGAAAAAAACATGGCTACAACAAATATTCCAATTTCCGTGCAGCCCGACGACATTCCGGCGCCCGCACAGAGCTATCAACAGGCCATGCAGAACCTGAACGCCATTGTGGTCGCAAGCCCATCGCAGAGTGGCGTTGTAGTGCTGACCCCCCAGCAACTCACCACAGTCAACACGCAAGCAGGCCAGCACTACAAGCTGCGTCGCCGTGGCGATAACAATTTGCAAACGCCGGACAATGTTGTCGCTGTGCGCCATGGTGATGATCTGCACCTTCGCTATGCTGATGGCAGCGCAGTCAGTTTTGAAAACTTCTACTCTGTATGCACCAACGGCAGCGAGTGCAGCGTGGATGTTGCCGGTGACGGTGGACAGAGCTTTTCGCTCAGTGGTGCCAATGTCGGCAACGGCGTTGTGGCCGACGATGGCCTGTTGGTATATGCCCATGGAGAGCATGATGTACTCATGTCCATGGCGCAAGACCAGAAAGGTTTGAGTAGCGCAATTCTTGGTCTGAGTGGCACGGAGGAAGTAACTTATTTGCCGCCCTCTAACCAGGCCATTGGCTTGGCCTTGGGTGCTATGGCATTAGCTGCCTTGGCATCTTCAAAAACCAATTCAAACAGCGGCAACGTGCCCTTGGGTGCCGATGCAAAAATTGCGGGCGATGCAGCTACGCGCGCGCTTGCGGCCATCAGCTCCGCTGCAGATAATGATTCAGCGAAGAGCACCATAACCGATGCAGCCACTTATTTGGCTGCCGGTGTGAGTGGTGTTTCAGCAGAAAACTTGGGCGCAGTCAACAGCGCGCTCGATAGCAAGGCAATCACTGGCGCCAACGCCGGCACCGCCGCTCAGGTGCAGGGCATTGTGAATGCCTACAACGCCATTCTGTCCAGCGCCGACGGCAGTGTAGGCAGCACGGCCACACCGCTGACCGGTGCGCAATACACGGCTGTGGGAGTGACTGGGGTGAGTGGGAATTCACAACCCGGCAATGCCTTGCATCTGCTCGACAGCGTGGTGGATGTCAGCGCACCGACCCTGGTAGATACCGTTCCAGAATTGCAGCTCATGGCCAACGCAGCCGCCCACGTTATCAGTGGGGCAGCCGGCGGTGCCGCACCCAGCCTCGAAGAATTGAAAGCGCTGGGTATCGTTGGTGTCACTGACGCCAATCTGCTCTCGGTACAGAATGCCATTGCCAATACGGCTGACAACGGCACAGGGGTTGATACACAGGCGGCCCTCCAGATCGTCGTGAATGGAGCTGTTGCCTCACATCCGATCATTTCCACCGCACTGGGGGGTGTTAGCAACTTGGATGTCAGCTCGGATCTGGTCCTCACTGCCAACCAGACCGTGACCTTGGGCACGGGCTTTATTCACATTACCGACAAGGGCGGCTCCAATGGCGGTACCGGTTACCAAAGCGACACCAACACCAATAACCAAGACATTGATGTAGCCAGTGCAGTCAAGAGCGGTCTGTTGAATATCAGCGGCACAGGAACCAACACCAAGATCATCATCAACCCGCAGTGGGATCTGGACCTGTCATCCAATTACCAGATTTCCATTGACGATACAGTCTTTCGCAACGCCGACGGAACGCAGGCCGCCGTGCCCTTTGTGCCCATAAACTTCAGCACCGTAACGCCAGGTACACACACCACGGGTAAGGCGATCACGGAAGCGGCTGCCTCGCAAATCATGAACGACAACACCGGTCTGCTGGTGGCCAGCAAGAGCTGGCTCGATGTCCAGGCCATAGGCAACAACACAGGCAGTGTGGCGCAGCTTGGTACGTTGTCTGGTGGTGCTTTCGCCTTGGTGATGAAGAACTATGCCACGACGCCGGGCGGTCCCAGTGGCGATGGGTCCGACGGTATGGCCGCCCATGACACCTTTGTCGGTTTCACTAATTTTGGTGCCGATGACGTTGTCTACTTGGATAGCCAAGTTAACAACTTTGCCACCCAGCTATTTGAAGGCAAGAACACCCAGATGACCGACGGGAGCAACCAAACCGGCGGCCTGACTGGTCAAAACGCCCTTGTTTTTGGGGAAGTGAATACCCCTAAACAACAGGGTAACCAGGCCATGGTTTTGCTGGGCCTCGAAAACAATACAGCCAACACGATCTATTCTTCCATCTATACCTTCGATGCTAACAACATAGGCTGGGCCAATGTCTGGCATCCGCTAACAGCGCCGGTAGTTATGGGTTAAGCAAGGCCTCGCCCAAGTATCTCTTCTCTCCAAAACCAACTATATCTAAGGAGTCATCATGGCTACAACAACTTCAAAATATTACGTCGTTACCCCCGCTTCGGACAATCAGGATTTCCTGGACTTTGATCTTCGCTTCGGCAACATTACCACTGCTGGCGAGTCCATTCAGTACACTGGCTCAGGCAAAGTCGATAGTATTTTCGTCAGGCCCGGCCTGACCTATGACCTGACCACAACGGGTGGTGGAATCGACAAAATTTATATGACTGGCAATCTGGCAGATTACGCCACCGCATATGACACAGCTTCGCAAACCCTGATGCTGTCCCGGACAGTTGCGGGCCAGAACGAATCGGTCAAAATCGCTGGCGGAACACCGTCAAATTTTGACAATCTGGTGTTCGCGAATGGCACCGTCAATTCGAACACGCTCACGCTCGCTGTCAAAAACGCGACTGCTATGCCGGTGCCCAGTTTGACGGAGACATCCCTGGCCCCTCAAGGAGCAGCTTCTCCTACTGCGCAGCTGAACGCAACCATTCAAGCCTATTCCACCAATACCGCCTCGATCAACATGGTGGGTGAGACCTTTGCGACGACCCGGCCCGGCATCAAATTTGTGGTCAATGGTGGTAGCGGCATTGATACGGTCTATGTGGCCGACGGTCAGACGGTAGACGCGTCTGTGCTGGGTTTCAGCGTGGACCTGGTTTACTTCCGCGGCAACTGGGCTGATTACACCAAGACGCTGCTGTCAAGCGGCACCAGAATACAGTTCACTCGGCTCATCAATGGCAACACCGAGTCGGTGATCGTCTCTGCCGGCTCGCCAGTGAACTACGACAAACTGATTTTTGCAGACGGTGCCGTCAAAAGCGACCAGGCAAAAGCGGCCATCAGCATAGACCCCTTAGGCCCCATCAACAAAGTCACGGATGTGGACCCCACCACCGTAACCCCCGTCATCTCGGACGACCAAGTGGCTGCAGCCCTGGCAACGATCAGCGGTGCGGCCGATATGAATAACGCTGACGCTACCAGGACATCGGCATTGGTTTATAAAACCGCCGGTGTAACAGGTGTCACCGGCGACAATCTGGCCGCCATCAATGATGCGCTGAACAGCCAGGCCGTCACGGGTGCAGCGGCTGACACTACACCGGAAATTCAGAAAATCGTCAACGCCTACAAGGCCATTCTGGCCAGTGCAGACGGCAGTGGCAACAACACCACTACGCCTCTGACTGGCGACCAGTACAACGCCATTGGTGTGGTCGGAGTCAGCGGATCGCCGGTGTCTGGAACGCCCCTGGCGCTGCTGGACAGTGCAGTGGATGCCAAGCCCCCTACCGGTGTGGACACTATCGCCGAATTGCAATCCATGGCCGATGCTGCCAACCATGTCATGGCAGCTGCAGGTGGTACGTCAGCCCAGATTGCAGCATTGACACTCGATGACTTGAAGGCATTGGGCGTTTCCGGTGTAAACGCGGACAATCTGCCCGCCTTGATTGCCGCCATTGGCAAGGTAACACCCGACAGCAACATCGACAGCCTGGGCGAGTTGCAGACGGTTGTTACCAATGCTGCCAACAGCGCGGCCAACGCGCTGCAACAGATCATCAATGCTGCGGAATCCAATAATGCGGTCCTCACGGGCTTGGCGGCCAGCGTTTTTAGTGCCGCTGGCGTCACTGGCGTGGATACCAACACCAATCTGTCCTCTATCGACCTCGCTTTGGACAGCAAAACAGTGACCGGAACCTCTGCCAACACCACGGGCAAGGTTCAGGCCATTGTGGATGCCTACAACGCCATTCTGGCCAGCGCCGACAATCGCGTCGGCAATACCTCACCTGCGTTGAACGGAATGCAATACACCGCCATCGGTGTCACCGGTATTTCTGGTATCGCTGCGCCCGGCACTGCACTGAACCTGCTGGACGATGTGTTGGATGGCAAGGCACGTACCGACGTGGACGCAGTAGTTGAAGTACAGGCACTTGCCAATGCTGCAATCAATGTAATCACCGCAACCAACGGTGGTCCCGGCTTGGTGAGTTTGGACGACTTGCTTGCGCTGGGTATCACGGGTGTAGGTCCCGGCACCATCCGCAGTGTGGCTACCGCGATTGGCCAAGTGAATCTCAGCACAAAGGTAGACACCCTGATGAAGCTGCAGGGTGTTGTTTCAACCGCGGCTACCTGAGCTGCAGGCACTGGCCAATGCAGCGGCCCGCCTCATCGCAGCGGCTGGTGGCACGCCCAGCGAGATTGCAGCGCTCACGATCGATGACCTCAAGCTCCTGGGTGTGAAGGGCGTGACCGTTGACAATCTGCCCGCAGTCATTGCCGCCATCGGCAAGACCACACCTGACACAGCGGTGGACACGGTGGACGAGATCCAGACGGTCGCCACGACTGCACAAACAGCAGCTGCCAACGCCTTGGCCAAGATCAGCAACTTGGCGGGCACCGACAAAGCGGACGCCAACACTCCGTCATTGGACGACTACACTGCCGCCGGCGTGACCGGTGGCTTTGTCATCAACGGCTCGTCGAACACCAAGCTGAATGTGCTTTCGGCCTCCAATGCCGGGGACGTAAATGGTGACGGCCTGCAGGACCTGATCATTGGTTCCAGTGACGGCACCACGGGTGGCAGTACCTATGTGGTGTTTGGAAAAACCGACAACACGGCCATCAGCATTGATGACATTACCAACGGCACAGGGGGCTTCAAGATCACTGGCCCGGTTTCTGCCGGCGTTACTTTGGGTGTATCCGTCAGCAGTGCGGGTGACCTTAACGGCGATGGCCTGTCCGATTTGATTGTGGGCACCGCGACAAGCACCAATGCTGCCAGGCCCGCAGGCGCTGCCTATGTCATTTATGGCAAGGCACCAGCGCAGACCATGTGGTCCTGGGTGCCGGCTTTGTGGACACGGGCCTGACGGCCATCATGAACGGCCATACCTACGAGGTCTACAACCAGGGCACTGCGGTGCAGTTGCTGATAGACCAGACGGTGGACCGGCAAGGGGCCACCACAGTAGCCGCCGCATTGGCCACCATCCGTGACGCAGCCCAGGTCAATAATGCCAAGACAACCATCACGACACCTGACGTCTTTGCCGCAGCCGGAGTCTCTGGCGTTGGCGTGGGTCTGCTGCCTTCCATCGACAGCGCACTCGACAGCGATGCAGTGACTGGCGCTTTGGCCGACACCACCGCCAAAGTACAAGGCATTGTGGATGCCTATACCGCCATCCTGGCCAGTGCCGATACCAGAACAGGCAACACCACCCCACCACTGACCGCTGCGCAATACACCACCGTCGGTGTGACCGGAGTGAGTGGTGGCACCAGCACGCCAGCCACCGGTACGGCCCTGTTCCTGCTGGACAACGTGGTGGACGGCAAGGCACCTGTGGACGTAGACACCGTGCCTGAGCTGCAGGCCCTGGCCAATGCGGCCAACCACCTTATCGCGGCCGCTGGTGGCACGCCCGCCGACATTGCCGCCCTGACGCTGGATGACCTCAAGGCCCTGGGTGTGACAGGCGTGACTGCCGACAACCTGCAGGCCGTCATTGCCGCCATCGGCAGGACCACGCCCGACGACGCCATCGACACCCTGTTGGAAATCCAGAACGTGGCCACGGCCGCTGAAAACGCAGCCAACGCACTGGCCATCATCCGTGACGCAGCCACCGCCAACAACGCCAGCACCAAGCCTCTGGGTACCGGCGTCTACAGCGCGGCCGGCGTGACCGGCGTGGATGCCACCTTGCTGCCCTCCATCAACAGCGCACTCGACAGCGACCTGGTCACCGGCGCGCAGGCTGATACCACAGCCGAAGTACAGGGCATTGTGAATGCCTACAAGGACATACTCAAACTGGCTGATACAGGTGCTGGCTCACCTGTACCCGCCGTCAGTGCCGCGCAGTACGCTGCCATTGGCGTGACCGGCCTGAGCGGCAATTACCTGGATCCGGGAACAGCCCTGACCCTGCTCGACACAGCGGTCTTTGGCATCGGTTCGCCCAACGTAGACACCGAGAAGGAAGTGCAGTTCCTGGCCAATGCGGCCATCCATGTCATGGATGCAGCCGGTGGCTCCGCCGCACAGGCCCTGGAAGTGACCAAGGCAGACCTGGACGCCATGCGCATCACCGGTGTCACAGCCGACAACCTGGGAACCATTCAGGCCTTCATACGCAACACCACGCCCGACAGCGCGGTAGACACGCTGACCGAGCTGCAGGCGGTGGTGAATGCGGCCCTTGTCAAACCTGTCAACCCGCCCATCAATGTGACCAGCATTGCCAACGGCACTGGTGGCTTTGTCATCAACGGTGAAGCCGCAGGCGACGGCAGTGGCTACAGAGTCGCCAATGCAGGTGATGTGAATGGCGACGGCCTGTCCGACATGATTGTTTCGTCATCTGTCGATGCCACTGCAGTGGGCAAGAGCTATGTGGTGTTTGGCAAGACTGACAACAGCCCCATCAACCTGAGTGCGGTGGCTGTCGGCAGCGGCGGCTTTCTCATTCCCGCCCTGTCTGCTGGCGATGGCTCTGGCTGGGCCATCAGTGGCGCTGGCGACCTGAACGGCGATGGCCTGTCCGACCTGTTGGTTTCGACGCCCTTTACCAATGCCAATGCCGAGGCCGGTCGAAGCTATGTGGTGTACGGCAAGGCGACGACCAACGCGGTCGACCTGAATGCGGTGGCCAATGGCGTAGGCGGATTTGTCATCAATGGCATATCCACCCTGGACCGCTCGGGCTTTAAACTCAGCAGCGGTGGCGACGTCAATGGCGACGGATTCACGGATGTGGTGGTTGCCGCACCCAACGCCAATAACGGTGGCAGTTCCATCAATGGGACCGGCAGCACCTATGTGGTGTTTGGCAAAGCCAGCAACACCGCCGTCAATTTGAGTGCCATTGCGGCTGGAACTGGCGGCTTTGCCATCAATGGCGGCGCGGGTGATTTCACCTCTGGCTATGCTGCCAATAGCGCGGGCGATGTGAACGGCGACGGCTTGGATGACCTGGTTATTGGTTCGCCCAACGACAACAACAGTACCGGAGCCAGCTACGTGGTGTTCGGCAAGAGCAGCACTTCCGCGATCAACCTCAGTGCCGTCGCCGCTGGAACGGGTGGCTTTGTCATCGCCGGGACCGGGACTTTCGCGGACAGCGGTTATTCCGTGAGCAGTGCGGGTGACGTAAATGGTGACGGCCTGGCCGATGTGCTGGTGGCCTCGCCTTCGTTCAGCAGCGGGCTCAATACCTCGGCTTATGTGGTGTTCGGCAAGGCGAGTGGCTCGGCTGTCAATCTGGCTACGCTGACCGCAGGCGCCGGAGGCACAGGGGGCTTTGTCATCAACGGCGTTTCAGCCAGTGACGGCGTTGGTTTCTCCGTAAGCAGCGCAGGCGACATGAATGGCGACGGTCTGTCCGACATCATCGTAAGTGCCTTGTATGCCAACGGTCGTACCGGCAGCAGCTATGTGGTGTACGGCAAAGCCGACGCCTCGGCCGTCAACCTCAGCAGCGTGGTGGCTGGTACAGGCGGCTTCGCCATCCAGGGGACTGTGGCAGAAGGCCAATTGGGCCACTCTGTCAGCAGCGCGGGAGATGTGAATGGCGATGGCCTGTCCGACCTGATCGTGGGTGCACCTCTGGGCACTTCCACAGGGGCCAGCTACGTCATCTTCGGTGGCACCCAATACGCCACCACCGTGGACCTGCTGGGCGATGCCAATGCCAATGCGCTGGTCGGCACCAGCGCAGCAGATACCTTTGCTGCAGGGGCCGGCAACGACACCCTGCTTGGCAATGGTGGCGCCGATGTCATGTACGGCGGTGCGGGCAACGACACCTTTGTGCTCAACGCCAGCAATATCGCGGCGCTGCAAAGCAACCTGGGCTCTGGAGGCAACACTGGGCAGCTAGCGCGCGTGGATGGCGGCACGGGCATTGACACCATCCAGCTCAGCGGCGGCGCCAGCCTGGATCTCACCAAGGTCAGCAATGCGGGAGGTGCTACGCCCGATGATCTGTCGCGTATCAACAGCGTGGAAGTCATTGACCTCAAGTCCGACAGCGCTGCCAACACGCTGACCCTGCAGCTCAAGGACATTGTCGACATGTCGGGCATGAACGTGTTTAACAGCGGCAATACCAGCTTGGTGAGTGGTGCGGCTTTGGCTAGCACGGTATCCCGGCACCAGCTTGCCGTGTTCGGCAACACGTCGGACACACTTTCCATAGACGCCTCGGGCTGGACCAACACCGGCACCGTGGTCAGCTACAACGGCCACACCCTGGCGGTTTACAACAACAGCAACAGCGCGTCGCAACTGCTGGTCGAGCAGGGTGTCAACTCGTCCCTGACGAATGTGGTGCCGCAGCCCATCAACCCGCCCATCAATGTGACCAGCATTGCCAACGGCGTGGGCGGCTTTGTCATCAATGGCACGTCCACAGGCGACCACAGCGGCTTCTCTGTCAGCAACGTCGGGGACGTCAACGGCGATGGACTGGATGACCTGCTGGTGGGCGCCTACAACGAGACCACCGTGCTGGGTCAAGACTATCTGGTGTTTGGCAAGACCGACACCAACGCCGTGAATCTGAGCGCAGTAGCTGCTGGCACGGGTGGTTTTGCCATTCCTGCGGCTACGGCGGGGGATGGCACTGGCTGGGTTGTTGCAGCAGCAGGGGATGTCAACGGTGATGGCCGGGCCGACCTGCTGGTCTCCGCCTACAACGCCAACAATGGCACTGGCAAAGCCTATGTGGTGTATGGCAAGTCCGATACCAGCGCGGTCAATCTGAACACCGTGGCACAAGGCATCGGAGGCTTTGTGCTCAATGGAGTGAACAGTCCCGACTATACGGGCGAATCCATCAAGAGTGCCGGTGATGTCAATGGGGACGGTCTGGCCGACTTGCTCGTCACCGCTCCCAAAGCAAAGGACGCCGCCGGCATCAGCTATGTGGTGTTTGGCAAGTCCGGCAACAGCGCCGTCGAACTGAGTTCGGTAGCTGCTGGAAACGGCGGCTTTGCCATCAACGGCATCTCCAACTCAGACTTCAGTGGTTGGGTGGGCAGCAACGCGGGTGACGTGAATGGTGACGGCCTCACCGACCTGCTGATTGCCGCCTATTCTCAGCAAACCGAAACGGGTGCTTCATACGTGGTATTCGGCAAAACCAACACGGCATCGGTTGACCTGGCGTCTGTGGCCGCTGGCGCGGGCGGCTTTGTTATCAAGGGGATATCCCAGGGGGATCAAAGCGGCTTCGGGGTCAGCAACGCCGGCGACATCAATGGCGACGGCCTGGGTGACCTGCTGGTGGGCGCACCCGGCGCAAATGGCAAAACAGGTGCGACCTATGTGGTGTACGGCAAGGCTGGCACAGCTGCCATTGATCTTGCTGCAGTGGCCGCCGGCAATGGTGGTTTTGTGGTCAATGGCGAGAACCCTGATGACAAGAGTGGCGGCTGGGTCAGCAACGCCGGTGACATGAACGGCGACGGTTTGGCCGATATGGTCATCGGTGCTCCCTATGCCAACGGCAAGGCTGGCAAGACCTATGTGGTGTACGGCAAGACCGGCAATGCGGCCGTCAGCCTGGGCGCGGTCGCCGCGGGTACGGGGGGCTTTGTCGTCAACGGTATGCCAAACGGCAAGACTGGCCTTATGACTGGCACTGCGGGCGATGTGAATGGCGATGGCCTGTCTGACCTGATCGTCGGCGCGCCCGGTTCCGATGCCAATGCGGCAGGCACCAGCTACATCATCTTTGGTGGCACCCAGTACGCCACCACCGTGGACCTGCTGGGCGATGCCAATGCCAACACGCTCAATGGCACCAGCGCAGCAGAGACCTTTGCTGCAGGGGCCGGCAACGACACCCTGGTGGGCGGTGGTGGTGCCGATGTCATGTACGGCGGCGCGGGCAACGACACCTTTGTGCTCAACGCCAGCAATATTGCAGCCCTGCAAAGCCCGATGGGCTCTGGTGGCAACACCGTGCAACTGGCGCGGGTTGACGGCGGCACGGGCATTGACACCATCCAACTCAGCGGTGGCGCCAGCCTGGACCTCACGCAGGTCAGCAATGTGGGAGGCGCCACGCCAGACAATCTGTCGCGCATCAACAGCGTCGAGATTGTTGATCTCAAGTCCGATGGCGCAGCCAATATCCTGAGCCTGCAGCTCAAGGACATCGTGGACATGTCGGGCATGAACGTGTTCAACAGCGGCAACACCAGCCTGGTGAGTGGCTCGGCAATGGGGGCTACGGTGGCCAAGCACCAGCTTGCCGTATTCGGCAATGCGTCGGATGCTTTGGTCATAGACGCGGCGGGCTGGACCAACACCGGCACCGTGGTGAGCTACAACGGCCACAGCCTGGTGGTCTACAACAACAGCAGCAGCGCAGCACAGCTGCTGGTTGAGCAGGGTGTGGTCTCTGCATTGCCCACTACGGTCACGCCCCCGCAGCCGATCAACCCGCCCGTCAATGTGACCAACATCGCCAACGGCACAGGTGGTTTTGTCATCAATGGGGCGGCGGCAGGCGACCGCAGCGGCTACTCCGTCAGCAATGCGGGAGACGTCAACGGCGACGGACTGGGCGACCTTCTGGTCAGCGCCTACAAGGAAGGCACGCTGAACGGCACGGACTATCTGGTGTTTGGAAAGGCGGACACCAATGCTGTCAACCTCAGTGCGGTGCTTGCTGGCACTGGCGGTTTTGCCATACCCGCCCTGGCGGCAGGGGACGCAACCGGTTTCATCGTCAGCGGCGCGGGCGATGTCAACGGCGACGGCCGGGCCGACTTGCTTGTCTCGTCCAGCAACGCCAATAACGGAGCTGGTAAGGCCTATGTGGTGTACGGCAAGGCCGATACCAACACCGTCAACCTGAACTCCGTGGCGCAGGGTGTGGGAGGCTTTGTCATGAATGGCGCCATGGCCAATGAGAGCAGCGGCTTCTCCATCAACAACGCAGGCGATGTGAATGGCGACGGTTTGGCCGACCTGATCGTGGGCGCCAGCACCGGCCAAAACCTGTCCAACATTCCTGGCAAGGCCTACGTGGTCTTTGGCAAGACCGATAGTTCCCCAATCGACCTGAGTGCCGTGGCAGCAGGAGCCGGTGGCTTTGTCATCAAGGAATCTGTATTCGGCAACTATGGCGGCTGGGCCGTCAGCGGCGCGGGTGATGTCAATGGCGACGGTCTGGCCGATGTCATTGTGACCTCCCAGGTGGCAGCAGGCAGTGCGGGTGCCAGCTATGTGGTGTTCGGCAAGAGCAATACGACGGCCATCGACATGAGCTCCGTGGCCAATGGCGTAGGCGGCTTTGTGATCACGGGCGCATCAGCGGGCGATATCAGTGGCTTCTCGGTCAGCATTGCCGGGGACGTCAACGGCGACGGCCTGGCCGATATTCTGATGGGTGGTCCTGGCGTCAATGGAAACGCGGGTGCCTCCTATCTGGTCTACGGCAAGGCTGGCACGGGTGCCATCAACCTGTCGTCGGTCGCCAACGGCGTGGGTGGCTTTGTAATCAAGGGCGAAATGCCCAACGACAACAGCGGCAACTGGGTGCGCAGTGCCGGTGACATGAACGGCGATGGCCTGGCTGACATGGTCATTGGTGCGCCCCATGCAGATGGAGGTGCCGGCAGAACCTATGTGGTCTACGGTAAGACCGATAACGCCGCCATCAATCTGAGCGCGGTGGCAGCCGGTACCGGCGGCTTTGCGGTCATAGGCGCAGCCAACGACAGGTCCGGGCTGGATGCCAGCAGCGCGAGCGACGTCAACGGTGACGGCCTGTCCGACCTGATCGTGGGCGCTTCCAGCAATGACCCGAACTCGGCAGGTAGCAGCTACGTCATCTTCGGCGGCACCCAGTACGCCACCACCGTGGACCGCCTGGGAGATGCCAACGCCAACACGCTCACCGGCACCAGCGCAGCAGAGACTTTTGTTGGCGGCGCAGGCAATGACACTATCACCGGCAATGGCGGCGCAGACGTCATGTATGGCGGCGCAGGCAATGACACCTTTGTCATCGGCGCCAGCAACGTCATTGCCCTGCAAAGCCCCATGGGCTCAGGCGGCAATGCGGGGCAACTGGCGCGCATCGATGGCGGCACCGGCATAGACACGATCCAGCTCAGCAACGGCGTCAGTCTGGACCTCACGCAGGTGAGCAACGCAGGCGGTGCCTTGCCGGATGGCTACTCGCGCATCAACAGCGTGGAAGCCATAGACCTCAAGACCGACACCGCCACCAACGTCCTGAACCTGCAGACCAAGGACATTGTGGACATGTCGGGCATGAACGTGTTCAACAGCGGCAACACCAGCCTGGTGAGCGGAACTGCATTGGGTGCTACGGTAGCCCGGCACCAGCTTGCCGTGTTTGGCAGCAGTGCCGATGCACTGAGCATCGACACCGCAGGCTGGACCAATACTGGCACCGTGGTGAATTACAACGGCCACAATCTGACAGTCTTCAACAGCGGCAGCAGCGCGGCGCAGTTGCTGGTTGAGCAGGGTGTGGGTACTTCTCTGCCGGGTACGGTAACACCGGTGCCGATTACGCCAACGGCTGCGGTAAACCTGTCTTCCATTGTCAATGGAGCAGGCGGCTTTGCCATCAATCCCCTGATAGCCCCTGTTCGGTCGAACGCTGGCATCCAAAGTGTGGGAGATGTGAATGGGGATGGCTTGGATGATCTGATCGTAAGCGCGACCTTCGCAAGTAACGTCAGTTTGACCAGAACGTACCTTGTGTTTGGAACAGCGAGTAACGCGCCCATCAATCTTGAGGCAGTTTCCACGGGTACGGGAGGATTCGGCATTCAGGATGAAATTTCGGGCACTGACGGTCGCGCCGCCTTCAGCGCGGGCGACATGAACGGAGATGGACTGGCCGATATCCTGATTAGCAGCCCTAGCTATGCCGAAGGTGCCGGAAGGACCTATGTTGTGTATGGCAAAGCAAACACAGCTACCGTCAATCTCAGCGACGTTATTTCAGGCAAGGGTGGCTTTGCGATCACGAATAACGTGAGGAATTACCAAGCGTATGTCACTACAGCCTTGGGCGATGTCAATGGGGACGGGTTGAGCGACCTGTTGGTGAGTACACCTGGGCTCTCTGGACACTTTGGCGGCGCCTTTGTGATGTTTGGCAAGGCTGCCAATACTACGGTAGACATCAGTACCGTGGCCAGTGGCAATGGGGGCTTTGCCATACAAGAAAGTTCAGGTTTTATCGGTGGCGTCAGTGGAGCGGCAGCAGGAGATGTGAACGGGGACGGCATTGCTGACATAGTTATTAGCCGTGGACAAGGCCCTGATCATGTGAGCCTTACCTATGTGGTGTACGGCAAATCGGGGGACCAAGCGGTGAACCTGAGCGATGTGGCCAATGGCGTAGGTGGATTCTCCATTTCCGGAACAGCAATCAATGATGGAAGCGCAAATGCTTGCAGCGGTGTTGGGGATGTCAACGGTGACGGCTATGCCGACTTGGTTGTAGGTGCTGCCTTCATTACAACGGCAGCCGGTGCAAATGCCGGGGCGAGTTATGTGGTGTTTGGAGGACCCAACAATACATCACGCAACCTCGGCACATTGGCTGCCAACGGTCAAGGTTTCAAGATCGCAGGTTCTATAACGCAGGGTTATAGCGGCACTACAGTCAGTGCTGCGGGTGACATCAACGGAGACGGTTTGGCGGATTTGCTAATAGGTGCTGATGGTGTCAATGGTTCTGCGGGAAATTCCTATGTGGTTTACGGTAAGGCGGACTCTACGGAGGTCAACCTGGCTGCTGTTGAGGCAGGCACCGGGGGCTTTGTCATCAAGGGAATATCAACCGGTGACCATAGTAGCAGCAGCATTGCCAGTGCGGGGGATGTCAATGGTGATGGCTTCGACGACCTGATTGTGGGTGCATATGGTGCCAATGGCCAAAAAGGCGGCAGTTACGTCATCTTCGGCGGCTCCAAATATGCCACCACTGTGGACTTCCTGGGCGACGCCAATGCCAACACCCTCACCGGCACCGGCGCATCAGAGACCTTCGCCGCCGGCGCAGGCAACGACACGCTGATTGGCAATGGTGGCGCAGACGTGATGTACGGCGGTGCGGGCAATGACACCTTTGTGCTCAACGCCAGCAACATCACAGCCCTGCAGAGCAATCTAGGTGCCGGTGGAAACATCGGGCAACTGGCGCGTGTGGATGGCGGAACGGGTCTGGACACCATTCAGCTCAGTGGCGGTGCCAGCCTGGACCTCACTCGCGTGAGCAATGTGGGTGCGGGAACTTCCGAGGGCTTCTCACGCATCAGCAGCATCGAGAAAATCGATATGGCCACCGACGCGGCAGCCAATACCTTGACGCTGGCCCTGAAGGATGTGCTGGACATGAGCGGCATGAATCTGGTCAACGCCAGCAGCAAGGGTTCATTGGGCTGGACCAGTGGCACCTATAGCTTTGGTACCACCGAGTCACGCCACCAGTTGATCATTGATGGCACCAGTGCTGACCGTGTGGTGACCAGTGGCGGCTTTGTGGATACCGGCACGACCGCCGTCATGAACGGCCACACCTACGAGGTCTACAACCAGGGCAACTTTGCACAGCTGCTGATTGACCAGAGTATCAACAGGCAGTCCGTGCTGTGATGACCGGTGAAAGTAGCCGCGGCATCTGAGGTGCCGTGGCTACAAAAAACCCCCGATAGACCTTTATAGGGTCTGGCGGGGGTTTTTATGTGTGGCAATGTGTGATCAGCGGGCGACTCAGGCCGGGTCGCTCTTGAGCTCCTTGAGCAGTTCTTCGATGGTCGGGTTCAGGTCGTTGAACTTGCGCTCGCGCTGCTTGTTGGAGAACTTGTGCCAGTGCGGCAACTGCAGTATTTCCAGCTTGCCGTAGGAGATGGTCAGCCAGCCTGCAGCGGCCAGCTTTTGCACGAACTCTGAAAAAATGGTGCGCGACACACCGCACAGGTCGGCCAGTGTTTTTTGCTTGACCGGAATTTCCACGCCCAGGCCAAAGCCGATGGTGGGTGGGCGGTCGGAGTGGTAGAACAAGGCCTCGGCAAACAACGACAGGCCCATCACCACACGCAGGCAGGGGTTGCCGAACTTCATCAACATCAGCATTTCCGAGGTCTTTTGCACGCGCCAGGCCATGAGGCGCGTCAGGTAGAGCGCGAAGGTGGGCTGTGTTTCCATCAGTTCCAGAACAATGTCACCCGAAATGCTCATGACATCGGTGGGGGCCAGGCAGACGAAGTCCGCATAGCTGGCCTTGCGGTTGATGATGGACTGCTCGCCAAACCAGGAGCCTTCGCCATAAATGCTGATGGGCATGAGCATGCCTGTGGGGGACTCGGTGGAGGCGGCAACCAAGCCGGTGATGATGAAGCGCCAGGCGTCGATTTTGGAACCTTTGGACCAGATGACCTGGCCCTCTTCAAACGACGAGACCTTGACGAAGGCCGCCATTTGCAGTGCTTTCTCCTGAGAAATTCCAACGTTTTTAAGTTGTTGGTATTTGAAATTTCCGTACATAGTGGCTCTTGTATACATAAAAGCTCCCGGTTGTCCAAAATGCCTTGCATTTCGGCAGCCACAAAATAGATGCCGGACCGCCAGGTAGCGGTTTCTTTCGTGAGGGGTGGTCTTTATATTGTGTTCGTCAGTGTACATTTTTTGTGCACTGATGAATACCACTTTCTTGCCGATGCGCCCGGCGCCGGCAAGTTTCATGGGTGGGCTATGCCACGAGCGGGTCAGAGGCTGGCGATGACGCCGCCGCCCAGACACACTTCACCGTTATACAACACGGCGGACTGGCCCGGCGTGACAGCCCATTGCGCTTGCGGGAAGTCCAGAGTAAAGCCGCCCGCTCCCAAATCCTGAAACTGGCAAGGCGCATCGCTTTGCCGATAGCGGGTTTTGGCAGAGAGTGTTTCTTCGGTCGGGGCTTGGCCTGCGGCCCAGCTTGCGTCCTGCGCCTTGAGGTGGGTGGACTGCAGCCAGGGGTGCTCATGCCCCTGCACCACCCACAGAGTGTTGTGCTCCAAGTCCTTGCGCGCGACAAACCAGGGTTCGTGCTCGCCGCCGCCACGCTGCGCACCTTTGGCCTTGAGCCCGCCAATGCCCAAGCCCTGGCGCTGGCCCAGGGTGTAGAAGGACAGCCCCACGTGCTCGCCGATGGTGTGGCCCTTGGGGTTCTTGATGGGCCCGGGTTCCTTGGAGATGTAGCGGTTCAGAAAATCGCGGAAAGGGCGTTCGCCAATGAAGCAGATGCCGGTGGAGTCTTTCTTCTTGGCGTTGGGTAACTGCATCTCGGCGGCGATGCGGCGCACCTCGGTCTTGTGCAACTCGCCCACCGGGAACAGAGTCTTGGACAACTGGGCCTGGTTCAGCCGGTGCAGAAAGTAGCTCTGGTCCTTGGACGGGTCCAGGCCCTTAAGCAATTCATGCAGACCGGTGGCCGGGTTCTGGCGCACGCGTGCGTAGTGACCGGTGGCGATTTTGTCGGCGCCCAGGCGCATGGCATGGTCCAGAAAGGCCTTGAACTTGATCTCGGCGTTGCACAGGATGTCGGGGTTGGGCGTGCGTCCGGCCTGGTATTCACGCAGGAACTCGGCAAACACCCGGTCCTTGTAGTCGGCGGCAAAGTTGACGTGCTCGATCTCGATGCCGATCACATCCGCCACAGCAGCGGCGTCTACAAAGTCAATGTTGGAGGAGCAGTATTCGCTGTCGTCATCGTCTTCCCAGTTCTTCATGAAGATGCCGATGACCTCGTGGCCTTGCTGTTTGAGCAGGTGCGCGGTGACTGCGGAGTCGACTCCACCGCTGAGTCCGACGACGATACGTTGTTTGGCCATGGACCGATTTTAGGTGCGCAATGACGGCAGGCCATGGAGACGGGGATTCACAAGCCATTGAGCCAAGTCAGGGAAGGCGCTCCGGGAGCCGGTGAATTATCAGTTAAGCTCGCTTTCGCAGTTGATCTGCCGTGCTGGCCGAGCCGCAATTGCCGCACAGGCTGTTTCCAATAATATTGTCGAGGAGTCGCTTCATGCAAACAGGCGTAGCAACCGGGGCATCATCGGGTAACACCGCTGCCCCCGCCACCACTCAAACAGCGCAGCGCATTGGTGTGCCGCGCGAAATTTTCCCCGGTGAAAAGCGTGTGGCGACCGTGCCCGACGTGGTCGAGAAGCTGATCAAGCTGGGCTTTTCCGTTGCCGTGGAAACCGGTGCCGGCGATGCGGCTGACCTGAGCGACGACGCCTACCGCGCGGCTGGTGCCAGCGTGGTGGCGGACGCAGCCCAGCTCTGGGCCACGTCAGACATCGTGTTCAAGGTGCGCCCGCCCACACCGGCGGAAGTGGCTGCCATGCCCGAAGGGCAGACGCTGGTGGGCTTTGTCTGGCCAGCGCAAAACCCCGATCTGATGCAGCAGCTCACCGCCAAGAAGGCCACCGTGCTGGCCATCGACGCGCTGCCGCGCACGCTGAGCCGCGCGCAGAAAATGGACGCCCTGACCTCGCAAGCCGGTGTGGCCGGTTATCGCGCCGTGATCGAAGCAGCCAACGCGTTCGGACGGTTCTTCAACGGCCAGATCACGGCCGCGGGCAAGGTGGCACCGGCCAAGGTGTTCATTGCCGGTGCCGGTGTGGCGGGTCTCGCCGCCATTGGCACCGCCGCCAGCCTGGGCGCCATCGTGCGTGCCAATGACACCCGCGCCGAAGTGGCCGACCAGGTGGTGTCGCTGGGTGGTGAATTCGTCAAGGTGGATTTCGAGGAAGAGGGCTCCGGCGGCGGCGGCTACGCCAAGGTCATGAGCGAGGGCTTCCAGCAGGCCCAGCGCGCCATGTACGCCAAGCAGGCCAAGGAGGTGGACATCATCATCACCACCGCGCTGATCCCCGGCAAGCCTGCGCCCAAGCTCATCACCGCTGACATGGTGCGAAGCATGAAGCCGGGCAGCGTGATTGTGGACATGGCCGCCGAGCAAGGCGGCAACTGCGAGCTGACCGTACCCGGCCAGGCGGTGGTGACGCACGGCGTGACCATTGTGGGCTACACCGATCTGGTGTCGCGCCTGTCGCGCCAGTCGTCCACGCTGTACTCCACCAACCTGTTTCGCCTGACGGAAGAGCTGTGCAAGACCAAGGACGGCGTCATCAACGTCAACATGGAAGACGATGCCATTCGCGGCCTCACGGTCACCAAGGACGGCACGATTACCTGGCCGGCACCGGCGCCCAAGGTGGCTGCGGCCCCCGCAGTGGCCAAGCCGGCGGCGGCACCCGCGGCCAAGAAGGCGCATGGCCACGGCGCACCGAGTGAGCCCATGGCTGGCAACAAGCTGGCGGTGATGTTTGGAGTGTCGGCGGCCCTGTTCTGGTTTGTCGGTGCGAATGCGCCGCAGGCGTTCCTCGCGCACTTCACGGTGTTTGTGCTGGCCTGCTTTGTGGGTTACATGGTGGTCTGGAATGTGAAGCCCGCGCTGCACACGCCGCTGATGAGCGTGACCAACGCCATCAGCAGCATCATCGCCATTGGCGCCCTGGTACAGATTGCACCGCCGCTGGTGGTGGGAGCAGCCGGGCGGCCGGACGACTGGATCCGCTGGCTGGCAACGGGGGGCATTGTGCTCACCTCCATCAATATGTTCGGCGGCTTTGCCGTAACCCAGCGCATGCTGGCCATGTTCCGTAAATAAGGGAGACGACTGATGTCTGCAAGTTTGGCAACCGTCTCCTATATCGGAGCGACGATTCTTTTCATCCTCAGCCTGGGCGGCCTGTCCAACCAGGAATCCTCACGCCGTGGCAACCTGTTTGGCATGATCGGCATGACCATCGCTGTGCTGGCCACAGTGTTCGGCCCGCAGGTGGGTGCCAGCGGCATTCCCTGGATCATCGGCGCCATGGTGGTCGGTGGCGCCATCGGTCTGTATGCGGCGCGCACCGTGCAAATGACGCAGATGCCCGAACTGGTGGCGCTGATGCACAGCATGGTCGGCCTGGCCGCGATGCTGGTCGGCTTTGCCACCTTCATCGACCCCGAAGCCTCCAAGGAATTCACGGGTGCAGCCAAGTCGATCCATGAGATGGAGATCTACATCGGCATCCTGATTGGTGCCATCACCTTCTCCGGCTCCATCATCGCTTTTGGCAAGCTCTCGGGCCGCATTGGCGGCAACCCGATGCTGCTGCCCGGACGCCACTTCATGAACCTGGCAGGCCTGCTGGTGGTGATTTATTTCGGTGGCGTGTTTCTGAATTCGCACAGCATTGCAGAAGCCATGACCCCGGTGACCGTGATGACCGTGATCGCCCTGCTGTTCGGCATGCACATGGTGTTGGCCATTGGCGGCGCCGACATGCCGGTGGTGGTGTCCATGCTCAACAGCTACTCCGGCTGGGCTGCAGCGGCCACCGGCTTCATGCTGTCCAATGACTTGTTGATCGTGATTGGTGCGCTGGTGGGCTCCAGTGGCGCCATCCTGTCCTACATCATGTGCAATGCCATGAACCGCAGCTTCATCAGCGTAATTGCCGGCGGCTTCGGCACCACCAGCGCGGCGCCCAAGCCCGCGGGTGGCGCGACGCAGCCGGCCGGCGAAGTGGTGGCGGTGAACGCGACGGAAGCGGCCGAGCTGCTGCGTGAATCCAAGAGCGTGATCATCGTGCCGGGCTACGGCATGGCGGTGGCGCAGGCCCAGCACACGGTGTTCGAGATCACCAAGGTGCTGCGCGAAAAGGGCGTGAACGTGCGCTTCGGCATCCACCCGGTGGCCGGACGCATGCCGGGCCACATGAACGTGCTGCTGGCCGAGGCCAAGGTGCCCTACGACATCGTGTTTGAAATGGACGAGTTGAACGACGACTTCCCCGCCACCGATGTGGCCATCGTCATCGGCGCCAACGACATCGTGAACCCGGCCGCTCAGGACGACCCGACCAGCCCGATTGCCGGCATGCCGGTGCTCGAAGTCTGGAAGGCCAAGACCTCCATCGTGATGAAACGCAGCATGGCTTCGGGCTACGCCGGCGTGGACAATCCGCTGTTCTACAAGGACAACAACCGCATGCTTTTTGGTGACGCCAAGAAGATGTTGGACGAAGTGCTGACCGTGCTCAGGACCTGACGCGCGGCACGGCATTCGACCCACTCACCAAAGCCCCGTAGCAGCCCTGCACGGGGCTTTGATGTGTTCTGGTTAGGGAAAACACACGGCCGAGAAACGGTCAATTGGGCGCAGAATAGTTCTGCTGCTTAGAGGGCGCCAAGAGGCAGCGCTTAGCGGTACGGTTTCCCCCCCCCACCCACCCCCAGTGCGACACATCGTCAGAGTCCTGACACTAGGATGGAGAAAAGAAATGGCAGAACGCATCTGGCTCACGAGCTACCCCGCAGGCGTGCCGGCCGACATTGATGTCGGCCAGTACGGCTCGTTGGTGGACTTGATGGAAGAGAGCTTCCGCACCTATTCCAGCAGGGTTGCCTACAGCTTCATGGGACAGGACATCAGTTATGCGCAGACCGACAGCCTGAGCCAGAGCTTTGCCGCCTATCTGCAAGGCCTCGGTCTGGCCCGGGGCGACCGCGTGGCCGTCATGATGCCGAACGTGCCGCAGTACCCGGTGGCCGTGGCGGCCATCCTGCGGGCCGGGCTGGTTCTGGTGAATGTGAACCCTCTGTACACGCCGCGCGAGCTGGAGCACCAGCTCAAGGACAGCGGCGCAAAAGCGATTGTCATCATCGAGAACTTTGCCAGCACGCTGGAGAAGTGCCTGGCTGCCACGCCGGTGAAGCATGTGGTGCTCTGCGCCATGGGCGACCAACTGGGCGTAGTCAAGGGCGCCGTGGTGAACTACGTGGTGCGCTCGCTCAAGAAGCTGGTGCCGCCCTTCGACTTGCCCACGGCGGTACGCTTCAACCAGGCCATTGCGCGCGGCAGCAAGGCCGACTTCACCCGCCCGCTGCTCAAGGCCGATGATGTGGCGGTGCTGCAATACACCGGCGGCACCACCGGCGTTTCCAAGGGTGCGGTGCTCCTGCACCGCAACGTGCTGGCCAACGTGCTGCAGTCCGAGGCCTGGAACGCACCGGCCATGGACCGGGTGCCAGCGGGGGTGCAGCCCACCAGCGTCTGTGCCTTGCCGCTCTACCATATCTTCGCCTTCACCATCGGCATGATGCTGACCCTGCGCACCGGTGGCAAGCTCGTACTCATCCCCAACCCGCGTGACATCCCGGCGGTGCTCAAGGAACTGTCCAAGCACACCGTCCACACGCTCCCGGCGGTCAACACCCTGTTCAACGCCCTGGCTACCCACCCGGACTTCGATACCGTGGACTGGAGTCAGCTCAAGGTGTCTGTGGGCGGGGGTACGGCCGTGCAAAGCGCGGTGGCCAAACTCTGGCTGGAGAAAACCGGCTGCCCGATTTGCGAGGGCTATGGCTTGAGCGAAACTTCTCCTTCGGCCAGTTGCAACCCGGTCACCTCGCTGGAATACACCGGCAGCATTGGCGTGCCTCTGCCCAATACCTGGTTCAAACTGCTCGACGATGAAGGCCATGAGGCCGCTCCCGGCCAGCCCGGCGAGATCGCCATCAAGGGGCCGCAGGTCATGGCCGGTTACTGGCAGCGCCCGGATGAAACCGCCAAGGTCATGACGCCTGATGGTTACTTCAAGACCGGCGATATCGGCGTGGTGGATGCACGCGGCTTCTTCAAAATCGTGGACCGCAAGAAGGACATGATTCTGGTCAGCGGCTTCAACGTGTACCCCAACGAACTGGAAGACGTGGTGGGCCAGATGCCCGGCGTCATGGAGTGCGCCTGCGTGGGCATTGCCGACGCCAAGAGTGGTGAGGCCGTCAAGCTGGTGGTCGTGCGCAAGGACCCGGCCCTGACCGAGGCCGATGTGCGCGCCTGGTGCAAGGAAAATCTCACCGGCTACAAGCAGCCCCGTGTAGTGGAGTTCCGTGACGAATTGCCCAAGACGCCGGTAGGCAAGGTGTTGCGCCGCGAGCTGCGCGACAAATGAGCCTGCAGGTCCACGCCTCTGGCCCGCTGGCCATTCTGAGCGCACTGGCCGAAGAGCAGGCCGGTTTGCTGGAGCAACTGCAGGGGGCAGAGCGCACCCTGCATGCCGGGCGCGAATTCTGGCAAGGACAGCTCGATGGCCTCCCCGTGGTGCTGGCGCTCTCGCGCATTGGCAAGGTGGCCGCAGCCACTACGGCTGTGGCGCTGATCGAGCGCTTTGGCGTTGGGCAGATTGTGTTCACCGGCGTGGCCGGCGGTGTGGGTGCGGATGTGCAGGTGGGCGATGTGGTGGTGGGCACCGGCTATGTGCAGCACGACCTGGATGCCTCACCCCTGTTTCCGCGCTACCAGATACCGCTGACAGGGCAGACCGTGCTGGTGGCCGATGGCAGCCTGGTGCAGGCGCTTTTGGCCGCCTGCGATGCGGGGCTGCACGGGCTGCAGCACGCAGGCCGCGTGCCGGTGGTGCACCAGGGTCTGATTGCCAGTGGTGACCGATTTGTGAATGGCGCCGAAGAAACACGCCGCATCGTGCAGGCCCTGCGCAGCCACGGCCACGCGCCGATGGCTGTGGAGATGGAGGGCGCTGCCGTGGCGCAGGTGTGCCTGGACTACGGCCTGCCTTTTGCGGCGGTGCGTACCATTTCTGACCGTGCCGACGACACGGCGCATGTGGACTTTCCCGTGTTTGTGCGCGACGTGGCACGCGTCTTTGCGCAGCGCATCATGGCCGCGCTGGTGCGCACGCTGTAGGCCGCAGCCCGGCTTCAGCGCAACCAGCCGCGTTTGTAGAAGTACCACATGGGCACGATGGCGCTGGCCACCATCACGCTCACGGTATAGGGGTAGCCCCAGCCACCCAGAAACTCCAGCTCCGGGAACTTCAGGTTCATGCCGTAGACGCTGGCCACCAGAGTGGGCGGCAGCAGGGCCACGCTGGCCACCGAGAAGATCTTGATGATCTTGTTCTGGTTGATGTTGATAAAGCCCACCGTGGCGTCCATCAGGAAGTTGATCTTGTCGAACAGGAAAGCGGTGTGGCTGTCCAGCGAATCGATGTCGCGCAGAATCTGGCGTGCATCGTCAAACTGCTCGGCGTTGAGCATCTTGCTGCGCATCAGAAAGCTCAGGGCGCGCCGCGTGTCCATCACGTTGCGGCGAATGCGCCCGCTCATGTCCTCGTGGCGGGCAATGGCGCCCAGGGCTTCGCCGGCAATGGCATCGGTCACGTTGCCCGACAAGACCTTTTTGCTGACCTTTTCCAGTTCGTCGTAAATGCCTTCCAGTGTGTCGGCCGAATATTCGGCATCGGCATCAAACAGCTTGAGCAGAACTTCCTTGGCGTCCTCGATCAGGCCGGGGGCGCGGCGTGCGCGCATGCGCAGCAGGCGGAACACCGGCACGTCTTCATCGTGGATGGAAAACAGGATGCCCTTGCTGCGCAGGTCGTCGTTGACCAGGTTCAGGATAAAGGCGGCGCGCACCGTGTGGGGCTCATCGTCATCGGCCACCAGAAAGTCACTGCGGATATGGATTTCACCATTGTCCTCGGCATAAAAGCGCGCCGACTCTTCGATGTCTTCGTCCATCACGTCTTCGGGGATGGACAGGCCGTAGTACTGCTTGACCCAGCGCTTTTCTTCCAGCGTGGGCGACTCCAGATCGACCCAGATGGGATTGAATTTGGAGAGCTCTTCCAGCGACTCGATCTCTTCCTGAAAGAGCCGTCCGTTGGCGAGCGTAAAGATATTGAGCATGGCTCACTCCCGGGGGGGTTGGTATCAATGCAAGGCGGTGGATGGGCTTGCTTTCAACCCCGCTGCATGAATGGGAGTTGAAAGCTACCGACTGGGGTAGTTTTCCAAGGAGCGTTCTCCGATTGTTGATCTGCGTAAATTATCGCACCATTAAATCAGGCCAGAGTCGTGCAACTCGCGTTTCACATAGGCGTAGTACAGGGGTGCAGCGACCAGACCGGCCACCCCGAAAATGGCCTCGCCGATGAACATCACGGTGAGCAATTCCCACGCTGCGGTGTTGGTGCGTTTGCCCACCACCTTGGCATTGATGACGTACTCGAATTTGTGAATCGCCACCAGAAACAGCAGGCAGGACAGCCCTACGGTGGGCGACACCGAAACACCGGCAATCGTCAGCACGCTGTTGCACAGCAGGTTGCCCACAATCGGTATCAGCCCGGCCACAAAGGTCAGGCCGACCAGGGTGGCGGAGTAGGGAATGCTCACGCCAAACAGGGGCAGGGCAATCCACAAAAACGCTGCGGTGCAACTGGCGTTGAAGACTGCAATCCAGAACTGGGCCACGACGATTTGCCGGAAGGCCGCCATGAAGTCGGCGCCGCGTTGGCGCAGGGCCTGGCGCAAGGGTCCATTGGCCAGCGGCGTGGGCGTGCCCACGATGAGCGCACCCACGACCAGACCCACATACACCAGCAGGCTGCCGCGCAGCCCGGCCGTGCCAAAGCCGGTGAGCGCATGGGCCTGCGATTGCAGGTACTCCACCAGCCAGCTCTGGGCTGACAGCAACTCGTCTGGCAGATGGCTGGCCAGGTCCGGCGGCAGTTTTTGCCGAATCTCCAGCACGGTGCCCGCCAGATGGTGCAGCAGCGCCTGGTACTGGGCCACTGCGCCAAAGGCCATCCCCTTGGCGTTGGCAAACAGAAAGACCAGGGCAATGATGGGCATGGTGATTACAAAGGCCGAGGCCCAGGCCGGGCGCAGATGGGGGCCGCGCAGCCGCTGCAGGCCCACCAGGGCGGATGCAAACAGGTGCCCCGCGCAAACCGCCAGCAGGCCGGGCAGCAGGCCATAGATCAGCGTGGCCGTGCACAAGGCCACCGCCAGAAGATAGCTGGCCGTGCCTGGGCCCCAGGCTCCAGCGCCAGAGGGAGAGGGCACAGAAACAGGGCGGGACTTGTTATTGGAAGTAACCATAAAGCGTGGTGTGAGGTGACAGGTGTGATTGAAAGTGCATGCCAGCATGTCGGTCCGGCAAAGCCCACAGTGTGTTGCGGCGCATCAGAAGATATCGTTGCCAAGTGCCATTTTCGGGCGCATAGTGAATCCAACGCCATGCAATTGAAACAGACTTTTTTCCCCTGCGTTTCGCGTTCTGCGAGCGCTTCTTCAACCCTGAGAGCAACTGGAGGTTAGATATGAATTTGACGATCAGCGGTCATCACCTTGAGGTTACCCCGGCCCTGCGTACGTATGTGACGACCAAACTGGATCGCATCATGCGACACTTTGATCAGGTGGTGGATGTCAAAGTGCTACTCACGGTAGAAAAGCAGAAGGAAAAGGAAAGGCGTCAACGAGCCGAATGCAATATCCACGTGAAGGGCAGCGACATGTTTGCCGAATGCTCGCACCAGGATTTGTATGCTGCAGTGGATGAACTGGTCGACAAACTGGACCGCCAGGTGGTGCGCCACAAGGACCGTGTACAAAACCACCACCATGAGGCACCCAAGCGCCTGATGTAGCGCCGGGCCGGATTGGCTCCTTCCTTGCACCAAAACCGCCCCCTGCAGGGCGGTTTTTTTATGTGCATAATCGCCTCAACCACCATGAACCAACTCTCCCGAATCCTGCCTCCCGCGCAAGTCTGCGCCCAAGTGGAAGTCACCAGCAAGAAACGCGCTTTTGAGGAAGCAGGCTTGTTGTTCGAGAACCAGCACGGCCTGAGCCGCGCCCTGGTGACCGACAGCCTGTTCTCCCGCGAGCGTCTGGGCTCGACCGGCTTGGGACATGGTGTAGCCATTCCCCATGGACGCATCAAAGGACTCAAGGCGCCTCTGGCGGCCGTGTTCCATCTGGCCCAGCCCATCGGTTTTGATGCGCCGGATGACCAAGCGGTCAACCTGCTGATTTTTTTGCTGGTGCCCGAGGCTGCAACGCAAAAGCATCTGGAAATCCTGTCCGAGATCGCCGAGCTGCTGAGCGACGCCTCCCTGCGCGACCAGATGACCCAGTGCACCGATTCCCTGGCGCTGCATGGGCTGATTGCCGGATGGCATTCGGCGCGCGTGGCCTGAGCCCTTCGCCTCCACAGACTGCCCTGTGAAACCCACCGTAGTCAGCGCCGACGTCCTGTTTGAAGAATTCCGCGGCACGCTGCGCTGGGAATGGGTGGCTGGCCTGGGCGCGTCCGAGCGCCGCTTTGACGAGGTGGCCGTACGCGCCGCCCGTTCCGGTGCCGACCTGGTCGGTTACCTCAACTACATCCACCCCTACCGCGTGCAAATTCTGGGTGAGCGCGAGGTTGCCTACATCACCAACGCGCCGCCTGAAGACTGCGCCCGGCGCATTGCCCGCATCGTCACCCTGGAGCCGCCGGTTCTGGTGCTGGCTGATGGCCAGGTGGCGCCGCAGGCCCTGCTGTCCATGTGCGAGCGCGCGCAGATTCCGATGTTTTCCACGCACGAGTCCTCGGCCTTTGTGATCGACGTGCTGCGTGCCTACCTGTCCAAGCACTTTGCCGACCGCAGCTCCATGCACGGCGTGTTCATCGACATTCTGGGCCTGGGTGTGATGATCACCGGCGAGTCGGGCCTGGGCAAAAGCGAGCTGGGCCTGGAGTTGATTTCCCGCGGCAACGGCCTGGTGGCCGACGACGCGGTGGACCTGTACCGCATCAACCAGACCACCATTGAGGGTCGCTGCCCCGAGCTGCTGCAAAACCTGCTGGAAGTACGCGGCATTGGCCTGCTGGACATACGCGCCATCTTTGGCGAGACCGCCGTGCGACGCAAGATGCGCCTCAAGCTCATCGTGCATCTGGTGCGCCGCGAAACCCTGGAGCGCGAATACGAGCGCATCCCCTACGAGCCGCTCACGCAGGACGTGCTGGGCGTGCCGGTACGCAAGGTGGTGATTCAGGTGGTGGCCGGTCGCAATATCGCCGTGCTGGTGGAGGCGGCGGTGCGCAACACCATTCTGCAGTTGCGCGGCATCGACACCTACCAGGAATTTGTCGAGCGCCACCGCAACGCGATGGCTAACGGAAACTAATAAAAGCTTTTCACGCGTTTCGGTGCGGGCACGCGTCGCGTGTGCAATGCGCGTACAAGCTGAGTGCGTGGTCTGCGATGGCGAAGCCCTTGGCTTTGGCCACTGCGTGCTGGCGCTTTTCAATTTCGGCATCAAAGAACTCTTCCACCCGGCCGCAGTCCAGGCACACCAGATGGTCGTGGTGCTGGCCTTCGTCAAGTTCGTACACCGCCTTGCCGCTCTCGAAATGGCTGCGCAGCAGGATGCTGGCCTGCTCGAACTGGGTCAGCACGCGGTACACCGTGGCCAGGCCCACGTCCGAGTTGTCTTCCAGCAGCACGCGGTACACGTCCTCGGCCGTCATGTGGCGCTGCTTGCCGCGCTGGAACACTTCCAGGATTTTCAGGCGCGGTATGGTGGCCTTGAGTCCGGTGCTTTTGAGTTCGTCGATGTTGGTCATGGTGTCTGGTCACGCCGCTCGGGCGGCTAAAGGTCCGGTATGCCCGGCAAAGGCCCAGCCGCTACAATGGTCCGATCATATCGCTCAGTCCCACATCCATGCTTGATACCCCTCGATTGCGTCTGCCCTTGCTGGCCTTGGCTTTGCTGACGGCCGGGCTTTCGGCGTGCTCCAGCACTCCGGCATCCAAGAGCTTGCTGGACACCATTTCCCCCTACCGCTTCGACCGCGTCCAGGGCAATGTGGTTACCCGTGAGCAGGTTGCCGCATTGAAGACCGGCATGCCACGCGCAGTGGTCAAGGACATCCTGGGCACACCTTTGCTGACCAGTGTGTTCCATGCCGACCGCTGGGACTATGTGTTTACCTTCAGGCGCCAGGGTTCGCCTTCGCAGGAGCGCCGGGTTACGCTGTTCTTCAAGGGCGATGCCCTGGACCACTTTGAAGCCGATGATTTGCCCACCGAAGCCGAGTTCGTGGCCACACTCAAATCCATGCCCACCGAGGGCAAGCTGCCCCCCATGGAGGCGTCCGCAGAAAGCCTGAAGAAATTCCCGCCCGCTGCCAAGCCCGAACCGGTGGCCCCCACGGCCTCCAGGGCGTCTGCCGACTATCCGCCGCTTGAGCCACTGAGCAAATAAGCGTTCGCTGCATATTCGCCCTTTCGCCCTTTGATTGGCACCCACGACACGTTTTGACAGGATTGGGAACATGACCCACAGAATCGCAGTTGCCGGTGCGTCCGGCCGTATGGGGCAGATGCTCGTGGATGCCATTCGGGCATCCGACGATTGCACGCTCACCGGTGCCCTGGACATAGCAGGCAGCCCGGCCATTGGCAAGGACGCCGGCGCGCAGTCCGGCCAGCCCACCGGCACCCTGATCACCGCCGATTTGCGCGCGGGCCTGGCCCAGAGCCAGGTGCTGATCGACTTCACCCGCCCCGAAGGCACGCTGGCCCACCTGAAGGTGTGTCGCGAACTGGGCGTGGCCATGGTGATTGGCACCACCGGTTTTACCGAAGCGCAAAAGGCCGAGATCACTGAGGCTGCTCAGCACATTGCCATCATGATGGCGCCCAATATGAGTGTGGGTGTGAACGTCACGCTCAAGCTGCTGGAGATGGCGGCCAAAGCCCTGTCCACCGGCTACGACATTGAAATCGTCGAGGCGCATCACCGCCACAAGGTCGATGCACCGTCCGGCACGGCCCTCAAAATGGGCGAGGTCATTGCCGACGCCCTGGGGCGCGACCTCAAGGACTGCGCCGTCTATGCCCGTGAAGGCGTGACCGGCGAGCGCGATCCCTCCAGCATCGGCTTTGCCACCATTCGCGGCGGCGATATTGTGGGTGACCACACCGTGCTGTTTGCCGGCATCGGCGAGCGCATCGAGATCAGCCACAAGTCCTCCAGCCGCGCCACCTACGCCCAGGGCAGCCTGCGCGCCGTGCGCTTTCTGGGTGGCAAGACCAGCGGGTTGTTCGACATGTTCGACGTCCTGGGTCTGAAATGAATCCCGCTGACTTTTTGGGCCATCGCGATGCCGTGGGCACGGCAGTGGCCTTGCTGCTGCTGATGATGTCGGTGGGCAGTTGGGTGGTGCTGCTCTGGAAGGGCTGGCTGCTCAAACGTGCCAGCGCCGATATGGGGCGCAGCACCATGGCCTTCTGGCAGGCTGCGTCGCTGGAAGACGGCCTGACGGTGGTGCGCGCCCTGGACCGCGAAGCCCTGCTGCTGCCCCTGGTGGAAGCCGCTCTGGCCAAAACCCCTGCGGGCCATCTGGGCGCTGCGGGCGACAAGTCCCAGCAACTCACCCGCGTGCTGCGCGATGCCCTGCATGGCGTGCTGCACAAGCTGCAGGCCGGGCAGGTGCTCTTGGCCACCGTAGGCTCCACGGCTCCCTTTGTGGGCCTGCTGGGCACGGTCTGGGGTATTTACCATGCGCTCATGGGCATTGCCGGTGCGGGCCAGGTCAGCATCGACAAGATCTCCGGCCCGGTGGGTGAGGCGCTCATCATGACCGCAGCCGGTCTGGCCGTGGCCATCCCCGCCGTGCTGGGCTACAACATCCTGGGTCGCTTCATAGGCCGCATCGAAGCCGACCTGGAAGGCTTTGCGCGCGATCTGCGTGAGCTGCTTTTGACTGCAGCGAAGCCATGATGGCAATTTCCCGCCGGGCCGCCCCAAGGGAAATTCGCCCCCTCGGGGGGCAGCGACCCGCGCAGCGGTGGAGCGTGGGGGCCATAGCCATATGAGCTTCGGCAGGCTTGAGCGTTCGCAGGGCTCCACGCCCATGAGCGACATCAACATGACGCCGCTGATCGACGTGATGCTGGTGCTGCTGGTGATCTTCATCATCACCGCGCCGCTGATGGTCAGCTCGGTCAAGGTCGATCTGCCCAAGGCCGCGGGCACCAGTGCCTCCGCCGCGCCGAAGTTTGTGGAACTCAGCATTGACCGCAGCGGCCAGGTCTACGTGGCCGACGTGGTGCAAAACAGTGAGGCCCTGGCCAATCTGCTGGCCAGCACCGCACGGGCCAATGCAGACGCCGAAGTGCGCCTGCGTGCCGACACCACCGTGCCCTATGGCCGCGTGGTGGAAGTCATGGGCCTGGCGCAAAAGGCGGGTTTGAGCCGCATCGGTTTTGTGGCCGATGCGCCGCCAGCGGCCAAGCCCTGATTCCCTGCCGCACACGCTCCCGGGCTTCTGCCCCGGCACTGCCTCCTGCAGCGCCTAAAATCGCTGCAAGCACCTCTTTTCAGGCCACGCGGCCCAAGCCACACCCATGCAAGACAAATACCAGCACACCGACGTAGAAAAAGCCGCCCAGGCCCATTGGGCCCAACCCTTGTGGAGCGGGCGCAATGCCTACCAGGTGGTGGAAAACGCGCTGGACGCCAAGGGCCAGCCGCGCAAGAAGTTCTATGCCTGCTCCATGCTGCCTTACCCCAGCGGCAAGCTGCACATGGGCCATGTGCGCAACTACACCATCAACGACATGCTCACGCGCTACCTGCGCATGAACAGCTACAACGTGCTCATGCCCATGGGCTGGGACGCCTTCGGCCTGCCTGCTGAAAACGCCGCACTCAAGAACAAGGTGCCGCCAGCGCAATGGACGTACGAGAACATTGCCTACATGAAGAAGCAGATGCAGGCCATGGGCCTGGCGGTGGACTGGAGCCGCGAGGTCGCCACCTGTGATCCGCAGTACTACAAGTGGAACCAGTGGCTGTTTCTGAAGATGTTGGAAAAAGGCATTGCCTACCGCAAGACCCAGATCGTCAACTGGGACCCGGTGGACATGACCGTGCTCGCCAACGAGCAGGTGATTGACGGCAAAGGCTGGCGCACCGGCGCCACCGTGGAAAAGCGCGAGATCCCCGGCTACTACCTCAAGATCACCGACTACGCCCAGGAACTGCTGGACCATGTGCAGTTGGGCAACGACAAGGCCACGCTGAACGGCTGGCCCGACCGAGTGCGCCTGATGCAGGAAAACTGGATCGGCAAAAGCGAGGGCGTGCGCTTTGCCTTCACCCACACCATCCAGGGCGCCGACAAGTCCCTGATCGGCGACGGACGGATGTATGTGTTCACCACCCGTGCCGACACCATCATGGGCGTGACCTTCTGCGCCGTGGCACCCGAGCATCCGCTGGCCACGCACGCCGC
This sequence comes from Rhodoferax lacus, assembly GCF_003415675.1. GTDB lineage: Bacteria > Pseudomonadota > Gammaproteobacteria > Burkholderiales > Burkholderiaceae_C > Allorhodoferax > Allorhodoferax lacus. Next base: position 68,486 of record NZ_QFZK01000008.1, read on the forward strand.
GCAAACCAATCCGCAGTTGGCCGCCTTCATTGAAGAGTGCAAGGCCGGTGGCACCACCGAGGCCGAGCTCGCAGTCAAGGAAAAGCTGGGCATGCCCACGGGCCTGCAGGTCATGCATCCGCTCTCGCACCGCCTGGTGGATGTGTGGGTGGGCAACTATGTGCTGATGGGCTATGGCGACGGCGCCGTCATGGGCGTGCCCGCGCACGACGAGCGCGACTTTGCCTTTGCCAAGAAATACGGCATCCCCATCCATGACGTGGTGCACATCGACGGCCTGACCTACGACCACGACCACTGGCAGGATTGGTATGGCGACAAGCAGCGCGGCGTGACCGTCAACTCCGACGTCTACAGCGGACTGTCCTGCAAGGACGCGGTGGATGCCGTGGCCGCCGCCCTGCACGCCCACGGCCTGGGCGAGAAGAAGACCACCTGGCGCCTGCGCGACTGGGGCGTGAGCCGCCAGCGCTACTGGGGCACGCCCATCCCCATCATCCATTGCGAAGAGCACGGTGCCGTGCCCGTGCCGGAAAAAGACCTGCCTGTGGTGCTGCCGCAGGACTGCGTGCCCGATGGCTCGGGCAACCCGCTGCACAAGCACGTGGGCTTTCACGCCGGCGTGGTCTGCCCGGTGTGTGGCAAGAGTGCCCGCCGCGAAACCGACACCATGGACACCTTTGTGGACAGCTCCTGGTACTACATGCGCTACTGCGACCCCAAGAACACCGACAGCATGGTGGCCGAGGGCACCGCCTACTGGATGCGCGACCAAACCAAGGCCACTGGCGGCAGCGGCATGGACCAGTACATAGGCGGCATCGAGCACGCCATCCTGCACCTGCTGTATGCGCGCTTCTGGACCAAGGTGATGCGCGACATGGGCCTGGTGAGCGTGGATGAGCCCTTCACCAAGCTGCTCACACAGGGCATGGTGCTCAACCACATCTACTCCCGCAAGGGCGACAAGGGCGGCAAGGAATACTTCTGGCCGGCCGATGTGGAGCACGTGCTGGACGCCACTGGCAAGGTGGTAGGCGCCAAGCTGACCAAGCAGGTCGGCGACCTGCCCGCGGGCACGGCGATTGACTACGAGGGCGTGGGCACCATGTCCAAGTCCAAGAACAACGGTGTGGATCCGCAGGACCTGATCGAGCGCTATGGTGCCGACACCGCGCGCCTCTACACCATGTTCACAGCACCACCTGAGGCCACGCTGGAGTGGAACGACGCGGCCGTGGAAGGCAGCTACCGCTTTCTGCGCCGGGTCTGGAACTTCGGCCACAAGCTCTCCACCATGGACTTCGCGGCCGCCAACGCCGAGGTGGCAAAGGCCGGCAGCCTGCAGGAAGTGGCCTTTGGCAAGGAAGCCAAAGCGCTGCGCCTGGAGATGCATACCGTGCTGCGCCAGGTGGACTACGACTACCAGCGCATGCAGTACAACACGGTGGTCTCCGGCACCATGAAGATGATCAACGCCCTGGAGAGCTACGCCCCCACGCTCGACTCCAAGGCATTGGAGTCGGCGGGCTTACAGGCCGCGCTGCGTGAAGGCTTTGGCATTTTGCTACGCTGCCTGTACCCGGCCACACCCCACCTGGCCCACACCTTGTGGTCCGAGTTGGGCTATGCCGCGCAACTGGGCGATCTGCTGGATGCGCCCTGGCCGCAGGTGGATGCCACCGCACTGGTGCAGGACGAGATCGAACTGGTGTTGCAGATCAACGGCAAGCTGCGCGGCGCCATCGTGGTGGCTGCCACCGCTGACAAGGCCGCGATTGAAGCCGCCGCCCTGGCCAGCCCCATCTTCATCAGCCACGCGGCCGGCGCCAAAGCCAAGAAGGTGATCGTGGTGCCGGGCCGTCTGGTCAACGTGGTGGTTTAGCCATGGCCTTGCAGCGACGCTCCCTGCTGGCGATGCTGGCCCTGCCAGTGGCTTTGGCCACGCTGGCAGGCTGCGGCTTCAAGCTGCGCACCAGCCAGCCGCTGCCCTTTTCCACCATAGCGGTCACGCCGGAAAAATCAGGTGGCGTGGCCGGAGACCTGGCGCGTTACCTGGGTGACATCGTGCGGCCGGTGGCGCCGGGTGCCGGTGGTGAATTGCCCGAAGTGATTCTGGACATCCTGCAGGAAGGGCGCGAGAAATTGGTGGTGGGTGTGAACGCCTCCGGCCAGGTGCGCGAGTTCGAATTGCGCATGCGCGTCAACTTCAAACTGCGCACCGCCAAGGGCGTCGAGCTGATCGCGCCGTCGGTAATCGAGCAGCGCCGCAGCATCAGCTTCAACGAATCCGCCGTGCTGGCCAAGGAGGCCGAAGAGGTGCTGCTGTACCGCGACATGCAGGCCGACATCGTGCAACAGTTGCTGCGCCGCCTGGGGGCCTTCAAGATGCCAGGCCAGGCGTCCGCATTGCCCGCGGCACCTGTGCCGCCTCTGCCGTCCCCAGCACCCGAATAAAGCGGCCCATGCAAATCTCTGCGGCTCAACTGGCCAACCACCTGCAGCGCGGGCTCAAAAGCCTGTACACCCTGCATGGCGACGAGCCGCTGCTGCAGCAGGAGGCGCTGGACGCCATCCGCTTGCATGCGCGCAGCCAGGGCTTTAGCGAGCGCTCCTCGCACACCGTGTCGGGCGCGCACTTTGACTGGAGTGCCGTGCTGGCAGCCGGCGGCTCCATGAGCCTGTTTGCCGACAAGCAGATCATCGAGATCCGCATCCCCAGCGGCAAGCCCGGCAAGGACGGCAGCGTGGCCCTGCAGCAGTTGGCCGAGGCCTCGCGCGAGAACGCCGAGGTGCTGACCATTGTGCTGCTGCCGCGCATGGACAAGATGGGCAAGTCCGGCGCCTGGTTCTCGGCGCTGGAGAGTTTTGGCATCACCCTGGAAGTGCAGCCAGTGGAGCGCAGTGCCTTGCCGCAATGGATTGCCCAGCGCCTCTCTGCTTTGGGCCTGCGCGTGGAGCCGGGTGAGGCCGGGCAGCGCAGCTTGCAGTTTTTTGCCGACCGGGTGGAGGGCAACCTGCTGGCCGCGCACCAGGAAATCCAGAAGCTGGCCCTGCTGTTTCCGGCCGACTTGCACGGCGGCGTGCTGACTTTTGAGCAGATCGAGAGCGCGGTGCTCAACGTGGCGCGCTACGACGTCTTCAAGCTCTCCGAATCCGTGCTGGCGGGCAACCCCGAGCGGGTGCAGCGCATGCTGGACGGGTTGCAGGCCGAGGGCGAGGCCGAGGTGCTGGTGCACTACACCCTGGCAGAGGACATTCGTGCCCTCAAGCGCGTGAAAGACGCTATTGGCCAGGGCCGCCCCCTGCCGATGGCCCTGCGCGAAAACCGCATCTGGGGCAACAAGGAGCGCCTGTTCGAGCGCGTATTGCCGCGCCTCTCCAGTGCAGCCCTGGCGGAGCTGCTGCAGTCCGCACACCTGGTGGACGGCATTGTCAAAGGCCTCAAGCAACCCGACTGGCCTGCCAGTGGCTGGCAGGCCCTGCATCGGCTGGCGCTGCAGCTGTGCGGCCTGTGTGCCACGGGTGGGGCGGTATCCAAACCCCGCATTTGAGCCAAGCCCGTGGCGTTCTGCGAAAATCCCCGCATGAATGCGCTCAATATCTCCGAATACACCCAAACCCTGGGTTTGCAGGCCAAGGCTGCCGCATGCCACATGGCGGCTGCCTCCACCGCGTCCCGCAACAAGGCCCTGCGCCGCCTGGCCACCCTGCTGCGTGACAACACAGAGGCCCTGCAGCTGGACAATGCCAAAGACCTGGAGCGCGCCGTGGCTGCCGGTTTGTCCGCGCCCATGGTGGACCGCCTCAAGCTGAGCCCCAAAGTGCTGGAAACCTGTGCCCAGGGCTGCGAGCAGCTGGCCGCCATGGCCGATGTGATCGGTGAAATCATTGGCATGAAGCAGCAGCCCAGCGGCATCCGCGTGGGCCAGATGCGGGTGCCCATTGGCGTGTTCGGCATGATCTTCGAGAGCCGCCCCAACGTGACGATAGAGGCCGCCAGCCTGTCCATCAAGAGCGGCAATGCCTGCATCCTGCGCGGCGGCTCGGAGGCCATTGATTCCAACAAGGCGCTGGCCCGCCTGGTGCAGCAGGCCCTGAGTGACAGCGGCCTGCCCGCCGACGCGGTGCAGCTGGTGCAGACCACCGACCGCGAGGTGGTGGGCCAGCTCATCACCATGCCACAGTATGTGGACGTGATCATCCCGCGCGGTGGCAAGGGCCTGATTGAGCGCATCAGCCGTGATGCCAAGGTGCCGGTCATCAAGCACCTGGACGGCAACTGCCATGTCTATGTGGACGACCCCTGCGACATCGCCATGGCTGTCAAGGTGGCCGACAACGCCAAGACCAACAAGTACAGCCCCTGCAATGCTGCCGAAGGCCTGCTGGTGGCGCGCGGCGTGGCGGCTGAATTTTTGCCACTGATAGGCCGGGTGTACGCCGACAAGGGCGTGGAGATGCGCGTCTGCCCTGAGGGCCGGGCGATTCTGCAAGCGGTGCCGGGTGCCCAGCTGACGGACGCCAGCGAGCAGGATTGGTCCGAGGAGTACCTGGCACCCATCATCAGCGTGAAGGTGGTGTCGGGCCTGGACGAGGCGATTGCCCACATCAACCGCTATTCCAGCCACCACACCGACGCCATCCTCACGCGCGACCACATGCACGCCCAGCGCTTTCTGCGCGAGGTGGACTCGGCCAGCGTGATGGTCAACACCAGCACCCGCTTTGCCGACGGCTTTGAATACGGGCTGGGCGCCGAGATCGGCATCAGCACCGACAAGTTCCACGCCCGCGGCCCGGTGGGCATTGAGGGCCTGACCTCGCTCAAGTACGTGGTGCTGGGCGACGGCGAAGTGCGGCAATAGTTTGTGCACAGCGCTTGAATCCGGCCCGGCGGGCTCCATCTAAGGGTGTTGCTACATCCATAACAACGCATTTTTGAAAGTTCCCGCATGGTCCCGCACCTCGTCACCGCCCTGACTGGCCCCATCAACGAGCTGGAGCAGCGCGTGCTGGACTCCATGCCCGCCATCGAACGCTGGTTCCGTCTGGAGTGGATGGAGCACACGCCGCCGTTTTACTGCTCGGTGGATGTGCGCAACGCGGGTTTCAAGCTCGCACCCGTGGATACCGACCTCTATCCGCGCGGCTGGAACAACCTCACGCCTGCCATGCTGCCCCTGGCGGTGCAGGCCGCCATGGCGGCCATCGAGAAGATCTGCCCGGAAGCGCGCAACCTGCTCATCATTCCGGAAAACGACCTGGGCAACACCTTCTATCTCGCCAACCTGCAGCAGATGGCGCGCATCTTCCATATGGCCGGTCTCAACGTGCGCTTTGGCTCCATCAGCCCGGAGGTGAAGAAAAGCACCACCTTCAAGCTGCCCGATGGCGATACCCTGGTCCTGGAGCCGGTGATACGCACCCGTGGCCGCGTGGGCGTGAAAGACTTTGACCCCTGCACCATCCTGCTCAACAACGACCTGGTGGCCGGGGTGCCCGGCATTCTGGAAGACCTGAGCGAGCAGTACCTGCTGCCACCCCTGCACGCCAGCTGGAGCACGCGCCGGCGCAGCACCCATTTCAAGACCTACGAAGAAGTGGCCAAGCGCTTTGGCAAGCTCATCGGCGTGGACCCCTGGCTGATCAACCCCATGTTTGACCGCTGCGGCGGCGTGGACCTGGGCACCGACGAAGGCCTGGAAGCGCTCACCGCCCGGGTGGAGACCCTGCTGGCCAAGGTGAAGAAGAAGTACAAGGAATACGGCATCAAGGAGCGCGCCTTTGTGGTGGTCAAGGCCGACAACCTGGGCGGCAGTGCAGGATTGATGTCGGTGCGTGATGCCAAGGATGTGAATGCCCTGGCCAAAAAAGCACATGGTGCGGCGGGCAGCCCGTTCCAGGGCGTGCAGGAGCTGATCCTGCAGGAAGGTGTGCTGACCCTGGAGCGCATGAACGCCGCCGTGGCCGAACCGGTGGTCTACATGATGGACCGCTATGTGGTCGGCGGCTTCTACCGCATCCACGCCGAGCGTGGCATTGACGAAGACCTGAATGCGCCGGGTTCCGCCTATGTGCCACTGGCCTTTGACCAGAGCACCCATCTGCCCCAGCTCGGTGTGCGTCCCGGTGCCAGCGCACCCAACCGTTTCTATATGTATGGCGTGATTGGCCGCCTGGCCATGCTGGCAGCCAGCTACGAACTCGAAGCTACCGACCCGCAGGCAGAAAAGTACGATTAAGGCGCCTGGCCCCCGGGTCAGCTTCTACTGGTGTGGCGCGTCCCCATAGCACTTCGCAGGGGTGGGGGCAAGGCAGTTGCTGCGCCGCAACACGGTTTTGGCATGTCAAATATATGCGTCAGCGCCTGTTGCCCCCAGCTTGACCGGGCGCAAAATAGCGCTCCCGAACGGAATGGACTCCGGCCTCTCGCTGGGCCGGGATAACTTGTGTCAGCATCAAAATCGTCTCTAGCGGCGCTTACCCTGGGCGCCATCGGTGTCGTGTATGGGGATATTGGCACCAGCGTGCTGTATGCCATGAAGGAAGTCTTCGGATCTGGCCATGTGCCGTTCACCGAAGAAAACGTCTACGGCATTCTTTCCATCTTCTTCTGGACCCTGACGGTCATCGTCTCCCTCAAGTACGTGGTGCTGGTGCTGCGGGCCGACAACAAGGGTGAGGGCGGTCTGGTGGCCATGCTGGCGCTGGCCTCGCAGTCAGTGAAAGACCGGCCCAGGCTGCGCCGGGTGCTGCTGCTGGTAGGGGTGTTTGGCACCTGCCTGTTCTATGGTGATGGCGTCATTACCCCGGCCATCTCGGTGCTGTCGGCCGTGGAAGGCCTGGAGGTGATTTCCCCAACCTTCAAGAAGTATGTGATCCCCATCACGCTGGTGATCCTGTTTTGCCTGTTTGCAGTGCAAAAGCGCGGCACTGCGGGTATTGGCAAGTTCTTCGGGCCCATCACCGTGGTCTGGTTCCTCACGATTGCCACGCTCGGGGTGGTGCATATCATGGAGGATCCGGACATCCTGTGGGCCATCAGCCCCACCTACGCCCTGGGCTTTATCTGGAAGCAGCCCGGCACCACCTTCATCATTCTGGGTGCCGTGGTGCTGTGCGTGACCGGGGGCGAGGCCCTGTACGCCGACATGGGCCACTTTGGCAAGAAGCCGATCCGCGTGGCCTGGTTTTCCATTGTCATGCCCTGCCTGACGCTCAACTATTTCGGCCAAGGTGCCCTGCTGCTGACCCATCCGGAGGCTGTCAAGAACCCTTTCTTCAACATGGCGCCGGACTGGGCGCTGATACCGCTGGTCATCCTGGCCACCATGGCCACGGTGATTGCCTCGCAAGCCCTGATTTCGGGCGCCTTCTCGGTCACCAAGCAGATCATCCAGCTGGGCTATCTGCCGCGCCTGCAGGTGATGCACACCAGCGTCAAGGACATGGGCCAGATCTACCTGCCGTTCGTGAACTGGGGCCTGTTTGTCACCATTGTCCTGGCGGTGGTGATGTTCAAGTCGTCGAGCAACCTGGCCGCGGCCTACGGCATTGCGGTCTGTACTGACATGCTGATCACCACGGTGCTGACCTTCTACGTCATACGCCACGGCTGGAAGTACCCGCTGTGGCTGTGCATCGGCGCCACCGGTTTCTTCTTCGTGGTGGACTTTGCCTTCTGGGCCTCCAACCTGCTCAAGCTGTTTGACGGCGGCTGGTTCCCCTTGCTGATTGGTGGGGTGGTGTTCACCCTGATGCTGACCTGGAAGGACGGCCGGCGCCTGATGAACCAGAAGCTCAAGGCCGACGCCATCGACCTGCCGAGCTTTCTGGAGGCCGTGTTTGTCAGTCCACCCACGCGCGTGGATGGCACGGCCGTGTTCCTGACCGCCGAGGTCGGCACGGTGCCCAATGCGCTGTTGCACAACCTCAAGCACAACAAGGTGCTGCACGCCAACAACCTGTTTGTCACCGTGCGCAGCCACGAGACGCCCTGGATTGGCCTGGACAAACGCATCGAGATCGATTCCCTGGGTCACGACTGCTGGCAGGTGGTGATCAACTACGGCTTCAAGAACGATCCTGACGTGCCCAAGGCCCTGCAGCACATCAAGGCGCGTGGCTGCGACTTGAACGCCATGACCACCAGCTACTTCCTCTCGCGTGACACCGTGGTGCCCACGCTGGGCGAGGGCATGGCGCCCTGGCGTGAAAAGCTCTTTGCCCAAATGCACCGCAATGCCAGCGCCGCGGCCGACTTCCTGAACCTGCCCAACAACGCCGTGGTGGAGTTGGGCAGCAAGGTCGAAATCTAGGGGCCAGCACTGCATGCGGTTCTTGAAGGACTGGAGCCTCTCGGCCTTGAGCGCCGGCTTTGTTGCCGTGCTGGTGGGCTTTACCAGCTCGATTGCCATCGTCTTCCAGGCCGCACTTGCCTTTGGCGCCACCCCGGCGGTCATGGCCTCGTGGATGTGGGCCATCGGCCTGGGTATGGGTCTGTGCACCCTGGTGCCCTCGCTGTGGTTGAAGAAGCCCGTGATGGTGGCCTGGAGCACGCCCGGTGCGGCGGTGCTGGCCAGTGCCGGTGTGGCCGGCGGTTTCACTATGCACGACGCCGTGGGGGCCTTCATGCTGTGCGCAGCCCTCATCGTGCTGGTGGGTGCCACCGGCTGGTTCGAGCGCCTGATGGACCGCATTCCGGTGGCCATTGCCTCGGCCCTGTTGGCCGGTGTGCTGGCGCGCTTTGGCCTGTCGGCTTTCACGGCCGCGCAAACCAATCTGCCGCTGGTGGTGCTGATGCTGGTCACCTATTTGGCGGGCAAGCGCTTCCTGCCGCGCTATGCCGTGCCGCTCACCCTGCTGCTGGCCGTGGGCTATGTGGCGCTCACCCATGGATTTGTGGCCACCGACATCCAGTACGGCCTGACCACGCCGGTGTGGGTGTCGCCCGCGTTTTCTGTGTCGGCCTTTGTGAGTCTGGCGCTGCCGCTGTTCATCGTTACGATGGCCTCGCAAAACCTGCCGGGGGTGGCCGCCATCCGGGCTGCCGGTTTTGGTGACCAACGCGCCAATGGCGGCGATGCCGGCATCCCGATCTCGGCCACCATCACGCTCAGCGGCCTGTGCACCCTGCTGCTGGCGCCCTTTGGTGCCTTTGCCCTGAACCTGAGTGCCATCACGGCAGCCATCTGCATGGGGCCCGAGGCCCATGCCGATCCCAAGCGCCGCTACACGGCGGCCGTGTCCTGCGGCGCCATCTATGTGCTGGTGGGCCTGTTTGGCGCCACCATCATCGGCGTGCTCACGGCTTTCCCCAAGGAACTGGTGGCAGCCATTGCCGGCCTGGCCCTCTTGGGCAGCATTGCCGGGGGCTTGCGCGTTGCGCTGGACAAGGAGCAGGACCGCGAGGCCGCCACCATCACCTTTTTGGTCACCCTCAGCGGGGTCACGCTGGCCGGTGTAGGCTCGGCCTTTTGGGGTGTGGTGGCTGGTGCACTGGCGCTGGCCGTGCAGCACTGGCACAAGCCCCAAACCATTTAGCTTCCGTGGGGCCAGTCCCCGCGTTTCACACGTAAAGAACCATGCACATTCTGTTTGTCGCCGACCCGCTGGACTCGTTCAAGATCCACAAAGACACCACCTTTTCCATGATGCGCGAGGCCCAGCGCCGCGGCCACACGGTGGCGGCCTGCGAGCCCCGGCACATCGTCTGGCAGCGCGGCGGCGTGGTGCAGGCCCTGGTGCAGCGCATCTGCCTGACCGGCCACGCAGAGAACTGGTTTGAGGTCAGCGCCACCGAGACCGTGGCCCTGCATAGCTTTGACGCCATCATCATGCGCAAGGACCCGCCCTTTGACAGCGAGTTCTTCTACGCCACGCATCTGCTGGAGCAGGCCGAACGCGAGGGCGCGCGCGTCTTCAACCGCCCGCGCGCCCTGCGCGACCACCCGGAAAAGCTGGCCATCATGGAGTTCCCGCAATTCATTGGCCCCACGTTGGTCACACGCGACCCGCAGGCCGTACGCGCCTTCCACGCCGAGCACCGCGACATCATCCTGAAGCCTCTGGACGGCATGGGCGGCACCGGCATCTTCCGCGTCAAAGACGACGGCCTGAACCTGGGCGCCATCACCGAAACCCTGAACGCCGACGGCGCCCGGACCCTCATGGTGCAGAAGTTTTTGCCCGCCATTGAATTCGGCGACAAACGTGTGCTGGTGATTGGCGGCAAGCCCGTGCCCTTTTGCCTGGCGCGCATACCGCAGGGCGGCGAGGTGCGCGGCAACCTGGCCGCCGGTGGCAAGGGCGTGGCACAGCCCCTCACAGACGCTGACCGCGCCATTGCCGAAGCCCTGGGGCCGATCCTGGCCGCGCGCGGCCTGCTGCTGGTGGGCCTGGATGTGATTGGTGACAGCCTCACCGAAATCAATGTGACCAGCCCCACCTGCTTTCAGGAAATCACCGACCAGACTGGCTTTGATGTGCCCGCCATGTTTATCGATGCGCTGGAGGCGGCGCTGCAGAACCCGCTGGTGTAGTGCCTTCGGGCGGCCTTGGCGGCGTCCGAGGCCGGTTCCTGGTGAGGTGTGAAAAACCAATCGGTCTGAAATTTAAACTGGTTAGTTTTCATATATACCACACAGTATTTATGGATACTCAATGGTAACTATGATCCGTTTGCGTCACATTTTTGGCGCTTTAACGGATCTGGTATCCATTGGAGAATTCTGTGAAAAAGACACTTATTGCATCGTTGCTGGCATTTGGCGTGGTGTTGTCTGCCCAGGCCAAGGACATTGTGGACACCGCCGTGGCAGCCGGCAGTTTCAAGACACTGGCAACCGCCCTGACGGCAGCGGGACTGATTGACACACTCAAGGGCCCTGGCCCCTTCACCGTGTTTGCGCCCACCGATGAAGCCTTTGCCAAGGTACCCAAGGCCGATCTGGACGCCCTGCTCAAGGACAAGGCCAAGCTCACTGCGGTGCTGACCTACCACGTGGTGGCTGGCAAGGTGATGGCCGCCGATGTCAAGGCAGGCAAGGTCAAGACGGTGCAGGGGTCCGAGCTGACTGTCAGCACCATGGGTGGTGTCATGGTGGACAAAGCCCATGTCATCAAGACCGACATCGTGGCCGACAATGGCGTGATTCACGTCATCGACAGCGTCATCATGCCCAAGTAAACCGGGTCGCAACCAGCGGTTCTGCCAAGTCACCGGCTAGTCCGGTGCCTTGGCTTTTTTGCTTTTTGAGCACCTCAGACCAGCAAGGCGCCGTCGCAAAAAGCCCGCAGTTCGCCGGGCTGCATGGCCACCCAGTCCTCGTTGGTGGTGAGCGGTTCGGTCACCACAATCACCAGCCGGTCTTCGGGGCCGTTGAAGTCGGACAGGTCCATGCTGACATCCTCGTCCTTGAGATGCACCGAATTGAAGGGGTACTGGCGCTGCACATAGTGCAGCTTGGTGCTGGCGTGCGCCCACAGCGCCTGGCCGTTGCTCAGCAGAAAATTGAAGGTGCCGTGTCTGGCAATTTTGGGGGCCAGTTCAGCCAGGGTGTGGGAGAGTTCCTCCACCGAGGGCACCGTGGCATGCGACTTGTTGAGCTCTTGCATCAGCCAGCAAAACGCCAGCTCGCTGTCGGTGCTGCCTACCGGCTTGAAGGCTCCATGCAAAGGCGGGTTGAAGTCCTTGAGGTCGCCGTTGTGGGCAAAGAACCAGTAGCGGCCCCACAGTTCGCGCACAAAGGGGTGGCAGTTCTCCAGCGTCACCGCGCCTACCGTGGCCTTGCGCACGTGGGCTACGACATTGTGGCTTTTGATCGGGTAGCTGCGCAGCATCTGCGCTATCGGCGAGGTGGAGGCACTCTCCTTGTCGACAAAGTGCCGCGCCGCACGTCCCGGCGTCTGGCCATCGGCCTCGAAGAAGGCGATGCCCCAGCCATCCGAATGGTGGTCGGTGCAGCCCCCGCGTTGCGAAAACCCCGTGAAGCTCAAGGTCAGGCTGGCGGGCAGCCGACTGTTCATCCCTAGCAATTGGCACATGCGTTCAGTTTACTCCCGGTCAGCGTGAGGGCAGAGAGCGACACGCAGTGCGCGAACGTGGGGGCGACATTCAGCTTCTGGGTTCGGTCCAGAGCTTGCCTCCGGTGGCCCAGTTTTCGCGTTTCACGTCGGTGATCAGGATGTCCACCGAATCGGGGGAGCCGCCCAGCACTTCGACGGTGATGCGCGTGATCTCCTGCACCAGCTTGCGCTTTTGCTCGATGGTGCGGCCTTCAATCATTTCAATATGGTACGTGGGCATGTTTTGCTCGGCAGTTAGACTGCAGACATTGTATGGATGGACTGCCTGTTTTGCCCCCGCTGAATTCGAATATGCACATGACAGACGCGTTGTTGCAGCACGCGCAACGCTTGCCCACGGGCACCCGTTGGCTGCTGGCCCTGGTGTTTGGCCTGCATGCCCTGCTGGGTGCGGTGCTGGGCCTCTCGGTGGACGAGGCGCACTACGCGCTGTACGCCGCCCATCCCGCCCTGAGCTACTTTGACCATCCTCCCCTGGTGGGCTGGGCGCAGTGGCCACTGGTGGCCCTGGGTGCGCCCACCGTGGTGCTGCGCCTGGTGCCGGGCCTGCTGTGGCTGGGCACCCTGCTGCTGGTGTACCACCTGGCCCGGCGCTTGCAGGCCGCAGCGCCTGGCGGAGCAAGTGAGCAGGCCGGTTTCTGGGCTGTGGCCAGCCTCTTGCTGGCGCCCTTGATGCACATCCTGGGCATCAGCCTGTTGCCCGATACCTTGCTGATGTTCTGGTCTGCTGCGCTCATGCTGCAGACCCTGCGGCTGATGCAGCGCACGCAGCCCCCGGCACTGTCCCAGTGGCTGCTGCTGGGCGCCCTGCTGGGCCTGGCGGGCCTGAGCAAGTACACCGCCATCTTCACTGCCGCAGCCGTGGCCCTGTGCCTGCTGCGCGCGCATGGCATGGCGGTGTTGCGCCAGCCCGGCCTGTGGCTGGGTACGCTGCTGGCGCTGCTCATCGTCAGCCCGGTTCCGATCTGGAATGCGCAGAACCACTGGGTCTCGTTTGTCTACCAGGCCAAGCACGGCGCGGGCAGCGGCTGGCAGGGTTTGAATGTGGCGCGCTTTGGGCTGCTGCAACTGCTGGCCTATGGACCACTGCTGCTGTGGGGCTGGCAGGGCCTGCGGGTTGCCACTGCAGCGCAGCGCAGCCTGCTTGCTTTCTTTGTGATTCCCTTTGTGGTGCTGGCTTACCTGTCCGGTGGCGGCTCCAGCCTGCCGCACTGGACGGCACCGGCCTGGGTGGCGCTGGCACCGTTTGCCGGCGTGGGCCTGGCGCGCACCTGGGCTGCTGGCAAGCCTTGGGCGGTGCGCGCCCTGGTGCTGCTGCAGGCCCTTGCTTGCGTGGCCCTGCCCGCTGCCATGGTGAGTGCCGGCATGCCCTTCCTGCAAGGCCAGGCAGCCAGTGCCCAAGCCGGCAATGCGCCCAACCCGTTTGCCGACCTGCATGGCTGGGACGCCGCCGGAGAGCGCGCCCAAGCGCTGGCGGTGCAGCACGGCCTGGACGCGCTGGCGGTGCAAAACTGGACACTGGCCAGTCGCATCGGCTGGTATGCGCGGCCCCTGAAGGTGCATGTGCTGCACGACGGCTTTGACCAGTTTGACTTGTGGGCCGGCAAGCTGGCCGCGGGGGGCAGTGCGCTGCTGGTGGACTGGTCGCAGTTGCCCTATGAAACCCCGCTGGGTGCCCATGGCTTTGCCCAATGCAGCTGGCTGGAGCGCCAGGAGGTTCAGCGCCTGGGCTATGCCGTCTCCAGCTTCGATTTTTATGCCTGCAGCGGCTGGTCCGGCGCGCCCCAGCCGCGCCTGCGCTCCATGCCTCTCCAGCCGGGTGCGGATGCAGCCCGTTCTACGGCCACACCCTGATATGCGCAGCATGCCCTTTTCCCTCTTTCCGGCGCGCCTGTGGCTGCTGCCCTTGCTGGTCTTCGTGCTCTCGGCGCCGCTGTGGCTGCATGTCTGGGAGCCGGGCATGTTCGTGTTTCTCAACCAGCTGTGCCTGCCGGTGGCCGCACCGGTGTGGACCGGGCTGTCCTTGCTGGGCAATGGCTGGGGCGTTCTGGCGGTCACAGCGCCGCTGCTGCGCTGCGCGCCGCGATTGATGTGGGCCTGGGTGTGTGCGGCGCCCTTTGCCATTGTGTTTGCCCGCGTGGGCAAGGCCTATCTGGTCAGCCCGCGCCCGGCGGCCGAGGTGGACAACGCACAGATGCGCATCGTGGGTGAGGTGCTGCACAACGTCTCCATGCCTTCGGGCCACACCACCACGGCCTTCGCTGTGGCCAGCGCTATTTTCTTTGCCCTGACGCCCCGGCAGCGCAAGCGGCACGGGTGGATTCTGCTGCTGGCGCTGGGTGCGGGTCTGTCGCGCATTGCGGTGGGTGCGCACTGGCCGGGCGATGTGGCGGTAGGCATCAGCTTGGGATTGTTGGCCGGCCTGCTGGGTAACGTGCTGCTGGCGAGCCTGCCTGCGCGCTGCCTGGACGCGTCGCACTGGAGCCTGCGGCTGCTGGCGCTGCTGGTGCTGTGCGCGGTGTATTTTCTGCTGACTGAGGAGCTGGACTTTGCCGAGAACCTGCCGCTTCAGCGGCTGCTGGCGGGCGTGGCGCTGCTGTCGGTGCTGGCCTTTGCCATGCGCAGCGCCAGGGCGCTCAAGGCCTCGTAGGCGGCACCGGCCTGCGCATCCCATTGCGTGACGGCGGCGGCCTGTTGGGCAATGGCTGCCACGTCGCCCCGTGCGGCCGGGCCGGTGAGCGCGCCTTGTGGCCCCAGGCGCGTGATGTTGGCCACCGCATTGTTCAGCAGGGCGGCACGCAAACCCGGCAGTAAATCGGTGGGCACACCGCTGGCCGTCCAGGCCTCTTCGGCCACGTTCTGCAGCACCGGCAGGAAGTTGGTGGCGAATACGGCGGCTGCGTGGTAGAGCAGCTTGTCCTGGCTTTTCACCGCAAAACAGCGGGCCTCAATGGCCGTGAAGGCCTGGTGCAACAGAGCCGTGGCCAAGGTATCGCCCTCCAGCGCGCAGGGCGTGCCGGAGAACTGCTGCAGGGCGGCCTGAGCCGAGGCAAAACTGAGGATGCAGTGGGCGCTGGCGGTCTGCCAGCCCTTGGCTGCCAGCGGCGCCAGCAGGGCCGCGCTTTGCGCGCCGCTGCAGTGGAAGACGGTGGCGGGCGGTAGCTGCTCTGCCTGTGCTGCCAGCGCCTGTGCCGTGGCTGCAATGTGGGCGTCCGGCACGGCCAGCATCCAGACATCGGCGGCACGCATATGGGCAGCTTGTGTCACCGGTGTGCCGGCGCCCATGAAGTGGCAGGCGGCCTGCGCGCTGGCGGGTGATTGGGTCAGCACATCCTGCAAAGCGAAGACGCCTTGGCTGTGCCACAGGCGCCCCAGGGTTTGGCCTACGCGTCCGGCGCCGATGATGTTGAGGGTTTGCATGGTGCGAGTTCCCGGGCGCGCTGTGGGCCTAGACGATGAGCGGCGGCTCTTCCATGGCTTCGAGCTGCTCCTCGAGCATCTGCACCTGCCCCTGCCAATAGTCGCTGCTGCCAAACCACGGAAAGTTGGCCGGAAACGTCGGGTCGGTCCAGCGCCGCGCCAACCAGGCGCTGTAGTGGATCAGGCGCAGCGTGCGCAGCGGCTCGATCAAGGCCAACTCAGCCCGGTCAAATTCGCGGAACTGCTCATAGCCATCCACCAACGCGCCGAGCTGGCGCTGGCGCTGCTGGCGGTCACCGCTGAGCAGCATCCAGAAGTCCTGCACGGCCGGGCCTGTGCGGGCATCGTCCAGGTCCACAAAGTGGGGCCCGGGCCCGAGGTTGGGTGCGGCATCGGCCGGGGTCCAGAGGATGTTGCCAGGGTGGCAGTCGCCATGCAGGCGCAGCACGCGGATGTCTCCTTTGGGCGCTTCGGCGTTGAGCGTGTCGTAGCTCCGGATCACGGCAATGGCTTTTTCCACGCCGCGCGTCCAGGCCGTCTGCACATCCAGCGGCACCATGTCGTGGCCCAGCAGCCACTGCATGGGTTCCTCGGCAAAGGTCTGCACGTTGAGTGCCGGGCGGGTGACAAAGGGCTTGCGGGCCCCCACGGTGTGGATGCGCGCCAGAAAGCGGCCTATCCACTCCAGTACCTCACCATCGTCGAGCTCGGGCGGGCGTCCACCGCGGCGCGGGCTCACGCTGAACCAAAAGCCGCCAAAGGTATGCAGGGTTTTGCCGTTTGCCGCATCGGGCAGCACCAGGGGGCCAATGGCGGGCACCTCAAAGGCCATCAGCTCGGCGGCGAAGGCGTGCTCTTCCAGAATCTGGGCCTCGCTCCAGCGCTCGGGCCGGTAGAACTTGGCCACCACCGAGGTGCCGTCTTCCAGCTGCACCTGGTAGACCCGGTTTTCGTAGGAGGAGAGTGCGGTCAGGCGCCCGTCACCGCGCAGGCCCACGCTCTCCAGGGCATCGAGAACCAGATCGGGCGTGAGGGATTCAAAGGCATGGGTCATGCACCCATTGTCGCGCTATCAGAATGGCCAGTCGGAATCCGAGTCGGAGTAGCCGCCTGTGAGTGCGCCATGCTGGGAGGGGGCATCGCCCAGAAGCTCGAAGGGCACGGCCTGCTTGACCAGGATGATGGTGCAAGGTGCGTCCATGGCCACCTTGATGGGCACGGTGGCTACAAAGCGCTGGGTCAAGAGGCCGTGGGTGGCCGCACCCATGACGATGACGCTCACGTTGTTGCCCCGCGCATAGTCCAGCAGGGCCTGCGCCACATCGCCCGACTCCAGCACGTGGAAGGACATCTGCTGGTCCGGTTGGTCCAGCGGTTGCGCCCATTGCTGCAGGGTGCTGAGGTAGCGCCGGTGCACATTGGTCTCGCTTTTGGCCTCATCCGAGGCGCTGGTCTGGCTGGGGGATATCACGGTGACGCAGGCCAGGCGCGCACCGGGCCGCGTGCCCAGCGAGCGCGCCACGGCCTGGCGCAGGGAGTACAGCGTGGCGTCGGTCACGTCCTTGTGCGGCACGGCGACCATGACGATGGGCACCTCGTCAATCTGCTGCGAGGGCAGGGGGCTGGGCTGGTAGTGCATGCCCGCGGCCTTGATCCAGCGCTTGAAGTGGGTGCGAAAGCTCGTTCCCGTGACGTTGTTGCCGCGCGCCGTGACGCGGATCTGCTCCGGCTTGGACAAATCAAACGCCAGGTGCGCGCCCGAGGGGTAGCGCAGCGCCGCCTCAGGCTCCAGGCAGCGCAACACCACTTCCTGCAACCAGGGTGGCAGGTCGGGCTTGAGCTTGCGCGGCGGCGTCGGGTCCATCCACAGGCGCTGGCGCATGCCGGCGGCGGTTTGCGGCTCGCCAAAGGGCAGCTCGCCGGTGCACAGCTGGTAGAGCATCACACCAATGGCGAAGATGTCGCTGCGCGGGTCACCGCGCACGCCCACCACCTGCTCGGGCGCAATCCAGGCGGGTGAGCCCACGGCCTTGCGCAGCTGCTCGGCCAGCAGGTCGGGGTAGTGGGCGTGGCAGGACAGGCCGAAGTCCAGCAGCACCGCACTGCCGTCCGCGCGGATCAGCACATTGGCGGGCTTGAGGTCCAGGTGCACCGTGTTTTGCTGGTGCAGGGCATGCACGGCCTGCGCCATGGCGACACCCAGGCGGGCAATCTCGTCCACGCCGGGCAGGGTGTCCGCGTCCAGCCAGCTTTGCAGGGTGCGGCCGTGCACGTACTCCATCACCAAGTAGGGCACGCGGTTCAGGTCGCCGGCGGCAACAAAGCGCGGCACATGGCTGCCGGTGAGCACCTGCATGATCTGCGTCTCGACCTCGAAGCTGACGATGTTCTCGGCACCGTCCCCGGCGGTCATGCGCGGGATCTTCATGGCCATGGGGAATCCGGGGCCACTCCGGTTATCGGCGTAGCGCACTTCGTAGATGTGGGCCATGCCGCCGGAGTGGATGCATTCCTCCACCACAAATCCGTCCAGCACGGTACCGGGTTCCAGCAGTTTCATCGGCCCTTCTCCAGTCGGTCGGCAAAGTAGTGCGGCAGCCCGGCCGCGCGTATGGCCCAGGCGGCAGCCCCATGGTCGTAGGGTACGCGGTGGAAGGTGAGCTGCCAGCGCTCGGTATCCAGCACGGCGTACATGGCCTCGGGCCTGCCGTCGCGCGGCTGGCCGACTGAACCCACGGTGGCCAGCCACTGGCGGTGGCTTGGCACCGGCACCGCCACGCCGGGCTGGGGTGTGAACTTCATCAGGCTGGCGGTGGATCCGCGGTAGTACAGGCTTTGCTCGTGCACGTGGCCGCCAAACACGTAGCGCACACCAGCCCAGCCGTTGATGGCTGCATCCAGGCTGGCGGTGGCGGCGCGCTCGTCATAGACATAGCGCCAGAGTTCGGGGCCGTCGGCACTGGCGTGCACCAGCAGGACCTTGTCCAGTTGGGCGCTCAGGGGGAGTGCGTCCAGCCAGTCGCGCTGCTCGGGCGTGAGCTGGTTGTGGGTCCAGGCGGCGGTGCTGGCACCTACGTTTTTGACTTCTGCCGGGGGGTGCACGGCCATCTCGTCGTGGTTGCCCTTGAGCACCAGGGCACCTTCTTCGGTGAGCAGCATGATGCGCTCCAGCACCGCGTCGGGGTCGGCACCGTAGCCGACCATGTCACCCAGAAAGGCAAAGCGTTGCGCCTTCTGCGCGCGCGCATGGTGCAAGCAGGCGTCCAGCGCCTGGATGTTGCCGTGGATGTCGGACATCAATGCCAGTCTCATGCGGTCTCCGGAATTTTTTGGGCTTGTTATGGCCCCAATCATGCCGCAGCTGGCTGACGCGAGGGTTGCAGCGCTATTTGTTGAAGCGTTTGCGCGTCAGGGCCAGTGCCACCCAGAACGACACACTGGCGTAAGTCGCCAGCACCAGCAGGTGGCGGGCAGCGTCGGTAGGCCACTGGTCCATGAACAGGGGTCGCACCAGGGCCACGGCGCTGGCCAGGGGCAGCCAGTCGGCCACCAGGCGCACGCTGGCAGGGAGTTGCTCCAGCGGGAAGAACACGCCGCTCAGGAACATCACCGGGGTGAGGAACAGGGTGAAGTAGTAGGTGAAGAAGTCGTAGCCCTTGGCCAGTGCGTTGAACACCAGGGCCATGCAGCTGAAGGTCACGCCCACGCCAAACAGGATGGGCCAGGCCAGCAGGATCTTGGGTGAATGGGTGATGCCCAGCGCCAGCATGACGCCGATGATGGCGGTGACCGTGAACAGGGCCTTGAAGGCGGCCCACAGCATCTCGGCCAGCACGATGTCGTCCAGGCCCACGGGCGCGTTCATGATGCCGTCCCAGGTCTTTTGCACATGCATGCGCGAGAAGGCCGAATACAGCGCCTCGAATGACGCCGCCTGCATGGCGCTCATGCAGATGGAGCCACTGGCCAGGAACAGGATGTAGGGCACGGGCACCGGCCCTTGCGGTGTTTGTACCGTGATCTGGCCGACCAGCGCGCCCATGCCGTAGCCAAAGGCCACCAGCCACATCAGCGGCTCGGCAATATTGCCCACCAGGCTGGGAATGGCCAGCTTGCGCCAGACCAGCAGGTTGCGCAGGAACACGGGCCAGAAGCGCAGGGAGAGTTGGGGCGCGCGCCAGACGTTCTGCGTAGTTGGGATTGAATTGTTAATCATAGAAAAGGTCTTCGCCTGCAAGGTATTTTTCAGGGACACCGCAGAACCGGCTTCGCCGGGCTGCTGGTGTTGCCCCCTGCAAGGGGGAAAGAGGCCACACGCAGTGGGCAAGCCGGGGGGTGTGCATACCTAGGCGTCTTCCCGGATCTGGCGGCCCGTCAATTTCAAAAACAAATCTTCCAGGTTGGCCGGCCGGTGCAGGGTGCGCAGGTTCGGGTGTATGCCCAGGGCGTCCAGCAGGTCGCGGGCGTTCTGGGTGTAGAAAAACACGGTCTCGCCGCTCACCTCCACGCGCGCGGCATAGGCGCGCAACGGGCTGTCCACCAGGCCCAGGGCGCCGTTGCCATACACCTCCACCACATCGGGCTCCAGGTGCGCGGCAATCAGCTCGCGTGGGGTGCCTTCGGCAATCTTCTTGCCGTGGTCCAGCACCAGCAGGCGCGTGCACAGGCGTTCGGCCTCGTCCATGAAGTGGGTGGTGAGCAAAATGGATTTGCCCTGTTGCAGCAGCAGCTGCAATCGCTCCCACATCAGGTGGCGGGCCTGCGGGTCCAGACCGGTGGTGGGCTCGTCGAGCAGCAGCAGCCGGGGGTCGTTGACCAGTGCGCGCGCCAGCGACAGGCGGCGCTTCATGCCGCCCGAGAGTTCACCAGGCTTGGCACTGGCTTTGCTGGTGAGCGAGGCGAATTCCAGCAGCTCGGGGATGCGCGCCCGGATGTCACGGTCCTTCATGCCGAAGTAGCGGCCGTAGACCAGCAGGTTTTCCGCGCAGGAAAAGTCCGGATCCAGCGTGTCGAGCTGCGTCACCACGCCCAGCTGCGCCTTGATGGCCAGCGCATCACGCGGCATCTCCAGGCCCATGGCGTGGATGCTGCCGCTGTCGGGTGCAGTCAGCCCCAGGCACATGCGGATGGTGGTGGTTTTGCCCGCACCGTTGGGGCCGATCACGCCCAGGCATTCGCCCGGCGCGATCGAGAAGGACAGGTCGCGCACCACCTCGGTGTCGCCGTAGCGCTTGACCAGGTTGCGGGCGCTGAAGAAGTCAGCGGGTGTGGAAGATGCAGTGTCGGGCGGCATGATGCGGGCTTGTTTCGGGGAGTCGGTGGCTATTGGAACGCCACTTCGGCAAAGCTGCGCAGCTTGCGGCTGTGCAGCTGGTCGGCGCCTTGGGCGCGCAGCAATTCGAGGGCGCGCATGCCGATGCGCAGGTGCTGGTCCACGCGCTCGCGGTAGAAGTGGTTGGCCATGCCGGGCAGCTTGATCTCGCCGTGCAGGGGCTTGTCGCTTACGCACAAGAGCGTGCCGTAGGGCACCCGGAAGCGAAAGCCGTTGGCGGCAATGGTGGCACTCTCCATGTCCAGTGCCACGGCGCGGCTTTGGCTGAAGCGGCGCTCGGCCTGGTTGTCGGGCAGCAGCTCCCAGTTGCGGTTGTCGGTAGAGGCAACCGTGCCGGTGCGCATGATGCTCTTGAGCGCAGCGCCCTCGATCTGCGTGACATCGGCCACGGCCCGCTCCAGCGCCACCTGGATTTCGGCCAGCGCGGGAATCGGCACCCACAGCGGCAGCTCTTCGTCCAGCACATGGTCTTCGCGCACATAGCCGTGGGCCAGCACGTAGTCGCCCAGTTGCTGGGTGTTGCGCAGGCCCGCGCAGTGGCCCAGCATGATCCAGGTGTGCGGGCGCAGCACGGCAATGTGGTCGGTAATGTTTTTGGCATTGGCCGGGCCCACGCCGATGTTGACCATGGTGATGCCCATGCTGTCTTCGCGCACCAGGTGGTAGCCCGGCATTTGCGGCAGGCGTGGCGGCGCTTTGCCCAAGGCATCGGCGTCCTGCGCGGGCAGGCCTGCGCGGCGCGTCACCACGTTGCCGGGCTCAATAAAGGCGCAGTATTCGCTGTCAGGGTTGGCCATGGCCGCGTGGCCCAAGGCGATGAACTCGTCGATGTAGAACTGGTAGTTGGTGAACAGCACAAAGTTCTGGAAGTGCTCGGGGCTGGTGCCGGTGTAGTGGCGCAGCCGGTGCAGCGAATAGTCCACGCGCGGCGCGGTGAACAGGGCCAGCGGCAGGGCGTCACCCGGCTTGGGTACAAAAGTGCCGTTGGCAATGCCGTCGTCCATGGCGGCCAGGTCGGGCAGGTCAAACACGTCGCGCATGAGGGCGCGGCGATCGGCCGACATATTGCCCTCCACATGGTCGTGCTCGGCAAACGAGAAGTGCACCGGAATCGGCTGCGAGCTGGTACACACCTCGAGCTCCACGCCGTGGTTTTCCAGCAGCAGGCGGAACTGCTCCAGGTAGTAGCGGTGGTACAGGTCGGGGCGGGTCAGCGTGGTTTCGAAGCGCCCGGGCCCGGCCACAAAGCCAAAGCTCAGGCGCGCCAGGTCGGCGCCCCCGGCCCGCGACACGGTGGAGGTGTGGATGCGCACCATGGGGTAGCAGGCGCGCACATGGTCGGTGATGTCATCGCCGGCCACAAAACGCTGCATGGCGCTGCGCAGGTGGGCAATGCTGCCCTCATAAATCTTGTGCACCTGGGCCAGCGCTTGGGCGGCGTCGGTGAAACTCTGGGGCGCGATAAAGGGGGGGCGTATGGGCATGGGCGTATTGTGCCCGTGGCCGATGGCAAACCGGTTACCAACGGGCTTCTTAGCACCCGCTTGGGCTTGCAGCCTATTTGCACAGCACCTGCAAGGCGGCGGGCGCCACCTGTACCGTAAGTGCATTGGCCGCCCCGATGTATTCGCCATCCGTGGCCAGCGGCAGTGCCTGTGCGGAAGCAATGGCCATGTGCTGGAAGCGCCGGGTCTGCACCCGCGGGTGGCTCAGGTGCCGGGCCGCCAGCAGGCGCGGCAGCATGGCCAAGGTCTGCAGGGCGTTGAACTCTCCAGCCACCAGCACGTCCAGCGCGCCATCGTCGATGCGTGCCGCCGGCACGGCGGGCATGCCGCTGCCATAGGTGGGCGTGTTCAGGGTGGAGGCAAACAGGGTGCTGCCCTGGTGCAGCGGCACGCCGTCCAAGGTGACCTGCATGTCCCAGGTCTGCAGTGCGGACAGCTCGCGCAAGGTGGCCAGCAGGTAGCGCGGCAGGCCGCGCAGCCAGCGCGGGCCAATCAGGGCCCGGTAGCCCACGGCCGAGTCAAAGCCCACGGTCAGGCTGGAGAGGAAGGGGCGCTGCAGGGTGTCGGTGTGCAGCCAGCCCACGTCCATGGGCCGGGGTGTTGCCGTTTGGGCCAGCTGCAAGGCGTGCTGCCAGGGCATGCCATACACGCCGATGGCCCGCGCCACATCGTTGCCGCTGCCCTGGGGTATCAGGGCCATGCATAGTGCGTTGTCCAGCAGGGCCGGCAACATCTGGTTGACGGTGCCGTCACCACCCACCAAGGCCACCGTGGCGCCGCGCGGCAGGGCCCGGAGCCAGTCCAGCGCCTGGGGCACGCTGTCGGCCACACACAGTGCGCCCGGTGTGGCATGCGCGCGCACCCGTTCCTGCAGCACCGGGACAAGACGGGCAGCCCTGCCGCCACCTGCGTGCGGGTTGATAAGTATGTTGAGTGTTCCCATGCGGGGCGAGTACACCAGACCCGGACCATGGTTGTCAAAGCAGGCCGGGTAGGACATTGCGCAGCCTTGGGTTAGAGTTGCGCCACTTTATTCATGTGCTGGAGCGCGTTGGTGCCGGACCCCAAGAAACCACCCAAACCCGAAGTCGGCTTTCCCTCGCTGAGTTGGGAAGAGGAAGAACTCGCCACGCGGCCCATGCCCCTGCATGAGCGGCCTCTGCAAGCGCGGGTGGATGTGGAGATGGCCCTGATTGCCCAGTACCACGTGCGCATTGCCCTGGCGGTGGAAAGCTTCTGGGGCCACCGCGACTGTGTGGACTACCTCCAGGGCCTGGTGCTCAGCGGCTACAAGGAAGGCGAGAAGCGCATGGGCTTCAAACCCGAGGTGCTGACTGCGCTCATGACCTTGGTGGAACTGCACAAGCAGCAGTTCGGAAAATAGGGCAGGCCGCTCGCGCAGCGAGCGACCGTGGGGGCAATAACCCGCGCCGGGCCGCCCCAAGCGGGGTTGGCCCCCTCGGGGGGCAGGGAGCTACGCGCAGCGAGCGAGCGTGGGGGCAATAACCACCCCGCGCCGGGCCGCCCCAAGCGGGGTTGGCCCCCTCGGGGGGCAGGAAGCTTCGCGCAGCGAGCGACCGTGGGGGCAATAACCCGCGCCGGGCCGCCCCAAGCGGGGTTGGCCCCCTCGGGGGGCAGGAAGCTACGCGCAGCGAGCGACCGTGGGGGCCATCTCTCAGGAGGCTTTTACCTTCAGGCGCCAGGCGTGCAGCAGCGGCTCGGTGTAGCCGCTGGGCTGCACCAGGCCCTTGAACACCAGATCGCAGGCGGCCTGGTAGGCCATGCTGGTGCCAAAGTTGCCAGCCATCTTTTGGTACAGCGGGTCACCGGCGTTTTGCTTGTCCACCACGCCAGCCATGCGCTCGAAGGTCTCGGTGATTTGCTCCTTGGTCACCACGCCATGGTGCAGCCAGTTGGCCATGTGCTGGCTCGATATACGCAGGGTGGCGCGGTCTTCCATCAGGCCGATGTTGTGGATGTCAGGCACCTTGGAGCAACCCACGCCCTGGTCCACCCAGCGCACCACATAGCCCAGAATGCCCTGGGCGTTGTTGTCCAGCTCCTGCTGTTTCTCGGCCGCTGTCCAGTGGGGGGTAGCGGTCACGGGGATGGTCAACAGGCCGTTCAGGAGCGTGTCGCGTTCCTTGTTGGCGTTGATTTTTTCCAGCTCTTTTTGCACGTCGGCAACCAGCACCTGGTGGTAGTGCAGGGCGTGCAGGGTGGCGCCAGTAGGGCTGGGTACCCAGGCGGTGTTGGCACCGGCCTTGGGGTGGGCAATCTTCTGCTCCAGCATGGCCTTCATCAAGTCGGGCATGGCCCACATGCCCTTGCCGATTTGTGCCTTGCCACGCAGGCCGCAGGAGAGGCCCACCAGCACGTTGTTGCGCTCGTAGGAGCTGATCCAGGCGCTGGTCTTCATGTCGCCCTTGCGGATCATGGCGCCGGCTTGCATGGCGCTGTGCATCTCGTCGCCGGTGCGGTCCAGGAAACCGGTATTGATGAAGGCCACACGGCTCTCGGCGGCTGCAATGCAGGCCTTCAGGTTGACGCTGGTGCGGCGCTCTTCGTCCATGATGCCGAGCTTGACGGTGCTGGGTGCCAGGCCCAGCACTTTTTCCACGCGGCCAAACAGTTCATTGGCAAAGGCCACTTCCGCTGGGCCGTGCATCTTGGGCTTGACGATGTAGACCGAGCCCTTGCGCGAGTTGCGCACCCGGCCCGCTGCCGCATCCTTGGGCGTGCGCTGCAGGTCATGCAGGGCGATGGTGGTGGTCACCATGGCGTCCAGAATGCCTTCGGGGATTTCGCGCGTTTGCCCCAAGGCGTCGGTGTAGGTGATGGCCGGGTTGGTCATCAGGTGGCCCACATTGCGCACAAACATCAGCGAGCGGCCGTGCAGCGTGACTTTCTTCTTGCCGTTGGGCGCGGTGTAGACGCGATCGGGATTCAGGCCGCGCGTGAAGGTCTTGCCACCCTTGCTCAGCTCTTCGGTCAGCGTGCCCTGCAGAATGCCCAGCCAGTTGCCGTAGGCCTGCACCTTGTCATCTGCATCCACCACGGCCACGGAGTCTTCCAGGTCCAGAATGGTGGAGAGGGCGGCTTCCAGCACCAGGTCGCAGACACCAGCGGCGTCGCTCTTGCCGATGACGGTGTCGGCATTGATGATGAGGTCCAGGTGCAGGCCGTTATGCGCCAGCAGCACGGAGGTGGGGTGCTTGGCCTCGCCCTGGTAGCCCACCAGCTGGGCTGCATCTTTCAGCTTGGAGGTGCCGCCTTCTGCCAGCGAGACAACCAGCTCGCCATCCTTGTTGATGCGGTAGCCAGTCGACCCCACGTGCGAGCCCTTCTTCAAAGGCGCAGTGCGGTCCAGCACGTTGCGTGCGTATTCAATAACCTTCTGGCCGCGCTTGGGGTTGTAGCCGCCTTTTTTGCCAACCTTCTCGCAGCCCTTGTCTTCGGACAGCACATCGGTGCCGTAGAGCGCGTCGTACAGGCTGCCCCAGCGGGCGTTGGCAGCGTTCAGGGCGTAGCGGGCGTTGGTGATGGGCACCACCAGCTGCGGGCCGGCCTGCTTGGAGAGCTCGTTGTCCACATTCGAGGTGCTGATCTTCACCTTCTTGGGGCTCTCCACCAGGTAGCCAATTTTTTCCAGAAAGGCCTTGTAGGCGGGCATGTCGGTGATGGGGCCAGGGTGGGCGGTGTGCCAGGTGTCCAGCTCGGTTTGCAGGCGGTCGCGCTCGGCCAGCAGGGCAATGTTTTTGGGGGCCAGGTCGGCCACGATGGCGTCAAAGCCCTTCCAGAAGGTCTCCGCGCTGACGCCGGTTCCCGGCAACACCTTGTCGTCAATAAACTGTTGCAATACCGTGGCCACCTGCAGGCGGTGGATAGAGGTGCGGGAGGTGCTGGAAGCAGTGGACATGGCTGGCCTTTAAGAGAATGATCCGATGCCCCTACTGTATTCCAACCTTATCCGGGCACTATATGGAAAAATATCAATCTATTCGTGACAAATAAGAAGGTACTGACAATGAGCCCAGCCTCTCCTTCCACCCGTGTCCTGCCCCTGGCAGGCATACGCGTCGTCGAGTTCACCCACATGGTGATGGGCCCCACTTGCGGCATGGTGCTGGGGGACCTGGGCGCAGAAGTCATCAAGGTCGAGCCGCTGGGGGGCGACAGTACGCGCAAGCTGTTGGGCAGCGGGGCCGGGTTTTATCCCCTGTTCAACCGCAACAAGAAAAGCCTGGCGATTGACCTGCAAAGCGCCAAAGGGCGTGAGGTGGTGCTCAAACTGGTCGGCACGGCCGACATCGTCAGCGAAAACTTCAAGAGCAGCACCATGCAGAAGCTGGGTTTGGACTACGCCGCACTCAGCAAGCTCGACCCGCGCCTCATCTATGTGAGCCACAAGGGGTTTCTGCCCGGCCCCTACGACCACCGCACCGCCTTGGACGAGGTGGTGCAGATGATGGGGGGCCTGGCCTACATGACCGGGCGCCCGGGCGACCCGTTGCGCGCGGGCAGCAGCGTCAACGACATCATGGGCGGCATGTTCGGTGCCATTGGCGCCATGGCAGCCCTGATGCAACGCCAGCAGACGGGGCTGGGCCAGGAGGTGGAGTCGGCCCTGTACGAGAACAATGTGTTTTTGGTGGCCCAGCACATGATGCAGTTCGCCATCACCGGCAAAGCCGCTGACCCCATGCCGCAGAAAATTTCGCCTTGGGGGATTTACGACGTGTTCAGCGTAAAGGACCAGGGGCAGATTTTTCTGGCCGTGGTCAGTGACACGCAGTGGGCCATCTTCTGCAAGGCCTTTGGCTTTGGCGACCTGCAGTCGGACGCGCGCCTCTCCAGCAACAACCACCGGGTGCTGGCGCGCAGTTGGCTGATCCCGCTGTTGCGTGAGCGCCTGGCCGGGCGCGATGCCAGTGCGCTGGCGGCGGTGTTCGAGCAGCACGGCCTGCCGTTTGCGCCCATCACCGACCCGCAGCATTTGTTTGACGACCCGCACCTGAACGCCACCGGTGGCCTGGCACCCATGACCCTGCCGGACGGACGCGAGACGCGCGTGCCCTTGCTGCCCCTGAAGCTGGATGGAGAACGTTTGGGCCTGCGGCTGGACCCGCCCCGGCTGGATGAGCATGGCAGCGCGCTGCTGTACAGCCTGGGCTATTCCAAGGACGAAGTGGCCGCCATGCGCCGCGATGGTGTGCTGCTGCCCGAGGCCAGTGGTTCGCCAGACGCAACTCAGAGCGAGGGTGCGTCCTCAGGAGGCCCGGCTTAGCCGGAGGCAACACCGCATGGACAAGCTCAAGCAACTCGAATCCTTTGTCTCGGTGGCCGCGCGCGGCAGCCTCACCGCTGCGGCCAATGCCGAGGGCGTGGCCCCGGCCATCATGGGCCGCAGGCTGGACGGCCTGGAGGAGCGCCTGGGGGTGAAGCTTTTGTTGCGCACCACGCGGCGCATCACCCTCACGCACGAGGGCAGCGCTTTCTTGGAGGACTGCCAGCGCCTGCTCGCTGACCTGGCCAATGCCGAGGCCAGTGTCAGCGCCGGGGGCGTCAAGGCCAGCGGGCATTTGCGCATCACCGCACCGGCCGGTTTTGGGCGGCGCCATGTGGCACCGCTGGTGCCCAGGTTCTATGAGCTGCACCCGGACGTGACCCTTTCGCTCAACCTGAGCGACCGCGTGGTGGACATTGCGGGGGAAGGTTTTGACTGTGCGGTGCGCGTGGGCGACATGCCCGACTCGTCCCTGGTGAGCGTGCGCCTGGCCGACAACCGCCGCCTGTGCGTGGCCACACCGGCCTACCTGGCGCGCCACGGTACTCCGCAGACCCCGGCAGACCTCTCGCGCTTCCATTGCCTGACCCTGTCGAGCGACGCCTCGCAGACGCGCGGCTGGGCCTTCCAGGTGCCGGTCAGCGACAAAAGCACAGGACCGGCAAAGGCCGCGAAGGTTGATGTGCAAGCTCCGGGTAAAGGCGGCGCAACCGGCCAGGCGGATGAGGTCATTTACCTGAAGCCGGACGGCCCGCTGGACTGCTCGGACGGGCAGGTACTGCACGACTGGTGCCTGGCCGGCCACGGCATTGCCTGGCGCAGCATCTGGGAGGTGGAAGCGCAAATTGCCGCCGGCACGCTGGTAGCCGTGCTGGAAGATTTTTCCGCCCCGCCCAACGGGGTGTACGCCGTGTTTCCGCAGCGCAAACACCTGCCACTACGGGTGCGGCTGTGGATCGATTTTCTGAAGGAACGCTACAGCACGCCGGGCTTTTGGAAGGGCGTGGCGCAATAGGGCGTCAAGTGGAGGGCCGTGCTGTGTCGGCCCACCATATGGACAGCGGCACCGCCCACAACTTGTCGCCAAAGGGCAGGACTTCGCGCCCGGCATACAGCACGATGCCGCGCTGGAAAATAGCACTTTCGGTCTCCTGCAAATGGCGCAGGCCCTTGAAGTCTTTGCTGTCCACCGTGGCACTGGCCTTGACCTCAATGCCGGTAATCTGGCCCAGGCGGTTTTCCAGGATGAAGTCCACCTCGATATGGTTTTGCGTGCGGTAGTGCCACAGTGTCAGGCGCAGGTTTGAGAACGCCACGTGTTTGAGTAACTCGGCCAGCACAAAGGTTTCTACCGATGCGCCGGGTAAGCCCGGCCTGGCAGCCAGTGCCTGGGGCGTGTCTGCCAAAAAGTAGCTGAGCAGGCCGCTGTCGGGCAAGAACACCTTGGGTGCCTTGACCAGGCGTTTGCTGGCATTGCGTTCCCAGGAGGGCAGGCGCACCACCAGAAACAGCATCTCCAGCAGTGCGAAATAGCGTTTGAGCGTGGTCTGGGGCAAGCGGGCGCTGCGCGAGAGCTCCGCCAGGTTGAGCAGCGTGCCGCTGCGGGTTGCCAGTAGCTGCAGCAGATTCGGGATTTCGGTGAGCTGCTCGATGTGGGCCAGGTCGCGCACATCGCGCTGCAGTATGGCCTGCACATAGCTCTGGAACCAGGCCTCGCGGCGCGCTGGCGTGGTCCGTGCCGCAGCCTCGGGAAAGCCGCCGCGGACCAGGCGTGCAATCAGTTCGCCTTTGTCACAGGCGGGCACCCTTAATGCGGACCAGTCACCCAAAAACAAGGCATCGGCGCGGTTGAGGGTGGGGCTGTCTGCCAGTTCGGCAGTCGAGAGGGGCCAAAGGGAGAGCACCTCCATGCGCCCTGCCAGCGAATCGGCAATGCCGGGCAACAGCAGCACATCGGCTGAGCCCGTGAGCAGGAACCGGCCGGGCTCACGGTGGCGATCAACCGCTGCCTTGATGGGCAGGAACAGCTCGGGCGCGCGCTGCACTTCGTCCAATGTCACCGGCCCTTGCAAGCCGTTCACAAAGCCAGCCGGGTCGGACTTGGCGGCACTGAGAACGGCCGTATCGTCCAGCGTGAGATAGCGCCGTGGTGTCGACTCTGCCCCACTCTGGGCCCACTGCGCCAGTGTGCTTTTGCCGCTTTGGCGGGCGCCATTGATCAGTACAACCGGTGTGTCCCGCAGTGCGTCAGCCAGCAGGGGGGTAATGTGTCGTGGATGCATGTCGGCATTTTAATGGTTGAAAATCAACCATGCAATGGACGATTTTCATCCGTTGGCGCTCAGGCCTTGCCGAACTCGTCACCCATTTCCCGGGCCCGGTTGCGCGCCGCGTGCAGGGCTTTGGCAAAGCTGGCCTTGATGCCGCTTTCGTCCATGGAGGTGATGGCGGCATAGGTGGTGCCACCCTTGCTGGTGACACGCTGGCGCAGCACTTCGGGGGCTTCGGTGGAGGCGCGGGCCAGTTCGCCTGCGCCTATGAAGGTGGCCACGGCCAGCTGGTAGGCCTGCTCGCGCGTCAGGCCCATCTCGGCACCGGCCTCGGTCATGGCTTCCATGAAATAAAACATATAGGCCGGGCCCGAGCCGGAGATGGCCGTTACCGCGTCCAACTGGTCTTCGCGCTCCAGCCACAGGAACTGCCCGGTGGTGGCGATCACCTCACCGGCCCACTGCTTGTCGGCGTCTGTAACGCCCGCGCGGGCCACCAGAGCGGTCATGCCCTTGCCGATGAGCGCGGGGGTGTTGGGCATGCAGCGGATGATGCGCTCGCTGCCCAGCCAGGCGGCAATGCTGTCGCTGCGGATGCCGGCGGCCACGCTGAGGTGCAGGGCTTGGGCGGTGTGGGCTTTGGTTTGATGCGCGGCGTCCTTGAAGGTCTGGGGCTTCACCGCCCAGACCACCAGACCGGCGCGCTCCAGCGTGGCGTCGGGGGCGCTCAGTGCCGTAATGCCAAACAGGTCTTTGAGCTTGGCGCGGGCCTCATCAAACGGCTCCACCACCAGGATGTTGTGGGCCGGCAGGCCTTGTTGGATCAGGCCGCCGATGATGGCGCTGGCCATATTGCCGCCGCCTATGAATGCAATGGTTTGGGTCATGCCCGCCAGTGTAGGTCAGCGCAGGGCTCACAAAACCGTTTGGGCCACGGCGTGCTCCCAACGTGCCATCAGTTCCTCGGCCCGCACACGCGCCATGGTGGGAATAAAACGGCGCTCGGCGCGCCACAAATCGCTCAGCTCACTCGTGCTCTGGTACACGCCGGTGGCCAGGCCCGCCAGGTAGGCGGCACCCAGAGCCGTGGTCTCGGTCACGGCAGGGCGCACCACCGGAATGCCCAGCAGGTCGGCCTGGAACTGCATCAGCAAATCATTGACGCAGGCACCGCCATCTACGCGCAGTTCGGACACCGTGGCCACACCGGCACTGGCCGCGTCGCGGCCCATGGCCAGCAACAGGGCGGCACTCTGGTAGGCAATGCTTTCCAGCGAGGCGCGGGCAATGTGTGCCAGCGTGCTGCCGCGTGTCAGGCCGGTGATCGATCCGCGTGCTTCGGGTTTCCAGTAGGGCGCGCCCAGCCCGGTGAAGGCGGGCACCACCATCACACCGCCCGAGTCCGGCACGCTCTCGGCCAGGCCCTGCACCTGGGCGCTGCTCTGGATGGCCTGCAGTCCGTCGCGCAGCCACTGCACCACGGCGCCGCCCACGAACACGCTGCCTTCCAGCGCAAACTCGGGTTGGCTGGTGGCTTGTGCAGCGCTGGTGGTGATCAGGCCGTTGACAGAGGTCTGGAACACATTGCCGGTGTGCATCAGCATGAAGCAGCCGGTGCCATAGGTGTTCTTCGCCATGCCCGCCTTGAAGCAGGCCTGGCCGAACAGGGCGCTTTGCTGGTCCCCGGCCACACCGCCAATGGGGATGGCGTGGCCGAGCAGGGCGGGGCTGACTTCGCCAAACAGAAAGGCCGAGGGCTGCACCGCCGGCATCAGGTTGGCCGGGATGTCGAGTGCCGCCAGCAGATCGGTATCCCACTGGTTGCTGTGCACATTGAAGAGCATGGTGCGCGCGGCGTTGCTGACATCGGTGGCATGCACCCGGCCCTCGGTGAGCTGCCAGATCAGCCAGGCATCCATGGTGCCAAAGGCCAGTTCACCGTTCTCGGCCTGGGCCCGCGCACCGGGCACGTTGTCCAGAATCCATTTGAGCTTGGTGCCTGAAAAATAGGCATCCACCAGCAGGCCGGTCTTGCTGCGGATGGTGTCTGCCAGGCCGCGCGCGCGCAGCTCTACGCAGGTGGGCTCGGCCCGGCGGTCCTGCCAGACGATGGCGTTGTGGATGGGCTGTCCGGTCAGGCGGTTCCAGACCAGGGTGGTCTCGCGCTGGTTGGTAATGCCCACGGCCTTGACCTGTGCCGCCGTGATACCGGCCTGCGCCAGGGCCTCGCGCGCTGTGGCGAGTTGCAGGCGCCAGATCTCCAGCGCGTCATGTTCCACCCAGCCGGGCTGGGGATAGATCTGGGTCAGCTCCTTCTGCGCCATGGCTACGGTGTGGCCGCTGGGGTCAAACACAATGCTGCGGCAACTTGAGGTGCCTTGGTCCAGGGCGAGCAAATAGGTCATGTTCAGGGGTGTTTAGATGAAGGGTTGTGCGGGCACGATGGCCTTGCAATGTTCAGGGCGCTGCAACCGTCAGCCGGACTTGCGCCTCGGCCAGCAGGGCGGGAAATGGCTCGGGGGGCTGGGCATCGGTGAACAACCGGTCGATCTGCGACAAGCTGGCCACCTCAGCCATGGCCGGACGGTTGAACTTGCCGATGTCGGCTGCCAGCCAGACCTCGCGGGCATGGGAGATGATGGTTTGCGAGACCTTGACCTCGCGGTAGTCGTAGTCGCGCAGCGAGCCATCGGCCTCGATGCCGGAGATGCCTATCAGCGCAATGTCCACCTTGAACTGGCGAATGAAGTCCACTGCTGCCTCGCCAATGATGCCGTGGTCGCGCCCGCGCACCACGCCACCCACCACGATGACTTCGCACTGCGGGTTGGTGCACAGGATGTTGGCCACATGCAGGTTGTTGGTGATGACGCGCAGGCCGCGGTGCTTGAGAAGGGCGCGGGCAATCGCTTCGGTGGTGGTGCCGATGTTCAGGATCAGGGAGCAATCGTTGGGCACGGCTTCCGCCACGCTGAGCGCGATGCGCGCTTTGCCGTCGGCATTGAGCGTTTGGCGCTGCTGGTGGGCGATGTTTTCCGTGGTGGAGCGTGGCAGCCGCACGCCACCGTGAAAGCGCGCCAGCATGCCTTCGTCGGCCAGACGCTGCACGTCGCGCCGTACGGTCTGCAAGGTGACACCCAGGGTGTCAGCGAGCTGCTCCACGGTGACGGAGCCTTGGGCCTGCACAACGGAAAGCAGGGTGAGTTGTCTGGGGTTGGGGCTCATGGTGTATTTGTACCCCGAATGCATGAGGCCCATGGATGGTAAAACGAATCAAAAGGAATGCATTCAGGGTAAGTACCAAGTAAAAACGAATCAAAACGAACAATAATTATCGAATTCGAAAATACATTCGACCCAAAAATCTGAAAAGAAAAGGCAGTGTGATGCAGTTGACTCTTGAAGGCATCAGCAAAAAAGTCGGGCCGCAAACCTGGCTGTACGACATGGACCTGGCCCCGCGCAGCGGTGCGGTCACCGTGTTGCTGGGTGCCACACAGGCCGGCAAGACCAGCCTGATGCGTGTGATGGCGGGGCTGGATGCACCTACCGCCGGGCGGGTGCTGGTGGATGGGCAAAACGTGGTGGGCGTGCCGGTGCGCGAGCGAAATGTCTCCATGGTCTACCAGCAGTTCATCAATTACCCCTCGCTCAAGGTGCGCGACAACATTGCCTCACCGCTCAAGCTGCGCGGCGACAAAAACGTGGAGCAGCGCGTGCTTGAACTGGCCCAGAAGCTGCACATCGACATGTTCCTGGACCGCTTTCCTGCCGAGCTCTCGGGTGGCCAACAGCAGCGCGTGGCACTGGCCCGCGCCATGGCCAAGGGCGCGCCCCTGATGCTGCTGGACGAGCCGCTGGTGAATCTGGACTACAAGCTGCGCGAAGAACTGCGCGACGAGCTCACCGCCCTGTTTGCCGCCGGTGACTCCACCGTGATCTACGCCACCACCGAGCCGGGTGAGGCCCTGCTGCTGGGTGGCTACACGGCCGTGCTGGATGCCGGTGAACTGCTGCAATACGGCCCCACCTCCGAAGTGTTTCATGCCCCGGCTTCTATTCGGGTGGCCCGCGCCTTCAGCGACCCACCCATGAACCTGTTGGGCGCCAATGCAGCCGCAGGTGGCGTGCAACTCAACAAGGGCCCCTTGCTGCCTTTGGACTTGCCAAGCACCCATGCCGCAAGTGGCACGCTGACGATGGGCATGCGCGCCAGCGCGCTGCACGTCAAAGAGCAGCCTGGCGACGTAGCCCTGGCTGGCAAGGTGGAGTTGGCCGAGATATCCGGCACCGACACCTTTGTGCACTTCGAGACGGCACTGGGTGAACTGGTGGCCCAGCTTACCGGCGTGCACCACTTTGGCCTGGGGCAACCGGTCACCTTCTACTTCAACCCGGCTGCGGTCTATGTGTTTGATGCACAGGGCATGCTGCTGCTGGCTCCCGTGCGTCGCAAAGGAAACTGACATGGCACGCATAGAACTCGACCTGGCCCACGCCTACCGCGCCAACCCGCAGCAGGACAGCGACTACGCCCTGCTGCCCCTGAAGATGGCGTTTGAAGACGGCGGCGCCTACGCACTGCTAGGCCCCTCGGGCTGCGGCAAGACCACGCTGCTCAACATCATGTCGGGGCTGGTAACGCCCTCGCAAGGCGGCGTACGCTTTGACGGCAAAGACGTCACACGCTTCACTCCGCAACAGCGCAACATCGCCCAGGTGTTCCAGTTCCCGGTGATTTACGACACCATGACGGTGGCCGAGAACCTGGCCTTTCCCCTGCGCAACCGCAAGATGCCTGCTGCGCAGATCAAACAGCGCGTGGGTGCGATTGCCGAGATGCTGGAGATGAGCGGCCAGCTCAACCAGCGTGCCTCGAATCTGGCGGCCGACGCCAAGCAAAAAATCTCGCTGGGCCGCGGCCTGGTGCGCCCGGATGTGTCGGCCGTGCTGTTTGATGAGCCGCTCACCGTGATCGACCCGCACCTCAAGTGGCAGCTGCGCCGCAAGCTCAAGCAAATCCACCACGAGCTCAAGCTCACGCTGATCTATGTCACCCACGACCAGGTGGAAGCACTCACCTTTGCCGACCAGGTGGTGGTGATGACCCGTGGCCGCGCCGTGCAGGTGGGCTCGGCGGCCGACCTGTTCGAGCGCCCCAGCCATACCTTTGTGGGCCACTTCATCGGCTCGCCGGGCATGAACTTTCTGCCCGGCACCATGACCTCGGCGGGTTTCCACACGGTTGGCGCCACGGTGGCTGCACCGGCTGGACGCAGCTTGCGGGATGGCGAATTCAAGCTCGGCGTGCGCCCGGAATACGTGTCCATTGCGGCTGCCCATGCCGAAGGCGCCCTGCCCATGGCGGTGAGCCAGGTGCAGGACGTGGGCACGCATGTGATCGTCAGCGCCACCCGCGAAGGCCACACCCTCAAGGCGCGTCTGTCTGCCAACACCACCGACTTGCGCGTGGGCGACAGCGTGTGGTTCAAGGTGATGGGTGAGCACACCTGCTTCTACCAAAACGAGGAGATTGTGCAGTGAGCACTACGACCAAACCGGTGAACCAGAAGGCCTGGTTCCTGATCCTGCCCGTGCTGCTGTGCGTGGCTTTTTCTGCCATCCTGCCGCTGATGGTGGTGGTCAACTACTCGGTGCAGGACATCATCTCGCCCGAGCGCCGCGTGTTTGTGGGCACCGAGTGGTTCGCCGCCATCATGCGTGACGAGGAACTGCACGGCGCCCTGTTGCGGCAAATCACCTACTCCTTTGCCGTGCTGGCTGTGGAGCTGCCCCTGGGCATCCTGCTGGCGCTGTCCATGCCGGCGCAGGGCTGGAAGTCATCGGCCGTGCTGGTGATCGTCTCGCTGTCCTTGCTTATTCCGTGGAACGTGGTGGGCACGATCTGGCAGATTTTTGGCCGCACCGACATCGGCCTGATGGGAGCGGCCCTGCAGGGCATGGGCATTGAGTACAGCTACACCGGCAACGCGCTGCATGCCTGGCTCACCGTGCTGCTGATGGATGTGTGGCACTGGACGCCGCTGGTGGCCCTGCTGGGCTACGCCGGTCTGCGCTCCATCCCGGATGCCTATTACCAGGCCGCCAGCATTGACGGCGCCAGCAAGCTCGATGTGTTCCGCTTTGTGCAGTTGCCCAAGATGCGCGGTGTGCTGGTGATCGCGGTGCTGCTGCGTTTCATGGACAGCTTCATGATCTACACCGAGCCCTTTGTGCTCACCGGCGGCGGGCCCGGCAATTCCACCACCTTCCTGTCGCAGTTCCTGACGCAAAAGGCCGTGGGCCAGTTTGACCTGGGGCCAGCCGCAGCCTTCTCGCTGATCTATTTCCTGATCATCTTACTGATGTGTTTTATCTTGTACAACTGGATGCAGCGCGTGGGCACCCAGTCCAAGGAGGGTGGCCATGAATAAGCCGAAATTCCAGAAGCGCTCGCTGTTCATGCTGGCGTACATCGTGTTCGCCCTCTTGCCCATCTACTGGATGGTCAACATGTCGTTCAAGACCAATAACGAAATCCTGGCGGGCTTCACCCTGTTCCCGGACCACTTCACCTGGGACAACTACAAGACCATCCTGACCGATCCGGCCTGGTACTCGGGCTATATCAACAGCCTGATCTATGTGGGCATCAACACGGTCATCTCCTTGATCGTGGCCTTGCCCGCGGCCTATGCCTTCTCGCGCTACAGCTTCCTGGGCGACAAGCATGTGTTCTTCTGGCTGCTGACCAACCGCATGACGCCACCGGCCGTTTTTTTGCTGCCCTTCTTCCAGCTCTACACCTCGGTCGGGTTGATGGATACGCACATTGCGGTGGCCCTGGTGCATCTGCTGTTCAACGTGCCGCTGGCGGTGTGGATTCTGGAGGGCTTCATGAGCGGCATCCCGCGCGAAATTGACGAGACCGCTTACATCGACGGCTACTCCTTCCCGCGTTTTTTTATCCGCATCTACATTCCGCTGATCAAGGCCGGGGTGGGGGTGGCTGCCTTCTTCTGCTTCATGTTCAGCTGGGTGGAGTTGTTGCTGGCGCGCACGCTCACCAGCGTCAACGCCAAGCCGATTGCCGCCACCATGACCCGCACCGTGTCCGCTTCGGGCATGGACTGGGCCACGCTGGCTGCGGCCGGTGTGCTGACCATCGTGCCGGGTGCCATCGTCATCTGGTTTGTCCGTAATTACATCGCGAAGGGATTCGCGATGGGCCGTGTTTGAGAGGAACGCACGATGTTTGAATGGATGGCCTGGACCACGCCGGTGGCCGTATTTTTTAGCTGCATTGCCTTGATGCTGGTGGGTATGACGGTGTGGGAGATCAAATCCCCTACCACTCTGCGCAAGGGCTTCCTGCCCATGGAGACCACGCGCGGTGACCGCCTGTTTATCGGGCTGCTGAGTGCGGCCTATGTAAACCTGGCCTTTGTCGGTATCAGCGGGCGGCTGACCGAGTGGCTGAGCCTGGAGGCCGAGCCCTCCATCTGGATCAGCTTTGTGCTGTCCATGGCCTTGCTGGGCCTGGTGATGCGCAAGGGTTGAAGTTTTCCTAAGCAGCGGCTCTTATCCCCCTGGAGCTGCTGCAGTTGACACACAGGGGTTTTCACAAAACGAGGAGATTGACAATGAAACTGAAGTATTCCGTACTGGCCGTTGCCATGGCCTGCACCCTGGGTACCCAGGCTTGGGCCGACGAAGCCGCTGCCAAAAAATGGATCGACAGCGAGTTCCAGCCATCCACGCTGAGCAAGGCGCAGCAAACTGCCGAGCTGAAATGGTTTATCGACGCCGCCCAAAAGCTGCAGGCCAAGGGCGTGAAAGAAATCTCCGTGGTCTCGGAAACCATTGCCACGCATGAGTACGAGTCCAAAACCCTGGCAAAAGCGTTTGAGGAAATCACCGGCATCAAGGTCAAGCATGACCTGATCGGCGAGGGCGATGTGGTGGAGAAGCTGCAGACTTCCATGCAGTCCGGCAAGTCCATTTATGACGGCTGGATCACCGACTCGGACCTGATCGGCACCCACTACCGCTACGGCAAGATCATGAATCTGACCGACTACATGGCGGGCAATGGAAAAGAGTGGACCAACCCCGGCATCGACATCAAGGATTTCATTGGCACCAGCTTCACCACGGCACCAGACGGCAAGCTCTACCAGTTGCCCGATCAGCAGTTCGCCAACCTGTACTGGTTCCGCGCCGACCTGTTCGAAAAGCCCGAGCTCAAGGCCAAGTTCAAGGCCAAGTACGGCTACGACCTGGGTGTGCCGCTGAACTGGAGCGCCTATGAGGATATCGCCGCCTTCTTCAGCGAAGACGTCAAGACCATCGACGGCAAGCCTATCTATGGCCACATGGACTACGGCAAAAAGGACCCCTCGCTGGGCTGGCGCTTTACCGATGCCTGGCTGTCCATGGCCGGTACTGCCGACATCGGCATCCCCAACGGCAAGCCGGTGGACGAGTGGGGCATCCGCGCCTCGGCTGACGGTTGCACACCCCAGGGCGCCTCCGTGTCGCGTGGCGGCGCAACCAACTCCCCAGCTGCCGTGTACGCTTTGACCAAGTACATCGACTGGATGAAGAAGTACTCGCCCAAGGAAGCCATCGGCATGACCTTTGGCGAAGCCGGCCCTGTGCCCGCCCAGGGCCAGATCGCCCAGCAGATCTTCTGGTACACCGCCTTTACCGCCGACATGATCAAGCCCGGCCTGCCCGTGGTGAATGCCGACGGCACGCCCAAGTGGCGCATGGCCCCCGGCCCCAACGGCCCGTACTGGAAGCAGGGCATGCAAAACGGCTACCAGGACGTGGGCTCCTGGACCTTCTTCAAGGACCACGATGCCAACAAGGTGGCTGCCGCCTGGCTGTACGCCCAGTTTGTGACCGCCAAGACCACGTCGCTGAAGAAGACCATCGTGGGCCTGACACCTATCCGCGAGTCCGACATCCAGTCCAAGGCCATGACCGACATGGCCCCCAAGCTGGGTGGCTTGGTGGAGTTCTACCGCAGCCCGGCACGCGTGGCCTGGACGCCTACCGGTACCAACGTGCCTGACTACCCCAAGCTGGCGCAGCTGTGGTGGAAGAACGTGGCCGTCGCAGTCACCGGTGAGAAGACGCCACAGGCAGCCATGGACAACCTGGCTGAAGAGATGGACGGCGTGATGGGTCGCCTGGAGCGCTCCGGCATGGCCGTGTGCCCACCCAAGCTCAATGCCAAGAGCAGCCCCGACAAGTGGCTGAGCGACAAGGGTGCGCCTTGGAAGAAGCTGGCCAATGAGAAGCCCAAGGGTGCCACCATTGCCTATGACACGCTGCTCAACGCGTGGAAGGCTGGCAAGGTACGTTAATTGCGTCAGCGTTAGCTGACCAGGGGTGCGGCGGTGGCGCATGTGCGCCGCCGCCGCCCTGTGCGGGGCCTTGGACAGGTTCCGCCCATTCTTTTGAACTACTGAAATGCGAATTCGATATGGCCAACACCGAGCAAGCTCTGCGAACAACGCGTAAGGACCTGCTGACGCGCTTGGCCGAGGAGCGGGTCTACGACCTTGCCATCGTCGGCGGTGGTGCCACCGGTTTGGGCGTGGCGCTGGACGCCGCAGCACGGGGCTTGAGCGTGGTGCTGCTGGAGTCCCATGATTTTGCCAAAGGAACTTCGTCGCGTGCTACCAAGCTGGTGCATGGCGGTGTGCGCTACCTGGCACAAGGAAATATTTCGTTGGTGCGTGAAGCTCTGCACGAGCGCACCACCCTGTTGCATAACGCCCCCCACCTGGCGCAACCGCTGGCCTTTGTGGTGCCAGCCTACCAATGGTGGGAAGCGCCGTTCTACGGCATCGGCTTGACCCTGTATGACCTGTTGGCCGGCAAGGCCGGTCTGGGCAAGACGCGGTTTTTGGGGCCGCAGGCCACATCCACGGCACTGCCCACTGTGCGCACGCAAGGCCTCAAGGGTGGCGTGCAGTACTGGGACGGCCAATTCAACGACGCCCGCCTGGCCTTGGCCCTGGCGCGCAGCGCAGCAATCCGCGGTGCGCTGCTGGTCAACTACTGCGCGGTGACCGGTCTTCTCTATGAAGGCGGAAAAGTCAGCGGCCTGCAGGCCCAGGACACCCTCACCGGGCACAGCTACCCGGTGCGGGCCCGCTGCGTCGTCAATGCCGCCGGCGTCTGGGTGGATTCTTTACGCGAAATGGATGGCGAGGCCCACAGCGCCAGCGGCGGGCGCACCATCAAACCCATGGTGGCGCCCAGCCAGGGCGTACACATTGTGGTGGACCGCAGCTTTCTGGAGTCTGATACGGCCCTGATGGTGCCCAAGACCTCGGACGGCCGGGTGCTGTTTGCCGTGCCCTGGTTGGGCAAGGTCATCCTGGGCACGACCGACACCCCGCGCAACGACCTGGCGCGCGAGCCACAGCCCTTTGCCGAGGAAGTGGCGTTCATATTGAAGGAGTCGGCGCGCTATCTCACCCGGGCACCGACCCGCGCCGATGTGAAGAGCATCTGGGTGGGTCTGCGCCCCTTGGTGAAGCCACAGGACGACGATGGTGAAAGCACCAAAGCCCTGAGCCGCGAACACACGGTCATCGTCAGCCGCAGCGGGCTGGTGACGGTCACAGGCGGCAAATGGACTACCTACCGCGCCATGGCCGAAGACGTGCTGCAGCAATGTGCCGACAAGGGGCTGGTGGAGCGCCGACCTGCCGGGCAGACCAACGACTTGTTGCTGGTGGGGGCCGATGCGGTGGCGGGCGTGGCACCGGTTTCGGTCAGCCAAACGGAAGGTGCGCATTCCTATGGCAGCGAGAAATCCCTGCTGGAAGCATTGCCCGGGGCCGCTGTCTGGCTGACCCCGGGTTTGAGCGAGGCGATGGTGCGCTTCGCAGCGCGTTATGAATACGCTGTCACCGTGGAAGACATGCTGGCGCGCCGCTCCCGCTTGTTGTTCCTGGATGCCCGTCTGGCCGCAGAGTTGGCCCCGCGGGTGGCCGGCATCTTGCAGGAAGAGACTGGCCTGGACCCTCAGATGGCCGCATTTGCCCAGCTAGCAGCCCAGTATCTGCAAATTCCCTGAAAAGAATGTTGACCGGCCCTGTAATGCGGGGCATAATAGTGGGCTTCGCTTGAAAAAGTATGAAGTTTCTGCCCAAATGGAAGTCGCTCGAGTGGTTTGAGCGGTGGACAGCGGGCCCAAGACTGACTTGATGTGTTGGTCTGCCACCCTACAGAGGTAGGTGCAGATTGGTGCAGCAGGTGCAAGTTGGGAATAATTGAAATGATCCAAACTGAATCTCGACTGGAAGTCGCCGACAACACTGGCGCTAAGTCCGTTCTCTGCATCAAGGTGCTGGGCGGTTCTAAGCGTCGTTACGCCAGTGTTGGCGACATCATCAAAGTTAGCATCAAAGAAGCTGCTCCGCGCGGCCGCGTCAAAAAAGGCGAGGTCTATAGCGCTGTTGTGGTTCGCACCGCCAAGGGCATCCGCCGCAGCGATGGTTCTTTGGTGAAATTCGACGGCAACGCAGCAGTGTTGCTCAACGCCAAGTTGGAGCCTATCGGCACCCGCATCTTTGGACCCGTGACGCGTGAACTGCGTACCGAGAAGTTCATGAAGATCGTGTCCCTGGCTCCTGAAGTTTTGTAAGGACACGCCATGAACAAGATTCGCAAGGGCGACGAAGTCATCGTTATCGCAGGACGCGATAAGGGCAAGCGCGGCAAGATCGCGCTGCGCAAGGATGACTCGCACGTAGTCGTAGAGGGCATCAACCTGGTGAAGAAACACACCAAGCCCAACCCTCTCAAGGGCGCCACCGGCGGCATCGTCGAAAAGACCATGCCTATTCACCAGTCCAACGTAGCGATTTTCAACGCTGCCACGGGCAAGGCTGACCGTGTTGGTATCAAGTTGCTTGCTGACGGCAAACGCGTTCGCGTTTTCAAGTCCAGCGGCGAAGAAATCAAGGCAGCATAAGCATGGCACGTCTTCAAGAAATCTACCGCGACAAAGTGGCGCCTGAACTGATGACCAAGTTTGGTTACAAGTCGGCCATGCAAGTGCCCCGTTTCACCAAGATCACCCTGAACATGGGTGTGAGCGAAGCGGTTGCCGACAAGAAGGTCATGGACAACGCTGTCTCCGACCTGACCAAGATTGCAGGCCAGAAGCCTGTGGTGACCAAGTCCAAAAAGGCTATCGCCGGATTCAAGATCCGCGAAGGCCAGGCCATTGGTTGCATGGTGACCCTGCGCGGCGTGCAGATGTTTGAGTTCCTGGACCGTTTCGTCACCGTGGCTCTGCCCCGCGTGCGTGACTTCCGTGGTATCTCCGGTCGCGCCTTTGATGGCCGCGGCAACTACAACATCGGCGTCAAAGAGCAGATCATTTTCCCTGAAATTGAATACGACAAGGTCGATGCCTTGCGCGGTCTCAATATCAGCATCACCACGACGGCCAAGACTGACGAAGA
Source organism: Rhodoferax lacus (assembly GCF_003415675.1). Classification (GTDB taxonomy): domain Bacteria; phylum Pseudomonadota; class Gammaproteobacteria; order Burkholderiales; family Burkholderiaceae_C; genus Allorhodoferax; species Allorhodoferax lacus. The sequence continues at coordinate 110,887 of NZ_QFZK01000008.1, forward strand.
GTGCAAGGCACTGCTCGCGGCATTCCGTTTCCCCTTCAAGAACTGAGGCGACCTGTGGCAAAAATGGCATTAATCGAGCGCGAGCTCAAACGTGACAAGCTGGCTGCAAAGTACGCAAAGAAATATGCGGAACTGAAGGCCATCTCTACCGACGCTAAGCGTACCGATGACGAGCGCGCTGCTGCCCGTCTGGGTCTGCAAAAGCTGCCCCGCAACGCGAACCCCACGCGTCAGCGCAACCGTTGTTCCATCACCGGTCGCCCCCGTGGCACGTTCCAGCACTTCGGTCTGGCACGCGCAAAGATTCGTGAAATGGCCTTTGCTGGTGAAATCCCCGGCATCGTCAAGGCCAGCTGGTAAGCGACAGGAGAACCAATATGAGCATGAGTGATCCCATCGCCGACTTGTTGACACGTATTCGCAATGCGCAAATGGTGGCAAAGACTTCGGTCTCCATCCCCTCTTCCAAAGTGAAGATTGCCATTGCAGCCGTGCTGCAAGAAGAAGGTTATATCGACGGTTACAAGGTTGTTGCTGAAGGCGGCAAATCTGAACTCGTTATCGCCCTGAAATATTACGCCGGTCGCCCTGTGATCGAACGTATTGAGCGTGTGAGCCGTCCCGGCCTGCGCGTTTACCGTGGCAGCGATGCCATCCCCCAGGTCCAGAACGGACTCGGTGTGGCCATCGTTACAACGCCCAAGGGCGTGATGACTGATCGCAAAGCGCGCGCTACCGGTGTCGGTGGCGAAGTGCTCTGCTACGTCGCTTAAGCCACATAGAGGAGTATTCAAAATGTCCCGTGTAGGCAAACTTCCAGTCATGATCCCCGCCGGTGTGGATGTGTCTTTCAATGCAGGTCTGGTCAGTGTCAAAGGCACTGGCGGCGCCCTGCAGCTGACACTCAACAGCCTGGTGACCATGGCTAACGACGCAGGCAAACTCAACTTTGCTCCTGCCAACGACTCCCGTGAAGCAGATGCCATGACCGGCACCATGCGTCAACTGGTCAACAACATGGTGGTCGGCGTGACCAAGGGCTTCGAGAAGAAGCTCAACCTGATCGGCGTGGGCTATAAGGCCTCTGCCGCAGGTACCAAGTTGAACCTGGTGGTGGGTTACTCCCATCCGGTGAACATCGATATGCCTGCTGGCATAACGGTGGCTACCCCCACCCCCACAGAAATCCTGATCAAGGGCGCTGACCGTCAGCGCGTTGGCCAGATTGCTGCTGAGATCCGTGCTGTTCGTCCTCCAGAGCCTTACAAGGGCAAGGGTATCCGTTACTCGGACGAAAAGATCACGATCAAAGAAACCAAGAAGAAATAAGGAGCTGCACCATGTTGACCAAAAAAGAGCAGCGTCTTCGCCGGGCCCGTCAGACGCGTATCCGCATCGCCACACAAGGCGTTGCCCGTCTGACCGTGAACCGCACCAATTTGCACATCTACGCATCCGTCATCTCTGGCGACGGCGGCAAGGTGATTGCAACGGCCTCTACAGCCGAAGCCGAAGTGCGTACCGCACTGGGTGCAGCTGGCAAGGGCGGCAATGTTGCCGCAGCAGAATTGATCGGCAAGCGCGTGGCTGAAAAGGCCAAGGCTGCTGGCGTCGAAAAAGTGGCATTTGACCGCGCAGGTTTTGCGTACCACGGCCGAGTCAAAGCGTTGGCTGATGCCGCACGCGCGGCTGGCTTGCAGTTCTAAGCAGATCGGAAATCAGTATGGCTAAAGTTCAAGCAAAAATGCAAGGTAAGGCCGAGGGTCCTGAGGACGGTCTGCGCGAGAAGATGATCGCGATCAACCGCGTCACCAAGGTTGTGAAGGGTGGTCGTATTCTCGGCTTCGCTGCACTGACCGTCGTGGGTGATGGCGATGGCCGCATCGGTATGGGCAAGGGTAAATCCAAGGAAGTTCCGGCTGCTGTGCAGAAGGCCATGGAAGAAGCCCGTCGCAACATGCTGACCGTCTCTCTCAAGAACGGCACCATTCACCACAAGGTGATGGGTCGCCACGGCGCTGCCAGCGTCATGATGGCACCGGCTCCCAAGGGTACCGGCATCATTGCAGGCGGCCCCATGCGCGCTGTCTTCGAAGTGGTTGGTATCACCGACATCGTGGCCAAGAGCCATGGTTCGTCCAATCCCTACAACATGGTCCGTGCGACTCTGGATGCCCTGTCTGTGTCTACGACACCGGCTGCTGTGGCTGCCAAGCGTGGCAAGACTGTTGAAGAACTCTTCGTTTAATCGGGGATTCCAATCATGACAACACAACAAACCGTCAAAGTCCAATTGGTGCGTAGCCCCATTGGCTGCCAGGAATCACACCGCGCCACCGTGCGTGGTCTGGGCCTGCGCAAGCTCAACAGCGTCAGCGAACTCAAGGACTCTCCTGAAGTGCGCGGCATGATCAACAAGATCGCATACCTGGTCAAGGTTCTCTAAGGGATTCATGATGGAACTCAATGACATCAAGCCCGCAGCGGGTGCAAAACACGCCAAGCGTCGCGTCGGTCGCGGCATTGGCTCCGGTCTGGGTAAAACCGCCGGTCGTGGTCACAAGGGTCAGAAGTCGCGTTCGGGCGGCGGACCAGCAGTCGGCTTTGAAGGCGGTCAAATGCCTATGCACCGTCGCTTGCCCAAGCGCGGTTTCAAATCGCATTTGCTGCAATTCAATGACGAAATCACTTTGACAGCCCTGGAAGCCCTGGGCGTTGCCGAAGTCGATCTGCTGACATTGAAGCAAGCCGGCGCCGTGAGCCAGAAGATCAAGGTCGTCAAGGTGATCAACACCGGCGCTTTGACCAAGGCCATCAAGGTCACCGGTCTCGGTGCTACTGCTGGTGCCAAGGCTGCTATCGAAGCTGCCGGCGGCAGCGTTGCTTAATTGCTGACTGAAAGAAAACAACGTGGCAACTAGCGCTGCTGATATCGCAAAGACAGGCAAGTTCGGTGACTTGCGTCGCCGCCTCGTCTTCTTGCTGCTGGCGCTGGTGGTGTACCGTGTCGGCGCACATATTCCTGTGCCCGGCATCGACCCCGCCCAGTTGCAGCAACTCTTCAAGGGCCAGCAGGGCGGCATATTGAGCCTGTTCAATATGTTCTCTGGCGGAGCCCTGTCACGTTTCACGATCTTTGCATTGGGAATCATGCCGTACATCTCGGCATCGATCATCATGCAACTGCTGACCTATGTTGTGCCCACCTTCGAGCAGATGAAGAAGGAAGGCGAAGCGGGTCGTCGCAAGATCACACAGATCACACGGTACGGCACGCTTGGCCTGGCACTGTTCCAGTCTCTGGGCATTGCGGTAGCGCTGGAATCTTCGGCTGGCTTGGTGATTTCTCCTGGCTTTGGATTTCGCCTGACATCGGTTGTCACCCTCACGGCGGGCACCATGTTCCTGATGTGGCTGGGTGAGCAGATCACCGAGCGCGGTCTGGGCAACGGTATCTCGATCCTGATCTTCGGTGGTATTGCGGCAGGTCTGCCCAACGCCATCGGTGGCTTGCTGGAACTGGTTCGTACCGGCGCCATGAGCATCATCGTGTCGCTGCTGATCCTGGTGCTGGTGGCTGCAGTCACCTACTTCGTGGTGTTTGTGGAGCGCGGTCAACGCAAGATCCTGGTCAACTATGCCCGCAGGCAGGTTGGCAACAAGGTCTACGGTGGTCAGTCCTCGCATCTGCCCCTGAAGCTGAACATGGCAGGTGTGATTCCTCCCATCTTCGCATCCTCTATAATCCTGCTTCCCGCAACGGTGGCGAACTGGTTCAGTACCGGTGACTCCATGCGCTGGTTGAAAGATATATCCAGCACCTTGAGCCCCGGTCAGCCCGTGTATGTGATGTTGTATGCCGCTGCAATCGTGTTCTTCTGCTTCTTCTACACCGCGTTGGTATTCAACAGCCGTGAGACAGCAGACAACCTGAAGAAGAGTGGCGCGTTTATTCCCGGTATCCGTCCTGGTGACCAGACCGCGAAATACATCGACAAGATCCTGTTGCGTCTGACGCTGGCCGGTGCTGTGTACATCACATTCGTGTGTTTGCTGCCCGAGTTCCTGATTTTGAAATACAACGTGCCGTTCTACTTCGGTGGAACGTCGCTTCTGATTATTGTGGTGGTCACCATGGACTTCATGGCCCAGGTTCAGAATTACCTGATGTCCCAGCAATATGACTCTCTGCTGAAGAAGGCGAACTTCAAGTCGTCTTGATGCAGGGGGTGGGGATCAAACGGATTCTTCCGGGTGACAGAGTAAATGGTGAGACGCAGCTGTGATGGCCGCGTCTTGTGAGTCAAGTTTTAGCGCAGGTTCCGCGCGATTCAAAGTCGGAACATGGCGAAGGTTTTTAGGAGAGAAATATGAAAGTTTCGGCTTCGGTCAAGAAAATTTGCCGTAACTGCAAAATTATCCGACGCAAGGGCGTTGTGCGTGTGATCTGTACTGATCCGCGTCACAAGCAGCGTCAGGGTTAATTGCAAGAGTTTTAGAGGACGAAAATGGCACGTATCGCTGGCATCAATATTCCGCCGCAACAGCATTCTGAAATTGGCCTCACCGCCATCTTTGGAATCGGTCGCACCCGCGCTCGCAAAATCTGCGAAGCTTGTGGCATCGCTTATTCCAAGAAGGTCAAGGATTTGACCGACTCGGATTTGGAAAAAATTCGCGATCAAATCGCCCAGTTCACCATCGAAGGTGACCTGCGCCGCGAAACAACCATGAACATCAAGCGTTTGATGGACATCGGTTGCTACCGTGGATTCCGCCATCGCCGCGGTCTGCCCATGCGTGGTCAGCGCACGCGCACCAACGCACGTACACGCAAAGGCCCCCGTAAGGCTGCTGCATCCTTGAAGAAATAAGGGATAGAGAACCATGGCAAAAGCACCCGCCAATAACGCAGCGCAACGCGTCCGCAAGAAAGTCCGCAAGAATGTTGCAGACGGCATTGCACACGTGCACGCTTCGTTCAACAACACCATCATCACCATCACCGATCGCCAGGGCAATGCCTTGTCGTGGGCATCGTCTGGTGGTCAAGGTTTCAAGGGCTCTCGCAAGTCCACTCCGTTCGCAGCCCAGGTTGCTTCCGAAGTGGCTGGTCGTGCAGCACTTGAGCAAGGTATCAAGAACCTCGATGTCGAAATCAAGGGTCCTGGTCCTGGCCGTGAATCCTCGGTGCGCGCCCTGGCCGCCCTTGGTATTCGCATCAACATGATTGCTGACGTGACACCGGTGCCGCACAACGGCTGCCGCCCACAGAAGCGTCGTCGCATCTAATTCATTCACAAGCCCACCGCCACCATCTTCGGATGGTGGCTCCCGCATTTCCGTGCGGCAGATGACATAAAAGGAAGTTCAAGTGGCACGTTACCTAGGCCCCAAGGCCAAACTCTCCCGCCGTGAAGGCACTGACCTGTTTCTGAAGAGCGCACGCCGCTCCATCGGTGACAAGGCCAAGTTCGACTCCAAGCCAGGCCAGCACGGTCGCACCTCCGGTGCCCGTACGTCTGACTACGGTATCCAGTTGCGCGAAAAGCAAAAAGTAAAGCGCATGTACGGCGTGCTGGAGCGTCAGTTCCGCCGCTATTTCCAGGAAGCTGACCGTCGCCGTGGCAACACCGGCGCCAACCTGCTGTTCCTCCTGGAATGCCGCCTGGACAACGTGGTCTACCGCATGGGCTTTGGCTCCACACGTGCTGAAGCACGTCAGCTGGTGTCGCACAAGGCTATCACCGTGAACGGCAATTCCGTGAACATCCCGTCGTACATGGTCAAGGCCGGTGACGTGATCGCTCTGCGCGAAAAGTCCAAGAAGCAGAACCGCGTGGTGGAAGCCCTGCAACTGGCCGCACAAGTTGGCATGCCAGCCTGGGTGGAAGTCAATGCTGAAAAGGCCGAAGGCGTGTTCAAGTCTGTGCCTGACCGTGACCAGTTCGCGGCCGACATCAACGAGTCGATGATCGTTGAGTTGTATTCACGTTAATTCGTTTGAATATTTGAATTCGTTCCCTGACGCAGGCCTGCCCTGTGTTGGGGTGCTTCACCAGCCTTACCGATGTAACGAGTCGGGGGTATTGAGAGGAAGTCTGCATGCAGAATAGTTTGCTGAAACCAAAATCGATTAGCGTAGAACAGCTCGGTACCAACCGTGCCAAAGTGGCTCTGGAGCCTTTTGAGCGTGGTTACGGTCACACCCTGGGTAACGCGCTGCGTCGCGTTTTGCTGTCGTCCATGCCCGGATTTGCAGCAACTGAAGTCACCATCGCCGGCGTGCTCCACGAGTACTCCTCCATTGATGGCGTGCAAGAAGATGTGGTCAACATCCTGCTGAATCTGAAGGGTGTGGTCTTCAAGCTGCACAACCGCGAAGAAGTCACCCTGAGCCTGCGCAAGGACGCAGAAGGTGTTGTGACTGCCGCTGACATCCAGACCCCGCACGATGTGGAAATCATCAACCCCGGTCACGTCATTGCCAACCTGTCGCACGGCGGCAAGCTGGACATGCAGATCAAGGTTGAAAAAGGCCGTGGCTACGTGCCCGGTACCATGCGCCGCCATGCGGACGAGCCCAACAAGTCGATCGGCCGTATTGTGCTGGACGCCTCGTTCTCGCCCGTCAAGCGCGTGAGCTACACGGTGGAAAGCGCCCGCGTTGAGCAGCGTACCGATCTGGACAAGCTGGTCGTCGAAATTGAAACCAACGGTGCCGTGTCTGCAGAAGATGCAGTGCGCGCCTCGGCCAAGATTCTGGTGGAACAGCTCGCAGTGTTTGCGCAACTCGAAGGCAGCGAACTCGCCGCTTTCGATGCACCGGCACCGCGTGGCAATACGCAATTCGACCCGATCCTGCTGCGTCCTGTGGACGAGCTCGAACTCACGGTTCGTTCTGCCAACTGCCTGAAGGCCGAGAACATCTACTACATCGGTGACCTGATTCAGCGCACCGAAAACGAGTTGCTCAAGACCCCCAACCTGGGTCGCAAGTCGCTCAATGAAATCAAGGAAGTGCTGGCTTCCCGTGGACTGACCTTGGGCATGAAGCTCGAGAGCTGGCCACCGGCCGCACTCGAGAAGCGTTAATCGCTTCTTGAAAAAATAGTAAATAAATAATTGCCTGAAAAGGCAATGCGCCACGGGCAGTACCTGATACGGCTGCCCGCACATAACTGAAGGAAATACCATGCGCCACGGACTCGGACTACGTAAACTCAATCGCACCACATCGCACCGCCTGGCGATGCTGCGCAACATGATGAACTCGCTCATCGAGCATGAAGTCATCAAGACCACAGTGCCCAAGGCCAAAGAACTGCGCCGCGTGATCGAACCCATGATCACCCTGGCCAAGGTTGCCACCGTTGCCAACCGCCGTCTGGCGTTTGACCGCCTGCGCGACCGTGACAGTGTCACCAAACTCTTCAACGACCTGGGCCCCCGCTTCAATGCACGTCCCGGTGGTTACACCCGTATTCTGAAGATGGGTTTCCGCGTCGGTGACAACGCGCCCATGGCTTTGGTCGAATTGGTGGACCGTGCTGAAACTTCTGTTGAAGAAGCTGCGCAAATCGCTGCAGAATAAGGTATACTTATAGCTTACCGCGCGATGGAGCAGTCTGGTAGCTCGTTGGGCTCATAACCCAAAGGTCGGAGGTTCAAATCCTTCTCGCGCAACCAATAAGCATGCGGTAAACCGCAGCAGTAAGGGCTCACGAAAGTGGGCCTTTTTTGTTTGTAGCCCATCCATAGCCCAACTGTAGCCCTTCCGTAGCCTAGGCATTTTTGTGGAATTGAGTTGTGACCATTGGGAATCAGTCAATTTCATAGACTACGAATCAGACCATCGGGTTGAAATCCCGCACGAAGCCGCCATTTCGTCAGGAGCGCCCGTGTATGCCGGTAGCTACTCAAATCATTTTTGCAAATCAGACTTGTCGACCATGCCAACCGATTCAGTCCTTACTTTGAAACTCCCTGAGGGATATTCGTTCGCCGACCTCAAGGTGCGTCGTTGCGATGATGACGCCATCGATCTGGACATGGACCTCGTGAAATTGATTTGCAGTATCAACGGTCTGAACTTTCACAAGGTTCTACAAAACCCCGGCCCGGTAATCACCAGCATTCTGACGCTCTGGTACAAGAGCCATTTGGCTGAAGGCGGTGCGCCAGATGCTCTGATGGAGGAACTCAAATCCCAGGGGCAGCGACTGAATTGATCACCGCTGTTATTGCGTGGCCACCATCATGAGCCATGCAACCACCTTAAAATCAGGTTTGAAGGCTCCTGCTGGTACTGTAGCTGCCACCCCTCCTGTAGAGATTCAATTGCCCCGTGGAGCCCTATTGGCGCTGTCCCTCTCGGCATTCGGCAGTGGAATATCAATGCGGGTATCGGACCCTCTGCTGCCAGGGCTAGCAAGTGAGTTCTCATTGACCCTAGGACACGCAGCCTTGGTCATCACGGTATTTGCCATCGCCTATGGCTTCTCGCAACTGATTTTTGGACCACTGGGGGACCGATTCGGTAAGTACCGGGTTATCGCTTGGGGCACTATTGGATGTGCGATGACCACTGCGACATGCGCCTTGGCACCAACATTTGAGCTCTTGCTGGTGGCCAGAGCTATGGTCGGTGTATCAGCGGCGGCCATCATCCCGCTGGCTATGGCTTGGATTGGCGATGTCACGTCGTACGAACGACGCCAACCCATCCTTGCCAAGTTTATGATTGGACAGGTGATGGGTGTGTCCAGCGGTGTGCTTTTGGGTGGCTATGCAGCTGACCACCTGCATTGGCGGACGCCGTTCGAGGCCATTGCTGTGTATTTCGCGCTGGTTGGCGCCTACCTTCTGTGGATCAACCGCCGCTTGCCCCTGGGGGCCAAAAAGACCAACCCACCTCAAGGCAATGCACTGCAGCGCATGATCTCGGAGTTCGGTCAGGTACTGGCCGTCCCCTGGGCTCGGATAGTGCTGCTCACCGTGTTTGCTGAAGGTGCATGCATTTTCGGATCCTTTGCCTTTATGGTGACACATGTCCACCAAGTGCATGCTATTTCGCTGGCGTTGGCTGGTCAGGTTGTTATGCTCTTCGGCCTGGGCGGGCTGCTGTTCGCAGTCAGTGCCTACTACCTGGTTCACAGGCTTGGAGAGACGGGGCTATGCCGATGGGGTGGTCTCTTGGTGGCGGTGTCCTACATAACCGTGGCAGTATCGAACAATTGGTGGTGGGACGTGCCGGCATGTTTCTGCGCAGGGCTGGGCTTCTATATGCTTCACAACACCTTGCAAATCAATGCCACGCAAATGGCGCCGGAGCGCCGGGGTGCCGCAGTGGCTGCATTTGCCGCCTCGTACTTCATTGGCCAGTCCGCAGGTATCGCACTGAGCGGGGCCTTGATTTCAACCATTGGCACCAAAGGCGTGATCCTTATAGGCGCTGTGGGGGTCGTACTGGTTTCCCAGAACTTTGCCCGCTTGATGAGCACACACCGAAGAAAGGTTTAACACATGCAACACGTCAACCCAACCCCTGCGGCCGTTGAGGCCTTCCAACAATTCTATTTGGCAGAGCTTGATAGCCGGGTGCAGCGGAGTGAAGTGGTAGGTGCCATCACCCTCAAGAAGGGCAGTGCGGCGCTCTTCTTTGAACCCACTGAGGGCAAGTTCACTTTGGTGGAGAAGATGCCCGATGTAGAAGAGGCCAACGTCTTTGACTGCGTGCCGCGAGAGCAATGGGGACGCACGGTCATGCTGTTTGGCCATGCCACCAACACCGGCGGCTATATTGCCTCGGGTCACGCTACATTGGACGCAAACACCATCAAGATCAAACTTGCAACAGGCGCCTATTACAGGCTTGATGTGGACGGGACGCTCGCCCACTTGCAACCATTTGTTGGGGAGCCAATCAATGCCAAGCCAGAGCCGGCAAGACAGGAGAAGCGAACACCAGCGCGCTCCAACAAGCCGCAGGTGCGCCAGTTCGAAAAACCGGCTGCTCCTCGCGTGGATGCATCGCAACAAGTAAACATGAACTCACGCACCAACGAGGAGTGCGAAGACCTGACGGAAGATGATCTGCGGCGCCTGCGAGGCGAAATGCCAGTCACGGCAAAGTCAAGGAAAAAATGGCAGCACTGAGCAAGAAACCGCCAAACAAAAAAAGAAAAATAAACAAAAACGATCTGCATCCTTTTTAAGCAGGCTACTCCAAGCCAATAGGCATGCGGGTTTGCCACATATGTCCCAGAGTTATCCCCAGAACAGCACACAGGTTCTGTGGAAAGGGCTGACATTGACCTGTGGTAGCGGATCAGGTGGCCAAACAGTTTAAATGCAGCCAATCGGGCGCACATGCAATTTCATAGAAAACAAGTTCCCGGACGATGACAACAATCAACAAATGCCATCGATGTGGCGCGACCAGTTACAAGCCGGTGATCAAGCGTGATGAGAGCGGCACCATGAAGCCCTCGGGTGAGAACCAATGCGTGGGATGCAAACTGATTTTTACCGACATTGACACGTGGAGGAATGTATCTACGAAAGACGACGTGAACATCCAGGGCGAGGATGAGAGATAGGCCCATTCGACAGGAACAGAAACAATGAGCACCCCGGTTAAGAAATCACAGATTGTTCAAGATGGCCTGCGTTACAAGGCCAAGGTGTCCGGCTCTCCATTTGGGGACGCCAACCAATATGCCCACACTGCGACAATGTCGTGTTTCCTGTGTGGCAAACACCGGCCTCGAACCCAACTCATGACGCGCAAGTTACTCGGCAAGGCACAAAACGTTTGCGCACCGAAGTGCGAAAAAAAATAGGAAGCTCGACCTCAGTGCGCATTCCATTGAATTCTGCTGTGGGCCAGGTCCAGTCATTCACCAATGTCCGGTTCGGGGCAGAGAATGAATTTAGCGCTACCTAGCCCGAAAACCGACATTGACCGCAGACTCCTTCGTGCCCATTGTTGACATTCAGTTCAGCTTCATGGCCTTCGCTAGGCCGCGAGAGCGGGGGCTCCTTGAACTCGATGGAAGGTCAAGTCCGGGCCACTATCTGTCACTCGCAACACGACCTAAATCTCGTCTATCAAAGGCATGGAGAGTGAACTGGATCAACTCGTCCAAGCGGCCCTCGGGCCAGGCATGACCTAATAATCAACGCACAGGAAATTAGGAAAGCAATCGATGAGCCAGAAAAAAAGATTGGGCGGCGGGGTGACGGCGGCTATCGGCGCTGCGCTTTTGTTCGGGACGGGAACGCCATTGGCCAAGCTGCTGTTGGGTAGCGTGGGGCCATGGATGCTGGCGGGCTTGCTCTACTTGGGCTCGGGCGTGGGGCTGACGCTGTACCGCATGGCCGTCAAGGCTGTGCCCGTCAAGCTGGCCAAAGGCGAGGCGGTGTGGCTGGGAGGTGCCACTTTGGCTGGTGGCGTGGTCGGCCCGCTGCTGCTGATGGCGGGGTTGTCCGGCATGCCAGCGTCGGGCGCGTCCTTGCTGCTCAACGCCGAAGGCGTATTCACGGCGGTGCTGGCATGGGTGGCGTTTCGCGAGAACTTCGATCGCCGGATCGCGCTAGGGATGGCGATGATCGCAGCCGGGGCGGTCGTGCTTAGTTGGCCGGGCGAAGTGAGTTTCGCCGGGATGTGGCCCGCGCTGGCGGTTTTGGGCGCGTGCTTCGCATGGGGCGTGGACAACAACTTGACCCGCAAGGTCTCCCTCAACGATGCGACGTGGATCGCCTCGGTCAAAGGGCTGGTGGCGGGCAGCGTGAACCTCGCATTGGCATTGGCGGTCGGGGACAAGATTCCGGGCGGCGCGACGGTGGCGGCGGCAATGGCCGTGGGCTTTCTGGCCTATGGCGTGAGCTTGGCCCTGTTCGTGGTGGGGCTGAGGCACTTGGGCACCGCCCGTACCGGGGCGTATTTTTCAGTGGCACCATTTTTCGGAGCGGCGCTTGCCGTGCTGGGCGGCGAAACCGTAACGATGGGGCTCGCGACGGCGGGTTTGCTTATGGGGGCAGGCGTATGGTTGCATCTGACGGAAAAGCATGAACATGTGCATGACCACGAAGCGATGGAGCACGACCATGAGCATGAACACGACGGGCACCATCAGCATGTGCATGCCGACAGCCAGCATGTGATCGGCAAGCATGCGCACCCGCATCGGCATGACCCGATGAGCCATGTCCATGCCCACTACCCGGATGCGCATCACAGGCACTCACACTGACAAACTCTATAGTGGCTACTGCCCGTAGAGAGCAAACGCCTTGGACCGCTACGCGCGCACCATGGATAGGACTCCATCCTCACGACGAATGACATTGGCTTTTTCCAGAGCGGCCAGCGTCCGGTACAACGCCTCGTGGGTGATGCCCAGCTCGCCCGCCAAGGATTTAAGTCCCGTGGTGGCCGCGTAGGAGCCATCCTGCCCCTCGGTGTTGATGAGGTGGAGTACCCGGTCCTTGACCGACTTCATGCTCAGGCGCTCGCAGTGAAGGCGCAGGCGGCGGACTTCCCCGTTGAGCATGCCGATCCAGCGACTGGCGAACGCCGGGTCGCGCTCTAGCTCGGCGGACAAGTCCCGGATGGGGATTTTGACGACGGTAGTGTCGACGATGGCCAGCGCGTCGCAGTGGTACTTAGCTGATTTCAGGCTTGCCTCGCTCACGAAGCCTTGGCGCGTGCGCTGCAAGACCACGGGCTCTCCTTGCAATCCGGTGCGTTCCAAGGTGATTTCTCCCGAGATCACGTAAAACATCCATTCAGGCTTTTCTCCTGTAAGGAAGATGCGTTCATTCTTCGGAAAGCGCGCACCCTCGCACCGGGCGTGGAAAGTCGACGGCAAAAGCGCCTTCAGGGCCGTTGGAAGAATCATGCTTTTCATATGACTCGGATCATATGTGGGATCGTTGATGGCAGCCATACTTTCTCCATGCCGCAGTGATCCCGCTGCGCTTGGCGACAACTTCAAAGGAGTTCGAAATGAACACACCCATGCAAATCGAAATAGACAACCTCAAATGCGGTGGTTGCGAAAAATCCATTGTCAAAGGGCTATCGGCCATGCCGGAGGTCTTTGACTTGGTGGTGGACCGCGACCATCAAACGGTGCACTTCACCGGCGCTGCCTCAGACCGCGATGCGGTAGTCCAGAAGCTGCGCTCCATGGGTTATCCGGAGAAGGGCTCGCTCGCTGGAATGGAAGCTGGCTTGGCCAACGCCAAGTCGTTCGTAAGTTGCGCCGTAGGGCGCATGTCCTGATTCGCCACATTCAATCAACTAGAAGATCATTATGAAAAAGTACCTCGTTTCCGCTCTGGCCATCGCTCTTATTGGCGCCTCTATTGCGAGCATCGCGCAATCCACCCCGATGGATCATTCATCCCACGGGATGACAGGCATGGGCATGCAAGGCATGAAGGGGATGGATTCCCTCGACATGCAGGCCATGCAAAAGAAGATGGGCGCGGCCAAGACCGACGAAGAGCGCCAAGCGTTGATGGCGGAGCAGCAAAAGCTGATGATGGAAAAGCGCTCCCACATGATGTCGTCGAATGCGAGTGGCAATGATATGACTGGTATGCAGGGCAATATGGCTGAGCGCCAGCAGATGATGCAGAACCGCAAGGGAATGGGAATGATGCCCATGTAAGGTTGGGCCATCCTCCTACGCTCGTGTTAGGGACCGCTTAGCCCTAACTGGTTAGCCAGCCGGGGCGTTTTTGATTTTCGGGAGTGCGCCGTAGCAAGCGTCAACGGACGGTTGGGTGTGCTGTCAGGCCTGGTCTCACTGGTTCGAGGCGTCGCCGGCGGATGTGTCAACGTTAGCTGATTCGCGAATCTTCTTACGGATGAACGCATGCAAACCCCAAGCCAATCCCAAGGAGACAAGCGTCGCCGCCAGAGCCACGAGGCCGTAGTCGGTGGAGAACAGGTCAACGATCAAGGCCATGCGGGTTGGGCTCCGTCAAAAGAGTCATCGTACGGTATTGTTGAAGTCGGGCTGAGAGCTGCTTATGCTCAAAGAAGCAAGATGGTCCATCAAGAAGGAAGCCATTCATGAATAGCGCAGAGCAAAAAGAATTTTTAAAGGCGACGGCTTGACTGCGCCCCTTCACGCGTTGGGCTGCGGCACTCTCGTTCAAGACCGAGGGGCTCTTGCCTGCGGCGATCAGAAATCTGCCCTTGAAGTTGGTGAAGATGATCTTTGCCCGCCACCACAAGAGCGCGGGATCGGGCTGCAAGTCGTGTTGAACCAGGAGAAAAGAATGAAGTTTTTGAACATGATCGCCATGGCTTCCATGGTCTTGGCCATGGCAAGCGCTGCAAAAGCCCAAACGATGGATGGGCAGATGATGGACCATCAAAACATGGACCATGCCGCCCACATGAAGATGATGGCCGAAGCCCAGAGACAAGCGGAGGTCTCAAAGCTTGGCAACGATGTCATGCCATTCACGCTGGCCGCAACGACCCACATCTTCGCCAAAGGCGAAGCCGGTGGTACGCAGCGGGTGGTGGCGAAGGCGGCGGGCGACGAAGCCCAGATCAAACTGATCCGCCAGCACTTGCATGAAATTCAAGCGCAGTTTTTGAAGGGAGACTTCTCCGGTCCGACCCATATCCATGGCAAGACCATGCCGGGATTGGCCGAACTCAAAGCCGCGAAGCCGGGGCAAATCGCCATCGACTACAAAGACATTAAGGACGGGGCCGAATTGACCTACAAGACCTCGGATGCGAAGATGGTCGCGGCATTGCACAAGTGGTTCGACGCGCAGTTGTCGGATCATGGCAAGGATGCGATGGAAGGGCACGCCCACCATGAAGGCATGAAGATGCAATGATGCCTTGAGTTTTACATTCAATCAGAGACCAGCGATGAACGATCAATCGGAGCATTGGGAGAAGGTTTACCAGACCAAGTCCGCGGAAGCGGTGAGCTGGTTTCAGGAACATGCATATCGCTCGCTGGACATCATCCGTTCCATCGGAGCGGACAAGTCGGCGGGCATCGTCGACGTGGGCGGCGGCGCGTCGACGTTGGTGGATGACCTGCTTGCGGACGGGTTTCGCGGCATCACGGTGCTGGACCTGTCGCATAGCGCCCTGGAGGTGGCTCGCAGCCGTCTTGGCGCGAAAAGCGCTCTGGCCTCATGGATAGCTGGCGACATTTGTAGCGTCGAGTTGCCCGAGCAGTCCTATGACATCTGGCACGACCGGGCGGTCTTTCACTTCTTGACCGAAGCCCGCGACCGTGAGGCGTATGTGCGGCAAGTGATGAAATCGGTGAAGCCCGGTGGGCAAGTTATCGTGGCGACGTTCGCGCCCAATGGCCCCGAGCAGTGCAGCGGGTTGCCAGTGGCGCGGTATGCACCCGACCAACTCCACGGCGAGTTCGGTCCGGCGTTCGATTTGGTTGAGCATGCCCTTGAGGACCATACGACCCCGTGGGGAACCATCCAGCACTTTGTCTACTGCCACTGCGTCAAGTCGCACTGATCTAGCAACCCACTGTTCACGGCTGGCCGCGAGAATTGCTCCCAAAATGCGGCTTGGCCGGCCAATAGCAGGGTTGGTACTTCATTGCGTAGTTTTTGATGTCTCGCTCCTCGATACACAGTTTCGAAATCGCCTCAGAGCCCACAACTTCAACTTTGAGTTGCGCAGCTTCTCGCCTGCCATATGTTCATGGATTACTGGGAATCGACGATGAACTTTTTCTGCGTTGCTGCGTCCGCCATGCAACCCAACCCACCAGAATGAGCAGCACTCCAACCAAAAAACCCGTGATGTCGGCGGCTAATAGGCTCAAGCTTTCCCATTGCCGGGCAAAAAGTCGGCCTAATCCGAAAAAAATCGCCACCCACAGGCTTTCGCCCAGTACCACCATGCCCATAAAACGAGTCCATGGGTAGCGGGTAGAACCCGCCAATTAATTGACCGGCAGAGACAGCGGGGTGAAGGCAAACCTTGTGAGCAGCACGCTCCAGCCCGCCCAGCGGAAAAAAATGCGGCTTGCACGCGAATGCGGTGCCAGCGTGGCGTGCACGGCGACCAAGCCCGGAAGGCTTGCCAGATGCGCTAACCCGTAGCGCCCCAGAAGGTAGCTGCAACCGTCCCCCGCAATGGCGCCCGTCATCGCGGCGAAGCCGCCGGTCTGCATATCTACGATGCCCTGCTGCGAGAATGCACCCGCCGCCAGCAGCAGCATGGTGGCGGGCAATGGCAGACCCAAGGCAGCCAAAAACAAGGTGCCACCCAATACGGCGCTGCCGTAGTTCAGCAGTCCTGTAAGCAACAGGTCGTTCAAGCTGCTCATGGCGTGGCGGGTTGGAGCTTGCTGCCAGGCTTGAGCAGCTCGGCTTCCAGCTTTTGGCGGCCAACGATGGGGTCAATCCCCGCTTCTTTGAACCACACGCGCAAGCTGCGGTCCACATTGCCGCTGGCGGGCAGGCCGAGCGCCTGCCGGATATCTGCTTCAGGCACCTTGTAGGTGTGGGCGATGTAGGCCAGCGTCATCCAGCCGCGCAGCGACTCCACACGAATCTCGCCCGACTCCACCTTGCGGTTGTAGTCCCACTGGTGATACGCACGCGCACCGAAAATTCCAATCAACACCACCCCTGCCACCAGTAACATAGGCGCTAACCATCGGCGAATAGGATGGAGCTTTTTCATGGGTTCGGTGCAATGGTCTGGCAATTAGCCGCGTTGCAGGTAGACCTTGACAAAGCTGGTTTTCAAAGCGTCGCCGGAGGCCGGCAGGGCTTCCAGCGTCTTGGCCGTGGCAGCCGCCAGCAACGCATCCAGATTTTTGCGGATGGTTTGGATTTCTGCGTCATTGGCTTCTGCTTCAATTGCTTTTAGCTTGTCGCTGACCTGGGGATACAGCTCTATCAGCTTGTCTGCATTTTTGGCAGTGGCTGCATCCAGCATCAATTCCATGGCGTCATGAAAGTCCACCAACGCCACGGCCAGCATTGAGAAGCCATTTCGTTTGAACACCTCTTGAAACACCGGGCGCACTTTTTCCAAAGCCAGGTGGGCTTCATGCAAATCACCCGAACGAACCTGATCGTTCACACCCTTAAGCATGCCTTGCACCGCCACCAGGTCGCTGGATAGCTGCGTGTCATTCTTCAAAGCATACGGGCGATAGCTGCTGTATTTCTCCTGAAACTTGGCGTAGGCAGGTATCAGCAGGTCGTACTTGGCGTTGGCCTTGGCGCGTTCGTTTTTGCCGGTCAAAAACAGAGTTTGCTTGTAGTGGTCGTTCATCACGTTGAAGTCTTCCAGGAAAACCTTGCGGCTGAAGAAACTGCTGGCAAAACTCCCACCCACAGCGGCCGTGAGTAAAACCACGACGGCCATAGACAGCGCGAGACTTCCTGATGTTCTGGTTTGGGCGCCACCGGTACGAAGACCAATTAGGCTGTAAAGCGGGCAGAACTTCACAAGCGCAGTGCCAATCAACACGACGCCAACGACGTACGCGCCGATCTGCAAGCCGCCGGAGAGCCAGAAATAGCCAAGTTCCAGCATGGCAATGCCGACCAGTGCGCGGGCAAATCGATCTATGGGATGAAGGTTGTTCATGAGATTTTTTCCGTAGTTAATTGTGCCTAGCATACTGTACTGGGTATAGTATAAATACTGATTTAGGTCAAGGCCGTGTCTATTTGAGATAACGATCAAGTAAAGTTGCCAGCCCAACGGGGATCATGAAAGTTCATGCACAGGCTACTTGTAAAGGTCATGTTTGCATCGCGTCTTGAAATATGCGTTGTCTATGCCATGTACGGAATAAACATACTCAAGCGGGTATGCCATTTCACAATCCAAACCCAGGGTCAACATGGAATAAAAACTTCACGCTGTGTGCACTTCATGCAATGCTGTCAACCGCATACCGGCAGAGCGGCATGGAAAAGAAATCAACTGCGGAAAGTGCCATTTGCCTTTATTCGGCTCTGCTCCACTGTCGGTCAATCAGGCCGCGTTTTCGATTCAAATTGCCAAAAGCGACTTGCCGGTCGTTGTTGATTTTTGGGCGCCGTGGTGCGGACCATGCAAAGCAATGGCCCCCGCCTTCACCCAAGTCAGCGCCAGAATGGACTCGCGCGCGCGCTTCATCAAAGTGAACACCGACGACGAGCAAGCTCTTGGTGCGCAATACGGCATCCGCAGCATTCCGACGCTTGCCATTTTTCAGTCGGGCAAAGAAATCGCCCGCATTGCAGGAGCATTGCCCGCGGCCAGTCTTGAACAATGGGTCAACAGCCATATAGGGAAATAGGCCTGTAAAGGTCCCAGGGTCACGCAGATTTGAAATCAGTGCGGCATGCACATGGCATTAGACAATGCCCTGATAGCCCGTTCATCGTTTGGGCCTTGGCGTGCACCTCTATGAACACGACAGAGATTGCGATTGCATTCAAACTGCCACGGCTCTACTCATTAGAAGAATATTTCAAAACTACTTGCAGCCCGAGCCAGAACTCTTGTGATAACTGGCAAGGATCAGCTTTACTAATTTCAATGGCAGATTACGCATCGAAGCTGGTAATACACCGTCAGTCTTGTATGAAAAGCCTGCTGCCCAACGCGTGAAGGGACGCAACCATGCAGTCGCTTGCAGGAATTCTTTTTGCTCTGTGCTGTTCATGAATTTCACTCTTCTCAATGGGCCGTTTCTATTTTCGCTTCGTGCAGCATATGCAACTTTAGGTACGACTTCAACAATGCCTTGCGATGCTCCCATTTAACGGAGCCGACTCGCATGATCTTTGATCAAGGAACTGTTCTCCAATGATTGCAGCTTCGTAGTTCAAGCGAAACTCATGTCACGTTGAATCTGGCTCGTGGTTTCAACGCCTTTACTAAATGGAACAATCGCTATCCCAAAGCTCAGTCATAGTAAAAAGGAGCATGAGCACGCGACGCTTTCTGCACCTACTAAGTCTTGCACAACGCCTGCACCCCTCGCTCCCCGCCCAAGCCCGTCAATTAGGTTGTGCCATTCCCCTTGGCAGGGCGCACACTTTCGCCTTCAGCTAAATGCTTATTTATTTAGTTTTGCATCGTGCAACCGACATTGCCCCTCCTGTAGGGGCTACCGTCCCACACCACTTTGTCTCTACTCGCTCACTATATATCGAGGTCAATTAAGCGTCGACTGACAGACTTCGGCACACTGGAGGTGCCAACAAATATCCCCAGCCCGGCTATCTGTTTTTGCGAAGTTTTGACCTTCAGGTAGCGGGCGACGCTTACTGGTCTCAGCCAAACGAGTTACGAATAGCTGCAGCTATAGGGTTTTATTCTTGAAAGCCTTCGTCCGGCGAGCCGAATTCTTCGTCCCTGCCATTCATACGCCCTTGACCATTGGACCGAGCTTCTACGGCGATGTTTGCGGTAATTCGTCGATGCGCGCATTTTTGCTTACCTACTCTTTCAAGGCGATCGCCTCCAGGCGCATACGGGTATTCTTATCCAATGCACGTCCCCGCCATGGAATTAAGCCAGGGACAATTATCGAATACTCAGCATACGAAACAGGGTGAACAGCCAATATTCGACTTTCCTCTTTGCGGCTGCCTAAGACAAGGTACGCAGTGATGCAGACAGCCGAGATGAGCCATGTATCTGTCATTGGTTGAACCCAAACGAAAATTAGCATTAGGAAATACCAGGGGTGGCGAACCCAGCAGTGCCACGGGCTGAAAGTGAGCGGCCAAACGTGGGCTTTGAGACCGAGAAAGCCTGAAATCGAGTAAAACTTTAGTGTGTGGAGAAATGACAGAATCACTCCACCGCAAACCGCAGTCCGTGCCCAACCTAACCAACTGGGGTCTTGCCATAAAGGGATACCCGGATAGCTGGCAAGCACCATGAAGAGGACCGCCGTCACCACCACTGCGATGATGTTGTAGGCGATGCGACTTTTACGGCCAAACAGAGGCTCAAGCCTATCACCTGCCAGAAAACTGTGGCTGAGTCCAAAAAGCGCCCAAGCGCCAATGAGCATGAAGTATTGATTGATCATCAGGGTGGATGCTAGATCCTATTACTCGCTGCGCATGTTTCCACCACAATTTCACGAAGCCATCGATGACAGGAGATTGGACGTGAGCAAGAGATTTACCGAAGAACAAATCATTGGCTTCCTGCGCGAAGCTGAAGCGGGTCTGGCGGTAACCCAGCTGTTCAACGTACCCGCTTGTTAATCTCGCGTTTAACGTCCGCTATCAGGTTATGAATCAGGGTTGTCAGAAGTCCGCTTTGGGTCGCAAGCGAGTTTTGTACCAAACGCTATGGCGTTCGCATGTGCTCGTTATTGAGAAGCTAGAGGCACACCTACTTCGAGCCAGAGAGGGGCTTTAGGGGGTCACGTCGTTCAAGCAACTCCGGTAGGTCAATCTGCAAATAGGCGCAAAGCTTATCCAAAATCTCCAGTTCCACGCGCTCCGCTGTCTCATGGTACATGCGAGTCAGAGTGCCGCGATTGATACCCGTATCCCGGACAACATCACTGATTTTCAGCTTCCTTTCCCCTAGTAGACGAGCCAAGTGACAGTAGATCATGTTGCAAAAATGTAAAAAATAATCTCCTAAAGATCAAAATGGCTTGCAAATGATTATTTGCTCGGCATAATGACCTCCTGAAGATCAAAATGTTCTCAAATTGAAAAGGATGATCTTCAAGTGTACTGTTTAACTTCAAGGAGAGCCATGTATGCCTGCAGATTTTGGAAATGAACCAGAAGTCACCTACCTGACAACAGAGGAACTGTCCGTGCGAATCAAGTACGACGTCCGCACGATCCGAGAACGCTTGATGGACAGCGTTTTACTTGAGGGAGTACATTATTTCCGCCCCTTCGGCGGTCGCAAGATATTGTTTGTCTGGGATGCAATTCAGCGCGACATGCGGGGAGTGACTTCTAGCCGTCCATCAAGAATGGTGGGCATCCCTATGGCCAATGGAGGAATGCTCCATGCCTAGTATTCGTGTTCACAAACCTAATGGTGCGTTGTTCTTTGACTTTCGCTACAACGATGCACGTTGCCGTGAGTACACCTCGCTGCAAGATACGCCGGCAAACCGCAAAAAATTGGAAAAAATTTCAGACAAAATTGAAGCAGAGATTGCAGACGGCTCCTTTGTATATGCCAATTACTTTCCGAATAGCAATGCCCTCAAACGCCTTGCGAAGCAGGCGGTAGAAAGTGCGATTCAGACCGCGACTGCTAAGGCCGTTGAGGCAGTAGTGAGCGGAAAGTCCGACATCGTGGCCCCCATTGGCCCTTTGTTTAAGGACTTCGCCAACACCTGGTTCGATGAGCGCAGCATTGAATGGCGCCGCAGTCACATCAAGTCGTTGCTGTCTACCATGAACGGTCACCTGATCCCCCACTTCGGGGGTAAGGTGGTCGGCAGTATCACCAAGTCTGATGCTCTTGAATTCCGCGCCACACTCGGCAAAGTTAAAGGTCGCGGAAAACAGGAAGGTCTCTCAAACAAGCGGATCAATGAAATCATGGGTCTGCTGCGTCAAATCTTGAACGAAGCCGCCGACCGCTTTGAGTTTAAACCGCCAATGGCCACCGTCAAGAAGCTCAAGCAGCGCAAGACCGATGTGGAGCCGTTTTCGTTGGTTGATGTGCAACGCATCATTGCCACGGTGCGTGTGGACTACAAGAACTACATGGTGGTGCGCGTCTTCACGGGCATGCGTACCGGCGAGTGCCATGGCCTGAAGTGGAAGTACGTGGACTTCGACATGCGCATCATCCGGATTCGGGAGACCTTTGTGCTCGGTGAAGACGAATACACCAAGACCGATGGTTCCCAGCGCGACATTCAGATGAGCCAGCCGGTTTACGAGGCACTGAAAGCCCAGTTTGAAGCTACTGGGGCGATTTCTGAATACGTGTTTTGTAACATGGTGGGAACGCCGTTGGACAACAAGAACTTCTCGGAACGCGTCTGGTATCCGCTGTTGCGCCATCTGGATCTGACGCCGCGCCGTCCCTATCAGTTGCGTCATACGTGTGCCACTTTATGGCTGGCCTCCGGTGAAGCTCCGGAATGGATTGCCAGGCAAATGGGGCATACAAATACCGAGATGCTTTTCAAGATTTATAGCCGCTGGGTGCCCAATCTGACGCGTCAGGACGGCTCCGCCATGGAGCGCTTGCTGGCCAGCAAGTTGTCTCAGGGGCCGCTCGTTGAACAAAAGGACGAATCTGGGCAGTTTGCATTTGTGCCGGTGAAGGATGCGGCGCCCATGCCCACACCCAAGCCTCGGGGCATTCCGGGTCGTCCTGCCATTCCGCAGTTCAGACAGCGCGCGCCTGGCATCGGTAGTACTGCGCCCGTTACCCATGCAGATGTCCCCTCTGCGAACTCCGAACCGGCACAGAACGCAACGCCGGTTGCAGCGGTTGCCAATGCGGCATCGCAGCCTTTGACCTGGGCAGACCTTGCCGACTCCTGGATGAGTGAGAGCTCGTCCGAGAACGACTAGCCAGCCACACAGCTTTCATCCAACCACACCCCTGTTGCAGGCCATGCAGATGGTCCGCAACAGGGGATGGGCGGAGCCTTGTCCAAAACATTTTGACCATCGGTCAATCGCAAAGATTCAGGAGTTCACATGGAATACACACAGCCCCCATCCAGGCCCCAGCGCGGCAAGCCTGACTTGACGCTCATCGTCAACCAGCATGGTATCCAGCGTGGTACCACATCGGCCGGCCGGCCCATCTCGACCCCTGGCACCAACATTACTGAGGAAACGTACTTCTCTGTGCTGATTGGAAATGTCTGCAACAGCTTGCAAACGACAAGCTTGCGCCACTTCCTTGGAAACATCATCATCAAGCCGGAAGTGCGCAAGGTCCTGTGTCAGCAGGCCATGGTGCACGGACGCCCCGCGGGACTTCGCATCCAAAAGCTGCTGCAGAAGGCCAAGGAGGTGCAAACTTGGTGGTCTTTTGAAAATGAGGACCGCGAGGCCGTGTTCGTTGCCATGTTCATGCACGGCATCGACTACTGGTTGTCTCCTTGCTTCCAGGATGGCGTATCCATCAAGGGATACGTGCGCGAAATCGTCACGCCGGAACTGCGCATGGTGGATCGCAACAACCCTAGAGCGGGACAAACCCTGCGCCTTTGTATGGGGTGGGCCAATGACGATGACGAGTCCATGTTCTCGGAGCACTTGGAGCGCCGCATGCGCATGGCCGCCAGTGTTCTTGACCTGCGTGACTACTGAAAGGACGAATCATGAATTTGAACTCAATTCTGGATCGCCATGACTTTCATGAGCATGGCGACAGCGCGGACCACTGGGGCGGCATTTCCAACCGGAGCGCCAGAAGCGCGTACCGGATGCGCATGCTCAGCTGGATATTGCGCATCTATTGCGGCGTCGGTGGCATGCAAGCCTACGGTGAAGGCGGTGGCCTTAACCAAAGGCCCATCGCCGACGTACTGGGTTTGCCCGAACTGGCGGACCCGAACTGTAGTTCCGATGTCTTGAAGGGCCTTTTGAACCAAAAGGCGGCGGAAGTGCTGGGTGGGCTTGGGGCGGCTGGCACAAGGGGCTTCTCCACGCAAACAGCCAACTGGTCAGTTGAGGACTGTCCTATGAGCCGCACCCTGCTATGGCTCTCCAAAAGTGCGGGCCTTAACCAGGTAGAACATGCCATCTTTGAGCTGGCCGTGGCGTTGCGGGTCTTCAGGCCCATGAACAAGGCCGCGGAATGCTGGGGAAACATGCACAAAGGTGATTTGGCATACGCCCTGAGCGCAGTACTGAACATCCCCATCGAAGCGGTGATGGCAGCATGCAGTCCCAAAGGTGCACTGCTCACATCTGGAATTGTGCGCATATCCCGCCATGGAGATGAGGATCTTGCTGGAATGCTCTATGTTCCGAGGCAGCTGGCGGAAAGCATTGCCTATCACCAGGGAAAGCCAGAGGCCATCCTGGCGCATATGGCCGAGCCCCTGCAGACTCCCAAACTGACTCTGGACGACTTTATACACGTTCAGAGCCACAACCGCTTGGCGCAGTGCTGGCTTGTTGGAGTCCTAGCTGCTGCGGCCGAAGGTGAAATGGCAGGCCATATGCTGGTTACGGGGCCGCCGGGTCTGGGTAAAACAGAATGGAGCAGGGCGATTCTGGTTGACGCCGCAGCGCAGGCCATGGAAATGGTGGTGGTGACTACTACAGGCGAATCTCTGACTGGTGAGGACCGACTGCAACACCTGCGCATGATCATGCGGATGATGCGTTCCACAAAGAGAGGTGTCATTCTGTTTGACGAAGCAGACGATGCCTTCAGGCCACCGAGCAATGTGGCAGGAACTGGCGGCGGCCGGGGTGGCAATGAAGCGGTCAGCATGGACAACCACCGTGCATCCATGAACCGCTTGCTGGAAGACAGCCGGATTCCGGTGATCTGGATCATGAACAACCCAGATGTGCTGGATCCGGCGGTTCTGCGTCGCTTTGATGTGGAAATCCACTTTGAAGGAATTCCTCGGTCTGTGCGCATGGCCTTGATTGAAAACCGCTTCCAGCATCGCGTGACCAGCGATACCGTTGATCTCTTTGACCAGACTGGCACAAACCGCGCTGACAAGTCCCAAACGCATGCTCAAGAAAAGGAATGGCAGAGCTGGGGCCAGGTGCAGTCGCTCACCCCGGCGCTGATAGACCGCCTAGGTCTGGTCAGTGAGCGGGCTGACAAAGCGGGCATGCCCATGGACGAAGCATCGTGTCGGCACTGGTTGCGTCAGCGCCTGCCGGGAAAGACCACCCGTCACCTGCGCCCGCAGTTGTCGACCCATACAGACAGCCAACCTGTCTACGACCCGCAAGCCTGGTCAGCCGAAAGCGTGAACGCCAGTGTAGACCTGCTGGAACTGGTGGAAGGTATCAAGAAGAACGGCAACGCACGCATTGCCCTATTCGGTGCGCCGGGGACTGGTAAGACTGCCTTTGCCAAAGCACTGGCCCGCATCCTAGACAAGCCGCTGCTGGAACAACGTGCCTCAGATCTCTTGTCGCCCTATGTAGGTGAGACCGAACAGCGCATCAGCCAATGCTTTGACCAGGCGTGGGATGAAGACGCTGTGCTGTTCATCGACGAGGTGGATGGGTTGCTGGCCAACCGCCAGAACGCCGTGCGCAATTGGGAGGTCACGCAAGTCAATGAATTGCTGGAGCAGTTGGGTGAGTTTGACGGCGTGGTGGTGGTGGCCACCAACCGACTGGACGCCATTGACCCGGCCGCACTGCGACGACTGGATATCAAGATCCACTTTGCAGCACTGAAGCCTACTCAAGTCAGAGCTGGATTTGAGAACCTTTGCATTGCATTGCAAATGCCTTGCACAGAGGACGACCTTCACACGGTGTCAGCACTGTCAGGTGTCACACCGGGTGACTTTGCCTGTATCGCGCGCCGACTGGGCTTTGCGAAGGTGCCTGCGACTGCAAGTGGCTTGATTAGCTTGCTTGAAGAAGAGCTTGCGCTCAAAAGCCCGATCAAGCATCCGATGGGATTTGTTGGCCAAGCGGGTAACCCATCCAACGCATCAGGAGCGTAGCCATGGTCAAGCACAACCCATTGGTTCATCCGCCATAGCGCACTAGCTGCAGCTGAGCATATGGCCAGCTCAGCAAAAACTTCAGCGAAGTCAGATTCATTCCATCAGTGTAAATATTTTTTGCGAACTGACGGAAGAGGGCGGAGCTTTGCCCAAAAAACGCTTAGTTCAGACCCTCAAAAGTTCAATATTCATTGGTCAGTAACAACACAACCGGAGTAAAAAAATCATGTCTTACAAGAAACAGTCAGCAGTTCACAAGTCAGAAAAACGCGCCATCAACCAAATGAAGATCTGGAATGGTGGTGTGGAGATCAACACGGGACTCTCCCCCATCCAGGATGTACGCTTTCTGTGCGCGGCCATCAAATACGCCTACATGTTTGAGAGCCCGCTGGGCGAACTGAACATTGAGCGCAACTGGTCTGCAGCATTCACGCTGACCTGCATGGAGATTGACGCACTCCTTGGCCAAAACAAGCGGGGGTTCTGCTGGCGGCAACTCGACATTGAAGACGGTCAGCCGCACTGGTACTGGTCGCTGGGGCAGGACTACGACCACCAGGTCATGGTAACGGACATCGCCGCACAGCCCAGTGTCGTGATCGTGAAGTCTGCATTGGATCCGAAGGACGAGCTGCGCAATGCTGTTCGTGCACTGGTGGAGACCGGCAAGCGCAGGGCGACATTCTTCAGCCAGAACGCCAGCAACGCAGGAGCCATGCAATGAGCGCGCGCATGGTCAGTGGAGGCGGCTTCATTGCTGGCAATGCCCCAGCCAATGACGACGATTTCTCATCCAGTCGGGCATCGTCATTCGATGCAGCGAGGAGGGATCCTGTGCAGTGGCGTGTGCACTATCCAGCTGATATCGGTGAGGTGCTGAGTGGGGTCGAAGACCTGTGGCTGCGCATAGTGCGGCAGCCGACGGTACACGCAACAGTGCTGCGCAGTGAATCCACGGGTGAGCGGCTGGTGATGTTTCGCCTCACAGGCAAGAGCACAGATCCCGAATGCTGTCAGCTGTTGGCTGATGCATCGAGCGGGGACAGCTATCTCTGGAGCCAGGAAGGATGCCGGGGAAGCCTGGTGGCTGACATCCAATGGATTGGTAGCACCCTGGTAATTGAGCTCACCTCGGCTCGCCAGATGCAGCGCGCACCCGACGGCGAAACCTTGGTGTGCTCCATGAACGCGCTGTTGCAACGCATACAGAGGATGGGGAGGCGCGAATGAAGCACCTCAACAACTGGCGCATGCAAGCGGCAGGGCATTCTCCGCCGAAGCGGTGGACCCCACGGTGCAGCGCTATAGCGCGGCAGCGAGGGAGACCCTGGGTGGGCGGCTCGTTGTGGACTTGCCTGACACGTTCACACATGCGCTCAACCTGAAGCCCGGAACCCGGGTCTGGTTAGCACCACGGGACGCCGGCTTTGTACTTTCCACGAGTCCTAGTGGGCCGAGGGGGGCCACGCGTTACAGCAGCCGTATCCGGAAAAGGCATATGCCATTGAAGGTGCTCAAGCTGCACCAAAGAAGGTGAGGTGCCTACACCGGCAATAGACGCTCAATGAAACAGGTAAGGCGAGCCGCTGCAAGTGAAACCTTGAATGTGCAATCAGCAAGGTCTGCAGATGCAAATGAAGAATGAAATTCAGAAGGAAATCGTATGAAGAAAATCAAAGTCAATCAGGGTCAAGGACGCACCAATCGCTGGAAAGGTCATTTGCCTAGTCCTAGTATCAGGAAGACAGTATGCGCCGCCGTGATGTGCTGTGTCCTGTCTGCGTGCGGAGGTGGTGGCGGAGGCAGTTCAGGCGCTACCGCGGGCACCAACGGAGGCCAGCAGGGAACCGGCAGCACGCAGACGAGAGCATTTGCGGCGATGCGTTGGGCCACTGGTCCTTCACTGTATGCCAATGGTGCAATTACCACGTACATGCCGTCGATGGCCAATATCGCTGCTAGCAAGGTGCTGGCCGTGTACGCCCAGTCGGAGACCAGTGGCAACAGGTTGTATGCCACTTTCGGTGACTTGACAGCAGGAACCTGGACGCAGCCGACCCTCATCAGCGGCTATGCCGGGACGGTTCAGGCGGTGAATGACAATGGCGGCTGGGCGTTGAATCCGTCCGCAACCGTTGTATCCGCCAACCCCACAACGGGTGTCGCAACAGTGGCTTGGACCTCCCAGGTAGCGGGAGAATCCACCTACCGGGTCTGGCTCAGTACCTATTCAAACAGCACCAATGTCTGGAGTAGTCCCACGCAAATCGGCACTGCCAGCGTCAGTGGGCTCAAGATTACCAATTCGGCAGCTGGTGGAACCCTGATCGGATGGTTAAGTTCCAGCATCGTCAATGCGGGCACGCAGGCCCTCAATCTCTACACGTTGCCACTATCCGGTGTTTCAGTGTCTGATCGGGTGGAGCTTGCCTCCAGTCCTTATGCGGCGGTCAAGCTGGGTTTGAGCGATGCCAATGCGGTGGTGGCGATCTGGGCTGGTGCTTCTCAATCCGTGATGTTGGCGCGCAAGACGGGCAGTACATGGGCAGCAACGGTCAGTCTGGGTACTGGAGTACCTGCGTCCGAATCGGACCTGGATCTTGTGGTCAATGCCGATGGCTCGGATGCGGTCGCCTGGGGTGGTGTGGATCCTTCGATTCACACGGTTCTGCATGACTCTGCGGGCGCGCAGGTTGCAAGCCAACATGTTGTTCAGGGTTCTGTTGGCAATGTGCGCCCGGCATTGGCTTCTTTGTGTCCGGGCAAATACACGATGGTGTTTGCTGCATCCTCAATGAGTGGTGTCGGTGTAGGGTATTACGAGCCCTACAGTGCCAGCTACACCCCTGGCGTGGGCTGGTCATCGCCCTTGGCGCTGTATCCCACCGGAGTCAGTGGTGCAGGAAACTTGCAACTGCGCGTGGATGGCGCAGGGGACGCACTGGCCGTCGATCTTGGATACAACATTAACGGGTATTCCTTAGCGAGTGGCGCCAGTGACGGGACGGTGGCGTCCAACATTGTGTACGGCGGTGCGATCCCCGCATTTGTCCAAGAAAGGATGACCGGACGCGGCGTGGTTCTGTGGTGCAACGGCAGTCAGTTGCAGTCCGCATTCTTCAAATAACGCATCAGAAAACAGCGTAGAGGCAAACACTCCATCTGACTTGGATGGAGTGTTTTTCTATCACGCATGGGTTGCAAAAAAATTTCAAAAAGGCCTGCAAATGCGCTTAGCTGGCGAAACGAATTTGCTATTTTTGGAGTGGGCGATGGGCTCACATACAGGGAGTAAAAAGAAATGCGATCAGACGACATCTTCGATCACCAGGTGCGCACGCTGGTGAGTCTAGTGCAACGGCTTGAAGGCACTAAAGGGAACGACGAGGGGCATAAGGAAAGGGTGAGGAACTTTGTCTCCTTCGAGCTGATAGGTCGGGGATCCGCGGATGTGATTGCCCGCGCATTGGGAGAACTCGATGACCAAGGTGCCGATCGATTGAATGACATGGTCAACCACTGCAGTCAGACGTTCTATCGCAGGGATGAAGTCTGGAACACCATTGCCATTCCCGTTGCACTGAACTGGAATATTCAGCAGGACAGCGCCTTCCGTTCCAACCGCGGTGATGACGGGTGTCTCAAAGAGTTGGCGCATGGAATCCGGCAGTGTGCTGGTTCTCAAGCGGTTGTTCTGGACAGGCATTTTTACAGCGCAACGGAGTTGTACAGGGCAGAGGCCCGCCAGTTGCATGATCACCTGCAGCAACTGGTCATTGGCGCGCCCAGACTGGCTCCCGCGTTGCAGTCTATGTCACTACGAAGCGTCAATGAGTCAAGCTGGCGCACGACTTTCTTGTTGGGCTCCGAGATCATTGATCGCAAGGACAGGAGCAGGCTCCAGGACCCAGGTGTGCAGGATGCCCTGCAAAGCTATCTGCACCTGGGCGCCGATGCCTTGACCGGTCGCAACTCAGCCATGTTCAGACGTGGGGCTCGCGGTGAGACCGTGTGCCACGGTCCGCTGTACTTGCGGGATGCCATTCGCAGTGGTGCAAAGGCGCTGCGTGGTTACCGGTTGCGCCAGATGCTGCGGGAGATTGCCAAGGAAGAGAAGCGTGTGACGCTGTACTACGCCTTTGATCCGATGCGGTACGCGTTTGAATTGCTGCTGGCAGGCAAGTGGCTTGCGTTTGGATTGCGCTGGGCCTTGTTCTCGGATGAAGTGAACGATAACTTTTTGAAGGAAGTTGAGTTGGCAATGGTTGCAGACCCAATGGGCGCTGCCATCAATGTCGTGGAGATGGATCTTGAAGAACTGGAAGCGAAAAGAAAAGTGACAACCTTTGATCTCTTCAGGCCGAGAAGACGTTAAGCAAAAACGGGCATGTATTACATAGGTCAAAGGGGGCAGGGTAAGGGGGCGACACGATACCAAAAAGGTTTTCCAGAAAAGTTCCGTCTACCGGGCTGCAGCAATTGGAGAACAAGTGCTTCGTGCCCAATGCAGCCACTCGAGAATGGAAAGTGGTCGTGAGCAATGCACGCGTTTGCTGCCTTTGAGTAGTTCAAGCTGCTTGCCCGATACTTGACATGGTTCCTAGCGAAAATCGGTCTGTTTATGGATCAGAAGTTCATGCAGATGGGTACCCACAATGAGCCACGAGCGGTCCCAACGAATCTCGCGACACTTTTCTGATATTTACGGATTGCGGTCAACGGGTTTCGGCAGCGTCCCGCAGATAGGGGGTAACTCAAGGGATACTGTTACCAGGCATTTTTCCAATTGAGATACCCTTTGTCCGGTGCTCACATTCACCCCCGGATCACCGTGCCGCCGCGCTGCGCATTGCAACAATACCAATCACTGCTGATCGGCCTTTATGGCCTTCCCCTTCTGTCAACTCCGTTTCGTATTCCTCAAGGACCTGTATGTCCAGCGCACCCAAAGCCTCCCGCAGCATTGCTGGGGTGTAGAGATGCGAAAGCACAGAGGGCCCGCCTGTTCCATATTCCAGTTGCTTGGGCGTGTAGCCGAGAAGCAGGATTGAACCACCGGGCCTGAGGGATAGCACCATGTTCTCAAACAGCCTCGCACGCAGCTCGGGGTCAGCAAATTGCACGAATATGGCGACGACGCCGTCGTACTGGTTCTGCTGCCACGCAAAGTCATCGCAACTTGCCACCTTGTAATCGACGCTGACCTGGCTCTCTTGTGCCAGGCGCAGTGCCTTGGCCACACCTACGTCCGAAATGTCGAACGCTTCGACCTGGTGGCCCTGCTTGGCCAGCCAGACGCTGTTGCGGCCTTCACCATCAGCCACACAAAGGATCTTGGCTCCCGTTTTCCAGAAGGAGGCCTGGCGCCGTAGCCATTCATTGGGCTCGGTTCCAAAGACATAGCCATCCTTGGAAAAGCGCTGGTTCCAGGTTTGTGCCGGGTCGGTAAATGGCGTGCTGTTGGTTGAGGTCATGTTGGCAATGGCTGGCTTGAAGTGGGCATTGGCGGGTTACTGGTTGAAGGAGATCAAGCATACTCCAATGGGTATGCCGTCGCACAGGTCACGGCATCTGCGTGCCATCGTCAGGCATGCCAAGCGGACGCTATCTGTCAAATACTCAACTGGGCATAGGTCTGCAACAAGGCGCTCTTTTTCGCCACGCCCAAGAGGCGCGGAAGCGCAGCGGATTGCACCACTGGCAGTCGCTCACCCTGGTGTGCCAGAAAGCGCTGGAATGCTGCCTCCAGCCCCATGTCGCTGGTCAGTGGCTGGATTTCCTGGCTGAGTAGATCTGCCGCTCTGTGGCTTTGACGATGCTCAGCAATGGCCTGTGTGAGGGCCCTGAGGGGCACCACACCTTGGTACAGGCCAGCACCATTGACCACATACAGATACTTCACCGGATGCGCTGCAAACAAGCGGCCCATGCTGGCCGCATCGGCATCCAACGGGACTACGGTGAGTGCGGGTTCAACAAGGTCCTGTACCAACTGCTTTCGCAAGCGCTGCCGTTCCGCACTTTGCGCCATGCGGCGCACGGTAATGTCATACATGGAACCTGCGTTCGCGGCCCTGGCCACAAAATAGGCCATCACACAGCCCACCATGAGCGGCAGCATCACCTGGTAGCTCAGCGTCATTTCGAACAGCATCAGAATGGCCATCAGCGGTGCCTGGGTGGAGCCCGCCAGGAATGCGCCCATACCCACAATCCCGTAAGCAAAAGGTGCGGCGGTCAGTTCGGGCCAGAGCGCCTGCACGCCCAGGCCATAGATTTCTCCCAGCATGCAGCCAAAGAACAAGGCCGGAGTGAAGACACCGCCTACAGCACCTGAGCCAACTGTGGCGAAGGTCGCCAGCATCTTGCTGATCAGGAGCAACAGCAAAAGGGACCAGGCCAGATGCGAATGCAGCGTGTCATTCACCACGCTGTAGCCGTTGCCCCATACCTCGGGCCAGTAAAAAGAAATGCATCCCACCATCAAGCCACCCAACCCGAGCTGCAATGGCAGTGGCAAGCCCAGGGCGGCGAAGCGCTCACGGCTTCGCTCCAGCCCGCGCAAAAACAGGGCCGGTGCAAGTCCCGAGAGAATGCCCAGTCCGGCGAACAACAACACCTCCAGCCCCTGTATCGCCGGGAAGTTGGGCATGGCATAGGGTGGCTGATAGCCGGGGATATGGCGCATGGTGATATTGGCCACCACGGCGGCCACGATGATGGGGCCCAGGCTATCCAGTGCAATCGATCCCAGCACGATTTCGGCCACAAAAAATGCGCTTGCAAAGGGCGCGTTGTAGGCCGCAGTGATACCTGCCGCAGCCCCGCACGCCACCAGCAGGCGCAGGCGCTCTACAGGCATGCGCAGCCATTGCCCCAAGGCGGAGGCACACATGGCCGCCAGTTGCACCATGGAGCCCTCGCGCCCGATGGAGCCGCCGCTGACAATGCTGAGCATGGATGAGAGGCTGCGCACCAGGGTCTGTGGCACGGGTATGCGGCCGTCCCCCATGGTGCTTGCGTCCATGTAGTCTGCCTTGGTGGTACCTGAATTGAATCTACGCAGGGACTGCAGCAGCCCTCCCGCCAACAGGCCACCCAGGGCAGGCACAACCACCCGCAGTCCGGGACTCAAACTGCGCGACAGGGCCACCAGGCTGCCGCCTTGCCCGAGAAGCCAGGCGTCGCCCCAATACAACGACAGTCGAAAGAGCTCGGTTGCGCCGGCCCCTATAAATCCGGCCAGAACCGACCACAGCATCATCGGTAGCCAGCCCCACCAGTACGGGTAATCACGCCAGGCACGCAGGCAGGTCGACACGTATTGGTAAAGACTATGCATACAAAGCCATTGTGAAGGGGTTCATTCGAGTGGACGGGTGCCGGGCCAGGCTTTACTTTGCGATCCATCATTCGCCGACCATGGCGCCTGAAGCGCAACCCCTTCTGATTAAGTTTGACTTAACTCTGCGGGCCGTAGACTGAATTCTTTTTCCGGAGGAACAATGAAGGCTTGTATCGGATTTCTTTTTGCAGGTGTTTTGATTTCGCTTGGTACGCAGGTGCACGCGCAGAGCTCTACGCCGGAGAAGCAGATTGATACGTTGATGCGCCTTTCAGGTGTGCGGCCCAAAGCGGTTCAGGGACAGGAATTTTTTACGAGCAAACATGGGCGTGAATAGTCATGCTCCAGTTGCCACACGGCAGACCCGACTGTGTTGGGCAAACATGTCAAGACCGGCAAGGTCATTCAGCCCATGGCTCCAGCAGCAAATCCTGAGCGTTTTACGGACGCTGCAAAAACAGAGAAGTGGTTCCGCAGGAATTGTGGTGACGTTGTTGGCCGGGAGTGCACACCGGAGGAAAAGGCGGATGTACTGACGTGGCTGGTCAGTCTCAAAAAGTAGAGATCCTTGTTTGTGCAGCAAGCGTCACATCGACCGCTAATGGACTTTGCGCAATGAAGGTAGCAGGGCCAGCAGCAGCCCCACACCAATAAACGGCAGACTCAGCACCTGCCCCATCGATATCCACCAGGCACCTTCAAAAGCGGCCTGCGGGACTTTATACCGCTCCAGAAGCAGCCTTGCACTGAATACACCAACAAAAAATACGCCGGTGAGCAGCCCTGGTTGATTGCGCGCTGGGGTTCGGAAATACAGACTGGCCAAAAGCAGCCCCAAGACAAAATAGCATGCCGCTTCATACAGCTGCACAGGATGCCTCGGTACGGCATCTATCGCGTCGAAAACAACCGCAAACGGACCATCCGTTGGCAGGCCCAGTATTTCAGAATTTACAAAGTTTGCCAGCCTCACAAGGCCTCCACCAAAAGCGGCAGGAATGCTGATACGGTCCAGCAAGTACATCAGTGTTCCTCGCGGGCTTGCCCGATTGGCCCACATGAGCGCAAGAACCAGCCCAATTACCCCGCCGTGGCTGGCAAGTCCGCCCTCCCATACAGCAAAGATTTTCCAGGGGTAGGTCAGGTAGTACTGCGGGTCATAAAAAGCGCAATGCACGATTCGTGCACCCAGTACGGTGCCACCCAAGGCATAGAGGAACAATCGGTCTGTCTCGATGTCATGCCGCCGTTCTCGAACGAGCAGTTTGCCTATGAACCACTCACCGAAGCCAAATATGACCGCGAATGCAATGCCGTACCAGTGAACCGCAATCGGTCCTATTGAAAAGGCAATAGGATCAAGGTGGTTGTGAAACGGCATGTGCAGGTCAGTCGCCGTTCAAGAACTCAGCACGACGGTCATGCAACCATCGGGTCTGGCTATTTGTTGGGATAGTCCAGGTCAACGCGACGGTTCTGGGCACGGGACTGTTCATCGTGACCCAAGGCCTTGGGCTTTTCCTTGCCGAAACTCACGGCTTCCATTTGCGTGTCTTTCACACCAAACACCTTGAGAACCTTGACCACCGCGTCGGCCCGCTTCTGCCCTAGTGCAAGGTTGTATTCGGCACCGCCCTGTTCATCGGCATTGCCCTCCACCCTGATCTTTACAGCCGAATGGGCAGCCAGGTACTTGCCATGCATTTCAAGAACGCGCTGGCCTTCGGGCTTGACCATGTACTGGTCAAAGTCAAAGAACACGCTTTTGTCATTGCTCAGTGGGTTGGCAGGGTCCAGATACGCTGCAAGCTCCGCCTTGCTCACTGGCGCAGGTGTGGCAACCTGAGGGGCTGCGCTGGGAGCCGCAGCGGGCTGTGCCTTGGGTGCGGATGCCGGTGCTGTCGCCACCGGAGGCGGTGCGACCGGCGTGCTGCTGCAAGCACCCAACAGAATGGCACTTGCCATCGAACCCACAAGTGCAAGGCGATTG
This sequence comes from Rhodoferax lacus, assembly GCF_003415675.1. Classification (GTDB taxonomy): domain Bacteria; phylum Pseudomonadota; class Gammaproteobacteria; order Burkholderiales; family Burkholderiaceae_C; genus Allorhodoferax; species Allorhodoferax lacus. The sequence continues at coordinate 145,886 of NZ_QFZK01000008.1, forward strand.
ATGTTTCTCATACGAACTCCAATTGTTAATGTTGCCTACCCGGCCCAATGCGGGCATAGCGGTCTGGATGGCATGGCGGCAATTCTGCCGACTATTCGTACCCGTTCTTTGATTTGGCACCCATGGAGCGGCCGTTTAAGTCTCACTTAAGTCTGGCCGACGCATCATTGGGACCAAGGCCGTGCGTACAGCGTCACGGCCTTGGCGCTCTGTCTGTGCGAGGGCTGCCCCCATTCAGCTAATGCCCTTACGATGAATTCAAAGCCAATCAAAGCCCTGTGCATTTTCTTGCTGTTGGGCCTTGGCGTTTGCCAAGCTGCCAGCCTGCAATCCGAGCACGTCTTCGTGGTCAGCGATGACACGGGTCAGATCCTGCTATCCAAGGGCGCCAACACTGTCGCCCCGATTGCCTCGCTCACCAAGTTGATGACTGCCATGGTGGTCTTGGACAGCAAGCCGGATATGAACGAGACCATCTCCATTCAGGCTTCGGACGTGGATATGCTCAAACACAGCAAGTCGCATGTTCCCATTGGGACCACCTTGAAGCGCAGGGAAATATTCGAGTTGGCATTGATGTCTTCTGACAACCGTGCCGCAGCTTCGCTGGCCCGGACTTACCCCGGCAGCAATGCGGCTTTCCTGCAGGCCGTGCAAGCCAAGATCCGGTCACTGGGTCTACACAACACCACCATCAAGGAGCCCACCGGACTTTCGCCGGAAAACACCTCGACGGCGTCAGATTTGGCGAAAATGGCGCAGGCAGCGGCACACTATCCGCAGATCGTGAATATCACCACCGACAAATCCGAGGCCATACACATGAACGGACGTCTGTATACGGTCCACAATACCAACCGCTTGGTTGGTGCAAAGGGTTGGGATGTTTTGCTGTCCAAGACGGGCTTCACCAATGAGGCCGGCCATTGCCTCATCATGCGGATTCAACAATCCGGTGCCCACACTACCCTAGTATTGCTGAACGCGGGAGCGAATGCCATTCGGCTGCAGGACGCCGTTCAGATTCGTCAATACCTGAGCAAACTGCATCCCGTCTCGCTCTGAGCACACCCGCTTCCAAGCTGCCGGTGCCGAACGCGCCAATTGTCCATTTCACGTCTTCTCCTGGAGAATCCCATGAAGCGCATAGGCCATCTGATCGTTTCCATTCTCTGCCTGCTGGGCGCGGCCACCCAAGCCAGGGCCGTGCCCGCCGATTTGCCCACGGCCACCAGCATCAATGCACGCAAGATACTGAGTGACTCCAAGGTGGCAAAGGACGCGTTGGCTAAGTTCCAGGCAGATTTCCTGCCCCAAGAAGCCGAGCTGCGGACCATGTCCTCCGCGCTCAAGGAGAAGTCTGCCGATCTGGACAAAGTCGGGCCCACTTTGAATCCGTCACAGTTGACAGCCAGGCAAAAAGAAATCGATGATCTGGCCCGGGACCTCAAGCGCCGCAGTCAGCAATTTGCGGAAGACCGGGATGCCAGAAAGCGTGACGACATTCAGCATGTATTCAGTATCGCAACCCAGGCCGTGAAGAAGCTTGCAGAGAGCTCCCAAATGCATATCGTGTTTCAGGACACTGTCTACACGGCCCCTGGGGTGGACATCACGGCCAAGGTCATTCAAATCATGGACGCCCAGTAAACCCTGCTGATTCAAGAGGCCTGTCATGCGCTTGCTGTTGATTGAAGACGATACGATGATCGGCGAGTCCGTACTTGATCTTCTGCGCAATGAGGGCTATGCCGTCGACTGGGTGAAGGACGGCGCCCTCGCACTGTCCGTTCTGGAAGACCAGCCATACGACCTCATCCTGCTGGACCTGGGCTTGCCCCTGTGTGACGGGCTGACGGTGCTAAAAACCTTGCGGGACCGCAAGAACCGAACACCGGTATTGGTGGCCACCGCACGCGATGCCATCGCCCAACGCATAGAGGGCCTGGACGCGGGCGCCGATGATTACATCGTCAAGCCCTATGACCTGGGCGAGATGTTGGCCAGAATCCGCTCCCTGGTTCGAAGGGCCGCCGGACGTGCTGAACCGGTGTACACCTATGCGGGTGTCAGCATTGATCCTGCAACACGCGAGGTGACAGTGGATGGCTTGCCGGTGGTGGTGTCGGCCCGGGAGTGGGTCATCCTGGAGTTGCTACTGGTCCGCCCCGGCATGGTGCTGTCACGCAAGCAGCTCGAAGAGCGGATGTATAGCTGGAAAGATGGCGTCAGCAGCAATGCCATAGAGGTCCATATCCACAGCCTGCGCAAGAAGATAGGCGCCGAGCTGATTCAGAACGTGCGCGGAGTGGGCTACATGATTTCCAAAGAGAGCCCATGAAACGCAAGGTCACCAACTCGCTGCGGGCCCGGCTTTTGCTGCTGCTTTTTTCAGCCGTGCTCATTACCGCGTGCATCCAGTCCTTTATCGCGTACCGGACATCGCTGGATGAAACCAACGAGATCTTCGACTACCAGATGCAGCAGATGGCCTTGTCGCTACGCTCCGGATTGAATATCGACGGCTACAGCAATGGCTTTCGCCAGGAAGAGGACGAAGGCTTTGAGTTCATCGTGCAGGTGTCCGCATCAGACGGCAAGGTACTTTTTCAATCCTCTTCCAGTACACCATTGCCACAGCGGGACGGCACTGGATTCAGCTTGTTTGACGCACGCGGAACGACCTACAAGCTCTATTCCCTGCGCTACGGCAACCATCTGATACAGATCGCACAGGACCGCGCCGCCCGGCGCAGCCTGGCAAGAAATTTGGCCTTCAGAACCACCATACCCATCATCATCATGGTCACGTTGCTGCTCTTCATGGTGTGGTGGGTGGTGACCTCGTCCCTGGCTCCAGTGACCCGCGTACAGCGCCAGATAGCCACGCGAAAGGCAGAATCACTGGACGAAGTGGACACCACGGGTTTGCCCAATGAAGTACGCCCCTTGGTTGAGGAACTCAACCTCTTGCTGCGGCGCATGCGCCATGCCTTCGATGTCCAGAAGAACTTTGTAGCCGATGCCGCCCACGAATTGCGTTCGCCGCTCTCCGCGCTGAAGTTACAGGTTGAGCAGTTGCGGCGCTCCAGCACCAACAAGGATAGGGACATCGCCGTCCAGCGCCTGGGGTCCGGGATTGACCGTGCCACCCGCCTGGTGGAGCAGTTGATGGTGCTGGCCAGGCAGCAGGCCAACGCAGAGTTGCACAGCAGTGCCCGGCCCGTCGAGATCAACCGGCTCAGCCTGCTGGCGTTCAACGACGTGTACCCCTTGGCCCAGCAAAAACATATGGACATGGGGTTGATGCAATCCGACGAGTGCTATGTGATGGGCCACGAGGAAGGCTTGCGCATCATGCTGCGCAACCTGCTTGACAACGCCGTCAAGTACTCACCTGACCACAGCAAGATTGACTTCCGGGTGGAGGCGAGTGCGCGGTCCGTACGCCTTGTCATTGAAGACAATGGCCCAGGCATTCCAGAGGGCGACCTGCAGCGTGTCATGGACAGGTTTTACCGGATACCGGGCAATCCGGTGTCCGGCAGTGGATTGGGCCTGTCCATTGTCCAGGCCATCGCCGATTTGCATGCAGCGAAAATTGAAATGAGAAAGTCCACGGCCCTGGGCGGCCTGGAATTCAGCCTGACATTCGAGGCCTATCGCATGGCATCTCCTTACCCGTCCCCCCATCACGGAGCAACGTCCCCACCATGAAGCCACTTCTTGTAGCCTGCACGATCCTGTTGATGTTCGGCAGTGTTGGTCTCAGCAATGCGCTACGTATCAACACCTTTACCAAGGGGCCGTACAGTCAGGTGATTGCACCCCTCTATGCGAATGACAGCGACGATGTGATCCGCCAAAAGATCAAGCTCGCATCGGAAAAAGTCACCATTGAACCCTCTGTGATTCTGCCTTTCTGGCCGGCGCGCAAGTAGCTTTCCATTTCGAATTGAAAAAGGCCATGAAGCCTGGCTTCACGGCCTTCAAGCGGATGGGATTGATTACTTGTAGGGGACGGCCTTGCCGCTTGCGTCCTTGATGTCACCCCAGGACTTCTGGATTGCAGCAACCACAGCAGCTGGCATAGGGACGTAGTCCAGGTCGGCAGCAGCCTTTGCGCCGTTGGCATAGGCCCAATTGAAGAACTTCAGCACTTCGCTGGCATTTGCCGGCTTGTCCTGCGTGTTGTGCATCAGGATGAATGTGGCACCGCTGATGGGCCATGAGTCCTTGCCAGGCTGGTTGGTAAGAATCTGGTAGAACGATTTGCTCCAGTCTGCGCCGGCGGCGGCCGCCTTGAAAGCCGTGTCGTCGGGCTGCACAAAATTACCGGCTGCGTTCTGCAGCAAGGCGTAGTTCATCTTGTTCTGCTTCACATAGGAATACTCAACGTAGCCCATCGAATTGGGAAGGCGATTGACGAAGGCGGATACCCCCTCATTACCCTTGCCACCCGCACCGCTGGGCCAATTCACAGCCGTTCCCTCGCCGACTTTGGTCTTCCATTCCATACTGACTTTGCTCAGGTAGTTGGTGAAAATAAAGGTGGTGCCCGAGCCGTCTGCGCGGCGGACCAGTGCGATGTCTGCATCCGGCAAGGCCAGTGTCGGGTTCAGGGTCTTGATGGCGGGATCATTCCACTTGGTCACCTTGCCCAGGAAGATGTCGGCCAACAGCGGGCCTGTGAACTTGAGCTGCCCGGGTGCAATGCCCTTGATGTTGATGACCGGCACCACACCACCCATAACGGTGGGGAACTGCAGCTGACCCTTGGACTTGAGCACCTCGTCGCTCAGGGGCATGTCGGAGGCGCCAAAGTCCACTGTCTTTGAATCAATCTGCTTGATGCCGCCACCCGATCCAATGGACTGGTAGTTCACTTTGACGCCGCTTGCCTTGTTGTAGTCCGAAGCCCATTTGGCGTATACGGGAGCCGGAAAGCTGGCGCCTGCACCGGTGACATCCTGGGCATATAGCGGCATGGTGAAGGCCAACGACGTGAGTGATGCGACGGCAAGAGAAAGGACTGAGGGGGCTTTATTCATGGATGAACCTTGGGTTGTGAGGCCGCTAAGGTATGAGCCGGAAGTGACAGTTCGGTGACAGTCACTGCGATTTAAGTTTCACTTAATTGTCAGCGCTGAGCGCACAGTCATTTGCGGGGATGTCTGTCCACAATAATGTCCGCCTAACTTGCGCTTTGAGCAGAACTCATTCCTTGAAAGCGCTACTGGCAGCCATAACTAGAGTACATTTTTTCAGAACTAGCAGGCGTTTTACTCACTGAGATAGCTTGTGCAAAATAAAATGCGTGTTAACTGGTCCTTCATGACATTTTGCGATTGATTATTGTCAATCGAATCCAGGAATTGAGGTGGACACTGGAACTTTACAAGGAGTCCAATATGAAGCTACTTACCGACCTCTTCACTACCGATTATGGGATCATGAGTATTAGCGGCATAGCATTCATGCTCGGGATGGCAGTATTTTTTTACTGGTATATCAACCGCAAAATGGATGAGGCAGAAGCCCTTGCCAGCAAGAAAAAAATAGTTCCTTCCCAAGGAAGCAAGCGCCTCCCGGAGTTGTTGATGCGCTGACTACCTGCCGGTGAGGCCTAGTGGTGCGAATGGGGTATCTTCTCCGCCAGCCGCACAATACCCAACGCCTTTAGCACATACTTTTCATAGACCGGTTCGGAAGTACCTTTGCGAATCTTGCGCATAAAGTATTTTTCGAACGCAATCTTGGCCAAGTGCACCCACTTGCCCTTCTTGAACCAATTCACATTGCGCGGCGGGATTTGCGGAAGAGCCACAAAGGCAGCGCCCGTGTCACCCATGTCAGCCAGACAGATGGCATTCCACGTCCCCTTGGCGTTCGCCGGCTTACCAGCCAGTTCATCTGCAATGTTGTGTGCAATTGCGCCTACCATGCTCTCAATCATGTAGCCAGTCTTGGGCGTTCCAGTGGCAACCGGTGTGACTTCCACAGGCGGTATGGCCACGCATACGCCAGCCGAGAAAATGTTTCTATACGCCTTGCTTCGCTGGTATTCGTCAATAAGCACAAAGCCGCGCGGATTGCAAAGATTGGGTACGGCAGCGACCGCGTCCACGCCCTTGAAGGCTGGCAGCATCATGGACAGCTTGAAGGGAAGCTCGTGCTCCTTGTAGACATTGCCCAGGTCGTCGAGCTGGGTGACAAACATCTTGCCGTCTTCAACCAGGGTGGTCTTGGCGTTGGTAATCCACTTCATGTCCCGGTTGCGCATTTCGGACTCCAACATGGATTTGCTGTCGCCCACACCGCCCAGGCCCAGGTGACCGATATAGGGTTCGCTCGATACATAGGTAATGGGCACCTTGTTGCGCAGCTTGCGTTTGCGCAGGTCCGTATCCAAGATGAAGGCGAATTCATAGGCCGGACCAAAGCAGCTTGCGCCGGGCATGGCACCTATCACCACCGGGCCAGGGTTCGTGAGGAAGTTTTCGTAGTCGGCCCAGAAGGCCTGGGCATGGTCCACGCTGCAGACGGAATGGGTGAATCCGCCACCACCGTGAGAAACGGGTCCGGCACCAGGCACTTCGCTGAAGGACAGCTTGGGCCCTGTGGTGATCACCAAATAGTCGTAGGCCAGCGATTCACCATTGCCCAAGGTCAGCATATTTGCCTCGGCGTTGATGGCTGTGACTGGCTGGGCAATAAACCCAATGCCCTTTCGCTCCAGATACGGCCGTATGGGCAAGGTAATGTCTTCGCGTTGTCGCCAGCCCACAGCAATCCAGGGGTTGCTGGGTACGAACTGGAAGTAGTCCACCGCATTGACGACGGTGATCTTGTGCTCTTTGGGCAGCAATTCGCGCAGTTCATATGCAGCGGGCATGCCGCCTATTCCTGCGCCTACGATTACGATGTGGGACATGAGAATTCTCCTGGTGTTGTATTTATTGAAAGGGTGAGGGCTGTCAGGACTTAGCGCATGCGGGCCAGCATGGTTTCCAAATCCTTAAGCACCACTGCTTTTGTCTCACTCTGGGGGCTGCCGTTGGCCATCAGAGTTTCTATTTCTTGCTCAGCAAAGCACAGGGTCATGCGCAGATAGGTACTGTCGAGCGCCTTGCGCGCAGCAGAAAATTGGTGCCCTATGCTCTGACAATCTTCACCTTCTTCCAGCATGCGCTGTATGCCGCGGATCTGACCCTCGGCACGGCGCAGTCGATTCAGGATGTCGGTTCGGGCATCGTCTTTCTCCAGGCCATGCAGTACTTTGGCGGGTTTGCGCTGTGTGACCTGCGAATTTGGTTCGCTCATAATGTTCTCCATCAAAGAGACCGCGATCACACCCCACAATTTGTTTTGGACTCTGGCACGCCCAGTTTTTTTAGTATCCAGCCCATAGGGCAGAATTTGGTAATACCAAACTGGAACAAATTGGCACCTACAAAGGCTGTAAAGAACAACCAGTAGTGTGAGATAAATATCGGGCTGGCGTCCACGCCAAAGGCCAGCGACAGCAGAATGAAGCTGCCGGCGAGGAGGTGAATATAGCGGTCTACGGTCATGGGAATCTCCTGGTTGATAAGGGTTGCTTACGGGGAAACAATCTTCGCGTCTGCGCGCGCTTCCATACGGCGCCGGAACAGCGCGTAATACAGAACAGGTATCACCACCAGCGTGAGCATGGTGGATACCAGAATGCCGAAGATCAGGGAGATGGCCAAGCCATTGAAGATCGGGTCGTCCAGAATGAAGAAGGCGCCTATCATGGCCGCTAAGCCGGTGAGCACAATCGGCTGCGCACGCACCACAGCGGACTGCAGTACAGCAGTCTTGAAGTCCACGCCCTGGGTGACTTGCAGCTCAATGAAATCCACCAAAAGGATGGAATTGCGAACAATGATGCCAGCTAGGGCAATCATGCCAATCATGCTGGTGGCCGTGAACTGCGAGCCCAGAAGCGCGTGACCTGGCATCACGCCAATAATCGTCAAGGGTATGGGCGCCATGATCACCAGCGGCGTAAGGTAGCTCTTGAACTGAGCCACCACCAGGAGGTAGATAAGGATCAGGCCCACGCCATAGGCCGCACCCATGTCGCGGAAAGTGTCATAGGTGATTTGGGACTCACCATCCCACTTCAGGGCGTACTGACGGTAGGTGTCTGAGGGTTGGTGGATCCAGTACTCGCCCACTGTGGTCTTTACCTGCTTATCGATGGTGGAGCGAATCGCAAACAGGCCGTACAGGGGTGAGTCCAGCTTGCCGGCCATGTCGCCAAACACATAGCTCACGCCCTTGAGGTCCTTCGTGTAGAGCGGCTTATCGATCACACCCATTTCTACCTGCACCAGTTCCGAGAGCGGCACTAACTGGCCATTGGCAGCACGCATAGGCAACGCCAGGATCGCGTCCAGTCCGACCTGGCTTTGCAACGGCAACTGGATGCGCACTGGCACCGGGTATTTGGACTGGCCGTCGTGCAGGAAGGCGGCGTCAGTGCCCGACAGGGCCGAAGCAACGGTCTGGGCCACAGCGGCTACCGGAATCCCGAGACTGTCCGCACGCTGGCGGCGCACGCGCAGGAAGGCGCGTGCAGCGATTTCGCGCAAGGTGGTGTCGATGGCGACGATGTCCTGTGTGGCAGCAAAGGACCTTTCCACTTGTTGCGCCAGGTGCTGACGGCCAGTTTCGTCCGGGCCATAGATTTCCGCCACCAGGGGCGACATCACCGGAGGGCCCGGTGGCACTTCTACCACCTTGATTCGTGCATGGTGTGCAAGGCCTATCTTCTCCAGTGCCGGGCGCAAGCGCTGTGCAATCACATGGCTCTTGTCACTGCGGTGGTGCTTGTCCACCAAGTTCACCTGCAGATCGCCCTGCTCCGCATCGGCGCGCAGATAGTACTGACGCACCAAGCCATTGAAGGTGATAGGAGATGCCGTTCCGGCGTACGCCTGCAGGTTGGTGACCTCGGGTTGAAGCGCAAGAAAGGCACCCAGTTCCTGCAGCGCGGCTGCGGTCTCTTCGAGCGGGGTCCCCGCTGGCATATCCACCACCACTTGGAACTCACTCTTGTTGTCAAAAGGTAGCATCTTGAGTACCACCAGTTGCACCACGGCCAGTCCCACCGACAGCAGCAATGCACCCAGAATGCCAGCCAGCAGCATCCAGCGCTTGCGCGCGCTGTTTAGAAAGGGTGACAAGATGCTGTCAAAAAGTCTTTGCACTTTGGAGGCTTTTACTTCGTCTTGTGCTTGGCCCTTTTCGTGCGATGCGTGTCCGCCATGCTCCCGCATGAATTTCAAGGCCAACCAAGGCGTCACGGTGAAAGCAATGGCCAGGGAAATTGCCATACCCAAACTGGAGTTGATTGGGATCGGACTCATATAGGGCCCCATCAAGCCTGACACAAAGGCCATGGGCAGCAAGGCCGCAATCACCGTGAGCGTGGCCAGAATCGTGGGGCCGCCCACTTCATCCACGGCACGGGGAATGATGTCCACAAGCCGCGCATCGGGCTCGAGCTGCTGGTGGCGGTGGATGTTTTCGACTACCACGATGGCGTCGTCTACCAGAATGCCAATCGAGAAAATCAGGGCAAACAAAGACACACGGTTGAGTGTGAAGCCCCAGGCCCAGGAGGCAAACAGCGTGGCCGTGAGCGTCAGAATCACAGCGGCGCCTACGATGATGGCTTCACGCCGGCCGAGCGCAAAGCCGACCAGCAGAATCACCGAGCCGGTGGCAAAAGCCAACTTCTGGATCAGCTTGTTAGCCTTCTCGGCCGCGGTCAGACCGTAGTCGCGTGTGGCGGTGACTTGCACATTGGCGGGGATCACAGTGTTGCGCAGAGCGTCAATCTTGGCGCGCACGGCGGTCGATACATCTACTGCGTTTTCGCCGGGCTTTTTGGTGACCTGGATGGTCACTGCCGGATAAGTCTGACCGGTCTGGGCTGCAGCTTCCTGGCCTTTCTCCTGCCCAACTTCTTTCTCAGCAGCAGCACCTGGGGTAAACCACACGTACCTGGTAGTCTGCTGTGCGCCCGCGCTCACGACGGCCACATCGCGCAGGAACACGGGTTTGCCGTTGCTCACGCCCACCACCATATCGGCTACGTCCTCAGCATTGCGCAGGAACTCACCGGCTTCCACGCTCAGCATTTGTGCATTGGCACTTGGACTGGCCACCGCACCGGCAGGCATGCCGTAGTTTGCTGCTCCCACCATTTTCTGCAGCGTCAGGATGTCAATGCCACGTGCACGCATGCGGGCCGGGTCCACCTGAATCTGCACGGAGCGTCCGGGCCCACCCATGGTCTTGACTTCGCGCACTCCGGGAACCGCCTTGACCTCGGCCTCCAGTGCGTGGGCCACGGTTTCCAGGTCCATCGCAGACATTGTGTCTTTGGCCCACAAGGTCACCGCCACCACCGGCACGTCATCAATCCCCTTGGGCTTGACAATGGGGGCCAGTGTGCCCAAGCCTTGTGGCAACCAGTCCTGGTTGGCATTCAAGACGTCAAAGAGACGGACCAATGCTTCGGAGTGCGCAACCCCCACCTTGAATTGCACTGTAAGGATGGCCATGCCGGGGCGAGCCACAGAGTAAGTGTGCTCAATTCCGGCCATCTGCCCCAGCACCTGCTCGGCAGGTTTGGCTACCATGTTTTGTACATCAATGCTGCTGGCCCCGGGGAAGGGAATCAGCACATTGGCCATGGTCACATTGATTTGCGGCTCCTCCTCGCGGGGCGTTACCAGCACGGCAAAGAGGCCCAGCAGTAGGGCAACCAGCGCCAACAGGGGCGTGAGCGCATTGCTTTGAAAAGCAGCCGCTATACGGCCCGAAATTCCTAAGGCTTGGGAGTTGTTCATGCCGGTCTCACTTGGCGGCAGGAACAGCATCTGCTTGTGCAGCGCGCAGCGTGTCGGTTGCAACCAGTTCCCCTGCGCGCAGACCCGAGAGAACCTCCACGCCTTGGCTACCCAGGTCATCACCCAAACGCACTGAACGCAAAGCGAAATGCTGGTTCATGACCACATACACGGCAGTCAATTCGTTGCGCCGCACCACCGCCGATGCAGGAACCACCAAACGGGACACAGTGGTATTTGACTCAACCGCAAAGCTCACACGCACCTGTTGACCGGGCAAAAGGGACGCAGCATCCTTGGCCGGCAAGTCCATGCGCCACTCAGTGGTCTGGGATACGGGGTCACTGGAGGGCACCTCCAGGCGGTTCAAGGGAGTGATGCTTTGGTTGGATCCAGAAGTCCCACTGCCGACCATGACCGCCGTATGCTTGGCCTGGCGCACCGCCTGACTACGCGATGCCGGAACTTGCACCACCGCACGCAGGGGCTGGGGTGCATACACCACTAACATAGGTGTGCCGGGAGCCGCCACATCACCGGCCTGCACGAACGTCTGCAACACCCAGCCATCCATGGGCGCAGTCACACGGGTGAAGCCTTGTACGATAACGGACTGGAGTGCGTCAGCTTTGGCTTGCTCGCGCTGTGCCTGGGCTGATTGGTACTGCGTATTGGCTGTGTCAAAAGCGGCCTTGCTGACAAATCCCTGCAGTTGCAAATCGCGGGTGCGCTCCATTTGCGACTTGGCATTTCGCAGCTCGGCATCGGCCTGCGTGATTTGCGCCTGTGCCCGCTGGATTCCAACCTGTGCCTCACGGTCATCAATGCTGGCAAGAACCTGCCCGGCGTGCACCTTGTCGCCAGCCTTGACATTGAAGCTGGCAATACGCCCTGTGGCCTGCGCGGACACCGTGCTTTGCTTGACAGCCTGAATCACACCGTCCAAAACGTAGCTGCCGGCGTTGGCTGTGCTCTGTGCAGCCACTGTGGGCACTGCCTCTGCACACGCCATCGTTGGCAACGAACCCACCACCGAGCACGCCAAAGCCCATACAAGCACCTTCGGGGAAAGCTTCTTCAGTTTCATTTGCAAGCGCATCACGATCACCTGTTTTCTTGAATTCAACAAGTGTAGTACATACTGGTATGGGTATGCAATAGCCTGACAAAGTCAAATTAATCCCCCTTAAACAATTGATTTAAATCATGCGCATTGATACGGGTATGAGTATTATCAAGATTTCAAGTAACAGGTTGAAAGCTGCACGTGTCCGATTCAAAATCCTCGGTACTCAAGAACATTCCCATCACTGTCTCCAAGGCTCCCATAGAGCCGCCACCCGGGGCCGATGCGGAATTGGTGTCGCTGTATCAAGCGCACAAAAAGATCTACCCGCGCAGCGTCTCCGGCCTGTTCTCGCGCTGGCGTTGGGCGCTGGTGTTCCTGACACAGATCGTGTTCTACGGTCTGCCCTGGTTGGAGTGGGGTCAGCGACAGGCGGTGCTGTTTGACTTGGGTGCGCGGCGCTTTTATATCTTTGGTCTGGTGCTGTACCCCCAGGACTTCATATACCTGACCGGCATCCTGGTGATTGCGGCCTACTCGCTGTTCCTGTTCACCGCAGTAGCCGGGCGTCTGTGGTGCGGCTATGCCTGTCCGCAGACCGTGTATACCGAAATCTTTCTGTGGCTGGAAAAACTGACCGAGGGCGACCGTTCTGCCCGCATGCGCCGCGATGCTGCTTCCTGGACGGCCGAGAAGTTTGGCCGCAAGGCCGCCAAGCAGTTCTTGTGGATCGCTGTGGCACTGTGGACCGGGTTTACCTTCGTAGGCTATTTCACGCCCATCCACACTTTGGCTGGTGAATTTGCCCAATGGGAATTGGGTTCGTGGGAAATTTTCTGGACATTCTTCTACGCCTTTGCCACCTACGGCAACGCCGGCTTCATGCGCGAACAGGTGTGCAAGTACATGTGCCCCTATGCACGCTTCCAGAGCGCCATGTTCGACAAGGACACGCTCATCGTCACCTACGACAAGGACCGTGGCGAGCCGCGCGGTGCGCGCAGCAAGAAGGCTGACCTGTCTACCCTGAACTTGGGCGCTTGTGTGGACTGCAGCCTGTGCGTGCAGGTGTGCCCAACCGGCATCGATATCCGCAATGGGCTGCAGTACGAGTGCATAGGCTGCGGCGCCTGCGCCGATGTGTGCGACACGGTGATGGACAAGGTTGGCTATGCTCGCGGCCTGGTGAAGTACACCACCGAACACGCACTGGAGCAGAGGTGGACCAAGGCGCAAACCATCAGCCATGTGTTCAGGCCCCGCGTTCTGATCTACACCACTATTCTGTTGGCAGTGGTGCTGGCAATGTCGATCAGTCTTGCGATTCGCATACCGTTCAAGGTGGACGTGGTGCGTGACCGTGGCTCCCTGGCGCGTATTGCCGAGGGTGGAAAGATCGAGAACGTGTTCCGCATCCAGGTGATGAATGCCACCGAGTCCACGCAGCACTTCCACATCTCTGTCGAAGGGATGCCAGACCTCACGGTGGCCAGTGAACAGGATACCGTCATTGAGTCCACGCAATCGCGCTGGATTCCGGTGCGTCTGCAACTGCCTTATGAAGGGGCAGAACCGGGTTCGCACACCATTCACTTCAAGATTGACGCGCCCGACCTCGGCAAGGGAGTTACCGAAAAAGCCGTGTTCATTGTTCCGCGTTAAAGCACCAGCGCACACAGGAGATAAGAAAATGAAACAAAGATTGATGTGGATTGTCTGGCCCTCGTTTCTGATGGCAGCCATTCTGGAATTGGTAGTTTTTGCTTTTGTGGATCCTCAGGACCTGCATTGGTTGCACGGCCCTCTGGAGATCAGCCGACAGGCCGCGTACACGGCAGGCTTTTTCTTTTTTTGGGCCGTCACTGCAGCGTCGGGTGCATTGACGACGTTATTGTCCATGTCGCCATTTGAAGTCAACCGTTGCCCCATGCCCATGTGTGAACGGCCGGACACCTGCAAAGTTCAAGGCAAACAACCCTGACCCTCCATTCATACCCTTCACCAAAGAAACACACCATGAGCACTTTTGACCATTCCGGCCTGATCAAGAACATCAACCAGAACCTTGTACCCCTTCGCAAATCCCAGCCGGACGCCATGCAGGCGTTCGGACAGCTGGCACGCAGCGCCATGGCCGAGGGCGCTGTCAGCGCCAAACACAAGGAGTTGATGGCCCTTGCCATTGGCATCACGCAACATTGCTCGGGCTGTATTGGCTTTCATGTCAAGGCGCTGATCAAGCTCGGTTGCACACGCCAGGAACTCGAAGAGATGCTCACGGTCTGCGTCTACATGGGTGGTGGCCCCGCCTTGATGTACACAGCGGAAGCACTCAGCGCCTTTGAGCTCATGTCTGCTGACGCTGTCAGCGCGTAAGGCAAGACTGCCCCATGTCGCTCACCGAACTATTTCAACAGTATGGGCCCGTGCTGGCCTTTGCCGCCTGGTTTGCCTACAAGTGGTGGAACTCGAACCGGGTGATTGCCATGCTGCCCGAACTCAAGAAACAAGGTGCCTTGCTTGTTGATGTCCGGTCCACCGCAGAATTTGCCCATGGCAACGCCCCCGGGACGATCAACATTCCGCTAAGCGAGCTGGGCAACCGGCTGGCTGAGATACCCAAATCAGCGCCAGTGGTGCTCTGCTGTGCCAGCGGTACCCGCAGCGGCATGGCCAAGATGCTGCTTAAGAAAAATGGCTACCAGCATGTGCACAACATAGGCACCTGGAGCAAGTTTCCGAAGCAGTGAGGCCGCTGACGGATGGAGCGAGCAGACTCCTGCACGCGCCGTCGCACTGCTAATCGAAAGCAGGCGCTTCAGGCTTTGCCACTGGCTTGCCTGCGGCCACCCAGGCATCAAAGCCTCCGGTGATGTTTTGCACATTCAGATAGCCCATCTCCAGCAAGGCTGCACCAGCCAATGCCGCACGGCCACTGGTTTTGCAATACAGAACAATCTTGATGTCGCGCGATTGCAGAGCGGGCATGCCCTGGAAGCGGAACTCCAGCATGCCACGCGATATATGCACCGCACCGGGCAGGTGGCCCGCAGCGAATTCATCCGCTTCACGTACATCGACCAATACATTGGCCTCACGAATGGCCTGCTCGGCGTTGGCTACGGAAATTTCGGGCACGCGTGCCTTGGCGGCGGCGACCAGATCGTGTGCAGTCTTCATACAACGCTCCTGAGTGGGTGGGTTTGGCGTAGCGGCGCCAAGCCCGCATCTTATTTCAATGGACAGCCAATACCTCAAGCTTCGCAGCGTGGTGCGCAGTCCGGTGCCGTCCTGGGGCGCACTATGATCAGAGGACGTCAAAAGGATTCTCTCGTTCATGTTCTGCCCCCTCACGAACTCCGCCAAAAAAATGCTTGGCATCGCACTGGTGGTGGTTGGCACCAGTCAATCACTGGTCCAGGCTCAGGCACTTGCCATCCCGAAGTTTTCCGATGAAACAGCCTCTGCCGGTATAGACAGCCGGTTCGAAAACTCCGACGATGAATTTCTGGTGGGGGGCGGTGTTGCCACCTTCAACTGCGACGGCAGCGGGCTACCCAGCATGTACCTGACGGCTGGGTCCAACCGATCCAAGTTCTACCGCAACCAGTCTGCACGCGGAGCTGCCCTGAAGTTTGTCGAGCAGGCTTCCGGGTTGGAGACGACCAACGCCATTGGCGCCTACCCCATAGATATCGACGGTGATGGCAAGACGGATGTGGTGGTCTTGCGGGTCGGTGAAGTACAGATCTACCGTGGCTTGGGCAATTGCAAGTTCGAGCTGGCCAATGACCGGTGGAATATTCACACACCGCCCCATTGGCACACCGCATTCAGCGCAACATGGGAGGCAGGAAACCGCTTGCCTACGCTTGCTTTTGGCACGTACACCGATCTCAAGCGCAAACGCTACCCATGGGGCACGTGCACACCTTCGGTTGTCTATCGCCCGGAGCCGTCTGCAGACCGGTATGGCGCACCCACAAGGTTGGAGCCGAGCTTTTGCAGCCTGTCGATGCTGTTCAGTGACTGGAACCGTTCGGGGCACGCCGACTTGCGTGTTGCCAATGACCGCGAATACTACAAGAACGGACGTGAGCAGCTATGGCAGATGCAAGCAGGCAAGCCGCTACGCAGCTATGCGCAAACCGATGGTTTCAAACCCCTGCAAATTTGGGGCATGGGTATCGCGAGCATGGACCTCGATGGCACCGGCTACCCGGACGTGTTCATCACCAGCATGTCCGACAACAAGTTGCAGAAGCTCGACAGCACAGAGGGTGTTGTAAAGCCCAGCTATTCCGATGTTGCCTTCAAGCGCGGGGCAACAGCCCATCGCCCCTATGTTGGGGGCGACATCAAGCCATCCACCGCATGGCATGCGCAGTTTGAGGATGTGAACAACGATGGCTACGCCGACCTGTGGATTGTGAAAGGCAATGTGTCCACCATGGCGGACTTCGCGAGCCGCGATACCAACGATCTGCTGCTGTACAAGCCCGATGGCAGTTTTGAAGAGGTGGGCGACAAGGCTGGCATTGTGACCTACCTGACAGGGCGCGGTGGCATGCTGACGGACTTCAATGGTGATGGCATGCTGGACATGGTGGTGGTCAACCGCCTGGCCAATGCCACGCTGTGGCGCAACGTCAGCACTGGCTTGGGAGGCTGGCTGCAGCTTCGCCTGCAAGAAGGTGACTCCAACCGGGAAGCCATTGGCGCGTGGATTGAAGTGGATCTGGGTGGCCGCATCATTCGGCGGGAAAACACCATTGGGGGAGGCCACGCCAGCGGGCATTTGGGCTGGCTGCATTTCGGTCTGGGCAATGCGCAGGAGGTCAAAGTGCGCGTGCAGTGGCCCAACAGTGGCGGCCAGTGGGGTGCCTGGCAGTCCGTGAAACCCAACGCCTTCTATATCGTGGACAAGGCCACCGGTGCCGCGCCCTGGTCAGCGCCAAGCCCTACCGACGCTGCTACGCCCGTCTCACTCAATGCACCGCATCCCGTGAGCCAAGGCTCTTCAGGAACTGCACCAAAGTAATTTTGTCCTTGCGCGGCAAGGCGTCAAAGGCATCGGTTGCCGCTGCTGCCTCGCCTCCATGCGCCTCAATGGCTTCGGTGATGCTGGTGCAGTCTCCACGGTGGCAATAGGGGGCCTTGGTATGAAGGTCCCATAACCTGCTGGTCATGAATTCATTGAGCGGCACCTTGTCCTGCTTCTTGCGTTCATTGCAGAAGTAATTGCGCTTGTCATCGCACATGACATGGCGCTTGAGGTCGGTGTAAGCGTTGATCACATAGCCTTTACCAACGTGTGCCAGGGCAAGCGGCATGCGTACGACATTTTTGGTGTCTGCTGGTGCCAGAACCCCTTCACGGTTGAATTCGTTGGGTTCCTTGAAGACATTCGATTGCAGATGCATGGCCGGGATGTGGCAACTGTCGCATCCGACCTGCTTGAATAGTTGGAACCCCGGATGCTTTTGAAAGCCCTGGTTGTTGGGTGCTGGCAATGACGCTTGCCAGAGGGTGAGCGCCGTTGTCTGGCCATTGGAAAACTCGCCTTCCTTGCCATCGCCGTCAAAGTCCTTGAAACCCGTTCGCGTCTCGCCAAACATTTCTATGGGCTCGATTCCGTGGTGCTGGTTCAGGGCAACAACCGTGAAATCCCGGATGGATACCACCGTCCCCTTGGCATTGAAGGGCTTGATCACCAGGTCGGGGCTGATGCCTTCGAGCCTGGTGGAGTCCAGGTCGCCTTCGGGCGTCACAACAATGCTGCCGAACGGAACACCCTTGGCACTGAGCTTTACCTCGACGTCGTGGCCTTCCTTTTGGGCTCGCTGTATCGCTGTGTCGCGCTGACGCATCAGCTCGCGGGACATCTCAGTGGCCGCAATTTCAATGCCGCCTATGCCCCACAGGCTGCGTGTGTTGCGCTCATTGGCAAACACCGCATTGATGGATTCATTTGGCGTTGAACCGAACTGCGGGGCAGCAACAAACACGTTGGTGGCGAACTCTCCACTGCCGCCCACTGCGGGTTGGTTATGGCATCCCGCGCACGAGCTTGCATCCGGGCCCGCAATGCGTTGAAAGCTGGGCCCTGACTCTGAACGCCGGGTAGGAAAGTTGTGTTCGGTTGCGAAGGGACGCCCGGCGCCGTCTGCCGTATTGAACTTCGTGATGAACAGGCGCTTGCCATCCGACAAGGCCTGCTTCAGAGGGTAGTTCTTGCCAATCTTTTCGTGGTCAGGGAACACTGAAATGGCAGGACCGTCATAAATTTCCGGGGTACCTTGGGCCATGGCACACCAAACGAGACCAAAGATAGCGGTGTAGAGGGATGGTCCGACCTTGAAATTCATGCGATGCCTCATTCAATTTTCTGAATGGTACTGCGCGCAGCCTGCTGGACAGAAGGGATCTGCTTGAATCGTACTGTTTATCGAGGCGGGGGAGGCCAACGGAGTGCTTCGACCACTCCCGGTTAAATCTATCTGCATGTCAAGGTGATTGCGACATCAAGCTCAGTCGATGGATCGGCCAAGGCCCTCTTCTTCAACAGTGCGACCTTCTCGGATGTTGTAGATGCGCTTGAAAGTTGGAATGATTTTTTCGTCGTGCGTCACCACGATCACCGCTGCCTGGTACTGCAGCGCCATGCGGTTGAGAATGCGCATGACCGCCAAGGCGAATCAACGCCTGGCAGTCGGCGTTTCGCTCAACCGGGTGAATGATTGCAGTGCGCGGAGAATTTGCCCACCTTGATTATTGCTGGATAGGGCATGGCTGTTGTTGTGTCCTTCACCCGTTGCATTTGTCCTTACGGCCCGCGCAGGGCCGCACTCAATTGATCGGCCAGTTCTGCCCAATCCGAATCCTGCTGCAATGCTTCGCACAAGAACACTGCTTGGGCCGGTGTCCAAAAAGGCGCATCCGACAACTGGATGTTGCCTGCCAACCGACTGTGGGCCGCCAGAAACTCCCCTATGCCTTGCTCGTCATGGGCAAGGCCGAGTTGGGCAAACAGCTCGCGAAAACGATGTGCGGATGGGTCCATGGCCGTGCTCACAGCATTTCCACGGCCAGTGCGATGCCCTGCCCGCCGCCAATGCATAGCGTGACAATGCCACGTTTGAGCCCGTCGCGCTGCATGGAGTGCATCAGTCGTGTGGCTAGCACTGCGCCACTGGCACCGATGGGATGTCCATGGGCAATGGCACCGCCTTCGACATTGACTACGTCTTCGCTAAAGCCCAGTTCGCGCAGACAAGCAAGCGTAATCGCAGCAAAGGCCTCGTTGATTTCAACGCGGTCCACTTCTGCCACAGACCATCCCGCCCGAGCCAATGCCTGACGAACGGCGGGCACGGGGCCAAGCCCAAACATGCCTGGCTCCACGGCACCTACGCCATAAGACAAGAGGCGAGCCATCGGTTTTAGGCCGTGGCTTTGGGCCCATTGGCGTTCCGCGACCACCATGGCAGCCGCACCCGAATTCAGGCCGGGTGCACTGCCCGCCGTGATCGTACCGTCTTTGCGGAATGCTGGTTTCAACTTTGCCAGTGATTCGGCCGTGGTTTCGGGTCGGTTGTGTTCGTCTTGCTTGAATACGATGGGGCCTTTGCGGCCAGGCACTTCAAGGGCTGCGATTTCAGCTTCGAACTTTCCTGCGGTCTGGGCGGCAGCAAAGCGCTGCTGCGAACGCATGGCCCAACGATCCTGGTCTTCCCGTGAGATCTTTTTCTGCACCACCAGATCTTCGGTGTGCCAACCGGAATGATTGCCGCTAAATGCATCGTTCAGACCGTCGTACAGCATGCTGTCGAACAGGGTGACGTCGCCCATGCGTGCGCCCCAGCGTCCCTGCGACAACAGGTAGGGTGCCCGGTCCATGTTCTCCATGCCACCGGCAATGGCACAGTCGATCATGCCGGACCAGATCTCCAATGCGGCACTCACCACACCCTGGGCGCCAGAGCCGCATACGCGGTTTACCGTGAGCGCAGGCACTTCGACCGGCAGGCCGGCGCCGATACCGGCTTGACGCGCCGGATTCATCTTGCAGCCCGCCTGAATCACGTTGCCCATTACCAGGGTCTGAACAGCACCGGCCTTCAAGCCGGAACGCTTGAGAGTATCTCGAATTACCGCAGCACCCAGATCAGACGCTGGGACGTCCTTCAGCGTTCCGCCGTAGGTGCCAATAGCTGTGCGCACGGGATTGCATAGAAATACTTCTCTTTGATTCATGATGTTTTTCCTTTAAATGCTCAAACCCAAATCCCGCAGTCTTGAAGAAAACGGATTCCAGGCCATTGATAACTCTCAAAGGCATCGTGGACAAAGCTCGGACGATCCCCGTTTGCGCGTCCTTAGCAGCAGCTCGCCTTTTGTTGCGTGGCGTTCGCCGCTCCCCCGCAGCATGAGGTGTCGGAATGCTGAACTACGTTGCCGGCGCAACAGGAGTTTGCATCACACCCGCCAACCACAGACTCCGAGCTGCAGCATCCGGAGGCAGCGGCTCGGCCCGCAGGCATTTGGCCTTTGACCGGGAAGCCTTTTCTATTCCACTTCTCAATGCCACCCGACATGTTGCTGACCTGCGTGTATCCGTGGTACTGCATGTAATAGGTCGCCTTGAGACTGCGCTCACCGCCCTGGCACACCATCACGACCTCGCGGTCTTTGGGTATTTCGCTCCAACGGGTCTCCAACTCGGACAACGGGATGCACAGGAATTCAGCCACATCCAATGCCAGCGCTTGTACTTCGTGCGGCTCACGCACGTCGACCAGCAAAGCTCCCTCGCCAATCAAGCGGCGGGTGGTGGTGGGGCAAACTTCCTTGGCTTCTTGCAACATAGACGTTCCTTCGGTGATTCAAATTTTCAATAAGCGGCTACTGGACAGGGCCGCAATTACGGTGTGACACCCAAAACCTTTCCCGCAATCTTTCGTGCGACGGGTGCCAGAAAAAATATGACCGGAACACCCACCACATAGGCGATGGCAAAAGCCTTCATCCAGGTGAGGAAGAAGTGCTCACCCCATCCCACATTGACAAGTGAAATGACGAAGGTCATGATGAAAATCATCAACGCCCCCATCACGAGGGAGAAGACCAGATGGAATTTCTTTTGGGGATGCATGGTGCTGCTCCAGATGAGGCTTCAGGCAGCGAGCCATTGCTCGATCTTGTCGCGGCTGGGTACGCCGCCTGCGTGGACCACTTTGCCGTTGATCACCACACCGGGCGTGCTCATGACACCGTAGCCCATGATGTCGCGCAGCTCTTCCACTTTTTCCAGCTTGACGGCGATTCCTTTGGCCTTTGCCACCTGGTCGATGAGCGCAATGGTGTTCTTGCAATTGGAGCAGCCTGTGCCGAGTACCTTGATTTCCATGGTATTTCCTTGGGGTTAACGTGAATCGGGTGAAAGTTACAGAACGGCGTTGAAGACGTAGCCCACCAGCAGAATGCCGGTGGCCACCACCGCCACGAAGGTGGCGATCAGGCGAATCTTGAGCACCTTGCGCAGAATGATCATTTCGGGCAACGAGAGCGCAATCACGCTCATCATGAAGGCCAGCACCGTGCCCAGCGCCGCACCCTTGGCCAACAAGGCTTGAACGATGGGAATGACACCAGCAGCATTGGTGTACATCGGCACACCGATGAGCACTGCCAGGGGTACCGACCACCAGGCTTCTTTGCCCATAAAGCTGGCCATGAAGTCCTCGGGCACATAGCCGTGGATCAATGCACCCAGCGCAATGCCGCCCAGAATATAGGGACAGACCCTGCCGACTATCTCTCGCACGGCGGCGAACCCACCTTCGATCCGGTCTGCCAGTGTGGCGCCCGTATCCTCAAAGCTGGCAGACATCCTGGGCATGTCGCGCACCCAGTCCTCCAAGTAGGCTTCCATCTTCAGGCGGCCAATGGTCCAACCAGCAACGATAGCCACGCTCAAACCCAAGCCCATGTACAAGAGTGCCACCTTCCAACCGAACATGCCAAACAGCAGTGTCAGCGCCACCTCATTGACCATGGGAGCGGAAATCAGGAATGAGAACGTGACGCCCAGTGGCACACCAGCCTGCACAAAGCCAATGAACAGCGGCACGGCCGAGCAGGAGCAAAACGGGGTGACGATACCCAAACTGGCCGCCATGACGTTGGCAATCCCCTCGGTGCTCCCGGCCAGCATTGCGCGGGTGCGTTCAGGGGTGAAATAGCTGTTGACCATGCCCATGACGAACACCACGCCGGTGAGCAGCATCAAAACCTTGGGTGTGTCGTAAAGGAAGAACTGAATGGCCCCACCCAGATGGCTGTCGCGATCCACAGGCATAGCGGCGACCAGGGCTTCGGCTCCTGGATTGAGCATCTGGTACAGGGCAAACCAGGCAATGGCCGCCAGAACCAAAAAGGCAAGGGGCTGACGCAGTGGCCAGGACTTTTGCGAGATGGAAAACGTGTTCATACAAGTGAAGACGCAGAACCAGCACAAAAGACGCAGGAGAACCCAAAAAAACTTGCGTTTAGGGCGTAAGCCCGCGTTATCTCCTTGGAACAAAGTCCAGCACATGCCCCTCTGGATCTGTTTGGACCTGACAGACCAGGGTCATTTGCTGCTTCATGCGCAGGCGTGCCCGCTGTAGACGGGATTTGGCTGCACTCAAGGTCAGGCCTTTTAGCTTGGCAAAATCTGCTTGAGGCATGCCTTGCAAGTCACACAGGTTGATGGCTTCTCTGTCCTCATCAGCGAGTTCTGACAAAACCCTGGGCAAGCAGGCAGTCAAGCTATCGACGGTGTCTGCCTCCTCGACCAGATTGGCCAAATCATCCGGAAGCTCCACGGTATCGCGTGCTACGCGCAGTCGATCCGCCAGGGTGTTGCGCGCCACTTCAAACAGCCAGGCGCGCGCGTTGTGCAAAGAGCAAAACCAATCGCCTTGGCGCAATGCCTTCAGAAAGAGATCCTGCAAGAGATCTTCGGCGTCCTCTGCGCTGCCCAGGCGATGCCTTGCCCACCCGCGCAATTCAGGTTCATGCAGGGCCCAGGTATCCGTGAGGCAAGTCATATCTCAATTACTTTTCTGGTTCACCCGTTTGCTCAGTTCTACGATGCTTTCCTTGCGCTCGCTGTAGCGGTCCACCAGCTACGATAGATCTCAGAATCAGCATTCCAACTAGGCGAGCCTAATTGTTGATGAGAATTCTTGTTGCACTTTATTGCCTTGCTTTCATCGAACTAGTTGCGTCTAACTGCGTTAATTTAGAATTTTGCGAAAAACATCCTCGTTGCACTTAACCTAAGTTTGGCTTTCGCCCGCAAGTCAATGATTCATATGACTTTCTCTATTTTTTCAAATTACGTTTGACTGAGTTTGTGGCTACCAGGCCCTATTTGCGAAGCAAGAGCAGTCCAGTGCCAGGCACCACCAAACTCGCACCCACATCGGCTAGCACGGCCTTTCTAAAGAGGAGTTAGTCTACCAAATCCACACAGAATAACCATGAAATGAAGGCACATCGGGCTGCTTAGATCAATGGGTCATCCTTGGAATGAAGGCCATGATGCGGTACGTCCTGAAAATACCGAAAACCGCCGACTGCGGTCCTCGGTATTTACGCCATTAACGGGCAGTACGCGTCAGGTAGACACCCGCCCAGCTCGAAACCTCATTTGCCATGCTGGCTGCAATCGCAAGCCATCCGTTTCGCAAACCATCTCGTTCTATGCCAATAGCGGTTACCGGAATTCCAGCCGCCCGAGTATCTAGCCTGGCGCCATCCATGCCAGTTTCAATAACGGTACGGATGATTTGTGGCGATGCTGGCGCAACCGTGAGATAAATGCCATCAGTCATCGACTGCTTGCGGCCCTTGAACGCAACCTGAGCTTTGCTATTCTGGGTAAAGGTCGCAGCAAAAGATGCGGAACGCCAGCGAGGGTCCTCAAAATCCTCTGAATCTGCGTCGCCAACACCAGGGGGGCGTCCTGAAAATGTCCAATACAAAAAGTCAAGATAATCAGCACCAGTCTTGGCGGCAACATAAGTCTTTCGCGACTCTGTATCGAAAACAAAAATGCCCTGATGCGTAAGCACCTGCACGTCATGCCCATTTGGATAAGTTGTATTGCAGAAAGCAATTACAGCTGCCTGTCCATCCACTGGGCACTTGAGGTTAACGGTTCGCTCCTCAGTACTCCACCCCCCCCAAAAAGCGACGTAACGCCCATCATAAGAAAGTCCTTCCCCTAGACGAGTAAACGTCACCCCGACCGCTTCCCCGGGGACCTGCCCACCGATTGTCACCAAGGGTTTCAGCGTTGGGTTTGTAGCTAACGGAGCTCGATAGATGCCGCCCATAGTTGGGGCTTCCTCAATGTCTAGTCCCAGGAAAACGACGTCAGAGCCGGAGGCGCTAGGAGGCGCAGTAGAGCCAAAACGGGTGACTTTCTGACCCGGTATTAAGGTATTTGAGCTTGCAATTACTTTGGTCTTCGCAGTGAGGGCATCAGCGTTAAATGTGCGGAAAAAAATGCCAGTCTTGGAAATTCCTGCATCGGTGTAGTTACCTTTAAAGACTGTGGTGTTTAAATTACCTACTGCTGGTGCCCCGGGGAACTGGTCGAACTTGGTACCTGAAACGGCCCCCGGAACAGTGAAATATTCAAAGCCTGGAGCTGCTCCAAGTTGTGTCATTGCGCTCACACGCTCTCCAGAGCGAAACGCATATACCCCTGAGGTTCCTGTACGTGTTTCCGTGCCGTCCGCGAGGGTGTAGGTCCAGACTGGGTTTGATTGCCCACGACTGATGATGGTTTTGTTAGTCAACCCAATGCGCGGAAATGCTGGAAACTCTGTAAATGACGATAGCTTGCTTGAATATAAAGTGTTGTTAGGCTGTGGCACTTCGGTCTGAGTATCAAATACCACCTTTAGAGATCCTGCCACACCGCCCATTTGGCGGGAGTAAATCCCGCGTAGAGGTTGCCCATTTCCACCTTTGCTACGCGCACGAAGGGCAACCAGTCCCGTACTGTTTACTGACGGCTGATTGAAACTGTTGAAAGTCTTGCCAGCGCCGTTAGGAATCAATGTTTCACTGTTGGCAACCGTGCTCCACGCGAAGGTGGAGGGAAGGCTTGTCGTATCAGCAGCACTCAAGGTAATCTGTGCCAGTGCGCTGGATATCGGAAGTGACAGGGCGATGGCCGTATACACGGCAGAGTGACGCCAATAAATGATTGCTCTTTTCATAATTACTCCAATCTTTGAAATCTTGTCGGGTGGACATGGCGGCTATACCTGCGCTCACTGACTAACTAGGTTCTATATGTCGGCTCTATACGGACATACAGCAATCAACACAGGACCATGCATGAAAATACTTCTGCAGACTATCAACCCCTAAGGATGGCATCAAATTCGGCTTGAGTAATGAATTTTGGAACATAGCTCACGCCGCGCTGATTCAGTTCTCTCATGGCTGCTACAAGGCGACCTATCGATGCCTTAAGAACACTGTCATAGATGATCAAGACATCAGCGTTATTCACAACTTGCGCCTTTTGATCCGAAAGTTCACGTACATTCAGTTCTTCCATTTCGATGGAAACCGTAAGTGCCTCAATTAGGTTCTCGCGGGTAACATTTGCAAACTTCTCGTAAAGCGCTTGAAATTCAGGTGACTTAAAAGTTCCACTTGGCAAACCGTACATCGGATCAGCTTGTTGATAGCGATCCAGCAGCAACTTTGCTGATTCGGAGGTTGTCGAAGCACTTTCTCTCAAGTTCGTAAAAAGTGGAAGGTTCCACACACTGACATCCAAGTCGTAAATTTCAAACAACAATTGCTGTTGCTCACGCATGAACGCCAAACTAGCGGCCGCTTCCGTGGACATTGCGGTTGCAGGGTGGTTCGCAACTGAAGCGCGCAGCATTGCGACACTTGGTGTCCCAATAATGTTGGCATCAGATGACGGTTGTGATGCAGTACCCGTTCCGCCGCCACAGCCTGCTAAGCTAGCAAGCAAGAAGACGGCACATACACCGTTCATACTTTTCAGTATCATGATCAAACCTCATTTCTTCAAATATTTGAGACGAGACAGGCCCCGTCAATCGGATAATTTCGTTCACCAATCAATGCGCAACTACTTGTCGGTCGTTCATCGCAAACTGGCAATCTGGACGAACAACTCCTATAAAATTTTGAGACCGATCTCTATGAAATCATTAATGGTTTTTAGGCGCTTGAGATTTCATAAGAAAGTCCACGACCGGAAGAACGTATCTGTTGTGATTTATGGAAATTGGTCGGTGATGTGTTCGAACACCACGTAGTGTTAAGTATAAAAATAGCCAGTTCAGTCGGATACGAGGTCTGTCCAAATGCGACTTTCCAACGTGTCTTTGAGACAGTCGAACGTACACTCAATCCAATGAACTTCGCCGCCAGAGAAGGATGGGGTGCGATGGTCGGGGACCATACGACTCACTGGCGCTCGACTGGCAGGAGAACGCCTCATGGGCAGGCAATTTACCCGTCCTACTTAGAAAGTGTGAAAGCCTTGGCTGGGCGCTTGACCAACCAGCCAATCTGAGGATGCTTTCATCGGCTTCACTGAATTTCAGCAGTAAAGCTCCCCTCGAAAGGGGCCTCACCTGCGAGTCAAGATGAAGGAATCAAGTCTTCATCTATCGGCGCTTTTAGGGTTTACAAATTTTCGACAGTTGAAGCCACTCCTGGATTTCGACGTTGCCAGACAGTCCACTTCGACAATGATCCCTCGTTTCGTGCAGTCCGAAAATTCATCTGAGTACGCGAAACCGAACGGCAATACTCACTCGAGATGTACATACACCATTTGATAATTCGCAACGCTGGCTACGAGCATTCACCAAATTTTTGTTCACTGATAAGTATGGCTTTGAGTGATTCAGTTGTTTTCGAAACCATGCTTGATACCTGTGATCGACTTGCGTTTTCGCATGAGTGGTGACTAGCAATACCGCTATCTTCAAACACGACTTTTTACTTGAAAGTCTTAACCATGGAGTGAGAAATGAAGATTACATCAAATAAGGTAGTAGCAGCTTCAATGACTTTTGCAGTTGCCCTATGTGGGTTTGCATATGCTGCAGGTGCAGGTGCAGGTGCAGGTGCAGGTGCAGGTGCAGGTGCAGGAAGTATGGGCGGCTCAAGTGGAGGTACAACGTCTGGTTCTACCATGACTACTCAGCAAACTCCCGCACGAATTCGCGAGCAAATGAGAGTGCAAGATCATATGGTGTCGCAGACGCGAAATCAACTGAAAACTCAGGAGCGTGCGCTTGAACAGACGCGTGAACTATTCAGGGTTCAAGAGCAACTATTGACACGCACGCGTGACCAACTCAAGCTTCATGAACAGGATAATCAGAAAATACGTGAACAGTTGCAGGCACAGGAGGCAATCCAATTGCAAACGCTTGACCAGTTAAAGATGCAGGATCAAATTCAGGAAAAGACACGGGACCAACTCAAGGAGCAGGACAAAGTTCAAATGCAAACTAGAGAACAGCTCAAGGTTCAATAGATTTGCAATCTTGCGGAAGGTGCGATTCGTAACGCCATGGGTAGCGGTAGTGGAGATCGCGCTGCAGCGGCCATGCTGGGCGTCATTGGTGGCTAGGTTGTAGGTGATCTATCGGTAATGATGGCCCTTGAGTGCTTGCCGATCATTTACCGCAGTCGATGAAAGTATGCAGCAACTTTAGTGATCGAAAAATATAGATGACTTGGGAAGTAGCGTGTGCCGAATCGGGCTTGCATGAAGTGTTAAAAGGCTTTACATATAGGAGTTAGAAGTGACCAAAAGCAAATTTAAAATTTCACATTTTACTTGTGGTGCGACTGCTGCGGTGGCCTTGGCCATTGCAGGTAACAGTGCCATAGCCCAGGATAGAGTACAAAGCAAAACCCAGGATCAAGCGCGCGATCAGGATCGATTGCAAGCCCCAATCTTCGGCTCTCAATTGATGACGGATGCTGAGCGCAATGAATTCCGCACTCACATGCGCAGCCTTAAGACTGTCCAAGAGCGCGAGGTCTATCGGATGGAACACCACAAGCGCATGCAGGAGCGGGCGCAGGCGCAAGGCATAGCGTTACCTGCTAGCCCACCCGCCATGCCCCAACGGTCAGGTGCAGGAGCTGCTTTAAACGGTATGGGTGGTGGGTCGGGAGCAGGCGCTGGGGGCGGTGGCATGGGTGCAGGCCCTCGTGGAACAAAGTAATCGGGCGTCGCACGGGTGTTGACGCCGACCGAAAATTGACCAGTTAGACCGAGAAGTGCCGATCCAAAATTGACCAGGGTGTTCCACTGTCCTGCTGATTAATTCAGCAGGTACTAAAAGGTGATCACCATGGACGTAATCGGCAAGGTAAGACGCTTAAAACTGCGCGACAAACTCTCCACCAGTGCGATTGCGAGGGCCACCGGCCTGTCACGCAATACCGTCAAGAAGTGGCTTAAAGCTCCCGGCGACATAGCTCCCAAATACGTGAGGGAAGCGCCCGAGGGCAAGCTCTCTCCTTTCAAAGTGGCTCTGGACCAGGCCTTGAAGACCGACATGCATCGGCCCAAGAAGGGCCGACGCACAGGACGGGCCCTGTTTGCCCAGATCCAGGCGCAGGGCTATCGGGGTGGCTACAGCGCGGTGACTGACTTCGTCCGGGCCTGGCATGAGCAAAGCAGCCAGTCGCCAGGCAAGGCATTCGTGCCCTGCAAATCGGCTCGGCACCGTAGGTATCGCGATATTGGTCAATGACTCCGATCAGGACTTGAGTTTGAGGTCGAGCTCCGCCTGGGCGAAAAATGCGGGCAACTTGCTGGGTAATGCCATGGATTCCAGTTTGGTGTGTGAAAGTGCTGCCTGCGCGACTATGTCTTTCATGGCTTTTTTCATTCGATGTGCGGCATCGCCGCAACCAACTGCCAGCCAACACGTAGTCTCATAGCCAAGGCATTGACCGGAGCGACGGCCAATGTAAATGCATTCCGGGACGAACACATCGCTCGTGTAGTTGACTATCGATGTCACAAGCGCGCGTGGACGGTAAAACCATTGCTCGACAATTGCTTGAGGCTCACGACGGGCCAAACCTCAGTCTGATCCCATTGCCAATAATTCCAAAGATCCTTTTCCGCAATGCCGAGTCGCTCAAGTTCCTCTGTACAGTGCATGACGGGCGCGTTGATTGGAGATGCGGACAAGAAGTAGCCATTGAAGCAAAGACTGGCGGTCAATCTAAGCCCTGAATCGCCCCGGGTTTCATGGAGGCCCGTTGGGTTAAGTCAGGCCGGTATTGCGGCCTGACGGGCTAATTGCCGATAGTAATTTTCTTCAGCCTCGGCAGGGGGAATGTAGCCGATGGGTTCCAG
>NZ_QFZK01000009.1 GCF_003415675.1 Rhodoferax lacus
ACACGTCTACCAACACAGCGGGCCAGCCAGATCGGGGAATTACTGCCGCACCGCTGGCAAGACATTGCTGTCTAACTGTCAGGCATGACCGAGGTCAGCGGTCAATATGGGATGGCCGGACGCATACCGCATTTCCGGTATCCTAGCCATTCCGCAATAACGGCCTTTGCGCCAACCTATCCAGTGTCAGACCCTCATCCTGCGCGCCATGGCGAAAGAGAAGACAAACGTACTTTTCTTCAGAAACTGGCAGAGTTCATCCACCCGGGGCCAGACTCCACAGACGAGCTGATCGAGACGCTGGCCGAAGCGCAGGACAACAACATCATTGGAGCGGAATCGCGCCTCATGTTGGAAGGCGTGATACGCATGGCGGATATGAGCGCTGGGGATGTAATGGTGCCCGCAACGCGGATGGACTTTTTGGACATCGCGTCCAGTATGGACGATCTGTTGCACCAGGTAATAGACACTGCGCATTCGCGTTTTCCGGTCTTCGAGAACGACCGGGAAAACATCATTGGCATCCTGCTGGCCAAGGATTTGCTGAAATTGCAGCGCGCGCCCGAGCTGAATATTCGGGCACTGATACGCCCTGCTGTTTTTGTGCCCGAGTCCAAGGGGTTAAATGATCTGTTGCGCGATTTCCGCGGCAACCGTAACCACTTGGCGATCGTGATCGACGAATTCGGCCGGGTCGCGGGCTTGATCACCATCGAAGACGTGCTGGAACAAATTGTGGGTGAGATCGAAGACGAGTTCGATATGCCCGAAGACGAAGGCGACATCTTCGGACTGCCCGACCGCAGCTACCGTGTCAGTGGAGACACCCCCATTGAGCGGGTCAACGATGCCTTCAACGTTACATTGGCAAGCATTGATCCGGATGACCATTTCGAAACCATAGGCGGGCTCATTGCCCACGAAATGGGTCATGTTCCCAAGCGGGGCGAGCGCCATAGCCAGGGCGGACTGGACTTTTCCGTGCTCCATACCAAGGGTGGAGCGGTGCGCTGGTTCAAGGTGTCGCCCAGCAAGCCGTCGGTAACTTGAAACCCGCAAAGGTCCGTGCCAGCAGAAGTGCACGCATGCGCAGCTGGGCCATCACGGTGCTTATGGCATTGTCCGGTGCCATCGCTGCGGCTGCTGTTTGCTGGCCCTTTGCACTCCTGTTTACGCCGGGGCAACCACAGTGGTGGCTGCAAATCCTGGCCATGCTTCCCCTGCTTCTCTACCTGCAACACTGCAAAAGCGCACGATTGGCGTTTGCACATGCTGCGGTGTATGCAAGCGCCTGGCTGTGTGCCACCTTTTGGTGGCTGTTTGTGGCGATGAATACCTATGGTGGCTTGCCTGCTGTGCTGGCCATCGTCGCCGTTCTGGGTCTGGCATGTACCTTGGCTCTGTACTACGGCATTGCAGGCATCTTGCTCTGGAAGTGCCGCGCTATGTCTCCATCAAGGACAACGTTGCTCTTCGCTGCACTGTGGACCATGGCGGAAATGGCACGGGGTACCTGGTTCACCGGTTTCGGCTGGGGAGCCATGGCCTATGCACACACCACGGGACCGCTGTCGCATTGGATACCGGTGCTCGGCGCCTACGGCGTGGGCGCTCTTGCCGCCTGGTGCGCCGCTTCCATCGTATTCATCAGAAGGGCAGGGTGGCTGCACCGCCTGAGTCTGGTTTTTCTGCTGCTCGCAGGCTTGCTGCCTGGCCACTTTCAGATCACCACATCCACAGGCGCGCTATCGGTCGCCCTGTTGCAAGGAAACATACCGCAAGATGAAAAGTTCGATAGCAGAACCGGCGTGCCGATCGCCCTGCATTGGTATGCACAACACCTGCAGGCCGACCAAGCGGACCTTGTACTGGCACCCGAGACAGCCATTCCACTGCTGCCGCAGGAATTGCCCGACGGCTACTGGGATGCCTTGAACCAGCAGGTACAAAAAGGTCACAGTGCGCTGCTGACTGGCATACCGCTGGGAGATTACACACAGGGCTATACCAACTCGGTCATCGCCCTGCAGCCCGGAGTCCAACAAGCCTGGCGCTATGACAAGCACCATCTGGTTCCCTTTGGGGAGTTCATACCGCCGCTGTTCAAGTGGTTCACCAGGATGATGAATATCCCGCTGGGGGATTTCAACCGCGGCGCAATTGGGCAACCGTCCTTTGCGTGGAAGGGGCAACGCATTGCCCCCAATATCTGCTACGAGGACTTGTTTGGGGAAGAGCTGGGTGCCCGTTTCATTGACCCATCCTTGGCCCCGACTGTCTTCGCCAATGTCAGCAACCTCGGGTGGTTTGGTGACACCATCGCCATCGACCAGCATCTGCAGATATCACGTATGCGCGCACTGGAATTCCAAAGGCCCTTTCTGCGCGCAACCAACACCGGAGCGACGGTGATCATGGATTACCAGGGGAATGTGCGATCCAGCCTGCCACGCCTGAGCCAGGGTGTGCTGCTTGGCACGGTGGAAGGCCGCACGGGAACCACGCCTTTTGCATGGTGGGTCTCTCGCTTCGGTCTGTGGCCCTTGTGGTTGCTCGGTTTGGCAGTCCTTACCATGGCGATGCTGCCAGGTGCTGCAGGCCGGGGATCACAAGGGCATCAACGGTCTTACTAAGAAAGCTGCGTACCGCGGCGTCGCAGCCCGGCCCCGTAGAATTGGGGGTTTACACGCGCTACCCGCTCAGCAGATCTCTGCACACCAACTATGCTTACTTTTCAGCAAATCATTCTCAGACTGCAGGACTACTGGGACCGCCAGGGTTGCGCACTGCTGCAACCCTATGACATGGAAGTTGGCGCAGGCACCTCGCACACCGCCACCTTTTTGCGCGCCATTGGCCCCGAGCCCTGGAAGGCCGCCTATGTGCAGCCCAGCCGCCGCCCCAAAGACGGCCGCTACGGCGAGAACCCCAACCGCCTGCAGCACTACTACCAATACCAGGTGGTGCTCAAGCCCGCGCCGGCCAACATTCTTGAGCTGTACCTGGGCTCACTCGAAGCCCTGGGCTTCGACCTGAAGAAGAACGACATCCGCTTCGTGGAAGACGATTGGGAAAACCCCACGCTGGGCGCCTGGGGCCTGGGTTGGGAAGTCTGGCTCAACGGCATGGAAGTCACGCAGTTCACCTACTTCCAGCAGGTCGGCGGAATTGACTGCAAGCCAGCCACCGGCGAAATCACTTACGGTCTGGAGCGCCTGGCCATGTACCTGCAGGGTGTGGACAACGTCTACAACCTGGTGTGGACGGAAGGCATGTCCTACGGAGACGTTTACAAGCAAAACGAAGTGGAGCAATCCACCTACAACTTCGAGCACAGCGACGCCGACTTCCTGTTCACCGCCTTCACTGCGCATGAGAAGCAGGCCAAGCACCTGATCGAAGTGCAATTGGCCTTGCCCGCCTACGAGCAAGTACTCAAGTGCGCGCACAGCTTTAACCTGCTGGACGCACGCGGCGCCATCAGCGTGACCGAGCGCGCCGCCTACATTGGCCGCATCCGCAACCTGGCGCGCGCCGTGGCCCAAAGTTATTACGAGAGCCGTGAGCGTCTGGGCTTCCCCATGGCGCCGCGCGAATGGATAGACAACATGCCCAAGAAGGCTGCATAAGATGACGACGAAAAACCTTCTGGTTGAACTGTTTGTGGAAGAGCTGCCACCCAAGGCGCTCAAGAAGCTGGGCGAAGCATTCGCCTCCGTACTGGCGGACTCGCTCAAGGCGCAGGGCCTGGCCGTGGCCAATGCGGTGGTCACCCACTTCGCTTCACCGCGCCGCCTGGCGGTGCACCTCACCTCGGTGGCCGCGCAGGCCGCCAACAAATCTGTGTCCGCCAAGCTGATGCCTGTGTCGGTGGGCCTGAACGCCGAAGGCCAGGCCACACCCGCACTGCTCAAGAAGCTGGCCGCCCTCGGTGCCGATGCCTCCGCAGTGTCCGGCTTGAAGCGCGCCCTGGATGGCAAGGCCGAAGCCCTGTATTTTGAAAGCATGGTCACCGGCGTGACCTTGGCCGAGGGCTTGCAAAAAGCGCTGGAAGAGTCGCTGGCCAAGCTGCCCATCCCCAAGGTCATGAGCTACCAGCTGGGTGCCGAGAGTGGATGCGAATTGCCGGGCTGGAGCAGCGTGAGCTTTGTGCGTCCGGCCCACGGCCTGGTGGCGCTGCATGGCGCGGACGTGGTGCCGGTCAGCGTGTTGGGCCTGAAGGCCGGCAACAGCACCCAGGGTCACCGGTTTGAAGCGGCCGTGTCGCCCGTAGTCCTTGCCGATGCCGACAGCTACGCGCACGCGCTGCGCACCGATGGCGCCGTAATTGCCAGCTTTGCCGAGCGCCGCGCCGACATCGTGCGCCAGTTGACTGAGGCTGCTGCCAAGGTAGGCCATGGTGCCCGGGCCATCGAGGATGAAGCCCTGCTGGACGAAGTCACCGGTCTGGTCGAGCGCCCCAACGTGCTGATTTGCAGCTTCGAAGAACAGTTTCTGGCCGTGCCGCAGGAATGCCTGATTCTCACCATGAAGGCCAATCAGAAGTACTTCCCGCTGCTCGACGCAACAGGCCGCCTGAGCAACCAGTTCCTGGTGGTCAGCAATATTTCGCCAGAAGATGCCAGCGCCGTCATTGGCGGCAACGAGCGCGTGGTGCGCCCGCGCCTGGCCGATGCCAAGTTCTTCTTTGACCAGGACCGCAAGCGCACACTCGAATCACGCGTGGCCGGACTGGACAAAGTGGTCTACCACAACAAGCTGGGCACGCAAGGACAGCGCAGCGAGCGCGTGCGCGACATTGCCAAAGTGATTGTCGAACTGCTCGCGTTGTCCGGCGAGGCACAGGGCGAGGCACTGGCCGCACAGGCCGATACCGCTGCGCGCCTGGCCAAGACCGATCTGGTCACCGACATGGTGGGCGAGTTCCCCGAACTGCAAGGCATCATGGGCGGCTACTACGCGCGCCATGACGGCCTGGGAGACGAAGTCGCCTACGCCATTGAAGACCACTACAAGCCGCGCTTTGCAGGCGACGATCTGCCGCGCAACAGCGCGGGTGTGGTGGTGGCCCTGGCCGACAAGCTCGAAACCCTGGTGGGCATGTTTGGCATCGGCAATTTGCCCACCGGCGACAAGGACCCGTTCGCCCTGCGCCGCCACGCCCTGGGCGTGATCCGCATGCTGGTGGAAAAAGACCTGCCGCTGGACCTGCAACTGCTGCTGCCTGCTGCGGTGCCGGCCTTTGGCGCGCTCATCACCGATGCCACACCGGCCCTGGCCGATTTCATCTACGACCGCCTGGCCGGATCCCTGCGCGAGCAGGGCTACAGCGCGCAGGAAGTCGACGCCGTGCTGGCCCTGCGCCCCAAGCGTCTGGGCGATATTCCCAAACGCCTGCTGGCCGTGCGCGCCTTTGCTGCCCTGCCCGCAAGCGCCGCACTCGCAGCGGCCAACAAGCGCATCAGCAATATCCTGAAAAAAGCCGACGACGTGGATGCCCATGTCAGCCCCGTGCTGCTGGTGGAGGCGGCCGAAAAGACGCTGCACGCAGCCATGCAAACCGTGCTGCCACAGGCGCAAGGCCAATGGGAGGCGGGCGACTACACCGCGTCCCTGCAGTCGCTGGCGGCATTGCGCGCTCCGGTGGACGCCTTCTTTGAAGACGTGATGGTCAATGCCGAGGCACTGGACCTGCGCCTGAACCGACTGGGCCTGCTCAAGAGCCTGCATCTGGCCATGAACCGCGTGGCCGATCTCTCCAAACTGGCCAGCTAAGCTGCACAAGGGCTCCCATGAAACTCTGCATCCTTGACCGCGACGGCACCATCAATGAAGACAGCGATGAGTATGTCAAGTCGCCCGCCGAGTGGCAGCCCTTGCCCGGCGCGCTGGAGGCCATTGCCCGCATCAACCACGCCGGGTGGCATGTGGTGGTGGTGACCAACCAGTCGGGCCTGGGACGCGGCCTGTTTGATGTGAGCTCCCTTAACGCCATGCACGCCAAGATGCACGAGATGCTGGCGGCGGTGGGTGGCCGCATCGACGCCATCTTTTACTGCCCGCACGCACCCGAAGACAACTGCAGCTGCCGCAAACCGGCCTCGGGCCTGTATGAGCAGATTGCAGAACGCTATGGACTGGACCTCACTGGCATGCCCACCGTGGGTGACTCGGTGCGTGATCTGGTGGCGGGCACCGCGGTAGGTTGCGCACCGCACCTGGTGCTGACCGGCAAGGCAGCGGCCTTGCGCGGGCGCGAACTGCCCGAAGGCTTTCCACCCGGCACCCTGGTGCACGAAGACCTGGCTGCCTTTGCCCAGCATCTGGTGAGCCAGTAAGGCGCCAGAACTACGTGCTTCCTGGCGCTTTGACTCTGCTGCGTTGACAAGCATGTTGCCCCTGTTGCGCTTCACCTTGGACCTGTTCTCCAGCGAACCGGCGGCGTGTCCGCCAGCGCCCACGCAAAGCGGGACCAAACCACGCTTGAACAAGGGGCGTGTGAAGGGGACAAATCCCCATTCTCCTTCCCCCTATGCGGCACCACCTGTCGCGCGCCCGCTCGCGCTAACGCCCAGCACACCCGGAGCTGAGCCACAGCCAGCACGTGACAAACCCGCCTTTGTGCCCGGCATCCTGCTGCCCGGCGCCATAGACCCGGCGCACTTTGCCCACCCTCAGGCCAACCGTGAGGTGCGCTTGGCCGATGCGGTGGTGGCCTATGCCTTCACCCGGGCCAAGCGTAAATCCATAGGCTTTGTCATCGGGCCGGACGGTCTGGTGGTGCGCGCTCCGCGCTGGACGCCGCTGCATGAAGTGGATGCCGCATTGCAGGAAAAAGGAGGCTGGATTTTGCGCAAGCTGCAGGAATCGCGCGAGCGCCAAAGCCGTGCCCACAGCGCGCGCGTGGAGTGGCGCGATGGCGTGGAAATTCCCTTTCTGGGCCAGACCATTACCGTGGTGCTGGACCCTACACATGGCTTCAGTGGTCGCGGCGCACAGCTCCAGTCAGACGAACAAGCCCTGCACGTAGGCCTGCCCAAAACCGCCAGCGCCGACCAGATTCGTGATGCCGTGCAGGCCTGGCTGATGCGCCAGGCTGCGGCCAACTTCAAGGAGCGCATGGAACACTTCACGCCGCTTCTGGGCGTGCAGTGGAAGAAGCTGCGCCTGAGCAGTGCGGGCACACGCTGGGGCAGCGCCAGTGCCGATGGCTCCATCCGCCTGAACTGGCGGCTGATCCATTTCCGCCAACCGGTGATTGACTACGTGGTGGCACACGAGCTCAGCCACCTGCGGGTGATGGACCACAGCCAGAACTTCTGGAACACCGTGGCCACCGTGGTGCCGGACTACCAGAGTCTGCGGGCGCAGCTCAAGGAAGACGCAGTCCCCAAGTGGTAAGGCAATAAAGCGCTAAGGGCTGAAGCGATACACCCCGTCCGCCTCCAACTGCCGCCGTAACTGCCCGCCATGCCACAGCGCATGCAAATGCGCCACCGCCTCGCCCAGGGCAAAGGTGATCTGGTGAAAGTCCAGCGGCCGCTTGAACAGCACGGGCAACACATCCGCGGCGCTGCAGGGCTTGGCGCTGCAGGCCTGCATGACATCGGCCAGGCGCTCGCGGTGGTGGTCGTGCAACTGGCCTATGCGCGTGTGCAGACCGGTGAAGGGCTTGCCGTGCGAAGGCAGCACCAGCGTGTCCGCAGGCAAGGGCAGAAAGCGGTCAATGGAGGAGAGGAACAGGGTCAGCGCATCGGCCTCGGGCTCCTGCTCGTACACACTCACGTTGGTGGAAATGCGCGGCAGCATCATGTCGCCACCAATCAGCACACTCAAGTCCGCGCAGTACAGCGCCATGTGTTCGGGCGCGTGGCCGTAGCCGCTGATGCAGCTCCAGCGGTGCGCGCCAATTTGCAGCGTGCCGCCATCCAGCAGTCGGTGGAACTGGTCGGGGACTGACGGCACCAGGTTCGTGAAGTAGGGCTTGCGCTCCAGTAGTTTGCGCGCTGTCTCGGCGTCGTTCAGTCCATGCTGTGCGTAAAACTGCACCGTGCGCTCGCCACTGAAGGTGTCTTGCCCGGTGCAGGCCATGCGTACCACCATAAAGTCGGTGGCGCTGATATACAGCGGCGCGTTCCAGCGGGTGCACAGCCAGTGCGCCAGGCCAATATGGTCCGGGTGCATGTGGGTGACGATGATGCGCAGCACCGGCAGGCCTTCCAGCTCGTTGGCGAAGATCTCTTCCCACTGGGCCCGGGCCTCCTCGCGGTGGATGCAGCAGTCCACAATGCTCCAGCCTGCTACGCCATCGATCTCGTCGCGCAGCAGCCAGAGGTTGATGTGGTTGAGCGCAAAGGGCAGCGCCATGCGGATCCACTTCACGCCGGGTGCCACTTCCAGGCAACGCCCGGGCTCGGGCAGGGTTTCGCCCAGGGGATAGTGCAGCTGCTTTTCAAGTTCGTTCATGGGCTTCTTTATGCTTCATAATTGACGTTTACGTAAACGTCAACTGCGGCCGCCATTGTAGACAGTGCAGTGGCCGCGCGTTGTCACCCAGGTGCCCCGGAAACTCGTATGACCACTACCTACACCATCGGCGATCTGGCGCGTGAGTTTGACCTCACCACCCGCGCCATCCGTTTTTACGAAGACCTGGGGTTGCTGCAGCCCGAGCGCAGCGGCCCGGGCGGGCGCAACCGCATCTACAGCGTGCGCGACCGCACCCGCCTCAAGCTCACCCTGCGCGCCAAGCGCCTGGGTCTGAGCCTGACCGAGGCGCGCGACATCATCGAGATGTACGACAGCCCGCGCGATACCGGCGCGCAGCTCACCAAGTTTTTGGACGTGCTGGCCCTGCACCGCAAGCAGATTGAAGAACAGATGGCAGACTTGCAGGCCAATCTGGAAGAGATCAAGGTGCACCAGCGCGAGGCCCGCGCTTTGCTGGCCAAGCAAGATGCCAAGCCTGTTGCCCATGCCCGGCCCAAGGCAGTTGCCAAACCCAAAACTACCAAGGCCGCACCCCATGCCGCATGAAGCCCTCTGGAAGCGCGTGCAGGACAGCCTGGACCGCCAGGGCATGATGCGCCACCTGGGCGCGCGCCTGTTGCGTGTGGAGCCTGGCCTGGTGGAGATTGCCCTGCCGTACTCCGACAAGGTCTCGCAACAGCAGGATGGTTTTCACGGTGGCGCCATGGGCGCCCTGGCCGATATCGCCGGAGGCTATGCCGGACTGACCGTGGCCGCCGAGGGCATGGAAGTCACCACCGCCGAATACAAGATCAACTTCCTGGCCGGTTTTGCCGCCGGTGAATTGCGCGCCACAGGCCGTGTCATCAAGGGCGGGCGCCGCCTGATCGTCACCAGCGCCGAGGTGGTGCATGTGGCCGCGGACGGCACGCAAAACGCCTGCGCGGTCATGCAGCAAACCCTGGTGCCGGTACCCAAGACGTACTGACCAAATAACTACCCAAAACTAGGAGACCCGCAATGAACAACCTGCCCGGACTGAACTTCCAACTCGGCGAAGACATAGACGCCCTGCGCGACGCCGTGCGCACCTTTGCCCAGGAAGAAATCGCCCCGCGCGCCGCCGAGATCGACCGCAGCGACCAGTTCCCCATGGACCTGTGGCAGAAGATGGGTGCTCTGGGTGTGCTGGGTATCACCGTGGGCGAGGAATACGGTGGCGCCAACATGGGCTACCTGGCACACATGATTGCCATGGAAGAAATTTCGCGCGCCAGCGCCTCGGTGGGCCTGTCCTATGGCGCGCACAGCAACCTGTGCGTCAACCAGATCAAGCGCAATGGCACGCCGGAACAGCGCGCCAAATACCTGCCCA
The DNA here is from genome assembly GCF_003415675.1 of Rhodoferax lacus. Taxonomy (GTDB): domain Bacteria; phylum Pseudomonadota; class Gammaproteobacteria; order Burkholderiales; family Burkholderiaceae_C; genus Allorhodoferax; species Allorhodoferax lacus. The sequence goes on from NZ_QFZK01000009.1 coordinate 9,848, forward strand.
AACTCATCAGCGGTGAGCACGTGGGCGCCCTGGCCATGAGCGAGCCTGGCGCGGGCAGCGATGTGCTGAGCATGAAGCTGCGCGCCGAGGACAAGGGTGGCTACTACCTGCTCAACGGCAACAAGATGTGGATCACCAACGGCCCCGATGCCGACACGCTGGTGGTCTACGCCAAGAGCGAGCCTGAACTGGGCGCGCGCGGAGTCACCGCCTTCCTCATTGAAAAAGGCATGAAGGGTTTTTCCATTGCCCAAAAGCTCGACAAGCTGGGCATGCGCGGCAGCCACACCGGCGAGCTGGTCTTCAACAATGTCGAAGTGCCGCTGGCCAATGTGCTGGGTGGCCTGAACCAGGGCGCCAAGGTGCTGATGAGCGGCCTGGACTACGAGCGCGCGGTGCTCACCGGCGGACCGCTGGGCATTATGCAGTCCGTCATGGACAACGTGGTGCCCTACATCCACGACCGCAAGCAGTTCGGCCAGAGCATTGGTGAGTTCCAGCTGATACAGGGCAAGGTGGCCGATATGTACACCGTACTGCAGGCAGGGCGCTCCTTTGCCTACACCGTGGCCAAGAACCTGGACCTGCTGGGCGTGGAACACGTGCGCCAGGTGCGCAAGGACTGTGCCTCCGTCATCCTCTGGTGCGCCGAAAAAGCCACCTGGATGGCGGGTGAGGGCGTGCAGATTTTCGGGGGCAATGGCTATATCAACGACTACCCCCTGGGCCGTCTATGGCGCGATGCCAAGCTGTATGAGATCGGTGCCGGCACCAGTGAAATTCGCCGTATGCTTATTGGCCGCGAATTGTTCGCTGAAACCATGTAAATGCCAATCCAACCACCCATCTATTGGGTCCAGTCCACCTATCCATGACCGAACTAAACAACCTCTTTGCCAACAACCGCGCCTGGGCCGCCGACATCGTGAAAAAGCGCCCCGGCTTTTTTACCGGCTTGGCCAACCAGCAGCGCCCCAAGTACATGTGGATTGGCTGCTCTGACAGCCGCGTGCCCGCCAATGAAATCACCGGCCTGGATCCGGGCGAGGTGTTTGTGCACCGTAATGTTGCCAACGTGGTGGTGCACTCGGACCTGAATGCCCTGTCCACCATCCAGTTTGCAGTCGAGCGCATCAAGGTCGAACACGTGATGGTGGTGGGCCACTATGGCTGCTCCGGCGTGCAGGCCGCCCTGGAAGGTGCCCGCATCGGCCTGGCCGACAACTGGCTGCGCCACATCCAGGATGTGCGCGACCGCCACCGTGAAGTGCTCGAAGCCCTGCCCGAACACGGGCGCGCACAAGCCCTGTGCGAACTCAATGTCATCGAGCAGGTGGTCAACGTGGCGCAAAGCACCGTGCTGCAGGACGCTTGGGGCAGAGGCCAGGACGTCACCCTGCACGGCTGGGTGTATGGCCTGGCCGATGGCCTGTTGCACGACCTGCACATGACCATCACCGCCGAGTCGGATCTGGATGCGCTGTACCGCGAAGCCGTATCCGGCGTTCGCCTGATGCCGCGGTTGAACAAATAGATCAGCGTGTTCCCCTTTCTTCGTTTGCTAGCCGCAACAGCCCTGCTGGTGCTGGGCGCCGCGCAGGCGCAGACCCAGGCTGTGCGGGACCTGCCCAGCCGGCCCGGGGTGACGCAGCGCTACTTGTGGCAGGAGCCCGAGCGCTTCGATGCCACCGTGGTCCTGCTGATTGGTGGCGCTGGCAATTTGAATCTGTCCGCCGAGGGCGTCCTGGGTGCCGGGGCTGGCAATTTTCTGGCGCGCAGCCGCGACAAATTCCTCGCACAGGGGCTGGCCGTTGCCTTGGTCGATGCCCCCTCGGACCGCCAGAGCCCGCCCTATCTAAGCGGCTTTCGGCAATCGGCGGAACACGCCACCGATCTGCGCTCCGTCATCGCCGATATCCGCCAACGCACCTCCAGGCCTGTGGTGCTGGTGGGTACCAGCCGGGGCACGCAATCGGCTGCGGCAGTGGCCATTGCTACCTTGGATGCAGGGGGGCCGAATGCGCTGGTGTTGACCTCGTCCATCCTGAATGACCCCAAGTCCCGCGCCCTGCCGCAGATGGATCTCGAGCCATTGCGCCTGCCGGTGCTGGTGGTCCACCACGAACAGGATGCCTGCCGCCTCTGTCTGTTTTCCGATCTGCCCCTGCTCACGGCCAAACTGAAGGCTCCTTTCAAGGTGCTGAGCTACCAGGGTGGCACCACCCGGGGCGATGCCTGCGAGGCCATGGCCTATCACGGCTACAACGGTATCGAGGCCCAGGTGGTGCAAGACATTGCCGCGTGGATCCAGGCCACGCTGATCCACTGAACGCCCCATCTGATTCAAAAACACAAGCAGGAGCACACCATGTCTGAATCCATTGTCATCGTCAGCGCCGCCCGCACGCCCATGGGTGGCTTTCTGGGCGACTTCGCATCGCTTGCCGCGCACGACCTGGGCGGTGCGGCCATCCGCGCCGCCGTGGAGCGCGCCGGCATTGCCCCCGAGCTGGTCACCGAGGTGATTTTTGGCAACTGCCTGATGGCAGGCCAGGGCCAGGCGCCCGCGCGCCAGGCGGCCTTCAAGGGCGGCCTGCCCAAGAGCGCGGGTGCGGTGACGCTCTCCAAGATGTGCGGCTCCGGCATGCGCGCGGCCATGTTTGCCCACGACATGCTGCTGGCGGGCAGCCACGACGTGCTGGTGGCAGGTGGCATGGAGAGCATGACCAATGCGCCGCACCTGCTGCCCAAAGGTCGCACCGGCATCCGCATCGGCCACGACCGCGTGATGGACCACATGATGCTGGACGGCCTTGAAGACGCCTACGAGCCCGGCCGCTCCATGGGCACCTTTGGCGAAGACTGCGCCGCCAAATACGGCTTCACCCGCGAACAGCAGGACGCCTTCGCCACGGCCAGCGTGCAGCGCGCGCAGGCTGCTATTCAGAACGGCGGCTTTGCGGCTGAGATCACGCCGGTCACCGTGAAGACGCGCTCCGGCGAGGTGCTGGTGTCCATCGACGAAGGCCCGGGCAAGATCAAGCTCGACAAGATTCCCACCCTGCGCGCCGCCTTCAAAAAAGACGGCACCATCACAGCCGCCAGCAGCAGCTCCATCAACGATGGCGCCGCTGCCATGGTGATGATGCGTGCCGATACGGCGGTGCAGTTGGGCTGCAAGCCGCTGGCCCGTCTGGTGGCGCACGCCAACCACGCGCAGGAGCCCAACTGGTTTGCTACCGCGCCCGTGGGTGCGGTGCAGAAGGTGCTGGCCAAGGCTGGTTGGTCTGTGAATGATGTGGACCTGTGGGAAATCAACGAGGCCTTCGCCGTAGTGCCCATGGCGCTGATGGCGGAGTTGTCCATTCCGCACGAGAAGGTGAATGTGAATGGCGGCGCCTGTGCCTTGGGTCACCCCATTGGTGCATCGGGTGCGCGCATCATGGTGACCTTGATGCATGCCTTGAAGGCGCGGGGCCTCAAGCGCGGTGTGGCGACTTTGTGCATAGGTGGCGGTGAGGCTACGGCGGTGGCGCTGGAAATGTTTTGAGTTTTGGCGTTGTGTCTCCCTTTGCGCGTAACGCGTCTTCACGCGCTCGCACCGCGGCCGGGTGTGCCGGGGGCCTCATAGTGCCAAACGCGCACAAATCGGCCCCCGGCACACCCGACCACGGCGCTCGTCCTGGACTGGGAGAGAGTGGGGTGCACGTTTTTTCGCATGGGTCGCAGGTTATCGACTCGCGAAGTAGCCGTAGTTTGGCCTTCGGTATTTTCACGGCGCGCCAACCCCATCACTACAAGCGCGCAGGGGCAGGGCAACCGGCCGATTTGTGCGCGTTTGGCACCATGAGGCCGGTTGCTCTGCGCCTGCGCGCGCCCCAAGCCCGGCAGAGCGAAATGCACCCCCAAAGCCACCCCAAAAGCCAACGCACCAATCAGCACAAAGAAAACAACAAGGGCCACCTCCCATGAACGTCCTCCTCATTGGCGCATCGCGCGGCATAGGCCTGGAGTTCGCACGGCAGTACATCGATGCGGGTGACCGTGTGATCGCTACTGCACGTGATGCGGAGGGCCTGCAGCGGCTGCAGGATCTGGGTGCCCAGACTATGAAGCTCGACGTGAGCGACCCCGCCAGCATCAGCAGCCTGAGCTGGAAGCTCGATGGTGAGAAGCTCGACCTGGCGATCTACATTGCGGGCGTGTTCTCCACAGAGGGTGCGCTCTCGCCGCCCACACAGCAAAGCTTTGACCGCCTGCTGCACACCAACGTGCTGGGTGCCATGCAGGCCATTCCGCAGGTGGCGCCCTGGGTGGAAGAGGCGGGTGGACAGTTTGCGTTCATCACCAGCGACATGGGCCGCATCGGCGGCGTGTCTGGCAGCCGCGGCTGGCTGTACCAGGTGAGTAAGGCGGCTTTGAACATGGCGGTGGTGGCCGCACAGCCCGACTATCCGCGCGCCGGCTTTGTGCTGTTCCACCCTGGTTGGGTGCAGACCGATATGGGCACGGCCGCGGCACCTCTGCATGTGGAAGACAGCGTGTCCGGCATGCGCCGCACGCTGCTTGGTTTAAAGGGGGCCCCCAAGCCGCCGCAGGTGCCCTTTCTGAACTGGGACGGCGCCGCCTTCACCACCTGGTAGCCACATCAAAAGACAACACAGAGGAAGACCATGCTGCTGACCCAAGACCAGGAAATGATTCGCGACGCCGTGCGCGACTTTGCGCAGGCCGAGCTCTGGCCCAACGCGCCCCGCTGGGACAAGGAGCACCACTTTCCCAAGGACGTCCACAAGGGCCTGGCCGCGCTCGGGGCTTATGGCATCTGTGTGCCCGAAGAGCTGGGCGGCGCCGGGCTGGACTACCTCACACTGGCTCTGGTGCTGGAAGAGATTGCGGCCGGTGACGGTGGCACCAGCACCGTGATCAGCGTGACCAACTGCCCGGTCAACGCCATCCTCATGCGCTACGGCAATGCGCAGCAAAAGCAGCAGTGGCTCACGCCGCTGGCGCAGGGCCAGATGCTGGGTGCGTTTTGTCTGACCGAGCCGCATGTGGGCTCGGACGCCTCCGCCCTGCGCACCACGGCAGTGAGAAACGGCGACAGCTATGTGCTCAATGGCGTCAAGCAGTTCATCACCAGTGGCAAGAACGGCGACGTGGCTATCGTGCTGGCCGTGACCGACAAGGGCGCTGGTAAAAAAGGCATGAGTGCCTTCCTCGTGCCCACGAATGCCGAGGGCTACACCGTGGCGCGCCTGGAAGACAAGCTGGGCCAGCACAGCAGTGACACGGCGCAGATCAACTTCGACAACTGCCGCATCCCGGTAGAGAACCTCATTGGCAAAGAGGGCGAGGGCTATGGCATTGCCCTGGGCGGCCTGGAGGGTGGGCGCATCGGCATTGCCGCGCAAAGCGTGGGCATGGCACGCAGCGCCTTCGAAGTGGCAGTGGCCTATGCCAAGGACAGGCAAAGCTTTGGCACGGCCATCTTCAACCACCAGGCTGTGGGCTTTCGGCTGGCCGAATGCGCCACGCAGATCGAGGCCGCACGCCAGCTCATCTGGCACGCCGCAGCCCTGCGCGATGCGGGCAGGCCTTGCCTGAAAGAGGCCGCCATGGCCAAGCTGTTTGCCAGCGAGATGGCAGAAAAAGTCTGCAGCGTGGCCATCCAGACCCTGGGTGGCTATGGCTATGTCACGGACTTCCCCGTGGAGCGCATCTACCGCGATGTGCGCGTCTGCCAGATCTACGAGGGCACCAGCGACGTGCAGAAGATCATCATCCAGCGCGCGCTGGCCTGAGGCATGGGCGTCGATGTGAAACTGCCGCCAGGCGTCCAGGTGCTGGAGCGAGGCTGGCTCTCCAGCAACAACATCCTTTTTGTGGGGCAGGACAGCACCGCCCTGATCGACAGCGGTTACTGCACGCACAGCGCGCAAACCCTGCAGCTGGTCGAGTCTGGTTTGCAGAGGCGCACGTTGGACCTGCTGCTCAACACCCATTTGCACAGCGACCACTGCGGTGGCAACGCGGCCTTGCAGGCCCGCTACCCGCAGCTGCAGACGCTCATCCCGCCGGGAGAATCCACACAGGTGGCGGTGTGGAATGAGGCCGCGCTGAGCTACCAGGCCACCGGACAAAACTGCCCGCGCTTTGGCTTTGATGCCACGCTGCAGCCGGGCACCGAAGTGCAGCTGGGCGACCAAAGCTGGCAGGTGCACGCAGCCCCGGGCCACGACACGCATTCCGTGGTGCTGTTCGAGCCCATCAGCCGCCTGCTGGTCTCGGCCGACGCGCTGTGGCAGCGCGGCTTTGGCGTAGTGTTCCCCGAGCTGGATGGCGACGATGCCTTTGACTGCGTGGGCCAAACCCTGGACCTGATTGAAGCGCTGCAACCCGCTCTGGTCATCCCCGGCCACGGTGCGCCCTTCACGGATGTGACTGAGGCCCTGGCCCGCGCACGCCAGCGCCTGGACGGCTTTGTCGCCGACCCGGCGCGCCACCTGCAACACGCGGCCAAGGTGCTGCTCAAGTTCAAGCTGCTGGAGTGGCAAAGCGTGAGCCTGAGCGCCCTGCAGGCCTGGGCCGAAGCCACGCCCTATGTCAGCCGTCTGGTTGCCAGCCAGTACCCCACGCACACGCTGGCGCAGGCCGTGGATGCGCTGGTGCACGATCTGGTGCGTGCCGGTGCTGCGACCCTGCAGGGCCAGCAATTGCACAACGCCTGAAGCCACCCATTAAGCTGCTACCGTTACCAAAACAAGGAGACACAACCATGCCCATCACCAAAGGATTCCGCACGCTCGTGGACGAGGCCATGGCCCAGGTCACCACCTATTCGGTGGAACAGGTGCAAGCGCGCCTGAATGACCCGGCCGTGCAGATTGTCGACATCCGCGACATCCGCGAACTCGACCAGGGCACCGTCGTGGGCTCCTTCCACGCACCGCGCGGCATGCTGGAGTTCTGGGTGGATCCGGAGTCCCCCTATTTCAAGAAGCTCTTTGCCGACGAGAGCCGCGAGTTCATCCTCTTCTGCGGCGCAGGCTGGCGCAGCGCCCTGGCCACCAAAGCCCTGCAGGACATGGGCATGACCAATGTGGCCCACATCGACGGTGGCTATGCCGAGTGGCTCAAGCAGGGCGCACCCACCGAGACGCTGGAGCAGCAAAAAGCCAAGCGCGCTGCGGCCAAGGCATGAAGGAGTGCGCGCCGGGCAGCCCTTGCCCCTGTGGGCGCAAGACTGGCACTGGCAATGCAGGAAGTCCAGGCAAAGCCCTTACCTACGCCAACTGCTGCGGCCGCTGGCTGGAAGCCGCCGCGCAGAGTGGCGACGCCACCCCGCCCGATGCCGAAAGCCTGATGCGCTCGCGCTACAGCGCCTTCGTACTGGAGCGCGAGGCCTATTTGCTCAGCAGCTGGTCCGCCAGTCACCGGCCTGAGAGCATCGCTTTCGAGCCCGGTGTGAAGTGGCTGGGCCTGGAAGTGCGCGCGCATCGTCAGACGGGCGAGGCCACGGCCGAAGTGGAATTCGTGGCGCGCCAAAAGCCCCTGCATGGGGCCGCAGTGCGCCTGCATGAGCGCAGCCGTTTTGTATGCGAGCAGGGGCGCTGGCTGTATGTGGATGGAGATGCCTTGTGAAATTTGAAGCCGTTTTATTCGATTGCGATGGCGTGTTGGTGGACTCGGAGGCCATTACCAACGGCATCCTGCGTGACATGCTGGAAGAGCAGGGCTGGACGCTCACGCTGCAGGAGTGCATGGACATCTTTGTCGGCAACACGGTGATGGACGAACAAGTGCAGATCGAGGTCCGCACCGGCCAGCCCCTCACCCACGCTTGGCTGATGTCCTTTCGCGAACGCCGCAATGCGGCGCTGGACGCCGACATCCAGGCCATTGCCAACATCCACAGCACGGTCAGCCAGTTGTACGACCTGACCCGTGGCCGCATCGCCTGTGCCTCGGGTGCCGACCGTTTCAAGATCGAGCTGATGCTGCAAAAAGTGGGTCTTGCCGAATACTTCGAGGGCCGCATATTCAGTGGCCACGAAATGCCGCGTTCCAAACCCTTCCCCGATGTCTACCTGGCCGCGGCCGCCCACCTGGGCGTGGACCCACGCCGCTGCGCCGTGGTGGAAGACACCATCACCGGCCTGACAGCCGGCGTGGCCGCCGGTGCCACCGTGTTCGCCTACGCGCCGCATGGCAGTGGCCAGCATTTGCTGGATGCCGGGGCCAGCCGCGTGTTTGCCGATATGGCCGATTTGCCGGGCTTGCTGCGCTGAGTGTGGTGGGGCCGTTTCACACTGACGGTGCGTTTCGCTGGGTCCGGTAGTCATCCGGCGTCTTGCCCGTCCAGCCCCTGAAGGCGCGCATAAAGCTCTTCTCGCTCAGGAACCCCACGGCTGCCGCGATCTGCTTGAGCGGCTTGTTGCTGCGGTGTAGCAAGTCCATCGCCAGGTCGCGGCGCACGGCGTCCTTGAGTTGCTGCAGGCTGCTGCCTTCGTCCTTGAGTTGGCGGTGCAGCGTGCGCACCGACAGGTTCAGCCTGTGCGCCAGGTCCTCTGCCCGGCGCGTCTCCGTCGGGAACTGGGCCAGCGTCTGGCGTACCTTTTCCACCAGCAGGCGGTCGCGCCGGTAAGGGCGCACGGTGAGCAGCAGGGCGCGCTCCAGCATGCGCTGCAAGGCGGCTTCGTCGCGGCGCACGGGCAGGGCCAGATAGCCCGCATCAAACTGCAGACGGTTGGCGTCAGTGTTGAAGCTGCAGGGCCCCTCAAACAGCACGCGGTAGCTGCTCTGGTGTTTGGGTGCGGCATAACGCAGCGTGGTCTGGGCCAGTGCAATGCGCGAGTCGCTTAGCCAGCAGGCCACACCCAGCGCATTGCGCAGCACCGAGACAATGCAGAACTCGCGCAGCGCACCCAGGTCCTGCAACTCCACCAGCTCCAGTGATGCCAGCCCGTCCTGCACCGTGAGCTGCAGCGCAATGCTGCGGGTCAGCAGGTTGTGGTGGCGACACCAGCGCTTGAGCGCCACCGCCAGTGTGGGCGCGGTGAGCGAGGCGCGCACCAGCATGCCGTAACTGCCCCAGGGCAGGGGACGCTCGAACCAGCCCAGGGCCTCGTCGTCGAGTTCCTGCATGGCCAATGCCGATGCCTGTTCAAACTGCAACGCCGTGACGCGGTTGCCTGGCTTCTTCAGAAATGATGGCGCAATTTGTGCCTGCTCCAGAAGGCCACGCGGGCTGATGCCACGCCGGGCGTAGGCCAGCAGCATGGCGTTCAGGAAAGCAACCGGTGTCTCGGCTCTTGCACCTCCAAGAGCTTCAGCATATGTCGAGCCCGTTCCGGGTTGGGCGACAGCGCGAGGCTTCAGACGGGCGGGGGGGCGGCCAGCGGTTTGCGCAGGAGAACTTGTTTTCATGGCTGTGCGGATTGTGGCAGGATTTGCAACCCTGCTGGCGCGCTTTTCGGTGCGCGGTGGCCTATGCTCTGGCACCGCTGACCGCTTTTGAGAGACCGCACCATGCCCGTTCTGGAATCCAAACTCAACCCCCGCTCGGCCGAGTTTCTGGCCCATGCCAGCGCCATGCGTGCCGTGGTGGCCGACCTCAATATGCAGATCGGCAGGGTGGCGCTGGGCGGTGGGGACGCGGCCCGCGCCAAGCACACGGCCCGCGGCAAGCTGCTGCCACGCGAGCGCGTGGCCATGTTGTTGGACCCCGGCACGCCCTTTCTGGAACTCTGCCCCCTGGCGGCCCTGGGCCTGTACCCGGACCGCGATGGCACGGACAGTGCACCTGGCGCTGGGCTGATTGTGGGCATAGGCCGCATCAGCGGTGTGGACTGCATGGTCGTTTGCAACGACGCCACGGTGAAGGGCGGCAGCTATTACCCCATGACGGTCAAAAAACATTTGCGCGCCCAGGAAGTGGCGGCGCAAAACATGCTCACCTGTGTGTACCTGGTGGACTCCGGTGGCGCCAATCTGCCCAACCAGGACGAGGTGTTTCCAGACCGTGAGCACTTTGGCCGCATCTTCTTCAACCAGGCGAACATGAGCGCGCAGGGCATCTCGCAGGTTGCCGTGGTGATGGGCAGCTGCACCGCAGGCGGCGCCTATGTACCGGCCATGAGCGACGAGACCATCATCGTCAAAAACCAGGGCACGATTTTTCTGGGCGGTCCCCCGCTGGTGAAGGCCGCCACCGGCGAGGTGGTGAGTGCCGAGGACCTGGGCGGCGGCGATGTGCACACGCGCCTCTCGGGGGTGGCCGACCACCTGGCGCAAAACGACCTGCATGCGCTCTCGCTGGCGCGCGAGGCCATTGCCAACCTGAATAAGAACAAGGCCACGGCGCTGAGCACCCAGGCACCGGTGCCACCGAAGTTCGCAGCCGAAGAGCTCTATGGCGTCATCCCCACCGACACGCGCAAGCCCTTTGACGTGCGCGAGATCATTGCCCGCATCGTCGACGGCTCGGAGCTGCACGAGTTCAAGCCGCGCTACGGCGCCACGCTGGTCTGCGGCTTTGCGCATGTGGAGGGCATGCCGGTGGGCATCATCGCCAACAACGGCATTCTGTTTTCAGAGTCGGCCTTGAAGGGCGCGCACTTCATCGAGCTGTGCTGCCAGCGCAAGATTCCGCTGGTGTTCTTGCAGAACATCACGGGCTTCATGGTCGGGCGCAAGTACGAGAACGAGGGCATTGCCCGCAACGGCGCCAAGATGGTCACGGCGGTGGCCACGGCGGCGGTGCCGAAGTTCACCATCATCATTGGCGGCAGCTTTGGCGCGGGCAACTATGGCATGTGCGGCCGCGCCTTTGGCCCCCGCTTCCTGTGGATGTGGCCCAACGCGCGCATCAGCGTCATGGGCGGCGAGCAGGCCGCCAGCGTACTGGCAACAGTCAAGCGCGATGGCATCGAAGGCAAGGGCGGCGCCTGGAGCGTGGAGGAAGAAGAATCCTTCAAAGCCCCCATACGCCGCCAGTACGAAGAACAAGGCCACCCCTACTACGCCACCGCCCGCCTGTGGGACGACGGCATCATCGATCCGGCCGACACGCGCCGGGTGCTGGCGTTGGGTCTGTCGGCCTCGCTCAATGCGCCCATCCCGGACACCAAGTTTGGCGTGTTCCGCATGTAATGTGTATGATTTTGATTTTTCGTACACATTGATGGAGTTGGCATGCGAACCAATATCGAGATTGATGACAAGCTCATGGAGGCCGCGATGGCTGCGGGCAACTTCAAGACCAAGCGCGAGGCGGTGGAGGAGGGCTTGCGCATGATCAAGCGCCGCAAGGCCTATGACGCCTTGTTGGCCGCCCGTGGCACGTTGCACTGGGATGATTCGGACGAAGGCTGGGCCCAATGGCGCGCGCAGCAGGCCTTGATGGTCAGTGAAGCAGAGCCTGCACCCTATCTGCCTGCGGTGCCTGCACCCCTGGTCAAGACCAAGCCCGAGCGTAAAGCGACCCAAGCACCGCCCAAGCCAGCGCCGCCCAAGCGAGGCCGTGCCAAGTGATATTGGTCGACTCCAGCGTATGGATTGATTACCTGCGCGGCACCAGCAACCGGCCCGTGGAGCAACTCCTTGCCTGGCTGCAGGGAGGCGATGCGACGGTGGACTTGGGGGTTGCCGATCTGGTGGTGTTTGAGGTGATGCGCGGCTTTGCCTCGCCCAAGGAGCAGCGCCGCGCCAGGGATCTTTTGCTGGCGCTCGATGTGGTCGAAATCGGTGGGCTCGACAACGCACTGCTGGCTGCCGAGCACTACAGCGCCTTGCGTGCGCAGGGCTACACGGTGCGCAGCCCCATCGATGTATTGCTGGCCAGCTATTGCATTGCCAATAACCACATGCTGCTGCACCGCGATGCCGACTTTGATGTGATGGCCGCCTTGCGCGGACTGCGGGTTGTGCCGCACTAATTCTTCCAAATGGAGTCTCCATGTTCAAAAAAATCCTCATTGCCAACCGCGGTGAAATCGCCTGCCGCGTGGCCGCCACCGCCGCGCGCATGGCCATCCGCACCGTGGCCGTCTACTCGGATGCCGACGCAGGTGCCAAGCATGTGCAGGCCTGTGACGAGGCCGTGTTTATCGGCGGCAGCGCCCCCAAGGACAGCTACCTGCGTTGGGAAAAAATCATCGAAGTGGCCAAGGCTACGGGCGCAGAAGCCATCCACCCGGGCTATGGTTTCTTGAGCGAGAACGAGGCCTTTGCCCAAGCCTGTGCAGATGCCGGGCTGGTCTTCATCGGCCCGCCGCCTTCCGCCATCCTGGCCATGGGCCTGAAGGCCGAGTCCAAGCAGCTGATGGAAAAAGCCGGTGTGCCCCTGGTGCCGGGCTACCACGGCGCCGGTCAGGGCGCAGCCCTCCTGCAGCGCGAGGCCGATGCCATTGGTTACCCGGTCTTGATCAAGGCCAGTGCCGGCGGCGGCGGCAAGGGCATGCGCGCGGTGGACAAAAGCGAAGACTTCGCCGAGGCGCTGGCCAGCTGCAAGCGCGAGGCCATCAACAGCTTTGGCGATGACGCGGTGTTGATTGAAAAATACGTGCAGCGTCCGCGCCATATCGAGATCCAGGTGTTCGGCGACACCCAGGGCAACTATGTCTACCTGTTCGAGCGCGACTGCTCGGTGCAGCGCCGCCACCAGAAGGTGCTGGAAGAAGCGCCCGCGCCGGGCATGACGGCAGACATGCGCGAGCAAATGGGCCAGGCAGCCGTGGCCGCGGCGCGCGCTGTGAACTACGTGGGTGCCGGCACAGTCGAATTCATCGTCGAACAAAAGCCCGACGGCAGCATGTCCTTCTTCTTCATGGAGATGAATACGCGCCTGCAGGTGGAGCATCCGGTCACGGAGGCCATCACTGGTCTGGACCTGGTGGAGTGGCAGCTGCGCGTGGCCTGTGGCGAGCCGCTGCCGCTGCAGCAAAGCGAATTCAAAATCAACGGCCACGCCATCGAAGCCCGCATCTGCGCCGAAACCCCGGACAACAACTTCCTGCCCGCCACCGGCAGCCTGCAGGTCTACGGCCTGCCCGCACATAGCAGTTTCGAGCGCGCTGCGCACGGTGTGCGCGTGGACTCTGGCGTGCGCCAGGGTGACACCATCAGCCCGTTTTATGACTCCATGGTGGCCAAGCTCATCGTGCACGGCAGCACGCGCGAGGAGGCGCTGGCGCGGCTGGACGCGGCACTCATGCAAACCCATATCGTGGGCCTGTCCACCAATGTGCAGTTCCTGCGCCATGTGGTGGGCAGTGCGTCGTTTGCCCAGGCCCAGCTCGACACCGCGCTGATTCCACGCGAAGCCTCCGTCTTGTTCCACCAGGACAAGGTCGGCCTGCCGCTGGCTGCTGCCGCACTGGTAGCCCACACACTGGACCAGGAAGCGCAGGCCGAGCACACAGCGCAGGCCGCCACCGCACAGGGCTGGATAGACCCGTGGGCGCGGCGTGACGGCTGGCGCTCGCACGGCCCTTCGCTGCGCAGTTTCTCTTCCGTTTACCAGGAGCAGCCGCAGGTGCTGCTGCTCACGCGCGGCCATGCCCAGGGGCTGCAACTGATGGTGGACGGCCAATCCGAAACCCTGCAGTTCCAGCGCCTGCACAAGGCAGGGTCCGAGGGCGCGTTGGACATCACCCTGGGCGCCCGGCGCATCCAGGCCCAAGTCCATGACCACGGCGAAGTGCTGCACGTCTTCACCCCGCTGGGTGCCACCACCATTACCCGCGTGGACGCGCTGGCCCATGCCGGCGAAACGCAGGCCGAGGGCGGGCGCCTGACTGCGCCCATGCCGGGCAAGGTGGTGTCGTTTGCCGTGAAGGCGGGCGATGGGGTCAAAAAAGGCCAGCCGCTGGCGGTGATGGACGCCATGAAGATGGAGCACACCATTGCCGCGCCCGTCGACGGCACTGTGGCCGAACTGCTGTACGCCCCGGGCGACCAGGTGGCCGAGGGCGCTGAGCTGCTGCGCCTGGTGCCGCTGGAACAGCCCGCAGCGGTGGCGGCCTGAAGGCCTGCGCGCAAGAGCGGCCAGCAAGTCCGGCCACAATGCTGGCCGGACCTTCAGGAACACACCATGCACATCACCTTTTGCTGCGCTGCCACCGACGCGGAACCCTGGCTGCAAGACCTGCGCGGCGCGCTCCCCGGCGCCGACATCAGCCTGTGGCAGCCGGGCGCTGCCCCTGCCGACTACGGCATCGTCTGGCAGCCGCCCCAGGCTTTTTTTGACCAGCAACCGCAGCTGCGTGCGGCCTTCAACATAGGCGCCGGAGTGGACGCGTTGCTGCGTTTGAACATCGCCCCCGCCACCGTGCTGGTGCGCCTGGACGATGCGGGCATGGCCGTGCAAATGGCCGAGTACGTCTGCCATGCCCTGATCCGTCACTACCGCGAGTTCGCGGGTTACGCAGCCGACCAGCAAGCCGCCACCTGGCAGCAGCGCGAGATCGCACCGCGCTCCGCCATGCCGGTGGGCATCATGGGGCTGGGCGTGCTGGGCGCGCGCGTGGCGCAGGCGGTGGCGCAGTTTGGCTTCCCCGTCAACGGCTGGAGCCGCACGCCCAAGACGATTCCTGGCGTGCGCTGCTATAGCGGCGCCGGAGGTTTTCATGAATTTTTGGCAGCCACTCGTGTGCTGGTCTCGGTGCTGCCCGCCACCCCCCAGACGCGTGACCTGATCAACCGCGACACCCTCTCGCGCCTGCAGAGCGGCGCCTACCTCATCAACGTGGCCCGCGGCGCGCACCTGGTGGAAGACGACCTGCTGGCCCTGCTGGAGTCCGGCCACATGGCCGGTGCCACCCTGGACGTGTTCCGCACCGAGCCTCTGCCTGTTGCGCATCCGTTCTGGACGCACCCACGCGTCACCGTCACGCCGCACACCGCCGCGCTCACGGTGCGTGGGGAGTCGATTGCGCAGATCGTGGGCAAGATTCAGGCTATGCAGCGGGGTGAGGCAGTGAGGGGGCTTGTGGACAGGCAGCGCGGTTACTGATACCTTGGATGCAGTGAATTGTCAGGTAAGGAAGTTAAACCGCACATCACACTTCGAAAGTGTCCGCCACCTTTGGATTCGCTATGCCCACCGTTTTTCGCATCGGCCCCTACCGTTTTTTCTTTTACGCCAACGAGAATGGCGAGCCGCATCACATCCATGTGCAGCAGGACCGCATGCTGGCAAAATTCTGGCTCAAGCCGGTGTCACTCGCCCGCAGCACGGGCTTTGCTCCACAGGATTTGAGCAAGCTACTGGGCTTGGTGGAGGCCAATCAACCGTTTTTTGTAGAGGCCTGGAATGAGTTCTTTCATGTTTAACATCGCGCCCAAGGCAATGTCCGTTGTGTGCTCGGACGACGAATTGCGCGTCTCACTCGCCGACGGGCGAACGCTGACTGTTCCCTTGGCGTGGTTCCCCAGGCTGGCCCATGCATCAAGTGGTGAGCGTGCCGACTACGAATTGATGGGCGATGGGGAGGGCATTCACTGGCCTTTGGTGGATGAAGATATTTCGGTTGCAGGTCTTTTGGCTGGACAACCATCCGTTGAAGCCAAAAGTCCAATTGTCTGAGCCATGCAATTACCCCAACACGTCAAACTCGTCGACGTAGGCCCCCGCGACGGCCTGCAAAACGAGAAGCAGGCTGTCCCTGCGGCCGTCAAGATCGAACTGGTGCAGCGCCTGCAGGATGCAGGCCTGACCGAGATTGAGGTCACCAGCTTTGTCTCGCCCAAATGGGTGCCGCAAATGGCCGACAACGCCGAGGTCATGGCCGGTATCCAGCGCAAGCCCGGTGTACGCTATTCGGTGCTTACGCCCAATCTGCAGGGCTATGAGGCGGCTGTCAAAACCCGCCCCGACGAGATTGTGGTGTTTGCCGCGGCCAGTGAGGCCTTTAGCCAGAAGAACATCAACTGCTCGATTGCCCAGAGCATGGAGCGCTTTCGCCCCGTGGTGCAGGCCGCGCTGGCTGCGGGCATTGCGGTGCGCGGCGCCATCTCCTGCGCTGTGGGTTGTCCCTATGAGGGTGAGATTGCCCCTGAGCGGGTGGAACTGGTGGCGCGCCTGATGCGCGAGTTGGGCGTGCAGCATGTGGGTGTGGCCGACACCATCGGCGTGGGCACGCCGCGCAAGGTGCAGCGGGCGCTGGAGGCTGCGTTGAAGCACTACGACATCAATCAGGTCAGCGGCCATTTCCACGACACCTACGGCCAGGCCCTGGCCAACACCCTGGCCAGCCTGGAAGTGGGCATCTGGCAGTTTGATACCTCGGTGGCCGGCCTGGGCGGCTGCCCCTATGCCAAGGGCGCCACCGGCAATGTGGCCACGGAAGATGTGGTCTATATGCTGCACGGCATGGGGATATCCACCGGCATCGATCTGGACCGGCTCATGGATGCGGGACAATTCATCAGCGACGCGCTGGGCCGCAAGCCCCATTCGCGCGTGAGCAATGCCTTGATGGCCAAGCGCCTTTCCTGAGACAACCCTGGACCCCCTGCCATGTGTGGAGCCGAATTGATGAACCTACCCGAAGGCGTGCAACGTGTGGCCGCTGTTTTGCAGACGCATGAGCACCCGCACACCCCTGTGATGCTGGAAGACGCCGCGCGCACCGCGCAGCAGGCGGCCGATGCCTTGGGCGTGGCGCTGGGCCAGATTGCCAAGAGCATTATTTTTCGCCGTCTGTCCGATGACAGCGCCGTGCTGGTGGTCGCCTCGGGCGACCGGCGTGTGGACCAGAAAAAAGTAGAGGCCCTGGTGGGGCCCGTGGGCCGTGCTGATGCGGCCTTTGTGAAGGCCAGCACCGGCTTCAGCATAGGCGGCGTGGCACCGCTGGCGCATGCCAGTGAAGTGGTCACGTTGATCGACGAAGACCTGTTCCGCTTTGACGACATCTGGGCCGCAGCCGGCCACCCGCACAGTGTGTTCCAGCTCACGCCCAACCAGCTGTGCTTCATGACCGGCGTCAACGAGTCCGATGTGGTGGAGTGGACGCTGGCCGACATGCCCGCAGGGGCGCGCAGAGTGCTGTTGGACCGCTCGGCCTCGGTGCAAGCTGCGGGAAAGACTTCTATGTCACCCTGCGTCTCGGTATGCCGTATGGATGAGAAAACCGACATCTGCCTGGGCTGCCTGCGTACACGCAATGAGCTGATCCAATGGTCCACCCTGGACGAGGATGGCAAATTTGCAGTGTGGAATTCAATTGACAAACGCCTGCAGGCCCGCTGGGTCTAAAAGACAGGCAGCGCATGATGGAGACCCCTGGCCATGAAACAGATTACCTTTTATCTGGACTTTATTTCCCCCTACGCCTGGCTGGCGTTTGAGGAATTGCCAAAGGCCCTGCAGGGCCTCTCCTACAGCGTGCAGTACAAGCCGGTGGTGCTGGGCGCGCTCTTACGCCACAACGGCAGCCTGGGCCCTGCTGAAATTCCGGCCAAGCGCGACTGGACCTACCGCCATGTGATGTGGCTGGCGCACAGCCGTGGCGTGGTGCTGGACATGCCCGCCCTGCACCCCTTCAACCCCATGCCCCTGTTGCGCCTGGCCGTGGCCACCGATGCTGCGGGACTGCCCAACCGCTATGTCTGCGAAACCGTATTCCGCCATGTCTGGCAGGGCGGAGCCGATGCCGTGGATCCCACGCGCCTGCAAGCGCTCACCGCCGAGCTGGCGCCCGCGCGCACGGTGAACGACGACACCGTCAAAGCCCAGCTCAAGGCCCACACCGATGAAGCCATGGCGCTCAAGGTCTTTGGTGTGCCCGCCTTTGAAGTGGACGGCAAAGTGTTCTGGGGGCTGGACGCGCTGCCCATGCTGCGTGCCTATTTGGAGGGTGATGCCTGGTTTACGGACGCCCACTGGAACGCGCCGCAGGCGCTGCCCTCCGGACTGCCGCCCCTCAAAGCCTGAAGGCCGGAGGCTCTTCCATGCCCAATGCCTTCAACTTCAACGCCTCCCCCTTTGACTGCCTGACCCAGGACGAGCAGCGCCTGGTGCGCGACAGCGTGGACGTGGCCTACTTCCCCGAAGGCGCCACCATCCTGGAAGTGGGCATTGCCCCCACGCACCTCTTCGTCATCATCAAGGGCTACGTGAGCCAGATGGAGGGTTCGGAGGTGCTCACCTCCTATGGCCCGGACGACAGCTTTGACGGCCGCGGCCTGGTGGCGGGCAAGGTCAGCAGCCGCTTCATTGCCGCCGAGGAAGTGGTGGCCTACCAACTGGCCAAGCAGGCCGTGAGTGACCTGATTGCATCCAACGCCACCTTTGGCGCGCTGCTGTTCTCGGACCTGAGCAACAAGCTCAGTGCCCTCTCGGCCCGGCAAAACCAGCACGAGTTGCAATCGCTCACCATGTCGCGCGTGGATGAGGCGTTTTTGCGCCCGGCGCATTTTGTCGATGCCAAGGCGGACATCCTCTCCATCGTCAAACTGTTCCAGGCCGAACGCACCTCCAACGTGCTGGTGCGTGACAGCAGCGCAAGCCCGGAGCGCCTGGGCATCTTCACCGCCACGGCCATACAGCGCGCCATTCTGGACGGCAGGCCCTTGGACCAACTGCCCGTGGGCGACCTGGCCAATTTCAAGCTGATTGAAGTGAAGCCATCCGACCAATTGGGCGACGCCATGGCCATCATGTTGCGCCACCGCGTGCACCGCGTGGTGGTGGTGGACGAGGCGCGCATTGTGGGCATCCTGGAGGCGCTGGACCTGTTCTCCTTCCTGTCCAACCAGTCGCACCTGATCACCGAGAAGATTGAAGACGCACGGGACCTGGACGGCCTGAGCCAGGCTGCGGCCCAAATCACCCGCATGATTGCGCTCTTGTACCGCAGCGGCTCGCGCGTGAACCTGATTGCCAGCCTGGTACAGCAGCTCAACGCCCGCCTGTTTGAGCGCGCCTGGAACCTGCTGGCGCCGCCCGAACTGGTGGCCAACAGCTGCCTGTTTGTCATGGGCAGCGAAGGCCGCGGCGAGCAGTTGCTCAAGACCGACCAGGACAACGGCCTGGTGCTGCGCGACGGCTACACGCCCCCGGACGATCTGGCCGACATCTGCAACCGCTTCTCCGCGGCCCTGGCCAGCTTTGGCTACCCCGAGTGCCCTGGCCACATCATGGTCAGCAACCCGGACTGGCGCAACACCGCCAGCGCTTTTGCACAGATGGCGCGCCAGTGGCTCATCCTGCCCGACGGCGACAGCCTGATGAAGCTGGCCATCTTCATGGACGCGCATGCCGTCTGTGGGGACGCGCACCTGCTTGAAGACGTGCAAAAGGCCCTGAGCCAGTTGGCCACTGACAACGACGCCATGCTGAGCCGCTTTGCTTCCGCCATTGACGCTTTCGGCACCAACACCGGCTGGTGGAACCGCCTGCTCGGCTTGGGCGGCGACAGCGCCCAGCAGCTCAACATCAAGAAGGAAGGCATCTTCCCGCTGGTGCATGGCGTGCGCAGCATGGCGCTTTCCAAACGCATCACCGAAACCGGCACCGTGGCGCGCATCAACGCGCTGGTGACTGAAGACATGCTCTCCCCCGAGATGGCCGCCGACCTGACCGACAGCCTGTACTTCTTCATGGGCCTGAAGCTCAAGGCGGGCTTGGCCGAACTCGATACCGGCCGGCCGGTCACCGGCTCCATTGACGTAGAAAAACTCAGCAGCCTGGACCGCGACCTGCTCAAGGACACGCTGGGTGTGGTCAAGCGCTTCAAGGTCTTGCTGCGCCTTCGCTTCCACTTGGAAGCGGTGGGGTGATTCCAGTATGAGCGTCGAATTTCTGCCTCTGCGCTGGTGGGCCGCGCTCAAGCGCTGGTGGCTGATCTACCACCTGGGCCTGCCCGAGTTCCGCTTCATGTTCGACCCGGCGCCCGCCAACGAGTGGGTGTCGCTGGACTGCGAGACCACCGGCCTGAATGTGGGCAAGGATGAAATCATCTCCATAGGCGCTGTGCGCATCGTGGGCAACCGCATCATGACCAGCGAGCGCCTGGAACTGCTGGTCAAGCCCCAGCACGGTGTCTCGGCCGAGAGTGTGAAGATCCACCGCCTGCGCGCGCGCGATGTGGCGCAGGGCCTGCCGATCGACGAGGCCATGAAGCAGCTCATGCGTTTCATCGGCAGCCGCCCGCTGGTGGGTTACTACCTGGAGTTCGATGTGGCCATGGTCAACAAGGCCCTGTTCCCCATGCTGGGCCAGGGCCTGCCGCAGACCAAGATCGAGGTGTCGGGCATGTACTACGACTACAAGTTCCGCAACCAGCCTGCGCACCTGCGCCAGGACGCGCCGCAAATCGATCTGCGCTTTAACACCATGATGAGCGACCTGGGCCTGCCCTTGCGCGAGGCCCACGACGCGCTCAATGACGCGGTGATGGCGGCGCTGGCGTTTATCAAATTGCGGGAACTCAACGACTGAGCAAGAAGCGTATGGCGGCAGTTTCTAGCCGCCGTAGTCGCCCAGATCCTGCGCGGCCAGCGCGCTCTTTTCGTCAGGCCAGTTGGAAGTCCAGATATTGGCGCTGGCCGCGCCCGCCAGCAAGGGCTCGCGCACAAAGCCGGGTACGGGCGGCAGCAAGGGTTGCACCCGCACATCGTGGCGCGGCACTGAAAAATAAGGGAAGCTCATGCGCTGCCTGCCACTGCGGTTCACCACCCGGTGCGGCGTGGACACCAGCCGTCCGCCGCTCAGCAACTCCAGCATGTCGCCCACATTCAGCACCAGGGCATCGGGCGGGCAGTGCGCGTCCAGCCAGGTGCCGTCCAGCCTGCGAACCTCCAGCCCACCGACCGGGTCATGGGACAGGAAGGTGAGGAAGTTGAAGTCCTTGTGCGGGTGGATGCCCCAGGCATCCTTGGGGCTAGCGCCGGGGTAGTTCAGCAGGGTCATATTGGTTAAGGGTTGCCTCAGCATGTCCAGCACCATGGTGGCGTCCAGCCCCAAGCCTTCGCACAGGGCCGTGAGCACACAGGCGTTTACGCGGTCCATTTCGCTCCAATACGCCAGCACGGCGGCGCGTATGTCCACCACGCGGCCGGTTGCAGTGTCCGGGCCCACCGGCGGCCACCGGTTGGGGCCATAGAGCGGGCTTTGCAGGCACACCGGGTCCTTGGGGTCGGTCTCGTGGTGCAGCTTCCAGGCCTCGTAATAGTCCACATCACCCACGCCCGAGTTGGGTGTGAAGTAGCCCAGCGGCACATAGCCGCGGTAGTTGCCCTTTTGCACCGTCAGGCCCGCATACAACTCGCGCGGTGCGGCAAAGGTGGCGGCCACGGCGGCGCGCATCCGGGCTGTGACCTCCGGTGCCACGCCATGGCCGCGCAGCACCGCAAAGCCCACGGTGGAGAGCGCGCCCAGCAGCGCCTCCATGGCCTGCGCGCGCTGCGGGGGCGCTCTGTCGCCGCACAGCGGCGCGATGTCGATCAGCGGCAGTTCGGCATCTGGGGTGCTTGGCATGGTGGCTCCGGAGGTTGGGCGGCAGGGCAGAGCGCAGGATACTGCGCCGTTTGAATCGCGCCATGCTGCAAGAATTGGCGTACTAAGTACGTACTTGTATTTTCATACTAACTTAAGCATACTAAGGCCATTAACACAGCGAGGTGTGCAATGGAAACCCAAGATCTGACCCTGGCCGAACGCGGCCAGATTGTGATTCCCAAAGAAGCCCGCGATGCGTTGGGGCTCAAGCCCGGCAGCAAGCTGCAAATCCATATCGAAGGCAACCGCCTGGTGATCGAGAAGAAGGTCTCCCTGGACTTGAGCCGCTGGGTGGGCAAGGGCGTGGATGACGGTCTGACACGCGATGAAGCCTTGTCTGAACTGCGTGGCCGCACGGTTCCCTGGTCCGGCGAATCGGACAAGGCATGAAAACGGCGGTGGATTCCAGCGTTCTGTTTGACATTGTCAAAGGTGCACCCGGCGCTGCCGCCGCGCAGGCTGCGTTGGAAGCAGCACTGGCACAGGGTGGCTTGTTTGTGTGCGCTGTGGTGGTGGCCGAGCTGGGGCGCTACTTCGCCACGGAGCAAGACCTGCGGGACTTCCTGGCGGATTGCCAGATAGAGCATGATCCGCTGACCATGGACACTGCCTTGGAGGCTGCGCGCATCATGCGCGGCTATGCCCGCAACAAAGGTCCACGCGAGCGTGTTGCACCCGACTTTTTGATCGGGGCCCACGCCATGCGCCAGGCCAACGCACTGCTGACCTGCGACGCCGGTTTTTACCGCCATTACTTTGATGGCCTGACGGTTCTGACACCCGCCTGAGCGACGCACACCCTTCAAGCCTGTCTGCAGACCGTGGCGCACTTATTGCGTCACCATCACCAATGTCCGAAGCCATCCGTATTGTTGTCATCGCCCCCGACCTGGACCTGATTGATCCGGACGATGCGCACGCCCGTGAGCAGGCCGAGCGTTCGCGCAGCCTGCGCATTGGCCTTCTGGAGAGTGGCTTCAACCTGGTGGCGTCCCTGCCTTCGGATGTGTTCCTCACCGAGCGCCTGGCCCAGCTGCGCCCCGACCTGATCATTGTGGATGCCGAGAGCGATGCACGCGACGCCCTCGAGCACGTGGTCATGGCCACGCGCGATGCACGCCGCCCCATCGTCATGTTCACCAACGACCACGACAGCGGCAATGCCCGCGCGGCCGTGGCCGCTGGTGTGACGGCCTACATCGTGGCGGGCCTGCAGTCCGACCGCATACGCCCGATTCTGGACGTGGCCATGGCCCGTTTCCAGCATGAGCAGGCCCTGCGCCAGGAGCTGGCCGATGCGCGCAGCGAACTCAACGAACTCAGTGCCTCGGTGAAAGAGCGCAAGGTGATTGACCGCGCCAAAGCCCTCTTGATGGAGCGCCAAAAGCTCAGCGAGCCCGATGCCTACGCCCGATTGCGCAAGGCCGCCATGGACAAGAACCTCAAGATGGTGGAAGTGGCCCAGCGCATGCTGGATGTGGCCGATCTGCTGGGCTAAATCAGCGCACGCGCACGCGCATTTGGTGCATTGCACAAAAGCAGTGCGAACACTATGTCATGCCGTGATATGAATGTATGTGCTCCTACCCCTTTAAAAGCAAGGGTTTGATGCTACAGAATGAATAGCATATAAAGATGGCACGCAGATTGCATAGATAACAACAAGACCAGCGATGGTCATGCGGTCTGCAGCGGCCAACGGCGGTTGCGGCAGATCCAAAGGACAAAGGCGTCCCCACGGGCTCACATGCTCCAAGCAATGTGTGCCCTGTGCGGACGCCTTTTTTGTTTTTGTTTTTTTGTTTCCTATCTTCTGGAGTGTTGCCATGACGGATCTTCTGAAAACCAAGCTCACACGCCGCGCCGTGCTGCAAACCGCCGCCATCGGCGCCTTTGGTGTGGACCCTGCGCTGCGCGCGGCGGTCTATGCCGGTGGCTCCGATGCCCCGGAAAAAACCGAGGTCAAGATCGGCTTCATCCCGCTGACTGATTGCGCCAGCGTCGTCATGGCTTCCGTCCTGGGCATTGACCAGAAGTACGGCGTGAAGATCATCCCCAGCAAGGAATCGAGCTGGGCCGGTGTGCGCGACAAGCTGGTCTCGGGCGAGCTGGACTTTGCCCACGTGCTGTACGGCCTGGTCTACGGCGTGCACTTGGGGCTCGGCGGCCCCAAGAAGGACATGGCCGTGCTCATGACCCTGAACAACAACGGCCAGGCCATTACGCTGTCCAAGAAGCTCGCCGACAAGGGCGCCGTGGACGGCGCAGGCCTGGCCAAGCTGATGGCGGCCGAGAAGCGCGAATACACCTTTGCCCAGACTTTCCCCACCGGCACCCATGCCATGTGGCTGTACTACTGGATGGCGGCCAACGGCATCAACCCCTTGAGCGACTCCAAGGTCATCACTGTGCCGCCGCCCCAGATGGTGGCCAATATGCGCGTGGGCAATATGGATGGCTTCTGCGTGGGCGAGCCCTGGAACCACCGCGCCATCATCGACGGCATTGGCGTTACTGCGGCCACCACCCAGGACATCTGGAAAGACCATCCGGAAAAAGTGCTGGGTACCACGGGCGACTTCGTCAAGAAGTACCCCAACACCGCACGCGCTGTGACGGCTGCCATTCTGGAAGCCAGCAAGTGGATTGACTCTGGCCTGCAGAACAAGAACAAGATGGCCGAAACCATCGCCGACAAGAGCTATGTGAACACCAGCGTGGACGCCATTAACCAGCGCATCCTGGGTCGCTACCAGAACGGCATGGGCAAGACCTGGGATGACCCCAACTTCATGAAGTTCTACAACGACGGCGCGGTGAACTTCCCCTACCTGTCGGACGGCATGTGGTTCCTCACCCAGCAAAAGCGCTGGGGCCTGCTCAAGGACCACCCGGACTACCTGGCGGTGGCCAAGCAGATCAACCAGATCGACATCTACAAGCAGGCCGCTACGGCCACCAAGACGCCTGTGCCCAAGGATGCGATGCGCACGTCCAAGCTGATGGACGGCATCGTCTGGGACGGCAAGGACCCGAAGAAATACGCCGACGCCTTCAAGGTCAAGGCATAAGGAGCACACCATGGTGAGCGCTGTTTTCCATTCCCCCCTGGCCACTGCGGCCGAAGATGTGGCGGCCATGAAAGTGGCAGCGCCGGTGACCAAGGCCGCTGCACCCGCCGCGGCTGCAGTGCCACCCTACGCCGACACCAAACCCGGCTTCGACTGGAACGGCCTGCTGATGGCCGTGATGCCGCCGGTCTTGGGCCTGGTGCTGCTGGTGCTCATCTGGTCGCTGGTCAGCATGGGCACGGCTGGCAGCATCCCCACACCGTTGGACACGGCCAGGCAGGCTGTGGGCATCTTCAGTGACCCGTTCTACCGCAAGGGCCCCAATGACCAGGGCGTGGGCTGGAATGTGCTGGCCTCGCTGCAGCGCGTGGCGCTGGGCTTTGGCCTGGCGGCGCTGGTGGGCATTCCCATGGGCTTCCTGATCGGCCGCTTCGATTTTTTGAGCCGCATGTTCAACCCGCTCATCAGCCTGATGCGCCCGGTGTCGCCCCTGGCCTGGTTGCCCATTGGTCTGCTGGTGTTCAAGGGTGCCAACCCGGCGGCCATCTGGACCATCTTCATCTGCTCCATCTGGCCCATGGTCATCAACACCGCGGTGGGCGTGCAGCGCGTGCCGCAGGACTATATGAACGTGGCCCGCGTGCTCAACCTGAGCGAGTGGAAGATCATCACCAAGATCCTCTTCCCCTCGGTGCTGCCCTACATGCTCACCGGCGTGCGCCTGGCCGTGGGCACCGCCTGGCTGGTGATCGTGGCCGCCGAGATGCTGACCGGTGGCGTAGGCATTGGCTTCTGGGTCTGGGACGAGTGGAACAACCTCAACGTCAAGAACATCATCATCGCCATCTTCGTCATCGGCATCGTCGGCCTGATGCTGGAGTACGCGCTGATCAAAATCGCAACCGCATTCACATTTGAGGAAGTGAAGTCATGAGCGTAGACACCATGCATTCCAAATTCATCGAGGTGCAGGGCGTGGCCCAGACCTTCAAGACCAGGAAGGGCTCCTTCCCGGCCCTGCGCGATATCAACCTGACCGTGGCCAAGGGCGAATTCGTGGCCCTGATCGGCCACAGCGGCTGCGGCAAATCCACGCTCTTGAACCTGATTGCCGGGCTGACCATGCCCACGCAGGGCCACCTGCTCTGCGCCAACCGCGAAATCGCCGGCCCCGGCCCCGAGCGCGCCGTGGTGTTTCAGAACCATTCGCTCTTACCCTGGCTCACCTGCTTCGAGAATGTGTACCTGGGTGTGGAACGCGTGTTTGGTTCGGCCTCCAAGAGCACCGGTGCCGCGTCCGAGAACAAGGCCCAGCTCATGGCCCGCACCGATGCCGCACTGGCCCTGGTGGGACTCACCGCCGCCGCGCAAAAGCGCCCCGGCGAAATATCCGGCGGCATGAAGCAGCGCGTGGGCATTGCCCGGGCGCTGGCCATGGAGCCCAAGGTCTTGCTGATGGACGAGCCCTTTGGTGCGCTGGACGCACTCACCCGCGCCAAGCTGCAGGACGAGCTGCTGGAGATTGTGGCCCGCACCCAAAGCACGGTGGTGATGGTGACGCACGATGTGGATGAAGCCGTGCTGCTGTCCGACAAGATTGTGATGATGACCAATGGGCCTGCGGCCACGATTGGCGAAGTGCTGAGCGTGGACCTGCCCCGGCCGCGCTCCCGCGTGGCACTGGCCGACAGCCCGCAGTACCTGGGCTACCGCAAGGCCGTGATCGATTTTCTCTACACGCGCCAAGCCCACGTAGAAAAGGCGGCCTGACCATGGATATGAGAACCCAAGTGAAGCAAAAGCTGGTCATGGTGGGCAACGGCATGGCCGGTGTGCGCACCATCGAGGAGCTGCTCAAAATCGCCCCGGAGCTGTACGACATTACCGTCTTCGGCGCCGAGCCCCACCCCAACTACAACCGCATTCTGCTCAGCCCGGTGCTGGCCGGTGAGCAGACGATTGAGGAGATCATCCTCAATCCCTTCAGCTGGTACGAAGAAAACGGCATCACCCTGCACGTGGGCAAAACCGTCACCGAGGTGGACCGCGTCAAGCGCATCGTGCGCGCCGTGGCTGCCGATGGCAGCGTACTTGAGGCCGCCTACGACCGTCTGCTGATCTGCACCGGCTCCAACCCCTTCATCCTGCCCGTGCCGGGCAAGGACCTGGAAGGCGTGATTGCCTACCGCGACATTGCCGACACCAATGCCATGATCGACGCGGCCACCCGCTTCAAGCATGCGGTGGTGATTGGTGGTGGCCTCCTGGGCCTGGAAGCCGCCAACGGCCTGATGCTGCGCGGCATGACGGTCAGCGTGGTGCACGTCATGCCCACGCTGATGGAGCGCCAGCTCGACAGCGTGGCCGGTGGGCTGTTACGCAAATCCCTGGAAGAACGCGGCCTGAATTTTCTGATGGGTGCGCAGACCCAGGCGCTGCTTGGCACCGAGGACGATGGCAAGGGCGGCCGCGAGGATGGGGGAGGGGCCCCGTCCAAAGGACGGGTCCGGGCCATCCAATTCAAGGACGGCACCGAAGTGCCAGCCGACCTGGTCGTCATGGCCGTGGGCATACGCCCCAACACCGCCCTGGCTGCGAGCATGCGCCTGCATGTGGACAAGGGCATTGTGGTCACCGACACCATGCAGACCGTGACCGATGCGCGCATCTACAGCGTGGGCGAATGCGCCGCACACCGCGGCATTGCCTATGGCCTGGTGGCACCGCTCTTCGAGCAGGCCAAGGTCGCAGCCAACCACCTGGCGATGTACGGCATTGGCCGCTACCAGGGCTCGCTGACCTCGACCAAACTGAAAGTGACTGGCATTGACCTGTTTAGCGCAGGCAACTTCATGGGTGGCCCGAACACTGAAGAGATCGTGATGAGCGACCCCTTTGGTGGCGTCTACAAAAAGCTGGTCATCCAGGACGACAAACTGGTGGGCGCCTGCATGTATGGCGACACCGTGGACGGCAGCTGGTACTTCAAGCTGCTGCGCGACGGCCGCTCAATTGCCGACATCCGCGACAAGCTGATGTTTGGCGAAAGCAATATCGGCGATGTGGGCCATGAGGGCCACAGCAAGGCCGCCAGCATGCCCGATGACGCCGAGGTCTGCGGCTGCAACGGTGTCAAAAAAGGCACCATCTGCAAGGCCATCAAGGACCGTGGCCTGTTCACCATCGAAGAGGTGCGCAAGCACACCAAGGCCAGCGCCTCGTGTGGCTCGTGCACCGGCCTGGTGGAACAGATCCTGATGTTCACCGCCGGTGGCGACTACTCGGCCACACCCAAGACCAAGGCCATGTGCGGCTGCACCGAGCATGGCCACGCGGCGGTGCGAGAAGCCATACGCACGCCACTGCCTTCCGGAGACAAGCTGCTCACCATCGCGGCGGTCTACAGCCACCTGGGCTGGAAGACCCCCAACGGCTGCGCCTCCTGCCGGCCTGCCATCAACTATTACCTGCTGAGCTCCTGGCCCAAAGAGGCAATAGACGATCCGCAAAGCCGCTTCATCAACGAACGCAGCCACGCCAACATCCAGAAGGACGGCACCTACAGCGTGATCCCGCGCATGTGGGGCGGCGAGACCACCGCCAGCGAACTGCGCCGCATTGCGGACGCGGTGGACAAATACAACATCCCCACCGTGAAGGTGACGGGCGGCCAGCGCATCGATTTGCTGGGCGTGAAGAAGGAAGACCTGGTGTCGGTATGGAAAGACATTGGCATGCCCAGCGGCCACGCCTATGCCAAGGCCCTGCGCACCGTCAAAACCTGTGTGGGCTCCGAGTGGTGCCGCATGGGCACGCAGGACAGCACCCAGATGGGCAAGGACCTGGAGCGCGCCATGTGGCGCATGTATGCCCCGCACAAGGTGAAGTTCGCCGTGAGCGGCTGCCCGCGCAACTGCGCCGAGGCGGGGATCAAGGACGTGGGCATCATCGGCGTGGACAGCGGCTGGGAGATGTACATCGCCGGCAACGGCGGCATCAAGACCGAAGTGGCGCACTTCTTCACCAAGGTGAAGACTGCCGCCGAAGTGCTGGAGTACACCGGCGCCTTTTGCGAGCTGTACCGCCAGGAAGGCTGGTACCTGGAGCGCACCGTGCATTACGTCAACCGCGTGGGCCTGGACTATGTGAAGGCCCGCATCCTGGAAGACCACGCAGGCCGCAAGGCCCTGTGGGAGCGCCTGCAATTCGCTTTGGATGGCGAGCCCGATCCCTGGTTCGATTTCAAGGACGCGCAGGTCGACACGCGCCAGTTTGATGCGCTGAGCGTGCAAGAAGGAGTGACGGCATGAGCACGGAATGGACCTTGATCTGCCAGCTGGGCGACATCCCCGTGCTGGGCTCCCGCCGCGTCACCCGCGAACACGGTATGGACGTGGCCGTCTTCCGCAACAGCGTTGATGAAGTGTTTGCCCTGCTGGACCGCTGCCCGCACAAGGGCGGCCCCCTGAGCCAGGGCATTGTGTTTGGCACCCACGTGGCCTGCCCGCTGCACAACTGGAGCATTGGCCTGTGCGACGGCCAGGCCTCGGCGCCCGATGAGGGCTGTACCCCGAAGTTCAGCGTCAAGCTCGAAGACGGCGCGGTCTACCTCAAGGCGTCCGAGCTGCAAGGCCACGCCACCGATCTGCTGCGGCCAATTGCCGGGCCCGCCCGTCGCAAGGCCACGGTCTAAGCCCACGGCATGCAAGGCGCCACCATGAAGGAAACCAAGTCCACCTGCCCGTACTGCGGGGTGGGCTGCGGCGTCATCATCGAGAGCCGCGGTGCGCAGATCACCGGCGTGCGGGGCGACTCGGACCACCCGGCCAACTTCGGCCGCCTGTGCTCCAAGGGCAGCACGCTGCACCTCACCGCCAGTGCGCCAGTCACTCTGCAAACGCGGCTGCTGCAACCCATGCAGCGTCTGGCGCGTGGCGCCGCCCCCCAAGCAGTGACCTGGGACGCGGCGCTGGGCCACGCCACCGACACCTTTGCGCGCATCCTCCGCGACCACGGCCCGGACGCGGTGGGCTTTTATGTGTCCGGCCAGTTGCTCACCGAGGACTATTACGTCTTCAACAAGCTGGCCAAGGGGCTGATTCGCACCAACAACATCGACACCAACTCGCGCCTGTGCATGAGCAGCGCGGTGGCCGGCTACAAGAAGACACTGGGAGCGGATGCACCCCCGGCCTGCTATGACGACGTGAACCATGCGGCCACCCTGTTCATCGTCGGCTCCAACACGGCTTTTGCGCACCCGGTGCTGTTTCGCCGCATCGAAGACGCCAAAAAAGCCAACCCGGCCCTGAAACTGGTGGTGGTGGACCCGCGCCGCACCGACACTGCCGACATGGCCGATCTGCACCTGGCCATTCAGCCCGGCACCGATGTGATGCTGTTCAACGGCATGCTGCACCTGATGCTGTGGGAAGGCTGGCTGGACGCGGCCTATGTGGCTGCCCACACCAGCGGCCTGGAAGACCTCAAGGCCACGGTGCGTGACTGCACGCCCGATGTGGTGGCGCAAATATGTGGCATCAGCAAGGAAGCCCTGCTGCAGGCCACGCGCCTGTTCGCTGGCCTGGAAGATGCCGCCCTGCACTTTGGCAGTGGCCCTGTTCCGCGCAAACCGACCCTCAGCCTGTACTGCCAGGGGCTGAACCAGTCCAGCAGCGGCACGGCCAAGAACGCTGCGCTGATCAACCTGCACTTGGCTACTGGCCAGATCGGCAAGCCCGGCGCTGGTCCTTTCTCCCTCACCGGCCAACCCAATGCCATGGGCGGGCGCGAAGTGGGGGGCCTGGCCAATCTGCTCAGCGCCCACCGCGACCTGGCCAACCCCGCGCACTGTGCCGAAGTGGCGGCTCTGTGGGGTGTGGACGATGTGCCGTCCAAGCCCGGCAAGACGGCGGTGGAAATGTTCCAGGCCGCAGCCGACGGAGAGATCAAGGCTTTGTGGATTGCCTGCACCAACCCCGCGCAAAGCATGCCCGACCAGGCCACCGTGCGCCGCGCGCTGGAGCGCTGCGAGTTGGTGGTGGTGCAAGAGGCATTTGCCAGCACCGCCACCTGTGCCTACGCCGACCTGCTGCTGCCTGCCACGACCTGGGGCGAGAAAGAAGGAACGGTCACGAATAGCGAACGCCGGATTTCCCGAGTGCGGGCGGCAGTGCCTGCGCCAACGCTGGCGGCTCTTGGCGGCGCTGGGAATGTTGTTGGCGTGGCGGATTTGGTTGGCGCTGGTAGTTCTGGTGACGCTGGGCGTGTTGACGGCGCTGGGAGCGTGGGCGGCGAAGCGCTCTGCTCCGTGTCCCCCGCCCGCGATGCGGGCTCCTCCTTTACCTACGCAGAGCGCTCCGCCACCCACACTCCCGGCATCACGGATAGCGCGCCGCGGCATGACTGGGCCATTGCTGTGGAGTTTGCGCAGCGCCTCGAAGTGGCCTTGGGCCGCAGCGGTTCCACGCTGTTCCCCTACGCCGATGCCGAGTCCATCTGGAACGAGCATCGTGAGAGCACCCGTGGCCGCGACCTGGATATCACTGGCTTGTCGTATGCGATTCTGGAAGCCGCGCCACAGCAGTGGCCTTGTCCTGATTCGGGCGACACGCGTGCAGCGCAGGCTGTGCTTGCAAGCGCAGCGGCGAATAGCAGTGTTGTGGGCGGTGGTGAGAGTCCTGTCACTTCCTTGGGCCAAGCGCGCCTGTACGCTGACGGCATCTTCCCCACCGCCGACGGCCGCGCGCGCTTTGCCAATGTGTCCTACAAACCCGTGGCCGAAGCGCGTGAGGCCCGTTACCCCTTCTCGCTTAACACCGGCCGCCTGCGCGACCAGTGGCACGGCATGAGCCGCACCGGAACGCTGGGGCGGCTGTTCGGCCACGTGCGCGAGCCCACCCTGCAGATGCATCCGCAGGACATGGCGCGGCGTCTGTTGCAGGAAGGCGACTTGGTGCACGTGACCAGCAAGCGCGGCTCGATTCTGGTGCCGGTGCAGGCCAGCAAAGAGCAGGGGATGAGCCAGGTGTTTCTGGCCATGCACTGGGGCGAAGAGTTCCTGAGCGGGCGCAGCAGCAGCGGCGAACGTCTGGCCGGCGTGAATGCGCTGACCACCTCGGCCTATTGCCCGGACTCCAAACAGCCCGAGTTCAAGCACGCGGCCGTTAAGGTGCTCAAGGCCGAGCTGCCTTGGACACTCCTGGCCATGGCCTGGCTGCCGGATGGCCAGGCCTTGCAGGCGCGCGTGCAATTGCAGGCCCTGATGGCCGAGTTTCCCTTTGCCAGCTGCGTGCCCTTTGCCAGCACCCCGGTGCCGGGTGCACAAGGGGCAGGAGCCGAGCGCCAGGGCGTGCTGTTTCGCGCTGCGGCCAGCGAGGCCGCGCCCGCCGAACTGCTGGAGCGCATCGAGGCGATTCTGCAACTGCAGGGTGCCGAGGTGCTGCGCTATGCCGATGCCAAATGTGGCCAGCGCCGCGCCATGCGCCTGCAGCGCGTGGACTCGGACACGCGGCTGGACGGCTTTTTGCTGGCCGGTGACACCAGCGCGCAGGCCTGGATCAGCAGCCTGCTGCAGGAAGAGCAGGCCGCCCAGGCCTATGGCCGTGCACTGCTGCTGCCGGTAGCCAAACCGCCGCTGGCCGTGGTGTCCAAGGGCAAAGTGGTGTGTACCTGCTTCAACGTCAGGGACATTGCCATCGAGGACAATCTAAAATCAACCACCGGCAGTCTGCCTGAGCGGCTGGCAAAATTGCAGGGCGCGCTGCAATGCGGCACCAATTGCGGCTCCTGCGTTCCCGAACTGCAGCGCATGGTGCGCAGCAGCGCACCCCCTATGACGACCCATCCGATCATTCCGATATCGACAGCCCAAACGGCTTGAACACTGTGAACAACCTTTTCTCTTCCATGCCCGCCAGCGGCCACGTCACCCTGGTGGGTGCCGGCCCCGGTGACCCGGAGCTGCTGACCCTCAAGGCCCTCAAGGCCATTCAGGCCGCCACCGTGCTGCTGGTGGATGACCTGGTGAGCGAGCCCATCGTCGCCCTGGCTGCGCCCACAGCGCGCGTGGTCTGGGTGGGCAAGCGCGGGGGCTGCAAGTCCACGCCGCAATCGTTTATCGAGAAGCTGATGATCACTGCCGCCCAGGAGGGCGAAGCCGTGGTGCGCCTCAAGGGGGGCGACCCCTTTCTGTTCGGCCGTGGTGGCGAAGAGGTGGAGCACCTGCTGGCTGCGGGGGTGCGCGTTTCGGTGGTCAACGGCATCACCGCCGGTCTGGCCGCAGTCACCTCGCTCAACACGCCACTCACCCACCGTGAGCACGCCCACGGTGTGGTGTTTGTTACCGGGCACGCCAAGCCCGGCGACAGTGGCACCGACTGGCGCGCCCTGGCCGCCACCGCCCGCCAAGCCAAGCTCACGCTGGTGATCTACATGGGCGTGAGTGGCTCGGCCCACATCCAGAGCGAGTTGCTGCACGGCCTGTCGGCCGACACGCCGGTGGCCATCATCCAGAACGCCAGCCTGCCCCAGCAGCGCCACGCCGCCTGCACCCTGGGCGCGTTGCACGCCACCATTGAGCAAGAAGGTATGGGCAGCCCGGCGGTAATTGTGGTGGGTGATGTGGTGCAGGGCTTGCTGGCAGCCGAGTTGCCCATTCAGGCCCGGGCGGGGATGTAGTCTGCGGGTCCGTTGCCGATACCGTTTGGCGCCAAACCGGCCTTGTGCTAATCTTTCACGCATGAGTGTTCAGCAGTCCCCCATCGTTTCCGAGTTCGCCACCGCTGAACTGGAAGCCAGCCACGACCAATGGTTTCGCGCCAAGGTCGAGGAGGCCTTGCGCAGCGAGAAGCCTCGCCTGTCCCATGACGCTGCGATGACCAAAGTGCAGGCCATGCTGGACGAACGCCGAAAAGCCCGTGCCAAGCCTCCGGTGGTCTGAAGAGGCGACCACCGACCTGGTGGAGATCATTGACTACATTGAGCAGCGCAACCCAGCCGCCGCGCTGAATCTCTTCCACTTGGTTGTGCAGTCAGCCCAAAGTCTTCCGCTTATGCCCCATCTGTTCAGGCCGGGGCGCGTGGCAGGTACGCGCGAGTACGTTGTGCACCCCAATTACATCGTGGTCTACCAGGTTGGTACCGAATCAATCGATGTGTTGCGGGTGTTGCACTCCCGCGAACAATACCCTTGAGGCTATTGGCACCATGACCTCCGCACTCCTCATCATCGACGTGCAGCAAGGACTGTGCGAGGGCGAAGGCCAGGCCTTTGAATCGGCACCGCTCATTGCACGCATCAACACGGTGGCGCAGAAGATGCGCAGTGCGGGTCTGCCGGTGGTCTTCATCCAGCACGAGTCCGGCCCGGGCTATCTGGAACACGGCTCGGCCGCCTGGCAGCTGGCGCGTGGCTTGCACACCGAGCCTGCTGACCACTTGGTGCGCAAGACAACACCCGACTCTTTCCTCAAGACGGACCTGCACGCATGGCTGCAAGCGCAGGGCGTGACCGACCTCGTCATCTGCGGCATGCACACCGAGTTCTGCGTGGACACCACCACGCGGCGGGCACTGGCGATGGGCTACCCCGTGCGGCTGGTGGAAGACGGCCACACCTCCGCGGGCAACGCCGTGCTGAGCGCGCCGCAGGTGATCGCCCACCACAACGCCACGCTGACCAATATCTCCAGCTTCGGCCCCAGAGTGCGTACGGTGGCCACAGAGAACTTCAAACCCTGAGCCTTTCGCCAGCGGATGCGGCCCGCGGCCAGGCCCCACAATAGGGGCCTCTTTACCCGTTCCCCGCAACCCCCAACCCTCTTATGAACCTGCACACCTGGTGGCTCTTCGTGGCCATGGCCTTTGTGGTGTCGGCCACGCCCGGACCCAACATGCTGCTGGTGATGAGCCACAGCGCACGCTTTGGCTGGCGCGCGGCCATTGCCACCATGTGCGGCTGCATGACGTCGCTGTTGGCCATGATGTGCATCTCGGCCGCTGGCATGGGCGCCTTGCTGCAGGCCTTTCCGACGGTGTTCGATGCCATGCGCCTGGCCGGCGCGGCCTACCTGGCTTACCTGGGCGTGATGGGCTGGCGCTCTCCGGTGGCCGATACCGATGACACCGTGCCCAACGCCCCGCGCGAGACGGCCGTGCCCCGCCACCTGTTCCGCCAGGGCATGCTGGTGGCGGCCAGCAACCCCAAGGCCATCCTGTTTGCCGCGGCCTTCTTCCCGCAGTTCTTGAATCCGTCCGAGCCTACGCTGCCGCAGTTCTCGATCCTGCTGGCCACCTTTGCGGTGATTGAGGTGAGCTGGTACCTGGTCTATGCCCTGAGCGGCCATAAGCTCTCGCACTACCTGCGCCGGGCCAGTGTGATGCGCGTGTTCAACCGCGTCACCGGCGGCGTGTTCATTGGCTTTGCAGCGCTGATGGCCACCGTGCGGGAGTGAGCAGGGCGTCGTGAAACGGCGGCATGAAAGGGCGCGCCGCGTGACGCCATTTCATGCACCAAGTTGGGAATGAACTACAGTCCAAGCTCTTCAAGCTTGCGCAAGGCAAGCGGCTTCTTGTTTTCGATCCAACCTTGGTCCCCCTATGGCACAACTCTCCCCCGCTGGCATCTCTGCCGTTCAAGACATCGCGCAGCGCCACGGCTTCAGCTTTGATGCCGTGCAATCCATGCTGCAGTCCGTCATCAACGGCAACGGCAGCATGGCCCAGTTCAGCCATTACGAGTTCGGTGGCGGCGGCCAATGGATGCAAGGCGGCATGACCATGATCGGCGACATGTTCAACAACTACCTCAAGGGCCGTGTGGACAACCTGTGCTCGGAGCTGTCGCGCATCATCTACAACACCAACCTGTTTGTGACCGTGGCCGCAGCCCCCAACTGGTGGGGCCCGGACCTGAACTATCCCAACAGCGCGGGTGGCCAGAACGGCATGCGCTACGCCTGGTTTTCACAGGCCCGGCGCCTGGCCATCGAGGCCAACGGCCAGGTCATCGTGTATGACACGCTGGACCACAACATCGGTGGCGTGTCGCAGCAGCAAAGCGGCGGTTACTCGGTGACCTTTTCCAGCCAGTACGGCTATGTGGATCTGTCGCGCCTGCCCGTGGTCAGCATCAACGGCCAGCCGACTCTGGTGCCCGCGCCTGCTCCCGCACCGGCTCCGAGCTACACGCCGAGCTACAACAACAGCAACAACGGCTACAGCAACAACAGCTACAGCTACAGCAACGCCCCGCAGAACACGTTCGCACCCGCCAACACCAGCGCGCCATCTTCAGTCGGTGACAGCGACATTTTTGCCAGCATTGAAAAGCTCGCCGCCCTGCAAAGCCGCGGCATCCTGAGCGAGCAGGAATACGCCAGCAAGAAGGCCGATCTGCTCAGCCGCCTGTAACTCCGCAAGGCACGGGGCGGGCTTACTTGCGCAGCAAGCGCAGCCCGTTGCCCACCACCAGCAAGCTGGCACCCACGTCGGCAAACACCGCCATCCACATGGTGCCC
The DNA here is from genome assembly GCF_003415675.1 of Rhodoferax lacus. Lineage (GTDB taxonomy): Bacteria > Pseudomonadota > Gammaproteobacteria > Burkholderiales > Burkholderiaceae_C > Allorhodoferax > Allorhodoferax lacus. The sequence continues at coordinate 45,943 of NZ_QFZK01000009.1, forward strand.
AGGCCGGCCAGGGTCAGCACCAGAAACACTGCCTTGATGCCCAGCGCGATCACGATGTTTTGCACCAGCAAGGCATGCGTATCGCGCGACAGGCGCACAAAGCGCGGCAGCTTGCGCAGGTCGTCATCCATCAGGGCCACATCGGCCGTCTCGATGGCCGTGCCGGTGCCGGCGGCCCCCATGGCAAAGCCAATGCTGGCGCGCGCCAGTGCCGGGGCGTCGTTGATGCCATCACCCACCATGCCCACCGTGGCGCCGCCTGCCATCAGGCCCTGAATGGCCTGCAGCTTGTCTTCTGGCAAGAGGTCGCCACGCGCATCGTCCAGCCCCACCTGCTGGGCGATGGCGCGCGCCGTGTGCGCGTTGTCGCCAGTCAGCATCACGGTCTGTATGCCCAGGGAGTGCAGCTCGGCCAGGGCCTCGCGGCTGCCCGCGCGCACCGTGTCGGCCACCGCAAACAGGCCATGCACGCTGTGCGCGTCGGTCAGCAGAATGACGGTCTTGCCTTGCTCCTCCAGTGCCGCGAGCTGCTGCTCCAGCGCGTCGGAGCAGCGCCCCTCCTCATGGATGAGCCGGTGGTTGCCCAGGCAGTAGCGCTTGCCCGCAATCAGGCCCTGCACGCCGCGGCCCGCCAGGGCTTCAAACTGCTCCACCGGCTGCAGCGGCACACCGTCGCGCAGCGCCGCCTCTGCCACCGCGCGCGATACCGGATGGTCCGAGCGGGCGGCCAGGCTGGCTGCCAGGCTGCGCACCTGGGCCTCGGGCCAATCGTTGAGCGCAATGAAATCCGTCTGCGCTGGTTTGCCCTGGGTCATGGTGCCGGTCTTGTCCAGGGCCAGCCAGCGCAGCTTGCGGCCCTCTTCCAGGTACACGCCGCCCTTGACCAGAATGCCCTGACGCGCCGCTGCCGCCAGGCCGCTGACGATGGTCACCGGCGTGGAGATCACCAGCGCACACGGGCAGGCAATCACCAGCAGCACCAACGCCTTGTAGACCCAGCTCAGCCAATCGCCCCCCAGCAGCAGGGGCGGCAGCAGCGCAACGCCCAGGGCCATGGCAAACACCGCCGGGGTGTAGATGCGGGCAAAGCGGTCCACAAAGCGCTGCGTGGGCGCCTTGGCCCCTTGCGCCGCCTCCACCGCGTGGATGATGCGTGCCAGCGTGCTCTGGTCGGCCGCTGCGGTCACCGTGTACTCAAAGGAGCCGGCGTTGTTGATGGTGCCGGCAAACACCGCATCACCCGCCTGCTTTTCCACGGGCAGGCTTTCGCCGGTAATGGGCGCCTGGTTTACGCTGGAGCTGCCGCTGACCAGGGTGCCATCCAGCGCAATGCGCTCGCCCGGCCGTACACGCACCCGCGCCTGCAGCGCAACCGCCTTGGCCGCCACCGGCTGCCAGCTGCCATCGGCTTGCAACACCGTGGCGGTCTCGGGCGTGAGCTGCAGCAGGCCGCGAATGGCGTTGCGTGCGCGGTCCAGCGAGCGGGCTTCGATCAGCTCGGCCACGGTGAACAAGACCATCACCATGGCGGCCTCCGGCCATTGCCCCAACAGCAGGGCGCCGCTGACGGCAATGCTCATCAGGGCGTTGATGTTGAGGTTGCCATTGCAGAAGGCAATCCAGCCCTTCTTGAAGGTGGTCAGGCCACAGGCCAGCACCGCCAGCAGTGCAAGAGTTGCCACCAGCGCCACCGGCAGTGCCAGCCAGTGCGACAGCTCCGAGGCCAGTGCGGCCAGCCCCGCCAGGGCCAGTGGCCACCAGGGTTTGGCGGGTTCAGCTGTCGCCTGGGCCGGCGCATCACCCACCACCTCGGGGGTGAAGCCGAGAGCGCGCACCGCCTCCAACACCTGCTCCAGCGACCGGGGTTCATGGGTGACGGTCAGCACGCGCTGCATCAGGTTGAACTCCATGTCCGCAACACTGGACATGCCACCCAGCTTCTTGCGCAGCAGCGCCTCTTCGGTCGGGCAGTCCATCTGCAGGATGCGAATTGGGGTTTGCACCGCACCGTGCGCCAAAGTCTTGGGCGGGCGCGCCCGTGGCACCTGCAGGGCCACGCTGGCCGTGTGGCTGCCGCAGCAGGCTTCGGCGCCATGGTCGTGCGCATGGTCATGCGTGTGCCCGGCAGCGGGTGCCTGTGGCGGGTGACCGTGGTCTTCGTCGTCGTGGGGGTGGGGGTGTTCGGTCATGAGGGGCTTTGTCTGGCAGTGCCTGCCATTACGCAGCCTGAAGCGACTATACGACCAAGCCAGAAAAACCCCACGCTGCGCAGCGTGCAAAATGGCTCCATGAAAGCACCCCCCCGTTTGCAAGCATTGGTCGAAGAAGGCCTGATCGACTCTGTGGTCCGCCAGCTCATGAGTGGCAAAGAGGCCATGGTGTTTGTGGTGCGCTGTGGCGACGAGGTGCGCTGCGCCAAGATCTACAAAGAGGCCACCAACCGCAGCTTCCGCCAGGCGGTGGACTACACCGAAAACCGCAAGGTCAAGAACTCGCGCCAGGCCCGCGCCATGGCCAAGGGCACCAAGTTCGGCCGCCAGGCGCAGGAGGCCGCCTGGCAAAGCGCCGAGGTGGACGCGCTCTACCGCCTGGCCGCTGCAGGTGTGCGCGTGCCCACGCCCTACAACTTTCTGGAAGGCGTGCTGCTGATGGAACTGGTGGTGGACGCGCAGGGCGACGCCGCCCCGCGCCTGAACGACGTGCAGTTCACCGAGCAAGACGCCCTTCGCCACCACGCCACCCTGATTGCCGAAGTGGTGCGCATGCTGTGTGCCGGGGTCATCCACGGCGACCTGTCCGAGTTCAACATCCTGCTGGCCGCTGATGGCCCGGTCATCATCGACCTGCCGCAGGCGGTGGATGCGGCCGGCAACAACCACGCCCAGCGCATGCTGCTGCGCGACGTGGCCAACCTGGCCGACTTCTTTGGCAAGTTTGCGCCTGCCTTGCTGACCACCGACTACGGCCCGGAAATCTGGAGCCTGTATGTGGCCGGTGTGCTCTCCAACGACTATCCGCTGACCGGTCGCTTCGAGCGCAGCAGCGCCCCTGTGGACATGGGGGCCGTGCTGCGCGAGATTGACGACGCACGTGCCGAGGACGCGGCGCGCCGCCTGCGCATGCAGACCACGGCCTGAACGGCAGAGCGGGGTGGGTGTAGCGCCCGGCTGTGTATGCCAGCGTGCACTTGGAATGCGGTAAGGTAGACCGTAATGGCACTTGCACTCATTCTTTTCTTTTTGGTTGCTGCACTGTGCCTGCTGGTGCTGGACCTGTACCGGCGCTCGCGGCACACGCTGATACTGCAGGTGCCCGGCGGCTTGCGATTCGAGGCGCAAAAATTCTCCGTGCAGATCAACCGCCAGCAACAGGACATGCAGGTGCAGTGCAGCTGGGCCCTCCTGACCCCGCCCAGCGAATCCGTGCCGCAGCAACCCGTACAGCCCGGTGCTGTGGACCACCGCTTTGCTGCCGTTGGCATTGCGGTAGAGGTGCGCCATTGCGAGCAGCACCAGGAGGGAGTTTCCGCCCCGGTGCGCACAGGTCGGTTCGACATCGTCATACGGGATGCTGACGGAACCCAGCTCACCATTGCGCGCGTGAACGGAGCCGTGGCGGCCAGCTTCAAATATTTTTACCTGCAGGTGCGCGTCTGGATCGACAAGCTGGAGAAGCGCCTGGAGCGCGAACGCATAGAGCGCCTGCGCGCTGAAGCGGTGGAGGAACAGGCCCGGCAACATGCGGAGCTGATGGCCGGGCTGAGGGCCGACAAGCCAACCCATGAGCCACTGTCAGAAACCGACTGCAACGCGATGGCAGAGGCGCAAATCGCCAGCTGGCGCCAGGCGGCTGGTTTCACGGGGCAGCACAGCGCGCACCACACCGACCCCAAGGGCGAAGTGCTCTGGTTTGTGGACCTGGCAGCGGATGGCCGCATCACCCTGCATGCCCACAAACAAACCATCCATGCAACCCTGCTCGGTGCGCGTATCGTGGCCACGATGGGTGAAATTGAAGTGGGTGTGCGGGACGCGTACTGGACCGAAGACAACCCGGACTTGTGCGTATTCCTGGTGCTCAAGGGCCACAGCGTGGAGTCGCGGCGCGCCTGGAAAGAGCGCCTGGAGATTCTGGGCAATGGCCTGGCCGTTGGGTCTGCGGCCTGAAACATGCGTTCAGTGCATGAGCAGCGGGCGCACCAGCAGCCACAGGGCGGTGCACAGCAGCATCCAGGCAAAGGCCGCGCGCATGCGCCGTTCCGGCAGGCGCAGCGCCAGCGCCACACCAGCGGACACGGTGAACAGGCCACCCACAGCCAGCGGCAGGCCTATGGACCAGTCCACCCGACCGGCATGGCTGTAGGTCAGCAAAGCGATGATGGAGCTCGGTGCCACCAGAGCGAGTGACAGGCTTTGCGCCACCGTCTGCTTCTGGCCAAACCAGCCGGTAAACAATGGCGTGGCCACCAGCCCGCCGCCCACACCCAGGAGCCCCATGCTGCTGCCACCGGCAATGCCCACCAGGGGCATGAGGCGCAGGCTGCGTTGCACGGGTTCCTTGGGTGCTGCACCGATGCGCGATTGCACCAGCATGCGCAGCGCCAGCAGCAAGAGAAAAACCGCAAACACGCCGCGCATGATGTCTGGCGCCAGCCTTGTTGCCACCTGCGCCACAAGCCAGGTACTCAGGCAGGCGAGCACGCCAATCTGCAGTGCCATGCGCCAGGCCACCGGCTGGCGCTGGTTGTAGCGGTACCAGGCAATCAGGAGGTTGGGCACCATCATCACCAGCGCCGTGCCTTGTGCCACCGCTTGGTCCATGCCAAAGCCCAGCACCAGCAGCGGAATCACGATGATGCCGCCGCCTATGCCAAACAGCCCGCCCAAAAAACCGAGGGCCGCGCCCAGGCCCAGCATGGTGACAAGTTCGTACAGGGGCAGGGGCAACATGGGCGGGCAGGGCAGGCGTGTGGAGGCGCTATGTTACGTGCGCCCCAGCGCGCAGGGCTTAAGCTTGCGTTTATTTTGGAGAACGCACATGACCCGAGGAGATCCCCAGTTTGAAGCCGGCCTGGCCACGCGCAAGCAGGTCATGGGTGAGGACTTTGTCGAGCGCGCCTTTGCCGGCATGACAGCCTTCACCGAGCCGCTGCAGCAGCACATCACGCGCAACGCCTGGGGCGATGTGTGGCAACGCCCGGGCCTGGACCTGAAGACGCGCAGCCTGGTCACGGTGGCCATGCTCACGGCGCTTGGCAAACAGAACGAGCTCAAGGGCCATGTGCGCGGCGCCCTCAACAACGGTGCCACGGTGCAGGAAATCCAGGAGGTGCTGCTGCACGCCACGGTGTACTGCGGTGTGCCTGCGGCCGTGGAGGCGTTTCGCAGCGCCTCTGAGGTGGTGCCTGCGGGCAGTTGATCCGGCGCCTGTCGGGCTGGAATGGATTGTGCTTGGTGCAGCGCAGCATTGTTGCTGTTGCCACCCCAAGGAGTTGTCCATGCTTGATAAGACCACGACCACGTTCTCCCACGTAAAGCCCGCCGATACGCAGTTTGTAGCCGGTGGCCTGCGCGACTTTTTTCTGTACCGCGACCTGGGCATTGCCGAGGCCACCCACGGCAAGGTGATCGCGCACCTTGTCAAGGCCAACATGGCACCAGAAACTGGCACGGGTTGGCACCGGCATGAGGCGGATTTCCAGATCGTCATCATGACCAAAGGCTGGGCCAAGTTCATGTACGAAGACAAAGAGACCCTGGTGCAGGCCGGTGACGTGGTGCACCAGCGCCCCGGCATCCGCCACTACCTGTTCGACTACTCCCCCGATATGGAGTACCTGGAGATTGTCTCGCCCGCCGACTTCAAGACCGTGGGCGTGGAGCCGGTCTGCGCGATTCCGGCACCTGCGCCCTGGGTATAAAAACAAGCGTGGGGGCCTAGAACTCCGCGTCGAGCTCGTCTATTTCGTCGGGCTCGGCTTTCGCGGCGGCCACCCACTCCTGCATGGCAGGCAGTTCCATGATGCGCTTGGCATAGGCCGCACAGGCCTTGTCCAGCGCAATGTCATAGCTTAGGAAGCGCGTAACCACCGGGGCATACATGGCATCGGCCAGGGTGGGTTGTTTGCCAAACAGGTAGGGACCCTTGTAGGTGGCCAGGCACTCGGTCCAGATTTCCTTCACGCGGTCTATGTCAGCCTGTGCGCGTGACCACACCTTGAAATTCGGAAAATGCGCCTTGATGTTCATCGGCAGCGAGCCGCGCAGGGACGCAAAGCCCGAATGCATCTCGCCGCAAATCGCCCGGCAGTGGGCGCGTGCCTTGGCGTCAGCGGGTAGCAGCTGCGCCTTGGGGCAAGTCTCATTGAGGTACTCGCCAATAGCCAGCGTGTCCCAGACCTTGATGCCATCGTGCAAGAGCGAAGGCACCAGCATGCTGGACGACAAAAGAAGCATCTCCGCCTTCATGGCCGGGTCGTCTGCGGGGATGACTTTTTCGCTGAAGTCCAGCCCCGCGAGCTTGGTCATCAGCCAGCCGCGCAGGGCCCAGGCACCGTAGTTTTTGCTGCTGATGGTTAACACTGCCTTGGGCATGGACGTCCTCTTGCGTTGGATGGATGGAGTCAGACACCCGCAAGCCTTGTGCCAAGTTGCGGATTAAGCTGGCCCACAACTTGCCTGCATTACAACCTGTTCAAAGATAACAACGCCCCCAAGCGTGCAACCTAAGCGGGATTTTCATGCTGTACCAGGCCTACCAACTACAAAGCGACCTCAGTGCGCCCTTGCGCATGCTGTCCCAAATGGGCAGCTTTTTGCTTGGACAGGGTGACAACGACGCCGGCGTGCTGCGCAAGGTTGGTGCAGCACTGGATGTGTTCTCGCGCCTGCGCCTCACCCATACCCGGCCCGACTACGGCATCTGCTCTGTGGGCCAGGCGCAGGACGCAGTGCCCGTGGTGGAAGAAGTGGCCCTGACTCTGCCCTTTGGCCAGTTGCTGCACTTCAAAAAGAGCCTGGGCGCAGCCCTGGACAACCAGCCCAAAGTGCTGCTGGTGGCGCCCCTGTCAGGCCACTTCGCAACGCTCCTGCGCGAGACCGTGCGCACCCTGCTGCAGGACCACGATGTGTATATCACCGACTGGTTCAACGCCCGCGATGTGCCGCTCACACAGGGCGCGTTCGGCCTGGACGACTACATCGACCACATGATCGGCTTCATGGAGCACATCGGCCCCGGCGTGCATGTGGTGGCGGTGTGTCAGCCCTGCGTGGCAGCCCTGGCCGCCACGGCCCTGATGGCCGAAGACGACAACCCCTGCACCCCGCGCAGCCTCACCCTGATGGCAGGCCCCGTGGACTGCCGCGTCAACCCCACCGGTGTGAATGTGCTGGCCACCAGCAAGCCCATCGAGTGGTTCGAGAAAAACCTGATCAGCCATGTGCCACTGCCCCACGCGGGCTTTATGCGCCGCGTCTACCCCGGCTTTGTGCAACTCAGCGCTTTTTTGAGCATGAACCCGGAGCGCCACAAGCAGGCTTTCAAGGATCTGTACGGCCACCTGGTGGACGGCGAGCAGGACAAGGCGCAAACCATCAAGGCCTTTTACGACGAGTATCTGGCCGTCAATGACCTGCCCGCCGAGTTCTATCTGGAAACCATTGCCAAGGTGTTCCAGACCTATGACCTGGCCAAAGGCGAGCTGATGTACCGCGGCCGCCTGGTCGACACCAAGGCGATTCGCCGCACCGCCCTGCTGACGGTGGAAGGCGAGCGCGACGACATCTGCTCCGTAGGCCAGACCGTTGCCGCGCAAGACCTGTGCAGCAGCATCCGCCCCTACCTCAAGAACCACCACGTGCAGACCGGCGTGGGCCACTATGGTGTGTTCAGCGGCAAGAAGTGGAACCAGCAGATCTATCCGCGCGTGCGCGATTCCATACACGCCAGCAACGGCTGATTGCCTGGGGCTGCACTGCTTGGCGGCCCAAGCCGATACCCATTCAAGACCTGCGACAATCACGGCCTCTCCCCTGTCTTGGTCTGCCCACAAGCCTGCGTCCCGCAAGCATGCCGACTGATGTCGCTACATGCCACTAAAACGCCCCAATCACCACCTCATAGACGTTCTGAAAATAGTTGCCGCCCAATGCGTGGTCTGGCATCACCTGGCCCGGTATGGGCCCCTGTCCGACGACCTGAACCAGACAGCGCCCGAGTTGTCCCGGTGGCTCTTTGACTATGCCAATATGGCAGTCCAGGTGTTTCTGGTGGTAGCCGGGTACCTGGCGGCGCGCAGCCTGGCCAACCGGCCGCGTGCCGAAGCCGCGCTGCTGCCGACCCTGTGGCGCCGTTATGAGCGCCTGATCCTTCCGTTTTTGCTCGCCCTGGTGCTCACCGTGCTGGTGTCTGCCATTGCCCGGCCCTACCTCGATGGGGACCTGGTGCCCGGAGTGCCCAGCATGGCGCAGTGGCTTGCCCATGCCAGCTTGCTGCACAGTGTGCTGGGTCTGGAGTCCATGTCGGCCGGTGCCTGGTACGTGGCGATTGATTTCCAGCTCTATGCCCTGCTGGCGCTCTTGTTCTGGCTGGCGCGGGGCAGGGCGTGGGCCAGTGTTTTGCTGGTGGCGGCAATGGCGGTTGCGTCGCTGACCTGGTTCAACCTGGACGTGGACTTTGACAACTGGGCCCTGTATTTCTTCGGGGCCTATGGCATGGGGGCACTGTCCTGGTGGGCGGGCCTGCGCAGCAATGGCAGCCGCTTTGCGCGCGTTCTCTACGCCACCACGCTGCTGGTAGGCCTGGCCTCCCTGGCGCTGGCGTTTCGTGAACGCATTGCCTTGGCACTGAGCGTGTCCAGCGTGCTGCTGGCGTTTGGCAACCGGCAACTGCCGCTGCCACGGCATCTGGGGCAATGGGTTCGGCGGCTTGGCAACAGTTCGTATGCTTTGTTTCTGGTGCACTTCTCGGTGCTGCTGCTGGCCAATGCCCTGTGGTCGGAACTCGACCTGGAAGACAGCGACTGGGCCTTGTTCTTTGCCCTGGCGGTCTGGTCACTCAGCCTGCTGGCCAGCCTGGCCTTTCATGCGCAGGTGGAGCAACGCATTGCGCGCTGGCGTGCAGCGCCTGTGGCGGGCGCTGGGGTGACGGCCAAATAGGTACAACCCCACATGAGGAGCCCGGCATAGCCCTGGTGCCGCAGCGAGCCCAGTGACTCCCGCAAGCAAGGAAGCAATCAAATAGATCATCCATAAAAAAAGCCGGACCCAAGGATCCGGCTTTTTTGTTGTCATGCGCAACACAGGGTTGCGCAATCCAGACCGTCTTAGTGTCCCGAAGCGCCAGAAGCACCCAGGCCGGTTTCCGAGCGCACTTGCTGCGCAGGGAACGCAGCGCGTTCCTTGGCGGCGTTGGCGCTGCGGTCCATGATGGAGAACAACCAGATACCGACGAAGGCGATGGTCATGGAGAACAGCGCAGGCGAGGTATAGGGGAACCAGGCCGAGCCCTTGGGGTTGCCCAGGGTGGCTTCCCACACGGAAGGCGACACAACCGTCAGGCCCACCGAAGAGATCAGACCCATGAAGCCGCCGATCACAGCGCCCTTGGTGGTGCAGTCTTTCCACAGCACCGCCATGAACAGCACGGGGAAGTTGGCAGAGGCGGCAATCGCGAAGGCCAAGGACACCATGAAGGCAATGTTCTGCTTCTCAAAGGTGATACCGAGCGCCACGGCAATCACGCCCAGAGCCAAAGTGGTGATGCGGGAGACGCGCAGTTCGGAAGCGCTGTCAGCCTTGCCCTTCTTGATCAGGGTGGCGTAGATGTCGTGGGACACAGCAGAAGCGCCAGACAGCGTCAGGCCAGCCACCACAGCCAGGATGGTTGCAAATGCCACAGCGGAGATGAAGCCGAAGAACACATTGCCGCCCACTGCCTTGGCCACCAGCACAGCCGCCATGTTGGCCGAGCCGCCGCCGCCCTTGATGATGCCGGTAGCTACGTTGGCAAACTCGGGGTTGGTCAGCACCAGGGTGATGGCACCAAAGCCGATGATGAAGATCAGCACGTAGAAGTAGCCAATCCAGGTGGTGGCCCACAGCACGGACTTACGGGCTTGCTTGGCATCCGGCACGGTGAAGAAGCGCATCAGGATGTGGGGCAGACCAGCGGTACCGAACATCAGGGCCATACCGAAGGAGATGGCAGAGATGGGGTCTTTCACGAAGCCGCCTGGGCCCATGATGGCAGCACCAATCTTGGCGGGGTCCATGGCATTGGCCTTGGCAGTGGCTTCAGCAGCAGCCTTCACCAGCTCAGGCGTTGTGGCAGCAGCGGTGAGCGCGGCAGCAGCAGTGACAGCCGCAGCCTGTGTGTTCACAGCAATGGCGGAGCGCACTTCAACACCCTTGGCAAACAGCGCCTCGGGGCTGAAGCCAAACTGTGCCAGCACCATGAAGGCCATGAAGGTCACACCGGCCAGCAGCATCACCGCCTTGATGATCTGCACCCAGGTGGTGGCTGTCATGCCGCCAAACAGCACATAGATCATCATCAGCGCGCCAACGATCACCACAGCCAGCCAGTAGTCCAGGCCGAACAGCAGTTTGATCAGGGCACCTGCACCCACCATCTGGGCAATCAGGTAGAACGCCACCACCACCAGCGTGCCGGAAGCGGCAAACGCGCGGATGGGGCCTTGCTGGAAGCGATAACCGGCCACGTCGGCAAAGGTGAACTTGCCCAGGTTGCGCAGACGCTCGGCCATCAGGAAGGTGACCACAGGCCAGCCCACCAGGAAGCCGATGGAGTAGATCAGGCCGTCATAGCCAGTGGCCATCACAGCCGCGGAAATACCCAGGAAGGAAGCCGCGGACATGTAATCGCCCGCAATGGCCAGGCCATTCTGGAAACCGGTGATGCCGCCACCACCCGTGTAGAAGTCAGCAGCCGACTTGGTCTTGGCTGCGGCCCACTTGGTGATGAACAGGGTGCCCACCACAAAGACGGCGAACATGGAGATGGCCACCCAGTTGGTGGGCTGCTTGTCCACTTGCCCGAGGTCGCCGCCTGCCGCAAAGGCAGAGCCTGCAACCAGCAGCATCAGCGCTGTGGCCAGGGTTTTTTGGATCTTGCTCATTTGGATGCGTCCTTCAGGATTTCGGCGGTCAGGGCGTCGAACTCGCTGTTCGCGCGGCGTACATAGAAGGCGGTGATCACCACAGTGAACACAATCACGCCCATGCCAATCGGGATACCCAGGGATGTGACACCAGCGCCAATGGGCTGTGCCAGGAAGGGCTTGTTGAAAGCAATCAGTGCGATGTAGCCGTAATAAACGACCATCATCAACAGCGTGAGCGTCCAGCCAAAGCTGCTGCGTTTGCTGCGAAGTTCCTGGTACTTCGGATTCTTTTGGATTTTGTCGACCACGGGATCACTCATGTGGGTCTCCTTTTTGGTTAATGGGGAAAGAGGAAGAAGCGATGTGCCTTCTGAACACACGGCGCGATTCTGTGCAAGGGGGCTGACCAAGTGCTTACGTGTGTTGTGGTTATTGCCCTGTGTGGTGCTGGATAAACAATGTTTTTTTCACCCAAAAAAAAGGCCCGCACGGCACCTCAAAAGTGCCCAAACAGCGTGCTATTTCGCATCAAGAAATAAACAGCTAGGGTTACTACGCAGGCTGTAAGAATCTGTTCAGTCGAGCGTAAGTCTGTGCAATCCCCCTGTCAGATTGACGTCAGTAGGTCGCACGATAGTGCATCACGCAGCTTCCATACGGGGCGCGGTTGGACTTAAATAAAGGAGACAAATCTATGGCAACAAACGTCGCACGTCCGATGTCAGCAGAAGAGAAGAAGGTGATCTTCGCCTCTTCGCTGGGTACTGTTTTTGAGTGGTACGACTTTTATCTTTACGGCTCGCTCGCAGCCATCATCGCGAAACAATTTTTCAGCGGACTGGACGAGGGCTCGGCCTTCATCTTCGCATTGCTGGCTTTTGCTGCCGGCTTCATCGTGCGCCCCTTCGGCGCGCTGGTGTTTGGTCGACTGGGCGACATGATCGGGCGCAAGTACACCTTCCTGGTGACTATCCTGATCATGGGCCTGTCCACCTTCATCGTCGGTATTCTTCCCAACTATGCCTCCATTGGTGTGGCCGCTCCCGTGATCCTGATCGCGCTGCGCATGCTGCAGGGCCTGGCGCTCGGTGGCGAGTACGGTGGAGCTGCCACCTACGTGGCCGAGCACGCACCGCACGGCAAGCGCGGTGCCTACACCGCCTGGATTCAGACCACCGCCACGCTGGGCCTGTTCCTGTCGCTGATGGTGATTCTGGGAACCCGCACCGTGATTGGTGAAGAGGCGTTCAGTGACTGGGGCTGGCGTGTTCCATTCATCGTCTCCATATTGCTGTTGGGCGTGTCGGTGTACATCCGCCTGAGCATGAATGAGTCGCCCGCCTTTGCCAAGATGAAGGCCGAAGGGAAGACCTCCAAGGCCCCCCTGTCCGAATCCTTCGGCCAGTGGAAGAACCTGAAGATCGTGATCCTGGCCCTGATCGGCCTGACCGCAGGTCAAGCTGTGGTGTGGTACTCGGGCCAGTTCTATGCGCTGTTCTTCCTGACGCAGGCGCTCAAGGTGGACGGCCCCACGGCCAACGTGATGGTCGCCATCTCCCTGATCATCGGTACACCGTTCTTCATCGTGTTTGGTGCCTTGTCCGACAAGATTGGCCGCAAGCCCATCATCCTGGCCGGTTGCCTGCTGGCGGCATTGACCTACTTCCCGGTGTTCACTGCGCTGACCAAGGCCGCCAACCCCGACCTGGCCGCAGCCCAAGCCGCTGCCAAGGTTACCGTGACTGCTGACCCGGCCGAGTGCTCGTTCCAGTTCAACCCCACCGGCACCAAGAAGTTCACCTCGTCTTGCGATATTGCCAAGCAACGCCTGGCCAGTGCATCGGTGAGCTATGACAACATCGCTGCACCTGCAGGCACACCAGCCTCCATTCAGGTGGGCGAAACCGTGGTCAAGGTCAAGTACACACCGGAAGACATCGCTGCGGCCAAGACCAAGGCAGAAGCCAAGCTGGCCGAACTGACCGCTGCCCAGCCGCAAGACCCCAAGGCCATTGAAGCCGCCACCAAGTCCGTCAAGGACCTGGGCAACGAAAAGACAGCAGGCACCACGCTGCTGGCATCCACCCTGGGCGCTGCACTCAAGGCCGCCGGCTACCCCGCCAAGGCCGACATGGCCAAGTTTGACAAGACCATGGTGGTCATCATCCTGACTTACCTGGTGCTGCTGGTGACCATGGTGTACGGCCCGATTGCGGCCATGCTGGTGGAAATGTTCCCCACCCGCATCCGCTACACCTCCATGAGCCTGCCCTACCACATTGGTAACGGCTGGTTTGGCGGCCTGCTGCCCACGACGGCCTTCGCCATCGTGGCCCAGACCGGCAACATGTACAACGGCCTGTGGTACCCCATCATCATTGCGGGTGCCACGGTGGTAATTGGTGGCTTGTTCATCAAGGAAACCAAGGACGTGGACATCTACGCCAACGACTGATTGTTCAGCTAGTGAGTTAACGCTCCCGGCCCTTCAGGGTCGGGGGAGTTTTTTTTCAGGCTCTCTTTGGGGAGCCCTTTTTTTTAAGGAAATGCTATGTGGAAGATTGCAGTAGGTTTTGTGGTGTTCGCCGGTTTGGCGCTGTTCATCCTGAGCAAGGGCGGCGATATTGACATGAGCGGCGAGAAGCATGGCGCCGATGCCACGCATTCGGAAGCTCCGGCCGCCGCTGCCAGCGCAGCCAAGTAAGCACACCTGAGGGGGCGCTATCCCCTGCAATACGGCATAAATGGTTTATCCTCGCCCATCACCGAACACGGTTGGGGCCGAGGCAATGAGACTATATAAGACGGAACTGGGACAGTCAGCGTTCAAGGAACGCTCACCCCTGTTTTCGGCCCGGCAGCGCTCCACCTTCATCCTGTTTGATGGCAAGAAGACCGTTGCCGAGGTGCTGGCAGCCACTGCCGGCATGGGCATGAGCCAGTTCGACATAGACCATCTGCTGGCCATGGGGTTTTTGGCCCAGCAACCCGGGGATGTGGCCGCTGTGACCGGCTCCATGCCCCTGCAGGCCGAGTCCATGCCGGCCACCTTGGCCGCTGCCGATCCGCCAGCTGCGCCGCGCTCCGAGCAGCAACGCTACTTTGATGCCAAGCCGGTTGCCACCCAGCTCACCGCCAGCCTGGGCCTGCGCGGGTTCATGCTGAATCTGGCTGTCGAAAGCGCCGCCGGCTATGCGGAACTGCTCAAGCTCTTGCCCAAAATCCAGGATGCCGTAGGCGCCAAGGCCAGCCGCAAGCTGGAACGCGCGCTGCTGGACTGAGCAGCAAGATCAGCCGCCGCGCACCTCCCCTGCACGCATGTACGCGCAACACTTCAAGCTGACGCAGGATCCGTTTTCCATCGCGCCAGACCCGCGCTTCCTCTTCATGAGCGAGCGCCACCGCGAGGCGCTGGCGCATTTGCTGTTCGGTGTAACCGGCTCCGGCGGCTTCGTGCTGTTCACCGGCGACATTGGCACCGGCAAGACCACGGTGTGCCGCTGCTTCCTGGAGCAAATGCCCCCGGCCTGCAACGTGGCCATGGTGTTCAACCCCAAGCTCTCGGTGCAGGAGTTGTTGCAGACCATTTGCGAAGAGTTCCATGTGGATCCGGGTGGCTACGGGCCTGACCAGACGCCCGGGCTCAAGACGTATGTGGATGCGCTCAACGACTTTCTGCTGCAAAGCCATGCCGCCGGCCAGAGCAACCTGCTCATCATCGACGAGGCCCAGAACCTGTTGCCCGAAGTGCTGGAGCAACTGCGCCTGCTGACCAACCTGGAAACCGACGAGCGCAAGCTGCTGCAGATCGTGCTGATCGGCCAGCCCGAACTGCGCACCATGCTCGAGCGCCCGGACCTGGAGCAACTGGCCCAGCGTGTGATTGCGCGCTACCACCTGGAGTCGCTCAACCCCGAGGAAACCCAGCGCTATATCCAGCACCGCTTTACCGTGGCCGGCCACTCCGGCCCCTTGCCGTTTGATAGCCAGGCCTTGCGTCGCATCTACGCCCTGAGCCGAGGTGTGCCCAGGCGCATCAACCTGCTGTGCGGGCGCAGCCTGCTCGGTGCCTGGGCCACGGGTTTGCACCGGGTAGACAGGGCTATCGTTGACAAAGCGGCGCGCGAAGTCTTTGGCGATGCGCCCTCCACCTGGCACCGGGATGCGCGCACCTACGCTGCCCTGGCACTGTGCGTGGTGGGCGTGCTGGCCCTGGGCCTGGCGGTGGTGCTGCAGTTGGGGCACCGCAGTGTGACCCGGGCGCAGCTGGCCAGTGTGTTGCCGGCCATGGCGGCCAGTGTGCCCACAGCGCCGCTTGCAGTGTCTGCAGGCGTTGCGGGTTCTCTGCCGGCCAGCGCCGTGGCCCGCCCCCTGGCAAGCCTGGAATCCCTGATGCCACGCCTGCCTTCCGCCATCACACCCGCCTGGCGTGAGCTGGGGCAGCACTGGGCACTGGCGCTGGATGCTGGCGACCCCTGCCTGCCTGCGCTGCGTCACCGCATGCAGTGCTACCGCAGCACCGACATGACGGTGCCCCTGCTGCGCCAGCTCGACCGCCCGGGCATCCTGGGGCTGCAGTTGGCGGACGGTGCCACGGTGTACGCGGTGCTGACCCGGCTGGATGACCAGACCGCGACCCTGCGCCTGGCCGGCGTGTTGTACCCGGTGCCGCTGATTGCGCTGGTGCGCCTGTGGCGCGGCGACTTCGGCACTTTCTGGCAGCCGCCTGCAGGCTTCGTACCAGAGCTCCAGGACGCAGTGGAGAGCCCCACCTGGGGACAGCTATCAGACCAGCTCGCCTTGCTGGAAGGCAAGCCCGTGCGACCAGGTGCGGGTGCGGCACTCAGGCTTGATGCGGCGCTGATGGCGCGTGTCAAAGCCTTCCAGAGAGCGCAGGGCATCAAACCGGATGGGCGGCCCGGGCCGATGACGTTCATGCAGATGGAGCGCGCCCTGAAACAGAACCAGCCCAGCCTGCAGGCCGGAGCACCCTGAGCCATGTCCTACATTCTTGACGCCCTGAAGCGTGCCGAATCCGAGCGCGAGAGCGGTGCCGTGCCCGGACTGCACAGTGCCCAGGCCAGCAGCTCCATCTACATAGCCTACGGTAGCCGCTACCGGCCCTGGTGGCTGGCTATGCTGGCGCTGCTGCTGGCCGTCTTGCTGGGGCTGGGTTGGCAGGTATGGCGCACGCCCTCTGGTGACACCGTGCCACCCACCACTTCGGCCGTGCCAGCAACACCCTCTTTGGCAACGTCAGAAGCGACGGTATCCGCAGCGCCAGTGGCTCCGGTGGCCAAGGCCGCAGCCGCAGTGCCGGCTAAGCCGCTGCTGCCGGCTGCTGCTGCGCCGTCGGCACCTGCGACTGCATCGGTACCCGTGCCCCCGAAGGCGGCTGTGCCGACCCCCACGCCGGCGCTGGCCGCGTCAGGACCTGCGCCAGCCCCCACTGCCGCTTCCGGTGCCATACCCCCGTTGGGCGACTTGCCCGATGCTGTGCGGCGCCAGATACCTGCGCTGGCTATCAGCGGCGCCCTGTATTCCGAGTCGCCGCCCGAGTGGACGCTGATCATCAATGACCAGGTCGTGAGCAAAGGCCAGCAGGTGGCACCTGGCCTGCTGCTGGAAGACATCAGCGCCAACAGTGCGGTCTTCCTTTTCAAGGGCCAGCGCTTTCGCGTTGACCGGTAAAGGTTAATGCTTAGCTCCTAGAATGTCTGTCCCCATTCGAAAGAGCAGCCACTTATGTCCCAGGGCAGTATCCGCATTCGCGGCGCGCGACAGCACAATCTCAAGAACCTTGACCTGGACATCCGCACCGGCGAACTCACCGTAGTCACCGGCCCCAGCGGCTCGGGCAAATCCAGCCTGGTGTTTGACACCCTGTACGCCGAAGGCCAGCGCCGCTACGTGGAAACGTTTTCGGCCTATGCGCGCCAGTTCCTGGACCGCATGGACAAGCCGGCGGTGGACAAGGTGGAGGGCGTGCCCCCCGCCATCGCCATCGACCAGACCAACCCGGTACGCTCCAGCCGCTCCACCGTGGGCACCATGACGGAGCTCAACGACCACCTGAAGCTCTTGTTCTCACGCGCCGGCAGCCTGTTCGACCGGCAGACCGCGCTGCCGGTGCAGCACGACACGCCCGAGACGATTTATGCAGAGCTGGTGCGCCGTGCCGTACTAGCGAACAACCCCAGGCTGGTTCTCACCTTCCCCGTGGAGTTGCCCGCCGACACCTCGGCCGAAGAGCTCACCCAATGGCTGAGCGCCAGCGGCTTTACCCGCGTGCATGCCGAGCGCACTGGCACGCGCGAGCGCCTGAGCAGCGAGGCCACACCGGCCAAGGCTGTCAAGGCCGCGGCCAAGACCAGCGGCAAGGCAGCCGCTGCCAGCGCCGCCCGCGAAGCCGCCAATAGTGCTGTCAAATTTCTGGACGTGGTGGCCGACCGCTTCCGCATAGCCGGCGTGGAAAAAGCCCGCGCCCTGGAGGCGATTGAAACCGCATTGAAGCGCGGCAGTGGCCGCCTGAATGTGTATGTGCTGGATGAGGCCAACCCGGTGGAAGAGGGCGCACAGCCCGAACCCACCTGGCGCTTCTCCACCGGCCTGCATTGCCCGCAAAGCGACCTGCGCTACACCGACCCGATCGCCTCCATGTTCTCCTTCAACTCGGCCGTGGGTGCCTGCGAGGCCTGCCGCGGCTTTGGCCGGGTGGTGGGGGTGGACTATGGCCTGGTCATCCCCAACGACAAGCTGACCCTGCGCGCCGGCGCCATCAAGCCCATGCAGACCCCGGCGTGGCAGGAGTGCCAGGACGACCTGATGCGCCACGCCGAAGCCGCCGGCATTCCGCGTGACACGGCCTGGTACAAGCTCACGCCCGAGCAGCAGAACTGGGTGCTCAAGGGCTCGCCGAACTGGAACGGCAAGTGGAACCAGCACTGGTTCGGCGTGGACCGTTTCTTCGAGTACCTTGAGACCAAGGCCTACAAGATGCACATCCGCGTGCTCTTGTCCAAGTACCGCAGCTACACGCCCTGTGGCACCTGTGGTGGTGCGCGTCTGAAGACCGAGAGTCTGTTGTGGCGCATCGGCTCCAAGGCCCAGGCGGATGCGGTTTTGCCGCCAGAGAAGCGCTTCATGCCGCAAGGCGTGGCGTGGACCCGCGCGCAACTGGAGGCGCTGCCGGGCCTGTGTTTGCACGACATGATGTTGATGCCGCTGGACCGGTTGCGGCGGTTCTTTGATTCTCTGCAGCTTGAATTGGATTTGGGTTCATCTCTGTTTGCCGCCGGGGGGGCTTCGGTCGGGGTATCGGGGGGCTCCTCATGGCGCGAGCGCAAATCGTCACCCCCCGATACCCCGACCGAAGCGTTGCGGACGGAAGGTTTCGCGCCGGAAACATCACTTGCCGCAGGAGCACATCCGGCGAGCAACGCTACGAACAGCGAGGCGGAGGCAGGGGGTATGGTGGGCGGCGATTTGTGCTTGCAGTATGAGCCGCCCGCCATACCCCCTGACTCCGCCCCCCCGGAGACGGAGCAAGGTAGCCCATCAAGCTCAACTACAACGACTACAACAGCGACCACAACAGAAGCCGACTTCAGAACCCTCAAACTGTTGTTCGAAGAAGTCGGCACCCGCCTGAAATACCTGTGCGAAGTCGGCATCGGCTACCTCACCCTGGACCGCCAAAGCAGAACGCTGAGCGGTGGCGAGGTGCAGCGCATCAACCTCACCACCGCCCTGGGCACCAGCCTGGTCAACACCCTGTTCGTGCTGGATGAGCCCAGCATCGGACTGCACCCGCGCGACATGCACCGCATCATCGTGGCCATGCAACGCCTGCGCGATGCGGGCAACACCCTGGTCGTGGTGGAACATGACCCGGCCGTCATGCTCGCCGCCGACCGCATGATCGACATGGGCCCCGGCCCTGGCGAAAAAGGCGGGCAGATTGTGTTTGACGGAACAACCGACGCCCTGCGCAGCGCCGACACCCTCACCGGCGCGTATCTGGGCGGGCGCAAACAGGTCGGCATGGGTTTCAAGCGCATGGTGGCCGAAAACACGCCGCGCCTGATTCTGGAAGGTGTCACCGAACACAACCTCAAGAACATCACGGTCGAAATCCCGCTGCAACGCCTGGTCTGCATCACCGGCGTCTCGGGCTCCGGCAAGTCCACCTTGATCCAGGATGTGCTCACCCCCGCCCTGCTGCGCCACTTCGGCAAGGCCACAGAAACACCGGGCGCGCACAGCCGCCTGCTGGGCGCCGAAATGCTCAGCGAAGTGGTGTTTGTGGACCAGTCGCCCATCGGAAAAACGGCGCGCTCCAACCCGGTCAGCTACGTGGGCGCCTGGGATGCCATCCGCGAACTGTTTGCCGTGGCGCCGCTGTCGCGCGAGCGCAGCTACACCGGCTCCAAGTTCAGCTTCAACAGTGGCGATGGCCGCTGCCCCACCTGCGGCGGCTCGGGCTTTGAGCACATCGAGATGCAGTTCCTCAGCGACGTGTATCTGCGCTGCCCGGACTGCGACGGCAAGCGCTACCGGCCGGAGATTCTGGAAGTCACCATCGAACGCAAGGGCCGGGCCCTCAACGTAGCCGATGTGCTGGACCTGACGGTCAGCGAAGCGGCCGACCTGTTCAGCGCCGACCGCGATGTGATCCGCGTGCTGCAACCCATCGTGGATGTGGGCCTGGAATACGTGAAGCTGGGCCAGCCCGTGCCCACGCTCTCAGGCGGCGAGGCCCAGCGCCTGAAGCTGGCCGGTTTCCTGGCCGAGGCCGCCAAGAGCAGCAGCGCCAGCCGCCAGGCCACGGCCCGGCGCGGTGCGCTGTTCATGCTGGACGAGCCCACCACCGGTCTGCACTTTGATGACATCGCCAAGCTGATGCGCGCCCTGCGCAAGCTGCTGGACGCTGGCCATTCGCTGGTGGTGATCGAGCACAACCTGGATGTCATCCGCGCCTCCGACTGGCTGATCGACCTGGGGCCCGAAGGCGGCGAGGGCGGTGGCGAGTTGGTCGGTGTGGGCACGCCGGAAGAAATGCTCTTGCATCCCACTTCGCACACCGGCAAGGCCTTGCGCGACTACGCAGCGGCCATGGGCGTGGTGCACGAGGTACGCGAATTTTCTGCGGCCGATGCGTATGCGCAGAGTGCTGCGGAGACGGCGCGGGAGCTGGCGTTTCTGGCGGGCTCGGAAGCGATACGTGCTGCGGTTGGACTTGCGGCCGCTGGTGGCGCTACTGCGCTCGCTGCTTCGGAGGGGGATGCGCCGGGCGCCTCATGGCGCGAGCGCAAATCGTTGCCCGGCGCATCCCCCTCCGAAGCGGGTGTTGGTACGTCACTGCCTGTCAATTCAAAGTCCAAACCCGACAACAACATCCGCATCGTCAACGCCAAGGAGCACAACCTCAAGTCCCTGAGCGTGGACATACCGCGTGGCAAGTTCAGTGTGGTCACCGGTGTCTCGGGCTCCGGCAAATCGACCCTGGCCTTTGACATCCTCTTCAACGAAGGGCAGCGCCGTTATCTCGAATCGCTCAACGCCTACGCCCGCTCCATCGTGCAACCGGCGGGGCGCCCGGAAGTGGACGCGGTGTACGGCATACCGCCCACCGTGGCCATCGAGCAGCGCCTGAGCCGCGGTGGGCGCAAGTCCACCGTGGGTACCACCACCGAGGTCTGGCACTACCTGCGCCTGCTGTACGTGAAGCTGGGCACGCAGCACTGCTTCAAGGACGGCGCGGCCGTGCAGCCGCAGTCGGCCGACAGCATTGCGGCGCAGCTGCTCAAGACGTATAGGGGCCAGCACATTGGCCTCTTGGCGCCGTTGGTGTCCGGGCGCAAGGGCGTGTACACCGAGCTGGCCGACTGGGCGCGCCCGCGTGGCTTCACGCACCTGCGAGTGGATGGCAACTTTTTGCCCACCACCGGCTTTCCGCGCATAGACCGGTTCAAGGAACACAACATCGAGCTGCCCGTGGCCAGCCTGGATGTGAGTCCCGCCAACGAGGCCGCGCTGCGCCACGCGCTGGCCGACGCGCTCACCCACGGCAAGGGCGTGGTGCAGGTGCTCAGCGACCTGGGCGGTTTGCGCGAAGCCATGGCCAACGGCACACCGGCAGCCGGTATCGGCAAGTTGCAGGCCTTTTCCACCAAGCGCGCCTGCCCGGTGTGTTCCACCTCGTATGCCGAGCTGGACCCGCGCCTGTTCAGTTACAACAGCAAGCACGGCTGGTGCCCCGATTGCGTGGGCACCGGTGTGGCCTTGACCCGCGACCAGCGCAAGGTGTTTGACGACTCGGTCAAGGCCGACGACAACCAGGGCCGCGAGCAGACCTTTGCCGAGGCCGATGTGGAAGACCTGGTGGACGCCACCTGCCCCAGCTGCCACGGCACCCGCCTGAACCCCACCGCCCGCGCTGTGACCTTTGCGGGCATTGGCATCACCGAGGTGGCGCGCCTGTCGGTCACCGACGTGCGCAAGTGGGTGGAGACGCTGCAATTGGTAGGTGGCCTGACGCAGCGCGAGAGCGATATCGCCCGTGACCTGATCCCCGAGATCAAGAGCCGTCTGGAGTTCATGGAAGAAGTGGGCCTGGGCTACCTGACGCTGGACCGGGGCGCACCCACGCTCAGCGGCGGCGAGGCGCAGCGCATCCGCCTGGCCGCACAACTGGGCAGCAATCTGCAGGGTGTGTGTTACGTGCTGGACGAGCCCACGATTGGCTTGCATGCGCGCGACAACAAGATTCTGCTGGGCGCCCTGCAGTTGCTCAGCGACAAGGGCAACACGCTGGTGGTGGTGGAGCATGACGAAGACACGATTCGCGCGGCCGACCACATCATTGACATAGGCCCGAGTGCGGGCAAGCGCGGTGGGCGCCTGGTTGCCCAAGGCTCGGTTGCGGATGTGCAGGCGGTGGCCGAGTCACAGACCGGGCGCTATTTGCTGCATGCGATTCGGCATCCGTTGGGGGACCGTCGTCACGTTGTTTCTTATCTCGATTCCTTGGCTTTGGATGCCTCTGCTGAGGCTGCATTGTTGGCGCGCGCTGCGGAGGAAGCCGGTATGCCGGGCTCCTCATGGCGCGAGCGCAAATCGTCACCCGGCATACCGGCTTCCTCCGCGGTTGGTGGGGGCGCCAACGGTGGAAAGAAGCTCTCCGGCAAGGCAGCCAAGGCGGCGGTGATCGCGGCGAACGCTGCTGCCAGTGTGGCGGCCAATGCGGAGTTTGTGGCGCGTGAGAAAGAGGCGGAGGACTATGCCACGCTGTCCAACCAAGCCCATGCAGAGGCAGACCAAGCGCAGTTGCGTGCGGCACAAATGGCTGGCACTCATACCAGCACCGACGCATCAACCCATGCGGTCGTGCAAACGCCAGGCGCTCAAACCACCTCGGACGCAGCAGCGGCGGGGCCTGGGGCGGGCGACGATTTGTGCTTGCAGTATGAGGAGTCCGCCCCAGGCTCCGCCGCTGCGGGCTCAGCCAACAACGGAACCAAAAAACCAAGCCACGAAAAAATAGACTGGCTCACCGTCGAAGGTGCGAACCTCCACAACCTGCAAAACGTCACCGCCCACATCCCACTCAAACGCTTGGTCGCCATCACCGGTGTCTCGGGTTCCGGCAAGTCCACTTTGGCCCGCGACGTGTTGCTGGCCAACGTGCAAACGGGCGTACAGAAGCGCAGCACCAAGGCCGGACGTGACGCGCTCGACGCTGGAGAAGAAATCCAATGGACCGGCTGCACCTCCGTCAGCGGGTTTGAATCCGTGGACCGCGTACTGGAAGTGGACCAGACCCCCATCGGCAAAACCCCGCGCTCCTGCCCCGCCACCTACATCGGCTTCTGGGACACCATCCGCAAACTCTTTGCCGACACCCTGGAAGCCAAGGCCCGGGGCTACGCCTCCAACCGCTTCAGCTTCAACACCGGCGAAGGCCGTTGCCCCGGCTGCGAAGGGCAGGGCATTCGCACCATCGGCATGAGCTTTTTGCCCGATGTGAAAGTGCTGTGCGAAACCTGCAAGGGCGCACGCTTCAACCCCGAGACCCTGGCCGTCACCTGGCGCGGCAAAAGCATTGGCGAAGTGCTGCAAATGGAAGTGGACGAGGCCGTCGAATTCTTCGCCGCCATGCCCAGCATCAGCCACCCGCTGCAGCTGCTCAAGGACGTGGGCCTGGGCTATCTCACCCTGGGGCAGCCCTCGCCCACGCTCAGCGGCGGCGAGGCGCAGCGCATCAAACTGGTCACCGAACTCAGCAAGGTGCGTGACGACATTGGCAAGCGCGGCAACAAGGCGCCGCACACGCTGTATGTGCTGGACGAACCCACCGTGGGCCTGCACATGGCCGATGTGGAAAAGCTCATCCACGTGCTGCACCGCCTGGTGCGCGCCGGCCACAGCGTGGTGGTGATCGAGCACGACCTGGACCTGATTGCCGAGGCCGACTGGGTGCTGGACCTGGGGCCCGAAGGCGGTGGCGGCGGTGGCCGCGTGGTGGCTGCTGCTACGCCGGAGGACGTGGTGCGCCTGGGCACGCACACCGGTGTGGCGCTGGGGGCGCTGCTGGCGCGCTGACATAAACTGAAACAAAGCGATACCGCCCTGACACCCACGCAGGGCGGTCCGCTTGCACCATTGCGTTCATGTTCAACCGCTCACACCGAGCAAGAAAGACCGCAATGACACCCTTCTTCAAACGCAACCTGCGCCGCACCCTGTTGGGCCTCTTCGGCGCCACCCTGGTGATAGGCAGCCTCTCGGCTTGTGGCCACCGCGGCGACCATGCCTGGGGCGCCAACATCACGGCCGAGCAATTCGCCGAGAAGCGCGACAAGATGGTGGACCGGGTGGCCGGCAAGCTGGACCTGAATGCCGACCAGAAGAAACTGCTGGGCACCGTGGGTGACAAGCTGTTCGAGCAACGCAAGGCGCTGATGGGCCAGACCACCGACCCCCGTGCCGAACTCAAGTCACTGATCGCCGGCCCCAAGTTTGACGCTGCCAAAGCCCAGACGCTGATCAACGACAAGACCGCTGCCGTGCAGACCAAGAGCCCGGAAGTGGTGGCCGCCTTTGGCGCATTCTTTGACAGCCTGAACCCCGCGCAGCAACAGAAAGTGCGTGACTTCACCGAAGGCCGCCACGGCTGGTTCCACCGCGGTTGAGTTGCTTCACATCGCCGCGCCTTTGGCGCAGGCGGTGTGACAATGCCCTCCTATGCACCGCATTCTGCTGATCGACGACGACGCGCAACTAGGCCCGCCCCTGGCGGCCTACTTTGCGCGTTTCGACTTCAAGCTCGAATGCGCCCTGAAACCCAGCGCGGGGCTGGCGCTGCTCAAGCGCGAACGCTTTGACGCCGCCATCCTGGATGTGATGCTGCCCGAGATGGATGGCTTTGCCCTGTGCCGCGCCATCCGCAAAGACAGCGACATCCCCCTCATCATGCTGACCGCGCGCGGCGAAGTGATGGACCGTGTGGTGGGGCTGGAGCTGGGTGCCGACGACTACGTGCCCAAACCCTTCGAGCCGCGCGAGCTGGTGGCCCGTTTGCAAACCGTGCTGCGCCGCCGTGTGGTGTCACCCGCGTTGACCACAGCTACGGGTGATCAGACCCTGCGCTTCGACGGGCTCTCCATTGATGTGCCCACCCGCAGCGTGACCCGGCAGGGCGAACCGCTTGCACTCACCAGCACCGAATTTGATTTGCTCTGCCTGCTGGCGCGCGCGCCCGGCAAGATCTTCAGCCGCGACGACATCCTCAACCACCTGCGCGGCCACGAGGTGGACATGCTCACCCGTGCGGTGGACATTGTCATCAGCCGCCTGCGTAAAAAGCTGGAGCCGCTGGACTGCATCAAGACCCTGCGCAACGCGGGCTACACGCTGGCACTTAGCCGGTTGCTGCCATGACAAATGTTCAGGCCCAGCGTGGGGCTGCGCCACTGCAGCCGGTACACAAGGTGGCGCATGCGGACGGGGCCACGGGCTCGGCGCTGGACTGCCCCGCTGTTGCGCCCATTGCCACTCGCCGCACCAGGGTCTGTGCATGAGCTGGCTGCGCCACTCCCGCGATGCACTGGCGCATCCGCGCCGGGCGTTGGCGCAGTCGCGCCATGCGCTGGCCCATTCGCTGCGCGTGCGACTGGTAGCGCTGTTTGTGCTGCTGGCCCTGGCCATGGCGGCCACCTTTGCCGTGGGCATGCAGGCCGCGCTCAGCATCGGCTGGCGTGACGCGGCGCGCCCCTTGGTGATGGACTATGTGGACAAGCTGGCCGCCGAGATTGGCAGCCCGCCCAGCACGGAACGTGCGCAGGTCCTGGTAGACCGGCTGCCGCTGCGCATCCGCATCAGCGGGCCGGTGGTCAACTGGCGCAGCAGCCCGAATCAACCAGAGCGCGGCCAGCCATCGGGCGACAGCGGGCGCTGGAATCGGGACGGTGTTGGCGACGGCCCCGAAGAGCACTTGCTGGAGCGCCGCAGCGCCGACGGCCACCGCATCCAGTTCGGCCTGAGCGTGGCTGCGTGGCGCGACCGGCCGCGCTTCATCGGCTGGACCACGCTGGCGCTGTTGTTGTTGTTTACCGCATTGGCTTACAAGAGGGTGCGCCGCCTTTTGCGCCCGCTGGACGATATACGTGCCGGTGCCCTGCGCTTTGGCGCGGGTGACTTTGCGCAAGCCATTGCCGTGCCCCACCCCAAGCGCCTGGATGAGCTGGGGGAATTGGCGGCCACCATCAACACCATGGCCAGTGACATCCAGCAGATGCTGGACGCCAAGCGCAGCCTGCTGCTGGCCATAAGCCACGAGCTGCGCAGCCCGCTCACCCGTGCGCGCCTGAACACCGAACTATTGCCCGAGACCGCAGAACTGCAGGCCAGCCGCGATGCGCTCTTGAGAGACCTGGCGCTGATGCGTGACCTGGTGACCGACCTGCTGGAGAGCGAACGCCTGTCCAGCCGCCACGCCGCGCTGCACTGTGAGCCGGTAGACCTGAAGGCACTGGCCGAGGAGGTGGCGCTTGGCCTCGATCACCCGGTGCAGCTGGACCTTGCCGCCGATCTGCCCACGCTGCAGCTGGATGTGACCCGCATGCGCCTCTTGCTGCGCAATCTTCTGGACAACGCCCTGCGCCACAGCGGTGAGGCCTCGCTGGCGCCGCTGCTGCGCGTGCTGGCGCAGGAGGCGGGTGGTGTGGAAATCAGCGTGCGGGACTTTGGCGCCGGGGTGTCACCCGAGCAACTCAGCCAACTGGCCCAGCCCTTTTACCGCCCCGACTCCGCCCGCACCCGCGAGGGTGGTGGCGTGGGTCTGGGTCTGTACCTGTGCAAGCTGGTGGCAGAGGCGCATGGCGGCAGCCTGGCGATCGGGAATGCAAACCCCGGCCTGGTGGTTACGGTGCGTCTGCCAGCTGGATAACCAGTTTGCCGAAGTTCTTGCCCTGCAGCAATCCCATGAAGGCGCTAGGTGCGTTCTCCAGACCCTGCACGATGTCTTCGCGTGCCGCAATTCGGCCCTCTTTCACCCAGGTGCTCATGGCGGTGTGGAACTCGCCAAAGCGCGGCGCGTAGTCGTCGAAGATGATGAAGCCCTGCATCCGGATGCGCTTGCGCAGCAGCGTGCCCATCAGCGTGGCACGCCGGTCTGGCCCGCCCGGTGTGGTCGCATTTTTGGCCGTGTCGTTGTAGTGGGCAATCAGCCCGCACACCGGGACCCGCGCGCGGGTATTGAGCAGGGGTAACACGGCGTCAAACACCGCGCCGCCCACGTTTTCAAAATACACATCAATGCCCTTGGGGCAGGCCGCAGCCAGTTGCGCTGCGAAGTCGCTGCTGTGGTGGTCCACGCAGTGGTCAAAGCCCAGTTCGTCCACCACGTAGCGGCACTTTTCTGCGCCACCCGCAATACCCACCACGGTGCAGCCCTTGATCCTGGCAATCTGCCCCACCACCGAGCCCACCGCACCGCTGGCTGCGGCCACCACCACGGTTTCTCCCGCGACAGGTTTGCCGATGTCCAGCAGGCCCATGTAGGCGGTGAAGCCCGTCATGCCCAGGACGCCGAGGGCGTGCGAAGGGTGAGGGTCGGCCGCGTCCAACTTGGTCAGGCCCTGGCCGTCGGAGACGGCATAGTCCTGCCAGCCGGTGTAGCCCAGCACCAGGTCACCCATGGCAAAGCGGGGGTTGTGCGAGGCTTCCACCCGTGACACCGTGCCACCCACCATGACCTCCCCCAGGGCCACTGGCGCGGCGTACGACGGGCCGTCGCTCATGCGGCCGCGCATATACGGGTCCAGTGACAGGAACAGCGTGCGCAACAGCACCTGGCCAGCCTCGGGCTGTGGCACCGGGCCGCTCACCAGTTGGAAGTCCTCGCTGGTGGGCGCGCCGACCGGGCGGCTGCTGAGGAGGATGCGGCGGTTGAGCGTGGTGCTTTGTGGCATGGGGGTTCCTGTCATTCGATAGTCGGCAGGTCCAAGCCCTGCTGTGAGACCTGATTGTGCTGCCCTCGCTGGCCTGCGTCTGTTCGATGGACTACACAGTGGCAAGGTGTGGGCTGTGCAGCGGCATCTGCGTGCAGCCCTAAGATGGAGCCTATGCCCACCACCCTCATCCTCCTGCCCGGCCTGGTCTGCGACAGCGCCACCTGGGGTCCGCAAATCCAGGCCCTGTCGCCACGCCTGCGCTGCCACGTGGCGGACTATGGCCTGTGCGATTCCATCAACGCCATGGCCCAGCACGTGCTGCACACCGCGCCCTCACAGACCTTTGCCCTGGCCGGTCACTCCATGGGCGGGCGCGTGGCGCTGGAAGTGCTGCGCCTGGCTCCCCACCGCGTGCACCATCTGGCCCTGCTGGACACGGGCACCCACCCCCTGCCTGCGGGCGATGCCGGTGCCCGGGAGCGCGCCGGGCGCATGGCTTTGTTGCAGACCGCCGAGCGCAAAGGCATGCGCGCCATGGCCGCGCTGTGGGCCAAGCCCATGGTGCACCCCGCGCACCACGGCACGCCCGTGTTCGAGGCCGTGCTGGACATGCTGGCGCGCAGCAGCCCCGAGCAATACGCGGCCCAAATCAACGCCCTGCTGAACCGCCCGGATGCCGCACCCGTGCTGCCCACCATCCGCTGCCCGACCCTGGTGCTCACAGGCCGTGAAGACCTGTGGAGCCCGCCCGAGGCGCACGAACGCATGGCCGCCGCCATTGCGGGCGCGCAGCTGTGCATCGTCGAGCAATGCGGCCACATGTCCATGCTGGAGCAGCCGGAAGTGGTGAATGCGGCGTTTGAGAGTTGGCTGTTCAAATAGCAGGTGGGGACGGAACCGACCTCTGAATAAACTGTCCTGCGTGCCCGGGGGCGGCGCATTTCAGGTGCTTAGGCCCAAAGCGAGTACCTGTTGGGCCCATGCGAGCAGTGGTGCAACCAGTTCCTGTGTCCAGGCGCCTTTGCACAATGCCACCGCCTTTTGGGTTTCCGCTGCAGAGTCGCTTGAGTCATACAGCACAGCCGCATCCGCAAGCCGCACGGCCCGGGACAGGTTGGCCAGCGTGCGTGGATAGCGTTCAAGAATGCGATGGATGGGCACCGGGTGACCACCTTCATTGACACGCCGTGCAACGCGTTCCAACAGTTGGGCTGCGTCATCCAGCGCCACGACCAGCAGCATGACAAAGTAACCCTTTGCCTGGGCGTCTGCAATCAGCGCCAGCTTGGAGGGGTGAGAAAAAACGGTTTCGCTCACAAATGCATGGCCCATCTGCAAAAGCTGGGCACGTCGGGTATCCGCCCATAGGCGTGCTTGTTCGGAGCGGGCTACAGGGTCGGCAATGTGTTGCAGGTGCGCCGCTTCATACACATCCGCATTCACAAACTCTGCTGTGGCAGGAATAGTTCCCGCCAGTACATGCGCCTTGTAGAGGGTGGACTTGCCCGCACCGTTTGGCCCGGCCAACAGGAAAAATACCGGCTTGTCGGAGGCCACGGGTTTTAAAGGCCTGGATGGGCCCATGTCACGCGGCTTTTCGGGGTGCCTTGCTGCGGTTCTGAGTCACGACTTCCCGCACCCGCTGCGCCAGGCTGCCATCTGCTTCAACGGCCATGTACTGTGCCAGCAGCGCATCGGCTTGGGGTGTGGCGGCAACCTTATTTGCGAGTGCGTTGCGGGCCGTTGCCTCATAGTTGGCAATGGCGGTCTGGGCCTCTCTAGCCGTCAGTCCGCTGTGTTCGACGATTCGCCCCAGTGTCGCCCAATATTCGACCTGACCTGCAACCGAACGGCGCATGGGCTGGGCCGCTTCGCGTGCCTGTGCGACCAGCGCGGAAGGGAGTTTGACGGACGCAAAAGCAGCCTGAGCTTGGGACATGGAAAATCTCCTGATTGGCGCATTTTGCGCCAATCAGCGTTGCTTTTCAAGCAGCGCAGGGTTGCGGCCTGCAGCGGTCTGAACGGTAACAGGGTGCTGGCATCATTGGCTCTGGCAATTGCCGTACAGCGTACTCTCGCCTTGCCCCACTACCTGAACCTCAGCATGAAAACCTTCTTCAATCACCTCCACGCCCAGCACCAGGGTCAGTATGAAATGTTCCGCGGCGCCCTGGTGCCCTGCCACGAAGTGCCCGCGCGCGCCGACCATGTGCTGGCCGAACTGCAGCGCCGCAAGCTGGGTGAAGTCTGCGCACCGCAGGCCTTTGCTGCTGGCGCGCTCACCGCCATCCACAGCCCGCGCTACCTTGCCTTTCTGGAAAGCGCCTGGAGCGAATGGGTGGCGCTGGACCCCGCCAACGCCACGCGCGATGCGCTGCCTTCGGTGTGGCCCACGCGTAGTTTTCGCACCGATGTGCTGCCTGACAACTTTGCCGCGCGCATGGGCCTGTTTTCGTTTGACGCGGGCTCGCCCCTGACTGCGGGCACCTGGGTGGCGGCACGCACCGGGGCCGACTGTGCCCTGAGCGCGGCGCAGGCCGTGGCCGGTGGCGAGCGTGCTGCGTTTGCACTCAGCCGCCCACCGGGCCACCACGCCGGGGCCGACTTCTTTGGCGGCTATTGCTTTCTGAACAACGCCGCGCTGGCCGCACAGCATTTGCGTGACAAAGGCCTGGAGCGCGTGGCCGTGCTGGATGTGGACTACCACCACGGCAATGGCACACAGGCCATCTTTTACAGCCGCCCCGATGTCTTCTTTGCCAGCATCCACGGCGACCCGCGCACCGAATACCCCTTCTTCCTGGGCCATGCCGATGAGACCGGCGCTGGTGCAGGCGAGGGCGCCAACCTCAACCTGCCGCTGCCGCGCGGCACCGGATACGCCCATTGGTCCGACGCACTGGAGGTGGCCCTGGCCTCCATCAGCCGCTTCGGCGCCGAGGCATTGGTGGTCTCTTTGGGTGTGGACACGTTTGCGGGTGACCCGATTTCCGGCTTCACCTTGCAAAGCGATGACTACCTGCGCCTGGGTGAGCGCCTGCAACAGGCGGGCCTGCCCACGGTACTGGTGTTTGAGGGCGGTTATGCGGTGGAAGAAGTAGGCATCAACGCAGTGAACGTGCTGCAGGCCTTTGCCTGAGGCACACTCGGCCAGTTCAACTCTGCACACATCGGGAGCCCTGCATGACTCTGGCGTTCATTGTCACGGTGCTGATCGTCGGCGTCCTGTCCGCCGTGGTGTGGGGCAAGTACACAGCACTCAAGCGCGAGGCCTACATCCGCCACGCCCTGCTGCCTTCCGGCCTGTATGAGCAGCTGCGCAAGATCCACCCCACACTGTCCCACAAGGACTGCCAGTTGGTCGGCCTGGGCCTGCGCCAGTTCTTTCTCGCCTACCTCAAAAGCGGCAGGTAGTATGTGTCCATGCCCTCCCAAGTGGTGGATGACCTTTGGCATGCGTTCATTCTGAACACCCGCAGCTATGATGCGTTTTGCAAGCAGGCCTTTGGGCGGTTTTTGCACCACGTGCCCAGTGCAGCGCTCAAGAGCAACCGCCATAGCAACACCGGCCTGCGCCGTTGTTGGTGGTACACCTGCAAGGAAGAAAACATCAACCCCCGCAACGCCACCCGCTTGCCCCTGCTCTTCGCGCTGGACACCAAGCTGCAGATCGCGGGCGGCTTCCACTATGTTGCGGATTGCAGCACCGTGCGCAGACTCGCAGAGCGGGGCAGCGATGCCGCAACGGTGTATTGCGGTGGGGACTTTTCAGACAATTCCTTCGATGGCAGCACGGACGGCTTTGGTGACGCGTCGGGCCATGGTTCCGACGCCGGCCATTCGGGCAGCGATGCCGACGGTGGTGGCGGATCAGACGGCTGCGGTGGTGGGGGCTGCGGAGGCGACTAAAACAGATCGCTTTGCGCGGCGTTCACTTGCGGCGGCCGAAACTGCGACAGGTCCACCGCCTGGGGCAACTTCTGCAAACCATAGCGTTTGAGCGCAATCTGAAAACGCCTGGCCAGCAGCTCGGCAAACAGGCCCTGGCCTTTCATGCGGGTAGCGAAGTGGGGGTCGTAGTCCCGGCCGCCACGCATCTCCTGCACCCGGTGCATCACGTGCGCAGCACGCAATGGAAAGTGCTGCTCCAGCCATTGCACAAACAGGTCGCGCACCTCCAGCGGCAGGCGCAGCAGCACATAGCTCGCATAGCGGGCACCGGCCAGGGCTGCGGCCTGCAGAATTTTTTCCAGCTCGGTATCGTTGATGGCTGGAATCATGGGCGAGGCAAACACTGCCACCGGAATGCCAGCCTGCGCCAGCGTCTGCATGGCCTGCAGGCGGCTGGCGGGTGCGCTGGCGCGCGGGTCGAGCTTGCGTGCAAGCGCAGGGTCCAGCGTGGTCAGCGAGATGCACACATGCACCAGACCCTTGGCCGCCATGGGGCCCAGAATGTCCAGGTCGCGCGTGACCAGCGCATTCTTGGTGATGATGCCCACCGGCACCTGGCACTCGGCCAGCACCTCCAGCACCGCGCGCGTAAGGCCCAGCTTGCGCTCAATGGGCTGGTACGGGTCGGTGTTGGCGCCCAGCACGATCAGGGCCGGTGTGTAAGAAGGCTTGGCCAGCTCGGCACGCAACAAGGCAGCGGCATTGGTCTTGGCGAAAATCTGCGTCTCAAAGTCCAGCCCCGGCGACAGGCCCAGGTAGGAATGCGTGGGCCGGGCATAGCAATAAACGCAGCCATGCTCGCAGCCCTGGTAGGGGTTGATGCTTTGCTCAAAGCCGATGTCAGGCGACTGGTTGCGGCTGATGATGCTGCGCGCCAGGCGCTGCACCAATACCGTCTTGGGCCGGGCCGGTTCATCGCCGCCATCGGTATCGTCCCCCGGCCAATCCTGTTGTTCCGGCGCCAGTGCCTCGCGCGTGAACGCGTCAAAGCGTGAGCCAACATTAGAGCCGGTGCCGCGGCCTTTGTGGAAGTGGATGGTGTGCATACCCGTTCGGTGCCTGTCCAGCGCCTGATCTATTCCACCAACTGCAACGCGTCCAGCGGACTGATGGCGCCACCTGCTGCGACCAAATGGGTGGAAAAGGAATGCCGCAAGGTATGCACCGTTGCGTGCTTGGCAATGCTCGCCGAAGCGCAAGCCCAGCTTTCCCCGGTACGCGGGTACTTGGCTTCCAGTGCGTGGGGCAGGTAGACACCCTCGTGCCCATGTGCCCGGTCTGTTGCCCACAATGCCCTGGCCTGGGCCAGCTGCGCGCGCAGGGTCGGCTCCAGAGAGCGCGGCAGCATGACCACCCTGTCCTTGTCACCCTTGCCACTGCGCACGACGACTACATGGCGGTCAAAGTCCACATCTTTCACACGCAGAGACAGACCTTCGGACAAACGCATGCCAGTGCCATAGAGCAAGCGTGCCAATGTGCCTTCAGCGCTAGGGATCAAGGACAAAACCTGCTGCACCTCGGCAGTGGAAAACACCACCGGAATGCGTTTTCTCTCAGGAGGGCGGCCAATCTGGTTCATCCAGGGCAAATCAAGACCCAGCACTTCGCGGTAAAGAAACAGCAAGGCGTTGAGGGCTTGCCGGTGGGTGGCGGGCGACACCTGGCGCTCATTGGCCAGCATGGTCAAAAATGCCTCTACCTCCGCGCCACCCATGTCACGCGGGTGCCGCATGCCTCCTGTTTTGGCAGACCACAGTACGAAGAAACGTGCCCAGTAGAGGTACGCTTTTTCTGTCTTGAGGCTATAGTGCAAATACCGGATGCGCTCGCGCACCTGGTCCAGCAGCCGCGTTGAAGCCAGCGCAGGCCTGTCGACTTTGTCAGATCTGTTATACCTGTACATTCATACAGTCTATGAAGGTAAGTACATGATGTCAAAAGATTTTTTGGATTCTTTGCGAACGTGTTATCCGACTGCGCGCCGGAGGTATCCGGTGATTTGCGGGCTACATCAAAGTTGAGCATCAAATGCAGCGCGAGGCGAAGTTTGTTGGTTGGTTTGCATTGGCGCTGGGCTGCGCTGGCATCCTGTCTGGTGCAGGAATTCTTGCGGGATGGTCGTCGGAGTCTGCCGGGAGTGGCTGCAAGGCGATTTGTGGCTTAGCCTTGCTATATCGGGAACTGTTCGGCGATCTTGCAGGAAGATTCGTTGGCGGTTTTCTAACGTTTGCCGTTGGAGTGGCATTTTGTCTATTTGGCTACCGTGTTCTCAAATAGCGCGAGGCTTAACAGGCCGCTGCATCGGACTGCCTTCGGCTTCCGCTGAGCTTCATCGTTAGGCTGTTGTAGAAAGAGGCTTTCTGAATGACTTTATTCCGTGGCGGCTGTCTATGTGGTGCCGTGCGTTACGAAACGACCTCTGATCCTTTGAACCAGAGGGTATGTCACTGCAGGGCTTGTCAAAAAGTTATCGGCGCTGCTTTCAATGCTCGCGTGCTCATGCGCATCGAGCATGTTTCTATCTCTGGCCCAATCAGCACATTTCACTCTTCAGAAACTCTTGAGCGCGGTTTTTGTTCGCATTGCGGTTCAAGCATTTTCTCGCGGCGTGTTTCTGCTGGAGTCATCGGCTTAACAGCCGGTAGCCTCGACGAGCCGTCACTATTCAAACCTGACATGCATTTTTGGATATCTTCAAAGCAACCGTGGCTAATAATTGCAGATAACCTGCCTCAATACCCAGAAGGCCCGCCATCTTTGGGTTATACGCCATGAGTATTTACGGCAACTGGCCTAACCCATCAGTCGAGCGGGACGCGCGAAAAGCAGCGCGCGCCTCACCTTAACGGTAGGAGGCCAAATGTTTCCATCGAAAGAGAAACGCATGCAACGATGGGCTGTCACAAGAGCCCATGGTCAGCGCCGCTTCGTTCTGATCCACGGTGTTTGTCTCTGGGGGCTGATAACCGGCATCTCCTGGTCGCTCCTCATGTGGTTGCGCGGATCGATGCCCAATCCAGCAATTCAAGTCCCCGTTGCAATCGTGCTCTTTGCCCTGGGTGGCATTCCTTGGGGCTTGTTGGTTTGGCGTTACTCCGAGAAGGCATTCCGTTCCCATGAGCAACAGGCCTCCTAACCATTCGTTTCAGCTGATGCGCTACAGCGCACTGCGCGCGCGTGCGCTTGCGGCTGAACTCCGTCGGTTAAACGTTGCCCTTCCACCTAGCGAAAGGCTGATCGCCCATGAAAACAGGTACAGCGGCGGTTCCGGCGACCATAGATGAGTACATCGAGGCCTTCCCGCCAGAGGTCCAGAGTATTCTTCGGCGGGTGCGCCAGGTTGTCCGCGCCGCCGCGCCCGAGGCGCAAGAAGTCATCAGCTACAGAATGCCCGCGCTCAAGCAAGCCGGGGTGCTGGTGTACTTTGCTGCCTTCAAGAGTCACATCGGCTTGTATCCGCCCGTCAGTGGTGACCCTGAAATAGCGAAGGCCATTGCGCCGTACGCGGGAGAGAAAGGGAATCTCCGGTTTCCCTTCGCCCAACCGATTCCCTACGATCTCATCGCACGCATCACTGCGCTGCGCTTGAAGCAAAATCTGGCGAAAGAACAGACCAAACGTACAAGAACCAAGTCTTGAGTGCGCAGAGCAGAACGTTACCCAAACCACCCAACGAGGGGACGATTTCCTGCCTACGACCTTCAAGCGCTCCGCATGTTCATGCTTAACCGACCCCAATGACTCTCTGCCTAGATCACATTTTCATCTGCACAGCCGTTGGCGCCCCGGAAGCGCAGGCGCTGCTCGATGCAGGTTTTGTCGAGGGCAGCCGAAACGTCCATCCTGGCCAAGGCACGTCAAACCGTCGATTCTTCTTTGCGCACGGGTTCCTGGAGTTTCTGTGGGTGCACGACGAACACGAGGCGACATCTGCGCTGACCGGACCGACGCGTCTTTGGCAGCGTTGGTCCCAACGCGGCGAGACGGCCAATCCGTTCGGCATCTGCTTCGCATCGCAATCAGTGGTCGAATATCCTTTGCCCTTTGCGTCGTGGGCTTACGAGCCGGGATACCTGCCCCAGGGCAAGCGGATCCACTTTGCCCAAGGAGCGGCGTTGTCCGAGCCGGAGCTCGTTGCTCTTGGCTGGCCTCAGCCAGCCGTCGCTGCCGCCCCGCAACCCAGAGCGCATCGGTTGCCGCTGGGCGCCATGCGCTCAGTGTCGGTTGGCCTGGCGGATGGCGACACGCTCTCTGCGCCCCTGCGTGCGGCGAGAGACTGCGGCCTGGTGCGCGTTCACCATTCACCCAGGCCAGAACTGGTGGTTGAGTTCGAGTCGCCAAACGCCATTCACCTGCACTTTCCCTCGCTCGCACTCACTCTGCAAGGCAGACCCGGCGACGTTGTTCAGGGGTGATCTGCAGTCCCTCATGGACAAGGTGTGACATGAAACAACTGGCCGTGTTGGTCCAGGACGTCGCAGATGCCATACGGGGAAAACCCAGTTGCCAGCTTGCGGGCAGTGGCATTTCTATGCTCCGCACCATGGGCATTGAGTTGGAAGCCTGCAAAAAACCAGAGTGACCAAGAGCGTGGGATCAGGCTTTCTGCGCATCCCGCATAGCGCGCTCACACCTCTAAAGCACCCGCCCCCTGGCCCGCCACAAAGCCGCCAGGCCCACCGCAGCCACCAGCACCAGCACCGCAGGAAAGGCAATGCCGGGCGACCAGTCAATCAGCGCGCCGGACACGCCGGAGGCACTCAGGCCGCCCAGGGTGTAGGTCAGCACCAGCACGGCAGTGCTGTTGACCAGGGTGATGCCTTTTTCACGCGAGCCGATGTCGGTCATGGCCATCATGTACAGCGTGCCACCGGCGCCGCCCCACACAAACACAATCGGCCAGGCCAGGACGGGTTGTGCTGCCACCCATGGCAGGGCCAGCGTGGCCAGCAGCATGGCAAGCGCCGACCACACCATCAGCGTGTGGCGGCCGCGGATCTGGTCGCTGAAGCGGTCGGCCAGCATGCCGGCGGGCACCATCAGCACCACGCCGCCCAGCCCGCTGATGGACACCAGCACGGCGGCGGCCGAAGCACTCAGGCCGAGCGCCAGGCCATAGAGCGGCAGGATGGATGTGACGCCGGTCTCAAAGAAGCCGCCCACAAAACCCGCCAGCATGATGATGGGGTGGGCCACCACCGCAGACACCAGGCCGTGCAGGCCGACACGCGCGCTACCCGCATCCGTGGCCTCGGGCACCGGGGGGATCAGCAGGGTCCACAGCAGGCCCAGCACGTTGAAGCCAATCACCACCCACAGCGTTACCGGGTTGGCTGCGCCCAGCCAGACCAGCGCGGCCGGGCCGATGATGAAGGTGGCGCTGACCATGGTCTGGAAGATGCCCACAAAACGGCCGCGCTGCGCGGGCGGGCAGAACTCGGCAATCAGCGCCTCGGCCAGCACCCAGCGCAGGGACATGGCAATGCCCGAGGCCAGG
The DNA here is from genome assembly GCF_003415675.1 of Rhodoferax lacus. Lineage (GTDB taxonomy): Bacteria > Pseudomonadota > Gammaproteobacteria > Burkholderiales > Burkholderiaceae_C > Allorhodoferax > Allorhodoferax lacus. The sequence continues at coordinate 82,973 of NZ_QFZK01000009.1, forward strand.
TTGAGCGCAAACCACAGGGCCAGCTCAGATGTGAGGGCATACAGCACAGCGCACAGCAACAGCACCACCGATGACAGCCACATGCACGGCCTGCGTCCCAGCCGGTGGGCCACGCTGGAGGCAAACGGCGTCATCAAAAAAATGCCCAGCCAGCCGGTGGCCACAAACAGACCGGCCAGGGTGCTGCTGACATCGGCGCCCTTGAGGCGCAGGAGCAGTAGTGGCGACAGAATGAAGTAGCCCACCAGACCGAAGAAGGTGGAGCCAAAAATGGCCGCCAGACCCAGGCGCGCACCGGTGGGGGCGGCAGCTGCCGACGTTGTGCTCATGCCCGCGCCGCCAGCAGGGCTGCGGCCATCTCGGCAAAGCCGGCGCCGCGCTCCGAGGGCGCGATGTAGCGCGGCAGGTGCGACAGCCCCGCCGCTACGCGCGCGATGTTGGCCACGCCCACGCTGTGGGTGAATTGCTCGAACATCGCCACGTCGTTACCGGAGTCGCCCACAAAGACCCAGCGCTCCAGCTCGGCATCCAGCCTGCGGCCCAGCAGTTGCAGGGCAATCCAGCAGGCGCCCCGCCATTTGTTGAAGAGGCCGAAGCAGCCGTGAATGTGGATGCTGCTGACCGTGGTGTGCATGCCCTCGGCCTGCAGGATGGCCACGATTTGTGCAATCTGCACAGCGCTCAGGTCTGCAAACTCGGCCGCGTCAAAGGCCAGGTCGGTTTCGCGGCCATCGCTGTCGCGGGTGATCTGGGCGCCGGGTACCTCGCGCAGCACGCGCTCGCCCACCGCACGCATGCGGGCGCGGTTGCGGGCACGCACAGGCGCTTCCTGCTGGTACATCTTGTGGCGGTTGGTGTGCGGGCCCACCCAGGCCACGGCGCCGTTTTCGGCCACCACGGCATCCACGGGCAGGGGTTGCAAACCGCTGGCGGCATCGCCCTTGGCCAGCCGCTCGCACCAGCCAATCGGGCGCCCGGTGATGGCAATCACCTGCAACCCGGCCGCCTTCAAATCCGCCAGGGCCTGCAGGGCGTCGGGCGTGATGGCTCCATGGGTGGTGAGCGTGTCATCGATGTCGGTGAACACGCCTGTCACGCCCTGGCGCGCAGCCAGCGGCCAGTCGCCTAGGGGCAGCATGGCGCGCGCAGCCTGCACCCCCATCAGCCCGCCGACTGCAGCGCCAGACCGGCGTGCTCGCGCAGCGGATGGAAGTGAATTTTGGGAAAGCGCTCCTGCGCCAGGCGCACGTCATAGGGGCTGGTGCACAGGTACGCCAGGGTGTCGGCCGCGTCCTTGGCCATGCGCTGCGGGTAGGCGTTGATGAACTCCTGCAGCTCTTTGGGCGTGTCGGCGGTGATCCAGCGCGCACCCGTGTACTGGCTGCCTTCCAGGCGGATGTCGGCGTCGTACTCGCCCTTGAGGCGGTGCTGCACCACTTCAAACTGCAGCTGGCCCACGGCGCCCAGCAGCATGTTGCCGCCCATCTCGGGTTTGAAGACCTGGATGGCGCCTTCCTCACCCAGCTGGGCCAGGCCCTGCTGCAGCTGCTTGGTGCGCAGCGGGTTTTTCAGGATCACGGTCATGAACATCTCGGGCGCGAAGAAGGGCAGGCCGGTGTACATCAGGTTGACCGAGCCGTCGGTGATGGTGTCGCCCAGCTGCACGCCGCCGTGGGTGGTAAAGCCCACGATGTCGCCAGCATAAGCCTCTTCCACGGCTTCGCGGCGCTGGCTCATGAAGGTCACAACAGAAGTGGGGCGCAGCTCCTTGGCCGTGCGCATGACTTTTAGCTTCATGCCCGGCGTGTACTTGCCCGAGGCCATGCGCACAAAGGCAATGCGGTCGCGGTGGTTGGCATCCATATTGGCCTGCACCTTGAACACCACGCCACTGAAGGCGTCGTCCTCGGGCTGCACCTCGCGCACCACGGGCTGGCGGTTGACCACCGTGGTGCTGGTGCGGCTCTGCGGCGCCGGGGCCAGGTCCACCAGGGCGTCCAGCACTTCCATCACACCAAAGTTGTTCACACCGGAGCCAAAGAACACCGGCGTCTGCTTGCCCGCCAAGAAGGCCGCATGGTCCCAGGCGGGGGAGGCGCCCACAGCCAGCTCCATGCTGTCAATGGCCGTGGTCCATTCGTTACCAAAGCGCTGGGCCAGGGAGGCTGCGTCGTTCAGCGGCACGGTATCGAAATCTTGCGGGCGGCGTTCGCTGCCGCTCTCGAAAACTGTCATGGCCTTGGTGCGCAGGTTGATGATGCCGCCAAAGCCCTTTCCTTGGCCCACCGGCCAGGTCATGGGCACGCAGGGCATGCCCAGCTCGCGCTCGATCTCGTCCAGGATGTCCAGAGGCTCGCGCACCTCGCGGTCCATCTTGTTGACGAAGGTGATGATGGGCGTGTCGCGCTGGCGGCAGACCTCGATCAGGCGGCGCGTCTGTGCCTCCACACCGTTGGCCGCGTCAATCACCATCAGGGCCGAGTCCACGGCAGTCAGCACGCGGTAGGTGTCTTCGCTGAAGTCCTTGTGGCCGGGCGTGTCCAGCAGGTTGATGACGTGGTCGCGGTAGACCATCTGCATCACGCTGGAGGCCACCGAGATGCCACGCTGCTTTTCGATCTCCATCCAGTCGGAGGTGGCATGGCGCGTAGCCTTGCGCGCCTTGACCGAACCGGCGATCTGGATCGCGCCGGAGAACAGCAAGAGCTTTTCGGTCAGCGTGGTCTTGCCCGCGTCCGGGTGGGAAATGATGGCAAAGGTGCGGCGACGGCGGGTTTCGTTGGCGAATGACAAAGGGGATCCAGATCAAAGGGAGCAATAGGACGAATTTTACCGGTTGCCCAACTTGAGGCGGCCTTGCGCTGGGCCGGGGTTGGAATGGCGCTATTCTTGCGTGCGCCCCCGCCTCAAAGGAACCGCTCTTGAACACCGAATTGATGACCCAACGCAGCGCCGGTGTGGTGCTGCACCCCACCAGCTTGCCCGGCCCGCACGGCAGTGGCGACCTGGGCCCCGACGCCTATTACTTTGTGGACTGGCTGCACGCGGCCGGGCAGACGCTTTGGCAGACCTTGCCCCTGGGCCCCATCGGCCTGGCCAACTCGCCGTACATGGGGCGCTCGGCCATGGCGGGCAATCCGTTTCTGGTGGCCTTCGAGCCGCTGGTGAAGCGGGGCTGGCTGGCTGCCGCGTCCCTGCACAACGCCTTTGTTGCCGAGCATGTGCGCTTTGATGACGTGCTGCCCTGGCGCATGGCGCGGCTGCGCGAGGCTTTTGCGGGCTTTCAGGAGAAGGCCGAGGCGACAGAGCGCGAGAGCTTTCAGACCTGGCAGGCCGACAACCGTGCCTGGCTGCCGGACTATGCGCTGTTCATGGCCCTGGACGACGCCTATGGCACCGACCTGTGGACGCAGTGGCCCCAGGCCCTGGCCCAACGGGAGGCAACTGCCATGGCCCAAGCCCGCAGCACGCACGCGCAGGAAATCGCCTTCTGGGCCTTTGTGCAGTGGCAGTTTGATGGGCAACTGCAGGCGCTCAAGGCCTATGCCAACGGCAAGGGCATTTATCTGGTGGGGGACCTGCCCATCTTTATTGCCCACCATTCCTGCGACTGCTGGGCGCGCCCGGACCTGTACCTGCTGGATTCTGAGGGCCAACCCACGGTGGTGGCTGGTGTGCCGCCGGACTACTTTGCCGTGGAAGGCCAGCGCTGGGGCAACCCCCTGTACAACTGGGACGCCATGGCCGCAGACGGCTACCAGTGGTGGGTGGAGCGCATACGCCGCCAGCTGCAGATGGCCAATGTCATCCGCATCGACCACTTCCGGGGTTTTGAGGCCTGCTGGGAAATCCCGGTGACCGAGCCCACCGCCATCCACGGCCGCTGGACCCAGGGCCCGGGCTATGCCCTGTTTGAGGCGGTGGAGCGCGCCCTGGGCCGGCTGCCCATCATTGCCGAAGACCTGGGGCTGATCACGCCCGAGGTGGATGCCCTGCGCCTGCGCACTGGCTTTCCCGGCATGCGGGTGTTGCAGTTTGCCTTTTCGGAAGATGCCGGCAGCGGCCATCTGCCGCACAACTACGTGGCCAACACGGTGGTGTATTGCGGAACCCATGACAACGACATGGCCGTGGGCTGGTGGGTGTGCTGCAGCCCGCATGAGCGCGCCTTTGCCTCGGCGTATCTGGGCACCGATGGGCACGAGGTGCACTGGGCCATGATCCGCGCCTGTGCCCTGTCGGTGGCCAACCTGGCACTGTGCCAGTTGCAGGATGTGCTGGGGCTGGATGGCTACCACCGCATGAACACGCCGGGCAGCATGGGCGCCTGGACCTGGCGGTTTCGGTGGGACTGGGTGAGGCCGGAGCATGCCGAGCGTCTGGCACGCATCACGGCGGTGAGTGGGCGCACAGGGTTTGAGCGGGCAGGCTTGCCGACCTAGGGAAAGCACCAACTAGATTCCAAAAACGTTTTTGCCGATAATCAAAAACGTTTTTGGAAGCCGCTGTCTGGTTTCCCAACCAGGAGCCTTCCCCATGAGTCAGTCTGACGTTCGTTTGCGCGGAATCCAGAAAAGCTACGGCAAAGTGCACGTCATCCATGGCGTGGACCTCGACATCGAGCCGGGTGAGTTCACCGTGTTTGTCGGCCCCTCGGGCTGCGGCAAGACCACCCTGCTGCGCATGATTGCCGGGCTGGAAGAAATCTCGGGCGGCACCCTCACCATTGGTGGTGAATCTGTCAACGACCTGCCGCCAAGCGACCGCGGCGTGGCCATGGTGTTCCAGAGCTATGCGCTCTACCCGCACAAAACCGTGTTTGACAACATGGCTTTCGCGCTCAAGATTGCCAAGGTGCCCAAGGAAGAGATTGCCAAGCGCGTCAACGCGGCCGCCGAGATTCTGCAACTCGGCGAGTACCTGCAGCGCCTGCCCAAGGCGCTGTCTGGCGGGCAGCGCCAGCGCGTGGCCATTGGCCGAGCCATCGTACGCAACCCCAAGGTGTTTTTGTTTGACGAGCCACTCTCCAACCTGGATGCAGCCCTGCGCACCAAGATGCGGGTGGAACTGGCCACGCTGCACCGGTCCCTGGGCGCCACCATGATTTATGTGACGCACGACCAGGTCGAGGCCATGACGCTCGCGGACAAGATTGTGGTGCTCAACAAGGGCCGGGTAGAGCAGGTGGGCCGTCCGCTGGACCTTTACAACAAGCCTGCCAGCCTGTTTGTGGCCGGCTTCATCGGCTCGCCGCAGATGAACTTCATCACCGGCGACTTTGCTGCGCAGCGCGGCGCCACCACCGTGGGCCTGCGGCCCGAAAACCTCAGGGTACAGGCCGGTGGCCCCCTGCAGGGCACGCTCAGGCATTCTGAGAAGCTGGGCAATGAGACCTTTGCCTATGTGAATGCCGGCGCCATGGGCGAGATTACCGCACGCATGGAGGGCACGCTGCCCCTGGAGCCCGGCAACACCATCGAGCTGGCATTTGCGCCCGAGCACCTGTACCGCTTCAACGCGGACGGCAAGAGCATCTGATTTTTGGTTTGCTTTGCGGAATAGGCCGCCAAGTATTTTTAGGAGACGACGTGTATGTTCAATAAAAATGTAATTGCTGCTGGCACCTTGCTGGCTCTGGGGGCTCTGGCCACCCCTTCCGTGGCGGCCGACTACAAGGGCCCCAACCTCAAGGGCGAGGTGGTCAGCATCACCTGCCCCTGGACCGGCGCCGAAGAGGGCATGTTCCAGAAGGTGATCGACAATTTCGAGAAGGCCACCGGTGCCACTGTCAAGCACTCCTGCTCGCAGAGCTCGGAGCAGCAAATCGTCATCGACATCAAGGCCGGCTCGCCCACCAATATCTCGGTGTTTCCACAGCCCGGCCTGGCCGCCAACATGGCTGCCATTGGCGGCCTGACACCCCTGGGCCCCAAGGCGCAGGACTGGGTCAAGAAGAACTACGCTGCAGGCAGTTCCTGGGCCGATCTGGGTACCTACAAGAACAAGGCCGGCAAGGAAGAGTTCTATGGCATGTTCTACAACGTCAACGTGAAGAGCCTGGTCTGGTACATCCCCGAGAACTTCAAGGAAAAGGGCTACAAAGTGCCCAAGACCATGGAAGACCTGCAGGCCCTGACCAAGAAAATGGCCGCTGACGGCGGTGCCAAGCCCTGGTGTATCGGCCTTGGGAGTGACGCTGCCACCGGCTGGCCCGCCACCGACTGGGTGGAAGACATGATGCTGCGCACCCAGACCCCCGAGGTGTATGACGGCTGGGTCAACAACACCATCAAGTTCAACGACAAGCGGGTGATCGAGGCCATCGAGGCCTACGGCTGGTTTGCCAAGAACGACGCCTATGTGGACGGCGGCGCCAAGGCCGTGGCCACCGTGAGCTTCAAGGACAGCCCCAAGGGCATGTTTGGCTCGCCACCCAAGTGCTATATGCACCGCCAGGCCAGCTTCATCCCCGCCTTCTTCCCTGACGGCAAGGCCAGCGATGCAGACTTCTTCTACTTCCCCTCGTTTGCCGGCAAGAAGCTGGGCAACCCGGTTCTGGGCGGCGGCACCATCCTGACCATCACCAAGGACAGCAAGGGCGCGCGCGCTTTCATGGAGTACCTGCAGCACCCCCAAGCGCATGAAATCTGGATGGCCGAGGGCGGCTTCCTGACGCCGCACAAGGGTGTGGACCTGGCCAAGTACAAGACGCCTGCGCTCAAAAAGCAGGGCGAAATTCTGCTGGGTGCCACCACCTTCCGCTTTGACGGCTCCGACCTGATGCCCGGCGCCGTGGGTGCGGGCAGCTTCTGGAAGGGCATGGTCAATTACTCCGGCGGCGCGTCTGCCAAGGATGTGGCTGATGAAATCCAGAAGAGCTGGGACGCCATCAAGTAAGCAGGCCTGAAGCCCTGAGCAACAACGCGAGCTGACCACCATGAATGAAGCACTGATTCAAACCATTACCGCCGTGGTGGTCAGCATCGCGTTTTGCCTGCTGTACTTTGCGGGCTCCAACCTGCTGCTCGACAAGCTGGTGGATGCCTCCTCGGGCAGCAAAAACCGCAAGGAAGGCATCAAGTCGGGCATTCGGCCTTGGCTGTTTTTGGCGCCTGCGATGCTGCTGCTGGGCGTCTACCTTTTTTATCCGCTGTTTGAGACGTTTCGCCTGAGCTTCTTCGATGCCACGGGTGAGACCTTTGTGGGACTGTCCAACTACACGTGGGTGTTTACCGACCAGAATTTTCTAATCACCATTCGCAACAATTTCATGTGGCTGCTGGTGGTGCCGGCCACGGCCACGGCCTTTGGCCTGATCGTGGCTGTGCTGGCCGACCGCGTGTGGTGGGGGCACTTTGCCAAGTCCATGGTGTTCATGCCCATGGCCATCAGCTTTGTGGGCGCCAGCGTGATCTGGAAGTTTGTGTTTGACTTCAAAGGCCCGGACTCCGAGCAGATCGGCCTGCTCAACGCCATGGTGATGGGCTTGGGTCGGAAGCCGCAGGCTTGGGTGACGATTCCCTTTTGGAACAATTTCTTTTTGATGGCCATTCTGGTCTGGATACAGACCGGCTTTGCCATGGTGATTCTGTCGGCTGCACTGCGCGGCGTGCCACAGGACACGATTGAGGCTGCGCGCATTGACGGCGCTTCCGAGCTGCAGATCTTTTTCGAGATCATGGTGCCTCAAGTCATGTCCACCATCCTGGTGGTGTGGACCACCATCACCATCACCGTGCTCAAGGTGTTTGACGTGGTGATGGCCATGACCGGCGGCCAGTGGGACACCAGCGTGCTGGCCAACCTGATGTACGACTGGATGTTTAGAGGCGGTGGCGACTACGGCCGCAGCTCCACCCTGGCCATGGTGCTGATGTTTGCCGTGGTGCCGGTGATGGCATTCAATATCCGACGCTTTCGCACCGAAGAGGCCCAGCGATGAAAAAGTATTTCTCCCTGCCCAGCCTGCTGGCGCAACTGCTCCTGCTGCTGATTGTGGCCACCTGGGTCGTACCGACCTTTGGCCTATTGGTATCGAGCTTCCGCGAAAAAGAGCAGCTGGTCTCCAGCGGCTGGTGGACGGCGCTCTCCACCCAGACGCGTGCCGACATGCGGCGCACCGGTGGCAGCCAAAGCGTGGTGCAGGACGGCGACAAGTACGTGATCACCGGGCGCCTGTTTGCCGAGGCCGCCCAGGTGCGCCTCAAGAACTTTTCCCTGCAGTCCTCCAAGCCAGACCAGTTTGAAGTGGGCGCCCGCATGGAGGTGGCCGATGGACAGATCTTTGACGAGGAAGACGGCAAGCCCGATGGCTCGCTCACCGTCAACGCCGACAGCACCTACCGCCTGGAGCTGAGTGCGCCGTATGACAAAGACAAGGGCGTGCGCATTTTCTATGTGGCCGAAACACCACCCACCTTCAGTACCAACAACTATTCCAAAGTGGTGGCTTCCGAGGGCGTGGGTCAGGCCTTCTTGAACACCTTCCAGGTCACCATCCCGGCCACTTTCATCCCCATCCTGATAGCCGCCTTTGCCGCCTATGCCTTCAGCTGGATGGAGTTTCCCGGGCGCAAGTGGCTGTTCATTGTTGTGGTGGGCCTGCTGGTGGTGCCGCTGCAGATGTCGCTGATTCCGCTGCTGCGTTTGTACAACCAGTTGGGGGAGGCCTTTGGCGTGGAGTCCAAGTCCTTTCTGGGGGTGTGGCTGGCGCACTCGGCTTTTGGCCTGCCGCTGGCCATTTACCTGCTGCGCAACTACATTGCCGCGCTGCCGCGCGACATCATCGAGAGTGCGCGCATGGACGGCGCCTCGCACTACCAGATATTCACCAGCATCGTGCTGCCGCTGTCCTTCCCGGCCTTGGCCAGCTTTGCCATCTTCCAGTTTTTGTGGGTGTGGAACGACTTCCTGGTGGCCCTGGTCTTTTTGGGCAAGGCGCCAGAGCACATTGTGCTGACCATCAAACTCAACGACTTGCTGGGCTCGCGCGGCGAGAGCTGGGAAATCCTCACTGCCAGCGCCTTTGTGTCGATTGCCGTGCCGGTGCTGGTGTTCTTTTCATTGCAGCGCTTTTTTGTGCGTGGCCTGTTGTCGGGGTCGGTCAAGGGCGGCTGAAAAAATGCCGCGCCCCGGCTTAGGCCCGCAACAGGCGCTGTAGCATCAAAGCACTGCGCTTGGGAGTCCGTTTTTGGGTTTGAAAATCAACATGCACGATGCCAAAACGCTGGCTGTAACCATGCGCCCATTCAAAGTTGTCCATCAGGCTCCAGACGTAGTAGCCACGAATGTCGGCACCGCTGCGGATCAGATGGGCCACCTGCTCGAAATGGGCCTCCAGGTAGTCGCAGCGCATGCCGTCATCCACGGCGCCACGCGCCACACCGGTGTTGTCGGCCGCGCCATTCTCGGTAATCCACAAGGGCGGCAGGGGCCACTGGGCCTGCAGGTTCTGCACCACGCGGGTCAAACCCTCGGGGTAGATTTCCCAGCCTATGTCGGTCAGGCGTTTGGGTTTTTGGGGTGGCACAAAAGTGTAGCCGCGCTCGGCGTCGCGGTGCTTGGCGGAGCCAGGGCTGGGGGCCATGTCTTGTGCTTTGGCAATCGAGCGCGTGTAGTAATTCAATCCCATGAAGTCCATCGGCTGGGCGCAAATCGCCAGATCGCCTTCGCGGCGCAGGCTGCCCAGATCTCCGATTTGCTCCAGCAGTTCCTGCGGCCACTCACGGCCAAACAGCGGGTTCAAAAAGCTGTCGTTGCGCTCCAGCTCGGCCAGGCGCGCAGCGGCCACATCCTCGGGCCGGTCGGTGGCGGGGTCACACAGCTCCGGGTTGAGCACGATGCCCAACAGGGTGTTGGGTTGCACCGTGCGCCAGGCCTGCATGCCCAAGCCGTGGGCCAGCATCAGGTGGTGGGCGGCTACCAGGGACTCTGCGCGGTTCTGCCCGCCCGGGGCAAACACACCCAGGTCATGGCCCAGGAAGGCCGAGCACCAGGGTTCGTTGAGTGTGGCCACGCGCGGCAGGCGGTCGCCCAGATGGCGGGCCACCAGCTCGGCGTAATCGGCAAAGCGGTAGGCGGTGTCGCGGTTCAGCCAGCCGCCTTCCAGATGCGCAGGCAGGTCCCAGTGAAACAGGGTGGCGTTGGGCGTGATGCCGTGCGCGTCCAGCGCATCCAGCAGGCGCTTGTAAAAGTCGATGCCCGCCAGGTTGGCCTTGTGGTCCACGGTGGTGATGCGCGGCCAGGCGATGGAAAAGCGGTAGTGCTTGAAGCCCAGGTCGGCGATGAGCTTCACATCGTCAGCAAAGCGGTGGTAATGGTCACAGGCCACATCGCCATTGCTGCCGTCCAGAATGCGCCCGCTTTGCGCGCAGAACGTGTCCCAGATGCTGGGCACTTTGCCATCGGCAGTGCTCGCCCCTTCGATCTGGAAAGACGAGGTGGCGCAGCCCCATTCAAAACGGGCAGGCGACAAAAGCGGGTCCAAAGCGTGCATGCGATTCATCCTTACAAGTTGCGGGCTCCATTGTCCGGCGATTTCCTTTACCAATAGACTCATTATTCATAGGTACAGCAATGCAGATTCAAAAAGCTCCTAACGACAACTGGTGGCGTGGTGGCGTGATCTACCAGATCTACCCGCGCAGCTTTGCCGACAGCAATGGCGACGGCATTGGTGATTTGCCCGGCATCACCGCCCATCTGGATTACGTGGCCAGCCTGGGTGTGGATGGCATCTGGCTCTCGCCCTTCTTCAAGAGCCCGATGAAGGACTTTGGTTACGACATCAGCGACTACTGCGATGTGGACCCGATGTTCGGCACCCTGGCCGACTTCAAGGCCCTGGTGGACCGTGCCCATGCCCTGGGCCTGAAGGTGATGATTGACCAGGTGCTGTCGCACAGCGCCGACCAGCACCCCTGGTTTGTGGAAAGCCGCGCCAGCAAAGACAACCCCAAGGCCGACTGGTACATCTGGGCCGATGCCAAGGATGACGGCAACCCGCCCAACAACTGGCTTTCTATTTTTGGCGGCAGCGCCTGGCAGTGGGATACGCGCCGCTGCCAGTACTACATGCACAACTTCCTGACCAGCCAGCCGGACCTGAATTTTCACAATCCCGAGGTGCAGGCCGCCTTGCTGGATACGGTGAAGTTCTGGCTGGATTTGGGGGTGGACGGCTACCGGCTGGATACCGTCAACTTCTATGTGCATGACGCCCAGCTGCGCGACAACCCGCCGCGCGGCCGGCCCACCAGCGAAGACCCGGCAGTCAACGCGGTCAACCCCTACGGCTGGCAGTGGCACAAGCACGACAAGAGCCAACCGGAGAACCTGGACTTCCTGCGCAAGCTGCGGTCTCTGGTGGACCAGTACCCCAACACCACCATGGTCGGCGAGATCGGTGACGACGACGGCCTGGCCCGCCTGGCCGAGTACACGCGCGGTGGTGACAAGCTGCACATGGCCTATTGCTTTGACTTGTTGGGCGCAGAGCATTCCGCGGGCTTTTTGCACCGTTTCCTCAGCCGCTTTCAAAGCATCTCCGAGGGCGGTTGGCCCTGCTGGGCCCTGTCTAACCACGACGTGCCGCGCTTTGCCACGCGCTGGGGCGGCGCCCAGCCCGATGCCGCCCTATTGAAGTTGGCAGCAGCTATGCAGCTCAGCCTGCGCGGTTCCCCCTGTATTTACCAGGGCGACGAGTTGGGCCTGCCCGAGGTGGCCATTGCCTACGAAGACCTGCAGGACCCCTATGGCATCACCATGTGGCCCGAGTTCAAGGGACGTGACGGTTGCCGCACGCCCATGCCCTGGGTGCAAGGTGCGCCCGATCTGGGCTTTGCGCCTGCGGGCAAGGCACACGCCAAGCCCTGGCTGCCGGTGGCCGAAACCCATCGCCAGTTGGCCGTGGATGCGCAGGCGGCGGCCCCGGCCTCACTCCTGCAGTATTACCGCCACCTGCTGCACTGGCGCAAAACACAACCAGCATTGCTGCAGGGCGAGATGCAGCTGCTGCCGGTGCATGCGCAGGTGTTTGCCTTTGTGCGTGCGACGGAAGGCGCGCGCGTGCTGTGCGTATTCAACTTCAGTGACCAGCTTGCGCACTATGACTTGCCGTCCGACTGCAAGGTGGCGCAGCACTTGACGGATAGTGGCTTGACTGGTGCTACTCTCTTGGCCGACTGTGTGGACCTGGCCCCTTGGGGCGGACTGTTTGCACGGCTGACCTGACCCACTTCACAAACATCCATGAACATCAAAGCGCTCGCCAAAGAACTGGGGCTGTCCACGTCCACGGTGAGTCGTGCCTTGAATGGTTACCAGGATGTCAATGAACAGACCAGGTTGCGCGTGGAGGCTGCCGCCAAGGCCCTGGGTTACCGTGCCAACGCAGGGGCGCGCCGTCTGGTGCGCGGCAGCACCGAGGCTATTGGCATCGTGTATTCGGCGGCCGTGGAGAACCTGGGCAACCCCCAGTTCCTGGACATGGCGGGGGGCTTGTCCGAGCGCCTGCACTCTGAACACTTTGACCTGATGCTGGCGGTGGCCAGTGATGAGATGGACCTGGACATCTATGACCGCCTGTTCCGTGGCGGTCGGGTGGATGCGGTGGTGCTGCCCAACACGCGGGTGGAAGACGCCAGGGTCAACTATTTGCTGGAAAAAGGCTATCCCTTCCTGGCCTATGGGCGCACGGGGAATTGCAGCGGCTACTCCTGGTTTGATTTTGACAACGATGCGGGGAGCAGGCTGGCAGTGCGGCACCTCGCGGCCCTGGGGCACAGGCGCATCGCCTATGTGCACTCGCCGCTGCTGCTGAACTTTGCCTGGCAGAGGCATCGCGGCTTTCTGGCAGGGTTGCAGGAGGCCGGGTTGTCCTTCGACCCGGCCTGTCTGGCCGGACCCGCCGTGGACCGCCGCAGTGGCCGTGAGGCAGTGCAGGCGCTGATGGCACTGAACCAGCCGCCCACCGCCATTGTGGTGGACAACAACCTGGGCGGCATTGGCGTCATGCGCGGCTTGATGGACCGGGGTCTGAGGCTGGGTAAAGACATTTCGGTGGTGGTGCACGGCGTGATTCCCGCTGACTCGCTGCTGGCGGGGTTGGACGCGACCATGGTGACCCAGCCCACGGCCCATAGCACGGGTGTGACCATGGCGGACATGGTGTTGCAGGTGCTGCGTGAGCCCGCTGCAGGGCCGTTTCAGATGCTCAGGCAGCCGGAGTTGGTGGTGGGGCAGACGACAGGCCCAGCGGCCTGATCGGTTAGCCAGGCGCTTACATAAAAATGGCTGGAAAGCTCCACAGCCAGGAGCCCCACAAGGCAGGTTTGACTCGCTTAGCCCATCGTTTGGTGGAGTAACGGAATGCTGCTCGGTGCTGCAAATCCGCTGCCTCCTCGCAGGGTATGTCGCATTCCTGGCCAGAGACCGGATACAGACCGGACTTCACCAAAGTGTTCAAAGCTAGCTGGCACTCTTCCAGAAAGAGCTCGCGCTTTCGATACATGGATCTCTTCTTGGATGGAACTTCCGTCAAATCCTTCCTGCGTACACCTGGCTCCAGCATGAAGTGGCCATCAGCGCCAAGGGTTGCACCATTTTCTGTCCAGATGTCGTCGTAATTGGCAAATATCGCTGCCCGCTGCTTGGCATCAAAGTAGGGGTGTTGGTGTTGGCGGTTGCGCTCTTGTACGGCGGCGATCGTCTTTGCTTGCATCGCTTCGCACAGTACAAGGAACAGCGCAATGCAAAGATCGCGCGGACGCATGCCGTGAGCGGCTTTGGTCAACAGCTTGTAGGTATCGTCACTATCCGTTTGTTTGACGCCTTGCACCGCCCCTATATAAACACTGCGCTTGCCATTTTCCTCAGACAGCAGAAAAGCGACCGAATACACGCGTTCACCCGCATAGAACAGACTCATGGTGCATTGACCCTCGCGGCCAAACCAGGGTTGGTTTTCCAGGCACACTTCCAATGATTCACAAAGCGCATCCAGTTTGAGTATGGATTTGATTTGTCGGGGGCCGATCTGCAGCAGTTCGCCTAAATTGTGCGCTTCGCGGTAATGCAGGATGACATGCTGCAAACGCTGTTTGGGAGTCCACCGTGCATCCACCAGAGGCCAGACCAACATACCCAGGAAATGGGGCTCATCAGTCAGAATCTTGCTGATGTTGCCGTACGGCGCATCGCTGTAGATTGTCGAAACACTTCGAAAATCAATAAATCCCTGCAGCCACAATTGTGCAAACAACTTCGGGTTTCCCCAGTGCCCCCCGCGATACAGGTCTTTGGTGGCTTGAAGAAGTGCGAGGTAAGTTTTTTGCATGACAGCGGATTTCAGTTTGACTTTACCTGCAATTGCCCAGGCTTCGGACCAGTGGCTCGGTGGAAACCCTTGTATGTGTTGAGTATTTGACAAAAATACAAATATTCAGAACGTGTTGTCTGGTGGTGCTGAGGACTCCCTATAATCACCCATCCGAGGAGCGTTGCAGTTCACACCCGTGAACGAGGCTCGGACCCGGTGGCTCACCCGATCCACCGCACCAACGGCGCTCACCCACTGCATGTGTCGGGTGAGCCCATTCAAAGTTCCCCGCACCTGTTTGTGGCTTTCAAATTTACTTTTGGAGTGAAACATGAGCGTGCTGAAATTTGCCAAGACCGAAGACTACAAAATCGCCGACCTGAGCCTGGCCCCCTGGGGACGCAAGGAACTGACGATTGCCGAGACCGAGATGCCCGGCCTGATGGCCATCCGTGAAGAGTTCGCCAAGGCGCAGCCGCTCAAGGGCGCACGCATCACCGGCTCGCTGCACATGACCATCCAGACTGGCGTGCTGGTCGAAACCCTGCAAGCCCTGGGCGCTGAAGTGCGCTGGGCATCGTGCAACATCTTCTCTACCCAAGACCACGCCGCTGCCGCGCTGGTAGCGCAGGGTACACCCGTGTTTGCCCACAAGGGCGAGACGCTGGCCGAATACTGGGACTTCACCCACCGCATCTTTGAATTCGGACCCAAGGGCAGCAAGACCGAAGGCCCCAACATGATTCTGGACGACGGCGGCGACGCCACGCTCCTGATGCACCTGGGTGCCCGCGCCGAAAAAGACATCAAGCTGCTGGCCAAGCCCGGCAGCGAAGAAGAGATCTGCCTCTTCAACAGTATCAAGGCCAAGCTCAAGGTGGACCCCACCTGGTACAGCCGCCGCCTGAAGGCCATCATCGGCGTGACCGAAGAAACCACCACCGGCGTGCTGCGCCTGAACGAAATGTCCGAGAAGGGCACGCTGGCCTTCCGCGCCATCAACGTGAATGACTCGGTGACCAAGAGCAAGTTCGACAACCTGTACGGTTGCCGCGAATCCCTGGTGGACGCCATCAAGCGCGCCACTGACGTGATGATTGCCGGCAAGGTGGCTCTGGTGGCCGGGTACGGCGATGTGGGCAAGGGCTCGGCCCAAGCCCTGCGTGCACTCTCTGCCCAAGTCTGGGTGACCGAAGTGGACCCCATCAACGCCCTGCAGGCCGCGATGGAAGGCTACAAGGTTGTGACCATGGAATACGCCGCCGACAAGGCCGACATTTTTGTGTCCGCCACTGGCAACAAGAATGTCATCACCTACAAGCACATGGCGGCCATGAAGGACCAGGCCATCGTCTGCAACATCGGCCACTTCGATAACGAAATCGACGTCGCTTCGCTGGAAAAGCTGAAGTGGGACGAGATCAAGCCCCAAGTGGACCACGTGATTTTCCCGGCCACCAAGGGCAAGAACGCCAAGCCCGAAAAGCGCATCATCTTGCTGGCCAAGGGCCGTCTGGTGAACCTGGGTTGCGGCACTGGCCACCCCAGCTTTGTCATGTCGTCGAGCTTTGCCAACCAGACCATCGCCCAGATCGAGCTGTTCACCAAGCCCAAGGACTACAAGGCTGGCAAGGTCTATGTGCTGCCCAAGCACTTGGACGAAAAAGTGGCACGCCTGCACCTCAAGAAGGTTGGCGCCATGTTGTCTGAACTGACCGACGAGCAAGCCGCCTACATCGGCGTGAGCAAAGCCGGCCCATACAAGAAAGATACCTACCGGTATTGAACACACCCCCGAAGCGCCTGCGGAAGGCGCGGGGTGTCACACAGGTAAAACGATGCGAATTGATCAACTGCTGGTTCAGCGGGGGCTTGCCAACACCCGTTCACAGGCGCAAAGGCTGATTGCCGACGGCGTCGAATGGGCGCAGGGCGAGACCTGGCGGCGCGTTGCCAAAAATGGCGACGAGGTGCCGGAATCGGCCGAGGTGCGGCTGCTCGATGACTCCGAGGCGCGCTACGTGTCGCGCGGCGGGCTCAAGCTCGAAGCCGCCCTCAAGCAGGTGGGTCTGTCCGTTGAAGGCTTTGCCTGTCTGGATGTGGGTCAATCGACCGGTGGGTTTACCGACTGCCTGTTGCAGGCCGGTGCCAAGTCCGTGGTGGGTGTGGATGTGGGGAGCGCGCAGTTGCACCCCATGCTGCGCTCCGATCCGCGGGTGCTGTGTGTGGAAAAAGTGAATGCGCGTGCGCTGACCGCAGAAGACCTGATTCAGGCCTACGAGGACAGCACGGGCGAGGACGGCCCATTTGAAGTCGATGGCGATGATGCTTACGACGACGAAGACGCAAGCGACAACGACAACGACAACGGCGACGAAAACGAAGCGGCCCAGGCGCAAGCCGAATCCGACTTTGTGCCGGCGTTTGATCTGATCGTGGCCGACCTGTCCTTTATTTCCCAGACCCTGGTGCTGCCAGCGGTGGTGCCCTTGCTCAAGGCGGGTGGCACCCTGCTGACTTTGGTGAAACCCCAGTTTGAACTGCAGCCCGGCCAAGTCGGCAAGGGCGGCATTGTCAAAGATCCGGAGTTTTACGTCGTCGTGGAGCAGCGTTTGCGCGAAGCATGTGCCGCTCTGGGGCTGACAGTTACCGCGTGGTTCGACTCGCCCATTGAAGGCGGCGACGGCAACCGCGAGTTCTTTATTTGCGCCAGCAAACCGGCGCAGTAAATGCCTGCGTAGCCCGGCGCTGCGCAGTGAGGTAGGAGAAAAAAGCATGTCTAATGCCAAGCGTGTCCCCCTGAGCCTGGAGTTTTTCCCGGCCAAGAATCCGGATGTGGCCGCCAAAATGGTCGGCATCCGCAAAGATCTTTCGGTACTGCAGCCCGAGTTCTGCTCGGTGACCTTCGGAGCCGGTGGCACCACGCAGGAAGGCACCTTTGCCACCCTGCGCGAAATGGTTGCCGAAGGAACAGCTGCGGCATCCCATCTGTCTTGCATTGGCGCCACCAAGGCCTCGATTGCCGAGCAACTGGCCCAACTCAAGGCCATGGGTGTGAAGCGCATCGTGGCCTTGCGCGGCGACTTGCCCAGCGGTTATGGCGTGGGCGGCGACTTCAAGTTTGGCAGCGACCTGGTGCGCTTTATCCGCGAGGAAACCGGCGACTATTTCTCGGTGGAAGTGGCGGCCTACCCGGAAGTGCACCCACAGGCCAAGTCCCCGGCGGCAGACCTGGAAGCCTTTGCCACCAAGGCCCATGCCGGCGCCAACTCGGCCATCACGCAGTACTTCTTCAACGCCGATGCCTACTTCCGCTTCCGTGACGACGTGGTGGCCATGGGCGTGGAAATTCCCATCATCCCCGGCATCATGCCGATCACCAACTCCACCCAGCTGATGCGCTTCTCAGATAGCTGTGGCACCGAGATTCCGCGCTGGATTCGTCTGCGGCTGCAAAGCTTTGGCGAGGACACCGCGTCCATCAAGGCGTTCGGCATGGAGGTGGTGACGGATTTGTGCGAGCGCTTGCTCAAAGGCGGGGCGCCTGCGCTGCACTTCTACACCATGAACCAGAGTGCGCCGGTGCTGGCGCTGTGTTCTTGTCTGGGTTTGACGCCCGTGGCGCAGCCCAGGGTGCTTCAGGCAGCGGCTTGATCACTGCCAAGCCTCTCGCCCCGCCACTATGAGCGGGGCAGGGGGGCTGATTAGCCCCCGCTCTCCAGGGTAAACGCCGCATGCTGGTCCTGTCCCAGTGCCTTCACCAACTGCGGCATCGCGTCTTTCAACAAGGCCTTCAGCGTATGCGGTGGATTGATCAAAAACATGCCGCTGGCAGGCAAGCCAGGCCGCACCACTTCCCCTTCAGCATCCTGCGTGAGCTTGCTGTTTTTCACAGTCAGCGAAACGCTCAGCCAACTCTTGCCCGACTTGTTGGCCAGGGTCTTCAGTTTCTTGGGCACATCGTGGGCCTCGGGTCGCGGAATGATGGGATACCACACTGCGTAGGTGCCGGTGGGAAAGCGCAGCATGGCGTCCGTGATCATGGCCTGCACCCGCGCGTAGTCGTGTTTGACTTCGTAGCTCGGGTCGCACAGCACCAGCGCGCGGCGCGAGGGCGGGGGCAGGAACTTCTTCAGGCCCTCAAAGCCGTCTTCGCGCAGGATGGCCACCTGGCGTCCGGCTTCGAGCTGGGCAATGTTGGCGGTGAGCGTCTTGGTGTCGGTGGGGTGCAGTTCGAACAGCTTGAGCTTGTCGCGCCCGTGCAACAGGCTTTGGATGATGAAAGGCGAGCCCGGGTACACCGACCAAGTGCCGCCCTGGTTGAAGCCCGCCACCATTTCCACGTAGTCCTGAATGGCCGCAGCAAAAGGCTCAGTGGGTTTGTTGGCGATCAGCTTCAAAAAGCCCTCGGCCGCCTCGGCACTGGTCTTGGCGTAGTCACCGTCCAGGCGGTACAGCCCGGCGCCGGCATGGCTGTCAAACACGTTCAAAGCCGTGTCTTTTTGCGTCATGTAGCGCAGCACCGCCAGCAAAACAATGTGTTTGAGAACGTCGGCGTGGTTTCCGGCGTGGAAGGCGTGGCGGTAACTGAACATGGGCCTATGGTAACGCTTTCGCCACAAAAGTTCCCCAAAACCTGATGAACATTCATATAATGGAGGGCTTCGCAGCGCCATGTGGTTCCGCGGCGAAGATGCCAAACCAGCTCTTTACCGGGCTGCGGAGGCACAACCCACCTAAGAGATTCCCCGCCAAAAGCCGAAAGGCCAGAGGTACAAGAAGGAACACCGACCGTGGAAAAGAGCCCGCCAAACCAACTCCTTTAGGAATTTCTCATGTCAACTTTCAGCGCAAAACCCGCTGAGGTCGTGCACGAGTGGTTTGTGATTGACGCGACCGACAAGGTCCTCGGACGAGTAGCCAGCGAAGTTGCTCTCCGTTTGCGCGGCAAACACAAGGCCATTTACACGCCTCACGTCGATACCGGCGATTTCATCGTCATCGTCAACGCATCCCAACTCCGTGTCACGGGCGCCAAGCCCATCGACAAGGTGTACTACCGTCACTCCGGTTACCCCGGCGGCATCACTGCCACCAACTTCCGTGACATGCAAGCCAAGCACCCCGGCCGCGCTTTGGAAAAAGCCGTCAAGGGCATGCTGCCCAAGGGTCCTCTGGGTTACGCCATGATCAAGAAGCTCAAGGTCTACGGTGGTGCCGAGCATCCCCATACCGCCCAGCAGCCCAAGGTTCTGGACATCCCCGGTATTTCTGCCAACGCAGTGAAGAGAGAGGCCGCCAAATGATCGGTGAATGGAACAATGGAACCGGCCGTCGCAAATCCAGCGTCGCCCGCGTGTTCCTGAAAAAAGGCTCCGGCCAAATCGTGGTGAACGGCAAGGCCATCGAAAACTTTTTCGGTCGCGCCACCTCCATCATGATCTGCAAGCAGCCCCTGCTGTTGACCAACCACGCTGAAACCTTTGACATCATGGTCAATGTGGCAGGCGGCGGCGAGTCCGGCCAGGCAGGCGCAACACGCCACGGCATTACCCGCGCACTGATCGATTACGACGCAACCCTCAAGCCAACCTTGAGCGCTGCCGGCTTCGTGACCCGTGACGCACGTGAAGTCGAACGTAAGAAGGTCGGCTTCCACGGCGCTCGCCGTCGCAAGCAGTTCTCCAAGCGTTAAGCTGCCAGACAAGCACCTGCTTACAAATGGCAAAGCCGCTGGAACGCAAGTTCCGGCGGCTTTTTTTATGGGGACTGCTAGACTGCGGCCTCCATGCGATTGAGACTTTTACGCCGCCGCCTCACCATCAGCGCTCCCCGCATGTCGGTGCGCAGCGCCTTGCCTTGGCCTTTGCGCTGGGTGGTGGCAGCCGTTGTCTTGGGTTTCTGCGCCGCGATTGCGCTATGGGCCTTCGAGTTTGGCCGGAATATTGCTGGCTTGGACCATGGTGCCAAGGAAGAGTTGTTGCACTTGCGCAGCGAGATGGTTAACCTGCGCACCGCACTGGACAAGGTCCAGGAGGAGCGTGACAAGGCGCAGTCCATTGCCAATACCGCAGGAACCCTGGTGACGGCAGGCAAGGCGTCGGAAGACAAGTTGTTCGAGCAGGTCAAGCAATTGCAGGCGGAGAACCAGTCCCTGCGCGATGACCTTGGTTTCTTTGAAAAACTGATTCCTTCCAGTGGCACAGAGGGTGTTGCCATACGCGGCCTGCAGGCAGATCTTCAAAATGGCAAGGATCTGAAGTGGCAGGTGCTGGTAATTCAGGCGAACAAGAATGCGGCCACCTTCAACGGCACGCTGGAATTGACCTTTAGTGGCTTGCAAGGCGGAAAGCCCTGGTCAGCGACCTTGTCCGGTGGGCCACAGGCTTTTAGTGTCAAGCAGTATGGTCGCCTGGAAGGTGTTATCGAAGTTCCGGCCCAGGTGGTGGTGAAGGCGGTTGTTGCCAAGGTGTTGGAGGGCAATACCGTACGTGCCACACAGTCCCAGAAAGTTTCCGTCAACCCATAGGTGCCCTATGTTCAACAAGAAGAAGCAGCCTCCTATCAAAAGCCTGATTGCCGAGGGCAGCCAGATCAGCGGCAACATCGTGTTTACCGATGGGCTGCGCATCGACGGAGAGGTGAACGGTGACATTCGCGCCGATGACGCCCACACCAGCTTGCTCGTCATTTCCGAATCGGCCAGGGTCAGGGGCACGGTGACAGCCGATCACATCATCATCAATGGCACCATCCAGGGGCCGGTATTCGCCCGGAACATGCTGGAATTGCAACCCAAGGCTCGCATTGAAGGCGATGTGCATTACGCGGCACTGGAAATGCACCAGGGCGCGCTGATCACGGGCCAACTGCGGCCGCTTTTGGAGGGCGAGGAAAAGCCCACACTGTCATTGGCGGCAAATAACGCCTGAGCCAATTCCCGAGCGTTCTGCTGTAGTATTGGCGTATCCCAGATTTGACCGGAGTCGTCCATGAGCGCCGTTGCAGAAAATATCCAGACCGAAATGCCAGCCCCCATCCTGTTTACCGACAGTGCGGCGGCCAAGGTGGCAGACCTGATCGCCGAAGAAGGCAACCCTGAATTGAAACTGCGCGTGTTCGTGCAGGGTGGTGGTTGCTCCGGCTTCCAGTACGGCTTCACCTTTGACGAAATCACCAACGAAGACGACACCACCATGACCAAGAACGGTGTGTCCCTGCTGATCGATGCCATGAGCTACCAGTACCTGCTGGGCGCCGAGATCGATTACAAGGAAGACCTGCAGGGTGCGCAGTTCGTGATCAAGAACCCCAACGCCACCAGCACCTGCGGTTGCGGCTCGTCTTTCTCGACCTGATAGCTGGGCAGCTGTTGCTCTGCTCAGGCAGGGTAAACGGCACCAAGAATACGGGCGCCTTGTGCGCCCGTAACGCTTTTCAGGCTGGCCGTTTTGCGCTCCACGCACTGGCGCGCCAGCCAGGCAAAGGCCATGGCTTCCACCTGCAAGGGCGGCAGGCCAAAGGCCTCTGAGCTGGAGACAGTGCAGCCTGGGAGCAGGCTTTGCAGGCGCTCCATCAGGTGTGTGTTGAGGGCTCCGCCCCCACACACGATCAAGCGCTCAGAGGCAGGCGCGAAGTGGCGCACACAGTCGGCGCAACTGCGTGCGGTGAGCTCGGTCAGGGTGGCTTGCACGTCCTGCGCGGCCAGGGCCTCAAAGCCGGTCAACTTGTCTTGCAGCCAGGCGCTGTTGAACAGGTCGCGCCCTGTGCTCTTGGGTGGCGGCAGGGTAAAGAATGCTTCGTTCAGCAGCACCTGCAACAGGCCCGCGTGTACCACCCCGCTGGCAGCCCAGGCGCCTGCATCATCGTAGTCGGCGCCGGTGTGCGCCATGCACCAGGCATCCATCAGCGCATTGCCAGGCCCGCAATCAAACCCCAAAACAGAGTCAGGCTCGGCCGCGTTCAACAGCGTGATGTTGGAGATGCCGCCGATATTGAGCACGCCCGTGTGGCCGGGCAGATGCCCGAAAAAAGCCTGGTGGAAGGGGGGCACCAGCGGTGCACCTTGTCCACCCGCTGCCACATCGCGGCTGCGGAAATCGGCCACCACATCGATGCCCGTCAACTCAGCCAGCAGGGCGGGCTGGTTGAGCTGCAGGGTGTAGCCTGTGCCATCAAACTGTTGCGGCCTATGGCGCACGGTCTGCCCGTGGGCTCCCACCGCACACACATTTGCGGCATCCAGCTGGCAGGTCGCAAGCAAGCGGGAAACCACCGCGGCATAGATGCGCGCCAGAGCGTTCGCTGCCAAGGCTGCGCGGTGCAGCTCATTGGGTCCTTCGGTGTTGAGCTGCAGCAACTCCTGCCGCAGCCCTGCGGGAAAGGGGGCGCTGATATGGCCCAGCACCTGCGGTGTGGCTTGGGAAAAATCCACCAGCACCCCGTCCACCCCATCCAGTGAGGTGCCCGACATCAGACCGGCGTACAGCTCCGACACGTGCAGTTCCGAAATTTGCAGTGCTTACAGCAGCCTATTCGACGCTGCTGAACTGCATTTGGCCTGCCGCAGCCAGGGCGGTGCGTGCCTGGGCGGCCGCCTTGTCGAACACGGGCCGCAAGGCAGCGGTCAAGGGCACGGTGTCGTTGCGCCGAGCAATGGTCTGGGGGTCTACATAAGCACCGTTCAGACGGTATTCAAAATGCAGGTGCGGCCCGGTGGACCAGCCCGTGGTCCCGACCTGGCCAATCACCAGTCCCTGGGGCACTGCCTGGCCAACACGCACATTGATGCGATTCAGGTGCGCATACACCGTGCTGATCTGGCTGGAGTGCTTGACCTTGATGACATTGCCATAGCCGCTTTGCACACCGGCAAATTCCACCACGCCATCGCCTACGCTGCGCACTGCCGTGCCAACGGGGGCTGCATAGTCCACTCCAAGATGGGCCTTCCAGACCTGCAAAATCGGGTGGAAGCGCATCTTGAAGCCACTGGTGATGCGGGAAAACGCCAGAGGTGCAGCCAGGAACGCGCGCTTCAGACTTTCTCCGGCCAAGGTGTAGTAACCGCCCTTGACCTGATCATGTCCGGCAAAGCCCGATGTGGCCGATGCGGCGGAATGGCTGGGTTCCTGGAACCACATGGCTTGGTAGGTCTTGCCGTCGTTTACAAATTCGGCGCTCAGCAAACGGCCCGCTTGCATGGGCTCGCCATCGCCCTCCAGGGTTTCGTACACCACCGAGAAGCGATCATCCTTGCGCAGTGCGCGGTGGAAGTCGATCTCCGCCGCAAACACTTCGGCCAACTGGCTGGAAACAGAGTCCGGAATGCGAGCCGCATCGGTGGCCGCGAACAGGGTGGAGGTGATGGTGCCGCTGGCCATGCGGGTGGATGCGGTCAAGGGCAGGGTCTCCAGTTTGGAGGCAAAGCCGCTGGCCGTCTTTTCAATGCTCAGACGCTTGAAGAAGCCCGCTTCATCGGCGCTCCAGCGCGCCTGCAACTTCAGCAAGCTGTTGTTGCCGTTGGCTTCAGCCGTCAGCGAGCGGCCCACACGGCCAAGCAGATTCTTTTGTGCCAGGGCATCGGTACGCAGGAACCTGGCAGCCTGCGGATCCAAAACGCCCAAGCGCTTGAGCAGGGTTTCAGCGGTATCGGTGGAGCGGGTTACATCCGAGCGGTACAGGTTCAAGGTTTGAGCCTGGGCTTCAAGGGCCGAGACTTGCGACGCCAGGTCCGGACTTTTCAGCACTTCGGTCAGGCTGCGAACCGGTAGTTGCGACGCATCAGGTGCCAGGTTGGCTACGGCGAAGGTGAAGCCGGTGCCAGACAGCAAAAGGGCTGCGACGATGGCGGAAATACGTTTGGGATGACGGGCCAGCAGGTCTGCTGTCGCAGACAACAGCTGGCCTGCCGTGCGGCTAATGGCGCTTTTCAAAATCGGGACTCCAGGGGGGCAGGGCGACGCGACTAAAATTGCAGCCGCAGGTTCCATGCACGTTGCAGGAATGACCCCGCAGTATACCGGCCAAGGGCCCTGCTGCCCGACTGAAAACCCTTATGAATCAAGCCTCAAGCCCAACTTTACCTCTGTCAGACCGTGTGCGTGAGGCCCTGGCAGTGACGCTGCGTGGCTGCGAGGAATTGCTGCCGCAAGACGAGTGGGTGAAAAAGCTCTCCCGATCTGAGGCTACCGGCACCCCCCTGCGCATCAAGCTGGGCCTGGACCCCACGGCCCCCGACATCCACATCGGCCACACCGTGGTGCTCAACAAGATGCGCCAGCTGCAGGACCTGGGCCACACCGTCATCTTTTTGATTGGTGACTTCACCAGCATGATTGGTGACCCCAGCGGGCGTAACAGCACACGTCCGCCGCTCACGGCCGAGCAGATCAAGATCAACGCCGAAACCTATTACCGCCAAGCCAGCCTGGTGCTGGACCCGGCCAAAACCGAGATCCGCTACAACAGCGAATGGAGCGATCCGCTGGGTGCGCGCGGCATGATCCAGCTGGCCTCGCGCTACACCGTGGCGCGCATGATGGAGCGCAATGACTTCCACGACCGCTTCAAGGCCGGCACCCCGATTGCCGTGCACGAGTTCCTCTACCCGTTGATGCAGGGCTATGACAGCGTTGCCTTGAAGAGCGACCTGGAACTGGGTGGCACCGACCAGAAGTTCAACCTGCTCATGGGCCGCACCCTGCAGGCCGAATATGGCCAGGAGCCGCAGTGCATCCTGACCATGCCCCTGCTCGAAGGCCTGGACGGCATTGAAAAAATGTCCAAGAGCAAGAACAATTACATCGGCATTTCCGAAGAGCCCAACACCATGTTTGCCAAGTGCTTAAGCATCTCGGACGTGCTGATGTGGAAGTGGTACACGCTCTTGAGCTTCCAGAGCGAGGCCCACATTGCAGCCCTCAAGGCGGAAGTGGCCGCCGGGCGCAACCCCAAGGATGCCAAGGTGGCACTGGCCAAGGAAGTCACCGCCCGCTTTCACTCAGCCGCTGCAGCCGAAGCGGCCGAGCAGGACTTCATCAACCGCAGCAAGGGCGGCATTCCGGATGAAATCACGGAGATCAGCCTGCCTTTGGGCGAGAGCGGCGCCGCAGTGGGCATAGGCGCGCTGCTGAAGTCGGCGGGACTGGCGGCCTCCAGCGGCGAGGGCAACCGCCTGATTGACGGTGGTGGCGTACGCATCGACAGCCATGTGGTGAGCGACAAGGGCTTGAAGCTGCCTGCCGGCACCTATGTGCTGCAGGTGGGCAAGCGCAAGTTCGCCCGCGTCACCCTGGCCTGATCGGCAGCCATGCTGGCTTTGGTTCAGCGCGTCAGCCATGCCAAGGTCACGGTGGACGCGGCGGTGGTTGGCGAGATTGGCCGCGGCTTCCTGCTGCTTGTCTGCGCCGAACAAGGCGACTCCGTGGCCGAGGCCGACAAGCTCCTGGCCAAAGTGCTCAAGCTGCGCGTGTTCAGCGATGCTGAGGGCAAGATGAACCGGAGCCTGCAGGACCTGGACGGACAGGGTACGCAAGGCGGCCTGCTCATCGTCAGCCAGTTCACCCTGGCAGCGGACACCTCGGGCGGCAATCGGCCCAGCTTCAAGGCGGCCGCCGCGCCCGATGAGGGGCGGCGCTTATACGATCACTTTGTGGCCCAGGCCAGTCTCAAACACCCGACGGTGCAAACCGGCATCTTTGCCGCCGACATGCAGGTGGAACTGGTCAATGACGGGCCGGTGACCATTCCGCTGCGTGTCGCGCCGCTGCCAGCGGATCCGCACTGAGCGTCTTGCCGCCCAAGTGCAGCTCTATGGCGGCCCTATTGCAGCACCACGTACATGGCGGCTGCGGGAAAGCGAAAGCCCACGCCGCCAGCGCTGCGCTTGAGGTCCAGCGTTTGCACTGCCATGCCGTTCATGTCCAGCACCGTGGCCGTTTGCAGGCCGGTGTTGTTGATGGTCACATCCAGCTTGGCACGCTGCACCATCCAGGGCGACTGCCCAATCGACTTCACCAGAAAGCCATCCACCCGGCTGCCATCGTCGAGTGCGATGGAGGTGGAGATGTCGCTCCAGCCATTGGGGCGGCTTTGGGTGGCGAACTGCACCAGGATGCGGCGGGACGTCTTGAGTGGCGCGCCATCCAGTGACACAGCCAGTGCGGCACCAAAGGCGTTTTCGGACGTGAAGCCCACGTCCTGCAACTGGTGCGAAGGCGCGCCTGTGAAGTGGGCCGCCACACCCTGCACGCGCGGCGCATTCACGGTGCAAAAGCCGCGCATGGCGTCCCAGACCAGTTCGCCCGTGTTGGACTGCAGGCGCCCTGGCGTTGGAGCCGTTTGCGCTGTCACCCGGGTCTGTGCCGGGTCCTTGCCAAAGGCCTGCTGCACCGGGCCCAGCAAAAATGCGTCGGGCGACACACCGGTCTGCACGCTGGAGGTCTTGGCGATGTCGCCGCTGTCGCGGTTGGGGTCGAAGCTGGGGCTCTCCGTGATCAACGGTGTCTTGCGCTGCCACAGGTCCGTCAAGGAGCGGTGTTCCGTCACCACGGGTGCGCCCTTGCTGATGTAGCCCAACCGGTAAGCCAGGGCAGCAGCCGGGAAGCTGCCCAAAATATCGGGGGTGGCAAAAATCCATTTGCCTTGCGACGCCTGGTAGCCGTTGGCCGACTGGGGCGGCGTCCAGCCCTCATCCCCTGTGGCAAACCAGTAGTAGCCATCCACACCGGACAGCGAGGAGTAGGCGGCAATCAGAAAGGTCCCTTCTGCGCCGAAGTTGTTGGGCATCACCCAGTTGCCCTCGGTCAGCAGCATGGGCCGACCCTGGGTCTGCTTGAAGTTGATGGGCAGCAGGCGCGGGTTGCGCAGCACGCTGTCGTTGGTGAATTGGTCGCCGGGCATGACGGCCCAGCCTTCGTTCACGCCCTTGTGCACGCCGCCGGTATAGACATTGGCCGCATCCACTTCGCCGGGGGTATAGCTCCAGCGCTCAGCGTCATTCAGGTGGGTGCTGCTGGCGGTCTTCCAGTTGCCCGGGTTGATCAGCTGCTTGACGCCCAGCTCCTTGCGCAGATAGTCCACCATGCTGGCGTTGAAGGCATGCATGGTGCGGGCCAGGAATTCGGTCTGGTCGGCACGCCGCACCGCGTGGCCACCCAGCAGGTCTTGCGGGTCACCAATCACCGGCCACGACTTTGGCGACTTCACCAGTTCCCAAACGGGCAGCAAGACCATACGCCCGTCGGGTGGAAAGTCGCCAGACTCCCCGGCGCCGCGCCAGGCCGACTGCGCCTGTGAAAGGGTCCCGTATTTCTTCTGCAAAAAGCTGCCGTAACGCCGCTCCAGCGCCACGCGTTGCAGGCCTTGGATTTGGTCCACGGTCCAGAACAGCAGGCTGTCCTCGTTTTGCAGTTCGATGATGGCCAAGCTGGCATCCTGCGCCAGGCTGAGGCCGGTGTAGGGGTTCTTTTCCGTGAGCAGCTTCTTCAGCCAGACCTTGTATGCCTGCTGCAGCGTTTCATCAAAAAAGAGCAGGCCCTGTGCCGACTGTTTGGCGCCGCCTGCGATGCCCCATTTGTCAGACAGCTTGGTGGCGGCCGCCCAATAGGGTGAGAGCGTGGTGTAAATGCCCTCCTTGCGCATGGCCGCCACCGTGCGCCAGATGGCGTCGCGCTCGGACAGGTTGATGTCGGTGATGGCCGCGTTGGGAGTGGTCTGCAGGTCGGGGCTGATTTGCTTGTGCAGGCGCACCATGTTGACACCGCGCTTGGCCAGAAAGCGCGCGTGGCGTGCCAGGTCCGGTGGGCCCAGCGGCCACTGTGGCCGGGCGGGCCCACTGGTGTAATCGGCCACACCGGTGTTGACGGCCCACAGGCGCAGGGGCTTGCCATCGCCCAGCACGAGGTCGCCTTGTGGGTTGCTGCGCACAAAGCCACTTTCACCCGCAAGCTTTTCATTCAGGTAACGCAGGTCCAGCAGGGAGTCGGCGCTGAAGCTGTCGCGCGGCGGGCTGAATGCCCAGGTTGATGTACCAGGTGTGGGTTGGGCCTGGCTGGGTGCACACAGGCCCAGCAGCAGCGCAATGCCTGCGGCCAGCCAGGCGCGATGCCCATCACGCATAGGGATTGGCAAAGCCCAGTCGCGCCATGATTTCGGTTTCGCGCAACTCCATGACCTGTGCATCTTCTTCCAACTCGTGGTCCCAGCCCTGTGCATGCAACGTACCGTGCACGATGAGGTGGGCGTAATGGGCCTGCAGGTTCTTGCTCTGCTCCTCGGCTTCGCGGGCCACCACCGGCGCGCACAGTACCAGGTCGGCGGTGACCAGCGGCTCCTGCGTGTAGTCAAAGGTCAACACATTGGTGGCGTAGTCTTTTTTGCGGAAGTCGCGGTTCAAGGTCTGGCCTTCTTCACTGTCCACAATGCGTACGGTGATTTCGGCGTCGGAGGCCAGCGCGTGGCGTATCCAGCGCACCACCTTGTGGCGGGGCAGGGCGGCGCGGTGGGGGGCAGCATCTTCCAATGCGCCAAACTGCAAGGAAAGGGACAGTGCATGCATCATGGGCGCGCCTTGGGTGTGCGGGTTTTGGGCAGGCCTATGCGCGGGAGCCCGGGCTCGGCGTCGGGCACGGCGATGGGGGGCAGGTCGCTCAGGCGCGCGGCGTCGTAGGCATCCACAATGCGGGCCACCAACGGATGGCGCACGATGTCGGCGCTTGTCAGGCGCGTGATGGCAATGCCGGGCACGCGGCGCAGAATGCGCTCGGCCTCCACCAGGCCGCTCATTTGTGTCTTGGGCAGGTCGATCTGGCTCACGTCGCCCGTGATCACGGTCTTGGTGCCAAAGCCCACGCGGGTCAGGAACATCTTCATCTGCTCAGGCGTGGTGTTCTGGGCCTCGTCCAAAATCACAAAGGCGTTGTTAAGGGTGCGTCCGCGCATGAAGGCCAGCGGTGCAATTTCCAGCGCCTGGCGCTCAAAGGCCTTGTGCACCTGGTCATAGCCCATCAGGTCATAGAGCGCGTCGTAGAGCGGGCGCAGATAGGGGTCCACCTTCTGGTTCAGGTCACCGGGCAAAAATCCCAGGCGTTCCCCGGCTTCCACGGCCGGGCGTGTCAGCACAATGCGCTGCACCGCGCTGCGCTGCAAGGCGTCCACGGCGGCTGCCACGGCCAGGTAGGTCTTGCCGGTGCCGGCCGGGCCAATGCCGAAGGTGATGTCGAACTCGGCAATATTGTCCAGGTACACGGCCTGGTTCTGCGTGCGCGGCTTGAGCTCGGCACGCCGTGTCAGCAGGCCCGGGCCATCGGCCGCATCGGCCGAGCCGTCGCCCGAGAGCATGAGCTGCACGGTGGCGGGCGGAATCGGGCGCGCCGCCATTTCGTACAGCGCTTGCAGCATGTCCATGGCGCGCTGGGCTTTGACCTTGGGGCCTTCCACTTTGAACTGCTCGTGGCGGTGGGCAATGCGCACCTCCAGGGCTAGTTCAATGGTGCGCAGGTGTTCGTCGGTGGGGCCGCACAGGTGCGACAGGCGGGTGTTGTTCAGCGGGGTGAACAGGTGTCTGAGAATCAAGCTGATAATTCCTCACGGCAATCGGTACAGGTAACCCCATGATAGGCACAAAATGATAGGCAAGCTCACAGGCACACTCAGCGACAAGAACCCACCCCAGGTATTGGTGGACTGCGGCGGCGTCGGTTACGAGGTGCATGTTCCCATGAGCACCTTCTACAACCTGCCCGCCGTGGGCGAAAAGGTCTCGCTGCTGACCCACTTTGTGGTGCGCGAGGACGCGCAAATCCTTTACGGTTTTGGCAACGCCACCGAGCGTGAGGCCTTCCGCGAGCTGATCAAGATCTCCGGCGTCGGCCCGCGCACCGCACTCTCGGTGCTGTCCGGTATGGGTGTGGGCGATCTGGCCCAGGCCGTGACGCTGCAGGAGGCCGGGCGCCTGATCAAGGTGCCAGGCATTGGCAAGAAAACCGCCGAGCGTCTGCTGCTCGAACTCAAGGGCAAGCTGGGCGCAGACATTGGCGCACCCCTGGGGGCCGCCAGCGGTGCCCAGGCCGACATTCTGCAGGCCCTGCTGGCGCTGGGTTACAGCGACAAGGAAGCCGCTGCGGCCCTCAAGGCCTTGCCCGCCGACGTGGGGGTGAGCGACGGCATCAAGCTGGCTCTGCGCGCGCTGGCGAAGTAAATCCGGGAATAAGCCCTATTGCGCCTCCCGCACCGGCCGACCGTTGAGGGGCTGCACCGGTCGGGCATTCAGCGGGAACTGCTGGCGAAACAGCTTGTACTGGGCCGCGCTGATCTTCACCGGCTGCTTGAGTACCATCCACAGCACGCCTTCGGTGCAAGGCGGGGTGGTGAGCGAGCCCATGAACTGGTAGTAGCGCTGGTCTTTGGGCAGGAACTCATTAAGGTCCAGCAGGCCCTCGGGCATGCGTACCCGGTCGTTGGCATCCAGCGGCATGTAGGTCCAGACCTTGTCGATGAAGGCATTGGCCTCGCCCTGCTCCAGCAGCACTGCCACCACGGCCAGTTGTCCGGCATCGTTCTTGTGCACCAGGTGCGCGACCATGGCATAGCGCTTGGAGTTGATCATCTCTTCCGACGGCGTATGGAAGTGGAATTGCAGCAGCTTGTAGCTGGAGTTGCGCACGATGATGCTGTTTTCGCCTTCCACATCCACCTGTACGGTGTGGCCGTTGTTGACTTCGGTGCCGCGGCTGGGTGCGTAGTTGAACTGCAGCGGCTCCGCCGGGCCTTGCAACGTGGCTTCGTTCTGGATGGCAATGGGCGATTGGCGCTTGCCAATGCCGCAGAGGTTGAACTCTGGCTTCAGTTTGGCCCAGTTTTGCGGGCCGTTCTCACCGTCATACGACCAGTGCACCTCGCCACTGTGGGCATCTGCTTCTGCATGCCCCTTTGGCTCGCCCCCGGCCAGGGCCAATGCACGGGCCTTGGCGTACTGCCGGCTGTCTTGCATCTCCTCGCCGGTCGGGGTGGGCGCACTGCGCCGCACGACCGCTGGCTTGCGCACTACAGCCAATGCGGGCCGTTCAGCGCCATCCCCTGTGGCTTGTTTGGCGGGTGTTCCAATGACAGTGAGTGCCTGGCGCAACTGCTTGACCGCTTCGCTGGGTTCTTTGCCCGGTTTCTCTGCCGCTGCCGCGGAGGCCTCGGCAGCTGCGGCGGCGGCTGCCATTTCGGCCTTGCGCTGCTTGATCAGCGGAATTTCAATCAGTTCCTTTTTTTCTGCCGCAGGTTTGGCAGGCGCATGGGCATCTGCAGCGTGTGCGTCCGCTGCATGCGCAGTACCCAAGGACCACAGCCCCAGCATCAGCGCGCTGGCCATCAGCAAGTGCAGAGCAGGGCGCGGGGGTGAGGGTGTCAGGGTCTTTGTTTTCATAGAAGTGCTTTCTTGGAGACTGGCGGGCGGCAAGTGCATGCGCAGTATCTGGCTGTACCTGTCTGGAGTATCGGCTCAACCGCACTGAAACTTGAGGCAGCATGCTGCACTAAGCGCCACACGCTATAGTGGGCTATTACCGCCTACCCACCCTGCATTGCGATTCATTCCGTGAGTATCCAGACCGACGATTTTTCCTCCGCACCGCCTCTGCGCATGGTGTCTGCAGCCCCGACATCCCCGCAGGAGGAGGCCATTGAGCGCGCCCTGCGGCCCAAGCTGCTCGACGAGTATGTGGGCCAGGCCAAGGTGCGTGAGCAGTTGGAAATTTTCATAGGTGCGGCCAAGATGCGCTCGGAAGCGCTGGACCATGTGCTGCTGTTTGGTCCGCCGGGCCTTGGCAAGACCACGCTATCGCACATCATTGCGCATGAACTCGGGGTCAATTTGCGCCAGACCAGTGGCCCGGTGCTGGAAAAGCCCAAGGACCTGGCCGCCCTGCTGACCAACCTGGAAAAGAACGACGTTCTTTTCATCGACGAGATCCACCGCCTCTCTCCCGTGGTGGAAGAAATCCTCTACCCCGCACTGGAAGACTACAAGATCGACATCATGATTGGCGAAGGCCCGGCCGCCCGCTCCATCAAGCTCGATCTGCAGCCCTTCACCCTGGTAGGTGCCACCACCCGCGCGGGCATGCTCACCAACCCCTTGCGCGACCGCTTCGGCATCGTGGCGCGGCTGGAGTTTTATACCTCGCAGGAGCTGCTGCGCATCGTCACCCGCAGCGCCGGCCTGCTCAAGGTGCCCATGGACGAGGACGGCGGCTTTGAGATTGCCCGCCGCTCGCGCGGCACTCCGCGCATTGCCAACCGCCTGCTGCGCCGCGTGCGCGACTATGCCGACGTCAAAGGCAAAGGACTGATTGACCTGGACATTGCCAACCGGGCGCTGGCCATGCTGGACGTAGACCCGCAAGGCTTTGACCTGATGGACCGCAAGCTGCTTGAGGCCGTGATCCATCGCTTTGATGGCGGCCCGGTGGGCCTGGACAATATTGCTGCCAGCATTGGTGAAGAGCGCGAAACCATTGAAGACGTGATTGAGCCCTATCTGATCCAGCAGGGTTTTTTGCAGCGCACCCCGCGTGGCCGCATTGCCACGATGGCCGCCTATCGGCACCTGGGCGTGACTGCGCCACAGCGCGACAGCGAACTGCCCGGCATCTGACATGCAGGCCGACGACATCAAGGCCTGGAAGGCTGCCCTGCGCAAGGAACTGCTGGAGCGGCGCCAGGCCGTCTCAGACGCCGACCGCAAGGCGTGGAACACCGCCATCACCCGCCATCTGGTGGACGGCTTTCCGCAGCTGGCAAGCATGACCATTGGCATCTACTGGCCGTTTCAGGGAGAGTTTGACCCGCGCAACGCCATGCGCCAATTCCGTGAACGGGGTGCCACCTCAGCCTTGCCGGAGGTCGTGCAGAAGGCCGCCCCCCTGCGCTTCAAACGTTGGTGGCCCGGCGTGGCCATGGCCCGCGGCGTCTATGACATCCCGGTGCCGCAC
Organism: Rhodoferax lacus; assembly: GCF_003415675.1. GTDB lineage: Bacteria > Pseudomonadota > Gammaproteobacteria > Burkholderiales > Burkholderiaceae_C > Allorhodoferax > Allorhodoferax lacus. The sequence continues at coordinate 116,273 of NZ_QFZK01000009.1, forward strand.
GGTACCGAGGTGGTGCAGCCCGAGGCATTCATCATGCCGCCGGTAGGGTTTGACGCGCAGGGTTTTCGCCTGGGTTATGGCGGCGGGTTTTACGACCGCACGCTGGCCAGCATCACACCGCGCCCGCTCACCATCGGCGTGGCCTTTGAGCTGTCGCGCGTGGACAGCATCCGTCCGCAAAGCTTCGACCTGGCCATGGACTACGTGGTCACCGAGCGCGGTATCTTCAAGACCTAGACTGCGTCGGCCACATAAGGGTTGCTGCGGCGCTCGCGCCCGAAGCTGCTCTCCGGCCCGTGCCCGGGGATGAACACTGTCTGGTCGCCCATGGGCCAGAGCCGCTGCTTGATGCTGGCAATCAGCGTGTCGTGGTCGCCCTGCGGAAAGTCTGTGCGGCCAATCGAGCCCGCAAACAGCACATCTCCCACAAAGGCACGGTTGGTCTCCTGAGAATAGAAAACCACGTGGCCTGGCGTGTGGCCCGGGCAATGGCGCACTTGGAGCGTGCTGTTGCCAATGGCCACCGTATCGCCATCTTTGAGCCAGCGCGTCGGCGTAAACACTTCAGCATGGGGAAAACCAAATTGCTTGCCCTGCGCGGCCAGTCCATCAATCCAGAACTGGTCGCCTGGATGCGGGCCGATGATGGGCAGGTCCAGTTGCTTCGAGAGTTCAGCCGTGCCACCTGCGTGGTCGATGTGCGCATGCGTCAGCCATATCTGCTCTAGCTTCAATCCCAGGCGCTTCACCTCGGCAAGGATGCGCGGCAAGTCGCCACCCGGGTCTATGACGGCTGCTTGCAGGGTCTGGTCGCACCAGACCAGCGAGCAATTTTGTTGGAAGGGGGTGACGGGGACGGTGAGGTATTGCAGCATGCCGAATGATACCTTTTGCCCCTGTTTTCAAACTCTGTCCAACGAAGGACAAAGTGCCACTTGCTGTGTCAAAGAGGCATCCATAGTCGGCCGGTAACAAAAATATTCTGATCCGTTGAGAACCAGTGTCCGCGTCGCTCTTCACAGCGGCAGGCCCATTGAAAGATCCCCCGTGGTGTATGGACGCGGGGCTCAACTCCCAATCCCCACACCGTGGCCGCGTCGTTTGCATGACAGGCCTCAAGCAGGCGCGTTGCCACGCTGCGGCATGCCTGTGGTCAGCCCACTTTGGTTGCCCCGGATGGTTTGCTTTGGGAATGAGCGGATGGGTATTTGAAATGGTTTCTTCTTCAGCACATTTTTAAACAGGTGAAGGTTTTGGTAGTCATGGTCATAGCAAACACGAGGGTCAGTCAGCAGCTTCGGGAAGGCTCGGTGCTGCGCCTTTTTTGCGAGTTGGGCACATGAACATTCCCCGCCGCGTCCTGTTTGGCAAGCTCAACACCGAGCTGTTTCGCGCCATCGAATCGGCCACCGCCTTTGCCAAATTGCGTGGCAACCCCTATGTGGAAGTGGTGCACTGGCTGCACCAACTGTGGCAGGCGCCGGGTGGCGACGTACACCGCATTGCGCAGCACTATGGGATGGACGCCGCCCAACTGGAAAAAGACCTGACGGTGGCACTGGCCCAGTTGCCCAACGGCGCCAGTGGCCTCAACGACTTCAGCCACCAGATTGAAAGCGCCATCGAGCGCGCCTGGGTCTTTGCCAGCCTGTCCATGAACGAGCGGCGCATACGCGGCGCCTGGCTGCTGGCAGCCATGCTGCAAACGCCCGAGCTGCGCCGGTTGATCTTGGGCATTTCGCCCGCCTTCCAAAAGATTCCTCCGCTGCAAGCCAGCGCTGACTTTGCACTGCTGGTTGCAGGCTCGCGCGAAGATGCAGATGCCGCACTGGCCGACACCGATTTGCCCGACGCGGTGCCCGGCGAAGCCAGTGGCGCCATGGAAGCGGCAAACGACGGCAAGTCGGCCCTGGCCAGGTACTGCACCGACCTCACGGCGCTGGCCCGCGAGGGCCGCATAGACCCGGTGATTGGCCGCGAACACGAAATCCGCACCATGGTCGACATCCTGCTGCGCCGTCGCCAGAACAACCCGCTGCTCACCGGCGAAGCCGGTGTGGGCAAGACGGCGGTGGTGGAGGGGTTGGCGCTGGCCGTTGCCAGCGGCAAGGTGCCGCCAGCGCTGCATGCCGTGCGCATGCTCAGCCTGGATGTGGGCGCGCTGCTGGCCGGTTCCAGCATGCGCGGCGAGTTTGAGTCGCGCCTCAAGGCAGTGCTCAAGGAGGCAACCGACTCGGCCCAACCGGTCATCCTGTTTGTGGACGAGGTGCACACGCTGGTGGGCGCCGGTGGCCAGGCGGGCACGGGCGATGCGGCCAATCTGTTCAAACCCGCGCTGGCACGCGGCGCCCTGCGCACCATCGGTGCCACCACCTGGTCCGAATACAAAAAGCACATCGAGAAAGACCCGGCCCTCACCCGGCGCTTCCAGGTGCTGCAAATCCTGGAGCCGCAAGAGGCCGCAGCCATCGCCATGGTGCGCGGCCTGGTGCCTGCCTTTGCCAGGCACCACGGCGTGGCCATCCTGGATGAGGCCGTGCGCGCCGCGGTCACCCTGTCGCACCGCTACATTCCGGCGCGCCAGTTGCCCGACAAGGCCATCAGCCTGCTCGACACGGCCTGCGCCCGTGTGGCCATGTCGCTGCACACCCCCTCGCGTGAACTGCAAGACCTGCAGGCCCGCCTGGCCGCGCTGGACGGCGAGTGTGATCTGCTTGCCCAAGAGGCGGCCATGGGCAAAGACCGCAGTACCGCGTTGGCGGAACTACAGGCAGAGCGCGCGGTGGCAGACGCCACCCAAACACAGCTTGCCCAGACCAGTGCCGCAGAGTCCGCACTGAGCACCGCCATCCTCGCCAAGCGCCAAGAGTTGCAGCAGCCCACCCGTGTGGACGCCAGGCAAACGCTGACGCAGGAACTGCAAACGCTGGAGCGTGAATTTGCGGCTCTGCAGGGCGACAAGCCGCGCATCCATACCGAGGTGGACGCGCGCGTCATCGCCGCCATCGTGGCCGACTGGACCGGCATCCCAGTGGGCCGCATGGTGCGTGACGACGTGGCTGCGGTCATGTCGCTGGAGGCCCAGTTGCAAAAGCGGGTGGTCGGTCAAGACCCGGCGCTGCGGCAGATTGCGCAGCAGGTCAAAACCGCGCGGGCCCGGTTGGCCGACCCCAACAAACCGCTGGGCACATTTCTGCTGGTGGGTCCCTCCGGCGTGGGCAAAACAGAGACGGCGCTGGCGCTGGCACAGGCCGTCTATGGCGGTGAGCACAACCTCATCAGCATCAACATGAGCGAGTACCAGGAGGCACATACCGTCTCCAGCCTCAAGGGCTCGCCCCCGGGTTACGTGGGCTATGGCGAGGGCGGTGTGCTGACCGAGGCCGTGCGCCGCAGACCCTACAGCGTGATCCTGCTGGACGAGGTGGAAAAGGCCCACCCCGATGTGCATGAAGTCTTCTACCAGGTGCTTGACAAGGGCTGGATGGAAGACGGCGAGGGGCGTGTCATCGACTTCAAGAACACCCTGATCCTGCTCACCAGCAACACCGGCTCCGAGCTGATCAGCCAGGTCTGCGAAGACCCGGAGCTGGCACCGGAACCCGCAGCCCTGGTGGACCTGCTGCAGCCCGAACTGCGCAAGGTCTTCCCGGCGGCCTTTTTGGGGCGCCTGTCGGTGGTGCCGTATCTGCCACTGTCCAGCGCGTTGCTGGAAAGCATTGTGGAACTGCAACTGGCCAAGGTGGTGGCGCGCATGCAGGAGCAGCACGGCATTGCCCTGAGCTGCACCGCCGCCGCCACGGCCCACATCGTCAGCCAGTGCGGTACGCACGAAACCGGCGCGCGGCGCATCAACCAGTTCATAGAGCGCCATGTGCTCACCCAGTTGGCCCAGGCCTGGCTGCAGGCCATGCAGGACCACGTGGTGATCCGCCGCATGGTGTTGCAGGCGGCCTCCGAGCCCCGCGGAGCCAGTGCAACAGGTCTTTCACTGCCAGCTACGGCAGGCCTGCAGCTGCAAATTTTTGGGGATGCGTGAGGCACTGCCATGCGTCTATTTGTCCCAACCCCTCACCTCTGCCTGGCACGAACCCTCGTGCGTGGCGGACTTCAACCGGCCGGTCTGGGTGGCCCGGTCAATCCGCTTCTTATCAACCTGAAGGAATCACTATGAGTGCCAGCAACAGCAGTCAGAAATTCATTGCGCGCAACCGTGCTCCACGCGTGCAAATTGAATATGACGTGGAAATCTACGGTAGCGAAAAAAAGATAGAGTTGCCCTTTGTGATGGGTGTCCTGGCCGATCTGTCGGGCAAACCTGTCGAGCCTCTTCCCGGCGTGGAAGACCGCAAGTTTCTTGAGATCGATATCGACAATTTCGACGAGCGCATGAAGGCCATCGCACCGCGCGTGGCCTTCAGTGTGCCCAACACCCTGACCGGCGAAGGCCATGTCATGGTCGACATTACTTTCGAGAGCATGGACGATTTCTCGCCCGCCACCGTGGCCAACAAGGTCGATGCACTCAAGCAACTGCTGGATGCGCGCACCCAGCTCTCCAACCTGCAGACCTATATGGATGGCAAGGCCGGAGCCGAAGACTTGGTGCGCAAGCTGCTGGGCGACCCGGCCCTGATGAAGTCGCTGGCCTCTGCACCCAAGCCTGCAGCCCAGGAACTCCATTCCTGATGGACGCAGGTCTGCACACCGCATCGATCAACCCCTAGACCCAAGGACATCCATCCATGACCACCCAAACTGCTGTTTCTGGCAGCTCCACCCAGTACGCCGATCCCAGCGTCTTCACCGGCCTTTTGGACCGTGAATTCAAACCCAAGGGCGAGCAACAGCGCGAAGCCGTAGAGGCTGCCGTGCGCACCCTGGCCCAACAGGCGCTGGGCAACACCGTCACCATGAGCGACGACGCTTACGCCAGCATTGAAGCCATCATTGCCGAGATCGACCACAAGCTCACCGGGCAGATCAATCTGATCATGCACCACGCTGATTTCCAGCGCGTGGAGTCAGCTTGGCGCGGCCTGGACCATTTGGTGTCCAACACCGAAACCGACGAAATGCTCAAGATACGTTTCATGGATGTGGGCAAGAGCGAACTGCGCCGCACCTTGCGCCGTTACAAGGGCGTGGCTTGGGACCAAAGCCCGCTGTTCAAGCGCCTGTACGAAGAAGAGTACGGTCAGCTCGGCGGCGAGCCCTATGGCTGCCTGGTGGCCGACTACTACTTTGACCACACCCCGCCCGACGTAGAACTGCTGGGCGCCATGGCCAAGATTGCCTCTGCTGCCCACGCCCCCTTTATTGCCGGCGCCGCACCCAGCACGCTGCAAATGGACTCGTGGCAGGAACTGGCCAACCCGCGCGATCTGGCCAAGATCACCGGCAACCAGGACCACGCTGCGTGGGCCTCGCTGCGCGCCACCGAAGACGCGCGCTATGTGGGCCTGTGCATGCCGCGCTTCCTGGGTCGCTTGCCTTACGGCGCCAAGACCAACCCGGTGGACGCCTTCAACTTTGAAGAAGACACCCAGGGCGCAGACCACAAAAACTACGTCTGGAACAACGCCGCCTACGCCATGGCCGTCAACATCAACCGCAGCTTCAAGCTCTACGGCTGGTGCACCATGATCCGCGGTGTGGAGTCCGGTGGCACGGTGGAAAACCTGCCCTGCCATACCTTCCCCACGGACGACGGCGGCTTTGACATGAAGTGCCCCACCGAAATCGCTATTTCGGACCGCCGCGAGGCAGAACTGGCCCGGGCTGGCTTCATCCCGTTGGTGCACCGCAAAGGCACCGACCACGCCACCTTCATCGGTGCGCAGTCCCTGCAAAAGCCGCAGGAATACATGGATGCCGATGCCACGGCCAATGCCAACCTGTCGGCCCGCCTGCCTTACCTGTTTGCCAGCACGCGCTTTGCGCACTACCTCAAGTCCATCGTGCGCGACAAGGTGGGTGCCTTCAAGGAACGCGAGGAAATGCAGACCTGGCTCAACGGCTGGATCATGAATTACGTGGATGCCGACCCCGCCAACTCCAGCCACGAAACCAAGGCCCGCCGCCCCCTGGCTGCAGCCGAAGTGGTGGTGGAAGACCTGGAAGGCAACCCCGGCTTCTACAGCGCCAAGTTCTTCCTGCGCCCGCACTTCCAGCTTGAAGGCCTGACGGTCAGCCTGCGCCTGGTGGCCAAGCTGCCCTCGGTCAAGGCTGCTGCCTGATCCCCATTTCGCAACTTTCTTATTCAATTTTTAACTGGAGAACCTTTCAATGGCACAAGACATCTTTTTGAAAATCGGCGGCATCGACGGCGAAAGCCAGGACTCCGCGCACAAGAACGAAATCGATGTGAGCAGCTGGAGCTGGCAGGTCCTGCAAGAGTCCAACATGCACCAGGGCTCGGGTGGCGGCTCCGGCAAGGCCACTGTGCGCGACCTGAGCTTCGTGCACAACGTGGACCGTTCCAGCCCCAACCTGATGAAGTTCTGCCTGACCGGCAAGCACATCGCCGAAGCCAAGCTCACTGTGCGCAAGGCCGGCGGCAGCCCGTTGGAGTACCTGAAGATCACCATGACCGATGTGGTGATCACCAACGTGCAGCCCTCGGGTATGTCCAGCGACGAGACCATCAAGGAGCAGGTCAGCATGTCCTTCGCCAAGGTCAAGCAGGAATACACCGTGCAAAACCAGCAGGGTGGCTCTGGCGGTGCGGTGACCGCTGGCTTCGACATCAAGCTCAACAAGGAAGCCTGATTCTGAAAACCCCCGGGGGGCTGTTGCTCTCCGGGTGTTGGCAGACCTTGCCCCCTGCAAATTGCCTCAACACATTGCCCCAAGCGATCGGAGCGGACATGGACCCACTGTTGTCAAACCTGCCAGCCAGCGCTGCACGTTGCATTGCAAAGCTGCTGCGCCTGGGTGTGCTCGCCTCGTTGCTGGGCTGGTGCTGCATGGTGCCCGCGCATGCGCAGGAGGCCAAGGAGCAGACCAAGCTGATGCTCAGTATCGAGGCGGCACCCGGCGTCAACCCGGACACCAGCCTGCGGCCTTCGCCCATCAAGGTGCGCATCTACGAACTCAAGGATGCGAGCGCGTTTTCCGAAGCCGACTACTTCAGCCTGGACACCTCTGACAAGATCGCGCTGGCCGCCGACATGCTGGCCAAGGACGAGTTCATTCTGCGCCCGGGTGAGAGCCGCAGCATCGAGCGCAAAAGCAATGCCCAGACCACGGCCATTGGCGTGCTGGCGGGCTACCGCGATCTGCCCAACGCCACCTGGCGCACCACCTACAAGCTCAAGGAGGCGCCCGCCGCTTCCTGGATGCGCATGCTGCTACCGGCCAACCGCGCCGAGCTGCTGATCCAGCTGCAGCCGCAAGGCATTGCAGTCATCGAAAAGCCCTGAGGCCCACCCAAACCCAAAGGATCGTATGAAAAACGATATTCCATTTCCCAACACAGGCGGCGCATCCGGCGGTGGCGAGCCGGGGTCCGGTTTCCCTGCCATCCAGGGCACGGACGCTGCTTTGGTGTTCGAACCCGGCCCCAACCACGACACCCGCTTGTCTGACGTGCTGCTGGCTATCGAGCAAAACCGCAACCCATTCTTGGAAGCCGCCAGCGTGCTGCTGCGCAGCCTGGCCGAGTTGCCCCGGGAGCTCCATGCCGAGGGCCTGCATGGCCTGCACACGCTGCTCACGCAGGAGCTGCAAACCTACACCCGGCTGTGCGAGCAGGCCAACCTGCGGCGCGACCACATGTTGGCGGTGCGCTATGCCTTGTGCACCGCGCTCGATGAGGCCATCAGCCAGAAACCCTGGGCCGGTGGCGAGGCGGGCAATACCGGCATGTGGTCCACCCAGGCCCTGCTCAACCAGTTTCATGGCGAGAGCCAGGGCGGCAAGACGGTGTTTTTGCTGATTGGCCGCCTGGCCAATGCACCTGAAGAGCACATGCCGGTGCTGGAGGTGATCCACCACCTGCTCAGTTTGGGTTTCATGGGCGACTACCGCGTGCAGGCCGACGGCCACCGCATGATTGAGACCATTCGCCACCGCCTCTACACCATGGTGTGGTCCGGCCGTGAGCCCGTGGCGCGCGAGCTCTCGCCGCACTGGCAGGGCGTGGGCCAAGGCAAGTTCAAGCTCTTGCGCTCGGTACCAGTGTGGGTGTCGGCCAGCGTGTTGGGCTTGGCGCTGTTTGCGCAGTTCAGTTGGTACAAATACGGCTTGCTGAGCCACACCGCCGCAGTTGAAAAAAACATCCAGGCCCTGGCCTCGCTGCAGCCGCCGCCCCAGCGCAAGCCGGTCAACCTGAACCTGGCCGCCCTGCTGCAAGCCGAGATTGCCCAAGGCCGCCTCAAGGTGGATGAAAACGCAGAGCGCGCGCTGGTGGTGTTTACGGGCGACGGCATGTTTGCCGGTGGCCTGGACAAGCTCAGCCCCGGCAGTCTGGCCATTCTGGACAAGGTGGCCGGCGCCATACAGCAGGTCAGCGGCACGGTGCGCGTCATCGGCCATACCGACAACCAGCCCATCGCCACACCTGAGTTCCCCAGCAACCAGGCGCTGTCTGAAAAGCGCGCCCAAAGTGTGGTGCGTGTGCTGCAGGCCAAGGGTCTGGACGCCGCGCGCTTGCAGGCCCTGGGCAAAGGCGACAGCCAGCCCGTGGGCCCCAACACCACCGATGCCGGACGCGCTGCCAACCGGCGCGTGGAGATCGAAGTCAGCACCCTGGATACGGCAAGCGCTGCACAGACAGGCGCGTCGGCTCCAGCCATTCCATAAACACAAGGGGAGAACAACATGCAGGGATTTTTCGCATCACCCGTGGTTCGCGCTATTCTGGCGTTTCTGGCACTCATCCTGGTGGCACTGGCCGTCTGGTTCATCGGGCCCTTGCTGGCCTTTGGCGAACTGCATCCATTGGCCAGCGTGGGCATTCGCGTCACCACCATCTGCCTGATGCTGGTGTTTGTGGTGTTCGCCCTCATGGGCTGGACGCTCAGCGTCATCGGCGTCACCTGCCTGTGCCTGCTGGTCTGGCATGCCGGGCCGCTGCTGGCCTTTGCCAACTTCCGCCCGCTCGAGCCAGTGTGGGCGCGCGCGGTCACCATCTCGGTGATTGCCTTCATCTACCTGGTGTGGGCCGTCTACACCCTGTGGAACCTGATCCGCAGCGACGAGGCCTTTGCCAAACGCCTGTTCGGACAGGACAAGGATGCGCCCAAGGCATTGGCCAAAGACGAGGTGCGCGCCATTGCCGACATTGCCCGCAAGTCGGTGGCGCAACTGCGGCAAATGCACAGCACCATGGCCGGCGGCACTGGCTCGGTGTGGGCGGCCCTGCGCCGGCTGGTGGAGGGCAAGCGCTACCTCTACGAGTTGCCCTGGTACATGATCATCGGCACACCCGGTGCGGGCAAGACTTCGGCCCTGCTCAACTCGGGGCTCAAGTTCCCCATGGCCGAACAGATGGGCACGGCCAGCGCGCAGATGACGCTGTCCCAAAACGCGGGCACCCTGAACTGCGCCTGGTGGTTTACCAACGAGGCGGTGCTCATCGATACCGCGGGCCGCTACACCAACCCGCAGGACGGGCGGGGCTTCAAGCGTCTCAACCCGCCCAAGGACGGCGCAGGCCCGGCCGAGCCAGTAGATGCCAGCGTGCAGGAACAGACCAACGCGGCCGAGTGGAAGGGCTTTCTGGGTGTGTTGCGCAAGGCGCGCGCGCGTGCCCCCATCAACGGTGCGTTGCTCGCGGTGGACACGGCCAAGCTATTGGGCGATGACGACGCACAGGCCATGGCGCACGCGGCGCAGTTGCGTGCACGGTTGGGCGAGTTGCGCCAGGAGTTGGGCATCCGCTTCCCGGTGTATGTGGTGCTGACCAAGACCGATTTGCTGCGCGGCTTTGCCGAGTACTTTGCCAGCCTCACCACCGAGGCGCGCGCGCAGGTCTGGGGCTTTACGCTGCCCTGGGTGGAGCAGGGCCGGGGCACGCCCAAGGCACTGGCGCCGCAAATCGAGCGTGAGCTCACCGCCCTGCAGCGCCGCGTCTCGGATGGTGTGGCCACGCGCCTGCAGGAAGAGTTTGAGCTGGACCGCCGCCAGGCCCTCTATGTGCTTCCGCATGAACTGGCGGCACTGGCGCCGCGTCTGACCGCCTTGCTTGATGCCGTGTTCTCCGACTCGCGCTTTGACACTACGCAGCTCACCCACACGCTGCGTGGCGTGTACTTCACCAGCGCCATGCAGTTCGAAGACCGCAAGGTCACTGCAGACCACCGCGCGCTGGTCCCGCGCCTGAAGCTGGCCCTCGCCGGGTTGGCTGCGCGCCTGGGCGGCAACGAGCCCGCCCCCGTGTTTGCCATGGTGAATACCCAGGGCCGCGCCAGCAGCACCCGCAGCTTCTTCATGAGCGACGCGCTGACACGCGTGGTGTTTCCCGAGGCGCATCTGGTCAAGCCCAACCTGAAGTGGGAGGCGCGCTTTCGCCTGCTGCGCCTGGTGGGGCATTTGCTGGTGCTGGTGGCCTTTCTGTGGCTGGCCGGTGCCCTGCTGCTCAGCCACACCAACAACCAGTCGTACCTGGACGACGTCGGCAGCAAGACCGAAACCCTGACCGACAAGATGCGCGCCCTGGTCAGCCACCAGAACACCGACCGCATGATCGAGGTGCTGGGCTTGGCACAAGCCCTGCCCATGCATTCCGGTCTGGACCTGGGTGATCCGTCCGGCGCCTACCTGTATGGCCTGTACGCCGCCGAGCCCGTGGCCGACGCCGCGCACAGCGCCTATGGTGATTTGCAGGACCGGCTGATCCTGCCGGTGCTGACCCAGCGCATGGAAGCGGTCATGCGCAGCGCGGTGCAGGCCGGTGACTCCAAAGCGGCCTATGACACCTTGCATGTGTACCTGCTGCTGCACGACAAGGAGCACTACAGCGCATCCCCCAGTGCCGCGCAGGAAGTGCGCACCTGGGTGCTGACCGACTGGCAGGAAGGGGCTGTGAAGGAGAGCGCCGCCCGTGAGGCAGCCACCCGCCCGGTTGCGCCCATCGTGGCCCCGCGCGATGTGCTGGCCGCCCAGCCCAAGTCCGAAAAGCTGCTGCCACTCAAGGCTGCCGACAGCAGCCCGGGCCTGGCCGCCAGCTTTGGCAACAGCACGGCCATGGTTTCGCACCTGGAAGACATGTTCTCCGGCAAGCGCCTGGTGCAGTCCGCCACCGCACGGGACGAGGCGCTGGTGCGCCAGGTGCGCGGTTTTCTGGACATGAGCTCCAGCAGCCAGCGCCTCTACCAGCGCACCAAGGCTGCCCTGCTGCCCGACGCGCCGCAAGACTTCACCCTGGTGCGCGCCTTGGGGCCGCAGGCTGGCACCCTGTTCAGCCGGGCCTCGGGCAAGACACTGGAGAAAGGGGTGTCCGGTTTTTTTACCTATGACGGCTACCACGCGCTGTTTGCCAAGCGCCTGCCCGAGTTGGTGGCCGTGGCCCAGGCCGATGACGCCTGGGTCATGGGCCGCACCGAAGGCGTACCCGGCCAAAAGAAGCTGCTGGAGTTTGGCGCCAGTGCCAGCCCCGAGACGGCCGCGCTGACCGAAGAAATACGCCGCCAGTACCTGGAGGATTACGCCGACCTGTGGACCGATTACCTGGCAGACCTGCGCATCATCCGCACCGAGGGCGGTGGCTCGCTCGCCTTTGAGCTCAATGTGCTGCGCCAGTTGGCCGCGCCCGACTCGCCACTGGCCCGCCTGGGCCGTCTGGTGGCGCGTGAAACCACGCTCTCGCGCCCCCTGCAGACTACCGCCGAGGCCGATAAATCCCTGTTTGACAAGGCCACCGAGCAGCTCGACAAAAAGACCGCCCAGGTCAGCAAGGACCTCGGCCTGCGGCCCGAGCAGCGCACGGAGCGCATGCTGGTGGACCAACGCTTTTCGGCCCTGCGCGAAGTGGTGACCGGCCAGACCGAAGGGGCCGCCATTCCCGGCGGCAAACCGGCACTGGACGGCATTACCAATTTGCTCAACGAGTACTACACCGCGCTGGTGGTGGCCGACACGGCCATCAGCTCCGGCGCGCTGCCACCGGCTGGGGTGGAGGCGGCCACCAAGATCCGCATTGAAGCCGGCAAACTGCCTGCTCCGTTTCGTGAGGTGTTGCTGGGGGTGAGCGCCAATGGCTCCGACAAGGTGGCTCAGGGCGCGGCGTCCATCCTGCAGGTGCAGGCGCGTGCGCAGATGGACCGGCTGGTGGGCATGCTGGCGCTCACCGTAGGCGAGCCCTGCAAGCGCAACATCGCCGGGCGCTACCCCTTTGCCCAGAGCACACAGGAGGTAGAGGTGGATGACTTCAACGCCATGTTCGCCGCCGGTGGTGCGGCCGATGAATACTTCACCAAGTTCCTGGCCCCACTGGTGGACACCAGCGCACGGCCTTGGAAGTACAAAAACGCTGCCTCGGCCCTGGCCCTGGTGGGCACCGAAAGCCTGGCCAACGGGCAAGCACCAGCCGCCGTGGCCAACGGCCCTACGCTGACGGGTGAGTTGCTCAAGCTGCTGGCAGCGGGCGGGCCCAACCCCGACTTCTTTGCCCAGGTGCAGCAAATCCGCGAGGCCTACTTCAAGGAGCCCGGCGCCAAGCGTATGGCCTGGAAGCTTGATGTGAGTGTGCAAAGTCTGGACCCTACCGTCACCGAGCTGCTGCTCGACATGGACGGCCAAAGCCAGCGCTATGCCCACGGCCCGGTGCAGGCGCTGCAGGTGCAGTGGCCCGGCACGCGCGGCGGCACCATGGCCGAGATCAGCGCGCAGCCCCGCATCAAGGCCGACACCTCGGTGATTTCGGTGCGCGGCCCCTGGGCGCTGTTGCATCTGATGGAGCGCGGACGCATCGTCACCGGTGCCAGTTCCGGGCGGGTGGCGGTGGAGTTCCTGTTCGACAACCGCCGTGCCGTACTGGAAGTGGGCAGCAGCGGTGTGAACCCGCTGAGCAGCCCCCTGCTCAAGAGTTTCAATTGCCCGCTGCGCGCGATTTGATGGGCGGCCCATGTCTTTTGCCCTTTCAGAATTCATGAGCAAGCGCTGGTTGGCCGCGCCTCTGGCGATCTGGGGCAAGCTGCCAACGCATGGAGATTTCTTGCGCCACCGCTGCACGCCCGCGCAAGCCCAGGATTGGCAGGCTTGGGTTGGTAGCGTCTGGAACCCAAGGCATGTATCGCAGTCCGACAAGCGTCCGCTGCGCGCTGTTCCGGGTGAGACCGGCTGGCTGACTTTGGAGCCACGCAAGGTGGTGACTGATTTGGGGGCAGTCCCCGTGGCCTTTGTCATGCCGCCCGGGGCTCTGCCTTTTTCGCCGGCGCACTGTGTACAGGGTGTGATGCTGGCCTCGGAAGACCAGGTGGGTAGACCGTGTCCCCTGATCATCTTTCAACAAATTTCTCCCGCCTGGCTGCGCCGTACCTGGTCCGATCCATCGGTGAAGAGCCCGCACGACATGCTGTATTGGTTGGCACGCATTGCCGCCCGTACCCATGCGGCTGAGAAGGACTGGGAGGCGCTCACCCGCGCGGTGGATAGTGTCTGGCAGGTCCATACGCCCGGCTGGCGCCAATTGGTAGGTGCACCCGTGCCAACGCCAAGCAGCGTGCAACTCGACGCTCTGTTGCGTAGCTACTGCGCACAAGACACAGCCGATGCTGCCCGCGGCCTGCAAGGTGTGCGGCGCATGCCTTGGGCCACCTGGCCTGAGCAGATTTTGCGCGCCGACAGACCTGCACACGCCTTCTGGCAGCAGGACATACGCGGCGGCTATGTCAATGCCGGCGAAAGCCTGTCCGCCCTGTGGGGAGCCCGCACATGAACACAGTACACCTTGCCAATGCAGCGCAGCGGCTGGAGCTGTTGGTGTTGCAGCACCGCGGCCAGGAGGTGGATTTTTCCTGGCAGTGGCCACCCGGAGCCAGCCTGGTCAGCCTGGATCACGTCCTGTCTGCGCTGGAAGGCGTAGAGCCGACCTTCTTGGCGCAGGTGCAGTCGTGCATATTGCAGCGCACGGGCACCGTGCAACAACCCGTTTGGTGCCTGGGCAACCGCAGTGCGGATCTGGTGTGCAGCGTCAACGCACAGGTGTTGGCCGCAGGCAGCCAGCTGAGGCTGGACCACGGCGATGAAATCGAGATCGGCTTGCTGCGGCTGCTGGTCTGCCTGGAGCCATCACAGGGTCCATCCGATGTGGCAGACGGGGATGCATCCCGCCCAGGCGACCGGGCCGCCGAGCAGGGCGACGCAGGCTTTGCGCTGACGGACCTGGACGCGCCCGGCGACACGGTCGCGCTGACCGATGCCCAGCGTCAGGGGCTCAAGCGTTCGGACTTTGCGGATCTGATTTCACTCGAGCCACAGGAGCCAGCGCCCTCGCTGCAGGCAGCCGCGCCGGTGCTGCACGCCGTGCTCCCCGAGCCCCCCGATCCGCTTGCAGAGTCCGCAGCCCTTCAGGAGTCTGTGGCCACCAGCTACGCCGAAAAAGTCTCGGGCCTGCTGGCGCAATTCCAGCATGGAGCGGACCGCCCCGAAGCCGCACAGTCCGAGGTGGATGACCTGCTGAGCTCCCTGCACACCCGCTACCTGGAGAAGCTGCTCAACCCCGAACGCGCCGATGCCGACGACCAGTGGCAGGACCTTGTACGCGGCACACAGGCCCGCCAGATCGACCCTCTGCAGCACTGGATGCAGGCCGCAGGCAGCAACCCCAGCCTGGACGATTTTCTGGGCCAGCAGCAAAGCATTGCCTCGGTAATGCAGGGGCTCGATGGTTTGGGCAATGTGGACGTGCTGGCACCCGAACCCATTGACAGTGTCCTGCACCTGTTCGCGCCCGAGCACATGCGCAGCACCGCGCAGGACTCGCTGGAGAGTCTGGTCCGGCGCAGCCTGCCGGGCCTGACCCTGCGCGAACACCACAGCCTGTCGGTGGACAGCGCCATGCCTTTTACCGGTGGCCAGGAGCTGCCCAATCCCAATCCCCAGACGCCATGAAGTCCACTACCTCTCCCATGCTGCTCAGTCAGCTCAACCCTGACAACAACCTGCAGGATGCCCTGACCCGGCTGGAGTCAGAGGTGCGCAACGCCCCTGGCAGTGCCAGCCAGCGTTGGGCGCTGGCCGAGATGCTTTGCGTCATGGGCCAATGGGAGCGAGCGTTAAAGCAATTGCAGGTGGGCGCCAAGCTGGTCGATGGCAAGGACTCCCCCTGGCATGCGAAGGCACAGATGCTGCGCAGCCTGATCCGCGCAGAGGCCCAGCGCACCGAGGTGTTTGCCGGGCAACTGCTGCCGGTGCCGGTGGTGGACCGCCCCTTCTGGATGGAAGACCTGGCGCGCGCCATTGCTGCCAATGCAAGCGGCGACCATGGGCAGGCCGACAGCCTGCGCAGCGCTGCCCTGGAGCAGGCGCCCACCAGCGCCGGGGTCTGCGCGCAGCAAGGCGATGGCGCGGATGCACAGAGCAGCACCGAGCAGGCCTTTGCCTGGATCGGGGATACCGACACGCGGCTGGGCCCGGTGTTCGAATGCATGCTGGCCGGGGGCTACCGCTGGCTGGCCTTTGCCGACATTGCCTCCCTGCAGGTGGCACAGCCCAGCAGCTTGCTTGACTTGGTGTGGCTGCCCATCACACTGCAGTTGTGCGGCACCCAGGCCGGTGCGCAGGCTCTGCGCGGCTTTGTACCGGCGCGCTACAGCGGCACCGAAAACATCGCCGCTGAAATTGGCAGCAGCCAGCGCGATGCGCTCATGCTTGCGCGCCTGACGCGCTGGCAGGACGTGGGTGAAACCGGTGTGTTTGCGCTGGGGCAAAAAACCCTGATGGGCTCCGAAGGCGACATTCCCCTGCTGGGCATACGCAGTCTGCGCATGGACAGTGACCACACGCAGCAGGGGTCGGCATGAACGTGCGCGATAACACCCTGGCCAACCCGGGCCCGGCAGCCCCCCCTGGAAGGCCACTGCAGGTCTTCCAGGGGGGGCTGCATCCAGGTGCGCGGCTCTTGCCCTCGGCTGTGTCCGCCACATCCAGGCGCAGCGAGCGGCGCTACCTGCCCACCCTGTTTGACCGCCTGTGCGACGACGCGCCCAGCGAATCGGTCGAAGCGCCCGAAGCCTATGCCAGCAGCCGCAGCCAGATGCGCCAGATCGTGCAGCGCGACCTGGCCCTGCTGCTCAACACCACCGACCAGAGCGACCTGATTGACAGCGCCCGCTACCCCGAGGCTGCCCGCTCCACCATCAACTACGGCGTGCCCGCGCTGGCCGGGGGCTACCTGTCCGAAAAGAAATGGGCTGATATTGAAGCCATGATCCGCCGCGCCATTCTGCGTTTTGAGCCGCGCCTGATGCCCGAGACGCTGGTCGTGCGTCCGCTGCAAAAAGAGCTGACCAGCGCCCATTACAACGTGCTCACCTTCGAGATTTCCGGCCACATCCAGATGCAACCCTATCCCCTGGAGTTTACGGTGCAAAGCCAGGTGGACCTGGAAACCAACCGCATCGCGCTGCAGCACTCCACTTAAAAAAAGGCCAAGCCCATGGACCCCCAACTGCTCGATTACTACAACCAGGAGCTCAGCTACATGCGGGAGGCCGCGGGGGAGTTTGCCGACCTGCATCCCAAAGTCGCCCGGCGCTTGGGGTTGCAGGGTGTGGAAGTGGCTGACCCGTATGTGGAGCGGCTGATCGAGTCCTTCTGCTTCATGTCGGCACGCATGCGCATCAAGCTGGACGCCGAGTTCCCACGCTTCAGCCAACGCATGCTGGAGGTGGTGTACCCCAACTATGTGGCGCCCACACCCAGCATGGCAGTGGCCCAGTTGCATCCCAACCCCCAGGAGGGCGACTTCAGCAAAGGCTTTGCCGTGCCGCGCAACACGGCTTTTTTTGCCAAGGTGCCCGAAGGTGAAACCACGGCCTGCGAATTCCGTTCCGGCCAGGACGTGACGCTGTGGCCCATCGAAATTGTCAGCGCCAAGCTGGCTGGCGCGCCGCCAGACATTCCCGCGCTTGAGCGCTACTTGCCGCCCAGCGTACAGGTGTTGGGCAGCCTGCGCCTGCAGTTGCGCGTCACGGGCGAACGCAACTTCTGTGACCTCAAGGGGCTGGACCGCCTGCCCATCTACCTCAGCGGCGACGAGCAGATTGCCTCCCACCTGTTTGAGCTGCTGCACTCCGGTGCCGTGGCATCGTTCACCGGCGTGCCGGGGCAGATGGCCGAGCAGTCGCATGTAGTGACCCATGAGGCCTTGGTGCACGAGGGCCTGGGCCCTGGTCAGGGCTTGCTGCCCCTGACCTGGAACACCTGGCATGGGCACAACCTGCTGCACGAATACTTTGCCTGCCCCAGCCGCTTCTATTTCTTTGCGCTGCAGGGACTCGCACCCGGCCTGTCGCGCATTCAGGGCAAGCTGGCCGAAGTGGTGGTGCTGCTGACCCAAGATACTGCCAAGCTGGGTGGCCTGGTGGACAAGCACCAGTTCGCCCTGTTCTGTACCCCGGTGGTAAACCTTTTCGAGCGGCGCACCGACCGCATCGAGATGACACCCGGCCAGACCGAGTTCCATCTGGTGCCCGACCGATCCCGCCCCATGGACCTGGAAGTGTTCAGCGTGCAGGAGATGCGCGGCCAGAAAGCCGATACCACGCAGGAGCAGGTTTTCAGGCCCATGTTCCAGACCCTGAACCAGGACGAGGGCAACCACGGTCGCTACTTCAGCCTGCGCCGCGAACCTCGCCTGGCCTCCGACAACGCGCGCAAGTACGGCACGCGCACACCCTATGTTGGCACCGAAGTGTTTGTCAGCCTGGTGGATCAGCACGAGGCACCTTATGCCGAGTCGCTGCGCTACCTCAGCGTGCAGGCCCTGCTGACCAACCGCGACTTGCCGCGTCTGGTGCCGCGCAATGGCCACTCTGATCTGAACTACAAAGACTCGCTGCCCCTGAGCGCCGTGGGCCTGGTGCGCCCCCCCAGCCAGCCGCGCGCGCCCTTTGCCCAAGGGGAGGCGGCCTGGCGCTTGATTCGCCAGCTCAACTTCAACTACCTGCCGCTGATGGACATGAACCACCGCCAGGGCGCCCAGGCTCTGCGCGACATGCTGCGCCTGTTTGTGGGCACCGACGACCTGACCGCAGCCAAGCAGGTGGACGGCCTCATAGGCAGCCGCATCACGCCGGTCACCCGCCGCCTGCCCGGCAGCGGCCCGCTGGTGTATGGCCGTGGCGTGCAGTGCGACATCACCGTGGACGAAGACGCCTTCAGCGGCGTCAGCCCCTACCTCATGGGCCTGGTGCTGGAGCATTACCTGGCGCGCCATGTCAGCATCAATGTGTTTACCCAGACGCGGCTCGAATCCATGCAGCGCGGCCAGGTGGCCAGCTGGCCGGTGCGCATGGGCACAAGGGGCGTGGTGTGATGCAAGCCGCGCCCGCACCTGCACTTGCGCAGACATCTGCGCTGACTCCTGCGTCGGCCCAGACGCCGACGCCTTCACCGGCGCTGGCCCTGCACGCGGCCAACACGGCCCTGCGTGATGCGCAGACTCGTCCCTGGGCGCACGGCTTTATGCCGCTGCTGCGCAAGCTGGCCGCCACTGAGCCCGCCATGCCGCAGGTCGGCCAGGCGCAGCGTCCGCAGCAGGAGAGCTTTCGCCTGGGCCAGCAGGCCAGCCTGGTGTTTGCGCCACGCGAGCTGGCACGGGTGGATGTGCGGCTCAACTCCAAGCAGCAGGCCAGGGCCTACATCCAGCTGTTTGGGCTGGGCGCGCTGGGCCCCAATGGCGCACTGCCCATCCACTTCACCGAGCTGGTGCGTGAGCGGGTGGAGGCCAAGCGCGACAACACGTTGGCCGACTTTATTGACCTGTTTCACCACCGCGCATTTACCCACATCTACCGCGCCTGGGCGCAAAGCCAGAGTGCGGCCGGGCTGGACCGCAGCGACCAGGAAACCTTCAGTCCCTATGTGGCCAGGCTGGCCGGTGATGAGCCCCTGGATGCGCAGGGCAGTGCCCTGCCTGCGCATGCGCGCTGGGCCAGCAGCGCCCACCGCGTGCGCGCGGCGCGCAACCCGGAAGGGCTGGTGAGCACCCTGCAGCGCTTCTTTGGTGTGCCCGTGCAGCTGCGCGAATACATGCTGCAGTGGATGCCCATCGAGCCGCAAGACCTGTGCGTGCTGGGCCAGCCCCGCCCCTCCAGTGTGCTGGGCGCCGGCGCCATGCTGGGCGAAGTGGTGCCCGACCGGCAAAGCCGCTTCCGCCTGGTCCTGGGTCCGTTGAACATGGACGGCTATTTGCGCCTCACGCCGCAGGGCTCCCCTACCGGCCGCGACCTGCCCGCGTTGATTGAAATCCTGCGCTCCTTCATCGGCTTTGAATACGTGTGGGAGGTGGAACTGCTGATCAGTGGCGAGGCCGCGTCCCCCGTGCAACTGGGCGACGACAAGCAACTGGGCTGGTCCACCTGGATGGCTGCCGGTGCACCCCAATCGACCAAATCAGCACCCATTACGGGAATGGTTTTTGAACCGGAAAGCTACAGCGCATGAATCCTCTCAAACACTTGTTCTCTGCGCTTAAGGGTGGTGCGGCACCTGAGCGCGCCGACCTGGGCGCAGCGCTGGTTGCACCCGGATTGCTGGCGCCCGTCAGCGCCTTGCTGCCTTGCGGTGAAAGCCTGGAGTACGACAACGCCTACGCGGTGTTGCAGTCGCGTCTGGAGCCCAAGGCCGAGGTGCAATATGGCAACTTCTCCAGCAAGCCCGAGGGCCCCGATTGGGCCGAGGTGGAGCGCGATGCGCGGCGCCTGCTGCTCAAGAGCAAGGACATCTCCATGCTGGTCTGGTTCACCCGCGCGCGCTGTCGCCTGGGTGGTGCCTCCGGTCTGCTGGAGGGCCTGGCCACGTTGCAGGCGGTCTTGCAAACCTACCCGGAACAGGTGCATCCGCAACTGGTGCTGGAGGGCGTGCCAGACCCCGCCGTGCGCGCCAACGCCCTGGCTGCACTGTGCGACCCGGAAGGCCTGCTGGGCGATGTGCGTGAGGTGGTGGTCAGCGGCAGCACGGCCTTTCGCCTGAGCGTGCGCGATGTGGAGCGCGCCTTGGCGGTTCCCCGTGCGCCCTATGCTCCCGACCCCGACGTCGTCAAACGCCAGTTGGCCGATTTGCATGCCAAGGGCGATGCGGCACTGGCGGCGCTGCTGGCTTGTGGTGACAGCGTGCAGGCCATCGCGCAGTGGAGTCGCGCATCGCTGCTGGACGAGGCGCCCAGCTTTGTTCCGCTGCTGCGTTTGCTGGCCACGCTGGCATCTTTTTCCGAAGTGGAAATGCGCGGCACCAAGATGCAGGCTGATGCAGTAGAAACAATGGACACGGTGGATAGAGTGGGCGCGCTGGAGAGCAAGCGGGCGCAACCCGTGCATCTGCTGCCCAGCGCATCGCACGCCACTGCACCCGCCCTGACCCTTTCGGCACAGCACAACCCCGCTGTGCTGGAAGAGCGCGAACAGATCCGTGCACTCTTGCGTCAGGTGCGCCAATGGATTGAGCACCACGAGCCCAGCAGCCCGGTCACCATCCTCATCAAGCAGGCCGACCGCATGTGGGGCAAGCGCTTTTCCGAGATCGCCACCATGATCCCGCCCGACCTGATGCGTGCCTGGGACAGCGATGACTAACCCCTCTTTCCTCTGAATAGAACGCCACCATGTTTCTGTTCAATGCACCGCGTGCCCTGACCGTCCAGAGTGCTGCCATTCCCGTAGTGGCAGGCCAGCCCGCGCTGGTGCCCCTGAAGCTTGAAGGCGCAGAGGGCATCAACAGCCTGTTTGACTACCGGCTCACCCTGCAGACGCCGGACGCGCTGAACTTCATGGCCTCGCGCGGCGCCAATTTTGATCTGGACGCCTTTGTGGGCCTGGAGCTCACCTGTTTTGTGGAGCTGGAAGGCCAGGGCCAGTTTGTGCCCGGCCTGCCCGGCGGTGTGGGCGCGCCCAACCAGGGCGCCGGCGTGCGTGAAATCTCCGGCCTCATCACTGCTGCGCGCCTCATCGGCGAAGACAGCCGCCACGCACTCTACGAGCTCACGCTGCGCCCCTGGCTGCACCTGGCCACCCTCACCACCGACTGCAAGGTGTTCCAGGACATGACACCGGTGCAGGTGATTGAGGCCGTGCTGGCCGACTACGCTTTTGCATCCACCAAGCATCTGATCGAAGCCTACCCCCAGCGCGACTACACCGTCCAGTACAACGAGACCGATTTTGAGTTCATCACCCGGCTGATGCAGGAGTGGGGCATCAACTACCACTTTGCGCACAGTGGTGGCGCGCACCGCCTGGTCTGGAGCGACCACAACGGCGCGTTCCAGGTGACGCAACAAGACCAGCAAAAAGGTGTCAGCGCGTACCACGCCATTCCCTTCTACCCCTTGGGCCACAAGATAGACCGCGAGTACATCCACGGCTTCAGCCCGGCGGGCCGCCTCACCAGCGGCAGCTATGTCACGCGCGAGTACGACTACACGCGCCCACGCGCCACGCTGGCTGCAGAGGCCACTGCACCGCGCAAAACGGGGCATGCGGATCAGGAGGTGTATCTGTGGCGCGGTGACAAGGCGGATGGTATTGGCAGCGGCCCAAGCGCTTCTGGCAACAGCACAAGCGCTGTGGGCGGCAGCGACTACAGCCAGCCCAACCGGGGTGCCGACAAGGCCGCCAACCAGACCGAGGAGCAGGGCAAGCATCTGGCGCGCTTGCGCATGCAAGCTCTGCGGCAGAGTGGCCTGCGCGCCAGCGGCAAAGGCCATGTGCGAGGCATGGTGCCCGGTTGCAGCTTTGTCTTGAGCGAGCATCCGCAAGAGAAGGCCAATGCGGAGTACATCGTGCTGGATACACGGCTGCTGATCGAGAACGTGTCGGAAGATACGCAACGTTCTGTTGCTTCTGCCGTCTCCAGCGGCGCCCTTGGCTCTGTCTATGGCGTGTGCTTGGCTGCTGCTTCCATGGTGACGGCTTTGTCAGACGCACAGCGCCTGTTGGGCCAATGGCGTGTGCTGGTGGAGTTTGAGGTGCAGCCCACCACCGAGGTGCTGCGCCCCGCAGCCACCCAGCGCAAACCCAAGACCGGTGGACCCGAGACGGCGCTGGTGGTGGGCCCGAGTGACGACACGGCTGCCTCCAACATCTACACCGATACCCTGGGCCGCATCAAGGTGCAGTTCCCCTGGGACCGCTACGGCCAGAAGAACCAGAACAGCTCCTGCTGGTTGCGCGTGTCCTCCGAGTTTGCGGGTAACCAGCTGGGTGCCGTGCATGTTCCCCGCATAGGGCAAGAGGTGCTGGTCAGCTTCCTGGGTGGCGACCCGGACCTGCCCATGGCCACCGGCCGCGCTTTCAACCAGCTCAACCTTCCTCCCTGGAGCCTGCCCGAGCAGCAAGCCCTCTCGGGCTTTCGCAGCCGCGAGCTCACACCCGGTGGCGGTAACAGCGCTGCGGGCCGCAGCAACCACCTGCTGCTGGACGACACCGACCAGAGCATCCAGGTCCAGCTCAAGAGCGACCACCAGCACAGCCAACTTTCCCTGGGCCACATCACCCGCATCGAAGACAACGCTGGCCGCAAAGACCCGCGCGGTCAAGGTTTTGAGTTGCGTACCGACGGCCACGGCGTGCTGCGCGCCAAAGACGGCCTGCTCATCAGCACCGAAGGCCGCGTGGCGGCCCAGGCCCATGCCAAAGACATGGGCGAGACCACCACGCGCCTGGCCCAGGCGCAAGACCAGCATCAAGCCTTGGGCGAACTGGCTCTGCAGCACCAAGCGCAGAAAGACAGCGACCAAGGTGAAGTGGCAGCGGCACTGCACAAGCAGATTAGGGGCATTCAGGGCAAAGGCAACACGCCAGGTGCTGGAACTGGTGCCCCAGGTTCAACTGCCGCTGATAGTGCCGCAGCGTCTGGCGGGTTCCCCGAATTGGCCGAGCCCCACATCACCCTGGCCAGCCCCAGCGGCATAGCCAGCACCACCCCAGGCGCCACCCACCACCACAGCGGCCAGCACCACGCCATCACCAGCGGCGGCCACACCAGCATCAGCAGTTCCCAAAGCCTGCTGGCAAGCGCCAAAGAAGCGGTTCGCCTGTTCGCCTACAAGAGCGGCATGAAGTTGACATCGGCCAAAGACAACATCGACATCCAGGCCCTGAAAACCAGCATCCACCTGCTGGCCAAACTCGACATCACCCACACCGCCAGTCGCATCACGCTGACTGCCAAAGACAGCGTCACCATCAACGGCGGCGGCAGCTTCACTGTGTGGAGCGCGGCCAGCATCCGATCGGGGACTGCGGGTATGTTCCTGCTCCTTGGAAAACCCAAACCGTACCTATCCCAAAGTACGAGCGTGAAGGCTATTTCTTTGTCTTTTTCTTTCCCAATGATGTAGTCAAAGTGGCACTGGCTGGGACGCCTGAGTACGATGAGTGGGATCAATTCACTGCCCAAGACATTGAATATCGTAAACAAGAGGGAATCCAATGAGTACCCAATCCCCGTCCCCGTTTCCCAAGGAGGGTGCTCGCAAGCTCACGGACCGTGAACGTCTGGAACAGACCAACGCATCGGCCTGCACCTTGCCCAGTCGTCCCGGCCCGCAATGTGAAAGCCAGTTGTATGTCGGACTCTTTTTTGACGGCACCGGCAACAACATGCAGATGGACTATGAAGAACTTCCACCGGATCGGCGTAAGCACACCAACGTGGTCAAGTTGTACCAAGCATTTCCAGATGTAACGAAGGATGGGTATTTCAGATCCTACATCCCCGGCGTCGGCACTCCATTTCCCGAAATTGGCGACTCCAATACCTATTTGTTCAATGCGAATCGCGGAGCCATTGGAGGCGAGATGGGTGAGCACCGCATCCTGTGGGCGCTCCTACAGCTTTTCAATGCGCCCATGCGGTACCTCAGGGGTGAAAAATTCCCACTTGTCACCGACGCGGAAGCAAAAGACAAATGCTCAGTGCTGTCAACGAGTCTTGCTGCCCAAAGGCGCTTGGTTCTCAAGACCTATCAAGGCAAGCTTAAAGAAGCTATGAAGGCCTACAAGCCCAAAATCACACAAATTAACTTGTCGGTGTTTGGCTTCAGCCGTGGCGCAGCCGAAGCCCGGGTATTTGTGAATTGGTTGATGGAAGTATGTGAGCAAAAAGATGGTGGTTGGTTGTTCGCTGATATGGCTCTAAACGTGCAGTTCTTGGGTATCTTTGATACGGTGGCTTCCGTGGGTTTGGCCAACATCAATGACTCCGGTGTGCTGGCAGGCCACCAGGGCTGGGCAGACAACACGTTGGAGATACACCCGGCCGTGCGCAAGTGCGTGCACTTTGTGGCGGGGCATGAATTGCGCGCGTGCTTTCCGCTGGACTCGGTGCGGGTAAAGAATTCCTATCCGGCCAATGCCAAAGAGGTGATGTATCCCGGCTCGCACTCTGATGTGGGCGGTGGCTATGCCCCCAAGGACTTGGGCGTGTGGCCTACGGCAGGCGAAGCACTGAGCATCCTTCCTGGCAAGTCAATGTACGACGAGGCCGTTCAGGCGGGTGTGCCTCTTGTTGCTTGGGACAAGTTGGATAAACAGATCAAAGACTCACTGACGCCCACCACTTCCACCACCACCGCCTTCAACAACTACCTGCGTGAAGCCGCCGTCTCCGGCGGGCCGGTTGAAGACATGCACCGCGAACACATGGCGCTGTACCACAGCTACCGTTACGCCATGCGGCACCGGTTCCTGCAGGCGGCGCCGTATGCAGCTGCTGGTGCGAAGGACAAAGCCTATCTGCGCAAGACCCAAGAGGACTTTCTGCGCACCTTGGGTCTGGGTCTGGTTGATGTCATGCAGTCCCATACGCCGCCCGCCGAAATTGCCCAAAGCCACCGCAAGATGTTGGTGGCCACGGGTGTAACCGCTTCGATGGCGGAGCGCCGTGTGCATGACGTGGCCGCGCATATCCAGCCCGAACGGGTCACGCCTGCGGTGGACACGCTGTTTAGCCGCTATGTGCATGATTCCCTGGCGGGCTTCATTGGCTTTGGTATGGATGAGTACGCCGTCAACAAAATGGGTATGGCCAAGTACCGCACGGTGTTCAAGGGTGACGATTAGGGTGTTGGCTGCGGGATGGCTGTGGCAGGCTACCCGGACAGATTTACACCCCCAGCCGCTCGATAAACCGTTGCGCTGCGAACTTTGCATTCAAAGCATCCCAGCCCTGGCGCAGTCGTTGGTTCCAGCCTGGCCCCCGGCTGCTTGCATTCGCCCATGACTCGCGCACCAGGTCACCGTCGTTCTCCAGCAGATAGTCCAACAGGCAGGCCGCTTGTATCAGGTCCTTGTTGGCTTTGGTGCGTTGCTCCCGTGGCCGCTCTCCATAGACGATGAGCTTGTGCCAAACATAGCGCTCTGGCCGGGGTATGTTCACCACCAGGGGGCCGTTGCGGTAGAGCAGTGTGGCCTTCATGGGCGCTTCCAGAGAAAACTCCATGAACTTCAGGGGTTGCATGGAGAGGTTCAGGGCAGGCACAAACTGCGGTGCATCCCCACTTCTGCCAAACGTAGTCAAAAAATCCAGATCAAAGTCGGGCTCATCGGGCTTCTTGTACGTGGTGCCGCTCATCACAGGAATGAACCCCATTTCCAACGAGTCAATCGCTTTGGCGGTGTCCACCTGCACGTTTCTCGCAATCGCAAGAGAAATATTCTTGCCTGCGTGTGCAAAGTCCAGATCCACCGTGAAAGCGCCTGCATCCCAGCGCACGCCAAACATGTTTTGGTAGGCCAGAAACGCATGGGTTCCCACCAGCAGTCCGCCGGCATTAAAAAACCCGTGGTCCAGCAGTCGGCCAATCACACGGCCATGCTTCAAAGGAATCTCGGAGCAACCCAATGCAATGGTCGCCTGGGCCAACTTCTGTAAAGCGGCTTGCCCCTGGGTTGCATCGGCAGCACCGTGGCGATCAATCAGTGCACGCGTTTTTGCGTCGTCTGGGCCGACGAAGACTTGCTGGACTTTTCCGTCGGGTTGCTTTTTTTGGTAATACCAATAGTGACGGCCTTTGTCGTGCTTTTTGACAAAGCCGCCAGGCACCAGCGCCACGCTGCGCCTCATTTCAGCATCGCGGGCAGCAACATCCAGGCCCGCATAGGAAGCCTGTGCTGCTGCGCTGAGTTCTGAATAAAGCACTGGCTGTACTACCTTTAAAGTTTAGGTAGTATAGCCAAGGCGTGCGCCTTCACTCCACCGTCACACTCTTAGCCAAATTCCGCGGCTTATCCACATCCGTGCCCCTTGCACACGCCGTGTGGTACGCCAGCAGCTGCAGCGGCACCACGTGCAGCATGGGGGAGAGCTCGCCGTAGTGCTCTGGCATGCGGATCACGTGCAGGCCTTCGCCGCTCTCGATGCGGGTGTCGGCATCGGCCAGCACATAGAGCACGCCGCCGCGGGCGCGCACTTCGTGCATATTGCTTTTGAGCTTTTCCAAGAGAGCGTCATTGGGCGCTACGGTGACCACGGGCATGCTGCTGGTGACCAGGGCCAGGGGGCCGTGTTTGAGTTCGCCAGCGGGGTAGGCCTCGGCGTGGATGTAGCTGATTTCCTTGAGCTTCAAGGCGCCTTCCAGGGCGATGGGGTAGTGCAGGCCGCGGCCCAGGAAGAGGGCGTTTTCGCAGCTCGCAAAGTCGTCAGCCCAGGCCATCACCTGCGGCTCCAGGGCCAGCACGGCTTGCAGGGCGGCGGGCAGGTGGCGCATGGCTTTCATGTGGCGCTGCTCTTCAGCGTCACTCAGGCGGCCCTTGGCTTGGGCCAGGCACAGGGTGAGCAAAAACAGGCCGGCCAGTTGCGCGGTAAAGGCCTTGGTGCTGGCCACGCCGATCTCCACACCGGCGCGCGTCACATAGGCCAGGCTGCATTCGCGCACCATGGCGCTGGTGGCCACGTTGCAGATGGTCAGGGTGTGGTGCATGCCCAGCGACTGGGCGTGGCGCAGGGCGGCCAGGGTGTCGGCGGTTTCGCCGCTTTGGGTGATGGTTACCACCAGGGTGTTGGGGTTGGGCACCGAGTCGCGGTAGCGGTACTCGCTGGCCACTTCCACCTGCGTGGGGATCTTGGCAATGCTTTCCAGCCAGTACTTGGCGGTACAGCCGCTGTAGTAGCTGGTGCCGCAGGCCAAAATCAGCACCGAATCAATCTGCGCAAACACGCGTGCGGCGTTGGCGCCGGGCTGGTGGTTCATTTGCTGGTCAAACAGCTCGGGCGTGATGCCTTCCACGCCTTCCAGGGTGTCGGCAATGGCGCGTGGCTGCTCGAAGATTTCTTTCTGCATGTAGTGGCGGTAGGGGCCGAGTTCGGCCGCACCGCTGTGCGCCACCACGGTTTTTACCGGGCGCTGCGCCGGGCTCACGGGTTTGCGCGCCTTGTCAAACAGCCAGTACTTGCCCAACTGCATGTCGATCAGGTCGCCCTCTTCCAGGTAGACGATCTGGTCGGTCACACCGGCCAGGGCCATGGCGTCGCTGGCCAGAAACAGCTCTTGCCCGTCCTTGCCCACACCCAGGATCAGCGGCGAGCCCGCGCGTGCGCCCACCAGGCGCTGCGGCTCGTCCTTGCAGAACACGGCAATGGCGTAGGCGCCGTGCAAATGGGTGAGTGCGCTTTTGACGGCCTCGAACAGGTCGCCGTCGTAGAGGCTGTCCACCAGGTGGGCAATCACCTCGGTGTCGGTCTGGCTGTCAAACACATAGCCACGGGCCTGCAGGGCGGCGCGCAGTTCGTCGTGGTTCTCAATGATGCCGTTGTGCACCAGCGCAATGCGGCCTGGCTTGGATGCGGCATCAAGCCCGGTGCCATGGCTGAAGTGCGGGTGGGCGTTGTGTACCACCGGCGCGCCGTGTGTGGCCCAGCGGGTGTGGGCAATGCCCAGCGTGCCTTCCAGATGGGTTGTGGCCACCTGCTCGGCCAGCTCGGCCACGCGTGCGGTGCTGCGAGCGCGCTTCAGGCCGGGGGTGGCATCTTGCGCATACACGGCGACGCCGCAGGAGTCGTAGCCCCGGTACTCCAGGCGCTCCAGGCCCTGCACCAGCAC
Source organism: Rhodoferax lacus (assembly GCF_003415675.1). GTDB lineage: Bacteria > Pseudomonadota > Gammaproteobacteria > Burkholderiales > Burkholderiaceae_C > Allorhodoferax > Allorhodoferax lacus. The sequence goes on from NZ_QFZK01000009.1 coordinate 144,480, forward strand.
GGGAACAATATTGCGGGTCGAGACCGCGCCGACGATGCCACACATACGCACACTCCTTGGGTTTGATGCCGCAATGGTAGAACCGGCGATTAAAAATAAGAATTTGATTAGTGGAAATAAATGAACGAAAATTTCATAGCCATATAAGTTTGCAATAAAAGCAAAAATTTAAATCATTTATGAAAGAAATAGAGCTGGATGCCATGGACCTGGCCCTGCTGGAGCAGCTGCAGCGCGACGCCTCGCTCAGCAACCAGGACCTGGCCCTGGCCGTGCACACCTCTGCGCCCACCTGCCTGCGGCGCATCAAACGCCTGCGCGATGCAGGCCTGATCGAGCGCCAGGTGGCCATCCTCAATCCGGAAAAACTGGCACAGGCCATTGGCCACGGCCTGAGTGCCATCGTGGAAATCACGCTGGACCGCCAGGGCGCCGAAGAGCTGGAACGCTTCGAGGCGCGTGTGGTGGCGGATGACGCTGTGCAGCAGTGCTACCGCGTCTCGCCGGGGCCGGACTTTGTGTTGGTGGTGCATGCCGCCCACATGCCCGCCTACCTGGCGCTGGCGCAGCGGCTCTTCACCAGCGATGCCAATGTGCGCAACGTCAAGGCGTTTTTCAGCGTCAAGCGCAGCAAGTTCGGGGCCGAGCTGCCCTTGGCGCCGAAGGGTATGGATTAAAGTGCCTAGCCATGACAAAGCCCTGCACATGAAACGCCTGGTAGACCTGGCGGTTGAGGCCCTGGGTACCAACCTGGTGGACGAGATCGAGCTGGCCGAGCGCGTGCAGCACGTGCGCTCCACTGCCGCGATTTGCATCGTCTGCAGCGTGGGCTTCTCGGCCTTCAACCTCATGGAGCCGACCACGCAGTTGCTGGGTTTCGCCGAACTCGTCAGCCTGCTGCTGTTCTTTGTGCCGGCAGCGCTGCTGGTCAACCAGCCGCAGCACATTGAGGCTACCGAACTCCTGCTGCTGCTGGGTGCGCTGGCCATTTCTTCGGCTCTGATTCTCTTGGGAGGGGTGGCGGGCACCGGCTTGTTTTGGGTCTATTCGGTGCCTTTCCTGTCCTTTTTTATCAAGGGGCAGCGCCGCGGCTGGTACTACAGCCTGGCGTTCTTTGCCTGCCACATGGTGTGCCTGCTGCTGGTCGCACCCCTGCTGCCCTTCAGCTACCCGTATTCGCCGGTGGTGCGCACGCATTTCCTGTTGTCCATGGGCTTTTATGTGCTGATTGCGGCGGCCTTCAACCATGCCCGCAGCCGTTTCGAGACTGCGCTGCATGAGCGCAAAAACGAGGCCGAGGCCGCCAGCCAGGCCAAGTCCCGCTTTCTGGCCGCCGCCAGCCACGACCTGCGCCAGCCCGCCCACGCCTTGGGCCTGTTCGTGGCCCGGCTCAAGCAGCTGCCGCACGACCCGCAGACCCGGGAACTGGTGGCCGGTGTGGACGCCTCGGTGCTGGCGCTGCAGGACATGCTGGATGCTTTTTTTGACTACTCGCGTCTGGACTCCCAGCTCACCCATGCCCGTCTGCAAAGCTTTGCGCTCAATGCCGTGTTTGACACACTGCGCACCAGTTTTTCCGACATGGCCAGGCAAAAGGGCCTGCGCCTGCGTATTCGCCCGACCAAGGCCTGGGTGCAAAGCGACCCGGTGTTGCTGCACAGGGTCCTGCTCAATTTGCTGAGCAACGCCGTGCAGCACACACACAGTGGCAGCGTGCTGCTGACCTGCAGGCCGGGTGCGGGGCAAGGCGTGCTGCACATCCAGGTGCGTGACAGCGGCATTGGCATTGCCCTGGAGCATCAGCAAAAGGTCTTTGAAGAGTTCTACCAGGTGGAAAACCCCGAACGCGACCGCAACAAGGGCCTGGGCCTGGGCCTGAGCATCGTGGAGCGTTCCTGCAAGCTGCTGGACCACCGCATCGCCCTGCGTTCGGCCCTGGGCTGTGGCAGCACCTTCACCTTGCAGGTGCCACAGGGAAGGGCAGACGCCGCCCTGCCAGCCAGTGGGTTGCAGGAGCTGGTTGGCGGCAAAGACATTGGCGGCATGCGCGTGCTGCTGATTGAGGACGACGCCCTGGGCCGCGCAGCCCTGGCCGGCTTGCTGCAAAGTTGGGGTTGCCAGGTGCTGGAGGCCAGTACCGCCCAATCAGCACAGGAGCGCTATTCGGCCGAGCTGGCACCTGATTTTCTGCTCACCGACTTTCGCCTGCTGGGGGCACACGACGGCGTGGACGCGGTGCAGCAATTGCGCGCCCTCGCGGGACGCGATATTCCAGCCTGCATCATCAGTGGCGACACCGATGAGCGCGTCAAGCAGCGCATTGCAACTGCGGGTTTGCTGCTGCTGCAAAAGCCCGTCAAGCCCGCCAAGCTGCGCAGCCTGCTGCGCCACGCCTGGAACCATCAGCCGCAGTAGGGCAGGGTGATGCAGACGGTGCATCCACCATCCACAATCCCTTCGGCCTGAATCCCGCCACCCATGCGCGCGAGCATCTTGCGGGTGAGCGCCAGCCCCATGCCAATGCCGGCAAATTGCTTGACCGTATGCAGGCGCGAAAACGGCTTGAACAGCTTGGACTGCAGGGCCGGGTTGAAGCCCGCGCCGTTGTCCTGAATGCGCAGGGTGACAGGGCCCACGGCGTGCGTTTGCTGCGCCGACACCCCAATGTGCCGCTGCTCCTTGTGGGCCGTGAACTTGACTGCGTTGTCCAGCACGGCCATTACAGCGGCGCGCAGCAGCACTGCATCCGCCAGCACCACCGGCAGCGCCTCCTGCACCTGCCACACGATGGGTGCTTCGGGATGCTTCTGGCGCAGCTCGGTCACCACGTCCTGCACCAGCGCCTGCAAGGGTAAGGGCGCAATCGCCACGGGTGTGGTGCCCAGGCGCGAGAGCTCCATCAGCCCGTCCATCAGCACGCCCATGTGGCGCGCCGAGTCAGAGATGGTGTTCACAAACCCCAGGGTCTCGGCTGGCAGCAGGGGGGCTGCGTCTTCCTGCACCAGCTGCGCATAGCTCAGGATGTGGCGCAGGCTGGCGCGCAGGTCGTGTGACACGGTGTAGGTAAAGTCCTGCATCTCGGCGCGCAGGCTGGCCAGTTCGGCTTCCAGCGCGGCAACGCGCATGCCGGGTGTGTCGGGTGTATCGGGCATGTCAGCTCTCCAGTGCCACAACCGGCTCTAGGCCTTGGGCGCCTTTTTCGGGCGCGACCAGTCGGCAATGGACACCTGCTTCCCACGCGCCACTGTCAGGGCGCCGGGCGGTGTGCTCTTGGTCAGGGTGGAGCCGCCGCCCACCGTGCCGCCCGCACCCAAAGTGAGGGGGGCAATCAGCACGCAGTTGCTGCCCACATGCACATCAGCCCCGATGACCGTGCGGTGCTTGTTGGCGCCGTCGTAATTGGCGGTGATGCTGCCCGCACCAAAGTTCACCCGCTCGCCCACCGTGGCATCGCCCAGATAGGCCAGGTGGTTGGCCTTGGCGCCATCGGCCAGGGTGGAGTTCTTCACTTCCACAAAGTTGCCGATGTGCACCTCTGAGCCCAAACGCGCGCCGGGGCGCAGGCGGGCAAACGGGCCTATCAGCGAGCCCACGCCCACGGTCACGCCCAGCTTCTCGCCGTCGATGTGGGTAAACGGGTGGATGACGGCACCGGCCTCGATCACCGCATTGGCAATCACGCAGTTGGCACCAATGCGAACGCCTTCGCCCAGGTTCACCTGCCCCTCAAAGACGCAGTTCACATCGATGGACACATCGTGGGCGCACGACAGATCGCCGCGCACATCCAGGCGCGCCGGGTCGGCCAGGCGCACGCCTTCTTCCATCAGCTTGTGGGCCACGCCCAATTGGTAAGCGCGCTCCAGTTGGGCCAGCTGCACCGGGCTGTTGACCCCGGCCACTTGCACGGCATCTGTGATCTTGTGCGCCACCACGGCCTCGCCGTCGGACACGGCAAAGCGCACGATGTCGGTCAGGTAGTACTCGCCCTGTGCGTTGTGGTTGCCCAGGCGCGCCAGCCAGCGCCTGAGCGAGGCCGCAGGCACCGCCATGATGCCGCTATATACCTCCTGGATATGGCGCTGCTCGGGGCTGGCGTCCTTGTGTTCCACAATGGCCCGGACCGCGCCATCCGCATTGCGCACAATGCGGCCGTAGCCCGTGGGGTCTGGCATTTCCAGTGTCAGCAGCGCCAGGCGGGTGCCGCCGCTTGCGGCAATCAGGTGGAACAGTGTGTCGGCCTGCGTCAGCGGCACGTCGCCCGACAGCACCACCACCACGCCATCGTCGGCCAGGTGGGGCAGGGCTTGTTGTACCGCGTGGCCGGTGCCCAGTTGGGGCTCCTGGCGGGCAAATTCCATGGCGTAGTTGGTGCCTGTGTTGGCCTGGCAGGCGGCTTCCACCTGGGCGGCGCCGTGGCCGGTAATTACCACCACCTTGCGTGCCTGCAGGCTGGCCGCTGTGTCCAGCACATGCTGCAACAGGGCGCGTCCGCCCAGGCGGTGCAATACCTTGGGCAGGGCGCTCTTCATGCGCGTGCCCTTGCCTGCGGCCATCACGACCACGTCCACCGGCTTGTGGCTGCCGGTCTGCTTGCTCTCAAAATGCATGGGGTTCCTGTGTGCTTGTTGTTTGCTCAGACGGGCCAGACCACGCCGTAATCATTGAGGATGGCGTCCAGCGGCATGTCGTGCGGCTCGGGCTCGAAATCGGGCAAGAAGCCCATGCCAAAGCCCAGCCCCACCGCGAAAGGCTTGGGCGTCAGGCTCGACAGCATGCGGTCATAAAAGCCGCCGCCATAACCCAGCCGGTAACCGCCGGGGCCGTAGCCCACGCAGGGTGCGAAGAGCAGGGTGGGCGTGATGATCTCGGTGTCCTTGGGCTTGGGGATGCCGTAGGCGTCTTCCTCCATGGGGCAGCCCGGGTACCAAGCGTGGAAGGTCATGGTGCGGGTTTCCTTGTTGACCACCGGCAGGCCAATGCGCCGGGGCTGGGGCTGGTCGAGCAGCTCGCCGTCTTCCTTCCAGCGGTGCAGAGCGGGCAGGGGGTCAAACTCGCCCTTGATGGGCCAGTAAGCGCCAATCACGATGTCCGGGCGGCCTACCAGCCAGATGCGCATCACGCGCTGCAGCAGGTCGGCCCGCTCTTGGCGGTCTGGCAGCTGGTTGCGCTGTTCAATCAGGGCGGCCCGCAGGGCCTTCTTTTCCTGTGCTTGTTCTGAGTTGTCCATAATGTCCACATGCAGTTTTCAGCCATTCTGACACCGTTGGCGCTCGCCGCCTGTGTGTTCGTGCCCTCCCTCTCCCCCGCCCACGCCCAAGGGCGTGACAACAGCCGCCTGGATGCCGTCATTGTCGACATGGCACAGGCCTACAAGGTGCGTGACCGCAAGCGCCTGTCCAGCCTGCTGCCCCAGGTGCGCGGCTACGTGCTGGAGCCCTGGGCAGCCTACTGGGAACTGTCGGCACGCCTGGAAGATGCCAGCCCCGCCGAGGTGCAGGATTATTTTGCCCGCTATGCCGGCAGCTACCAGGAAGACAAGCTGCGCTCCGAATGGCTGCTGCAGCTCGGGCGCAACCGCGACTGGGCCGCCTTCAACCGCGAATACCCCAAGTACCGCATGAGTGACGACAAGTCCCTGCGCTGCTATGCCCTGCTGACTGATCACCTGGCCACTGGAGTCAACGTCAATGCCGCCGTGATGCAGACCTGGCTGGGGCAAAAGGATGCCGACGAAGGTTGCGCTGCCGCGGCCGAGCAGCTCGTCAAGGACCACTCCATGCGGGCTGCCGAGGTATGGCCCCGTGCCCGCCTTGGCATGGAGAACGACCGCCTGCGGGTTGCCACCCAGGCGGTGGGCATTCTGAATGACAGCTGGGTCAAAACGCTCAATGCGATTTACCTCAACCCCTCCAAATACCTGGACGACAAGCTCACCGCGTTGCGCCCGCAAACCCGCGAACTGGTGTCCCTGGCCATCATCCGCCTGGCTTGGCTGGACCCGGCCGAGGCGGCCACTGAAGTCAACCACCTGCGCTGGAAGGCCCAGCTGACACAGGAAGAGCGCAGCTGGATCTGGGGCGTGATCGGCAAGCGCGCGGCCATGAAGCTGGGCAATGACGCCGTGGGCTACTTTGCCCAGGGCCAGCTCAGCCAGATGCACGAAGACCATCTGGCATGGGCCGTGCGTGCCGCCCTGCGCGCAGGCAACTGGAAGATGGTGCAGGACGCCATTGCTGCCATGCCAACGGCCGCAGCCGCCGAGCCGGTCTGGACCTACTGGCATGCCCGCGCGCTGCTGGCGCGTTCCGAGTCGGAAGCGTCCCGTACAGAAGCACTCAGCCTGCTGCAGTCCATTGCCGGGGTGCGTGGCTTTTACGAGCAATTGGCGCTGGAGGAGTTGGGCCAGCGCATCAACGCGCCCCAGGCCCCGGAACCGCTGACGCTGGAAGAGCGTGAAATCGCCCGCAACAACCCCGGCCTGACGCGCGCCCTGTACGCCATCCAGATCGGCCTGCGTGCCGAGGGTGTGCGCGAGTGGAACTACAGCACCAACCTGCATGTGCGCGGTGGTATGGATGACCGCAGCCTGCTGGCCGCGGCCGAGTTGGCCTGCCGCGCCGAAGTGTGGGACCGCTGCATCAACACCAGCGAGCGTACCCGCAGTGTGATGGACTTCGAGCAGCGCTTCCCCATGCCCTTCAAGAACGCCGTGCTGGCGCGTACCGCCAAGATTGGCATGGATCCGGCCTATGTCTACGGCCTGATTCGCCAGGAAAGCCGCTTCATCATGGACGCCAAGAGCGGCGTAGGCGCCTCCGGTCTGATGCAGGTCATGCCCGCCACCGCCAAATGGACGGCCAGGAAGATAGGCCTGACCGATTTCCAGCCCCAGCACATCACCGAGCGCGACACCAACATCGCCATTGGTACCGGCTATCTCAAGCTGCTGCTGGACTCGTTTGGCGGCTCCATGCCCATGGCCGCAGCCGCCTACAACGCCGGCCCCGGCAGGCCGCGGGTATGGCGTGGCGGCGTGGGCGCACCTACCCAGGAGGCGGCCATCTGGGCCGAGAATGTGCCCTTCAACGAGACACGTGACTACGTCAAGAAAGTGCTCTCCAACACCACCAACTACGCCGCCGTTATCACCGGGCAGCCGCAGTCGCTCAAGGCCAGGCTGGGCATGGTGGGGCCGCTGGACAGCACCGTGGTTGATACCAGCACCGAGCTGCCCTGAGGCCGCGCCCAGCCTGCGGCTTGGTGCCTGCCCGGGCGAATGCGCTTGGTTTAGCATGCAGGTTTTAAGGAAAGCCCATGCTCAAGCTGTTCGTTGGAAACAAAAACTACTCTTCGTGGTCCATGCGGCCCTGGGTGCTGCTCAAACAGGCCGGCATTGCCTTTGACGAAGAGCTGGTGCGCTTCGACTCCTTTGACGCCGACTCCAACTTCAAGAAAACGCTCTCGGGCCTCACGCCCACAGCCAAGGTGCCCGTGCTGGTGGACGGGGAGCTGGCCATCTGGGACACCCTGGCCATTGCCGAATATGTGGCCGAGTGCTACCCCGAAAAAAACCTCTGGCCTGCAGACCGTGCCGCCCGCGCCCGTGCCCGCAGCATCTGCGCCGAAATGCACAGCGGCTTTACCGGCCTGCGCGGCAACTGTCCCATGAACATCGAGGCCGCGTTGCCCGAAGTGGGCGCCCTGGTCTGGCGCGACAAGCCAGCCGTGCGCAGCGATGTGCAGCGCCTGGTGCAAATGTGGACGGCTTTGCTGGAGGAGCATGGCGGCCCGATGCTGTTTGGCGACTTCGGCATTGCCGACGCCTACTTCGCACCCATCTGCATGCGCTTCAATACCTATGCGCTGCCCCTGCCCCAGGTGGCGGCCGACTATGTGCAGCGCGTCACGGCCCTGCCCGGTGTGGCGGCCTGGATTGCTGATGCGCGTGCCGAAAAGGATTTTCTGGATTTCGAAGAACCCTATCGCATCAAAAGATGATGCCCCTACGCAGCCCATGAAAATCTACCTGGTCGGCGGTGCCGTGCGCGACGCCCTGATGGGCCTGCCCATGCAGGACCGCGACTGGGTGGTGGTGGGCAGCACGCCCCAGGCTCTGCTGGACCTGGGCTACACCCAGGTGGGGCGCGATTTTCCCGTCTTTTTGCACCCCACCAGCCACGAGGAATACGCCCTGGCACGCACCGAGCGCAAGACGGCCCCGGGCTATACCGGCTTTGCCGTGCATGCCGACCCCGGCGTCACGCTCGAAGAAGACCTGGCCCGCCGGGACCTGACCATCAACGCCATCGCCCTGCCAGCCGAACGCCTGCAGAGGGATGGCCACTTTGAGCCGCAAGACCTCATTGACCCGTTCCAGGGCCGTGCCGACCTGACAGCCAGGGTGCTGCGCCACGTCACCCCGGCCTTTCGGGAAGACCCGGTGCGCATCCTGCGTCTGGCACGCTTTGCCGCGCGCTTTGCGGGTTTTTCTGCAGCCCCTGAAACCCTGAGCCTGATGCAGCAGATGGTGCAGGACGGCGAGGTGGACCACCTGGTGGCTGAACGTGTCTGGCAGGAACTGGCCAAGGGGCTGATGGAAGCCCGTCCATCGCGGATGTTTGCCGTGCTGCGCGACTGCCATGCCCTGGTGCGCCTGCTGCCCGAGCTGGACCGCCTGTGGGGCGTGCCGCAAAGTCCGCAGCACCACCCGGAGGTGTACACCGGCGTGCATGTGATGCTGGTGCTGGACATGGCCGCACAGCTGCAGGCCAGCCTGGCCGTGCGCTTTGCCTGCCTCATGCATGACCTGGGCAAGGGCACCACGCCGGTGGATGTGCTGCCCCGCCACATCGGCCACGAAGGCCGCAGCGTCAAGCTGCTTCAGGCAGTCTGCAAACGCCTGCGCGTGCCAGTGGAGTGCGCTGAGCTGGCCGAGGTGGTGGCGCGCGAACACGGAAACATACATCGCTCGGCAGAGCTTGGGCCCGATGCCCTGCTGCGCCTGCTGGAGCGCTGCGACGCCATCCGCAAACCTGCCCGCATGGCCGAGGTGCTGCTGGCCTGTGAATGCGATGCGCGCGGGCGCACCGGTTTTGCCGATGCCGCTTACCCGCAGCGGCCGCGCCTCCTGCAGGCGCTGGAGCAGGTGCTGTCCGTGGCCACTGCACCGGTTGCGGCGGATGCGCAGCAGAAGGGCGCCACAGGCCTGCAAATTGGCGCTGCCGTGCGCCAGGCCCGGCTGGCCGCCCTGTCTTTACCGACTACCTAGCGTTTCCCCTAATGCCCGGTTTGCCAGAAACCGTGATACTTGGTTTTCTGTCCGAACTAAATCGTGCCACGCACGCTTGGCAGGCCAGGAAGTTCATTCAATACAAGTGCCCATATCGGGCTTTTCTTCTGGAGACAAGTATGAAATTTAAACGTCAACTGACCGCATTGGCCCTGGCCATGGCCGCAGGTTCCTCTTTTGCCCAACTGGTGGTCGGCGTGAGCTACGACGCCTTCCAGGAAGAGCGTTGGAAGACTGACGAAGCCGCCATCAAGGCCGAGCTGGCCAAGTCCGGTGCCAAGTACATCATGTCTGACGCGGGTGCCTCCACCGAGAAGCAACTCACTGACATCGACGGCCTGATCGCCAAGGGTGCCAAGGTCCTGATCATTCTGGGTCGCGACAAGGACGCCATCCTGCCCGCCGTCAACAAGGCCAACCAGCTGAAGATCCCCGTGATCGCCTATGACCGTCTGTTCGAAGCTCCCGGTGTCACCTACATCACCTTCGACAACAAGGAAGTCGGCCGCATGACCGCACGTGCCATCCTGGCCGTCAAGCCCAAGGGCAACTTCGCCATCATCAAGGGTGACCCAGGTGACGCGAACGCCAACTTCCTGCGCGAAGGCCAGGGCGAAGTGCTGGCTGCTGCCCTCAAGAGCGGCGACGTGAAGATCGTGGGCGAAGAGTTCACTGCTGGCTGGAATCCCCAGAATGCCCAGAAGAACATGGAACAGATCCTGACCAAGAACGGCAACAAGGTTGACGCCGTGATTGCCCAGAACGACGGTATGGCCGGTGGCGTTGTCGCTGCCCTGACCGCCAAGGGTCTGCAAGGCATTCCCGTGTCCGGCCAGGACGGTGACCATGCTGCGCTGAACCGCGTGGCCTTGGGCACCCAGACCGTGTCGGTCTGGAAGAACTCTGCTGATCTGGGTACTGCTGCTGCCAAGGCCGCTGTGGAACTCGGTGCTGGCAAGTCCGTCACCGGTGCAGCTGACTGGGCTGGCGGCGAGAAGAAGGTCACCCTGAAGTCCATCTTCCTGAAGCCCATCCCTGTGACCCAGGCCAATCTGGACGTGGTCCTGAAGGCTGGTTACATCAAGAAAGACGCGCTGTGCAAGGGCGTGGACGCTGCCAAGGTTGCTGCCTGCAAATAAGCCGCTCGGCTGAGCTGGTTTAGTCCAACACCGCGGGCCGGGCGTACGCCTTGCGCCCGCGGTGCTTTTTTGGATTCCCCATTTTTTGGTTCCGTTTGGAGAAGTCAATGAATCAAGCATTACAGAACTTGAAGCATTCGGCGGTCGATTGGCGCATGGTGCTGATGGCCGGGGTGCTGGTGGTGATCACCGTAATTTTTAACGTGTTGTCGGACGGCATCTTTTTCTCTGCCGAAAATCTGTACAACATCGCCCAGCAAACTGCGGTGGTCGGCATTCTGGCCACCATCATGGTGCTGATCATCGTGGCCCGCCATATTGACCTGTCGGTCGGCTCGGTCATGGGCTTTGTCGGTGTGCTCATCGCCTACCTCATGTACACCTCCAACTGGGGCTGGCCCGCGGCCTGCCTGGCCGGTCTGGCTGCAGCCATCGCCGTGGCCATGTACCAGGGCGCGCTCACGGCCTATGTGGGAGTGCCTTCTTTTGTGGTCACGCTGGGTGGCCTGATGTCTTTCCGTGGTGCAGCCTACCTGGTCGCCGACGGCAAGACGCAACCCATCTCCGACCCCTTCTTCCTCAAGCTCGGTGGCGGCTTCAATGGCGGCATCGGCACCACGGCCAGCTGGATTCTGGGTGCTGTGATCTGCTTGGGTGTGGTCAACGCCATGCTGTCCAAGCGCCGCGCCAAGAAGGCTTACGACGTGCCCACCAACCCGCTGGTTATGGACGTGCTGCTGGCCCTCATTCCCATCATCATCGTGATGGGCTTTGTGGCCGTCATGAACGCCTACCAGATTCCCGGCAAGGACGATGCCCAGGGCATCCCCATCCCCGTGCTGATCTGGGGCGCTGTGGCCATGTTCATGGCCTTCCTGGTCAAGCGCACCCGCTTTGGCCGCTATGTGTTCGCCATGGGCGGCAACCCGGATGCGGCCGCTCTGGTCGGTATTCCGGTCAAGCGCGTCACCATGCTGCTGTTTCTCTTGCTGGCCGTGCTCACCACCATCGCGGCCATAGTGGCCATCTCGCGCCTGAACGCCGGCACCAACTCGCTGGGTAACAGCGCTGAACTGCTGGTAATTGCGGCCACCGTGATCGGCGGCACGGCACTGGCCGGCGGCAGCGGCACCATCATGGGCTCGGTGCTGGGCGCCCTCATCATGCAATGCATTGACAGCGGCATGCTGCTGCTCGACGTGTCCATCGGTACCCGTTACGTGATCATCGGCCAGGTTCTGATCGCTGCGGTTGTGTTTGACGTGGCCTACCGCAAATGGACTGGAGACGTACTGTGAGCACCGAAACCCATAACGCAGAAGCCGCAGCCAAACGTGCCAAGGCTGATCCCAACAAGTGCCTGGTCGAACTGCGCAACATCAAGAAGGCCTTCGGCGGCGTGCACGCCGTCGATGACGTGTCCATCAACCTGTATCCCGGCGAAGTGGTTGCACTGCTGGGGCACAACGGCGCGGGCAAGTCCACGCTGATGAAGATGCTGGCTGGCGCCTACCCGATCGACAGCGGCGATGTGATCATCAACGGCGAGAAGACCAACATCCGCACGCCCGCCGATGCACAGGATGTCGGCATTGAATCCATCTACCAGACCCTGGCACTGGCCGACAACCTGGATTCGGTGGCCAACCTGTTTCTGGGCCGCGAGCTGCTGACCAAGTGGAATACCCTGGATGACCACCGCATGGATGCGGCCGGCCGCAAGGTGTTCCAGCGCCTGAACAAGAACTTCAAGAACTACCACACCCCGGTGCGTCGCCTCTCGGGCGGCCAGCGCCAGGTGGTGGCCATCTCGCGTGCCATTTACTTCAATGCGCAAATCCTGATCATGGACGAGCCCACGGCAGCGCTCGGCCCGGAAGAGACCGCCATGGTGGCCCGCCTGATCGAGCAGCTCAAGGCAGAAGGCGTGGGCATCTTCCTGATCAGCCATGACATGCACGACGTGTTCGCCCTGAGTGACCGCCTGTCGGTCATGAAGAACGGCAAGCTCGTGGGCACCTACAAGACCTCGGATGTGACCGAGGACGAGGTGCTGGGCATGATCATTCTGGGCAAGAAGCCCGAAGGCAAACCGCAAACCGAACGCCCTGCGCGTTAGGGGTGGGCTTGGTGCAGCATCAGACAGAGGCCTTGGGGTAGGACTGCATGAAAGCCACCGGTGATTTGCAATTGCTCAAGCGTATCAACCGCAGCGTGCTGCTGCGGCTGATACGCAGCCAGCCTGACCTGTCGCGTGCGCGCCTGGCGCACTTGAGCGGCCTGACCAAGTCCACTGTCAGCGCCTTGGTGCGCGAGCTGCTGGACGAACACTGGCTTAGCGAAGCGGCAGCCCCGGTGGCCACCCAAGGCCTGGGCCGGCCCTCCACCCCCCTGAATATCGACACTGCCCGGCGTGTGCTGATCGGCATCGAGATTGCCGTGGACTGTTTGCGTCTGGTCTGTGTGTCACTTAGCGGCGTCATCCTGACGCAAACCGAAGTGGCTCTGGATGATCCGCAGCCGCAAGCGGCTTGCCAGCAGCTCGGCCGCCTGGTGCAGGTGCTGTGCCAGCAACTGGAAGAGAAAGAACTGATTCTGTCCGGTGTGGGCGTCTGCCTGCCCGGCGCTGTGGACGAAAGCCTGGGCCTGGTGCGCCTGGCTCCCAACCTGGGCTGGCGCGATGTGCCCTTCAGGGCCCTGGTGTCCGAAGAATTTGCCCGCCTGGGCATCGCTACCCAGCACATTCATCTGCAAAACGACGCCGATGCCGCAGCGCTGGGCGAATACGAGTTTGCCGGTGGCAGCAGCGATGACCCGCTGATCTTCGTGAATTGCGATGTCGGCGTGGGCGCAGGCATCGTGCTCAATGACCGGCTGTTCACCGGTTTCCTGGGGGCTGCGGGCGAAATCGGCCACAGCATTCTGCAGGTCGATGGCCCTCTGTGTTCCTGTGGCCGCAGGGGCTGTGCCGAGGCTTTCATCGGCGCCCGTGCCCTTGCCAAAAAACAGGGCTTGCAACAGGCCGGGCAGTACCTGGGTGTGCTGCTGCAAAACCTGGATGCCATGTTCAACCCGCGTGTGATTGTGGTGGGCGGGCGCTCTTGCATAGACCATCCCACCCTGATCGACAGCGCCCGCAGTGCCCAGCAGGTGTATGCCCGCGCTGCCGGCTTGCAGGCCCCGCAAATTCGCGCCGCACGCTTTGGCGTGCAGGCCGCAGCCGTTGGCGCAGCCGCCCTGGTGCTGCACCAATTTTTAAGACCCCTTTTAAAAGAAACCAAGCATGTACCTGGGAATTGATATCGGCACCTCCGAGGTCAAGGCGCTGCTGCTGGACGACCAGCACCACGTCATTGGCACCGCAGGCTCTACGCTGGAAGTTTCGCGCCCACACCCGGGCCACAGTGAGCAGGACCCGGTCAGTTGGTGGAGCGCCACTGGCATCGCCTTGAAAGCCCTGCAGCAAAAGCACCCGGCGCAATACGCAGCTGTCAAAGCCATAGGCCTGTCGGGCCAGATGCACGGCGCCGTGCTGCTGGATGCAGCCGACCGCGTGTTGCGCCCGGCCATTCTGTGGAACGACACCCGCAGCGCCCTGGAGTGCGAGGAGATGATGGCAGCACTCCCCGCTGCCGCCCAGCTGGCCGGTAGCCTCATCATGCCGGGCTTTACCGCGCCCAAGCTGCGCTGGGTGGCCAAGCACGAGCCTGCCGTCTTTGCCCAGGTGGCCAAAGTGCTGCTGCCCAAGGACTATGTGCGCCTGATGCTCACCGGCGAGCACATCAGCGACATGTCGGACGCCAGCGGCACTGCCTGGCTGGATGTGGCACGGCGCGCGTGGTCGCCCGAGCTGCTGGCCCTGACAGGCATGACAGAGAAGCAGATGCCCCGCGTGGTGGAGGGCAGTGCGCCCGGCGGCGCCCTGAGTGCCACTGCTGCCAGTGCACTCGGCCTGCAGAGTGGCATCGTCGTGGCCGGTGGTGCCGGTGACAACGCGTCCAGTGCCATTGGCATGGGCGCCGTCAATGCAGGCGAAGGCTTCC